>NZ_CM151078.1:4735000-4794681 GCF_056480025.1 Stenotrophomonas sp. 109824_Sma | reverse complement strand
CAGCAATAATCGTCCGGTGGCCGGGGCATGGACGCGACAAGGCGCCCAAACACAGGCCGGAAAGGGGGGAAATGGATGGCTCAGACTACCACCGAGCGCCCGCCTTCGGAATGCTTGTCCCCTACTTATTCACAAAAACATCCACAGCTATTGCACAGCCCAGTGAATTCGCGTAGCTGCCAGGGGTTGACGCGGGGTAGGGTACCTCTCTAGAATTTCCGGTTCTTTCCGTCCCATTCATACGAGAGGCCCCCAATGGCCACGAAGCGCACCTACCAGCCCAGCAACCTCAAGCGTAAGCGCGACCACGGCTTCCGTGCCCGTATGAAGACCGCTGACGGCCGCAAGATCCTGTCGCGTCGCCGCGCCAAGGGCCGCAAAGTCCTGAGCGCCTGATTGCCATGCCGCACCTCGCGGCAGACGCAATCCCTTCGACAGTGAATACTGCAGACCCGCGCAAGCGATTCCCTCGCTCTGCGCGGGTTCGCACGCGTGCCGAATATTCAACGGTCTTCAACGGCGCCCGCCGTGTGTCCGATCCGCTGATGACCCTGCACTGGCTGCCGGCTGACCGGCCGGCCAGGCTGGGTCTGGCGGTTTCCCGCAAGGTTGATCCGAACGCCGTTGGGCGTAACCGGATCAAGCGTGTCCTGCGCGACATCCTGCGTCAGACACGTACCGAAATCCAGCCAGGCGACTTCGTCGTCGTGGCTCGTAGTGCTGCGCGTTCCGCCAGCAACGACGAGATCCGCCAGGCCTTCCTGCGCCTGCTGCGTCGCCTGCGTGCATTGCCCGCGCCGGGCGTGGACGGCACAATGCCGCCGCCTGATGGCATCGCAACTCCTTCTTTGACCGAGCCGGCATCGCGTCCCGGCCCCGCCGAGCCTGTCCGCTGATGAACCAGACCCGCGTATTCCTCATTTTTGCCTGGCTGATGGTGGCCGTGCTGCTGTGGATGGAGTGGAGCCGTGAAAAGGCTGCTCCGCCCCCGGCACCGACGACCACGTCGGCCCCGGCTGCTGCACAGAGTGTTCCGGGCGCGACCCCGGGCAGCATCCCCAGCGCGCAGGTCCCGGGTGCCCCGGGCCAGGCCGCTGTGCAGGCCCAGGCCAGTGCCACCCCGGCCAGCCAGCGCGTGACCGTCACCACCGACGTGCTGCGCCTGGTACTGGACGGCGGCCGCGTGCTCGATGCCGAGCTGCTGCAGTTCCCGCAGACCAAGGACGAAGGCAGCCCGCCGGTACGCCTGCTGACCGAAGACCCCGCGCATCCGTACAGCGCGATCAGTGGCTGGGCCAGCGAAGACAAGAACACCCCGGTTCCCGGCGCTGACGGCTTCAAGCTGGTCGGTGACACCCGCGACTTCGTGCTGGCCAAGGGCCAGAACGAACTGCAGATCCCGTTCGTGTGGACCGCCGACAACGGCGTGACCATCAAGCGCACCCTGACCGTCTCGCGCAACGAGTACGCCGTGCGCTTCAAGGACGAAGTCAGCAATGCCGGTGCCGCACCGTGGAACGGCTACGTCTACCGCACCCTGGACCGCACCCCGACCATCCTGTCGCGGAGCATGACCAACCCGGATTCGTTCAGCTTCAACGGCGCCACCTGGTACGACAACGACAAGAAGTACCAGCGTCGTGCGTTCAAGGACTACCTGGACGACGGCACGCTGAACCAGAACATCACCGGCGGCTGGCTGGCGATGCTGCAGCACCACTTCTTCACCGCCTGGATCCCGCAGAAGGACCAGACCGCGCACTACGTGCTGTCGCAGGTAGCCGGTCGTGACCTGATCGAAGCGCGTGGCCCGGCCTTCACCGTGGCCCCGGGCCAGTCCACCAGCACCGAGGCCCGCCTGTGGGTCGGCCCGAAGCTGGTGAACCTGATTGCCAAGGAAGACGTGCCGGGCCTGGACCGCGTGGTCGACTACAGCCGCTTCTCGATGATGGCGGTGATTGGCCAGGGCCTGTTCTGGGTGCTGAACCAGGTGCACAAGCTGGTGGGCAACTGGGGCTGGGCGATCGTCGGCCTGGTGGTGCTGCTGAAGCTGGTGCTGTACCCGCTGTCGGCGACCCAGTACAAGAGCGGTGCCAAGATGCGCCGCTTCCAGCCGCGCATCGCGCAGCTGAAGGAACGCTATGGCGACGACCGCCAGAAGTTCCAGACCGCGATGATGGAGCTGTACAAGAAGGAAAAGATCAATCCGATGGGCGGCTGCCTGCCGATCCTCATCCAGATGCCGATCTTCTTCGCTCTGTACTGGGTGCTGGTGGAATCGGTCGAACTGCGCCAGGCGCCCTGGTTCGGCTGGATCCAGGACCTGACCGCACGCGACCCGTACTTCATCCTGCCGGTGATCAACGTGGCGGTGATGTGGTTCACCCAGAAGCTGACCCCGGCACCGGGCATGGACCCGATGCAGCAGAAGATGATGCAGTTCATGCCGCTGGTGTTCGGCGTCATGATGGCCTTCATGCCGTCCGGCCTGGTGCTGTACTGGGTGGTCAACGGCGGCCTGGGCCTGCTGCAGCAGTGGTGGATGACCAAGCGCCATGGCGGCGAGCCGGTCCCGGCCACCACCGCGCCGGCCCCGGTCAAGAAGAAGTAATCGGTAGAGCCGGCCGCTGGCCGGCTGGCCCCCGCAGAAGCCCGCCGCAAGGCGGGCTTTTCGCATGCGGCGTTAGAATCGCCGGCACACTGTTCCTGCATCCATCGAGTCCGCCATGCCGCGTGCGTCGTCGTTCCGCCTGTTCCTGCCCTCGTTGTTGTTGACCCTGGTCGTTGCCGGCTGTGGCGACAAGGACGCGAAGGCACCGACGACCACCGTCACCCAGCCGAGCGCGCAGGCCGCGGCGGCCGCCGATCCGGCCGCTGCACCGCTGCTGGCGGCGCTGCAGAAGCAGCTCGACGGCTACCGCCGGATCATCGTGCTGCTGGCCGACGAGGAACAGCAGTCGGCCGCCGACCGCGGCACCTCCACGCGCGTCGGCCAGCAGCTGTTCCACGATGGCCTGGAACAGCGCACGGCGATCGCCGCGCAGTTCGACACCCTGCTGCGCGGTTCCAGTCCGCAGCGCTTCGCCACCCTCGGCACCGTGCTGGACTACATCGAATCTGCGCCGGAACTGTTCGATGCCGATCGCCTGGCCTTCCGCGAAGTGCTGCGTGATCTGCATGAGCGGGTCGGCACTGATTCGTCGCTGCCGGCGGTGAAACTGCACCAGCGCATCGGTGAGGACCTGGAGGCGCTCGATGAGATCGAGCGCAACTACAACCAGGAACTGACCCGCATCTTCAGCCGCTTCGAGCGCACCCGCGCCATCGAACTGAAGCGCGAGAAGTGGGACGACTACATCGCCCACCTGCACAAGGACTACAGCCGCGAAGCGATCCTGCGCGACTATGGCGTGATCGAGCCGTACCCGATGTCGATGAAGGACAGCGACCGCGAGATCTTCGGCCGCGACCTGCCGGCCAAGACCGTGGTGCTGACCTTCGACGATGGCCCGCACAAGGCCTATACCGATGAAGTGGTGGCCATCCTCAAGCGCTACGACGTGCCGGGCGTGTTCTTCGAGGTGGGCCGCAACCTGGGCAAGGTCGAGGCCGACGGAAAGGTCAGCCTCGGCCCGATGGCGAAGATCAGCCGCAACCTGATGGAAGAGGGCTATGCGGTCGGCAACCACAGCCTGACCCACGCCCAGCTGTCGCGCACCACCGGTGACGCGCTGCGCCAGCAGGTGCTCGACACCGACACGCTGCTGAAGGATGTCGACAGCAAGCGCGCGCCCCTGTTCCGCTTCCCGTACGGCGCGCGCAATGCCGAGGGCCTGCAACTGCTCAACGAGGCCGGGCTGAAGTCGATCATGTGGAACATCGACTCGATGGACTGGGCCGACCCGGTGCCGGAGTCGATCGTGCAACGCGTACTCGACCAGGTGAACAAGGAACAGCGCGGCATCATCCTGTTCCACGACATCCACGATCGTGCGGTGAAGGCGCTGCCGCAGATCCTCGACCGGCTGATCGCCGATGGTTACCAGTTCGCCGGCTGGAACGGCCGCGACTTCACCGTTGCCCGTGCGCGCAAGGGTGATGCCGGTGCCGCCACGGTCACCACCGGCTACGAGAAGTCCTGGGCGATCGTGGTCGGCATCGACAACTATGCCAAGTGGCCGAAGCTGGAATACGCCAGCCATGACGCACAGGCGGTGGCCGATACCCTGACCGGGCAGTTCGGCTTCCCGTCCTCGCAGGTGATCGTGCTGAAGAACGAGCAGGCGACCCGCAACAACATCCTGGCCGCCTTCCACGACCGCCTGGCCGACGACCGCACCGGCAAGAACGACCGCGTGTTCGTGTTCTTCGCCGGCCATGGCGCGACCCGCCAGCTCGCCTCCGGGCGCGACCTCGGCTACATCATTCCGGTCGATTCGGACCCGAAGGAATTCGCTACCGACGCCATCGCGATGACCGACATCCAGAACATCGCCGAGAGCATGCAGGCCAAGCATGTGATGTTCGTGATGGATGCCTGCTACAGCGGCCTGGGCCTGACCCGTGGTGGCCCCTCGTCGTCGTCGTTCCTGCGCGAGAACGCGCGTCGCAGCGCGCGGCAGATGCTGACCGCCGGTGGTGCCGACCAGCAGGTGGCCGATGCCGGCCCCAACGGCCACTCGGTATTCACCTGGGTGCTGCTGCAGGCGCTGGCCGGCAAGGGCGACCTCAACGGCGACGGCCTGATCACCGGTACCGAGCTGGCCGCCTACGTGGCACCGGCAGTTTCGGCGGTCTCGCACCAGACCCCGGCCTTCGGCAGCCTGCCCGGCTCGCAGGGCGGTGAGTTCGTGTTCCAGGTGCCGGACAGCCAGGAATTCCTCAACGCCGATACGCGCCAGCTGACCGCCGATGCGATCGCGCTGAACAACAAGGTGGATGCGGCCAGCGAGGCCAAGGGCAGCCAGGCGCCGGTGACCGTGGCCGACCTGCAGGGTGGCAAGGCCAAGCTGGTGGTGCCCACCGCCGGCCCGGCGTCCGACCGCCAGCGCGCGCAGCAGGCCAACGACCGCGGCCTGCAGCTGTACCGCGAGAAGCAGTACGACGAAGCGGCCGCGCAGTTCACCGAAGCGCTGAAGCTGCGCCCCGATTTCGCCCAGGCGGCGAACAACCTCGGCTTCGTCTACTACCGTCAGCAGCGCTACGCCGAAGCGGCGCGCTGGCTGGAGAACACGCTGAAGATCGATCCGTCGCGCGCGGTCGCCCATCTGAACCTGGGCGATGCCTACTTCAACGCAGGCGACAAGGCCAAGGCCAAGCAGGCCTATACCACCTACCTGGCGCTGCAGCCGCAGGGCAGCGGTGCCGCACAGGCGCGCGCGCAGCTGGAGAAGCTTTGAGAGATGGACGATACCTTTCGCACTGACACCATCGTAGCCATCGCCAGCGCACCCGGTGCCGGCGGCGTCGGCCTGCTGCGCCTGTCCGGCCCGCGCGCTGCGGCCATCGCCAACGCGCTGGGTGCGCCCGCGCTGCGCCCGCGTCATGCGCACTACGCACGCCTGCGCGATGCCGACGATGAGGTGATCGACGATGGCATCGTGCTGTGGTTCCCGGCGCCGAACAGCTTCACCGGCGAAGAGGTGGTGGAACTGCAGGGTCACGGCAGCCCGGTGCTGCTGCAGCAGCTGGTCGCGCGCTGCATCGCGCTCGGTGCGCGCCAGGCGCGGCCTGGTGAGTTCAGCGAACGGGCGTTCCTCAACGGCAAGCTGGACCTGGCCCAGGCCGAGGCCATCGCCGACCTGATCGCCGCGGGCGACAACCGTGCCGCGCGCGCTGCACGCCGTTCGCTGGATGGTGTGTTCTCGCGCCGCATCGACGCCGTGGTCGAGCAGCTGGTGCTGCTGCGCATCCATGTGGAAGCGGCCATCGACTTTGCCGACGAACCACTGGATACGCTCGGGGGGGCACAGGTGCGGCGTGGGCTGGAGCAGGCACGCGGCGATCTTGTCCTGCTGCGGCGGGACGCCGAGCGCGGCCGCCGCCTGCGCGATGGCCTGCATGCGGTGCTGATCGGCCCGCCGAATGCCGGCAAGAGTTCATTGCTCAATGCGCTGGCCGGCAGCGAGCGCGCCATCGTCACCGACATCGCCGGCACCACCCGCGACACGCTGCGCGAGACCATCCGTCTGGATGGCCTGGAGCTGACCCTGGTCGACACCGCTGGCCTGCGCGATGGCGGAGACGCCATCGAACGCGAAGGCATGCGCCGCGCGCACGTGGAAATCGAGCGCACCGACCTGGCGCTGATCGTGCTGGATGCGCGCGATCCGGCGGCCGGTGAAGTGGCGCTGGGCGAAGCCGTGGCGGCGGTGCCGCACAAGGTCTACATCCACAACAAGTCGGACCTGCTGGATGTGCTGCCGGCGCTGGACGATCCGGACCGCGTGTTCGTCTCGGCCGCCACCGGCGCCGGGCTCGATGATCTGCATGCGCGCCTGCGCAGCATCGCTTCGGCCGGGGCGGGGGAGCAGGTGGATGGTGAGTTCTCTGCGCGCACGCGCCATGTGGATGCGATCGAACGCGCGCAGGAACACGCGCAACGCGCCGATGCCGAACTGGCCCACGAACACCTGGAGCTGGCCGCGGAGGAACTGCGGCTGGCGCATGACGCGCTGGGTGAGATCACCGGGCAGATGAGTGCCGATGACCTGCTGGGACGGATCTTTTCCAGCTTCTGCATCGGGAAGTAAGGCCGCGTTCCTGTAGCGCCGAGCCCGCGCTCGGCTGAGAGGCGCCGGGGTCAGATCCCCGAA
This sequence comes from Stenotrophomonas sp. 109824_Sma, assembly GCF_056480025.1. Classification (NCBI taxonomy): domain Bacteria; kingdom Pseudomonadati; phylum Pseudomonadota; class Gammaproteobacteria; order Lysobacterales; family Lysobacteraceae; genus Stenotrophomonas; species Stenotrophomonas sp. 109824_Sma. The sequence goes on along the minus strand of NZ_CM151078.1, from coordinate 4,787,866 downwards.
GGGGCTCTGACCCCTGTTTCAACCCGGGCCGCGACGCCTCCTTGATATCATCCCGCCATGAACCCGATCACCGACAGTGACGTGCGATCAGCGCTGCTGAGCAAGGTCATCGCAGAGCATGTCGCCAATCCGAACACGCTTGTCGTGGAGGAAATGGGGCTTGCTCGCGGCGCCTGCCGGGTCGATGTCTGTGTCATCAATGGCCACCTGCACGGCTACGAGATCAAGAGTGATGTCGACACGTTGCGCAGACTGCCATTGCAGCAGCAGTTCTATTCCGACGTGCTCGACAAGGCGACGATCGTGGTGGGCCAGCGCCATCTGGATCATGCGCTGGAGACACTGCCTGCATGGTGGGGGGTCAGGCTGGCCTCACGTGGTGCGCGCAATGCCGTCAGGATGGAACTGCTGCGGCCTGCCAGGCTCAACCCCTCGGTAAGCGCCACCGCCGTGGCGGCACTGCTGTGGCGCGATGAGCTGAAAGCCTTGATCAGCAGTAGGACCGCTGAAAAATCAGCGCTGCGCGGAAACCGTGCAGCGCTGTGCGAGCGCCTGGGTGAGCTTTACAGTCTTGCGGAAATCCGTGCGCTGGTCAGGGAACAGATGAAGCGCCGGCCAGATTGGCGAGGTCGCGAACAACCTTAGTCAGGTGATGGTTGGTGGCCACGGTCGGCCAGGTGGAACTTCCGCCGGTACTGCTGACATTGTTGGCACAGTCCTCGATGTACTCATCCCCCCAGCTGTAGCCGCGTCCCATGAACACCACCGGTGGTTCAGAGACCAGGTGGTTGCACAGATCGCGGTACTGGTCGCGACCATTGCGCTTGATCTGGGTGCCGACCACGATCCGCCATTGGTCATCGGTCGTGTACTTGATCTTGGCATTGGGGTCGAACAGGCGTGGATCCATCAGCTCGGTCTGTGGGGAAGCGCAGCCGTAGTCGCCAAACCACGGCATCCGATCTGGACGACTACCGGCAAGTCGGGTGTACGCGCGCCATTCCCGGCGGTTCACATCGCCATGCGGGCGATAGTTTGACGAGGGGCTCAGGCTGGCAGGGAAACTGCCGCCCGCGATGGTGATTGATCGCCAGTCGACCAGATCCGGAACGGCTGCGATCCAGGCCTGCCACGTGGTTGACTGTAGCGTGGGCGAGTCGGCGACATCGGCCGAGCTGTCCAGGATCAGGTCCACCTGGCCTGGCGCAAGGCCCAGCAGTTTCAACAATGCCGGGATTCGGGTCAGACCCCTGCCTTCAAGATCATCCGGTACCAGCCGCAATCCGCAGCCGCGATCATCGCGGGCAATAATGCGGGCCACTGCCTGCTGGTAGTCGGCATGCCGGTCAATGCCGGTTACGGGAACAGCCTGGCAACCGGCTGTACGCGTGAGGTCGAAGACCCGCTCAAGATGGTGCTGCCCGTCCGCCATGGTGTCGTCGCCGGCAAGATAGGGCGAGTCGAACAGGCAGCGCCGTGCTTTCCAGTTCTTGGCCAGGCGATTGCCGACGTTCTTCAGATGCTCGTCGAGTGACTTCGCAGGCGCTTCGTTCTCGAAGTCCCACTGCTCGATGGGAATCTCGAACAGGGGATGGATCCAGTCCTTGACGCCTTCGCTGGCACGGCCCACTGCAAGATACTCGCCCTGTCGCCATTTCAGGATCGGCATGTACATCGGCTTTTCCATGATCTGCCTCCGACAACGTCACTGTTGGTCACCCGAGGCTAGTTGCGCACCACTTCGCGCATCAATCGGAATAGTTGAAGAATGACGGCGCCGGGGTCGGAGCCCCTGCGGGGATCCGACCCCAGGTCCCCCACCTGTCACATTGCCGCCTCATACTGACGCCCATCACATACCGCTTGGGGAAGTCGCAGTGAAGTCGTGGGGTTGTGCGTTGCTGTTGTCGCTGGCCGTGGCACCATCGGTGGCCATGAGTGCTGAATCCTCCACCCCGGCCGCACCCAAGGTGTCGGTCTACGGCCATCGCGGGGCAAGCGCACTGCTGCCCGAGCACACCCTGGCCTCGTATGCGCAGGCCATCGCCGATGGCGCCGACTACATCGAACCGGACCTGGTCATGACCAAGGACGGGGTGATGGTGGCCCGCCACGAGAACGAGATCGGTGGCACCACCGACGTCGCCTCGCATCCGGAGTTCGCCAGCCGCCGCACCAGCAAGGTGATCGACGGGCAGAAGGTCGACGGCTGGTTCACCGAAGACTTCACCCTGGCCGAGCTGAAGACCCTGTACGCACGTGAGCGCCTGCCGGAACTGCGCAGCACCGCCTACGACGGCCAGTTCCGCATCGCCAGCCTGGACGAGATCCTGGCCTTCCTGGTGCAGCAGGCCGGGCGCGCCAACCGCGGCATCGGCCTGGTGCCGGAGATCAAGCACCCGACCTACTTCCAGTCCATCGGCCTGCCGATGGAGGACAAGCTGCTGGCCGCGCTGCGTGGCAACGCGTATACGAACGTCGGTCCGGTCACCATCCAGTCGTTCGAGACCGCCAACCTGCGCTACCTGCACGGCAAGATCGGCCGGGGCAGCAACATCCGCCTGCTGCAGCTGCTGTGGAAGGGCGATACCCAGCCGGCCGACATCGCCAAGGCCGGCGGCACTCTGACCTACGCACAGATGATGACCCCGGCCGGCCTGAAGGACATCGCCGGCTACGCCGATGGCATCGGCCCCGAGCTGCGCTCGATCATTCCGCTGGATGCCAAGGGCGCGCTGGGCACGCCGACATCGCTGGTACGTGATGCACACGCGGCCGGACTGATGGTGATTCCGTACACCTTCCGCCCGGAGAACCACTTCCAGCCCAGCAACCTGCGCAAGGGTGCCGACACTGCGCGCAACGCGGAAGGCTCGATCGCCGAGATGCGCGCCTACCTTGCGACCGGCATCGATGCCTTCTTCACCGATGATCCTGCGCTCGGCCGGCAGGCGGTGGACGGGATGGGCACGGCGGCGAATGCGGCGAACTGACGGACTCTGGTAGATGCCAACCTTGGTTGGCACACGGCAGGAGTGCCGACCAAGGTCGGCCACTACCGGTTCATGAGGTTGCCGGCCAGCGGCCGGCACTACCATCGCTCAGCCGCGCGGCTCGTCCGGGCGGCGGAACGGGATCACCACGTAGTCCTGGCCCTCGCGCGGCTGCCACAGCACCGGCACGCGCTGCGGTGACGGCGGCTCCAGCTCGTCATCGGCCAGCGGCTCGGCCTCGTCTTCTTCGTCTTCCCAGCTGTAGCGCTGGCGCGGCGGCAGCGGATCGGCGTTGCGGAACAGCAGCGCGGCGATGATGCCGGCGAAGGCCCCGCCCATGTGCGACTGCCAGGACACGCCGTCGGCGTGCGGCAGGATGGTCATCAGCATGCCGCCGTAGAACAGCATGCCGATCAGGCCGGTGGCGATCGCCGCACGGTCGCGGCGCAGCAGGCCCAGGCTGGCCAGCAGGAACATCAGGCCATGGGTCACGCCACTGGCGCCCAGATGCACGCTGCCCGGATTGCCCAGCATCCACGCACCGAGGCCCGAACCCAGCCACAGCAGGGGCAGGGCGCGCACGGTGGCTTTCGGATACACGCTGCCGGCGAGGGTGCCAAGGATCAGGATGGCGATGCTGTTGGCGGCGATATGCTCGACCGAGGCATGCAGCATCGGGCCGCCGATCAGGCCGAGCAGGCCCTTGGCTTCCAGCGGTGCGACCGCCCACGGTCGCCAGTCGAACGTGCCCTGCAGGGCGAACACGGCCACCAGCACCAGCACGGCGGCCAGGCTGACATTGAACGCCCGCAGGATGCGCGAGCGGTCATTGCGGAGGGCCGGCACGTCGCCGGCGGGCAGGGGCGCGTTGTTGTCCATACCTCAGCAATGGCGGTGGCTGGCGCGAAACCAAGGCCACCGCGGCGGGAGAGTGGGGGGCGGCCGGCGGGACAATCCCACCGGCCGCGCCGTTCAGCCGGTCAGGTTCAGGCCTGGCCTTCGCCTTCCTTCGGCGGGTACTTCAGGCTCAGCACCACGGTGGCGGCGATGATCACGGCGACCACGCCCAGCGAGACCGGGGTCGGGATCTTGAACAGGTCGATGATCATCATCTTGATGCCGATGAAGCCCAGTACCAGCGCCAGGCCGTACGGCAGCAGGTGGAAGCGGTCGGCCATGCCGGCCAGCAGGAAGAACATCGCACGCAGGCCCAGCACCGCGAACACGTTGGAGGTGAGCACGATGAACGGGTCGGTGGTGATCGCGAAGATCGCCGGGATGCTGTCCACGGCAAAGATCACGTCGGTGACCGCGATCAGGATCAGCACCGCGAACAGCGGGGTGAACCAGCGCACGCCATCGCGTTTCACGCTCAGTGCGTTGCCGGCGTAGTCCGGCAGCAGGCGCAGGTGCTTGCGCATCCAGCGCAGGGCCGGGTTGGTCTCCAGGTCCGGCTCCTGGCCGGCGGCGAACCACATCTTCCAGCCGGTGAACAGCAGGAAGGCACCGAACACGTAGAGCAGCCAATGGAACTGGCTGATCAGCACGCTTCCGGCGAAGATCATGATCGTACGCAGCACGATCGCGCCCAGGATGCCGATGATCAGCACCTTCTGGCGTTGCTCCTCCGGCACCGCGAAGTAGCTCATGATCATCAGGAAGACAAAGATGTTGTCGACCGCCAGCGCCTTCTCGACCAGGTAGCCGGTCAGGAACTCGAGGCCGACCTTGTTGGCCACGACCTGGCCGGCGGTCTCATTCAGGTAGTACCAGAGGCCCGCATTGAACAGCAGGGCCAGCGCGACCCAGCCGATGGACCACCACAGGGCCTCCTTGAAGGTGACCTTGTGCGGTCCACCATGGCGCATCAACACGAGGTCGACCAGCAGGGCGATGACCACCACCGCTGCGAAGCCGCCCCACAACCACACGTTACCGATCGTCTGCATTGGGAATGTCCGTTGGAAAGATGAATGCCAGGCCGGACGGCGAGGATCTGCAACGGAGGATCGGGAGGGGATCCAGGGACAGAGCTTCGCCAGTACGGCGAAGGTCTCGCTCGCAGTTCCAGTCGGCTGGAACTGCCGTTGCACCGGAGCCTGCGGGCTCGAAATGACGGCGACAACGTCTGGGAGCTACTCCCCTTCTGGCGCCGATTCTGCGGCTTGGCCGGGCTGCCGTCAAATACCGGGTGACCGGGGTCCCCGCTCTGGTGGACGCCAACCTTGGTTGGCATGCCGGCCGGGGCCAGAGCCCCTGCGGGGATCTGACCCCGGCGCCCGGTTTACAATAGGTGGATGAATACCCCCCTTCCGATTGTCCGCCTCAAGAACGCGTGGCGCTCCAGCCACCCGTGGATCTTCCAGAAACTGGTCGAGAAGCCGACCGTCCGGCCCAAGCCCGGTTCCATCGTCGACGTGGTCGGCATTGATGGCGAGTTCATTGGCCGCGGGTTCTACAACGGGCATTCGCGCATTGCCGTGCGCATCCTCGAGACCGACCAGAACGTGCCGGTGGATGCCGGCTGGTTCTCGCGCAAGATCGCCCAGGCGGTGTCGCTGCGCCGTGAGGTGCTCAAGCTCGATGCGGTGTCCGACGCCTGGCGCGTGGTGCACAGCGAAGGCGATGGCCTGTCCGGCCTGGTGGTCGACCGCTACGGCGACCTGGTGGTGGTCGAGTTCTTCGCCGCCGGCATGTTCCGCCACCGTGAGTGGATCTACGACGCCCTGCGCGAGCAGTTCCCGGGCTGCCGCTTCCACAGTTTCGCCGACGAGCACGTGCAGAAGCAGGAAAGCTTCGATTTCCACGGCAACACCACCACCGAAGCGTCGGTGATCACCGAGTACGGCATCAAGTTCCGCGCCGACCCGGCCGGTGCGCACAAGACCGGCTTCTTCGCCGACCAGCGCGAGAACCGCGAATGGCTGAGCCAGCAGGTCGAAGGCAAGAGCGTGCTGGATCTGTGCTGCAACACCGGCGGTTTTGCGGTGTATGCGGCGGCGCGCGGCGCCTCGGACGTGGTCGGCATCGACATCGATGAAGACGTCATCCAGATCGCCAAGGGCAATTCGCGCCTGAACAACGTGCGCCCGAAGTTCGTCCAGTCCGATATCTTCCCGTGGCTGCGCGATGCGGCCAATCGTGGCGAGCAGTACGACGTGGTGATCCTGGACCCGGCGAAGATGACCCGTGACCGCGACCAGGTGATCACTGCGCTGAAGAAGTACCTGGACATGAACAAGCTGGCGCTGGGCGTGGTGAAGCCGGGCGGCCTGTTCGCCACGTTCTCCTGCACCGGCCTGGTGGCCGAGGACCAGTTCCTCGACATGCTGCGTCGTGCGGCGTACTTCTCCGGCCGCACGATCCAGATCCTGAAGGTAGCCGGCGCCGGCCCGGACCATCCGTTCATGGCCCACGTGCAGGAATCGCGTTACCTGAAGGCCGTGTTCTGCCGCGTGGTCGACTGACGGTCGGCTTCTGCGTTCGCCGGGCATGAATCATGTCCACTGCCCGGCGGTCAGCTTTCCGCGCATTGCGATGCGTTCGTGAAAGTGGCGCCCCATTGATGAGGGGCGCGGCTCGGCTCTACAAAAGCGCTGGCCGCAGCGCTATGGTCGGGCTCTTCCCATTCGCGGTGAGAGCCCATGCCTTCGTTGCGCCACCTGTCCGTTGTGCTTGCCCTGGCGCTGTGCGCGCCGCTGTCCGTCCACGCCGTTGAGTTCAGCGCGCAGGAGCTGGCCCGTGCCAAGGCGCTGCAACAGCGCCTGGTCACCCTCGACAGCCATCTGGATACGCCGGCTAACTTTGGTCGCAGCGGCTTCGACATCGAGCAGCGCCACGACCGCAACGCGCTTTCGCAGGTCGACTACCCGCGCATGGTCGAAGGCGCGCTGGACGGTGGCTTCTGGGCGATCTACACCGATCAGGGCGACCGTACCGCTGCCGCCCATCTGGCCGAGCGTGACCATGGCCTGCAGCGGCTGATGGAAATCCGCGAGATGCTGGCGGCCAATCCCGAGCGCTTCGCGCTGGCGCTGACCGCCGATGACGCGGCGCGGATCAAGGCCGCCGGCAAGCGCGTGGTCTACATCAGCATGGAAAACGCCAGCCCGCTGGTGGAAGACCCGAGCCTGCTTTCGTTCTACCACCGCGCCGGCCTGCGCCTGCTCAGCACCGTGCACTTCGCCAACAACGAGTTCGCCGATTCGGCCACCGACCCCAAGGGCGCGGAGTGGAAGGGCCTGAGCCCGGCGGGCAAGGACCTGGTGCGGCAAGCGGTGAAGCTGGGCATCGTGATCGACCAGTCGCATGCCTCGGACGCGGTGTTCGACGACCTGCTGGCGATGATGCCGGTGCCGTTCGTGCTGTCGCACAGCTCGGCCAAGGCCGTGTATGACCACCCGCGCAATCTGGATGACGCGCGCCTGCGCAAGCTGGCCAAGGCCGGTGGCGTGATCCAGGTGAACGCGTATGGCGGCTACCTGATCGACACCGCGAAGACGCCCGAGCGCAAGCAGGCCGAAGAAGCGCTGAGCAAGCAGTTGGGCGGCTGGGAAGGGATGGGCATCGAGCAGGGCGTGGCCCTGTTGAAAGCCGAACAGGCACTGGACCATGAGCACCCGGTGCGGCATGCCAGCCTGGACGACTTCTTCGCCCACTTCGAGCACATCCTCAAGGTGGTCGGCCCCGAGCACGTGGGGATCGGCCTGGACTGGGATGGTGGCGGCGGCCTGAGTGACCTGCCCGATGTCAGCCAGCTGCCGAAGATCACCGCCTGGCTGCTGCGCAAGGGCTATACCGAGAAGCAGATTGCCGGCATCTGGGGCGGCAACCTGCTGCGGGTGATGCGCCAGGCGCAGGATTACGCGGCAAAACAGGGCGGGTGAAACGCCCTGCGGTAGTGCCGGCCGCTGGCCGGCATTGCCCGTATCAACAGGATCCGAGTTGCCGGCCAGCGGCCGGCACTACCGGTGAACCGGTTATTTCGCGATCAGCGCGTGGCGGCGGCTGTACAGGAAGTACAGCACCAGGCCGACCACGTTCCACAGCAGGAAGTACAGCTGCGTGCTGTGCGGCAGGCTGAGGAACAGGTAGATGCAGCCCAGCGCGGCCAGCGGGCCAACCACGAAAGCAGCCGGTGTACGGAAGCTGCGCTCGCGGTTCGGTTCGCGCAGGCGCAGCACCACCAGGCAGACGCCCACTGCAGTGAACGCGGCCAGGGTACCGGCGTTGGCCAGTGCCGCGATCTCGTCCAGGCGTGCCACGCCGGCCAGCGCCGACACCACGACCGCAGTGAACAGCGTGGTCGCCACCGGCGTGCCGGTACGCGCGTTGACCTTGGACAGGCCACGCGGCAGCAGGCCATCGCGGCTCATCACGAAGAAGATGCGGCTCTGGCCGTACAGGAAGGCCAGCAGCACGGTCGGCAGCGCGATGATCGCGATCACGCCGATCACCATTGCCGCGGTCGGGTGACCCAGCTGGCGCATGATCAGCGCCAGCGGCTCGGCGCTGTGGCCGAACACTGCATAGCTCATCGCACCAACGGCCGCGAGCGCGACCAGCACGTAGACGATGGTGCAGCCGATCATCGAGCCGATGATGCCGATCGACAGGTCGCGGCCCGGGTTCTTGGTTTCTTCGGCGGCGGTGGAGATCGCATCGAAGCCGTAGAAGGCGAAGAAGATGATCGCTGCCGCCGCCATTACGCCGTGTTCGACGCCATCAGGGCCCATCGACTTGGCAAAGCCATAGGGCATGAACGGCTGCAGGTTGGCGCTGTCGAAGGCGGGCAGGGCCACGGCCACGAAGATGGCCAGCGCGATCAGCTTGAACACCACCAGGATGGCATTGAGGGTGGCGCTTTCCTTGGTGCCGGCCATCAGCATGCCGGCCACCAGCCAGGTGATGACGATCGCCGGCAGGTTGATCATGCCGCCTTCCACGTGCGGGCCGGCTGCGAGCCAGGCTGGCAGGTGCACGTTCCAGCCGAACTGGGTGTGGACCCATTCGAGGAAGCCGACGAAGTAGCCGGACCAGCCCACCGCCACCGTACTCACCACCAGTGAGTACTCCAGGATCAGGCTCCAGCCCACCACCCAGGCGAACACCTCGCCCAGCGCGCTGTAGCTGTAGGTGTAGGCACTGCCGGCGGCCGGCATCATCGTCGACAGCTCGGCGTAGGACAGCGCCGCACAGGCGCAGACCGCACCGGCGATGGCGAAGGAGATCAGCACCGCCGGGCCGGCCAGGTTGGCACCGACGCCGATCAGCGTGTAGATGCCGGTGCCGACGATGGCACCGATGCCCAGCGCGATCAGGTGCGGCCAGCTGAGCGTCGGGATCAGGCGCCTGCCGGCTTCGTGGACGGTGACGGAATCTAGGGACTTGCGCCGGAACAGGGACATGCAGGCCTCGGAAGGGGTGACTAAGAACGACAAGTTCCCGAGTGTGACCGAACGCAGCGCAGCATTACCACTGACGGGGGTCATACCCGACACGCCGCGCGCTGCACCGCGAGCAGGCTGCCGGAATCGGCATAAAAGGCGGCCGGGCTGCGGTACCGCGCCCGGGTCAGGGGGTGCCGGGCCAGTGGCAGCCGTCTTCCTGCCAGGCCTCGACGTCATCGTGGAAGGTGGTGCGACGCCCGTCGCGGGTACGCTCGTAGCTCAGGTCCAGCACCAGCGCGCCCTGCGTGCTCAGCAGGTAGCGGCCGTTGAGGCGCCCGTTGATGCGCTCTTCCCAGACGCTGTCGAACTGGTACGGGCGGTCTTCGGCCAGCACGGTGGTCTCCATCGAAACCCGGCGCAGCAGCAGGCGTTCGTGGTGCCCGGCGTAACGCACGTCGGCCTGGCCATCCTCCAGCCAGCGCCATTCCAGGTGGATGCTGTCGTTGCGACCGCCGCTCAGGCAACGATGGTCCTGCGCGGTGCCGGCAGACGCAGTGCCGGCCAGCAGCAGCAAGGGCAGGGTGCAGCGAGCCAACCGGACCATCCGCGCGCATCCATTCGAGAAGGGAGGGCCAGCATAGCCCGCCCTCCCTGCCACGGCCTCAGCCTCCGCGTGGCCGCAGGCGTGTACCGCCGCTCATCAGCATGCGCGGCAACGGCATCTGCAGGAAATCGTGCGGGAAGGCCGGCGCCACCATGCTGATCGCATCGAGGCGGGCCAGCGCCTCGGCGGGAAGCGCCAGCTCCAGTGCGGCCAGGTTGTGCTCGAACTGCGCCAGGGTGCGGGCGCCGATGATCGGCAGCGCGCCTGCGCCAGGTCGCTGCAGCAGCCAGGCCAGCGCGACCTGGGCCGCCGAACATGAGAGATCGGCCGCGATCTTTGCAACTTCCCCGGCGATCTGCAGCGAACGCGGTGTCAACGCGCCATTGATCAGGGCCACACTGCGGCGCGATCCGCCCGGCGTGGCCTGCAGCGACTCGGTGCTGGCCAGGTCAGCCGCGCTGTACTTGCCGGTCAGCACGCCGCTGCCCAGGGGGGACCACGCCACCACGCCCAGACCCAGGGCCTCGGCCATCGGCAGCAGTTCGTGTTCGACGCTGCGCTGGATCAGGCTGTACTCGATCTGCAGCGCTACCAATGGTGACCAGCCACGCAGATCGGCCAGGGTCTGCATGCGCGCGATCTGCCAGGCCGGCGTATCGGAGATGCCGGCGTAGAGCACCTTGCCGCTGCGGACCAGGTCGTCGAAGCCCCGCATCACCTCGTCCACGCCGGTCGTGTCGTCCCAGGCATGCAGGTACAGCAGATCCAGATAGTCGGTACCCAGCCGGCGCAGGCTGTCCTCCACCGAGCGCAGCATGCTCTTGCGATGGTTGCCGGCGTTATTGGGGTCACCGGGCACGGTAGCGAGGGTGTATTTGCTGGCGATCACCAGCCGGTCGCGCTGGCCCCGGGCAAACCGGCCGAGCAGGGTCTCGGCACTGCCATTGGTGTAGTTGTTCGCGGTATCGATGAAGTTGCCCCCGCGTTCGACGTAGCTGTCGAAGATGCGGCGGGCCTCGGCTTCGTCCGCACCCCAGCCCCAATCGGCGCCGAAGGTCATCGTGCCCAGCGCCATCGGGCTGATTCGCAGGCCGGAGCGGCCGAGCAGGCGGTAGTGGTCCAGCGACATGACAGGTTCCATCACAGGAAGGCGGGCATCCCGCCGGGAGGCACAGCATCTGCCGCCCGATCCTGTGGATAAACTGGATGGAACCGGACTCACCATGAAGGTTGGCTTCACAATGAATCCCTCCGCACCGTTGTCGGCGGTGGTCGCCTTCGTCCACGTCGCCGACAATGCCAGCTTCACCCGCGCCGCCGATGCGCTGGGCATCTCCACCTCGGCGCTGTCACAGAGCGTGCGCGCGCTGGAAGCGCGGATGGGGGTGCGCCTGCTGCAACGAACCACGCGCCGGGTTGGCCTGACAGAACACGGTGCGCGCTTCCTCGAGCGTGTACGCGGCGGGCTGGAGCAGATCGAGTCGGCGTTCGCAGATCTCGACAGCGCGCGCGCGGTTCCGGCCGGCAAGCTGCGCATCACCCTGCCGAGGATCGTCGCTGAGCGCCGGGTGCTGCCGGCACTGCCCTCGTTCCTGGCGCGCTACCCGCAGGTGGATGTGGAGCTGTGCGTGGAGCCGGCGTTGACCGATCTGGTGGCCGAAGGCTTCGATGCCGGCATCCGCCTCGGCGAATCACTGGCGCGCGGCATGATCGCGGTACCGATCGGGCCGCCGGAACGGCAGGTGGTGGTGGCCACGCCCAGCTACTTCGCGCAGCACGGCATTCCGGCCAGCCCGCACGATCTGCAGGGCCATGCATGCATCGTCCACCGTCGTGCCAACGGCCGCTTGATGCCCTGGGAGTTCAGTCGCGATGGCCACGACATGGAAGTGGAGGTTGATGGGCGGCTGGTGTTCAACGATGCCGAACTGGCCTATGCCGCCGTGCTGGGCGGGCTCGGCATGGCGCAGGGGTTCGCGTCACTGGTGGCCGATGATCTGGCGAGAGGGCGCCTGCAGGCGGTGCTGCAGGACTGGCAACCGCCGTTCCCAGGCTTCCACCTGTATTACCCCGCCCGCGAGCATATGGCGCCGAAGCTGCGGGTGTTCATTGATCACCTGCGCGCGGAACTGCACGGCGGGTAGAGACCCGCCTCATGAACGCCGACGGCGCCAGCGCCGACCAGGGTCGGCGACTACCGGATCCCGCGCTCTGGTAGATGCCAACCTTGGTTGGCAGATGTAGCGCCGAGCCTGCTCGTCTGCGGTATCAGCCGTTCAGCCCCAACCGGATGCCGAACCCCACCAGGAACAGGCCGGCCACCCGGCGCAGCGCATCGCTGACCCGCGGATGCTGGATCAACCGGCGGCGGGCCAGGTTGCCCACGCCGATCAGCATCGAGCAGTAGGCGATGCTGACCACCAGGATGATGCCGGCCAGCGCGGCGAATGTGGCGATGCCCTGGTGTGCCTTGGGATCGATGAACAATGGCAGGAAGGCCATGTAGAACAGGATCGCCTTCGGGTTGAGCAGGCTGACCAGGATCGCCTGCTGGAAGTAGCGGCCCGGCTGCATGCGGATCGGGCCAGCGTCACCGCCCTCGTGCTTGGGCGTTCGCAGCAGGCTGATGCCGACCCATACCAGGTAGGCCGCACCGAGGTACTGCACTGCGTGGAACACCAGCGGGTTGGCCTTGAGCAGCGCCGCCACGCCGGCCAACGCCAGCCACATCAGGATCTGGTCGCCGACCAGCAGGCCGGCCAGCGCGGTATAGCCGCCGCGCACGCCACCACGGCCGGTGGCGGTGAGCAGGGTGAAGGTGCCGGGGCCGGGCAGGGCGAGGAACACCAGCACGGCGACCAGAAACGTCCACAGGTCCTGGATGCCCATCCACGGCATGGCGGCGTTCTCTTGTTACGGGGGGCCGCCATTGTCGGCCAGTGCCGCCGTTGGCGACAGTGGGCGGGTCAGGCCATCGGGCATGCCAGACAGCAGCGGTTGCAGGTGCTGGCGCAGCTGCGCATGCAGTTGCCGTACCGCAGGCGAAAACTGCTTGCGGTGCGGGCATACCAGCTGCAGCGGGATGCTGCTGCCAACCCCGTCGAGCAGCAGCTGCAGGCGCCCGGCCCGCACGTCTTCGCGCAGGTCCAGCCAGGACTTGTAGGTGATGCCTTCGCCGGCCACCGCCCAGCGCCGCACCACGTCGGCGTCGTCGCAGACCAGCGGGCCGCGCACCGGAATCACCGTGCGGCGTGCGTCGACCTCGAAGGACCAGCGATCGTAGGCGCGGCCATTGAGTTGATAGACCAAGCAGTCGTGCTCGCGCAGATCCTCCAGGCGCGTGGGCGTGCCACGCCGCTGCAGATAGCCGGGCGAGGCGGCCAGCACGCGCCGGTTGCCTTCCAGCAGCGGAAGGGCGACGTAGTTGGCGTCGTCGAAGTGACCGATGCGGATGGCCACGTCGACCGGGTCGCGGAACACGTCGGCGACCTCGTCGGACAGGCGCAGGTGCAGGCGCAGCCGCGGGTGCGCGGAGCGGAACGCGCTCAACCACGGCAGCAGCAGGTTGCGGCCGAAGTCCGACGGCGCCGACAGCTGCAGGGTGCCGTGCAGTTCGGCGTCTTCGCCCTGCACGCGGGCCTGGCCCTCGCGCAGGGTCGCCAGTACCTCCTGTGCATAGGGCAGGTACAGCGCGCCTTCGCCGGTCAGGCGCAGGCTGCGGGTGGTGCGCACGAACAGGCGCAGGTCCAGCTCGCGCTCCAGCCGTGCCACCGCCGCGGCGACCTGGCCGGGCAGCAGATCGGCTTCGCGGGCCGCCTGGGAGAAGCTGCCCAGCGCGGCGGTGCGGACGAACAGCTGCAGGTCGTCGAAGCGGATCATCTTCATTGCCCGAGTGAAAGTGCTGCCCGATTCTGCGCCTTTCTGCGGGAGCGCGCGCGGCGCAACCTGTCGCCTCCTTCCCCACTGGACCGCTGCCATGCGCGCCATTGCCTATACCCAAGCCGGCCTGCCGATCGATGATGCCCAGGCCCTGATCGACATCGAACTGGAGCTGCCGCAGCCCGGCCCGCGCGACCTGCGCGTGGCGGTACGCGCGGTGGCGGTGAACCCGGTCGACACCAAGGTCCGCCGCGGCGTGGCAACTGATGGCCCGCGCGTGCTGGGCTGGGATGCGGTCGGCATCGTCGACGCGGTGGGCAGCGAGGTGACCCTGTTCCAGCCCGGCGACGCGGTCTACTACGCGGGCGTCATCGATCGCCCGGGCAGCAATGCCGAGTACCAGTTGGTGGACGAGCGCAGCGTCGGCCGCAAGCCGGCCAGCCTCGATGATGCGGCCGCCGCCGCACTGCCACTGACCGCGATCACGGCGTGGGAGCTGCTGTTCGACCGCCTGCGCATCCCGGAGGGCGGTGGCGAGGGCCAGACCCTGCTGGTAATCGGTGCTGCCGGTGGCGTTGGTTCGATCCTGGTGCAGCTGGCGCGGAAGCTGACGAAACTGACGGTGATCGGCACCGCCTCGCGTCCGGATACGCAGGACTGGGTCTATGCGATGGGCGCGCATCACGTGATCGACCACAGCCTGCCGCTGGCCGAGGGCCTGGCGCGGCTGGGCATCAGCGAGGTGCAGCACGTGGCCAGCCTGACCCACTCCGACCAGCACTACGCGCAGATCGTGGAACTGCTGGCGCCGCAGGGCCAGCTGGGGCTGATCGATGATCCCGGCCAGGTCGATGTGATGGCGCTCAAGCGCAAGGCGTTGTCCCTGCACTGGGAGTCGATGTTCACCCGGCCGCTGTACCGCACCGCCGACATGCAGCGCCAGCACGACCTGTTGAACCGGGTGGCCGAGCTGATCGATGCCGGTGTGCTGCAGACCACCCTGGGCGAGCACTTCGGCCGCATCGACGCGGCCAACCTGCGGCGCGCCCATGCGCTGCTTGAAAGCCACCGCGCCAAGGGCAAGATCGTGCTGGAAGGCTGGTAACACCGGTTGTTCCCGCGCCCTTGGGGTCAGATCCCTTTCCCCTTGGGACAGGGATCTGACCCCTGCCTCAGCCCACGCCGTTGTCGACGTGTTCGGTGAAACCCGGCTGCTGTCGCAGGCGTTCGAACCACGCCGCGACGTGTGGCAGCACGGGCTTGTTGCCGGGCGTGCTGCGCCAGCGTTGGGTCGATAGCCCGAGCACGATGTCGGCCAGAGTGAAGGTGTTGCCCGCCACGTGCGAATGGCCACCGGCCAACTGTGTGTCGAGCACGCCCATCAAGCGGTTCCACTGCGCCAGGCTGGCCTCGGCGCGGGCGTCATCCGGATAGTCCGGATGCTGGCGCACGCGCGCCATGAATACATGGCGCCAGGCGCTGTTGAGGTCGCTGGCCTGCCAGTCCATCCACTGCTCGACCCGGGCGCGGTCCTGCGCCGTACCGGGCAGCAGGTCGTCACGGCCAGCGCGTACGGCCAGGTAGCGGCAGATGCTGTTGGATTCCCACAGCACGAAGTCGCCATCGCGCAGTACCGGCACCTGCCGGTTCGGGTTCAACGTGGCCAGCAGGTCCGCCGGCGGTTCTGGCTCGTGGTGAAGTGGCAGGTCGAGGTCGGCGCACAGCCACAACACCTTGCGCACGTTGATGGAGGTGGGCTTTCCGTACAGAGCGAGCATGGGGGCTTCCGGGGCGGACCGACCCAGCCTAGCGCAGCGGGGCTAAACTGATCGCATGAATATCGAAGTCCTCTTGATCCTGGCAGTGGTCCTGCTGCTGGCGACCCTGGTCACGCTGTTGCTGCTGTGGCGTCGCAGTGCCGGCGGTGCACCGTCCGGCGAACTGCAGCGGCAACTGGACAGCGAGCGCGAACAGCATCGCCTCGCCCTGGTCGATGCCGGCCAGCTGCGCGGCCGCCTCGATGCGCTGGGCGCTGAACTGGAAAACGAACGGAGCCGCAGCCAGCAGCACGCACAGGCCGTCACTACGCTGACCGCCCGGGTGGAGCGCGAAGCGGCGCTGTCGGCCAGCCGCGAAGCACAGCTGGCCGAACGTGAAGCGGCCCTGGCGCAGGCGCGCGCTGCCGTTGCGGACACCAGCAGCGAACTGCAGCAGGCGCAGCAGCGCTACCAGCAGCTGCACGGTGAACATGCCCGCGCGGTGGCCAATCTGCAGCACTCCGAACGCGCCAGTGCCGAACTGCGCAGCTATCTCGATACGGCCAAGGAAAAGCTGTCCGGCGCCTTCGCCGAACTGGCCGGCAAGGTGTTCGACGAACGTGGGCAGCAGTTCGAGAAGAACGTGCGGCAGGCGACGGTGCAGTCGCGCGCGGATATCGAGGGACTGCTCAAGCCGTTCGCCGACAAGCTGGGCGACTTCCGCACCCGCGTCGATACCCTGTATGGCGAGGAAGCGCGGCAGCGCGCCAGCCTGCTGGGTGCGGTGGGCGAACTGAAGACGCTCAACCAGGACATGGCCGCGCAGGCTTCGGCGCTGACCAACGCGCTGAAGGGCAATGCCAAGGTCCGCGGCGACTGGGGCGAGCTGATGCTCGACAACGTACTGCGCGGATCGGGCCTGGAAGAGGGCGTGCACTACCAGCGGCAGAAGCATGCCGTGGATGACGAAGGTGCGCGCCTGCGACCGGACGTGGTGGTGCAGTTCCCCGACGAGCGCAGCGTGGTGATCGACAGCAAGGTGAACCTGATCGCCTGGCAGGAAGCCATGAATGCCACCACCCCGGAGCAGTCCGAAGACGCCTTGCGCCGGCACGCGGTTGCGCTGCGCCAGCACGTGAAGGACCTGGGCGAGAAGAACTATCCGAAGGCGTTGGGCAGCGAGACGCTGGACATCACCATCGCCTTCGTTCCCATCGAAGGTGCCTTGTCGGCCGCACTGGGCGCCGATGGCAGCCTGCAGGCGTTCGCCTTCGACAACCGCGTGGTGTTCGCCTCGCCCAACACCCTGATGGCGCTGCTGCGCGTGGCCGAGCGCCTGTGGACGCGCGACAAGGTGCAGAAGCAGGCGCTGAAGATCAGCGAAGCCGGTGGCCTGGTGCTGGACGCGCTGACCGGGTTCCTGCAGGACTTCACGGCCATGGGCAAGAAGCTGGATGATGCCGGCAAGGCCTACGCCGATGCGCGCAATCGCCTGATCGATTCGCCGCAGTCGGCCATCAGCCGCGCCCGTCGGCTTGCCGAACTGGGCAGCAAGGCCAAGCGCGCGCTGCCACCGGAGCTGACCCCGGACCCGATGCAGCAGCTGGGCGCGCCAGAGGACGAGGAGGACGGCAATGCGGGCTGACACGTCCCGTGCACCTGCGCCTGGCTATGCTGGGCGCTCTGGGTCCGTGGCGGGTATCGACATGCGCTTCCGCTCCTGTGCCGTTCTTGTCCTCGCTGCGTTGCTGGCTGCGTGCAGCAGCACGCCCCCGGTTGCCGACACCACCACGGCCGCTCCCACGCCCGAAGCCAGCGAGGCCTACCGCGAAGCACGTGACGTCGACTGCCAGGCCGCCGGCGGCACCCTGCAGCGGCTCGGCCGCCTGCAGCGCGAGCAGTGCGTGATTCCCTATGCCGACGCCGGCAAGGCCTGCAGCCGCAAGAGCGACTGCACGGGCCAGTGCCTGGCCGGTCCCGAGGTGGCCGCCGGCAGTGTCGCCACCGGTAGCTGCCAGCGCGATGTGCGCCAGAACTTCGGGTGCCGCCAGCGCATCGATGACGGCAAGGCGCAGGGTACGATCTGCGTGGACTGATCGTTGTGCCGGCCGCTGGCCGGCAACCGCATGAACCCCCGGGAACGATCGCAGCATTGCCGGCCAGCGGCCGGCACTACCGGCATCGCGCGGCGCTATGCTGGTGGGCCATTCCCCGCTGTTGCCGGAGCCCCCGCGTGAGCACCCCGATCCAGGACATTTCCCTCACCACCATCGACGGCCAGCCGTCCTCGCTTGCCGACTACCAGGGCAAGGTGCTGCTGCTGGTCAACGTTGCCTCCAAGTGTGGCCTGACCCCGCAGTACGAAGGCCTGCAGGCGCTGTATGCGGAAAAGCACGCGCAGGGCCTGGAAGTGCTGGGCTTCCCCGCCAACAACTTCCTTGGCCAGGAGCCGGGCAGCGAGGCCGAGATCCAGCAGTTCTGCCAGCTCACCTACGATGTCAGTTTCCCGATGTTCTCCAAGATCAGCGTGGCTGGCGAGGACACCCACCCGCTATACCAGCAGCTGACCGCTGCGCAGCCGCAGTCGATCGGTGAAGGCCCGCTGCGCGAGCGCCTGGCCAGCAAGGAGATCCCGATCCATCCGGCACCGGCGGTGCTGTGGAACTTCGAGAAGTTCCTGGTCGGCCGCGATGGCAAGGTCGTCGCCCGCTTTGCGCCGGACGTGGCCGCCGATGATGCGCGCCTGCGCGAGGCCATCGAGGCGGCACTGGCGGCCTGATCGGCCGGGGTCGGATCCCTTTCCACGGGAAAGGGCTCCGACCCCACCCGCAGCGCCAAAGAAAAACCCCGCCGAGGCGGGGTTTTTCATGCGCTGCAGACCGGACTCAGTGCGTCCACTGCGGCATCGGCATCGCATCGACCGGGATCGGCGAATTGGCATCGTCGTGGCCGCGGTCGCGCTTGCTGCGCAGATCGTTCTCGATCTGGTAGTTGCGGCGCTGCATCCAGGCATCGCGGACCAGGGCGTATTCGTCCACTGCGGTGTCGCGCAGATCGTCGATCGCCAGCAGCTGCGCGCGGGTGTCGACCAGCTGCAGGCCCTGCAGGCCGATGCGGATCTTGTCTTCCTCGATGCGGCGCATCGGCGACAACGGGATGTCACCAGCCAGGCCGAACACATCGCGCACGGTACGCGGGCCGAAGAACGGCAGTTCCACGTAGCGCGAACGACGCCAGCCCCAGGCACCCAGGGTCTGTCCGAAGTCTTCATTGCGACGCGGCACCATCGCCTTGCTGGCCGGATCGAACAGGCCACCGATGCCCAGCGTGCTGTTCATCAGGAAGCGGCCGAGGCTGTCCCACGCGTCGGCACCACGGCCCTGCAGCAGCTGGTTGGTGATGGTCACCGGCGCACGCAGGTTGCTGAAGAAGTTGCTGACGCCGGTACGCGCGAAGCGCGGCACCACATGCGTATAGGCGGTGGCCAGGGGACGGGCCACGCCGCGGTCGACCGCGTTGTTGAACTTGTGGACCTTGCGGTTGAACGGTTCCCACGGATCGTAGGCCGCCGCACTGCCGGTGTTGCCGGTGCCGCCATACAGGGCATCGAAATCATCGTCGCCAGCGGCGGCGGTGGACGCTGCGGTCTTCGGTGCGCCGGCCTCCGCGCCCTGCGGCGCAGCCATCGGCGACGACGTGGCGGGCGCCGCAGGATTGGCCACGGGGGCGACCGGAGCAGCGTCGACCACGCCGGTATCGGCCGTTGCGGCAGGCGCTTCGGCAGCAGGGCTGGGCGCAACCACGGTGCTGGCGACCGGCGCATCGCTGCGCGCGGGCTTGCCGGCACAGGCGGTGAGGGCGGTGGCCAGGACGATCAGGGGGAAAGTGCGTACGACGTTCATGTCAGCTCGCAGCAGAAGTAGCGTTGAAATCCAGGTCGGGCGACAGCCGGTAGGCTGCGCTCAGCTCGTTGTAGCCGGCCGGCGCGCCGGAAATGGCCAGCGCATGGCCGGCCTTGCGCGCACGGGCCGCCAGTTCGGCCAGCAGGGCCAGGCCGGCGCTGTCCACGCGCTCGACCTCGCTCAGCTCCAGCCGCGCCAGCTTGGCCGGCAGGGCCTGCAGCTGCGGCCACAGCGCGATCACCGCGGCACGGTCGAGCACCCCGCGCAGGCGCAGGGTGTCGCCTTCCAGCAGCGCCAGCGCGTTACTTGCCATTGCCCGCGGGCCCGGCCTGCATGCTGCCGCTGTGCAGTTCGCTGGCCACCTGCTTGATGCCCTTCTGGCGCAGCGGGGTGTCGAACTGGTTGCGGAAGGTCTGCACGTAGGAGATGCCTTCGATGTTGACGTCGAAGATCTTCCACTGGCCGTTCACGTTGCGCATCCAGTACTCGACCGGGGTCGGTTCGCTGCCGGCGCGCACCAGTTCGGTGCTCACGCGCACGCCGCGGTTGCCCGGCAGCGGGCTCTCACCCTTCAGGCGGAAGCTCGGCTTGCCCTGGATGTTGAGCAGGGTCGAACCGTAGCGCTGCATCAGGCTGTCGGCCATGGCATCGGCGAACAGCTTGATGTCGGCATCCGAGGCGCCGCGGGCGTGCGGGCCCAGCACCAGGCGCGCGGCGTAGTCGCGATCGAAGGTGCGGTTCAATTCGCTGTCGATGTAGCTGCGCAGGCTGGCCGGGTTGCTGCTGAACTCGCTCCGGCGCTGCTGCAGGGTGGTGAGGATGCGCGTGCTGGCATCGATCACCACCTTGCCGGCCTGGCCCTGCGTCGCGGCAGCGGCGGGGGCGGCGGCCTGGGCCTGGGCGAGGAACGGCGTGGCCAGCAGCAGCGTCGAGGCGAGCAGGGCCGGGATCAGTTTCATCTTCATGGTTGCGGTTCCGTTGCAGGCGCCTGCGCGCCATCGTTGGGCTTCTGGCCTGCGCCACCACCGGCGCCGCCACTGAACATGTACTTGCCGACCAGCTGGATCAGGTCAACCGCCGGCTGGGTGAAGACGATCTCGTCACCGGCCTTGAGCACGTCCGGGTCACCGCCCGGCTGCAGACCGATATAGCTCTCGCCCAGCAAACCACTGGTGAAGATGCCGGCCGAGGTGTCCGCCGGCAGGTCCTTGACCTTGCTGTCCATGCGCAGGGTCACGATGGACTCGAACTTCACCGGATCCAGGTCGATCGAGGCGACCTGGCCGACGGTGACGCCGCCGATCTTCACCGGCGCCTGCTTGCGCAGCTGGCCGACCTGGGAGAAGCGCGCCTTCAGCTCGTAGCCCTGGCTGCCCCAGCTCCAGCGCTGGTTGGTCGAGGCCACGGCCAGCACCATCAGCGAGGCCAGGGCCAGCAGCAGGAAGGCGCCGACGGAGAATTCGAGTCTGGGACCGCGGATGGCCATGTGGATTACCTGATCGAGTCGTGGTGGCCGCGCGCGCCTGCGCACCGCCGGTGGAGGGGTTAGGTGAACAACATTGCCGACAGCACGAAGTTGAACATCAGCACCAGCAGCGAGGCGTTGACCACCGCACGGGTGGTCGCCACCGAGGTGCCCTCGATGGTCGGCTCGGCGTGGAAACCAACGTAGGCGGCGACCAGCGCGGCGGTGCCGCCGAAGATCGCCGACTTCAGCATCGCCACGCCGAAGTCATCCCAGAAATCGACGCTGTTGCGCAGCGCCGACCAGAACACGCCATTGTCCAGGCCCAGCACGTGCACCGCTTCGAAGTAGCTGGCACTGATCGCCAGCGAACAGAAGATGCCGGTCAGCAGCGGCACGGTCAGCACCGCCGCCCAGAAGCGCGGCGCCACGGCCTTGGCCACCGGGTCGATCGCCATCAGCTCCAGTGCCTTGATCTGGTCGGTGGCGCGCATCAGGCCCAGTTCGGCGGCGATCGAACTGCCGGCGCGGCCGATGAACAGCAGCGCGGTCAGCACCGGCGCCAGTTCGCGGTACAGCGACAGGCCGAGCAGGGTCGACAGCGCGTCGGCCGCACCGAAGGTGGTCAGCGTGCGGTAGCCCTGCAGGGTCAGTACCAGGCCGACGAAGGCACCACCGACGGCGATGATCGGCAGCGAGCGTGCGCCGATCTTGTAGATCTCGCGGGTCAGCTCGGCCAGGAAATCACGGGTTGGCAGCGAACCACGCAGCACGGTCAGCGAGAACAGGCCGGCGCGGCCCAGCGAGCGGGTGGCTTGGACGAACGGCATCAGGCGACCCTCGCGCGCGGCGCGGCATCGAACGGAATGGGGCCATCGGGCTGGCCATGCAGGAACTGCCGCAGCAGCGGGTCCTGGCTGGACTGCAGCGCCTCGGGCGTGCCCTGGAACACGATGCCGCCATTGGCAATGGCGATGACCTGGTCGCAGATCGGCAGGGTCTCGTGCACGTGGTGGCTGACGATGATGCTGGTCAGGCCCAGGCTGTGGTTGAGGCGCTGGATCAGGCTCATGATCACCCCCGAGGCGATCGGGTCCAGCCCGGTCAGCGGCTCGTCGTAGATCATCAGCGGCGGGTCCAGCGCCAGCGCGCGGGCCAGCGCCACGCGGCGCGCCATGCCGCCGGACAGTTCGCGCGGCCAGGCATCGGCCGCGGCCAGCAGGCCCACCGCATGCAGCTTCATTTCCACCAGCCGACGCAGCACGGCGGTCGGCAGGCGGGTATGCGTACGCAGCGGCAGCGCGACGTTTTCGGCCACAGTGAGGTCGGTCAGCAGGCCATTGCCCTGCAGCAGCACACCCACGCTCTTGCGCATCTCCAGCAGCGCGCCGCTGTCATGCGGAATCGGCTTGCCGAACAGGGTGACCTCGCCGGCGACCGGACGCAGTTCGCCGGTCAGTGCCGCCAGCAGGGTCGACTTGCCACTGCCGGACGGACCCAGTACCGCGGTGATGCTGCCCTTGGGCACCTGCAGCGACACGTCGCGCAGGATCGTGCGCCCGCTCCGGTCGATGCGGACGTTGGATAACTGCACCAGACTGGAGGTGGAAGCCGACATGGGCACCATTAACGTTTTTTAGACATCGAAGGATCGGGCCCGTCGGCTGAACATAAGCAGACTGGACGGTCCAGTATTGTGGCACGGCAAGACCCTTGCCAGGCCGGGACAATCGGCTGGCAGCCCGGAACAATCCGTACCGGCGATGGGCCGGCCATTGAATACTGCCTGCCGTGCTGCACACTGTGCATGATGAGTGACCCGGGCAGCGATTTCCGCCTCTACCATTCCAACTCCCTGGACGTGCTGGCCGCGCTGCTGGCGCGCAACATGCGTGCGCCGGTTCCGGGCCAGCCGTTGCTGGCGCCGGAGGTGGTGCTGATCCCGCAGGTGGCGATGCGGCGTTGGCTGCAAGCGACACTCGCTGCCGAGTATGGCGTGGCTGCCAATCTCGAGTTCCTGACCCCGGGCGAGTTCGTTGCCCGTGCACTCAACGCCAATGTGCCGGGCGAACGCGACGACCTGGACGCGGCCGGCCTGCACTGGAAGCTGTACCAGGCACTGCGCGACCCGGCGCTGCTGGCGCAGCCACCGATGCGCGCGCTGCAGTCCTATCTTGCCGGTGGCGACGCATTGAAGCCGTGGGCGCTGGCCGGTGAACTGGCGTCGGTGTTCGAGAAGTACCAGGCCTGGCGCCGCGACTGGCTGCTGCGCTGGGAGGCCGGCGCCGACCCGGCCGACCCGCAGGCGATCCTCTGGCGCACCATCGCCGGTGGTCACGACTACCGCGCGCGCCGCATCCAGGCCTACCTGGACCGCTTCGAGGGCGCCGGCCAGCCATTGCCACAGGGCTTGCCGCCGCGCATGTCCGCGTTCGCGACGCTCAACATCTCGCCCGACGTGCTGCGCGTGATGGCCACCCAGGCGCGGGTGGGCGAGCTGCACTTCTATATGCCTACCCCCGTGCAGTCGTACTGGGGTGACCTGCAGACGCTGGCCGAGCGCCTGCGCAGTGGCGCGCCCGATCCCTTCGGTGAAGCGGCCGGTGAGAACCGCCTGCTGGAAGCCTGGGGCGCGGCCGGCCGCGACTTCATGGCGGTGCTGGGCAGCTACGAGGTGGTGCACCCGGCCGGCGAGATTGCGGCCTATTCCGATCCGGAGGAGGACACCCGGCCGACCCTGGACGAAGGTGGCCTGTCCGACAGCCTGCTGCATCGCCTGCAGCGCGACCTGTTCCATCGCCGTGCACTGCCTTCGGGGCAGCTGCGCGACGGGCTGCGTCGCGACGACCCCAGCCTGCAGGTGCATGCCTGCCATACCCGCCTGCGCGAGTTGCAGGTGCTGCACGACCAGCTGCGCAGCCTGCTGCAGGACCCGCGCTTCGATCCGCCGCTGCAGGCGCGCGAGATCGCGGTGCTGGCGCCGGACATCGATCCCTATGTGCCGTACCTGGAAGCGGTGTTCGGTGGCCGTGGCGGCGAGGAAGAGCACATTCCCTATGCGCTGGCCGACAGCAGTCCACTGGCGGGCGAGCCGTTGGCCGATGTGTTCGTACACCTGCTGGGCCTGCCGGTCTCGCGTTTCGGCCTGAATGAAGTGCTGGACCTGCTGGCCAGCGCGCCACTGGCCGAAGCGGCCGGTCTGGAAGCGGTGGACTTCGACCGCCTGCATGGCTGGCTGCAGCAGGCCGGCGCACGCTGGGGCCTGGATGCGAAGCACCGCAACCAGCACCAGGCACCGGCCGACGACGCCTACACCTGGCAGTTCGCGCTGGACCGCCTGGTGCTCGGTCACGCGACCGGCAGCGAGGCCGACCTGGCCGGTGTTGCACCGTGGATCGAGCTGGAGGGCGGCGCATTGGAAGCGCTCGACCGCCTGCTGCGCCTGCTGCGCGTGTTGGCGATCTACCAGCGCCGCCTCGGCGAGCTGCTGACGCCGGCGCAGTGGCGACAGCGCCTGCTGTCGCTGCTGGACGCGCTGCTGCCGACCGCGCCCAGCTCGCCCAACAGCCAGCGTGCGCTGGAGCGCCTGCGCAAGCTGCTCAACCAGTTCGCCGACGATGCCGCCAAGGCCGGTTTCGAAGACGGTGTGCCACCGGAGGTGGTGCGTTCGCACTTCGCCGGCGCGCTGGGCGAGGCCGATACGCGCGCGCCGCTGCTGACCGGTGGCATCAGCTTCGGCCGCATGGTGCCGATGCGCCTGCTGCCGTTCCGGGTGATCTGCGTGCTCGGTCTCAATGATGGCGATTTCCCGCGCCGCGACCCGGCGGCCGGTCTCAACCAGCTCACTGCCGAGCTGGACACGCCGCGCCGCCGTCCGGGCGACCGCTCCACCCGCGAGGATGACCGTTTCCTGTTCCTGCAGCTGTTCGCTGCCGCGCAGGAGGTGTTCTACCTGAGTTACCTCGGTGCCGATCCGCGCGATGGCAGCGTGCGCGAGCCGTCGGTGCTGGTCAGTGAACTGATCGATGCCGCGGCCGCGTATCACCTCGATCCGCCTGCGGCGGTCCGCGACTTCACCGTGCGCCACGCACTGCAGCCGTTCTCGCCGGCGGCGTTCGGTGATGGCGATCCACGCCGCTTCAGCTATCGCCGCCAGTGGCATCCGGCCGCTGGTCGCCTCACCGGCGAGCGTGGGGGCCTGCAGCCGTGGTTCGATGCACCGTTGCCGCCGCCGCTTGACGATGCGGTGGAAGACGACGTTGCACTCGATACCCTGCGCCGCTTCCTGTGCGACCCGGCCGGGCAGTTCCTGGCGCAGTCGCTGGGCCTGCGCCTGGCCGACGACGTCGAGGAGGTCGATGACCTGGAGCCGCTGGTGCTGTCATCGCGCGGCCCGGAAAAGCGCAGCGTGCAGGCGGCGGTGGTGCGCGCCACGCTCAGTGGCGATACCGAGCCGTTGTACCCGCGCCTGCGCGCACGCGGCCTGCTGCCCTCCGGCCCCTTGGGCGAGCGCCAGTTCGAGGTGGAGCAGTTGAAGACCCGCCCGTATGCCAGCGCACTGCTGGGCTGGATGCAGGGCGAACCGCTGGAAAGCCGCCGCTACGAGGTGGAGATCGATGGCGTGCGCCTGCATGGCCGGGTGGCCGATCGGCATCCCGAAGGGCTGGTGCGCCTGCGCGCCGGTACCCTCAATGGCAATGCGGTGATCCGCCAGGGCCTGGACTGGCTGCTGGCCAACGCAGCTGGCGATGCGCTGCCGCTGGTGCAGTTCCACGACGGCGGCGATGCCGGTCCTGGCCCGCACGTATTGCCTGCGTTGAGCGTTCCTGCTGCACGCGCCGCGCTGCGCGCACTGCTGCAGCTGCGCCAACGTGGCCTGCGTGAACCGCTGCGCTTTGCCCCGTACACCGGCTGGGTGCTGTACAACGCGCCAGCCGAAAAACAGCGCAGCGAAGGCTGGAAGCAGTGGCACGGCAGCGACCGCAGCTGGGGTGAATCCAGCAGCGATGCCTGGCAGCTGCTGCTGCGTGGCGCCGACCCGTTCGCCACCGACGCCAGCTATGCCGACCTGTTGCGCAACAGCCAGGTGGTCTTTAGCGCGGTACGCGAAGGCCGAACCCTTGGCGCTGATACACGCCAGGAGGGCAGCGCATGAGCACCGCCATCGCCGGAGACGGCATCGAATCTCTCAGCCGCGATCCCTATCTGGCCCTGCCGCTGGACGGCATCCGCCTTATCGAAGCCAGCGCCGGCACCGGCAAGACCTTCACCCTGGCCACGTTGTTCACCCGCCTGGTGGTGGAGCAGGGCCTGCGCATCGGCCAGATCCTGGCGGTGACCTTCACCGATGCCGCCACCCAGGAACTGCGCAAGCGCATCCGCGAGCGCCTGGCGCTGGCCGCGCGCCTGGTCGATCTGGAACCGGCCGAGGGCGAAGCACCGGACGCGAGATTGACCCGCGACGTGCTGCAGCGCCATCTGCAGGGGGGCACCGAGAGCGCTGCCGCACTGAAGCGCCGCCTGCAGGTGGCCGCCGACGAAATCGACTTGGCGTCCATCTTCACCATCCATGGCTTCTGCACCCGGGTGCTGCGCGAGCACGCGCTGGAAAGCGGCCACACCTTCGATCCGCCGGAACTGCTGGCCAGCGACCGTGAGCTGCTGGAGGAGCTGGCCGCCGATCTGTGGCGGGTGCACGCCAACGACCCGGCCACGCTGGAACCGCTGACCTGGCTGTGGTCCAACCCGGACGCGCTGGCCGCCGATCTGCGCGCGCTGCTGGCTGCGCCGCCTCTGCACCCGTTGCCACGGCCGGTGGCGCTGGCCGATCCACACCCGGCATTGCAGGCCACCGCCGCCGAACTGCAGCTGGCGCTGCGCGAGCATGGCGAGCAGTTCTTCATCGACCTCTGCGATGCCGTCGACAACAAGTGGATCAACGGGGTGTCCTACAAGCTGGGCTGGCTGCACACGCTGGGGCGGCAGCTGCTGGCCTGGGCCGGGCGCGCCGACCCGCGCGAGCTGCTGGCCAGCGAACGCCTGCCGGCACTGCTGCCGGACGTGTTGGCCGACAAGACCAACAAGAAATTCCCCGACCGCACGCCGTCGTCGCCAGTGCAGGCGCCGTTGGCGCGCTATGTCGCGCTGCTGGCCGAACGCGATGCCTGGTTGCGTGCCACCGCGCTGAATTTCCTGCACGCGCTTCGCGCCGAAGCCACGCAGCGCCTGCAGGCGCTGAAGCGCACCCGCCGGGTACAGACCTACGACGATCTGATTGATGGCGTAGCGCTGGCCCTGGAAGGCCCGCAGCGGCAGGCGCTGGTCAGGCAGCTGCGCGCGCAGTATCGCATCGCACTGGTCGATGAGTTCCAGGACACCGATGATCGCCAGTGGGGCATCTTCCACACCGTGTTCGGCGATTCGCCGGAGGTGCGCGAACTCGGCCTGGCACCGGCGCTGTTCCTGATCGGCGACCCCAAGCAGGCGATCTACGGTTTCCGCGGTGGCGACATCCACACCTACCTGAAGGCCAAGCAGGTGGCGCGGCAGGCGCCGGTGCTGGACCAGAACTTCCGCTCGCGGCCGGCTGTGCTGCGTGCGCTGCAGGCGCTGTACGACAACGGTGGTGAAGACGCCTTCCTCGAACGCGACATCCAGTTCGAGCCGGTGCGTCCCGGTGGCGTGCGCAGCGATGAGGACTACCTGCGCGACGGCCACGCCGCCACGGCACTTACCCTGCGCGTGCTGCGTAGTGGCGGTGACAAGGCGATGAGTGCGGACGCCTCGCGTGAGGCAGCGACCCAGGCCTGCGTGGCGGCGATCCACCGGATCCTGGTCGAGGCGCGTGCGGGCAGTGCCGTGCTGCGTGGTCATCCGGTGCGGCCGGGTGACATCGCGGTGCTGGTGCGCTCGCATCGCGAAGCGACGCTGGTGCAACGGGCGCTGGCCGCGGTCGGTATTCCTGCGGTGGCGGCCGGCAAGCAGAGCCTGTTTTCCACCCTTGAAGCGCGCGATCTTCGTGCGCTGCTGCTAGCACTGCTGCAACCGGCCGACGAAGGCCGCCTGCGTGCAGCGCTGGCCACGGTACTGCTGGGCCAGCGGGCCAGCGCGATCGCGGCGATGGAACGCGAGGGCGACCTGCAACGCGATTTCCAGGCACAGCTGCTGCACTGGCGCGAGCGCTGGCAGCGCGGCGGACCGTTCGCGGTGATCGCCGATGTCTGTGCCGCGCAGGGCGAACGCCTGCTGGCGCTGATCGATGGCGAGCGCCGCCTGACCAACTACCTGCAGCTGGGCGAACTGCTGCAGGAAGCCTCGGCGCAGGCGCTCGGCATGCATGGCCTGCTGGACTGGCTGCAGGGGCAGATGGCCAGCGCCGACCAGGATGACGAGCAGCAGCTGCTGCGCCTGGAATCGGATGCGCGCCGCGTGCAGATCATCACCCTGCACAAGAGCAAGGGCCTGGAGTATCCGCTGGTGTTCCTGCCCTTCGTCGGCATCGACGGCGGCGCGCCGAACACCGCTTCGCACTGCACCGTGCACGTCGATGGCCAGCGCCAGCTGCACTGGAAGCTGGACAAGGACGAAGCCTGGGAAGCGGCCAGTGCCCAGCGCGAGCGCGAGCAGCGCGCCGAGGATGCACGCCTGCTGTATGTTGGCCTGACCCGCGCCGAACACGCGCTGTGGATCGCGGTGGGTGATCTGGCCGGGCTGGGCAGGACACGGCTGGCACCGCTGCTGGGTGACCTGCAGGCGTTGCGCGCCCAGGCCGACGTGCACATCGATGACAGCGAGACACCGGCTGCGCTGCCGCAGCTGGCAGCCGAAGTGGAAGGTGACCTTCCGGCGGTGCGTGCCCTGACCCGGCGCGTACCCCACGACTGGTGGGTGTACAGCTTTACCCAGCTGGCACATGCCGACGCGGGTGCTGGCAGTGATATCGAAGCCGCCGCCACCGAGCTGCCGGCGCCCGCCGCCGACGAACCCGCAGGTCCGGAACTGCCGCTGGAACCGGCGCTGCCGGAACCCGCTGCGGCGGCCGAGGACAGCGCAGCGGTCGACCCGCGCTTCATGGGCAGTCGCTTCGGCAACGTGCTGCACGAAGCGATGGAGAACGTCGACTTCGCTGCCTGGGCTGACTGGCAGCCGGGTCTGGAAGCTCCAGAGGGCCAGGCCGAGGTGCTGCGCAAGGCGCTGCACGACGAAGGTTATGCCGACGTCGACCTGGACGATGGCGTGGCGGTGCTGGTGCCGCTGGTGGGCCACACGCTCACCGTGCCGCTGCCCGAGGGCGGTGCGCTGCACAGCCTGGGCGAAGGCGAGCGCCGCGCGGAAATCGACTTCCATTTCGCCATCGAACCGACCACGGTACCGGCGCTGTTGCAGGTGCTGCATGCACATGGGGTTTCCAGTACGCGTCGCGGCTTCGGCCAGCGCCGCCGCCTGGAAGGGCTGATGACCGGCATGATCGACCTGACCTACGTGCGCGACGGGCGCTGGTACGTGCTCGACTACAAATCCAACCGCCTGCCGGGCTACAGCCCGGACCTGCTGGCCATTGCCATGCGCCACAGCGAGTACGACCTGCAGGCGCTGATCTATACGGTGGCTCTGCATCGCTGGTTGCGTTTCCGCCTGGGCGCGGCCTATGACTACGAGCGCGACATGGGCGGCATCCGCTACCTGTTCTGTCGCGGCCTGGATGCCGCCGGCAACGGTGTGCATGTGGACCGCTTCCCGTTGGCGCTGGTGGATGCGCTGGATGCATTGTTCGCCGGTGGCGAGCAGGCCCAGGCCGAACTGGCCGCACGTGCCCGTGGAGCCAGCGCATGAGCCTGCTGAAGGAACTGCACCAGAAGGGACAGCTGCGCACCCTCGACCATGCACTGGCGACCAGCCTGCAGCGGCTGCGTGACGACACCCCGGAAAGCGTGGCGCTGGCGGCCGCGTTGGCCTCGCTGGCGGTGTCGCAGGGCCACGCTGCGTTCGATCCGGCACAACCGCAGCGGTTGCTGGAAGGCGTGCCCGAGTGGCCTGCCGCGCAGGACTGGCTGGCGCAGCTGCGCGCATCGCCGTGGGTGGCGACGCCGGAGCAGGCCGATGCCATCGCCGAGGATGCACCGCTGGTGCTGGAAAACGGGCTGCTCTACCTGCGCCGCTATCGCGAGTACGAGCGCCAGCTGGCGGCCGGCCTGCAGCGCATTGGTCGGCATCCGCTGCCGGCACCGGACATGGCCGCGCTGGCACCGCTGTTCGCGCAGCTGTTCCCGCAGGCATCGGGCAGCGAGGATCATCAGGCACGCGCCGCCGGCGTGACCCTGCGCCATCCGTTGGCACTGGTCACCGGCGGCCCCGGCACCGGCAAGACCACCACCATCGCGCGCCTGTTGCTGCTGCTGGCTGCACAGGCCCGGCATGCCGGCCAGGCGCTGCCCGAGGTGGCGTTGGCCGCGCCCACCGGGCGCGCCGCCGAGCGCATGGCCGAGAGCCTGCGCGTCGCCGTGCAACGCCTGCAGGAACAAGGACTGGACCCGGCGCTATGCGCGACTTTGCCCAGTACCGGCACCACCCTGCATCGCCTGCTCGGGGTGATTCCCGATTCACCGCGCTTCCGTCACCTCGCCGACAATCCGCTGCCGGTGGACGTGGTGGTGGTCGACGAAGCCTCGATGATCGATCTGCCGATGATGGCCAAGCTGGTCGACGCGATTGCCAGCGGTACCCGGCTGATCCTGCTCGGCGATCCTGACCAGCTGCCCTCGGTCGAGGCCGGCGACGTGCTCAGTGCGATCCTGCGCGCCAGCGGTGATGGCATCGGCACCCGCGCCGATGACGCGCAGGCACTGCATGGCCTGCTGGCACCGGCTACCTTGCAGCCGCAGGCCACGCCACGCGCCTTCGCCGGGCGCCGCGTGCAGCTGCAGCGCGGCTACCGGCAGAGCAATGCGCTGGACCTGGCACCACTGGCCCATGCCGTGCGCGAGGGCGACAGCAGCACCGCGCTGCAGCTGCTGCGCAGTGGTGAACTGGCCGGCGTGCATTTCCACGAAGGCGAAGCCGATCCGCTGCGTGGCCAGCGCGAGCACCTGCTGGGCCACTGGCGTGCACTGGCCGACGCGGCCGATCCAGTGCTTGCCCTGCAGCAGGCCGGGCGCTTGCGCGTGCTGACCGCGTTGCGCGAAGGCCCGCAGGGTGCGCGCGGGCTCAACAGCCGCATCGAACAGTTGCTGGCAGGCAACACCCCGGGCTACTTCCAGGGCCGCCTGCTGCTGGTCACCGAGAACAGCTACCGGCATCGCCTGTTCAACGGCGATATCGGCATCTGCCTGCGCGATGGCAGCGGTGCGATGGTGGCCTGGTTCCCGGGCGACAGCGTCGATCAGCCGCGCGCCTTCCACCCGGCGGCACTGCCCGCGCACGAAAGCGCCTTCGCGATGACCGTGCACAAGGCACAGGGCTCGGAGTTCGACGAAGTGTGGTTGCAGCTGCCGCGCCAGGACAGCCGCGTGCTGTCGCGCGAACTGGTCTACACCGGCCTGACCCGCGCCCGCCAGGTGCTGCACGTGGCGGGCAGCGCGGACGTGCTGCAGGCCGCGCTGAAGCGCCACGCCAGCCGATTGGGTGGCCTGGCCTGGCGGCTGGGTGCGGAAGCGGTGGCCGAAGCACCGGCGCGCATTGAACAGCCCACGGTGCAGGGCACGCTGTTCTGAATCGGGGTCGGATCCCATTCCCAATGGGAACGGGATCCGACCCCCGTCGCCGAGGCACGCATGCTCCGGGTCAGAGCCCTCCCTCCGGGAGGGATCCGACCCTGCGTCATTACGCGATCAGTACCAGCCCATCGGGGAACACGATCGCTGCTTCATCGGCACTCACATCGAAGAAGCCCACGCCGTGCTTATCGGCCAGGTCCTGCACCCGCCCGTGCGCGCGCTCGGCCACCGAATAGGCGAACGCACCGTAGATCACCTGACTACCGATGCTGTACTCGGTCACCTCGGCACGGTCGTCCTCGTCATTGCTCAGCGGCCCGTTCATTGGCGGGAATTCCTGTGCCATCTCGGCGAACCACGCTTGCAGCGCCGGGCTGCTGACCGCCGGGTCGTCGTACTCGTGGCGCTCGTTCCACTGCGTCTGCTTCTCGAACCAGGCGATGAAGGCCGCCGCTTCGCGCGGGGCCACGCTCGCCTCGAACACCATCATGTCGTAACTCATTGGAGCTTCCTGTGCTGAGCGGGGGTCAGAGCCTTCGCCGGGGGCAAAGGATCCGACCCCGGCGCGGAGTCTGTGGACGCACAGGGTAGCGCGCTACGGCTGCGTCGCCGCACTCATCGCCAACCCCGGCGCCAATGCCTTGGCCTCCGGGAACAGCGCGAAGCGCAGGCCGATCAGGCCCATCAGCGCTTCGTCGCGCGCCTTGCACGCGGCCACGCTGCCGACCCGGCCCAGCGAGGTATCCAGCCGCTCGCGCAGCGCTTCGGCGGCCACAATCGGTTTGCGCGCGGCAATCTGCCGCCGGTAGTGCGCGGCGATCTCTTCCAGGATGTGCTCGACCGCTTCGCGGCTGCGCTCGGGCAGTTCCAATCGTGCGCGGCGCAGCTGCAGGATGTTCAGGCCGATGCGCGCTTCATTGAGCATGTCCACCGAGGCGATGTCGCTGCCCTCCGGCGTTGCCGCCAGGCGCGGGGCGAGCAGGCCCAGCAGGTCGAGCATGCGTGCGGCGAAGCGCTGGCGGTCCTGCTGGCCACGTCCTTCGGCGGCTTCGGCCAGCGTGGTCCAGCCCTGCCGCACCAGCCGGCGCGCGGTCCACTCGGCACCCACCGAACGGAACAGGCGGGTCATCACCACCGCAAAGCCAATGCCGATGAACATCGCGATCGACGAGTTGAGGAAGGTCTGGATGTTGGCGCTATAGGTGTTCTGCAGACTCAGCAGCGCGGCCAGATTCACCGTCAGCGGCAGCGCGAACAGCGCGCTCTTGGGGTGGTGCAGCATCAGCCCCAGTGGCAGGAACACCACTGCCAGCACCAGTGCCAGCAGGCCGAAGTCGTGCACCGCGGGGAACACACCGAACAGGTACACACCGGCCACCACCGAGGCGACCATCGCCCACACCAGGAACGACACCATGCTCGGTGCCGGGTCGTCCTGCGCGGCGAAGAACGCGGCGGTTACCGCGGCCATCATCGCGCCGTTGCCACCACCTTCCCAACCCAGCGCGATCCACAGCACGCAATAGCTCATCAGCGCCACGCCGGCACTGAGCGCGGAAAACAGCGCCATGCCGTAGTCGACGTGCTTGTCAGCGGCCACGCGCTCGGTGCGGATGCGGTAGTGCGCGCGGTCCAGCGGCGCGGTGCCGTGGTCGATCGCGTGCTGCAGCGTGCGGCAGTCCTGCCACAGGTCCACCAGCTCTTCCAGGCGCAGCAGCAGGCTGGCCAGTTGCAGGTGCTGCAGGTCGCGGTCCACCTGCGGCTTCAGTGCGCTGATGCGCGCGCGCAGGCGGGCGTATTCGCTGGCGTTGGTCGGGCCATCCAGCCAGTCGTGGATGTCATCGACCAGTGCCGGCAGCCCTTCCGGCAGGGCCTGGCCGTCGCTGCGCAGCGCACTCAGGCGGTCGGCAATCGACGACAGCACCGGCAACAGCAGCAGCATGCGCTCGCGCAGGCGCTCCATCGACACCGCCGAACCGGCATGGCGCGGATCATCGCGGCGCAGGAACTCGATCAGCGCCTCGAACTGCACCAGGTCGGCGGCCAGCCGGTTGCGCGGCGCATGCGCGCGGCCACGTTCAAGGATCTGCCGGCACCACTGCGCGGCGTCCTCCATCCAGTTGCCGATGCGCGCGCGCAGCATCGGGCGCACCGAGGCCGGGAACAGCAGCGAGGCGAACATCACCGCCACCACCGTGCCGAGGATGATCTCCTCGCTGCGTGCCACCACCGTGTCGAAGATGGTTTCCGGCGAGGTCACCGCCGGGAAGCCGATGAAGGCGGTGGTGTAGCCGGCCAGCAGGAACGCGTAGCCGCGCGGTCCGCGGTTGAGCAGGGCCATGAACAGGCAGCCGGCCAGCCAGATCGACATCGCCGCGCTCAGCACCAGCGGCGTTTCCACCAGCGCCGGCAGCACCAGCAGGGTGGCCAGGCCGGCCACCAGGGTGCCGACGATGCGGTACACGCCCTTGGCCCGGGTTGGGCCCAGCAGCGGCTGGCTGACGATGTACACCGTGCCCATCGCCCAGTACGGGCGCGACAGGTTGCCGGCCATGGCGATGTACAGCGCGGCCACCGCGGCCAGGTAGGTCTTGATCGAGAACAGCCAGGCCTGGCGGTCGGTCAGCGCGTTCATGGCTTACTTCGCTGCGGTCGAGGCGTTGGGCGCGGCGGCGCTGGCCTGCCAGCCACCACCCAGCACCAGGAACAGGTGGATCTGGTCGCGCGAGACCTGCGCTTCGGCGGCGGCCAGGGTGGCGTCGCTGGTGGCCAGGCTGCGGTCGGCATCCAGGCTGGACAGGTACGGCGTGCGGCCGCCCTGGTACAGCCGGCGGTTCTGCTCGGCGGCCAATGCGGCCTGTTCCTGCGCAGTGCGCAGCGACTGCAGCCGGCGCAGGTCCTGCGCGTAGCGGTCCAGCGCGGTCTGGGTCTCGCGCAGCGCCTGCAGCACGGTATGGTCGAACTCGGCCAGCGCTGCATCGGCACCCGCCTCGGCGGCGTGGATGCGTGCGTGGGTGCCGGACGACGGCAACGTCCACGAGATCAATGGGCCGATCGACCACTGCTGGGTCATCGGCGTGCCGAAGTCTTCCAGCAGGCCGGCGGCACCGAGCGAGGCCCCCAGGCGGATGTCCGGGTACAGCTCGGCGGTGGCCACGCCAATCCGTGCCGTGGCGGAGGCCAGCTTGCGCTCGGCCTGGCGCACGTCCGGGCGGCGCTGCAGCAGTGCGCGGCCATCACCGACCGGCAGCGGCTGCGCCAGGCTGGGCGCGTGTGCACAGTCGATCACGCCGGCCGGCAGCTGGCCCGGGGTCTGCCCGAGCAGCGCGGCCAGCGAATAGGCGGCCGCCGAACGCTGCGCGCGCAGCGGCGGCAATGCAGCTTCCAGCAGCGCCACCTGGGCATTGGCGCGGGCCAGCTCCGGCGGCGTGCCGCGACCGGCATCGATCAGGCGCTGGGTGACCGAACGGCTGCGCTGCTGCAGCTGCAGCGAATGCTCGGCCACGTGCAGCTCGTGGTTGGCGTGGCAGATCTCCAGGTAGCTGTCGGCCACCTGCGCGACCACGCTGACCTGGGCCAGGTCACGTGCTGCGGCAACCGACTGTTCGTCGGCTCGCGCCGCTTCGGCGCCGCGCTTGAGCTTGCCGAACAGGTCGAACTGGTAGCTGACCGCGAACTTGCCATCGGCCAGGTTGATCACCGGCAGCTCGTGTTCCTGCAGGAACGATTCGGCCGACAGCTGCGCGCGGCTGACCCCGGCCTCGGCCTCGTACTCGAAGCCACCGGCGTCCAGCGCCTGCTCGTACACCGCCGCCGCACGACGCAGGTGCGCATCGGCGGCCTTCAGTTCCACATTGTCACGCAGCGCCTGGGTGATCAGGCCATCCAGCACCGGGTCGTTGTACAGCGACCACCAGCGGTCGGGCAGCGCCTGGTTGGCGGCCACCTGTGGGTTCTGGGTATCGATGAAGGTCGCATTGGCCTGCGGGCGCTTGAACGCCGAGCCTTCCGGCAGCGCGTAATCCGGGCCAACGGTCCTGCATGCGGTCAGGCTGGCCAGCGCGACGATCAGGCCGAAACGGGGCAGGGCGGCGTTCACAGGCCCGCCTGTGTCGGCGCGGTGCCGGCCTTGTCGCTGTGCGGGTGGCGGCCGGTGTCCACGGTCACCGTGGCGGTGCGGCCGGCGATCAGTTCCACGCCCTTGGGTACTTCGTCGATGGCGATGCGCACCGGGATGCGCTGCGCCAGCCGCACCCAGTCGAAGGCCGGGGTCACGTTCGGCAGCAGGGTGCTGCCATTGCTGCGGTAGCGGTCCTCGATGCCGGCGGCGATGCTCTCGACATGGCCGCGCAGCGGCGCCGATTCACCCATCAGGCGGATGTCCACGCGCTGCCCCGGCGCCACGCCGCGCAGGCGGGTTTCCTCGAAGTAGCCATCGATGCGGAACGAGCCGGTATCCAGCAGCGCCAGCACCGGCTTGCCGGCCACCACGTAGTCGCCCACGCGCATGGTGCGGTCGTTGACCCGGCCATCGGCCGGTGCGCGCACCTCGGTGCGGCCCAGGTTGAGCTCGGCCAGGTCGACCGCGGCCTGCGCGGTGGCCAGCGCGGCCTGTGCGGCCTGCAGCTTGGCGCGGCGCACCTCGGCGTCCTCGGCGGCGACCAGGTCCTGCAGGCTGTGGTCACGGCCGATCTCGCGGCGCAGCTGTGCCACCGAGGCCTGGCGCTCTGCCAGGCTGGCACGGGCCTGCTCCAGCGCGATGCGGTAACGGGCGCGGTCGACCACGAACAGCAGATCGCCCTTCTTCACCGCCTGGTTGTCGGCCACCTGCACCGTTTCCACCAGCCCGGACACGTCCGGCGCCACCTGCACCACGTCGGCGCCGACATGGGCATCGCGGGTCCACGGCTCGTCCATGTAATAGACCCACAGCTGGCGCAGCACCAGCAGGGCGACGATCACGGCTGCGCTGGTGAGCAGCACCGGCAGGGTCTTCTTCACGATCTTGTTCACGATTGCATCCAACGCAGGAGGTGGAACAGCAGGCCAAGCACGATCCCGTACAGGGCCAGGTTGAACAGCGCCGGGTGCCATACATGGCGATAGGCGCCGGCACGCTGCAGCAGCGCGTGCAGGCCGCTGTTGACCAGATAGGCCAACAACATCAGCCCGAGCAGGGTCGGGACGAACACTCCGTGGAGACTGAATTCACCGGGCATCGGTAGGGGCGGGGGCGAGGTGGGGGAGGGGGAGGGGGAGGAACAACGAAACAACAGCAACGGGCAAAAGCCGCTGGCGTGTGCACGGCAGCGGCGGTATTCGGGGGCAGCGCTCTTACGTGATGCGGTCGGCGGCCTCGGCCAGCAGGCGCCATGCCTTCAGCACGGCGTGCAGTTCATCCATGGAAAGCTCGCCGAACACGTCCTGGCGCAGGCCGATCAACTGGTCTTCCAGCTCGCTGACCAGCGCGTGTCCCGCATCGGTCAGCCACAGCAGGTTGGCGCGGCGGTCGCTGGCGTCGCTCTCGCGGCGGACCAGGTCGCTGGCGCACAGCTTGTCCAGCAGGCGCACGAGGGAAGGACCCTCCATGCCCAGCTGCTGGGCCAGCGCCACCTGGCGGATGCCACCGCCGGAGCGGCCGATCATCAGCAGGGGCATGGTGCAGGCGGTGGAGATGCCGTAGCTGCCGAGCCGGCTGTCGGCCAGGCGCTGCCACTGCCGCCCTGCGTACAGCAGGCCGGAGCTGAGCTGCATCTGCAGCACGGTGCGCTCGTCGAGGGGTCGGTCCATAAGAGATAGATAGGATACTACTAATTTCATTCCTATCAATGAGTTTTTATGAATGGGCGGGATGTAGTGAGGAAAGCGTTGCGCCTGCTGGCTATCGGCTGGGGTGGCGGAGGGCCGGACGGGCCAGGGCACGCTGCAAGTACGTCCATGTAAGCTCGATCGGCGCATCCATGCGCCTCACGGCCCTGCCCCGTCCGGCCCTCCGCCACCCCGCCACATCCCGCGAGCGCGGTGGGTTGGCTCTTTAAAGGCAGAAGCAGATGCAGTGCGGACCAAGGTCCGCACCCACCAAAGCAGAAAAAACCACAGCAGCGGCGCGCTGCTTCCGAAGCCATGAACCCCAGCTTCTGACCCCGCTTTCAGGCGGTCCGGCCGCACCCGCAGGAAACCGTCAGGGAGTGGGAAGGGCGGCAGGGCAGGACCGTGAGGCGCATGGATGCGCCGACCGAGCCCCCACGGATGGGTTTACGGCGTGTCCTGCCCTGCCGCCCTTCCCGCTCCAAATCGATAGGAGTTCGGCGCCGCGCGTCACCCCCGATGAACCGTCCCAACAGGACGACCCACCCCCCGGTCGGGTACGATGCTCGCCCCCCGTTCGGGACGCTGTACGCAATGAGCAAGAACAACGAAAAGGCCGCCCCGCAGGGCGACGTGACCCAGGACCAGGCCGAGGATGCCGTGCGCACCCTGCTGCGCTGGGCCGGTGAGGACCCGTCCCGTGAAGGCCTGCTGGATACCCCCCGCCGCGTCGCCGAAGCCTATGGCGACTGGTTCAGCGGTTACCGCGACGACCCCCGCGCCTACATGGAGCGGACCTTCGAGGAAGTGGCCGGCTACGACGAACTGATCGTCCTGCGCGACATCGAGTACGAAAGCCACTGCGAACACCACATGGCGCCGATCATCGGCCGCGTGCACGTCGGCTACCTGCCGGCCGGCAAGGTGGTGGGCATCAGCAAGCTGGCCCGCGTCGTCGAAGCCTACGCCCGCCGTTTCCAGGTGCAGGAGAAGATGACCGCGCAGATCGCCCAGTGCATCCAGGATGTGCTGCAGCCGATCGGCGTCGGCGTGGTCGTCGAAGGCGCCCACGAATGCATGACCACCCGCGGCATCCACAAGCGCGGCGTCAGCATGGTCACCTCCAAGATGCTGGGCAGCTTCCGCGACGACGCGCGTACCCGCGCCGAGTTCCTGCGCTTCATCGAAGTGGGCGGCAAGCGCTGAGCCGCTTGCCCGCACCCCGCCGGCCGCTGCGGGCCGGCATGCCCACGGCTGCCCGCGCGGCCGCCGTGCGTGGCGGCTCGTCCCTGTCAGCCCAACAGACCTCTTTCGCTGCATGAAGCATCGCGAACGCATCTCCCGTTACCGCCATCTGCGCGAACAGCCCCAGTGGAAGCTGCTCGCCGCCGACCACGCTCCGGAAATCATCGGCCTGCTGCAGGGGCTGCTGATGGACGGCGAGCGCACGCTGTCCTCGTCGGTGCTCAACGAGCGCCTGCAACGCGCGCTGGACCAGCTCAACGGCGATGAACTGTCGCGCGACCTGCCGCGTACCGCGCAGGCCTACATCGCGCACTGGCTGGCCCAGGGCTGGCTGGAACGCCGCCTGCCCGAGGGCGCCGACCAGGAGCAGTACGAACTGTCGACCGCGGCGCTGCAGGCGATCCGCTTCGCAGATGGCCTCGAGCAGGCCCGCGTGGCCGCCACCGAAAGCCGCCTGGCGCTGGTCATCGAACAGCTCTCGCAGCTGGCAGCGCAGACCGAGTCGGACCCGGATGCACGCCTGTCGGCGCTGCGCGACGAGCGCGACCGCATCGACGCCGAGATCGCCCGCGTTGGTGCCGGCCGTGTGATCGCGCTGGATGGCAAGCGCGCGCTGGAACGTGCGCGCCAGATCATCGGCCTGGCCGACGAGCTGACCGAGGACTTCCGCCGCGTGCGCGACGACTTCGAGCAGCTCAACCGCGATTTCCGCGAACGCATCATCGACGATGAGGGCGAGCGCGGCGACGTGC
This sequence comes from Stenotrophomonas sp. 109824_Sma, assembly GCF_056480025.1. Classification (NCBI taxonomy): domain Bacteria; kingdom Pseudomonadati; phylum Pseudomonadota; class Gammaproteobacteria; order Lysobacterales; family Lysobacteraceae; genus Stenotrophomonas; species Stenotrophomonas sp. 109824_Sma. The sequence goes on along the minus strand of NZ_CM151078.1, from coordinate 4,748,360 downwards.
TGTCGCAGCTGTTCGAAGGCGTGGACGTGATCGGCGAGAGCGATGCCGGCCGCAGCTTCCAGGCGTTCTGGCGACTGCTCAACGACGCCGAACAGAGCGCCCAGCTCGATGCTGCGCTGGAAGCGGTGCTGGCGCGTGGCTTCGCCCGCCGCCTGGACCGCAACGAACGCAACTTCCTGCGCGGCTTCACCAGCACCATGCTCGAGCGCGGTGGCCAGGTGCACGACGTGCTGCAGAACTTCGCGCGCAGCCTGCGCGGCTTCGTGCAGAGCCGTGGCTACCTGGAACAGCGCCGCCTCAACCAGCTGCTGAAGCAGGCGCAGTCCGAAGCGCTGGCGCTGCGCGACGAGTTCCCCGCACAGCGCGGCATCGGCCGTGACCTGCAGCTGACCACCAGCCGCCTGCGTTCGTGGTCGCAGTGGAAGCTGCACGATCCACGCAGTGCCCAGGTCGATGGCAACGTCGAGTACAACGACGCGGCCGCGATCAGCCTGGAGAGCGTCGGCGACCTGGTCGCTTCGTCCGAAATCGACTTCCGCACCCTGCGCCGCGACCTGCACGACCTGCTCGATGCACAGCCGCGGCTCAGCATCGCCCAGGCCCTGTCGCAGCGCGAGGCGCCGCAGGGTCTTGGCAGCGTCATCGGCTACCTGTCGCTGGGCACGCGCTTCGGCAACGTGGTCGCCGGCGAGCAGGAGCTTGCGCAATGGCGTGGTGGCGACGGCCAGGTCCGTCGCGCCCGCATCCCGCTGGTTTGGTTCACCCAGGAGAGACGCCATGAGCTGGCATGAAGATCCCATCGACGCACCGCTGGCCGACGTGGCGGAAGACGCCTACGAGGCCGAGCCGGTGGCGACCGTGGCGCAGCCCCGCCGTGGCAACGACGTGTATTACCTGGGCGATACCGGGCGCCTGCCGCTGGATGCGCGCCGCGCGCTGTGCCAGCTGCTGATCGGCCCCAGCATCGACCAGCTGCGCCACGCCAAGCTGTGGCCGGCGCTGATCCGCAGCGAGGCGGCCATCCGTTCGTCACTGGCGGACCTGTTCCTGGAACTGGTGCTCGACCGCGACAGCGGCGTGGCCTTCACCCGCCAGGCCGACACGGAAGACGTTGATGCGCCGGTGCTGCTGCGTACCTCGCCGCTGACCTTCATCGATTCGGTGCTGCTGCTGTACCTGCGCCAGCAGCTGGCCGAGGCCGATGCGCGCGGCAACCGTGCGGTGGTTGCCGACGCCGAGATGGCCGAAGCGCTGGCCATCTACGAGAAGAACCTGTCCACCGACCGCGCCGGCTTCAACCGCCGCGTCGCTTCGGCGGTGCAGAAGATGAAGGACAACCACATCCTGACCCGCCTCAGCGGCCAGGAAGACCGCCACGAAGTCTCGCCGGCGCTGAAGCTGCTGTTCTCCGCCGAAGACGTGTCCCAGCTTTCGGCGGTCTACCGCCAGCTGCGCGAAACCCCGGCCGCCGAGGCCTGAGAGACCCGACCATCGCATGGCTATCTCCAAGCACACTCCCGCCCTGTTCAACGAAGGCCTGCCGGACCCGCGCCTGCAGCAGTTCCGCATGCGCCGCCTGCAGGTGCACAACTGGGGCACCTTCAACGGACTGACCGAAGTACCGATCGCCGAGCGCGGCTTCCTGTTCGTCGGCCGTTCCGGCTCGGGCAAGTCGACCCTGCTCGATGCCATGTCCGCGCTGCTGACGCCGCCGGCCATCGTCGACTTCAATGCCGCCGCGCGTGAAGCCGAGCGCAGTGGCCGCGACCGCAACCTGGTGTCCTATGTGCGTGGCGCATGGGCCGACCAGCAGGACAGCGGCACCGGCGAAATCGCCACCCAGTACCTGCGCAAGGGCGCGACCTGGACCGCACTGGTGCTGGAGTACCGCGCCGGCGATGGCCGCGTGGTCAGCCTGGTGCGCCTGTTGTGGATCTCCGGCAACGGCACCTCGGCCGGCGACGTGCGCAAGCACTACATGATCGCCGAGCGCCCGTTCGACATCGCCAAGGACCTCGGCGGCTTCGATCTGGACCTGCGCAAGCTCAAGCAGAAGCTGTCCGACCTGCACCACTTCGACACCTTCTCCGGCTACGCCGAGCGCTTCCGCGACCTGCTCGGCATCGACAACGAAATGGCACTGCGCCTGCTGCACAAGACGCAGTCGGCGAAAAACCTGGGCGACCTCAACGTCTTCCTGCGCGACTTCATGCTCGACACGCCGAAGACCTTCGACGCCGCCGAGCGCCTGGTCAGCGACTTCGCCGAGCTCGATGGCGCACACCAGGCCGTGGTCACCGCCCGTCGCCAGGTGGAAACCCTGCTGCCGGCACGCGCCTACTACAACGACCTGAAGGAAATGCACCGCCAGCGCGGCGACGACGAAGCGCTGAAGCTCGGCGTCGACAGCTTCCGCGAAAGCCGCCGCCAGGCGCTGATCGAAGCGCGCCTGCGCGAGATGGACGTGCGTGACCGTGGCCTGCTCGGCGAAGAGGCCCAGCGCCGCGCCGCGCTCGACAACCACACCGAGCGCCTGGCCGAACTGGAACTGCAGCGCCGCCAGCAGGGCGGTGAACGCATCGAGGAACTGGAACGCGAGCAGGGCCGCGCCGAAGCCGAGCGCGACCGCCGCAAGGCCAAGCGTGACCAGGCCCAGGAAGCGGCACAGCAGCTGCAGGCCGAACTGCCCGACGATGCCCATGGTTTCGCCGAGCTGGTCGAGCGTGCGCAGAACGAACTGCAGGACCGCCAGCGTGCCTCGGCGGCACTGGACGACGCGATCAGCGATCGCCTCGGCGGCAAGCGCGATGACGAGCGCCGCTTCGGTGAAGTGCGCAGCGAACTTGAAGCGATGCAGCGTACGCCGTCCAACATCCCGGCGCCGATGCAGAAGCTGCGCGCGCGCCTGGCTGAAGAAACCGGCATCGCCGAAGCGGCACTGCCGTTCGTTGGCGAGCTGATCCAGGTCCGCTCGGAAGAGCAGGGCTGGCAGGGCGCCATCGAACGCGTGCTGGGTGGATTCGCGCTGTCGCTGCTGGTCGATGACAAGCACTACAACGACGTCGCCGAGTGGGTGAACCGTACCCATCTGGGCATGCGCTTCACCTACTACCGCGTGCGCCGCAACGATGATGCGTTCGCGCGTGAACCGTCGGCCAAGTCGCTGCTGCACAAGCTGGAGCTGCGCGAGCACGTGTTCGAAAGCTGGCTGCGCCGCGAGCTCGGCAAGCGCTTCGACTACGAGTGCGTGGATGCCAAGCAGCTGCGCAACGTCGACCGCGGCATCACCCGCGAAGGCCAGGTCAAGCATCCGGGCGACCGTTTCGAGAAGGACGACCGCAGTGCGGTGGGCGACCGTCGTCGCTGGATCCTCGGCTTCAACAACCACGACAAGGTGGGCGCCTTCGAGCGCGAAGCACAGGAACTGGCCAAGCGCATCGCCAGCTGCGAGACCGACATCGCACGCCTGCGCGGCCAGCGCGACCGCGACAATGAGCGCCGCCTGGCCTGCCACGAGCTGGTCAGCATCAGCTGGAACGAGATCGACATCGCTGCCCCGCAGCAGCGCCTGAGCGATATCGAAGCGACTCTGCGCGACCTGCGTGAAGGCAACGCCGACCTCGCCAAGCTGGCCAAGCAGATCGACGCCGTGCGCGCCGACATCGAACAATCCCGCCGCACCTATGAAGACGTCCGTGTCGAGCGTGGCCAGCTGGTCAAGGAACGTGATCGCCTCGACCGCGCCCGCCAGCAGAGCCGTGCGCTGGTGCTGCCGAGCCTGGCCCAGGAGCAGGAAGCCGGGCTGGCCGAGCGCCTGCAGGAGCAGGGCCCGCTCAGCCTGGAAACGCTGGAAGCGCACATGCGCCAGGTCAGCAACGCGTTGAATGAGCAGCTGTCGTCCTCGCAGCAGGACCTCAACCGCATCGAGAACCAGCTGATCGGCTGCTTCCGTCGCTTCATCCAGCAGTGGCCGGAGGAATCGGGGGACTTCACCGTATCGGTGGCCTCGGCCGAGGACTTCCTTGCCCGCCTCGAACGCCTGGAGCGCGACGGCCTGCCGCAGCACGAAGAGCGCTTCTTCGATCTGCTGCAGAACCAGAGCAAGAACAACCTGCTGGCCCTGCAGCGCCACAGTGCAGAGGCCCGCAAGTCGATCGGCCAGCGCCTGGATGAAGTGAACGCCAGCCTGGAGCAGGTGCCGTTCAACCGTGGCACGCTGCTGACCATCGAACTGAGCGACCGCCGTCTGCCGGAAGTCGGTGAGTTCCACCTGCAGCTGCGCGAGGTGCTGTCGCAGCAGCAGACCGAGCAGCGCGAGCTGGCCGAATCGCAGTTCACCGTGCTGCGCCAGCTGGTCAACCGCCTGGGTTCGCAGGAAGGCGAGGACAAGCGCTGGCGCGAACTGGTGCTGGACGTGCGCATGCACGTGGAGTTCATCGGCGTCGAGCTGGATGCGGAAACGCGCCAGCAGGTCGAGATCTACCGCAGCGGTGCCGGCAAGTCCGGTGGCCAGCGCCAGAAGCTGGCCACCACCTGCCTGGCCGCGGCACTGCGCTACCAGCTCGGCGGCGCCGACAGCCAGCTGCCCAGCTACGCCGCGGTCGTGCTCGACGAAGCCTTCGACAAGGCCGACAACGAGTTCACCGCACTGGCGATGAACATCTTCGACAACTTCGGCTTCCAGATGGTGGTCGCCACTCCGCTGAAGTCGGTGATGACGCTGGAGCCGTTCATCGGTGGCGCCTGCTTCGTCGAAATCAGCGGCCGCCACGACTCCGGCGTGCTGCTGATCGAGTACGACGAAGAAGGCAAGCGCCTGAAGCTGCCCGAGCGCAGCCGCCAGCAGGCCAACGAACCGGAAGAAGCGGAGGCCTGACCCGGCCGATCGAATGGGAATGCCGGCCAGCGGCCGGCACTACCCATGGGCGGGGTTCATGACCCGGTAGTGCCGGCCGTTGGCCGGCAACCGCATTCACGCGCCACGGAACGTATCCCACGCCATCCGCGCGATCAGCACCACCACCAGCCCCACGAACAGCTTGCGGATGAACGGCGTACCGCCCTTCAGTGCCAACCGCGTGCCCACCACCGAACCGATGATGTTGGCCGCCGCCATCGGCAGCGCGAACAGCCACAGGATGTTGCCGGTCGGTACGAAGAACGAGATCGCCGCAACATTCGTCGCCAGGTTCACCACCTTCGACGCGGCCGACGCGCGCAGGAAATCCAGGCCGAAGAAGCGCACGAACAGGAAGATCAGGAAGCTGCCGGTGCCCGGCCCGAAGAAGCCGTCGTAAAAGCCGATTGCCGCACCGATCGCCAGCGCGATCGCCAGTTCGCGGCGGCCGATCTCCTGTGGCCGGTGCAGCGCGCCGAAGTCCTTTTTCCACAGCGTGTAGGCCAGCATCGCGATCAGCAGCACCAGCACCAGTGGGCGCACCGCGTCCTTGGGCAGCAGGCTCACCGCGGTGGCCCCAGCGAAGGAGAAGATGAAGGCGGTGCCGGCCGCGAACAGCACCGGCTTCCACGGGAAGCGCACGTTGCGCGCATAGCGCCAGGCGGCCGCGCCGGTACCGAACATCGAACTGAACTTGTTGGTACCGAACAGCATCGCCGGCGTCTGCTGCGGCAGCACCGTGAACAGGCCGGGCAGCTGCACCAGGCCGCCGCCACCCACGGCGGCATCCACAAGACCGGCGATGAAGGCGATCACCACCAGCCACCACAACTCAGGGGGAACCAGTTCCAGCACGGCGATCAATCAAGGTGGGGGCGCGACAGCATACGCCTGTCCTGCTTCAGCTGGCCCGTGCCGCGCGTGGATCAATCCGCACAACCCGGCGACAATGCCGGCATGAGCCGAAAACCCGCCGATCCCTGCCCCTGTGGCCTGCCTGCCGACTACGCCGCCTGCTGCGGCCGTTTCCACGCCGGTGAGGCCGCACCCGATGCCGAGCATCTGATGCGTTCGCGCTACAGCGCGTATGTGCGGGGCCTGGCCGACTACCTGCGCCAGACCTGGCACCCGGACACGCGTCCGGCCGAGCTGTCACTGGATGAAGCACCCGGCCAGCGCACGCATTGGCTGGGCCTGACCGTGCACGAGCACACCGTCACCGGTGCCGACAGCGCCGACGTCCGCTTCACCGCGCGCTACCGCATCGGCGGCGGCAGCGCGGTGAAGATGACCGAGCACAGCCGCTTCCAACGCATCGACGGCCGCTGGTACTACCTCGACGCGGTCTGAGCCCTACGCGCTGCGCGCAGCCAGCACGCGCTGGCCGCCGTGCGCGCGCACCTGGTTGCGGCCGCCGTCCTTGGCCACATACAGGGCCTGGTCGGCGGCCTTGACCACCGCCATTGGCCGCGGATCCACGCGGCTGTCGGCCAGCCCGATGCTCACCGTCACCTGCACCACCTGGCCGCTGCCACCGCGTCCGCGCTGCTGTCGGCCGGCTTCGTCGTCACGGCTGCGGGTGCTGCGATCGCGCAGCTGCATGCGGGTGTCCTCGATGCTCTGCCGCAATGCTTCCACGGCATCGACACAGGCCGCCGCCGGGCGGTCCAGGAACACCACCGCGAACTCCTCGCCGCCATAGCGGAACGCACGGCCACCGTCGCCCACCCGCGCCAGCCGCGAGGCCACCAGGCGCAGCACATCGTCGCCGGTGTCGTGGCCATGGGTGTCGTTGAATGATTTGAAGTGGTCCACGTCCACCATTGCGATGCTGTAGGTGCCACGCGCCCGCTGCAGGGTCTCGTTGAATGCACGTCGCCCCGGCAGGCCGGTCAACTCATCGCGGAAGGCCATGTGGAAGGACTCCTGCAGCATCGCGCCCAGCATCAGCAGCAGGGCGGCACTGCTCAGCGCTGGCAGCAGCACCGGCTGCAGGAAGATCCGCGGCAGCATCCACCACAGGCACAACAGGGCCAGCAGCATCGCCGTGTGCAGTGGCCGCGGATGCCGCCACGCCTGCCAGCCCAATGCTGCGGTTGCCAGCAGGAACAGCAGCGCCGGCAGCTGCGCCAACGCGTTCCAGTCGGCGGGAATCCAGGCCCAGTGACGGTTCGACAGCAGATCGTGCATGCCCTGCGGCTGCTGTGCCGCCAGCAGCAGGAAGATCACCAGCGCTGCGCCGCACACCACGCTGCGCAGCAGCAGGTCCTGGCGTCGGCGTCCGCGTTCCGGCCACAGCGCCAGTCCCGCGAACAGCAGCGGCACCCACGCCGAGATCGCGTGGAAGCGCAGCGGGGTCAGGGCGTCGACATGGCCGCTGCGCAGGTAGCCACCGACGTCCCGGTGCAGCAGCGCGAACACCACTGCCACCACCAGCAGCAGGCACAGCGTGCGCATCTGGTGGTAAAGCAGCGCCAGGCCCGCGCCGAGGCAGGCCAGCAGCCAGGGCAGGATGCGCTGGCCCGGGCTGGCCACATCCTCGGTGCCCAGCGCCATCCACAGCACCAGGACGACCAGCACGGCGGGCAGCACGAACAGGTAATGCGCAGGCTGGCGGAGCGGATGCAGGGGCACGCAGTAAGTCCAGTGCGGTGACGATGCGGCCGCAACATTGCCGTTAGCGGCGTCCCCACGCGCTTCTTGAATGGGCGCGCCCGCTGTCATGTGAACGTGGTGGTGCGGTGCCATGACGTCGCACTCACCGTCCTGCGCCGATGCTGCCCGCATGGACAGCGCACCCGCCGCCGTCGCTGCCCCGCAGCGCGATCTCGCCCGCCGCTTTGCACAGGTGCGGGCGCGCAGCCTGCAGCTGGCCGCGCCGCTCAGTGCGGAGGACGCCATGCTGCAGAGCATGGCCGACGCCAGTCCCAGCAAATGGCACCTGGCCCATACCACCTGGTTCTTCGAGCGCTTCGTGCTGGCCGGTTTCGCCACCACGCCGGCGCATGACCCGGCCTGGGACTACCTGTTCAACAGTTACTACAAGAGCATCGGCCCGGCGCATGCGCGGCCGCAGCGCGGGCTGCTGTCGCGGCCCTCGTTGCAGCAGGTGCGCGACTACCGGCAACAGGTCGACCTGCAGGTGAAGTCACGGCTGGCGGCGGGTGACCTTGATGAGCAGGCGATGAATCACCTGCAGCTGGGATTGCAGCATGAACAACAGCACCAGGAACTGTTGCTGACCGACATCAAGCATGCGTTCTGGTGCAATCCACTGCAGCCACCGTATCGCGAAGACCTGCAACCCGTCGCCAGCACCGCGACGCCGCAGGGCTGGATCGAATCGCCCGAACGCATCGTCACCGTCGGTGCCGCGGCATGGCCCCGGCACGCCGCCTTCGCCTACGACAACGAATCGCCGCCGCACCGTGTGCTGCTGCCCGCGCATGCGCTGGCCGAACGCCCCGTCAGCAATGCCGAGTACCGCACCTTCATCGAGGCGGGGGGGTACCGCGAGCCGCGCTGGTGGCTCAGCGAAGGCTGGGCGCTGCGTGAAGCCGAAGGCTGGCAGCACCCCCTGTACTGGGATGATGCCCTGCAGCGCGAGTACACCCTGGGGGGGTGGCGCGAGCTGGATCCGCATGCGCCGGTCTGCCACCTCAGCTACTACGAGGCCGATGCCTGCGCCCGCTGGGCCGGTGCGCGCCTGCCCAGCGAGTTCGAGTGGGAAGCTGCCGCCGCGTCGCAGCCCCTGCGCGGCCACTTTGCCGATGACGATCACCTGCACCCGCAGGCCGGGCAGGGTAGCGGACTGCGGCAGCTGTTCGGTGATGTCTGGGAATGGACCGCCAGCGCCTATGGCGCCTACCCGGGCTTCCGCCCCTTTGACGGCAACCTCGGCGAATACAACGGCAAGTTCATGTGTGGCCAGTGGGTGCTGCGCGGCGGCAGCTGTGCCACGCCCCGCGACCACGTGCGCGCCAGCTACCGCAATTTCTTCATGCCGCCGGCGCGCTGGCAGTTCTCCGGGTTGCGCCTGGCCAGGGACCTCACATGAGCACGGTGCATGACGCGCTGCAGGCGCTGACCGACCTGACCCCCAGCCGGCAGCAGATCCTGGCCGATGCGGTGGCCGGCCTGTCACGCGCATCGCGGCAGCTGCCCTCCAAGTACTTCTACGATGCCCGCGGCTCGCGTCTGTTCGAACAGATCACCCAGACCCGCGAGTACTACCCCACCCGCACCGAGCTGGCGCTGCTGGCCCGGGTGCTGCCCGATATCGCGCGCGTGGTCGGCCCGCGCCTGCACGTGGTGGAGCTGGGCAGCGGCAGTGGCCGCAAGACTGCGTTGCTGCTGGCTGCGCTGCAGGATCCGGTGGCCTATACCCCGATCGAGATCTCGCGGGCGGCCCTGCTGTCCAGCATCGACCATCTGGCACCCGCGCTGCCCGAGGTCGAGATGCTGCCGGTCTGCGCCGACTTCACCCGCGCCGTCGCCGTGCCCACGCCCGAGCGCGTGCCGGCCCGTCGCCTGCTGTTCTTCCCCGGTTCCACACTGGGCAATTTCGCCGACGAGGATGCCGTCGCGCTGCTGCGGGCGATGCGCCAGACCATGGGCCGCGACGGCCTGGCCCTGGTCGGCATCGACCTGCACAAGGACCCGACGCTGATCGAGGCGGCCTACAACGATGCGCAGGGTGTCACCGCAGCATTCACCCTCAACCTGCTGGCCCGCCTCAATCGCGAGATCGGCAGCGATTTCGATCTCGACGGATTCCGCCACCGCGCCCGTTACAGCACCGCACGGCTGCGCATCGAAACCGACCTGGTCAGCCAGTGGGCGCAGGACGTCCACCTGGATGGCCGCACCTTCCACTTTGCTGCCGGTGAACCCATCCGCGTCGAGTACAGCCACAAGTACACCGATGACAGCTTCGACGCGCTGTTGCAGCAGGCGGGCCTGCAGGTCGCGCAGCGCTGGGATGCCGAAAGCCCCGCCTATGGCCTGCGCCTGCTGCGCGCTGCCTAGGGTGGGCGGCCAGCCGTTGCCCCTTCAGGTTCGGCCGCACCGCTGCCCCTAAGATGGCCGTGCAACGGCAACACGGAGGACGCCATGCCCATTCTGACCACGCTCGGCCTGGCGGCCGCCCTCGCGTCGACGCCGACGCTGCCTGCGGCCCCCGCCGCCAGCATCGATCCGGCATTCAGCCGCTGCCTGGCGGGCCTGCAGGCCACCGCCGCGACCCAGGGCATCAGCGCTGAGCGATTCAACGGGATCACCGCCGGACTCACGCCGGATCCGAGCGTGCTCGGGCTGTTGGACGCACAACCGGAATTCACCACGCCGATCTGGGATTACCTGGCCGCGCTGGTCGACCGCCAGCGCGTCGATGATGGCCGCACCCTGCTGCAGCAACATCGCGATCTGCTCGATCGCGTCTCCGCACAGTACGGCGTCGATCCGGCCACCATCGTCGCGGTCTGGGGGGTGGAGAGCGACTATGGCCGTGTCTTCGGCAAGCGCCCGCTGCTGCAGTCGCTGGCCACGCTGTCCTGTGCCGGCCGCCGCCAGGCCTTCTTCCGGGGCGAACTGCTGGCGCTGCTCAAGCTGATCGACCGCGGCGACCTGCAGGCCCAGGGTCTCACCGGTTCCTGGGCCGGCGCCTTCGGGCATACGCAGTTCATGCCCAGCACCTACGCACGTATCGCGGTCGATGGTGATGGCGATGGCCGCCGCGATCTGGTCGGCAGCATTCCCGACGCGCTGGCGTCCACCGCCAATTACCTCAAGCGGGCCGGCTGGCGCAGTGGCGAACCGTGGGGCATGGAAGTACGGGTTCCCGCCGGCTTCAACGCCAGCCAGGCGGGCCGCACCCAGCGCCGGGCCCTGGCCGATTGGCGCGCGCAGGGCGTGACTGCGCTGGATGGCAGCGTGCTGGCGCCGCCCAACCTGCCGGCCGACGCGCGTGCCGCCCTGCTGCTGCCGGCGGGCATCAAGGGCCCGGCACTGCTGGTGTTCCGCAACTACGACGCGATCTACAGCTACAACGCTGCCGAAAGCTATGCGCTGGCGATTGCCACCCTGGCCGACCAGCTGCGTGGCGACACCGGCCTGGCCACCGCCTGGCCGACCGATGATCCCGGCATCGGCCGCGATGAACGCCGCCAGCTGCAGACCCTGCTGCTGGCCCGGGGCCACGACATCGGCAGCGCCGACGGCATGATCGGCACCGCCACCCGTCGCGCGATCCAGGCCGAGCAGCAGCGCCTGGGCTGGGCCAATGCGGATGGGCGCGCCGGCCAGCGCATCCTGCGCGCATTGCAGCAGGAGGCAGCAGCAGGGGCGCCTGCCACCCGCTAGACCTTGCCGATCGCAGGCTGGCCGCGACATCATCGCCGCGGTCTTCAAGGAGCGTCATCGCATGCAGTCGAACCCGGACGTCAGCACCGGCCTGTACCACGGGCTCGAGGCCTGGCAGGTACGCACCCCCAGCGCCACCGCGGTCATCAGCGTGTTCGGCGGACAGCTGCTGTCGTTCATTCCAGAGGGGCAGCCGGACCTGCTGTGGCTGTCGCCGAAACGTGCCGGGCTGCCCACGCCGATCCGGGGTGGCGTCCCAGTGTGCTGGCCGTGGTTCGGTCGCCAGGGCCAGCGCGATGACGTGCCGGCACACGGCCTGGTGCGCACCGCGCGCTGGGAACTGCTGCAGGCCCGCCAGGGCGATGACGGTGAGCTGGAGCTGCAGCTGGCGCCCCTGTCGATTGCCGAATGTGGCCTGCGCCTGCAGATGCAGCTGCGCATCGGTCGCCAGCTGCACCAGCAGCTGACCACCGAGAACACCGGCACGTCCCCGGTGACCTTCACCCAGGCCCTGCACAGCTACTTCCGGGTAGGCGATGCCCGTCGTGTCGAGGTCGATGGCCTCGATGGCCTGCACTATCTGGACAAGTACGAGGACTACACGCAGCTGCACCAGCAGCAGGGGCCCTGGTCGCTGCGTGACCCGCGCGATCCGGGGCGAAGCGACCGCATCTATACCGGTGCCGGCGGCCACTACGTGCTGCGCGATCCCGTCCTGCAGCGGCGGATCGAGATCCGCAGCGAAGGCAGCCAGACCCTGGTGGCCTGGAATCCGGGCGCGGCGGCGGCGGCGAAGATGGCCGATGTCGGCGACGGTTGGCACGACTACGTGTGCCTGGAAGTGGCCAATGCTGGGCCAGAGCAGATTACCCTTGCACCCGGCGCGCGCCACCAGCTGGTGCAGGTGCTGGTTAGTGAACCGCTGCAGGACGTAGCGGGATGTTCAGAGTAACGATGGGATCGACAGGAATGGATGGCATGCAGGACGCACAGTGGTGGTACGCCAACAGCAAGCAGAGCGAAGGGCCGGTGGACCTGGCCGGGCTGCGCCGCCTGCAGCAGGACGGCACCGTAACCGCCCGTACGCTGATGTGGCGGGAAGGAATGGCATCGTGGCGGCCGTTGGCCGAGCTGGATCCTTCGGTGACGCCGATGGAACCGACCCCGCCGCCGGTTGAACCGGTGCAGGCCGTCAGCGGCGGTGACGCACCGACCGCTGATCCGTCCGACCCCTATCGTGCGCCGGCTGCTTCGCCGGTAGCAGCGGCCGCGCCGCAGCTGGAAGGCGACATCGCCTTGTACGCCGCCGTGGTCGGCGGCAACTTCCCGATCTATCGACAGCGCTGGCGGCTCGACCAGGGTGTTGCCGACGGCAACGGCACCTGGCACTGGCCGGCGTTCCTGATCGGCGTGATCTGGATGGTGTACCGCAGGATGTACCGGCTGGCGGCGATCTGGGCCGGCATGCTGGTGTTCTTCAGCATCGCCGAGGCGTTGCTGGGCGTTCCGGAAGGCGTGTCGATGGTCATCACCTTTGTCATCAACATCACCGCCGCGGTGTATGCCAATCGCTGGTACCTGGCGCATTGCCAGCACGAGATCGCCCGTGCCCGTGCGCTGGCCGGAGACGACGAGCCACGCCTGCGCAGCGAGCTGGCCAGGCGGGGTGACACCAATGCACTGGCAGCGGCGGTGGTGGCCATCGCCGTCGTTGTGGTGATGCTGGTGGGGCAGGTGATGGCAGGCTGAGGCCGGAGCGGCTTCAGATTCACCGGTGGCTGCCGCTACCGCGGGATCATCCCGGGCAAGGAATCGCCGACATGAATCATCTGGATACCCCGCCGGTTTCCCCGGCGGACGACAATCCCTATCTCGCGCCCGCCGCAGAGGTGGGAGACGCGCCTGCTTCGTCCGACGCGGACTACCTGAACCTCCTCGTGGGCCCCAACGCGGCGCTCTACCGCCAGCGCTGGCACCTGGACAGCCCGGTGCCGAAGCCGCCGCGGCCGTGGCACTGGCCCGCCTTCCTGGTGCCGACCTACTGGCTGCTGCACCGGAAGATGTACCTGGCGGCCATCCTGTTCGAACTGGTCCTGTTCGGCA
>NZ_CM151078.1:4727500-4730000 GCF_056480025.1 Stenotrophomonas sp. 109824_Sma | reverse complement strand
GGTAGAGCACTGTTATGGCTAGGGGGTCATCGCGACTTACCAAACCATTGCAAACTCCGAATACCGAGACGGACTGTATGGGAGACACACGGCGGGTGCTAACGTCCGTCGTGAAAAGGGAAACAACCCAGACCCACAGCTAAGGTCCCAAATTCACTGCTAAGTGGAAAACCATGTGGAAAGGCACAGACAGCCAGGAGGTTGGCTTAGAAGCAGCCACCCTTTAAAGAAAGCGTAATAGCTCACTGGTCGAGTCGGTCTGCGGGGAAGATTTAACGGGGCTAAGCAGTGAACCGAAGCTTGGGGTGCATAACTTTGTTATGCGCGGTAGAGGAGCGTTCCGTAAGCCGTTGAAGGTGGATTGAGAAGTCTGCTGGAGGTATCGGAAGTGCGAATGCTGACATGAGTAACGATAATGCGGGTGAAAAACCCGCACGCCGAAAGCCCAAGGTTTCCTTGCGCAACGTTAATCGGCGCAGGGTGAGTCGGCCCCTAAGGCGAGGACGAAAGTCGTAGTCGATGGGAAGCAGGTTAATATTCCTGCACCTCGCGTAAGTGCGATGGAGGGACGGAGAAGGTTAGGTGTACCAGGCGTTGGTTGTCCTGGGGAAAGGCGGTAGGTTTGGATCTTTGGCAAATCCGGGATCCTTTAAGACCGAGCACCGAGACGAGCCTTTATGGCGAAGTCACTGATACCACGCTTCCAGGAAAAGCTCCTAAGCTTCAGCTTACGCAGACCGTACCGTAAACCGACACAGGTGGGTAGGATGAGAATTCTCAGGCGCTTGAGAGAACTCGGGTGAAGGAACTAGGCAACATGGCACCGTAACTTCGGGAGAAGGTGCACCCTTTTTGGTGGCTCGTGCGAGCTATAGCTGAAGAGGGTCGCAGTAACCAGGCCGCTGCGACTGTTTATCAAAAACACAGCACTCTGCAAACACGAAAGTGGACGTATAGGGTGTGACGCCTGCCCGGTGCTGGAAGGTTAATTGATGGGGTCAGCCGCAAGGCGAAGCTCTTGATCGAAGCCCCAGTAAACGGCGGCCGTAACTATAACGGTCCTAAGGTAGCGAAATTCCTTGTCGGGTAAGTTCCGACCTGCACGAATGGCGTAACGACAGCGGCGCTGTCTCCACCCGAGACTCAGTGAAATTGAAATCGCTGTGAAGATGCAGCGTTCCCGTGGCAAGACGGAAAGACCCCGTGAACCTTTACTATAGCTTTACACTGAACGTTGAGTTCGTCTGTGTAGGATAGGTGGGAGGCTATGAAACTGTGGCGCTAGCTGCAGCGGAGCCATCCTTGAAATACCACCCTGTCGTGCTTGACGTTCTAACCTGGGCCCATTATCTGGGTCGGGGACCGTGTATGGTGGGTAGTTTGACTGGGGCGGTCTCCTCCTAAAGAGTAACGGAGGAGCTCGAAGGTACGCTCAGCGCGGTCGGACATCGCGCACTGTGTGCAAAGGCATAAGCGTGCTTGACTGCAAGATCGACGGATCAAGCAGGTAGGAAACTAGGACTTAGTGATCCGGTGGTTCTGTATGGAAGGGCCATCGCTCAACGGATAAAAGGTACTCCGGGGATAACAGGCTGATACCGCCCAAGAGTTCATATCGACGGCGGTGTTTGGCACCTCGATGTCGGCTCATCACATCCTGGGGCTGTAGTCGGTCCCAAGGGTATGGCTGTTCGCCATTTAAAGTGGTACGCGAGCTGGGTTCAGAACGTCGTGAGACAGTTCGGTCCCTATCTGCCATGGGCGTTGGAGATTTGAGAGGGGCTGCTCCTAGTACGAGAGGACCGGAGTGGACGAACCTCTGGTGTTCCGGTTGTCACGCCAGTGGCATTGCCGGGTAGCTATGTTCGGAAGCGATAACCGCTGAAAGCATCTAAGCGGGAAGCGCGCCTCAAGATGAGATCTCCCGGGGCACAAGCCCCCTGAAGGAACCATGTAGACTACGTGGTTGATAGGTCAGGTGTGTAAGTACAGCAATGTATTGAGCTAACTGATACTAATGATCCGTGCGGCTTGACCATATAACCTCAAGTTGCCTTGGCTTTACGACAACGTCGTAAGAGCATCCAAGTGCACGCTACGTCACAAGAACTATGCGAGGCTGGCGCCTTGTCCCACCGGGACGAGTGCGACTCTCCAAAAGCCTCCCTGGTGAAATTAGCGCTGTGGAACCACCCGATCCCATCCCGAACTCGGAAGTGAAACGCAGCTGCGCCGATGGTAGTGTGGCTCAAGCCATGCGAGAGTAGGTCATCGCCAGGGTTTACACCCAAAACCCCGCTGCTCATGCAGCGGGGTTTTCCTTTTTTTGCAGGCACCTGGTTTCGACCTGGACTTGCAGCAACAACTTCACGAAGAGCTTCAAGTTCCTCAAACAAGTTGTTGACAAAGCTGAAAGGCCTGCCATAATAGGCGGCTCGCAACGACGAAAGACCTTCGGGTCCAACGACGAAGCAGCATCGGCAACAACGTCCACTCCGGT
>NZ_CM151078.1:410000-4725000 GCF_056480025.1 Stenotrophomonas sp. 109824_Sma | reverse complement strand
GAACCTGGTGAACTGAAATATCTAAGTAACCAGAGGAAAAGAAATCAACCGAGATTCCGTAAGTAGCGACGAGCGAACGCGGACTAGCCCTTAAGCTGATTTGGTTCTAGGAAAACACTCTGGAAAGAGTGGCCATAGAAGGTGATAGCCCTGTATCTGAAAGGGCCATTTCAGTGAAGACGAGTAGGGCGGGGCACGTGAAACCCTGTCTGAACATGGGGGGACCATCCTCCAAGGCTAAATACTACTGACCGACCGATAGTGAACCAGTACCGTGAGGGAAAGGCGAAAAGAACCCCGGAGAGGGGAGTGAAATAGAACCTGAAACCGTGTGCGTACAAGCAGTAGGAGCTCCGCAAGGAGTGACTGCGTACCTTTTGTATAATGGGTCAGCGACTTACTGTTCGTGGCAAGCTTAACCGTATAGGGGAGGCGAAGGGAAACCGAGTCTGATAAGGGCGCATAGTCGCGGGCAGTAGACCCGAAACCGGGTGATCTAGTCATGCCCAGGGTGAAGGTGCGGTAACACGCACTGGAGGCCCGAACCCACTCCCGTTGCAAAGGTAGGGGATGAGGTGTGATTAGGAGTGAAAAGCTAATCGAACCCGGAGATAGCTGGTTCTCCTCGAAAGCTATTTAGGTAGCGCCTCATATGTATCCTCTCGGGGGTAGAGCACTGTTATGGCTAGGGGGTCATCGCGACTTACCAAACCATTGCAAACTCCGAATACCGAGACGGACTGTATGGGAGACACACGGCGGGTGCTAACGTCCGTCGTGAAAAGGGAAACAACCCAGACCCACAGCTAAGGTCCCAAATTCACTGCTAAGTGGAAAACCATGTGGAAAGGCACAGACAGCCAGGAGGTTGGCTTAGAAGCAGCCACCCTTTAAAGAAAGCGTAATAGCTCACTGGTCGAGTCGGTCTGCGGGGAAGATTTAACGGGGCTAAGCAGTGAACCGAAGCTTGGGGTGCATAACTTTGTTATGCGCGGTAGAGGAGCGTTCCGTAAGCCGTTGAAGGTGGATTGAGAAGTCTGCTGGAGGTATCGGAAGTGCGAATGCTGACATGAGTAACGATAATGCGGGTGAAAAACCCGCACGCCGAAAGCCCAAGGTTTCCTTGCGCAACGTTAATCGGCGCAGGGTGAGTCGGCCCCTAAGGCGAGGACGAAAGTCGTAGTCGATGGGAAGCAGGTTAATATTCCTGCACCTCGCGTAAGTGCGATGGAGGGACGGAGAAGGTTAGGTGTACCAGGCGTTGGTTGTCCTGGGGAAAGGCGGTAGGTTTGGATCTTTGGCAAATCCGGGATCCTTTAAGACCGAGCACCGAGACGAGCCTTTATGGCGAAGTCACTGATACCACGCTTCCAGGAAAAGCTCCTAAGCTTCAGCTTACGCAGACCGTACCGTAAACCGACACAGGTGGGTAGGATGAGAATTCTCAGGCGCTTGAGAGAACTCGGGTGAAGGAACTAGGCAACATGGCACCGTAACTTCGGGAGAAGGTGCACCCTTTTTGGTGGCTCGTGCGAGCTATAGCTGAAGAGGGTCGCAGTAACCAGGCCGCTGCGACTGTTTATCAAAAACACAGCACTCTGCAAACACGAAAGTGGACGTATAGGGTGTGACGCCTGCCCGGTGCTGGAAGGTTAATTGATGGGGTCAGCCGCAAGGCGAAGCTCTTGATCGAAGCCCCAGTAAACGGCGGCCGTAACTATAACGGTCCTAAGGTAGCGAAATTCCTTGTCGGGTAAGTTCCGACCTGCACGAATGGCGTAACGACAGCGGCGCTGTCTCCACCCGAGACTCAGTGAAATTGAAATCGCTGTGAAGATGCAGCGTTCCCGTGGCAAGACGGAAAGACCCCGTGAACCTTTACTATAGCTTTACACTGAACGTTGAGTTCGTCTGTGTAGGATAGGTGGGAGGCTATGAAACTGTGGCGCTAGCTGCAGCGGAGCCATCCTTGAAATACCACCCTGTCGTGCTTGACGTTCTAACCTGGGCCCATTATCTGGGTCGGGGACCGTGTATGGTGGGTAGTTTGACTGGGGCGGTCTCCTCCTAAAGAGTAACGGAGGAGCTCGAAGGTACGCTCAGCGCGGTCGGACATCGCGCACTGTGTGCAAAGGCATAAGCGTGCTTGACTGCAAGATCGACGGATCAAGCAGGTAGGAAACTAGGACTTAGTGATCCGGTGGTTCTGTATGGAAGGGCCATCGCTCAACGGATAAAAGGTACTCCGGGGATAACAGGCTGATACCGCCCAAGAGTTCATATCGACGGCGGTGTTTGGCACCTCGATGTCGGCTCATCACATCCTGGGGCTGTAGTCGGTCCCAAGGGTATGGCTGTTCGCCATTTAAAGTGGTACGCGAGCTGGGTTCAGAACGTCGTGAGACAGTTCGGTCCCTATCTGCCATGGGCGTTGGAGATTTGAGAGGGGCTGCTCCTAGTACGAGAGGACCGGAGTGGACGAACCTCTGGTGTTCCGGTTGTCACGCCAGTGGCATTGCCGGGTAGCTATGTTCGGAAGCGATAACCGCTGAAAGCATCTAAGCGGGAAGCGCGCCTCAAGATGAGATCTCCCGGGGCACAAGCCCCCTGAAGGAACCATGTAGACTACGTGGTTGATAGGTCAGGTGTGTAAGTACAGCAATGTATTGAGCTAACTGATACTAATGATCCGTGCGGCTTGACCATATAACCTCAAGTTGCCTTGGCTTTACGACAACGTCGTAAGAGCATCCAAGTGCACGCTACGTCACAAGAACTATGCGAGGCTGGCGCCTTGTCCATCGGGACGAGTGCGACTCTCCAAAAGCCTCCCTGGTGAAATTAGCGCTGTGGAACCACCCGATCCCATCCCGAACTCGGAAGTGAAACGCAGCTGCGCCGATGGTAGTGTGGCTCAAGCCATGCGAGAGTAGGTCATCGCCAGGGTTTACACCCAAAACCCCGCTGCTCACGCAGCGGGGTTTTTCTTTGTGCGCAGAAAATGCGGGTAGTGCCGGCCGCTGGCCGGCACCTCCGTGGCTGCACACCGGCCGGTAGATCCACGCCATGCGTGGATATTCTCCGCGGGCAGCCACAGCGCCAACCAAGGTTGGTGTCTACCGAGGGCATGCGGACCCACAGTAGATCCACGCTGTGCGTGAATGGGCTGTCCCTGCGAAGAGAGCGGTGCCAACCCCGGCAGCGGGTCA
The DNA here is from genome assembly GCF_056480025.1 of Stenotrophomonas sp. 109824_Sma. Lineage (NCBI taxonomy): Bacteria > Pseudomonadati > Pseudomonadota > Gammaproteobacteria > Lysobacterales > Lysobacteraceae > Stenotrophomonas > Stenotrophomonas sp. 109824_Sma. Next base: position 4,721,791 of record NZ_CM151078.1, on the reverse strand, counting down.
GACAGTGCGCGTCGCTGTGATTGCCGGCCAGCGTCCGGCACTACCGGTAGATCCACGCGGTGCGTGGATGCGGCGCCAACCAGGGTGGGCCGCTACTCATGGCAGGTCCGGAAGCGGCTTTTTCCTGACCCATCACGCAAAAGCGGGCAAAAAAAAACGGCGCCCTGCGGGCGCCGTCATGATCACGATCGAATTGCAGGCCCGGATCAGGCAGCCCGCGAGACCTCGTGCGGTTCCTGCTGGCGGAACACCGACACCGCTTCGGTAAGCGTACCCGCCTGCGATTGCAGTTCGCGTGCGGCCGCGGTGGCTTCCTCCACCAGCGCGGCATTCTGCTGTGTGGCCTGATCCATCTGCACCACGGTCTGGTTGATCTGCTCGATGCCGACCGACTGCTCCTGCGAGGCCGCCGAGATCTCGTGCATCAGGTGGCTGACATTCTCCACGCCCCCGACAATTCCCTGCATCCGCTGGCCCGCGTCGGCCACCAGCTGGGCGCCTTCGCCCACCTGGCGCCCGGCTTCGTCGATCAGCTTCTTGATTTCCTGCGCGGCGGCGGCCGAACGCTGCGCCAGCACACGCACCTCGCTGGCCACCACGGCGAAGCCACGGCCCTGCTCGCCGGCGCGGGCGGCTTCCACCGCTGCGTTCAACGCCAGGATATTGGTCTGGAAGGCGATGCCGTCGATCACGCCGGTGATATCGCCGATGCGCTTCGATGCACCTTCAATTGCCTGCATGGTATCGACCACGCGCTGCATGGCGACGTTGCCGTCACTGGCGGCGGCCTGCGTGGTGACCGCCAGCTGGCTGGCCTCGCGTGCATGGGCAGCGTTCTGGCGCACGGTGGCGGTCAGCTCCTCCATCGAGGCGGCGGTTTCCTGCAGGTGCGCCGCTTGGCGCTCGCTGCGCTCGGACAGCGCGCCATTGCCCGCAGCGATTTCGCTTGCAGCGGTGCTGATCGAGGATGCGCACTGCTGGATGCGGCCGACCATGCGCGCCAGCTGGCCGGCGGTGGCGTTGGCATCGCGCTGGATTGCAGCGAAGGCGCCGTGATACTCGCCGTGCATGCGTCGATCGAGATCGCCGTTGGCCAGCGCCGAGAGCATCTGCCGCACTTCGTCGACCGTACTGCCCAACGTATCCAGCAACTGGTTGATGCCACCGGTCAGCCCATCAAGGAAGCTGGCGCCTTCGGTTGCCTGCAGACGCTGGTCGAGGTTGCCGGCGGCGGCGGCCGCGACGATGCCGGCGACGGCGTTCTCCAGCGCGAGCTCATGGGTACGGTCATGCCACTCCACGGCGAAGCCCAGGCGCAGGCCCTGAGCGTCGAAGACCGGAGTAACCACCTGGGCGAAGTGCACCGGGCCGATCTGGACCTTGCCGTTGTGGGTGACCTGCAGGCCATTGAGGATGGCGCGGATGCGGTCCGGGTTGGCGTGGAAGCGATGGATGCTGCTGCCCACCAGGCGCTCGGCATCGAAATCGGGGAAGGCCTGGCGCAGCGTCGCCTGCTGGTTGCGCAGCAGGGCCACCACCGAGCGGTTCACGTAGCGGATCACGTGGTCGTTGTCGGCAATCATCATCGCGGTGCGTGAGGCATCGAGGGCCTGGCGGATCTGCGCGTTCTCGGCGTGTGCCTCCGCTTCGCGTCCACGCTGGGCCTGCACATGGCGTGCGGTGTCGGCCAGCGCATGGGCCAGCGAACCCGGTGCGTAGGCGCTGGTGTCGGCATGTGCACCAAGATCGGCGCCGGTGGCGATGTCGCGCGCCAGTGCGGCCAGCCGGCGGGGGCCGTGGCCGAGTGCTTCGGTCTGCTGGCGGAGCCGCAGTGCGACCTGGCCAAGGAACAGGGTCAGGCCGGCGAGCATCGCGGCCTGCAACAGTGTCGGCCCCACCGCGGCACCCGCCTGCAGCGGCGCCAGCAGTGCGAGCGTGCCGATGCTGCCGGCCAGCCACACCGGAAGGCGATCGCGATGGCCCAGCAGCACGCCCAGCAGCAGGGCGATCGGCAATGCCGGCGACAGGCCGGCGATCGCGCACAACAGGGACAGCTGCAGCGACAACAGGATCGCCAGGCCGTTGCGCGCGATCCCGCGGCCTGCCAGCGGACCAGCCAGCCACGAGGCGGGCAACAGCGCGCCTGCGGTCAACGCGGCGGCCACACCGTGCGGACCGCGCAGGGCCAGCACCAGGCCAGTCACGGCCAGCGCGGCGCTGCCGATCAGCAGTCGGCGGTCGGCGCCGCGGGCGAGCTGCTGCAGGTGCGACAGGCGGGCGGTATCGGGGGGACGGGCGGATGCAATGGACATCGGAGGCTCCTGGATCAGCAGACGACAACGAGCACGCCGCAACGCACGCAGCAGGGCGTGACCAGGGCGGGTGCCGGGAATTCGAGGGATGCGGCGCGATCAGCGACGCGGAGACGGGACACCGTGGCCACATCCTGTGGGTGACGGTGCAGCAGAGCGGGCATGCGGACTTCCTTGCAGAACCAGACACATGCCGCAGGACCGACCGGGCCCGCGTGCAGCGGGCGCAGGGGCCCGCAACTGATGTATCGGCCGCAGACGCGCGGAGTGAAGCGCGCGGGCGCCTGCGCTCAGCCGGCGTTGTCGTTGCTGAAGAAGTGCAGGATCACGTCTGCGATCTGTTCCGGGTCTTCCATGTGCAGGTGATGGTTGCCGGGAAACACGGCCAGCCGTCCATCCCGCAGGTGCTGCAGGCGATCGCTGCGCATCGGCTCGGGATAATACGACTGCGCCGGCGTGGCATAGATCACCTGTGTCGGGCAGGCGATGGCCTGCAGCAGGTTGTCGATCTGGCCTTCACTGAGGCGGATCGCGGTGGGCAGCATCAGGCGCGGATCACTGCACCAGCGATAGCCGCCTTCGATCGGTTCCACGCCGCGCTCGACCAGCAGCCGTGCGCACGGTTCGCTGAGCTGGTTGGTCATCATCCGTGCGCGGATCGGCGCGGCCAGGTCGGGGAACACGCGCAGCTGCTTGCGCGCCAACGCACGGGTGGCGTTCACATGCTCGCGCAGGCGATGGGCGGTTTCTTCCTCCGGGCCGCGCAGGCCGCCGAGTGCTTCGATCGCCACCAGGCGCTCGACGCGGTCGCTGACCGAGGCGGTGAGGCTGGCGATGCCGGCGCCCATCGAATGGCCGAGCAAACTGAAGCGCTCCCAGCCCAGCGCGTCGGCGACGTCGAGTACGTGGCAGATCGCGGCCGCCGTGGTGTAGCTGGCACCGGCCGGCAGATGCGCGCTGTGGCCATGGCCGGGCAGGTCGATCGCCACCAGCTGCAGCGACGACAGGTGCGGGGCCAGCGGTACGAAGCTGGCGGCATTGTCGAGCCAGCCATGCAGGGCCAGCACGCGCGGGCCCTCGCTGCTGTTGCGCAGGCCGGCGACGCGGGTGCCGCCGACCTCGAGTTCAAAGGGCTGCAGACTCATGCCAGCGAGGCCACGGCCAGTCGCGCCAAGGCGCGCGCGTGTTCCGGTTCGGCATTGAGGCAGGGGATGTAGCGCATCGTCGCGCCACGTTCGGCCAGCGTTTCGGTGAAGCCCATCGCGACTTCTTCCAGCGTTTCCAGGCAATCGGTAGCGAAGCCGGGGCAGACCACGTCGATCTGCTTCACGCCGGATTCGGCCAGGGCCCACAGGCTCGGCTCAGCGTAAGGCTGCAGCCAGCGCTCGCGGCCGAAGCGCGACTGGTAACCCATCTGCCAGTCGTCCTTGCCCAGGCCCAGCGCGTTGGCGATGGCCTGCGCGCTGGCCTCGCAGCGCTGCGGATACGGATCACCCGCGTCGGCCAGGCGCTGCGGGATGCCGTGGAAGGAGAACATCAGCGTCTGGCCGCGACCGTGCTGCTCCCAGTAGCGCCGGATCGAGCCGGCAACCGCTTCGACCCAGCCCGGGTCGATCGAGTAGTCGCGCACCAGGCTGACGGTCACGCCTGGATTGCGGCGCTGCCAGGCGTCGACGCGGTCTTCGACCGAGGCGGTGGTGGTGGTCGAGTACTGCGGGTACAGCGGCAGCACCACGATGCGGCGTGCGCCTTCGGCGGCGAGGCGGTCGAGCTCGCTGGCCAGGGCCGGTTCGCCGTAGCGCATCGCGTGGCGCACCTTCAGGGTCGGCAGCAGGGCCTGCATGGCCTGCGCCAGCTGCCGGGTATGGACCATCAGCGGTGAGCCATCCGGCAGCCAGACCTGGGCGTACTTGGCCGCCGAACGGCCGCTGCGCAGCGGCAGGATCAGCCCGCGCAGCAGCGGCTGCCACAGCAGCGCCGGGATCGAGACCACGCGGGGGTCGGACAGGAATTCGGCCAGGTAACGGCGTACGGCGGGGGCCGTCGGCGTCTCGGGCGTGCCTAGGTTGACCGCCAGCACGGCGGTATCGGGTGCGTCGAGCATGGTGTGCATTGTCGCCGATCCGGTGCCGCGCCGGGATGCAGGGTTCGGATTGCGGGCATAGCGCGCATCAATGTGAGCAGGGAACGCTCATTGGCGATTCATGACAACACTACTAATTTCAGTCACTTGCTATATCTTCCTATGGACTGACTTCTGGAGCCTGCCATGCGTCGCCCGATCCAAGCCCTGCTGATCGCCGCCAGCCTGCTGTCCAGCCAGGCCATGGCCGGACCGCAGGAAGACCAGCGCGCCCGCAATGCCGTGCGCGTGCTGGCTGAAATCCAGGAAATCCCTGAACAGGGGATTCCGGACAAGTTGCTCGACGAAGGCCGCGCGGTCATCGTCATTCCCGACACGATCAAGGCCGGTCTGGTCATTGGTGGTCGTCGCGGCCACGGCCTGATGTCGGTGCGCATGCCCAATGGCGCGTGGTCCAGCCCGGTATTCGTCAAGCTGACCGGTGGCAGCATCGGCTTCCAGGCCGGCGTCCAGTCTTCGGACGTGGTGCTGGTGTTCCGCAACGACCGCAGCCTGGACAACCTGGTCAACGGCAAGTTCACGCTGGGCGCCGATGCCGGCGTTGCCGCCGGTCCGGTCGGCCGCAATGCCGCCGCCGCCACCGACGGCCAGCTGAAGGCCGAGATCTGGTCCTGGTCGCGCGCCCGCGGCCTGTTCGCCGGTGTTGCGCTGGATGGCGCGGTGCTGCAGATCGACGATGCCGCCAACCTTGACGCCTACGGCAGCAACACCACGCCGCGCATGATCTTCGAAGGTCGCGCCGTCGGGTCGCCGTCGATGGACGTGGTCGCCTTCCGTGATCGCCTGGAAGAGGCCACCTACGCCGCCCGCAACAACCGCAACGGCAACGGTGGCAACGCGCCGCGCCCGGCGCCGGCCCCGCCTGCCGCTCCTGCGCCTGCGCCTGTTCAGGCAGCGCCGGCGGCCCCGGCCGAAGCCACCACCGCGCCGCTGCAGAACGTCCCGCAGAACCCGCCGCCGCAGCAGCAGGGCTTCCAGCCGGTCAACGACGGCGAAATCCGCACGGAAACGCTGGGCGGAAACTGACTTTCGTCACGCGCGCCGGCTAACAGCCGGTGCGCTATGCTCGACAGCCTGATCACTAACGTAACGAGCGTCTTTATGGGCAGTTTCAGCATCTGGCATTGGTTGGTCGTGCTGGCCATCGTCCTGCTGGTGTTCGGCACCAAGCGCCTGACCAGTGGCGCCAAGGACCTCGGTTCGGCGGTCAAGGAATTCAAGAAGGGCATGCGCGACGACGACAAGCCGAACGCGCAGCTGGGCGACGAGTCGCGCAGCCAGGACGCCTCGCGCACCGCGCAGGACGAGCACGACCGCACCCCTCGCTGATCCGGAGCGGTCGCGGTGTTTGATATCGGCTTCAGCGAACTGCTGGTGATCGCCGTGGTCGCCTTGGTGGTGCTCGGTCCCGAGCGCCTGCCCAAGGCGGCCCGCTTTGCCGGCCTGTGGGTGCGTCGTGCCCGCAATCAATGGGATTCGGTGAAACAGGAACTGGAGCGCGAACTGCAGGCCGAGGAGATCAAGCGGCAGATGCAGGACGTGCGCCAGGGCATGCAGGACACCGAGAACCAGCTGCGCGCCAGCGGCGAAGCGATCCGTCGCGAAGCGCAGGAAGCGCAGCAGCAGGGCGATACGCTGGCGCAGGAGGTGCGCGCACCGGCGCCCGCGGAGCTGCCGCCGCATATGAGCGGCCTGCCCCATGCTGATGCACCGGTACAGGAGAGCGTTGCTCCCGAGCCGACGCCGGCGACAACCCCTGAAGCCGGTGCACCGCCGCCGCAGAGCACGGAGCGCCAGCCATGAGTGAACAGGATTTCGGCGAAAGCTCGCTGGTCGAGCATCTGGTCGAACTGCGCGGCCGTCTGGTGCGCGCACTGCTGGGCCTGGGCGTGGTGCTGCTGGCGCTGCTGCCGTTTACCCAGAAGCTGTACAACGCGCTGGCCGAACCGCTGGTCTCGCAGCTGCCGAACGGGCAGACGATGATCGCGACCAATCCGGCCGGTGCCTTCTTCGCGCCGTTGAAGCTGACCTTCTTCGTTGCCCTGTTCGTGGCGGTGCCGTGGCTGCTGTACCAGCTGTGGGCCTTCGTCGCGCCCGGTCTGTATGCGCGTGAGAAGCGCCTGGCGGTGCCGCTGCTGGTGTCGTCGGTACTGCTGTTCTACACCGGCTGCGCCTTCGCCTACTTCCTGGTGCTGCCGGCGGTGTTCCACTTCCTGACCACCTTCAGCCCGGACGTGATCGCGATCACCCCGGATGCGAATGCCTACCTGGATTTCGTGCTGGCGATCTTCTTCGCCTTCGGTGGCAGTTTCGAACTGCCGGTGGCGATGGTGATCCTCGTGCTGCTGGGCTGGGTGACGCCGCAGCAGTTCAAGGAAGGCCGCGGCTACGCGATCGTCGGCATCTTCGTGCTGGCAGCGGTGCTGACCCCGCCGGATGTGGTCTCGCAGTTGATGCTGGCGATCCCGATGTGCCTGCTCTACGAGCTGGGCATCCACGCCGCACGCTGGCTGGTGCCGTCGTCGGTAGTGAAGAAGCCCGCCGCCTGAAAGAAAAAAAAGGGGACGGAGGGGATTAAGTCGTTAGCTGCACACACTGGGCATAAACGACTTAATCCCCTCCGTCCCCTTTTTCCGTCAGGCGTGGAAGATGTCGCTTGAGGTCGGGGTGGTCGGGATCGGCGGGGCGGCGCGGCTGCCGCGGTGCACGAACATCTGTTTCCACGCGGCGTAGACCGCGCCGACATACAGCGGCATCAGCACCGTGGTCAGCACCAGCTGCGCGATGAAGGCCGCGGCCAGCGGGCCACCGATCAGCATCGCGATCTGGATCACGATCACGAACAGGATGTAGATGCAGAACGCGGCGATCAGGCCGAGCACGGCGAACACGATCATCGCGCCGATGTTCTCGATGCAGCCCTGCAGGCTCAGGCGCAGCGCGTGCATGCCGCTCTGCTTGTCGAACACCACCAGCGCCGGCTGGGTGAACATCGCCAGCGACAGCGCAACCGCGCTCAGGAACACCAGCAGCATCCACAGTGCAATGCGCTTGGCCGGCAGGTTGGCCACCAGCGCGGCGGCATCATCCGGCTTGATCTGCTGGCCACTGCGGCTGATCTCTTCCATCTTGGTCATGACCTCGCTGAAGGCGGTGAAGCCCTCGCGGCCGATCATCATGAACAACAGCGCGCCCAGCAGCAGGACCGCCAGTACCTGGATCGCCAGCGGTACCAGCAGGTGGCTGACGCGGTGGTCGCGGATCGGCTGCAGCAGGTGCGAGGCCAGGCCCGGGCGGCCTTCGTCGATCTCACCCACGGCGTACAGCATGCCGCCGAACATGATCGGCGAGATGGCCAGGGTCATCAGTTGTACAGCCATGCCGGCGGCGCCGGGAATCAGCGTCGACAACAGGGTGACCACCCAGCTCACCAGCAGCCAGGTCAGACCGATCCGGGCCAGCTGCAGCGGCGCACGCCGATACAGCGAGAACGTATCCAGCAACCACTGGGCGCCCGCCGAGGCCGGCAGCTTGCGAATCTCTTTCATGGACATCCGGGAAGGACAGGAGGGGGCCGGGCGGTTGCCCGTGGCGCCGATTATCCCTGTTTTGCCGCCGGCTGGGCTGAAGACAGCCGCGCCTGGCGGACGAAGCGGCGCAGCAGCTGGCGGGCCAGCGGTGCGGCGCTGACCGCGCGCTCGATGCTGCGGGCGCAGCCGCCGTGGCGGCCGATGCAGTCGGCGCGGGCACGCACGTAGCCGCGCATGTGGTGAGTGGCGAATTCGGGATGGAACTGTACGCCCCAGGCCTGGCGCCCCCAACGGAAGGCGTGGCAGCCGTCCAGCGGCGAGCGTGCCAGCACTTCGGCACCGTCGGGCGCGCGCAGCACAGTCTGCAGGTGGGTGGCGTGGGCGGCGAAGTGCTGGGGCAGGCCCTGGAACAGCGGGTCCTGCGCGGCCTGCGGCTGCAGTTCCAGTTCGATCGTGCCGGACTCGCGCCCGGCCGGGTTGTAGGCCACCTCGCCACCCAGCGCGTGCGCCAGCAGCTGGTGGCCGTAGCAGATGCCGAACACGGGCAGGTCGGCGTGGGCGGTCTGGCGCAGCCATGCGGCGCTGCGTTCACTCCATTCGGCGTGGTCGGTGACGAAGGCGGCCGAGCCAGTCACCAGCACGCCAGCGAAGGCATGCGGGTCGGGCAGGGCATCTCCGTGTTCGACATCGACCACCACCGTCTCGTGCTCTTCCAGCCCGGCGGCGACGCGGATCCAATGCGGGAAGCGCCCATAGCGGCGCAGTGACGGCACCGGTCGGCCGGTTTCAAGGATCAGGAACGGGGCTGGGTTCATCCGGGGGCGGCAGGACTGACAGGACTTCCTCGATTGTAGTCAGCCCCTGCGCCACCTTTTCAAGCCCGGCCTGGCGCAGGGTTCGCAGCCCTTCAGCCCGCGCGGCGCGGGTGAAGCCGGCCAGATCCATGTCGGCGCGGATCTGCCCGCGCAGGCGCGAGCCCAATGGCAGCAACTCATACAGGCCGATGCGGCCGAGGAATCCGGTGCGCCGGCACTCCAGGCAGCCGACCGGCCGACAGGGCGTGGCGGCATCTGGATATGCGGCATGGCTATCAGCCAGCACCGCCCAATCGGCGGCGCCGAGGCTGTGTGGCTGCTTGCAGTGCGGGCACAGCGTGCGCACCAGGCGCTGGGCAAGGATGCCGTTGAGGGTGCTGGCCAGCAGGTAGTGCGGCACGCCCAGGTCGAGCAGGCGGGTGACCGCCGACGGCGCGTCGTTGGTATGCAGGGTGGACAGCACCAGGTGGCCGGTCAGCGACGCCTGCACCGCCATCTGCGCGGTCTCCAGGTCGCGGATCTCACCGATCATGATGATGTCCGGGTCCTGCCGCAGCAGGGTGCGCACGCCGCTGGCGAAGTCCAGGTCGATGTTGGCCTGCACCTGCATCTGGTTGAACTCGGGCGCGATCATCTCGATCGGGTCCTCCACCGTGCAGACGTTCACGTCCGGCGTGGCCAGCCGCTTCAGCGTCGAGTACAGGGTGGTGGTCTTGCCCGAACCGGTCGGGCCGGTGACCAGCACGATGCCATGCGGGCGCTCGACCAGCGCATTCCAGCCGGCGGCCTCCTGCGGGCTGAAACCGAGCTGGTCGATGCTCTTGAAGGCGGCATCGGGGTCGAAGATGCGCATCACGCACTTCTCGCCGAAGGCGGTGGGCATGGTCGACAGGCGCATCTCGACTTCGCGGCCGCCCGGCGAGCGGGTCTTGATGCGGCCGTCCTGCGGGCGCCGGCGCTCGGCCAGATCCATGCGGCCGAGCACCTTGATGCGGCTGACCACGGCGGTCATCACTGCCGGTGGCACTTCGAACACCTTGTGCAGCACGCCGTCGATGCGGAAGCGCATGCGTCCCATCTCGCGGCGAGGTTCCAGGTGGATGTCCGAGGCGCGCTGCTCGTAGGCGTACTGCAGCAGCCAGTCGACGATGTGCACGATGTGCTGGTCGTCGGCGTTGACGTCGCCGGTGCGGCCCAGCTCGACCAGCTGCTCGAAGCTGGGCAGGGTGGTGTTGGCCTCGCCACGGACGTCGCCGCGGGCGCCACGCACCGAGCGGGTCACCCCGTAGAACTCCATGGTGTAGCGGTGCAGGTCCAGCGGGTTGACCACCGCCAGCTCGATGCGGCGGCGGGTCAGGTGCTGCAGGTCGCGGCGCCATTCCTGTACCAGCGGCTCACTGGTGGCCACCAGCACGCGCTCGGCATCCACTGCCAGCGGCAGGAAGCGGTGGCGGCGGGCATAGGCGTGGGAGACCAGCGCGGTGACGGCCGCGACGTCGACCCGGGTCGGATCGATGCGCAGGTAGCGGCTGCCGGTCCGCCGGGCCAGCCATTCGGTCAGGCGCTCCAGGGTCAGCTCGCCACCGTCGCGGGCGGCCAGCTTGAGGTTGGACAGCAGCACCAGCGGATGCACTTCACTGGCATTGCGCGCGCCCTGCGCGGAAAACCGCATGCGCTCGCCCTCGTGCTCGGCGACCAGGCCGTCGGCCAGCAGCGCCGCACCGACCTGTTCGAAATGCAGGCGGCCCCACGGCAGCGGGACGCCGCCTGGCTCGCCGGGCGTGCCCACCGGCAGCCGATGTTCCATCTGCCTGCTCCTCCCGGGTACGGAATGCCCCGCAGGTCGGCCGTTATACTAGCGCACCCCCTTGCCGGCCAAGACTCGTACGCATGTCCGCGACCCCGACCGTTCCGATCACCTTCCAGGGCCTGATCCAGACCCTGAACCAGTTCTGGGCCCAGCAGGGCTGCGTGCTCATCCAGCCGCTCGACCTGGAGGTGGGCGCCGGTACCTTCCACCCGGCCACCTTCCTGCGTGCGATCGGTCCGGAAAGCTGGAACGCGGCCTACGTGCAGCCGTCGCGCCGCCCGACCGATGGCCGCTACGGCGAGAACCCGAACCGCCTGCAGCGCTACTACCAGTACCAGGTGGCGATGAAGCCGGCGCCGGACAACATCCAGCAGCTGTACCTGGATTCGCTGAAGGCCCTGGGCATCGATCCGCTGGTGCACGACCTGCGCTTCGTCGAGGACAACTGGGAATCGCCGACGCTGGGCGCCTGGGGCCTGGGCTGGGAAGTCTGGCTCAACGGCATGGAAGTGACCCAGTTCACCTACTTCCAGCAGGCCGGTGGCCTGGAGTGCCGCCCGGTGCTGGGCGAGATCACCTATGGTCTCGAGCGCCTGTGCATGTACCTGCAGAACTGCGACAACGTCTACGACCTGGTCTGGACCTACGGCCCGGACGGCCAGCCGGTGACCTACGGCGACGTCTACCACCAGAACGAGGTGGAGCAGAGCACCTACAACTTCGAATACGCCGACGTCGAAGAAATGTTCCACCGCTTCGACGCCTGCGAGCGTGAAGCGCAGAAGCTGGTGGAAGTGAACCTGCCGCTGCCGGCCTACGAGCAGGTGATGAAGGCCAGCCATACCTTCAACCTGCTCGATGCGCGCCGCGCGATCAGCGTGACCGAGCGCCAGCGCTACATCCTGCGCGTGCGCGCGCTGGCCCAGGCGGTGGCCAAGGCGTACTACGAGCAGCGCGAGAAGCTGGGCTTCCCGGGCGCGAAGAAGGCCTGACCGCCTTCCTGCACCGACCCGCTTTTCACCCACTACCCGGGGCGCCGGACGCGTTGCGCGCTGCGCCCCCACCACAGGATCGAACCGATGAGCCAATTGTCCCCCCTGCTGATCGAACTGGGCACCGAGGAGCTGCCGGTCAAGGCGCTGCCGGGCCTGGCCCAGGCGTTCTTCGACGGTGTCGTCGAAGGCCTGCGCAAGCGCGGCGTCGCGCTGGAACTGGGCGATGCGCGCCCGTTGTCGACCCCGCGCCGCCTGGCCGTGCTGCTGCCGGGCGTCGGCCTGGAGCAGCCGGAACAGCACAGCGAAGTGCTGGGCCCGTACCTGAACATCGCGCTGGACGCCGAAGGCCAGCCGACCAAGGCCCTGCAGGGCTTCGCCGCCAAGGCCGGGATCGACTGGACCGCGCTGGAGAAGACCACCGACAACAAGGGTGAGCGCTTCGTGCACCGCGCGGTGACCCCGGGTGCGAGTACTGCCAGCCTGCTGCCGGAAATCCTGCGCGAGGCGATTGCGGCGATGCCGATTCCCAAGCCGATGCGCTGGGGCGACCATGCCTGGGGCTTTGCGCGCCCGGCGCACTGGCTGGTGCTGCTGCACGGTGCCAACGTGGTCGAGGCCGAGCTGTTCGGCCTGCAGGCCGGCCGTGTCAGCCGCGGCCATCGTTTCCACCACGACCAGGCCGTGTCGCTGGCACAGCCGCAGGACTACGTTGAAGCCCTGCGCGCCGCGTTCGTGCTGGTCGACCCGAGCGAGCGCCGCGCGCGCATCGTCGCCGAGGTCGAGGCCGCTGCGGCCAAGGCTGGCGGCAGCGCCCGCATCACCGACGACAACCTGGAGCAGGTGGTGAACCTGGTCGAGTGGCCGTCGGCGGTGCTGTGCAGCTTCGAACGCGCGTTCCTGGCGGTACCGCAGGAAGCGCTGATCGAGACGATGGAGATCAACCAGAAATTCTTCCCGGTGCTGGATGACAGCGGCACGCTGACCGAGAAGTTCATCGGTATCGCCAACATCGAATCGAAGGACGTGGCCGAAGTGGCCAAGGGCTACGAACGCGTGATCCGCCCGCGCTTCGCCGATGCCAAGTTCTTCTTCGACGAGGACCTGAAGCAGGGCCTGGTGTCGATGGGCGAAGGCCTGAAGACGGTGACCTACCAGGCCAAGCTGGGCAGCGTGGCCGACAAGGTGGCGCGCGTGGCCGCCCTGGCCGAAGTGATCGCACCCCAGGTGGGCGCCGACGCTGCGCAGGCGCGGCGTGCCGCCGAACTGGCCAAGAACGACCTGCAATCGCGCATGGTCAACGAATTCCCGGAACTGCAGGGCATCGCCGGCCGCCACTACGCCGTGGCCGGTGGCGAATCGGCCGATGTGGCGCTGGCCATCGACGAGGCCTACCAGCCACGCTTCGGCGGTGACGACATCGCGCTGTCGCCGCTGGGCAAGGTGCTGGCGATTGCTGAACGCGTCGACACGCTGGCCGGTGGTTTCGCCGCAGGCCTGAAGCCGACCGGCAACAAGGACCCGTTCGCCCTGCGCCGCAATGCGCTGGGCCTGGCCCGCACGATCATCGAGAGCGGCTTCGAGCTGGACCTGCGCGCGCTGCTGGCCAGCGCCAACGCCAACCTGGCCGTGCGCAACGTGCAGGCTGATGTCGGCGAGCTGTACGACTTCATCCTCGACCGCCTGAAGGGCTACTACAGCGACAAGGGCGTGCCGGCCACGCACTTCAACGCCGTGGCCGAGCTGAAGCCGGCCTCGCTGTACGACTTCGACCGCCGCCTTGACGCAATTGGCACGTTTGCCGCGTTGCCGGAAGCCGAAGCACTGGCTGCGGCCAACAAGCGCATCCGCAACATCCTGCGCAAGGCCGAGGGCGACATTCCGGCCCAGATCGATCCGGCGCTGCTGCAGGAAGATGCCGAACGCGCGCTGGCCGAAGCGGTCACCGCGGCCATCGACGACACCGGCGCCAGCCTGCAGCACAAGGACTACGTGGCCGTGCTGGCACGCCTGGCGCGCCTGCGCCCGCAGGTCGACGCGTTCTTCGATGGCGTGATGGTCAATGCGGAAGATCCGGCACTGCGTGGCAATCGCCTTGCGCTGCTGACGATGCTGGGTGAGCGGCTGGGCAAGGTCGCGGCGATCGAGCATCTGTCGAGCTGATGCCCGTACCGGTAGTGCCGGCCGCTGGCCGGCATTGCCACCGCGCATCGGATCGATCTGTGGGTTGCCGGCCAGCGGCCGGCACTACCGGATCACCGCCGGCGGATGTCCATCGGGGTCATCGCCGGCATCGGGTACGATGCCGGCATCCTCGCCTGCGATCACGATGATCGCCACAAAGGCGCGTATTTTGACCGCAACTTAACAACCGATCCCCAATGACGTGATGCATTTCGCATCGTCACCTTCGGTCGGTATGCTGTGCCGCATGCAGCCAAAGAAATACGCCCTGCCGCTGATGGTCCTGTCGCTGGCCGCCACCTCCGTGGTCCACGCGCGCGGCACCATCGACAAGGTGGACATCAAGGGATTGGACAAGGGCGACGACGCCGCAATCATCGAGAACATCCAGGAATCGCTGTCGCTGTACGACACGATCGGCAAGGAACAGGGCGAATCGCGCCTGGAGTACCTGCTGTCCCAGGCCGAGCGGCAGACCCGCCAGGCACTGGAACCGTTCGGCTACTACAACCCGGTGATCAAGGTCGAGGCGCCGCGCGAGGACGAGCACGTCCGCGTGCTGATCCATGTCGACAAGGGCACCCCGGTGACCGTGCGCCGCGAGCACATCGACATCACCGGCCCGGCGATGTACGACCAGTACCTGCAGGATGACCTGGCCGCGTTCAAGCCGCGCAAGGGCCAGCGCTTCGAGCACACCCAGTACGAAGCCAGCAAGATCACCATCACCCGGCGCCTGGCCGAGCGCGGTTACTTCGATGCCGACTACACCCAGCGCCAGGTGCAGATCACCCGCGCCGACAATGCCGCCGACATCGACCTGACCTGGGACAGCGGCCGCCGCTACAACATGGGCCCGGTGCGCTTCGAACAGGACTACTTCGTCGACAAGCTGTTCGATCCGCTGGTGTACTGGGACCAGGGCAGCTACTACCACGAGGGCAAGCTGGACCGCCTGCGGCAGTCGCTGACCAAGCTGGACTACTTCAGTGTGATCGACATCCAGCCGCGCCCGGACCAGGCCGACGAGAACGGCGACGTGCCGGTGGACGTGAAGCTGACCCGGGCCAAGCGCACGATCTACACCGCCGGCCTGAGCTACGGCAGCGAGAGCGGCCCGGGTGTGCGCGGTGGCATCGAGCGGCGGTTCCTGAACAACCGCGGCCACAAGATGAACACGCAGCTGGACTATGCGCAGAAGCGCAAGAGCCTGGTCACCAGCTACCGCATCCCGGCCTTCAACTGGCTCGATGGCTGGTACACCTTCGCTGCCAGTGCGTACGACGAGCAGACCGACTACATCGACCTGCGCAACTTCAAACTGATCGCCAGCCGCAGCGGCGAGATCAACGAGCACTGGACCGCGATCGCCTCGGTCAACGCACTGCGCGAGCGCTGGCGTTATGCCTCCGGCACCGAGTTCACCGACGCGGTCTACAACACCTCGACGCTGGTGTACCCGCAGATGGTTGCCGACTACGTCAACGTCGACGACGAGATGTTCCCACGCAAGGGCATCAGCGGCACTGCGACGATGCGTGCCGGTGTCGAAGGCGCCGGCTCGGATACCAGCTTCGTGCAGGCCAACGCGGTGTTGCGCTGGTACATCCCGGTGGGTGAAAGCAATCGCCTGATCCTGCGCGGCGAGGGTGGCACCACCTGGACCAGCGATCTGGTGGCAATGCCGCCCAGCCTGCGCTACTTCGCCGGTGGTGACCGCAGCATCCGCGGCTATGCCTACCGCGAGGTCGGCCCGCGCACGCCGGCACCGGACAAGTACGCGCTGGGCGCCAAGAACCTGGTGATCGGCTCGGCCGAATACGAGCACTATTTCAATGGCGGCCCCTGGGGCGCGGCGGTGTTCGTCGATACCGGCAGCGCCTTCGACAACACCATCGACCTTCATACCGGCGTTGGCTTCGGCGTGCGCTGGAAATCGCCGGTGGGCCCGGTGCGCATCGACGTGGCGCATGGCCTGAACAACCCGGATTCGCAGTTCCAGCTGTACCTGAACATCGGAGCGGACCTGTGAGCACGCCCGCACCGACCACGAACACGCCGCCGCCGCGCGTGCGCTTCTATCGCCGCCGCCGCTTCTGGGCGTGGTCCGGCGCCGGCGTGATCGGCCTGGTACTGCTGGCCCTGCTGGCGGTGTACTGGCTGCTGCAGACCGTGGCCGGCCGCGATGTGCTGCTGGCACAGGTGGTAGCGCGGCTGCCGGTGGGCGCCAGCTTCACCTGGGACAAGGTGGACGGCCCGGTGGCCGGTCCGCTGACCCTGTACAACGTCGACTTCCGCTACGACGACATCCACTTCCACGCCGAGCGTGCGCACCTGGAGCCGGACCTGCGCCCGCTGCTGGGCCGCAAGCTGCTGCTGGACAAGCTGGAGCTGACCAATGCGACGTTGAACCTGGCCAAGAGTGACGAGCCGTTCAAGCTGCCGTCGTGGCCTGATTCGCTGCCGCAGATCGAAATGCCGCTGGCGATCCAGGCCGATGCCATCGCCATCGACGGTTTCCGCATCAGCCAGGCCAACGAGCCGGTGATCGACATCAGCCGCGTACGTGGCGGCATCGAGATCGCCAACGGTGAGTTCCAGGCGCACAAACTGGTCGTGGACAGCGACATGGGCAATTTCACCGCCCAGGGCCGCTACATCCCGGCCAAGGACTACGACACCGACGTGACGGTGACGGCAGTGCTGCCGGCGCCGCGTGGCCGTACCGCCGCGACGCTTGGACTGGTCGCCCGTGGTGACCTGTCGCACATGGAAGTAGCGGTGGCCGGGCGTGCGCCGAAGCCGCTGCACGCGATGCTGGTGTTCGATGGCCGCACCGACCCGAGCTGGAGCGCCAGCGTGCGCAGCGACGAGCTGGATCTGGCGCTGCTGTCGCCGGCATTGGCCAGCTCGGCGATCGCGCCGCTGGCATTGGACTTCACCGCCGCCGGCAAGGGCGGCAACGCCAACCTGCGCGGCAAGGTGAAGCAGGGTGATCAGGAACTGGAGCTGGCACCGTCGGTGGTGTCGCTGCAGGACCAGGTGCTGAAGGTTTCACCGCTGCTGGTGAAGGGCCTCGGTGGCGAAGCCCGCCTGGAGGGCACCGCTGATTTCAGCCAGGAAGACCAGCAGAAGCTCAACTTCTCGGTGGTCGCGCGGGACCTGACCTATGTGCCGGCGCCCGATCCGAACACCGCCGGCAGCGCACCGGTGCCGGTGACCCTGAAGGAAGCTCGCTTCGGCCTGGCTGGCACGTTGAAGGCCTGGGCCGCGATCGGCCGCGCCGAGGTGGAACGTGATGCACAGAAGGCGCAGCTGCGCTTCGACGTGCGCGGCAACGACCAGGCCGCGTCGATCCACCAGCTGCAGGCGCAGACACCGGGTGGGCAGCTGCAGGTGGAAGGCCAGGTGGCCTGGGCGCCGCAGCTGGACTGGGACGCCAAGGCCACGCTGAAGGACTTCGACCCCGGCTATTTCGTGCCGGGCTGGAACGGCCGCCTGTCCGGCAACCTGGCCTCCAAGGGACGCCAGCTGCCACCGCCGGCCAATGCCGCACCGGGCACCGCCGGAACGCTGGAAGCCACGGTGGACCTGCCGTCGCTGAAGGGCATGCTGCGCCAGCGCAACCTCGACGCACAGGGCAAGTTCGCGCTGCAGGGCGCGCAGGGCCAGGGCGACCTGAAACTGTCGCTGGGCAGCAGCCGGGTGACCGCGTCGGGCAAGGTCGGTGACCGCCTCGACATTGATGCGCGTTTCGAGCCGCTGCAGCTGAGTGACCTGCTGCCGGGCGCCGATGGTGGCCTGCGCGGCCAGGTGCAGGTGAAGGGCCCGCGCGATGCGCCGGACATCACCGCCGACCTGGTCGGCAACAACCTCAACTGGGACGGCTACGGCGCCGAGAGCGTGAGCATCAAGGGCCACCTGCCGTGGCGCGGTGACAGCGGCACGCTGGCGGTGCAGGGCCAGCAGGTCAACGCCGGCATGCTGCTGGAACGCTTGAATGTGGATGCGCAGGGCAGTGTCTCCAACCTGCGCCTGGCGGCGCAGACCCGCAACGAGATGGGCGCGATCGAGCTGCAGGGCAGCGTGCGCCAGCAGGGTGCGCAGTGGCGTGGCGAGCTGGCATCGCTGCGCATCGCACCGGTGAAGGGCGACGCCTGGTCGCTGCGTGCACCAGCGGCGTTCGCGATCAACGGCGGCACCTACACGCTGTCCGAAGCCTGCCTGGCCGCCGCCAGCAGCGGTGCACTGTGTGCACAGGCGAACTGGCCGCGCGAGGGCCTGGTGGTGCGCAGTGATGCGTTGCCGCTGGCGCTGGTGCAGCCGTGGTTGCCGCCGCAGTCCGGCCGCCGCATCTACCTGCGCGGCGATGTCAGTCTGGACGCGCAGATCCGCCCGCGCGGCAACGCCTGGGAAGGCCATGTGGAAGTGCGCTCGAAGGAAGGTGGCGTGCGCCTGGGTGAGAACCGCAATGCCGTGGGGGACACCACCCGTGGCGAGCTGGTGCGCTACGACCAGTTCTCGCTGAAGCTGGACATGACCCCGGCCAGCATCAAGGGCTACCTGGGCATGGGCTTCCAGGGCAACGGCTTCGTCGACGCCAGGATGCAGACCGGCTGGGAAGCCAGTGCGCCGCTGAACGGTGAGCTTTACCTCAACATGTCGCGGCTGTACTGGCTGGAGCTGTTCTCGCCGGACATCGTGCGACCGACCGGCCTGATCGAAGGCCACGTCAGCCTGCGCGGTACGCGTGGCCAGCCGTCGCTGGGTGGTGACGCGCAGCTGAGCAACTTCAAGGGTGAATTCCCGGCACTGGGCCTGACCTTCGATCAGGGCAAGGGCAGCTTCGTGGCCCAGCCCGACGGTTCGGCCAAGATCACCGCGCAGGCCAACTCCGGCCAGGGCACGTTGTACGTGGATGGTGGCCTGTCGTGGTTCGGCGATGCACAGCCGCTGCAGCTGAAGATCCACGGCGAGAACGTGCTGCTGTCCAACACCAGCGAACTGCGCATCGTCGCCAATCCCAACCTCGACTTCACCCTGGCCAAGGCCGCGATGGAACTGCGTGGCACCGTGCACGTGCCCGAGGCCGACATCGACCTGGAGCGCCTGGACCGTGGCACCTCGGTGTCCGAAGACGTGGTGGTGCTCGACCCGGCCGATCCGGAAGAGTCGCGCACCTCGCCGCTGGACATGGACCTGACGGTCAGCCTCGGTGACAAGGTGAAGATGACCGGCTTCGGCCTGAAGGGTGCACTGACCGGCAAGATGCAGGTCTGGGCCAAGCCCGGCCGCGAGATGACCGCCAATGGCGGGCTGGAAGTGAGTGGTCGCTACAAGGCGTATGGGCAGGACCTGACCATCACCCGCGGCAACCTCACCTGGAACTACAACGCGGTGTCCGACCCGCGCATCAACATCCGTGCCGAGCGCCGGATTGGCGATGTCACCGCCGGCATCGACGTGACCGGGCGTGCGCAGCAGCCGCGTGCGGACGTGTGGTCCGATCCGGCGATGTCGCAGTCCGAAGCGCTGGCCTATCTGGTGCTCGGCCGCAGCCTGACCGGTGCCAGCAGCGACCAGACCCAGCAGGTCAACGCGGCCTCGGCGGCACTCTCTGCAGGCAGTGGCCTGCTGGCCTCGCAGCTGGGTGCCAAGCTGGGCCTGGACGATGCCGGCGTGAGCCAGTCGCGCGCGCTGGGTGGCTCGGTGATCGGCGTCGGCAAGTACATTTCGCCCAAGCTGTACGTCGGCTACGGCGTGTCGCTGGTCGGTGCCGGTTCGGTGATCACGCTGAAGTACCTGCTGCGTCGCGGCTTCGACGTGGAAGTGGAATCGAGCACGGTGGAAAACCGTGGGTCGATCAACTGGCGGCGGGAGAAGTAGAGCTACGCCATGCGTGGAGGTGGCAGCGACGCCGGGCGTCGCTCCACCTCGACAGGGGCGGGGCCAGCCCGCCCACCTGGCGATGCCGGCCGTCAGTACCCGCGCGGTTCTGGCTTCGGCCGGGCATGGATGACGGCGTCGATTGTCCACACGGCCATGGCCAGGACCGCAGCGACTTCACCGATCATCAGGGCCAAGGCCCCGATCTTCACCATGGGGATGGCGAGCAACGCCATCCATGGTCGAAGTTCGAACTCGAAGCTGCTGCGTGCCCACAGACGTATCGCGGCCAGCAGCAACGTCGCCCAGGCCAGGATGCCGCCGACCAGACGTGCGTCGGCCACCTGCATCAGCAGCAGTGCCCCGATCGCCAGCAGTGGGACCAGCAGCAGCCTAGGCAGCCATCCGTGCTGGCGTGGATGCTCAGGCGCGCATTGCCACTGCATCAACCCGCCCAGGGGCAGCAGCAGGGAGCCACCGATGAGCACGGCCAGTCCACCGTACAGGGCAACCTGGCCGATGCTGGCCATGCCGTGGTTGCGCGGTCGCGACGGGTCGTCCGCCAGGGCCAGCGCCCCCAGGACCAGCAGCAGTATCAGGGCGCACAGGATGCTGCGCAGCACACCAAGCTGCATCTTCAGCGGCGTGACCTTCCTCGGCTGCGACAGGATCTGCCAGAACGCTACCTGGTCTGGATTCAACGGTGGCAACACATCCTGGGCGTAGTGCACGCCCAGCAGTTCAAGAGTGCGCCGCATGGTTTCCACGCGACCGGGCATGCAGGCGGTCCACAGGGCTTCCAGCCGGTGCCAGGGTCGGGTGAGTCGCTCCATGCGGACGCGGGCTTCCCGCGCAGACACAGGGGCTTCCGGGCGATCCAGGCAGGCGACCAGTGCGGCATGATTGTGCGGCTGCAGCCGCCAGTAGTGGTGCAGCTGTTCGCGCCGCAGATGGATCTCGAAGGGATCGATGTCACTGCCGATTTCATTCCAGCAGAAGCACAGGTCCAGCAGGTCGAAGTTCTCCGCACACACTGGTGCTCCCTGACGCAGCAGGATCTGCAGCACGGTGTCGCCGATCCGCTGCTTGTCGGTCAGTGACCACAGCTCCTGCCGCGTCGCCAACCAGCGTTCGAAGCTGTCGGGGTCGCTGTCAGTCGCGGTGTCCACTACCAGACGTGCGAAACGATGCAGGTCCAGTGCGGGCTCCGCCGCGTCGTTCGGCGTGGCCTCGATCGGCATGGGGGCACTGGTGTGCACTGGCCCGTGGCTGGGAGCAGGTCGACCTTCGAACGGCAGCAGCGCGTCGAGCCTGGCCATATCCATGTCCATGTCCGGCGATTCCGGCGATTCCGGCGATGGAGGCGGGAAGTGGGCCTGCAGGAGCGGAGCCGCCTGAGCGGAGCTGTCCACCGCGATGGCGTCGTCCAGGCCGCCCAGCGCATCGTCACCACAATGTGCACGCTCACGCGCCCATTGCAACGCGGCCTGGTAGGCCTCGTGCAGTTGCTGGAAGGCCTCCGGATCGCCGTCGGGCCGAGTCACCCGCAGTCGCTTCGCATAGGCGCGCTTGATCGCGCGCTCGTCGGCCGATGCGTCCAGTTCCAGGACCTGCAGCGCCCAGCTCACGCGTCACGCTCCAGTGCGTCGAGGGCCTCAGTCAGTTCACGGCGATGGCGCTCGACGGTGACCGTATCCTGGCCGTCCAGTACATGACGGAAGTGGCTGAGCCACGACTGCAGCTGTTCGCGATGGTGGATGAGTTCTTCATACAACCGCTCGGCACGAGCAACAACTGCCAGGTTCGGTTGCGCGTCGCGCGGATGGACCTTCAGGTTCTGCAGGGCATGCAGCCGCTGTTCGATCTCAGCCGGCGACAATACGCCGGGGTTCTGTTCCAGGATGAGCTCCTGGCGCTTGCCGGTAGCGTCCTCGGTGACTTCGACCTGCAGCAACCCATTCACGTCGTAGGTGAATCGCGCAGTGACGCTGCGTTCGTGCAGTGGGCCGCGGTGCGTGAGTGGCAGGGTCAGCTCGCCCAGCTTGATGTTGCGATCGACCATCGGGCTCTCGCCCTGGTAGACATCGATCACGACCACGCGCTGCTGCTCGTGCAGCGGGAAAAAGCGATCCTCGCGGCTGACCGGCACCACGCTGTTGCGCTGGATGATCGGGTGGAAATAGCCGCTGCGCTCGCCACCGGAGGCATCCTGGCGGGACACCTGAGTGCCCAGTGTGTAGGGGCAGACATCGGTCAGCACGACCTCGCGCAGCGATTCGTCGCGCGCCTTCAGTCCGGCGGCAACGGCGGCACCCAGCGCAATCGCCTGGTCGGGATGGACATGGCGCAGTGGCAGCCGGCCGAACATCCGGGTCGCCAGCCTGCTGACCATCGGCATGCGTACCGCACCGCCGACCAGGATGATGTCGTCCAGCGCCTCGGGCTTGAGCCGAGCGTCGCGGATCGCGCGCTCGATGGGCGTGCGCATGCGCAGCAGCAGCGGCTCACAGAGCTGCGCGTAGCGTGCCTCATCCAGCTGCCACTGGCGTTCGCGGCCGGCCAGGGGCAACTGCAGGCTGGCAGCACCGCTCTGGCTGAGTTCGCGCTTGAACAGTTCCAGCCGACGCAGCAGCTGCGCCTGTTCGGCAGCGGACAGGTCGCTGGCGGACGTGCCCTGGTCGGCATGGAAGGCCTGCACGAGTACCTGCAGGAAGTCCTCGCCACCCAGGAAATTGTCGCCGGCGCTGGCATGCACTTCGACCACGCCGTCGAACAGCTCCAGGATGGAGACGTCGAAGGTGCCACCGCCCAGGTCCAGCACCAGCACGCGGCCTTCGCCGTCACGCTCCTGCAGGCCATAGGCCAGCGCGGCGGCCGTGGGTTCATTGATCAGGCGCTCGACACGGATGCCGGCCAGCTCGCCGGCGGCGCGGGTGGCCTTGCGCTGGGCATCGGAGAAGTAGGCCGGAACGCTGATCACCGCTTCCTCCACCTTGTGGCCCAGGGCGGCTTCGGCGTCGGCCAGCAGCGAACGCAGCACCATCGCCGAGAGCTCCTCGGGACGGAAGCTGCGCTCACCCAGCCGGGTCTCACGGTCGCTGCCCATCCAGCGCTTGAAATGGGCCACGGTCTGCTGCGGATGGCTGACCAGGCGGTCACGGGCCGGCTGGCCGACCAGCACGGCGCCATCGACGAGGCTGACCACCGAAGGGGTCAACAGCTCGCCATGGGCATTGGGGAACAGCTGCGGCCCCGCTGCCGTGTGCATGCCGATGAGGGAATGGGTGGTGCCAAGATCGATGCCGACGATCATCTGCGGACGTCCGATGTGCAGAAAACGGCAATTCTAGGAGTGCGACGCAGGCCTGACTATCGGGCGTTGCCCGACAGCGCCCCACGGGCTATGGTCCCGGGCTGTTCTGTCGTACCGGATTGCCTCATGTCACCACGCAAAGCCCTTCCCACCGCCCTGGCCCTGGGCCTGACCCTCGCCGCCGGTGCCCACGCCGATGAAGGCATGTGGATGCCGACCCAGCTGCCGGAACTGGCCAAACCGCTCCAGGCTGCAGGCTTCAAGGGCAATCCGGCCGACCTGGCCAACGTCACTGCACCGCCGCTGAGCGCGGTGGTGCGTGCCGGTGGTGGCACCGGCTCGTTCGTGTCCAGCGATGGCCTGCTGCTGACCAACCACCACGTGGCGATGGGCGTGATCCAGTACAACAGCTCGCCCGAGCACGACCTGATCAACGGTGGCTTCATCGCCAGGGACCGCGCCGACGAGCGCCCGGCCAACCCGGACTTCCGTGTGCTGGTCACCGTCGGCTTCGACAAGGTGACCGACCAGGTGCTGGCGCAGGCGCGTGGCAAGACCGGCCGTGCCTACTTCGATGCCGTGGATGCGGCCAGCAAGCAGATCGTGGCCGAGTGCGAGAAGGACGGCAGCGTGCGTTGCTCGGTGGCCAACATGTACTACGGCACCGACTTCTACCGCATCGCCCAGCTGGAGCTGAGCGACGTGCGCTTGGTGTACGCGCCGCCGCGTGCGATCGGCAACTACGGCGATGAGATCGACAACTTCATGTGGCCGCGCCACACCGGCGACTTCACCCTGCTGCGCGCTTACGTGGGCAAGGACGGCAAGCCGGCCGCCTACAGCAAGGACAACGTGCCCTACCAGGCGCCGGCGCACCTGCAGATGTCGGTGGAAGGGCCGAAGGAAGGCGACTACGCGATGCTCGCCGGTTACCCGGGCATCACCTACCGCCACCGCACCGCCGCCGAATTCGCTGGCCAGATCGATACCGTGCTGCCGCGCCGCGTGTCGGTGTTCCAGCAGATGATCGACACCATCGAGGCGGCCAGCGCCAAGGACGCGCAGGCGCGTACCCGCTACGCCTCGCAGCTGCAGTCTCTGAAGAACAACCGCAAGCGCGCCGCCGGTGAGCTGGAAGGCCTGCTGCGCAGCGACGCCAAGGCCCAGCGTGCCGCCGACGAGACGGCGATGCTGGCCGCCACCGACCGCAAGTACCAGGGCGACATCAAGGCGCTGCTGGCCAACCTGTCGCAGGGCGCGGCGGTGGGCGAACGTGACCTGCTGCTGGAGCAGATGGCCGCACAGAGCCAGCTGCTGCGCTCGGCGCTGCTGCTGGAACGCCTGCGCATCGAATCGGCCAAGCCGGACGCACAGCGCGAGAGCGGCTACCAGCAGCGCGACCAGGCGATGATCGAAGGCGTGCTCAAGCAGGTCCAGCGCCGCTACGCGCCGGAAGTCGAGAAGGCGCTGCTGAGCACCCTGCTGACCCGCTACCAGCAGCTGCCGGACGCGCAGCGCGTGGCCGAGTTCGACGCCGCCTTCGGCCGTACCCCGCAGCAGCTGGCGACGGCGCTCGATACCCTGTACGCCGGCACCCAGCTGGGCGAGGAGGCACAGCGCCTGTCCCGTTTCGCGGCGGCCCGCGAAGGCAAGGCACTGGCCGCCGATCCGCTGATCGCCGTGGCCGGCCCGCTGGTGGCCGCGCAGCTGCGCATCGAGAACGAGAGCAAGACCCGCGAAGGCGAGCAGCTGCGCCTGCGCCCGGCCTACATGCAGGCGCTGTTCGCCTGGCGTGCCAAGCAGGGCCGTGCGGTGTACCCGGATGCCAACCGCACCCTGCGCATCAGCTACGGCAAGGTCGAAGCGCTGCATCCGCGCGACGGCGTGACCTACTCGCCGGTGACCACCGTGGCCGGCATCGTCGAGAAGAACACCAACGCCTATCCGTTCGATGCTCCCAAGCCGCTGCTGGCCGCGATCGCCAAGGGTGACTTCGGCAGCACCGCCGACCCGGCGCTGAAGACCCAGACGGTCAACTTCCTGACCAACCTGGACACCACCGGCGGCAACTCCGGCTCGCCGGTGCTCAACGCCAAGGGCGAACTGATCGGCCTGAACTTCGACAGCAACTGGGAATCGGTCAGCGCCAGCTGGTGGTTCGACCCGCGCTACAAGCGCGCCGTGCACGTGGACATGCGCTACCTGCGCTGGCTGCTGGCCAAGGTCTACCCGGCACCGGAACTGCTGAAGGAAATGGGCGTGCCGGCCCAGTAACGCCGGCTCCTGGTGGGTGCCCAACGTTGGTGGGCACGGAGGCCTCCGTCACGACCAACGGTCGTGACCCACCGTCGCGCCACCCTTGCGCCCCTCTGTCGTGACCTACCATCACGACCAACGGTCGTGATCTACTGGCCCCTGTCCTGACGGAAACGCGCGCGTGGTCTCCAGCTGGATCCTGCTGCTGGTCTCGGTTGCCTATGCCGCGCTGCTGTTCGGCGTGGCGTGGTGGGGTGACCGTCGGCCGATGTACCCCGACCGGCCGTGGCTGCGGCCGGTGGTCTACAGCCTGGCGCTGGCCGTGTACTGCTCGTCGTGGACCTTCTACGGCGCGGTCGGCACCGCCGTGCGCAACGGCGTGGGCTACCTGCCGATCTATATCGGTCCGTTGCTGCTGCTGTTGTTCGGCTGGCGCATCATCGAGCGCCTGGCGCTGATCGCGCGCAGCCAGAACGTGGTGTCCATCGCCGACTTCATCTCTTCGCGCTTCGGCCGCTCGCGGCGGCTGGCGGCGCTGGTGGCGATCATCGCGCTGATCGGCATCATTCCGTACCTCGCCCTGCAGTACAAAGCGGTGGCGATGAGCCTGCAGGTGCTGACCGGCAACACCGGCCCGACCGGCTTCTTCACCGATCCCGCGCTGTATGTGGCGCTGCTGATGGCATTGTTCGCCACCCTGTTCGGTACCCGCCAGGTCGATGCCACCGAGCACCACCACGGCATGATGCTGGCGATCGCCTTCGAATCGGTGATCAAGCTGCTGGCGATGCTGGCCGTGGGCGTGTTCGCCTACCTGTGGCTGAGCAACCGCACCGACGCGGTGGTCGAGTCGGTGCATACGCTGTTCACCGGCCTGCCGCCGGTGGGCTTCATCTCGCAGACCCTGCTCAGTTTCCTCGCCATCATCTGCCTGCCGCGCCAGTTCCACGTGGCCGTGGTCGAGTGCGGTGACGTGCGCGACGTGCGCCGCGCGCGCTGGATGTTCGGCGGCTACCTGGTGCTGATTTCCGGCATGGTGCTGCCGATCGCCACCGCCGGCGTGACCCTGTTCGGCACCGGTGGCAGCGTCGCCGACGATTCGATGGTGCTGGCCCTGCCGCTGGCCGAGGGCCGCAACGCGCTGGCGCTGATCGCCTATGTGGGCGGGTTCTCGGCGGCCACCGGCATGGTCATCGTGTCGTCGATCGCGCTGGCCACCATGGTCAGCAACGACCTGGTGATGCCGGTGCTGCTGCGCCGTAGCGGTGACCACCAGGAGGCCGCCGACGTCGCCTCGCGCGTGCTGTGGATCCGCCGCCTGGCGATCCTGCTGCTGGCACTGATGGCCTACAGCTATTACCGCACCAGCAGCAACGACAGCACGCTGGCCTCGTATGGCCTGATGGCGTTCGCAGCGGTGGCGCAGTTCGCGCCCGGCCTGATCGGCGGCCTGTACTGGCGTGGCGCCAGCCGTCGTGGCGTCGAGACGGGCATGCTGCTCGGCTTCGCCACCTGGCTGTACACCCTGCTGCTGCCGGCGATGACCATGGCCGGCTGGGTCGATGCCGCCTGGGTGCAGCACGGCCCGTTCGGCATCGAGTGGCTGCGGCCGCAGCAGCTGTTCGGCATGACCGGCTGGGATCCGTTGACCCACGGTACGTTCTGGTCGCTGCTGGTCAACGCGGCGACGATGATGCTGGTGTCCGCGCGCTGGCGGCCCGGCGTTGATGAGCGGCTTCGCGCTGCGCCGTTCCTCGATCCATATGCCGAGCGCCCGTCGGTGGCCGGTGGTTGGCCGGGTCACGTGCACGTGGGCGACCTGCTGGCGCTGGCCTCGCGCGTGGTTGGCGAGCGCCACGCGCGGCGTTCGTTCTTCGAGCAGGCGCAGTCGCTGGGCCGCGAGCTGCAATCCTCGGCGCCTGCGGACCGGCCGTGGGTACAGTTCACCGAGCGCCTGCTGGCCGCGTCGATCGGTGCGGCATCGGCACGCCTGCTGCTGACCAGCCTGCTGCGCGGCTCGGGCATGGACCTGGGTGAAGTGGTGGCGGTGCTGGATGAAGCGGGACAGGAACTGCGCTTCAACCGCGAGATCCTGTCGACCACGCTGGAGAACATCAGTGCCGGGGTCAGCGTGGTCGACCCGGACATGCGCCTGACCGCGTGGAACCGCCGCTACCAGGATATGTTCGGCTACCCCGACGGCATGCTCTACGTGGGCCGCCCGGTGGCCGACCTGATCCGCTACAACGCCGAGCGCGGCGAGCTGGGCGAGGGTGACATCGAAGTGCAGATCAACCGCCGCATCGGCTACATGCGCGCCGGTTCACCGCACGTGTTCGAGCGCACCCGCAGCGATGGCAAGGTGATCGAGATGCGTGGCCAGGCTCTGCCCGGTGGTGGCTACGTGACCAGCTACAACGACATCACCGACTACAAGCACGCGGAAAAAGCGCTGCTGGAAGCCAACGAGACGCTGGAACAGCGCGTGGCCGAACGCTCGCATGAGGCCGAGGTCGCGCAGCAGTCGAAGACCCGCTTCCTGGCGGCGATCAGCCATGACGTGCTGCAGCCGCTGAACGCAGCACGCCTGTTTGCTTCGGCACTGCGCGACAGTGATCACGTGAGCGACGAGCAGAAGCATCTGGCCGAGCGCGTGGATGCGTCGCTGCGCGCGGCTGAAGAACTGCTCGATGGCCTGCTGGATGTATCGCGGCTGGATGCCGGCGGCCTGCACCCGGTGATCGGCGAGTTCGACGTGAGTGCGCTGATGCGCGAACTGGCCGCGCAATACACCCCGGTCGCCGCCGGCCGTGGCCTGCGCCTGGACCTGTTCGCACGCCCGGCATGGGTGCGCAGTGACCGCCGCCTGCTGCGCCGCGTGCTGCAGAACTTCCTGGCCAATGCGCTGCGTTACACCCGCCAGGGCCGCATCGTGCTGGCCGTGCGCCAGCGCGGCGACGAAGTGGAACTGCAGGTGTGGGATACCGGGCCCGGCATTCCCGAGCACCACATGCGGCAGATCTTCGACGAGTTCCACCGCTACCAGCAGCCGTTCGACTGGGGCGAGCAGGGCCTGGGCCTGGGCCTGTCGATCTGCCAGCGCATCTCGCGCCTGCTCGACCATCGATTGAACGCACGCAGCCGGGTCGGCAAGGGCTCGATGTTCTCGATCATCCTGCCGCGGGTGGCACCGCTGCCGGGCTATACCGAACTGGCCACGCCGGTACCGACCGTGGCCGCACCGGTACGCAGCGATTCGCTGGCCGGCCTGCGCGTGCTGTGCGTGGACAACGACGAGGAGATCCTCGACGGCATGCGCGCACTGCTCGGCCGCTGGCAGGTGCAGGTGATCACCGCCGCCACCGTCGACCAGGCGCTGGAGAAGATCGCCGAGCGCCCGCAGGTGATGCTGGTGGATTACCACCTGCACGACCGCATGGATGGCCTGGACGCGCTGGTGGCGTTGCGCGAGGCGGCCGGTTACCCGCTGCCGGGCGCACTGCTGACCGCCGATGGGCGTGATGAGCTGAAGCGGATGGCACGCGAACGGGGTTACCGCGTGCTGACCAAGCCGATCAAGCCGGCCTCGCTGCGCGCCTTCCTGGGCGCGCTGCGCGACGCGCAGTAGCGCCGGCCGCCCGGCAGTAGATCCACGCCATGCGTGGATGTGACGTCTGGTAGTGCCGGCCGCTGGCCGGCAACCACGCAATCGCCCGCTCTCGGCGTTTTACCCCACGCCGTGCAGGTGCTCGTACAGGATCGTCGCACCGATGATCACCAGGATCACGCCACCGATGATCTCGGCGCGCTTGCCGACCATGCTGCCCAGCACGCGGCCGAGCATGATGCCGACGGTGACCATGGTCAGCGTGCACAGGCCGATCACCGCAGCCATCACGCCGATATGCACGTCCATGAAGGCCAGGCCGATGCCCACCGCCATCGCGTCGATGCTGGTGGCGAAACCGGTCAGCGCCAGCTTCCAGAAGCCGTGGTGCTGCGAGGGATCCTCGTCGTCCTCGGCACTGTCCGGGCGCAGGCCGTTGTAGATCATGTGGATGCCCAGTGCGCCGAGCAGGCCGAAGGCGATCCAGTGGTCGAAGGCTTCGACGTACTGCAGGGCGGCACGGCCAAGCAGCCAGCCGATGATGGGCGTGATCGCCTCGATGACGCCGAAGATGATGCCGGCACGCAATGCATCGCGGAACACCGGCTTGCGCATGGCCGCGCCCTTGCCGATTGCAGCGGCGAAGGCATCGGTGGACATGGCAAAGCCGATCAGGAGGATCGAAATGGGGGACATGGGCGGCG
The DNA here is from genome assembly GCF_056480025.1 of Stenotrophomonas sp. 109824_Sma. Taxonomy (NCBI): domain Bacteria; kingdom Pseudomonadati; phylum Pseudomonadota; class Gammaproteobacteria; order Lysobacterales; family Lysobacteraceae; genus Stenotrophomonas; species Stenotrophomonas sp. 109824_Sma. Next base: position 4,692,239 of record NZ_CM151078.1, on the reverse strand, counting down.
GCTGAGGTCGGGCTAGGACGGACGCACGGCCTGCGCTCGCGCCCAACCTGATGTTGCGCGCGCGGGCCGCTGGTCTCGCCAACCATCATGGTTGTCCACGCCACGGCGCACTGGCCGAGTATGTTGACGTGGACGATTCCTGCGAAGGAATCCGGCTACTCCCCAAGGGGACGCGAAGCTTAGCATCGCGATCCGCGCGTGGCGCACTTCCAGCGAAACGCGCAGGCAGGGCTGGTTTGTATAGCGATGGCTATAACAGGGCGAAGCAAAGGCGTGCCAAGCAAGCTTGGCACCTACCAGTGCGGTTTCAGATGATGTCGCGCGTTTCAGGCGATTGCCGGCCAGCGGCCGGCACTACCGTCAATCTTCTTCCGGCGGCAGCACGATGGCGTCGTCGTCGATCGCCAGCTTGCCGGCCATCAGCACGGCCTGGGTGCGGTTGGTCACGCCCAGCTTGCGCAGGATGGCGGTGACGTGGGCCTTGATCGTCGCTTCGGAGACGTTGAGGTCGTAGGCGATCTGCTTGTTCAAGCGCCCAGCGCCGAGCATCTGCAAGACGCGGAACTGTTGCGGGGTCAGCTCACGCAGGCGCTGGCCGACTTCGCGTTCCTCGCTACCGGTGGGCGGCACGTTGTGCGCTTCCGGCGGTGCCCAGGTCTCGCCATCGAGGATGGTGCCCAGCGCGTGGCCGATGGTGTCCGAGTCGGCCGACTTCGGAATGAAGCCCAGCGCGCCGTGGTCGAGTGCACGGCGCATCACCGTGGCTTCTTCGCGCGCGGACACCACCACCACCGGCAGGTGCGGGTGCAGCGAGCGCATGTGCACCAGCGCGTTGAAACCCTGCGCACCGGGCATGTTGAGGTCCATCAGGACCAGGTCGGCGTCGTTGTGCTGGTCGGCCAGCGCGTACAGTGCTTCCACGCTGTCGGCCTCGAACAGCTGCACGCCGGGGATGACCCGCTGCACCGCCCCACGCAGGGCTTCGCGGAACAGCGGGTGGTCATCGGCAATCAGGAGGGTGGTCATGGTCGGGGGGAACCGTGGGGGGAAACTCTATGGGGTCAGAGCCCTTTCCTGGCGGAAAGGGATCTGACCCCGGGTGATGCATCAGCGTACTTTGCGCTCGTCCACCAGCGACGCCACCACCGACGGGTCGGCCAGGGTCGAGGTGTCGCCGAGCTGGTCCGGCGCGTTCTCGGCGATCTTGCGCAGGATGCGGCGCATGATCTTGCCCGAGCGGGTCTTCGGCAGGCCCGGCGCCCACTGCAGGTGGTCCGGCGTGGCGATCGGGCCGATCTCCTTGCGCACCCAGGCGACCAGTTCCTTCTGCAGCTCATCGCTCGGTGCTTCTTCGGCCACCAGGGTGACGTAGGCGTAGATGCCCTGGCCCTTCACGTCGTGCGGGAAGCCGACCACGGCCGCTTCGGCCACCTTCGGGTGCGAGACCAGCGCACTTTCCACTTCGGCGGTGCCGATGCGGTGGCCGGACACGTTGATCACGTCGTCGACGCGGCCGGTGATCCAGTAGTAGCCGTCTTCGTCGCGGCGGCAACCGTCGCCGGTGAAGTAGCTGCCCGGGTAGGTGCGGAAATAGGTATCGATGAAGCGCTGGTGGTCGCCGTACACCGTGCGCATCTGGCCCGGCCAGGAATCGCGGATGATCAGGTTGCCCTCGGTTGGGCCGTCCTGGATCTCGCCATCGGCATTGACCAGCGCCGGCTGCACGCCGAAGAAGGGCAGGGTGGCCGAGCCCGGCTTGAGGTCCATCGCGCCGGCCAGCGGCGAGATCAGGATGCCGCCGGTCTCGGTCTGCCACCAGGTATCGACGATCGGGCAGCGACTGTCGCCGACCACCTCGTAGTACCAGCGCCAGGCTTCCGGGTTGATCGGTTCGCCGACACTGCCGAGCAGGCGCAGCGACGCGCGCGAGGTCTTCTTCACCGGCTCCTCGCCCTCGCGCATCAGTGCACGGATGGCGGTCGGGGCCGTGTAGAAGATGGTGACCTTGTGCTTGTCGATGACGTTCCAGAAGCGCGAGGTGTCCGGGTAGTTCGGCACGCCTTCGAACATCAGCGAGGTCGCGCCGTTGGCCAACGGCCCGTACACGATGTAGCTGTGGCCGGTGACCCAGCCGACGTCGGCGGTGCACCAGTAGACGTCGTTCTCGCGCAGGTCGAACACCGCTTCATGGGTGTAGGCCGCGTACAGCAGGTAGCCGCCGGTGGTGTGCAGCACGCCCTTCGGCTTGCCGGTGGAACCGGAGGTGTAGAGGATGAACAGCGGATCTTCCGCGTTCATGCGTTCCGGCTCGCAGGTAGCCGGCTGGCTGTCCACCACATCGTGGAACCAGCGGTCGCGCGGGGCCTGCATGTCCACCGCGCCGCCGGTGTGGCGCACCACCAGCACGGTTTCCACGGTATTGGTGCCGGGCAGCTTCAGCGCGGCATCGACGTTGGCCTTCAGCGGAATCTTTCGACCACCGCGCAGGCCCTCGTCGGCGGTGATGATCAGCTTGCTCTGGCAGTCGCTGACGCGGTCGGCGATCGAGTTCGGTGCGAAGCCACCGAACACCACCGAGTGGATCGCACCGATGCGCGCGCAGGCCAGCATGGCCACGGCGGCGTCGACGATCATCGGCAGGTAGATGGTGACGCGGTCGCCCTTCTTGACGCCGAGGTTGCGCAGCGCGTTGCCGAGGCGGCAGGTGCGCTCGTACAGCTCGCGATAGGTCACGTGCTGGGCCGGTGCATCCGGGCCATCCGGCTCGAACAGCAGGGCGGTCTTGTCGCCGCGCGTCTCGAGCTGGCGATCCAGGCAGTTCACGCTGGCATTGAGCTCGCCATCTTCGAACCACTTGATGTGGAAATCGGACAGGTCGTAGCTGACGTTCTTGATCTTCGTCGGCTTGCGCATCCATTGCAGGCGCTCGGCGGCCTTGCCCCAGAAACCATCCGGGTCGGTCACCGAAGCCTGGTACTGCTGTTCGTACGACGTCTTGTCGATGCGTGCCTTGGCGGCGAACTGCGGATCGACGGGGTAGATATCAGCCATGGCACCCTCACTTGCACGTTGACTTTGTGTGTGCGGTCGCAGCATTGCGGCGACCGATCCCCTTCAGTTTGCCCCATCCACCCCCGGCCGCGTCACCACTCTGGTTAGACCATGGTCGAAAGTGAGCGCCCAGCAGGGCCGGGTTCGACCAATGGCGAATAGCCGCTATACATAATCGCCCCGCAGTCTCGGCTCGACCGTGCCCCACGCGCGGCATCACCTTGCCACTTGGGAGAGAGGGCAACATGAGCCACCGTACGTTGAAAGCCGTGCGCACACCTTTGGCGGCCTGCCTGTTGGTCGCCCTGGTCGCACCGGGCATGGCGTTCGCAGAGACCGCCAAAGAGAAAGCACTGGAAGCACGCGTTGCCGAACTGGAACGCCAGGTCCAGCTGCTGCTGTCTTCGCAGCAACAACAACAGACCCAGATCAGCCAGACCCAGCAGGCGGTGACCGAAGTCCGCACGGTGCAGGCCGAGCAGAAGCCGGTCGCACAGGTGCCGGCCGGCAAGCAGCCGATCCAGGTCACCACCATCACCCCGGGCGCGGCGCCGGGCACCACGGTCAAGATCGGCGGCTTCATCAAGGCCGACTTCCTGGCCACCCAGACCAGCGATGGCCAGCTGGCCGACGACGCCACCGGCCGCTCGCTGTACCTGCCGGGCCAGACCCCGGTGGAAGGCGCCGGCGGCACCGGCAAGCGTTCGGGCACCGACTTCAACGCCCATGCCAAGTTCTCGCGCTTCAACCTGGGCATCGACAACGTGAGCGAATCGGGCAACAAGGCCGGTGCGTTCTTCGAGATGGACTTCTTCGGCAACTCGCTGGGCAACCAGACCGCCACCAACACCTATGGCGTGACCCTGCGCCACGCCTACATGTACTGGAACAACTGGCTGGCCGGCCAGACCTGGTCCAACTTCATGGACGCGGCCGCACTGCCGGAAGCGGTCGACTTCGTCGGCCCCACCGACGGCGTGATCTTCGTGCGCCAGGCCCAGGTGCGCTACACCCAGGGCGGCTTCAGCGTCGCGCTGGAAAACCCGGAAACCACCAACCTCACCGGTACCCGCAACCCGGTCACCGGCGCCTGGACCAACACCAGCGCCAACTCCGATCGTGGCAGCCTGCCTGATCTGACCCTGCGTTACGGCTGGAAGGGCGACTGGGGCACCTTCGGTGTCGGCGGCATCGTCCGCCAGCTGAAGGTCGACAACCAGGCCACCGGTGCCAAGGCTGACAAGGTGGCCGGCGGCCTGACCCTGGGCGGCAAGTGGGTGATGGGTGACAGCGATTCGCTGCACTACCAGCTGACCGGCGGCGAAGGCATCGCCCGCTACATCGGCCTGGGCATCACCGCCGACAGCGCCTACGACGTGGCCCGCGACGAGCTCAACCCGACCGGCGTGCTGGCCGGCTACGTGGGCTGGCGGCATGCGTTCTCGCCGAAGCTGCGCACCAACCTGATCTACGCGCGCAGCGACTACGACAACGACAGCATCCTCGGCCCGCTGGTGACCAAGAGCGTGCAGAGCATCCGCGGCAACATCTTCTATTCGCCGCTGCCCAAGGTCGATATCGGTGCCGAGCTGATGTATGGCCGTCGCGAAGTGGAGAACGGCAACAAGGGTGACATCACCCGATTGCAGTTCACCACCAAGTACAGCTTCTAAGAGCGTGCCGGCCAGCGGCCGGCACCTACCGAGATGGGGTGCCGGTCGCGGCCGGCACCTACCGAATTGAGTGCCGATCAAGGTCGGCACCCACCGAGATTGAATGCCGGCCAAGGCCGGCATCTACAGAGGGAAAGCGTCCCATGTCCAGCACTGCATCAAGCCCGCACAATGCGGCGGGCACCCTGACCAAGGGTCACAAGAAAGTCATCTTCGCCTCGAGCCTCGGCACGGTCTTCGAGTGGTATGACTTCTTCCTGTACGGCTCGCTCGCCGCCATCATCGCCAAGCAGTTCTTCAGTGGCGTCAATGAAACCACGGGCATGATCTTCGCCCTGCTGGCGTTTGCAGCCGGCTTCTTCGTGCGTCCGTTCGGCGCGGCCTTCTTCGGCAGCCTCGGCGACCGCATCGGCCGCAAGTACACCTTCCTGGTCACCATCCTGATCATGGGCATCTCGACCTTCCTGGTCGGCGTGCTGCCCAACTACGCCTCGATCGGCTTCGCCGCACCGGTGATCCTGATCATCCTGCGCCTGGCCCAGGGCCTGGCGATGGGCGGCGAGTACGGCGGTGCCGCCACCTACGTGGCCGAGCATGCGCCGGACGACAAGCGTGGCCTGTACACCAGCTTCATCCAGTGCACCGCCACGCTCGGCCTGTTCATGTCGCTGCTGATCATCCTGGCCTGCCGCTACTTCCTGGGCAACGAAGCCTTCGAAGCCTGGGGCTGGCGTATTCCGTTCCTCGTGTCGATCCTGCTGCTGGGTGTGTCCGTGTGGATCCGCCTGCAGCTGAGCGAATCGCCGCTGTTCCAGCAGATGAAGTCCGAGGGCAAGGGTTCCAAGACGCCGTTCCGTGACAGCCTGAAGGGCGGCAACCTGAAGCTGATGCTGCTGGTCCTGCTCGGCGCCGCAGCCGGCCAGGCCGTGGTCTGGTACGGCGGCCAGTTCTACGCGCTGTTCTTCCTCAGCAGCATGCTGAAGGTCGATGCCACCACCTCCTACCTGCTGATCGCGGCCGCGCTGGCACTGGGCGTGCCGTTCTTCATCTTCTTCGGCTGGCTGTCCGACCGTATCGGCCGCAAGAAGATCATCCTGGCCGGCTGCCTGCTGGCGGCTGTTACCTACATCCCGATCTTCAAGGGCCTGACCCATTTCGCCAACCCGGCCATCGAAGAAGCCCGCAGCAGCTCCCCGGCCCTGGTCGTGGCCGATCCGAACACCTGCTCGTTCCAGTTCGATCCGGTCGGCCTGCGCAAGTTCACCAGCTCCTGCGACGTGGCTACCGCTGCGCTGACCAAGGCCGGTGTGCCGTACGACGTACAGCCCGCCGCCGCCGGTTCGCTGGCGATGGTGAACGTGGGCAGCGCCAGCGTCACCTCGTATGAGGCCGCTGGCCTGACCAAGGAAGACGGCAAGGCCAAGGCCGACGCGTTCGGTGCGGAACTGAAGACCGCCCTGACCACCGCCGGCTACCCGGCCAAGGCCGATGGCGCACGCATCAACATCGCCGGCACCATCTTCATGCTGTGGCTGCTGGTGCTGTACGTGACCATGGTCTACGGCCCGATCGCCGCTTACTTGGTCGAACTGTTCCCGACCCGCATCCGCTACACCTCGATGTCGCTGCCGTACCACATCGGCAACGGCTGGTTCGGTGGCTTCCTGCCGGCGATCTCGTTCGCGCTGGTGGCCGGTACCGGCAACCTCTACTACGGCCTGTGGTACCCCATCATCATCGCGTTGATGTCGGTGGTGATCGGCGGCTTGTTCCTGCGCGAGACCAAGGACGTGGATATCACCAAATAACCGGCGTGCCGACCAACGGTCGGTACCCACCGGGTTTCAGGGGCCGCGGTGCAGACCGCGGCCCTTTTGTTTCCCTGTTTTTGGGGTCAGATCCCTTTCGCCTGCGAAAGGGATCTGACCCCATCGAGACGCGGCTCGACCCTACAATCGGCCCATGAGCACCGTCACCCCAGTCGACCTCCCCGCCATCCTGCACACCCTGCGCAGCGCCTGGCAGTCGCAGCGCCCGTCGCTGGACCAGCGCGAGAATGACCTGCGCCGCTTGCGCGAGGCGCTGAAGCCGCGCCTGGACGAAATGGCCCAGGCCATCGCCGAGGACTTCGGCCACCGCGCCCACGTCGAATCGAAGCTGGCCGATGGCATGAGCGTGCTGTCGGCCATCGACCACCTGCGCCGCCATCTGCGGCGCTGGTCGAAGCTGCAGCGGGTGGGCGCCGGTTGGCGACTGTGGCCGGCGCGCGCGCAGCTGCGGCCGACGCCGCTGGGCGTGGTCGGGGTGATCTCGCCCTGGAACTACCCGGTCACGCTGGCATTGGTGCCACTGGCCACCGCCATCGCCGCCGGCAACCACGTACTGCTGAAGCCTTCGGAACACACGCCGCGCACCAGCGCGTTCCTGGCCGATCTGCTGGCCAGCGTGTTCCCGCCCGATCGGGTGGCGGTGGTGCAGGGTGGGGCGGACGTGGCCGCGGCGGTGTCGTCGCTGCCGCTGGACCATCTGCTGTTCACCGGCTCGACGGCCGTTGGCCGCAAGGTGATGGCCGCAGCGGCCGAACATCTGGTACCGGTCACGCTGGAACTGGGCGGCAAGTCGCCGGCGATTGTCTGTCGCGATTTCCCGCTGGATAAAGCCGCAGCGCGGCTCGCCACCGGAAAATGGTTCAACGCCGGCCAGACCTGCATCGCGCCGGATTACGTGCTGATCGATACCGCGCGCCAGCGCGAGTTCGTGCAGGCGCTGCAGCAGCAGGTGCGCGAACGCTACGGCGATTTCAGCGATGCCGGCGACTACACGCGCATCATCAACGAAGGCCAGTACCGGCGCCTGCAGGGCTATCTGGCGCAGGCGCGCGAACGCGGCGTGCCGGTGATTCCGCTGGCGCAGGTGGATGAGGCGCGCGCCGACCGCGAGCGCCTGCTGGTGCCGACCGTGGTGCTGGACCCGCCGGACGACCTGGACCTGATGCGCGAGGAGATCTTCGGGCCGATCCTCCCGGTGCGGGCGTACCCGGATCTGGATGCGGCGCTGGCCGACGTGCTGTCGCGTGATCGGCCGCTGGCGCTGTATCCCTTCAGCCACGACAAGGCGACGGTGGAGCGCATCCTCGGCCAGGTAGTGGCCGGCGGAGTGACCGTCAATGACACGCTGCTGCATTTCGCCGCCGATGGCCTGCCGTTTGGCGGGGTAGGGGCCAGCGGCATGGGGGCGTACCACGGCCGCGCCGGATTCGATGCGATGAGCAAGCGGCTGCCGGTGCTGTGGCAGTCGCGCTGGGCCGCCAGTGACCGGCTGCGGCCGCCGTATTCGAAGATTGCGGGGTTGTTGAAGCTGCTGCTTCGGTAGTGCCGACCGCTGGCCGGCAAATGCAGGGTCTCGCCGAGGGTTCATGGGGTTGCCGGCCAGCGGCCGGCACTACCGGTAGGTGCCAACCCGCGCGGCCCCTTCCGGTGGGTGCCAACCTTGGTTGGCACGCGTGAACCCCATGCGCCAACCAAGGTTGGCGTCTACCAAACCCGGGCCGGGTAGAATGCCCCCATGAAGATCGCCTCGTGGAACGTCAATTCACTCAATGTCCGCCTGCCGCACCTGGAGCAGTGGCTCAAGGAGTTCGGCCCGGACATCGTCGGTATCCAGGAAACCAAGCTGGAGGACCACAAGTTCCCCGATTCGGCGCTGATCGGCGCGGGCTACCGCAGCGTGTTCGCCGGCCAGAAGACCTACAACGGCGTGGCGTTGCTGTCGCGTGAGCCGGCGCAGGACGTGCAGATCGGCATTCCCGGTTTCGAGGACGAGCAGAAGCGCGTCATCGCCGGCACCTTCGGCGACCTGCGGGTGATCAACCTGTACGTGGTCAACGGCCAGGACATCGGCACCGACAAGTACGAGTACAAGCTGCGCTGGCTGGAGGCGGTGCATGCCTGGATCGCCGAAGAACTGCAGCGGCACCCGAAGCTGATCGTGATGGGCGATTTCAACATCGCCCCGGACGCGCGCGATGTGCACGACCCGGAGGTGTGGAACGAGAACCACATCCTCACCTCCACCGCCGAGCGTGGCGCGCTCAACAAGCTGCTGCAGCTGGGCCTGCACGATGGCTTCCGCCTGCACAATGACGAGGCGGGCACCTTCAGCTGGTGGGATTACCGTGCCGCTGGCTTCCGCCGCAACCTGGGCCTGCGCATCGACCTGACCCTGGTCTCCGATGCGCTGAAGGGCAGTGCGGTGGCTTCGGGTATCGATCGTGAGCCGCGGACCTGGGAACGGCCGAGCGATCACGCGCCGGCATGGGTGCAGATCGGTTGAGCGAACGGGGCCCGACGATTGCCGGGCCCGTTGTGATGCGTCTGCCGGCCAGCGGCCGGCACGACTGCCGTGTCAGCGTATGCTCTTGCGGGTGAACAGGTTGACGATCGCCAGCAGGATCACCGCACCGATCAGCGAGAACAGGAAGGTGCGGATGGTGATCGCTTCGTTGATGCCGCCGCCGAACAGCCAGCCGGAAATCAGCGCGCCGACGATGCCGACCACGATGTTGAGGATGATGCCCTGCTGGGCATCGCGCTTCATGATGATGCTGGCCAGCCAGCCTACGATGCCGCCGACGATCAGCCAGATGATGATGCCCATGATCGAACCTCCGGTGGGGAACTGTGACCAGTTGACGCGCACGGCCGTGAACCCGTCGTGGAATTGCGTGATGGGCGCGTGCGGATGAGCCTGCCAGCCACCCTCGACGGCCCGTGGCGCTTCGGTCCGGTGACGGTCTGGCGGCGCCCGCACGTGCCGGGCCACCGCGGCGAACCGCAGGCGCGGCAGGTGCTGGCGCAGGCGCTGGGCGCCGAGCCGGAGACGCTGCCACTGGTCCGTGATGACAAGGGCCGGCCAGAGCTGAGCGGCGCGCTGGCCCACTACGGCACCGGCTGGAGCCACAGCGGCGAGGTGCTGCTGGTGGCGCTGGGCGAAGGCGTGCGGCTGGGCGTGGACCTGGAGCTGCTGCGGCCGCGGGCCCGCCTGCTGGAGATCGTGCAGCGTTTCTTCCACCCCGAGGAGGTGGCCTGGCTGGAAAGCCTGGACGAGGCCGGGCGCGAGCACTGGTTCTTCCGCGTGTGGTGCGCCAAGGAAGCGATGCTGAAGGCGCACGGGCAGGGCATCTCGTTCGGCCTGCACCGCCTGCAGCTGGCGCCGGGGGCCGATGGCGCCCTGCACCTGCGCTGGTGCGACCCGGAACTGGGCGAGGCCGCGCGCTGGCACCTGCACGAATGGCAGGCCACCGGCCAGTTCCGTGCGGCATTGGCCTGGTATCCACACTGAAGCGGGGAATCAGCGCGCAAAACCGGCGATAATGTCGGCATGAGCGAACACCCACTTCCCGCCAGCGTGTCTGCCACGCTGGAACAGGGCCTGGCCAGCATGGGCCTGGACGCCGCGCTGGCGCCGCCGCTGCTGCGCTACCTGGCCCTGCTGCACCGCTGGAACGGCACCTACAACCTCACCGCCATCCGCGATCCGCAGGAGATGGTCACCCGCCACCTGCTTGACTCGCTGGCGATGCAGCCGTTCGTGGCCGATGGCAGCCTGGCCGACCTCGGCACCGGCCCCGGGCTGCCCGGCATCCCGCTGGCGATCGCCTGCCCGGGCCTGCAGGTCACCCTGGTCGAGAGCAACGGCAAGAAGGCGCGCTTCATGCGCGAGGCCGTGCGCCAGCTCGGCCTGGGCAACGCCCGCGTGGCCGAATCGCGCGCCGAGGCGCTGGACGAGGCCGGCCGCTACGACCAGCTGACCGCGCGCGCGATGGACACCCTGGCCGGCATCGTCCGCGTCGGTGGTCACCTGCTGCGCCCCGGCGGTGTGCTGCTGGCCATGAAGGGCGTCTACCCGCATGAAGAGATCGCGGAGCTGCCGGACGGCTGGCAGGTGCGCGAGGTGACCCCGCTGAGCGTGCCCGGCCTGGCCGGCGAACGCCACCTGGTCACTGTTACAGGCCCCTGATTCCCGCCGCCAGCCCCTTGTGGAACAACGGGTTGGCGATTCACGATTTCCGCAAGGGGCCGGTTGTACGCATAATGACCGGTCCCAGCACACGTCGACGAGGCACACCCGCATGGCCCGCATCATCGCCATCGCCAACCAGAAGGGTGGCGTCGGCAAGACCACGACCGCCGTCAACCTGGCCGCTTCCCTGGCCAACGCACCCAAGCGCGTGCTGTTGGTCGACCTGGATTCGCAGGGCAACGCGACCATGGGCAGTGGCGTGGACAAACGAGAGCTGGCCGCCTCCACCTGTGACCTGCTGCTCGGCGAGAACAGCGCCGCCGATGTGCGCGTGCAGACTGCCGAGGGCTACGACCTGCTGCCCGGCAACATCGACCTGACCGCCGCCGAGATCCAGTTGATGGGCCAGAGCGAGCGCGAGCAGCGCCTGAAGCGCGCGCTGGCGCCGATCCGCGACGAGTACGACTACATCCTGATCGACTGCCCGCCGGCGCTGTCGCTGCTGACGCTCAACGCGCTGGCCGCCGCCGACTCGGTGATTGTGCCGATGCAGTGCGAGTACTACGCGCTGGAAGGCCTGAGCGCGCTGGTGGAAACCATCGAGGCGCTGCGCACCAGCCTGAACCCGGCGCTGGAGATCGAAGGCGTGCTGCGCACCATGTTCGATGTGCGCAACAACCTGGCCAACGCGGTCTCGGCCGAGCTCACCGAGCACTTCGGCGACCGCGTGTTCCGCACCATCGTGCCGCGCAACGTGCGCCTGGCCGAGGCGCCCAGCCATGGCCAGAGCATCGTCGGCTACGACCGCGCCTCGCGCGGTGGCGTGGCCTACCTGGGCCTGGCCGGCGAGATCATCCGCCGCAACAACGAACGCAACAAGGCCGCCAAGGCCGTGGAGACCGTCTGATGACCAGCAGTAAGCCGGCAGCCAAGAAGCGAGGCCTCGGCCGTGGCCTGGATGCCCTGCTGGGTCCCAAGGGTGCGGTCAGCCAGGTGCAGGCCACCACCGCGGTGATCGAGCCGCTGCCGGGTGAAGTGCTGCGCAAGCTGGCCGTGGGCCAGCTGCAGCCGGGCAAGTACCAGCCGCGCCGCGAGATGGACGAGGGCAAGCTGTCCGAGCTGGCCGACTCGATCAAGTCGCAGGGCGTGATCCAGCCGATCCTGGTGCGCCAGCTGCCGGCGGGCAACTACGAAATCGTTGCCGGCGAACGCCGCTGGCGCGCATCGCAGCTGGCCGGCCTGGACGAAGTGCCGGTGGTGGTGCGCGAGCTGGAAGACCGCACCGTCATCGCGATGGCGCTGATCGAGAACATCCAGCGCGAAGACCTCAACCCGCTGGAAGAAGCCGAGGCGCTGCAGCGGCTGATCAGCGAGTTCACCCTGACCCATGCCGAGGCCGCCGAGGCCGTCGGCCGCTCGCGCGCGGCGGTGTCCAACCTGCTGCGCCTGCTGGAGCTGCCGGTGGCGATCCGCCTGCTGCTGGAAACCCGCCGCCTGGAAATGGGCCACGCCCGCGCGCTGCTGACCCTGGCCCCCGAGCTGGCCGGCAAGCTGGCGCAGGAAGCGGCCGATGAAGGCTGGTCGGTGCGCGAGGTCGAGCGCCGTGCGCAGGCCTTCGCGGCCGGCAAGGTGCCGAGCAACCGCCCGGTGGCCGCGCCGAAAGTGCAGCAGGCCGACATCGCCTCGCTGGAAACCGAGCTGTCCGAAGCCCTGGGGGCCAAGGTGGCGATCAACCATGGTCGCGGCGGCAAGGGCAAGCTGATCATCCACTACACCGACCTGGATACCCTGGACGGCGTGCTGGAAAAGCTGCGCACGCGCCAGGGCTGAGCCCGGCGCAATGACAGGGGGCGCGGCCCGTTCCTGCCGTGTCCCGCGAATGACAGGGAACGCACCGCCGCGCGCGCCGTGGGATGTACTGCCTTCCGGCCCGTGGCCTCATCCAGGGAGCAGGACATGAGCAACGCATTCGACGACGTCAGCCCGGGCGGCAGCCCGATCCTGGTGCACAGCCGCCAGAAGGACTTCACCCCGCCGCAGGGCGAAGAACACATCGAGGCGATCGGCGCGCACATCGAGCGCCACCTGGGCCCGGTGTCCGGCGTCTTCCACGAGATCATCTCCGACCTGGTGCACATCGACGTGCACGTGGTGCCGGCCACCGACCAGTTCCCGTATCTGCGGCTGGTGACCTCCGGCATGAGCGATCTGCCGATGACCGTGCCCGCCGAGGTGGAGGCGGACGTGCCGCGCTACATGGAGCTGATGGTGACCCTGCCGGCCGACTGGCCGATCTCGCAGGACGCCTTCGAGGACGAGCGCAACTACTGGCCGGTGCGCCTGCTGAAGGGCATGGCGCGGCTGCCGCACGAGTACGACACCTGGCTGGGCTTCGGCCACACCATTCCCAATGGCCATCCCAGCGAGCCCTATGCGCCGGGCGTGGGCTTCGACGGCACCATCGTGCTGCCGCCGGTCACCACCCCGGAAGATTTCGCCGAACTGGTGCTGGAGGATGGCAGGACCATCGCCTTCATGGCCCTCATGCCGCTGTACCCGGAAGAAATGGACCTGAAGCTGAAAAAGGGCGCCGAGGCGCTGCTCGACCGCTTCGATGCAAAGAACATCCAGGACGTGATCGAGCCCGGCCGCACCAACGTGGCCAGGAAGCGTTTCGGGCTGTTCTGAGCCCGCAGCGTATCCTCTGCACCTGTACTCATTGATTTCCAGGCAACTGCAATGACCATCCTGCTCACCGGCGCTGCCGGCTTCATCGGTGCCTACACCGCCCGCGCGCTGCTGGAGGCGGGCCAGCCGGTGGTCGGCCTGGACAACTTCAACGACTACTACGACCCGCAGATCAAGCGCGACCGCGTGGCCGCGCTGTGCCCGGCGCTGGACCTGCGCACGCTGGACCTGACCGATCGCGAAGGCCTGGCCGCACTGTTTGACGAAGTGCAGCCGACCGCGGTGATCCACTTGGCCGCGCAGGCCGGCGTGCGCTATTCGCTGGAAAACCCGCACGCCTACGTCGACAGCAACCTGGTCGGCTTCGTCAACATGCTCGAACTGTGCCGCCACCGTGGCGTGCAGCATCTGGTGTATGCCTCCAGCAGCTCGGTCTACGGTGATTCGGCCACGCCGCCGTTCTCCGAGGACCAGCGCGTTGACCAGCCGCGCTCGCTGTACGCGGCGACCAAGGCCGCCAACGAACTGATGGCCTACACCTACGCGCAGCTGTATGGCCTGCACGCCACCGGCCTGCGTTTCTTCACCGTGTATGGCCCGTGGGGCCGACCGGACATGGCACCGCTGCTGTTCTCGCGTGCGGTGCTGGCCGGGCGGCCGATCGACGTGTTCAACGAAGGCCGCATGCAGCGCGACTTCACACATGTTTCCGACATCGTGTCGGGTATCCTCGGCGCCCTCGCGCATCCGGCCGACGGTCCGGTGCCGCACCGGGTGTTCAACCTCGGCAACCATACGCCGGTCGAGCTGGAGCGCTTCATCAGCGTGATCGAACAGGCCGCCGGCCGCCCCGCGCAGAAGGTCTACAAGCCCATGCAGCCCGGCGACATGGTGCGCACGATGGCTGATACCCGACGCGCACATGACGCTTTCGGCTTCGATGCGGTGACCCCGATCGAAGAAGGCCTGCCGCCTGTGGTGCAGTGGTGCCGCGAGTATTTTGGCGATCGCGCCTGAGGATGGATCCTCACGCCGCGGGGTTCATCTTCGGATAACCTCGGTTTCGGAGAATGCGCGGTCTTTGTCCCCCCTTGGCCGAGTGCCTTATGAGCCAACCCGAGCTTTCCGTTGTCGTCCCGGTGTTCAACGAGCGCGACAATGTCGCCCCGCTGGTTGCCGAAATCACCGCTGCGCTGCGTGGCCGGCTGCCGTTCGAGATCGTCTACATCGACGATCACTCGCGCGATGACACCCTGGCGGTGCTGCAGGGGCTGAAGGCAACCACCCCGGAACTGCGCGTGCTGCACCATGTGAACCAGAGCGGGCAGAGCACCGCGGTGCGCACCGGCGTCAAGCATGCGCGGGCGCCGTGGATCGCCACCCTGGATGGTGATGGCCAGAACGATCCGGCCGATATTCCCAAGCTGCTGGCAGCGCGCGATGCTGCCGAGGCGCAGGTGAAGCTGTTTGCCGGCTGGCGCGTCAACCGCCAGGACAGCGGCAGCAAGCGCTGGGCCAGCCGCTGGGCCAACCGCATCCGCGCGCGCATGCTGCGCGACGATACGCCCGACACCGGCTGCGGCATCAAGCTGTTCGAGCGCAGTGCGTTCCTCGACCTGCCGTACTTCGACCACATGCACCGCTACCTGCCGGCGCTGATGCAGCGCGCCGGCTGGAAGACCACCAGCGTGCCGGTCAACCACCGCCACCGCACCGCCGGCGTGTCCAAGTACAACAACCTCGGGCGCGCGCTGGTCGGCATCCGTGACCTGCGCGGCGTGGCCTGGCTGATCACCCGCAGCAAGCGCACCGCGGTGGAAGAGCGGTGATGGGCCTGGAGCTGCACTGGCTCGACCAGCCGCTGACCTGGCTGTACTGGACCGGCCTGCATGTGACCGGCTGGAAGCTGATCGGCTATACCGGCGCACTGATGTTCGGCGGCCGCTGGCTGGTCCAGTTCATCGCCTCCAAGCGCGCCGGCAAGCCGGTGATCCCGCGCCTGTTCTGGTACATGAGCGTGATCGGCAGCCTGATGACGCTGAGCTACTTCCTGTTCTCGGCCAAGCAGGACTCGGTGGGCGTGCTGCAGAACCTGTTCCCGGCGTTCACCGCGCTGTACAGCCTGCACCTGGACATCAAGCACCGGGGCTGGAAGCGGGACAAGGCCAGCCACTGAGGCTGTGGGGTCGGATCCCTTTCCGCAGGAAAGGGCTCTGACCCCGTCCGGATCGCCGGCGCATCCACGCATGGCGTGGCTCTGTTGCATGTCCGGCGGCCGTGCCGGGTCCTGCCTGCTGTGGGTAGAGTCGACTTTCGCGCGAAGCGCGGGGTTTGCTACATCTGGCGGAAGAGCAGCCGACTGACAGTCGGCTCTACCACGCGCCTTCGGCGCTGGGGCCCCGGCCTGCGGCCGGTTCCCGGTCCTGCCTGCGTTGCAGGCAGGACCTTCGTCCCATGCCACGGGCCGTGGGCGGTGCCATGATCGGGGTCTGCCTTCCCGGGAACCTGTGCTCGTGAAAACCCGTCTTGCCGTTGCCCTGCTGATCGCCCTGTCCGCCCCCGCCGTGGCCCTGGCCGCGCCGCCCGCCACCGCCGCACCGGCCAGCGTGGCCACTGAATCGCCCGCCGACGCCGCCTTCCGCGCGCTGTACGAGAAGGAATGGAAGTGGCGCCAGCAGGGTGGCGGTGAAGCCAGCGAGGACGAGGACGCCCCGGCCAACGCCACCCGCATGCCCGACATCGGCCCGGCCGCGCAGCAGGCACGCTTGAAGGTGTGGGACGAAACCCTGGCCGCGCTGAAGAAGATCGACCCGAAGACCCTGTCGCCCGACAACCAGGTCAACTACGCGATCTACCACGACCAGGTGTTCAACCTGGCCGAAGAGACGCGCCTGCGCGGCTACGAGATGCCGTTCAACGCCGACTCCTCGTTCTGGTCCAACCTGTCCTTCATGGCCCGGCGCGAGATGAAGACCGCGCAGGACTACCAGAACTACATCGCCCGCCTGAACGATGTGCCGCGCTACTTCGGCCAGCAGACCGAGAACATGCGCGTCGGCCTGAAGCGTGGCTTCAGCGTGCCGCGTGCCGTGCTCGATGGTCGCGAAGTGTCCATCGCTACCGTTGCCGAACTGAAGGACCCGACCGAATCGCCGCTGTACGCGCCGTTCAAGAAGCTGCCCAACAGCATCCCGGCGGCCGAACAGGCCAGGCTGCAGGCGCAGGCGCGCGCGGCGATCAGCGGCAAGGTGGTGCCGGCGTTCCAGCAGCTGCGCACCTTCTTCGTCAACGAGTACGTGCCGCAGGCGCGCACCACCCTGGCCGCCGAAGCGATGCCGGACGGCAAGGCGTACTACAAGCAGCAGATCCACGAATACACCACGCTGGACCTGTCGCCGGACGAGATCCACCGCATCGGCCTGGGTGAGGTCGAGCGCATCCAGAAGGAAATGAACGACATCATCAAGCAGGTGAAGTTCAAGGGCAGCTTCGCCGAGTTCCTGACCTTCCTGCGCACTGATCCGCAGTTCTATGCCAAGACGCCGGAAGAGCTGCTGTCGCGCGCCGCGTGGATTTCCAAGCGGGCCGATGGCCAGCTCGGCAAGTACATGACGTTGCCACGCGCGCGCTTCACCATCGTGCCGGTGCCGCCGGACATCGCACCGTTCTGGACCGCTGGCCGTGGTGGCATGGGCACCTACTGGCTCAACACCTACAACCTGCCGTCGCGCCCGCTGTACAACCTGCCGGCACTGACCCTGCACGAATCCGATCCGGGCCACTCGCTGCAGGGCGCGATCGCCGCCGAGCAGAAGAACCTGCCCGAGTTCCGCCGCAACGCCTACATCTCCGCCTATGGCGAAGGCTGGGCGCTGTACTGCGAGAAGCTGGGCGTGGAGATGGGCATCTACGAAACCCCGTACGAGGATTTCGGCCGCCTGACCTACGAGATGTGGCGCGCTGCGCGCCTGGTGATCGACACCGGTGTGCACAGCAAGGGCTGGACCCGCGAGCAGGCAATGGCCTACCTGCGTGACCACACCGCATTGAGCGAACATGAAGTGACCACCGAAGTGGACCGCTACATTTCCTGGCCGGGCCAGGCGCTGAGCTACAAGCTGGGCGAGATCGCCATCGTTCGCCTGCGTGCACAGGCCGAGAAGGAGCTGGGCGACAAGTTCGACATCAAGGGTTTCCACGACACCCTGCTCAAGCAGGGCTCGGTGCCGCTGCCGGTGCTGGAACAGCAGATCCAGGCCTACATCGCCGAACGCAAGAAGGCCTGACCGTTCCAAGGTAGTGCCGGCCGCTGGCCGGCAATCCGACCCGGTCATGGGGTCGGATCCCTTTCCCACGGAAAGGGCTCCGACCCCGGCATCACCTCACCCCACCGCCCTTGGCTTGGCCACCCGTGCCGCGAAGGTCGGCAGCACCAGCAGGGTCAGCACGGTGGCGGTGATCAGGCCACCGATCACCACCGTCGCCAGTGGCTTCTGCACCTCGGCACCGGAACCGCTGGCGATTGCCATCGGAATGAAGCCGACGATCGCCACCAGTGCCGTGGTCAGCACCGCGCGGATGCGACTTGAGGCACCGTTGATCGCCGCCTGCAGCGGCAGGTCGCCGGCGTCCAGACGTTCGCGGATCGCCTGCATCAGCACCAGGCCATTCAAGGTCGCCACGCCGGAGACGGCGATGAAGCCGACCGCCGCCGACACCGAGAACGGCATGCCACGCAGCAGCAGCGCGAGGATGCCGCCGACCAGTGCCAGCGGCACGCAGCTGAACACCAGAATGGCTTCCTTGCCGCTGCGCAGGGCCATGAACAGCAGGCTGCCGATCAGCAGGAACACCACCGGCACCACCGTTGCCAGCCGCTTCTCGGCGCGCTGCAGGTTCTCGAACTGGCCACCCCAGGTCAGGTACGCACCCGGCGGCAGCGCCACGTCGGCCACTGCAGCCTGCGCTTCGCCCACGAAACCGCCCAGGTCGCGGCCACGCACGTTGGCCTGCACCACCACGCGGCGGCTGCCGTTGTTGCGGCTGATCTGGTTCGGCCCTTCGCTGACCGTGATGCGCGCGACCGACGACAGCGGAATCACCAGCCCCGACGGCGTGGCGATCGGCAGTGAGGCCAGTTGGTCCGGATCGTTGCGCGAGGCATCGTCCAGGCGCACCACCACGTTGAAACGGCGGTCGCCTTCGAAGATCTTGCCCGCCGCGGTGCCACCGATACCAGTGGACAGTGCATCGCTCACGTCCGCGGCGGTCAGCCCATACTGTGCCGCTGCAACGTGGTCGATGGCCACGTTGAGCGTCGGCAGGCCGGAGATCTGCTCCACCCGCACATCGGCCGCGCCCTCCACCGCGCGCAGCTTCAGCGCCACCTGGTCGGCCACCTTCTGCAACTGGCTGAAGTCATCGCCGAAGATCATCACCGCCAGGTCGGTACGCACGCCGGAAATCAGCTCGTTGAAGCGCAGCTCGATCGGCTGGCTGAACTCGAAGCTGTTGCCCAGCTGCTGCCCGGCCAGCGTTTCGAAGCGTGCCACCAGCGCGTCCTTGCCCAGCTTCGGATCCGGCCAGTCCTTGCGTGGCTTCAGCACGATCACGCTGTCGGAGATGTTGGTCGGCATCGGGTCGATGGCCGCCTCGGCGGTACCGGTGCGCGAGAACACGGTCTCCACTTCCGGCTGCTTGGCGATTGCCTTTTCCAGTGCCAGCTGCATCGCCAGCGACTGCTCAAGTGAGGTCGATGGCACGCGCAGGGCCTGCATCGCCACGTTGCCTTCGTCCAGCGTCGGCATGAACTCGCGGCCCAGCAGCGAGAACGAGCCGATGCCCACCACCACCATCATCACCGCACCGGCCAGCACCGTGCGCGGATGGGTCACGGCCTTGCGCACCACCGGCTCGATGCGCGCACGCAGCACGCGGATCAGCTTCGTCTCGTGCTCGCCATCATCGGTATGCGCATCGCCGTCCTTGACCTTCGGCTCGCGCACCAGCAGCGCGGCCATCGCCGGCACGAAGGTGAAGGAGAAGATGAAGGCACCGACCAGGGCCAGCATGAAGGTGGCTGCCATCGGGTGGAACGTTTTGCCCTCCACGCCTTCCAGAGTAAGGATCGGCGCGAACACCAGCAGGATGATCAACTGGCCGAAGGCCGCAGGGCGCGCCATCTTCATGGCCGAATCGGCGGCCACGCGCAGGCGTTCCATCGCGGTCAACGCACGGCCGAGTTCGGCGCGGCGCTGACCCAGCATCAGCAGCGTCGACTCGACCACGATCACCGCACCGTCCACCAGGATGCCGAAGTCCAGGGCACCCAGGCTCATCAGGTTGCCGCTGATGCCGAAGCGGTTCATGCCGATCACCGCGAACAGGAACGACAGCGGAATCACCAGCGCGGTGATCGTTGCCGCACGCAGGTTGCCCAGCAGCAGGAACAGCACCACCACCACCAGCAGCGCGCCCTCGGTGAGGTTCTTGGCCACGGTCTTGATGGTGGAATTGACCAGCACGCTGCGGTCCAGCACCGGTGCCGCCACGATGTCGGCCGGCAGCGATTTGTTCACCTGCTCCAGGCGCGCGGCTGCGGCCTGGGCCACGGTGCGGCTGTTGCCGCCGGCGATCATCAGCGCGGTGCCCAGCACGGCTTCGTGGCCGTTGCGGCTGGCCGCACCCAGGCGCGGCGCGCGGCTCAGCTCGACCTCGGCCACATCGGCCACGCGCACCACCACGCCATTGCGGGTGGCTACCGGGGCCTGTGCCAGATCCTCGGTGGTCAGTGCCAGGCCATCGGCACGCACCACCAGGCCTTCGCCGGCACGCTGCACGAAACCGGCACCGGCCTGCACGTTGGAACGCTGCAGGGCAGTGACCAGATCGGCCAGGCCGAGGCCGTGCGCGGCCAGCCGGGCGCTGTCCGGATGCACGCCGTATTCCTTGACGTAGCCGCCGACCGTATCGACGCCGGCCAGCCCCGGGCTGGAACGCATCTGCGGCGCGATGATCCAGTCCTGCACGGTGCGCAGGTAGGTGGCACGTTCTTCTGGCGTGCGCAGCAGGTTGCCTTCCGGCGTGCGGTAGACCTCGCCGGCCTGCCAGCCCGCTTCACCGGGCTTGGCCAGCCTGGCCGGATCGAACGTGGTGAAGTCCACGGTCCACATCAGCACTTCGCCGAGGCCGGTGGTGACCGGCGACAGCATCGGCGACGCACCATCGGGCAGGTCTTCGGATGCCTCGCGCATGCGTTCGGCCACCTGCTGGCGGGCGAAGTAGATGTCGGTCGCATCGGTGAAGATCGCGGTGACCTGCGAGAAGCCATTGCGCGACAGCGAACGCGTGGTGGTCAGGCCGGGAATGCCGGCCAGCGCGGTTTCCAGCGGGTAGGTCACCTGCCGCTCGATCTGTTCCGGCGTCAGCGCCGGTGCCACCGTGTTGATCTGCACCTGGCGGTTGGTGATGTCCGGCACCGCGTCGATCGGCAGCTTGCCCAGCTGGAACAGGCCCACGGCAGCGATCAACGCCGCCATGAACACCACCAGCCAGCGGTGGCGCACCGCTGTTTCAATGATCAGCTTGAACATGGTCGCCTCCTCAGTGGCCGTGCTCGGCTTCGCCCTTGGCCAGTTCGGCCTTGAGCAGGAAGGCGTTGGCACCGACGATGCGCTCGTTGCCGGTCAGCCCACCGAGGATCTCGATGCGGTCGCCGGCACGGCGCCCGGCCAGCACCGGCTGTGCCTTGAAGCCGCCGTCGACGGCGACGAACACCGCGCTGCTGCCATCAACGTTCTGCACCGCGTCGGCGGGCACGCTGAGCGAACCGTCCTGGCCTTCGGTGACCACCACTGCCGAAACCGGCGAACCGGCCGGCGGCAGCGAAGCGTCCACCGGCGTGGCGCGGATCACCGCGACGCCGCCCTGCTGACGCACATCAGCGGCCGACCCGGTGACGGTGGCGGTGAAGCTGCCACCCGGCACGCTCACTTCCAGCTTCATGCCGGGCGTGACCTGTGCGGCCAGCGCGGGCGGCGCGGTGAACACCAGTTCGTTCATCGCCGGATCGGCGACATCGGCCACCGCGCTGCCGGCGGCGACCACCCCGCCCGGGGTGACCTGCACGTTGCCGACGATGCCGGCCACCGGACTGGTGATGCGCACGCGGCCACTGGCATCGGGCGCACCGTTGGCAGCAGCCTGGGCCTGCGCGGCAGCGGCCTGGGCCTGTGCCGCCAGCGAGCGGGCGCGCGAGGCCTCCAGCTCCTGGCGCGCGACCACACCCTGGTCGACCAGCGCCTTGTCGCGGCCATAGGCCAGGCGCGCGGCTTCGGCTTCGGCCGATGCAGCCAGTGCATTGGCGCGGAATACCGCGGCCTCACCGCTGACCACGATCGCCAGCGCCTGGTTCTGCTTCACCGCCGTGCCCGGCGCGACCAGCACGCGCTCGACGCGGCCGGTTACCGTGGACGCCACCGACGCGCGTGCGCCCACCGACGGCTCGACGCGGCCGGACAGGCGCGTGGAGCCACCGCCACCGCGGCCGATGGCGACCACCTCGATACCGGACGCCTTGATCTGTTCCGGGGTCAGCTCCACCACGCCTTCATCGGCGTCGGCGGGGGCCTTGGCGGTTTCCGCCTTGGCCTCCTTGCTGTCGGCGGCATGGCCGTGGCCATCGTCGGTGCCGGCCTTGGCCGCAGCCGGGTCTTCATTGGCAGGCGTCTGCGCATTGCCGGCGCAGCCGGCAAGCAGAACGGTCAGCAGCACGCCGCCGATCAGCGGGAAAGTACGGGAGAGAGTCATTTGGCCTCCACAAAAGGTGCGCGCCCTTCAAGGCGGGCAAGATCGATTTCGGCGCCGACGCGCGACAGGCGCGCATCCACGGCGGTGCCGCGGGCGGCGATGAGGGCGCTGCGCGTGCTGCGCAGTTCCAGCTGCGAGATGCGTCCGGCGTCGAAGCCGACGCGTGCGAGGCGATACGCCTCTTCGGCGGCGACCACGCTTTCATCGGCGGCGCGGGTACGGCTGCCGGCCGCCTTCAGCCCGGCCACGGCAGACAGGCGTTCGGCCTCGCTGTCGCGGCGCTGCTGGTCCAGGCGTGCCTCGGCCGCGCGCTGGTCGGCATTGGCGGCGCGGATGCCACCGCGGTTGCGGTCGAACAGCGGGATGCTGAGGCTGACCCCGAGGTTGTAGGCACGCTCGCCGCCTTCGCGGAAGCGGGTCTGCGCGGCAGTGACGCTCAGATCGGGCAGGGCGCGCTTGCGCTCCACGTCGACCAGCTTGCCGGCCGCATCGGCTTCGGCTTCAGCGATGCGCACCGCCAGCGCCACGTCGGTGGCGCCACGCGGCAGCGGCGGGGCACGGTCGAGCAGGCTGTTGTCGATCGACTGCACCGGCGCATCCAGCAGCGCGGCACCGGCCAGGCGGGCCAGCGCGGCGTCGCGGAACGCCTGCGCCTCATCCAGCGCAGCGCTGGCATTGGCCACTTCGCTCTGCGCCTGCACCGCGCGCAGCTGCGGTTCGCGGCCCTGCTTGACCATCGCGTTGACCGCATTGGCGTCATCGCGGGTGAGGTTCAGCGCCTCTTCGGCCAGGGCGTAGCGGCGCAGTGCACTTTCCGCCTGTGCGTAGACCACCGCCAGCTGGCTGGCCACGTCGCTGCGGCTTTGGGCACCACGCAGGTTGGCGGCCTGTGCCTCGGCACGGGCGGCACGGACACGCGCGCCACGCTGGCCCCAGACCTCCAGCGGCTGGGACAGGGTGAGCACGGTATCGGCCTTGCCCATGCCGCCATAGGAGCCGGTGCCCCAGGCGTTCTCGGCGGAGTAGGAAAGGGAAGGGTTGGGCAACGCACGGGCCTGGTCGGCGCGCGCGTCGGCGGCCTCGGCCAGCGCCGTACCGACGCGGGTACCGGGCAGCTGGTCCAGGCGTTCAAGCAGGGTGTCGTAGGAAGGGGCGGCTTGCGCCATCACCGATGCCGCCGGGGCCAGGCCCAGCAGCACAGCGACGACCAGCCCGGCCGCACGCGGCGACCGAGGTGTCAGGATCGACATAGGGGGATTCCGGTTGTGAGTGAAACGGGAGCCCGCAATCGCGGGACGCGCTCAACTCACGCCCGGGGAGGACGCGTCAATTCATCCTGGGCGACCGCATAGGTCGCCGCGTCGCCGGCATTCATCCAGCGCGCCGGCAGTGGCGCACCGAAGGCGGCGAGGGTGCTGGCCGGCAGGCTCAGATTGGAGTGGTGGCAGTGGTTGTGGCCACAGGCACCGACGTGCTTGCCGTCGGCATCGCCATCGGAATCCGGTGCGGACTCCACGTGCACCGTGCTGGCGTGCGGTTCCACCGTGCAGGCCAGCGCGTCGGCCACCGGCACGACCACGAATGCGGCCATCAGCAGCATCAGCAGGTACGAGCGAAGGTGGCGGGAGATCCGGCGCATGAAGGGGAGGCTAGCAAGCGGTTTTCGCCGGATACAATATCAATGGCCACCTCGAGAATCCGTCGGAGCCTCCCGTTCAGGTGGGTCGGGCTGGGGTCGGATCCCTTTCCTCCGGAAAGGGCTCTGACCCCGACACCTTGCTGCCGGCCAGCGGCCGGCACTACCGTTCTGCAGGCAGCTTCGCGATCACCTTGATCTCGAACTGGAACCCATACAGCCAGGTCACGCCGATTCCGGTCAGGGTCGGGTGCGGTGCTTCGCCCCAATACTCGGGCACGATCGCCCACGCCTTCTCGAAGTTCTTCTCGGGATCGACCAGGAACACGGTCACGTCGACCACGTCATCGAAGGTGCAGCCGGCGGCAGCCAGCACCGCGTTGAGATTCTCGAAGGCGCGGCGTACCTGGGTTTCAAAATCCGGCTCGGGTGAGCCGTCCTCGCGGCTGCCGACCTGGCCGGAGACGAACAGGAAGCCATCGGACCGGATCGCCGGCGAGTAGCGGTTGCGCTCGTACAAGGCCTGGCGGCCGGCGGGGAAAACGACATCACGCTGTGACATGGGGAAGATCCCGTGGGAGAGAACGCCCATCCTCCGCGCCAGCGCTGTCTGGATAAACCGCGATGATCGGCCTAGATTGATTGCCGATCCCAAACAATCATGGCCCGCCATGGACCGTTTCGAGGCGATGCGGGCCTTTGCCCGGGTGGTGGAAACCGGCAGCTTCACCCGCGCCGCGCAGACCCTGCAGATCAGCCGCACCACGGCCACCCAGCTGGTGCAGCAACTGGAGGCGCACCTGCGGCTGCGCCTGCTCAACCGCACCACGCGCCGGGTCAGCGTCACCGCCGATGGCGCGGCCTATTACCCGCGCATCGCCCGCCTGCTGGCCGAGCTGGAAGAGGTGGAGGGCGGGCTGGGCGACGCGGCCACCCAACCGCGCGGACGCCTGCGCGTGGATGTGCCCGGGCCGTACGCGCGCTTGCGGCTGGTGCCGGCGCTGCCGGATTTCCAGGCGCGCTACCCGGAGATCCAGCTGGACATCGGCGTCAGCGACCGCGAGGTCGATGTCATCGCCGACAACGTCGACTGCGTGATCCGCGGCGGCACCCCGGCCGACCCGGCACTGGTGGCGCGGCCGCTCGGCGCGCTGCCGATCGGTTTCCACGCCAGCCCGGGCTATGTGCAGCGTTTCGGCCTGCCGACCGACCCGCGCGCGCTGGAAGGGCCCGATCACCACATGGTCGGCTTCCTCAGCCCGCGCAGTGGCCGGGCGCGGGTGTTCAGCGCACAGCGCGGCGATGAGCGCGTCGAGGTGCAGGGCCGCTACACGGTCGGTTTCGACGACGGCAACGCCTATCTGGCGGCGGCGTTGGCGGGGCTGGGCGTGGTGGCGTTGCCCAGCTACATGGCCGAACCGCACGTGGCGCGCGGCGAGCTGCTGCCAGTGCTGCAGGACTGGCAGCTGCCGCCGATGCCGATGCATGTGATGTTCCCGCCGAACCGGCACATGAGCCAGCGGCTGCGGGTGTTCATCGATTGGGTGGTGGAAGCGTTGGGGTAAGTGCATCGGTCGCGTGCGAAAATCCGGCTGCACGTACTGGAGAACGCACACCCTGATGAGTCGCATCGTCGCACTGGATACCGAAACCACCGGCATCTCCCACCGCCTGGGGCACCGGGTGATCGAAATCGGTGCCGTCGAACTGATCGATGGCCAGCTCACCGGCCGCCAGTTCCACACCTACCTGCAGCCGCAGCGCAAGGTCGATTGGGGCGCACAGCGCGTGCATGGCATCAGCGATGCGATGCTGGTGGGCAAGCCACTGTTCTCCAGCAAGGCCGCCGAACTGCTGGACTTCCTGCGCGGCAGCGAAATGGTCGCGCACAACGCCACCTTCGACGTGGGTTTCCTGGACAACGAGCTGCGCCTGGCGGGCATCCCCGGCACGCTGGCCCAGCACTGCCGCATCACCTGCAGCCTGAAGCTGGCGCGCGGGCGCTGGCCGGGCCAGGGCAACAAGCTGGATGATGTGCTGCAGCGCCTGCGCATTCCCGGCAACCGCGGCCTGCACGGCGCGTTGAAGGATGCCCATCTGCTGGCCCAGGTGATCCCGCATCTGCGTTGAGCCGGCCCGGCACTACCGGCGGCCGTCGCGTTCAGCCCCAGCCTGTGGGTAACTTGCGCAAGTGCTTGAACCCGTGCATAATGCGCGGCTCGCTGTGTCCGGTTTTCTACCGGGCGGCGCCCCCGGGAACACGTCCCCGGCCGCCCAACGCCAGCGTAACCCTTTGATTCTCTTGACGTGTGGTGGGCAACCATCGAGGCCGCCGTCTCCCGGGCTACGGGCTGACAACTACTACTATCGAGGTGCGCAATGTCCCGCGTATGCCAGGTTTCCGGCAAGCGAGTGCAGACGGGTAACAACGTCTCGCACGCCAACAACAAGACCCGTCGTCGTTTCCTGCCGAATCTGCACGAGCGCCGTTTCTGGGTGGCCAGCGAGAACCGCTGGGTCAAGCTTCGTGTTTCCGCGCATGCACTGCGCACCATCGACAAGAACGGCATTGATTCCGTTCTGGCTGAGCTGCGTGCGCGCGGCGAAAAGGTCTGAGGAGTAAAGCATCATGGCAGGCAAGCGCGATAAGGTCCGTATGATTTCCTCGGCCGGTACCGGCCACTTCTACACGACCGACAAGAACAAGAAGAACACCCCGGGGAAGATGGAATTCCTGAAGTACGATCCGGTCGTGCGCAAGCACGTCCTGTACAAGGAAGGCAAGATCAAGTAATCCGCAAGGATTGCTGGTCCCCGCGAAGAAACCCGCCCTTGTGGCGGGTTTTTTCATGTCTGGCATCCAGATGTGGATGCCGACCGTTGGTCGGCACACTCTCTCCACCCCCGGTAGGTGCCAACCCTGGTTGGCACACTTGTCCCACCCCCGGTAGGTGTCGACCTTGGTCGACACGCTGGTTCAAGGCAGTCGAGCGCGGCTCGACTCTACAAGGGCCGGTGGGCAGAATGGCCCATCACCTCCCGACGGGCGACGCGATGCTGTTCGAGTGGTTGCTGGGTTCCTACCTGCTGCTGATCGACTGGCTGATCCGGCTGGTCGCGCTGTGCTGGATCCCCACCCGCACCACGCCGGGGGCGGCGCGCAGCTGGCTGCTGCTGGTCGGCTTCGTGCCGCTGCTGGGCCTGCCGCTGTACCTGCTGTTCGGCCACCCGTGGCTGTCGCGCGAGCGCATCCGCCGCCAGGCCGAGGCCTCGCAGGTCATCCGCGAGGAACAGGCGCTGCAGCATCGCCTGCGCTGGGCTCCGCAACCGGACACCGCCAGCGCCGAGATCGTGCCGCTGGTGCAGCGCCAGGGCGACTTCATGCCGGTGCACGGCAACGCGGTGGACCTGCTGACCGACTACGACGAATCGCTGCACACGCTGATCGCCGACATCGACCAGGCCGAAGACCGCGTGCACCTGCTGTACTACCTGATGTTCGACGACGCGGTGGGCGAGGCGGTGGTCGAGGCGCTGCAGCGCGCAGCGGCGCGTGGCGTGCAATGCCGCGTGCTGCTCGACGCGGTGGGTGCCAAGCGCGGCCTGCGCGCCTATCGCAAGCGCCTGGAAGCGCGCGACATCGAAGTGCGCGCGATGCTGCCCGGTGGCCTGCGCTGGCGCCGCAGCGGGCGCATGGACCTGCGCAACCATCGCAAGATCGCGGTGATCGACAACGAAGTGGCCTATGTCGGTTCGCAGAACCTGGCGGGCCCGCAGTTCGTGCCCGGCCACCCGAACCGCGAACTGGTGGCGCGCGTGCGTGGCCCGGCGGTGGCACATCTGGAAGCGGTGTTCGCCAGCGACTGGTACATGGAAACCGGCCAGCGCCTGGACGTGATTGCCGACGTGCCCGAGTGCAGCGACGACATCGCCACCCAGCTGCTGCCCAGCGGCCCGGCCTATCCCTACAGCAACGCACGTGATGCGGTGGCGGCACTGATCCACCTGGCGCGGCGCCGGCTGGTGATGGTCACCCCGTACTTCGTGCCCGACGAAGCCACGCTGAGCGCGCTGCGTATCGCGGCGTTGTCCGGCGTGGACGTGCAGCTGATCCTGTCGGCCAGCAACAACCAGCGGCTGACCTCGTGGGCACAGGAGGCCTACTACGACGAGCTGCTGCGCTGTGGCGTGCGCATCGCCCTGTACGAACCGCAGTTCCTGCACGCCAAGCACATGAGCGTGGACGAGGACATCGCCGTGCTCGGCTCGATCAACATGGATATCCGTTCGTTCGCGCTGAATGCCGAAATCGGCCTGATCTGCTACGACCGCGCGCTGGTGCAGCAGCTGTGCGCGATCGAGGACGGCTACCTGCGCGAGTCGCGGCAGCTGGACCTGCAGCAGTGGCGCAGCCGCCCCACGTGGCGGCGCAGCCGCGAAGGCATCGCACGCTTGGCCGATGCGTTGATGTGAGGCAAGGCCGGCCGCCCATTTCGGCAATCCGGCCTGTCATCGCCGATGGCCTACAATCGGCACATGACTGATTCACCGCGTAATGGCGAACTGGACCTGGCAATCATCGGTGGTGGTGCGGCCGGCGTGCTGGTGGCGATCCAGGTACTGCGCCAGGCCCACGCGCCGCTGGCGCTGGCCATTTTCGAACCCGCCTCGCAGCTGGCGCAGGGCATCGCCTATGCCACGCCGTGGCCGGAGCATCTGCTGAACGTGCCGGCGGCGAAGATGAGTGCGTTTGCCGACCAGCCCGGCGATTTCCTCGACTACCTGATGGCGGCCAATGCCTACCCGGGCGAGGCGCGCGAGGTGCTCGGCGAGCGTTACGTGTGCCGCCACTACTTCGCGGCCTACCTGCAGCAGCGCCTGCAGGACGCTGCCGCAGCCAGCCCGGCGCAGCTGCAGGTGATCGCGCAGCCGGTGCTGGGCCTGCAGCCGGATGACCACGGTTACCGGCTGCAGCTGGGCGATGGCCAGACGCTGCACGCCGCACAGGCGGTGCTGGCCACTGGCAACAGCATGCGCCCGCTGCCGGTGGCCGGTGCTGATGCGCTGCCCGCCGATGACGTGATCGAGGCCTGGGACTACGACGGCGTACGCACCCTGGCCGGTGAACAGGCCGTGGCCATTGTCGGCTCCGGCCTGAGCATGGCCGACACCGTGCTGGCGCTGGTCGCCGCCGGCCACACCGGCCCGTTGCACGTGATCTCGCGCCATGGCCTGCTGCCGTTGCCGCATGCGCATGGTGGCCTGCCCACGTTCGACCCGGCCACGCTGCTGCCGATGAACCTGCGCCAGCGCCTGCACGCATTGCGCGGGTTCGCACGCCAGGCGCAGGCCGACGGCCTGCCGTGGCAGGGCGTGATGGACCGCATCCGCCCGCACGGGCAGGCGCTGTGGTGCAGCCTCGATGAGGCCGACCAGCGCCGCTTCCTGCGCCATGTGGTGCGCTATTGGGACGTGCATCGCCACCGCATCGCCGAAGAGGTGGATGCGCAGCTGCAGACACTGCAGGACAGCGGCCAGCTGCGTATCCACCGGTCCCGCCTGCAGCGCGTCTGGCGCGACGGCGATGCGCTGCAGCTGTCCGGCCGCGATGCCTCGGGCAATGAACAGCAGTGGACGATCAGCGGGGTGATCAACGCCACCGGCGTGGAAACCCGTGCCAGCGCGCTGCGCAATCCGTTGCTGCAGCAGCTGCAGGCCGATGGGCTGGCCCGCCCCGGCCCGCACGGGCTGGGCCTGGACAGCACGGTGCCGGGCGACCGCCTGTGTGCGGCCGGTGGCCAGCCGCAGGCACGGCTGGGCGTGCTCGGCAGCCTGCGCATCGGCAGCCTGTGGGAAAGCCTGGCGGTGCCTGAACTGCGTCAGCAGGCGCACGCACTGGCAACCCAGGTGGTCGCAGGAGCCGCGACGGCGATGCCGTAAAATGGGGGCATGGATGTCTCCCACCTGCTTGATGGCCTGAACCCGGCCCAGCGCGAAGCCGTCTCCGCTCCCCCCGGCCACCACCTGGTGCTGGCCGGTGCCGGTTCCGGCAAGACCCGCGTACTCACCCACCGCATCGCCTGGCTGCATGAAGTCGATGGCGTGCCGACCCACGGCATTTTCGCGGTGACCTTCACCAACAAGGCGGCCGGCGAAATGCGCCACCGCATCGACGCACAGCTGCCCAATGGTAGCCGTGGCATGTGGATCGGCACCTTCCACGGCCTGGCCAACCGCCTGCTGCGCCTGCACTGGCAGGACGCGAAGCTGCCGGAAGGCTTCCAGGTGATGGATTCGGACGACCAGCTGCGGCTGGTCAAGCGCGTGGTGCAGGCGCTGGAACTGGACGACGGCAAGTACCCGGCCAAGCAGATCGCGTGGTGGATCAACGCGCAGAAGGACGAAGGTCGCCGCCCGCAGCACATCCAGCCCGAGCCGCACGACGCCTGGCTGGAAACCATGCGCCAGGCCTACATCGAGTACCAGGCACGCTGCGACCGCGCCGGCCTGGTCGACTTCGCCGAGCTGCTGCTGCGCGCGCACGAACTGCTGCGCGACAACCCGGCCCTGTTGGCGCACTACCGCGCCCGTTTCCGCGAAATCCTGGTGGACGAGTTCCAGGACACCAATGCCATCCAGTACGCCTTCGTGCGCGTGCTGGCCGGCGATTCCGGCCACGTGTTCGTGGTCGGCGACGATGACCAGGCCATCTACGGCTGGCGCGGCGCCAAGGTCGAGAACGTGCAGGGCTTCTTGCGCGACTTCCCGGGCGCGCAGACCATCCGCCTGGAACAGAACTACCGCTCCACCGCCAACATCCTCGGCGCCGCCAATGCGGTAATCGCGCACAACCCCGACCGCATCGGCAAGCAGCTGTGGACCGACAGCGGCGACGGTGAGCCGATCGACCTGTACGCGGCGTACAACGAGATGGACGAGGCACGCTACATCGTCGAGCGCGCGCGCCAGTGGGTGCGTGACGGTGGCAGCTACACCGAAGTGGCCGTGCTCTACCGCAGCAATGCGCAGTCGCGCGCGCTGGAAGAAGCGCTGCTGAGCGAACAGGTGCCGTACCGCGTATACGGCGGCATGCGCTTCTTCGAACGTGCCGAAATCAAGGACGCGCTGGCCTACCTGCGCCTGCTGTCCAACCGCAACGACGACGCGGCGTTCGAGCGCGCGGTCAACACGCCGACGCGTGGCATCGGCGACCGCACGCTGGACGAAGTGCGCCGGGAGGCGCGCGCGCAGGGCATTTCGCTGTGGGAAGCGACCATGCTGGTCACCCAGAGCAGCGCGCTGGCCGCACGTGCACGCAACGCGCTGGCCGGCTTCCTGGTGCTGGTCAACGAGCTGCAGGCGCAGACCCTGCACATGACCCTGGCCGAGCGCGTGGACCACGTGCTGGCCCGCTCGCAGCTGCGCGAGCACTGGAGCAAGGAAAGCCGCAACGCGCTGGACTCCGAATCGCGCACTGACAACCTCGACGAACTGGTCTCGGTGGCCTCGCGCTTCGTGCGCCGCGCCGATGACATCGAGGAAGTGGGCGAGGACATGGACGAGCTGGTCGCGTTCCTGGCCTATGCCGCGCTGGAGGCCGGCGAGGGCCAGGCGCAGGCGGGCGAAGAGGGCGTGCAGCTGATGACCCTGCACTCGGCCAAGGGCCTGGAGTTCCCGCTGGTGTTCCTGGCCGGCCTGGAAGAAGGCCTGTTCCCCAGCGCACGCTCGCTGGAGGAAAGCGGGCGGCTGGAAGAAGAGCGCCGCCTGGCCTACGTGGGCATCACCCGCGCGCGCCAGAAACTGGTACTGAGCTACGCCGAATCGCGCCGCATCCATGGCCAGGACAACTACAGCCTGCCGTCGCGCTTCCTGCGAGAGATCCCGCGCGAGCTGCTGCATGAAGTCCGCCCCAAGGTGCAGGTCTCGCGGCCGGCCTCGATGGGCGCCAGCCGGGTGATGGGCCATGCCTCGATCGAGGCACCGCCGATCAAGCTCGGCGCGCTGGTTACCCATCCCAAGTTCGGCGAAGGCATGGTGACCGACTACGAAGGCAACGGTGCTCACGCCCGCGTGCAGGTCGAGTTCGCCGACGCCGGCAGCAAGTGGCTGGTGATGGCGTATGCCAACCTGACGGTGATCTGATCGCCGTCGAGGGGTCGGATCCCTCCCGCAGGGAGGGCTCTGACCCCGGTGTGGGCAATCGCCGCCGAGCATGGCTCTGCTTGGAAAAAAGCTGTGGAGCGTCACTCGGTGGCGAATTTCTCCACCGCCGCAATCACGCTCGCGCGGTCCATCAGCTCTTCATCCTGACGGTTACGGATCAGCGCGTAGCGCCCTTCCTCCGGCGACAACATCTCGATCACCTCGTTGCGATAGTTGGTGATCTCGATGAAACCATTGCTCACTCCGCCAAGGTTGTTGATCTCGGCTATTAGTGTCTCCAGGCTCACGATGGCGCCGTCCTTCTCCGTTCCGCCGCCAGTGCGGGGATTGTCGAAGTACACGCTTATCTTCGGCTGCCTGGTCCTTTGCCAGTTGTTGACGTCAACGATGTGATGTGTGGACCACTTGAAATCCTCTGCTGATTCGTTGCCGTTGAACTCACACTGGAAGATCGGCAGGCACAGGAACAGACCCGTGCGCTTCTCGATCCGATTCAGAAGCCCGTGATAGGTGCTGGGAACCGCCATCGCATGAGTGAACCCATAGGCGTTGGAAGGAATTTTGAAGATCGTCGGCCCATCATGTGAAAGACGGGGTGGCGCGTTCAGCACAACGCTGGCAGCGAATTCCGGATCATCGAGATTCCTGGACGCAATCGCGAGGTCATGCCCCTTGGCGTTCCTTATGCAGCAATAGAGCACGTACGTCGCGACTACATACTTGCTGAAGTAGCAGCCGTGGACTTCGGCCACCTCTCCGAACGTCGTTAACAGGTCATCCTTGGTGATCATGGGAATCTGGATGTTGGAAAAGTCCATGATGGCCTGGCGAAGATCTTTCGACCATGCAACTCGTCTGAAAGCACCCGGGTGGGATCAGAGCCCTTTTACGATGGATGAGGGACTCGATCCCGATTAGGCTGAAGGCATGGTCAGAAGCAGCTCTATGCGCTGTTTCTGCAATGATTCTTATGGTTTCTGATGATCTGCAGCGATAGCTTTGAGGGTCCACCAGCCACTCTGAGCGAGTATTCGCCATGACTTTGAATAACCATAGGCATCTGGATACTCGCCTTCTTACTGAATGCGATGCATGGAATGGGGGTGAGGGTGAGTACATGGGTGCACCGCTTCTCATTCGCTATAGATCGCAGCTCACCCGTAATGTAGATCTATCCAATCATCCGCATCTCATCATCGCCCAATGGAGCTACTCCGAGCACCCGAGCGGCATGCCATCACCGGATGAATTGATAGCCATGAACAACTTCGAGGCCGCCTTGGTCGATGAGGTGGAGCGCGACGTCCTCGGCGTGCTTGTTGCAGTCATCACAAACGCCGGTGTTCGGAAGTGGGTCTTCTATGCGAAGAATGCCGAACAGTTTGACCAGCGCTTCAACACTATTGCCATCAAGCATCCAAGTGAGACATCCGCACCGGAGATCTGGTTCGATCCTGGGTGGAGCCACTTCTTTCAGGACATCGTTCCGGAGGATGGCCTCTAAAAGACGGGGTAGCAAGCGAGAGAGTTATGCCGATTCGCCGAAGTACTCCGTGGGGTCTCCGTGGGGTCAGAGCCCCTTTCCCGTTGGAAAAGGGATCCGACCCCGATTAGGCTGCGGGCATGACCCGCAACGTGCTCTTCCTCTGCAGCCAGAACCGCCTGCGCAGCCCCACCGCCGAGCAGGTGTTCGCCGATTGGCCAGGCATCGAGACCGCCTCGGCCGGGCTGCTGGCCGACGCCGAGGAGGTGCTCAGCCCCGAGCTGCTGCAGTGGGCCGATATCGTGTTCGTGATGGAGCGCACCCACCGCAACCGTCTGTCCAGCCGTTACAAGGCATGGCTGAACGGCAAGCGGGTGATCTGCCTGGATATTCCGGACGACTACGACTACATGGACCCGGTGCTGGTGGAGTTGCTGAAGCGCAAGGTCACGCCGTTCCTGCGTTGAACGTTGGTGGTGTGGAGCCGGGCATGGCCCGGCTCTACAAGCAGGAAGGACAGTGCCTCAGTCCTGCGCCTTGGAGGCGGCTGCCGCATCCTGCGCGGACATGTTCTGCTTGAAGCTCGCCGTGAAATCAGTGACGGCACGCTCCAGCGCTTTCTCCCAGTTCTCCGGCGAAACCACCTGGAACACGTTGGTGCCATGGCCCTTGGCGGTGAACGAGCGGGTGCGGTCTCCGTCGTGGGTGGTCACCTCGACGGACAGATCCGCGACCATCTGCTGCGCCCACCCTGCGGCGCGCCAGAAGTTGAAGGGTGCCCGGACCGCAAACTCGTTCATCGATGCTTCCAGGCGAAGGCATTGCGCATCGCACTGGTCGGCGGTGCGATAGCCCATGTTGCGCAGCGCCTGGATGATGATCTCGCGGGTCTTTTCAGACGCCGTGGTGGATTCCAGTACGAGGTTGAAGCCATTGCCCTGGCGGATCTCTCCGCCCACATTCCTGGCCCTTTCCGATGCGGGGACAAGCGAAAGGAATTCCGACCGACGATTGTCGCGTACGGGGGCGACCACGACCGTGGTGCCCTGCTCGGGATTGACCCGGATGTCGGGCACGTTTACTCGGACCACTTCCGTGCGGATGCCGCAGCCGGTGAGGAGCAGCAGCAACGAAAGGCCAATGATCGACTTCATGTATTCCCCCTGTTGGAATGGTGTCCTTGCGGCGCGCATTATCGCGCGAGCCACCCCACCGCGGGCGGGTTTCCGGCCGGAAAGGCGGTCGAGCATGGCTATGCCGGTCGTCCTGGCCGGCACCCTTCGGGCCGTCGCAAGCGACGTTGGCAGCGGCTCCTGCCGCCACCTTCGACTCTACAATGGGGCCTGACATCTTCCAGGAACGCCCCCATGACCGACCCCACGCTGCACGTGACCGTGAAGTTGAACGCCCGGCTGCAGCCCGAGCATCGCCACGAACTGTTCGAGGATCCGCTCGATGCGCTGCTGCAGGCGGCGCAGGTGGGCGAGCTGACCGGCGGCGGCACCGCGATGTCCGACCTGGGCGAGGTCGAGTACGGCGATATCGAAGTGGCGCTGGTCGATGCCGATGGCGTGCCGAAGCTGATCGATCTGCTGGAGCAGCTGGGCGCGCCGAAGGGTTCGCAGCTGCAGGGCGCAGGCGAGGCTGACCGCAGCTTCGGCGTGACCGAAGGCCTGGGCATCTACCTGGATGGCCTGAACCTGCCGGACGACGTCTACGAACAGTGCGATTCCAACCACGTGTTCGAGCAGCTGTCCGAGAACATCGACGGCCTGGGCGAGATCTGCAGCTGGTGGCAGGGCCCGACCGAGACCGCGCTGTACATGTACGGCGAATCGTTCGAAGCGATGCGTGATGCGATTGCCGAATTCGTGGGCAGCTATCCGCTGTGCCAGAACGCACGCGTGGTGCAGATCGCCTGAGACGTTCAACTGTGGAGCCGAGCATGGGCTCGGCTCTACAGAAGCAGGTTATCGGCCGGCTGACTGCCGGGCGTTGTCGCGCTGGGCAAGATCCTTGCCCAGGTAATAGCCGCCACAGAACAGGGCGAAGGTGGCGGCGAGGCTCCACAGGATGATCCTGAGGGTGCTTTGTGATGTCGGCTTGCTTTCCTGCATCAACGTTCTCCCGGGGCGGCCCGATACCGCTTGGTCAGCATGCGCCGCGGTCAGTGGGTACGCAAGCTGGCGGTGCGCACAGGCCGCTGCGCGGCGCCGGATTGATCCTGCTCAAGGCGCGCCCTGCACATCCGGTGTGCAATGGTGTTGTTCCCATCTGGCAGACCGCCACGGAGCCCCACCATGTACAAGCGCATCCTGATTGCCACTGACGGATCCGAGCTGGCCGACAAGGGCCTGGCCAAGGGCCTGGAGCTGGCCAAGGACCTCAATGCCGAGGTCGATATCGTCACTGTTTCCGAGCCGTGGGCCGTCGGGATGTACGACGCCATGGGCTGGAGCGTGGGCTACATGAACAGCCCCGAGTACAAGGCCGACCGCGAGGAAGGCGCACAGAAGGTGCTGCAGCCGGCGCTGGCCAAGGCGGCCGAGCAGGGCATCACCGCCAACCCTGTGCATGTGCTGGACCGCTACGCCGCCGACGGCATCATCGAGACAGCAGGGGAGCGCAACAGCGACCTGATCGTGATGACCTCGCACGGCCGCCGTGGCGTGACCCGTGTGCTGCTGGGCAGCCAGACCGCCGAAGTGCTGGCGCGCAGCACCCTGCCGGTGCTGGTCATCCGCTGATCCACACCCACTGATTCAAGCGTTCCCGGGGAGGGGACCCGACGCCGGCCGCAGGATGCGCGCCGGCGTTGTTTTTTGGGGCCGGGGGGCCATCCACGTGTGACGTGGATCCACGTCCGTTGTCCCGGTAGATCCACGCCATGCGTGGATGGGCCGTGCCGATCGCCTTGATGGGGTCAGAGCCCTTTCCTGTGGAAAGGGATCCGACCCCCGGTCACATCACCAGCTGTACAGCTTCCAGTACACCGGCGACACGCCGTCCTTGTCGTTGTCCATGCGGCCGTCGCCGTTCTTGTCGTACATGTAGAACGGGGCACCGCGCGACGGGGTCACCTTGACCATGCGCAGCTGGCCGGACACGCGGTATTCCTCGATGGTGTCACCGTTGTCCATGGTGCGCTTGGACACATCCGCGCCCTTGACGTCCACCGGGGGAGCGCCCGCGCCACCCATGCTGGCGCAGCCAGCGAGCAGGAGCAGGGAAGCCAGCATCAGGGTCTTCATCGGCGGGGGCCTTTGCCTGGAAAGAGCCCTGATTATGCCCCATCGCGGTGTACGGGCCGTGTCGCCGCGATGCAGGCACGGGCGCGTAGAATCGACGCATGAGCAGATTAGTCCTGATCGACGGGTCCAGTTACCTGTACCGCGCGTTCCACGCGCTGCCGCCCCTGTCCAATGCACAGGGTGAACCCACCGGCGCGCTGTTCGGCGTGGTCAACATGCTGCGCTCGACGCTGAAGGAGCGCCCGGCCTACGTGGCGTTCGTGGTCGACGCACCGGGCAAGACCTTCCGTGACGACCTGTACGAGCAGTACAAGGCCAACCGCCCGCCGATGCCCGATGAGCTGCGCAGCCAGGTCGAGCCGATGTGCCGCATCGTCGAGGCGCTGGGCATCAGCATCCTGCGCATCCCCGGCGTGGAAGCCGACGATGTGATCGGCACGCTGGCCCTGCAGGGCGTGGCGCAGGACCTGAAGGTGACCATTTCCACCGGCGACAAGGACTTCGCCCAGCTGGTGCGCCCGGGCATCGAGCTGGTCAACACCATGACCGGCAGCCGCATGGATTCGGACGCGGCGGTGATGGAGAAGTTCGGCGTGCGCGCCGACCAGATCATCGACCTGCTGGCGCTGATGGGCGACACCGTCGACAACGTGCCGGGCGTGGAGAAGTGCGGGCCGAAGACCGCTGCCAAGTGGCTGGCCGAGTACCAGCACCTGGACGGGGTGATGGCGGCCGCGCCGACCATGAAGGGCAAGATCGGCGAGAACCTGCGCGCCGCGCTGGAGCGCCTGCCGCTGAACCGCGAGCTGGTGACCATCCACACCGACGTGGAGCTGGACGCCAGCCCGACCACGCTGGCCCTGCGCGAGCAGGACGTGCCGGCGCTGACCGAGCTGTATACGCGCTACGGCTTCACCCAGGCGCTGAAGGAACTGGGTGCGCCGCTGCCGGCGCCGGCAGCCGCCAGCGAGGCCACCCCGAGCCTGCGCGGTACCGCCGCCGGCTTCGCCCGTGGCAGTGCCGAGGCACCGGCCGCCGGCACGCTGGATCCGGCGCTGGCCGCACCGGGTGAATACGAGACCGTGCTGACCAGCGCGCAGCTGCAGGCCTGGGTCGAGCGCCTGCAGCAGGCCGATCTGATCAGCTTCGATACCGAAACCGATGCGCTGGACGCGATGCGCGCGCGCCTGGTCGGTGTCAGCCTGGCGGTCGAGCCGGGCAAGGCCGCCTACATTCCGGTCGGCCACGATTACCCGGGTGCGCCGGCCCAGCTGCCGATGCAGGAGGTGCTGGATGCGCTGCGCCCGGTGCTGCAGGACCCGGCGAAGAAGAAGCTGGGCCAGCATGGCAAGTACGACCTGCATGTGCTGCGCCGCCACGGCGTGGACGTGCAGGGCTACCACGACGACACCATGCTCGAGAGCTTCGTGCTCAATTCCACCGCCACCCGCCACGACATGGATTCGCTGGCCCTGCGTTACCTGGGCTACAGCACCATCAAGTTCGAGGATGTGGCCGGCAAGGGTGCCAAGCAGATTCCGTTCTCGCAGGTGGGCATCGACGAAGCCAGCCGCTATGCGGCCGAGGACGCCGACGTCACCCTGCGCCTGCACCACGCGTTGCAGCCGCAGCTGCTGGCCGAGCCGGCGCTGGACAGCGTGTACCGCGACATCGAGATGCCGCTGGTGCCGGTGCTGACCACGATCGAAGCCAACGGCGTGCGGATCGACACCGACGAACTGCGCCGGCAGAGCCAGGACCTGTCCTCGCGCATGCTGGCCGCACAGCAGAAGGCCACCGAGCTGGCCGGCCGCAGCTTCAACCTGGATTCGCCCAAGCAGCTGCAGGCGGTGCTGTTCGACGAGCTGAAGCTGCCGGCGGTGGTGAAGACCCCGAAGGGCCAGCCCAGCACCAATGAAGAGGCGCTGGAGGCGATTGCCGACCAGCACGAGCTGCCGCGGGTGATCCTGGACTACCGGGGCCTGGCCAAGCTGCGCAGCACCTACACCGACAAGCTGCCGGAGATGGTCAACCCGGACACCGGCCGGGTGCATACCAGCTACCACCAGTCCGGTGCCGCTACCGGCCGCCTGTCCTCGTCGGACCCGAACCTGCAGAACATCCCGATCCGCACCGATGACGGCCGCCGCATCCGCCGCGCGTTCATCGCCCCGGAGGGCTTCCAGCTGCTGGCGGCTGACTATTCGCAGATCGAGCTGCGGATCATGGCCCACCTGTCCGAGGACCCGGGCCTGGTGCGTGCCTTCGAGCAGGGCGCCGACGTGCACCGCGCCACCGCCGCCGAGGTGTTCGGGCGCACGCTGGAGGAGGTGACCCCGAACGAGCGCCGTGCCGCCAAGGCCATCAACTTCGGCCTGATGTACGGCATGAGCGCCTTCGGCCTGGCCCGCAACCTGGGCATCGACCGTGGCCAGGCGCAGGACTACGTGGCGCTGTACTTCAGTCGCTACCCGGGCGTGCGCGACTTCATGGAGCGGATGCGCCAGCAGGCCCGTGACCAGGGCTACGTGGAAACCCTGTTCGGCCGTCGCCTGTACCTGAACGACATCCACGCCCGCAACCAGGGCCTGCGTGCCGGTGCTGAACGTGCGGCGATCAACGCGCCGATGCAGGGCACCGCCGCCGACATTATCAAGCGCGCGATGGTGGATGTGGACCAGTGGCTGCGTGACAGTGGGGCACCCGCGCGGATGATCCTGCAGGTGCACGATGAACTGGTCTTCGAAACCGAAAGCAGTTTCGTTGAAGACTTGCGTTTGCAGGTGGTGGAGCGCATGTCGCAAGCGGCCAAACTGCGGGTGCCGCTGGTGGTCGATACCGGCGTCGGCAACAACTGGGACGAAGCGCATTGACCACGTTTCAAGCCGAAAACGACGTGAACCTATTCATTCATCAGATGTTTCTGACTCGATCATGAATGTTGCCCTGATTGAAGCTCATTAAATTGGGCCCCTTCACGAACCGTTAGTGTTCGGAGTGCTTCTATAACTCTCGACAGGCGCAATGCCTGTTGTGGATCTCTCCCATCCCCTGGAGCAGATCTCGGAACGGGGACTCCTCCCCAAGTGCCCGTTCCCCGGCCCCGTTGACCTCCCCCTGGTCAGCGGGGCTTTTTATTTGTGCCGCCGGAACCTCTCGGATGGGGTCAGATCCCTTTGCCCGGTGGGCAAAGGGATCTGACCCCAGGTGCTAGGCTGGGCCACTATCCAGCAGGGGAACCCGCAATGCCCGATCTGTTCGCACTGGCAATGCCGTGGTGGGAGTTCATCCTGCGCGCGGTGGTGGTGTATGTCGTGGTGCTGGGCATGGTCCGGTTGAGCGGCAAGCGCCCGCTGGGGCAGATCACCCCGTTCGACGTGCTGCTGGTGGTGCTGCTGGGCAATGCGGTGCAGAACGCGCTGCTGGGCACCGACACCTCGCTGGGCGGCGGCCTGCTGCTGGCCGCGACCCTGATCCTGCTCAACTACGGGGTGGGCTGGGTCAGTACCCGCAGCCGGAGGGTCGAGCGCCTGGTGGAGGGAGAACCAGTGGTGATCGCACGCGATGGGCGCCTGTTCGACGCCGTGCTGCGTCGCGAACAGGTCACCCGCTCGGATTTCGACGCCGCCCTGCGCCAGCAGGGATGCCTGGGCGTGGAGGAGGTCGAGCTGGCCCTGCTGGAGATCAACGGGCACATCACCATCATTCCCAGGAAGAGCGCCTGACCTTGTAGCGCCGAGCCCATGCCTGGCTGCCTTGCGCCCGGCGCTTCAGGTGCCGGGCGTCAGGGAGCGGCTTCAGCCTTCAGCGCCGGCCAGTTGCGCGTCGCGTCCACATCGCAGGCGACGTGGGTGCCCTTGCCGTCCTTCGCGCAGATCGCCGCCATGGCCTGCGGCACCTTCGGGTCCGCCGTGTGCGCATACACCGCGGCCAGTGCCAGGCAACCTTCGCGTACGCCCGCACTGCACAGCGTCTGGAAGTAGGGCAGCGATGCGGCCCATTGCTCGTCGTTGAACAGTGCCTCGCCGGCAACCTTGCAGCCCAGCAGCTTGCCATCGGTGCAGCAGGCCTTGGCGCCGTCCTTGCGGCCCAGACTCGGGCAGTCCAGCGGCAGCGGGATCTCCACGAAGGCCACCGGCGGTGCGCAGCTGGCATTGCCTGAGCCCGGCTTGCGCTGGTAGTAGGCGAAGCGGTTGCCGCTGTCGATTCCGATCAGGTTGCCGTTCTGCAGCGCCTGCAGCACAAAGTCGCTGCCGACGTCGCGGCGGATCAGGATGCGTCCGCCTTCCAGGCTGGCGCGCAGGCGCTGGCTGCGTCCCTCGACATCGACCACGCCGCCGTCGAGGAAGTTCAGCTGCGAGAGCACGCTGTGCTCGGCTTCGTAGCGGCCGCAGGGCAGGGTGATGGCCGGCACCGGTGCCAGCGCCGTGGCCGGCACCGTGTCCAGCACCGCGAGACGTCTGGCGGTCTCGCACTCGGACGCCTCCGCGCGCTGTGCGCAGGCCAGCTGCACCGCGTCGCGGGCCTGCAGCGTGCGCCCGGCGCTCCACAGTACATCGGCTACCTTGCTGCAGAACGTCTCACCGTGCTGCTGCCGGCACAGCGCAGACAATTCATCGAGCTGCGCGGCCGGCAGCAGTGGCGCCATCGCGTGTTCCAGCCCGAACACCAGCTTGCCCATCTGCTCCCAGGCCACCACTGAGGCCATCGCTTCGCATCCTTCTGCGTCGAACGATGGGGAATCTTCCTTGCAGAGCTCAGGCATCGGTGGCTCTGCCCGCGTGGCCTTCGGGGCCGCGTCCTTGGCCTGCTGCTGGTAGGTTTCCAGCAACTGCACGCAGGCCGCGCCCACGCCTTCGGCGCACCAGGCGTGCAGCTTCGGCGGCGCGGCCTCGGGCAACGCCTCCAGGCAGTCGGAGGTATTCATCACGCAGCCGCCCTCGATTGGTTCCGGCATCGCCTTGCAGGCCGCGGAGCGCTGGCGGGTGAACTCGCCATAGGGCGTGACGATGTTGCGATCGTCGTTCTCGAAGAACCAGTTTTCCAGGCGGCCGGTGCTCAGGTTGCCGGTGCCGAGCACCTCCTGCTCGCGGGCCACGCGCAGTTCTTCGGTGGCCTGGTAGGGACCGGACAGGTATCCGTGGCCCTCGCTCTCGAGGGTCAGCGTGGTGGTGCCGCTGCTGTTGGTGTAAGTACCACAGGCCATTGACTGCGCCGCTGCCGGCAGCGCGGCCGAGGCCAGTGCAAACAACAGCAGGGAGCGCCAGCCCGCAGCGCGGGGACGGAAGGAAACAGCGACAGGCATTGGGGGATCATCCTTGAAGGAGGCAGAGCAGGACCTGTCCGGTGCTGGACGCACCACAGGCGGGGAAGGCACCACGCGTCAGGCGTGGCGTCGGAAGATCAGAGCCAGTCGCGCGGCACCAGGTAGTCGGCCAGGCGCGCCTCGGCGCTGCCGGCCTCCGGGCTGAAGCCGTACTCCCAACGCACCCGTGGCGGCAGGCTCATCAGGATGCTTTCGCTGCGGCCACCGCTCTGCAGACCGAACAGCGTGCCGCGGTCATAGACCAGGTTGAACTCCACATAGCGGCCACGACGGTACAGCTGGAACTCGCGTTCGCGCTCGCCATGGGCGGTGTCCTTGCGCTGCTGCACGATCGGCAGGTAGGCGTCGAGGAAGCCATCGCCAACCGCGCGCAGGTATTCGAAATCGCGCTCGAAGTCGCCATGCAGGTCGTCGAAGAACAGGCCGCCTACGCCGCGCGTTTCATTGCGATGGCGCAGGAAGAAATACTCATCGCACCAGCGCTTGTGCGCGGCATAGCGTTCGTCGCCAAACGGTGTGCACAGGTCGCGTGCGACCCGGTGCCAGTGCTGCACGTCTTCGTCGAACGGATAGAACGGGGTCAGGTCGAAGCCACCACCGAACCAGCTGGCCACCACTTCGCCGTCGCGCTGCGCCTGGAAGAAGCGCACGTTGGCATGGGTGGTCGGCACATAGGGGTTGAGTGGGTGGAACACCAGCGACACGCCGGTAGCACGCCAGGAGGCGCCGGCCAGTTCCGGGCGGTTGGCCGAGGCCGACGGCGGCAGGCGGCTGCCGGCCACGTCGGAGAAGCCGATGCCGGCCTGCTCGAACACTGCGCCATCGCGCAGCACGCGGGTACGCCCGCCACCGCCCTCGGCACGCTGCCACAGGTCTTCCTGGAAGCGGGCCTGGCCATCGACGGCCTCGATCGCCGCACAGATGCGGTCCTGCAGGTCGGTGAGGTAGGCGCGCACGCGCTCGAATTCGTTCATGGCGCGTACTTTACCGCAGGGCCCGCCCGACGCAGCGGACAGGCCCTGGCGGGCTCAGCGCTTGCGGTTGGAATTGCGCGGCGCCGGAGCGTCGTCCACGGCCGCCTCGTCAACCGCCTTCTGCAGGGCACCACCCAGCGTGATCAGCTCCCAGTTCTGGGTTCCGAGCACGTCGCAGGCCACATGCAGGCCGCTGCGGTCGGCCTTGCACAGCTGCTCCAGGGTTGCCCGTGCGTCAACATCCGCACCGTTGCCCTGAGCGGTGACCAGGTTCTCGCAGCCCTCGCGGACGCCAGCGCGGCAGACCGTGGTGTAGTGCTCGGC
This sequence comes from Stenotrophomonas sp. 109824_Sma, assembly GCF_056480025.1. Lineage (NCBI taxonomy): Bacteria > Pseudomonadati > Pseudomonadota > Gammaproteobacteria > Lysobacterales > Lysobacteraceae > Stenotrophomonas > Stenotrophomonas sp. 109824_Sma. The sequence goes on along the minus strand of NZ_CM151078.1, from coordinate 4,648,841 downwards.
GGCCTGCAGCCAGTTCCCGGACAGCGCAAGGCGGTTGCCGAGAATGTTGCAGCCCTGCAGCTTGCCCTGGGCACAGCAGGCTTCGGCACCGCCCTCGTTGGCCAGTGCCAGCGGGCAATCCTGCGGCAGTGGCAGCACCTTGAACTGCTTCGGTGCACTGCAGCGGGTCGGGCCCTCGCCGGTGGGACGGAACACCTGGAAGCGGGTCCAGTTATCCAGCCCCAGCAACTGCCCGCCCGGCAGCGGGCGCAGCACGAAGTCACCGTCCCTGTCGTGATGGATGCGGATGTCGCCATCTTCGACACGCGCGCGAAGATGGCTGCTCCAGCCAACGCCAACCAGGCCGGCATCGCCGAAGTCCAGCGTGTCCATCAGGCCGCCGTCTGCCCGGTAGTTGCCGCAGGGCAAGGCCGTTGCCGGTTGCGGCTGCAACGATGCGCCCACCGCCTGCAACGCCGGCAGGCGTTCGCAGGTGGCGGTGTCATTGCCAGGTGTGCAGGCCGCAGCCAGCGCTTGCACTGCCTGCAGGGGATCTCCCGCCTCCCAGGACAGCTCAGCTACGCGGGTGCAGAAGCCGCCATGCGGTACCTCGCGGCACAGCCGCAACAACTGTTGCCGCCGCTCGACCGGAATGATCACCGGCACGGTCGGCGCCGTCATCGTCACCATGGCTTCGGTCATGGCTGCCGTCATCGCGGCCTTGACCAGCTGCTCCTGCACTGCCGGGTCGGCCTCGAGTGCGGCGGCACACGCCGGGGTTCCCTGTTCGAAGCCGCCGTTGTTGCAGGCGGCGGGGAGTTTGATGCCGGACAGGGCGGCGTCGAGCGCTGCCTTTGCCAGAGACGGATCGGCCTCGACCGTGGGTTTGGCCTCCTCATGCCAACGATCAGCCAGTTGCAGGCACATGCCAGGCACGCCTTCCCGGCACCCTGCTTCCAACGCGGTCGGGGTCGCTTCGCGACGGTTGTCCAGGCACGCCGCCGCATCAGCCAGGCAGCTGCCTTCAGCCGGTATGGCCGCTGCGGCGCACTGTGCGGGGGTCTGCAGGAGGTAGACCGTGCCATCCACCTCGACCGTGCGGCCACGATCGCGCACCTGCAGGGCACTGGGCAGGCCGTACTCCAGGTTCACCAGTTGCAGCGTTCCATCGATCTGCTGGAACACGACCGGAGACGGCGCACTGCCGAAGTGCTTCTGCTCGCCGCGGTTGGGTGAGCTGATGCGCAGCGTGCCGCTGCCTTCGTCGGCCTTGAACAGGCCGCATTGCGGTGACTGTGCGACGGCCGTCGGCGCGGCCAGCAGCAAGGCCCAGGCCAGCCAGCGGCGGCGCGGTGCGGGTGAATGCATGTCGTCTCCTTGACGATCGAACGGGAAACTCCCGGCGCTACGGCGAACCATGGCCCTCGCGCGGGGGCGTGCAGTGTGCCGTGCCTGGCACGGGCTGGTAACGCTGGTAGGCGGTCTGGATGTCCATGCCGAGCAGGTCGCCGTTGCCGAGCTGGCGCAGTACGAACGTTTCGCCGTTCTGCTGCAGCTGGACGGCGCCTTCGTGCAGGCGGGCCTGCGTGCCATCGCCGAAGTCGAACCTGTCGAACTGGCCGCCGTCGGCCTGGTAGCGGCCACACGGCACCTGCTGCAGCGGCACCAGGCGCAGATCGGCGCCGAGTTCACGCAGCGGCGCGGTACGTTCGCAGGCACTGACGCGGCCGCCATCGCAGGTGACCTGCAGGGCCTGCACCGCCAATGCGGGCTGCAGCGCGATCAGCTGCTGCGCGGCCACTTCGACGCAGAAGCGGCCACCACGGTGTTGCAGGCAAAGCTGCTGCAGCTGTTGCAGTGCCGCCAGGGGCAACGGCGGTCCCTCCGGTGCCTTCTCGGTCCGTTCCAGGCGCTGATCAACCCGTCGCATGGCGGCAGCCAGATCATCGTCGGTCAGCGCTTCGCAGGCCTGAGGATCGTGGGTGGGGGCGTGCTCGCGGCAGGCTGGCGGGCGCTCGAAGCGCGCACTGCCGGCGCCATTGGTCGCTGCCGCGGTGTTGCTTTCGATCCTCTGCTGCAGCAGCGCCGAGCAACCGGCGCCCACACCCTCGTCGCAGGCGCGCCGGGCCTGGCCGGGCGAGGCCGTTGGCAGCTGCACCATGCAGTAGCTGCCAGCAGCGCGGCAGCTGCCGGCCACAGCGCTGGGTTCGGCAGCGCAGGCCCTTGGCTGGCGCAGGGTATAGACCACGAGCGCGTCGTCCTCGATGCGCCGCCCATCGGCGCTGATCCGGATCGGCTCCGCCACGCCATCGTCGAGCATGACCAGGCGGGTCTGCGCCGCACTGCGATCAACCCACAGCGGCTCCGGCTCACCGATGCCGTTGTGGCGGTAGCCGCTGCTGTGGGTGGTGAACACGAGGGCCATGCCGTCGTCGACACTGCGGTATTCGCCGCATTGCAGGGCATCGGCGCTGGCAGGCAGCGCGGCGAACAGCAACAGGGCAGGGAAAAGAGTCAGCAAGCGCATGCGACGGTCCTTGTCGAGCGGGAATCGGATAGGGCTCACTGGAAGCGGGAGCGGATGTCCGGCCGCAGCAGGCGCCAGGCCAGCCAGCCCTGCAGGCCGAGGAACAGGATGGAGGTGCCGACCACGATGAAGGTGACCATCCAGCGCCGTGGCTGCAGCTCCTGCTGCAGGGCCGGGTCATCGGCCAGCAGCGCGATGAGATCGCGCATGCAGGCATCCAGCCACCAGGCGATCGCGAAGTTGGCCAGGGCACCCAGCAACAACAGCGCCACGAAGCTCCACAGGCCCCAGCGGCGTTCGCGCAGCAGGCCCCAGCTGGCTGCGGTCGAGACCAGGCAGACCAGTGCGGTGATCATCGAGGCGGCCACCGGGTGGGCCAGCAGCCAGGTGACGCTGTGCATCCGGTGGGCCTGCGCCATTCCGGCCAGTGACTGCCACAGCGCGGTGCCGTGCAGTGGCCACAACAGCAGTGCCTGCAGCACGAAGTAGAGCGTCAGCAGCAGGCACAGCCAGAACGAAGCCTGCGCCATCGGCCGCACCCAGGCATGAGTGGCGGGAGCGGCGGGCGTGGGAAGCGGCGGGAGCGGCACTGACATCCGATGTCCTTGCAGTCGGCGCCCGCCTGCTCAGCGGGCCGTCACCCGGGTGGCGACCGCCGGCAGGATATGGTGTTCGCTCAAGGGTGCCAAGGGCAGGCCATGCGGCGGTTGCAGTGGAACCCAGGCCAGTTCGGCGATCTCGGCGCGTGCCTGTGGCCTGCCGTCCACCTGCACCCACCAGGCCTGCGCCTGCACGCGGTGGCCGGGCTCATTCACTGCCCAGTCCTCGAATGTACCCAGCGCGATGGCCGAAGCGATGCGCAGCTGCACGCCCAGTTCCTCGTCCAGCTCACGGGCCAGTGCCTGCAGCGGTGCTTCGCCGGGTTCGGGCTTGCCACCGGGCTGGATGAAGCGGCGGGCGCCGTGCTTGCGCACCAGCAGCGCCCGGCCGCGGTCATCCAGGATGACCGCGGCCACGATCCGTATCGTGGCCGCGGCGTTGCTCACTTCAGGTTCTGCTCGAACAGCTTGAGGATGCGCTTGTACTGGTCCAGCCAGGAATCAGCGCGGACGTAGCCGTGGCGCTCCAGCGGGTACGGTGCGATCGACCAGTTGTCCTTGTGCAGTTCGATCAGGCGCTGGGTGAGGTGCACCGAGTCCTGGAAGAACACGTTGTCATCCATCATGCCGTGGGCGATCAGCAGGTTGTCCTGCAGGTTCTGCGCGTACTCGATCGGCGAGGACACGCGGTACGCCTCCGGATCGATGTCCGGGGTGTTGAGGATGTTGCTGGTGTAGCCGTGGTTGTAGTTGTGCCAGTCGACCACCGGGCGCAGCGCGGCGCCGGCCTTGAACGTGCCCGGTGCACGGAACAGCGCCATGAAGGTCATGAAGCCGCCGTAGGAACCGCCGTAGATGCCGGCGTGGTCACGGTCGCCCTGCTGGGTGTCGACCAGCCAGTCCAGGCCATCCTTGTAGTCTTCCAGTTCCGGGTGGCCCATGTTGCGGTAGATGGCCGTGCGCCAGTCGCGGCCGTAGCCCTCGCTGCCGCGGTAGTCCATGTCCAGCACGATGTAGCCCTTCTCCACCAGCAGGTTGTGGAACATCTGCTCGCGGAAATAGGCCGGGTAGCGCTGGTGCACGTTCTGCAGGTAGCCGGCGCCGTGCACGAACATCACGATCGGGTACTTCCTGCCCGGTTCCTTGTTTTCCGGTTCGTAGTACTTGGCCCAGACCACGCCGGCGCCATGCTTGGACGGCACTGCCACCAGCTTCGGCTGGATCCACTCACGCGCCTTGTAATCGGCGGTGCGGGTATCGGTCAGCACGCGTGCCTGGCCACCGGTGCTGGGCAGCACCGCCAGCTGCGGCGGCAGGTAGGCACCGGAGTAGCGCACCAGCAGCTGCTGGCCGTCCGGCGACAGCGAGAAGTCTTCCACGCCGTTGAGGCTGGTCAGCTCGCGCACCTGGCGGTTGCCGGTGTCGACCGCGCAGACTTCGTAGTCATGCGGCGCCTGCTGGTTGCACAGGAAGTAGAAGCCCTTGCCATCGGCCGACGGCACCGGCGCCGAGGTTTCCCATTTGCCGCTGGTCAGCGCCTGCGGCTTGGCGGTGCCGGCCTGGGTGTACAGGTGCGAGAAGCCCGATTCCTCGGACAGCAGCCACAGCGTGCGGCCATCGGCCATCCAGCCGAAATCGTTGAAGCCCCAGTTGATCCAGGCGTTGTCGGTCAGGCGGTGGCGGTTCTGCACGCGGCCGTCGGCGGCGTTGACGCTGATGATCCAGCGGTCCTTGTTGTCGTTGGCACGCAGCATCACCGCGGCCTGCTGGCCGTCGGCGCTCCAGCGGATGCCGCCGCCCATGAAGTCGCTCATCACCTGCACGCTGCGCTCGCCCTTCAGCGCATCCTTGCCGGCCTTGCGGCGCAGCTCGGCCAGCGGGTCGGTGCTGATGCCCGGCAAGCCGGACAGCGAGATCTTCTCGGCCTTGCCGGTGCGCACGTCCACGTACCACAGGGTGTGCGGTTCGAAGCCGTTGCGGCCGACGCGGGTGCGGGTGTCCTCGGTTTCCTCGTAACCCGATTCGGTCACGTACAGCGGCATCTTGCTGGTGCGGCCGTCGTCGAAGTCCTTCGGCTTGGTCACCACGATCAGGTGGGTCAGGTCCGGCGACAGCACGCTGTCACCGATCTCGACGTCGGCGCCCAGGTACACCGGGCCCGGTGCGCGGGTCGGGTCGGCCTGGCGCCAGCGCTGGTCCTGGTCCTTCAGTGCCTCGCGCTGGTCGCGGTCGCGGCGCAGGGTTTCCAGCGTGCGCAGCTGCTGGTCGCGCAGCACGTCGGCCTTCGGCGCCGTGCGCGGATCCTTCTCGGCCTTCAGGCTGGCCACCTGCTGCACGCCGCTGGCGGCGGTCCAGTGGAACCAGTTCTGGCCGACGCGCCAGATCACGCCGTTGTCGGCGGCGAAGTTCACGTTGCCCGCGCGCTCGTTGCTGCGGGTCAGCTGGGTCAGCGCGCCGCTGCGCAGGTCGCGCACGAACACGTCGCCATTGCGGACGAAGGCGCTGCGGCTGCGGCTGCGGTCGTAGACCGGCTCGGCCACGTCCAGGGTGCCGCGCTGGTCATCGGCCACCTGTGCGGCCACGCCACCGGCAACCGGCTGGCGGAAGGTATCGCGCACCGGGCTGCCGTTGCGCTTGAGCTGGTATTCCACCTGCTGGCTGTTCCACGACCACCAGGCCTTCTCGACCGGCGGACCGATCCAGTCCGGGTCGGCCATGGCCTGTTCGATGGTGATCGGCGTCGGCGCGGCATGCGCAGCCGGTGCGGCCAGCACGGCCGACAGCAGGAGGGACAGGGGCAGCACTCGGGACATGGGCGGACGGCACCAGAAGAGGAAACCGGGCAAGCGTAGCAGCCGCAAGGACCCGGGGCAGGGGCCACAGGTCATGGCAGCGGAATCGGCAAAATGCTGCAACCGGTTGCCGTGGTCGCGCATCCATTCTCCTGAACCCGCATCATCCACCGAACAGGAGCCCGACCATGCAGGAACTGATCCCGATCACCCTCTTCATCTGCATCGCCTACGCGATCCACGCCATTGCCGATGCGCGCGCGCGCAGCAAGCTGGTGGCCCCGCACGTGCCGGAGGAAGTGATCCGCTCGCTGGCGGTGCTGGAAGAAGAGCGCCGCCGCCAGGGCGCGCTGCGCTGGGGCATCAGCCTGGTCTGCCTGGCCCTGGCCATGGCCCTGCTGGAAGCCATCGGTGCCCGTGACCTGACCTTCGGCGCCGCCGCCGCGCTGGTCGGCAGTGCTGGCCTGGGCCAGCTGCTGGCCTGGCACTTCACCCGCCCCGCCGCACGCAAGGGCTGAGCCGGCGCATGCCACGGGCACAGGGGGCGCCCCGCAGATGAGCCTGCTCGGCGAAGCATTGTCGGCACTGCGGGGCCGTCGCCGCCACGATGCATCAGCGGCGGCACCGCCCGCCGAGCCGCTGGACGCGGACCAGGCCCTGGTGCGGGCCATCATCGATGGTTCGCAGGCGGCGTTTTCGCGGCTAGTGGAGACCCACCAGCGCACCTGCGCGCATGTGATCGGACGCATGGTCGGCGACCGCGACCAGGTCGCCGACCTGCTGCAGGAGACCTTCCTGGCCGTGTTCCGCCAGCTGCACCGGTTCCGCTTCGAATCCTCGCTGCGCACCTGGGTTTCCCGGGTGGCCTACACCACCGCGCTGCAGCACCTGCGCCGGCGGCGGCTGGAGGCGCAATGGATGGTGGCGGTGGAGGTGCCGGAGGAGCTGGGGATCGGCGATGAAGGCCCCGGGCCCGCCGAGTTGAGCGAGGCGCTGCAGGCCGGGCGCCAGCTCGGCGCGGCGCTGGAGCGACTGAGCGCACCGCAGCGCCTGATCGTCGGCCTGCATTACCTGGAGGATTTCGACCTGGCCGAGATCGAACAGGTGACCGGGCTGGCACGCGGTACCATCAAGAGCCACCTGCACCGCGCGCGCCAGGTCCTGAAGCAGGAACTGACGCGGCATGCCACCGCCGGAGAGCTGCTGTGAACCCACCGACCGACCCTCGCGATGCGGAAAAGCGCGCGCTGGCACAGGCGCTGCGTGAACAGGCACGGCACGAAGACACGCTGGATGTAAGCGAGGCGCTGCAGAAGCGCATTGCCGCTGAGTCGCGCGACGGTGGCGTGGGCTATGTGGTGGTGCAGGTGCTGTTGTTTGGCGCGCTGCTGGCTGCCGCGGCCTGGTATTTCTGGCACTGAGGCGCCCTCCGGGGGGGGGGCCTGGTCGATGCTGACCTTGGTCGGCGTCTGGGCGTGTGTGCCAACCCAGGTTGGCAGCTACCAGAACGGCTGACCCCTGCGACAAAGTGAAGCAGCGCGTCACCCGGTCGCATCCCATCTTAACGAAATCCTCCTAAAGTGGTCCGGTATCCCACCGGTCGCAGGCAGGAGGCGTCCCTTGGACGCGTTGTTGTTGTCCCGGATCCAGTTCGGATTCGTCATCAGTTTCCACGTGCTGTTCCCCGCCTTCACCATTGGCACGGCCAGCTGGCTGGCCTTCATCGAATGGCGCTGGCTGCGCACGAAGTTGCCCGTGTGGCGCGAGCTGTATTTCTTCTGGCAGAAGATCTTCGCCGTGTCGTTCGGTATGGGCGTGGTCAGCGGCATCGTCATGGCCTTCCAGTTCGGCACCAACTGGCCGCGGCTGAGCGAGGTGGCCGGCACGGTCATCGGCCCGCTGCTGACCTATGAAGTGCTGACCGCGTTCTTCCTCGAAGCCAGCTTCCTCGGCGTGATGATGTTCGGCTGGGGCCGGGTTTCGCCGCGCCTGCATTTCCTGTCCACCTGCATGGTGGCGCTGGGCACGCTGTTCTCCACGTTCTGGATCCTGTCGTCGAACAGCTGGCTGCATACGCCGGCCGGCTACGAGATGGTCAACGGCATCGTGCATCCGGTGGACTGGTGGCAGGTGGTGTTCAATCCCTCGTTCCCGTACCGCCTGGCGCACATGGCGCTGGGCTCGTTCATCACCACCTGTTTCGTGATTGGTGGCGTGGGCGCGTGGTACCTGCGCAAGGGTACGCATGTGGAAGCGGGCCGACGCATGTTGGTCGCGGCGGTGGCGTTCGCCGCACTGACCGTGCCGGTGCAGATCTTCGTCGGCGACATGCATGGCCTGAACACGCTCAAGCACCAGCCGATGAAGATCGCGGCGATGGAAGCGCACTGGCATGCAACCAGGGAAGGCGAGGGCGTGCCGCTGGTGGTGTTCGCACTGCCCAATGAAAAGGAAGAGCGCAACGATTTCGAAGTGGCCATCCCGAAGCTGGGCAGCGTGATCCTCACCCACTCGCTGGATGGCACCTTCGATCCGCTCACCTCGGTACCGGCCAGCGAACGGCCGCCGGTGACGCCGGTGTTCTTCGCCTTCCGCATCATGGTCGGGCTGGGCACGCTGATGCTGTTGCTGGCCTGGGTCTCGGCCTTCCAGCTGTGGCGCAGGAGGCTGCTGGATTCACCGTGGCTGCTGCGGGGCTGGAACTGGATGCTGCCGAGTGGCTTCATCGCGCTGCTGTCGGGGTGGTTCGTCACCGAGATGGGGCGCCAGCCGTGGGTGGTGTACGGCGTGCTGCGCACCGCCGATGCGGTCGGCCCGCAGAGCGCGTGGATGACCGCACTGTCGCTGGGCGTCTACGTGGTCGGCTACGCCTTCGTGTTCGGCTGGGGCATCTGGTACCTGGTGAAGATCCTGCGCCACGGGCCGCAGCCGTATGCCGAGGGGCCGTCGCTGGACCATGGCAGCCACACTCCGGCACGCCCGCTGTCGGCGGCCGACGAACCGCTGGAGGACCGCTGACATGGACCTGATGACCTGGCTGCCGGTGGCGTGGTTCGCGGTGATCGGCTTCGGCGTGCTGATGTACGTGGTGCTGGACGGCTTCGTGCTCGGCATCGGCATCCTTGCCCCGTTCGCCGAGGACGAGCAACAGCTGGACTTGATGATGAACACCGCCGCGCCGATCTGGGACGGCAACGAGACCTGGCTGGTGCTCGGTGGCGCCGGCCTGCTGGCGGCCTTCCCCAAGGCCTATGCGGTGCTGCTGTCGGCGCTGTACCTGCCGGTGCTGCTGCTGGTGGTGGCGCTGGTGTTCCGCGGCGTGGCGTTCGAGTTCCGCTTCAAGGCACATCGGTCGCGCCGGCTGTGGAGCGTGGCGTTCGGGCTCGGTTCGTTGCTGGCGACTTTCGCCCAGGGCGTGATCCTGGGCACGCTGGTGCAAGGCATCCCGCTGGTGGACGGTACCTACCAGGGCGGTGCGTTCGCCTGGTTCAGCCCGTTCGCGATGCTGACCGGTGCCGCGCTGGTGGCCGGCTATGCGCTGCTGGGCAGCACCTGGCTGATCCTGAAGACGGAAGGGCGCGTGCAGGCGCTGGCGCGGCAGATGACGCGGCCGCTGGTGGTGGCGGTGATCGCGGCGATGGGCCTTGTGAGCAGCTGGCTGCCGTTCCTCGATTCGCGGTTGATGGACCGCTGGTTCAGCGACGGCAACTTCTGGTGGCTGTCGCCGGTGCCGCTGCTGACTTTGGCGGTGGCTGCCGCGCTGTGGCGCAGCGCGACCCATCCGCGCCGCGACCTGCCGCCGTTCCTGCTCAGCCTGGCCCTGTTCGTGCTCGGCTTCCTCGGCCTGGTGCTGGGCATGTGGCCGTACCTGCTGCCGCCGTCGATGACGCTGTGGCAGGCCGCCGCGCCGGCCTCCTCGCTGGGCTTCACCCTGGTCGGGCTGGTCGTTCTGCTGCCGGTCATCCTCGGCTACACGGCATGGTCGTACCGGGTGTTCCGCGGCAAGGTGCACGCCGACACCGGTTACCACTGATCGATTGAATGCGGGGCCTGCCGGTACCGGGTCCCGCGTTGGGGAATGTGAAACCTGCACACCCCGTGCAGGACGTGCTAGCGTGCGCTCCTTTCCGGCGGCCAGGGGGGCAGCCGGCGACGTCCTGGACGGACGCACGGCTGCAGGAATGGGGGGCCGCCGCGCGTCGCCGTAATGGCTCGTGCCTATCGTTCTCCCGTTGAAGCACCATCGCTAAATGATCGAATTCTCCATCGTCGACTGGGCTGCCTGGGCGCCCGGCCTGAGCGAGCGTAGCCAGTGGCTGGGCTGGGCCGATGCGCCGTATCCGCCACAGGGCGAAGACACGCCGGCGCTGGCCGAGATACCGGCCATGCAGCGCCGCCGCATCGAGCGGCTGGGCCGGATGGCGATCCAGGCTGCCTGCTGGTGCGAGGATGGGCAGGGCGCTGACAGCCAGGTGCCGCTGGTGTTCGCCAGCCGCCATGGCGACGTGGCCCGATCGATGGATCTGCTGGGGGCGCTGGTCGGCGAGCAGCCCCTGTCGCCGACCGGATTCGGCCTGTCGGTGCACAACGCGATCGCGGCGCTGTACTCGATCGCCCGCGGCCACCGCGGCAACTACCTGGCGCTGGCGGCCGGCCAGGCCACGGTCGAGACCGCCTGCCTGGAGGCGGCCGGGCTGTTGGTCGATGGTGCCCGCGAAGTGCGGGTGGTGGTCTATGAATCGCCACTTCCTGAAATTTACGCGACGTTCGCCGACGAACCGGACCCGTTCTTTGCCTGGTGCTGGCGCTTGACCGCGCCGACGCCGGGCCGGCCGACCCTCTCGCTGCAGTGGGAGGCGGCGCCGCATGCCGCGGCCACAGCACCGGGTACGCTGCCGCACGCGCTGGACCTGCACCGCTTCCTGCTGTCCGGCGCGCCGGCGCTGGAGCACGTGGCTCAGGGCCAGCGCTGGCGCTGGGGGCGCCGTGGCTGAGGCGCTGCGCCGCCTCGATCATGCCTGGCGGGTGTTCGGCACCGGCCTGAGCTTTGCCGCATTTGGCGTGGGTGGCCTGCTGCTGGGCGTGCTGGTGATGCCGGTGCTGCTGATGATGCGCGACCCGGTGGTCCGCCGTCGACGGGCCCGCCGCGTGGTCCAGGTCGCCTTTGCCAGCCACCTGCGCCTGATGCGTGCGCTGGGGGTGATGACCTACCAGATCGAAGGCGGGGAACGCCTGCAGCGCGACGGTTTGCTGGTTCTGGCCAATCACCCGACCCTGATCGACGTGGTCTGCCTGATCTCGCTGCTGCCCAACGCCGATTGCGTGGTGAAGCGGGCGGTGGCCTGCAACCCGTTCATGCGCGGCCCGGTGCGGGCGGCCGGCTACATCGCCAACGATGACGGGGCGGGCCTGGTCGACGACTGCGTGGCGGCGGTGCATGCCGGCGGTACCCTGGTGATCTTCCCGGAGGGCACCCGCAGCGTGCCGGGCCAGCCGCCGCGGCTGCAGCGCGGGGCTGCCAACATTGCCGTCCGCGGCCGGCTGGACATCACCCCGGTGCGGATCACCTGCACCCCGCCCACGTTGACCAAGGGACAGAAGTGGTATCGTGTCCCCTCACGTCGCTTTCACGTTCGGCTGCAGATCGGCGAAGATATCCCGATCGCGCCCTTCCTGGCCGATGACGACTCGCCAAGGGGGGATGCCTTGGCAGCACGCCGCGTCACCGAGCACCTTTCTCGTTATTTCGACCTGTCTGGAGATCCGCCCCGTGCAAGCACTTGAGCACGAGATCAAGGAATTGATCATTTCCTCCCTTTCGCTGGAGGACATCACGCCGGAGGACATCGATCCGACCGCGCCGCTGTTCGTCGAGGGCCTCGGCCTGGATTCGATCGACGCGCTGGAGCTGGGCCTGGCGCTGCAGAAGAAGTACGGTGTCAGCCTCTCGGCCGATTCGGAAGAAACCCGTCGCCATTTCTCCAGCGTGCGCGCGCTCGGCGAGTTCGTCGCCGCCCGCCAGTCGTAACGGCGCCAGGAATTGCCATGACCAAGAATGAACTGTTCGAACGCATCGTCAGCATCCTGACCGACAGCTTCGAGATCGAAACCGCCCGGATCACCCCCGAGGCCCGCCTGTACGACGACCTGGACATCGACAGCATCGATGCGGTCGACCTGATCGTGCAGCTCAAGCCGCTGCTCGGCCGCAATCTGCAGCCGGAAGCGTTCAAGGCCGTGCGCACCGTGCAGGACATCGTCGATGTCGTGCATGGACTGCTGCCGGACCAGGCAGCCGCCTGACCGCAGCGCCGGCGGCTTCGCCATGGCTCGCGCACGTACCGTCGTGGTGGCAGCGATTTCGCTTGCCTACCCGCTGCTGGTGTACCTGGCAATGGGCCGTTTCGAGCCGCGCTGGCTGTCGCTGCTGCTGTTCACCCTGGCCCTGCTGCGTGCGCTGAGCACGCGACAGCCACTGTGGTGGGCCGCCGCCGCTGGCACCGGCCTGCTGGCGGTGCTGGCCACCGTGCTCAACCAGGCCCTGCCGCTGAAGCTGTACCCGGCGTTGGTCAACGCGGTGATGCTGGCGGTGTTCGGCACCAGCCTGCGCTTCGGGCCGCCGCTGGTGGAGCGCCTGGCGCGGCTGCAGGAGCCGGACCTGCCCCCGTTCGCGGTGGCCTATACCCGCCGCGTCACCCAGGTGTGGTGCGGCTTTTTCGTTCTCAACGGCAGCCTGGCCCTGCTGACCGCGCTGTACGCGTCGGACCGGGTCTGGATGCTCTACAACGGATTGTTGGCGTACGTAATGATGGGCGTGTTGTTCGCAGGTGAGTGGCTGGTGCGGCGGCGGGTGAAGGCGGCACACGCGCATGGCTGAGTGGATTGCCCTGGACCGGCTGCTGCTGGAGGCACGGCCGCAGCGCGGCGTCGGCCTCTGCGACGGCGAGGTGATCGACCACGCCGGCTTCCGCCAGCGCGTGCTGGGTTGGCGCGCCGCCTTTGCGGCGGCCGAAGGCCGCGACTGGGCCCTGTACTTCGATGATGCCGTGGCCTTCGCCGCGGCGCTGTTCGGTGCCTGGCATGCCGGCAAGCGGGTGTTCCTGGCCGCCGACAACCTGCCGGCCACGCTGCTGGCACTGCAGCCGCAGGTGAGCGGTTTCGCGGGTGATGTCAGCGCCGATTACCGCCCGCTGGTGGCACAGGACGCCGCGATGGGCGATGAACTGCAGGCGCTGGACGAGCGCGCCTGCGAACTGTGCGTGTTCACCTCCGGCAGCACCGGCGAGCCCAGTGCGATCAGCAAGCGCCTGGACCAGCTGGCGCGCGAGGTGGAGGCGCTGCAGGCCGCATTCGGTGCGCAGATGGAGGGTGTGCAGGTTCATGGCACGGTGTCCCACCAGCACATCTACGGGCTGCTGTTCCGCGTGCTGTGGCCGCTGGCCGCCGGTCGCCTGATCCATCCGCGCCGGTTCTTCCACGAAGACCTGGTGGGGGCGCTGGCCGGTACCGATACAGTGCTGGTGGCGACGCCGGCCCACCTCAAGCGCCTGCCCGGGCAGCTCGACTGGGCCAGCCTGCATGGCCGCCTGCGCGCGGTGTTCTCCTCCGGTGGCCCGCTGCCGGAAGACGCGGCGCGGCAGGTGCGGCAGTGGCTGGGCGTGGCCCCGACCGAGGTCTACGGCAGCAGCGAAACCGGCGGCATCGCCTGGCGCCGCTGGGACACCGACCTGCCACCGTGGCAGCCGTTGCCGGGCGTGCAGTGGCGGATCGACGATGGCTGCCTGGCGGTGGCCTCGGCGCATCTGGAAACCACCGACTGGTGGCGTACCCAGGACCGCGTTGAAGCCCTGGCCGATGGCCGCTTCCGCCTGCTGGGCCGCGCCGACCGCATCGTCAAGATCGAAGAACGCCGCGTGTCGCTGGACGCGCTGGAACGCGCGCTGCGCGAAGACGCCGAAGTGGATGACGCGCGCGTGCTGGTGCTGCCCGGGCAGCGCGAGCAGCTGGCTGCCGTGGTGGTGCCGGCCGATCCGGCGCTGCTGGACGCGGGCGACGCCGCGCGTCGTGCGCTGGGCCAACGCCTCGGCGCACGCCTGGCGCATGCGCATGACGCCGTGACCCGGCCGCGTCGTTGGCGCCTGGTGCAGGCGTTGCCGATCAACGCGCAGGGCAAGGTGACCCAGGCCGCCCTGGCAGCGCTGTTCCAACCGCTGATGCCGGTGCCGGCATGGGACCGCCGCGATGCCGTCAGCGCCACGCTGCGCATGACCCTGGACCCGGCGCTGCGGCCGTTCCAGGGCCACTTCCCGCAGGCGGCGATCCTGCCCGGCGTGGCGCAGCTGGACTGGGCGGTGCGTTTCGGCCGCCAGGCGTTTGCGATGCCGGCAGCGTTCCTGCGCATGGACGCAGTGAAGTTCCAGCACGTGGCCCGCCCGGGCGATGAGCTGACCCTGCAGCTGGACTGGGATGCCGCACGCAACGTGCTGGCTTTCCGCTACACCTCCAGCCATGGCGTGCATGCCAGCGGCAAGGTGGTTTTCGCTGATGCGGACTGACCCGGCCGTTGCCGGTGCCGCGTTCGCGCCACTGGTGGTGATTCCCGTCTACGACCACGAGCATGCCATCGCGGCGGTGGTCGACGGCGTGCAGGCCGCCGGCCTGCCGTGCCTGCTGGTCGACGATGGTTCGCGGGTCTCCTGCGCGGCGGTGCTGCGTTCGCTGGCACAGCGCCAGGGCGTCGACCTGCTGCGCCTGGATATCAACCAGGGCAAGGGCGGGGCGATGCTGGCCGGTTTCGCCGAGGCGGCCGCGCGTGGTTACAGCCACGTGCTGCAGATCGATGCCGATGGCCAGCACGACACCCGCGATCTGCCACGCTTCATCGAAGCGGCGCGCGTGCATCCGGATGCGGTGATCTGCGGTATCCCGGCCTACGACGCCAGCGTGCCGAAGGCGCGTCTGTACGGCCGCTACGCCACCCACATCTGGGTCTGGATCAACACGCTGTCGCTGCACCTGCGCGACACCATGTGCGGCTTCCGCGTGTATCCGCTGCCGCCGGTACTGCGCCTGATCGGCGAGGAAACCATCGGCCGGCGCATGGATTTCGATACCGAAGTGATGGTGCGCCTGTACTGGCGGCAGCTGCCGGTCGAGCACCTGGCCACGCGCGTGACCTATCCATCCGATGGCGTGTCGCACTTCGATGTGTGGCGCGACAACGTGCGCATCAGCCGCATGCATACCCGCCTGTTCTTCGGCATGCTCTGGCGCGCACCGCGCCTGTTGTGGCGCCGCCTGCGGGGGCAGCGCTGAGATGGCGGCCGCGCAGGGTGCCCCGCACTGGGCCGACATCGGCGAATCGACGTCGGTGGCCGGCGTGCTGTTCCTGTGCTGGGTGCACCGCTGGTTCGGGCGCTGGCCGTTCCGCCTGTGCGTGTGGCCGGTGGTGGCCTGCCATTGGCTGGGCAACCGCGTCGGCCGCCAGGCCTCGATGCAGTACCTGCAGCGGCTGCAGGCATACAGCGGCGTGCTCGGCCGCACGCCGACCCGGCGTGACAGCCTGCGCCACTTCTTCGCCTTCGCCGACACGATGCTGGACAAGATCCTCGGCCTGGGCGGGCGCTATCCGGCCGAACGCATCCACCTGCATCGCGACCTGGTGCTGGAGAAGATCGCGCGCCGCGAAGGCGGGCTGATCCTCACTGCGCACATCGGCTGCCTGGAGCTGTGCCAGGTACTGGCCGAACAGGTGCCGGGCTTCCGCATCACCGTGCTGGTGCATACCGCGCACGCGCAGCGCTTCAACCGCCTGCTGCAGCGGCTGGACCCGCTGGCGGCGGTGGAGCTGGTGCAGGTGACCGAAATGGGGCCGGCCACCGCGGTGATGCTGGCCGAGCGCGTGGCGGCGGGTGGCTTCGTCGCCATCGTCGGCGACCGTACACCGGTGCAGGGCGGCCGCAGCGTCACCGCCGATTTCCTTGGCCACCGCGCCCCGTTCCCGATCGGCGCCTATGTGCTCGCCGCCGCGCTCGGTTGCCCGGTCTACACCATGGCCTGCCTGCACCAGGGCGAGGGCTACCGCGTGGCATTCGAACAGTTTGCCGAACGCATCGTGCTGCCGCGTGGCTCGCGCGACGCCGCGCTGGCCGAACAGGCTCAGCGCTTCGCGCGTTGGCTGGAACTCCAGGTCATCCAGTCCCCGTTGGACTGGTTCAATTTCTTCCCCTTCTGGGATCAGGCTCCGCATGACGACTGACGCCGTACCCGTGTGCCGCTTTGGCGATGCACCGTTGACCATTGAAGACGTGGTTGCCCTGGCCCAGCGCCAGTGCGAGGCCGCACTGAGCGACGCGCCGGCGTTCCGCGCACACATCCAGCGCGGTGCCGACTTCCTCGACCGCCTGCTGCGCGAGGACGGCGTGATCTACGGTGTGACCACCGGCTACGGCGACTCGTGCACGGTGAACATCCCGCCGGCGCTGGTGGCGGAACTGCCGCACCACCTGTACACCTACCACGGCTGCGGCCTGGGCCGTTACCTGGACCCGGTCGAGACCCGCGCGGTGCTGGCCGCGCGCCTGGCGTCGCTGGTGCGCGGCATGTCCGGTGTCAGCGTGCCGCTGCTGGAGGGCCTGGCCACGCTGCTGCAGCACGACGTGCTGCCGATGATTCCGGCCGAAGGCTCGGTCGGTGCCAGTGGTGACCTGACGCCGCTGTCGTACGTGGCGGCGGTGCTGTGCGGCGAGCGCGAGGTGCTGCACGACGGTCGCGTGCAGCCGGCGGCGGAGGTGCTGGCGAAGATCGGCATGACCCCGCTGAAGCTGCGGCCGAAGGAAGGCCTGGCGATCATGAACGGCACCGCGGTGATGACCGGCCTGGCCTGCCTGGCCTGGCAGCGCGCCGATTACCTGGCGCGCATGGCCACGCGCCTGACCGCGTTCAACGTGCTGGCCAGCGACGGCAACGCGCACCACTTCGACGAAACTCTGTTCGCGGCCAAGCCGCACCCGGGCCAGGGCCGCATCGCCGCGCGCCTGCGCAGCGACCTGCACAGCGAGCGTCCGCCGCGCAATGAACAGCGCCTGCAGGACCGCTATTCGCTGCGCTGCGCGCCGCATGTGATCGGCGTGCTGGAGGACAGCCTGCCGTTCCTGCGCCAGCTGATCGAAACCGAACTGAACAGCGCCAACGACAACCCGCTGATCGATGCCGACGGCGAGCGCATCCTGCATGGCGGCCACTTCTACGGTGGCCACATCGCGCTGGCGATGGACACCCTGAAGAACACCGTGGCCAACGTTGCCGACCTGCTTGACCGGCAGCTGGCGCTGGTGGTCGATGCCCGCTACAACCATGGCCTGCCGGCCAACCTGTCGGCGGCCACCGGCCCGCGCGCGGCCATCAACCATGGCCTGAAGGCGCTGCAGATCAGTGTGTCTGCCTGGACCGCCGAAGCGCTGAAGCAGACCATGCCGGCCAGCGTGTTCTCGCGTTCCACCGAGTGCCACAACCAGGACAAGGTCAGCATGGGCACCATCGCCGCGCGCGACTGCCTGCGCGTGATCGAGCTGACTGAACAGGTGGTGGCCGCGATGCTGATCGCTGCCCGCCAGGGCCTGGCCCTGCGCGAACGGGTTGGCCTGAACGCGCAGCTGCATGGCAGTCTGGCCGACATGTACGCCGACCTGGGGCAGCGCATCGCCCTGGTTGAAGAAGACCGCGCGCTGGATCGCGAACTGCGGGAATTGCTGGTGGAGATCCGCGCGCAACGTTGGGAGCTGTATGCCGGTGAATGAGGCCATCGAACGGGTCGGCGAGATTGCGCTGACCCCCGCCTTCCATGACTGCGATCCGATGAACGTGGTCTGGCATGGCAACTACTTCAAGTACTTCGAGATCGCGCGCTGCGCGCTGCTCGGGCGCTACGACTACGACTACCCGCAGATGCTCGAATCGGGCTACCTGTGGCCGGTGGTCGATGCCCGGGTGAAGTACGTGCGCCCGCTGCTGTTCAACCAGGCGCTGCGCGTGATCGCGCGCATCGTGGAATGGGAGAACCGGCTGAAGATCGAGTACGAAATCGTCGATGCGCAGAGCGGCCAGGTGCTGACCCGCGCGATGACCATCCAGGTCGCGGTGGACGCGGCCAGCAAGGAAATGCTGTACCAGTGCCCGCCGGTACTGTGGGAACGCCTGGGAGTGCCTGCGCCGTGAACATGCTTGCCCGTCTTCCGAGCGTGCTGCTGTGCGCGCTGATGCTCGTTGCCGCACCGCAGGTGCAGGCGGCCGACCCCGCCATCGATGCGATCACCCAGGCGGTGGCGCGGCCGGACGTGCTGCGCGGCCAGTTCAGCCAGGAAAAGCAGGTCAGCGGCTTCAAGAACCCGCTGCGCTCGCAGGGCCAGTTCGTGGTCGCGCGCCAGCACGGCGTGATCTGGACCACGCTCAAGCCGTTCCCCTCCGAAGTGGTGGTCACCGCCGACCGCATCCTCAGCCGCCAGCGCGATGGCAGCACCCGTGTCGAGCTGGATGCACGGCAGCAGCCGGCGATGCGTTCGGTGAACGCGATCATGTTCGCGCTGATGAGTGGCGACGTGCAGGCGCTGTCCAGCCAGTTCAACGTGGCGGCCAGCCGTGAAGGGCAGGGCTGGCGGCTGCGGCTGACGCCGAAGTCGGCGATGCTGGCCAAGGCCTTCCAGTCGCTGACCCTGCAGGGTGACCGCTACGTGCGCCAGGTCGAGATCGTCGAGGCCAACAAGGACCGCACGCAGATCCAGTTCAGCGCGTTGAGCGAGGCGCCGGCCACGCTCAATGCCGACGAGGCCCGCCGCTTTGAGTGAGGTCGTGGCATCGAACGCACCGGACCGGTTGCGGCGCTGGTGGCACTGGCTGGGCATCGCCTGGCTGCTGGTGCTGCTGGTGATGGGCGCGCAGCAGTGGCGCTTGTGGAGCCAGGAATCGCGGATCGACACCGATATCCTCGCCCTGCTGCCGCAGGATGCGCATGACCGCCTGTTGAGTGATGTCACCCGGCGCATCGCCGACGGCAGTTCGCGCCAGGTGGTGGTGCTGCTGGGGAGCAAGGACGGCGCCGCCGCCAAGCGCGCGCAGGCAGCCTTCGCTGCGGCCATGGCTCAGGACGCCGACCATGCATTGCTGGTGCCCAGTGGTTCGATTGAAGGCTGGTTCGACGAGGCGCGGGCGTTCTACGCGCCGTACCGCGACCGCCTGCTGACGCCGGCCCAGCGCGAGCAGTTGCAGGGCAGCGAACCGGGCGCGTTGGCCGAGCAGGCGTTGGCCGCGCTGTACGGCCCGATGGGCGCGCCGCGCCTGACCGACTGGCGGCAAGACCCGCTGTCGCTGTGGCCGCAATGGTGGCAGCAGCAGGCGCAGGGGTCGGGGCTGCGGCTGGGCGATGATGGCCTGCTCGAAGCCGAGGGCAAGCATTGGGCGGCGCTGCAGTTCGATACGCCGGGGTCGGCGTTCCAGCTTGACGGTGAGCGCCATCTCGATGGCCTGCTGGAACGTGCCGGGCAGGCTGCCAGGGCGGCAGCACCGGAGATGGAAATCCTGCATGCCGGCGTGCCGCTGCACGCCGAGGCGGCCGCGGTGCAGGCCAACCAGGAGATCAACACCATCGGCTGGGGCTCGCTGGCCGCGGTGCTGCTGCTGGTGTGGCTGGCGTTCCGTTCGCTGCGGCCGATCCTGCTGGTTGCCGCGTCGTTGCTGATCGGCTGTGGCGTGGCGCTGGCGGTGACCGTGCTGGTGTTCGGCAAGGTGCACGTGCTGACCCTGGTGTTCGGTGCGTCGCTGGTGGGCGTGGCCGAGGATTACGGCATCCACTGGTTCGCTTCGCGCCAGGCCGAGCCGGCCGATCGCCGCTGGAAGCTGCTGCGGCACCTGCTGCCGGGCCTGTGGCTGGCCCTGCTGACCAGCGCGCTGGCCTATCTGGCGCTGGGCCTGGCCCCGTTCCCGGGCCTGCGCCAGATGGCATTGTTCTCGGTGGTCGGCCTGGCCGCTGCTTTCCTCACGGTGATCTTCTGGTTCCCGTGGCTGGATGGCGGTGAGATCCGCCAGACCCGTTTCTCGCAGTGGCTGGGCAACACGCTGGAACGCTTCCCGCGTCTGCATGGCCGTCGCCCGGTGACGGTGTTCGTGCTGATTGCCCTGGCGTTCTCCGCCATCGGCATCGCCCGCCTGCACAGCAACGACGACCTGCGCAGCCTGCAGTCCTCGCCGCCGGCGTTGATGGCGCAGCAGATCCGCCTGAGCCAGCTGCTGGGCATGCCCAGCCCGGCGCAGTTCTACCTGGTGCAGGGCAGTGACGCTGCCCAGCTGCTGCAGCGCGAAGAAGCGCTGACCGAACGCCTGCGTGCGCTCGCCCACGACCAGCGCATTGGTGGCTACCGCGCGATCAGCGACTGGCTGCCGTCGCCGGCACGCCAGCAGGCCGATGCCGCGCTGACCGCGAAGGTGGAACCGGGCGTGCTGGATGCGGTATCCGATGCGGTCGGCGAACCGCTGCCGCGCCCGGACTTCGCCGCTACGCCGCTGACCGCGGAGGCGTTCCTGGCCTCCCCGGCCTCGCAGCCGTTCCGCCACCTGTGGGTGGGCGAGGTCGGCGGGCAGATGATCAGCGTGGTGATGGTCGATGACCTGTCGCGCGCTGATGCGCTGGCCACCCTGCGCGGGGCGGCCGAAGGCCTGCCGGGTGTGCGCTGGGTGGACCGCACCGCCGACTTCTCGCAGCTGCTGGGCCACTACCGCAAGCTGATGGGTGGGTTGCTGCTGGTCGGCATCGTGCTGGTGTTCGGCGCGCTGTGGCTGCGCTACCGCCGCCAGGCCTGGCGCGTGTTCGCGCCGACGCTGATTGCCGGTGCGCTGACCCTGGGCCTGCTGGGCCTGTTCGGCCAGCCACTGCAGCTGTTCAACGTGCTGGCACTGATGCTGCTGCTGGGCATGGGCATCGACTACGGCATCTTCCTGATTGAGCACCGCGGCGATGCCAGTGCCTGGCTGGCGGTGTGCGTGGGCGCGGCCAGCACCTGGTTGTCGTTCGGCCTGCTGGGACTGTCGCAGACCCCGGCGCTGCGCGCGTTCGGCCTGACCCTGCTGTTCGGCATCGGCCTGGTCTGGCTGATCTCGCCGCTGTTCCGGCCGCCGCCGCACGATCTGCCGCCGGCCTGAGCCTGTTTTCCGACTTCCTTCTTTCCACTTGATCGAGCAACAAGGACGCACCGATGAATACTGCTGTGGATGCTGTCGAACGTACTGAAATCCTGATCATCGGTGCCGGCCCGGCCGGCTCCGTGGCTGCGGCGATGCTGCGCCAGCAGGGCCGCCAGGTGCTGATGCTGGAGCGCCAGCAGTTCCCGCGTTTCTCCATCGGTGAAAGCCTGCTGCCGCAGAGCATGGAGTACATCGAGGCTGCCGGCCTGTTGCAGGACGTGGTCGAAGCGGGCTTCCAGCACAAGAACGGCGCGGCCTTCGTGCATGGCGAGGCGCGCACCGCGTTCGACTTCAGGAAGAAGTTCTCGCCGGGTTGGGGCACGACCTACCAGGTGCAGCGCGCCGACTTCGACAATGTGCTGGCGCGCGGCGCCGAACGCATGGGCACCACGCTGCGCTTCGGTGATGAAGTGCTGTCGGTCGAAGCGGGCGAGCAGCCGGCGGTGACCGTGCGCCGCCCGGACGGCAGCGAGTACCGCATCGAGGCCGATTTCATCCTCGATGCATCCGGTTTCGCGCGCCTGCTGCCGCGCCTGCTGCAGCTGGAATCGCCGTCCAACTTCCCGGTGCGCGGGGCGATCTTCTGCCACGTGCGCGACAACATTCCGGCTGAAGCGGACTTCGACCGCAACAAGATCCTGATCACCACCCATCCCGAGCACATCGACGTCTGGTATTGGACGATCCCGTTCTCCAACGGCTGCTGCTCGCTGGGCGTGGTCGCCGAGCCGTCGTTCTTCGAACGCTACGAGGGCGACGACCTGCAGAAGCTGCAGGCCATCGTCGGCGAGGACCCCAACCTGACCCGCCTGCTGGCCAACGCCGAATGGGCGGTGCTGCCGGTGCGCCGGATCACCGGTTACTCGGCCAATGTCAGTTCGCTGTGGGGCCCGGGCTACGCCCTGCTGGGCAATGCCGGCGAGTTCCTCGACCCGGTGTTCTCCTCCGGCGTCACCATCGCCTTCAAGTCCGCGCAGCTGGCGAGCGAGTGCCTGGCGCGCCGCTATGCCGGCGAAACCGTCGACTGGGAAACCGAGTTCTCGATCCCGCTGCGCGCCGGCGTGAAGACCTTCCGCCGCTTCGTCGAAAGCTGGTACGAAGGCGGTTTCCAGAAGATCATCTACCACCCGCAGCAGCAGCCTGAAGTGCGCGACATGATCAGCTCCATCCTGGCCGGCTACGCCTGGGACACCAACAACCCGTACGTGGCCGATGAAAGCGGCCGCCGCATGCGCGTGCTGGAGCAGCTGTGCAGCGCGTGATCGCCCGTACTGCAGCGCTGTTGCTGTGCCTGCTGCTGGCCGCCTGTGCCGGCCGCATGCCGAAGCCGCAGGTGGAACTGCCGCCGCTGCGCCTGTCGCCGGCCAGCCTGCCGGCGCCGCTGGCACTGCAGCAGCAGCTGCATTTCCGCTTCGGCACGCATGAGCGCGACCTGGATGCTCTGCTGGAAGCCGATGCGCAGCAGGTGCAGCTGGCGGTGCAGGCGATGGGCCAGACCGGCGTGCGCCTGCAATGGGACGGCCAGCAGTTGACCCAGCAGCGCGCGCCGTGGCTGCCGCCGCAGGTGCGTGCCGAGCGCGTGCTGGATGACCTGCAGTTCGCGCTGTGGCCGACCGCGGCCATTGCCGCCGCGTTGCCGGCGGGTTGGCAGGTCAGCGATGACGGCCATCAGCGCAGCCTGTCGCGCGACGGCACGGTGTGGCTGCAGCTGCAGCGCCTGGACGACGGCAGCGTGCAGCTGGACAACCGCGCCGAAGGCTACGCCCTGCGCATCGAATCGATCGACATGGCCGGGCCGGACCGATGAGCGCACCGATCTACCTGAACGACCTGGGCGTGGTCTGTGCGCTCGGCGATGGCCGCGCCGCTGTGACGTCGGCCATGTTCGCCGACGCGCCGGGCGGGCTCAGTGACAACGACAGCCTGTTGCCGGGACGCACCCTGGCGCTGGGAGAAGTGCGCACGCCACTGCCGACGCTGGATGACCTGCCGGTGGCCCTGCGCGGGCGCAACAACGCGCTGCTGGACGTGGCACTGGCACAGATCGCACCGGCCGTGGCCGCCGCGATCGCCCGCCATGGCGCCGAGCGCGTGGCGGTGGTGCTGGGTACCAGTACCTCGGGCATCGGTGAATCCGAGCAGGCCCTGCGCAGCCACGCCGAACAGGGCCAGTGGCCGCAGGGCTTCGACTACGCCCAGCAGGAAATGGGCACTGCCGCGCAGTTCGTGCGCCAGCGCAGTGGCGCACAGGGGCCTGCATGGACGCTGTCCACCGCCTGCTCGTCCAGCGCCAAGGCGCTGATGTCGGCGGCGCGCATGCTGCGCGCCGGCATCGTCGATGCGGTGATCGCCGGTGGCGCCGATTCGCTGTGCCGCTTCACCGTGGCCGGCTTCAGCGCGCTGGAATCGGTCTCGGCGCTGCGCTGCAATCCGTTCTCGCAGCATCGCGCCGGCATCAACATCGGCGAGGGCGCCGCGTTGTTCCTGCTCACCCGCGAACCCGGTCCGGTGTGCCTGGCCGGGTGGGGCGAATCGGCCGACGCGCACCACATGTCCGCCCCCGACCCGCAGGGGCTGGGCGCCATCGATGCCCTGCAGCAAGCGCTGCTGCGTGCCGGCTGGGCCGCCGACGAAGTGGACTACGTGAACCTGCATGGCACTGCTACCGGCCACAACGATGCGATGGAAAGCCTGGCGGTCTCGCAGGTGCTGGGCAACGGCGTGCCGGCCAGTTCAACCAAGCCGTTGACCGGCCATACGCTGGGCGCCTCGGGTGCGATCGAGGCGGCGCTGTGCTGGATCCTGCTGGCCGAGAACCCGCAGCAGCAGCTGCCGCCGCACTGGTGGGACGGCGTGGCCGATCCCGCATTGCCGGTGCTGCCGCTGGTGGCCCCGGCCACCCGCCTGGCACAGCCGCCGCGACGGGTGCTGAGCAATTCGTTCGCCTTCGGCGGCAGCAATGCCGTGCTGGCGCTGGAGCGTCGATGAACACGCTGTACGCGATCGAGGACGTGGTGCCGCACCGCCAGGACATGTGCCTGCTGGAGCGCATCACGCAGTGGGACCAGGACGCCATCGAGGCCGAACTGGTGGTGCCCGGGGCCGGGCTGTTCGTCGAGGATGGCCAGGTGCCGGCCTGGGTCGGCATCGAATACATGGCACAGGCCATCGCGGCCTGGGCCGGCTGCCGTGCACGCGCCGCCGGCAGGCCGCCGCAGCTGGGCTTCCTGCTCGGCAGCCGCCGCTACAGCAGCCTGCGCAGCAGCTTCCCCAGCGGTTCGCGGCTGCGCGTACAGGCGCGCTGCGAGCTGTTGGGTGACAATGGATTGGGGATGTTCGCCTGCCGCATCCTGGCAGGCGAGGAAGAATGGGCGACAGCCAACGTGTCGGTGTTCGAACCGACCGACGCGATGGCCTATCTGGAGAGTGGACAGGCATGACAGGGAATCGAAGCGTGCTGGTGACCGGCGCCAGCCGGGGCATCGGCCGGGCCATCGCGCTGCGCATCGCGCGCGACGGCTTCGACGTGGTGGTGCATTGCCGCAGCCGCGTGGAAGAGGCGCAGGCGGTGGTGGCCGAGATCCAGGCACTGGGCCAGCAGGCCCGCGTGCTGGTGTTCGACGTGGCCGACCGCGAGGCCGCACGCGCCGCGCTGGAGGCCGATGTCGACGCGCATGGCGCGTACTACGGGGTGGTCTGCAATGCCGGCATCGCCCGTGATGGCGCCTTCCCGGCGCTGTCGGCGGAGGATTGGGACCAGGTCATCCACACCAACCTGGATGGCTTCTACAACGTACTGCATCCGCTGATCATGCCGATGGTGCGGCGGCGCAAGCCCGGCCGCATCGTCACCCTGTCGTCGGTGTCCGGGCTGGCCGGCAACCGCGGGCAGGTCAACTACAGCGCCGCCAAGGCCGGCATCATCGGTGCCACCAAGGCGCTGGCGCTGGAACTGGCCAGCCGCCAGATCACCGTGAACTGCGTGGCCCCGGGCCTGATCGAGACCGAAATGCTCAACGACGAAGTGGTTGAACACGCGCTCAAGCTGATTCCCGCCGGCCGCGTCGGTCGTCCCGACGAAGTGGCGGCCACGGTGGCGTTCCTGCTGTCCGAACCGGCCGGCTACATCACCCGCCAGGTGATCTCGGTGAACGGGGGCATGCTCTGATGGCCGCCGATCGTCGCGTGGTGGTCACCGGTGCCGCCGCCATCAGTCCGCTCGGCCACGACTGGCCGACCATCGAGGCGCACCTGCGCAGCTGCCGCAATGCGGTGCGCGCGATGCCCGAGTGGGATGTCTATGCCGGGTTGAACACCAAGCTGGCCGCGCCGGCGCAGGACTTCGAGCTGCCGCCGAACTACAACCGCAAGACCACCCGCTCGATGGGCAAGGTCGCGATCATGTCGGTGCGCGCCACCGAAGTGGCGCTGCGCGAAGCCGGCCTGCACGAGCACCCGGTGCTGCGCAGTGGCCGTACCGGCGTGGCCTACGGCTCGTCCTCGGGCAGCCACGAGGCCACCGGTGAATTCGGGCGCATGCTCAACGAGTTCACCACCGAAGGCATCAGTGCCACCACCTACCTGAAGATGATGAGCCACACCGCGCCGGTCAACATCGGCGTGTTCTTCGGCCTGTCCGGGCGCGTCTACACCACCTCCAGCGCCTGCACGTCGGGCAGCCAGGGCGTGGGCGCGGCCTATGAGGCCATCCGCAGCGGCAAGCAGACGGTGATGGTGGCCGGCGGTGCCGAGCAGCTCGATGCCACCGCCGCGGCGGTGTTCGACACCCTGTTCGCCACCAGCGTGCGCAACGATGCGCCGCAGACCACCCCGCGCCCGTTCGACGCCGGCCGTGATGGCCTGGTGCTGGGCGAGGGCGCCTGCACGCTGATCCTGGAGGACCTGGAGCACGCGCAGGCGCGTGGCGCCACCATCCTGGCCGAGGTGGTCGGCTACGGCACCAACAGCGATGGCCAGCACGTCACCCAGCCCAGCGCCGACACCATGGCCCAGGCGATGCGCCTGGCGCTGGAGGATGCCGGCCTGGACGCGGCGCAGATCGACTACGTCAACGCCCACGGCACCGCTACCGACCACGGTGACATCGCCGAGACCCAGGCGACCGCGCAGGTGTTCGGCAACCGCGTGCCGATCAGCTCGCTGAAGAGCTACGTCGGCCACATGCTGGGTGCCTGTGGTGCGTTCGAGGCCTGGCTGAGCATCCAGATGATGCGCGCCGGCTGGTTCGCGCCGACCCTGAACCTGGCCGAGGTCGATCCGCGCTGCGGCCAGCTCGACTTCATCACCGGACAGGGCCGCGAACTGCAGGCCGAGTACGTGATGAGCAACAACTTCGCCTTCGGCGGCATCAACACCTCGCTGGTGTTCCGCCGCTGGAGCGAGTGATCCACCGCCCCACCGCACCGTTTCCGCTATCCACCCGCACCCTCGACAAGGAGATGTTCCGATGCGCCGCACCCTGATGATCGCCACGGCCACCGCGCTGCTGGCCCTGACCTCCACCGCCTCCGCCCGCGATACCCGCGTCGAGCAGTCCCTGCAGGAGCTGATCAGCTCGCAGGCTGCCAAGGACGCCGGCATCGACGGCAGCGTGCGCTTTTACCTGGCCGGACAGCCGGTGAGCGTGCAGCAGCGCCTGGGCGAAGACGTGACCAACAAGAAGACCAACGCCGCCAACAAGAGCGACGCCGAGGCCTGCCGCTGGGTTGCGCTGTCGGCGCTGCGCGCGCTGCAGGACGGCGCCAGGTCGCGCGGCGCCAACGCCGTGGTCGACATCGTCAGCTACTACAAGAAGAACGAGTTCAAGAGCAGCACCAATTACGAGTGCTACGCCGGCACCATCCTCGCCGGTGTCGCGCTGAAGGGCACCTACGCCAAGGTCAAGTAAGCGCCCGTGTGGCGGCGGCGTTGGCTGAACGTCGCCGCCACATTGCTGAACCCCGCAGGGGAAACGCCGCCGATCGCGCCGCCATCGTCGGCTGACGGCTTTCCCCGGTGTCGGCTTTCCGACACAATCATGGCTCTTCCCGGGTTATCGTCCCGCGGACATGCACGCCTACGTCTATAAAAGCCAACTCAAGCCGGACACCTACGTCTACGTTCCCCGACGCGATGATTTCAGCGCGCTGCCTGCGCCGCTGCTCACCTCGCTGGGTACGCTTGCCTTCGTCCTGGAGGTTGCCCTGGATGCCCAGCGCCGCCTGGCCCAGGCCGATCCCGAAAAGGTCCGCAGCGAAATGAGCGAACGCGGGTTCTACCTGCAGGTGCCGCCGTCGGTGGCCAGCCTGATGCCGCGACACTATGACTGACACCTCCCGACCGCGCGCCCTGTCGATCGCCTTCGCCGTGGGTGCCGTGCTGGCGCTGGGCGCCGCCGTGGGCGGTGTGCCGGGTGCCATCCTTGCCGCACTGGCGCAGCCGGCGTTTGCGCTGGGTGTGTCGTGGTGGCGTCGCAGCCGTGCGCTGCTGCCGCTGAAGGTGGTCGCACGCCAGGACCTGCCCGCGCTGCTGGCATTGTGGGCGGCCGCGCCGCTGTTGCTGGCGCTGCTGCTGGCCTGGCCGCTGGCGGCACTGCGTGACAGCGGCAGCCTGGCGGCAGTGCTGGGCCTGAGCGTGCTGGTCAGCGCCGGCCTGCTGGCGGCCTGGCGCACCTGGCCGTTGTGGAACGATGTCGAGCGCCTCGATGGCAGCCTTGCCCAGCACTGGCAGGCGCTGGCCGGGCGCGACCTGACCGCCTGGCGTGGCCTCGGCGTGGCTGCGTTGGTGATCGCACTGGCCGCACTGGTGGTGCTGCCGGCCTGGCCGGGCCTGTTGCCGGAAAGTGCACGCTGGCCCGCCGCACTGGCGGTCGTGCTGCTGTCGCCGGTGTTGCACCTGCTGCTGCAGCGGGTGGCGCCCGCGCCGCTGGTGTCGCTGCGTCCCAGCCCGTTCGCAGCGGCCAGCAGCGAACAGGAACCGATGTTCCCCGCTGCGGCCGAAACCGCGCCGCTGGAGGCGATGGCGCCGCAGGAACTGACACCGGCGCTGTATGAAGCCGCGCGCCAGGGCCGCATCGACCGGGGCCTGCAGCTGCTGCAGGCCGGTGCCGATCCGTATGCGCTGCCGGACCCGAACTGGCGTGACCAGCGCAGCCTGGCGGTGCTGGCCGCGGTGCTGCCGGACCTGCGCCTGCTGCGCGAACTGATTGCCCGCGGCGTCGATGTGAATGCGCCGCACCGGGGCATGACCCCGCTGCTGGCCGCGACCCGCGACAGCTGGCATGGCCGCCCCGAAGCGGTGATGACCCTGCTCGCCAACGGCGCCGATTCGCGCGCCACCGACAGTGATGGCAACACCCCGCTGCACCATGCCGCACGCAGTTCCGACCCGGGCGTGGCCGCGCTGCTGCGCGATGCCGCCGCTGAAGTCGATGCGCTGAACCGCGAGGGCTGGTCGCCGCTGGCGGTGGCCTGCCAGGTCGGCAACTGGCGCCTGGCCCGCTTCCTGCTCGAACGCGGTGCACGCAGCGAACCGGCCGAAGGCACCCCAGTGCTGCTGGCCGCTGCCGCCACCGAGGACGACGATCCGGCTGGCGTGCAGCTGCTGCTCAAGCACAAGGCACGGGCCGATGCGCGTGATCGCCAGCGCCGCAGTGCGTTGCACGAGGCGGCCCTGGCCGGCCACGTGGAGATCATCGGCGTGCTGCTCGGCGCGGGTGCCAATCTGGAAGCGCGCGATGCACTGGGGCGCACGCCATGGCTGGAAGCGGCCCGTGCCGGTCGTGCCGCCGTGGTCGAGCACCTGCTGCCGCACAAGCCGGACCTGGTCGCGGTGGACGGCGAAGGCCGCAATGCGGTGCAGCTGGCAGCGATGGCCGAGGATGTCTCGCCGCTGCTGATCAAGCGCCTGGTCGAGCTGGGCATCGCCGCCGATGCGGCTGATCCGGTCGGCCGCCGCGCGGTGGACTACGCCGCTGAAGCCGGCCGCTGGGCGATCGTCGCCCTGCTGGACCCGTCCTATCCGTTGCCGGCCGCCGTCAGTGATGGCCTGGCCGAGCGCGGCGAAGCCGCCAGCGCCAGCGGCCTGCTGCCGGACCGTCCGCCGCTGACCCTGCTGCGCGAAGCACTGGGCTTCGGCAACACCGAAGGCATGACCGCGCTGGCCAGGTTGTGCCAGCCGGAAGAACTGGGCGGCCTGCTGCTCGATCCGGAGCTGGCACTGGAGCCGCGCGCGGTCGATTGGCTGCTGGGCCACGGCGCCGATCCCTATGTGCGTGACGCCTGCGCCGACACGCCGATGTTCGCGCTGCTGTCGCGCGGCATCGATGCGGTGCCAGCGCTGCAGGTGATGCTGCAGCGTGGCCTGTCGCCGGCGGGCCGTGGCGGCCTGGCGCGCTTCCTTGCCGCCTGTGCACAGCACGACCAGGCCGCCCGTGGCCTGGAGCAGCTGGCGCTGGAACTGCTGGAGCGTGGCGCCGATCCATTCGCCGCCTCGCCGGCGGGTGACCCGCCGTTGTCGCTGGCAGTGCGCCTGGGCTGGCTCCGCCTGCAGCAGGCCCTGCTGAAGGCCGGCGTCGATCGCGAAGCGCGCGACAGCCACGGCATGACCGCCTTGCATCTGGCCACCGCGCTGGCCCGCGAAGGTGCACTGAAGCTGCTGGTGCAGCACGGTGCCTCGCCGGAAGCCCGTGCCGCCGACGGCCAGACGCCGCTGGGCGTAGCGTTGTCGATCGGTCGCCGTGACCTGGCCGACTGGCTGGACTGGCGGGTGTGGCCGTTGCCGCGCCGTACCCTGCGCGAGGCCGATCTGCCGGCCGCCGCGATGGCCGGTGATGTGGACGCCGTGCGCCGCCTGATCGATCTGGGGTTCGCCGTCGACGCGGTCGATGCACAGGGCTGCACCGCGCTGCTGCGTGCGGCCGGTGGTGGCCATCTGGCGGTGACCGACCTGCTGCTGGCGCGTGGCGCCGATCCGCAGCACGCCGCGGCCAGTGGTGCGACGCCGCTGTCGGCGGCGGTCAGCATGCGCCAGGTGGATATCGTGTCGGCCCTGCTCGATGCCGGCGCCAAGCTGGAACACCGCCTGCCGGGTGGGGTGACCGTGCTGATGCTGGCCTCGGCGCTGGGCCTGCCGGACATCGTCGCGCGCCTGCTCACTGCGGGTGCCGACGTGCATGCCGGTGACGCGCAGCAGCTGGGGCCGCTGCATTGCGCTGCCCTGTACGGCTTCAGTGCGCGCGACCGCTCGCGCCTGCTGGCCCTGCTCGACACCCTGCTGCTGGCCGGTGCCGAACCGGACCAGGCCGCTGCCGGTTCGGTCACGCCGCTGCTGCTGCTGCTGGGCGCACGCGCCGAGCCGGGTACCGCCTGCGACGAGCAGGTGGTGATGGCGGCGGTAGAGCGCCTGCTGGATGAGGACGTCAGCATGGACGTGCGCGATCCGCGCGGCTTCGGCCCGCTGCATCTGGCCGCGCTGCATGGATTGCCGCTGCTGGTGCAGCGCCTGCTGCGCGCCGGTGCCGATCCGGAAGTGCGCGACAGCCTCAACCGCAGCCCGCGCGAGATCGCAGTGATGCGCGGCTTCATCGACGTCGCTGGCGAGTTCGAACCGCGCGTGCCAGGTGTTTCGTCGATGGCGCGGTTCCTGCGCGACAACGGCTGAGAGGCCGGGGTCGGATCCCTTTCCAACGGAAAGGGCTCTGACCCCAATATCGCGCCATCCACGCATGGCGTGGATCTACTGCCGGAATCCGCAGCGGGTGGGTGCCGACCGTTGGTCGGCACGCCTACTCGCCGTCGCTCTCCGCGTCGGCCTCGAACAGGTGCATCAGGTCGTTGCGTGCATCGCGCGAGGTCTGGATCACCGCGGCCTCGTCGTCGTACACCAGGTACTGGTCGCGCAGCAGTTGTTCGTCATGCTCGCGGAAGCGCTGCACATGGCGCTCGGCCACGTCCGGTGCCACGCCCAGCGCGGTCAGCACGCGCCCGCTCATCTCCAGGCTGGTGCCGAACACTTCGCGGAACGGCTCGGCCGACATGTCCATCAGGCGCCACGCATGCTGGCGGTTGCGTGCACGCGCCAGCACCTTCGCGTCCGGGTACAGCCGGCGTACCATGCGCACCGCGCGCAGGTTGGTCTCCGGGTCATCCACGGTGATCACGAACACATCGATGTGTTCACCGCCCGCAGCGCGCAGCATCTCCGGCCGGGTCGGGTCGCCGTAGTACAGCTGGTTGCCGAAGCGGCGCAGGTCGGCCACGGTGTCCGGGTTCGCCTCCAGCGCGACGAACGGCACCTTCTGCGCGGTCAGCAGGCGTGCAATTACCTGGCCGAAGCGTCCCATGCCGGCGATCAGCACCTTGGGCCGGTTGTCCGGCGCCACCTTGTCGGCCTCGGCCGCCTGGCGCGGTGCGGCCTTTTCCTGGCCGAGCAACCTGAGCAGCGCGATCATCAGCAGCGGCGTGATCGCCATCGACAGGCCGACGATCGCCACCAGCCGGTCGTGGTTGGCGTTGCCCAGCAGGTGCGCGCGCTGCGCTTCGTTGAACACCACGAAGGCGAATTCGCCGCCCAGCCAGAGCACGCTGCCCAGCAGCAGCGACTGCCGTGAACTGAGTTTGGCGATACGCCCGATTGCGTACAGCAGGCCGAACTTGACCACCAGCAGGATCGCCACGCCGGCCGCGATCAGCCACGGCTCGGCCGCGATGCGGTCGAGGTCGATGCCCATGCCGACCGCGATGAAGAACAGGCCCAGCAGCAGGCCCTTGAACGGCTCGATCTGCGCTTCCAGTTCGTGCCGGAACTCCGAATCGGACAGCAGCACGCCGGCCAGGAACGCGCCCAGGCTGGGGCTGAGGCCGGCTTCCTGCATGAACCAGGCGGTGCCGAGCACCACCAGCAGGGCGGTGGCGGTGAACACTTCCGGGCTGCGGGTGCGCGCGATGATGCTGAACACCTTGCGCAGCACCGGTCGCCCGCACAGGATCACCAGTGCCAGCGCGCCCAGCGCCACCATCGCATCCTCGATGCGCAGGGTCTCGTTCTTCACCCCGCCCAGCAGCGGGATGGCCGCCAACAGTGGGATCGCGATCAGGTCCTGGAACAGCAGGATGGCAAAGCCCAGCCGGCCATGGTCGCTGTTGATCGCCTTGTGCTCGGACAGCAGCTGCAGGCCGACCGCGGTGGACGACAGCGCCAGTGCAACGCCCACCACCAGTGCGCTCTTCCACTGGAAATGGTCGAGCAGCAGCAGGCCGCCCAGCACCAGCCCGGACAGCGCCACCTGCGCCGCACCGGCACCGAACACCGAGCGCCGCATCACCTTCAGGCGCGCCGGCGACAGTTCCAGGCCGATCACGAACAGCAGCATCACCACGCCGATCTCGGCGGCGCCGAGGATGCGGTCGGCGTCCTGCACGAAGCCCAGTCCGTCCGGGCCCAGCACCACGCCGGCCGCCAGGTAGCCCAGTACCGCGCCGAAGCCGAACTTCTTGAACACCGGCACGGCGATGACCGCCGCCAGCAGCAGCACCAGGGCCAGTTCCAGACCACCGCTATGCATGGGAATACCTGGTCATCGGGGGAGCCCGCTGCGCGTCCGTTCGGGTGGGGAAGGGCGTGGCGAGCGCCACCACGACATTATGCGCGCCGGTCTGTGTACGCACGAGAACAACCGGCCGGGCTTCGGCGCGGGGCGGCCGGGTTGACCTGCATGGCCCACGGGTCCAGACTGCCCGCCGCTGGCGGCGCGTCCGTCGGCATACGCATCCCGGAGTCCCCAACCCATGTCCAGCGACAGTAGAAGTCGACCTCGTTCGACGCCAGCGATGGCCACCGCCTGACATCGGGACGGTTTGCCTGCGTTGGCGTTGCGCGAGGTCGCACCCCCACAAGGCAAAACCGATGAACCAGAAGCAATTGCTGCGCCCGGTGGCCGATGCCGCCGCACTGGCCGCACCGCTGGCGAACTACAACACCGCTGACGCGGTGGAATTCCTCAACACGCTGGAACTGACCCGCGCCGCGGAAACGCTGGCTGCGCTGCCGTTGCCGCGTGCAGTGAAAATGCTCGAAGCGCCGGAGCTGCACCGCAGCGGTGAGCTGGTGGCCGCGCTGCCACCGGCGCGGGCTGCGGCTCTGCTGGGCCTGATGGCCGACGACCGCGCCACCGACATCGTCCACGAGCTGGACGAAGAAGAGCGCGCGCGGCTGATCCCACTGCTGGGCACCGACGCCCGCCAGGCCATCCAGAAGCTGCTCAGCTACCCGCCGAACACGGCCGGTGCGCTGATGACCACCGAGTACGTGGCGGTGCCTGCCAGCTGGACCGTGGCGCAGACCCTGCAGCACATCCGCCAGGTCGAGCGCACCCGCGAGACGGTGTACGCGATCTACGTGCTGGAGCCGGCCAGCCAGCAGCTGCAGCAGGTGGTGACCATGCGCCGGCTGATCACCGGCCTGCCCGAGGAATCGATCCTGGACGTGGCCCAGGTCAATCCGCCGGTGACGGTGGATGCGCTGATGGACCAGGAAGAAGTGGCACGGCTGATCCGCCGCCACGACCTGCTGGCGATCCCCGTGGTCGACGCGCAGCAGCAGATGCTCGGTATCGTCACCGTGGACGACGTGCTCGATGCGCTGATCGAGGAATCCACCGAGGACGCGCACAAGTTCGGCGGCATGGAAGCGCTGGACAAGCCGTACATGCAGATCGGCTTCTTCGAGATGCTGCGCAAGCGCGCCGGCTGGCTGAGCGTGCTGTTCCTGGGCGAGATGCTGACCGCCAGCGCGATGCAGCACTACGAAGACGAACTGGCACGCGCGGTGGTGCTGACCCTGTTCATCCCGCTGATCATGAGCTCGGGCGGCAACTCTGGCTCGCAGGCCACCTCGCTGCTGATCCGCAGCCTGGCGCTGCGCGAACTGCGCCTGCGCGACTGGTGGAAGGTGGCCCTGCGCGAGATCCCGACCGGCATGGTGCTGGGCGCGATCCTTGGCTGCCTGGCCATCGTGCGTATCGTGATCTGGCAGCTGGGCGGCCTGCACGACTACGGCGAGCACTGGATCCTGCTGGCGATCACCATCGGTGCGGCGCTGGTCGGCATCGTCACCTTCGGTTCGCTGTCCGGCTCGATGCTGCCCTTCATCCTGAAGCGGCTCGGCTTCGATCCAGCCAGCGCCTCGGCCCCGTTCGTAGCCACCCTGGTGGACGTGACCGGCCTGGTGATCTACTTCAGCATCGCCGCGATGATCCTGCACGGCACGCTGCTGTAAGCCGGAACCACCGTGCTCCGGTAGGTGCCGACCTTGGTCGGCACGCAGAACAAAAAGGGGACGGAGGGGATTAAGTCGTTTGTGCACAAACGACTTAATCCCCTCCGTCCCCTTTTTTGGGTACCGTAGGCGCATGAGTACCTACCACCTGCAGTCCGTGTTCCGTCCGCAGTCGGTTGCGGTGATCGGCGGCAGCCCGCGCGAGCGCTCGGCCGGGCGCGCGGTGATGCGCAACCTGCGCGGCACCGGCTTCCCCGGCAAGGTGGCGTGGATCAATCCGCGGCATGCCGAGATCGATGGCATCCGCACGGTCAAGCGGCTGAAAGACCTGGACTGGGTGCCCGACCTGGTGGTGATCACCGCACCGGCAGCGATCGTGCCGCAGGTGGTGCGCACCGCCGCCGAACGTGGCGTGCAGGCGGCAATCATCCTCACCGCGCACCTGGGCGAAGGCCCGGGCTCGCCGTCGGCACAGGTGGAAGCGGTGGCGCGCAAGCATGGCCTGCGCATCCTCGGCCCGCACTGCCTGGGCGTGATCGCACCGCATGCACGGCTCAACGCCAGCATCGCCGCGCACTTCCCGCAGGCAGGTGACCTCGCGCTGATCTCCGAATCCTCGGCCATTGCCGCCGCGCTGGTGGAATGGGGCGTGGCACGCTCGGTCGGCTTCTCCGCCGTGGTCTCGCTGGGCGACACGATGGACGTCGACTTCGGCGATCTGCTCGACTACTTCGCCACCGACTACCGCACCCGCGCCATCCTGCTCTATGTCGAGCAGATCAAGGATGCGCGCAAATTCATGTCGGCTGCGCGTGCCGCCGCCCGCGCCAAGCCGGTGGTGGTGGTGAAGTCTGGCCGCGCCGAGCGCGTGCAGCCGGGCAGCCGCGATACCCATGTGCAGGCCCTCGCCCGCGCCGATGATGTGTACGGTGCAGCGTTCAACCGCGCCGGCCTGCTGCGCGTCAGCGCGCTGGACGAACTGTTCACTGCTGCCGAATCACTGGGCCGGTTGGGGACCTTCCCCGGTCGCCGCCTGGCCATCCTCAGCAATGGTGGCGGTGTCGGTCGCCTTGCCGTGGACCAGCTGATCGCATTGCGTGGCACGCTGGCCAACCTGTCCGACAGCACCATCGAGAAACTCGACGCGGTGCTGCCACAGGGCTGGTCGCGCAACAATCCGGTCGACATCGTGGTCGACGCCGATGGTGACCGCTATGCCGCGGCCATCGAGGCGCTGCTGGCCGACAACGAGAACGACGCGGTGATGGTGGTGAACGTGCCGACCGCGTTCACCTCATCGGCGGACGCCGCGCAGGCGCTCACCCGCACGCTCGGCCTGCGCCCGCGCCATCATCGCGACAAGCCGGTGTTCGCGGTGTGGCTGGGCAACGACGACCAGGCTACCGCCACGCTCAACGCGGCACGCGTGCCGACCTATCCGACCGAGGCCGAAGCCGTACGTGGCTTCCAGCACCTGGTGCGCTACCGCGAAGCGCAGAACGCGTTGATGGAAACGCCGCCCAGCCTGCCGCAGGACTTCAGCGTCGACACGGCCGCCGCGCGCACGCTGGTCGATGCCGCACTGGCCAACGGCCAGCAGTGGCTGGACCCGCTGGCCACGCATGAACTGCTCAAGGCCTATGGCATTCCCTCCGCGCCGGTGATGCACGCGCGTGATGCGCACGAGGCGATGGACCTGGCGCAACCGCTGCTGGAGCGCGGTGCCACGGTCGCGCTGAAGATTCTCTCGCCGGATATTCCGCACAAGTCGGAAGTGGATGGTGTGCGCCTCAACCTGTCCACGCTGCCGGCGGTGCAGAGCGCGGCCAACGCGATCCTGTCGCGTGCGCGCCAGCTGCGGCCGGATGCGCGCATCGACGGCCTGCTGGTGCAGCCGACCATCGTGCGTCCGAAGGCGCGTGAGCTGATCGTCGGCATTGCCGATGACGCAACGTTCGGCCCGGTGATCGTGGTCGGTCGTGGCGGTACCGCGGTCGAAGTGATCAACGACAAGGCGCTGGCGCTGCCACCGCTGGACCTGCGCCTGGCCCACGAGCTGATCGGCCAGACGCGTGCCTCGCGCATCCTGAAGGCCTACGGTGATGTGCCCGCCGCCGACGAGCGTGCACTGGCACTGGCGCTGGTCAAGCTGGCACAGCTGGCCGCCGACATTCCCGAAGTGCGCACGCTGGACATCAATCCGCTGCTGGTCGACGGCAAGGGCATCCTTGCCCTCGACGCGCGCGTGGCGGTGGCGCCGTCGCGCATCCTGCACAAGGGCCGCGGCCACCCGCGTTTCTCGGTGTTCCCATACCCGAAGGAGTGGGAGCGCACCATCGAACTGTCCGATGGCGGCCGTGCCTTCGTGCGCCCGGTGCGGCCGGAGGACGACGCATTGTTCCGCGCGTTCTTCGCTCGTGTCAGCGACGAGGACCTGCGCCTGCGCTTCTTCCAGTCGGTGAAGCACTTCAGCCACGAGTTCATCGCGCGCCTGACCCAGCTCGACTACGCACGCTCGATCGCGCTGGTGGCGATCGAACCGCGCAGTGGCGAAATGCTGGGCGCGGTACGCCTGCACGCCGATGCCGATTACCACCGTGGCGAGTACGGCATCCTGATCCGCTCGGACCTGAAGGGCCACGGCATCGGCTGGCGGTTGATGGCGATCATGATCGAGTACGCCAAGTGGCTGGGCCTGGACGTGGTCGAAGGCCAGGTGCTGCGCGAGAACAGCACCATGCTGGCGATGTGCCAGAGCCTGGGCTTCAAGACGAAGCTGGACCCGGACGATCCGACGGTGATGATGGTGACCCTGCCGGTGCAGCAGGTCGAGGTGCCCGACGTGCCGCCGGCGGCGTGATCCGCGCTCGACGATGCACCGGTCTCACCGCATCGGTTCCACCACCACCGCCGTGCCATAGCACAGCACCTCGGTCAGCCCGGTCATCACATCGGTGGCGTCGTAGCGCATGCCGATGATCGCGTTGGCACCCAGCTGCCGCGCGTGCTTGACCATGTCGCGGTAGGTCTCCTCGCGGGCCTGTTCGCACAGCTCGGTGTAGATGGTGATGTTGCCACCGAAGAGCGTCTGGATGCCGCCCAGGAAGTTGCCGACGATCGAACGCGAGCGCACGGTGATGCCACGCACCACGCCGAGGTTGCGCACGACGCGATGGCCGGGCAGTTCGAAGGCGGTGGTGACCAGCGCATCGTCGAAGCGCAGTGCCGGCGGGGAGGGGGTGCCGCTGTTGTAGGGGTCTGCCATGGTCGCGTCCGTGTCGCTGCCTTCTGTAGAGTCGAGCCATGCTCGACTGGCTGTGCTCGACTCTACAACGCAATCGCCCGTTGCGGCATGGTTCCGTCACCGTGCTGGCGCGACAATAGCCCCATGACCGACCGTATCCCCCTGTTGCTGCTGCCCGGCCTGCTCAACGATGCCGAGCTGTGGCGCGCGCAGCTGGCCGACCTGGCCGATATCGCCGACTGCACCGTGGGCGACCAGACCCGTGGTGAGACCCTGCAGGCGGTGGCCGAGGACGTGCTGGCGCAGGCACCGGAGCGCTTTGCGCTGGCCGGGTTCTCGCTGGGTGGCTTCGTGGCCCAGCAGATCCTGCGCATCGCGCCGGAGCGGGTACTGCAGCTGGCGCTGATCGACACCTCGATCCATGCCGACTCACCCGAGCGCGCCGAGCAGCGCCGCAGCCAGCGCGCCAGCGTGCGCCTGCCGGGGAAATTCCACGGCTTCGGTGATGTGCTGATGCGCAGCTACATCGATGCTTCGCGGCTGGACGACTACGTGCTGGTGCAGCGCGTGCGCGACATGACCGCGCGGTTGGGCGCTGAAGTGTTCCTGCGCCAGAGCGCGCTGGAGCGCCGCGATGGCCATGACGTGCTGGCCGGTTACCGCGATCCGCTGCTGATCGTGTGCGGCGCGAACGATCGCATCACGCCGCTGGCGGTGAGCGAGGAGATGCACGCGATGGTGCCGCACTCGCAGCTGGTGGTGGTGCCCGACTGCGGGCACCTGGCACCGATGGAGAAGCCGGACGAGGTCAGTGCGGCGATGCGTGGGTGGTTGCTGCAAGGCGGGAGGCAGCCCTGACGTTGGTAGGTGCCGACCTTGGTCGGCACGGTGTCTCATCGATCGATCCGACGTCTGCGCCGACCAAGGTCGGCGCCTACCAGGGCAGTTGCGTGCCGTCGTTGGAATCAATCCCAGGCCGGGGCAATTCCTTCGGGGTTGGCCAGGCGATGGCCGCGATCCAGCTTGGCGATCTGTGCCATGTCTTCGTCGGTCAGGCGGATCGCTGCCGCTTCCAGGTTGCTCGACAGGTTCTCGCGCCTGGTCGACGACGGGATCACCGAGAAGCCCTGCTGCAGCGCCCAGGCCAGTGCGATCTGCGCCGGCGTGGCCTGGTGGCGGCCGGCAATGGCCTGGATCACCGGGTCCTTGATCACCTCGCCATAGGCCAGGCTCATGTAGGCGGTGACGTGGATGCCGTTGTCCTGCAGGAACTTCACCAGCAGGCGGTTCTGCAGGTAAGGGTGGACTTCGATCTGGTTGGTGGCGATGGCATCGGCACCGAGGATGCCGATCGCCTTGCGGGTCTGCGCGATGGTGAAGTTCGAGATGCCGATCTCACGGGTCAGGCCCTGCGCCTTGGCTTCGGCCAGTGCGGTCAGGTACTCCTCCATCGGCACGTCGACCTGGTCGTTCGGCGAGGGCCAGTGGATCAGCGCCAGATCCACCTGGTCGGTGCGGAGCTTTTCCAGGCTGGTGCGCAGGCTGGCCAGCAGCGCATCGCGCTTGAACGCAGTGATCCAGACCTTGGTGGTCAGGTAGATCTCATCGCGCGGCACGCCGGAGTCGGCGATGGCCTGGCCGACTTCGGCTTCGTTGCCGTAGATCTGCGCGGTATCGATGGCGCGGTAGCCGACCGCCAGCGCGTTGCGCACGGAGTCGATCACGGTCTGGTCTTTCAGGCGGAAGGTGCCGAGACCGAAGGCGGGGACAGTCATGGGGGGCTCCAGCAGAGGGGGAGGGAGGCGGGAATATCCGGCAAAGGGTAGGCCAGTGACCGCGTGCATGCCGGCAACGGTGCATTGCATCACCGTGTATGACCGCGAGGCCGCTGCCAGCCAGCGACCGGCACGGCCCCTATGGTGGGTGCGGACCGTTGGTCCGCACGGATTCTGCTGCCGGCCGCTGGCCGGCAACCGCATCAATCAGGCCGCGCGTGCCAGCCCGCCCTTCACCGCCGCCGTGGTCGACAGATCGAACACGTCCACCGCATCGATCAACCGGTTCGCCTGCTGCTCCAGGCTGCGCGCGGCGGCGCTGGCCTCTTCCACCAGCGCGGCGTTCTGCTGGGTGGTGCCGTCCATCTGGATCACGGTCTGGCTGACCTGTTCGATGCCCGCGCTCTGCTCCTGCGAGGCTGCGGAGATCTCGGCCATGATGTCGGTCACGCGCTGCACCGATGCAACGATCTCGGCCATGGTGTCGCCGGCCTCGCGCACGCGCTGCGCGCCATGGCCGACCTGTTCCACCGAGGCTTCGATCAGTGACTTGATCTCCTTCGCGGCCGCCGCCGAGCGCTGCGCCAGTGTGCGCACTTCGCTGGCGACCACCGCGAAGCCGCGGCCCTGTTCACCGGCGCGCGCCGCCTCCACCGCGGCATTCAGCGCCAGGATGTTGGTCTGGAACGCGATGCCATCGATCACGCTGATGATCTCGGCGATCTGCCGCGACGAGGTTTCGATCGCGCCCATCGTTGCCACTACCTGGCCGACCACGCTGCCACCGTGCGAGGCGACCGTATGCGCGCCGATTGCCAGCTGGTTGGCCTGGCGCGCATGTTCGGCGTTCTGGCGCACGGTGGAGGTCAGTTCCTCCATCGACGCCGCCGTCTCTTCCAGGTTGGCGGCCTGCTGTTCGGTGCGGCGCGACAGGTCATTGTTGCCGGCGGCGATCTCCGCCGCAGCGGTGTGGATGTTGCCGGAGGCGTGCTTGATGTCGGTGACGATGGTCGCCAGCTGCGCGGCGGTGGTATTGGCATCGCCGGCAATACGCGCGAACACGCCCTGGAAATCCCCGTGCATGCGCGCGCCGAGGCGTCCATCGGCGATCGCGCGCAGCATGCTGGAGACCTCGCCCAGGTTCAGCTCTGTGGTCTGCATCAGGCGGTTCAGGCCCTCGACCATCGCGCGGAAATCATGCTCGAAGCGGGCACTGTCGCCACGCTGGCTGAAGTCACCGGCGGCCGCCGCTTCGGCCAGGCGGCGGATTTCGCCGTTGATCGCGCCGAGGTTGTGCTTGACCGCATCCAGCGCTTCGGTGATCACGGCCTTCTCGCCGGGCAGGCGCTCCATGTCCTGACTGAGGTCGCCGACGGCGTAGCGGCCCATGATCGAGATCGCGCGCATCTTGACCTGGATGTGCGCGTCGACCAGCGTGTTGCAGTCCGCCACCATGGTGCCGAACGCGCCGGGGAAGGCTCCGGCGTCCATGCGATGGCTGATGGTGCCGGCGTCGTGCGCCCGCGCCATCGCGGTCTGTGCATCCAGCACGCTGCGCAGCGTGGATTGCACCGCCTGCATGGCCTGCGCGAGGCGACCGATCTCGTCGCGGCTGCGCACCTGCACCACGTGCTGCAGGTCACCGGCAGCCACCGCGCGCGCCGCCGCTTCCACTGCCAGCACCGGCTGCACCACCGCACGCCGCAGCCACCAGGCCAGGCCCATCAGCAGCAGTACGGCGGCCAGCACGGTCAGCGCAGCGCACAGCAGCAGGGTCTGCCGCGCCTGCTGCGAGCGTGTCGACAGCGCCGCTTCGGCCACCTGCGTGGCGTGCGTGCTCAGGGCGTCCAGTGCCGCCGCCACCGGACGATCCTTGCCGCGCACGAGGGTGTCGCCGGCGGCGGGATCGTAGCTGGCCTCGGCAAACGCCTGCAGCGCCGCGTGATAGTCCTGCTGCAACTGTGCGTGCAGGCCGATGAACGCCTGCGCCAGTTCACGCGTGCGCGCGTCCGGGCTGGTCACCAGGCCCTTGGCAAGTTGTTCGACCAGGCGGCCTTCGCTGTCGAAGACCTCCAGGTGGCGCTGACGCAACGCGTCTTCGTGGCCGCGCAGCAGCACGTTCTTCCATTCCTGCACCTGGCCGCGGAATTCACGCTGCAGGCGTTCGGCATCGCGGCTGTGCGCGACTTCGGGCGGAACCTCGGTGGACAACTTCAACCAGGCGGAGGCCAGGCCCGCCAGAGCGCACAGCAGGACCACGGCCAGACCAACAGAAACCGCGCCGAGCAGCTTGGACTGCAGGCGCGGAGCACGGACAGACGCATTCATGGGGAAGAACTCTCGGGAAGGGGCACTGCGGTATCGACCCGTCGCGCACGCGCTGAAGTGCGACGCGCATCACATTCGCGTTTCGTTTAGCGATGTGAAGAAACTATTTCATAGGACAAATGTGTCCATATGGAACGAATGCGGACCCTCGACAGGAGAATTAAATGTAACTATTGTTGTTACATGAAATCCGCGAACCCGCTCTCCGATGCCCTGCACGTGATGGCGCACCTGGTCGGCCAATCCGCCCCGCGCACCTCCGAGCAGCTGGCATCGTGCCTGCCGACCCACCCGGTGGTGATCCGCCGCCTGCTGGCGCAGCTGCACAAGGCCGGCCTGGTGCACAGTGCCCGCGGCCATGGGGGCGGCAGCCAGCTGGCCCGCGACGCCGCAGCCATCACCCTGCATGACATCTACCTGGCGGTGGGCGCACCGCCGCTGGTGCAGGTCGGTACCCGCGATACGGGCGGCGGCTGCCCGATCCAGCAGCTGGTCAACAGTGCCCTGCTGGAGGGCGCACGCGAGGCGCAGCGGCTGCTCGAACAGCGCCTGCAGGCGACCACGCTGGACCAGCTCGGCGCCGATTTCGCCCGCCATCTCGCCCATCA
The DNA here is from genome assembly GCF_056480025.1 of Stenotrophomonas sp. 109824_Sma. Lineage (NCBI taxonomy): Bacteria > Pseudomonadati > Pseudomonadota > Gammaproteobacteria > Lysobacterales > Lysobacteraceae > Stenotrophomonas > Stenotrophomonas sp. 109824_Sma. The sequence continues at coordinate 4,606,483 of NZ_CM151078.1, read as the reverse complement.
CCGTTCCCTGGAAGGTCATCATGAATCCTGATGTGCTCATCGTCGGCGGCAGCTATGCCGGCATCGCCGCCGGCCTGATCCTGGCCCGTGCCCGTCGCCCAGTCACCGTGATCGACGCCGGTTCGCCGCGCAACCGCTTCGCCAGCCATTCGCACGGGGTACTGGGGCTGGATGGCATCAGCGGCGCCGAGCTGCTGAAAACCGCGCGCCAGCAGCTGCTGGACTACCCCAGCGTGCGCTGGGTGCATGCCGAAGCCGTGCAGGCCACCGCCAGCGCCGATGGCGTGGAAGTGCGCACCGCCGATGGCCAGGTGCTGGCTGCGCGCAAGCTGCTGCTGGCCAGCGGCATCGCCGACCAGCTGCCGGACCTGCCCGGACTGGCCGAGCGCTGGGGTAGCACCGTGCTGCACTGCCCCTACTGCCACGGTTATGAGGTGGGTGGTGGTGCCATCGGCCTGCTCGGCGGCCATCCGATGTCGGCCAGCAAGGCGCCGCTGTTCGCCGACTGGGGCAATGTCACCTTCTTCAGCCAGGGCCTGCCGATCACCGACGAGGAGCAGGCGGCCATGCAGCAGCGCGGCGTGCAGATCGAGACCTCACCGGTGCTGGGGGTGCAGGGCGACCAGCCGACCTGGCTGGAAGTGGAGCTGGCCGATGGCCGCCGCATCGCCCAGCGTGCGCTGTTCGTGCCAGCCACCCAGGCGATGGCCACGCCGCTGGTGCAGCAGCTCGGCTGCACGCTGGCCGAGAGCCCGCTGGGCGTGCTGATCGAGGTCGATGCGATGAAGCAGACCTCGGTGCCGAACGTGTATGCCGCAGGCGATGCGACCACGGTCGGCAACATCACCCTGGCCACCGCCGAAGGCGTGCGTGCGGGGATCGGCATGCACCATGCGCTGGTGGGCGAAGACAGCGTGCCGCGCTGAACCTCTCGGGGTCAGATCCCTTTCGCAGAAAGGGCTCTGACCCCCGGCATGACGTGCTGCTCTGGTAGAGGCCGACCTCGGTCGGCGCAGTTCCATCCACGCATGGCGAGGATCTACTGCAGAGCGGTCGCGCGCGATTGAGGCGCGGTGGGTGCCGGCCTTGGCCGGCACCGCTCCATCATCCCTTCACGCACAGCACCTGGCGCAGGGTGTGCACCACGTCGACCAGGTCCAGCTGTGCGGCCATTACATCGTCGATCGACTTGTACGCGGCCGGCGACTCATCCAGCACGCCGCTGTCCTTGCGGCATTCCACGTGCGCGGTGGCCTCGCGGTGCTGGGCCAGCGTGATCTGCTGGCGCGCAGCGCCACGGCTCATTACCCGGCCGGCACCGTGGCTGCAGCTGTGGAAGCTGTCCGCGTTGCCCTTGCCACGCACGATGTAGCTGCGCGTGCCCATGCTGCCGGGAATGATGCCCAGCTCGCCCTCGCGGGCGCTCACTGCACCCTTGCGCGTCACCAGCAGTTCCTGGCCGTGGTGCGTCTCCTTCTGCACGTAGTTGTGGTGGCAGTTCACCGCCATCGCTGCCAGCTGGAACTTCGGCAACCGGTGGCGCATTTCGGCCAGCACCCGCGACATCATCGCCTCGCGGTTCTGCCGGGCGTAGTCCTGCGCCCACGACACCGCTTCAACGTAGTCATCGAACAGCGGCTCGCCTTCCATGAAGAACGCCAGGTCCTTGTCCGGCAGGTGGAAGCCGAGCACGCGCCGGGCCAGTTCCTCGCGCGCCTTCTCGATGAAGTACGTGCCGATCAGGTTGCCGGTGCCACGCGATCCGCTGTGCAGCATCACCCACACCGTATCCGTCTCGTCCAGGCACAGTTCGATGAAGTGATTGCCGCCGCCCAGCGTACCCAGCTGGCGGTCGAGCTTGTCGGTGCGGATCCTGCGGTGCCTGTCCTTGATCTTCTCCAGGCCGGCGGCCAGCCCGGACTGCACCAGCCGGGTGTGGATGCTGTCCGGCATGCGCTGATGCTCGCCGCCGCGCCCGTTGCCGACCGGGATGCTGCGCTCGATGCTGTTGCGCAGCTGCCGCAGGTCATCGGGCAGGTCATTGGCGCGCAGCGTGGTACGCACGGCGGCCATGCCGCAGCCGATGTCGACGCCGACCGCGGCCGGGATGATCGCACCGCGGGTCGGGATCACCGAGCCCACGGTCGCGCCCTTGCCCAGGTGCACGTCCGGCATCACGGCCACCCACGGCCCGACGAACGGGATCGCGGCGATGTTGCGCAGCTGCTCATGCGCCTGCGCTTCCAGCGGCACACCGTTGACCCAGCCCTTGATCGGCGTGGTGCCCTCGGCGTGCAGCCATTGATAGTTGTGTTGAGTGTCCATGTCTTCGTCTATGTCCTTGATGGGCCGGTGGCGCGTCCCTGCGCCACCGCTACCCCCTACCTGATCGTCACCAGCTGCTTCAGCACGCCATCCAGGCCGCCGAACACGGTGAGCTTGTCGATCTTCTCGGTGACCTTCTCCAGCGCCTCCAGCTCCTTCAAGCGCATCAGCACCGGGTTGTCCTCGATCAGCTTTGCGGTGTTGAGCTGCGAACGCGTGGCGTTGGCCTCCTCGCGACGGCGGATCACGCTGGCCTGGGCCTGCTTCTCGGCCAGCACCACACCGTTGAGGATCTCCTTCATCTCGCCCGGCAGGATCACGTCCTTGATGCCCACGCCGAGCAACCGTACGCCGTGGCCCTCGATCGCCGCCTGCACATGGGCGGCAATCTCGCCGTCCAGTGCCGCCTTGTCACCCAGCAGCTCGTCCAGGCTGCGTGCGGCAATCGCCTGGCGCAGGCCGAACTGCAGCTGCCGATAGACGAACTCATCGGCATTGCTGAGCGTGCGGTGTGCACGCACCGGGTCGACCACCTGCACGGTCGCAGCCAGGTTCACCCGCAGGGTCACCTTGTCGCGGCTGAGCAGTTCCTGGCCGGACACGTCCAGCGAGCGCGCACGCAGCTCCACGCGCTCCACCGATACGTTGCCGTTGAAGTTCCAGAACGCGTGCAGGCCGGCGTCCAGCGTCTGCCGCAGCGTGCCATCGATGAACAGCAGGCCGACCGACTCGCTCGGCACGGTGCTGATCACCGCCACACGCGGCAGCACGCCCAGCTGGCCCAGGCGCTGCTGCACGTCCGCCGGAATGCGCGGCTCGTCACCCAGCGCCATCACGCGTACCTGGGTGTCGACCGAACCCCGCCAGTACAGACGGCGGCTGCCCGGCGGCAGCACTTCATCGATGCGGCCATTGCGCAGCAACAGGCCGACTTCGGCAGCACCGACGTTGGCCAACACGAAGTGCGTGTCCAGCCGTGCGCCCAGCGCCTCGATCAGGCTGTCCTGGTCGCTGCCGGTGTAGGCCGCGCCCTTCGATGCAGTGTGGATGTCCACGTGCGGGCGGCCGCCGAACGGCGACAGGCGGTGCACGCCCGGCAGCAGGATCTGCTGGAAACGACGGTTGCGATACACCAGGCCGCGCTCGCCGTCGCCGATCACGACCTTGATGGTCCAGAACATGGGAGTCTCTCCTTGTATGGCTCTGGTGGTTCGACCCGTTGCGGATGAATCGCCATGACCCGGGTCGATCAGGTCGTGGCGAGGCCGCCTGCACACCACGTGCAGGCAGCGGAAGAGGGCGGCCACCGGCGGACGGTCCGCGCACGGAGCCTTCGGTGCACCGGCTCTGCTGCCATCGTCGTTCCCGGCAGGCAGCGCCGGTGCGGAACGTGGCTGGCAGTGGCGGCGGGCCGGGGCCCGGCGAGCGGTCCGTTGCCTTCCACGTTCCTGCCCGAAGGCGGTGTCCGTGGATGGCGACGATGGCCGCTGGGGCTTGCGCCCCGGGTGTTGCTTCAAGTCATGACGTGACAGGTCATGTGGTTGGAGTGGGAGTCGAACCCACGACAGACGGAATCAGGATCCGTTGCTCTACCCGACTGAGCTATCCAGTGGTGAACCGCGCGGAATCGAACCGCGTACCGGCGAACCGGTGCCTGCCCCCAGCAGGCGATCCAGGCGATGGCATGTCCGCGACCTCCGGCATACGCCACGGCAACGCCGCGCGCACCAGCCCGTGGTTGAAACGGGACCGTTGGAGAATCGAGGGTGCAGGCCGCCGACATTATCGCGAGCGATAATGTTTGGGTGCGATGCAGATAATGTCCAGGCGTCGCCACTCGCGGGAAGTAAATCCTCCGGCGGGGCGGAAAAACCTGGGTCAGTGAGCGGCGGGTTGCCGCGCGGGGTGCAGTTCTGGCATCGCGGGTCCTTGTGCCGACGCAAACGAAAACGCCCCCGGGACTTGCGTTCCGAGGGCGTCGTCAAGCCTCGGAGATCGGGGTGGCCGATCTCCGCAGGGCGGGTATCAGGCCGTTGTCAGCTGGACTTCCTTGCCGAACGCGCGCGCCAGCACGTCCATGCGCAGGCATGGCAGCAGTTTGGCGATGGCGACGGAATGCGCGTTCAAGGGAAGTTTCCAGTGGTTGTTGAAACGAGGTGCGCACGATAAACCACGATTTACTCGTGCGCAACCATTTTGTTCAATTATTTTCTTCGGCAGTGTGCGATGCCGGCCAGCGGCCGGCACTACACCTCAGCCTTCTTTGCTGGCGGCATCGAGTTGCGCGACATCCTGCACGCTCAGCGACACGTTGGCCGCCGCCAGCAGATCGTGGAGCTGCTCGACGCTGGTGGCGCTGACGATCGGCGCGGTGATCGACGGCCGTGCGATCTGCCATGCCAATGCAATCTGTGCAGCGCTGGCGCTGTGCTTGCTGGCCACGTCATCCAGCGCCTGCAGGATGCGCAGGCCACGCGGATTCAGATAGCGCTTCACCACGTTCTCGCCACGCGCCGGGCTCTTGGCTGCATCGGCCGGTGTGCGGTACTTGCCGCTGAGGAAGCCGCTGGCCAGGGCGTAGTAGCCGATCACGCCGATCTGTTCGCGCTGCACCAGCGGTTCCAGCTCCTTCTCGTAGCCGGCACGGTCGTACAGGTTGTACTCCGGCTGCAGGGTTTCGTAACGCGGCAGTTTGTAGTCGGTGGACACCTTCAGCGCATCGGCCAGGCGCGTGGCGCTGTAGTTGGAGGCACCGATCGCGCGCACCTTGCCGGCTTCGATCAGGCGGCCGAACGCGGCCAGGGTCGCTTCCAGCGGCGTCGACTCATCATCCTCATGGGCCTGGTACAGATCGATCACATCGGTCTGCAGGCGGCGCAGTGAATCCTCGACCGCGGCGTTGATGTTGTCCGGGGTCAGGCCGGGGCGCTCGGCCCACTTGGCCACCTTGGTCGCCAGCACCACCTTGTCGCGCTTGCCACTACGGGCAAACCACTTGCCGATCAGCGTCTCCGATTCGCCGCCGGCATTGCCCGGCACCCAGGCCGAATACACATCGGCGGTGTCGACCAGGTTGAAGCCGGCATCGACGAAGGCATCGAGCAGGGCGAAGCTGGCCTTTTCATCGGCGCTCCAGCCGAACACGTTGCCACCGAAGGCGAGCGGACGTACATGCAGGCCGGAACGGCCCAGTTCGCGGGTTGCCGTCATGGGCACGGACTCCTTGGGGGAAGTGTTCCAGAATAGAACGCGTTGTGTGACCGTGCTGCGGCGGCGACCACAAAACAGTGTTCCGCGATACGCACGCAGCTAACGTTTTGTGAACACCTGGGACGCCGCGGCTGCTAGTCTCGCCGCATCTTCCGCTGGAGTCGCTCCGATGATGCCTGCTTCGTCCCTGCGTGGTTGCCGCCTGCTGCTTGCTTCGGCCCTGCTTGCCGCTGTTCCCGCATTCGCCGCACCGGCCACGGTGGCACCGGCGAAGATCCAGGTCTCACCGGCCATCGATGCGGCGGTGAAGGCGTCGACCCGTGATGCCAACAACGTCAAGCGCGATGGCTTCCGCCATCCGGCGCAGACGCTGTCGTTCTTCAAGGTGACGCCGGAGAAGACCGTCATCGAGATCACCCCCGGCAACGGCTGGTACTCGGAAATCCTGGCGCCGCTGCTGCATGACAAGGGTCATTACGTCGCCGCCGTGGTCGATCCGATGGCGGTGCCCGAAGGCCGCGGCCGTGACTACCAGCAGCGCAGCCGCGACAGCCTGGAAAAGAAGTACGCCGCTGCGCCGGCACAGTTCGGCAAGACTGCGGTGGTGGCCTACGATCCGGCCAAGCCGGTGTTCGGCCCGGCCAGTTCAGCCGATGTGGTGCTGACCTTCCGCAACGTGCACAACTGGCGCAAGGCCGGCCAGGCGCAGGGCATGTTCCAGGGCTTCTTCAACGTGCTCAAGCCGGGCGGCGTGCTGGGCGTGGTCGAGCATCGCGCCAAGACCGATGTGGCCGACGACGATGACACCGGCTATGTCGGCCAGCAGCAGGTGATCGCGATGGCCGAAGCCGCCGGCTTCAAGCTGGACGCACGCAGCGAGGTCAACGCCAACCCGCGTGACACCAAGGACCACCCGAACGGTGTGTGGACGCTGCCGCCGACCAACCAGCACGACAAGGCCGACGATGCGAAGTACCAGGCGATCGGTGAAAGCGACCGCATGACCCTGCGCTTCATCAAGCCGTAGCCGGAGACGCCGGGCTGCGTCCGGTCAGCGCGCAGCGCGGTGTTGGATGGAATGGGTAGCCGCCGGGCAATGCCCGGCGCTGCCGTCAATGGAGTGTGCTGTTGAAGAAAGTGCTGTACTTCGCCTTCGCATTGATGGCGCTGCCGCGGTTGTACGACTTCGTGTTCCATGCGGGTCACATGCATGACCTCGTGGCGGCGGCAGGTTTTGCGGCGCTGCTCGTTGGTGGCCTCTGGGATGAGCGTGCGCGCAGGGCCTGCCCACCGGTAGCGCGGCTGCGGTACCAGGCCAACGCTGCCGCCACGTGCGGCGTCGTGCTGGTGCTCGTCGCGCTGTTGATGGAAAGGAAGGTCTTCGGCTGAGTAGCCGGTGATCGCGGCGGCGATGCGGGAATGGGACAATGCCCCACCCGCCGCCCGCCGTGCCCGCAATGCTGATCGCCTTCAACAAGCCCTTCAACGTGCTCTGCCAGTTCACCGACCGCAGTGTGCCGCCGCGGCCGACCCTGGCCGGGTTCGGCCTGCCGCCGCGCGTGTACGCCGCCGGTCGCCTGGACCATGACAGCGAGGGCCTGCTGCTGCTGACCGACAACGGCACGCTGGCGCACAAGCTGACCGACCCGAAGCACAAGGCTGACAAGACCTACTGGGTGCAGGTGGAAGGCATGCCCAGCGACGAACAGCTGCAGCAGCTGCGCGACGGCGTGGTGCTCAATGATGGGCCGACCCTGCCGGCGAAGATCGAACGCCTCGATCCGGCGCCGTCGCTGTGGACGCGCGATCCGCCGGTACGTTTCCGCAAGACCGTACCTGACAGCTGGCTGGCGATCACGATCCGTGAGGGCCGCAACCGCCAGGTGCGGCGCATGTCCGCGGCGGTGAACCTGCCGACGCTGCGGCTGGTGCGGGTGTCGATGGGGCCGTACCGGCTCGATGACCTGCAGCCTGGGCAGTGGCGGCAGATCGGTTGATACAGAAAGGGCCGGATACCTTCCGGTATCCGGCCCTTGTGTGGCTGATCGGGTCAGAGCCCTTCCTGCGGAAGGGATCCGACCCCGGCAGACTCACGCGTCGCTGCCGATATCGCTGTGCTCGTCCACGACGGTGTCGTTGCGGCGGTCGCGTGCGCTGATGCGCTGCGCCTGCCCATTCACCACGTGGCCATTGGCGGCCTTCTTCTTCTGCTGCTTGCGGTACAGCGCATAGCCGAGCAGGCCGACACCCACCGCTGCAGCGGCCACGGCCACTGCCGGATTGCGGCGCACGAACTTGGTGGCGGCCTTACCGCCGGTCTTCACTGCGCCGATGGCGGCACCGGTCTTGATCCAGTCCGCATTGCGCAGGCTGCCACCGGCGCTCTTCAGGCCATCGCCGGCGGTATGGGCCAGCTCCAGGGCGCGCTCCAGAGCGCGGTCGGTGATTACAGTCAGCTTGCTCATGCGGGGGGTCCTTTGCCTCGGGTCGAAGTCCAGTGTCGCGTGTTGCCCGTAAACGGTATGTCAGCCGGGGTGGCACGTGGTGTGACTCTACCCCAGCCATTCAGGATCAGGCAGGGTGGGGTCGGATCCCTTTCCCTTGGGAAAGGGCTCTGACCCCCGCCTTCAGGTGCCGCGCGGCTTGGCCCGGTGCGTGGCTGTGGCCGTCCACGGATCATCCGGCCATGGATGCCGCGGGTAGCGGCCCTTCATTTCCTTCTTCACCTCGGCGTAGGTGTTTTCCCAGAAATTGCGCAGGTCCTGGGTGACCTGCAGTGGGCGGCCTCCGGGGGACAGCAGGTGCAGGGTCAGCGGCACGCGGCCATCGGCGATGCGCGGCGTGTCGGCCAGGCCGAACAGTTCCTGCAGCTTCACCGCCAGCACCGGTGGCAACGGTTCGCCGCTCTCGCTGTCCAACGCATAGGTGATCGGCCGTTCCAGTCCGGACGGCACGGTAATGCGGGTGGGCGCATGTCGTTCAACCAGTTGCCGCTGCGACCACTCCAAGGGCGACTTCAGCGCTTCGCCGAAACTGGCCTCGTCCAGTGCGTCCAGGCGGCTCTTGCCGGCGAACGCGGGCTGCAGCCATTGCGCGCGCGTGGCCAGCAGGGCGTCGTCGCTGCAGTCGGGCAGGCCGAGCTCCGGCATCCAGCGCCGCAGCGATTCCACCCGTGCCTGCCATTGGCGCAGGCCTTCGGTCCACGGCAGCGCCTGCAGGCCGAGTTCAGCCACCGCGTCCGTCAGCGCCTGCGCGGCGTGCTGCGGATCGACCCGGCCGGCCGAGCGGCTGTCGAGCACGATGCGGTCGAAACGGGTCTCGCGCAGTGCTACCAGGGCGCGACGCTCGCTGTCCCAGCGCACCACGTCTTCGGTCACGAAGCGCTCCGGCCAGGCCTTGCGCAGCTGGCCTTCGTCCACTGGTGCGGCACGCAGCAGCAGCGCGTCGCGTGCCTCGAAGCGCAGTTCACTGGCTACCAGCCACGGTTCGCCTCGCAGGTCGCTCAGCTCGTGCAGGCGTGCGCTGCGGCCATTGGCCAGCAGGTAGCGCAGCGGATCGCTGGAATGCTGGACACCGATGCGGTCCGGGAATGCATGTGCGAGCAGGTCACCCAGCTCGTGCGCCTCGATGCTGGCCGGTGGCGCGGCATCGCAGCGCAGGCGACGTCGCCACTGCTTGGCGGCCGCATCGATGGCGGCCAGACCGCTGCGGTTGGCGTCGCCCGGCGCGCGGCCGTTGCGGAACGCGGCCAGCGCCCGCCAACGCGCGGCCAGTGCATCACCGCCCTGGCGCAGCGGATCGCGTGCCTCCAGCAGGGCGGCCAGATCGGCGGCCAGCGCCTGCGCGCGGGCATCGGGCGCGGCCAGCAGCATCGCTGCCATCCGCGGATGCGTGCCCAGTGCCAGCACGCGGCGGCCGAGCGCGGTGATCGCGCCGCTGCTGGACAGCGCGCCGAGCCGCTGCAGCAGTTCGCGCGCTGCGCCCATCGGGCCCGCCGGCGGCGGATCGAGGAAGCGCAGATCGCTGCTGCCCCAGGCCGCCAGCTCCAGCGCCAGCCCGGCCAGTTCCACCTGGTCGATTTCGGCGCGGCGCTGCGGCTCCAGCCGCTGCGACTGCGGCCACAGCCGCCAAGCGACGCCTTCGGCGACGCGGCCTGCGCGGCCCGCGCGCTGGTCGGCCGATGCCTGCGCGATGGCCACCACGTCCAGCCGGGTGAAGCCACTGTTGGGGTCGTAGCGCGGTTCGCGAGCCTGGCCACTGTCGATCACCACACGCACGCCGGGCAGCGTCACCGACGACTCGGCGACGTTGGTCGCCAGCACCACGCGACGGCGGCCATCACTGGCCACCTGCAGCACGCGCGCCTGCTGTTCCACCGGCAGTTCACCGTGCAGCGCCAGCACTTCGACGCCGGCATCCAGTGATTCCTGCAGGCCAGCCTGCACCCGCGCGATCTCGCGCTGGCCGGGCAGGAACACCAGCAGGTCACCGGGGTGTTCGGCCAGGGCCTGCTGCACCGCGCGGCGCACCTGCAGTTCCAGCGCCTCATCGCGGCGCGCCGGGAAATGGCTGATCGCCACCGGGTAGCTGCGGCCTTCGCTGCTCAGGCGCGGCGCATCCAGGAAGCGGGCCAGGCGCTCACCATCCAGCGTCGCCGACATCACCACCAGGCGCAGGTCGTCGCGCAGCTGTGCCTGCACATCCAACGCCAGCGCCAGGCCCAGATCGCCACTGAGGTGGCGTTCGTGGAATTCGTCGAACAGGATCGCGCCGACCTCTTCCAGCATCGGGTCGTCCTGCAGCATGCGGGTCAGGATGCCTTCGGTGACCACCTCGATGCGGGTGCGCGCCGAGACCTTGTTCTCGAAGCGGATGCGGTAGCCGACCGTGCCGCCGACCTCTTCGCCCAGCTGCCGCGCCATGAACAGCGCGGCGCTGCGCGCGGCGACCCGGCGCGGTTCCAGCAGGATGATCTTCCGCCCCTGCAGCCACGGTGCATCGAGCAGCGCCAGCGGCACCTGGGTGGTCTTGCCGGCGCCGGGCGGCGCCTCCAGCACCAGCCGCGGCTGTGCGGCCAGGTGCTGCTGGATCTGTGGCAGCAGCGGGGAGATAGGGAAGAGCGGGGCGTTCATGTGCAAAGGATAAGGGGCCACGGCGGGCGCAGGTACAATGCGCGGGCACTTTTCCCCCGCGATGACCATGCACCTGATCGATATCGGCGCCAACCTGACCCACGACTCCTTCGACCGCGACCGCGATGCCGTGCTGGAGCGCGCGCGCCAGGCCGGCGTGGTGCAGATGGTCATCACCGGAGCCAGCCGTGAGCACTCGCCACTGGCCCTGCAGCTGGCGCAGCAGCACCCGGGCTTCCTGTACGCCACCGCCGGCGTGCACCCGCACCATGCGGTGGAATACACCGAGGAATGCGACGCCGAGATGCGCGCGCTGCATGCCCACCCGGAAGTGGTGGCGGTGGGCGAGTGCGGGCTGGACTACTTCCGTGATTTCTCGCCGCGCCCGGCCCAGCACCGCGCGTTCGAACGGCAGCTGCAGCTGGCCGTTGACAATGGCAAGCCGCTGTTCCTGCACCAGCGCGAAGCGCATGCCGATTTCATGGCACAGATGAAGAACTTCGAAGGTCGCATCGGCCCGGCGGTGGTGCATTGCTTCACCGGTGAGCGTGACGAGCTGTTCGATTACCTGGACCAGGACTGGTACATCGGCATCACCGGCTGGCTGTGTGACGAGCGCCGCGGCGCGCACCTGCGCGAACTGGTGAAGAACATCCCGGCCAACCGCCTGATGATCGAGACCGACGCGCCGTACCTGCTGCCGCGCACGCTGAAGCCGATGCCGAAGGATCGCCGCAACGAACCGATGTTCCTCTCGCACATCGTGGAGGAACTGGCACGTGACCGTGGCGAGGACGTGGCGGTGACGGCGGCCAATGCGACTGCCGCGACGCGTACGTTCTTCCGCCTGCCCGACGCGGGTTGATTGGGTAGTGCCGGCCGCTGGCCGGCAGCAGCATGAACGCCGCAAACATCGCGCGATTGCCGGCCAGCGGCCGGCACTACCGGAGCAGGTCGCGCAGGCCCTCACGGTAGCTGGGGAAGCGCGGCTGCCACCCCAGTGCTTCACGCGTGCCGCGACTGTCGATGCGCTTGTTGCTCTCGTAGAAGCGGCGCAGCGTCTGGCTCAGTGCAGGGTCGTCCCAGGCCACGGCAGGTGGCATCGCAAAGCCGCCCAGCTGCGCGGCGAAGGCCAGTACCTCCTTCGGCGGTGCCGGCTCGTCATCGGCCGGCAGATACAGCCCATCCACGCACGGCCGCTGCATCGACGCGATAACGACCGTCGCCAGGTCATCCACGTGCAGTCGGTTGAACACCAGCCCAGGGCGAACTACGTGGCGTGCGCGGCCCTGTGCCAGCTGCAGCAGCGCATTGCGCCCCGGCCCATACAGGCCGGGCAGGCGGAACAGCGCCGATGCGATGCCGCGTTCTTCAGCAAGCGCACGCCATTGTGCTTCGGCCCGCAGGCGCCGCACGCCGGCTGCCTCAGTGGCATCGGCTGCACTGCGCTCGTCGACCCAGCCGCCAGCGCGGTCGGCATACACCGAGGTGGATGACAGATAGCCCACCCAGCGCAATGCCGGGCTGGCCTGCAGCGCGGGCAACAACAGGCGCAGTGCCGGGTCACCCTCGGCATCGGGCGGCACGCTGCACAGCACGGCCTCGGCCTGCGCGATCTCATCGAGCAGGGTAGGCGATGGCGTGGCATCGGCACGCAGCGCGTGGCGACGCAGACCATCGCGTGGTGCCGATGCTGGATCGCGTACGGTGCCGGCGACGTGTACGCCCAATGCCCGCAGATGTTGGGCCAGCACACAGCCGCTCCAGCCCATGCCAAGGATCAGCATCCGCGAGGGCAGCGTGCTGGCCTGCAACGTCTGGCTCACGCGCCGCGCAGTGCCTGGTAGGCCTGCAGGCTGCTGTAGGCGACCTGCAGCAGCAGGGCTTCCTGGTCGGCCTTGCGCGCGCGGGCCAGCATGTCGCCCACGATCTGTTCGGCCTCCACCTGCTGGCCGGCTTCCAGGTCACGCAGCATCGATGCCTTCAGTGCCGAGCCGGCCTGGGTCAGGGTGCCGCGCGCGGTGTCCTGCGCGGCCTCGGGAATCGGTTCACCGGCGGCCTCGGCCACGGCCAGGCATTCGTCGTACAGGCCACGCACGATGGCCTCGCCGTCATCGGTGGCGACGATGGTGCCGATATCCGCGCGCAGCAGGCAGGTGGCGGCGGCCAGGGCGGTCAGGAAGGTGTACTTGATCCATTGCTCCTGGCCGATGTGTTCGCTGGCCAGGTGATCAAGATCGGCCTGCGCACAGACCGCAGCGAAGGCGCGCACGCGTTCGGAGACCGCGCCGCCGTCGCGCTCGCCGAAGGTGAGCTTGGCCGGTTTACCGAGGTGCAGCACCGCACCGTCGGGCGCCTTGGTGGCGCTGATGAAGCACAGGCCGCCAAGCACAGCGTCGCGGCCGAAGCGCGCATCCAGTGCGTTGTAGTGATGCAGGCCGTTGAGGATCGGCAGCACGGTGGTGCCTGCGCCAACGGCTGGGGCAATGGCGTCGATCGAACTGGACAGGTCATAGGCCTTGCAGCTGAGGATGACCAGGTCGAACGGCTTCTGTGCGGCGAGCGCAGGCAGCGCGTCGGCGGTGACGTGCTGCACCGGGAAGCTGGCATCGCCGAGCGGGCTGCGGATGACCAGGCCGTCGCGATCCAGTTGGGCGGCACGTGCGGGGCGCACGAGGAAGGTCACGTCCACGCCGGCCTGGGCCAGGCGACCGCCGAAGTAACCGCCGGTACCGCCGGCGCCGAGGATCAGGATGCGCATTGCACGTTCACCGTTTTCTGGGGAATCAGGATTTCGATTGTGCCGGAGATTGCGGCCAACGGCGGTGCCCCTCGTGGTGGTTCGCGCAGTTGGTTTCATGAGCCGGGTCGTGTGCGCCGGGTTCGCGGGGGACGCCGTGAACCCGTCCATGGGGGCTTAGCCGCGCCATCCCTGGCGCGGATACCCCCGCGAGCCCGGCGCACACGACCCCTGACAGTTTCCGGGTGCGGCCACCACGGAAAGCAGATCAAGAGAGGAAGCGGGTCGCTCGCTGCGCGAGCTCGTGTAGAGCGGTGCTCAGGGCAGCTGTTCGCTGAAGTCTTCGGTGTAGCCCAGCAGCAGGGTAGTGCGGGAGACCAGCGTTGCAGCCAGCTTTGACCAGGTGTCGTGCGTTCCGGCCGCGTAGATGCGTTGCAGGTCCGCGACCAACGCGCTCGCCTCTGCAGGCGACGGTGCGCGGTCGCGCTGGAAGCCGAGCCACGACGCACCGAGTCCGAACAGGCGGTAGTCGTAGTGCTGCTGCAGGTGCCGGATCAGGGCGTGGTTCTGGAAGAGGTCCCAGTCCGCACTGAAGTAGCCATTGGGCAGGGCGGCGATCAGCAGGTCGTCACGTGTCACGGGCACCTGCTGCACGCAGACGACGTCGTCGACGATGAGATCCGGTGTCGCATTGGCGGCGACCAGCGCCTCGATGTCCTCGTCGCTGCACATCAACGTGCCCGCCAGCGCTGTCCACTCCAACCGATGCGTGGAATGCTCGAGCTGCGCGACCACATGCGCCAGCAACCGCTCGCGTGCCGCCAACGCATCTTCCGGCGTCGCCGGGTCTTCGTCCTCGTACAGCGCGATGCGCTCGTTGTCGGACGCATGCATGCTGGTGTAGCGGCACTGGCCGACATCGTCGAGCGTGCACAGGTAGCGATGGCGGGGATCGGCCACGTGCAGCAAGGCCAGGCAACCCAGCACCTCATCCAGCGTGGGCGCATCGCTCAGCAGGACATGGCTGAAGGCATCGATCGGGCCATCCGATACAGCCTTGTCCAACGCAATGGAAGTGATCTTCATCGCCACAGCCTAGCCGCAATCCGAAACGAAAAGAGCCAAGCATCGGCTTGGCTCTACAGGGAACGCTTCATCCACGCATGGCGTGGATCCATCGTGTCGACCAAGGTCGACACCCACCAACAGCAGCGGGAACCTGTCGAAGGCGGGGTGGGTCCGGTTGCGGGGGCGTGAGCCGCATGGATGCGGCGACCGAGCTTACATGGACGTACTTGCAGCGTCCCCCGCAACCGGACCCACCCCGCCATCCCACGGATAGTCAGCTTTTGCCGTTGCCGTTGAAGTTGACGTTGATTCGGCGGGTGCAGGGCCGCAGGCCCTGCAGGCACCCCTCAGCTGCGCATGCCCACGCCGCGACGCAGCAGCCACAGCGCCAGCGCCGTCAGCGCCACCACGAATCCGATCATCAACCCGTAGGCCACCGGCAGCGGCACGTCACTGCTGCCCAGCAGGCCATAGCGGAATGCATTGACCATGTAGAAGATCGGGTTCGCGTGGGTGGCCGCTTCCGCCCAGCCCGGCAGCAGTTGCACCGAATAGAACACGCCACCCAGGTAGGTCAGCGGGGTCAGGATGAAGGTCGGCACGATCGCCACGTCATCGAACTTCTTCGCATACACCGCGTTGATGAAACCGGCCAGCGAGAAGATCGTCGCGCCCAGGATCACCGTGGTCAGCATCACCAGCGGGTGCGGGATGCGCACCGGGGTGAAGAACATCGCGATGATCAGCACGATCACGCCCACCATCAGGCCGCGCAGCACGGCACCGGCCACGTAGCCCCACAGGATCACCCAGTTCGGCATCGGGCTGACCAGCAGCTCTTCCACGTGGCGGCCGAACTTGGCACCGAAGAACGAGGAACTGATGTTGCCGTAGCTGTTCTGGATCACGCTCATCATCACCAGGCCCGGCACGATGAACTGCATGTAGGTGTAGCCGCCCATGTCACCCACGCGCGACCCGATCAGGTTGCCGAAGATCAGGAAGTACAGGGTCATGGTGATCGCCGGCGGCACCAGGGTCTGGCCCCAGATGCGCATGATGCGGGCGACTTCGCGGCGCACGATGGTCATCAGTGCGATGCGGTTGCGCTGGCCGTCGGTCAGCTCGGTGGTGCTCATGCAGGCTTCTCCAGGTTGCCGGTGAGGCGCACGAACAGCTCCTCCAGGCGGTTGCTCTTGGTACGCATCGAACGCACGCGGATGCCGGACTCGTTGAGCGTGGCGAACACGCGGTTGAGGTCCATCGCGCGCGGCATGTCGATGTCCAGCGTATGCGGGTCCGGCGCGGTCAGGGTCGCGCCTTCGATCACCGGCAGCTGCGCCGGCAGGTCACCATCGATGTCCAGCAGGAAGCCTTCCACGTCCAGCTTGGCCAGCAGGGTGCGCATCGGCCCCTGCTCGACGATCTGGCCATGGTTGATGATCGCCAGGTGGCGGCACAGGTACTCGGCTTCTTCCAGGTAGTGCGTGGTGAGGATGATCGTGGTGCCGGCAGCGTTGATCTCCTTCAGCACGCGCCACATGTCGCGGCGGATCTCGATGTCCACGCCGGCGGTCGGCTCATCCAGGATCAGCAGGCGCGGGCGGGTCATCATCGCGCGGGCGATCATCAGCCGGCGTTTCATGCCGCCGGACAGCGTACGGCTCATCACCTGCGCCTTTTCCCACAGGTGGGCCCGCTTCAGTTCCTCTTCGGCGCGCTGCTCGGCTTCCTCGCGCGGCACGCCGTAGAAGCCGGCGTAGTTCACCAGGATGTCGAAGGGCTTCTCGAACAGGTTGAAGTTGATTTCCTGCGGCACCAGCCCGATCAGGCGCATGGTGGCGCTGCGGTTGCGAACCAGGTCGCTGCCGAACACCTCCACCTTGCCCTCGCTGAGGTTGACCAGGGAGCTGATGATGCCGATCAGGGTCGACTTGCCGGCACCGTTGGGGCCGAGCAGGGCGAAGAAGTCGCCCGGGGCCACTTCCAGGGAAACCCCCTTCAGGGCCTGGGTGCCGTTGTCGTAGGTCTTGCGCAGGTCGCGCACGCGCAGGGCGGGCGCCATATCGTTCTGGGATGCCAAGCTCGAAGCCTTCGCGCCCATGGGCTGGCGCTGGAGAGGGGCGGGGAGGGGCTATTATAGAAGACCCCGAGGGCTTGCCCCGGCTACACACTGTCCCGAAAAGTCGTGCCTGTTCAATTCCCCCTCAAGCTGGTCGGCTGCCGCATGCTGGCCCCGACCGTCGGCCACTACCAGTTCGTGCGTGACGATGGACAGCCGCTGGATTTCCAGCCCGGCCAGTTCATCCAGGTCCATTTCAGCTACGCCGACGGCACCGAAACCAAGCGCAGCTACTCGCTGGCGACCATCCACGACCACGCGCTGGGCCCGGGCGAGGCGGTGGATATCGCAGTCAGTTTCGTGCCCGGTGGCGCCGCCACCGCGCTGTTCGAGGCGCTGGAGCAGGGCGGCCAGATCAGTGCGTCCGGCCCCTACGGCCGGTTCTGCCTGAATCCCGGTGACCACAACGCCCGTTACCTGCTGATCGCCACCGGCACCGGCGTTACCCCGTACCGCTCGATGCTGCCGCTGCTGGAAAAGGCCATGGCCGAACGCGGCGTGCAGATCGTGCTGCTGCAGGGCGCGCGCAGCCCGGGCGAGCTGCTGTACAGCGAAGACTTCTACAGCTTCGCCGAAAAACACCCGAACTTCCGTTATGTTCCGTGCCTGTCGCGCGAACTGCCGGTCGATCCGCACCCGGACGTACAGCACGGCTACGTGCAGCAGGCGCTGTCCGGCTTCACGCCGGACCCGGCCACCGACATCGCCTACCTGTGCGGCAACCCGGACATGGTCGACGCCTGTGCCGAACTGCTGAAGGCCGCCGGCCTGGGCAATCCGCAGATCCGCCGCGAGAAGTACGTCAGCAGCAAGTAAACCAGGGTAGTGCCGGCCGCTGGCCGGCAACCCCATGAACCGGAGGCGGCATCGCGCCGCCCCCGGTGCCCTGCCTCAGTACGCGATCCAGGCGTCGCGCCAGGCAAAGCCGGTGCCCGGGCGGTAGGCATCGGCGTTGATATTGCACCAGGCGCCTTCCGGGAACGGGCGGCAGGCGTACAGCTTGCCGTCGGTGCCCTTCACCACGGTCTCGCCCGGCTTGTAGCTGCCGAGGCCGGCCGGATACACGAAGTCGAAGTCGCCGCCCGGCGGATCGACCGGATCGATCGGGCCGGGCCCCGGCACCTGGGTTTCCAGCTGGAAGCGGTTGCCCGGCTTCAGGTACACGCGGTTGTCGGTGGCCGACGCGACCGGCGTGATCACGCCGTTCTTCATCACACCCACGCGCGCGTGCTGTGCGCTGGCGTTGACCTTGCGGGCCAGGGCCAGCGGCCACTGCGTTGGGCTGGTCTGGCCGGTCGCCAGCTTGGTTTCCACACGCTCCAGGTCATTGCCGTTGGCATTGAACACGCGCAGGGTCACGGTGCTGTCCACGTCCAGCGCACCATTGGCGGTCACCGCGCCGGCATCCTGCCACTGCGGCGGCGGAACCACGCCACCGCCACCTTCGAAGCGCACGTCCATGCAGGTGTAGAACGCTTCCTGCGAATCCGAGCGCTGCCAGGTGTTGTAGATGATGTGCTGGCCACTGCGCTTGGGCAGCGGACAGTCCAGCTTGTAGACACCGCCTTCGGACAGCGGCACGTTGCCCAGGGTGCAGAATTCCTGCAGGTCGGCCCAGCGCAGCGGGCTGCCCGGCTGCCAGCCATCACGGGTGACGTAGAACTTCCACTCGCGGGTGGCGTGCGGCGCCGGCGCCCGGAATTCGAAGGTGTAGCGGCCGCGCGAATCGGCGCGGACCGGCGTGGTCGGCCAGTCGCTGCGGTTCAGATCGAGGCCGCGGTACTTGGGGATGCTGGCACTGCACAGTTCGCCATCACGCACCAGGTCGCGGTGGTTGCCATTGGCGTTGCCGTGGGCGATTGCACTCCAGTCATAGAACGGCTGCGCGCCGCCGATGGCCTTGGCCGCGGCACAGGCCGGGTTGGTCGGGTTTTCCGGATTGCCTTCGTGGCACTGCTTCACGCGGCTGAGCGGCTTGGTCATGGTGCCGTGGGCGAAGGCGCTGCCGGACAGGGCCAGGCCGGCAACGACGGACAGAGCGAGGACTGCCCGATGGGACAGGTGCATGCAGGAACTCCTTTGCGAAGTGTGGGAAACCTCGCGCAGTCTTCACATGCAGGCCCGTCGGCAACATCGGATAAGTTCGAATTCGATGACGGCCGTGTTCGATCTGCAACACGGTGCTCACTGTGCCGTTTTGCAGGCAGAAGGCGGTGCACGCTGCACCGCCTCCCGCGTCACCGCCTCAGTACGCGATCCACGCATCGCGCCAGGCCGCACCCACGCCCGGCCGGTACGCCTCGGCGTTGACATTGCACCATGCACCTTCCGGGAACGGGCGGCAGGCGTACAGCTTGCCGTCGCTGCCCTTCACCACGGTCTGGCCCGGCACATAGCTGCCGATGCCCGCCGGGTACACGTGGTCGAAATCACCGCCCGGCGACGGCGTGCCCGGGTCCGGCACCTGGGTGTCGAGCTGGAAGCGGTTGCCGTCCTTCAGGTACACGCGGTTGTCGGTGGCCGAAGCGGAGGGTGCGATCACGCCGTTGTTGAGCACGCCCACGCGCGCGTGCTGGGCACTGGCATTGACCTTGCGGGCCAGCGCCAACGGCCACTGCGTGGCCGCAGTCTGGCCGCTGGCCAAGGTGGTTTCCACGCGTTCGACATCATTGCCGTTGGCGTTGAACACGCGCAGTGCCAGCGTCGTGCCCACCGGCAGCTCGCCGCGTGCGGTGACCGGGCCGGCATCCTGCCACTGCGCAGCGGGCGGGGTGCTGCCGCCGCTTCCTTCAAAGCGCACGTCCATGCAGGTATAGAACGCCTCGGTCGAATCCG
The DNA here is from genome assembly GCF_056480025.1 of Stenotrophomonas sp. 109824_Sma. Lineage (NCBI taxonomy): Bacteria > Pseudomonadati > Pseudomonadota > Gammaproteobacteria > Lysobacterales > Lysobacteraceae > Stenotrophomonas > Stenotrophomonas sp. 109824_Sma. The sequence continues at coordinate 4,587,051 of NZ_CM151078.1, read as the reverse complement.
AGCGCTGCCAGGTGTTGTAGATCACATGCTGGCCGGTGCGCTGCGGCAACGTGCACTGCAGCTTGTAGGTGCCATCGGCCGACAGTGGTGTATTGCCCAGCGTGCAGAACTCCTGCAGGTCGGCCCAGCGCAGTGGGCTGCCCGGCTGCCAGCCTTCGCGGGTGACGAAGAAGCGCCAGTCGCGCGTGGCGTGTGGTGCGGTCGCCTTGAACACGAAGGTGAACCTGCCATTGGCATCGGCCTGGATCGGCGTGGTCTGCCAGTCACTGCGGTTCACATCCAGCCCGCGGAAGGTCGGGTTGTTGCCGCTGCACAGCTTGCCGTCGGGCACCACGGCCTGATGGTTGCCGTTGGCGTTGGCCTGGTTGATGCCGTTCCAGTCGTAGAACGCCTGCGAACCGCCAATCGCTTTTGCAGCGGCACAGGCCGGGTTGGTCGGGTTCTCGGGATTGCCCTGGAAGCAGGCATAGACACGGCTGACCGGCGTGGTCATGGTGCCGTGGGCGAACGCGCTGCCGGCCAGGCACAGGCCCGCAGCGGCGAACGAGGTGGCCAGCAACAGCGGTGTGGATCGGAATGACATGGCGCATCCTTGTGATCGTCGAAAGGGAACGGTGACCGCAGGAGCTGCGCTGCGCGGCGGACTTCCGGCGGCACCACGGCGAGTATCGAGTCGCGCTGCAGGCGACGGAACTCTCGCAGTACCGATCCGTGACTGCGCATGTGAAGCCCTTCCCGCAGGCTTCACGCAGGGCTGAACGGATGCGCTGGACGTCACGTGACCGGCGTGGCATCGATCACGTCATGGAGATCACGCTACGCAGTCTCGGCACCCACCCGATCTGCCTGGCACGAGAAACAGCCATGCGCCGCGTTGTGCAGCTGGACAAACGCCACCGACGGGTCGGCGAACAGGGCATCCAGGTGGTCCGCCACCTCGGTGCCCGCACAGACCTGGGCACCGCACATCAGCGCGGCGTGGTCATAGGCACGCACCGAAATCATCCGGCGCTGTACATACGGGGGCACTTCGCCCGGCGGCAGGACGCAACGGGTCACGCCGCGCTGCACGAAGATCGGGCCGGCGGCGCGGTACGGCGAATGCAGCGGCAGGTGGACGTGGGACAGCAGGAGCAGTTCGCTGCCAGGTGCGGGATCGCTCAGGCTGATCCGGCAGGGATGGCCGCCATTGGCGCCGGCCCAGCGACGCTGGATGCCGCGCGCGGCGAGCGCGCTGTCGCTCATCTCGAACAGGTGCAGGAACGGGCGGTGGTCGATGCCGCCGAGGTACCACGCGTGCATGGGCGTCTCCTTGGGTTTTCCGCGGATTGTGCGCATGCGCCGGTCGCCATGCTCGCCGTTTTCAGACCCCACACCGGCATCGGGCAGGAGGACGCCACGGGGATCGCGCAACAAGGCGCTAAGATGCGCGCGCCGCCCCGGCCGACGAGCGCCGCATGTCCCTGGATTTCCCCACCATCACCGTGCTTGGCTTCCTGCTCTGCATCGGCATTGCCGTGGGGTTCTCGCTGTTGCTGGTCGTACTGCGCGGGCAACCGGTGCTGCGGCAGTGGACCATCAGCCTGTGGCTGCTGACCCTGGGGGTGACCCTGCTGGCCTTGCGGCCCTACCTGCCACTGGTCCCGGCGGTACTGGCCGGCAATGCAGCGATGGCCGGCTGCGGGCTGATGATGCTGCGCGGCGTAGCCCTGCATCTGGAGCAGCCGTTGCCGCTGTGGCGGCCGTTGCTGATGGCGGCCGCGTTCATGGCCTGCATCTTCGCGTTCCTGGTGCTGTGGCCGAACCTGGCCCTGCGCCTGCAGGTGTTCAGCGTGTTCGCACTGATTGTCGATGGCTGGATCGCCGGGTTGCTGCTGCGGCATGCGCCGCCCCAGCAGCGCACCAGCTGCCGCCTGGCCGCCACCGTGTTCCTGGCGGAGGCCGCTCTCTATGGGGGGCGCCTGTTCCTGCCGGTGGCACCGGATGCCGGGGAGGACATCATGCGCACTGGCTCGCCGATGTTCGCCACGTACATCGCCGGGGTGATGCTGGAACTGGCCCGTTGCTTTGCGATGGTGCTGCTGCTGGTCGAGCGCATGCTGGTCGACCTGCGCCATGCCGCCCGTACCGATGGCCTGACCGGCCTGCTCAACCGCAGCGCGGTGCTGGCCGACGGCCAGGCGCAACTGCTGAAGCTACGCCGGCAGCGCCGCCCGCTGGTGCTGCTGCTGATCGACGTGGACCACTTCAAGAAGATCAATGATCGGTGGGGCCACCTGGCGGGCGACCAGGTGCTGCGCCATTTTTCGGCGACGCTGCAGCACTGCGTGCAGGGCCACGAGCACCTGCTGGGCCGTTACGGCGGCGAAGAGTTCGTGCTGGTGCTGGCCGGAAGCACGCGCGACGATGCGGTGGAGCGGGCCGCCGCGATCCGCGCACGCCTGCAACAGCGGCCGGCAGTGCTGGCCGAGGGACGGGTGCCGGTCACCGCCAGCGTCGGTCTTGCGATGGATGCAGGGCAGGGCGATCTGTCGACCCTGCTGGCCGCCGCCGATGCCGCCCTGTACCGGGCCAAGGCCGAGGGGCGGGACCGCCTGGTCTGTGCGCCGTCGGTGGCGGATTCGTCATTGCCCATCGCCGTTGGCGCGCTGCCCGTGTAAGTTGGGTCACATCTTCCGCGGCAGCCCGTCGTGGTCGACAGGAACGTCCTCCAGGGGAAACGAGCACGATGCAAAGACACCACCTCGCGCTGGCCGGGATGCTGGCCAGCCTGATGATTGCCGGGTGCAGCCAGCCACCGCCGGCCGACGCCGGAAGTGCCAGTGATGCACCCAGCCGTCGTTTCGGCACGATCGACTTCCAGCCCTGCACGCTGTCCACCGAAGGCGCCAGCGCCAACGTGGAGGCGCAGTGCGCCACCCTGCAGGTACCGGAGGACCGGGCCCAGCCCGATGGCCGCCGGATCGGCCTGCGCATTGCCTGGCTGGAATCGGGCAGCAGCGGTGCCAGCCAGCCCGACCCGGTGTTCTTCCTGGCCGGCGGCCCCGGCCAGGCGGCCAGCGAGGTGGCGGTCATCGTCGATACCGCGCTGCGCCAGGTGCGCAAGCAGCGCGACGTGTTCCTGATCGACCAGCGCGGCACCGGCGGCTCCAACCCGCTCAGCTGCCTGGGCGCGGACGGCAAGGCGCTGCAGATGGACGAGAATGCAGCGCCTTCCGAGGCATCGCTGCGCGAATACGCCCAGCGCTGCGCGGCGTCGCTGCAGGGGCGTGCCGACGCGCGCTTCTACACCACCACCGAGGCCATCGCCGATCTGGACGCGGTGCGTGGTGCGCTTGGCGTGGATCAGGTCAACCTGGTCGGCGGCTCCTACGGCACCCGTGTGGCCCAGCGCTATGCCGGCGCCTATCCGCAGCACACCCGCAGCATCGTCATCGATGGCGTGGTGCCGAACGAGCTGGTGGTCGGTGGTGACTTCGCGACCACGTTCGAGGATGCGATCGCCCTGCAGTCGGCGCAGTGCCGCAAGGACGCCGCGTGCAGCAAGCGTTTCCCGGCCGATACCCGCGCGCAGCTGCGCAGCGTGGTCGATACCCTGCGCCGTGCACCGGTCTCGGTCGAATATCGCGATCCGGGTACCAACGCACCGCGGCAGGATGTCCTGACGCCGGACAGCGTGGTCGGCCTGGCCTTCGCCTTCTCTTACGTGCCGCAGTATTCCTCGCTGCTGCCACTGGTGCTGGATGAGGCCGCACACGGTCGCTACGCACCGCTGGCATCGCTGGCGCGGGGCGCGAACCGCAGCATGGATTTCCAGATCAACCGCGGCATGCAGTGGTCGGTGATCTGCAGCGAGGATGCACCGCGCTACCACGCGCCGGCCGAGGACCCCGAGCGGCTGTTCGGCAACGAAGTCGCCAGTGCCTTCTTCGCGGCCTGCCCGGTGTGGCCGCACCGTCCGGCGCCGGCAACCGATGCCGTGCCGCTGCGCAGCGACGTGCCGGCACTGCTGCTGTCCGGTGAACTGGACCCGGTGACGCCGCCGCGCTACGCCGCACAGGTGCTCAAGGGCCTGCCCAATGGCCGTGCGCTGGTCGCCCGTGGCCAGGGCCATGGCACGTTGACCGCCGGCTGCATGCCGCGCCTGCTCGGCCAGTTCATCGACAAGACCGATGCCAAGGCACTGGATGCCGGCTGCCTGGACACGCTGAGCTACGTGCCGGCGTTCACCTCGTTCAACGGATGGGAACCATGATCGTCGCCGACAACCTGCACAAGGCCTTCGATACCCGCACGGGCCGCATCCAGGCGGTCGCCAACGTCGGCTTCCGCGCCGGGGATGGGCGGATCACCGGCCTGCTCGGCCCCAACGGTGCCGGCAAGACCACCACCATGCGCATGCTCTACACGCTGATGACGCCCGATCAGGGCAGCATCACCGTCGATGGCATCGATGCGGCGCGCAATCCGGTGGAGGTGCGTCGCCACCTCGGCGTGCTGCCTGATGCGCGTGGCGTCTACAAGCGCCTGACCGCGCGCGAGAACATCGCCTATTTCGGCGAGCTGCATGGCCTGTCGGCCGAGCGCATCCGCGAACGCATCGAGGTGCTGTCGCACGCGCTGGACATGGGCGACATCCTCGACCGGCAGACCGATGGCTTCTCGCAGGGCCAGCGCACCAAGACCGCGATTGCCCGCGCGCTGGTGCACGACCCGCGCAACGTCATCCTCGACGAACCGACCAACGGCCTGGATGTGATGACCACGCGCGCGCTGCGCCGCTTCCTGCTGGGCCTGCGCGAAGAGGGTCGCTGCGTGATCCTGTCCAGCCACATCATGCAGGAGGTGGGTGCATTGTGTGACCACATCGTGATCATCGCCAAGGGCACGGTGATGGCCGCCGGCAGTGCCGACGAACTGCGTGCGCAGGCCGGTGAAGCCAACCTGGAAGATGCGTTCGTGAAACTGATCGGCAGCGAAGAGGGCCTGCACGCATGAGCATGATGTCGACCCTGATGACGGTGATGCGCAAGGAACTGCGCGACCTGTCGCGTGACCGCCGCACGCTGCTGCTGACCCTGCTGTTCGGGCCCCTGCTGTACCCGGTACTGCTGCTGGGCATGGGCAAGCTGGCCGAGAGCCGGGTGCGCACCCAGATCGAAGAGCCGTTGCAGATCCCGACCATCGGCGCGGAGAACGCACCGAACCTGGTGCGCTTCCTCGCCGCACAGGGCCTCAATGCCGCACCGGCACCGAAGGACCTGGCCGAGGCCATCCGCACCCAGGACATCGATGTGGCGCTGCGCATCAGCGATGACTTCGGCAAGGACTGGGCCGATGGCAAGCCGGCACTGGTGGAGGTGATCAAGGACAGCACGCGGCGCGCTGCCGAAGTACCTGGCGCACGCCTGGAAGCAGCACTGGCCACCTACAACGGCCAGGTCGGTGCACTGCGCCTGATGGCGCGCGGCATCGACGCACAGGTGGCACGTCCGCTGGACGTGGCGCGCCAGGACCTGGCCAGTGCCGAAGCCAAGCGCGGCATGATCCTGTCGATGCTGCTGCCGGTCCTGCTGACGCTGACCTCGTTCATCGGTGGCGCCTACCTGGTGATGGATGCCACCGCCGGCGAGCGCGAACGGCAGTCGCTGGAACCACTGTTGGCCACGCCGGGCTCGCGCAGCGCGATCGTCAGCGGCAAGATCGCTGCCGCATGCGTGGTCGGTTTCGTATCGCTGCTGCTGACCCTGGTCGCGTTCAAGGTGAGCGCGCAGATCGCGCCCGGCAATATCGGCCGCCAGTTCAACATGAACGTCGGATCGATGCTGCAGATGCTGCTGGTGATGTTGCCGATGCTGCTGATCGGCACCTCGCTGCTGACCTTCCTGTCGGCCGCAGCCAAGAGCATGAAGGAAGCGCAGAGCCACATGACCTGGCTGATGCTGTTGCCGATGCTGCCCGGCTACGCACTGGTGGCCTATCCGCTGAAGAGCGAGATGTGGCAGTACGCCGTGCCGTTCCTGTCGCAGAACCAGATGCTGCTGAAGGTGATCCGCCACGAGACGATCACCCCGGCGGTCTGGGCGATCTACCTCGGCGCCAGCCTCGGCCTGGCCGCGGTGCTGTGGTTCGCCGCCGTGCGCCGTTACCACAACGAGCGCCTGGCGATCTCCGGCTGACCCGAAAAGGGGACGGAGGGGATTAAGTCGTTTCTGCCTCCCCCGTCCCCTCCTTGCGCGGGCGCCCTCGTTTGCGTATCGCCACGGGGCGCCCCAGCGTCTGCTCCACCATCCGCAGGAATGCAGCGTCCCCCATCGGGCGTTGCCTGGCGCTGTGGTTGCGGATTGCGGGCAGGTCTGCGGATGCATTCACATCGCGCAGGAATTCGGCATACAACCTCGCCCTCTGCCGAGCGGTTCCTGCAAGTGCTTTGAACGCGGGATGCAGGGTGAGCATTGGATCATCCCGTCGTCGAAGGTTGCCGTGCACGCTGGACCACGGATGATCTTCGGCGCTGACAGCAATCCCGGCGCGAACCGGATTGCGTTCGATGTAGCGGTATACGCTGAGAAGATAAGCGTCGCTGTCGATCATCGAGGAATGGAAGCGCCCCTGCCACAGAGGCCCACTGCGTCCGTGCCGCTGGTTGAAGGCCTGCACGCAGTTGTTGCCGTGCATGCGCATTGCGCCCGCCAGTCCCTGCTGTGTGGAAGGCGTGGCCAGCAGGTGGATGTGGTTGCCCATCAGTACATAGGCATGCAGTGCGACGTGGTGCTTCAGGAATGCGCTGTGCAACAGATGCAGGAACAGTTGGCGATCGATGTCGTCGATAAAGATCGCACCTTTGTTCACACCGCGCTGGATCACGTGATAGGCCTGGCCTGCCAGCATCAGGCGTGCTTGTCGGGGCATGGGATTCGGAGGCTGAAAGGGGCCTCAGCCTGTCATCGCGGCCGCGGAGCGGGGCATCAGGCAACGCCGCGAAGCAGTGTCGGATGAGTCAAAAGCGACTTAATCCCCTCCGTCCCCTTTTGCGTAGCGCGCGGGCGTCACCCCCATCTCGCGCTTGAACACGGCGATGAAGGCACTCGTCGTGTCGTAGCCCATCGACAGCGCGACGCTGATCACCGGTTCGCCGGACAGCAGACGGGGCAGCGCCAGCAGTACGCGCAGGCGCTGCCGCCACTGGCTCAGCGTCATGTGGGTTTCGGCCTGCCAACGACGGGCGAGGCTGCGGCTGGACAGGCCGCAGGTGGCTGCCCACGCCTCGACACTGCGAAGGTCATCCGGCGAACGTGCCAGCACCGCCGCGATCCGCCGCAGGCGGCGATCCCGCGGTTGTGGCAGGGCAAGCGGCAGCGGCGTGCTGGCGGTGATCTCATCGGCGATCACGCCGGCCAGGCGTGCCTGCGCGGCGTCCAGTGCCTGGTGTGGCCAGTGCAGCGCACGCATCATCGCGGCCTGCAACAGCGCGTTGGGCTGGAAAATGCGCGGTACGGCGGGCAGGTCCAGGCAGGCCTCGGCGCAGAAATACAGGCTCCAGCCATCGAACCCTTCCGCCCCCACCAGTGCGTGGGGCAGCAAGGGCGGAATCCAGGCAACATGCCCCGCCGGCAGCAGCCACTGCAGATCGCCGGCCTCGATCCGCAGCACGCCCTGGTGCGCGCCCAGCAGCTGGCCGCGGACGTGCTGGTGACGGGCGGTGCGGCGCCGTCCGGGCACCCGCAGCTGGGAGGCCATGACGAGGGGACCGCCTTCGGCGTTCGCCAAAGCGGGGTCAATCAACGCAGGTGATGTCTGATCTGCCATATCCAATGGCAGTTATACGGCAGAAGTGTCGCTGGCTGGGCGGCACACTGGCCTCCCGATCCCACAGGAGCATCACCCATGCAGCCGCAGGACATCCTTCCCGACCACCAGAACGACGTGCAGGTAAATGGCCTCACCGTGCGCAAGGGTAGCGTCGGTGCCTTCCTCGCCACCGTCCGTGACTGGCAGGATCCCGCCAGCGATGACGCCACCCGCGCCACCGCCGAAGCCGACCTGCGTGCGCTGCTGCCGGGCCTGCATGCGCTGGGCCTGTTCCAGGTACTGGCCGCGCGCGATCCAGCACTGCAGCGCATGATCGACAGCCTCTCCTGAAACGAACACGGCCCGGACATGCCGGGCCGTGTCGTCATTGCGGGGCGGAAACGACTTAATCCCCTCCGTCCCCTTTTTTCGTGGTCAGCCGCCGCCCGGGGCGAATACCAGGGTGCGGCGGGTGGTGACCGGCGCGCTGACCGGCTCGAAGCGCCAGCGCTTGACCGCGTTCATGGCTTCACGATCGAAGACGCGCGACGGCGTTGCGCGCAGCACGCGGGCGTTGATCACCGAACCGTCGGTGCCGACGGTGATTTCCACCAGCACTTCGCCGGAGGTGCCTGCACGCAGTGCCTCGGACGGATAGCGTGGTGCCGGGGTGCTGACCGGGCGCAGGTTCGGCGCTGCAGCGGCCGCCGGGGCTGCAGCCTGGCGTGCCGCGCTGGCCTGCTGGGCGGCGGCCTGCTGCTGCTTCTGCTCGGCTTCGCGGCGGGCAGCGGCTTGGCGCTCGGCTTCCTGGCGCTCGTTGTCGCGGCGGGCGGCATCCTGCTGGGCGGCGATCTGCTTGGCTGCGTCGGCTTCCTTGGCGCGCTGCTCGGCCAGGCGCTGCTGTTCGGTCTGCTGCTTGCTGCGGTCCTCGGCGTCCTTCTTCGCCTTCTCGGCTTCCGCTTCGGTGCGCTTGGCAGCGTTCTGCACGCCCTTGGCCAGGCCGTCCTTCAGGCGCGGCAGCGCCGGCGCGGACGCATCCACCTTCTCGATCAGCGCCACCAGGCGCTGTGCTTCGGTGTAGTCCTCGCGGCCCAGGTGCTGTTCGGCAGCGATCAGGGTGTAGGGCAGCAGGTCGGTCAGCGCGCTCTTCACCGAGGCGTCGTCCGGGGTCTTGTCGCGCAGGGCGAGGTAGTACTCGATGGCGTTGTCGCCGGCCGGCGCGTACATGCGGTTCTCGCGCAGCGCCTGGCTGGCCGACTCACGCAGCTGCTCGGTGCCCATCGACTGCACCTTGGCGGCGACCACCGGTGCGGCCGGTGCAGCGGCGGTGGGTGCGGCGGCCGGGGCCGGTGCCGCGGATTCTTCCTTGCCCGAGCAGGCGGCCAGCGCCAGTGCCAAAGCAACCGGCAGCCACCGGCGCGCGGCGGTGATCGTTGAGACGTGCGACATCCTGCTCCCCTCTAGAAGACGACGTGACGTAAATCATTGATATGCATGGCCGGGACCTGCGGTCCGGGCGCGGCAGGGTGACGTTTCCCGACGCCACCGCCGGCAACGGCGAGGGTGCAATCTAGCATCCCGGCCACCGCCGCGTACAAGGGGCGGTGGCCGGGAGGGGCAACGGCCACCGCCGTTGCCTGCGACGACCTCAGTGGTCGTGCGCCTTGTCGTGCGACTTGCTGTGGCTGTTGGACATCAGCTTGTCGGTCCAGGCGATGCCGATCGCCGACAGGATGAACACGCAGTGGATGATGGTCTGCCACAGCACGCCTTCCTGGGTCAGCATCGAGCAGCGGGCGACGCCGATGTTGGCTGCGGCCACGCTCATCTGTTCCGGCGTGCACAGCGGAATGCCGCCCAGCGCACCACTGGCGATGAAGGTCTTCAGCAGGTGGATCGAGGAGATGCCGATGATCGCCATCGCCAGCTTCACCTTCAGCACGCTGGCGTTGACGTGGCTCAGCCACTCCGGCTGGTCCGGGTGGCCTTCCAGGCGCAGGCGCGAGACGAAGGTCTCGTAGCCGCCGACGATCACCATCACCAGCAGGTTGGAGATCATCACCACGTCGATCAGGCCCAGCACGATCAGCATGATCTGCTGTTCACCCATCGAGGCGGAATGCGAGATCAGGTGCCACAGTTCCTTGCCGAACAGGAACACGTAGACGCACTGCGCCACGATCAGGCCCAGGTACAGCGGCAGCTGCAGCCAGCGCGAGGCGAAGATCAGCGTGGACAACGGGGAGAGCGGCGGGCGGTTTGCACTCATGCGGGGGATGCTGCGTTTCGGGGGAGAGGCGAGGTTACCGGCCCGCCATGACGGTGCCAACCCAACTCTCGCACTAGACTTCAGGTTCCTTTCCGCGCCCCGAGCCGACGCCATGATCGACCTGTATTACTGGCCCACCCCGAACGGCCACAAAGTGACCCTGCTGTTGGAAGAAACCGGCCTGGAATACCGCATCCACCCGGTCAACATCGGCTCGGGCGACCAGTTCAAGCCGGAATTCCTCGCCATTTCGCCCAACAACAAGATGCCGGCCATCGTCGACCAGGCCCCGGCCGATGGCGGCGCCCCGCAGAGCGTGTTCGAGTCCGGCGCGATCCTGCTGTACCTGGCCGAGAAGACCGGCCAGTTCCTGCCCCGCGACCCGCGCGGCCGCGTCACCACCTTGGAGTGGCTGTTCTGGCAGATGGCCGGCCTGGGCCCGATGAGCGGCCAGATGGGGCATTTCAATGTGTATGCGCCGGAAAAGATCCCGTATGCGATCGAGCGCTATGACAACGAAGTGCGCCGCCTGCATGGGGTGATGGACAAGCGCCTGGCCCAGCACGCCTTCCTGGCCGGCGACGAGTACACCATCGCCGACATGGCCAGCTACCCGTGGATCGGCGCCTACGACAAGCTGCCGGTGGATTTCACCGCATTCCCGAACCTCAAGCGCTGGCACGATGCCATCGCCGCACGCCCGGCCACCCAGCGCGCCTATGCGCTGCGCCAGCAGGTGAACCCCAACGCCGGCAAGCCGCTCAGCGACGAAGAGCGCAAGCACCTGTTCGGCCAGCGCTGACCCGTCGCGGGGTCGGATCCCTTTGCAGCGCAAAGGGCTCTGACCCCAGCACCGCGGCATGGGCGGAAGGTCATGCTGCCTTCCTGCACAGGCTTGGTTAGGATGGGGGACGACCGCCCGGCGCCCGCCGCGGGGCGGACCTGCCGTTTGACGGGATCCTCCATGCGCCACCTGTTCGCTTCGCTCGCCCTCATGCTCGCCACCAGTACCGCCGCCCACGCCGAAAAGCTGACCCTGGAAGCCATCACCGGCCCGCTGCCGCTGTCTGGCCCGACCCTGATGAAGCCGAAGGTGGCGCCGGACGGCTCGCAGGTCAGTTTCCTGCGCGGCAAGGACAGCGACCGCAACCAGCTGGACCTGTGGACGTACGACATCGGCAGCGGCCAGACCCGCCTGCTGGTTGATTCCAAGGTGGTGCTGCCCGGCACCGAGACCCTCAGCGACGAGGAAAAGGCCCGCCGCGAGCGCCAGCGCATCGCCGCGATGACCGGCATCGTCGATTACCAGTGGTCGCCGGACGCGCAGCGCCTGCTGTTCCCGTTGGGCGGCGAACTCTACCTGTACGACCTCAAGCAGCAGGGGGCGGCGGCCGTGCGCCAGCTGACCCACGGTGAAGGCTTCGCCACCGACGCCAAGCTGTCGCCGAAGGGCGGCTTCGTCAGCTTCATCCGCGGCCGCAACCTGTGGGTGATCGATCTGGCCAGCGGCAGGCAGCTGCAGCTGACCCGCGACGGCAGCACCACCATCGGCAACGGCGTGGCCGAGTTCGTCGCCGATGAAGAAATGGACCGCCACACGGGCTACTGGTGGGCGCCGGATGATTCGGCCATCGCCTTCGCCCGCATCGACGAGACACCGGTGCCGGTGCAGAAGCGCTACGAGGTCTACGCCGACCGCACCGATGTGATCGAACAGCGTTACCCGGCCGCCGGCGACGCCAACGTACGCGTGCAGCTGGGCGTGATCGCACCGGCTGCCGATGCGCAGCCGCGCTGGGTCGACCTGGGCAAGGAGCAGGACATCTACCTGGCCCGCGTCGATTGGCGCGATGCACAGCACCTGAGCTTCCAGCGCCAGTCGCGCGACCAGAAGCAGCTGGACCTGGTGGAAGTGGCACTCGATTCCAACCGCCAGCGCGTGCTCGCCCACGAGACCAGCCCGACCTGGGTGCCGCTGCACAACAGCCTGCGTTTTCTGGATGACGGCAGCGTGCTGTGGTCGTCCGAGCGCACCGGCTTCCAGCACCTGTACCGCATCGACAGCAAGGGCAAGACCACCGCGCTGACCCGCGGCAACTGGCCGGTGGACGAGCTGCTGGCGGTCGATGAAAAGGCCGGCAAGGCCTACTTCCGTGCCGGCATCGAGAGCTCGCGCGAAAGCCAGATCTACGCGGTGTCGCTACAGGGTGGCGAGCCGCAGCGCCTGTCCAAAGCGCCGGGCATGCACAGCGCCAGCTTCGCCCGCAACGCCAGCGTCTATGTGGACAGCTGGTCCAACAGCACCACGCCGCCGCAGATCGAGCTGTTCCGCGCCAATGGCGAGAAGATCGCTACCCTGCTCGAGAACGACCTGGCCGATCCCAAGCATCCGTACGCGCGTTACCGCGATGCGCAGCGCCCGGTCGAGTTCGGCACGTTGATGGCTGCCGACGGCAAGACCCCGCTGAACTACAGCCTGATCAAGCCGGCCGGCTTCGATCCGTCCAAGCGCTACCCGGTGGCCGTGTACGTCTATGGCGGCCCGGCCAGCCAGACCGTCACCGACAGCTGGCCCGGCCGTGGCGACCACCTGTTCAACCAGTACCTGGCCCAGCAGGGCTACGTGGTGTTCTCGCTGGACAACCGTGGTACCCCGCGCCGTGGCCGTGACTTCGGTGGCGCGCTGTATGGCAGGCAGGGCACGGTGGAAGTGACCGACCAGCTGCGTGGCGTGACCTGGCTGAAGCAGCAGCCGTGGGTGGACCCGGCGCGCATCGGCGTGCAGGGCTGGTCCAACGGCGGCTACATGACCCTGATGCTGCTGGCCAAGGCGTCGAACCAGTACGCCTGTGGCGTGGCCGGCGCACCGGTCACCGACTGGGGCCTGTATGACAGCCACTACACCGAACGCTACATGGACCTGCCGGCGCGCAATGAAGCGGGTTACCGCGAAGCGCGCGTGCTGACCCACATCGATGGCCTGCGTTCGCCGTTGCTGCTGATCCACGGCATGGCCGACGACAACGTGCTCTTCACCAACTCGACCAGCCTGATGAGCGCGCTGCAGAAGCGTGCGCAGCCGTTCGAACTGATGACCTATCCGGGTGCCAAGCATGGTCTGTCCGGTGCCGATGCCCTGCATCGCTACCGTGTGGCCGAAGCCTTCCTGGGACGCTGCCTGAAGCCCTGATGGACAAACGGGAAGGAGCCCGCCGATGACCCTGCCACCGCCGATTCCCACCCATGGCCCGAGGCCCGCCGGCTGGTGGTGCCGTCACTGGCGCTGGGCGATGCCGCTGACCGTGCTGTTGGTGCTGGCCGGTGCGGGTGGCGTGGTGGCCTGGAGCGTGCTGCGCTGGAGCGAGGCGGCACGCGAGAGCCCGCCGATGCGCGAAGCGATGCGTCGCGCGGGGTGCAGCATCGAACTGGTGGAAGCCTTCGGCGAGCCGCTGCGCACCGAATCGATGCCGCTGGGCAGCATGCAGACCGCGCTCAACGGCCAGCGCGATGTCGGCCTGACCGTGGCCCTGGAAGGCCCCCGCGCACACGGCCGGTTGTTCGTGAAGGGCACCCGCAGTGACGACGTGTGGGACTACCCGGTGATGTACGTGCTGGGCGAGAACAAGCAGACCTTCGACCTGACCGCACTGGATGACGATGAAGCCGCGCAGGAATGCGAACTGCAGGCCTGCCGCGAACGCGGCGAATGCCCGCTGACCGCGGCGTTGTGACCTCCGGCCGATTGTCGCCACCGCGCTGAGCGCGTAGGGTGCGGGCAACCCTGTCCTGGAGTGCACCATGAAGCCGATCGCGTTGGCCGTTGCCCTGGCCCTGACCGCTGCCCCGTTGCTGTCCGCACCGCCGGCGCTGGCTGCACCCGCCGCCAAGGCCGCTACTCCTGCCAGTCCGGCCTGGGTGGCCCGCAGCAATGCACTGGCGCAGATCCTGCTTGATGCGCAGGGCCCGTTCCAGCCGGAAGAAACCGGCTTCTTCGGCGTGCCCGGCTACGACGACAAGGTGGCCGACCTCGGCCCGGACAACGGCAAGCGCTACCGCGCCGCGATGGCCAAGGCCCGCGACGAACTGAAAGCCAAGCTGGCCACCGAAAAGGATCCCAATGTCCGCCAGGACCTGGAGATCATGATCCACGCCGCCAACCAGAACATCGAAGGCAGCGAGCTCAACGAGAAGTACCTGCTGCCGTGGAGTGACGCGCCGCAGACGGTGTTCAGTGGCCTCAACCTGCTGCTGTCCGACCAGGTGCCGGCCGAGCGCCGGGCCAAGGCGCTCGATCGCCTCAAGGCTTACGCCGGCCTGCAGCCGGGCGGCACCGCGTTCACCACGCTGGCCCGCCAGCGCTACGAAGAGCGCTTGAAGGACGGCAGTCTGCTGCAGCCGACGAAGATCGAAGTGCAGCAGTCGCTGGACAACGTCGAGACCTACATCACCGGCATCGAGTCGCTGCTGAAGAAGTACCAGATCGCCGGCGCCGATGAAGCGATGAAGGCCCTGGCCGGGCAGATGAAGGACTACGCCAGCTGGACGCGCTCGACCGTGCTGCCGAAGGCGCGTACCGACGCGCGCCTGCCGGCACCGTTGTACGCCTACCAGCTCAAGCAGGTCGGCATCGACATCGACCCGAAGCTGCTGATGCAGCGCGCGCAGCTGGAGTTCATGGAAACCCGTTCGGCGATGCAGCAGCTGGCGCCGCTGGTGGTGAAGGACAAGGGCCTGAAGGTGGCCGACCCGAGCGACCCGGTGGCGGTGATCCGCGCGCTGAAGGCCGACAAGATCGCCGACGACCATCTGGAAGGCCACTACCGCAAGGTGATCGATGCGATCGATCCGCTGATCCGCGAGCACGCCATCGTCGATGTGCCCAAGCGCGCGATGCAGATGCGCCTGGGCTCGGCTGCCGAGAGCGCGGCCAGCCCGGCACCGCATTTCCTGCCGGCGCCGCTGGTCAACAACACCGGGCAGCAGGGCACCTTCGTACTGCCGCTGGGTAACCCGGCGGCGGGCCCGGGCGCGCAGTACGACGACTTCAACTTCGGTGCGGCGGCGTGGACGCTGAGCGCGCATGAAGGCCGCCCCGGCCACGAGCTGCAGTTCACCGCCATGGTCGAGCGCGGCGTGTCGCTGGCACGCACCATGTTCGCGTTCAATTCGGTGAACGTGGAAGGCTGGGCGCTGTATGCCGAAGCCGAGATGGTGCCGTACGAGCCGCTGGACGGGCAGATGATCGCCCTGCAGTTCCGACTGCTGCGCGCCGCACGCGCGATGCTCGACCCGATGCTCAATCTCGGCCTGACCGACCGTGCCAACGGCGAGCGCGTGCTGATGGAGCAGGTCGGCCTGTCCAAGGCGATGGCCACCCAGGAACTGGACCGCTACATGGTGCGAATGCCGGGCCAGGCCGGCAGCTACTTCTACGGCTACACCCGCATCCTGGAACTGCGCATGCAGACCGAGCTGGCACTGGGTGCGAAGTTCGATCGCCTGGCGTTCAACAACTTCCTGCTCGACCAGG
The DNA here is from genome assembly GCF_056480025.1 of Stenotrophomonas sp. 109824_Sma. Classification (NCBI taxonomy): domain Bacteria; kingdom Pseudomonadati; phylum Pseudomonadota; class Gammaproteobacteria; order Lysobacterales; family Lysobacteraceae; genus Stenotrophomonas; species Stenotrophomonas sp. 109824_Sma. Next base: position 4,571,461 of record NZ_CM151078.1, on the reverse strand, counting down.
GCCTGTTGCCGCCGGACCAGCTGGCCGATGCGGTGAACAAGGTGTTCGTGCCGAAGTACAAGCGCTGAGCATCATCGGGTAGTGCCGGCCGCTGGCCGGCATTCCCTTGGCGCAGGAAGCATTCCTGAGGTTGCCGGCCAGCGGCCGGCACTACCGGCGTTGACCCGGGAGGGTCAACGCTGCGGCTGCGGTGTGATCACCTGCGTCGGCAGCCGTGCCGGGGGGGCCGGGTTCGGTACCCAGATCGCGACGCCGGCGGCGCGTTTCTGCGTGGTCGGAATACCAATGCCGACGCCACCGCCGACATGCGAGCCGAACGTGCCGGCACCCACCGACATGCCCACCGGCGAACCGCTGCTGCCCACGCCCATCAGCACCACGCCATTGGCGCCCAGCGCTGCGGCCTCGCGCTTCAGGCGCGCCACCGCCGCATCGGTCTGGCCCTGCGTGCCGAAGCCCACGGCAGACGCCGATTCCAGCTGGGCGATTTCCTGGGAACCGGCCGGCGGGGTGGAATAGATCTGCACCAGCGCCGGATCGATCGGTGCGCGGGCGCGCCCCAGCATGACCTTGGAGGTGCTGGCACAGCCAGCGGCGACCAGCAGGATGGCCGCCAACGCGGCCCAACGGATGTTCATGGCACGACCCCTGTAGGACTGGTTGCGATCATCGGCGGGCCACTCTGAATCGGCGCCAACACCCGGGCCAAGGCACGCACGGCAGCACGCTAGCACGCTGACGGTGACAGCCCCGCCAACGGCAGTAGGCGGCGACCGCGGGAACGACTATGGTGGACAGACAGGAACCAACTGCGGGAGAGCGGAATGGGTGTGATCAGTCTGTTGTGGGGCGTACTGGCGCTGTTGTGGATGATCCTGGCGCTGATTCCGCTGCTGGGCTGGGGCAACTGGTTCCTGATCCCGTTCGCCGCCGTGGGCGCGGTGATCGCCGCGCTGGGCATCCTGTTCACCCACCCGACCAAGCGCGGCCGGGCCTGGGCCGGGCTGGTGCTGAACGGCATCGTGGTGGTGGTCGGCATCCTGCGCCTGGGCCTGGGTGGCGGCGTGATCTGAGCCGCGTCGCCGGGTGCGACAGGGCGTCGCAGGTACACGGCCGCGGGCCGGGCAGGGGCGTACAATGAACGGCTGCGCGAGCCCCCCGCGTGCCTGTGAATCCGCGCCCGGCGCGGCTGCCCCATGATCATCCGACCCCGTCCCCACGGCTGGCAACTGCTGTACATCCTGCGCGGCTCGATCGTCAAAGCGATCGCGCCGAAGGTGCTGGCCATCCTGATCCTGTCCATCGCGGTGGCCGCGGTGGTGGAACTGGCGCCGCCGACCGGCATCGAACGCGTTTCCGTCACGCCGTTCACCCTGCTAGGCCTGGTCCTGTCGATCTTCCTCAGCTTCCGCAACAGCGCCTGCTATGACCGCTGGTGGGAAGGCCGCAAGCTGTGGGGCCAGCTGGTCTACGAATCGCGTTCGCTGGCCCGCCAGGTCAACCTGCTGCTGGCCGATGACGCCGGCCGCCGTCGCCGCGTCGCCTACCTCACCACCGCCTTCGCCCATGCGCTGGCCGCGCGCCTGCGGGGCCGCATCGTGGCCCTGGCGGCGTTGCCGTGGCTGGACAAGCCGCAGCGCGAGCAGCTGGGCCAGCGCGAGAACGTGCCGGACGCATTGCTGTCGATGATCGCCGCCGAGCTGGCCCAGGCCCTGCGCGCCGGTGAACTCGACCCGATCCTCTACACCCAGCTGGAAGAGCGCCTGCACGCAATGTCGTCGATCCAGGCGGGCTGCGAGCGCATCCTCACCACGCCGCTGCCGTTCGCCTACACCCTGCTGCTGCACCGCTGCGCGTGGATGTTCTGCGTGCTGCTGCCGTTCGGCCTGGCCAGTTCGCTGGGCTGGGGCACGCCGGTGCTGTCGGCGGTGCTCGCCTATGCTTTCTTCGGCCTGGACCAGCTGGGCGAAGAAATGGAAGACCCGTTCGGCCTGGAGCCGAACGACCTGCCGCTGGACGCGCTGGTGCGCACGATCGAGATCGACCAGCTCGACGCGCTCGGCGAACGCCCGTTGCCCGAACCCCTGCTGCCGCAGGGCTACCTGTTGCAATAGCCACTCCTCGGAGCCTGCCATGTCCCACCCGCTTTATCGCCCGCGCCGCATGCGCCACGACGAGTTCTCGCGCCGCCTGATGCGTGAGAACACGCTGACCACCGACGACCTGATCTACCCGGTGTTCGTGCACGAACGGGCTGGCCGCACCGCAGTGCCGTCGATGCCGGGCGTGGAGCGGCTGTCGATCGAAGAACTGCTGAAGGTGGCCGAAGAGGCGCTGGAGCTGGGCATTCCGGTGATCGACCTGTTCCCGGTGATCGACCCGTCGCTGAAGTCGCTGGACGCGTCGGCGGCGTGGGCCGAGGACGGCCTGGCGCAGCGTGCGATCCGCGCGCTGAAGTCGCGCTTCCCGGAACTGGGGGTGATGACCGACGTGGCGCTGGACCCGTACACCACCCATGGCCAGGACGGCATCATCGATCACAAGGGCTATGTGCTCAACGACATCACGGTCGAAGCACTGGTCAAGCAGTCGGTATCGCACGCCGAAGCCGGCGTGGACATCGTCTCGCCGTCGGACATGATGGACGGCCGCATCGGCGCGATCCGCCGTGCACTGGATGCCGACAACCACATCAACGTGCGCATCATGGCCTACTCGGCCAAGTACGCCTCGGCGTTCTACGGCCCGTTCCGTGATGCAGTGGGCAGCGCGGCCAGCCTCGGCAAGGCCGACAAGAAGACCTACCAGATGGACCCGGCCAATGGCGACGAGGCCCTGCGCGAGATCGCGCTGGACCTGGAAGAGGGCGCCGACATGGTGATGGTCAAGCCGGGCATGCCCTACCTGGACCTGGTGCGCCGGGTGAAGGAAAAATTTGGCGTGCCGACCTTTGCCTACCAGGTGAGTGGCGAGTACGCGATGATGAAGGCCGCCTTCGCCAACGGCTGGCTGGACGAACGCGCCTGCGTGATGGAGTCGCTACTGGGCTTCAAGCGGGCCGGCGCCGATGGTGTGCTGACCTATTTCGCGCCGCAGGTGGCGCGATGGCTACGCGAGCGCTGACAATAGCGCCACGATAGACGGAGGAATACGCGATGGGACCCGAACTGGGATGGATGCAATGGCTGATCTGGGGCATCGGTACGCTGGTGTTCGGGGCCATCATCGTCGGTGTGTTCATCGCGGCCTGGCGGGCCGGCAAGCGCCCGCCGGAACAGCTCTCCGCCGCCCGTCACGTGGCCCGTGAGCAGGCGCTGCCGGACAGCGTGCAGGCCGAGCTGGCCGCGCTGAACCAGCGCAAGGACAACGGCCAGCTGAGCGAGATGGAGTACGAGCAGTTGCGCGCCAAGGTGCTGTCGCGCTGACTCTCCGTTCGGGTAGCCGCCAACCTTGGTTGGCGCTTTCCCGCATGCCAACCAAGGTTGGCATCTACCAGACGGCTATCCACGCATGGCGTGGATCTACCGCACGCACCCCGGCACCGCCACCACCTTCGGCACGGCCAACCGGTACACATCCACGCCACCGGCACGCGGCGCCTTCGCCGCACTGCTGGCAACCATCATCTCGCCCGGCTTGGCGTTGTCGATCACCGGCGCGCCGGTCCAGCCGCCGGCCTGGTTGAACGACAGTCCCAGCGGCTGCAGCACCACGCCGGTCCACGCACAGCCGCTGCTCCACACCTGCGCGATCGTGCCGCTGCCGCGGCTGAACACCACGGCGCCGTCATGGCCCAGCCAGTCACCGTCGGTCTCGTCGTCGGCGCTGTTCAACGCGCTCAGTGCGCTGGCCGGGTCGCGCAGGCCCTGCGCATCCAGCGTCGCCACGAACAGGTCCCAGCCGGCGCCGCGGCCCTGCTGCCGGGCAAACAACAGCCGCTGGCCATCCGCGCTCAGGGCCGGCCCGCGCTCTTCCCGGCGACCTCCGTCACCGGCCAGCGGCTGCGCCGGGCCCAGTTGGCCGTCGGCGGCCAACGCGGCGCGGTACAGCGCCAGCGCGCCCTCGCGACCGGCCGCGAAGAGCAGCCAGCGGCCGTCTCGGCTGAAGTAGGGATCGCGGGCCTCACCAGCCACGCCTACCGGCAGTGCCTGTGCCTGCTGCCAGCGACCGTCCACCACGCGTGCCTCCCACAGGCCCCAGCCGGTCTCGCTACGGCGGGCGAAGACGATGCGCTGGCCATCGGCGCTGATCGTGGCGCGGCCCTCGTCGGCGCGGGTCGAGACCACGCCCATGCCTTCGATGCCGAACTCGTTCAACGCCATCGCCACGGGGGCAGAGAGTAGACTGGCGGCGAGCACCAGCAGGGGCGGGGTGATGCGCATCATCCGGTTCCGTGCACGAAAGAGCATCAGTCTAGCCAGCTTGAGGATTCCATGACCGACCGTTACGCCGTCTTCGGACACCCCGTTGCCCACTCGAAGTCGCCGCAGATCCACGCGACGTTCGGTCGCCAGGAAGGCATCGCCATCGACTACCGCGCGATCGACCTGGCCCCGGATGCGTTCCTGGCCGGCCTGGAGGCCTTCGCCGCCGAGGGCGGTGTCGGTGCCAACGTCACCCTGCCGCACAAGGAAGCCGCGTTCTCGGTCTGCACCACGCTGACCGCACGCGCGCGCCGCGCCGGCTCGGTCAACACGCTGCTGCGCAAGGGCGACCGCTGGCACGGCGACACCACCGATGGCATCGGCCTGGTGCGCGACCTCACCGACCGCCACGGCCTGGACCTGCGCGGCCGCCGCGTGCTGATGATCGGCGCCGGTGGCTCGGCGCGCAGCGTCGCCCCGGCACTGCTCGATGCCGGCATCACCGAACTGGTGGTGGTCAACCGCACGCCGGAGCGCGCCGACGAACTGATCGACGCGATGGGCGAGCCGGGCCGTGCGATCAGCCGCTACTGGGAGGACCTGCGCGACCTCGGCGACTTCGAACTGATCGTCAACGCCACCTCGGCTGGCCGCGACCGCGACGTCGAGTTCAAGCTGCCGCTGTCGCTGGTCAATTCGATGACCACCGCCGTCGACCTGAACTACGGCGAGGCGGCCATTGCCTTCCTGGCCTGGGCCCGTGCGGCGCAGTGCCGCAATACCGTCGACGGCCTGGGCATGCTGGTCGAGCAGGCCGCCGAGAGCTTCCTGCAGTGGCACGGCGTGCGCCCGCAGACCGGCGAGATCTACCAGGCGCTGCGCCAGGGCTCGGCCGTGCTGGCCGGCGAGGACTGACCGATGGACAGCACAACCCTGATGGTGACCGTGCTGAGCATGGTCGGCGTGCGCCTGCCGGTGCTGATCGCGCTGTGCGTCGGCCTGGTCTGGGTGGTCGGTGCGCCGCGCGATGCCACCCGCACCGGCGCGCTGGTCGGCCTGCTGTTGCTGCTGCTGTCCAGCTTGGGTGGCCTGGCGGCGGGCATGCTGCCGATGTGGCTGGTCAGCAGTGGCAACTTCAGCGCCATCTCGGGCATGAGCGCCATCTTCGGCGTGGTGCATTTCGCGCTGGCGATGGTCGAGGCCATCGGCGTGGTGCTGCTGGTGTGGGCACTGGTGCGCCTGCTGCGGCTGCGCGGCAACGCGGTGCAGTGACACCCGGGTGACGGCCCCGGGCCGTCGCCAGCAGCGTCCGGCGTGTTCATCCAGCCGCCGGGCGTCGTCGCTGCCCCGTTCAGGCAGCCAGCGGCGGCGGACATGGCCGGCCATGCGACAATGACCGGCCTGATCCAGCTACGGTAGTTCCCGGCGTGACCGAAACCGTCGCCGCTCCGCGCACGCTCGATGACACCTTGAAGGACGCGATCCGCAAGGCGTACACGACGCTGCAGGCCAATACCCCCGGCTTCTCCACCCGTCGCTCGCAGAGCCAGATGATCGGCGTGGTGTCGCGCGCGCTGTCGAAAAGCGGTGGCGTCGGCGTGGTCGAGGCGCCGACCGGCGTCGGCAAGAGCCTGGGCTACCTCACCGCAGGCGTACCGATCGCACTGGCCAGCAAGAAGAAGCTGGTGATCAGCACCGGCACCGTGGCGCTGCAGTCGCAGCTGGTCGAGCGTGACATCCCGAATTTCCTCAAGGCCACCGGCCTGGAAGCGACCGTGGCGCTGGCCAAGGGCCGTACCCGCTACCTGTGCACGCGCAATGCCGCCGAGGCGCAGGGCGAGGGCTCGCAGGGCGGCATGTTCGAGGATGACGCACCCTTGTTCGACCGGCCGCTGGCGCCGATCGAGATGGACATCGCCAAGCGCCTGACCGACGCCTTCACCGGCGGCAGCTGGGACGGCGATATCGACAACGCGCCGGAGACCATCAGCCCCGGCCTGCGCAGCCGCATCACCACGCCGGCCTCGGGCTGCGCCGGGCGCCGCTGTGCCTATTCGGCGCAGTGCGCGGTGCTGCGTTCGCGCAACACGGTGCGCGATGCACAGATCGTGGTCACCAACCACGCGCTGCTGCTGTCGGCGCTGTCGATCGGTGACAGTGACAACGGCCAGCCATTGATCGCGCCGCCGTCGGACATGCTGCTGGTGCTGGACGAAGGCCATCACATCGGCAACGTGGCGATCGACCAGGGTGCGGCCAGTCTCGCGCTGGACGAGATGGCCAAGCGCACCGGCCGCCTGCAGATCCTGATCGCCGGTGCCTACCGCGCGGTCGACAAGGACCGCCTTGGCAACCTGTTGCCGAACGAAGCGATCGAGGTCGCCAGCAACGTCGCCAAGCAGCTGCGCGCGTTCCGTGACCACATCGAACGGGTGTGGATGCCGGCGCCGGCGGACGAAGAGCCGATGTGGCGCGCGGCCAATGGTCGCCTGCCCGAGGCCTGGCGCGAGCCGATCGAAGCGCTGGCCGACGATACCCGCAGCCTCTACAACTGGGCGCATGCCGCCACCGCGCAGGTGGCCAAGGGCAAGCCGGACGATGCCGCGCGCGAGCGCCTGCAGCGCAACCTGGGCATGGCGCTGGAAATGATCGAGCAGCAGTACAACCTGTGGCAGGCGTGGCGCCGCGAAGACAAGGACGGCGCACCACCGATGGCACGCTGGGTGACTGCCACCCGCGATGGCGACCTGGTGCTGCACGGCTCGCCGGTGTCGGCCGCGCACGTGCTGCGCAAGCTGCTGTGGGACGAAGTGGATTCGGTGGTGATGACCTCGGCGACGCTGACCGGTGGTGGCGACTTCCAGTCGCTGGCGATCGACAACGGCATTCCGGAAGAGGCCGAGATGGTCTCGCTGTCGTCGCCGTTCGACCTGCCCAACCAGGCCGAGCTGATCGTGCCGAAGTTCCCGGTCACGCCGGACGACCGCGAAGGCCACCCGCGCGAAGTGGCGCGTTACCTCGACACCGAACTGGACTGGGCCAAGGGCTCGATGGTGCTGTTCACCTCGCGCTGGAAGATGGAGAAGGTGGCCGGGCTGATGTCGGCCGCGCGCCGCAAGCAGGTGCTGGTGCAGGGCGAGATGTCCAAGACCCGGCTGATCGACGAGCACCTGCGCCGCGTGGCGGCAGGCGAAGGCTCGGTGCTGTTCGGGCTGAATTCGTTCGGCGAAGGCCTCGACCTGCCCGGTGAGGCCTGCACCACCGTGGTGATCACCCAGGTGCCGTTCGCGGTGCCGACCGATCCGCAGACCGCCACCCTCAGCGAGTGGTTCGAGGGGCGCGGGCTCAACGCGTTCAACCTGATCGCTATTCCGCATGCGCTGCGCACGCTGACCCAGTTCGCCGGCCGCCTGATCCGCACCTCCACCGACACCGGCCGCGTGGTCATTCTCGATTCGCGGCTGCTGACCCGCCGCTACGGCAAGCGCATCATCGACGCGCTGCCACCGTTCAAGCGCGTGATCGGCTGAGAAAAGGGGACGGAGGGGATTAAGTCGCAAGTGGCACTAACGACCTGATCCCATCCGTCGCCGGTGGCTATCGCCGCAGCGGCAGCCATTGCCCTTCGCTGGCACTGCGCCACAGCCATTCGACCGGCCCGAAGCGATGGCCGCGCAGCCACCACGCGCTCGCCCACAGCTGCAGCGGGAACACCACCGCCGCCACCAGCAGCACTGGCCACAGCCCGTACTGCGGGCCGATACCCAGCCCGAAGCCGGCAAACAGCGGCACGCAGATCGCGCTTTGCAGCAGGTAGTTGCTGAGTGCCATGCGCCCGGCCGGCACGAACACGCGCAGCATGCGCTCGGCCCACGGGCGCAGATAGAGCAGGGTGAAGATCGCCGCCGCAGCAATGCCCAGTGCCAGCGGCGCAACGCGATAGGACACGCGCAGCAGATAGCCGGGCATGCCCGAACGCAGCGCCGGCCATGTCGGTTTGAGCGCATCGGCCTGGGCATCGATCCACAGGAATACCGCTGTCAGCAGCAGGCTGCCGATGGCGATCGAGCGCAGCAGCGGCAGATGCGCCTGCGGCTGCTGCAGCAGCCCGCGACGGCCGGCCCAGTAGCCCAGCAGGAAGCGGCCGAGCACGAAGAACAGCAGCGCCCAGTTGCTCAGCTTCAGCCATGCGGCCAGCTGCAGGTTGTGCCACCACGCCTGCGCCAGCGTGCCGTGCGCCAGAGCATCGAGCGCCATGGCGTTCATCTGCGCGCGCGGTGTGAGCAGGGCGACCCATTCGCGGATCCACGGCGACAGCAGCGGTGGCAGCAACAGGGCAATGAACACCCCGCTGAACAGCAGTGCGCGATCACCCAGGTGACGGAACAGCGGCAGCAGCAGCCCCACCAGCGCATACACCAGCAGGATGTCACCCCACCACAGCAGCACCGAATGCAGCAGGCCGATCACCAGCAGCACGCCCATGCGTCGCAGGTGCGCGGCCATGCTGCCCTGGGCATTGCCATCCATCTGCATCGCCACGCCCATGCCGAACAGCAGCGAGAACAGGGTGATCGCCTTCATGTCCACCAGCCATTCCATGCCGGTACGGATGGCGTGGTCGAGCGCCGCGCTGGGCAGTGCCTGCTGCGCGGCCTCGGTCATCAACGCATCGAGCGAGAAGAAGCGCAGGTTGACCAGGAACACGCCGAGCAGTGCGAACCCACGCAGGGCATCGATGAGGGGCTGGCGCGGCGGGCGATGGGTCATGCCGCGCAGCGTACCGGATCGGTAGTGCCGGCCGCTGGCTGGCAACCTCATTGATGTGCAGACGCATTGTGCAGATGCCGGCCAGCGGCCGGCACTACCGCACTGGGATCAATCGCCGAGCAGCGCGGTGTTGCGTACGGCGCCCTTGTCGGCACTGGTGGCCAGCAGCGCGTAAGCCTTCAGCGCGCTGGTGACCTTGCGCGGGCGCGGTGCGCGCGGTTTCCAGCCGCGTGCATCGGCGTCGGCGCGACGCTGGGCCAGTGCGGCTTCATCCAGCAGCAGGTCGATGCGGCGGGCCGGGATGTCGATGCGGATGCGGTCGCCGTTTTCCACCAGGCCGATGACACCGCCGCTGGCGGCTTCCGGCGAGACGTGGCCGATCGACAGGCCCGAGGTGCCGCCGGAAAAGCGGCCATCGGTGAGCAGCGCGCATTGCTTGCCCAGCCCCTTCGATTTCAGGTAGCTGGTCGGGTACAGCATCTCCTGCATGCCGGGGCCGCCCTTCGGGCCTTCGTAGCGGATCACCACCACGTCACCCGGCTGCACTTCGTCGGCGAGGATGCCGGCGACGGCGGCGTCCTGGCTTTCGTAGACGCGCGCAGGGCCTTCGAACACATGGATCGACTCGTCCACGCCGGCGGTCTTCACCACGCAGCCATCCACGGCCAGGTTGCCGCGCAGCACGGCGAGGCCGCCTTCCAGTGAATACGCGTGCTGCAGCGAGCGGATGCAGCCTTCGGCGCGGTCCACGTCCAGGGTCGGCCAGCGCGTGGCCTGGCTGAAGGCCTCCTGGGTGGGGATACCGGCCGGGCCGGCCTTGAAGAAGGCATGCAGGGTGTCGTTGTCACTGCGCACCACGTCCCAGCGTTCCAGCGCGTCGGCCAGGCTGGTGCTGTGCACGGTCGGCACCGTGGTATCGAGCAGGCCGGCGCGGTCCAGCTCACCGAGGATGCCGAACACGCCGCCGGCGCGATGCACGTCTTCGATGTGGTACTTCGGCGTGTTCGGTGCCACCTTGCACAGCTGCGGGACGCGCCGCGACAGTGCATCGATGTGGGTCAGGTCGAAGTCGACTTCGGCTTCCTGCGCGGCAGCCAGCAGGTGCAGGATGGTGTTGGTGGAGCCGCCCATGGCGATGTCCAGGGTCATCGCATTGGCGAAGGCGGCCTGGGTGGCGATGCCGCGCGGCAGCGCGCTCGGGTCTTCGCCGCCATACCAGCGGTGGCAGAGTTCGACGATCAGGCGGCCGGCGCGGCGGAACAGCGCCTCGCGGTCAGCGTGGGTGGCCAGGGTGGTGCCGTTGCCGGGCAGCGACAGGCCCAGCGCTTCGGTCAGGCAGTTCATCGAGTTGGCGGTGAACATGCCCGAGCAGGAACCGCAGGTGGGGCAGGCGCTGCGCTCGAACGCGGCGACCTTCTCGTCGGAGGCGCTGTCATCGGCGGCCACCACCATCGCGTCGACCAGGTCCAGCTTGTGCTCGGACAGCTTGGTCTTGCCCGCTTCCATCGGCCCGCCGGAGACGAACACCACCGGGATGTTGAGGCGCAGCGCGGCCATCAGCATGCCGGGGGTGATCTTGTCGCAGTTGCTGATGCACACCAGCGCGTCGGCGCAGTGCGCGTTGACCATGTACTCCACGGCGTCGGCGATGATCTCGCGGCTGGGCAGCGAATACAGCATGCCGTCGTGGCCCATCGCGATGCCGTCGTCCACGGCGATGGTGTTGAATTCCTTGGCGACGCCGCCGACCTGTTCGATCTCGCGCGCGACCAGCTGGCCGAGGTCCTTCAGGTGCACGTGGCCGGGCACGAACTGGGTGAAGGAGTTGGCGATGGCGATGATCGGCTTGTGGAAGTCGCCGTCCTTCATGCCGGTGGCACGCCACAGGGCGCGGGCGCCGGCCATGTTGCGACCGGCGGTGGAGGTGCGGGAACGGTATTCGGGCATGGCTGGCGGAACGGGCGGGCCGTACGACGTGGGGGTCGCCTGATCATGGACAATTTTTTCGGTTGCTGCTGCAACCACCGGAGGTGGTCCGACCGGGCTGCGCCCGGCACCCGCGGTAGTGCCGGCCGCTGGCCGGCAACCTCAACGGCAACAGCTGGGCTATCCGTGGGATGGCGGGGTGGGTCCGGCTGCGGGGGACGGCGCCAGTACGTCCATGTAGCCTCGGTCGCGCCATCCATGCCGCTCACACCCCCGCAACCGGACCCACCCCGCCTTCGACAGTTGGCCGCAATCTGACGGGGTCGGATCCCGTTGCTGCGCAACGGGCTCTGACCCTGATTCCTGATTGGAACGACGAAAATGAAAGTCCGTTCATCTTTCCAACTTTGCCGATTCCGGTTGCTGGTCCGGATTTGGCATCATTGGGGCATTGATCCGTCGACAGGGCATGAGGCCATGAAACGTTCCCGCACCACCGCGCTGCTGCTGATGAGCGCCGCGCCGCTGCTGTTCACCGCCTGCCAGAAGGAGCCGGAGGTGAAGGTGCAGGAAGGCCTGTATACCTCGGTGGAGGCCTGCACCGAGGCCACCGGCGATCCGTCGTCGTGCCGCAATGCGTTCGCCGAAGCGCAGAAGCAGGCCGCCGATGCGGCGCCGAAGTACGCCAGCAAGGAAGCCTGCGAGAAGGACTACAAGCCGGAGCAGTGCGTGCAGCAGCACACCTCGGCCGGTACCTCGTTCATCGGCCCGATGATGATGGGCTTCTTCATGTCGCAGATGCTGAGCAACCGCGGCGGCCTCGCCCCGCAGGCGCCGGCCGCGTCGCCGGCCTACCAGGACAAGAGCGCCGGTTGGGCGCGTCCGGCTCCGGGCGGCAGCGGTGGCCTGAACACCGCCAGCGGCATTGGCGCCGGCAAGGCCGGCCTGGCCCCGGTCACCAGCGAGCCGAACCGTGCGGTCACCGCCAGCCGTGGTGGCTTCGGCAACACCAGCGCACGCCGCAGCACCAGCGGCAGCTACGGCGGCTGATCGACCCATGCAGCGCATCCGGATTGCCGAGCGTGCCCAGTGGCGGGCACGCGCGGAAGAGGCGGGTTTCCGCTTCCACACCATCGACGGCCAGCCGTACTGGGATGAAAGCGCGTACTACGCCTTCACCCTGCGCCAGATCGAGCAGGACATCGAAGACCCCAGCGCCGAGCTGCACCAGATGGCGCTGGACCTGGTCGGTGATGTCATCGGCAGCGAACGGTTGATGGACCAGTTGGCGATTCCGTCGCACTACCGCGACTGGATCGCCGACAGCTGGCGCCAGCGCCAGCCGCATCTGTACGGTCGCCTGGATCTGGCCTACGACGGCACCGGCCCGGCCAAGCTGTACGAACTGAACTACGACACGCCGACCTCGCTGTTCGAGGCCAGCTTCTTCCAGTGGCAGTGGCTGGAAGACCAGCGCAACGCCGGTCGTCTGCCGCAGCACGCTGACCAGTTCAATGCGATCCATGAGGCGCTGGTCGAACGCTTCGGCGAACTGGCCACGCAGCTGCCGCCGCCGCTGTATTTCAGCGCCGTGGGCAGTTCGGAAGAGGACCGTGGCACCGTCGACTACCTGCGCGACTGTGCATCGCAGGCCGGCCTGCATGGCCAGGCCATCGCCATCGAGGATATCGGCCTGTCCGAGGACGGCCGCTTCACCGCGCTGGATGATTCGGTGATCGGCACGCTGTTCAAGCTGTATCCGCTGGAAGACCTGATGGCCGAAGAGTTCGGCCGCGCGCTGCCCGGTTCAGGCGTGCAGCTGCTAGAGCCGGCGTGGAAAGCGATGCTGAGCAACAAGGGCATCCTGCCGCTGCTGTGGCAGCGCAACGTGGGTCATCCGAATCTGCTGGAAGCGCATTTCGATGACGGCAGCACGCTGGCGTCGGGCTGGGTACGCAAGCCGCTGTTCTCGCGCGAAGGTGCCAACATCGAGATGCACCTGGCCGATGGCAGCACCCAACGCAGCGACGGGCCCTACGACGGCCCGGCGATCATCCAGCGCGCGCATCCGCTCACCCGCTTCGAAGGCGGCTATCCGCTGATCGGCAGCTGGGTGGTGGGCGACCACGCCTGCGGCATCGGCATCCGCGAGGACGACAGCGCGATCACCCGCGACAGTGCGCGCTTCGTGCCGCACGCAATCGTTGATGAGGCGCCGACGCGGATCTACGTCTGATGGCGGTGCGGCGCAATCGCGACCTGCGGCCTGCGCCACTGCCGGGTCGGCATCTGGATGACGGCCACGCCCTGTGGCGCTATGCCGACCGTATCGCGGTGCGTTGCCACCGCTGCGATACCCCCGGCTGGGTGGTGGGTACGTCGGAATCGCGACGCTTCCGCTGCCTGGGCTGCAGCGAAGCACTGAACGGAGGCTGCGGCTGCAGTCGTTGTGGCCCGGGTGACTGGGTGGGACCGGTGCGCTACGGCGGCTACCGGCCTTGCGGCTACTGCGGCCACAAGTGGGTAAGCGCTGAAGTGCATCGTGCACGCGCGACGCCGCCACTGCGGACGCTGGCGGCGGACTGCAGTCAGTGCGGACGTAGCAGCGAGGTGGAGGTCACGCTGTCGCGATGGCGTGGCAATGAGGCGATCGACCCGCATTTCGGCCTGCCGCTGCGGTTGGTCGAAAAGACGGCGGCGGGCGTGCTGTGGGCCTACAACGAGGCCCATCTGCAGGCACTGCACGATTATGCCGCCGCGCCTCTGCGCGAGCGCGCGGGCGTCACCAATGGCTCCATGTTCTCGCGCCTGCCGCAGTGGATGAAGCTGGCCCGCAACCGGGTGTTGCTGCGGCGCGCGGTGGAGCGGTTGCAGCGGCGATTGCTGCAGGGGTGATGCCGGCCTTGGTCGGCGCTGTGGGTTTTGTGCCAACCAAGGTTGGCACCTACCCGGGCGATGTGCCGGCTGCTGCATGGGTAGTGCCGGCCGCTGGCCGGCAATCGGTGTTGGTAGATGCCGACCTTGGTCGGCGCTGTGGGCTTCGTGCCAACCAAGGTTGGCACCCACCAGAGCGATGCGGCGGTTGTTGCATGGGTAGTGCCGGCCGCTGGCCGGCAATCGGTGTTGGTAGATGCCGACCTTGGTCGGCGCTGTGGGTCTTGTGCCAACCAAGGTTGGCACCTACCCGGGCGATGCGCCGGTTGTTGCAGGGGTAGTGCCGGCCGCTGGCCGGCAACCGTTGTTGGCACCCACCAGAGCGATCGTTGGTATCAGAGCAGACCTTCGCGCTTCACCGCCAGGTAGCGCTCTACCAGCGCGCCCGGCAGGGCATCGGCGGTCACGTCGAGCACCATCACCTTTTCGCTACGCAGGGCGTCGTGCGCCTTCGCGCGCTGCTGCAGGTACAGCGCTGCGGCACCGGCTTGGGTGGCGTCCTCCAGCGTCTGCACCTCACCCTCCAGTGCGCCGTCCAGCTCGCGCTCGCGCAGGCTGGCCACGCACACCAGGTGGCGCCGCTGCAGCAGGCGCACCGCCGCCAGCAGGTCTTCGATGTCCTCGTCGCGCACGTTGCTGACCAGCATCACCAGCGCGCGCCGGCGCTGGCGCAGCGACACTTCGGTGGCGGCGGCCAGATAATCGGTGGCCACGGCACGTGGCTGCAGGTCGTAGCTGGCGCGCAGCAGGTGCTCGACGGTGCCCATGCCGCGCTGCGGTGCCACCCAGCGGCGCTCGCCACCGGTGGCGAACAGGCCGGCGGCATCGCCCTGGCGCAGCGCCAGGTAGGCCACCACCAGTGAGGCGTTCAAGGCATGGTCGAAGTGCGAGAGCCCGCCTTCGCTGGCCAGCATGCGCCGCCCGCTGTCGAGCATCAGCAGCAGCTGCTGGTTCTTCTCGTCCTGGTATTCACGCGAGATCAGCTTGCGCGCACGTGCGGTGGCCTTCCAGTCGAGCTGGCGCAGGCTGTCGCCGATGCGGTACTCGCGCATCTGGTGGAAGTCGGTGCCTTCACCGCGGCGGCGCTTCACGTGTGCGCCGACCAGCCGCGAGGCCTGGTCGGCACTGAACAGGGCGAAGCGGGTGAGCGGCACGAAGTTCGGATAGACCCGCACGTCCAGCGCCGGTGGCAGCGTGCGTTGCTGCCACCACAGGCGCCACGGCGAGTGCATGCGCAGGTGCACGCCTTCAAAGCGGAAGTGCCCACGCTGCAGCGGCTGCAGGTGGTAGTGCAACGTGGAGGCGTTGCCGGCCTGCAGGCGCACGCGCTGCGGCAGCGCTTCCAGCGGCCAGCCGCCGGGGACCAGATCGAACACCTGCACGGTCATCGATTGCTCGGCCTGCAGCCGCAGCGCGGCCTCGCGGCGCACGCCCAGCGCGAGTGCTTCGGGCAGCTCGCGTTGTACATGCGGCGACGGACGCCGCGACTGGCGCCACAGATCCATCAGCGCCGGCACGGCAATCGCCAGCGCCGCCAGCGCCCAGCTCCAGCGCGGCAGCAACCCGCCCAGCACCAGGCCACCCAGGGCAGCCCAGGCCAGCAGCAGCGCCAGCAGCAGCGGGGCCGGCCTCATCGGCGCGGCGCTTCCACCTTGGCCAGCAACGCGCCCAGCACATCGTCGGCGTCCTGGCCTTCGATCTGCAGTTCCGGGGCCAGTGCAATGCGGTGGCGCAGCGCGGGGCGCGCGATGTCGCGCACATCGTCCGGAGTGACGAAGTCACGGCCGGCCAGCACCGCCTGCGCGCGCGAGGCACGCACCAGCGCGATGCTGCCGCGCGGGCCAGCGCCGACCGCGATGCCCGGCCACTGCCTCGTGGCGGCCACAATCCGCACCGCGTAGTCGATCACTTCGTCATCGACGGTGATCGCCGCGGTCGCGCGCTGCAGTTCCAGCAGCTCGCCAGCCCCCAGTACACGCGGCACCTGGCTCAGGTCGAAATCGCTGGCGGCACGGCCACTGGTGATCGCGGTCACCATGCGCTTCTCGTCCTCCAGCTGCGGGTAGTCGATCAGCACCTTCAGCAGGAAACGATCCAGCTGTGCTTCCGGCAACGGGTAGGTGCCTTCCTGTTCCAGCGGGTTCTGCGTGGCCAGCGCCATGAACGGCGGCGCCAGGGTGAAGGCCTTGCCTTCGATGGTCACCTGGCCTTCCTGCATCACTTCCAGCAGCGCGGACTGGGTCTTGGCCGGCGCACGGTTGATCTCGTCGGCCAGCAGCAGGTTGGTGAACACCGGGCCGCGGCGGATCTTGAAGCTCTCGCTCTTCGGGTCGTACACCGCATGGCCACTGACGTCGCTGGGCATCAGGTCGGGGGTGAACTGCACGCGGCCGTAGTCCAGCTCCAGGGCCTGTGCCAGTGCGCGCACCAGCAGGGTCTTGCCCAGCCCGGGCACGCCCTCGATCAGCACGTGGCCACCGGCCAGCAGCGCCACCAGGATCTGGTCCAGTACATCGGCCTGGCCAATGAAGGCGTGGCCGACGGCATCGCGGATGGCATCGACGCGTTCGATCAGGCGGGCGTTGGCGGCCGCCGGCAGCTCGGGGACTTCGGTCATAGCAGGGATCTCATCTGGAGCAGCAAGCGGATGCGCTCGCGCAGGGCGGAGGAATCGTGCGGCGGAGGGGGCGTGAGCGCGCTGGCAACGCGGCCTTGCGGCCAGGACAGCAGTTCGGCGATGGCCTGTTCGCGCGATGCGCCATCCAGTGCGGCGGCCACCGGTGCGCGCAGGCGCAGGCGATGCAGGAACAGGGCGAGCACGGCGTCATACAGGCGCGCGCCGTGGCCGAAACGCAGCAGCAGCTCGCCGCTGGCACGCACGTGTTCCAGCAGCGAGCGACGCTCCAGCACCGGCGACGGCAGGCGGCTGCCGAAGCGTTGCGAACGGCCCCACAGCCAGCCCAGCAGGGCCAGCAGCAGTGGCGTCCACACCGGCCAGCCCAGGTAGAACACGCGCGCCCACAGCGACGGCGGGCGGCTGGCGTAGACCAGCCAGAAAGCGCCCTTGCCGTAGTTCGGATCGAGCAGGTAACGGGTCAGGTCGCGGTGCGAGAGATCGTGCAGGCCGTCGCTGGCCTTGCCCGCAGCCGACGCCAGGCGGGCCGCCGGCGAATCCACCTCGCCGCGCATGAATTCCATGTCGGCCAGCACGCTCACCTTGCCCTGGCCATGGCGCAGTCGCGCGAACACCAGGTTGCGCTCGTTGCCCCAGCGTCGTTCGGCCTGCGCACTGGCGGCAAAGCCCAGCGTGAAGCGACGGCCGCCGCAGAACTCCACATGGCTGGGATCGTCGATGACGTGGAACGGCTGGCAGTCGCTCTGCTGGTACAGGCTGTCCACACCCAGCTGGTCCAGCAGCGGGCCCTGCGTGCTGCTGGCGTCGTCCTCGGCCGGTGGCGGCGTGCGCACCAGCAGATGGCCACCACCATCGACCCAGGCCAGCAGGGCCCTGGCCGCCGGCGCCGGCAGCTCGCTGCTGTCCTGCAGCAGCACCACCGTATCGTGCGGGCCCAGCGCCATCTGCTGCAGGTCCAGCCGCGGCCGCGCGTGCACGTCGATGCCGTCAGCGCGCAGGGCCTGCCCAAGCACGTACAGCGGGTTGTAGCCCGCTTCGCCCTGCGGCGGCAGCTGCACGGTCTCGGTCACGCGCTCGTGCGTTCGCAGGTAAAGGATCGTCAGCGGTACGCCGAACAGCACCAGCGCGCCCAGCAGCAGCGACCAGAACAGGCGCGGGCTCATGCCAGCCACCTGTACTGCTGGCGCAGGGTATCGGCCAATGCATCGAAATCGGCGCGGCTGGGCAGGCGGCCACCGTAGGCGGCGTACTGCCACATGCGCACGATGCGCGCGAACAGGTCACGGTCGGTGGCATCGGGCATGCGCCGCGACGCGCGCAGGCATTGCGCTTCGGTGGCACCGGGCGGAAGCGCGATGCCGCTGCGCTCGCCCACCGTGCGCACGCTGGCGCGGTACAGCAGGGCCAGCGCCTGCCGAGGCCGCCCCTGGTCCCACAGCAGGCCGGCCTGGGAGGCCACGTCCGGCGGCAGTACGACCGGCAGCTCCACCTGTTCTTCCACCACCTGCGGTGCAGCGTCGGCCTTGCGCCGGCCACTGCCGCGCAGCCACGGCAGCCACAGCCGCGCGGTCAGCAGCAGCACCAGCAGCAGGATGCCGAGCAGGCCCCACAGGCCCCACTCGGCCAGGCGCGCCAGCCAGGCGATGCCGGCCTTGCGGTTGCTGCGCTCGCCCTTGTTGCTGCTGTCGCCCTGTGGCGACGCATCTTCCTTCTTCTTTTCCTCGGCCTGTTCGATCGGCTTCCAGCGCGTGACCTGGCGGGTAGGGCGCTGCAGCGGATCTTCATAGGCGCGGTTCACCGCCTGGCGGAAGCCGGCGGTGTCCACTGGCGCCGCACCGAAGATCATGGCCGGTGCATTGGCCGGATCGTTCGCCGCGGTGGCTGGTTCCTCCGCGCTGTCTTCGTCCTCGTCGGCATCGTCTGCCTGCTCCGCGACCGTCTGCGCGTCCTGCGCATGCACCGGCATGGACACCAGCGGCAGCGCCAGGCACAGCAGCAGGGCCAGCGTCGGCGCCGCCGGCAGCAGCCGCTCGCGCAGGCGGCGCAGGGCGATCTCAACGTCCCAGGCTTCCATCTGCGTGCGCCGGTTCAAGTACAGGCCGAAGCCGGCGCCGACGTAGAACGGCCCGATCAGCACCGACGCCAGCCAGCACGCCAGGTTGAAGCCCAGCCGCGCCCATGCAGGCGTGTCCTGGCCGATCATGTCCCATGCGGCCCGCCACGATTCGGACATCAGCTCCAGTGGCATGAACATGAACACCGCGCCGATCGCGCCGGACACCAGCACCGCTTCAAAGGCCATGCAGGCCACGGTCAGCACGACAGCGGCGCCCGCGGCACCGGCGACCACGGCGCGGCGGCGTGCACCGCGCTGGGCCGGTGCGTTGCCCTCCAGCAGGTTCACCGGCAGGCACAGGCTGCGCAGCACGCTGAAACGGCGCCAGCCCAGGTAGCCCCAGAATCCGCTGTTGCCCCAGTGACGTTGCGCGCGCAGCGCCGCCAGCGTACCGACCGGCTCGCCGAAGATGCCGCGCGACAGCACGTACAGCGGCGCACGTTCGAACAGCGGCTTGCACCACCACATCGCCAGCCAGGCCCAGCCGAACGCATCCAGCCACCAGCCCAGCGCGTTGAAGACCACGAACAGCGGCGCACTGGCCATCAGCCAGCTGCCCCATACCGCGCGCGCGTGGCGGCGTGACAGGGCACTGCCCAGCTCCATCGCTTCCCAGCCGCTGCGCGCGCGCAGCACGACGTCCAGGTGGTCAATGCGCATTGCCGCCTCCGCGTCCGCCGCGCCACAGCCACAGCAGCACGCCGGCCCACAGCACGCCGGCCACGCTGAACTTGCCCCACGCCGGTACTTCGGCAATCGACGACCAGAAGGCCTCGATGAAGGCGGCCACCAGCAGCATGAACGCCACGCCCAGGCACAGGCGCGCACCGATGCGGCCACCCTCGACCAGCGCATCCAGGCGGCTGCGCCGGCCGGGTGCCAGCAGTTTCATGCCCAGCTGCAGGCCGGCACCGCCGGCGATCACGATCGCGGTCAGCTCGAAGGCACCATGGCCTGCGACGAAGCGCCAGAACGGATCACCATGGCCGATGTGCTGCAGGTGGCCGGCCACTGAACCGATGATCACGCCGTTGAACAGCAACACCAGCAGCGTGCCCAGGCCGGCCAGCAGGCCGCTGGCGAAGGTACGCAGGGCGATGCTGATGTTGTTCAGGATGTAGTGGCCGAACATCATCCAGTCGGTGCCGCTGTCGCGCCCCAGGCGCTCGGCGGCAGGATCGTACATGCGCTCCATCTCGGCGATCTGGCGGTTGTCCATCACCATGTGGATCAGGTCCGGATAGACCTGCGCCAGCACGAAGCAGGCCAGCGCCGGCAGCGCGAACATCGCCAGCGCCACCCACATGCTGCGCGCCTGGCTGCGCACCAGCAACGGGAAGTCGGCCACCAGGAATTCCAGTGCACCGCGCCAGCGCGTCGGCGGCGTGCGGTACAGCACGCTGTGGCCCTGCTGCATCAACTGCTGCAGGCGCTGCACCAGCTGCGGGCTGTAGCCGCGCTCGCGGGCCAGCGCCAGCTGCTGGCACAGGCGCCGGTAGCGCTGCGGGAAGGCGGTATCGTCCAGCGCCAGCGCGCTGGCCTTGCGCCGCGTGCGGCGCGAAGCACCGGCGCGCAGCAGCAGCCAGTGTTCCAGGTCCTGCCATTCCTGCTGGTAGCGGGCGACGAACTGTTCCTGCTTCATCGCCGCCCCAGCAGCCAGTTGGCCATGGCATACAGGCGCAGCACGCCGACCTGGCCGTGGGTGCCGGTCAGGGGCTCGGCAATGCCAGCCAGCTCCTGCTGGCGTGCCGCCGACAAGCGCGGCGCGCGCTCGGCGAAGGCCATCAGTGCCGCCTGTTCCTCCGGCCGCAGCGGCTGCGGCGGGGCCAGCACGCTGTCGATGGTGGGCGGAGGCGGCAGGTACAGCACCGGCGCATGCACCACCACGGTGCCGGCCACCAGATCGCCGAGGCGGCGGCCGTGGGGATCGAACAGACTGCTGACCAGGCCCAGTGCATAGCCGAACGGCAGCATGTCCACGGTGCGCAGCAGGTTGCGGGTGATCGACGCCATCCAGCCCACCGGTGCGCCATCGCGCGACAGTACGCGCAGGCCCAGTGCGCGCTTGCCCAGGGTACGGCCCCACAGTGCCTCGCAGACGATCGGGTAGGCCCAGTAGACCAGGAACATCAGCACCAGGTAGAGGCCGGAGCCGAACTTGTCCAGCAATGCCAGCGGGATCGACATCATCACCAGCACCGCGATGCGCACGCCCAGATCCACCAGCCAGGCCATCGCCCGTGGCACCGGGCCGGCCGCCGGCAACTGCAGCGGCACACCCTCTGGCGTCACCACCTCGCGGTAGGTATCGAGCATCGGTGCGGCCATCAGTGCGATGGCCTTCGTTGTGGGCGGCGGAGTCCTCTCCGGCAGGCAGCCACAGGCATGGGGGGTCTCGACAGGTCCTGGTCGGGCCCAGACTTTAGCAGAGCCGCATGGCGGCGTTGGCCGCTCAGCCCAGGTATTCGTCCTTCAGCCGCACGTAGTGGTCGGCCGAGTAGTGCAGCGACTCGATCTCCTTGTCGCTCAGCGTGCGCGCCGGGCGGGCAGGATTGCCGACCCAGAGCTCGCCTTCGCCCACCACCTTGCCCGGGCCGACCACCGCACCGGCACCGACGAAAGCGTGCCGTTCCACACGGGCGCCATCGAGGATGCAGGCGCCCATGCCGATCAGGCTGTAATCACCGATGGTGCAGGCGTGGATGATGCAGCCGTGGCCGACGGTCACGCCTTCGCCGATCAGGGTCGGGTAGCCGGCCTTGTTGTACGGGCTGTGGTGGCTGACGTGGATGATCGTGCCGTCCTGTACATTGGTGCGCGCACCGATGCGGACGTAGTTGACGTCGCCGCGGATGATCGTGCCCGGCCACACCGACACGTCCTCGGCCAGTTCCACGTCACCGATGACGGTGCAGGCCGGATCGATGTACACGCGCTCGCCGAGGACGGGCATCTTGTCGCGGAAGGGGCGCAGCGGGTTCATCGGTGTCTCCGGAAATCAGGGCGTTCACCGCGATGATACCCGCGTGGTCGGCACGCCGCGTGCGTGCCGCGGGGTAGTGCCGGCCGCTGGCCGGGAACTACGGAAATCCAGGCGCGCCATGAGGTTGCCGGCCAGCGGCCGGCACTACCAGGCGCAGCTGCGGCGCTTCATGCAGGCGCGTGTTCGGCCAGCATCTTCCGGAACAGCGCGTCCAGCCACGCACTGTCGCCCTGTCCTGCCGGCAGCGCCGGGGCCTGCGCAGCGCGCACGGCCATTGCCTGGTCGATGTAGTCGCTGATGATGACGACGCGCGGACGGGCCGTGACTTCGGCGCTGGCTCGCTTCACCACCAGCAGGGCGTCGATGGCGTCGCGCACGGGACCGTCCGGCAGCAGCCGGTCCAGCAGGTCCTCGAAGGCCATGGGCGGCGGCGTGGGCTCGCTCTCGATCCACTGGCAGGCAAGCAGGGCACGCAGCACGTACAGGTACTTCTTGGTACTGATGGTGGGCTCGCCCAGATGGCGGTTGTACGTGGTCTTCGCCATGCTCATGTAGTGCCACCAGCTGCCCAGCGGCGAATAGAACTCCTTCGCCGCCTCCCACAGCTGCGCCACCGCAGCGTCCTCCTGCCGGTACACGATCGGCGAACGCAGCCACTCGATCAGCGTTGGATTGGATTTGGAGACCAGCCGCAGTGCCTTGCGCAGGTCCCAGCCGCTGACATCGAGCTCCTCGTCGATCGGCAGCTCGATCACATCGCGCTGTGCTTCGCCGGGGCCGGTGGATTCGTTGACGCTGAGGTACCACGACTGGCGATGCACGTAGATGAAGCGCGCATCGTAGTCGCTGTCCGGCGAAGAGAAGCCCCAGCCACGGCTGCCCGATTCGCAGGCCAGCAGCACACGCACATCGTGGCGCTGTTCGATCCCGGCGAGGGTGGAAAGGAGGGCGGCGCGCTTGTCCGGCGCGATCGGGTGGATGTCGTCCATGCAGTCGTGATTCGTTGATGTCGAGCGTGCTCGACTGTAACGCAGTTGCGCACGGGTCGTGCCGGCCGCTGGCCGGCAACCTCATGGGCGCAGCTGGAATTCTGCGGTTGCCCGCCAGCGGCCGGCACGACCGGTTAGGGTTCGTAGCTGTAGCCCATCCCGTATACCGAACGGATCGGCTCGCCTTCCATGCCGGCGTCGGCCAGCTTGCGGCGCAGGTTGCGCACATGGCTGTCGACGGTGCGGTCGACCACCACGCGGTGGTCCAGATAGAGGCGGTCAAGCAGTTCGTCGCGTGCCCAGATCCGGCCTGGCGTGGCCAGCAGGGTGCGCAGCAGGCGGTATTCCACCGGCGTCAGGTCCAGGCCCTTGCCGTTCCAGGTGGCGCGTGCCGCCGGTTCGTCGATGTGCAGCCCGCTGTTGGCGCGTGCAGCGGGGTCCGGGCGATAGCGGCGCAGTACCGCCACCACCCGCGCGACCACTTCGCGCGGGCTGAACGGCTTGCAGATGTAGTCGTCGGCACCGATGTCCAGACCGAGCAGGCGATCGATCTCTTCCACCCGCGCGGTGACCATGATCACCGGCACGTCGCTGCTGGCGCGCAGTTCGCGGCACAGGTCCACGCCATCGCGTTGCGGCAGCATCAGGTCCAGCAGCACCAGGTCGGGATGGTAGCGCGTGAACGCGTCGATCACCAGGCCGCCATCATCCACCCATTCGCTGGTCATGCCGGCGGCGGCCAGGTAGTCACGCAGCACCGAGGCCAGGCGTGGCTCGTCCTCGACGATCAGGATCTTCGCGGACGTGGCGGCGGACGTGCTCATGCAGACTCCGGCAGGGTGATGACCACGCGCAGCCCGCCCAGTGGCGAGGGTTCGGCGTGGATGTGGCCGTGGTGGGCGAGGATGATGTTGTGGCTGATGGCCAGGCCCAGCCCGCTGCCGCCGCTGGCACGGTTGCGCGAACTCTCCACCCGGTAGAAGCGCTCGAACAGCAGCGCGCATTTGTCGGCCGGCACGCCCGGCGCGGTGTCTTCCACGATCAGCTGCACGCCGGAAGGTACGCGCGCGGCCTGCACACGTACGCGGCCGCCGGTATGGGTATAGCGCAGCGCATTTTCCAGCAGGTTGGCCAGGACCTGCTGCAGGCGCCGTTCGTCGCCGGATACCTGCAGTGGCGTCGCGGGCAGCGCTTCTTCCAGGGCCAGCCCCGCCGCGGAGAAGCGTACGCGCATGCCATTGAGCTCGCTGCGCAGCAATGCCACCAGGTCCAGCGGGGCGAAGCGGTAGGCCAGGCCCCCGGACTGGGTCATCGACAGGTCGTGCAGGTCGTCGATCAGTTTGCCCAGCTGGCGGATCTCGCCCTGCAGGGCACCGAGATTGGCGCGGTCCAGCGGGCGGATGCCGTCTTCGATCGCCTCCAGTTCGGCGCGCACCACCGCCAGCGGCGTGCGCAGTTCGTGCGAGATGTCGGCGATGAAGGCGCGGCGGTTGCGCTCGGTGTCGTCCAGCGCCTGTGCCATCCGGTTGAAGTCGTTGACCAGTGCATCGAGCTCGTCATCGCTGGTGCGCTCGATGCGGGTGGCGTAGTCGCCAGCGGCGAGCCGGTGGGTGGCGGCGGCCAGCTTGGCCAGGCGCTGGCGCAGCGCGCGCGACACCAGCCAGGCCAGCAATACCGTCACCAGCAGCAGCGAGATGCCGATCACCCACCATGCGCGCATCTGGGTATTGTAGAAATTCAGGTCATTGGTGGCGATGACGGTCTGGAACGGCACCATGCCCAGCCAGCCGACGGTGTGCCCATCCAGCAGCACCGGATGCGGATCATCATCACTGGTGGCATCGGGATTGCCGGCCACGAACCGATGCTGCGCATCGAACAGGCCGAGCCGCGAGGGAACGCCGGTCTGGTCGGACAGCGGCGGCACCGGGCCTTCGTGCCCATGGGCCAGGTCCGGGCGCAGCAGCCGCGCCCAGCGGTCACTGTCACCGCGCAGATGCTCCCAGCCGCCGTGTGCGCTGTACTCGCGCTGCAGGTGCGGCATCAGGCGCTGCATGCGCAGGTCGCCCTGGTCGTTGAGGTAGTCCAGGAAGCCGGTCTGGAACGCCACGCGGCTGGCAATGCCGTTCACTGCCAGCACCAGCAGGCAGGCGGTGAAGATCGCGAGGAAGGTCTTCGCGGTCAGGCCGAATTTGAGTCGAATCTTCGCCATCGCGGGGGCCATTAGCGGCGCATGCGGCGCCGAAAGCAAGCGCCAGCTGAGCCGGTCGCACAATCTCCATATTCTCTGCACAGTTTCACGGCAGCGTGCGAGGGTCAACGAAAGGCCCCCACGCCCCCCATGTCACTCCTGCGTCCGCTGTCCCGCTCCCCCCGTCCGCTGTTGTTGCCCCTGCTGCTGGCCCTGGCGGCCTGCTCGGCGGGCCGGACCGAGGCCCCGGCCACCCCCGAAGTGGGCGTCATCACCGCCAGCGCGCAGCCGCTGGCACTGCAGCAGACCCTGCCCGGCCGGGCGGTACCGTTCGAGGTATCCGAGGTGCGGCCGCAGATCGGTGGGCTGATCCGCCAGCGGTTGTTCACCGAAGGCCAGCAGGTCAAGGCCGGCCAGCTGCTGTACCAGGTCGATCCGGCGCCGTACCAGGCCGCCTTCGATACCGCGCGTGGCCAGCTGGCGCAGGCCGAGGCCACCGTGCTGTCGGCGCAGCCGAAGGCCGAGCGCACCCGCACGCTGCTGGGCATGGACGCAGCCAGCAAGCAGGACGCCGACGATGCCACCTCGGCACTGAAGCAGGCCCAGGCCAATGTGATCGCCGCGCGCGCTGCGCTGCAGGCCGCCCGCATCAACCTCGACTACACCCGGGTGACCGCACCGATCGAGGGCCGCATCGGTACCTCCAGCGTCACCGCCGGCGCGCTTGTTGCTGCCGGCCAGGACGCGGCGCTGGCGACCATCCAGCGGTTGGACCCGGTCTATCTGGACGTCACCCAGTCCAGCACGCAGATGCTGGCGCTGCGCAAGCAGCTCGATGCCGGCCTGGTGAAGGCCATCGATGGCAAGGCGCAGGTGAAGGTGCTGCTGGAGGACGGCAGCACCTATGCCCATGAAGGCACGCTGGAGTTCGTAGGCAGCGCGGTCGATCCGGGCACCGGCAACGTGGTGCTGCGCGCGGTCATTCCGAACCCGGACGGCCTGCTGCTGCCGGGCATGTACCTGAAGGCGGTGCTGCCGATGGCCACCGATGCGCGCGCGCTGCTGGTGCCGCAGAAGGCGGTGGTGCGCAATGAACGTGGCGAGCCGCTGCTGCGCCTGCTCGACGCAAAGGATCGCGTGGTCGAGCGGCGGGTCAGCACCGGCCAGGTGGTGGGCAACCAGTGGCAGATCACGCAGGGCCTGAAGGCCGGCGAGCGGGTGATCGTCAGCAACGGCAGTGCGGTTTCGCTCGGCCAGCAGGTGAAGGCGGTGGCGGCCACCACCGCACAGCTGGCAGCAATGCCGGCGATCGACCCGAACGGCAACACCGACGAAAAGTCGCACTGAGGCCTGCCGCGCATGGTTCGTTTCTTCATCGACCGGCCGATCTTTGCCTGGGTGATCGCCATCGCGGTCAGCCTGCTCGGCCTGCTCGCGATCCTGATCCTGCCGGTGGACCGCTACCCGCAGATCGCCCCGCCCACCATCACCATCCGCGCCACCTACACCGGCGCCTCGTCGCAGACCGTGGAAAACGCGGTCACCCAGGTCATCGAGCAGTCCCAGCAGAGCCTGGACCACCTGATGTACATGACCTCCACCAGCGCTTCCGATGGCTCGGCGCAGGTCAACCTGGTGTTCGCCACCGGCACCAATCCGGACACTGCGCAGGTGCAGGTGCAGAACCAGCTGCAGGCCGCGATGGCCACGTTGCCGCAGGCGGTGCAGCAGAACGGACTGACCATCACCAAGTCCAGTGGTTCGATCTTCGAGGTGCTGTCGTTCACCAGCGAAGACGGCAGCATGGACAACTTCGATGTCGCCAACTTCATGGAAGCGCGCATCGACGACCAGATCAGCCGTGTCAGCGGCGTCGGCAACATCCAGCCGATCGGCCAGGAATACGCCATGCGTATCTGGCTGGACCCGGAAAAGATGCGCCAGTACGCACTGATGCCGTCGGACATCGAGACCGCACTGCAGGCGCAGAACACCGACGTGTCGGCCGGTGAACTCGGTGGCCAGCCGGCGCTGAAGGGCCAGCAGCTGGACGCGACCGTGACCGCGCGCAGCCGCCTGCACACCCCCGAACAGTTCGCGCAGGTGGTGCTCAAGGCCGATGCCAATGGCAGCGTGGTGCACCTGGGCGACGTGGCGACGATCGGCCTGGGGCCGGAGAGCTACGACAGCATCAGCACCTTCAACGGCAAGCCGTCGGCCTCGCTGGGCATCGAGCTCAACGCCGGTGCGAACGCCATCGCCGTGTCCAAGGCCATCGATGCACGGCTTCAGCAGCTGCAGAAGTACTGGCCGCATGGCTACACGGCCCACGTGGCATTCACCACCACGCCGTTCGTGACCATCTCGCTGAAGGAAGTAGTGATCACCCTGATCGAGGCGATCGCGCTGGTCGTGCTGGTGATGTACCTGTTCCTGCAGAACTGGCGGGCCACGTTGATCCCGACCATCGCGGTGCCGGTGGTGCTGCTGGGCACGTTCGGCGTGCTGGCGGCCTTCGGCTATTCGATCAACACGCTGACCATGTTCGCGCTGGTGCTGGCCATCGGCCTGCTGGTGGACGATGCCATCGTGGTCGTGGAGAACGTGGAGCGGGTGATGACCTTCGAAGGGCTGGCACCGAAGCCGGCCACGCTGAAGGCGATGGGCCAGATCACCGGCGCGCTGGTCGGCATCGTGCTGGTGCTGACCGCGGTGTTCCTGCCGATGGCGTTCTTCAGCGGTGTCACCGGCGTGATCTATCGCCAGTTCTCGGTGACGATTGCCGCGGCGATGATCCTGTCGGTGCTGGTGGCGATGACCATCACCCCGGCGCTGTGCGGCAGCATCCTGCACCAGATTCCCAAGGGCGGCCACCCGCATGGTGACCACGGCGGCGAGCCGAGCCTGCTGGGCAAGTTCTTCATCTGGTTCAACCACCGCTTCGAGCGCACCTCCAACGGCCTGCGCCATCGCGTGGATGGTTTCCTTGGCCGGCGCACGCTGGGCGTACTGTTCTACCTGGTGCTGAGCGTGGCCACCGGCCTGCTGCTGTGGCACCTGCCCGGCGCATTCCTGCCCGATGAGGACCAGGGCATGCTCAACGCGCTGGTGAAGCTGCCAGCCGGCTCCACCCTGGAGCAGACCCGTGCAGTGATGGATCGCCTCAGTGCCGCTGCGGTGAAGGACGACAGCGTGCTCTCGATCCAGGCCACCGCTGGTTTCAGTGTCACCGGCAGCGGCCAGAACGTCGGCCAGGCCTTCATCCGGCTGAAGGACTGGGATGACCGCAAGGACGATGCCGATACCATCGCCGCGCGCTTGACCGCGGCCATGGCCAGCGTGCCCGATGCGCAGGTATTCATCACCTCGCCACCGGCCATTCTTGGCCTGGGCGATGCGGGCGGTTTCACCCTGGAACTGCAGGACGAAGGCGGTGCCGGCCATGCCGCCGCCGTGGCCGCGCGCAACACGCTGCTGAAGGAGGCGGCCAAGGATCCAAAGCTGGTCAACGTGCGTTATGCCAGCCTGGAAGACGCGCCAGTGTACGCGGTGAAGGTGGACGACGCGAAGGCACAGGCCATGGGCGTGAATCCGCAGGACATCAATGACACCTTGAACGCGGCGTTGGGCGGCGACTTCGTCAACAACTTCATCTACAAGGGCCGCATCAAGAAGGTGTTCATCCAGGGCACGGCCGAAGCGCGCATGCAGCCGCAGGACATCGAGCGCTGGAGCGTGCGCAACCAGGCCGGCCAGATGGTGCCGCTGTCGTCGCTGGTCAGCGCCCACTGGACCAGCGCGCCGGCCGCATTGCAGCGCTACAACGGCGTGTCGGCGATGGAAATCACCGGCCAGCCAGCGCCGGGCGTCAGCTCCGGTGAGGCGATGGCCGAGATCGCGCGCCTGGCCGACACACTGCCGGAAGGCTTCAGCCATGCCTGGTCGGACATGGCCTACCAGGAGCAGCTGTCGGGCAACCAGGCGCCCATGTTGTACGCCATCTCGCTGCTGTTCGTGTTCCTGTGCCTGGCCGCGCTGTATGAAAGCTGGGCGGTGCCGTTCGCGGTGATGCTGGCGGTGCCGGTGGGCGTGTTCGGTGCCGTGCTGATGATGAACCTGCGTGGCCTCAACAACGACGTGTACTTCCAGGTCGGCCTGTTGACCACGATTGGTCTGGCTGCGAAGAACGGCATCCTGATCGTCGAGTTCGCACGCATCCTCGAGCAGCAGGGCAAGCGCACCCGCGAAGCGATCCTGCAGGCGGTCTATCTGCGGCTGCGGCCGATCGTGATGACCTCGCTGGCGTTCCTGATGGGCGTGCTGCCGCTGGTGTTCGCCACCGGCGCCGGTTCGGCCGCGCGCCGTTCGCTGGGTACCGGCGTGGCCGGTGGTACGGTCGCCTCGATGGTGCTGGGCATGTTCTTCGTGCCGTTGTTCTACCTGCTGGTGCGCCGCATGTTCCCGGGCCGCGCACCGGCCGAAGCCACTGCCACGGAGGCAAGCCCATGAAGCCGATGCTGCTGCGCGCCCTGGCGGCCGCAACGATGACCACCGTGCTGGGCGGCTGCGTGAGCATGGCACCGCGCTACCAGCGCCCCAAGGCGCCGGTGCCGGCGCAGTTCGGCAATGCCGCCACCGGCGAGGCCGGGCCGGCACTGGCGATGCCGCCCTGGCGCGAGGTGTTCCTGGAACCGCGCCTGCAGCAGGTGATCGCGCTGGCGCTGCAGAACAACCGCGACCTGCGCGTGGCGGTGCTGCAGGTGGAGAAGGAACGCGCGCAGTACCGCATCCAGCGCGCGGCGCTGCTGCCGTCGGTGGATGCCAGTGGCAGTGTCACCCGCGCGCGGGTGAGTGATGCCAACAGCGAGATCGGCGTCAGCCAGGTAACCGAATCCGATGCCGTGCAGGTGGGCATCAGCAGCTGGGAGCTGGACCTCTTCGGGCGCATCCGCAGCCTGAAGAACGAGGCCCTGCAGAACTGGCTGGCCAGCGCCGAGAACCAGCGCGCCGCGCGCACCAGCCTGGTGGCCGAAGTGGCCACGGCGTGGCTGGCGCTGGCGGCCGACGAGCAGTCGCTGGCGTTCACCCGGCAGACCCTGGACAGCCAGCAGCAGACCCTGCAGCGCACCGAGGCCCGCCACGCACAGGGGTTGGCCTCGGGCCTGGACCTGTCGCAGGTGCAGACCAGCGTGGAAGCCGCGCGCGCTGCGCTGGCCAGGCTGCAGACCCAGCAGGCGCAGGATCGTGATGCGCTGCAGTTGCTGGTGGGTGCGCCGCTGGACGCGGCATTGCTGCCGAGCGCGCAGGCACTGGACGGCACCGTGGCGCTGGCGCCGTTGCCGGCCAACCTGCCGTCAAGCGTGCTGCTGCAGCGCCCGGACGTGCTGTCTGCCGAACACGTATTGCAGGCGGCCAATGCCGATATCGGTGCGGCGCGCGCCGCGTTCTTCCCGACGCTGACGCTGACCGCGAACTACGGCCACAGCTCCACCGCGTTGTCCACGCTGTTCTCGGCCGGCACCCGCGGCTGGTCGTTCGCGCCCAGCATCACCGCGCCGATCTTCCACGCCGGTGCGCTGAAGGCCTCGCTGGATGCCTCGAAGATTGGCAAGGACATTGGCATCGCCCAGTACGAGAAGGCGATCCAGCAGGCCTTCAGTGAAGTGGCCGACGCGCTCGCCACGCGCGATCACCTGGCCACGCAGATGGACGCCCAGCGTGCACTGGTCGCCGCCAGCCAGCGCAGCTACACGCTGGCCGATGCGCGTTATCGCACCGGCCTGGACGGCTATCTGCAGGCGCTGGATGCGCAGCGCAGCCTGTTCGCCGCGCAGCAGGACCTGATCGCGTTGCAGCAGCAGGAGGCGGGCAACCGGGTGACCTTGTTCAAGGTGCTGGGCGGTGGCGCCGACGCACGGTAACGCGCTTGCGCGGGTGTGTGCGTCTTCCGCTCCGGTGGGTGCCGACCTTGGTCGGCACAAAGGCCTTCATCCACGCATGGCGTGGATCTACCGGGGGGGAGGCCTTGGTAGGTGCCGACCTTGGTCGGCACGAATGCATGCAGCATCGCGATCGGATGATTCGTGCCGACCAAGGTCGGCACCCACCAGAAGTAGGTGTGACTGCTTACGCCACGCGGCCGCGGCGTGCGCGCTCCAGATGCACCAGCAGCAGCGAGATCGCTGCCGGGGTCATGCCCGGGATGCGCTGCGCCTGGCCGATGGTCTGCGGGCGCACGCGCTCCAGCTTCTGCAGCGCTTCGGCCGACAGCCCGCGCACCGTCGCGTAATCGAAGGCTTCAGCGATCGGGGTGGCTTCATGCCGCTGCTGGCGCTCGATCTCCTCGCGCTGGCGGTCCAGGTAGCCGGCGTACTTCACGCCGATCTCCACCTGCTCGGCCACCTTGGCGTCGGTCACGGCCGGGCCCAGCGATGGCACCTGCATCAGCTGCGCGTAATCCAGCTCCGGGCGCTTGATCAGGTCCAGCACGTTGGTTTCGCGACTGACTGCCACGCCCAGCGTGTCCTGCACTTCGCGGCCCAGCGCATTGGCCGGGGTTGCCCACAGTGCGCCCAGGCGTGCGCGCTCTGCGGCGACCGCGGCCTGCTTGGTCTCGAACGCGTTCCAGCGGCGGTCATCCACCAGGCCCATCTCGCGGCCGGCCGGGGTCAGGCGCTGGTCGGCATTGTCCTCGCGCAGCTGCAGGCGGTACTCGGCGCGGCTGGTGAACATGCGGTACGGCTCGTTGGTGCCGTGGGTGATCAGATCATCCACCAGCACGCCGAGGTACGCCTCGTCGCGGCGCGGGCACCAGCTGTCCAGCCCGCGCACCTGGCGCGCGGCGTTGAGGCCGGCCAGCAGGCCCTGCGCGGCGGCTTCTTCATAGCCGGTGGTGCCGTTGATCTGGCCGGCGAAGAACAGGCCGTTGACCAGCTTGGTTTCCAGCGAGGCCTTCAGCCCGCGCGGGTCGAAGAAGTCGTACTCGATCGCGTAGCCGGGGCGGGTGATGTGCGCGTTCTCGAAGCCGCGGATGCTGCGCACCATCTCCAGCTGCACGTCGAACGGCAGCGAGGTGGAGATGCCGTTGGGGTAGATCTCGACGATGCCCAGGCCTTCGGGTTCGACGAAGATCTGGTGGCTGGCCTTCTCGGCAAAGCGCACCACCTTGTCTTCGATGGACGGGCAGTAGCGCGGGCCGATGCCTTCGATCTGGCCGCTGTACAGCGGCGAGCGGTGCAGCGCGTCGCGGATGATCTGGTGGGTCTGTTCGGTGGTGTGGGTGATCCAGCAGCTGACCTGCTGCGGATGCTCGTCCACCGAGCCGAGGAAGGACATCACCGGCCGCGGTGTGTCGCCGGGCTGCTCGTCCATCACACTGTAGTCCAGCGAGCGGCCATCGATGCGCGGCGGCGTGCCGGTCTTCAGGCGGTCGACCTGGAACGGGCGCTCGCGCAGGCGCGCCGCCAGCGTGGTGGCCGGCGGATCGCCCATGCGGCCGGCGGCGTACTGGGTCGGGCCGACGTGGATCTTGCCGGCCAGGAACGTGCCGGCCGTCAGCACTACGGCCTCGGCGTCGAAGCGCAGCCCGGTCTGGGTGATCACCCCACGCACGGCGTCGCCTTCGATGACCAGGTCATCGACCGCCGCCTGGAACACGGTCAGGTTGGCCTGGCCTTCGACGATGGCGCGGATCGCCATGCGGTACAGGTTGCGGTCGGCCTGGCAGCGGGTGGCGCGCACAGCCGGGCCCTTGGAGGCGTTGAGCGTGCGCCACTGGATACCGGCGCGGTCGGCGGCATGCGCCATCGCACCGCCCAGGGCGTCGATTTCCTTGACCAGGTGGCCCTTGCCGATGCCGCCGATGGCCGGGTTGCAGCTCATTGCGCCCACCGTCTCGATGTTGTGGGTCAGCAGCAGGGTGCGCACGCCGGTACGGGCCGCGGCCAGCGCGGCTTCGGTGCCGGCGTGGCCACCGCCGATGACGATGACGTCGTAACGATGGAAGGACGGGTTCATGGGGGCTGTTCAGCTGGGGGCGGGCGCGGACCGGGGGCGGCGCCGGGGTGGCGATTTTAGCGCCATTCGGGGCCGGGACGTCGGTGCCGGCCGGCCGGCGTCGAAATCAGCCCTAAAGTTGGCAGGATTTTTGCAGATAACCCAATAGCACCCACCGTGGCTGGCGCCGTAGGCGCCCGTGACCGGAATTGGAACAGGGGCCGGTACAGGCGCACGGTGGGGGAGCAGAGGGCCGGCAGTCGGGGGACTGTCCGGCCCTGTTTTTTGGGGCTGTCGGGAAGGCCCCATCCACGCATGGCGTGGATCTACTGATGCTGGGGCTCTCGCCGAAAACAAACGGCCCCGCATTGCGGGGCCGTCTGCCTTCAGAGGTGCCGACATCCGACAGGGCCGGAACAGGGGGGATCCAGATGTTCCTGTCGGATATCGACGTAGAGCTTTTTGCGGCGGCCCGTGTCGTTTTTGTCACTTTGTGACGCGGGCCGTCACTGGTCCCGTAGAGTGCGGCTTGGACCGTGTGAAATGCAAGACGGTTCAGCGCTCAACTGTGCGCTGCGTCCCACGATCCATGTTGCGCCAGGGGGAACCGTTCATCCTTGGCGCACTGGGCGCCGGGGCCGGACGGGCCTGCGGCGGAGGCGCCGACGGCTGGATGTTCGACTGCGGCGGGCGACGCATCGAGTCCATGTTCCGCCACGGCGAACCGCCGTTGTACGACGGCCGCGACGGCGGCGGCGGACGGTTCTCGCCACCATTGCCGGGCGGGCGCGGCGGCGGGCGGTGGTTGTGCGGCGGGCGGTAGACCGGGCGCGAGTAGTACGGATTGCCATAGCCGCCGTAGTAGCCGCCATAGCCGCCGTAGTACGGGTAGCCGTAGTTGTAGGGATAGCCGGCCGGGTAGCGGTATTCCACCGACGGCGCACCGTGGTAGTAGCTGCCGCTGCGGCCACCGCCGACGTAGTCGTAGGTGGTGCAGCCGGTCAGGGCCAGCATCAGGCCACCGGCAAGCATCAGGCGCGTTTTCATGGTGGGTCCCCCCAGAGGACGGGTTGTGCAGTCAGCTTCGTGCGCAGGCGTTGAATCGGCCCTTAACTTCACTGGCCAGGATGAATGGAGGTGAAGGCCCTCATGCTGGCATGACCTGTGCCGGGGTCGCCAGCGCGGAGCCATACGTTAATCTTGCGTCATGAGCGATTCACTGTTGCCCCGTGCCCACGATGTCCTGGCTGCCGCTGCGCGGATCGCGCCGCACGCCAGCGTGACCCCGGTGCTGCGCTCGCGCACGCTTGATGCGCTGGCCGGCGCGCAGCTGGCGTTCAAGGCCGAACACCTGCAGCGCGGCGGCGCATTCAAGTTCCGCGGTGCCTGCAACGCGGTGTGGTCTTTGGATGCCGATCGCGCCCGTGCCGGCGTGGTCACCCATTCCTCCGGCAACCACGGCGCTGCCCTGGCCCTGGCCGCGCGCACCCGTGGCATCCCCTGTCACGTGGTGGTGCCCGAAGGTGCGGTGGCGGCCAAGCTGGCCAACATCGCCCGGCACGGTGCCACCCTCTGGCGCTGCCCGCCGACCATCGCCGACCGTGAGGCCACCTGCGCCAAGGTGCAGGCCGATACCGGCGCGACCCTGGTTCATCCGTATGCGGACCCGGCGGTGATGGCCGGACAGGGCACCGCGGCGCTGGAACTGCTGCACAGCGACGGCCCGTTCGATGTGCTGGTGGTGCCGGTGGGCGGCGGTGGCCTGGCCAGCGGTAGCGCGCTGGCCCTGCAGCTCGCCAGCCCGCAGACCCGGCTGGTGCTGGCCGAACCGGCCGGCGCCGATGACACCGCACGCTCGCTGGCCGCAGGCGAGCGCCAGGCGGCCTTCACCCCGGACACGATCTGCGATGGCCTGCGTACCCTGATCGGCGCCCCCAACTTCGCGCTGCTGCGCGCGGCCGGCGCCGAGGTGATCGTGGTTGACGACGCTGCCACCACGGCCGCGATGCGCCTGCTGTGGGAGGTGCTCAAGCAGGTGGTCGAGCCGTCCTCGGCCACCGTGCTGGCCGCGGTGCTGGCACAGCCGCAGCGGTTCGCCGGCCTGCGCGTGGGCCTGGTGCTGTCCGGTGGCAATGTCGACCTGCCCGCGCTGCGCTGGGGGGCGCCTTGAGCCGCGACCGGCACCGGCATCGCACCGGCCTGCTGGGCTGGCTGTGGCGGCTGTTCGTGCTGCTGGTGATCTGGCTGCTGGGGGTGACCGCCTGGATCGTCTGGGTGGGTGAGCGCGACCAGGCGGCCAAGGCCGACGCGATCATCGTGCTCGGCGCGGCGGCCTATGACGCCAAGCCGTCGCCGGTGTTCGAAGAACGCATCCGCCATGGCCTGGATCTCTATGACGCACAGTACGCGCCACTGCTGATCTTCACCGGTGGCTATGGCGGCACCGGCGCGCGCTTTTCCGAATCGCAGGTGGCGCGGCGTTATGCGCTCAAGCATGGCGTGCCGGACGACGCGATCCTGATCGAGACCGCCTCGCGCAACACCGTGCAGAACCTGGTCGAAGCCAAGCGGCTGATGGACCAGCGCGACCTGCACCGGGTGATCATCGTCAGCGACCCGCTGCACATGGCGCGCGCGCTGCGCCTGAGCAAGGCGCTGGGCATCGATGCGCTGGCCTCGTCCACGCCCAGCACGCGCTTCCGCAGCTTCCACACCAGCTGGCGCTTCCTGGTGCAGGAGATCTATTTCTTCCACCGCGACCTGGTGCGCCCGCCGCTGAGTTCGCCGGCCAATACCTGATTGGTTGCAGTCGGTAGTGCCGGCCGCTGGCCGGCAACCTCATGATTCCATGGTGGACATCTGCCGGCCAGCGGCCGGCACTACCGGATGATCGGTAGAGGCCAACCAAGGTTGGCACCTACCAGAAGCAGGTGCGCGGTCGCGTGATCAGGTCTGCTTGCGCCGGATCGGAATCGCCGACACCGGTACCGAGGCCACGTCGTGCCCGCCTTCGCGGATCGGTGCGCCCGGGTCCGGTGCCCAGGCGTGGGCATAGATCACTTCCCAGCTGCTGGGCAGCTTGCCGTCGGCACGGCGCATCGGTTCATACGCCGCCGCAGCAGCGGCGAAACGGCCACGCCCGGTCAGCGTGTGGCGGCGGTCCACCCGCGCATTGGTCGCGCCCATCGCGCGCAGCTCGCGCATCAGCGAGGGCAGGTCGTCGTAGGTCAGGGTGAACAGATCGCGGTCCAGCACCGGGTCGCGGAAGCCGGCCATCATCAGCGCATCGCCGAACTGGGCGATCTGCGCGAAGCGGCTCACGTGCGGGCGGTCATCGGCGGCCGCGAAGGCTTCGTTGAGTTCGACCAGCGTGTCCGGGCCGAAAGTGGAGCACAACAGCAGGCCACCGGGCTTGAGCACGCGACGGAACCCGGCGAACACTGCCGGCAGGTCGTCCACCCACTGCAGGCACAGGTTGCTGAAGATCACGTCCACGCTGTTGTCGGCCAGCGGCAGCGCGGCGGCGTCGCCGCACAGGCGCTGGAACGGCTTCCACCAGCCAGCCTGGCGCTTGGCCTGGTCCAGCATCGGCAGCGCCACGTCCAGCGCGATCACCTGCGCCTTCGGCCAGCGCTTCTTCATCAGTGCACTGGCGTGGCCGGTGCCGGCACCGATGTCCAGCACCACCTCCGGCTTGCGTGCCTCCAGGTAGTCCAGCGATTCGATCAGCCGCGCCTGCACCTCGCGCTGCAGGGCGGCGGCGGCGTCATAGCTGTTGGCGGCGCGGGCGAACGCGCGGCGGACATGGCGGGCATCGAAGTGGGACGGCATTGCGAAAGTCTCTTAGAACGTACCGGGGTAGGCGCCGCCGTCGATCAGCAGGTTCTGCCCGGTGAGGTAACCGGCCTGTGCACTGCACAGGAAGGCGCAGGCGGCGCCGAATTCATCCGGCGTGCCGAAGCGGCCGGCGGGGATCTGCTGGCGGCGGCGTTCGGCCACTTCCGCAGCATCGCCGTCCTTGCCCGCAGAGTGGGCGAAGTTGGCGCGCAGGCGGTCGGTGTCGAACTGGCCGGGCAGCAGGTTGTTGATGGTGACGTTGTGCGCCACGGTGCGGCGCGACAGCCCGGCGACGAAGCCGGTCAGGCCACTGCGCGCGCCGTTGGACAGCGCCAGGATGTCGATCGGGGCTTTCACTGCCGAGGACGTGATGTTGACGATGCGGCCGAAGCCGCGCGCGATCATCGCGTCCACGGTGGCGCGGATCAGCGCGATCGGCGCCAGCATGTTGGCGTCCAGTGCGGCGATCCAGTCGTCGCGCTCGAAGCTGCGGAAATCGCCCGGCGGCGGGCCACCGGCGTTGGTGACCAGGATGTCCACCTGCGGGCACGCGGCCAGCGCCGCGGCACGGCCGGCCTCGGCGGTGACGTCGGCGGCGACCACGCGGACTTCCGCGGCGCCGGGCAGGGCACGCAGCTCTTCAGCGGCGGCCTGCAGGGTGGCTTCGCCCCGGGCCACGATCACCACGTTGACGCCCTCGCGCACCAGTGCCCGCGCGCAGCCCAGGCCCAACCCCTTGCTTGCGCCGCAGACCAGTGCCCAGCGGCCGTTGATACCCAGATCCATGCGTCAATCCCGCGGAATGAGGAAGGCGCTCATTGTCCGCCATCGGCCGGTGACAGGCCGGCAACGAAGTGTTGCAGGGCCGCGGCGACCTCGTCGGCATGGCCGAGGAAGGGCGCATGGCCGCCGTGGGCGATGGTCAGCGCCTGCCCGCCCGGGGCCAGTGCCGCAGCGGCCTGCATCGCCGTCGGCGACACCAGCCGGTCACGCTGGCCGGCGATCCACAGGCTGGGTTTGCCCAGCGTCGGCAGTGCGCCGCGCAGGTCGGTGCCTTCCAGCAGGCGCAGGCCTTCCAGCAGGGCGCGTTCGGTGGGTGCACCGCGCTCGACCAGGCGCTGGCGCAGCGTGCGCAGCTCCTCGCGGGCGTGTGCCGAGCCCATCACGTCCAGCGCCAGGAAGCGCTCCAGGGTGCCGCCGAAATCGCTGGCCAGCTCGCGCCCGAACTGCTCGAACACCGCCGGTTCCACCGCATGCGGCCAGTCTTCGCCACGCACGAAGCGCGGCGTGGCCGCGATCATCGCCAGCCCGCGCACCTTCGGCAGCGTTGCGGCGGCGTGCAGTGCGAACAGGCCGCCCAGCGACCAACCACACCACACCGCCGGCGGCGTGGCCGCGGCGATGGCGTTGACCACGAACGGCAGGCGCAGCGGCGTGGTGTCCTCGCGGCTGTGGCCATGGCCCGGCAGATCAACCAGATGCAGGGTGAAGCGATCGGCCAGGCGTTGCACCAGCGGCGCGAACACGCCGCCCTGCAGGGCCCAGCCATGGATCAGTACCAGGTCCGGCCCCTGGCCGGTGACGTCGATATGCATGGGAAAACGGCAACAGGCTCAGGCAAAGACCGGCAGCGGCGGTGGCGCGGCCTCACGCGCGGCCAGGTCGACGCGATCGCGCGCGCTGGCAATGGCTTCGACCACGCCACGCACCTGCTCGGGGGTGTGCAACGCGGACAGGGTGACGCGCAGGCGCGCCTTGCCTTCGGGAACCGTGGGCGGGCGGATCGCGCCGACCAGCCAACCGGCCTGTTCCAATGCCTTGGACATCGCCACGGCGCGGTGGTCGTCGCCACACAGCAGCGGCTGGATCGGCGTTTCCGAGGCCATCAGGTCCAGGCCATGGCGGCGGGCTTCGCCGCGGAACAGCGCGATCAGGTCGGTCAGTTTCGAACGCCGCCAGTTGTCACGGCGGGCCAGGCGCACCGCTTCCAGTGCTGCGGCGGCCAGCGGCGGCGGCATCGCGGTGGTGTAGATGTAGGGGCGCGCGGTTTCGGCCAGGTGCTCGACCAGGTCGTCGCGGCCCAGCACCAGCGCGCCGGAACCGCCCAGTGCCTTGCCCAGCGTGACCAGCTGTAGCGGCACATCGTCCACGCCCAGTCCGGCAGCCGCGACCGCGCCACGGCCATCGCCCACCACGCCCACGCCATGCGCATCGTCCACATAGAACAGCGCCTGCTGCAGGCGTGCCACAAGCGACAATGCACGCAGCGGTGCGATGTCACCATCCATGCTGAAGACACCATCGGTGGCCAGCATCGCCGCGCCATCGGGCGCGTGCTTGAGCTGGCGCATCGCGCCTTCGGCATCAAGGTGCGGATAACGGCGCAGGCGCGCACCGGCCAGCCGCGTCGCATCGAGCAGGCTGGCGTGGTTGAGCTTGTCCTGCACGCACACATCGTTCTCTTCGCTCAGCAGCGCCTGCTGCACGGCCAGGTTGGCGGCGAAGCCACTGCCGAACAGCAGCGCGCGCGGGTAGCCCAGCCACTCTGCCACTTCGCGCTCCAGCGCGTCATGCAGGGCGTGGTGGCCGCAGACCAGATGCGAGGCACCCGCGCCGGTGCCTTCGCGTGCGGCCGCATCCTGCAGTGCGTTGACCACGCTGAACTGCTGGGCCAGGCCCAGGTAATCGTTGCTGCAGAAGCCGGTCAGCCACTGGCCGTCCACTTCCAGGCGGACGCCGTCACGACGGGTGACCGTGCGCCGCGTGCGGCGACGGCCTTGGGCATCGCGCAGGGCGCGTTGGGCGTGGAGGCGGGCGGTCAGGTCGGGGCGGGCCATGGCGGCTGAATGCGGCGACGGGGCGGCTAGGGTAGCGCGTTGCCGCGGCGCCTGCTTGCGACCCGTCTCAGGCCGCGTGAGCGCAGCCACAGGCCGGCGCATCGGCGCTGATATCGGCGTGCACGGTACCGCCGTGGTCATGACCCTCGGCATCCACCTGCACCGCCATCGGTTGCAATCCCAGCCGAGCGAACAAGGCCAGGTCG
The DNA here is from genome assembly GCF_056480025.1 of Stenotrophomonas sp. 109824_Sma. Taxonomy (NCBI): domain Bacteria; kingdom Pseudomonadati; phylum Pseudomonadota; class Gammaproteobacteria; order Lysobacterales; family Lysobacteraceae; genus Stenotrophomonas; species Stenotrophomonas sp. 109824_Sma. Next base: position 4,531,678 of record NZ_CM151078.1, on the reverse strand, counting down.
CGCTCGCTCTCCGGGTTGCCGGTGGTCAGCAGCTTGTCGCCGTAGAAGATCGAGTTGGCACCGGCCAGGAAGCACAGCGCCTGCAGTTCGTCGCTCATCGCCTCGCGCCCGGCCGACAGCCGTACCATCGAGCGCGGCATGGCGATGCGTGCCACCGCGATCATGCGCACGAACTCGAACGGGTCCAGCTCGGCGCTGCCGTGCAGCGGCGTACCCGCCACCTGCACCAGCTTGTTGATCGGCACCGAATCGGGATGTGCCGGCAGCGTGGCCAGCGCCAGCAGCAGGCCGACGCGCTGCGCGCGCGTCTCGCCCATGCCGACGATGCCACCGCAGCAGGTCTTCAGGCCGGCATCGCGCACGTGCTCCAGCGTGTCCAGGCGGTCCTGGTACTGGCGCGTGTGGATGATCGAATCGTAGTAGTCCGGCGCTGTGTCGAGGTTGTGGTTGTAGTAGTCCAGGCCGGCGTCCTTCAGCGCACGTGCCTGTTCGCCGCTGAGCATGCCCAGCGTGGCGCAGGTCTCCAGGCCAAGCGCCTTCACCCCGGCGATCATTGCCGCCACCTTCGGAATGTCGCGGTCCTTCGGCGAACGCCACGCGGCACCCATGCAGAAGCGCGAGGCACCGGCGGCCTTGGCCTGGCGTGCCTTGGCCAGCACCGCATCGGTCTCCATCAGCTTCTGCGCGTTCACGCCGGTGCTGTAGCGCTGCGCCTGCGGGCAGTACGCGCAGTCTTCCGGGCAGCCGCCGGTCTTCACCGACAGCAACGTGGAGACCTGCACCTGCGATGGGTCGAAATGCTCGCGATGGACCGCGGCGGCGCGGAACAGCAGCTCGGGAAACGGCAGATCGAACAGCGCCTGCAGTTCGTCGTGTTGCCAGTCGTGGCGGATGGCAGCAGCCATGGCGGGACCTTGGGTACGAGTGGAGCGAGGGCGGCAGTGTGGGTGGGCTGGCGAGGCCTGTCAACTTAAATATTCTTGTGCAGTTTACAGAAATCGACCGCCAGAAATGCGCGCTACGGTGTAAGTTCATTGCTGCATACGGACTCGCGAGCATGAGCCATGGACAGCTACCAGCCCTACCCGATCCGCCCCGATGCGGTGCTGTGCAGCCTGGCCGAACTGCCTGACGGCGGCCTGCGCGTGGTGATGGATGATCTGCGCCAGACGAGTGAACCCGGTCACTGGCAGAACCGCATCTTCGTGACCTTCAAGGACTACGCGGCGGGGCAGCTCGATCCCTCGACGCTGCCCGACGAGGAGTTGCAGGCGTTCGGTCTGTACGTGCTGGTTCGCCTGCTGGCCATCAATGGCTGCCTGCGCGACACCGAGGAGGAGCCCGACAGCGATGCCCACCTTACCGAGCAGCAGCGGCAGAACATCGCCGCGCTGACCGACGAGGACATCGCCTGGATCGATGCGCAACTGCTTTCCCACTGCGATGGGCAGTTCCGGAAAATCGCCTTCATCGTGGGCAACGCGATGTCGCTGGACCCGCAGCGCCGCCCCGGCATTGCCGATGTCTTCTACGCCCAGCGCGTGCGCAAACTGGTCGCGCGCGGCGTACTGGAAGCGCAGGGCGACCTGGCGCGCATGCGCCATGGCGAAGTGCGCATCCGGCAGCAGCCCTGACCGGTGATGCGAGCGATGATGAGTTGGCACATCTGCCGCGCTATCTGGATTGGCTGCGGTAGCAGCCCAACGTGCGCAGCGTGGAAAAGCGCCGGTGGCGGGAGCGCCTGCCCGTCTAGCGGTGCACGCACGGGGCAGGCTGTCAGCAGGATCCACGGCCGGGCATTTCACCGCATCCTGCAAGGCCTTCAGCCACAGTAGCCGCTGTCCGCCTTCCTCCGCAGCGTCCAGACTGCCCCGCATGACCGATCTCCATCGCCTCCGCGGCCGTATCACCGCGCTGGTTCTCAGTGAGGCCTGGCGCCGCCGCGCCGCACTCTGGGGCGGCGCCGTGGCCGTGGCACTGGTGGCCATCCTGTTCGCCAAGGCCAGCGACGCGGCCTTCCACCTGTTCCAGCGCATCACCTCGCATTCGCCGTGGTGGGCCCTGCTGCTCACACCGGGCATCTTCGCGTTGTTGGCGTGGCTCACTTCTGGCGTGCTGAAGCCCACACGGGGCAGCGGCATTCCGCAGGTCATCGCCGCACTGGACAAGCCGGATGAGTCGTTCCGCAGGACCAATCTTTCGCCTGCGGTCTCGGCGGGCAAGCTGTTGCTGACGTCGTTGTCGCTGCTGGGCGGCGCGTCGGTCGGGCGCGAGGGCCCGACGGTGCATGTGGGTGCCAGCCTGATGTACCTGTTCGGCCGCTGGTTCGGCTTCAAGGACCCACGCGAGCTCTCGCACTTCCTGCTGGCGGGCGGCGCGGCGGGCATTGCGGCGGCGTTCAACACGCCGCTGGCCGGCATCGTCTTCGCCATCGAGGAGCTCAGCGGCCGTTTCGAGCATCGGTTCTCCGGCACCTTGCTGACCGCAGTGATTGTCGGTGGCGTGGTGTCGCTCGGCCTGCTCGGCAACTACACCTACTTCGGTCATGTGAGCGCGCGGCTGCCGCTGGGACAGGGCTGGCTGGCGATCCTGCTGTGCGGCGCAGTGGCCGGATTGCTGGGTGGATTGTTCGCGCGCGCGGTGCTGGCGAGTGCGGCGGGCCGCCCGCGTTGGCTGGGCCAGCTGCGGCAGCGGCATCCCGTGCTGCTGGCTGCAGGCTGCGGCCTGGTGGTGGTGGCGCTGGCGTTGACGTTCGGCGAAGGCGCGTTCGGCACCGGCTACGAGCAGGCGCGCAGCCTGGTGCAGGGGCAGGCGATGGTCGGCCATGAATTCGGTCTGATGAAGCTGCTGGCGAATCTGGCGTCCTACGTGGCGGGTATCCCCGGTGGCCTGTTCTCGCCGGCGCTGGCGGTCGGTGCCGGCCTTGGGCATAACCTGGCGGTACTGATGCCGGGCGTGGATCCGCGAGCATTTGTACTGTTAGGCATGTGCGCCTATCTGACCGGCGTCACCCAGGCACCGCTGACCTCGGCGGTGATTTCGCTGGAGCTGACCGACAGCGGCGACCTGCTGCTGCCGATCCTGGCCACGGTGCTGATCGCGCGTGGTGTGTCCGGGTTGGTGTGCCGGGTGCCGATCTATCGTGGGTTGGCGGAGTTGTTGATGATGCCCGTCGTCGCGCCACACTCGCCTTCCAGCGGAAAGGATTTCACGAAGTGAGCTACACCATCGCCCCTGAACAGGTCATCGATTACCCGCCCGAGCGCTTGCGCGAGTTCCATGGCAGCGTGGTCGAGTACATCGACAACCGGGTGTTCATGCTGGATCCGGGGCAACTGGTCGGCGAGGCTGCCGCGCAGGCCTACCGGGAGACCGCAGCCGGGATGTTCACCGCCCTGGGCTGGCAGGGAGATGGCCGCATCGAGCTGTTGTGGCTGCCCGCCTTTGTTTTCCCGCTGTCGGAGCACATGGCGGATGTCGGTGTTGGCGTCTGGCACGTCAAGCAGGAAGAAGACGGCATCTCCTACCTGTTGTCGCCGGTGCCGATGCCGTTCGAGGCACTGCACAACACGCCACACTGGAAGGAGGTCCGCCAGGCGGCAGAACGCAGGCGCGGTGCACTGGGCCGAGCGGTGGATGAAGTCCTGCACTATGTATGGGATCCAATAGGCATCCAGGCCAATCCGGACTGCCGTGGCGAGTACGCCGCCTACGCAGATCGCATCGAGTCCCAGCTGCTGCGCGGTGCAGGCGAACAGGAACTGTGTGCGGCCCTTGCCGGCATGGCGCGCAATGAAATGGGCGTCAATCCGGATGAGTACAGGACCCAGCGCGCCGCCGCCGCCCTGGTGGCCTGGCGGGCATCCCTGCGTGACTGACCCGATGAGACGACTGACGGTACTGCGTCCGCTTTCCTGACCGTCCGGTGTGGTTGCCGGTGATGGTTCCGGCATCGCTGCGCGGGCAGGTTGGGGTATGCCTCTTGCCTACCTCCCTCTACCGGCGGATTGGCCCGCAGCGCTGCTTCGCGTGCTCCTGCCACTGCGGTGTCTGGTCTGCGGCGACCCGGGCCACGATGATCTTGACCTGTGCCGCGCCTGCCTTGCCGACCTGCCGTGGTCCGGCCGTGCCTGCCTGCGCTGTGCGTTGCCGTTGCCCGACACGGCGTTGATCGTCTGCGGCAGCTGCCGCGAGGAAGCACCACCGCAGACGGCCACCCATGCCAGCCTGTTGTACCTGCCACCGGTCGACCAGCTGCTGGTGCGCTACAAGTTTCATCAGGACCTGGCGGCCGGCCGCCTGCTGGCGCAGTTGATGCGACGCGCACCGCCGCCCTGGTCATGCCCACCGCTGGTGCCGGTACCGCTGCACCGGCGCCGCCTGCGCCAGCGCGGCTACAACCAGGCCGCCGAACTGTGTCGCCTGCTGCCGATGCCGGTCTGGCACGGGCTGTACCGGCAGCGGCATACGGCGCCGCAGTCCGAACGCACGGCCGAACAGCGCCGGGAGAACCTGTTCGATGCGTTCGATGTACGCGATCCGGTGCCACCGCGACTGACCGTGGTCGACGACGTGATGACCACCGGCAGTACGGTGATGGAGATTGCCGAAACGCTGCGCTGCGTGGGCGCTGAAGAGGTGCGGGTATGGGTGTGCGCGCGGGTGCCGTGATCGTCCTCTTCATCGCCAGGGGCTAGGATGAGGCCGGTTCCGGATCGAAGGAGTGGCCATGAATTCCCCCTTGTCTCCCTTGTTGTCGGCGGTGGGTCGCAGCTGGTGGATCCTGCTGCTGTATGGGCTGGTTGCGCTGGGCTTCGGCATCATCGCCATTGGCTGGCCGCTGTCCGCCGCCATGGCACTGGCGTGGACGCTGGGCGTGATGGCCATCGTTGAAGGTGTCATCAGCCTGTTCGCACTGGTCAGCGGCGGCAGCGGTGCGTCGCGTGGCTGGCTGGCACTGTATGCCATCGCCTCGCTGGGTTTCGGCATCCTGGCGGTGATCAATCCGCTGGCCACCGCCAGCGTGCTGGTGCTGTTCCTGGCGGCATGGCTGCTGGTGGCCGGCATCTATCGCATCGTGTTCGCGATCCGCGTACGCAAGCAGATCCAGGGCGAGTGGCTGCTGATTCTCAGTGGCGTGCTGGCGGTGGTGCTGGGCCTGCTGTTCGCTGCCAATCCGTATGCAGGCGTGGCGGTGACCACGCTGTGGATCGGCATCGGCAGCCTGCTGTACGGGCTGTTGCAGGTGCTTGTGGCGTTCAAGCTGCGGAAGCTGAAGTGAGGGTTGCGCTTCCGCTTCTGCTGGGGGCGGCGCTGGTGCTGGCCGGATGCATGCCAGGTGCCGCGCCCGGTGCGCTGGCAGGCAAGGAGCATGCGCCACGCCCCGGCGTGGATGTGCGCCTGAGCGCGGTCGATGCAGACGGCAAGGGTACCCAAGCGCAGTGGCAGGGCGAGACGCTGGCCCTGCGCGAGCCGCCGATTGCCGGCAGCGCGGACATCGCCGATGTGCGCTATGTGCTGGATGAAGGCAAGCAGCCGGGCCTGCAGATCCGCTATCGGCCGGAGGCGCACCAGCGCATCCACGATGGCACCGCGGCCCTGGTGGGCCAGCGGGCGGCGATCAGCGTGGACGGCCGCGTGCTGATGGTGGCGACGGTGCAGGGACCGTTCGGCGAATCGATGATGCTGAGCGGGCTGTCCAGCGTTGCCGAAGCGCAGGCGCTGGCCAGGCACATCACGGGCGAATGACGGGCGCGCCTGCAACCCCGCGCTGCGCGCGGAGGTCGACCCAGGTCGACTGCTACCGCGCGAAGCGGGCCTCGATCTCTTCCAGCGACTTGCCCTTGGTCTCCGGCAGCCAGAACGCGGCTACCAGGAAGAACACGAAGGTGCACGCCGCCCAGAACACGAACATGCTGGCGTAGCCGTAGTGGCCCACCGTGGGCAGGAAGATCGCGGCGATGGTGGTCGACACGAACTGGTTGATCAGCAGTGCGATGCTCATGCCGTTGGAGCGGATGCGGTTCGGCATCAGCTCCGACAGCGCCAGCCACACGCAGACGCCGGGGCCGACCGCGAAGAACGCGACGAACACCAGGATGCAGGCGGCCACCGCCCAGCCGTGGGCCGGCGGCGGCACCGGGCCGATGCGTGCCTGCTCGATGCGCAGCGGTGCCTGCGCGGCCTTGGCCGGGTCGGCGAACGGGTTCAGATGCAGTTTGCGGAAGAACGCGCCGATCACGCTGTCCGGCTGCACGGTGCCGGCACGCTCGATGCGCAGCTCGCGGTCGGTCAGATTGTCGCTGCGCAGGGCGCGCACATTGGTGAAGTCGCCATAGGCATACGACACGGTCAGCTGCAGCGGCCTGCCTTCGCTGTCGATGCCAACACCCAAGCGCTGCCACTGCGCGTCATCCAGTACCAGTTGCAGGCCATCGCCGCTGACCGCCGCCTGCAGCTGCGGCTGCACGTCGGTACGGCCGCGCTCGGCCTGGAAGAACAGCGTGGCGGCGGCCAGCAGGGCCACGCAGATGCCGCCGCTGCCGAGCATCAGCAGGAATTTGCGGCCCTTGCGGTCGACCAGCAGCAGCGCGACCACGGTCATCACCGCATTGAGCAGCTTGATCGCCACGTCAGCGCCATTGGCCACCGAGCCGGACAGGCCCGCCTGGTTGAGGATGTTCACTGCGTAGGCCAGCACCGAGTTGATGCCAGTGGCCTGGGTGCAGGCCAGCACCACGCAGGCGAGCAGGAACGGCACCACGTAGCGGCGGCTGAGCAGCGGGTCGCGCTTGCCGCTGCTGCTGCGCGATTCCGGTGCCTGGATCTGTGCAAGCGTGGGTTCCACCTCCGCAGCCGGCAGCACGCGCTGCAGGCTGCGGCGCGCGTCATCGATGCGGCCGCGCCGCACCAGCCAGCGCGGTGACTCGGACAGCCAGAAGATGCCGGCGCAGAACAGCAGGCCCGGCGCCAGGCAGGTCCAGAAGATGGTGCGCCAGGCGTGGTCCTTCACCGCAAACAGCTCCTGCGCCTGCTGCGCGACCGGCAGTGAGCGCACGGCTTCGGCGGCGGCATCCACTGCATGGGCCTGGTACAGGCCGATCAGCGCCGCCAGCACCAGGCCGACGGTCAGCAACAGCTGGAACATCGCCGCGCCGCGCCCGCGTCGTTCGGGGCTGAGCACTTCGGCCAGGTACAGCGGAATCACCACGCCAATCAGGCCGCCACTGATGCCCTGCAGCAGCCGGCCGAGCAGCAGCGGCGTGTAGCCCGAAGCCAGCGCCATGATCGGAATCGAGGCGGTGAACAGCAGGCCGGCCAGCAGCATCGCGCCGCGGCGGCCGATCAGGTCGGCGACCATGCCGGCGAACAGCGAGGACAACACACTGCCCAGCAGCACTGCCGCGACGACGAAGCCGAGCTGCTGGCTGCTGAGCTGCCACGCGTGGCTGGCCGTTGCCTCCAGGTAGGGCAGGGCACCGGCGATGATGCCGATGTCGATGCCGTACAGCAGGCCACCGAGGCCGCCGATGAAGAGCAGGTAGCGTACGGTCCAGCGCGGGGTGGTGGAAGCGGGTACGGCAGGTGCGGCGGCTGCGGTCATCGGCGTATTCCTGGAATAACGGGGATGGTGCGTGGCTGAGGCATTGCGCTTGCGCGCTTCATGTAGAGCCGAGCCATGCTCGGCTTGCCGCGCGAAGCGCGGCACGGACGTCATCGATGTCGGTATGAAAAGCAGCCGAGCCTGGCTATGCCGATCGTCCTGATCGGCACCCTCCGGGCCGTCGCAAGCGACGTTGGCAATGGCTCCTGCCATTGCCTTCGGCTCTACAAAAACGCAGATATCAGGCGTTTGCGGCGTTCAAATCGACTACCCGCCCGCCCACCACCACCTGCTGCAGGCGCAGTTCGGCATCCAGCACCACCAGGTCGGCGCGGGCGTCGGGCGCGATGCGGCCGCGATCGTCCAGGCCGAGATACGCGGCGGGGAAGGTGGAAACACGCTGCGACGCGTCGGCCAGCTCCAGGCCGACCCGCACCAGGTTGCGCAGCGCCTGGTCCATGGTCAGCGCGCTGCCGGCCAGCGAACCGGTCGCCAGGCGCACGCAGCCGCCGCACTTGTGCACGCGCTGTTCGCCCAGCGCGTACTCGCCATCGGGCATGCCCGTGGCGGCGGTGGCGTCGGTCACCGCGTACAGGCGCGGGATCGCACGCGCGGCCAGGCGGATCACGCCGGGGTGGATGTGCTGCAGGTCGGGGATGATCTCGGCGTACTGTGCATGTGCCAGCGCCGCTGCGGCGATGCCCGGGCGATAGTGATCGACGCCGGTCATGCCATTGAACAGGTGGGTGAAGCCGGAGGCGCCGGCCTGCAGCGCGGCCACGCCTTCCTCGTAGGTGCCGGCGCTGTGGCCAAGCTGCACGCGGATGCCCATCGCCGAAAGCGCAGGTATCAGCGCGGTGTGCTCGCCGATTTCCGGGGCCAGCGTCATCACCCGGATCGGTGCCAGCGCATGCAGCTGTTGCACCAGCGCCAGCGTCGCCTCGATGGTGCGGTTGGGCTGCGCGCCCAGGCGCTGCGGGCTGATGAACGGGCCTTCCAGATGCACGCCGGCAATGCAGGCGGCGTCGGCATCGGGCGCCGCCATGGTGGCGGCCACACCCTGCAGCGCGTGCTCGATCTCGTCCAGCCCGGCGGTCATGGTGGTCGCCAGCAGCGTGGTGGTACCGAAGCGCAGATGGGTGCGGGCGATGGTGCGTGCCACGTCGCCGCCCTGCATCAGGTCCACGCCGGCCGCGCCGTGCACATGCAGGTCGATGAAGCCGGGCAGGATCACCGGCAGCTGCAGGTCGTCAGCGCCGCTGTGGTCATCCACCTGCAGCTGGCGCACCTGCGAATCGAAGTGGACGTGACCACGCCGCCAACCCAGCGGGGTGAGGATGCGGCCATGCAGGGTGCGGGTGTCGGTCATGCGGTGGGCTCGGCGATGATCACTTCGATGCCCAGCCGCTGCAGCCCTTCGCGGGTTGCATCGTCGATGCCGGCGTCGGTGATGATGGCGTGGATCTGATCCAGCAGGGCGATGCGGTGCAGGCTGACGCGGCCGAACTTGGAGGCATCGGTCAGCACCACGATGCGGCGCGCGCGCTCGACCATGCGGTGGTTGAGGCGGGCTTCGGCCTCGTCGTGGGTGGTCAGGCCGAACTGCAGGTCCAGGCCGTCCACGCCCAGGAACAGGGTGTCGAAGCTGTACGAGTTGAGGCTGGCCTCGGCCTGGCTGCCCTGCAGCGACAGCGACTGCTGGCGCAGCAGGCCGCCGGTCAGCAGCACGGTGATGCCTGCGGCATTGGCCAGTTCCCAGGCGATGTTCAGGCCGTTGGTCATCACCGTCACGTCGCGATGCGCGCGCAGGTGGCGGGCCAGGGTCATCGTGGTCGAGCCGGAGTCGATGATGATGTTGTCGCCGGGCTGCACCAGGCGCGCGGCGCGCGCACCGATCGATTCCTTCAGCGGCAGGTTCAGTGCGTCCTTCTCGTGGATGTCCTGTTCCTGCGGCGGCGTACGAACGAGCGTGGCACCACCGTGGGTACGGTTGGCCAGGCCCTGCGACTCGAAGTGGGTCAGATCGGCACGGATGGTCACCGCCGACACGCCGAAGCGCTCGACCAGATCGGCCACCTGTACCGAGCCGTGCTCGATCAGCAGCTGCAGGATCTGTTGCCGGCGGGAGCGGGTGTTGCGCATGGCCATTCTCGGTTTCGCGGGAAAAGGTAGAGATTAGCCGTTCGCAGGAACGCCGGCAGCCGAACCTGCGCTCTGCACGCGGGTGCCGGCCTGGTTGGCGCTGCAGGCGCGGGCGTACTCGCCCAGGCACAGGCCGATGCGGTGCTGCACCAGGGCGGTGGGGGTGTTGACAAGGCGGCCTTCGCGCACGGCGCGGTACTGCTCCGGCAGGTACTGGCTGAGCAGTACCAGCGGCGGCGCGTGCTGCTCCAGGTTGTCGAACAGGGTCTGCACCGCCTGCACCAGCGCCGGCTCGCCCCAGTAGTAGCGGCAGCGGTCGCTGAAGGAGTAGCTGCGCAGCAGCCGCAGCGCGGCGTCATCGCCCTGGTAATAGGACTGCCAGTACTTCGGCTGCGCCACCATCACCTCGTCCAGCACCTGCGGCAGGCGCGAGCACTGTGCGGCCGGCAGCAGTTCGGCTTCGATCGCGGCCAGCGCGAACAGCGCCTCGCGGTAGGCGAAGGTGGCGGCCGGGCCGACCTTCAGGATGGCGAAGTGGTCGCGTACCAGCGCGTGCAGGCCACTTTCGCGCTGGTAGTCGGTGGAATGCGCTTCGAACACGATGCGCGGCTGCTGTTCGAGGAAATCGGCCAGCGCACTGGCGGCGGCCGGGTCGTATTCGTGCACGCTGCTGTGGTCGAAGTCCACGCCGGGCTGCACCACCATCGCGATCACGCGCTGCCACGCGTCGCGCAGCTGCGGGGTATCGAACGCCTGCTGGTGGATGGCCAGGGTCTGCGCGGCGGCGGCCGGCGTGGTCACCTGCAGGCCTTCGGCCAGCGAGGCTTCGCCACCGGGAATCGGCACTTCGGTGCCGATCACGTAGACCGGCGGCGGCAGGCCGTGTTCGGCGGCGGTGCGCTCGGCGATCTCGGCCAGCTCGGCCGAACGCGCGGCGACGATGGCATCGGGCAGCGGCACCGGGTCGTCGGCGCAGGACATGCTGCAGTCCAGGTGGATCTTGTGGAAACCGGCGGCGACGTAGGCTTCGATCAGCACGCGCGCGTGGGTCATCGCTTCGGCCGCCGGGCGCTTCTGCCAGGCATTCGGGCCGAGATGGTCACCGCCCAGGATCAGCCGCTCGCGCGGGAAGCCTTCCTCATCGGCCAGCGTGCCGACGTAATCGCGGTACTGCGGCGGGGTCATGCCGGTGTAGCCGCCGAACTGGTCGACCTGGTTGGAGGTGGCCTCGACCAGCAGCACGGTGCCATGTGCCTGCGCCACGTGCATGGCTGCGCGCAGCACCTGCTCGTTGCTGCAGCAGACGCTGTACAGGCCGACGTTGGCACCAGCGCGGTGGGAGGCAAGCAGGGTCTGCAACGGGGACATGGTCAGGCTCCGGACATCAGGAAAACGAGGGTTGGCAGGCGAGCAGGGCAGCACCACGTGCGCCGCCGGCATCGCCAAAGCGTGGCGGCACGATCGGTGGCACCTGCACGCCCTTGAACAGATGGGCGGCGATGGCGGCGGGCAGGTGCTCGTAGAGCGGCGCGTACTGCGAAAGACCGCCGCCGAGCACGATCACGTGCGGGTCCAGCGCCAGCACCAGCGCGGCCAGGCTGTGGCCGAGCAGGTCGCGATGGATGTCCAGCGCCTTGCGCGCGCGCGCATCACCGGCTTCGGCCAGGGCGATCACCGCACTGGCGTCGGCGGCGCTGCCACCAAGGTGGCGCTCGATCATCGCCACGCCACTGCCGGACACATAGCGCTCCACGCAGCCCTGCAGGCCACAGGCGCAGTCGATCAGCGGCAGGCCGTGGCGCTGCAGCAGATGCCCGGGCACGCTCCAGTGGCCCCATTCGCCGGCCAGCCCGTTGAAACCGGACAGCAGGCGGCCCTGCACGCAGAAACCACCGCCAGCGCCGGTGCCGAGGATGGCGCCGAACATGCTGGGATAGCCGTCGGCGGCACCGCCGTGTGCTTCAGACAGGGCAAAACACTGCAGGTCATTGCCGAAATGTAGCGGCCGCTGCAGGCGCGCCTGCAGGTCGGCCGCCACGCTGTGGCCGGTCAACGCCGGCACATTCGCGCTCAGCTGGCGGCCACTGTGGCGGTCGCGCACGCCGGGCAGGGCGATGCCGATGGCCGCATCACTGCGGCCAAGTGCAGCGTCTGCCTCGGCCACCAGCGCCACCACCGCCTGCAGGAAACCGTCGTAGTCGCCCTGCGGCGTGCTGACGCGACGGCGCCAGGTGACCTGCATCGCCGCATCGCACGCCACCAGCTCGATCTTGGTGCCGCCGATGTCGATGCCGTAGCAGGCGTGGGCGATCAGCTCAGCCATGGTGGATGGTGACGCCCTTGACGACGCGGTTGACGGTGCCGTCCGGGAACGGGTTGTCCGGGGTCAGCCCGAGCGCGGCCGAGCGCTGCAGCGCGAACAGCTGCGCGAAGCCCAGCCATACCGGCGCCAGCCACGGATCGTCCAGTGCCGGCACGATCAGGGGGTATTCGTCATCGGCGCCGATGTCCGAATGCGGGCCGATCGCCAGTACCTGGCCGGCCACGCCGTCGCGGCGCAGCTCTTCCAGCAGGTCCTGTTCGTAGCGGCGCGCCAGCGGCTGCACGCTGCGCAGCACCACCACCAGGGTGTTGCCGTCCAGCGTCGATTTCGGGCCATGGCGGAAGCCCAGCGGGGTGTTGGCCAGCGCCAGCACGCGGCCGGCGGTCAGCTCCAGCACCTTCAGCGCGCACTCGCGTGCCAGCGCTTCCAGCGGGCCGCTGCCGAGGTAGATGATGCGGTTGAACGGGCGTTGCGCCAGCGCCGCCACCGGTGCATCCCACTGTGCCTGGCCTTCGCGGGCCAGCGCGGCGATCTGCTTCAGGCGCGCCACGCGCGCATCCCACGGCGAACGATCGAACACGGTCAATGCGGCCAGCAGCATGCAGGTCAGGCTGCTGGTCATGGCGAAGGCACGGTCGCAGCTGGCGGAGGGCATCAGCAGGGTGCAGGTGTCGGCACGGCCGGCGCCACGACGGGCCAGTTCGCCATCGGCGTTGCAGGTGATGTCGAGGAAGCGCGCGTCATCCACGTCGCTGCGCACGCGGCCCACTGCCGCCACGCTCTCCGGGCTGGAGCCGCTGCGGCCGAACGAGACCAGCAGGGTCGGGCGGTCGCGCTGCAGGTACAGCGCCGGGTGGGTCAGCAGGCTGGTGGTGTGCACCACGCGCACATCAGCTGGCCACTGCGCGTTGATCGCGTCGGCCACCATCTCGGCAATGAAGCCGGAGCTGCCGGCGCCGGTGAACAGCACGCGCTGGTTGGGATCGTTGAGGCTGTCGCCGAGGAAGGCCTGCAGGCGGTCGCGCGCACGCGACAGGTCCTGTGCGAGGGCTTCCCACAGCGCAGGCTGCTGGGCGATTTCGGTAGCGGTATCGGCTCCGCCAAGGCGCTGCCAGGCGGACACATCGGAAAGCAGGGTGACGTCCATTCGGAGGTTCCAGTTGGGCCAGCGCACCATCTGCGTTTTCTTTCGAAATGTCAAACATCGAAAGTAAAAGGAAAGAAAATGGGTGAGTGACTTTCCGCGTCGCGAGGTGCCCGGGAAAACGAAAGGATCGACGAAATGCCGTATCGCACAACGCTTAACAGGCACCTGCAAGCGCTTACACAAAGTATTGCGACGCAACAACTTTCGTTTCAATGGAATATATCTTCCTTTTTCCTTTCAATTTGTTGACATCTTTCGAATCGCTGCCCTAGAGTCGGCCCAACCGCTTTCGAAACGCCCGGTGAACGGGTTGGGAGTCCGCGTGGAAAACTGCGTTCGTCGCTCGCCGCTGATGCTGGCCCTGTTGCCGGCATTGATGCTGGCGTCCATGCCGGCCCGGGCCGAGCCGGTCGGCAACCTGCGTTCGGTGGCCGCCAGCGACAGCCGCGACGGCGTGCAGGGCTGGGACCTGCAGACCGACAAGGGCGCGCGCATCCGCATCGAGCTGCCGGCCACCGACATCATCCGCGTGCAGGCCGGCCGCAACGGCAAGCTCACCGGTGCAGGCGACAAGGCCGCGCCGATCGTGCTGCCGCAGCCCAAGGCGAACGTGCAGGCGCAGCTGGAAGAAGACGCGCAGGAACTCCGCGTGCGCACCGATGCACTGGTGCTGCATGTACAACGGCAGCCGCTGCGCCTGCGCCTGGAGCGGCTGGACAACGGCCAGCCCACCGCCCTCTGGCAGGAGCTGCAACCACTGGACCTGGATGCCACGCAGAGCGTGCAGGTGCTGTCCTCGCAGGCCGACGAAGGCTATTACGGCGGTGGCCAGCAGAACGGCCGCTACCAGTTCAAGGGCCGCGAGCTGGAAGTGTCCTACTCCGGCGGCTGGGAAGAGGGCGACCGCCCCAGCCCGGCACCGATGCTGCTGAGCAGCCGCGGCTGGGGCATGTTGCGCAATACCTGGAGCGATGGCAGCTACGATCTGCGCGAGGCCGACCAGGCCACGCTGCTGCATCGCGAAGACCGCTTCGATGCCTATTACTTCGTAGGCTCCGATCTGCCGAAGCTGATCGAACGCTACACCCAGCTGACCGGTCGCCCCAACATGGTGGCGCGCTGGGCGCTGTCCTACGGCGATGCCGATTGCTACAACGACGGCGACAACAGCAAGAAGCCCGGCACCGTGCCCGAGGGCTGGAGTGACGGCCCGACCGGCACCACGCCGGATGTGATCGACAGCGTGGCCAAGCAGTACCGCGCCCACGACATGCCCGGTGGCTGGATCCTGCCCAACGATGGCTATGGCTGCGGTTACAAGCAGCTGCCGGAAACGGTGAAGGGCCTGGCCTCGTACGGCTTCCGCACCGGTCTGTGGACCGAGAACGGCGTCGACAAGATCGCCTGGGAAGTGGGCAAGGCCGGCAGCCGCGTGCAGAAGCTGGACGTGGCCTGGACCGGCAAGGGCTACCAGTTCGCGATGGATGCCAACCGCCAGGCGTTCAACGGCATCCTCGACAATTCCGATTCGCGCCCGTTCCTGTGGACGGTGATGGGCTGGGCCGGCATCCAGCGCTATGCCGTAGCGTGGACCGGCGACCAGAGCAGCAGCTGGGACTACATCCGCTGGCACGTACCGACCCTGGTCGGCTCGGGGCTGTCCGGCATGGCCTACGCCAGCGGCGACGTTGATGCGATCTTCGGCGGCAGCGCCGAGACCTTCACCCGCGACCTGCAGTGGAAGGCATTCACCCCGGTGCTGATGGGCATGAGCGGCTGGTCGTCGAATGCGCGCAAGCACCCGTGGTGGTACGACGAGCCCTATCGCAGCATCAACCGCGATTACCTGAAGCTGAAGATGCGCCTGACCCCGTACATGTATGGGCTGGTGCACGAGGCCGCGCAGACCGGTGCACCGCCGGTGCGTGGCCTGATGTGGGACAACCCGCGCGACCCACACGCGCAGGATGAAACCTACAAGTACCAGTTCCTGCTCGGCCGCGACCTGCTGGTGGCGCCGGTGTACCGCAGCCAGGCCGCCAGCCGTGGCTGGCGCCGCGACATCCATCTGCCGGCTGGTGGCTGGATCGACTACTGGGATGGCCGCCGCGTGCAGGCCGCCGCCGATGGCCGCCAGCTCGACCGCCAGGTGGACCTGGCCACGCTGCCGGTGTTCGTGCGTGCCGGTGCGATCCTGCCGATGTACCCGTCGATGCTGTTCGATGGCGAAAAGCCACTCGATGAGGTGACGTTCGACCTGTACCCGCAGGGCGATTCGCAGTACACGCTGTACGAAGACGACGGCAACACCCGCCGCTACCAGCAGGGCGAATCGAGCACGCAGCAGATCCGCGTGCAGGCGCCGGCACAGGGCAGTGGCCCGGTGCAGGTGCAGATTGACGCCGTGCAAGGCCAGTACAACGGCCAGCTGGCGCAGCGTCGCTATGGTCTGCGTGTACTCAGCCGGCAGGCGCCGCGTGCGGTGCAGGCTGGTGGCCGTGCGCTGCCAGCTTTGGCCAATGCCGCCGCCTTCAACGGCGCTGCTGAAGGCTGGTATTTCGATGCCGCCGAACGCCGCGGCACCCTGCATGTGCGCACGGCCACACAGGACATCCGCCAGCCACTGCAGCTGCAGCTGGACTTCGCGGTGGCCGCTGCAGCCGCCGACGATGCCTATCCGGCCGCGCCGGTGCTGGGACGCGAACTGCCGGCCGACAGCCTGCTGGTGGTCAACCGCCCGGCCGAAGAGCCCGGCCATGCGCTGGAAAATGCCTTCGATGATGATCCGGGCACCTGGTTCCGCAGCGTCCGCAACCAGGCCGTGCGCACCGGCGCGCATGAGTGGGTGATCGGCTTCGGCGAGCGGAAGATGATCGATGGCATCGACATCGCGCCGCGCAACGACAAGAACTGGAAGCACGGCCAGGTCCGCGACTACGAGGTGTACCTGGGCGACAGCAATGGCGAGTGGGGCGAGCCGATCGCCCGCGGCCGCCTGCAGCTGAAGGAAGGCGTGCAGCGCATCGACTTCCCGGCGCATGCCGGCCGACTGCTGCGCTTCCGCGTGCTGAGCGTGCAGAACCCGGAAGGCGACGGCGCCAGCAGCACCGACCCGATGGTCACCGCAGCGCAGGGCAGTGCCCGCGCCTTCGATGCGCTGCAGCCACGCGACGTTGGCCCGATTGCGTTGTCCACCTTCCACATCCTCGAGCACCAGGAACCGGAGCGACCGGCCCGGCAGCGCTATCTCTCCGAGCTGCCGGTGCCGGCCGCGCTGGCCAGCCAGGTGCGCACCGACCAGTCCTTCCGTGGCGACGCCGGCATGCGCATGAACGGGCTGCAGTTCCGCCGTGGCCTGGGTGTCGGCGCCAACAGCCGCATCGACCTGCGCCTTCAGGGCGGCTGGCACCTGCTGCGCGCCGACCTCGGCATCGACGACGCCTGCCGCAACGCCGGTGGCCTGCAGTTCCAGGTCTGGGGTGACAACCGCCTGCTGTACGGCAGCGGCCTGGTGAAGGCGCCCGGCGTGGTCAAGCCGGAGCTGGACATCCGAGGCCTTTCCACCCTGAGCCTGCGCACGCTGGGTGCGCAGGGCAGCCAACCCGCCCAGGTCTGTGCCAACTGGGCCAACGCCGTGCTGATCGGCCAGGAGGGCGACTCCGCCAGCATCGTCGCCCCATGACTCCCTCGTAACACCGCTCCTCCCCCCGCCCATTCCGACTACGGCCCTCATGGCCGTGGCCCGGGAGCGTTTTGCCCGCCGAACGCCCACGCGCTCACTTTTTGCGCCGCACCCCTGCCAGGAGAGAACCCCGATGTTGCCCGCCCGCCACCACCGCCCCCCCTGTCGTTCGATCGCTCCGCTGTCGCTGGCCATCGCCGGCGTGCTGCTGTCGGTCGCCGTTCCTGCCTTCGCCCAGGAGAGCAAGGACAAGGCCACCGACCTGGCCCGCATCGAGGTCACCGGCTCCAACATCCGCCGCACCGACGTTGAAACCGCGTCGCCGGTGCAGGTGATCAGCAAGCAGGACATCCAGAACATGGGTGCGCGCACGCTGCTGCAGGTGCTCGACAACCTGCCCGCCGCACGCCCGGCGCAACAGGACGCGCGTTCGCTGTTCACCGGCTCCGACGGTGCCTCGCAGGCCAACCTGCGTGGCCTCGGCGCACAGGGCACGCTGGTGCTGCTGAACGGTCGCCGCCTGTCGTACTACGGTGCGCCGGCCGGCTTCCAGACCCAGTTCGTCAACATCGATGCGATCCCGGCCGCGGCCATCGAGCGCATGGAAGTGCTGACCGACGGCGCCTCGGCGGTGTACGGCACTGACGCGGTGGCCGGCGTGATCAACGTGATCACCAAGCGCAACTTCCAGGGCGCCGAGATCAGCTTCACCAACGACACCTCGTCGCGCATCGATTCCTACGGCGAGCGCCAGGCCAGCATCACCGCCGGCTTCGGTGACCTGACCGAGAACCGCTTCAACATCTACGGCGCGGTGAACATGTACCGCCGCGACGCGATTCCGCTCAGCGACTTCTACGACAAGCGGCCCGACCAGTACTACGTCAACAACCCGAACTACCTCAACAACCTGCGCCTGGGCGTGGGCAGCAAGCCGGGCGAATTCAACCCGGGCAGCTACTTCGCGTTCGATCCGGTCACCGGCCGTCGCGTGCAGGAAGCGGCACCGGGCTGCAAGAACGTGCTGACCAGTGAAGCGGCCGGACCGCGTTGCGTCTGGGAAACCTGGATGAACAACGAGATCGATGCCGGCGCCAAGTCCGAGCGCAACACGGCCTACCTCAACGGCACGTTCCTGGTGGGCGACAGCACCGAGATCTTCGCCGAGGCGACCTACACCGACATCGACCTGCGTGCCAACGGCGGCACGCCGCGCACCTACGGCACCACCACCGGCAACCCGACCAGCTGGTTCTCGCGCAACACCGGCAACAACGTCAACCAGTTCCTGTACCCGTTCCTGGGCCCGAACAACGAGTACAACCACGCCAGCCCGCAGATGAAGGCGATGATGGGCGGCGTGGTCGGCCTGAATTACCTGCTGCAGGATGCTGGCCCGAACTACTTCGGCCAGCGCAACACCGACAAGAGCTACCGCGTGCTGGCCGGCGCGCGTGGCAACCGGGGTGACTGGAACTGGGAGACCGCGTTCGCCAGCGCGGGTACGCACTCCACCACGTACCAGACGATCAACGTCAACATCAAGGGCTTCGAGAAGGCCTTCGGCCCGTACTCGATCGATCCGACCACGGGCCGCGTGATCATCTCCGACCACCCGGCGTACAAGTTCGGCGAGATCAGCGAAGCCAACGCTGCGCTGATCCGCGAAGCGTTCCCGACCTTCGACATCCAGTCGTGGACGCGCCTGCACACCCTGGACGGCAAGATCGAAGGCCCGCTGTTCCAGCTGCCGGCCGGCGAGATGCGCGCCGCGTTCGGCTTCAACGCCAGCCGCGAAACCTTCTACACCCCGGGCAACGCCGATGCAGCCAATGGCCTGATTTCCCAGCAGGGCGGCTCGTGGTTCGACGGCAAGCGCAACACCTACGCGCTGTTCGCCGAGACCGTGGCACCGATCACCGACAAGCTGGAACTGGATGCCGCGGTGCGCGTGGACAAGTACCCGAACTTCAGCGCCAACGTCGCGCCGAAGATCGGCTTCAAGTACCAGGCGTTCGACCAGCTGATGCTGCGCGGTACGTACTCCACCGGTTTCCGTGCACCGAGCCTGGCCGAGTCCGGCAACGGTGGCGTGTTCGCTCAGCTCGGCGGCTTCCGTGACGAGCTGCGCTGCAACGAGACCAACGCCATCGCCAACCTGTTGCTGAAGTCGCAGCGGCCGGGCGATGTCGATCTCGGCAAGACCCTGCTCAACGTCGACTGCAGCCGCACCGTGGCGCGCATGACCCAGCCGAACAAGGACCTGAAGCCGGAGAAGGCGAAGATCGCCACCCTTGGCTTCGTCTACGAGCCGGCGAGCTGGCTGTCGGTGTCGGCCGACTACTGGTTCATCTACCGCAACAATGAAATCGTCGCGCCGGACTATCGCCGCATGGAAGACATCATCTCGATGTCGCGCTCGCCGATCACCGACAGCGACCGTGCCAACCTGGCCCAGCTGACGGCGATGTGCGCCGACCCGGCCAGCGGCGTGAGCTGCCCGGCGAACCTGCCGGGCTACTCGGCCGGCAACGTGGCCAGCGTGGTGGGCCAGTACAAGAACCGCGGCAAGACCCTGATCGACGGCTTCGACATCGATGCGCGTAGTCGCTTCTCGCTGGGCGACTGGGGCAACCTGAACATCGGCCTGGCCGCCACCATCGCCAACCGCAACCGCTTCTACATGGACGCCGAGAACGGCTGGTACTACGGCGACGTGGTCGGCTACTACAACAACCCGCGCCTGCGTGCCACGCTCAATGCCGACTGGACCTACAAGCAGGTGACCACCAGCATGTTCGTCAACTACGTCGGCGGCACCAAGTGGGCCACCGACCAGGTCGATGAAGTGAGCAACAACAAGGAGACCTGCACCGGCGGCTACCTGGCCCTGCAGAAGAGCAAGTGTGACGGCGCGCCGTCGTGGTGGACCGCCAACATGAGCGTCACCTGGCGCCCGGATGATGCGTGGAACCTGAGCTTCACTGTCAAGAACCTGTTCAACCGCCTGCCGTTCTACGACCCGAACAGCTTCCTGGGTGACTCCAGTGACTACGCAACCATCTTCGGCCGTGGTTACAGTGTGACCATCGGCTACCGGTTCAAGTAATTCCGTTTGCGTGACCTGGCGTGCCGGCTACGGCCGGCACGCTGCCAAGAGGAGAGATGTTTGCCATGAAGCGTAGGGAATTCATCGCGGCCAGTGCCGCTGTCGCCGCCAGCAGCCTGCTGCCGCAGACCCCGGCCTGGGCACGCGGGCGCAAGGTGCGCCTGGCCATGATCGGTACCGGCATGCGTGGCCTGGTGCTGCTGAAGGAACTGGTGCGCCGCGACGACGTCGAAGTGGTTGCCGTCTGCGATATCGAGCCGATCATGCTCGGCCGCGCCGTGGACATGGTGGCCAAGGCCGGCAAGCCGGCGCCGAAGACCTACGGCCAGGACCGCGACACCAATGCGTGGAAGCGCCTGCTGGAGCAGAAGGGCATCGATGGCGTGATCATCGCCACGCCGTGGGAATACCACGCGCCGATGGCGATTGCCGCGATGCAGGCCGGCGTGGCCGTGGGCTGCGAAGTGGTGGCCGGCATCACCCTGCAGGACCACTGGGACGTGCTGAAGACCCAGCTGGGCACCGGCACCCCGTACATGCTGCTGGAGAACGTCTGCTACCGCCGCGACGTAATGGCCGCATTGCAGATGGTGCGCCAGGGCCTGTTCGGCGAACTGGTGCATCTGCAGGCCGGCTACCAGCACGACCTGCGCGGCGTGAAGTTCAATTCCGGCGACCCGAACCAGCCCTACGACAGCGGCGTGGAATTCGGCCCCAAGGGCTGGAGCGAAGCACGCTGGCGCACCGAGCATTCGGTGGAGCGCAACGGCGAGCTGTATCCCAGCCATGGCATCGGCCCGTGCGCGATGTACACCGGCATCAACCGTGGCAACCGCTTCACCCACATCAACGCCTTCGCGACCAAGGCGCGCGGCCTGCATGAATACACCGTGGCCAAGAGTGGCGGCACCACCCACCCCAGCACCAAGGTGAAGTTCAAGCTGGGCGACATCGTGACCACCACGCTGGCCTGCGAGAACGGCGAGACCATCCTGCTGCAGCACGATACCTCGCTGCCGCGCCCGTACTCGATGGGCTTCCGCGTGCAGGGCACCAAGGGCTTGTGGATGGACGTGAACCATTCGATCCACATCGAAGGCCGCAGCCCGCCGCACCAGTGGGAAGAGTTCAAGAAGTACCAGGACGAGTACGAGCACCCGCTGTGGAAGCAGAATGCCGACACCGCTGCCAGCGCCGGCCACGGCGGCATGGACTGGTTCGTCATCCATGCGTTTGTTGAAGCGCTGAAGGCCAAGGCACCGATGCCGATCGACATCTACGACGCGGTGACCTGGAGTGCGATCACCCCGTTGAGCGAGCAGTCGATCGCGAACAGCTTCCAGACGCTGGAGTTCCCGGACTTCACCGCCGGTGCGTGGAAGCAGCGCAAGCCGATCTTCGCGTTCGACGGCAAGTACTGAGGTTTACCCCTTCCATGCTGTGACGGAAACGCCGGGCCATGCCCGGCGTTGCTGTATATGGCGTACTGGCCCCTGTAGCGCCGGACCCACGCTCGGCCGCCTGTTCGGTCGGCCGCCCGCTTTATCAGAAAACTCTGAAATCCGACCCATTCCACAGTTTCTGACTTGAATGTGTAAACCACATCGGAGATAACGTCCCCCGTGCGGTCAGCCCGCATTCCGGACCAGGGACGATCCGAAGCATGACGTGGTGAGGCAACCGCCCCACGTTCTCGTTCCCGCCGGCGCTGTGTTCGTCCAGGAAGGAGAACAGGGATGTTGAAGCGATTGAAGGATCTGTCGAGCACAGTGCTGGCGATGGCCGCGCTGGGATGCATGGGCACCTCTGCGGTTCAGGCGCAGGAGGTGAAGAAGCAGTGGTTCGCGTTCGCGTCCGGCAACCAGCCCCGCGCGACGGAGAAGCTGGTACAGAAGGACATTGAAACCCGCTTTGCCGCCCATCAGGCCTATGGCCCCTTCAGCTGGGAGATGCGGGGGACCACTACCCTGACCGACAAGATCATCTATGACTACGCGATCAAACCCGCGAAGCTGATCAAGACCGATTGGACATACCGCTTCGACAGCCAGGCGCATGGCTCGGAGGAGGCCCTGTTCGAGGCGCTCAGGCTGACGGTGCCCAAGGAGCCCGCCTGCCCGGCGCCGCAGGTTTCGATGACGCAGGCGTGGACGGGGATCCCTGGCGGTGGCGCAGGTGCCGGCGCCGATGGCAGCAATGTGGGTGAGCAGGGCGTGGCCACCGTTTCCTACCACTTCTTCAATGCAGGCAGTGCAACCTGCGAGCCGATGACAGCGCCACGCCCTGTCCAGCGGACACGGGAAGTGAAGTGCCCCAATACCAGCAGCACCATCATGAAGTGGCGTGAAGATCTGCAGATGTGCGGCATGCCCCCGGCGCTTGAGACGGGGACGGCGGCGATGACCCGCCGATACCACAGCCCGATGATCGCGCAACAGTGTGATGCACCTGGAAATCCATGCGACCCGACAACAGGTGACAAGACCCAGCCCGAGCCCGATTTCGATCTGGGCTGGATCAGCTTCCGCCGTCACTACCACTCGCTGACCAGCACGCCTGGAGCCGCCTTGGGCACGGGTTGGACGCACTCGCACAACCTGCGGTTGACGGTCGGTGTGGACAGCACCACGTTCCCACCGGGCACCGAAGTGAAGGTCGGTCGGATCGGTCAGGACGGCACGCACCTCGCTTTCCCCAAGCGCGGCGCCTACTACGAAGCCAATGACGGCAGCGGCGAGCGGGTAACGCAGCAGGGTTCCAACTGGCTGCTCTCACGCGCCGGGGAGCGCATCCTGTTCAGTTCCACCGGCCTGATGCAGCGTCGCGATTTCGAGGACGGAACGTCGCTGACCTATGCGCACGACAGCCGTGGCCGCCTGCTCAGCGTCACCCATTCAACCGGGCGGCGTCTGGATATTCAGTACCTCCTGCCAGGTGACGACTCGCTGATCTCCGCGGTGATGGTCGCCGGCCAGCCTGTGGTGAGCTACGCCTATTCACCGGCCGGCGAACTGATCCGTGCGACCTACGCAGACGGCGCCAGTCGTACTTACCATTATGAAGACGCCCGCTTCCCGGGTTACCTGACTGGCATTACCGCCGAAGACAACCAGCGCTACAGCTGGTACGGCTATGACACGCAAGGGCGGGTCACCTGCAGCCGCCATTCCGGCGATTGCAGCCAAGCCGACGTGGGCATTGATGGCGTGCGCCTGGAGTACACCCCGGCAGGCACCACCATCGTCACCGACGCACTGGGCAAGCAGAGCACCTACGCATTGACCGCCAGCGGTACCAGCGGCCTTCCGCGCAAGGTCAATGGCATCACCGAAAGCAACGGCAGCATCACTCGCGCCTATCTGCCCGAGGGCACCGATTTCCGGCGTCGGCTGCAGTCGTTGACCGATCGCCGTGGTGTTGTCACCAACTACGCCTATGCCGAGGCCAGCGATTCTGCCGCAGGCGCCGTCAGCGTGACCACCACGACGGAAGCGGCGGGTACCCCGGATCAGCGCATCAGCGAAACGCGCGTGGCCATGGACAGCAATCGGCTGGTGCAGCAAACCGTCGGTAGCCGTGAGATCCGCATCGCACGCAATGCACGCCTCCAGCCGACCACCATCACGGTGCGCGACATGGTGACCGGTGACACCCGCGTCACCACGCAGACCTACTGTGAGGCAGAGGGCCCGGAGTGCCCGCTGGTAGGACTGCTGCGTAGCGTGGATGGCCCACGCAGTGATGTGGCGGATGTCTCCACCTATGCCTACTACACCGCGGACGACGCGGGATGCGCGGCCAATGGTGCCTGCAGTTATCGCAAGGGCGACCTGCGCAGTGTGACCAATGCGCTGGGCCAGACGGTTGAGACCCTGGCCTACGACGCACTCGGGCGGCCGTTGTCGGCGAGGGATGCCAACGGCGTGGTCACCGCCTACACCTACCATGCCCGTGGCTGGCCGACCTCGATCACCGTGCGCGGTGCCACTACAGCCGAGGACCGCGTTACCCAGATCAGCTACTGGCCGACCGGCCAGGTGCAACAGGTCACCGAGCCTGACGGCAGCAGCGTTACCTATGTCTACGACGCCGCCCAGAGGCTGACGGACATCGCGGACAGTGCGGGCAACACCATTCACTATGCGCTGGACAACGCCGGCAACCGCCTCAAGGAAGACACGCTGGATGCCGGCGGCACCCTGCGCCGTACCCTGGCACGGACGTTCAACACGCTCGGCCAGCTGACCGCATTGAAGGACGCAGGCAATCACGCCACCGGCTTTGTCTACGACGCCAACGGCAACCCGCAGACGATCACCGACGCCCTGCAGCGCGTGACCAGCCAGCAGTACGACCCGCTGAACCGCCTGGCGCAGACCCTGCAGGACGTCGGCGGCGTCGCGGCCGAGATCCGCAGCCAGTACAACGCGCTGGACCAGGTCACCCAGGTCACCGACCCGAAGGGCCTGCATACCACCTACGCCTACAACGGGTTCGGTGACCTGACCGGCCAGGTCAGCCCGGACAGTGGCGCCAGCAGCTTCACCGTGGATGCGGCAGGCAACCGCAAGACCACTACCGATGCACGCGGCGTCACCGCCACCTATCACTACGATGCACTCAACCGCCTGATCGGCATTGCCTACCCGGACCCCAACCTGGACGTGGGCTACAACTACGACGTGGCACCGACCGCCTGTGCCGCCGACGAGCGCTTCGCGAAGGGACGGCTGGGGCAGGTGCTGCACGCCAATGGCAGCACCCAGTACTGCCACGACCGCTTCGGCCAGGTCACCCGCAAGGTGCAGACCGTCAACGGCGTTGCCAGCACGCTGCGCTATGCCTACAGCAAGTCGGGTCGCCTGACCGCGCTGACCTACCCCGATGGCAGTGTGGCCGACTACGTGCGCGATACCCAGGGGCGCATCAGCCAGATCGGCCTGACCCGGCCCGGCCAGGCGCGCCAGATCGTGGTGAACAACGTGACCTATGCGGCCTTCGGCCCGGCGACCGGTTGGACTTATGGCAATGGCCGCCAGCTGCAGCGTCCGCTCGACCTGGACTATCGCCCGCAGGCGGTGCACGACCCGGCCGCGGGCGGACTGTCGCTGGGCTACGGCTATGACCCGGTGGGTTCGATCACCGAGCTGAAGAACGGCGCAGGCTCGGCGGTGCTGGCCAAGTACGCTTACGACGCGCTGGGTCGCCTGACCCAGACCCAGGACGGCGCGACCGGCACGCCGATTGAAACCTATGCGTATGACGCCACCGGCAATCGCACCGCCCTGACCACCTCTGCAGGCACCGCCAGCTACACCTATCCCGCAACCAGCCACCGGCTGACTGCCGTGGACGGCGAGGTACGCAGCCATGACGCGGTGGGCAACACCACCGGCATCGGTGGCAAGACGTTCATCTACAACGATGCCAACCGCATGAACGCGGTTAAGCAGGGCAATGCCGTACTGGAAAGCTACGCCTACAACCATCGTGGGGAGCGCGTGCTGCGTACCCCGGCTGGTGGTGCAGCGCAGATCACGCTGTACGATGAGGCCGGGCAGTGGCTGGGCAATTATTCCGCCACGGGCAAGGCCCAGCAGCAGGCCATCTGGCTGGACAACTACCCGGTGGCGCTGATCAACGCGCCAAGCGCTGGAGTGCCGGAGTTGGCCTACGTCCAGCCGGATCATCTGGGTACGCCGCGCGTGGTGATCGATCCGGTGCGCGATGTGGCGATCTGGGAGTGGAGCAACAAGAGCGAGGTGTTCGGTAATCAGATTCCGAGTGCTGACCCGGATGGCGATGGTGTGGTGTTCGAGCTGGTGCTGCGCTTCCCAGGCCAGCAGGCGACGGATGCGAGTGGGCTGTTCTACAACTATCAGCGGGAATACGACCCGGCGGTGGGGCGGTATTCGCAGAGTGATCCGATTGGGTTGATGGGAGGGATTGGTACGTACCCGTATGCCTCCGGGAAGCCTCTTTCGAAGGTCGATGAAAAGGGGCTGGTCGATGTCTGGGTATGGATGCCACTCCCCTATGAGGGAGGGCTGCCGAGCTATGGAAAGCTGCATTCCTCTTTCGGGCACATATCGACAACTTCAAATGGTGTCGATTACTCATTTGGCCCTGCGGGCAACTCAATAAGTACAAACTATGTTTCATCTCAGCTTAATTTGCGCACTGGAATTAAGCACACAATAGAACTTACACCGCAGCAGGAGTCAAAACTATCGGCATGTCTCGCGAGGCCGCAGGGGGCGTACAGTGCAATAAATAATAACTGCGGGACGCCGTTGCAGAATTGCATGCGGGAGATTGGCAAGGAGCTTCAGCCTGTGAACATGATTCTTCCGGAATCAATAAATCACCTACTTTGGTGGATGTCTGATGAATCAACCATTCAGCGCGGGAAAAGATGATGAAATTGATTCCTTGTATTTTTTTTATCTTCTCAGTATTCACTGTCACCTCTTGCGAGCACAAGGGCAGGGAGGTTGTGCCGGAGGGCGTGATCGAAGTTTATGATTCGGCAGAGGGGGGGGCCGTAATTGGTACAAGTACTACTCCGGTTCCGGTTGTTGGATATGTTTATCCGGACAAGACTCGTTACGTGCTGAAGGTCTGCCATCTGGGTCACATAGGATATGTGCGGGATGGAATACGAGAGCTAAGAGCAACAGTAAACCGGAGCTCATCCTGCCCGGAAACCGCGAGGAGCGCGGACTAGAATTAACTAAGCGGGGCGAAACTGAGATCATCAAGCTGGAGACTGTGGCGAAACAGGCGCTGCCACTGCGTGAATTACCGGGTTGGATATGGGCCAGGGCGTACCCCAGCCAGGTTGGGAAGACACAGTGATGGCAGGGCACCTCGGTGCGGTGAGGCCTGCTGAGGGATGCACGGGGGCTCGGCGCCCCCGCCAACTACACCTGTCCCGCAACCAGCCATCGCCTGACTGCGGTGGACGGCGAAGCGCGCAACCATGACGCAGCGGGCAACACCACCAGCATCGGCAGCAAGACGTTCACCTACAGCGATGCCAACCGCATGAGCGCGGTGAAGCAGGGTGATGCTGTACTGGAAAGCTACAGCTACAACCATCGCGGTGAGCGCGTGCTGCGTACCCCGGCTAGTGGCGCAGCGCAGATCACCCTGTACGATGAGGCCGGGCAGTGGCTGGGCAACTACTCGGCCACGGGCCAAGTGCAGCAGCAGGCCATCTGGCTGGACAACTACCCGGTGGCGCTGATCAATGTGCCGGCTACCGGCGTGCCGGAACTTGCCTACGTGCAGCCGGATCATCTGGGTACGCCGCGCGTGGTGATCGATCCGGTGCGTGATGTGGCGATCTGGGAGTGGAACAACAAGAGCGAAGTGTTCGGCAACCAGATTCCGAGTGCGGACCCGGACGGCGATGGCGTGGTGTTCGAGCTGGCGCTGCGCTTCCCGGGCCAGCAGGCGACGGATGCGAGTGGGTTGTTCTACAACTACCAGCGCGAGTACGACCCGGCAGTGGGGCGGTATTCGCAGAGTGATCCGATTGGACTGGACGGGGGCATTAATACCTTCGCTTACGTTGAGGGAGATCCCCTTCTGGGAGTAGATCCACACGGGTTAGCGAACTCGGGCCGAACCGAGAAAGTTACTGGTGGGCGCCCGACCACTGTTCGAGTGGATAATTCGCATGTTGAGGGGCAACAACGTCACGCCCACGTTTGTGCGAAAGGCTGTAAGGAGATCGTCGTGAACCAGGACGGAAGTGGGAGTCACGGGACGGACCCGGCGGGCCTTTCTGATAGAGTCAAGCAGTTCCTTCGTGGGAAGGGATTTTCGCTCTCGATGTGTGGCGGAGCTCTGAATGTAGCCAAAGAAATTGCTCGCGAGGGATGCGAGCGTGGTGATCCAGTCAAGTGCGACATATTCAAGGCTCTCGGCGGAGAAGTCATAGTGGAAGGAAACGAAGGGGCATGAAATAGATGAAGATTTACGGGAAAAGACAGCTCGTTGATGACCCCGGTCGGCTAGAGGAGGTGGTTCTACAGGTCGGGCCCGCTGAAGCGCGCCTCCTTGCCGCGTTCCTGACTGAGTGTGCTCAGGAGATGGAAAGTAGCGATGCATGGGAGCATCGCCACTTCTCTGATTGGCAGAGAGGTGCGGATGTAGAGGGGGCGTGTGAATTGATCGTCTTCAGGCCATGACAGCCTGAAGCGGTAATCCGTCCGAAGATGAATTAGGCGCAGTCTCCAAGTGCAGTCCGGCCGCTCGCCGCGCGTGCTGCGCTCTCCGGCCGGTGGCGAAGCGCAGATCACCCTGTACGACGAGGCTGTATGGTGGATTTGTAACTACTCGGCCACGTGCCAAGAACAGCAGCAGGCCATCTGGCCTGAATGTGCTGGATTGATACGGAAGCTCGAAGTCGGACGGGCAAGTGCGGCCGTTCTCGGCAGGATGCGGGAAATATGCAGATAGTGATTTTCAGATACTCTTCGTCTCACCTACAGTATGGGGCGCAGATGCCCGCTGTGGGTCGGTAGGCGCAATCTTCTTTTCAGTACCACCCTGGCCCTATGAAATTCGAATTTGGTGTCTAGCATTAAGATGAATTTGGACACCTTGGAAAAGGTCTCATCAATATTGTTCGACGAGCTGTGCTCCAAGGGCTTGCAAGAGATTGAAGTGGAGGACGTGTTTTACCGCGTGGTGCCATGGTCGGAACGTCACTCCATGGGCGGTGAGCGGGTGGAGCTTGAAGTTGGAAGTCTTTTCGATGACTACTCTGATATTCAAAGAGTCGCATTGGGGCAGCAGGAACCACTGGCCTATCATCTTTCCGCCCTGGCCTGCCTTCTCTACGAGATAGGGGGGAGGTTGAGTGAAGAAGTGTGATTGCAGATATGCGTGCAGGTTCCGGAGCATCCCATGCACCGTGTGATCGCTGTGAGCTTGAAGGAGAAGCCCAGCAGTGTCTTCGCAGGATGTTCTGCAGCGCGCTGACAGCTCTGTTCGTTGTCGCCGGTCCAGAGTAATCAGTGCAAAGGCTGGAATGGGATGGGTAATCCAAATGACGTGGTTGAATGGACGGTGATTTACCATGGAGCTTGAAGCGAAAAGGGTAGTTTTCTTTTCTCAACAGGATGAACGGTTCTTCTTCGAGTGGATTGGTCGAATCGGCTGCATCGGGAATGTGGTCGGCAGAGGGGATGTCATCTATCTACCCCTGGATCCAGATGCGGTTCTGGAGGAGGAGGTCTGGGAACTGGCTGCACTGTTCAGGAGATATCGGATTCCGCTGGTCCAGCTGCAAATGCTGGAGGCAGGCAGGTACTCTCGAGCGCTGCGCGATGCATTGCGCGAGTAGGGCGCCAAGCGGGAGGCAAGGTGCATGAGCTCCCGCGCTCCTCCACAAAAGAACGCGATCGGTCTGCACGCTCTCGGAGAGATACAAGATGAAAGCCAGGCAGATTCTTCGGTACGGGCTGGCCTACGCGGTGTCGTGTGGAGCGCTCTGGCTGTTCCTGCACATTGTGGGCAGGGCGCTTTACGCCTTCGACTCACATCAGGTTTTCTTCTGGCTGTATGCCGTCAGCCTTCTGTTGCTGGGATTTGGCGCACGGGTTCCCGCCGCTGGCCGCCTGACGATCAGGCGGCTTGCCAAGGGGGCTGGCTTGGGGCTGCTCGCGGGCCTTCTGGCCCAGGTCGTGGTGCTTGCACTGGAAGCCTATAGATTCAGCGGGTTCAGGTCATCGCTGCTCTGGCAGGTACCGGTTTCGCTGACGGTGATGAACGTCGTGCTGCTCACGCCGCTCTGGGGCGTAGTGCTGGTTGCCCTCACCGCCGCATGCCGCCGCGACAACAACCCACATCAGGCCTCGAACCCATGAAGCGACTGACTGCCTTTTGCCTCGTGGTTGCACTGACATCCTGTGCGGCGCATCCGAACCGCACCACGAAGTGTCCGCCGGCCCATTTCACCTATGTCGGCACCGAGAGAGTCGACGGGTTGACCTACGGGCGCTTCCAGATCACCCACAACGCTGATCAGCCACTTCAGCTGTGGGTGGATGAAAGACGCAGGTTGAACTCAAGGACTGCTCGCGCAGAGATGAGGCGTACAGGCGAGGATGCCTGGCGGCCTTACAACGTGATCCTTGAGGAAATCACACCGGGAGCGATCGGGCTGTCGATCGGGCAGGGTGAACAGCAGAGCGTTTTGTTCGATGGTGATGGCGTATTCCTGCCCGGCCAATCCAGCGCGGACACGGAGTACTCCATCGTGGTACGGGATGCAG
Organism: Stenotrophomonas sp. 109824_Sma; assembly: GCF_056480025.1. NCBI lineage: Bacteria > Pseudomonadati > Pseudomonadota > Gammaproteobacteria > Lysobacterales > Lysobacteraceae > Stenotrophomonas > Stenotrophomonas sp. 109824_Sma. The sequence goes on along the minus strand of NZ_CM151078.1, from coordinate 4,501,383 downwards.
CCGGTTGCGAGCGTCGCTCGGCATCGTTCATTCCCTGACGTTCCCGCCGTGTGCGAGATTCACGGGCACCACTCGTTCAGTGGCACCCGCCGCATGCGCAGCGGGTACGCCACAGCGGGCAGCGCGAGCTCAATCGGCAGACCAGCGCTCATTCACCCGGTACGCCAGCACCAGCTCGGCATCTGAGGTCAAACTACAATAAATGCCAATGTCCGGCGAACTGATCTTCATAAGGTGCATGAAGGGCGCAGCTGCAGTTGGAGCGTTGGCGATCTGCTGCGCGCTGATTGAGTCCATGATGAGTATGGGCTGTCCAGTCGTTGGATACTCTCCATCAGTTATGTTTGCTCTTTTTGTGGCATTGCTGGTGCTGTTTGTGTATTCCAAGTTCGAACTGGCGAGAAGGGGAATTCTGTCGGTTGAGGTTAGGCGAGTGCGATTCGCATTCGCCATGGCTTTCCTGGCCGAGATGTTCATGATTGGGTTGCTGGTCGCCCGCAACCTCGAATGCGATAGCTTCGTTCGCGCGATTCCCATTCCTGGGGCACTACTTGTTTTCTATACAGCTGCCGCCTTCTCATTTGTATTCAGTGACTTCTATCTTGGTGCCGCGCGAAAAATCATCAGACTTGGCGCTCGGCCGAGGAACTTCTTAAGAGACAAATAGTTGGCACTGCCTTTGTGGTGCTCCGCAGGGATAGCGCCAGTACTGACTCAATCGGCACGCCATCCCGCAGCCACCCGGTCCGCCAGCACCAGCTCGGTATCCACCTGCCGGCCATCGCGCAGATAACGGATGCCCACGCGCGTCCCAACCGGGCGCTCACGCAGCAGCGCACGCCAGTCCGCCAGTCTCCGCGTGGCAATCGGCTCGCCTGAAATCATGACGATGCGATCATCCCTTCGCAGCCCGGCGCGCGCACCAGCGCTGGTCGGCGCCACATCGGCCACACGCAGTGCACCGTGCTCGGCTTGCAACCACAGCCCGCTGCGGTCGAAGGCATCGGCCTGCGTGCTTTCAGCGTTGGGCACCAGATAGAGACGTTTGGCATCGTAGTCGATGCCCATGGAGAAGCGCCGCAGCACGCCGCCACCGAGAATCGCGCCATAGTCGGCCAGGGCCAGCGCGCCCTTGTCGGTGCTGGACAGGTCACCGACCAGGCCGGTGACCTCGATGCTGCCCATGCGCAGCACACCGAGCCGGGCCGGTCGCGCGCGGCCCGGGCCTCCGAGGCCCCACCCAAGCACCGCCTCCTCACTGGCGTGGTACTTCTCCAACAGACCATGGGTACGCACGAACGGGCTGCTCAGGCTCAGCGAGTTGCGTGAGCCGGTGTCCAGCCACAACCGCAGCGGGATGCCGTCCAGTTCGCCATTCAGTACCGGTGCGCGGTCATCCTGCTCGAACGGCAGCACCACCGCGTTGGCGGGTGGCTGGTAGTGGCCTGGCCGGGTGAAGCTGAGCACACGCGCGCCATAGTCGAAGGTGGTGACGAAGCGCAGGAAGGTTTCGTAGCCGATGAAGCCATCGTGTGGCACGCCCATCGAGTTGATCTGCTGGCCGAGGTCGATGATGTGGAACACCGGGTTTGCAAGGTGCGCGCCACCGATGCGCAGGTGGCGGGCCTGTGCCAGGCCCAGGTCGCTGGCGTTGTCGCCGGCACCATGCACGCTCAGGCGGCCCGCTGTGGTCAGTCCCAGGCGTTTGGCGGCGATCGGTGTCAGCAGGTTGATGGCGCCGGTGTCCACCAGGAAGCGCGCCGGCTGGCCGTCCACTTCGGCCTCGATGTAGACATGGTTGTTGATCAGGTCGAACGGGACACGGGTGGTGCCGCTGGCATCCTCGATGTAGCTGTCGTCGGCCATCGCTGGTGGTGCATACAGTACATCCGGCACGGGGAAATCCACCCGGTAGCGCTGCACCTGCACGTCGCTGCGCAGTCGCGGATCAGCACGGCCCTGGGCATCGAGCGTATCGGTGATGAGGCGATGGGGCAGCAGCAGGCCATCGACCGCCCGGTAGTCTTCCAGCGTGGTGGCGGTGGGGGTGCGCGCGGAGGCGATGACCACCCGGCCGAGCAGGCCGCTGCGGGTGTCGAACCAGAGTTCGATCGGGTCCGCGCCCTCCGGCGTCGTCGACAGCACGTCATAGCGCTGCCCGTCGTGGGCCTCGGTGCGAGGGCCCGCAAAGCGCGAGGCCGGATAGGCGCTGGACCAGTAGGCGCGGGTGGCCAGCCACGCCTGCGTGCGCGCGGTCCGACGTGGCACGGTGCCATCCAGCAGGCCGACCTCGCCGCCATAGTCGCGCCGCCAGGACAGCTGGCCGTCGAACCCCTGGGCGACGGTGAAGTCTCCCAGTTGCGCCTGTTCGGCATAGCGCCCGGCGCGCAGGTCCTGGTTGAGCTGCCAGCGCCCGTGCAGGCCGCCCACCGACTGCTCGCCCTCCGCCTGCAGGCGCTGTACCGACAGCCACGGCTCGCCGCCACTGGCTGCACGGGCCCGGGCCAGCACGCTCGCCGCATCCCCCACCGCAGCCTGCACGGGAACCGCCAGCATCCACAGCAGGCCGAACATCATCCGTTGCCATCGCATCGCATCACCTTCTTCGTCGGGTCGAGCGTTGATGGCAACGCAGCGGCGGGCGCCGTTCGACCGGGCGTGAAGGATTGGACGTTCAGTCGGACGTGGTGAGGCGGCGGTACTCGCTCGGTGTCTGCCCGGTGGCGCGCTTGAACGCGCTGTTGAAGGTCGACTTGCTGCCGAAGCCGGCGGCCAGGCCGATGTCCAGCACGCTGCGGAGGTCGGACGGATCGGACAGGCATGCCCTCGCGGCAGCGACGCGGAAGCTGTTCACGAACTCGGAAAAGCTCTGGCCGAGGCCCTGGTTGAGCGCCTGCGAGACCTGGTTGGGTGACCACCCGCTGCGCTGGCTGAGGGACTGAAGGTCCAGCCCGGGCGCTTCATGCAGGCGTTCGTCCCGCATCAATGCGGTCAGCGCGCTGGCGATGGCCGCGCACTGCGCGGCGTCGATGCCCGAGCGCTCGTAGCGTGCGACGGCGACGTCCTCGATGGGCGCGGGGATGAGATTCCCCACGCCCGGTGCGGCGGCATTCACAGGCGCGCGCAGCTGCTGCCGCACCACGCGGCAGGCCAGCAGATACATGCCGGCGGTGGTCAGCAGGCTGAGCCCGATGCTGGCCAGCAGCGGAGCGGCGTGCGGCGGCCATCGGTTCATCGCGCTGGCAAGCCAGCAGCCTGTCATCACGATCGCCAGCCCGCGCAGTCCGCTGCGTTGGATCGCGGTTCCGCGCGGGGCCGAAGACGTACGCAGCGACAGCCACAGCGTGGCCAGCAGGTAGGGCGTGCCCTGCAGCAGCCAGCCATGGAAGCTGAGCTGGAACAGCGCCTTGCCCAGCGGCGAGACGTCGAAAGGCGCAACAGCGTTCAACAGGGAAACGACGAACGCGAGCATGGCCGGCAGCAGATGCGCGAGCGGCAGCAACGAAGTGTGGCCCGGTGCGGGCAACAGCAGCGCACGCGCATGGCCATACAGCAGCGGACCGAGCAGATAGACCAGCGGCACTTCGATGACCCGCAGCCAGCGCACCGCGTCGGCCGAGAGCCAGGCCTGGCCACCCAACAGCACCAGTCCGAACAGATTGGCGGCGGCGAAACAGGCGAAGAAGATGGTGAGCAGATGACTGCCACGCCGAGCGCGGCCGAAGCTCACTCCGGTGGACAAGGCGGCCAGGCCCAGAATCGCAGCGCCTGCCGCCAGCTGCAGCAGATCCGGTGGCGTCATGCGCGCAGTGTTGATGAAGCGCGCGGCAACGTCCAGCGCGGGCTGGCGGCATGCAGGCAACACAGGGGGAGATGGCGCGCCCGGAGGGATTCGAACCCCCGACCAATGGCTTCGGAAGCCACTACTCTATCCGGCTGAGCTACGGGCGCGTTGTAGAACCGCCGCGCCGTCGGCCGGTGCCGGGGCGGGCATCGCAGCGCCATGAAGCGGTGCGGGACCGGCATTCTATCCAGTTTCGCCGAACAAATCTCCCCCCACGGGCAAAGCCCTGCCAGAGGGGCAGGAGTATCCTATCGCCATGGCTGATACCCCCCTCACTTCGCCGCAGTCGCCGGCGACGCCGCGTTGGCGGCATTACTGGAGTCTGATGCGCGCTGATCGCCCGATCGGCACGCTGCTGCTGCTGTGGCCCACCTGGTGGGCATTGTGGCTGGCCGCGGGCGGCCTGCCGCCGCTGTGGACGCTGTTCGTGTTCACCGCCGGCGTGTGGCTGACCCGCTCGGCCGGTTGCGTCATCAACGACTACGCCGACCGCTGGCTCGACCCGCATGTGGAACGCACCAAGGCGCGTCCGCTGGCCACCGGCGCAATCAGCGGCCGTGCCGCGCTGGCACTGTTTGCCGTGCTGATGCTGGTGGCGTTCGGCCTGGTGCTGACCCTGAACGGGTTGACCATCGGCCTCAGTTTCATCGGCGTGTTCCTGGCCGCCAGCTATCCGTACCTGAAGCGCTACACCCATCTGCCGCAGGTCTACCTGGGCATGTCGTTCGGCTGGGGCATCCCGATGGCGTTCGCCGCCGTGCAGGGCGAGGTGCCGATGCTGGGCTGGCTGCTGTATGCCGGCAACATCCTGTGGTCCACCGCCTACGACACCTGGTATGCCATGGTCGACCGCGAAGACGACCTGAAGATGGGCTCGCACTCCACCGCGATCCTGTTCGGTGATCTCGACCTGGTCATCCAGGGCGTGTTGTACGCGCTGTTCCTGGCCACCATGGCGCTGGTCGGCGTGCGTGGCGGGCTGGGCGGGTACTATCTGGCCGGCGTGGCCGTCGCCACCGCGCTGGTGGTGTACGAGTTCTGGATCTGCCGCCACCGCGAACGCGGCCCGTGCTTCAAGGCGTTCCTGCACAACAACTGGGTGGGTGCCGCGCTGTTTGCCGGTATCGCCGTGGACCTGGCGCTGCGTTGATCGCCCGGGGTCGGATCCCTTTCCCGCCGGGAAAGGGCTCTGACCCTTCTGCCGCGCCGATACCCGGCTCGGGGTCAGAGCCCTCTCCTGTGGAGATGGATCCGACCCCGCCACCTACGACCAATAGGTGGCTGACAGCCCGCACCCCACCGCCCAGAATCGGTCCATCGAACCTGGGAGGGTAGGCGATGGCCTCGACGGCAGCAGTACAGGACGGCTGGATGGCGCGTGCAGCATTGCGCTCGGCCGCCTGGGCGGAAAAGTGGTTCCCCGACGCGTATGTGTTCGCGGTGCTGGGCGTGGTCATTGTCGCGCTGGCCGCGATGGGCTTCGGCTCGACCCCGCAGGCCACCGCCAGCGCCTTCGGTGACGGCTTCTGGAGCCTGATTCCCTTCACCATGCAGATGGCCTTCGTGGTCATCGGTGGCTACGCCGTGGCCACCGCGCCGGTGGTCGCGCGCTTCATCGACTTCCTGGCCCGGGTGCCGCGCACTGGCCGTGGTGCGGTGGTGTACGTGGGCCTGGTCAGCATGCTCGCCTCGCTGCTCAGCTGGGGTTTCTCGCTGGTGTTCGGCGGTCTGCTGGTGCGCGCGCTGGCCCGCCGTACCGAACTGCGCATGGACTACCGCGCGGCCGGTGCGTCGGCGTATCTCGGTCTGGGTGCGGTGTGGGCGATGGGGCTGAGCTCATCGGCCGCACAACTGCAGGCCAACCCGGCCAGCATGCCGCCGGGGCTGGTGGAGATCACCGGCGTGCTGCCGTTCACCGAAACCATCTTCCTGTGGCAGTCGATCGCGCTGACCTCGGTACTGATCCTGGCCTCGCTGCTGATTGCCTGGTTGACCGCACCCGCCGCCGGCAGCGCCCGCACCGCCGAGGAGTTCCCCGGCGCTGCGCAGGCCGAGCCGGAGCCGCTGCAGCGACGCACGCGCCCGGGCGAATGGCTGGAATACAGCCCGTTGCTGACCGTGCTGCTCTCGCTGCTGGCGTTCGGCTGGCTGTTCAACGAGTTCGCCAACAAGCCGGTGATCACGGCGATCGCCAACCTCAATACCTACAACTTCCTGTTCATTTCGCTGGGCCTGCTGCTGCACTGGCGCCCGCGCAGCTTCCTCAACGCGGTGGCCAAGGCGGTGCCGAGCACCACCGGCGTACTGATCCAGTTCCCGCTGTACGGCGGCATCGCGATGATCCTCACCCACGCCGCTGGCGGTGACGGTCAGACCCTGGCGCACCGGCTGTCGAGCCTGTTCGTGCACGTGGCCAGCACCGATTCGTTCGCGCTGGTGATGGGCGTCTACTCGGCGGTGCTGGGCTTCTTCGTGCCGTCCGGTGGCGGCAAGTGGATCATCGAGGCGCCGTACGTGATGCAGGCCGCCAACGAACTGAAGGCGCACCTGGGCTGGGCGGTGCAGGTCTACAACGCGGCCGAAGCGCTGCCGAACCTGATCAACCCGTTCTGGATGCTGCCGCTGCTGGGCGTGCTGGGCCTGAAGGCGCGCGACATCGTGGGGTTCACCTTCATCCAGCTGCTGGTGCATATCCCGCTGGTGCTGGGCCTGCTGTGGCTGCTGGGCATGACCCTGGCGTATGTGCCGCCGGTGATGCCCTGAATGCAGGGCTGGCGTCCGTGCTCGACCAGGACGCCAGCCTCGTTCAGCGCGTGTTTCCGGCGGAGCACGCCATGAATGGGCATGGCGCCAAGGCCTGCATGAGCACATGCCGAACCCGCATGAATCCTTCAGGCGCTTGTGCCGCAAGGGGCTCTGCGCGTTCATTCACGCGCGTACACACGAATGTAGCCGGCCCCCCACGCGTGATTAACCAATCGCTGCAGACGATGGCCCCGTCCACCGCATTCCGCGCGTGGCTTTCGGAGAACGGACATGGCACAGCAGAACCAGAACCCGAACCAGAAGCAACCGGGTCAGCAGAATCAGCAGGACCAGCAGCAGGGACGCCGTGACCAGCAGCAGCAACAGCAGCAGGATCAGCAGCGCAAAGAGCGCAACCAGCAGCAGGGCGGCCACGACGAAGAAGAATGACCGCGCCGCGCACGCGGAGTGACTGGCGAAGCCCCGCCCTGTGCGGGGCTTCGCTTATTCCAGCACGCCGATGCGCTGCAGGACCGGCGCCGCCGACATGTCGTTGGGATTGGTCCCGGGCTGGTCCTGTGGCACCTCCATGCCCATGCCGCGGTAAAGATCGACCCAGTGCTGTGCGATCTGCCCGGTCTGCGGGTTGCGGAAGTTCATCGGCTGCAGTGCGAACACGTGGTGCGCACGGAACGCGCGTTCGATGAAGTCCGAGCAGTAGTAGCTGTCTTCGTTCAACACGTATGACGTGTTGTACGGTTTGCCGAGCATCGTGCGCGCGGTGGCGACCGCATCCTTGATCGTTGCCTGCTGCGGTGCGCGCAGGCGATAGATCACGATCTGCCGCTGCTTGGCCCGGGCATCCTGGCGGAACTCGACCAGCGATTGCCGGCGCGATCCCTTCTCGTCCGCATGCAGTACCTCCCAGCCGTTTGACGCCGCGGCGACCAGGGCCACGTGATCGAAGCTGGGTGCGCCCTGCTTGCCGGTGGCATCGTCGATGGCGGCGCTGAGCCCGCTGCGGCCGGCGGTGACGAACAGCAGATCGCCCTCGTGGACATCGACGGCCATCGCCACCGCTGGCCACAGGGCGGGCAGCAGCAGGCCGATCAGGAGCAGGAGGCGACGCATGGGGTATCTCGGACAGGCGGAATGCCGGAATTGTAGGGCGCGCGGTAGCATGGGGCGACCGAACCGGATTCAGGATGAGCCCATGCGTCGAAACCGTTCCGCTGCCGTGCTGGTGCTTGCCTGTGGCGTGGCGCTGGTTGCCTGCACGCCCGAGCCCCAGGCGACGCCCGCGGAAGCCGCACCTGCACATCCCGCGCCGTCGTCCACGACGGCAGCGGTCCAGCACGCACCGGTGCCTGCCAGCGGTGAATGCCCCTATCCGCAGTTCGATGCGTTCCTGAAGCACTTCGGCAACGAGATCACGCTGCAGGAAAAGGCCACTGCCGATCCGCTGCTGGACAGCTACATCGATGCCGAGGCCGAGCCGGAACCGCGCAAGGTGGAAAGCCGACTGGCGCTGGCCGATGTCGAGTGGCCGGTGATGCCCGATCCCGCCGCGTTGGCCGGGCAGGGCCGTGAGATGCAGGTCAGCACGCTGGCCGATGGGCAACGACAGGTACAGATCCGCACGCCGGACAGCAGCGACCAGCAGACCTACACCTTCGCGCAGTCGCCCTGCTGGACGCTGGTCAAGCGTGAGGATGAGTCGATCTGACGCCTGTTCCGGCACAGGCGCGGCCGGGCAGCGCCTGCTAGGCTCGGAGCCTGATCCAGGCAGGGAGACGCCGATGCAGGCTCGCAGGATGCGTACCATCACCGCCACCATGGCCGTCGTGCTGGCGATGGCGCCCTTCACCGGCGCCCAGGCGCAGTCGCTGCGGGCCGACGATCGCGCCTACTTCGCCAGTGCCACCGCCGAACAGGCCGCGCGTGACGAACTTGGCAAGCGTGTCGAGGCCCTGCAGCAGGCATCCACCCTTGCGCCGGCGGAGCGCTTCCATCAGGCCGAAGTGCTGGAGGCGCAGTGCCTGCGCCATCACAGCTATCTGCATCTGCAGGCCGCCCGCAACGCGCGCGATCTTCGCCCGGCGCAGGCGCTGGATCAGGTGATGGGGCTGTGCAGCCGCATCGCCCGCACTGGTCGCGCGGCGCTGCGCGAAGCGCCTGCAGGCGCGGCGTGGGCAGCACCGTATGCCTTCCTGCGCGCGCGTGCGCTGAAGGAAGCTGCAGCCCCGGCCAATACCGCACTGGATGAGGCCGTGGAGGCGCTGGCCGATCCGGCGCTGGACAGTTTCGCGCGGCTGCGTGGGCAGATCCTGCGCAGTGCCGAGTACCCGCAGATCGAGCGTGATGGTCGGCACTGGGACACCGGGCACGACAAGCAGGCACTGGCCCAGCAGCAGGACCGCGCGTTGCGGGAAGCGGGCTGGAAGGGTTACTGGCAGGGCCTTCACTCGCGCCGTGAGCCGATGGCCTCGGTGCTGCTGGGCCTGGTGCAGGTGAACGATGCCGCCGCGCGCCTGCAGGGCGATGGCTCCGCACCGGCGCGGGGCTACCAGCGGATGGGCCTGGATGCATCGGCGGTGGATGCGACGCTGCAGGCGATCGAACGCCATGCAGGGGATCGTCGCGCCTACCAGGACATGCTGCTGCACCACGCTGCGCGCTCCGGCATCGACGCGCCGCAGATCTGGGATACCACCGTGCCCGATACCGGTTACACGCCACCGGTGCTGACGCTGGCGCAGTTGCGCGACAATGCCGCCGATGCCATGCAGCACCTTGGCCCGACGTATGTTGCCGAGCTGCGCGCGCTGCTCGATCCGGTCAACCAGCGCATGGACCTGGCCACCGAGCAAGGCAATCGCAGCCATGATGCGTTCGCAGTGAATGCTCCTGGCGCGCCGGCGATGCTGTACGTCGGGGTGCGCAGGGGGGATCTGGAAAGCGATGTTGAAATCGCCCACGAAGCTGGTCATGCCATGCACGGTGAGTGGATGCAGCGCGGCCATGCGTCGCCGCTGCAGCGCAATGGCAGCCAGTGGCTGACCGAGGCGTTCGCGATCTACAACGAGCTGCGCTTCCGCGACCAGCTGTACCAGCAGGCACAGGACCCGCGCGCCAAGGCCTACTACCTGAAATCGCTGCTGGACGACATGGTGCTGCAGCTGTTCACCTCGTCCGAGGAAGCGCAGCTGGAGCAGTCGATCTATCGGGGCGTGGCCGCGGGCACCTTGGGCACCGCCGATGATCTGGACGCGCTGACCGGCCAGGTGCTGGCGCGCTTCGGTCAGGATCCGGAGCGCTATCCGCAACTGCGCAACAGCTGGATCGGCAAGCGCTTGATGTTTGAAGATCCGAACTATCTGGTGAACTACCTCTATGCAGGGCTGCTGGCAGTGCAGCTCTATGTGCAGGACCAGCGCGACCCCGAAGGGTTCCGTGAGCGCTATCTTGCCGTGCTGGGCGAAGGCTTCGACCGCGCGCCGACCGAGCAGGTGACGCAGCTGTTGGGGCACGCGCCCGACTGGCCGGCATTGGTCGATGCCGATCTGCAGGTGTTCAACCAGACGGCGGCGCAGCTGCAGGCGCTGCATGCGCAGGTTGAAGCGGGGCAGGGTGTGCGCACGCGGTAGCGCGCATCAGGTCTGGAACGGCAGGTCAGGTCGAGAAAACCCGCCAGCCCAAGGCATCGTCGCGGAGTTCGCCGGTGCCGGCGACGTCACCCACACGCAGCAACAGTCCCTGCGCATTCGGCAGGTCCTTCTGCTCGGGGAACCAGCGACGATCCGCCGCAACCACGATCAGCAGACCCTCGTCGTCGCCCATCGGTGCGAACTGCGGCGAAGCCGGGCTGATCGGTTGCAGGCCGAAACGTTGACAGGACTGTTCGCGCACCGCATCGACATCGTGGCTGGGCAGGCCGACTTCGCTCAGGCAGGTCAGCTCGCTGCCATGGAAAACGCCTTCGCGCGCACTGGCTGGCAGGCGGCGGCGGCCGATCAGTTCCAGGATCAGGCCGTCCGGGCCGGTGAAGTACACCGACTGCGATTGCCAGCTGCTTTCCAGCGCGAAGTAATCCAGTCCTGCCGGGTTGCGCTGTAGTGGCGTACGCTCGAGCAGCCAGGCCATCGCCTCGCTGAAGCGGTTGTCCGGCACGTTGAAGGCCAGGTGCACGCCTCCGACCGGACGCCCAGCCGCAGGCTGCAGTTCGATCGTGCTCCAGCCGATGTGCACATGATTGCCGACCACGCGCTGCTGCAGCACATCGTGGAAATACGCGGCGACGGTGGTGACGTCGGACACCGGCAGGGTGAGGTGAAGCAGGCGCATGGCCAATCCTCCTTGGATGCAGCCACTGTAGCGCCGGGCCATGCCCGGCGGCCACTACCGCAGTGCTTCGGCGAAGAAGCGCACCGCGACATCCACTGCCTGCGCGTGGGTGCCCGCCTTCGGAACTGAACTGCTGCAGAGCTCGGGCAGCCTCTGCAAACCAACTGCTGTACAGCCCGCCAGGAAGTCGTAGTGACCGACATCCGGCAGACGCTGCAGCGCGGCGCCCGCAATCAGTGCCTGTGCGGCCTCGCCATTGCTCTGTGGTGGCGCAACCGTGTCAGCCTCGCCCAGTACGATCGACACCGGCTGCCTCAGCGAGGACAGCTGTTCCGGCGCGAATGCCTGCACGATTGCTGGCGCCAGCAGGAATACCGCGCGCACGACGGGGATCGCGCGCGATTCATTGGCGTGGGAGATCCATGGCGACAGTTCCGGCGAGCTTGCAGCGGCAATACGAGCCTCCATCGTGTGCGTGACGGCTTCCCGCTGGGGCCGGCAGACGCCGTCATCCGGATGCGCTTGGCAGAAGGCCAGAAGCCGCTGCAGATCGGGGCGTGCACCGGCGGCGAGCAGTGCGGTGTAGCCACCGGCGGAGAACCCGGCCACACCCAGCCGTTCGCGATCGACGTGTGGACCGAGCACGGGATCGGCCTGCACCGCCGCCAGCGCGGCGCGCAGATCATCCGCACGCAACCAGCTCAGCATGCTACCGGGCAGGGTCATCTCCTCCACGCCGTTGTTGCCGGGATGATCGACCGCGATCACCAGGTACCCGGCGTGTGCCAATGCCGTACCCAGCCAACCCATCATGCGCGCGCTGCCGCCGTTGCCGTGGGAGAGCAGCAGCGTTGGCAGGCGTGCACCCGCGACCGGCGCATCCAGTGCCGCGCGGCCGACGTCGAACAGCGGTGCATCGGGCGGACCGATTGTCAGGGCGGTTTCCCTGCTGCCAGCGGGCGCCGGATACCAGACCGTGTAGCGCAGGGCGTCGCGGTGTTGCGCATCGCGCACCACGGCGCTGGCCACCGTGGTGGTGCCGTGGCGTTCGCCTGCTTTCCAAGGCTCGCCAGCGCTGGCGCCCCCCGCGGAGGCCATCAGCATCATTCCCATCACAGTGGCTTTCATGCGCATCCTCAGCTCCTTGTCAGCGTGGGCGTTCGTCCACCGGCAGCCAGATCTCCACGCCGCCGTTGCCGGTGTGCTCGTCGAAGCGGGTGTCGTAGCGTTCCAGGTCTGGTGCATCGGCCAGGCTGAGGCCGGAGCTGGGCAGGTAATGATCCAGCAGCCAGAACCAGGTCGAGCGGATGGTCGAGATATGTCCGCCGTGCCAGGCCACAAGATAGCGACGCGCCGGCACGTCCACTCGTTGCCAGTGCGCCGGCACGGTCGGCAGCGTGCTGGCGGGCAGTGCGGCGATGTAATCAAAGCCGCCATCGTCGTCGCTGTTGCAGCACACACCGAAACTGATCGGTGCCGGCGTCGGCCATTCGCGGTTGAGCTGCGCCCATTGGCCGGGAATCGCACCGCCACTGTCGCGGGTATGCCGCATACCGATGCCCGCCACCTGGAAAGCGGGCGTGTCGAGCAGTCGCGGCGCCTCACCGCAGGCAGCCGGCGCATCCTCCACGCGGATCGCCTGTACCAGCGCCAGTCCATCGGTGCCCTGTTCGCGTACGCGCTCCGGCGTCTGCCCGAACTGTTCGCTGAAGGCGCGGGTGAACGCCGCATGGGTGGTGTAGCCCGCGCCCAGCGCGACCTGCAGGATGTCACCGGCCCCGTTGGCCAACCGCTGCGCAGCAGCGGTCAGGCGCCGTCCCCGCAGATAGCGCACCACCGAGGTGCCGGTGCGGGCCTGGAACAGGCGTGACAGATGGAACGGCGACAGCCCCGCTACGGCGGCGATATCGGCCAGCGCCAATGGCTGGTCCACATGGGTTTCGATGTACCACAACGCCTTGCCTGCCGCGCTCATCCTGCCGTTCCCCGATTCCGATGCCGGGCACAGTAGCGGATCCTCAGGCAGGGCGTTTAGCAGTTCTTGCGCTGCCGGGGCCTTGCGTCTGCCGGCGTACCGGCAACAATGTGCGCTTCATGGATGTGAGGGAGGGCAGGGAGATGCGATCGACGACGTGGGATGCCCGACCAGCGGAGCCAGGCCCATGATGGAACTGGTACTTGTCTACCTGGTGCTGCCCGCGGTGCTGACACTGGCCTTGCTGGTGCTGATGGTGAAGCGCGCGTCGCGCTGGAAGGGCAATCCCTGGCTTTATCGCGCCGGCTTCGCGTTCCTGGCCGGGTTGCTGTCACCCACGTTGCTGATGGGCGGTCACGGTGGGCTTCCCGGCCCGACCATCGGTGGGCTGGTGATGGTGCTGACGCGGTTGGAATGGATCGGTGACCTGCGTGCCAGCTTCATCGGGTTTGGCAGCAAAGACTTCGGGTTCCTGTCCGCTCCCTTCCTGGTGGTGTTCGCCCTCGCGATGTTTGTTCCGCTGCGAACGGCACGGCCGGCCCGCTTCGGTTTCGACGACGACAGCAACGGCTGACGCCGTGTGCGCGGCCGTGAAGGGCCGGGTGTCCGTCGGCACCGCCCATCCACGCACGACGTGGATCTACGGATGGGCTCTGGCAGTGCTCAACCTTGGTTGGCGCATCAAGTTGTCGCACTGACGTCATGGCTCCTTCACAGATCGCGCCGAGACTGCGCGCCTTGTCCAGCCCTGTTGTTTCCGAACAGGTACTGGCCCTGTCGCGTCCTCCCGGAGCCCTGCCGTGCATCGTTCGAAGCTTTCGCGTTCCATCCTCCTTGCCCTTTCCATGGCCAGCGCAGGAGGCGCGATTGCAGCGGAGGCCGATGCGGTCGATGCCATGGCGGGCAGCCGAGCGGCACCCACCCAGCTCGATGCGATGCTGGTCACCGGTACCCGCGCGTCCAACCGCACCCAGTTCGAAACGCTGGCGCCGGTGGACGTGTTCACCAAGGAAGACATCACGTCGGTGGAATCCACCGACCTGAAGGACGTGCTGGCGCAACTGGTGCCGTCGTTCGTGGTGCAGCGCCTGCCGATGGCGGACGGCCAGGTGTTCGTGCGCCCGGCCACGCTGCGTGGCCTGTCGCCGGACCAGACCCTGGTGCTGGTCAACGGTCGTCGCTTCCACCGCAGCGCGCTGCTCGGCAACCGTGGTGCACAGGCCGCTGATCTGGCACAGATTCCCACCAGTGCGATCAAGCGCATCGAGGTGCTGCGTGATGGTGCGTCGGCGCAATACGGCTCGGACGCCATCGCCGGTGTCATCAACATCATCCTCGAGGATGGTCCGGGCACCGAGATCACCGCCGGCTATTCGCAGTACGCACAGGGCGATGGCGCGTCGCGTGATTTCAGCGCACGTACCGGCTGGTCGCTGGGTGACTACGGCAGCCTGGTGCTGTTCGCCGAATCGTCGAATTCCGACGCCACCTCGCGCACCCGCCAGCGCCCGGATGCGATCGCCTTCCAGGCCGCGCATCCGGATCTGGATGTGCCCAATCCGGTACAGCGCTGGGGCCAGCCGGAACTGGAAAGCCGCCGCGTCGGCTTCAATGTGAAGGCCAATGCCAGCGACACGCTGGAGCTGTATGCGCTCGGCCTGTACAGCCACAGCGATGGCGTCAGCGATTTCAACTGGCGCAACCCGGACACCACCACCGGCGCGTATCGCACCACCGCCATCTTCCCGGGCTGGAACCTGCGCTCGCTGTATCCGGTCGGCTTCAGCCCGCAGTACGGCAACGTCCAGAACGACCTGCAACTGGTCGGTGGCCTGCGTGGCGAGATCACCCCGAAGCTGCGCTGGGATGTCAGCGCGTCGTATGGCCGCAACGCCATCGACTACACCCTGAAGAACTCGATCAATGCCTCACTCGGCCCGGCCAGCCCGACCGCGTTCGATCTCGGCCGCCTGACCCAGACCGAGAAGAACGCCAACGCCGACTTCAACTACGAGTGGGATGTGGCCGCGCTGTCCAAGCCAATCAACGTCGCCTTCGGTGGCGAGTTCCGCCAGGAGACCTACCAGGTGCGCGCCGGTGATCCGGCTTCGTACGCGGTGGGCCCGGGCGCGGTGGCAGGGCTGGAAGCCAATTCCAACGGCGCGCCAGGCTTCTCGGCCAGCCAGGCCGGGCAGTGGAGCCAGCGCAGCAAGGCGGCCTATGTGGATATGGAAGTGCCGCTGGGCGAGCGCTGGAGCATCGGTGCGGCCAGCCGCTACGAGGACTTCTCCAGCTTCGGCAGCACCCTGGACGGCAAGCTGTCGGCACGTTTCGCGATCACCCCTGACGTAGCCCTGCGCGGTACGGTGTCCACCGGCTTCCGCGCACCGACCCCGGCGCAGCTCAACACCACCAGCACCACCCAGGGCCTGGATACGCGCACCCTGCAGATCTTCACCAGTGGCCGCCTGTCGCCGAACGACCCGCTGGCGCAGATGCTCGGTGCCAGGCCACTGAAGCCGGAAGAATCGCGTACCGCGTCGCTGGGCCTGACCTGGCGCACCGACCTCGGCCTGTCCGGCTCGGTGGATGTCTACCAGATCAAGCTCACCGACCGCTTCAGCCAGTCGGCCAGCTTTGCCATTCCGGCAGGCACGCCGAATCCGCTGGGCTATACCTCGGTGAACTACTTCACCAACGATTTCGACACCACCACCACCGGCGTGGACGTGGTCGGCAACTACCTGCGCGATCTCGGCGCCGGCCGCATGACGCTGACCCTGGCCTACAACTACAACCGTACGCGGGTGGACAACGGCAGCACCTCGGTGGCCACCAACGAAACCCAGCGCGTGCTGTTCGAAGATCGCCTGCCCGAGCACAAGGGCAGCCTGACCGGCAGCTGGGACATCGGTGCCTGGTCGCTGATGGCGCGCATGCGCTACTACGGCGCCTGGACCGATTCCAGCGGCAATGCAGTGGGCGATATCTACCAGCGTTTCGGTGCGATGAGCTTCCTCGACCTGGCCGTCGGCTATCGCATCAACGAACACCACAGCCTGCGCGTGGGCGCGGACAACGTGTTCGACCGCTATCCGGACGAAGCCACCTTCCAGGCCAGTCGCGGCCTGGTCTACTCGCGCAACGCGCCGTACGACACCGACGGTGCCAACCTGTACGCACAATACTGGCTGAGCTTCTGATGGACCGCAACCGCCGCTCCCTGCTGCGCGCCGGTGCACTGCTGCCGGCCGCAGCTGCACTGTCTTCACTGCCCGCCATGGCCGCCACGCGTTACGCTGCGCCCATGCAGATTCCCGCAACGACCGTAGCGCCGGACGTGCTGGCCCGCGATGAAGGCTACTGGACCGCCGTCGCCAGCCACTTCGACATCACCGACGAAGTGAACCATCTGGAGAACGGCTACTGGGGGGCGATGGGCCGCGAAACGCTGGCCAGCTACCAGCGGCACACCGCCGAGGTGAACCGTGGCAACGCGTGGTATGGCCGTCGCGAGTTTCCGGCGCAGTACATGGCGGTGCAGCGGCAGGTGGCCGAGTTGCTGGGCGTGGGCGCCGACGAGATCGCACTGACCCGTGGCGCCACCGAGGCGATGCTGGCGCTGATCGGTGGCTACAACCGCCTGCAGCCCGGCGACCAGGTGCTCTACGCCGACATCGACTACGACAGCATGATCGGCGCGATGCGCTGGCTGCAGCAGCGTCGCGGCGTGCAGGTCGAGCGCATCGCGCTGCCGGCCGTGCCCGACCACGCGCAGATCCTGCAGGCCTACGAGGCCGCATTCGCGCGGTTGCCGCGCCTGAAACTGGTGCTGCTGACCCAGGTCAGCCATCGCCATGGGCTGGTGCTGCCGGTGGCGGAGATCGCCGAGCGTGCGCGCGCACGCGGTATCGATGTGATTGTCGATGCGGCACATGGTTTCGGCCAGATCGACTATGCGGTGCCGGACCTGAAAGCCGACTTCGTCGGCATCAACCTGCACAAGTGGATCGGTGCGCCGGTCGGCGTCGGCGCGATGTACGTGCGCAAGGGCCGTGTGGTGGATCTGGACCCGTACATGGGCGAGACCGACGACGGCCGGGTGGGCAGCCGGGTGCACACCGGCACGGTCAACTTCGCTGCCTATCTGGCACTGCCGGAAGCGATTGCCCTGCATCAGCGCATTGGTGTAGCCAACAAGCAGGCGCGCCTGCGCTACCTGCGCGAGCGCTGGACCGTGCCGGCGCGGCAGATGGCACATATCGAAGTGCTGTCCTCGCCGGACCCGGCGCTGGCCAGTGCGCTGGCCAGCTTCCGCCTGCGCGGGCGCGCCAGCGTGGCTGACAACCTCGCGCTGCAGAAGCGCCTGCTGGATGAGCATCGCGTGTTCACCACCCATCGCGATGGCTTGGACTCCGGCGCCTGCGTGCGGGTGACGCCGTCGGTGTTCACCCGGCCGGAGCAGATGGATGCCCTCGTGCAGGCGCTCGTGGCATTGACCTGACCTCCGCCGGTACGGTGGGTGCCGACCGTTGGTCGGCACATTCCATCCACGCATGGCGTGGATGTTCCCCACCTACCGCTCGATCGCCGGCAACGCATCCGACAACAACAACCGATCAATCCGCCGCAGCGCACTTTCCAGCTGCCGGCGATCCGCCGCCAGCCCCAGCGACAACCGCACGCCGTTCTGATGCTGCACCCCCGGTGGGCAGAACGCCGATGACGGTGCGATCGCCAGCCCCTGCAGCTGTGCGGTACGCACCAGCGTGGCATCGGTCCACGGCGCCGGTACCCGGCACCAGGCATGCAGGCCCTCGGCACGCTGCAGCAGCGACGGCGCCAGCAGATACCGCGCCATGCGCATGCGCTCGCGTGCCTCGGTGCGCACCTGCGCCAGCAGTGACTGTGCCGAACCATCCAGCAGCAGCTGGCTTGCCAGCGCCGCCACCAGCGGATGCCCCATCAACCGGGTGGCGCGCAGGGCCGACACCATCGCCTCGGCATGCGCGGCGCTTGGGCAGCGCACGAAGGCGGTGCGCAGGCCGGGGCTGATCACCTTCGACAACGTCGCCACATGGAACACATGACGCGGTGCCAGTGTTGCCAGTGGTATCGGCGCGTTCTCGGCAAGGTGCCAGTACGGATCGTCTTCGATCGCCAACAGGCCTTCGCTCTCCAGTACACGCGCCAGCGCTTCGCGTCGCTGCAACGACAACGTCAGCGCGGTCGGGTTCTGGCAGGTGGGGTTGAGATAGACCAGCCGCGCGCCACTCCCGCGCGCCTGCCGCACCAGCGCCTCGGGGCACATGCCGTGTTCGTCGCCGTCCACCGGCACCAGCCGCCGTCCAAGCGCCCCCGCGGCCTGCAGCAGCCCTGGGTAGACCAGCGTGTCGCACAGGATCGCGTCGCCATCGCGGCCCTGGCTGAGCAGGATCGCGGCCAGCGCCACCTGCGCACCCTCGGTCAGCAGCAGGCAGGCATCGTCCACCGCGCCCAACATCGGCTGCAACCAGCGTGCCGCTGCGTGGCGATCGGTCGGATTGCCGCCGCCCAGGTGATAGGTCATCAGGTTCGGCGCGTTGCTGCGCGCAAGCACGGCGGCCGCACCACGCCGCAGCGTCTCGGCCAGCGCATCGGCATCGGGCACCGGCGGCACGTTCATGCTCAGGTCCACCACCTGGTCGAAGCCGGCCTTGGGCGGTGCGATGAAACTGCCCTGCGGACCGCGTGCCTCGATCAGGCCGCGCTTGCGTGCTTCATCGAAGGCCCGCGTTACCGTGGTCAGGTCGACGCCGAGCTGCTGTGCCAACGCGCGCTGCGAGGGCAGGCGTTGCCCTGGTGCAAGACCACCGCGGCGCACCGTGCGTTCCAGCGAATTGACGATGCGCAGGTAGATCGGCCCGCTGTGCGCGAGCACGTCCTGCACCCATTCGCGGGCTGCGACATCAGGTCGCGGCATGTACGGAGCATGTCGGGGCGTATCGTTGCTTCCAACGGCGGGAGCCTGTCCATAACCATCGGTCGGTTCGGACAGGTGACCGCCGTTGTTGTTTGCGGCGGCCACGCCGGCCAGCATCAGTGATGTCATTGCGCGTCCTCAGCGCTTGGCCTGCCAGGGGCAGTAGCAGCCCACGGCAAGCAGTCCTTTCGGGCGCACGGTTTCGCCGCGCACCAGTTTGTCCAGCAGTGGTTCGACGAAGCTGTTGGCTGAGTTGCAGACCATGCCGATGCTGTAAGGGCCGGCGTAGGCGAGGTGGCCCTGGCGATCCCAGATCGCGACAGCGGGGCTGGCCGGAATGTGCTCGATGCCGTCGATGGTGGGCAGGTTGATCACCTTGTCGCGCAGCGGCTCGGGCAGCTCGCCCTGGGTACCGGGGCGGCGGATGGCATAGAAGTCGATGCCGGCGCGGCGGTACATGCTGATCAGGTAGCTCAGGTGCGCACCGGTTTCGCGGTTGCACACGCCACAGGCCGGGTCCCAGAAATGCACCACGCGGATGCGGCCGGTGTCACCGGCCAGATCGGCCGGCAGGCGCAGCTGCGAGTCGTCGAAGACGATGGCCTGTTCGGTGAAGGTGGACTGCGCGCTGTAGCCGAAGTACTGCCACAGCGCGGCCGCGACGCCGGCCATGAACAGGCAGGCGAGGGCGATCATCGTTGGCAGCAGCCAGCGGCGACGCGGCGCGGCCGCGCCCATCAGGAATCTTCCCGGCCGAACTTGTGCACGTACTGCTTGCGCATCTCGCGGCAGGAATCGGCCTGCGCGCGGCGCTGGATCTCGCTACGCGACGGATCCTCGCTGCGCTGCACGCACTGTTCGATGGCGTGGCGCTCGGCGGCCTGCACATCCACGGTCTGCGGCTGCAGGCAGACCCAGGCCAGCGCAGCCAGCATCAGCACCACAAAGCCGCCACAGCCGGCCATCACCAGGTGGAACTTCAGTTTCTCGGCGCGCATCGGGGCACGTCCCTTCATCCATACATTGCATACAAAATATCATCTTGTATGGATGAAGTGCCATGCACCCGGTTCAGACGATGGCGTTGTGCCGTGCCTCGGGGGCCTCGGACAGGATCTCGTTCAGCTTGGCCAGCGCCCCGGCCAGCGCGCCCTGGTCGACCGCGCCGCCCAGCGACAGGCGGATCGCGTTGCCCGGCGGTGGCTCTTCCACGCTGAAGGCATCCGAGCTGGCAATGCCCAGCCCCTGCTCCTGTGCGGCCTGGATCAACCGGTACTGGTCGAGCCGCGGCGGCAGTGGCAGCCACACGTGCAGGCCGGCCGGATGCGCCTGGGCACGGGCCGGCAGGTAACGGGCGGCAATGGCCTGGCGCTCGCGCAACTCCTGCTGGAAGCGCTGCACCATGTCCTGGGCCTGGCCGCTGCGGATCCACTGCGAGGCCACCGCCACCATCGACTGGGTCGGCATCAGCGCGATCGCGCGCAGCGCGTCCAGCACCGGTTCCATCGGCTCGCCGGCCGGCACCACCAGGTAGGCGGTGCGCAGGCCCGGCGCCAGGCACTTGGACAGGGTGGAGATGTAATAGACCGGGCAGCCCGCATCGCGGTGTGCGGCCAGCGGCGGTGCGGCGTCCCCGGCCAGCAACCAGTAGGGATCGTCTTCGATCACGGTCAGATCGTGGCGCTTCGCGACCGCCAGCAGCGCCTGCCGGCGCTGTGCCGACATCGTCGCCGTGGTCGGGTTCTGGATGGTCGGCACCAGGTACAGCAGGCGCGGGCGACGCAGCTGGCAGGCCTCTTCCAGCGCTTCAGGCAGCATGCCTTCGGCGTCCATCGCCACCGGCACCACGCCCCGCTGCAGCACGCGCGCGGCGGCCAGCAGGCCCGGGTAGGTCAGCTGCTCGGCGGCGATCAGCTCGCCCGGCTGGGTGCGGGCCAGGATCAGCGCGCACAGCGCGGTCTGCGCGCCGGGGCAGATCACCACCTGGTCGGCGCCGACCGTGCCCAGCATCGGCGCCAGCCACTGCACGGCGGCGGCGCGGTCCTCGCGGGTGCCGGCACCGACGTGGTAGCTCATCAGTTCGCCCTGGCCCAGCTGCTGGCCCACGTGCTGGAAACCGGCCTCCATGCCCTGTGCGAACGGCGCGCTGCCCAGCAGCGGCGGGATGTTCATGCTCAGGTCGACCGAGGTGCTGCGGTTGCCGGCCGACAGCGCGATGAAGGTACCGCCGGCGCCCTGCGCGTCGAGCAGGCCGGCCTGGCGCAGCTCGGCGAAGGCGCGGGTGACCGTGGTCAGGTCCACGCCCACCTGCTGGGCCAGGTCGCGCTGCGGCGGCAGGCGGTCACCCGGGCGCAGCACCCCATCGTCCACTGCCTCGCGGACCTGCTGGGCAATCTGCAGGTACAGCGGGCCGGCGCCCTCGCGGAAGGGGCGAACCCAGGTGCGATTGGGGTGTTTCAGGCGGCGGCCGGCGGCAGGTGGCGTCATCGGTCAGTTTTTTCCATACGTGCAGATGCACAAGTCCATACAATGATGTATCTTGTATGGGCTTGATTGGAGTGGCTCGCCCCTCTTGTAGGCGACCTCGTACCCACAGTGTAGCCGCTCCACGCCCGGGCGCTGCGCGCAGGCGAGCCGGTCAAGCGCGCTTCTTCAACAGGGTTGACCTCCAATGAATATCTGCTGGAACCGCATCCGCCTGGCGCTGGTCGCCCTGGCCTGCGTCGGCCTGTCGGGCTGTGACTGGGTGCTGCTGGATTCGAAGGGCATGGTCGGGCTCGCCCAGCGCGACCTGATCCTGATCTGCATCGGCGTGATGCTGATCGTGGTGATACCGGCCATCGTGCTGACCTTCGTGTTCGCTTGGCGCTTCCGTGCCGGCAACACCAAAGCGAAATACACGCCGGACTGGTCGCACTCCACCAAGGTGGAGATCGTGGTCTGGGGCGTGCCGCTGCTGATCATTGCCGGTCTGGCGGTGATCGTGTGGAAGTCGACCCACGAGCTGGACCCGTACAAGCCGCTGGACGTGGCCGGTGAACCGCTACACGTGGACGTGATCGCCACCGACTGGAAGTGGGTGTTCGTGTATCCGGACCTGGGCATCGCCACGGTCAACCAGCTCAACTTCCCGGCCAACCGCCCGCTGGCATTCAACATCACCTCCAACTCGACGATGAATACCTTCTTCATCCCGCAGCTGGGTGGGCAGATCTACGCGATGGCCGGCATGCGCACGCAGCTGCACCTGATCGCCAACGAGCCCGGCCAGTTCCGTGGCATGTCCGGCAACTACAGCGGGCATGGCTTCTCGAACATGAAGTTCATCGCCACCGCTAGCAGCAACGAAGAGTTCGAGCGCTGGGTGGCCGAGGTGCGCAGCGCGCCGCAGGCACTGGATTTCAACCAGTTCAAGGCGCTGGCCGCACCGTCGAAGAACGCACCGGTGCAGCACTTCTCCAGCGTCGAACCGCTGCTGTTCAAGAAGGTCATCGACCAGTTCATCGGCGTTGGTGAGAACACCGCTGCTGCTACCCCGGCGGGTGCTGCCGGTGGTGCCCAGGTTTCCCAGGAGTAACGAACATGTTGGGTAAATTGACGTGGGAGGCCGTGCCGCTGCACGAGCCGATCGTCGTGGTCACACTGGCGGCCATGGTGCTGGGTGGCCTCGCGCTGCTCGGCGCGGTGACGTACTTCAAGCTGTGGGGCCCGTTGTGGCGTGACTGGTTCACCACCGTGGACCACAAGAAGATCGGCATCATGTACGTGGTGGTGGCGCTGGTCATGCTGGTGCGTGGCTTCGCCGATGCGCTGATGATGCGCGCGCAGCTGGCCGCGGCCGGGCCGGGCAGTGATGGCTTCCTGCCACCGGAGCACTACGACCAGATCTTCACCGCGCACGGCGTGATCATGATCTTCTTCGTGGCCACTCCGTTCGTGGTCGGCCTGATGAACATCATCGTGCCGCTGCAGATCGGCGCACGCGACATGGCGTTCCCGTTCCTCAACGCCTTCAGCTTCTGGATCTTCGTGGTCGGCGCCGCGCTGATGATGATCTCGCTCGGCGTTGGCGAGTTCGCCATGACCGGCTGGGTGGCCTATCCGCCGCTGTCGGGCATCGAGTTCAGTCCAGGAGTCGGTGTCGATTACTACATCTGGGCGTTGCAGGCTTCGGGCATCGGCACATTGCTGACCGGCGTCAACCTGTTCATCACCATCCTGCGCATGCGTGCGCCGGGCATGACGCTGATGAAGATGCCGGTGTTCACCTGGACCGTGCTGGTCACCAGCGTGATCATCATCGCCGCCTTCCCGATCCTGACCGTGGCGCTGGGTGCGCTCACCCTGGACCGCTACCTGGACTTCAACTTCTACACCAACACGTTGGGTGGCAACCCGATGATGTACGTGAA
This sequence comes from Stenotrophomonas sp. 109824_Sma, assembly GCF_056480025.1. NCBI lineage: Bacteria > Pseudomonadati > Pseudomonadota > Gammaproteobacteria > Lysobacterales > Lysobacteraceae > Stenotrophomonas > Stenotrophomonas sp. 109824_Sma. The sequence goes on along the minus strand of NZ_CM151078.1, from coordinate 4,478,101 downwards.
CCTGGTGTGGGCCTGGGGCCATCCGGAGGTGTACATCCTGGTGCTGCCGGCGTTCGGCATCTTCTCCGAAGTGACCGCCACGTTCGCGCGCAAGAAGCTGTTCGGCTACAAGTCGATGGTGGGCGCCACGCTGGCGATCGGCATCCTGTCGTTCATCGTCTGGCTGCACCACTTCTTCACCATGGGTTCCGGTGCCAGCGTCAATGCCTTCTTCGGCATCATGACGATGATCATCGCCATTCCCACCGGCGTGAAGATCTTCACCTGGCTGTTCACCATGTACGGTGGCCGCGTCGAGTTCAGCGTGCCGATGCTGTGGACCATCGCCTTCCTGGTCACCTTCACCATCGGTGGCATGACCGGCGTGCTGCTGGCCATCCCGGGCGCGGACTTCCTGCTGCACAACAGCCTGTTCCTGGTCGCGCACTTCCACAACACCATCATCGGCGGCGCACTATTCGGCTACCTGGCCGGCTTCGCCTACTGGTTCCCGAAGGTGTTCGGCTTCACCCTCAACGAGCGCCTTGGCAAGTGGTCGTTCGCCTGCTGGGTGATCGGCTTCTACCTGGCCTTCATGCCGCTGTACATGCTCGGCTTCATGGGCATGACCCGCCGCATGAACCAGTACGACAACCCGGCGTGGACGCCGTACCTGATCGCCGCCTTCATCGGTGCACTGTTCGTGTTCGCCGGCATCATCCTGATGCTGGTGCAGATCTACGTGAGCGTGCGCGACCGCAAGCGCAACCTGGACCTGACCGGCGACCCGTGGAATGCACGCACGCTGGAATGGGCCACGCCGTCGCCGCCGCCGTTCTACAACTTCGCCGTGGTGCCCAAGGCCGATGAGCTGGATGCCTTCCACGAAGCGAAGAAGCGTGGCCTGCCGCCGCCGCCGAAGAAGTACGCACCGATCCACATGCCGAAGAACACCGGCGTGCCGCTGATCCTCAACATCTGGATCCTGGTGCTGTGCTTCGCCCTGGTCTGGCACATCTGGTGGATGGCCGCGGCCAGCTTCATCGCGATGATCGTCACCCTGATCGTGCGGTCCTACGACGAGGACGTGGACTACTACGTCAGTTCCGAAGAGGTGGCGCGCACCGAAGCGGCCAGCCTGGCCAAGTTGAAGGAGGTACGCGCATGAACCTGTTGACCCGCCCGGAGCTGGCCAGCGACACGCAGGCGCAAGAGGACCACCACGAACACGACCATGGCCACGAACAGGGCGGCATGAAGGTGTTCGGCATGTGGGTCTACCTCATGTCCGACCTGGTGCTGTTCGGTTCGCTGTTCGCCTCGTACGCGGTGCTCAGCACCGCCTACGCCGGCGGCCCCACCGGCAAGGAGCTGTTCTCGCTGCCGTTCGTGATGGCCGAGACCTTCCTGCTGCTGGTCTCCAGCATCACCTACGGCCAGGCCGTGCTGGCGATGCATCGCCACGACACCTCGGCAGTGCTGCGCTGGCTGGGCGTGACCTTCGTGCTCGGTGCCTCGTTCATCGGCATGGAGATCTACGAGTTCTCGCACCTGATCCACGAAGGCGCGGGCCCGAGCACCAGCGCCTACCTGTCGGCGTTCTTCGCGCTGGTCGCCACCCACGGCCTGCACGTGGCCAGCGGCCTGATCTGGATGGCGGTGGTCATGCATCAGGTCTACCGCCGTGGCCTGACCCCGACCAACATCACCCGCGTGTCGTGCCTGAGCCTGTTCTGGCACTTCCTGGACCTGGTGTGGATCTGCGTCTTCACCTTCGTCTACCTGATCGGAGCCTTCTGACATGGCCCACGTCGAAACCTCGCGCGCCGGCAATGCGCACGGCTCCACCAAGTCCTACCTGATCGGCTTCGTGCTGTGCGCGCTGCTGACCGTGGTGCCGTTCGCACTGGTGATGAACCCGGTGCTGTCGCGGCCGCTCACGCTGTTCCTGCTGGTCGGCTTCGCGGTGGCGCAGATCCTGGTGCAGCTGGTCTATTTCCTGCACATGGACCGCAAATCCGAAGGCGGCTGGAACCTGGCCAGCTTCGTGTTCACCCTGGTGATCCTGTTCATCGTCGTCGCGCTGTCGGTCTGGATCATCTGGAGCATGCACTACCACATGATGATCAACTGAGCCTGCGAACCGTGAAAGGCATTGCGTTCCCCCATCGTGGCCTGCGGCTGGCCGCAGGCCTGCTGCTCGGCCTGCTGGCCGGCTGCAGCGCGCAGTCGCGCATGGACTTCTATTCCAAGGACATCGCCTGCGAAGAACTCGGCCAGCACTGGTCGATGCCCGACAGCCACGGCACCGTGCGTGGCCCGAACGACCTGCAGGGGCAGGTGACCTATCTGTTCTTCGGCTTCACCAGCTGCCCGGACGTGTGCCCGACCACGATGGTCGAGCTGAGCCAGGTGAAGCACCTGATGGGCAAGGATGCCGATCAGCTGCAGGTGGTGTTCGTCAGCGTCGACCCGGCCCGCGACACGCCGGAGGTGGCGCGTACCTATGTGGAAGCGTTCGACCCCAAGGCGATCGCGCTGGTCGGCAACGAAGCGCAGCTGGCAGCGATGGCCAGCGACTTCAAGGCGTTCTACGAGAAAGAGCCCGGCCAGGTACCGGATACGTACACCATGAGCCACATCGCCGGTGGCTACGTGTTCGACCGCCAGGGCCGCCTGCGCCTGTTCGCGCCGTACGGCATGCCGGTGGACAAGCTGTTCTCCGACGTGCAGCGCCTGCTGCTCGAGCCCGGCCACCCGGCCGCCGGCAACGGTCCGCTGGCCAGCTGCAGCCCAAGGCACAGCGACACACTCGCCGCCCGCTGACGCCACCTCTGCCGCGGTGGGTGCCGACCGTTGGTCGGCACACCCTGACATCAATCCCCGGCCGGCCAGGAGAGCCAACCGGCCAGGGGCACCACTCAACGCCTTACTTGGTCTCTTCCCACTGCACCACGTCCGGCTCGGTGGCGCGGATACCGGCGGTGGACAGCAGCTTGGTGCTCGCATCCAGCGCCGCGTTCACCGACGGGTACTCCACGATGGCCTGGCCCGAAGCCTTGGAAACCTTCACCACGGTGCCACCGGTGGCGGTTGCCGCACGCTGGGCCGAGGCTGCATCGGTGAAGAACACCTTGACCCGCGACGTCGCCACCACCGGCGCTCCGTCACGGGAGACCGCTGCCGCGAACTTGCCGGCACCGGCATCAGCAGGCGCGGCCGCCGCACTATCCAGCGAACGCTTGGTGCGCGAACTGGTGGTCGCCGCCGCCTGCGGGGTGATCGTGAACTGACCGCCGCTGGCCTGCTTCACCGTGGTCGAGGGAGACAGCTGGAAGCGCGTGCCGCCCACATCGAACGAGCGGCCGGTAGCGGACGCCTTCAGTTCCTGCGCATCCACGGTCGACAGGGTCCTGGCCGGAGGAGTCTGCCCCGAGCTCTGTGCCCAGGCAGGGGAGGTCATCGCCGCGAAGGCGAGCGTGCTCAACAGAATGGTGGTCTTCATCATCAGTGCCCCAGAACGCGGATCTTGAAGAATTCGAGGTTGCCGCGCGATGCTGCGGTCGCGGCCTGCCCCATGTCGGTCACTTCCAGCGTCCAGGTGCCGCTGGCATTCTCATCCAGGAAGGCATTGCTGGACAGCAGGTCCCAGCTGGTGAAGTTGCTCTGCGCGCCACCCGTGCCCGAACCGATCGCGGTGAACGCCGGCTGCACCACGCTGCGGGTGCCGCTGGGCGACACCAGCACGAACTGCAGCTGGCGCGTGTTGCGGTGGTTGACCCGGAAGCCCAGCTGCACGCTTTCGATGTTGCGCGCGCCGTTGGCCAACTGGAAGGTCAGGCGTGCGGCGGCAGCCGAGGTGTTGCCGATGGCCACGGTACGGGTCGTGTTGCGCCAGCCGCTGTCGACCAGCGGTCCCAGCGACTGGAAGTTCTCGGCGACCTGCACTGCACGCGCAGCGTTGACCACACCGAAGCCATACCAGTTGCTGTAGGCACGGTTGGCCGCATTCACCGTCCAGCCCGGCACCAGCGTGCGCCCGTCGGCCAGCGTCACCGCCGGCTGGTTCGGGTGGTTGCGGGTGGCGGTGGTGGCCAGGATGTACTTCACATCGCGATAGGACAGGTTCGGATTGGCTTCCAGCACCAGTGCCGCCACGCCCGAGACCATCGGCGCCGACGCCGAGGTGCCGTTCATCTTGGCGGTGTAGTTGCAGGTGCTGTCGATGGCCGACAGGTTGCTGTCCAGCGTGTTCTGGCGGTTGGTGTTCTTGTTGCTGCCCTGCGCGCACCCGGTCACGTCGGTGGTGACGATGGCCGGATCGTAGGCGCGTGCCACCAGGCCGGGGGCGTACTGCGCCTGCAGGCCGTACTCGCCGCCAAAGGCCGACACCCACAGGGCCGAGCCGGTGGAGGAGTACGACGAGCGCACGCCATCGGCGCGCACCGCGCCTACGGTGATCACGTTGAACAGGTTGTTGCGCGGATCGCGGCCGGCCGGCACGCAGCCGGTGTTGCGGTTCTTGGTGTCGGTGGTGCAGACATCCTGGGTCTGGCTGATCGAGGCATTGTTGAAGTTGTTGCCGGCCGACTTCACGTAGATGCCGCCGCGGCCACCACGCGTGCCCGACAGTGCCTGCTCGTACGAACGAATCGTGTTTTCGCTGTACGCCAGCGGCAGGTTCGGATTGCCCGGGCCGGCGCCCCAGCTGTTGTTGAACACCTGCACGTCGGCCGATTCCGCGCCATCCCACCAGGCGTACTCGATGTTGCTCTGCTGGTTGCCCAGGGCTGAGCGCGAAATCGGATTGAAGCCCTTCAGCGTCGCTGCCGGGGCCACACCGCGCACGCCCAGGTTGTTGGCGCCCACCGCACCGGCGATGCCGCCGACCATGGTGCCGTGGTTGTCGACATCCGGGTTGGTGGGGGTGGGGTTGTTCGAACCGTTGGTGAAGTTCTTGCCGGCCACCGCCGCCACGTTGGCCGCCAGGTCCGGATGCGCGATCTGCAGGCCGTCATCGACGATGGCGATGGTGACGCCCTGGCCGCGGATGCCGTTGCGGAACAGGCCATCCACGTTCAGATCGTTGCCGGCCACCGGCAGCGTGTCGGCCGGTACCGTCTGCCCGGTGTTGAGCAGGTGCCACTGGATGCCCGCCAGTGGATCGGCCTGTTGGGCCTGGGCGGTGGCGGCCAGGCTGCCCAGCACCAGGGCAGTGGCAAGGGCCAGGCGCGCGGAGCGCGGTGGCGCGGAGCGTTGCGTGTGTCGCTTCATACACGAATCCTTCTGTTGTGAATCGGCATGGCAGGACGGCGGGGCGGGACTGCCCCATCGCAACGAGCCAAACGCGACACAACGAACAACCCCCTACCTCTTCACATAGGCAATCTGCAGATGTGCCAATTGCGTCACAAACACTTAGTACGTCTGGTTATGACAGTGCACACAAACATCTTCACGCCATCTTCGCGCGGTTGAATTTGAGTAGTGGGGAACAGGGAGAACTACTTGCAGATGACCACACACATGAAGAACGAACGGCAGCGCGGCCGTGCGCGCGCAGACCAGACCCAGCTCTCGGTCGCCGCCATCCGCAAGGTGGTGCTGGCCGTGCATACGCGCAGCCACGACTATGGCGACGATGCCGATATCGCCGAGTTGCTGCCCGAACTGGCAGCATTCGGCATCACCACGGTGAAGCCGCTGCGCCTGTTGATGAAGAAGCACCGTCGCGCGCTGCTGCAGGAGGAGCGGATCGTCATGCGGCGCGCGGAGACGCTGCATCTGCGCGCCGAATGGCGGCCCGGTGGCATCGACGTGCATGCCAACACCAGCCGCTACGCCATCGGCGGCCTGGTCCGCACCAGCATGGAACACGAATTCGGCTTCGAGACGATGCTGCCCTTCCACGAGGTGCGCGAGGACGAATCCACGTAGCACGGTGCCCGTCCGGCGGGCGTGGCAGCCCCATCCCGGCGTCATCGCGCGCCCTCACATCGCGCTGTGCTACTACAGCCCGTGCACCCTTCCGCACGGAGCACGATGATGGTCAATCCGCTCGCCCAGGCCCATCGCGGCCTCGGCACCACGCTGTTCAGCCTGTTGAACCCGATACCCTTCGGCTTCTTCGTCGGCGCGCTGATCTTCGACGCGATCTATCTCAACAGCGCCGAGGTGATGTGGGGCAAGGCGGCCGCCTGGCTGATCACCTTCGGCCTGCTGATCGCCATCATTCCGCGCCTGATCAACCTGTTCGCGGTCTGGCGCCGCAACGGCACCGCCACCCGCATCGACCGCATCGACTTCTTCCTCAACCTGGTCGCGGTCGTGCTGGCCATCTGGAACGCCTTCGTGCACAGCCGCGATGCCTATGCCGTCGCGGTGCCGGGCACGATCCTGTCGGCGCTGACCGTGGCCCTGATCGCCCTGGGCCTGATCCTCCTGTCGATGCAGCCGCCGGTGCTGCAGGGAGGTCGTCATGGCTAAGCACATCCTGCCCACCGTGGGCGCCCTGGCGCTGGCCGTGACGCTGTCGGCCTGTGCCGGCAAGGCCGAATACCATCCCGCTGACCAGTCCGGTGCACAACCGCCGTTGCCGGCACCGAAGAACTTCCTGATGCCGCCGATGCAGGTGCCCACGGGCGTCGGCTGGGCCGACGGCCAGTCGCCCACCGTGGCCGACGGCCTGAAGATCGAACGCATCGCCGCCAACCTGCTGCATCCGCGGCGCCTGCTGACCCTGCCCAATGGCGATGTGCTGGTGGTGGAAGGCAATGGCCCCGGTGAAGAACCGGTCACCACGCCCAAGCAGTGGATCGCCGGCAAGGTGAAGGCGCGCTCGGGCAAGGCCGGCAAGGGCGGCAACCGGGTCACCCTGCTGCGCCGCACACCGGGAACGAACACCTGGACCCAGCATGTCTACATCGAAGGCCTGCATTCGCCGTTCGGCATCCAGCTGATCGGCGACACGCTGTACGTGGCCAACACCGGCAACATCGTGCAGTACCACTACGTACCCGGTGAAATCCGCATGTCCGACAAGGGCCGCGAGTTCACCGACCTGCCCAGCACCATCAACCACCACTGGACCAAGGAACTGCTGGCCAGCCGTGATGGCAGCAAGCTGTATGTGGGCGTGGGCTCCAACAGCAACATCACCGAGAACGGCCTGGCCGTCGAGTACCGCCGCGCGGTGGTGCTGGAAGTGGACGTGGCCACCCGCGGCAGCCGCATCTACGCCTCGGGCATCCGCAATCCGACCGGGCTGGACTGGGAGCCGAGTACCGGCAAGCTGTGGGCGGTGGCAAACGAGCGCGACGAGATCGGTGCCGACCTGGTGCCGGACTACCTCACCTCGGTGAAGGAGGATGGCTTCTACGGGTGGCCCTACAGCTACTACGGCCAGCACGTGGACGAGCGCGTGCAGCCGCAGCGGCCGGACCTGGTGGCCAAGGCGATCGTGCCCGACTACGCCATCGGCTCGCACGTGGCACCGCTGGGCCTGCTGTTCTACACCGGCCAGGCACTGCCGGCGCAGTACCACGGTGGCGCCTTCATCGGCGAGCACGGCAGCTGGGACCGCTCGCCGCTGAGCGGCTACGAAGTGGTCTACGTGCCTTTCAAGGACGGCAAGCCGACCGGGCGGCCGCAGACGGTGGTCAGTGGTTTCGCCTCAAAGGACGAGAAGACCCTGATGGGCGCACCGGTGGGCATGGCGATGGACGCCGAAGGCGCACTGCTGGTCGCCGACGACGTGGGCGACGTGGTGTGGCGGGTGTCTGCGAAATAGCGGTGTAGCGTCGAGCCACGCCCGACTGCTGTGGATCCGGCCTTTGTAGAGTCGAGCCATGCTCGACTGCTGTGGATCCGGCCTTTGTAGAGTCGAGCCATGCTCGACTGCTTCTGCCAGCAGCAGTCGAGCATGGCTCGACTCTACAAAAGGCCAGAAGCAGCCGAGCGTGGGCCCGGCGCTACACTTCCGAAGGCGCCGCGCGCAGCCCGCTGAACACCGACTCGGCAGCAAACCCCACGCCGCCCAGCAGTACGCCGAAATACACCACCGTGGCCGCGACGAAGCCATAACCGGCTGCCACCGCCGCGCCATCGCGCTGGATGAAGCCAATCGCAAACGACATCAGCGCCAGCGCCGGCAAGGTATTGCTGAACGGAATCGGCCCGGCCGGCGCCATCAGCAGCAGGGTCGCGAACACCAGCATCAGGTTGTTCAGACGCATCATCTTCTTCGAGCGCACCATCACCGCCAGCCGCATCGGCCGCGACAGCCGCTCCATGCGGTGCACCCATTTCAGCGCACGGCCCAGGTTGGCCTTCAGCTTGTCGGTGGCGATCTCGCGGCGCGCCAGTTTCTGCGGCACCCACAGCGGGCGGTTGCGCACGCGGCTCAGGCCGATCAGCAGGATCGAGGCGCCAAACACCGTGCTCAGCCCGGGAATCGACACCGGAATGATGAAGATGGCCGAGAGCAGGATCACGATCAGCAGCAGGCCTTCATCGCCCAGCGCGCTAAGCAGGGTGCCGACGCGCACCTGGTCGCCGGGCAGCTCGTCGATCATCTGCTCGATCTGCTGGGCCAGGGGCGCGCTGTCGTTGGTTTCGGGGGCACGGTAGGTCATGCGTCGCAAGGTTCTCCAGGGAAGGGCGGTCAGCGGGCCGTCCTGCGGTGGGGGACGCACAGGGTTCTGCAGTATCCCGGCCAACGTGGGCAAAGAGGTGAACCGGGCATGAGGGGTTAAACTGGCATGCCCCGCACGAGTTGAACGCAATGGATATGGGCCGCCGGCAATCGACCATCGAACTGGTCGCCATCGACATGGATGGCACCCTGCTGGACCCCACCCACACGCTTACCGCCCGGGCCAAGCGGGCGATCGCGCAGGCGCGCGCGCTGGGCGTGCACATCGTCCTGACCAGTGGCCGCCCGGTTCCGGGCCTGGCGCCGTTCCTGCACGAGCTGGGCATCACCGGCGACGACGACTACTGCATCGCCTGCAATGGCGGCCTGGTGCAGCGCATCGGCACGCGCGAAACCGTGGTCGAGTATCCGCTCAGCTTCGACGACTTCCTGTTCTGCGAGCAGGTGGCCCGCAACCTTGGTGTGCACTTCCAGGCGCTGGACAGCCGGCGCATGTATACGCCCAACCAGGACATCAGCTACTACACCGTGGCCGACTCGCATCTCTCGCGGATGCCACTGTCGTATCGCCGCGTGGCCGACATGGACCCGTCCATGTCCTTCATCAAGCTGATGATGATCGACGCGCCCGACGTGCTGGATGCCGCCATCGCGCGCCTGCCTACCGAACTGACCGAGCGTTTCGCGGTATTGAAGAGCGCACCGTTCTTCCTGGAAGTGTTCGACCACCGCGCCGGCAAGGGGCCGAGCCTGCAGAAGCTGGCCGAACACCTGGGCATCGACCGTGCCAACGTGATGGCCATCGGTGACCAGGAGAACGACCTGACCATGCTGCAGTACGCCGGTACCAGCGTGGCGATGGGCAATGCCATTGACGCGGTGAAGGCGGTGGCGCGGTTCGAAACCACCAGCAATGCCGATGACGGCGTGGCACGCGCGATCGAGCGCTTCGTTCTGCAATGATCCGGCCTACATCATGAGCTGGACGTTGATGATGTTTGCCCAGTCCTTTGTCAATGAGCGGATGTCGGCACAGGTTTTCTCTGAGTCCTACATTGAGCTATGGAAGATCGAGCGCGATCTTGACTTGCTGGCTTTGGATGACGCAGCGCTTTCAACGTGCCTGTCCAGCATCTTCTGTGCTGCCGACATGTATTGCGACGAAGAGGTAGATCGCCATGCGTATGAGCTTGATGCCGCCCAGCTGCATGCTGCCGTTGTGGCTCAGATCGATGAGTGGAAGCACTCCACGACTGCTCTCTAGCCTGACTTCGATGTATACCTGCGTATAGCCAATACATCCCCATCGCCATCGGCGCTGTACCACGGCGCAATGGCGAATGCGGCAGTGCGATGCAAGAATTTCGCACGTCGAAATCACCCCGCCGAATCCCGCAGCAGATGATCGTCCTCGTCTGCTGACCGGCGCGCACTGCGCCGTCGCTCCCTCAACGCAATCGCATCGCCAGCCAGGGCGCCGATACCGGTGCTGCAACGCGCTGGGCGTGCGCTTGCGCCGCTCTCTCCCTGCACCTGGATCTGCCGATGAACACCCCACCCACGACGCGCCTCGCCCTGGCCATCATCACGGCCATCACCGCACCTGCGTACGCCGCAGAAACGCACGACGCAGCACATGACACCCCCACCACCTTGAACGCCCTGCAGGTCATCGCCACCCCGCGCGGTGCGGCCGTTGCGCCCACCCAGGTGGTCGGTCCAAACCGCTACATCATCAAGGCCGAAGACCTCGACGCCATGGTCACCGGCAACAACGGCCTGGCCATGCTCAAGCAGGTGCCGGGCGCCAGCTACACCGCCACCGACGGGCTGGGCCTGGATATCTCCGCCACCAGCCTGTTCGTGCGCGGCTTCCGCATGAACGAAATGGGCATCACCTTCGAAGGCGTGCCGCTGAACGACAACGGCTTCCTCTCGCTTACCGGCACCAGCGTGGTGAACGTGGGCGTGCCCGATGGCATCGGCGCGATCACGGTCAGCCCCGGTGGTGCACCGGTCAGCGTGTTCTCCAGCAGCGTCAACGGCGGCAGCCTGGAATACCGGCTGCGCGAGCTGCAGGACACGCCCAGCCTGCGCGTGAAGCAGGGCGTGGGCAGCAACAGCACGCTGGTCACCACCGTGTCCGGCCAGAGCGGCCAGCTCGGTGAGCACGGCCCGAAGGTGCTGGTCGACCTGCAGCGCGTGTCCGCCGACAAGTACCAGGGCGAGGGCACGCAGAACTTCCTGCGCGGCGACCTGAAGCTGCAGCAGGACGTCGCCTGGGGCGATTTCACCGTGTTCCTGTCTGACAGCAAGGCCAAGGTCTGGGGCTACAACAACATTTCCTTCGACATGATCCGCAAGCTGGGCTGGAAGGCCGACATCTTCTATCCCGATTATGCGTGGGCGTGGTACGTGGCCTCGCCGGAGAATGCGGACAAATCCTGCGGCGCCTACACCTGCGGTGAGCTGTCCGAACTGATCCCGTACGACACCGGCCAGATCACCCGCGATCGCGTGTCCTCGATCAACCATCGCTTCCAGATCAGCCCGGCCCTGAGTGGCAACGTGCAGCTGTACAACGCCAACAGCCACACCCAGGCCACGCTCACCGACCCGACCGTGCCGTCGCCAAACGGCGCACCGTTCTCCGAACAGGTGCAGACGCCGCGTGTGAATCGGCTGGGTGGCATGTTCAACCTGCAGTTCGAGACCGGCGCGCACACGTTCACCGCCGGCTTCTGGCAGGAGAAGAGCAAGGCCGCGGCCAAGACCGAGTGGTACCAGCAGCCGCTGCTGGGCGAGGGTCCGCCGCTGAAGGCCACCGGTCCGTTCGATGTGTATGGCCCCGCGTTCAAGACCGACAACGCGTCGAGCTGGGTGACCCGCTCGCGCCAGTTCTACCTGCAGGACGACATCGTGTTGAACGACACGCTGAAGCTGGGTGTCGGCTTCAAGGCCGTGGACTTCCGCACCAGCGGTGGCGGCCTGGGGGATGCCAAGGACCGGCCGGTGAACGGCACGCTGGGGGCCAAGAGCAACTTCCTGCCGCACGTCTCGCTGTTCTGGAGCCCGACCGAATCCACCGACGCCTTCATCGACCTGGCCAACACCATGAACGGCTACCGCGTGGCCCAGCGCGGCAACATCGGCTACACCGCCTCGGCGTGGACCATCACCGACCAGGAAGAGTTCGACCGCGTGTCCGGCACGCTGCGCCCGGAAAAGAACTGGAACCTGACCGTCGGCGCGTCGCACCGCTTCGACCGGCTGACGATCACCGGCGACGTGTTCTACAACGACATCCGCAACCGCCTGCTGTCGGCCGCCATCGGCACCCAGTTCGCGCAGATCAACACCGTGCGGTTGATGCCGAAGATGCACGTGATCGGCGCCGACCTCGGCATCACCGCCGACCTGACCGACCACCTGCAGTTCTACCAGGGTGTGGCCTTGGCCCGTTCGTACTACGACAGCGATTTCGTGGTGGGCGACACGGTGTACCCGATCAAGGGCAACGCCCAGCCGGGCTATCCGCAGATCTCGCTGGTCAGCGACCTGTCGGCGCATTTCGGTGATTGGCGCTTCGGTGCCACCAGCACCTCCTACCTGCGCCAGCCCTTCACCTACGAGAACGACATCCGCGTGCCGACCTTCTGGCAGGTCAACACCTATGCCGCCTACCGCTTCGGTGCGGACAGCGTGGTGCCGGGGCTGGAGCTGCGGCTGGACGTGAGCAACCTGTTCAACCGCCACAACATCGGCACTGCCACCATCGCCGGCTCGTCGTTCTCGGGGGATTACCAGACCCTGCAGCGCAGCGCCCCCCGGCAGCTGATGTTCAGCACCTCGATGGCGTTCTGAGGCAAGGGGTGGCGGGGTCAGAGCCCTTTGCGCAGCAAAGGGCTCTGACCCCCAAAACCCGCCTACAAACCTGCCTTGCGCAAACAACAGGGGTTTTCTGGCAGCGACGCAAGGTTCCCACAATGTTGCTGGGTCATGCTGTCGGCATGGCACAGCACAACCCGCGAACCCCGCTGTTCGGCATCCGGGGCGCAGGACGGCCCCGGCAGGCGCTGTCCGTGGCGCCTGCCATCGACCTGCGGGCCGAGTACCAGTTCTGGCAGGTCTACGAACGCGTGGTCCGCCCGCTGCCCGGTGGCGGGCTGCCGCAGGCGTGGCTGGTGTGCCAGAAGGTCTATCGCGACCGTTGGCAGCACCCGGAGGACAGTGAGGCGGCGGGACTGTCGCGGGTGCTGTTCGGCGACAACATGACGGCTGGCCGGGCGTCGGAGCTGGCGGAGCTCCACGCGCTGGTCAGCCGTCGGGTGGCGTTGCTGGCGAAGCGTGGGCGGGTGGATTCCGCGGCGTGATGCCTGCCCTTGGTAGGGTCGACTGTTAGTCGACCGCTCTTCGCGCTCAACTGTAGGTAGAAGGCCGTGCGTGGTAGATGTACCTGCCGCATCCACTGCGGCGGATTGCAATGCTTGTCTCCCGTGCGGTAGCGTGGTCAGGTACACCCCGGTACCGTCTCTGTCCTTCTGGGCATGCGGCCGGGGTATTTTTTTGAGTGTTGCTGCTCCCGTGCGGACGAGGGCTCCAGGCAATCAGGCTCATGCATTTCCCCGATCCAACTGCCGATAGCCGATCGCCTCAGCCAGATGCGCGGTCTGGATATCCTCGCAACCCGCCAGATCCGCAATCGTGCGCGCCACCCGCAGAATCCGGTGCATCGCCCGCGCGGAAAGTTGCAGGCGTTCAATTGCCTGCTCCAGTAAGTCCTGATCGGCCTCGCTCAGCTTCGTGCATGCCCGCAGCGCCGCCGGTGGCAGATGGGCATTCAGCCCGCCACGCGCCTGCTGCCAGGCATGGGCGGCTTCCACCCGTGCACGTACCGCAACACTGGGTTCACCCAGCGGCGTACTCTCCCGCAGCTCCACCGCGTCCATGCGTGCCACGCTGATATGCAGGTCGATACGGTCCAGCAATGGGCCGGATACCCGCGCGCGGTAGCGGTTGATACGTTCGTCGCTGCACAGGCAGCGGTTGCTACGGTCCCCGGCCCAGCCACACGGGCATGGGTTCATCCAGATGTTTTGTGAGGAATAGTGCTTGGGAAAAAAGATAAGGTGCGGCAAATTAGCTCTGCTCACCACGGTAGCTCACATTGCATGGCAACTAGAAAGAAGAAGAGTGTCGGCGAGGTCCAAACGGGCCCGGACGGACTTTGGATCACGGTAAGGGCGATCGGTCGGGCGCATGGAGTAGCGTCGATTGACTTCACATTTCTTCGGAGTTGGATCGGACCTCGCGGTCAAGCCGCATTTGTCGACGCAATTGTCAAGCTATCAAGGCGCTACGTCGCGGCCCAGAACACGTACTCGGTTCGCTGCGTCCTTCAGTTCTGGCAGGCCCTCGGTGCAAGAAGGGGGTGGCCGGCTCCAAGTCGTCGAATGAGTTCCGCTGCCTTGGTCGCGCAATTGTCTGATCTTCGGGGTGAGTTCTACGCGGCCAGAGCGGCGGTTGGAGTCGCGCTAACTACGATCACGAATCAGTGGACCAGCTTTGTTCGATTCATCCCCTGTCTTGTTCAGACCGGTGCAATCAACTTCGTCGAATCGAAATTGGCTGCCATCTCCGCTCCGCCTCGCGCGCTCATCATTGCGGATAGGGAGCATGCTGCAAACTCACCAGTGTGCCTGAACAACGCCCCAAAGACTTTGAATTCGGCACAGAACTCATACAACGACAATCTCTTCGAGTCGATCTCAATCGTTGATGGAAGTGCAGAGTACCTAGATCGCTATCAGGAAAAACTTGGGAAGGCAGTAAACACGATTCTCCGCTGCGCAGTGAAGGACTTCGAGGAGTTCGTGGCTCAACGAGAGAGAGGCTTGGCTGAAATTAGCCGTTTCGATGTAGGTTCACTACATGAGCTTAAGGCGCATCGCCGAGGCGGATTCTCCCGAGAGAACTGGGGGCACCTGCTGAATCAAGAGCGATATGAGAAGGGTCTCAGGATTGCCTTGGGGATATGCGTCTTTGATATGGGCGGGATTCCTAGGCAGCGACGCAAATTCGATGTGAAGTCGAGCAAGGCATCCATCTTAGATGGGTCTAGCAGAATCTGGGACTTCGTTTCTTCGTTCGGAAAGAACGAGCTCCTGCCATACCTTGGCATCATGAGTAGCAAGCAGGCGGCGGTCTGCATACTGATCCTACTCATTGAACACCCGATTCTTAACCCGGTGGCGTTGTACAGGGCCAGGATAGAAAGGGATCGTCATGGTGGAACCTACATCTCCTCCGATGGTCTTGTCGGAAAAGGGGGTATCCGCTTTAGCGTGGAGAAGCTGCGTGCGGGCGAGGAGAAGAGTGTGGAGCTTTCGCCTCTTGCCCAGCGAGTTCTTGTGAAGGTCTTCGAGTGGACCGAGCCCGTACGTACTCGGATGATCCAGGAAGGGAGAAGGAAGGATGCAAACCATCTTTGGATTGGCATCAGTAGCCTCGACTACCGTTTGAAAGCCTTCTCGGAGAAAGCGTTCCTGAATGCACTTGGTGCATCTGAAGCTTGGCGCAGTGTCAGGGGAGCCGGCATGGTCACCCGGGCAACGAACTTCGGGGAGCGCCATGCCGAGCTCGCTCCATGGAGAGAGAAGCTCACCTACAAGAATCTACGAATGAACTCCGGAGTGCTAAAGTTCCTTGAGGCAGATGGTGATCTTGTCGTAGCGGCGAGGATATTTGGCCACCGATCGGTCAAGACGACCTTGGGGCACTACGTCCCAAATGCCCTTCGCATCGCCTTGTTTGAGAGGCAGGTTAGGCGGCACCAGAACAGACTGATCGTTCAAGCATTTTCTGATCACGAGCGGCTTCTTGAAGTGTCGGATTTCTCGACGGTTGAGGACCTCCACCTGTTCCTCTCGGGTAGCGCGGACGAGGCTGCTGAAGCTCAGGTTCCCCGCCGTGTGTACAAGGCCGCTTCTCCTGGCGCGGGACTGATCCTCTGTAAGGATCCTGATGCACTGGCGGTTGCAATGCTCTACCGGGATCGCTTGGAAAGCGCCAGTGCGACCTTCCTGGATCGACCTGATCTCCGGACCGGAGTTGCCCCGCGATTCTGGAGAGACTTTGTGGATGCGCTGACTGCGCCATTGCCCCCGGCATTGATTGAGATCACTGATCTTGTCGAGTGTGCATTGGCTAGAAAGACTGTCATCATTTCTCGCATTCGGCTGCCGGAGATCCGGTGATGGCTCAACTTCCCTCGGAGGTCCTGTCCTTCTTCAGTCGGACCCAAACCGGTTTGAGCCCATTAGTGCGTCCGTGGTGGCTGAAATCCGCGGTCCACGAATCTGTATGGAGAGTTGAGACGGGAAAGAGAGATCTGCGCCAAGTCGGTGAGAAGAGTCGCGGTGGGCAGGTTCTGAGATGGGATCTACTGCTACCAACGGGACGATTGAGCACATCATCTCACGCAGTTATCTGTGAACAATGTAAGGCGTTGATCATCGCCGTAGCGAAGGTCCGTGGATCAACCCGGTCGCTCAGATCAGTTCACGGCGCACTGTTTCTCTTCGCAGAGTTCTTGGCCCTTAAGTACGAAGAGAAGTTCCTGCGTGACGGACTCCTAGTCGCTCATCTGGACGACGTAGAGGCATTCATGGAGTCCTATGCTGAGGCGGGGTCTTGCGGGACGGGGCGGTTCATTGAGCGCCTTAGCTCTTACCTTTCGGCTGAGATTCCGTTGGAACGGTTAGACGCGGATGAGGTTAGGAACCACTTTGGCTTGACGGAAACAAACCAGTTGAGTTTGGTCGCCATTGGCGCGACTATATCGGTGGACTGGCAGAGGCTGCGCAGTAGTCCCGCATTTCGGAGCCATCTGACCCAGTACGGGTACCGAGGAGAACGCGACTTAAGCCGCGGCGCTCGTACCACCAGCGGCTATGCGGATATCTTTCCGCTACTGGCTCAGGCCTCGCACTCCGTCCAGAGCCTAAGCGCGTGGGCTTTGAGCAATGTTCGCGAGGTTCGCGATGCTTGCCGACCTTTTCGCAGAGAACAGTCGGGCCGCACGGCGACATTGCCACCGACCGTCTGTAGGCAGTTTGTTAGGTCAGCGTGTGCGTGGATGCTTGAGGAGGCGCCTGCATTGGAGGCTCACCTTGCAGGGTTGATTGATGAAATCGCCCAAAGTGGTGACCTTGGCCACCGGTCGCCAACTGCATTGTTGAAGGATGCGGAAGCGCTGATTGAAACCGGTCCACTAGTACGCTGTTCGAGGTTCGTTTCCCAGCGTTTCAGGGAGAGAGGGGATGACAGGTACTGTGATTTGGAACCCTATCGGTTGTTCCCTTTGGTTCTCGGACTGATCCGAATCCATCTAGGAGTTTGCTTTGGACTTGTGGCCTTGTTTGCTTGTGCAAGGAGATCCGAGATCATTGACATGGGGTTGCATGCGCTCCTGGCATCTGATGGTCGCTACCACTTGACGATTCACCAGGCAAAGCGGGGGGAAGGGAACGAGAGGCCGAGGTTTGACAAGCCTGTGCCACGTATCGTTGCCATGGCGATATCGATCATGAACAATCTCAGGACGCAACTACTTCGGGTGATGCCCAGGGAGGATTCGTTGCTGGATGATCGCGTGATGTTCTTCGTCGGAATGCAGGGCATCAGGCCATTCAGTGAGAATCATCCGCGCGTCGTTCTCCAGCTCATAAGTGACTACTTTGATCTCCGTGGCCCCGACGGAAAGCGATGGGTGCTTGAGCCTCATCAACTGCGAAGGAGCTTTGCTATGACATTCTTTCATTCGGAGGGGGAAGAGTCATCTCTACCTGCGCTCGCGTGGCTCATGGGTCATCATGATGTCGAGGAGACTTGGAGATACGTGAAGGAGTCTATGACGGGCAAGGAGATCAGTCATGCAGAAGCCTGTTTGGCGATGGCGGCTGTGAACTCAGGTGATGGCTCGGAATCTGCCCAAAAATTGAAGGCGCTTCTTCTCGAGCACTTCGGAAGCGACGATCTCGCTGTTCTCGATCATGATGATGTCTTGGAGTATCTGGAGATGCTCTCTGAGGAGCGAAAGATCAGTGTCAAGCCGATTCAGATTACAACCGGCGATCGTAGTACGTTCACAATCCTCATTTCGCACAGAGGGGAATGATGCCAAGGCTCAGTAAAGGACAGGTAGCTGCGGGTGTGCGGGACAAGCAGCTTCGTGCTGAACGGAGTGTTCGGGGCATCATCGCCATCCTGGACGAGGCGGTGGCAGTTGGGTCCCTTCTTGAAGAGCATAGTGATCTCTTTAGACGCATGAGTGATCTTGCCGGGATGAATGATGAGGCTCGAGGCATCTTTCCGATGTCGGTTCGAACACTCAGGAACAATGTGGAATCGCTGTACCCAGGCGGGATGGAAGCATTTAGGCGTGCCATCGGAGAGCTTCTGGGGGCCGCGAGGAAGCCTGTTGCACAGCAGGAAGATGAGGCTTGGCTGGAGGATGCTGTTCTGGACATGACCGCTAGGTACAGTGATCTCGTGCAACGCTTCAAGAGGCTGGCTCTTGGATCGGAGGTCGCAGCCGATGAGCTAAAGCGACACTTCGATCGGTACCGCGGCTCTAGCTCCCTGCGGGTAGTGAAGTGAAGATTGATGGTGGTTTGTGTAGGAGGGCCAGCAATCAATTCCGCTTACCGGGGGTTGGACGCGTCACCTCGTTCCTCGATAGGGGCGCCGCAGGAGGCATGAAGGTGGTGTTCTTCCCAAACGGCCGTTCTTGCTGGGAAGTGAATGCGTACCTAGTTCATTGCCGACGCCTTGGGCTGACGGTAGGTACGATATCCACCTATGCGAGTGAGCTAAGCCTGCTGGTACGATTTCTGTACTTGCGTCGCCTGGAGCTGAGAGAGATCGATGATGATCATCTGATCGAGTTTGCTGATTGGCTGGTGGTTCGGGATGAGTCCAGCGCAAGGCACATCAATCGTATCCTCTCACGTGTTCTCGCTTTCATTGGCTGGGCCGAATGTATCAGTCTCGGCCCTTCCCAGATCGGCCGGCTTGGTGAGCAGGCGATTATCACGGTTGAAAGGCGCGTGGTGAGGACGAAACGGCTGGACCGGGTGTCCTCGGACAGGCATGCAGCGATGCTTCCAAGTGGTGCAAAGCGAGTCGTACGACCAATGCCTCTTGAGGTATTTCGCCGACTCCTGGCGCAGTGCGAGCGAAGCGCGAAGCGCACCTTTGTAAAGAGTCGCAATCGCGCGATGCTCCTGATACTCGCGGATACCGGGATCAGGCGCGAAGAGCTTGTTTGGATCAGGGTCACCGATGTACTTGATGCATCGAAGGGTGATGGCATGCTGAAGGTGCGGACCTCGAAGAGGAGGGGGAACCCTATACGTCTGGTTCCTGTTCCCGCACTAACTTTGCAGGAGGTCATGAAGTACATCAGGGTGCAACGGGAAATGCATATGCGCCGCCATACCAAGTCCGGACGGGGGAGTCGCGACAAGGGTTGGGTCTTCTGCTCTCAGAGCGGTTCAAGGCTAGCTGCTGCAACGGTGAGCCAGACTTTCTCGGATCTGCGGGCGCTTGCCGGAGTTTCAGAGCGCGCTACGGCTCATATGCTTCGACACAGGTACATAACTCTTCAGGTCATCGATCGGATCAAGAGGCTTCGAAACATTGGGATTCTTGGCGTTGAGGCAGCAGCAACGGTACTCGCACAGGTGGCTTCTTTAAGCGGCCACTCCAATCCTACTAGCATGTGGGACTACATTGACTGGGCCTATCAGGAAATGGCCTCGGATGCCGAGAACCGCGGGACCTTGGAGATTGGCGAGCTCATCCGGGAACTGGAGGTTTTTGGTGATGCGGCGATAGAAAGCTCCGAAGGGAAAGCCCTGCTTAGCCGGGTTCGTAGCGCACTTGCTTCGCAGCTTGAGAAGGCTCCGAAACTGGGTGTACTCGCCCACCAAGGGATGGGGCTGGGATGAACTGCTTGTGCAGGGGGGGGCGCCGGTGGTATGGGTGAGAGCCCTTTGCTGTTGGTGTGGTGCGGGCGATCCAGCACCTCTAGTAGCCGGAAGCGACGTCCATCGAACAGGGCGTCACTGGGGACAGTGAATGTCCTACAGAGTATTGGGTGTCGTGACCACCTTGATCGGTTGCCGGCGACGCCGTAAAAAGCGCCTTCTTCCTTGCGGATGCGATGCACACGCTTGTGGTCGTCCCACCAGGCGTCCCAGCGAAGCATCACCAACACGGGCTCACAGCCATAATGGATGCGCGCGTGAGTGCCCGAAAGCACATGGTTCGCGTTCCGAGTCGCCCTTGCACTGACCCGAATTCAATCGTTGGCGGTCGTGCTGTTCGCTGGCGTCGTACTTCGAGCGTGTAGCTCGTTTCCCTCGGTGCCCTCTCCGCTGGATGCTCAGGCATTCTGGGCAACGGTAGCGTGCTTGATCGTCGGCCGCACCGTCTTCGCTATAGGTAGAGCCTTGGGCCAGGCATTGCTCGGTCACGCGTGTTGCGCTGCTGGTCGGAACCGAACCGCTTTCGGAGCGCCATTTGACTCTATTTGGATGGGTGAGGTCATTGGAAAAGCGGCTTGGGCGGGGGCGAGGCCGGACAGTCCGGAGGAGCGCTTGGGCTGGCGCCGATACCGATTGTGCTCAACGTCCCGCGGGAACCAGCCCAAAGCGCATCAGCTGAGCGGGTGCAGCTGGGCTGCTGACGTGAAACTCTGATATCCGCTTCTGGCCGAAAGCGGACGCTTAGCTCAGTGGCTGTCTATACGGCACATTCCTGGTCGGCCTGCTGACGGAGATTACCAAGTGGGTCAAGCGGAGCGGGCGGGGGATTGAACGGCGCTCCGGCAATAGCACACGCGTCGGCTGGCGTCGCGGCAGGTGAGATGGGCTGGGCTTAGCTTTTTGCCAAACTCGGCGGAAGGCGGCATAGTCTTGCACATATTACCGATCAAGCACTTAGCGGATATTCCCATGGCCAAGAAGGGCAAGGCAGCCAACCAAGCTCTCTTTGAGGAAGACTACGTGCTGCGGTCACTCGGGCGGATTGGCTATGACCCAGATATGGCGCTCACTGAGCTGGTGGCCAACACGTGGGATGCAGGGGCTGCCAGGGTTGCCGTGATCATCCCGGAGGAAACAAGTGGCATGCTGTCGGTCGAAGACGATGGCCACGGGATGACCGAGGACCAGTTTCGCAAGCGCTGGATGACCTTGGGATACAACAGGCATCGAAGCCAAGGGGCGAACGTCCAGTTTCCTTCCGAACGCGACGATTGGGTACGCATGGCCTTCGGACGCAACGGTATTGGTCGCCATGGCTTGTTGTGCTTTTCTGATCATTACACGGTCGAAACTTGGACAAATGGCGTTCTTTCTACCTTCGTGATTGGGACCCGAAATCAGCCGTCGCCGTTCTACATCCAAAGCCATGAGACAGCCACCCGTTCGGGCCATGGCACCCGGTTGTTGGTGGAGGTTGAACGCCACCGCCCAGATCCAGATCGGATCAGGACGGTCCTGTCAGGACGCTTCCTGCACGATCCGCAGTTCGTCGTTTCGGTGAACGGCCAGTCCGTCCCGCTGTCTGAGCATGAGGGCCTTCTGGAGGAACGCAAGATTCAGGTCGAACCTGGCTTTGATGTCACGGCGTATGTGGTGGACACAACACGCACAGCGAAATCCACCCGCTACCAAGGCGTAGCGTTTTGGGTGAGCAATCGGTTGGTCGGGCTGCCGAGTTGGACCGTTGGGCCGATGGTCGTTCTGGATGGGCGGGTGCGCTTTGCCAAGCGCTATGCCCTCGTGATTGAGTGCGGATCGGAGTGGCTTTCCGAAATCGAACCAGACTGGTCGAAGTTCAAGACTACGGAGCGAACTGATCACCTTTTCGAAGCGGCCAACGGGTATGCCCAGGAAATGGTCGAGAAGTTGTCGGCCCACCTGATCGAGGAGAACTCAGAAGACGCGCTCTACAAGAATCGAGAGGATCTGCGGACGCTACCTAGGCGATCCATGCTTGAAGTAGCCCAGTTCACAAAGACCGTGGTGCATGACCAGCCAGGGATACCGCCGGAGACCCTCAACAAGGTCGTCAAAGCGGTTATCAAGATTCAGAAGGCACGAAGCGGTTCAAGTTTCCTTGACAAGCTGATGCAGCTGGATGAGCACGACATCGACGGGCTGGATCGATTGCTAGGACAGTGGACTGTGGAGGATGCGCTCACGGTTCTGGATGAGATCGACAGTCGTTTGTCCATCATTGCCGCCATGGAGAAGCTCAGCGGCGACCCGGAAGCTGACGAGTTGCATACCCTTCATCCGCTCGTGACGCAGGCGCGTTGGCTGTTCGGGCCGGAGTTCGACAGTTCGGAGTATGCATCGAACAACACCCTGCGAACAGTCGCCACCAGTCTATTCAAAGCGAGAAAGCAGAATCAGACCTTTGCTAATGCTGCGAAGCGCCCCGACATCGTCGTCCTCTCCGATGCCACTCTCTCAATCGTCGGGACGGAAAGTTTTGATACCGGCAAGGATCAGCTCGTGATGATGCGCGATGTCCTGCTCATCGAGTTGAAAAAAGGGCGTTCTGAAATCGGTCGCAAAGAAATGAATCAGGCGGCAGAGTATGTCGATGAACTTGTCTCCAGCGGAGGCATACAGGGTGGGCCTTTCTTCCATGCCTTCGTGGTCGGCCATTCGGTCGCATCCAATATCCCAACTGTCAATAACCTGGAATACAACGGAGCCCAGCGCGGACGGGTAACAGCGACCACTTACAACCAGCTCGCATTGACAGCAAACCGGCGCCTCCATGGGCTAAAGGCAAGAATACCCTCACGGTACGAGGAGGTTTCTGGTTACGAGCTTGTCCAGAAAGTCATGGGGACGCCAAGCCAAGCATCGTTCGCTCCGCTGGCAGAGTAGGGCGGTGTCTAGCCCGGGTTAGGCGATCGCTTATGGCCGAAAGCAGACATCGTTGACGAATCCCGCTGGGGCAGAGCTCCCGGAAGGCCTATTCAGAAACCACGTTCATCAACTGCTAGTGTTCGAGGGGAAGCCGCCCTGGCAGCCGTATGAAGTATGTGGACGAGGAGATCTGCAGATGAACAACCTTGATGACTGGCTTGCAAAAGCCGCAAACGCAACGCGCGCAGATGCCAGCGCGGGAACCGATGCGCTGCTGGCCCGCCTGGCCCAGGAGCCGCCACCTGCCAAGTGGGCGGGACGCCGCGAGCTCCGCCGCGCTGTGACCTGTGCTGCGTTGTCTGCGGTGCTGACCTGCGGCGGGGTGGGCTCTGCATTCCTCGTCACCCAGTCCAACCCGCGGCCCACCTGGGTCGCGGCGCCGTCTGCCATGTCCCCCTACGCCCTGCTGGTGGAACGCTGATGGCTATCGGAACCGCCATGCGCCTGCCTTTGGCGACCTTGGCCGGCGCGGTCATCGGCGTGGTTTGCGCCCTGGGGATCGGCTGGGGCTGGCACTACCTCAACCCTGGCCACAGCGACCTGCATGAACGGCTGCACGCCGTGGTGCCCCTGGACAATTCGGAGAAGGACATCCTGCAGGCCAAAGAGCAGCTCTTTGCGACGCGCAGGGGCGAGATCGAGGCGCGCTTGCGAATCGCCAACCGTCAACTTGCCGATGCCATTGCGGCCGATCCTCGCTGGAGTCCGCAGGTAGAGGCGGCAAGCAGGGAGGTCGAGCGTGCGGCGGGTGATCTGCAGCGTATCACGCTGGAGCACGTCTTCGAGATGCGTGCAGGGCTGAAGCCCGATCACCGCGCTGCCTACGACAAGGCGCTGCTGGACGCACTGCGCAACGATTCCCCTTGAAAGCATGGCCTGAGCGTGACGATCGAGGAAGACAACAACTGGGCCGTCGAAGCTGCTGCGGGTGACCCAGCGGCATTCGCGCGCCTGGTGCGCAGGCACTCGCCGGCCATCACACAGATGGTGCGAGGCATGGGCGTTCCGGAAACCGACGTGGACGACGTCGTGCAGGAAACGTTCGTGTCGGCGTGGCGCGCGTTGGCTGAGTATGACCCCGCTCGCCCGGTGCTTCCGTGGTTGATGCGTATCGGAATCAACAAGGTTCGCGATACCCAGCGTTTCCGCCGCGTGCGTTACTTCCTATTCAAGGCCCGGCCCATCGACGATGAAGAGAGCCGGACGCTGGTATCGGACCAGGCCGGCCCGGAACAGAGCGCCAGTTCCAGCCTTGAACTCGCCAGCGTGATGCGCGTGCTCGACAGCATCGATCCCGCCTTACGCGAGGCACTGGTGCTGACGGCATTCGTCGGTCTGTCCCAGGTTGAAGCGGCCGCTGCGCTGGGAATCAGCCTGAAAACGATCGAAGGCCGCGTACTTCGCGCCCGGGCAAAACTGGCCTCGGCGTTGGGTCGTTAGAAAAAAATCTCCCAGATGTGAGGGGAGCGGCACACAGGCCGCGTAGTGCATGAGACGACCGCTGATGCGGCATCACTGCACTGGACCCCTGGATGAAGTACTCATTGCTTGCCTTGTCGACACTGCTGGCGCTGTTCGGCACATCGGTGGCGTGGGCCGCCGACGCGCCCACCTACGAAGATCTACTGGAACAGAGCAGGGCGCAATCGCCTTACCTGCAGGAAAAGCGCTTCGACACCGCAGCGGCCGCCGGCGATGCCCGGCAGGCCAGAGCATTGCGCAACCCCACTATCGACGGCCTTGTCGAGAATCTCAACGCACCCTTAAGCAATGGCAGCAGCCAGCGCCAGACGACCTACACCCTAACCCAGCCGCTGGAGATCTTCGGCCAGCGGAGCGCGCGTATCCAGGCGGGCGAGAAGGGCCTGCAGGCGGCCGAAGCTCGGCAACACCAAGCGCAGGTTGAGTTCTCGGCAGCGCTGGCGGTGGCCTACGCCGCTGCCGAGGCCAGCTTGATTCGCCGGGCAATCGCGCAGGAGGATGTGGAGCGCGCCGAGGGCGACCTGCGTGCGGCCAAGGCTCTGGTGGAAGCTGGCAAAGAGGCCAGCCTTCGTTCCGCCCAAGCCCAGGCCGGCCTGAGCGCGGCGCAATCGGCTGCTGCCAGTCGCGATGCCGAGACGACGGCTGCTCTTGAGCAGTTGTCGGTGCTGGCCGGCCAGACCGAGACGTACTCAGGTGTGGGCCAGTCCCTTCTAGAGCGCGACTGGCCAACGGTGGGCGCAACCGCAGGCGATGCCACGGCGGTGCTGACAGCCAAGGCGGACGTGGACGCTACCGAAGCCCAACTGCGTATCGAAAGGCTCAAGCGTGCGCCGGACCTGAGCGTGTCTGCTGGGCGTCGCAGCTTTGCAGCAGGTGGGGACGCGCTGGTCGTGGGCCTTTCGCTGTCCGTACCGCTGTTCGACCGCAACAGTGGCGGCATCAGCGCCGCCCGTGCCCGTACCGACGCGGCCAGGGCGCGATTGGACGCTGCGCGCCTGCAGAGCCAGGCAGATCGCGCTACCGCGTTGTCCCAGGTGGCTGCGGCACGACGCGGCCTCGAGGCAGCTGCCGAGGGTGAAAAAGCCGCGGCCGAGGCCTACCGCATGGGCCGTTTGGGGTATGAGGCCGGCCGCACGCCCCTGGTGGAACTGCTGCTCAGCCGCCGCACGTTGACAGAAGCGCGGCTGACCGTGGTCGATGCGCGCCTTGCCCGGGTCCGTGCCTACGCATCACTTGCAATGGCCAATGGCCAGATCGTCTTCGGAGACCGTTGAATGAAGCGAAACACCCCTTCCGTGAATACTCTGGGCATGCTCGGCGTCGCCGCGCTGGCGCTTGGCGCAGGCTTCGGCATCGCCCGCCTTTCGCAGTCCTCCAGCGCGGCTGCCCCGGCAGACGCTGCGCCCACTGCCGCTGAAGATACCGGCGGCGTGCAGGCCGTTGCCATTCCCGATGCATATCTTGGAGCAGCCGGTATTGCCGTGGAGGCTGTCACCTCTGCCGACGTGGCAGCCAACATTGGCGCAGCAGGCTCCGTCGTTGCCATTCCGGGTGGCGAAGCCGTGGTTGTATCCAGGGCCGCAGGCAACGTGACCGAGGTGCTTCGCCAGGTGGGCGACAAGGTCGCCAAGGGCGATGTCCTTGCACGGGTCGCCAGCCCTGATGGCGCACGCATTGCAGCAGATCTGCGCGTGGCCAATGCCGGTCTTTCCCTGGCGCAGAAGAACGCCAGCCGGGACCAGTCGCTGTTGGCGCAGGGGGTGCTTGCCCGGCAGGAGGCCGAAGCCAGCCAAGCTGCCTACCTGTCGGCACAGGCCGAAGCGCAACGGGCTGCGCTGGTGGCTCGCACCGCCAACGTCGATGGCGGCGGCAGCGTTTCGGTGGTCAGCCCCATCGCCGGGACCATCAGCAGTTCCCAGGCCACACTGGGTGTATTCGTTGAACCACAGGCCACCCTCTATCGCGTCACCGGCTCGAACGGCGTGGAGGTGCAGGCATCGGTGCGCGCGGGTGATACCAGCCGGATCCGCTCCGGTGATCCTGCCACCATCGTGCGCTCTGACGGCACCGTGGTATCAGGCAAGGTCCGTTCTGTAGCGACGGCGGTGGGAGGATTGACTCGAGCCGCAACCGTGGTGATTACGCCGGAAAACGCTGGCGCCGGACTTGTCGTCGGTGACGGCGTGCAGGTGCGCCTTGTGGCGTCAGCCGGGCAGTCCGGTGGCATGTCCGTTCCCGAAGAAGCCGTGCAGAACATCGATGGCAAAGACGTGCTGTTCGTGCGCACGGAGAAGGGGTTCAACGCCCAGCCCGTGTTCGTAGGCGTGCGTAGTGGTGGAATGGCGCAGATCCTCTCCGGTGTTTCCGCAGGAACCCGCGTAGCGACCCGCAACGCCTTCCTGGTGAAGGCGGAAATGAACAAGTCCGGCGGAGACGAGTGATGATCGAACAGGTGCTTACAGGTGCCGTGCGGCACCGCTGGCTGGTGTTGTTCATCACGCTGGTGATCTCGGTCATCGGTGCCTGGCAGTTGAACATGCTGCCGATCGATGTCACCCCGGACATCACCAACAAGCAGGTGCAGATCAACACCGTCATCCCCACGCTCAGCCCGGTGGAAGTGGAAAAGCGGGTGACCTATCCCATCGAGACCGCGATGGCGGGCCTGCGCGGCGTTGCCAACACGCGTTCGTTCTCGCGCAACGGTTTCAGCCAGGTGACGGTCATCTTCGATGAAAGTGCCGATCTGTACTTCATGCGCCAGCAGGTCACCGAGCGCTTGACCCAGGCCCGGCCGCAGCTTCCCGAAGGCGCCGAGCCGCTGATGGGGCCGGTTTCCACTGGCCTGGGCGAGGTATTCCACTACAGCGTCGAGTTCACACACCCCGATGGCAAGGACGCGCCACGCAACGATGGCAAGCCCGGATGGCAGAGCGATGGCTCGTTCCTGACCGATCAGGGCGATCGCCTGGCCGATGACATGGCGCGCCTAGCGTACCTGCGCACCGTACAGGACTGGATCGTGCGCCCGCAGCTGCGCACGACGCCGGGCGTGGCTGACGTCGACAGCCTGGGCGGCTATGTGAAGGAGTATGTGGTCGAGCCCAATGCAGCCAAGCTTGCTGAGTATGGGTTCTCCTACACCGACCTGGCGAACGCACTGCAGGATGCAAATCTTTCGGTGGGTGCGGACTACATCCAGCGCTCTGGCGAATCCTATCTGGTGCGAGCTGATGCCCGTATCCGTTCAGTGGATGAAATCGCGCGGGCCGTGGTGGGTAACCGCAACGGTGTTCCGGTCACGGTGGGTGATGTTGCGCGGGTGGTGATCGACGGCGAGCTGCGGCGAGGTGCCGCCAGTCGCAACGGCTACGAGACGGTAGTGGGCAGCGCGCTGATGCTGGTGGGCGCCAACAGCCGCACCGTGGCCGCTGCCGTCGGCGACAAGCTGAAGGAGATCAGCAAGACCATGCCGCCGGGCGTGAGCATCGTCCCGACGCTGGATCGCTCGCAGTTGGTGGTGGCGACCATCAAGACCGTCGCCAAGAACCTGACGGAGGGCGCGCTGCTGGTGGTGGTCATCCTGTTCGCGTTGCTGGGTAACTGGCGTGCGGCAGTGATTGCTGCACTGGTAATTCCGTTGTCCCTGCTCATCACCGCCATCGGCATGAACAAGCTGGGCATCTCCGGCAACCTGATGAGCCTGGGAGCGCTGGATTTTGGACTGATCATCGACGGTGCTGTGATCATTGTCGAAAACTCACTGCGACGATTGGCCGAGCGCCAGCATGCCGAAGGCAGAATCCTCACTCTGAGCGAGCGCCTGCACGAGACCATCGCGTCCTCCAAGGAAATGGTCCGCCCGACGATCTACGGACAGGCGGTCATCTTCCTCGTCTTTGTTCCGTGCCTGACGTTCCAGGGCGTGGAAGGCAAGATGTTCTCGCCGATGGTGATCACCCTGATGCTGGCGCTTGCATCGGCCTTTGTCCTCTCGCTGACATTCGTTCCGGCGATGGTCGCTGTCATGTTGAAGGGCCACATTTCCGAGAAGGAAGTGCGTGTCGTGGCGGCCACGAAGAGCCGCTACCAGCCGTTGCTGCGCAATGCGATCCGGCAACCGATGCCATATCTTGCCGGCGGACTGGGCGTGTTGCTGGCCGGGGCGGTGGCGTTCTCCTTCGTCGGCCGTGAGTTCATGCCGACACTGGACGAGCAGAACCTGAACCTGTCCTCTGTCCGTATTCCTTCCACGTCCATCGAACAGTCGGTGGCCATCGACCTTCCCCTGGAAAAGGCCGTGCTGACGCTTCCCGAGGTGCAGACCGTCTACTCCAAGGCGGGTACGGCGAGCCTTGCTGCAGACCCCATGCCGCCCAACGCATCGGACAACTACGTCATCCTGAAACCGAAGGACCAGTGGCCTGATGGTGTGAAGACCAAAGAGCAGGTCATCGAGCGCATCCGCGAGAAGACCGCGTTCCTAGTGGGCAACAACTACGACGCCACACAGCCGATCGAGATGCGCTTCAACGAGCTGATTGGTGGTGTGCGCAGCGACGTGGCGGTGAAGATCTACGGCGAAGACCTGACGGCGCTGGCCACCAGCGCAGACAAAATTGCTGCTGTGCTGAAGAAGATTCCCGGGGCATCGGATGTGCGTGTGGCCCAGACCGGTGGCTTCCCGACCTTCGACATGGCGTTTGATCGCGCAGCGATTGCCCGCTATGGCCTGACCGTGAAGGATGTGGCTGATACGGTGTCGGCCGCGTTGGCCGGACGCCAAGCGGGCCAGATATTCGAGGGCGACCGCCGCTTCGATGTGGTGGTTCGACTGCCCCGCGTCGACCGAAGTGATCTGGACGTCCTGGGTGCGGTGCCGGTCATGCTGCCGCCGGGGAATCAGGAGGGCAGCCCTTCGGTACCGCTGCGTGAGCTCGTCAGCTTCCGCTTCACGCAAGGTTTGAACGAGGTGAGCCGTGACAACGGCAAGCGCCGGATCTATGTAGAGGCCAACGTCGTGGGGCGTGATCTGGGCAGCTTCGTGGACGATGCCAAGGTAGCGATCGCACAGCAGGTGCAACTGCCGACCGGCTCGTGGATCGAGTGGGGCGGGCAGTTCCAGAACCTGCAGGCAGCTACCCAGCGTTTGGCCATCATCGTGCCGCTGTGCTTCATCCTGATTGCCGCGGTGTTGTATATGGCCATTGGCAACGGGCTGTTGACCGGCACCGTGCTGACTGCCGTACCCCTGGCGCTGGCCGGTGGCTTCTTCGCGCTGGCCCTGCGTGGCATTCCGTTCTCGATCTCGGCAGCAGTGGGGTTCATTGCTGTTTCGGGTGTGGCGGTGCTGAACGGACTGGTGTTGATCTCCGCCATCAAGAAGCGCCTGCATGACGGCATGGAGCCGGACGAGGCGGTGGAGCAGGGCGCAATGGAACGCGTCCGGCCCGTGTTGATGACGGCCTTGGTTGCTTCACTGGGGTTTGTGCCCATGGCAATCGCGACCGGCACGGGCGCTGAGGTGCAGAAGCCGTTGGCAACCGTGGTCATCGGCGGCCTCATCACGGCAACCGTGCTGACCCTGTTCGTCCTGCCGGCGCTGTGCGGGCTGGTGCTGCGTAGGACCGCGCGCAGGAAAGCAGCGGGCATCGAGGACCCACTGCCGGCGCCGGAAACCGATTGAGTACGTTCCCTTCCACAGTTTCACGCCCGGCCCTGCGGATCGTTCTAGGATCCGCAGGGTACTCGCATTTCTGCACTCCATTCCTCCGAGGACAGCCATGATCGAGGTTCTCCGTTTTCCGACCTTCAGGAATCTGTTCGCTGCCCAGGTGATTGCGTTGGTCGGTACTGGCTTGGCGACCGTGGCGCTTTCGCTGCTCGCCTATGACCTGGCCGGCGCGCAGGCTGGCCAGGTGCTCGGCACGGCACTGGCCATCAAGATGGTGGTCTACGTACTGCTCGCGCCCATGTCCGGCGCGGTCGTGCCGGCCAATCTGCGCAAGCCGGTCCTGATCGGGTTGGATCTGGTGCGCGCGGCCGCCGCGCTGTGCCTACCCTTCGTGAACCAGATCTGGCAGGTGTACCTGCTTATCGCCCTGCTGCAGTCGGCATCAGCCTGCTTCACGCCGCTGTTTCAATCGACCATTCCGGAAATCCTCAAGGAAGAGCGCGACTACACCCGTGCACTGTCCTTGTCGCGGCTGGCGTATGACCTGGAAAGCCTGCTCAGCCCTGCACTGGCGGCAGCCCTGCTGACAGTGATCAGCTTCCATGGCCTTTTCGCCGGTACGTCGGTGGGCTTCGTCTGCTCAGCGCTGCTGGTCATGATCACGGCATTCCCGTTCGTGGCAGCCTCGCCGCGCAAGGAAGGCCCCTATGCACGGGCCATCCGGGGCATGCGCATCTATCTGAAGACGCCTCGACTGAAAGGCCTGCTGGCGCTGAACCTGTGCGCTGCAGCGGGTGGCGCGATGGTATTCGTCAATACGGTGGTCGTCGTGCGCAATGTGCTGGGCGGTGCCGAAGCCCAGGTTGCCTGGGCCTTGGCTGCATTCGGCGGCGGCTCGATGCTGATGGCGCTGATTCTTCCCAAGGTCCTGGACCGCGTACCGGACCGCCGGGTGATGCTGTCTGCAGCCAGCATGATGCTTGCGGTGCTTGCCGCCTTGGGAGTTACGTGGTGGCTGACGCCCTCCGCGATCGGCTGGCCACTGGTGCTGTCCGGCTGGGCATTGCTGGGCATGAGCTACGCCGGTCTGGTGACACCAGGCGGCCGGCTGCTGCGGCGCTCGGCAGAGTCCACTGACCTTCCCTTCCTGTTCGCCGCGCAGTTCTCGCTTTCACACGTCTGCTGGCTGATTGCTTACCCACTGGCCGGTACCGTAGGGGCACGCCTGGGCATGCCGGCGGCGGTTCTGGCGCTGGCGGTGGTGGCCTGCGCGGGGCTTTTGTTCGCCTGGCGGACCTGGCCTGCGAATGATCCTGACGCAATCACGCACCGACATGATGATCTCCCTGCGGACCACCCGCATATGCAGGAACACGCGCATACGGAACAAGGCCACTCGCACCGTTTTGTCATCGATGACAACCATACCCGTTGGCCCGGATGAACGACGTGCCACCAGAGATCCCCAGTAGCGCGCGCACGCTGAACAAGCCCGTTTTTCGTGTCGACTTTGCTCCAGCAACACACTAGTCTTTGAGCATGGCTTCACTGCGCCGGATATCGAATGTGCGACTGCTCACCAGCATCTTTCTGATGCTGGTGGCGAGCATGTTTCTGCGCCCGGTACTGAATCATCTTGGCGAGCTGCATGGTCTGCAGCACATGGTGCAGACCGCAGCCGAACATGGACATCCGCACGCGGGCGATCGTGATGCTGCAGATCGGGATCCTCTGCACGCATCGGGCGGCCACGGCGTGCTGCACCAGTCCGACGTGGGCGGGTCACTTGGCATCCTGCTGGACGAAGCACTCCACGATCCAGCAATTGGCCCTGACGTGCACCCTTGGCATCGCCAGGCAGCGTTCATTGCCCATCATCGCTCATCGTTGTTCAGGCCTCCCATCGTCGCGGCCTGATGCCGGGCGTATGTCTGCCGCGCTGCCTGCTTTCTGCGGGCATGCGGCTTGACGTGCGACTAAACGCATCGCAGGTCCCCTCTGTATTCCGGCCACGATCCGGCTGACTCCTGCGCCACCGCGCGGTAACGACGTGCATGCGTGCCCTGGCACACATCTGCATGGCGTTGCCGTGCGCCTGTGGCGGGGCGCGGCGCGGAGGACCGTGGTATTTCATGTCACTCAAGAACTCCATCATGATCCCCAGACCATATTCCGGGTTATCCACCCGTGCCCATCCCATGGCCTTGCCGTCGCATTGGCCGCGCACGCTGCTTGCAGCGATAACCATGCTGCTGCTTGTTTTCACTGCCGATGGTGCTCTGGCGCATGCCATCGCCGAGGGCGACAAGGGTTACATCCAGGAGATATCAGGGGTAAACCTGATTGCCTTCGCTTACCTGGGCGCCAAGCACATGGCCACCGGGTATGACCACATCCTGTTCCTGCTGGGCGTGATCTTCTTCCTTTATCGGATGAAGCATGTCGCGCTGTACGTCACCCTGTTTGCCATCGGTCATTCCACGACGATGCTGCTGGGTGTGCTCTTCAATGTGGGCATCAACAGCTATCTGATCGATGCAATCATCGGCTTGTCAGTGGTCTACAAGGCGCTGGACAACCTCGGTGCCTACCAGCGTTGGTTCGGCTTCCAGCCCAATACCAAGGTCGCGACACTGGTGTTCGGACTGTTCCATGGCTTTGGCCTGTCCACCAAGATCATCGAGTACGACATCTCCCCCGATGGTCTTCTGCCGAACCTGCTCGCCTTCAACGTCGGGGTGGAAATGGGGCAGATGCTTGCCCTGGGCGCCATCCTGATTGTGATGGGCTACTGGCGCCGCACCGCCAGCTTCTTCAAGCACGCCTACTTCGCCAACGCGGCAATGCTCTGCGCAGGTTTCGTCCTGATCGGCATGCAGCTGACCGGCTACGCCATTTCCTGAATCCTTGAGAGATCCCTACCATCATGTACAACAGCAAGCCCCTCGAAAGTGACCTCCCCAGCAGCCGTCAGCTGGCGCGCACTACCCTCATCGCCGCCGGCATCGCCGTCGTGCTTCTCATCGGTGTCGTGCTGCCTGCGGAACACGCCGTGGATCCGTTGGGTATAGGCCGAATGCTGGGTCTGACCGAGATGGGACAGATCAAGCAGCAACTGTCCGAAGAAGCCGCAGCGGATGCGGCCATGGATGCCCGGGCCGAGGAGGGCCTCGCCGTGCTCACCCAGGTCTCCACGCGGGATCGCCAGACAGTCGAAGTCACTCCCAAGCCGGCCGCTGCTTCGGCCTCAGCGCCCGCAGCCACGGAATGGCGTGACGAAGCCGAAGTCGTGCTGGCGCCCGGTCAGGGTACCGAAATCAAGCTTTCCATGAAGGAAGGCGAGCGTGCGACCTACACCTGGTCGGTCCAGGGCGGGGTAGTGAACTTCGACACCCATGGTGACGGCGGTGGTCGTGCCATCAGCTATGAGAAGGGGCGGGGCGAGGCGTCAGACCAGGGCGTGCTGCTGGCCGCTTTCACCGGCAACCACGGCTGGTTCTGGCGCAACCGCGGCGAGGAACCGGTCACCCTGCTGCTGCGTACGGGCGGGCAGTATGAACAGCTGAAGAAGATGTAGGGCCAGGCCAGGAGGGCGTGCCCGGGGCAGCCGGGCACGCTCCTCAGCAAACATTCGCCCTGCCATCTCGACAAGGCCACGTGCCGCATTTACCCTAGATCCCATGCGTCTTTCCGCCCGCCACCGTGTACTCGCCCGGATCAGCCTTTTCGCGCTGATGCTGCTGAGTGTCGTGGCGCGGCCGATGGTGATCCAGCTGAGCGAACTGCATGGCCTGGAGCATGACGTCGCCGCTGCGTTCGACCATGGGCATTCCCATCCGGCCGGAGCCAGTGAGAACCTCGACGACGACCACGCCTCTGGCGCGCACAGCGTGCTGCACCAGGCAGACGCAAGCTTTGCAGGGAACCTCTTCAGTGGCCACCACCAGGTAGCCGCTCTCGCACTGAGCGCCGACGTGCCCGCATTGCGGCTGTTGCGCGTGCCTTTGGGTTATCCCGCCTCGCCCTTCCGGCCTCCGATCGTCTGACAACGCCTGCCGCGTCCGCGCGGCCTGTTCTGCTGCCTGTCATAGCGGGCGGCAGCGCGTTGTTCTGACATTTTTCCGGAGGCTTCCGTGAAATTCCGTAGTGTGTGGGCGCTGGCCATTGCCGGCGCCTGCGGTATGGCCGTGCCTGGCCATGCCGCCGAAGTTCTGCGCCTGGAGGAGGCGGTCGCCCGCGCCTTGGGCACTCATCCCAGCGTCGCAGCAGATGCCGCGCAGCTGGAGGCAACCCGCAGCCGTGCAGCCCGGGAGGGCCTGCCGGCGCCAATCATTCTTGGCGGGGAACTGGAGAACGTTGCTGGCAGCGGCAGCGTTTCAGGGGTGGATGCCGCTGAGGCAACGTTCCGCGTATCCCGCCTGCTGGAACTTGGCGGCAAGCGCGCTGCGCGACAGGCATTGGGCGGGGCGGAGATCGACGCGGCCCAACGAGCAGCGGACGTGACTCGCGTAACCATCGCCACCCGGGCCGCAGGAAGGTTCATCGATGTGCTGGCCGCGCAGGAGCATGTGGAACACGCGCAGGAGCGCATCGCGATGGCGCGCGGCCTGCAGCGAGAGGTCGGGCGTTGGGTTTCAGCGGCGCGCAATCCTGATTCCGACCTGCGAGCGGCAGAAATCGCAGTTGCCGACGCCGAACTCAAGCGCGACCAGGCGCTGGAGCGTCTGGAGTCGACACGCCATGCGCTCGCAGCTTCATGGGGTGCGTTTACGGTCGACTTTGGCGCCGTCGCTGGTGATACCTCAGTGCTGCCACCCCTTGAGCAGTTCCAGGCGATGGCCGCGAAGCTGCCTTCGACACCTCAGCAACAGGTTCTTGAGTCCCAGGCAGACGTGCTCGCAGCGCGCCGCAACGTCGCGCTCGCCGCCGCCCGGCCCGATGTCAGTGTGGGCCTGGGCATTCGCCGGCTGGAAGCCACCAAGGACAGCGGATTAGTGATGTCGGTTTCTGTCCCATTGGGCAGCCGCAAGCGATCAGCCTATTCCGTTTCTGAAGTCGACCACGAGCTGTCTGCACTCAGTGCCCGGCGCCAAGCGCAGGCCGTCGAACTGCAACAGGAACTTTTCGACATCTACCAGCAATTGCGGCAAGCGCAGCTGGAGGTCGAGTCGGTACGCGAACGCCAGCTGCCCAAGGCCGAGGCAGCACTGAAGCAGAGCCGGCGTGGCTTTGAGGAAGGCCGATTCTCCTATCTGGCGCTGAGCCAGGCGCAGAAGACCCTGTTCGACCTTCGCGAGCGCGAAGTTGAAGCCGCCGCCCGCTATCTCCGACTGCTGGTCGAGGCTGATCGCCTCACCGCCTCCGCCCTGGACATCCGCCCATGAACCGCTACGCATTCCTGATCATGTTCCCCTTGGTCCTTTCCGCCTGCGGCGGTGACAAAGCCGCGACTGAAGCCTCTACCGAGACAGCTGCGGCATCAGCCGACTACGAACGAGGACCGAATCGAGGGCGCATGCTGCGTGACGGCGATTTTGCCCTCGAAATCACCGTTTACGAAACCAACACGCCGCCGCATTTCCGCCTTTACGCGTATCGCAACGACAAGCCAATTCCGCCTTCCGAAGTGCAGGCGAGCATGCAGCTCAAGCGTCTGGACGGGGAGGTCAATACCTTCAGTTTCAAACCGGAGAATGGTTATCTCGTCGGCAGTGGGGAGGTCACTGAGCCGCACTCCTTTGATGTGGTGGCCGAGGCCACCGCAGCAGGCAAGTCACATCGCTGGAGCTACCCCTCCTATGAAGGCCGTACACGAATCGAACCGCAAGCAGCGAAGGATGCGGGCGTCGTGGTGGAAGCCGCAGGCAGTGCCAGCATCCGTGACACGGTGACCTTGATGGGCAACGTGACCGTCAACACGGCGCGGCAAGCCGCAGTGAAGGCACGTTTTCCCGGCGTGGTGCGCAGCGTTGCGGTCGAGATGGGCCAGCGGGTCAGTGCAGGCCAGACTCTGGCCACGGTGGAAGGCAATGACAGCATGCGCAGCTATGCCGTCATCGCGCCGTTTGGCGGAATCGTGTTGGCGCGTAATACCAGCGTTGGGGACGTGGCGGCAGACAACACGTTGTTCGAGATCGCCGACCTCTCCGAGGTATGGGTGGACCTGCGAGCACTGGGCACCGACGCCGAGCGGCTTGCAGCAGGCCAGGTGGTGACGCTCCGGTCAGCCACTGGCGCTCAGGAAACCGAAGGACGGGTGCAGAGCCTGCTCCCCTTGGCCAGTGCCGGCCAAAGTGTAGTCGCACGGGTCAGCATCCCCAACGAAGACGGCCGGTGGCGGCCGGGTATGGCTGTGTCGGCCGAGGTCGTGTTGTCCGAAACCCAGGTCCCGTTGGCAGTCAAGGAATCCGGGCTGCAGCGCTTCCGTGACTTCACCGTGGTCTTCGCGCAGGTGGGCGACACGTATGAGGTGCGCATGCTTGAGCTCGGCAAGCGCGATGGGCAGCTGGTCGAGGTACTCGGTGGCCTCAAGCCCGGTACACGTTATGTCAGCGAGCAAAGCTACCTGATTCGCGCGGACATCGAAAAGTCTGGCGCGAGCCACGATCACTGAGGGGCATCCCATGCTAGAGCGAATCATTCGCGCGTCCATCGCGCATCGATGGCTTGTGCTGCTGCTCGTGCTGGCGCTGTCCGGCCTGGGCATCTGGAACTACAGCAAGCTTCCCATCGACGCCGTGCCTGACATTACCAACGTACAGGTACAGATCAACACCGAAGCCCCTGGCTATTCGCCACTGGAAGCCGAGCAGCGCGTGACCTTCCCGGTCGAAACCGCACTGGCCGGGCTGGCACGCCTGGAGTACACACGATCAATCTCGCGCTACGGTCTTTCACAGGTCACCGTGGTATTCGAGGATGGGACGGATATCTACTTCGCCCGCCAGCAGGTTGCCGAGCGTCTGCAGCAGGCGGCCTCCCAGTTGCCCAACGGCCTGAAGCCAACACTGGGACCGGTTGCCACGGGCCTGGGCGAAATCTTCATGTACACCGTGGAGGCCGAACCAGGAGCTGAGAAAACCTGGACGCCAATGGCACTGCGTACCCTGCAGGACTGGGTGGTACGCCCGCAGATGCGGCACCTGAAGGGCGTGACCGAGGTCAACACCGTGGGCGGTTACGTCCGCCAGTTCCATATCACGCCAGACCCCCGCAAGCTGCAGGCCTATGGCCTGACCCTGCAAGACGTCATGGAGGCCGTTGCCCGCAGCAATGCGAACGTCGGTGCGGGCTACATCGAGAAGAGCGGCGAGCAGTACCTGGTACGCGTGCCTGGGCAGGTTGCCGACATGGACGGCCTGCGCAAGATCGTGGTGGCCAGTCGAGAGGGGCTGCCGCTGCGGGTAGGCGATCTTGCTGATGTCCACGAAGGCACCGAGCTGCGGACCGGCGCCGCCACCAAGGATGGCAAGGAAGTTGTGCTTGGCACGGCCTTCATGCTGATCGGCGAGAACAGCCGGGCAGTCGCTCAGCGCACCGCTGCCAAGCTGAAGGAGATCGACGGCACGCTGCCCGAGGGCGTTCGTGCACACCCGGTGTATGACCGAACCGAGCTGGTGGATCGCACCATTGAAACGGTGAAGAAGAACCTCCTGGAGGGCGCGCTGCTGGTCATCGCGGTGCTGTTCCTGCTGCTGGGCAATCTGCGCGCCGCGCTCATCACCGCTGCGGTCATCCCGTTGACCATGCTGCTAACGATCTCCGGAATGGTGCAGAACCGGGTATCGGCCAACCTGATGAGCCTCGGTGCGCTCGACTTCGGCCTGATCGTGGACGGCGCGGTCATCATCGTGGAGAACTGCCTGCGCCGCTTCGGCGAACGCCAGCATGCGCTGGGACGCCTGTTAACGCGCGAGGAGCGATTCTCCCTGGCCGCTTCGGCAAGCGCCGAGGTCATCAAGCCCAGCCTGTTCGGTTTGTTCATCATCGCGGCGGTGTACATCCCGATCTTCGCGTTGTCGGGTGTGGAAGGAAAGATGTTCCATCCCATGGCCTTGACCGTGGTAATCGCCCTCACCGGTGCCATGGCGTTGTCGCTGACGTTCGTGCCGGCTGCCGTGGCGCAGTTCGTCACCGGCAAGGTGTCCGAGAAGGAAACCAAGGTCATGCGTGGCGTAACCCGCCTGTATGGCCCTCTGCTGGAGCGGGCGGTCAGTGCCCGTAGGTGGGTGGTCGGCGCAGCGGTTGCACTTACCGTGGTGGCCGGCATCGGTGCCAGTCGCATGGGTACAGAGTTCATCCCCAACCTGGATGAAGGCGATATCGCCCTGCACGCGCTGCGCATCCCCGGAACCAGCCTTACCCAAGCCATCGGCATGCAACGCCAGCTGGAAGCTGCAATCAAGCAGTTCCCTGAAGTCGACGAGGTGGTGGCCAAGATCGGTACTGCCGAGGTGGCGACCGACCCGATGCCTCCGTCGGTCGCCGACACCTTCATCATGCTCAAGGATCGGGACCAGTGGCCGGACCCGCGCAAGCCCAAAGCCCAGCTGATTGCGGAGCTGGAGAAGACCGTCAGAGCCATCCCCGGCAACAACTACGAGTTCACTCAGCCGGTGCAGATGCGCATGAATGAGCTGATCGCCGGCGTGCGCGCGGAAGTGGCGATCAAGCTCTATGGCGACGATCTGGATCAACTCGCACAGATCGGCAGCCAGATCGAGGACGTTGCCAACCGGATCACTGGCGCAGCGGACGTGAAGCTGGAGCAGGTCTCGGGCCTTCCGTTGATGACCATTACGCCTGACCTGGACGCGTTGGCGCGCTATGGCGTCGCAATCGACGATGTGCAGAAGACCGTATCGGTCGCATTGGGTGGGGAGTCCGTTGGCCAAGTATTCGAAGGTGATCGTCGTTTCGACATCGTCGTGCGGCTGCCCGAGAACCTGCGGCAGGACACGCGCACGCTGGAATCGCTGCCTGTACCGGTGTCAGGTTCGACAGAGGCCGATGCTGATCGCGGTTTCGTTCCGCTGGGGCAGCTGGCCAAGGTTGAGGTGGCTCCAGGCCCGAATCAGATCAGCCGCGAGAACGGCAAGCGGCGTGTGGTTATCACCAGCAACGTCCGCGGACGTGATCTCGGCTCGTTCGTCGAGGAGCTGCGCGCCGCCGTCGGAGATGAAGTCCAGCTGCCTGAAGGTTACTGGGTGGAGTATGGCGGCACGTTCCAGCAGCTCATCTCGGCCAGCGAGCGGCTGATGGTGGTGGTGCCCGTGGTGCTGGTGATGATCTTCGGCCTGCTGTTCATGGCGTTTGGCTCAGGACGTGATGCCGCCATCGTTTTCAGTGGCGTGCCGCTTGCCCTTACCGGCGGTGTGGCGGCCCTGTGGCTGCGTGACATTCCGCTGTCCATCTCGGCCGGTGTCGGGTTCATCGCGCTTTCGGGCGTGGCCGTACTGAACGGCCTAGTGATGATCAGCTTCATCAAGAGCCTGCGGGAACAGGGTGTGCCCCTCCATCGCGCTGTGACCGAGGGGGCATCGGGGCGCTTGCGTCCTGTGCTGATGACTGCCCTGGTCGCCAGTCTGGGCTTCCTGCCCATGGCACTGAACGTCGGTGCCGGCGCTGAGGTGCAGCGTCCTCTCGCCACGGTGGTCATCGGCGGCATCGTCTCGTCCACGCTCCTGACCCTGCTGGTTCTTCCGGCACTTTACCGCCTCATCCATCGCGAGGGCGATACGTCCAAGGATGAGGCCGCATGACGCTTTCCCTTTTTCCAACGTTGAGGAACCTACGCTTGATTCCGTTAAACAGACCGTTGTCGTGGCTCCCCCTGCTGGCCGCGCTGTTGATTCCCTGGGCTGCGTTCGCCCACGGTGTCAGTGAGGGTGACCAGGCCTTCCTGGAGGACAGCACGGGCACCCAGCTGATTGCATTTACCTACCTGGGTGCCAAGCACATGGTCACAGGGTACGACCACCTGCTGTTTCTGTTCGGGGTGATCTTCTTCCTGTACCGGATGCGTGATGTCAGCATCTACGTGACCTTGTTCGCCATTGGTCACAGCACGACGCTGCTGCTGGGCGTGCTGGGCGGCTTCCACGTGAATGCCTACCTGGTGGATGCGATCATCGGACTGTCCGTCGTCTACAAGGCACTGGACAACATGGGGGCGTTCAAGCGCTGGTTCGGTGTGCAGCCCAACACCAAAGCAGCCGTGCTGATCTTCGGCTTCTTCCATGGCTTCGGCCTGGCAACGAAGTTGCAGGATTTCACCCTGTCCGCTGACGGACTGGTGCCCAACATGCTGGCGTTCAACGTCGGCGTGGAGCTGGGCCAGCTGCTGGCCTTGGCCGGCATCCTGATTCTGATGGGCTTCTGGCGTCGCCTGCCGTCCTTCCATCGGCAGGCCTACAGCATCAATACCGTCCTGATGTGTGCCGGCTTCGTGCTGATGGGCATGCAACTGACGGGCTACTTCGTTTCCTGACCTTTGATCGAGGCTTTCAATGTCCATTTCCATCAATCAGCAACTTCCCAGCACTCGCCGACTGCTCAAATCGACCGCGCTCGCCGTGGCGGTCGCTGGTGTGATTCTGATCACTACCGTACTGCCCGCCGAGTACGGCATTGACCCGACTGGCGTGGGTCGTGCCCTCGGTTTGGATGCGCTGGCCGCGAGCGGCGATTCCTCCGCATCTGAAGCCGTTCCTCAAACCTCAAATGGGCGCCCGGAAGCCATTGCGGCCTTGTCCGAGAAGGCAAAGGTCGCCTTCGGAGAGAACAAGGGGCAATCCCTTGATCCAGCGGCTGTAGGTTTTGGTTCTGGCGCGCTGCGTCAGGACACCATGACCATCGAAATCGAGCCAGGCAAAGGCATGGAGCTGAAGTCCCACATGACCACGGGTGCAGGAATGCTGTTCCGCTGGACATCCAGCGCTCCGGTTGCCGTGGACATGCATGGCGAGAGACCTGACGTGAAGGGAGCCTGGACCAGCTACGCCGTAGAGGGCGCCCAATCGAATGCAGAGGGGACTTTCATCGCTCCCTTCGATGGAACACATGGCTGGTATTGGCAGAACCGAGGTACCTCGCCGGTGATCATCACAATCGAACTGAATGGCTATCAGGCCGACCTGTATCAGCCGTAACACCCCCGGCATTCCGCCGGAACCAACCCAGGAGTCAATCCATGAAACTGCGTTATACGTTCGCTGTATGCCTCGTTGCCGGCCTGACATGGTCCTCAGGCGCATCTGCCCACGATCCTGCCTTGCATGCCGATCCGGTGCCGGCCGCCGCGCCACAAGCTAAGCCGAAGACGTGCGAGCAGCTGGCTGATCGATCGAAGTACAAGGTTGATCTGAATGACTCTCAGACCAAGGCATTGAAGGAGCGTTGCGACGCCGAGGCGGCTTCGGACGCTAAGAAGAAGTAAGCGGTGGGCAATGTGGCCCGGCTGTAAGTGTCGGGCCACATTGATGCAGAAGTCGCAGTGCAGGCACCGTGTGCTGGGACGTCCGTTTCTGGCCGAGATCGGACATTTCCCGCCTCGTTGAGCCGTACGCCTTGGCTGCTTAGGGTCTCTTGCACTCGGTGCCGATCTGCTCAGTGAGAACTGTCAGGGACTGCTGGAATGCGGCGGCGAATTGCTGGCTGCCCTCCCTCTCGTGGCTATGGGCGATCGAGGGGAGCAGTCTGGTCCACGTGTCGAGCAGAATCACCGGGTCTTGGTGTGTTAGAAACGAAACCCGCAACCCATACTCCATTGCTTTGAGGTAGCCGCGGTGCATCTCAAGTGCGGCCTCGCAAGCGTGGAGGCGCTCAAGGATTTCTGTGATCTCGGAGGTCATGGCAGTCTGGACAGGCAAGGGGTGGGAAGGCGATAGTTTGCGAACATCTGGACGAGTCCGCCATGAGCATCCTCAACCTTCTGCTCACTCGTGACCACCTTGTCGTCGCCGTGGATACCTTGGCAGAGGATGCTCTCACAGGGGCACATTCCGCCGGGGCAAAGCTGCTGCTGATCCCTCAGCACAACCTGGTGTTTGCTACGCGAGGTTCTACGCAGTTCTTCCTTCGCATTTATGAGCTGGCGCTGCAGGCTAGCTACCGCGCAGATTTCACAATGGAACAGTTATCTGCCGAGCTGGGGTTGGTGGTGGACCAGCTGTGGCCGAACTACGAGAAGGCGGCAGCCGAGGCAGGATTACCGATCGAGCAGCTCGGGACCGAGTTGGTATTTGGTGGCTGGTCGTCGAAGAGCGACCGGATGATGGCCACGGCATATGCCAAGAGCGGCAGCCAGCACCCTTGCGTGGTCCAGCCGATCCGGGGGCAGCTGGCCTCACCAGGCGAACCGCTCCGGGCCGTGATTCCTAGCATGGCCCAGAAGGATCTGCTGGCCCACGCACGCCTGCAGGCCAGCTACCTCAATGAGCAACTTGGCCGGCGAGTGGCGGGAGGCCGGTTGCTGGCTGGGTTCTTGCAGAAGGGACAGGCCGTGCTCAAGGATCTTGGAGAGATCTAGGTCGTTGGCGGCAATCCGGCTAACGCCAGAATCCGTCCGCCCCTCATTTCTCTTCTCCGCGGGACCAGTAGGCTCAAGGCTAGTCGTGGATAAGAAAGATCTATCGGGGGAGGGGGCTATCGTCTTCTGACCGAAGCCGGGCATTGGTCAGTCGCCCGATACTGACTTGCGCCGGCTGCTGCCTCGCCCTCTCCTAACGCGACGATCCTCAGCAGCGACACGTTGGGGTTGGTCTTATCAGAAGGACAGGAAGCTGATCAGTGCTTCCCTAGAGGTGATGTGAGGCAGATGCCCAGTTGTGCAGGAACTCCTCTTGCTCCAATGCCTCAACGGCACCAAGGCGTACCATTCTCACGCGCCTGATCGCATCCTCGCTGCTCAGGGAAGTCTTGGTGCTGAGGAGAAGCATGCAGGCGACAGTGCCTGCTCTGCCAAGTCCGCCCTTGCAATGGACGACAACCCGTTTGCCGTTAAGTAGCGCGTTGCAGATGGACGTCTCCAACTCCTTCCATCGCTGGAGGAACCCGTAGTCGGGCGCGGCGCCATCCACGATCGGCAGTCCGTACCACCGTAGACCATGGTCTGCTGCACGCTCTGGCAGAGCGGCGATCTGAAGATCCTCGAACTCCCAAGGCTCAATTAGACTGATGAGATGACTTGCGCCCCATGAACTTATAGCTTGAAGGTCCATATCCAAGTCTCGCGACCACGATCCGGTCATAGCTGTGACTTGATGCTTGCCAGGCGCGAACGTCACCCCGATGGCCCCACCGCAATGGCCGACCGGGAGAGTCGCAATCTGAAGGGGGTGGGAAAGACTGGTTCTGGTCACGCTGACTCCGGCGATTGAATGGCGCGCTCTGTCATGCAGAGAACCTAGACGTGGCTTCGTCTGCGGCTCT
This sequence comes from Stenotrophomonas sp. 109824_Sma, assembly GCF_056480025.1. NCBI lineage: Bacteria > Pseudomonadati > Pseudomonadota > Gammaproteobacteria > Lysobacterales > Lysobacteraceae > Stenotrophomonas > Stenotrophomonas sp. 109824_Sma. The sequence continues at coordinate 4,434,867 of NZ_CM151078.1, read as the reverse complement.
GGCGCGATGGCTTCGATTGATGCTTAGTCAGGCGAGCTAGAAAGCAGCGACACTCTCTCCCCGATGCGTCGCTGGGCGGCCTGCAACCCACTGTCATCAGCAAGGTACGGTGATGCGAATAGCGGGGCCTCAACCCAGAACTTGTGTTGACCCCGGTGGATGTAGGGGCGGTGGTCGTCAAGCAGCAGAGCTTGGCCAAGTAGTGGAGACACGAATCGAAGGTCCTTGGTAGGCCCAGTCCATTCGACGTAGCGGACCCCTGTGAACCAGCCAGGCACATGGCCTTCCTCAGCCAGAAGTAAGGCGATTCTTAGCGACATATGCCGAGATACCGTTGTGAAAAGCACAACCTCATCAAAGGTGGTTCTAGCATAATCTAGGAAATCCCGAAGTCCTGGTCGAGGAATTTGGCTGACTGCATTGGAGATCAGGGTTCCCTCAAGATCGAGGGCAAGGATACTGGGGCGCATGCGATAGGAGCCTATCTACGTTTGAGTGCGTCGTAAGAGACGCGATCTGAGTCCTGGCCCCTCTTGCTGCCGAGCCAGAATAGGAGGGGCGAGCCAGTAGTCGTCGCCAATAGGCAGTAGGCACTCCAACGCGACATCGACCATCAGCGGTCGCCGCCATGCGGGGTCCGGCAGAAAGCAGTAGTCAGACTTGCTTAGCGTTCCTGATGCTTGCTTGCGAGATAGCCAATCTGCTCGACCGCGTATCTCGCGGCTCAGCACGGTCAATGCTGCGGATTCGTCGCCGCCGGTGCTTAAGAACTCACTCGCAGCTCCACGGACTGACGACCAAAGCACGTATCGCTTGCGTCCCAAACTCAGCTCACGCCATTCTCTTTCCTGTACACATAGGATCTCCTCGGCGTGTTGAGTACGGATCCGATGCTTGCGTAGCAATGACACGAGATAGGCAGCAGCTTCGCGGTCGGAAAGCTGACGCCAGAGCCACTGTCGGTCCTGTGCTCCAAGCGAGGGGCGCCATGCTCTAAGTGCATGGGTTAGTGAACTACTCAGGTCGTCAGGCAGCTGACTGCTCTCCCGATAGCTCCAGCTAATAGGGTCGTAAAGAGATCGCCTTGTAGAGCCATTTGACGAGCTCGTCTCAGCTAGGACCCCCGCTGTCTGAAGGAACAGCAGCAAGTGCTGCGCAACTGCTGTGTCAGCGGCCACAGGTGCGGAAATCGAAGTGGAGCGCTCGAGCGCACACCACGCGCACGCGTAGAACGGCCCAAGCGATACTAGCAGCGCATCGAGGTCTGGCCACGGAGGGATGAGGGTCTGTTGGTCACGACCATAGATCACTCGATCCCCGGCAGTTCAACCGGCTCTGATGCTAGCAAGCCACCGGAAAGTCGTCTACACAATTTTCATGTAGTGCCCGGCTCGGCCATAGATTTCGTTCCGCTCCTCCAGGCGGACCTGATGGCTACCAAGACGATCTACCAAAGTGCGTACCTTCGGTTGGTTGGTCTGCTCCGCGAGCGACGTGAGTCGTTGGGTATCAGTCAAACCCGGCTAGCCGCTCATCTGGGGTGGCCTCAGCAGCGAGTCTCTTCCGTTGAGTCTGGGGCCCGACGCTTGGACGTATTGGAGTTCTGCCTCATCGCTGCTGCCTTGGGGTTCTCTCCGGCTGAGGTATCTGATCAGGTCATGAAGATGCTACAGAGCGTGCGCGGCAGCCAGATTAAGGGCCGGCACTAGCGAGCGACGGTGGCGATCGCGTCAAGCCAGATGATTCATGTGGGCTCTTTCTGGGGGTGCCACCTGTGAAGCGGAGAACCTTCTTTGGTTGAGCTGCTGCCAACGTTCGGCCTTGTCTGATCAATGACTGTTCTGGTTTGAGTTGCCTCATGGAGTACTTGCGCGGTTACGCCCAGACTGTGCGAACTGCACGAAGACAGCCGCGGCACATTGGGGGCTGGTCGCATGCGCGAAAACCTGGTTGAGGGGGGCGAAAGTGCCTGCCTGAGCCGGGTTGCGCGCCTGATGGCAGCAAAAGGCCTGCAACCTAGGAGTTAGATGACGCAAGTCCTCCGTCCAGCCGTTCAGGGCCGTTGATAGAATGCGGAACCAACATTGACGCGGGCGGCCCTCATGAATTTCACAGAAGCCATTACGATTGGAACGGTAGCATTTGCCGGAGTTTCAGCCATCGGCTCTGCGATTACAGCGGTTATCACTGCCAGTTCAATCCGAGGAACCCGGCGGGACCAGGAGAGCAAGCAGATGCTGGAGCAGGCCGTCCTTTCCTTGGAACGTGCCTATGAAGCCCTTGCCAAGGATGCCAAGCCCTACAATCCACCTGAACCAGATCGCATCGCCTGGCTTAGTGCTGCACGCCTACTTACCCAGTATCAGTGGATCAAGAAACGGGTGACTTCCGTCCCGCATAAGCTTGTTCTGGAGGAACAGGAAGAACATTGGCGGCATCGCTTCTATCTACTCCTGCAGCCCCTCATTGGTGTCCGCGGAGTGGGGTACTACAGCGGCGGTCCTTCCTTGGCAGAAAAAGAAGAGCTCATTGAACCGATGTCGGCAGTGGTCATTCATACTTTTGCAAAATGGCCGGAAGGCAAAGTGGATCCGCTCGCCGCTCTTCAGCCCGATAGCATCGACCCTAATGCCGAGTTCCTCAAGGGCAACATGGGTTTGCAGCGCTACCTAGGCGGTCGCGGATTCATTAGATCCACTGGCCCGGAGTGATCCTGCTCAATGCGTCGAATCACCAGAGCGCCGTTGTGGGCATTGGCAATGGTGCGCTGGGTCTCTGCGGGAGACCCACTCTTCTTCCTGCCAACAAGGCCCGAGCAGTCAGGCTTACCAAGCGCCCGGGCTTGCCGAACGGCATCAGGAGGCCGAACCCTGCTGCTGGTGTGCCGACTCGGAAGGCTCTTCTGATTCCTCGTCAATGATCTGCTCTGAGTCGTCGGCTTCGCTATCCGAGGATGCCTCCTCCGCATCTTCTAGGTGTTTGTTCGTCGCCCTTGCGACCTCTTCCCGGCTAAGGGTCTTCTCGACCACCATTTTAAGCACGACGAGGATCTGGTCCACGACTTCGTCCTCAGTCTTCGCATCAACAAGAACCCCTCTACCCCTACCGTCCACTGTTAGCCTTGCGGACGAGCCGATCCTATGCACCCAGACTAGATAGTGGCAATTGTCCGCCAGGTCCTCGCATTCGGCCACGAACCAAAGTTCCTCTTTCATCACTACTCCTATCTGACCATTGTGTGTTGGTTGATATCGGTACGGGAATTCAGGCCTGTAGGGTGACTTGCCGCATTCCCCAGCAATGAGACGGTTGCGAGCCGAATTTGCGACGTCGGTCAACATACATCATCAATTAAAGAGGCCAGGTGCCGCTAATGTTGGTGATGCACTCCAGCAACATCAGGCATGACTGACCTCACCTTCTTCCCCGACGGCGATCAAATCTGGGTAATCGATGGCTATGTCAAACCCCACAAGGGAACTGAGTCGACCTCGGTTCGTTGTTATCTCACATCGATCCCAGCTGACATCGGCGATGATCCGTCAAAGCTGAGCAAGTCTCAGATCGCGACGATCTTTGGACGGGAGAATTCTGCCTCATTCACTACAGCTATCTTCGCGGGTGCCCTACCCAGCTACGCGGTGGGCTTCGCGTTTCAATGTGAAAGATACGTGGGATGCAAGCACTCACCTACTGTGGCCTCTCTGGCTGGATGCAGGATGAAAGAGTAAGTGTCACAGCGGCGGCATCGCAAGGATGCGGAGACGCTATAGTGAAGGTCTAAGAACTCATTCACACCATCTGACCACACGGACGCGTAGCCAACATGTCACTGAGTACAACGCCTGGAATCGACATCGGTGCGGTTGAGCGGGTCATGAGATCCGTTCTGCCCCAGTTGAAGGCGCTGCGTAAGAGAAATGAGTTGGATGAGGATGAGGAAGCCAAGCTCATCTACGCGAACCAGAAGTTGGGAGCTGCCTTCTATAAGTCGGAGTACACACGTAGTCACATAGGTTGGGAGCACGCGCTCGATTTAATCTATGCAGTGCTGAATGCTGGCGATCTCGACGATGCCCGAGCGTTTGCAACGCGACTTGATGCTGCCCTGAAACAAACAGCGGTGCATCTCGACTATATTGCCGTCATCCCTTTAGGGTTCTTTCAGCCCATAGCTTTCGCTTCGAAGAGGCAGAGCGTTTTTCGCCCATTCCAAGTTGGTCCATTTACACTAGTGCCAGCTGCAGCCACGAGCGAAGCGCTGAACAAGCGCATCAAGATGTTTAACTCCAAAGCTGTGCCGGACGACTTGTTCGAACATCAGCAACGGCAGACTGACCAGGCACTGAGCAGCAATCCTTTGTTGCTCCTGCCAACCCATGGGTCTTCGGATTCCCTACGCCATCAGACACGTGCAGCTGCTCGCCGCGTGATCGGATTAATTGAATTGCTTGGTCGAGTTTTCGGCGTAAAGAAGCCGGTGCTGGGGAAGGAGGCCACACCAAGCTATTTGTTCCTCATCAACAAGCGTACGGGGTGGCTTGATCGGGTTATGGCAATGCGCCCGTTGACTGTGTCCATTTCGCTGGAGAGAAAGCTTCTTCAAGTAATGAAGCGGCCCGACGTACCAATTGCCCTCAAGCTGCTTTCCTTGGGTGAGGAAAAAACCTTGAATGCACAGCTTAGGAACGCGCTGGAATTCTTTGGTCGAGCCGTGGGCGAGAAAGATAGCGTGGCGCGATTCATATTCTTTGTCATATCAATGGAGGCAATTTTCTCTCGCGATAAGCACGCGCCCATCAAGATTACTCTGGCTGACTACGCGTCACTACTTTGCTTTAAGGGCGAGGACCGAAGGCGCGTCCATGCGGATCTTGGAAAAATTTACGATGCTCGATCAGAAATTGTGCATACAGGTGTAACTAGCGTCAAACATACGTTGCTGATAAAAGCCGAAGCGCTAGCGGCAAGAGCGTTGTACTGTAGTTTGATGCTTGCCATTCATCTCGATGATGGTCAAGGGGATCTTCAAAATAAATTCTTCGATTTGCTCAAGGGCATGAAGATCGGTGTCGAACTCAATCCAATTAAGCTGCCCGCTTGGCAGGGCTATGGCCCGGATGCAGGCGAATAGTTGAAACGTCGAAGTGCGTGTATCTGATCGATCTTGCCGAGATGGAGCAGCTCTCAGTGACGTACCTGGGCTCGTGGCCTCGAGACACCATCCCTTCAAACAAGCCGGCGCACAATTCGACGGCTTGTTATGTTATTGATTTTAAAGGCCTCGGCCCTTCTTCTCCAAACACAAAAGAAAATTCCGCCCGGCCCTTGAAAAGAGTGATGGTCATCACAAAATAGACACTTGGCTGAACAGAAACAGCCGGCTGCACGCGGTCTCATGCGTCGAGACGGCAGGGCGGCAATCTGAGATTGATGGATCAACTTTCAGGGGGATGTCGAGATGGCGACTAAGCACCAAGTGATTTTCTACCCGGTTGGTAACGGGGACACGACGCAGATCATTCTTGATAATGGAAAACGAGTTCTCTTCGACTTCCGTCACAAACAGTGCGCGGAAGAAGAGTCGACACCAGAGATTGATCTGAAGGCAGCTCTCAAGAAAGACCTTGCCGACGCAGGCAAGGAAAGCTTCGACGTCGTTGCATTCACCCACGCAGACAATGATCACATCGAGGGAAGCACTGACTTCTTCTGGCTGGAGCATGCAAAGGTCTATCATGGCGACGGTCGGATCAAGATCGACCAGTTGTGGGTCCCCGCAGCAATGCTCTTGGAGGAGGCCACCCAAGAACAGCAGAGCGAAGAGTTCGTGCTTCTGAGGCAAGAGGCGCGCCACCGTCTGCTGGAAGGAAAAGGCATTCTGGTCTTCTCACAGCCAGAAGCGCTGATGGAGTGGCTGGAGCCCAAGTTGGAAGCACGCGGCGAAGCATTGACGGCCCGGGATCACCTGTTTGTCGACGCTGGCACTGTCGTTCCGGGTTTCACCTTGCAAGAAGACAACGTGGAGTTCTTCTGCCACTCGCCCTTCGTCGAACATTGCGACGATGGGGACATCATCCGCAACTCAGCAGCCTTGGTGTTCAACGTGAGGCTCCAGGCAGACGGCCGCACCTACGACTACCTGGAAGTTGGTGATGCCGACTACTGCGACCTGGAGAGAATTGTCGGCATTACGAAGTATCACGGCAATGAAGACCGTCTTGCCTGGGACCTCTTCAACATTCCCCATCACTGCAGCTACAAGGCACTCGGGGCAGAAAAGGGGGAGAAGGACACTGTTCCCTGCGAAAAGGTCGCTGAACTTCTCATGATGGGAAAGAAGGACTCGTACATCGTCGCTTGCTGCAAACCTGTGCCCGACATTAAAGAGTCCTACGAGCAGGTCCAGCCACCCCACATTCAAGCCCGCAGAACCTACGCGTCCTATCTTGAGAAGGTTGGTGGAAGATCCTTCCTCGTCACCATGGAAGAGCCTAACGCCAACAAGCCCAAGCCAATTGTCTTTGAGGTGGCTGCCGCAGGCGTCACATGGACGAAAGCAGCGTCGTCATTTGGCTCTGCGGCCATCGTTGCCTCCCGCCCAGCCAGGGCAGGAGCATGAGCTCGGAGTACTTTGCGCATACATTGACTGCTCTCGACGATCTAGCGGCAGTCACATCGCGTACAAGCGCGATGATCGCAGCTGTCAATGCTCACCGTGACTTCAAGCTCATTGAGGTGATGCGTAGCGCCAAGGTAGATGAGCTGGAGACCGTCTACCTAATGGTGGACGTTGAATGCCACGGTGTGCCCACCCACAATGAATACGGGCTCCGCTTTCGGGAGCGCATGCTTATACATGTGCCTCAGGACGATGCGAAGGCAACGGTCGTTTGGTCAATGCGAAAGGACTTTCCGAGGCTTGCACACCAAAACAGCGTGACGTCGCAGGGCCCAGCTCAGCTCTGCTTGTATTTCGAACCGCCCCCCGTTGTCGCTCGCACCTGGACTCCTTCGTCATTTCTTGCTCGGATCCAGTGGTGGATGGAGAAGAATGCTAAGGGCGAGCTGCATCTGGCCGATCAGCCTTTGGACATGCTGTTCTTTGAGTCTCGGCATGAACTGCTGATCCCTTGGGATCTTGACCAACTGGCGGCAAGGGGAAAGCTCAGTGTCATCGCTGCAGCTGCGCGTAAGAACGATGGCTGGACACTGCGCATCGTTGATCAACTGCCTGCCAACAAGTCTCTCCACGCTACTCTGGTCAAGGTAGATCTTGAGCCCATTGAAGGCGGGATGATTGAATGGGATCCGCATACTCTCGGACAGTTGAATGAGCTTTTGGCACGGCGAGGAGCGGACCTGCTTCCGCTTGTAACAGCAGCTATCCAGGCAGCGACGCCTTCAGGCGGACTCACTCGCCAGGATGAGGTTCCGAGCACGCTTGTGCTGCTCTCTGTTCCCATCAAGCGTGCGTCGACTGGCGAGGTCGAAGGAATCACCTATCGCGCCTTCTTCCTTGATGGTGGGGCACTGAAGATCGGAACTATGCTCGGTGCCCTTATCCCGCATGACGGTCGGTACTTCAGCTCAGTTGGTGTTGTTGGAAATCAGCCGCAGGAAGGTTGGGAGTCTATCGGGCTTGATCCAGTCACCGTTCTTTGGGAGAACAGCCCTGAACGTGCACGCACCCAGTCAGGCTTCAGCGATGCAGGGCCGCAAGGCGTATTGATCGGCGTTGGATCTTTGGGAAGTGCTTTGTTGGACCTATGGGTTCGATCTGGCTGGGGTCGGTGGACTGTAGTGGATAAGGATCATGTCCGACCGCACAATCTGTCACGCCACACTGCATTCAATAGACAGATTGGGCTACCCAAGGTTCTGGCAGTCTCCGCGAATGCCAGGGAGGTCACGCGTAACGGTTCGGCTGTGACTCCTCTCGAGGAAGACGTCCTTACCAGTACATCGCCAGAGCTGGCGCAGGCCCTCAGGAGCGCAAACTTGGTCGTAGATGCAACTGCAGACCTAGGGTACCCGCGGGCGTCAGCAGTCGTGGATGATCGATCACGGCATGTGAGCGTGTTCGTAACTCCCACCGGTCGGTCGGGAGTCATGATGCTTGAGGACGTCGCCAAGGAACGGTGCTTGCGTACGATTGAAGCTCAGTACTACCGCGCCATCATCAATTCCGATTGGGGAAGAGCCCATCTTGAGGGCCATCGCGGAGCGTTTTGGAGCGGAGCATCGTGCCGTGACATCTCAATGGTCCTACCGTACTCGAGTGTGATGATTCATGCCTGTCAGTTTGCCGAGAGCATCCCAGTCCATATTGCCAAGCCCCAGGCCGCCGCGTTGATCTGGCAGCGAGATTTGAGCGGTCAAACGGAAGCGATAGAGATCCCACTGTCTGATAGGCGGATACACCAAGCAGCTAATGGTCTCTGCATCTACATGGATGAAGGCCTACACGAACATCTGCATGCTCTGCGCGGCAATAGTCTTCCCAACGAGACGGGGGGCATCCTCCTTGGTTACCACGACTTCACGCAGAACCTGCTCGTCGTTGTAGATGCGCTCCCGGCGCCAGCCGACAGTAAGGGTACGCCCGCTTCGTTTGAGCGCGGCGTTGCCGGAATGCCAGAGGCTGTCGCAGAGGCACAGAACCGCACTGCTGGAATCGTTGGATACGTTGGAGAGTGGCACAGCCACCCAGACGGCTGTCCTCCAGAGCCAAGCCGAGCTGATCTTGTGCAGCTGGTCGAGCTCGCTATGGGAATGCACGAAGAAGGCCTTCCGGTAATCCAAGTCATCGTTGGAAGCCATGACATTCGTGTTGTCCAGGCGGAGGTTCAGCCTTGAAAGATCGCCAGATCGATCTAGTGCTGTCCGGTGGAGGCATCAGAGCAATGACCTTCCACTTGGGGGTCATGCGGGCGCTGGCAAGGGCTGGTTGTTTGGAGTCAGTGTCTCGGATATCCAGCGTGTCGGGAGGGAGCCTTATCACCGGACTTGTGCTGCATCGCTCTGGCATGGCATGGCCGACTTCAGAGCGGTTTCTCGAACAGATCTACCCGGCACTCCGCGATGAACTCACCTCACGCAGCCTCCAGTGGGATGCACTCCGCGAATTGTCGAGCCTCTCGAATCTCCGGTTCTTGTTGAGCCGCTCGAATCTCTTGGCAGCTGCACTGCGCCGCCGGTGGGGCATTGAGAACAGGCTTAGCGATCTTCCCGCGACACCTGATTGGTCAATCAATGGGACCAATGCTGAGAACGGACGCCGCTTTCGGTTCAAGCGTGCAGACTTGGGAGATTACCTCACGGGCTACGCAGCTGCGGGCAACTTCCCCCTGGCCAGCGCAATGGCTGTCTCGGCCGCCTTCCCAGGCGGCTTTGGTCCGCTTCGCCTCAGGGCGGACAAATTCAGGTGGAAGCGTCGAGCGAACTGGAGCGGGCCTGCACACGAAACCGTAGACTCCCAGCCGGGCTCTGTAATCCATCTCTACGACGGTGGCGTATACGACAACCTTGGACTTGAGCCCTTCTTTGATGCGGGTAGTGGAGAGCCGAAGGAGCCGAACGGCCACTTCATCCTGGTGTCAGATGCAGGAAGGCCCTTGGATATGGGCTTCAGCAAATACTCTCTGAATCCATTCCGGATCAAGCGCGTGGCCGACATCATGTCTGACCAGTCACATGCACTGAGGGTTCGCTCCTTTCACCACTACCTCTCTAAGAGTGCCAATAGGGGAGCAATGATCTACATCGGCAGTCCAACCAGTGCGGACTCTGCAGATGAGGAGGAGGCAAACTTCGTAGCGAGATTCCCAACAAGCCTTATCAAGCTCACCGCAGCCGACTTCGACAGAATTGCGATCCACGGTGAAAGGCTTACACGCTTGCTCTAGCAGAGCCCAAGGCCTCCATTTCCCTAGAATAGACCCCGTCTGCCGTGAAGAATTTGGTCGGCTCGTTCTGTCACCCCTGACGACCTAAATGCGTACATGGTGGGATTTCTCACAAAAGCTGCCACCAGTTGGAACCGTGCGGGATACTGCACGCTCCGCGCCGCGCGGGCGATGCGGATGTGGCCGGACTCGAGTGGCTCGCGCAGGGTTTCCAACGCACTGCGGTTCCACTCCGGAAGCTCGTCCAGGAACAGCACGCCGTGATGGGCCAGCGAGATTTCACCGGGGCAGGGGGGATTGCCGCCACCCACCAGCGCTGCCGCGCTCGCACTGTGGTGAGGAGAACGGAATGGCCGTTGCCGCCAACGCCGTGGATCCAGCCCTTCACCACTCACCGAGGCAATCGCCGCCAGCTGCAACGCCTCCGCTTCCTCGGTATCCGGCAGCAGGCTGGGCAGGCGCGAAGCCAACAGCGTCTTGCCGCAGCCAGGGCTACCGATCAGCAATAGATGGTGCCCACCCGCAGCGGCAACCTCCAATGCACGCCGTGCATGCGCCTGCCCACGCACGTCGGCCAGATCCGGCAGTGGCAACGGCGTCGTGTCCACACGCTCTACTGGCAGCAGCAAGCGTGGGTTCCCCAAACCAGCGCAGCACTCCAGCAACGTACGCGCTACCCGCACATCGGCATGCTCGGCCAGCGCAGCCTCGGCGGCATTGCCCGGCGGCACCACCAGGATGCGCCCGGCTTCGGCCGCCGCAATCGCCGCCGGCAGCGCGCCAGCCACCGGGCGCAGCTCGCCGGTCAGGCCCAACTCGCCCAGGAATTCGTACTGCAGCAGCGACTGCGGATCGACCTGGCCACTGGCCGCCAGAATGCCGAGTGCGATGGCCAGGTCGTAACGCCCGCCCTCCTTGGGCAGGTCGGCGGGCGCGAGGTTCAGGGTGATGCGCCGCTGCGGGAAGTCGAAGCGCGCACAGAGCAGGGCGGCACGCACGCGCTCGCGCGATTCGCGCACGCTGGTCTCGGCCAGGCCGACAATCTGGGTGGCGGGCAGGCCACCAGAGAGATGCACTTCCACCCGCACCAGCGGGGCGTCGACCCCGGCGCGGGCACGGCTGTGGACCAGCGCCAGGCTCATGTGTGGTTTCCCGCAGAAAGACGCTTGATGGTGCGACAGGTAATCTGCGCGGGACTATCGGGAATTGCCGGCAATGCGTCTCGGGATATCTCTGCCTGCAAAGGGTGCAGCATTCGCATCAAGGGCAGTTGACCTGTGCAGCGCGGCGCTGCGATGGTGGTCTCGGAGGTCTTGCGTCAGACAAGGCGTACAACAGGGCAGTAAAGGAAAGGAGCGAGCTGAAATGCAGTGCATTCGAGTACTGATGGCCCTCTCGCTCGCCATGGGCCTGCCGGGGTGCCGGGATGAGGTGGAGAGTTCAACGTATCCCATTGGCCAGACGGGAGAGACGTGCACAGCCTACAAGGGCTTCGAGCGCCAGCCTCCTGAAGTAGTTGTGGCCGAGCTTGCCAAGCGAGGGTTGGATAGCAGCCGTTTGGTGCATAGGACAGTCTGCGGCCCGATCACAAGTTGGGACATTCTCCCCGCAGGGGCGTCGATCGATCGGATACCTCCGCCAGACGCATATGTAAGCGTCCACCTGCTGGAAGACGGCTCGGTTTCCGTCAGTACAGACCGCCCCTGACGTTGGCGCCGCCCTTGATGATCGAGCGGCGGGCGAACAGACAAAAGTACGGATGGGCTCGCAGGCGGGGCGAGTGGCACCCAGGTGGGCTGGAAGGGTGACAACGATGCGACCCTGCGTGCTGAGAGCGGCACCAGGACAGCGGCGGAGTAGACATTGAGTTTTCCACATGTCAGGAGTACCCGGGAAATGTACAGATTCAAGGCCGAAGTCGTTTCCATAGAGGAAGATGACTACTGCATCGTAGTTGGCTTGGCCGACAGCTCGACGAATCCGTCTCGTTACGTGGTATTGCAGAACGCGAAGGCGTATGACGACCAGGACGAAGAGTTGGGCATGGCGCACGCCCATATCGAGGTCGGTGGAGGTCTTGAGCCTTGCTATGGCGGTCTGGTGCATATCTCTCTGCGGCGCATGGAGCTTGAGCTGTCTCTCTCCGAAAGTGCACAGAGGAAGCTTGGGATCACTGGTGGGATTGCAGTGACACTGAAAACGTTGGAAAACGGCAGCAAGCTGGAGGCCGCGTTGCGGAAAATCTGTGTTGCGGAGGGTATTCCGCTTGATCTGAACTCGTCTGGACGGGATTGAGTTCATGCTGTGCCGCACTGCCTGCGAGAGGCGGGCTGAGCGGGGACAAAAGGCAGTAGGTCCGGACAGGCGAATGTGTTCTGGCTCATTTTCAAAGCCGGGGGAGTGGCATGAAAGCTGACGAATTTGTATCCGCTATCCAGCGCTATGTGCTTGAATCATCCGTGCGTAGTACGATCTCGAACCTGGGGTATCCACCGGGCCGTCGGGTGGCCCCAGACCTGTTGGCACGGTCCGAATGGTTCAACGGCTTGTCCGCTGTAGAAGCCGACATGTTGCGAGCCGTTGCCGGTGAAGCTGCCCGTTCGGCGGTCTTCGGGTTTCTGGCGGTGCTTGATGGCACCCGTGTCATCGATTCAGAGAAAGGCACCTTCGAGCTTCACCATGTGGGTCGCGAGAAGCGCCTGGTGAATCCGTCTGGCATCGATCTACACGACCTGATCGAATAGGTGCGGGATGCGCGCGCAGCACTGACATAGAGCGTGGGACTGATGAAACTGAACTTCGTGGCGGACTGCGACTGGGAGTCGCATGTTGGCAGGATAAAAAGTCATTACGTAGAGCGCTCCGCCACATTCGAGTCCAGGAGCTACGGGAACGAAGTGGCTTCTGTGGCATTGCTTTTCGTGTGTCGAGATCCCGAGCTGGATTTCAAGCGAAGAGTGCAGTTTCGACGAAAGAAGGCGGAGTTCTATACCGATGTGATGCTTGACCTGCCGACCATCGTTCCGCTCTCGATGAAGGAGAAAATGCGGTATGTCTCCCGCGAATTGCTTGAGCAGTTGGCGGAGCAACTGGGCAGGGTGAAGTTCAAGGACTTCGACCATGCAAGGTTTCTGATGGATCTGAAGGTATGGCTGGAGGACATCGATAGCCGTTACAACGGCCAATCGTCGGGTGCATGGCACTATGCCTCGGGCGAGGCGTCCTAGTCGCTCCGGAAGTCACCGATGCTCACTTGCTGGTCAATTTTCTCAACGGAATGAGGGATCCATTGCAGCGCTATCTTTGTGATCTGGATGTAACAGGCAATCTTTCGGCGGGCCGCGATGTCGAGCAGCTGCTCCCCGATCGATATGAGTTGGATCAGCGTGTGATTCGCTTTGTCTCCATTGAGCAGGCCAATCTGAACGCCTGGAGGGTTCGTCTTTGCGAAGTATTTGACAATGGAGCGCCTGGCTTCATCGATGTGTACGAGTTCGAGGCGGTGGATCCGGATCATCCCTTTGGTACCGAGTGGACGTTTGATTCGGTTGACGGCGCCTTGAGGTTCGCGCGGGACGTGCTGAGGACCAGTCAGGGGCGCTATGTGAACCAAGGACTGATTCAAGACGAGTACAAGGACCGCTATCATCCGGAATGGTGATACGCCTCTGGAACGAGTGGGCTATCCGCACATGAGTCAAGAATGCTCTGTGATCATTCTTTCAGATGGATGGACGAAGTTGTCATGAAGACACGCAGACTCATCTTGATTGCGCTGGGTATGTTGCCTGCAGCAGCAGGCTTCCCCGCAGGGAATCCACGCGTGGACTTTGTATCGAAAGCCTTCCGCGATGGAAGTTTCATCCCGCATGTCTACAGCGAGAGGGGTTTCCTGCGCCGCTATGGTGATGGCGAGCTGGTCGTGGACGCCACAGGACTGATGCGGCGTAGATACCTGGATCCCACTACCCGATTGGAGGTGCTGATCACCTCAAACCCTGACGTGGCTCCGCAGTTCCGAACCATTGATGAGATCCGCGTTTCATCGATCAGCGCGGCGCAACCCACTGCAGGTAGAACCGAGAGCCTGCGCGGCGTGAAGCTGAAAGGCGTTGCGATGGGTGATCCGGCGTCCGAGGCCATCGGCACAGCACGCAGATATGGCCAGGGGAAGACAGAGCAGGCAACGCTGGGGCGCTTCGATGTCGAGCGCATCTGTGGGTTCTCGGAGGGTGGATCGAGCATTTGCTTCTACGTTCGGGATGGGAAAGTGGTTGCGATGGCACTCGGGTTCGGCCCCTGACCGGTTGCCGTGCCCCTAGCGGTGCACGCGCAGCGCCACTACAAGCGTCAGCCTACGATGGCACTTCAGCGCGGACATGGTTGCTGGGATCGGCCTGGCGGTGGCCTGGGCCCCCAAGCAGACACCGCTGCTCATCAGGCACCAACCCAGTGAAGCGCCCAAACCGCGCCTCAACCCACGAAGGCCCCGCGCTTTCCACAAGCAATCGCCCCTGGCTCTGGTGCAGATCCAGCCAACGCTCGAAGCTGCTGCGCAGGCGTTCGATATCCGGCGCCCGCCACCGTGCATCGGCAGGCATGCGGATCAGCACGCGCGAGGGTGCGTTCTCCACGTCCATCACCAGCACGCCCTTGCACCGGATCTCGAAGGACGTCGCTCCGGCATGGCGCGCATACAGTTCAAAGCCCTCGTATGCCTTCGCGGTAACGAAGCCGAGCGCATCACTGTGCAGCAGGCGGTAATCGGCCGGCCGCAGCTTCTGGTACGCCCAGACCTGATCGCCCGCTGGCTCGGGCCACTCCACCCACATCGCGCCGATCACCGCGATGCACACCACCGCAGCGGCAAGGCCGTGCATCTTCATTCGTCACCCCGCACACAGGCAGAAAACTCCGCGTCGTAAGCGCGCTCAGTCCTTGGGTCGCATCCGCTCGTGGATGAAGGCAGTCAGCGCGAGATCGGCCATCACCAGCCCCTCCATCACCCGGTCGCCCACGTACTGCTCCGGCTCGCCGTTCTGGCGCGTGCGCTCGGCCGCCAGCAGGATCTCCTGCACGATGCGCTGGCCGGTGAGTGCGCAGTCGGCGTCGGATAGCGCCATCTGCCGGCTGCGTAGATGGTGCCGCTCGGGCCAGGGCTGGCCGTCGGCCGCAGCGCCCGCGCCGATGGCGTGCAGGATGGCGATGAGGCTGTTGGGGTCCGGGGCCGGAGCGGTCGAGGGCGCTTCCTGGATGGGGCGCGGGGGCGGGGAGTGCGGTGTGGTCATGGCGGGCTCCGTGCATGCAGGCAGAAGCCGCCACCGATAAAGGTGGCGGGCAGAGCGTGGCTCGAAAACCGGATGTTGGGAACCGGCGGGCACAAGGCCCCCACGCCCCGCCCGCCATAGCCGGCAGACGGATTGCCAGCCGGCACCACGCGCGGTGGTGCCGACTGGCAAGCGCAAACTACTTCCCAACAAAACGGGCTTTCGAGTCCCGACCACCGATGCACGGTGGCGCAGTAACGATTACCTGCTGTTGTTCGGAATGCCAACGGGTAGGGGTCAATGCCGCCAAAACCCGAGACGCTTTTGGCATTGTCGCATAGCGTGGAAAGGGGCGAGAGCATTGGCGTGCTAGGCGGAACGGCACTTCTGGAACGGAGTCGTCAGAACCTTCCGCCAGAGATGCAGGGCGCGGCAAATGCGACAGCACTCGCCCATCGGACATGTGTGATCGCTCACGCAACCGAACCGCTGCGACACCCGCTGGATGGTTTAAATGACTTCTTGCCTATTGAACCTACCGAGTGCCGCGCGCAATCTGACTACTGCTGTAGTCACTCACGATCGTCCTGCCCGCAGTAGGAAGGTTCTGCAGCGTTCGTCTGGATTCCACCCACTGGCGCAGGCCAAACAAGGACCACCGTACGTGTCACGCCGCAGCCGACTGCTTCTCTGCGCGGGTCTGGTCCCGCTTCCGTGGTTCCTGTTCTGGACCAGCGTTGCCGCCGTGTTCGCGCCGGGCTACAACCCGCTTGCGCAGCACGCCAGCGAGCTGCTGCAGGCAACCACGCTCGCAAGCATCTGCGCCAGGATTGCCGCCATCGGCTCCGGCGTGGGCTTCGTGGCGTTCTCCATCGGAGTATGGCGGGAGTCCGGCCGCCGGATTGCCGTAGGTGCAATCTGCTGGTTGGTCTTTGGCATTTCCATGCTGACCAACGGTCTCTGGCCCATGGGCCATCCGATGCACGGCTTCTACACCATCGGTATCGCAAACATCATTGCACCCGCGATGTCGCATATCGAATTGAGCGCGTGGTCTGCAAACCGAAGGGCGTACGCCGTGACCGCTATGGTGAGCATCGCGGGCATCGTCTATCTCTGGTTGAACCTGGTGGGCGCGGACCCGGAGGGCTTCAGGGGGCTGACACAGCGGCTGTTCTCGTCAATCAACTCGTTGTGGCCATTCGTGGTTGCGCTGTATCTGCTGCGCAGGGGTTCAAGCGCGCTGAAGGCGGAGCCTGCGCATTGATGGGGCGCGCGACAGGAGCATAGAGGACCGATCACGGACTTCTCGATCCAGCTCAAGGTGATCTTCTCGGGGCTCATGCCAGGGTTCTTACTGTTCAAGCCGTGGGCGCTTTTCCACTATCTGTTCCTTGAGGCTGGCACCTCGGGTGGCAAAGAGGGGAAAGGTCGTGCGCGTCTTCTGCTATAAGTAGCGCAACCGCGCCCAGAGGGCCTTCAGGAAGATAGTAGACTCATGGAGTTGTACTGGCGCTTGTTCACTAATTGCACATCGCAGCAGGCCGCTCTCAAGGTGGCGGCGCGGATCTTTGAGCAAGCTGGTCTTGAAGTCAGCAACCTCCACGCCGAGCCATATCACAAGGGCGGCTTCATGGTGAGTGCTAGCTCTCGTCATGCCGCACAATCGTGGCCTGAATTTGTGGTTCTTGCCCTGGCTTCGGCTCAATCCACCGGCCGCGGATGGCTCTTGAGTGGCTCAATTGCAGAAGAGCTGGATGCTTGGTCCAATCATTCCTTGGCTTCCAGTGTTTCGTCTATCCATATCCAGGCGGAAAGGCGGGAGTGACGAATCGCTGGAGGAGATGCCTGGTTTCGGCATGGAGCTGCTCCAGAGACCGGGGCCGCTAGCCGGTAATCATCTTGCAGTAGCGCGGCAAGGGGCAAGCTTGAGGATCGCGCATCCAGCTGGCCTGGCGGGGGCCATGCTCTCGCGCCGGTGTTCCTCGATCTGGAAGGCTCCTGCTCTTGCGATTGATGTCCGCTCCTGGCCGGAAGCGGACCAAGGTGGGGCACAGGACCCGCCACCACTGCGAAGGCATTTCTGACCATGGAGATGCCAGGCCTCCGTGACTCCGATGAACAGGGAGGATCCACCCACCGGGAGGGCAAGGGCTCTAGTCTGGGCCACCAGCTGGCATCTATTGTCCTCACTATTACAATCAAGTAGCGCTCAGCGTACTACCGTCTGTACTGCCTCTATTGGCTCGCTAGTGCAAGAGAATAGACCGGAATATCGACGCGCGCCCATGTGCAGGCTTGCAACGCCTACCGGCGCCAAGCCGCAGTCACGCACCAGCCACACCACGTCCTTGCAATGACTATGTTGTTGCGCAAAAGTCTAAAGTCAGACCATATTGGCAACCTCTGCTACTCAACTGGTGCGTAATCAGCAGCGTGTTCGAGGATCATTGCTAGGGAGTCTGCCTTAGGCTGACAACTCGTCGGCAACGCCAATCGGCACTGGTGATGGGCTCAGCGGCGTTCGCGGATGCCTGATGTGCTGAAGAGATATAGCGTATGTGTAGCGTTGAGGTTCCATCAACTCATATTTCAACAGAGAAAAAAAGTGGACTGGAGAAAGACCGTCGAGTACTTGTTCATAAATGAACTTTTGCGACAAAATTTGGACTTTTTTGCGCACCCTCTTGTGCCAAGAGGCGAGGGCGGTGCGGATGACCTGATCGCGAGTCCAGCGGTTTTTCTATACCTAGTCGAATTCAGGCCCGATGTAAGCAGCCTCGATTTGGAATGTGTGAGATTTTATGACTATGAGAAAGCAAGACTGCTCCTAAAGGGCTCCGACTCTCACCACCTCGTCGCATATGGCGAATCGACGGAGCAAGGAATTACCTTGGGTGTAAGAAGTTACTTTTCGGGCAGTCAGTATCGCCATCTCCTGAAAAATGGCAGAATTGATAGACTGCACTTTGAAAAGTATATGACTCAATTGCTGTTCTTTCGAAGGAAAGATGTGGAAGGTATCGGAGATGCAGGGGTGCTCAACCACGCCATCATTATTGGCGTAACTGACAGTGGAAAGTTTGCAGGCTCAATGACTCTGCAAGACTATATCAGTCTAGTGTTTCCCGAGTGTCTTCAAGCAGGAATCTCTCGATCTGAGCATACTGACAAGGAAAGGCGTCCGCAATGCAACTAAAGCTATTCTTCCTTCCATCAAAAGCGATTGCATCCCGAATTACCGAAACTTTTGGATTTATCTGGCCAACAGCGGCCGCAATCTGGAATCTGAGATGGCAGGTTCAAGGGCTAGTCGGCGCTTACCCAGAAATCAGTGAGAAGGAACTTCTAGGTCGATTCGTACAAGGCAGTGGAATTGATGGCGTGAACCTCCGAGGCGCGTGTATAGAAACGAGCTGGGCCACCCAGCAGGAACAGTTTGCCAAGTTCCTTCTTTTTGAATTGTGCGCATTGTACGAGTCTTGGTGTGAGCTTATCACCGATCAGCTTGCGCTTCCTGCTGCATCCAAGAAGAACTTGCAGTTCCCAACTAGCGTAAGTCCATCAGGCGTCGTAACTGGAGTAGCTAATGTAACGAACGCTGTTCATGGCAGCCCATCCGCTGTGCTCAGTTCCACCTTTCACCAAGTGCTTTCTACCAACCGCAAATACTCCCCCAATCACTTGGAGGAGATGCTGATTTGCTATCGCTACTTCAAGGAGCTTAGAAATTCCCTGATTCATGGCTCGAAGTCGGCCATTAATAAACTTGTATCCGCACAGAGCTCCTACTCCACACTTACCCCGGCCAGTCTCGGGGTTGCGGAGAAACCTCACTTCATTCCCTACAATTCAAGCGTTGCTCCAGCGCCAAGTTTGCGCGGGGTTGTCGGTTTTGGAGAGATTGTTCTCAAGCTGGTTTGCACGATGGATATAAAACTTGCTGAATCTAGCTTTGCAGAGCAAGATTTCAAACGGCGCTGGAAGATCGAAAATGGCTCACAGCCTTCACTGGTTGCAGCTTCGGAAGAGCTTCGCCGGAATCGACGCATTGGCGTCCTGACCAAGAAGCTCGGCTTGCCAAATCCAGCGATTACTCCGGCATTCGTGGCTTGGCTAAGGTCTCAAGGGATGATTTTCCACTAGAATTCAGCTCCCGCTGGAAATTTTTCGCTTAACTATGCTTGATCAACGCCTTCGCCGCTCCCATTGGGCGACGGCGCCGCAGTTGATAACTTTGAGCAGATCATTCATCCGGATAGATCGATCCGCTCTCACTTAAGAAGCGACGGATGTCTCCGTCGCCCTGTCCAGCAGCAAGATTCAGGAAATCATGGGTCAGCTTGAGTTCTCGCCGTTCCATCTTGAGCGCATAAACGGCGGCAACGTAAGCCTGGAGGAAGCATTCTATGCTTTCGTATCCCGGCCTGCCTCCTAACAGTTCTTCCGAGCCGACGCTGCTGCGCGGTGCAGCTTAACTCAGGCATTCCGATGTCCGGTTCTGGCCGGAAACGGACACTCTCTGAAGGAACTGCCTGTCTACCTCTTCCGGAACAGTTCACACGGGGTTCTAGCTGCCTCAATGTGCCGAGAGCAGTCCGCGCCGCGTTTGAGGTCATGGCTTGATTGCAAGAAATCGCTTGGCGAACAGGGCGCGCGCCATCGCAGCGTTAACATCTGATTGACTCACTGGGCCCGACAGTAAGGTGAGGGCTTCCTCGAAATTGGAAAAGCGAGTGTAGTTGCGGATATGGAACTTTAGCGCGGTGGCGAAGTAGTTCTGAAGTAAGTAGCAAAACGATTTAGTCAATGAGTTGTCCGATACGCGATGGACGCTAGCGTTTCTGTGCTCGGCGAGCTGTTTAAGAATTGATTCATGGTAATCGCGATCCTCGTACAGAAAAATGCATCGACGCACAAGTTGTTTGTAATCTGCCACGTTCGAGGAGAGGATGGACTCAAGTGCGGACCAGCACTTCAGGAATGCAGCGTCAGGGTCGCTTTCATCGAAGCCGCTGGCGAAGCGAATGACCGCTTGTTCCAAGCGGCCGTTGTATGGGCAGTTGCGCATTCTCCGCAAGGTCTTCTTTAGCACATCAACCAGAACGCTTGGCTTCCTGGGGGTGAACGTGATTCTCGGGCTATAATTGGGCTCGTACCAGATCAAATCGGTTGCGACCGAGCCATCAATATTATGGATCGTATGGAAGTGCCCTGTGCGCAGAACGTTGATGGGCTTGTGTTCTGAGCCAAGCAATGTCTTCTCAAAACTTGGATTCGACAGCAAACATATCAGGCCACGAAGAATTCTCAGCTCCCGATCTGATTTGGCGAACGCCGCGCCAGCGCTCTCCGCCTCTACATCAATTTGAACGAATGAATAGCTGTCAAGGTCCTCGTGAATAATTCCTGTCCGAATCTGTTCCTTTACTAGCTGCACGCGCGCAGATTTGAATTTTCGTGGAAGTGTTTTTCGAAACCGTGCTCGTAACTCACAAATTTGCAAGCTTCTAGGCAGCCATGCGCCATCCGTCGACAGTGTGGTTATAAGGCTAAATTTCTTTAGACCTCCCTTTCGCTGTGCAGATCGCGCGACATTTACTAGCCTGAGCAATTTAGTTGCTGAAATTGGGGCGTTGATCCCGTGCAGGACGTCCCAGATCAAGTCGACTCTGTCGATGCCGTCGTCGGCCTGTTGACCCTGAAGCATCGAGGCCAGGACGGCGATGTCTCCGTGCACGCTCAGCCGTAAGATCCCCACCGCGCCATCCGATAGGCTTACAGACTCCATAACTGATTCAAGGACCGGGTTGGGCTTGCTTCCCTCTGCCCATCGGTATGCCATGCGGTTGTTCCTGCCGTCCGGATATCCGAGTCCAGATTATGGGGATGGCGCCCGGGAGTCCACTGCGAGCGTCGTGCTGCCGTTGGGCCTAGCAGGTGGAGCGGTAGCCGTGCATATACATTTGAACAGGAGTCGAGCGGATCCAAAGTCACAAACGCGGCTGAGTCGTTGGTGCGGCATTAGCCTTGGGTGGTCGGGCAAATGTTAAATTTAATCGCCCTGTCTAGCCGCAACTAATGGGCACGTATGGAATGAGTGCAAGCATCGGGGTCGCCGCACAGCATGGACCTAATCCTCATGTATTAGTGGTATGGCCGGCTCAGAAACGACGCCTGGATGCAGGTGCGCTTAGATGGAGAGGTAGCGCCGTGGTTATGCGAAATGTCCAGTTCTGGCCGGAATCTGACATCAAGCTGGTCGTAGTGTTTGGCCATTGCAACTCCCCAGTAGTACTGGCTTGACACTCTGATAAAGTTGGACCGAGCTCGAAAGATCCATAAGGAAAGGAAGACAGTATGGCTCGAAACTCACCTGGAGCAGCTGGGCTGGTGGTGGTCGGGTTCCTCGCATTACTTGTCGCAATGTGCAGTGCGGGCGGGCAGCGCGACTCGCAGCGCTCCTCATTGGCTCAGGCACCGGCCGCGCCCCGGGTTCCGACGGAATCCTCTCGTCCGGAGATGACCGAGACGCAGTTTGTGTCAACCAGTACCCTCAACCAACGATCTTCTCCCAACGGAAAGATCATCGGAAGGCTCGCCGGTGGCGATTCCGTCGTGGTGTATGAACGCAAAGGAGAATGGGCGCGAGTGTCGGCCCAAGGCGTCCCTGCCAAATGGGTCAGCTCGAAGCTACTTTGCAGCGGAAGCGGCTGTTACCGGCCCACTAATCGGCCTGTGTCATCGTCGCGCAAAAATTTGCGGCCTGCCCGTAGCGACTATTCTGATGGGAGCTGTCCGTGCTCTGGATCACGAGTCTGTATTGGTCCCCGCGGCGGACGCTATTGCATTACGTCTGGAGGAAACAAGCGCTACGGTGTTTGACCAAGCGGGCTGCCTACGTCTGCTTCTGACCGGAAGCGGACATCTACTGGGCCACTGACACCTACTGGTCCAAAGCTGAAGCCTGGGCCTCGGAGTGCAACCAGTGCCGGAACGTCATGACCTTGGGAAGCGATGCACACTCAGGGCGATAGACGATGTAGTAGGCAAGCGTCGCGGCAACAGAAATCTCCGGAAACAGCCTGACGAGGCGGCCGCTGGCGACATCCTCGCGCGCCATGACGCTACGCGCCAATGCGATACCCCTTCCTTCCACCGCTGCCTGTAGTACTGCTGCGGAGCTATTAACCTGCATGCCGCGCATGGCATCCACGTTGTCTGCAGCGGCACGGTGCAGCCATTCACTCCACGTCATGAAACCGGTTCTGCTGTCGACTGACAGATCATGAATCAGTGGCAGGCCAGCAAGCTGCGCTGGCTGCAGCAGGGCCCCGTGCGCCTCAAGCCAGCCTGCTGAGCAGACCGGGAAGATCTCCTCATCCATGAGCTTGTCAGCGGTCAGCCCAGGCCACTGTCCCTTGCCATAGCGGACGCCGATGTCGATGGCGTCCTGTTCGAAATCCACCAGGTTGAGACCGGTGTGGAGACGGACGTCGGTTTCAGGACATGCGGCCTGGAAGCGCTCCAGTCGGGGCAACAGCCACTTCGACGCGAACGCAGGGCTGGTGGTCACGGTCAGCAAGCCGCCTCTGGCACTTTCCTGCAGGCGCGACAGCCCGCGCGTAAGCCGGTCCAAGCCTGCGCGGATATCTGGCAACGCCCGCTCTGCCGCATCGGTGGGTGTCAGTCGACGGCTGCCGCTGCGCTCCCGCACGAACAGCTCGACGGAGAGGGACTCTTCCAGGCTCCGCACAAGCTGGCCTATCGCGGCTGGGGTTACGTGCAGCTCCGCGGCTGCGCCACTGAAGCTCTGATGCCGAGCAGCAGCTTCGACTGCCCGTAACGCGGTGAAATTCAGGTGGGTTTTCATCGCGGGATAGTTTTTCTTTGCGTCTTCCAAAGAATAAACCATTTGAGGGCGGCGGGACGCGAGCGGAAGATCCTGCCCATCTTCCCGCAACCCACGGCAGTGAACCGCCCCATGAACAGCCCGCGCATTACCCCTTGGCAGGACGGAGACCCAGTTCCCGCGAGCCTGCTGGCCGACATCCAGGCGCGCCGCCCGGACGGCCAGCTGATCGGCATCGATCGCCTGCTGCTGCGCAGCGCCCCTCTGGCCGAGGGCTGGAACGGCCTGATGCGCCGCGTGCGTGCCGAGTTTGAACTCACGTTGGAATACCTCGAGCTGATCATGCTCCGCGTCGCGGTCCTGAACGGCGCGTCGTTCGAGTGGGATGTCCACTACCCGGTTTACCTGCAGGCAGGCGGCACGGAAGCGAAGGCCGCTGCACTCCAGCAGCCTGAGCCAGACGCAGAGTTTTCCTCGCTAGAGAGACTCCTGATTGAGCTCACCGACCAGTCGACGCGAGGCGTGGTGGTGGAAGCCACGGTGATTGAAGCGCTCAAGCAGACCGTGGGGGAGCGCCAGGCCGTGGAGGCGGTGGCGACCGTCGCGGCCTACAACATGGTCTCCCGTTTCCTGGTTGCTCTAGACATCCGTTGAACCCCTGACGCGAGGCATTCGCCGCGCACCTACTTACATTGGAAACTCACATGAAAAATATCTTCGAAGGCAACAAGGTCCTGGTCGTCGGTGGCACCAGCGGTATGGGCAAGGAAACTGCACGTAAGGTGCTGGAAGGCGGCGGTCGCGCGGTCATCGTGGGCCACCGTGCCGATAAGACTGAGGAAGCGCGCGCAGAGCTGTCTGCGTTCGGTGCAGTAAGCGCCCTCACCGCCGATCTGACGTCCGAAGGCGGGCTCAAGGGCCTCATCGCGGACATCGAGAATTCCCATTCCGATGTGGATCTGCTGGTGAACGCGGCGGGTGTGTTCTTCCCCAAGCCGTTCCTGGAGCACACCGATGCAGACTATGACCAGTACATGCAGTTGAACAAGGCCTTCTTCTTCATCACGCAGAAGGTTGCGGCCAACATGATCGCGAACAATGTCGCCGGCTCGATCGTCAACATCGGCTCAATGTGGGCTCGCCAGGCGATCGCCGCGACGCCGTCCTCGGCCTATTCGATGGCGAAGGCTGGCTTGCACTCGTTGACCCAGCACCTGGCCATGGAGCTGGCTCCCCAGAAGATCCGCGTTAATGCGGTGTCGCCCGCCGTGGTTCAGACCCCGATCTACGAAGGCTTCATTCCCAAGGATCAGGTCCACAGTGCCCTGCAGGGTTTCAACAGCTTCCACCCGATCGGTCGTGTTGGTACGCCGCAGGATGTCGCCGAAGTTGTCGCGTTCCTGCTGTCCGAGAAGGCCGCGTGGGTTACCGGTGCCATCTGGGACGTGGACGGCGGCGTGATGGCTGGCCGCAACTGATCTCACCTTGAACCTTGCCAGGCCCATTGCGATGCATCGGGCCTGGCGGGATCCAACCGCAAGAGTGCTTAGACATGATGAATGACTGGAACAACTATCGTGAGTCCCTGATTGAGAAGGTCGGGGAGTTTGGCAAGGTCAACCCGGATGTACTGCGTGGCCTGGGAACGATCGATGGCGCTGCAACAAAGAGCGGTCATCTTGAACCCAAGATCCATGAGTTGATCGCTCTGGCAGTGGCTGTGACAACCCGCTGCGACGGTTGCATCACGGTGCACACCAAGAAAGCCGTGGACCATGGTGCATCGCTTGAAGAAATCAGTGAGGCGCTTGGCGTGGCTATCGCCCTCAACGCGGGCGCCGCACTGACCTATTCGGCGCGCGTTCTCGAGGCGCGCGACCAACTGCTCGCGGGCTGAAGCGGCCCATTCCCCAGGAGAACCGCCATGGTCTATCTGCAAATCACCCTCGCCATTGCTGAATCCAACCGCGGAGCAGCTGCGGAGGTGTACACCAAGTACAAAGGCCCGTTCCTGTCCACCATCCCCGGCGCAACGTCCAAAGATCTCCTTGTCCGCAAGGAAGACGTTCAGGTGCTGCATGGCTTCGACAGCGAGCACGGCGCAAAAGCCTACCTGGCAAGCGCAATGTTCCAGAACGATGTAGTACGTGAACTTGGTCCGCTGCTGTCCGCAGATCTGGACGTGCGTATCTACAGCGCTGTCTGACAAAAAAACGCTGAATTACGGCCCCGGGAAACCTCCTGGGGCCGTGCTGTTGCCCCGATTCCGCCAACCCTTGCCTGACCCAAGCCATGCTGATCAACGCCGACTTCAATTCCATCGTGTTAGTGACTCCCGATGATTACATCTGGGTTGACTCGCCACAGGCCGGGGTGCAGCGCGTCATGCTTGATCGCATTGGTGCAGAGAAGGCCAGGGCAACAAGCCTGGTGCGATACGCTCCTGGTTCGACATTTCCGCCGCACGTTCATCCGGGCGGCGAGGAAATTCTTGTATTGGAAGGCGTCTTCTCCGATGAGCTTGGCGATTGCCCGGCGGGCACCTACCTGCGCAACCCTCCCGGTTCACGGCATGCACCGGCCAGCCGGGATGGATGCTTGATACTGGTCAAGCTGCGGCAGATGAGTGCGAACGAGGAGGCGACCCTGAGGCTGGACACGAATGCCGCCCAGGTGTGGGAACACCTTACCGATCGTCGGTTGTGCAGGGTATTCGAGAGCCCGGAAGAGCGCGTTCGTATCGAGCAGGTGGAGCCCAGCCGGCCGCTGTTTCCTCAGATGCAGGCGCCCGCTGAGATCCTGGTCTTGGACGGCGAGCTGCAGCTCGCCGTCGGTAGCCGGACCCAAACCATTGCGGCTGGAACATGGTTGCGGGCAGGTGGACCGGATGCCAGCCGCTGCCTCGCGTCAATGGTGGCGGGAGCTCATGGCGTCACTGTCTACGTCAAACAGGGGACAGTGGTGGAGCGTCCGCACCTTACGGCTGCAGAGGCACTCTCATGACCACCGTGAACGTGATCATCGTCGGCGCTGGTCTTGCGGGCCTGCATGCCGCTCGACTGCTGGAAGCGGCAGGCGTCAC
Organism: Stenotrophomonas sp. 109824_Sma; assembly: GCF_056480025.1. NCBI lineage: Bacteria > Pseudomonadati > Pseudomonadota > Gammaproteobacteria > Lysobacterales > Lysobacteraceae > Stenotrophomonas > Stenotrophomonas sp. 109824_Sma. The sequence goes on along the minus strand of NZ_CM151078.1, from coordinate 4,408,758 downwards.
TGACTATGCCGTGCTGGAAGGCCGCCCGCGCATCGGTGGGCGCATCCATGCGTTTGAGCCTGCTCTGCCGGGGTGCGTAAGCGGGAACGGAGGCTTTGACCTTGGCGCGACCTGGCTATGGCCCGGGTTCCAGCGTGAACTGGCGCTGTTGGTACAACAGCTTGGGCTGCCCGTCGTCCCGCAGGAAGAGAACGGTGACATGCTGTTCGAGCGTGCCGTCCACGAACCGACTGCGCGCTTCGCCGGCATGGCCGCGATGCCGCCATCGTTCCGCATCGTAGGCGGCATGGGGCAGTTGCTTCACGCTGTCGGTTCGGCCGTCCAGACGGAGAGGGTTCACCTGGGCACGCGTGTCGTTCAGATCCGTGCCGAAGCCGATGGGGTTATTGTCTCCGCAATCAGGAACGGCGTGCCGGTCACGTGGCATGCGCGAGGTGTTCTACTGGCACTACCTCCGCGCTTGGCGGTGGCCACACTGACATTCGATCCTCCGCTTCCCGCCGATGCTCACCACGCGTGGCAGTCCACCGGTACGCATATGGCTGCACACGCCAAGTACCTCGCGGTGTATCCCAGCAATTTCTGGCGGAATCGCGGCCTTTCAGGCGAGGCACGCAGCCTGGTTGGCCCGCTGGGAGAGATCCATGATGCGTCTTCGGACGGCCAAGCAGCACTCTTCGGCTTCTTTGCACTGCCTGCTGCTGAAAGGGCGCGTATCCCGGCCGAGGAGCTGAAGCATCGCTGCAGAAGCCAGCTTGCGCGTCTGTTTGGCGATGCTGCACGCGAGCCGCTCGCCGACGCTGTCCAAGACTGGAGCGCCGAGCCTTTCACCGCTACGCCAGCCTGCGCCGCCCAGACCGCCGGGCATGGCTGCATTCCCGGCTTATCACCCGGAGGCACGCCTTGGGTGGGGCGATTGTTCGGGGCCGGCAGTGAATGGTCTCCGTTCAACCCCGGTTATCTGGCGGGTGCGATCGAGGCGTCTACCCGTGCCGTGCAGGCATTCCTCTCTTTGACCCATTTCCGAGTACAGCCATGACGCAATCCACTGACTACGGCGCCATGGAATCGGCGGGTCCGGGGCTGCTCCGGTGGTCCCGGCGCCCGCGTCCCACGCCAGCAGACGATCAGGTGCTGTTGCAGGTCGAGGCGTGCGGTATGTGCGGCGCGGATGTCTCTGACATCGCTCGACCCGGCGCATCACACCAGCGTCGGGTGCCCGGCCATGAAGTGATCGGCAGGATCATCGATCGCGGCATTAACGTCCCGGCACGTTGGCAAGTAGGGCAACGCGTAGGCGTGGGCCGCCTGGGCGGGCATTGCAACGCTTGCGCCTACTGCCGACAGGGCCGATTCGCACTGTGCACGGATCAGAAAGTGCTCGGCGTTTCCCAAGATGGTGGCTACGCCGAGCTGATGCTTGCAACGTCGACCGGCCTGGTTTCCATCCCTGATGAAATGGAGTCCACGGCTGCAGCGCCCATCCTGTGCGCCGGCCTGGCGACGTTCAACGCCCTGCGGCGCTGTTGCGCAGCGCCCGGCGACACCGTTGTGATCCACGGTGTGGGTGGCTTGGGCCACATGGCCATCCAGTACGCTCGCCGCATGGGGTTTCGGGTCATTGCCGTGGGACGGGGAAATGACATTGCCGCTGGGGCCATCGAGCTGGGTGCGCACCACTATCTGGACACGAACCATGCAGATGCGGCCGTAGAGCTGCAGCGCCTGGGCGGGGCGCAGGCCATCATCACCTCTGTCGGTGACGCCGAGGCTGTGCAGCTGCTGCTGCCTGGGCTGGCCGCGGGCGGCACCCTGGTGGTGCTCGGGGTCGGCAAGACCCCGTTGTCCATTGCAAGTGGCTACTTGGTTGGGGGCGAGCGGACCATCCAGGGCTCGATTACCGGATCACCCGATGACAGCGAGCGGGCGTTGCGATTCAGCGAGCTGACCGATGCCATGCCCTGGATCGAATGCCTTCCTCTGTCCCAAGCGCAGCAAGGGCTGGAACGACTGATGTCCGGCGATGCAACGTTCCGCATCGTGCTGGTGCCCGATGAGCAGGCGTCGACGCGGGAGTCGAATAAGTGAGCCAGGAAACGATGGAGAGCGATACTGAGCTGCTGTCACCGGTCCAGCACCGCAGTAATGTATGGCGCTTGGCCCTGGCGCAGGCGCTCGCCGGTGCGAACTCCGTAGTGATCTACGCGACGGGCGCCGTGGTCGGCAGTGATCTGGCCCCCTCGCAGACGCTGGCGACGCTGCCCATTTCAGTCTTCGTGGTCGGCATGGCGCTCTGCACATTGCCGGCAGGCTGGATCGCCGAGCATCATGGCCGCCGCACGGCGTTCTTCGCAGGCACTGCCGCCGGCGTCGCCGCCGGTGTCCTGTCCATGTTTGCGGTGCTGGCCTCCAGCTTCTGGCTGCTGTGTGCGGCTACATTCCTGGGCGGGGCGTATGCAGCCGTCGTGCTGTCGTTCCGCTTTGCCGCCGCTGATGGCGCACCGGCACAGAAGCGGGCGCGAGCGCTTTCCATGGTAATGGCGGGCGGCGTCGCCTCTGGGGTGGTGGGGCCGCAATTGGTGTCACTCACCATGCATCTCTGGCCTGGTCATCTGTTCGCAGCGACGTTCCTGTTCCAAGGCTTGGTCGCCGCAGTATCGGCCGGCCTGCTGGCCGGTGTGCGGCTGCCGCATGTCGCGCCGGCAATCGGCACGTCCCGCGAACCACTGTCCTCCGTCCTGCTCGACCCGCGTTTCATCGCTGCGGTGATCTGTGGCGCGGTGTCGTACATGCTGATGAATTTCATGATGACAGCGGCTCCGCTGGCCATGCACATGCACGGCCACGCGCAGGAGTCGTCCAACCTGAGCCTGCAATGGCATGTCATCGCGATGTACCTGCCAAGTTTCTTTACCGGCAAGCTGATCGCGCGCGTGGGTGCGAAGCGCGTTGCGGCTGCCGGCCTCGTACTGACGGGCGCCGCCGCTGTTGCTGGCTTGCATGGAATGGAAGTCTTCGACTTCTCCCTCAGCCTCATCCTGCTGGGGCTGGGCTGGAATTTCGGATTTCTGGGCGCGTCGGCGCTGGTGTTGGAATGCCATGGAAACGTGGACAAGCGGCGTGTCCAGGCATTCAACGATTTCCTGATCTTTGCGGTGATGGCGGTCGGCTCGTTCCTCTCGGGATGGATCCTCGCGCGCCATGGCTGGCATGTTGTCCTGTGGTCTTCGTTCGTCCCACTGGCGCTGGCCATGGCTGCCTTGCTGGTAACCGCCAGACCCAGACCGCTGGAGCGGAGCTGATTGCACGGCATACCGAGCAGCACGGAGTGCGCTAGCAGCGCCTGCAACCCGCCGCTGGCCTGCGCAGGCATGTCTGCTTCTGGCCGATAGCTGACCTGACGTCGATGAGACATATAGATTGGAAGAGATTTCGAAAAGAACAACTGGACTCCAATGGCAGCATTCGATCATTCCCTGGTAACCCTCCGATTCTTCGGGGACGACCTCCTGCCCGAAGAAGTCAGTGCCTTGCTCGGAGCGACCCCGACCGCTTCGCATCACAAAGGCCAGGAACTCAGAGGCAACCAATCAGGCACCGTGCGTATTGCCAGGACTGGCAGCTGGCAACTTGATGCGGAGCGTCGTGAGCCTGAAGATCTGGACGCTCAGATCTTCGAAATCCTCGATCAGCTCACCGGCGATCTCGCCGTATGGCAGTCTCTGGCACGCTTCCGGCCTGATCTGTTCTGCGGTCTTTTCATGGGCAGCAGCAACGGTGGTGTCTCGCTTTCGCCCCGCGCGCTGCTCGCCCTTGGTCAGCGCGGCATTGAGCTAGGGCTGGACATCTATGAAGCCGATGAAGAAGTGCGCAACGCCCAACGCCAACAGGTCATCAATTGATGATCTCCCCACTCCCCGAAGCAACAAACGCCCTCAACTGCCGAACGAACTCCGCGTCGTAGAGCTCCCACTCCATAATCTCCCCCACCACCCGCAACGGCTGCGCACTGCGATACGACCGCGTCGGATTCCCGGGAAACTTCTTGTTGGTCACGTTCGGGTCGTCTTCAAACGGCCCGGTCGGCTCCACCACATACACGCGCGGTCGCCCCTCACCCCGGGCCATCTCCGCAGCCAGCCCGGCGCCCTTGGCAATGGTGGTGAAGTAGATGTGGTTCATCACCACGTTGTCGCGATAGTTGGAGCGGAAGCCCGCGCTTAGCAGCTCGCCCACCGCGAGGTCAGCGCGGGTGCCGTGATAGAACGGCCCGGCGACCTGGTCGCAGGTGTCATGCGAAACGGGTGTCCATTCGGTGTCCTGCGCCATCGGCACTGCCCCTGCGTGTCCTGCCGGATCGACAGGCCGGCGAGTCTAGGGCGCCCGGTGGGCCTTGCTGCAAGGCCCCATCCGGGGAATACTCTGTAGTGGGAGGCGCGGTGCGCCTCCTTTTTTCATTCTGCGGCGCCGCGCCCTTCCAGCTCGCGCACGGCGGTTTCCAGCGCGTCCAGCTTCTGGCGGGTCTTCAGCAGCACGGCGCGCTGCACTTCGAACTCCTCGCGGGTGACCAGGTCGAGCTTGGCCAGGCCGGCCTGCAGCGCGCTCTTGAAGGTGGCCTGCAGTTCCTCGCGCGATTCGCGCAGGCCCGGCGGCACCAGGTCGCTGAGGCGACGGGCGAGGTCATCGATTTGGTTCAGGTCGATCATGGGGTGCTCCGTGGGGTAGGGCCCGTGCATCCGGCGCGGGCAGGCCATTCGGGCACAAGGATACTGCTGGCACCCATCGCCCGGACAGGCCGCAGCGGCTTCGCACGGGCCGCGTTCAGGCGCTATCCTCCACGCCGGAAGACAGGAGATAGACGATGAAGATGGTCATGGCGGTGATCAAGCCGTTCAAGCTCGACGACGTGCGCGAAGCGCTGGCCGAGCGTGGGGTCACCGGGATCACGGTGACGGAAGTGAAGGGCTTTGGTCGCCAGAAGGGCCACACCGAGCTGTACCGTGGCGCGGAGTATGTGGTCGATTTCCTGCCGAAGGTGAAGCTGGAAGTGGCGGTGACCGATGACCAGGTGGAGGCGGTGGTTGAGGCCATCGTGAAGGCCGCCGGCACTGGCAAGATTGGCGACGGCAAGGTGTTCGTGTACGACCTGGGCAGTGTGGTGCGTATTCGTACCGGGGAACTGGACGCGGACGCGTTGTAATCCGGTTTCTGTAGAGTCGAGCCATGCTCGACTGCGTTTCGCGCGATGCTGGAAGAGCAGTCGAGCATGGCTCGACTCTACAAAAGCAGTTACCGGCGCTTGGCCCACTTGTAGAACCGCTTCCAGCCCTGGCGCACGGCCGCTACCCAACCCGGGTCGGCCACCAGTGCAGCCTGCGCGGCACTCGGCGCCTGGCCGGTCACGCGCTGGCGGATCTTCAGCAGGTTCTTCATGTCGCTGCGGCGCATCTGCCGGCTCAGCGGGCCGCGGCGCAGCCAGCGCGGGGCGCGCCAGGCGGAGGTGAAGTCCAGCAGTACCGGCACGCCGCCACTGACCACCACGTTGGTGCCATGCAGGTCGTTGTGGGTGATGCCGGCCGCATGCAAACGGCTGAGCGCGTGCTGCAGCTGCTCGAATACTTCATTGCCCACGGCCTGCGCGGTGCTGAGGGTCTGGCCGGGAATGAACTCCATGCCCAGCGCCAGGCCGCCCAGAGTGCCGAGCAGCGCGGGGGCATGCTTCCAGCCGCCGAGGCGCTGCAGCATGCGGGCCTCGCGGCGCACCATCAGCCGCGCGATCAGCGAAACGGGGGTGCCGCGGTAGCGGGAGTAGTCCTTGATGACCGCCTCGCGCCCGTCCAGGCAGGTGCGGTAGACGTCGGGGGCCAGGAAACGCTCGCCGCGCTTGAGCAGCAGCGGGGAGGCGGCGTCATTGCCGCAGGAGGAGGGGGGGAGAGCAGGAAGATACATGTCGGGGTCTCGGACGACCCGGTGGGTGGCGCAAAGCGTCAAGCGAACCGGTGTTACAGGGAGTTACTAAGTTTTCGTTAATTTTAGTACTCGCCAGTTCGCTATTCCACGATTTGTCGGAGAAATGTCGGGGTCGTGGCTGGAACAGTTCGTCACGCAGAATCGGACAATTCCGTCTCACTTATAAGGCTTGCCTTGTCGAATCAATGGGTTGGGCGCGCTTCCGGCCCATTCATCGGCGCCGCGCTGAACGCGACGCACGTCCGGCTTGACCCCGGCGCACGCCCTGCCGACCATAAGCTGTTAACCCGCGACATCGGCGGCCGCCCCCCTCCGGCACGTCCCCGTCCCCTGCCGCGTTCCCAACCGGTGCTGGCCGCCTGGCCGTGCATCGCCCCGTTTCCCGTTCCGGCCGCGGCTGGAGGAAAGTGCTTTGATCATCAAAATCGTCATTGCAGCGCTGTTCGTGGCCTGCGTGCTGTACATCCACTTCCGTGGCAAGGTCCGCGCGCGCTGGTCGCGCCAGCTGCTGGACCACTCCAGTTTCATGGCCCCGATCAACGTGGTCATGTACATGTTCTCGAAGGTGCCGACCACGCCGTTCCTGGACCCGGCGAAGGAGTTCCCGCAGCTGGAGCCGCTGCGCCAGAACTGGCAGATGATCCGCGACGAGGCGCTGGCGCTGCGCGATGCGCAGAAGATCGCCGCCTCCAGCACGTTCAACGATGCCGGCTTCAATTCGTTCTTCCGCCGTGGCTGGAAGCGCTTCTATCTGAAGTGGTACGGCCCGTCGCACCCGTCGGCGAAGGCGATGTGCCCGAAGACCACGGCGCTGCTGGAGTCGCTGCCGGATGTGCGCGCGGCGATGTTCGCGCAGCTGCCGTCGGGCAGCGAACTGCGCCCGCACCGCGACCCCTTCGCCGGTTCGCTGCGCCTGCACCTGGGCCTGGCCACGCCCAACAATGACGGCTGCTACATCGAAGTGGACGGCATCAAGAAGAGCTGGCGCGACGGCGAGTGGATGATGTTCGACGAGACCTACATCCACCACGCGCACAACGAGACGCCGGATGACCGCGTGATCCTGTTCTGTGACATCGCCCGCCCGCTGCGCTTCGGCCTGCCGGGTCTGTTCAACCGCGCGGTGGCGGCCACGCTGCTGGCCGGTGGTGCCTCGCCGAACCTGCCGGGTGACCCGACCGGTGGCGTCAACAAGGCGTTCGGCAGTGTCTACAAGGTGCGCCTGAAGGCCAAGGCACTGCGCGAGCGCAGCGTGGTGGCCTACCAGCTGATCAAGTGGGGCCTGGTGGTGGCGGTGATCGCCGGTATCTGGGCGCTTTGATCGTTACATGCGGTTGCCGGCCAGCGGCCGGCACTACCGGAACATGAAAAAACCCGCGCTGTTGCCAGCGCGGGTTTTTTGTTGGATCAACCCTTCAGTGCCGCCTGCACGAACGGCGGGGTCACCAGCACGCCGGTGTGCAGCGCGGCGGTGTAGTACAGGGTGTTGAAGGTCTTGGCGGCCGAGTCGGCCTGGCGGAAGTCGAAGCTGCTGTCGCCCTTGCGCGCCATGGTCACGCTCCACCAGCCGGTGGGGTAGCACGGCTGCGGGAACGGCAGGGTCTTGAACGAGCCGAAGCCGGCCTTGCCCATCTCGGTGCGCATTTCGTTGATCAGGTCCAGCTGCATCAGCGGCGATTCGGACTGCTGCACCAGGATGCCGTCGTCCTTCAGGGCCTTGAAGCAGCTCTCGTAGAAGGCCTTGTTGAACAGGCCTTCGCCGGGGCCGACCGGGTCGGTCGAATCGACGATCACCACGTCCACGCTGCCCGCCGGGCAGTTGGCCATGTAGGCCACGCCGTCGTCGAACAGCAGCTCGGCGCGGGCGTCATCGTTGGAATCGCACAGTTCCGGGAAGTGCTTGCGCGCCATCACGGTGACCTGCTCGTCGATATCGCACTGGGTCACGCTCTCCACGCCCTTGTGCTTGAGCACTTCGCGCAGGGTGCCGCAGTCGCCGCCACCGATGATCACCACGCGCTTGGGCGCGGCGTGGGTGAACAGCACCGGGTGGCTGATCATCTCGTGGTAGAAGAAGTTGTCCTTGCTGGTCAGCATGATGGCCCCGTCGATGGTCATCAGGTTGCCCCAGTCGGTGGTCTGGAAGATCTCGATCTTCTGGAACGGCGACTGCACCTCGTCCAGCTTGCCGGTGATGCGGTAGCCGATGGCCGAGCCGGTGCGCTCGAAGTGTTCGATGTACCAGTTGTTGCTGTCAGTCATTGAAAACAGTCCTGTTCGGAGGGGTGAAGCCGGGCTGGCGGGCGGGGCCGCGTGGCACAGATGCCACATCCGGACGGATCGGCCCGTTCAGGTTGAAACCTGTCACGGGCGCGGGCGCGCATGATAACGAACCTGTGGGCATATAGGCGTTATCATGCCCCCCCTTTTATTGCCAACAAGGCCGACTGAAATGACCGATTGGTCCCTCGACCAAGCCCGCAAGACCTACTCGATCCCGCATTGGGCGGACGGTTACTTCGACGTGGATCAGGCCGGGCACATGGTGGTGAGACCGACCGGGGCGGACGGCCCGGTGGTGTCGCTGCCCAAGGTGGTGGACGCGGCCCGTGCGGCCGGCGCCAAGCTGCCGCTGCTGGTGCGCTTCCCGGACATCCTCGGCCAGCGCCTGGGCAAGCTGCAGGCGGCCTTCGGCCAGGCCCAGCAGGACTGGGAGTACAGCGGCGGCTATACCGCCGTGTATCCGATCAAGGTCAACCAGACCCGCGGCGTGGCCGGCACCCTGGCCAGCCACCACGGCGAGGGCTTCGGCCTGGAAGCGGGCAGCAAGCCCGAGCTGATGGCCGTGCTGGCACTGTCGCGCCCGGGTGGCCTGATCGTCTGCAACGGCTACAAGGACCGCGAGTACATCCGCCTGGCCCTGATCGGCCGCAAGCTGGGCCTGCAGACCTTCATCGTCATCGAGAAGCCGTCCGAGCTGAAGCTGGTGCTGGAAGAGTCCAAGGCGCTGGACGTGAAGCCGGGCTTGGGCGTGCGCATGCGCCTGGCCTCGCTGGGCGCCGGCAAGTGGCAGAACAGCGGTGGCGACAAGGCCAAGTTCGGCCTGTCGCCGCGCCAGTTGCTGGACCTGTGGAAGTCGCTGCGTGACACCGAGTACGCCGACTGCCTGAACCTGCTGCACTTCCACATGGGTTCGCAGATCTCCAACGTGCGCGACATCGCCAACGGCATGCGCGAAGCCACCCGCTACTTCGTGGAGCTGTCGCGCCTGGGCGCGAAGATCACCCACGTCGATGTGGGCGGTGGCCTGGGCGTGGACTATGAAGGCACCCGTTCGCGCAGCTTCTGCTCGATCAACTACGGCCTGCATTCCTACGCCAGCAACATCGTGCAGCCGCTGGCCAATGCCTGCGAAGAGTTCGGCCTGACCCCGCCGCGCATCGTCACCGAGTGCGGCCGCGCGATGACCGCGCACCACGCGGTGCTGATCGCCAATGTGTCGGAAGTGGAAGAAGCGCAGGAAGGCCGCGTGCCGGACCAGCACGACGACGAGCCGGCGGCGATCCGCCACCTGCGCGAGATCCACGACGAGCTGGACGTGCGCCCGGCGGTGGAGCTGTTCCAGGAGGCACAGCACTTCCACGCCGAAGGTCTGGCCAGCTATGCGCTGGGCCAGATCGACCTGCCGCAGCGTGCGCGCATCGACGATCTGTTCTACGCCATCGCCCACGGCGTGCGTGCGCGCCTGAGCTATGACGAGAAGAGCCATCGCCCGGTGCTGGACGAACTGAACGAGCGCCTGGTCGACAAGTATTTCGTCAACTTCAGCGTGTTCGAATCGATCCCGGACGTGTGGGCGATCGACCAGGTGTTCCCGATCGTGCCGATCGAGCGTCTGGACGAAACCCCGGACCGTCGCGGCATCATCGCCGACATGACCTGCGACTCGGACGGCATGGTGGAAACCTATGTCGAGAACGAGAGCCTGGACAGCTCGCTGCCGCTGCACAAGATGAAGCCGGGCGAAAGCTATCGCATTGGCTTCTTCATGGTCGGCGCCTACCAGGAAATCCTGGGCGACATCCACAACCTGTTCGGCGATACCGACGCGGTGGAAGTGCTGGCCGATGCCGATGGCTACGCCATCACCCAGCAGCGCCGTGGTGACACCACCGACGTGATGCTGGATTACGTGGGTTACCGCCTGGACGAACTGCGCGCGACCTATGCGCAGCGCGTGGCCGAGGCCCAGCTGTCGCCGGAACGCGCGCAGGAGCTGTCGGAGGCGCTGGAAGCCGGCCTGACCGGTTACACCTACCTGTCCGACGAACCGCTGGTCTGATGGACGGTGCCGGGCCTGCCCGGCGCCACCGTTGCCGATGAGCGCGCGCGCGATCTTCCACCTGTTCCTGCATGCCGCCGTGCCAGCGCTGCTGGCATGGCTGTTCTGGCGCAAGCGCTTCGCCTCGGCGTGGCTGCTGATGCTGCTGGGCTGGATCATTGATCTGGACCACCTGTTGGCGGATCCGATCTACGCACCGAACCGCTGCAGCATCGGTTTTCATCCGCTGCACACCGCACCGGCCATCGCGGTCTATGCCGGGCTGTGCGTGCCGAAGAAAACGCGGTTGTTCGGCATCGGTTTGATGATCCACATCGTGCTGGATGCGATTGATTGCTGGTGGATGCATCACCGTTGATGCTGGGTGCGTGTCGACCAAGGTCGACACCTACCGGGGGCACGGCGACCGGTCGGATTGGCGCTTGGTAGAGCCGGCCGCTGGCCGGCTTCCGCAGGGTGTTCCCGATGACCGCGTGGTTGCCGGCCAGCGGCCGGCACTACCCACCGTCAGGTTGGTCGCTTCACGCCACCGGCAACCACAACGTTGCGCGCAGGCCGGGCTGCGCATTCTCCAACGCCACGTGCCCGCCATAACTGGCGGCGATATCACCTACGATCGCCAACCCCAATCCACTGCTGCCCTCGCGCTCATCCAGCCGCACGCCGCGCTGGGTGACCCGTTCGAGGGCGTCCGCAGCCAGCCCGGGGCCGTCGTCGCGCACTTCGATGCGCAACTGCCCTTCGCTGGTTTCCGCTTCGACAGTGACCTGCTGTTTCGCCCAGCGCCCGGCGTTGTCCAGCAAGTTGCCCAGCATCTCTTCCAGGTCCGCACTGGCACCAGCGAACTGCAACGCCGGATCGATATCTGCGGCCGTGAATGCAATGCCACGTTCGCCATGCACGCGTGCCATCAGCCGGCACATTGCCTGTGCGACGGCCGCCACGCCGGTGCGCTGGCGATGGTCGGCGGCCAACCCTGCGGCCAGGTAGCGGTCGACACTGGCCTGCATGCGCGCACTCTGTTCGCGCACGGTGGCACGCCAGTGCGTGCCGTCGCCGTCCGCTTCGGTGGCCAATACGCTCAGCGGGGTCTTCAATGCATGCGCCAGATCCTGTGCACTGGTGCGTGCGCGCGCGACCATGCGTTGCTGGTGGTCCAGCAGCGCGTTGAGTTCTTCCCCCAGCGGTGCGACTTCCGCGCCCAGCTCCTGCGTGTCGATGCGTTGTGCATCGCCGCGCCGCACCCGTTCCAGTTGCGCGCCGAGGCGATGCAGTGGGCGCAGGCCGAAGTGCACCTGGCTGGCCAGCACCGCCAGCCACGCCGCAACCAGTACGACCAGGGCGATGGCGGTGCGTTTGCGGAACGCGGCAACATCCGCATCCAGTGCGCTGCGATCGGTGGCGACCACGGCCACGAACCGTTCGCTGGCGCGCGGCAGGCGCACCTGCTGCACGCGCGTGCGCAGGGATTGCTGCAGCGGTCCGGGCAGATCGCGCGTGGCCGGACCGGCAGCCGGCGCCGGCAGGGTTTCATCCCACAGCGAGCGCGACTGCAGCAGCACGCGGCCATCGGCACCGGCGATCTGCCAATAGGCCCCGGAGAACACGCGCTGGAAGCGCGCGTCATTCGGTTCCTGGCGCAGGCGCAGCTGCCCCTCCGGGTCCACTTCGGCCTGTGCCAGCAGGGTCAGCATGTCCTGCTGCAGTTCGTGATCGAGGCGGTCGCGCGCGCTGCGCTTGAACAGCTCGCCCAGCAGTGCGCTGGCCAGCAGCGAGACCAGCAGCAGGCCAACGCCCCCGGCCAGCAGCAGGCGCCGCCGCAGCGACGGTTGCCGGTTCATGGCTCGGCCAGCCGCCAGCCCTGGCCGCGCACGGTCTGGATCAGGTCGATGCCGAGCTTGCGGCGCACGCGTCCGAGCAGCACGTCCAGTGCGTTGGAGTCCGGGTCATGGCCGCCGTCGAACACCTGTTCGCCCAGCCGGTCGCGGCCGATCACCTGCCCGCTGTGGTGGATGAAGTAGCTGAGCAGGCGGAACTCCTGCGGGCTCAGCGCCAGCGTCTGCCCATCCAGCTCGAAGCGGCCGGCGTTGACGTCCAGCTGCAGCGGGCCGCAGTGCAGGCGCGGGCTGGCGTGGCCATGGCTGCGTCGGATCAGGGCGCGCAGGCGCAGCACCAGTTCGTCGGCCTGGAACGGTTTGGTGAGGTAATCGTCGGCACCGGCATCGAAGCCGGCCAGCTTGTCGTGCCAGCGCCCGCGCGCGGTCAGTACCAGCACCGGGAAGCTGCGGCCGTTGCCGCGCCAGCGCTCGATCACGCTCAGCCCGTCCAGCCCGGGCAGGCCGAGGTCGATGATGGCGGCCTGCAGGTCCTCGATCTGGCCGATCTCTTCGGCCTGGCGGCCATCGGCGACCACCTCCACCACATAGCCGGCCTGTTCCAGCAGGGGAACGAGGCGCTGTGCCAGTGCGGCATCGTCTTCGGCCAACAGGATGCGCATCAGTCGTCGAGCTCCGTCTTCAGCAGCTTTCCGCTGCGCGCATCATAGTCCAGCTCCACCACCACGCCGTCGCCGCGCAGGATCTCCACTTCGTAGACGCCGTCGTCCAGCTCCACTTCCAGCAGCTGGCCCGGGTAACGCTTGAGTGCATCGCGTACCACGCTTTCCAGCGGTACGTAGCGGCCCTGCTGCACGGCACGGCGCGCGACCTGCTGCGCCGGGTCCTGTACGGGCGCGGCGGCGATCGGGGCGTTGGCCAGGGCCAGCAGCAGGGGCAGGGTGGTGAGCATGCGGGTGCGGAAGGAGGGGAACAGGCGCGAGTGTGGGGGGAATGACTAACAGCGGGCTAACAGCCACGGCTAAGGCGCTGTTAACCGGGGCACGCATCGTGGCGTTGCCGGGATGGTCCGGCCACCAACACGAACAGGAGAACCCCCATGTTGAAGTCGCTCACCCTCGCCACCGTTGCCCTGCTGGCCATCGTACCGGCCGCACAGGCCGCGCCGCTGGGCATGGCCCAGGTCGAACAGACCCTGCGCAAGGCCGGCTACACCCAGATCCACGAGATCGAACGCGATGACGGCCTGTGGGAAGCCGACGTGAGCCGCGCTGATGGCCGCTTCAGCGAGGTCTACGTGGACCCGAAGACCGGCGAGATCTTCGATGAGCACAGCGGCCGCACGCTGCTGACCACCGAGCAGGTACTGGCACGTGCACAGGCGCATGGCCTGCGCGAAATCCATTCGCTGGAACGCGATGGTGCGACCTGGTCGCTGGAAGTCCGCAATGCCCGCAACCAGAAGGTGGAAGTGCGCCTGAGTGGTTACGACGGCCGCATCCTGCACAGCGAGCGCGATGGCTGGCTGGATTGACCTGCTGGTAGTGCCGGCCGCTGGCCGGCAACCCATGATCGCTTCCAGCCCCGCGAGTCGCCGGCCAGCGGCCGGCGCTACCGCGCGGTTACCAACCGGGCATGGACTCGGCTCTACAGGGGTGGCTTACCAGCCGTACGGCGGCGGGTAATCCCAGCCCGGGCCACGCCCGTAGTAGCCGCCATACGGGCCGAAGAAGCCCGGGCCCTTGCCTTCACTCACGTGGATGTTGAGGTTGACCCCGTGGGTCTTGCCTTCATCGGTGGTGTAGTTCTTGCTCAGGTTCAGCGTGGCCGCGTTGTAGTGGCTGTTGCCACCGTTCTTCGAATAGCCGATGCCGGTGGTGAAGCTGCCGGACACCTTGACCTTGTCGTCGGTCACGTCGGCGATCCTGGCGTCGTCGTGCACGCGCGGGCCGCTCTTGTCACCGTAATAGGTGCCGGGCGGGTCCTGCTGCAGGGCCGGGTCGTTGAGGTAGCGCATCGGCGCCTGCGGCAGCGTCAGGTCCAGGCCGGCAGCCTGCGGCGCGGTGGCGCCAGCGGCGGACTGGGCCAGCACGGTTCCCGGCAGGGCCAGGCACAGCAGCAGGGTCAGGGGGCGGATCATGACGGCGCTCCAGCGGACAGGTGGCCACGCAACACGCGGCGGTACAGGCCGACGCTAGCAGGGGTTGCTTGAATGATGCCTGTCGGCGCCGGATTGGGGTAGAGCCGGACGCTGCCGGGCTGCGCGCTACAGCCGCCCGAACCCGAACAGCCCTTCCAGCGCATGCCTGCGACGCTCGATCCGGGCCCGCAGCAGCTGGGCGCCGATCATCGAATAGGTGATGCCGTTGCCGCCGTAGGCCATGGCGAAATGCACCCGCGGGCCCCACTGCGCGTGGGGGCCGAAGAACGGCAGGCCGTCCGCCGTCTCGGCAAAGGTCCCGGCCCAGGAGAAGGCCGGCACCGGGTCCAACCGCGGGAACCAATGCAGCAGCTGTTTCATCAGCTTGTCGGCCTTGCGCTGTACGCGCCGGTCGCGCCGGGCCGGGATATCGATGGCGTCGTCCAGCCCGCCCACCAGCAGGCGGCGGTCGCCGGTGGCGCGCAGGTACAGGTAGGGGCGTGCGCTCTCCCACACCATCGTGTTGCGCAGCCTGCCCAGCACGTCCGCATCGATGGGATCGGTGATGAAGGCATAGCTGCTGCGGTTGCGCGCGACCCGCTGCTGCAGCCATGTCTGGTTGGCATAGCCCATTGCCAGCACCACGTGGCGGGCGTGGATGGTGGCGCCGCCCTCGGTGAGGGCGCTCACGCCGCGCGCGGTGGGTGTCAGCGTATGCAGCACCGTGCGGTCATGCACATTGCTGCCGCGCCGGCACACGCGTTGCAGCAGCGCATAGGTCAGGCGGTAGGGATCGACCCGCGCGGCCTGCCGGGTCAGCAGGGCCCCGCCAGCGTCCACGTTGAAGCGTTCCCGTAGTGCCTCCGGGCCCAGCCAACGGGCATCCAGGCCGATGCCGCGCCGCGCCTCGCCCTCGGCCATCAGGCGCGGCACGTCGCGAAGGCGGCTGGCCAGGTACAGGCTGTCCATGCGCTGGAAATCCACGTCCTTCACCCCGCGCGCCACCTCGGCCAGTGCCGGGATTGCCTCCGCGCAGGCCCGGTACGCCAGTGCAGCGGCGTCCTGCCCGTAGCGCTCGGCCAGTTCCAGCAGATGGGTATCGATCTCGTACTGCAGCAGGGCGGTGCTGGCGGCGGTGCTGCCCCAGCCGATGTCGCGCTGTTCGATCACTGCAACGTCGTGGCCATGCTGGGACAGCTCGTCGGCGATCAGCGCACCGGTGATGCCGCCGCCGACCACCAGCACGTCGCAGCGCAGGTTCTGCTGCAGCGGCGGGAAGGCGTGGATCAGGCCGTTGCGCACCGCCCACCACGGGTAACCGCTCTTCAGGTCCATGGCCGTGCGTGGCTCAGGCCGTGGGCTGGCCGGTATGCGGCGTCTGGATCAGTTCGGACAGATCGAAGCCCTGCAGGCGGGCCGCCGCCAGATAATGGTCCTGCACGGTCGCGTCCAAGCGCGGCTCGCGCGCCAGCAGCCACAGGTACTTGCGGTCCGGGCTGCCGACCAGCGACACGCTGTAGTCCGGGGCAACCTGGATCACCCAGTAGTCGCCCTTGGCGAACGGCAACCAGCGCAGGCCCTTGGGCAGGAAACTCACCTCCAGGCGCGCGCTGTCGTTGTCGACGGCGCAGGCCTCGCCGGTGGCTTCCTCGATCTCGCCGTCCATGCGGCAGCGGTTGGTGACGCCGACGTTGCCGTTGTCGAGCAGGGTGTAGTGCGCAGACACGTCGGTGCAGCCCTCCGGCTCGTGGCGCATCGGCAGGCGCGCGATCTCGTACCAGGTGCCCAGGTAGCGGGGCAGCTTGAGGTCAGCGACGGTCTTCAGCGGCGGGTGGTCGGTCATCGGCGGTCGTGGCAGGGGTGGGCCTCCACGATGCCGATGGCCTTGCCATGGGCGGGTGAAGCCGGGGCGATGGCCGTGTCCAGAACGTTCCGTCGCCCCGGCGGAGCGCCCGTTGTCACCGGCGTGGCGGTATCCTGCCGCCAGCGCCGTGTTTTCCTGATCCAACCGAGGTGGAGGTGCCGATGTACCAGGTGATCCTGTTGAAGAGTGAATCCGCGTTCGCGCGCGAACAGTGGCCGCAGGTCGACGACCTGGTCGACTACGAGGGCGTGGCCTACAGCCTGCGTGCCGGCCCGCGGCAGCCGCTGCCGACCGACCACGACTGGCACCCGGTGGCGGTGTACGCGCCCGATGAGATCACCGAGGAAGAGTTCCAGGACTGGTACGCGCTGCAGCAGCCGACGGTGGAAGAGCTGCGCCTGAAGTACTGATGCGCGACGCTGGCGGGGGCGCCCATCCGGCCTTGACCGCCTCTGCCGTATAGTCGCGCGCAGGCGCGGTGGTCCGCGCGAACCGGTGTGGCTGCGTGTCTTCTTTCCTGCGATCGATCCGTGCACGGGGGGCCTGGTGGGTCCTGCTGCTGTGCACCGCCTTCCTGCTGTCCGCGCCGGTGCTTGCGCAGGATGAGGACCCCACGCCGAAGCAGCAGCTGGCGGATATCGATTCCAGCCTGAAGGATGTGGAGCGCAAGCGTGGCGATGCAGAAGCCACCGAGACGCTGGCGATGCTGTCCGAGAATGCCTCGCAGGCACGGCGTGACGCCGAGGCGCTGGAAAAGGCGCTGCAGCCACAGTTGGATCGACTCAACGAACAGCTGGCGCAGCTGGGAACGCCGGCAGAAGGCGCCACTGAGCCGCCGGAGCTGGCGGCGCAACGGCGCACCCTCACCAAGCAGCGCGACGGCCTGGCCGCTTCGGTGGTGCAGGCCAAGGCCAGTGCCGTGCGTGCGCAGCAGCTGGCGGCGGACATCGAGCAGCAGCGCACCGCACAACGCACGGAAGAACTGGGCCAGAAGGTCGCCTCGCCGCTGTCGCCTGCGCTGTGGAGCAAGGTGGCCGAGCGCCTGCCGATCGATATCGCGCGCGTTGCGCCGTTGGCCGAGCAGGGGCGCGACGCGCTGGTCGCCGGCATCCGCACCCATGGCTGGGGCACGCCGTTGCTGGGCCTGCTGGCCGCGCTGGTGATGATGTTCCCGCTGCGGCTGTGGCTGCGCGCGCTGGGACGCAGGTTCGCCGCGTCCGAGCGCGCGCCTGACGGTCGCCTGCGCCGGTCTGGCCTGGCCATGTGGCTGCTGCTGGTGGGGACGCTGCTGCCTGGTTATGCCGTGGTGGTACTGATGGCGGCGCTGGATGCCATCGATGCGATCGCGCCGCGCCTGCAGGTGGTGGCCGACGGCCTGGAGACCGCCACCTTCCGTGCGGCCTTCATTGCAGCGCTCAGCGCCTGCCTGCTGGTGCCCAAGCGCCCGTCATGGCGGCTGTTGAACCTGGACGATACCGCCGCGCTGAAGGTGCGCAAGTACGCGTGGGGCGCGGCGGCGCTGGCCTGGCTGAGCACGGTGCTGGTGGCCCTCGACCAGGCCACGCGCACCAGCGATGTCACCACGGTGGCGTTGGACGGCTTGATTGCGCTGACCTACCTCGGCCTGATCATGGCCATGTTGGTGACCCTGGCGCGCCTGCATCGGCGGCAGACCGCCGAGGCCGAGGCTAAGCTGGAAGCACAGGCCGATGGCCTTGGCGTGAGTACGCCAGTGCGCCGCAGCAGCTGGCTGGTACTGGCCCGGGTAGCGGGCAATATCGCCGTGGTGGCCGCCATCATTGCCACGTTGCTGGGCTACCTGAATTTTGCCAAGTTCGTGAACCAGCAGCTGATCGGCGGCAGCATCGTAGTGCTGGCCGCGACCCTGCTGTTCAAGTTCGTCGACGACCTGAGCACGTGGATGCTCAACGCCGACAGCAAGGTCGGCCAGACCATCCTGCTCAGCACCGGCCTGAGCGTGTCGCGGCTGGAACAGGCGGGCGTGCTGCTGTCGGCGGCGTTGCGCACGATTGTCGTGCTGCTTGCACTGCTGGCGCTGGTGGCGCCGTTCGGCAACATCGGCGCGGTGGTGGAGCGCTTTTCTTCGCTGTTCACCTCTGGATTCGATATTGGCGGAACCAAGCTGGAGCCGGTGCGCATCGTGCTGGCGGTGTTGGTTCTGCTGGCTGGCCTGGCCGTTACCCAGCTGGTACAGCGCTGGCTGACCGACACCTACCTGCCCAAGACCGAGCTGGACCTGGGTGCGCGCAATTCGGTGAGTACCGTTGCCCGTTACGTGGGCATCATCATCGCGGTGATCTGGGCGCTGAGCGCGATGGGCCTGCAGCTGAGCAAGCTGGCGTTGCTGGTCAGCGCGCTGTCGGTGGGTATTGGTTTCGGCCTGCAGGTGATCACCCAGAACTTCGTGTCCGGCCTGATCCTGCTGGCCGAGCGCCCGGTGAAAATCGGCGACTGGGTGAAGCTGGGCGACCAGGAAGGCGACATCCGCCGCATCAGCCTGCGTTCGACCGAGATCCAGGTGGGCGACAAGTCGACGCTGATCGTGCCCAACTCCGAGCTGGTCACCAAGACCGTGCGCAACATGACGATGGGCAACAACCAGGGCCGCATCCAGATCCAGTTCGCGGTGCCCCCCAGCACCGATGTCGGCAACCTGCGGCAGGCGCTGCTGGATGCGTATACCGCGCACACCAACGTGCTGAAGCAGCCGGCACCGACGGTCTACATCGACAGCATTGCCGGTGGCCAGATCACCATCAACAGCTTCGCGTACGTGGCCAGCCCGCGGCAGGTGTATGCCACCCGCAGCGATCTGTACTTCAGCCTGCTGCAGATCCTGGCCGAGCGGAACATTCCGCTGTCGACCCCGACCGACATCCACATCACCCGCGATCCGCAGGAGTAGGGGGTTCTTTGCAGGGCTGCGCCCTGCACCTGCTACGAGCCGGAGCAAAGGCAACAGCAACAGCGTGCATTCCGTGGTTTGGCGGGACGGTGTCGGAGTGCGGGGACGCCGTAAATCCATCCATGGAGGCTTGGCAGCCGCATCCATGCGGCTGACACCCCGCACTCCGACACCGCCCCACCTCTGACAGATTCCTGCGTCTGTCGGTAGGTGTCGACCTTGGTCGACACTTCTGTCAGATATCGAAATCAATCTGGGGTCAGATCCGTTTTCCGGAGGAAAACGGATCTGACCCCAATAGTATTTCCGACAGATCGCGGAAAACTGTCGAAGGCGGGGTGGGGCCGGTTGCGGGAGTGTCCGCGGCATGGATGCCGCGGCCAAGCCCCCATGGGTGAGGGCGCTTTGCTTGCGAAGCACTGCTTCGCAAGCGCCCGAACGCACAGCCGCCAGCGGCTGGGCCGGACCCCGGAGGGGGGGTTACGGCGTGTCCTGCCACCCCACACCGCCCCGCCATCCCACGGAATGCCCGCTGTTGCTGTTGCTTCTAAGGTTGCCGGCCAGCGGCCGGCACTACCACGGGTGCAGGGCGCAGCCCTGCAAAGAAACCCCTATCCTCGTGGTCGGCTGCGCGAGGGCACCAGTGCGAACGTGTCCACCGCCAGCTTCTCGGCGTGGTTCAACCACGCGCGGATCTCCAGATCATCCACTTCGTGGTCCAGCCCGAACGACACGTTGATCTTGCCGTTGGCATCGGGCTGCACCCACTGCTGGGCCAGCACCACCTTGCGCTGCGAGGACACCGCCTCGATCCAGAATCCACGATCCGGGCGCGTGCTCGCCACCAGCTGCAGCATGTACTGGCCGGCACGGGTGCGGCGGCCCTTCTGGGTGATCATGTGCGCCTGGCGCACGCTCGGGCGCGGGCCCTGGAACGCATCCAGCGGTGCATCCACCGCGATGCCGCCGCGCAGGTCGTGGTCGCGGTACAACTTGATGCCGTTGTCGCGGTTGACGAGCAGGGCGCACCAGTCGCCGTCGGCCGAGCCATCCTCGAACGCGGTGCAGCGGTCGACGTAGGCCAGGGTGTTGTCCGGGTTGGCATCATCGAACTGGCGCGAGGTGTTCTCCAGGTACACCGACTTCAACCCCCAGTCCTTGTCGTACTCCAGCAGTACCGGTGGCTGCACGTGCTGCAGGCCGACCACCACCTGGTCATCGCCATCGATCTTCAGTTCGCGGGTCGGTTCGCCCAGCCACAGTGAACGCGCGAAGGCCAGGTACTGCGGATAGTCACGGCCACCATCGCGCTGGGTCGCCACGCTGGCGCTGGGCGCGCGCTGGGTATCGATCAGCGAACGGCCAAAGCCCATCGTCTTCAGGTTCGGGTCCAGCAGGCTGAGCAGGGTCGCACCCGAATCCAGGGTGGTGCCGGCGTCGGCGCTGAGCTGCTGCGGGGCAATGCCATCGCCCAGGAACAGCAGCAGGTTCTCGCGCTTCTGCCGGGTCAGGATGTGGGTGAGATCGTTGGGCATCGCCAGGTGGTCGGAGGCGATCACGATCAGCGTGTCCTTGCCGTACGGGCTGGCCTGGATGCGCTGCACCAGCTGCGAGATCAGCCGGTCGCTGCACTTGAGCGCGTTGAGCATGTTGATGTTGCCGTACTGGCTCTGGTAGCGCTCGCCCTTGCACGACACCGGCAGGTGACCGGCCGGGTGGTGGGTGTCCATGGTCAGCGTGGTGAGCATGAACGGTGAGCCCGCACGCGAGAGCTGTTCGAAGCGCTGGTAGGCGGTGTCCAGCAGCACGTCGTCGTGCACGCCCCAGGCCGAGTAGTGGATGCGGCCGATCTTCTTCTGCTGCTTGAACCACGCCAGGTCATGCACTTCATCGAAACCGTGGCTGGCCAGGAACTGGCCCTTGCCGGCGAACTGGCCGTTGGCACCGCCCAGATAGTGGTTGGTGTAGCCCTGCTGCTTCAGGTAGTCGCCCAGGCACACCGCCTTGGGCAGGAAGCTGCCCATCCGGTCCATGCTGTTCTCATCGCCCTGCGAGGTGGTCAGCGGCACGCCGCACATCGACGAGACCAGACCGGCGATGGTCCAGCCGCTGCCCTCGGCCGAGGCCAGCCCACGCACGTCCAGCGACTGGCTGGCGAGGCGATTGAGGTTGGGCATCAGGCCCGGGAACACGTTCTCGTCCAGGTAGGTGCGTTCCAGGCTTTCGCCGTAGATCCAGACGATGTTGCGCGGGCGTTGCAGCGGCTGCGTCGGTACCTGGTACTCGGGGGCGATGCGGGCGAAGTCGACCGGGCGCAGCTGCTGGTACAGGCGCTGGCCGTCGCGGGCCAGCGGGCTGATCATGATCGTGGCCACCCACACGGCCGCGAAACCGGCGAACAACGCGCCACCGTGACCGGGCCGGCGCCAGCGTTTGACCCGCGTGGCGAACAGCGGCAGCAGCGAGACCAGCGCCAGCACGATGAAGCCGGCGATATAGCCCTTGAAATCGGAGACACCGGCGCCTTCCATGTCGGCGCCCAGGTGGTACAGGGTGGCGGCATTGAGCCCATCACCGGACAGCTTGTCGATCAGCCACCACGCGCTGAGCGTGAGCAGCAACAGCGAGAACGCACCGGCCTTCCACCACACCCATTTGCCGGACGCGAGGAACAACCAGCACAACAGCAACAACGACAGCAGCAGTATCCAGAGCATAGGCAGCTTCGGCAGTGACGGGGTGGTGGTGATGGACGTCGTACCGACGCGTGTCCATCCGACCGGCGCTGCCACAAGCACATGCACATGACAGGCCGATGACCCGATAGTGCATGCACGAACCTGACTGAAATGTTTGTTGAAATAACGCGCGCGCAATCGCGCTCAGAAGGTAAAACGAGCGTGAAAGGGTTCGTTGGATTGCATTAAAAACCGCATGAATACGGGAGTTTTCGTCGATGCGCTAGCGATGCCCACGTTCTTCCCGTGCCCGCGCACGACGGTCGAACAGCAATGCGCTGGTTACGATGCCCAAGCCGAGCACCACGCCGATGAACAACAGGATCAGGGCGATGAGCGGGTAACCGAACAGGTGCCAGCCGGTGTCGATCTTCATCATCATCGCGGCGGCCATGATCAATGCGGCGCTGATGATGCCGGCCGCCACGCGGTTGGCGATCTTCTGCAGGTTTTCCATCAACCGCGATTCTTCCAGGCCGGTGACCTTCATCTGCAGGCGGTTTTCGGCCAGCAGCGCCATGATGTCCGACAGCTTGCGCGGTCCATCGCGCAGCAGCTGCTGCAGCTCCATCGCCTCGCTGGCGATGTTGGCGGCCGACAGCGATTTCTTCAGGCGTGCGCGCATCACGTGCTGCAGCTGGCGCTCGACGATGCGGCGGGTTTCCAGCTCGGGTGCAAGCAGCCGGCACACGGTTTCCAGGTTGAGCAGGGCCTTGCCCAGCAGGCTCAGTTCCGGCGGCGTGCGCAGGCCGCAGGCGGTGGCGATGCGCACCATGTCCAGCACCACGCGGCCTTCGGAGAAGCTGCCGCTGGCGGCGTAGCGCGCGATCAGCTGGCCGGTCTCGCGCAGGTAGCGTTCTTCATCGAACGCCTCCAGCCGCGTGCTGATGCTGATCAGGTCGTCGGCCACTTCTTCGCCGCGGCCATCGACGGCAGCGAACAGGATCTTCAGCAGCCGCTCGCGCAGGCGCGGCGGCATGTGCGCGACCATGCCCAGGTCGAAGATCGCCAGCCGTCCATCGGGCATCACCCGCAGGTTGCCCGGGTGCGGATCGGCATGGATTTCGCCGTGCACGAAGATCTGGTCCAGGTAGCCGCGGATCAGCGCCGCCGCCAGCGGGTCCATCGATTGCTCGGTGCGGCGCACATCGGGAATCGCATCCACGCGCACGCCGGTGGCCAGTTCCATGGTCAGCACGCGCTGGCTGCTGTAATCCCACAGCGGCTGCGGAATCCACAGCCGTCGGAACGGCTTCAGGTGTCGGCCGAACCGGGCCAGGTTCTCGGCCTCGGCGTGGTAGTCCAGCTCCTGCATCAGGGTCTTGGCGAACTCGTTGAGCCAGTCGCGCAGGCGCACGCGGCGGCCGACCTGGGTCAGGTGGTCGGCGGCCAGCGCGAAGCTGCGCAGCGCCTCCAGGTCCGAACGCAGCTGTGCGGCCACCTCGGGCTTCTGCACTTTCACCGCCACCTGGCGGCCATCGTGCAGCACCGCGCGATGCACCTGCGCGATCGAGGCACAGCCCAGCGGCTCCGGATCGAACGCGGCGAACAGCTTGTTCACCGGCGCGCCCAGTTCCTGCTCGACGATGGTGTGGATGCGCTCGACCGGGATCTCGGCCACCTTTTCCTGCATGCGCTCCAGCGCGGTGGCGAACTCCACCGGCACCATGTCCGGGCGGGTGGACAGCATCTGGCCCAGCTTGACGAAGGTCGGCCCCAGCGCTTCCAGGTCGCTGACGAACTGTTCCGGGTTGCCATCGGCGGGCACGTCGGCCTGGTTACTGGCCGCGTCCAGGTTCATGCCCGAGAACACGCCCGAATGGCGGTAGCGCATCAGCAGGCGCAGGATCTGGCTGCGCCGGTTCATGCCTTTGACCAGCGGAGGGTTGCCATTGGCGGTGGGCGGATTGCTCAAGCGACACTCCCATGCGACGAATACAGGTAGTGCCGGCCGCTGGCCGGCAATGTCCGGATTCCGCAGTGTCGCCGGGGGGCGGTAGGCACGCGGTGAATCCGGCCGCTTCCGCAGCTGCCCCGGTATCGGTCAGAATCCGCTCATTCCCTTTCTTGGACGCCCCATGGCCGGTGCCAGCCTGTTTGCCCTGCTCGACGATATCGCCTCCCTGCTCGACGATGTCTCGGTGCTGACCAAGGTCGCGGCAAAGAAGACCGCAGGCGTGCTGGGCGACGATCTGGCGCTGAACGCGCAGCAGGTGACCGGGGTGAACGCCAACCGCGAACTGCCGGTGGTGTGGGCGGTGGCCAAGGGCTCGCTGGTCAACAAGGTGATCCTGGTGCCGGCGGCCCTGGCGATCAGTGCGCTGGAAGCCTGGCTGCACAGCCGCGGCTGGAACGTGCCGCTGATCGTGCCGCTGATGATGATCGGTGGTGCCTTCCTCTGCTTCGAGGGCGTGGAGAAGCTGGCGCACCGCTTCCTGCATTCGGCTGACGACGATGCCGAGCGTCTGGCCGAGCGCCGCAAGGCGCTGGCCGATGCCGAGGTGGACATGGTGGCGTGGGAGAAGGACAAGGTGAAGGGCGCGATCCGCACCGACTTCATCCTTTCGGCCGAGATCATCGTGCTGACCCTGGGCGTGGTCGCCACCGCGCCGTTCACCAACCAGCTGATCACTCTGGCGGTGGTGGCGCTGGCGATGACGATCTTCGTTTACGGACTGGTGGCGGGCATCGTCAAGCTCGATGACGTTGGCCTGTATCTGTCGCGCAAGGGCGGCGCCATTGCCGCCTTCGGTCGCGGCCTGGTGGCGTCGGCGCCGTGGCTGATGAAGTTCCTGTCGGTGGCCGGCACCATCGCCATGTTCCTGGTCGGCGGCGGCATCCTGGTGCACAACGTGCCGGCGCTGCACCACGCGGTGCAGGCGCTGGGCGGCGAGGGGCAGTGGGGCTGGCTGATCGGTGCGGTGGGCAACATGGTGGTCGGCATCATCGCCGGTGCCATCGTGCTGGCAGCGGTGACCGGGTTCCAGAAGCTGCGCGGGAAGTAAGCGGCGGCCCATTGCCCGGTAGAGGCCGACCTTGGTCGGCGCTTTGTTTCCACGCGTGCCAACCAAGGTTGGCACCTACCGAAGCGTTTTCGGTGTACCGGAGAACTACCCCGCCTGCACCCGGTTCTTGCCCTGCCGCTTGGCCGCATACAGCGCATCGTCCGCGCGGCGCAGCAGGGTCTCGGTATCGTCGCCGGGCTGCCATTGCGCCAGCCCGGCACTGAAATGCACCGGCACGCGCCGGTCCTGCACGGTCAGCACGCGGTGCGCCAACGAACGCTGCAAGCGCTGCACGGTGGCCATGCTGTCGGCGCCCTGGGTCTCCGGCAGCACCAGCACGAACTCGTCGCCACCCAGCCGCGCGATGCCATCGGTGGCGCGCAGCAGCAGCTTGCAGACGGCCACCAGGTGCTGCAGCAGTGCATCGCCACCGGCATGGCCATGTGCATCGTTGGTCTGGTGGAAATCATCCAGGTCGATCACCGCCACGCCCAGCGGGGAGTTGTTGCGTGCGGCACGGGCCAGCTCGCGTTGCAGCAGTTCGTCCAGACCACGGCGGTTCAGTGCCTGGGTCAGCGGATCGATGCGCGCCAGGTCACCAGCGGCGCGCAGTTCCTGCTCCAGCTCGGCGATGCGCTGCTCTGCTCGCTCCACTTCCTGGCGCGCGTTGGCCAGGTGATCGCGCGCCTGTGCGGCCTGCTGCTGCACCTTGCCGGTGTCGCGCATCACGTCCTGCAGCAGCTGGTTGAGGTCGGCGATGCTGCGTGCCTCGCGCAGCTGCAGCGCGTAGCTGCCGATGCGGTCGTGGTACTCACCTGTGCTGGTGGCCATGCCATCCATGCGCTCGATGAACTCGCCCATCAGCCCGCGCATCGCCGCCTTCGAATCGTCGATGCCCTGGCGCAGCAGGCCCTGCTTATAGATCACTTCGCGCAGCTCGGCGCGGGTGCGCTCGACCGCTTCAGCTTCCAACGGCCCGTCCAGCAGCTGGCGTACGGCCGCGATCTGGCCCTGCAGCCAGCTGCGGTCATCCAGCAGCTCGCTCACGTTCTCCAGCAGCAACGCAAACAGTTCCAGCAGCAACGCCTGCTGCTCCTGCCAGCTCTCGGCGCGCACGCCGACCTGGTGGCCGAGTTCGCGCACGCCTTGTTCGATCGGTTCCAGGGCCGTGCCGGGCTGCCACTGCCGCAGGCGCGTGGCCAGCGCCTGCGCCTGTTCGCGCAGGTCCGGGTCGTGCTGCAGCAGCGCGACCACCGCGCCGCCCAGCAGCAGCCGCAGCTGCTCGGACAGGCGCAGGCTTTCCGGCTGCCCGTCCGGCGAATGCTGCTCGATGGTGCGGATGTACTTGTCGATCAGCTGCCGCATCGCGCGCCCGTAGCGCGGCCAATCGGCGCTGGCCTGTGCCGACTGCAGGCGATCGCCCATGTCGCCCAGTTCGCCGGGCAGGGTGGCCATGCCGTTGGCGAACGCGGCCAGCAGCGGCTCCGGTGCGTCGGCCCCGGCGAACAGCTGCTGCAGGGCCACGCCACCGCCACCCTGCAACACCACGCGGTCGCCCAGCCCGTCATCCACCACCGCGCGGACGCGTGCCGGCGGCCCAAGGGCGGTACCGGGGGCAGGGCGGTGGTCGGGCTGGTCCGTCATCGAGCAAATCCTGGGGCTGGCAGGGACTGGTTCCAGCATATCGGCGCGGCCGCCGACGGCTTGAACGGCTAGGATGGGCGACAGGATGCCGCAGTGGAGGTGGTGATGCGCGTGATGTTGCTGGGGGCGACCGGGCTGGTCGGCGGGCTGGCCCTGCCGATGCTGCTGGACGACCCGCGCTGCCGTGCCGTGGTGGCCCCGACCCGACGGGCGCTGACCCTGGCCCACCCGAAGCTGTACGCCCCGCTGCTGCAGTTCGACGCCCTGCCGGAGGCGCCCGACTGGGCGCAGGTCGATACGGTGATCTGCGCGCTGGGCAGCACGATGGCCCAGGCGGGGAGCCGTGAGGCCTTCCATCGCATCGACCATGACTACCCGCTCGCATTTGCGCGGCTGGCACGCGGCCAGGGTGCGCGCGCCTTCGTACTGAATTCGGCAGCAGGGGCCAATGCAGGCTCCGCGATCTTCTACAACCGGGTGAAGGGTGAACTGGAGCGCGATCTGCGCGCGCTCGAGTTTGCTTCGCTCACTCTGGTGCGGCCCGGCCTGATTGGCGGGCAGCGGCAGCAGGTGCGCCGTGGCGAACACTTCGCCCTGCGGGTGCTGGGCGTGTTGGGGCCGGTGTTGCCGCGGGCGTGGCGGATCAATCCGGCCGAACGGATTGCCAGGGCACTGGTGGATGCCGCGCTGGCTCCGCCGCCGGGCGAGCACGTGGTGACTTCCAGCGCACTGGTCGGTTGATGTCGCGTGCGCTGCGCCTGACCCAGCTTCAACAGCTGCTGCGCCGCCATCGGCGGCCGGTCGCGGGGCAGGTGCTGGCCGAAGCGCTGGGCATCAGCCTGCGGACGCTGTACCGCGATATCGAGACCCTGCGCGAGCAGGGCGCCGACCTGCGTGGTGAGGCCGGCGTCGGCTACCAGCTGGCACCGAGCGATACCCTGCCGCCGATGACCCTGCCACCCGCCGAGATCGATGCACTGGTGCTGGGCCTGCGCTGGGTTGCGGCGCGCACCGAGCCTGCGCTGGCCGAGGCCGCGCGTGATGCCCTGGCGCGCATCGCGCATGTACTGCCTGCAGCACGGCGCGAAGCGCTGCGTGACAGTGGCCTGCGCGTGGGACCTTCGCGAACGGCGGCCAAGGTGCCGGCGGCGCGCCTGCAGGCTGTGCGCGAAGCGGTGAGCGCGCAACAACGACTGCAGTTTGGCTACCAGGATGCGCAGGGCCAACGTACCGAGCGCATCGTCTGGCCGTTCGCGCTGGGCTATTTCGATGAAGTGCCGATGCTGGCGGCGTGGTGCGAGAGCCGCGAGGATTTCCGTCATTTCCGCCTGGATCGCATCCGCCAGGTGCGTGTGCTGGAGGATCACTACCTCGTGCCACGCGCCACCCTCCTGCGGCGCTGGCAGAAGGCACAGGGCATCGCTCCGGACTGGTTGGACCGTTCGTAGCATCGAGCTTGCTCGACTGCTTCTGTGCTTCGCTTCCTGC
The DNA here is from genome assembly GCF_056480025.1 of Stenotrophomonas sp. 109824_Sma. NCBI lineage: Bacteria > Pseudomonadati > Pseudomonadota > Gammaproteobacteria > Lysobacterales > Lysobacteraceae > Stenotrophomonas > Stenotrophomonas sp. 109824_Sma. Next base: position 4,380,806 of record NZ_CM151078.1, on the reverse strand, counting down.
TTCTGGGGGAGGGCGGCCTTCGTTCTTCGTTCCTGGTAGGGGTCGAGCTTGCTCGACCGCCTTTGATCTTCGCGAACAGCAGTCGAGCAAGCTCGACCTCTACCAGGGCAGGGGCAACAGCAGTCGAACACGCTCGACGCTACTGACAGAATCTGTCAGCAGGGCCGTACCACCATGAACGCTCCCAACAACGGAGGTTCCCCCATGTTCACGCCCAGCACCCTGCTGCAGTACGTGCGCGACGTCGCCACCAGCGCCACTTTCTACAGTGGCATTCTCGGCAAGCCACCGGTCGAGCAGTCGCCCGGCTTTGCCTTGTTCCTGCTCGGCGATGGCGCTGCGCTGGGTCTGTGGCAACGCGACGACGTGCAGCCGCCGGTGTCCGCACAGGCCGGTGCCGCCGAACTGGCGATGGTGGTCGCCAACCCGGAGACCGTGCAGCGGATGCACGATGCGTGGCGCGGGCTCGGCGTGCAGATTCTGCAGGCACCGGTGACACTGGAATTCGGCCACACCTTCGTCGGTGCCGACCCTGATGGTCACCGCCTGCGCGTGTACAGCCGCGCCGAGGGCATGGTGGCGCGCGATTGATCGCCCACATTGTGTAGATCCACGCCATGCGTGGATGGGTGCATAAAAAAACGCCGGGCATTGCCCGGCGTTTCTTTCAATTCATGTGCCAACCATGGTTGGCACCCACCTGATCAGCTGGCCAGCGCCAGGTCGTCCATCATCGCGCGCAGGAAGCGGGCGGCTTCGCCACCGGTAGCCGCGCGGTGGTCGAAGGTGACCGACAGCGGGATCACCTTGTGCGCTTCCACGCCGCCCATCACCGGGGTCATCTGGTGGCGGGCACGGCCGGCACCGACGATGGCCACGCACGGCGGCACCACGACCGGGGTCGCGTAGCGGCCGGCGAACATGCCGAAGTTGGACAGCGAGATGGTGTAGCCGCTCAGTTCCGAGGCGGCGATCGAACGCGATTCCACCTGCTCGCGCAGGCGGTTGACGCCTTCGCGGATGCCGCGTGCATCGAGCATGTCGGCGTTGCGCAGCGCCGGCACGAACAGGCCGTCGTCGGTGTCCACGGCGATGCCGATGTCCACCTGCGCGTGCAGGGTGCGGGTCAGCGCTTCACCGTCGAACCAGGCGTTCATCGCCGGCACCTTCTGCGCGGCGACCACGATCGAGCGCACCAGGCGTGCGGTCACGTCGTTGCCCGGGAGCCAAGCGTGGATGTCGGCGTCGTCGTTCAGCGTGGTCGGTACGACCTTGCTGTGTGCATCGGCCATCACGCGGGCCATGTTGCGGCGCACGCCCTTCAGCGGTTCCGGCTGGCCCTTGGCGACCACGCCCGGCGGCTGGGTGCGCATCGGCTTGCCGGCAGCAGACAGCGGGGTGCGGGCTTCGCTCTGCACCGGGGCCGACACCTGCGCCGGGGCCGGCGCGGCATACGCAGCCGCGGCAACCGGTGCCGGCGCGGCGCCGAGCTTGGCGGTGCCGTTGGCAGCGGCCTGCTTGACGTCGGCCATGGTCACCGCGCCATCGGTGCCGGTAGCGGCCACGCGGCTCAGGTCCACGCCCAGCTTGCGCGCCATCGCACGCACGGCCGGCACGGCCTTGACGCCACCGACGGCCAGCGCCTGCTCGGCGTGCACGGCATTGGAGCTCTGCATGGCACCGACCACGGTACCGGCGTCATCACGCTCGGCGGCGGCGGGCTTGGCGGCTTCGACGGCCACCGGTGCAGCGGCGGCCGGCAGCGGCGGCGGGGTCGGTGCGGCAGCCGGTGCGGCATGGCCGTGGCTGTGGCCGGTGTCCTGGCCATCGGCGCGCTGCGGCAGGTTCGGGTCCAGTTCGAAGCTGGCCAGCACCGAGCCGGTCGGGATGATGTCGCCTGCGGCGCCGGACAGCTTCAGCACCTTGCCGGAGAAGGGCGAGGGCACTTCGACGACGGCCTTGGCGGTCTCCATCGACACCAGCGGCTCGTCCAGCTTGATCACATCGCCTTCCTTGACGAACCACTCGACGATGGTCGCGTCCGGCAGGCCTTCGCCCAGGTCGGGCAGGTTGAAGTTCTTGGTCTGGCTCATTTGCAGTTCTCTTCCAGCAGTTCCAGTTCGCGGGCCGGCAGCCAACCCGTCGCGCCATTGGCGCGCTCGGACCACCACCACCCGCCGTGTTCGTGATGAAGCTTCACCATCTCGCCGCTTTCCACATCCAGCTCGCGGGCGTCGTAGTCGCACAGCGCTTCGGCGCGACCCTCGTCCAGCAGCTGCAACCAGGCGATGGGCGCCCATCCAGCGCGCCCATCGTTGGTGCGTACCCAGGCAAACGCCGGCCATTCCTCGTCACGGACACCTACTTCGACGATCTGGCCGGTGTGGAACCGGAGCGGGTTGGGATACTGGCTGCGGTAAGCCCCCAGAAGGCGGGCCCGCATGTCAGCCGGCCGCCACCGCGCGCTTGGCCGCAGCCACGATCCGCTCAACGCTCGGCAGGTACTTCATTTCCAGGCGGAACAGCGGAATGTGGGTGTCGTAGCCAGTGACGCGCTCGACCGGGGCCAGCAGGTCGTAGATCGATTCCTCGGCCAGGCGCGCGGCGATCTCGGCGCCGAAGCCCGCGGTCTTCGGGGCCTCCTGCACGATCACGCAGCGGCCGGTCTTGGCCACCGATTCGGCGATGGTGGCGAAGTCCAGCGGACGCAGCGTGGCCACGTCGATGACTTCGGCACTGATGCCTTCGCCGGCCAGCTTGTCGGCCGCTTCCAGCGCTTCCTTCACCTGCGCGCCCCAGGTCACCAGGGTCACGTCGGTGCCGTCGCGCAGCACGAAGCAGACGTCCAGCGGCAAGGCTTCGCCGTCGTTGACGACCACTTCCTTGTACTGGCGGTAGATGCGCTTGGGCTCCATGTAGATCACCGGATCCGGTTCGCGGATCGCGGCCAGCAGCAGGCCATAGGCACGCTGCGGCGACGACGGCAGCACCACGCGCAGGCCCGGCACGTTGGTGAAGATCGCCTCGTTGGCTTCGCTGTGGTGTTCCGGCGCGCGGATGCCACCGCCCCACGGCACGCGCAGCACCATCGGGCAGTGCAGGCGGCCGCGCGTGCGGTAACGCAGGCGGGCGGCGTGGCAGACGATATGGTCGACCATCGGGTACATGAAGCCGTCGAACTGGGCTTCGGCCACCGGCTTCATGCCCTGTGCGGCCAGGCCGATGGTCAGGCCGGCGATGGTGGTTTCGTCCAGCGGGGTGTCGAGGATGCGGTCCGAGCCGAAGCGCTGCTGCAGACCGGCGGTGGCGCGGAACACGCCACCGTTGACGCCCACGTCTTCGCCCAGCACCAGCACCGACGGGTCGTGTTCCAGCTCCCAGGCCAGCGCCTGGGTGATGGCTTCGATGAGGGTGATCGGGGTGGTGGTCATGCTGTCATCTCCGCGCGCGACAGCAGCGCTGTCGGCGGCGTTGGTGTGCGCGCCGGGCGCGCCGTTCTTGATCTCATCCATGGCGCTTCTCCAGGGCGATCGCCTGGGCACGCTGGGCCAGCAGGTCCGGCGGCGGATCGGCATACAGGAAGTCGAACATCGCCTCGACCGGCTGCACCGGCGTGTTGAGGTACAGGTTCACTTCCTCGTCCACGCGCGTGCCGCACTCGGCGGTCCAGGCGGCCTCTTCTTCCTCGCTCCACACGCCGGCGTTGATCAGGTACTTGCGCAGGCGCAGCATCGGCTCGCGCTGCCAGGCATCCTTCACTTCGGCGTCGTCGCGGTAGCGGCGCGCGTCGTCGGCGGTGGTGTGGTCGGACAGGCGGTAGGTCATCAGTTCCAGCACGGTGCCACCGTCGCCGGCCAGCGCACGTTCGCGCGCCTGTTCCATCGCCGCCAGCACTGCGATCAGGTCGTTGCCGTCCACCTGCAGGCAGTGCAGGCCGCCGGCCAGGCCCTTCTGCGCCAGCGTTTCGGCACCGGTCTGGGCCGAACGCGGAACCGAGATGGCCCAGCCGTTGTTGACGATGCACAGGATCAGCGGCAGCTTGTAGGCGCCGGCCGAATTCAGTGCCGCGTAGAAGTCGGTCTTGGAGCTGCCGCCGTCGCCGCACACCGCAACGGCGATCTGCGGTTCCTTGTTGAGCTTGAACTTCAGCGCGGCGCCTGCGGCATGCAGGCACTGGGTGGAAATCGGCACGCAGAACGGGAAGTCCTTGGCCGCGTTGCCGCCGTAATCGTTGCCGCGTTCGTCGCCGCCCCAGTACATCAGCACGTCGTGCGGGCGCACGCCACGCATGAACATCGCGCCATACTCGCGGTACGAAGGTGCGAACACGTCGTCCTTCTGCATCGCAGCGCCGATACCCACGTGCGCGGCTTCATGGCCCAGGCAGGCGGCATAGGTGCCGAGCTTGCCGGTGCGCTGCAGCGCAATGGATTTGCTGTCGAACGTACGTACGAACAGCATCTGCTTGAACAGCGGTACCAGGACCTTGGGGTCGCGCAGCGACGCGGGCAGGTCATCGCGGACGAGCTTGCCGTCCGCGTCCAGGTACTGCAGGTATTCGATCTTGAATTCAGCGGCAACCGTCATTGCGTACTGCACCTTCGACAGAGAAGTTACAAATGATATGAATCGCCATGTTAAGGAACGCGTACGGAATAGCCTTCCTGCGCCGCAACACGGCGATTCCCCGTTTTACCCCTGCCGGCGGGTGGGGGGCCAATAACAACAACGTATTCAGTCGTTGCTGCAAAGCATCAGAATACGCCTCTGGCTGACCGCCAGTACAACGGCCTGGACGGTTCCACGCGCAGGCCCGGCATCGGCCGATGCTCCACGACCAACCGCACGCCCCGGTATGGACCCGGCGGCTGCCAGCGCGGCGGCAACGCGCTACCCTTGCCGCCCCCGATCTGGTCCCGCCCATGTCCGTCGACAACAACCAACGCGATCTCGAAGCCGGCATCCACACCGACCTGCAGGGACGCCTGACCTACGGCGGCTACCTGCGGCTGGACCAGCTGCTCAGCGCGCAGCAGCCGCTGTCCAGCCCGCCGCACCACGACGAGATGCTCTTCATCATCCAGCACCAGACCTCGGAGCTGTGGCTGAAGCTGCTCGGCCACGAACTGCGCGCGGCGATCGGCTTCCTGCAGCGCGATGAAGTCTGGCAGTGCCGCAAGGTGCTGGCGCGCAGCAAGCAGGTGCTGCGCCAGCTCACCGAGCAGTGGTCGGTGCTGGAAACGCTGACCCCGTCCGAATACATGGGTTTCCGCGACGTGCTGGGCCCGTCTTCGGGCTTCCAGTCGCTGCAGTACCGCTACATCGAGTTCCTGCTGGGCAACAAGAACGCGCAGATGCTGCAGGTGTTCGAGCACGACCCGGCCGGGCAGGCGCAGCTGCGCATCGTGCTGGAAGCGCCCAGCCTGTACGAGGAATTCCTGAAGTACCTGGCCCGCTTCGGCCATGCCGTGCCGGCGGTGTACGAATCCCACGACTGGACCCAGCCGCATGTGGCCGACGACGCACTTCAGCCGGTCTTCGAGCGCATCTACCAGGACACCGATCGCTATTGGCGCGAGTACTCGCTGTGCGAGGACTTGGTGGACCTGGAGACCGCCTTCCAGCTGTGGCGATTCCGACACATGCGCACCGTGATGCGCGTGATCGGCTTCAAGCGCGGCACCGGCGGCTCGTCCGGCGTGGGCTTCCTGGCCAAGGCGCTGGAGCTGACCTTCTTCCCCGAACTGTTCCAGGTGCGCACCAGCCTGCAGGCCGCGCCCCCCGCAGAACGGGGCTGACCCCCATTCAGCTTGGACCCCGGCCATCGGCTGGATCGTTTCAGATGCAAGTTCAGCGAGCAGGCCGTGACCTGCCTCAAACGGCGTGTATTTGACGTGAACGCCAGAAGTCGGTGATCCTCGCGCGTTGCTTCAACTGCACAGCGGACGTGCTCGTCATCCACCGAACCAGGAAATCCGCATGAGCCTAAACGCCACTGCGAACACCCCAGAGCCGGCGCTGCCGGACTTCAAGACCACGATGGGCCATCCGCGCCCGTTGTGGATGCTGTTCATGACCGAGTTCTGGGAGCGCTTTGCGTTCTATGGCATCCGCTGGGCCTTGGTGCTGTACATCGTCGCCCAGTTCTACAACGGCAGCGCTGCCGGTGAAGGCGACGCCAGCCGCATCTATGGCGCCTACCTGGCCCTGGTGTACGCCGCGGCGATCTTCGGTGGCTACGTGGCCGACCGGGTACTGGGTTACCAGCGCTCGATCCTGACCGGCGCGATCATCATGGCCGCCGGCCTGTTCATGATCTCGCTGCCGCAGGAGCACATCTTCAAGCTCGGCCTGGCCACGATCATCGTCGGCAACGGCCTGTTCAAGCCCAACATCTCGACCATGGTCGGCAAGCTGTACGGGCTGAAGGATGAGCGCCGCGACTCGGGCTTCACCATCTTCTACATGGGCATCAACATCGGCGCGATGATCGCCCCGGTGCTGACCGAGTACCTGGCCCGCAAGGTGTTCGGTACCGATGCGATGCCGTCCTACAAGGTCGTGTTCATCGCTTCGGGCGTGGGCATGCTGATCTCGCTGGTGTGGTTCTACATCGGTCGTGCCGGCCTGAAGGGCATCGGTGCACCGCCGGCCGGCGCTGAAGGCTTCGGCCGCATCATCATGGTGCTGGCCGGTGCCGTGGTCGCCATCCCGGTTGCGTACTTCCTGCTGGCTACCGGCGCCACCGCGCTGGCCTGGATCCTGGGTGCGATGTTCACCGCCCTGGCCATCCTGCTGCTGGTCGAGGGCGTCCGCGAGGGCAAGGTACAGCGCGACCGCGTGATCGCCATGCTGATCATCTTCGCCTTCAACGTGATGTTCTGGATGTTCTTCGAACAGGCCGGCAGCTCGTTCACCTTCCTGGCCGAGAACATCGTCAACCGCCAGTTCGGTGACTGGACCTTCCCGACCGCGTGGTTCCAGTCGGTCAACTCGGTGGCCATCATCACCCTGGCGCCGATCATCGCCTGGATCTGGGTGGCCATGGGCCGCGCCAATCCGTCCATTCCGCGCAAGTTCGGCCTGGGCCTGCTGTTCAACGGCGCTGCCTTCGCGCTGCTGATGTTCGCCCTGTCGCAGATGGTCGTGGACGGCAAGATCCCGTTCTGGACCCTGTTCATGGTCTACGTCATCCAGTCCGTGGGTGAGCTGTGCCTGTCGCCGATCGGCCTGTCGATGGTGACCAAGCTGGCCCCGGTGCGCCTGGTCGGCTTCGGCATGGGTGGCTGGTTCCTGTCCACCGGCATCGGCAACAACCTGTCGGGCATCTTCGCTGGCGTGGTCAGTGGTGAAGGCGGCATGACGGTCGAGTCGGCCCTGAAGGGGTATACCTTCGGGTTCTGGGCCCTGATCGGCTCCGGCGTGGTGCTGTTCCTGGTCGCCCCGCTGATCAACAAGCTGATGCACGGCGTCAAATGATGATGAGAGGGTAGAAGGCATGCGCAGCAAGCTCGGTAGTGCAGTGGTGGTGGTCTGTGCGGCGCTGATCGGCGCCTGTTCCGAACCGCAACCGCCTGCCGCTGCCGAGCCTACGCAACCCCTGGATACCCGACCCACCGAGCCACCGGTCGCTGACCCCAGCGAACCGGTGGCCTCGGGCAACACTCCGGTGGCGGCGGACATCGCCGCCATCGCCGGGCTCGGCGCGCAGTTCGACCCGGCCCGCGACCCCGCCGACGATCTGGCCACCGCCAAGGTGGAAGCCCAGCGCGGCAAGAAGCGCATCCTGCTCGAGGTCGGCAACGCCGCCTGCGATCGCTGCCAGGCGCTGGACGAGATGGTGGAAGGCAACGGCGACCTGCGCCGCTTCCGCGATGCCCACTACGTGTGGGTGAAGGTCAACGCCAGCGACGAACAGCCCAACGCTGCCTTCTTCGCCCAGTACCCGGTGATGGAACGTGACTACCCGTACCTGCTGGTGCTCGACGCCGATGGTGGCCTGCTGGTGTCGCAGGCGACCGGTGAGCTGCGCAAGGGCGAAGCTTTCCAGCCCGCACGCGTGACCGCGTTCCTCAAGCAGTGGGCGCCTGACAAACCGGAATAGGGTAGTGCCGGCCGCTGGCCGGCAGCTTCGGTGGGTGCCGACCGTTGGTCGGCACTGATGTTGGGTCGCATCCACGCATGGCGTGGATCTACTGTGGTTGCGGTCACATTCCCGGAATCGGCATCTCAATATCGCACCGCGCTCGCCGTTACCGGCAAGGACCTCAGTCGACGCCCCGTCGACGCAACCTACCGGAACGCCCATGCACAGCGACCACGCCGAACGATTGCCCGAACCTGCCAGCGACCTGGCCGAGGGTGGGGCAGGCGAGGGCGTGACCCTGCCTCCGCAGGAGGCATTGCTGGATGACGCCGGTACCGGCGAGGACACCGTTGAACTGGCACCGCCGCGCCACCGGCTGCCGCAGATCGCGCTGCCCGACAACGTGGTGCTGAAGGGCGCGGTGCAGAAGCTGGTCGAGCAGAAGGCGCGGCTCGATGCATTGGCTGCCGAAGGCCAACTGGCCGGGTTGCTGCCGCCGGAATGGCAGGGCCACGGCGTGCGTGCCATCGATCTGTCCACCTTCATCCAGGGCGTGCTGCCGTTCCTGCAGCCGGGCGAGCGGGGTGAGACCGCACCGGCGCGGCTGCCGGTACGCCACGTGCTCGGTGACGACAGCCGCTGGGGCCTGGAGGATGTCTCCGAACCTAAATCACTCGCGTGGTATCTGGCCAGTGACGAACGCGCCACTGCCGGCAGCAAGGACGTGGCAGAAGCCTACCTGGTGGGTGCACTTGGCCTGGCGTGGATGCAGGAAGGGCGCAGCCGCCCGGGCTTCCTGCGTGCGATGGGCCAGGACAGCCTGGCCGCGCGGGTTACCATGCTCGGCTACCCGCCGGCCAACGAACTGGCGCTGTACAGCGTCACTGCGCACGGCCAGCCGCAGATCTGGTGCGTGCACGGTCGCCGCCGCATGCGCCCGCTGGTGGCGCCATGGCTGAGCGTGCCGCTGCTGACCGCCTATGGCGTGCCGGCCCCCGTCGCGTGGCCGTCCAGTTTCCCGCCGGTGGAGGCGGTTGCGGAGCTGCTGGCGACTGCTCGCCTCGGCCGCGCGCTGCCGGAAGTGGACCTGGGCAAGGTCGTGGCGAAGATCGCCGAAGATGCCGCGTCGGATGCCTGGCAACCGGTCAGCCTGCTGCAGCTCAACACCTGGTCACCGCGCTGGCACTTCTTCCTGGGCACCTTCGTCGGCCTGCCGTCGCTGCTGCTCGTAGCGGCCGCGCTGGCGCTGCCGGGGGCAGTCGAAGCCGCCACCGTCGCGGCCTCGCTCGGCTTCGCCGGCGGTGCCATCGCCGCGCTGGCCGTGCCGTGGATCCATGCACGGCGCAAGCACCTGAGCTGAAAAAAGGGGACGGAGGGGATTAAGTCGTATCAGGCACACATGTGCTGATTACGACTTAATCCCCTCCGTCCCCTTTTTCTTTCAGACCCCTTCGCCCATCCGCTCCAGGCCTTCGCCGGCCAGGCGCAGGATCAGCTTCTCCAGCACCTGCTCTTCCTCGTCGCTCAGTACCGACATCAGCTTGCGGGTGATCTCGATCACCATCGGCGCGATGGTCTCGTACACCTCGAAACCGGCTGCCGACAGCGCCAGCACCGAGCGGCGGCGGTCGTCACCGTGGGTCTCGCGCTTGATGAAGCCGCGCTCCAGCAGGCGGGCCACGGCGCGGCTGACCGCCACCTTGTCCATCGCCGTGCGGTCGGAGACCTCGCTGGCCGAGGAGCCCGGGTACAGCGCCAGGATGGTGATCACCCGCCACTCGGGGATCGCCAGACCGTAACGATCGCCGTATAGCTTGGCGATGTTGCCGCTGACCCGGTTGGACAGCACGCTCAGCCGGTACGGCAGGAACTGTTCCAGGTCGAGCAGGACGTGCGAGGCACGCAGGCGGGTCGAAACGGGATCGGCGGGGCTCATGTTGCGGTGCACCTTGCTGGTGGTTTCAAGTGTAACTATAAGGGGTGGGTCCAGACCCTGCATTCTCGCCGGGTCCCTACCTGCCCGCACCTGGTTTGTACCGATGCGGTACCGATTCGGAGCCACGCCATGAATACCGCAGTCCCGACCGCCTCGCATCCCAACCCCGGCATGCAGGTCACCACCTTCGAGAACCCGATGGGCATCGACGGCTTCGAGTTCGTCGAATTCGCCGCCCCGGCCGGCCGTGGCCAGGAGCTGCACGAGTACTTCCGGAAGATGGGCTTCAGCGCGGTGCTCAAGCACAAGCAGCGTCCGATTACCGTCTATCGCCAGGGCGACGTCAACTTCCTGGTCAATGAAGACCCGGATTCGTTCGCCTCGGACTTCGCCGAAAAGCACGGCCCGTGCGCCTGCGGCTTCGCCATCCGCTTCAAGAAGCCGGGCGCGGAGGTCTACCAGACCGCGCTGGGCAACGGCGCCGAAGCCATCGCCTTCAAGCCGGACAGCAAGGCGGTCAGCGCGCCGGTCATCAAGGGCATCGGCGACTGCATGCTGTACCTGGTCGATCGCTACGGCAGCGCCGGCAGCATCTTCGACGGCGACTACGAGCCGATCGCCGGCGCCGACCTGCACCCGGTGGGCTTCGGCCTGACCTTCATCGACCACCTGACCCACAACCTGTACTTCGGCAACATGCAGCAGTGGTCGGACTACTACGAGCGTCTGTTCAACTTCCGCGAGATCCGCTACTTCGACATCAAGGGCCTGAAGACCGGCCTGGTGTCCAAGGCGATGACCGCGCCGGACGGCATCGTGCGCATCCCGCTGAACGAATCGTCCGACCCGAAGAGCCAGATCAACGAGTACCTGGACGCGTACAAGGGCGAGGGCATCCAGCACATCGCCTGCTTCACCGAGAACATCTACGAGACCGTCGAAGCGATGCGCGCGCAGGGCGTGGACTTCCTCGACACGCCGGAGACCTACTTCGACGTGATCGACCAGCGCGTGCCGAACCACGGTGAAGACGTGGCGCGCCTGGCGAAGAACAAGATCCTGATCGATGCCGATCCGGAAACCCACCAGCGCAAGCTGCTGCAGATCTTCACCCAGAACTGCATCGGCCCGATCTTCTTCGAGATCATCCAGCGCAAGGGCAACGAAGGCTTCGGCGAAGGCAACTTCACCGCGCTGTTCGAAAGCATCGAGCGCGACCAGATCCGCCGCGGCGTGCTGTAACGTTCAACGGTAGCGCCGGGTCAAGCCCGGCGCCTGCTCATCTGTAGAGCCGAGCCATGCTCGGCTGCTTTCCGTTCCGGTCCCGCCGTACCCAGGAGCCCTCATGTCCACCGCCCTCACCGCCCGCGGCTACCAGTCCGGTTTCGGCAACGAATTCGCCACCGAGGCCGTGGCCGGTGCACTGCCGGTCGGGCAGAACTCGCCGCAGAAGGTGGCCCACGGCCTGTACGCCGAACAGTTGACCGGCACCGCCTTCACCGCGCCGCGTGGCAGCAATCGCCGCAGTTGGTTGTACCGGATCCGCCCGGCGGTCACCCACGGCGAGTTCACCCCGTTCGCGCAGTCGCAGCTGCAGTGTGATTTCGGCGCACAGCCGGCCTCGCCGAACCAGCTGCGCTGGAGCCCGCTGCCGTTGCCGGAGCTGCCGACCGACTTCGTCGAAGGCCTGTACACCATGGGTGGCAACGGCTCGCCCGATGCGCATGCCGGCGTGGGCATCCACCTGTACGCGGCCAACCGCGACATGGTCGGCCGCTACTTCTACAACGCCGATGGCGAGCTGCTGATCGTGCCGCAACTGGGCGCGCTGCGCCTGCTGACCGAGCTGGGCGTGATCGAGATCGAGCCGCAGCAGATCGCGGTGATCCCGCGTGGCGTGCGCTTCCGGGTGGAACTGCCTGACGGCCCGAGCCGCGGCTACATCTGCGAGAACTACGGCGCGCTGCTGAAGCTGCCTGACCTCGGCCCGATCGGCTCCAACGGCCTGGCCAACCCGCGCGACTTCGAGACCCCGCATGCGGCGTTCGAGGATGTCGATGGCGATTTCGAACTGATCGCCAAATTCGAGGGCCGCCTGTGGCGTGCGCCGATCGACCATTCACCGCTGGACGTGGTGGCCTGGCACGGCAATTACGCGCCGTACCGCTACGACCTGCGCCGCTTCAACACCATCGGTTCGATCAGCTACGACCATCCGGACCCATCGATCTTCCTGGTGCTGCATTCGCCCAGCGACACGCCCGGCACCAGCAACATGGACTTCGCGATCTTCCCGCCGCGCTGGCTGGTGGCGCAGAACACGTTCCGCCCGCCGTGGTTCCACCGCAACATTGCCAGCGAGTTCATGGGCCTGGTGCATGGTGCGTATGACGCCAAGGCCGAAGGCTTCGTGCCGGGCGGCGCGTCGCTGCACAACTGCATGAGCGGCCACGGCCCGGACGCGCCGACCTTCGACAAGGCATCCAATGCGGACCTGTCCAAGGCGGACGTGATCAAGGACACGATGGCCTTCATGTTCGAGACCCGCGCGGTGATCCGTCCGACCGCGCAGGCATTGGCGGCCGGCCATCGCCAGGGCGATTACCAGCAGTGCTGGAACGGCCTGCGCAACAACTTCCGGTCGTCGCGCTAGCGTGGTGGGTGCCGACCTTGGTCGGCAAGGATCCTGATCGCATCCACGCATGGCGTGGATCTACCGCTTGCCGCTCTTGGTGGGTGCCGACCTTGGTCGGCACGGATCCTGATCGTATCCACGCATGGCGTGGATCTCCTGGTTGCCGCTCTTGGTAGGTGCCGACCTTGGTCGGCATGGATCCTGATCGCATCCACGCATGGCGTGGATCTACCGAAAGGCGGTCGTGAGGCAGTAGATCCACGCCATGCGTGGATGATTACCGCCGGAACCTGCGCTTACGCCGCTTCGGCGAACGCGCCGCAATGCTCCAGCGGCAGCGCTTCCAGCAGGCGTTGGCGCACGCGCTGGCAATAGCCCTCCGAGGTCAGCCCGGGCAGCATCTGCATCGCCGAGTGCAGCACCTGCAGTACTTCACCTTCGGCGCGTGCCTGCTGCAGGTCGCGGAACAGCGCCGCCGCCTGCGGATGGCGCTGCATTTCCAGGATGCCCAGCACGTAGATGCGCGCAGCTACCAGCGAGCGGCGGCGCTCCACTGCGGTGGCCGGAGTTGCCGCAGGTGCTGCGGCTGGTGGTGTGGGCGGAACCGGCGCTGCCGCGGGTGCCGGCGACGGCGGTGGGGCCGCGGCGGCGGTACCGGTGCTCAGGTAGCCGGCCTGCACCAGCTGGATCACCATGGCCGGCGCGTCCTGGCCGAGCAGGCCGGTCAGGTCGGCAATGCTGCGCTGGCCGTCGCACAGGATCAGCAACCGGCGCTGGCGCATGTCCAGCGGCGCGCGGTGGGCTTGCAGCGCGGTTCGGGCGAGATCTGTCTTGCGCGGTTGCATGGAAGGGACAGCCAAGTCGGTGCACGCCGAGCCTGAACGAGGGCGATGAAACCGCGATGACAATGCAGCATCTGCACGTGTGCTGCGCTAGCGTGCAGCTACCTTCGTGCCAGGGAACCGCACCGATGAAGCACCTTCCGATTGCCGGTCTTTTGCTGCTGTCGCTCACCGCCTGCAACCGCAGTGCCGAGGCCCCGTCGCCGACCATCGCTGGCCCCAGTACGGGCGCCGCAGCCACGCCTGCACCGATGGCCCCGGCCGCCGCGCAGGGCCCGGCGCGCCTGGATGGATTCGCTGGCGCAACGCTGGGCGCTGGCATCGCAGAGGTCCGCAGTGGTTTTGGCACACCGCTGCAGGGTCTGGGCACCGACGCCAGTGGCAAGCCGTTGCCGGCTGACGACGGTAACGACGGCTGTTATTTCCTGCGCCCGCAGGATGCCGAAGACCCCCGCCTGATGATCGAAGGCCGCAAGCTGGTGCGCTACGACGTGCGCAGCGCCGCCATCGCCGCACCGGGCGGCGGCAAGGTCGGCATGACCCTGGGCGAGCTGCAGGTGCTGTACCCCGAGCGCGGTGACGTCGGCCCTGACAAGTACGACGAGAAGGCCCAGCACCTGCGCGTGCGTCCGGCACAGGAGGGGAAGGCGGTGATCGACTTCGCGCTCGGTGCCGATGGCCGGGTCAATGCCTGGCGCGTCGGGCAGACCCCGCAGGTCGATTATGTGGAAGGCTGTGGCTGATCCTTGATCCACGGCCCAGCCATGCGCGCGGGGCCAGCGTAGAATCGCGCCACGACCGCTGGGGGAGTGCTCGATGATCGCCATTGCCATTGCCTGGTTCCTGCTCGGCCTGCTGTTGCTGGCGCTGGGCGGGGACTCCATCGTCAAGGCCGTGTCCGGCCTGGCCCAGCGCTTCGGGGCCAGCCCGTTCACGGCCGGACTGCTGCTGCTCGGGGTGACCACCTCGTTGCCGGAACTGGCGGTCAACGCGCGCGCGCTGGCGGTGGGCCAACCCGAGCTGGCGCTGGGCAATGCCGTCGGCAGCAGCATCGTCAACCTGGGCTTGACCCTGGCGCTGGCGGCGATTGCCGCGCCGCTGCTGCTGCGCGCGCGCCTGCAGACGGTGCTGTGGTGGTCGCTGCTGGCGGCTGGCGTGCTGCTGATCCTGTTCGGGCTGGATGGTTGCCTGGCGCGCTGGGAAGGCGGCGTGCTGGTGGCAGGCTTCATCGTCGTGCAGGTGCTGCTGCTGCGCCGTGGCCGTAGCGAGAGCGCCGAGGTGCAGGCGGCCATCGCCGAATCCGCGCTGAGCCGCACCAGCCTGCCGTTGAACGTGCTGCGGGTGCTGATTGCTGCGCTGACGCTGTACTGGGGCGCGCGCCTGGTGGTGGGTGCGGCAGCGGACTTCGGTGCCGCGTTGGGCTGGACGCCGCTGCTGGTCGGCCTGCTGCCGGTGGCGATCGGCACCGCATTGCCCGAGGTCGCGACGGCCATCGCCGCCGCGCGTCGCGGTCACGGCGACATGGTGCTGGGCCACGTGCTGGGCTCCAGCGTGGTCAACCTGCTGCTGGTGATCGGTGCGATGGCGATGCTGCAGCCGTTGGCGCTGCCGGCCTCGTTCGTGCGCCTGGAACTGCCGGCGCTGCTGGCGTTCGCGCTGGTGTTGTACCCGATGCTGCGTGGCGACCTGAAGATAAGCCGAGGAGAAGGCGGAATCCTGCTGGTCGCCTTCGTCGGCTGGTTCGTGCTGGAACTGCTGCTGGTGGGCGCACCGGCGTTGTAGATCCACGCTCTGCGTGGATGCGGTTGATTTCGTGCCGACCAACGGTCGGCACCCGCCGGGTGTCACCCTGCCGGCCAGCGGCCGGCACTACCGATTCTGCGCGTGCTCTTCTTCCCGCACCGGTTCCGGCGGCGGCAGCTGCTCTTCGGCGGCCGGTTCGTTGCCCGGCAGGCTGGGGCGGGTTTCCATCAGCAGTGACAGCGCGGCCTTGGCCATCATGTGGGCGCTGATCGGCGCGGTGATGAACAGGAACACGGTGATCAGCAGCTCGCGCGGCTGCGGGTCCTGGCCGAGGAAGATGTGGTAGCACACCGAACACACCAGCACGCAGCCCACGCCCAGCGTGCTGGCCTTGGTCGGTGCATGCAGGCGCTTGAAGAAGGTGGACAGCTTCACCAGCCCGAGTGCGCCGACCAGGATGAAGAAGCAGCCGAACAGCAGCAGGATCGACAGGCCGATCTGGATCGCGGTGATCATTCGACGATATCCCGGCGCAGCACGAACTTGCTCAGCACCACGGTGCTGCCGAAGCCGAGCATGGCGATGACCAGTGCGGCTTCGAAGTAGATCGCGGAGTTGAGGTACATGCCGAACAGCATCAGCTCGGCGATGGCGGTCACCGACAGGGTGTCCAGTGCGAGGATGCGGTCGGGCACGGTCGGCCCGCGCAGCAGGCGCCAGGTGGCCAGCAGCATGGCCAGGCCGACCACGTGCATGCACACCACCAGCGTGGTCTGGATGATCTGGAATCCAGTCATGGGAAGATCTCCATCAACGGCGCCTCGTAGCGGCGCTTGATCGTATCGATCAGGTCCTGTGGGTCCTCCAGGTGCAGCACGTGCACCAGCAGGAACTTGCGGTCGTCGCTGAGCGCGGCCGAGACCGTGCCCGGGGTCAGGGTGATCATGCTGGTCAGCGCGGCGATGCCGTGGATGTTGGCGATGTCCAGCGGCAACCAGATGAAACCCGGGTGGATGTTCTTCTCCGGGCCCAGTACCTGGATCGCCACGCGGATGTTGGACATCAGGATGTCCCACAGGGTCACGCACAGCAGTTTCGGCAACGGGCGCAGCGTGCCGATGCGGGCGAACTCGCGGTCCAGGCGTGCGGCGAAGAGCGGCACCACCACGCCCAGCAGCAGGCCCAGCACGATCTGGCCGAGGGTGAAGCTGTCGGACATCAGCAGCCAGAACGCCACCACCATGATGCTGAGCATCGGCGAGGGAATCAGGCGACGGAACAGGGAGCGCTGGGCGGTCATGGCTGGCGGATCTCCGGTGCGGTCGCGCGCAGCTGCTGCACGTACTCGCTGGGTTGCAGCAGCTGTGCAGCGGTGGCGTCGGTGTAGCGCATCAGCGGCGCGGCGGCCAGGGTCATGCCGATGCCGTAGGCCAGCAGGATGCAGGCGGCGTACAGCTCGACCCTTCGCAGGCGTGCCTTGCGCGGCTTCGGTGCATCGGCCTCGACCGGCGGCACGCGCCAGAACAGGCGGATGCCGCCGCGGGTCAGGCCCATGATCACCAGCAGGCTGCTGACCAGCACCGCGGTCCACACCGGACCGGTGTACTGCGCCGGCATGCCGGCCAGCAGCGCGGCCTTGGCCAGGAAGCCGGACAGCGGCGGCAGGCCAGCCACCGACACCGCGCCGATCAGGAACAGCACCGCCGGCGTTTCCTTGCCCGGCATCGGCGCGACCACTTCCTTGCGGTCGCTGGCGCCACCGCGGCGGCGACGGATCAAGTCGGCAACCAGGAACAGCGCGGCGGCGACGAAGCTGCTGTGCGGCAGGTAGTACAGACCGGCCGAGAGCACCTGCGGCGTGCCCACCGAGAAGGCGATGAACAGCGTGGCCGCCGACACGATCACCAGGTACGAGATCAGCACGCGCAGGCGGGTCGCGGCCAGGGCGCCGAGGCCACCCAGCACCAGCGTGGCCACACCGGCCCACAGCAGCCAGTCGCGGCCGTAGCCGGCCATCGCGCCGGCGTCATCGCCGAACCACAGCATCTGGATGCGGAGCACCGAATACAGGCCGACCTTGGTCATGATCGCGAACAGCGCGGCCACGGCCGCCGGTGCACGCGAATAGGCCTCCGGCAGCCACAGGTACAGCGGCATCAGGGCGGCCTTGGCGCAGAACACCAGCAGCAACAGGCCCATCGTCGCCTTCACCAGGGTCAGCTGCGCCGGCGGCACCTCGGCGATGCGCTGCGACAGCTCGGCCATGTTCAGCGAACCCAGCGAGGCGTACAGCAGGCCCAGCGCGATCAGAAACAACGTCGAGGCGGTGACGTTGAACACCACGTAGTGCAGGCCGATGCGCATGCGCAGGCCGCGGCCGCCACTGAGCAGCAGGCCGTAGGAGGCGATCAGCATC
Organism: Stenotrophomonas sp. 109824_Sma; assembly: GCF_056480025.1. Classification (NCBI taxonomy): domain Bacteria; kingdom Pseudomonadati; phylum Pseudomonadota; class Gammaproteobacteria; order Lysobacterales; family Lysobacteraceae; genus Stenotrophomonas; species Stenotrophomonas sp. 109824_Sma. The sequence continues at coordinate 4,363,148 of NZ_CM151078.1, read as the reverse complement.
ACCTCGAAGAACACGAACAGGTTGAAAATGTCGCCGGTCAGGAACGCACCGTTGAGGCCGACCAGCTGGAACTGGAACAGGGCATGGAAGTGCGGTGCGCGCCGGTCCCAGCCCGAGCAGGCATGCAGCAGGCAGGGAATGGCCAGCAGCAGGGTGGTCAGCAGCATCCATGCCGACAGGCGGTCGGCCACCAGCGCGATGCCCAGCCGCGACGGCCAGTCGCCGAGCAGGTAGACGTTGATGTCACCGCTGGCGGTGGTGGCGAACAGCAGGCCCACCGCCAGCGCCAGCGCCGACAGCGAGGTCCAGGCCACCGCGCGCTGCACCCTGGGCCCATAGCGGCGGTGTTCGACGAACAGCGAAAGCGCGGCACCCAGCAGCGGAATCAGGATCGGCAGGATCACCAGATGGTTCATGCGCGGTCCTCGCCCTGGCGCGGCGGCACACCCTCATCCTGCAGGTCGTCATCCGGCTCGTGGGCGTCCACGTGGTCGCTGTGGTTGTCGCTGCGGCTGCGCATGGCCAGCACGATGCTCACGGCGGTCATCGCGAAGGCGATCACGATCGCGGTCAGCACCAGCGCCTGCGGCAGCGGATCGGTGTAGTTGCCGAGGTGGCTGTCCACGCCCTCCTGCAGCACCGGCGCCTTGCCCAGCACCACGCGGCCACCGGCGAAGATCAGCAGGTTGGTCGCATAGGACAGGAAGGTCATGCCGAGGATCACGTCGAAGCTGCGCGCACGCAGCAGCAGGTAAACGCCGATGGCGGTCAGCACGCCGATTGCGGAGGCCAGGGCCAGTTCCATCAGTGCATCTCCCCGGTGCGTGCCGAGCGGCGTTGCAGGTCGATCTCGCCCTTGCGCGCGGTGCGGGTACGAGAGGGTTTCACGGTGGCCATCATCGACAGCATCAGCATCGCGCCACCGAACACCACCAGATACACGCCGATATCGAAGCCGATCGCGCTGGCCAGCGGCACGTCGCCGATCAGCGGCAGGTGCAGGTCGAGGTGGCCGCTGGTCAGGAACGGCACGCCGAACAGCATCGACGCGCTGCCGCTGAGGATGGCGATCAGCAGGCCCATGCCGATGCAGCGGATGTAGTCGAAGCCGAAGCGCGATTCCACCGATGCGGTGCCCTGGATCACGTACTGGATCAGCAGCGGCACCGCCAGCACCAGGCCGGCGATGAAGCCGCCGCCCGGCGCGTTGTGGCCGCGCAGGAACAGGAAGATCGACACGGTCAGGGTCAGCGGGAACATGATCTGCGCCAGGTCGGCCGGCACCGGCAGCTTGATCGGCGGGCCGGGCATGATCTGCTCAGGTGCCATCCGCGTGCGCCGCAGCAGGGCATGGACCACCAGCGCGGCGATGCCGAACACGGTGATCTCGCCGAAGGTATCGAAGCCGCGGAAGTCGACCAGGATCACGTTGACCACGTTCTGGCCGTAGGCCTCGGGCAGCGCCCGGCCCAGCAGTTCGCCGGCCATCGTGTTCGGCGGAAGGGTCATCGCGGAGTACGCCAGCGCGCCAAGGCCGGCACCGGCGATGATCGCGATCACCGCGTCACGGCGCTTGCGCCAGCGCGGCCGCTCCGGCCCGGACTGCGCAGGCAGGTAGTTCATGCCCAGCAGCATCAGCACCAGGGTCACCATCTCCACCAGCAGCTGGGTCAGGGCCAGGTCCGGCGCGGACAGGAACACGAAGGTCAGCGCCACCATCAGGCCGACGCCGCCGACCAGCAGCACCGCCAGCAGGCGCTGCTTGTAGACGCGCAGGGTGGCGACCGCGCAGGCCATCATCACCAGCCACAGTGCCCAGCCCAGCAGCGGAATCGGCTGCGGTGCGGTCCAGTTCGGCGAGGCCGGGTTGGCCACGAACGGCGCGGCGGCGACCACGATCGCCACCAGCACCAGGCCCAGCAGCATGCGCTGCAGGCTGCCATTGGCGATGCCGTTGGTCAGGCGCATGGCGAGCGCGGAGATCGCATCCAGCTGCGCATGGAACACGTTGCGGCCGGTGGTGCGGGTTTCCACGCCGTGCAGGTTGATCAGCTTGCGCAGGCCGAAGTACAGCGCCACGCCGCCGACCACGCCGATCGCGCTCATCGCCAGCGGCAGGTTGAAGCCGTGCCATACCGCCAGGCTGTACTCGGGCATGGCATTGCCGAGGATCGAGGCCGCGGCGGCATGCAGCACCGGCGCCACGGTCAGCGCCGGGGCCACGCCCACCGCAATGCAGATCACCACCAGCAGTTCCACCGGCACCTTCATCCAGCGCGGCGGCTCATGCGGCACGCGGTCGAGGTCGTGCGGGCCGGGGCCGAAGAAGGTGTCGTGCACGAAGCGGAGGCTGTAGGCCACGCCGAACACACCGGCCAGCAGCGCCGCGATCGATACGGCCGTGCGCATCGCGCCTGGGCCGCCGCCGGCGGTCAGCGCTTCGGCGAACAGCATTTCCTTGGACAGGAAACCGTTGAGCAACGGGATGCCGGCCATCGCCAGCGAGGCGATGATCGCCAGCGCGCTGGTGAACGGCATCAGCCTGCGCAGGCCTCCCAGCTTGCGCATGTCACGGGTGCCGGTCTCGTGGTCGATGATGCCGGCGGCCATGAACAGCGAGGCCTTGAAGGTGGCGTGGTTGAGGATGTGGAACACGCCGGCCACGACTGCCATCGGCGTGGACAGGCCGAACAGCAGGGTGATCAGGCCCAGGTGGGAAATGGTCGAGTACGCCAGCAGGCCTTTCAGGTCGTGCTGGAAGATCGCGTTCCAGGCACCGATCAGCAGGGTCAGCGCGCCGATGCCGCTGACCGTGTAGAAGAACAGGTCGCTGCCGGCCAGTGCCGGATGCAGGCGCGCCAGCAGGAACACGCCGGCCTTCACCATGGTGGCCGAGTGCAGGTAGGCCGAGACCGGGGTCGGCGCCGCCATCGCGTGCGGCAGCCAGAAGTGGAACGGGAACTGCGCGCTCTTGGTGAAGATGCCGGCCAGCACCAGGAACAGGGCGTAGGGGTACAGCGCGCTGGCGCGGATCTGCTCGCCGGCGGCCAGCACCACGTCCAGGTCGAAGCTGCCGACGATGCGGCCGATCAGCAGCACGCCACCGAGCAGGGCCAGGCCACCGCCGCCGGTGATCACCAGCGCCATGCGCGCGCCTTCGCGGGCGTCCTGGCGGTGCGACCAGAAGCCGATCAGCAGGAACGAGCTGATGCTGGTCATTTCCCAGAAGATCATCAGCAACAGCAGGTTGCCCGACAGCACCATGCCCAGCATGGCGCCCATGAACAGCAGCAGGTAGCAGTAGAAGCGGTGCGCGTTGTCCTGCTGGCTCAGGTAGTAGCGCGCATACAGCACCACCAGCGCGCCGATGCCGAGCACCAGCCCGGCGAACATCCAGGCCAGGCCGTCCAGGCGCAGGGTGAAGTCCAGGCCGATCTGCGGCAGCCAGGGCACCAGGGTGCGGACCACCTGGCCATCGAGCACTGACGGGGTCAGCCAGCCGAGGATGGCCAGCCCGCCCAACGGCGCCAGCGCCGCCAGCCAGGCAGCAGTCGAGCGCGAACTACGGGGGAAGGCCGCAACAGCCGCTGCCATCAGGAACGGCAGGGCCAGCAGCAGGGGCAGGCTGGGGAGCATGCAGGGAATCCATGATTCACGAGCAGGTCAGGGAGGATAACAGGCTGCGAAATGTCGCCGAAACCCATCGAACAGCGATCAATTGCATGTAACGTTCGCTGATTCATTTTTTCTGCGGCGCAACATCACGTTCCTGCATCACTTCCCTGGTTGCCCTCGGGGGACACCCTACGCCCACGCAGGGAGACCGCAGGCCCTGTCGCACAGGGGCTGCCGTCGACGGGCGGGCGATGGGGAGCGGATCACCGGCGCAGGCTGGCAGGGCTCCCGTGGACTACGGGTGACGGAATCTGCCCGTTCAGGAAACGACGGCCGCTGTCGGCCGCCGCCAGGTCAGTAGCGCCAGTCGAGCTTGCGGTAGAACTTGGCCATCACCCAGGCCGGTCCGATCAGCAGATAGGTCAGGTCGGTCAGGAAGCTGGGCTTGCGGCCCTCGAACTTGTGGCCGATGAACTGCGCGATCCAGGCCACCACGAACACGCCCACTGCCAGCCAGCGCAGGGCATGCAGGCCGATCTCGGCCTCCAGCAGCCGGCACAGGCAGCCGAACACGAAGAACTGGATGAGCATGCCGATGCCCAGCGGGCGCGACAGCTTGTTGTAGAAGCACCAGGCGCTGAACATCGCGAACGCCGACCAGATGCCGTACTGGAACCAGGTGATCAGCGGCGGCAGGCACCACAGCAGGGCCACCACCGACCACAGGATCGCCGGGACCGCCACCACGTGGATGCGCTGGTTGATCACATTGCGGTGGTCGTCGGAGTAGCTGGCGAAATAGCGGTCGATCGGCCGCGCAAGCTCGGTGGATGTCTGCATGCGGCCAGCATACTCCCGCCGGAGCCGTCAGTAGAGCCAGGCCATGCCTGGCTGCAGGCTTGCGGGGTCGCCGGCCAGCGGCCGGCACTACCCCCAGGCAACCTGTAGTAGAGCCAGGCCATGCCTGGCTGCAGGCTTGCGGGGTTGCCGGCCAGCGGCCGGCACTACCCCCAGGCAACCTGTAGTAGAGCCAGGCCATGCCTGGCTGCAGGCTTGCGGGGTTGCCGGCCAGCGGCCGGCACTACCCCCAGACAACCTGTAGTAGAGCCAGGCCATGCCTGGCTGCAGGTGTTCGCTGAGGTTGCCGGCCAGCGGCCGGCACTACCGCATTCAGAACGCCCCCCGCCTTTCCGGTCGGGGGGCGCAGGCGGATCAGTCGACGCTGATCCCGGCCAGGCGCTGCAGTGCCTCGGCGTACTTGGCGCGGGTGCGCTCGATGATCTCGGCCGGGATGCTCGGGCCCGGGGCGGTCTTGCCCCAGTCCAGCGTCTCCAGGTAATCACGCACGAACTGCTTGTCGTAGCTCGGCGGGCTGGTGCCCACTTCGTACTCGTCGGCCGGCCAGTAACGCGAGGAATCCGGCGTCAGCATCTCGTCCATGATGTACAGGCGGCCATCGGCATCGGTACCGAATTCGAACTTGGTATCGGCCAGGATGATGCCGCGCTCGCGGGCGTAATCGGCGGCGAACTTGTAGATGCGCAGGGTGGCGTCGCGCACGCGCTCGGCCAGGTCCGCACCGACCTGCTTCACCATCGCATCGAAATCGATGTTCTCGTCATGGTCGCCGACGGCGGCCTTGGTCGAGGGGGTGAAGATCGGCTCCGGCAGCTGCTCGGCCTGGCGCAGGCCATCGGGCAGGTCGATGCCGCTGACCTTGCCGGTGCGCTGGTAGTCCTTCCAGCCGCTGCCGATCAGGTAGCCGCGGGCGATCGCTTCCACCGGCACCGGCTTCAGCTTGCGGGTGACCACCGCGCGCTTGGCGTACAGGGCCGGGTCCACGCCTTCGGGCAGAACGCTGGCCACGTCGATGCCGGTCAGGTGGTTGGGCATCAGGTGCGCGGTCTTGGCGAACCAGAAGTTGGAGACCTGGCAGAGCATCTCGCCCTTGCCCGGAATCGGGTCGGGCAGGACCACGTCGAACGCCGACAGGCGATCGGTGGCCACCATCAGCAGGTACTCGCCCGGCGGGGTTCCGGCTGGCAGCCGCTCGCGCGGGATATCGAACACATCACGCACCTTGCCGCGATGGCGCAAGGGCAGGCCGGGGAGATCGGATTGCAACAGCGTGGTTGGCACGGGCACTCCTGGGGCGTTGTCGATACGGCTGCTGCCCAACGGACCCGGCGGGCCCGCTGACCAGCGGGCGGCCTAGTGTAAAGCGGTCCGGGCCCGCTGTGACGTAAAATGAGCGTCCATTTCGTCGGTCGACCCCGGAGCGCCATGCGCTGGTACGGAAAACTGCTCGGATTCATCGCCGGCGCCCTGCTGTTCCGGCCCAATCCGCTGTTTGGCGCGGTGGTCGGCCTGTTGATCGGCCACGCCTTCGACTCGGACTGGTTCCGCCTGAACAAGGAGAACCCGTACCGGGAGCTAGGGCTGACCTCCGAGGCCACCGATGCCGAGGTCGAGCGCGCCTACCGCAAGCTGATCTCGCAGTACCACCCCGACAAGCTTGGCGGCGCCGCCCCCGAGCTGCAGCAGCAGGCCGAGCAGAAGTCGCGGCGGATCAATGCCGCCTACGACCGCATCAAGACCCTGCGCAAGCGCTGATTCCAGAGTCCCGCCTGCGGGCGGGAGAACCTTTTCCCCGTTCCGAAGGCCCCGGCCATGTCCAACTGCCTCATCGCCCCCTCCATCCTGTCCGCCAACTTCGCCCGCCTCGGCGAGGAAGTCGACAACGTCCTCGCCGCCGGTGCCGACTGGGTCCACTTCGACGTGATGGACAACCACTACGTGCCGAACCTGACCATCGGCCCGATGGTCTGCCAGGCGCTGCGCAAGCACGGCGTCACCGCGCCGATCGACGTGCACCTGATGGTCGAGCCGGTGGACCGCATCATCCCGGACTTCGCCGAAGCCGGTGCCACCTACATCAGCTTCCACCCGGAAGCGAGCCGCCACGTGCACCGCACCATCCAGCTGATCCGCTCGCTGGGCTGCAAGCCGGGCATCGTGCTCAATCCGGCCACGCCGGTGGACATCCTCGACTGGGTGCTGGACGACCTTGACCTGGTGCTGCTGATGTCGGTCAACCCGGGCTTCGGCGGCCAGGCCTTCATTCCCTCGGCGCTGGACAAGCTGCGCGTGGTGCGCAAGATGATCGATGCCAGCGGCAAGGACATCCGCCTGGAGATCGACGGCGGCGTGAAGGCCGACAACATCGGCGAGATCGCCGCCGCCGGCGCCGACACCTTCGTCGCCGGTTCGGCCATCTTCAACGCCAAGACCAGCTACCAGGACGTGATCGCGCAGATGCGCGCCAACGTCGCCGCGGCACGCTGACAAAAAGGGGGCGGAGGGGATTAAGCTCGCTTGGTCCCCTCCGTCCGCTTTTTCGCCCATGGCTCTGTTGAATATCCGCCCGGCCACCGTCGCCGATGCGGGCCTGATCCTGCATTTCATCCGCGAGCTGGCCATCTACGAGAAGGCCGAGCATTCGGTGCAGACCGACGAGATCGGCATCGCCGAAAGCCTGTTCGGTGCCGATGCCACGGCGCGCGCGCTGATCTGCGAAGTCGACGGCGAAGCGATCGGCTACGCGGTGTATTTCTACAACTACTCGACCTGGCTGGGCCGCAAGGGAATCTACCTGGAAGACCTGTACGTCAGCCAGGAAAAGCGTGGTGTGGGCGCCGGCAAGGCGCTGCTGAAGTACATCGCACGCCAGGCCGTGGCCGAAGGCTGCGGTCGTTTCGAATGGTCGGTGCTGGACTGGAATACCCCGGCCATCGAGTTCTACACCGCCGCTGGCGCCACGCCGCAGGACGAGTGGACCGTGTACCGGTTGCAGGGCCAGGCGCTGCACGATTTCGCCAACGGTTGAGGCGCACTCCCAGCACACCCCAAAAAAGCCACGCCAATCACTGGCGTGGCCTCGCTGCATGCGTGGGAGGCTGATCCTGCCTCCATCCGTCGTCCCTGCTATGGCCTTCCATTCTCCAGCAGCTGAATGACACCTGCGTGACATTCACTGCGGACAAACAGCGCATTGCTAGCCTGTGCCGCCCCCTCCTGGAAGCTCCGCATGACCGCACCGCGCTGGCGCCTGATCCTCAATGGCAAATCCGCAGGCAACGAGGAACTGCGCGAGGCTGTCGGCCATTGGCGCGGGCAGGGCGTGCAGCTGGACGTGCGGGTGACCTGGGAGGACGGTGATGCCGAGCGCTACGTGGCCGAGGCCATCGATCACGGCGTGGACGTGATCGTTGCCGCCGGTGGCGACGGCACGCTCAGTGCGGTGGCCGAAACCCTGGCGCACCGTGAGGAAGCGGCGGATGCGTTGCCCTCGCTGGCGCTGATCCCGATGGGAACCGCCAACGATTTCGCCACGGCTGCGGGTATTCCGACCGAGCCAAAGGCGGCCTTTGCATTGATCGGACAGTCCACGCCGCATGCCATCGATCTGCTGCGCGTGGACGCCGATGGCACGCCCTGGTGGTGCGCCAATCTCGCAAGCGGTGGCTTCGGCACGCAGGTGACGGTGGAGACCGATGCCGGCCTGAAGAAGATGCTGGGCGGGCTGGCCTATGTGATCACCGGCATCGCCAAGCTGGGGCGGATCGAGCCGATCCATGCACGCCTGTCGGGTCCGGATTTCGCGTGGGAAGGCGACTTCATCGCGCTCGGCATCGGCAATGGCCGGCAGGCCGGCGGTGGCCAGCAGTTGTGCCCGCAGGCACTGATCGACGATGGGCTGCTGGATGTAACCGTGCTCCCGGAGCTGGAAGGTGAGGTCACCGCCACCCTCGGCCAGATGCTGAAGTCCGGCACCCAGGCGGCGCTCGAACAGCTGGCCACGCGCGCGCGACTGCCGTGGCTGCAGGTGGAATCCGAGCGCCCGTTGACGCTCAACCTGGACGGCGAACCGGTTCAGGCCCGCCAGTTCCGCATCGCGTGCGTGCCGGGCAGGGTGCGGATGCATCTGCCGGCCAGCTGTCCGCTGCTGGGCGGGGTCTCCGCTGCGAACGCCCCGGCGTAGCGCCGGTCACTGCGGCTGCCCCGGCGTGCCGTGGTTCAGTTTGGCGGGGTTCCCCTCCCGCCCCGGCTGCGATACAGTCAAGGGGTGTCCAGCCTGACGACCCCGCATACCCTTTCTTCCGCACGCCGTTGGTGGCGATGGTGGCCCGTTGCCGTCGTCCGCCCCCATAACGCTGTGTCCCGGAAGGAAAGTCGTCTTGAACTCGCACGCTCAGTTTCAGCTGCAGGCCGCTGAAGGCCACACCCATATTCCCGTCGTCCGTGAAGTGCTGTCCGACCTGGACACGCCGCTTTCGGTCTATCTGAAGCTCGCCGACGGCCCCAATACCTACCTGTTTGAATCCGTCGAAGGCGGCGAGCGCTTTGGTCGTTACTCGATCATCGGCCTGCCGGCGCGCCGCGTGTACGCCTTCCATGGCCACACGCTGACCGTGCGCGAAGACGGCCAGGTGGTGGACACCCGCGAGGTGGCCGACCCGTTCGCCGAAGTCGAGGCGCTGCGCAGCGCCCACTCGGTGCCCAAGCTGGAAGGCCTGCCGGGCTTCACCGGCGGCCTGGTCGGCTGGTTCGGTTTCGAGTGCATCGGCTACATCGAACCGCGCCTGGCGCCGCCGGCCGGCCGCGATGAGCTGGGCACGCCGGACATCCTGCTGCTGGACTCCAACGAGCTGGCGGTGTTCGACAACCTCAAGGGCCGGTTGTACCTGATCGTGCATGCCGACCCGCGTGTCGACGGTGCCTTCGAGCAGGCCCAGGCGCGCCTGGATGCGTTGACCGCCAAGCTGCGCGCACCGGGTGCCGGCTATCCGGCGCCGCTCAACAGCGACGTGCTGGACGAATCCGATTTCGTTTCCGGGTTCACCCGCGAAGGCTTCGTCGATGCGGTCCAGCGCAGCAAGGAATACATCCGTGCCGGCGACATCTTCCAGGTGGTGCTCAGCCAGCGCCTGAGCGTGCCGTTCAAGGCGCGCCCGGTGGATGTGTACCGCGCGCTGCGCGCGTTGAATCCCTCGCCGTACATGTATTTCCTCGATGTCGGCGACCTGCAGGTGGTCGGTTCCTCGCCGGAAATCCTGGTGCGCCTGCAGGATGGCGAAGTCACCGTGCGTCCGATCGCCGGCACCCGCCCGCGCGGCGCCACCGTCGAGCAGGACCTGGCGCTGGAAGCAGAGCTGCTGGCCGATCCGAAGGAGCGCGCCGAGCATCTGATGCTGATCGACCTCGGCCGCAACGACGCCGGTCGCGTGTCCAAGGCCGGCACCGTGGAAGTGGGCGAGCAGTTCGTGATCGAACGCTACAGCCACGTCATGCACATCGTCAGCGAAGTGACCGGGCAGCTGCAGCCGGGCCTGAGCTATGCCGATGTGCTGCGTGCCACGTTCCCGGCCGGCACCGTCAGCGGCGCGCCGAAGATCCGCGCGCTGGAAGTGATCCGCGAGCTGGAACCGATCAAGCGCAATGTCTACGCCGGCAGCATCGGCTACATCGGCTGGCACGGCGATGCCGATACCGCGATCGCGATCCGCACTGCGGTGATCAAGGACGGCCGCCTGTACGTGCAGGCCGGCGCCGGCATCGTCTACGACTCGGACCCGGACAAGGAATGGGACGAGACGATGAACAAGGGCCGCGCGCTGTTCCGCGCCGTCGCCCAGGCCGCCAAGGGTCTGTGAAGTTCCCCGTGCCGTGGCCTGCGCCGCGGCACCCTCCGCTGTTCCCATTCAAGACAAGGAGTACCGCATGAAGCTGCTGAGCGCATTGCTGTGGTCGTCACTGCTGGCCACGATGGCCCCGTCTGCGTGGGCGCAGGCCAACACCATTCCCTCGCAGCCGCATCTGCTGGTGAAGGGCGAGGCGCGCCGCGAGGTGATGCCTGACCGGTTCGGCCTGCAGTTGAACATCGAAGAGACCGACATGGACGCAGATGCGGCGCGGCGCCGCGTGCAGGACAACGTTGCCCGCGCGCTGGCGCTGTTCAAGCAGAACAAGGCGGTGGAGGGCAGCGTGCGTGCGGACAACCTGCGGATCGGCCCGGCGACGCGCTATGAGCAGAACCGGCAGGTCTTCATCGGCACCCGCGTGTCGCGCCAGTTGCGTGCCAGCTTCGCCAGCGTGAAGGCGATGCAGGACGTGCTGGGCGCGCTGAAGGCCAACGAGAACGTGCAGGTCAGCAGCGTGGCCCCGATCTACTCGGGTGAAGTGGCGCTGCGACGTGAACTCAAGGGCGAGGCTGCGGCCAAGACCCGCGAGTCCGCGCAGGGGCTGGCCAAGGCCTATGGAACGAAAGTGCGTGGCCTGTACAGCATCTCCGACGTGGCGCCGGACTTCGCCTACGGCATCCAGGCCGGGCAATGGCCGCAGCCGGGCGAGGATGGTGAGTATCTGGACAGGATCTCGGTGACCGGCAGCTATGCACCGGCCTCGGCACCTGCGCCCGGTGCACCGGAGTCCATCGAAGCCGGCCCCATCACCTACACCGAAAACGTATACGCCATTTTCCTGATAAGCGACGGAACCTGACCATGTTGTGGATGATCGACAACTACGACAGCTTCACCTACAACCTCGTGCAGTACCTGCAGACGCTGGGCGCCGAGGTGAAGGTGGTGCGCAACGATGCGATGAGCGTGGACGAGATCGCCGCGCAGAAGCCCGAGCGCATCGTCATCTCGCCCGGCCCGTGCACGCCCAACGAAGCGGGCGTGTCGCTGGAGCTGATCCAGCGCCTGGGCCCGACCACGCCGATCCTCGGCGTGTGCCTGGGCCACCAGGGCATCGGCCAGGTCTACGGCGGCACGGTCATCCGTGCCGGCAACATCATGCATGGCAAGACCTCGCCGATCCGCCATGAAGGCAAGGGCGTGTTCGCCGGCCTGCCGGACCGCTACCAGGCCACCCGCTACCACTCGCTGGTGGTGGACAAGAACAGCCTGCCCGATGTGCTGGAAGTGACCGCCTGGACCGAGAACGACGACGGCTCGATCGAAGAGATCATGGGCCTGCGCCACCGCCAGTTCCCGGTGGAAGGTGTGCAGTTCCATCCCGAATCCATCCTCACCGAACACGGCCACGCCCTGCTGCGCAATTTCCTGCAGCGCCCGGCGGCCTGATCCAAGGAGCATTCCCATGAGCTTCTCCCCCCAGGAAGCCCTGCAACGCACCATCGAGCACCGCGAAATCTTCTTCGACGAAATGGTCGACCTGATGCGGCAGATCATGCGCGGCGATGTCTCGCCGATGATGACCGCCGCCATCCTCACCGGCCTGCGCGTGAAGAAGGAAACCATCGACGAGATCGCTGCGGCGGCCACGGTCATGCGCGAATTCGCGCTGGCGGTGCCGGTGGCCGACAGCACACACCTGGTCGACATCGTCGGAACCGGTGGCGATGGTTCGCACACCTTCAACATCTCCACCTGCGCGATGTTCGTCGCCGCCGCGGCCGGTGCGCGCGTGGCCAAGCACGGCAACCGCAGCGTGTCGTCCAAGTCCGGCAGCGCCGATGCGGTGGAAGCACTGGGCGCGGCCATCGAGCTGCAGCCGGCCCAGGTGGCTGCTGCGATCGAGCAGACCGGCATCGGCTTCATGTTCGCGCCGATCCATCATCCGTCGATGAAGGTCGTCGCACCGGTACGCCGCGAGATGGGCGTGCGCACCATCTTCAACATCCTAGGCCCGCTGACCAACCCGGCCAGTGCCCCGTCGGTGCTGATGGGCGTGTTCCACCCCGATCTGGTGGGTATCCAGGCGCGGGTGCTGCGCGAGCTGGGCACCGAGCGCGCCATGGTGGTCTGGGGCCGCGACAACATGGACGAGATCTCGCTGGGTGCCGGCACCCTGGTCGGCGAGCTGCGCGACGGCAAGGTGCGCGAGTACGAGATCCACCCGGAAGATTTCGGCATCGCCATGTCGGCCAGCCGCAACCTGCGCGTGGACAGCCCGGAGCAGTCCATCGCGATGCTGCGCGCGGTGCTGGACAACGAGCCCGGCCCGGCGCTGGACATTGTGGCCCTGAACGCCGGTGCTGCGCTGTACGTGGCCGGCGTGGCCAGCGACATCGGTGACGGCCTGGCCCGCGCCCGTGCCGCCATCGCCAACGGCAGCGCCCGCCAGCGCCTGCAGCGGTATGTGGAGACCACCCGCGCGCTGGTTGCCTGAGCGCGCGGTTCAGCCTGACCCCCTTGATGGCCGATAATGGCCGTCCTCACCGCCCCCGCACCGAACCGAAGACGATGAGCGACATCCTGCAGACGATCCTGGCCCGCAAGGCCGAAGAAGTGGCCCAGCGCCGCGCCCAGCGCCCGCTCGAGGAGCTGCAGGCCGCCCTGGCCAGTGCCCCGCCGGTACGTGGCTTCGTGCGCGCCTTGCAGGCGGCGGTGGCCAACGGTGACCCGGCGGTGATCGCCGAGGTGAAGAAGGCCAGCCCGTCCAAGGGCGTCATCCGCCCCGACTTCCGCCCGGCCGACATCGCGGTCAGCTACGAATTCGGTGGCGCCAGCTGCCTGTCGGTGCTGACCGACGTGGACTTCTTCCAGGGCGCCGACGCCTACCTGCAGCAGGCCCGTGAAGCCTGCACGCTGCCGGTGCTGCGCAAGGACTTCGTCATCGACGACTATCAGGTGTACGAGGCACGCGTGCTGGGCGCCGACTGCATCCTGCTGATCGTGGCGGCGCTGGACGACACCCAGCTGGCCACGCTGTCCGAACTGGCGCTGTCGCTGGGCATGGACGTGCTCGTGGAAGTGCACGACATCGATGAACTGGAGCGCGCGCTGCAGGTACCGGCGCCGATGATCGGCATCAACAACCGCAACCTGCGCACGTTCGAGGTGTCGCTGCAGACCACGTTGGACATGCAGAACGCCGTGCCGCGTGACCGCCTGCTGGTCACAGAGAGCGGCATCCTCGGCCCGCAGGACGTGGCGCTGATGCGTGACGCCGGCATCCACGCCTTCCTGGTGGGCGAAGCCTTCATGCGCGTGGAAGAGCCGGGCGAGGGCCTGCGTCAGCTATTCTTCGCGGCATGACAACGCACTATCCAACGCCGCGCGAGGATGCGCCGCTGGTGGTCTTCGACTTCGACCACACCCTCTACGACGGCGATTCGGGTACCCACCTGTTCGCCTCGCTGATCAAGCGCAACCCGCTGCGCATGCTGGCGGCGCTGCTGGTCACGCCGATCGCCGGGCCGATGGTGGCGATGCTGCCGACCCGTCGCGCGGGCATCTCGGTCTATGTGTGGATCGGCAGCTTCGGCCTGCACCGTGCGCGTGACTTCAACAAGGTGATCGACGCCTACGTGCTGCGCAACCAGGCGCAGATGCGCGCGAAGCTGCTGCCGCAGGCGCTGGAGGTATTCGCCGCGCACCGCGTCAAGGGCGACCGCGTGGTGGTTGCCACGGGTGCGCCGCCGGAGCTGGCGCGCGCGATCCTGGCTTTCGTCGCCCACCAGGACGTGCCGGTGATCGGCACCGAGGTCGGCCCGCGGCTGGGCGGCGTCGGCCCGACCCGCCACTGCCACAACGAAGAGAAGATGCGCATGCTGCGCGAGCGCGGCTACGGCGACATCGACATCGCGTATTCCGACAGTACTGCCGATCTGCCGCTGCTGCTGGCCGCCAAGGCGCCAGTGGTGGTGAACCCGAAGCCGGGCCGCGTGGACTTCTTCCGCCGCGTGCTGCCGGCCGGCACCCGCATCCTCAACTGGGGCTGCGTGGACCGTGGCGGCGACAAGGCGTAGCCCGGGGTCAGATCCCCGTAGGGGCTCTGACCCCATCGCACGGTGATGGATCTGCCGGCCAGCGGCCGGCACTACCCCTTTTCCGTCCAGGTAGTGCCGGCCGCTGGCCGGCAAGCATTCAGCGCGCCAGATACCCGGTCAGTGCGTGGCCGATCTGGAACAGGCTGATGCCCAGCACCAGCACGCCGACGGCCACCAGTACCCAACGCTCCTTCAGACGCTTCACCAGCAGGGCGGCCACCGGTGCGGCCATCATGCCGCCGATCAGCAGGCCGGCCACGATCTGCAGGTGATGCAGCCCCATCGACAGCAGGAACGTTGCTGAAACCGTCAGGGTGACCACGAACTCGGCCGCGTTCACCGTGCCGATGGTGGTGCGCGCCTGGCCGCCGCGGGCGAGCAGGGTGGAGGTGGCCACCGGCCCCCAGCCGCCCCCGCCGCTGGCATCCAGGAAGCCGGCCACGAAGCCCAGCACCGGCACCCGCTTGACCTCGCCCTTGGGCATCAGTCGGCCGGCGGCACGTGCCAGGATGATGATGGCCAGCACCAGCAGGTAGAGATAGATGAGCGGGCGGATCACCTCGCCGGGCAGCTGGGTCAGGCCGTAGGCACCTACGGCGCCGCCCACAGCGCCGGGCAGCGCCAGGCGCAGGAACAAGCGCTTATCGACATTGCCGGCGACCAGATGCGACACGCCGGAGGCGCCGGTGGTGAACACCTCGGCGGTGTGGATGGCGGCGCTGGCCTGCGCGGGCGGAATGCCCATGGCCAGCATCACCGACGACGACACCAGGCCGAACGCCATGCCCAGCGCGCCGTCGACCAGCTGGGCGCCGAGGCCGATGAGGATGAACCACCAGAATGCGCTGCTCAGTTCCATGTACCGAGCCTAGCGCGCGAAGGAGTGCGGACCAAGGTCCGCACCCACCGGGTGCTCAACGGTCAACGGGTGCCGTACAGCACCACGGTCTTGCCGCGGGCATGCAGCAGGCCGTCGGTCTGCAGCTTCTTCAGCACACGGCCGGCCATTTCACGCGAGCAGCCGACCAGGCGGGCCAGCTCCTGGCGGGAGACGCGCAACTGGCTGCCCTGCGGATGGCTCATCGCCTCCGGTTCCTGCGCCAGGTCGTGCAGGGTGCGCACGATCCGGTCGGTAACGTCCAGGAATGCCAGGCGGCTGGCCTTGCGGCTGGTGTCGAGCAGGCGCTTGGAGATCTGCTGGCCCAGCGCGTACAGCAGGCGCGGGGCATCGGCCGACAGCGGACCGAGGAACAGCTGATGCAGGCGCTCGTAGCTGATTTCAGCCAGCTCGCAGGCGGTACGGGTCCGCAGGATCACCTCGCGGCGGTCCGATTCGACGAACAGGCCCATCTCGCCGACGAACTCGCCGGCACCGAAGTAGCCCAGCACAAGCTCGCGATCGTCATCTTCCTCGGCCATGATCGAAACCGAGCCGCTGATGACGTAATACAGGGTTCCCGCCGGGTCACCGGGTCGGAAGACGTCGGTACGGGTGGGATATCGCCGCCTGTGGCTGTGCGCCAGGAAACGATCGATTGTGGCGATATCCAGGGCCAGTGGACTGCTAGCTAGGCGCACGGTTGACACGATAGGGGCGCTCCCTCTGCGCATGAACGGATTCACGGGGTCGATAGCGGAGCTTAACCAGCGCAATTGTTAAGGGCAAACAGTGTGCCAGAACTCTTGCGTCTTCACGTTCCCCCCGAGGGCAGTTTGCCCCATAATTCCTCCTTTCCCTTCTTACACAGGAATCGACCGCCGTGGTCAAGCCGTTGCCTCGCCTGAGGCTGCAGGGTTTCAACAACCTCACCAAGGCGCTGAGCTTCAACATCTATGACGTGTGTTACGCGCGCACCGAAGAGGAGCGTCAGCGTTACATTGAATACATCGATGAAGAGTACAACGCCGACAGGCTGACTCAAATCTTGACCGATGTCGCCGAGATCATCGGCGCCAACATCCTGAACGTGGCCCGCCAGGACTACGACCCGCAGGGTGCCTCGGTGACCATCCTGATCTCCGAAGAACCGGTGATCGACAAGAAGCAGGCCGGCAAGGAGCTGATCTCCGACGCCGTGGTCGCGCACATGGACAAGAGCCACATCACCGTCCATACCTACCCGGAAACCCATCCGCAGGAAGGTATCGCGACGTTCCGCGCGGACATCGACGTGGCCACCTGTGGCGTCATTTCGCCGCTGAAGGCCCTGAACTACCTGATCGAGAGCCTGGAATCGGACATCGTGATCATGGACTACCGTGTCCGTGGTTTCACCCGCGATGTGAAGGGCAAGAAGCACTATATCGATCACAAGATCAACTCGATCCAGAACTTCCTGGCCAAGAACATCAAGTCGCGTTACGAGATGTTCGACGTCAACGTCTACCAGGAAAACATCTTCCACACGAAGATGCACCTGAAGGACTTCGACCTGGACCAGTACCTGTTCGAGGAAAAGGCCAAGAACCTGTCGTTCAAGGAACGCATGAAGATCGAAGCGCTGCTGAAGCGCGAGATCGAAGAGCTGTTCCACGGCCGGAACCTGTCCGAGTAAGCCCCATGCGCGATGCCTGCAGGCATCGCCGCCCAGGCGGGACGACCCGCCCCGTGGAACCAGTGCCCCGCACGCGTTACAGTTCCACGGTGATGTACCGACCCACGGCCCGGTGTGAAAACACCGGGCCGTTTCGTTTTTCTCAAAAAAGGTAAGGAGCCCCCACCCATGCCCTGGATCTACCTGCTGCTGGCCGGCCTGTTCGAGATCGGTTTCGCCCTCGGAATGAAGTACTCCGAAGGCTTCAGTAAACCCCTGCCCACCGTTGCCACGGTGGTATCTGCCCTGATCAGCCTGTACCTGATGAGCCAGGCGATGAAGAGCATCCCGGTCGGCACCGCCTATGCGATCTGGACCGGCATCGGCGCCATGGGCGTGGCGGTGCTGGGCATCTACCTGTTCAACGACAGTGCGTCGCCGGCCCGCCTGGCCTGCGTGGGCCTGATCGTGGCCGGCGTGATCGGCCTGAAGCTGGTCTCGCCCAATTAATCGGTAGTGCCGGCCGCTGGCCGGCAACCTCCTGATCTTCTGCGGCGCCCGCGTGGTTGCCGGCCAGCGGCCGGCACTACCTGGCGGTCACAGCCGGTAGGCGATGGTCTTCATCACCTTGGAGGCCAGCGCCATCGCGCCCGGGATCGGGAACGGCAGGCGGCGTGCGCCGGCCTGCTCGGCGTGCTCCGCGTGGCGGGCCTCGTCTTCCTTCATCACCTGGATGACCGCGCGGCTGCGCAGGTCGCCGGCCGGCAGGTCGACCAGGTGCTCGTCCAGGTGGGCTTCCACCTGGCGCTCGGTCTCGACCACGAAGCCCAGGTTCCAGCCATCGCCGCGCAGCCCGGCCAGGGTGCCGATGGTGTAGCTGCCGGCGTACCACAGCGGATTGAACAGGCTGGGGCGGCTGTCCAGTTCATCCAGCCGGGTGGCGCACCAGGCCAAGTGGTCGGTCTCTTCCTGGGCCGCTTCCAGCAGGTGTTCACGGGTGGCCGGGTCGCGGGCCACGGCCGCCTGGCCGAAGTACAGGCCCTGTGCGCAGACTTCGCCGACGTGGTTGATCCGCATGAGGCCCGCCGCGTGGCGGCGCTCGGCGTTGTCCATGCCCGGCTCGCCGGTGTCCGCAGCCGGGTAGGGGCGGGCCGCCGGTGGATTGCCGAACACCGTGTCCAGGGCGCGCTGCGCTTCGGTCAGCAGGTGGTCCAGCGGAGTGGTCTGGCGGAGCACGGTCATGGCGGTACGCGGTGGGGCGGAAGACCCGCCGATTCTCGCCCGCCCCCGTCCCCCTGCCAACCCGGGGCAGGGCCAGCTTGCACCGGGGGCTTGACCTGCGTACAATCCCGCCTCTTACGCTTCACCTTTCACAACGCGTGGCAGAGTTCCGGCGAGTCGTTCGCCGCAATGAGCCCGACCTAACCTAGAGTTCTTCATGAGCACTTTCACTGCCAAGAACGAGACCGTCCAGCGCGACTGGTACCTCGTCGACGCCGAGGGCAAGACCCTGGGCCGTCTCGCCACCGAGCTGGCCCGCCGTCTGCGCGGCAAGCACAAGCCGGTCTACACCCCACACGTTGATACCGGCGACTACCTGGTCGTCATCAATGCAGAAAAGATTGCCGTCACCGGCAAGAAGCTGCAGGACAAGATGTATCACCGTTTCACCGGCTACATCGGCAACCTGAAGACCGAGTCCCTGGCCCAGGCGCTGGAGCGCCACCCGGAGCGCGTGATCGAGATCGCCGTCAAGGGCATGCTGCCGAAGGGCCCGCTGGGTCGCCAGATGTACCGCAAGCTCAAGGTCTACGCCGGCACTGAGCATCCGCACGCCGCACAGCAGCCGCAGGTTCTGGATATCTAATCATGGCTATCACTCAAAACTACGGCACTGGCCGCCGCAAGTCCTCCACCGCTCGCGTGTTCCTGCGCAAGGGTTCGGGCAACATCACCGTCAATGGTCGTCCGCTGGACGAGTTCTTCGGTCGTGAGACCGCGCGCATGATCGTGCGCCAGCCGCTCGAGCTGACCAAGAACACCGAAAGCTTCGACATCCTGGTCACCGCCGCTGGCGGCGGCACCACCGGCCAGGCCGGTGCGATCCGTCTGGGCATCGCCCGTGCTCTGGTCGAGTACGACGAAACCCTGAAGTCCGAGCTGCGCAAGGCTGGCTTCATGACCCGTGACGCCCGTGAAGTCGAGCGTAAGAAGGTCGGTCTGCACAAGGCCCGCCGCGCCACCCAGTTCTCCAAGCGCTGATTCACCGCGCCTGGTTGTGCTCCTTCGGGAGCCCGCTGGTTGGAAAAGCAAAAGCCCGGCTTCGGCCGGGCTTTTGTCGTTCTGGGGTTGCGCATTTCGAGGTTGCCGGCCAGCGGCCGGCACTACCCGGGGCGTCGCATGTCAGCAGGATGGGATCGTGCAGAAAAGGATCCGACCCCGGGCCCCTCTCTGGAGAAGAGCCCCCTTGTTGTTCAAGGGGGCGCGCCGACAGGCGCGGGGATAAGGTGGAATGCGCGACCAAATTAAAAGCAAAAGGCCAGATCTTTCGATCTGGCCTTTTGCTTTTAATTTGGCTGCCCCGGATGGATTCGAACCACCGAATGCCTGAGTCAGAGTCAGGTGCCTTACCGCTTGGCGACGGGGCAAAACGTGCAACTATTTTCTCACTTTTCACACTGAAAAACAACTTGATTTTCAGCGTGGTGGCTATGGGTGGACTCGAACCACCGACCCCAGCATTATGAGTGCTGTGCTCTAACCGGCTGAGCTACATAGCCTTGGTGAGCCCGCTATTCTGCGGATGTGTATCGCCCCTGTCAACACTTTTGTGTCGTGCTTGTGGGCCGACAGAGGGCATGGGATAGTCCCGACCAGTAGATTTTTTAGGAGTCCGCATCGTGATCGATCCGGACGGCTATCGACCGAACGTCGGCATCGTGCTGATGCGGCAGGATGGCCAGGTGTTCTGGGCACGACGCGTGCGCCGGGACGGCTGGCAGTTCCCGCAGGGTGGCATGAACACCGACGAGACGCCTGTCGAGGCCATGTATCGTGAACTGCAGGAAGAGACCGGCCTGCTGCCTGAGCATGTGGAAGTGCTCGGGGCGACACCCGGCTGGCTGCGCTACAAGCTGCCGGCGCGGGCCATCCGCCGCAACGAGCGGCAGGTCTGCATCGGCCAGAAGCAGGTCTGGTTCCTGCTGCGCCTGACCGGTGACGAATCCCACGTGAAGCTGGACCACACCGACTCGCCCGAGTTCGACCACTGGCGCTGGGTGGACTTCTGGTACCCGGTAGAGCACGTGGTGATGTTCAAACGCGGCGTCTATGCGCGTGCCCTGCGACACCTGGCGCCACTGGCGCGCGGCGTGGCCGGGCAGGGCGTCACCGCCATGCCCAAGAGCGCCGCCGAGGCCTGGATGCCGGGCCACACGGCCGGGCACGACCGCCCGCGCAAGCGCCCGCGGACCCGGGGCTACTGGCCGAAGAAGGCCACGGGCGACGGCCCGGCCAGCTGACCGGCTGAACGGTATCGAGAATGGTTCAGGTCTCTGATTGACAACCATTCTCGTTTCCATTGGAATAGCCAACAGGCCGCTTCTGGCCTGTCAGCCCGGTTCCCGCCTGTGTACGTCTGCATCTGCAACGGAGTCACCGACCACCAGATCCGCGAAGCCGCCAGCCATGGCGTCAGCACGGTGGCCGAACTGACCATGCGTACCGGTTGTGGTGCCACCTGCGGTTCCTGCCTGGACATGGCCGGCGACCTGCTGGCCAAGGCACGTGCGACCCATGATCTGCCGCTGCCGGTATTGGGCCTGGCCCAGGTCGCCTGATCGCTTTTCGCGGCGCGTTGACGCCGCGCTTTCGCATTCTTCACGTGCGGCCGCGCAGGCCAATGCGCACGATTCGCGTTCCTTCACGACCGCACGCAAGGCGTTAAAGTGCCTGCGTTTTCAGCGTGCAGGAGCATCCCCATGAAGGGCGACACCAAGGTCATCGAATTCCTCAACAAGGTCCTCTACAACGAGCTGACCGCGATCAACCAGTACTTCCTGCACGCCAAGATGCTGAAGAACTGGGGCATCAAGGAACTGGCCGAACACGAGTACAAGGAATCGATCGACGAGATGAAGCATGCCGACATGCTCGCCGACCGCATTCTGTTCCTTGAAGGCCTGCCGAACTTCCAGGCGCTGGGCAAGCTGCGCATCGGCGAGAACCCGACCGAGATCCTGCAGTGCGACCTGTCGCTGGAACGCGATGGCGTGGTCACCCTGCGCGAGGCCGTGGCCTATTCCGACTCGGTTGGCGACTACGTCAGCCGCCAGCTGTTCGTGAAGATCCTCGACTCGGAAGAAGAGCACATCGACTGGCTGGAAACCCAGCTGGACCTGATCGAGCGCATCGGCGAGCCGAAGTACCTGCTGAGCAAGCTGGAAGAGTGAGTCAGCCGCCCTGGCCGGCGCGATGCTGTGCCAGGTAGCCCGTCAGCGCCACGCGCGCGCGGGCGAATTCCGCAACCAGCAGCGCCACTGCCACGGCGGGGCGCTGCAGGCTGCCGCTGCGGGCTTCATGCTCGATCCGCTGCGCGATCGCCGACAGCGACAACGCGCCCACGTTCGCACTCGATGATTTCAGGCTGTGCGCAATGGCCTGCAAGCGCGGCTCATCGCCGTTCTGCGCGGCCAGCTGCAACTGCTGCACCATCACCGGCGCATCTTCAAGAAAGACCATGACGATCTGGGTGGCAGCGTCGCCGATCACGGCGTGCAGTTCATCCAGCACGTCGCGGTCGAGCACCGGTTTCGGCATCGCGCCGACCCGGCTGTCATCGCCTGGTAGAGCCGAGCCATGCTCGGCTGGCAGGACCCGACGGGCCACGGGTGTGTCGCCATCGAGCAAGCGTGACGCTGCGACATCGCGCGATCGCTGCACCCAACGCTGCAACAGCGCATGCAACGCGGCGCGCGCGATCGGCTTGGACAGGTAATCGTCCATGCCCGCCTGCAGGCAGCGCTCGCGGTCACCGGCCATGGCGTTGGCGGTCATTGCGATGATCGGCAGCCGCGCGCGCCCGTTCTCTGCTTCTTCGGCGCGCCAGCGGCGCGTGGCGGCATAGCCGTCCAGCACCGGCATCTGGCAATCCATCAGCACGATGTCCACGTCGCCTTCGCGGAGCGCGGCCAGTGCCTGCTCGCCATCGGCGGCGTTGCGCACTTCGCACTGGAACACGCGCAGCAGCTGTTCGGCCACCATCCGGTTGACCGTATTGTCCTCCACCAGCAGCACGCGCAGATGCAACGGCGGCAGCGTGGCAGCGGGTTGCTCGTTGTCCGCGCTGGCCAGCAGCGCAGCGGGGCGGGCGGGGGCAACCGGTGCAGCCAGCAGTGCATGCAGGGCCGCATCGTCGAACTGCGGGGGCAGCTGGCGCTGGCGCGGGCGTTGCGGAAGTGCGCCCTCCTGCAGCCACAGCACCTGCAGTGCATCGTCGTCACCGCGATCATTCAGCGCCAGCTGCAGCGTGGCCTCACCGTTGCGGCGTGCGCGGGCATCGACCAGCAACCATGCCGGTGCCGGTTGCCCGGGCCGCGCGGGAGCGCGCAGGCGCTCGACCACGGCATCCAGCTGCGCCAGCACCTGCACCTGCAGCCCATGGTGGGCGGCGATGCGCTCGATACGTGTCTGCAGCGTTGCGTCGGCACTGAACAGCAGCAGTGGTGCCGGCGCGCGCGCCATCGCCGGCAGGTCGCCAGGGACCTTCAGCAGCGGGATCTCGAACCAGAAGGTCGCGCCCTGACCCGGCGTGGACTGCACGCCGATGTGCCCGTGCATCAGGTCGATGATGCGCTTGCAGATGGCCAGGCCCAGGCCGGTGCCGCCATAGAGGCGGGTGGTGGACGCGTCGGCCTGGCTGAAGGACTGGAACAGGCGTGCCTGCAGCGCGTCGTCGATGCCGATGCCGGTGTCGATGATCTCGAAGCGCAGCTGGTGCTGCGCGGCACCTTCGCCCAGGCGCAGCACGCGCAGCTGCACCTGGCCGCGGGCGGTGAACTTGATGGCGTTCGCCAGCAGGTTGCTCAGCACCTGGCGCAGGCGCACCGGATCGCCGCGCACCGGCAGGCGCACCGATGGATCCAGTTGCAGGCCCAGGGCCAGGCCCTTGGCGTCGGCGGCCCGCTGCATCAGCTGCACCACGCCATCGAGCAGGTCGCGCAGGTTGAAGCTGGTGATCTCCAGTTCCAGCGCCTGCGCTTCCAGCCGGGAGTAGTCGAGGATGTCGTCGACGATGCGCAGCAGCTGTTGCGAACTGGCCGAAGCGGTGGCCAGCATCTGCCGCTGGTCTTCGCCCAGCGGTCCGCGCGCGATCAGCTCCAGCATCGGCAGGATGCCGTTGAGCGGGGTGCGGATCTCGTGGCTCATCGTGGCCAGGAACTCGCCCTTGGCCAGCACGGCCGCCTCGGCGGCCTGCTTGGCCTGCAGCAGTTGCTGTTCCAGCTGGCCCTGGCGTTCGGTGGTACGGCGAAGCTGGTCGCGTTCGGCGGCCAGCGCAGTGTGCGTGCGCTGCAGCTGGGCCAGCGCATGGTTGCGCGCGCGCAGGCGCAGTCCCAACAGCAGCGCGATGGCGGCCGCAGCAAGGGCAACCAGCAGCACGCCCCACAGCGGCACGTCAGAGCACCGCGTTGTGGAAGTCGAAGTTCAGGTCGCTGCCGGCCGACTGCACCATGTTGCCCTGGATGTAGTCGACGCCGCCGACCCACATCGCTGCTGCAGCCTGCGGGTCCTCGATCTGCTGGCCGATGATCTGCAACCCGGCGGTATGGGCCTGTTCGATCGCCTTGCGCAGTTCCTCGCGCGTGGCCGGATTGGAATGGCTGCTGGAGAAGCGCGCAGCCATGCGCACGAACGACAGCGGCAGCTGGGTCAGCAGTGCATCGGCCTCGCCGCTGGGCTCGAACTGGCTCAGGCAGAAGCGCACCCCCGCGCTGGCCATGCGCTGGCAGAACTGCTGCAGCGGCACGGTGTGGATCAGTGCGTCGGGCAGGCGCACGTCGATCACCAGCGCACTGCCGGGCAGGTCACGCTGCTGCAGTGATTCCAGCAGCCAGTCGGCGAAGGCATCGCGCTGCAGGGTACGCAGCGACTGCGAGACGAACAGGTTCAGCGGCTGCGTTGCGTGCCGGTACAGATCCAGCAGGCCCAGTGCGTGGTCCATCACCTGCTGGTCGAGGTCGGCGATGCGTCCGGCGGCTTCTGCGGCCGGGATCACCTGGCCGGCCGCCAGCACCGTGCCATCGGCCTGGCGCAGGCGCAGCAGCAGCTGGTATTGCGCGGTGTTGCCACCTGCCACGGCGACGATCGGCTGGTAGGCCAGTTCCAGCTGGCCTTCCAGCAGCGCCAGGTGTTCCTGTTCGGTGACCGCCTGGCGATGCACGTGGCCCGCCACGCCGGCGCTGAGCAGGCGTGCCTGCAGGGTGGTGCGCTCAACCGCTTCCAGCGCACTGTTGGCATCCTCGAAACCCGGCGACAGCGGCGCATAGCCGACTACGCCGCGCAGGTGCACGGATTCGTCGTCGCGGATCACGAAGGCGCGTGCCGACAGCTGCTCGCGCAGGGTGGCGGCGATGCCTTCGAGGGCGTCCTCGTCGGCGTTGCGGGCCAGCAGCAGGAAGCTGTTGTCGTTCAGGCGAGCCAGCAGGTGCGGATGGCCGGCTTCGGCCAGGCGCTGCCCGGCCTGCACCATCAGCCGTTCAAACGCCGCATAGCCATAGCGTTCGCGCAGGCCCAGCGCACTGGCCACTTCGATGAAGAACACGCCGCCCTGATCGCGGTGGGCGAGTGCGGTGTTGAGCTGCTGCAGCACGTGGTGGCGCGTCGGCAGGCCGGTTTCCGGATTGCTGGTGGCCGGTGCGCCGGTGGCGCCCGGCAGGGTCGCGGCCTGGGCACGTGCGCGGCGGATGCGGTTGGCCACCGCTGCGATCAGGTGGCGGGGCCGGATCGGCTTGCTCAGGTAGTCGTCGGCGCCACTGTCGAGCACCTCGAACTGCCGTTCCGGATCCGGATCGCCGCTGAGGAACACGATCGGCAGCAGCTGCAGGCCAGGCTGCTGGCGGATCAGCGCGGTCAGGCGCATGCCGTCCAGCCCGGGCAGGTGCAGGTCCATCAGGATCAGGTCGGGGCGGTGCTCCTTGATCGCCTGCAGCGCGGCATCGGCATCGCTGTGCACGATCGCCTGCATGCCGGCGCCGTGCAGCACGCTCTGCGCGAACAGCGCCTGGGCGCGATCGTCTTCCACGATCAGCACGCGGTAGGGCGAGTCCGATGGCGCTGGGGCCAGGTCGTTGTTGCCGGCTTCGGCCAGTGCGATCGGGCCGGGCAGTGGCGGCGGCGCGCTGTTGCCCGGCGCCGGGGCATCGGTCGCGATGGGCGGCGGGGTCGCAACCGTCGGTGCCGCCACAGCGAGGCCTGCCGCCTCGGGCGCCCAGCGCTGCCAATGATCGGCCGGAGGGGTTTCAGCGCGTCCCGGGCGGGCGCCCGCGGGGGATTCGTTTGCGGCCATCGGTGCTCCTGGTGTTCGCGTCCATTATGCGACAAGCCCGGCGCTCAACCGGTACCGGCGTGCCCTGGCGGTGGTGCCGATGCACCGCGCGCCAGCCAGCGCACGCCCTTCCACAGTGCGCGCCAGACCAGCCACACCAGCAGTGCGCCGGCCAGGCTGCAGGCCAGCACCACCACCAGCGCGATCCACGGATGCGCCAGGGCCAGCGCCAGTCCGCCGATCACTACGGTGTCTTCGGCGGCGGAGGCGACCCAGTTGCTGGCCGGTTCCGGCGAGGTGTTGAGCAGGGCGCGGGTACCCGCCTTCAGGCCATGGCTGGCGAGGGCGACGCCGGCACCGGCGGCGAGCGCACCGGTGCCCAGCTGGCCATCCGGCGACAGTGTGGCCGCCGCGAGGAATGCGCCGGCAGGTACGCGCGCGAGGGTCTGCACCAGGTCCCAGACCGAGTCCACGCCGGGGATCTTGTCGGCGAAGAACTCGGCGATGGCCAGCGCCGCCGATGTGCCCAGCACCCACCACGATTCAGTGGCCTGCAGGGCGGGCGGCAGGTCGACCCAGCCGAGCAGGCCGGCCAGGCCGACGCCGAACACGGTGAGGTAGACGCGGATGCCGGCCAGCCAGGCCAGCAGGATGCCGATCACGAACAGGTGGGCTTCGGTCATGGCGGTGCTCCGGCGACGGAACTGTGCAGGGGGCCACACTATCGACGATGGCGTGCCTGAACGCCACAGACCGTGGCCGGCCACTGCGCAGGAAACCCACCCGTCCTGTCATACACTAGCCCGTCGTTTGCCACAGGGGCCGTAACGGTGTCGCCCTCGCGATACCCCGGAAACCACCCATGACCAACCGTCCTCCCATGCGCGTGCAGGTGCGCCTGCCCGGCGCGCCGCGACCGCCTGTCGACCGCCGCCGCCTGCTGGTGATCGGCGGCATCTGGCTGCTCAGCCTGGTGCTGGCGGTGCTCGGCGGCTGCTGGATGGCCACGCCGCGTGATGCCCAGGGCCAGCGCCTGCAGGCCGCCGAGAAGCGTGCCGAGACGCTGCAGGCGCAGCTGACCGAACTTCGCCAGAAGCAGGCCACGCTGGAAGCCTCCGACCGCATCAGCCGCGCCGCCAACACCGAGGTGCAATCCTCGCTGGCCGAGCGCGATGAGGAAATCGCCGGCCTGCGCGCCGACGTCGCCTTCTATGAGCGGCTGGTCGGTTCGACCAGCCAGCGCAAGGGCCTGAACACCCACTCGATCGAGTTCAGCCCGGAAGCGGCCGGCACCTGGCAGTACACCGCTGTGCTGACCCAGAACCTCAACCGCGGTGCCATCAGCCAGGGGCAGATGCGCTTCACCGTGGAAGGCGTGAAGAACGGCAAGCTGGCCACGATCAGCTGGGATGATCTGCACCAGCGCAGCAAGGTACCGGGACAGGATTACTCGTTCCGGTACTTCCAGCAGATCACCGGCAGCGTGATGCTGCCGGCTGACTTCACCCCGCAACGCGTGCGGGTGACATTGGGGAGTGGTACGGGGGGTACCACCCAGGTATTCGACTGGAAACAGGCCGGCGCGCCGGCCAGCAAAGGGGAGTAGGCAGATGTTCGGAAGCAGCAAATCCAACCGGGAAGGCCAGCTGGTGGTGGATGCCCTGATCGGCAACCAGGTGGTGATCCGCGGTGATGTGGAATTCAGTGGGGGCCTGTATGTGGAAGGCCGCATCCACGGCAAGGTGATTGCCGCCGAAGGCGCCAGTGGCGCGACCCTGACGGTCGCCGAGCATGGCGTGATCGAGGGTGAGATCCGCGCCCAGGTGGTGGTCATCAGTGGCCGCCTGGACGGCGATGTGCACGCCACCGAGAAGGTCGAGCTGACCCCGAGCGCACGGGTCAATGGCAACGTCCACTACCAGGTGGTGGAGATGAATGCGGGTGCCCAGCTGAACGGCCGCCTGATCCATGCCAGCGCGCCGATGGCGGCCTTGCCGGCGCCGGAAGGCGACGACGCCAATGATGGCAAGGGCGACACCGCCGCACGCCGCAAGCTGGCCGAGGCGATGGCTTGAAAGCCATCGTCGGCACCCCCATGCTGACACCATGAGCACGCTAGTCTCCCTGCCCGGCGCCACCCCGGTTGCCGCGCCCGATTACCAGTCGCTGGAGCGCCCGCTGAACTTCACCGAGTCGGCGGCCGCCAAGGTCAAATCCCTGATCCAGGAAGAGGGCAACCCCGACCTGGCCCTGCGCGTGTACATCGAGGGAGGCGGCTGTTCGGGCTTCCAGTACGGGTTCGAGTTCGACGAGAACCGTGCCGAGGACGACCTGGCGGTACAGACCAGCGGGGTGACCCTGCTGGTCGACCCGCTGAGCCTGCAGTACCTGATGGGCGCCGAGGTGGACTACACCGAGAGCCTGACCGGTGCCCAGTTCGTGATCCGCAACCCGAACGCGAAGACCACCTGCGGCTGCGGCAGCAGCTTCAGCATGTAGTAGATCCACGCCATGCGTGGATGCGCGGTGCCCGCAACCTCGCCCGTGGAGCACACGGGCAAACTGCGCACAGTGCCGACCTTGCCACCCGCATCGATTGGCGGCACGCTTGCCGGATGCCCAATACTCCTTCGCCGCTTTCCGGTTTCGCCTTCGTTGGCGAACCGCTGGAGCGCGCCGATGCCCTGCGCGAGGATGCCGATGCACTGGCGCGCCTGTGGCCGGGTGCGCGCATTCTCGTGCTCGATCAGGACGGCAGCGCCTTCACCGGCGATGACGATCAGCCGCTGGCGCTGAGCGGTGCCGACATCGGCGGCGGCCCGGGTGCCGCGATCTTCCTTGGCCTGCGCGGGGAGCAGGCGTGGTTCTCGGTTGAAGCCGCCAACGTCACCATCAGCGCACCACGCCGGCTTGATCTGCGCCAGGCCGCGTTGCTGTGGTCGATGGCCGATGCGACCGCTTTCAGCTATGCCCGCGGCATGTCCTACTGGCACTCGCGCACCCGCTTCTGCGGCGTGTGCGGCGGCGCCGTGGCGTTTGCTCGTGGTGGCTTCGTCGGCCGCTGCGGGCAATGCGCCACCGAGCACTATCCGCGTGTCGATCCCGCCGTGATCGTGGCCGTGGAGAACCAGGGCCGGCTGCTGCTGGGCCGGCAGTCGAACTGGGCACCGCGTCGCTACTCGGTGCTGGCCGGCTTCGTCGAACCGGGCGAGACCTTCGAGCAGACCGTGGTGCGCGAAGTCCACGAGGAGAGCAAAGTGCGGGTGACCGCCTGCCAGTACCTCGGTTCGCAGCCGTGGCCGTTCCCCGGCGCGCTGATGGTCGGCTTCCGTGCACAGGCGCAGGATGACCTGCCGACCGTGGATGGCGAACTGGAGGACGCGCGCTGGTTCAGTGCCGAAGAGGTGGGCGCTGCGTTGGCACGCGATGTGGAGGACGATGGCCAGGGCATCCGCCTGTCGCCGCCGATCTCGATCTCGCGGGGCCTGATCGAACACTGGTACCGCCAGCACGCGGGCTGAACCCGGCCGGCTGCGGCGCCTGTATTGCCGCCACCTGAACACGGCCCGGGTTACAGTGCGGGTCATCGCGGAGGGCGCCGCTGCGACAGGTAAGGTAGCGGCGCCGAGCGTTCTGTTTCGTAGGGAGACCTGCCATGTTCACCACTCTGGCCGCCGTGCTGGTGGCACTGGCCCTGGGCCATGTTGCCCCGGCCGCTGCCGCCTCGCTGCGCCGTTTCGACGGCTTCCGGCGATGGCTGGGCTGGCTGGACGCGCATGGCGGCAAGGCCTGGCAGGGCGCGGCAGGCGTGGCGCTGGCGCTGTTGCCGCCGCTGCTGCTGATGGGCCTGCTGGCCTGGCTGCTGCGCGGGGTGTTGTTTGGCCTGCCGTCGCTGGTGCTGGGCGTGGCGGTGCTGGCCTGGTGCTGGGGGCCGCGCGACCTGGACCGCGATATCGAAGCGATCATCGATGCGGACGACGCCGCGACGCGGCAGGCTGCGGTGCGCAACCTGCAGGCCGCCGGTGGCAGCCTGCGCGAGGACGTGCCGTCGCTGGTCGAGGCGACCGTGCTCAACGCGCTGCGTCGCTGGTTCGCGGTGCTGTTCTGGTTCCTGTTGCTGGGCCCGGCGGGCGCGCTGGGTTACCGGCTGCTGGCATTGATGGCGGAGAGCCCGATGCGTGCACGCGTGCCGGTGGAGCCGCTGGCGCTGGCGCAGCGCCTGCTGGGCTGGATCGAGTGGCCGGTGGCGCAGCTGATGGCGTTTTCGATGGCGCTGGTGGGCAACTTCGATACGGCGTGGAAGGCCTGGCGCCAGGCCCATGGCGAACGCCTGGCGGGCAACATCGGATTCCTGGGCGCGGTGGCGCGGGCCAGCGTCAACGCCGAGCTGCGCGAGGATGCGCACGATTACACCGAGGCGGGGTTGCTGCCGGTGTGGCAGCGGCTGCCGGACCTGCGCGATGCGATGAGCCTGGTGTGGCGGATGTTGCTGCTGTGGCTGGCGATCCTGGCCCTGCTGGTGATTGCAGGCTGGGTGACGTAGTTGTATTGCAGGGCTTGCAGCCCTGCACCTGCAGAGGCAACAGCAACAGCAGCTCTGGATTGCTGAGGGTTGGGTGGGGCGGTGTGGGGTTGCAGGACACGCCGTAAACCCGTCCCTGGGGGCTCGATGGCGCCATCCTTGGCGCCAACGGTCCTGCAGCCCCACACCGCCCCACCCGCGACAGATTTCCGGTGACGGTGGGTGAACTGCGATTGCCGGTAGGTGTCGACCTTGGTCGACACGGTAGATCCACGCCATGCGTGGATGCAGAGCGAAGCGATCCGCTTCCGCTTTTGATCTTCTCTTTCTTTTCCGTGGTGGACGCGCACGGAAACTGTCCGTGGCCGGGTGGGATGGGTTTGCGGGGGTGTCCGCGGCATGGATGCCGCGGCCAAGCCTCCATGGACGGATTCACGGCGTCCCCCGCAAATCCATCCCGCCCGGCCAACCCCCAGGCTTCTGCCTTCAGATACGGACCCACCACGAGGGGCCGCGCCGTTGGCTGGAAACCTAGATCGGTGCCAGCGCGGTGAACGGTGCCCACGGCAGGTTGCGCAGCAGCGCATACCCGGGCAGCACCCAGAGCCAGAACGTGGGATTGGCCAATACCCGCATCAGCGGGTCGAGCACGCGCGGACGGATGCCGGCGACGTTCAGCAGCATCAGCAGCAGGAAGGGCAGGCTGATGACCAGCAGCGGGTTCATCGCCATCGCGCCGGGCAGGTCGAAATGGACCAGCGAATACAGGCAGCGGGTGCTGCCACAACCCGGGCAGTACAGGCCGGTCAGCGCGTACAGCGGGCAGCTCGGCAAGGGATTGCCGGCGACATACGGATTGACGTTGCGCAGCACCACCGCGGCACCAGCGGCCAGGCCGGTGGCGGCCAGCAGCGGTGCCCAGCGGGCGAATCGGGAGCGGGCGGGAAGTGCGGACATTGCAGCAACGGATCCGGCGCGGGCGCCGGATCCGTCCACGCGGATCAGTAGCCGCTGTTGTTCATTGCACCCATGCCGCCGACAGCGACGATCAGGATGCCGTACAGCACGCCGACCACGACGGCGGCGATGGCCGACCAGATGGCCCACTTCTTGGCCTTGGCGGCGGAGTCCTGGGCACCGGCGATGTCGCCAGCGGCCAGCTTGCCGTTGACCTGGGCGGCGTAGACGATCGACACGATGCCGGCCGGCAGGCAGCAGAACAGGGTGCTCAGGATGGCCCAGACCAGATTGTTCGGGACCTGCGGAGTGGCGGTGTTCATGGGTTCAAGCTCCTTGATGGGTGGTGGTGGTGAATCATTGGTCGGAAAGCGCGCCCAGTACGGCCAAGCCGCCGAACAGCCCGAACCACAACAGCAACAGGACCGGCAGGGCCACGGCCGAAGCCACCGCCCACCAGCCCGCCTTGCGCGACGCGCTGTAGGCCCCCGGCAGGTCGCCGGCGGCGCGGCGGCCATCGACCTGGGAGGCATAGACGATCGACACCACGCCCAACGGCAGGCAGCAGAACAGCGTCGTCAGGATCGCCCAGACCAGATGGTTGGGGATGTAGACCGGACGGCTGAGCGGTGGCGGTTGATTCAAAGCGAGACTCCGTTCCTTGGTGGCTGGCCCCTGGTGCATTGGCCGAACCTCCCCCCTGTGGGTGCGTAATCTACCTCAACCCGCGCTGCATGTATGCGGTTACAGCCAGATACTGGCGTGTATGGCCATTGATCTGACGCATCTGACAGGCCTCTGTGATGAAACAGAGGCCGTCCTTCCAAGGGGATGGGGCTGTCGCTTGGACGCTTTAGCCGCGGCCGTGCGGTCGATCAGGCGTGATCACCACGCAGGGCCCGCACCTGGGCCTCCAGCACCGGGGCGCTGGTGGTGTGGCCATCCACGGCCGGCGCTGCCACCACCTCGACCGTGGCGCGGAAACGGCGCGGCACGCGCATGCGGCCGAGGCGGCTGTCGCGGCGGCTCCACATGCTCGACCACATGCCGCGCAGCGCCATCGGCACCACCGGCACCGGCCGTCGCTCGAGGATCTTCTCGACGCCGGACTTGAACGGCGCCATCTGCCCGTCGCGGGTCAGGGCGCCCTCGGGGAAGATGCAGACCAGTTCACCTTCGGCCAGCGCGGCGTCGATCTCATCGAACGCACGCTGCATCAGCGCCGGGTCTTCGCGCGCCCCGGCAATCGGGATCGCCTTGGCGGTCCGGAAGATCCAGCGCATCACCGGGATGTTGAAGATCTTGTAGTACATGACGAAGCGCACCGGGCGCGGGATGGTCGCCGACAGGATCAGTGCGTCCATGTAGCTGACGTGGTTGCAGACCAGCAGTGCGGCGCCTTCGTCCGGCACGTTGGCCTCGATGCCGTGCGGGCGCAGCCGGTACAGGGTGCGCACCATCAGCCAGCTGAGGAAGCGCATCAGGAATTCGGGGACGATGGTGAAGATGTAGATCGCCACCAGTGCGTTGGCGATGGCCAGCGCCAGGAACTGCTGCGGAATGGTCCAGTGCAGCAGCTTGTGGGCGGCCAGCGACAGCAGCGCCGCAGCGACGATGAAACCCGAGTTCTGGATGTTCAGTGCGGCGAACACGCGCGACATCTGCGCCTTCGGCGTGCGGCTCTGGATCAGCGCGAACAGCGGCACCACGAAGATGCCGGTGAAGAGGCCGATGCCGATCAGGTCGATGACGATGCGGATGCTGCCGGGCTGCTGCAGGAACGGCCCGATGGTCAGCCCGTGCACCGTCGCTTCGCCGCTGCGGGCAAAGTACAGGTCGAGCAGGAACGCAGTCATGCCGAACGCACCCAGCGGTACCAGGCCGATTTCCACCGTGCGGGCCGACAGCTTCTCGCACAACAGCGAGCCGACGCCGGTGCCGACCGAGAACAGGGCCAGCGCAAAGATGTACAGGGTCGGCTGGCCACCCAGGTTGGTCACCGCGTAGGCCGGCAGCTGCGAGGTCAGCACGGTGCCGACGAACCAGAACCAGGACACGCCCAGGATCGAGTTGCGCACGGCCTTCTGCTGGCGCGCCATGCGCAGCACCACCAGCGATTCCGGCAACGGATTCCAGTTGATCTTCAGGTTCGGGTCGCCGGCATCGACCTTGGGAATCAGGCGGGCGGCGATGTTGCCGCAGATCGCCAGGGCGATGATCGCGCACGCAGCCACCACTGTGCCGTGGCTGCCGGCCACGGTGAACACCAGGCCGCCGACGATCATGCCGGAGAGGATCGACATCGAAGTGCCCATCTCGACCAGGCCATTGCCGCCGGTCAGCTCTTCGGGCCTGAGCACCGACGGCAGCACCGAATACTTCACCGGCCCAAACAGGGTCGACTGCATGCCGGTACAGAACAGTGCGACCAGCAGCACCGGCAGGCTCTGGGTGAGGAAGCCGGTGGCCGCCAGCGACATGATCACGATCTCCATGGTGGTGGTGATCACGATCAGCCGCGATTTTTCCAGTTTGTCGGCGATCTGCCCGGCCAGCGCCGAGAACAGGAAGTACGGCAGGATGAAGATGGCCGGCGCCAGCGTGGCATACAGCCCCAGTTCTTCCTCCGGCACGGCCATGAACAGCAACATGCTGATG
Organism: Stenotrophomonas sp. 109824_Sma; assembly: GCF_056480025.1. Taxonomy (NCBI): domain Bacteria; kingdom Pseudomonadati; phylum Pseudomonadota; class Gammaproteobacteria; order Lysobacterales; family Lysobacteraceae; genus Stenotrophomonas; species Stenotrophomonas sp. 109824_Sma. Next base: position 4,329,519 of record NZ_CM151078.1, on the reverse strand, counting down.
ATCGCCTGCCGGTACACGTTGTCGTTGAACGCACCGAGCGCCTGGACCACGAAGAACGGCAGGAAACGGCGCTGGCGCAGCAGGGCGAACTGGTTGTGACCGGACATGGAACCTCCTTGACCGGCGCAGCCTAGCATTCCTGCCCACCCGTCGGGACCATGGCGGGATGCATCCACGCATGGCGTGGATCTACTGAAGCCCCACGACTGTGGGTGCGGACGGTTGGTCCGCACACCTGTCGGCACTCTCAGACGATATCGTCGACCACGCCGCCATCCACGCGCAGCGCAGCACCCGAGGTCGCCGAGGCCTGTGGCGAGGCCAGGTACACCACCATGTTGGCCACTTCTTCGACCGTGGCAGTGCGCTGGATCACCGAGGACGGCCGGTGCGCCATCACGAACTCGCGGCCGATCTGCTCCAGCGGCTTGCCGCTGCGCTGGCGTTCATCCTCGAACATCGCCGCGAAACCATCGGAGAGGGTCGGGCCGGGCAGCACCGCGTTGACGGTGACGCCACTGCCGGCCACGCGCTTGGCCAGGCCGCGCGACAACGACAGCTGCGCGGTCTTGCTGACCCCGTAATGGATCATGTCGGCGGGGATGTTGCGTGCCGATTCGGAGGAAATGAACAGCACGCGGCCCCAGCCGGCATCGACCATCGCCGGCAGCAGCGCACGCGACAGGCGCACGCCGGACATCACGTTGGTCTGCCAGTAGCGCTCCCAGGTCGCGTCATCGGTTTCGAAGAAGTCCTGTGGGCCGAAGATGCCGGCGTTGTTGACCAGGATGTCGACCTTGGGCAGGCCGGCCAACAGTGTTTCGACACCGGCTCCCTCAGAGAGGTCGGCGGCGATGCCGAGCACGTCGGCTCCCGGCACGGCGGCGAGCAGGTGCTGGCGGCCGCGCTCGACGCTGTCGGTGCTGCGGCCATTGAGAATGACGCGCGCACCTGCGGCAGCCAGGCCCTGGGCGATGGCCAGGCCGATGCCGGCGGTGGAGGCGGTCACCAGCGCGGTGCGACCGCTGAGTTCGATTTTCATGGCGATGATCCGGAGCGGGGGATTGCCCAGTATCCGCGTGGCCGCGTGATCGAACTGCAGCGCTGGATGCAATGCGCCGTTGCACACGGCGCAGCGGATCCACGCCATGCATGGATGGCGTGCCCGATTCAGCGATGAGGGATCAGGTCAGGCTGGTCACCGCTTCATTGGCCGCTGCCCGCACCTTCGGCAGCATCCGCAGCACCAGCGCCATCTGCGTGCGGATCAGCTGCAGCTTCGGCGGCATTGCCTCGTCGATCTGCTCCAGCTCGGCGGCCACTGCGCGGTCGGCGTCATTGTCATCTTCCGCGACCGGTTGCCGCGCGGTCAGGGCCGAAGCCAGCTGCTGCAGTGCCTTGCGCACGCGCTCGCCGGCCGCCAATGCCAGCGGGTCGCCAGCATAGCTGTCCACCTGGTCGCGATGCGCGCCCAATGCCGACAGATGGCCGAGCAGCGTGTTGGACAGCGCCAGGAAGTGGAAGCCGGCATCCAGATTGCGGCGCACATGGCCGGGTTCACGCAGCATGTTCGACAGTGCGGTGGACAGCGCGGCATCCGCGTTGTGCATGTCGCGCCGCGCGATGCGGTAGGCCAGGTCGTCTCGCATGCCGCTGCGGTACTGGCCCAGCACCGAATCCAGGTAGCGAGCCGCAGTGTCCAGCACGCGCGCCAGGACGAGATGCAGCTGCCGGCCCTGCCAGTCAGGCAGGATCAGGAATGCTGCCGCCGCTGCGATCGCGCAGCCCAGCACCGTATCGACCATGCGCGGCACGATCAGCACGAAGCCATCGCCGATCAGGTTGAAGCAGGTCAGTGCCATCACGGTGATCGCCGCCGACGCCACCAGGTAGCGGTCGGTGCGGGTGAAGAAGAACAGCAGCGCAGAGAGCAGGGCGATCAGCAGCTGCACGTGCAGCTGCGGGAACAGCTGCAGCAGCGCCCAGGTCAGTACCAGGCCGGCCAGGGTGCCGACGATGCGTTGTGCCAGGCGCTGGCGGGTCGCGCCGAAGTTGGGCCGGCACACGAACACGATGGTCAGCAGCACCCACGAACCGTTCTGCGCATTAAACAGGCGGATCGCTGCAAAGCCGGCGATCAGCGCCAGCGCCATGCGCAGGCCGTGGCGGAACAGCACCGAACCGGGCGTGAGCTGCTGGCGGATGCGCACGCCCATCTCGCGCAGGGTGTGCGGGTTGCTGTCGCGCAGGCGGGTATCGACGTTGTCCAGGCTCGCTTCGGAGCGTTCGGCATCCAGCAGGCGCCGTTCGATGCTGCGCAGGTTGTGCACCAGCAGGTCCAGCGAGCCCAGCAGGCGCTGCCATTGCGGCCGCTGCTGGTCGCGCAGGTAGGCCAGCGCATCGGCCAGGTCGCGCCCGGCCTGCTGGTTGCTTTCGCCGTATACGAACGGACGGCGCAGGCGGATCGCCTCGCCCAGGCGGGCACAGGCCTGCCCCTGCAGGTCGAGCAGGCGCTGGCAGCGATACAGCACGTCGCTGTGGAAGAACGCGTCCACCAGCGCGCCATACGGGTAGTGCGAAGAACTGGCGCGTTCGTGGAAATCCTGCGCCATGTAGTACAGGCGCAGGTACAGGCCGGAGTTCACGCCGGGGCGGCCGGAGCGGCCGAAGCGGGCCAGGATCGCGGTCTTGGCCTCGTTCAGTGCACCGACCACACGACGGTTCTGTTCGGCAAGATCAAGCTGGCGACGTTGCAGGTCGGCTTCGCGCACCGGCTCGAACAGCGCGGCCTTCAGCTGCAGGTAGCGGCCCAGTTCCTGGTAGAGCCGCGCCACGCGCTCACGTACCGGCCGGTTGGCGAACAGCGCGGTCCACAGGATCGACAGCAGGCCATACCAGACTGCGCCGGCCAGCAGGTGGCTGACCGCGTCCAGCGCGCTGTGCAGGTCGCTGGCACCGTGCTGTTCCAGGCCGATCATGGTGTAGATCGCCAGGGTCACCGTGGCCTGGGCAATGGACGCATAGCGCTCGCCGAGCGCGCCAAGCAGGGTCAGCCCGAAGGTGGACAATGCCAGCGCGCCGATGAAGATCCACGGCCACGGGAACAGCCAGATCACCGAGGCCGCAGCAATGCAGAAGCACAGCAGCGACAGCGCCACGGCCTTGGTCCGGCCCCACCAGTTGTCGTCGGTCTCGGCGATGGCGCTGGCGATGATGCCGAGGAACACGCCGGGCAGGGCGGTCAGCGCATCGAACTGCCAGCACACGGCAACGGCCGTGGCCAGCGCGATGAACACGCGCAGGCCGTAGCTGGCCTTCTCGTGGGCCCAGAGGCGGCTGAGGCGGGATTGTCGGGCGGGCATGCAGGCTCGGTGGAGGGACCTCCGACCATTATTGCGGGCTGCGCGTGAAATATGGAGGGCGGACCACCACGGTAGTGCCGGCCGCTGGCCGGCAGATTCGTTGTACGGAGGAAGCCGGCCAGCGGCCGGCTCTACCGAAGTTAGGCCCGCTGCGCGCGCTTGAGCAACTTCGCCTCGCGCCTGCGTGCGCGGCGTGCCCGCCAGCGTTCGGCCAGGCACGAGAAGATCACGTACAGCGCCGGCGTGCTGAGCAGGGTCAGGCTCTGCGAGAACAGCAGGCCGCCGATCATCGCGATGCCCAGCGGTCGGCGCAGTTCGGACCCTTCACCCAGGCCGATCGCCAGCGGCACCGCCGCCAGGATGGCCACCATCGTGGTCATCATGATCGGGCGGAAGCGCACGATGCTGGCCTCGCGCGCGGCGTCGCGCGGTGCCAGCCCATGCTCGCGCTGCGCCACCAGTGCGAAGTCGATCATCATGATCGCGTTCTTCTTGACGATGCCGATCAGCAGTACCAGCGCGATCATCGAGATCACCGACAGCTCGGTGTTGGTGCCGAACAGCGCCAGCAGCGCACCGACGCCCGCCGCCGGCAGCGTGGACAGGATGGTGACCGGGTGGATCAGGCTCTCGTAGAGCATGCCCAGCACCAGGTACACGGTCAGGATCGCGGCCAGCACCAGGATCAGCATGTCGCTGGGATCGGAATTGAAGCCGAAGCCCGCATCGTCGGCCAGGCGGATGTCGCCGGGCATGCGCATGCCGGCCACGGTGGCATCGATGATCGCCTTGGCCTCACCCATGCTCACGTTCGGAGCCAGGTTGTAGCTGAGGTCCATCGTCGTGTACTGGTTTTCGTGGGTGATCTGCGACGGAGCCAGGCCGGGCATCTGCGTGGCTACCGCGGTGATTGGCACCATGTCGCCGTTGCGCGCACGCACGTACACCTCATCCAGCGCCGCCGGGGTGGCGGTCTGCGAGGGCAGTGCATTGACCACCACGCTGTACTGGTTGATGTCCGAATAGATGGTGGAGATCTGGCGCTGGCCGAACGCACCGTACAGCGCGCCGTCGATGGCACCCACGGTGATGCCCAGGCGCGCGGCCTTGGCACGGTCGATCTGGATGTTCTGGCGCAGCCCGGCATTGTCCACGTCGGTACCGACGTCGCGCAGCTTCGGGTTCTTCTTCAGTTCCGCCTGCAGCTTGGGCAGCCATTCCTGCAGTGCGGCCAGGTCGTTGCCCTGCAGGGAAATGCGGTACTGCGCGCCCTGGCTGGAACCGCCGCCATCGTTGCTGGGCAGGTCCTGGATCGCGCGCAGGCGCAGCTGCAGGTCCGGGTAGCGATCGGCCTTGGCACTGAGTCGCGCCAACGCATGTGCGGTGGTTTCGCGGCGGCCGTCGCTGCGTGACTTCAGCTCGATGTTGAACTGTGCGCTGGAGCCCTGGCGGCCGCTACCCAGGCGGACACCCACGGTCTTCACTGCCGGGTCGGCCATCAGCATGTCGGTGATGCGGCGCTGGCGGGCGACCATGTCCTCGAAGGAGACGGTGGCGCTGGAGTTGGCGCGGCCCCAGATCAGGCCGGTGTCCTGCGGCGGGAACGCACCCTTCTTCACCGCCCCGAACAGGAACACGGTGACGCCGATCAGGATCAACGGGGTGAGCGACATCAGCAGCGCGTGGCGCAGCGAGAAATCGAGGAACACGGTGTAGATGCGCAGCATGCGCTCGTGGCCGGCATCCAGCCAGCGGCCGAAGCGCGACGGTGGCGCGCTGTGGTCGTGCGCACTGAGGAAGCGGCTGCACAGCGCCGGGGTCAGCGTCAGCGAGACGATCATCGAGACCACAATGGCCGCGACCAGGGTGACGGTGAACTCGCGGAAGAACGCGCCCATCATGCCGCTGGCGAACAGCAGCGGGATGAACACCGCCACCAGCGAGGCAGTGATCGAGACGATGGTGAAGCCGATCTCGCGGGCGCCGGTCAGTGCCGCCTGCATGCGCGGCATGCCTTCGTCGAGGTGGCGCATGATGTTCTCGATCACCACGATCGCATCGTCCACCACGAAGCCGATCGCGATCACCAGCGCCAGCAGGCTCAGGTTGTTCAGGGTGAAGCCCATCACGTACATCACCAGCGCGGCACCGGCCAGCGACAGCGGCACGGTCACCGCGGCGATCAGCGTCGGTGCCAGCCGGCGCAGGAACAGCGCCATGGTCAGCACCACCATCGCCAGGCTGATCAGCAGGGTGATCTGCACTTCATGCAGCGACGAACGGATGGTCGGCGTACGGTCGAAGTACGGCGTCATCGTGGTGCCCGGCTGCAGGTAGTCGCGCAGGGTCGGGATCTGTGCCTTGACCCGGTCCACGGTCTCCACGATGTTGGCGCCGGCACGGGTGAACACGTACATCACCACCGCCGGTTTGTGGTCGAACCATGCGGCCTGGTAGGCATCCTGCTGGCCGTCGTAGACGTTGGCGATGTCCTTCAGGCGGATCACCCGGCCGTCGCCCTGGGTCTTGACCACCAGGTCGGCGAAGTCGGCGGCACGCGCGACCGAGTCGTTGGCGATGATCGCGGTGGTGGTGTTGCCATCGCTGAGGAAACCGGTGGGCGAGGTCACGTTGGCCGCGCGTACGGCGTTGCGCAGGTCATCGGCGGTCAGGCCCAGCGCGTTCATCAGGCGCAGGTTGACGTCCACGCGCACCGCCGGCGTCGAAGCGCCAGCGATGTCGACCGAAGCAACGCCGCTGATCTGGCGGATGCGCTGTGCCAGCAGCGAATCGGCGACGTTGTACAGCTCGTCGGCGGACTGCGTCTGCGAGGTCAACGCGATGGCGATCACCGGGTCGTCGTTCGGGTTCGCCTTCTGGTACATCGGCGAGCCCATGCCCGAGGGCAGGTCGGCCTGTGCCGAGTTGATCGCCGTCTGTACGTCCAGCGCCGCCGAATCGATGTTGTGGCCGCTCTGGAAGATCATGAACACCAGCGAGCTGCCTTCCGAGCTCGACGAGCGCATGCGGTCGATGCCCGGCAGCTGGCCGAGATGGCGTTCCAGCGGCGCGGTGACCGTGGAGGCCATGGTCGCCGCGTCGGCGCCGGACTGGCTGGCATGCACGAAGATCACCGGGATCTCGATGTTCGGCAGTGCCGACACGCCCAGCCGCAGGTAGCAGATCAGGCCGACCATGAACAGGCCGATGGCCAGCAGCGCGGTGCCGATCGGGCGGCGGATGAAGGGGCCGGACAGGTTCATCGTGCGGCCCCCCGCAGCAGCGGGGCGTGGATCATGCCTGCGGCTCCTGCAGCGAACCGTTGCGCAGCGCACGCTGTTCGCGGCGGCGGGCAAGCCACTCGGAGAAGCGTTCCATGTACAGGTAGATCACCGGCGTGGTGTACAGGGTCACCAGCTGCGACAGCAGCAGGCCGCCGACGATGGCGATGCCCAGCGGGCGGCGCAGCTCCGATCCGATGCCGGTGCCCAGTGCCAGCGGCAGCGCACCGAGCATGGCCGCGGCGGTGGTCATCATGATCGGGCGGAAACGCAGCAGGCAGGCACGGCGGATCGCCTCGTGCGCGTTGGCACCGGCGCGGCGCGCCTCGATCGCGAAGTCGACCATCATGATGCCGTTCTTCTTGACGATGCCGATCAGCAGCACGATGCCGACGATGCCGTCCACCGACAGGCTCAGGCCGCACAGCATCAGCGCCAGCAGCGCGCCGACACCGGCCGGCGGCAGCGTGGAGATGATCGTGATCGGGTGGATGTAGCTCTCGTACAGCACGCCCAGCACGATGTAGATCACCACCAGCGAGGCCAGCAGCAGCCACACCACATCGGTCTGGCTGCCGGTGAATTCGGCGGCCTTGCCGATGAACTCGGCATGCAGGTGGGTCGGCATGTCCAGGCTGTCCTTGGTCTCCTGGATCGCACGCACGGCCTCGGACAGCGAATAGCCCGGCGCCACGTTGAACGACACCGTCACCGCCGGCAGCTGCTGCTGGTGGCTGACCACCAGCGGCGCACTGCTGACCTTGCCTTCGGCCAGCGCCGACAGCGGGATGATGTTGCCGGCGCCGACGGTGATGCCGGTGTTCTGCGCGCCGATGCCGGTGGCGGTCGACGAGTTCGACGAGGTGACCTGGCCGAAGCTGGTGGCATTGGTGCCGGTCAGTGCGCCGGCACCGTTGGAGGCCACGGCCAGCTGTTCCATCAGCGCGGTGCTGGTGCGGAACTCCGGCGCCACTTCCAGCACCACGCGATACTGGTTGAGCTCGGTGAAGATGGTCGAGATCTGCCGCTGGCCGAACGCATCGTAGAGCGTGTCATCGATGGTCTGCATCGGCACGCCCAGCACGCTGGCCTTGTCGCGGTCGATGTTCAGCTCCAGGGCGCGGCCCTGGTTGGACAGGTTGTTGTCGACGTCCGCCAGTTCCGGGCGCTTGCGCAGCGCTTCGGTCAGGCGCGTGGCCTGGGTGGCCACCGTCGCCGAATCCACGTCCGACAGCGAGTACTGGTACTCGGTAGCGGCCACGCGGGTATCCAGGGTCACGTCCTGCACCGGCTTCAGGTACAGCGCCACGCCCGGAATGCCGGCCACTGCCCTCTGCAGGCGCGGCAGGATCTCGTCCAGGCCATCGCGCTGGCTGCGCTCCTTCAGCACGATCGACAGCTGGCCCTGGTTGAGCGTGGGGTTCATGCTGCCGGCACCGATGAACGCCGATACGCCGGTCACATCCGGATCGTGCCGCAGTGCCTCGGCCACCTGCTTGGTGCGCTGTTCCATCTGCGGGAAGGCGATGTTCTGGTCGGCCTGGACCACGCCGGTGATCAGGCCGGTGTCCTGCTCGGGCAGCAGGCCCTTGGGAATCAGCACGTACAGCAGGACGGTCAGCACCAGTGCGCCGCCGGCCACCGCCAGGGTCAGGCGCTGGTGGCCCAGCACCCAGTCCAGGCTGTGTTCGTACAGGCCGACGGTGCGCGTCCACAGGTTCTGCTTGCCGGCCGCCGCCGCACGCTCATGCGCGTCCTCGCCCTCGGGCAGGGCGTCGGGCTTGAGCAGGTAGGCGCACATCATCGGGGTGAGCGTCAGCGAGATCAGCATCGACAGCACCACGGCGATGCTCAGCACCCACGCGAACTCGTGGAACAGGCGGCCGGTGACGCCGGGCATCAGCAGCAGCGGCAGGAACACCGCCACCAGCGAGACCGTCAGCGACAGCACAGTGAAGCCGATCTGGCGCGCGCCGATCTCGGCCGCTTCCTTGCCACTCTTGCCCTGCTCGATGTAGCGCACGATGTTCTCGATCATCACGATCGCATCGTCGACCACGAAGCCGGTGGCCACCACCAGCGCCATCAGCGAGAGGTTGTCCAGCGACATGCCGGCGAAGGCCATCACCGCGAAGGTGCCGGCCAGCGACAACGGCACCGCCACTGACGGAATGATCGTGGCCCACAACCGGCGCAGGAACACGAAGATCACCGCCACCACCAGGCCGATGGTGAGGATCAGGGTGAACTGCACTTCATGCACCGACGCGCGGATGGTCTCGGTGCGGTCGTTGAAGATCTCCAGGTGCACGTCGGCCGGCAGCACGCCCTGCAGCTGCGGCAGGATCGCGCGGATGCGCTCGACGGTCTGCACGATGTTGGCACCGGGCTGGCGGCGCACTTCCAGCAGTACCGCCGGCTTGCCGTCGGCCCAGGCGGCCAGCTGGTCATTCTCCACGCCATCGATCACCTCGGCCACGTCCGACAGCCGCACCGGGCGGCCGTTCTTGTAGCTGATGATGGTGTCGCGGTACTCGGCGGCGCTGGCCAGCTGGTCGTTGGTGCCGATGCTGTAGGACTGCGTCTTGCCGTTCAACGAACCCTTCGGCGCATTGACGTTGGCCTGGGTCAGCGCGCTGCGCAGCTGCTCAAGGGTCAGGCCCATGTTCGACAGCTGCGCCGGGTTGACCTGGATGCGCACGGCCGGTCGCACATTGCCGGCGATCGAGACCAGACCCACGCCCTGCACCTGCGACAGGCGCTGGGCCAGGATGGAATCGGCGTAATTGTTGACGTCGCGCAGCGGGCGCGTGTCAGAGGTCAGTTTCAGGGTGACGATGGCCGCGTCGGCCGGGTTCACCCGGTTGTAGACCGGCTGGTAGGGCAGCGACGAGGGCAGGGTGGCCTGGCGGATCGCCGCCTGCACGTCCTGCGCGGCGATGTCGATGTCGCGGTCCATCGAGAACTGCAGGATGATCGTGGACAACCCGGCCGACGAATCGGAGGTCATCAGCTCCAGCCCGGAAATCTGCCCGAACTGGCGCTCCAGCGGCGTGGTGACCAGCGAGGCCATGGTGGTGGCGTTGGCGCCGGGGTACTGGGTGGTGACCACCAGGCTGGGCGCATCGATTTCCGGCAGTGCCGACACCGGCAGCTTGCGGTAACCGAGGATGCCCAGCAGCAACAGGCCCGCCATCAACAGCGAGGTGGCGATCGGGCGGCGGATGAAGATCGTCGAAAAGCCCACGGACTGATCCTTGCTGGCACTTCAATGTCGGCGCCGGCAGGGTCGCCGGCGCGAGGGAGATCAGTGGCCTGCGCTCAGCGCGGGCCACCACCGCGACGGCCACCGCCGCCTGCGTTCTTCTGCTCGGCCGCCTTCAGTTCGGCCTCGGTCGGTGCGGCCGGGGTCTCGCCCGGCTTCAGCGCGGTGACCTTGCTGCCTGGCTTCAGGCGGAACTGGCCTTCACTGACCACCCGCTCGCCGCCCTTCAGGCCTTCGGCGATCTGCACCTGGCTGTCGCCCACTTCCACGCCGCTGCGCACGGTCTGCATCTTTACCGTGTTGTCGCCCTGCACGATGTAGACGTACTCGCCGTCCGGGCCACGCAGCACCGCCTGGGTGGGGATGACCACGCCACCGCCGATCGTGCGCAGCTGCATGCGCACGTTGACGAACTGGCCCGGCCACAGGCCGTTGTCGGTGTTGTCGAACAGGGCACGCGCCTTGAAGGTGCCGCTGTCGGCACTGATCAGGTTGTCGACCACGTCGAGCTTGCCGTCGCCGGACAACACGTGCGAATCGGCACGGTCCAGCGCGGCCACCGGCACCGTACCGGCGGCCTGCGCCTGGCGCACGTCGCCGAGCTGGCGCTCGGGCAGGTTGAACAGTACGTGGATCGGATGGATCTGGGTCAGCGTGACCAGTGCGGTGCCGGCGTTGACCACGTTGCCCGCATCGACCGCACGGATGCCGGCGATGCCGGTGATCGGTGCGGTGACCTTGGTGTACTGCAGCTGCACCTGTGCCGAGCGCATGCTGGCCTCGTTCGCTGCGACCGCGCTTTCGTACTGTGCCACTTGGTTTCGCTGTGTATCCAGATCGGTCTTGGCGACGTACTGGCGATACTCCGGCGCGTTCGAGCGCTGGAAGTTGGAGCGCGCGGTGGCCAGCAGGGCTTCGTTCTGGCGCTTGGCCGCGGCGGCCTGGTCATAGCTGGCCTGGGCCGTGCGCGGATCGATCACCGCCAGCACATCGCCCTGCTTCACTTCCTGGCCTTCGCGGAAATTCAGGCTCATCAGCTGGCCGCCGACCTGCGGGCTGACGGTAACGGTGTTCATCGCGGTCACCGTGCCCAGCGCGCTGGCATACACCGGCACGTCCTGGCGCGTGGCATCCACCACGGTCACCGGTACGGGACCGGCATTCGGATCCTCGCCGCCCTGGCGCGCCCCCGCAGCCGCACCACCGGCCTTGTCCTTGCCCCCGCCCATGACGCGCAGGCCGACCACGGCCAGCACCAGCACTGCCACGACCAGCAGCACGATCTTCCAAACACGTGACATTACGAGGACTCCGAGAGGGCTGGACCAGGCGGGACGCCGGGGCAATGCGCAAAGCATACCTGTGCCACATCACGTTTCCTGCATGACGGATGGGACGGGCGCTAAGACCGGATCCAGCGCCGGAGGTTCCCGTGGCGGCGGTGTTGCCCTACATTCAGCTGGAACCCTTCTGCTGTGGAGATTGCGATGCGCCGTTCGCTGCTGCTGTCCGCCCTGCTGCTGGCCCTGCCGGCCCTTGCCTACGCCCAGGACGGGCAGCGCCCGGAGGTGACCGCCGCCGCGCAGCGGCTGCAGGCCAAGGTGGTCGAATGGCGCCGGGACTTCCATCAGCATCCTGAGTTGTCCAACCGCGAGGCGCGCACCTCGGCCGAGGTCGCCAAGCGCCTGCGCGCGATGGGCCTGAAGCCGAAGACCGGCATCGCCCATCACGGCGTGGTGGCGATCATCGAGGGCGGCAGGCCAGGCCCGAAGATCGCGCTGCGCGCCGACATGGACGCGTTGCCGGTGACCGAGCAGACCGGCCTGCCGTTCGCCTCGAAGGCCACTGACCAGTACCGCGGTCAGACCGTGGGCGTGATGCATGCCTGCGGCCATGACGCGCATACCGCCACCCTGCTCGGCGTGGCCGAAGCACTGGTGGCGATGAAGAAGGACCTGCCGGGTCAGGTGATGCTGATCTTCCAGCCGGCCGAGGAGGGCGCACCGCCGCCGGAGGAGGGTGGTGCCGCGTTGATGCTCAAGGAAGGCCTGTTCGCTGATTTCAAGCCGGAAGCGGTGTTCGGCCTGCACGTGTTCTCCAGCGTGCAGGTAGGGCAGATCGCCGTGCGCGGCGGCCCGTTGATGGCCGCCTCGGACCGGTTCGGGATCAAGGTGATCGGGCGCCAGACGCACGGCTCGGCGCCGTGGAACGGTGTCGATCCGATCGTCGCCACCGCCGATCTGGTCGGCACCGCGCAGACCATCGTCAGCCGCCGCGCCAACCTGTCCAAGCAGCCGGCGGTGCTGACCTTCGGCGCGATCAACGGTGGCATCCGCTACAACATCATTCCCGATGAAGTGGAGATGGTCGGCACCATCCGCACCTTCGACGAAGGCATGCGCCAGCAGATCTTCGCCGACCTGCGCAACGTGGCCGAGCACACCGCTGCCGCGCACGGCGCGAAGGCGGTGACCGAGATCTACGAGGCCGATGGCAACCCGGCCACGGTGAACAACCCGGCACTGACCGCGAAGATGCTGCCGAGCCTGCAGGCGGTGGTGGGCAAGGACAACGTGTACGAGCCGCCGTTGCAGATGGGCGCGGAGGATTTCTCGCTGTACGCGAAGGAAGTGCCGGGCATGTTCTTCTTCGTCGGGTCCACCAGCGTTGGGATCGACCCGGCGACGGCGCCGGCCAACCATTCGCCGAAGTTCCTGCTGGATGAGAAGGCGTTGGATGTTGGATTCCGCGCGCTGCTGCAGGTGAGCCTGGATTACTTGAACGGTGCCGGCACTCCTGCTGGCTGAGGGTTTCCGGCAGGACTGCGCCCTGCACCCGCTTGAATCAACGGCAACGGCAACGTCAAAAGTGGGCATTCCTTGGGATGGCGGGGTGGGTCCGGTTGAGGGGGACGCCGTAAACCCATCCCTGGGGGCTTGGCCGCGGCATCCATGCCGCGGACACCCCCTCAACCGGACCCACCCCGCCTTCGACAGTTTCCCGCGGCTGTTGGTGCCCGCTGCTGTTGGTGGGTGCCGACCGTTGGTCGGCACGGCGGACGTCATGAACGTCTGAAGGATCGGATTCTGATTTTGATTTTCTGATCTTTCCCGTGGTGGCGGCCGCGTGCAGGGAACTGTCAGGGGCCGGGTGGGTAGGCGGGGCGGGGGTGTCTGATCTGGCCCCCCGTCCGCGGACGCCAAGAGGCGATACTTTGATCGCACTTGGAGGTCCCCTTATGTCCCGTATCACCCGTCGTAGCTACACCGATGAGTTCAAGCACCAAGCCGTGGAGTTGGCCGAGTCGCTCGGGCCTGCCGCAGCGGCCCGTCAGCTGGAGATGTCGGTCAAGACGCTGGCAAATTGGATTGACGCGGTCCGTGCTGGCCGGTCGTTGACCTCTGAGGCCCGCAGGCCGGCCACTGACCTGGAAAGCGAGATCAGCCGCCTTCGGGCCGAGAACGCCAATCTGAAGATGGAGCGGGAAATCCTAAAAAAAGCGGCGGCGTTCTTTGCCAGAGAGTCCAAGTGAGGTACGCCTTCGTCGCCAGTCAAAGGACTCGCTACCCGACCAGGTTGCTGTGTCGGCTTTTTGGGGTTTCTGTCTCTGGATTCCATGACTACCTGCGCCGCCAGTGTGCCCAAACGTGCGATGTCGATTCGGCCCTCCGTACCGAGCTTCGGGCCATCCATGTGGCCAGCAAACGCAGTTATGGGCGGCGTCGGCTGGTCAGGGCCTTACGAGCCAGGAATCATCCAGTTGGCCACAAGCGCGTGGCACGGTTAATGGCCGAGGAGCGAATCCAGGGCAAGACCAAAGGCCGATTCCGGCCCAAATCCTCCGGCGGCTCATCTCAGCTCGCCCCCAACCTGCTGGATCGGCAATTTGCCCCCGGAACCGGACCGACGGCGTGGGTCGGAGATATCACGTATGTCCCCACCCGCCAGGGATGGCTGCATCTGGCCGTGGTCATCAGCGTCCAGACCCGGCAGGTGCTGGGCTACAGCGTTTCCAGGCGCCTGACTGAAGAACTGGTAGTGAAAGCATTCGCCAATGCCTGGGCTCTGCATCCACAACGACCTGGCCTGATCTTCCATTCCGATCGTGGCGGGCAGTACTGGGGGAACGAGTTTCGCCAGCTGCTGCAGTCCCATGACGTGGTCCAAAGCATGAGCCGGCCTGGCAATTGCTGGGACAACGCCGTGGTCGAGAGCTTCTTTGCGACGCTCAAGACAGAAGAGGCTGCCGAGCCTTACGCCAGTAAGGAACAAGCCAGCCAGTCCATCGCTGCTTACATCCACGGCTTCTACAATCCAGCCCGGCTACACTCGGCGCTGGGCTACCACTCGCCTAACAACTACGCCCGGCAGCTCCGGGCTGCCGCCTGAAACGGCTTCATGGCGTCCGTTTTCAGGGGGCCAGATCAGTCCGCGGCATGGATGCCGCGGCCAAGCCCCCAGGGACGGGTTTACGGCGTCCCCCGACCCGCCTACCCACCCGGCCAAGCCGATAGACCGCCTTCCACGACCAACCAACAAAACCACCACGGAGGGGCTCCGCCGTTGGCCGGCCCGGCCGAAGGCCCGCCCTTCGCGCGATACAATGACCCCCATGAACACCCCACAGGATTCCAGCCTCGGTCGCGAGGTCAGTTACCCGTCGCAGTACGATCCCGGCCTGCTGTTCCCCATCCCGCGCATCGGCGCCCGCGCCGAGATCGGCCTCGATGACGCCGCGCTGCCGTTCGTCGGCCACGACCGCTGGCATGCCTTCGAGCTGAGCTGGCTCGACCCGCGTGGCAAGCCGCAGGTGGCCGTCGCCACCGTGCAGGTGCCGTGCACCTCGCCGCGGCTGATCGAGTCGAAGTCGTTCAAGCTGTACCTCAACTCCCTCAACAGCACCCGCATCGACAGCGCCGAGGCACTGCGCGAGCGTCTGGTGGCTGACCTGTCAGCCTGCGCCGGTGCGCCTGTCCAGGTCGAGTTCGGTCTGCCGGGCCTGCGCGAGACGCCGCTCGGTGAATCCGTCGACGGGCTGGATGTGGAGATCGACTGCTACGGTCCGCCGCAGGCGGACTTCCTCACCGCCGATGCGCATGAAGTGGTAGAGGAGACCCTGGTCTCGGCGCTGCTGAAGTCCAACTGCCCGGTCACCGGCCAGCCGGACTGGGCGACGGTCAGCCTGCGTTACCGCGGGCCGAAGATCGACCGTGCGGGCCTGCTGCGCTACCTGGTCAGCTACCGCGAGCACGCCGAGTTCCACGAGCAGTGCGTTGAGCGGATCTTCAGCGAAGTGTCCGCCCGCTGCCAGCCGCAGTGGCTGGAAGTGGAGGCCCGCTATACCCGCCGTGGTGGCCTGGATATCAATCCCTGGCGGGCCAGCCCCGGCATCGTTGCACCGGCTGCGACCTACCGCGAACTGCGGCAATAAATAACCGCCGCAGGCGGTTACGGGCAGTGCCGGCTGCTGGCCGGCAACTGCAGGGAACCCGCATCCAGGGCAAGGGCAGGCCGGCCAGCGGCCGGCACTACCGGGCACCGGCTCTCCCGATTGTTCAGCCGCCCCCGGGGGCGGCTTCACATCTGCACCATCCCCATTTAACAACCGCCATGGCAACGTGCGAACCACGTAGTCATGCAGACGGGAGTTGTGGATGAGTACCGAGAAGAAAGCCGATTTCTCCGGCGTCAGTGGCAGCGTCGACAGTACCGCCGAGCAGGTGCCGAAGGCGGACTTCTCAGGCGTCAGCGCTTCGGTGGACAGCACCGCCGACGTTGTGAGCGGCGGCACCTACACCGTGCAGAAGGGTGACTCGCTGTCGAAGATCGCCAAGCAGCATCTGGGCGACGCCAATGCCTGGAAGAAGATCTTCGAAGCCAACCGCGATGTGCTTGATGACCCGGACAAGATCTTCCCGGGCCAGACCCTGAAACTGCCGCCGAAGTAAGCCGGCGATCGAACGCCGTCCGACAATCCCTGGGAGGAACCCCGAATGATCAAGACCACCCCGCTCCAGACCGCCCTGATCGCCGCCCTGCTGGGCAGCGTTGCCCTGGTCGGTTGCAAGAAGAAGGAAGAGTCGACCGACAGCAACGCCGCACCGGCAGCCACTGCCCCGGCCGAGCCGGCGGCACCGGCCCCGATGACCGGCGCACCGCCGCCGATGGCCGAAGCCGCTGCAGTCAGCGTCTCGGCGGTCACCGTGGGCAAGACCGCAGCCGCCGACAAGTCGGTTGCGACGACAGCATTGTTCGCACCTAAGGATGACGTCATCGTCTCGGTCAAGACCGACGGCGCTGCCAACAACGTCACCGTTGGCGCGAAGCTGACCTACCAGGACGGCCAGGTGGCCGGCGAACAGAACGCGACCCTGAACACCAGCGGCGCGGAAACCACCAACGTCACGTTCAAGAATGCAAAGGGCTGGCCGGCCGGCAAGTACCGCGCCGAGGTCACCGTCGATGGCAAGGCGGCTGGAACGCCGCAGGAGTTCGAGGTCAAGTAAGTCCTGCCGACTCTCTCCCGGCAGGGCTCACGATGGACGCAGCCGCGAGGCTGCGTCCTTTTTTATTGGGTGGCGGTTGGCCTCATCACGCATGGCGTGGATCTAGTCACAACCGGGCCGCGCTTCATCCACACCGGGCGTGGATGGATCACAGCGTTGCCGGCATGCAGTACCGCCGCGTATGGCGCGGCTTTGCCCCGCGCGGCTGAAAACGCGACAATGCAGGGGTTTCCCCGCCGCGCGCCCACCCTGACGGCGACGGGGGAAAGCGCGGGGCCCGGCCCCGCGCGCGACACGGTTGCACGTGGCCCGGCGTTGGCGCCGGCCTTCCCCTGAGCATCGCTACAGAGTCCAAGTCCCCCATGTCCAAGATCCTCTACACGCTGACCGACGAAGCACCGTTCCTGGCCACCCAGTCGCTGCTGCCGATCGTTGGTGCCTACACCGCCACTGCCGGCATCGTGGTGGAAACCCGTGACATCTCGCTGTCCGGCCGCATCCTGTCGCTGTTCCCGGAACTGCTCAGCGACGCGCAGAAGGTCAGCGACGACCTGGCCGAGCTGGGCCAGCTGGCGACCACCCCGGACGCCAACATCATCAAGCTGCCGAACATCTCCGCCTCGGTGCCGCAGCTGAAGGCGGCCATCAAGGAACTGCAGGACCAGGGCTATCCGCTGCCGGATTACCCGGAAACCCCGGCCGACGACCAGCAGCGCGACTACAAGGCGCGCTATGACAAGGTCAAGGGCAGTGCGGTGAACCCGGTGCTGCGCGAAGGCAACTCCGACCGCCGCGCACCGCTGTCGGTGAAGAACTATGCGCGCAAGCACCCGCACCGCATGGGCGCCTGGGCGTCGGATTCGAAGTCGCACGTCGCGCACATGGCCGCCGGTGATTTCTACGGCAGCGAAAAGTCGGCCACCCTGGCCAACGCCGGTGCGCTGAAGATCACCTTCCACGGCAAGGACGGCAGCACCGTCGTGCTGAAGGAAAAGACCGCAGTGAAGGCCGGCGAGATCGTCGATGCCGCGGTGATGAGCCGCAAGGCACTGGCCGCCTTCATCAGCGAGCAGATCGCCGATGCCAAGGCCCAGGGCGTGCTGTTCTCGCTGCACCTGAAGGCGACCATGATGAAGGTCTCCGACCCGATCATGTTCGGCGTGGCGGTCAACGAGTTCTACAAGGACGTGCTGGCCAAGCACGCCGACGTGCTCAAGCAGGCCGGTTTCGATGCCAACAACGGCATCGGTGACCTGGCCGCACGCCTGCCGTCGCTGCCCGAGGCCACCCGTGCGGCGATCGAAGCCGACCTGGCTGCCGAGTACGCGCAGCGTCCGGGCGTGGCCATGGTCAACTCGGACAAGGGCATCACCAACCTGCACGTGCCGAGCGACGTGATCGTCGATGCCTCGATGCCGGCGATGATCCGTGACTCCGGCAAGATGTGGAACGCCGAAGGCAAGCTGCAGGACACCAAGGCGGTCATTCCGGATCGCTGCTACGCCGGTGTGTACCAGGCCGTCATCGACGACTGCAAGGCGCACGGCGCTTTCGACCCGGCCACCATGGGTTCGGTGCCGAACGTCGGCCTGATGGCGCAGAAGGCCGAAGAGTACGGCTCGCACGACAAGACCTTCCAGATCGCTGCCGATGGCGTGGTCAAGGTCACCGACGATGCCGGCACCGTGGTGTTCGAGCACGCCGTGGAAGCCGGTGACATCTGGCGCATGTGCCAGACCAAGGACGCGCCGATCCAGGACTGGGTGAAGCTGGCCGTCGAACGCGCCCGCCTGAGCAGCACCCCGGCCGTGTTCTGGCTGGATGCCGCCCGCGCCCACGACGCGCAGGTCATCGCCAAGGTCGAAACCTACCTGAAGAACCACGACACCAACGGCCTGGATATCCGCATCCTGCCGCCGGTGGAAGCCACCGCATTCTCGCTGGACCGCATCCGCAAGGGCGAGGACACCATCTCGGTGACCGGCAACGTGCTGCGCGATTATCTGACCGACCTGTTCCCGATCATGGAGCTGGGCACCAGCGCCAAGATGCTGTCGATCGTGCCGCTGATGGCCGGCGGTGGCCTGTTCGAGACCGGCGCCGGTGGTTCGGCCCCGAAGCACGTGCAGCAGTTCGTCGAAGAGGACTACCTGCGTTGGGATTCGCTGGGCGAATTCCTGGCCCTGGCAGCGTCGCTGGAACACCTGGGCAACCGCTACGACAACGCCGCAGCCCGCGTGCTGGCCAAGGCGCTGGATGAGGCCAACGGCCAGTTCCTGGACAACGACAAGTCGCCGTCGCGCAAGCTGGGTGGCATCGACAACCGCGGCAGCCACTTCTACATCGCGCTGTACTGGGCCCAGGCCCTGGCCGCGCAGAATGAAGATGCCGCGCTGAAGGCACGCTTCGCCCCGCTGGCCAAGGCACTGACCGACAACGAGCAGAAGATCGTCGAAGAGCTGATCGCGGTGCAGGGCAAGGCGGTGGACATCGGCGGCTACTACCGCCCGGACGTGGCCAAGGCCAGCAAGGCGATGCGCCCGAGCGCGACCTTCAACGCCGCGCTGGAGCAGCTGCGCGGCTGATCCAGCGCCGCTCGGCCGTGACACCGGAACCCGCGCTTCGGCGCGGGTTTCTTTTTTTGCGGCCTTCGGGGTCAGATCCCTTTTGCATGGCAGAAGGGATCTGACCCCGAAGGATGAAACCGTGACATCCGTCGGCTGTCGGAATGCCGTCAAAGGGGCATGAAACTTGCCCGCGATGGCCGTCGCAGAACCGATAGGAGGCGGACTGCAGCCGCCCTCAATCTGAGCAGTCGATCACGACGGCCCTCGTCGGCAATGCCCTAGCCTTGGCGACGCGAGACCACCGGGGAGGTGGTCGCTCGGGGAACACGGATGGCACGCGTGCTGGTAGTGGGAACCGATATCCAGGGCGAGCAGGCCCTGCTGCAACGGTTGCGCCTGGCCTCGGCACTGCCGGATGGCCAGGTCCGCCGCAGCCAGGATCTGGACGATTGCGACCTGCTGGTCATCCGCGATACCCCGGCGCTGCGCAACGCCGCCCAGCGCATGCGGCAGCAACGACCGCGCCTGCAGTGCTGGATCGAGGACATCGGCGGCCAGCTGCGTGATGGCGACGGGCATCAGGACGTGCTTGATGACGGTGCCATCGGTCGCGCGCTGCGCCGCATGCAGTTGGCACCGGAGCCCCTGGCCATGCAGACACCTGCACCGATCCGCCTGGCAGATGGCGCGCACGCCATCACCCGCCTGCTGCGCGAGCGGCTGCCGCTGCGACAGGGCCAGGCACTGCTGGGTGATGCGGGTGAGCCTCTGCTGCTGATGGATCTGGAGCACGATCAGGCCGTGCTGTTGCAGGAGCCGGCTGCGGCGCTGGTGGAGCGCCTGGCCGATGCTTTTGAGCGCCTGCAGCTGGATGCGCTGACACCCGCGCGCCTGCAGGCCCTGGCCGGCGAGCGGCCACGCCAGCCGCTGCGGCCGCTGCTCTGGCAATGTGCGCAACGCAGCCGCCATTGGCAGGCGCTGGACGAGCGCCTGCGCGGCGCCTCGGTGAAGCTGCTGCGCTGGCCGGATTTCCGCGTGCTGGGCCATGACCACGATGGCTTCCGCCTGTGCTCATTGCTGCTCAAGCGCGCGTGCACGGTTGAAGAATGCGCGATGCTGCTCGAACTGCCGGCGGCGGCCGTTCGCGATTTCATCCATGCCGCCTACCTGTGTGGCTACGCGCAGCTGCAGGCCGCCCCGGCGGCGCCGATGATGGCGACAGGTGGCACCCGCACCGACAACGGATTGCTTGCCCGCCTGTGGCGGCACCTGCGCGGGAGCGAGCGCAATGCGTGAGCACAAGGTGGTCGTGCTGGGCGGCATGGGCAGCGGCAAGTCGACCCTGGTACGCAGCATCGCGGCTGGCGCGGTGGTCGACACGGATGTGGCCAACAGTGATCGCCTCGGCGCCGACAAGGCTTCCACCACCGTGGCGCTGGACTACGCAGACATCGACCTGCCCAACGGCGAACGCCTGCGGCTGTACGGAACACCCGGCCAGCAGCGTTTCGATTTCCTGTGGCCGATCCTGCTGCAGGGCGCGCGTGGCGCGGTGCTGCTGCTGGATGCGCGCCGCGCCGGCCTGGCCAGCGAGCTGGAAGGCTACCTGCAGGTGCTGCAGCCGTTCGCATCATCCCTGGCACTGGTCGTGGCGGTCACCCACCTGGACCAGGCGCCACAGGCCGCGCTGGATGACTGGGCCGCCCGTGCCTGCCTCGATGACCAGCCGCTGCCGCTGCTGGCCGTGGATGCCCGTGACCGCGAACAGGGACTGCTGCTGATGGATGTACTGATGAGCGAAATGGAAGCGCACGCACTGGTGGCTGCACATGGCTGACGGGCAGATGTCGGTACTGCCCGATGCCGGTCAGCGTGAGCGCCTGCAGCCCCTGCTGCAGGACCTGCAGCAGCGGGTCGAAGGCGTGCGCACGGTAGTGCTGGCCAGCGTCGATGGCTTTGCCCTGGTCAGCGCCGGCGCCGAAGGGCGCGGCGAACGGCTCGCGGCGATGACCAGCGCGATGCTGGCGCTGGCCGCAGCGGTCGGGCGTGAACTGGTACTGGGCGATCTGCAGACACTGATGCTGGAAGCGGCGGGCGGCAAGGTGCTGATGCTGGCGATCCAGGCCGAAGGGCGCGCACCGCTGCTGCTGATGGCGGCCTGCGACCAGCGCAGCGTGATCGGCCAGGTGCTGTGGCAGAGCAGGGAATGTGGCCAGGCGATCCTGGCCGAACTCGGCGGATCGTGAGCCCGGCCGCAGGGGAACGAGGGGCTCGAACCAACATCGACAAGAGGTGCGACGTGGCTGGATTGAATGAATCGTTGAACGCACTGATGGGCATCGACGGCGCGCAGGCAGTGGCGCTGGTCGACTATGAAAGCGGCATGCTGCTGGGCGAAGCCGGTGCCGGCATGGACATGGAAGTGGCCGCCGCCGGCAACACCGAAGTGATCCGCGCCAAGATGAAGACCGCCGCGTCGTTGAACCTCAACGACAGCATCGAGGACATCCTGATCTCGCTGGGCAAGGCGTACCACATCATGCGCCCGGTGGCGAAGAAGAAGGGCCTGTTCTTCTACATCGTGCTGGACCGTACCAAGTCCAACCTGGCATTGGCCCGGCGCAAGGTACAGGACGTGGAGGCTGAACTGGCGATCTGAGCCATCGGTTCCAGTAGAGCCGAGCCATGCTCGGCTGCTTTCAGCCGAAGCAGCCGAGCACGTTCGGCGCTGCTTTCACTGCGGTGGAAGCAGCAGCGTGGTCACGAACGAAAGCGCTTTGTTGTCGCGCTTGGCGAAGTACGCCGGCGCCTTCTCAGGCAACCACACTTCGTTGAAGTGGCGGCGGAAGTCTTCGTAGAGCTCGTTGGGATACAGCTTGGCCTGCACCGTGCGCCCATCCGGGTAGGAGTGGTCATACGTGGGCAGTGCATCGGTGTTGATACCCCGATGATCCCTCAGCCATTTGCAGAACAGGCGGCCTTCGGAGATGTCCGGCACCAGCGCCTGCGGGAGCGTGTAGCCTGCCTGCTCGAGCGGCGCGATCAGGTTCAGGGTCAGCTCGTTGAGCATCGAAAAGTGGGTATAGGGCACCTTGGCGCGGTTCTGCATGTAGCGGTCGATGTGCGCTGGCATCACCGCGTTGGCGCGACCCTGCTGCCATTCCACCACCCACTGCGAGACCTTCACTGAGAACTTGCGCGACAGCCACTGGCCGAGGTGGATGGCGAGGTACGGGTGGATCCAGGTGCCCTGCATCGCCGGGTTTCCACCGGATACCACGTGGATCAGCTCATTCTCGGACAGCTTCGTCTGCGCCATGAGCTCCTGCAGGAACTCCTCCGTCGATTTCAACGCCCGGTAATCGGACCAGCGCTTGCCGACGGACTGGCAGAGGGCGGTGGCGCTGATGTAGCCGTCGCGGGCGCGCTGGGGGATTACGTTGCCTTCCTCCACGCGTGGAATAAAGGTCATTTGCTGCATGCGTCACCTCGTGCCGTTGTTGGGCCTGAAAGGGTAGGCAGCGGGGAGGCATCGGGTCTGTAGGAATCGTTGCGTTTGTCGCGGCACGCAGTGGCCCTACACAAGCCACCCCACGCCAGCGTATGGTGAAGCCGGTCCTCCCGGGTGAGTCCTGCATGTCCGAGCCTGACATCGCTGCCGAGCTGGCGTCGCGCATCGCCTGCGCCATCCACGCCGGCTTCGAGCAGTATCACGCCCGCTTTGCGGCGATCACCGCCCGTGCGCGGCAGCGCTTCGAGCAGCGCGACTGGGCGGGCGCGCGCCAGGATGCAGTCGAACGCATCGCGTTGTACGACCTGTGCATCGCCGAACAGATGGATGCGCTGCGGCGTCTCGCCGGCGAAGCGATCGGGGAGCGCGCGCTGTGGCTGCAGGTGCATGCGCGCTACAGCGCACTGCTGCGGGGGCTGATCGACGCCGAACTGTACAAGACCTTCTACAACACGCTGTCGCGGCGCTTGTTCTCCACCCGTGGCGTGGACCCGGAACTGGAGTTCATCGCCTTCGATGTCGAGCCATCCGATGCGATCACCCACCCGGTCGCACGGCATACCTATGCGGTCTCGCCGACGCGGCCGGTGGAGGCCCTGCAGCGTGTGCTGGCCGATTACCGCTTCGACATTCCCTATGCGCACCAGCTGCGCTGCGCGGCGGCCATCGCCGTGCGCCTGCAGGATGATCTGGCCCACTGGGGCGATACGCCGGTGCGCAGCATCGAGCTGCTCGACACCGTGTTCTATCGCGAGCGCCGCGCCTATCTGGTGGGGCGCGTGTTCGGCGAGCACCGCTTCTCACCGTGCGTGATTGCCCTGGTCAACGATGGCCAGGGCCTGCGTGCCGATGCGGTGCTGACCCGGCGCCGCGACGTCGCCCACCTGTTCGGCGTGTCGCGCAGTTATTTCCAGGCCGACCTTGCCACGGTCGGCGATGCGGTGGTGTTCCTGCGCAGCCTGCTGCCAGGCAAGCCCATCGATGAGATCTACACCGTTCTGGGCCGGGCCAAGCAGGGCAAGACCGAGCGCTACCGGACCTTCTTCCGCCACTTCAACGAACATCCGCAGGAGCGGCTGGTGCCCGCCGAAGGTACGCCGGGCATGGTCATGGCGGTGTTCACCCTGCCCAGCTATCCGCTGGTGTTCAAGCTGATCCGCGACCGCTTCGCCTGGCCCAAGGCGATGTCGCGGCAGCAGGTGGAAGAGAAGTACGCGCTGGTGTTCAATCTCGACCGGGTCGGCCGCCTGCTGGATGCGCAGCCGTACCGCCATCTGCGTTTCCCACGCGACCGCTTCGCACCGGCCTTGCTGGAAGAGCTGCTCGAGCAGTGCGCGCAGAGCGTGCGCGTCGATGGCGACCAGGTGGAAGTCGCACTGTGCTACGTGCAGCGTCGCTTCCGTCCATTGAACCTGTACCTGCGCGAGCAGGGCGGCGAGGCGGTGCGCGCGGCGGTACTCGACTACGCGCAGGCGATCACCGACATGGCGCGCAACAACATCTTCCCCGGCGACATGCTGCCGAAGAACTTCGGCGTATCGCGGCATGGTCGGGCCGTGTTCTACGACTATGACGAGCTGTGCCTGGTCAGCGACTGCGTGTTCCGCGCCTGGCCGCAGCCGCGTACGCCGGAGGAAGCCATGGCCGACGAACCCTGGTTCCATGTCGGGCCACGCGATGTGTTTCCCGAGCGTTTCGGCCCGTTCATGGGCCTGCCGGCGGGCGAGCTGTCCGCGGTGCGCGAACATTATCGGCACCTGTTCGATCCCGCGTGGTGGCAGGGCCTGCAGGCGCGCTTCGCCGGCGGTGACTATCCGGATACGCCGCCCTACGCGGTGGCCCATCGCCTGGCCTGAACGGATTGGCGTGAATCGCCTGCCGGTCCCGTCCAGACTGGGGTACGCTCTGGGTTCACCTCATCACCATGGATCCGGCAATGATGCGCTCCCCCCTGTTCCTTGCCCTGGCCCTGGCGTTTACCGCCGGCGCTCCCCTGCTGCCGGCCGATGCCGTTGCCCAGAACGCGCGCGCCGTGCGCGCCACTGCCGAGATGAGCATGGCGCTGTCGGGCAGTATCGATGTGGCGGCCGACGGATCGGTCAGCAAGCTGACCCTGGACCAGCAGGCGATGCTCGCACCGGGCATCGCATCGTTCGTGGAAGGCACTATCCGTGGCTGGCAGTTCGAGCCGACGCTGCGCGACGGCAAGCCGGTGGCCACCCACGCGCCGCTGCGGGTACGCCTGCGTGGCAAGGAGCAGGACGACGGCAGCTACCAGATCAGCATGACCAGTGTCGATTTCAGTGAATATGATCCGAAGGCTACCGATTCGGTCACCCGGAAGAACATGCCGCCACCGCGCTACCCCGAGGATGCCTTCCGCAATGGTGGGCAGGGTGACGTGCTGCTGCTGGTCCAGGTAGCGCGCGACGGCACCGTCGCCGATGTCGTTGCCGAACAGGTGAACATGACGGTGGTCGCACCGGAACGGACCATGTCCAAGATGCGCGACATCCTCGCCAAGGCCAGTATCAGTGCGGCCCGCAAGTGGACCTTCGTGCCGCCGACCACCGGCGAGGACAGTACGCGTGACTCCTGGACCGTGCGCGTGCCGGTCACCTTCGCCCTGAACAACAGCGACAACGGCCAGCCGGAACGCTATGGCCGCTGGCGTGCCTTCATCCCCGGCCCGCGCCAGGCCGCACCGTGGCGCAAGCCGGACGCTGCCGAGCAGGTGGGCAGTGATCTGCTGCCCGCCGGCGGCGTGTACATGGTCGATGGCACCCAGCGCGGCCTGCGCCTGCTGACGCCGCTGGCCCAGCGCTGAGCCCGGCGCGGTGAGGCGGTTGGCCAGGCCGGCCGCTTCTCAGTCCGCGTACGGGTAGACCACCACCCGGTTGCGGCCCTGTTCCTTGGCCATGTACAGGGCCTTGTCGGCCAGCCGCAGCGCCTGCTCGGCATCGACATGGAAGCTGGGGAAGTGGGCCACGCCCAGCGACACGGTGATGGTGCCCACCGGCTCGAATGGATGATCGGCGATGTGCTGGCGCAGGCGCTCGCCGGCCTGGCGTGCCGAGTCGGTACTGATGCCCGGCAACAGCAGCAGGAACTCCTCGCCACCGGCGCGGCAGAGGATGTCGCTGTCGCGCGAGTAGCGGCGCATCTGGTCGGCGATATGGACGATGGCGGCATCGCCGACGTCATGGCCGTGGCTGTCGTTGATCGATTTGAAGCGATCGATGTCCAGCGCCAGGATCGCGAACGGGATGCCCTGCACCTGCAGCGCATCCAGCGCCTGCTGCAGGCCGCGGCGATTGAGCAGGCCGGTCAGCGGATCGGTGCGGTTGGCGCGGTTGAGCGTACCGATGCGGTCCTGCAGGGCGTTGAAGCTGTGCAGGACCGCCTGCTTCAGCTGGGCAACCTCGAAGTACCACGCACGGATGCCGCTGACGTGGTTGATCGCGTTGCCGGTGTCCTCGCCGCCCTGTACGTTGCGCGCCAGCTGCCACAGCGGCATCGAGATGCGCCGGGCGAACCACCAGGTGATCAGCAGTGACAGCAGGCCGAGCGGGATCGCGTTCCAGATCACCGCAGTCATCAACCGCGACAGCGGCTGCAACGTGGCCTCGGTCGGCCGCTGGGCGATGATGCCCCAGCCGGTGGCCGGTACCGGCGCATAACCGGCCAGCATCGACACGCCCAGATTGTTGCGGACCTGCTGCGCGCCGCGTTCGCCGCGCACCACCGCCTTCACCGCCGGGTTGCCGACCACGTAGTCGCCGACCCGCTTGCCGTCGGCGTGGTACAGCAGGCGGCCATGGCGGTCGACCACGTACAGGTAGGAGCCGTCGCGATAGTAGTGCTTGCCCAGCAGCGTATGCAGCGCGCTGCGCTGGCGCAGGTACAGGGTGCCGCTGACGTAGCCGCGATAGCGGCCCTGGCGGTCGAAGATCGGGTGCGACAGCGAGACCAGCAGCTTGCCCGTGGCCGACTGGTAGGGATCGCTGATCATCGGCTGGCGCGCGGCCAGTGCGGCGTTGTTGCCGACGCTGTGCAGGATCTCGCCCTGCAGCTGCAGGGTCTGCGGCGAGGTGGCGATCACCAGGCCGTCGGCGTCGACCACCAGCGAGGAGTTGAAGCTGTTGGTCTGCAGCTGCAGGCGGCTGGCTTCATCCTGGGCCTGCTTCGGATCCAGGTCGCTCTGGCCGAGCCGGGTGGCGGCGTAGGCCAGCTCCTGCTGTGCGGCCAGCAGGAAGTTCTGGGTGGTCTCGGCCAGCTTGGTGGCATAGACGCGGTTGGCTTCCAGGGTATTGCCGACCAGCTGGTCGCGCTGCACGCGGTAGCTGGCCAGCAGGGTGTTGGCCAGGGCGATGATGGCGCTGAGCAGGGCCAGGGCGAGGATCAGCTTGCCCAGGTTGAGGCGGGGGGACAGCGTTCGCATGCGTCGACGGATCCGGCAGGAGGCTGGACCCGACCGGTTCTCCGGAAGGGGCGACAGCGGGAATCGGTGGCCACGCCCGCAGGGCCGGGCAGGGTATCGGGCGAATTATCGCCAAAAGTCGGCGGCGGCAAAGTGAAGTGGGTCGCCCTGCAGGCAAAAAAAAACCTGCCGCAGCGAGCGGCAGGTTCTTTTCGATGCAATGCCGTGGATCAGCGCTTCATCGAACCGAAGAACTCGTCGTTGGACTTGGTGTTCTTCATCTTGTCCAGCAGGAACTCCATCGCGGCCATTTCATCCATCGGATGCAGCAGCTTGCGCAGGATCCAGATCTTCTGCAGCAGCTCCGGCTCGATCAGCAGGTCTTCGCGGCGGGTGCCGGAACGGTTGATGTCGATGGCCGGGAACACGCGCTTTTCAGCGATACGACGGCTCAGGTGCACTTCGCTGTTGCCGGTGCCCTTGAACTCTTCGTAGATCACCTCGTCCATCTTCGAGCCGGTGTCGACCAGCGCGGTGGCGATGATGGTCAGGCTGCCGCCTTCTTCCACGTTGCGCGCGGCACCGAAGAAGCGCTTCGGGCGGTGCAGGGCGTTGGCGTCCACACCACCGGTCAGCACCTTGCCCGAGCTCGGCACCACGTTGTTGTAGGCGCGGGCCAGGCGGGTGATCGAGTCCAGCAGGATCACCACGTCCTTCTTGTGCTCGACCAGGCGCTTGGCGCGCTCGATGACCATTTCGGCCACCTGCACGTGGCGCGCGGCGGGCTCGTCGAAGGTCGAGCTGATGACCTCGCCGCGCACGGTGCGCTGCATTTCGGTCACTTCTTCCGGGCGCTCATCGATCAGCAGCACGATCAGGTGCACGTCCGGGTGGTTGGTGGTGATGGCCGTGGCGACCTGCTGCATCATCATCGTCTTGCCGGCCTTCGGCTGGGACACGATGAGCGAACGCTGGCCCTTGCCCTGCGGCGCCATCAGATCGAGGATGCGGCCGGTGATGTCTTCCGACGAACCGTTGCCACGCTCCAGGGTGAAGCGGCGGCGCGGGAACAGCGCGGTCAGGTTCTCGAACAGCACCTTGTTCTTCGACGCTTCGATCGGCTCGCCGTTGATGGTGTCGACGATGTTCAGCGCGAAGTAGCGCTCGCCGTCCTTCGGGAAGCGGATGCGGCCGGAGATGTGGTCGCCGGTGCGCAGGTTGAAGCGGCGGATCTGGCTGGGCGAGATGTAGGTGTCGTCCGGGCCGGCCAGGTAGCTGGCTTCGGCCGCGCGCAGGAAGCCGAAGCCGTCCGGCAGGATTTCCAGCACGCCATCGGCGGCGACGCCGTCGCCGTGGCGGGTCAGCACCTTCAGCAGGGCGAAGATCACGTCCTGCTTGCGGGCGCGGGCCACGCCTTCGGAGATCTGCAGCTGCTCGGCGATTTCCAGCAGCTTCTGTGCCGGCATGCGCTTGAGGTCGCTCAGCGAGTAGACCGGGAAGCCTTCCGGCACGTTGGCGTGCGGGCGCGGCACGAAGGGCTGCTGCTCGCCGCCGTCCTGCGGCATGCCGTCATCACGGCCACCGCGGTTGCGGTCACGGTCGCGACGATTGCGGAAACGGTCGCGGCGATTGCCCTGGCCCTGCTGGCCGTTCTGGTTGTAGGGGTTGTTGTTCTGACCCTGGCCCTGGTTCTGGCCACCGCCCTGGTGGTTCTGCTGGCGCTGTCCGGATTCGCGGCCTTCGCCACCCTCACCGCCGCCGGAGGCGGGGGTTTCAGTGGCAGGCGCGCTCGGCGCGGGGGCGGCTGCAGCCGGTGCCGGCGCTTCGGGCGCGGCTGCCAGCGGCAGGGTCGGTTGCGCCGGAACGGCGCTGGTTTCGGCGGCTGCCGGAGCGGCGGCCTTGCTCACGCGGGGCTTGCGCACGCGCTTTTCGGCGGGCGCATCGGCGCTGCCGGTTTCGGAAGTGTTATCGGACAAGAGCGTTATTCCTCGCTTGAAGGTGCGAGCGCCCGGCTGGGGCGGCGAACGTTGGGAATGGGTCTGGAAGAAACTGCGTCCAGAGGGTGCGGCACGCGAACGCGGCCGGATATGCCGACACTATCATCGGCCTGCGGCGGCTTGCAAGGGTCGCCGGGAACAGCATTCATGATGGACGCTGGGCGCCCGCCGGCAGCCGCGGGCGGCGGCTGCCGGGAACAACGGGATCAGGCCAGGGCCTTGTCCAGCAGGCCGGCCAGCTGGGCCTTGCCCACCGCACCGATCTGCTCGCCGACCTTCTCGCCGTCCTTGAACACGACCAGGTACGGAATCGAACGCACGTGGTACTTGGCGGCCAGCGCGCGGTTGTGGTCGACGTTGACCTTGGCGATCTTGGCGCGGCCCTGGTAGGCATCGGCCAGTTCGTCCAGCGCCGGGGCGATCATCTTGCAGGGGCCACACCACTCGGCCCAGAAATCGACCAGCACCGGTTCCTTGGAGTTCAGCACTGCGCTATCAAAGTCGGCGTCGCCGACATGTACAACCTTGTCGCTCATCTTGGTTTCTCGTCTTGGATTGCACCCGGCCATGCCGGAGGTGGGTGAACTGGGCCATGCCCGGTGGCGCGACCCTCGTCGTTGCCTCGCGGCGCACTGCCGCGGTGCGTTCGGCGGGATGCCTGGACGCTCACGGCCGGCAGTGTACCCCTATCGCAGGGCAGGGACAGGCGCCGGCTGGAACCCAGCGTATCGTGATCGCTTCGATGGCCGGTATGTGTCGGATTTCACTGTCTTCCTGTACATGGGGCTGGCAGTGGGCAACACCAGCGACCCCGGGCAGGCCGTTCAAGTCCGGTGTGGCTGGGTGAAGGGCGCCGTCTCTTGACTTTATGAGACGGGTCATTCCGGTTTGCCTGCCCGAGTGCGTTAAACTGGGGCATTGTGCGGCGCGCGGACCGGGTGGTCCCAGCCTGCCAACCCGCCGCAGGGGCCGCAGTTTGCGACGGTGCCCCTAGACGATGAAGTGCCAGCCGCCCCACGGGCCGGCGGCCATACCAAGACGGACTCATGAGCGACAAACCGCTGACCGATTTGACCTTCTCCTCCTTCGAGCTGCATCCGGCCCTGCAGGCCGGCCTTGAAGGAGCCGGATTCACCCGCTGCACCCCGATCCAGGCGCTGACCCTGCCGGTCGCGCTGCCCGGTGGTGATGTTGCCGGCCAGGCCCAGACCGGCACCGGCAAGACCCTGGCCTTCCTGGTCGCTGTCGTGAACCGCCTGCTGACCCGCCCGGCCCTGGCCGACCGCAAGCCGGAAGATCCGCGCGCGCTGATCCTTGCCCCGACCCGCGAACTGGCCATCCAGATCCACAAGGATGCGGTGAAGTTCGGTTCCGACCTGGGCCTGCGTTTCGCGCTGGTCTACGGCGGCGTGGATTACGACAAGCAGCGCGAGCTGCTGCAGCAGGGCGTGGACGTGATCATCGCCACCCCGGGCCGCCTGATCGACTACGTCAAGCAGCACAAGGTGGTTTCGCTGCACGCCTGCGAGATCTGCGTGCTGGACGAAGCCGACCGCATGTTCGATCTGGGCTTCATCAAGGACATCCGCTTCCTGCTGCGCCGCATGCCGGAACGCACCATCCGCCAGACCCTGCTGTTCAGCGCCACCCTCAGCCATCGCGTGCTGGAGCTGGCCTACGAGCACATGAACGAGCCGCAGAAGCTGGTGGTCGAAGCCGAGACCATCACCGCTGCCCGCGTGCGCCAGCGCATCTACTTCCCGGCCGACGACGAGAAGATCCCGCTGCTGCTGGGCCTGCTGTCGCGCAGCGAAGGCGCGCGCACCATGGTGTTCGTCAATACCAAGGTGTTCGTCGAGCGCGTCGCCCGTTCGCTGGAAAAGGCCGGCTACCGCGTCGGCGTGCTGTCCGGCGACGTGCCGCAGAAGAAGCGCGAGAGCCTGCTCAACCGCTTCCAGAAGGGCCAGCTGGAGATCCTGGTGGCCACCGACGTCGCCGCGCGCGGCCTGCATATCGACGGCATCAAGTACGTCTACAACTACGACCTGCCGTTCGACGCCGAAGATTACGTGCACCGCATCGGTCGTACCGCGCGCCTGGGCGAAGAGGGTGATGCGATCAGCTTCGCCTGCGAACGCTACGCCATGGGCCTGCCGGACATCGAGGCCTACATCGAGCAGAAGATCCCGTCCGAGCCGGTCACCAAGGAACTGCTGACCCCGCTGCCGCGCCCGGAACGCCCGGCCCCGGCCGCTGGCGAGGAAGGTGAGGAGAACGAGAGCGTCGGCCAGATCTTCCGTGAAGCGCGCGAAGCCCGTGCCGCCGAAGAAGAGCGTCGTGGTGGTGGTCGCAGTGGTGGCCGCTCCGGCGGCGGCCGTGGCGAGCGTCGCGACGGTGAGCGCAGCGGCGAGCGCCGTTCGCGTGGCCCGCGCAAGCCGCGCGTGGAAGGCGAGCAGGCCGCAGCTGCCCCGGCCGAAGGTGCCGAAGCCGCTGTCGCCCAGGCCCCGCGTCCGCCGCGCCCGCCGCGTGCCGAGGGGGCACCGGAAGGTGCCGTGGATGGCGAGCGCAAGCCGCGCAAGCGCCGTCGTCGTCGCCACGGCCGTCCGGTCGAGGGTGGCGAGGGCGTGCAGGCCAACGCCGGCAACGGCGCCAGCCCGGTGACCCCGGTGCAGGTGGTGGCCAAGCCGGTGCGTACGGCCGCCGATACCGGCGATTCGTTCCTGACCCGCATCGGCCGCAAGATCCGCCGGATGCTGTCGGGCAACTAAGCCGCCGATGGTGGGTGCGGACCTTGATCCGCACTGCCCCATGGGGTGGGGTAGTGCCGGCCGCTGGCCGGCAACCCACACAGCTGCCGGCCAGCGGCCGGCACTACCGATCGCGCGACCGTCTCCACGACGTCGCGCCGCTCCTGCATAATCGGGGCATGAGTGTCCTGCGCTTCGACAATGTCAGCAAACAGTACGCCGGTGGCCACGAGGCACTGACCGATGTCAGCTTCGAGGTCGCGCCGGGCGAGATGCTGTTCGTCACCGGCCATTCCGGTGCGGGCAAAAGCACCCTGCTCAAGTTGATCCACCTGGACGAGCGGCCCAGCCGCGGCGCGGTGGTGTTCGACGAGCGCAACCTGCTGAAGGTGCGCGGCGGCGACGTGCCCCGCCACCGACGCGCGGTGGGGGCGGTCTACCAGGACCACCGCCTGCTGATGGACCGTTCGATCGCCGAGAACGTGGCGCTGCCGCTGATCCTGCGCGGTACCCGCCGTGGCGACATCAACAAGCGCGTGCGCTCGGTGCTGGAACGGATGGGCCTGGGCCACCGCGAGAAGGCGCTGCCTTCGCAGCTGTCGGCCGGCGAGCAGCAGCGCGTCGGCATCGCCCGCGCGATCGTTGGTGAGCCCAAGTTGCTGGTGGCCGATGAGCCGACCGGCAACCTCGACCCTACCCTGGCGGCGGAGATCATGGCCCTGTTCGCCGAGCTGCCCTCGCGCGGCACCAGCGTGCTGGTGGTCAGTCACGACCTGCCGCTGCTGCGCCGCATGCGCAAGCGCGTGCTGATCCTCGACCACGGCCGGCTGGTGGATGACATCTCGCCGCAGGACCTGGCGGAGTAACCGATGGCGAAGAACGAAAACAGCGAAGCCGCCGCCCCCTCGCGTGTGGGTGTCTGGTTCCAGCACCACGTGCACAGCGTGGTGTTCAGCCTGGGCCGCGCCTGCCGCAAGCCGTGGGCGACCCTGCTGACGGTGATGGTCATGGCGCTGGCACTGGCCCTGCCGCTGGGGCTGTCGATCGCGCTGGACAACCTCAAGCAGTTCGCCGGCAGCGTGCAGCAGTCGCGCGACATCAACGTGTTCCTGAAGGGCAACGTCGATGGGCCCGGCGCGCTGCGCCTGGCGGGCCAGCTGCGCGACCGCGACGACGTGGCCGAAGTGAACGTGCGCACGCCCGAGCAGGGCCTGCAGGAACTGCGCGATGCCGGCCTCGGTGAGGCCATCGACGCACTCAACGACAATCCGCTGCCCTCGCTGCTGGTGATCACCCCCGGCCAGGGCAAGGACGATGCACGCCTGGCGCGCGCGCTGGAAAGCCTGCCCGAGGCCGACCTGGTGCAGCACGATGCGCTGTGGCGCCAGCGCCTGGATGCCTGGCTGGCCTTCGGTGCGCGGCTGGTGCAGGTGCTGTCGGTGCTGCTCGGCGTGGGTGCCGCGCTGGTGGTCGGCAACACGGTACGCCTGGACATCCAGGCCCGCCGCGAAGAGATCGGCGTGCTGCAGCTGCTCGGCGCCAGCGATGGCTTCATCCGTCGCCCGTTCCTGTACCTGGGCGCGTGGTACGGCCTGGGCGCCGGCGCGGTGGCGCTGGCCCTGATCGGCGCCGCCGGTGCCGCCCTGCGCATGCCGCTGGCCGAACTCTCGCGCAGCTACGGCAGCCCGTTCGTACTGCACGGCCTGGACCTGCTGCATGGCGGCCTGGTCCTGCTCGGCACGCTGCTGCTGGGTTGGCTGGGCGCCTGGCTGGTCACCGGCCACTTCCTCCGCCAGACCCGCCCGACCGACACCTGAGACCGGCATGCAACCGCAAGCGCTGAAGCACCTTGAAGGGCCCGCGACGCGGGTGATGGTGGTCGATGGTTCGAAGCTGGTGCGCAAGCTGATCGCCGACGTCCTGCAGCGTGACCTGCCCGGCGTGGAGGTGATCGGCTGCGACAGCATCGAGGATGCGCAGCAGGCGCTGGCGCAGGGCCCGGTGGACCTGGTGACGACCTCGCTGACCCTGCGCGATGGCGACGGCCTGGCGCTGGCGCGGATGGTGCGCGAAGCGGCCGGCCAGGCCTATGTGCCGGTGATCGTGGTCTCCGGCGATGCCCAGCAGCACCTGGAGCAGCGCCGCTTCACCGAGTACGTCACCGACTATTTCGACAAGGCGCTGGGCCACGAGGCACTGGCGACCTTCATCCGCGGCTACGTGCAGCCGCAGACCATTCCCGGCGCCACCATCCTCTATATCGAGGACAGCCGCGTGGTGGCCGAGGCCACCAAGCGCATGCTGGAACGCCAGCAGTTGAACGTGCTGCACGTGGTCAGTGCCGAAGAAGCGTTCACCCTGCTCACCGCCGAGTCGCTGGGCCGCAGTCGCCACCGCATCGACCTGGTGCTGACCGACGTCACCCTGAAGGGCGAACTGAGCGGTCGCGACGTGGTGCAGCGCGTGCGCGTGGACTTCGGTTACGGCAAGCGCCGCCTGCCGGTGCTGGTGATGACCGGCGATGGCAATCCGCACAACCAGACCGGGCTGCTGCAGTCCGGTGCCAACGACCTGGTGCTCAAGCCGATCGAAGAACGGCTGCTGGTCACCAAGGTGCTGTTCCAGCTGCGGCTGGCCCGATTGAACGATGGACCCCTGTTGCGATGATGGATGAAGTAGCCGACACCCCGACGATCCAGCTGGAACCGAGCTGGAAGCAGCATGTCGGCGATTACCTGTTGCAGCCGCAGATGCGCGAGCTGTCCAGCTTCCTGCGCCAGCGCAAGGCCAGTGGCGCGGCGGTGTTCCCGCCCGGCCCGCAGATCTTCGCCGCGTTCGACGCCACGCCGTTCGAGCAGGTGAAGGTGGTCATTCTCGGGCAGGACCCGTACCACGGCCGCGGGCAGGCGCATGGCCTGAGTTTCTCGGTGCCGCCGGGCGTGCCGGTGCCGCCGTCGCTGCTGAACATCTACAAGGAGATCGAGAGCGATCTCGGTATCCCGCGTCCGGACCACGGCTGCCTGATCCCGTGGGCGCAGCGTGGCGTGCTGCTGCTCAATGCGGTGCTGACGGTGGAGGAGGGCAAGGCCGGTGCGCACCAGGGGCGTGGCTGGGAAGGCTTCACCGACCACGTGGTGGACGTGCTCAACCGCGAGCGCGAAGGGCTGGTGTTCATGCTCTGGGGCGCCTATGCGCAGCAGAAGGGCAAGGTCATCGATACCCGCCGCCATCGCGTGCTGAAGTCGCCGCATCCGTCGCCGCTGTCGGCCCACCGTGGCTTCCTCGGCTGCCGGCATTTCTCGATGGCCAACGAGTACCTGCAGCGCCGCGGCCAGGCCCCGATCGACTGGTCGCTGCCGCCCCGCTCGGCGCTCTGACCGTCGGTGGGTGACCGGGGCTGAACGCCGGGCAACGTTTCCGGGCCTGAATGGGTCCTGCGGACGGCCCGTTCAGCTCCGCTTGACCGGAATTGGCCGGTTTCCAGTAGGTAATTGCTTGAATTCCAAGGGATTGTGAATCCCGAAAAGCATGCTCGCCACTGTCATCAAATCGCGCTACGGTAGGGCTCTGTTTGGGACCAGTGTTGCATCAATGGGACGCTGGAACTTTTTCCTCCTTTAGCAGTCCAAATGCCGGACTGCTAAGATGGGTGCCTATGAGCCAGAACACCTCTACTGCCCTTGTGGCAAACAATCTCCCGATTCCCAGTGCGCTCGGTTCGCTGGACGCCTACATCGGTGCCGTGCACCAGATCCCGGTGCTGTCGGTCGATGACGAACAGGACCTGGCCCGTCGCTTCCGCGACGGTAACGATCTGGACGCCGCCCGCGAGCTGGTGCATTCGCACCTGCGCTTCGTGGTGCACGTGGCCCGCGGCTACAACGGCTACGGCCTTGCGCTGGGCGATCTGATCCAGGAAGGCAACATCGGCCTGATGAAGGCGGTCAAGCGCTTCGACCCGGACATGGGCGTGCGCCTGGTCTCCTTCGCCGTGCACTGGATCCGTGCCGAGATGCACGAGTTCATCCTGAAGAACTGGCGCATCGTGAAGGTCGCCACCACCAAGGCGCAGCGCAAGCTGTTCTTCAACCTGCGCAAGTCGAAGACGCGCCTGGGCTGGATGAACGCGGCTGAGGTGAGCGCGGTGGCCAAGGACCTGAACGTGTCCGAGCGCGAGGTCATGGAAATGGAGTCGCGCCTGTCCGGTCGCGATATCGGTTTCGATGCGCCGACCGACGAGGACAACGAGCACGCGCCGCCGTCGCCGGCTGCGTTCCTGGTCGCCAACGATGAAGACCCGTCGATGGCCTACGAACGTGCCGACAGCGAAGACAACCAGATGCAGCTGCTGCGCGAAGGCCTGGCCGAGCTGGACGCCCGCTCGCGCGACATCATCCGCCGTCGCTGGCTGGACGCGGACAGCAAGGTGACGCTGCAGGAGCTGGCCGACGAGTACGGCGTGTCGGCCGAGCGCATCCGCCAGGTTGAAGCGAATGCGCTGAAGAAGATGAAGGCGCTGTTCACCGCGTAAGCGGGGTGGCGTTGAAGCGATGAAAAGGCCCGGCATTGCCGGGCTTTTTCTTTTTGGTGGCGTTCTCATCCACGCATGGCGTGGCTCTAGTCTGACGCCAAAGCGGTGATTGCGCCGACCGGATCATGTGCTGGATGCTGATGTTCACGCCGTACCACGCAGTGGCACGGTATGATCATGCCACGCGTCTTCCGCACACGAAGTTTCAATCGCAGCATGCGCAGGACCACCCTGTCCGACGCTGCGCTGTACCGGTCGGTACGTGAAATGGAAGGGGGTCTGGTGGATGCTGATCTTGGCGGCGGAATCTTCAAGAAGCGCGTTGCCTTGCCGGGGCGAGGAAAGCGTGGGAGCGTCCGAACCATCGTCGCCACACAGCGAGGCGGGCATTGGTTCTTCCTTTTCGGCTACGAGAAGAATGAACGTGCTGCAATCACGAATGCGGAACGCGATGCGCTGCAGCTGTACGCATCGGAGTTCTTGAAAATGAGTACGGCGCAGCTGAATCGTGCCGTGCAGTACGGGGATCTACAGGAGATCAGCCATGACGAAGTCCCCTGAGCGACGGCGCGCGAAAAGTGCGCTTCTTGAGGCGGTGCATGATGCGGCTGTGAGTCTGCACGCACATGGCTTCATCGATAAACGTCGATTGAGCAGCTACGAAGCGCTTTGCCTTGAGCCGGTCCCTGAATACAGCAGTGCCCAGATCCGTGCCCTGCGTGCGTCATTGCAGCTCAGTCAGCCGGTCTTTGCTGGAGTTCTCAATACCAGCGTTTCCACCGTACGCAGCTGGGAACAGGGCGAGAAGAAGCCCAGCGGACCATCACTGAAGTTGCTGAACCTGATTGATCGGAAGGGACTCGAAGCAGTCCTGTAAAGCAAAGGCCCGGTTCTGCCGGGCCTTTGCTTTTCCGAGGTGTTCAATCCACGCGTGGCGTGGATCTACCCCGGCGGTGTGGCGCCTGTAGAGCCACGCCATGCGTGGCTGCGGCGCCGGACCTCAGCCCTCGCGTGCGATCGCGCGCCAGCCGATGTCGGTGCGGTGGAATTCGTTGGCCCAGGTCACCTTGGCCACGCCGGCATAGGCCTTTGCCTGCGCATCGCGCACGCTGTAGCCAAGCGCCGCCACGCACAGCACGCGGCCGCCGGCACTGACCACCTGGCCCTGCGCGTCCAGCGCGGTGCCGGCATGGAACACCTTGGCACTGGCCGGCACGTCGTCCAGGCCGGAAATCACGTCGCCGGTGATCGGCGCTTCCGGGTAGGGCTTCGCGGCCAGCACCACGCCCAGCGACGGGCGTGCATCCCACTGTGCTTCTACCTGGTCCAGGCGGCCGTCGATGGCGGCTTCCACCAGCTCCACCAGGTCCGACTGCAGGCGCAGCATCACCGGCTGGGTTTCCGGGTCGCCGAAGCGCACGTTGAACTCGATGACCTTCGGTGCGCCGCTGGCGTCGATCATCAGGCCGGCATAGAGGAAGCCGGTGAACGGGATGCCGTCGGCGATCATGCCCTGCACGGTGGGGTTCACCACCTCACGCATCACGCGTGCATGCACCTCCGGCGTCACCACCGGGGCCGGCGAATAGGCGCCCATGCCGCCGGTGTTCGGGCCGGTATCGCCGTCGCTGACGCGCTTGTGGTCCTGCGAGGTGGCCATCGGCAGCGCATGCACACCGTCCACCATCGAAATGAAGCTGGCTTCCTCGCCGTCGAGGAATTCCTCGATCACCACGCGTGCGCCGGCATCGCCGAACGCGTTGCCGGAGAGCATGTCTCGCACCGCGTCTTCGGCTTCGGTCAACGTCATTGCGACGATCACGCCCTTGCCGGCGGCGAGGCCATCGGCCTTGACCACGATCGGTGCGCCCTTCTCGCGCACGTAGGCCAGCGCAGCGTCCACGTCGCTGTGCACGGCGTAGAACGCGGTAGGGATGTTGTGGCGGGCCAGGAAGTCCTTGGCGTAGGCCTTGCTGCCTTCCAGCTGCGCGGCAGCGGCGGTCGGCCCGAAGATGCGCAGGCCGGCGGCGCGGAAGCGGTCGACCACGCCGGCCACCAGCGGTACTTCCGGGCCGACCACGGTCAGCGCCACGCCTTCAGCCTGGGCCAGCGCCAGCAGACCGTCGATATCGGTGACCTTGACCGCCACGTTGCGGCACTTGTCTTCGCTGGCGGTGCCGGCGTTGCCGGGCGCCACGATCACTTCGGTGACACGGGAGGACTGGGCCAGCTTCCATGCCAGGGCGTGTTCGCGGCCGCCAGAGCCGATGACAAGTACGTTCATCACGAGATTCCAGATTGCGTGGGAAGGGAGGATCGATATCCCCGGCGGCGCGCGTGGTTCACTCGCAGCCTTCGCGTCGCAGCGATTCGGGGAAGGAGTAGGCCCAGGTCTTCGGGTCCAGGGTAAAGCGGTGCTGCTGCCGGACCTGCTTGCCACCACAGGTGATTCCGGTTTCCTCGATCAGCAGTGGCCAGACCCGCGCGCTGCGGTCGCTGTCGTCGAAACGCAGGGCGAAATCGATGCTGAAGCGGCGGGTGCGGCAGTCGTTGGTCGTGTCGGGGTCGGTGCTGGCATCGACCGTGTCGCACTCGTACTGGGCGTCATTGTCGATATGGCTACGCACGCTGCCACTGGCCACCAGGCCGTTCGGGCCCGGCAGGATCAGCGACTGCGAGAGCAACGAGAAACCCTGCCCGAACCAGCCGTCCTCGACGCGGAAACCATAGAAGTCGCTGCCGGCGCGGATGATGCTGGCGGTGCCGGGCTGGCCGCCGCTGCCGAAGCGCTGGCCGGTCAGTTCGCTGGCCACTTCAAAGCCCTCGCCATTCGGGCGCAGCACGAAGAACTCGATGGTTCCCGGGTCGATGTGCGCGCCATCGACCAGCGCACCGCACACGGCCAGCAGCTGTTGCCAGCTGTCACCGCTCACCACCGGTTGTTCCGCGCAGACCTGCCAGTCCATCGCATGGGTGTCGCCATCGTCGGTCCAGCTGCCGCGCCATTCACCGGAGAGCTTGGCGTTGCTGCCGTAGCGCTGGACCAGGAAGGCCTGCAGCCGTGCGGTGCGGCTGACATGCTGCGCCGGTGAGGCGGGGGCCACCGGCGGCGCATCTGCCTTCGGGCCCGTGCTGGGCTCGGCAGCAGGCTTGCAGCCCGCCAGCACGGCCGCACCCGCGAGGGCGAGGGCGGCCAGCGATTTCATCGAAACTGTGGACATCCGTGTCGCTCCAGGATCAATGGCGGAAGTGGCGCACGCCGGTGAACACCATGGCCAGACCATGTTCGTCGGCGGCGGCAATCACTTCGGCATCGCGCATCGAACCGCCCGGCTGGATGACCGCCTTGATGCCGGCGGCAGCGGCGGCGTCGATGCCGTCGCGGAACGGGAAGAACGCGTCGGAGGCCATCACCGAGCCCTCGACTACCAGGTTCGCATCGGCGGCCTTGATGCCGGCGATGCGGGCCGAGTACACGCGGCTCATCTGGCCGGCACCGACACCGATGGTGCGGTTGTCCTTGGCATAGACGATCGCGTTGGACTTCACGAACTTGGCCACCTTCCAGGCGAACAGCAGGTCGGTGAACTGCTTGTCGGTCGGCGCCAGCTTGCTGACCACCTTCAGTTCATCACGGGTCATGCCGCGGTTGTCCGACGACTGCAGCAGCAGGCCCGAGCCGACGCGCTTGCTGTCGAAGTTGTTCAGGCCATCGCCGTGCGGGATGCGCAGCACGCGCACGTTGGCCTTCTTCTGCGCGTATTCCAGCGCAGCCGGCTCGTAGTCCGGGGCAATCAGCACTTCGACGAACTGGCGGTCCAGGATCACCTTGGCAGTGGCGGCGTCCAGCGGTTTGTTGAAGGCGATGATGCCGCCGAAGGCGCTGGTCGGGTCGGTGGCGTAGGCCAGCTCGTAGGCATCGCCGTTGCCAGCACCGACGGCCACGCCGCATGGGTTGGCGTGCTTGACGATGACGCAGGCCGGCGCATCGAACTGGCGTACGCATTCCCACGCCGCATCGGCATCGGCCAGGTTGTTGTAGCTCAGTTCCTTGCCCTGCAGCTGCTGGAAGGTGGCCAGCGTGCCCGGCACCGGGTACAGGTCGCGGTAGAACGCGCCGCTCTGGTGCGGGTTCTCGCCGTAGCGCAGGTCCATCACCTTCACGAAGGTGGAATTCATCTGCGCCGGGTACTCGGCACGGGCCGGCACCGCGGCGTCGGTGGCGGTGACCGCCGACAGGTAGTTGCTGATCGCCGCATCGTACTGGGCGACGCGGTTGAACGCGGCCACCGAGAACGCGAAGCGGGTGGCAGCCGTCAGCTGGCCGTTGTTGGCCTCCAGCGAGGCCAGCAGCTCGGCGTACTGCGACGGGTCGGTGGCCACTGCCACGCGGGCAAAGTTCTTGGCCGCCGAGCGCAGCATGGCCGGGCCGCCGATGTCGATGTTCTCGACCGCGTCGGCCAGGGTGCAGTCGGCCTTGGCGGTGACCGACTCGAACGGGTACAGGTTCAGCACCAGCAGGTCGATGGCACCGATGCCGTGCTCGGCCATCACTGCATCATCCAGGCCCGAACGGCCCAGCAGGCCGCCATGCACCATCGGGTGCAGGGTCTTGACCCGGCCGTCCATCATTTCCGGGAATCCGGTGACCTCGGCCACGTCCTTCACGGCCAGGCCCGCATCGCGGATCGCCTTGGCGGTGCCGCCGGTGGACAGCAGCTCCACGCCGCGTGCCGCCAGCGCAGTGGCCAGCTCGACCAGGCCGGTCTTGTCGGAAACGGAGAGGAGGGCCCGGCGGACGGGCAACAGATCAGCAGTCATGGGACAGAATCGGCAGCGGAGCGGGGCCGATATTGTAGGCGGTGGGGGCCGGTGGCGGGCGCTGGAAGGGGTAATTGGCCTCGGCAATCGGTGCATGGCCGCGTCAGGCACATCGATCCGACCGGATCCGGTGGCGGGGCTGCGGGCCGGAGCCGGGTTGCCGGAATCTGTCGACGATGGGGTAGGCTGTGCCCGCACTGCCAAGGATTAGCGGGTACAGATCGTGTCGATCTATGCATTGAAAGGACGTTTCCAGGACCTGTTGCGTCCGGCCGTACGCGGTCTGTACCGCATGGGAATCACCGCCAACGCGGTGACCGTGGCCGCCGCCGTGGTCTCGCTGCTGGTGGCCGCCGCCGTCTGGTGCTGCGCGCCGGCCCAGCCCCTGCTGTACCTGCTGCTGCCGCTGTGGATGCTGCTGCGCATGGCGCTCAACGCCGTGGACGGCATGCTGGCCCGCGAGTTCGGCCAGCAGTCGCGGCTGGGCGCCTACCTGAACGAGCTGTGCGATGTGATCGCCGACGCGGCGCTGTACCTGAGCCTGCTCAGCGTGCCGGGCGTACGCCCGGAGGCGCTGTGGCTGCTGGCCTGGACGGCGGCCCTGAGCGAGTACGCCGGCGTGCTGGGGCTGATGGTCGCTGCCAGCCGCCGCTATGACGGCCCGATGGGCAAGAGCGACCGCGCGTTCGTGATCGGTGCGCTGGGCCTGCTGCTGGCGTTTGAGTGGGTTGGCGCGATGACGGTCACTGGCGTGGCCGCGGCCATGGCGGCGCTGTGCATGCTGACCATGATCAACCGGGTCCGTCGCGGACTGCGGGAATCGGCGGTTTCGCCGAATTAATCAAGCAGATACAAAAAGACAATCAGGAGATTGCATGCGTCAGGCGCAGGAACGGGAATTCCACAGCTTCGACCAGGTACCGCTGTTCTACCGGTACTGGGCGGGCACCACCGCAACGCCGGCCACCAAGGCCATCGTGCTGCTGCACCGCGGCCACGAGCACTCCGGGCGTGTCACCCACCTGGTCGATGAGCTGGACCTGCCCGACACCGCCTTCTTCGCCTGGGATGCGCGCGGCAATGGCCGTTCGCCGGGTGCGCGTGGCGATGCACCGGGCTTCCCGGCGCTGGTGCGCGACCTGGACAGCTTCATCGCCCATATCGGCGCCGAGCATGGCATCGCGGTGGAAGACATCGTGGTGATCGCGCAGAGCGTGGGGGCGGTGGTCGCCGCGACCTGGGTGCACGATTACGCGCCGCGCCTGCGTGCGCTGGTGATGGCTTCGCCGGCGTTCAAGGTGAAGCTGTACGTGCCGTTCGCGCGGCCGGGCCTGGCCTTGATGCAGAAGCTGCGTGGCAACTTCTTCGTCAACAGCTACGTCAAGCCGCAGTGGCTGACCCATGATCCGGCGCGGGTGGAAAGCTACCGCACCGACCCGCTGATCACGCGGCCGATCTCGGTGCGCGTGTTGC
This sequence comes from Stenotrophomonas sp. 109824_Sma, assembly GCF_056480025.1. Taxonomy (NCBI): domain Bacteria; kingdom Pseudomonadati; phylum Pseudomonadota; class Gammaproteobacteria; order Lysobacterales; family Lysobacteraceae; genus Stenotrophomonas; species Stenotrophomonas sp. 109824_Sma. The sequence goes on along the minus strand of NZ_CM151078.1, from coordinate 4,287,038 downwards.
TGGGCCTGTACGAAGCGGCTGACCGCATCGTTGCCGATGCGCAGGCGATCAGCGTGCCGGTGCAGCTGCTGGTGTCCGGCTCGGACTTCGTCGTGCACCGTGGCCCGCAGGACCGCTTCTACGAGCGCCTGTCCAGCCCGATCAAGGAGCGCGTGCACCTGCCGGGCTTCTTCCACGACACGCTGGGCGAGCGCGATCGGGCGCCTGCGCTGGCACGCATCCGCAGTTTCATCCAGGCGCGTTTCGCCGAGCCGCTGCGCGAGCTGTCACGGCGCGACGCGCACCGCCATGGGCCGACCTTCGAGGAATCGGAGATCCTGGCGTGGCCACCGGAGCGTAACAGCCTGGCCGACCTGCGCTGGCGCGTGGTACGTGGCGGCCTGCGTTTCGGCGGTACGTTGTCCGAAGGCATCGCGCTGGGACTGCAGACCGGTTTCGATTCGGGCAGCACGCTGGACTACATCTATCGCAACGAAGCGCGTGGCAAGGGCCCGCTGGGGCGGATGGTCGACCGCAACTATCTGGATGCGATCGGCTGGCGCGGCATCCGCATTCGCGGCCAGCACCTGCAGGAACTGCTGCGCGACGCTGCCCAGCGCCTGCGCGGGCAGGGCACGCCGGTGCGCGTGCTGGATGTGGCTGCCGGCCATGGCCGCTATGTGCTGGAAGCGCTGGGCCAGGGCGAGCAGCGCGCCGACCGCATCGTGCTGCGCGACTTCAGTGATCTGAACGTGACCCAGGGCCAGGCGTTGATCGAGCGCCTCGGTGCGGCCGACATCGCACGCTTCGAGCAGGGCGATGCGTTCGATCCGTCGCAGTTGGCCAAGGTCGATCCGTCGCCCACGCTGGCGGTGGTGTCCGGCCTGTACGAACTGTTCCCCGACAACGACGCCGTGCTGCGCTCGCTGCAGGGCATCGCCGCAACGGTGCCGGTGGGTGGCTACCTGGCCTACACCGGCCAGCCCTGGCACCCGCAGCTGGAGTTCATCGCGCGCGCATTGACCAGCCACCGGGGTGGCGCAGCGTGGGTGATGCGCCGCCGTACCCAGCAGGAAATGGATGAGCTGGTGCGCCTGGCCGGGTTCGAGAAGGTGGCGCAGCGCATCGATGACTTCGGCATCTTCACCGTGTCGCTGGCTCGCCGGACCGCGTGATGGCGACGCTCGCTGCAACCCCGCTGGCCGCGGAAGGGCGCCCCTGGCGGCGCGCCCTGCTGTGGCTGGCGCTGCTGGGCCCGTTCTTCTTCGCCAGCTATGGCTTCGCCAACTGGATGGCCGGCCGCCATGCCGAACTGCCGGTGATGGCGTTCGGATGGGAAACGCAGATTCCGTTCGTGCCCTGGACGATCGTGCCGTACTGGTCGATCGACCTGTTCTACGCGATCTCGTTCTTCCTGTGCCGGCGTCGGCTGGAACTGGACCGGCACGCGCTGCGGCTGTTCAGTGCACAGCTGATCGCCGTGAGCTGCTTCCTGCTGTGGCCGTTGCGCTTCAGCTTCGAGCGGCCGGAGATCGGCGGCGTGTTCGGTTGGCTGTTCGATGTGCTGCTGGGCTTCGACAAGCCGTTCAATCAGGCGCCGTCGCTGCACATCGTGCTGCTGATCGTGTTGTGGGTGAAATTCGCGCAGTACCTGCAGGGTGCCTGGCGTTGGGTGCTGCATGTGTGGGCGCTGCTGATCGGTGTCTCGGTGCTGACCACGTTCCAGCATCATTTCATTGATATCCCGACCGGCCTGCTGGCCGGTTGGCTGTGCGTCTGGCTGTGGCCGGAGCAGGGCACGCCGCCATTGCGCGCCTGGCGCACCGTGCGTGATGCCAAACGTTGGCGATTGGCAGCGCTGTACCTGCTGGGGGCCGCTGTATTGCTGGTACCGGTGGTGCTTCTGCGTGGCGCGGCGTTGTGGCTGCTGTGGCCGGTGGTGTCGCTGCTGCTGGTAGCGCTGGCCTATGCCGGGCTGGGCACGGTGGTGTTCCAGAAGCGCGCTGATGGGCGCCTGACCATGGCGGCGCGCTGGTTGCTGGCGCCGTACCTGGGCGCGGCATGGATCAATTCGCGGCTGTGGACGCGGCGTGCGCCACAGCCGGTGCCGGTGATGGATGGCGTGTGGCTGGGGCGCATTCCCTGTGCTGCGTTGCCAGCCCCCTTGGTCGGCGTGGTCGATGCCTGTGCTGAACTGTCCTGTCGTGCACCGGGCGCGGCGTATGCCAGCGTGCCGATGCTGGACCTGGTAGTGCCCACGCCGGAACAGCTGCGCGCGGCGACCGAGGCGATCGAGCGCCTGCGCATGCAGGGGCCGCTGCTGGTGTGTTGCGCGCTGGGCTATTCGCGCAGTGCTGCCAGTGTGGCGGCCTGGCTGCTGCGCAGTGGTCGTGCCGCCGATACCGATGCCGCGGTGGCGATCGTGCGCGCGGCACGTCCCGGTATCGTGCTGGGCGCGGCGCATCTGCATGCCATCACTGCTGCAGCGGGAGCACGCACGTGAGTACGGTTCCCGATCTGGCGACCATGCAGCTGCTGCTGCGGCAGGGCCGTTGGCCGGCGTTGCTGTCGTTGGGCCTGTTGCTGGTGGCGTTGCTGCTGCTTGGCACCGAGCCGGACCTGGCGATGGTTGCTGCCGGCCTGCTGCTGGTCAGCGTCGTCGTCGGGCTCGCACAGGCCTACCACGCATGGCGGGTCGGGCTGGATGCCAGCCTGCTGCAGCTGCTGCGCGATGAAGGCCTGGAGGGTGACGCCGCTGCGCGCCGTACCGACCAGCTGCTGCACGACAGTGGCCTGCGCCGCGCCGCGCCCGACGCGCCGCTACGCGGTTGGGACCTGCGCTGGGCCGGCATGCGCCGCCTGCTGCTGCGCCAGTACCTGCTGACAGCGGTGCAGGTGGTGCTGCTGGTGCTGGCCGTGGTGTGGCCGCAGACGTGAACGGGAGGAGCTGATGTTCGCCGAACTGATTGCCCGCGCCTGCAGTGGCGCGATCCATGTGGTGACCGGTGCGCGCGCGCTGTGGATCGGCTGCGCGCCGTCCAGCGAGCGCCGCGTGTATTACGGCAACCACGCCAGCCATGGTGACTTCGTACTGATCTGGTCGTCGATGCCACCGGCATTGCGGCGCCAGGTGCGCCCGGTTGCCGCAGCCGAGTACTGGCAGCGCGACGGCCTGCGCCGCTACCTGATCGATGCGGTGTTCAACGGTGTGCTGGTCGAGCGCGAGGCCGGTCATCGCCAGCAGGACCCGTTGCAGGTACTGCGCGATGCGGTGGATGAAGACTGCTCGCTGATCCTGTTCCCGGAAGGCACGCGCAATGTCGGCGATGAACCGCTGTTGCCGTTCAAGAGCGGCATCTACCACCTGGCGCGGCAACGGCCGGAACTGGAGTTCGTGCCGGTGTGGATCGACAACCTGAAGCGGGTGATGCCGAAGGGCCGGTTCCTGCCGCTGCCGCTGCTGTGCACGGCCACCTTCGGCACGCCGCTGCGGTTGCAGGCCGACGAGGATAAGGCTGCGTTCCTTGCGCGCAGCCGGCAGGCGCTGCTGGACCTGGCGCCTAATGGAGGGCGCGCATGAGTTATCTGATGGATGTGTCCGGCGACCTGGCAGCGCGCAGCGTGGGCCAGCAGACCGGCCTGCTGTTCGCCGGTGTCGGCGCGGTGCTGGTGCTGGCCACGCTGGTGGCCGAGACCCTGCGCTGGCGCCAGCGTGGGCGGCCCAGCGCGGTGATCGCAAACCTGGTCTCGCGCATCCGCGCGTGGTGGGTGATGGCGATCGTGGTCGGGCTGGCGCTGTTCTTCGGCCGTGCCGGGGTGATCGTGCTGTTTGCGATCATCTCGCTGTTCGCGCTGCGCGAGTTCATCACCCTGGCGCCGACCCGTTCCGGCGACTACTACGCGCTGCTGGCCGCGTTCTACATCGTGCTGCCCTGGCAGTACTACCTGGTGTGGATCGACTGGTACGGCATGTACACGCTGCTGATCCCGGTCTATGCGTTCCTGTTCCTGCCGATCCTGTCGACCATTGGTGGCGATACCACGCACTACCTGGAGCGCACGGCGAAGGTGCAGTGGGGGTTGATGATCTGCGTGTTCTGCATCTCGCACGTGCCGCTGCTGCTGAACCTGCACGTGCCCGGCCATGACCCGTCGCGCAACGTGTTGCTGTTCGCCTTCCTGGTGATCGTGGTGCAGTCCTCGGACGTGCTGCAGTACATCTGGGGCAAGCTGCTGGGCAAGCACCTGATCGCGCCGAAGCTGTCGCCGTCGAAGACGGTGGAGGGCTTCGTGGGTGGCGTGCTGAGCGCCAGCGCGCTGGGGGCGGCGCTGTGGTGGATCACCCCGTTCACGCCGCTGCAGGCGTTCGGCCTGTCGCTGCTGATCAACCTGATGGGATTCTGGGGCGGCCTGGTGATGTCGGCGATCAAGCGCGACCGCGGCATCAAGGACTGGGGCCACATGATCGAGGGGCATGGCGGCATGCTCGACCGGCTGGATTCGGTGTGCTTCGCCGCGCCGGTGTTCTTCCATGTGGTGCGGTACTACTGGAAGGCGGGCGGCGGCGGCTGATTCCGCGGGGGCTGCATCCACGCATGGCGTGGATCTACTGGACGGGGCGGGGCGGTTGATCGCCGGGGTGGCATCCACGCATGGCGTGGATCTACTGGAGCCGGTAGTGCCGGCCGCTGGCCGGCAACGGCAACATCCTGCCATCGTTCATGGGGTTGCCGGCCAGCGGCCGGCACTACCCGCGCGCGCTTACGCGCTGATGCCGTATTCCTTCAGCTTCTTGCGCAGGGTGGCGCGGTGGATGCCCAGCATCGCGGCGGCACGGCTCTGGTTGCCTTCGCAGTGGTTGAGCACTTCCACGAACAACGGGATTTCCATCTCGCGCAGAACGATCTCGTAGACATCGTCCGCGTCGCAGCCATCGAGGTCACGCAGGTAGCGGCGCACGGACTGGGCGACGTGTTCACGCAGCGGTGGCCGGGGAGCGCCACGACTGTTGTCAGGACGAGAGAGGACAGCGTTCAAGGGGGTTCCCGATCTGGTTGGCCCGTGCGCGCGGAGCGCGCGGCCGGACGAGGTGGTGGCGGCCAGTCTAGCGCGAGCGTGCCCGACCTGCCACGGCTGGTCGCCTCTACCCTGGTCAGAGGAAGTCGAAGGTGAATGCGACGGTGGACGCGGCAGGCTCCTGCACGCGGAACGCGATGCGCGCACTCTGGCCTGGTTCCAGCAGGGCCGCGCCGGGGGCCTCGCCGAGGTACTGCGCCGGTGCGAACACGCCGCTGCCGATCACCCGGCCATCGGCATCGGACAGCGACAGGCGCAGGTCCGGCCAGGCCTGTGCCCAGCGCGCATCGTTGCGGATGCTGGCCTGCACCTGCAGCACGCCGGCCTGGCCCGGCAGCGGTCGGATTTCGCGGCTGGTCATGGTGAACGCGGTGGGCTCGTGCCAGGCCGGCAGGCTGCAGCGCAGTGCGCCGCACAACGCGCCCAGCCAGGCGCGGTTGCCGGCGTCGGCGGCCAGTCGCGCACGATCGGCCAGCACGCTCTGCAGTACCAGCAACAGTGCCAGCCCGGCGACCAGCACCCAGTGCCAGCGCGGCGTCGGCAGCGTGCGCGGCCGCGAAGTGCCCAGGAAGCTCGGCGCATCGCCGGCCACGGCCTGCGCGGCCGGGACGGGTTCGATCACGGCCGCTTTGTCGAGGATGACGGTGTCATCGATCTGTCGCGTCTCCGCCATTGGCGGCAACGCCGCGTCGATCGGATCGCCCGGATCGCCGCTCTCCGCGGCAGGGATGTCATGCACCGCCGGGTCGGGCGTGTGCGCATCGGTCGCAGGTGCGGCCTCGCCTTCCGACGTGGGGCGCAGGAAGGTGGCCAAAGGGCGGCGCGGCGGGTTCGGCTCGGACATGCTCAGGGCGCGGGCTCGGATCCAGCAGTCATTCAATCACGATCAGGCGCGGCGTACGCCGGTGATGCGCATCCAGTCGCCATCCTGGGTGGCCTGCAGATCGTCGAACCACGCGGCATAGCGCTGCAGCAGTTCGCCTTCCTGGCCATGCAGGATGCCCGACAGGGCGATGCGACCGCCGGCGGCGACGCGTGCGGCCAGCAGTTCGGCCAGCGCATCCAGCGCCGAGGCGAGGATGTTGGCGACCACGATCGGATAGGTGGCGACCGGTTCGTCCTGCGGCAGGTACACATGCATGCGGGCCTGCTCGCCATTGCGCTCGGCATTGTCGGCGGTGGCGACCAACGCTTGCGGGTCGTTGTCCACGCCGATCGCTTCGGCGGCGCCCAGCTTCAGTGCGGCCAGCGCGAGGATGCCCGAGCCGCAGCCGAAGTCGAGCACGCGCTGGCCCTGCAGTTGGCCCTCCACGGCCAGCTGGTCCAGCCAGCGCAGGCACAGGGCGGTGGTCGGGTGGGTGCCCGAGCCGAAGGCCAGGCCCGGGTCCAGCCGCACCACGGCGGCATCGGCGGCCTGCGCGGCGTCCGGCAGTTCATGGTTCCACGGCACGATCCAGGTACGGCTGCCGAAATCCATCGGCTGGAACTGGTCCAGCCAGGCGCGTTCCCAGTCTTCGTCTTCGACCGCGCGGAAGCTGCCATTGCTCCAGTCCAGCTCCGGGTCGAAGGATTCCAGTGCGGCCAGCAGCAGCAGCGCATTGCTGTCGGCGGGGAACAGCGCGCTCAGCACCAGAGTGTCCCACAGCGGCGTTTCACCCACGCCGGGTTCGAGGATGGCCTGTTCGTTGCTGGTGTCGGCTTCGGCATCGAGCAGGGTCACGGCCAGTGCGCCGACGTCCTCCAGCGCATTTTCATAGCGGGGCTGGGTGGCTTCGGTGCAGCGCAGGGTCAGTTCCAGGAACGGCATGGCGGTGGGGACAGTCGCGGGAAAGGGGGCCATGCTAGACCATCGGGGCGTCTCCGTATTGCCTGAGATGCTGCCTTGAGATGAACGGGGGCAGTTCAGACAGGCCTGTCAGGCCTTGCTAAACTCGGCGCTTTCCTGTGTGCCGTGAACGCTCACACCCGCCGATGGCCTTCGCTCCGACCCTGAAAACCTGGTTGCTCGTACTGCCGGCGGTGGCCGTGCTGGGCGTGGCCGGGTATCGGGCCAGCGGCCATGCTGCGGGCGAGGCATCGCCGTCGGCGTCGCCGGACCTGCCGCTGGCCGTGGCCAGCCATGACAGCGGAGCGCCGCTGCCGGCGGTGCCGGAAGCACTGGCGCGGCGGCTTGCGGCCTTCGAGCGCGGCAACACGCTGCCGTCGGGCCTGCCGCTGGACCTGCGCGCCGACATCGAAGATGCCAGCGACCTGTATGCCTACGCCCAGCGCCTGCGCGCACAGGCCGACAACGGCAATCACGAGGCGCGCTGGATGCTCAGCCGCGTCTATGACTATTGCGCGCAGTACGCACTCGATCCGGGCGGCTACCGCCTGGACAACAACGTACTGAGTGGGTTGGGCCTGACGGCGGCGCCGGCGATGATCGAGGCGCGTGAGCGCGTGGCGCAGCGCTGCGGCGGATTCGTGCCGGGCGACAAGCTGGGTGCGGCGCTGGTGCTGTCCGAGCGCCGCAAAGCGGCCGCACAGGGCAACCTGGCCGCGGAAGCAGCGCTGTTCGCCGAAGGTGAGCCGCTGAAAGACAGTGCCGAATACCGTCGCGACCTGGTCGAGCGCGTGCGCACCTCGCGCGACCCGGAGGCCTACATGGCCATCGCGCCGGCCATGGGCGTGCGTGCTGCCGGTGACCGCGCGCTTGACGGCCTGGTGGCGGGCGAGCAGCTCAGTGAACTTGCATGGCGGCTTGCGGCCTGTGAACTCGGTCTAGCCTGTGGAGCGGACAGCGTGCTGGTCAACAATTTTTGTGCGAACGGAGGGATCTGTTCGCAGGATGGAGCGCAGGATTTCCGGGATTTCGTGTATGACGCTGCGGTATCGCGGCAAGGTGCTGGGAAAATGAAGGAATGGATCAAGCGATTGGTTGGAAAGAGGGACGGGCGATGAATTACCGTCGATTCCTGCATGGGGCCAAGTTCTGGTTCTGGGTGGCGCTGTTCGTGGCCTACTCGGCCGGCGCGGTCGGCCTGCTGATGATCGATACCTACGAGGACCGCTACCGGCATCTGTCGAAGGTGGAGCTGACCACGGTGAAGGCGCAGGAAGACGTGCGCCGTGCCGGTGCCAGCCAGGTCGCTGCGGTCTATCGCGCGCAGAGTGGCATGCCATTCGCTTCACTGCCGGCCGGCAGCACCTTCCAGGTGGTGTGGCCCGATGGTTCCACCGAAACCATGGTGATCGTCGACCCCACCTCGCCCAATGGCGTGCGGCCGCTGGCCAACTCGCAGATCCCGGCGACGGCGGCGGACGCGCGCTGAGCCTGTCTGGGTAGAGCCGGGCAGGCCCCGGCTGTGCTTTCCGGCAAGCCGAGCATGGGCTCGGCTCTACAGAAACAGAAAAGGGCGGGGAGATCCCCGCCCTTTTCATGTCCAGCACCTGGCGCCGATCAGGTCAGTGCGATCGGCTTGTTCTTGCGCTCGGCAAGGCGCTTTTCCAGGTAGTGGATGTTCTGGCCACCGGCCTGGAAGCCCTTGTCACGCATGATCCGCTGCTGCAGGGCGATGTTGGTCTTGATGCCATCGACCACCATTTCGCTCAGTGCCACCCGCATGCGGGCGATGGCGGTTTCGCGGTCCGGGCCGTGCACGATCAGCTTGCCGATCATCGAGTCGTAGTTCGACGGCACGCGGTAGCCACTGTAGATGTGGGTATCCACGCGCACGCCGGGGCCACCCGGCGGATGGAAGCCGGTGATGGTGCCCGGGCTCGGCACGAAGGTCTCGGCGTCTTCGGCGTTGATGCGGCATTCGATGGCATGGCCGGTCAGCACCACGTCGCTCTGCTTGATCGACAGCTTCTGGCCGGCGGCGATCTTCAGCTGCTCGGCCACCAGGTCGATGCCGGTGACCATTTCGGTGACCGGATGCTCCACCTGGATGCGGGTGTTCATTTCGATGAAGTAGAAGCGGCCGTCCTCGTACAGGAACTCGAACGTGCCGGCACCGCGGTAACCGATGCGCACGCAGGCTTCGGTGCACACCTTGCCGATCTGCTCGCGCTGCTCGGCGCTGATGCCCGGTGCCGGTGCTTCTTCCACCACCTTCTGGTGGCGGCGCTGCATCGAGCAGTCACGCTCACCCAGGTGGATGGCGTTGCCCTGGCCGTCGGCCAGCACCTGGATCTCCACGTGGCGCGGATTTTCCAGGAACTTTTCCATGTAGACCTCGCCATTGCCGAACGCGGCCTTGGCCTCGCTCTTGGTGGTTTCGATCGAGGTCTTCAGCGAGGCTTCGGCGTGCACCACGCGCATGCCGCGGCCACCGCCGCCACCGGCCGCCTTGATGATGACCGGGTAGCCGATCTCACGGGCGATCTTGGTGTTGGCGACGATGTCCTCGCCCAGCGGGCCGCCCGAGCCGGGCACGCACGGTACGCCGGCGGACTTCATCGCGCGGATGGCTTCGACCTTGTCACCCATCATGCGGATGGTGTCGGCCTTGGGGCCGATGAAGATGAAGCCGGACTCTTCCACACGCTCGGCGAAGTCGGCGTTCTCCGACAGGAAGCCGTAACCCGGGTGGATGGCCTGGGCGTCGGTGACTTCCGCCGCGGCGATCAGTGCCGGGATGTTGAGGTAGCTCTGCGGCGACGGCGCCGGACCGATGCAGACCGACTCATCGGCCATGGCCACGTGCTTGAGGTTGCGGTCGACCGTGGAGTGCACGGCCACCGTGCGGATGCCGAGGGTATGGCACGCGCGCAGGATGCGCAGCGCGATTTCCCCTCGGTTGGCGATGACGACTTTGTCGAGCATGGCGTGCCCCTCAGCCGATCACGAACAGCGGCTGGTCGAATTCCACCGGCTGGCCGTTCTCGCCGAGGATGGCGACGATGGTGCCGGACTTGTCGGCTTCGATCGGGTTGAACATCTTCATCGCTTCGATGATGGCCAGGGTTTCGCCTTCCTTGACCTGCTGGCCAACGGTGACGAAGGCCGGCTTGTCCGGGGCGGACGAGGCGTAGAAGGTGCCGACCATCGGCGAGCGCAGCACGTGGCCTTCCGGCAGCGCCGGGCCCGGCTTGGCGGTGCCGCCGGTGGAGGCTTCGGTCGGCGACTGCATCGGCATCGCCTGCGGCGCCGGAGCGGCCGGAGCGGCATACACCGGGGCCGCAATCGGGGCGGCATAGCCGGCCACCGGGGCGCGCGACAGGCGCACCGACTCTTCGCCTTCCTTGATTTCGATTTCAGCCAGGTTCGACTCTTCCAGCAGGTCGATCAGCTTCTTGATTTTGCGGAGATCCATGGTGGCCTCTTTGCTCGTGATGTCAGTGTGGTGGGAAGCGCATCGCGCTCGGGTCAAAGCAGTTCGTAGAACTCGCGCAGCTGCCGCGTACGGTCGCGCGCGAGGGTGGTCAGGCAGCGCATCTGTGCGCCGTTGCGTGCCGTGCCATCGGAATTGAGGGCATAGACCGCGTTGCAGTCGTGGTCGCGCAGCTGGATCCAGGCACGCTGGGCCAGTACCAGCTCCTGCTCGGCATCGCCGCAATAGCTGCAGGTGCCACCGCGGGCCGGGGTACGCAGCTGGCGACGCGCCTGTGCATAGACGGTATTGAGTTCGGCATCAGCGGCGGCGGCCACGTCCGAGGCGCACAGGTCGCTCTCCATCGTGGTACCCGGATGGGCGCAGTCGATGCCTTCGTCCTTGCGGTCGAACGCGGCGGCGGCACCGTAGATGCCGGCCCACGCCACAACGCCGGCGAGCACGCGCGGCAGCATCTTCACGCGCTGGCCGCCTGCACGCGCAGCAGTGCCGCGTCCATCGCGTAGCGGTAGCTGTCGGCACCGAAGCCGCATACCACGCCCACGGCCTTGTCACTGAAGTAGCTGTGCTGGCGGAACGGCTCGCGGGTATGCGGGTTGGACAGGTGGATCTCGATGAACGGCACCGCCACCGCCGCCAGCGCATCGCGCAGGGCCACCGAGGTGTGGGTGAAGGCGGCGGGGTTGATCAGGATGAAAGCGGTTCCGTCACTGCGCGCGGCCTGCACGCGGTCCACCAGCACATGCTCGGCGTTGGACTGCAGGCTGTCCACGGTGTGCCCGGCGGCCGATGCCTGGGCAGCCAGGGCCTGGTCGATGTCGGCCAGCGTGGTGTGGCCGTAGACCTCCGGCTCGCGGGTGCCGAGCAGGTTGAGGTTGGGGCCGTGCAGGACCAGCAGCTTCGCCATGGGATCCGGAAGACGGGAAAGGGCGGCAGTCTGGCGGAACCGGCGGATGCTGTCCAGTTCGGCGAAGTTTGCAGCGTTTCAATCGATCGTTTGAAATCTGCCGGAGTGCTTGTGGCCGTATGGCGGGCGCTGGATCAAGGCGCGCTGAACGTGGTGCTGGCCGGGGATGCTGGCACGTAGGCCGACGATGCCGGCAAGGCTGGGCGCTGACCGATGCCGCAATGGGCCGTGATGCGGCGGATCCACGCCATGCGTGGATGAAGGAAGTTCGGTGCGCAGCAAGCTACGCACCCACCGAGGGGCAGCCCGAGGCGCGCTGCACGCCACCCACCGCCCCCGCCACGCACCCGCTCAGGTCTCCAGCGGCACTGTCGGCACCACGTTCGGGAACACCTCCTCCAGCGGCTCCCGTTCCCCCGGCTTCGGCGTCGGCCAGTTGTAGGCGTTCACCGGCTGCGCGCGATTCACCCATAACGCGTAATACAGATGGTCGGCGCGGCCATCACCGGTGTTGGGGTGGATCAGGATGGTCAGCCCCAGGCTGTTGAGCTGCAGCCAGGGCACCAGCACCGGCAGCAGGTCGTTGGTGAAGCCGAAATAGAACGAGGGAGTGACGTGCGGTCCGCGCGGCTCAAGGTTCCAGTTGCCCAGCTCGACCGGGAAGCGCTCGGCGGCCCAGCGCCGCAGCAGCGCGGCCTTCTCGAAGCTGTCCTCGTCGAAGTAGATATGCGCGTGGTAGCTCTTGATGGCGGTGTAGGCGCGTGGCCGGGTGGGCAGCGTGGCCTCGCCGGGGCGCACGCTGGCCGGGCGCGGGGTCGGTTCGCTGGCGGTGGCCTGGCCCCAGGGGCTGCGGCCCTCCGGCGCCGGCGGGATGATGGTGCGGAAGCCAGGGCGCCCGGGTTCGGTGGTGTTCACCGTGCTGTCGCTGCGCGCGGCTGCGGTGGCGGTCGACGCGCTGGCCAGCCCACCGGCGGCCAGTCCGGCCGAGGCGATCAGGCGACGCCGTGCGGGCGAGAGCAGGTCGGCCCAGTGGGCGTCATCGTCGCCGGCGTCGATGAGGGTCGGCGGGTCCGGGTGCATGAAGGGCTCCGTGGCGGCATTGTGTGGGCAGGCAAGCACGCTCGGGCACCTGCATCCACAGCGTCCAATAAGCAGGCGGCATCACCTCATGCACGGCTGCCTTCATCGCCATTGAGCGCGACCGGGCGGCGGGCTAGGGTGCAGGTCTGCCGCCCCGGAGCCCGCCATGACCTCGTCCGATGCCGATACCCAACGCAAGCGCGCGGCCTTCCGCCAGCTGCATGCAGCAGGGTGCTTCGTCCTGCCCAATCCGTGGGACGTGGGCAGTGCACGCTACCTGCAGCGGCAGGGCTTCCAGGCACTGGCCACGACCAGTGCCGGCTGCGCCTGGAGTGAAGGGCGGCCGGATGGGGCGGTTTCGCTGCAGGCCACGCTGGAACATCTGCGGCTGATGGCGGCAGCGACACCGCTGCCGTTGAACGCCGATTTCGGTGATGGCTTCGGCGCCACGCCACAGGCAGTGGGGGAGGCGGTGGCGGCGGCGATCGATACCGGCATCGCGGCGTTGTCGATCGAGGATGCCAGTGGCGTAGCTGATGCGCCGCTGCGGCCGATCGGGCAGGCGGTCGAGCGACTGCGCGCGGCACGTGCGGCCATCGACCACGCGGGTGGCGATGTGCTGCTGGTCGGGCGGGCCGAGAACTTCTTCGTCGGCGTGCCGGATCTGCAGGACACCCTGCAGCGCCTGCGCGCCTACGCCGAGGCCGGCGCCGATGTGCTGTATGCACCGGGCATCAGCACGCGTGAACAGATCAGCGCGGTGGTCGCCGCTGCGGGGCCGAAGCCGGTGAACCTGCTGGTCGGTGGACCGACACCGCTGAGCCTGCAGGACATCGCCGCACTCGGCGTGCGCCGGGTCAGCCTGGGCGGTGCGCTGGCGCGTGCGGCGTGGGGTGGGCTGATGCAGGCGACCCAGCCGATCGCGCAGGACGGCCGCTTCGATGGCCTGCAGCAGGCGGCCTCGGGTGCGGCGTTGAACGCGCTGTTCCGTTGACGGAAACCCCGGTGCGGACTCTGGCCAGCAGGGACAGTGGATCCACGCCATGCGTGGATGGATGCGCCTACGCCTACAGCGCTTCCGTCTCACTCTCCGGCAGGACCACGCCCGGTTCCAGGTCGGGCAGCAGCTGCTGCAACAGCCCGGGGTTGTCCGGCAGCGCGGCGCCATCCAGATAGCGCCATTGCGTGGTACCGACGCTCCGCACAGCGACCATGAATGACGTGCTGCGCATCGGCGCCTCGCGCACGCGCAGCAGCGACTGGCGCGGTACGAAGCAGACTTCCTCGTCACCGGCCGCATAGGTGCGGCCTGGCACGCCCGCCTCGTCGCTGATGATGGTGACGCCGGCCTTGCGCAGCGCCTTCACCGTGTCGCGGGTCGCCCGCGCAAAGGCCTCGTCGCCGCCAGCCAGCTGCTTCAGGCTGGGATGGGTGCGCGCGATGATCAGCTCGGTATCGCCCCGGGCGAAGGCGTCCATCATCGCCTGCACCTCCTTGCGCAATGCAGCCGAGTCTTCCGGACTGAGTTCACCGGCCAGCGCTGGCGCAACGGCCATTGCCATGGGCAGGGCCAGCAGAAGGGCAAGCAGATATCGGTGCATCGTCGGGTATCTCAGCGGGAACCGCCGCACTATACGGTGGATGCGGAAACAGCGTCCCACGCATGGTGCTGGTATCCCGGGCGTCACTACTTACTATTGGTAGTTAGTGAATTCCGGACATCCCCCATGCACACCCTCATCGTTACCGCCCATCCTGAATCCGCCGCGTTGACCCATGCCATCGCCAGGTGCATCGGCGAAGCCATCATCGCGTCGGACGCCGCCAACCGCGTGACCCACGCCGATCTGATGGCCGAAGGCTTCGATCCGCGCTTCAACATGCAGGACCACGCGCTGTTCCGTGGCACCGGCGCAACGCCGGCCGACGTCGCCGCCGAGCAGGCGCGGCTGGAGGCTGCCGACACGTTGGTACTGGTCTACCCGTTGTACTGGTGGTCGTTCCCCGCGCTGCTGAAGGGCTGGATCGATCGTGTGTTCACCCAGGGCTGGGCCTACCAGGACGGTGCCGATGGCAAGGTGCAGAAAAAGCTGCAGCGGTTGCGCGTGCACCTGGTCGGCATCGGCGGGGCCGGCGCGGACATGATCGAACGGCGCGGCTACGGTGCGGCGATGAAGACCCAGATCGACATGGGCATCTTCGACTACTGCGGCGCGCGCGTGCTGTCGTCCGACCTGCTGCTGGACGCCGATTCCGGTACAGCCGAAGCGCATCTGCAGACCGCGCTGGCGATCGGCCGTAAAATCGGTACTCCGATGCGCTGACCGCCGTGCTCCACCGATGCCTGCCAACGCCGCACCCACGCGCCGCCGATTGACCCGTGAGCAACGCGCCCGCCAGTTGCTGGACGTGGCCTGGGCGCTGGTCGGCGACGAAGGTACCGATGCGCTGACGCTGGGGCGGCTGGCCGAGGCTGCGGGTGTGACCAAGCCGGTGGCCTACGATCACTTCGTGACCCGCAATGGGCTGCTGGCCGCGCTCTACGATGACTACGACGGTCGCCAGACGATGGTCTTCAACGAGCGCATCGGCCGCGCCCGGGCGCAGTTGGCCGATCGTGCGGCGGCAATCGCCTCCGGCTACATCGACTGCATCCTCAGCCAGGGCAGCGAAGTGCAGGGCATCCTTGCCGCGCTGGTCGGTGCACCCGAACTGCGCGAGGTGAGGCGGCGCTACCAGCAGGATTTCATCGACAACTGCGACATCTGGCTGGGCCCATTTGCGGCCGACGGCACGGTGCCACTGGCCGGGTGCTGGGCGATTCTCGGTGCGGCCGAGGCCCTGTCCGAAGCCGTGGCAGCAGGCGCGCTGGACAAGGCCGACGCCGAGGCCGAGCTGCAGCGCTTGATCGTGGCGACGGTCAAGCGGCGCTGAGCCGCTCAGGCGTCGGCGGTGTTGCCGGCCAGCGCTGTGAACCCGGCGGCCAGACGCTCGCGCACAAGGGCATCGCGTGCGTCACGGCTTTCAGAACCCAGCACCACGGTGATCAGGCGTACCGGCTGATCCCGCCCGGGCACTGACCGGCATGCGGTGGCGGCCAGGCAGAAGCCTGCTGCCTGGGTGTAGCCGGTCTTCAATCCATCCACGCCGTTTTCGCCAAGCAGGGCGTTCTGGTTGCTGCGGCTGAAGCTGCCATGCGCGAACGCGCGCTGCGCGGTGATTGCCAGTATCTGCGGATGGTCATTCAGCAGGCAGGCGGCGAGTACCGCCATGTCGCGCGCGCTGGAGGCATGGTGCGCGGTGGTGATGCCGGACACGCTGGCGAACCACGTGCTGCGCAGGCCGAGCTGGCGCGCGTGCCGGTTCATGCGGTCCAGGAATGCGGGTTGTGATCCGTCCAGATGGCGCGCGATGGCCAGCGCCGCATCATTGCCGGAGACGATCATCAACCCTTCCAGCAGGCGTGCCAGGCTGACCGTTTCGCCGGGCGCCAGGCCCATGCGCGTTTCATCCTCGGCCACCGCATGCACATCTTCGGCAGCGATGGTGACCACTTCGTCCCACGCACGACCGTTCTCTTCGACGCATTCGTAAGCGGCGTAGGCGGTCATCAGCTTGGTCAGCGAGGCCGGTTGCCGCGCGATGTCCGCGTTGTGCTGGTGGATCACCGCGAAGGTTGCCGCATCGAGGGTGATCGAGGACAACGGCGCGCGTGCAGGAGCAGGAGACGGCATGGATGCGGTGATGGAGGAAGGCCTGCAGGATAGCCCGCGGCGGCTGCATGAAGCTGCAATATTGAAACGATATAACGTACCGTTATTGTGGGCCGCCGCTGGCCCGACGGGATCTCCGATGACTGCACGCATGCCACGCCGCTGGCTCCATTCCTCGCTGCTGCTTGCGCTGGCCGCGCTGGGTGGCTGCCAGCCCAACCTGCGCGCCGATGCTGTTCCCACCGCCGCAGCGCGCCCGCACAACGTGATCGTGATGATCAATGACGGTGCCGGATGGGGCACCTGGGACGCCGCCGCCTACTGGCAATACGGCAGCCGCGAAGGCGCGCCATATGCGGATTTCCCGCAGCGTCTGGCGGTCACCACCTTCCCGTTGAACGTCAGCAGCCAGCCGACCCGCGACAACGCACAGACCCTGGGCTACGACGCGGGCAAGGCCTGGGACAGCGAACCGGTGCCGGCGCAGGACCTGCCGTTCGTCGGCTACCAGTACCTGGCGGCAGTCGCGACCGACAGTGCTGCGGCCGGTACGGCGTTGTCCTCTGGCATCAAGACCTACAACAACGCCATCAACTTCAACAACGATGGCAATCCGGTCGAGTTCAATACGCTGCGCGCCAAGCGCCTGGGCATGGCGACCGGCGTGGTGACCTCGGTGCCGTTCGCGCATGCAACGCCGGCGGCGTTCGCGGCGCAGAACGAATCGCGCAACAACTATCACGCGATTGCGCACCAGATGCTGGCGCAGGGCCACATGGACCTGGTGATGGGCACCGGCGGTCCCGGCTACAGCGTTGATGGTCACGCCTGTGACGAGGGGGCCGGCTCGGCGAAGGCCGAGGGCTGCGCGAACCCGTGGGAATGGGTCTCCCCGCAGGATTGGCAGCAGCTGGAAGCGGGCAGCACCATTGCCGGCAATCCGGCGGGGCCGTGGCGCCTGATCCGCAGCAAGGAAGAGTTCACTGCATTGGCGCAGGGTCGGTTGCCGGCCGACCGGCCGCTGATCGGCGTGCCGCGCGTGGCCAATACGCTCCAGCAGGCGCGCCAGCTGCAGGTGCTGGACAAGGATGCGGCCACGCCTTCCGGTGTGAGGAAGATCGACAGCGTGCCCGATCTTGCGACCATGACGCGTGGCGCGCTGCGGTTCCTGCAGCAGCGTTCGGCCAAGGGCCTGTTCCTGATGGTGGAAGGCGGTGCCACCGACTGGGCCGCGCACACCAGCGCCTGCGGCACCGAATGGCACTACGGCCAATGCAGCGACCAGCCGCAGTACGGCCGCCTGATCGAGGAAACCGTGGAGTTCAACGACGCAGTGGCAGCAGTGGTTGAATGGATCGAGCGCAACGGCGGTTGGGAGCGCAACCTGCTGATCGTCACCACTGACCATGACAACAGCATGCCGATGGGCCCGGATGCACAGAACGTTGCCTTCG
The DNA here is from genome assembly GCF_056480025.1 of Stenotrophomonas sp. 109824_Sma. Taxonomy (NCBI): domain Bacteria; kingdom Pseudomonadati; phylum Pseudomonadota; class Gammaproteobacteria; order Lysobacterales; family Lysobacteraceae; genus Stenotrophomonas; species Stenotrophomonas sp. 109824_Sma. Next base: position 4,269,511 of record NZ_CM151078.1, on the reverse strand, counting down.
CGCCGGTACGCAACAACGGCCGTGGACGCATGCCGGGGATGAGCTTCCGGCCCACCGGCAACCACTCCAATGCGCTGGTGCCGCTGTGGGCCAAGGGCGCAGGTGCGGAGCTGCTTGGAAAGCGCGTACGGGGCGTCGATGCCGGTTACCGCCAGCACGTGCGCTGGAATGACGGCAGCTACATCGACAACACCGACGTGGCTGCGGCGGTGCAGGAGGCACTGCAGCGTCCACGGTAACGCCCGGTTGCACCCGGGCTGTCGTCGAGGCAGCCTGCGCACATGCAGTCGGATATCCGCATCGACGGTCGTGTCTTCGCCTACGTCTTCCCCTGTGCGTGGGAAGACTACGCGAAGATCGGTTTCTCGCGTGATCCGCTCGGACGCATCAGCGCATTGCACCGGCGTTGGTTCGAGTTCTTCGATCTCGACGCCGGTGCACTGGTGGAAGCGGAAAGCGAGCGCGATGCAAGAGATCTGGAACTGCAGCTGCGTTCGCCGTTCAAGGCGCACCGCGCGCCGGCGCCGATGACGGTCCAGGACAAGGCTGGGGGGCGCACCGAATGGGTACGTGGTGCCAACCAGGCTTTGTCGCTTGCGATTGCCGCGTTGGGCGAACAAGGCTATCGCTGTTATCCATTGAAGGCGTGGCTGCGGGCCGCCCTGCGCCTGCGCCTGGATCGGCTGCACGACTGGGCTGCGGTGCAGCTTCCGGAAGAGGAGGGCCTGCGGATGCCCGGTGGCCCCGGCGAGGGCGTGCTGCGTGACACCCTCGACGGTTGTCGGGCATTGGATATCGATCCGACCCCGTGGCTGCCTGAACACGTCCAGCGCTGGTATGCAGGCTGAGGGGCGCTCAACGGGCTCGCGGCGGCTGAACCGGCGCAGCCGGTTGCCGCGGGCACTGCGGGGCAGGTGTGGACGGGCTGGCAAGCTGCCGTGCCAGCTCGGCGCTGGCCACGTGGCCGTGCAGGAACAACAGGCTGCCGTAGATGTTCATGAGCGTGCCTCCACTTGAGTGGATTGCACGATACGGGCAGCATGGAAGGGCAAAAAGCGACATTTCCGCAAGCATGCCTTGAGAGGAATTCAAGCCTTATGTCCCGTCCGCCCCTTCATGCCCTGCAGGGTTTCGTGGCTGCCGCCCGGCTCGGCAACCTGTCGCGCGCGGCGGCGTCGATGAACCTGACCGTCAGTGCGCTCAGCCATCAGATGCGCCAGCTGGAAGAGCGGCTGGGGCAGCCGTTGCTGGTCCGCCAGCCGCGTGGCGTCACCCTCACGCTGGAGGGGCAGCGCCTGCTCGACCAGGTCGGCCCGCATCTGGATGCGATCAACGAGGCCTTCCAGCCCTATGCCGCACGCGCCGAGCACGTGCTGACGATCAGCGCGGTACCGTCGATGGCGTCGGCGTGGCTGGTGCCGCGGCTGGGGCACTTCGTGGCCGAGCACCCGCAGATCGAGATCAACCTGCAGTCAAGTGAGCGCCTGGTTGATTTCGAGCGGCAGCGCCAGTTCGATGCCGCGCTGCGGCTGGGCAGCGGGCAGTGGCCGGGCCTGGTGGTGGAGCCGCTGTTCGACGAGTGGCTGCTGCCGATGGCCAGCCCGGCGCTGATCGAACGCATGGGAGGGATCGACCGCGTGCCGCTGAACCAGTGGCCGCTGTTGGGGGATCCCGATGGAGCGTGGGGCGCCTGGTTCGCGCTGAGTGGACAGAACCCGCCGCCGCGCTTCGTGGCGGTGCTGGATGATTCGGAGGCGCACCACCGCGCGGCGCTGGACGGGGTAGGCGTGGCGCTGGGACGGGTGACGCGGGCGCGCCTGCTGCTGGATTCCGGCCAACTGGTGGCGCTGTCCAGCCTGCGACTGAAAACCGCCTGGCCGCATTGGCTGGTCTACCCGCAGCGCTCGGCCCGCCATCGTGGCTTCCTCGCGTTCCGCGACTGGCTGCATGCGCAGGCCGCCGAGCACGTGCGGCACATGGCAGACGCACATCTTTAGCGTTGGGCCATGCTCGACTGCGTGTGCGCGGCATTCACCGTACCAACGTAACCGCCTGCCCGGCACGGGCGAAGGCTTCGCCCAGCAACGAGCCTGCCTTGATCGCCTCCACGTCCTCGAACAGCGCCTGCAATGCATCGGCCGGGCGCGAGGCCGGCGCCGCGACCGCCTGCTGGATCGCGGTGAAGCGGTCGGCCAGTACGCGGTGGCCGGGATGGGCCTGTGCCCATGCCGCCAACGGTTGGCGCACGCCGGCGGCGGCATCCAGGCGCTGCTGCTCGAACAGGGTGATCGCCGCCGCCGACGTCTCGGCCCGCTCGATCTTGGCGTGGCGCAGTTCGCGGCTGAGGAACAGGTCGTAGGCCGCGCCACGACCGACCGCGATGCGCAGGCCATCGCGGTCCAGGTCGGCCACCTGCTGCGCAGGGCTGTCCTCGCGCACCAGGTAGGTGCCTTCGATCTCCACATAGGCGGCACTGAAGGCGATGCGGTCGGCACGCGCCGGATCGATGGCCAGGAAGGCCAGGTCCCAGGCATCCTCGCTGGCCGCAGCGACCACCGAGGCCGCTGAGTCGTGGCAGGTGAAGCGTGCCTGCACGCCCATGCGCTGCGCCAATGCCGTGGCCAGTTCCAGCGACGGCCCGCGCGGGGAGCGCGCATCGCCCTGTGCCAGCACCGGGTTGCCCAGGTTGATGGCCACGCGCAGGTAGCCCAGCGGTGCCAGCGCACTACGATGATCGGCCAGGGACATGCAGGACTCCGCGGGGAAAGGGCGCCCCAGCATGCCAGTGCCGCCCTGCAAGGCCGTGTCAGTATCCGGTTATCCTGCGGCGATGAACCCCATCCTGCACGTTGAGATACCGGTCACTGACCTGGTCCGGGCCATCACGTTCTACCAGCAATGGCTGCAGGTGGCGGTGGACGAACCGATCCTGCTGCATGACTGCAGGATGGCGTACCTGCCGTTTGCCGATGAGGCCGCCGGCGCCAGCATGTCGCTGGTGCAGGGTGCGGACTACCGGCCCTCCGAACAGGGCGCGCGCATCTATATCGGCGTCGATGACCTGGATGCCAGCCTCGAGCGTGCGCTGCAGGCAGGGGCCGAGCTGCGCTTCGGCCCGGCCGATGCCGGCGACTGGCGCGTGGCCGAGATCCGCGACAGCGAAGGCAACCGGATCGCATTGCAGGCGCGCGCGGTTCTGTAGCGTCGAGCGATGCTCGACTGACGCGTTCCCCGCGCCGCCAACAGCAGTCGAGCATGGCTCGACGCTACACGTGGGTCGCGGCACGCGAGCGCTGCAGCCAGTCGTTGATCGCCGGATCCAGCCGTGGATCGTCCGGCAACTGCATGCCGAAGCGTTGCTGCAACACTTCGCGCACGTCGCCAACATCATGCAGCGGGCGCTTGTCCGGTGCCTGGCCAGGGCGGTACTCGGTGTAGTTGCCGCTGCCGATGGTGCGTCGCCAGTCCGGCCCGGTCAGTGACGCGCGCAGCTGGCCGGGGAAACTGGAATCGGGATGGGTGCACACGTACCAGTTGCCCACCACGTTGTCGATCGGTGCCGGCGCGTGCAGGTCGAAGCGATACATCGCCCGCCAGCCATCGCTGGACTCGGCGGACAGCACGAAATCCCCCTCGCCGGGCAGGCGCTGCAGCAGGAAGCGCTCGTGAGGCGTGGCCTGCGGCTGTGGATCACGCAGGCGCAGCGGCACGGTCGGGGTCAGGCTGCCGAAACCGGCATCCACCAGCCAGTCATCGCCGTCCACCTGCACGCGCAGCAGCAGGTGGGTCCGTGCGGTCAGTTCGCCGTCCTGGGCGGCCAGCAGCACGCGCGCGCTCAACGGCTGCGCATCGAAGCCCAGCGCCTGCAGCAGCGCCAGCAGGCCGCCATTGAGTTCGAAGCAGTAGCCGCCACGGTGGTCGTCGAGCAGCTTGCGCTGCACGCTGTCCAGGTCGATCGGCACTGCATCGCGCAGCAGGCAGCTGAGGGTTTCGAACGGCAGCAGTGCGTTGTGGCGCTGCTGCAGCAGCGTCAGGCCCGCCAGCGTCAGCGGTGGCGGTGCATCCAGCTGCAGGCGTTGCAGGTAGCGGGGGACATCGAGCGTCGTCATGGGGGCACCGGGCGGGGAGGGAGGTCCACTGTGCTCCCCCAACCGGGGTTGAGGTCAAGCACTGCGCGGGTGTCATCCCCCCGTCGCCTGTGCCGGGTACAAAGGCCGCGTCCGCCAGCAATCGGTGGAACTGCACCAAGAACGCCCTAAAGTTGCTCCATTTCCAGCCGATACAGGTGCGTCCTTCCGCCTGGAGTCTGTCATGTCGGCCGTTGCCCCCCACCTCCGGTCCCTGCGCATGCGGCTTGCCGCGCTGCGCTCGGCGTCCCCCGGCCTGCTGCTGTGGCTGCAGCCGCACCGGCTCAGCGTAGCCAACAAGCTCAAGGCGACCCTGTGGGTCTGTGGCCTGGGCCTGATCGCGATCGCTGCGGTCTACGCCTGGACCGGCCATGCCAGCACGCAGGCGGCACGCAGCCAGGCCAGCTACCAGCACGGCAGCGATCTGGCCGCGAGCCTGGCGACACGGGTGGCCGAGGCGCGTCGTCTGCAGACCCAGTATGCACGCAGTTTCGACGATGCCGACCGCGCGCAGCTGCTGGCGACGCAGAAGGCGCTGCAGGCCGATCTTCAGGCGCTGCGCGCGATGCCGATGGATGCCGGCCGGCGCAAGGCGCTGCAGGCGCTGACCGAAGCTGCCGGTGCATTCTCGCAGGGTGTGGCCGCCCTGTTCGAACGCGTCGATGAGATGGGTCGTGGCGATGCCGGCCTCGCCGCGCAGCTGCAGCAGGCCGCCGACACCCTGCAGGCGCAGGTGGATGCGCTGCAGCGGCCTTCGTTGGCGTTGTCCCTGCAGAAGATGCGCCGACAGGAGGCGCTGCTGCTGCTCGATGGCGATTCCACCCATGCCGACCGTGCGAGCGAAGAGAAACTGCCGTTCGATCTCGCGCTGGTGGGCCTGCCGACCGATGCGCAGGATGCCCTTCGCAACGGCATGGAGGCCTATCAGGTCGCGTTGCTGGGCTATACCGCCGCCCGCGTTGGCCTGGATGTGGAGGCGCAATCGTTGCTGGATACCGCCGCAGGCGTGGCGCCGGCGCTGGCCGCCTTCCAGCAGGCCCAGATGGCGGTGCTGGCCGAGGCACAGGCGCGCCAGCAGGCCGGCACGCGCACCATGAGCGTGCTGTTCGCAGTGACCCTGCTGCTGGTCGCCGGCGTGTTGATCACCAGCCTGGTGCTGGTGCTGCGTGCGGTGCGCCAGCCGATCCAGGACACCCTGCGTTTCGCCAGCGATATCGCCGACGACCGCCTGGATACCACCCTGCGCGTGTACAACGCCAACGACGAGATCGGACAGCTGGCACAGCGCCTGGTCGACATGCAGCAGCGCCTGCGTGCGCGCATCGAGACCGAGCGTGCCGGTGCGCGCGGCAATACCCGCGTGCGCCAGGCGCTGGACAGCGCGCAGACCGGGCTGATGGTGATCGATGCCGAGGGCCAGGTGGCCTACGTCAATCCGGCACTGCTGCAGCAACTCGAACGCCAGCTCGAAGACCTGGTGGGCAGCGATGCAGTGCGCCTGCATCCGGCGTTGGCCAGCCTGGCCGGCGTGCGTCAGCGCGAGGAGCGCGAGATCGGTCATGTCGGTGTGCGCTACCAGCTGATTGCCAACCCCATCATCGACGAAGGGCAGTTCCTCGGCGTAGCGGTGGAATGGCGCAGTCGTGCGCTGGAGACGCTGCTGGAAACCGAAGTGGCTGCCCTGGTCGATGCGGCGGCACACGGTGACCTGCATGGCCGTATCGCGCTGGAGGGCAAGCAGGGCTTCGTGCGCACGTTGTCGACCAGCATCAATCGCCTGCTGGCCACCTTTGAAACCAACCTCGGTGACCTGCAGGCACTGCTCGCTGCACTGGCCCGCGGCGACCTCAGCGTGCGCATGGAGGGGGACCTGCAGGGCGTGTTCGCGCGCATGCGGGACGATGCCAATGCCACCGTCGCGCAGCTGGGCCGCATCGTCACCCGCATCCAGCAGGCCACGTCCAGCCTCGATACCGGTGTCGGTGAGATCGTTGCCGGTCATCACGATCTGTCGCAGCGCACCGAGCAACAGGCCGCCAACCTGGAAGAGACCGCAGCGTCGATGCATGAGCTGACCGACACCGTTGGCCGCAACGCCGATGCCGCCGGTCGCGCCGATGCCCTGGTGCAGGGCGCGGCAGCAGTGGCGCAGCGCGGCGGTGAGGCTGTTGGCCAGGTGGTGGCAACCATGCATGGCATCAGTGAAGCGTCACGGCGGATCGGTGACATCACCCAGCTGATTGATGGCATCGCCTTCCAGACCAACATCCTTGCGCTCAACGCGGCGGTGGAAGCGGCGCGCGCCGGCGAGCAGGGCCGCAGCTTCGCCGTGGTGGCTGCCGAAGTACGCCTGCTGGCGCAGCGCAGTGCCGAGGCGGCCAAGCAGATCAAGGGCCTGATCGAGGATTCGGTGGCGCGCGTCGGGCAGGGCAACCGGCAGGCCGAGCAGGCCGGCACCACGATGGGCGAGATCGTCGGCAGCGTGCAGCAGCTGGCCGACCTGCTGGCTGGCATCCGCAGTGCGTCGCAGGACCAGCATGCCGGCATCGCCCAGGTGAACCAGACCATCGTGCAGATGGAAGCCAGCACCCAGCGCAACGCCAGCCTGGTGGAAGAGGCCGGTGCCTCGACTGCGCAGATGCAGGCGCAGGTACATGCCCTGGCCGAAGCAGTGGGCGCGTTCCGTCTGCAGTCGATACCGCAGGCGCGTGCGGCGGCCTGAAGCTGCCCCGGTAGTGCCGGCCGCTGGCCGGCACCACCCTTGTGGCTCAATACACGTCGCGGCGGTAGCGCCCGTTTTCCAGCAGCGTTTCCACCACTTCATCACCCAGCGCGGTACGCAGCACCTGGTCCACGCCTTCGGCCATGCCCTGCAGCGAGCCGCAGACATGGATCACCGCACCGCGCTGCATCCACCCGCGCAGCGCATCGGTGGCCGCCCGCAGGTAATCCTGCACGTAACTACCCTCGCCATCGCGCGAGAACGCCAGGTCCACCCGTGCAAGATGGCCGGCGACCTGCCAGGCCTCGATCTCGTCGGCGAACAGGAAGTCGTGTGCGCGCTGGCGCTCACCGAACAGCAGCCAGTGCCCGTGCTCGCCTGCGTGGGCGGCTTCGCGCAACAGGCTGCGCAGCCCGGCGATGCCGGTGCCGTTGCCGATCAGCACCATCGGGGCGCCACTGACACGATGGAATCCAGGATTGCGGTGCACACGGGCAACGATGCTGGCACCGATCGGCGCATGCAACGACAGCCAGCCCGAGCCCAGCCCGGCTCGACCGGAGGCGTCATGCACCAGCCGCACCACCAGCTCCACCACGCCATCATCCGTGCAGGAGGCGACCGAATACTCGCGGCTGGGCAGCAGCGGCAGCCCGGCCAGCCACAGGCAGGCATCCTGCACCGCCAGCGCAGCATCGGCCTCGGGCAGCTCGCGTTCGCTGGCCAGCGCCAGCAGCGTGCGCGGATGGCCGTCGACCAGTAGTGGCTGCAGCGGGTCCAGCCCATGTGCCTTCAACACGGCACCGGCATGCCGCGCGTTGTGGCGGGGCGCGATGTGCAGGATGTCACCCGCCTGCCACTGCATGTCGGCCGGTGTGGCAAGACGGATACGCCAGATGGCTCCGCCGATGCTGCCCGGGTTGAGGCGGTCGCGGCCGAGCAGCCGCCACTCATGCATCTGCGTAGCCGCAGGCAGCATGCTGTCATCGGTGGTGATGCCGGTCAGCGCACCCAGCTGCTGCTGCCACTGGCGCAGCGCCGGCACCGAAGCGGCATCGACATCGATGCGCTCGAACAGCGGACGCGCGCCATTGTCGATCAGCCAGCCATCGAACTGGCGGCCGAAGCCGCAGTAATGAGGGTACTGGCGGTCGCCCAGCGCAAGCAGGCCGAACTGCAGGCACGACAGGTCCAGGCGTTGTGCGAGCAGCAGCCGCGCGGCGCGGCGCGCCGCATCCGGCGGCTCGCCATCGCCGAACGTGCTCAGCACCAGCAATGCCTGGGAGGTGGCCTGCAGCTTCGCGGCATCGACGCGGGCCAGCGGCAGCACCTGCACCGCATGACCGGACGCCTGCAGCTGCGCGGCCGCACGCCACGCCAGTTGTTCGCCCAGTCCGCTCTGGCTGGCATGCACCACCAGCCATGGCGAACCACCGCCATCGGTGGTCGTTGTCGGCAGCGACCGGCGCAGCCCTCGCGCCGCACGTTGGCTGCGGCGGCGGTCCAGATACAGCATCCAGCCGGTGATGAAGAACAGGCTCATGCCCAGGCTGCTGAGCATCACCACCACCCGCCCGGGCACACCGAAGTAGCTGCCCGAATGCAGCGCGAACACGCTGGTGGCCAGCTGCCCGCCCGCACCCTGGCGTGCGTACGGACGGGCATCGAGAATCGCGCCGCTGGCCGGATCGAGCTGCAGCAGGTCATGCGCACGATCGTGGTGGCCGCCGCGCTGCGACGGATCGCCGGCCATCACCCGCACGTTCAGCGCCTGCCCCGGCTTCTCCGGCAGACGCAGGTCGATGAAGCCGGTGCGCACGCCGGGCAGTGCGTACAGCGTGGCCTCGATGCGATCCAGGTCCAGTGCCGCGTCGGCGGCCACCTTGTGCTTTGCCGCCGGCGCCACACCCAGCAGCGTGTTGGCCGCGTTGCGGTACCAGTCGAACGACCACCACAGGCCGGTCAGTGCACTCATCAGGTAGATCAGCAGCACCCAGGTGCCGATCACCGAGTGCAGGCTCCACAGGAAGCCACGGCCGCTGCGCGTCCACTCCACCGCCAGCCAGCTGCGCCAGTGCCACCAGCGCCGTGGCCAGCGCAGGTAAAGACCGGACAGGGTGAAGAACAGCAGCGCGATCGCACAGCTGCCGGTGATCCACTTGCCGCGCTCACCGGCGGCGAGGTGGCGATGCAGGTCTTCGACGAAGTCGAAGAACGCCTGCCCGCGCAGGGCGCTGAAGCGCTCGCCGCTGTACGGATCGAAGTACACCCAGTGGTCCTTGCCGCCGGCAAATCGCGCAACCGACGGCCGCTGTCCCGTGGCGTCCACGCGCAGGCGTTGCAGGGGCCGCTCGCTGCCGGCCTGCAGCAACGGCACCAGTTCACTGAGTGCAAGGGGATGCTGGCCGTCCGCATGGTGCTCGGCGATTTCGGCGAAGCCGGGATTGGCCGCGCGCAGCAGCTCGTCCTCGAAGGACAGCACGGCGCCGCTGAGGCCCATCACGGCCAGGACGGCACCGGCGGTGATGCCCAGCAGCCAATGCAGTTGGAACAGGACGTTCTTGAACATCGAAGGAGAGGGGCCCGGGAGGCTGCCGCCCGCATCCTGCGCAACAGCAAATGAGAATTAGTCGCGGAATTCTCCGTGGCGCCCTGCCTGCGGTCAAGCGGAGGGATCGGCCGGGCGGCGCCCGGCACCTGCGGTAGTGGCCGGCCGCTGGCCGGCAACAGCAACAGCAGGTTGCCACTCCACCATGGACAGATTTCCGCGATCTGGTGGAACGGCAGTGGGGTCAGATCCGTTTTCCGCAGGAAAACGGATCTGACCCCGGATTTATTTCGATATCTGACAGATGTGTCGACCAAGGTCGACACCTACCAACAGCTGCGGGAGTCTGTCAGAGGCGGGGCGGTGTGGGTGGTCAGGACCGTTGGCGCCATGGATGGCGCCATCGAGCCCCCATGGATGGGTTTACGGCGTGTCCTGCCCAGCCACACCGCCCCGCCAGGCCATCAGCAATCCGGAGCCGCATTGGCTTTGGCTTTGGCTGTTGCCGTGGCTTGAAGGCCTCTGCAGGTGCAGGGTGCAACCCTGCCGGACCCTCACTTCACCCAGCCGTCGATCTCACCGTGCTCGAACGGCCCCAGCTTCGCCTTCACCAGCCGCCCCTGTGCATCGAACAGCGCGCTGTAGGGCAGCAGGCCCTGCATATTGCCCAACTGCACGCTGGCATCGCGTGGCCCCGGCGTCTCGACCACGATCGGGTAGTCCACCGGCACCCGCAGCAGGAAAGCGCGCACGTCGTCCGGGGTATCGAGCGCAATGCCCAGCACCTGCACGCCGTTGTCGCCCTGGGCATCGGCGAAGCGCGCCAGTTCGGGCATCTCTTCCACACAGGGCGCACACCAGCTGGCCCAGACGTTGATCAGCAGCGGGCGGCCGGCGAAGCGAGCGCGCAGGTCCAGCGGCTGTCCCGCCAGGTCCGGCAGCGTCAGCGCCGGCAAGGGATCACCCACCTGCAGCGGGGGCGTCACGGCCGTCGCCGTGGAAGCCGTCGCTGGCGCGGCCGGTGCAGACGGGCCAGGTGACAATCGATGCCCGGCCCACAGGCCGAGGCCGGCGGCCAGCACCGCTGTCCACAGCAGCGCTGGCCGTTGCCACTTCATCGTGCGGTGCGCAGCAGCGCTTCCTCGACCACCGCCTGGGTCAACAGGGTCGGCAGCACGGTCGGCGGCGCGCCGGGGCCATACACCACGTACAGCGGCACGCCCACGGCCTTGTGCTCTTCCAGGAACGTGGTGATCTGCGGGTCGACATTGGTGTAGTCACCGCGCATGTACACCGCGTTGGTGCGCTTGAGCAGTTCCTTGAACTCCGGCCGCGACAGCACGGCGCGTTCATTGGCCTTGCAGCTCACGCACCAGTCGGCGGTCATGTTGACGAACACCACGCGGTTGTCGGCGCGCAGGCGGTCCAGCAACTGCGGCGAATACTCGACCACGTTCTCGCTGGCCGCCTGTGCGGCCCGTGCCGGCGGTGCCAGCTGGGTCACGCCCCAGGCAGGAACCAGCGCACCAATCGCCAGCAACACGCCGAGCAGTGTCACCGCGCGCGAGCCAGTCCAGCGGTTGCGTTCAAACAGCCACAGGCCGAAGGCGAACAGCAGCAGGCCGCCCAGCACCAGCGCCATGCCGTCCACGCCGCGCTGCTTGCCCAGTACCCACAGCAGCCACAGCGCGGTGGCATACATCGGGAAGGCCAGCACGTGCTTGAGCGTTTCCATCCACGGGCCGGGCTTGGGCAGGCGGCGTGCCAGCGCCGGCACGAAGCCGATCAGCAGGAACGGCAGCGCCAGGCCCAGGCCGAGGAACAGGAACACGGTCATCGCCTTCAGCGGCGGGGCAATGAAGGCATAGGCAATCGCCCCGCCCATGAACGGGCCGACACAGGCGCTGCCGACCAGGCAGGCCAGCGCACCGGTGAAGAAATCACCGGCCGGGCCGCTGCGGCTGGCCAGCGACTGGCCGAGGTTGCCGATGCCACCGCCGAGGGTGAACACGCCCGACAGGCTCAGGCCCACCGCGAACATGATGTACGCCAGCGCCGCCACCACGCCCGGGTGCTGCAGCTGGAAGCCGATGCCGACGGCGTTGCCGATCGCGCGCAGGCCCACCATCAGCGCACCGATCACCGCGAAGGCGACCAGCACGCCCAGCGTGTACCAGAGGGCATGGCTGCGCGCACGCTCGGGGCTTTCGCCACTCTGCGCCAGGCTCAGCACCTTCAGCGACAGGATCGGCAGCACGCAGGGCATCAGGTTCAGCACCAGGCCGCCGGCCAGCGCCAGCAGCAGCACCCAGACGAACGAGCGGTCCGGATTCGGCGTGGTCACCGGTGGCCGCGTGCGCAGGGCGTTGCCATCGCGCGCGTCGGCGGCGAACTCATTGCGTGCGCCCTCACTGCCGCTGGCGGCGGGAGCGGCGCTGCCGTCGTTGGGCACGGTCGGCAGCAGGCGCAGCGGTGCGCCGTTGGCGGATTCACGTGGCGCGCCGGCGGCGCGCAGCGGGCTGATCACCTCGTTGCGTGCTGGCGCCTGGTCAGTGCTGGCGGAGAGCTTGCCCGCCGGAATCGACAGCTTCACCCGGCGGGTCATCGGCGGGTAGCAGATGCCATCGGTCTGGCAGCCCTGGAAGGTCACCACCAGGGTGCTGTCGACCGCATCAGTGACAGTGCGGCGCAGCGGCAGCGGCACTTCCACCTGGTTGAAGTAGACCGAGACATCGCCGAAGTGCTCGTCGCGATGCGATTGCGCGGCTGGCCAGCGCGGCTTGTCGGCCAGCACGCCGGCGCTGCCTTCCAGCTTCAGCGAGGTGCGGTCGCGATACAGGTAATAGCCGGGCGCTGGGCTGAAGCGCAGCAGCAGGGTGTTGCCGTCACTGGCGATGGCATCGAAGCCGAACGCCTGTTCCGACGGCAGCGGCAGGGCCTGGCTGTTGTTGGCCGCGCCCGGCAGGCGCAGGCCACCGCTGTTGCCGGCACCGGCCAGCGGGTTGTTGAACGGGCTGGCCGCACCCGTACGCGCGGCAGGCGGCGCGGACGCCGCACCGGCGCCCGGCAGGGTGACCTGCACCACGCGCTTCTGCGGCGGGTAGCAGACACCGGCATCGGCGCAGCCCTGGTAACGCACTTCCAGGCTGATGGTGCCGGCGGCGTCGGTCGGCGTGCCGGGCAGGGTGGCCTGCAGGCGCTCGCGATAGGTCTCGACCTCGCCGAAGAAATCGTCGTGGTGCCTGTCGCCCTTGGGCATCTGCAGCGCGCCGGCGTTGAAGGCCGGGTCGGCCTTGACGCTGGTGCGGTGGCGATACAGGTAATAGCCCGGTGCGATCTTGAACTGCAGTTGCACCTGGCCCCGTTCGGGGGCACTGGCGGTCAGCGCGAACGCCTGGTCCACCGGCAGCAGGTCCTTCTCATCCAGCGCGAAGGCCGGCAGCGAGAGCCACAACAGGGCGCACAAGGCGGCGCCGCGCGCAAACAGAGTCTTCAATCAGTGTCCTCCCGGGTCTGTGCCCGGATCCAGTCCAGATACGCCGGCAGGCCGGCCCGGGTTTCGACCGCGATGCACTCCGGGAGTTCATACGGATGCAGTGCGACGATCCGGGCAATCGCGTCATCGACGCGGCTCGCGGTGGTTTTCACCAGCAGCTGCAGTTCGGCGTCGGTGGTCACCTCGCCCTGCCAGCGGTAGGTCGACTGCGCGCCATCGAGGCGGGTTACGCACGCCGCCAGGCGCTCGCCGACCAGCGCGTGCGCGATGCGCTCGGCACTGGCCCGGTCCGGGCAGGTGGTCAACAGCAGCAGGACGGGATCGACGGTCGACATGACCGTCGAGTATAGGGCCGCCGCCGGGTCAGGGCCCGGCGGCGGCGGTGGACCGCTGCGTTGCGCGGTCAGTTGGCCAGCTGGCAGGTGGCCGGCTTGGCCGAGGTGAACAGGGCCGGGGTTGCCCACTCGGGGTGGTCGATGAACGGATTGCGGTTGCCCTGGAAGCTGTAGACCACGTCATTGCGCGCACGCTCGGCATCATCCGGCGGATCGGACAGGTGCCAGTCGATCAGGGTCGACAGCAGGCCCATGTAGGCCGGCGAACTGCTGGTCTTGACGATCTTGCTGCGGTCGTCGGTCAGCTCCAGGTCCGGCTCGGACTGGCCGGTGGCCGCATCCTTGCCGCCCTCGTAGCGGATCGCCATGTACATCACCGCACGCGCCATGTCGCCCTTGCGCTTGCCCCACACCTCGAAGGTGCCGGTGTTGCCGTCCGGCGTGCGCACCCAGTTGGAGTTGCCCGGATAGCCACCGCTGCCGCCGCCCTGACCGTTGTTGGCCTCGGTGGCGCGCTCGCCGCAATTGGCGTCGCACTTGCCGAACGGCTTGTTGCCACGGTCGGCGTTCCACTGCGCGTCGGTCAGGTACAGCATGTGGGTGTCGGTGTACGGCGCGTACGGCAGGCCCTTGTCGCCGGTGGTGCTGGCAAAGCCCAGCGAGTTCGGCCAGGTGTGCTCGCGGTTGTACTTCAGGCCACTGCCGCTGCCGGCGCGATCGGTCACCTTGGCGTAGCTGTGGTTGCGATACGCATCCAGGATCCTGCCGGAATTGTTCGGATCCTCGTCGGCGATTTCCAGGATGGTCCAGGTACTGGTGCCCGAGCCACTGTACGGATAGGCGGTGTGGCCCTTGATGGTGGCGTGCAGCGAGCAGCGCAGCTGGCTGGGGCTGCTGGTGTTGACCTTGGAGTAGTAGCCGGCCGGCACGCCCGGGTTGCCCGGGTCCGGATTGCCGCCGGTGCTGGCCACGGTGAAGGCGATGCGGCTGTCGGCGGCCGGGTGCGCGCCCTGCAGGTCGGTGATGCGCGCGGCACGGATATCGAAGCGGCAGGCTTCACCGGCCACCAGCGCGGTGTTGGTGGACAGCTTCACGCTGCGGCCGCTGGCCGGGAAAGTCAGCGGCACGCTGCCGGAGGTGCCGCAGCTCAGGGCGAAGGCGCCACTGGCCAGGTTCACCGTCTCGCTGAACACCACTTCCAGGTCGGCGGCGGCCGGGAAGGTGCTGCTGCCCTGCGCCGGGGTGGTGGTGGAGACCGACGGCGGCGTGTTCGGGCCCGGGGTGCCACCGCCGCTGAAGGTCTGGCCGTTGTTGCAGCTGCCGAACGTCTGCTTGGCCGACTCGGCCCAGGTGAAGTGGGCGTACTGGCTGCCGCTGCCGGTCAGCTGCAGCGAGGTGCCCGGCGCCGTGCTGTTGGTCTCGGCCACCGGGATGTTCTGGCTGGTCATGCCGGCGGCAGGGCCGCCGGAGGCGGTGATGGCGCCCTCGTAGCTGAGGAACTGGACCACCTTGCCGCTGGCATCGACCAGGGCGATGCCGTCGTTGGGGCCGTTCTGGATGCCGTTGGTCGGGTAGTTGACCACGGCGATCGTGGCGCTGCCGCAGCCGGCGGCGCTGCCAGCCGGCACCGGCTTGTTGTCGTACACCACGGCGGCCGAGGCGTTGGCGCCGTTGTACAGGTACAGGCGGTAGCCGGACAGGTCCTCACCGGCGGTGGCCACGACCTCGATCGCTTCGCCGACGTCACCGGCGGCGGTGCTGTCGTCGTAGTGCAGTTCATTGATGAAGACCTCGGCCTGGGCCGGCGCGGCGGCCAGGGCCAGCAGGCAGGCGGCGGCAAGCGGGGACAGCAATCGCATCGACTACTCCTTGTGATTGGGAATGCGCGGCCGAGCCTAAGGCCGATCCAGTGACACTTTGTCGTAAATGAACGTCAGATATCTGACAGTGCGACGCTGGTCACCAAATGTCGAGGGTTTTGGGCACGGGGTTGTCGCGCTGCACCGGCCTGAATGCCTTCACGCAGGGTGGGAATCCGCGCATCCCGGGGCGGCGAAAATTTTTGCTCGCCCGGCCTTGAAAGGTCCGGGCGCAGCTCCATCTCTGTCCTGCTCCCGATTCATCGGGCTTTTTCGCGAGCAATGCTGGCAGTCACCTGGGGTGAGTGCTAACATCGCCAGACTTTTTCAGACCAATCAATAACTTAAGAGGTCTCTCATGAGCATCAAGCCGCTGCACGACCGCGTTGTGGTCAAGCCGATCGAAGCCGACGAAATCTCCGCCGGTGGCATCGTCATTCCGGATTCGGCCAAGGAAAAGTCCACCAAGGGTGAAGTCGTGGCCGTCGGCCCGGGCAAGCCGCTGGACAACGGCAGCGTGCGCGCTCCGTCGCTGAAGGTCGGCGACAAGGTCATCTACGGCCAGTACGCCGGCAGCTCGTACAAGAGCGAAGGCGTCGAGTACAAGGTCCTGCGCGAAGACGACGTGCTCGCCGTCATCGGCTGAGCCCCGGCGCGACCTGTTTCAACCTGATCCCCAAATCCCAGCCGCCGGGCCTCGTCCGGCGCTACCAATGAGGTAAATGCAATGGCTGCCAAGGATATTCGTTTCGGTGAAGACGCCCGTTCGCGCATGGTGCGCGGCGTCAACGTTCTCGCCAATGCCGTCAAGGCCACCCTGGGCCCGAAGGGCCGCAACGTCGTGCTGGAAAAGAGCTTCGGCGCGCCGACCATCACCAAGGACGGCGTCTCCGTCGCCAAGGAAATCGAACTGGCTGACAAGTTCGAGAACATGGGCGCGCAGATGGTGAAGGAAGTTGCTTCGCGCACCAACGATGACGCGGGCGACGGCACCACCACCGCCACCGTGCTGGCCCAGGCCCTGATCCGCGAAGGTGCCAAGGCGGTTGCCGCCGGCATGAACCCGATGGACCTGAAGCGTGGTATCGACAAGGCCGTCGTGGCCGCCGTTGCCGAACTGAAGACCATCTCCAAGCCGACCGCCGACGACAAGGCGATTGCCCAGGTCGGTACCATCTCGGCCAACTCGGACGAGTCGATCGGCCAGATCATCGCCGACGCGATGAAGGAAGTCGGCAAGGAAGGCGTGATCACCGTTGAAGAAGGCTCGGGCCTGGACAACGAGCTGGACGTGGTCAAGGGCATGCAGTTCGACCGCGGCTACCTGTCCCCGTACTTCATCAACAACCAGCAGTCGCAGACCGCTGATCTGGATGACCCGTTCATCCTGCTGCACGACAAGAAGATCTCCAACGTCCGTGACCTGCTGCCGGTGCTGGAAGGCGTCGCCAAGGCCGGCAAGCCGCTGCTGATCGTGGCCGAGGAAGTCGAAGGCGAAGCGCTGGCCACCCTGGTGGTCAACACCATCCGTGGCATCGTCAAGGTCGTGGCCGTCAAGGCTCCGGGCTTCGGCGACCGTCGCAAGGCGATGCTGGAAGACATGGCCGTGCTGACCGGCGGCACCGTGATCTCCGAAGAAGTCGGCCTGTCGCTGGAAAAGGCCACCATCAAGGACCTGGGCCGCGCCAAGAAGGTGCAGGTTTCCAAGGAAAACACCACCATCATCGATGGCGTGGGCGACAAGGCGGCCGTCGATGCACGCGTCGGCCAGATCAAGACCCAGATCCAGGACACCTCCTCCGACTACGATCGCGAGAAGCTGCAGGAACGCGTGGCCAAGCTGGCCGGCGGCGTTGCCGTGATCAAGGTCGGCGCGTCGACCGAAATCGAAATGAAGGAAAAGAAGGATCGCGTCGACGACGCCCTGCACGCCACCCGTGCAGCCGTTGAAGAAGGCGTGGTCCCGGGCGGCGGCGTGGCCCTGGTTCGTGCGGTCACCGCACTGGCCGGCCTGAAGGGTGCCAACGAAGACCAGAACCACGGCATCCAGATCGCCCTGCGCGCGATGGAAGCCCCGCTGCGCGAAATCGTGGCCAACGCCGGCGAAGAGCCGTCGGTCATCATCAACAAGGTCAAGGAAGGCACCGGCAGCTTCGGCTACAACGCCGCCACCGGCGAGTTCGGCGACATGCTGCAGTTCGGCATCCTGGACCCGACCAAGGTGACCCGTTCGGCGCTGCAGAACGCCGCTTCGATTGCTGGCCTGATGATCACCACCGAAGCCATGGTTGCCGAAGCTCCGAAGAAGGACGAGCCGGCCATGGGTGGCGCCGGTGGCATGGGCGGCATGGGTGGCATGGGCGGCATGGACTTCTAAGTCCACGTCCCCGGCGGTCGTTGCCGGCCCTGGTCGGCACGCCTTCCCGATGCAAGGAAGAACCCCGCCGCGAGGCGGGGTTTTTCGTTGCCCGGTTGCTGCCGCCGCAGCGCATCGCTACGCTCGGTGGCCATGCCTACCTCGTTCATCATCGTTGACGACTTCCTTTCTCCTGCCGATGCGCAGGGGTTGCGCCAGGCGGCGCTGGGCCTGACCTATCCCGTGCAGGAGGGCGCGTTTCCCGGCCGCAATTCGCAGCAGCGGCTGGATCTGGATGGACTGTCCGGCGCGGTCTCGCGGCTGGTCAACGAACCGCTGCGGCCGGTCAACCCGCTGCAGTCGCACGGCAAGTTCCGGATCACCCTGGCCGGTGATACCGGCCGCGCCAAGGTGCACGCCGACCACTCGCACTGGTCGGGCATCCTCTACCTGAGTGCACCGGAGCACTGCGAGGGCGGCACCGAGTTCTTCCGCCACCGCCGCACCGGCACCGAGCGCATGGCCCTGGATGCAGCGGAGCTGGCCGCATTAGGCTATGCCAACGGCGGCGACATGCATCGCGACATCATCGAGCGCGACAGCAACGACGACAGCCAGTGGGAAATGACCATGCGCATCCCGATGCGCTTCAACCGGCTGGTGCTGCTGCGCCCCTGGTTCTGGCACACCGCCGGGCCCGCGTTCGGCGACTGCCTGGAGAATGGCCGGCTGGTGTACCTGATGTTCTTCGAACAGGCGCGATAAGCGGGGCAGCCATCCACGCCGCGCTCGCCACGCAGGCGTCATCGCACCGTCACTCGACGAATGCCTTCGCCGCGCCGTACTCCCACTGCCATGGCACGCCGGTATCGCCCAGCACGAACGCCACCAGTGCCGGGAACGTAGCCTCCGCCCGTACATCGTTGCCCAGGATCACCACGCAGCGTTTGTGCCGCTCGATGCACACCAGGGTGTTGCCGACCGCATCGTCGTGGCCGCCCTTGTAGAAGCCTGCACCCTGGGGACCACGGAAGGTCACTACGCCCAGGCCCGCGGCCAGATCCCTGTGCTGCTGCGCAACGGGCAGCTCCGGCTGCAGTGTTGGGAACTGGCTGGCGGTGGTGATCGGTAGCTGTGGCCGCACCAGCTCCCTGCGCATTGCCGGGGACAGCCCATCGCCGCGCACATAGCCGGCGGCGAAGTGGGCCATGTCGGTGATGGTGGTATCCATCGACCCCGCCGCCCGCACACGGCTGCGTTCATCGTGCGGCTCTGAATTGCCTTCGGCCGTCCAGCCATCGGCCAGGTTGCCGGCGAAATCGCTGCGCCACGTCATGCTGGTCCGCGCCATGCCGAAGCGATCGAACACGCGCTGCTGCATCAAGGTGCCCACGTCCTGACCCGGCCGCCCGCGTTCAATCACGAACTGCAGCAGGATCAGCCCATCACCGGAGTATGCGTAGCGGCTGCCGGGGTCGAAGTGGAACTTCAAGCGGCCATCCGGTTCGAGAAAGCCGAAGTTGGCGAAGCCGCTGGCGTGGTTCAGCAGCCGTCGCGGCGTGAGCTGGCGCCAGCGCGCATCACTGGCCAGCACGCTGTAGTCGGCGTACTTCTTCGGTTCCGGTGGATAGTCCGGCAGCGGTTTGTCCAGGGCGGTAGCAATGCTGGCGTCCAGATCGATACGCGCGTCCTGCACCAGTTGTGCGACCAGGTACCCGAACGCCATCTTGGTCAGCGATGCGGCGTACATCACAGTGTCGGTGCGCAGCGGCTCGCCCGCGGCGTTGCGTTCACCGTAGGCGGCCACGTGCACCACCTTGCCGTCGTCGATCACCGCCAGCGCCATCCCGCGCGCATGGGCCGCCTGCATCAGCCGCTGTGCTTCGGCATCGATGCGAGCCGGCGTGGGCACGGGTGGCGGCGCGGCCAGTACCGCCAGCGGGAGCAGCGTCAGCAACATCAGGGTGGCACGGCACATGCGTGGAACTCCTGGTGGGGCGCACGGCGATGCTACGCCAGGCTGCCGCTGGCGTCATTGCCAGATGTCAGCTGGCCTGCGGCCGGCGCAGGCAGATCCGGGCCGCGCCGGCACCGAAGTCCACCTGGCCTCCGCGCATTGCATCGGCACCGAGGATCAGCGCCGGCCGCGCCTCCAGGCCGATCGCCTTGAACACCGGTAGTTCGCTGATGCGGACCTCCATCGACGGGTGCTTCCAGCCGCTGCCGGTCATCCCGGGCAGGGTGTACAGCCAGGTGGCCTGCGCGCCGCCGCCCAGCCCCTCGGTGCCCTTTTCGCGCATGCTTACCCGTGCGTCGCTGCCGTCGGTGCGCAACCCCAGTGCGCGGGCCGCTTCAGCGTTGAGAACAGTCTGCGCCGCGCCGGTGTCGACCACGGCAATGGCCTCCACACCCGGCGTGCCCAGTGCCAGTGTGATGAAGCCGAACTGGCGCAGGCTGGCAGTGCGCTCGGGCAGCGCATTGGGCTGGCAACCCGGTCCTTCCAGGTTCAATCGGCCAGGCGTCCATAGCGCCAGGCGATTGCCGCCGAAGTCCCAGCGCGTGTCCCAGCGTCCGGTCAGGTCATTGCCGATCAAACCGTCGATGGCCGGATCATCGTCCTTGGCCAGGGAGGACAGGTCGACCTGCATGCCACGGGCCTGCAGCTGCCAGCTGCCCAGCTGCCAGGACGTGCTGCGCGTGCGCTGCAACCGGGCCGCCTTCGCACTTGCGCCCTGGGCGTGCGATACCGCCGCATCCGCATCCTCCAGGCCATAGCGCCTCGCCACACGGGCATCGACCAGCGTTGCCCCGGCGGCACTGTCGACCACGAAGCGCAGCGGTTCGGCGCGTCCGTCCAGCAGGACGGCCACCGCCGGATGACCACCCTGCATCCACATTGGCAGCACGTGTTCGGGGGCATCGGACGCCAGCGCAGGCAGCGGCGCAGCAAGCAGGGACAGGAGGATGAGGCGCAAGGGAAATCTCCGCAGTGATCATGGGCGCCCATTGGCGCGCAGCGGCGTATCGCGGGAATATCGCTGTTGATACCGTCCTGATACAGACCGGCCCGATACTGCCCGCATGACGACTCCCGCCCGTGTCATCGTTGTCGATGACGACGCCAGCATCCGCGATGCCATCGCCGATTGCCTGTTGCTGCATGGCTACCAGGTGCGGGTGGCCGCGGACGCGACGGCGCTCGACATGGTGCTGCAGAGCGAACGGCCCGACCTGATCATCCTTGACTGGATGATGCCCGGCGAGGACGGGCTTTCGGTCTGCCGCCGGCTGCAGGCACGCGCCATCCCGATCCTGATGCTGTCGGCGATGGGCAGCGCGCCGGATCGGGTGATCGGACTGGAGATGGGTGCGGACGACTACCTGGCCAAGCCGTTCGATCCGCGGGAGCTGCTGGCACGGGTACGCGCGCTGCTGCGCCGCCAGCACAAGCTGCGCGCGCAGGTGGCCAGCGAACTGCGCTTTGCCGGTTGGCGGCTGCTGCCTGATCAACGTCGCCTGTTCGCGCCGGACGGAAACGAACTGATGCTCAGCCGCGGTGAGTTCAGCCTGCTGCTGGCGCTGGCCGAACGTCCCGGGCGGGTGCTGGGGCGTGAGCAGCTGCTGCAGCTGAGCCGCGGTGAACCCACCGACAGCGTCGATCGTGCGGTCGACCTGGCGATCAGTCGGCTGCGACGCAAGCTGGGGCAGGCCTCACCCGGTGCTGAAGCCCTGGTGCAGACCTTGCGCGGTGAAGGCTACCGCTTCGACGCCGAGGTACAGGTGTTGTGAGCAGCCGGTGGCCGACCGCGCGCTGGATCGCGATGCTGGCCCTGGCCAGCCTGCTGCTGGCGACATTGGTCAGCGTGGCCGTGGTTGGCTGGATGCCCCGGCCCGCGCCTCCGCCGATGCGGTTGGACCAGGCCGTGCAGGTGCTGCGCGGCGAACAGGCCGCAGCGCCATTGGGCCTGCATCTGGCGACACAGGACGCACCACCACAGGGCAGCGCCAGCGACTGGCTCACCCAGTTGGCGGCGCTGCAGATGGGTTTGCCGGCGAAGGAGGTACGCCTGGTCTGGAGTGGGCAGGGCAAGGCGCCGGACGTGCAGGTCATCGAGGGGGGTACCGTGCTCGATGCCACGGCGCGGGCCGGTGTACTGAAGGCGCAGGCGGCGGTACTGACCGCCATGCAATGGCCGCCGTTTGAACTGGGCGTACGCCAGGCCGATGGCCGTTGGCAGGTGGTCGGCAGCGATCACAGCGATCTGGCGGCCTGGCGCCGCCAGGTGGTGCTTGCGCTGCTGGGTGGTGCGGTCCTGCTGGCGCCGCTGGCGGCGTGGGCATCGATCCGGCTGGGACGCCCGCTGCACCGCCTGGCCGAAGCCAGCGCACGGGTGGACCTGCAGGCCGCAGCGCCCTTGCCGGATGACGGCCCACGCGAGGTACAGATGCTGGCCGCTGCGATCAGCACCGGTCGCGATCGCCTGCATGCGCAGGCACAGGACATGACCCACATGCTGGCCGCAGTGGCGCATGATCTGCGCACGCCGTTGACCGGCCTGCGCCTACGCGCCGAGTTTGCGCCTGCGCCACAGGCGGCACGGATGGTGGCGGACATCGAGCGCATGGATACGATGATCGAGCAGGTGCTCGACTACGCACGTGGTGAACTGCAGCCGTTGCAGATGCACTCGCTGGATCTGGCTGCGCTGCTGGAGGAGTGCGTGCAGGCGGCGCTGCTGCGCGGAGCCGGCATCTCCATCCAGGGGCCGGACACGCTGCGCTGGAACGGCGATGCGCTGCTGATCCGGCGCGCGGTCGACAATCTCATCGACAACGCCGAGCGCTACGCCGGGGCCGTGGAGCTGCAGCTCGCCATGGCCGGCCACAGGGTGCAGCTGGATGTGATGGACCGCGGCCCGGGCATCGCCGAGGCCGACCGTGCACGCCTGCTGCAACCGTTCCAGCGCAGCGAGAGCTCGCGCAGCCGCGCCACCGGTGGCGCCGGGTTGGGGTTGGCTGTGGCCGCCAATGTGGCCAGGCGGCACGCAGGCGAACTGCAGCTGCTGCACCGTGAGGGCGGCGGGCTGATCGCGCGCCTGTTGCTGGGGACGTTCTCCTGAACACCGGCGTGGTTCATGGATGAAGTATTTTTATAATATGATTAGGTGGCTAATCATATTGAAGGGGTGCCATGATCAAAGCCAAGCACCATGCCCTGCTGGATGAGGCGCAGCGACGCGGCCACGCCAACGTCGCGCAGCTGCGCCTGTGTTTCCAGCTGCTCTCGCTGGCCTCGTCGATCGATCGCGACTGCGCTGCCCGGCTTGCACCGCACGGGCTCAGCGAGGGCCGCTTCATCGTGCTGTTCCTGCTACACGGGGCGGGCGGCACGCTGCCGCCCCATGAACTGGCAGAGCGTGCCGGCGTGACCCGTGCCACCATCAGCGGCCTGCTCGACGGCATGCAACGCGAAGGCCTGCTGCAGCGTCGCAGCGATGCCGAGGATGGCCGCCGCCTGCAGATCGTGTTGACCGCAAAGGGGGCGCGCCTGGCCGAAGCGCTGTTCGAGCAGCACACACAGTGGATCGGCGGCCTGTTCAACGGCCTGGATGCGGATGAACAGCAACAGCTGTCACGGCTGCTGCACAAGGTCTGGCAGCACACGGACGCCGGGCGGGAATCCGCAGCATGAGCACGCCCATTCCAGCGGAACGGCGGCGCGCACTCAACAGCGGCAACGCCGCCGCTACCCATCTGGCCGAATGCCTGGCAGTGGATTTCGCCGAGCTGTTGCAAGGGGTAGCGCCTGCGCTTGAACCCGAAGCGCTGCACCGCATGCACGAAGCCTCAGGCAAGGGCATCACCCAGCGCATGGCCTTGGCCGCGCAGTTGCTGCGCGGGGCGGGGCAGGGCGCGCCTGCACTCTGGCAGCATCACAGCTCCGATACCGTGCGCGGCTGGGCCTGTTATCTGATCGGCAGCGATGCTCGCGCAACGTTGGCAGAGAAGCTGCAGCAGATGCGCACGCTGGCCGACGACCCACACTTCGGAGTGCGCGAATGGGCGTGGCTGGCGCTACGCACGGACATTGTTTCCGCGCCGGTGCAGGCGCTCGGGTACCTGCAACCGTGGACACAGGAAACATCGCCGTACCTGCGCCGCTTCGCCTGCGAAGCACTGCGCCCGCGTGGTGTCTGGGCCACGCACATCGCCCTGTTCAAGCAACATCCGGAACATGCAGTGGCGCTGCTGGAAGCACTGGCCGATGACCCGGAACGCTATGTGCAGGATTCCGTCGGCAACTGGCTCAATGATGCCGGAAAGACAAAGCCGCAGTGGCTGCGCGAACTCTGCGCGCGCTGGCAGCGCGAGCACGACAGCACCGCCAACGCCTACATCCGCAAACGCGCGATGCGCTCGCTTCGGTAGTGCCGGCCGCTGGCCGGCAACCCCAGGCCATTCAAGCGAGCATGGCACATGCGCCTGTCACCCGGACGCGGTAAACAGTGCATTGCCCATGTCCATCCGCAGGGAAGTTGATCATGCAGAGCACGCTCCAGGTCACGCTGTTCGGCCCGCTTGGCGACAGCCCGGCATTGCAGTTGCCGGGGCTGGAAGGGCCGTCGGTCGCCATCCCGGAAGCGGCCCTGCGGCGGTTGGTCTCCGACCTCTACACCGCCCGTTCCCTGCTCAACCCCGAGCAGCTGGACGAGGCCAGGCAGGAGCTGGATCGCGTGCTGGAACGCTGGGCCGACATCCACGAAGGCCTGCTGCTGGACGTGGAAGTGCATGGCAAATGAGCGACTCTGCGTGGCTGCTGCCAGGTAGGCAGCGCTGGCGCGCACCTCGCTGAACCGGGTCCCCAGTTGCGGATGAAACATTTTGCACTGCGCAAAAGCTGTGCTATCAATACACCCCATGAACGCAGCCGCTACCCGCTTTTACTGGTATTACTTTCCGAAGCCACTGGCGGAGGAAGGACTGCGCTCACCCTGAAGAAAGCTTCAGACGCATTCCCGAAAGCCGCCAGCGAACCTGGCGGCTTTTTTCATGCCGCCACGCTGGGGACCCCCAACGTTCCGGAGATCTCCTGCAATGCCCCCGCACACCGACGACCTGCGTATCCGCACCATCGAACCGCTGACACCGCCCGCCCAGCTGCTGGCGATGCTGCCCTGTGACGATGAAGCCTCCGACACCGTCAGCGCCTCGCGCGCGGCCCTGCACCAGATCCTGCATGGCCGTGACGATCGCCTTGCGGTGGTGGTGGGCCCGTGCTCGATCCACGACCCGAAGGCCGCCATCGAATACGCCCAGCGCCTCAAGCCGCTGCGCGACGCGCTGGCCGGCGAACTGGAAATCGTCATGCGCGTGTACTTCGAGAAGCCGCGCACCACGGTGGGCTGGAAGGGCCTGATCAACGATCCGGACCTGGATGGCAGCTTCAGGATCGACAAGGGCCTGCGCATCGCCCGCGGCCTGCTGCGCGACATCAACAAGCTCGGCCTGCCAGCCGGTGTCGAGTTCCTTGACGTGATCTCGCCGCAGTACATCGCCGACCTGGTGGCGTGGGGCGCGATCGGTGCACGCACCACCGAAAGCCAGGTGCATCGCGAGCTGGCGTCGGGGCTGTCGTGCCCGGTCGGCTTCAAGAACGGCACCGATGGCAACGTGAAGATCGCCGCCGACGCGGTGGGTGCAGCGTCCAATCCGCACCACTTCCTGTCGGTCACCAAGCAGGGCGGTACCGCCATCGTATCGACCGCCGGCAATCCGGATTGCCATGTGATCCTGCGCGGCGGCAAGCAGCCGAACTACGACGCAGGCAGCGTCGCCGACGCCTGCCAGGTGCTGGCCAAGGCCAGGCTGCCGACGCGCCTGATGATCGACGCCAGCCATGCCAACAGCCTGAAGAATCCGGAAAACCAGCCGAAGGTGATCGAGGACATCGCCGTTCAGTTGGAAGACGGCGAACAGCGCATCGTTGGTGTGATGATCGAGAGCCATCTGGTTGGTGGCCGCCAGGAACTGGTGGAAGGCCAGCCGCTGGTCTACGGGCAGAGCATCACCGATGGCTGCATCGACTGGGACACCACCGTGACGGTGTTGCAGCGACTGGCTGCGGCCGTGCGCGCCCGTCGCGACGTGAAGGTGTCCGAAGCCGCTTGAGTGCGGCACGTGTGTGGATGGCGGCCAGCGCCTGCGGGGGTGCGGCCGCGATCAGGGCCGGCCGGAGTTGGAGACCGGCCCATCTGCACCGGCGATGCGCCTGGCGCTGCGCATGAGCGACAGCGCCAGGTACATCGCCGGGGTGGTGCAGTAGATCCGCGCCAAGCCTGGAACCCCATGCTCGGCGAACGCGAACCTCAATGCACTTCGTCGTGGTACACGAACTTCGGCATTTCCCAGCGGTAGTGGATCGCCAGCAGGCGCAGCGCGAAGCCGCCGCCCAGGCAGCACAGGATCGCAGTGGCATCGGCCACGCCCCAATGCAGCAGCAACAGATAGGCCGCGCCGGTCAGCAGCGCGATGATCGCGTACAGCTCCTTCTGGAAGATCAGCGGCACCTCGTTGCAGAGGATGTCGCGCAGCACGCCGCCGAACGCGCCGGTCAGCATGCCGGCGATCAGCACGATCGGCATCGCATGGCCGGCCTCGCGCGCGATCGAGCAGCCGATCAGGGTGAAGGCGATCAGGCCCAGGCCATCGAGCACCAGGAAGGTGCGGCGGAAGTGGTGCATCCAGCGTGCGACCCAGGTGGCGATCAGCGCCGCGCATACGGTGAAGCCCAGGTACTCGGGATGCTTCACCCAGCCCAGCGGGTAATGGCCGAGCAGGATGTCGCGCAGCGAGCCGCCGCCGAGGGCGGTGACGCAGGCGATCATGACCACGCCGAACAGGTCCATGCGGCGGCGGCCGGCGGACAGCGCGCCGGTCATGGCTTCGGCGGAAATGGCGATCAGGTAGATGATGGACAGCAGCATGGGGCAGGCTCCGGGCGCGGTGGGGCCGGCCATGCGCGTATACCGCCACTGCCTGCGCAATGACGGGATGACGATGACCGGTGCCGCTCCCGCTGTCCTTTTGCCTGAGAGTTCAGCGGCGTGGGCCGCGTGCCCCTTCGGCGGATCGTCCCGGGCGTGCCCGGTGACCTCTCTCCAGCTCGGCGAGTCGAATGCATGGTTGGTGGGATTCCAGCCCACCGGCCTGAGCGATCATGGGAGCCTGCGCCTTCGGCGGGCGCCAGCGCGGCGCCTCTCTCCTGCATTCGGGCGCCAGTATATCCGCTGCAGTGCAGCACGGCATAATCCGGGCATGGCCCCGTCCCTCCGCCCGTGGTTCCTGTACCTGCTCGAATGCCGCGATGGCAGCTATTACGCCGGCATCAGCACCGATGTGGAGGCGCGTTTCGCCGCCCACCAGGCCGGCAAGGGCGCGCGCTACACCCGGGCACGGCCACCGCTGCGCGTGCTGGCCGTGCGCGAGTACCCGGACCGGGCCGCCGCCTCACGCGCCGAGTGGCAACTCAAGCAGCAGCCGCGCGAACGCAAGCTGGCCTGGCTGCAGGCACCAGCCGAGACGCTTCTGTAGATCCACGCCCACGCTCGGCTCCGGCCTGCCGACATCGCCGGTCCCAGTAGAGCCACGCCATGCGTGGATGGGCTGCCCGGCCCATGCGATGATCGCCCCGCGCCCAGCCCTGGAGACCCGGATGTCCACGATCGCCCTGCTGTTCGCTCTCTCCGCATCAACAAGTCCCGCCGCAGACCCGGCCACCATCGCGGCCATCGAAGCTACCTGCCACGATTACGTCGACGGCCAGCTGGAGGCCGACCCGCAGCGCGTCGCCCGCTCCCTGCATCCGGATCTGGCCAAGCGCGCGGTCCTCGGCGATACACCCGATGAACGCCTGGGCCTGCGCCGGATGTCGAAGGAAGAGCTGGTCTCGCTGACGAAGCAGGGCGCGTTGAAGACGCCGAAGGATCAATGGGACCGCCGCTGCACGGTGCTGGACGTGACCGGCAACGCGGCCTCGGTGCGGCTGGAAACCCCGTGGTTCGTCGACTACTTCCACATGGGGCGCTTCGACCAGCGCTGGGTCATCGTCAACGCACTGTGGTATCCAAAACCAAAGGCGAAGTGAGCGCGATGCGCGCTGCTGGCAAGGCATTGATCTCCGTCGTCGTAGTGGTCGCCGGTATCG
This sequence comes from Stenotrophomonas sp. 109824_Sma, assembly GCF_056480025.1. NCBI lineage: Bacteria > Pseudomonadati > Pseudomonadota > Gammaproteobacteria > Lysobacterales > Lysobacteraceae > Stenotrophomonas > Stenotrophomonas sp. 109824_Sma. The sequence continues at coordinate 4,241,864 of NZ_CM151078.1, read as the reverse complement.
CGCTGCTGCCTGGCCTGCTGTACCTGCTCGGACTGGCGCTGGTGGAAGGCCGGCCGAAGCCGGCGGACCGCGCGCCCAGTGGTGTGGCTGCGTGCAGTAGTGAACCACGGGCGGGATACCAGCCGATGAACCCCTGGCGCTTCGCCGCGCAGTTCTTCGACAAGGACGTGATGCAGAAGAAGGTGCCGGAAGTGGAGCGGGAGGCCTTCTGGATTGCCCGACGCCATCTGTGGCGACAGCCTCGGCACGGCATGCTGCGCTGGCATCTGAGCAGCACCGCGTTGACGATCTGGATCACCCGGCATTGGAGTACCGCGCAGATTGCCGATACCGCAAGGAAGGAGGACTTCTGCCGGACATGGTCGAAACGGCGGGTGCCAGGTGGCCCGATGAGGCAGTAGAGCCACGCCATGCGTGGCTGAGCTCGATGCGTCCTGCACAGACATTCATCCACGCATGGCGTGGATCTACTCCCAGGCAGAGAACCGTGTCCGTCTTCGGCCCTACCGCTTCGGCCGCCGGTCTTCCTGGTCATCACCGAAGATGATGCGCGCGCTGCGCTGGTAGCTCCAGTACGCGACCGCCCAGTTCAGCAGCACCACGATGCGGTTGCGGAAGCCGATCAGGAAGAACACGTGCGCGGCCAGCCAGAACCACCAGGCCAGGATGCCCGACAACTGCAGCCGGCCCAGGTGCACGATCGCGGCCATGCGGCCGATGGTGGCGAGGTTGCCGTAGTCGGCGTACTTGAACGGCCCCGGTGCCGCCTTGGCATGCAGCCGCGCGCGGATCACCTCGGCCACGTACTTGCCCATCTGCTTGGCGGCAGGCGCCACGCCGGGCACCGGCTTGCCGTTGGCCTGGTTCAGTGCGGCCAGATCGCCGGCCACGAACAGCTCCGGGTGGTCGGGCAGGGTCAGGTCCGGTTGCACCTGCACGCGGCCGGCGCGGTCCAGCGGCACGTCCAGCGTGCGCGCCAGCGGCGAAGCAGCCACGCCGGCGGCCCACACCACGGTGCGTGCCGGCACGAACTGGTCACCGAGCTTGAAGCCCTGGCTGTCGATGTCGCTCACCGGGGTACCGGTCAGCACTTCCACGCCCAGCTTTTCAAGCTGCCGGCGCGCCTTCAGCGAAAGCACTTCCGGGAACGAGGACAGCACGCGCGGGCCGGCCTCGACCAGCCGCACCTTGGCGCTGGCCGGGTCGATGTGGCGGAATTCGTTGCGCAGCGTATGCCGCGCGATCTCGGCCAGGGTGCCGGCCAGTTCGACGCCGGTGGGACCGCCGCCGACCACCGCGAAGCTCAGCCATGCCGCCTTCTTCGCCGGGTCCGGTTCGGCCTCGGCGCGCTCGAATGCCAGCAGCAGCTTGCGGCGCAGCGCGATGGCATCGTCCAGCGTCTTCAGGCCGGGCGCATCATCGGCCCACTGGTCGTTGCCGAAGTAGGCGTGGGTGGCGCCGGTGGCCAGCAGCAGGCTGTCGTAGTCCAGCGTGCTGCCATCGGCCATGCGGATCTGCCGGGCCTGCTTGTCGATGGCGACCACTTCGCCCAGGCGTACTTCCACGTTGCGCTGGTGGCCGAGGATGTGGCGCAGCGGTGCAGCGATATCCGGCGCGGACAGGCCGGCGGTGGCCACCTGGTACAGCAGCGGCTGGAACAGGTGATGGTTGCGGCGGTCGACCAGGGTGATGCGTATGCGCTCGCGGGCCAGGGCACGGGTGGCCCAGAGGCCGGCAAAACCGCCGCCGACAACGACCAGGTGGGAAACGCGCTCGCGACTCATCGACTCACTCCAGTGGGGGCATTGGGGGAAGCGCCTGGCATCTTCGCACGGCGGCTGCCTGTCACGTCAGCGCCCGCGTGGATCGGCGATACTCGGGTTCAGGCAACGGCCCCTGAGGAGCCCATGAGCGAACCGGAAAAGCGCATCGCCCTGTTGATCGACGCCGACAACGCGCCGGCCTCGAAGATCGACGAGGTCCTGGCCGAAGTCGCCCGCTACGGCGTGGCCAACGTGCGCCGCGCCTATGGCAACTGGAAGAGCCCGCGGTTGAAGGGCTGGGAAGCGGTGCTGCACGAATATGCGATCCGCCCGATCCAGCAGTTCGCCTACAGCAAGGGCAAGAATGCCTCCGACATGGCGATGGTGATCGATGCCATGGACCTGCTGTACGCGCGCAACCTTGATGGGTTCGCCATCGTGTCCAGCGATGCCGATTTCACCCCGATGGTGATGCGCCTGCTGACCGATGGCGTGAAGGTGTATGGCTTCGGCGAAAAGAAGACGCCCGAACCGTTCGTCAACGCGTGCTCGAAGTTCACCTATCTGGAAGCGCTGGGCCAGACCCATGCCAGCGTGCCGGATGCCGAGCAGGCATCGAGCGAACAGGCGTCGAACGAGCCCGTCGCCAGTGATGATGCGCGCCCGCGCAAGAGCGGGGCGGAGATGCGCAGCGACACGCGGCTGGTGAAGATGCTGCGCCGCGCGGTGTCCTCGGCCGAGGGCGAGGATGGCTGGTCGCACCTGGGGCCGGTCGGCAGCCAGATCGGCAACCAGGCCTCGTTCGATCCGCGCAACTACGGCTACGGCAAGCTCAGTGATCTGCTGGCAGCAATCGGGTTGTTCGAGCTGAAGAAGGACGGCAAGTCGTCCTACGTGCGCGCGCTGCCAAAAAAGAGCCGGTAGTGCCGGCCGCTGGCCGGCAAGCCCCAGATGCCTGGTCCCGCATCCGGCACGCACATCTCCACTCCGATCAGGCGTATCGTTGCCGCTCGCATTGCCAGCAAGGAAAACCCGCATGTTGAAGATCTGGGGCCGCCGCAATTCCAGCAACGTCCGCAAGGTACTGTGGTGCGCCGAGGAGATCGGCCTGCCGTATGAGTCCATCGAGGTCGGAGGCAGCCATGGTGGTACGCAGACGCCGGAGTACCAGGCGATGAATCCCAACAGCCTGGTGCCGGTGATCGAAGACCACGGCCTGCCGCTATGGGAATCGAATGCCATCGTGCGCTACCTCAGCGCGCGCTACGCGCTGGGCACCCTGTACGCCGAAGATCCGATGCAGCGCGCCCAGGCCGAGAAGTGGATGGACTGGAGCACCTCGCGGATGGCGCCGCTGTACAGCGACCTGGTCTGGGGCATCATGCGCACCGCGCCGGCCGACCGCGACGAAGCGCGCATCAGCGCCGCCATCGTCCGCGCCGGTGACTACCTGGCAATGGCCGATGCCACCCTGGCGAAACAGCCGTGGCTGTCGGGCGAGACGTTTGCGATGGGTGACATCCCGCTGGGTTCGCTGATCTACGCCTGGTTCGAACTGCCGATCCAGCGCCCGGAGCTGCCGCATCTGGCTGACTGGTACGCGCGGCTGCGGGAGCGCCCGGCCTACCAGCGCGGCGTGATGTCGCCGCTGACGTAAGCGGTGGCGTTCGGGGTCAGAGCCCTTTTCTGCGAAAAGGGATCCGACCCCCTGGCCATCGGGGTCGGATCCCACCCAGCGGGTGGGCTCCGACCCCTCAATACAGATCCGTCGGATCCACATCCAGCGACCAGCGCACCTTGCGTGCTTCCGGCAGTGCATACAGCTGCGGCACCAACTGCGAAAGCACACCATGCAGCGGCGGCCGCTGCATGGCCGACAGCAGCAGCTGCGTGCGCTGGTAGCCAGCACGCCGTGGCATCGGTGCCGGCATCGGGCCGTAGGCTTCGACCACGTTCTGCTCGCCCAGCAACTGCCGAGCGGCCAGCAGGAACGCGTTGGCATGCTCCACCTGCTGCGCTTCGGCGCGCATCAGCGCCAGATGCGCGAACGGCGGGAATCCGGCCGCCTGGCGCTGGTTCAACTCGGCCTGCGCGAACGGCTGGTAGCCACCGCTCACCAGGGTTTCCAGCAGCGGGTGCCCGGGGTGATGAGTCTGCAGCCAGACCTCGCCGGGGTCACGTGCACGTCCGGCGCGACCGGCCACCTGGATCAGCTGCTGGGCCAGTTTCTCGCTGGCGCGGAAGTCGGCGGAGAACAGACCTTCGTCGATGCCGACCACCACCACCAGCGTCAGCTTGGGCAGGTCGTGGCCCTTGGCCAGGATCTGCGTGCCGACCAGGATGCCGGGCTGGTCGCCCAGTTTCGCCAGCTGCTGTTCCAGCGCGTCGCGCCGTGAGGTGGTGCCGCGGTCGATGCGTACCACGGGGAAGTCGGCGAAGGCGGCGGTGAGGTGTTCTTCCAGGCGTTCGGTGCCGATGCCCTGCGGCTGCAGCGCCAGGCTGCCGCAGGCCGGGCACGCGAGCGGCGCCGGTTGCCGCGCACCGCAGTGGTGGCACTGCAGGCGACGACCGCCACCATGCACCGTCATCGGCGCATCGCAGCGCTGGCATGGCGCGGTCCAGCCGCAGTCGTGGCAAAGCAGCACCGGCGCATAGCCGCGGCGGTTCTTGAAGACCAGTACCTGCTGGCCGCGCTGCAGGTGCTCGCCGATGCCGGCCAGCACATCGGCGGAGAGGCCGTCATGCAGCGGGCGCTTGCGTACGTCCAGGATGCGCACGCGCGGTGGCCGCGCATCGCCGGCGCGCTGTTTCAGGCGCAGGTGGGTGTAACGCCCTGCGTAGGCGTTGTGCAGGGTTTCCAGCGAGGGCGTGGCACTGCCCAGCAGAACCGGAATGCCCAGCGACTTGGCCCGGACCAGGGCGAAATCGCGCGCGTGGTAACGGATGCCGTCCTGCTGCTTGTAGCTGCCGTCGTGTTCCTCGTCGACGATCAGCAGGCCGGCCTGGGGCAGCGGCGTGAACACTGCCGAGCGGGTGCCGACGATGACGCGTGCTTCGCCGCGTGAGGCCGCTGCCCAGACGCGCGCGCGCTCGTTGTCGTTCAACCCCGAATGCAGCGCATGCACGGCGATGCCGAGGCGGCCGCGGAAGCGTGCCAGGGTCTGCGGGGTCAGGCCGATTTCCGGCACCAGCACCAGCGCCTGCTTGCCCTGTGCCAGGCAATGGATGATCGCCTGCAGATAGACCTCGGTCTTGCCGCTGCCGGTCACGCCATCCAGCAGGAACGGCTGGAAGCCGTCGGCGGCGTTGATCGCCGCCACGGCCTCGGCCTGGTCCGGGTTGAGCGTGGGGCCGGGCAGTGGCTGCGCGTGTTGGGGGGCCACGCTCAGCGCAACGCGCTCGGCCAGCCCGCGCTTGGCCAGGCTGCGTGCGGCGGTGCGCCAGTCCTCCATGCGTTCGCCCAGCACGTCCTCATCCACGATGGCTTCGGCCAGCAGTTCGGCCAGTTGCCGTGGGCGGCTGCCGGCGCGCAGCCTGTCGCGCTGATCGCGGCCTTCCGGGGTCAGCTGCCAGCCCCAGTGGTGGGTGTCCGGCAGGGGCTCGCCATGGCGCAGCGGGCCGGGAAGGGCGGTGCTCAGCACCTCGCCCAGGGGGGCGTGGGTGTAGCGCGCCAGCCATTGCAGGCTCTGCCACAGCTCACCCTGCAGCAGCGGCTGCGGGTCGCACCAGGCCAGGGCCTGGCGCAGTCCCTGGCCGTCGTCGATCTGGCCGTGACCGACCACCACACCGACCAGCTCCCGGTTGCCGAATGGCACCTTCAGGCGGCAGCCGACCGCGACCGCCGGGCCATCACCCTCAGGCGACAGGTAGTCGAACAGGCGGGGCAGGGGGACGGGCAGGGCGACCTGCAGGGTCGGAATCGGTGAAAGCATCGGGCCAGTGTAACGGGCCATGCGCGCGCGAATGGCAGAAGAGGGAGCGGCCGGGCGGCGCCCGTTGAATCATAAATGTCACCTAAATATCGGTGTCCATTGGAGATTCAGTCTTATCCACATGTTCTGTGGATAACGTTGTGCGTTAACGGTCAGCGGAAACGCAGAAGGCCGATGGCGACGGCCTCACGCTTGGGTTGGTCAAAAAATCGCCACATAGTAAAAACATTCAAAATCAACAACTTAAGTGTGAAACAATGCTGAAACAGAGTGAATTCAGCTGGATGCCCCAGTTTTCCGCTGCGGGGGCGTGGTGCTGTGCACAACCTGCAGCACGAAGTGCCTGTGGGCGCAAGTCCTACGGGCGTCGATGGCCTGCCGCTATCATGCCGGCAGACCTTTGGAGTGACCGATGACGGCTGTGCCCGCCCCTGTTTCCTCGACCGCGGCCGGCGCGCTGTCGGCGTTCCTGCGTGGCGTCGAGCGCCGTGCCCTGGTGGTCGCTGAACTGCAGTGCGGCGATGCCGCGCGCGCCGAGCAGACCCTGGTGGCGGTGATGCGCGCCTTTGCCGCCGTCGCCAGCGATCTGCCGATGGCGCAGTGGCCGACCCGCTTCTGGACCCTGCTGGGCCAGCGCCAGGCGTTGCGCGAGCCGGCGGGCGGGCAGTGGGGGCCGCCGTTGGCCGCGCTGGGCGCGATGCCACCGCTGCCGCGCCTGGCATTGCTGCTGCGGGTGGGCGGCAGCCTGGATGAGGGCATCGCCATGCGCGTGCTCGACCAGGACGAGGCCGGCTACCAGCACCTGCTGGCCGACGCCTGCCCGCGTGATGCCCACGGCCAGCCGGATGCCTCGGCCTGGCGCCAGCTGGCCGAACAGGTGCAGGCGCGCATCCGTGAGCTGCCGGCCGCGCGCCTGCAGCAGCTGCAGCAACCCGCCGCACCGGCCGCCCACAACGAAGCCCCGACCTCGAGCTGGCGCGCACCGCAGCGCGATGAGCGTGCGGCCGCCCATGGCAAGCGCCGTCGCACGAACGCCAAGCCGCGCTGGCGCGGTCCGCTGATCCTGCTGGTGACCGTGGCGGTGCTGTTGGCCGCAGCGCTGGGCTGGCGCTACTGGCAGGGGCATTCCTTCGGCAGTGATGCACCGCTGCCGGAGGGTGTGGTGGGCGAAGCCGGTCCGGTGACGGTGGAAGCCCTGCCACCAAGCAAGGTCAACGCCACCCCGGATGCGACCACGGCCCAGGCCACGGACGACGCCACGATGCTGGCCGACCGCGACTACCCGCTGGTGGCCGATGCCGACCTGTACGCGTGGACTGCCGCGGGCGGTCCGCTGCCGGTAGACGAATCGCAATCCAAGCCGAGCCGGCCGGAGCCGGCCAGCGCCACGCTGGAAACCGCTGCTGCCGATGAATAAGTCCTGGTTCGCCAGCCTGTTGCTGGCCCTGCCGTTGTCGCTGTCTGCGGCACCGCAATCGTTGAACGTGCCGTTGCCGCCACCGTCGTCGCCGGCCACGCCGGTGGCTTCGCCGGCATCGACGACGGCAGCACCCGCTGCCTTCGCCCAGCTCGATGCGCAGCAACAGCGCCAACGCCGCGCCGACTACGCCGCGTGGCGCGCGTTGCCTGAAGGAGAGCGCGAGCGTATCCGCCAGGCGGCTGCGCGATTCAATGCGCTGCCTGCGGACCAGCAGCAGCGCCTGCGCCAACAGTTCCGCGACCAGGACCAGGCGTTCCGCGACGGGTGGCGGCTGGGCCCGCAACTGGGCCTGGAATTCCCCAAGCTGCATGGCTTGTTCGGCTTCGTGCCCCCGGAACAGCGCGAGACCGCGCTGGCCGTACTGCGCCAGCTCAGCCCGGCGCAGCTGGCCCAGCTGACCCTGGTCGCGCAGCGCACGCCACCGCAGGAACGCGACACCGTGCGCAGCGCCTTCCTCGCCGTGCCCGCCGCCGAGCGCGACAGCTGGCTCAAGCGCCAGGCCGGCCAGTAAAAAAGGGACGGAGGGGATTAAGTCGTTTCAGGCCCGCTAGTGCCGGATACGACTTAATCCCCTCCGTCCCCTTTTTGTGTGGGGCGGCTGAAACCCAGCATTCACGCCATGTCATGGGAATGCACGCGCCGCCCGCGTAAGATGGGCGCCCGCAACCCGGTGCCTGTGCCCTTCGCGCGCAACCGCAGTTCGCGTCAAGCACCTTATGTCTACTGCAACCTCCACGCCGCGCTTCAGCAAGGAAGTCGGCGCCACCGGTCTGCTCGCCCTGCCGCTCGTGCTGGGTCATGTGTCCACCGGTCTGATCTCCTTCGTCGACAACGTGATTGCTGGCCACCACGCCACGGCCACGCTGGCCGCCGTCACCATCGGTACGGCGCTGCTGTGGCTGCCGATGCTGATTCCGATCGGCACCCTGATCTCGCTCACCGCCTCGGTGTCGCAGCTGCATGGCGCCGGCCGCGAGCGCGAGATCGGCCCGCTGTTCCGCCAGGCACTGTGGCTGGCGCTGGGGCTGGGCCTGATCATGTTCACCTTCCTCACCGTGGTGCCGCCGCTGCTGCCGGCATTCGGCATCGCGCCGGACATCGTGCCGGGGACCACCGCATTCCTGCATGCGGTGCGCTGGGGCGGACCTGCGCTGACCCTGTATTTCTGCATGCGCTATCTCAGCGAGGGCATGCACTGGACGCTGCCGACCATGCTGCTCGGCTTCGGTGGCCTGCTGGTGCTGGCACCGATGGGCTATGTGCTGGCCAACGGCAAGCTCGGCTTCCCGGAAATGGGCGCCGAAGGCCTGGGCATCGCCTCGGCGGTGATGATGTGGCTGCAGGCGATCGCCTTCGCCACCTACCTGTGGTTCACCAAGCGCTTCGCCCGCCTGCAGCTGTTCTCGCACTTCGAAGGACCGCGCTGGAAGGCGATCTGGGAGCTGCTGCGCACCGGCCTGCCGATCGGCATCACCGTGCTGATGGAAGGCGGCCTGTTCATCGTCACCGCGCTGCTGATCGGCCGCCTCGGTGCCAATGAAGCGGCCGCGCACCAGATCGCGATCAATGTCGCCCAGCTGTGCTTCATGATCCCGATGGGCGTGGCCGAGGCCACCACCGTGCGCGTCGGCCATGCGGTCGGCCGTGGTGACGGCTTCGGCGTGCGGCGCGCGGCCTGGGCCGGTTACGCGATCATCATGGGCACGCAGACGTTGTCGGCGGCGGTGCTGCTGTTCGGCCACGATGCCATCGTCGGTGTATACACCAACGACCTGGCGGTGGCCGGGCTGGCCTCGACCCTGCTGCTGTACGCGGCCACCTTCCAGTTCCCGGACGGCATCCAGGTGCTGTCGGCCGGCGCGCTGCGCGGGCTGAAGGACACCCGCGTGCCGATGTTCATCGCCATGTTCGCGTACTGGGGCCTGGGCATGCCGCTCGGCGCCGGCCTCGGCCTGGGGCTGGGCATGGGCCCGCAGGGCATGTGGATCGGCCTGATCGTCGGCCTGACCGCCGCTGCCATCCTGATGGGCTGGCGCCTGCGCCGCAGCAGCCTGCGCATCGGCCAGTCGATGTTGTCCTGATCGTCCCGCCCGCCCTGCCGACCCATGGCGGGCGATCCCCTGACTTGTGTCCGATGCCGCATCACGCGGCACCGGCTATGCTGGTACCACGGCAAGAAGCCATCCGGAGCGTTCCATGAATCAACCCGTGCCCCCGCTGCCCCCGGCGCGTCGCAATCCCGTCGCCAGCTTCTTCATCGGGCTGTGGGACGTCATGAACTTCACCCGCCGGTTGATCCTCAACCTGGTGTTCTTCGGCCTGCTGTTCCTGCTGCTGGTGATGTTCGTCATCGCCGCCGGCATGGGCGCCGGTGCCAGCAAGTCGCTGCAGGACCGCACGACGCTCGTGATCGCGCCGGAAGGCCGCCTGGTCGAGCAGTTCAGTGCCGATCCGGTCAGCCGCGCGCTGGCCAAGGCAGTGGGTGACAACGGTGCCGAAGAGATCCAGCTGCGCGACCTGCTGCGGGTGATCGAGTCGGCCAAGGAAGACAAGAAGATCGAACGCGTGGTGCTGGAGCTGGACAAGCTGCAGCCGTCCGGCTTCGCCTCGCTGCGTGAAGTGGCCGCCGCGCTGCAGGACCTGCGCGCCTCCGGCAAGCAGCTGGTGGCCTACAGCGAGAGCATGGGCCAGTCGCAGTACCTGCTGGCCGCGCAGGCCGACGAGGTCTACCTGGACCCGATGGGTTCGGTCGTGCTCGAAGGCCTGGGCCGCTACCGCCAGTACTTCCGCACCGGCCTGCAGGACAAGCTGGGCGTGGACGTGCACCTGTTCAAGGTGGGCGAGTACAAGTCCGCGGCCGAGCCGTACGTGCTCGATGCTGCGTCGCCGGCCTCCAAGGAAGCCGACCTGTTCTGGATGAATGATGTGTGGCAGCGCTATCTGGGCGACATCGCCAAGGCCCGCCGCCTGGATCCGGCGCAGCTGGCCGCCGGCATCGACACGCTGCCGGAAGGCATCGCTGCCGCCGGTGGCGACCTGGCCAAGTTCGCCCTGCAGCAGAAGCTGGTGACCGCGCTGAAGACCCGCGAGGAATTCGAGGATCTGATGATCGAGCGCGGCGTGGCCGACGAGGATGCCGATGGCGGTTTCCGCAACGTCGACTTCGGCCGCTACCTGGCCCTGCTCGACGCGCGCCGCAACCCGGTGGACTCGCGTCCGCAGGTGGCCGTGGTGGTGGCCGCCGGCGAAATCAGTGGCGGTGACCTGCCGGCCGGTCGCATCGGTGGCGAGTCGACCTCGGCGCTGCTGCGCGCCGCGCGCGACGACGACAACGTGAAGTCGGTGGTGCTGCGCGTGGATTCGCCGGGCGGTGAAGTGTTCGCCTCCGAGCAGATCCGCCGCGAAGTGGTGGCGCTGCAGGCCGCCGGCAAGCCGGTGGTGGTGTCGATGGGTGACCTGGCCGCCTCCGGTGGCTACTGGATCAGCATGAATGCCGATCGCATCTATGCCGATCCGTCGACCATCACCGGTTCGATCGGCATCTTCGGCATGGTGCCGAACTTCAGCCGCGCGCTGGACAAGATCGGCGTGCACACCGATGGCGTCGGCACCACCCGTTTCGCCGGTGCCTTCGACGTCACCCGCCCGATGGACCCGGCCGTGGGCCAGGTCATCCAGACGGTGATCAACAAGGGCTACGCCGACTTCACCGGTCGCGTCGCCGACGCCCGCAAGAAGCCGGTCGAGGCCGTGGACGAGGTCGCCCGCGGCCGCGTTTGGAGCGGTGCACAGGCCAAGGAACGCGGCCTGGTCGATGCCTTCGGTGGCCTGAAGGATGCGGTGGCCGATGCGGCCAGCCGCGCCAAACTGGGCAAGGCCGATGCCTATCGCGTGCGCTACATCGAGAAGGCAGCCACGCCGTTCGCGCAGTTCGTCAGCGGTTTCGCCGGCAGCCGCGCCGGTGCCTGGATGCTGTCCGATTCGGGCATGGCGCGGATGATGCTGGCGCGCACGATGCCGGAAGTGGATACGCAGCTGCGCTTCGTCGAGAACGCGGCCCGCGAGAAGGGCAATGGCGCACCGGTGAAGGCGCTGGCGTACTGCTTCTGCGGGTTCTGACCGGCAACGGTATCGAATGAAAACGCCCGGCTCAGGCCGGGCGTTTTCGTTCATGGGGTCGGATCCCTTTGCAGCGCAAAGGGCTCTGACCCCACAGGTCACTGTGTTGCGTCGGCCTCGGCCTTGCGCTCACGCGCGGCGGCATCATCGACGGTTTTCTGCACGTCCTTGGCGCGGTCCAGCGGTTCGTTGATCGCACGCGACATCGCTCGTGGCACCGGTGGCTTCTCCGGGTTCGGCGTCGGCGGACGCTGGCAGGCCGCCAGCAGCAGGCTGGCCAGCAGTGACGTGGACAGGATCAGGATGCGCATGGCAGCTCTCCGCGGTGGGCGTATGGGCAAGTGTCGCATCCCCGGCCGAGCGCCGCCGTGAGCGCGTATCCTTGCGGCATTGAAATGCAGTGGGCACGGCCCCGGAGGACACATGACCCAGCAACGGTGGCGCCTGGACGGCCAGACGGCCCTGATCACCGGCGCCAGCGCCGGCATCGGCCTGGCCATCGCGCATGAACTGGCGGGGCTCGGCGCCGATCTGATGATCGTCGGCCGCGATATCGACATGCTGGAGACCGCGCGCGACGAACTGCTGGATGTGTATCCGCAGCACCAGGTGCATGCGCTGGCCGCCGACGTCTCCGATGACGAGGACCGCCGCCAGATCCTGGACTGGGTGGAAGACCACAGTGATGGCCTGCACATCCTGGTCAACAATGCCGGTGGCAACGTCACCAAGGCGGCCACGGAGTATTCCGAGGACGAGTGGCGCAAGATCTTCGAGACCAACCTGTTCTCGGCCTTCGAGCTGTCGCGCTACGCGCATCCGCTGCTGGCCCGGCACGCGTCGTCGTCGATCGTCAATGTCGGCAGCGTGTCCGGGCTGACCCACGTACGCAGTGGTGTGGTCTACGGCATGACCAAGGCCGCGATGCACCAGATGACCCGCAACCTGGCCGTCGAGTGGGCCGAGGATGGCATCCGGGTCAACGCGGTGGCGCCCTGGTACATCCGCACGCGGCGCACGTCCGGTCCATTGTCGGACCCGGACTACTACGAAGAAGTGATCAACCGCACGCCGATGCGCCGCATCGGCGAGCCGGAGGAAGTGGCCGCGGCCGTGGGCTTCCTGTGCCTGCCGGCGGCCAGCTATGTCACCGGCGAATGCATCGCAGTGGATGGCGGTTTCCTGCGTTACGGCTTCTGATCATGCGGTGGTAGTGCCGGCCGCTGGCCGGCAACCACAGGATCTTCAGATGATTGCAGTTGCCGGCCAGCGGCCGGCACTACCGGTGGCTGTCACCCCGGTACCGGGCAGTTGCTGGCCTCCAGCACGCCCTGCAGCCGTTCGCGTTCCCCACGGGCGTTGTCGCGGTTTTCCGGCGAGGCGAACCGTTCACGGCCGCGCGCGTCGCGGAAGCGTTGCTGCCAGCTGCTGCAGCGCTGCGCCTCCGGCAGTTCCTCGCAGCGGTCGCGCACCACTTCGCAGCCGGCGGCGTTGACCGGGGTGGCGCCGCCCAGACCCTGCACGGTCATCAGTTCGCAGCGGCCGGGAGCAGCTTCGTATTCGTGCAGATAGCCCCCGCCCTGGCTGTCGGTGCACTGGAAGATCGGTGGCAGCGGCGGTTTCGGCGGCGCATTGCTGTCCGGCGCGGCATCGGCCTGGCGTGGCAGCGATGCACTGTCGAGTATCAGATCGCCGCCTTCGCGTTCGACCATGCCGGCTTCCATGATCGTGCGTCCTTCGCCGGGGCGGCGGGGGCTGGGCGCCGAAGCGGGCGATGTACCCGCCGTCGCCGGTTCGGGTGGCGGCGGCACCGGGGCTGGTGTGGCCGGCGCAGGTGGCGCACTGGTGGCCGCCGGAATCCGCACCACCTGCTGCTTGCTGCCGGCAGGGCAGGGCGTACGTTGCAGGGTGGGCACATCGCTGCTGCTGGAGGTACAGCGGTAGATCACCCCGTCGTCGGCCACTGCGTTGCCGGCGAACAGGCCCATGGCCAGCCAGATCAGGTTCTTCATGTGCACAGCGTACATGCCACGGCAGGCGCTGCGCTCAGCGTTCGCAGTCCCGCGACAGTCGTGCGTCGATGCCACGCTGTTCGTTGCTGATGGCAGTGCGCTCGCTCTGCAGCGCACTGTTGTAGCGACGATCGAGTTCCCAGCGGCGGTCACGCAGGCGCGCACAGACTTCCTGCGGCGGCAGGGCATGACAGCTGTCGCGGACCAGCACGCTGCCGGCCGGGACCTGCACACCGACACCCACCGCGGGCGGCCGGTAGCCGGTTCCTTCACCGATGGGGGTGCCGACCGGCGTGCCGAAGGCCGGGCGTGGGCCGGGATGGACCGGGCCGTGGTGCCCGTGCGGAAGCCAGACGCTGGTCCACAACGGTACCCAGCGCGGATTGCCCTCGTTGTTGTCGCTGGTGTAGCGACGACCGTCGTCGCTCACGCACTCGTACAACGGCTGCGGCGGCTGGATGTAGACGTGACGGACCTCGCGATCACGCATCACCGGCGCCTCATCCGGCGGCGCGGCTGTCGCGTCGCTGCGCACCACCCGTGGTGCCGGGTCGCGCGGGCGCTGCAGGTCACGCACTTCCTGCCGACCACTGCTGCATGGCTTGTCCTGCAGGGCCACGGCGCCGTTGCTGGCGACACAGCGGTACACGCGCACGTCCTCGGCGGCCGGTGCGGTCCATGGCAGCAACAGGCACAGGCCCAGGGCGGTGCGCAGCAGGTTCATGGCGGCAGGGTGCGCGATTGTACGCGGCAGTGCAATCGTCGGTTCAGGAGCGCAGCACGTTGCCGCTGAGCGCGTCGCGGATCGGGGTTGGCTGGGCCAGGCCGCCGGTCTCGCCATCAAGGATGCCATCGAGCAGGCGCAACAGGCGCGGATCCAGCTCGGCACGGCTGCGTGCCGGTGGTTCACCGGCCAGGTTGGCGCTGGTGGAGACCAGGGGGCCACCCCAGGCGCGGCACAGGGCGGCGACCAGTGGGTGGGCGCTGATGCGTACGGCGATGCCGCTGTGTTCACCGGTGACCCACGGTTGGGCGCGCGGACCGGCCGGCAGGATCCAGGTGTTGGCGCCCGGCCAGCTGGCCAGAACCGCACGCTGGCGGGCGTCGGGCAGCGCCTGCAGGCGCACCCAGCCCTCCAGCTGCGACAGTTCGGCGGCGACCAGGATCATGCCCTTCTCGATCGGGCGCTGCTTCAGCCGCAGCACCATGTGCACCGCGGCTTCATGCGAGGGATCGCAGCCCAGGCCCCAGACCGCTTCGGTCGGATAGGCGATCACGCCGCCGGCGCGGAGCGTGGCGACAGCAGAGTCCAGGGTGAGTTCTTTCATGGCGGCGACCGGCCCGACGTGGGCCTTCATTATCCCCCTGCCGCGTGCAGAAGGGGTGGTGGGTGCGGACGGTAGGTGCGGACCGTTGGTCCGCACACCTTGACCCTCATCCACGCATGGCGTGGAGTTACTTCGCGGCCTTCTTGACTGCCTTCTTGACGGCCTTCTTCGCCGGGGCCTTCTTTGCGGCCGCCTTCTTTACTGCTTTCTTGGTCGGTGCCTTCTTGGCCGCGGCCTTCTTCGGCACGGCTTCCTTCTTCACCGCATCCTTCTTGGCCGGTGCCTTCTTCGCGGCGGCCTTCTTGGCGCCGAAGCCCTTGCGCACCGGCTTGCCGGTTTCTTCCATCAGCTGCTGCACTTCGGCCAGGGTCAGCGATGCCGGCTCGCGATCCTTGGGGATCTTGCCGTTCATCCTGCCGTCGCTGATGTACGGGCCGAAGCGGCCGTTCAGCACCTGGATGTCGCTGCCCTCGAACTCCTTGATGATCCGGTTGCGCGCGATCTCTTCCTTCTCTTCGATCAGGAACACGGCGCGGGCCAGGTCGATGGTGTACGGGTCGTCTTCCTTCTTCAGCGAGGCATAGGTGCTGCCGCGCTTGGCGAACGGGCCGAAGCGGCCGATGCCGACGCTGACCGGCTCGCCGTTGTCCTCGCCCAGCGCGCGTGGCATCAGGAACAGTTCCAGCGCGTCTTCCAGCGAGATGGTGTGCATCGACTGGCCGGGGCGCAGCGAGGCGAACTTCGGCTTCTCCTCGGCGTCCTCGGCGGTGCTGCCGATGGCGGCGTAAGGCCCGAAGCGGCCCAGCCGCACGCTGACCGGCTTGCCGGTCTTCGGGTCGGTGCCGAGCTCGCGCGCGCCACTGGCCTCGGCACGGTCCACCGATTCCTTCTTGTCTTCCACCAGCTCCTTGAACGGCTCCCAGAAGCGGGCCATCAGCGGGATCCACTCTTCTTCGCCACGCGAGACGGCGTCGAGCTCGTCTTCGAGCTTGGCGGTGAAGTCGTAGTCCACGTACCGGGTGAAGTGGCTGGACAGGAACTTGGACACCGCGCGGCCGACGTCGGACGGACGGAAGCTGCGGCCTTCCATTTCCACGTACTTGCGGAACAGCAGGGTCTGGATGATCGAGGCGTAGGTCGAGGGACGGCCGATGCCGTACTCTTCCAGCGCCTTCACCAGCGCCGCTTCGGTGTAGCGCGGCGGCGGCTGGGTGAAATGCTGCTCGGCCTGGATGCGTTCCAGCGGCACGCGGTCGCCAGGCTTCATCGCCGGCAGCTTGCGGCCTTCGTCTTCGTCTTCGGCGCTCTTGTTGTCCTTGCCTTCCTCGTATACGGCGAGGAAGCCGGGCACCACCACGGTGGTGCCGCTGGCACGGAACACGTGCTCGCTGCCAGCCGACAGGTCGACGCTGACCGTGTTGAGCGTGGCCGGAATCATCTGGCAGGCGACTGCGCGCTTCCAGATCAGTTCGTACAGGCGGCGCTCGTCATCGGTCAGGAAGCGCGCCACCTGGGCCGGGGTGCGCAGGGCCGAGGTCGGGCGCACCGCTTCGTGCGCTTCCTGGGCGTTCTTCGACTTGGTCTGGTAGGTGTTCGGCTGGTCAGGCAGCGAGGCGATGCCGTAATCACGGGCGATCACGTCGCGGATTTCGGCCAGCGCGTCCTGCGACAGGTTCACCGAGTCGGTACGCATGTACGAGATCAGGCCGACGGTGCCTTCGTCACCGATCGCCACGCCTTCGTACAGCTTCTGCGCCACCTGCATGGTCTTGCGGGTGGTGAAGCCGAGCTTGCGCGAGGCTTCCTGCTGCAGGGTGGAGGTGGTGAACGGCGGTGCCGGGCGGCGCTTGCGCTCCTTGCTGGCCACGTCGGTGACATGCAGCGAGCCCTGCGCGGCCTGCTGGATGCGCAGGCGGGCGGCCTCGGCGGTGTCGCCGTCGGTGATGGTGAACTGTTCGAACTTCTGCCCGTCCAGCTTGATCAGCTTGGCGTTGAAGTGCTGCGACGGGTGTGCGCACTCGGCGGCGATCGACCAGTACTCGCGGGCGATGAAGGCTTCGATCTCTTCCTCGCGCTCGACGATCATGCGCAGCGCCGGGCTCTGCACGCGGCCGGCGGACAGGCCGCGCTGGACCTTGCGCCACAGCACCGGCGACAGGTTGAAGCCGACCAGGTAGTCCAGCGCGCGGCGCGCCTGCTGGGCATCGACCAGGTCGCTGGCGATCGCGCGCGGCTGGCTGATCGCTTCCTTGATGGCGCGCGGGGTGATCTCGGTGAACACCACGCGCTGCATCGGCTTGTCCTTGACCAGCCCGCGTTCCTTCAGGATCTCGGCGATATGCCAGCTGATCGCTTCACCCTCGCGATCCGGGTCGGTTGCCAGCAGGATGTCGTCGGCGCCCTTGGCGGCCTTGGCGATCGCGTCGACATGCTTTTCGTTCTTGTCGATCACGTCGTAGTGCATGGCGAACCCGTTGTCCGGGTCGACCGCGCCTTCCTTCGGAATCAGGTCACGCACATGCCCATACGAGGCCAGGACGGTGTAGTCCTTGCCGAGGTATTTGTTGATCGTCTTGGCCTTGGCCGGCGATTCGACGATGAGCAGGTGCTTGGGCATGGCAGCAGTGTCTGTGGGGCGAGCCGCAGGGGAGGGGCCGCTAGGGTGGAGCAAACGGCCGCATTAGTGAAGCGGCCACGGACAAATCAATACGCTGAACGCCCGGTAGTGTGCCGGGCGTTCAGGTTTCACCTTATTAGAGGAATCACGCCCGGCCAGCCTGTGTCAAGCAGCCAGACGTGAGGATGGCCGTTCATGAGGCCATCTTGGCGATGAAGCCGACCGCGGCCACCAGCAGCACCAGGCCCGCCAGCGACAGCAGGCCGGTCAGCACCAGGATCACGATGGTGACCGTACCCAGCTCATGGCGCTGCAGGTGCGGCTGGTCGGTGTAGGCCCAGCGGTCGACCACCAGGGTGTCGCAGATCATGTCGTGCAGGCCCTGCTTGCGCTCGGTGAAGGCCGCCATCAGGAAGCCGATGCCGAGGGTGAAGCTGCTCAGCAGCATGGCCCAGTAGCGACCGAAGGCGCGCCCCTTGGTCAGTCGGTCACCGTTGCTGCGCACGACCTTGATGCCGACCGCCATCTTGCCCAGCGTGGCGCCACCCTGCGAGGAATGGAACCAGGTGTAGTAGGCAACGCCGATGGCCATGTTGATCAGCGCGCTGGCCACCTGTGCGACGATTTCGATGGAGGTCTCGCCACTGCCCACCGCGCCCATGCTGGCGCCAAGCACCACGCCGATGATGGCGCCGATGATGCCGCCCGGAATGGCCAGCACGAAGTAGTCGATCATGTACGCCGCTACGCGCTTCCAGAAGCCGGCATAGACCACCTCGCCGCCGATCACCGGCTGCGGGCCACCGGCACCGGCAGCGGCCGGCGCGCTGTAGGGCGAGCTGCTGAGCGCACCCGTGCCAGGCAGCGGTGCGGTGCCGTTGTCGATGGCGGCGTAGTCGCTGCGCAGGTCGAAGCCGCCACTGGCGGTGGCCGTGCTGGCGTCGGCCAGCGTCTGCAGGCCAAGCTCATCGACCACCTGGCGCAGTGCAGCCCACTGGGCCATGCCTTCGCGCCAGACCAGGGTGTCCAGGTTCAGTTCGCCGCGCTGGAAGCGCTGGCGGATTTCCTGGACCGGCAGCGGGCCCTGGCGTTGCTGTCCTTCGGCGTAGTACCACTCAGTCATTGCATGTTCCCTGTTGGATCGTCCTTGGAGGTGCTGCCGTGCGCGTGGCTCAGCCGCGGCACGACGGCGGCAGGTACTTGTCGTCGCTTTCACCGCTGCATTCCCAGCGGCCGCTGTCGCGATCATATTCCAGCCACAGCAGGTCGCCATCGAGGCTCTTGCTAGGCACGGCCAGCGTTGCTTCGATGCCACAGTGGCCGTTGTTGAAGCGGCCGATGTTCACCGCCGACAGGCCGGCCTGGGTGAAATCACCCGGGGCCGGGAAACCGGCATCGTTGGCACCGGGGCAGCGGCCTTCGTCGTCGGCGAAGTGCTGCACCTGCTGTTTCAGCGGCTGCAGGGCATTGACCGCGGTGGCGACCTTGGCACGCACGGTGTAGTCGTTGTACGCGGGCAGGGCGATCGCCGCGAGGATGGCCACGATCGGCACCAGCACCAGCAGCAGGCCGCCGCCGATGATCGCGGTCAGGGCGCAACCGGAGAGCTTCTTTTTCGGGGGCGGCAGCACCCCGGCCGGGGTCTGCGTGGCATAGGGCGTGGACGGTGGCAGCACCGGTGGCTGCGGCGGAGGCGGCGCCACCGGTTCCGGTTCGGGTTCCGGCTCGGGTTCCACGGCCGGCGCGGCGACGTCCAGTGCCGGCACGATCAGGCCCAGCTCGTCGACGACGCTGCGCAACGGCTGCCATTGCGGCAGGCCGTCGCGCCAGACCAGGGTGTCCAGGGAGATCTGGTTGTTGCGGAACAACTCGACCAACTGTTCCGCCGGCAGCGGGCCTTGCTGCCGGTTGCCTTCTGCGTGGAACCACTCGCTCACGGGGACGCTCCTGAATGCGCTATGCCCCCAAGTGTACGGTCAGTGCAGGGGTTCTGGCTCGTCCATGAACATCTGCGTCTCCATCCAGGCATAGGCCGCTTCGGAGCCGGGCTGGTTGAACAGCACCATCAGCACGACCCACTTCAGGTCGTCCAGGTCCAGTTCGTCCTGGTCCAGGGCCATCGCCCGGTCCAGCACCAGCTCGCGCTGATCGGCGTCGAGGATGCCGTGCTGTTCCAGGTACAGCAGGAAGCCGCGGCATTCCACGTCCAGCTTGTCCAGCTCGGGGCCATGGTAGATGCGCACGGGGCCATCGACCCGCGCCTGGGCCACGCTCGGCCGCTGCGCAGCCAGGGCATCGAGCCAGTCGAACGCCTTGTTGATCTCGGTGGGGCTGAAACCGGCCTGGATCAGGCCGTTCTGGAGCGAATCGCGGTCACGGATCAGGTCCGCATCTTCGCTGAAATAGTGTTCAAACAGGTACAGCAGTACGTCCAGGATGCTCTCTTTCATTGCCCCTCGGCCTGCGTCGCGCGACGCTGTGGAGGTGAAGAAACTAGGGAGTTCGACAGTAGCGGCCGTGTACGCACACCACGATTCCCGCCAGTTCCATGGCCAGCAGCATGGAGGACACCTGTGACGCCGTCAATCCACAGCGCGTGATCAGTGAATCCATACCGCTTGGGTTGTGGTCCAGGGCCCGCCACAAGCACTGGTAGTCAGGGTCGTCGGCCCAGCGCGCCGGCAGGAGCGCCGGCGGTGCCTGTTCAGTGGGGGTGGCCGACCGCGATTGCAAGCCCGGCAGTTGCTGGCGAAGGGCGGGGGCGAGCAGTTCCAGGACCTCCTCGGGACGCTCGACCAGCGCCGCGCCCTCACGGATCAGGCGGTGGCAGCCGGCCGCACGTGGGTTGAGCACCGACCCGGGCAGGGCACAGACCTCGCGGCCCGCCTCGGCGGCCAGGCGCGCGGTGATCAGCGCGCCCGAGCGCTGGGCGGCCTCGACTACCACCGTGGCCAGCGCCAGCCCGGCCACCAGCCGGTTGCGCGCGGGGAAGTGGCCGGGGCGGGCAGCCGTGCCCGGCAGGTACTCGCTGAGCACCACGCCTTCGGCGGCGATCCGCGCCTGCAGCCGGGCGTGGCTGTCCGGATAGGCCCGGTCAGGGCCGGTGCCGATCACCGCCACGGTGCAGCCGCCGGCCTCCAGCGTGGCCTGGTGCGCGGCCGCATCGATGCCTGCGGCCAGGCCACTGGTCACCGCCAGGCCCGCCTCGACGAAGCAGCCGGCAAAACGTGCGGCCAGTGCGCGCCCGCCCGGGGTGGGTGAGCGGCTGCCGACCAGCGCCACCGAGGGGCGCCAGGCCAGGCTGGGGTCGCCGGCCACGAACAGGGCCAGCGGCGGATTGGGTACCTCCAGCAGTGATGGCGGAAAGGCCGGATCGGTGCAGGGCAGCAGGTGATGGTTGTCCTGTTCCAGCCAGCGCCGGGCGGCTGTCCAGGCCCGGGTATCGGGGCGGTCCAGCGCGGCGCACTGCTCCGGCGTGCAACCGTGCGCGCGCCAGGTCGCAGTGCCTTGCGCGATGGCGGCTTCCGCATCGCCCGCGGCCTGCAGCAGGGCCCGTCGGGGCGCCAGTGCGCCTCCCGCCATCAGCAGGCGCAGCAGCGCCTCATATGCATGCGTGGTCATCCCCCACTATCGGCCGCACGCAACAAAGGCGCCCTAGGGCGCCTTCGCGTGTGGCTGTCAGGTTTTGCCGGAGGTGCCTGCCGGTCCGCGGCCGGCACTCCCTGCGGTGGCCGGGGCAGCCCGGCAACCGTTACTTCGCGTCCGGGTGCAGCGCGTTGTAGCCCACCCGCACCGGCTTCACGCCCTGCATCACCAGCGCGTAGCTGACGTTGTCGAAGGTGCGGAACACCATCGCATGCGCGGCGTATTCGTCCGGCAGCGAGACCCGGCCCGCGCCGGTGCTGAGCGAGTCGTCCATGCGCGAGGAGGTCGGATACTTCATGCGGTGCGCCACATGGCGGCCCGGGCGCCACAGCGAGAACACGGTGCCGTTGTCCACGCCCTGGGCGCGGCCGGCCGAGATCGCGATCACGTCGCGCGGGCCACCGGCGGTGAACATGTCGGTGACGGCCAGCACGCGCACGTCCACGCCCTCGACACCCGCGGCGGGCACGTGGGGCACGAACTGCAGGTCGTACGGCTTGGCTTCGACCGGCACCAGGCGGTCGCCGGCGCGCACTTCGCGGCCGCCGACGTTCTTGTCCAGCACCAGCGTGGAGGCCTCGACCTTGCCGCCGGCGACCTGGGTGATGGTGCCGGTGGCGACCTGGGCCAGCTCGTAGCCGAGCACGCCACGGCGGGCGTTCGGTGCGTTGTAGGCCTTCCACAGGTTGCCGCTGCCCGGGGTGACGTCGCCATTGGCGGTCAGGTCCTCGGTCGGCTTGGGCTGGGCGTAACGCACGGTCGGGCGTACCACGGCCCAGCGCTGGCCCACCTGGGCATCAGCCAGGCGCACGTAGACGGTGTCGCCGCCGGACACGCGCAGGCGGCTGTCCTCCAGGCCGACCACGTAGGGCAGCTGCTTGACGCTGTCGACAACGCTCAGCTGCTTCAGGAACGGCTCGACCTGGGCCAGCGGAATGGCGTCGATCGGGGCCTCCTGGCGCGGACCGGCCTGGGACACGGTCACCCGGTCCAGGTAGGCCAGGCTCAGCACGTCACCTGGATAGATCAGGTGCGGGTTGGCGATCTGCGGATTGGCTTGCCAGATCTCCGGCCACAGCCAAGGCTTCTGCAGGAAACGTGCGGCGATATCCCACAACGTATCCCCTTTTCGGACCACATAGGTGTCCGGGTGCCCGCCATTCACTTCCACGGCGGTAGCATAGGCAGCCACGGTCAGCATCGCCGCGGCGACGACCGTACGAAAACGAAGCAACATAGGTGTGAAGCCCTGATTCCCCAACAGGTCCGCGCACTATAGTCCAGAAACCGGGGCGCAAGGCAAGCGTTGGAGCTAGAATCTGCGACGTATGCCGGCGTGCCGGCCCCCTATCCGGAAACAGCCATGGCCCTTCTCCCCATTCTCGAGTTCCCCGATCCGCGCCTGCGTACCAAGGCTGCGTTGATCGAAGCCGCCGAAGTCACCACGCCGGCCTTCCAGGAACTGATCGACAACATGTTCCTGACCATGTACGACGCCCCGGGCATCGGCCTGGCCGCCACCCAGGTGGACGTGCACAAGCGCTTCATGGTCATCGATGTCAGCGAAGAGAAGAATGAACCGCATGTGTTCATCAACCCGGAAATCGTCGCCAAGGACGGGGGGCGGGTGTACCAGGAGGGCTGCCTGTCGGTCCCGGGCATCTTCGCCGACGTGACCCGCGCCGATACCATCACCGTGAAGTACCTGGACCGCAACGGCCAGGAGCAGCAGCTGGAGGCCGGCGAAGTGCTGGCCACCTGCATCCAGCACGAGATGGACCACCTGGACGGCAAGCTGTTCATCGACTATCTGTCGCCGCTCAAGCGCGAGATGGTCCGCAAGAAGCTGGCCAAGCAGCGCAAGCACGTGGCGTGATCGCCAATCCGGGCCGCCCTTCGGGTGGCCCGTGCCTGCGCGACGCGCGCGGGCTGTACGGCGCCGGCCGACGGCGCCGTTTTCTTTCCTGCACGAATCCATCCTGCAAGTGGGGTAGCCATGAGGATTGTCTTTGCCGGTACGCCGGAATTCGCGGTGTCGTCGCTGCGCGCTGCGGCGCGCCACCATGAGGTCGTGGCCGTCTATACCCAGCCTGATCGCCCGGCCGGCCGCGGCCGTGGCCTAGCGCCGTCGCCGGTCAAGCTCGAGGCCGTGGCCCGTGGCATTCCGGTCTACCAGCCCGAATCGCTGAAGGATGAGGCTGCCCAGCAGCAGCTGCGCGACCTGCAGCCGGACCTGATGGTGGTGGTGGCCTACGGTCTGATCCTGCCCAAGGCGGTACTGGCGATCCCGACCCACGGCTGCTGGAACGTGCATGCCTCGCTGCTGCCGCGCTGGCGCGGTGCCGCGCCGATCCAGCGCGCGATCCAGGCCGGTGATGCAAAGACCGGCGTGTGCCTGATGCAGATGGAAGCCGGCCTGGATACCGGCCCGGTGCTGCTGCACCAGGAGCTGCCGATCGCGGCCACCGATACCGGCGGCCAGCTGCATGACAAGCTGGCCGAACTGGGCGCACAGGTGCTGTCCGACGGCCTGGGCCTGCTGCGTGCCGGCATCAAGCCGATCGCGCGGCCGCAGCCCGAGCAGGGCGTGACCTACGCGCACAAGCTGGACAAGGCCGAAGCCCGCCTGGACTGGGCGCAGGACGCCGATGCACTGGCGCGCACCGTGCGTGCCTTCAATCCGTGGCCGATCGCCGAGGCCACGCTGGCCGGCGAGCGCGTGCGCATCCACGGCGCGATCGCCCTTGACCTGGCCCATGGCCAGGCGCCGGGGACGGTGCTGGCGGCCAGCCGCGATGGCATCGACATCGCCTGCGGCCAGGGCGCGCTGCGCCTGCGCACGCTGCAGCGCGAAGGCGGCAAGGCGATCACCGCCGCCGACTACCTCAATGCCCGCCGCGACCTGCACGTGGGGGCATAAGCGGTGTCGAAGCAGAATGATTTCTCCGTCGCCAAGGCGGCGCCGGGCGCGGCCACCCGCATGCTGGCCGCACGCGTGCTGGCGCAGGTGTTCACCCGTGGCCGCTCGCTGAAGGCGGAACTGGCCTGGGCGCTGCCCAAGCTGGCCGACAGCCGCGATCGTGCGCTGCTGGAAGCGCTGTGCTTTGCAGTCCTGCGCCGCCGCAGTACCTATGACGCGGCCTTGCAGTCGTGGATGCAGAAGCCGCTGTCGGCACGCGACGCCGACCTGCGCACCCTGTTGATGGTGGGCTTCGCCCAGCTGGACGTGCTGGAACTGCCGGCGCATGCGGCGCTGTCGGCCACGGTCGACGCCGCCCGCGCGCTGGGCCGTGAGCGCCAGGCCGGCCTGGTCAACGCGATCCTGCGCCGCGCGCAGCGTGAGGGATTCCCGGAACAGCCGGCGCGCGATGCCTTCCCGGAGTGGCTGGCCGATGCCGTCGAGCGCGACTGGCCGGCCCAGACCGAGGCGATCTTCGCCGCCAGCCTGCAGCCGGCGCCGTTGTGGCTGCGGGCCAACCGCCAACAGGGGGGCCGTGACAAGGCGCTGGCCACGCTGGCCGAGGCCGGCATCGCCGCCGAAGCCAGCCCGCTCAGCGCCGACGCGCTGCGCCTGGCGGCGCCCATCGCAGTGAACCAGCTGCCGGGGTTCGCCGACGGTGCGCTGTCGGTGCAGGACCTGTCGGCGCAATGTGCGGCGGACGCGCTGGCCCCGGCGTCCGGCGCCCGCGTGCTGGACGCCTGCGCGGCACCGGGTGGCAAGTCGGCGCACCTGCTGGAACGTGACCCGAGCCTGCGCCTGCTGGCGCTGGATATCGATGCGCGCCGCCTGGCGCGTGCCCGCGATACCTACACCCGCACCGGTGTGGGTGACGGCGCGCAGACCCGGGTGGCCGATGCCAGCGACCCCGGTGCCTGGTGGGATGGCACCCCGTTCGACGCCATCCTGCTGGATGCGCCGTGTTCGGCCACCGGCGTGATCCGCCGCCAGCCGGACGTGATGTTCCACCGCCGCGCCGAGGATATCGATGCGCTGGTCGGTGTGCAGGCCCGCCTGCTGGAGGCCTGCTGGTCGATGCTGCGCCCGGGCGGCGTGCTTTTGTACGCCACCTGTTCGATCCTGCGCGCCGAGAACGTCGATCAGGTGCGGGCCTTCCTGAAGTGGCATCCGGACGCGGTGGCACAGCCTCTGGATGACACATTCGGCCTGGACTGCGAGGGGATCGCGCGCCAGCGACTGCCGGGTGACAGCGATGCTGACGGTTTCTTTTACGCGCGTCTGCTAAAAACAGCCTGACCCCCGCTGACGTTCCGAGTCCCATGCTGAAATCCCGCGCGTCGCGCGAGACGTGGTTGTTCGTGGTGATGGCCCTGCTGGTGCTGGGGGCCGGGCTGGGCCTTCGTGATCCGTGGCCGTCGGACGAACCGCGCTT
The DNA here is from genome assembly GCF_056480025.1 of Stenotrophomonas sp. 109824_Sma. Taxonomy (NCBI): domain Bacteria; kingdom Pseudomonadati; phylum Pseudomonadota; class Gammaproteobacteria; order Lysobacterales; family Lysobacteraceae; genus Stenotrophomonas; species Stenotrophomonas sp. 109824_Sma. The sequence continues at coordinate 4,216,577 of NZ_CM151078.1, read as the reverse complement.
CGCGCTGGTGGCCAAGCAGATGTTCGACAGCGGCCACTGGCTGTTCCCGCACCGCGGGACCGAGCTGTACTCGGACAAGCCGCCGATGCTGATGTGGTGGCAGGCCACGCTGTACAGCCTGATCGGGCAGTGGCGCGTGGCCTTCCTGCTGCCCTCGCTGCTGGCGGCACTGGGCACGCTGTGGTGCGTGGTCGACCTGGGGCGGCGGCTGTGGACGCGGCGGGTGGGACTGTATGCCGGCTGGGCGCTGCTGTTCGCGCTGCAGTTCACCTTCCAGGCGAAGAAGGCGCAGATCGATCCACTGCTGCTGCTGTTCATCACCCTGGCCAACTACGGCCTGCTGCGTCACCTGCTGCTGGGGCCCGCCTGGCGCTGGTGGTGGCTGGGCTGGTTCTTCGCCGGCATCGGCGTGATCACCAAGGGCGTGGGCATGCTGGCGCTGCTGATGATCGTACCCGCGGCAATCGCCGCGGCACTGCAGTGGCCACGGGTGGGCCTGCACGCGCGCGATGCGCGCTTCTGGCTGGCGCCGCTGGCCTTCCTGCTGGCGGTGTCGTTGTGGCTGGCGCCGATGCTGCTGGCCGGCTTTGCCACCGGCTCGGACGAGTACCGCGCCTACATGGACGACATCCTGTTCCAGCAGACGGCGCAGCGCTACACCCATTCCTGGGACCACCACCAGCCCGCCTGGTACTTCCTGGCGACGATGCCGCTGATGTGGATCCCGGCGTTCCTGGCCCTGCCCTGGGCGATTCCGGCCTGGCGCCGCCGGCTGCAACGCCGCGACCCGCGCTATCTGCTGCCGCTGGCCTGGTGGCTGATGGTGGTGCTGTTCTTCTCGATTCCCGCCGGCAAGCGCGACGTCTACATCCTGCCGGCGCTGCCGATGTTCTGCCTGGTGCTGGCACCGCTGTTGCCGGGGTTGCTGAAGCGGCGCGATGTGCAGGCCGTGGTGGGGCTGTTCACCGGCCTGCTGTCACTGGGCCTGGCGGTGGCCGGCGCGATGGCGGTGCTGGGTGACCCGGCCTTCGAGCTGCGCCTGACCCACAGCCGCGGGCTGGCCCCCGGGGCCGTCGACGCGCTGGCGTGGACGATCCTGGCGATGGGCCTGTGGGGCGGATTGAGTCTGCTGGCCTGCGGCCGTCGCCGACAGCTTGCGCTGGTGTCGACCCTGGCGATGGTCTGGGTGCTGTACAGCCTGGTCGGCTACCCGCTGCTGAACGATTCCAGTTCCGCCCGTGGCCTGATGCGCACGGTCGGTACCCGTCTGGGCCCCGATGCCGAGCTGGGGCTGGTGGCCTGGAAGGAGCAGCACCTGCTGCTGGCCGACCGACCCGCGGCGACCTTCGGTTTCGAGACTGACTGGGACGAGCAGCTGGTGGCGGCCACGCGCTGGCAGCGGCTGGTGCCCGGACGTCGTTGGCTGCTGGTCCACGAGTACGCGATGCTGTCGTGCGTCGACCGCAACCGCTCTGAACTGGCCGGCGTGGCCAACCGGCGGCGCTGGTGGCTGGTGCCGGCGGCGGCGGTGACGGTGCCCTGCGTGGTCACTGCCGAGGAGCGGGAACGTGAACGGCGTTTGCAGGAACATGACTAGCCAGCACGATTTCCGCTTGTCCAGTCTGCCCAAGCGGGCCCAAAGGCAGTAAAACAGCAGGCTGGGACGGCCCCCGTTGGTCCTTCCCGTTCTTCCAGCAGATTGCAGCGATACTTCCCGACGTGCCAGCTTCACCGGACAACCTGAACTTCATGGCCGGCGACCCGCTGGGCGTTCCCGTCGGTGGGCGCCAGGGGGTTGCACACGGGCTGGCCCAGCTGGGCCTGTTCTGCCTGCCGGCACTGGTGCTGACCGTGCCGATCAACCTGTTGCCGTACGGTCTCCTGCTGCTGCTCAGCACCCTGCTGGCGCCGGAGCTGCTGTGGCGCGCGCGCGGCATGGCCGGCCAGCCAGTGAAGGTACTGGCCTGGCTGATGCTGGCGGTGCTGGCGCTCGGCGTACTGTCGGTGGTGCTGTTCGAACAGGGCCTGCGTGACGTCGACAACCGTTCGCGGTTCGTGGTGATCCCATGGATCGCGCTGTGGGTCTGCGCGCTGCGTCCCAACCTGCGGTGGCTCTGGTACGGATCATTGACCGGCCTGCTCGCCACCTTTGCGATGTCGCTGTGGCAGGTGCTGGGCGGCGCCCCGCGCGCGGAGCTGTTCACCAACGCCATCGTGCTGGCCGACATCGTGATGGTGTTGATGGTGCTGCTGGTGTTCTGCCGCCCATCGCGGCGCTGGTCGCTGGTGATCCTCGGCATGGCCGCCGGCTGCGGCACCATCGTGCTGACCGGCAGCCGCGGTGTGTTCGCCGCCTTGCTGGCGCTGCTGGTGGTGCTGGCGCTGAGCCTGCGCTGGCGCACCGGTGCGGCGCGCCTGTCGGTGCTGGCCGGCATGCTGGCGATCGGTGCGACGCTGCTGCTGTCGGTACCGGAGCTGCGCCACCAGGTCCGCCTGAGCGAGCTGCACAGCGACGTGCAGCGGATGGAGCTGGGCGACAGTGATTCTTCCGCCGGCGCCCGCGTCGAGCGCCTGCAGGTGGCCTGGCAGACCTTCCTCGATCATCCGCTGGTGGGTGTTGGCATCGGTCATTTCGACAGTGCGATGCAGCGCGTGCCGGTCTGCCGGGAGAACCCGGCAGAATTGCGCTGCCACCTGGGGCATGCACACAACGACGTGGCCGAATGGGCGGCGACCCAGGGCGTACCGGGCCTGCTGCTGTTGCTGGCGGTGTATGGCATCCCGCTGTGGTTGTTCGTGCGCCTGCATCGCCGCAGTGGACGGGCGACCTTCCGGGGGCCGGCCGCAGCCGGCGTCATGCTGGTGATCACCTACGCGCTGTGCGGGCTGACCCAGTCGATGTTCGCGCACCAGATGACGGCCAGTTTCTACGTGACCCTGGTCGGCCTGCTGACCGGCCTGTCGATCGTCGAAGGCACGCGCCACCGGGCGATCACCGGGTCGTGATGCCGCGTCGCGCCGGGCAGGGCCCGGCGATCAGCGGTTCGGCGGGTCGGCCACGGCCTGGCCGTTGCCCAGCATCCACAGCATGATGGTCTTCTGGCGCACGTAGTTGGCGCGCACATAGGCGTAGACCAGACCGTGCCAGCCGTCGCGGAAGCCACCGCGGAACACGAAGCCGCGCCAGAACCGCCAGGCCGGGGCCAGCACCAGCTTGCCCAGCGTGGCCCGCTTGCCGCGTGCGAACTCGTGCTCGGCCATCATCCGCGCGTACTTCTCGGTCTTGGCCAGCTGCTGCTGCAGGGAGCGGTACGGGTAATGGACCAGATCGCCGCGCAGGGTGCCGACACTGCCGTCGACGCTGGCCGCCTCGTGGATCTCGCGCTTGCCGCGCCAGCCGCCGCGGCGGCGGTCGAACAGGCGCATCACCCGGTCCGGGTAGGCGTTGCCATGGCGCAGGAACTTGCCGAAGTACTCCGACAGGCGCGCGAAGCGATAGCCGGCATGGCCGGCGAAGCCACCGTCGCGGGCCTGTTCGATGGCCGCGCGCAGTTCCGGGCTGATCCGCTCATCGGCATCCAGGCACAGCACCCAGTCGTGGCGGGCCTGCTCCACACAGAATGCCTTCTGGCTGCGGAAACCATCGAACGCGCGCTGCAGCACGCGGGCGCCTGCGGCCTCGGCGATGGCCACGGTGGCATCGGTGGAGCACGAGTCCACGACGATGATCTCGTCGCAGAAGGCCAGCGAGGCCAGGCAGTCGCCGATGCGGCCGGCCTCGTTGAACGCGATAATGCAGGCCGAGATGCGAGGCCGTTCGATGGGAGCGGTCGTGGAGGACATGATGGCCGGGTACCTGTTGTTTGCGACGGAGCGCTATGCGCTGCCTATTCTCGCCCCGTTGGCGCAGGCCTTGCACGCCTCCGGGCAGGAGGTGGCGGCCTGGTTCGAGGACGGCGCGGCCGGCAGCAGCCTGCCGGGTGTGCCCAACATCGGCCTGAAACAGGCCCTGGCGATGCGGCCGCGTGCCGTGTTCAGCGCCGCCAACTGGGTGCCGACCTTCCTGTCCGGCGCCAAGGTGCAGCTGTTCCATGGCTTCAACGTGGAGAAGCGGGACAGTGCGCGCGGCCACTTCCGGGTGCGCGGCATGTTCGACCTGTACTGCACGCAGGGGCCGGCCACCACCGGGCCGTTCCGTGAGATCGCCGCCCTGCAGGGCCACTTCGCGGTGGCCGAGACCGGCTGGCCGAAGCTGGACCCGTTGTTCCGCGACGACGGTGGCGAGAGCGCCGCGTTGCGCGCAGCGGCGGGCGGGCGTCCGGTGATCCTGTTCGGTTCGACCTTCACCGAGCGCCTGAGTGCAGCGCCACACCTGCATGCGCAGATCGCCGCTGACATCGCCGAGGGCAACCGCTACTGGCTGCTGACCCTGCACCCGAAGTGCCCACCGGAACTGTTCGAGCGCTACCGCGCGCTGGCCGGTGCCAATGCCCGCTTCATCGAGCCCGAGCAGGTGATGGCCGCGCAACGCGCCGCCGATGTGCTGGTGTCGGACACCTCGTCGATCGTTTCGGAGTTCATCGTCCAGCACAAGCCGGTGGTGACCTTCCGCAACCGCGTGCCCAAGCCGCACATGATCGACTTCGACGACCCGGCGCAGCTGCCGGTGATGCTGCAGCGTGCGCTGCATCCGGACGCCGCGCTGCAGGCGGAGATCGTGCGCTACGCCGACGCCATCCATCCATACCGCGATGGCCTGTCCAGCGAGCGGGTGATCGCGGCCACCGAGGATTTCCTGTCCGGTGAAATGGGTGTGTTGCGGCGCAAGCCATTCGGCAGCTGGGTGCGCGACCTGCAGATCCGCAAGGACCTGGGGTACTGGGGCCCGTCGCAGCGCTGATCGGGTTGATGTGGATCCACGCCATGCGTGGATGCACGGCCCCGCTCGCGGTAGTGCCGGCCGCTGGCCGGCAACCTCGGGAATGTCTCCGGTTGCCGGCCAGCGGCCGGCACTACCTGTATTGCTTACCAGCGCAGCTTGCGCCGTGCCAGCGCCGCCGCCAGCTGCTCCATCACGTGTTGCGCCTGCGCCTGCGGCAGGTAGTGAAGGGTCAACGCCACATCACCGTGTGCACCGGCGGTATCCAGCTGCAGGCTGCTGGTGCCGAGCAGCTTGTCCAGCGGTGAACGCTGCAGGCGCAGGCCCTGCACCTTGTCCAGCTCGGCCCAGCGCCACCAGCGCTTCCACCAGCCGCCGCGCACGGCCACGTAGTGGTCATCCAGGTACCAGCCCATGCGCGCCATCTGCCGATGTGCCACCAGCAGCGCCACCGGCAGCCATGCGAGCACGACCAGCCCCCACGATCCCCAGCGCCAGTACGCGGCCGCTGCCAGCAACGGCACCAGCACCAGCGCGCCCAGGCACAGCCGCCACCAGCCACGCTGCGGGATGGACTGCCACTGCGCCGGTGGCCACTGCAGTTGTGGCAGCAGGTGCTGCACCAGCTGCGTGCAGCGCTCCTGGGTTGCCAGCGGCGCCAGCTCGCGCAGGGCGCGATCCTCATCGCGCGAAGGGCCGCCGGCAGCGCTGTCGATGCGCAGCTGGCGCAGGCCGAACCAGCGATGCAGGGTGCTTTCGCGCAGCGTCCAGGCCTGGATGCGGCGACGCGCGACACTACTGCGGGTGCGGCTGAGCAGGCCGGCCGACACGGTCAGGCGGCGATCCTGCTCGCTGAGGGTGAAGCCGTGATAGCGCAACAGGGTCAGCACCACCGACAGCGCTCGCAGCGCCAGCCAGCCCAGCAGCAGTGCGGCAGCCAGCAGCAGGAAGGCGCCGGCCACGCCGGGATGCAGGTGGCTGGCATAGCCGAAGGCTTCCTGGCCGCCACGCTGGATGGCTGCGTCCATCACCGGCCGCGGCACGGTCTGGAACAGCACACCGAAGGCGGCGATCGCCAGTGCCCAACCGCGGTTGGAGAGCAGGCCCATGCGCACCACGTCCCAGCTCGACAGGCGCAGCAGCACCTGTTCGGCGTCGGCCCCGGCGAGCGAGGGGGCGGCGACAGCGTCAGCGGCCTGCGGTGCCTGCCCACGCTGGCGCACCAGTCGTTCCAGCGCCAGCGCCTGGTCCAGCTTCAGCACGCGCATCTCCGCTTCCGGGCGCACGCCGCCGGCCGATTCCAGGCGCAGCTCGGCCACGCCGAACAGGCGGTGCAGCGGGTTCTGCCGCACTTCCACGTTGTGGATGCGGGCGAACGGGATCTCGCGGCGGTTGCGCGCCAGCAGCCCGCTGCGCACGGTGATCGCATCGCTGCCGATGCGGTAGCGGTAGCTGAGGTACTGCAGCACCGAGACCAGCACCAGCGCGGCAATCGCAGACAGCGGAATCAGCTGCGCCCACATCGGGTCGCGGTCGCCGCGCTGGCCGAACACCAGCAGCGCCACCAGCGGCAGGAAGTAGTGGCGCAGCTGCATCAGCAGCACGAACAACCACGACCAGGGGTGCAGGCGATGGTCTTCGCCACCGGCAGGCAGCGATGCGGGCAGGGGCGGCGGCAGGCTCACAGGGCGTCGGCGTCCTGGTCGAGCTGATGGGACAGGGTGTCACGCAGGCGCTCGGCGTCGGCCTCGTCCAGGCCGCTCACGGTCACTGCGCTCATGCGGGTCCCGGCGGTGTGCACGATCAGTGTGGCCAGGCCGGCACGGCGTTCCAGCGGGCCGCGACGCAGGTCCAGATGCTGCACGCGCGAAATGGGGATGCGCGTTTCCAGCTGCCACATCAGGTCGCGGCGCAGGCCCAGGCCCTGGGCATCCAGCCGCCAGCGGGTGCGGGTCAAGCGCCGGCGGCCGAGCCAGGCGCCGAAGACGATGCCGATCAGCAGCCCAAGGGCGGCCGTCCACAGGCCGCCGGGCAGATCGAAGAACCACGCGGCCGCGGCCAGCGGCAGTCCCGGCACGAACAGGCCGCCGAAGGCGCCTTCCAGTGCAGCGAGGCGGGCAGCGCGTTGCGGCAGCGACTGCCAGGCATCGGTGGGCGGGGAGGGCAGGGGGACGTCGGTCACGCGGGCTCCGTCAGGCGGCAGGGCGGGCGATGGCGGCCGAGACCGCACCGCGCAGACGGTAGCAGGTCGGCTGCGTTACTGGGCAGCCTGGATCAGCGCATCCACATCCAGCATGTGACCTGCGCGATCAGCCTTGGTGCGCAGGTAATGCTCGTTCTCGGCGGTGATCTCGCCGGTGACCGGAATGCAGTCCAGCACCTCGATGCCAGCATTGCGCAGGCGCTGCGCCTTGGTCGGGTTGTTGCTGAGCAGGGCCACGCGCGAAATGCCCAGGCCATGCAGCATCGCCACCGCACTGCCGTAGCGGCGCTCGTCGGCACCGAAGCCCAGCTGTGCGTCGGCGTCGATGGTGTCCAGGCCGTCGTGCTGGTAGCCATAGGCGCGCATCTTGGCGGCGATGCCGGTGCCGCGGCCTTCCTGGTCCAGGTACAGCAGCACACCGCCGCCCAGTTCCTTCAGCTTGCGCAGGCCGCGCCGCAGCTGGTCGCCGCAGTCGCACTTGAGCGAGCCGAACAGGTCGCCGGTCAGGCACGAGGAGTGCACGCGCACCGGCACCACCGCCGACAGGTCCGGTTCGCCGACGATGATCGCGACCTGGTCGCGCTGGGCCACGCCGCCGCGGAACACCGCGAAGGTTGTCATGCCGACGTCGCGCAGCGGCACCGGCGAGCGCGCCACCAGTTCGTAGTCGTGGGCGGCGTGTGCGGCGCCCTCGGCCAGATCGCAAAGCGCCACTTCAGCAGCGCCATCGAAGGTGCGGTCATCGACGTCCAGGCGCACAGCCACCATCGCCGGCAGCAGCAGGCCCAGGCGGGCCAGCTCCACCGCGCCGGCATCGAAGGCGTCACCAGCGCTCCAGCCGTCCGGCATCGGGCCGGGCTCGCGCAGGTAGCCCAGCGAGGGCAGGGCATCGAAGGCGACACCGGCCAGCGGCAGGCGCGCGCCTTCCGGGGCCTCCACGCCGAGCACGCGGGCGCGGGTGGCGGTCAGGAACAGGTAGTGGCGTTCGCGCGCGGCAGCGGCGAAGGCAGCGAAGCTGCTGGCGGTGGCACTGTCCAGGGCGATCACCGCCAGGCGCTGGCCCTGGCCATCGTGGAGCAGCACCGGGCGGCCGGCACGCAGTTCGGCCACCGCGCGTTCGCAGCGGATCGCGGCGGGATCGCCGAACAGGGAAGAGGCAGCAGGCATGGCAGGACCGGGGGAGGCGGACATCGCAGTCTCTATGGGGGCGCCGGCGTCGTATTCAACGTGGTGCGGCCGCCGGTCGCAGGTGACCGGACAGCCGTCAGTGCGGATGTTCTTCGGTCGCGTACGGGTCTTCCTCGCCGCTGCCCGGTGGCCGCAGCGTATAGCGCTTGTAGGTCCACTGGTACTGCGTCGGGTCGCGGCGGGCGATGCGCTCGATGCCGGCATTGAGGGCGGTCGCCGCCACCTGCGGGTCCGGATCAGCAACAGCCGGGTCGGTCGGCTCGATGTGCAGGGCGAATTCCATGTCCGGCCCGATGCGTTCGCACCAGCCATACAGCACGGTGGCGCCGGTGCGCTCGGCCAGCCGGTTGACCAGGGTCATGGTCAGTGCCTGCACGCCGAAGAACGGCACGAACACGCCGTCGCCGGCCTTGGGCTGCTGGTCGGGCAGGATGCCGGTGGCGCCGCCGTCCTTGAGTACCTTGAACAGCTGGCGTACGGCCGGGCCCTCGGCGCGCACCTGCTGCACGTTCTGGCCGCCGCGCACCAGCTGCAGGAAGGCGTCGCTGGCCTCGTCTTCCGGCGGCTTGTAGACGATGGCGATCTGCCCGCGCGAGGCCAGCCACTGGTTCAGCAGCTCCCAGTTGCCGAAGTGCGGCGCGGCCACGATCACGCCCTTGCCGCTGGCCAGGGCCGCGTCGTACAGGGCTTCGCCGTGGCGCTGCTTCAGGTGCAGGCGCAGGTTGTCGGCCGGTTGCTGGCTCCACAGACGCAGGGTCTCGATGGCCTGCAGCGCGGTGGAGCGCAGCAGTTCGCGGTGCAGGCGGTCGCGCGCCGGACCATCCAGTTCCGGGTAGGCCAGTTCCAGATTGCGCCGGGTGACGCGGCTCTCGCGAGCATTGAGACGGACCCACGTCCACGCCAGGGCGTGCGCGAACCCCCGCAGCAGCGGCCAGGGCAGGCGGGCGAACAGGGTGGTGGCGCGGTAGACCAGCCGGGCTTTGCGTTGCGGATTCATCGGCGCCAGTTTAGCCAAGGGCGCTGCTATCGTGGCCGGCCCCGTTCATTGGAAGCCCACGATGCTCGTCCTGATCCAGCGTGTCAGCCAGGCCGCCGTCCATGTCGACGAGGAGGTGGTGGGGCAGATCGGCCCCGGCCTGCTGGCCCTGGTCGGCATGGAGCCGGGCGATACCGAGGCCCAGTTGCGGCGGATGGCCGAGCGCCTGCTGGGCTACCGGGTGTTCGCCGACGAGGCCGGGAAGATGAACCGGTCGCTGCGCGACACCGGCGGCGGCCTGCTGTTGGTCAGCCAGTTCACCCTGGCGGCCGATACCCGTTCGGGCATGCGGCCCAGCTTCACCAGCGCCGCGCCGCCGGACGAGGCTGAACGCGGGTTCAATCGATTTGTCGACATCTGCCGTGAAAATCACGCACCAGGGGTGGAAACGGGCCGGTTTGGTGCCCATATGGTCGTCAGCCTGGTCAATGACGGTCCCGTGACCTTCCTTCTCAGGCCCTGAGCCTGCGGGACCACCGCCCGGCAGGCAGGGCCCCGGGCTGGTATAATGCTACGTTCCCTATTTCTCCCTAGCCGGTGGCGCGAGCACTACATGGCCAACGAACGTCCTGCCCAATCCGAAATCAAGCAACTGATCAGCAAGGGCCTGGAACAGGGCTACCTGACCTACGCCGAAGTCAATGACCATCTGCCGGACGACATGGTCGACCCGGAACAGATCGAAGACATCATCGGCATGATCAACGGCATGGGCATCGATGTCCATGAAGTTGCGCCGGATGTGGAAACCCTGCTTCTCAACGACGGCAACACCGGTAACCGCGAAGTCGATGACACCGCGGCCGAAGAAGCCGCCGCTGCGCTGAGCGCGCTCGACACCGAAGGTGGCCGTACCACCGACCCGGTGCGCATGTACATGCGCGAAATGGGCACCGTCGAGCTGCTGACCCGCGAAGGCGAAATCGCCATCGCCAAGCGCATCGAGGAAGGCCTTTCGCAGGTCCAGGCCGCCCTCGGCCAGTTCCCGGTCTCGGTCGAGTCGCTGCTGACCGACTACGAAGCCCACAAGGAAGGCAAGAAGCGCCTGGCCGAAGTGATCGTTGGCTTCAACGACCTGGCCGACGAAGAGCCGGCGCCGCCGGCGGCTGCTGCCGATGACAGCAGCGATGCCGACGCCGAAGGCGACGAGGACGAGGACGATGATGTCGAGGGTGGCGAGGAAGAAGCCGCACCGACCGGTCCGGATCCGGAGGAAGTCGCTGCGCGCATGCAGGCGCTGAGCGATGCCTTCAATGCCTTCAAGAAGGCGGCGACCAAGGGCGACAAGAAGAACCTGCCGCGCCTGCGCGAAGAGATGTCCGCGGTGTTCGTCACCCTGAAGCTGCCGCTGCCGCTGACCGACGTGCTGACCAAGCAGCTGCGCGACACCATGGCGTCGATCAAGGCCCATGAGCGCCGCGTGCTGAACCTGGCGACCGTTACTGCCCGCATGCCGCGCAAGGACTTCATCCGCTCCTGGGAAGGCAACCAGACCAACCTGGAGTGGGTGGAAGACGCACTGAAGCGCAAGCAGAAGTGGTCTTCGGCCCTGCGCGAAGTGAAGGACCAGATCATCGCCGAACAGCAGGCGACGATCGACATCGAGAAGCTGACCCAGCTGGACCTGGAAGAGCTGAAGGAAATCAGCCGTGCCATGGCCTACGGTGAAGCCAAGGCGCGCAAGGCCAAGAAGGAAATGGTCGAGGCCAACCTGCGCCTGGTGATCTCGATCGCCAAGAAGTACACCAACCGCGGCCTGCAGTTCCTCGACCTGATCCAGGAAGGCAACATCGGCCTGATGAAGGCCGTGGACAAGTTCGAGTACCGCCGCGGTTACAAGTTCTCGACCTACGCCACCTGGTGGATCCGCCAGGCGATCACCCGCTCGATCGCCGACCAGGCGCGCACCATCCGTATTCCGGTGCACATGATCGAGACGATCAACAAGTTGAACCGCATTTCCCGCCAGATGCTCCAGCAGTACGGCCGCGAGGCTACGCCGGAGGAGCTGGCCAAGGAAATGGACATGCCGGAAGACAAGATCCGCAAGGTGATGAAGATCGCCAAGGAGCCGATCTCGATGGAAACCCCGATCGGCGACGACGAGGATTCCCATCTGGGCGACTTCATCGAGGACACCAACGTGGAGTCCCCGATCGAGAACACCACCAACATCAACCTGTCTGAAACCGTGCGCGACGTGCTGGCCGGCCTCACCCCGAGGGAAGCCAAGGTGCTGCGCATGCGCTTCGGCATCGACATGAACACCGACCACACGCTGGAAGAGGTCGGCAAGCAGTTCGACGTGACCCGCGAGCGCATCCGCCAGATCGAAGCGAAGGCCCTGCGCAAGCTGCGTCACCCGAGCCGCTCGGAGCAGCTGCGCAGCTTCCTGGATATCGATTGACGCGTATCCGCTGCACATGAAGCACCTGACAGACCCCGCGCAAGCGGGGTTTGTTTTTTGCCTGCGATCATCCGCGTTGCAGGCGACGGGATAGGATACGTGTCCTGTTTTCGCCCTGGTCAATGGAATGCCGATGAAACTGCCGATCCTGCTGCTCTCGCTGTCACCGCTGGTTGCCTGGGCGGATACTCCGCAACCACCGCCATGCAATGCCGAGAGTTTCTTCAGCAGCCAGTTCGACTATGCCGTGGGCCGCGTGGTCGACGCCGGGCAGGTGCTGCTGCTGGGCGAGGCAGAAGGCTGCCTGGACGAGGAACGGGACGGGTGCCGCAGTGGCGAGGAGATGGAACCGGGCACCGGCCTGGTGATCGGCGACCGCTGGAACAGCTACTACTGCGTGAAAGCACGTTCGCCGAGCAAGGAAGTGGTGGGCTGGGCGCCGGAATCGCGCGTGATGAAAACCAGCAACTACGTCGAGACCAGCCTGACCGACTGGGTCGCCCATTGGGAACGCAGCGACGGAAATGCCATCGACATCGCAGCCAAGGGCGACGCATTCGAACTGAGCGTGCCCGGTAGCGACGAGGGAGCGGCGCCGCGGGTTCTGGGCCGTGCTGCAGCAGAGGAGGATGAGGACGTGCTGCATCTGCATCAGGGGCGCTGCACGACGCGAGTACTGCTGCGCGGCACCGACCTGGTGGTGGCCGACAACGGACAGTGCGACGAGCGCGAGCGCAGCCTGCGCGGGGAATACCACAACCGTGCGCCGTTGGAGCGGTTGATGCAGCGCCTGGGGCAGTAATGGCGTGAGGGCCTGGGGTGGCGCGCAGTGGAATCCCGATGGCGGCCTCACTACACTGTGAGGCTGCGCAGGGCCTATAGCTCAACGGTTAGAGCAGGGGACTCATAATCCGGTTACGCCGGGATTCCCTTCTTTTCATTAGCGCGCAGAATGCCTCAAAAATACGCTATTTGAAGCGTATTCTCGGGGCTGTCAGTCATCTATGGTCGTTAGAAATTTCCAGGCTTTTCCGGCACTGTTACACCGAACTTACACCGACACCTAGGGGCAACCGATGAGCAACTACGAGCAGAAAGAAGCTGGCGCGATAATGGCAATGAAAGCGCTTCTCGCGGCAATTTTGGCGAAGTCCACCGAGAACGACAGCGACCAGGTAGCATCTATCGCCGCACTCGTTGATTCGTGCTCTCAGAAAATGCAAGAAGGCGCCTCTGCCACGACAGGCAAGACTCCCGATGCGTTTGACATCAATGTCTATCTCCAGGGATCTCAGGAAACGCTTGATTTCATCAAGAAGGCTGCTGGCTACTTCGCAGCGGGCCACTGAGTAAGCGATTCGGAGTCACCCTTGCCGCTAAGGACGGACTGAATGACGCTCATCACGTGTGGAGAATGTGGGAAGTCGGTCAGCGACCAAGCAGAGGCTTGTCCGCATTGCGGTGCACCGACGATCAGTCGCAAGGAGCGCAGGACGCGTCGGGTCATGTGGGGCATTGTCCTGGTGCTGGGCCTGCCGGTAGTGCTGTTCTTCGGGTCAGCTGTGGTCGCCGGCATCGCCGAGGGCGTGAGCGGCGGTCCTTCAGCAGCTGCCGACCGCGCCTACACCGGGAAGCTGCGCGGCAACGGCATCGAATGGGAGCTGACCTATGCCTCATCGCCTGCTGGTGGGCAATGCGACGGCTGGTACGCGGTCTCGGTCCAGAAGCCTGGCGACCCGGCCTCGGGCATGAGGGATCTCATGTGCTGGCGCAGTGCCGGTGACCAGATCGAGATGAACACGGCCACGGGGGAGGGCCGGCGCACGGACCCTCGGTCCAACTACGTGGATTGACGATACCGCCCCTGAGCCAGGGGCGGTACCGGTCGCTTCACGCCAACCACAAAGCGTAGCGACTGCCGATGTTGTTACGGACACCTCCGGCTGGTCCGGCGCGGCCCATCAAACCGCGCGGGGCATTCAGTGGTGCCTGGGCCTACCGGCCGGCGGCATCGGGGTCGGCGGGGCCTCGCGCTTCTCCATCACGCAGATGTCGAAGAGCCCGGACACGTATTCGTCGCATCGACCGTCAGTCCACTCACCGCCCATGACTGCGGTCACTGCACGCCGACGGATACTCTCGGCGCTCTCGTCGTCTTGGATGTCCACGCCCGGCGCCATGCGGGCGGCATCGATGATCAGGCGGGCCCGGCTCAAGCGTGCCACCCTGCGTGTGCGGCAGCTCGTGCTTCATCGAGGTTGACGCCGAGGTTGTCGATGTGGATGTCGGGACGCCCAACGAGCGCGCCCCGGTTCCTTTGGGATCGATGGCTGAGTGCAAGCAGTCGCCTCACCACGTCCGGCTTTGCACCCGCCTTGGGGAGGCCTGCGCTGTGGGCGAGGCCCAAGGCCTGGAATACTTCGACGTATGCCTCTTGAACGCTGTCAAGCGAGCACTCCAGCTCCTGAGCCTTCTCTTCCGCGTGCGTGATGCTGGCCTCCAGCTTCTCCTGCAGGCCCGGCAGCGCCTCGCTGGCTTCCTTGACGGCCATTTCCTGCCGGATCCTGTGCAGGGTGTCGTGGATCGACCTCACGCGGTCCCGATCGACCGAGAGCCGGTCGAATTCTTGCTGCAGCGCGGCCACCTCTTCGTGGGTGCCGCTGGCCAGGGCCTTCTTGTAGACGGGACCATGGTTGCTACTGCGCGGGCCGGCGACAGCGATCTCTGACCAACGTGTATTGATGCTCGCCATCTCTGGCGCAAGCTTCAGCAACAGCAGCTTGGCCTCCGTTGAGGTGAGGGGCGTGCCGCGGTTCATCTCCGCACGGATCTCTTCGATAATGCTCATGTGGTCTCCTGATGGATGATGGGCGCCGAGGGCCCGGCGCCATAAATGGTCTATTAGCGGTACTTCATCGAGCGCAAGACGCCGCCATCGCGCATGTCCTTCAACTGTAGTTCTCGATACTTCGTCTCTGCGATTCGCCCCATCGCTTGCCCAAACTGCTGCAGTGCCGGGCTGTCTGCCTGGACATCGGAGTTGCCATTTCCGTCGATGGTGATCGACACATAGACAGGGGCTGGTACGTTCGATGCGGTCCCGCCACTTGACGCTGCTGGTGCCGCCGGGATGACGTTGCCGTCGTTGCCCGGGATCAAATACGTCCTGCCCCTCTGTTGGAACAACTCCGGCCGGCCACCTTCGCCCACTTCGTAAAGCGTCGAACCACGCACGGGGCCACCATTGGCCCTGCCGCCGCCGAAGTTGGAAAAGTTGTTGCCGAAGCCGCCAATAGAGCCTGCGCCGGTGCCGTTGCCGGTGTAGTTGCCAGCGCCGGCACCGCCACCCCATGCGCCAGCCACCGCATTGATGATGCCCACCGCCGCCTGCTTCGCAGCGATGCGTGCCAGATCCGCAACGATGGCGTTGGCCATGTCGCGGAACGACAGCTTTCCTGTCTGTGCGAACCGCACCCAGGCATCCTCCCAGCCGCTCAGAGCGGTGGTCATCACTGAGCCCGCCTGGTCGTAGGCATTGGCTGCTGCGAAGGCATAGTCCTTCCAGGCGTGGGAGACCCCAAGGCGCCAGTTGGTCAGCGCTGCCATCCGGTACTGCTGGTAGTTGCGTTCGACGTTCAACGAGTCGGCCAGACTGACCTTCAGGGCTGCCGTGTCCTGAGCGTACTGAGCCTGGCGCACCGCCATTGCTTCTGCACTGAGCGTGTTGCGATCTCGGTTATAGGCCTTGTCCAGCTTCTCCTGTTCGTCCAGATACTGGCGCTCGATGTCCAGCTTGCGCTGCATCACTTGGGTCTCATCCGTCCCCAAGCCGAGGCCCATCAGGTCGATGGCCGCTTGCTTCTTCCGCTGGCTCTCCAGCTGCGCCAGGCGCTCCGTGAGGGCGATGCTAGCCTGCATCCCCCGCTGGCGCTCCACCTCGGCCTCTGCCTGAGCGTCGGTCGCCTGCAGTTGCGGCACCAGCGCCTGCAACAGGCTCCGGGATGCCGCTGTCATTGTGTTGGTCTTGTCGGCCAACATCTGCCGCGCCTGGATCACCATGCGATCGCTGGCTGTCACCTTGCTGCCGCTCTCGGCCAGCTGCTGGTTCGCCGAGATCTGGCGCTGGATGTTGGCGATGAAGGCCTGGGTCGAGGTATCGTCGGCGTTCTTCCTGCCGACACCCTCTTGGCGATTGAAGCGCTTGTCCACCTCCGCCTCAGCGTTGGCGATCAGCCGCTGCATCGACCCGTCGAAGTGCCGGGCATCGTTGTCGGCCAGCTTGTTGTAGGCCGCGATGATCTTGTTTCGTGCGAGGAGCTTGGCCGAAACACGGTCCAGGCCGGCGAGCTGCAGGCTGATGGAATCGGAGGCGGCCGCGGCCTCAGCCTTGGCTGCCGCTTGGACGTCGATCACCTCTCGCTCTTGACGCCGCTTGCGCTCTTCAGCCCACTCCTTGTCCTGCATGTTCATTCGCTCGCCGAGCAGGCGGGAAACCTCGGCGCGGGCCTTCATGTAGCGTTCGGACTGCAGCGGATCACCGAACGTGGTGGCACGGACGTTGTGCAGGTTCCAGATGGCCTCTTGAAGGCGCTGCTCGATGTCGGTGCGTCCGATGTTCTTGAATGCCTGGATCGTGTCGAGGATCTCCCCCTTGACCCCTCGCCACGCTCTCTCCAGCGTGCCGGCGGATTCCCGCATGCTGCGCACGCGGTCGTTCTGGGCACGCTCCAGCTCCACCAGTGCGAGCTGCAGTGCGGCCGTTTCGCCCTTCTCGCTTCGCACCGCCTCAATGTGGTTGAAGCTGGCGACGGTCAGGAATCCGTATTGCCGATTGAGCTTTGCCAGCGCATCCGTGCCGCCGTCAGCGAGGTCCATGATGCTGGAGGTGACGCTGGCGATCGACTGCCCAGTGAGGGACGCGATGCTGGTAGCCGCGGAGGCAATGCTGGCGGCATTGTCGCTGAGTACCCTCCCGCTCTGGATCACCTGGTTGATGGCCGAGGACGCGCCTTGGTAGTCCCCGGTCATCCGGCCAATCTCGTTCCTGGCATTGGAGAGGCTGCCGGTCAGTGCCCCGGCGGATCCACCCATGCCGATGAGGAGGCGGTCCAGGTCGCGCATCTCCATGTAGCCCTTGGCAGCTGCCACGCCGATTGCGGCGATTGCGGCTACCGTGCCACCGACCGCAACGCCGGTCGCGGTGAACGCACCCCCCAGTGCCCCCGTTCGGGCGGTGAGCGAGGTGATTGATGACTGAGCGCTCATCACGTCGCCGCTGGCCAGGCTGCGGAGCAGCGTGGCGATGCTCTGCTGGGTCTCGATGGTGTGGAGGTTGAGCCTCCCGAGGGATCCACCCAGTACGCCGGACGACCGCGAAACCTCGAGTGTCTTCGCGCGGGTCATATCCAACATGTTCTGGTACTGCTGCCACACCTGCGGCTGCAGCAGCCCAAGATCGCGCGCGCGGGCTAGGCGGTCCTCCTGTTCCGCAAGCTTGTTCAGGGCCGCGACCGTCGGATTGATCTGCCCCAGCAACTTCTGCAGGTTCAGTTCGTGCGCCTCCGTGGCAGTGGCAGCTTGGCGCGTGGCCACCGCAGCCCTCTGCTCGATCCGCTCCATCTCCTGCACGCGGGCGTTGATCTTGGCCTGCTCGTTGGCCCAGTAGGACGCCGTCTTGCTGGCACCCTTCTGCGATTTTTCCAAGCGCTCGGCAGCGGTGCCGGCCTTCTCAGCGGCTGCCGCGTTGTCGTCCAGCGCCTTCGTGCCTTCGACCAGACCGCTCGAGTCCACGCGATAGCCAAGTTCGGCGATATCAACCATGGCGATCTCCTGTTATCGGGCGCCGCCGTGCTGCAGCTGCGCGCACATCTCGTTGTAGGCAGCAGCGGCAGGGTTTGCTGCAGCGTCGATGACGCTGCGGGTGCTGTAGCGCTGGGCGTGGTCTCGGGCTGCCGCAGCGTCTTGCGAGGCATTCGCCAGCATGCGCTGGCCGGCAGCAGCATTGGCTGCAAGCTGGATCGCCAGCGGTTCGGCCTCTGCTGCGCTCAGCCCGCCGTCCGTCAGCTGCTTCAGGAAGGTCGCCGCCTGGTCGGGCGCAGAATCGATCTGGAGCTGGCTGCCTCCCCGTGCCACGTCGACCAGCGAGAGGTGGTTGTTGGAGATTTTCCGCTGTACCGCGTCGTATACCTGGCCATCTGGCGTGGTGCCGCTCTCGAAGTGGATCTCGGCGTTGTAGCCCATCGACAGCTGGCGCTTGCCGGTTTCCCAGGCTGCGATGGTGGCCTTGTCCATCAGTACCAGCTGGACGCGGACGAACTCGCCATCGCGGACCACCTCGGCACCGGTCTGGCCCACCGCGTACTTCTTCCAGTTGTCTGCGGTGACGTGCTCCGGCGGATGATCGTTGGTCATGGGGCGGTGCGCGAAGCTCTTCATGGTCGCGTCCGAGAAGACTTCCTCGGCCGGGCGGTAGACCCGCACCACTGCCATGTCAGGCCGGCCCACCTCGCTGCCCAGGTACTCCTGAACGCCGGTGCGGGCCACCTTGGCATCGGCCACGAGGTAGCCATCGGCGGTTCTGCGTGCTGCTCCCACGGTGACTCGGTCGGTAAATGCGGTGGATGTGCTCACTGGTATCTCCTTCGGGTGCCGCTGAGTGCGGCGGTGGTGCTGGTGATCCAGGCCAGCGGGGTTAAGCGCGTCGGCGCGAGGTGGCCGGTCGGGTGGCGCCATCGCGCTCTGCCCAGAACTCGGAGGCGCGCCAGAATTCGGCAGCTGCATCCGGGTCCACGGCTTCGATGGCCTCCAGGAAGTCCACGACCACGCCTGCGGCTTCTCTCGCCGTGGTGGCGTCGCGGATGCAGCCATCGCCGATCTGCTCCTTAAAGCGGGAATCCACCAGGTGACCGTGAGAATCCATCAGCAGCTCGATGGCGGCCCAGGTGGCGATGTCTCCGGCGGTGGGCGTCGCAGTCACCACACGGGCCTCCAGCATCGCCAAGCGGCGGGAGCGATCAGCTCGCATGCTTGCCCTCCAGGGCGCGCAGGCGCGCATCGAAGTCGGCCAGTTCGTGGGCACGCGCGAAGGTCTCTACGCAGCGGCCCAGCTTCTCCGCCTCGGTGGCAGTGATCGTTCCGTCGGCAGCGGCGGCCAGAATGGCGCGCATGGTGGCCGGCACATCGGCGGGAGTCTCAGGGATCGGCAGTTCCACCTGGATCACGCGCTCGCGCGTGGGAGGGACCAATCGCTCCATGCACAGACGCATCGCCGCTGCATCGCCGGCCAGTGCCATCTGGATGGCCTTCTGCGTGAGGCGCTTGGAATCCTTGTCCAGCAAGGCCATTGCCGCCAGCGTGGTCTTGTTGCGGGAGCCAGGCCGGCGGCCTGCGTTGCCCTGTCCGAAGCGCCCACGGCTATCGCGGGGTGCCGTAGCGGCACCGTTGTTACGGTCAGTGTTGGTCGGTGCGGTTCCGTTGTCCATGCGGGCATTGGACCGGAGCAAAGTTCCATGTGCTTACTTCATGGAACTGGCGGCTATTCGATCAGTCCGTGCTTCCTCAGAACGCGCCGAGCCGTGCTCTTCGAAACACCCTTCCCCAGATAGGAGAAGCCTCCGCAGATGATGCCGACCAACTCCCTCTTGTCCCTCCCGTTTCTGAGAGCGGTCTGGGCCACGGCGATCATGCGGCGATCTCGATCGGCACAATCCTCCCGAACATGCTTTGCCCGCTGCCGACCTCCCTTAGATTGCCCCTTTGCCCATGCACACCCTGCGGCGAGTCGCGGTGCGAGCTGCGCGCGTTCCAACACCACGGCCGCGGACTGCCGGTGCAATAACCATGTTGGGTCATCGCCGGTGGCCACCTGATTGCCGATGGAGAGTTCCAGCGCATCCATGGATTCGACGTGTCGCTGCAGGTCTCGGCGATAGGCTTCCAGTACAGCAGGATCCAGGTGCCACGCACGCTCCACCTCCGCAAACTCCCGCCAGAGCACGGCAGACAGCAGTTCGCCTGGCTGGTAGCAATGCACCCGTTCCCACCGAGCCTGGTCACTGGCATCGGTCAGGTTGTAGGTGGTGGCCGGCGCGTGCCTTCTCATGGACGCGGAAAGCCTTGGCGAAAGCCTTCCGGGAAGCCTTCGGCGGAGCCCCTTCGAAGGGGTGGGGTAGGGGGCAGTGAGGCCTCAGTGATTCCGCAGTGAGCGGGCCTGCTACTAGCAGAGTATCCGGTGCTACTAGCACTGCATAGCACCTCTGGCAGCGTGCTCAGTATCGTCGCGGCACCTGCCGATCCGGTGGCGAGCGCTCGGCGAGGCCTCGGCGAATGCGAACCGCCGAGCGCCGGAATCGGGTTTTCGCCATTTGCAGTGCAGGTGCCCAGGAAGCGGTGATGCACGGCAGCAGCAGACGCCCGTGCGCTGCCGCTTGGTAGATATATATAAGGGACCACCCTGAGGGGGGTAAAAGGACACTGCGAAATAGCCCAGATACCCCCTTGAGGGGTGTAAAAGCATGCCGTCATGCTGCCTTTACCTCCCTGAGGGGGGTAATGAGCCCCCCTGAGGGGGGTAATGGATCTGTTTTTCGCCAGTCGTTGCGGGCTGGGCCGGGCCCTATTTCAAGCCCTTTGCCCGGGCATTCATCGATCCCATACCAGGTGAGCGCGTAGAGACTGCACATCCGTTTGATACCGTGCCGGGTCTTGACGATGAAGCCAGCGTCTTCCAGCTCTTGTAGTAGGGCATGCACCTTGCTGGGCGTGCAGACTCCAGCTGTCCGAACCATGCTCTCGGTAGCGCTCAGGTCGCCGTTGTTCTTGCCGTTGTACTGCCCGGCCAGGAACAGCAGCAGCTTCACCGCGGCGCCGCCTAGCCTGTAGAACTGCTGCGACTGAATCATGTGGTGCGGCATCTGGACGAAGGAATGCCCCTTGCCGCGCCCAGTGTGCTTGGCGCGCTTCCGCTCGGGGATTCTGTAGGACATCGAGATCCGCCCTTCAGGCCAGTACGCGGGACAGCTGCTTGGTCAGCAACTTGCGGTTGTGCTCGCAGACGGCGCGATCGTTGGCGTACTGGGGCGCGGTGCACCCCATCGCGATCAGCGTGTCCAGAGCGCCCTCTGCGGTCTTGGTGCTGTCCAACCAGCGCTGGAGGTGCGTGCGCGGGACGCCGCGTAGCTGCCGGGCCGTGAGGCAGCGAATCGGTTGGTAGGACATCAGTTCACCTCCTGGACAAGACCGGCGCGGATCAGCGCCTGGCGGTACCTGCAGGCCGAGGCCCGAGACATGCCCCAGCGTTCCACGATCTCAGCGATGGTCGGCGCGCGTCGCCGCCGGGTGGCCCATGCGGCGAACTGGAAGATCGCCTCGGTGTGGCTGGCCACGCCGGCAATGCGCTCCGAGTAGGAAGGGCTGCGCCGGCTCATGCGGTCCCCCTACTGGTGGTGCGGGCGGGTACGGCATCGAGCTGTTGCATCCTCCGGGCAAAGGCGCTTCCCGGGTCGTTACCCATACGGATCAGGCGTGCAAGCGCTGCATCAAGCCCCGACGGCATTTCGGGCATTTCTCGTCGGCCGCCTGCTACCGGGAAGGGGATGACATTTGAGGCACTCATCGGGCACCCTCTTTGACGCTCCAGACACCAGGCCCTTCGCGAAGCTCGAACATCGTGTTCTCTGCCTGCATCAAAAGCAGCTCAATGCTGTTATGCAAGTCTTCGACGTCGCTTCCTATGAGGCCTCCTGGGCCTGATTCGCGTACGCCATCCCACCATTCAGAGTTGCGTTCGTCATTGAGCAGGATCCGGTGTAGGCCGGTCACTGCCTGCAGCACCCTGTCGAGGCTGCCGAGACGGCTGGAGATGCCGTCTTCCAACTTCTTTGCACGCCAGACTTGATCGGACCAATGAACGGTGTGGCGGGGGGCTTTTGCATTCGGAGGCGGTTCGGTGACGGTCTGGACGGCCTTCAGGAACTTGGGCTGTGCGGTCGCTTTCATGCGTTGAACCCTCCGGCGATTGCGACGATCTCAGCCATAGCCACGCGGGCTGCAGGCAGGTTCGGGGAGCTGGTGTAGGCCTTGCGCCAGGCCTGCCGGAGTCGACGCTCGGTGCGGAGCACCACCAGCGAGAGCATCAGGTCATCGAGGGGGAGGGCATCCAGGACATTCGGGATGCGCTTAAGCGATTGGGCCGGCCGGGTTGCAGTGGCGGCGGGGGTGAGTACCATGTTCATGGTCGCTTCGTTCCTGTGAGAGGGTACGGGGATGGCTCAACGGCTCGTTCCGGGTGCAACCGGGCGGGCCGTTCTCTTTTCAGCCGGCACGGGATCGGCTATCCGTCGTCTCAACAACGGCGGCGTCCAAGTAAGCGTCAAGGTCGGACTGGCGGTAAAAGACCCTACCTCCAACCTTCAGGTAACGTGGGCCGCGGCCGGTGTGACGCATCTTCTCCAGAGTGCTGTGGCTCAGGCCGAGGTAGGCCGCTGCGTCTTGGCCCTTCAGGCGTGAGCTTGGGAGGTCGGTGGGCTCGGTAGTCATAGGCTCGGTTGTCATTTGAAAGGGGGGTGTTGATATTTGCGTTCATATCGAACGCAATCAAGGCTATTACGGTCTTTTCTGGATTGCAAGACTTTTTTGCGTTATCTTGCGTTCGCCATAAGGACACCGCCCCCAATGCCGAGCACGACCCCTAAGCGTCCAGGCCGCCCCCCCAAGCCAGAGGCGGAGAAGACTGGTAATTTCAGCGTCCGGATGCCCCAAGGGCTCCGCGCAAAGCTGGAGGAGGCTGCTCAAGGGGCTGGGCGCTCAACCAATGCCGAGATTGTTTACCGCCTGCAGGGCACCATTGATGGCTTGGACAACTCGCCGAAGCGGCAGGTGGTCCTTGATGCGCTATTGGAAGCGGTCAGTGAGGTATGCCGGTGGGCAGAGCATGTGGAACATGCGCCGGACGATGACGCGCAGCGTTGGCTAACGGAAGCCCTGGACGACCTAGGCATGTGGTATTCACGCCTCCAGCGGCTTGACTCAGGCAAGTGACCAGTTTCACGAAGCTCACCCGAACGGGCATGCGTGGCCTAAAGCCTGGCCAGTCCCTCAGCGAGCACGGGATTACCTACACCCGCACTGCCGCCGGCGACGGGCGCTGGTCGGTCAACGTCATGGTGGCCAGGCGCCGGCACCACCAAGTGGTGGGGCTGGAGTCGGAGGGGTACACCCGCACGCAGGCAGAGGAACTGGTTGCCACGCTGAAGGCTGCCAAGCGCAGCGCTGGGCACGGCGTGCAGGGGAGCAAGGCAAACGCCTCGCAGACCGTTGCACAGGCAGCGGACGACTACCTGGCCTATCTGCGGGTGCACGACGGCAAGGACATCGAGACGAAGGAACGGCGGTTCCGTGATCACATCAAGCCGCACCTCGGGCGCCGGTCGGTGGCCAGGCTGACCGACGATGACTGGCTCGCCTATGTGGCCACGCGAAAAGGAGAGGGTGCCAGCCCCGGCACGATCAACCGTGAGCGTTCTGCGCTGCTGCACATGCTCAACACGATGCGGCGGCGGAAGATCCTCGCTGCAGCACCGCTGCTGGCCCGTCAGCGCGAGCCGCAGGGCAAGCTGGTCTACTTGACCCCGGAAGAGTCGCAGCGGCTGCTGCTGGCCGCACAGGAGGATCTGTCGCCATTGGCACACCGGTTCGTGATGGTGACCCTCTACACCGGGCTGCGGCACAGCGCTGCTCTCAACCTGCGCGCCGGTGATGTCGACGTGCAGCGGCGGATCCTGTGGATCGGCAAGGACAAGGCAGGCCGGCGCGAGCAGCCTATGCCGCAGGTGCTGGCCGAGTACCTGGCCAAGGTCATCAAAGGTCTACAGGCCGACGACTTTCTGTTCCCGTCCGCACGCGCTGGCAGCGGACGCGCGTACCAGATGAACTCCGTGTTCGCGCGATGCGTGCGCGCCGCTGGCATCACCAAGCACGTCACGCCGCACACTATGCGCCACACCGCGGCGACCAACGCTGCGCATGCTGGGCTTGATGCGGCCACCATCCAGGCAATGGGCGGCTGGAAGACAAGAGCTATGGCCGAACGGTACACTCACGCGGCTTCGATGCAGGACGCGATGGCGGCCCTACAGAAACAGCTCTCAGGCAGCGCGGTTACACCGAAATTACAACGGCGATCGCGCAAATCGGCCTGAAACCCTTATAGGGCCTATAGCTCAACGGTTAGAGCAGGGGACTCATAATCCCTTGGTTCCAGGTTCGAATCCTGGTGGGCCCACCAACTCATCCAGTGGCTTACATCATTTCAAAGGCACCGCTATGCGGTGCCTTTTGCGTTCGATGCCTATGCGGTGTCTACATTTCAGTTGGTACCGATGCCGGTGCCTGGGAAGGGTCATTCGTTGCGCATCCACTGCTGCACATCCGGGGCGCCTCGATGCTGGATCCGGTCGTCGCGCTTCCACTACTTCTCGCCGTTGCAGGATCAATGCTGATGTTCATGCAAGCGGGAGGTGCTGTTCCCGCTTGCCTGATCTGTTCTGCGCTTCCAATGTTACTTCGGGCGAATAGGAGTAATCGGTTTGATCGTTACCCTTCCGCTGCCGCTGCCTCCGCAGTTGCCGTGGCAGCCTCCACCCAGGTTGGCTCCGCCCGTGCCACCACTACCTCCTCCGCTGCCGCCGCCAGCGCCGCCGCGACTGGAGGGCGGACGCGTGATGGGCTCCTGGTTGGTTCCGTTCCAGTCATTGCTGTCTGTCAACTCGTAGGTGGCGCAGTGCGTCGCGTTGCAGACGATGACTTTGGAACCTGCCTGAATTGAGAATTCGAATCCCCCCTTTCTCTGCTCGTTCGTTACATCTCTGTATCTATTCAGGAACGCCTTCGTGGCGTTGTCTGGAATTCGAGCCTGCAACTGACACGTACTACAGTTGACTGGGCCAAAGACGGTGGGGGCAGGATCAAAGGGCCAAATCGCATAAGCCATGGGAAGGGCTGAAATTGCGACCACCAGGGAAGTTGCAATCAACCATTTCTTCGAAATCATTGCTTTCATCGTGCGCCATGTTGGGTGAGTAGGAAACTTTTGTTGGATTACAAGCAGCAGGATCTGTATATAGCCTCAGACATCTCGTTGGATCGCTCTATCTGGTTGGGCTGTAACAGTTTGGAGAGCCTCGCAATGGACGCCGCCGATTGGCTGTTGGGTTGCGCGCGCTGATATGCGAGCCAGTATGCAAGGCTCTTTTCAGGGGATTTATCGGCAATGATCCCTCGGTCATGGATGTCAGCAAGGGCTTCAATCGAGTCGACGCTTCCCAGTGATACCGACTCACTCAGATAATCAATCGCATCCCTTCGATAATTGGTTATCCGCTCCGGATCCTTGAGCGCCTCAGTCAAGTCGCCAATGATGGCTTTCGGGTCTTTGGCGAAAATCAGTCTCGCTTCGACCGATCCTTGGGCGGCAGCAAGAGAGAGCCAATTCTCATCTCCGATTTCCGTTCGCCCTATCAGTCCTTGGCAGTGGTCAATCTCCTGTTCGATCTTCCTTGAGTACTGCTCCCCCAGGCCCACTGATGCGTAGGCCTTGTACTCATCGGCATCACCTGAGTTAAGCGCCCGCTTGCAGCTGGCAATGCGGTTGTGGATCTCATAGCTCGACTGGGCATCGCCCGCCCGTGCAGCCGCGATGCGCCTGTCAATGTATTCCGAGGCATCGCCTTCGTAGTGAGGTGCTTCGATCTTGAGCAGAAATGCCTTCCCACTCAAAGCCACTTTTGATTCGATGGATTGGGGTGGAGAACGCAAGGATTGATGAATGCTTGATTCAGATGCGACATCCGTTGGCGAAGTGCTTTTTTCACTGCGAGGAGCCTCATGCCCTTTGCTTCCTGTGACATCGGATGGTCTGCAGGCCAGCCAGGAAATGGTTGCGACTACGCCGATGACGACCATTCCATATCCGAGACTTCTACTCATCTTCACCTGATTCCTTTCCCTTGTCGTGGCAGAGCTTTGCGATGGGCTGGACCTCGGGCCGTGGTGATAACGGATTTTGGCGCTGATCCCCTGCCTCTCGATTCCCGCGGTTTCATATTGCGGGTTGATATTCACTGTCAACCAGAAATTTGTTGTGGCTGGCCACACTTGCTTCTTGCGTGTTCTCAGTCACGCATCACTGGACGTAAAGCGACAAATGCCCTTCTTCGGGAGGCGAGTGCATGAGTGGCAAAATGGCCATTCCGTGCCGCGGTAGCACTTGGCTTCGTTCGCTCGTTCGCCCGGCGGCGGCCGCCGCAGTTGCGATCTCATCGCGAAGGTTGCGCCCTCACTTCTGGTGCGGCCGCGACGCGATCGCGTTGACCGTTGGCCTTGGTGTATCTGTAGCGGAACTTCAGCCCACCGCCGGCGAGCTTCCGCACATCCGGGCAGCCCACACCATGCGACGCTGGATCCGAGGCCCATTTGACGATCGGCAAAGTGGCCAGTCCGTTCTCTCTGAGCATTCCCTTCATTGCGCCCATTGGCGATCGCTCGGCGGCCTTCTGTCAGCGGAAAGAGGTAGACAATGATGAGCGAAGATGGTCGCGCGGCCTGGGAAAATCAGCCGCTTGGTTTACAGCCGGAACGTCTGTGGTGACGCGTGGAGGCCCTGTAGAATCCTCAAAATGCTTCGGTTCCAGGTTCCAATCCTGGTGCGACCAGAAAATGGAAGACACTTGGGCTTCGGTCTCAGTGCCTTTTTTGTGCCGCCGGCAGAATTCACGTGGCGCAGAAGCGCGTGGCTGCCAGTGGTGTAGTCGAACATGATCGTCGATAACGCCATGAGGAATGGCTCAATCACTATGGCAACGATTCACCTGGTCGAAGGGCCCGTCGGTGCGGGCAAATCCACGTTTGTTGCCGAGCTGCGAAGTCTGCACACGGCGGCAGGATTCATTCTGGACGCGTGGTTCGTACGGCTGTACAGCCCGGACCGTCCCGCCGCCAACCTGATGGAATGGTATGCCGCAAGGAAGGCGCGTTGCATGGCGCAGATATGGATCACAGCCTGCGAAGTGCTCGATACGGGTCGCGACGTTGTACTCGAGCTGGGCCTGGTGGAGAGAGCCAGCCGCGAGAGCTTCTACGCGCAGGTCAGGGAGGCGGGCTACGATCTGGCCGTGTATCTCCTGGATGCCCCACGTGACGTTCGTCGTGATCGCGTCCGCCAGCGCAATCGGGAGAAAGGCCCAACGTTTTCCATGGATGTGCCGGATGCCTTCTTTGAGTTGGCGAGCGACCATTGGGAGCCCATGGACCAAACCGAATGCGAGATCTACGACGTCCAGGTAGTCACCTGGAATCCAGGGTCTGCTTCTGGTGGATGAGGGATATCAAGGCTGCCGGGCGCTTCAGGAGCGATGTGATGGCGTGTCATCTGCCCCGCAGCCGCGATTCTGGTTCAAGGAGGGCGACAGCGGCAGCCGCTACGCGACTGCCGCTCATGTGGACGTCCTGCTGCGTGCAGCTACTTCGGCATCAACACGGTGTCGATCACGTGGATCACGCCATTGGACTGGCCGACATCGGCAATGCTGATGCCCGCCTTGCCGCCCTTGGCATCGATGACCCACAGCTTGCCATCGTGCAGAGCGACGGTGAGCGATTCACCTTCAACGGTCTTCAGCATGGCCTTGCCGCCGTGCTTCCTGGCATCGGCCATCAGCTGCGCGGAACTGTAGTTGCCCGGCACTACGTGGTAGGTCAGGATCTTGGTCAGTTGTGCCTTGTTTTCAGGCTTCACCAGCGTATCGACCGTGCCGGCAGGCAGCTTGTTGAAGGCCGCATTGGTGGGCGCGAAAACGGTGAAGGGGCCGGCTCCATTGAGTGTATCGACCAGGCCTGCGGCCTTGACTGCCGCAACCAGGGTCGTGTGGTCCTTGGAGTTGATGGCGTTCTGGACGATGGTCCTGGTGGGATACATCTCCGCTCCGCCGACCATCACGGTGTTGGCGGCGAAGCTGGCTGAAGTGGCTGAAACGAGTACGGCGAAGCTTACGGTGGCGGCTATCCGCTGAAGAGCTTTCACGGCGTGTTCCTCTATGGGAGGCCCGCAAGGCGCGGGCATCCTACATACGCGCTGGCGCGGCCGTTGGATGCAGGTAGATGCGTCCGGGGCTTCCTGGCCTGGAGTGGCGATGCGTTGTAAAAGCCGAGTGAACGTCTGCTTCTGCCGGTTCGCTACGCAGTACGAGCCCGGTGTCCTTCAGCGGCGCGGATGGCGGATGTCCGATGGGCAGATCGAAAGGCGCGCGTTGCTGATGGCCTGGCGGACACCACAGGTGCGGCATGAGAGCACGGTTCCACCGGCAACGTGTTCCATCTCATGCTCGCCCCAGATGCTCGTGGATCCGCACGCAGTGCAGGTGGCGACGATCTGCAGTGCGCGGGCCAGCGTGCCCTGCTCTCCAGGCGTGTAGGTGAGATCGGTGATCTGAAAAATGCCGGTATGACTCATGGGAATGCCGGGATGGTGCCTGTTGACGAACGATAGAGCCAACCAGGTATCGGTCGTGTCGGTGCCGCGTTGATGGATGGTTGAAGTGCAGGCTATTCGTCGTTGCGTCGGTTGAGCTCTTCAAGCCGTGCGCGGCTGACTGACTGGTGATTGCCGCAGGTGGGGCAGCTGAGGGCCGCCGCACCGTCGAGATCGACCAGGCCATGGTTGGGAATGGCCCTGAATTGCCAGGAACACTTGATGCAGGAGCAATCGATCCGGGTGACCTGCAGCAGGGTGCCGTCCGCCCGCGTCACTCCCTCGACGCTGATTACGTAGAACTGTCCGATGTCACGCATGAAGATGAACGAAGCCCCTGAATCCGTAGGGCGCCCATCATGCTGTTTTGAGGGCCATCTGGGACAAAGGTGGTTTGATCGAATTCTGAAGAATTAAGAATTCGAGTGGCGGTGCGGACTTGTTCCCGGTGCTAGGGTATGAATAGGTGCCGTCCCGGCACATCCTTCAAGGCAGAAGCCATGCCCCTTCGGGCTGTTGTTTACGCAAGTCAGGTTGCCGCGGATCTCTCCGCGGAACGTTTGGAGTCGTTGGTAGCAGATGCCGCCAGGTTCAACAGGATGGCCGGGGTTACCGGTGTCCTGCTGCACGACGGAGATCGATTCGTGCAGTACTTCGAAGGGCCTGAAGACGGCGTTGCGAGTGTCTACGAGCGTGTGATGCAGTCGACGAGTCACACCGGCATCGTTGAGCTGGCGCGAGGTCGTGTGTCTTCGCGACAGTTCCCCTATTGGGCGATGCATCGGCTGCCCGCAGATCAACTGCTGGTGGGGAAGCTGGCGAGGGCGGATTGGTCGCGCTTCAAGAAGAGCGGGCCAGACGACATCGCCGGCTCAATGCGGGGAATCGACGTGCTGGCCGTTGCAGTAGCACCGTACGTTGAGGCCGCGTAGGGACTGAGCTGGTTCCAGAGATGGGAAGGCTCACGTCGCAGTGGGACAAGCAATCCAACGCCGCCCGAGTGAGAGTTGGGATACGAGGACTGAGCGCCTTCCGCACGGCGTTCCAGGGCGTTATCAGCATGTCCCCGTCCGCTTGCCGGGATCATTTCCGTATCCGGCGGCGTGCGCAGGAGTGAATACAGACCGCGGGGGGGGCGTGGTTGACGGCATGGTGTCGATCCATCGCCAGCACGCCCGTGTCACCGCGAGGGGGGGCGTCGACCACAGGTATGCTGGGCGTGCAGATGTTGATTCCGATCCCGACAGGAGACCGCATGATGCACAGTACTTGTACGTTCTTCCTTCTGGTTGCATTGCAATGCGTTCCGGCATTCGCGTCCGACGCTGGCGAATCACCCAAGCGCCCGTCTGTTGAAACCTTGAAACGCCTGATTGTCGACAAGGCACCGCAGACGCGCGTGCAGACACCGGACCATGAGCGGATCACTGCACGGCGCATCGACATCATCGATGACACGGGCGTGATCCGCATGACGCTGTCCGGCAAGACGCCGGCGCCGATCATCGATGGCCTGCAGTACAAGCGCGCCTTCAACGTGGCCGGCATGGTGCTGTATGACGATAAGGGCAGCGAGCGCGGTGGCTTCGGTACTGCCGATGTCGACGGTGGAATGGCGGTGCTGGCACTGGATCATCCGGCGATGGATGCGATCGGCTGGCGGGTCTCGCCGGACGGGGCGGTGAGTTTTTCGATCAACCAGGCGCCAAAGCTGATCCGCGAGCCTGCGCTGGGCAACAAGCTGATTCCCGGCGTGCAGGCACCGACCCGAATCGGCCTGGTGGTCGGCTCTGACGGCACGCCGGCCATTGCGTTGAATGACAAGGCCGACCGTACGCGGTTGCGGCTGACCGTCACTGCGGAAGGCTATGGTGCGATCGAGTTTCTGGATGCGCAGGGCAAGGTGATCCACACGCTGGCGCCAGAGGCCGAACTTCGCCGCTAGCGCGTGCCGACCACGGATCGACGCTTACCCGCGCCGCCCTCTGCCATCAACGCTGTAGCGCCCGGCCCCGGTGCAGGCCAGCAGCAGGAACCCACCGGCCAGCCCCAGGTTCTTCAGGAACATGATCTGCTGGGTCTGGTCGGCGAGGTTGTGGTGGAAGATGAAAGCGGTGACCAGGCTGAATCCCACCAGCACGATCGACACCAGCCGGGTCTGAAAGCCAAGCAGGATGCACAGGCCGCTGCCGATCTCGAAGGCGATGGTCGGCCACAGCAGGATGCCGGGCACGCCCATCGCTTCCATGTAGCCCTGGGTGCCGCTGAGATCGCCGAGCTTGCCCAGCCCGGAGACCAGGAACAGCGCCATCAGCAGGATGCGTGCAAGCAGGTAGGCGAGCGAATGCGATGAAGTGCTCAAAGGGATGTCCTCGGGGATGGCCGACGCAGGCGATCGGAGCCCACCGGCGGTGAAGCCCGTGTCTACGCGGAGGCAAGCCGCCTTGACACGGGCCGCGCGGCAGTAGACCTTTCCAGCATGACGATCGATATTGAATCGCTCAGCCTTCGGGAGCTGGGCGCCTTGGTGGTTGCCGCTGAACAGCGGAAACAGCTCATTTCCAACCGCCGTCCAGCCAGCGCGGTGCGGCGGATGTTGAAGGCCGCCGCGGCCGAAGCGGGGTATACCCTCGAAGAGCTGTTCGGTGGAGAGGCCATCGAAGCGGACGCACCCAGCCGGAAACCGGCACGGCGCAGAACCGGGAAAGTAGCCGCCAAATACCGTGATCCGGAGTACAAGCGACTGACCTGGTCCGGCCGTGGGCGCATGCCGCGCTGGCTGGCCTCCAAGGTCCAGAAGGGCTACAAGGTCACCGACTTCCTGATTCCCGGCCTGGCCCGGCCCACGGCGCGCAAGAGCAGTCCGATCGGCAAGCGTACGGTCTTCAAGAAGGATTGAGCCTGCCACGCTGCTACCCTGCCGGGGTCTTTGAACGAAGGAGCACGGGATGGCACACGATGGCAGCATGATGGTCTCGCCCAGAGTCCTCTACATCGCGGCAGGCGCTGCGGTGCTGGTCAGCGTGCTGGCCTGGGCGGTGGAATGGAGCGGAATGGCCTATGTCTGCCCGTACTGCCGCGTGCAGCGCACGGTCATCGGCGTGCTGGGTCTGCTGACGCTGTTCGCGCGCCCGGGCGGTCTCATCGTGCCCTGGTTGTCGTACACCGCAGGTGGCTTCGCGTTCGTGGTCGCGGCGATGCAGCACTTCAACGGCTGGAAGCGCATATCGGCGGGCGACTTCAGTTTCAACGATCAGTGGTACATCGATCCCTGGCTGTTGTCGGGCTGTGCGATGCTGATCCTGGTGGCACAGCTGACGCTGGTGCAGGCCGCCTGCCGGCGCAGGCGGCACTGAAGACCCCGCGCGGGGCGGAGCGCTAGGCGTTCTGGAATACCGCCAGCTGCGCGGCGAAGGCGCGCTGGTAGGCGGGCCGCTGCGTGGCCCGGGCCACATAGGCGGCCACCTGCGGGTACTCGTCGAGCAGGCCGCTGCTCTTCAGGCGCAGCAGTACCGAGACCATCATCAGGTCGCCGACGCTGAACTCGCCGTCCAGCCATTCCGCCCTGGCCAGCCACGTCGACAGCTGTGCCAGCCGCGTCCGGACCCGCTCATCGAGCATC
Source organism: Stenotrophomonas sp. 109824_Sma (assembly GCF_056480025.1). Lineage (NCBI taxonomy): Bacteria > Pseudomonadati > Pseudomonadota > Gammaproteobacteria > Lysobacterales > Lysobacteraceae > Stenotrophomonas > Stenotrophomonas sp. 109824_Sma. The sequence continues at coordinate 4,184,720 of NZ_CM151078.1, read as the reverse complement.
ACCTGCCGCTGCCCATACCAGGGTTGCTCGCGCTCAAGCACCCAGGCCATGGAGCGCTCGACGATGGGGGGCTCTACCGTGCTCAGTGCAGCGAACAGCCACATGATCGCGCGCATGCGGGCGTCCGGGTCGCGCGGCAGCAGGCCGGCATGCTGCTCAGCCAGATGCAGGACGATGGCGCCGGATTCGAACAGGGTCCGGTCGCCCTCCTGCCAGGTGGGAATCTGCCCGAACGGATTCCGTGCCAGGTGCGCGGGCTGCTTCAGCTCGGCGAAGCTGAGCAGTTGCACGTCATAGGCTACGGCCAGTTCCTCCAGTGCCCAGCGCACGCGCATGTCGCGGGCCAGGCCCTGGCCGCGGTCGGGGGAAGTAGCGAAGGCGGTGAGGATCGGGGGCATTGGAGCGCTCCTGCAGGCAGAGGGGCCTGCTTTTCCTGTTCCGACGAACAACGGGGCGGGAATTCGACACTCGAGTCTGTGCCCGTGTGCAGGTCACGCCTACAATTGCCAGCTTCCTTCACCGGCAGGATGCCATGCGCGGTCATTCCCGTTTACCACCCTTCTGGATGCTGGCCTCGGCGCAACTGCTGATCGCGGTGATCCTGGCCTCATCGTGGTTCTACGTGAATGCGAAGGCTGTCCTGGCGGGTCCGCCGAACCCCGATCAGTACGTGAACACCTGGGACTTTCAGATTGCGGTGTTCCTGTTCTACTGGCTACCCGCAGTGCTTCTGTTCATGGGCATTCTGCTGGGCATCGAACGGTTGGCGCTGGCGCCTCGGTATGCACGCCAGAAGGCCGCTGCCAGGCAGGATGCCAACTGACGCCACCTCTACCCGGCCCGATGTTGCTTCCGATACTGGTCGGGTGTGCACTGCGCGTGCCGCTTGAACATTTCGGCAAACGCGCTGACGCCTGAATAGCCCAGCTCCTCGGCGATGCGGCTGATCGGTTTGCGTGTGCACAGCGCCTCGGTGGCGCGCACGAACTTCACCCGCCCACGCCAGTCGCCGAGTGACATGCCCAGTTCACTGCGCGCCATGCGCTCCAGCTTGCGCACGCTCATGTGATGCCGCTGCGCGATCTCGGCCACGGATTCGGCCGTGGACAGGTGTTTCTCCACGTATGCCATCACCTGCTTCAGTGCATCACTGCTGGCGATCGGCAGGAAGCTGGGCAGAACGGCGGCGTTGATGATCTGGTCGATCACCACCGCGGCCATGCGCCGTTGGCCAGGCGTCTGCGGATCGGTCACGCCCTGGCGCGCCAGTTCGTGCAGCAGTTCACGCAGAAGGGGCGTGACCTCCAGCGCCCGGCAGCGCGTGGGCAAGCGGCGCGACAACGCTGGCGACAGGTAAGCCGATCGATAGGCCAGCACCGATCGGTTGCGCGAGTAGTGGGCCACGCCAGGCGGAATCCAGAGCGCATAGTGCGGCGGGGACACCATCCAATCGCCCTCGATCTTCATTTCCATCACGCCCTGCGCAACGAAGTTGAACTGTCCCCAGGGATGGCTGTGCGTGCCCCAGTCGGTGGGTTCCATCGCACCCTGCCGGAAGTAGATCGGGCCGGGCAGCTGGCGGAAGGTGGGGATGGGTTCCAACGGTTGCCGCAAGCCTGGGTCGGAGTGGCGCATTTTCGGGATGTCCTTGATATGCGCCAAGCGTACGCTGGCCATTCCCCCGCGTACACCTGCCGTCTTGAACTATCTCTTCCCGATCCTCGCCTGCCTGCTGTGGGGCGCCAACACGATTGTCACCAAGCTGGCCTCCGGCTCGGTCGGTCCCATCGACATCGGCTTCTTCCGCTGGCTGGTGGCCGCGATCATCCTGCTGCCCTTCGCATGGCCACGGCTGCGCGGCCATCTACCGATCGTGCGCGCCAATCTGGGGCGCTTCCTGGTGCTGGGCTGCCTGGGCGGGGTGATGTACCAGTGCCTGGCGTACTATGCGGCGCACTTCACCTCGGCCACCAACATGGGCGTGATCCAGGCGCTGATTCCGTTGATCGCGCTGGCGCTGTCACGTCTTTTCATGGGCCATCCGGTGCGCGGTGCCGCCATCGTCGGTGCGGTGATCTCCACGGTCGGTGTGGTGGCTGTGGTGTCGCAGGGCGACCTGGCGCGGCTGGCGGTGCACGGCCTGAACCGCGGTGATGCGATCATGCTGATCGGCGCGTTGGCATTTGCCGCCTACAACGTGCTCATGCAGCGCTGGAAGATTCCGCTGTCGGTGCTGGAGTCACTGTTCCTGCAGGCCACGGCCGCATCGCTGATCCTGTTGCCACTGCAGCTGCTGGTCGGCAGCGGGGTGAACAACCTGACCGCTGTGGGCTGTATCGGTTTCGCTGCCGTATGTGCGTCGATCCTTGCACCCCTGACCTGGATGACCGGTCTTTCGCGGTTGGGTGCGGCGCGCGTTTCGGGCTTCTTCAACCTGGTGCCGATCGTGACGGCCGCACTGGCGGTGCTGCTGCTGGGCGAGTCACTCAGCGGATGGGTGCTGGGTGGCGGCCTGCTGGCGGTGTCGGGTGTGGTATTTGCTGAGTTCAGTGCCAAGCGCGCGACGCAGGCCACGGCGGAATCGCAGGCGTAGGCTGAAATGGGCGATCAGGCGTGCTGCGCGGTCGCCAGTGCCTGTTCGATCCGCAATTCCAGGGTATCGCTGTCGTGGCCGCGCTTGCCCTGCAGGCTGAGGTACAGCGACAGCGGGTCGATCACCGCGCCGACGCCGGTGAACGCCGGTGGATAGGCCCATATCTGCAACCGCACCTGCTGCGCGCAACCGGGGGCGACCGCCGGCTGCGCAGCAAGCGCGCGCCAGGCATCGATATGCAGTGCACGGGTGGTCACCACCGCTGGCGATCCGTCCGCGTCCAGTGCATCCCGACCTGCACGCGGCGCGGGTTGGCGCGCATCGGCCAGCAGGGTACCTACCAGGTCCCAGCAGACATCGACTTCTTTCAGTACCGGTGAGCGCAGGAAGGGTTGCGCCCTGGCCCAGACATCACGGCGATCGCCTGCCAGGCGCAGGAAACGTTCGCGGCCGCCCGTGGAGCGTTCGGCCAGGCCGCGCCCGACCAGCTCGGCGGACAACCGCGATGCGGTCATCGAGGTATAGCCTGCGGTGGCACTGATCTCGCGGGGCGACCACCAGCGCGGCTGCCCGGACAACAGTACGTGGATCAGCACGGCCTGCGCCGAAGGCAGCAGCGAGATCGCCTTCTTCTCGTGGTCGGGCGCGTCGCGGAACTCGATGGCCAGGCTCGGTGCGAACAGCTGTGCGTGCGGCACCACGAAGTCGATGTGGTTCTCGACCAGGAAGCGTCGCTGTGTCGGGGTGAGGTAGGGCGAGACATACAGCACCAATGCGTTTGCTGCCGAGCGCAGGCTGCGTACGTCCTGGATGACGCGGCTGCTGGACTCGCCCGGCTCGCGGGCCACGGCGAGCATGGCAGGGGTTTCACCGTACAGGGTCAGCTCGGCGATGTGGTAGCGCGACGCCATCGCGCGCGGAATGGCGTGTGCCACCGTGACCGGATGCACCGCCGAGGCAAGCCCCGGCAGGACCCTGCGCAGGTAGCGCTGCGCGTCAGCGACCAGGTCGGCCAGGCCGGTGCGAACTGCCGTTGTCATCTCGTACTTCCCTAGCAACGGTCTGACCGGCATTGACGCACCGGGCCGTACCATTGCATGCAGTGGTGAACCTGGAGACGGGCATGCAGCATCGGTGCGCGTGGCCATCCATGCGGTCCAGCTCCCTTGCCGTCATGACATCAGTGTTGCCGGAAACCTTGGAGATTCCGTCGAAGAACGATGGAGATTGGGTGGAGGAAGTGTGCAGCGTGGCCGGTGGACTCCCCTTCCGCCGGCCACGCGCACGGCCCGTTCAGGTCAGAAGCGCTGCGAGTACTTCACGTACACGGTGCGGCCGATATCGAACCCTCCGTAGTAGGGGAAGGAGCTGGACGGCTTGGAGAACATGATCGGTCCCTGGTGGTTGAACACGTTGTTCGAACCCAGCGCCACGGTGCCGTCCCACGGCAGCTTGTAGCTGACCTGGATGTCATGGAAGGCGTTGCCACCCACCCTGCGCTGCGCATCCGGTTCGCCATAGGCGTAGCGGTCGGGCAGGGTGCAGGGGCGATTCGGCACGCAGCTCTCCACCATGCCGGAGTAGTAGCGCAGGGTGTACTGGGTAGTGAAGTTGCCCAGCTGCCAGTTCACGCCGAGATTGGAGCGCAGGCGGAAGATGCCCGGCTGGCCGACGCGGCCCATCATGATCGTTTCGCCGGCCGAGTTCTGGTTCTGCTCGTCGTAGCTGGAGACGTAGCTGTTCTGGAGGTCGAGGGTGAAACGGCCGAACGAGAATTCCGGCAGCCGGTAGCGGATGCCCAGGTCCCAGCCTTCGGTTTCCATGGCGCCGAGATTGGCCAGGCCATAGAACATGCTGGTGATATGACCGTCGCCCGCGCGCTTGACGCTGCCGCAGCGCGGCGCATTGCCGAGCACGTAGCAGTCACGCAGGATGCGGTCGACGCTGTCCTGGATGATCATGTTGGTGATCTTGTAGCTGTACCAGTCCAGGTTGATGTCCAGCCCGTCGACCCAGCGCGGGCTCCAGACCACACCCACCGTCTTGCTCTTGGACTCTTCCGGGCGCAGCTTCGGGTTGGAGCCGGTGGTGAACTCGTCGGGGGTGGCACACGGGTAGCTGGCGCAGGGCTTGAGACTCTGGTTCAGCTGCTGGTAGCCCAGCGGAACGCCGGCCGCATTGCATGCCGCATTGCCGTTGACGCTGTTGGTGGCTCCCGTGCCACAGGGATCGACGTAGGTCTGGAAGCTGGTACCCAGCCCACCGTAGAGGTCGGAGATGCTCGGTGCACGGAAGCCCTCGGCGAAGGTGCCGCGGATCATCAGCTCCTCGATCGGGCGCCAGGCAAAGCTCGCCTTGGAGTTGGTGGTGCTGCCGAAGTTGCTGTAGTCGGAATAGCGCGTGGCCAGGTTCACGGTCAGCTCCCTGGCGAACGGCAGGTCGCGCAGCACCGGCACGTTCACTTCGGCAAAGAATTCATTGAGGCTGTAGTCGCCGGCGGTGGTTGATGCGCCCAGCGCGGTGCTCTGGCGCGACTGTGCGAAGGCGTCGGGCACGAAGCGCCCTTCTTCCTTGCGGTACTGGTAGCCCAGCGCCACCGACAGCTCGCCGGCGGGCAGGTCGATCACCGGGCCGGAGATGTTGGCGAAGTAGCTGCGGGTCTTGGTGATGCCGGTATCGGTGAAGGTGGGGAACAAGAAGCGCTGCAATTCGGGGTCGGAGAGAGAGCCTGCCCCCGCGACACCGAATGGCAGCAAAGGATTCCAGGCCAGGCAGCCGGAGACCGGCGATGCCGCCGTGCCACACCGTGCCACGCCGTTGGCATCGAGGTAGGAAGCCCCCAATGCCTGCCGGGAAGCGATCAGGCTCATGTCGCCACGGCCTGTTTTTGTGACTTCATTGCGGTTGAACAGAGCGCCCACTTCCCAGTCGTAGGCCTTGGTGGCCAGCTCGAAATAGCCGGACAGGCTGGGGGCGATGCGCAGTGACTTCAGCTTGCTTTCGGTGGTGCGCGGCAGCTCCCACAGGCGGCGGTTGAACTCGACGTTGCGCCCGACCGGGTTGAACACGCTGCCGGCCGACAGCGGCGTGCCGAACTTGGTGGACTGGTACGGGTAGCCTGCGATCTGCTGGTCGGTGATGCGCTCGTTGTAGCCGATGTCGGTGCTGAACTTGATCTGGTCGGTCAGCGCATAGTCGGTGCTGAGGAACAACGAGCGGCGCTCGATGCCGGTCTGCAGGTGCATCTGATCGTTGCCATTGGCGAACTCGGCCGGGGTGATCGGGTGGTAGTCGTTGGGGTTCTTCGGGTTGCCGCCAGGGTTGAGCGTCTTGAACACGGCATCGCCGGTGTTGCACTTGTAGAGCGCGGGGTCGCACCAGGAACCGTTCTGGCTGATGTTGCTCCAGTCCGCGCCGGGATAGTCGGGGCCGGCACCGCCATACTTCGAGAATGAACGGTCGCGCGCGAACACGGGATCGGACTTCTGGTACTCCAGGGCCAGCGTGTAGCCACCGCGCTCGCCGCGTGCGCCGGTAACCAGCGAGAACGTGCTGTCCTTGCCGTCGCCCTGGCTGAACTGGCCGTGCTGCACGGAGACTTCCAGGCCGTCGTAGTCCTTGCGGGTGATGATGTTGACCACGCCGGCGATGGCATCGGAGCCGTACAGTGCGGAGGCGCCGTCCTTCAGGACATCGATGCGCTCGACCGCACTCATCGGGATCTGGCTCAGGTCCTGCAGGCCGCCGGTGGTTGCCCCCAATCGCTTGCCGTTGACCAGTACCAGCGTGCGGGTGGCGCCGAGGTTGCGGATGTCGGCGTAGTAGCCGCCGACATTCTCGCCGGACGCCAGCGCACGCGCGCGGGAGATGGCCGGTGAGCCGGTGGATGTCAGGTTCTGCAGCAGGTCGGCAATGGTGGTGAAGCCCTGGTGCTCGATCATCGAACGGGTGATGGCGATGATCGGCTGTTGGGTTTCGATGTCCACGCTGCGGATGGCCGAGCCGGTGACCTGGATGCGGTCGAGGTTCTTCGGTGTCTTGTCGCCGTCGGTCTGTGCGTGCGCGGCCGGTGCCCAGGCAGCGGCCAGCGCGGTGCCCACTGCCAGCGAAAGCAGGGTGTACGAGTGATGCATTTGGCTCTCTCCAAATCCAGTTGTATGGGCTCCGCACATCGCTGTGTCGAAACCGATCTGAAACTCCGCTATGCGGAATCGAGAGGAACCTAACATTCCGTTTACACGTCAATTACGTTATGGACGCGTTATCGTCAGCGCGCCGCGCCGTTGGTCGTGCACGAGGCATCCACGCTCCGTCCACGGGACGGGATGCTGCTCTGCATCAGTCTGCCTCTGAACCCATAAACGATGAAGGAGACGTTGCATGAATACCCCGGGAAAACCGAAGCCCAGTTGGCGGCAGTGGCACGTTCTGCTTCTCGTTCTGGCGATCGTGCTGGTGATCGCATTGCTCGTCGTCACCGCGCCCTGGTGAATGCCGGACTGTTTGCTCAGTTCCCGCGAACGTTGTCGGGTCCGTGCATGAAGAAGTCAGTAAGTGTTGTGGATGGTGACGCGCGGATCAATCGGCGCTCACCCTGGGCCCACATCCCCAACGCCACAGTGGACACGCAGGCAACGCAGATGCGTTTGCCGGTTTCCCACAGAATTTCAAGCGAACAGGAGTGATTTCCATGAGCACCCAGTCCACCATCGAGCATCGCCTCAACGACCTGATTGAAATCGCCCGCGATGGCAAGTCCTTCTATGAAGAAGCCGCCACCAAGGTCAAGGATGCCGAGCTGTCGGCACTGTTCACCCGCATTGCTGGCGTCAAGGGCCGCATCGTGGCGGCGCTGAGCGGCTCGGTGGCCGCCAGCGGTGGCAAGCCGGCCGAGCATGGCACTGTGGTCGGTTCGATGCAGCAGTTCTATGGCAAGGTGCGTGCTGCCTTCGGTGACACCAACTATGGCTACGTGGCCGAGCTGGAAGAATCGGAGGACCGCCTGCTGGGCGCGTTCAAGGACGTGTTGAAGGACAACGAGCTTCCGCCGGCGGTACGCCAGGAAGTGACCCAGTTGCTGCCCGAAGTGCAGGAGTGCCACAACGTCATGCGTGCGCGGAAGCATGCGATGCAGGCTGCCTGACGGTTGAAGGCGGCCTTCTCCCCGGGGCCGCCGCGGCCGGGGCAGTACGCTGCCCCGGCCACCTTTCCCGGTGTGGCATAAAAAAGGGGCGGCCGTGAGGCCGCCCCAACGCTTCAAGCGCACACTGCTTCGGAATCAGAAGCGCACGGACCAGCGTGCGTTTGCACCGTGGTCGCGACTTTCGCTGCCGAACTGGCCGCTGTAGCCCAGCTCCAGCTGCTGTCGCGGTGTCAGCCAGGCTGACAGGCCGAGCTCTGCCACCACCGCGTTGTCGGCGATCGGTGCGCCGCTGACGGCGAAGGCGGTGCCGCCGTTGGCGAAGGCGAGGTTGGCAACCTGGCTGCGATCCCCCGAGGCACGGCGATAGCCGACGCCACCGCGCAGGTGCAGCCAGCTATCCTGCTGGAACGAAGCCTTAAGCCCCTTGTCGAAGCGCACGCCGGCGGTGGCGATCGTGGTTCCGGTGTCGTCCACCTTGCCCTGCAGCGCCGCCGCTCCGCCGCGTTCGTTGATGCGCTTGAGGTCCACTTCCACGCGCGCCACCTGCAGGTACGGTTCCAGCCCCGCTTCCGGGCCACCGAAGCGGTAACCGGCTTCGATGAAGGCCTGGCGGGTACGGGCGTCGTAGCGCGCGCTCAGGCTGTCACTGAAACCTGCGAAGGCGACATCACGCGTACTCTTCACCTCGTGCTTGCTCCACGCCACACCACCGCGCAAGCCGAAGCCGCCCCAGTTGTGGCTGGCATAGGCACCGAAGTGCGTGTTGTCGATCTTGGACTTGGCGCGGCGGTCCTGCTGCTTCACGTCGGTACGGCCGGTGCCGGCCAGAACGCCAACCTGCCAGCCGGAGAACTCGCGGTCGATGCCGACCAGCAGGCCGTTGCTGTTGGCTTCGGTGCGGGCGGTATTGAAGTCACCGTCCAGCTTGCTGTTGCCACCGATGGCCTGCACCCATGCACCCGTCGCATCACCCGCGTCGGTGCCGGGGGCCGCAGCGCCGGCACGGCGTGACAACGCGGCATCGCGCACGTAGCGGCTGCCCTCGACCAGGGCGATGGCCGTGGCCGGATGCAGCTCGCCGCTGAGACCGTCGAGCACGCCACCCACCTGCTGCGGGAACAGCTGGGTCAGCGGCTTGGGCAGGCCCTGGGCGATCGGCAGCAGGTCAGCCACCGCCGCCACTGCACGCTGGTTGGGCGTATTGGCAGCCGTGGTCAGCGAGGCGCCACGGGCGACATCGATACGCGTGCCATTGGCCCCGTAGGCCAGGCTGAACTGCAGGAAGGGCGAGAACGCGCTGAAGTCGGTCTTGGCGAACTGGCCGCTGATGCCGCCGTCGGCACGCAGGAAGTTGAACTGTTCGCCGAGGTAGTACACGCCCGGTTCCGGCAGCGCGACCAGGGTGCCGCCGAGAGTGGCGGTGCCGGTCACATGCAGCTGGTCACTGCGGCCACCCGGTGCCAGCTCCGCTGCATAGACGCCGGTGGCGCCCTGCACGTAGTTGCCGTTGATGGTCAGCGTGCCGATCGAGTTGCCCGGCGCGATGATGCCGTCCACGCGGGTGTTGCCGAGCGTGCCGACGCCCTTCAACAGGCCATTGGCGCCTACCGTGGTGGTGCCACCGGTCTGCGTGCCGTTGAAGGACACCACGCCGCCGTTGACCACCAGGTTGCTGTTGTTCAGTACGCCGCTGGCGCTGACCGTGCTGACGCCACCGGTGCTGGTCAGGGCGGTGGAGACCAGGCTGCCGTTGAGCAGGAACCGGCCACCCTGGACCTCGACCGCCGACGTGAGCGTGTTGGCGCCGTTCAACTCCAGCGTACCGTCCTGCACCACGGCGCCGTTGAAGCTGTTGTTGCCGCTCAGACGCAGCCAGCCGATGCCGGATTTGGTCAGTTTGCCGGGGCCGCCGATATCATTGGTCCAGTTGTCCCAGGCATCACCTTCCCAGACCTTCAGGCCGCCGGCCTTCTGGTTCATCACCACGTTGGTATCCACGCGCAGCGAGCCATAGCCTTCGATGGCCTTGCGCAGGTCGACCATGCCCCAGCCGTAGATCGCGTCGATACCCGGCGCGCCGAGATCGCGTGCGGTGGTCAGCAGCACGTCGCGGACCTGGGCGTTGTCCAGGTACGGGAAGCGCTCCATCAGCAGGCCGAGAGCGCCGGTGATGTGGGGCGCGGCCATCGACGTGCCGGTCTTGGTGCCGTAGACGTAGTTGGTGTTCTCGCTGTCGATGATCAGCCGCACGTAGGCGGAGGTGTTCTCGATGCGGCCCTGGATATCGCCGGAGACGATAGTGCTGACGATGTCGGTGCCGGGGGCCGATATGCACCAGTTGGCGGCAACGCCGCAGATGCTGGAACTGCCATCGATCACGTAGTCGGTTTCACCTGCGGCGGCATTGGGCCTGCGGACGTTGGCGACCGCCAGCCAGTACGGTTCCAGTTCGGGCTTCCAGCGCGGCATCGAGGCGGTGATGCCGGCAACCGCACCGCTGCCGTTGCCGGCCGACCACACCTGGATGAGGGTGGAAGCCGGGGTATCGCCGTTGCTGGTGTAGATGCTGCCGTACACGCCGTAGTCGGCACCGATGCTGGCGTACTGCTGGTCCAGCGCGGCGGCGGTCATGTTGCGGGTGGAAATGCCCCAGCTGTGGTTGATGGCGCGTACACCCTGCGCCTGGATCTGCGCATACATGTCCAACGTGGCGGCGTCATCCGGATCGGTGCGGTACACCGCGCGCGGGCGATAGAAATTGTCGGGGTCCAGGCGCCACTCATAGTAGGTGTCACCGAACACGCGGGCGGCGGTGAGATCTGCACCAAAGGCCACGCCATGCATGCCGGTGCCATTGCGGTTGGCGCCGATGGTGCCAAGCACATGCGTTCCATGGTCGGCGTAGCTGAAGCCATAGGGCTGGCCGGCGGCGATCAGGCGTGCCGCGAGTGCGGCCGGAACGCCGGCGCCGAGTCCGTAGTAGTTGTAGCCGGGCTGTTCGCCGCGGGTCTGCCCGCAGGCACCGGTACCTGCGACGACACCTGGCGTCGCGCAGTCGGCACCGATGGTGATGCTGGAGGTATTGCGTCCTGCAAACTCTGGATGCGCAAGTGCGGAGCCCGAGTCGAACAGCGCCAGGCGCACGCCCTTGCCGGTCAGGCCGCGTGCATAGGCGTAGTCGGCGCCCATCGCACCCAGGCCCCAATCGGCGTTGAATTCATCGCTGCGCCAGCTGGCCGGATCGCCCGGGTTGCCGAGAACGGCGGTGCTGCTGGCGGCAGGTGCAGTGGCCGTGGCTGCAGGTGCCGTGCTGGCAGCGGGCTGCGCCCACGCAGCCTGCAGCTGGCGTTGCTGCTGCCAGGCATCAAGTGATTCGCTGGCCATGGCCGGCAATGCGGCGGCCAGCAGCAGCGAACTGGCGACGGCAAGCGCCAGCGGGCGGTGCGACAGGGAGCGGGACGAACGGCCGTACAGCGGGTGATTCATCGGACAACTTCCTTGGTTGACGGACAACAAGGCCGTTAACGCCAAGGCATGGCGAGATCCCCCAGTAATGTGAAGGGATTTTTATGAACGTGTTAATGTTTTGTGATTGGTGCGTGGCGTGGCTCCGCCATACAGAGCACCGTGATCTTTCCTTCCGAGGCCCTGGAACCGTCCATGCGTACTGAATTCCGTAAACCACAGTTGGCGATATTGGGTAGTGCCGATCCTGGCAGCGACGCGTTCCAACGGGCAGCTGAAGCAGGGCGTTTCCTGGCCATCCAGGGCATCACGGTCGTCAGTGGCTGTGGCAGCGCCGCTACGCGCGTGGCTGCCGAGCAGGCGATCGCCGCCGGTGGCCAGGTGCTCAGCGTCATTCCGGAAAGCAGCATGCCGCCGGCCGATTGGCCGGCCACGGTGGTGGTGCCCTGTGGCATGGGGGATGCGCGCAACCTCATCATGGCCCTGGCCGGTGATGCCTGCATCGTGATCGGCGGGCGTGCCGGCACGATCTCGGAGGTTTGCCTGGCCTGGCTGCACAAGCGGCCGCTGCTGCCGCTTGTGGGGACGGGTGGCTGGTCCGACGCGCTGCCGGACAACCCACCGGACGAGCGTGGCAATTCGCCGATCCTGCCGTGGCGCAACATTGATGAGCTGGCCGAGCAACTGCGTGTCCTGGGGTTGCTGCAACGCTGAGTCGAGCCGCATCTGCCTTCACCCAACGCCCCGTGTGCAGCGCTAAGGTGGCCGGGCCTGGGCTCACCAGGCTTATCAAGGAGCGATGTCGATGCGTACTTTCAGGAAAGTGATCGCCGGTGCCGTGTTCGCGTTGGCCTGCAGCGGCTCGGTGGCCGTGGCCGGACCGATTCCGCCCTGCGATCTGCCCTGCTGGAAGGCCTATCAGGCGTGTGTATCCGGCGGTGGTGATGCCATGGAATGCCAGTACGAATACGATCGATGTGTCATGGAGCGCTGCGGCGCGGTGTAAGCCCAGCCATGATCGGCTGATGACGGGCCCCGTCGGTGACGGGGCTCTTCTGTTTGCGCGCAGGGTCGGGCACTCTCGACGCATTCTTCATGGTGGAATGGAACATGGCCGTCAAGCGCGTCGTCGCCAACATCGCCACCCCCGACCCCGTGCGTGCCGCTGCGTTCTACGGCGAACTGCTTGGCATGCCGGTGGTGATGGACCATGGCTGGATCGTCACCCATGGCGGGCAGGGCAGTGCGCTGGCGCAGGTCAGCTTCGCCAGCGAAGGGGGTTCCGGCACACCGGTGCCGGACCTGTCGATCGAAGTGGACAACCTGCAGGAGGTGCTGGAGCGCATGCGCGCGGCCGGCATCGGGCTGGAATATGGCCCGGCCGACGAGCCTTGGGGCGTGCGGCGCTTCTTCGTCCGCGACCCGTTTGGTCGGTTGTTGAACATCCTCGCCCACGCCTGAGCGACGGCCAGCGCTTCAGCGCCGCGTGCCGCCACGCTTCGGGGCCGGCGACACGCCGACCATGCGCAGGCAATCGGCCACCACCGCCGCAATGAAGGTGTCGGCGTCCTGTGCTGGTGCAGCGATCAGATCGTCGGTGGCGCCGTGCACGCCGGCATAGATCAGCGAGGCTGTGACCTGCGGTGCCGGCAGCTGCCAAAGGCCCGCGTTGACACCTGCTTCGAGGATGCCGAGCAACTGCTGCTGGATCGCGTTGCGCTCGGCATTGCCGCGCTGGTGGTGGTGATGGTTGGCATACACGACGTCGTGCAGCGCGTGCGTGCGGACGTAGGTCACGATGTTGGCGCGGATCCAGGCGCGCAGGCGCGCCACGCCATCGTGGGCAGGCTGCTGCTGCACGGCGTGGTCGACCTCGGCCATGAACTGCTGCGTGTAGCGCTGTGCCAGCGCCTGCAGGATCTCGGTGCGCGAGGCGAAGTAGGTATAGAACGTGCCCTTGGCCACGTCGGCGGCGGCCACGATGTCGCTGATGGTGGTCGCTTCCACGCCCTGTGACAGGAACAGCGCCTGCGCGGCGTCCATCAGCTCTTCCTGGCGGGTTTCAGCGGGTTTGGTACGGGGCCTGGCGGCAGCGGGGATCTGCATGGGGCGGGGTCCGGGTGCGACGGTGCTCATTCTAGCCGTCCTCCCGCATTGACTGACCGCCAGTCATTGACCGACGGTCAGTCAGTCAACTACGATGCGCCCACATCCTCCCCCGGGATCTGTACATGCAACGCTTCCGACGGCCGGCTTTGGTGCTGGCGGCCTATCTGGGCACCTTCCTTGCTTCGCTGGACATCAGCATCGTCAACGTCGCGCTGCCGACACTGCAGCAGGCACTGCACACCGACATGGCGGGACTGCAGTGGGTGATCAATGCCTATGCCATCGCCCTGTCGGCGGTGATGCTGTCGGCGGGACCACTGGGTGACCGCTACGGCCACCGCCGCATGTGGTTGCTCAGCGTGGCGACCTTCATCGCAGGCTCGCTGCTGTGTGCCTGCGCTGGCAGCCTGCCGGCACTGGTGGCGGGGCGGGCGGTGCAGGGTGTGGCCGGTGCCCTGCTGATTCCCAGTGCGATGCCGATCCTCAGCCATGCATTTCCCGAAGCACGCCCGCGTGCACGCGCGATCGGTGGCTGGTCGGCGTTCAGCGCGCTGGCGCTGGTGCTGGGGCCGCTGCTGGGCGGTGAACTGGTGCAGCGCGCCGGTTGGCCCAGCATCTTCCTGATCAACCTGCCGCTGGGCCTGCTTGCATTGGCGTTGGGGGCCTGGGGCATTCCGGAGCGGCGGCATCCGCAGCACGCCGCGCTGGACCCGGTCGGGCAGCTGCTCAGCATTGTCGCGCTGGGTGCGCTCAGCTATGGCCTGATCGCGATCGGCGAGCGCGGGCCGCTGGCGTTTGCGACGCTGCTGGCACTCGGCATCGCGGTATTGGGCCTGGCGCTGTTTGCGTCGGTCGAGCGTCGCGTGATGCGGCCGCTGCTGCCGCTGGACCTGTTGGCGATGCCTGGCTTTGGCATGCTCAACCTGGCCTCGTTCGTCCTTGGATTCACCGCCTATGCCAGCCTGTTCTTCCTGTCGCTGTTCTTCCAGCAGGCGCAGGGCCACGATGCGGCGCAGGCGGGCTCGCAGCTGGTACCGCAGTTCCTGCTGATGGGCGTGGTGTCATTGTTGTTCGGCCGTCTGGTGGCACGCATCGGGCTGCATACCGCGCTGGTGTCGGGGTATGTACTGACCGGCGTGGCCCTGTGTGCGATCGCCACGTTTGCGCCGGGCACGGGACGTGGCCACGCCAGCGCCCTGCTGATGCTGCTCGGCGTTGGCATGGGCCTGGCGGTGCCGGCGACCGGTATGGCGGTGATGGCCTGTGTCCCCGTGGAGCGGGCTGGCATTGCGTCGGCCACGATGAACGCGCTGCGCCAGGCGGGCATGAGCCTGGGCATTGCACTGCTGGGCAGCCTGATGGGCCTGCGCGCGGTGCGACAGTTCGCTGCGGCCGCGCAGGCGGCAGGGCAACCCGCAGTGGCCGCACAGGCGCGCGCGCTGATCCTGCAGCCGTCGTCATTGCTGCCAGGGGCGCAGACGCTGGCCTGGTACCGCGGCGCCATGGCCAGCGGTTTCGGCTGGGCGATGGCCGTCGCCGGCGTGCTGGCCCTGCTGGCGGCGCTGGGTCTGTACCGCCAGCGCCAGCGCGCTTGAGCCCGCCGCAGTCAGCCCTGCTGGCGTTGCGCCCCCTCCTCCGTGGTTGGCGAAGGTTCGGCCACGTGCTGCTGTTGCTGCTGCCGTGCATTGGCGTGGCGCGCGTGCCCGCCTTCGCGGCCGATCGCTGCCATGTGCTGGCGATTGCGGCTGATCGCCTCGCCGCCCTTGCGGCCTGCCACGCGTGCCTCGGCCGGGCTGAACTCATGTGCATTGCCGGACGCATGCGCGGCGCGTCCACCCTTTGCGGCGATCGCGCGCTGCTTGTCCTGGTCCATCGAAGCGAAGCCGCGATGGGAGGTGCCGTGATGCTGGTCAGCCATGTGAAGGCTCCCGGTGCATGGAAGGGAAGCTCATCCTTGCGCGTGCCCGGCTAAGGGAGTGTCCGCGCCGGCGGCGCGGGCTTCACGCCACACCGCACTGCCTTTCACGGCGCAGCTACACTGCTGCGAGGCGGGCGCGGCTTGGCTAGGATGGGCCGGCATGCCGGATGGCAACCCAGACAGGAAAGGACACCATGAACAGATTCGGATGGCTCGCACTGCTGGCCTGCGCTGCGCCGGCCCATGCGGACAACGTATTGCTGAGCGGTAGTTTCGTCCACTTCGGTTACTCGTCCACCGATGAGCAGTTGCCGGCGGCACAGTTGCCGATGTTCCTCGATGAACTGCAGGACCTGGGCAACGACACGCTCATCATCGGCCAGACCCGCGCCACGCGTGCCGGCGCGGGCTGCGCCAGCAGCGCGCAGGATTTCGAATGGATCGCCGGCTTCCCGGCCAAGCTGGGAACGGTACTGGACGCCGCCGCGGCGCGCGGGATGAAGGTCGTGGTCGGCACCACCTACAGTTCGGGCCAGTGCGCGACGTTCTGGCAGGGGGCGAACGCCGCAGCGGTGGCGCAGGATGCAGCACAGTCAATGGCGCTGCTGGCCCAGCACTACGCAGCGCATCCGGCATTCGGCGGCTGGTACATCACCGATGAGCCCGCGCAGGTGCCGGCCGATCGTGTGTCCTTCTACCGCGCGATCGTCTCAACACTGAAAGCGGCGACGCCGTCCAGGCCGGTGATGGTGGCGCCCTATCTGGCGTCGTCCAGCGTCGACCCGGCCAGTGTGGCCAGCGCTGCAGCGCGGTTCCGCACCGCCACGGGGGTCGACGTGCAGATCTGGCAGGACGGCATCGGCGCGGCGTCGCACGCGAAACTGTTCCAGTGGGATCGACCGGGCTACTCCACCGAGCAGTACTACCAGGCGTTGTCGGCGCAGCTGGGCGCCAGCGCCGTGTGGGCCGACATCGAGCTGTTCAACCATGGCAGCCCGCTGTTCCTGGACACCGGCAACGGCCTGTCCGGTGCATACCGGTCGGCGTCGGTGCAGCGCATCAACCAGCAGTTGTGGAGTGCGCGTTCGGCTGGCAAGCGCGTTGCCTGGCTCAACCAGTACCACATGTCCGAAGTGGTCGGCCCCGGCCAGGGCTACGGCGAGGCGCCGCGGATGATGAACACCTATCGCGGGTTGTACGGGTTGGGTGCCTCGTACCTCGTCGATCCGGTGCAGACCACCTATCGCTACAGCGTGGCGCCGGCAGCCAGCTATCCCGACAGCAGCGGCCATGAGTTGTTCGACCGCCGTGTAGGCGACCCGCGCAATCCGATGGACGCGGGCTGGGTAGGCGTGCACGGCAACGTCAGCATCACCATCGACCTCGGCCAGCGCCGACGGGTCGACTGGATCGGCCTGCACACGATGACCCGCCAGGCCTGGGGCATCGTCACGCCGACGTCGGTGCAGGTGATGTGCGCCGAGCCGGGAACTGCCGCCGTCCCGATCGGCACGCTGTCGGCACCCTTCACCCAGTCCGGCGTGATGGGCTCGACCGAGGAGGAGTACGTGCTCGGCAATGCAGTTCCCCTGGCCGCGCAGTGCCGCACGCTGGAGCTGCGCGTGGCCAACGGCAGCTGGACCTTCCTCAGCGAGATCGAGATGGCCGCAGAGCAGTAGCGCTTCAGCGACGGCGGGCGTCCTGCAGGCGCTGTGCGAAGGGCCGTTGTTCGAGCGCCACCAGTGCTTCGCGCAGCACCTGCTCCAGCGACTGGCCCAGATCGGCATCGAGGCTGCGTGCCGCCACTGCGGTGGCCTGCCATTGCGCCTGCAGCACAGGCGTCGCGCGCTGCGCGCGTGGGCTCAACTGCAGGATGCGTTCGCGCCCGTCGTCACCGTTGGCAGTGTGCAGCCAACCATCGCGCACCATCGCCGCCACGGTCTGGCTGAGCGCAGAATGGCTGAGCCCGCAGGCCAGCGCGAGGTCCTTGATCCGGCAGGGGCCCTGCGCCATCAGCGTGCGCAGCACCGGCGTGTAGCGCGGCCGGTAGTCCAGGCGCAGGTCCTGGTAGGCCTGCTCGACGGCCGGGTCCAGCTGGTCGAGCAGGGCGCGCAGCAGGGTACCCAGCGTGGCGTGTTGGAGATCCATGACCGGGATGATATATAAGCACTTATATATCTTCAATGCGGGGTGGATGATGGCGGTCTCCTGGATGCTCGGCGCGTTGCTGGCGGCGGCCTGCCCCGCGCAGGACGGGGTCCTGCAGGCGGCCGCCAGCGCCGTGCAGGCGCAGTACCTGGACGAGGCGCAGGGCGCCCGCATCGCCGACGCCCTGCGCAGCTGGTCGACGCAGCAGCGCTATGCGGACAGCTGCTCGGATCCTGCTGCGTTCAGCGCACGCCTGAACCAGGACCTGGACATGTTCGATGGCCACTTCCACGTTGAACGCGTGGACGCGGCGGCCGGCCAGGACGACTGGTTGATGGCCTGGCGCGCCGATGCCCGCAGCAACGGCGCCGGCGTGCGCGAGGTGCGGGTGCTGGAGGGCAACGTTGGCTACCTGCGGTTGAGTACCTTCTATCCGCTGGATCTGGCGCGGCCGAAGCTTGCTGCGGCCTTCATGCTGCTGGCCGACACCGATGGCCTGGTGCTGGACCTGCGCCAGAACGGCGGCGGCGACGATGCAAGTGCCGATCTGCTGGTACGGACGCTGCTGGACGCGAAGATCGGCACGGTGCAGCAGCTGGACCAGCGCGGCCGGCGCACGCCGGTACCGCTGCCGCCGGCGAGCCTGCCCGCCTACCTGAAACCGCTGGTGGTGCTGATCGACCGCCGCACCGGTTCGGCCGCCGAGTTCGTCGCCTACTCGCTGCAGGCCTTGGGTCGCGCGCGGATTGTCGGCACGCGCAGTGGCGGCGCAGCGCATATGTTTGGTGATCCTGTGCTGCTGCCCGATGGCTATCAGATCAGCATTCCCGACCGGCAACCCATCAATCTGCGCACCGGTGGCAACTGGGAAGGCACCGGCGTGAGGCCTGATGTGGCCGGCGGCGACGATCCGCTGTTCATCGCGCGGCAACTGCTGGCGCCTGCGAAGTCGTCAAGATGAACGCACGATTGCATGGCTGTCCTATCGCAGATGCGCGAATGCATGCCTAGAATCGAGGCATCCCGGTAGTTCCCGGGCGCTTCGAGTGAATGGACTCAATGAAGATTCTGTTGACCGGCAGTTCCGGGCGCATCGGGCGCGCGATCTTCGGTGCATTGGCGGCCGCCCACGAAGTGGTGGGGCTGGACCGCAGCCCGTTCGCCACCACGCGCATCATTGCCGATGTCACCGACCGCCAGGCCGTCGCACGCGCGGTAAAGGGCGTGGACGCGGTCATCCATACCGCGGCCCTGCATGCCCCGCATGTTGGCCTGGTGCCGGACGCGGTGTTCCAGCAGATCAACGTGGAGGCAACCGCGCACCTGCTGCAGGCCGCACGCGAAGCCGGCGCACGGCGTTTCGTGCTGACCAGCACCACGGCGCTGTACGGCCATGCCGTGGTAGCCGGTGGCTGCCGCTGGATCGACGAAGACACCGAGCCGCTGCCGCGCACGATCTACCACCGCACCAAGCTGCAGGCCGAGACCCTGGCTGAAGCTGCCGCCACGCCGGGCTTCAGCGTTCGCGTGCTGCGCATGGGCCGGTGCTTCCCGGAACCGCCCGAACGGATGGCGATGTTCCGCCTGCATCGCGGCATCGACGCCCGCGATGTGGCCAGCGCACATGCTGCACTGCTGCTCGACGAAGGCGCCCGTTTCGCCCGCTACCTCGCCTGCGCGCCGACGCCGTTCCGGCGCGAGGACTGCCTGGAACTGGCCACCCACCCGCGCAGCGTGCTGGCCCGCCGCGCGCCGCAGCTGCTGGCCGAGTTCGAACGCCGTGGCTGGCCGCTGCCATTGAGCATCGACCGTGTCTACGACAGTGCCCGCCTGCGCAGCGAGCTGGGCTGGCAACCGTGCTTCGGGCCGGACGACGTGCTGCAGCAGTACGCCGTCGGCAGCATCGAGGTGCTGCCGCGCGCGCAGTGGATCAAGGACCGCGTGGCCGAGTGAGGGCATCGCGACGGGCGGGTAGCTGAGTCGACCCTGAGCAGATTCAGGAATGTGCAGGCCGGTCGCCTCAACCTCGTTGGCGGGCGGCCGCTAACCCGGTGCGCTTCCAGCGCCGGGCCCGCCCGGCGGCCGGTGGCCTGCGCGACGGATCGCGCGCCTGCACGGTGCCTTCGTGGTGCCGGTCGTCCTGAACTGCCTTGCGGACCCTCCCATGTCTTCTTCCCGCTCCGCCGCTGCCCGTCGTCCGGGCAGCATCGCCCACAAGCTGATGCTGGGCACCGCCGCGATCGCGCTGCTGTGCTTCGGCCTGACCGCGTTCCTGATCTACCGACAGGCCAGCGCCAGCCTGATCAGCGCCTCGCGCCAGACCATGACCAGCGAGGCCACCGCCGAAGCACGCCAGGTCTCGGCCGATCTGGGCACTGCCTTCGCCAGCAATGACGCCATGGTCGAGACCGTGCTGGCCCAGCGCGCCCGTGGCGATGTGCCCGATCGCGCCAGCCTGGCCGCCGTACTGGGTGAGCAGCTGCGCACCCATCCGGAATGGCTGGGCAAGAGCACCATGTGGGAGGCTGACGCCTTCGACGGCAAGGATGCGGCGTTCGTCAACACCGAAGCGCACGACGCCACCGGCCGCTACATGAGCTACTGGGCCTGGCATGACGGCAAGCCGCAGCAGTCGCAGATGACCGACTACACCGAGACTGCCAGTGGTTCCGGTGACTGGTACATCGTGCCCAGCCGCGACAAGCTTCCCAAGGTCAGCGAGCCCTATGCCTATGACATCGCCGGGCAGCAGGTGCTGATGAGTACGCTGAGCACGCCGATCATCGAGAACGACAAGTTCCTCGGTGTATTCACCGTCGACTTCTCGCTGGCGGCACTGCAGAAGCACCTGGCCACGCTGAAGCCGATGGGGGCCGGCCGGATCGAACTGCTGTCGCCGAAGGGCGTGGTGCTGGCCTCGGCCAACGCCGCCGAAATCGGCAAGCCGCGTAACGATGCACTGACCCGCAGCATGCTGACCGAGATCGCCGCCGACCGCCCGTTCGAGGCCTTCAGCCCCGATGCGGCCGGCAACGTGCGCGTGTATGTGCCGCTGCGCGTGGGCGATGCCCCGCAGCGCTTCGCGCTGGGCGTGGTGATGCCGCATGCGGTGATCGTGGCCGAAGCGCGCCAGCTGCTGTGGCTGACCCTGCTGGTCGGCGTGATCGCCGCGCTGACCCTCAGCGCCGGTGTCTATGTACTGCTGCGCCGCCTGGCGATCCGCCCGCTGGCCGAAGCGGTGCGCGTGGCCGGCGACGTCGCCGCCGGCAAGCTGGACAGCACGTTGCCGGCGCGCAGCAATGACGAAGTGGGGCGCCTGCTGGACGCGATGCAGGGCATGCGCGGCCAGCTGCAAGCGGTGATGGCCGCGCAGGCCGAAATGGCGCGCCGCCACGATGCCGGTGAACTCAGCTACCGCATGGATGCCGCGGCGTTCCCGGGCGAGTACGGCCGCATGGTGGCCGACAGCAACCAGCTGGTGGCGTCCAGCAATGCGGTCACCCAGCGCCTGGTTGAAGTGATGCAGCGTTATGCCGTGGGCGACCTCAGCGTGGACATGGAAGCGCTGCCGGGCGAGAAGGCGGTGTTCACCGCCGCGATGGCGACCACCAAGAGCAACCTGGCCGCGATCAACGAGCAGATCCAGCAGCTGGCCGCCGCTGCCGCCGCCGGTGATTTCGCCGTGCGCGGTGATGCACTGCGCTTCGACCACGATTTCCGCCGCATGGTGGAGACCCTGAACACGATGATGCAGGTCAGCGACCACAACCTGGCGGCGCTGTCGACGCTGCTGCGCGCGATCGCCGCCGGTGACCTCAGCGCCCGCATGCAGGGCGACTTCCACGGGGTGTTCGCAGTGATGCGCGACGATGCCAACAGCACCGTGCAGCAGCTGACCCAGATCGTCGGCCAGATCCAGCAGTCGGCGGCCAGCATCCGCCTGGCCGCCGGCGAGATCGCCGCCGGCAACAGCGATCTGTCGCGGCGCACCGAACAGCAGGCCGCCAACCTGGAAGAAACGGCCGCGTCGATGGAAGAGCTGACGTCCACCGTGCGCCAGAATGCCGATCACGCGCTGCAGGCCAACACGCTGGCCGGTTCCGCGGCGGGCGTGGCCAGCGAAGGTGGCCAGGTGGTCAGCCAGGTGGTGCACACCATGGAGCAGATCGAAGCGTCGTCGCAGCGCATCGCCGAGATCATCTCGGTGATCGATGGCATCGCCTTCCAGACCAATATCCTTGCGCTGAACGCGGCAGTGGAAGCGGCGCGCGCCGGTGAGCAGGGCCGCGGCTTCGCCGTGGTCGCCAGCGAAGTGCGCGCACTGGCGCAGCGCTCGGCCGGTGCGGCCAAGGAGATCAAGGAGCTGATCGACGCCTCGGTGGCGCAGGTGGGTGCCGGTGCGCAGCTGGTGCACGGCGCGGGCCGCACCATGCAGGAAATCGTCGGCCAGGTCGGCCGGGTCAACGAGATCATGGCCGAGATCTCGGCGGCCTCGCGCGAGCAGTCGGCCGGCATCGAGCAGGTCAACCAGACCGTGGTGCAGATGGACGAAACCACCCAGCAGAACGCCGCGCTGGTGGAGGAAGCCAGCGCCGCCGCGCGGGCGATGGAAGAGCAGGCCGAGCAGCTGGCGGTGGCGGTATCGCGCTTCCGCCTGCAGGCCGAGCCGCAGGTGCCGTCACGCCGCGCAGCCTGAGGCACTGCATGAACGATGACGCCCGGCCAAGGCCGGGCGTCATCGTTGCTCTCGCTGGTGCACCGGACCGCGTCCGGTGACTGCGGTGGCTTAGAACATGCCTTCGAACGGGTTCCAGCTGGCCTTGCCCTTCACCTGCTCCAGGTAGTAGCTGTAGTTGGTGCTGGAGGCGACCAGGAAGTTCATGGCGATGAACAATGCGCGGGCGATGATCTCCGGCAGGAACAGGGTGACGATGACCAGCACGATGTTGATGCCGATCACCACCAGCGCCTTGCGCCACATGCCCAGGATGAACAGGTAGATGGCGCCGAAGAAGAAGGCGAAGAAGTTGATGTTGACCTTCAGGCGGTCGCCGAAGGACAGCGCCTTCCAGGCCTGCTTGAAACCCGGCTCCTTGGGAGCGCCGTGCTGCTGGAAGAAGTTGAAGCGGAACTGCCACTTCGGGCTGAAGCGGGAGAGGTCGACTGCGTTCATTGACGAATACGTCCTTGTAGGAAAACGGTTACATGATACGGGGCGATCGGTTCAGGAAACCAGCCTCGGGCGTCAAAAATGTGACGGGTGGGCCGGTGTGGGGCTGCGGCAGGGCGCCGCACCGTCACCCACCCGCCTTGTTTTTAGGATAGGGTGCGCAGTTCCGCTGCCGCCCCGGCTGGACCCGTGCGGCGGCGGGATGTCCATGGAGGTTGCATGACCACACCTGCTACACCGGAAAACGCACCGGGACCGGTGCTCCTGCCGACACCTGAAGTGGTGCAGGCACAACAACTGCTCGCACGCCAGCAACTGGCGGTGGCGATGGACCGTGCACGCACGGCCGCCACGCGGGATGCGGCACCGGCCGCGCTGGAAAGCGAGTAACCCGCAACACCGTCGATCGCGCTGGCATGTCGCCAGCGCGATCACGGCGCGCGCCGCCGGTCAGAACCGTGCGGTCATGCTCAGGAAGTAGCTGCGCCCGGCCACGAAGTAGTCGGTGGAGCCTTCGGCATACAGCTTCTTGTCCGCCAGGTTGCTGACGCCACCGCGCAGGGTCAGTACCTCGTTGACGTTCCATGCAGCGGTCAGGTCATACAGCGTGTAGGCCTTGAGGAAGGTCGTGGCGGTGCCGGTCTGCTTGCCGGTGTACTGCGCCGACAGGCTGCTGGAGAACACCGTGTTCGGCGTCCAGTCCAGCGACGAATAGCCTGAGAATTCCGGCGTATCGATCAGGTTGCGGCCGGTGGTCAGGTTCTTGGCTTCCTTCATCCACGTGGCCGAGGTGCGCCAGCGCCACTGCTCGCCGAAGCGGACATTGAAGTTGCCTTCCATGCCGCTGGTGCGCGCGCGCTGCACGTTGCTCATGCGCGTCCACCAGATGCCGTTGAAACGGCCCAGCGGCGCGTACTCGATCTTGTTCCGGAAGTCGGTATGGAAGTAGGTCACGCCGACATCGATCAGGTCATTGTCGAAGCTGATGCCGATCTCGCGGTTGGTGCTGGTTTCCGGATCCAGGTCCGGGTTGCCGGCCATGTAGCAGCCGCCGCGGGTATAGCCCAGCGGGATCAGCGAGGTGCAGCCGCGGCCGCCGGACTGGGTGGCCGCGGTGGCCGAATTCTCGGTCAGGCTGGGCGCCCGGAAGCCCTTGGAGACGCCACCGCGGATCGTCCACTGTTCGGCCGGATGCCAGACCAGGTACGCACGCGGGCTGACGTGGCCGCCGAACTTCTCATGGTGGTCCAGGCGCGCGCCCACGGTCAGGGCCAGGGTACGGTGCAGCTTCAGTTCGTCTTCGACGAACAGCGCCCACGTATCCACTTCCAGGTTGGAGCCGCTGACGGCGTTGCCGGCGTAGTCGATCGGCGCGCGGCCGATGGTGTCGGTGTTGGTCAGCTCCTGGCGCTTCCATTGCCCACCCACGGCGAACTGGTGTTCAACGCCCAGCGTGAACGGCGTGGTCAGGCTGCCTTCGATGATCGTGTCGGTGGCCTCGGAACGTCCGGTGGCGCCGATGTCGTTCTTGTATTCGGTCCAGTACGCGCTGAGCTTGGAGGTGCCGAAGCTCCACGTGCCATCATGGTTGAGCGCCAGCGAACTGCGCTTGAGCTCACTGGCACCCCAGGCGCCTTCGTCCTGCTTTTCCAGCGACGCATCGATGAAGGCCTGCTGCACGCCATGGCCGGCTTCCAGCGACAGTTCCTGTGCATCGCTCAGCTTCCACTGCAGCAGCGCATCGACATTGCGGTCCTTCTCGCCGGCGTAGGCATTGCCGTAGACACCGTTGTTGGACTGGTCCGAATCACGGCGCATGCTGTTGGCACCGATGCGCAGGCCGAAGCGTTCGCCCAGCGGGCCGGAGATGGTGGCGCCGATCTGCTGGGTATCGCCGCGCTTGCCATCACCGGGACGGGTATAGCTGTGGGTGGCGCTGCCATTCCATTCGTCGCCGATGCGCCGGGTAATGATGTTGATCACGCCGCCCATCGCGTCAGAGCCGTACAGCGACGACATCGGGCCGCGCACCACTTCGATGCGTTCGATCTGGTCGGGCGAGATCCAGTTCAGGTCCTGGCGGCCGAGGTCGGGGCGATAGTTGGTCGCGGCCGAGCTGCCCATGCGCTTGCCGTCCACCAGCACCAGCGTGTAGTTGGACGGCATGCCACGCAGCTTGATCTTGGACTGTTCGCCGACGGCGCTGAGGCCGCCGGTCACGCCCGGCACGCGGCTGAGCAGGGTGGCCAGGTCGGGCACCGGCTGGCGCTCGATGTCCTCACGGCTGATCACACTGATGCTGGCCGGGGCATCCTTGATCCATTGCTGGCTGCCCGAGGCGGTGACCACCACGGTATCCAGGTCCTTGGTGGAGGCATCGGCGCTGGCCTCTGCAGCGGCCAGGCCGGGCAGGGCGAGCAGGCAGGCGGTGGCCAGAGCGCTGGCCAGGCGGGTGCGCGGCAGGCGCGCGGAACGGGAACGGGACGACGGGGACATGACGGCTTCCATGGGAGGTGGGGTGACCCTGTGGAAGCAGCAGGCGCAGGCAGACAGCAGGCAGCCCCCCCTTCCGTGGGTCGTCGGGCGCGCGGTGTGGACCGGCGCAGCTGGGTGGGTCGCGGCCGTGCGGAAGACGGTGACCTGCCTGGTTAATGAAATGATAACCGTTCGCGTTTGTTACGATCCAGTACCGGGGGCGATGTAATGACATCTGGCCAATCCCCGGCATGATCGCCTGCTATTTGCTGAATGGGGATAAATCCCGGCGTAGACCTTCGCGCTCGGCTTACATTCGGCGCCCTAGACTGGGCCGCATTTTCGATTCCGCCCCGTTGGAGATCGTGTGGGTTCCGGTAGTGACAGACATCGACTGTGCGGCCTGAGGCCGACACAGCCAGGACAAGTGCGGGCGCCGGGAAAGCGCGCCGGGAACCATGGTGCATGCAGCCCGGCCGGGATGGCCGGCCGTGCCGACGGCGCGGAGTAGGCGGCGATGGGGGTGCAGACCATCCATGCGGAAGCAGAAACGCCCCGGCTCGATGCCGGCTGGGCGCTGCTGCCCGCTGAATCTCCCTTGCAGATGCCCGAACAGACCTTGCGCGAAGGCGCGCTGAAGGTCCGGCGGCACCGCACGTCGCCGCGCCTGATCGGCCTGCGCCGGCTGTACATTTTCGGTGGCACGCTCGGCATGACCGCCGTGGCCACGCGGATGATGTGGCGGGTGCTGTCGGCCAATGGCATCAGCGTGCTTGAAGCCTGTCTGCTGGTACTGTTCGTCGGCCTGTTTGCCTGGATCGCGCTGTCTTTCGCCAGCGCCCTGGCCGGCTTCCTGACCGCCGTGTTCGACCGTGGCTACCGCCTCGGCATCGACCCGGACAAGCCGCTGCCGACCGTGCACAGCCGCACCGCACTGCTGATGCCGACCTACAACGAAGATCCGCGCCGCCTGCTGGCGGGCCTGCAGGCGATCTACGAGTCGGTGGCGGCCACCGGCCAGCTCGACCGCTTCGATTTCTTCGTGCTCAGCGATACCCGTCGCGAGGATATCGCCGCTGCCGAGGAGCAGGTGTTCGCCGAGCTGCGCGAGCGGGTGCCGGACGGGCAGACCCGCCTGTTCTACCGTCGCCGTGGTGACAACAGCGGGCGCAAGGCCGGCAACATCGCCGACTGGGTCCGCCGCTTCGGCGGTGCCTACCCGCAGATGCTGATCCTCGACGCCGACAGCCTGATGACCGGCGACAGCATCGTGCGCCTGGTGGCCGGCATGGAGCACAACGCCGACGTCGGCCTGATCCAGACCCTGCCGTCGGTGATCGGCGGCCGTACCCTGTTCGCGCGCATGCAGCAGTTCGGCGGCCGCGTGTACGGGCCGGTGATCGCCCGCGGCGTGGCCTGGTGGCATGGCGCCGAGAGCAACTACTGGGGCCACAACGCCATCATCCGCACCCGCGCCTTCGCCGACCACGCCGGCCTGCCGGCGCTGCCGGGGCGCAAGCCGTTCGGCGGCCACGTGCTCAGCCATGACTTCGTCGAAGCGGCGTTGATGCGGCGTGGCGGCTGGGCCGCGCACATGGTGCCCTACCTCGGTGGCAGCTATGAAGAGGGCCCGCCGACCCTGACCGACCTGCTGGTGCGCGACCGTCGCTGGTGCCAGGGCAACCTGCAGCACGGCAAGGTGGTCGGCAGCCGCGGCCTGCACTGGATCAGCCGCACGCACATGCTGATCGGCATCGGCCACTATTTCACCGCGCCGATGTGGGCAATGCTGATGCTGATCGGCATCGCCATCCCGCTGTTCCAGGAGGGCATCGATTTCAACGCCCTGCTGCACCTGTCGCCCAGCGTCTACTGGCGCGCACAGGACGAAGAGCAGGTGGTGCGCCTGTTCGCCGCCACCATGGCGGTGCTGCTGCTGCCCAAGGTGCTCGGCTACCTGGCGATGCTGCTGGACCCGGTCGACCGCCGTGGCTGCGGCGGTGCGATCCGTGCCTTCGTGTCGATGCTGGTGGAAACCGTGTTGGCCGCACTGATGGCGCCGGTGGTGATGTACGTGCAGTCGCGGGGCGTGGCCGAAGTGTTGTCCGGCCGCGATTCCGGCTGGGACGCGCAGCAGCGTGACGACGGTGGCATCTCGTGGCTGGCACTGATCCGCGGCTACGGTGGCCTGGGTGTGTTCGGCGCCTTCATGGGCGTGCTGGCCTGGGCGGTGTCGCCATCGCTGGCGGCGTGGATGGCGCCGGTGGTGATCGGCATGGTGCTGGCGGTCCCGGTGGTGGCGTTGACGTCCTCGCGTGGCCCCGGCGCCTTCCTGCACCGTCTTGGCCTGCTCGATATCCCCGAGGAGAACATCCCGCCGCCGGTGCTGGTACGCGCCGCGCAGCTGCGCCGGGAAGCGGCCGCGCAACCGCCGCTGTACTGATTGCCCCGCGCCAGCGGCATAATGCGGCTCGAACTTGAAGGAGCCGCATCATGCTGCAAACGGTGGAACAGGAAACCGGCGCCTCGCCGCAGTGGTCGGTGATCTGGCTGCACGGCCTCGGCGCCGATGGCCATGATTTCGCGCCGATCGTGCCGGAGCTGGTGCGGCCGCATTGGCCGGCGCTGCGCTTCGTGTTCCCGCACGCACCGGTGCGGCCGATCACGATCAACAACGGCGTGCCGATGCGCGGCTGGTACGACATCGTCGGCATGGACTTCCGTTCGCGCGCCGACATGGCCGGCGTGCAGGAATCGGTGGCGCAGCTGGACGCGCTGATCGCGCGTGAGATCGAGCGCGGCATTCCGGCGGAGAAGATCTTCCTGGCCGGCTTCTCGCAGGGTGGCGCGATCATCCTGACCGCTGCGCTGTCGCGCACCGCGCCGCTGGCCGGCCTGATCGCGCTGTCCACCTACCTGCCCGAAGCTGAAAGCGCCACGCGTGTTGACGGTGCCGTGCAGGT
Source organism: Stenotrophomonas sp. 109824_Sma (assembly GCF_056480025.1). Lineage (NCBI taxonomy): Bacteria > Pseudomonadati > Pseudomonadota > Gammaproteobacteria > Lysobacterales > Lysobacteraceae > Stenotrophomonas > Stenotrophomonas sp. 109824_Sma. Next base: position 4,156,736 of record NZ_CM151078.1, on the reverse strand, counting down.
GCCGGTGTTCATGGCCCATGGCAGCAGCGACCCGGTGATTCCGCAGGCGGTGGCCGTACACAGCGCGCAGGCGCTGCAGGCGCTGGGCCTGGAGGTGGAATGGCACAGCTACCCGATGGCCCACCAGGTCTGTGCCGAAGAGATCCAGGCACTGGGTGACTGGCTGCAGGAACGCCTGGGCGCGGGCTGAGCCATGTCCCCGGCCAGCACACCGCCATGGATGCCGGAACTGTGCCGCCTGCCGCGGCTGGCGGCGATGCTGGGCCTGGCCGAACTGGTGGTGGTGGTGCTGGCCCTGGCCCCGGATGGCAGCCGCCACTGGACCTTCGGCGAACTGCTGTCGGCCAGTGGATTCGCGCTATGGCTGGCGTTGGCGGTGACCGCCTGCCTGTGCCTGCTGCGGCAGGCGCTATCCAGGCTGCCGCAGGTGCTGGGGGCGGTCGCCGCCATCGCACTGGCGACCCTGATCGCGGTGGTCTGTGCCGGCATCGTGCACGCCTTGTACGCGGTGCTGGGTGACAGCTTCGCCAGCGGCATCAGCTTCTGGCGCTTCACCCTTGGGAGTGCAGCAACCACGGCGCTGATCACCGCGCTGGCGCTGCGCTACTTCTATGTCAGCGACCGCTGGGCCGCGCAGGTGCAGGCCAATGCACGCGCCCAGGCCGACGCGCTGCAGGCGCGGATCCGCCCGCACTTCCTGTTCAACAGCATGAACCTGATCGCCAGCCTGCTGCATCGCGATCCCGCGGTGGCCGAACGTGCGGTGCTCGATCTGTCCGATCTGTTCCGTGCTGCGCTCGGTGCAGGCGAGGGCGATTCCACCCTGCGCGACGAATGCGAACTGGCCGAGCGCTACCTGTCGATCGAATCGCTGCGCCTGGGCGAACGCCTGCAGGTGCGCTGGCAGCGCGACGAGCCGCTGCCGTGGGACCTGCCATTGCCGAGGCTGGTACTGCAGCCGCTGGTGGAAAACGCCGTGCTGCACGGCATCTCGCGCCTGCCCGACGGCGGCACCATCGAGCTGCAGCTGCTGTGCGAGGGCAACGAGCTGCAGATCCGCGTGCGCAATCCCGCGCCTGATCCGCAGGCGCCCGGGCTGGCCTTGGCGCGGGGGGCCGGCCATGCCCAGCACAGCATCGGCCATCGGCTGGCCTGGCGCTTCGGCAGCGCCGCGCGGATGACGGCTGGCTGGAGCGAAGGCTACTATGCCTGCCAGGTGACAGTGCCGATCCAGTGAGGGAACGATCGTGAGGGTAGTCATCGCCGATGACGAACCACTGGCGCGCGAGCGCCTGCGCAGCCTGTTGGCGGCGCAGGACGGCGTGGACGTGGTGGCCGAGGCCGGCAACGGCGAGCAGGCCCTGCACGCGTGCGCGGAGCTGCAGCCCGACCTGGTCCTGCTGGACATTGCAATGCCTGGGCTGGACGGCCTGGAAGCAGCCCGCCACCTGGCCAGCTTCGAACCGCGGCCGGCGGTGGTGTTCTGCACTGCCTACGATGCGCATGCGCTGTCGGCGTTCGAGGCCGCAGCGATCGACTACCTGATGAAGCCAGTGCGCGCCGAACGACTGGCAGCGGCGATTGCACGTGCACGCACATTCCTGGCCGGCCGCGATGGCCAGCCGCAGGAACATGGCGGGCAGCAGGCACGCAGCGTGCTGTGCGCACGCCTGCGCGGCAGCCTGCGGCTGATTCCGCTGGACGACATCCACTACCTGCAGGCCGAAGAGAAGTACGTGGTAGTGCACCACGCGCGCGGCGAGGACCTGATCGAGGAATCGCTGAAGTCGCTGGAAGAAGAGTTCGCCAGCCGTTTCATCCGCATCCATCGCAACTGCCTGGTGGCGCGCCACGAGCTGGTGGAACTGCGCCGCGGCTCGGGTGGGCAGGTGCAGGCGGTGCTGCGGCATGGCAGGCAGCCGCTGGAAGTCAGCCGCCGCTGCGTGGCGACGCTGAAGCAGGAACTGCGGCATCTGTGAGTGTTCCGCGCGGCCTGCGGCCGCGACTGCTTACAGATCAACATCAAGATCAACAGCAGGTTGGTCGGCTCATTGTTCTTACGTGCTGGGTCGGGTCGGGGTGGGGTGACGGGACACGCCGTAAACCCATCCATGGGGGCTCGATGGCGCCATCCATGGCGCCAACTGATCTGGCCCCCCGTCCGCGGACGCCAAGAGGCGATACTTTGATCGCACTTGGAGGTCCCCTTATGTCCCGTATCACCCGTCGTAGCTACACCGATGAGTTCAAGCACCAAGCCGTGGAGTTGGCCGAGTCGCTCGGGCCTGCCGCAGCGGCCCGTCAGCTGGAGATGTCGGTCAAGACGCTGGCAAATTGGATTGACGCGGTCCGTGCTGGCCGGTCGTTGACCTCTGAGGCCCGCAGGCCGGCCACTGACCTGGAAAGCGAGATCAGCCGCCTTCGGGCCGAGAACGCCAATCTGAAGATGGAGCGGGAAATCCTAAAAAAAGCGGCGGCGTTCTTTGCCAGAGAGTCCAAGTGAGGTACGCCTTCGTCGCCAGTCAAAGGACTCGCTACCCGACCAGGTTGCTGTGTCGGCTTTTTGGGGTTTCTGTCTCTGGATTCCATGACTACCTGCGCCGCCAGTGTGCCCAAACGTGCGATGTCGATTCGGCCCTCCGTACCGAGCTTCGGGCCATCCATGTGGCCAGCAAACGCAGTTATGGGCGGCGTCGGCTGGTCAGGGCCTTACGAGCCAGGAATCATCCAGTTGGCCACAAGCGCGTGGCACGGTTAATGGCCGAGGAGCGAATCCAGGGCAAGACCAAAGGCCGATTCCGGCCCAAATCCTCCGGCGGCTCATCTCAGCTCGCCCCCAACCTGCTGGATCGGCAATTTGCCCCCGGAACCGGACCGACGGCGTGGGTCGGAGATATCACGTATGTCCCCACCCGCCAGGGATGGCTGCATCTGGCCGTGGTCATCAGCGTCCAGACCCGGCAGGTGCTGGGCTACAGCGTTTCCAGGCGCCTGACTGAAGAACTGGTAGTGAAAGCATTCGCCAATGCCTGGGCTCTGCATCCACAACGACCTGGCCTGATCTTCCATTCCGATCGTGGCGGGCAGTACTGGGGGAACGAGTTTCGCCAGCTGCTGCAGTCCCATGACGTGGTCCAAAGCATGAGCCGGCCTGGCAATTGCTGGGACAACGCCGTGGTCGAGAGCTTCTTTGCGACGCTCAAGACAGAAGAGGCTGCCGAGCCTTACGCCAGTAAGGAACAAGCCAGCCAGTCCATCGCTGCTTACATCCACGGCTTCTACAATCCAGCCCGGCTACACTCGGCGCTGGGCTACCACTCGCCTAACAACTACGCCCGGCAGCTCCGGGCTGCCGCCTGAAACGGCTTCATGGCGTCCGTTTTCAGGGGGCCAGATCAAACGGTCCCGTCACCCCACCCCGGCCCAACCCTCTCGTTCTTCACTGCATCGGACAGCAAGAGCATTGGTGTTATCGGCTTGGAAAGAGGGGTCAGATCCCTTTTCCTGCGGAAAAGGGATCTGACCCCGGAAGCCGTCGGCTGTTGCTTTTGCTTCTGCTTTTTTTTCTTTTGATCTTCCGTGGCTGACGCGCACGGAAACTGTCAGAGGCCGGGGCGGTGGGGGCAGGCGGGGTGTCCGCGGCATGGATGCCGCGGCCAAGCCCCCAAGGACGGGTTTACGGCGTCCCCGCGTGACCCCACCGCCCCGGCCAAGCGCCATAGATCCAGCCGATGCAGCAGCCACGAGGGGCTCCGCCGTTGGCCGTATCCGCGCCGAAGGCGCGATAATGACCGGATGGAAACCGTCCGCATCGCCACCCGCAAGAGCCCGCTCGCCCTCTGGCAGAGCGAACACGTCGCCGACCGCCTGCGCCAGGCCCATCCCGGCCTGCATGTGGAACTGGTGCCGATGAGCACCCGCGGTGACGAGGTGCTGGACCGCTCGCTGGCCGCCATCGGTGGCAAGGGCCTGTTCCTGAAGGAGCTGGAGCTGGCCATGCTGCGCGGTGAGGCCGACTGCGCCGTGCACTCGCTGAAGGATGTGCCGATGGAACTGGATGAACCCTTCGCGCTGCCGGCGATGCTGACCCGCCACGATCCGGCCGATGGTTTCGTCTCCAACCTGTACGCCTCGCTGGACGCGCTGCCGATCGGTGCGCGGGTCGGCACCTCGTCGCTGCGCCGCCAGGCCCAGCTGCGCGCGCTGCGCCCGGATCTGGAATTGCTGGAGCTGCGCGGCAACGTCAACACCCGCCTGGCCAAGCTCGACAATGGTGGCTACGACGCCATCGTGCTGGCCGTGGCCGGCCTGGAGCGTCTGGGCCTGGGCGAGCGCATCGTCGCGCGCCTGCAACCGCCGCAGTGGCTGCCGGCACCGGCGCAGGGCGCGGTGGCGGTGGAGTGCGACGGTGGCAATACGCGCCTGATGGCGCTGTTCGCCACGCTTGATGACGCAGCTACGCGCGCCTGCGTGGAAGCCGAGCGGGCGATGAACCGTGCGCTGCACGGCAGCTGCCACGTGCCGGTGGCGGCGATCGCGCAGTGGCAGGGCGACGACCTGCACCTGCAGGGCCTGGTCGGCAGTGCCAGCGATGGTCGTGCGGTGCGCGCCGAGGCGGTGGGCCCGGCCCGGGATCCGGAGGCGCTGGGCCAGCGCGTGGCGAAGATGCTGCTGGACGCCGGTGCCGGCGAACTGCTGAACGTCTGATCCATCGCAGGTAGTGCCGGCCATCGGCCGGCAACCTCGTGCCCCAGTTGAATGCAGTTGCCGGCCAGCGGCCGGCACTACCGGAAGCAGAACGGGCGCCCTCGGCGCCCGTTCTGCTTATTTGAACTTGTAGACCACGTTCATCGTGGTCAGCGTATCGGTCTTGCGCTTGTCCACAGCAACGTCACTGTTGTAACGCGCCTGCCAGCCGGCCTTCAGTGCCAGGTGCTCGTTCATGCTGACAGAGACACCGAAGTCGTTCTGGCCGAAGGTGTTGTACGAACCGGATTCGACCAGCAGCGTGTTGACCAGGTCGGTGTTGTCGGTCAGCGAGTACTTCATGTCGAACAGGCCACGGCCGATCAGGCCGGTGCGGGTGCGGTCGTCCTCGGTGCTGTGGGTACGGCGCACACCGGGGCCGATCTGCGCGTCGAACGAGAAGCGCTCGGTGTTCCACAGGCGGGTGCCGTAACCCAGACCGAACGAGCTCTGGCGGTCGTAGGTGGCGAAGTCGTCGCGCTCGGTACGCACCGTGGCGGTCAGCTGGCGGTGCTCGCCCAGCTGCAGCGCGCTGCCGGCACTGCCCGTGTAGCGGTTGGCGGTGGTGTTGTTGCGGCGGGTGGTGGTGCCGTCGTCGTTGGTCTCGGTCACCTTGGAGCTGGAGCGCAGGCCGAACAGGTCCATGCTGTGCACCCAGTCGCCGTCGGTGTAGCGCAGGCGAAGGCGGCCGTTGAAGCTCTCGGTGCTGCTGTTGCCGCGTGCCGAGGCAAAGCCGAGCTCGCCACCACTGCCGCTCCACGGCGAGGACATCGCCGCCAGCTCGGAGGCATCCTGTGCGTATGCGAGCGGCGCACACAGCAGCAGGGGGATCAGCAGGGACACGCGCAGGGACATCGAGGCTTCTCCGAAACGGTTAACAGCCGGTGATGATACTGGAAGCGTGATGGCGGTCCGAATCGATCCAATGCGCGCTTCAGCGAACGTTGCCGCGATCGCCTATTCAGGGCAGATCGACACGCAGTGCGGGGTCGTTGAAGCGCGAATAGCGCAGGCGCAGCTGGAAGCTGCGGCCATTGCTGCTGCCGCTGCGCACGATCTGGCGTGGCAGGCCCTGGGTATCCACCCAGTACTCCAGGCGTTCGCCGGGCTGCGCATCACGCAGCCGGTAGTGCCGGGTCTCGACCCCGTCCAGCGCCTGGCTGCCGAGGTCTTCGGCCTTCAGGTCGGCGGGCAGGGCATCGGCCGGCAGCGGGTTGCGCCACTGCTCGAGCAGGCCGGGCGGGGTCGGCACCTGGCGGATCGCGCCGTCGGCCTGCAGGAACATGGTGTCGCCGATGATGGTCTGCGGCCCCGCCGGCGTCTCCACCCGGAAACGATCGGGCGCGACGAAGTCCATGGCGCTGCGCACCGGCTGCGGTGCGCCCAGCACCTCCAGTTCGGCGTGGAAGCTGCGCAGGGCCGCGAAACGCTGGCTGGCGCCCAGCACCGCCTGCGCCGGATCGGCGACGGGTACCGGGGTCCCGGTGCTGGCCGGCGCCGGCGCGCGATCACAGGCGGCCAGCAGCAGGCAGGCCAGCAGGGACAGGGCAGGCAACCGGCGCATCGGGTATTCCATGGGGGTGGGGGCGACCACGATAGCCCAAACGTCCCACACAAGACCCGCGACTCGGACATAATCGGGGGTATGGACCGATACGAACGCATCACCGCCCTGCATCGTCTGCTCAAGTCCGCGCGCTATCCGGTGACGGTGGCGACCCTGCAGGACAAGCTCGGTTGTTCCCGCGCCACCGTCTACCGCGACCTGGCCTTCCTGCGCGATGCGCTGATGGCACCGATCGAGGGCGACGGCGAGGCGGGCTTCCGCTACCAGGCTGACGAGAGCGACCGTTTCGAGCTGCCCGGCCTGTGGCTCAGCTCGGAGGAGCTGCATGCCCTGCTGGCCTCGCAGCACCTGCTGGCGCGGACCGGCGGTGGTGTGCTGTCGTCGGTGCTGGCACCGCTGCAGCAACGCATCGAGAGCCTGCTGGCGGCCCAGGCCGGCGTGTCCAGCTGGCCGGTCGACCGCGTGCGGGTGATTCCGCACCGAGGCCGCAAGTTCGACGAAGGCAGCTTCCGCAGCGTCGCGTCGGCCGTGCTGGAGCGCCGCCAGCTGGCGTTCGAGTACCGCGCCCGTTCCACCGACGAGCCGACCAAGCGCACCGTCTCACCGCAGCGCCTGACCCACTATCGCGACAACTGGTACCTGGATGCCTGGGACCATGACCGCGACGCCCTGCGCAGTTTCGCGGTGGACCGCATCCACAAGGCGCGGGTGGTCGACAGCACCGCGCGCGATGTCGCCGACAGCGAGCTGGACGAGCAGCTCGGCGCCAGCTACGGCATCTTCTCTGGCGCGCCGAAGGGGTGGGCGACCATCCTGTTCAGCGCCAAGGCCGCGCGCTGGGTGGCCGACGAGCACTGGCATTCCAAGCAGCAGGGCCGCTTCCTGGCCGACGGCCGCTATGAGCTGAAGGTGCCGTACAGCGTCTCGCGCGAGCTGCTGATGGATGTGCTGCATTACGGCTCGGATGCCGAGATCGTCGAGCCGATGATGCTGCGCGAGCAGGCCAAGGCGTTGCTTGAGCTGGCCCTGAGCAACTACGAAAAATCCTGACATTCCCCCCGAGAATCCAATCCCCCATGAAGAAGACCCTGTTGCTGCCCCTGCTCGCCGCTGCGCTGGCCCTGACCGCCTGCGGCAAGTCCGGCGAGCCCTCGCAGAAGCTGGTGGTGGCCGCCACGGCCGTGCCGCATGCCGAGATCCTCGAGGTGGTCAAGCCGATCCTCAAGCAGGAAGGCGTGGACCTGGACGTGCGCGTGTTCAATGACTACGTGCAGCCCAACGACCAGCTGGTGCAGAAGCAGGTGGATGCCAACTACTTCCAGACCGAGCCGTACCTGGATGCCTACAACCGTGACCGCAAGACCGACCTGGTGAAGGTGATCGGCGTGCACATCGAGCCGTTCGGTGCGTACTCGCGCAAGGTCAAGTCGCTGGCCGAGCTGCGCGAAGGCGCCGACGTGGTGATCCCGAACGACCCCAGCAACAACAGCCGCGCGCTGATCCTGCTGCACAAGGCCGGCGTGATCGAGCTGAAGGACCCGACCAACGCACTGTCGACCCAGCGCGACATCATCGCCAACCCGAAGAACCTGAAGTTCCGCGAGCTGGACTCGGCGATGCTGCCGCGCGTGCTGGACCAGGTCGATCTGGCCCTGATCAATACCAACTACGCGCTGGATGCCGGCCTCAACCCGACCAAGGATGCGCTGGCGATCGAGAGCAAGGACTCGCCGTACGTGAACTTCCTGGTCGCGCGCCCGGACAACAAGGACGACGCCCGCGTGCAGAAGCTGGCGAAGGCCCTGACCAGCCCGCAGGTGAAGGCCTTCATCGAGACCAAGTACAAGGGCGCTGTGCTGCCGGCGTTCTGACCATGTGGTAGTGCCGGCCGCTGGCCGGCAATCTGCAAACGCCCCGATGATCATGGGGTGCCGGCCAGCGGCCGGCACTACCCTCAATCGACGTGGAAGGCGAGGGTGGCGGCCACCGCCTGCTGCCATCCCGCATACAGCTTCTCGCGCCGGGCCACCTCCATCTGTGGCTCGAAACGCCGGTCCAGGCCCCACTGCGCGGCGATCTGTTCGCGGCTGGTCCAGAACCCCACCGCCAGACCGGCCAGGTAGGCCGCACCCAGCGCGGTGGTCTCGGTCAGTCGCGGCCGCAGCAGCGGCACACCGAGGATGTCGGCCTGGAAACCGGCCAGGAAGTCATTGCCGATCGCACCGCCATCGGCGCGCAGCTCGGTCAGCGCGATACCGGCATCGGACTGCATCGCATCAAGCACGTCCCGGGTCTGGTAGGCCATCGCTTCCAGCGCGGCGCGCACGAAGTGCGCCTTGCGGGTGCCGCGGGTCAACCCGAACATCGCACCGCGTACGTCACTGCGCCAATAGGGCGCGCCGAGGCCGACGAACGCCGGTACCAGGTAAGCGCCGCCACTGTCGGGCACCTGCGCAGCCAGTGCCTGGCTGTCACTTGCACGTTCGATCATGCGCAGCCCATCGCGCAGCCATTGCACCACCGAGCCGGCGATGAAGATCGAGCCTTCCAGCGCGTACTCCACGCGTCCGTCCAGGCCCCAGGCAATGGTGGTCAGCAGGCCGTTGCGCGACCGCACCGCCTGCGCACCGGTATGCATCAGCATGAAACAGCCGGTGCCATAGGTGTTCTTGACCATGCCCGGCTGGAAGCAGGCCTGGCCGAACAGCGCCGCCTGCTGGTCACCGGCGATGCCGGCGATCGGGATCGGGTGGTCGAAGAAGAACTGCGGCCGGGTATGCGCGTATACCGCGCTGGAGTCGCGTACCTGCGGCAGCATCGCGCGTGGGATGTCGAGCAGGGCCAGCAGCTCGTCATCCCAGTCCAGCGTGTGGATGTTGAACAACAGCGTTCGCGCAGCATTGCTGTAGTCGGTCACATGCGCCTGGCCACCGCTCAGGTTCCACACCAGCCAGCTGTCGATGGTGCCGAACAGGAGCTCGCCACGTTCGGCGCGCTGCTGCGCACCTTCCACGTGGTCGAGGATCCAGCGCACCTTGGTGGCGGAGAAATAGGCATCGATCAGCAGGCCGGTCCGTTCGCGGATCAGCGCTTCATGCCCGTCGGACTTCAGCCGCTCGCAGATGGCGTGGCTCTGCCGCGATTGCCAGACGATGGCATTGTGGATCGGCTGGCCGGTGGCACGGTCCCAGACCACGGTGGTTTCGCGCTGGTTGGTGATGCCCAGTGCGGCGATATGACGCGGGTCGATCTGCCCGCGGCTGAGCAGTTCGGTCAACGTGGCATAGACGCTGGTAAGGATCTCGCGCGGGTCATGCTCGACCCAGCCGGGGTGCGGGAAGATCTGCGCGAACTCGCGCTGCGCGCTGCCGACGATGTCGCCGGCACGATCGAACAGGATCGCGCGGGAACTGGTGGTGCCCTGGTCGATGGCCAGCACGTAGCGGGGCGTCATGCAGCGTCTCCGGTAGCGATGGGGAAATCCTAATGCATCGGTCGCGTCGCTCGCGGCCGCCCAGGTAGCTGCCAACCTTGGTTGGCACACGTTGAAACACTGGGGTCAGAGCCCATTCCGTGGGAAAGGGATCCGACCTCGCATCCACGCCTGTAGCCGTGCCACCTGTGCAGCATCCAGCCGCAACCCCAGCTTGCTCCGGTGCCACAGGATATCGTCGCTGTCGCACGCCCACTCGCGTTCGCGCAGGAAGTCCACTTCGCGCGCATGCAGGCCGCCGCCAAAGTCCTCGCCCAGATCGTGCAGGCCCTGTACACCCTGCAGCAGTTCCGCGCTGCGACTGCCATAGGCCCCGGCCCAGCGTCGCGCGATACCGGCGGGCAACCAGGGTGCCAGCGCCAGCAGGTGCGAGCCTGCCTGTGCGGCGTCGCCCCAGTCGCTGCCCGGCAGCGGGTCTCCGCGCGCCGTCCAGGCCGGTCCCATCTGTGGCAGGGCAGGGCGCAGCAGGTCCAGTGCCTCCTCGGCCAGCACCCGGTAGGTGGTCAGCTTGCCGCCCAGTACGTGCAGCGCTGGTGCCGGGTCCACCTGCACCTGAAGGCGGTAGTCGCGGCTCAGCTTCGCTGCGCGTGGATCCGGGTCAGCCAGCAATGGACGGACACCGGCGAACGCCCAGACCACCTCCTCCGGGGCGATGGGGTCACGCAGGTAGCGATTGGCCGCTTCGCACAGGTAGGTCACCTCGGAGGGCAGCACGCTGCAGCGCGCCGGGTCACCGCGATAGTCGGTATCGGTGGTGCCCACCAGCAGGTGGTCGTGGGCGAAGGGCAGCAGGAACACCACGCGTCCGTCGGGCTGCTGCAGCAGGCAGGCGCTGTCATCGGGCCAGGGCCGGCGCAGCACGATGTGGCTGCCCTGCACCAGGCGCAGCGCGGGGCCGCCGCTGCGCGCCTGCATCCGTTCCAGCAGGCCCCCGGCCCACGGGCCCGCCGCGTTGACCACGGCGCGTGCATTCACGGGGTGCGGCTGGCCATCGGCGGATTCCACAACGGCCCGCCACCGGCCCTGCACGGGGTGCAGGTCGGTGCAGCGGCTGCGCACCCGCACCTGTGCGCCCCGCTGCGCGGCATCCAGGGCGTTGAGCAGTACCAGTCGCGCGTCATCGACCTGCGCATCGGCGTAGCTGAAGGCCTGCCGCAGCGTTGGGGAGAGCCACTGGCCGAGCGGATCGCGTTGCAGTTCCAGTGCGCGTGACGCGGGGAAGGCGGGGCCGCGCCGGCCCAGATGGTCGTACAGCCACAGCCCCACGCGCAGCATCCAGCGCGGGCGCAGGTGCGGTTCCCACGGCAGCACGAAGCGCAGCGGATGGACCAGATGGGGGGCCTGCCGGCGGACCACCTCACGTTCGCCCAGCGCCTTGCGCACCAGGCCGAACTCGCCCTGTTCCAGGTAGCGCAGGCCGCCGTGGATCAGTTTGCTGCTGGCACTGGAGGTGTGCGCGGCCAGGTCGTGCTGTTCGCACAGCAGCACGCGCAGGCCACGGCCACTGGCGTCACGGGCGATGCCGGCGCCATTGATGCCGCCACCGATCACCAGCAGGTCGACATCGTCCATCGTGTCTCCGCGCCCCGTGTCTGTACAGTCGAGCATGGCTCGACCCTACAAAGGGCAGTCGAGCAAGCTCGACTCTACAGAACGCAGGTGACGGAAACGACGACGGGCCCCGAAGGGCCCGTCGCGTTGCATCAGTGAAGCGGTGCTGCCTGGATCAGAAGCGGGCGCCGATGCCGAAGCCGACGGTCCACGGATCCATCTTGGCTTCGCCGATCTTCTCGCCGCCAACCTTGATGTCCGGGCGGGCGCGCATGTAGCGGGCGTCAGCACGGGCGAACCAGGTGGAGTTGATGTTCATGTCGACGCCGACGGTGCCGATCACGCCCTTGGCATCCTTGAAGCGGATGTCGGTGTCAGCGCCGTTGCCCAGCTTCTCGTTGCTGAAGCTCGACTGGTAGTAGCCGACGCCCACGAACGGGCGGAACACGTTGTCAGCCTGGCCGAAGTGGTACTGGCCGCTCAGCGCGACCGGCTGCTGCTCGACCGAACCCAGGCGGGCGTTGTTCGGGCCCTTGAACTTGTTGTCGAACTTGTCGGCAGCGCCCCACAGCTCAACGGCCCAGTTGTCGTTGATGTAGTAGCTGAAGCTGACGGTCGGCGCCGGGCCACCGTCGGTCTTCTTCACGCCGGTGATCGGGTCGTTCTTCGGCTGCAGCAGCGAGATGCCGCCAACAACGGCAAAATGCTTGCCCGAAGCGGTATCGGTGGTGCTGCTGTCCTGGGCGAAAGCGGCCGGCGCGAAGGCGGCGGAGGTCAGCAGGGCGAGACTCAGGATACGGATGGAGCGCATGGGGGTATCTCCTAATGTTTCTTGTTTTGGGCCCCCGGTTGCGGGGCGAGCACACCGTAGTCGCCCCAACATGAATCGAATCCGACGCACGTTAAAAAATAGTTTTCCTTGTTCAGCGACGGGTGCGGAATGCCTGTATTCATGGGGTTTTTGGCCGTCGCTGACATTCATGCAGTTGGAGAAGATGTGAGCACAGCAACGTTGTGCATTGGCCTGCAAGCGCAGGTGAACGTGGCATGCCGGGTACTGCTGCTGGGCTCGATGCCAGGCGTGGCATCCCTGCAGGAGCAGCGCTACTACGCGCATCCGCGCAACCGCTTCTGGCCGCTGATGGCCGATATCTGCGGTTTCGACGCGGGTCTGCCCTATGCGCAACGGCTGCAGGCGTTGAACGCCGCGGGCATCGGCCTGTGGGATGTGATCGGGCGCTGCGAGCGACGCGGCAGCCTGGATGCCGACATCGTGCGTGGTACGGAAGTGGCCAATGCACTGCCAGAACTGATCGCCACGCTGCCTGAGCTGACGCTGATCGGCTGCAATGGCGGTGCGTCACTGCAGGCATTCCAGCGCTGGGTGCTGCCGCGGCTGGAGGCCCCGCCGAAGGTGCTCGCGTTGCCGTCGACCAGCCCGGCCAATGCGGCGTGGTCGTTGCCGCGCCTGCGCCAGGCGTGGCAGCCGGTGGCCGACGCGCGGGCGACATGAAGCGGACATCGTCCGGACAATACGCTACCGACTGGTCGCAGCCACGACCCATGGGCAACAGCCTGTCCCGGCTGCGTGCGTACTGAAAACACCTGTAACGGTTGGCGCTGGACCCCGCTGGCCGCACAATAGACGTTTCCCTACACCAGATTGCCGGAGTTATCCCCATGGCCGAAATCAAGGAAGCACTTGTCCCCGATATCGGTGACTACAGCGATATCCCGGTAATCGAGGTGCTTGTCGCCGTCGGCGACACGGTCAAGAAGGACCAGGGCCTGGTGACGCTGGAAAGCGACAAGGCGACCATGGAAGTGCCGTCCTCGGTGGCCGGCGTGGTCAAGGAGCTCAAGGTCAAGGTGGGCGACAGCCTGTCCGAAGGCAAGGTCGTGGCACTGATCGAAGTGGCCGAAGGCGAAGCCGAAGCTGCCAAGCCGGCCGCTGCCGCACCGGCACCGGCCAAGGCCGCTGCACCGGCTGCCGCCACCCAGAGCGCGCCGGCCCCGGCCGCAGCTGCACCGGCCGCCCCGGCTGCCAGCGGTGGCGCGGTTGAAGCGCTGGTGCCGGACATCGGCGACTACGCCGGCATTCCGGTCATCGAAGTGCTGGTCGCCGTGGGCGACACGGTCAAGAAGGACCAGGGCCTGGTCACGCTGGAAAGCGACAAGGCCACCATGGAAGTGCCGTCCTCGGTGGCCGGCGTGGTCAAGGAGATCAAGGTCAAGGTCGGCGACAACCTGTCGCAGGGCAACGTGGTTGCCATCATCGAAGCCGAGGGCGCTGCCGCGCCGGCACCGGCCAAGGCCGCTGCGCCCGCTCCGGCGGTTGCAACGCAGGCCCCGCAGGCCGCTGCTCCGGTTGCCGCCGCCGCTCCGGTTGCTGCCGCGCCGTCGGCCGGTACGCCGAGCAGCCCGCCGGTGCAGTTCAACGCCGATGGCGTGCTGCCGGCCAAGGTGCCGTACGCCACCCCGGCGGTGCGCGTGTTCGCCCGCGAGCTGGGCGTGGACCTGCTGCAGATCAACGGCACCGAGAAGGGGGGCCGCATCACCAAGGGTGACGTGCAGAAGTTCGTCAAGGCCGCGCTCAGCGGTGGCGTGCCGGCAGCTGCCGGTGGCGCCGTCGCCGCCGGTGGTGGCCTGAACCTGCTGCCGTGGCCGAAGGTCGACTTCAGCAAGTTCGGCGAGACCGAAGTCCAGCCGCTGTCGCGCATCAAGAAGATCTCGGGTGCGAACCTGGCCCGCAACTGGGCCATGATCCCGCACGTCACCCAGTTCGAGCAGGCCGACATCACCGACCTGGAAGGCCTGCGCGTGGCGCTGAACAAGGAGAACGAGAAGGCCGGCATCAAGCTGACCATGCTTGCCTTCCTGATCAAGGCCAGCGCCGCGGCGCTGAAGAAGTTCCCGGAATTCAACGCCTCGCTCGATGCCAGCGGTGAAAACCTGACCCTGAAGAAGTACTTCCACATCGGCTTTGCCGCCGACACGCCGAACGGTCTGGTCGTGCCGGTCATCCGCGACGTGGACAAGAAGGGCGTGGTGCAGATCGCGCAGGAAACCGGCGAACTGGCCAAGAAGGCACGCGACGGCAAGCTGGGCCCGGCCGACATGAGCGGCGGCTGCTTCTCGATCAGCTCGCTGGGCGGCATCGGCGGCACCGCGTTCACCCCGATCGTCAACGCACCGGAAGTGGCCATCCTCGGCGTCTCCAAGTCGTCCATCCAGCCGGTCTGGAACGGCAAGGAATTCGCACCGAAGCTGATGCTGCCGCTGTCGCTGAGCTACGACCACCGCGTCATCGACGGCGCCCTGGCCGCACGCTTCACCACGTACCTGTCGCAGGTACTGGCCGACATGCGCCGCGTGCTGCTGTAAGGCACCGCTTCGCCCCCACCGTGCGGCCGCAGCCACTGGCGCGGCCGCGTGAACAGATGCAGTGACAGCCCACCGGCACCGCCGGGCGGGCACGAGGAAAACCCACCATGGCCACGATTGAAGTCAAGGTTCCCGACATCGGCGATTACAGCGATGTGCCGGTGATCGAAGTGTTGGTCGCCGTCGGCGATACGGTGAAGAAGGATCAGGGTCTGGTGACCCTGGAGTCGGACAAGGCCACCCTGGAAGTGCCGTCCTCGGCCGCCGGTGTGGTCAAGGAAATCAAGGTCAAGCTGGGCGACACCCTGTCCGAAGGCGCCGTGGTCGTGGTGCTGGACGCCGAAGGCGCCGCCGAAGCCCCGGCCAAGAGCGCCGCGCCGGCTCCCGCTGCGGCCGCCCCGGCCAGCAAGCCGCCGGTGACCCCGTCGCACCGCGCCCCGGCCGAACCGGCGGCGCCGAAGCCGGCGCTGTCCAGCGGCAAGCCGGCCGACATCGAATGCGAAATGGTCGTGCTGGGCTCCGGCCCGGGCGGCTACACCGCCGCCTTCCGCGCCGCCGACGTCGGCCTGGATACGGTGCTGGTCGAGCGCTACGCCAGCCTCGGCGGCGTCTGTCTCAATGTTGGCTGCATTCCGTCCAAGGCGCTGCTGCACGCCGCCGCGGTCATCGACGAAGTGGCCCATGCCGGTGATTTCGGCGTGGAGTTCGGCAAGCCGACCATCACCCTGGACAAGCTGCGCCAGTACAAGGAAAAGGTCGTCAACCAGCTGACCAAGGGCCTGGCCGGCATGGCCAAGCAGCGCAAGGTCCGCAGCGTGCAGGGCGTCGGCAAGTTCGTTTCGGCCAACGAGCTGGAAATCACCGCGACTGACGGCAGCACCCAGCTGCTGCGCTTCCAGAAGTGCATCATCGCCGCCGGTTCGCAGGCGGTGAAGCTGCCGAACTTCCCGTGGGACGACAAGCGCGTGATGGATTCCACCGACGCGCTGGAGCTGGCCGAAGTGCCGGGCTCGCTGCTGGTCGTCGGCGGCGGCATCATCGGCCTGGAAATGGCCACCGTTTACGGTGCGCTGGGCAGCAAGGTCACCGTGGTCGAGTTCATGGACCAGCTGATGCCGGGCGCCGACAAGGACCTGGTCAAGCCGCTGGCCGACCGCCTGAAGAAGCAGGGCATCGACGTGCACCTGAAGACCAAGGCCTCGGGCGTCACCGCCGATGCCAAGGGCATCACCGTGACCTTCGAAGCCGCCGAGGAAGGCCAGGCGCCTGCGCTGGCGCAGGGCACCTTCGACCGCGTGCTGGTGGCCGTGGGCCGCTCGCCGAACGGCAAGAAGATTGATGCAGAAAAGGCCGGCGTGCAGGTCACCGAGCGTGGCTTCATCCCGGTCGATCGCCAGATGCGCACCAACGTGCCGCACATCTTTGCCATCGGCGACATCGTCGGCAACCCGATGCTGGCGCACAAGGCCACGCACGAAGGCAAGCTGGCTGCTGAAGTGGCCGCTGGCCACAAGAAGGAATGGGTTGCCCGTGTGATTCCGTCGGTGGCCTACACCAACCCGGAAATCGCCTGGGTCGGTGTGACCGAGACCGAAGCCAAGGCCAAGGGCCTGAAGGTCGGCGTGGCCAAGTTCCCGTGGGCCGCCAGTGGACGCGCGATCGGCATCGGCCGCACCGAGGGCTTCACCAAGCTGATCTTCGACGAAGAGACCCACCGCATCATCGGTGGTGCGATCGTCGGCGTGCATGCCGGTGACCTGCTGGCCGAGATCGGCCTGGCGATCGAGATGGGTGCGGAAGCCGAGGACATCGGCCACACCATCCACGCCCACCCGACGCTGAGCGAATCGGTGGCGATGGCCTCGGAAATCTACGACGGCACGATCACCGATCTGTACATGCCGAAGAAGAAGTAAGGCGCCCGCGCCGTTCCGAACGAAAAGCCCTGGCCTCTGCCGGGGCTTTTTTTCTTCGATCAGTGCTGCAGCAAAGGGTGGGGCCGCTGCGCGGGTGGCAGGCATTTCGACAAATGTCCCCGTCGCCCGCCTGCGGCGGTCGCCTCCTCCTTTACTTTGTCCAAACGCCTGCCACCCGCGCAGCGGCTCGGCTTGCGGACAGTCGAGAGCCAGTACCAAAGCCGCCCGGATGCCTGACACGCGGGGTGAGAGGGGCTTGTGTGCGAAGTAAAGGAGGAGGCGTCGGCCGCAGGCCGGCGCCGGGGGACATTCGCACGCAAGCCCCTCTCTCCCCGCGCTCGACCAACCTGCTTCTCTGCTCGACGATGCAACAAAAAACGCGGCCCCGATGTTCCGGAGGCCGCGCCAGGAGAGAGGATGCCGTGGAAGGGGCGGGGGATCAGAACACGAAGCTGATACCGGCCACCGGGCCCTTGAATTCCTGCTTCAGGCCGACAGTGCCGTCGCTGCCCTTCTTGTCCACGTCCAGCTTGAACCAGTCGTAGCCGGCGAACACACCGAAGTTCTTGGTGAAGCGGTAATCGACGATGGCATTGGCGCGGCTCAGGTCGCCCTTGTAGTCATCGAAGCTGCCCCAACGCGTGTTCAGGTACTGGCCCTGCAGCGTGATCATCCAGCGCTCGCCCGGGGTGAAGGTCATGCGCGCACCCACCACCGGCGCGATGCCGTCAGCCTTCTCGTTGAGGAACTGGCCTTCGTAGACGGTGCCCAGGTCGGCGTAGCCCTTGGTGCTGACCTTGGCGTACTCGCCACCGATCTGCAGGCCGAGGTCGAAGGTGTCGGTATCGACGACCGAGTAATCGTAGACCAGGCTGGCCACCTGGTACTTCAGTTCACCCTTCACGAAGCTGCCGGCCGGCACGTTCTCACCGCCGAAGGAAATGCCCTGGTCGCGGGTCTCGCGGCGGTCCTTGTCGTACTTGAAGTAGTTGAACAGCAGGCGCTGGCGATTGCTGATGCGGAACATGCCATCGATGCGCGGCTCCCATTCCTTGCCCCCCAGCTTGAAGTCCTGGTTCAGGGAGACATCCTGGCCAGCCACATTGGTCTTGCCGCGGATCGTGTTGTCCGAATCGATGTTCATCGCACCCAGGCGGATGGCGAAGCGGTCATCGCCTTCGGCGGCATGGGCGGCAGTGGCGAACGAAGCACCGGCGGCGAGCAGGGAGAGGGCGAGCAGGGTGGGTACGGAGCGCATCGAAGAGTCCTTGCAGTGGTTCATCAGAATGAAAACCACTGTGCCGGACAGGCACGTCCACCATCCGTGAACGTATGGTCCACGAGGTGTGCACGGTTCAGCGCTGTCGCGACGATGCAAAAAGATGGCCCCGGAGCCGGGCTTCGGGGCCATCGTGGGACCTGCGGGGCGGAGCGTCGACGAGGTTGCTGCAGGCAGGTCGCAAGATCGGACCGGCGCATCCGGCGAAAGTTCCGCGCCTGCGACCAAAGTTCAATACTGCGGTGCAGCATCACGCGGACGTCATTGTCCCCTGGGTGGCACGCAAAAATGTAACCGTTACCGCAACTTGCGGCTTCCCGGGATGAACAGGCAGCGGTTGTCTCGCAAATTGTCCCATTGCTATAATTTGGCGGCTCGATGAGGCCCCCCTGCTGTAGCCGCCTCAGCCCTCCACTTGCAACCACGCGGGACGTCCTGTGCTGAACTCCGTTGATGCGGGTCGGCGACTGATGCTGCGCGCCGCGGTCTACCCGCTGGCCGCGGTCGCTGTCCTGGCCCTGGCCTTCCTGCTGGTGGGTCCGAAATATGCCCTCGGCGCGCTGGCGTCCGGTGTGGCCATTTCGGCCGGTGGCTGGGTTGCGGCACGGATGGCACTGGGTGGTGGTGCGGTGGCCGCAGGATCGGCGATGGCTCGCCTGATCATTGCGATCGTAGCCAAGTGGGTCGTGGTTTTCGGCGTCCTGCTGGTGGGGTTCCTGGTCTTCAAGCTGCCTGCATTGGCGCTGTTGGCCGGTATCGCCGTCGGCTTGATGTTCCAGGTCCTGGCCATGGCCAGGCGTTGACAGAATTCAATTAACTGAAGGTTCCGGACACATGGCGGGCGAGGCTCTAACCCCTACCAGCTACATCCAGCATCACCTGCACAACCTGACCGCACCGGTCGGCAAGGGTGAGGGTATGTTCTGGCATATCCACGTCGATACCTTCCTCACCGCTGTCCTGATGGGCCTGGTGATCGTTGTCGCGTTCTGGCTGGGGACCCGCAAGGCCACTGCTGGCGTGCCGGGCAAGTGGCAGGCCTTCGTCGAGATCTGCCTGGAGTTCGTCGACCGCCAGGCCAAGGACACCTACCACGGCAAGAGCAAGCTGGTCACGCCGATCGCCATCACGATCTTCTTCTGGATCCTGTTGATGAATCTGCTGAAGATGATCCCGGCTGATTTCATCGCCAAGCCGCTGGAATGGGTGGGCGTTCACTACTGGAAGCCGGTCCCGACCGCTGACGTCAACGCCACCCTCGGCATGGCCATCAGCGTGTTCTTCCTGATGCTGTTCTTCGCGCTCAAGTCCAAGGGCCTGGTCGGCTTCGTCAAGGAATTCCTGACGGCCCCGTTCGGCAAGTGGATGATGCCGTTCAACCTGATCCTCAACATCGTCGAGTGGCTGAGCAAGCCGATCTCGCTGGCGATGCGACTGTTCGGCAACATGTTCGGCGGCGAAATCGTGTTCCTGCTGATCTGGGTGCTGGGTGGTGCCGGTTTCTTCGGTGCCATCGCAGGTGGTGTGTTCGGCCTTGGCTGGATGCTGTTCCACCTGCTGGTGATCCCGCTGCAGGCCTTCATCTTCATGATGCTGTCGATCGTGTACCTGAGCCTGTCGGAAGACGCTCACTGAGTTTCAAGCTTCAACGCGTTTCAACCTTCATCCGTTTCATCACCCTTAGCAACTTAAGTTCCTGGAGATAACCATGTACTTCGCCGTCCTGACCAACTTCGCGCAGATTCAGAGCTCCACCGCCCTTGCCGTCGGCATCATGATCGGCCTGGCCGCGCTGGGCGCCGGTCTGGGTCTGGCCATCATGGCTGGTAAGTTCCTGGAGTCGGCCGCCCGCCAGCCGGAACTGATCCCGGTCCTGCAGGTCCGCATGTTCATCACCGCCGGCCTGATCGACGCCGCGTTCATCATCTCGGTCGCCGTTGGCCTGCTGCTGGCCTTCGCCAACCCGCTGTCGGCTGCCTTTGCTGGCGCCGTCACCAAGGCTCTGGCCGGCTGATACAGCGGTTTGAGACGACCGGGTGCTGATGCACCCGGTTTCGGATGAAGGCCGGATGCGCCGCTACGGCGGCGCGTCCACCCCGAAACCAGCGATCGAGCTAACCATGAATATCAATTTCACCCTTCTTGCGCAGGCGCTGGCCTTCGCTGGTCTGATCTGGATCATCGCGACCAAGATCTGGCCGCCGCTGATGAACGCGATCGAAGAGCGCCAGCAGAAGATTGCTGAAGGCCTCGCTGCTGCTGACCGCAGCCAGAAAGATCTGGCCCAGGCGCAGGAGAAGGTCAACGAAGCGCTGAAGGAAGCCCGCACCAAGGCTAACGAGATCATCGATCAGGCCCACGCGCGTGCCAACCAGATCGTTGATGCTGCCCGTAACGAAGCGATCACCGAAGCCACCCGTCAGAAGGAACTGGCCCAGGCTGAAATCGACGCCGCCGCCAACCGTGCCCGTGAAGATCTGCGCAAGCAGGTGTCCGCGCTGGCCGTGACCGGTGCCGAAAAGCTGCTCAAGCGCGAAATCGACGCCAACGCCCACAAGGCGCTGCTCGACGAGCTGGCCTCGGAGATCTAAGGATGAGCCAGGCCCTCACGCTTGCCCGCCCGTACGCCCGCGCCGCGTTCGCGACCGCGCGCGACGAAGGCGCGTTCGCGCCGTGGTCGGACGCCCTGGCGTTCTCCGCCCACGTCGCCGCCGACCCGCGCGTGGCGGCCCTGCTCGCCAACCCGGAGCTGGGTCGTGACGACGCCGTCGCCCTGCTGGCGCCGGTGTCCCACGGCGAGACCTACTCGCGCTTCCTGGCCATCCTGGCCGAATCGCATCGTCTGCCGCTGCTGCCGGAAATCTCCGGCATGTTCGACGCCCTGCGCGCCGAAGCCGAGCACGTGGTCAAGGCCACGGTGACCTCGGCTTCCGAGCTGTCGGCCGGCGAGCTGGACGCGATCAAGGTTGCGCTGCGCAAGCGCTTCAACCGCGAGGTCGACGTGACCACCGCGGTCGATGCTTCGCTGATCGGCGGCGCCGTGATCGACGCCGGCGACGTGGTCATCGATGGTTCGCTGAAGGGCAAGCTGGCCCGTCTGCAGACCGCGCTCGCTAACTGAATTCATTTAACGTCCGGCCCCGCTGCCGGCACTAGGACTTGACGATGGCAACCACGCTCAACCCCTCCGAAATCAGCGAACTGATCAAGAACCGCATCGAGAAGGTCAAGCTGGCCGCGGAATCGCGCAACGAAGGCACCGTGACCAGCGTGTCCGACGGCATCGTGCGCATCTTCGGTCTGGCCGACGTGATGCAGGGCGAAATGATCGAACTGCCGAACAACACCTTCGCACTTGCCCTGAACCTGGAGCGCGACTCGGTCGGCGCCGTGGTCCTGGGTGACTACGAGAACCTGCGCGAAGGCGACGTCGCCAAGACCACCGGCCGCATCCTGGAAGTGCCGGTCGGTCCGGAACTGCTGGGCCGCGTCGTGAACGCGCTGGGCGAGCCGATCGACGGCAAGGGCCCGCTGGGCACCGACCTGACCGCTCCGGTGGAGCGCGTTGCTCCGGGCGTGATCTGGCGCAAGTCGGTCGACCAGCCGGTGCAGACCGGTTACAAGTCGGTCGACTCGATGATCCCGATCGGCCGTGGCCAGCGCGAGCTGATCATCGGTGACCGCCAGACCGGCAAGACCGCCATGGCGATCGATGCGGTGATCAACCAGAAGGGCACCGGCATCAAGTGCGTGTACGTTGCGATTGGCCAGAAGGCCTCGACCATCGCCAACATCGTGCGCAAGCTGGAAGAGAACGGCGCGCTGGCCCACACCATCGTGGTGGCCGCGACCGCTTCCGAATCGGCTGCCATGCAGTACATCAGCGCCTACTCGGGCTGCACCATGGGTGAGTACTTCATGGACCGCGGCGAAGACGCGCTGATCGTGTACGACGATCTGTCCAAGCAGGCCGTCGCCTACCGCCAGATCTCGCTGTTGCTGAAGCGTCCGCCGGGCCGTGAAGCCTACCCGGGTGACGTGTTCTACCTGCACTCGCGTCTGCTGGAACGCGCTGCCCGCGTGTCCGAGGAATACGTCGAGAAGTTCACCGAAGGCAAGGTCACCGGCAAGACCGGTTCGCTGACCGCGCTGCCGATCATCGAAACCCAGGCCGGCGACGTGTCCGCCTTCGTTCCGACCAACGTGATCTCGATCACCGACGGCCAGATCTTCCTGGAAACCGACCTGTTCAACGCCGGCATCCGCCCGGCCGTGAACGCCGGTATCTCGGTGTCGCGCGTCGGTGGCTCGGCCCAGACCAAGATCATCAAGAAGCTGTCGGGCGGCATCCGTATCTCGCTGGCCCAGTACCGCGAGCTGGCTGCGTTCGCGCAGTTCGCCTCGGACCTGGACGAAGCGACCCGCAAGCAGCTGGAGCGTGGCCAGCGCGTCACCGAGCTGATGAAGCAGAAGCAGTACGCGCCGATGTCGATCGCCAACCAGGCGCTGTCGATCTACGCCGTCAACGAGGGTTACCTCGACGACGTGCCGGTCAACAAGCTGCTGGCGTTCGAAGAAGGCCTGCACGCCCACTTCGCCAACACCCAGGGCGAGCTGATCAGCAAGGTCAACGCCACCGGCGGTTGGGACAACGACATCGAAGGTGCCTTCAAGAAGGGCATCGCCGAGTTCAAGACCACCGGCAGCTGGTAATCCAGCGCTCGTAGAGCGGGGCTCGCCCCGCTCAAACGGTTGAACAACGCGGGGCATCAGCCCCGCGCCACGGGAAACAAGAGATGGCAAGCGGACGCGAAATCAAAACCAAGATCAAGAGCGTGCAGAACACCCGCAAGGTGACGCGCGCCCTGGAAATGGTCTCGGCCTCCAAGATCCGCAAGGCGCAGGATCGGATGAAGACCTCGCGTCCGTACGCGCAGGCGATGAAGCAGGTGATCGGCCACCTGGCCCAGGCCAGTACCGATTACCAGCATCCGTTCCTGGTCGAGCGCGAACAGGTCAAGCGGGTCGGTTTCATCGTGATCTCCTCCGATCGCGGCCTGGCCGGCGGCCTGAACAACAACCTGTTCCGCAAGATGCTGGGCGAAGCCAAGGCATGGCAGGACAAGGGTGCCGAAGTGGACCTGGTGACCATCGGCCAGAAGGCTTCGACCTTCTTCCGCCGCGTGAAGGTCAACATGGTCGGCAGCGTGACCCACATCGGCGACGTGCCGAAGCTGGAATCGCTGATCGGTGTGATCAAGGTCATGCTCGACGCCTTCACCGAAGGCAAGATCGACCGCGTGTACCTGGTCTACAACCGCTTCGTGAACACCATGGTGCAGAAGGCCAGCTTCGATCAGCTGCTGCCGCTGCCGCCGGCTGAGAAGCAGGTCGCTCACCACGACTGGGACTACCTGTACGAACCCGATGCCGCGACCGTGCTCGAGCACGTGATGACGCGTTACATCGAGTCGCTGGTGTACCAGGCACTGCTGGAAAACGTCGCCTCCGAGCATGCGGCACGCATGGTTGCGATGAAGGCGGCGAGCGACAACGCCAACAAGCTGATCGGCACCCTGCAGCTCGTCTACAACAAGGCGCGCCAGGCAGCGATCACCCAGGAAATCTCCGAAATCGTCGGCGGCGCGGCAGCAGTCTGACCGCGTTCGTTCAAAGCACACATTTAGAGGATGCAGCAATGAGTCAGGGCAAGATCGTTCAGATCATCGGCGCGGTCGTCGACGTCGAATTCCCGCGTGAGTCGGTGCCGAAGGTGTACGACGCACTGAAGGTCGACAACACCGAAATCACCCTCGAAGTCCAGCAGCAGCTGGGCGACGGCGTGGTGCGTACCATCGCCCTCGGTTCCACCGACGGCCTGAAGCGCAACCTGGTTGCCACCAACACCAACCGCGGCATCTCCGTGCCGGTCGGTGCTGGCACCCTGGGCCGCATCATGGACGTGCTCGGCCGTCCGATCGACGAAGCCGGCCCGGTGGCGGCCAGCGACAGCTGGGAAATCCACCGTGCGGCCCCGTCGTACGAAGACCAGTCCCCGGCCACCGAGCTGCTGGAAACCGGCATCAAGGTCATCGACCTGATGTGCCCGTTCGCCAAGGGCGGCAAGGTCGGCCTGTTCGGCGGCGCCGGCGTCGGCAAGACCGTCAACATGATGGAACTGATCAACAACATCGCCAAGGCGCACAGCGGTCTGTCCGTGTTCGCCGGCGTGGGTGAGCGTACCCGTGAGGGCAACGACTTCTACCACGAAATGAAGGACTCCAACGTCCTGGACAAGGTGGCGATGGTGTACGGCCAGATGAACGAGCCGCCGGGCAACCGTCTGCGCGTCGCCCTGACCGGCCTGACCATGGCCGAGTACTTCCGCGACGAGAAGGACGAAAACGGCAAGGGTAAGGACGTCCTGCTGTTCGTCGACAACATCTACCGCTACACCCTGGCCGGTACCGAAGTGTCGGCACTGCTGGGCCGCATGCCGTCCGCCGTGGGTTACCAGCCGACCCTGGCCGAGGAAATGGGCGTTCTGCAGGAGCGCATCACCTCGACCAAGAACGGTTCGATCACCTCGATCCAGGCCGTCTACGTTCCCGCGGACGACCTGACCGACCCGTCGCCGGCGACCACCTTCGCCCACCTGGACTCGACCGTGACCCTGTCGCGTTCGATCGCCTCGCTGGGTATCTACCCGGCCGTCGATCCGCTGGACTCCACCAGCCGCCAGATGGACCCGCTGGTCATCGGCCACGAGCACTACGACACCGCCCAGCGCGTCCAGCAGACCCTGCAGAAGTACAAGGAACTGAAGGACATCATCGCGATCCTGGGCATGGACGAGCTGTCCGAAGAGGACAAGCAGGCCGTGTCGCGCGCCCGTAAGATCGAGCGCTTCTTCAGCCAGCCGTTCCACGTGGCCGAAGTGTTCACCGGTTCGCCGGGCAAGTACGTGCCGCTGAAGGACACCATCCGTGGCTTCAAGGCCATCGTCGATGGCGAGTACGACCACCTGCCGGAGCAGGCGTTCTACATGGTCGGCGGCATCGAAGAAGCGGTCGAGAAGGCCAAGAAGATGGCCGAGAAGGCCTGATCCGGGACGGGCGGGAGCGATCCTGCCCGACCTGACGCCGGCGCCGGGCAACCGCCCGCGCCGGTGGACCCCCACGGTGGCATTGCGCCGCCGCGAACAGCGAAGAGATTTGCATGAGCACGATCCGTTGCGACATCGTCAGCGCCGAGCAGGAAATCTTCCGTGGCGAAGCGACCCTGGTCGTGGCCACCGGTGAGCTGGGCGAACTGGGCATCGCGCCCAAGCACGCGCCGCTGATCACCCGCCTGAAGCCGGGCAAGGTGGTGGTGACCACGCCGAACGGCGAGCAGCTGGATTTCGCCATTTCCGGCGGTATCCTGGAAGTGCAGCCGCAGGTAGTGACCGTGCTGGCCGACACCGCGATCCGCGCGCAGGACATCGACGAAGCCTCGGTCCGCAAGGCCAAGGAAGAAGCCGAGCGCATCCTGGCCAACCGCGGCGAAGCGATGGAAGTGGCCGAAGCCCAGCAGAAGCTGGCTGAAGCCGTCGTCCAGCTGCAGGCGCTGGAGCGCCTGCGCAAGAATCTCAAGCACTGAGGTTCGCGCTGCACCCACGAGAACGCCGGCCCTGTGCCGGCGTTTTTGTTTGGGGAGTGTGGCTGGGCCGATCGGGTAGCGTCGACTGTCAGCCGACGCTACCGATCCCGACGTCGTTTCAGCGATACACCACGTAGCGCATCAACAGGAACGACACGCACGCCAGCCCGCCTTCCACCAGCGGCTTGGCCAGCCAGGTGTACTGCAGGCCCAGCGCGTGGTCGACCAGGCTCACCAGCAATGTGCTTGCCGCGGTCAGCAGCAGCCACAGCCCGAAGAAGCGTGCGAAACGCCTCCAGCCCAGCTTGTGCGTGCCGGCCTCGGCAAAGGTGTAGCGGCCGTTGAGCCAGAAGCCCAGCAGCATGCCGGCCAGGCGTCCGGCGACGTTGGCCGGTGCGACCGGCATGCCCAGCGCGGTGGCGACCACGAACACCAGCCAATCGACCAGCAGCTGCACGAGCCCGATCACGAGGTAGGCGCTTCCCTGGCGGACGAGGCTCATCGGGATGGTGAAGGAGGAGGGATGCCCATGTTAACGGCCCACGCTCTAGAATCACCGGCAACGAATCACGGACTGCCGCTCCCATGACCCAAGCCCTGCACGTCATCATCCTCGCCGCCGGCGCCGGCAAGCGCATGAAGTCGGTGCTGCCGAAGGTGCTGCAGCCGATCGCCGGCCAACCGATGCTGGCGCACGTGATCGATGCGGCCCGCGAGCTGCAGCCGGCGGCCATCCACGTGGTTTACGGCCATGGTGGCGAGGCGGTGCGTCAGTACTTCGCCGACCAGCCCGATCTGCAATGGGCCGCGCAGGCACAGCAGCTCGGTACCGGGCACGCCGTCGCACAGGCGATGCCGCAGGTTCCCGATGCTGCGCAGGTACTGGTGCTGTACGGCGATGTGCCGCTGATCCGCGCGCGGACCCTGCGCGACCTGCTGGCGCAGCCGGGGCGATTGGCGGTGCTGGTGGCCGACGTCGATGACCCGACCGGTTACGGCCGCGTGCTGCGTGATGCGGAGGGCAAGGTGGGCTCGATCGTCGAGCAGAAGGACGCCACCGATGACCAGCTGCGCGTGCGCACGATCAACACCGGCATCATCGCCGCAGAATCGACCGCGCTGCGCCGCTGGCTGTCGCAGCTCTCCAACAGCAACGCGCAGGGCGAGTACTACCTCACCGATGTGTTCGCGTTCGCCGCGCACGAGTACACCCC
Organism: Stenotrophomonas sp. 109824_Sma; assembly: GCF_056480025.1. Lineage (NCBI taxonomy): Bacteria > Pseudomonadati > Pseudomonadota > Gammaproteobacteria > Lysobacterales > Lysobacteraceae > Stenotrophomonas > Stenotrophomonas sp. 109824_Sma. Next base: position 4,129,945 of record NZ_CM151078.1, on the reverse strand, counting down.
GGCCGAGATGGCGCTGGTGGCCGACGCGCAGGAAGCCGAGGGGGCAAACGATCCCTGGCAGCTGTCGCAGCTGGAGCGCGCCTGGCAGCGCCGTGCGGTGCGTGCGCTGTGCGCACAGGGCGCACGCGTGCGCGACCCGGCACGACTGGATATCCGTGGCACCGTTACCGTGGGCAGCGACGTGCTGATCGATGTCGATGTCGTCCTTGAAGGCAACATCGTGCTCGGTGACGGCGTCACCATTGGTCCGTTCAACCGGCTGAAGGACGTCACTCTCGGCGCGGGCACCGAAGTACGCGCGCATTGTGATCTGGAAGGCGTGGTCACCGAAGGCGCGGCACTGGTCGGTCCGTTCGCGCGCCTGCGCCCAGGTACCGTGCTGGCCGATGGCGTGCACGTCGGCAACTTCGTCGAGACCAAGAAGGTCACCCTCGGTGTCGGCAGCAAGGCCAATCACCTCACCTATCTGGGTGATGCGGTGATCGGCAGCAGGGTGAACATCGGTGCCGGCACCATCACCTGCAACTACGACGGCGTGAACAAGTCGACCACCACCATCGGCGACAACGCGTTCATCGGCTCCAACAGCTCGCTGGTGGCACCGCTGACGATCGGCGAGGGCGCGACCATCGCCGCCGGCTCGGTCATCACCCGCACCGCTCCGGACGGCAAGTTGACACTGGCACGTGCACGACAGGAAACCATCGATGGCTGGAAGCGCCCGGTCAAGAAGCCCTGAACCACGCCTTCCGCACGCCGACGAGCTTGGCGTGCTGCCGGCGATCGAACAGCGTGCCGGTGAGCTGCTGAAGGGCCACGAAGCCTATCCGGTGTTCGCCGGCCACGGCCTGGACCTGCTGACCCTGCAGGACGGCCTTCAGCGTGGCCAGCTGTGGGTAGTCGATGCCGCTGATGGTGGCGTTGCGGGTTACCTGCTGGCTGGCGAACTGTGCGGTGAGTTCCATGTGCTGCAGATGGACGTGGACCCGGCGCATGCGCGTCGTGGCCACGGCCGTGCATTGCTGCGCCATGCCTTGGCGCAGGCCAGGGCTGCCGGCTTTGCTGCAGCGGTGCTGACCACCTTGAGCGATGTGCCGTGGAATGCAGCCTTCTATGCCAGCGAAGGGTTCGACGTAGTGCCTGAGGCGGAGTGGAACGACGGTCTGCGCGCAGTCATGGCCGAAGAGGCCGCGCTCGGCTTTCCGATGCACCTGCGGGTAGTGATGCGGCGCGTCTGGTAGGTGCCGACCTTGGTCGGCACAGCCACGCATGGCGTGGCTCTACCCGATCGGCCCGCTCAGCCCACCGGCAACAGGATCGACACGCACAACCCGCCATCACCGCGGTTCTGCAGCGACACGCGGCCACCGTGCGCTTCCACGATCTCGCGGGTCAGTGCCAGTCCCAGGCCGGTGCCATTGCGCTTGGTCGAATAGAACGGCATCAGTGCGTTCTGCAGCACCTGCTCGTTCATGCCCTTGCCGCGGTCCAGTACATCCAGGCGCAGCCACTGCGGCAGCCGCGTCAGTTGCACCTGCACGTCATCGTTGGGCGGATCGGCCTCGGCGCAGGCTTCATGCGCGTTCTTCAGAAGATTCAGCAGTGCCTGCCCGAACTGCGCGATGTCGATGCGGCTGCTCAGTTCCTCGTCCGGTTCGCGATCCATGGTGAACGGGATCTGCTGGCGCAGGCTGGACAGGAAGGGTGCCCAGTGCACGGTCTGCAGTTGCGGCTGCGGCAGCTTGGCAAAGCGCGCATAGCCACGGATGAAGCCTTCCAGGTGGCGTGCGCGGTCTTCGATGGTGGTGAAGATCTCGGGCAGCCGATCGAAGCGCTCGCGCTGCACCAGCACGCCACCGGAGTGGGCCAGCGAGGCGATCGGCGCCAGTGAGTTGTTGAGCTCGTGGCTGATCACCCGGATCACCTTCTTCCACGTCTGCACTTCCTGGCGGCGCAGTTCGGCGGTGAGCAGGCGTACCAGCAGCAGGTCGTGCGGACGGCCGTTGAGCTGGAAGGCGCGGCGCGACAGGTGATAGACCTGCTCGTCATCCTCGTCGCCGTCCTCGCCCTCGGCATGCACCGCGAACAGGCTGTCGCCGCCACGGGCGATGGCATCGCGCAGCTCCACCGGCACCTGTTCCAGCACCTCTTCCAGGCGCTGGCCCTCCAGCTTCCAGCCACCATGCAGCAGCTTGCGTGCGGCCAGGTTGGAGAACACCACGCGGGCGATGCCATCGCCGCCGGAAGCAATCAGCAGCATCGCCACCGGTGTGTTCTGCACCATGGTGTCCAGCAGCAGTTCGCGCTGCACCAGGCCCTGCCGCTGCTCGCGCAGTACATCGCCCAGTTCGCGGTGCGCCTGCACCAGGTCGCCCAGTTCGTCGTTGCCCGGCCAGTACACGCCGAAGTTGTACTCGCCGTCGCGGTAGCTGCTGGTGGTGCCGGACAGTGCACGCATCAGCGAGCGCACCGGTGCGGTGGCGCGGAGCAGGGTCCACCACATCAGTGACAGCAGGATCACCGCCGACACCGTGGTCACCACCCAGCCATGGTCCATCCAGTACGCCAGCAGCCACGGCAACGCGGCGGCCAGCGCCAGCACCGGCAGCAGGCGCAGGAACAGGCGGAAGGTGAACGAGCGCCGCTTCATTCGCGTGGGATGCCGTGCCGGTCCATGCGCCGGTACAGCGCCTGGCGGCTCAGGCCGAGTTCGGCGGCGGCCTGGGCGATGACGCCGTGGTTGCGCGCCAGCACATCCTCGATGCGCGCACGGTCTGGATCATTGCCGGCGCTCGGTGCCGGGCGCGGTGCAGGTGAAGCACGCGGCAGGTTCAGATCGGCCACTTCGATGTGGTTGCCGGTCGCCAGCAGCTCGGCACGCTGGATCACGTTGCGCAGTTCGCGCACGTTGCCCGGCCACGGGTGCCGTTGCAGGGCCGCGGTTGCAGCATTGGAAAGTGGCTTGCCGGCCGTCAGGAAGCGCTCGGCCAGCGGCACGATGTCGCCCGGGCGCTCGGCCAACGGTGGCAGTACCAGTTCCACCGTATTGAGGCGGTAATACAGGTCTTCGCGGAAGGTGCCGTCGCGGATCATCGCCGGCAGGTCGGCATTGGTCGCGCTGACCACGCGGACTTTGACCTGGCGTTCGCGATTGGAGCCCAGGCGCTCGAAACGACCGGTTTCCAGCACGCGCAACAGCTTCATCTGACCGCCCAGCGACAGGTTGCCGATCTCATCCAGGAACAGCGTGCCTCCGTCGGCAGCTTCGAATTTGCCCTCGCGCGCCTTGCTGGCGCCGGTATACGCGCCTGCTTCGGCACCGAACAGTTCGGCCTCGATCAGTTCCGAGGGCAGGGCGCCACAATTGACTGTGATGAACGAACCCTTGGCCACCAGCGAGTTGGCCTGGATGATCTGCGCGATCTTCTCCTTGCCAGCACCGTTGGGGCCGGTGATCAGCACCGGCAGTTCGGAGCGCGCGACCTGGCAGGCGAGTGCGATGACGCGCTCGCTGGCCGGATCGGCGAACACCGCACCGCACAGCTCGTACTTCTCTTCCAGCGCATTGCGCTGGCGCAGCTCGCGGCTGCGTCGGCGGTCCAGTTCGCGCCGTGCCTCGGACAACTCCAGCAGGTTGTTGACCGTGGTCAGCAGCTTGCGGTCGTCCCAGGGCTTGGCCAGGTAGTCGGCGGCACCGGCCTTGACCAGGTCCACCGCGCTGCTCAGGTGCGTCCAGGCGGTCAGCAGGATCACCGGCAGGTCCGGGTGGCGCGCACGGATCTGTGCGAAGAGGACTTCGCCTTCCTCGCCGGAGGTGGTGTCCTCGCTGAAGTTCATGTCCTGGATCACCAGGTCGACCGGCTGCGACTCGAGCAGGGCCAGCCCCTCGGCCGGGCTCTGCGCCTGCAGGGTGTCGATATCGTGCAGGGAGAACAGCACGTCCAGCGCGGTACCCACACTGGCGTTGTCGTCGATGATCAGGATCGAAGGCATCAAGCGGTTCTGCAGAAAGGGATGGGCGGCGCCGATGGAGCCGTGTTCGTGTCCATACGCCGGGAGAGCCCGGCGCCACCCACCAAGCATAGCCAAACCCGTGGCGGCGCAGGGGCCGCCCTCGGGGGGGGAGTCTTGTAAGCCGGGCCGGCAGCGCGGCCCGGCCGGGACGGGCGTGGCCTCAGCTGCCCCGCGTGGCGACAGCTGGCGGCACCGCGGCGGCGCGGCGGGCTGGGCCGAACACCGCAATCTGGCCCAGTGCCCACAGCAGCAGCGCGCCCAGCGGCAGGTACAGCAGCGGCATGCGCGGTAGCTCGTACATGTTCATCAACGCCAGGTTGATCGCATAGGCGGCGAGCATGCCCAGCACGATACCCAGCGTGGCCAGCAGGAAGTTCTCGGTCTGGAAGTAGCGCAGGATCTGCCCGCGGGTGGCACCGAGTGCGCGGCGGATGCCGATCTGCTTGCTGCGCTGCTGTACCCAGAAGCTGGCCAGGCCGATGATGCCCAGTGCCGTGACCACCAGCAGCGAGATGCACACGGTGATCAGCAGTCCGACCATGGCCCTGTCGTTCTTGAAGTAGTCATTGCGCTGCGCCTCATAGGTCAGCTTTTCACGCACCAGCCGGTTGGGGTCGTTGCGTTCAAGCGCGGCGATCGCACCCTTGAGCACTTCCTCGCGCCGTTCCGGAGCGGTGCGCAGGACGTACGGACCCTGGGTGAAGTCAGTCCGCACAGGCAGCACGATCGACAGCGTGGTGTTGTTGTTGTAATCGGTGGGGGTGGCCAATGAAGCGACGATGCCCACCACGTGCAGTGGCTGCTTGCCCATGTAGAACGTTTTCCCCAGCGCATTCTCACCGGGGTACAGCTTGTCGGCGAGCGTGCGACTGATGATCACCGAGGAGGCGGTGTTGGTTGAAGCGTTTTTCTGTGCGTCCTCGAAGTTGCTGTATTCACTGGACTGGAAGTCACGGCCGGCGGTCAGCTGCAGCCCGAGCGTGGGCAGTCCGCCTTCGCCAAACATGTACATGGTGACGAAGGCGGTCGGGCGTTCCTGCTCCTGCTTCAGCGAAACACTGGTATTGGAGGAGTTTGGGCGGAACGGAAGCTGGTTGACCTTGGCCGCAGCGGTCACCCCGGAAACTGCGCGCAGGGCGGACAGGTCTTCCTGGGTGCGGGCCTGGCCATTGGTCTGCTTGCCGATGCCGCTGACGCGGACGAACACCAGCTCGCTTTCGGCCAGGCCGCTGGTCTGGCTGATCCGTTCAACGCGCTGGGTGACCAGGAACAGGGCATTGCAGACGATGGCGCAGGTCAGGGCGACTTCCAGCACGATCAGGGCGGCGGCCGTCTTGTGACGGCGCAGGGTGCTGAGGATGGGGCGGATATCCATGGGAGGTCCTCGTACTCGTGCTTACTGCGACTTGAGCTGGATGGCCGGGGTAACCTGCATCGCGCGCCAGGCGGGCAGGAAACCGGCGGCGAGGCTGGCGCACAGGGTCAGGCCGATGGCCAGCAGAAGCATGCTGCCGTCCAGGTGGGCCAGGTTCGCGTAGTCCACGGGTTGCTGGCGTACCGCATACAGGCCGAGCAGGGCCAGGCCGATGCCGAGCACGCCGCCGGCAGCGCCGACCGCACCGGCTTCAACCAGGCATTGCAGGAAGATCTGCCCACGGCTGGCACCGAGGGCACGGCGCACGCCGATCTCGCCACTGCGACGCAGGAACTTCGCCAGCAGCAGGCCCACCGTGTTGACCAGGCAGACGCCGAGGAAGCCCAATGCCAGCCACATCTGCAGGCGCACGTCGCTGGGCACGGCGTTCTTGAACGTCAACCACTCCATCACCGGGCGCAGCCGCACGTTGGTGGGACGCTCGAAACGGCCCGCCGCGCGCTGCTGGTCCGAGTAGTTGACCAGGTAGCTGCGATAGTCCTCGACCTTGGCCGGGTCAAGTTCCACCCAATACTGGATCCAGCTGCAGGGTGCGCTGATCGAGTTGCTGCTGCCATCCGGATTCTCGCCGAAGCAGTTCATGTTGCCGTTGCTGCCGAACTCCAGGTCCATCGCAGTGGAGAACGGCACCAGCAGGTCTTCATCCTTGCCGTAGTTGCCGGTGGTCAGATCGAAGAAGTGGGGTTCGGGGTTCCACTTCTTCATCACGCCGATCACCCGCAGAGAGTGGCCACTCAGGCGGATCTCGCGACCCGTGCTGTCCGCACCCTGGAACAGCTTGTCGTTGATCGCTTTCGACAGCACCACCACGCGGCTGCGGCTGTCATCGTCGCTGCTGCTCCAGGCGCGCCCGTACTGCATCGGCACGTCGAACATCGGGAAGAAATCAGCCGACGTCCAGCGCGTATCCACCGAGAACGGCTTGAGCGTGCTGAGCTCCGGTTCCACCGTGCCGCCGCCCGCACTCATCATCGCCTGGCGGACGCCGCGCTTCTCGCGCAGCAGGGTCTCGGCATCGCGCCGGGTCATCTGTTCCTCAGGCTCCTCACCCGGGGTGTAGCCGCCACGCGGGCGCGGCTCGACCTGCACATAGAACAGCTGGTCGCTCTTGCCGGGAATCGGGTCGCCGGACAGGACGTGGAACACCGTCAGCGTGGTCATCGAGGCGCCGATGCCCAGCGCGATGGCGACCACCATCAGCGCGGTCAGGATCTTGTTGCGGCGGAAGCTGCGTACCGCCAATCGGGCGTAGTAGGCGAACATGGGAGTGACCTCACTCGTTGACGGCGACGATGTGGCGCGGCGTGGCCAGCACCGGCTCGCGCACCAGGTCGGTAACCTGGCCGTCGACGATGTGTACGTTGCGCTGCGCGCGCGCGGCCAGTTCCGGGTCGTGGGTGACCATCACGATGGTGGTGCCAGCGGCATTGATCTCCTCCAGCAGTTCCATCACGCCGCGCGCCATCTGCGTATCCAGGTTGCCGGTCGGTTCGTCGGCCAGCAGCAGGCGCGGGCTGCCGGCCAGCGCACGCGCGATCGCCGCACGCTGCTGCTGGCCGCCCGACAGTTCATTCGGATAGTGCTTCATGCGCGAGCCCAGGCCGACCTGGGTCAGCGCCTTCTCGATGCGTTCGCGGCGCTCGTTGGCGCTCATCTTCCGATAGCGCAGCGGCACGTCGACGTTGTCGAACAGGTTCAGGTCGGGGATCAGGTTGAAGCCCTGGAAGATGAAGCCGATCTTCTGGTTGCGCAGGCGGCTGCGGGCGTCATCGCCCAGCGTGCTCACGTCCTGGCCGTCAAGCATGTAGGTGCCGCTGGTGAAGGTTTCCAGCAGGCCGGCGATGTTGAGGAAGGTGGTCTTGCCGGAGCCGGACGGACCGGTGACGGCGACGAACTCGCCTTCCTTGACCTGCAGTTCCAGTGAGCGCAACGCGTGGGTTTCCACCTGTTCGGTGCGGAAGACCTTGGCGACCGAACGCATTTCGAGCATGTACATGGGGTGTCCTCTCTCCAGGATTCAGGTATCAGGTATCAGTTGACGGAGACGCGTTCGGCGTCCTTGAACAGGTCGCTGCCGGAGACCACGATGCGGTCGCCTGGCTGCACACCCGACTTGATTTCCACTTCGCCCAGGCTGCTGACGCCCAGTTCCACCGGACGTCGCACTGCGGTGCGTCCATCCATCACGTAGGCGATGCCGTTGCCCTGTTCGACGAACGGGCCGCGCTCGACCTTCAGCACGTCCTTGCGGGTATCGAGCAGCACGCGCACCGACATCCGCTGGCTCTGGCGCAGGCCCTCCGGCTGCTCACTGGCGAAGCGCACGCGGGCATTGACCTCGCCGTTGACCACTTCCGGCGACACCGCGCTGATCTCGCCCGGGAACGGCTTGCCGTTGCCGCCGGTCAGCTGCGCCGGCATGCCGATCGCCAGGTCACGGGCGAAGCTTTCCGGCACCTTGATCTCGACCTCGAACTTGGACAGGTCGACCACGCCCAGCACCGGCGCATTGGCGGCCAGGTTGGTGGACTGGATGGCCTGCACCTGGCCGACCTGGCCGTCGAAGGGGGCGCGCAGGGTCAGTGCATCGACCTGGCGCTGTACTTCAGCCACCACGGCCTTCTGGCGGTCGGCCAGCAGGCGCTTGTTGCGGGCATCCAGGTCCGCGCCCTGGCTCTGCAGTCGCGCATCGGTGGTGGCGTTGACCAGAGTGATGTCGGCCTTCTTCAGGGAGTCCTTGGCCTTGGCCAGGTCGATCTGCGGCACCGCACCGCCGTCGTAGCCGCGCTGGTAGCGCTGCAGGTCGCGGTCGGCGGCCTGCCGTTCGATCGTGGCCTGGTCGGTTTCCTTGCGCGACTTGGCCCGGGCCAGGGTGGCATCCAGCGCGGCACGGCTGGCCTCGGCTTCCAGGCCGGCCAGGGTGGCCTGTTCCTGGGCCAGCTTGCTGCGCAGTTCCGGGCTGTCGATGATCGCCAGTTCCTGGCCCTTCTTGACCACGTCACCGGCGACCACCTTCAGGTCCACGGTACCGGCCGAGATGGCGTACAGGATCGGGCTGTTGGCGGCGATCACCCGGCCGTCGGCGGCGATGTCACGGACCAGGTCGCCACGCTTCACTTCGGCGATGCGCACGCGGCTGCTGTCGAAGGAGCGGCTGGCGTTGGACCACGCGTGCACGGCCCAGCCGATGCCGGCCAGCAGCACGATGGCGCCCACTGCCGGCCAGCGGTAACGCTGCCAGTTGGCGCGGGTGGCGCCGGCCGGGGCGGAGGAAACGATCTGGTCCTGTGCGGAAGTGTCGCGGATCATCGGGTGCGTGCCTGACGGTGGTAGTTATTACCAAGCATGTAGCGTGCCAACTTTATTTCCTTTCAGGTCAATGGGTTGGGTGGGGCGCTCAAGTGTCCGGGTGTCCGCGGACACCTTTCCGGACACTTTCATTAAGCGGACAGGAGGGGGAAGCCGGACACGCGGGCTAGAATGCGCCGATCGTCTTCAAGGAAACGCGTGACATGTGTGGAATCGTGGGTGCAATCGCCGATCGCGACGTAGTGCCGGTGCTGATCGAGGGCCTGAAGCGGCTTGAGTACCGTGGTTACGACTCCTCGGGCATCGCGGTGATCGACCATGCCGAGCGCCCCGAAGTACGTCGCGTCCGTCGTACCGGCCGCGTATCGGAAATGGCGATGGCAGCCGAAGCCGAAGGCTTCAATGCGGTGCTGGGCATTGGCCATACCCGCTGGGCCACCCATGGGGGCGTCACCGAGGCCAACGCGCATCCGCACATCAGCCAGGGCGTTGCGCTGGTGCACAACGGCATCATCGAGAACCACGAAGAGCAGCGCGAGAAGCTGCGTGCGATGGGCTACACCTTCGAGTCGCAGACCGATACCGAAGTCATCGCGCACCTGATCCACCATCACCTGAAGGGCGGCGACGACCTGCTGGTGGCGCTGCAGCACACGGTGAAGGAGCTGACCGGCGCCTACGCGCTGGCCGTGGTCAGCCGCGCCGAGCCGGAGCGCTTCGTCTGCGCGCGCATGGGCTGCCCGCTGCTGATCGGCCTGGGCGAGGGCGAGAACTTCGTCGCTTCCGACGTCTCGGCGGTGATCTCGGCCACCCGCAAGGTGATCTTCCTGGAAGAGGGCGACACCGCCGAGATCCGTCGCGATGGCGTGCGCATCTTCGACGAGCATGACCAGCCGATCGAGCGCGACGTGCATCTGTCCGATGTGTCGCTGGCTTCGCTGGAGCTGGGTCCGTACCGCCACTTCATGCAGAAGGAAATCCACGAGCAGCCGCGCGCGCTGGGCGATACCATCGAGGCGGCGATCGACGCCGGTGGCTTCCCGGCCGAACTGTTCGGCAAGAACGCCGAAGCGGTGCTGTCGGGCATCGAGGGCGTGCAGATCATTGCCTGTGGTACCAGCTATTACTCCGGTCTGACCGCGCGCTACTGGATCGAAGCCATCGCCGGCCTGCCGTGCAGTGTGGAAATCGCCAGTGAGTACCGCTACCGCGCCGCGTATGCCAACCCGAAGCACCTGATCGTCACCATTTCCCAGTCCGGCGAAACGCTGGATACGATGGAAGCGTTGAAGTACGCCAAGTCGCTTGGCCACAAGCACACGCTGTCGATCTGCAACGTGCCGGAAAGCGCGATTCCGCGCGCCAGCGAGCTGGTCTGCTACACCCGTGCCGGCGCCGAGATCGGCGTGGCGTCGACCAAGGCCTTCACCACCCAGCTGGCCGCACTGTTCCAGCTGACCGTGGTGCTGGGCAAGCTGCATGGCCGCATCGACGCGACGCAGGAAGCGGACTACCTGGAGCAGCTGCGCTTCCTGCCGGGCAGCGTGCAGCACGCACTGAACATGGAACCGCAGATCGCCGCCTGGGCCGAGCGTTTCGCGCGCAAGAGCAGCGCGCTGTTCCTCGGTCGTGGCCTGCATTACCCGATCGCGCTGGAAGGCTCGCTCAAGCTCAAGGAGATCTCCTACATCCACGCCGAGGCCTACCCGGCGGGTGAGCTGAAGCACGGCCCGCTGGCGCTGGTGGACGAGGACATGCCGGTGGTGGTGATCGCCCCCAACGACAGCCTGCTGGAGAAGGTGAAGTCGAACATGCAGGAAGTGCGCGCCCGTGGTGGCGAGCTGTTCGTGTTTGCCGACCAGGACAGCAACTTCAACGAGTCCGAAGGCGTGCACGTGATCCGCACGCCGCGCCATGCCGGCGTGCTCAGCCCGATCGTGCACACCATTCCGGTGCAGCTGCTGGCCTACCACACCGCGCTGGCGCGCGGCACCGACGTGGACAAGCCGCGTAACCTGGCCAAGAGCGTGACGGTGGAGTAAGACGCCACGCGGGCATCGGCAACTGCGCAGGCTTCCAGGAGCCTGCGCAGGTACAGGGTGGAAGCCGGCCACGGTGATCAATGAAGGCACGGTGCGGGCGACAGCGTCTTCACTGCTTGTTGCGCCTCAGAAGCCGCCAGTGGCAACGGCGGGTGCTACCGAGGATGCGCGTCGCGCGGGCGACCATACCGCCAGCTGGCCGATAAGCAGCAGCAGCGCCGCGCCGACGGGAAGATAGAGCGCGGGCAGGCGATCCAGCTCGTAGTGGCTCATCAGCACCTGGTTGATTCCGTAGGCGCCAATCATGCCCAGCGCGATGCCGATGCTCACCAACAGGAAATTTTCCAGCTGGAAGTAGCGCAGGATCTGTCTGCGGGTTGCACCGAGCGCGCGCCGGATGCCGATGCTGCGGGTCCGTTGCGAGACCCAGAAACTGGCGATTCCAAACAGCCCCAGCGCGGTGATCGCCAACAGCCCCATCATGAGTATGGCCAGCAGCCACGCCATGTCACGATCCTTCTGGTAGTACTGCCGCATCACGTCGGTGAAGGCGGCGTGCTCCATGATGACGCGACGGTTGCTGCTGCGTTCGAGCGCTGCGATCGCGGCCTTCTCGACCGCCTCACGCTGTGACGGATCGGTCCGGAGCGCGAACCGGCCCATCGTCAGATCCTTCATCGGTAGCAACAGCGAGAAGCCGGCGTTCTCGATGCCGCCATTGTCGTTTGGCCGGATCAGGCGTTCGACCACGCCGACAATGCGGTGTGGAGAATTGTCAGGGTTCCACGCGTAGATTTCCTTGCCAATGGCACTCTGCCCCGGAAACAGCCTCTCCGCCACGTCCCGGGTGATGATGGCCGATGGCACCCGCAGCGCCGGGCCACCGCTATTGAACTGTTCCCAGTCGACGTATTCGGAGGGAGAGAAATCCCGTCCTTCCACCAGCGTGAGTCCAAGGGTATCGAGCAGATCCTTGCCCAGGTACATGGCGACGTTGAGGCTGGGGCCGCGCTGGTTTCGATCCAGCCGAACCGATCCATTCCAGGCGGAATTGTCGAACGGAACATGATTCAGGCTGGTGGCGGCCTTGACGCCGGCGATCGAGCGCAACTCCGCCAGATCCTGCCGCACCTGCGCTCCGGGGTTCTCACTCTCGCCAATACCCGCGACGTTGATCCTCACGACCTGGTCGTCGGCCAAGCCGGTCGCCCGCTCCATGCGCTCCAACCGCTGGCTGATCATGAAGGTCGCATTGGAGACGATCGCACAGCTGAGCGCGATCTCGAGAATGATCAGAACCGCTTGGATCTTGTTGCGTTTGAGACTGGAGAGGATGGGGCCGATACTCATGGAATCTCCGGAACAGAAGGGTGCGACGTTACGGCTGGATGCAGCAGGCGGTTCATGGTGCAGGCGCGGGCACGCACCGCCGCGGTTCTCCTATTGCAGCTTTGCCTGCACCGAAGGACTTACCTGCATTGCTCGCCATGCGGGAAAAATGCCTGCGGCCAGACTGGCAGAAACCGAAAGTACGAACGTTGCAAGCAGCATCGACATGCCCATGTGCACTTCCGATGCATAGCTGTGGGACTGATGGCGAACCGCCCACAGGCCGATGTTGGCGAGCAGCAGCCCGACGCCACCGCCAACCAGACCGATGGTCCCGGCCTCGACCAGGAATTGCCGGAATATGTCCCGACGAGAAGCGCCCAGTGCACGGCGGACGCCGATTTCAGGCGCGCGTCGCATGAACATCGCCATCAGCAGGCCCACCGTGTTGAGCAGGCATACGAGCAGGAAGCCCAGGGCCACCCAGAGCTGCAGCCGCACATCGGCAGGCACCGCACCGCGCTGGTCCAGCCAGTCCATGACGTTGTGCAACCTGACGTTGCTGGGGCGCTGGAATCGCCCGGCCGCCCGTTGTTGCTCGGAGTAGCTCTGCAGGTACCTTTGATAGGCCTGTGCGCGCTCAACGGTCGGAAGCTCGACCCAGTACTGGAGCCAGGAACATGGCGCATTGAGGGCCTGCGCGCCTTCTGGATCCGCGCTGACGTCGCCCCAGCAGTTCATGCTGCCCTGGATGCCCAGTTTCAGCGAAAGCGCGGTCCAGAACGGCACGAAGACCTGTTCCACGTCGCTGAAGCGATCGTTGGTCATGTCGTAGAACTTCGGCATCGGCCGCCATTGGTCAAGAACGCCGATGATCTGGAACCGGCGACCGGCAACCAGAAGGCTCTTGCCGGTGCTGTCGGAACCGCTGAACAGTTTTTCGTTCAGCGCCTTCGAGATGACCGCAACCTGCGCCCGGCCCTGGTCTTCGGTGGCGCTCCAGCCCCCGCCATATCGGAAGGGTGCCTCGAACATGGGGAAGAAGTCTGCCGAGGTGTACCGTGCGTCGACAATGAATGGCCGGATATGGGATGCCTCCGGTTCAACGGCCACACTGCCGCCAACCATCACCGCCTGGCGGTCAGCCTTGCGATCGCGGAGTAGGGCTTCTGCATCGAACCGGGTCAATTGTTCGGCCGGCTCCCCATCAGCGGCCTGATCGCTCTTTGGGCGAGGATCGAGCTGTGGATAGAACAGGCGCTCGCTTTTGGCGGGAATGGGGTTTCCCGACAGGGCGGAGAAGACCGTCAGCGCCGTCATTGAGCCGCCGATACCCACTCCGATGGCCGCAATCATCAACATCGTCAGGCCCTTGTTACGCTTGAAGCTGCGTAGGGCCAGATTCACATAGTAGGCAAGCACACATCGTCTCCAAGTGTCGCACCTGGGCCTGACCATGCAGCCAGGCCCGTCCGTTGGGTCGCTTCCAAGAGTCAGCTTGCCGGCATCGTCGAGAGCATCGCATCTTGGTCCATTGCCGGTGCTGCGCGTTCCCTTTCAAACTCGTCGGTGAATCCATCCAGCAGGCTCTGCAGCATGCGCGAGGACTCCGTTGGGTGATGGCAATCACCCCGGGTGGAGTACCAGGTGCAGATCAGTCGGATCTTCTCCAGCCCGATCCCTGAATCGGTATAGCTGATGCTTGCACGTTTGGGCGGTGCGGCGTTGACCAGTAGCATCGGGATCTTCCGGGAGCTGGTGGGTTCCACCGAAAGTTGCCAGTCGGTCGCGCTCTCATCAACCCGATCAAGGTTGTCCAGCATGTGATAGGCGCGCCGCGTTCCATCCTTGCAGGGAGCACACTTGCCGCAGGAGTTCTGGTGATAGAACCTGGCGAGGTCGCGTGCGACACCCACCATCGAGGTTCTATCGGACAGTACGATGATGACCCCGCTGCCCAGGCTGCCGCCGATGCCGGCCAGGCTGTCATAGTCCAGTTGCAGGTCCGCGTGTTCCGCTCCGACCGCGGTTCCACTCGTGCCGCCAACAAGTGCTGCCTTCAGGGACCCGTTCCCGGAGATGCCACCGGCGTGTTCATGGATGAGGGAGCCGAGCGCAGTGCCCAGCGGAAGCTCATATAGTCCCGGGCGGGCCACATCCCCGACAACACTGAAGATGGTGGTTCCACTGGCGTACCGGCTGCCGACTGCACGGAACTGCTCGGGACCGAGCCGGATGGCCAGCAGGGCCTGCAGAACGGTCTCGAGATTGTTCACTACCGTGGGTTGCTTCTGGAAACCGCTGCGGGTCGGCATCGCTGGCTTGCCACGTGGACGGCCTGGTCGGCCCTCAAGCAGTTCCAGCAGTGCGGTTTCTTCCCCCGCCAGATAGCCACTTTCAGACCGCTCGATTCGGATGTCACAGGCTGCAGGGTCCAGGAGCTTCTGCATGCGCGCCTCCTGCACAGCAGCCTCCAGTAGTTGCTGCTCATGCTCAAGCGACTGCCCGAGGTGGATGAAGGCGACCTGCGCGCCCACGATACTTGCTGCAAGTGCAACAGCCTCGATGACGGCGTGCGGATTCAGCCTGATCAGTGCGGATTCCTTGCCGCCGCCCAGTTGGCCGGTATTGGCATTGCAGACGAAGAAGCGCGCTGCTGCGCTGTTGTCACGGACCTGCTTCCACTTCACTGCGGTGGGAAAGCCACCGCCCGCCCGTCCGCGCAGGCCGGACGCAGCCAGGCGTGCCAATGCATCTGCAGCGCCCCCTCGCATTGCCTGGGCCAGGGTATCGTAGCCGCCGACGCTGAGGTAGCCGGCGAGGCCCCCGCGGCCGCTTCCACGCAGTTCGCCCAGCAGCGGTCCTTCGACGATGATGTCCTGCGTCGAGTGACTGCTCATGCTTTCAAGTGCATTCGATCCCATGGAATCCGTCCTGTCTGATGATGAACTTCTCTGATGCAGGCATGAGCAGATGTGCGGCGGAGAGAGTTCCTCATGTTCCGCTGCGTCAACGGCTGCCTCCGCTACTTGCGTGCAACCTCTCGCATGGGCCAGTCGTACGGCATGCCGGGGTTGTCGCCATAGGCGACTACGGCACGCTTTCCACGCAGGGCGAACGTCCTGTCCACGCTGACCCACGCCACGCTTTCCCCGGAAGTCAGCAGGGGGGACTGGCTGGTCAGGACAAAAGCCTCACCGTCGGCATTGAATCGAAGCGTCTGGTTCTCAATACGCCCGTGCGCCTGGGCCCCGGGGAACGTACTGGTCGAAAGCGTGATCAGGCCGAACTGCGGGACATAGACAAAGAGGTACCCGATCTCGGTTCTGGAGATGGAAAAATGGCTGGCGATCGCGGCGTTGCCACGATAGAGCGTGCCATCGGTGATCGAGAATCCGGCCGAGGGCGTGAATGTTGAATGGGGCGCTGCCGAGGCACTCATGGCTGCCACGGCAAAGACGATTCCCATCAGGTGAACATGGCGTTTCATGCGATGTCCCTAGTGGAATTTTCTGGTGCGTTGTCAGGATCCCCCCTTGAGCATTGGCTCAAGGGGGGATTTTCAGCCGGCTTTACAGCTGCTGCATCGAGTCATCGCCGCTGCCGCTGCCACCACCCGCACCGCCGCCGCTGCATGCACAGCCGCAACCACATGCGCCTGCAGCTGCCTGCAGGTCCTGCGTACCGGTAAACACCTGAGGATTGAACATGCTGTTTTCTCCTTCGTTGTGTACAACCATGAGCCGTGCACATGCACGGCCCGCCTTTAACCGCAACACGGGCTCACGGCACTACGCACAGACACCTTCCGTGGCGTGAAGCGGCAACTCGCAGTTTGCCCACATGCGGTCGACGGCAAGCTTCTCGAGATGCCTGCAGTAGAGTTCGTTGTGCTTTTCGAACTCACCATAGACATTGAAGGCGGTAGACCTGCACCCGCCGTTGCAGAAGTACTTGACGTCGCAATGCCTGCAGACATCCAGATTGTCGACAACCGCCGTCCTGACGCGACGCATGACGGGCGATGTGTCATAGATCTCCTTGATATCCAGTTCCCTGACGTTTCCGCAGATGAACTGGTCGAAATGCATCGTCTGGCACGGGTATACGAATCCCGCCGGATCAACACTGAACTCACCTTCGCCCACGCCACAGTGGTTGCGCGGCACGACGGGGGATGGGGGCGCGGTCTTCACCGGTTGCGGCGTACGGCCTCGCAGATAGTCCCGGGTACGGTTCTGGGCGAGTCCCCATTCGGCCAGGGTGGGGATCTGCTGGATGCTCAGCTCCTGGTGATCGCCGGCCTGGAACAGGATCGGAGCGAGGCCGTCAACACCGAGATCATCGAGCGCGAACTCGTAGATCTCCTTCATGAACCCGATGTTCTTGTCAGTCAGCGCGGGCACCAGCGAGATGCGTGGGCCGGGCTTGCCGCGCCGCTTGCGAACCTCAACCAGCTTGCGGATGCCGCGGATCGTTGGTGCGAACGTGTTGCGTCCCCGGTAGCGCTCATGCATGTGCCGTTCATGCCCATCCAGGCTGATGGTCACCATGTTGACGAACTCGCAGAGCTTCTCGGCGACCGCATCCTTGATCAGGATGCCATTGGTCAGCACCTCGATCTTGAGCGTGCTGCTCAGGGATCGGGCGTGCTCGAACAGTTCCAGCGCGTCTGGTCTCATCAGTGGCTCGCCACCGGTGAAGACCAGGTGCTTGACGCCGTTCTCGACCAGTCGGGTTATCAGCGCCTTGCTCTCGTCGGTGGTCAGGATCGAAGCGATCCTGCCCTGCTTCTCCATCTTGATCTTGTACTCCCGATCACTCTTGTTGTAGCAGTACGGGCACTTGAGGTTGCAGTTGTTGGTGAGGTGCATGTACACCGTGTGTGCGAAGGCACGAGGACCAAAGGTCGGGCGTTCGCCTTCGTCGTACTCGTCGTGGTGCAGGAAGCCGACGCTGGAAAGATCGTCAACGAACTGATGCACTGCCGTGCGCGCAATGTCCTCGGTCATGCCGAAGCGCTCGACGATTTCGCTGACGATGTCCTCGGTGGTCCGGTACAGCTGCAACCGGGTCAGGATGAAGTGGCCGGAATCGTTCACCCGCACCCATTTGAAGTTGTGCGGGTCGAAGTAGAGGTACCAGCCATCCCGATTCCACATGCGGACGCGGGGGGGGAGCATCACCATGTTCATTGTCGATCCTCTCAGGTCGTTTCCATTCCGATGGGGTCTTTCCCGTGGACGTGCTGCGACTGGAACTGTTGCAGGAACAAGCGAGCGTATGCCCCCTGCGAGGCGATGAGTTCTTCGTGGGTCCCCTCTTCGACCAGCACGCCCTTCTCGATGAGGACGATCCTGTCGGCCAGCATCAGGGTCGACAGGCGGTGGGCGATGATGATGGTTGTCCTGCCCCGGCATAGCGACTGCAGGCTTCGCTGGATGGCTTCCTCCGACTGCGAATCCAGCGCCGATACCGCCTCATCGAGGATGAGGATCCGGGGGTCACGCAGGAACATGCGGGCGAGTGCGATCCGCTGGCACTCGCCGCCCGACAGGGTGAGCCCACGCTCACCTACGCATGTCTCGTAACCTTGAGGGAGGCTGCTGATGAAGTGGTGGGCATTGGCATTGCGGGCAGCGGCGACCACTTCTTCCTGCGTTGCCATCGGCCGTCCGAGGCGGATGTTGTCCAGGATGCTTCCGGTGAACAGGAACGCTTGCTGCTCGACAATACCGATGGCCGCCCGGAGATCTGGAAGCGCGACACTGCGGATGTCGGATCCATCGATCAGTATCTGTCCTGCCTGGATCTCATTGAGTCTTGGCAGCAGGCGGACCAGCGAGCTTTTCCCCGCGCCCGAATGGCCGACCAGGGCGATCGTTTCGCGCCCAGCGATGGTCAGGCTGAAATCCTGGAATACCTTGGATTCGGGTTTGTAGGCGAAGTCGATGGCGCGGAATTCGACCCGTCCCTGGGAGAGCCTGAAGGTCTCTCCATGAGCGTGCTCGGGTTCTTCGTCGAGGAATTCATAGATCCGCTGCACCGCAGAGGCCGCCTGCTGGATGCCGATGTTGGCGGCAACCAACGCGTTGACCGGGGCATACAGGAAGTTCATCAGCGAAAGAATGCCGACGACCTGGCCGAGCGACATCTCACCCTGTGTTACCAGGTGCAGTCCGTACCACAGCACGAAAGCTGTGCTGAGCGAGGTGACCAGGCTGGTGCCGATGCCGCTGACGACGCCGAACCAGTTGGTCCGCACGTAGACGCCTTTGAGTGTTTCCAGTCGCTGCGTCATCAGTTCGGCCTGGCTGTTCTCCTGGCCGAGCGATTTGATGGTGGCCACACCGGCCAGGCGCTCGCTGATCGCTGCGGATGTGGCCGCCTGTTGTTCCTGCATGTCCGCGCTGAGCGAGCGCATGCGCTGGTTGGTGAAAAGACGAATGCAGCCGAATGGGATGATGGTGAGCAGCAGCACCGCGCCCATTCGGGGCTGCAGGTAAAGGATGATCGCGGCGCCGACGACGAAGGTCAGGGCATTGACCGCGATGGTCACGAAGTTCCTGACCAGCGCGCCTTCGACGGCGCGCGCATCGTTCATGAGGCGGGACTGCAGGTAGGTCGAGTGCTTGTTGGTGAAGAACTTGAGCGGGAGTGACTGCAGGTGCCGGAACAGCGTCGATTGCGCGTCGACGATGATCGACTCCTTCAGCGTCAGCGTTACGCTTTCATTGATGTAGGAGAACGCGTGGCGAAGCAGGATGAGCGCAACCAGTGCCATTCCCAGCTGGTTGACGATGCTGAAAGCGCGCTTTTCGACAACGACATCGATGATGTGCATCGTCAGCAGCGGAACGGGCAACTGGAGCAGCACCGACAGGACCATCAGGCTGGCCGCCAGCGTTACGGATGCCTTCCGGTGCCCGATGAAATCCCGCCAGAAGCGCCTGAGCAAAACCGACAGCGCGCTTTGCGAAGCGCGGGGGGCTACATCGGCGTTATGCCGGTTCTTGTCCAATTCCATATGTATGGCTCATGAACATCCTGTTATGAGCGTTAAGTACCTGTGCCATGTAAGGCTGTCAAGGCAGGGTGCGCAATTCTTTTCCTTGTGGATGCGCGAGGAGCGCTGCGGCGCGAGAGCCGATCTGCCCGGATCGGTTGCCGTGCCTCCCTTTCACGCCCATCAGGCTGGGCGCTCACGGCGGAAGTGGTACGCGGTCGGATGATTTTGTCCGGCCTGTCGGCGGGGAGCACGGGATCTTGAGTGCGCAGATCTCGACGCATTCAGCGTCGGTTTCAACCACGGTGCCATTCTCTGGATCGTCAGTAGGTTCCCACGACGAACTGTCCTATCGATGCCGGTAGTGACCGATGGTCGCAGTCGTAGAATCGATTTGACCGAGGTCCGGGTTGAGCGGTTGAGCCCACCTCGTTCGCGTTGCAGCACGTCGTCTGCCGATCCATTCCAAGCGGCAGAGGGGTGCGCCAGACGTGCGCTGAAAGGTCTGTTCCCGGGGAGGGGGCGTATCGGAAGAGCACACTTTTTTGACTTCAGTGACCTGCACCAGGAAACAAGAATGAACGTCCGCGAACTCCTGCAATCCAAGAAAGAAGCTGTCATCACCATCGACGCCGAAGACACCATCGGTGCCGCCGCCCACAAGATGAGCGCGAACAAGATCGCTGCGCTGGTGGTGATGAAGGACGATGCCCCGGTGGGCATCATTTCCGAAAAGGACATCGTGCGTACCCTGGCCGACGACGGCCCGCAGGCCGGCCGTCGGGTGATTTCCAGCCTGCCGTCCACCGGCCTGGAAGGCATTGCGCCGGAAGCGACCCTGAAGCAGGCCATGTCGTTGATGACGTACTCGCGGCGCCGTCATCTGATGGTCACTGAAGGCGCCCGCCTGGTCGGCATCCTCAGCCTGGGCGATATCGTGAAGAACCTGTTGGGCGAGCTGGAACTGGAAAAGGCCGTGCTTCAGGACATCTACATGGCCGCCCACTGAGGCTGCGGCACTGGAAGCAGAGAAGCCGGGCATTGCCCGGCTTCTTCGTTCACGGCATCGGTGAAATCAGAAAGTGACCTTCACCGAGTCGGCGCTGTAGTTCGCCGGGCCGTGGTAGACCACTTCGATGTTGTTGCCATCCGGATCGAGCACGAAGGCACCGTAGTAGCCCGGATGGTAGGGGCGTTCGCCTGGCGCGCCATTGTCGGTGCCGCCGGCAGCGATTGCGGCGGCATGGAAGGCATCGACGGTGGCGCTGTCGCGCGCCTGGAAGGCCAGGTGGTGGCGGCCGGTCAGCTGGCCGGCGGCGGCCTCGCTGCTGGCGCTGGAAATGAACAGCTCGTCGGCCCAGAAGTAATCATCGCCTTCGCCGGCGATCGGGATGCCGATCGTATCGAACACCGCCTGGTAGAAGCGGCGGCTGGCGGCGAGGTCGCGTACGACCAGCTGGATGTGGTCGATCAGGCGGCCGCGGTGCAGTTCCATCGTTTCCATACGAACCTCGCAAAAAAGGGGACGGAGGGGATTAAGTCGCTTCCGGCCCAATAGTGCCAGAAACGACTTAATCCCCTCCGTCCCCTTTTTGTCAGTTGGCGATGATCTCGACCCAGTAGCCGTCCGGGTCCTTGATGAAGGCCAGGTTCTTCATGCGGCCGTCGGTCAGGCGCTTCTGGAAGGTCACGCCGAGGTCTTCGAAGCGCTGGCAGGCGGCTTCGATGTCCGGCACCGACACGCAGATGTGGCCGAAGCCGCGCGGGTCGCTGTTGCCGTCGTGGTAGACCGCGCCGTCCTGGCTCTCGGTACCGTGGTTGTGGGTCAGTTCCAGCACGCCCGGCAGGCCGGCCATCCACGCGCGGCGCTGGGCATCGTCTTCCGGTACCACCGCGCCGGCCGGCACGTAGGCCAGGAAGTACAGGCTGAACTGGGCGTCCGGGAAGTCGCGCTTGTCGATCAGCTGGTAGCCGAGCACGCGGGTGTAGAAGTCCAGCGAGGCGGTGATGTCCTTCACCCGCAGCATGGTGTGGTTGAACACGAAGCCGCTGGTTTCGGCCGGGGCCTGGGCGGCGACGCCGGGGATATCGCGCAGGGCGGGAATGGTCATGGGGGAGGTCCTTCAGACGGGGCCGTTGCCGGCCGGATGGCTTCATTCTACCGGCCCGCACCTGACGGCACCGCGACGTACAATGGGCGGATCGCACCGTTCCGTCCTGATAACGATTGCCCGCCATGTCGCAGCGTGAATGGGTGGCCGCCGCCATCCGCAAGATCGAAGCCGATTTCAACCGTTCCGCCGATACCCACCTAATCCCGCTGGCGCTGCCCGGGTTCGAGGGCATCGATCTGTACCTGAAGGACGAGTCGAGCCATCCCACCGGCAGCCTCAAGCACCGGCTGGCGCGCTCGCTGTTCCTGTATGCGTTGACCAACGGCTGGTTGCGCGAGGGGCGGCCGGTGATCGAGGCCTCCAGTGGATCGACCGCCGTCTCTGAAGCCTATTTCGCGCGCCTGCTGGGCCTGCCGTTCATTGCGGTGATCCCGGCGACCACCTCGCCGGAAAAGATCGCCGCGATCGAGTTCCACGGGGGCCGCTGCCACCTGGTCGAGCGTGCCTGCGACCTCAACTGTGATTCGGAAAAGCTGGCCCGCGAAACCGGCGGCCACTTCATGGACCAGTTCACCTATGCCGAGCGCGCTACCGACTGGCGCGCCAACAACAACATTGCCGAATCCATCTTCAAGCAGATGGCCGAGGAGCCCAGCCCGGTTCCGGAGTGGATCGTGTGCAGCCCCGGCACCGGCGGTACCGCCGCCACGCTGGGGCGTTATGTCAGCTATCGCCGGCATGACACCCGCATCCTGTGCGCGGACCCGGAAGTGTCGGTGTTCTTCGACGGCTACAAGGCTGCCGTGGCCGGTGAACAGGACTGGCGCGGACTGACCTGCAGCGGTGGCTCGCGCGTGGAAGGCATCGGCCGGCCACGGGTGGAGCCGAGTTTCATCCCGACCAGCGTCGATGCGATGGTGAAGGTGCCCGACGCGCTGAGCCTGGCCGCGATGCGCCATGTCAGCCGCCAGCTCGGACGCCGTGTCGGTGGCTCCACTGGCACCAATTTCATCGGCGTGCTGCAGGCGGCGCAATGGATGCGCGAGGCGGGCCACCAGGGCAGCATCGTCAGCATCCTGTGCGACAGCGGCGAGCGCTACGCGCAAAGCTATTACGATCCGTCGTGGTACGCGCGGCAGGGCATCGATGTCGACGGCGCCGATGCACAGTTGGCCGCAGCGGTGGCCGGGCAGGGGTTGCCGGAACTGCCGTGGTGCAGCCTGGAAGCGTTGTAGCGCCCTTGTAACGTCGAGCCATGCTCGACTCCGGGAAAGAGCCGTCGAGCATGGCTCGACGCTACAGATTCAATACCCCGCTGCGGTGAACGCATCCAGCACCGCGTCGCGCAGCGCATCTGGCAAGGCCTCGATGTCCATCGCTCGGTCATCCAGGTGCAGGCTGGGGTCCAGGATGCTGGCGCGGCCCTGGGCCAATGCCTGCAGCCACAGCAGCACGCAGATCACGAACTCGCGCTCGTGACCCAGCTGCAGCTGGCTGGCGCCGCGCTCGACCACTTCGAACGGGTACCACTCCTGGGCGTCGTTGAAGGTGCCGCCCTGCTGCAGCACCGCCTGCAGCTGCTGCAGGTGGCGCGGGGCGTCATCGCCGGCATCGCACAGCGCGGCGATCCAGGTCAGTTCGGCCGGGCTGGCGGACAGCGCCAGCGATCGCGCCGGTGAGGTGGATGCAACTGCAGCCAGACCTTCCATGTGGGGCCTCGTTCGGTACCTACCGCTGCGGACTCCCCCGCAGCCAGAGCTTCGGTGCGTGACCGTAAGGCCGATGTGAATGCCGCGCCCCCTTGTCAGCCACGCCTGCCAGCGCCATATCTACCGGGCTGCCCGCCTGCCGGGCCCGTTTCCTGGAGATCTGCCGTGACCGTTGCCAACCCCCTGCTTGATGTTTCCGGCCTGCCGCGCTTCGAGGCGATCCGCCCCGAGCACGTCGCACCGGCGCTGGATGTGCTGCTGGCTGAGGCCGAAGCCGCCGTCAGCAAGGCCGAGCAGGTGCAGCCGGTGCGCTGGGAGACCTTCGTCGCCCCGCTGGACGATGCCACCGAGCGCCTGTGGCGCGCCTGGGGCCTGGTCGGCCACCTGCAGGGCGTGGTCAACACCCCGGAACTGCGTGAGGCCTACAACAGCAACCTGCCGCGGGTGACCCGCTTCGCCAGCGCGCTGGGCCAGAACCTGGCGCTGTACCGCCAGTACCAGGCACTGGCCGCCAGCCCGGAGGCCGCGCACTTCGACGAGGCCCAGCGCAAGGTGCTGGACAACACGCTGCGTGATTTCCGCCTGGGGGGGGCCGAGCTGGCGCCCGAGGCGCAGCAGCGCTTTGCTGCGATCAAGGAAGAGCTGTCGGCGCTGTCGGCGAAGTTCTCGCAGAACGTGCTCGATGCCACCGATGCGTGGTCGCTGATCATCGAGGACGAAGCGCGACTGAACGGCCTGCCGGAAGACGTGAAGGCCGCCGCGCACGCTGCGGCGGAAAAGGAGGGCAAGACCGGCTGGAAGCTGACCCTGCAGATGCCGTGCTACCTGCCGGTGCAGACCTGGGCCGAAGACCGCGACCTGCGCGAGATCCTGTACCGCGCCAGCGCGCAGCGTGCATCCGAATTCGGCGATGACGCACTGGACAACAGCAGCAACATCGACCGCATCCTCGCCCTGCGCGCGGAGCTGGCCGCACTGCTCGGCTTCGCTTCGTACGGCGATTATTCGGTGGCGACCAAGATGGCGCAGGATCCGGCCGAAGTGCTGGGTTTCCTGCGCGACCTGGCCGCGCGCGCCAAGCCGTTCGCCGCCAGGGACCGCGCCGAACTGGAGCAGTTCGCACGCGAACAGCTCGGCATTGACAGCCTGCAGGCCTGGGACCTGGCATTCGCCGCCGACCGCCTGAAGCAGGCGCGCTACAGCTATTCAGAGCAGGAAGTGAAGCAATATTTCACCGAACCGAAGGTGCTGGGCGGCCTGTTCTCGGTGATCGAGCAGCTGTATGGCCTGCGCGTGCAGGAGGACAGTGCGCCGGTCTGGCATGAAGACGTGCGCTTCTTCCGCCTGGTCGATGCGCAGGGCGCGCTGGTGGGCCAGTTCTACCTGGACCTGTACGCACGCGAAGGCAAGCGCGGCGGTGCGTGGATGGACGATTGCCGCAACCGCCGCGAGCGTGCCGACGGCAGCGTGCAGACCCCGCTGGTCTACCTGGTGTGCAACTTTGGCCGTGGTGCCAACGGCAAGCCGGCGACCTTCAGCCACAACGAAGTAACCACGTTGTTCCATGAGATGGGCCACGGCCTGCACCAGCTGCTGACCCGCATCGGCGAACTGGGTGTGGCCGGCATCAACGGCGTGGAATGGGACGCGGTGGAGCTGCCCAGCCAGTTCATGGAGAACTTCTGCTGGGAATGGGACCACCTGCAGGGCATGACCGCGCATGTTGAAACGGGTGAGCCACTGCCGCGCGCGCTGTACGAGCGCATGCTGGCCGCGCGCAATTTCCACAGCGGCATGGCCACGGTGCGCCAGCTGGAATTCGGCCTGTTCGACATGCTGCTGCACAGCCAGTTCGAACCGGCGCAGGACAGCGTGCTGGCACTGCTGGACCGCGTGCGCGCGGAAGTGGCCGTGAACCACCCGCCGGTCTGGAATCGCTTCCCGCACCAGTTCAGCCATATCTTCGCCGGTGGTTACGCCGCGGGTTACTACAGCTACAAGTGGGCCGAAGTGCTCAGCGCCGATGCCTACGCCGCGTTCGAGGAAGCGCCGCAGGCACTGGCTGAAACCGGTGCACGCTTCCGCGATGAGATCCTGTCGCGTGGTGGCAGCCGCCCGGCGGCGGAGAACTTCAAGGCCTTCCGCGGCCGCGCACCGCAGATCGACGCGCTGCTGCGCCACTCGGGCATGGCGTAAGCCGTTGTGGTGGGTGCCAACCTGGGTTGGCACGTTACCGCTATCCACGCATGGCGTGGATCTACCGGAATGTTCGGACATGGCGTAACGCTTTGGTAGGCGCCAACCTTGGTTGGCGAAAAGCCCAGGCCAACCAAGGTTGGCCTCTACCTGGCGTCCCGGCTTGTGATCATTCGGCGTAGATCATCTTCCGGGTCATGCCGCCGTCGACGATGAAATCCTGGCCGGTGCTGAAGCCGGACAGTGATGACAGCAGGTACACCGCCAGCGCGCCGATGTCCTCGGGGCGGCCGACCCGGCCGACCGGGTGCTGTGCCTGGTCGATGGCCGAGTACTCCGGCGCGTGTCGTCGCGAGGGGGCCTGCCAGGCGGTGGTGCCGACCCAGCCCGGACTGATGCTGTTGACCCGCACCGTTGGGCCGGCACTGATCGCCAGCGCATGGGTGAACGCCACCAGCCCACCTTTGGCCGCAGCGTAGGCCTCGCTGTGCGCTTCGGATTGCCAGGCGCGGGTCGAGGCGATGTTGATGATCGCGCCGGCAGCACTGGCCGTCAGCGCCGGTAGTGCGTGCTTGCTGCACAGGAAGGCACCGTGCAGCGAGGACAGCCGGCGCTGCCACTCGTCCCAGTCCATGTCCTGCAGCAGCGTGCCATGCGGTCCGGCGATGCCCGCGTTGTTGACCAGCCCGTCGATGCGGCCGAAACGCTGCAAGGCGACGGCGATGAAGTCGCGCACGCTGGCTTCGTCGGTGATGTCCAGGCGCTGGAATGCGGTGTCGTCACCGCGCTGCCATTCCGCCAGACACGCATCGCCGGCCTCCACGTCCAGGTCGCCGATCAGCACGCGTCCGCCGGCACCGAGCACCGCCTGGGCGATGCCACGGCCGATGCCGTTGGCGCCGCCGGTGACCAGCACCACCTTGCCCGACAGCGGCGCGGCCGGCCATGCGGCAATCGGCGGCACCGTGCTCACGTCAGGTCTTCGCCACGCAGGCGGCGATGCCAGCCGTCCACGCCGATGCGGTCCAGGGTCTGGATGTTGCGCTCGACGATCACGTCCGGGTCCGGATAGACATCCACCGCGCGCGCCACGCTGTCTTCGCGCAGCAGGTGCAGGGTGGGGAAGGGCGCGCGATTGGTATAGTTGCTGGCGTCGTCCGCGGCCACGCCGTCGAACTGGTAGTCCGGGTGGAAGCTGGCCACCTGCAGGATGCCCTGCAGGTCCAGTGCCTCGATCGCGGCGTCGGCGTTGTCGAGGAAATCGTTGTAGTCGAGGAAATCGGTCAGCACCTGCGGATGCACGATCAACGTGGTGTCGATCTGTTCGGCCGGCGTATCGCGCAGCAGCACCAGTTCCTCGGCCAGCTGCTCAACCAGGGCTTCTGGCGTGGTCGCATCGCTGAGCACGATGCGGACCTGGTCCTTCACATACACCGCCTTGGCGAACGGACACAGGTTCAGGCCGATGACGATGCGCTCCAGCCACAGGCGGGTGGCGGCGATCGGGTCATCGGTGGGCAGGTGGGAATCGGTCATGGCGGGCACGTCGGCTGGCGGGGCCGCCATTGTAGGCGCGTCGCTGGCAACGCGCCGTCGTACCTGCCGCTGGCAGCGCCGGGGCGTGCCCGGCGGATGCCTCAGTCGCGGAAGTTGTTGAACTGCAGCGGCAGCTCGAACTTGCCGGCCTTGAGCACGGCGATGGCGTCCTGCAGGTCGTCGCGCTTCTTGCCCTGCACGCGCAGCTTGTCGCCGTTGATCTGGCTTTCCACCTTCAGCTTGGCATCCTTCAGCGCCGCCGCGATCTTCTTGGCGATCTTCTGCTCGATGCCCTGCTTGACGGTGATCTTTTGCCGGGCCTGGGCCAGGTTGGTCTCGATGTCGCCGAACTCCAGGCTGAGCACGTCGATGCCGCGTGCGGCCAGGCGTGCGCGCAGGATGTCGTTCATCTGCTTGAGCTGGAACTCGGTCGGCGCGGTCTGGTTGATCACATCGCCATCGCGCTCGAACTTGGCGTCCACGCCCTTGAAGTCGAAGCGGGTGCTCAGTTCGCGGTTGGCCTGGTCGATGGCGTTGGTCAGCTCGTGGGTGTCGACTTCGGACACGACGTCGAAGGAAGGCATGGGCGATGCTCCGCAGGATTCAGTGGTGGCCATTCTATCGCGAGGGCCCGCATGACTGCCTTCTGTAGAGTCGAGCCATGCTCGACCGCTGTGTGAAGAACAGTCGAGCATGGCTCGACTCTACAGAAGGGCGGCAGTTGAGCATGGCTCGACTCTACAAGCCGGTGTGGTCGGCGATAATGGGCCATGAACGTGCAACGCTCCCCCTCGCGTGCGGTGGCCTGGATGGTCGCTGCGGTCGCCTGTTTCTCGCTGATGGACGCTGGCATGAAGCAGCTGTCGGCCAGCTATCCGACCCTGGAAGTGACCTTCCTGCGCGGCGCGGCCTCGTTGCCGTTCGTGCTGGTCTGGGTGCTGGCCAGCGCCGGGCCGCGCTCGCTGGTGCCGCGTCGCTGGGGCCTGCACCTGCTGCGTGGCGCGCTGGGCATGGCGATGATCGGCTGCTTCGTGTTCGCCCTGCGCGACCTGCCGCTGTCCACCGCCTACACCATCTATTTCGTCGCCCCGCTGCTGATCGCCGCACTGTCGGTGCCGCTGCTGGGCGAACGGGTCGGGCCGCGGCGTTGGGTCGCCATCGGCATTGGCCTGGTCGGCGTGCTGGTGGTGCTGCGACCGGGCGTCGACGGTTTCATCTCGGTGCCCGGCCTGATGGTGCTGGCCGCCGCCACCGCCTATGCCGTGGCGGCGATCACGGTCAGCCTGCTGACCCGCACCGATACCTCGCAGTCGATGGTGGTCTGGTTCCTGGTGATCATGGCCATCGGCGCCGGCCTGCTGTCCCTTCCCGGCTGGGTGCCGCTGCAGCTGGCGCATGCGCCGCTGATCGCCGGCATGGGCCTGGCCGGGGCGCTGGGCCAGATCGCCCTGACCAAGGCGTTCCAGCTGGGCGAGGCTTCGATGATCGCGCCCCTGGAATACAGCGGGCTGGTCTGGGTGATCGGCTGGGACCTGGCCTTCTGGGGCCAGCTGCCCGATGGCTATACCTGGGTGGGTGCGGCGATCATCGTCGCTTCCGGCCTGTACCTGCTGCACCGCGAGCGGGTGAACCGGCAGGAACCGCCGAAGCCGCTGGATCATCCCTGAGTCGGCTGGGCCAGGGAATGGGGTCAGAGCCCCTGCGGGGATCCGACCCCGGGGTCGGATCCCCGCAGGGGCTCTGACCCCAGCCAACGCGCCGGTGCGGGTGCCTTAGAACCAAAAGGAATAACATTCTGGCCCATGGCGCGGGCGCGCGACCGCCTGCGCTGGTAGGCTGCACGCCCCCTTCCGTCACCCAGCCGGTGAGCCACGCCCGTGATCGAGTTCCAGCGCCTGCACAAATCCTATGCCGTTGCCGGCCGCGAAGTCAGCGCGCTGCAACCGCTGGACCTGACCATCGAGGCCGGTGAGGTATTCGGCATCATCGGCCATTCCGGCGCTGGCAAGTCGACCCTGATCCGCATGATCAACCGCCTGGAAGAACCCAGCGGCGGACGGCTGCTGATCGGTGGCGAGGATGTCACCGCACTGGACGCGGATGGCCTGCGCACGCTGCGCCGGCGCATCGGCATGATCTTCCAGCACTTCAACCTGCTGTCGTCGCGCACGGTGGCCGGCAATGTCGCCTTCCCGCTGGAGCTGGCCGGCACGCCGAAGGCGGAGATCGACGCGCGCGTGGCCGAGCTGCTGCAGACCGTGGGCCTGGAAGCGCATGCGCAGAAGTACCCCGCACAGCTGTCCGGTGGCCAGAAGCAGCGCGTCGGCATCGCCCGTGCGCTGGCGACCCGCCCGCAGATCCTGCTGTGCGACGAGGCCACCAGCGCGCTGGATCCGCAGACCACGGCCTCGGTGCTGTCGCTGCTGTCGAAGATCAACCGCGAGCTGGGCCTGACCATCGTGCTGATCACCCACGAGATGGACGTGATCCGCCGTGTCTGCGACCGCGTTGCCGTCCTCGACGCCGGCCAGATGGTCGAGACCGGACCGGTTACCCGGGTGTTCCTGCATCCGCAGCACCCGACCACGCGCCGGTTCGTCAGCGAATCGGAGCACGTGGACGAAGGGGCGTTGCACCGCGATTTCGACGTGGTGGGCGGGCGCATCGTGCGCCTGACCTTCCTCGGCGGCGATACCTACGAACCCCTGCTCGGCAGCGTCGCGCGCCAGACCGGGGTCGACTACAACATCCTGTCCGGCCGCATCGACCGGATCAAGGACACCCCCTATGGCCAGCTGGTGGTCGCCCTGGTGGGCGGTGACCAGTCCGCCGCGCAGGCCGCCTTCGTGGCTGCCGGCGTGCATGTCGAGGAGCTGCGTCGATGATCATCGCCACTGCCGGCGGTTTCTTCCGCCACCTGGATGCGGGCAAGTGGGCCGACATCGGCCAGGCCACCATCGACACCCTGCTGATGCTGCTCGGTTCGCTGCCGCTGACCGTGGCCATCGGCCTGCCGCTGGGCGTGCTGCTGTACCTGTTCGGTGCGCCGCAGATGAAGCGCCGTCCGTTCGCCTATGGCGTGCTGGCGCTGGTGGTGAACCTGCTGCGCTCGGTGCCTTTCATCATCCTGATGATCGTGCTGATTCCGGTCACGCTGTTCCTGATGGGAACGTCGCTGGGCGTGCGCGGCGCGATCGTGCCGCTGGTGATCGGCGCGGCGCCCTTCTATGCGCGCCTGGTCGAGACCGCGTTGCGCGAAGTGGACCGTGGCGTGATCGAGGCGACCCAGGCGATGGGCGCCACCACCTGGCAGCTGGTCACCCGGGTGCTGCTGCCGGAAGCGCGGCCGGGCCTGATCGCCGGTGCGACGGTCACCACCGTGGCCCTGATCGGCTTCACCGCGATGGGCGGTGCGATCGGTTCCGGCGGCCTTGGTGACCTGGCGTTCCGCGATGGCTACCAGCGTTCGCACACCGACGTGGCCCTGGTTACCGTGGTCCTGCTGCTGGTGCTGGTGCAGCTGCTGCAGATGCTCGGCGACCGCCTGGTCGCGCATTACAGCCGCAAGTAACGGGCGCCGGGCATCGTTCGGGTAGTGCCGGCCGTTGGCCGGCAGCCTGTAGCCTGCAGAGTGTCGATATTGTGCCTGTCATAGCGCCAGGCTCTGGAAGCCGCCACGCCCATCAGGAATCGATATCGCCAGACTGGGACTGGCAGCACATCGCGTTCCTTGGTATGTTCCGTTAAACGTAATACGTTTTGCGGAATGATCCGTTCATTCCGCTGCAAGCAGACCCGCGCCCTGTTTGAAGGAACCTGCCCACGCGCCTGGCGCCAGATCCGGCGAGTGGCGGAACGCAAACTGCAGCTGCTCGACTCGGCACAGACGTTGGCCTTCCTGCGCAGCCCGCCCGGGAATCGTCTTGAGGCGCTGTCAGGCGATCGAAGAGGGCAGTACAGCCTTCGCATCAGCAATCAATGGCGGCTCTGCTTTACCTGGACCGACGGCGGCGCCGATGCCGTGGAAATTGTTGACTATCACTGAGGTGCCCGCCATGAAGCGTCCCCACAACGGCATGCGCGCCATCCATCCTGGCGAGATCCTGCGCGAAGAGTTCCTGCTGCCCCTGGCGCTGAGCGTGAATGCGCTGGCGAAGGCCCTGGATGTGCCCGCAACGCGACTGCACGCCATCGTGCACGGCCAACGCAGCATTTCGGCGGACACTGCAGCGCGGCTGGCGCGGCATTTTGGTGGGGATGCCGCGTCCTGGCTCGCGATGCAGGCGGCCTACGATCTCAAGACATTGCCAACGCGCAGCGAAATCGAACGCCGGGTGCAGCCACGCGCGGCGTGACGTCCGGGCGCACGGACCCGGTTCCGCACCCGCGATCCGATCAACGCGCGTTCGGTACTTCGTAGCCCAGCTTGCCGACCTGTTCCGGATGCTGCGGCACGCGCTTGAGCTTGTCGGTGTTCACGCCGTACTCGTCGCGCAGGCGCTCGGCCAGCTCCTTGTACAGGGCTTTGTCCATGTCCGGCTTGCGCGCGAAGATCCAGGCCATCTCGCGGCCCGGATAACCGATCAGTGCCCACGAGTAGTCGGGGGCGACTTCCAGCACCCGCGAATGGGTCGGCACCACGCGATAGAACCAGGTTCGCCAGCCGTGGTTGCCGCTGTCCGGATCGACGCTGGCACGTGCGCGTATCTCCTGCAGCGGTTCGCCGAAGCCATCACGGTAGCGGTAGGTGATGCCGACCTTGTGCTCGTCGCGCAGCTCGTACTCGTTGACGCTGGCGACATGCCCGCGTTCGATGAAGTTCGGCACGCGGCCGATCACATACCAGGTGCCCATGAAGCGCTTCAGGTCGATCGGCGCCCCCGGGTCGGCCGCGTCGGTGGCGCTGGCGCGGGGCGACGGCGGCTCACTGGCGGCCATGGCAGGACCTGCCAGGGACAGAGCCAGCAGCACGGCGCAGAACGGGCGGATCGAAGTCATGCGGGAGCGGGCTCCAGTGGGCTTGCACGCGCATGGTCGACTGTGTGCACGCGATCCGTCAATGGTGTCGCATCCTGTGAGAAGGGGCTTGCCCAAGCTGTGTTGCATTGTCTACCGGAGAAGCCCCATGAATGCTCGTTCCGTCCGTCGCCCTGCAACTGAACGCGTCATCGAACGCGCCGACCCGCGCCTGCTGCGCGGCGTGCAACAGCTGGCCCTGGCCGGACTGGCGCTGGTACTGGTCTGGCCGGCGGCACGTGGCAGCAGCGCATGGCTGGGCTGGCTGCCGATGTGGCTGGTGGGCATGCCGCTCACGGCCTGGTGGGCGCTGCTGCGCTTTCCGCTGCCGCGCCTGTCATGGCGGCGGCTGGCGCGGCGTACCGGTGGACAGGCGCGCCGTCGGCCGGCTCCCGCCGCACGCGGCCGGCGCAGTCCGGCGGCCACGGCCTGACCTTCGACACGGGGGAGGCTGCGACATTCCGTGCTAGCGTTCCACGGCTTATGACTGCCTGGAGCTGCAATGTCACGACTCGCTTCCGCCTGCCTGTTGGCCGGCATGATGACCGCTGCCTCGGTGGGGACCGCCGTGGCCGCTGAAGACACCGATCGCTACGCCTGGCTGGAGGACGTCACCGGCGACAAGCCACTGTCCTGGGTCAAGGAACAGAATGCCAAGTCCGAGGCGCGCCTGGCGCAGACTCCGGCCTTCAAGCAGATGGAGACCAGCATCCGCGAGGTGCTCGACTCCGATGCCAAGATCCCCGGCGTGCAGAAGATCGGCGACTACTACTACAACTTCTGGAAGGACCAGCAGCACGAGCGCGGCCTGTGGCGCCGCACCACCCTGGCCGAGTACCGCAAGGCCTCGCCGCAGTGGGAAACCGTGCTCGACCTGGATGCGCTGAACAAGGCCGAGGGTGAGAACTGGGTCTGGCACGGCGCCGATTGCCTGCGCCCGGATTACAGCCGCTGCCTGATCGCGCTGTCGCGCGGCGGCGCCGACGCCGACGTCACCCGTGAGTTCGACCTGGCCAACAAGACCTGGATCAAGGACGGCTTCTTCCGTCCGGAGTCGAAGGGTGGCCTCAACTGGGTCGACCGCGACACCGTGTTCGTCTACACCGACTTCGGTGCCGGCACGATGACCACGTCCGGCTATCCGCGCGTGGCCAAGCTGTGGAAGCGCGGCACGCCGATGGCCTCGGCCACCGTGGTGTACGAAGGCAAGCCGGAAGACATGTACATCGCGGCGATGCACGATGACACCCCGGGCTTCGAGCGCAACCTGGTCAGCCGCACGCTGGCGTTCTACAACAACGAGCTCTACCTGCGTGGCGACGACGGCACGCTGACCAAGATCGACGCGCCGAACTCTGCCGAGAAGGGCCTGCACAAGCAGTGGCTGACCCTGGAACTGCGCGATCCGTGGACCGTGGGCGGCAAAACCTACGCGTCCGGTTCGCTGCTGGCGACGAAGCTGGACGACTTCCTGGCCGGCAAGCGCGACTTCGAGGTGCTGTTCACCCCGACCGCGACCACCTCGCTGGCCAGCGCCACCTGGACCAAAAGCCACCTGGTGCTGAACGTGCTGGACGACGTCAAGAACCGCCTGTCAGTGCTGACCCCGGGCGCAGATGGCTGGAAGACCAGCCGCTTCGTCGGCGCGCCGGCCTTCGGCACGCTGGCCGTGGGCGCGGTGGACAGCAATGACAGCGACGCGGTGTGGCTGACCGCCACCGATTACCTGACCCCGACGACGCTGGCGCTGGCCGAGATCGGCCAGGCACCGGAAACGCTGAAGACCATGCCGGCCTTCTTCGATGCCAAGGGCAAGGTGATCGAGCAGCACTTCGCCACCAGCAAGGACGGCACCCGCGTGCCGTACTTCGTGGTGCACGACAGGGCGATGAAGCTCGATGGCTCCAATCCGACCCTGCTGTACGGCTACGGTGGTTTCGAGATCTCGCTGACCCCGAGCTATTCCGGTGGCATGGGTCGCGCCTGGCTGGAGAAGGGCGGCGTGTACGTGGTCGCCAACATCCGTGGCGGCGGCGAGTACGGCCCGCGCTGGCACCAGGCGGCGCTGAAGCAGAACCGCCACAAGGCCTATGAAGACATGGCCGCGGTGGCGCGCGATCTGGTCAAGCGCAAGATCACCACCGCCAAGCACCTGGGCGTGCAGGGTGGCAGCAACGGAGGCCTGCTGACCGGCAACATGCTGACCCAGTACCCGGAACTGTTCGGTGCGGTGGTGGTGCAGGTACCGCTGCTGGACATGAAGCGCTACAGCCACCTGTTGGCCGGCGCCTCGTGGATGGCCGAGTACGGCAACCCGGACACCAGCGACTGGGAGTTCATCAAGACCTTCTCGCCGTACCACCTGTTCAACGCGAAGAAGAACTACCCGCCGGTGCTGTTCACCACCTCCACCCGCGATGACCGCGTGCACCCGGGCCACGCCCGCAAGATGGCGGCGAAGATGATCGACGCCGGCAAGGACGTGACCTACTACGAGAACATCGAAGGTGGCCACGGCGGCGCAGCCAACAACGCGCAGGCCGCGCACATGTCGGCGCTGGCCTACAGCTTCCTGTGGGAGCGGTTGGGCGGCAAGTAAGCAGAACGGAAAACGCCGCCTTCGGGCGGCGTTTTTCTTTGGGTTCCACCTATCCACGCCATGCGTGGATGCCGCTCGCGCGGACGATCAGCCGCTCCAGCGCTTCAACCCACGCGCGATGCGCGCCACCGCCTCCTGCAACCGCGGTACTTCCTGGGTGTACGCCAGCCGCACATGCTGGTTGGCGCGGTGGAAGCCGAAGTCCAGGCCCGGGGTGAACGCCACGTGCTCGGTTTCCAGGAAGTGCGCGCAGAACGCCTGCGCGTCGTCGGTGAAGGCGCTGACATCGGCGTACAGGTAGAACGCGCCCTGCGGCTCGACCTCGATGCGGAAGCCCAGCTCACGCAGTGCGGGCAGCAGGAAGTCACGGCGCTGCCGGAACGCCTCGCGGCGCTGTTCGAAGATCGCCATCGATTCCTCGCTGAAGCAGGCCAGCGCGGCATGCTGGGCAATGCTCGATGCGCTGATGTACAGGTTCTGCGCCAGCTTCTCCAGATCGGGTACCGCTGACGGCGGTGCCACCAGCCAGCCCAGCCGCCAGCCGGTCATGCCGAAGTACTTGGAGAAACTGTTCAGCACGAACGCGCTGTCGTCCACCTGCAGCACGCTGGGTGCATCCAGGCCGTAGGTCAGGCCGTGATAGATCTCGTCCACCACCAGGTGGCCGCCGCGCGCGTGCAGGGTCTGCGACAGGGCGGCCAGTTCGTCGGCGGACAGCACGGTGCCGGTCGGATTGGCCGGTGAGGCGACCAGCGCGCCGACGCTGTCGGCATTCCAGTGCTGTTCCACCAGCGACGGGGTCAGCTGGTAGGCGGTGTCCGGGCCGACCGGCACCAGCTGTGCGCCGCCTTCGACGAGGCGCAGGAAGTGGCGGTTGCAGGGGTAGCCGGGGTCGGCCAGCAGCCAGTGGCGTCCGGGATCGACCAGCAGGCTGCTGGCCAGCAGCAGCGCACCGGACCCGCCCGGGGTGACCAGGATGCGTTCGGGATCGATGTCCAGCCCATAGTGGCTGCGATAGAAGCCGCTGATCGCCTGGCGCAGTGCCGGCAGGCCACGCGCGGCGGTGTAGCGGGTGTGGCCGGCGGCCAGTGCGGCCTGGCCGGCACGCACGACGGGTTCGGCAGTGGTGAAGTCCGGTTCGCCGATTTCCAGGTGGATCACATCGTGGCCGGCCTGCTCCAGCGCCTGTGCGCGGGCCAGCAGGGACATCACGTGGAACGGGGCGATTTCATGGCTGCGCCGGCTGTAGCCCGGCGTGTGGGGCAGGGTACTCATGGAGCCCATGGTACGCCGGCCGGCATGGCCCATGACGATCCGCAGGGTTGCCGCTTGGCCGCGATTGGGGTCAGATCCCTTTTCGGGAAAAGGGATCTGACCCCGCCGAAGACCATTGCATTGATGCGCCTGGAACCTTATCTCATGAAATCCACCCTCTGCCTGTTACTCGCCAGCCTGATGACCACCACTGCTACCGCCGCCACGCCGCCCGTTCCGCCGGATGCCGCCAAGCATCCGCATGTGGTCAAGGCGCCGTTCGGCGCGACCCGCAACGATGACTATTACTGGCTGCGCGACGACAAGCGCGAGAACAAGGAGATGCTGGCCTACCTGCAGGCCGAGAATGCCTACGCCGACCAGCTGCTGGCACCACTGAAGCCGCTGGAAGACACCCTGTACAAGGAGATCGTCGGCCGCATCAAGCAGGACGATTCCAGCGTGCCGGCGCGCGAGCGCGGCTACTGGTACTACAGCCGCTTCGAGACCGGCCAGGACTACCCCATCCACGCGCGCCGCAAGGGCAGCATGGAGGCGGCCGAGGAAATCCTGCTGGACGTCAACGCGATGGCCGCCGGCAAGGGCTACTTCAGCGTCGGCTCGATGGAAGTGAGCCAGGACAACCAGCTGCTGGCCTGGGCCGATGACGATGTCGGCCGCCGCCAGTACACGATCCGCTTCAAGGACCTGGCCACCGGCCAGGTGCTGCCCGATGTGATCACCGGCAGTTCCGGCGACCTGGTCTGGGCCGACGACAACCGCACCGTGCTGTACGTCGAGAACGATCCGGAAACGCTGTTGACCGTGCGCGTCAAGAAGCACGTGCTGGGCACCCCGGCCAGCACCGACACCGTCGTCTACGAAGAGAAGGACGACAGCTTCTACATGGGCATCGGCCGCACCCGCGACGATCGCTTCATCACCATCGGCGTGCACAGCACCGTGTCCTCGGAAGAGCGCTACGCGCCGGCCAGCGACCCGACCACCTTCACCGTGCTGGCGCCGCGCCAGCGTGATGTCGAGTACGACGCCGACCACTACGACGGCCGCTGGGTGATCCGCACCAACGACGGTGCGAAGAATTTCAAGCTGGTCACCGCACCGACCGATGCCACCTCGCGCGCGCAGTGGAAGGACTGGATCGCGCACGACGATGCGGTGTTCATCGAAGGCTTCGAGCTGTTCGACAGCTACACCGCCATCGCCGAACGGTCCGAGGGCCTGGAGCGCATCCGCCTGCTGTTCAAGGATGGCCGCAGCGACTACGTGAAGGCCGATGAGCCGGCGTATTCGATGGGCTTGGGCGACAACACCGAGGCCGATACGCCGTGGCTGCGCTACGTCTACACCTCGATGACCACCCCGACCACCGTGTTCGAGCTGAATACCGCCACCGGCGAGCGTCGCCAGCTGAAGCAGCAGCCGGTGATTGGCTATGACGCCTCGAAGTACGAGACCGACCGCGTCTGGATCACCGCTCGCGATGGCGTGAAGGTGCCGGTGTCGCTGGTCTACCGCAAGGGCTACCAGAAGGACGGCAAGGGTGCGCTGTTCCAGTACGCCTACGGCAGCTACGGCATGTCGATGGACCCGTACTTCAACCAGACCGCGGTGAGCCTGCTCGATCGTGGCGTGGTGTATGCCATCGCCCACATCCGCGGCGGCCAGGAGATGGGGCGCGACTGGTACGAGAACGGCAAGCTGCTGCACAAGCAGAACACCTTCAACGACTTCGTCGACGTCACCCGTGGCCTGGTGGCGCAGGGCTGGGCGGCGAAGGATCGCGTGGCCGCGTCCGGCGGCAGCGCCGGTGGCCTGCTGATGGGTGCCGTGGCCAACCAGGCTCCGCAGGATTACCGGGTGATGGTGGCGCAGGTGCCGTTCGTCGACGTGGTCACCACCATGCTCGACCCGACCATTCCGCTGACCACCAACGAATACGACGAGTGGGGCAACCCGGAGCAGAAGCCGTACTACGATTACATGCTGTCCTACTCGCCCTACGACAACGTGAAGCCGCAGGCCTACCCGGCGCTGTTCGTGGGCACCGGCCTGTGGGATTCGCAGGTGCAGTACTGGGAGCCGGCCAAGTGGGTGGCCAAGCTGCGTGACGACAACACCGGCCACTACCCGATCCTGTTCCGCACCAACATGGAAGCCGGCCACGGCGGCAAGTCGGGGCGCTTCCAGCGCTATCGGGAGCTGTCCGAGTCGTATGCGTTCGTGCTGCAGCAGCTGGGCATCGCCCAGCCGTAACGGCAGAGGGGTGCCGGGCGCTGCCGGGCACCCCGAACCGGTATCCTTGCGGCCATGAGCCTGCCCGAGCCATCTGTACCCCGCGATACCGCCACGCCGCCGCGCGTGGTGCGTTTCCGTTGGGCGTGGTGGCTGCTGGCCTACGTCAGCCTCGGCACCGGCATCGTCGGCATCTTCGTTCCGGGCCTGCCGACCACCGTATTCATCCTGATCTCGGCCTGGGCTGCATCACGTGGGTCCGAACGCCTGCACACCTGGCTGCTGCAGCATCCGCGTTTCGGCCCGGCCATCGCCAACTGGCAGGCGCACGGTGCGGTCAGCCGCTACGGCAAGTGGATGGCCACGATCACCATGGCGGTGTGCGCCGCCATCATGCTGTGGTGCGTGCCGATTGCCTGGGTGAAGTGGTTCTCGATCGGCAGCATGACCGTCGTGGCGATCTGGCTGTGGACGCGGCCGCTACCACCGCCCGCGGATTGAGCACCTGCGGGAGTGCCGGCCGCTGGCCGGCAACCCGATCCCCTGCACGAACCGCTCAGCCGCCAATGGCTATACTCGGGGCATGAAGATCCCCCATCGAAACGCCATCCTGATTCCGCTGGCAGCGGCCTCGCTGCTGCTCCTCGCCGCCTGCGGCAACAAGGGCCCGCTGGTACTGCCGCAGAAGCCGGTGCCGGTGGAAGAAACCGTCGAACCCGCAGCCGAGCCCGCCACCGAGGCGACCCCGGCGGAGACCCAGGGAACCGCTACCCCGGCCACGACCGTGGACCCGGCTGCACCGGCCACCCAGCCGGCACCCGCGCCAGCGAAGAAGGCGGGCAGCGGGAATGAGTAAGGCCGGTTCCAAGGCCCTGCGCTTCAGCAAGATGCACGGCGCGGGCAATGATTTCGTAGTGATCGACCTGCGTGACGGCACTGCGCCGCCCACGCCTGAACTGGCCGCGCGCCTGGCCGACCGCCACACCGGCGTCGGCTGCGACCAGATCCTGACCATCGAGGCGCCGCGTGCGGACGGTTCGGTGGCCTCGTACCGCATCTGGAATGCCGACGGTTCCAACTCCGAACAGTGCGGCAACGGGGCGCGCTGCATCGCCGCCTGGCTGGTGCGCGAGGGCAGTGCGCAGGGCGATGCATTCGTCATCGACAGTCCGCTGGCCAGCCATGAAGTGAAGGTGCTCGGTGATGGGCAGTTCGCGGTGACGATGGGCGTGCCCGCCTTCGAGCCGGCCAACGTGCCGCTGATGGGGTTTGCACACCCGCGCGAGGAATATCTGCTGCCGCTGCAGGGCGAG
This sequence comes from Stenotrophomonas sp. 109824_Sma, assembly GCF_056480025.1. NCBI lineage: Bacteria > Pseudomonadati > Pseudomonadota > Gammaproteobacteria > Lysobacterales > Lysobacteraceae > Stenotrophomonas > Stenotrophomonas sp. 109824_Sma. The sequence goes on along the minus strand of NZ_CM151078.1, from coordinate 4,090,817 downwards.
AGCGTACGCTTCGCCGCGGTGTCGATGGGCAACCCGCATGCGGTGATCGAAGTGGGCCTGATCGATGCCGCACCGGTCGAGCGCGTCGGTGCGCTGCTGCAGCAGCATGCATCGTTCCCGCGCTCGGTGAACGTGGGCTTCGCCCAGGTGATGAGCCCGGCGCATGCCCGCCTGCGCGTGTTCGAGCGCGGCGTCGGCGAGACCCTGGCCTGCGGCAGTGGTGCCTGTGCCGCCGCGGTGACCCTGATGCAGCGTGGCCGCCTGCAGCGCGATGCGCGCATCAGCCTGCCCGGTGGCGACCTGCGCATCCAGTGGCCGGGCGATGGCCAGCCGGTGGTGATGGCCGGCCCGACTGCATTCGTCTTCGAAGGGGAGTGGATCGCATGACCGAAACCGTCGACAAGCTCGGGGCCCATGAAGTCGCTGCCTGGTTGCGGCGTCATCCCGGCTTCCTCAAGCAGTTCCCGGACCTGGCCCTGACCCTGGTGGTGCCGCGCGACGACGGCCCGACCGCGTCGCTGGCCAGCTACCAGCTGGAAGTGTTGCGCGAGAAGAACCGCGAGCTGGCACGACGGTTGGCCGATCTGGGCGCGACCGCCCAGGTCAATGAACGCCTGGCGGTGCGCACGCACCAGCTGACCCTGGCGCTGATGAAGCAGGACAACGCCGCTGACACCCTGCGTGCGATGGCCGCATCGCTGCAGGAAGACTTCGCCGGTGACCTGGTGCGGCTGGTGGTGCACGCGCCGGTGGCCGGGCTGGAGCAGGCCGACTGGCTGCAGGTGATTGCCGCGGACGATCCGCAGCTGGGCCCGTTCCGCGATTGCCTGAACGACGGTGAGCCGATCTGCGGCCGCCTGCAGCCGGAAAAGAATGCCGTGCTGTACGGCGTGCGCAGTGAGGAAGTGCAGACCACCGCATTGCTGCCGCTGCCGGGCGTGGGCCTGATCGCGGTCGGCAGCCACGACCCGAACCGCTTCTATCCGGGCATGGGGACGCTGTTCCTGCGAATGATGGGCGACGCGCTGGTCACCGGCCTGAAGCGCTTCCCCGGCTGAGCAGGGCACGTCGACGATGAGCGCGGTACAGGCCTTCCTGCAGCACCTGCAGGTGGAGCGGCGGATGTCGGCACATACGCTCGACGCCTACCGCCGCGACCTGGACGCGCTGTCGGCCTGGGCCGAGCCGCGTGGCATGGCAGTGGAGGCACTGGATGCCGACGCGGTGCGCCAGTTCGTCGCCGACGAGCACCGGCGCGGCCTGTCGGCCAAGAGCCTGCAACGCCGCTTGTCGGCCTGCCGCAGTTTCTACGCCTGGCTGCTCAAGCACGGGCGTATCGAGGTCAGTCCGGCAGCGACGCTGAAGGCGCCGCGCGCGCCGCGCCGCTTGCCCCAGGTGCTCGACGCCGATGAAGCCGTGCAGCTGGTCGAGCTGGAGCCGCAAGGTGAACTCGGCCGCCGTGACCGCGCGCTGCTGGAACTTTTCTATTCCTCCGGCCTGCGCCTGAGCGAAGTCTGCGCGCTGACCTGGCGTGACCTGGATTTCGACAGCGGCCTGGTCAACGTGCTGGGCAAGGGCAACCGCCAGCGCCGGGTGCCGTTCGGCCGGCCCGCACGCGAGGCGCTGCAGGCATGGCGTGCGGAAAGTGGCGGCGGTCCGGCCTCGCCGGTGTTCCCCGGCCGCAACGGACCGATCAGCCAGCGCGCGGTGCAGATCCGCATCCGCCAGCTGGCGCAGCGCCAGGGCCTGTTCAAGCACGTGCACCCGCACATGCTGCGGCACAGTTTCGCCAGCCATATCCTGGAATCGTCCGGCGACCTGCGCGGTGTGCAGGAGCTGCTCGGCCATGCCGACATCGCCACGACGCAGATCTACACCCACCTCGATTTCCAGCACCTGGCCAAGGTCTACGACGCCGCGCATCCGCGCGCCAAGCGCCGCAGCAGGGACGACAAGGCTGAATAGCCTGCCCTTGATCTGGATCAGGGCAGGTCGGATGCAACCGGCGCACCGTGGCCGCAGGCCACGAGGACACCGCCGCCATGGCGAAGCCCATACCGTTGCATCCCAGACACCCCGAGCGCATCTGCTGGGGCTGCGACCGTTACTGCGCCGCTGAAGCGCTGGCCTGCGGCAATGGCTCCGGCCGCACCCAGCATCCGATCGAGACGCAGGGTGAAGACTGGTACCTCGCCTGGGGCATCGAGCCGAATCCGGACCGGCCTTCGCAGGCCAAGCGCTGAACGGCAGGCGTTCCACGTTCGGGCGGCGGGGTCCGCGCGCATTGCGATGCGCTCGTTAAAAGGGCGCCCTCTTCCCATGGGGCGCCACCAAGCTCTGAACGGCAGCCATCCGCGCAGGCTTGATCGCACCCGGCGCTGTCCCCATGTCCCGTGAACAGCTATCGGAGGCCGCATGGACCCCAGTCAGAACCCCAACGTTTTCCACGCCACCACCATCGTCTGCGTCCGTCGCGGCGAGCACGTGGCCATTGCCGGCGACGGCCAGGTCACGCTGGGCCACACCGTGATGAAGGGCAATGCGCGCAAGGTGCGCCGCCTCGGTCGTGACGGCCAGGTGCTGGCCGGCTTCGCCGGTGCCGCCGCCGATGCCTTCACCCTGTTCGAACTGTTCGAGGCCAAGCTGGAAAAGCATGGCCAGCTGCAGCGCGCTGCGGTCGAGCTGGCCAAGGATTGGCGCACCGAGCGCCGCCTCGGCAAGCTTGAGGCCCTGCTGGCGGTGGCCGACAAGGAAACCTCGCTGATCATCAGCGGCACCGGTGATGTGATCGAGCCGGAGGACGGCATCATCGCCATCGGTTCCGGTGGTTCCTACGCACTCTCGGCCGCGCGCGCACTGATGGCGCACACCGAACTGGATGCGCGCACCATCGCCAGCGAAGCGATCGGCATCGCCGGCGACATCTGCATCTACACCAACCGCAACGTGGTGGTCGAGGAGCTGTGAGGGTTGTGCCGGCCGATGGCCGGCAACCTCATGAGCCCGGACACACGTGCCTGGTTGCCGGCCAGCGGCCGGCACGACCGACAACGCATTCGTGAGCACATCCATGTCGAAGATCGAAGTTTCCTCCGCCACCATGACCCCGCGCGAGATCGTGCAGGAACTGGACCGGCACATCGTCGGCCAGCACGACGCCAAGCGCGCCGTGGCGATCGCCCTGCGCAACCGCTGGCGCCGCATGCAGCTGGTGCCTGAGCTGCGCAATGAAGTGATGCCGAAGAACATCCTGATGATCGGCCCGACCGGCGTCGGCAAGACCGAGATCGCACGTCGCCTGGCCACCCTGGCCAACGCGCCGTTCGTGAAGGTCGAAGCGACCCGCTTCACCGAAGTCGGCTACGTCGGCAAGGACGTCGAGCAGATCATCCGCGACCTGGCCGATACCGCGGTCAAGCTGTACCGCGAACAGGCCAAGGTGCGCGTGCGTACCCAGGCCGAAGAGCGTGCCGAAGACCGTATCCTCGATGCGCTGCTGCCGCGCCGCAGCGGTGGCATCGGTTTTGATCCGGAAGTCGCCCGCAACGAACCGTCGGCGCAGGACAACGAGACCCGCATCAAGTTCCGCAAGATGCTGCGCAATGGTGAGCTGGACGAACGCGAGATCGAACTCGACCTGGCTGCCAACGTCAGCATGGACATCATGACCCCGCCGGGCATGGAGGAAATGGGCCAGCAGCTGAAGTCGATGTTCGCCAACCTTGGCGGCGGCGCCAAGGCGCACAAGCGCACGCTGACCATCAAGGCTGCACGTCCGCTGCTGATCGAGGAAGAAGCCGGCAAGCTGGTCAACGAGGACGACATCCGCACTGCCGCGATCGAGGCCTGCGAGCAGCACGGCATCGTCTTCATCGACGAGATCGACAAGGTCGCCAAGCGTGGTGACAACGTGGGCGGTGGCGACGTGTCCCGCGAAGGCGTGCAGCGCGACCTGCTGCCGCTGGTGGAAGGCTCCAACGTGTCGACCAAGTACGGCACGATCAAGACCGACCACATCCTGTTCATTGCTTCGGGCGCGTTCCACCTGGCCAAGCCCAGCGATCTGATTCCGGAGCTGCAGGGCCGCTTCCCGATCCGCGTTGAACTGGGAGCGCTGAGCAAGGGTGATTTCGTGCGCATCCTGACCGAGCCGAAGGCCGCGCTGACCAAGCAGTACGAAGCACTGCTGGCCACCGAAGGCGTCAAGGTCAGCTTCACCGCCGACGCCATCGATCGCCTGGCCGAGATCGCCTTCCAGGTGAATGAGCGCCAGGAAAACATCGGTGCGCGTCGCCTGCATACGGTGCTGGAGCGCCTGCTGGATTCACTCAGCTACGAAGCGCCGGACCGCGACGGCGAAACCCTGGCCATCGACAGCGCCTACGTCGATGCCCACCTGGGTGAGCTGGTGCAGGACCCGGACCTGAGCCGCTACATCCTGTAACGCCCGATGGGGTCGGATCCCTCGCCGTGGCGAGGGCTCTGACCCGCTCGCTGCAACAGAAAAGGCCGCCGCAAGGCGGCCTTTTTCCTGTGCGGTCAGCGTGATTGCCGCGCGCGGTAGGCCTGCAGCACCTGGTCGATCACCGCACTGGTGCGGGCGGCGCTGATGCCGTTCGAGGGCGAGCGCCCGTTGCCGCGCAGTTCGTCCACGAGGGAGGCAATCAACGGTTGCTGGATCGACGGCGGGTTGGGGATGTCGAACGTCTGCACGCCGGCTTCGGTTTCCAGCTCCATCGGAACGTCCTCGAAGGTGGCAAAGCGCAGCTGCCCACGGTCGCCGGTGATCTCGATCTCATCCTGGCGGCGGAACGCGCAGAAGCTCCATTGCGCGATGCCGTGAGCACCCGTCCCGGTGCGGAAGCACATCGAGACGCTGTCCTCGGCGGCGTAGGCGCCGGTCAACGAACTGGCCAGGCCACGCACATCGCTCAGCGGCCCCAGCAGATGATCCAGCAGGTCCAGGGTGTGCGAGCCCAGGTCGACGAACAGGCCGCCGCCGGCGATCGCCGGATTGGTCCGCCAGAAGTCAGGCGATGCGGCATTCGCCGAATGCGGCCGATGCAGGGTCGCGCGCACGCTGCGCGGCGTGCCGATCGCGCCGCTGTCCAGCAACTGCTTCACCTGTGCGAAGCGGGGCAGGGCGCGGCGGTAGTAGGCGACGAACACCGGCACGCCGCTGCGGGCGCTGGCTTCAATGATGCGCTGGCACTCGTCGTGGTCCATGGCCATCGGCTTTTCGATGTAGACCGGCTTGCCCGCAGCTATCGCCTGCAATGCGTAGTGCATGTGCGTGGAGGGCGGCGTCGCAACGTAGATCGCGTTCACTTCCGGGTCGGCGATGAGTGCATCGGCGTCCGCGTACCAGCGGGGAATCGCATGGCGCCGCGCATAATCCTCGGCCAACGCCGCATTGCGGCGCATGACCGCGGCCACCCGTGAGCCCGGCGTGTTGGCCAGGGCCGGCCCGCTCTTCTTCTCGGTGACGCTGCCACAGCCGATGAAGCCCCACACCACGTTGTCCAGGATCATCAGGATGCGTCCAGAAAAGGGAAGGTCCGCCGGGTTCAACCCAACAGTGAGCGTAATCGATCACCGGCAGAGGCGGAGACATCAGCACCGGTGGGCAGGAAGCAACGAAGCTGCCACTGCCGGGTCCGGATCGCGTCCTTTGCGGTCGGCGTGCTCCACGGCGGATAGACACGGAGGGCGCGCTTTCCGCCCTCGCCATCGCGCGACATCACGCCGCGCTCGATCAGCAGGTCACGACTGAAGATGAACTGCCCGCGCTGTGTTCCGTCGAAGACCGCGATCACCACGAAGTGCACAGCATCGGCTGCATCCAATGGAGCGATATCAGAACCGGGGGCGGGGCGCTTCCACAGGGTTACGAACTGGCCGGTCTTGGTGGGGGTGATCTTCGCGACGCGGAACACGATGCTGTGACCCTCAAGGGCAAAGCGGCAGGCACCGTACTCTGCGCTTTCCGCTTCCGCCACGATCGGTCCGGTCAACTGCAGCCCTGCGGGCAGGTAGAGATCGTGCAGTGCCGCGATGGCGGCAGCAACGCCGCTCATGCTTCCGGCAACGGCTCGGGCACCGTTCCGGGAACGAACACGCCATCCTTCACGTAGGCGGCCAGGGTCATGTCCAGCGCGAGCATGCCATCGCGCTTGAGGTCCATCAGTTCCGGTTCGACCATCGCGCCATGCAGTACGCCCAGCACGGTAGCGTGCAGCATGCGCGCGGCGATCTTGGGGTCGGCGCCTTCGCGCAGCTGGCCCAGATCGCGGGCGCGGCGCAGGGCGCGCTCCATCCGGTCCAGCGCATCGCGGAATCCGGCCTGCTGCATTTCGGTCAGCACCTTGGTGTCCGCCGAGGCGTCGCTGCGCAGCATGATCTCCATGGTCTTGCGCAGGCGCTCGTCCTCGGACAGCTCGATGAACGAGTGGATCATCACCGCGCGCAGGTCGTGCACCGGGGTGTCGCGCTGGTCGGTGGAGGTGCGCTCCAGTTCCTGCATGAAGGGCAGGTGCACGCGCTCGACGATCGCAGCCAGCACCTCGCTCTTGTTCTTGAAGTGCCAGTAGACCGCGCCACGGGTGTAGCCGGCGCGGGCACCGATCATCTCCAGCGTGGTACGGGCCACGCCGTGTTCATGGAAGCAGGCTTCGGCGGCGTCAAGGATGCCTTCCCGGGTTGCCTGGGTGTCCTCTTTGGTCTTGCGGGCCATGGGTGTGGGTACGAGTGCGGGTGAAACGTGGCTGAATTGTACCGGTTTACAAACAAACAAGCATGTATGTATATTTCGCACCCATCATTCCCGTCGTGTGCGTGGCAGGCCGGTCCGGCTCCCACTCCACCCGGGTGGGCGCGATCTGCGGGGCTTTCACCGGAACAAGGGGAAGCCCACTGGTATCAGCTCCCTCTGAGATTCCTTCCTCCAAGAGCCTTTCCGTCATGTTGCTGAGCCGAATCCGACCCTTTGCACTGTCGCTGGCAATCGCCGCGACCGTGGCTGCCTGCGGCGGCCAACCCCAGGCCCCCGAACAGGGCCCGGGTGACGTCACCGTGGTCACGCTGAAGTCCGAGACCGTGGGCCTGACCCGCGAACTGCCGGGCCGTACCAATGCCTTCCTGGTCGCCGAAGTGCGCCCGCAGGTCAACGGCATCGTCGCCAAGCGCTTGTTCACCGAGGGCGGCATGGTCAAGGCAGGCGAGCCGCTGTACCAACTCGACGACGCCAGCTACCGGGCCCAGGCCAACAACGCCCGCGCCCAGCTGGCCCGCGCCGAAGCCACCGCCAATGCCGCCCGCCTGAGTGCCAAGCGCATCACCGAGCTGGCCAAGGTCGATGCGGTCAGCCAGCAGGACCTGGAAAATGCCGTGGCCGCACAGAAGCAGGCCGAGGCCGACGTCGGTGCCGCCAAGGCCTCGCTGGATGCGGCCAACGTCACCCTGGGCTACGCCCGCATCACCGCGCCGATCAGCGGCCGCATCGGCAAGTCCAGCGTCACCCAGGGTGCGCTGGTCAGCGCCGGCCAGGCCAATGCGCTGGCCACCGTGCAGCAGCTGGACCCGATCTATGTCGACCTGACCCAGTCCTCGGCCGAGCTGCTACAGCTGCGCCGCGAACTGGCCGCCGGCCGCCTGCAGGACAACCAGACCCTGCCGGTCAGCATCCTGATGGAAGACGGCAGCACCTTCGAGCACAAGGGCACGCTGGAGTTCTCTGAAGTCAGCGTCGATCCGACCACCGGCAGCTTCGGCCTGCGCGTGAAGGTGGACAACCCGGACGGCCTGCTGATGCCGGGCATGTACGTGCGTGCGGGGATCGGCGGCGGCGTGCGCAGCGACGCGGTGCTGGTGCCGATGCAGGGCATCGCCCGCGATCCGAAGGGCGACACCACGGCGATGGTGGTCGACAAGGACAACAAGGTCGAAGTGCGCCCGGTCAAGGTCAGCCGCACGGTCGGCGACAAGTGGCTGGTCGAGGACGGTCTGAAGGCTGGTGACAAGGTCATCGTCGAAGGCCTGCAGAAGATCGGCCCCGGCATGCCGGTCAAGGCCACCGAGAAGGGCGCTGCGCCGGCCAAGCCGGCAGCGGCCGCCCAGCCTGCCGCCCCGGCCGGCGACGCGAAGTAAGCGGAGAACCCCATGGCACGCTTTTTCATCGATCGACCCATCTTCGCGTGGGTGATCGCCATCATCATCATGCTCGCCGGCGGCCTGGCCCTGTTCAAGCTGCCGGTCTCGATGTACCCCAACGTCGCACCGCCGGCGGTGGAAATCAGCGCCACCTACCCGGGTGCATCGGCCAAGGTGGTCGAGGACTCGGTGACGCAGATCATCGAGCAGAACATGAAGGGCCTTGATGGCCTGATCTACTTCTCCTCCAACAGCTCGTCCAACGGCCAGGCCACCATCACCCTGACCTTCGAGAGCGGCACCAACCCGGACATCGCCCAGGTGCAGGTGCAGAACAAGCTGCAGCTGGCCATGCCGCTGCTGCCGCAGGAAGTGCAGCGGCAGGGCATCAACGTGGCCAAGTCCAGCTCGGGCTTCCTGAACGTCATCGCGTTCGTGTCCGAGAACGGCAGCATGGATGCCAACGACATCGCCGACTACGTCGGTTCCAATGTCGTCGACCGTCTCAGCCGTGTGCCGGGCGTGGGCAACATCCAGGTGTTCGGTGGCAAGTACGCCATGCGCATCTGGCTGGACCCGAACAAGCTGCACACCTATGGCCTGTCGGTGCCGGAAGTGACCGCCGCGATCAAGGCGCAGAACGCCCAGGTGGCCATCGGTCAGCTCGGCGGTGCGCCGTCGGTGAAGGGCCAGCAGCTCAACGCCACGATCAACGCGCAGTCGCGCCTGCAGACCCCGGAACAGTTCCGCAACATCATCGTGCGCGGTGCGCAGGACGGTGCCGAACTGCGCCTGGGCGATGTCGCCCGCGTCGAGCTGGGTGCCGAGTCCTACGACTTCGTCACCCGCTACAACGGCCAGCCGGCCAGCGGCCTGGCGGTCACCCTGGCCACCGGCGCCAACGCGCTTGATACCGCAGCCGGCGTGGATGCCGCGCTGCAGGACATGAAGAGCTTCTTCCCGGCCGGCCTGAAGGCCGAGATCCCGTACGACACCACCCCGTTCGTGCGCGTGTCGATCAAGGGCGTGGTGCAGACCCTGATCGAAGCGATCGTGCTGGTGTTCGTGGTGATGTACCTGTTCCTGCAGAACTTCCGCGCCACCCTGATCCCGACCATCGCCGTGCCGGTGGTGCTGCTGGGTACCTTCGGCGTGCTGGCGATGCTGGGCTTCTCGGTGAACATGCTGACCATGTTCGCGATGGTGCTGGCGATCGGCCTGCTGGTGGACGATGCCATCGTGGTGGTGGAGAACGTCGAGCGCATCATGTCCGAGGAAGGGCTGTCGCCGCTCGAAGCGACCCGCAAGTCGATGGGCCAGATCACCGGCGCACTGGTGGGTATCGGCCTGGTGCTGTCGGCGGTGTTCGTGCCGATGGCTTTCATGAGCGGCTCCACCGGTGTGATCTATCGCCAGTTCTCGGCCACGATTGTCTCTGCGATGGCGTTGTCGGTGCTGGTGGCGATCGTGCTGACGCCTGCGCTGTGCGCGACCATGCTCAAGCCGCTGAAGAAGGGTGAGCACCACGTCGCCCACCGCGGCCTGGCCGGTCGTTTCTTCAACGGCTTCAACCGCGGCTTCGACCGCACCAGCGAAAGCTACCAGCGCGGCGTGCGCGGCATCATCCACCGTCCGTGGCGCTTCATGGGCATCGTGGCGGCGCTGTTCGTGCTGATGGGCGTGCTGTTCGTGCGCCTGCCCAGCTCGTTCCTGCCCAACGAAGACCAGGGTGTGCTGATGGCGCTGGTGCAGGCCCCGGTCGGCGCCACCCAGGAACGTACGCTGGAATCGATCGCGGCACTGGAAAACCACTTCCTGCAGAACGAGAAGGATGCGGTGGACTCGGTGTTCTCGGTGCAGGGCTTCAGCTTCGCCGGCATGGGCCAGAACGCCGGCATGGCATTCGTCAAGCTGAAGGACTGGAGCGAGCGTGACGCCAACAATGGCGTGATGCCGATCACCGGTCGTGCGATGGCGGCACTGGGCCAGATCAAGGATGCCTTCATCTTCGCCTTCCCGCCGCCGGCCATTCCGGAACTGGGTACCGCTTCGGGCTACACCTTCTTCCTGAAGGACAACAGCGGCCAGGGCCACGAGGCACTGGTGGCCGCGCGCAACCAGCTGCTCGGCCTCGCCGCCGGCAGCAAGAAGCTGGCCAACGTGCGCCCGAACGGCCAGGAAGACACGCCGCAGTTCCGCATCGACATCGACGCGGCCAAGGCGACCTCGCTGGGGCTGTCGATCGACCAGATCAACGGCACGCTGGCCGCGGCGTGGGGCAGCTCGTACATCGATGACTTCGTCGATCGCGGCCGCGTCAAGCGTGTGTTCGTGCAGGCCGACCAGGCGTTCCGCATGGTGCCGGAGGACTTCGATCTCTGGTCCGTGAAGAACGACAAGGGCGAGATGGTGCCGTTCAGTGCCTTCGCCACCAAGCACTGGGACTACGGCTCGCCGCGCCTGGAGCGCTACAACGGCGTGTCGGCGATGGAAATCCAGGGTGAACCGGCCCCGGGTGTGGCCTCCGGTGATGCCATGGCCGAGATCGAACAGCTGGCCAAGCAGCTGCCGCAGGGCTTCGGCATCGAGTGGACGGCGATGTCCTACCAGGAACGTCAGGCCGGCTCGCAGACGCCGCTGCTGTACACGCTGTCGCTGATGATCGTGTTCCTGTGCCTGGCCGCGATGTACGAAAGCTGGAGCGTGCCGACCGCGGTGCTGCTGGCGGCTCCGCTGGGTATCCTCGGCGCGGTGCTGGCCAACACCTTCAAGGGCCTGGAGCGCGACATCTACTTCCAGGTGGCGATGCTGACCACGGTGGGCCTGACCAGCAAGAACGCGATCCTGATCGTCGAGTTCGCCAAGGAAAACCTGGAGAAGGGCGCCAGCCTGATCGAGTCGATCATGCACGCCGTGCGTGACCGCCTGCGCCCGATCGTGATGACCTCGCTGGCCTTCGGCATGGGCGTGGTACCGCTGGCGATCTCCACCGGTGCCGGCTCCGGCGCCAAGCAGGCGATCGGCACCGGCGTGCTCGGCGGCATGATCGTCGGCACCGTGCTCGGCGTGTTCTTCGTACCGCTGTTCTTCGTGGTGGTGCAGCGCCTGTTCAAGCGCAAATCCTCGACGTAAGCGAAACGGTCGTGCCGGCCGCTGGCCGGCACGACCTCCTGCCATCCGGCAGTACCGATGGAAGTCATTCCCATGAAAAGTGCATCCCTGTTCCTTTCCGTTGCCGCCGCGCTCGCGCTGGGCGGCTGCTCCACCCTGGCACCGAAGGACACCGCCGTCGCTCCGGCCATTCCGGCGCAGTGGCCGGCCGAGGCCACGCAGGGCCAGGTGGCCGATGTTGCCGCCGTTGGCTGGCGCGACTTCTTCACCGATGCGCGCCTGCAGCAGGTGATCGACCAGTCGCTGCAGAACAACCGCGACCTGCGCGTGGCCGTGCTCAATGTTGAACGCGCGCGCGGCCAGTACCGCGTGCAGCGCGCCGACCGCGTGCCCGGCGTGGCCGTCACCGGCCAGATGCAGCGCCAGGGCACCGACGCCGGTGTCACCGAGCAGTTCACCGCCGGTGTCGGCGTGGCCGAGTTCGAGCTCGACCTGTTCGGTCGCGTGCGCAACCTCAGCGAGGCGGCACTGCAGCAGTACTTCGCCGTGGCTGCCAACCGCCGCAACGCGCAGCTGAGCCTGGTGGCCGAGACCGCGACGGCGTGGCTGACCTATGGCGCCGATGCGCAGCGGCTGAAGATCGCCGACGCCACGCTGAAGACCTACGAGGACTCGCTGCGCCTGGCCGAAGCCCGCCACGAGCGTGGTGGCAGTTCGGCGCTGGAGCTGACCCAGACCCGTACCCTGGTCGAGACCGCGCGCACCGATGCCGCGCGCCTGCGCGGGCAGCTGGCCCAGGACCGCAACGCACTGGCGCTGCTGGCCGGTGGCCAGCTGGATCCGGCGCTGCTGCCGGACAGCATCGAACCGCAGCTGCTGGCGCTGGCACCGCCGCCGGCCGGCCTGCCCAGCGACGTGCTGCTGCAGCGCCCGGACATCATGGCCGCCGAACACCAGCTGCTGGCGGCCAACGCCAACATCGGCGCGGCACGTGCGGCGTTCTTCCCGAGCATCTCGCTGACCGGCAGCATCGGCAGCGGCTCGAGCGAACTGTCCAACCTGTTCGACAGCGGCACCCGCGTGTGGAGCTTCCTGCCGAAGATCACCCTGCCGATCTTCCAGGGTGGCAAGCTGCGCGCCAACCTGGCCATCGCCAACGCGGACCGTGACATCGCGCTGGCGCAGTACGAGAAGTCGATCCAGGTGGGCTTCCGCGAAACCGCCGATGCGCTGGCATTGAATGTCAGCCTGGATGAGCAGGTGAGTTCACAGCAGCGCCTGGTGGAAGCGGCCGAACAGGCCAACCGCCTGTCGCAGGCGCGCTACGACGCTGGCCTGGACAGCTTCGTGACCCTGCTTGATGCGCGGCGTACCGCCTACAACGCGCAGCAGACCCAGCTGCAGGCGCAGCTGGCGCAGCAGGCCAACCGCATCACCCTGTACAAGGTGCTGGGCGGCGGCTGGCACGAGCGCGGGTGAGAGAAAGCCGGCCAGCGGCCGGCTCTCCCTTGATGATCGATGGTAGTGCCGGCCGCTGGCCGGCATTGTCATTTCAGGGGGCCGCTACACCGCCTCATCGTCGCGCCGCGCCACATGGCAGGCGCGCACCCGCGCCAGCGCGTCGCCGGCTTCGCGGGCCATCTGCTCGTACTCGCGGCGGATCTCTTCCAGCCGCTCTTCGTCCAGTTCTTCCAGATCCAACAGTTCGTTGTTGGCCTCTGCGGTGGCACGGATCAGCTCGTCGAGCTTGATCTGCATCGCGGCGGTATCCGCGTTCTGTGTGTGCTGGATCAGGAACACCATCAGGAAGGTGATGATGGTGGTACCGGTGTTGATCACCAGCTGCCAGGTGTCGTTGAAACCGAACACCGGACCGCTGATGCCCCAGATCACCACGATCGCTACCGCAGCCAGGAAGGTCCACGGCGAACCGGTGGCGGCCGCGGCCTTCTTGGCGATCGTATTGAACAGATTGCGTGCTTTCATCGTCGTCGTCCCACTCAGGTGACGAGGATGATCGGCAGTGGCTCGTGCAGGGGCCGTGCAGCCGTCGCGAGGCAGCTCAGGCGCGCAGGCGCGGCGCGTCCTGCAGGCGCACCGGGCTGGTCTGGTAGACGTGCTGCCAGCAACGGTCGACGAATTCGCGGGCCTGGGCTTCGCTCAGGCGCGGCATGATCTGCAGTGCGTACTGGGTCTGGAACATCTCGTCGCGCTGCGCATTGCTGGCGCGCGGCTGGGTGATCAGCGAATCGCAGGCAAACTTGATCCATGGCACGTACGAGCCGAACGAGTTGTGCGGCAGTGCGCCGTCGGCATGCTGGCGGCGCCAGTGGTCAAGTTCGGCGTCAACGTTGATGACCGGGGGAATGGTGGGGACTTCGGCGTGCATGTCGATCCAATCGGTTGAAGTGGATGGGAGTGGGGGTTCATCGCAGTGTGGCGTATGCGCCGGTGCAAGCCGTGTCAGCGCGGCGTGGAGCCGGCGTTGCGATTGCCTATCAATTGCGCGTGCTCGACCGCACCGAGGTCTTCGGCGATGTCGGCCATCGCGTTGCACAGGCGCTCATGGTCGAGCGGATGGCCACGTACCAGTTCCAGCTGCAGGCCCTGGTAGGCGGTCCAGAACAGCGCGCCGCGCTGGTGCAGCGCGTACTGCTGCTGCAGGCGTTCGCGGATGGCATCGAGAACCGGGTCGGGCGTAGGGCGAACGGCGTGCGCGCACATGGCTGGCTCCGCCGGGGGGAGAAGGCCCCGGTAACCCCACCCTAGGCGCGTTGCCCGGGTGGGGTGTTACCGCTGTGTATGCAGGCCTGGCAGCTGACTGTGCACGGGTTCACGGCAATGGCCGCAAACGCTGCCGGCACAAGGGTGTGCTGGCACTGAAGCGTTCATTAAGCGGGTTCAACAGTATGCTGCGTGGTGCTCATTCACCGATGTCTTCGTTCCAGATATCCGGATGACGGCTGATGAAATCGCCGAGCAGGTCGACGCATTCCTGGTTGTCCAGGTCGATCACGTTGACGCCGTTCTCGCGCAGCCAGTCGATGCCGCCCTGGAAGGTGCGCGATTCGCCCACCACCACGGTGCCGATGTTGAACTGGCGGACCAGGCCCGAGCAGTACCAGCACGGGGCCAGGGTGGTGACCATGATGGTGTCCTGGTAGCGGCGCTGGCGGCCGGCCTTGCGGAAGGCGTCGGTCTCGCCATGCACGGAGGGGTCGCCTTCCTGCACGCGGCGGTTGTGGCCACAGCCGAGCAGGCGGCCGTCGTTGTGGTACAGCGCCGCGCCGATCGGCACGCCGCCCTCGGCCAGGCCCTGGCGGGCTTCGGCGATGGCGGTCTGCAGCAGGGCCTGGTAGTCGGGCGTGGTGATCATGCGGGGGCTCCGGTAAGTCGTGGCCCGCCATGATACGGGCAGGGGGTGCCGCTGGCCCCCGGCGGTGCGATAATCGGGGCCATGAGCGAATCCCCCTACAAAGCCGGTACCACCCATTTCGGGTTCCGCGACGTCGCCGCCAAGGACAAGCAGAAGCTGGTCGGCCAGGTGTTCACCTCGGTCGCGCGCAACTACGACCTGATGAACGACCTGATGAGCCTGGGCGTGCACCGGGCGTGGAAGCGCTACTACGTGGCGACCGCGCAGGTGAAGCCGGGCGACCGCGTGCTCGACCTGGCCGGCGGCACCGGCGACATCGCCGCCCTGCTGAAGGAGCGCGTTGGCGCCGAGGGCTCGGTGGTGCTGGGCGACATCAACGCCGGCATGCTGTCGGTCGGCCGTGACCGCCTGACCAACCGCGGCCTGGTGCTCGGCCTGGACTACGTGCAGTGCAACGCCGAAGCCCTGCCGTTCCCGGACAACAGCTTCGACCTGGTCACCATCGCCTTCGGCCTGCGCAACGTGACCGACAAGGACGCTGGCCTGCGCGAGATGTACCGCGTGCTGAAGGTGGGCGGCCAGGCCCGCGTGCTGGAGTTCTCCGAAGTCACCGCGGACTGGTTCAAGCCGATCTACGACTTCCACTCGTTCAGGATCCTGCCCAAGCTGGGCAAGCTGTTCGCCAACGATTCGGACAGCTACCAGTACCTGGCCGAAAGCATCCGCAAGCACCCGCCGCAGGACGAACTGAAGGCGATGATGGGGCAGGCCGGTTTCGAGCGCTGCCACTACAAGAACCTGACCGGCGGCATCGTTTCGATCCACTCCGGCTACAAGCTGTAAAGCGTGTGGGGCCGCCGGGCATGGCCCGGCGCTACCTGTTCTGGTAGGTGCCAACCTTGGTTGGCACACGCTTGCACCGGGCGCTGACACATCCGTGCCAACCAAGGTTGGCACCTACCTGTGGATGCCGACCTTGGTTGGCATGTGCGGGAGGCGCAGGATCAGCCCCGCCCGCCATTACCCCGCACCGCGCAACGCCTGCGGGGCCGCAGGGAGGTACCATTGGGGGTCTGATCCCCGTAACGGTCCCGATTCATGCGTAATCCGCTGATGCTCCTTCCGCTGGCCGTGGCCCTGGCCGCCGGCTGCTCCCAGGAGGCGGCCGCGCCCGCCGCCGCCCCGACTGCCGCAAAGGCTCCCGCCGCCCCCGTGAACGCCGAGAACCGCAGCCACGACGAAAGCTCGTACGCCGAGCCGGACAAGGTCGTCATCAAGGACATCGCGCTGGATCTGAAGCTGGACTTCGACCAGAAGCAGATCGGCGGCACCGCCACCTACACCCTGGAATGGAAGCAGAAGGATGCCAAGCAGCTGGTGCTCGACACCCGCGAGCTGACCGTGTCCAAGGTCGAGGCCGTCGCCGCCGATGGCGCGCGCAGCGCGCTGAAGTTCGAGCTGGCCCCGGTCGACAAGGTGTTCGGCAGCAAGCTGACCATCGAGGCCCCGGAACAGCCGGCCAAGGTGGAAGTGACCTACCACACCGCACCGACCGCTTCGGGCCTGCAGTGGCTGGCGCCGTCGATGACCGAGGGCAAGAAGCTGCCCTTCATGTTCAGCCAGTCGCAGGCGATCCACGCCCGTTCCTGGGTGCCGCTGCAGGACACCCCGAGCGTGCGCTTCACCTACAGCGCGCACGTGGTCTCGCGCCCGGACGTGATGGTGCTGATGAGCGCCGACAACGATCCGAAGGCCGCGCGTGACGGTGACTACACCTTCAAGATGCCGCAGCCGATTCCGTCGTACCTGCTGGCCATCGCCGCCGGTGACCTGGTGTTCGAGCCGATCTCCGGCCGCTCCGGCGTCTGGGCCGAGCCGACCATGGTCAACAAGGCCGCCAAGGAATTCGAAGACACCGAGAAGATGATCGGTGCCGCCGAGAAGCTGTACGGCGAATACCGCTGGGGCCGCTACGACATGCTGGTGCTGCCGCCGTCGTTCCCGTTCGGCGGCATGGAGAACCCGCGCCTGACCTTCGCCACCCCGACCGTGATCGTCGGTGACAAGTCGCTGGTCTCGCTGGTCGCACACGAACTGGCGCACAGCTGGTCGGGCAACCTGGTGACCAACGCCAGCTGGAAGGACATCTGGCTCAATGAAGGCTTCACCACCTACGTCCAGGGCCGCATCACCGAAGCCCTGTACGGCAAGGAGATGGCCGAGATGGAGAAGCAGATCGACCAGACCGACCTGCTGGCCGAAGTGAAGGACATGAGCCCGGCCGACCAGGCGCTGGCGCTGCCGCCGCTGAACGAGCGTGACCCCGACGAAGCCCTCAGCCAGGTGGCCTATGTCAAGGGCTCGTGGTTCCTGGAATTCCTGGAACAGCGCTTCGGCCGCGAGACCTTCGATCCGTTCCTGCGCGGTTGGTTCGATGACCACGCATTCCAGAGCGCGAACACCGACCAGTTCGTCGAGTACATGAAGAAGAACCTGCTGCCGAAGAATCCGTCGGCAGTGACCGAGGCCGAACTGAAGGCATGGCTGGACGAGCCGGGCATTCCGGCGTTCGCGGCCAAGGCGCAGTCGCGCAACTTCAGCAGTGTCGATACCGCGCGCATTGCCTTTGCCAGCGCCGGCACCGTGCCGAGCAGCCAGGTCATCGCCGACTGGAGCACGCAGGAATGGGTGCGCTTCATCGACGGCCTGGGCGCGACCCAGCCGCTGGACAAGCTGGCCACGCTGGACAAGGCGTTCCACTTCACCGGCACCCCGAATGGCGAGATCGCCATGCGCTGGTACCCGCTGGCGATCCGCAGCGGTTACGAGCAGGCCAATGAAGGTGCAGCCGCGTTCATCGAGCGCGTCGGTCGTCGCAAGCTGATCATGCCGATCTACGCCGAACTGGTGAAGACGCCGAAGGGTCTGGAGCTGGCCAAGCAGGCCTTCGAAAAGGCCAAGCCGGGCTACCACCCGATCACCACCGCCTCGGTCCAGGACATGCTGGCCAAGGCCGAAGCCAAGTAAGAAGACGCGCCGGGTATCCCCCGGCGCTTTTCTTTGTAGAGTCGAGCCATGCTCGACTGGCTCTTCAACAGCAGTCGAGCATGGCTCGACTCTACAAGAATGCGAAAACACCAAGGACCTCCGCCATGAAACGACTGATCCTGCTCACCGCCTGTGCCCTGGCCCTGGCCGCCTGCAGCAACCCCGAGGAAGAGCGCAAGGCGCAGGAAGCCGCCGCGGCCGCCGTGCAGGCGCAGAAGGAGGCCAAGGCCGAAGACGTGGCCAAGCAGTACGACATGGCCGTGGCCGCGCAGGACTGGGAACGCGCGCGCCTGCATGGCGCCTCGCTGCTGGACCAGTACAAGGACACCGCCGCCGCCGAGCGCATCGCCGCAGGCTTCGACGAGGTCAAGGCCAAGGGCGATGCCGCGCGCGACCTGCGCCGCATGCAGGCGCTGTGGCAGTACAACCAGATCCCGGTAGGCAGCAAGGGCAACCAGGTTTCGGCGCAGATCTACAGCAAGGAACGAGTGGACGTGGATGGCAGCGGCGCCAAGCCGGTGCAGCTGGTGTTCCGCGATCATCCGGAGTGGAAGCGGCATGCCTACCTGGTGCTGCAGGCCGGCGATTTCCGCTGCCCGCAGTGCACGGTGAAGGTGACCGTGGACGACGGCAAGCCGATTTCCATGGCGGCGTGGCGGCCGAAGACCGATGAAGCCATTGCCCTGTTCATCACCGACCAGAAGGCGCTGTGGAAGCTGGCGCGCAAGGGCAAGTCGATCAGCATCGAGTTCCCGGTCAAGGCTGGCGGCACGCGCACGGCCGTGTTCGAAACCGGCGGTGTCGACGCCAGCCGCATGCCGCAGTGGTGGCAGTGATGATCGCGACGGGCAGCGCAGTGCACGCGTTGTCCGCGATCCGGCACTGGGTGTTCGACATGGACGGCACGCTGACGGTGGCCGTGCATGATTTCGCCGCGATCCGCCGCGCGCTGCAGATTGCCGCGGAGGAAGACATCCTCGACCATATCGCAGCGCTGCCGGATGCACCGGCCCAGGCCAAGCGTGAGTGGCTGCTGGATCACGAACGCGCGCTGGCCGAGGACGCACTGCCGGCGCCGGGTGCGGTGAAGCTGCTGCGTGCGCTGGCAGCCGACGGTTGCCGGCTGGGCATCCTGACCCGCAACGATCATGCGCTGGCGAAGCTGACGCTGGACGCGATCGGGGTTGGGGAACTGTTCGACGATGCCGACATCATCGGCCGCGATGAAGCCGTGCCCAAGCCCTCACCGGATGGGCTGCAGCAGCACCTGCGGCATTGGGGCATCGCAGCGTCGGAGGCGGTGATGGTCGGTGACCACGCCTACGACCTCGAGTGTGGCCGCGCCGCGGGCACGCACACCGTGCTGGTCAACCTGCCGGAAAATCCGTGGCCGGGCCGTGCCGACTGGCATTTCGCCGATTGCCGCGACCTGTTGGCCGCTTGGCAGCAGAAGGGGTAGTGCCGGCCGCTGGCCGACAGTGTCGACCAGGGTCGACACCTACCAACAGCATTCCCGATAGCGCATCGGGTGGAAAGCCCCCTTGTTGTTCAAGGGGGCGCGCCGAAGGCGCGGGGATAAGGTGGAATGCGCGAGCAATCTGGTTACGCGCTAAGCGCGTAGCCAAATTGCTGTTTGAACTGCTCGTTGAACTCATCAAAGGTGAAGCGCTGGTTCTGCGTGCCCGGGTGCTCGACCTTCAGCGCGCCCATCAGGTTGCCCATGCGGCCGATGGTCAGCCAGTCGTAGCCCTTCTGGATGCCGTAGATCAGGCCGGCGCGGAAGGCGTCGCCACAGCCGGTCGGGTCGACCACGCGGCGCTCGTGTGCCGGCGGGATGTCGTAGCTCTTTTCCGGGGTGTGGATGACCGCGCCCTTCGGGCCGCGGGTGGTGATGTAGGCCTTCACCCGGCTGACGATCTCCTTCTCGTCCCAGCCGGTGCGTTCCTGCAGCAGGTTCGACTCGTAGTCGTTGACCACCACGTAGTCGGCCTGCTCGATGAAGGCGCGCAGCTCCGGGCCGTTGAACAGCGGCATGGCCTGGCCCGGGTCGAAGATGAACGGAATGCCGTCTTCGTGGAATTCCTGCGCGTTCTGGATCATGCCTTCGCGGCCGTCCGGGCCGACCAGGCCCAGGGTCACGCCCGGCACGCCACGCACGTGGTTCTCGTAGGAACGCATCATCGCGCCCGGGTGGAAGGCGGTGATCTGGTTGTTGTCGTGATCGGTGGTGATGAACGCCTGCGGGGTGAACAGCTCATCGATCACGCGCACGCGCGACAGGTCGATGCCCAGGCCGTCGAAGTATTCGCGGTACGGGCCGAAGTCCGAACCCACGGTGCCCATCGGGATCGGCTGGCCGCCCAGCAGGTGCAGGTTGTAGGCGATGTTGCCGGCGCAGCCGCCGAACTCGCGGCGCATGCGCGGCACCAGGAAGGACACGTTCAGGATGTGCACCTTGTCCGGCAGGATGTGATTCTTGAACTGGTCCGGGAACACCATGATGGTGTCGAAGGCAAGAGAACCACAGATCAGAGCGGACATCGATGTAAGCCTATGCGGTGAATTTTGGGGTGGGCCGGCCCGGTTCAGCGGGCAAGCAAACGGCGCCCTTGGGCGCCCGACGGCGCAAAGGTTACCCGCTGGTGCCGCTCAGGGCCAGAACCGGGTGAGACCCGATCAGGCCGAAAGCCTGTGAAGACGCGGGTTCAGCTAGTTTTTTCCTTGCTCGGCGGCAGGCGGGTTGCTAGGCTTGTCGGCCTCGAATTCTGCCCATTTTTTCGCCATCCCGCGGCGGGCACGACACCCCTCAGGACTCCTTCCTCAGATGTTCAAGAAACTCCGTGGCATGTTCTCCAACGACCTGTCCATCGACCTGGGCACGGCCAACACCCTCATCTACGTGCGCGGGCAGGGGATCGTGCTGAACGAGCCGTCGGTCGTGGCCGTGCGCCAGGACCGTGCCATCGGTGGCACCCGCTCGGTGGCAGCCGTGGGCGCCGAAGCCAAGCAGATGCTGGGCCGTACCCCGGGCCACATCACCACCATCCGCCCGATGAAGGACGGCGTCATCGCCGACTTCACCTACACCGAGGCGATGCTCAAGCACTTCATCAAGAAGGTGCACAAGTCGCGCGTGCTGCGCCCGAGCCCGCGCGTGCTGGTCTGCGTGCCGGCCGGCTCGACCCAGGTCGAGCGCCGCGCGATCAAGGAATCGGCCGAGGAAGCCGGTGCCCGTGACGTGTTCCTGATCGAAGAGCCGATGGCCGCCGCGATCGGCGCCGGCATGCCGGTCACCGAAGCCCGTGGCTCGATGGTCATCGACATCGGCGGCGGCACCACCGAAGTGGCGGTGATCTCGCTCAACGGCATCGTCTATTCGGCCTCGGTCCGCATCGGCGGCGACCGCTTCGACGAGTCGATCACCAACTACGTGCGCCGCAACCACGGCATGCTGATCGGTGAAGCCACCGCCGAGCGCATCAAGGTCGAGCTGGGCTGCGCCTACCCGCAGGCGGAAGTGATCGAGATGGAAATCTCCGGCCGCAACCTCGCCGAGGGCGTGCCGAAGATGATCAAGATCAGCTCCAACGAGGTGCTTGAAGCCCTGCACGAGCCGCTGTCGGGCATCGTCAGCGCGGTCAAGCTGGCGCTGGAGCAGACCCCGCCGGAACTGTGCGCCGACGTCGCCGAGCGCGGCATCGTGCTGACCGGTGGTGGCGCTCTGCTGCGCGACCTGGACCGCCTGATCTCCGAGGAAACCGGCCTGCACGTGCAGGTGGCCGACGATCCGCTGACCTGCGTGGCCCGCGGTGGCGGCCGTGCGCTGGAGCTGGTGGACATGCACGGCAACGAGTTCTTTGCGCCGGAATAAGCCGTCCCGGCCGTTCCTGCCCGCCGCGCCCTTCCGGGGTGCGGCCCGCCGCGATGGCGGGCCGGCACCGGCGGGGCGCCCGCGTGTTTCCCTTCCGCCTTCTGCCAGTTGAATCGTTGCCGTGCCGCCCTACGCCGGTCCTCCCGTTGCCTCCCGATCCGGTGATGCCGCCAGCCCCCTGAGGTTGCTGGCTTACCTCGCATTGGCCATCACCCTGATCGTGCTCGACGACCAGGCCGGCTGGCTGGCGCGCCTGCGCGAGCAGGCCAACAGCCTGGTGCAACCGGTATGGGCGCTGGCTGGCCTGCCCGGCAAGCTCGGCAACCAGGTCAAGGATTCCGCCGCCAGCCACACCCAGCTGGTGACCGAGAACCGCGAACTGCGCAACCAGCTGCTGCTGGCCAACGCGCGCCTGACCCGCCTGCAGACCGCCGCGCTGGACAACGCCCAGCTGCGCGAACTGCTGAACGTGGCCGAGCGCAGTGGCCTGGACGTGCAGCTGGCGCCGATCCTGGACATCGACCTGGACCCGGTGAAGCAGCGGCTGGTGCTTGATGCCGGCACCCGCGAGGGCGTGCATGTCGGCCAAGCGGTGATCGACGCCGGCGGCTTGATGGGGCAGGTGATCAGCGTCACCGGCGGCACCTCCACCGTGCTGCTGCTGACCGACCCCGACCACGCGGTGCCGGTCACCGTGGCCCGCAACGGCGTGCGCCTGATCGTCTACGGCCGCGGCGACAAGCTGGAGCTGCGCGACATTCCGCTCAGCGCCGGCGTGGAGGTGGGCGATGAGATCGTCACCTCCGGCCTCGGCGGGCGCTTCCCGGCTGGCTTCCCGGTCGGCACCATCACCGGCCTGCGCCCGGACGACACCCACGCCTTCCTGGTCGGCGAACTGAAGCCCGCGGCCCAGCTCGACCGCGGCCGCGACGTGCTGTTGCTGCGCCCGGGCGCTGCGATCCGGATTCCGCCGGAACTGCGCCTGCAACTGGAAGCCACCGCGCCGGGCGGCCCGGCCAGCGCCGCTGCCGCGCCGGCAATGCCTGCACCGGCCGTGGGCCGGTCACCGGCTCCGTCTGCGACGCCGACGGTTGTCCCCGCATCCTCCCTTACCCCCGCGCCGTCGGCGCGCCCCCCTCAACAAGAGGGGGGCTCTCCCCCGGCCAGCTCCACGGTAGTGCCGGCCGCTGGCCGGCAACCGACCACGCCGGAGGCCCAGCGATGAGCCGTCTGCGAGACAACCCGTGGGTGCTGCCGGCCAGCCTGGTGGTGGCGCTGCTGCTGGGCCTGCTGCCGTTGCCGGCGCTGCTGCAGCCGCTACGCCCGTACTGGCTGGCGCTGGTGCTGGCGTACTGGGTCATCGAGGCGCCCGAGCGTGTCGGCCTGGGCATCGCCTTCGCCAGCGGCGTGGTCGCCGACCTGCTGTACGGCGGCGTGCTGGGCGAACAGGCGCTGCGGCTGGTGATGCTGGCCTTCATCCTGCAGCGCTTCCGCGCCCGCATCCGCTTCTTCCCGATGTCGCAGCAGATGCTGGCCATCGGCGGCCTGCTGTTCAACGACCGCATCGTCAGCGCGCTGGTCCACATCGTGGTGGATGAGCCGACCCTGCCGTGGTCGTACTGGTGGGCACCGCTGCTGGGCATGGGCCTGTGGCCGCTGGTGTTCGTGCTGCTGGACGCGGTGCGCTTCGGCAAGCGCGGGCGCTGAGCCATGATCCCGCGCCGCCAGGTCAAGAACCCGCACGCCGAAGCCGAACAGTTCCGCCGCCGTGCGGCGCTGGGCTTCCTGGGCGTGCTGGTCTGCCTGCTGGGCCTGGGGGGCTGGTACTTCAAGCTGCAGGTGCTGGACCACGACGTCTACGCCACGCGCTCGGAAGCCAACCGCATCAAGCCGCGGCCGGTGGTGCCCGGGCGCGGCATGATCTACGACCGCAACGGCCGCCTGCTGGCCGAGAACGTGCCGGCGTTCCGCCTGGACGTGACGCCGGACAAGGTCAAGGACATGGACGCCACCCTGGAAGGGTTGGCGAAGATCATCAACATCAGCCCGGAAGAGCTGGAAGCGTTCAACAAGTCGCGCAAGGCGCGCCGCAAGTTCCTGCCGGTCACGCTGAAGCTGCGCATGAGCGACGAGGAGATGGCGCGCTTCGCGGTCGACCGCTGGCGCTTCCCCGGCGTCGAGCTGGAGCCCTACCTGACCCGCCGCTATCCCTACGGCGATCTGTTCGCGCACATCATCGGCTACGTCGGCCGCGTCGATGACAAGGACCTGGAGATCCTCGGCGAAGGCAACGCTGCGCTGACCCACATCGGCAAGTCCGGCCTGGAGCGCTATTACGAGCAGCAGCTGCGCGGCAAGGTCGGCTACGAGCAGGTCGAGACCAACGTGCAGGGGCGTGCGATCCGCACCATCGGCCGCGTCGCCGCGCAGTCCGGCGCCGACCTGCGGCTGTCGATCGACGCCGACCTGCAGCGCGCCATGGTGGCTGCCTTCGGCGACCAGGAAGGTTCGGCGGTGGCGATGGACCCGCGCACCGGCGAAGTGCTGGCGATGGTCAGCCTGCCATCCTACGACCCCAACCTGTTCGTCAACGGCATCTCGCATGCCGACTTCAAGGCGCTGAACGAAAACCCGTCGCGGCCGCAGTTCAACCGCCTGGTGCTCGGTGGCGTCGCCCCCGGTTCCACGCTGAAGCCGCTGATCGGCCTGGCCGGCCTCGATTCGGGCGTGCGCCGCCCGGAAGACAAGGTGCTGTCCACCGGCATGTTCTACCTGCCGGGCACCTCGCGCGGCTGGGGTGACGCCCACCGTGGCGGCCACGGCTGGACAGACCTGCGCAAGTCCATCGCCGAATCGGTCAACACCTATTACTACAAGCTGGCGCTGGATCTGGGCATCGAGCGCTTCGACCATTACATGGAGTACTACGGCTTCGGCCAGCCGACCGGCATCGACCTCACCGGCGAGATCGGCGGCATCCTGCCGTCGCCGGCCTACAAGCGGAAGAGCCGCAAGGAAGCCTGGTACCCCGGCGATACGGTCAACATCAGCATCGGCCAGGGCGACTGGAAGGTCACCCCGCTGCAGCTGGCGCGCGGCGTCAGCGCACTGGCTGACGGCCAGCTGCGCACCCCGCACCTGGTGATCCAGCAGCGCGACGGTTTCGACAGCGACTGGTCGGCGATGCCGGCTGGCGAGAGCAAGCCGGTCAGCCCCAACCCCAACAACGTGCAGGCCGTGCGCGAGGGCATGATGGCGACCATGCGGCCCGGTGGCAGTGGCTGGCGCGTGGCCGTCGGTGCTCCGTACGTGATGGCCGGCAAGACCGGTACCGCGCAGGTCATCAGCCGCAAGGGCACCGCCGCCGTGAATCCGAAGAGCCTGCCGATGCATCTGCGCCACCGCGCGCTGTTCGTCGGCTTTGCGCCGGCGGACAACCCGGTGATCGCGATCGCGGTGGCCGTGGAAGGCGGTGGCTATGGTGGTTCGGCCGCCGCGCCGATCGCCCGCAAGGTGTTCGACGCCTACCTGCTGGGCAAGATGCCCGAAGGCATGCAGCCACTGGACAGCGAGCGCGGCACCACTGCCATCGGCGCCACCGCGTTCGACAACGAAGACGCCGGCGCGCGCCAGGCCGGCGACCTTGCCGCTGTGCAGCTGGGTGAACATCCGGTACTGATCGGTGTACCCGCACCGGAACCGGCGCCTGTACCGCAGCCGGGTACGCCGGCCGCGGCCGCGCTGCCCGCCACGCCGCGCCCGACCCCCGCGGAGCCCGCACGATGAGAGTGTTCCTGCGCTGGGCCGGCGACATGCTGCGCCGCTTCTTCAGCACGCTGGACTGGGTGCTGTGCCTGGCCCTGGGCGCGCTGATGGTGATTGGACTGGCCACCCTGAAGAGCGCCGGTGGCGACGGCCTGGTGATGGCCCAGGGCGCACGTTTCGCGGTGGGCATGGCCGCGCTGTGGGGCATCTCGCGGGTGCCGATCCTGCGCATCCGCTCGGCCACGCCGATGATCTACGCGATCTCGATGATCCCGTTGCTGGCTGTGTTCGTGCTGGGCACCGGTAAATATGGCCGGCAGTGGCTGGACCTGAAGTTCTTCTACCTGCAGCCGGCCGAACTGCTGAAGGTCAGCCTGCCGATGATGGTGGCCTGGTACCTGCACAAGATGCCGCTGCCGCCGCGCTTCAGCACCGTGCTGACCGCGCTGGTCATCATCGGCGTGCCCACCGGCCTGGTGATGCTGCAGCCGGACTTCGGTACCGGCGTGCTGATTGCCGCCAGCGGCGTGTTCGTACTGCTGCTGGCGGGCCTGCCGTGGTGGTGGGTCGGCCTGGGCGTGGGTGGCGTGGCCGCGGTCGCGCCGGTGGCCTGGTTCTGGTTGCTGCGGCCGTACCAGAAGGACCGCATCATGATGTTCCTGGACCCGGAGATGGATGCACTGGGGGCCGGCTGGAACATCATCCAGTCGAAGATCGCGATCGGTTCCGGCGGCTTCGATGGCAAGGGCTGGGGCGAGGGCTCGCAGTCGCACCTGAACTTCATTCCCGAACAGACCACCGACTTCGCGTTCTCGGTGTTGAGCGAGGAGTTCGGCTGGATCGGCGTGGCCACCGTGCTGGCGCTGTACCTGGTGGTGATCGGTCGCTGCCTGTGGATCGCCAGCCAGTCGCGCGATTCCTATTCACGCCTGCTGGCCGGCGCCACCGGCCTGGCGTTCTTCGTCTATGTGCTGGTGAATGGCGGGATGATTTCCGGGCTGCTGCCGGTGGTCGGCGTGCCGATGCCGCTGATCAGCTACGGTGGTACCTCGGCGGTCTCGCTGCTGGCCGGTTTCGGCCTGGTGATGGCGGTGCGCAGCCACAATCCGGTGCATGGCGGCTACGGTTGAGTCCGGCGTCGGGGTCAGATCCCTTTTCCCACAGGAAAAGGGATCTGACCCCAGAGCTCGGCTACGGAGAGCAGGGGCGTCCTGACAGCTTCACGCAAGCGCCCGTTGCTACCGTGGCCAGCGTGGAATGGAAACGACTGCTTGGCGGCTGCCGTGAGGTGGTGCGCACCATCGATCTGCCGTTGCTGGCTGCCTTGTTGATCCTGATGGGCGCGGGCCTGGCGGTGCTGCACAGTGTGTCCGGGCCGGTGGGTGGCCAGGCAGCGCGCTTTGCCGGTGGGCTGCTGGCCATGTGGCTGCTGTCGCGCGTGTCGCTGCTGCGCCTGCGTGCATGGACACCGGCGTTGTATGCGCTGTCGATGTTGCCGCTGATGGCGGTGTACGTGATCGGCACCGGCAAGTACGGGCAGCGCTGGCTCAACCTGGGCGTGTTCTACCTGCAGCCGTCCGAGCTGCTCAAGCTGAGCCTGCCGTTGATGATGGCGTGGTACCTGCACCGGCAACCGCTGCCGCCGTCGCCGCGCACGGTACTGACCGCCGCAGTGCTGATCGGCGTGCCGGCGGTATTGATCCTGATGCAGCCCAATCTCGGCACCGCCACCTTGGTCACCGCCAGCGGCGTGTTTGCGTTGTTGCTGGCTGGACTGCACTGGGGCTGGGTGGCGACGGGTGCGGCAGGGCTGGCGGTGGCTGCACCCCTGGCCTGGTTCGGCCTGTTGCGGCAGTACCAGAAGGATCGCGTGCTGACTTTCCTCGACCCGGCGGCAGACCCGCTCGGCACCGGCTGGAACATCCTGCAGTCGCGCATCGCGATCGGTTCCGGTGGCTGGGAGGGGCGTGGCTGGGGGCAG
Source organism: Stenotrophomonas sp. 109824_Sma (assembly GCF_056480025.1). Lineage (NCBI taxonomy): Bacteria > Pseudomonadati > Pseudomonadota > Gammaproteobacteria > Lysobacterales > Lysobacteraceae > Stenotrophomonas > Stenotrophomonas sp. 109824_Sma. The sequence continues at coordinate 4,063,517 of NZ_CM151078.1, read as the reverse complement.
GGCACCCAGGCCACGCTGGATTTCCTGCCCGAGTACACCACCGACTTCGCGTTTTCGGTGCTGGCCGAGGAGTTCGGCTGGATCGGCGTGGCGACGCTGTTTGCGCTGTACCTGTTCGTGGTCGGGCGTTGCCTGTGGATTGCAGTGCACGCGCGCGATACGCATGCGCGGTTGCTGGCCGGCAGCCTGGGGCTGGCGTTCTTCGTCTACGTGCTGGTGAACGGCGGAATGATTTCCGGCCTGCTGCCGGTGGTGGGCATTCCGATGCCGCTGATCAGCTACGGCGGGACCTCGGCGGTTTCGCTGTTGGCCGGCATCGGGTTGGTGATGGCGGTACGCGGGCACCGGCCCGTGCACGGGGGATAGGGTTTCCAGCCAACGGCGCAGCCCCTCGTGGGTGGTCGCGCAAAGCAGTTCATGGGTGGGGCCGGGTAGATGGGCTGCGCAGGGGACGCTGCAAGTACGTCCATGTAAGCTCGGTCGCCGCATCCATGCGGCTCACGCCCCTGCGCAGCCCATCTACCCGGCCACGGACAGGTTCCGTGCGCGTCTACCCACGGAGAAGAAAGAGAAGATCAAAAGCGGGTCGCGGCGCTGCGCTTGCTCGTGAGCCGAGCATGGCTATGCCGGTCGTCCTGACCGGCACCCTTCGGGCCGTCGCCATGGGCGACGTTGGCAGCGGCTCCTGCCGCTGCCTTCGGCTCTACAGGAAGCAATGAAGCGGGCGGCCAAGCTGGTTTTGCTTTTGATCTTCTTTTTCTTTTCCGTGGGTGGACGAACACGGAATCTGCCAGCGGCCGGGTGGGTGGGCAGTGCGGGGTGTCTGCGGCATGGATGCCGCGGCCAAGCCCCCATGGATGGGTTCACGGCGTCCCCGCAGTGCCCACCCACCCGGCCAGCCCTCAGCAATCCGGCTTTCAGCGACCAATTCCACCCACGAGGGGCTGCGCCGTTGGCTGGAAACTTCCTGACTCTGCGCAATGCCCGTTGTGGAATCGTTCTCACAACGACGCACAGCAGCACGCGCTCTGACCAATTTCCAGAAAAAATGTTAGCTGGTTCACACTTTTACAGCGCGTTGATCTTGATCAATGGACTTGTCGTAATCGGCCTGCACAATGGCGGCCCGTTCGGCACGGCGCGCCGTCAATCGATGCAGCGCGAGGGGGCGTCGGGCGGGAAGCAGTACTGATCCAACGGGTACAGGGAGCGCGGGGTACTGCCACTGGGGAGCGGCAGCCGCGCAGGTACCGACCGGATCCGGTCGCCGGTTGCGTCTGCGGGGATGGGGACGCAACCGGCAACCTCTATCTGAATGGGGCAGGGTGATCACGACGTCTTCACATTTCCCGCTGAACACGGGCAAATCGTTGTGATTCATGGTGTTAGGGGTTTTAATTCATCCATGACCTGCTAACCTGCGACGATGATTCGACGCACTCTGGCCTGCATGCTCACCCTCGGCCTGGTCGCCTGTGCGACCCAGCCGAAGTCCCCACCGTCTTCGCCCCAGGCCAGCAGTACGCCGCGCCAACCCGCCGCCAAGGCCCATGGCCCGGCCGAGGCTGCGCCCGAAGCCACCGCTGCCACCGCGCCGCCGGTCGATCTGACTCCGGTGCCGTTCGAGGTCGCGCGGGCCCGCTTCATTGCCGATACCGCCAAGCGCTATGGCCTGAAGCCGGAGCAGATCAGCAGCGTGCTCGACCAGGCGCAGGTGCGCCAGCCGATCATCGCCGCGATGTCGCGCCCGGCCGAGCGGGTGAAGCCGTGGAACGAATACCGGCCGATGTTCATCAGCAAGGCGCGCATCGATGGCGGCCGCGCGTTCCTGGCCCAGCACCGTGCCGAACTGGATCGCGTGCAGCAGCGCACCGGCGTGCCGGCCGAAGTGATCGTGGCGATCATCGGCGTGGAAACCAGCTACGGCAAGAATGCTGGCAGCCATCGCGTGCTCGATGCGCTGTACACGCTGGCGTTCTATTACCCGCGCAGCGGCGACCCGGCCAAGCTGGAACGCGAAGTGCGCCGCGAGCTGTTCTTCCGCGATGAGCTGGCCAAGCTGTTCGAGCTGGGCCGCGAAGAGAACCTGGACATCACCACGCTCAAGGGCAGCTATGCCGGCGCGATGGGCATGGGCCAGTTCATGCCGTCCAGCTATCTGGATTACGCCGTGGACGGAAACGGTGATGGCCGCCGCGACCTGTTCACCAGCTACGACGACGTGTTCTCGTCCATCGCCAACTACTTCGTGAAGAAGGGCGGCTGGGTGCGTGGCGGACAGGTGGCCGTGCCGGCCACGCTGGCGCCGGGACGCGAGGAGTTCAATCCGACCGAATGGATGCCGACCTGGTCGATGGCCGACCTGGCGCAGCGCGGCTACCAGCCGAGCGCGTCGGTGCAGCCGGGCGCCACCGCCACCCCGATCACGCTTGAAGGCAGCACCGGCAAGCAGTACTGGCTGGGCTTCCAGAACTACTACGCGATCACCCGCTACAACCTCTCGAAGATGTACGCGATGGCCGTGTTCCAGTTGTCCCAGGCCATCGCCGGACAGGAGCTGCCCCCGGCATGAACATCAGATGGCTGGTCCCAGGCTTGATCGTCCTCGCGTTGGCTGCCTGCAGCAGCGCGCCGAAGAAGCCGGCCACGGCCGGCCATGGTGGCAAGTCGGGTGGCACCCTGGTGCAGGGGCGCGGCTCGCGCCCGGCACACTGTCCGGAAGGGTCGCCGTACGCGGCGGCCAAGGAAGACCTGAGTACCCGCGGCAACTACACCGCCGGTGGCCTGTACAAGCCGGGCGTGCGCGACAGCACGCCGGATTACATTCCCAACGTGGCCTGCATTCCCGAGCCGGAAGTGACCGCCGAGGAGCGCTCGGCGATCGGCAACAAGTCGCCGTACGTGGTGCTGGGCAAGTCGTACAAGGTGCTCGACGATACCCATGACTATGTCGAGCGCGGCACCGCGTCGTACTACGGCGCCAAGTTCCATGGTCGCCTGACCTCCAACCGCGAGGTCTACGACATGTACCAGTTCACCGCCGCGCACAAGACGCTGCCGCTGCCCAGCTTCGCCCGCGTGACCAACCTCGACAACGGCGAGTCGGTGATCGTGCGCGTCAACGATCGCGGCCCGTTCCACGATGGCCGCGTGGTCGATCTCAGTTATGCCGCCGCGGTGCGCCTGGGCATCACCCAGCGCGGCACCGGCAACGTCGAAGTGCGCGCGCTGCAGCCGGGCGAGAGCAACCTGCTGGCGCAGAAACCGTCGCGCCGCGAGCGTCGTGCCGCCGAAGCGGCAGCCGCGGTGGCCAGTGCGCGCCCGGCACCGACCGCGCGCGCAACCGCCGACAGCGATATCGATCGCCTGGTCAAGGGTCTGCCGGCCGATGGCATGCCGGCGCGTGGCCAGCCGGCCACCACCCAGGGTGTGGCCAGCACCGTGCCAGATGTGGCGGTCAGCAGCCTGCCGCCGAGTGCGCCGCTGGTGCGCAGCACTGCACCGGCACCGGTTGCAGTCGCCAGCGCTGCGCCGCGCGCCGTCGCGCCGGCACCGGTGCGCACCGTCGCCGCTACGCCGGCGGCACCCAGCCTGTCGCAGCAGGTGGTGGGCGCGGTGATGGTGCAGGTCGCCAGCTTCTCCAGCCGAGACAACGCCAACCGCGCGATGGGCCAGCTCAATGCCGCCGGCATCGTCGGTGCGACCATCAGCGACATCGCCGCCGGTGGCCGCACGCTGTTCCGCCTGCGCGTTCCCGCCAACGACCATGCCAGTGCGGCGGAACTTGTCGGCCGCATCGCCGGTCTGGGCCTGGGTTCGCCGCAGATCGTCAAGGATTGATCCGCCCGGGCCGGTGCTGCCGGCCCATGCTCCCCCGGCCTTACAATGGCCGTTACGTTCCACCCTCCATTCCCGGCCGTCCCCTGGAGCCTGCTGTCCAATGAATTTCCGTTCCGCCGCCACCGCCCTGGCCGCCACCCTGGTGGTGGGCCTGGCTTCCGCCCAGACGCCGCTGCCGACCCCGGCCACGCCGGCGCCTGCCGCCGCCGCTGCTGCCCCGGCCACCGTCGCCACTCCGCCGGCCCCGGCGCCGAGCGTGTCCAAGGCCTGGGTCCTGATGGATTACGCCACCGGCCAGGTGCTGGCTGGCGAGAACATCCACGAGCAGCTGGCCCCGGCCAGCATCACCAAGGTGATGACGTCCTACGTGATCGCCGCCGAGGTCAAGAACGGCAAGGTCCGTGCGGATGACCAGGTGATGATGAGCGAGCGCGCCTGGCGCGAGGGTGGCGCCGGCACCGATGGCAGCTACAGCGGCTTCCCGGTCAACCAGACCGCACGCCTGGAAGACATGGAAAAGGGCATGGCGATCCAGTCCGGCAATGACGCCGCGATCGCCCTGGCCGAGCACGTGGCCGGCAGCGAAGAAGCCTTTGCGTCGCTGATGAACAGCTACGCCGCCAAGATCGGCATGAAGGACTCGCACTTCGTCAACGCCCATGGCCTGACCGCACAGGGCCACCACAGCACCGCCTACGACCTGGCGCTGCTGGGCCGCGCAATGGTGCGTGATTACCCGGAAACCTACGCGTACAACAAGATCAAGGAATTCCAGGTCGGCAACATCAAGCAGCCGAACCGCAACCTGCTGTTGTGGCGCGATGGCAGCGTGGACGGCATCAAGACCGGCCACACTTCCGAAGCCGGCTACTGCCTGATGAGCTCGGCCCAGCGTGGTGACCAGCGCCTGATCGCCGTGGTGCTGGGTGGTTCGTCGGAGAAGCAGCGTGCCGACGACAGCCTGGCCCTGCTGAACTGGGGCTTCCGCTTCTTCGAGACCCACCGCCTGTACGAGCCGGGCAAGGCCGTGGCCGAGCACAAGGTCTGGAAGGGCACCACCGACAAGGTGCAGCTGGGCGTGGCCCAGCCGATGCTGGTGAGCGTGCCGCGCGGCCGCTACAACGACCTGAAGCCGAGCATCGACGTGCCCAAGACCCTGGAAGCACCATTCACCGCCGGCCAGCAGATCGGCACCGTGAAGGTCACCCTGGATGGCAAGGTCATCGCCGAGGCACCGCTGGTGGCCGTGGCCGCCGTCGAGCAGGCCGGCTTCTTCAAGCGCCTGTGGGACAGCTTCTGGATGTGGTGGGAATCGGAATGATCCACGCCCCGGCGTGGTGAACGAAAAGGCCGGCGAAAGCCGGCCTTTTCTGTTCTGGGATGCCGCTTGCGCATGAATCCTGCCGGATGTGGGTAGTGCCGGCCGCTGGCCGGCTCCTCATGAACCCATCCGGATGTGGGTAGTGCCGGCCGCTGGCCGGCTCCTCATGAACCCATCCGGATGTGGGTAGTGCCGGCCGCTGGCCGGCACCCCATGAACCCATCCGGATGTGCCAACAGCCGGCCAGCGGCCGGCACTACCTCAGCCCCTCGCTTACAGCGAGCGGCTGATGGTGAAGCTGCCGAACACCGGCGACTGGCGCTGGCCATCGAATTCGCGGGTGCTGTGGTAACGCGCGACTGCGAATTTCCAGCGCCCACGCATCACCGCGATGCCGTAGCCGCCCTGGGCCACCACGTGGCGCTTGTCCACACTGTGGCTGCTGCGGAACGTGTTGCCGTCCAGGGTGATGTCGCGGATCATCCACGCCGCGTCGGTGGTCACGAACAGGTGCCATGACCAGCCGTTGGGACGACCACCACGGGTCGGTGCCGTGTTCTCGCCGGCCGGACGCAACGGTGTGCTGCCGAAATCATCGGGCAGCTTCCAGCCGAAACGCACTTCGCCACCGGCATTGGCCTTGGTTTCCAGGTTGCCGATCGCACCACCGTAGTGGCTGATCGCATCCCAGCCCCAGCCGCCGGCATTGACGCTGGCATCGGCCGGCCAGCGGCGCATGCGCTCGTGGGTCAGCATGAACACCGGTTCGTTGTGCAGCTGGTTGTCCCAGCCCTCGAACTTCTTGTCGCCCAGGAGGTTGTGCACCGCGTCCTGCACCTGCTTGCCCTGAGCCCACGGACCGACCACGCCCAGCGTCAGCTGGGTGGTCTGCAGGCGGTCGCCGCTGCGCGCGTTGAAGCCGAAGCTGGCGATCAGCACGCCGGCATACGGGCGGTCATCCTTGATCAGATCGCGGCGGGCCGGGTCGGTCGGGGTGAAGATGCCCTGGCCGATGCTGAAGATCATGTTCTGCTGTTCGAACCTGCCGGGGTGCAGCCCTTCCAGGTACTGGTTCACCCAGCGCGCCATGCGCGGCAGGCAGGGGTCGTCGGTGTAGTCGACCAGGTTCGGCGAGACCAGGGTCAGCTGCGCGCCGTTGGTGTAGCCCTGGTCCTGGTGGCGGCCACCGAACAGGTCGTTGTCGACGCGGAAATTGATCTGCGGCGGGTGGTCGCGCATGGCGTCCGGGCCACACTGTTCGGCCGCCTGGGCGGCAAGGGGAAGGGTAGCGGCCAGCAGGCCGGCCAGCCCGAGGGCTGCGACACTACGCATGGATGGAATGCTCATGGGGAAGGGGGCGGTTTTCTGTCGTTTTCTGCAACGCCACGGTACTCGCGCCCGCGCGTCGGAACGAGCGCGTTGGGATCACTTGTCTGTTCCGAAAACAACATTGTCCGACGGACACAATTTGTTACCCGATCAGGCGCCGGTACCGTTCCACGCAGGCGCCGCAGCTCGCCCTGGGGGTGCTGTGGCCCGGCCGCAGCGGGGGATTGCAGTCAGCTGCGGTTGGGCCTTCGGCCCGGGCGCCGGGGCCGTCTGCAACGCAGCAGGCCGCCCGTGCCGTCTTTGACGTTGATGAATACTCTTGGGTTTGTCGCCCTGCGGCCCGATAATGGGGCCATGGAAATCAAGTCCGACAACCCCGACCACGGCTTCCAGTTCCCCGGCCAGTTCGAGCTCAGCGCCATGGGCCCGGCCAACCGCGGCCTGGAGCATGAGCTTCCCCGTCTGCTGCTGGCTGCCGGCATCGATGTGGTGAACGAACGCATCAGCTGGAAGCATTCGTCCAACGGCAAGTACGTGTCCGTCCGTATCGTGTTCAAGGCCGAGAGCCGCGAGCAGTACGACCTGGCGCACCAGGCACTGCGCGACCACCCGGAAGTGAAGTGGACGCTGTAGCCGACAGCTGCCCGGCCGAAGCCGCCCCGGAAGACCGCGCGCCGCGTCCGGCGGTGGTCCGTGACCTCGGCCGCCAGGCCTATGAACCGGTGTGGCGCGCCATGCAGCGCTTCACCGACCAGCGCAGCGACGCCGACGCCGACGAGCTGTGGGTAGTCGAGCACGATCCGGTGTTCACCCTGGGCCAGGCCGGCAAGGATGAGCATGTGCTGGCGCCGGGCGATATCCCCGTGCTGCACGTGGACCGTGGCGGCCAGGTGACCTATCACGGCCCCGGCCAGATCGTGGTCTATCCATTGCTGCGCCTGCCGCGGCTGGGCATCGGCGTGCGCGACTACGTGTGCCGCATCGAGCAGGCGCTCATCGATACCCTGGCCGAGTGGAACATCGGCGCCGAACGCCGCGAGGGCGCCCCGGGCGTCTACGTCGGTGGCGCTAAGATCGCCGCGCTCGGCATCCGCGTGCGCCGCGGCTGCACCTTCCATGGCCTGGCCTTCAACGTGGCCATGGACCTGGAACCCTTCCACCGCATCAACCCCTGTGGCTATCAAGGGTTGCAGGTGACCTCGGTGGTAGACTTGGGCGGCCCCTCCGGGATGGATGCCGTCAAGCCGGTGCTGCTGGACCACCTGGCCCGCCAGTTCGGCCTGCTGCTGCAGCACACGCCGGAACTGCCCGATCTTTCTGCGGCCGCCTGACCGCCCCCCGGAACTGCCATGACTGAAACCACCGCCCGTTCCATTCCCCTGCAGATCGTGCAGGGCGACTCTCCGTCCGCCGCGCCGTTGCAGGCCGGGGTCAAGCAGCTGGGCGGTGACAAGATCAACCGTTCGCCGGTGCAGTTCGCCGACGCGCCGGTGCTGCGCAAGCCGTCCTGGATCCGCGTGCGCATTCCCTCGGGCAATGCCGTGCAGAACCTGAAGGCCAAGCTGCGCGAGAACCGCCTCGTGACGGTGTGCGAGGAAGCCAGCTGCCCGAACATCCACGAGTGCTTCGGCCATGGCACCGCCACCTTCATGATCCTCGGCGAGGTCTGCACCCGCCGCTGCTCGTTCTGCGACGTGGCCCACGGCCGCCCGAAGCCGCCGGATGCCAACGAGCCGGCCAGCCTCGGCCAGACCGTGGCCGACATGGGCCTGAAGTACGTGGTGGTGACCAGCGTCGACCGCGATGACCTGCGCGATGGCGGTGCCCAGCACTTCGTCGACTGCATCACCGCCATCCGCGCGAAGTCGCCGGGTACCCGCATCGAAGTGCTGACCCCGGACTTCCGTGGCAAGGGCCGCATGGAGCGCGCGCTGGAGATCCTGGCGCAGAACCCGCCGGACGTGTTCAACCACAACATCGAGACCGTGCCGGACCTGTACCGCAACGTGCGCCCGGGTGCGGACTACCAGTGGTCGCTGAACCTGCTGAAGAACTTCAAGGCGCAGCACCCGGACGTGCCGACCAAGAGCGGCATCATGCTGGGCCTGGGCGAAGAGTTCGAACAGATCAAGGCCACCATGCGCGACCTGCGCGCGCATGACGTGGACATGATCACCATCGGCCAGTACCTGCAGCCGACCGCGCACCACCACCCGGTACTGAAGTACTGGACCCCCGAGGACTACAAGGCGCTGGAAGACTACGGCTACGAGCTGGGCTTCAGCCACGTGGCCTCCGGCCCGATGGTGCGCTCGTCGTACCACGCCGACGTGCAAGCCAAGGGCGCGGGCGTCCGGTAAGCGGTTGCCGCCGGGCCACGGCCCGGCGCTGCCAATGGGTGCCACCACCAGCATGGTGGGTGCGGACCGTTGGTCCGCACGCCTTTGCCTGCATTCACAATTTGCTACACCGGCCCCGCTAGGCTGGTTTTCCACCGAGCGCGGCCGGGTGACAAACCCGGCAACTTTCGGCACTGTCGTGGTGTCTGAACACCCTGCAGTCTCCCCCTTGGCAAGGCGCCTTCGAGCACGTCAATGAAATTCAAAGCCCCCGCATTCCTGATGGCCCTGGCGCTGGTCGCGCCGCTGGCGCTGGCGGCCAAGGCCGACTCGCCCGCATTGCCCGCGGCGGCCACCGCCGATCAGGTGACCACCTCCAAGCTGGTGTACGGCCTGTTGTCCGACAGCCGTTACGCCTACCGCCCGCGTGCGCTGGACGAGGCCACCTCCAAGGACGTGTTCAAGCGCTATCTGGAGACCCTGGACGGCGGCAAGCAGTACTTCACCCAGGCCGACGTGGCGCGCTTCGCGCCGTTCGAAGCCAATATCTCCTCGGCCATCCGTGGCGGCGAGCTGGAGCCGGCGTTCCAGGTGTTCGCGGTCTACAAGCAGCGCGTCGGCGAGCGCGTGGCCTATGCGCGCAAGCTGCTCAAGCAGGAACCGGACTTCACCACCGACGAGCGCTTCGAATACGACCGCAAGAAGGTGCCGTGGGCGGCCAGCAGTGCCGAGCTGGATGAGCTGTGGCGCAAGTCGGTGAAGAACGACTGGCTGCGCCTGAAGCTGGCCGGCAAGAAGCCGGACGACATCCGCAAGACGCTGGACAAGCGCTACGCGACGCTGGAGAAGTCGGTCAACGAACTGAAGGGCGAAGACGTCTTCCAGTTCTTCATGAACTCGTACACCAGCGCGGTTGATCCGCACACCGATTACTTCACCCCGCGCACCGCCGAGAACTTCAACCAGGCGATGTCGCTGTCGCTGGAAGGTATCGGTGCGCAGCTGCAGCGCCAGGACGATGTGGTGGTGATCCGCGAGATCATCGCCGGCGGTCCGGCCGCAGTGGACGGCACGCTGAAGCCGGGTGACCGCATCGTCGGCGTTGGCCAGGGCAAGTCCGGCCTGGTCGAGGATGTGATCGGCTGGCGCATCGACGATGTCGTGGCCAAGATCCGCGGCGCCAAGGACACCCAGGTCAAGCTGGAATTCATTCCAGCTGCCGAAGGTGCCGACGGCAAGCACCACACCCTGGTGCTGACCCGGCAGAAGGTGCGCCTGGCCGAACAGGCCGCCAAGGGCGAGACCATGACCATTCCGGCCGCCAACGGCGAGCCGGCACGGAAGATCGGCGTGATCAAGCTGCCGACCTTCTACCAGGACTTCGAAGGCCGCCGCCGCAATGCCGCCGACTATGCCTCGGCCACCCGCGACGTGGCCAAGCTGCTGGCCGGTTTCAAGAACGACAAGCTGGACGGCGTGGTGCTGGACCTGCGCAACAACGGCGGTGGTTCGCTGGATGAAGCGATCGAACTGACCGGCCTGTTCATCGAGCAGGGCCCGGTGGTGCAGGTGCGCGAGTCCGGTGGCCGCGTCACCGTCAACAGCGACCGCAACCAGGGTGTGGCGTGGGACGGCCCGCTGGCGGTGCTGATCAACCGTGGTTCGGCCTCGGCCTCGGAGATCTTCGCCGGTGCCATCCAGGACTACGGTCGTGGCCTGGTGATCGGTGAAACCAGCTTCGGCAAGGGCACGGTGCAGAACATCGTCGACCTCGACCGTTGGCCGAGCGGCGAGACCCAGCGCTTCGGCCAGGTCAAGCTGACCATCGCCCAGTTCTTCCGCATCAGCGGCAGCAGCACCCAGCACAAGGGGGTAGTGCCGGACCTGGCCTTCCCGGCCAGCGTCGATGCCACCGAATTCGGCGAAAGCACCTACGACAACGCGCTGCCGTGGACCCGCATCGCCGCCGTGCCGCACACCCAGTACGGCAACTTCGCGCCGCTGCTGCCGAAGCTGGAGACCCGTCACGACGCGCGTATCGCCACTGACAAGGAATTCCAGTGGTGGAACGAGGACGTGCAGCAGTTCCGCACTGAAGCGGCGAAGAAGTACATCTCGTTGAACGAAGCGACCCGTCGCGCCGAGCGCGAGCGCCAGGACGCCCAGCGCAAGGAGCGCCAGGTGCAGCGCAAGGAACTGGGCCTGGCCCTGGACCCGCTGGCCGACGACAGCAGCGACGATGGCCTGACCGGCAACGAGCGTGACATCGTGAAGGATGCCGCGCGCGAGAAGGCGGCGGAAAAGCGCCCGGACCCGCTGCTGCGCGAGTCGGCCTCGATCCTCGCCGACGCGGTGAACCTGCTGGCCAACGACCGCCCGCTGTCCGCACAGGTGCTGCCGCAGTCCACCGGCGCGGGGCGTTGGGCGGACTGAGCCGGAGACGGCATGTGATACCCGAGGGGCCGGCATTGCCGGCCCCTTTCTGTTTGGGGACCTCGTTCACGGTAGCGCCGGGCCATGCCCGGCGAGCGAACTGCCACAAACGACTTAATCCCCTCCGTCCCCTTTTTCGTGCATGAACCGGGAGCAACGTGGGGGGGCATGTCGACCTGCCGCACACGGGGGCGGGACTACCCTTGGTGCTTCCGTTCTCGCAGGAGTACCCATGCGGGCCTCCCGTCTTTCCAGCGCTGCCGTGGCGCTTACCAGCGCCCTGATCCTCTCGGCCTGTGGGGGCCGTGCCGCCGACAGCACCGTGCTGCGCGAATCCTTCGATTCCGGCGATACCTTCTCGCGCACGGTCGATGGGCGCCCGGGCGACGCCTGCGAGGCGGCGCGCCGCACCCTGCTCAGCCAGGGCTATGCCATCGCACGTTCCGATGATGCACAGGTGGAGGGCAACAAGAATTTCCAGCCGCGCGAGGATGACCATGAGCAGCTGGTGCTACGGATCTCCTGCGCCCCGCGTGGCAGCCAGACGCTGGTGTTCGTCAGCGCAGTGCAGGATCGCTACGCGCTGAAGAAGAGCCCGACTTCGGCCAGTGTCGGTGTGGGCGCGCTGGGCTCGGTGTCGCTGCCGTTCGGCAGCAACGACGACTCGCTGGTGAAGGTGGCCAGCAGCACGGTCACCGACGCCGAGTTCTATCGTCGCTTCTTCCAGCGCCTGGAGCAGTACCTGCCGGCTGCGGCGGGCAAATCTGCGCCATCGCCATCGCCATCGCCATCGCCGGCAGCGGCGCCGGAGCCCGCACCGGCGGTCACGGACCAGGGCTGAGCGTGCGCGGCAAGTGGCTGGGTATGGCCCTGCTGCTGGTGCCAGCGTGGGGCGCCACGGCGTCATCCCTGGACTGTGCGCAGGGCCTGCTGCAGCGGCTGGGGTGGCGCTTCGAAGACGCGGATCTCCGTGCGCCGCAGGTACTCAAGGGGCCGGTGTGTACGCGTGCCTCGCTCGCCGCGGCGCAGGCAGCGGGTGATCTGCGCGTACGCTGGCCGACGGATCTGCCTGCGGGCGAACGACAGGCACTGCTGCAGCAGCTGCTGGAAGACCCTGCCACGGTCTGTGCCTATGCCTTCGAGCTGGGGGCGGCCACGCGGCGCGCGACCTCGGCATTGCAGGGCAATGCCACGTTCCGTTTCTCCGGCCCGCAGCTGGGCTGGATCGGCTTTGGTCTGGGTGGCGCGCCGGCACAAGGCTGGCAGCGTACGCGCAGTTTTGGTCGCGGCTTCGTGCCCAGTGCGGGCAACAGCCATGCGCTGCAGGCGTTCTACAGCGGTAGCGTGCGTGCCGAATGCGGTGTCGGCCGCCAGGTCGCGCAGCTGGCCACCCAGCGCGAGCTGTATGGCGATACCGCGTTCGATACGGAGTTCGCAGCGGATGAACTGTCGATCGGCACCTTCCTCGCGCTGCACGATACCGACAGCATCCTGCTCGGCGCGCATGCTGGCGATTTCTTCGCCGACGGCAAGGCGGTGCGCACGTCGGCGATGGGGCGGCAGGCGTTCGTCGGCGTGCCCGGTTTCATCGAACATGTGTACGACAAGGGCATGCTGGACGACCTGAGCAACCAGGCCGAGAACTTCGTGGTGGTCGAGGTGGGCGAGGGTGCTGCGCAGGCGTTGCAGCTGCACGGCGGCCTGGCCTGGTACGACCAGCGCAATGCCGAGCTGTGGAAACTGGCGCAGGACATCCCGCGCATCGGCCAGCGCTACTTCGAGCGCCTGCTGTTCGACCGCGATCCACACCTGCGCGCACGGCTGGCGCCGCGCTACCACGACACGCTGGCACGCATGGACCAGCTGCTGGACGATCCGTTCTACCAGCAGTTCGTGATCTATGTGCATCCGCGCGGTATACGTCCCATCGGCTACCACATCGCCCGCCTGCTCGATCGTAATCCGCGCACGCCGTTTTCGATCGACCTGGCGGTGCACAATCTGCATACCACGCTCTACCGGCGTTGGCGCGAGGCGCAGCTGCGCCACTGCGCGGCTACCGGCAGGCCAGGCAGCCTGACCCTAGACCCCAACTGAAGGTGAAACAATGGACATTGCAATGATCGGCCTCGGCCGCATGGGCGCCAACATGGCCCAGCGCCTGCATCGCGGCGGCCACCGCGTGGTCGGCTACGACCCGGGCGAAGGCGCCCGCCAGCGCGCCGCGGAGGCCGGCCTGGAGGTGGTTGATTCGCTGGCCGCCGCCGTGGCCGCGCTGCCGGTACCGCGCGTGGTGTGGCTGATGGTGCCGGCCGGCGAAACCGTCGACCAGACGCTGGGCCAGCTGACCCCACACCTGGCCGAGGGGGACATCGTCATCGACGGCGGCAACTCCAACTACCAGGACTCGATCCGCCGCGCCAAGGCGCTGTCCGAGGACGACCTGGGCTACGTCGACTGCGGCACCAGCGGTGGCGTGTGGGGCCTGCAGGAAGGCTACAGCCTGATGGTCGGTGGCGAAGCGTCCGTGGTGGAGCAGATCGCACCGCTGCTGCGCACGCTGGCCCCGGCCGAAGACCGCGGCTGGGCGCGTGTCGGCCCGTCCGGCGCCGGCCACTTCACCAAGATGGTCCACAACGGCATCGAGTACGGAATGATGCAGGCCTATGCCGAAGGTTTCGCGCTGATGGAGCGCAAGCAGGAGATGGAGCTGGACCTGGCGCAGGTGGCCGAGGTGTGGCGCCACGGCAGCGTGGTGCGTTCCTGGCTGCTGGACCTGAGCACCGAAGCCCTCAAGCGCAATCCCTCGCTGGATGGCATCGCACCGTACGTGGAAGACTCCGGTGAAGGCCGCTGGACCGTCGCCGAAGCCATCGCGCTGGACGTGCCGGCGCCGGTGATCACGCTGTCGCTGCTCGAACGCCTGCGTTCGCGTGAATCGAATTCGTTCACCGATCGCCTGCTGTCGGCGATGCGCAATGAATTCGGCGGCCACGCCATCAAGAAGTCGTAAGCACTAAGCCGGGGTCGGATCCCTTTCCGCAGGAAAGGGCTCTGACCCCATGCAGCCAGTCGAGCATGGCTCGACTCTACAAAAGCCTTCTCCGATCGTTGCCACGTCATCCGTGCATGGCGTGGATGTGTCGACCAAGGTCGACACCTACCGTCGGGCGCGGGAATCTGTCGAAGGCGGGGTGGGTCCGGTTGCGGGGACGTGAGCGCCATGGGCCCGAGGCATGCCTCGGGCGGGTTGGGCAGGACGCCCAACCCCGGTCTTGCCGTGTGCGCAGGACAGCGCACACGAGCAAGGCGCGACCGAGCCTACAGGGACGTATTTACGGCGTCCCCCGCAACCGGACCCACCCCGCCATCTCACGGACAGCTTGCTTTTGACGTTGACGTTGCCGTCGATTCGGCAGGTGCAGGGCGCAGCCCTGCCGGTCATCCCAACTGCACCCGCCGCCCTTCGCGCGCGCTGTCCATGCCGGCCTGCAGCAACCGCATCAGCTGCAGCGCCTGCACCGGGCTGACCGTGGCTTCGCCATCGCCGTGCATCGCCGCCGCGAACTGCGCATACAACCGCCGGTAGTCGCCCGGCAGGTTGTCGACCGTCGTGCGCTGCACGTTGTCCTCGGCGTCGCAGCGCAGCAGCTCGCCATGCCGCGGATCAATGCCCCAGCCCGGCGCGCCCGGTGCCACGCCACGGCGCAGCTGCGCTTCCTGCACATCCAGTCCGTGCTTGATCCAGCTGCCATCGCGGCCATGCACTGCGAAGTGCGGCGTGGGCGCCGCTACCAGCGAACCGGCATGCACGATCGCGCGATGCCGCGGGTAGTGCAGTACCGCGTGGAAGTAATCGATGCCGCTGCCGCCTTCGCGCTGCACGGCCAGATCGGCATCGATCGCCTCGGGCCAGCCGAACAGCACCAGCATCTGGTCGAGCAGGTGCGGGCCGAGGTCGTACCACAGGCCACTACCCGGCCCGTCCTGCTCGCGCCAGCGGTCGCGCACCTGCGGGCGGTAACGGTCGAAGTGTGCATGGCACTCGGCCACGTCACCGAGTGTGCCTTCGCCCAGCAGCGCCTGCAGCGTGAGGAAGTCGGCATCGAAGCGCCGGTTCTGGAACACGGTCGCGATGCGTCCGGCATCGCGCGCCGCAGCCAGCACCGTTTCCGCTTCGGCCACATCCAGCGCGAACGGCTTGTCGACCAGCACGTGCTTGCCCGCCGCCAGCGCGGCGATCGCCAGCGGCGCGTGCTGTTCGTTCGGTGTGGCGATCACCACCGCATCCACTGCTGGATCGTCGAACACCTCCTGCGGCGTGGCGCGCACGTGCACGTCGCTGAACGCGCGCAGCAGGGTGTCGCGTTGCGAACTGACGATGCTGTGCAGCACCAGCCCGGGCGTGTGCTGGATCAGTGGCGCATGGAAGACGCGGCCGGCGAGGCCGTAGCCGATCAGGGCCAGTTGCAGGTCGGGGCGCATGGCAGGGCTCCGGCAGTGGGAAGGGCAGGGTAAACGACGGGTGCTGGCCGTCCAAAACTGAACCGTTGCCGTTGGAAACGTTTCGATTCACGGCGGCATGACCGCAACGCCACGCCTGCTCTACGGCGGCTTGTCCAGACTGGCAGCACATCCCGAAGGAGTACGACACGATGAGCAATACCACCCGCACGCTGATTGCTTCCGCCCTGACCCTGGGCCTGGCGCTGTCCTCCTCGGCTGCATTCGCCAAGGATCCGGCCGCGAAGAGCCCGCCGGCCAGCACCCATCCGACGACCCATGCCGATCGCCATGACTCCAACGAGCCGGTGACCGATACCTGGATCACCACCAAGGTGAAGGCCGATCTGCTGGCCAGCAGCAACGTTCCGGGCACTGAAATCAAGGTGGAAACCGTGAATGGCGTGGTCAGCCTGAGCGGTGCCGTGGCCACCCAGGCCGAGAAGGACAAGGCGGTCACCACCGCCAAGGGCATCAAGGGCGTGACCCGCGTCGATGCCGCCGCATTGAAGGTCAGCGCCGCTGCCAAGCGCTGACCCCGGTGGGCGCCCCGGCATGGGGCGCCCGCTCCTGTGTAGCGCCGAGCGTGGGCTCGGCGCTACAGCATCGGATTCCGAACCCGTTCAGGCAACGCCGCTGGAAACTCCAGAGTTGTGACCGCCTGCGCTATATTGCCGGTTCCGCCGCAGCCGGGCTCGCCCCGGACCACGCTTCGCGGCTGTGCTGACGAGGAACTATGGCGCTGGTTTTCAGTGACGACATCTGGGACCGCTGGCGGTTGCCGGCCCTGGCGCTGGCCGCTGCCGCGATCATCGTGGTGCCGTGGTTGACCCTGCGCAAACTGCAGCAGGACAGCGAACAGGCGATGGCCTGGGTCAACCATACCCAGGCCGTTGGCGTGGCGCTGCAACAGCTGCAGGCCGACGTGCGCGATGTCGAATCGGCGGCATTGACCCTGTCCAAGGGCGTGGATGCCCCCGGCCTGCGCGAGCGCATGGCCAAGGCCAACGAGATCCCCGGGCGCCTGGCCGAACTGGGCCGGATGACCCGCGACAATCCGGATCAGCTGATCCGCATTGGCCGCATCGAATCGATGCTGGACGGTCGCTTGGCCGTGGCCCGCGAGCTGGCCCGGTCCGAACCGAACAGCGATCAGCGTGAGCTGGTGCAGGACCTGAGCACGCGTTACCCGATCCGGGGCCTGGTGGAAGAGCTGCAGGCCAGCGAGCAGAAGCTGCTGGCGCTGCGCGCCGAGCAGGCCGCGCGCCAGCGCAAGCAGACTGAACTGGTGTCGTGGAGTTCGCTGGTGATCCAGCTGGCGCTGCTCGGCCTGGTGCTGTGGCTGCTGCAGCGGCAGATCGGCCGCCGCCTGCATGCGGAGCGGCAATCGCTGCGCTCGGCTGCACGCGCGGCGTCGGTGCTGCAGACCGTGCGCGAACCGATCGTGCTGCTCGACCGCGACCTGCGCGTGCAGCTGCACAACCCGGCATTCGCTGAGCTGTACGGCCTGCAGGACGAACGTGCCGACGGCCTGCTGCTGGAAACCGTGGGCGACAACGCCTGGCAGGACCCGGTGGTCCGGCAGCGCCTGGCTGACGTGCTGTCGCGCGGTCGCGAACTCTGGGACTTCGAGCACGAGCAGCGCACCGCCGACGGCATGGTGCGCTACATGCTGCTCAACGCGCGGCGCATGCCGTTGCCCGACACCGACGACGAAGTGGTGCTGCTGACCATCAGCGACGTCACCATGCAGCGCGCAGTGCAGCTGCGCGTGGAAGAGCTGAACCGCCAGCTGGAAGGCAAGGTTGCGCAGGTATCCGAGGTCAACCGCGAGCTGGAGGCCTTCAGCTACTCGGTTTCGCATGACCTGCGTGCGCCGCTTCGCCACGTGGCCGGATTCTCCGACAAGCTGTCGCGCCACCTCGGCGAGGCCGCCGATGACAAGAGCCGCCATTACCTGGAAGTGATCTCCAGTTCGGCCCGGCGCATGGCGGCGCTGATCGACGACCTGCTGGTCTACTCGCGGCTGGGCCGCGCGGCGATGCGCCAGCAGGCGGTGGACATGCAGTCGCTGGTGGCCGATACCCGCGCCATGCTCGATTCCAACCTGCAGGCCGAAGCAGAGAACAGCGGCCATGCGCACCACGTGGAGTGGAGCATCGCGCCGCTGCCGATCGTGGTGGGCGATGAGAACATGATCCGCCAAGTCTGGCTGAACCTGCTCGGCAACGCGGTGAAGTACTCGGGCAACCGCGAGCCGGCGAAGATCCGCGTGGATTACCAGCCGCAGCCCGATGGCGGCCATCAGTTCACGGTCAGCGACAATGGTGCAGGCTTTGACATGGCCTACGCCGGCAAGCTGTTTGGTGTGTTCCAACGCCTGCACAAGGCCAGTGACTACCCGGGTACCGGCATCGGCCTGGCCAGCGTGCGTCGCGTGCTGACCCGTCATGGCGGCCGTATCTGGGCCGAGGCTGAACCGGACGTCGGCGCCACCTTCCACTTCTATCTGCCTCCCGCGATCGACGCGGACAAACAAGGGCCTTCTGCATGACCACTCTGCGCACCATTCTTCTCGCCGAAGACAGCCCGGCTGATGCCGAAATGGCGATCGACGCCCTGGAAGAGGCGCGTCTGGCCAATCCCATCGTGCACGTCGAAGACGGCGTGGAAGTGATGGACTACCTGCTGCGCCGCGGCGCCTTCGCCAATCGCGAGGAAGGCCTGCCGGCGGTGCTGCTGCTGGACATCAAGATGCCGCGCATGGATGGCCTGGAAGTGCTGCGGCAGATCCGTGAGCACGAAGAACTCAAGCGCCTGCCGGTGGTGATCCTGTCGTCCTCGCGCGAGGAAAGCGATCTGGCCCGCAGCTGGGACATGGGCGTGAACGCCTACGTGGTCAAGCCGGTGGACGTGGACCAGTTCTTCGGCGCGGTGCAGACCCTGGGCAAGTTCTGGGCGTTGATCAACCAGGCACCGGAACTCGAGTGAGCCCATGCCCCTGACCGGTCCCGCCCTGGGGGCGCTGCGCATCCTGCTGGTGGAAGACTCACCGGAAGATGCCGAGCTGATGTCCGAACAGATGCTCGACGCGGGCCTGGAAGCCCGCTTCGAGCGTGTCGAGAGTGAGGCGGA
Source organism: Stenotrophomonas sp. 109824_Sma (assembly GCF_056480025.1). Taxonomy (NCBI): domain Bacteria; kingdom Pseudomonadati; phylum Pseudomonadota; class Gammaproteobacteria; order Lysobacterales; family Lysobacteraceae; genus Stenotrophomonas; species Stenotrophomonas sp. 109824_Sma. Next base: position 4,044,617 of record NZ_CM151078.1, on the reverse strand, counting down.
ACTGCGCCAGGCACTGGCTGCGTTCCAGCCGGACATCGTGCTGTCCGACCTGAGCATGCCGGGGTTCTCCGGTGATGACGCGCTGCGCATCGTGCGCGAGACCTCACCGGAAGTGCCCTTCATCTTCGTCTCCGGCACCATGGGTGAGGAGAACGCGGTGGCGGCGCTGCAGAAGGGCGCCAATGACTACATCATCAAGCATCTGCCGGCGCGTCTGCCGTCGGCGGTGGCGCGTGCGATCCGCGATGCACGCAGCGCGGTGGAGCGTGCACGGGTGGAAACCGAACTGATGCGCGCGCAGCGCCTGGAAAGCCTGTCGCTGCTTGCCGCCGGCCTCAGCCACGACCTGCGCAACATCCTGCAGCCGTTGCTGATCATGCCGGACCTGCTGAAGGCGCGCACCGACGATCCGCAGCTGCACCACCTGGCCGACGTCATCGCCGAGTGCGGCCGCCGTGGCCACGAGATGGCCGAATCGATGCTGTCGTTCGTGCGCGGTTCGCGCAAGCCGAGCGAGCGCATCGAGATCGATGGCCTGTTCGATGCGGTGGCACTGCTGTTGCGCAGCAACGTGCCCGATGCCGTGCGCCTGGAACTGCAGGTGCAGGACGAAGGCCTGGTGGTCGACGCCAACTACACCGAGCTGCAGCAGGTGATGTTGAACCTGGCGCTCAACGCGATCCAGGCGATGCCCAACGGTGGCCGCCTGAGCCTGACCGCCAGCCATGCCGGCGAGCGCGATGGCGTGGACTGGATGCAGATCTGCGTGGCCGATGAAGGCATCGGCATGGATGCGGACACGCTGTCGCACCTGTTCAATCCGTTCTTCACCACCAAGGCCGATGGCACCGGCCTGGGCCTGATTTCCTGCAAGCGCATCGTCGAAGGTGCCGGCGGCAGCATCCATGTCAGCAGCCAGCCGGGGCAGGGCACCTGCTTCGAACTGCGCTTGCCGATGCACGAAGCCAGCGACGGCAGTGAGCCGATCGAGCAACTGGTGGCCCTGGGCAGTGGCCAGTCGATCCTGGTGGTCGATGGCGAGGCCACGCGCCTGTCGCTGCTTGGCAATGCGCTGTCCAGCCAGGGGTATCAGCTGCAACTGGCCTCCGATGGCCCGGCAGCGCTGCGCTGGATGCAGCAGGAGGCGTTGCCGGCACTGGTGATCGCCGATGCCGGTTCCAAGCTGCTGCCGGCCAGCCAGCTGCTGGGCGAGATGGCCACGCTGGGCTATCGCGGTCCGGCGCTGGTGCTGGAGGATGCGGCGATAGCGGTGCCCGCCGACGCGTTCCCTGCCGGTGTTGAGGTGCATGTGCTGCGCAAGCCGCTGCAGATGCAGCAGGTGTTTCGCGCAGTGGCCGAAGCGCTGGGCTGATGCCGCGGTAGTGCCGGCCGCTGGCCGGCATCCGCGTGCGGTGGGATCACTGCGGTTGCCGGCCAGCGGCCGGCACTACCGTTCGGCGGTTTCCCACGGAAAGCGCGGCAGGGCGTCCACCGCCTGTTCCAGCCGCCGTGACCAGTTCTGGTGGATGTCCGCATACAGCGCTGAATCCGCGCCCAGCCGCAGCTGCTGGCCGATGCGCAGTTCACCGTCGCGCAGCAGCGCGAGGTCGATCGGCAGGCCCACCGACAGGTTGGAACGGATGGTGGAGTCCAACGAGACGATGGCGGTGCGCGCCGCATCTTCCAGGTGCGTGGCCGGGCTGAGGATGCGGTCGAGGATCGGCTTGCCGTACTTGGATTCACCGATCTGCAGGTACGGCGTCTCCGGCGAGGCGGCGATGGCGTTGCCGAGCGGATAGATCATGTACAGCCCGGGGCGCTCGCCGGCGATCTGGCCGCCGAAGATCAGCGTGGCCTGGGTGTTGACCCCATCGTGGCCATGTTCGCTGTGGTTGCTGTGCACCTGGCTGTCCACCAGCAGCTGGCCGACGTACTCGGCGGCTTCGAACAGGTGGGCCATGTCGCGCAGGTTGGGCGCGCGCCGTTCGTCGGCATCGCGCCCCAGGCGCGACACCAGCAGCTGGGTGGTGGCCAGGTTGCCAGCCGCCATCAGCACGTAGGCTGCCTGGCCGGGATACTCGAACACGTGCAGCTTGCGGTGCACGCGCACATCGTCCAGCGAGGCATTGGTCCGGGTGTCGGCAGCGAAGACCAGGCCTTCGTCCACCTCGATTCCAACGCAATAGGTCATGTCGGTGCCCTATCATGTGCGTCCCGGATTGTAGGCAGGCCGCCGTGACGACGGCATGTCCACGCCCCCCAAGTGCCGTCACCTGAACCGCATGACCACCGTGCTCCTGAGCCTGGGCAGCAACGTCCAGCCCCGTCGCTACCTCCACGCCGCGGTGGCGGCCCTGCGCGAGCGCTTCGGCGCGCTGCAGGTGTCGCCCGCCTACCGTACCGCCGCGGTCGGCTTCGATGGCCCTGCCTTCCTCAACAATGCGGTGGCGATCGAAACCGACCTGCCGCTGCAGGAACTGGACGACTGGCTGCATGCGCTGGAAGACGCACACGGCCGCGATCGTAGCGGGCCGCGCTTCTCCGACCGGACCCTGGACATCGACGTGGTGTTCTACGGCGACCTGGTGGTGGAAGGCCCCGGCCACCTGCGCATTCCGCGCCCGGAGCTGAAGCATGCCTTCGTGCTGAAGCCGCTGGCCGACATCGCGCCGGGCTTCATCGACCCGGTCAGCGGGCAGGACCTGGCCACGCTGTGGCGTGCGCACAGACAGTTTGGCGAGGCGTTCGAGGTGGTGGACCTGGAATGATGGTGGGTGACGGGGTCAGATCCCTTTTCCCGGCGGGAAAAGGGATCTGACCCCATTGTGGATCCCGGCAACATTTCAACTGACTGTACGCCCGCCATCCACGCGCAGGGTATGGCCAGTGACGAAGCTGGCTTCGGCCACCAGCCAGTAAACCGCTTCGGCAATCTCCTCGACAGTACCGATCCGCGCCAAAGGCGTGCGCGCCAGCAGCGCCTCGCGGGCGAAATCGTCCTTGCCCTGTTCCGGCCACAGGATCGCACCGGGCGCCACCGCATTGACCCGCACCTTCGGCGCCAGCTCCAGCGCCAGCGAGCGGGTGGCCATCTCCAGCGCGGCCTTGGCCATGGTGTAGGCGATGTGGTCGCGCATCGGGTCGGTGCCGTGCAGGTCGGTCAGGTTGACGATGCAGCCCTGCTGGCGGCGCAGGTAGGGCGCCGCCGCCTGGGACAGCAGCAGCGGCGCGCGTGCATTGACCGCATACAGCTCGTCCATCGCCTCGGCGGTGACCTGGCCGAGCGGGGTGGGGAAGAAGTTGGAGGCGTTGTTGACCAGCGCATCCAGCCGGCCGAAGTGGGTGACGGCCTGTTCCACCAGGTCGGCCAGAGCATCGGCGTCACGCAGGTCGGCCTGCAGGGCCAGCACGCTGCCCGGGCGTACGTTGTCGAAATCGAACGCGGCCTGCTGCAGCTCGGCGCTGGAGGTGTTGGCATGCAGCACCACCGACCAGCCGCAAGCGTGGAACTGGCGGGCGATGGCCGCACCGATCCGGCGCGCGCTGCCGGTGATCAGGACCACGGGGTGGGTGTCGCTCATCGAGGGTCCTCCAAGGCTCGGCTATCCTGTGCACCATTGTCACCGCATTCGAAGACGCCATGCAGCCCACCTTCCCCCTGCCCGAAGCCGATGCCCTGGCCCACAGCGACCAGCTGGCGGCCGCCCTGCGCGCCGAAATCCTTGCGCAGGGCGGGGCAATGCCGTTCTCGCGCTTCATGGAGCTGTGCCTGTACACCCCCGGCTGGGGCTATTACAGCGCCGGCGCCAGCAAGTTTGGTGGCAGTGGTGACTTCACCACCGCGCCCGAGCTCGGCAGCCTGTTCGCCGGCAGTGTGGCCAATGCGCTGGCGCCGGTGTTCGCCCAGCTGGGTGCGCAGGCGCGCATGCTGGAACTGGGCGGCGGTACCGGCGCCTTCGCCGAGGCGGTACTGCTGCGCCTGGCCGAGCTGGACGCGCTGCCGTCGCGCTACGCGATCCTGGAACCCAGCGCCGACCTGCGCGAGCGCCAGCAGCAGCGCCTGCAGCAGAACCTGCCGGCGGAGTTGGCCGCGCGGGTGGACTGGGTCGACCGCCCGTTCGAAGAGGACTGGGAAGGTGTGGTGTTCGCCAACGAGGTGATCGACGCGCTGCCGACCCCGCGCTTCCTGATCCGGGACGGCGAGGTCTACGAGGAAACCGTCGAGCTGGACGCCGAGGGCAACTTCATCCGGGGTGCGCAGCCGGCCGACATCCTGCTCAACGGTGCGGTGCGCCATATCGAGCGTTACCTGGAAAAGCCCTTCGCCGAGGGCTACCGTTCCGAGGTGCTGCCGCAGCTGCCGTACTGGCTGCAGGCGGTGGCTGGCGGCCTGCAGCGCGGCGCGATGCTGTTCGTCGATTACGGCTACAACCGCGGCGAGTTCTACCAGCACGACCGCGACGATGGCACCGTGCGCGCGTTCTACCGCCACCATGTGCACAACGACGTGCATCGTTGGCCTGGCCTGCAGGACATCACCGCGTCAGTGGATTTCACCGCGATGGCGGAGGCGGGCCTGCACGGTGGCTTCGAGCTGGCCGGCTACTGCAGCCAAGCCAGTTTCCTGCTCGGCAACGGCCTGGACCAGGTGCTGCTGCTGGCCGAGGAACGCACCGACGAGGTCGGCCGCATCCAGCTGCGCGACCAGGTGAAGAAGCTGACCCTGCCGACCGAGATGGGCGAGCGCTTCCAGGCGATCGGCCTGCAGCGTGGCGTCGACTTCGAGCCGGCCTTCGAGCTGGGTGACCTGAGCTGGCGCCTGTGAGCCACGCGTTGCCGGTGATCAAGCCGCTGCGGCGGCCACGGTTGTGGACCGCACTGTGGGTGACGGCGGTGCTGCTGGTGATCGTGGTCTGCCTGATCCCGCCACCGCCGATTCCGCTGCCGGAAAACAGCGACAAGGGCGAGCACTTTCTTGCTTACTTCATTCTGGCGGGCAGTGCGGTACAGCTGTTCCGGCGCGGACGTCCGCTGCTATGGGTAGGCGTGGGCCTGGTGCTGATGGGGATCGGCATCGAGTTCGCGCAGGGCGCGCTGACCAGCAACCGCACTGCTGACCCGATGGATGCGCTGGCCAATACGATCGGGGTGCTGGCCGGCATGGCTACGGCACTGACCCCGCTGCGTGACCTGCTGCTGCGCTGGCGCGGGTAAAGGCGTGCCAACCAAGGTTGGCACCTACCGGTAGATCCACGCCATGCGTGGATGGAATCAGTAGATCCACGCCGCGCGTGGATGGAATTTCAGTAGATCCACGCCATGCGTGGATGGACTGCCCGGGGTGCCGACCAAGGTCGGCACCCACCAGGACAGAACCGCCGTCATTTCCCCAGCGTGACCTCATCCAGCACCCACATCGCCGGGCGCGTATCGCCGGTGAAGTTGATGCACAGGTCGCCGTTACCCTGGGTGCCCTTCGGCAGCGTCGCACGCAGGGTCACGAAGCCATCGGCATCCGGCTTGGCCGGCAGCGGCACTTCGGCCAGCACCTTGCCGCTGCAGTCGCCGCGACGCACCAGCATCTCGCCATGCGCGCGCTTGGCCTTCTCAAAGCGACGCTTGGGTTCGTCGTGGGCCAGCTGGAAGTAGTACGGGATGCGACCTGCACGCACTTCCACGCTGCCGATGCCGTCCAGCTGCACCTGCGGCCAGCGCCAGCACGGCTGGAAGATGTCCACGTTGAACACTGCACGGGCGCCCTCGCGTGGGCCATCGTCTTCCAGGCGCAGCACCAGCCCCTTCTTGCCTACGCAGCTGAGCAGTTCATCACTGCGGCGGCTGAGCAGCGATTGCGCAGTGAAGTCTGCGACCGTCGGCTTCGCGGCCAGCATCTGGCCCTGGTAGAACGCGGCGGCCCGCACGGTCGCGGGCAGCTGCGCCGTCAGCGGCTGCTGGTACAGCGGCGACTGCGCGGTCACCGGCTGGCCATCGGTGCTGTAGCGCACTTCATAACCCAGCGGATTGGCCAGCGAAACGCTCACGGTGTTCTTCGCGCGATCATCGGTGTAGTCCACGCCTACTTCGAACGGGGTCTGCGCATAGGCCAGGCCCCAGGCACGGTAGCGCTGCAGCTGCGCCGGCAGGCGTGCGAGGAAATCGCGGAAATCGCGGTGTTCCGGCGTGCTCCAGCCGGTCTCGGCCACGGCGGCCAGGCGCGGGAACAGGTTGTGCTGCAGGCGTGCATAGCTGCGCGTGTGTTCGGTGAACATGTTGGCCTGCAGGCCGAGGATGTGCCCGCGCTTGTCGGCGGCCAGTTCGGCCGGCACCGGCTCGAAGTTGTAGAGCTTGCCGAGATTGACCTGGGTCGGACGGCCCGGCGGTTCGTTCGGTGAGGCCGTCTGCAGGTAGTCCAGGTACAGGTAGCCGACCGGCGACATGATCACGTCATGCCCGGCACTGGCCGCAGCCAGGCCACCTTCGGTGCCCTGCCACGACATCACCGTGGCCTGTGGCGGCAGACCGCCTTCGAGGATTTCATCCCAGCCGATCAGGCGCCGGTCGTGTTCCTCCAGGAACGTCTCCAGGCGCTTGATGATGTGGCTCTGCATGGCCATCTCATCCTTGATGCCCAGTGCACGCATGCGCTGCTGTACCTGCTTCGAGGCTTCCCACTGGTCCTTGACCGCCTCGTCGCCACCCACGTGCACGTACCTGGCCGGGAACAGTTCGATCACTTCCTCCAGCACGTTCTCGAGGAAGGTGAGGGTGCTGTCTTCCACGTTGAACAGGTTCGGGAACACGCCCCATTCGCTGATCGGCTTCAGCGGGGTATTGATCGAACCCAGTTCCGGATACGCGGCGATCGCTGCGGTCGCGTGCCCCGGCACATCGATTTCCGGAATCACCTGGATATGCAGCTTCGCGGCATAGGCGATCACTTCGCGGATCTGGTCCTGCGTGTAGAAGCCGCAGTACGGATGCTCCTGGCCGCTGGCCGGATCGATGCCGCCGTCGCCGGCCGGCAGGCGGCAGCTGCCCACTTCGGTCAGCTTCGGGTAGCGCTTGATCTCCATGCGCCAGCCCTGGTCATCGGTGAGGTGCCAGTGGAAGGTATTGAGCTTGTGCGCGGCCATTGCGTCGAGCACGCGCTTGATCTCGTCCAGGCTCTGGAAATGCCGTGCCGAGTCGAGCATGAAACCGCGCCAGCTGAAGCGTGGCGCATCCTGGATCTGCACCGCTGGCAGCACTCCGTTACCGCCGCCGGTAGCGAGCTGGGCGAGCGTGGTCGCGCCATAGAACAGGCCGGTTTCGTTGCCGGCCTGCACCAGCACGCCCTGCGCGGTGCTTTCCAGCGTATAGCCTTCGCCGCTGTCGCGGAAGGTCGGGACGATCTGGAAGCGGATGCTGCCGGTCTTGGCTGCGGCCTTGCCCTTGGCCAGTGCCAGTCGCGGGCCACCGCTGCGGGCCAGTAGATCGGCGAACTGGCTGGCGACGCGCTGCGCGGCTTCGCCTTCGGCCTGCAGCACGGTATCGGCGCGCACGGTGATGCCGCTGCCCTGGCCGGGCCGCACCGTGGCCGGAGCGGGAATCAGCATCAGGCTGCCGGCACGCAGCTGCGGACCCGGTGCTTCAGCAGCCGGCGTGGGATCGGCGGCGAGTGCCGGCAGTGCCGGCAACATCGCGAGCAGGCTGCCCAGCAGCAGTGCGCTGCGCATCCGGGCGCGGGAAGGCTTGACCATCGGAACGACTCCTTGGAACGGTGCGATGAACGCTATACATGAAAAACGCCGGGCCCGGAATGACCCAGGCCCGGCGTGCGTGCACGACTCGGCGATGTTGCCGCCGCTGGATCAGTACTTGAAGCGGAAGTTGAGGTAGTACTGGCGACCGTTGCTGTAGAACGAGGTCGGGATGGCCGCGGTCTGGTAGTACTTGTAGGTCGGGTTGTTGAGGTTCAGGCCATCCAGGGTGATGCTCAGCCAGTCGGTGGCCTTGTAGCTCAGCGAAGCCGACAGCGTGCCGAAGTCATCCTGGTAGTACGGGTTGGTGCCCGACAGGCTGATCAGGAACGAGGAACGGCGGGTATAGCTGACGCGGGCGCCAAAGCGCTCGTTCTCGAAGTAGGCACCCACGTTGTAGGTGTTCTTCGAGGTGCCCAGCAGGTTGTGCGAGCCGTCCGACCAGGTGTGCGAGGTGGTGCCGTTGGCGTAGGTGTAGTTTGCATTGACGCCGAAGTACTCGCCGATCGGCTGTTCGTAGGCCACTTCCACGCCGGTGACCTTGCCGTCGGCATTGATCGGAGTGGAGATCTGGTAGGTCTCAAGCTGGTTGGTCAGTTCGCTGTACAGCTGGCGCGAGACCACGTCGAAGGCGATGTAGTCCTTCAGGTTCATGTGGTACGCGCCCACCGACAGCAGGCCGCGCGGCATGAAGTACCACTCCAGGTTGGCATCCAGATTGGTCGACAGGGTCGGCTTGAGGTTCGGATTGCCACCGCCGCCGGTGCGGTTCAGGTCCGAACCGTACGAGGAGGCACCCAGTGCCGAGTAGTCCGGCAGGGTCTGGGTCTGCGAGGCGGCGACGCGCAGCACCAGCGAGTCATCCAGGTCGAACTTGATGTTGGCGCTGGGCAGTACACGGTTGCGCTTGTTCTGGAAGGCCAGGCGCTCCCACATGCCGAACAGGCTGCTGACATCGGCGTCGGCGGCCTTGCTGACGGCGTTGTAGGTGTCGATGTCCTGCTTGATGTTGACGTAGCGCAGGCCGACGTTGCCGCTCCACCAGTCGCCGCGGAAGTTGGCCTGCACGTAGCCGGCGAAGTTCTTCTCCTTCACCTTCCACTCGGCGCCATAGTTATGGCGACCGGTCGGGCCATCATTCCCGGCCAGCCAGGTGGAGTTGTTGGTCACCGCGTCCTTCAGCGCGCCCGGGGTGAAGTACCAGAGGTTGCGCGGGAAGGTGCCGCCGATGTCACCGGCAAAGCCACTCGGATAGTTGGCCGTGGCACCGTTCTTCAGCGCGCTCCAGATGTCACCCGGGGTTGCACCTTCCGGCGACAGCGCTTCGCGCTTGTGGTCGGCGAAACGCAGGCCGAAGTCGATCGAGCTCAGCACGCCGCCATCATTGAAGTACTGGTTGAAGTCGAGCGTGGCCCACTTCTCCTTGTCTTCAGCCGTGACCTGCTGGTTGCCCCAGGTGCCGAAGCTGGTCACGCCGTTGGGCGAGAGGTCGCCGCCGACATTCCAGTCGATCGGCGAGCCATTGCCGTGGGTGGCCCAGCTGGCGCCGCCGCCGTTGGCCAGGGTGACCTCGGCGATGTACTGGCGCGGCGTCTCGCCGGTGCCCTTGGTGCTGCCGGCCTGGAACTTGGCGGTCAGGCTGTCGCTGATCTGCCAGTCGGCATCGAAGGTGACATAGCTGGACTTGGCCTTCGACTCGCGGTAGATCATGTCGTACACCGCATAGTTGGTGCCCGGCACGCCCTTGTAGTTGGCGTTGGTCAGCACGCCGTCCTTGACCACATAGCCCGGATCCGGCGCCTGCGACTTGGCGAAGCTGTTGCCGAACATCATGAAGTTGCGGTTGTAGTTGTTCGCCTTCAGCTCGGAGCTGAAACCATTCAGGCCCAGGGTGAGGCTGTCGCTCGGCTTGAACTGCAGCGAGACCAGGCCACCCTTGCGCTCACGGGTCTGTTCGAACAGGGTCGAACCCAGCAGGCCCGGGACGTTGACGCCGATCAGGTCCGGATTGGTCTTGGCGACCGGATCGTCCGCGCCGATCTTGAAGAAGCCACCCGGGATTTCCTGCGCTTCACGGCGCAGTTCGCGCTTCTGGCTGAAGCCCTGCACCATCACGCCGAAGGTGCCTTCGTCGTTCTTGTAGTTGAACAGTGCCGAGTACTGCGGGTCGTTCGACTTGGCCTGGTCCGAACGGACCATGCCGATCGAGCCTTCAGCGGTGAACTGCTTGGAGAATTCCAGCGGCTTGCGGGTGATGATGTTGACGGTACCGGTGGTGCCGCCGTCCTGCAGCTTGGCCTGCGAGGACTTGTTCACTTCCACCGAGCTGACCAGTTCCGACGGCAGCAGCGAGTAGCTGACGCTGCGGCCGACGTTGTTGCCCTGGCTGAGCACGAACCAGTCGGCCGAGCCGACGGTGTGGCCGTTGATCAGGGTCTGGGTCAGGCTCGGGCTGGTGCCGCGCAGGCTGACACGGTCGGCTTCGTCGAAGCCGCCTTCATCGGCGCTGGACGAGCTGATGTTGACGCCCGGCAGGCGCTGCAGGGTGTCGGCGACGTTGTGCGCCGGCAGCTTGCCCACGTCCTCGGCGGTGACCACTTCCACGCGCGCATTGGCTTCGCGCTTGGTGTCCAGCGACTTTTCCATCGAGCCACGGATACCGGTAACCGTCACGGTGTCCAGGTCGGTGGCGGTCGGGGCGGCCTGCTGCGCGTGCGCACTGAAGGCGATGCAGCTGACGATGGCGGCCGAAAGCAGGGTCTTGCGGGTGTTCATGATGTCTCTCCTCATCACTCGATTGGATGCCGGCGGCGGTGTTCGGTTACGGTTGCGAAGACATGCGCGGGGCGGCGGCGAAGTCCCGTGCGTTGGCGTGCCACGTACAGCGTGCTGCGATTGCGTTGAAGCCTGTTGCGGTGTCAGGCGGCCGACTGCTGCAGGTACCAGCTGGCAGCGCCGACCACGCCCAGCTGGCCGTGCTCGACGACCTTCACCGGGATGCGTGCCAGCGCTTCGCCCATCGGCCCCTTCTGCAGGTAGCGTTCGACGAAGGTGCTGGCGTGCAGGTATTCGCGGATCTGCGGCAGGATGCCGCCGGCCAGGTAGACGCCACCGTGGGCACCGTAGAACAGCGCCATGTCGCCGATGGTGCTGCCGAGCAGGCCGCAGAACACATCCAGCGCCTGGCGCGCATGCGCATCGGTATCGGCCATGGCCGCGGCGGTGACCGCATCGGGGCTGGCCAGCGTCGGTGCCTGCCCCTGCAGCGCGCACACCGCACGGTACAGGTTCATCAGGCCTGGGCCTGAGATCGCATGCTCGATCGACACATGGGCGCGGTCGCGCTGCATGTGGCGGACGATGGCCATTTCCAGTTCGGTGCTGGCCGCCAGGGTCGGCTGGCCGGCTTCGGTCGGCAGGACCACCGGGCCATGCGCGGTGGGGATCCACAGCGCGGCGCCGAGGCCGGTGCCGGGGCCGACCACCAGGGTCGGGCCACGCGCGGCGGTGTCCGGCCCGCACAGGTGCAGCACGCCGCTGGCGTCCACCTGTGCGGCGGCATAGGCCACTGCTTCGAAGTCGTTGACGATGTAGACCCGCTGCAGGCCGACATCGGCCTCCACCTGGCGTGCCGACAGCGGCCACGGCAGGTTGGCGGTGATCACCGTGCCGTCCTCGCGGGCGTAGCCGGCGCTGGCGACCACGCAATGCGTGGGCCGCGGGCCCTCGCCGAGGAAGTCGGACAGGATTGCGCTGAGGCCGGCATGGTCGGCGTTGCGGTACTTGCGGTATTCCAGCACCTGCACCGGATGGGCGGCATCACCGCTGGCCTGGACCCGGGCCACGCGCACATGGGTGCCACCGACGTCGGCGGCCAGGAACGAGGGCGCGACGCGGGACAGGACATGCGAGGGGGCGGGGTGGCTGGCGGTCACGCGGGCTCCTGCTGCAGGTGGGGCCGGCCCCGGGATTGGGGGCGGCGATTGGGGCGGAGTCTGTAACCCCGCTGACAACGATGTCAACGAGTTCGTGACACTTTCGTTGCTGCGCCGCAACGAATGCGGCATGCGGTAAACGTTTACATGGCGTGAGTGCTGGATTCACATGGGAACCGTTGCAGCACGGGGCTCAAGGCCCGCAGCGCATTCAGCGCGGTGCACGGCAATCGGCTTGCGCAGTGCAGCACGAGGTTCACGGGGGCGTGCAGGGAAGTTGACAAACCGCTGTTGTCCATCGAAAGAATGTGACAACGTTGTTCCCAGCCACTCTCCGACGCCGCGTTCTGCGGCCGTCGCCGCAGGAGCCCTCCTGATGTCCGCCGTCCCCGCTGCAAGCGCGCGCCCGAACGTGGCCACCTCCATCGCCATCGTTGGCGTGTTGTTCTTCCTGATCGGCTTCTTCACCTGGCTCAACGGCCCGCTGATCACCTTCGTCAAGTTGGCCTTCGAACTCAGCGAGGTCGGCGCCTTCCTGGTGCTGATGGTGTTCTACCTGTCCTACTTCTTCCTGGCCCTGCCAGCGTCGTGGATCCTGCGCCGCACCGGCATGAAGAAGGGCCTCAGCCTGAGCCTGCTGGTGATGGCCGGTGGTGCTGCGTTGTTCGGTGAATTCGCCACCCAGCGCTGGTATCCGGGGGCGCTCGGCGGCCTGTTCGTGATCGGTAGCGGCCTGGCGCTGCTGCAGACCGCGATCAACCCCTACATCTCCATCCTCGGCCCGATCGAGACGGCGGCACGCCGCATCGCGCTGATGGGCATCTGCAACAAGATCGCCGGCATGCTGGCGCCGGTGCTGATCGGCACCGTGGTGCTGCATGGCATCGGTGATCTCTCGGCCACGGTGGCCGCTGCGGATGAAGCCACCAAAGCGCAGTTGTTGAACGAATTCGCTGCCAAGATCCACACGCCGTATCTGGCCATGGCGGGTCTGCTGGTGGTGCTGGCAGTGGCCGTGCTGTTCTCACCGCTGCCGGAAATCAAGTCGTCCGAAGCCAACGCCACGCCGGTCGCGGCCGGTGCCGCCGAGCGCCGCAGCATCTTCCAGTTCCCGCATCTGTGGCTGGGTGTGCTGTGCCTGTTCGTCTACGTGGGCGTGGAGGTGATGGCCGGTGATGCGATCGGTACCTACGGCCATGGTTTCGACCTGCCGCTGGACCAGACCAAGATGTTCACCTCGCTCACTCTGGGCGCGATGCTGGTCGGCTACGTGGTCGGCCTGCTGGTGATTCCCACCGTGGTGTCGCAGTCGCGCTACCTGACCTTCTCGGCGGTGTTGGGCGTGGTGTTCTGCCTCGGCGCCTGGGCTACCCACGGCTACGTATCGGTGGCCTTCGTGGCCCTGCTGGGCTTCGCCAACGCCATGATGTGGCCGGCGATCTTCCCGCTGGCCATCCGCGGCCTTGGCCGCTTCACCGAGACCGGCTCGGCCCTGCTGGTGATGGGTATTGCCGGCGGCGCGATCATTCCGCAGCTGTTCGCCGTGCTCAAGCAGCACATCGACTTCCAGCTGGTGTTCGTGCTGCTGATGGTGCCCTGCTACCTGTACATCCTGTTCTACTCGGTGATCGGCCATCGCGCCGGCCTGCCGCAGGACAAGGCCTGATCGGCGATGATGGACGGCAGCCAACCCCAGGGAAAACCCATGCGCAGAGCGACCATCAAGGACGTTGCGGAGAAGGCCAAGGTCTCGCTGAAGACGGTCTCGCGGGTGATCAACAACGAGCCCTCGGTGATGCAGGCCACCCGTGCGCGGGTGCTGCGTGCCATCGCCGAACTCGATTACGAGCCCGATCCGTCCGCGCGCAACCTGCGCAGCGGCACCACCTTCGTGATCGGGCTGGTCTACGACAACCCGAACCCGTACCACATCATCGGCGTGCAGAACGGCGTGCTGGCCGCCTGCCGCGAGACCGGCTTCGGCCTGCAGATCCATCCCTGCGATTCCAGCTCGCCGCTGCTGGCCGATGAACTGGCCGACTGGGTGCAGCGTTCGCGCCTGGCCGGACTGGTGCTGACCGCGCCGATGTCCGAGCGCCGCGACCTGATCCAGGCGTTGACCGCGCGTGGCATCAAGCTGGTGCGCATCATCGCCGCCACCGAAGACCCGGCTGACGGTGCCTGCGTGTTCGTCGACGACCGCGAGGCCGCTTACGAGATCACCGAGCACCTGATCCAGCTGGGGCACCAGCGCATCGGCTTCCTCTGGGGCGGCATCTCGCACCGTTCCTCGGGCGAGCGCTATGCCGGTTACGAAGCCGCGCTGAAGGACTACGGCATGACCGTGGACAAGCACCTGGTGGTGCAGGGCGACTACACCTTCGACGATGGCTTCCGCGGCGCGCGCCGCCTGCTGGCGCTGCGCGAGCCGCCCACCGCCATCTTCGGTTCCAACGACGAAATCGCCGCCGGTGTGCTGGCCGCCGCGAAGTCGGCCGGCATGAACGTGCCGTACGACCTGTCCATCGCCGGTTTCGAGGACAGTCCGTTCTCGCGCCAGTCGTGGCCGCCGCTGACCACCGCCAAGCAGGCCACCGAAGACATCGCTCGCCATGCCGCGCGCCTGCTGATCGCGCAGCTGCGCAGCGACGCCTATGACGATGCGCCCGCGCCGCTGCACAACCAGGGCTTCGTGCCGCAGCTGGTGGTGCGCGGTTCGACCGCGCCGATGCGCCCGGCCGGCGCACGCCCCCTTCCTTCCGATCCTGCCTGAGCCTGCCATGTCGCTGTCAGACCCCACGTCCACCCTGATGTTCGCCGAAGCCGCTGAAGCGGCCGACGTGGTCGCGCGCCAGTTCTCGCGCAACCACGCCACCATGGAAACCCTGGCCGCCAGCCTGCGCGCCGCGCCGCCGCCGTTCGTGGTCACCTGCGCACGCGGCAGCTCCGACCATGCCGCCACCTATGGCAAATACCTGCTGGAAACCCAGCTGGGCCTGGTGGTCGCATCGGCTTCGCCGTCGGTGGGGTCGGTCTATGCTGCGCCGCTGCAGTTGCGCGGTGCGCTGTTCATCGTCATTTCGCAGTCGGGCAAGAGCCCGGACCTGCTACGCAACGCGGAAGCTGCCAAGGCCGCCGGTGCGCGCGTGATCGCGCTGGTCAACGTCGAGGATTCGCCGCTGGCGCAGCTGGCCGACACGGTCATTCCGCTGCATGCCGGTGCTGAAAAGAGCGTGGCGGCCACCAAGAGCTACCTGGCCTCGTTGGCGGCATTGCTGCAGCTGGCCGCGTACTGGAAGCAGGACAGCAGCCTGCGCGCCGCGCTGGATCTGTTGCCGGATGCGATGCGCGAGGCCTGGCAGTGCGACTGGAGCGTGGTGACCGAGGGCCTGGTCGATGCCACCAACCTGTTCGTGCTCGGCCGTGGCCTGGGCCTGGGTGCGGCGCAGGAAGCGGCGCTGAAGTTCAAGGAAACCTGCAGCCTGCACGCCGAAGCCTACAGCTCGGCCGAGGTCAAGCACGGCCCGATGGCGCTGGTCGGTCGTGGCTTCCCGGTGCTGGCCTTCGCTCAGCCGGATGAGACCGGAGCCGGTACCCGCGCGGTGGTCGATGAGTTCACTGCACGTGGCGCGCAGGTGTGGATGGCCGGTGCCGGTGGCAACCTGCCGGTGGCCGCCGCGCCGCACCCGCTGTGCGCACCGCTGCTGACCGTGCAGAGCTTCTATCGCGCGATCAACGCGTTGGCGCTGCGTCGTGGCTTCAACCCGGATCTGCCGCCGCACCTGAACAAGGTTACGGAGACGGTGTGATGGCAACGGTGCTGCGCAACGCCCGCATTCTCGCCGGCGATGAGTTCCGCGACGATCTGGCGGTCGTGATCGAGGATGGCCGCATCAGCGCGCTGCTGCCTGACGCTGCACCGCAGCTGGGCCAGGCCGCCGAGCAGGTGGACCTGGGCGGGGGCTGGCTGCTGCCCGGTTTCATTGATGTGCAGGTCAACGGTGGCGGCGGTGCGCTGTTCAACAACACGCCGGACGTGGCGGCACTGCGTACCATCGCGCAGGCGCACCGTCGTTTCGGTACCACCGCGATGCTGCCGACGCTGATCAGCGATGACGTGGGCGTGATGCGCGAGGCCATCGGTGCGCTGCGCGAGGCCATCGCGCAGGGGGTGCCGGGCGTGATCGGCATCCATCTGGAAGGCCCGTACATCGCGCCGGCGCGCAAGGGCACGCACGATGCCAGCAAGTTCCGCGTGCCGGACGAAGAAGAGATCGCGCTGGCCGCATCGCTCGACAACGGCGTGACCCTGCTGACGCTGGCACCGGAACGCGTGCCGCTGGAGACCATCCGTGCGCTGGTCGAGCGCGGCGTGATCGTTGCCGCCGGCCACACGGCAGGCACCTACGAGGAGATCCGCGAGGGTCTGGATGCCGGCGTGCGCGGCTTCACCCACCTGTACAACGCGATGTCGCCGCTGCAGGGCCGTGAGCCCGGCGCGGTGGGCGCTGCGCTGGAAGACCGCGACAGCTGGATCGGCATCATCGTCGATGGCGTGCATGTGCATCCGGCCAGCCTGCGCGTGGCGCTGGCGGCCAAGCCGCGCGGCCGCCTGCTGCTGGTGACCGATGCAATGCCGCCGGTCGGTGCGGATGATCCCAGCTACGTGCTGTATGGCGAAACCATCACCGCCATCGATGGCGTGGTGCGCAATGCCGCCGGTTCGCTGGCCGGTTCTGCACTGGACATGGCCACCGCCGTGCGCAATACCGTGCAGCTGCTGGGCCAACCGCTGGCCGAAGCGGCGCGCATGGCCTCGACCTATCCGGCGCAGTTCCTCAACGTCGACGACCGCCTCGGCCACATCGCCGAGGGCTACCAGGCCGACCTGGTCCTGCTGGATGACGCCCTGCAGGTGCGTGGCACCTGGATTGCCGGACAGTACGAGGCCGCCTGATGGCCGATCCCTTGAAGGGAAGTATGCCGCCGCGCCGCCTGGGCTCGGTCGATGCCCTGCGCGGCATCACCGTGGCGGCGATGCTGCTGGTCAACAACCCGGGTGACTGGAGTGCGGTGTTCGCACCGCTGCGCCATTCGGAATGGCATGGCTGCACGCCCACCGACCTGGTGTTCCCGTTCTTCCTGTTCCTGGTAGGCGTGTCGATGGCCTTCAGCGTGGCACCGCGCGCGCTGGATGCCGCTGCACGTCCAGCGCTGGCGCGTGGCGTGCTGGAGCGCGCGCTGCGCATCCTGCTAGCGGGTGTGTTACTGCACCTGTTGATCTGGTGGGCACTGCATACCCATCACTTCCGCATCTGGGGCGTGCTGCAGCGAATCGCGGTATGTGCGGCGCTGGTGGGGGTGTTGGCCGTGTATGCCCGTCCGCGCGCACAGGCGGCCGTACTGGTCAGTCTGCTGGTGGGGTATACCGTGCTGCTGCTGGGCGTCGGCGATCTGGCGCCGTGGACCAATCCGGCCAGCCGCCTGGATACCACGCTGTTCGCACCGTGGATCTACCAGTGGCATGCCGATACCGGGCTCGGACATGACCCGGAAGGATTGCTGAGTACGCTGGGCGCGCTGGCCAGCACGGTGCTCGGCCTGATTGCCGGTGGCCTGCTGCGCAACGGGCGTTCGGCGGCATTGGCCGGCCTGGGTGTGGCAACCGGCGTGCTGGGCCTGCTGCTGGCTACGGTGCTGCCGCTGAACAAGCAGCTGTGGACGCCCAGCTATGTGCTGTGGACCGGCGGCCTGGCCGCGCTGGCGCTGTGGCTGGGTCACGTGCTGATCGACCAGAAGAGCTGGCCGGCGCTGGGCCGGCGCTTCGGGGTCAACGCGATCACCGCGTACCTGGGGGCATCGGTGATGTCGGTGGTGCTGATGGCAACCGGCGCCTGGGGCTGGATCTGGCAGCAGCTGGCCAACGCGATGCCGCAGTCGCTGGAACTGGCGTCGATGCTGCAGGCGCTGGTGTTCGTCGCGCTGTGGTGGGGCGTGGCGTGGTGGCTGGACCGGCGGAAGATCTATCTGAAGATCTGACGGCACGGAGTCGGATCCCTTTCCGCAGGAAGGGGGTCTGACCCTTCCCGGGAGGGCACCTCATCCACGCATGGCGTGGATCTACTGTGTGCTGTGTTTCCTCGGTGCATGGGGTGGATCAACCCGGTGTGTCGGCGGTCTCATCCACGCATGGCGTGGATCTACTGTGCGATGTGT
Organism: Stenotrophomonas sp. 109824_Sma; assembly: GCF_056480025.1. NCBI lineage: Bacteria > Pseudomonadati > Pseudomonadota > Gammaproteobacteria > Lysobacterales > Lysobacteraceae > Stenotrophomonas > Stenotrophomonas sp. 109824_Sma. The sequence goes on along the minus strand of NZ_CM151078.1, from coordinate 4,026,727 downwards.
TTCATCGGTGAATGGGGTGGATCTACCGGGCGAGGGGCGAACGCGATGGAGGCGGAATGGTCAGTAGATCCACGCCATGCGTGGACGCTCTCCGCGGGCTTGCGATCGCCGCCTTGATGAACGGTTTCAGCCACGTAGAGTCGAGGTGATGCCCGATCAAGTTCGCATCTGAACTGTGATAACTGGCACTCAATTTCACCTATCGAAACCATTCACCACACGGCAGACTGCCTTCGCAGTACCGCATCCCCGCAGTTCCTGATCCCCTGTCCAGGAGTGCTGTATGTCCCGTGCCGTCCCGCGCGCTTTCCGCCCGCGCCGCCTCACTGTTTCCGTGTGGCAGGCCCTGGCTGTCCCGTCCGTCATGCTGCTGACCGCCAGTGTCGCCTGGGCCGGCTGTGACAATGCCACCCCGACCGCAGGCCAGACGGTCACCTGCGATGCCAACGCGCCGAATCCGCAGACCGTCCCCGTCGCTGCCACTGGTGCGGCCGGCATCACCGTCAATGTCGCCAGCACGGCACAACTGCAACAGAGCAGTGGTGGCAGCGCGATTTCGCTGGTCGGGGCCGGCGGGCACCTGCTGTCCAACCTCGGCGCGATCAGTTCGGTGGGTGGCGTGGCGGTCCAGCTTGGCGGTGGCAGCCGCGTCGAAAATACCGGCAGCATCAGCACCGGCAACAACACGGCCCTGCAGTTCGTTGGCGCCGGCGACAGCGTGCTGGTCAACAGCGGAACGATCAGCGGGCGCACCGGCGTACAGTTCGATGCGGGCAACGATCGCCTGGAAATGCAGGCCGGCAGCATCACCGGCGGTGTCCTGCAGGGGGAGGGCAATGATGTGCTGCTGCTGAGCAATGGCACCATCGACAGCGTCGACCAGGGCAGCGGCGATGACCAGATGACCGTCACTGGCGGCACCGTCACCGGTGTGGTGGCGCAGGGCAGTGGCCGCGACGATTTCGTCATGAGTGGCGGCACGATCGGCGCGCTGCAGCAGGGCGACAACATCGATACGTTCCGCATGAGCGGTGGCCGCATCATCGGCGCGTTCGAGGATGGCGACCAGGCGTGGATGACCGGTGGCCGCATCGGCCGCGTCAACATGAAGCTGGACAAGAACCTGTGGGACCAGTCCGGCGGCACCGTGGACGGCAACGTGGTGACCGGCTTCGATACCGACACCATCATCATCTCGGGTACGGCCTACATCGGTGGCAACATCAGCGTCAGCGGCGGCAATGACAGCGTGACCATCACCGACGGCACCGTGCGTGGCCAGGTGCTGCTCAGTACCGGCAACGACACCTTCAACTGGAATGGTGGCGGCATCGTCTACGGCGCGATCGACATGGGCCCGGACAATGACGTGGCCAACCTCAGCAACCTCAACCAGGGCAACCTCGGTGCGATACCGCTGTTCGATGGTGGCAGTGGCATCGACCAGCTCAACCTGAGCAACGTCAAGACCGCGGGCGTAGGGCGTTTCCAGAACTGGGAGACGATCCGCCTGGCCAACAGCACCGAGCTGAGCTTCGATGGTGATCTGGTGCTGGGCGACAGCGGCACCGGCACCGGCACGCTCACGGTGGATGACACCAGTACCGTCTACGCGGGCAGTGGGGGGCATGCCATCCGCCCGTTCAACAGTGGTGCACTGGTGGAGATGGTCAATGCCGGACGCATCGACCTGACCGGTGCCGGCGCCGGGGATGTGTTCACCGTGCGCGGCAACTATCGCGGTGACGGTGGTGGCCTGTACCTGCGCACCGTGCTGGGCGCGGACAATTCCACCAGCGACCGCCTGGTGGTTGATGGCGGTACTGCCACCGGTACCACCGGCATCGGCGTGCTCAATGCCGGCGGCAGCGGCGCGGCCACGCTGGCCGATGGCATCCTGGTGGTGCAGGCCTTGAATGGTGGCCGTACCGCGCCGGGCGCGTTCTCGCTGTTCGCACCGGTCGCGGCCGGTGCCTACGAGTACTTCCTGTTCAAGGGCGGTGTCAGTGCCGGTACCAGCGAAAACTGGTACCTGCGCTCGACGCTGGTGACCGGGCCGACGCCGGCACCCAATGGCGGCGGCAGTGCCACGCCACCGCCACTGACGCCGCCGGTGGCGCCGCCACCGCCGATCACCCCGGCGCCGCCACCGCCGCCCGAAGGCGCTACCGATCCGGACCTGACCGCGGGCGAGACCGCGCCGCCACCGCCGCCACCGGAACCGGCGCCGGTGGCACCGCCCAGCGATCCGGCGGTGCCGGACGTGCCGGTGGCCGGTGGTGCATTGCCCGGTACCGGTGCGCCGCCGACGCCGGGTGCACGCCCCGCCGAGGGCGCAGTGGTGCCGCTGTACCGCGTGGAGACCGCCACCTACGCCGTGGTGCCGCCGCTGCTGCGCGAGACCTCGCTGGCCAGCCTCGGCACGTTCCACGAACGGCAGGGCGAGCAGCGCCTGCTGTACAACCAGGGCGCATTCCGCACTGCCTGGGGCCGGTTGGTGGGGCAGAGCAGCGAGATCCACTGGAAGGGTGATGCGCAGCCGGGCTTCGATGGCGATGTGATGGGCCTGCAGGCCGGTCTGGATGTGTGGGCCGCAGCGTCTGACAATCATCGCAACCAGATCGGTGTATTCGTCGGCCGCACCCGCGCGCAGGGCAAGACCACCGGCCTGGCACTGGGCTGGGAGAACGTGCAGGTGGGCCAGAACCGGCTGGACGACAAGCACGTGGGCCTGTACTGGACGTTCACCGACAGCAGCGGCGGCTATATCGACGCCGTGGCGATGCAGAGCCGCTACGACGGCCGCGTACGTTCCTCGCGCGGGCTTGGCTTCGGCATCAAGGGCGATGGCACCAGCGTATCGGTGGAAGCCGGCAAGCCGCTGCTGCACTTCGGTCAGTCCGCTTGGTGGCTGGAACCGCAGGTGCAGGTGATCTGGCAGCGCACCGCGCTGGACGACCGCCGCGATGAGGTGTCGAGCGTGCGTTTCGACAACGACAATGCCTGGACGGGCCGTGTCGGACTGCGCCTGGCCGGCGATTACCAGTTGGCCGACAACGGCTGGCAGCCGTATTTCAAGCTCAATTACTGGCATGGCCGTTCCGGCGAGGATCGCATCGGCTTCGACGATAACGTGATCGTCAATTCGCAGCGCTCGCGCGCACTGGAAGCCGGCGTGGGTGTGGTCGGGCGCTTCAACCGGACCATCAGCGCCTATGCCGTGGCCGATTACACGCACGAGTTGGGTGGCGACCGCAACGAGAAGCGCCGCATCATCGAAGGCAACATCGGCCTGCGCGCGGACTGGTAGCGCGCGGTACGGATGTCATGACCCGCTCTGGTGGGTGTCGACCTTGGTCGACACGATGCCCTCCGCTGCCATGACGTTGCTCTGGTAGGTGCCGACCTTGGTCGGCACAGAACCTCACCGACACCGCGACCTCCGCGCAGCCGAGCAAAGGCTCGGCTCTACAGCGGCGGTGCGCACGCATCCGGTTCCACCAACGCCCCGGCATGATCAGCCAGCACCACCACCGCATGCAGCAAGCCTTCCTCCACCTGCGGCGGGCACTGCGCCGTCGCATCGTCCATCTCGCGTGCCGACTGTGCGGCCAGCAACACCCCCCCACACGCAGACAACGCCGCCAGACAGCGCGTGGCCTCGGCCAGTTCCCGACCACGCGCCTCGCTGAGTTGCCGCTCGCGCCACGGCTGCCCATCGGCCGCGTGGTTGTGCGCGATACCACGCAACCGCGCGAAGAATGCCGATGGCGGCGCCTGTTCGTGGACTTCGGCGAGCGCATCTTCCAATGCTTCGGCGGCGGTAGTGGACAGCTGCAGGCCGGGTAAGGCTGCGCCGAGCAGTGCCTGCAGGCGTGGATAGGTGGGGAAGGACGTGTTCATGGCGGCAACCTCACAGGGCAAGGCCACCTGCGGGATGCAAGGTGGCGGGCGGTGCGGGTTGGCGTGCCGGTGAAGCTCTTCACGAGGAATGACGCCGGCGGATCCGGGGATCCCCACGCACCGCCCGCCGCAGAACGACGGACGGTGCATTGTTCGGGCCGGCAACGACGTTGCAAGCCCGCTCGTGAAAAGCTTCATTCAGGACGCCAATCCCGGCCAGCGCAGGAAGCGCCGACGGGGCCACCTTGGCGCGTTGTATGCCGCGATGACATGGGCAAAGTTGCAATGTTGTGATCGCCTGGCGCCTGCTTTGCTGCAGGTCGCGGCAGGGTCAGATACGACAGTTCGCGCGTGGCGCAAGCGATCATGCCCCGGTTATGCTGCGGTCCTGATTCAACGACAAGGAAGCGTCGCATGCAGGTTCGCAAGGGAGTGCGTCGCATCGGCGCGCTGATGTTCGTGTTGCTGGCGACCGGCGCCATGGCCGATACGCCAGGCGCGGTCGAGGTACCCTCGCCGGAGGCCCAGGCCGAGATCCTCAACCTGCTTGAACGCCAGGCGCTGTATCGCGACCGGGTGGACTGGCCTGCCACCCGCGTACGCCTGCAATCGGTGCAGGGCGACCCCGTGCGACGGCTGGCCGTTCTGCGCGAAGTCATTGCGCTCAGCACCGGCCACCATGGTGCATGGACCACGACCCAGCGCCAGCGCGAATCCCTTGCACGTGCGCAGCAGGCCGGTGCCGCCGCCGTGGACCGGGCCAGGGCCGCCGATGCGGTGGATGCGCGCATCGGCTGGGTGGTCATCGAGGGCTATGCCTCCATGCCGGGCGCGACGCCGCAGGAAAAGTTCCGCCAGGACATCCAGCGTGCCGCGCGGTGGCAGCAGGTCATCCGCAGCAAGGACGACGGCGCGCGCTGTAGCTGGATCGTTGACCTGCGGGACAACGGCGGTGGCGCCATGTGGCCGATGCTGCTGGGCATGGCCCCGCTGCTGCGCACCTCGATGGTGAACAACGAGGACGTGGGCTCGTTCGAAACCGCGCACGGGCCGCAGCGCTGGACGTTGACGGCGACCGCCGTGCAGCTGGCAGGCAAGCCATTGCTGGATTTCGGCCAGTCCGGTTATGTGCTGCGGCAGCCTGGCGCGCCGGTGGCGGTGCTGTTCGGGCCCCGCACCGGCAGTTCGGGCGAGGCCGCGGTGCTGGCGTGGCGTGGCCGCCCGCAGGCGCGGAGTTTCGGCCAGCCGACCGCGGGTGTCTCCACCGGCAATGTCGCGCACACCCTTGCCGATGGCAGTCGCCTGCTGCTGACCACCAGCGTGATGCGGGACCGCAATGATCGTGGCGATGGGTTGAGGATCGAACCCGACCAGCGCGTCGAGGGTGATGCCGCCACTGTGGCCGCCGCCCAAGCCTGGCTGCTGGCCCAGCCCGCCTGCCAGGGCAACCGGACATGATCCTGATCGGCCAACAGGAACGGGTGCTGATCGTCGGCCCCACCGAAGCGCACCACTGCCTGCGCTGCCAGACGGAAACCGAGTTCGCGCCGCAGCTGCGCTACAAGATGGCGCGCATCGACCTGCTGTTCGGCTTCACCTACCAGCGCCGCTACGAACTGGCCTGCACCCGGTGCGAGCACGGCTGGGTGCTGGATACCGAGACCATGGACCAGCAGCTGGGCGGGGTACCGATCCCGTGGCGGCACCGCTTCGGCCTGCCGTTGATGCTGGTGGGGGTCGCCGCGCTGGCGGTGGCCGGATGGCTGTGGCGGCACGGATACATCGGTTGAGGACCGGGCCTGTTAAAGTCTGCCCTGCAATCACGTACCGGAACCGACCATGGACCACGACACCCCGTTCGAACCCCTCAACGACCTCGAGGTGCGCCTGCTGCAGGCCCAGGACGGCACGCTGACCGCAGCGCAGTTCCTCGACGGCCTGCTGACCTCGACGGCGTTCGTGCTGCTGGACAAGGCCATTGGTGAAGATGGCGCCTGGGACGAGAGCATCTCGCCGCTGGTGCTGACCAGCGAGAGCGGTGAGCCGATGTTCGCGGTGTTCACCGCCCCCGAGCGCGCGGGCCTGTGGCACGAGCAGCTGCCGCAGTTTGCCCATGCCATGCCGATCGCGGTGCACGCGCTGCTGGCCGGAATCGGCGACGGCGTCGGCCTGGTGCTGAACCCGGGCCTGGACGTGGGCATGGAGATGATTCCCGATGCCGTGGCCCAGCTGAAGCAGCGTGCGGCGGCGATCACCCGCGGCATGGCGCACTGAATCCACGGATTGTCTGGTTGCCGGCCAGCGGCCGGCACTACCCATAGCAGTGCGCGTGGCCGTTGCGGATCAGCGGGCGGCGGCAATAGCCCTCACACGCGCCTTGGCCAGTGCTTCACCGATGGCCGGGCCATTCAGATGCGTGGTATCCAGATCCCGCGCCTGCACTGACAGCGCCGCCTGATGCAGGCGCTTGAGCGTTTCGCCCTGTGGGTAGTCGGCGTCCTCGAAGCCGAGCCGGCCGCGCTTGTCGGCCTCGCAGCACAGTGCGATACGGGCCACGCGTTCCGGCCGGCGCAGCGCATCGCAGCGGCCCAGCAGTTCCAGCACGGTGGCATCGCGCAGTTCGTCGATGCGGTGCACGTTCAAGTGCTCGCGGCACACCGCTTCGGCCAGCTGCTGGTGCTCGGAGGGAATCTTCAACCGCGCGCACAAAGTCTTCAGGGGTTTGATGCCGCGCTGCTCATGCATGATGTGGCGCGGCCATTCCTCCGGCGGGGTCAGGCCCTTGCCGAGATCGTGGGTGAGGGCCGCGAAGCCGACCAGGTCATCACCCGGCGCCAGTTTCGCGGCCATGTCGCTGACCATTTCCTGGTGGATGCCGGTATCGACTTCCGGGTGGAATTCGGCACGCTGCGGCACGCCATACAGCGCTTCCAGCTCGGGCAGTATCGGGCCCAGGGCCTGCGCATCGTGCAGCGTGCGCAGGAAGGCGGAGGGCCGTTCACTGACCAGAGCCTTGCGCAGTTCCTGCCAGACGCGTTCCGGCACCAGCGCGTCCAGCTCGCCACTGGCGGCGACCTCGCGCATCAGCGCCATGGTCTCTTCGGCGACGGTGAAGCCCAGTGGCGCGAAGCGCGCCATGAAGCGCGCCGCGCGCAGCACGCGCAGTGGGTCTTCCACGAACGCAGGGCCGACGTGGCGCAACACGCGCTGCTCAAGATCGCGAACGCCACCGTAAGGATCGACCAGCGTGCCGGTCTCCTCATCGCAGGCGATCGCGTTGATGGTGAAGTCGCGCCGCTGCAGGTCTTCTTCCAGCGTCACCGCTGGATCAGCATCGACCACGAAGCCGCGATAGCCACGGCCGGATTTGCGCTCGGTGCGCGCCAGCGCGTATTCCTCGCCGGTCTTCGGGTGCAGGAATACCGGGAAATCGCGGCCGACGGCGGTGTAGCCCTGCGCTTCCATCTGCGCGGGCGTGGCACCGACCACCACCCAGTCGCGGTCGCCGGCAGGGCGCTGCAGCAGGCGGTCGCGTACGGCGCCGCCGACAAGATAGATCTTCATGGGGGGATGATCGCATGGCAGGCGCAGATGTTCCGGCACGACCGATGCAGCGGCATCACGGCAGGCCGCGCCACTCCGGCACGAACAGGCCGGCCACGAACCAAAGCCCGTAGACGATCCACAGGCAGAGGAAATACAGCTTGATCTGCGCTTCGTCCCACAGGCTGCCCCAGCTGTCGATGAAGGCCAGCGACTTCCAGCCTTCCATCCAGGCCGCGCCACCCCAGCGCAGCACCCAGGTGGCGAGCAGGCTCCAGGCGGCGAATATCCCGATCCAGGCCAGCAGGCTCATTGTCTTCCCCTCCCCGGGAGTGGATACCGGATCGTGCCGGCCAGCGGCCGGCACGACCGTGTTGCGATCAATCGCCGCCCTGGTCGGCGTTGGCGGCGCAGCTGAAGCTCTTGCGCTTGTCCACCAGGCGGCCCATCAGGCGGTCGCTCAGCGGCAGCGCATCGCCGTTGAGGCGCCAGTCGTAGATCACGCTGAAGGCCAGCACGCGGGCGACGTACTCGCGGGTTTCCTTGTAGCTGATGGTCTCGATCCACAGGTCCGGATCAAAGCCCGGGCGCTGGCCCTGCCAACGCGCGGTCGGGGCCGGGCCGGCGTTGTAGGCGGCGATGGTCACGTACGGCAGACCGTCGTACTTGTTCATCAGCTGGCGCAGGTAGGCGGTACCGATGGCGATGTTGGTGTCCGGGTCGTACAGGCTGTCGGCACCGCCGTAGCCGGTCAGGCCGATCGACTTGGCCACGCCGGCACCGGTGGCCGGCAGCACCTGCATCAGGCCCATGGCGTTGGCAGGCGAGCGCGCGCGCGGGGTGAAGGTGCTCTCGGCGCGGATCTCCGCGGCCACCCAGGCCGGATCGATCGCGTTGCGCGCCGATTCGCGGCGGATGGTGGCGTCGTGGTGCAGCGGGAAGCGCAGGTCGTACAGGCGCTGCTCCTGCGGCTGCTTGCCGAGCGCGAACACGGCGCGGTCGAACCAGCCGTTGTCCTGCGCCACGCGCACGGCGAGGCGGCGCTGGGTGTCATCGAAGCGGGACAGCGCGCTGTTCCATTCGGCCACGGCCCAGCCGGCGCGATCGATCTGGTACAGCGCCATCGCACGCTGGATGGCCGGATCGCGCGCGATCACCGCCTGTGCCTGCGCGCTGTCGTTCGGCTTCCAAGGGCACAGGGTATAGCCCTGCTGCAGCTTGTCGGCGGCCAGGAAACCGTGGAAGGTCGGTGCACGCGCGGCCTCGCGGAACAGCGGCTGCGCCTGCTGGGCCTGGCCGGTCTTCTCCAGCATGCGGCCTTCGAAGTAGCGCCAGCGCGGATCGCTGCGCTGCTTGCTGCCCATCTTGCGGATCGCGGCCAGCGCCGCTGGCCAGTCGCCGCGCGACATCGCTTCGCGCACGCGCCATTCGTGCAGGCGCTCGTCATACGCCGATTCGGGCACCGCGTTGAGGCGGCGCGCCGAATCCGGAAGGTAGGACGCCACCGTCCACAGTGCGATCTGGTAGAGCACCTGGCCCTGCTGGTCGGCACTCAGGCCCAGTGCCTGCGCATACTGCGGCAGCTGCTGTTCGGTGGCGCCGGGATCGGCCTTGGCCAGCTTGGCCAGGCCATCGGTGGCGATGCGCCGGCTGCGCTCGTTGCGCGGCCAGTTCAACGCGCTGGCGTTGGGCTTGTCGACAAAGGCAGCGTAGTTGTTGGCCAGTGCCAGGTCGGTGGCGGGCAGGCCGCGTGCGGCGCTGCGCATCACTGCCGGCTGTTGCGCGTCGGCGGCGGCATCGATGCGTTCCCAGCGCAGGGCGTCGCTCAGCCCACCCTGGGCCTGCAGCACGGCGAAAACGGCATCACAGCCGTCCGGCAGCGACTTGCCGTTCTTGCGCCACAGATCCTGCGCTTCACTGATCCACTGCGGATCAACCTTGCCGGTCACCTGCCGTGCGGTCAGCTGCGCACAGCGCAGGCCGGCGTTGTCGGTGGGCACCCAGTTGGCGAGCAGGGTCGGCCAGTCCTGGCGGCGTGCGACCGAGGGAAGCCACACGCCGCGGAAGGTGGTAGCCACGGCCTGGCCGTCGTAGCGCTTGAGGAAGGCCTGCGCCTGCGCGGTATCGACAGTGTCGATGTTGCGGCGCAGGTTGGCGTACTCCAGCCAGCCGTAAGCCGGATGGCGGCTGAGTGCAGCGGCCTGGCCGGGATCGAACTGGCCGCGCTCGGCGGCTGCGATCGCGGCCTTGAGCTGCGCGTTCTGGGCATCGAGGGACTGGGCATTGGCGCAGCCGATCAGCAGCGTGGTGGCCAAGGGCAGCAGGGACAGGGCGGTCGAAGAGCGTCGGGTCATGGCGGGCAGCATAGCGGGCAATGGCTGAATTCAGTTTCGCATTGCGTGCACGCCGGGCGTCGGCAACGACAGCTGAATGAACCCGCGCAGGCCACTGCCGCAGGTGATCGCAGGCGTCGTAACGTCGGTCTTGGGCGAACGGCCCGGCTGCAGGGAGCGGCACATGGCGTTCAGTAGCGCAGGAAGAAGCGGCCCGCTGGCGGACATCAATGTCACGCCACTGGTGGATGTGATGCTGGTGCTGTTGATCATCTTCATCGTGACCGCGCCGATCGTGGCCCGGCCGATTGCCGTGCAGTTGCCACAGGCCACCGATCGCACGATCGATCGCCCCGAACCGCCGCCGCCGATCGAGCTGCGCCTGGATGCGTCGAACCAGCTGAGCTGGGATGGCCAGCCGATGGCCATCGGCGATCTGCAGGCGCGCCTGCAGGCGCAGGCCGGCGAGCATGCCGGCAACCTGCCGGAGCTGCGCATCGCCACCGATCCGTCGGCCGAGTACGAAGGCATGGCGCGGATCCTGGCTGCGGCCGAGGCCACCGGCATGGAGCGCATCGCCTTCGTGCGGTGAGTTTCATGCGGTGAATCCCGCAACGGGCGGCCTGCCATCGGCGGGCCGCTCTTCCTGCGAGGGAACGTGGCATGCGATACGGGACACAGCGCGCGACCTCACTGATGGCCACCCCCAATCTGGCACCGCTGGTGGATGTGTTGCTGGTGCTGCTGGCATTGGTGGTCACCACGCTGCCGATGGCGCAGGCGACCGGCCTGCTGGCGTTCCAGCAGCGCACCTCGTGCCCACCCTGGCCGGCGTCCTCGCCCCAGCCGATCAACCTGCGCATCGACGCAGCGGGCGCGGTGTTCTGGAATGGCCAGCCGCTGGATGCCCCCGCATTGCAGCAGTACCTTGCGCAGGCGCAACAGATGCCGCAGCAGCATCGCCCCTGGGTGCACCTGGCGACCGCCGACGACACCGACTACGGAGACATGGCGCGCGTGCTGCTGGCCGTGAGCCAGCATGGGCTACGCGTCGACGCGCCCGGCCACTAGCGCCTGCACCGACAAGTCCCCTTGATGAGCTGTGGCGGATCTCGGCGCGCGCTGTCGCAGCCGGCATCAACGTGGAGGGCGGTGAACAGTACCGTCCGGTTCTAAACGGCCCTCATCTGTCGCAAATGGCCGTCAATTGCGTCAATTCCGCGTGAAAGAGTGTCGATCATCACGCCGTGATTTTTACCGCTTGTTTACAAAGGAGACGCTGCCGCCATGCAGGGGGGAGCGCGGCAGCCCATGTCCCGACATTCCTTTGGAGAGAGAGCGAATGAAGCACCTGCACCACCGCCCGTTGGCGGTTGCCGTCACGCTGTGCGTGATGGCCCTGGCACCCTTGGGTGCCGCTGCACAATCCACCACCAACCTCGACGCGGTGGAAGTCACCGGTACCCGCATCAAGCGCGCTGAGGTCGAGGGCCAGGTCCCGATCCAGACGCTGACCCGCGGCGACATCGAACGCACCGGCCTGAACTCGATCAGCGAGGTGCTGCAGCAGCTCACCGGTTCCGGTTCGGCGCTCAATGCCAAGTTCAATTCATCCGGCAACTTCGGCTTCCCGCCGGATGGCAGCGGCGTGGGTGCTGGTTCGGCACAGGTCGACCTGCGCCACCTCGGTGCCAAGCGCGTGCTGGTGCTGGTCGACGGCATCCGCTGGGTCAATGAGTCGTCGGCATCGGGCGTGGGCGCGGCTACCGACCTCAACACCATTCCGCTGGCCATCGTCGAGCGTATCGAGGTGCTGGAAGACGGTGCATCGTCGCTGTATGGCTCCGACGCCATCGCCGGCGTGGTCAACATCATCACCCGCCGCGACTTCGATGGCGGCCAGGTGACCCTGAACTACGGCGAATACAGCAAGGGCGACGGCACGCAGAAGGGCGTGGACCTGGCGTGGGGCAAGAGTGGCGATCGCTACAGCCTGTTCCTGGGCGCCAGCTGGACCAAGCAGGACCCGGTGTTCGCCCGCGACCGCGAGCAGTCGCGCTTCCCGATTCCGGGCACCGGCCTGGCCTTTGGCAGCGGCGGCATTCCGCAGGGCCGCTTCGCCTTCGTCGACCCCAATACCGGCGCCGAGCAGGACATCGTGCCCAATACCGGTGTGAGCAGCCCACGCTACGACGGCAGCGCCGGCTGCAACCGCACCGACGACTACCACTGCTTCACCAGCGCCGACCGCTTCAACTTCGCCGAATACAACATGGTGTTGACCCCGTCCGAGCGTAAGGGCCTGTTCGGCCAGTTCCGCTTCGACATCACCGACAACGTGCAGTGGTACATCAAGGCGCTGGGCAACCGCCGCGAGTCGACCAACCAGGCCGGCCCCGAGCCGCTGTTCTTCGGCCCCGATGGTGCCACCGGCAACCCGCTGGCCGACAACATCGTGGTCTCGCGCCTGAACCCGTACAACCCGTTCGGCTTCGACCTGGTGTCCTCGGGCAACATGAGCCTGATCGGCCGCCGTCCGGTCGAAGGTGGCGCGCGCGTGTTCAAGCAGGAGGTCAACACGACCTACGTGGCCACCGGCCTGGTCGGCAACTTCCATGCCGCCGACCGCAGCTGGTACTGGGATGTCAACGGCATGTACAGCAAGAACAAGGCCGAACAGACCAATTACGGCAGCTACAACATTTACAACGTCAACATGGCGCTGGGTGATCCGGCGGTGTGCGCGGCGACGCCGGGCTGCGTGCCGCTGAACATCTTCGGCGGCGTCGGCTCGATCACCCCGGACATGCTGAAGTGGATCCAGCCGGTGGTGCGTGATCGCAGCCAGAATGAGCTGAGCCTGTTCACCGCCAACCTGTCCAGCGACCTGTTCACCCTGCCGGCCGGTCCGGTGTCGTTCGCCAGCGGCTACGAGTACCGCAAGTACAAGGGCTGGTACCAGCCTGATCCGCTGACGGTGATCGGCCACTACAACGGCGTGCCGTCGCAGCCGACGTCTGGTTCGTATGACGTCAACGAAGCGTACCTGGAGTTGAGCGTCCCGATCTTCGCCGACTCGCCGCTGGGCAAGAAGCTGGACCTGAGCCTGGCTGGCCGCTACTCGGACTACTCCACTTTCGGCGGCGAGTTCACGCCCAAGTACGGCCTGCGCTGGCAGGTGACCGACGACTTCGTGCTGCGCACCACCTATGCTGAGGGCTTCCGTGCGCCGTCGATCGGCGAACTGTACGGCTCGGCCGCGCGCGCCGACCTGCAGCTGTTCGACCCGTGCTCGGTGGGCCTGGGCGGTACGCCGCCGCGTGGTAGCGCCGGCAACTGTGCCGCGCTGGGCGTACCGGCTGGCTTCCAGCAGGCCAATTCGCAGATCTCGGTGACCACCGGCGGTAACCGCGAGCTGGAACCGGAGCGCTCGCGCAGCTTCAGCACCGGCTTCGTGTGGAGCCCGTGGTTCGGTAACAACGCATCGTGGTCAGAGCGCTTCGACGTGGAAGTGACCTTCTACCGCCATGCCATCGACGGTGCGATCCAGGCCATCAACGCGCAGACCCAGCTGGACCTGTGCGTGGACACGCTCGACCCGGTGTACTGCGATGGCATCACCCGCGCCAGCACCGGCGCGGTCAGCAGCTTCAACAACCGCCTCACCAACCTGGGCTCGATCAAGACCGACGGCTGGGACGTGGATCTGTTCTGGACGTTGCCGCAGAGCTCCATCGGCCAGTTCAAGCTGGCCTGGAAGAACACCTTCGTCGGACGTTACGAAGCCACCGGCGCGGCGGGGCAGAAGCAGCCGCAGAAGCCGGGCGTGGAAGTGGCCGACAGCTCCATCCCGGAGTGGACCAGCAACGCCAGCATCGCCTGGACGATGGACCGCTGGAGTGCGAACTGGACGGTGCGGCACATCTCCGAGCTGACCGAGAACTGCGGCGATGCCGTTGCATTCCCGGTGTGCAGCAACCAGGCCGCCGGCACCAACACGCTCTCGGCCACCACCTTCCACGACATGCAGGTGGGCTACAAGATCGACTGGATGAAGGGGCTGCAGCTGACCGCGGGCCTGAACAACGTGTTCGACAAGGATCCGCCGATCTGCCTGTCGTGCTCGTTGAACGGCTACGACGCCTCGACCTACGACATCCCGCGTGGCCGTTACTGGTACCTGCGCGCGGACCTGCGCTTCTGATGCAAGCGGCCGGTGCCGGGATGTTCCCGGCACCGGTCATCATCGGCGGTCAATCCGGAGTGTCCTGGTCCGGAGCCTCCTGTTCGACACTGTCATGCTGGGGCGCCACGCGGCGAAACGCGGTGCGGGCCCAACCCAGCCCAATCACGATCATCATCGGACCGACTGCGAACCCTGGCAGTGACGGAACGCGGAAGTGCGGCCGGGATTCGATCAACAGGTTGTACAGGATCCAGATCACCAGGATCAGGCCGATTCCCGCGCACGACAGCCCGAACAGCACCTGCGGAACGCCCATTGCCAGGCCCAGCGCCCGCTCAGTGCGGCTGGGTGTGGGGAGGGCCCGCAGTTCCCGGCCGAGGTCGAACCAGAACAGGATCGCGGCAGGCAGGCCGATCAACAGCAGCAGGATGAAATAGCCATTGCCCGTGATGATCATCAGGGGCAGCGACAGGAGCAGTGCCGTGAGCGAGAGACCGAGTTTCGTGCCGGTACGCATGGCCGGTCGTCCTTGAGAGTGGAAGCGCATCATGTGTCCGCATGGCACGGGGCAGGACTGCTGGCCACCGTGTGCGCGAAGCTACACCTGCAAGGTCGCCGCCGCAACGCGATGGCGCCGGGGCAGGCCCGGCGCCATTTCCATCAGAACGCCCAGGTGAACGTCAGCGAGCCATTGCGGCCATCGCCGTACGCACCGTAGCCGTTGATCTGCGACAGGTACTTCTTGTCCAGCAGGTTGTTGAGGTTGGCCTGCACGCTGAACTCCGGCGAGATGCGGTAGCGCACGAAGGCGCTGACCAGTGCGTAGCCGCTCTGCTCGATGCGGCCGTAGGCCGGTACCGGGTAGTAGATGCGGTTCTGCCAGTTGGCACCGCCACCGACGGTCAGTTCCTGCAGCGACTGCGGGGTGTAGCTGGTGAACAGCTTCAGTGCGGTCTGGGGCAGGTTGGTGTTGATGTCGGCGCCGTTGATGTCCTTGGCCACATAGCGCGAAGCACCGAAAGTCGCGTTCCAGCCGGGTGCCAGCTCGCCGTTCAGCTCGAACTCGAAGCCACGGCTGACCGTGCCACGCGCGGCGCGATAGGCGAACTCGTTCTGACTGCCCTGCACGGGTTCACCGGTGGCCTGGCCGACGTTGTCCTGTTCGATGCGGAACACGGCCAGCGAGGCGTTCAGGCGATTGTCGAACCATGCGCCCTTGACGCCCACTTCGTAGCTCTTGCCATCGACCGGATCGAGGTAGCTGCCGTTGCGGTCCTTCAGCGTCTGCGGCTGGAAGATCTCGGTGTAGCTGGCATAGGTGGAGTACGTACCGTTGATGTCGAACACCAGGCCGGCGTAGGGCGTGGTGACCTTGTGCGCGCGGTCGGCGCCTTCGCCCTCGCTCTTCCAGTCGGTGTAGCGGGCGCCGATGATCAGCTTCAGGGGGGCGGCCAGTGACAGGCGGGCGGCCGCGTAGCCGGCCTTCTGGGTGATGGTGCCCTCGCTGGCCAGTGCCAGCGGGTTCCAGTTCGGTTCGCTGATGTTGCCCGTCCAGTTCAGATAGCTGGCGAACGGGTCCCAGGTCTGGCCGGCGCCACCGACCTGGTAGTCGCCGTAGTTGGCGTACTCGCGCTTGTTGTAGCTCAGGCCGGCCATGAACTGGTGCTCGCGGCCGAACAGCTGGAACGGACCATCAACGTAGCCGTCGACGCCGGTGACCTTGCGCTCGGTGTTGTAGAAGCCCGCGGACGGCGAGATGCCTGTGCCGGTGGCCTTGTCGAAGTTCGATGCGCCCGTGGTCCAGTCGTTGTAGGCCGGGTAGAACAGCTTGTCGTCGGCCTTGGTCTCATCGTGCGTGGCACCCACCTTGAACTTCCAGCCGTTGCTGAAGGCGTGCTGCAGGGTGGCGAAGGCGCGCTTGCTGGTGGTATCCCAGTAGGTCCAGTTCGGGCTGGCGTTGAACGATTCGTCGTAGCCCGTGCGCGAGCCATCGGAGTACAGCATCGGGAAGCCGCCCCAGGTCGCGCCATTGGCGCGCTTCTGCTGGTAGTCGTAGCCCACGCTCAACTGCGTATCCGGGGTCAGGTCGGCGTCGATGACGGCGTAGCCCAGCGTCTTGCGCTGGTTGTAGCGGTCCATCTGGCCGTCGGTGTCCAGGTAGCTGCCGATCACGCGGCCGCGCACCGTGCCACTGGCGTTCAGTGCGCTGCCCACGTCCACCGTGGTGCGGGTGCGGCCCCAGCTGCCCACGTTTACCGATACGCTGCCGGCCAGCTCGGCGCTGTCGGCGTGCTTGCGCACCAGGTTCACCGATGCCGACGGGTTGCCGGCGCCGCTGAGCAGGCCGGTGGCACCGCGCACCACTTCCACGCGGTCGTACAGGGCCAGATCGAGGCCGGAGTCACCATAGCTCCAGTTCTGCACCATCTGCGTGGGCAGGCCATCGAACTGGTAGGCGTCGATGTAGAACCCGCGCGCGTAGAACTCGGTGCGCTCGCTGTCGGACTGGGTGCTGGTCACGCCGGTGGTGTTGGCCAGCACGTCGATGATGTCGTCCAGCTTCTGATCTTCGATGCGCTGGTGGCTGATGATGCTGACCGACTGCGGGATCTCGCGCGGCGCCAGGTCGAAGCGGGTACCGGCCGAGGTGCGGCGCACCGAATAGCCTTCGGCGCGTTCGCCCTTGACCACCACCTTGTCGAGCGTGGTCGGGTCGGCGGCGGTGTCGGCGAAGGCGGCCGGGGCCAGGGTGCAGAGTGCAACGAGCACGGCGACGGACAGCCGCTGCGGCTGCGGGGTACGGATGGCGGAACGGGTCATGGGGGTCCTGGACGAGCACGCGCGCTCGGCCGGCATCCAGAAGGCGAGGCGCTACGGGTGGGAAACGGGCGGGTAGGCCGTCCTGGCACCACCGGAAACGAAAGAAATGGTAATACGAACTATTCCTATTTACAAATCGTGAACGAATGGGCCCGCTGCCCCGTGGTATCGAGCTGGCTTGGCGCTACAAACCGGGTTCAGCGCAGCAGCGGCAGTGGATCGCGGGCGCCATCGGCGCCGTAGATGCCCCAGTGCAGGTGCGGCGGCGTGCCCCTGGCATTGCCGCTGTCGCCGACGTGGCCGAGAAGGTCGCCGGCCTGGACCACCTGGCCGCGCGCCAGGCCCTCGGCCCAGTCGTCCAGATGGGCGTAGTAGTAGCGCTCGCGCCCGGGCCCGATCACCCACACCTGGCGGCCACCGAGCCCGCGCTCGCTGACATCCGCGATGACGCCGGCGGTGGCACTGCGTACCGGGGTACCGCGCTTGGCGAAGATGTCGATGCCGGCGTGGGAGCGGTCACGGCCACGCGGTGCGCCGAAGGTATCGGCGATCTGGCGGGGGCGCACACCCTCCACCGGCACCGGAAGTTCGGTGGCCGGAGGCATCCGTGAGAGTGTCCACAGCAGCTTCGGTGCAGCGGCCCACGGGCTGTTCCACAGCATCAACGCGGCGACGATGGCGATGGCCAGCCATAGGCCACGCAGCAGCCAGCGGCGCAGGCGACGGGCAGGGGAGGGCGATGTGTTCATGATCTCCGACGCTACGGAACCGGTAGTAGCGGCACTTCGAAACTGCGCTTCAACGTACCCAGCGCGACCGACGTACGGAAGCGCTCGATGTTGTCATCGCCGCCGAACAACCGCTCTGTGATCGCCTCGTACTCTTCCATCGATGCCGCCGAAAGCAGCAGCAGGAAATCGCCGTCACCGGTGATCGAGTAGCACTGCTGCACGGCAGGATCGTCCTGCACGCGGCGCTTGAACGGCGCCACGCGCTCGCGCTGCTCGCTGACCACGCGCACCTCGACGATGATGGTCAGCGGCCGGCCGATCTTTGCGGCATCGATCACTGCCACATTGGCCGCGATCACGCCGCTGTCCTGCAGCCGCTTGATGCGGCGTTGCACGGCCGGGGGGGACAGGTGCACGGCCTCGGCGATTTCGCGCTGCGGCAGGGTGTTGTCCCGCTGCAGCAGGTCGAGGATGGCGCGGTCGAAGCTGTCGAGCACGGGGGCGGTGGCCATGGCGAGCAGAAGTTGCACGAACGGGCTGTCAATTGAGCCAAGTGCTCGGCGCTGGCGCAATAGACTTTGCCCATGCAGACCTCACGACTTGCGCCGATGTTGCCGGCGCTGGCGGTGCTTGGCTCGGTCACCTCGCTGGCCATCGGCACCTCCTACGCAAAACACCTGTTCCCGCTGATCGGCGCCCAGGGCACCAGCGCGCTGCGCGTGGGCTTCTCGGCGCTGTTGCTGCTGCTGTTCTGGCGGCCGTGGCGCTGGAAGACCAGCCGCGTGGATGCGATCACGATCCTGCGCTACGGGCTCACCCTGGGCCTGATGAACCTGCTGTTCTACATGGCCCTGCGCACGATTCCCTTCGGCATCGCGGTGGCCATCGAGTTCACCGGGCCGCTGACGGTGGCGATGCTGTCATCACGACGACCGATCGACTTCCTCTGGGTGGGCTGTGCGGCGGTGGGGTTGCTGTTGTTGCTGCCGATCGGCGGCGGCCCGGCGCTGGATCCGGCCGGCGTGCTGTATGCGATGGGCGCAGCGGCGTGCTGGGGCCTGTACATCGTGTTCGGCAAGCGTGCCGGCCACCTGCACGCCGGCCATTCGGTGTCGCTGGGGTTGCTGGCGGCCTCGCTGGTGGTGGTGCCGGTGGGCGTGGTGCATGCCGGTGCCGCGCTGCTCGATCCGAAGATCCTGGCGGCCGGCCTGCTGGTGGCGCTGGTGTCCAGCGCGATCCCGATGTCGCTGGAGATGATGGCGCTCAAGCGCCTGCCGAAGGAGACCTTCGGCATCCTGATCAGCATGGAGCCGGCGGTGGCCGCGCTGTGGGCGATGCTGCTGCTGCACGAGCACCTGCACGGGTTGCAGTGGCTGGCGATCGGCTGCACGGTGCTGGCCTCGGTGGGCAGCACGATGACCGCGCGGCGGTTGAAGGTACCGGTGGTGCAGGCCGGGTAGCGCCGGGCCATGCCCGGCGGAGAGCGTGCCAACCAAGGTTGGCACCCACCAGGAATGGTCAGCGCAGGGCGTTGGCCGGGACGTCGATCTGCATCGCCAGCGCGAGGTGATCGGAGAACGCGGCCGGTACGGCTTCCACGGTGCGGGTCTGCAGGCCGCTGCTGACCAGGATATGGTCGATGGCGCGGTCGGGGCGCCAGCTGGGGAAGGTCGGCACGATGCAGCCGGGGGGCTGCAGCCGGGTCTTCTGGTACAGCACCTGCATTTCCGGGCGTTCGGCCAGGCAGTTGAAGTCGCCCATCAACACGGCGTTGGGATGGTCGGACAGCAGCTCGGCGATGAAACCCAGCTGCGACATCCGCGATCCCGCGCCCAGCGACAGATGGGCCACCGCCACCGCCAGGCCATCGGCACCGTCGCCGAACTTGGCCAGCAGCACGCCACGCCCGCCGATGCGGCCGGGCAGGGCGTGGTCCTGCACTTCCACCGGTTCCAGCTTGCTCAGCAGGCCATTGGCGCTGGAGGCGACCCCGCCCATGCGCCGGTTCGGCTGGTGACTCCAGTAGTTGAAGCCGGCGCGCTGGGCGAGGTAGTGAGTCTGGTTGGTGAAGCCCGAGCGCAGGCTGCCCGGGTCGGCCTCCTGCAGGCCGACGATGTCATGTTCGCGCGCCAGGGTGGCGATCGCGTCCAGGCTGCTGCGCTTGCGACCCGCCGGCAGCGCATGTGACCAGCTGCGGGTCACATAGTCGCTGTAGCGGCGGGTACTTGAGCCGGCCTGGATGTTGGCCGTCAGCAAGCGCAGGGTCCGTGTACGGGGGGAATTCACGGCCGGGAAACGCTTCTCTTGGATCAGTGAGCCTGGGCCGCACCGCGTTCGCGGGCGATCAGGTGGTCGGCGATGCGCAGCATGTCCGGGAAGCTCTTGCCCTTCACCAGGTACTTGCCGTTGACGATGATCGACGGGGTGCCGCTGATCTGGCTGCGCTGGGCGAACTGCTTGGCCGAGTTGGTCTTGGCATTCACTGCGAAGCTGCCCATGGTGGCGGCGAACTGCTTCGGATCCACGCCGTAGGCGGTGTAGAACTTGGCGATGTCTTCCACCGAGTCACGGCCGCGCTCGCCCTTCAGGGTCTTCTGCGAGTGGATGGCGGCGTACAGCGCTTCGTGGGTCTTCTCCTGCACGCCCAGGGTCTGCGCGGCGTAGAAGGCACGGGCGTAGTCATCCCAGGTGCCGCCGAACATGGCCGGCACGTAGACGAAGTTCACGTCGCTCGGCAGGCCGGCCTTCCACGGGCCGACCAGCGGCTGGAACGCGGCGCAGGCCGGGCAGACGTAGCCGAAGATCTCGGTTACTTCGATCTTGCCGGCAGCCGGCTGGAACGGCTGGCCGTTCGGGATCACCTGGTAATCGGCGCCTTCCACCGGGGCCGGGCCGGTCAGCGCGGCGGTGGTCGGGGCCGGCGCCGCGGCGGGGGCGGCTTCGGCCGGGGCCTTCTCGCCTTCGGCGGCAGCCGGAGCGGCGCCTTCGCTGCCCGCGGCCGGTGCAGCAGCCGGTTCAGTGGTGGCGGCCGGGGCGGCTGCCGGTTCGGCCGGGGCCGCGGTGGTGTTGGTGCTGCCGTCGTCGGCCTTGCAGGCGGCCAGGATCGGCAGCAGCGCTGCGAGGGCGAGGGCGTAACGGATCTTCATGGAAACGTCTCCAGCATCTGGAATGGTGGGGCCGGCGGCAGGCGCCGGCCAGAGGGAAATGATGACACGCGGCGGCGACAGCGCCGTGTCGGTGGTGGGGCTGGGTTCAGCGGCCGCGGGCAGCGCGGGCCTGGGCGATCAGCGCCGAGGCGATGCGCAGCTGGTCGTCGAAGCTGTTGCCGCGCACCAGGTACTGGCCGTTGATGATGATGGCCGGGGTGCCCGGAATCTTGGTGCGCTGGGCGAACGCGCGCGCGGCCTCGACCTTCTTCTGCACGGCATCGCCGCGCAGGGCGTGGATGTAGCGGTCCGGGGTCACGCCGTAAGCCTTGTAGAAGGTGGCGAGCTCATCGGCCGAGACGTTCTGCATCGGCAGCGAACCCTGTTCGTGCAGGGCCTTGAACACGGCGGCATGGCTGCGCTTGGCCACGCCGACTTCGTCTGCGGCGTAGTAGGCCAGTGCCCAGGCATCCCAGGCACCACCGAAGGCGGCCGGGACCGGGGTGAAGCGCACGTCGGCCGGCAGCTTGGCCGCCCAGGCTTCCAGCTGCGGTTCGAAATGGGCGCAGTGCGGGCAGGTGTAGCCGAAGACCTCGACCACCTCGATCTTGCCGGCCAGCGGCTGGAACGGGCCCGGCTGGGCGATGCGCTCGTAGTCTTTGCCCTCGACCAGCGGGGCATTGGCGGGGGTGGCGGCGTAGGCTGCCAGCGGCAGCAGCACCAGCACGGACAACAGCAGGCGGGAAATCAACCTCATCGACACGCATCTCCGTTGAAAAAAGCAACGCCGGCGCAGCCGCCGGCGTGAAGGAAACATACCGCAGCCGTGGGCCGACGTGGCGGCCCGGGCCGACCAGTGGTGGTCAGGGGGCGGCAGCCGGTTGCACCGGCGGGGTGGCCGCGGCTACGTCATCGGCCTTGTTGTGCAGGCCCTGCAGGTAGCTCGACAGCGCCTGCACCTCCTGCTCGCTGAGCTTCTGGGCAACCGTGGCCATGATCTGGAAGTGCGCCTTGTCGGTCTCGTTGGTCTGGCCGGCCTGGTACTCCTGCAGGCGGCGCGCGACATAGCTGGCGTGCTGCCCACCGAGGTGCGGATAGGCCGGGCCGGGATTGCCGGCACCGCTGGGGCCGTGGCAGGCCATGCAGGCCGGCAGGCCGCGCTTGGCATCGCCGCCGCGGTACAACTGCTGGCCGATCTCGTAGAACTTCATGCCCTTGTAGGGGCCATCGGTCACCGCCGTGTCATCGGCGATGCCGGCGGTGGCCTTCTGCGTGGCGAAGAACGCGCCGATGTCGCGCATGTCCTGCGGGGTGAGGTTCTGCACGAACGGCACCATCGCCACCGCCGCGCCCGAGCTGCGCTGGCCGTTGGCGATCAGGGCCATCTGCTGGGCCACGTAGCGTTCGCTCTGGCCGGCGATGGACGGGTACATCTCCACCGTGGAATTGCCGTCGGCACCATGACAGGCGGCGCAGGCCGTCGCCTTGGTCTGGCCGGCCTTGGCATCGCCCCAGTGGGTCTTGCTGAAATCCACCTCCAGCGAGGCGGTACGGATCGGCCCGTTGTCGGGTAGCGGGGTCAACGTGGTCTGCGCGAACGCAGCAGCGGCAACGACTACAGCAGTGGCAAGGGCGGATACGGCAAGAACGCGAGCGTGGCGCATGCTAAAGCTCCGTATGGACCGGGCCGGGCGGTGGCCGCCGGCATCGCCCGGATTATCAACGCCGTTTCCGCGCACGGTCAACGCAGCAGTGCAGCAAAATGGCCGCAGCGGCCGCCGGCACGGGCGCGCGGCGCCGCAACATGCGATCCTAGGCACATGTCATTGCTCATCGAACGCGCCCGTTACCACCTTTCGGCCCACAACGTGCGGCAGCTGCCGCCCGATGAAGGGGCCGAAGTGGCCTTTGCCGGCCGCTCCAACGCCGGCAAGTCCAGTGCGCTCAACGCGCTGACCCGCCAGAACGCCCTGGCCCGTGTCTCCAAGACCCCCGGCCGCACCCAGCAGCTGGTGTTCTTCCAGGTCACCCCGGAAGCCCATCTGGTCGATCTGCCCGGTTACGGCTACGCCAAGGTGCCGCTGGACCTGCAGGCGCATTGGCAGGCCTTCATCGACAAGTACTTCCGCACCCGCGAGGCCCTGAAGGGGCTGGTGGTGGTGATGGACATCCGCCATCCGCTGAAGGATTACGACCGGCAGATGCTGTCCTACGCCGTGCAGCGTGGCCTGCCGGCGCACGCGCTGCTGACCAAGGCCGACAAGCTCAGCCGCAGCCAGCAGATGCAGTCCCTGCAGAAGGTGCGCAAGGAACTGCACTCGGCCTATGGCGACAGCGTGAGCGTGCAGGTGTTCTCCGGCGAGGACCGCACCGGCGTGGACGAAGCCCGCGGCGTGATCGGCGGCTGGCTGGGGCTGGAATAAGGCCTTTCCGGTCGCCCGGCTGGCAGCCGGGCGCTACCCGATCGGGTGGGTGCCGACCTGGGTCGGCACACCCTCACAACGGCGAATACTCCGCCGGCACCCAGGCATAGGCCTGGCCCTCGCCACGCACATGGCCGAGGCCGGGGAACGGCAGATGCGCACCGGCCACCCACCAACCGTTGGCGGTGGCCTGCTGCAGCAGCCCGCGACGGCTGGCGATGGCCGCCTTGCGGTCCGAATCGGCTTCGAACGCGGCCTCCGGGTGGGCGAACTGCACCGCATGGAAGTGCAGCACATCACCCCATACCAGCAGCGACTGGCCCTGGCTGTCGAACCGGTAGGAGACATGGCCGGGGGTATGGCCATGGGTGTCCATCGCCACCGCGCCACCGGGCAGCGCATCGCCGGGGCTGAAAGTGCGCAGGTGGCCGCTGGCCTGGTACGGCGCGACCGCGTTGCGCGCCAGCGGGAAGGCGAAGCGCACGCCCTTCGGCGCCGTGGCCTCGCTGGCCGGGTTGAGCCAGTAGTCGGCATCGGCCTTGGACAGCCACACGGTGGCATTCGGGTAGGCCGGCTTGCCCTGCGCGTCGAGCACCCCGCACAGATGGTCCGGATGGGCGTGGGTCAGCAGCACCTCGTCCACCTCGGCCGGGTCCACGCCGGAGGCACGCAGGTTGCCGAGCACCTGGCCCAGGCCGGGGCCGAAGCACTGCGCGGTGCCGGTATCGACCAGGGTCAGGTGGTTGCCCTGGCGCACCAGGAAGGCGTTGATCGCGGTCTGCAGGCCCTTCTTGTCTTCGGGTACGTAGCGGCCTTCCAACAGGCGGCTGACCAGCGTTGGCGGCACGTCGACCACTTCCTGCCGGCCCAATGCGACCACGCCATCGAACAGGGCGGTGACCTGCAGCGCACCGACGCGCTGGTGGTAGACACCGGGCACCTGCTGGGTGGGAGCGGGCGAGGTGGCTTCGGCCAGTGCGGCCAGCGGCAGGGACGACAGGGCCAGCAGCAGGGCGCCGCGCAGCGGCAGGTAACGCAGGGTCATGGCGGTTCTCGGTGGATGACGGGCGGTTCCGTTGTGCCCAGCGTGCCGTGGCCGGCGTGTGCACGGCGCTCAAACCACTACGCGGAATGCTCAGGGAGGGGGGGGCTGCAGGGCTGCGCCCTGCACCCGCTACGAGCCAGAGCAACAGCCGAAGCAACAGCGGCTATCCGTGGGATGGCGGGGTGGGTCCGGTTGCGGGAGACGCCGTAAACCCCGCTCCGCGGTCCGGCCCAGCCGCTGGCGGCTGTGCGTTCGGGCGCTTGCGAAGCAGTGCTTCGCAAGCAAAGCGCCCTCACCCATGGGGGCTTGGCCGCGGCATCCATGCCGCGGACACTCCCGCAACCGGACCCACCCCGCCTTCGACAGTTTTCCGCGATCTGTTGGAAATGCTCTTGGGGTCAGATCCGTTTTCCGGAGGAAAACGGATCTGACCCGGGAATTTCATTCGATATCTGACAGATGTGTCGACCAAGGTCGACACCTACCAACAGCCGCCGGAATCTGTCGAAGGCGGGGCACTGTGGGTTTGCGGGGTGTGAGCGGCATGGATGCCGCGACCAAGCCCCCATGGACGGGTTTACGGCGTCCCCGCAAACCCACAGTGCCCCGCCATCCCACGGCATGCACGCTGTTGCTGTTGCTGTTGCTCCGGCTCTTGCACTCGCTTCTGCGGGTGCAGGGCGCAGCCCTGCCGAACCCCCTCAAATGTCTGTGGGAGCCAGCCCGTACTGCTCGGCGAAGCGCTTGCTGAAACTGGCCGCAGACCGGTAGCCCGCGCGTGCGGCGACGGTCTTCAACGGCAGGTCGGTGGTGTAGAGCAGCTGCATGCCATGCGCCAGCCGGGCCTCGGTGAGCAGCTGGCGCAGGCTGGTGTCCTCGGCCGCCAGGCGACGGCGCAGGGTCGCACCGCTCAGCGCGAACTGTTCTTCCACATCACGCGATTGCCAGTCGCGGGCTGGTTCGGCGGCGATGCGATCGCGGATCTGTTCGCCCAGGCTCGGCGCCTGCGGCAGCAGCAGGTTGCCGTGGCCCTGCCGGCACAGGGTCAACACCAGCGAGGCCAGGGCCAGCCGCGCGTCGCTGTAACGACCGTCCTGCAGCGCTTGGCGCCACTGGCGCAGCACCGCGCCATGGTCGATCAGCGGCAGTCGTGCCATCGCCTGGCCAGGGGCGGGGAGTTCCTCGCTCCACAGCGTGCGTGCGGCCGCCAGCACTTCGGCACACAGCGGCACGATCGCGCTGAGGTAGCGGCCACTGCGCGGATCGGGGCTGTTGACCACATCGATGCGGCAGCGCTGGGTCAGCAGCAGGATGTCGCCGGGGAAGAATTCCAGTGACTGGTGTGCGGTGCGCACCTGCTTGCGGCCTTCCAGCAGGATCGCGAACTGCGGCTGCGGAATCTCCACCGAACTGGCGCCATGTTCCCGGCGAGCGGTGATGCACGCATAGCCCTCGGCGCGTGCGCAGCCAGCCAGGCTGGCCATCTCGGCCAGCAGTGCGGTGGCCGGGGGCAGCATGCCGGTCACGAGACGTGGGCACCGAGCAGGCGACCGACGCCTGCGGCCGCGGCCATCGCCAACGCGCCCCAGAACATCACCCGGATTGCGCCGCGAACAGGCGGGGCGCCGCCGGCCTGCGCCGCCATCGCGCCGGTCAGGCACAGGCCGAGCAGGGTACTGGCGGTGGTCATCATCGCGACCTTGTCGACCGGCGCGAGCAGGGCGGTCAGCACCGGCAGCGCCGCGCCACAGGTGAACGCACCGGCCGAGGCCAGCGCCGCCTGCAACGGGCGCGCGCGCAGGGTATCGGTGATGCCGAGTTCGTCGCGGGCATGGGCGCCCAGCGCGTCGTGGGCGGTGAGCTGTTCGGCCACCTGCCGTGCCAGGGCAGGCTCCAGGCCGCGGTGGCGGTAGATCGCGGCCAGCTCTTCCAGCTCGCTGTGCGGGTCTTCGTGCAGTTCGCGCTTTTCCATCGCCAGGTCGGCGTCTTCGGTGTCGGCCTGGGTCTGCACCGAGACATACTCGCCGGCGGCCATCGACATCGCGCCGGCCACGGTGCCAGCCACGCCGGTGGCCAGGATGGTCGTAGCGGAGGCGCCGCTGGCGGCCACGCCGACCACCAGGCCGGCCACCGAGACGATGCCATCGTTTGCCCCCAGCACGGCGGCACGCAGCCAGCCGACGCGCTCGGAGCGGTGCAGTTCGGGGTGTCGTGAATGACGGCTCATGGCTCTGAGTGTACGAGGGTCAAGTGGGCGTCGGTAGGATGCTGAAACCTGCCACCGTCGCATGACGCAACGGGTCGCCACGCTATAGTGCGCCCTTGCGATGGAAGGCCCCGGGCCCCACATCCCCCGCCACTGTCCAGCGAGCCTTCCCCTTGTCGAGCCCCAGCCACGTCGCCGATACCCCCATTACCGACCGCTCGCAGCTGGTGGAGGTGATCGCCTCCGGCGAGAAGCCCCGCGCGCAGTGGCGCATCGGTACCGAGCACGAGAAGTTCGGGTTCCGCCTGGATGACCTGCGCCCACCGACCTTCGAGGGCGAGCGCGGCATCGAAGCCCTGCTCAACGGCCTGGTCCGCTTCGGCTGGGAGCCGGTGCAGGAAAACGGCAACACGATCGCCCTGCTGCGCGATGGCGCCTCGGTGACGCTGGAACCGGCCGGTCAGTTGGAACTGTCCGGAGCTGCGCTGGAGACCATCCACCAGACCTGCGTGGAGACTGGCACCCACCTCAATGAAGTGGCCCAGGTGGCCGGCGAACTGCAGCTGGGTTTCCTCGGCATGGGTTTCCAGCCGAAGTGGAAGCGCGATGAGATGCCGTGGATGCCGAAGGGCCGCTACAAGATCATGCGCGCGTACATGCCCAAGGTCGGCTCGCTCGGCCTGGACATGATGACCCGCACCTGCACGGTGCAGGTGAACCTGGACTACGCCACCGAAGCGGACATGGTGAAGAAGTTCCGCGTGTCGCTGGCGCTGCAGCCGATCGCCACCGCGCTGTTCGCCGATTCGCCGTTCACCGAAGGCAAGCCGAACGGCTACCTGAGCTACCGCTCGCACATCTGGACCGACACCGACGCCGACCGCACCGGCATGCTCGACTTCGTGTTCGAGGATGGCTTCGGTTACGAGCGCTATGTCGACTACCTGCTCGACGTGCCGATGTATTTCTCCTACCGCGATGGCATCTACCACGACGCCAGCGGGCAGAGCTTCCGCGATTTCATGCAGGCCAGGCTGCCGGTGCTGCCCGGTGCGCTGCCCACGCTGCGCGACTGGTCGGACCACATGACCACCGCGTTCCCGGAAGTGCGCCTGAAGAAGTACCTGGAGATGCGTGGCGCCGACGGTGGCCCGTGGAGCCGCCTGTGTGCGCTGCCGGCATTCTGGGTGGGCCTGCTGTACGACGACACCGCACTGGATGCCGCCTGGGACCTGGTGCGGGACTTCACCCTGGCCGAGCGTCATGCACTGCGCGATGGCGTGCCGAAGCATGCGATGAACCTGCCGTTCCGTAATGGCAGCGTGCGCGACCTGGCCCGCGAAGCGGTGAAGATTTCCGTCGAAGGCCTCAAGCGCCGCGCGGCGCGCAACGCCGACGGCCAGGACGAGAGCAAGTTCCTGGACGTGCTGCAGGAGATCGTCGAGTCCGGCCTGACCCCGGCCGAGCGCAAGCTGGCGCTGTTCCATGGCCGCTGGCACGGCGATGTGGATCCGGTGTTCCGCGAGTTCGCGTACTGACCGCGATGCGGGGTTGCCCGCCAGCGACCGGCACTACCAGAAGAAAAACCCCGGCATTGCCGGGGTTTTTCGTTTCCACATCTACCTTGGATCAGGCGGCGTTCTTCATCGTCGCCATGTCGATCACGAAGCGGTAGCGAACATCGTTCTTTGCCATGCGTTCCCAGGCCTCGTTGACGTTCTTGATGTCGATCATCTCGACGTCGCTGACGATGCCGTGCTCGGCACAGAAGTCCATCATTTCCTGGGTCTCGGCCATGCCGCCGATTGCCGAGCCGGTCAGGTGCTTGCGGCCGAAGATCACGCTGCCGCCGGTCAGCGGCGGGTCCAGTTCGGTCAGTACGCCGACCAGGCACATGGTGGCCTCGCGCTTGAGCAGGCCCATGTACGGGTTGGTGTCATGGCCAACCGGGATGGTGTTGAGCAGGAAGTCGAAGCTGCCGGCGTGCGCCTTCATCTGCGCGGCGTCGCGCGAGACCAGCACTTCGTCGGCGCCCAGGCGCTTGGCGTCGGCACCCTTTTCCGGCGTGGTGGTGATCATCACCACGTGCGCGCCGAGTGCCTTGGCGAACTTCACGCCCATGTGGCCGAGGCCACCGAGGCCGATCACGCCGACCTTCTGGCCCGGGCCGACCTTCCAGTGGCGCAGCGGCGACCAGGTGGTGATGCCGGCGCACAGCAGCGGCGCGGCCGCCTTCAGGTCGAGGGTGTCGGACACCTTCACCACGAAGCGCTGCTCGACCACCACGTGGTCGGAATAGCCGCCGTAGGTCGGCGCACCGCTTTCGCGTTCACGGCCGTTGTAGGTCCAGGTCGCGCCTTCGGCGCAGTACTGCTCCAGATCGTGCTCGCAGGCGTCGCAGTGGCGGCAGGAGTCGACCATGCAGCCGACGCCGGCGTGGTCGCCGACCTTGAAGCGGGTGACGTTGCTGCCGACCTCGGTCACGCGGCCGATGATCTCGTGGCCCGGCACCATCGGGTAGATCGAGCCACCCCAGTCGTCGCGGGCCTGGTGCAGGTCGGAGTGGCAGATGCCGCTGTAGAGGATCTCGATACGCACATCGTCCGGGCCGACCGCGCGGCGTTCGAACTCGTACGGGATCAGTGGGTCGGTATGTGAATGGGCGGCGTAACCACGGGCGAGGGACATGGGGAATCCTTGGCAGGGTTTGTCGAAAGGCGTTTTACAATACGCCCCGTGCCCAGCCGCAAGAAGCCCGGATATCGGCATGATTCATCAAGTGAAATTGCACAATCATGGCCACTGACAACCTCTCCCACCTGGCCGCGTTCGCGGCGGTCGCCCGCCACCGCAGCTTCCGCCGCGCCGGCGCCGAGCTGGCGCTGTCGACCTCGGCGGTGAGCTATGCGATCCGCGCGCTGGAAGAACGCCTGGGCGTAGGCCTGTTCCATCGCACCACCCGCAGCGTGGCCCTGACCGAGGCCGGACAGCGCCTGCTCGAGCGCCTGCAACCGGCACTGGGGCAGGTGCATGACGCGCTGGAAGAGATGAACCAGTTCCGCGCCGCTCCGGCGGGCCTGCTGCGCATCAACGCCACCCGTGCGGCGGTGGCGACCCAGCTGGGGCCGCGGCTGGCGCGCTTCCTGCACGCCCATCCCGACGTGCGGGTGGAGCTGACCGAGAACGATGGCCTGGTCGACATCGTCGCCGAGGGTTACGACGCCGGCGTGCGCCTGCATGAGTTCATCCCCGAGGACATGGTGGCGGTGCCGATGGGGCCGCCGTTGCGTGGGCTGATCGTCGGCTCGCCGGACTACCTGCGCAGACGCTCGGCGCCGCAGCATCCACGCGACCTGGCCACGCACGAGTGCATCCGCTTCCGCTTCGCCAGCGGCCATCTGTACAAGTGGCAGTTCGAACGCGAGGGGCAGGCGCTGGAGATCGACGTGCCGGGGCGGTTGACCCTGGGCGAGCAGGGCACCGTGGTCAGTGCCGTGCTCGATGGCATCGGCCTGGCCTATGTGCTGGAAGACACGGCAAGGCCGTACATCGAATCCGGGCAGATGGTGGCGGTGCTGGAAGACTGGAACGAACCGTTCGCCGGTTTCGCCCTGTACTACCCGAAGCAGCGGCAGATGCCCGGTGCGCTGCGTGCGTTCGTGGACATGCTGCGCGAGTGAGTTGCTGCAGGAGTGCCGACCAACGGTCGGCACCCACCGGGGCAGGCCATTGCCGACCGACGAATCGGGATCGGCCGGTAGATCCACGCCATGCGTGGATGGCACCACGCTACGGCCCCTGCAGCACCGGCGCCAACAACACCAGGCAATCACGCAGGTGCACCTCCACCGGCGCATCCTCGGCCACCACGCCGATCACGCGTTCGCGCAGCGGCTCGGCCACGGCCATCGCCAGGATCAGCCGCGCCATGCACGCGGCATCTCCCTTCCGCAGCAGCCCACGCTGCTGCTGCCGCGCCAGCCAGTCGGCCAGCAGCGAACGGCCGCGTTCGATGCCGTTGTCCAGATAGGCCTGCAGCAGCGCGTCCTTGCCGGGAAAGTCGGTGGCCAGCAGCCGGAACACCTGCACCGCCTGCGCCGACAGCGCCTGTGCGCACACCGCTTGCAGGATCGCCTGCAGCAGCGGCAGCACTTCGTCGGCGTTGCGGGCATCACGCTGCAGTTGTGGCGCGAAGCCGTCGGTCCACTCGCGCACCGCCAATCCGACCAGTTCCTCGCGGTTGCTGGCATGGCGGTACACGGTCTTCTTCGCCACCCCGGCGTGCGCCGCCACCGCTTCGATGGTGGTGGCCTCGTAACCCTGTGACAGCAACAGCGCCAGCGTGGCCTGCAGCACCGCGTGGCGGACTTCGGCTTCCGGTCGCGCAGGGCGGCCGCGGCGGCGGGTCGGCGTTGTGGGCTCGGGCAGGGCGGTGCTGTTCATTGCGCCCATCTTACCGCATTGGGTTAATTGCGAAACGTTGAACGTTTCCGTATTGTCAGGCCTCCCAACCCCGCAGGAAACCCCCGATGGATACCGCTGTGAACGCCCGCGCCTGGCTGGACCACCACGATCTGCTGGACCCAGCGCCGATGCACCTGGAAACCGGCATCCAGCGCCGCGAAGACGGCACGCTGCTGGTGGCGGTGCGCACCGATCTGCACGGCTGCAAGGGCCGCATGCTGGACTGGTGGTTCACCTTCTTCGAGACCACCCAGCACATCCGCTGGTGGCATCCGGTCGACCATGTCGAGCATCGCGGCTGGGACGCGGCCTGGCAGCGCGGGCGCAGCTACCACGGCGCTAGCATCCACGCGGTGGAATCGCTCGCTGACATTCCGCCGGTGGCGGCGCGGCTGAAGTTCCATGACCCGCGCACGCTGCTGGTGCCCGAGCGCCTGCAGGTGGCACAGGATGCCGGTGATGTGTCGGCAGTGATCGCCGCACGCATCGGCTTCGGCGATCACGTGCGCCTGGATGCGCACGGTGACCCTTGCGACGGGCAGATGCTGCATGTCGCACGCGATACGCCGTTTGGCTGCGTGCTGCGCAGCCGCTTCGTACTCGGCCTGGACAGCGCCGATCCGCAGCGCGATGCCGGCGATGCAGTCGGCCTGGGCCTGCTCAGGCACTGCTACACGGAGTTCAGTTTCCTGTCGCGCCTGCTGCCGTCGCTGTACTACGGCGAGCGTGCCAACGGCGAAGCAGTGCCGTTGCCGTGGTGAACGGCGCGCCGGTCAGTCAACCAGCGCGTCGTAGCCTTCGCCACTGAACTGGATCAGGCAGAAGCCATGCCCGAACGGATCGGCCAGCACGGCGATGCGGCCCCAGCGACGCTCGCGCACAGGCTGTTCGAGCGTCGCCCCGGCCGCAACCGCACGTGCCAGTGCGGCCTCGATGTCATCCACCACCCAGTCCAGGTGCAGCGGGGTCCAGTGGCGCTCGTAGTCGCGCACGTCGCCATCCTCGGTGGCGGCGCTGCCGGCCTCGTTCTGCAGCAGGTAGAGCGGGGTTGGCCCACCGAGCAGCTCCACGGCGCCCGGGCCGAGGCGGCGGCCGATGCGCAGGCCGAAGGCTGTGGTGTAGAAGGCTTCGGCTGCGGCGAGATCGGGGACGTCGAGGTTGACGATGAATGATGCGGTGGGCGTATCCATGGGCAGATCCGCTGGATGCGGGTGGGCAGTGTACGCCCGCATCCACGCAGGGCGTGGGTCTACTGCGCGCGCGGGTAGTCGAGGTAGCCCGCTTCGCCGCCACCGTAGTAGCTGCTGCGGTCCGGAGTGGCCAGCGCGATGTCGCGCTGCAGGCGCTCGACCAGATCCGGGTTGGCGATGAACGGCTGGCCGAACGCGGCCAGGTCGATGGTGCCGGCCTCGACCAGCTGCAGGGCGCGCTCGCGGGTCATGCCACCGGCCAGGATCACGTTGCCACCGTAGGCCCGCTTGAACTGCTGCAGGAACGTTTCGCCCAGCACCGACTGCCCCGCCTGCAGGTTGTCGTTGAGATGCACATAGGCCAGCCCGCGCTTGCCCAGTTCCTCGGCCAGGTACAGATAGGTGGCCTCGTTGTCGGGGTAGTACGGCATGTCGAAGGTGAGGTTGTTCGGCGCCAGGCGCACGCCGATGCGGTGGGCGCCGATGCGCTCGGCCATCGCATCGACCGTCTCCAGGATCAACCGCGCACGGTTCGGCAATGAGCCGCCGTAGCGGTCCTCGCGTTCGTTGATGAGCGGGTTGAGGAACTGCTCGAACAGGTAGCCGTTGGCGGCATGCAGTTCGATGCCATCGAAACCGGCGGCGATCGCGTTGTCGGCGCCGCGTGCGAAGTCGGCAATGATGCCGGGGATCTCTTCGGTGGCCAGCGCACGCGCCGGGGTGGGATCGGCATGGCCGCGGCTGCCGTCTTCCAGATAGACGAACGAGGTGTTCTTCGCTGCGCTGGCGACCGGCCGGGTACCGGCGCTGACCGGTTGCCCACCCCCGGGCTGCAGCGAGGAATGCGACATGCGGCCGACGTGCCAGAGCTGGGCGAAGATCGTGCCCTGCGCGGCATGCACCGCCTCGGTGACCAGCTTCCACCCGGCCACCTGCTCGGCCGACCAGATGCCCGGCACGTCGATGTAGCCCTGGCCCTGCGGCGAGACCGGCGTGCCTTCGCTGATGATCAGGCCGGCGCTGGCGCGCTGCCGGTAGTACTGCGCGGTGAGCTCATTGGCGACCGAGCCGGGGTTGCGGGCACGGGTCATCGGGGCCATCGCGATGCGGTTGCGCAGGGCGATGCCTGTCAGGTCGAACGGACGGAACAGGGCGGCGGTCATGTTGGTCATCTCGGTGCGGGGAAGAGCGCCAGCGGCGCGATGCACACAGGATGGAGTTGACATGCGGGCGCATAAAGCGCTTCGATCTCCCTTGGTGCGGGACTATTTGTCCCCAATGTGGGATGAGATGATGCTGCCGCTGGAATCGTTGAATGGCCTGGTGACCTTCGTCACCACGGCCCGCTCGGGCAGCTTCACCGAGGCTGCCGACGCGCTGGGCATCTCGCGCTCGGCGGTGGGCAAGGCCATCGCCCGGCTGGAAGCGCGGCTGGGCGTGCGCCTGTTCCACCGCACCACGCGGCGCATCGCGCTGACCACCGATGGCGAGGCGTACTACGCGTCGTGTGCGGCGGCACTGGAAGAAATCTCCGCGGCCGAGGCCTGCCTGGGGTCGGCTGGCCTGCCCAGCGGGCGGCTGCGCATCGACATGCCGTCCTCGTTCGGGCGGCTGGTGGTGCTGCCGGTGCTGTTGCGCCTGTGCCGGCAGTACCCGGACCTGCAGCTGACGATGACCTTCACCGATCACTTCGTCGATCCGGTCGAAGAGGGCATCGACCTGCTGATCCGCTTCGGCGGATTGCACCAGGCCGAGCATCTGGTCGCGCGCCGGCTGGGTCGCCAGCGCCTGGTCACCTGCGCATCGCCGGAGTACCTGCAGGCGCACGGCGTGCCGGCGACCGTCGAGGACCTGGCGCAGCACCGCAGCATCGTTGGTTTCCGCCACGGGCAGCCGGTGGCGTGGCGGGTCGGCAGCGACGATGCCGAGGCCACCTTCATTCCGAACGCGGCCTACCAGCTCAACGACGGCGACGCGGTCATCGAAGGCGCCATCGCCGGGCTGGGCATCTGCCAGATGCCCATTTCACTGGTGCGCCGCCATCTGGATTCCGGCGCGCTGCAATCGGTGCTGGACGAACACATGCAGCGGCACATCGACATCCATGCCCTGTGGCCGCCAACCCGGCACCTGCGGCCGAAAGTTCGCTATGTGGTGGATGAGCTGGCGCGGCTGGCGGGCGAGGGATTGTTCGATTGAGCCGGCCGGGATTGAGTCCGTGACCGTGGCTTGTATACTATCCCCCAGTATAGTTCCGAGGTGGCCCCGGCATGCCGCACTCCCCCGAAGAGAAGAAGAAGGTCCTGGCCCGCGTGCGCCGCATCCGCGGCCAGTGCGATGCGCTGGACCGCGCGCTGGAAGCCGGTGCCGACTGCGGGCCGGTGCTGCAGCAGATCGCCGCCATCCGCGGCGCGGTCAATGGCCTGATGTCCGAGGTGATGGAGGCCCATCTGCGCGAGGAGTTCGGGCAACCCGCAGCCTCCGACGAACAACGCGCCGAGCGCGTGCGCGACATGAGCGCGTTGATCCGCTCGTACCTGAAATAAACGACGGCGCAACATTGCGCTGATCACGCTGTACCCCATTCCCGCCTGATCCTGGAGAAGCCACCATGAAGTCCCGTGCCGCCGTCGCCTTTGGTCCCGGCCAGCCGCTGCAGATCGTCGAGATCGACGTCGCCCCGCCGAAGAAGGGCGAAGTGCTGGTGAAGATCACCCATACCGGTGTCTGCCACACCGATGCGTTCACCCTGTCCGGCGATGATCCGGAAGGCCTGTTCCCGGTGGTGCTGGGCCATGAAGGAGCCGGCATCGTGATGGAAGTGGGCGAGGGCGTGACCAGCGTCAAGCCGGGCGACCACGTGATTCCGCTGTACACCGCCGAGTGCGGCGAGTGCCTGTTCTGCAAGAGCGGCAAGACCAACCTGTGCGTGTCGGTGCGCGCTACCCAGGGCAAGGGCGTGATGCCCGACGGCACCAGCCGCTTCAGCTACAACGGCGAGCCGCTGTACCACTACATGGGTTGCTCGACCTTCAGCGAGTACACCGTGGTGGCCGAAGTCTCGCTGGCCAAGATCAATCCGGAAGCGAACCCGGAGCACGTCTGCCTGCTCGGTTGCGGCGTCACCACCGGCATCGGCGCGGTACACAACACCGCCAAGGTGCAGGAAGGTGACAGCGTGGCGGTGTTCGGCCTCGGTGGCAT
Organism: Stenotrophomonas sp. 109824_Sma; assembly: GCF_056480025.1. NCBI lineage: Bacteria > Pseudomonadati > Pseudomonadota > Gammaproteobacteria > Lysobacterales > Lysobacteraceae > Stenotrophomonas > Stenotrophomonas sp. 109824_Sma. The sequence goes on along the minus strand of NZ_CM151078.1, from coordinate 3,991,533 downwards.
CGGTCTGGCGGTGATCCAGGGCGCGCGCCAGGCCAAGGCCGGCCGCATCATCGCGGTGGACACCAATCCGTCCAAGTTCGAGCTGGCCCGCGAATTCGGCGCCACCGACTGCATCAATCCGAAGGATTTCGACAAGCCCATCCAGCAGGTCATCGTGGAAATGACCACCTGGGGCGTGGACCACAGCTTCGAGTGCATCGGCAACGTCAACGTGATGCGTGCGGCGCTGGAATGCGCGCATCGTGGCTGGGGCCAGAGCGTGGTGATCGGCGTGGCCGGTTCGGGCCAGGAGATCTCCACCCGTCCGTTCCAGCTGGTGACTGGCCGCAAGTGGATGGGCACCGCCTTCGGTGGCGTGAAGGGCCGCAGCCAGCTGCCCGGCATGGTCGAGGATGCGATGAAGGGCGATATCGAACTGGCACCGTTCGTCACCCACACCATGGACCTGGACAAGATCAACGAAGCCTTCGACCTGATGCATGAAGGCAAGTCGATCCGTTCGGTGGTTCACTACTGAGCCGCGGCATGGGCTGGTTCGATGCCCTGCGCAGGCCGCGTGCGGACGATCCGCGCGCGGCCCTGGTCGATCCGATCGAGCAGGCCCTGCGTGCGCTGGGCTGGGTCGAGGGTGTGGTCGGGCCGCCGCGCGCGGTGGATTCCGCCTTCGGCATCGACGAGATGCCGTTCGAGCACTGGCTGGCGCAGGTGTTCCTGCCGCGCCTGCACGAAGCCCGCGCGGATGGCCAATGGCCGCCACACAGCAACGTGGCGGTGGCGGCATATCGCAACCTGGACGGCCAGCCCGGTGTCGAACCCCTGCTGCGCCTGTTGTCGCAGCTGGATGAACTGATCAATACACGCGCCGGCTGAGGCCGGTACGCAGGAGAGCCCCATGGAACGCATTGAACACCGCGCCTGTTTCGGCGGCTGGCAGGACGTCTACCGCCATCATTCGACCACGCTGGGCTGCGACATGCAGTTCGCCGTGTACCTGCCACCGCAGGCGGAAACGCAGAAGCTGCCGGTGCTGTACTGGCTGAGCGGCCTGACCTGCACCGAGCAGAATTTCATCACCAAGGCCGGCGCGCAGCGCTATGCGGCCGAGCACGGTGTGATCATCGTCGCGCCCGACACCAGCCCGCGCGGTGATGACGTGGCCGATGCCGAAGGCTACGACCTGGGCAAGGGGGCAGGCTTCTACCTCAATGCCACCCGCGCACCGTGGGCGAAGCACTACCGCATGCACGACTACGTGGCGCAGGAACTGCCGGCGCTGATCGAGGCGAACTTCGCGGTGACCGATGCACGCGCGATCAGTGGCCATTCGATGGGCGGCCATGGCGCGCTGGTGATCGCGCTGCGCAACCCGGGGCGCTACCGCAGCGTGTCGGCGTTCTCGCCGATCGTCGCGCCCAGCCATGTGCCGTGGGGGCAGAAGGCGTTCCATGCCTACCTGGGGGACAACCCGGCCGACTGGGCGCAGTGGGATGCCTGCGAGCTGATCGCGACGGCCAGTGAGCGCCTGCCGCTGCTGGTCGACCAGGGCGAGGCCGACGAGTTCCTGCAGACCCAGCTGCAGCCGCAGCGCCTGCAGGAGGCCTGCGCAGCCGCCGGCCACCCGCTGACCCTGCGCCTGCAGCCCGGTTACGACCACAGCTACTACTTCATTGGCAGTTTCATCGGCGAGCACATCGCGCACCACGCCCGCGCCCTGCACGGCTGACGCCCCCGAAAAAAGGGGACGGAGGGGATTAAGTCGCTTTTGCCGCCGTGCCGCAAACGACTTAATCCCCTCCGTCCCCTTTTTTTACGTGGCCGTGGCGCGGGCGGGGCTATGGTGCGCGCGTACGGCCTTGTGGATCGGGGGATGCATGCCGGTAGTGCTGGCGCTGCTGTATGTGCTGTGCCATGGCCTGGTGCTGACCCTGTGGCCGGGCCCCGCCGGGGTGGGATCGTTCGTGTTCCTGACCGGTGCACCGTTGCTGGCGGCGGCCGCCTGCCTGTGGCGGGCGCGCCGCGACCAGGCGGCCCTGGGCTGGCGCGCCACCGCGCTGGCGCTGCTGCTGTGGGCGGGCGGCATGGCCTTCAACATGATCGATGCGCTGGGGGCCGGCCGTGCCGATATCACCCCGCAGGCAAGCCTGCTCCTGTACGTGCTGTACGGCGTGCCGCTGGTATTCATCCTTGCCCGCGCGCGGCGCGAGCGGCTCAGCATCAGCCTGATCGATGCGGCGATGGCGGCGCTGCTGGGCGTGCTGTTCTTCGTGCACACGCAGTCCTTCGCCGACCGGGTGGAGGTCGACCCGATGGCGATGGTCAGCATGCAGCGCATGTTCGACATCCAGAACCTGTGCATTGCCGGCTTTGCGGTGGTGCGATGGCTGGCCGGCGATGTGCCCGAGCGGCGCAGCGTGTTCCGCGCGCTGGCGCTGTACGCGCTGGCGTACCTGGTGGTGGCGTTCTACATCAACCACTACACCTCGGGGGATGCATTCGGCGCCTACAACGACCTGCTGATCGACCTGCCATTCCTGCTGCTGGCGTTGCTGGCGCTGAGCCAGGCGCCCGCGCCGGTGTTCGTGCCGCACCCGCGGATGGCGCGCACCGTGCAGGCGGCGGGCCCGATGATCCTGCCGTTGCTGCTGTTGGTGGTCGGCACCCTGGTGGTCGACCATGCACGCCCCCTGGCGGTGGCCGGATTCGTGGTGGCGACGCTTGGTTTCGGCCTGCGCAGCATCCTGCTGCAGACCGACCTGCTGGAACGGCAGGCGGCGCTGGATCAGCTGGCGCGACGGGACGGTCTGACCGGGGTGGCCAACCGCCGCGAGTTCGATGCCCTGCTGTTGGCCGAGTGGAACCGTGCACGGCGCAGTGGTACCGAGCTGGGCCTGCTGCTGCTGGATATCGATCATTTCAAGGTCTTCAACGACCGCTACGGTCATCCCGCCGGCGACCGCTGCCTGCAGGCCGTGGCTGCGGTGCTGAAGGCGAGTGCCGGCCGCGCCGGTGACAGTGTTGCGCGCTATGGCGGCGAGGAATTCGCGGTGATCGTGCCCGGAAGCGCGCTGTCGGGCGTGCTGGCGTTGGCCGAGCGCCTGCGCGAGGCGGTGGAAGCGCTGCCGTTGCCGGAAGGATCAGTCAGCATCAGCATCGGCGTCGGCTACCTGCATCCGCCGGCCCTGGCCAGTGCCGATCAGTTGCTGGCCGACGCCGATGCCGCCCTGTATGCCGCCAAGCGTGCCGGCCGCAACCAGGTGATCCTGCATGCCCATGTGCTGGATGACGAGGGCAGTGCGCACGGAAGGATGGATTGCTGACCTCGTTCTGTGTCCCGCCCCGGTATGCGATGGCGCGGTCGCACAGCGGTTGGCTCATCGCTGCCGCACCCAGCCGCCGGGATCGAGCAGCCTCAGCCCGACCGGTGACAACGAGCGCTGCCGCAGCGGCAGGTGTGCCGCCTGCACGGCGCTGGCGCAGCGGGCCAGCTGTTGGCGCAGCGCTGCCAGCGGTTGATCTTCGCGAGGCCGTGCATGCCGCCATTGCGCGATGCGCAGCAGGCAGACCAGCAGGTCCAGTTCGCTGGCGGCAATGAACGGCGAGCCGGCCGGCAGCAGGTCGATGGGGGCGGCGGGCGTGGCCAGCAGCGGCAGCAGGCCGATGAAGGCGTCGCAGCCCGCCGCATCGAGCCCGAGCGCGCTCAGCTGGGCGAGGCCGTCAGGCTGCAGATCGGGATCGCGCAGCTGGCGGATCGCGCTCAGCAGTGCCTGTTCGCCGCGGCCGAACTGGCGGCCGAAGGCGCGGTAGCTGACCCGGGTAGGAAACAACGGGGAACGTGGGGCCATGGGGGCTAGGGGTGTGGGTCGCGGGTTTCCACCAGAACGGGGCAGGGCGCGTGGTCGATGGTCCATTGCCCGATCGAGGGTTCGAACAGGCGTTCCAGCCGGGACAGGTGGCGATGGCCGATGACAATCAGGTCGCACTTCAGGCGCCGCGCCTGTTCGCTGATCACTTCGCCGGGGTCGCCGGTGGGAATCTGTGCGATGGCATCGACGCCGCGCTCGCGCAGCTCGGCCAGGGCGTCAGCCAGCACCGCCTCAGCCTGCGAGCGCTGCCGCGCGGCTTCCGGGTACTCGAGGCGGTCGGCGTCGCTGGCGTCGGCCGCCAGCGCGAATTCGGGGTCCAGCACGCACAGCAGATGCAGGCGGCTGCGCGGGCCGGCGATGGCCGCGGCCAGGTCCAGCACGCGTGCGTGCTGGGGGCCGCCGTCCAGGGCGACCAGCAAGGTGTTGAACATGGGTGTCTCCTTGGCAGGCCGGGGATGGTCGCCGATGTCGCCGCGCGCACCCATGCCGTGCGCGGCAGTCAATGAGTGCGTATAACGCAATCCACGGTGGTTACACGTGCCGTAGAGTCATTTGATTTACTGGAGACTGTCATGCCCCTGCCGGACCTGAACCTGTTGCTGGCACTGGACGTGCTGATCGACGAATGCAGCGTGGCCGCCGCCGCACGGCGGATGAACCTGAGCGCGCCGGCGATGAGCCGTACCCTGGGCCGGATCCGCGTGGCGCTGGGCGACCCGGTGCTGGTGCGTGCCGGTCGTGGGTTGGCGCCCACGCCGCGCGCCCTGCAGCTGCGCGAGCAGGTGCGCGACGTCATCGAACAGGCCCACCGGGTTTTTCATGCGGGCCGCGAGATCGACGTGGGTACCCTGGAGCGCACCTTCAACGTGCGTGCCAACGATGTCTTCATCGGTGGCTTTGGCGGTCGCCTGCGCGAGATATTCCGCCAGCAGGCGCCGCGCGCGGTACTGCGCTTCGTGCCCGAAGGCGATACCGATGACGATGCGATGGCGCAGGGCCGGATCGATCTATACATCAGTACCGCCGGCAAGCACGCACCCGACACCAAGGTGCAGAACCTGTTCAGTACCTCCTTCATGGGCGCCGCGCGTGAGGACCATCCGCTGTTCGATGAGGAGATCAGCGCCGAGCGCTTTGCCGCCTGCGACCATATTGCGGTGTCGCGGCGGGGGCTGCCACGCGGACCGATCGATGACGACCTGGCCACGCTGGGCCTGCAGCGGCGGGTGGCACTGATCAGCCCGACCTTCCACGGTGCGATCTTCGCGGCGGCCGAATCGGACCTGATCCTGCCGCAGATGCCGAGCGTGATGCTGGAGCGCATCGTCAGCATGCGCCTGCCGCTGCGGCTGTTCCCGCTGCCGATCCCGGTGCGCACCGCCGCCATCGTCCAGGCCTGGCACCCGCGGCTGGACAACGATGCTGCGCACCAGTGGCTGCGCCGCTCGATCAAGACCATGTGCGAGCGCGTCGAGGACACCTACCGCTGATACCTGCAGGCGTGCGCCCGACGCACGCCTGGGATGCCGGTGGCACCATTTTTCGCAGGGTACCGGCTCCCTAGACTGCGCTCCCCGGAGTTTCACTGAGCGCATTCCAATGACCCCCAACATGCCGTGCCCTGCACGGATCGGTGCCCGGCGATGAGCATGCCGGCCGCCGCTGTCCCAGCCGCCGCAGCGCCCCGTCCTGCCGCCGCCCCCGGGCTCGACCGCCGCATTCTGGTCGGCCTGTGTGGCGTGCTGCTGGCGGTGCTGGTGTCGGGCTTCAACGAGAACGTCACCAAGGTCGCCCTGGCCGACATCCGCGGTGCGATGGGTTTCAGCGTCGATGACGGCAGCTGGATCGTCGCCCTCTACAGCGCGATGTCGGTCAGCGCGATGGCGTTCGCGCCGTGGTGCGCCGCCACCTTCTCGCTGCGCCGCTTCGCGCTGGTGATGATCGGTGGCTTCATGGTGCTGGGCGTGCTCTGCCCGCTTGCCCCCAACCTGCAGGTGTTCCTGCTGCTGCGCGCGCTGCAGGGCCTGTGCGGTGGTGCGCTGCCGCCGCTGCTGATGAGCGTGGCGCTGCGCTTCCTGCCGCCGGGCATCAAGCTGTATGGCCTGGCCGGCTACGCGCTGACGGCGACGTTCGGCCCGAGCATGGGCACGCCGCTGGCCGCGTTCTGGGTCGAGCAGGTGGGCTGGCACTGGGCGTTCTGGCAGATCGTGCCGTACTGCCTGGCCGCGATGGCGATGGTCAGCTGGGGCCTGCCGCAGGACCCGCTGCGGCTGGAACGGTTTGCCCAGTTCGATGGCGTCGGCCTGCTGCTGGGCCTGCCCGCGCTGGTGCTGCTGGTGCTGGGCCTGGTGCAGGGCCCGCGGCTGAACTGGTTCGACTCGCCGATGATCGCGCTGATGATCGGTGGCGGTGCCGGACTGATGGTGCTGTTCATGATCAATGAATGGTTCCACCCGCTGCCGTTCTTCAAGCTGCAGCTGCTGGCCAACCGCAACCTCAGCTATTCGCTGGTGACGCTGGGCGGCGTGCTGTTCGTGCTGCTGGCGGTGATCTCGATCCCGTCCGGCTTCCTGGCCAGCGTGCAGGGCTACCGGCCGCTGCAGACCGCGCCGATGCTGCTGTGGGTGGCGTTGCCGCAGGTGATCGCGCTGCCGCTGGTGGCGGCGTTGTTGAACATCCGCGCGGTGGACTGCCGCTGGGTGCAGGCCACCGGTCTGGCGATGCTGGCGCTGGCCTGCTGGCTGGGCTCACACCTGGATGTGGCCTGGATCCGCGACAACTTCCTGTGGGTGCAGTTGCTGCAGGTGTTCGCCCAGCCGATGGCGGTGCTGCCGTTGCTGATGCTGGCGACCAACGGCCTGCCGCCGCAGGACGGCCCGTTTGCCTCGGCGTGGTTCAACACGGTCAAGGGCTTCGCTGCCGTGCTCGCCAGTGGCGTGCTGGATGCCGTCGCCCAGGGCCGCCGTCATTTTCATTCCACCGTGCTGGTCGACCGCCTCGGCGAGCAGCCGTGGCTGGCCGAGGGCCCGCAGCTGGGCGCGCGCCTGCATGCACAGGTGCAGGCGCTGACTTCATCCGACCTGTACTGGATGGTCGCGCTGGTGGCGCTGGCCTTCATTCCCCTCATTGCCTGGATGCCCACCCGCATCCATCCGCCACGTGCCGTGGCCTGAACCTTTCGCAGGAATTCCCTCATGACGATCAATCGAACCACTCTCAACACCGGGCTGGGGCTGGGCGTGCTGGCGCTGGCCATCGGCGCCTGGCTGCTGTTGCGCGATGGCAGCCACCAGAGCACCAACAATGCGTACGTGGTGGCCGACTACACGCTGGTGGCGCCGAAGATTCCTGGCTTCGTCAGTGCCGTGGAAGTAGAGGACAACCAGTCGGTGAAGGCCGGCGACGTGCTCGCCCGCATCGACGACCGCGACTATCAGGTCGCCCTGCAGGCGGCGCGTGCCGACCTCGCCAATGCCCGTGCACAGCTGGCCAACGCACAGGCTGCACTGGCCCAGCAGGACTCGCTGATCGAGCAGGCCAGGGCCAGTGTCGATGTCAGCCGGTCCGAACTGACCCTGGCCAGCGCCGACCAGCAGCGTTACCGCGAACTGGCCCGAGATGGCGCCGGCACCGTGCAGAACGCACAGCAGGCGCAATCGAAGCAGGCCGTGGCCAGTGCACATCTGCAGCAGGGCCAGGCCGCGCTGTCGACCGCACGCCAGCGCACCGACATCCTCAACGCTGGCGTGCAGGCCGCGCAGGCGGCGGTGCAGCGTGCAGAAGCAGCGCAGGCACGTGCCGAACTGGATCTGTCGCACACCGTGCTGCGCGCGCCGATCGACGGCATGGTCGGCCGCCGTGCAGTACGCGTGGGTGCCTACCTGACCCCGGGGACGCCGGTGGCCGCGGTGGTGCCGCTGAAGCGCGCCTTCGTGGTCGCCAACTTCCAGGAAACGCAGATGACCCGCATGCAGGCCGGCCAGCGGGTCGAGCTGAAGGTGGACGTGTTCCCGGGCACGCCGCTGCGCGGGCACATCGACAGCATCGCACCGGCCACCGGCGTCACTTTTGCCGCCGTCGCGCCGGAAAACGCCACCGGCAACTTCACCAAGGTGGTGCAGCGCATCCCGGTGAAGATCGTGCTGGAGCCGGGCCAGCCACTGCTGGACCAGCTGCGTGCCGGCATGTCGGTGGAAGCCAGTGTTGACCTGGGCAGCCGCGCGCGCGTGCAGAGCGCGCAACACGAACCGGGTCACAAGGGCGGGGAGGGCGCATGAGCGCCGTCACCGTGTTCCGCACCTTCGTTGCGGCCACCCTGTGCACGGCCCTGGCTGCCTGCACGATGGGTCCGGACTTCGTACGCCCGCAGGTGGAACTGCCCGGCCACTGGCAGGGCGAGGCTGTCGCCGGCAACGCCATCGATCAGGACGCTGCCTGGTGGGCCGGGTTCGACGATCCGCTGCTGGGCCAACTGGCCAGCCAGGTGCTGGCGGCCAACCTGGATCTGCAGTTGGCCGCCAACCGCGTGCAGCAGAGCCGCGCCGCGCGTGGCATCAGTGCGGCCGATCGCCTGCCCAGTGTCAGTGCAAGTGCCAGTGGCGTGCGTGCACGCAACAGCGAAGTGGGCCTGAACGATCCGTCCGGCAACGGTGGCCGTGACGACTACGGGCTGTTCCAGGCCGGCATTGGCCTGAGCTGGGAACTGGATCTGTGGGGCCGCGTGCGCCGCCAGGTGGAAGCGGCCGATGCACGCGTGCAGATGGCCGAGGAAGATGCACACGCGGTGCGCATCGCGCTGCTGGCGGAAATCGCGCGAGATTACCTGCAGCTGCGCGCGACCCGGCAGCTGCGGGCGATCACCGAGGACAACCTCAGCATCGCGCATGACATCAAGCGCCTGACCGAGGCGCGCCAGCGCCAGGGCGTGGCCAGCACGCTGCAGGTGTCCAGTGCGGCCGCGCAGGTGGCTTCGTTGCAGGCGCGCATCGCGCCGCTGCAGCATCGCGAATCGCAGCTGCGCAATGCGCTGGCGTTCCTGCTGGCACAGCCGCCGCAGGCGCTGGATGCGCAGCTGCAGGGCGTGCGCCGTGACTGGCCGGCGTTGCCGGCCGTGGCGGTAGGTCTGCCCAGCGAACTGGCCGAGCGTCGCCCGGATATCCGTCGTGCCGAAGCGGCACTGCATGCGGCAACGGCCGGCATCGGCGTGGCCAAGGCCAGTTTCCTGCCGCGCATCACCTTGAATGGCGACGCTGGTTTCCAGGCCAAGCAGCTGGATGATCTGGACGGTTGGAACGCACATCGCTTCAGCATCGGGCCGTCGATCAGCCTGCCGATCTTCCAGGGTGGCCGGTTGAAGGCCAATCTGGCGCTGAGCCGGCTGCAGCAGCAACAATCGGCGCTGCAGTTCCGCCGCACCGTGCTGCAGGCGTGGCATGAAGTGGACGACGCCATCGATGGCTACGCGGCGGAGCAGCAGCGCACCGTGCAGCTGCACGTGGCGGTGGACGAGAGCGAGACCGCACTGGGTGCCGCGCGCCGGCAGTACCAGGCCGGTGTGGTCGACATGCTGGATGTGCTGAGTACCCAGCGCATTGCGCTGGACAACCAGGCCGCGCTGGCCAACAGCCAGGCCACGGCCGCGATCGCACGGGTGGAGCTGTACCGCGCGCTGGGTGGCGGCTGGTAGGGAATCGTTGGGGTAGTGCCGGCCGCTGGCCGGCACCGTCATGGCTGCTGCAGTTGCCGGCCAGCGGCCGGCACTACCAGGGCCTGGCCTCAACGCACGTCGCGCAGTTCCCAGTGGTGGCCGGCCAGCAGGCGCAGGCGCTGCTTGAACACGTCACTGTCGATGCGGGTGATGGCGACCAGGTTGATGCGCAGGTCCTTCTGCTCGCCGGTCACGATGGCATCCGGGTCGGTCACGCCCCACTGCGGTTCCACCGCATCCGGGTCGGGCTGCTTGGCCTTCCAGCGCTCGAACAGCGTGCCGCTGCGCAGGGCGTCCTGCAGCTCCTCGGCGAAACCGGCGGCGCCCTGCGAATGGAAGGACAGGTCGGGGTCGTTGCCGCGGGCCTTGGACGGGTCGGGCAGGCTGATGTGGTACTGCGCAGGCATGGAGTTCTCCTTGAAGTGCGGCAAGGCTGGCACAACTGCGGTGGAATCGATGTGCAGATTCCGGCCGTGGCCAGCGCTCATTCGAACCGATGCGGCCCATCGGCAAAGCCCACGGTGACCGCGCCCTTGCCGACGTTGACCATGCCGGTCAGGCTCATCACCGATTCGTACACGGTCACGCCGTGGCCGGCGCAGACCTCCTTCATCTGTGCATAGCCGGGCAGGGTACGCAGCTCGTCCAGTTCGCCGCCGTAGCTGACGCACACCGTCGGCGTCATCAGCCCGGCACGCACGCGCTGGCTGACCACCGCGAACAGCTTCTGCACGGCGCTGTCGAAACCCTTGATCTTGGCCACCGGCCCGGTCTCGCCCCGGTAGCCGTGCAGCACCGGCTTGATGTCCAGCGCGCTGCCCAGCGCCGCGCTGAGCAGGCCGACACTGCGGTCACCCTTGTGCCGAGCGCGTGCGCGCATGTAGTACAGGTCGCGGGTGATCATGTAGCCGTGCACGTTGCCGGCCAGTTCTTCCAGCCGTTCGCGGATCTGCTGCACGCTGGCGCCGCTGTCGCGCAGGCGCACCGCCTCCACCGCGGTCACGGCCTGCGCGGCGAACAGGTTCTGGGTATCGAGCACGCGCAGCGCGAATGGCGAGTTGTAGCCCGCTGCCTGCCGCACCGGTTTGTAATCATTGAGGATGGCGAAGCTGGCCTGCAGCGCATTGTCGTGGATGGGGCTGCGGGTCTTGGTGATGGTCATGCAGAACACGTGGTCGTAATCGATCACCAGCTGCTGCAGGAACAGGTCGCGGATCTGGTTGACGCTGAAGGGGATGGTCTCCGCTTCAGCGCCATGTTCGGCCACATGCGCGTGCAGGAAGCTCAGGGTGGCCTGCTCATCGCGATGATCGGCCAGCACGGCTTCACCGATCCGTACGGTGATCGGCAGCAGCACGATGTTGTGCTCGGCAATGAAGTCCTGCGGCAGGTCGCAGGCCGAGTCGACGACGATTCCGATGCGCATCCGCGGCTCCCCCTCCAGGGCGGTTGTAGGTTCGGAAACGTGAAATCTATCTCAAATCCTGGCGTGGCGCGCGAGGGAAACGCGCCACGCCCTGTTCAGCGACTGCGCTGCACCGCTACCGGCAGGCTGGCCAGGCGCTGCCATTCGGGTTGCTGCAGCAGGCCTGGATCGGCCAGCACCGCCGCCATCAGCGGGTGGGCGTCGTTGCCCCAGAACAGTTCGTCATCGATGGCCAGGGTCGGCACGCCGAACACGCCGGCAGCAATGGCGGCCTCGGTGTTGCGCCGCAGCTGCTCCTTGACCGCCGGGTCGGCGATGGCGCTGGCGACATCCTCGATCCCCAGTCGCGCAGCTGGTTCGCGCAGGGCCTCGGCGCTGTCGGCGGCATTGCCGTCGCGCCAGATCCAGTCGAACAGCATGTCCACCGCCTGCACGCTGCCACCGGCGGCCAGGCACAGGCGCAGGGCGGACAGCGGATTGAACGGGTGGCCCGGCGGGAACCGCAGCGGTGTGCCTTCGGCCTGCGCAGTCCACTGCAGCTGGCGGTAGATGAAGCGGCGCTTGGCCGGAATCTCGGCCGGCCCGAGGTTGCCCAGGTGGTGCAGCACGGCACCGAAGGCAATCGGCACGGTCTGGATCTGGGCAAACTGTGGCAACCGCTTCAGCTTCTGCCAGTGCAGGTAGGAGTAGGGCGAGACGAAGTCGAAGTACCAGCGCAGCGTGGCCATTGGCGGTTCCTTGCAAAAAGTCAGGGCTGCGCGTTGCGCAGCAGGTAGCGGTCGCGCAGTTCGGTCTGGCGCGAGCGCATCGGCATCGCCCGGCCCCCCAGCCAGACCTGTTCGGCATAGTGCGCCACGTCGAGCGGGTCACCCTCCCACAGCACCAGGTCGGCGCGCTTGCCCGGTTCGATGCTGCCGATCTGGTCGCCCACGCCGAACGCCTGCGCCGGCACCCGGGTCAGGCCGGCCAGGCCGTCGGCCCACGGCAGGCCATTGGCCACGGCATTGCCCGCCAGCTGGCGCATCTTGCGTGCATTGTGCGAGGCGTCGCCACGTTGCACGAACGAGACCGCCACGCCGGAACGTTGCAGGCGTGCGGCATTTTCCAGCGTGGCACCGATCTGGTCGAAGCTGGCCGGCAGGTTGGACAGCACATCGACGAACACCGGCACCTGCGCGGCCGCCAGCTCCGGCGCCAGCTGCCAGGCTTCGCTGCCACCGGCAATGGCGATCTTCACCTTCTCGCGGGCGGCCCAGCGCAGCAGCTGGCGTATGTCCGCCGCGCGGTCCACCTCCACCACGATGCGGCCCTGGCCTGCCAGGTAGCGGCTCAGCGTGCGGCGCCCGGCCGGCGTCAGCAGTGCATGCGGTGAGTCTGCGGCGACCTGGCCGCGCGCCTCGTCCACCATCTGCTGCAGCAGCATCCATTGCGCCGCACGCGAATGCCCGGTCAGCTCCACTGCGGCCGACCCCAGGCGCAGGAACAGCGCGCGCGGCCCGAGGGGATCGGCGCTGCCGTCCAGCCGCATCACGCCGCCCTGGCCTGCAACGAAGCCGCCACCGGTGGCCGCCCCCAGGGCGGTGAAGCCGATGCCGTCCAGGCGCGCCACCGGGATCAGCACCGAGGCCGGGTTGTAGGCCAGGGTGACATCGAATTCGGGGCGCAACGGCTGTTCGCCGATCTTCAACGTGCTGTCGACCGTACTCGCTTCGCCGGAGACTTCTTCGATGCCGATCTCGGTGATGCCGCCGAACAGCGCCGGTGTCAGCGGGCGACCATCGGCCTCGACCACGCTGGCCCCGGCCGGTGCGGACAGCCCGCTGCCGACTGCGCGGATGATGCCGCCCTGCACCAGCACATCGGTGTGCTGCAGGCTGCCGCGCGCGCCGGCGGTATGCACGGTGGCGTTGCGCACCAGCAGGTCCTGCGCCTGTGCGGATGCGGAGATGCAGGCCAGCACCATGAGCGTAGCGCCAAGCCATGCCCGGCGACGCTTGTTCAACGCGCCCATCAGTGCACCTCCTGGCCAAGCTGGAAATCGGAACGTGGTGTCGCCGCCGGTGCGCGGCGGTCGTACAACTTGCGGCCATCGATGAAGACCTGCTCGGCCAGTGCGTAGGAACTGAAGGGGTTGCCATTCCACACCACGACATCGGCCATCTTGCCGGCTTCCAGGGTGCCGGTCTGGCCTTCAATGCCCAGCGCCTTGGCGGCGTTGGCGGTCATCCAGGTGATGGCGTGTTCGGGGCTGATCTCCGGCATGTGCGCGCGGCGCGCAGCGGCGATCACCTTGGCCGCTTCCTGGTTCAGGCGCTGGATGCCTTCGGGGGAATCGGAATGGACGATGGCGCAGCTGTTCTTCGGCCGGTCGACCAGTGCGATGTTCTCCGGAATGCCGTCGAAGGCTTCCATCTTGAAGCCCCACCAGTCAGCCCACAGCGCACCGCAGACGCCGTCGGCGGCCAGCCGGTCGGCCAGCTTGTAGGCCTCCACGCCGTGGTGGAACGCGGCCACCTTGAAGCCGAATTCCTTGGCCAGGTCGAGCATGGTGGCCATCTCGTCGGCACGGTAGCAGTGGATATGCACGCGGATGTCGCCTTCGATCGCGCCGGCCAGCGTGTCCAGCTTGAGATCGCGCTTGCCGCCGGCATCACCGGCGCTGTCGCCCTTGTCGCTGCCGAACCAGCCCGTGCGCTTGGCCGGCTTGGGTTTGTTCTTGGCGATGTAGTCGGCGGCATCGATGAAGGCGGCGCGATAGCCGGCGACGTTGCCCATCCGCGTGGCCGGGGCGACGCCCTTGCCTTCGCCGTAGACCCGTTTCGGGTTTTCGCCGCAGGCCATCTTCAGCCCCCACGGAGCACCCGGGAATTTCATCGCCTGGTAGGTGATGGCCGGTACGTTCTTCAGGGTCACGCCACGGCCACCGACCAGGTTGGCCGAGCCCGGCAGCACCTGCATGCTGGTCACGCCGCCGGCCAATGCGGTGGCGAAGCCCGGGTCCTGCGGCCACACCGAGTGCTCGGCCCAGACGTTGGCGGTGACCGGTGCGGTCATCTCGTTGCCGTCGCTGTGCGCGCCGACGCCCGGGCTGGGGTACACGCCCAGGTGCGAATGCACGTCGATCAGGCCCGGGGTGACCCACTTGCCCTGCGCATCGATGCGGGTGACGCCGGCATCGGCCTGCAGCTGGCGGCCCACGGCGACGATGCGGCCCTCGCGCAGCAGCACGTCGGCGTTGTCCAGGCGCTGGCCGGTGCCGGTCAGCACGGTGGCGTTCTGGATCAGTACCGGCGCATCGGGATGGGCCTGGTAGGTACTGGGGTAGGGATCAGCCACGAAGCGCGAGGCGCCTACTGCGGGCGCGGTGCTCAATGAAAGCAGCGCCAGTGTTACTCCGGCGCGCAACAACGTCGATGCCATGCAGTTCCCCTCGCAGCGTAGTCCAGCCGCCGACGCTAGCCGGACGGCGGCGTGCTTGCCAAGTGACCTTCTTCACACGCGTGCCGGCAATGCCTCGACGGGGCCGCCCGGCTGGCTGAAAATAGCCGGTCCCCACGCCGTACACCGGACCACCGCCCATGAAGAGCAAGCAGGAAATCGTCGACAACTGGCTGCCGCGCTACACCGGCGTGCCCCTCGACCAGTTCGGCCAGCACATCCTGCTGACCAACTTCGGGGGCTACCTGCATACCTTTTCCGAGCTGACCGGCGCCCCCGTCATCGGCCTGGACCGGCCGATGGCCAGTGCCACCATCGACGGCATCACCATGATCAACTTCGGCATGGGCAGCCCCAATGCCGCGATCATCATGGACCTGCTGTCGGCGGTGATGCCCAAGGCGGTGCTGTTCCTGGGCAAGTGTGGTGGCCTGAAGCGCAAGAACCAGCTGGGTGACCTGGTGCTGCCGATCGCGGCGATCCGCGGCGAGGGCACCTCGGGCGACTACCTGCCGCCGGAAGTGCCGGCCTTGCCGGCGTTCGCGCTGCAGCGTGCGGTCTCGACCATGATCCGCGACCTCGGCCACGACTATTGGACCGGCACCGTCTACACCACCAACCGCCGGGTCTGGGAGCACGACGAGGCGTTCAAGGAGCGGCTGCGGGCGATGCGCTGCATGGCCATCGACATGGAAACCGCCACCGTGTTCGCCGCCGGCTTCGCCAACCACATCCCCAGCGGTGCGCTGCTGCTGGTGTCGGACCAGCCGATGATCCCCGACGGGGTCAAGACCGAGGCCTCCGATGCCAAGGTCAGCTCCCAGTTCGTGGAAAACCATATCCAGATCGGTATCGAGGCGCTTAAGCTTATCCGGCGCAACGGCAAGTCGGTCCGCCACCTGCGCTTCGACGAATGATGATGATGGCCTGGCGCGGCGCGCCGGCCCTGGGGAGTAGGTGATGGACGTTGCCGCGCAAGTGGTGGAATTCTGGAAGGAGGCGGGCCCTGCGAAGTGGTTCGCCCGCGACGATGCGTTCGACGCGCAGTTCCGCCAGTTGTTCCTGGATGAGCATTTCGCAGCCGCTTCGCGCGCGCGCGAACACTGGCTGGCCAGTGCCGAGGGCGCACTGGCGCTGATGCTGCTGCTGGACCAGTTCCCGCGCAACTGCTTCCGCGGTAGCGCCCATTCCTATGCCACCGACGGCCTGGCCCGGCACTACGCCATGCGCGCCATCGAGGAAGGCCTGGACCTGCAGCTGGTACCCAAGCTGCGCGCCTTCATCTACCTGCCGTTCGAGCACTCCGAGGATCCGCTGGACCAGGACCGCTCGGTAGCGATGTTCGATGTGCTGGGCGACAAGGAATACCTGCAGTACGCCGAGCTGCACCGCGACATCATCCGCCGCTTCGGTCGCTTCCCGCACCGTAACGCCGTGCTGGGCCGCATTCCTTCGCCGGAAGAGCTGGACTACCTGGCCGAAGGCGGGTTTGCGGGGTAGATCCACGCCGTGCGTGGATGCAAAAAAAACGCCGGCGTTCGCCGGCGTTTTTCGCAGGTTTCAACCGCTGCCGATCAGTACTTCGGCACGCCGTTGTCGACGTCTTCCGACCAGGCGTTGATGCCGCCGGTGACGTTGAACACCTTGGTGAAGCCCAGGGCGCGGAACTGCTCGGCGGCCTGCGCGCTGCGGCCACCGTGGTGGCACATGAAGGCCAGCGCGGTGTCCTTGGGCAGGGCTTCCAGCGCGGCGCGGCCGGTGCCGTCAAAGGTCTTGAACGGCACGCCCACGGCGGCGATTTCACGCTCGTCGGCCGGGCGCACGTCCACCAGGGTGATGTTGCCGGCACGCACCAGGTCGTCGGCATCACGCACGCTGATTTCCTGCACCGGCTTGGGCGCATTCGGGTTGTCGATGGCCAGGCCCTTGCCGCGGATGTCGTCCACCCAGTCGATGGTGATGCCGTTGGCGCGACGGGCGCTGGCCAGGTCGAACTGCACGCGCAGGCCGTTGGACTCGGCGGCGATGGCGCCTTCGTCGTGCGGGGCCAGCTGGAAGTTCGGCTGGAAACCGGCGTCGATGGACAGCTGCAGGGCAGCGCCCGGGGCATCGGCCAGCGCGCCCTTGAGCATTTCCACGGCTGCCGGGGTGACGGTGATGCTCGGCGGGGTACGGTCCGGCGCGGCCAGGCCCAGCACGCTGCTCAGCTCGCCGCTGGCAGCCATCTGCAGCACGATGTCGCTGCCGCCGACCAGTTCGCCGTCGATGTACAGCTGCGGGATGGTCGGCCAGTCGCCATAGGCCTTGATGCCTTCACGGATTTCCTGGTCGGCCAGCACGTTGACGTGGGCGAACTCGACGCCGAGGTCCTGCAGGGCGCCCACGGCCTTGGCCGAGAAACCACACTGCGGCATCGACGGCTGGCCCTTCATGAACAGCACGACGCGGTTGGCGTTGAGGATGGATTCGATGCGCGAACGCAGGGCGGGATCGAGGGACATGGACGTCGGGGTTCCGGGAATTCGAATCATCAATTCTAACCCTCATGGCATCATGGGGGATGAGCAACGCAGGAACATTGCATCGCATCCCGACCCGGCCCTGGCGCTGGCTGCCCTGGCTGGTGGCGTCGCAGCTGGCCGTGATCCTGGCCTGGGCGTTGGCCGGCTGGCACTGGGGGCTGCCGCTGATGGTGGCCAGCCACGCACTGTTCATGGTGCCGGTGTTCCTGCCCAACAGCCGCTTCTACGCGCCGGTGCTGAGCCGGATGCCGGAGGCCGGGGACAGCGTCTGGTTGACCATCGATGACGGTCCTGGCCCGGAAACCCGTGCCGTGCTCGACCTGCTGGACCGCCACCAGGCCCGTGCCACCTTCTTCCTGGTGGGCGAGCGCGCGCTGGCGCAGCCGGAACTGGTGCAGGAGATCCTGCGCCGCGGCCACGACCTGGGCAACCACAGCCACAGCCATCCGCAGGCGCGCTTCTGGCGGCTGGGCCCGGCGGCGATGCGCGCCGAGATCGAGGGCTGCCAGCATGCCCTGCAGGCGGTGAGCGGCCGCCCGGTGCGCTGGTACCGTTCGGTGGTGGGCATGACCAATCCGTTCGTGGCACCGGTGCTGCAGCGGCTGGGCCTGGTCCGGGTCGGCTGGAGCGCGCGCGGCTTCGACGGTATCGGCTGCACGGCGCAGGGGGTGCTCGACCGCCTGCTGCCGGACCTGCGCCCGGGCGCCATCGTGCTGCTGCATGAAGGGGCCGCCCACGGCCACAACCTGGCGATCATCGAGCGCGTGCTGCAGGCGCTGGACGAGCGTGGCCTGAAGGCGCAGCTGCCGGCCCTGTGACCCAGGGTTCTGGTCGCTTGGGGCAGCCGAGCATGGGCTCGGCTCTACAGCACAAGGCGTTCGGCCACCAGCAACCAGCTGTTGAACGGGGTGCGCCCATGCAGCGGCCGGGGCGCCGTCACCTGCAATCCGGCCTCGATCAATGTCGCCTGCAGCACCTGCGGGTCGGGGTAATGACGCGGCCGCGTGCCCATCCAGCCGACCAGCCAGGCCAGCCGGTCCGCCACCCGCGTGGTGCGGTCGCGGCCATCGCCGGTGGCCAGTGGCGTGCGCAGCAGCAGGCGGCCGCCGGGAGCGACCCGTGCACTGGCCGCGCGCAGCAGTGCCTGCTGTGGGCCCGCATCCAGGTACTGCAGTACATCCAGCAGCAGCACGTGCCCGACCTGCGCCGGCAGCGGTGCCTGCACGTCCAGGCAGTCGAAGCGCACATCGTGCAGGCCGGTGGCGGCACGCTGGGCGCGGGTGATCTTGCCGGCATCCACGTCCACGCCCAGGTAGCGCTGGGTACGGCCGCGCTGGCGCAGCACATGGGCGAACAGGCCCAGCCCGCAGCCCAGGTCCAGCAGTGGATGCCCGTCGTCAGGCAGATGCTGCAGCACGCCGTCGTACAACGGGTCGCTGCCGAGTTTGCCGCGGGTGTAGTAGTAGTCGCGGCGGCTGCCCCAGGCCTGTACCGGGCGGAACGCCTCGGCGATCGCGCGGGCCTGCGCGGCGCTCAGGGGTGTGCAGGGCAGGGGCGGGCCGTTCCGTGGCGTGCCATCCATCGCCTCAGTCCGTTCCGCCGAGCAGGTGTGCGGCGACCGGCAGCGCGCGCGCGCTCCACAGCGCGTACATCCGCGCCGAAGGGTGCAGGCCGTCTTCGGCGATCATCGCCGGGTCGTCACCGTGGTCACGGCTGATGTCGGTGATGTCGACGAAGGCCACGCCCTGCTGGGTGCTGATCACCTCGGCGGCCGCATTGAATTCGTCGGTTTCGATCTCGATGGTGGCCAGGTCCCGGCCACTGCCCGTGCCAAACGGGGTCGCGCCCCAGTCGGGGAAGGACAGCACCAGCACCCGCCCGGGGCGGCCGCCGGCGAAGCCGATCGCTCGCCGCAGCAGGGCCTCGAACTGGACGCGGTACTCGTCCAGCGGACGGCCGCGGTACTGGTTGTTGACGCCGATCAGCAGGCTGACGAAATCGAACGGGCCCTGTGGTGCGGCCGCATCGATGGCGGCGTCCAGCTCGTCGGTGGTCCAGCCGGTGGTGGCGATGGTCTGCGGGTTTGCCAGCGCCACGTCCTGCGCACGCAGCGCGGCGGCCAGCTGGTGCGGCCAGCGGCCTTCGACTGCAATCGCTTCACCGATGGTGTACGAGTCGCCCAGCGCCAGGTAGGTCAGCGCCACGGCTCAGGCCACCGAACGGCGCGGCTTCAGCGGCACGACCTTGGTGGCGTCCTCGGCACGGCGGGCCAGCACGCGGTCGATGCGGGCGAACACATCGCGCATCACCGAAGCTTCCGGCAGCAGCGTCACGCGGAAATGATGGCGGTAGGGCACGTTGAAGCTGGAGCCCGGTACCACCAGCACGCCTTCGTTGTTCATCAGGTCCAGCGCGAAGTCGTGGTCGTCAAAGCCCTTGGCGGCGGCACCGACCACGGCCGGGAACGCGTACAGCGCACCGGCCGGCGCAACCAGCGACAGGTGCTCGCTGGCTTCGCAGGCTTCGATCACCGCGCGGCGGGTTTCATACAGGCGGCCACCCGGGGTGCACAGTTCGGAGATGGTGTCCGGGCCGTTCACTGCGGCCTCGATGGCGTACTGGCCCGGCACGTTGGCGCACAGGCGCAGCGCGCCGAGCAGGTCCAGCGCGGCGCGGAAGTCGCCCAGGCGCGCGTCGTCGCCGCTGAGGTGGGCCCAGCCCACGCGCCAGCCGCAGGCACGGTGCACCTTGCTCAGGCCGCTGAAGGTCAGGCACGGGTGGTCGCCGGCCAGCGGCGCGACCGGCTGGAACACCGCATCGTCGTACAGGATCTGGTCGTAGATCTCATCGACCAGCAGCAGCAGGTTGTGGCGGCGTGCGATCTCGACCACGCGCTCCAGCAGTTCGCGCGGGTAGCTGGCGCCGCTGGGGTTGTTCGGGTTGATCAGCACGATGGCGCGGGTGCGCGAGGACACCAGCGTCTCGATCTCGCTCGGGTCCGGCTGGAAGCCGTTCTCGGCGGCGCAGCGGTAGTACACCGGGCGGCCATCGTTGAGGATGGTCGAGGCCGACCACAGCGGGTAGTCCGGGGAGGGCACCAGGACTTCGTCGCCCGGGTTGAGCAATGCGCGCAGCGACAGGTCGATCAGTTCGCTGACGCCGTTGCCGACGAACACACGGTCGGGGTGCGCATCCGGTGCGCCACGGCGGGCGTAGTACGCCGCGATGGCTTCGCGTGCGACCGGCAGGCCCTGCTGGTGGGTGTATGGGTCGGTGCGGCCCATGTCGTCGGCGATCGCGCGCTGCAGGTGCTCGGGCGCGCGGAAACCGAAGTTGCCCGGGTTGCCGATGTTGAGCTTGATCAGCTTGCGGCCCTGCGCCTCCAGCTCCCGGGCTCGCCGCGCCAGTTCTCCGCGGATTTCGTAGCGCACTTCGGAAAGGCGCTCGCGGATGGCCAGGGGCTTGGGCGAGAGGGTGGACATGGGGGCTGGGCCGTCAAAAGGCATGGGGATTCCATCCTACCGGAATTGCTGCAGTGCATGGCAAGGGCTCCGGGCTTGTCATTGCTGGGCTGGCAGGGCGCCGGCGCAGGTAGAATGGCGGCGATGACCCAGACCCCCGATTTCATCGCCCTGCAGACCATCGGCTGGCCCTGGCCGGGCCCGGCGCAGCAGGCCGACTGGCAGGCCGTGATGGCCGCGCACCCGCAGGCCCGCCCGGCGCGGGTGATCGAACAGCATCGAACGCACTATGTCGTGGCCGATGGCCCGGATGCGGCGATCAAGGCCGAGTCGCTGCCGGAATGGCAGCGCCCGCGCTTCCCCAGCCATGAGCGGCCGGCCGTGGGTGATTGGGTGCTGCTGGACGGCATCCGCATCGTCGCGCTGCTGCCGCGTCGCACCGCGATCAAGCGTGGCGCCGCCGGTGAGCACTACCACCAGCAGGTGATCGCGGCCAACATCGATACGGTGTTCATCGTCTGCGGCCTGGATGCCGACTTCAATCCGCGCCGCATCGAACGCTACCTGCTGCTGGTCGGCGGTGGCGGTGCCGAACCGGTGGTGGTGCTGACCAAGGCCGACCAGACCGAGTACAGCGAGGATGCGCTGGCGGTGCTGGAAGAGCTGGAGATGCAGGGCATCGCGCTGCATGCGATCAACGGCCTGGACGCCGACAGCGTGGCGGTGCTGCAACCGTGGCTGGGTCCTGGTCGCACGGTGGTGCTGGTCGGTTCCTCCGGTGCCGGCAAGTCCACATTGACCAACACCCTGCTCGGCGAGCAGCGGATGAAGACCAACGCGGTGCGTGCCAATGATTCGCGCGGCCGCCACACCACCACCCATCGCGCGCTGATGCCGCTGCCGACCGGCGCCTGCCTGATCGACACCCCCGGCATGCGCGAGCTGAAGCCGACCGGCGAAGAAACGCTGTCCGAAGGTGGCTTCGCCGACATCGAAGCGCTGGCCGCACAGTGCCGTTTCAACGACTGCAAGCACCAGCAGGAACCGGGCTGTGCCGTACGTGCGGCGATCGAGGCGGGTGAGATCGAAGAAAGCCGGCTGCTGAACTACTTCAAACTGAAGGAAGAAGTGGCCGCCGCTGCCGCCAAGCTGGCAGTACGCCAGGCCGAGACCGCGCAGGAGCGCGGCGGCAAGAAGGGCAAGGGCCAGCAGTTCCGTCCGGCAGGCAAGCCGCGCCGGCGCTGATTGGTATCGCGGGGTCGGATCCCATTGCACCGCAATGGGCTCTGACCCCTGCAATGAACTCGCGTCTGCCTGCTTCGGGTGGGTGCTAACTGCCCGCTCATGGTAGGTGCCAACCTTGGTTGGCACGAATGTGTCCGAAGCCTGCCTTTGCCTGCTCATGGTAGGTGCCAACCAAGGCTGGCAGCTGCCCGATGCTCCGCCCGTCCCAAAGCAAGAGCAGAGCGCTATAGTCCGCGCATGGAACCGACCGCGACGCTGGACCGTGAGGTGGCCCACCATGCAGCGCTCGATGCGCGCCTGGTCGAGGCCGTGGGAGGAATCCGGCTGCTGGGCCTGACCAGTTGGCCGGCCACGCTGCAGGCACCGTTCCTGGACAGCGTGGCGCGTGGCCAGCCGGTGCTGCCGAAGGTGGATTACCCCCGGCTCGACTTCAGCGAAGAACGCCGCGCGCTGGCCGCGATCGCTGCCGACTGCGATGACAGCCATCCGCTGGGCCACTACGTGCGACAGTCGGCGCAGAGCTGGGACCTGGCCGCGCAGCTGCTTGAGGGGCTGGGCACCGCCGCCGTCGATACCTGTTCGGTGCAGCTGTTCGGCGCCCCCGAGCAACCATTGCCGGGCAATGGCCCGAGCACGCGCGAAGCGGCGCGGCACTTCATCCAGATCGCCGCCGAGCTGGACCACGAACTGCTGGCACCGGAAGAGCAGGTGCCGGTCTCGGCCATTGCGTTGCAGCTGCAGCTGCAGAACGATCTGGACGCCTTCTTCGAATCACGCATCATCCAGGTGCAGCTCGATCCGGAACTGGTGTCCAAGGCCGCTGCCGGCCCGACCCGCATCCGCCTGCGCACCAGTGCGCGCTTCAGCGCCTACGACCGCGCGCAGCTGTTCCACCATGAAGCGCTGGTGCATTCGCTGACCGCGTTGAACGGGCGCGAACAGCCGGTGCTGCCGAGCCTGGCATTGTCCTCGCCGCGGGTGACGGCAACCCAGGAAGGGTTGGCCACCTTCGCCGAGCAGATCACCGGCAGCATCGACATCGAACGCCTGAAGCGCATCAGCCTGCGTACCGAAGCGATTGCGATGGCACGCGAAGGCGCTGATTTCATCGAAGTGTTCCGCTATTTCTGCGATGCCGGGCAGAACACGGAAGAGAGCTTCGCCTCGGCACAGCGCGTGTTCCGCGGCGTGCCGCCGAGTGGCGGCCTGGCGTTCACCAAGGACACGGTGTACCTGCGCGGCCTGGTGTCGGTGCACACCTTCTTCCGCCACATGCTGGCCGAGGATCGCCTGCAGGTCTGCCGCTGGTTGTTCGCGGGCAAGATGAGCCTGACCGATGCGATCGCGTTCGCGCCGCTGTTCGAGGCGGGTGTACTGAAGCCACCGCGCTGGCTGCCGCACTGGGTGAGCCGGGCGAACGGCCTGGCCGGCATGCTGGCGTTCTCGCTGTTCGCCAACCGGATACGGATGGACCAGCTGGCGCCGGAATGAAATGCGTTGGCGGCTTGTGGCGTCTCGATTGATATCGGGGAGAGCGGGGGGCATGCGCTGGCCAGGACGCGCCGCAAGTACGTCCCTGTAGGCTCGGCCACGGCATCCATGCCGTGGACGGTCCTGGCCAGCGCAAGCCCCCCGCTCCAGACAATTTCCCGCGAGACGGCCAGCAATCCACCAGAGGGATTGCGCTTGAAGAGCTTGAAAAGCAAAGAGCCGGGCAATGCCCGGCTCTTTGCTTTTGCTCTTGCTTTTCATTGCCTCCGCGCCGGCGCGGGGAACTGTCCAGCGTGGGTAGGCAGGCCCATGCAGGACCGTGAGGCGCATGGATGCGCCGATCGAGCCCCCATGGATGGATTTACGGCGTGTCCTGCATGGGCCTGCCTACCCACGCCATGCAGGAACAATCAACGCGCCGCAGCGCCCGCTTTCGATTTAGAACTCCGCCGCCACCGTCATGAACAGCTGCCGCGGTGCACTCGCATGGATCGCATAGCGCGTGCCCTTCGGATCAGTCGGTGCGAACGAGCTCAGCTGGCCGGCGTAGCGCTTGTTGGTCAGGTTGGTCGCGTTCAACGACACCCGCACGTTGCGCAGGCCCAGGCCCGGGCCGAAGTCGTAGCCTGCACCCGCGTCGAAGGTGGTCACGCCCGGCACCGACTGGTCGTTGGTGTAGGTGTAGTAGCGCTTGCCGGTGTACTTGGCACGCAGGCTGGCGAAGAAACCGTCGCGGTTCCAGCTGATTTCGCTGGAGGCCATGCGCTGCGGCGTATCCACCGTGATCTTGCCGGCCACCGGAACGATCGCGCCGCCCGAGGTGTAGTCATCCTCGTAGGTGGTCTTGTTCCAGGACAACGCGTTGTACCACTGCAGGCCGTCGATCGGCTTGAAGATGAAGGTCAGTTCCGCACCGTAGCTCTTCACCGAACCGACGTTGATGAAGCGCGTCACGCACTCCGGGCGCGTGCCCACTTCGATGCTCGAGCACGGGTTCAGCGACAGCAGGCGGTTGTCGAACTTCACGTTGTAGGCGGCGATCGAGGCCTGGTACTTCTCGCCGAAGGTACGGAAGCCGGCTTCCAGGCTCTTGGACTTCTCCGGTTCCAGGCCGGCGCTGGCCGCGAACGATTCCGGCGACACCTGCAGCGGGCCGCCGCTGCCACCGCCGACGAAGGCAGCGATGTTCTCGGCATACGAGGCGAACAGCTCGTTGTTGGCGTTGAGCTTGAAGCCCACGCCCACCTGCGGCAGCACTGATTCCTTGGCGGTCAGCGTGCCCGAGGCGATGCTGGTTTCCACGCCCGGCTTGGCAGTGGCGCGCATGCGGGTGTTGGGGCTCTTGATGCCCACGTCCACGGTCAGGCGCTGATCCAGGAAGCGCATGCGGTCCTGCACGTAGAACTGGCGCGTGCGGATGTCGAAGTCCTGGTTGAACAGCAGGCGGTCCGGGTTCTTCAGGTACAGGTCGTCCAGGAACGGGCCGCTGATGTAGTAGAAGTTGCGCGAGACGTTGTGGTCGTTCTGCTCGTACCACAGGCCGGCTTCCAGTTCGTGGATGCCCACCGTCCACGACAGCGCGGCGGTCAGGCCATCGCGGTTGATCGTGTAGTTGGTGCTGCGGATCGAGATCGGCAGCATCTTGTCGGTGCCCGGGTAGGACGGCTGGCCCGGTGCCCACCAGTGGCCCTGGCCACGGTTGTCGTGATGGTAGGCCAGCAGCTTCAGGCGGCCCTGTTCGCCCAGGCGCAGGTCGGCATCCACCGAATACAGGTTGTCGTCACGCAGCGCACGGCTCTGGTAGTACGCATCGTCGATGCTGTTGACGCCGCCGCTGAACGCGCAGCGTGCCTTGTTGTAGGTGCCCGGCGCGCAGTACGCGGCAGCGACGGCGCGATCCCAGTCCGGTGCGTAGATGTTCCAGTCATAGCCCAGGCCGCGGGCCAGCATGTCCTTGGACAGGTAGGCGTAGTTGGCCTGGCTGGCGCGCGAGGTGGCCACGAACGCACCGAAGCGGTGGTCGCCGACATTCCACACCGCCTTGGCGTTGAACTGGCGGGTGGTCTGGTTCTGGTACGGCGCGGCCCACATGTCCTGGTCCTGGTGCACGCCGGACACATAGGCCGAGAAGCCGTTGATGTCGCCGGTATCTACGCGCAGGTAGCCACGGCGCTGGTTGTTGTCGCCGACGGTGACGCTGGCGCGACCACCGAATTCGGTGGACGGGTCCATCGAGAAGTACTGGATGGTGCCGCCCAGGTTGCTGGTCGAGGCCACGCCCAGCGAACCGATGCCCTGCGACAGCTCGGCACCGGCCAGGTTCTCGGCGATGATCGCGCGGGCGATGCTCAGGCCGTTGTAGTTGCCGTAGCTGTTGTCGCCCAGCGGGATGCCGTCCAGCGTGTAGCCGAGGCGGCTCTTGTCGAAGCCACGCAGGCTGATGGTCTGCGATTCCTCGTTGGCGCCGAAGGCATCGTTGGACTGCACCGACACGCCCGGCAGGCGATCGAGGATCTTCTGGCCGCTGGTGCCCGGCGGCAGCACCTGCTTGTCGACGGCGGTGATGCGCTGCACCTGGCGGGTCTCGCCCTGGCCGATCACGGAGACGGTATCCAGCGTCTGCGCGCTCAGCGCGGCCTCGGTGCTGGCGCCGGTATCGGCGGCGTTGGCGGCATGGGCGCTGGCGGCGGCGGAGAGCGCGATCGCCACGGCGATCGTCAGGTGTCGGGTCTGCATGGTGGTCCGTTGCATTGGGGGTGGTCACCGGCACGCGTGCGCGGTGCATGGCCACTATGCGAACGGAACATGAAACCTTCTTTACGAAAAACCAACGAATGGTGCAGGGCTCCCGCGCATGTCCCGCCGCCGAATGAAAAAGGGGCCGGATCCCCCTCGCAAGCGAAGGTTCACCGGCCCCCGCGCACTCCGTGGGGGAGGCGCTCCACGCGTCGCGTGGAGGAGGGCTCAACCCATGTACAGGCCACCGTTGACCGGATAGTCGGCGCCGGTCACGTACGAGGCTTCGTCCGAGGCCAGCCACGCGCACAGGCCGGCTACTTCCTCGGGGCGGCCGAGGCGACGCACCGGCACCGAAGCGGCCAGCCGGTCCAGCACATCCGGCGGGAAGCTGCTGATCGCCTGGCTGGCGATGTAGCCCGGCGACAGCGTGTTGACGGTGACGCCGCGCGAGGCAACTTCCGCGGCCAGTGCACGGCTGAAGCCATGCATCGCGGCCTTGGCGGTGGCGTAGTTCACCTGTCCGATCTGGCCCTTGTGCGCACTGACCGAACCGATGTTGATGATGCGGCCCCAGCCCCGCGTGGCCATGCCGTCGACCACCTGCTTGGTCAGGTTGAACAGCGCATTGAGGTTGGAGGCGATCACCGCGTTCCAGTCCTCCACCGTCATCTGCCGGAACAGCAGGTCGCGGCTGCCGCCAGAATTGTTGACCAGTACATCCACTTCACCGACTTCGGCGCGCACCTTGGCAAACGCGGCGCTGGTCGAGGCCCAGTCGGTCGCGTTGCCTTCGGAGGCGATGAAGTCGAAGCCCTGTTCGCGCTGCTCGCGCAGCCAGTTGGCCTTGCGCGGCGAGTTCGGTGCGCAACCGGCGACCACGGTGTGGCCGCTGCGGGCCAGGCTCTGGCAGATGGCAGTACCGACACTGCCCATTCCACTGGTGACGTAAGCGATTCGAAGCGTCATTGCAGAAGGCTCCTTGGCAAAGGGTCAGGCGGCTAGGGGGTACAGGCCGAACAGCAGGCTGCCGACCATCAGCAGCATCGAGATGGCGATGGCCCACTTCAGGGTGAACTTCTGGTGGTCGGCGAACTCGACCTTGGCCAGGCCCACCAGCAGGTAGGTGGACGGCACCAGCGGGCTGAGCAGGTGCACCGGCTGGCCGGCCAGCGAGGCGCGCGCCATTTCCACCGGGGTGATGCCGTAGTTGCCGGCGGCCTCGGACAGGATCGGCAGCACGCCGAAGTAGAACGCGTCGTTGGACATGAAGAAGGTGAACGGCATCGATGCCACGGCCGTGATCACCGCCAGGTACGGGCCCCACGATTCCGGAATCACCGCCAGGAAGCTGTGCGACATCGCTTCGACCATGCCGGTGTTGTTGAGGATGCCGGTGAAGATGCCTGCAGCGAAGATCAGCGACACCACCGACAGTACGTTGCCGGCATGGTTGACCACGCGGCGGCGCTGCTCGGCCAGGTTCGGGTAGTTGATCACCAGGGCGATGGCGAAGCCGACCATGAACAGCACCGGCATCGGCAGCACGCCGATGATCAGCGCGGTCATCAGCGCCACGGTCAGGGCCAGGTTGACCCACAGCAGCTTCGGACGCTTGATGTCCTCGGCGTCTTCCACGGTCGGCAGCGGGTTGCTGTCGTCGGACACGCTGTTGTCCATCCAGCTGCCGCCCTTGGGCAGGGTCACCACGCCGAGGCGACGGCGTTCCTTAAGGCCCAGGTACCAGGCCAGCAGCAGCACGCCGGCACAGGCGATCACCATCGACGGGATCAGCGGCACGAACACATCGGCCGGGTCCACGTGCAGCGCGGTGGCCGCGCGTGCGGTCGGGCCGCCCCACGGGGTCAGGTTCATCACGCCGCCGGCGAGGATGGTCACGCAGGTCATGTTCAGCGCGTTCATGCCGAGGCGCTGGTACAGCGGCAGCATCGCCGAGACGGTGATCATGTAGGTGGTCGAGCCATCGCCGTCGAGCGAGATCAGCATCGCCAGCACCGCGGTGCCGAGCACGATCTTCATCGGATCACCCTTGACGAAGCGCAGGATCACCCGCACCAGCGGATCGAACAGGCCGGCGTCGATCATCACGCCGAAGTAGAGGATGGCGAACATCAGCATCACGCCGGTCGGCGCGATCTTCTTGATGCCCTCCAGCATCATCTCGTCGATGCCGGCGCCGAAGCCACCGATCAGCGCGAACAGGATGGGGATGGTGATCAGGGCGACGAGCGGCGACAGGCGTTTGCTCATGATCAAGTACATGAACGTAATGACCATGCCAAAGCCGAGGATGCTCAGCATCATCTGCGGACTCCTTGCGAAAACAGGACGTGGGGGAGTGGAAGGGGCCCGGGCGGCGTGCCCGGGATGCCGGGCTTAGAAGTCGTACTGCAGGCGGCCGGTGACCGCGCGCGTGCGGTCCACCGTGACCCCGGCCAGGCGGTCGCGGTTGCGGCTTTCGATCACGTTGAGCATGAAGCGCAGGTTGTCGCGCAGGTACCAGTTGCCGCCCAGCGTCCACGCTTCGGTGCTGCCGCGGCGCAGGTCGGGTGCACCGTCGAGGTGCTGTGCGCCCCACATCTGGTCGTAGCGCAGCGCCACTTCGAAGGCACCGGCCTTGTGGCGGATGTCCTTCACCCGCGCGAAGCGGCCGGTCTTGCGGTCGTAGGCGCGGCTTTCGCCGGTGACGAACCAGCTGAGCATGCCGTAGGCCGCCATCACGTCGCCACGCTGGGCGCCGTCATCGAAGGTGGCGCCACTGAATTCGCCCTGCCACGACAGCGGGCCGCGCACCTGCGCGTATTCCAGCGACCACTTGTTGACGTCGGTATCGCGGCCGGCGGAGAAGTTGACCAGGGTCAGGCGGCTTTCATCGGACAGATGGCCGGCCGGGCGCGGGCGGATGCTCAGGCCCGGGGTGCCGTTGGCGCCGGGGTTGTCATAGGCCTCGCGGGCCAGCGACAGGCCCAGGTGCAGCACGTCGCCCTCGCTGGGCGAAGGTGCCCAGGTGACGCGGCCACCGGCGGCGCGGCCCTTCACCTGCCAGGCGTCGATGCTCTCCAGGCTGTAGAGGCTGGCGGCCCAGGTGAAGTCCCCCGGGTTGGCCTGCCACGACGCACCCAGGCGGTACAGCGGCGCCAGCGTGGTGCCGGCGTTGCCGCGCTCCAGGAAGCTGCCGTAGTTGGAGCTCGTGCGGTCATCCAGCGAGAAGTACTGCTTGAACTGGCCGACGGTCAGCTTGCCGGCCTTGCCGAAGCTGCGTGCCAGGTACACGTCCTTGGCCTCGACGCGGTCGCCGGAGAAGTCGGCTTCCAGCTTGTAGTCGACCACGAAGAACTTGCCGGACACATCGACCCAGGCACGGCGGATCTCGGTGTCGTCCTTGTTCGGCGTGCCGCGGTTGTCGTTGTCGAAGGTGGCGAAGTCCAGGTGCAGGCGGCCACCGAGGGTGGCGGTGACCGGACGGTCGTCTTCGGCGGCGAAGGCCGGCGCCGACAGGGCAGCCAGAGCCATCATGGCGGCAGGACGCCGCCAGGCAAACGTGAATTCCACAAACCCTCCCAGGTGCGCGCCAGGCGCGCGGCAATCGTGGGCACCGGACGGTGCGCGGCCGCAGTCTGGGTCGGGCAAGCTGTCATCGTCCTGTCAACGGTTTGTGCGGTGCAGCGTAAAACCGGCCGCTGCGCTCACGGGGCCACGCCCGGCAAGGTCAGCGGCGGCATGCGGTAGCATTCGTTTCCCCTCCCACCCGTGTGCCCATGCGCCTGCTGCTGGTCGAAGACAACCCGGATCTGGCCGATGCGATCATCCGTCGCATGCGCCGCAGCGGGCATGCCGTGGACTGGCAGGCCGATGGCCTGGCCGCCGCCAGCGTGCTGCGCTACCA
Organism: Stenotrophomonas sp. 109824_Sma; assembly: GCF_056480025.1. Classification (NCBI taxonomy): domain Bacteria; kingdom Pseudomonadati; phylum Pseudomonadota; class Gammaproteobacteria; order Lysobacterales; family Lysobacteraceae; genus Stenotrophomonas; species Stenotrophomonas sp. 109824_Sma. The sequence continues at coordinate 3,961,737 of NZ_CM151078.1, read as the reverse complement.
GAGCTTCGACCTGGTGGTGCTGGATATCGGCCTGCCCAAGCTCGATGGCCTGCGCGTGCTGGCCGGCATGCGCGAGCGCGGCGACAGCACGCCGGTGCTGATGCTGACCGCGCGCGATGGCATCGAAGATCGCGTGCAGGCGCTGGACGTCGGCGCCGACGACTACCTGGGCAAGCCGTTCGATTTCCGCGAGTTCGAAGCGCGCTGCCGCGTGCTGCTGCGGCGTGCGCGCGGCCAGGCCAGCGAAGTGGTGCAGATCGGCGGCTTCCAGTTCGACAATGCTGCGCACCGGGTCAGCCTCGACGGGGAGCCGATCGAACTGCCCAACCGCGAATACCGCCTGCTGGAGATCCTGGTCGGCCGCCTTGGCCAGGTGGTCGGCAAGGACGAGATCGGCAACGGCCTGTTCGGCTTCGATGACGAAGCGGGCCCGAATGCCATCGAGTTGTACGTTGGCCGCCTGAGAAAGAAGCTGGCCGGCGCACCGCTGCGTATCACTACGGTGCGTGGCGTGGGCTATCTGCTGGAAGCCAGCGACGCCAGTGCCGACGCCGATGGCTGACATGCGCGCTGCAACGGCCGCGCCGGGCTCGCTGCGGCGCACGCTGCTGCTCTACCTCGGTGTGCTGCTGGCGGTGTTCGCAGTGGCCCTGCTGTTCGCCGCGCGCGATTACGGCCAGCGCGCCGCCAATCGATCCTACGATCACCTGCTGGTGTCCTCGGCGCTGTCCATTGCCGATTCGGTGGCCCTGGTCGATGGCCAGTGGCAGGTCGATCTGCCGTATGCGGCGTTGGACCTGCTGGCGATGGCGCCGGAAGACCGCGTGTTCTATCGGGTGGCCGACAACCGCGGCAACCTGATCACCGGCTACGGCGATCTGCCGGCACCGCCGCGCCGGCCCGGCACGCAACCGCAGCTGTTTGACGCCCCCTACAGCGGCGAGACCGTGCGCTTCGTGGTGGTCGGCCGCAGTTTCGCCGCCGCGTCGGCGCAGGGCGAGGTACAGGTCCAGGTTGGCCAGACCCGGCGTGCACGGGAAGCCGTCGCGCAGGACATGGTCAATCGCGCGCTGTTGGCGATCGGCGTGCTGTCCGGCCTGCTGCTGGCGCTGGTGGCCTTCGGCGTGCATCGCGCATTCCGTCCGCTGGTGCGGGTGGAACGCGAGCTGTCGCGACGGGAGCCTTCCGACCTGAAGCCGCTGGATGCCCGCGTGCCGCGTGAGATGGACCAGATGGTGGCCGCGTTGAACCGCTTCATGGAGCGCCTGTCCAGCAGCAACGAGACACTGCGCGCGTTCATGGCCGAGGCCGCACACCAGATGCGTACGCCACTGGCGGCATTGCGTGCACAGGCGCAGTTGGCGCTGGACGACGACGATCCTGAGGACATGCGGCGCAGCCTGCAGGCGATCGAGCGCAACGCCACCCACATGAGCCGGCTGCTCAACCAGCTGCTCAGCGATGCCAGCGTGATCCATCGTTCGCACCTGCAGCGCTTTGCTGCAGTGGACCTGGCCGAGACCGTGCACCAGGCCCTGCATGAAGCGCTGCCGCAGGCCGCCCCTGCGCCTCGTGTGCAACTGGCGATGACCGCCGAACCCGTACAGGTGCACGGCGATGCACTGCTGCTGCGCGAGGCGATCAAGAACCTGGTCGACAACGCATTGAAGTATGGCGGCGAGGGCCCGTTGCAGATCGCGCTGACCGTGGAAGGCGGGCAGGCCGTGCTGACCATCGCCGACCATGGCGCAGGCATCGCGGCCGCCGATGCCGAACGCGTGTTCGAACGCTTCGCGCGTGGCGAAGGCGCGCCGTCCGGCGGTGCCGGGCTAGGCCTGGCCATCGTCAAGCGCGTGGTCGACAGCCATGGCGGCCGCATCGACCTCAGCAACCGCCCGCAGGGCGGGCTGATCGCCACCATCCGCCTGCCCCGGAGCAGTTCATGATCCGCCTGTTCGCCACGGCCGTTGCCCTGCTGCTGGCCCTGCCGGTGCTGGCCGCACCGGGCGATGTGCGCCGTTTCCCTGCGCAGGGAGCCGCCACCGCGCAGCTGCGCATCCACGGCACCACCGACATCGAAGTGTTCGCGGTGGTCATCGCCGACTACCAGCGCCTGCACCCGGGCACCGAGGTGGTGTACGAGGACATCATCACCCAGGACCTGTACGCGCGGTACCTGCACGACCGCGTCGGGCCGGCATCGCCGGACCTGCTGATCTCCAGTGGCATGGACCTGCAGACCAAGCTGGTCAACGATGGCCACGCGCTGCCGCACCGTTCGGCGCAGACCGCTGCGTTGCCGGCCTGGGCACAGTGGCGCAACGAGGCGTTCGGCATCAGCTACGAGCCGGTGGTGATGGTCTACAACACCCGTGCACTGCCGTCGGCGAAGGTGCCGCACACGCGCCGCCAGTTGCTGGACCGGCTGCGTGCCGAGGGCGCGCCGCTGCGCGGGAAGGTCGGCACCTATGACATCGAGCGCAGCAGTGTCGGCTACCTGCTGGCGACCCAGGATGCGCAGCGTGGCAGCATCGCCGGCGCGTTGCTGGGTGCGCTCGGCGACAACGACGTGGTCCGCGAGGAGCGCACCGGCGTACTGCTGGACAAGGTGGCCAGCGGCCAGCTGTCGCTGGTCTACAACGTGCTCGGCTCCTATGCGCAGGCACGCGTCGATGCCGGCGCGCCGCTGGCCATTGTCGAGCCCGAGGACTACACGCTGGTGGTGCTGCGCACAGCGTTGATCCCACGCACCGGCCCACACCCGGAAGAAGCCCGGCGCTTCCTCGATTACCTGCTGTCACCGCGTGGTCAGCAGGTGCTGTCGCGCGAGGCGCGGCTGATGCCGATCGTGACCGGCAACGCACGTGGCGACGATGCGCCCGGCCGCAGCCGTCGTCCGATCCAGCTCGGCCCGGGCCTGCTGGTGTACCTGGACGCGCTCAAGCGCCGCCAGTTCCTGGATGCCTGGCGCAGCAGCGTGGAGCCGGCAGGGCGCTGACGCGGCGGCCTGCCCGTACAATGGCGGCATGAGCGAATACACCATCCTGATCGCCGACGACCACCCGCTGCTGCGTTCGGCGGTGGTGCAGTCGCTGCGGCAGAGCCTGCCGCTGGCGCAGGTACGCGAGGTCGCCAGCGCTGAGGCATTGGCTGAGGCGCTCGACGCGCAGCCGGATGTGGACCTGGTGCTGCTCGACCTGACCATGCCCGGTGCACATGGTTTTTCCGCGCTGCTGCACGTGCGTGGCTCGCATCCGGACATTCCGGTGGTGATCCTCTCGTCCAATGACCATCCGCGGGTGATCCGCCGCGCGCAGCAGTTCGGCGCGGCCGGTTTCATCCCGAAGTCTGCCCCGGCGGAGACCATCGGCGAGGCCGTGCAGACGGTGCTGGATGGTGGCCTGTGGTTCCCGGCGATGGCCGCCGAACGCTCGGAGGCCGACGCACTGCTGGCCAGCCGCCTAGCCCAGCTGACCCCGCAGCAGTTCCGCGTGCTGCTGTGCCTGGCCGATGGCCTGCTCAACAAGCAGATCGCCTACACGCTGGGGCTGGCCGAGAACACGGTGAAGGTGCACGTCACCGCGATCCTGAAGAAGCTCGAGTGCCATAGCCGAACGCAGGCGGCAGTGCTGGTGAAGGCGCTGGAGCCCGAGGGCGACGCCGGCATCGGGTTGTAGTTTCCAGCCAACGGCGAAGCCCCTCGTGGGTGGACACGTAGAGTAGTTCATGAGTGAGGCCGGGCAGGTGGACTGCGCAGGGGCCGCTGCAAGTACGTCCATGTAAGCTCGGTCGCCGCATCCATGCGGCTCACGCCCCTGCGCAGCCCACCTGCCCGGCCATGGACAGGTTCCGTGCGCATCCATCCACGGAAGAGAAAGGAAGATCAAAAGCAAAGGCAGCCTGGCAGGCTGCCTTTTGTAGAGCCGAGCCCACGCTCGGCTGCTTTGCGGCCGGTCCGCGAAGCCGAGCATGGGCTCGGCTTTACACGAGCAAGCGCAGCGCGCGATCCGCTTTTGATCTTCTTTTTCTTCTCCGTGGGTGGCAGGCCACCGAAATCTGTCAGAGGCCGGTCGGGTTGGGTTCGCGGGGGTGTCAGCCGCATGGATGCGGCTGCCAAGCCTCCAGGGATGGATTCACGGCGTCCCCCGCGCACCCAACCCGACCGGCCCACCCACGGCTTTTGCTTTTCACGAGCAACCAGACACCACCCACGAGGGGCTGTGCCGTTGGCTGGAATCACCCGCGATGCCGGACCAGCAACTGACTCATCAGCGCCCGCAGCGCCGGCGGCTTCACTGGCTTGGCCATCATTCCCCAGCCACGCTCGGCGGCCATCTCACGCAATCCCGCATCGCGTTCGGCGGTGACCAGCACCACTGGCGGGCGTGCCTGCCACAGCTCCGCCAACGTCTCGTACAGCACCGGGCCGTGGTGATCGCCCATGCGCACATCCAGCAGCACCAGCTCCGGCACGGTCGTGGTACTGGCCAGCTGCAGCGCGGCCTGCGGGCCATCGGCCAGCATCACCTCGCAGCCCCAGCGCTCCAGCAACGCGCGGCTGGCTGCGCAGACGTGGGGATCGTCGTCGATCACCCACACCCGGCGCCCGCGCAGCGGATTGTCCGCGGCCGGTTCCTGCACCAGTACCGGCGCGGGTGCAGAAGCGGGAATCGCGCTGGCTTCACCGAATGGCACGCCTACGGCGAACACGCTGCCGTGGCCCAGCTGCGAGCGCAGCCGGATCGGATGTCCCAGCAGGCGGCCGATGCGGTCGACAATGGCCAGGCCAAGGCCGGCGCCGCGCTGCTGCCCGTCGTGCAGGCGGCGGAACTCCTCGAAGATCTCGCTCTGCAACGCGTCGGGAATGCCGGGACCCTGATCGTGCACTTCGATCCACAGCATGCCTTCGCGGCGACGGCAGCCGAGCAGCACGCGGCCGCGTTCGCTGTAGCGCAGTGCATTGGACAGGAAATTCTGCAGGATGCGCCGCAGCAGTGCTTCGTCGCTGACCACCACCGCATCGGTATCGATCCAGTCGACCACCAAGCCGCGTGAGTGCGCGGCGATACCGAACTCGCGCGCCAGCGTCTGCAGCAAAGGTCCGAGCCGGAACGCCTGCACACGGGTCGGCAGGCTGCCCGATTCCAGCCGCGCAATGTCGAGCAGGCTGTTGAGAATCGCGTCCTGCGCGGCCAATGCAGCGTCGATGTGATCGCTGGTCTGCTGCTGCGCAGGGTCGCTCAGCTTGCCGCGCAGCACCGAGACGAACATGCGCGCCGCATTGAGCGGTTGCAGCAGGTCGTGCACCGCCGAGGCCACGAAGCGGGTCTTGTAGCGGTTGGCCTGTTCGGCTTCGCGGCGTGCTTCGTCCAGATCGTGGGTGCGTTCGGCAATACGGTGTTCCAGTGCATCGGCCAGCGAGCGCAGTTCGCGCGCAGCGTTCTTGTAGCTGGTGATGTCGGCGTAGCTGGTGACGAAGCCGCCATCGGGCAGGGGATTGCCGCGGATCTCCAGCACCGTGCCGTCGTCCTTCTCGCTTTCGCGCATGTGCGGGCGGCCGCTGCGCAGGTGGTTCAGGCGGCGCTCGATGGCCTCGTCCACCGGGCCGGGACCGAGCAGGCCACGGCGTGCATTGAAGCGGAACAGGTCTTCGATCGGCCGGCCCACGCGTACCAGGTCCAACGGGAAGCGGAACAGTTCCAGATAGCGCGAATTCCACGCGACCAGGCGCAGTTCGCGGTCGATCACCACCACGCCCTGGGGCAGGTGTTCGAGGCTGCGGCTGAGGCCGCTGTCGGCATCGGTGGCGGCCTGCAGCAGGCCATCCTGCGCGGTGCGCAGTTCCTGTGCATGCTGCTTGAGCAGGGTTTCCAGCTCGCGGCGGCTGCGCAGGCGATGCTTGGCCAGGCGCCGGCGCTGCTGCACGAACAGCACCAGGAAGCCCAACGCCAGCCATGCGGCACCACCGGTGAGTGCCGCGGCGCGGCCGGCAGCGGTGGCGGCGCTGGCGTCATGCAGCAGGTGCAGGTTCCAGCCTTCGGCGGGCAGCGGCAGGCTTTGCCACAGCATTGGCTGCGGAAGCGCAGGGTCCAGCAGGCGCACCATGCGGCCGCCGTCGGCCAGCACGTCTTCTGTGCGTGCGCGCAGCGGCTGCAATGTGCGGTCGGCGTACTGGCGGGCGTCCAGCATCTCGCGGCGCTCATCGGCGCCCAGCGGGCGCAGCAGCCGGTAACGCCAGCTGTCACGGTTGGCCAGGAACACCACGTCGTGGTCGTCGCTGGCCAGCACCACGTCGGGGCTGCTCAACCATTCCTGTTCCAGCGCGGACAGCTCGACCTTGATCACCACCACGCCCAGCCGCTTTCCGTCTTCTTCGATGGCCTGCGAAAGGTAGTAGCCGGGCACGCCGGTAGTCATGCCGATGCCGTAGAAGCGGCCACGGCCCTGCGCCAGCGCCTGGCGATAGTAGGGGCGGTAGCTGTAGTTCTCGCCGACATTGGTGGTCGGCTGGTCCCAGTTGCTGGCCGCCACCGCCACGCCGTCATGGCCGACCAGGGTCAGCGTCGAAGCACGGGTGACTTCATTGGCGCGTTGCAGCTTGAGGTTCAGCCGCTGCCGTTCGGTGGGCGAGGGCGGCACGCGCAGTGCGTGCAGAAGATCCGGGTCCAGCGCCAGCACCTGCGGCAAGGTGCCGAAGCGGTCGATGCGCTGCTGCAGGCCCTGGCCGTACAACTGCAGCTGGCGCTGCACCTGGCTGCTTTCCTCGCCAAGCGCGCGCCGCCAGGCGTAGTGGCCAGCGGCGACCGCGCACAGCACGGTGCCACCGACCATCACCAGGATCGTCAGCAACAGCATCCGATGGCGGCTGAGCCAGTACATGGCGGCAGTCTACGCAGGGCCGGCGGGCGTGGCGTGCACGCCCGCCGGGGTCTGACGTGGAAGGGGTCAGAAGTGCATCTGCGCGCGCAGCTCGAAGATCTCCGGCGTGCTGTGCACACCACGACGGCTGGCGTCGACCTTCACGTAGTTGGCCTGGAACTTGAAGTGGCTGGTCAGGTACCAGTTCGCACCCAGGGTGAGGTCATGCTGGCGGCCACCGAGGATGTCGCCGTCATCGAGATCCAGGCGGCTGTAGCGTGCCACCAGTTCGACTGCGCCGTAGTTGTGCGCCGGCTTGATGTTGGCCACCGCGCCGGCGTTGTACGGGCGCGATTCGCCGGTCAGCACCCAGCTGGCCATCGCGTACTGGCCACTGCCGGTGTAGTCGGGCTTGCCGTCATGACGGGTGACCGTGGCGCGCAGCGCTTCGGCCTGCAGCGAGAACGGGCCGCGGATCCAGATGCCTTCCAGGCCGGTGCGGCGGATCTGGTCGGCGGTGACCAGCGCACCGGAATCGACGTAGCGGATGTCGGTCAGGCCGGCTTCCGGGCGCGCGCGCAGGCGGGCGCTGGCCTCGTGGTGCACGTCGCGGCCATCGCTGTAGCCACGCGGGTTTTCCTGCGAGTAGGCCAGGCCCAGGTGGATCACATCACCCGGTGCCTTCACCGGCGTCCACACCGCACGCACGGCCTGGGTGGTGCCGGGGTTGTCGCCCTGCAGGTCCTTGCCGCCATAGGCGCCGGCCTGCAGCAGGTACTGCGGGCGCTCCAGCACCCACTCCACACCGGTGCGGCGGCCTTCGTAGAAGGCCTGCACCGGCAGCGAGGTTTCCAGGAAGCTGCCGGCACGCGAAGAGGTGTTCGCATCCAGACCGACCGGGGTCTTCATGTAGCCGAAGCGGAAGCGGCCGACGTCACGGCCGAAGAAGGCTTTGCTCTCGAAGCGCACGAACACGTCCAGCCAGGTATCGGCCTGGAAGTCGTAGTAGACCATCGCATCGTAGACGCCCTTCTTTTTCAGCGTCGCGCCGAATTCCTTGCGGCGCACGGCATCGTCGTCCTCGAGGCCACTGGCCGAGGAGAAGTCGTTGTAGTCGTAGGCGATGTTGGCGGTGGCCGCCAGCTCGGTGCCATCACCGAAGGTGTACTTGGTCGGCCAGTTGTCGAAATCGGCGGCCGAGGCGAAGGCGGGAAGGGCGGCCAGCGACAGGGCCAGCAAGGTGGGATTCGGGCGCATGTTGGGTGCGGCTCTCTCAGATTGCGTGTGGACAGGACATCAACGGCCGCGAGGGCCGGAACTTTCGCAAAGACTCGCCCAGCCGTTCAGCCCGGGCCACCAGCCTCCCCAGGATCGGGCGGTGCGGCGCCAGTGTAGGCACCTGTGCCACCTGAACCGGGGGGCTAGTACCAATAGGTTATCTGCGCCGGCGTGCCTGGCGCGTACAAAGGCGTCCATTGGTCGCACCCCCTGTGCGTGCTGCACAGGGCCTGCGAGCAGTTTCCACGGTAACGGTTCCCGTGCAGTCCCGGGGCCGTACGTGCCTGAAAACGCCCCTTCCGGAGTCCGCCATGCACATCCCGACCGCAGCACCGGTGCCTGCAAAGCCGTTGCCGATCTATCGCCAGCTGTACTTCCAGGTGATCGTGGCGATCGTCCTGGGCGCCATCCTCGGCCACTACGAGCCGCTGATCGGCGAGAAGATGAAGCCGCTCGGCGATGCCTTCATCAACCTGGTGAAGATGATCATCGCGCCGGTGATCTTCCTGACCATCGTCACCGGCATCGCCAGCATGACCCACCTGCGCACGGTGGGCCGGGTGTTCGCCAAGGCGATGGCGTACTTCCTGTTCTTCTCCACGCTGGCGCTGATCGTCGGCATGATCGTGGCGCACGTGGTGCAGCCCGGCGCCGGCATGAACATCAACCCGGCCGAGCTGGACCAGACCGCGGTGCACAGCTACGTCGAGAAGTCGCACGACCTGACCCTGGTCGGCTTCCTGATGGACATCATCCCGAAGACGCTGCTCAGCGCCTTCGTCGATGGCAACATCCTGCAGGTGCTGTTCGTGGCCGTGCTGTTCGGCATCGCGCTGGCGATGGTGGGCGAGAAGGGCAAGCCGGTGCTGAACTTCCTGGAGGCGCTGGTCGCCCCGGTGTTCAAGCTGGTGCACATCCTGATGAAGGCCGCCCCGATCGGTGCCTTCGGTGCGATCGCCTTCACCATCGGCAAGTACGGCGTAGGTTCGCTGATCAACCTGGCCTGGCTGGTGGGCTCGTTCTACCTCACCGCGTTCCTGTTCGTCGCGGTGATCCTGGGCCTGGTCTGCCGCCTGTGCGGTTTCTCGGTGTTCAAGCTGGCGCGCTACCTGAAGGCCGAACTGCTGCTGGTGCTCGGCACCTCCTCGTCGGAGTCGGCGCTGCCGTCGCTGATGGAGAAGATGGAACGCGCCGGCTGCAGCAAGTCGGTGGTGGGCCTGGTGGTCCCGACCGGCTACTCGTTCAACCTGGACGGCACCAACATCTACATGACCCTGGCGGCGCTGTTCATCGCCCAGGCCACCAACACCGAACTGACCCTGGGCCACCAGATCGCCCTGCTGCTGGTCGCCATGCTCAGCTCCAAGGGCGCGGCCGGCGTCACCGGTGCCGGCTTCATCACCCTGGCCGCCACCCTGGCCGTGGTGCCGGAAGTGCCGGTGGCCGGCATGGCGCTGATCCTGGGCGTGGACCGCTTCATGAGCGAGTGCCGCTCGCTGACCAACTTCATCGGCAATGCCGTGGCCACCGTGGTGGTCTCGCGCTGGGAAGGCGCGCTGGACCGCAACCGCCTGAAGCTGGCGCTGGATGGCCGCGAAAGCGAACTGCCGCCGCCGGTCGATGCGCTGCCCGAGGCACTGCCGGCCAAGGGCTGATCCAGGTGTGTGGTACCGCGGGGCCGGTCACGACAGTGGTACGGCCCCGCGGCGTTTCAGGGCGTCCCATGGCTGTCATGGGCAGCGCCGAAGCTGGTGTCGCGGTACCGTCGCATACGGCACGGAATTGTGCGGTCGCAGCATGCCTGCGACAGGATAGCGACAGGTCCAGACGCTCCAACGGGGGTATCATCCCCTGTCCCTTCTGCCCATTCATGTAACCCACATCGATGTCCAACGAAGATTTCAAACAGGCCGCCCTCGATTACCACCGGATGTCCCCGCCGGGAAAGATCAAGGTTTCCGCTACCAAGCCCATGCTGACCCAGCGCGACCTGTCGCTGGCGTATTCGCCGGGCGTGGCGTACGCCTGTGAAGCGATCAAGGCCGACCCGCAGCAGGCCAGCGAGCTGACCGCCCGCGGCAACCTGGTGGCGGTGATCTCCAACGGCACCGCGGTGCTGGGCCTGGGCAACATCGGCGCGCTGGCCGGCAAGCCGGTGATGGAAGGCAAGGGCGTGCTGTTCCAGAAGTTCGCCGGCATCGATGTGTTCGACATCGAAGTCGATGAGACCGACCCGGACAAGCTGGTCGACATCATCGCCTCGCTGGAGCCGACCTTCGGCGGCATCAACCTTGAAGACATCAAGGCGCCGGAATGCTTCGTGGTCGAGCGCAAGCTGCGCGAGCGCATGAAGATCCCGGTGTTCCATGACGACCAGCACGGCACGGCGATCATCGTCGGCGCGGCGGTGCTCAACGCCATGGCGATCACCGGCAAGAAGATCGAGGAAGTGAAGCTGGCGACCACGGGCATGGGCGCGGCCGGCATTTCCTGCGTGAACATGCTGGTGCAGCTGGGCCTGAAGCCGGAGAACATCCTGGCCTTCGACCGCGAGGGCGTGATCCACACCGGTCGTACCGACCTGGACCCGGAAAAGCAGCGCTATGCGCGCGACACCGACAAGCGCACCCTGGCCGAGATCGTCGACGGCGCGGACATCTTCCTGGGCCTGTCGGCGCCGGGCATCCTGACTGCCGACATGGTCAAGACCATGGCGCCGGATCCGGTGATCTTCGCGCTGGCCAACCCGACCCCGGAAATCATGCCGGAACTGGCGCGCGCCGCGCGTCCGGACGCGATCATCGGCACCGGCCGTTCGGACTACCCGAACCAGGTCAACAACGTGCTGTGCTTCCCGTACCTGTTCCGTGGTGCGCTGGACGTGGGCGCCACCGCGATCAACGAGGAAATGAAGATCGCCTGCGTGCGTGCCATCGCTGCACTGGCCCGCCGCGCCGCCACCGACATGGGCTCGGCCTACGGCGGCGACACCCCGAGCTTCGGCCGTGAATACCTGATCCCGCGTCCGTTCGACCGCCGCCTGCTGGTGGAGCTGTCGGCCGCCGTGGCCCAGGCCGCGATGGACTCGGGCGTGGCCTCGCGCCCGATCGAGGACATGGGCGCCTACCGCGACAAGCTGGCCCAGTTCGTCTACCGCACCAGCCTGATGATGAAGCCGGTCTACGACCGCGCGCGCAGCGACAAGCAGCGCGTGGTGTACGCCGAAGGCGAAGAGGAAGTGGTGCTGCAGGCGGTGCAGAACGTGGTCGATGACGGCCTGGCGCACCCGATCCTGATCGGCCGCCCGGAAGTGATCGAATCGCGCATCGAGCGCCTCGGCCTGCGCCTGAAGATCGGCGAGAACGTTGAAGTCACCAACATCAACGACGACCCGCGCTTCAACGAGTACTGGCAGTACTACCACGGCCTGACCGGCCGTCGTGGCGTGACCGTGGCCGCGGCGAAGAACCTGATGCGTTCGCGCCCGACCCTGATCGCGGCGGTGATGGTGGCGCGTGGCGAAGCCGATGCGATGCTGACCGGCATCGTCGGCCGCTTCCACAAGAAGCTGGGCTACGTGCGCAGCGTGCTGCCGCTGGAGCCGAAGGTCACCTCGACCTCGGCGATGACCGGCGTGATCAACCAGCAGGGCGTGTTCTTCTTCGTCGATACCCACGTGCAGGAAGACCCGACCGCCGAGCAGCTGTGCGAAGCGACCCTGCAGGCGGCCTACCGCATGAAGCTGTTCGGCATCGAGCCGAAGGTCGCGCTGCTGTCGCACTCCAACTTCGGCAGCCATGATTCGAAGGACGCGCTGAAGATGCGCCAGGTGCGCGAGCTGCTGCTCAAGCGCAACCCGCGTCTGAACGTGGATGGCGAAATGCAGGGCGACACCGCGTGGGATGAAGCGCTGCGCCAGAAGCTGCTGCCGGGCTCGACCCTGCAGGGCCGCGCCAACCTGTTCGTGCTGCCGAACCTGGAAGCGGCCAACATCGCCTACAACCTGGTGCGCGTGTTCACCGACGGCGTGGCGATCGGCCCGATCCTGATGGGCGTGAACAAGCCGGTGCACATCCTGACCACCAGCGCGACCTCGCGCCGGATCCTGAACATGACCGCGATTGCCGCGGTCGATGCGCAGATCCGCAAGCAGCTGGAAGCGGAAAAGAAGGCGTAAGCCTTCTTTCCGATTCCAGCTGCAGAAGCGCGCCCCTCGGGGCGCGCTTCTGTTTCCGCGCAGCGGAAACCGGTAGTGCCGGCCGCTGGCCGGCAACCCCGATGATGTCCAGGCGCACAACGGCAGCCGGCCAGCGGCCGGCTCTACCTCCGGGCTGTGCCACACGCGCTACGCAGCCCGGTCATTTCCCTGAAACGCCATTGCGGCCCAATACGCACACGCGGCCCGGCCGTGGGAAGGGACCGGACCGGCCTTCCCACCCTGGGCCCGACCACCTCCCCATCGGCGAAAGTGTCATGCGCAATCGAGTGACCCGGCGGTATTTCCAGCAGCTGTTCGCGCTGTACGCAGGTTTCGTGCAGTCGCGCTGAGGCAGCGATGCGGTAGCGCCGGGCAATGCCCGGCGAACGTGTGGTGCGTAGGTGTCAGTGCCGTTTGCCGCGGCGTGCCGGGGCCGGCGGCGGTGCGTCGGAACGCGGCTTGGCGTACTGCGCCCACAGTGCCGGCAGTGCCTTGCCGGTGTGCTTCTGCCACAGCGCCGGTGCATAGCGGCCGTCGCGCAGGGCCTTGTCCAGCGCCAGCACCAGGCCCGGGTGTTCGGCGTCGGCCCACTTCAGGAACGCGCCGGTGACACGGTAGCCGCTGTCGAAGTTCTGCCCCTTCTCGACCTTGCCCGGCAGTGCCCAACCGGCTGCGGCATTGTCCATGCCGTAGCGGTCGCGTGCGTAGTCGGCGATGCCTTCCACCAGCCAGCCCGGCACCCGTGCGTCGCCATAGCCCGGATAGCCCTGCACGATGTGCATGGCCTCATGGGTGACCAGGTCGATGTCATTCGGGTGCTGCGCCAGCCAACCCGGGTTGATGGTGATCGTCGCCGCCTGGTCCTTGTCGCCGACGAATGCGATCCCGGTGTAGGCCGGATCGATCACGATGCGCACCATCGACGGCGCGGCCGGGTGGAAGTCCGCACGTTCGCGCAGGTAGGCGAAGTAGAACGTATCGATCACCCGCTTGCGCTGCGGCGCGGCCAGGGCGCCACGGGCGTCCTGGTAGTTCAGCGTCACGCCGTCGCGGGTCAGCTGCGCATCAAAGGCCTGGGTCTGGCCGAAGCTGGAGAAGGAAAGGGCAACGAGGGCCAGAGGCAACAGACGGTAGCGCATAGGGCTCATTGTACGGCGCTGGGCGCCAACAGTTCGATCTCCGCCAGCGGCAGCCGGCCCGGTGCGGCCAGGCGCAGCCGGTACTCGCTGTAACGACCGGGTTTGGCGATGCGGAACGGACGGGTCTGGCGGGCGGATTCGAAGGCTTCGCCGCTGCGCTGGTCGAGCACGGCCCAGCGGCCGCTGCCGTTGCGCGCTTCCAGCGCCCACTCACCGCCCTGGATGCGGCCGTCACCGCTGGTCAGCGTGTACATCGTCGGCGTGCCGTCACTCAGGCCGGTCAGCGCGATGGTTGCACCGTCGCCCAGGCCGACGCTGGTGGCCGCGTCGTCATCGACCAGCGCCGGCAGGGCGCGGCCATCGGCCAGCGTTGCCTTCGCGCCGCTGCCGAGCAGGTCGTGCAGCAGTTGCGGGCGCTGGCCACGCGCGGTCAGCGAGCGCGGCACGTCATCCACGCCGCTGCCCCAGCGCGACGGCTGCGGCCCCATCACGAAGTCCAGCGTCGCACCCTTGGCAATCAGCGCGTGCGGCACCCAGGTCTTCGTCCAGGGCTGGCCGTTGATCTTCAGCGACTGCACGTAGACGTTCTGACGCGAGTTGTTGGCCGCGTTCACGGTCAGCACCGCGCCGCCCTGCAGTTCCACCCGTGCGTGCCGGAAGGCGGGCGAACCGATCACGTACTCCGGCGCGCCCATGCGCAGCGGATACAGGCCCAGCGAGGCCAGCACGTACCACGCCGAGGTCTCGCCGTTGTCCTCGTCGCCTGGATAACCCTGACCGATCTCGCTGCCGACGTACAGCCGCGCCAGGATCTCGCGCACATGCTGCTGGGTCTTCCACGGCTGCCCGGCGTACAGGTACATCCACGGGATGTGATGCGCCGGCTGGTTGCTGTGCGCGTACATGCCCATGCGCACGTCGCGCGCTTCGGTCATCTCGTGGATGGTGCCGCCGTAGGAGCCGGCCAGTGCCGGGTCCGCGGTTTCCGGCGTGGCGAAGAACGCATCCAGCTTCGCCGCCAGCTTGTCGCGGCCACCGTACAGTGCGGCCAGGCCTTCGCCATCGTGGGCGGCGGTGAAGGCGAAGGTCCAGCCATTGGATTCGGTGTAGTCGTGGCCCCACACGCGCGGGTCGTAGTCCTTTGCGTCCACGCGCCAATGGCCATCGGCAGTGCGGCCCTGGAAGAAGCCGGCGGCCGGATCGAACATCGTCGCGTAGCTGGCGGCGCGGTAGCGGAAGTAGTCGGCCTCGGTGCTGTAGCGCTCGCGTGCAGCCGGCGTTGCGGCGCGCCTGGCCAGCGCATCGGCCATGTTGGCGATGCCGAAGTCATTGAGTGCGCCTTCCATCGTCCACGACATGCCTTCGTGCACGTCCGCGCTGGCGTAGCCACGGAAGGTCGAACGGTCCATGCCCTTGCGGCCGACATGGCGGTCGGGCGGGACCACGGTCGCGTTCTTCAGCGCGGCGGCATAGGCCTCGGCCGGATCGAAGCCGCCGATGCCCTTCAGCCACGCATCGGCGAAGGCCACGTCCGAGCTGGTGCCGACCATCAGGTCGGCGTAACCCGGCGACGACCAGCGCGCGATCCAGCCACCGGCGCGGTACTGTTCGATGAAGCCCTGCACCATCTGCCCGGCATCGTCGGGCGTGAACAGTGCATAGGCCGGCCAGGTGGTGCGGAAGGTGTCCCAGAAGCCGTTGTTGACGAACACCCTGCCATCGCGCACGCCGGTGAAGCTGCGGCTCGCACTGCCTTCGGTGTTGTCATCGCTGGCGCTGGCCTGGTTGGCGTAGCGCCAGTCCGGTGCGGCCGCGCTGCCCGCGTTCTCGTGGCCGGAATTGGGGTACAGGTACAGCCGGTACAGGCTGGAGTACAGCGTGGTCTTCTGGTCGTCGCTGGCATCGCCGATGTCGAAGCGGGCCAGGCGCGCGTCCCATGCATCCTGCGCGCGGCCGGCCACGCTCTCCAGCGTATCGGTGGCGGCGATCTCCAGTGCCAGGTTGTGCCGCGCCTGCTCCAGCGAGATCAGCGAGGTGGCGATGCGCATCGTCACCCGCCGGTCGCTGCCGGCGTCGAACTTGATGTAGCCGGTCGGGCGCCCGGTGTCGAGACGGCCGCTGCTGCGCCAGGGCTTGTCGAAGCTGGCCACCACGTACATGCGGCTGGCGCCGTTGGACAGGCCGCTGCGCGTATCGGTGTAGCCGGACAGCGTCTGCGTGGCGGCGTCCAGGGTCAGGCCGCCACGCGCATCGACGTTGTCGAACAACAGGTTGGCGTCACCGTCCTCGGGGAAGTCGAAGCGGAACAACGCGGCATGATCGGTCGGCGCGATGGCGGCGGCGATGCCAGTGTCGAAGCGCACGTCGTAGCGGTAGGGGCGCGCGCTTTCATGGCTGCGGTCGAACGACAACGCGCGCTTGCGGCGGTCGGCGTCCGGCGCGCCACGGCTGGACGAGGGCATCACCTGGAAGGTCTGGCGGTCGCCCATCCACGGGCTGGGCTGGTGGCTCAGCGCAAGCGCCTGCAGCTGCGGACGGTTCTGCGCATCGTTCTGCTCGTTCCAGCGGTACAGCCAGTTCAGTGCGCCGGCATCGGTCACCGGGGTCCAGAAGTTGAACCCGTGCGGCACCGCCGTGGCCGGGAAATTGTTGCCGCGCGAGAAGGTGCCGTTGGCCTGGGTGCCGCGGGTGGTCAGCACCCAGTCGGAGACGCGCTGTGGCTGCTGCCTCGGCTGTGCGTCCAGGCGCACATCGTCGATCCAACCAGAGACCGGCGCGCCCTCGGCACTGGCCACCTCCAGTTCGATCGCCACCACGCGGCGACCCCTCAGCGTGGGTACGTCGCCCAGCCGCACCGCCTTGCGTGCCCACTGCTGCGGGTACAGCGTCTTCGACTCGCCCTGCGCGCGTGCGCCGATCGCCACGCCATGCTGGTCCCGCGCCGCACCGGCCGAAACGCGGCTGCCATCGTCCAGCAGCAGGTCCAGCGAGACATAGGTCGAGGCGACGGTGTCCTTGCCGACGATCTCCGGCAGCACGAGCCAGGACAGGGTGGTATCGGCCTCGATGGGCAGGTCGGCCTTGAACAGTTCGCGCCGCGCGCTGCCGCCCTCGCTGCTGTAGTGCAGTGCATGCAGGCCGCTGTAGCCGGCGTTGCGCTTGGCGGTGTAGGGGGCGGCCGGTCCATTGCCGATCGTGACCTGAAGTGCACCCGCGGCCTGCGTCGGGGCAGGTTCGCCCGGTTCGAACGAGGTCTGCAGCCCCTGTGCCAGCACCGGCATCGCAGTGGTCGCACAGGCCAGGGCCAGGGCGAGTGGAAGCAGGGCGCGGCGCGGATCGGACAGGGTCATGCAAGGGTCTCCCGGAAGGGCTGGCGGCGGGCAGAACCCGCATCGGCGGACACCACGGACAGCATCGCTCCGCCCGCCAGGCTGGCAGTGGAAGAGGCGATGCCGGTCCGGTGGGGGCGGGCCATGCGATCGGGTCGGATTGGAGGGGTCGGGGTGCGACCTGGCCCGATCCTGCAACAGCCGCCGCGCGCTGACAAGTGCCATTTAGTTCGATCCAAATGCGGGAAATATCGCTGGAGGCGATTCCGGCGAGCGAACCTGCCGGAACCACCGCGAAATCCCGCTTGGCGCCGCCGCCCGGCGTGCGGCGGGGCGGTGTGCGGCATCGACGGGTGCATGCGAAGACCCGTTGCGGCGCAATGTCGGTGCGGCCCAGATGCTAGAATCACAGGCCTCGCAACCCGTTCACCGACATCCGCCATGAGCCATACCGCCACCGCGCCCGCCAACGCCGAGAAGCGCTACACCGTGCACCGCAGCGATCTGCCGCTGAGCTGCCCGACCCCGGAAATGGCGCTGTGGAACTCGCATCCGCGCGTGTACCTGCCGATCGAAGACGAGCCCAACGGCGAAGCGCAGTGCCCGTACTGCGGTTCCGTGTTCGTGCTGGCCGACTAAACGGCGGCCCCTTCGATGCGCCGATTGACCGTGGTGCAGTTGCTGCCGGCGCTGCACTCCGGCGGTGTCGAGCGCTCGACCCTTGAAATTGCTGCGGCCCTGGTTGCCGCCGGCCATCGCGCGCTGGTCGTATCCGCGGGCGGCCGCCTGGTGCAGCCGCTGCTGGACAGCGGTGCCGAGCACCTCACCCTGGACATTGGCCGCAAGTCGCTGCTGACCCTGCGCCACCTGCCGACCCTGCGCCGGCTGTTTGCCGAGGTTGGCGCGGACATCGTGCATGCCCGTTCGCGGCTGCCGGCCTGGCTGGGCCTGTACGCGATCCGCGCCATGCCCGCCGCACAGCGCCCGCATTGGGTGACCACCGTGCACGGGTTGAATTCGCCCAGCCGCTACAGCGCGGTGATGACCAGCGGCGAACGCGTGATCTGCGTGTCCAATACCGTGCGCGCCTACGTGCAACGCCACTACCCGACGGTGCCGGAAGAGAAACTGCAGGTCATTCCCCGTGGTGTCGATGTCGGCCAGTTCCCACGCGTAGCGCGTGCCGACCGTCGCCCGCGGCTGGCCCTGGCGGCCGATTACCCCTGGCTGGCCCAGGTTGAAGGCCCGCTGCTGCTGCTGCCCGGGCGCGGCACCCGGCTGAAGGGCCACGCCCACGCGCTGCAGCTGCTGGCCGACGTGCGTGCCGCCGGCGTGCCTGCGCAGCTGTGGATGCTGGGCACCGACGAACCCGGGCGCGAGGCCTATGTGGCTGAGCTGCGCCGCCAGGCTGCGGCATTGGGCGTGGCCGAGGCCGTACAGATCAGCACGCCGACCGCACGCATCGCCCAGGCTTACGCCGCCAGCGATCTGGTGCTGCAGCTGTCGGACAAGCCGGAAGCCTTTGGCCGCACCGTGGTCGAGGCGCTGTCGGTCGGCCGCCCGGTGCTGGGCTGGGACCACGGTGGCGTCGGCGAACTGCTGCAGCAGCTGCAGCCCAGCGGCGCGGTACCGCTCGGTGATGCGCGCGCGCTGGGTGAACGTGCGCTGGCCCTGCTGGCGCAGCCGCCGTCCTTGCCGACCCGCATCCCGCTTACCCTGCAGGCCATGCAGCGCGATACCCTCCGCCTCTATGCCGATCTCGCCGGCTGACCCCGCTGCCATCGTGCGCGACGACCGTGCCGGGCGCTGGGCGCCGTGGTGGGTGCTGGCGTACGTGACGATGTGGCCGTTGCCGGGCATCGCCGAAACCGTGCTGGGCCTTGGCGCGCTCTATGCCGCCGCGCGCATGGTCATGCGCCGGCTGCAGCGCCGCCCGCACCTGTTGAGCACGGCAGCCTGGGCGCTGACCTCGATCCTGTTCCTTGGCTACTGGCTGCCGCAGGCGTTCTCGGCCATCGATGCCATCGATCCGTCGGCCTCGTGGACCAAGGCCGCTGCCGGACTGCGCTACCTGCCCTTCATGTGGCTGGTGGCGATCGCGGTGGCCACACCGGAACGGCGGCGGCTGACCTTCGGTGGCCTGGCACTGATCACCGGCGCGTGGACGCTGGACGCACTGGTGCAGGCGCTGGCCGGCACCAGCCCATGGTTCTGGTCGTTGGAACAACTGAAGCTGGCCGTGAGTGGCCACGCGCTGTGCCCGGCCGACGAAGGCGCGCTGGCCGACCGCCTCAGCGGCGCGCTCGGGCCGTGCAACCTGAAATTCGGCCAGGTGCTGGCCAGCCTGTCACCGTTCCTGCTGCTGCCGATGGCGCGGCGGTTCGGCAGCGCGGGGTGGCTGCTGGCCGCTGCCGCACTGGGATGCGTGTTGCTGTTGGCCGGTTCGCGCGCCTCGTGGATCACCTTTGCACTGGTGCTGGCCTACAGCGGCGTGCGCCAGTTCGGCTGGAAGCGGCTGCTCCTGCTTGCCCTGGTGGCAGCGCTGGGCACGGCCGCACTGACAGTGGGCGTGCCGCAGCTGCGCGAGCGTGTTGCGCGCACGGCCCAGGCATGGAACGAAGACGGGCAGGGCGTTGACGAAGCGCTTTCGGGACGCGCGCGGATCTGGACCGCGGCCGTGTGCATGATCGAGGAGCATCCGGTCAACGGTGTCGGTGCGCGCGGCTTCCGCGATGCGTATCCGGCCTGCGTGGCCGACGAAGGCCCCGCCGTGTGGGGCAACCAACCGGCATTGCACGCCCACCAGATCGTGCTGGAAATCCTTGCCGAGACCGGCGTGCTGGGCCTGCTGCTGTGGTTGGCGGCAGTGGCGCAGGCCTGGCGGGCCTGGCGCTATGCTCCGCCGGCCGCGCGTGACCGCGCCCGACCGGCGATGCTGGCGCTGGCGGTCACGGTGTTCCCGCTCAATACACACCTGGCGTTCTATTCCGCGTTCTGGGGTGGCCTGACCGTGCTGCTGGCGGCCATGTTCGCCGGCAGCCTGCTGGCCCGCGACGCAGATGATTCCCCGCCGCTGAAGTGACCGCGCACCCGCGCATGGCAGGGATCAACCATGGCGCCGATCAGTAGATCCACGCCATGCGTGGATGGGGCTTTCCCGACCCGAACACGGCGACATCTCCACTATCGGTGTCCCCACCGGTCGCGCACGCTGGAGGCATGGCCAGCCCCAGACTCCGCTACGGTCGATTTTCCCGATCCGGGAACGTGTATTCACTGACCACAGCAACCCTCGGCCGCGAACCGCTCTTCGCCGACGCCGCCAACGTGGCGATCCTGGTTGACTGTCTGCGCTTCGTTGAGCGCCGCGGTATCAGCCACAGCCTCGCCTGGGTGGTGATGCCCGACCATCTGCACTGGCTGATGGAGCTGCGCAGCGAAACCCTGGCCGAGTGCATGGCCCTGCTGAAGTCGCGCAGCAGTCGGCTGCTGAACCGGCGATTGGAGCGGCGAGGGGCGCTGTGGCAGCACGGGTACCACGATCACGCCGTACGCAGTGATGAATCCCTTCATGAGAAGGCGATGTACATCCTGGCCAATCCGGTCCGTGCGGGCCTGGCCAGCGCGTTGGGTGAGTACCCGCACGCATGGTGCCGTTGGCCGTTGTAGGTGCCGGTACCCGAATGTAGAGCATCCACGCATGGCGTGGATCTACTTGTAGAAATCGCTCCGGCCGCCGGGCTGGCGCTTGAAACGGCGGTGGATCCACAGGTACTGGTCGGGGGCCTCGCGCACCATCTCCTCGATGGCCTGGTTGACCCGCGTGGTATCGGCTTCCACATCCTCGCTGGGGAAATTCTCCAGCGGCGCACCAATCTTCAGGATGTACTTCCCGCCTTCGCGGCGGTGGAAGTACGGAATCACCGCACAACCGGTCATCCGCGCCAGCTGGTGGGTCGCGGTGATGGTCGACGCGGTGTGGCCGAAGAACGGCACGAACACGGTGTCCTTGCCACGCATGTCCTGGTCCGGCGCGTACCAGAGGAAACCACCCTTCTTCAGATGGCGCACGGTCGCGCGGATGTCCTCGTTGGCGAACATCGCCTTGGCATAGCGCAGGCGGCCGAACTTCACCGCCCACTCGTACACCGGGTTCTTGTGCTTGCGGTACATGCCGGACAGGTCGACGTAGTCGCACAGCAGGCGTCCGCACATTTCCAGGGTCATGAAGTGGCCGGAGACCAGCAGCACGCCGCGGCCTTCGGCCTGCATCTGCCGCAGGTGTTCCAGGCCTTCGATCCGTACCTGCGGGCGGATGCGGTCAATGCTGCCCCACCAGGCACGGATGCACTCGAACACGCCGACGCCCAGCGCATCGAAACTGTCGCGCACCAGGCGCTGGCGCCAGGCTTCGTCCTTCTCGGGGAAACACAGCTGCAGGTTGACCTCGGCGGCGCGGCGGCGGCTGCCGAGCAGGCGCCAGGTGATCCAGCCGACGCCCCGGCCCAGCGCGCGCTGCAGCATCCACGGCAGGCGGGCGATGGCGAAGGCGCCGAACATGGCGGCGAACATCGGCCAGTTGCGCGGATCGCGCAGCGATGGGCGGACGGCGGTGGAGGCATCTGACATGGGTCCATTCTACCAAGGCGGCCGCGTGTCTTTCCCCGGGGGCTCCCGTATCCTTGCCGCATGCGTAAAGACCCTGTCGAATGGATCCTGCGCGGCCTGTATTCGGTCGTGCTCTACATCCTGCTGCCGATCACCGTGTACCACCTGGTCTGGCGCGGCTTCCGGGTCCGTGAATACTTCCGGCGCTGGGATGAACGCTACGCCTCCTATCCGCAGCCGACCGGCCAGCCGCGGGTCTGGCTGCATGCGGTCTCGGTAGGCGAGGTCAATGCCGCCGCACCGCTGGTCAATGCCCTGCGCCAGCAGCGCCCGGACATCCGCTGGGTGATCACCACCATCACCCCGACCGGCTCCGAGCGGGTGCGTGCGCTGTGGGGCGACGCCCTGGACCACGTCTACCTGCCGTACGACGTGCCGGGCAGCGTCAACCGTTTCCTCGGCCATTTCCAGCCCAGCCTGGCGCTGATCCTGGAAACCGAGCTGTGGCCGAACATGCTGTTCGGCTGCCGTGACCGCGGTATTCCGGTCTACATCCTCAATGCCCGGTTGTCGGCGCGTTCGCTGCGCGGCTACCGGTTGCTGGCCGCACTGATCCGCCGCGCGCTGCGCACCGTCACCTGCGTGGCCGCGCAGTCGCAGGACGATGCCGAGCGCTTCGTGCAGCTGGGGGCGGAGCCTGGCCAGGTGCAGGCGCTGGGCAACCTGAAGTTCGACATCGCCACGCCGGATGTGCAGGGCTTCGTCGAACAGTTCCATGCGCGGGTACCGGCCGCTCGCCCGGTATGGATCGCCGCCAGTACCCATGACGGCGAGGAGCAGGCGGTGATCGACCTGCACCGGCGCCTGCGCCAGCAGCATCCGGACCTGCTGCTGCTGTGGGCACCGCGACATCCCGAGCGTTTCCCGAAGGTGGAAGCGTTGGCGCGCGAACAGGGCTGGAGCGTGGCGACCCGCCGCGTGGACCAGTGGCCGCACGCGGCCACCGATGTGTTCGTCATCGATACCCTCGGCGAGCTGATGCCGTTCTATGCCTGCGCCCAGGTCGCCTTCGTCGGCGGCAGCCTGCAGGCCATCGGCGGCCACAACCTGCTGGAGCCGGCCGCGATGGGAACGGCGGCGGTGACCGGTCCGCACCTGCACAACTTTGCGGAAATCTCCCGGCGCATGCGCGAGGCCGGTGCGCTGCTGATCGGCGAGGATGCGCAGGCGGTGGGCGATCTGCTGCAGCACCTGCTCGACGATGCCCAGGCCCGCGAGGACATGGCACGCGCCGGTTGTACGCTGGTCAGCAATGGCCGCGGCGCGCTGCAGCGCACGCTTGCCCTGGTCGCGCCGCACCTGCCACCGCCGCGCGAGTGATCGCGGCAGCGCGGCGTCAGCGGCGCTGTCGAGCATTGTCGTGATCAACTTCATCAATTCTGCTTAGCGACCATTTTTCTGTCGTTGCTGGACCGACCCTGCCACTGGCAGCGTGCCTGCCATCACATCGTGGCGCACACGGCACCGATTCTGATTCCGCAGGGCGACGCAGGCTGCCAGCCTGCTGTCGACCGCGCTTGGGCGGATATCAAGGGAACTTGCGATGGACGGCGACAGGGGCAGGGACGGCACCGGTGGGGCCCGGCTGGGCATGGACCATCTGGCGGTGGTGGCGCTGACGCTGCTGGTGGGCGGCAGCGTGATCGCGCTGGTGGGCCAGCAAACGGCGGCGCAGGCCGGCCCGGCCATCGTGCTGAGCCTGCTGCTGGCCGCACTGGGGGCTGGCCTGGTGCTGTGCTGCCTGCAGGATCTGGTGCTGCAGCTGCCTGCGGCAGAGGGCCTGCACGGGCTGCTGGCCACCAGCTGGGGGCCGCGGGTGGCTGGCGTGTTGGGCGTGGCCCTGCTGCTGGAGCTGGTGGCGACCACGGCGGGCGTGGCGCAGTCCATGGCCCACCATGTACACGCGGTGCTGGCCGCGGGAGGCCTCCAGGCCAGCGACTGGCTGCCGGAACAGGTGACGGCGGTGGTGGGTCTGCTGGTGCTGGGCGCGCTGGCGTTGCTGCCGCCTCGGCGTGCGGTGCTGGTGGCCTGTGCCCTGCTGACGGTGAAGATCGGTGTCGGGGTATTGCTGCTGGCGCTGGCGGCACGTCATGTGCACTACGCGCACTGGATTCCCTGGCTGCCACCGGCGACCGCGCCGTATCGCTTCGGGCTGGGCGGTGTGCTGGCGGCTGCGGTGCCGCTGCTGGGGGTATTTGCCAGCGTCGGCTTGGCACTGGGATTTCCTGCGCTGCGCCGCCAGGGTGCGATGTGGCAGCCGGCCGTGCTGGCGCTGGTCTCGTTGCTGGCGATGTTGCTGCTGATCGTGCTGGCAGCATTGCAGGCCGGGCTGGTCGAGTTTTCCGCGCTGGCCAGTACCCGGCCCCTGTCCGTGGCGCTGCAGATGCATCCGCAGTTGCAGTGGATGCTGCCGTTGTTGCCCCTGGCTGGGGCAGCGGGCCTGGCCGCCCTGCAGCTGGTGCTGCTGATGCTGGCCGTGCGGCTGGCAACGTCGCTATGGCCGGGGGAGAGGGAAGCAGTGGGACGTTCCCGCGGCCTGATCGCGGCGGGGGTCGGGCTGCCGGCGGTGATGCTGGTGCTGTGGCTGCCGTTGGGCAGCCTGCCGGCGCTGCCGGGTCCGGCAACCCTGTTGGTGATGGCGGCGCTGTGCCTGGCGGTGCTGCGGCGGCGGAGTGGCACGGGGCAGGGTGCAATCGGTCGCGAACTGGTGCTGCCGATGCTGGCGCCCGTGGCGGCCGCGCTATGCCTGCTTGCGGCGCTGGAGCGACTGCGGGCATGGCCGGGCTGACGGTTCGCGGGGCCACCCAACGGGTCGGTGCGTGTGGATGCACCGCCTGCAAAAAAGCCACCCTTGCGGGTGGCTTCTTCGTTGCCGGCAGGGCGACGGATCAGTGCGTGGTCGTTGCCGGGTTGCCCGCGTCCTGGGTCAGCAGGCGGTTGACGTCCTGCAGTTCGGCCACGTCCAGCGCACCCAGCGACTGGCTCAGCAGCAGGCGGTTCTGCAGGAAGGTGTAGCGGGCCTGGGCGTAGTCCAGCTGCGCCGAGAACAGGATGCGCTGGTTCTGGATCACGTCCAGCACGGTACGGGTACCGACTTCCAGGCCGACCTGCGAGGCGTCGTATGCGCTCTGCGCCGAGACTACCGCCAGGCGGCGTGCCTCCACTTCGCTGATGCCCTGAACCAGGGTCTGGTAGGCATTGCGGGTGTTGCGGTCCAGGGCGCGCTTCTGCTGCTCGTAGCCGTCCTGGGCGATGTCACGCTGGGCCAGCGCCTGGCGCACGCCGGACTGGGTGGCACCACCGGAGAAGATCGGCACGCTCAGGGTCAGGCCGATGCTGTTGGTGCGTGCATCCGGCGACAACGATCCGGCGCCGGTACTGTCACCCCAGGTCGCGCTCTTGCCCCAGCTGCCGCCCAGCGACAGGGTCGGGTAATGGCCGCCACGGGCAGCCTGCACGCCGGCTTCGGCGGCGCTGACCTTCAGTTCCTGCGCCTTCAGCGCCGGATTCTGGTTGGTGGCCTGGTGCACCAGCTCATCGATGTTGCCGCGGTTGGCCGGCACTTCCGGACGGAAGTCGGCCGGCAGGCCGCGCAGGTTGACCACCGGCTGGCCGGTCAGTTCGGTCAGGGCCTGGTAGTTATCGGCCAGGGTGTTCTGCGCAACGATGGTGTTGGCGCGCGCCTGGTCGTACTGGGCGCGTGCTTCGTGCACGTCGGTGATCGGCGCCAGGCCCACTTCCAGGCGCTTGTCGGCGAAGTCGAACTGCTTCTTCGCGGCCGCTTCATTGGTCTGTGCGGCGTTCAGCGATTCGATCGCCACCAGCACGTTGAAGTAGGCCGCCGAGGTGCGCACGATCAGGCTGTCGTTGGCCGAATCGAGGGTGAAGTCCGCCGCCTTGCTCAGCTCACGCTGCGAGCGCAGGTTGTTGATCTGGGTCCAGTTGAACAGCGTCTGGCTGCCGTCGATCGTGTAGGTGCGGCGCTTGCTGGTGAACGAGCCGGAGTTGGCGTCGGCATTGGGCTCGCTGCGC
The DNA here is from genome assembly GCF_056480025.1 of Stenotrophomonas sp. 109824_Sma. Lineage (NCBI taxonomy): Bacteria > Pseudomonadati > Pseudomonadota > Gammaproteobacteria > Lysobacterales > Lysobacteraceae > Stenotrophomonas > Stenotrophomonas sp. 109824_Sma. The sequence continues at coordinate 3,936,235 of NZ_CM151078.1, read as the reverse complement.
GTGCGGTTCAGCTGGGCCTGGCCGTTGATCTGCGGCAGCAGGGCAGCGCGGGCCTGCACGGCGCCTTCCTTGTCGTACAGCCGGGTCGATTCGGCGGCGGACAGCTGCGGATCGCCATTGCGCGCCATTTCGTAGACCTGCAGCAGGTCGGCGGCATGGGCGGACAACGGCAGCAGGGCAGTGGCCAGCGCAACAGCGAGGGATCGGCGGATCATTGCGGCTTCCTTGGACTCAGAGGTGGAACTGGGGGGCCGGGGCGGCACCACGCAGGTAATCGATATCGGTCTCGAACAGGGACTCGCTGCTTCCGTCGGCCTTGACCAGCAGGGCCTCCATCGCCGGCGAACGGCCATGGATCACGAACAGGCGACCACCCGGACGCAGCCACGAAGCGAACTGTGACGGCACCACGTCGACCGCACCAGTGACACAGATCACGTCAAAGCGGCGTTCGGTCTGCCAGGACAGGGCGTCGGCCACTTCCACGCGGACGTTGGTGCCCAGGCCGGAGGCGTCCAGGCGGGCGCGCGCGGCGGCGGCCAGTTCCGGGTCGATTTCCAGGCTCAGCACGTCGCGTGCCAGCGCGCCGATGCAGGCCGACAGGAAGCCGCTGCCGGTGCCGATTTCCAGCACTTCGTCACCCGGCTGCAGGTCCAGCGCCTGCAGGGTACGGCCCTCGATGACCGGCTTCATCATCTTCTGGCCATGGCCGATCGGCAGTTCGACATCGGCGTAGGCCAGTGCCCGGTGTGCATCGGCGACAAAGGCCTCGCGCGGCAGGCGGGCCAGGACGTCGAGCACCTTGATGTCCAGCACGTCCCAGGGACGGATCTGCTGTTCCACCATCAGTTCGCGGGCGTGGGCGTAATCAATCGTCATGAGGTTCAAATCCAGCGCAGTGGGCCGGCCATTTTACCGGTGCCGGAGGCCGGCGGCGCGCCCAGAGCATCAGCTGCCGGGGGGCCGGGGTCGCAGTGCCGGAAGTCATCGCGACCTCCGGTTCGTTCAGTTTTGGTTATTCAGCCGTCCCGGCCCCTCGCGGCGCATAGGCGCGCAGGAAGAAGTCGATGCTGGCGGTCACGTGGGTGAGAGGGTCGCACTCCACCGGTGACAGTGGCATGCCGCACATCATATGCATGTGCACTTCGCCCTTGACCAGGGTCAGGAACTGCTGGCCAGCCAGGTAATAGTCGGGGATCTCCAGCTCGCCGCGTTCGCCGCGGGCGCGCAGGAAGTCGGCCAGGGCCTCGCAGGTACGCTCCGGGCCGGCCTGCCAGAACAGCTCGCGCAGGCGTTCGTCGGTCTCCGGCGCCATCATCATGCGCTGGATCGAGATCGCCGCGTCGGAGGTGATCAGCTCGAAGAAGGCCAGGCCGATGCCGATCAGCTGGTCGCGCAGCGGACCGTCCGCGTCGGCCACGAACAGCGCGTCGGGCAGCATTTCGATGCACTTTGACTGCACGGCCTCGGAGAACAGGGTCTCCTTGTCGCCGAAGTGGCTGTACACAGTCAGCTTCGAGACGCCGGCCTGAGCGGCGATGGTGTCCATGCTCACGCCGGTATAGCCCTGTTCGATGAACAGTGCCTTGGCTGCTTCAAGGATCGCCGCGCGCTTGCCGAGGTCCTTGGGGCGCCCGGGTCCGGCGGCCTTGGCAGCGGGCTTGGCCGACGGCTTGCGGGAAGTGTGAGAACTCATCACGACAATACTAGACCAAGCGGTTCGATATTTATACTATACCGGCCGGTTTATTAAATTGGGCCGGCAGTCGCGGCTCCTCCCTTAGTTGCAACCCTGCGTTTTCAGGACGTTGACCGATGAAGATCGTGCGCTGGATGGGCGGTATGGTGTGGATGGCTGCGCTGGCAGCCTGTTCGGGACAGGAACAGGCGCCCCAGGCGGCCGTGCCGGTGCTGGTGGTTCACCCCGGCGAGCAGGCCGGGCAGGCGCCGGCGGCGTTCCCGGGGACGGTGCGTGCGCGGCAGGAAAGTCCGCTGTCGTTCCGCGTCGGCGGCAACCTGGTCAAGCGCCACGTCGATGCCGGGCAACGGGTGAAGAAGGGCGACGTGCTGGCCGAACTGGACGTGGCCGACTTCGCGCTGCAGGCGCGCGCCTCGCAGGCGCAGCTGGCGGCGGCCGAAGCCGATCTGGTGCGTGCCCGCGATGACCTCAAGCGCTACCAGGTGCTGGCCGACCAGCAACTGGTCAGCCGCTCGCAGCTGGACCAGCAGTCCGCCGCGTTCAAGGCCGCGCAGGGGCAGGCCAACGCGGCCCGCGCCAACCTCGATGTGCTGCGCAACCAGGCCGAATACGCACAGCTGCGCGCGCCGGCCGACGGCGTGATCGCCAGCCGCGAGGCCGAAGCCGGGCAGGTGGTGTCCGCCGGCCAGACCATCTTCAACCTGGCCGCCGACGGTGCGCGCGAAGTGCTGATCGACCTGCCCGAGGCCACCATCCGCGACTATGCGGTGGGCCAGCCGGTCGAGGTGGAGCTGTGGAACCGCCCCGGCCAGCGCCTGCCGGGCACGATCCGCGAGATCGCTGCCGCCGCCGATCCGCAGGCACGTACCTATGCAACCCGGGTCAGCCTGCCCGCCGATGCGCTGGCCGATGTCGAACTGGGCCAGAGCGCGCGCGTCTACAGCAGCGCCGGCCGCCACGGCACCCTGCAGCTGCCGCTCGGCGCGCTGCAGCGCGGTGCCAACGGTGCCGCCAGCGTATGGGTGGTCGATCCGGCCAACAGCACGCTGAAGGCCGCAGCAGTCACCACCGGTGCCTACGGCAGTGAGACGGTGCCGGTGCTGTCCGGCGTGGGTGCCGCTGACTGGGTGGTCGCTGCCGGCGGACACCTGTTGCGCGCCGGCCAGCCGGTGATCGCCGTGGACCGCCAGAACCGCCCGGTGCTGAAGCCGGCCACGCCGGCCGCTGCCGCCAAGGCCAAGGAGTAAGCCGGTGCGCCGCTTCAATCTTTCCGAGTGGGCGTTGTCCAACCGTCCGCTGGTGCTGTTCGCGATGCTTGCCTTCGCGCTGATCGGCGCATGGTCGTACAAGCATCTGGGCCAGTCCGAGGATCCGCCATTCACCTTCAAGGCGATGGTGGTGCGCACGCTGTGGCCGGGCGCCACCGCCGAACAGGTCTCGCGGCAGGTGACCGAGCCGATCGAGAAGGCGCTGATGAACACCGGCGAGTACGAGTTCATCCGCTCGTATTCGCGCCCCGGCGAATCGCAGGTCATCTTCATGGCGCGCGACAGCCTGCGTTCCAGGCAGATCCCGGACCTGTGGTACCAGGTACGCAAGCGCGTGGGCGACATCCGTGCGACGCTGCCGCGCGAGATTGTCGGCCCGTTCTTCAACGATGAGTTCGGCGACACCTACGGCAACATCTATGCGTTGACCGGCAAGGGCTTCGACTACGCGGTGATGCGCGACTACGCCGATCGCATCCAGCTGGAACTGCAGCGCGTGCCCGACGTCGGCAAGATCGACCTGGTCGGCCTGCAGGACGAGAAGGTGTGGATCGAGCTGTCCAACACCCGGCTGGCGACGCTGGGTGTGTCGATGCAGCAGGTACAGCAGGCGCTGGCCGACCAGAATGCGATCACCGGCACCAGTTTCTTCGAGACCGCCACCGATCGCGTGCAGCTGCGCGTGACCGGCCAGTTCAACGACATCGACGCCATCCGCCAGTTCCCGATCCGTGCTGGCGACCGCACCGTGCACCTGGGCGACATCGCCGAGGTCAAGCGTGGCTTCGCCGACCCGGCGTCGCCGAAGATGCGCTTCATGGGCGAGGAGGCGATCGGCCTGGCGGTGGCGATGAAGGACGGCGGTGACATCCTCAAGCTGGGCGCCAACCTCGATGCCGAGTTCGAGCGGCTGCAGAAGACCCTGCCGGCCGGCATGCAGCTGCGCAAGGTGTCCGACCAGCCGCAGTCGGTGGAGGAGTCGGTCGGCGAGTTCGTGCAGGTGCTGACCGAAGCGGTGGTGATCGTGCTGCTGGTCAGTTTCTTCTCGCTGGGCCTGCGTACCGGCCTGGTGGTGGGCGTGACCATTCCGCTGGTGCTGGCGATGACCTTCTTCGTCATGCACTACTTCGACATCGGCCTGCACAAGATCTCGCTGGGCGCGCTGGTGCTGGCGCTGGGCCTGCTGGTGGACGATGCGATCATCGCGGTGGAGATGATGGCCACCAAGATGGAGCAGGGCTTCGATCGCCTGCGCGCGGCCAGTTTCGCCTGGGAATCGACCGCATTCCCGATGCTGACCGGCACATTGATCACGGCGGCCGGCTTCCTGCCGATCGCCACGGCGGCATCAAGCACCGGTGAATACACCCGTTCGCTGTTCCAGGTGGTGACCATCGCGCTGGTGGTGTCGTGGATCGCAGCGGTGCTGTTCATCCCGTACCTGGGCGACAAGATGCTGCCGGACCTGTTCAATCCGCAGCCGCCGAAGCCGGGCAGCCTGTCCGCGCGCTGGCTGGCCAGGCGCCAGCAGTGGGCCGACCGCTATCCGGCGCTGGCCAACCTGATCGCACCGCCGCAGCACGGGCACGACCACGATCCCTACCAGCGCCCGTTCTACCGCAGCTTCCGGCGCTTCCTCGACGCCTGCCTGCGCCGCCGCTGGTGGGTGATCGCCGCGACCATCGCGCTGTTCGTGTTCTCGCTGATGATGTTCCGCTTCGTGCCGCAGCAGTTCTTCCCGGACTCGACCCGGCCGGAACTGATGGTGGACATCGAGCTGGCCGAGGGGGCGTCGCTGCGCTCGACCCAGGCCCAGGCCGAGAAGCTGGAGAAGCTGCTGTCCAGCCGCGAGGGCATCGCCAACTACGTGTCCTACGTGGGCACCGGTTCGCCGCGCTTCTACCTGCCGCTGGACCAGCAGCTGCCGGCGACCAACTTCGCCCAGTTCGTGGTGTTGGCCAAGGACATCAAATCGCGCGAAAGCACCCGTGACTGGCTGCTGCACGAGGTGATCCCGAAGTTCCCGGACGTGCAGATGCGCGTGACCCGCCTGGAGAACGGCCCGCCTGTCGGTTATCCGGTGCAGATGCGCATCTCCGGCGAGCACATCGAGAAGGTGCAGGCGATCGCGCGCCAGGTCGAGGCCAAGGTGCGTGAGAACCCGCACGTGATGAACGTCAACCTGGACTGGAGTGAGCCGAGCAAGGTGGTGCGGCTGGTGATCGACCAGGAGCGTGCCCGCGCGCTGGGCGTGAGCAGCGCCCAGGTCAGCCAGTTCCTGGCCAGTTCGCTGGCCGGCCAGTCGGTGAGCGTGTATCGCGAAGGCAACCGCCAGATCGAGATGCTGCTGCGTGGACCGGCCGATGAACGCAACCAGCTGGAGCTGCTGTCCAGCCTGTCGATGCCGACCGCCAACGGCGGCAGCATCACGCTGTCGCAGGTGGCGACGATGGAGTACGGCTTCGAGGACGGCATCATCTGGCACCGCAACCGGTTGCCGACCGTGACCGTGCGCGCCGACATCAGCGATGGCATGCAGGCGCTGGACGTGGTGCACCAGATCGTGCCCACGCTGGATGACATCCGTGCCGAGCTGCCCAGCGGCTATCTGCTGGAGACCGGCGGCACCGTGGAGGATTCGGCGCGTGGGCAGAACTCGATCAAGGCCGGCATGCCGCTGTTCCTGGTGGTGGTGGCCACGCTGCTGATGCTGCAGCTGCGCAGCTTCTCGCGTGCGGCGATGGTGCTGGTGACCGCGCCGCTGGGCATCATCGGTGCGACCCTGTTCCTGCTGCTGTTCCGCGCGCCGTTCGGCTTCGTCGCGCTGCTGGGCACGATCGCACTGGCCGGCATGATCATGCGCAACTCGGTGATCCTGATCGACCAGATCCAGCAGGACATCGATGCCGGGCATGACCGCTGGCATTCGATCATCGATGCCACCGTGCGCCGTTTCCGCCCGATCGTGCTGACCGCGCTGGCGGCCGTGCTGGCGATGATTCCGCTGTCGCGCAGTGCGTTCTACGGCTCGATGGCGATCTCGATCATGGGTGGCCTGATCGTGGGCACGGTACTGACCCTGGTGTTCCTGCCGGCGCTGTACGCGGCGTGGTTCCGGGTCAAGCCGGATGAATCCGGGGCTTGATGCCCCGGGTTTTCAGGCCCGGGTCAGAGCCCTTTCCCGCTGGGAAAGGGCTCTGACCCCATCCACGTTGTGCACATCCACGCATGGCGTGGATCTACCGCGGTGGGCCTGGTAGGTGCCAACCTTGGTTGGCACTGATGCGTGCATCCATGCATGGCGTGGATCTACTGATCTGCGCGGCGTGCATCCACGCATGGTGTGGATCTACTGCAGCTGCAGGCCGCTCCGCAGCACTGGCAGCAACCATTCGATGAACACCTGCACGCGTTGCGCGCGGTGCTGCCGATGCGGTTGCAACAGGGTCACCGGCAGCGGTTGCGCCACGTGCTGTGGCATCACTTCAACCAGCGCACCGGATTGCAGTTCGGCCTGCACGTCGTAGCGCGGAATCTGCAGCAGGCCGAGCCCCGCCACGCAGCACGCGATCGAGGCCTCGGCGCTGTTCACCCGTACCCAGCCAGGCATCGGCAGCGTGCGCAGCTGGCCACTGTCCTGCCATTCCCACGGTTCCACCCGCGCCGTGGTCGGCGATGCGTAGTTCACCGCGCGGTGCTGCTGCAGGTCGGCAGGATGCTGCGGTACGCCGTGCTCGCGAAGGTAGGCCGGCGCGGCGACGTTGACGAAGTCGAGCTGTCCCAGCATGCGCGCGACCAGGCTGGAATCACCCAGCTGTCCGACCCGCAGCACCGCGTCACAGCCGTCTTCGATCAGGTTCACCGCGCGGTCGGTCATGCCCAGGTCCACTTCCACCTGCGGATGGCGCGCGAAGAAGTCGGGCAGCGCCGGGGCGAGGATGCGGCGGCCGATGCGGCTGGGCACATCGATCTTCAGCAGGCCCACCGGCTGCGCGTCGTCCTGCCGGAACAGCGATTCGGCGTCTTCAACTTCGGCGATCAGGCGCAGGCAGCGGGCATGGAACACGTCGCCGTCGTGGGTGGTGGAGACCCGCCGGGTCGAGCGCTGCAGCAGGCGGGTACCGAGCCGCTGCTCGAGCTCAGCCACCGCCGCGGAAACGGTGGAGCGGGGCAGGCCGAGCTGGTCGGCGGCGCGGGTGAAGCTGGCGCATTCCACCACCCGGGTGAAGATGCGGAAGCGATCGATCCGGTCCATTGTTCGCTTGCTCTGGAAAGTTAAGTCAATGTGGCGGGCTTTATCCGCATTTTCTGCACGATATCGTCGGCAGGGCAGGGTTGCCACCCCGGGCAGCCCCCTCCCGAGACAGACGCCATGACCGACCATTCCCTCAAGGGCAAGACCGTGCTGATCGCCGGTGGCGCCAAGAACCTGGGCGGCCTGCTGGCCCGCGACTTCGCCAGCCAGGGCGCCAAAGCCATCGTCATCCACTACAACAGCGCCGCCACCCAGGCCGATGCAGAGGCGACCGTTGCCGCCGTGCAGGCCGCCGGCAGCACGGCCGTTGCCTTTCAGGGTGACCTGACGTCGGCCGCAGCGATGGAGCGCCTGTTCGCCGATGCCGTGGCAGCGGTCGGTCGCCCTGACATCGCCATCAACACGGTCGGCAAGGTACTGAAGAAGCCGCTGCTGGAGATCAGCGAAGCGGAGTACGACGAAATGAGTGCGGTCAACGCCAAGGCTGCCTTCTTCTTCCTGAAGGAGTCCGGCCGCCACGTCAACGACGGTGGCCGCATCTGCACCCTGGTCACCTCACTGCTGGGCGCGTTCACGCCGTTCTATTCAAGCTACGCCGGCACCAAGGCACCGGTCGAGCACTTCACCCGTGCGGCGTCGAAGGAGTTCGGCGAACGCGGTATCTCGGTGACCGCGATCGGCCCCGGTCCGATGGATACGCCGTTCTTCTATCCGGCCGAGAGCGCCGATGCGCAGGCGTATCACAAGACCGCGGCGGCACTGTCGGCGTTCACCCGCACCGGCCTGACCGACATCGCCGACATCGTGCCGTGGATCCGCTTCCTGGTCACCGATGGCTGGTGGATGACCGGGCAGACCATCCTGGTCAATGGCGGTTACACCACCAAATAACGCAGCCACGCATGGGCGTGGCTCTACTGTGGTGGTGGGTGCCAACCTTGGTTGGCACGGATGGCTGCATCCACCCGTGGCGTGGATCTACAGTAGAGCCACCCCACGGGTGGCTGCGCACAATGTCCAAAGGGAGAGGCGCCACGCATGGCGTGGCGCTATCGGATCAGTTGAGTCTGGCCAGCACCGCATCCGTGGCGGCGGCGGTGCTCACCGCGTGGCCCTTTGCCGCCAGGTCGGCGGTGAACACGCCGTCGTCCAGCACGGCGTGCACGGCGGCTTCCACCGCGGCGGCTTCCGCTTCCAGCCCCAGCGAATGGCGCAGCAGCATCGCCGCGCTGAAGATCGTCGCGTACGGATTGGCGATGCCCTTGCCGGCGATGTCCGGGGCCGAACCATGGATCGGCTCGTAGATGCCGACCGCACCGGGTTCGCCCAGCGAGGCCGACGGCAGCAGGCCCAGCGAGCCGGCCAGCATCGACGCCTCATCGGTGAGGATGTCGCCGAACATGTTCTCGGTGACGATCACGTCGTACTCGCGCGGCTTGGCCAGCAGGTGCATCGCCATCGAATCGACCAGCTGGTGTTCCAGTGCCACGTCCGGGAACTCCTCGCGGCCGATGCGTGCCGCCACGTCACGCCACAGGCGCGAGGTTTCCAGCACGTTGGCCTTGTCCACCGAGGTGACCTTGCCGCGACGCTGTTGCGCCAGACGGAACGCACTGCGCAGCACGCGCTCGATCTCGGCCACGGTGTAGCGGCACAGGTCGCTGGCGCTGTCGGCATCGCGGGTCTTGTCGCCGAAGTAGATGCCGCCGGTCAGTTCACGCACCACCACGAAGTCCACCCCCTGCAGCAGCTCCGCCTTGATCGGCGAAGCGTGCAGGGCGGCTTCATGGGTACGCACCGGGCGCAGGTTGGCATACAGGCCCAGCGCCTTGCGGATCGCCAGCAGGCCCTGCTCCGGGCGCACCTTGGCGTTCGGGTCGGACCACTTCGGGCCGCCGACCGCGCCCAGCAGCACCGCATTCGCGGCCTGGCAAGCCGCCAGGGTCGACGCCGGCAGCGGCTCGCCGTGGCGGTCGATGGCGATGCCACCGATGTCGTGCTCGCTGAAGGTGAAGGTGTGGTTGAAGCGTTCGGCGACCGCCTTCAGGACGGCCACTGCCGCGGCGGCCACTTCCGGGCCGATGCCATCACCGGGCAGGACAACAATTTCAGCGTGCATGCTCACTCTCGTAGCGTTCGATTTCAGGGACACGGCCCAACAGATACCCCAACTGGTCGACGCCTTCCAGCAGGCAGGTCTGCGAGAAGCCATCCAGCGGGAAGGAATAGACGCGGCCATCCGGGGTGCGCAGTTCGCGCGAGGCCACGTCGATGGTCAGCTCATCATCCGGGCGCTGCATCAGCGCCTGCACGTCGGCCTCGTCCAGCACGATCGGCAGCAGGCCGTTCTTCAGCGAGTTGCCGCGGAAGATGTCGGCGATCTCGCTGCTGACGATGGCGCGCAGGCCCAGGTCGGTCAGTGCCCACGGCGCATGCTCGCGCGAGGAGCCGCAGCCGAAGTTGCGGCCGGCCAGCAGGATACTGCGGCCGGCGTTGTGCGGCTGGTTGAAGGCGAAGTCGGCCACCGGTGCGCCGTCGGCCTGCCAGCGCCAGTCATTGAACGCATTGCGGCCCAGGCCGGCGCGCTCGGTGGTGGACAGGAACCGCGCCGGAATGATCTGGTCGGTGTCGATGTTGGTCTGGCGCAGCACCACGCTGGCCGAGGTCAGGGTACGGAAGCCGGCCATCACGCCACCTCCTGTGCGAACAGTTCGCGGGTATCGGCAACGTGCCCGTTCACCGCGGCCCATGCCGCGCTCATCGGCGAGGCCAGCAGCGTGCGCGAACCGGGGCCCTGGCGGCCTTCGAAATTGCGGTTGCTGGTGCTCACGGCCAGCTGGCCGGGCGCAACCAGATCGCCGTTCATGGCGATGCACATCGAACAGCCCGGCTCGCGCCACTCGGCACCGGCCGCGCGCACGATCTCGTGGATGCCTTCGGCCTCGGCCTCGCGCTTGACGATCTCCGAGCCCGGTACCACCAGCATGCGTACCCGCTCGGCGACGCGACGGCCGCGCAGCACCTGAGCCACTTCGCGCATGTCGCTCAGGCGGCCATTGGTGCACGAGCCGACGAACACCACGTCCACCGGCGTGCCCGCCAGCGCCCTGCCGGCCTGGAAGTGCATGTAGTCCAGGCCCTTCTGTGCGGCGGCATCGTTGGCCGCCGGAATCGGCGCATCCACTGCGATGGCGGTGCCCGGATGGGTGCCCCAGGTCAGGGTCGGACGGATATCAGCGGCGTCGATGTGCACTTCGCTGTCGAAGCGTGCGCCCTCATCGCTGCGCAGCTGCTGCCAGCGCGCCACTGCGGCGTCGAAGTCGGCGCCCTTGGGACCACGCGGGGTCGCGGCGACGAAGTCGAAGGTGACCTGGTCCGGCGCCACCATGCCGGCGCGTGCGCCGGCCTCGATCGACATGTTGCACAGGGTCATGCGCTGTTCCATGTCCATCGCTTCGATGGTGCTGCCTCGGAACTCGATCACGTGGCCGGTGCCACCGTTGACGCCGATCACGCCGATGATGTGCAGGACCACGTCCTTGGCGCCGACGCCTGGCGCCAGTGGGCCATCGACGGTGATGGCGAACGTCTTGGCCTTGCGCTGCAGCAGGCACTGCGTGGCCAGCACGTGGCCGACTTCACTGGTGCCGATGCCGAACGCCAGCGAGCCGAACGCACCATGGGTGGAGGTGTGGCTGTCGCCACAGACGATGGTCATGCCGGGTTGGGTAAAGCCCTGTTCCGGCGCGATCACGTGGACGATGCCGCGGTTGTCCGAGGCCATGTCGAACAGTTCGATGCCGTGCTCGGCGCAATTGCGCGCCAGCGTGGCGACCTGCGCCTCGGAGGCGGCGCTGGCGTAGGGCAGCGTGCCGTCCGCGGCGGCCGGCAGGGTCGGCGTGGAGTGGTCCATCGTCGCCTTGGTGCGGTCCGGCCTGCGCGGTGACAGGCCGCGTTCGCGCAGCTCGGTGAACGCCTGCGGCGAGGTCACCTCGTGGATCAGGTGCAGGTCGATGTACAGCACGGCGGGCGCGCTGTCGGATTCAGGGACAACCACGTGGGCGTCCCACAGTTTGTCGTACAGGGTGCGGGGTGCGGAGGTCATGCGTGTGCCTGGCAGAAGTACGAAGGTGCGGACATCGGGAAAGATAACGAATGGATCATGTCAGCGGCGACGGGCGAGTACCCGCAGCCGCACGTAGTCGGCCAGCGGCTGGCCAGCAGCATTGCGCGGCAGATCGGCCAGCAGTGCGGTGGCGGCCTCGCGCACGGTGGCGCGTGCCTCGGCCGGCAGGTCGTCCAGCAGCGGTGCGGCGAACACGCGCAGCCAGCCGGCCACGCCGGTCGGCAGTGCGGTCGGGCGCGGCGTGCACTCGATCAGCTGCACCTGGAAGCCATGCTGGCGCAGGCGATCGGCGTAGGCATCGGCAGTGGGGAAGTACCACTGGAAGGCGCTGGCACCATGGCCGTGGGCCACTCGCGCGGCCTGCACCGCCGCGATGATCGTGGCCACGTTGCCATGGCCACCGAACTCGGCGACGAAGCGGCCGCCGGTGCGCAGCGCGCGGCGCACACCTTCCAGCACGCGGTCCGGGGTGCCCATCCAGTGCAGTGCCGCATTGCTGAACACCGCATCGAACTCAGCGTTGAAGGTCAGTGCGTGGCCATCCATCACCTGCGCATCGACGCCGCGCGCACGCGCGGCGATCACCAGTTCCGGTGAGGCATCCACACCGTGGATGTGCGCGCCGCTGAGCGCCAGCTCGGTGCTGAGCACGCCATCGCCACAGCCCAGGTCGAGGATGCGTTCACCGGCGCGCGGGTCGAGCAGGCGCGATACCGCGCCGCCGAGCAGCGGCACGAAGCCGGCGTCGATCGCATAATCCTGGGCGTTCCACTGCTGGCCAGCGGCGCTGGTCGGGGTGGGGGTGTCGAAGGCGCTCATGTCGGGTTCCTCAGGCGGTGGCGGGGGTGGGAACGTCGGTGCTGCTGTGGGTGGTGGCCTGGCGCTGGCGCAGCAGGCGGTTGGCCACATCCAGCCAGGCCAGCGCGGAGGCTTCGATGATGTCCTTGCTGGTGCCGGTGCCGTCGTACTCCACGCCCTCGTGGCGCACGCTCAGGTTGGCTTCGCCGCGCGCATCGGCGCCGATGCCGACGCTGTGCACGTGGTAGCTGTCCAGCATCAGCTGCACGCCGGTGGCAGCCGACAGCGCGCCGAACAGCGCATCGACCGGGCCGTCGCCCTGCGCGGTCTCGGCCACGCGGTTGCCGTCCGGGTCGGACAGTTCGACCAGTGCATTGGCGCGGCTGCCGACGTCGCTGATGGTCATCGACGCCAGGCGATAGCCCTGCGCGTTGGAGCCGCCCTGCATCAAGGTTTGCAGGTCGGCATCGGTGACCACGCGCTGCTGTTCGCACAGGCCCTTGAACTGCTCGAACACCAGCTTCAGTTCGTCTTCGTCCAGCCAGAAGCCCAGCGCACGCAGGCGCGCTTCGACGGCGGCGCGGCCACTGTGGCGGCCCAGCACCATCTGCGAATCCTCCCAGCCCACGTCTTCCGGACGCATGATTTCGTAGGTGCCGCGATGACGCAGCATGCCGTGCTGGTGGATGCCCGATTCGTGGGCGAACGCGTTGGCACCGACGATGGCCTTGTTGCGCTGTACCGGCATGCCGACCAGGCGCTGCAGCAGCTGCGAGGTGCCGACGATGCGCGGGGTGTTGATCGAGCTGTCCTGCTCGTAGAAGGCCTGGCGTACCTTCAGCACCATCGCGATCTCTTCCAGCGAGCAGTTGCCGGCGCGCTCGCCGATGCCGTTGACGGTGCACTCGACCTGGCGTGCACCGCCTTCGATGGCGGCCAGCGAGTTGGCCACCGCCAGGCCCAGGTCGTTGTGGCAGTGCGCGCTGAAGATCACATTGGCGGCATTGGGCACGTCGGCGACGCCGGCGATGACCTGCTGGAACATCGCGCGGATCTCTTCCGGCGTGGTGAAGCCGACGGTGTCGGGCAGGTTGATGGTGGTGGCGCCGGCGGCAATGGCCACGCGCGAAACCTCGATCAGGTAGTCCAGCTCGGTACGGGTGGCATCCTCGGCCGAGAACTCGACGTCGTCGATGTAGGAGCGGGCCAGCGAGACGTGCTTGCGTACCGACTCCAGTACCTGCTCGCGGGTCATCCGCAGCTTGTGCTCGCGGTGCAGCGGGCTGGTCGACAGGAACACGTGCAGGCGCGGGTTGGCTGCGGCCTCCAGCGCACGTGCGGAGGTCTCGATGTCGGCCTGCAGGCAGCGCGACAGCACCGCCAGGCTCAGGCTCGGGCGGCGCAGTTCGCGGCCGATCAGTGCCATCGCCTCACGGTCGGACTGCGAGCTGGCCGGGAAGCCGGTCTCGATGATGTCCACGCCCAGTTCGTCCAGCGCACGCGCCATCACCAGCTTCTGCGGCGGGCTCATGCTGCAGCCGGGGGACTGCTCGCCGTCACGCAGGGTGGTGTCGAAGATGCGGATGCGCGGGGTGGTAATTCGTTCGATGGTGGTCACAGGGAAATCTCCTCGACAGCGGGTGCGACGGCTTGCAGGGGGGAAGGGGAAGACGTGGGGGATGCGGGAGCGCTGGCCTTGGCCGGCGAGCGCGGGGTTTCACTGCGCCGTCGCCGCGGTTTGCGTGGCGGGCGCGGACGGATGTCGGTGAGCAGGCCGGCCAGGACACCGGCATCGATGTTGCCGCCGGAGACCACCGCGCACTTGCGGCGACCGGCGACGCGGCGGCCGGCCGCCAGCGCCAACGCACCCGCGCCCTCGGCGATGATGTGTTCCTCCAGCGCCAGCCGGACCAGGGTTTCGCGCAGTTCGGCCTCGCGCACGATCACCACATCGTCCAGCAGCGAGGTGCACAGGCGGCGGGTCAGGAAGCCGGGAATCTTCACCCGCACGCCATCGGCCAGCGAGGCGACGGGGGCGATCTCGCGCACGTCGCCACGGATCGCACGCGCCATCGAATCCACGCCCTCCACCTGCGCGCCGACCACGCGCACGCCCTGTGACTTCAACGCCAGAGCAACGCCGGAGGCCAGGCCGCCGCCGCCGATCGGCACGATCACCACATCCGGCGCGTGCGCGGCCAGCTCGATGCCGACCGTGCCCTGGCCGGCGATCACGTCGGCATCGTCGAACGCGGACAGGAAGCGGTAGCCGTGGCGTTGTGCCAGTTCAACCGCGAAGGCGTAGGCCTCGTCATAGCTGGTGCCGTGCTGGCGCACGGTCGCGCCCCAGTGGGCGACGCCGGCGATCTTGGTGGCGGGCGCGCCGTGCGGCATCACGGTGATGGCCGGCACGTCCAGGCGGTAGGCCGCCCACGCCACGCCCTGGGCATGGTTGCCGGCCGAGGCGCAGATCACCGGCCGGGTATCGCCGCGCTCGCGGCCGGCCAGCAGCGCATTCAATGCGCCGCGTACCTTGTAGGAACCGGTGCGCTGCAGGTTCTCCAGCTTCAGCCAGGTGCCGAAGCGCTCGGCATGGTGCAGCGGGGTGGGTGGCAGGAAGCGGCGCAGCCGGGCCTGCGCCGCCAGTACGTCGGCGACGCTTACGTCGCCGACATCGCTTTCCTGGCTGGCATCAGCGGCCGGCATGGGCCACCAGCGGGGTGCAGGCGACCGCCGCATGCGGGCACGGGCGGCGAAGAAGACGCCTCCGTACCGGCACCGTGGTCACTACGGTACGGGTGTTCATACGGATGCTCCTTCCACGGCGGTGACCTGCACGGACACGCAGTCGTAGATCTTCTCGATCTGCCGGCACAGCGTTTCCGCCGGGCGCTGGCCATCCACCACCAGCTGCAGGTGCCAGCGGCCATCGTCGGCGGCCACCGGCGCACCGCTGATCGCACGCGGTGCGAAGCCACGGCGTTCGGCCATGCCGATCACGCGCAGCAGCGCGCCTTCGGCCGGGTGCAGCACCAGGTCAAGCCGGTATTGCATTGGGGGTCTCCTGGCGGGCATGGGCAGGGTTGCTTTCCAGCATCGTGCTGTTGGCGGTGTTCGGCGGCACCAGCGGCCACACGTTGGCGCGTGCATCGATGGCCACGTGCAGCAGCGCGGGGCCGGGCTCGGCCAGCAGCGCGGCCAGCCCACCCTCGACGTCATCGCGTGCATCGATGCGGGTCGCGGCAATGCCGAACACCTGCGCCAGCGCCACGAAGTCCGGGTTGTCGGACAGGTCGATC
Organism: Stenotrophomonas sp. 109824_Sma; assembly: GCF_056480025.1. NCBI lineage: Bacteria > Pseudomonadati > Pseudomonadota > Gammaproteobacteria > Lysobacterales > Lysobacteraceae > Stenotrophomonas > Stenotrophomonas sp. 109824_Sma. The sequence goes on along the minus strand of NZ_CM151078.1, from coordinate 3,920,790 downwards.
TCGCTGTAACGCTCGGCGAAGAACAGCTCCTGCCACTGCCGCACCATGCCCAGCGAACTGTTGTCCAGCAGCACGATCTTCACCGGCAGGCGGCAACGCGCGATGGTCGCCAGCTCCTGCACGTTCATCATGAAGCTGCCGTCGCCGGACACCAGCACCACGGTGCGATCGGGGCAGGCGAACTGCGCACCCATCGCTGCCGGCAGGCCGAAGCCCATGGTGCCCAGCGCGCCACTGGTCAGGTGGTTGCGCGGGTGGTTGAAGCGGCAGTGCTGCGCCACCCACATCTGGTGCTGGCCGACATCGCAGGCGATCACCGCATCGGCCGGTGCCAGCTCGCTCAGGCGCTTCAGCAGCGCCGGGGCGTAGATGTGCTGGCCCGGTGCGTCGTAGCGCGCTGCGAAACGATCGCGATGCTGTGCACAGCGCCTGCGCCATGCGTCCTGGTGGGCCTTGGGGGAGGGGAAGGCCGCACGCAGGGCGCGGATGGCATGGCCGACATTGCCGGGCACGGCGACATCGGCGCTGCGCAGCTTGGAGATCTCGTAGGCGTCGGCATCGATGTGGACGACACGGGCGAACGGTGCGAACTCCGCCAGCTTGCCGGTGGCGCGGTCATCGAAACGCGCCCCCAGCACCAGCAGCAGGTCGCTTTCCTGCACCGCCATGTTGGCTGCGCGGGTGCCGTGCATGCCCAGCATCCCCAGCGACTGCGGGTGGTTGGCCGGCAGCGCGCCCAGCCCGCGCAGGGTCATCACGGTGGGGATGGCGCTGGCTTCGACGAAAGCGCGCAGGTCCTGCACCGCATCGCCCAGCGCGATGCCGCCACCGGCGTAGACCACCGGCTTTTCGGCGGCCGCCAGTGCGGCGATGGCTTCGGCGATGGCCGCTTCGGCCGGCGCAGGCGGCGGCTCGACGCTGCTCGGCACGTGCGCCGGCAGATGACTGGCATCGGCCAGCTGCACGTCCTTGGGCAGGTCGATCAGCACCGGGCCGGGCCGGCCCTCGCGGGCGATGCGGAACGCATCGGCGACCACGCGCGGCAGGTCGTCGACACTGCGCACCAGCCAGCTGTGCTTGACGATCGGCAGGGTCAGGCCGAACACATCCAGTTCCTGGAAGGCGTCAGTGCCCAGCAGCGGCGTGGCGACCTGGCCGGTGATGCAGACCATCGGCACCGAATCCAGCATCGCGTCGGCGATGCCGGTGACCAGGTTGGAGGCGCCCGGGCCGGAGGTGGCCACGCAGACGCCCACCTGGTTGCTGGCGCGGGCAAAGCCATTGGCGGCCAGTGCCGCGCCCTGCTCATGGCGCACCAGGACGTGCTTCAGCGACGAATCCACCAGCGCGTCGTAGAACGGCATGATGGTGCCGCCGGGATAGCCGAACAGCGTGTGGACGCCCTCGGCCTCCAGCGCCTGGGTCAGCCAGCGCGCGCCGTTGGGCGGCGCGCTGCGATGTGTGGAAGAGTTCATGGGGGAACCTTGCAAAGCGGGTGGGGGAGGCCGCGCGGTTACGCGGCCTGTCCTTGCAACCAGACCATCTTGGCGCGCAGTTCCTTGCCCACCTTTTCGATCGGGTGCTCCAGGTCGGCCTGCTTGAACTTGTTGTAGTTCGGCAGGCCCGCTTCGTACTCGGCCACCCAGTTCTTGGTGAAGGTGCCGTCCTGGATGTCCTTCAAGACCTCCTTCATGCGCGCCTTGGTGCCGGCGTCGATCACCCGCGGGCCACTGACGTAGTCGCCGTACTGCGCGGTCTCGGAGATGAACTCCAGCATGCGCGAGATACCGCCTTCATAGAACAGGTCGACGATCAGCTTCAGCTCGTGCAGTACTTCGTAATAGGCGATCTCCGGCTGATAGCCGGCTTCGACCAGGGTTTCGAAACCGGCCTGCACCAGTGCCGAGGCACCGCCGCACAGCACCGCCTGCTCGCCGAACAGATCGGTCTCTGTCTCTTCCTTGAAGGTGGTCTGGATCAGGTTGGCGCGGGCGCCACCCAGTCCGGCCGCATAGGCCAGGGCGTACTCGGCCGCCTTGCCGCTCTTGTCCTGATAGACCGCCCAGATGCACGGCACGCCACGGCCGATTTCATACTCGCGGCGCACCAGCGCACCCGGGCCCTTCGGCGCGACCAGTACGACATCCAGGTCCTCGCGCGGCTTGATCATGTCGAAGTGCACGTTCAGGCCGTGCGCGAACAACAGCACCGCACCCTGTTTCATGTTCGCGGCCAACACATCGTCGTAGAGCTTCTTCTGCACCATGTCCGGGGTCAGCACGGCAACCAGATCGGCATCCTTCACCGCGTCGGCCGGTGCTTTCACGGTGAAGCCATCGGCCTGTGCCTTGACCTCGGTCGGGCCACCCGGACGCAGGCCTACCACCACGTCGAAGCCGGATTCGCGCAGGTTCAGTGCGTGGGCGCGGCCCTGGCTGCCGTAGCCGATGACGGCGATCTTGGTCTGGGGCAGGTCGTTGGTGCTCATGGGGGAGGTTCCTTGCGGTGGGAAGAAAAAAGAACGGCCGGTCGTCGGGGTGACGTGCCGGCCGGTCAGGGGAAAGCGGTGGAGGAGGCGCCGTGCATCGCACAGGCACAGCCACCACGAGGCATCGTGGTGGTGTGGGTCTGGGTTTTGCGTTGGGCGTTGTGCATGGTGGTTGCGTCTGAAACCAGGTCCTGAAATGAAAAAACCCGCACCGGGGCGGGTGCGGGTTTTTGAAGAGTTCCGGTGTGTTTGTTGCTTACACGCTGGCTCGTCCCGCACCTGTTGGTTGGGTAATAAGTACGAGCACAAGAATCGAACGCAGCGAGGCGGGGCCGGTGTCGGCGGCTTCGATGTGGGTTCGCGGTGGCGTGTTGTGATGCAACATGTGATCGAGAGAAACACAGCCGTTTCGGCGATGTCAACCCTCGCGACGGAATTCTTGTCGGTTTCCGCTGCATCCAGCGTAATCGCTTGTGGCACAAGGATGGTTGCCGCTGAAAATGTTTCGGTGAACCCGAATTCACTCCTTTCAGTCCGGTTTTTGCGCGGAATCCGGCGGGTTTTCGCCTTGGCGGGTGCGGACCTTCCGCACCCACCCCGGGATCAACGTCCATGACCTCTGCCCGATACCGCATGAAGGCCGCAGCGGCGAAGATCGAGGGACCACTCTTCCATCGGAACCCGACCGTGTCCCGACGCCTTGCCCGTTCCCTGCTGGCCGCTGCTCTACTGGCCGCTGTGCCTGCACTGTCTTCTGCCGCCGACCGCATCACCGGCCACACCTTTGCCACCCGTTCGGAGGTGATCGCCCCGCATGCGATGGCCGCCACCTCGCAGCCGCTGGCCACCCAGATCGCGCTGGACGTGATGAAGGGCGGTGGCTCGGCGGTGGACGCGGCGATTGCCGCCAATGCCGCGCTTGGCCTGATGGAGCCCACCGGCAACGGCATCGGCGGCGACCTGTTCGCCATCGTCTGGGACCCGAAGACGCAGAAGCTCTATGGCTACAACGGTTCGGGCCGTTCGCCGAAGTCGTTGACCCTGGCCGAGTTCCAGCGCCGTGGCCTGAAGGACATCCCGGCAACCGGCCCGCTGCCGGTCTCCGTGCCCGGCGCAGTCGACGGCTGGTTCGCGCTGCACGACCGCTTCGGCCGCAAGCCGATGGCCGACAACCTGGCGCCGGCCATCCGTTACGCCCGCGAGGGCCATCCGGTAGCCGAGGTGATCGCCTACTACTGGGACCGCTCGGTGCCCAAGCTGTCGCAGTACCCGGGTTTCAAGGAACAGTTCACGATCAACGGCCACGCCCCGCGCAAGGGCGAGATGTGGAAAAACCCGAATCTGGCCAGCACGCTGCAGAAGATCGCCGACGGCGGCCGCGATGCCTTCTACAAGGGCGATATCGCCCGCACCATCGGCGACTACTTCAAGGCCAACGGTGGCTACCTGAGCTACCAGGACATGGCCGACCACCACGGTGAGTGGGTCGAACCGGTCAGCAGCAATTACCGTGGCTACGACGTGTGGGAGTTGCCGCCGAACAGCCAGGGCATCGCTGCGCTGCAGATCCTCAACGTGCTGGAAGGCTACGACTTCTCGAAGATCCCGTTCGGATCACCGGAACACGTGCACCTGTTCGTCGAAGCGAAGAAGCTTGCCTTCGCCGACCGTGCGCGCTTCTACGCCGACATGGCGTTCCAGCCGGCGCCGGTGCAGAAGCTGATCTCCAAGGAGTACGCCGCACAGCGCCGCGCGCTGATCTCGATGGACAAGGCGCTGAAGGAAGTGCAGCCGGGCACGCCGAAGCAGCTGGAAGAGGGCGACACCATCTACATGACCGTGGCCGACGCCGACGGCATGATGGTGTCGCTGATCCAGTCCAATTACCGCGGCATGGGCAGCGGCATGGCGCCGCCGGGGCTGGGCTTCATCCTGCAGGACCGTGGCGAGATGTTCGTGCTGCAGAAGAATCATCCCAACGGCTATGCACCGGGCAAGCGGCCGTTCCAGACGATCATCCCGGCGTTCATCACCAAGAGCGGCAAGCCGTACGCCAGCTTCGGCGTGATGGGCGGCGCGATGCAGCCGCAGGGCCACGCGCAGATCGTGATGAACCTGGTGGACTTCGGCATGAACCTGCAGGAGGCCGGTGATGCACCGCGCATCCAGCATGAGGGCTCGACCGAACCGACCGGGCAGGCCACGGCGATGACCGACGGTGGTGAGGTGAATCTGGAAACCGGCTTCCCGTATGAAACGGTGCGTGCGTTGATGCGCAAGGGACATCGCATCGTGTTCGCCGATGGTCCTTATGGCGGATACCAGGCGATCATGCGTGATCCCGAGACCGGGGTTTACTACGGTGCTTCGGAGAGCCGCAAGGATGGGCAGGCGGCGGGGTATTGAGGTTTTCCGGCGGGCGCAGCCCCCTCTGCGGTGGTGATTCAGCGATGCTTGGCTTGGCCGGGCGGGTGGGCTGGTCGGGGGACGCCGTGAATCCGTCCCTGGAGGCTTGGCCGCGGCATCCATGCCGCGGACACCCCCGCCCAGCCCACCCGCCCGGCCCCTGACCGTTTCCGTGGCCATCACCGCAGGAAGAGAAAGAAGAAGATCAACAGCAACAGCAAGAGCAACAGCAACAGCCGCGTGCTGTGAGTTGGGGTCGGATCCGTTTTCCAAAGGAAAACGGATCCGACCCCTTCCTGTTTTCCGATACACCTCATCCACGCATGGCGTGGAAAACCCACCGTCACACGGAAACTGTCGGGGGTGGGTCGGTGTGGGCTGGCAGGACCGTTGGCGCCATGGATGGCGCCATCGAGCCCCCAGGGACGGGTTTACGGCGTGTCCTGCCAACCCACACCGCCCCGCCCAACCAGCAGAAACCCAGAGCCGCTTTGGCTCCTGCACTTGCACTTGCCTGAAAGAAGCGGTGCAGCCGCAGGCTGCAAAACACTCTCAATCCGAATCCTGCGCGCGTGCGGCCTCCGCCTGCGTCTCTTCCTGCGCCGCCATCTCGCGTGCGATCCACGCATCGATCATGTGCCGCTGGCGCTGCGCCTGCCGCCGCTCACGCGTGTACTCCTGGTCCAGCACCCGGTACAGCGACACCATCACCAGCACCATCAGCAGCGCGAATGGCAACGCCGCAATCGTGATCATGCCCTGCAGTGCATCCAGGCCACCGGCCAGCAGCAACGCCGCTGCGATCAACGCCACCGCGATGCCCCAGGCCAGCTTGCGCTTCAACGGAGGATCGCCTGCTTCGTCAGTGGACATGCTGGCCAGCACCAGCACCGCCGAGTCGGCCGAGGTCACGAAGAAGATCATCAGCAGTACCAGCGCAATGCACGACAGCAGCAGCGGCAGCGGCATGCTGTCGAACAGCGTGAACAGCACTGTCTCGTAGCCATTGCCCAGCGCCTGCACCAGGTCGGCATGGCCGAAGATCTGCGCCCACAGCGCGGTGCCACCGAATACCGCGAACCAGAAGAAGCCCAGCAGAGTCGGCGCGAGCACTACGCCGATAACGAACTCGCGCACGCTGCGGCCGCGCGAGATGCGTGCGATGAACGACCCCACGAACGGTGCCCACGAGATCCACCAGGCCCAGTAGAAGATCGTCCAGTCCGCCACCCAGGTGCTGCCGGAGAACGGTGACATGCGCAGGCTCATCGTCACCAGCTGGTTGAGGTAGGAGCCCAGCGTGGTGGTGAACGTATCGAAGATGAAGCCGGTCGGCCCCAGCACCAGCAGGATGGCTGCCAGCAGGGCAGCCAATGCCAGGTTGAAGTTGGACAGCCACTTCACACCTCGCTCCACGCCACTGGCGGTGGATGCCATGTACAGCACGAAGGCGACCGCAATGATGGTCATCTGCACTGCGACGGTCGCCTGCACGCCGAACACGCGCTCGATGCCGGCGGCGATCTGGATGGTGCCGAAGCCCAGCGTAGTGGCGACACCGATCGCCGTGGCGACCACTGCAGCGATGTTGACCACGCGCCCGATCCATCCACGATGGTGGCGGCCGATGATCGGCTGCAGCATGTCGCTGACCAGGCCGCGGCCGTTGCGGTTGAACTGGAACCAGGCCATCGCCAGGCCGATCAGCGCGTAGATGGCCCACGGATGCAGGCCCCAGTGGAAGAATGCATAGCGCATCGAGGCGCGTGCCGCATCCAGGCTCTGCGGAGCAAGCCCTTCCGGTGGCTTGCTGAAGTGCGAGATGGGCTCGGCGGCGCCCCAGAACACCAGGCCGATGCCCATGCCGGCGGCGAACAGCATCGACATCCAGCTGGCCCGCGAGAACTCGGGCTCGGCGTCTTCGCCACCGATGCGCAGGTTGCCGAAGCGGCCGAAGGCCAGGTACATCAGGAACACCAGGGCCAGGAACACCACCAGCAGGTACAGCCAGCCGACGCTGCGGATGACTTCTGCCAGCATCGACTGCACCACGGCATTGAAGGGGCCCGGTGCAATACCGGCAAGCAGCACCAGCAGCAGAACCAGTGCGATGGAAACGCGAAACACCATGAAGGAGCTTCTCCGATCAAGGGATTGAGGGGAGCGAGCAGAGCTTGCAGCGAAGGGCCGGTGGCATGCATCGCGAACCGGGCAGGGGCCGCGAAGGCGGCGAAGGACGCATCGGTCGCTGGAACGCGACGGACGTGCACGTTACTGAATGCAATGTCACGGTTCTGTTAATACAGAAACTGCGGATCCACGCGATGCGCGGCTGCAACCGCCATGAGCTGCAGTGCTTTCTATGCTCTAATGCACGCCAAGAAGCGGGGGTACCGCGGCCAGGTGGCCACGGTTGAGACAGTCCCTTGGAACCTGATCCGGCTCATACCGGCGTAGGGAAGCTTTGCAGTGCAGCCGTGCCCGGACTCCGCCCAAGGACCGTCCGCGCGCGGGCGCAGTGCGCCGCCGCTTCGTCCCTGACCTTCCTGGACGATGCCCGATGAACGCACAGCTCTCCGCCCTGCAGCAACAGGCCCAGCAACTCTCCGAATCCGTGACCCGGCCGATTCCCGGTTCGCGCAAGATCCACGTACCCGGTTCGCGTCCGGATCTGCAGGTGCCGATGCGCGAGATCGCGTTGACCCGCACGCCGACGTTGTTCGGCGGCGAAGAGAATGCACCGGTCACGGTCTACGATACGTCGGGCCCCTACACCGATCCGGATGTGCGTATCGATCTGTCGGCGGGCCTGCCGGCGCTGCGTCGTGGCTGGGTGGAGGAGCGCGGCGATACCGAACAGCTCGACGGCCTGAGTTCGTCGTTCGGCCGCGACCGCGAGCATGATCCGAAGCTCGATGCCGTGCGTTTCCCTGCGCGCAGCCTGCCGCGGCGTGCACGCGCAGGCGCGAACGTCACTCAGATGCACTACGCGCGCCGCGGCATCATCACGCCGGAAATGGAATTCGTCGCCATCCGCGAGAACCAGCGGATGGAAGCGATCCGTGATGCCGGCCTGTTGCAGCAGCACCCGGGCGAGGCATTTGGGGCTTCGATCCAGAAGATCATCACACCGGAGTTCGTGCGCGATGAAATCGCGCGCGGCCGCGCGGTGCTGCCCAACAACATCAACCATCCGGAAAGCGAGCCGATGATCATCGGCCGAAATTTCCTGACCAAGATCAATGCCAACATCGGCAACAGCGCCGTGTCCTCGGGCATTGCCGAGGAAGTGGAGAAACTGGTGTGGGCGATCCGCTGGGGCGGTGACACGGTGATGGACCTGTCCACCGGCAAGCACATCCACGAAACCCGCGAGTGGATCATCCGCAATTCGCCGGTGGCGATCGGTACCGTGCCGATCTACCAGGCGCTGGAGAAGGTCGATGGCCGTGCCGAAGCACTCACCTGGGAGATCTTCCGCGACACGCTGATCGAGCAGGCCGAACAGGGCGTGGACTACTTCACCATCCACGCCGGCGTGCTGCTGCGCTATGTGCCGCTCACCGCCAAGCGGGTCACCGGCATCGTCAGCCGCGGTGGCTCGATCATGGCCAAGTGGTGCCTGGCGCACCACAAGGAGAACTTCCTCTACACGCACTTCGAAGAGATCTGCGAGATCATGAAGGCCTACGACGTGACCTTCTCGCTGGGTGACGGCCTGCGCCCGGGCTGCATCGCCGATGCCAACGACGCGGCGCAGTTCGGTGAGCTGGAGACGCTGGGTGAGCTGACGAAGATCGCCTGGAAGCATGATGTGCAGACCATGATCGAAGGCCCCGGCCACGTGCCGATGCAGCTGATCAAGGAGAACATGGAAAAGCAGCTGCGCGAGTGTGGCGAAGCACCGTTCTATACGCTGGGGCCGCTGACCACCGATATCGCACCGGGCTACGACCACATCACCAGCGCGATCGGTGCGGCGATGATCGGCTGGTTCGGCACGGCGATGCTCTGCTACGTGACGCCGAAGGAGCACCTCGGCCTGCCCAATCGCCAGGACGTGCGTGACGGCATCATGGCCTACCGCATCGCCGCGCACGCCGCTGATCTGGCCAAGGGCCATCCAGGTGCGCAGGTGCGCGACAACGCGCTGAGCAAGGCGCGCTTCGAGTTCCGCTGGGAGGACCAGTTCCACCTTGGCCTGGATCCGGAGAAGGCCAAGGAGTTCCACGACGAGACGCTGCCGAAGGATGCGCACAAGCTGGCGCACTTCTGCTCGATGTGCGGCCCGCACTTCTGTTCGATGAAGATCACCCAGGACGTGCGTGATTACGCCGAGGCCGGCATGAAGGAGAAGTCGGAGGAGTTCCGCGCCGCCGGCGCCGAGGTCTACCACCAGGGCTGATGCGGAAACGGTCGTGCCGGCCAACGGCCGGCACGACCGTTCATCACGCCGTGCCCGGCTATGCTGCGTCCATCGCCCAGGGGGAAAGGACGCCATGCCCGTTGCCATGACCACCCGTTGGCTGGCCATCGCCCGCCGTCATCCTTCGGCCTGGTTGCTGGGCGCGCAGCTGCTGGCGGTGCTGCTGTATCCCGCGCTGGATGACACCGCTGCGGGCCGCGCCGCACTGGGCATGTTCGGCATGGCGGTACTCGGCCTGGCGCTGTGGGTGGTCCAGCGCAGCCCGCTGGGCACCTGGCTGGCGCTGGTGCTGGCCATTCCCTCGGTGGTGTTCTCGTTGGCAGGCGCATTGCTCGACCGCACCGGATTGCTGACCACCGCGCAGCTGCTGGAGAGCCTGCTGTACTTCTATACGGCCGGCGCCCTGATCGCCTACATGCTCCAGGACCACAAGGTCACCCGCGACGAACTGTTCGCCGCAGGCGCAACCTTCACCCTGCTGGCGTGGGCTTTCGCCTTCGCGTTCGCGGTGTGCCAGCAGTGGTATCCGGGCAGCTTCCAGGGTACTGGCGGGGGTGCGCAGCGCAGCTGGATGGAGTTGCTTTATCTCAGCTTCAGCTTGCTGTCTGGAGTGGGCTTGAGTGACGTCGTACCCCTGCATCCACAGGCACGCGCATTGGTCATGCTGGAGCAGTTTTCCGGCGTGATGTACGTGGCTTTGGTGGTTTCGCGTCTGGTCGGATTGACCATGTTGCGGCGCATGTGAAAATGAACGCCAGATAAAAATTTCGCGCCCAAGAGGGCGCGAATGGTGTCGCGAATTATGTGAATGCGTCGGCGAGAGAGAGCCTGATGTCGACCACGCGATAGGCGAGGTAACTTGCATAGGCTAGTATTCGCGCGCTCGATTGTTTTTGCGGTATGCGCCGATGCTTTGTGCGGAGTCTGGCTTTTCGCTGTTCCCAGGACGGGACCGTAACGAAGGCAAACACTGCCCGGGACCTGTCTCTACTGTGTAGCAGAAAATGAACAGCAGCGAAATACAGCCACCCGTATCCGATCGGATACGGATAGGAGAGTGCATCGTCACTCTGTCCTCGCGCGAAGTCGAGGTCGTCGGTGCGCGTCGCCCGCGCCGGCTGACGCCGAAGGCGTTGGGCGTGCTGCGCGTGCTGCTGCGGCAGCCGGGCCGCGTTGTCACCCGCGACGAGTTGTTCGCCGAGGTGTGGCCGGACACGCTGCCGACCAACGATGTGCTGACCCAGGCCGTCACCCAGCTGCGCAAGGCGTTCAGCAACGACGACGACAACGGCCAGGCCTACATCGAAACCATCGCCAAGACCGGTTATCGGCTTCTGGTACCGGTACAGGCGCTGGACGATGCGGAGCCAACGGCTGCGGGCTTGCCTGACGATGAAGGTGTGGAAGTGCAGCCGGCACCCGCCGACGCCGCGGTGCTGCCCGCGCGCGCGCAGGAATCGCGCCGCCGCTGGCGCCATGTCCGCCGCCGCGTGCTGCTGGCGCTGGGCGTATTGATGCTGGCCACGCTGCTGGTGATGACCACGCTGCTGCTGCGCCGTGCACCGGCCAGCAGTTCACCGGTGGAGGCCGCCGTGGAGAACGGCACGCGGGTGATCGGCAGCCCGCAGCGTCCCTATCGGTTGATCACCGCGACCAGCGGCTTTGAAACCTATCCCACGCTGTCACCGGATGGTTCGCTGGTCGCCTATGAAGGCGCCAACGAAGATGGCAACGGCGGTGGTGCGATCAAGGTGCAGACCTCCGGCAACGCGCCGGCGCGCCAGTTGCTGGTGCCACCGGCCGGCGCGGTCGATCGATTCCCGAACTGGTCGCCGGATGGTCGCGAGATCGCCTTCGCACGGTTTTCCGCCGACGGTGGCTGCCAGGTGCTGATCGCCAGCGCCACCGGCGGCGCACTGCGCCAGGCCACGCGCTGCGATGGCACCGAACTGCTCAGTTTTGACTGGACACCCGATGGTCGCGGCCTGGTGTTCGGCAGCATGGTCGGGCGTTACGCCCACCGTGGCATCCGCGTGCTGGACCTGGCCAGCGGCGAGTGGCGCGCGCTGGCCTACAGCGTCGACCAGGATGACTTCGACTACGCACCGCGTTATTCGCCCGACGGGCAATGGCTGGTGTTCGTGCGCAACCCGCAGCTGGGCGATCTGTGGCGGGTGCCGGCCACGGGCGGTACGCCCGAGCAGTTGACCAACGAAGCGGCAGAGCTGCGCGGCTGGGCCTGGCTGGACGATGGCCGCACCATCGTGTTCGGCCGCCGCGTCGACAGCGAGGCGCGGCTCTATTATCTGGACGTTGAGCGGCACACGCTGCGCGATGCCGGCCTGGATGATGCGCAATGGCCCGCCGTGTCGCGACGCGGTGGCATGCTGGCCTTCGTCCACCGACGCGCACAGTTCGGCGTGTTCAAGGTGCCGATGCAGGGCAACGGTGCGCCCGAGCGACTGTTTGCCTCCAGTGGCCGCGATGGGCAGCCGATGGCAGCGCCGGATGGCCGCCAGCTGGTCTTCACCTCGGATCGCTCCGGCAGCTTCGCCCTGTGGTGGGCGGACATGCAGCGGCCGGATTCGCTGCGCCCCATTGAAGGGCTGCGGCCGGAAGCGCGGCAGGCACCGGACTGGTCGGCCGACAGCCGTCAGCTGCTCGTGGTCGGCCGCGACGCGCATGGGCGCACGGTGGTCTACGAGATCGCGCCACGCGATGAACGACTGCAACCTTTGCCGATCCCGGCCGAACAGCCGCTGCAGGCGCTGTATGGCGCGTCGCCGGAGCAGTTGTTTGTGGTCGAACGCGATGCCGACCAGCGCACCAGGTTGAGCCTGTTCGACCGCAGCACCCAGCCCTGGCGCCGGTTGGCCAGCATCGATGGGGTGTCGCAGGCGCGCTTCGACCGCAGCAGTGGCCGCGTGTTGTTCACCCGCCTGGCCGCTGGTGGCCTGTGGTCGGCCGATGCCACGTTGTCGTCGGGCAGCGTGCAGCAGATCAGCGATGACCGGCCCAGCCGCTGGCGATACCGGGCCTGGACCGTGGCCGGCAACAGTGGCATCGGTTACCTCGGCACCTCGACCACGTGTGGCACCACCTTCGTGCGCATCCTGCCCGGCCGCGAGGAGCCGGAACGCTGCCTGGACGCAGAACGGCTCAGCGCCGGCAACGGACTCAGCGCCAGCGCTGACGGACATGACCTGTTCGTGGCGATGGCGGTCAGCGATGGTGCCGACATCGGCGTGATGCGGTTGCCCGAACGCCCGCCCGCGCTGTTCCCGGCGTTCTCCAAGTTGTTGTTGTTCAAGGGAAATGGCCCTTCGTAATTTCTTCGTCGGGATCTCGTCGCGAATTCGTGGCGATCTCGTCGGACTTTCCTGACGCGGTGCCACCTGATTAGGCAAAACGGAGTCCTGTACTAGGCAAATCCGTGGTGCCCCCATGCGTCAACTCTCGCTGGCCGATCGCGGCCAAACCGTCTCCCTGGACCGGTCGCTCGACGATGTCGCGCCGACCTGCCTGGGCGTGGCCCGGCTGGGCAGCCTGCAGACCGCCGGCTCCAGCTTCACCGTCTGGATGCAGGTGCGTGGCAGTTCGTGGGTGGAGGCCAAGGAAGGGCGCTTCCGCCTGCGCCAGGGCGAGTGGATCGCCTTCGAGAAGGAATCGCGGCCGTTGGTGCAGGCTGGTCGCAACGGGTTGTGCGTCGGCCTGAACCTGAACGTCGAAGCGCTTCGTGTGCTGACCGAGATGGCCGACTGCGGCCTGTATGCCGGTCGTGGCCGCATGAACCGCAGTGACGCCCGCGTGGCGCTGCGCCTGTGGCGCGATGCGCTGGCCAGCGGCCAGCCGGCCCAGGCCCTGCGTCCGCTGTTGCTGCACCTGGCTGGCCTGCAGCGTGGCCTGGCCGACAACGTACAGCGCTGCCCGGGCCGCTCGCGCAGCCGCAAGCGCCAGGTGTTCGGCCGCATGCAGCGCGCGCGCCTCTATCTGGAAGGCAACAGCCACCGGGTGGTGCGCATCGGCGAACTGGCCGAGCTGACCAACTTCTCCAGCTGGTACCTCTCCAAGACCTTCCAGAGCCTGTACGAGGAAAGCCCGCAGTCGCTTTCGGCACGACTGCGCCTCGAACGCGCTGCTGACCTGCTGCGCGACACCGACATGATGGTGGGCGAGGTCGCCGCCGCCAGTGGCTTCGACAACTGCTGCAGCTTCGCGCGTGCGTTCCGCGCCCGCTACGGCCAGTCCGCATCGCGCTTCAGGGAGAACGGTGGCTTGCTCCCGCCACAATCCGCAAAGTCTCCGGTTGGTTCGCGCAAATACAGCACTGCAACGCAATCGTAACGTGCTGGGGTGTTTTAACACGCTGCTAACACGTACCTTGGAGAGATAGATGAACGTTCGTAATCCCGCAGTGCGGTTCGGCTTGCTGCCGGCCGGCATTGCGCTGGCGCTGGCGCCGGCCTTTGCTTCGGCTCAGGAAGCAAAGGGCACCACCGACCTGGACCGCATTTCGGTCACCGGCTCGCGCATCCGCGGCGCCTCGGTGGAGACCCAGCAGCCGATCCTGACGATGACCCGCGAATCCCTGGAAAAGCAGGGCTTCTCGAGCGTCGCCGACGTGCTGAACAACCTGACCTCGGCCGGCTCCCCGGCCATTTCGCGCTCGGAATCGCTGGCTTCGGGCGAGAACGTGGGCGGCTACTACGTCGACATCCGTAACCTGGGCGCCCAGCGCACCCTGGTGCTGATGAACGGCAAGCGCCTGGGCGCAACTACCGCCGGTTACCAGGATCTCAGCCAGATCCCGATGTCGGCCGTTGAGCGCATCGAAATCCTGAAGGACGGCGCGTCCTCGATCTACGGTTCCGACGCCATCGCCGGCGTGGTCAACGTGATCACCCGCAAGAACTTCGACGGCGGCGAAGCCAATGTCTACGTCGGCCAGTACGGCAAGGGCGACGGCGACACCGAAACCTATTCGATGACCCTCGGTGCCCGCGGCGAGCGCGGCAGCCTGACCCTGTCGGCCGAGTACTCGAAGCAGGATCCGGTGTGGGCCAAGGACCGCTGGTACAGCCGTGATGGCTCGCTGGGTCCGAACTCGACCTCGGCCACCTGGAGCCCGATCAGCCAGAACGGCAGCTGGTGCAACCCGACCCAGGTCGATTGCAGCGACTCCAAGAAGGCAGTCTGGAAGACCCTGAACGCCGGCGGCAACCCGAAGAACCCGAATGACTACCACGTCATTACGGCGGACGAATTCGCCAACTCCAACGAGCAGATGACCCTGCTCACCGGTGTGAAGCGCAAGTCGGTCTACATCAACGGCACCTACGACTTCACCGACTCGATCAGCCTGAACACCGACGTGCTCTACAACGAGCGCCAGACGTTCCAGCAGATCGCCGGCTACCCGTTCCAGTCGAACTCCTTCGGCACCCCGCTGGAGGGCTCGAGCGCCTTCAACCCGGTCGGCCAGGACGTCAGCTTCCGCCGTCGCCTGTGGGAAGTGCCGCGTACCACTGACAGCCAGCTGAAGACCCTGCGCTTCGCTCCGACCCTGACCGGCTTCTTCGAGCTGGGCGGCAAGACCTTCGACTGGGATGTCGGCGCGCTGTGGAACCGCAACGAGTCGATCAAGACCAACCGTGGTGACATGAGCCTGATCGCTGCAGGCCAGGCCCTGGGCCCGTCGTTCATCGATGCCGGCGGCGTTGCCCGCTGCGGCACCTCGGCCAAGCCGATCCTGGGCGACTGCCGCCCGTGGAACCCGCTGCTGCCGTACGGCGTTGATGGCCAGGGTTCGCTGGCGAACCAGGAGCTGCAGGACTTCCTGTTCCCGACCTTCACCACCCGTGGCGTGACCAAGACCACCAGCTTCACCGCCAACCTGTCGGGTTCCATCGTGACCCTGCCGGCCGGCGACCTGGGCTTCGCCCTGGGTGTCGAGCACCGCAAGGAAGAAGGCAACTACGTGCCGGACGCCTTCGCGCAGTCGGGCCAGTCCACCGGCCTGGGCCAGAAGCCGACCCGCGGCCAGTACGATCTGAACGAGGTCTACCTCGAACTGAACGTGCCGCTGCTGGCCGACATGGCCTTCGCCAAGGAACTGACCCTGAACGTTGCCAGCCGTTACTCGGACTACAGCAACTTCGGTGGCACCACCAACAGCAAGTTCGGCCTGACCTGGCGTCCGCTGGATGAACTGCTGGTCCGCGGCACCTACGCCCAGGGCTTCCGTGCTCCGACCATCAGCGACCTGTACGGTGGCCTGAGCTCGAGCTTCGAGTCGTACATCGATCCGTGCGGCGTGAAGGCTCCGGGCAGCGTTGCCGGCAATGCCGCGTGCACCGCCGCTGGCGCTCCGGCCAACTACGTGCAGCTGGGCCAGGGCAACCTGCCGTGCTCGACCCTGCCGTGCCAGTCGGGTGACCAGTTCGTCTCGGGTGCCAACCCGAACCTGAAGCCGGAAACCTCCAAGAGCACCACCTTCGGCCTGGTGTGGAGCCCGCGTTGGGTGCAGGGCCTGGACCTGTCGCTGGATTGGTACAAGTACGAAATCAGCGACATGATCATCGCTGACAGCGTCGACCGCATCCTGCGTGACTGCTACGTGCTGGGCAACTCCGAGCGTTGCTCGAGCGTGACCCGTGCGGCTGACGGCCACGTCAGTGCGATCACCTACGGCACCGCCAACCTCGGCAAGATGAAGACCGAAGGTTACGACCTGGGCGTCAAGTACCGCCTGCCGGAACTGGCCATCGGTCAGTTCAGCATCGACTGGCAGACCAGCTACACCGCCAAGTACGACGAGCAGGGCCAGAACAGCGCAGGCGACAACATCATGATCGGCCGCGTTGGCGAGCCGGGCCTGTTCCGCGTGCGTTCGAACCTGGGCGTCAACTGGCAGTACGGCGATTTCGGTGTGAACTACACCGCGCGCTACTACTCGGGCATGAAGGAAAGCTGCATCTCGCTGGCTGACGGCTGGTGCGATGCTCCGAACCACATGGCCAACGGTGAGACCGATCCGCTGCGTCACACCGGTTCCAACACCTTCCACGACCTGCAGGTCAGCTGGAAGGCACCGTGGGATGCGACGATCGCCCTGGGCGCGAACAACGTGTTCGACCACAAGGGTCCGCTGCAGTACTCGGCTCCGAACTCGGCGTTCGCCTACTACGGCGGCTTCGACGTGGGTCGCTTCCTGTACATGAAGTACACCCAGCGCTTCTGATCCATCGAAGTGCGGTAGCAACAGAAGGAGGGCGGACCGCAAGGTCCGCCCTTTTTTTTGTAGGGGAATTCCGGAAACTGTTGGAAGGTGAGCGCAGTCACGGTCCCGTCGTGTCGTAATCAACACAGTCAGGAGGTCCACTACCGGACGCTTGCATGTGGAGAGGGATATGAGGAACACGTTGTTGCGCCAGGCATCTGCCGCTGCATTGATCTATGCAACGCTGGTGGGCGCGGTGTTCGCGCAGGGTCTCGGGGTCTGCGGTGGCGGGCTCTATTGCGAAGAGTTCCGCCAGCAGTGCCTGGCCAGTGGCAAGTCAGCGGTCATCTGCGAGTCGCAGTACCGTCGTTGCGTGCAGGACGCCTGCGGTACCCGCTGACGTAGAAAGGGCGCACCTTGCGGGTGCGCCCCCTGTCATCCGGAAATCATGCAACGCGCTCAGGCGTCGCTGGGCACCAGACCCATCAGTGCATTGGCGTGCTCGCGCCATTGCGGCAGTTTGTTCAGCACGCCTGCGCGCTGCAGGTAGTCCTCGTCCACCGGATCGCCATTGACCAGCGCCAGGGCCACGTGCACCGCGCCTGTCACCCAGAAGCTGCGGGTGTTGGCGCGCTGTGGCTGCAGGTGGAATGCCACCGCTTCGATGATCGGCATCGGCAGGCCCCACAGGCCCAGCAGGTAGGCGCCGGCCTCGGCATGGCCGGGGCGGGTGTCACCGGCCAGCGAAGGCTCGCTGCGCTCGTTGCGCACACCTGGCAGCAGCAGGCCGATGTCGGCCAGCAGCGCAGCGGTCGCTCCCAGTTCGGCACTGGATTCGGGCAGCAGGCGTGCGGCCAGCCGCGAGGCGAGCAGTGCGCGCTGTTGCAGCGAGTTGCGCTCGGCGGCCGACAGCGTCGGTGCGGAGAACACTTCGCTGGCCAGCACCAGGTCACGCAGCGTGGCCAGGCCCAGCCGGGTCACTGCGGTGCGCAGGTCGGCAATGGTGCGGCCCTGGCTGAAGAAGGCCGAGTTCGACAGTTGCAGCACCTTGGCAGCGATCGCCGGATCGGCGGCGACCAGCTTGGCTACATCGGCACTGTCGGCGTCGTCATCATGTTCCAGGGCCTGGGTCAGGCTCAGGTACAGGTGCGGCGGCGAGGGCAGTTTCTCGATACGGCCGATGGCATCGCGCAGGCGCGGGCTGTCCAGCACTTCGCGCAGTTCTTCCAGGCTGGTCAGCGCCTCCAGCAGCACTTCCGGTGCCAGCGGCAGCGGCAGGAAGCGGTGGGCGACACCGATCAGGCGCGCCGGCGGCGGGCGGTTGCCATGCTGTGCATCGACCAGCGCGATGCGGATGGTCTCCGGGCGCAACGTCCGGATCTGCCCCAGCAGCGTGGTGGCATTGAGATCTGGCAATTGCGGGCAGACGATCACCGCATCCACGCCCTGCGTGGCCACCGCGGTCATCGCGGCCTGGCCATCGGTGGCGGTCAACGGCTGCCAGTCTTCCCCAAGATCGGCAATGAATTCGGTCAGCTCGGCCGGCAGGCTGGCTGCATCCCCAACAAGCAGAATACGCACGACACATTCCCCTGGCTGTCTCGACGATGGATGTCGATGACGTGTGAAGTGACGCAATTTACCTAATACGGCAGCAAGAGTGATGTGCCGTCGTCATGAAACGTGACCCGCATCGCTCCGGCAGGGTACCGCCGGAGCGATCCGGTTCAGGCTCAGGCCTTGCTGTCGAGATGGCGCTGATGCGCCTCGATCAGGATCTGCTTGGCCTCAGCGGCGCCGCCCCAACCGTCCAGCTTGACCCACTTGCCCTTCTCCAGGTCCTTGTAGTGCTCGAAGAAGTGGCCGATGCGCTCCAGCCAGTGGCTCGAGACCTGGGCGATGTCTTCGACGTGGGCATAGCCGCTGAAGATCTTCGAGACCGGCACGGCCAGGATCTTCTCGTCGCTGCCCGCCTCATCGCTCATCTTCAGCACGCCGACCGGGCGGCAGCGCACGACAGAGCCCGGCACCAGCGGCAGCGGCAGCACCACCAGCACGTCGGCCGGATCGCCGTCGCCACACAGGGTGCTCGGCACGTAGCCGTAGTTGCACGGGTAGCGCATCGGGGTGGAGAGGATGCGGTCGACGAAGATCGCGCCGGTTTCCTTGTCCACTTCGTACTTCACCGGCTCCGAGTCCTTCGGGATCTCGATGATGACGTTGATTTCTTCCGGCGGGTTCTTGCCGGGCGAGACGAGTTCCAGACCCATGGTGTGCTCCAGGTGGGGGATGTAGACGGATAGCTCACCATTTTATGCCTTTGCCGGGCGCTGTGCAGGGGGAGGGCACCGACCTGCTGGCGCGGCAAGGCCTGACGGGTCGCACCGGCCTTGGCCGATGGGGCCGCGAGGTGTGCCGGCGCAGGCTGGACGCCCATTCCCAAGGAGTACTGCCGATGTCCTGGTATGCCCGATGCATGGCAGCCGTGCTGTTGCTGGCGTCCCTGCCTGTCTTCGCCCGCGGCCTGCACGTGGACCTGATCGATTACCCCCGGCCCGAGGCCAATTGGGAGCGTGGCTACGGGCTGAAGGCCGCCTTGGCCAGGGAGTTCGACCGGCTTTGTGCCGATACCTGGTGCGAAGGTGAGTACAGCAACTACCGGGTGATGGAGTTCCGCTGCGCGGTGCTGGCTCATCGCGGAACGGTGCAGCGATGCGCCTGGGTGGTGGTGGCCAGCGAGCTGGCCGTGCAGGGCGATACGGGGGAGGTGCAGGTCGACAATGGCCGCTGGGCCTGTCCGGTGGAGCTGGGGCCGGGCGTGGCTGTAGAAGCCTTCCACGCTTCGCTGGAAGCGCCTGATGGTCTGACCGCCGCCCTGCCTGGCCTCGACCATGGCCTGTTCGACGCGCTGCCTGACTGCATCCGGAAGACCGGGAGGGTGGGCTGATGCGCATCTTCCCGGCACGATGGCTGGCCTGCGGGCTGCTGATGGCAAGCGGCGCCCAGGCGACCCCTCAATTTGTCGATGCCCGTGACCATCCCGATCCGGCGGCCGGCCGTGAGCGCTTCCTTGCCGCTGAGCGCCTGTTGGTGCGCGGCTTCGACGATATCTGCGGCGATACCTTCTGCGAAGGGCAGTACTACAACCTCCGGCCCATGCGCCTGCGCTGTTCGGTGCATCGAGCCTCCGGCGTCGTGGGTAGCTGCATCTGGACCTTCGCTGGAAGCTATACCCAGGTGCAACAGACCGGGCAGATCGACGTCGACCATGGGACCTATGCCTGCGTGCTCCCGCTTGCACCTGGAACCCGTCTGGCCGAGCTGCTGGGTGTGTGGGATGCAGCAACCGGGTACGACGCCCTGCATGCGACGCTGCCGGGCACCCGGACCCATGTCTATGACGGATTGACTGAATGCCTATGATCCTGAGGATGATGCGAACGTGACTGATTCGCATTAACGGAGTAGCATGCGCGGCGCCCCCGTCTGTCGTCCCGGCTCCGCGCATGTCCTCCAATGCTGCCTCCCTCACCGAACTGCTGATCCGCGAGCGGCCAGCACTGCTGCGCCGGGTGCAACGCATCCTGGGGGGCGACAGCGGCGCCGAGGACGTGATCCAGGCGGTGTGGTTCAAGGCCCGCAGGGTCGATGACAGCCAGGCCATCGACAATCCGCGCGCCTATCTGTACCGGCTGGCCGTCAACCTGGCCACCGACCATGGCCGCGAGTCGACCCGGCGCAACCGCCTGTTGGCCGATCACTACCTGTGGGGGCCGGACGAGGTGATCTCGACCGAGGAGCAGGCCATGGCGCAGGACGAGCTGCAGCGGGTACTCGACGCGGCTGGCCATCTGCCGGAGCCGACCCGCACCATCTTCCGGCTCAACCGCCTTCAGGGCCTGACCCAGGCCGAGATCGCGCGTCGCCTTGGGGTATCGGTGACCACGGTGG
Organism: Stenotrophomonas sp. 109824_Sma; assembly: GCF_056480025.1. NCBI lineage: Bacteria > Pseudomonadati > Pseudomonadota > Gammaproteobacteria > Lysobacterales > Lysobacteraceae > Stenotrophomonas > Stenotrophomonas sp. 109824_Sma. The sequence goes on along the minus strand of NZ_CM151078.1, from coordinate 3,900,300 downwards.
AGAATCACGTACGCACCGCGCTGCAACGCCTGGCCTGGGCCCGCAGCGGTCGATGATCGCGCCAGCTTGGGGCTGGCCTTCGCGCAAACGTCTTGATCACTGGACCGTGGATGCGGTCTAGTTCCCCCGCCCGCGCTTGAATGCGCCTGTCCGCCAGCCGATGAGCCCGCCGAACATGCTGCCCGCCGCCAATGACGATGCCCTGGCCGAACAGGCCCGGGGCTGGATCGCGTGGCTGGCCTCGGGCGATATCAGCGACGCGCGCATGCAGGCGTTCGAACACTGGCTGCAACAGCCGGGGCACCGCAGGGCGTTCGAACACGAGCGCGCGCTGTGGCGCAGCGTCGGGCCGCGCGCGCAGCCCGCGCGCGTGGATCGTCGACGCGCGCGCCGACTGCGTTGGGCCATGGCTGCGGCAGCAATGCTGGCGATGCTGGTGGCATGGCCGGAGGCGTGGCTGCGCCTGCAGTCCGATCACCGCAGCACGCATCAGGTGCAGAACGTGCTGCTGCCCGATGGCAGCCGTGCGGCGCTGGATGCCGACAGTGCGATTGCGGTGCGCTTTGATGCGAACGCCCGCCAGGTCGAGCTGCTGCGCGGGCGTGCCTGGTTCGAGGTCAGTCCGGATGCGCAGCGACGTTTCAGCGTGCGCGCCGGCAATGGCGTGGTCGAGGACATCTCGACCGCCTTCACCGTGGCGCGGGGCCATGACCAGGTGGAAACCCAGGTCGGGCAGGGCAGGGTACGGGTGGCCAGCCCGGTTGACGGTGGCTGGACCTACCTGCAGCAGGGCCAGCGTGCGGCCTACGGTGAACACAGCGGTGTGAAGCGATTGGCGGACGTGGCGGCCGACAGCGTCGGCGCCTGGCGTCAGGGCGAGCTGCTGCTGGAACAGGCCCGCGTCGCCGACGCGGTGCAGTGGGTGGGGCGCTATCGGGCTGGCCCGACCTTCGTGCGTGGTGATCTGTCGCACCTGCCGGCGGTCAGTGCGGCATTGCGCATCGACCGCCCGGAACAGGCGCTGGATGCGCTGGCCGCGACGGCCGGATTGCAGGTGACCCGGCTGCCGCTCGGCGTCGCCATCGTCCATCGGTAGATCGACGCCATTCTCCCTGTGCCGGCCAACGGTCGGCACCCACCACTGCAAGCAGCCGAGCAACCGTAGGTACCTGCCGCGACTGCAAATCCCCTTGGGGTTGCCACGCTTTCATCCGTCTTACTCCGCGAACGTACCCGCCGCCGCCACGTACGTCGCCGTGTCCGCCCGTGTTGCGGATGACGCCGCGTTCGCGGCACCGATTACCTGACAGGTTTCCCCATGTTCGACTCCCATCGTCCGGGCCGCGCGCTGCGCCCGTCCCGCCTGTGCATCGCGTTGCTGGCGGCCGGCCTGGCCAGTGCTGCGCCGTCCGTACTGGCGCAGAGCGCCAGCGGCGACCACGCTGCCGTGCAACGCTTCGATATTCCGGCGCAACCGCTGGATGACGCGCTGCGCAGCTACATGCGCCAGTCCGGCGTGCAGGTGGTGTACCCCGCATCGCTGGCGCGTGGCGTAACCTCGCGCGCGGTCAGCGGCAGCCTGTCGGCCAACGAGGCGTTGCAGCACCTGCTGCAGGGCAGTGGCCTGGCGGTGCGCCAGGTCAGTGCCGATGCGGTCACTCTGGAAGCGGCGACGTCGGCGCAGGCCGGGGACGGCGTGATTGTCACCGACACGCTGAGCGTGGCCGGCGACCGCGTCGACAGCGGTGCGACCAGTGATGAAGCGCGCCTGCTCGACAGCTACCGCAGCGTGGGCTCCACCACCACGCTCAACCGCACGCACCTGGAGCGTTTCCGTGGTACCTCCAACGGCGACATCGTCAAGGGCGTGGCCGGTGTCACGGCTGGTGATCCGCGCGTGGGCAACGGCTTCGACGTCAACATCCGTGGCATCCAGGGCCAGGGCCGCGTGCCGGTGATCATCGACGGTGGCCAGTCCAGCATGGATACCTACCGTGGCTATGCCGGCCAGTCACAGCGCACCTACCTCGACCCGGACCTGATCTCCAGCCTGACCATCACCAAGGGCCCGAGCCTGCAGGCCAATGCCTCCGGCGGCATCGGCGGCGTGGTCGAGATGGAAACGCTGAAGATCGGTGACGTGCTGCGCGAGGGCCGCGACTTCGGCGTGCGCGTGCGCGGTGGCCTGGCCAATGGCAGCGCCAACAACCTGCCGTCCTACAGTGCCGCGCCACGTACCGATCGCAGTGCCACCGGCAGCCAGTTCTTCAACGTGGCCGCCGCAGGTCACTGGGACCGCTTCGATCTGGTCGCTGCCTACGCCTACCGCGACAACGGCAACTACTTCTCCGGCCGCCATGGCTACGACGACTTCCCGCAGGACCGACGCACGCTGGCACCGCTGAATCCGCCGCGTACCGAGGTGTTCAATACCTCCTCGCGCTCGAAGTCGGCGCTGCTCAAGGGCACCTGGCGCATCGACGACGCGCAGACGTTGGAGGCCGGCTACCGCCGCTACGAAGGTACCGCTGGCGAGATCATGGCCTCGCAGATCATCCGCGTGGATCGTGACCGCATTCCGCAATGGGATCCGGGCCATGTCGACATGGACAGCTACAGCCTGCGCTACCGCTTCAACCCGGACAGCGAACTGATCGACCTGCGCGTCAATGCCGCGTACACCGACACCGACAGCGTGATGTACAACAGCCTGACCGGCATCACGCCGTGGTACTTCGACCGCCGCACCGAGTGGTATGACGCGCCCAGCTTCAGCGGTGACCCCGGCTACAAGGATGCCTACCGCAATCCGCTGCGGCAGAAGCGCTTCGGCCTGGATGCCAGCAACACGTCCAGGTTTGATACCCGTGCCGGTGCGTTCACGCTCGACTACGGCCTGTCCTACAGTGACGAAGACATCGCGCCGGGCAGTTCGGGGCCGGTCATGCACGACGACCTGGTCAACAACCGTTTCCTGCGCAACGCCGAGCGCAAGGAATACAGTGCCGTGGCCTCGCTGAAGTGGCAGCCCGACGAGCACTGGGAGCTGCTGGCCGGTGGTCGCTGGAACCGCGTGGATGTGCATGACCGCAACCGCCTGGCCACGCCCGATGCCTACGAGGTGCAGGGCCAGTACCGCTACACCGAACTGCTCAATGGCAACCCGGCGCTGCCGTCGTGGCGCGCCAAGCGCATCGCGCTGCTGAACTGGTATCCGGATGCCAACGGCAACTTCACCCAGGCCTCGCTGCTGGCCTCGCCGTACAAGAAGGGCACAGTGGGCGACATCGCCGGCTGGAACTTCTACGACGCCGGCAAGCCGCAGGACCTGGAAGTGCCGGTCAGCTGGAGCTGGTCGCAACCGATCCGCCGTCGCGACAGCGCGTTCTCGCCGACCGCCAGCGTGGCCTACCGCTTCAACGAAGACACCATGGTCTACGTGAAGTACGCCGAAGGCACCAAGCTGCCGAGCCTGTTCGAGACCACGCTGGGCCTGTTCACCGCCGCCAAACCGGTGGGCGAGCTGAAGCCGGAGCGCGCGCGCAGCTGGGAAATCGGCGCCAGCACCATCCGCTATGACCTGTTCACCGCCGGCGACCGCCTGGCGCTGAAGCTGGCGTATTTCGATACCCGCATCGACGACCTGATCACCCGTGACTACCGCACGCTGTCGGCCGGCCTGATCCGCAACGTCGACCAGTTCAAGGTCTCGGGCATGGAGTTCCAGTCCAGCTATGACAGCGGCAAGGTGTTTGCCGATCTGTCCGCGCACTATTACTTCAAGGCCAAGACCTGTGCGCCGGACATCGCCGCCGAGCGCCGCGCCTATGGGGCGCAGCGCAAGAATGGCGAGCTGGCCAACACGCCCAACTGCGTGGACGGCGGCTTCGAGGGTTCGTACACCAATACCCAGAATCCGCCGCGCTATATGGTCAACCTGACCCTGGGCTCGCGCCTGTTCGACGAGCGCCTGACCTTCGGCACCCGCGTGGTCCACAACGCCGGTCCGATCAGCAAGCTGGACAAGGACTGGAACGTGGGCCTGTCGGCGATCCAGCAGCTGTACCGGCCGAACACCCTGGTCGACCTGTTCGCCAGCTGGAGCTTCAACGACCAGCTCTCGGTGGAAGCGGGCGTGGACAACCTGACCGACCGCTATTACCTGGACCCGCTGGCCCTGGGCGTGATGCCGGCCCCGGGCCGTACCGCACGGTTGGCGTTGACCTGGAAGTACTGATCGTCGGGGTCGGATCCCTTTCCTTGGGGAAAGGGCTCTGACCCCAGCGGGAGACAACGGTAGCGCCGGGCCATGCCCGGCGCCTTCCTCCAGGCAGTTACAGCCCGGTCGCCGCCTTCACCGCATCTTCGTGCAGCGACTCGTTCAGCTCATCCACCACCGTGGTCCATGCCGCATCGGCTTGCAGCGACTCGGACAGGAACTGGCGCTGGGCATCGTTCCAGTACGGTGCCTCGACCACTTCCACATCGGTGGCCAGCTGGTGCTCGCGGATGAAGCGGGCGATGCCCTCGGCGCTGGCGTCCAGGCCCAGCTGCAGGAACAGGTTGGTCATGCGCGGTTCGGTGGTGATCATCGTCGGTTCCTGCGGGAAGAAGGGATGCGCCATTATCGGTGCACATGGCCTTGGGGAAAGCCCCATGGCGAACGTCTACAGCAGGACGACCCCCTTGGCATCCCCCGTGAACGCACACATCGCCCCTGAAGACAGCCGCAGCCTGCGGCTCAAGGCCGCCACCCGCGACAGCCATGGCGCGCTGGACAAGCGCATCATGGCCGGCGACATCTTCGCCGACCGCAGCAACTTCGCCCGTTTCCTGCGCGTGCAGTACCGCTTCCATCGCAGCATCGATGCGCTGTATGCCAACCCTGCGCTGGATGCACTGCTGCCGGACCTGGGCGAGCGCCGCCGCCTGACCCAGGTCGCGCGCGACCTGCAGGACCTGGAGCAGACCCTGCCGGCGGCCGACATCGCACCGTTGCCGTCCGATCTTGAGCTGCCCGCCGCATTGGGATGGCTGTATGTGGCTGAAGGCTCCAACCTGGGCGGCACCATTCTGTACAAGATGGCTGCCAAGCTCGGCCTGGATCGTGATTTCGGCGCCCGCCACCTGGCCGCGCACCCCGATGGCGCCGCGCGCCACTGGCGTGAGTTCACCGCCGCGCTGGACGCGGTACCGCTGAGTGCCGAGCAGGAGCAGCAGGTGATCGACGCCGCCGACGCCGCGTTCCGCAGCGTGCACGGCCACGTCGAAGTGGAATTCGCTTGATGCACCGCGCCCGCCCGCAGGCGCAACGCTGATGCGCTGGCTCTGGTTCGCGCTGGGCTGGCTGATGGTCGGCCTCGGGGTGATCGGCGCGCTGCTGCCGGTGATGCCGACCACCATTTTCCTGATCCTTGCCGTGGGCTGCTTCGCGCGCAGTTCGCCGAAGTTCGAGCAGCGCCTGCTGGCGCATCCGCGCTACGGCCCGTCGCTGCGGCTGTGGCGCGAACAGGGCGCGGTGTCGCGCAAGGGCAAGGCGTTCGCCAGCGCCGGCATGGCAGTGGGCTTCGCGCTGTTCTGCTGGGGCGCGCACCCGTCGTGGCGCCTGCTGCTGGGCGTGGGCCTGTTCTTCGCGGTCAGTGCCGGCTACGTGCTCAGTCGGCCCGCACCGCGGCTGGAGCCCAATCCGGTCGTGGAAGTGGACGACGCCAATGATCCGCGCGCGGCCCGTCGTCGCGCCGCGCCCCCTGATGCTGATGGAAACCGAGACGATGCTGCCTGCTGACCTGGCCCCCGTGGCTGCTCCTGCACTGACCCCGTGGGGCATGTACCTGGCCGCCGACGTGGTGGTGAAGACGGTGATGATCGCGCTGGCACTTGCCTCGCTGGCCACCTGGACCGTGCTGCTGGCCAAGGGCTGGGAGCTGGCCCGGCAGGGTCGGCAGCTGCGTGCAGCGCGCGCGCTGTTGCTGCAGGCGCCAAGCCTGCCCGGCGGGAGCGCGGAGGCCAGCCTGCAGCAGGGCACCGCACTCGCCATGCTGGACGCGACGCGAACCGAGCTGCGCCTGTCGCAGGAGCTGGATGGTCGCGACGGCATCAAGGAACGCGTTGCCTCGCGCCTGGACCGCATCGAACTGGAAACCGCGCGCGTGCAACGGCGCGGCATCGGCGTGCTGGCCAGCATCGGCGCGGTGGCGCCGTTCGTCGGCCTGTTCGGCACGGTGTGGGGCATCATGAACAGTTTCATCGGCATCGCCCACAGCAACACCACCAACCTGGCGGTGGTCGCGCCCGGCATCGCCGAGGCCCTGCTGGCGACCGCGCTGGGCCTGGTCGCGGCGATTCCCGCAGTGCTGGTCTACAACCATTTCAGCCGCGTGCTGGCTGGCCTGCGTGGGCTGCTCGGCGATCTGTCGGCGGCCGTGCAGCAGCTGGTCTCGCGTGATCTCGATCGTGCCGTGCCGCGTACCGCAGCGGCACCGCTGCGTGCGGTGCACTGAGGCACGACGATGGCGATCAGGACCGCGTCCGACCGTGACGATGCACCGGAAGAAGCGCACGAAATCAACGTCACGCCCTTCATCGACGTGATGCTGGTGCTGCTGATCATCTTCATGGTGGCCGCACCGCTGGCCACCGTGTCGGTACCGGTGCAGCTGCCGGCCAGTAGTGCCAGCGCCACGCCGCCGGAACAGGCGCCGGTGTACGTGACCGTGCAGGCCGATCTGTCGGTGCGCGTTGGCGAGCAGCCGGTGGCGCGCGACGGGCTGGCCGCTGCTTTGCAGGCAGCCACGCATGGCGATAGTGCGCAGCGCATCTTCCTGCGTGCCGATACCCGTGTGCCCTATGGCGAACTGATGGCTACCCTGGACGCGCTGCGTGCAGCGGGCTACCTGAAGGTGGCGCTGGTTGGCCTGGAGCAGGGCGCACGATGAGTGGACTGCGGCGCTGGGCGACCAGCCTGGCGATCGTGCTGCTGGTGCATGCGCTGTTGATCGGCGCGGCCTGCTGGTGGGCGGCGCGCGCACCGGCGCTGGCTGCGACGGCCCCACCTGCGGCGCTGATGCTGGAACTGGCGCCGATGGCACAGGCACCGCCGGTGCCGCCGCGCGAGGTCGCGACCGGGCCGCTGCAGCAGCAACAGCAGCGGCAGGCGCCGACGCCAGCCGTGCGTGAACAGCCCAAGGCGCCGGTGCAGCCGCAGGGTGACCTGCCACCACCGCGTACACCGGAGCCAACGCCGTCGCCGGATACCGCCGAGGCCAATGTCGCGCAGACCAGCGCACCGCCGCAGGTGGCTGCTGACGCGGCCGCACGCTACACCGCACCGCAGACCACGGCGGGCGAGCGCAGTCGTGCCGAGGCGACCTGGGAAGGGCGCCTGCTCGGGCACCTGCAGAAGCACCGGCGCTATCCGCGCCAGGCCGAGCGGCTGCGCCAGCAGGGCGTGGTCTACGTGCGCTTTGCTGTGGCCCGCGATGGCGCGGTCTCCGCACTGACGCTGGGCCGCAGCAGTGGCTTCGCGCTGCTCGACCAGGAGACTCTGGATACCGTTCAGCGGGCCAGCCCGGTACCGGCGCCGCCGGCCGAAGTGGCCGGCGACCCGGTGGAAGTGGTGGTGCCGGTGTCGTTCTTCCTGCGCGGGCGTTGACCAGCCGTGGGGTCGGATCCCTTTCCGCAGGAAAGGGCTCTGACCCCATCGGGCATCCCATCCACGCATGGCGTGGATCTACAACAGCGGCACCAGCAGCAGCGCCACGATGTTGATGATCTTGATCAGCGGATTGATTGCCGGGCCGGCGGTGTCCTTGTACGGGTCACCGACGGTATCGCCGGTCACCGCGGCCTTGTGCGCTTCGCTGCCCTTGCCGCCGAAGTGCCCATCCTCGATGTACTTCTTGGCGTTGTCCCAGGCGCCGCCACCGGTGGTCATCGAGATGGCCACGAACAGGCCGGTCACGATCGTGCCGATCAGCAGCCCGCCCAGTGCCCGCGGCCCCAGCAGCAGGCCGACCACCACCGGTACCGCCACCGGCAGCAGCGACGGCACGATCATTTCGCGGATCGCCGAGCGGGTCAGCATGTCTACCGCCTTGTCGTACTGCGGCTTGCCGGTGCCCTGCATGATGCCGGGGATCTCGCGGAACTGGCGCCGCACCTCTTCCACCACTGCACCCGCCGCGCGGCCGACCGCTTCCATCGCCATCGCACCGAACAGGTAGGGGATCAGGCCGCCGATCAGCAGGCCGATGATCACCGTGTGGTCGCTGAGGTCGAAGCGGAACTCCTGGCCGGGATTGGCCGCCTGCAGGTTGTGGGTGTAGTCGGCGAACAGCACCAGTGCGGCCAGCGCCGCCGAGCCGATTGCATAGCCCTTGGTCACTGCCTTGGTGGTGTTGCCCACCGCATCCAGTGGATCGGTGATGTCGCGGATCTCCGAGGGCAGCTCGGCCATTTCGGCGATGCCGCCGGCGTTGTCGGTGATCGGTCCATAGGCATCAAGGGCAACGATCATTCCCGCCATCGACAGCATCGCGGTGGCGGCGATGGCGATACCGTACAGGCCGGCCAGCGCGAACGCACCCCAGATCGCCGCACACACGGCCACCACCGGCAGCGCGGTCGACTTCATCGAAATGCCGAGGCCGGCGATGATGTTGGTGCCGTGGCCGGTGGTCGATGCCTGTGCCACGTGCTGCACCGGCTTGTACTGCGTGCCGGTGTAGTACTCGGTGATCCAGACGATCAGGCCGGTCAGCACCAGCCCGATCAACGCGCAGCCGTACAGCGCCATCGGCCCATGCACGTTGTCACTCATCAACCCGGTGGTGATCGGGTAGAACGCAATGGCGGCCAGCACGCCGGAGACGATCACGCCCTTGTACAGCGCGCCCATGATCGAACCGCCCGGCTTCACCTTGACGAACAGCGCACCGATGATCGAGGCGATGATCGAGACGCCGCCCAGCACCAGCGGATACAGCACCGCATTGGCGCCTGCCTCGGCCAGCATCAGGCTGCCCAGCAGCATGGTGGCGATCACGGTCACCGCATAGGTTTCGAACAGGTCGGCGGCCATGCCGGCGCAGTCGCCGACGTTGTCACCGACGTTGTCGGCGATCACCGCCGGATTGCGCGGATCGTCCTCGGGAATGCCGGCTTCGACCTTGCCGACCAGATCGGCGCCGACGTCGGCGCCCTTGGTGAAGATGCCGCCGCCCAGGCGCGCGAAGATCGAGATCAGCGAGGAGCCGAAGGCCAGGCCGACCAGCGCGTGCAACGCCTGTTCCATCGGCAGGCCCATCCGCAGCAGCACCGCGTAGTAGCCGGCCACGCCCAGCAGGCCCAGCCCGACCACCAGCATGCCAGTGATGGCGCCGCCGCGGAAGGCGACGTCCATCGCCGCGCTGATGCCGTGACGCGCCGCCTCTGCGGTGCGCACGTTGGCGCGTACCGACACGTTCATGCCGATGTAGCCGGCGGCGCCGGAAAGCACCGCGCCGATCGCGAAACCCATCGCGGTGTACCAGCTGAGGAAGATGCCGACCAGCACGAACAGCACCACGCCGGCGATGCCGATGGTCAGGTACTGGCGGTTGAGGTAGGCACGCGCACCTTCCTGGATCGCGGTGGCGATCGCGATCATGCGCTCATTGCCGGTGGGTTGGCGCAGGATCCAGCGCGCCGAGACGATTCCGAACAGGATCGCGAGAATGGCGCAGCCCAGCGCCAGTGACAGCCCGTGACGTTCCAGCATTAGACCCCTCCGCAGAATGGATGTAGGCATCCAGTGGCGATGAACGGCACCACGAGGGGGACGACGGGCTGCAGCCTGGAACCAACCCGTACCGACCTTGGTGGTCGTCCGACGTATGGCGGTGTTCAGCATTCCCTGGTGCCCGCAGTATGCGTGCACCTGCGCCCGGATGGTAGCGCCGGGCCATGCCCGGCGAGCGCGGTGGCTGCTCGATAGATGCGCCTTTGCACCCCGTTAAGCCAGCCTCTGCAAGCCTGCGCACAGCCCCGTAGGAGATCCCCCATGCGCCTGTCCCTGTTGATGCTCGCCGCCCTGGTCCCGGCTGTGCCGGCACTCGCCGCAGAAACCCCGGAACTCCAGCGCGCAGTGGGCGCCCCCCAGGCCGTGGGCGCGGTGCATACGCTGCGGCAGATTCCCGAGGCCTGCGCGCGGCTGGAAGGTGCGTTCACCGGCGATGCCGCTGCGCCGTACCGCTTCTCCGCCGTGCGTACCAGCGAGCAGTGCCAGCCACGTGCACGCTTTGTCGACTACACCAAGGCCCAGCCGAGTGCCGACAAGGGCTGGAAGCTCAATGATGTGATCCGCGTGCCCAACGCCGCGTGCCCGGCGCAGCAGGCGGTGGTACGGGTGTGGCGCCTGCCGTCGAGCAACAAGGTCGAGCTGGATGGGCAGGGCCAGTCGCGCATCTATCTGGAAGAGGCGAAGAAGCAGGCGGCGGCCGGCCAGATTCCGCAGGTGACGATGTTCGCCGCGGAGCTGCAGATGGAAGGCAAGGCCTGCAATTGAGGCCGTCCAGTAGCGCGCATCCACGCATGGCGTGGATCTACTTCGCTGCGCATCGGTAGTGCCGGGCCATGCCCGGCGGGCAACCTGGTAGTGCCGGCCGCTGGCCGGCAACCCTGCCATCATCACTCCGCCAGCTTTGCCCCACGCGCCACCAGCAGCTCGCGCAATGCCCTGCGGTGGCAGTGCGCTTCATCCTCGCAGTAGCACCCCACGCTGATGTCGCTGTGCTGCGACATCGCGGCCAGAAGGTCCAGCGCGTGGGCGGCATCGGGCGCCTTCATCTCGGCCTTGTAGTGGCGGAAGAAAGCAGTCCAGTCGGCGGCGGTCTTCGCTTCATGCGCCCGCTTCACCAGCTCCGCGCTGGGTGACAGGGTCGGAAACCAGACGTCGTACCAGTCCTGTCGGGCGAACTCGCTGCGTGGCACGCCGCGCGGCGGGCGCCTGACGGTGCCGATACGCAGTCCCTCGCCGGGTTGGCGCGGCGTACCCAGTCGAACAACACGCAGTGCCATGATGATCTCCAGGCGGGGCATCCATCATCCTGCGATGCACGTGCGCCAAGCGTGAACCGCTGCGGGAATGAAAAGGCCCGGGCACCTGCGCACCCGGGCCTTCGCTCAAGCCGGCAGCGGTCAGTTGCCGCGGCAGTCCTTCAGCCACAGCACGCGGCCGATCTGGTCGTAATTGTCGACCACGCCGGTCAGCGTGACTTTCTCGCGCGGGCGCAGGGCCAGCGCATACGCGGCCTGGTTGGCTGCGAACGAGCAGGAAATGGCCACGCGCTCAAAGTCGATGCTGCCATCGCTGGGCAGGTCGAAGCTGGTGTTGTAGGTGCCGCCACTGCGCAGCACGGTGGTGATGCGACCGGTGATGGCGTAGGTCTTGCCCTTGTAGCGTGGCTCGATCGCGGCCGGGTTGTCCTTGTTCTGGTTGCGCAGCTGGAAGCCGAAACGGTCGGCGGCAATGGTCACCACCGACGCCTGCGGAGTGGCCTTGGCCGCCTGTTCGCCAGCCTTGCCCGGCTTGATCTGGTTGAGCAGCTTGCACATTTCTTCGCGCACGCCGTCGGCGGGGGCGATGGCGCCCTTGTTGACCTTCACCACCATGCCGACGGTGCCCTGGCCGCCTTCGGAGGTGGCGCTGATGATCATCGGAATCGGCTTGTGGGCCATGGATTCCGGCTCTTCGATCAGCATCGAGCCGCCTTCCACGTCCTCGCTGAGGACGTCCATGTTGGCGTTCTTGGCGATCACCCGCATCTGGCCGATGGCACTGGCCACGGTCAGGTCCGGATGGGTGACCGATGAAGTGAAGGTCGTGCCGACGAAGGGATTGCCCTTCTTCTGGAAGTTGCTTTCGCAGGTCGCAGCGAAGGCCGGCGTGGCAGCACCGCACAGCAGCGCGGCGATCAGGATCGGGTGCTTCATGGTTACAGTCCTTGTGGAATGGCAGCACAGGCCCTGGCCTTGCAGGCCGGGCGGCGTCGAATCTGGCTTGCGTCGGCCCCTTTGCCCCGGGCCGGAGCCCGATTGTGGGGTGCTTCGGCGGTCGCCGCAATGCGCCCCGTGCTCCGCACAGGGCGCAGGTGCACCTCAGCCTTCGAAGGCCGGCAGCTTCTGCTTCACCGCCACGTTCTTCAGGGTGACGTACTTCGGCAGGCCATCGGCGCCATAGGGAAGCGGTGCCTCGCCCTTGATCAGCGGCGACAGGTAGGCGCGTGCCTTGGCGGTGATGCCGAAGCCATCGCGGCGGATGAAGCCGGCCGGCATTTTCTTCTCGTGGTTGGCGATCTTCGACAGCGGCGCCGCTTCGATCTTCCAGCGATAGGGCGCATCGCTGCTGCGCACGATCACCGGCATCACGCCGTTCTGGCCCTTCAACGCCAGCTGCACGGCGGCCTTGCCGACTGCCTGCGCCTGCTCCCAGTCGGTCTTGCTGGCCAGGTGGCGGGCCGAGCGCTGCAGGTAGTCGGGCAGGGCCCAATGCACCTTCAGGCCCAGCTGGTCCTTGACCCGTGCGGCCAGGTGGGCAGCCACGCCGCCCAGCTGCGAATGGCCGAATGAGTCCTTGCCGCCACCGGCGTCGGCGACGAAGCGGCCATCGGCGGTCGCGATACCTTCCGACGCCACCACCACGCAGTAGCCGACGCGCTCGACCACGGCCTTCACCCTGGCCAGGAACGCGGCCTCGTCGTAGGCGCGCTCGGGCAGCAGGATGATGTGCGGCGCTTCGTCATCACCGTTGCCCGCCAGGCCGGCGGCCGCGGCCAGCCAGCCGGCGTGGCGGCCCATCGCCTCGTAGATGAAGACGCGGGTGGAGGTCTCGGCCATCGCCGCCACGTCCAGCGCCGCCTCGCGCACCGAGACGGCGGTGTACTTGGCCGCCGAGCCGAAGCCGGGGCAGGTGTCGGTCACCGCCAGGTCGTTGTCGATGGTCTTGGGCACGCCGATGCAGGTCAGGTCGTAGCCGGAGGCCTTGGCCAGCTGCGAGACCTTCAGCGCGGTATCGGCCGAATCGTTGCCACCGTTGTAGAGGAACCAGCGCACGTCGTGCGCGCGCAGCACCTCCAGCAGGCGGTCGTAGCGGGCGCGGTCGGCGTCCAGCGACTTCAGCTTGACCCGGCACGAGCCGAAGGCGCCGCCCGGGGTGTGGGCCAGCGCGCGGATGGCCGCGGCGCTCTCCTTGCTGGTGTCGATCAGCTCCTCGCGCAGGGCGCCGAGGATGCCGTTGCGGGCGGCCAGGACCTTGATGCCCTTGGCCCGCGCCTGCTCGATCACCGCTGCCGCCGTGGCATTGATGACGGCGGTGACACCGCCGGACTGGGCATAAAGGAGAGTACCGTTGCGCATGCTGCTACCTGCTCGGGGGAGGGGACATTGCAGGGACATTACCCGGATGCGGTAAAGTGGCGCTATTGCGGTGCAGCGATACCGGACCGTCCGGGACGCGAACCTTCTTTGTTTTCAACACGTTGGAGTCAGGTCAATGCGATTGGTTCTGTTGGGACCGCCCGGTTCGGGCAAGGGGACACAGGCGACGCGCCTGAAGGAAAAGCTGGGGATCGCCCACATTTCGACCGGTGACATGCTGCGCGCGGAAATCGCCGCCGGCACGGAGCTGGGCAAGCAGGCCAAGACGGTGATGGATGCCGGCAACCTGGTGTCGGACGACATCCTGCTGGGCATGCTGGAGTCGCGCCTGACCCAGGCTGATGTCGCCAAGGGCTTCATCCTCGATGGCTACCCGCGCAATGTGGCCCAGGCCAATGCGATGGACGGCCTGCTGGCCAAGATCGGCCAGCCGCTGGATGCCGTGGTGCAGCTGGACGTGGCCACCGAGCTGCTGGTCGACCGCATCGCTGGTCGTGCCAAGGAGCAGGGCCGCGCCGATGACAATCCGGAAGCGGTGCGCCAGCGCCTGCAGGTCTACAACGACCAGACCGCCCCGGTGGTCGATTTCTACGCCGGCCGTGGCACCCTGGCCCGCGTCGATGGCGTCGGTGAGCTGGACGAGATCGAAGCCCGCATCCTGGCGGCGATCAAGGCCTGATCCGGCTGGGCCGGCGCGAACTGCCGGCTCATCGGGCGCAAAAAAACACAGGCCTGGTCCGCGAGGATCAGGCCTGTGTCGTTTGATAGGCGCCAGCGAAGGGCTTGCTCAGGGCCCCGCAGCATGAGCTCCCTTGGGGATGGCCTCTTGGGGAGTAGGACCGGTTCGGGTACTGCGGCTGGCAGTTCGAATTGTGTCCGGGTTCACAGAACATCGCTATCGGGAATTCCCTGACAGCTGATTGGAGTTTTCTCACATCCCGTGTAGGGGTTGTCTTACCCGGGATCGGACATTGGCCCTATACAGCAGTCATCGGTCACAATCCTCGGTCATGAGCAGCGTACATATCCTTGCAATCGCCGGCACCTTCATGGGCGGCGTGGCCGCCCTGGCGCGGGAACTGGGCCACTCGGTCAGCGGCAGCGACCAGGCCATCTACCCACCGATGTCGACCCAGCTCGAACAGCTGGGCATCACCCTGGACCAGGGCTACCGCGCCGACAGCGTGCCGGCCGGCACCGACGAGGTGGTGATCGGCAACGCGCTGTCGCGCGGCAATGCCGCGGTCGAGGCCGTGCTCGATGCCGGCCAACGCTACATTTCCGGCGCCCAGTGGCTGTCCGAGCAGGTGCTGCCGGGGCGCGACACGCTGGCCGTGGCCGGCACCCACGGCAAGACCACCACCACCACCATCCTTACCTGGCTGCTGGAAAGCGCCGGGCGATCACCGGGCTTCCTGATCGGCGGCGTCGCCGAGGATTTCGGTGTCTCCGCCCGCGTGGGCCAGGGCCGCGAGTTCGTGGTCGAGGCCGATGAGTACGACACTGCCTTCTTCGACAAGCGCAGCAAGTTCGTGCACTACCGGCCGCTGGTGGCCATCCTCAACAATCTTGAATACGACCACGCCGACATCTTCCCGGACGTGGCGGCGATCCAGCGCCAGTTTCACCACCTTGTGCGTACGGTGCCGGCGCGTGGCCGCCTGATCGTCAACGGCGAGGATCAGCATCT
This sequence comes from Stenotrophomonas sp. 109824_Sma, assembly GCF_056480025.1. NCBI lineage: Bacteria > Pseudomonadati > Pseudomonadota > Gammaproteobacteria > Lysobacterales > Lysobacteraceae > Stenotrophomonas > Stenotrophomonas sp. 109824_Sma. The sequence goes on along the minus strand of NZ_CM151078.1, from coordinate 3,885,197 downwards.
GGCCGAAGTGCTGGCGATGGGCTGCTGGACCCCGGTCGAGCGCTTCGGATTCGATCCGTCGCTGGAATGGCATGCCGAACTGCTGGTCGCCGATGGCAGCGCGTTCCGCGTGCACCATCGTGGGCAGGCGCTGGGCGACGTGCAGTGGTCGCTGCTGGGCCGCCACAACGTGCTCAACGGGCTCGCCGCGCTGGCCGCCGCGCATGCAGTGGGCGTGGCGCCGGCCGAGGTGATTCCGGCGCTGGCGCGCTTCCGCAGCGTCAAGCGCCGCATGGAAGTGATCGGCAGCCATGACGGCATCACCGTCTACGACGATTTCGCCCATCACCCGACCGCAATCGCCACCACGCTGGAAGGCCTGCGTGCCAAGGTGGGCGATGCGCGCATCGTGGTCGCGATGGAACCGCGCAGCAACTCGATGCGGCTGGGCGCGCATGCGCAGGCGCTGGCACCGTCGCTGGCGTTGGCCGATGAAGTCGTCTTCCTGCATCGCCCGGAACTGGCTTGGGATGCCGCTGCGGTGATCGCCGCGGTGCGCGGTGAGGCGCACGCAGTGCCGGACACCGGCGCATTGCTGGCGCAGCTGCAGTCCAGCGTGCGCAGCGGCGACCACGTGGTGTTCATGTCCAACGGTGGCTTCGACGGCGCCCCGCGCCGCTTCCTCGCCGCGCTGCAGGCCCGATGAGCGTCGACAGCCTGCTGCCGCTGTTTCCGCTGCACACCACGCTGGTACCGGGTGCGGCGGTGGGCCTGCGCGTATTCGAGCGGCGCTATCTGGACCTGGTCCGCGACAGCGGCCGCAGTGGTGAGGGGTTTGGTGTCTGCCTGATCCTCGATGGCGAGGAAGTCGGCGCACCAGCGACACCGGCGGCCTATGGCGTGCAGGTGCGCATCGAAGACTTCGATGTCGGCGCCGATGGCGTGCTGCAGCTGCGCCTGCGCGGAACCCGCCGTTTCCACGTCGAGCATACCCGCGTGCGCGACAACGGCCTGGTGGTGGCCGACGTGCGCTGGTGCGAGGAAGACCCCGACGACGAACTGCGGCCGCAGCACGCGCTGCTGGCCACGGTGCTGGGGCACATCATCGAACAGGCCGGCGAGGCCTATGCGCCGGCCAACCCGGCGTTGCTGGACCAGGCCAGCTGGGTCGGCTGGCGGCTGGCCGAGCTGTTGCCGCTGAGCGAGCAGCAGCGCCTGCAGCTGCTGCAGATGGACGACCCGCACCAGCGCCTGCAGCAGTTGCTGGGCTGGATGCCGTAGCAGGTAAACGCCAACCAAGGTTGGCCACTACCAGAGCGCAGCGGAACCGGTAGATGCCAACCTTGGTTGGCAGCTTTCATCCGAAGCGCCAACCAAGGTTGGCGGCTACCAGAGGAGCGCCGGCTCCATCACCGCATGGTCTTCAACCGCAGCACCGGCAACCCGGTTTCGCTGTGCACATCCTCGCGCTGCGGCAGGTCCTGCACGGCGTCCTTCACCGCGTTCAGCGCCGGATCGACGCCACGCAGCGGGTGCCACATGCCGATCCACTCGAAATGACGCTCGTAGCGCAGGGTCTGCGCGCTGCCCAGCCATAGCGGCGTGTTGCCCGGTTGCAGCTGGGCCGGCGCCGGCCACAGGCGCAGCACATAGCGCTCATCCGGCTTCGCACCCTGGCGCACCATCAGCAGCGCTTCCACGCGCGTTTCCAGCGTGGCCGGCAGCACCGGCAGTTCGTCGGCACCGGTGTTCTTGTCCAGCATCAGCAGCGCCTCCTGCCAGCCGGCCTGTTCCTGCCGCTTCCAGCCGCGTGCTTCCAGCTGCGCCTGCAGCGGCGCCAGCGGGCCCGCCACCTGCACGTCCAGCGGCCAGCGCTGGTCGTCGTCGAACTCGTTGCGGCGCGCCGGCAGCTTCGCCCAGTCGTGCTGCCACCAGGCCTGCATGTCCATCGCCTGCGGGGCCGGCAGGGTCGGCTCGAAGCGTTCCAGCTTCACCGGAATATGGCGCGGTGCGTACCACATCGCGGCGACGGCGAAGACGCCGTAGAACAGCCAGGCCACCGGCTTCACCCAGAACGAGCGGTTGAAGCGGCGGCGGTAGGCGATGCCCAGTACCAGCAGCCAGAACGTGCCGAACAGCATGCCGCCGATCACATCGCTGAGCCAATGCGCGCCCAGGTACAGGCGCGAGAAACCGATCAGGCTGACCACGATGCCCGACACCAGGTACGGCCAGACGCGGGTGCGGCCCGGCATCTCGCGGGCGATCAGCACCGCGAAGAAGCCGAAGGTGATGGTGGCCATGGTCACCGACACCGACGGGAAGCCGAAGCCACTGCTGGCATCGATCGGTCGCACCACATCAACGGTGGCACCGAGCAGCATGGTCAATGCCAGGCCGAAGGCGAGGGCGGCCAGCCAGTGCGCGGCCGCCATCCAGCGCCGGCGCCAGATCAGGTAGCCCATCGCCGCCGCGGTGGCCGGCAGCAGTACCTGCCAGGCGCCCAGCGACGCCAGCGCGGCCATCGGGTAATCGGCCAGCGGATTCCGCAGCGCCAGCATGGCCTGGTGCACCAGCAGGTCGATCGCCAGCGGTTCACCGTGCGCGACCACCACGGTCAGCAGTGCGAACCAGCCCCAGCCCAGCACCAGCAGCATCAATGCCAGCATCGCCAGCGGCACCGACTCGCGGCGCTTCGGGTCCAGCACACCGACGGTATAGCGGCCCAGTGTCGGGTGGCGGTTGGACCAGTCCAGCAGGCGCGCCAGCCAGTTGTCCATGCGCGCGGCCGACCAGCGGTAGCCGTACAGCACGATGGCCCAGACCAGGCCGAGAATCACCGCCAGCAGGCCCACCACCACCACCAGTCGCCCGGCCACCGCAGCCACCGCGTCGTAGGCCTCGCCAAGCACCCAGCCCGGTGCCAGGAACAGCACCGCCCACGAAATGCTGGCGATACCACTGGCCTGCATGTAGCGGCTGGCGGGCATCTTCATCATGCCGGCGATGGCCGGCACGAACGGGCGGATGGCGCCGACGTAGCGTGCGATCAGGATGCTCTTGAAGGCATTGCGGCGGAACAGGTTCTCGCCGCGGTCGAGCAGCTGCGGGTAGCGGCTGAACGGCCACACGCCACGCAGGCGGTCGCCCCAGCGGCGGCCGATCCAGTAGCTGATGCCATCACCAGCGAACGCACCCAGTGCCGCCGCCGCCACCGCATACGGCCCGGAGATCTGGCCCAGGCCGATGAACACGCCCACTGCGAACAACAGCGGCAGGGCCGGCACGATGGCACCGAGAATGATCACCGCATCGCAGAAGGCGATGAGGAAGATAACGGCACCCGCCAGCACGGGGTGAGCGGCAATCCACGCGAGGGTGGCGTCGATCCATGAAGAGTCCATTGCCCGATTATAGGGGCGTGAAGGTGACTGGTTCCCAGCCGCTTCGTGACCGTTTGCAACGGGCGCCATCGCCTAGAATGGGCACATGCCGCATTCGCCAGACACGCCCTCGCACGCCCTGAAGGCCGACAGCTTCGGTCGCATCCTCCTTGTGGAAGGGCCTGCCGGCCCCTTCGTACGCCGTGATCTGGGCGCGACGCCGCTGTGGTTGCGGCTGCCGGCCTGGTGGTTGGCCCGCCGCGAAGCACGCGCGCTGCGCCACATCCACGGCATGCCCGATGTGCCGCAGCTGCTGGCGTGGGATGGCCGTCATCTCGACCGCAGCTTCATGGCCGGCGATGCCATGTACCAGCGTCCGCCACGCGGTGACCTGGCCTGGTTCCGCGCCGCGCGTCGCCTGCTGCAGCAGCTGCATCGCAATGGCGTGGCACACAATGATCTGGCCAAGGAAGCCAACTGGCTGGTCACCGACGATGGCCGCCCGGCATTGATCGACTTCCAACTGGCGGTGATCGGCAACCCGCGCTCGCGCTGGATGCGCCTGCTCGCCCGCGAGGACCTGCGCCATCTCCTCAAGCACAAGCGCATGTATTGCCGCGAGTCGCTCACCCCGGTGGAAAAGCGCGTACTCAAGCGCACCTCGTGGGTGCGCGAACTGTGGTTCGCCACCGGCAAGCCGGTCTACCGCTTCGTCACCCGCCGCATCCTGCATTGGGAAGACAACGAGGGGCAGGGGCCGAAGCCGTGAGCCCTGCGCAGGTGGTGACCGGCCCGCCGAGCGCGGGCAGCGTCCTGCGCCCACAGCTGGCCGGCGCCGACTTCGTGCACGCCTGCCAGGCGACGACCCGTCGCGATGGGCGCTCGGCCTTGCAGGCCTATCGCGACATGGCAGCGACCATTCCCGGCTGGTTCGACGGATTGATGGCGCTGCGCAACCACGGCATGCGCCTGCTCGGCATGAAGCACCTGGGCTCGTTGCGAGCGGTGCAGGATGTTGAGGATCCTCAACCGGGCCAGCGGCTGGGCATTTTCACCCTGCAGTCGCTGGACGATGATGCCATCGTGCTGGAAGACGACGACCGCCATCTGCGTGTGCAGCTGGCCCTGCAGTGGCAGGGCGACGTGCTGGAGGTGGCGACGGTGGTGCATACGCACAACGCGTTCGGGCGCGTGTACATGCTGCCGGTCGCACCCGTGCATCGGCTGATCGTGCCGCATCTTCTGGAGAAGCAGGTGCGGTTGTACCGGTAGATCCACGCCATGCGTGGATGCTGTTCGCAATTCAATGGTTGTGCACAGACGCCGGATAATTGGCGCTGAAAACACCTTTCATCTGCTTGTGGCACTCACCTAGAATCGAGAGCGAGGGAGTCGCATGGAAGCGTCGTCACGCCGCCCTTGCGCGGGCTCGCATGCGGACGCGAGGGGAATGCTGTGAGTCGAATTTCTACTTGGCAGTACCGCGCAGTTGCGGTGCTGGTGCTGTGTGTGGGTGCGGGAACGGTCTCGGCGGTCCAGCCGTATCAGGAGTATCGCAAGCTCATCGAGTCCGCACAGAATCTGACCGCGCTGAAGGACGATCTCTTTGGTGAGAGTGTCAGCCTCTACAACGGCAAGACCGAATTTCCGTGACCGATGTCAGCGTTCCCGGCAACAACGCACTGCCTGTGCAGATGCGGCGTCGCTTCAGCGTCGAGGTGGATCTGGTGGGGATTGGAAGCTTCAACGCCAACATCGAGGGAGCCGCCGGAAAGATGAGATGATGATTGATTTTGATGAATTGGCTGATGTGGCGAAAACTATTGCTTGGTACAAGAGCAATTTCTTCGAAGGCTGTGAAGAGGACTTTGTTGCAGACTTTATGGTTTTTTGTTGGCAGGCAGTTGATCCCGGTCGCGTTGCTTCGCTGGATTTAGATGACGAAACTGTAGACGCATGCGCCGACATGCTCTCTGAGTTGAAGCTCTTTGTTGATGAGAGGTGCGGGGAATGGGGGGGGCGCCTGCTTTCTGGAGGCGCTATATCGATTGGGCGGATTACGCCGCGGATTTTCCGCTTGATGAGTGCAAGCGATTCATGCGAGAGACTGTTGGTTATCTTGAGCCTTCATTTTTCGTATTTACGACCACCGGTGGCGCCGAGATGAGGTCTGAGGCAATGGCGATTTTTGCCGAGTACTCACAGTCCGGCAAAGCGCGTGCTACCTATGTTAGATCGGTAATTGAAAGCCGGTTGGCGACTGAATCATTCTATCGACGATCCCTTTGATTCTCTCCGTCGCGAAATATGAGGTACTGCCGCTCTGGTCGTCGTTCGGCTTTTGGTCAGGGGAAAGCCAATATCCATGGTCCGCTCGGTCGATGTCGCCGGGCATGGCCCGGCGATCACAGCATCGCGACGCTCAACGCTTTACGGCGTTGCCGGCACCACCTGCTGGCCGATGAAGTTGCGCTTGGCATCGAAGTCGTAGGCGATCTGCAGCTGGCCCACATCCGGGCAGGCGTGGCAGTCGCGCAGCGGCGTGCGGTACAGCAGGCGGATGCCGCCGTCCTCCAGTGGCGTGGCCCCGGCCGACTGCGCCGGTGCGAACGGCGTGGCCTGCGGGTTGGCCTTCAGCAGTTCCTGCACGCCCGGGTCGGCGCGCAGCGTGTCATCCAACTGCACGGCATCCACATCGATGCGCTTGCCGGTGGCGTCGACCAGGCGGGTGCCCTCGTTGGTGTTGGCGCGGAACGGGTATTCGACCGTGGCCACGCCCAGGCCCTCGTTCTCGTGCCAGGCGGTCACATAGGCCAGCTCGCCGCCGGTGGACAACTGTTCGGCGGCGGTGATCGCATCGGCGCTGGCGCCACCGGCGCGCATCGCATCGCGCAGGCACTCGCGGGTGGCCGCATTCTCGCCCTGGCGGCAGGCGTTGAGGTCGCCATCCCACACCACTGCCTCGCTCCAGCGCAGCTTGCCGTCGGCGGCGGCCTTCTCTGCGCTGGGCGCGTCACCGGCAGGCGGCTCCTTGCCGGGTTCCGGCGAACGGCCCTGGCAGGCGGTCAGCAGGGCAAGCCCCAGGGCAGGCAGCAGCAGGCGGGAACGGCGCATGGCGTGGACCTCGTGCGTTGACTGGAGGCCCGAGTATCGTCAAGGCCGGGTGAACTCCGCGTCGGCGCGGCATACTAGCGGCTCATTGCATACGCTGGAGTGTGGAACGTGGGCAGTCTGCAGGGCAAAACCCTTTTCATCACCGGTGCCTCGCGCGGCATCGGCCTGGCCATCGCACTGCGCGCTGCGCGCGACGGGGCCAACGTGGCGATCGCGGCCAAGTCGTCGGTGCCGAACCCGAAGCTGCCGGGCACCATCCACACCGCGGCCGAGGCCGTTACCGCCGCCGGTGGCCAGGGGCTGGCGCTGAAGTGCGACATCCGCGAGGAGGAGCAGGTACAGGCCGCAGTTGCGGCCACGGTCGACACCTTCGGTGGCATCGACATCCTGATCAACAACGCCAGCGCGATCTGGCTGCGTGGCACGCTGGATACGCCGATGAAGCGCTTCGACCTGATGCAGCAGGTCAATTCGCGTGGCAGCTTCCTGTGTGCGCAGGCCTGCCTGCCGTACCTGCTGCAGGCGCCGAACCCGCACATCCTCACCCTGGCGCCGCCGCCGAGCCTGGAGCCCAAGTGGTGGGGCGCGCATACCGGCTACACGCTGGCGAAGATGGGCATGAGCTTCGTCACGCTCGGCCTGGCCGCGGAATTCGGCCCGCAGGGGTTGGCGGTGAACGCGCTATGGCCGCGCACGGTGATCGCCACGGATGCGATCAACATGATTCCGGGCGTGGATGCGGCCGGCTGCCGTACGCCGCAGATCATGGCCGACGCCGCGCACGCGGTGCTGGTGCGTGAAGCGGCCGGCTTCCATGGCCAGTTCCTGATCGACGATGAAGTGTTGGCGCAGGCCGGTGTCACCGATCTGTCCGGCTATGCAGTGGATCCGTCGCGGCCGTTGCTGCCGGATCTGTTCCTGGATTGAGCGCGCGCCGCGGGATGAGGCCGAGGGCTGCGACCCTCGGCCTGCTGCGCTAGAATGCGCGGCTGTAATCGTTTTCAACAGGGATGTGAGCTCATGTCACGCACTCTTTCCGTCGCGGCGCTGGCCGCTTCGCTGTCGTTGATCCTGACCGCCTGCGGTGGCAAGGCCCCCGCAGCTGCGGGCGCCGCCGCTGCCTCCGGCACGCCGGACGCCAGCGCGGCGCCGTCTGACGCACAACAGCAGTTGACCGCAAAGCTCAACGCTTACATCGGTTGCTTCAACGCGCTGGATTCGAAAACCCATGGCAGCATCCAGTCCTACACGCGCTGGATCAAGGACGTGGAGGCCGGCCCGACCGGTCGCGAGACGCATGTGTACGGGCCGTTCGAGATCAGCGACTACGACATGAAGCAGTGCGACGCCCCGGTGACCGAGGCGATTGCTGCCAAGCCGGCGTTGGCCGATCTCGATGCCGCTGCCAGCCATTACCAGCAGGTGCTGAAGGCGCTGGTGCCGCTCAGCAAGGACGCCCACGACTACTACGATCGCCAGGACTACGAAGACGACCAGTTTGCCAAGGGCAAGCAGCTGCACGCGCCCTTGATGGCCGCCTTCAAGGATTTCGTGGTTGCCAGCGAAACGTTCAATGCCGAGCTGGAGCGCCAGAACGATGCTGCCCAGCGCGAGCAGCTCAAGGCGCTGGAGCAGGCCGAGGGGCGCACGCGCGAGTACTACCGTCTGGCAATGATGCTGGAAGCCAAGGCCATCGTGGAGCTGATGACCGAGGACGCGTTTGATCAGGCCAAGGCCCGCGAGCGCCTGGATGCCTTCAACCGCATTTCCGATGAAGCGCACGCCAAGGTTGCCGACCAGGAACCGGGCAAGTCGGACTGGGAAGGCTTCGAACGTGGGGCCGAGAATTTCCGACGCGAGGGCAAGGAGCGGCTGCAGCGCGTCAGTGAGAAAAAGCCTTACAGCGATTTCGAACGACGCATGCTTGATTCGCCGTCGATGGCGCCGCGCGGCTCTGCCAACAAGCTGATGCAGGAATACAACACGCTCGTTTTCCAGAGCAACCGCCAGTAAGCGGAGTGTTCAGCGAATCATTTTTGTCGCAATCGAGCAGGTTGATTGCGGCATGACGCATCGCGTGGCCCTGAATGCCAGCACCTTGGCGAGGTGCTGGAGCGCGTTCTTGCGCCATGCATGACGATGCCTGCAGTTTTCACTTGTGCAAGGAACTGATTTGAACGCATCCACACGCCTGATTCCTGTCCTCCTGCTCGGCGCGCTGGCCGGCTGCAACAACCCGGCAGGCCTGGCTGTTGCCGATCCGGGGTTGGAAAAGATCAACGCCTACATCGAGTGCTACAACGGCGTCGAACAGCCCATCCACGAAGGTTTCCAGACCTACACGGGCTGGATGAAGGACCCCAAGGCGGGGCCGACCGGCAAGGAAGCGCAGCCGCGCTCACCTGGCAAGGTGTTGTCGCACCGCGTCGAGTACTGCGGCCAGCCGCTGACCGATGCGCTGGCAAAGACGCCTGCTACCTCGCTGGATGCGCCCGCGCGGCAGTACCAGCAGGCGTTCCAGGCACTGAACACCCTGGTCGAGCGCGCTGATGGCTATTTCACCCGCGAAGATTATCGTCGCGATGGTGGTGAAGGGATGCGCAGCCAGCATGCCCCGCTGATGCAGGCCTATGCTGATTTCTTCAAGGCCAGCGAAGCGATGGATGCGGCGCTGGAAAAGAACGAGAACGATCGTCGCGCCGCGCAGCTGAAGCAGATCGAGGAACGCGAGGGCCGCTCGCTGGCGTATTACCATCTGCGCCTTGTCGGTGACGGCAAGCAGCTGGCGATGGCGTTCCAGGGCGACGCACCGGATGTGGCGGCATTGCGCGGCCAGCTGGCCGACTATCAGGCGCTGGTGACGGAAATCCAGAATGGTGGTGTCGGCAAGGACGACCCGATGTGGGGCCATGTGCAGCGCTCGGCTGACAAGCTGGTACGCACGGCCGGGCGCGGTCTCGAGCGCCTGGAGCAGGGCAAGCCGATCACCGCCGATGCGCTGGCGGCCGAGCGCAAGGCATCGGGCAGCTGGCTCACCACCGATCCTGAGGGGGCGCAGTCGACGATTCTGGATGCCTACAACGACCTGGTGACCACCAGCAACCGCATGCGTTGAGGAGGATCCACGCATGGCGTGGATCTACCGAGGGTAGTGCCGGCCGCTGGCCGGCATCTGCCTCAATGGCTGAACGCATCCGGCAGCTCACCCCCGCACTTGCGGCAGTGGCGCGCATCCGGTTCATGCCCTTCCAGCCCGCAGTGCGGGCAGCCGCGGGAATCCCGACGTGCGGCCAGCTCGGCTTCGCGCATGGTGCTGGCCAGTTCGGCGGTGTAGATGCCGGTGGGCACGGCGATGATGCTGTAGCCGATCAGGATCAGCACCGAGGTGACGAAGCGGCCGAGCACGGTCTGCGGCACGATGTCGCCAAAGCCGACCGTGGCCATGGTCACCACTGCCCAGTACATGCTGGCCGGGATGTTGGTGAAGCCGTGTTCGGGGCCCTCGATCACGTACATCAGTGCGCCGGCAATGATGGTGATGGTGATCACCGTGAACAGGAACACCAGCACCTTGCGCCGGCTGCGCCACAGCGACGTCATCAACACGCCGCTTTCCTCGATGTAGCGGGTCAGCTTGAGGATGCGGAACACGCGCAGGATGCGCAGCGCGCGCACCACCAGCAGGCTCTGCGCGCCGGGGATGAACATCGACAGGTAGGCGGGCAGGATCGACAGCAGGTCGATGATGCCCCAGATGCTCACCGCGTAACGCAGCGGGCGCTTGACCACCGCCAGCCGCAGCAGGTACTCGGCGGTGAAGATGATCGTGAAGGCCCATTCCAGGATGTACAGGCCGGTGGACCATTCGGCGTGCAGGTGCTGCACGCTGTCGATCATCACCACCAGGATGCTGGCGATGATCGCCACCACCAGGATCAGGTCGAAATTGCGCGAGGGCCGCGAGTCGTGGCGGTAGATGATGTCGAACCACCGGCGGCGCCAGCCGGTCTCGGTGGCGGGGTTCAGCTGGGGGGCAGAAAACGGTCGCATGGGCGCATTGTGCCGCAGGGGTTCCGGCGCGAGAATGGGGATTCCTGAACCCTGCCGACTGCCATGACCGCCGCTACCGATCCGCTGATCTCCCTTTCGCACTACTACCTGCCGGTCTACAAGCCCCGCCAGGTGGTTCTGGAGCGAGGCCAGGGCGCCCGCGTGTGGGACAGCCAGGGCCGTGAGTTCATCGACCTGGCCGCCGGCATCGCCGTGTGTGGCCTGGGTCACAACGATCCGGACCTGGTGGCCGCACTGGTCGAGCAGGCCGGCAAGCTCTGGCACACCAGCAACGTGTTCTACAGCGCGCCGCCGCTGCACCTGGCCGAGGAGCTGGTGAAGGCCAGCCGCTTCGCCGAGCGCGTGTTCCTGTGCAATTCCGGCGCCGAAGCCAACGAAGTGGCGATCAAGATGGTCCGCAAGTGGGCCTCCAGCCAGGGCCGCCCGGCCGACAAGCGGGTGATCATCACCTTCCGTGGCAGCTTCCACGGCCGCACCATGGGCGCGGTGACCGCTACCGCCCAGCCGAAGTACCAGGAAGGCTACGAGCCGCTGCCCGGTGGCTTCCGCTACATCGATTTCAACGATGAGGTGCAGCTGGAAACCGCGATGGCCGCCGGCGACGTGGCGGCGGTGATGCTGGAGCCGATCCAGGGCGAGGGCGGCGTGATGCCGGCCAAGTCCGGCTTCCTCAAGCGCGTGCGCGAACTGTGCGACCAGCACAACGCACTGCTGGTGCTGGACGAGATCCAGGCCGGCATGGGCCGCACCGGCACGCTGTTCGCGCACTGGCAGGACGACGTGGTGCCGGACATGGTCACCCTGGCCAAGGCACTCGGTGGCGGCTTCCCGATCGGTGCGATGCTGGCCGGCCCGAAGGTGGCCGAGACCATGCAGTTCGGCGCGCATGGCACCACCTTTGGTGGCAACCCGCTGGCTGCTGCGGTGGCCCGCGTGGCACTGCGCAAGCTGGCCTCGGCGGAGATCGCCGCCAATGTCAGCCGCCAGTCGAAGGCGCTGCGTGATGGCTTTGCCCGCATCAACGACGAGTTCGGCATGTTCAGTGACGTGCGCGGCCGTGGCCTGATGTTGGGCGCGGTGCTGAGCAAGGACTTCGCCGGCCAGGCCGGTGCGATCCTTGACCATGCCGCCGAGCAGGGCCTGCTGACCCTGCAGGCCGGCCCGGACGTGCTGCGCTTCGTGCCGTCGCTGAACATCACCGACGAAGAAGTGGCCGAAGGCCTGAAGCGCCTGCGCGCGGCAATTGCCGCGTTCATCGCTGCGCGCTGAAGCCATGGCGCTTGGGTCGGAGCCCTCTCCTGCGGAGGGGGCTCCGACCCCGATCAGCCCACCGCGTAACGCTTCAACACCTTGCCCAACCCACGGCCATCGCGCACGGTTTCCGCGTGCAGGCCGGCAGCGCGTGCGCCACGCACATTGGCGAACAGATCATCGATGAACAGCGTGCGCGAAGGCGCCACGCCCAGTACGTCGAGTGTGCGCAGGAATACCGCGGGCGCCGGTTTGCGCAGGCCGAAATCCGCGCTGCAGAACACGCGGCCCTGCAGCGCAGGGAACAGTTGCGGCAACAGAGTGGGCAAGGCCTGCTGCATCAGTGCGCCATTGTTGGTCAGCACCGCGATTGGCAGTTGCAGGGCCTGCAGTCGCTGCAGCACCGCGTGCTGCGGATGGCTGGCGGCCTGGCGCGCGGTGGTCCATGTTGTCACATCGACGGGTCTGCCCAGCAGCGCGCCCAGCCGTGCGAGGTAGGCTGGACCGTCCAGCGTGCCATTGTCGTGCGCGGCTTCCAGCCCGCTGTCGTACAGCGCGGCCTGCACGGCCGGCGTAGGAACCTCCAGTGCCTGCGCCAGGTGCAGCACGCGCTGCGCGCGCTGGTACTGCACCAGCACGCCATCCACATCCAGCAGCAACAGGTCGATCCGCATCGGCCGAGCATGCCATTGCAGTGAATGCGTGGGAAACCCTGGAGTTGGCATGCGACAGACGGTCGCAGACGGCGCCGCAGGGGCCTGCCTAGAATGGCGCTTGAATCCGCAGGAGATGCAGCAATGAAGGCTTGGATGGTGGCAGTGGGACTGGGTGCGCTGATGCTGGCGCCGTCGGCGATGGCACGGGTGTGTGCGGTGAGCATCGACAGCACCGACCAGATGAGCTTCAGCAGCCGCGAGATCAAGATTGCTGCCGATTGCAGTGCGGTGGACCTGACCCTGCGCCACACCGGCAAGCTGGCCGCCACCGCGATGGGCCATAACTGGGTGCTGACCCGCACCGCCGATTACCAGCCGGTGGCCATGGCGGGCATGCGCATGACCCTGGCCGACAGCTACCTGCCGAAGGCTGACAAGCGCGTGCTGGCGCACACCAAGGTGATCGGCGGCGGCGAGACCACGCGCGTGCGCTTCTCTACCCAGGGCTTGCAGAAGGGGGGCGATTACACCTTCTTCTGCTCGTTCCCCGGCCACTTCGCGATGATGAAGGGCAAATTCGTCTTCGGTTGAGCAGCCACGCATGGCGTGGCTCTACCAGTAGATCCACGCCATGCGTGGATGAAAAAGGGGACGGAGGGGATTAAGTCGTTTGTGCACTTACGACTTAATCCCCTCCGTCCCCTTTTTGCGATCAGCCCTTGGCGGCCTTGAACGCCATGCGTGCAGCGGCCAGCGTCGCTTCGATCACCGCATCGTCATGCGCGCTGGACAGGAAGCCGGCTTCGTACGCCGACGGCGCCAGGAACACGCCCTGGTCCAGCATCGCGTGGAAGAAGCGGTTGAACGCCGGGATGTCACAGGCGGTGGCCTGCGCATAGGTCTCCACCTTCTCACTGGTGAAGAACAGGCCGAACATCGCGCCCACGCGGGTGGTGGTCACGGCCACGCCGGCTTCGGCAGCGGCCGTTTCCAGGCCGGCACACAGGCGCGCGGTGCGCTCGGCGAGGTCGGCGTGGAAGCCCGGCTGCTGGATCAGCTCCAGCATCGCCAGGCCGGCGGCCATCGCCACCGGGTTGCCGCTCAGCGTACCGGCCTGGTAGATCGGGCCGGCCGGCGCGATCTGCTGCATCAGTTCGCGACGACCGCCGTAGGCACCCACCGGCATGCCGCCGCCGATGATCTTGCCGAAGGTGGTCAGGTCCGGGGTGATGCCGTAGTGCGCCTGCGCTCCGCCGAGGGCCACGCGGAAGCCGGTCATCACTTCGTCGAAGATCAGCAGCGCGCCGTGCTTCGTGCACAGTTCGCGCAGGTGCTGCAGGTAGCCCTCGCGCGGCGGGATGCAGTTGGCGTTGCCGACCACCGGCTCGATGATCAGGCCGGCGATGTCGTCACCCTGCTGCTCGAACAGGGCGGTGGCCGCTTCGAAGTCGTTGTAGGGCAGGGTCAGGGTCAGTTCGCTCAGGCCGGCCGGCACGCCCGGCGAGGTCGGCACGCCCAGGGTCAGCATGCCGCTGCCGGCCTTGACCAGGAACGAGTCGCCATGGCCGTGGTAGCAGCCTTCGAATTTCACGATGCGGTTGCGGCCGGTGGCACCACGCGCCAGGCGGATCGCCGACAGCGTGGCCTCGGTGCCGGAGTTGACCATGCGCACCATCTCGCACGACGGCACCAGGCGGGTGATGGTCTCGGCCATGGTCACTTCAGCCGCGCACGGCGCGCCGAAGGACAGGCCGTTGTCGATCGCCTTCTTCACCGCCTGGCGCACGGCCGGGTGGTTGTGGCCGACGATCATCGGGCCCCAGGAACCGACGTAGTCGATGTAGCGGTTGCCGTCGACGTCGTACAGGTAGGCGCCGTCGGCGCGCTCGACGAAGAACGGCTCGCCACCGACCGACTTGAACGCGCGTACCGGCGAATTGACGCCGCCCGGCAGCAGCTGCTGGGCGCGGGAGAACAGGGCGTGGGACTGGTCGTGGTTCATGCGGATTTCCTGAGCGTTACGCGAACTGGGCGAGGTAGGCGCGCTGGACCGCAACCGGGTCTTCGGCGGCGAACACGCTGCTGACCACGGCGACCAGATCGGCGCCGGCGTCGATGATGGGACCGACATTGTCCGGCGTCAGGCCGCCGATCGCCACCCGCGGCACGCCCAGTGCGGCGCTTTGCCGCAGCAGGTCGGTATGGGCGCGGCTGGTGGTGATCTTGGTGGTGGTCGGGAAGAACGCGCCGAAGGCCACGTAGCTGGCGCCGGCGGCCACGGCCTTTTCGGCATTGGCCAGCTGGTCGTAGCAGGAGGCGCCGATGATGGCGTCCGCGCCGAGCAGGGCGCGCGCGCTGGGGATGTCGCCGTCGGTGCCGCCCAGGTGCACGCCGGCCGCGCCGACCGTCTTGGCCAGCGCCGGGTCGTCGTTGACGATCAGCGGCACGCCGTGTTCCGCGCACAGTGCCTGCAGGGCGGTGGCCTGGTCGCGCCGCAGCGCGTCACTGGCGGTCTTGTTGCGGTACTGCAGCCAGGTGGCGCCCGCGGCCAGCAGCGGCGCGGTACGGGCCAGCAGGCGTGCGGTATCGGGCTCGTCCGGGGTGATCAGGTAGACGCCGCGGGGCGCCGGGGAAGCAGAAGTCATCGATGGCTACCGGTGAGTGGACCGCGATGGGACAATGGCGGCCCGTGAATCCAGCCCCGATTATCCGATGAGCGATGCCACCCCCACCACCTTGCGCACCTGGATGTGCGTGGTCTGCGGCTTCCTTTACAGCGAAGCGGAAGGCTTGCCGGAGGAGGGCATCGCGCCGGGGACGCGCTGGGAGGACATTCCCGAGACCTGGACCTGCCCGGACTGTGGCGTGACCAAGGCCGATTTCGAGATGGTCGAGGTCGATTGATCGCAATGGCCGCCGGGCATGGCCCGGCGCTAGCGGTGGGTGCGGACCGTTGGTCCGCACACCTGACAGAATCAATGCAGCCGTGGCACCGGCCCGCCGAGGTCGATCAGCTTCTCGCGCAGCCACTGCGCATCGCTGGCTTCCGGGTTGCGCTTCAGGTACTGCCCCAGATCGTGGCGGGCACCGGCCAGGTACTCCAGCTGCAGGTAGGCCAGGCCGCGGTCACGCAGCGCATCGTCCTGCTCCGGGGCGAGCTTCAGCAGGCGGTCGGCACTGCGCGCGGCGCGGTCCCATTCGCCGGCCTCGGCATACACGCCGTGCAGGTTGCGCAGCATGCGCATCAGGATCGCGCGTGCTGGCGCCGGGTCGAGGATCTGCGCCAGCACCTGGTCGTCGGGCATCTGCCCGCCCAGGTGTGACTTGGCCCGCTCGCGCAGTTCGTCCACGTCCAGCGGGCGGCCGCCATTGAACGGGTCCATCACCAGCACGCCGTCGTCCACCGGCAGGCGCACCAGGAAATGGCCGGGGAAGGACACGCCGTCGAGCGGAATGCCCAGCCGGCGCGCGACTTCCATCTGCACCAGTGCCAGCGAGATCGGGTTGCCCAGGCGGCGCTCGAATACCTGGTTGAGGTAGCTGTTGCGCGGGTCGTAGTACTCGTCGTGGTCGCCGCTGTAGCCCAGCTCGTCGAACAGGTGGCGGTTGATCGCCGCCATCTTCAGCGGGCTGTTGTCGATGCTGTCCACTTCCGAACGGAGGTGCTCGACATGGCTCTGGATCAGCGCGTCGTAGGTCGACGGCTGCAGATCGGGGTATTCATCGCGCGCGATCAGCAGCGCGGTCGGCAACAGTGGCAGTGCCTCGTCTTCGAGGTCGGCCAGTGCATCCCAGTCGGGGAGTGTGATCCGGTCCTGCATGGACACAGACTGGCGTCATTCGCAGGCGGTTTCAAGCGGTGCCGCGTGAAAAAGTCAGGGGTCAGATCCCTTTCGCGTGCGAAAGGGATCTGACCCCCGCAGGGTTGCCGGCCAGCGGCCGGCACTACAGCGGTTGCCGGCCGCTGGCCGGCCGCATCGTTTACTACTCGATGCCCGGGCCGAAGGTCAGCTGAGTGCCGTCCTTCAGCTGCAGCTTCTCGGCCTGGCCGGCGTTGAGCTCCAGCACGTAGCGCGCCGGGCCACCGCTGGGATAGGGCGGGCACATGTCGCCGGCCGAGCACGGCGGCACATCGCGCTGCTGGCTGACCAGCTTGCGCTGGCTGTCGAAGTACAGGATGTCCAGCGCGATCTTGGTGTTCTTCATCCAGTACGCCTGCATTTCTTCGCGGTCGTGGATGAACAGCATGCCGTGGTCGGCCGACATCTGGTCGCGGAACATCAGCCCGCGCGCGCGGGTTTCATCGTTGGTGGCCAGCTCCACCTGGTAGCGGGCGCCATCCAGCTCGACCCAATGGCGGGCCGCGTCGGTGGCACAGCCGGCCAGAGCCAGCAGCGGAAGCATCAGCAGCGAACGCAACAGCGACATCGTCAGGATCCTTCGGAAGGGTCAGAGCACGATCGGCGGCTCGCCGCCGACGATCACCACGTCGGCGCGACGGCGCGCGAACAGGCCGACGCAGACCACGCCCGGCAGCTGGTTGAGCTCGCGCTCCAGCTTTTCCGGATCGGTGATCTGCAGGTTGTGGATGTCCAGGATCTGGTTGCCGTTGTCGGTGACCACGCCTTCGCGCCAGGTCGGCTGGCCGCCGGTCATGTCGCGGATCTGGCGGGCGACCAGGCTGCGCGCCATCGGGATCACTTCCACCGGCAGCGGGAACTTGCCCAGCACCGGCACCTGCTTGCTCGGGTCGACGATGCAGATGAAGCGCTCGCTGGCCTCGGCGATGATCTTCTCGCGGGTCAGTGCGGCGCCGCCGCCCTTGATCAGGCACTTGTTGGCATCGCACTCGTCGGCGCCGTCCACGTACAGCGACAGATTGCCGCTGTGGTTCAGCTCGATCACCTCGATGCCGTGCTGCTTCAGGCGCGCGGTGCTCTGCTCGGAGCTGGACACGGCACCCTTGATGCGGTGCTGGATGCGGGCCAGGGCATCGATGAAATAGGCCACGGTGGAACCGGTGCCGACACCGACGATCATGCCGTCTTCGACGTACTCGATGGCTTTCTCGGCGGCCAGGCGCTTGGCTTCGGACATGGGAGAACTCTCAGGCAGGGAATCAGGATTTTTTTTCCAGCGACAGCAGCAGCTTCCACTGCGCGGCGGTCACCGGGAACACCGACAGGCGGTTGCCCTTGGCAACCAGCGGGAAGCCTTCGCCGAGCGCTTCGGCGTGCAGCTTGATCTCGTCCAGCGCGATCACCTGCTTGAGCTTGCGGTCGAAGGCCACGTCCACCAGCATCCAGCGCGGGTTCTCGCGCGTGCTCTTGGGGTCGTGGTAGTCGGATTCGGGGTCGAACTGGGTGTCATCCGGATAGGCTGGGCTGGCGACGGTGGCCAGGCCGACGATGCCGGGGACCTTGGTATTGGAGTGGTAGAACAGGATGCCGTCGCCCACCTGCATGCCATCGCGCATGAAGTTGCGCGCCTGGTAGTTGCGCACCCCGTTCCAGGGTTCGACCTTGACCTTGGCCAGGTCATCGATGGAGAAGGCGTCCGGTTCGGACTTCATCAGCCAGTAGCGCTTGCGGGCGGTCATGCGTTCACGGGGGCAGCGGAGGGGAACAGGGTGCCGTCTTCGGTGCAGATCGCATCCACCGGCACGTCCCACGACGCCACCGGCAAGGACTCGACCTGCTGCACCGCGAACGCAGCACCGACCAGCCAGGGCGGCGCCGGCCGGTCGTGGCGGAAGGCGAAGCTGCGATCATACCAGCCGCCCCCCATGCCCAGCCGCCGGCACTGTGTGTCGAAGCCCACCAGCGGGGTCACCACCAGCGCCATCTGCGCCGGTTCCAGGGTGTCTTCCATGGCCACGTCCGGCTCGGGAATGCCATAGCGGTTGCTGGTCAGTGCTTGCCCCGGCCGCCACGGTGCGAAGCGCAGCACGTCGCCGGCCAGCACCGGCAGGCAGTAGGTGAGTCCTTCGGGCAGCTGCAGCTGCCAGCGGTGCAGGGCGATTTCGCCATCCAGCGCCCAGTAGCCGGCCACGGCGCCTTCGCGCGGGGCGAACGGCAGGGCCAGCAGGGCATCGGCAAGCGATTCGGCGGCGGCGATGCGCTCACCGGCGGAAAGGTCCCGGCGGCGTTGCCGCAGGTCGTGGCGCAGGGCCTGGCGCGGGTCGGTCATGGCAGCGTGCGGCAAGGATCAGCTGCCATTGTGCCGGAAAGAACAAGGGCGACGCCCGAAGACGCCGCCCTTGCTGGAATATTGCATTCTCCGCAATGTCGATGCATGCGAAACGACCTTGAACCCGGGGGCTCAAGTGGGAACGCTGGAGAACCATCGGGCTTCCCGCTACAAGGCGGACCTGCACTCCCGGCGCTGTCGCGCTCCCGGTGTCGTTCTTAAGGGACAAGGCGAATGTTTGCACATGCCGTCGAGTACCGCAGAGAACGCATGGCCATTATAGCCAGCGCGCAGGATCTGGATAGGCCGTTCGTCGGCAACAGTCCGTGCCAATTCAGATACGCGAAAAGGGGACGGAGGGAATCAAGGCGTTTCCAGCACGGAAGGGGCGAATGCGCCTTGATTCCCTCCGTCCCCTTTTTCTATGGGGTGCCGTCGATCGCGCGGTCCAGGCGCCGGTTCAGGTCGGCCAGCGTCTGCTGCAGGGCCACGGCCTGGCGGGCGTTCTCGTCGCGCAGCAGCTGCAGTTCGTGGGCCAGGTTCAGTGCGGCCAGCACGGCGACGCGGTCGACGGCGGCCATGCGGTTGCTGCCGCGGATCTCGCGCATGCGTGCATCGAGCAGGCGCGCGGCGGCCATCAGGCTGTCGCGTTCGTCGCCGCCGACACCCACGGTGTATTCACGATCGAGGATGCGGACACTGACCGGTTCGGCGCTCATGTGTGCTGCTCCAGGGATTTGAGCCGGCTGATCATTGCTTCCACCCGCGAGCGTGCCTGCTCGTTCTTGGCCAGCAGCGTGGAACGCTCGGCCACCAGCTGTTCCTGCTGGTGGCGCAGGCTGCGGTTCTCCTCGGCCAGGCGCTGGTTGCGTTCAAGCAACGCTTCCACGCGGGCGGCGAAGTCCTGCAGCTGGGCAAGGGGATCGGCGGGTTCCATGCGGGCACGATAGGCAAGCCGGGTAAGGGTGGTCAAGCGTTGTCGCAGCAAGGCCTGACGGCCGCAGAGAGGATGCCGTGGGGTTGCTACACTACGGGGTCTCACGGGCGCGCGCGTGCGCGCCCCGGGTTTCCTTCTCCGAACGAGCCGCACGATGACCGAACTTCCCTCCGTCGACGACGTTACCCGCGCCAGCCAGGAACTGGGCCTGGGCGCCACCGCTGCCGAGCTGCACGGCGCGCTGTGTGGCTGGCTGGCCGCCGGCGGCGCCCCCGGCAACGATTGGCCGGCGCGCGTGCTGGCCGACGACAACCTGCCACCGGTGGCCGCCGACAGCGTGCTGGGGCAGCTGCTGCAGGCGACCATCAAGCAGCTGGAAGACCGCGACTTCGCCTTCGAACTGCTGCTGACCGATGGCGACGACGTATCCGCGCAGGCCGATGCCATGTTCAGCTGGACCCGCTCGTTCCTGGGCGGCTTCGGCCTGGGCAGCGGTGGTCGCCGCCCGACCCTGTCCGAAGAGGGCGAAGAAGCGCTGACCGACATGGCCAGCCTGGCCCGTGCCTCCAGCGAGGATTTCGAGGCTGGCGGCGATGACGATGACGAAGCCCTGTCGGAGATCGAGGAATTCATCCGCGTGGCGGTGCTGCTGCTGCACGGTGACGTGGTGCTGGCCTCGCGCCATCGGCAGCGCCTGAACTGATGGATATCAAGCAGCGCACCGGCATCGCGGCCGGCGAATACAAGCGTCGGCGCCTCCAGCTGATGGACATGGCTGGCGAGGACGCGATCCTGGTGCTGCCGGCCGCGGCCGAGAAGGTGCGCAGCCTCGATACCCATTACCCGTTCCGGCAGGATTCGGACTTCCAGTACCTGAGCGGCTTCCCGGAGCCGGAAGCGGTGCTGGTGCTGATCCCGGGGCGACGCCACGGCGAGGCCATCCTGTTCTGCCGCGAGCGTGATGCCGAGCGCGAGGCCTGGGACGGCAGCCGCGCCGGCCAGGAAGGCGCGGTGGCGCAGTACGGCATGGACGATGCGTACCCGATCGACGATCTGGACGACATCCTGCCGGGCCTGCTGGAAGGGCGTTCGCGCGTCTACTACCACTTCGGCCGCGACGCCGATTTCGACCTGAAGCTGATCGGCTGGGTCAACCGTGTTCGCTCGCAGGTGCGCCACGGCGCGCAGCCGCCGCATGAGTTCCTGGAGCTGGGCCACCTGCTGCACGAGCAGCGCCTGTTCAAGTCCGGCGCCGAAGTGGCGTTGATGCACCACGCCGCGCAGATCAGCGTGCGTGCGCATCTGGCGGCGATGAAGGCAGCCAAGGCCGGTATCCACGAGTACGAACTGCAGGCGGAGCTGGAGCGCGTGTTCCGCGCCAACGATGCTGTGCCGGCCTACTGCAGCATCGTCGGTGCGGGCCGCAACGGCTGCATCCTGCATTACCGCGACAACAACGCACGTTCGCGCGACGGCGAGCTGGTGCTGATCGATGCCGGCGCGGAATATCGCGGCTATGCCAGCGACATCACCCGCACGTTCCCAGTGAATGGCCGCTTCAGCGCCGAGCAGCGCGCGCTGCACGACCTGGTCGGCGATGCGCAGGCTGCGGCGCTGGCCCAGGCCAAGCCGGGCGTGCCGTACGAGGCCGGCCACCTGGCGGCGGTGCAGACCCTGACCGAGGGCCTGCTGCGGCTGGGCCTGCTGAAGGGCACGCTGGAAAAGAACCTGTCCGAAGGCCAGTACCAGCGTTTCTACCGGCACAAGACCGGGCACTGGATCGGGCTGGACGTGCACGATGTGGGCGATTACCGCCTGGCGGGTGATTCGCGCCTGCTGGAGCCGGGCATGGCGTTCACCATCGAGCCGGGGCTGTATGTCGGCGTGGACGATACGACGGTGGAACCGCGCTGGCGCGGTATCGGCATCCGTACCGAGGATGACGTGCTGATCACCGATGACGGCCATCGCGTGCTGACCGAAGGCCTGGCGCGCAGCGCCGACGAGATCGAAGCGGTGATGGCGGGGTAAGGGGCTTTTCTGCAGGGCTTGCAGCCCTGCACCTGCTACACGCCAGAGCAACAGCAACAGCGGGCATTCCGTGAGACGGCGGGGCACTGTGGGTTTGCGGGGACGCCGTAAACCCGTCCATGGGGGCTTGGTCGCGGCATCCATGCCGCTCACACCCCGCAAGCCCACAGTGCCCCGCCTTCGACAGGTTCACGCGGCTGTTGGTGGGTGCCGACCGTTGGTCGGCACATCTGTCAGATATCGAATGAATCATCCACGCATGGCGTGGATCTACTGGCTGCTGCGGCTGTTGGTAGGTGTCGACCTTGGTCGACACAGAGCGAGCGCAGCGAGCGACCCGCTTTTGCTTTTCCTTTTTCTTTTCCGTGGTTGGACGCGCGCAGGAAACTGTCAAAGGTGGGGCGGGTGGGCCATGCAGGGGCGTTGGCGCCATGGATGGCGCCATCGAGCTTACAGGGACGTACTTGCAGCGTCCCCTGCATGGCCCACCCGCACCGCCAAGCGCGGCTTTTGCTCTAAGCCTCAAACCACGAGGGGCTCAGCCGTTCGCCGCCGCAAACTCCGGCCGCGTCAGGTTGTCCGCTTCGCCCTCGGTGCACAGCACTTCGTCTTCGATGCGGATGCCGCCATACGGACGGAAGAAGTCCACGCGGTCCCAGTTGATCGCATCGCCATGGCCGGCGTCCTTCACTTCGTTCAACAGCATGTCGATGAAGTACAGGCCCGGTTCGATGGTCACCACCATGCCCGGTTCCAGTACGCGGGTCAGGCGCAGGTATGGATGGCCCGCCGGGCGCTCGATGCGGCCACCCTCGTCGCTGGCTGCGAAACCCGCCACGTCGTGCACCTGCAGGCCGATCAGGTGGCCGATGCCGTGCGGGAAGAATGCGGCGCTGACACCGGTCTCCACTGCCGTCTGCGGCGAGACCTTGATCACGCCGAAGTCCTTCAGCACGCCCATCAGCGAAAGATGCGCGTCCACGTGCAGCTGCTTGTAGTCGAAGCCCGGGCGCACCGCTGCGCACATCTGCTGCTGGGCGGCGTCGACGGCGGCGATCATCGCAGCGAATTCGTCGTGGCCCTGCGCGGCGTAGGTGCGGGTGATGTCGCTGGCATAGCCGTGCGCGCTGGCGCCGGCATCGATCAGGAAGCTGCGCAGCGGCTGCGGTGCCTTGCGGCCCAGCTCGGTGTAATGCAGCACGGCGGCATGTTCGTTCAGCGCCACGATGTTGCCGTAGGGCAGCTCGTTGGCGTCCTGGCCCACCGCCTGGCAGTACGCCATGTGGATGTTGAACTCGTCGGCGCCGTTGCGGAACGCGGCTTCGGCGGCGCGGTGGCCGCGCACGCCCAGCACCTGCGCCTGGCGCATCAGCGCGATTTCATACGGCGTCTTGCTGCCGCGGTGCCATTCCAGGTAGTTCACCACCGGTGCCGGGTTGTTCGGCACGTAGCTGCCCAGCGCGCTCTGCGGCTCGCCGAGGATCGCGCAGCGCGACGGGTCGGCCGGCAGCAGGGCCAGCGCGTCTTCGGGTTTGCGGATGATGTGGATGTCGAAGTGGTCCACCCACCAGCCGCTCGGCGCATCCGGCACCACGTGCCAGTAGTCGAAGGGCTGGTGGAAGATCACCGCCGGGCGCTTGCCGGGGGTGAACACGATCCAGCTGTTGGGCACGCGGGTCAGCGGCAGCCAGGCCTTGAACTGCGGATTGACCGCATACGGGTAGTCGCGATCGTCGAACACCTGGTAATGCAGGGTGCCGCTGGGCACCACCAGGTGATCGAAGCCGCCGCGGGCCAGCGCCTGTTCGGCACGTCGGCACAGCACGGCCAGGTGGTCGGGATACAAGGCGCCGGGGTCTTGCTGGATCATTGCGGTGGCTCGACACGGAAAACGGCCCTAGATTCTGCCGCATACCGGGAAAAACCGCTGTGCTGGAACCGGCACTCAGGCCGTCGAAACCGGCCCCTCGTCGCTGTCTTCGCCTACCCACTGGCGCAGCAGCTGCCGATGCTCACGTGACAGGGTGAGGAAACGGAAGCCGGTCCAGCTCTGGCCCGGCGCATGCGCCGGTTCGCTCCACAGCAGGTGCACGCCCACGTCGATGGCCTCGTGGCGGCCGTCGCCCATCGGCAACGGGAAGCGGAACTGGTACAGCGCATCCTCGCGCAGCGGCGTGCTGGCCAGCATCAGCATGCCGGTCTCGGAGACATTGCCGAGCCGGCCCACCACGCTTTCGCGCATCTGGTCGGTGACCGGCACCAGGTCCGAGACCTGGCGGCGCGGCGCGCGGCGGGTGTCCTGCGGCGGTTGCGTGTTCAAGCGGACGTCTCCCTGGAACGACTGCCGGCCAGCGCACGCAGCGCGCCGAGGCTGGCCTGCCATGCGCGATCGACCAGCCGGCCATTGTCTTCGGTGACCAGCTGCGCGCGCCCGGCGCTGATCTGCCGGGCCAGCGTGTCGAGGTCGGTATCGGCGATCTTCTGCCCGCGCGGATTGACGAACAGGGCGTGGCCGGTCAGCAGGCTGTACCAGGACAGGCGCTGGCGGCGCAGGGTGCCGTCACCGTTGTCGATGTCGAACCAGCTGCCGAAGGGCAGGGTGGCCAGCTGCTGGTAGGCGGCCTCTTCGGCACTGCTGCGCGGTGCCAGCGACGCATTGCCGCCGCCGCTGGCGGCATGTTCGCCCAACCGTGCACGCGCCTTCAGCCGGGCACTGAGTTCAGTGCGCGAGGTGCTTTCGTCCTCGCCACCGGGCGTGGCCAGGCGGCGGGCAACGGCGGCCGCTTCTTCGGCGTGATAGCCGACCTGCACCAGTGCGGACTCCACATCGCTGGCCAGCGAGGTATCGGTACCACCGGGCGCGTCGACGGCCTGCGCGGTCACCGCAGCGATGCGCTCGGTCTGGTGCAGGCGCTCC
Source organism: Stenotrophomonas sp. 109824_Sma (assembly GCF_056480025.1). NCBI lineage: Bacteria > Pseudomonadati > Pseudomonadota > Gammaproteobacteria > Lysobacterales > Lysobacteraceae > Stenotrophomonas > Stenotrophomonas sp. 109824_Sma. The sequence continues at coordinate 3,860,669 of NZ_CM151078.1, read as the reverse complement.
TGCCATTGCGGTGAATCGTCGCCATGGCGCAGGCGGGTGAGGGTGAGTGCATCGGCCCAGGCCTGGCGCAGCAGGGTCTGCACGAAGCGCGGCGGCTCCTGTGCGTCGCAGCACTGGTCGATCTGCGCATTGGCCTGGCGACGTGCCAGTTCCAGTCGTTCCTTGCCGCGCGCGGCCTCGACGTGGCGGCGCTCGGCCAATTCGGCGCGATGGGCCGCCGCGCGCTGGTGCTGCTGCACGTCTTCGTTGGCGGTGGCGAAGGCCTCGGGCGAGCGCGCGTCCTGGCCGAGCAGGCCCTGCACGCTCTGCGCCATGCGTTGCAGCAGCTGGGGGTCCACATCATCGTCGCCCAGCCAGTTGGCGCCGACTTCGGCAATCTGGTTGAGCAGTTCGCGTGCGGGGTGTTCGTCGCGCACGAAGAAGCCAGGGTCGGCCATCGCCGCACGCGCCAGCGGTACCTGCAGGCGCGCCAGCAGGGCGGCAGGCACCGGATCGGGGCGCTGCTGTTGCTGCACCTGCTGCATCAGCATGCGCAGCAGGTCGAGGTTGTCGCGGTCGTGGCTGCCCAGCTGGGCCTGCGCGCCGTGCTCGCTGCGCAGCTGGGCGACCACCGCAGCCTGCAGGTCGGCGACGCCGGTGGCCGCGCTGGACTGGGCCTGCAGCCGTGCGAGGACCGCATCGACGGCCGCACTGGGCACGGCAGCGGCATCCGCGGGGGGCGCCGTGGCGTGGCGGGCCTGTTGCAGCAGTTCATGCAGCGCACTGCCGGTGGACGTGGTCACGCCCGGGGCTGCGGCACCCGGGGCGACCGCATCGTTGAAGGCGTCCTGCACCAGGTTCGACCAGGAACCGGCGGGAGCGGAGCCGTTCCAGCCGGTCAACGGGGCGGCCGCACGCTTGGCAGGCTGGGTTGCGCGGCCGCCCCCCACTGACTGGGTGATGATCCGCCGGGTGCTCGACGAGCGTGCCAGGTAGGGGGTGTAGACCAGGCCCGGCAGCACGCCGTGCTGGGCCAGCAGCGCGTTGGCGCGGTCCAGGATGTCACCCAGGCGCTCCAGTACCTGCCGCTCGAAGCTGCGGTACAGCGCAAGCTGCACATCCACGCCGAGGGTGTCCTGTTCGGCGATCCGGCGCACCATCGCGCACAGGGCCTGCGGTGCCAGTGGCAGGGTGTCGGCCTCGAACGCCGGCGCCGCTGCAAGCACGCCCAGGCGCTGGCCCAGCAGGTTCAGCGTATTGGTTGAACGCAGCGTCTCGCGCCGGATCATCTCGGTCAGCAGCAGGTCGCGATCCACCTCATGCTCATCGACCAGTGACAGGCCGAGCATGCCCGGCAGCGGCGGCGGCGAAGCATGGGCCGCCGCGGCGGTGGACGGCGCGCGCAGGCCCACCAGCGCCTCGGCCACGGCATCAAGCATGCGGTCGGCGAAGTGGCCGGCGAAGGCGTGCAGCTGGCCGCGCTGGGCCATCAGGTCCGCCTGCTGCATCGGATTGCGTGCGCGGTCGGCGTCGTGCAGCAGCGTCTGCTCCAGCGCTTCGACGGTCAGGATCAGGGGCGCGGCCAGCGTTTGCCGGCACAGGCCGATCAACGCACCCAGCAGCTCACGCACCCGCGGTGGCAGGTCGCTGGCGGCCAGGCGGGCTTTGTCGGCAGAGGTGATGGAAAAGACAGCTGACATCGGCGAGCGGTACCCGGATTCCCGCGGATCGATCCTGTGAATCTACCGTGTCGGCCGCAGTCGGCGCTACTTTAGGGTGAACGTGTCTCACGTTCGCTGGGCAGCGCCGACGGATGAACGGTAGTGCCCGCTGCTGGCCGGCAGCGCTGTCTTCACTGTAATGCCGGCCAGCGGCCGGCACTACCGGCTACGGCGGAAGCCTTATTCCTCCAGGAACAGGCTCACCACATCGTTGGTGAAACGGCGGCCCAGCTCGGTCGGCTGCACATGGCCATCCGTCACGTCCAGCCAGCCGCGCTGAACGGCCTCGGCCAGGGGGGCATCCAGCACGCTGCGTGGCAGCCCGGTGCGCGACTCGAAATCGCGCAGGCCGAAACCTTCGTGCAGGCGCAGCAGGTTGAGCATGTACTCGAACGGCAGGCGCTCTGCTGCGATCACGTCGTCACCACCGAACGAGGCCGGAGTGCCGGCGCTGTCCAGGTAGGCCTGCGGGTGCTTCAGCTTCCAGCGGCGCAGAACGTGTTCCTCGGCGCCCGAGCTGATCTTGCCGTGTGCGCCGGCACCGATGCCCAGGTAATCGCCGAAACGCCAGTAGTTCAGGTTGTGCGCGCTCTGCCGGCCGGGGCGCGCATAGGCGCTGACCTCGTACTGGCCGAAGCCGGCCTGCGCCAGCAGCGCCTGGCAGTGTTCCTGCATGTCCCAGGCGTTGTCTTCGTCGGGAATACCCTGCGGCGGCCGCGCGAAGAACACCGTGTTCGGTTCCAGGGTCAGCTGGTAGTGCGAGATATGCGCCGGCTGCAGCGCGAACGCACGTTCCAGATCAGCCTCGGCACCGGCCAGGGTCTGTTCCGGCAGCGCGTACATCAGGTCGATGTTGAAGTTGTCGTAGCCCGCGTCCTGCGCCATCTTCACCGCGCGCTCGGCCTCGCCGCTGTCGTGGATGCGGCCCAGGCGCTTGAGCATGGCGTCGTCGAAACTCTGGATGCCGAAGCTGAGGCGGTTCACGCCGGCCGCGCGGTAGCGGTCGAAACGGCCATGCTCGGCGGTGCCCGGGTTGGTTTCCAGGGTGATTTCTGCGTTGGGTGCGAAGCGCAGGCGTGCGCTGGCCTGCTGCAGGAAGCGGTCGATCGCTTCCGGCGGGAACAGGCTGGGGGTACCGCCACCGAAGAACACGCTGTGCACCACCCGGCCCCAGACCAGCGGCAGGTCCTGGTCGAGGTCGCGCAGCAGGGCATCGATGTAGGCATCGAACGGCAGTTCGCCCTTGGCCTGGTGCGAATTGAAATCGCAGTACGGGCATTTGCGCACGCACCACGGCAGGTGCACGTACAACGACAGCGGTGGTGGCACCAGTCGCGGCGGGCTGTCGTGGTCAGCGGAGCAGGCTTCGCCGGGCAGGTGGTTGCAGTGGTCGTGGGCGTGCGGCATGGGCTTCTTCGGTAGTGCCGGCCGCTGGCCGGCTTCCCTGGTTCGATCGGGTGGCGTCAGTACAGCGTCGCCAGCTGCTGCTTGAGCTGCTGCAGGGCAATGGCACGGTGGCTGATGGCGTTCTTCAGGGCCGGCTCCATCTCCGCGGCGGTCAGGCCGTGGGTGGTGTCCAGGAACACCGGGTTGTAGCCGAAACCATTCGTGCCGCGCAGTTCGCGGATGATCTGCCCTTCCCAGCGGCCTTCGCAGATCAGAGGCTGCGGGTCGGTGGCGTGGCGCAGCAGCACGATCACCGCATAGAAGCGGGCGCCGCGCTGGCCATCGGGAATGTCGGCCATCGCTTCCAGCAGCTTGGCATTGTTGGCTGCGGCGTTGGTCGGGTGGCCGGCATAACGCGCGCTGTACAGGCCCGGTGCACCGCCGAGGGCATCGACGATCAGGCCCGAATCATCGGCCAGCGCCGGCAGGCCGGTCGCTTCGCAGGCCGCGCGCGCCTTCAGCAGCGCGTTCTCGACGAAGGTCAGGCCGGTCTCTTCCACGTCGCCCAGGCCCAGCTCGGCGGCCGAGGTGATCTGCAGCGGCAGGTCGGCGAGGATCTCCTGCATCTCCACCAGCTTGCCGGCATTGTGGCTGGCCAGTACCAGTTTCTTCATTGACGGGGCTCCAGCAGGTCCCAGGTGTTGCCATACAGGTCGCGGAACACCGCGACCGTTGCATAGGGTTCTTCGCGCGGCGCTTCCAGGAACTCGACCCCGGCGGCCAGCATCGCCGCGTGGTCGCGGTGGAAGTCGTCGGTGTTGAGGAAGAAGGCGACGCGGCCACCGGTCTGGTTGCCGATGCGGCTGCGCTGTTCCTCGTCGCTGGCACGGGCCAGCAGCAGGGCGGCAGCGCTGCCGTCGGTCGGCCCCACCACCACCCAGCGCTTGTGGCCCTGGTCGATGTCCTCCAGCAGCGCGAAGCCGAGCTTTCCGGTGTACCAGGCGATGGCTTCGTCATAGTCGGCTACCACCAGGGTGGTCAGGGCGATGCGCCGGTTCATGCCGACAGCGCCGCCTGCTGTGCGTCCAGCAGTTCGCGCACGCCCTTTTCGGCCAGACCCAGCAGCGCGTCCAGCTCGTCGCGACGGAAGGCATGGCCTTCGGCGGTGCCCTGCAGTTCGATGAAGCCACCACCGTCGTTCATCACCACGTTCATGTCGGTGTCGCAGTCGCTGTCTTCGGCGTAGTCCAGGTCCAGCACCGGGGTGCTGCGGTACACGCCCACCGACACGGCGGCCACTGCGCCCAGGATCGGGTTGCGCTTGATGTCGCCACGCTTCATCAGCACGTTCACCGCATCGACCAGGGCCACGTAGGCGCCGGTGATGGCGGCGGTGCGGGTGCCACCGTCGGCCTGCAGTACGTCGCAGTCGAGGGTGATGGTGCGCTCGCCCAGCGCGTTGCGGTCCACGCAGGCACGCAGGCTGCGGCCGATCAGGCGCTGGATCTCCAGCGTGCGGCCGCCCTGCTTGCCACGGGCCGCTTCGCGGTCGCTGCGGGTGTGGGTGGCGCGCGGCAGCATGCCGTACTCGGCGGTCACCCAGCCTTCGCCCTTGCCGCGCAGGAAGCCCGGCACGCGGTTCTCGACGCTGGCGGTGCACAGCACGCGGGTTTCACCGAAGCAGACCAGTACCGAACCTTCGGCGTGGCGGGTGAAGCCGCGTTGGATGACGACCGGGCGGAGCTGGTCGGGCTGGCGGCCGCTGGGGCGGGAATCGGACATGGTGCGGGTTCCGTAATGGCGAGGGAGTACGCCGCCACGCCCGCGGCCTTCACGGGGCGGGCAAGGGGGCTCTGGTGAGGGCGCTAGGGTACCATTCCCCCTTTGCACGCACCGGACACAATCCATGATTCGAAGCATGACCGCCTACGCCGGCGGCGAGCGGGTCACCCCGTGGGGCACGCTGGGCTGCGAGCTGCGCTCGGTCAACCACCGCTTCCTGGAGGTCGGCACCCGCCTGCCCGAGGAACTGCGGGCGCTCGAACCGCAGCTGCGCGAGCGTATCGCCGCGCGCCTGAGCCGCGGCAAGCTGGATCTGGTGATGCGCCTGCGCGCGCCGGAAGCGGCGGCCAACCTGCAGGTCGACGAGGCCCTGCTGGGCCAGCTGGGGCGCCTGGCGCACCGCCTGACCTCCGATTTCCCCAACCTGCAGGTCAGCTTCACCGACCTGCTGCAGCTGCCGGGCGTGACCCGTGGCGAGGCGACCGACGCCGCCGCCCTGCAGGTCGAGGCACTGGCCCTGCTGGACCAGGTGCTGGACGGCTTCGTCGAGGCCCGTGAGCGCGAAGGCGGCAAGTTGTCGGCTGCCATCAGCGAACGCGTGGACGGTATCGAACGCATCGCTACCGAAGTGCGCACCTTGATTCCGGCCATTCGCGACGGCCAGCGCGCCAAGCTGGCCGCACGCCTGGCTGACCTGCCGCACCCGGTCGACCCCGGCCGCGCCGAGCAGGAGCTGGTGCTGTGGCTGCAGAAGCTGGACGTGGATGAAGAGCTGGACCGCCTCGGCAGCCACATCGTCGAGATCCGCCGCGTGCTCAAGCAACGCGAGCCGGTCGGCCGCCGCCTGGACTTCCTGCTGCAGGAGTTCAACCGCGAAGCCAATACGCTGGGGTCGAAGTCGGTGGACAGCCGTACGTCCAATGCCGCGGTGGAGCTGAAGGTGCTGATCGACCAGATCCGCGAACAGGTGCAGAACATCGAGTGATGTTGCATCCAGCGATACAGCAAGGGCGCCTTCGGGCGCCCTTGTCGTTTCAGTGCATCAGCGCACGCTGACGCCCGGCGCTCCTTCGCCCAAACGCCCCACCACGGCCGCCTGGCCGAACCCGGCGTCGTGGAAGCAGGCCAGCACCGCATCCACCGCTTCCGGGGCACAGGACACCAGCAGGCCGCCGCTGGTCTGCGGGTCGGTCAGCAGCGGCTGCCAGTGGGCGGCCAAGCCCTCGTCGAAGCGCACCTCGGCGCCATACGAGGCCCAGTTGCGGTTCGAGGCGCCAGTCACGCAGCCGCGTTGCAGCAGGTCCAGCGCCTGTGGCAGCAGCGGCACCTGTGCACTGTCCACCTCGGCAGCGACACCACTGGCGCGGCACACTTCCAGCAGGTGGCCGAGCAGGCCGAAGCCGGTGACGTCGGTCATCGCATGCACGCCCTCCAGCGCGGCAAGGGGCACGCCCACGCTGTTCAGGCGGGTGGTCGACTCGATCATCTGCCGGTAGCCGTCGGTGTCCAGCACTTCCTTCTTCAACGCCGACGAATACACGCCCACGCCCAGCGGCTTGCCCAGCACCAGCACATCGCCGGCGCGGGCATCGGCATTGCGCTTGAGCCGCTGCGGATCGAGCACGCCGATCGCGGCCAGGCCGTAGATGGGTTCCACCGAATCGATGCTGTGGCCACCAGCCACCACGATGCCGGCATCGGCGCAGGCGCGTTCGCCGCCCTGCAGGATGCCGCGGATGGTGTCCTGCGGCAGCGTATTGATCGGCATGCCGACGATGGCCAGTGCGAACAGCGGGCGTGCGCCCATCGCGTACAGGTCCGACAAGGCATTGGTGGCGGCGATGCGGCCGAAGTCGAACGGATCGTCGACGATCGGCATGAAGAAATCGGTGGTGGCGACGATCGCCTGTCGGTCATCGAGGCGGTACACCGCCGCGTCGTCGCTGGTCTCACGGCCGACCAGCAGTTCGGCCGGTGCCGGAAGCGCTGGAACGCCGCGCAGCAGTTCGGAAAGCACGCCCGGGGCGATCTTGCAGCCGCAGCCGCCACCGTGGGCCAGCGAGGTCAGTCGTTGCGGGGCATCGGCCGTTGAAGGAGCGGGGGACTGCGCGTGCGTGGCCATGCCGACATCTCCTGCGGAAACACGAATGGCGGAAGGCAGCAGGAGTCGAACCTACCAGGGAACGATCGACGCCCCCTACTGGGTTTGAAGCCCAGCCGCATGCCCGGATGCGCATGCCTTCCGAAAGTACGGCGGTACCGGTGGGCTCAGTCGCGCGCTGCGTTCCACTGCAGGTCGCCGCGCGGACGATGCTGGTCACCGACGCGTCGAGTGTAGCCAACGCGATTGAAGAACTCCAAGATCTGGATGCTGCGTTTGCGGCCCAGGCCGATGGCATCGCGGAAGGCCGCCGCATCCACCGTGCCGGTGGCCTGTGACAGCTGCGCGACGATCGCGGCGAGCTCGGTGATGCGGGCCGGTGCATAGAACAGGTCAGGCACCACCTGGAACAGGTCGCCGCGGGCTGCGGCCCGGCGCAGGATCGCGCGGACCTCGTCTTCGGCCAGGCCGAAGTCGGCGGCCAGGGTGCGCACCCACGGCGGATCGAAACCACCGGCGTGCAGCTGCGGAAGCACACGTTCCAGCAGAAGACGTTCGCGCTCCGGTGGCGCATGGTCATGGCCGGGCAGGCGCCACCAGGCGCCCACGCGCTGCAGCGTGCCATCGGCCAGCAGGTCCTGCAGCAGGGCATTCCACAGGTTGCTCGCCAGTGCGGGCAGGGTGCTGCGCTGCAGGCGGCCGCTGTCGACACCGGGTTCGTCCGGGCGTCGCTCGTGCCAGTCGCGCAGCGAGGCAATCACCTGCTCGCGCAATGCCTGCCAGTGCGAGGCGAGGATGATCACCGTGTCATCGCGGGTGACGATACGCTGTGCGTCCGCAGGCAGATCGATCTGACCGGCGGCGCGCCGGCAGTAACGCTGCAACGCGGCCATCGCAATGCCGAAGGGAGCCTGCTGCAACGGCGGGCCGATTCCCGCACCTGCGGCCAGCTGCTCCAGCGCCCCAAGCCATGCGAGCCGTGCCGGGCTGCGCCGACGCCGCTGTGGCGGGTCCGGGTCGAGCACGACGCCACCGCCCAGCGTGTGGGTCGCGGCGGAATCGCGGGCGATGAAGCGATCACCACACATCGCACAGACCGGCGCCTCGAACACCAGCTGCACGAGCTGCCCATTGCCGTGATCGTCGTCCTCCAGCAGAACCACATGAGCCTGCCGGTGCATCGTGCCCCAATGGATGTGCAGGGGTGCCCAGTCGCGCAGTGGAGCTGCCCGTGGGGACAGCCGAAGGCGCACATCGATGCGGGTGGTGGCCAGCAGCGCGCGCGGGTCGGCAATCCAGTCGCCACGATGAATCTCGTCGCGGGCGATGGCGGCCAGGTTCAACGCGCAGCGCTGCCCGGCCATGGCGTGTTCGCTGGGCTGGTTCTGCGCGTGGATGCTGCGCACGCGGACATCGGTGGCGGCGGGCATCAGTTGCAGGTGCTCGCCCACTGTGGCGACGCCGCCATGCACCGCGCCGGTCACCAATGTGCCGTGGCCCGCCAACGAGAACACGCGGTCCACCGGCATGCGGAACAGCTCGCCGCGTAGCGTGGCCTGGCGCGCGTTGGCATCGCCCGCGGCCCATGCGTGCAGGTGGGCGCGCAAGGCGTTGATGCCTGCGTCATCGGCTGAAGTGCTGTTGCAGGCGAATACGGGGGAATCCTGCAGCGGCGTCGCGGCCAGCAGCGCGGCGATCTCGATCTCGACCCGGGCGATGCGCGCGGCGTCCACGCGGTCGATCTTGGTCAGCGCCACCGCGCCGCGATCCACGCCCAGCAACTGCAGGATCGCCAGATGCTCGCGGGTCTGCGGCATCACGCCGTCGTCGGCGGCGATCACCAGCAGGGCGACATCGATGCCGGTGGCGCCGGCCACCATCGTGTGCACGAAACGCTCATGGCCCGGCACATCGACGAAACCCAGCGTCGCGGCGGGGCCTGTGCCGTCCGAGCTTTCCACCGGGACATAGGCATAGCCCAGTTCGATCGATATGCCGCGCGTGCGCTCTTCCTGCAGGCGATCGGTTTCGATGCCGGTCAGTGCCCGCACCAGGCTTGTCTTGCCATGGTCGATATGCCCGGCGGTGCCGACGATCATGCCTGCAGCGTGCTCCATTGGGCGAGGAAGTCCGCTTCGTCGGCCGGTTCCAGGCAGCGCAGGTCCAGCCACAGCGCGTCATCGGCGATGCGTCCCAGCACGGGGCGCGGCAGCTGACGCAAGCGCTTGGCCAGGCGATCCAGTCCGCCACGGTGCGCAGTGGTGATGCGCAGCCCGGCACTGGCCAGCTGCGCCTGTGGCTGTGCACCGCTGCCGATCTGGCTGTGCATCGATGCCCGTTCAAGACCGTAGTCGGCGGCGAGCGCGGACCGCATCGGCGGCAGCAGGCGCTGGGCCTGCACATCCATGTCATCCTGCGTGCGCGACAGGGTGCGCAGGGTCGGCAGCCGTTTCGCCAGCAGCTCCGCTTCGCGGTACAGCGCCAGCACCGCTTCCAGCGCGGCCAGGCCCATCTTGTCCATGCGCAGCGCGCGCTTGAGCGGGTTGCGGTTGATACGTGCAATCAGGTCGGCGCGGCCGGCGATGATGCCGGCCTGAGGCCCGCCCAGCAGCTTGTCGCCGCTGAATGAGACCAGATCGGCGCCGGCCGCCAGTGTTTCCTGCACGGTCGGCTCGTGTGGCAGGCCGAATGCCGCCAGGTCACACAGGCTGCCGCTGCCCAGGTCCACCACCAACGGCAGGCCATGGTCGTGCGCGATGGCAGCCATTGCCGCCGTGTCGACCTTGGCGGTGAAGCCGGTGATCGCGTAGTTGCTGGCATGCACTTCCATCAGCAGTGCGGTGCGCGCGCCGATGGCATGGGCGAAGTCGGCCGGATGAGTGCGGTTGGTGGTACCCACTTCCAGCAGCCGCGCGCCGGCACTGCGCATCACATCGGGAATACGGAAGGCACCGCCGATCTCCACCAGTTCGCCGCGCGATACCACCACCTCGCGGCGGTTGGCCAGGCTGTTGAGCAGCAGCAGCACCGCCGCGGCATTGTTGTTGACCACGGTGGCGGCTTCGGCGCCGGTCAGCTCGCAGACCAGCGCCTGGACCCGTGCATCGCGGTCGCCGCGGCGGCCGCGGGTGATGTCGAATTCCAGATCGACCGGCGCGGTCATCGCGCGGGTGACCGCCTGCACGGCAGCATCGGGCAACAGCGCGCGGCCAAGATTGGTATGCAGCACGGTGCCGGTCAGGTTGAACATCGGCTGCAGGTCCAGCCGTGCATCGGCGGCAAGGGCGGCGTCGAGCGCCGCGACCAGAGCCGGGCCTTCAATGGCCTGATGCAACTGCTCGGCCGAGAGCTGCGCGGCACTGATGCGCTCACGCAGCGCCTGCAGGTGCGAACGCAGCAGCAGGGTGACGCGGCTGCGACCGTGATCTTCGATCAGTGCCGACAGCGCCGGCAGGCGCAGCAGCTTGTCCAGCGAAGGCAGGGCGGCGGCCGATGCCGGGGTGCGGGGCGTGCGTGGCATCGGTCAGTCGCTGTCGGATTGCCACAGCAGTGGATTCTGGCTGGCACGCGCGTAGCCTTCCTCGCCCAGCAGCAGGTCCAGCGCCAGTGTGCCGAGGTCATCAGCCACCGGTTCCAGTGACGGGTCCTTTTCCAGATACAGGATCTTGCGGTAGCTGTGGCAGTGGTCGCAGGTTTCCGCGCGCACCGCGCTCTCGCGCACGGCCTGGCCGGTATCGCCGTCGGCATCGGCCAGGGCGCGGTAGGCGATGTCCTTGCCGGCGGCACCACACTGGCTGCACTGCACGCGCACGTAGTGCCACTGGCAGGCGCACAGCGAGCACGACAGGTAGCGGTAGGAGGCGTAGGGCGGACGAGCCTGCACCACGCTGGTCACCGGCAACGTGCCGCACAGCGGGCATAGCCCCGGCGCATCGGCCAGCGGCTTCAGGTCGGTGGGGCGGAAGCTGGCCGCCAGCACTGTCCAGTACACCTGCAATGCATTCATCACCAGCAGCGCAGCGACTGCGTCGACCGCGGGCGCGTCATCGCGTTCCAGCACGGCGTGGGCCTGTGCATCCAACCAGGCATCCTCGGCGGCGGCGACGCGCAGGAGTTCGTGCCGGGTTTCCGCCGGCAGCCTGGCCTCGTCGGCGCAGTGCCGGCACAGCGTGCGCAGCCAGTCGCGCCAACGCCCATCCAGCTGAAGCGTATTGGCAGGTCGCAACGGCATGCCGGCGCCGGCCGCCGCACTCGACTGCTGCGTCCGCGCCTGCGCCTGAAGTTCCTCGCGCTGCTGCGGTGTCAGATCCTCCAGCAGCGCCTGCTGCGCATCGGCCAGTGCCGCCAGCAGCTGCAGGTAACCGCCGATGGCGCTGTTTCCCGCCAGGCTGCGCAGCCGGTCCGCGCGCGCGGCGAACAGCGACTCGGTATCGGGCAGGATGATGCGCGGCACGTCGCGCGAGGCTAGCGTCTCGATCTCACCGGGTTCAAGGATGCGTTGCGCCATGCAGGGCCAGCCAGAAGAACCAGCCTCCATCCTCGCCGTTGTCGTCGCTGGCGTCCAGCGTGTTCCAGGTAAAGCAGTCGAGCATGGCTCGACTCTACAAAAAACGGATTCGGTTGTTGCCGTGTTCATCGTGTCGACCAAGGTCGACACCCACCAACAGCAGCGGGAAACTGTCGAAGGCGGGGTGGGTCCGGTTGCGGGGGTGTCCGCGGCATGGATGCCGCGGCCAAGCCCCCATGGACGGGTTTACGGCGTCCCCCGCAACCGGACCCACCCCGCCATCTCGCAGGAGACCTGTCTTTGACGTTGACGTTGACGTTGACGTTGCTTCTGCGGGTGCAGGGCCGCAGGCCCTGCCGCTACCCCTGTTCCCGCCGTCCGCGCAGGATGTCCCGGAACCACTGCCGGTGGTGCTTGTACGCCCACCCGTAGGTCACCTTGCCCTGGGTCATCGCCCGCACCGAGCCCTTGATCCAGATCGCTGCATAGATGTGCACCACGATCGCGCACACCAGCACCCAGCCGAACAACGCATGGGCGAGCACCGAGAAGCGGATCACCCCGATCGGGAAGAAGTGGCTGAAGTACTGCCGCCAGATCACGAAGCCGGTCAGCAGCAGCGCCGACAGGCAACCAATGATGGCCCAGAACAGCAGTTTCTGGCCGGCATTGAAGCGGCCCACCGGCGGCAGCTTCTCATCCTCGTTGCGCAGCACATCGCGCATGCCGCGCATCCACTTGCCATCGTCGGCGGTCGGCAGATTGTCGCGCCACATACGGAAAGCCAGCAGCGCAAAACCCACCACCATGGCCAGGCCGATGAACGGATGCAGGATGCGCGTCCATGGTCCGCCGCCGAACAGCTGGGTCAACGGGAACAGGGCAGGGTGGAACAACGCCAACCCGGACAGTGCCGTCAGCACGAAGCAGATCGCCACGATCCAATGATTGATGCGGGTCGGCGCGCGGTAGCGGATGATCTGCCGCGGGTGCGGGGCGTACTTCATGGCCGCTGCTCCTCTTCGATCTTCTTCGCCTCGTGCTCGGCTTCCTCTTCTTCCTCGTCATTGACCGTGTTGCGGCCGATGCCGATGTAATGCAGGAAGCCGGCGAAGGCGGTAGCGGCAATTGCAAGCACGCCCAGCGGCTTGGCCACGCCCTTCCAGACTTCCACCATCGGGCTGATACGCGGGTCCTTGGGCAGGTCGGCGTACAGCTCGGGCTTGTCCACATGCTGCAGCACGTACATCACGTGGGTGCCGCCCACACCCTGCGGGTCATACAGGCCGGCGTTCTCGTAGCCACGCGATTTCAGGTCCTCCACGCGGCCGGCGGCATGCTCGGTCATCGCCTGCTTGCTGCCGAAGGTGATCGCACCGGTCGGGCAGGTCTTCACGCAGGCCGGTTCCTGGCCCACCGCCACCCGGTCCGAACACAGCGTGCACTTGTAGGCCTTGTGGTCCTTCTTGGAGATGCGCGGCACGTCGAACGGGCAGCCGGTCACGCAGTAGCCGCAGCCGATGCAGTTCTCTTCCTGGAAGTCGACGATGCCGTTGGCGTACTGGATGATCGCGCCCGGCGACGGGCAGGCCTTCAGGCAGCCCGGGTCGCTGCAGTGCATGCAGCCTTCCTTGCGGATCAGCCACTCCAGCTTGCCCTTCTCGTCCTCGTACTCGCGGAACTTCATCACCGTCCACGACTGTTCGCTCAGGTCGGGCGGGTTGTCATAGCTGCCGACGCAGCTGCCGACCTCGTCGCGCAGGTCGTTCCATTCCATGCAGGCGACCTGGCAGGCCTTGCAGCCGATGCACTTGCTCACATCGATCAGCTTGGCGACCTGGCCGGTGTGCGCACCGCGCGCCTCCGGCGAGGGCGTGGTGGTGGCCGAGCGGCGGATGATGTCCAGGGATTGCAGTGACATGGCGTGTCTCCTACACCTTCTCGACCTTGACCAGGATGCACTTCGATTCGGGGGTCTGCGAGTTGCCGTCACCGATGGCGTTGGTCAGCGTATTGGCGATGTATCCGGGCTTGGCCGCACCCAGGAAGCCCCAGTGGATCGGCACGCCCACCTGGTGCACGGTCCGGCCATCGATCTGCAGGGCCTTGATGCGCTTGGTCACCATCGCCACCGCTTCGATATGCCCGCGCTTGGAACTGACCCGCACGCGGCTGCCGTTGTTGATGCCCAGCTCGTCGGCCAGGGCCGCGCCGATCTCGACGAACTGCTCGGGCTGGATGATCGCGTTGAGCTTGCCGTGCTTGGTCCAGAAGTGGAAATGCTCGGTCAGGCGGTAGGTGGTGGCCACATGCGGGAACTCGTCCGGGGAGCCGATCTGTGCGCGATCGCTGGCGAACACGCGTGCCGCCGGGTTGTTCAGCGTCAGTGCCTGCCCCGGGCTGAGCGGGTTGCTGCGCAGCGGGGTGTCGAACGGTTCGTAGTGCTCCGGGAACGGTCCCTCGGCCATGCCGGCCTTGGCGAAGAAGCGGGCGATGCCTTCCGGATTCATGATGAACGGGCCCATGCCGCCGGCGGGATCTTCGTCGGCCTTGAAGTCCGGCACGTCCACGCTGCCCCAGTTCTTGCCGTTCCAGGCCAGCAGCGTGCGGCGCGGATCGAATGGTTGGCCAGCCACGTCGCACGACGCGCGGTTGTACATCACGCGGCGGTTGGCCGGCCACGCCCAGGCCCAGCCCAGCGTGTTGCCGATGCCGGTGGGGTCGCTGTTGTCACGCCGCGCCATCATGTTGCCGGTCGGGCCCCAGGCGCCGATGTAGATCCAGCAGCCGGAGGACGTGCTGCCGTCGTCGCGCAGGTCGCCGAATGCGGCCAGCTGCTCGCCAGCCTTGCGCACCAGCTTGGTCGGGTCCTTCGGATCGAACACGTCGGCCAGCGCCTTGCCGTTGTATTCCATCGCCAGTTCTTCCGGCGTCGGCAGTTCCGGGTTGGAGTACTTCCAGGCCAGGTCGCGCACCGGCTCCCACCATGCACCGCCATCCTTCTCGTACATCGCCTTGATGCGATGGAACAGCTCGGACATGATCTCGATGTCGCTGCGCGCTTCACCCGGCGGATTGGCCCCCTTCCAGTGCCACTGCAGCCAGCGCGAGGAATTCACCACCGCGCCGTTCTCCTCGGCGAAGGAGGTGGTCGGCAGGCGGAATACTTCGGTCTGGATCGTGCTCGGGTCGACGTCGTTCAGCGCGCCATGGTTCTGCCAGAAGGCAATCGTCTCGGTTTCCAGCGGGTCCATGCTGACCATGAACTTCAGCTTGGAGAACGCACTGATCAGCTTGCCCTTGTTCGGCGCCGAAGCCAGCGGGTTGAAACCCTGGCAGATGTAGCCATGGATCTTCCCCTCGTTCATCAGCTCGTACGCCTGCAGCATGTCGTACGGCTTGTCGAGCTTGGGCAGGTGGTCGAAGCACCAGTTGTTGTCGGCGGTGGCGGCGTCGCCCCACCACGACTTCATCAGGCTGACGTGGAACTTCGGGTAGTTCTGCCAGAACGACATCTGGTTGGCGCGCAGCGGCTTCTGCGTGCGCTTGGCGATGTAGGCGTCGTAGTCCTGCTCGTCCTGTTTCGGCAGGGTCAGGTAGCCGGGCAGCAGGTCCGACATCAGGCCGATGTCGGTCAGGCCCTGGATGTTGGAATGCCCGCGCAGCGCGTTCATGCCACCACCGGCCACGCCGATGTTGCCCAGCAGCAGCTGCACCATGGTGCCGGCGCGCACGTTCTGTGCGCCGATCGAGTGCTGCGTCCAGCCCAGCGCGTACAGGATGGTCATCGCCTTGTCCTTGCCGGCGGTGGACGCGATCATCTCCCACACCTGTCGGATGCTGTTGGCCGGCGTGCCGCAGATGCGTTCGACCATCTCCACGGTGTAGCGCGCGTAGTGCTGCTTGAGCAGGTTGTAGACGCAGCGCGGGTCCTTCAGCGTCGGGTCGCTGCGCACGAAGCCATCGTCACCGTACGCGTAGTCCCAGCTGGAGCGGTCGTAGCTGCGCTTCTCCTCGTTGTAGCCCGAATACAGGCCGTCCTTGAAGGCGAATTCGTCCTTCACCAGGAACGACATGTCGGTGTAGTTCAGCACGTACTCGTGCTGGATGCGGTCCTCGGTCAACAGGTAGTTGATCAGGCCGCCCAGGAACACGATGTCGGTGCCGGTACGGATCGGCGCGTACACGTCGGCCACGGCGGCCGAGCGGTTGAAGCGCGGATCGACCACGATCAGCCGGGCCTTGTTGTGTGCCTTGGCCTCGGTCACCCATTTGAACCCGCACGGATGCGCCTCGGCGGCATTGCCACCCATGATCAGGATCAGGTCGGCATTCTTGATGTCGACCCAGTGATTCGTCATCGCACCACGGCCTAGCGTCGGGGCAAGACCTGCCACCGTCGGGCCGTGTCAGACACGTGCCTGGTTGTCGAATGCCAACATGCCAAGGGAGCGCACGACCTTGTGGGTCAGCACCGCGGTTTCATTGCTGGTGGCCGAGGCGGCCAGCATGCCGGTGGTCAGCCAGCGGTTGACCGTCTGCCCGGCCTCGTTCTTCTGCACGAAGTTGGCATCGCGGTCTTCCTTCATCAGCCGCGCGATGCGGTCCAGCGCATCGTCCCAGCTCAGCCGCTTCCACTCGTTCGAGCCCGGTGCGCGGTACTCGGGGTAGAGCAGGCGCGACTTGCTGTGGATGATGTCGGCCAGGCCGGCACCCTTCGGGCACAGCGTGCCGCGGTTGACCGGGTGGTCCGGGTCGCCCTCGATATGGAAGATGCTCGGCTCGGCATTCTTGGCACCGTCGCCGAGGCTGTACATCAGGATGCCGCAGGCCACCGAACAGTACGTACAGGTGTTGCGGGTCTCGGTCGCGCGGGTCAGCTTGTACTGCCTGACCTCCGCGAGCGCGATGCCGGGCGCGAAGCCCATCAATGCCAGGCTGGAGCCGACCAGGGTTGTCCCGGTCACTTTCAGGAACTGGCGGCGGCTCATCGATGGCATGCCGTTCTCCTGGGATGGCGGGGAGGCGCAGGCCTCCGGGCTGTCGTTGGGTACGGCCCGGTTATAGCACAGGCCCCCGGATGCCCATGTGGCACAAGGCCCGGCGCCTGCCGGACGGGCGCGCAACCGGGCCGCTCTGGTAAAGTTGCGTGCCCGCCCCCCGGGGAAGCGTCTGCCGGGCCTGGTTCCAGGATGTTCCGCGCAGCCCCCGCCGTCCTGGCGCGATCCTCCGCGCCGGATCTGGAACATCGAGGAAAAATCTTGCGAAATCAACCCGTTGGATCCCCCGCATGAGCGCCCCGTCGAAGCCGTCGGACGCCGTTGCGCGCGGCACGCTGTACATCGTCGCCGCCCCGTCCGGTGCCGGCAAGAGCAGCATCGTCAATGCCACCCTGGCGCGTGACCCGCAGATCGCCCTGTCGATCTCCTTCACCTCGCGCGCGATGCGCCCGGGTGAGGTGAACGGCCAGCACTACCATTTCGTCTCTGCGGAAAAGTTCGAGGAAATGATCGCCGCTGGCGACTTCTTCGAGCATGCCTGGGTGCACGGCGACTGGAAGGGCACCGCCCGCCAGTCGGTGGAACCGCAGCTGGCCGCCGGCCAGGACGTGCTGCTGGAGATCGACTGGCAGGGCGCGCAGCAGGTGCGCCAGCTGGTGCCGGGCACGGTCACCGTGTTCATCCTGCCGCCGTCCAAGCAGGCCCTGCAGGACCGCATGCGCAAGCGCGGCCAGGACAGCGAGGCGGTCATCGCCCAGCGCCTGGGCGCGGCCCGCGATGAGATGCTGCACTTCAACGAGTTCGACTACGTCATCGTCAACGAGGTGTTCGACACCGCGGTGGACGAGCTGTGCGCCATCTTCACCGCCAGCCGCCTGCGCCGGGAGGCCCAGAAGGTCCGCCACGCCGGCCTGATCCAGGCCCTGCTGACCCCCGATCCGGGCGCAACTGACTGATTCCAAAAGAATCGGGTAGGGGTTGGCTTGATTTTGTCCAGCCCCTGCCAGTACACTCCGTCCCCTTTCCCTCATTCGACTGAGCGGCCGACCGGTCGCCGGGAGCCCGTATGGCCCGCATCACCGTAGAAGATTGCCTGGAAGTCGTTAACAACCGTTTCGAACTGGTCATGATGGCTTCCAAGCGTGCCCGCCAGCTCGCCAACGGCGTGCAGGCCACGCTGGACAACAGCGAGACCGAGGACAAGCCGACCGTGCTGGCGCTGCGCGAAATCGCCGCCCGCAAGATCGACAACGCGCTGATCGACGAAGTCGAGAAGGCCGAGCGTGAGCGCGCCGAGCGCGAAGCGCTGGAGTGGGCCGCCGCGGAAGTGGTCGCCGACGAAGACATGTCCAAGAACGACGATTGATCGCATCGATCAACGTAATCGTTGGATGTGCCGAACAGCCCGCCCCGTGCGGGCTGTTTCGCATTCAGGATTTGCCGTAAACGTCGCGCTGGAATAGGCTGCGGGCATGAACCCAGGCCCCACTGCCAAGGTCGCCGCAGCCCCCACTGCCGCCGTACCCGACTACGTCCTCCAGCTTGAACGCGCCGCCCATTACCTGCCGCCGGAACAGCTGCCGCTGTTGCGCCGTGCCTGGGAAGTCGGAGCCTCCGCGCACGCTGGGCAGACGCGCAAGTCGGGCGAGCCCTATATCACCCATCCGGTGGCCGTGGCCCAGGTGCTGGCCGAGCTCGGCCTGGACGTGGAAGCGCTGATCGCCGCGATCCTGCACGACACCATCGAAGACACCCCGCTGACCCGTGAGGCGCTGGCCGCCGAGTTCGGCGAAGCCGTGGCCGAACTGGTCGACGGCGTCACCAAGCTGGACAAGCTGAAGTTCCGCGATCGCCAGGAGGCTGCCGCCGAGAGCTTCCGCAAGATGCTGCTGGCGATGTCGCGCGACCTGCGCGTGATCATGATCAAGCTGGCCGATCGCCTGCACAACATGCGCACGCTGGGCGCGCAGAGCCGCGAAGCACGCGGCCGCATCGCCCGCGAAACGCTGGAGATATACGCGCCCATCGCCCAGCGCCTGGGCATGAGCCTGGTCAAGAGCGAGCTGCAGAATCTGGGATTCAAGGCGCTGTACCCGTGGCGCCACGCCATCATCGAAAAACACATCCGCAGCCAGCCGGTGGTGCGCCGCGAAGCGATGGCGCAGGTGGAGGTGCAGCTGTCGCAGCGCCTGGCCAAGGAGGGGATCGAGCATCGGCTGATCAGCCGCATCAAGACCCCGTGGAGCATCTACAACAAGATGCGCGACGAGAACAAATCCTTCGACCAGGTGATGGACGTGTTCGGCTTCCGCCTGGTCGTGCGCAGCGTGCCCAGCTGCTACCACGCGCTGGGTTCGGTGCACGCCACCTTCAAGCCGCTGGATGGGCGCTTCCGCGATTTCATCGCCATTCCCAAGGCCAACGGCTACCAGTCGCTGCACACCGTGCTGTTCGGGCCGTATGGCTCGCCGATCGAAGTGCAGATCCGTACCGAGGAAATGGACCTGATCGCCGAACGCGGCGTGGCCGCGCACTGGACCTACAAGTTCGGTGGCGATTCGCCCAACAGTGCACAGAGCCGCGCCCACGCCTGGATCGTCGAGCTGATCGACTCGCAGCGCGCCGCCGGTTCCTCGCTTGAGTTCCTCGACAACGTCAAGGTCGACCTGTTCCCGGACGAGGTCTACCTGTTCACCCCGAAGGGCAAGATCCTCGCCCTGCCGCGCAACTCCACCGCGCTGGACTTCGCCTACGCCGTGCACACCGACGTCGGCAACATGGCGGTGGCTTCGCGCGTGGACAAGAAACTGGTGCCGCTGCGCACCAAGCTGGTGTCGGGCCAGTCGGTGGAGATCATCACCGCGCGCTCGGCCACGCCGAAACCGCAGTGGCTGGAATTCGTGGTCACCAGCAAGGCACGCACCGCCATCCGCCACCAGCTCAAGCAGCTGGAGCATGAAGACGCCGTGCAGCTGGGCCACCGCATGCTCGACCGTGCGCTGGAAGCGATGGATTCGTCGCTGGAGCGGCTGCCGAAGGGGCGCCTGGATGCGTTCCTGGCCGAACACCGCTTCCCGCGCCTGGAGGCGCTGCTGGCCGAGGTCGCACTGGGCAACTGGATGCCGACCCAGGCCGCGCAGGCGCTGATGGCCTACGCCGAACTGCGTGGCGGCCCGCACTCGCGCCACCATTCGCAGGAAAAGATCCTGATCAACGGCAGCGAGCGCGGCGTGGTGACCTTCGCCGGCTGCTGCCAGCCTATTCCGGGCGACGAGATCATGGGCTACCACACCGCCGGCAAGGGCATCGTGGTGCACCGCATGGACTGCCCGAACCTGGCCGAACTGCGCAAGTCGCCCGAGCGCTGGGTGCCGATCGGTTGGGACACCACCGTCTCCGGCGACTACGACACCTCGCTGGTGGTGGAAGTGGAGAACGGCACCGGCGTGCTGGCGCAGCTGGCCGCCGCCATCGCGCAAAGCCACTCCAACATCGAGCGCGTGGACTACCTGGACCGCGACTTCAACGCCGCCGTGCTGGCGTTCAACATCCAGGTCCGCGACCGCAACCACCTGGCCGAAGTGATGCGCCGCCTGCGCCGCCTGTCGGTCGTGCAGTCGGTACGCCGCCAGTAGATCCACGCCATGCGTGGATGATTGCGTGCTCGCCGGGAATGGCCCGTCGTTACCGGTTGCATCGCAGTAGATCCACGCCATGCGTGGATGTTCCCGGTAGTGCCGGCCGCTGGCCGGCAACCTCGCGATGTCGGCAAACGTTCATGGAGTTGCCGGCCAACGGCCGGCACTACCATCACCGTGCGGGGGCAGAGCCGTTTCCCGCCGGGAAACGGATCCGACCCCAGCCGATACCGCCCCCACCCGGTACAATCACCGCTCTGTTTTCCCCCAAGCACCGGAGCGACCCATGTCCCGCCAGATCATCAACACCGAAAAGGCACCCGCCGCCATCGGCCCGTACTCGCAGGCCGTGCGCGCCGGCAACACCGTGTACTTCTCCGGCCAGATCCCGCTCGACCCGGCCACCGGCGACATCGTCGGCGCCGGCGACGTCGAAGCGCAGGCCCGTCGCGCCTTCGACAACCTCAAGGCCGTGGCCGAAGCCGCCGGCGGCTCGCTGGACAAGGTCGTGCGCCTGGGCCTGTACCTGACCGACCTGGGCGAGTTCGCCAAGGTCAACGCGGTCATGCAGGACTACTTCCAGGCCCCGTACCCGGCCCGTTCCACCATCGAAGTCTCCGGCCTGCCGAAGGGCGCCAACTTCGAGGTCGACGCGGTGATGGTCATCGACTGACCGCCACGTGGCACGCAAGGCGGCGGTCACCCCGGTCCTGTCACCGTCCGGCGAAGCATCCCTGGCGATGCTTGCGGGCGTGGGCCCGGCCGTGGCCGCCAAACTGCAGGCGCGTGGCCTGGCCACCCTGCAGGATCTCTGGCTTCATCTGCCGCTGCGCTATGAAGACCGGACCCGGCTGACCCGCATCGAAGACCTGCGCAACGGCGTGCCGGCGCAGGTGGAAGGGCGGGTGGTCGCGGTCGAGCGCGGCATGCGCTACCGGCCGATGCTGAAAGTGGCGATGGAAGACGAAGGGCAGGGCACCCTGGTGCTGCGCTTCTTCCATTTCCGCCAGCAGCAGGTCGGCCAGTTCGCGGTCGGCAACCGGCTGCGCTGCTTCGGCACCCCCAAACCCGGCCATCTCGGCCTGGAAATCGTCCATCCCAGCTACCAGGTGCTGGGCCGCAACGACGATCCCGAACTCGGCGACCGCCTCGACCCGGTGTATCCCACCGTCGAAGGCGTGGGCCTGATGACGATGCGCAAGCTGATCGGCCAGGCCCTGGATCGCCTGCCCGAGGAAAGCACGCTGGAACTGCTGCCCAGCGGCTGGCTGGATGGCCTCGGCCTGCCGTCGCTGCGCAGCGCGCTGCTGACCGTGCACCGGCCACCGCCGGATGCCGATCTGGCCGCCTTGGCAGCAGGTACCCACCCGGCGCAGCGTCGCCTGGCGATGGAAGAACTGCTGGCCCATCACCTCAGCCTGCGTCGCCAGCGCATTGCCTTGCAGGCGCACCATGCGCCGCCGCTGGCCGGCCCCGGCAAGCTGGCCAGGGCGCTGCTGAAGCAGCTGCCGTTCGCCCTGACCGGCGCACAGGCGCGCGTGTTCAAGCAGATCCGTGAAGACCTCGCGCGCCCCAGCCCGATGCTGCGGCTGGTGCAGGGCGATGTCGGCTCCGGCAAGACCGTGGTGGCCGCACTGGCCGCGATGCTGGCGGTGGAGCAGGGCAAGCAGGTCGCATTGGCCGCCCCCACCGAACTGCTGGCCGAGCAGCATCTCAACAATCTGCGCGGCTGGCTGGAACCGCTCGGCGTGCGTATCGCCTGGCTGGCCGGCAAGGTCACCGGCAAGGCGCGCGCCAAGGTGATGGAACAGGTCGCCAACGGCGAAGCGCAGGTGGTGGTCGGTACCCACGCGCTGATGCAGGAGGCGGTGGTGTTCCAGGATCTGGCCCTGGCCATCGTCGACGAACAGCACCGCTTCGGCGTGCACCAGCGCTTGGCGCTGCGCGACAAGGGCGCGGGCGGCAACAGCGTGCCGCACCAGCTGGTGATGACCGCCACGCCGATTCCGCGCACGCTGGCGATGTCCGAGTACGCCGACCTGGATGTCTCGGCCATCGACGAACTGCCGCCAGGTCGCACCCCGGTGCAGACCGTGGCACTCAACAACGACCGCCGTCCCGAACTGATCGAGCGCATCGCGCTGGCCTGCCAGGAAGGGCGGCAGGTGTACTGGGTGTGCACGCTCATCGAGGAAAGCGAAGAGCTCGACGCCACCCCGGCACAGGCCACCTACGAGTCGCTGCAGGCGCTGCTGCCGGGCGTGCGCGTCGGGCTGGTGCATGGCCGCCTGAAGGCCGCCGAGAAGCTGGCGACGATGGTGGCGTTCAAGGCCGGTGAGATCGACCTGCTGGTGGCGACCACCGTGATTGAAGTGGGCGTGGACGTACCGAATGCCTCGCTGATGGTGATCGAGAACGCCGAACGCCTCGGCCTGGCGCAGCTGCACCAGCTGCGTGGCCGCGTGGGCCGTGGTTCGGCCGTGTCGCGCTGCGTGCTGCTGTACCAGGCACCGCTCTCGCAGATGGCGCGCGAGCGCCTGCAGACCATGCGCGAAACCAACGATGGTTTCGTCATCGCCGAGAAGGATCTGGAGCTGCGTGGCCCGGGTGAACTGCTGGGCACCCGCCAGACCGGCCTGGCCGGTTTCCGCATTGCTGATCTCGCGCGCGACGCCGGCCTGCTGCCTGGCGTGCATGACCTGGCCGAGCGCCTGCTGGACCAGCAGCCCGCGCTGGCCGACCGCGTGGTGCAGCGCTGGATCGGCACCGCCGTGCGCTACGCCTCGGCGTAAGCGGCGGGGTCAGAGCCCTTTGCACAGCAAAGGGCTCCGACCCCATCCCCGGGACGCTCATCCACGCATGGCGTGGATCTACTGCACGCTGCGCGCGTGAGTCGAGCATGGCTCGACTCTACAGAGAGCCGATTCGATCAATCCGTGGATGTGTCGACCAAGGTCGACACCTACCAGAGCAGAACGCCGTTCCGACAGGCCGCGGGAAATTGTCGAAGGCGGGGTGGGTCCGGTGGCGGGGGCGTGAGCGCCATGGATGGCGCGACCGAGGCTACATGGACGTATTCACGCCGTCCCCCGCCATCGGGCCCACCCCGCCATCCCACGGATAGCCAGCTTTTGCTCTTGCCGTTGCTCCTGCCTCGGCGGGTGCAGGGCGCAGCCCTGCCAGAACCCCCACACCCGTACTTGCAACGGTCATCATCCCGGTCCACACTTCGTTGCCGATCTGAAGACGGCAACGATGACCCACAAGATCCCCCTGTTGATCGACACCGACCCCGGTGTGGACGACGCCCTGGCCCTGCTGATGGCCTTTGCCGATGAACGGCATGACGTGGTCGCCCTGACCATCGCCGCCGGCAATGTCGGCCTGCAGTACACCGTCCGCAACGCCCTCAAGCTCTGCGACATCGTCGGCCGCGCCGACGTGCCGGTGTTTGCCGGAAGCCCGGATCCGCTGCTGCATCCCTCCGTCGACGCTGCCCATGTGCACGGCCGTGATGGTTACGGCGACGTGGACCTGCCGCCGCCGAGCCGCCAGGCTGAGGCCGAGCACGCTGCGCTGGCCATCCTGCGCCTGTCGCACGAGCATGCCGGCGAACTGATGCTGGTGATGCTTGGCCCGCTGACCAACCTGGCGCTGGCATTGAAGCTGGACCCGACCCTGCCCCAGCGCATCAAGCGCATCGTGGTGATGGGCGGGGCGGTCACCTGCCACGGCAACATCACCCCGGCGGCCGAATTCAACATCGCCTTCGATCCGGAAGCGGCGCATGTGGTGTTTACCTCGTTCAAGCACCTGCTGGTGTCGGACTGGGAGGCCACCGTCGCCCACGGCCTGCCGCTGGAAGAAGCCGAGAAGTGGCTGCAGGCCGACTCCGATCGCGCCCGCTTCTACGAGCTGATCTCGCGCAAGACCCGTGGCCTGTCCGAAGACAGCAAGGGCGGCCGCTGGTACACCGCCGATGCGGTCGCCATGGCCTGGGCGCTGAACCCGGAAGGGCAGCTGCAGGTCGAATCGCGGCCGCTGAACGTGGAGCTGAACGGCACGTTCAGCCGCGGCGCCACCATCGTCGACTGGAACCGCCAGACCGGCCAGCCGGACAACTGCGATCTGCTGATGGCCTACGACCAGCAGCGTTTCGAGGCCCTGGTGCGCCAGGCCCTGGGCGCGGACTGAAGCCGATTGACCGGCACCGGTTGCCCCCGGCGGCAACCGGTGCTTATAATGCCGCTCTTGACCACCAGCCCATTTACGGTGTGAGCCCATGAAGGCCGATATCCATCCGAACTACCGCGACGTCGTCTTTCATGACGTCACCTCCGATTTCAAGATCCTGACCCGCTCGACCATGGCGACGAAGGAAACCATCAAGTGGGAAGACGGCAACGACTACCCGCTGGTGAAGGTTGAAATTTCCTCTGCTTCGCACCCGTTCTACACGGGCAAGCACAAGGTCATCGACACCTCGGGCCGTATCGACAAGTTCCAGAAGCGCTACGCGCGCTGATCTGTCGATCCAGCTTCGAACCGACGGCCGCGCTCTGCGCGGCCGTTTGTTTTTCCCCAACGCCTACCCAACGGGCGTTTGGATGGACGGAACACTGCGTTCGTGTGACAACGCTTTTGCCGATCCGGGCCGCTTGCTGGCCGGGTTCTGGCCGCCTGCCGTCTACGACTTCTGTCTAGCGCCGGGCAAATGCTGCTGTGCGATAATGGCGTGATCCCCGGCACAGGCCGAGGACGTCATTCACGTGCCTGACCAATGCGCTTGGGCAGGCGCCTTCCCATGAAGGAGCGCACACAGTGTCCGATCTTGATCAGGTCACGCTCAACGCCGGCGATAAGTCCGTCGTTCTGCCCGTCATCAAACCCACCCTTGGCAACGACTGCGTCGACATCGCGAAGCTGACCAAGGAAACGGGGTTCTTCACCTACGATTCCGGCTTCACCGCGACGGCCAGCTGCAAGTCCGCCATCACTTACATCGACGGCGACAAGGGCGTGCTGCTGTACCGCGGCTACCCGATCGAACAGTTGTCGGAAAAGTCGAGCTACGTCGAAGTGGCCTACCTGCTGATCAACGGCGAGCGCCCGAGCGCCGAGCAGCTGAAGGCCTTCACCGATGAGCTGACCGCCGAAGCCAACGTCGATGATTCGATCAACACGCTGATCGGCAGCTTCGCCAAGGATGCCCACCCGATGGCCATCCTGGCAGCCGCGATCGCGCAGCTGTCGGCCATCTACCACGACTCGCTGGACCTGTCCGACGCCGAACAGCGCCGCCAGGCCGCCGTGCGCCTGATCGCCAAGGTGCCGACCCTGTCGGCGCTGATCTACCGCCACGGCAAGGGCCTGCCGGCCAACAAGCCGGACACCTCGCTGGACTACGTCAGCCGCTTCCTGAAGCAGACCTTCGAGTCGGCTGACGGCCAGTACGATCTGAACCCGGACGTGGTCAAGGCGCTGGACCTGCTGTTCATCCTGCACGCCGACCACGAGCAGAACGCCTCGACCTCGACCGTGCGCCTGGTCGGTTCGACCGGTGCCAACCCGTACGCGTCGGTCGCCGCCGGCGTCACCGCGCTGTGGGGTCCGGCCCACGGCGGTGCCAACGAAGCCGTGCTGAAGATGCTGGAAGAGATCGGCACCGCCGACAACGTCGAGTCCGCCGTGGTCAAGGCCAAGGACAAGACCTCCGGCTTCCGCCTGATGGGCTTCGGCCACCGCGTCTACAAGAACTTCGATCCGCGCGCCAAGGTCATCGGCGAGATGACCAGCAAGGTGCTCAAGCAGCTGGGCGTGCAGGATCCGCTGCTGGACGTGGCCGTGAAGCTGGAACAGGCCGCGCTGCAGGACGAGTACTTCGTCGCCCGCAAGCTGTACCCGAACGTCGATTTCTACAGCGGCATCATCTACAAGGCGCTGCAGATCCCGACCGAAATGTTCACCGTCATGTTCGCCCTGGGCCGTACCTCCGGCTGGGTCTCGCATTGGCTGGAACAGCAGGTTGACCCGGAAATGAAGATCGGCCGTCCGCGCCAGGTCTACACCGGCAGCGACGTGCGCGACTACCAGGGCTGATCGCCCGCGTAGGTTGTGCCGAGAACGCCCCGCATCCGCGGGGCGTTTTTTTTTGCTTCGGCTCTGTTGGCTGCCAACCTTGGTTGGCACGCTTTCGACACTCGCGAAAAACCATCGGTAGGTGCCAACCTTGGTTGGCACGCTCTTCACCGCGGCAAGACCGCGTGATTCAAGGGTCTCGCCAGCTTCACAAGCGCTCGCGCAGCCTCAGGACGCTAGCTGCATCCGCAGCATCTGATCCGGAGCGTCCGTCCCATGAGTACCCGATTCGACCCACCCGAGCGCGGCCCGCTCGGCCCAGACGTCGCCACTGTTGTCACCGCCCCTGTCGTCGCCCCTCCCAGCGAAAGCGCCGTGTCCTGGGGCGCGATCTTTGCCGGTGCCGCCGCCGCCGCTGCACTCTCCCTCATCCTGCTGATTCTCGGCGTGGGCCTGGGGCTCTCCTCAGTGTCGCCGTGGTCGTTCGAAGGCGTCAGCAAGGAAACCTTCGGTTGGTCCAGCATCATCTGGCTCACCTTCACCGCGCTGGCGGCTTCGGGTCTGGGGGGCTATCTGGCCGGTCGCCTGCGTACCAAGTGGACGCAGATCCACGGCGATGAAACCTACTTCCGCGATACCGCGCATGGCTTCGTGTCGTGGGCGGTGGCCACGCTGCTCACCGCCGGTCTGCTCACGTCGGCCATCGGTGGGGTGCTGGGCACGGGCGCGAAGGTGGCAGGTGCCACGGCTGGTGCTGCAGTATCCACCGCCGGCGTTGCCGCAGCGGGCGCCGGTAGCGTTGCGGCGGCTGCGCCGGAAGGCGACCTCAACTACTGGGTGGACTCGCTGTTCCGCAGCGCCACCAGCGCAGGGCCGTCTGATCCTGCAACGCCGCCTCCGCCGGGTGCGCCGATGGATCCGAATGCCGCCCCGCCACCGCCGGTCGCAAGCGTCGACCCGCGCGACGCGCGCATGGCCGCACCGCCGCGTCCGATGCCGGGCAATGGCCCGGTGGCTGACCGCCGTGAAGTGCGTGCCGAGGTGAATCGCATCATCGTCAACAGTCTGCAGGGGGACGGCCTGGACCCGGCCGACACCCAGTACCTGTCCCAGCTGATCGCGCGCGAGACCGGCATGAGTCAGGCCGAAGCGCAGGCGCGCGTGACCGAGGTGCAGACGCGCATGCGTGCTGCACTGGAAAAAGCCAAGAACACCGCAAAGCAAGCGGCCGACGACGCCCGCAAGGCAGCAGCGTATGCCGCGCTGTGGCTGTTCATCACCCTGCTGATCGGCGCGTTCTTCGCCAGCCTCAGCGCCACCTGGGGCGGCCGCCGTCGCGACCTGTAACCCCCGTTCCATGCAAGGAGACCTGCCGTGAAAATGATTCTGCTCTGGTTGTTGGGCGTGCCGATTCCGCTGCTGATCCTGTACGCGATCTTCTTCTGATCGCGCGCCAATGCGAGGTCCACGCATGCGTGGATGGCTATTTGTAGAGTCGAGCGGTGCTCGACTCCCGCGTGCAGCGCGGACAGCAGCCGAGCACAGGCTCGAATCTACAAAACCTTGCTTCAGGATCTGAACGAATTCTGACACTGAGTGTCGCTTTCACATCTTTTCGGATCTATTGCATAGGCGTCACATCCGGGGCGATAGAACCTGAGGGTACCTACCCAGCCATGGAGAACACCCATGAACCGACTGCTTGCCATTGCCCTCATTGCCACACCGTTGGCCCTGCTGAGCCCACAGGCCTTCGCGCAGTACACCGGTCCAGGTGCAGGAAGCGCTGCAAGTACCGTCGCCGATGCGCGCGCCCAGCGCGACGACCACCCGGTGGTGCTGCGAGGCACCCTGGTTGCCAAGCTTGGCCACGAGCGTTACCAGTTCCGCGACGCCAGTGGCCAGATCGAAGTGGAGATCGACGACGAAGACCTGCCGCCGCAGGCCATCGGTGCCGATACCGTGGTCGAGCTGCGTGGCAAGGTCGACACGCATCGGTTCAAGCCGACCGACATTGATGTTGATCACGTCACCGTGGCGCCCGCCGGTTGAGGATCGCTCGCAATTGCGACATGTAGAGTCGAGCCATGCTCGACTCACGCATGCAGCGCGAACCGCAGTCGAGCACGGCTCGACTCTACAAAAGCAAAGCAATGAGGTTTTTTGCATTTACCGGATGAGGGAAATTGCATAACCCTCAAACATTGAACGCCTTCAAGGATTCTCCTTAACGTTCAATGTTTTAGGAAAGCTTGAATGGCCTGCACAGCAAGGGATTTCTAACATTCTCTCCGTCGCCCGCACCCATCCCCGCGGGCGGCGCTTCCCTCCCTTTTCTCCTTGGGGAGGGGAGCTTTCATATTCCCCCTTGTCCGAGAGAGACAACCCATGCACGCCACTATCAAGAAGGCCGCGCTCGCTGCAGCGCTGGCCACGGCTTCGCTGTCCGCGCACGCCGTGGAAACCAAGATCTCCGTCTACGCCGACGTCGACCCGACCCTGGCCCTGCTGCGTGATGATGGCAGCGCGCTGCCCGATCTGATCACTCTGACTCATGACCCGATGCGCGGCCTGATTCCGGACACTCAGCGCGTTCGCATCCATACCAACGATCAGGACGCCGATATCGAAGCCAAGATCGGCGGCGCATTCGTGCTCGCCAATGGTGACGGCAAGGTCACCGTGCCGATGACGGTCAGCCTCAACGGTCGCGATCTGGGCCTCACCCCGATTGAGTACGCTGCAGCCGATCTGTTCACCGGTGCCGGCTCCACCCCGGGTGCGTCGATCTCGATGCCGCTGGTCATCTCACAGACCACCCCGGCCCCGATCGCCACCAAGGGTGCGTATACCGGCGTCGTCAACATCGTGTTGAACCAGAAGGCCACCACGCCGTAATTCCCGCGCCGGCCCGTACGCCGGGCCGGCTGCCTTACCCGCGGTACCCCCATGACATCACACGCCCCCGCCGTCACCCGGCTGGCGGTCGCGCTCGCCCTGGCGCTGGCAACGCCGCTGGTGGCCGCGCGCGGCGTCCCGCCCGGCTTCGAGGATCTGGTCGAAGGCCAGACCGAGCAACTCGATATCCAGCTGTTCGGCCGCTCGGCCGGGCTGTCGCCGGTGCGCGTGACCCTGGACCACGTGCAGCTGGAAGATCCAGCAAGCGTGCTGCAGTCGCTCGACCTCCCGGCCGAGGCGCAGGCCGCACTGCTGCCCGCGTTGTCGCAGCCCATGCCGCGCAACAGCCATCTGGCCTGCCGCTTCGGTGGCGCCACCGCCGGCTGCGGCTATCTCGATCCGCCGGAAGACCCCGCCGCCGTGCGCGCGCTGTACGACGAAGGCGAGGGCGCAGTGCGCCTGTTCGTTGCCCGCCAGTGGATTCCCGGCAAGCCGGCCGCCGAGCGCTTCCACACCGTCAGCGCCAACGCCGAAAACGCGTTCCTGCACCAGCAGGTGATCAATGTGAGTGGCAGCCGCGACTACCAGACGCTGTCCGCGCGTGGCACCGGCGTGCTGGGCCTGTTCGATCGCGGGCATGTTTCCGCCGAATGGAACTTCAACCAGCAGCGCTATCGCAGCCGCGGCAGTGACAGCGCGTTCCAGTTCGACAACGTCTATTACCGCCATGACCTGGGGCAGGCGCACTACCTGCAGGCCGGGCGCATGGACCGCCGCAACCTGTCCAGCCCGCAGGGCGGCACTTTCAGTTTCAGCATGCTGCCGCTGGACCGCCTGCAGGGCCTGCGCGTGGGCACCACACAGGCCTATGTCGATTCCGACGCCGCCGTGCAGGCCACGCCGCTGACCGTGCTGCTGGCGCGCGATGCACGCGTGGATGCCTACGACGGCACGCGGCTGCTGCAGACCTCCTACCTGCAGGCCGGCATCAACCAGATCGACACCCGTAACTTCCCGTTCGGCAACTACACCATCACCCTGCGCATCTACGAAGACGGCGTGCTGGTGCGCAGCGAAGATGCGCCATTCGACAAGGGCGGGGACTGGACCAACAGCCAGTGGCAATGGTTCGTGCAGGGCGGCAAGCGCAACGAGCGCCGCAGTGACCGCTTCGATGGCGAACGCGTGGCCGTGGCCGGCATGCGCGTGCCGCTGGGCCGCGACGTGGCGATGGTGGCCGGCGCCGCCGACCTCGGCGGCTTCCGCTACGGCGAGCTGCGCGTGGACCTGCGCCGCGTGTACGCCACCCAGGAACTGCGCGCCAGTTTCGGCGGCATGCGCGGCAACGATGGCAGCACCGGCCAGCAGCACCAGCTGTCGTACCGCCGCACCGCGTCCTGGAACATCTACCAGCAGCGCATGCGCGGCAAGGCCTGCCAGTTCGAGGCCGACGCCCGCGACCAGCTGGGCTGCACCAACTCGCTCAGCGCTTCGATGGCGCTGCCGCTGGCTGGTGGCAGTGCCTATGTGGGCTACACGCGGCGCCAGACCTGGCGCGCAGGACGCATCCTGCCGGGCGCAGAAGACGATCCGCTGGCGGGGCTGGACCCGCTGCTGCCACCGCGGCCGCCATGGCAACCGCGCCGCGAGCCGCAGCTCAGTCGTACCTGGCAGGCCAGCTTCAGCCGCAGCCATCGCTGGCAGGATTTCAGTGTCTCCACCCGCGTGGGCGTGTGGCAGCAGCGCGCCAGCGACAGCCTGCGCGGCAGTGACCAGCGCGATCGTGGCATCTACTTCAACCTGAGTCTGACCCGCCTGCCGCGCGGCACCGCCGGCAGCGGCCAGCGCCGCTACAGCGTGGACGTGCGCCAGCCGCAGCACCAGCGCCCGGACATCAACTACAGCGTCGGCCACAGCCTGCGCCAGGACGTGGATGCGCAGTACCGCGAGCTGTCGGCCGAACTGCGCGCCAACAACAGTGACCGCTACAGCGCCACGCTCAGCGGCCAGCTTCAGAACAGCCTCGGCCAGAGTGGCGCCACGCTGGCGCACTACCAGCAGCGTGGCCGCAGCGAGACCGCCTACAGCGGCATGCACAGCTCCGGCTTCGCACTGGGCAAGCGCGGTTTCTATTGGAGCGGCAGCAACGGCGCCGACGCCGGCCTGGCCGTGCAGGTGGCCGACACCGACGACGTCGACCTGCGTGGCGTGGCGGCCGAACTGCAGGTGGGCGGCTTGCGCAGGCAACGCCTGCAGATTGGTGAGCGCCGGTTGCTGCCGCTGTCGTCGTATCAGTCGCACCGCGCCGAAGTACAGGACGCCAGCACGCTGGACAGCATCGCCGCCATCCGCGTGACCGGCGTGGGTGGCGCACGGCCGATGTTCCTCAGTCCTGGGCGGCTGATGCGCATGCCGGTGCCGATCGAGGTGACCTACACCTTCATCGGCAACGCCAAGGATCTTGCCGGAGCGCCGCTGGGTGGCGCCCGCATTCTCAATGCGCCGGTGCCCGGCACCAGCGCCAACGGCGGCTTCGTCGCCGATTTCCCGCGTCGCGAATCAACGCTGTACCTGCTGCAGGACGACCGCCTGCTGCATTGCCCGCTGCAGGTGCGCGAGCGCCGCCAGGTGGTGCTGCTGGTCGGCGCGGTGCATTGCGAGCCGCTGGCCGTGGCCCAGCTGCCGGCGGAGATCCGCCAGCAGGCCCGCGTGACCCGCCTGCTGCAGGAACGCGCGCGTTGATTGCCGCCACGCCCCAGACCGCTGCTGCAGGAGGAACGCCATGAACCGGCGTGTGTTGTTGGTGTTGATGCTGGTGTGTGCGCTGGTCGTGCTGGCGCCGAGGGCGTGGGCGCAGTGGCCGCCGGAGACGCATCCGGTGGATCAGAGCCGGGACATCGTGATGACCTGGGATCGCTCGGCGATGCCGGGTGATGTGGAGCTTTGGGCGCCGCGGACGGTGTTGGGATTCAGTCACGACCTGGCGATGAAGTATGGGCAGATCCATGTGGTTTGTGGGTCTGCTTCTGATAGTGAGTTTGGGAAGTGCCCTGTCGATGGTGAGCCGGGAGTGTCGCTTGGTAGTAGCAATGTCGATCTGCTGTTCGTGGAGCAGAGGACTGGCCTGCGCAGTGAACTTCGGGCTCAGGGATATTTGCAGAGAGTCATGTCGGATTGGATTTGCGCTGTCGACTACTGGGACACACTCAGAAGGCAGTTGAATGCGTCCTTTTGGTACATATGCAGTTCGGGTCAGCCAGTTGGCACAGGGGTGCATCTGGAGCTCCCAGCAACCGAGCTTTCCAGACTCGTTGCAGGCCACTGGAAGGCAACGATGCGCCTGAACATCAAAGCCGACCCAGCCGCAGCTCCGGCAGCCACCGCCGTCTTCAACTTCGACTTCACCGTCACCGACTACGACGCCATTTCGATTTACTTCCCCGGTTTCGACGGCGTTGCACCCCTGGTCAATATGGACCTGCGCTACGACCCCATCCGCAAGGTCGTCGCCGGGCGCAAGGACGTGGACATGTGCCTGTACGACGGCGTGGGTTCGCAGAGCGAGTTCCTCGGCGTCACCGTGCGCGACAGCGGGCCACGCCCACCGCCTGGGCGGGACTTCGCGGTCTGGAATCAGGACGGCGGCAGCGACGATACCCAGCGCCTCGACTACCAGGTCGGCCTGAACTACGGCGGCAACCTGCTGGCCATGAAGCACGGTGAGGAACAGCTGCTGCGCGGCATCGACAGCGCACAGCTGCGCATGGTGCTGCTGCCCGGCATCAGCCAACCGGTGTACTGCGTGCCCACGCCACTGACGCTGGAAACACCGCCCACGCCCATCGCCAGCCAGCGCCCCGGTCTCTACGAGGGCGAGCTGACGGTAGAGCTGCGCGTGCCGACCGCCAAACCCTGATCCCCACCGAGGCTCATCATGAAGAAGCTGTTGTTCTGCCTGTTGCCGTTGAGCGCACTGCTGGCCCCGCCGGCACAAGCCAATCTGTCCATTCATCCGATGCGTGCAGCGGTGGACGCCAAGCACGGTACGAAGATCCGCGTGTACTCGCAATCCACCCAGCCGCAGTATGTGCAGGCACGCCTGCTGCGCATCAGCAACCCGGCACAGGTGGGTGAAGAAGAGATTGAAGTGGAGGCCGCCGATGCTGCGATTGCCATCACGCCTGGCAAGTTCGCACTCAGCGGTGGAGGCAATCGCCTGATCCGGGTGATTCCGCTGCAGACGGTGGAGAAAGAGGCGGCCTACCGCATCTACTTCGAAGGGGTGAAGGGCCCCGACGGCACCATTCTGGAAGGCGATGAGCAGGCGGCGCAGGCCAACGTCGGTGTCAGCTTGGTCTGGGGCGCGCTGGTGAACGTAGTGCCCGCCAAGGGCAGCGTGGATCTGCAACTGCAGGGCAACATCCTGCGGAACACCGGGACGCTGCGTGTGGGCATCACCGGTGCTGCTGAGTGCAGCGCCGGTGGCGTGTGCACGCCACTTGAGCTGTCCAGAAGTCTCTACCCCGACGCTGCGCTGACCTTGCCGTTCCAGCTCCAGCCGGGAAGCACTCTGCAGCTGCAGTACCGACTGTCGAACGACAGCTATCGCGATCACGTAACGACCCTGGCGCCAAGCGCCTGACCTTCATCGCCCCGCGCAAGCGCGGGGCTTCATTTCCCTTGTCCTGTTAAGGAAAAAAATGAATCACATCTATCGTCGTATCTGGAATCACGCCAAGCAATGCTGGGTGGTTGGTAGTGAACTGAGTTCTGCGCGCGGAAAACGGGCGAGTGGTCGAGCCACCGCGCATGGGTTGATTGTGCTGTCGGTGATTGGTCTGGTGCCAGCGGGCGTTGCTGCCAGTGAGGTGCAGGAACAGGTGGAAGAGCGGGAATACGCGAAATCACTAGGCCTCCGTAACACGGAAGCCAAGGATATCGTCAGCGTAGCCGTTCCTTTCTCTAGCGCGCTCGGCACTATGTCCGTCTCGCCGCTTTCAGCACAGATGTCCTCACAATACCTTCAGCTCGCCATTGTTTCCGATACCAACTATCGCGATTCGACTATAAGTGGAAACCACATGCTGGTCCTTGGTTCTCGCTCTTCGCTACGAGGGAACTACTCCGTGGGTTACGGAAGCGCGATAAGTACCAGCGGTGAATACAATACTGCGGTTGGCTACAATGCCGTGATAGGCAATGGCTACAGTACAGCGATTGGTGCTCGGGCCCAGACGAGCGGGATCGGCGCTACTGCGCTGGGTAACAACGCACTCGCCATGCAAACCAATTCAGTGGCGATTGGCAGCGGCTCCTACGCTAGTTCGTCCAATTCGATTGCTATCGGTGCCAATTCTGTTGCCGATAGTAGCTATACCGTCTCGGTGGGGAACAGCACTACAAAGCGAAAGATCGTGAATGTCGCCGCAGGCAATACTTCATATGGAAGCTCTGATGCGGTAACCGGTGGGCAGCTATACGAAACCAATCAAGCCGTTAGCTCGGTGAGGAATACTGCGAATTCGGCCTACTCAACCGCAAGTACGGCCCAGACTACGGCCAATTCGGCCAGGACCAATGCCGATAGCGCGCTGAGCAAGGCGAACACGCTGGGTGGATTGCTGAGCCAAACATCTGTGTCTGGGAATGTCCGCCTGGGCGGCGGCAACAGCGGTGCCGTTCTGGACGTCCGCAACAGCGCTAACGCCAACCGCAAGATCACCGGCGTGGCTGATGCCACGCTCAGCGCCACAAGCACTGAGGCCGTTTCGGGCAAGCAGCTCAACGCCACCAACAGCAACCTCACGGCCGCACGATCCGTCGCTGACTCCGCGAAGGTCAACGCGGATAGTGCGTTGTCGAAAGCCAACACGCTCACTGGGCTGCTGAGTCAGGCGTCCGCCTCGGGCAACGTCCGTGTGGGTGCAAGCAATAGCGGCACCGTACTGGACGTCCGCAACAATGCAAACGCCAGCCGCAAGATTACGGGCGTGGCAGATGCCGTGCTCAGTGCCACAAGCACTGAGGCCGTATCTGGCAAGCAGCTCAATGCTACCA
The DNA here is from genome assembly GCF_056480025.1 of Stenotrophomonas sp. 109824_Sma. NCBI lineage: Bacteria > Pseudomonadati > Pseudomonadota > Gammaproteobacteria > Lysobacterales > Lysobacteraceae > Stenotrophomonas > Stenotrophomonas sp. 109824_Sma. The sequence continues at coordinate 3,825,522 of NZ_CM151078.1, read as the reverse complement.
ACAGCAATGTCACGACCGCCCGATCCGTTGCTGACACCGCGAAGACCAATGCAGACAGTGCGCTGACCAAAGCCAACACTCTCTCCGGGCTTCTGAGCCAGACCTCTGCCTCGGGCAATGTCCGGCTGGGCGAGAAAAACAGCGGCACCGTACTGGACGTGCGGAACAGCGCCAATGCGAGCCGCAAGATCACCGGTGTTGTCGATGCTGCGTTGTCCAGCACCAGCACCGATGCGGTGACGGGCCGGCAGCTCAATGCCACCAACAGCAACGTCAGCACCGCACTGAGTGACGCCAGCGCAGCCAAGACTACTGCGAACACCGCTCTGACCCAGGTGGGAACACTCAACGGGCTGCTCAGCCAGGGCAGTGCCAGCGGTAATGTCCGGATCGGTGAGAAGAACAGCGGCACCGTTCTGGATGTGCGCAACAGCGCAAGCGTGAATCGGAAGCTGACTGGCGTGGCTGATGGAGTGGTCAGCGCCAGCAGCTATGAGGCCGTCAATGGTAGGCAGCTCAATGCCACCAATGACAAGGTGGCGATGGTGGAGGGCATTGCCAAGTCTGCGGGAGCGGAAGCTGCCGCGGCGAAGACGGATGCAGCCAAGGCGCTGGCCGAGACAGCAGTGCTGGGCGGGCTGGTGGCGCAGGTGTCTGCGTCTGGCAGCGTGCGTCTGGGTGAGAAGAACAGCGGTACGACGTTGGATGTGCGCAACAGCGTCAATGCCAATAGGAAGATTAGTGGTGTGGCGGATGGATTGTTGAACGCAAGCAGCAATCAAGCTGTGTCTGGGAAGCAGCTGTACTCAACCAATTCGCGAGTATTGGCTCTGGAGGGCGTAAGTCAATTTGTGAGTATTGGTGTGGCCCCCTCCAGCGAACGTGCTGATGCCGGGCCAGTTGGCGTTGCCTTAGGTAATTCGGCTAAAACGGGGAGCGAAGGTGGGACCGCAGTGGGAACGCACGCGAAGTCACTGGGCAGGAATTCGGTGGCAGTTGGGCGTGCTTCAACCGTGCATGAAGGTTCCGAAAATGGCTTCGCCCTCGGGGTTGGGGCCGAGGTTGGCATTGCGGAAGGTGGTGCGAGGGGAGGGGTTGCGATTGGCGCTGGAGCCAAGGTTGGGAAAGGGGCAGATGGCTCACTGGCGATTGGTGAAGGCTCGCAAGCCAATGAGGCTGGAGTTGCATCATTTGGAAGTGCAACTGCTTATCGCCGCCTAGTGAACGTTGCTCGAGGCACCGCCGACCACAATGCCACCACTGTCTCCCAGCTCAAGGATTCCCTCGCCACCCTTGGCGGCGGTGCCGGTCTGGACGGCAACGGAAGCATCATCGCCCCGACCTACGCGGTGCAGGGCGGAACGCAGAACACTGTCGAAGATGCGCTGATGGCACTCGATGGCGCCGTCATCACCGCCGGCCGCCGTGCAGACAAGGTAGAAAGTCAGCTCAGCTCGATCTTCCAGGATTCACCCTCGGCCCGTGCCGACGGCATGAGCCAGATCGCGCTGAATGGCGTGAACGGCATGGTGCTGACCAATCTTGCCGACGGCCGAGTGGCGCCAGGAAGCCGTGATGCGGTCAACGGTGGCCAGCTGCATTCGATGCAGCAGCAGCTCAACGGCCGCATGGATGGGCTGGAGCAGCGCATCGACGATGCCCCGCCGCCGCGTGCACTGGCGTCGTCCTCGGTACCGAAGCCACAGGCCGAAGACACCCCTGTGGTACCGGAAGGCAAGGACTCCCAGCAGGTCGCCTCGGTAGGCGAGGGTGACAAGCCCACACCGCAGCCGAAGGCCAACAAGGACGACTCACCCAAGCCGCAGGTGGACACCGCCGAGCTGGAGAAGATGCTGGCTCGCGCCAACGAGTACACCGATGGAGCGATCAGCAACTTCGAGCGCCGCCTGGACAAGATGGACAAGCGCTTCAACCGCATGGCGGCGATGAGCAGTGCACAGACGGCGATGGCGATGAACACTGCCGGCCTGGCCACCTACAACCGCCTCGGTGCGGGCGTGGGCTACAGCGAGGGTGAGTCGGCCATGGCGGTGGGCTACCAGCGTGTGCTCAACGAGAAGGGCTCAGCCACCTTCAGCCTCAATGGGGCGTTCACCAACAGCGGTGAGCGCAGCATGGGCGTGGGTGTGGGCATCGGCTGGTAAGCCATGGAGCCCTGGCGTGACGCGCGTAATCCACCCCGTCGCGCCGGGGTCCTTGCCGAGGAGATGGCAATGTATGGTTGGGTAAGCAGATTCATCAGCTACCGCACGTTCTATCTGTGGCGGGCGCGGTACTTCTACTACACCCGCAATCTTGACAGCTGGGTGCTGTTCACCCTGCTGTGCCTGACCGGCATGGTGCTGGTGCTCTGGTACCACTGGCGGGTGGTGAGCGTCCCGCCGCCGCGCGTGCACCCGGAGGTGGCAGCGCTGCGCGTGGAGAACATCACCGGCGAGGCGATCCATCGCATCGTGCTGGTGCAGCATGGCGGCACCACACCCGGCGAGCCGTTCACCACGCCGGAAGAAGTCCGGGCCGGTACGCTGCGCACGATGCGGGTACGGGAGCTGCTGGACAGTGGGATGGTGTGGCAGCTGAAAGCCCATATGCTGGCCGACATGGCGGCGTACATCGAGGCCACGGGAAGCTGCTTCCCGTACCCGTGCTGGCAGCTGAAGCATCGGCTGTCACTGCTCCGCGCAGCACAGACGGAAAACACGGCCATCAACGAGGCGCTGGCGCCGGTGCTGGAGGTACCGCTGGACAGGATGCCCAACCTCAACGGGGGGGAGCGCGCGCGGATACAGACGGCCTGGTCCGACACGTTCGGCGACGTCTACAACCAGACCTGGCTGTTGGCTGATCTGCAGGACATGCACGCCCGGATGATGGTGGAGTACCCACGGCGCGCGGGTGCGCCGTGGCTGGCACGCTTGCTGACTGGCGATGCAAAGGAGCCCCATGAGCTCCGGTAGGCAGCGCAAGCGCGTGTACCTGTAGAGTCGAGCGATGCTCGACTGCTCTTCGGTCAGGTATCCGGACGCCTGAAGCGCCGTGCGGACCAACGGTCCGCACCTACCAAAGGAGAGGCCATGCTCTCTGTAGAGTCGAGCCGCGCCGAAGGATCTGTGGGCGCACTCCTGATGAACGCATCGCCATGCGCGCGGAACCTGCCGCTGGGCCCAGGGCATGATTTGCGCTCGACTGCTCTGCGGCCAGGTATCCGGACGCCTGAAGCACCGTGCGGACCAACGGTCCGCACCTACCAAAGGCGAGCGCGGACCAACGGTCCGCACCCACCAAAAGACCGGAGCTACCGTCATCCGCCGATGTACGCGGTGATCTCCGCCTCGGCCAGCACCTGCCGCAGCTGCGCCACGGACGCGCGCCGCATCGGCTTCTCATCCACCGGTGACAGCGGCGCCTGGCGCAGGGCGTCATACGGCAGCACGGCCAGGTCGAAGGTCAGCTCTTCGGCACTGAACACCCACACCGGCACGTCCAGGCAGCGTTCGCGGTCCATGCGCAGGCGGCGCGTCCGCGATTCGGCGGGAATGCCGTGTTCGTCCAGGAAGCGGTGCACGGCCTCCGGGTCGTCGCTGTGCAGGTGCAGCTGCACGGGGCTGTTGGCGTCGGCGGTGCCGTCCAGTACGGGACCGGCCAGGCGCGGGGCGAAGCCGTGCAGGAACTCCAGAGCACGCATGGCGGCTTCGCGCCGGCGCTGCAGTTCGTTGCCGTGCTGGGGCCCGGAGAACAGCCGCTGGTACTCGCGCAGGGCGTCCTCGATCTCGGTATTGCGGGGCAGGGAGGCATCATCGTGGATGCCGAGCCGGCTGGCGGCCTTCAACTTGGCCTGGTGGTAGTCGCGGATGCCGCCTTCGGCCATCAGGCGGGCGGCTTCGTGGGCGAGGCGGTGGCGCCGCTCGCGGGTCTGGCTGGCAGCATGCTGACGGGCGCGATGCATGCGATGACTCCCTGTTGCGACCTGGCTACAGACTAGCGCACGGATGTGACATCTGCGTGGGTATGGCGCGGAGATGCCGCTGCGCTCGCCGGGCATGGCCCGGCGCTACCCGGCAAGACCGTGCCGTTGATCCTGTAGAGCCGAGCCCATGCTCGGCTCAGGGGCGTGCGGTAAAGCAGCCGAGCATGGGCTCGGCTCTACAAAGGCGTGGATGCATCGGTGCCAACCCGCGGTTGGCACCCATCGCACCCTTCCTCAGAAGATATCGAACGCGGCGGCGTCGGCCTGCGGCGTATTGAGGTTCAGGTCGTAGTCGGTCAGGCGATCCATGTCTTCCACCTTCACCCACTCGGTCGCGCCGTTGAGGGTGGCCTGGACCATGCCGCTGGGCGGGTCGTTCTGCGCGATCGGGGTGTCCTTCAGCGCGGTGCGCATGTAGTCGATCCAGATCGGCAGGGCGGCCTTGCCACCGTATTCGCGGTAACCCAGCGAGCGGAAGTCGTCGCGGCCCACCCACACGGTGGTCACGTACGGCCCGCCGAAGCCGGAGAACCAGGCGTCGCGGTGGTCGTTGGTGGAGCCGGTCTTGCCGCCCACGTCCTCACGGCCGAGCACCTTGGCCTGCACGCCGGTACCGCGCTGGACCACGTCGCGCATCATCGACACCAGCTGGTAGGCGGTACGGGCGTCGATCGCGCGCGGGGCAGTGCGGGCATCCGGGTTGACCGGCGCGGCCGGGGTTTCGGTCTTGGCTTCGGCCTTGGCCGCGGCGGCCGGGTCCACCTTCGGGGCCGGAGCGCCGAAGTTGAAGCCGTCCACCACCTGGTTGACCGGCTGGTCGCTGCTGCCGGCGCAGTCGCGGCAGGCCAGCGCCGGGTTTTCCTTGAACACCAGGTTGCCGTCGCGGTCGTTGACCTGGTCGATCAGCCAGGTGTCCACGCGCGAGCCGCCGTTGGCGAACACGGCGTAGCCACGCGCCACCGACAGCGGGGTCAGCGAGGCGGTGCCCAGCGACATCGACAGGTTCGGCGGCAGCTCCGATTCGGCAAAGCCAAACTCGCTGATGTACTTGCGTGCGTAGTCCACGCCCATGCCATCCAGCAGGCGCACCGAGACCAGGTTGCGCGACTGCACCAGCGCTTCGCGCAGGCGCATCGGGCCGCGGAAACCACCGCCGTCGTTCTGCGGGGCCCAGGTCTTGCCGCGGCGGTCGCGGAACACGACCGGGGCGTCGAGCACGATCGAGGCCGGGTTGTAGCCCTTGTCGAAGGCGGCTGCGTACACGAACGGCTTGAAGCTCGAACCCGGCTGGCGACGGGCCTGGGTGGCGCGGTTGAACTTGTTGCCGGAGAAGCTGAAGCCACCCACCAGCGCCTTCAACGCGCCGTTGTGGGCATCCAGCGAGACCAGTGCCGACTGGCCACGCGGAATCTGGTCCAGCAGCCACTCACCTTCCTTGGCGCCGGCGCGCACGCGCACGATGTCACCGCGCTGCACCAGCTTGCCCGGGGTCTTGTTGGTCCACTTGGCGGCACCGGCCGGCAGCACGATCTCGGTACGGTTGGCCAGCACCACAGTAGCGCTGCCGTCGGCACCGGTGCTGGCGACGATCGCCGGCAGCAGGCCGGCCTGGCCGAACATGCCACGCAGGTGCTCGGCGAGGGCGGCGGTGTCGTCACCGGCACCCAGCTGCACCTGCTTCTCCACGCCGTGCCAGCCGTGGCGGTGGTCGTACAGCAGGAGGCCGTCGCGCACCGACTGGTTCGCGGCGGTCTGCAGGGTGGAGTCGATCGTGGTGGTGACGTGATAACCCTTGTTGACCACGTCGCCGCCGAAGCGGGCGATCATTTCCTGGCGGACCAGCTCGGCCACGTAGGGCGCATCGACCTGCACCGGCGGCTCATGCGCGGTGGCGTGCATCGGCACGGCCTTGGCCGCGTCGGCCTCGGCCTGGCTGACGAACTTCAGGTCGGCCATGCGCTGCAGCACGTAGTTGTCGCGGCGCTGGCGGGCACGTTCCGGGTTGGAGATCGGGTTGCCCGACGAGGGGAACTTGGGGATGCCGGCCAGCGAGGCCATCTCGTCCAGGTCCAGCTCGTTCAGCTTCTTGCCGTAATAGAACTCGGCGGCAGCGGCCACGCCGTAGGCGCGGTTGCCGAAGAAACTCTTGTTCAGGTACAGCTCGAAGATCTCGTCCTTGCTCAGCTCGGACTCGATCTTCCGCGCCAGCAGGATCTCGGCCAGCTTGCGGGTGTAGCTGTACTCGGAACTGAGGAAGAACTGGCGGGCGACCTGCTGGGTGATGGTGGAACCACCCGGCACGCGCTTGTCGTTGGTGGTGGCCAGCAGCCAGACCGCACGGCCGATGCCCATGTAGTCCACGCCGCCGTGCTCGTAGAAGCGGGCGTCCTCGGTCGCCAGGAAGGCCTGCTTCAGCTTTTCCGGCACGTCCTTCATGGTGATCGGGGTACGCCGGGTCTCGCCGAACACCGCCATCAGCTTGCCGTCGGCAGCATAGACGTACATCGGCTCCTGCATTTCCACGTCGCGCAGGGTCTGCACGTCGGGAAGCTTGGAGGAAACGGCATAGTACAGACCGCCCACGGCGGCCGCGCCGATCAGCGCCAGGACCAGGACAATCAGGAAGATCCAGCGCAGCCAGCGGCGGAGTCGAGTCATCGGGTTCAGATTCCGATTGCGAATTTCGTGGTCGCAGAGTATAGATTACGCAAGGTGGCGGCTGGGGTCGGCACCGGGGAGCGCAAGGGGAACAGTCAGGGGCTGCATGGTGAATCCGTGAGGGATTTCACAGCAGGGCCGTTGCCATTTGCTAAGAATACGTTATTAATGCTCGGACGCAGGTCTTGCGTCCAAGTGCCCGTCGGCAGGGGAGAAACCGTGGGGCTCATCCCAAAAAGTCAGTCGCCGCTTGTAGGCGTCGACATCAGTTCGACTGCGGTAAAGCTTTTGCAGCTGTCCCGCAGCGGCAATCGTTTCCGCGTGGAACATTACGCTGTGGAACCTCTTCCGCCGAATGCGGTGGTGGAGAAGAACATCGTCGAAGTGGAGGCCGTCGGTGAGGCCATCCGCCGGGCGATGAACCGTTCAGGCAGCAAGGCCAAGTTGGCCGCTGCCGCCGTCGCGGGGTCGGCGGTGATCACCAAGGTGATCCCGATGCCGGCCGATCTCGACGAAAACGACATGGAAGCCCAGATCGAGCTGGAAGCGGTCAACTACATTCCGTATCCGATCGAGGAAGTGAACCTGGACTTCGAGGTGATCGGGTCGATCCCGAACAACCCGGAGATGGTCCAGGTGCTGCTGGCCGCGTCGCGTTCGGAGAATGTCGAGCTTCGCCAGTCCGCACTGGAACTCGGTGGCCTGCAGGCCAAGGTGATGGACGTGGAGGCCTTCGCGGTCGAGAACGCCTACGCTCTGGTCGCCAGCGAGCTGCCGGTGTCCATCGACGGCGTGGTCGCGCTGGTCGACATCGGCGCCACCATGACCACCCTCAATGTCCTGCGCGGCGGCCGTAGCCTCTACAGCCGTGAGCAGGTGTTCGGTGGCAAGCAGCTGACCGACGAGATCATGCGCCGCTACGGCCTGAGCTACGAGGAAGCCGGGCTGGCCAAGCGCCAGGGCGGCCTGCCGGAAAGCTACGAGATGGAAGTGCTGGAGCCGTTCAAGGAAGCCACGGTCCAGCAGATCAGCCGCCTGCTGCAGTTCTTCTATGCAGGCAGCGAATTCAACCGCGTCGATCACATCGTGCTGGCCGGCGGTTGCGCTGTGCTGGGCGGCCTGCCGGAGATGGTCGAGGAGCAGCTGGGTGTGCCGACCGTGGTCGCCAACCCGCTGGCGCAGATGACCCTGGGGCCGAAGGTGAACGCGCATGCGTTGGCCCAGGATGCCCCCGCGCTGATGATCGCGACCGGTCTGGCGCTGAGGAGCTTTGACTGATGGCACGCATCAATCTATTGCCCTGGCGCGCCGAGCGGCGCAAGCAACGCCAGCGCGAGTTCTACGCGATGCTGGGCATGGCCGCTGTCGGTGGCCTGCTGCTGTCGCTGATGATCTGGTTCTATTACGACCGCCAGGTGAGCGGCCAGATGGACCGCAACGCCTATCTGGAAGCCGAGATCGAGAAGGTCAAGGAACAGAACAAGGAGATTGATCGTCTCGACGCGCAGAAGGAACGCCTGCTGGCCCGCAAGAAGGTGATCGAGGAACTGCAGGCCAAGCGCTCGCAGATGGTCCACCTGTTCGACGCGCTGGTGCGCACCATCCCCGACGGCGTGGTGCTGACCGCGCTGAAGCAGGAAGGGGATGTGCTGACGCTGGAAGGCCGCACCCAGTCCAACGCCCGCGTTTCGGCCTACATGCGCAATCTGGAGACGTCCGGCTGGATGACCAACCCGGAGCTGTCGATCATCGAAGCGCGTGACCCGGAGAAGGACAAGGACGGCAAGGCCGGCCCGCTGGCCGACATCAAGGCGCTGCCCTACGTGTTCGTGGTCAAGGTGAAGCTGCCGGCACAGAGCGAAGAGGTTTCGGCGACGCCGGGCCTGAACGCCGATGGCTCGGTGGCGACGGCTGCGCCGGCACCGGTGGCTCCGTTGGCCGCAGGTCCGGATGCCGCGACGCCTGCGGCTCCGGCAGCGGGCCAGCCGGCAGCGGCTCCCGCCGCATCGGCCACTGCACCGTCGGCCACTCCGGCCACTCCGGCCAAGCCCAACCAGCCGGCCGCTCCGGCCGCCGCGCCGGCCCCGGCACCTGCCCCGAAGCCTGAGGGCAGCCGCCTGGCGCAGCCGCCGCAGGCCTTCAATGCGCTGCTGCAGGGGGACCGCGCATGAGCCAGAAGATCGACATCAAGAACCTGGATTTCAACGACATCGGCAACTGGCCGCAGAAGGCCAAGATCGTCTTCTGCTCGTTGCTGGCACTGGTCATCATGTTCGTGGCGTGGATGCTGCTGATCAGCGGCAAGCGCGAGGAACTGGCCGGCCTGGAATCGAAGGAAGTCGAGCTGCGCACCGAGTTCACCAAGCAGCAGGAACGCGCGGTGAACCTGGGGCCGCTGAAGCAGCAGCTGGCGCAGATGGAGCAGGTGCTGCAGCAGATGCTGCGGCAGCTGCCGAGCAAGACCGAAATGCCCGACCTGATCATCGACATCTCGCAGACCGCGCTGTCCAGCGGCCTGACCAACGAGCTGTTCGAGCCGGAGCAGGAGCAGATCAAGGAGTTCTACGCCGAGAAGCCGATCAAGCTGCGCATGGTGGGCAGTTACCACCAGTTCGGCGCGTTCGTCAGTGGCGTGGCTTCGCTGCCGCGGGTGGTGATCCTGACCATGCATGACATCAACCTCAAGCCCAAGGAAAAGACCGGCGGCAACGTCCGCAGCGGTGCACTGGAACTGTCCGGTACGGTCAAGACCTACCGCTACCTGGACGAGACCGAGGTGCAGGCGCAGCAGGCGGCCGACGCTGGCAAGGAGGGCAAGAAGTGATGCGCGCGCAGACCGTACGTGGTGCGATGGTGCTGGCTGTGCTGCTGCTGGCCGGTTGCGGCCGTGGCGTGACCAGCACGCCCGGCGACGCACCGAACCTTGAGAAGTGGGTGGAAGGCGAGCGTGCGCGACCGGCGCAGCCGCTGGAGCCGCTGCCGGTGATGCAGCAGTTCGAGACCTTTGAATACTCCGCGCAGGGCATGCGCGATCCGTTCACCGATGCCTGGACCAATCCGCAGCAGGGGAATGGCGGATTGCGACCGGACCCGAACCGGCGCAAGGAGCCGTTGGAAGGCTTCCCGCTGGATGCGCTGGACATGGTCGGCACCATCGGCACCGGTGCAGGCACCGTGGCGCTGGTGATGGGGCCGGACAAGGTCACCTACCGGGTTCGCCCGGGTGGTTACCTGGGGCAGAGCGACGGGCGGGTCACGGCGGTCTTCGAAGACCGCGTGGAGCTGATCGAACTGGTGCCGGATGGCGCGGGCGGCTGGCTGGAACGGCCGGCAACGCTCTCGCTTGAAGATCAATGATCGTTTACTGGGGATAGCACGATGACCTTTCACCAAGCCAAGGGGCTGCGTCCCATCCGGCGCTCTACCTTGAACCGTGTCAGCGCGCTGGGAGTCGCGCTGATGCTGGCCTGCGCTCCGGCGCTGGCTGCCGCACCGGCGGAAAAGCCGGTGGGCGCCACCGTGGCACCGGCCGCCGCGCCGGCTGGCCTGTCGGTGGCCAAGATCGATTTCAAGCGTGGCGATGACGGCGCCGGGCGCCTGATCGTGCAGTTCGACGGGCAGGGCGCGATTCCTGACCTGCGCACGCAGGGCAACAGCGTGGTGGTCGACGTCGGCAATGCCCGACTGCCGGCCAACCTGCAGAAGCCGATGAACGTCACCGACTTCGCCACGCCGGTGCAGCGCATCGACGCCAAGCCGTCCGGTGCCGGCACCCAGCTGGTGCTGAGCACTGGTGGCGCCGTGGAATCGCTGGCCTACCAGAGCGGCAACGAGTACGTGGTCGAGATCAGCCCGCGGCAGGCCCAGGCCGCCGTCGGCGCGGTCACCGCCGGCAGCGTCACCCAGGCGGCCAAGGCCGTCGGCCAGCGCGGCTTCACCGGCAAGCCGGTGACCTTCAACTTCCAGGACGTGCCGGTGCGCACCGTGCTGCAGTTGATCGCCGAGGAGTCCAACCTGAACGTGGTTGCGTCCGACTCGGTGCAGGGCAATGTGACCCTGCGCCTGGTCAATGTGCCGTGGGACCAGGCGCTGGACATCGTTCTGCGCGCGAAGGGCCTGGACAAGCGTCGCGATGGCAGTGTGATCTGGGTGGCGCCGCAGGCTGAACTGGCCAAGTTCGAGCAGGAGAAGGAAGACGCGCGCATCGCCATCGAGAACCGCGAAGACCTGCAGACCGACTACATCCAGATCAACTACCACAGCGCCACGCAGATCTTCAAAGCGCTGACCGAGGCCAAGGGCATCGGCGGCAGTGGTGGTGGTGGCAGTGGCGGCGGTGGTGGTGGTTCCTCGCAGGAAGACAGTGGCTTCCTGTCCTCGCGCGGCCGCATCGTGGCCGACGAGCGCACCAACACGCTGATGATCAGCGACATTCCGAAGAAGATCGCGCGCATGCGCGAGCTGATCAACGTGATCGACCGCCCGGTCGACCAGGTGCTGATCGAAAGCCGCATCGTCATCGCCACCGATACCTTCGCCCGTGAACTGGGCGCGAAGTTCGGTGTCAGCGGCAGCCGTGACAACGTGTACTTCAGCGGCAGCCTGGATGCCAATGCCAAGACCCGCGAGTCGCAGGTCACGACCGACCTGGCCAATGCCAAGGCCGAGCGTGACTGGGAAGCCGGTGGCCGGGTCGGCCCGCCGCCGGTGAAATCCGGCTCGGCGATCACCCGTGGCCTGAACTGGAACCTGCCGGTGGCCGCCGCCAGCAACCCGGGTTCGCTGGCACTGTCGATCCTCAATGCCGGTTACCTGCTGGACGTGGAGCTTTCGGCCATGCAGCAGGAGTCGCGAGGCGAGGTGATCTCCAACCCGCGTGTGGTCACCACCAATCAGCGCGAAGCGATGATCAAGCAGGGCAAGGAAATCGGCTATGTCACCATCAGCGGTGGTACCGCTGGCGGCGTGGCGACGCCGAACGTGCAGTTCAAGGAAGTGGTGCTGGAGCTGAAGGTCACCCCGACCATCACCAACGACAACCGCGTGTTCCTCAACATGCAGGTGAAGAAGGACGAAGTCGACCAGCTGATCCAGCTGGAGGGCTACGGCACCGTGCCGTCGATCAACCGCCGCGAAGTCAACACCGCGGTGCTGGTCGAGGATGGGCAGACCGTGGTGATCGGTGGCGTCTACGAGTTCACCGATCGCAACAGCATCAGCAAGGTGCCGTTCCTGGGCGACGTGCCCTTCCTGGGCAACCTGTTCAAGAAGCGCGGCCGCAACAAGGACAAGGCCGAGCTGCTGGTGTTCGTCACCCCGAAGGTGCTGCGCGTGGCCAAGCAGAACTGAGCCCGCGCCACCCGCGAAACGAAGAAGGGCCGCCATGCGCGGCCCTTCTTCGTTTCCACAAGTAGATCCACGCCATGCGTGGATGGGCCGTTCAGCCGTTCTTGATGCCAATCGCAAGGCACCCTGCGATGATGTCGGGAACCCGTGCCGTCCTGCGCCGGTCAAAGGCCCCCATGAACCTGCCACCGCCGATGCCCGAAACTGTCTCGCCGCCGCCCGCGCCGGCAACCTCCCGCCTGCATGCGGCATTCACCCAGTTGCGCGATGCGTTGTCGGCCGAGATCGTCGGCCAGGCGGCACTGGTCGAACGCCTGCTGATCGCGCTGCTGGCCGACGGCCACCTGCTGGTGGAGGGCGCGCCGGGCCTGGCCAAGACCACGGCGATCCGTGCACTGGCCTCGCGCCTGGAAGCGGACTTCGCCCGCGTGCAGTTCACCCCGGACCTGCTGCCGGCCGATCTGACCGGCACCGAGATCTGGCGCCCGCAGGAGGGCCGCTTCGAGTTCGTGCCCGGCCCGATCTTCCACCCGATCCTGCTGGCCGACGAGATCAACCGCGCGCCGGCCAAGGTGCAGTCGGCGCTGCTGGAAGCCATGGGCGAGCGCCAGGTCACCGTTGGCCGCCATACCTATGCGCTGCCGCCGCTGTTCCTGGTGATGGCCACGCAGAACCCGATCGAGCAGGAAGGCACCTTCCCGCTGCCGGAAGCGCAGCTGGACCGCTTCCTGATGCATGTGCGCATCGGCTACCCGGACCAGGCGGCCGAATCGGAAATCCTGCGGCTGGCCCGCGAGCGCGCCCGTGGCGCGTTGGGCGAGGCCGCGCCGGCGCCCGAAAAGATGCCGATGCAGGACGTGTTCGACGCCCGCCGCGAAGTGCTGGACCTGCACATGGCGCCGGCGCTGGAGCGCTACCTGATCGAACTGGTGCTGGCCTCGCGCGATCCATCGCGCTACGACGCCGGCCTCGGCCGCCGCATCGCCTGGGGGGCCAGCCCGCGTGGCTCCATCGCACTGGAACGCTGCGCACGTGCGCGCGCCTGGCTGGCCGGCCGCGACTTCGTCACCCCCGATGATGTGCGTGCGGTGGCCGCCGACGTACTGCGCCATCGCGTGCTGCCCAGCTATGAAGCCACCGCCGAGGGCTGGGACGGCGAGCGCCTGGTGCAGGAGCTGCTGGCCCGGGTGCCGGCACCCTGAGCCTGCGCATGACCGATCCATCCCTGGAACACGCACCGTCTGCGCTCGAAGGTGACGGGCTGCGCCCGCAGCTGGCCGAGCTGGTCGCGCTGCGCCGGCTGGCGCAGCGGCCACCGCCGCCGCGACGTGGACGCACCGGCAATGCAGGGCAGGCGCCGTCCCCGCTGCGCGGCCGCGGCATGGAGTACGCCGAGTCGCGCGAGTACGTGGCCGGCGACGACGCGCGCCACATCGACTGGCGCGTGACCGCACGCACTGGCCGGGCCCACACCAAACTGTTCCAGGCCGAACGCGAGCGGGTCAGCCTGATCGTGGCCGATACCTCGCCGGCGCTGTACTTCGGCACCCGCGTGCGCTTCAAATCAGTGCAGGCCGCACGCGCCGGTGCTGTTGCCGCATGGTCGGCGCAGCGCCGTGGCGACCGTGTGGGCGCGCTGCGTGGCAGCGACCGCGAAGCGCCGATCGCGCCTGCAGGTGGGCCACGCGGCGTATTGCGCGTGCTCGACGCGCTGACCCGCTGGTATGCACAGCCGCCGGCCGATGATCTGGGCCTGGAGCGCGCGCTGGATCATGCCGGTCGTGTGCTGCGCCCCGGGGCACGCATGCTGGTGCTGGCCGATCCGCAGCAGGCCATCCGCATTCCACCTGCGCGCTGGAGCGCGCTGGCCCAGCATCACGACCTCAGCCTGGTGCTGCTGGTCGATCCGCTGGAACTGCATCCTCCCTCGGCGGCGCTGCAGTTCCAGACTGCACAGCAGCGTATCGGTCTCGACCTGCGTCGCAGCGAGGTGCAGGCACATTGGCAGGCGCATTTTGTCGAGCCGCTGCAGGAACTGCGACGCCAGCTCGGCGCGCGCCGCGTCGACGTGCAGGTGCTGTCCTCCGATGCGCCCAGCGACGCCTGGCTGGCGCCGTCGCCGACCGAGGTGCCGGCATGAGCGCGGCTCTGCCGCTGCGCGATGTGCAGCTGCCACCGGCGCCGTCATGGTGGCCGCCCGCCCCCGGTTACCTGATGATCGGCGCGGTGGTCGTGCTGGTGCTGCTGGTGATCGCCGTGGTGATGTGGCGACGTCGCCGCCGTCGCCAGCACTGGTTGCAGCAATTCGATCAGGAACTGGCAACTACCAGCGACGCCGCGGCCGAACTGGCGGCCATTGCGGGGCTGCTGCGCCGTGCCGCACGCCATGCGAAGCCGGGCAGCGAATCGTTGCGCGATGATGCCTGGTGGCAACGCCTGGACCCGCAGGGCACCTTGCCCGATGCGCGCCGCAGTCTGCTTGCCGAAGGCGCCTATCGCCCGCACGTCGACAGCAACGACGTGGCCGCTGTGCGCAGCTGGGCCCGCGAACGCTATCTGGCGATGCTGCTGGAGCGTCGTCGATGAACCTGTGGACGACCTATTGGCCATGGCCGGACCTGCAGCTGGCATGGCCGCTGGCTTTGCTGGCGCTGCCGTTGCCGCTGCTGATGCATTGGTGGAAGCGCCGTGCAGAACCGGGCGCCGCACTGCGTGTGCCTTATGCGGCTGCCGAACTGGAAGCGCTGTCTGGTGGCGGCCGTGTTGACGTGTCGTGGCTGCGCACGTTGCTGCTGTGGCTGGGCTGGTGTGCACTGTGCATCGCGCTGTCGCGACCGCAGCAGCTGGGCGAAGCGATCACGCCGCCGCAGCAGGGGCGGCAGATGATGCTGGCGATGGATGTGTCCGGCAGCATGGGCGAGGGCGACATGGTGCTGGGCGGCCAGGCGGTCGATCGCCTCACCGCGGCCAAGGCCGTGCTGGCCGACTTCCTTGATCGTCGTGCCGGCGACCGCGTCGGCCTGCTGATCTTCGGCGACCGCGCCTACACGCTCACGCCGCTGACCGCAGACTTGGCCAGCGTGCGCGACCAGCTGCGCGACAGCGTGGTCGGCCTGGCCGGGCGCGAGACCGCCATCGGTGATGCCATCGGCCTGGCAGTGAAGCGCCTGCGCAGCCAGCCGGAGGGGCAGCGCGTATTGATCCTGTTGACCGATGGTGTCAGCAATGCCGGTGTGCTGGAGCCGTTGCGCGCTGCGGAAGTGGCGCGCGCCGAGGGCGTGCGCATCCACACGGTCGCGTTTGGCGGCGATGGCAGCATGCGGTTGTTCGGCATTCCGATTTCCACCGACCAGGATCCGGTCGATGAGGCCACCCTGAAGAAGATCGCCAGCATGACCGGTGGCCAGTTCTTCCGTGCGCGGGACACCGCGCAGCTGGCCGGCATCTATGCCGAGCTCGATCGCCTGGAGCCAGTGGCCGCAAAGGGCCCGAGCCTGCGCCCGCGCGAGGAACGCTATGCGTGGCCGTTGGGCCTGGCATTGCTGCTGGGCGCATTGGCATGGCTGTGGCCGGAGCGTCGCCGATGATCGCGTTTGCTTCGAATCTTCCCGATTGGAACGCGCTGCACTTCCTGCGGCCCGAGTGGTTGTGGGCACTGCTGGCGCTGCCACTGATCATCGCGTTGGCGCTGTACCGGCAACGGCGCAGTGATGTGTGGCGGCAGGCGGTGGACGCGCACCTGTTGCCGCACCTGCTGGCCGCCGGTGCAAGGCGGCGGGCACGTTTGCCCTGGGTGTTGCTGCTCGGCTGGACACTGGCGTCGCTGGCCATGGCCGGGCCGAGCTGGCGCCAGCAGGCACAGCCGATGTTCCAGGCCAGCGCACCGTTGCTGGTGGTGCTGGACCTGTCCAGCCGGATCACCGCAACCGATCTGCCACCGTCGCGCCTGCTGCAGGCGCGGGCGAAAGTGGGCGAGCTGCTGCGCGCGCGCCAGGGCGGGCAGGTGGGGCTGGTGGTGTATGCCGATGATGCCTACACGGTGGCACCGCTGACCGACGACGGCAGCAACGTCGCGCTGTATCTGGATGCGCTGTCGCCGGACGTGATGCCGCGCGATGGCCAGCGTGCCGACCGCGGCATCGACTGGGCAACACGCTTGATGCGGCAGATCGGTGCGCTGCAGGGGCAGATCCTGCTGGTCAGCGATCAGGCGGATAGCGAAGCTGCACTGGCGGCGGCACAGGCGCGCGGCCTGGGCTTGCAGGTGTCGGTGCTGGGACTGGGCACGCCTGCCGGTGCGGCCTACCGCGATGGCAGTGGGCAGATCCGCCAGGCTGCGCTGGATGAGGGCAGCCTGCGTGCGGTAGCCACTGCAGGTGGCGGCCGCTATGCACGCATCTCCGCCGATGACAGTGATCTTCGTGCGCTCGGTGTACTCGACGCGCGCGAAGGCACGGCGGCGCAGCGGCCGGGCGAAGGCAAGCAGTGGCGTGACGAAGGCTTCTGGCTGCTGCCGCCGGTGATGCTGCTGGCATTGCTGGCCTTCCGTCGTCGCGCGGTGCTGGCCGCGGTGCTCGCGGTCGGCCTGCTGCCATGGATGAATGACGCGCAGGCGCAGGCCCCTGCGACGCCTGCCTCGCAGCCGGTGCAGGGCACGCTGTGGAAGCGAAGCGACCAGGTGCAGCACCAGCGCCTGACCGAGGGGGTTCAGGCTTACCGCAAGGGCGACTTCGCCACTGCACGCAAACAGTTCGAAGGCATCGACAACGATGCCGGTTGGTACAACCTGGCCAACACACTGGCACGCGAAGGCAACTACGACGACGCGATTGCTGCCTACGACCGTGCGCTGGCACTGCATCCGGGCATGGCCGATGCGGTGGCCAACCGTGCCGTGGTCGATGCCGCACGCAAGCGCAAGCAATCCGGTGGCGGCCAGGGCCAGGATCAGCAGAAGCCGCCGCAGAACGGGCAGCAGAAGCAACCACAGAGCCCGCAGCGCCAGCAGAACCCACAGGGGCAGCCGCAGCAGGGCCAGCAGAATCCCAGCCAGGGCCAGCCGTCGTCGGGCCCGCAGGACCCGCCCAAGGCGGGTGACAACAACGCGCAGTCGAAGCCTCAGCCTGGCGAGCGTGGCCGCGATGGCCAGCAGGCACCGCCACAGGTGGAGGATGCCAAGGCGCAGGCGCAGGCCGATGAGCAGCAGCGCCAGCGCATGCAGCAGGCAATGCAGCAGGCACGTGAGGGCAAGGGCGAGCAGGAGGGCAAGCCCGTGCCAGGCAGCGAGGGCGCCACCCCGCGCCAGCGCGAGGAGCAACAGGCCGTGGAGGCGTGGATGCGACGTGTGCCGGATGATCCGGGCGCATTGCTGCGGGCCAAGTTCCAGCTGGAAAACGAACGCAGGAAGAGGGAAGGGCGATGACGCGGGCGATCAAGATGCACGGGCGCTGGCCACTACAGGTACTGGCGGCACTGCTGCTGTGGCTGCCGCTCCTCGCCTGGGCGCAGCCGCGCGCGTGGCTGGACCGCGACCGCATCGCGATGGGCGATACGGTGACCCTCAATGTCGAGAGCGATCAGGGCGCGCCGGATTTCACGCCATTGCGTACCGACTTCGATCTGAGCGGGCAGACCAGCAGCCGCCAGGTGGAGTGGAGCAATGGCAGCATGCAGCAGCGCAACCTGTATGGCGTGGCGCTGACGCCACGGCGCAGTGGTGCGCTGGTGGTGCCGGGCCTGCAGGTGGGCAGTGTGCGCACCGCGCCGCTGACGCTGCAGGTCGATGCGGCCGCCGTGGCGGGGCCCGACAGCAATGCGATGGCCTTCATCGAAACCGTTGTCGATGACGATACGCCGTATGTGCAGCAGAGCGTGGGCGTGGTGGTGCGCCTGTACTTCGCCTCGCAGCTTGCCTCCGGCGAACTGGTGCTGGATACCCCGGCGGGCGCGTCGTTGCAGCGCGTGGGCGACGACCGCACCGATGTGCGCCAGGTCAACGGGCGCCGCTACAACGTGGTCGAACGGCGTTTCCTGCTGATCCCCGAGCGCAGTGGCGCGTTGAAGCTGGCCGGTGCGCGTTTCAGTGGCCGCAGCGCCGGTGGCTTCTTCGATGATTTCTTCGGCGGTGGCGACGGTCGCATGAATGCCACCAGCGCCGACCGCACGCTGCAGGTGCAGGCACAGCCGGCGCAGGCCCCGCAGCCGTGGCTGCCCCTGCAGAGCCTGCAGCTGCGCTACACCAGTGCGCCGACCAGTGCCCGCACCGGTGAGGCGGCCAACGTGGTGGTCGAAGCGGTTGCCGAAGGCGCGACGCGTGCGCAGTTCACCGACCTGCCGGTGCCGGATGTCGGCGCCAATGCGCAGGTGTTCGCCGAACCGGCACAGTACGAAGAGACCTTCAACGGCAGCACGCCGCGCCTGAAGATCACCCGCCGCTATTCGATCGTGCCGCGCCAGCCGGGCGCGCTGGTGGTGCCGGGGCCGCGCCTGCCCTGGTGGGATGTGCGTAACGGCAAGGCGCAGGAGGCGAAGCTGCCGGACCTGACGCTTGCCGTCGCGGCCGGCACGGGTACTGGCACTGCCTCACCGCCACCGTTGCCACCGATCGACACCGACGCCGCGCTGCCGGGCGCCGATGGCCAGGACAGCCGCATCGCGGCGACCGATCCGCGTGCCAGCGGCCTGTCCGAGCGTCCGTGGCCGTGGATGGCGGCGGCCATCGGCCTGGCGTTGCTGTGGCTGCTGACCCTGCTGTGGGGCTGGCAGCGCGGTCGCCGCCCGCGTACGGCGGCACCTGCAGCCGGCAAACCCTCTGTGCCGACTGTGGCGAGCGGGCGTGCCGGCTTGGCCGAACTGCGCCGCGCGCTGGATGGCGAGGGCTTCGACCAGGTGGAAGCACAGCTGTGTGCGATGGCCGGCGTTGAACGCATCGAGCAGGTCATCGCGCGGCTTGGGGATGCAGCCCAGCGCCAGGTGCTGCAGGACCTGCAGCAGGCACGCTGGGGCGGGCAGGGTGATCTGGCGCCGCTGCGTGCGCGCCTGCGCGAGGTCTTCCGTGACGGACCGCACTGGTCGGCGGCCGCAGGCACCGCCGACACTGGCCTGGCGCCGCTGTATCCACCGCGGCGAACCTGAACCGGCGCCGCTTGCGCGCTTTGTTAGAGTGCATTCATTTTTCGAGGAAACCCGCGTATGACAGCAGCTGCTGCCGACAAGAAGAAGTTGCCCCTGCATTGGAAGATGGGCATCGGCTTTGCGATCGGCCTGGTCCTGGGACTGATCGTGCACGCCCTGGGCGGCAGCGTCGATGGTCTGCAGGCCGGTGCCAAGTGGGTAATGGACTACGTCACCACCCCGGCGTCGGGCCTGTTCCTCAACCTGATCTTCATGCTGATCGTGCCGCTGATCTTCTCGGCGCTGATCATGGGCGTGTCGGAGATGGGCGACATCCGCGCCCTCGGCCGCATCGGCTGGAAGACGCTGGCCTACACCGTGCTGCTGTCCGGCATCGCGGTGGGCATCGGCCTGGTGCTGGTCAACGTGCTCAAGCCGGGCGCCGGTGTCGACCCGCAGGTCGCCGCGATGATGCTGTCGGAGAACGCCGAGCGCAGCAAGGAGATCGTCGCGGGCATCCATGGCACGCCGAAGGGCATGGACATGTTGCTGTCGATCGTGCCGAGCAACGTGCTGCAGGCGGCCTCGGACAACGGCGCGATCCTGTCGCTGATGTTCTTCGCGCTGATGTTCGGCATCGGCATGGTGCTGACCGACAACGAGAAGGTCGCCCCGCTGCGCCGCGCCATCGAAGGCGTGTTCGAAATCTCGATGACCCTGATCAACCTGGTCATCCGCCTGGCCCCGTATGCGGTGGCCTGCTTCATGTTCAACCTGGCTGCACTGTTCGGCTTCGAGCTGATCATCCGCCTCGGTGCCTACGTGGGCGTGGTGGTGCTGGCGCTGGGCCTGCACATGATCGTGACCTACGGTACCGCGGTGTGGCTGTCCGGTCGCTCGCCGCTGTCGTTCTTCCGCGATACCCAGGAAGCGACGGTGATGGCGTTCTCCACCGCCTCCAGCAATGCCACCCTGCCGACCGCACTGCGCGTGGCCGACCAGATGGGCCTGCCGCAGCGCGTGTCGCGCTTCGTGCTGACCGTGGGCGCCACCGCCAACCAGAACGGCACCGCGCTGTTCGAGGGCGTGACGGTGATCTTCCTGGCCCAGTTCTTTGGTGTGGACCTGAGCATTGGCCAGCAGATCATGGTGATGGCGGTCTGCATCCTCGGTGGCATCGGCACCGCCGGCGTACCGTCGGGCTCGCTGCCGGTGGTGGCGATGATCTGCGCGATGGTCGGCGTGAACCCGCTGGGCATCGGCCTGATCCTGGGCGTGAACCACTTCCTGGACATGTGCCGCACGGCGTTGAACGTGACCGGCGACCTGGCCCTGACCACGCTGGTGGCCAAGGGCGAGTCCCACGACGGCCCGGCGCTGGGCCCACAGCAGGACTGAGTCCGGGGCCACTGCTGGCGACCTGATCGGGGTCGGATTCCTTTCCGCAGGGAAAGGGCTCTGACCCCTTTTCACATGCGGAATCCGGCGGAGATCATGAAGTGCCGGCCAGCGACCGGCACGACCAGGCAAGGTGAACCGACCCCCCGCCCGGCGACTATGGGACAATAGGCCGCCCGCACGTCCGCGGCCGCCTCCCGATTCCGACAGAACCATGACGCAGCCTACCCGTCGCCAGTTGGCCAACGCCATCCGCTTCCTTGCCGCCGATGCGGTTGAAACCGCAAAGTCCGGCCACCCCGGCATGCCCATGGGCATGGCCGACATCGCCGAAGTCCTCTGGAACGACTATCTCCGCCATAACCCGAGCAATCCGCACTGGTTCAACCGCGACCGTTTCGTGCTGTCCAACGGCCACGGTTCGATGCTGCAGTACGCGCTGCTGCACCTGAGCGGTTACGACCTGCCGATCGAGCAGCTGAAGCTGTTCCGCCAGCTGGGCAGCCACACCGCCGGTCACCCGGAACGCCACGAGACCCCGGGCGTGGAAACCACCACGGGCCCGCTGGGCCAGGGTTTCGCCAACGCCGTGGGCTTCGCTCTGGCCGAGAAGCTGCTGGCACAGCGCTTCAACCGCCCGGAGCTGGAAGTGGTCGACCACCGCACCTGGGTGTTCATGGGCGATGGCTGCCTGATGGAAGGCGTGTCGCATGAAGCGGCCTCGCTGGCTGGCACCTGGGGCCTGCACAAGCTGGTCTGCTTCTGGGACAACAACCACATCTCCATCGACGGCAACGTCGAGGGCTGGTTCACCGACAACACCCCGGAGCGTTTCGAGGCCTACGGCTGGAACGTGGTCCGCGACGTCGATGGCCACGACCCGGAAAGCATCAAGGCCGGCATCGAGGCCGCGCTGTCGCAGAGCGACAAGCCGACCCTGATCTGCTGCCGCACCACCATTGGTTTTGGTTCGCCGAACAAGGCGGGCAAGGAATCCAGCCACGGCGCACCGCTGGGCAAGGACGAGCTGGAAGCCACCCGCAAGCAGCTGGGCTGGGAATACGGTCCGTTCGAGATCCCGCAGGCGATCTACGATGGCTGGCGCGCCAATGGCGCCGGCACCCTGCGCCAGGCCGAGTGGGAACAGCTGTTCGACAAGTACGCCAGCCAGTACCCGGCTGAAGCGTCCGAGCTGACCCGCCGTTCGCACGGCGAGCTGCCGGCCGACTTTGTTGCCAAGGCCGATGCCTACATCGCCCAGGTGGCCGCTGAAGGCCCGACGATCGCCTCGCGCAAGGCCTCGCAGCTGGCCATCGAAGCTTATGCCCCGCTGCTGCCGGAAATCGTCGGCGGCTCGGCCGACCTGGCGCATTCCAACCTGACCCTGTGGAAGGGCAGCAAGTCGGTCGCCAGCGACGACGCCAACGCCAACTACGTGTACTACGGCGTGCGCGAGTTCGGCATGACCGCGATTGCCAATGGCCTGGCCCTGCACGGTGGTTTCATTCCGTTCGACGCCACCTTCCTGGTGTTCAGCGATTACGCCCGCAATGGCGTGCGCATGAGCGCCCTGATCCCGGCCCACGCCATCCACGTGTACACCCACGACTCGATCGGCCTGGGCGAAGACGGCCCGACCCACCAGCCGGTGGAGCACCTGGCCTCGCTGCGCTACATCCCGAACAACGACGTGTGGCGTCCGTGCGATGCGGTCGAGTCGGCGGTGAGCTGGAAGGCCGCGATCACCCGCCAGGACGGCCCGAGCTGCCTGGTGTTCAGCCGCCAGAACCTGCCGCACCAGCCGCGCAACGCCGAGCAGATCGCCCAGATCGAGCGCGGTGGCTACGTGCTGGCCGATGCCGCCGGTACCCCGGACGTGATCCTGATCGCCACCGGTTCGGAAGTCTCGCTGGCCACCGAAGCCAAGGCCCAGCTGGACGCGGCCGGTATCAAGACCCGCGTGGTCTCGATGCCGTCCACCGACGTGTTCCTGCGACAGGATGCGGCCTACCGTGAATCGGTGCTGCCGAACGCCGTGCGCAAGCGCGTGGCCGTGGAAGCCGGCGTCACCGGTTTCTGGCGCCAGTTCGTTGGCCTGGACGGTGCGGTGATCGGTATCGACACCTTCGGTGCCTCGGCCCCGGCCGACCAGCTGTACAAGCACTTCGGCATCACCACTGCCCACGTGGTGGAAGCCGCCAAGGCGCTGTAAGCAGCCTCTCGGCGCAACAAAGGAAAGGCCGGCGCAAGCCGGCCTTTCTCGTTCTCCTGAGTAGAGAAAAAGGGGACGGAGGGGATTAAGTCGTTTGTGCACATGCGACTTAATCCCCTCCGTCCCCTTTTCCTTTGCCCGGAATGCTCCACCCGGCGGCACCAGTGTCGCGTTGGCCTCTTCATCTGACCTGCATTCCTTGCGAAAAGAAGGACCTGCCGAGGGACCCTCAGAAGTGGTCATGGACAAGAAGAGCGGCGCAGAAACCCATGGTGGATTTGCGGGGTGTAAGGTGATGCCTTACACTGGCGCCGCATGATCGTCAGCTTCAGGCATAAGGGCCTGAAGGCGCTCTATGAGCGGGGCGACATTTCCGGAGTCCGTGCCGATCATGTGGCCCGGTTGCGGCGTTTGCTTCTGCAGCTGGATCAGGCCCGCGTGCCTGGGGACATGGGGCTGCCCGGAAATCGCCTGCACCCCCTGCGCGGGAGCTATAGCGGCTACTGGGCTGTAAGTGTCTCGGCGAGTTGGCGACTGGTGTTCCGCTTTCGTGGGCTCGACGTCGAATTGGTTGATTACCTTGATTACCACTAGGAGTCTGCTCGATGCCGTTGCATGATCCGCCGCATCCCGGGGAATCGCTGCGCGAAGACATCCTGCCAGCAATCCGTATGTCGATCAGTGCGCTGGCGCAGCATCTTGGCTACTCGCGCGGACAGCTGTCGACGATCATCAACGGGCACGCCGGCATCTCCGCGGAACTCGCATTCCGCCTTGAGCTTGCAGGTCTGGGCAATGCCCGCATGTGGCTGGCGATGCAGGCGGCATACGACCTGTGGCAGGTCGAGCATCGAGCGCATCCACCGATTGCCCGTCTGTATCTTGAGGATGCAGTGAGGATAGAGCGGTAGATCCACGCCATGCGTGGATGAAAAAGAGGGGACGGAGGGATCAAGTCGTTTGTGCACAAACGACTTGATCCCTCCGTCCCCTTTCTTTCAGGCGGTGCGTGCCAGTGCCAGCCGCAGCAGGCGTGCGTCCAGGCGTTCGGCGAAATCCTTCGGTGCCTGCAGGCCCATGCGCTGCAGGTACACCGCATCGCCATCGCCGGCGGGTTGGCGCAGCGCTGCCCAGACCGTGCGCAGCTTGTCGCCGCGGGTCTGCGTGTTGGCCTTCAGCCAGCCCAGCGCCTTCACCAGCACCTGCTCGATCTCGTTGAAATCGCTGCCCAGCGGATAGTCCGGCAGGCTGCCATCAGCGCGGAACGGCGCCAGTGCCGCGGCCAGCGCCTGCGGCGTGTTGCGCTGCTGGCGCTGCGGATCCGGTTGCGTGGCCGCCAGCAGCTTGCGCGAGGCGTGTGCCTGCTGCAGCAGGCCGCCCTGGAACGGGGCCTCGGTGATCGCGGTCATTGCATGCACGCAGTCCTCGTCGGTCAGGCCGCGCAGATCGGCGATGCCGTATTCGTTGAGGTAGATGTCGCGCAGATGGCGCGGAATGGTGGTGTGGCCGTAGTTCCAGCGCACATTGGATTCGCGCCGGCCCTTGTCATCGCGCGCGGCGCGGAACATCAGCACACTGCGGGCTTCCGGCAGCGCATGCGCCATCGCCACGAAGTTGTACTGGCCGCCCACGCCGGATACCACGCGTCCATCATCCAGCGCGTCCGACACCGCCGCGCCCAGCGCGGTGGCCATCATGCAGGAGTTGAAGAAGCGCGCATGGCGGCGCTGCAGGCGCTCCAGTGTTTCGTTGCCGCCGTACAGCTGGTTGATCTCGCTGATCCGGCGCATGCCGATCGCACGGCACTCGTCTTCCGGCAGCGTGCGCAGCCATTCGTAGAATTCCGGCGAACCCAGGTAGAACGCGCCGTGGAGGTACTCGCCTTCGGCAGCCAGGGTGGCGTGGTCGATCGACAGCGTGCTGCCATTCTCGATGCGCTGCATCAGCGCCAGGTCGTCGTGCACCTTGCGCCTGATCACCCCGGTCTGCACCAGCCTGCGGAAGCCTTCGTTGAGCATCTCGCTGCAGCCGTACAGTCCCACTTCGAACGGGTCCACACCACCGATTTCCTGCACCAGCGGATGGCTGGCCAGCTGCGGATCCAGCGCATGCAGCACGCGGCGGTAGCGCGCGTTGTCGGTGTGGCGCAGCACCAGCGCATGGCTGAGTGCATCAGCCAACGTGCCGATGCCGATCTGCAGGGTGCCGCCGTCGCGCACCAGCGTGCTGGCGTACAGGCCGATGGCGTAGTCGGCATCGCCGACCGGCTGCCGCGGCAGCCCGAACAGCGCCGGGTACGGCGGAGGCGGGGTGATCACCAGATCGAAGAACGACACATCGACCGTCGCCGAGCCGCCCAGATAGGGTAGCTGCGGATCGATCTCGGCGATCATCAATGGGCGCGGCAGGCTACGCGCGGTCATCGCATCCAGCGTGTCCTGGGTGATGTCGTTGTTGCACGACAGCGAGAGCCGGCGGTCATCCGGGCGCATCGCCACTTTCTGCACGATCACCTGCGGTGCGCGCTGCGCCACCGCATCGGCGGCGTGGGTGTAGTTCAGGCTGGTATAGCTGGACTGCGCCTGGCGCGAACCGAGCAGGGCGCCGGACTGCATGTAGAACTCTTCCACCTGCACATGCGCTGGCAACGCGTCGCGCGCGATCGCATCGGCATAGGCCAGGCGCGGGAAATCGTCGCCGAAGTGACGCTGCGCGAACGGGGCCATGAAGCGTGCTTCCAGGCCGTTGCCGCGCGCCTTCGGTGGATTCAGTGACAACGCGGTATACAGCTGCAGCGGCCGCGAAGGGTCGTGCTCGACACGTGCGTAGAGGGCATTGAGCAACCGATGCGGCTTGCCCAGTGCCAGCGGTGCCCCGATCCGCAGCGGCCCGTCCACGCGCGCAAACAACCAGTCGACGGCGGCGTCCAGGTCGGTGAGGTGTTCGGTCATGCGCGGCGGTCCTGCGTCTGGGGGAGTGCGGGCATTACAGCATGTCGGGCTTGAACCGCCGTCGACGCGAGACTTCCGCGCCGGACACCATGAACTGCCCATCGCCGCGGTAATGCACCGTGCGCGGCAGCTTCGGCCGGGGCGCAACATGGGCGCGCACGATTTCCCAGATGAACAGGTTGCTCGACGCCACCTGGCTGTCGTCGTACAAGCGGCATTCGAAGCTCGAATGGCATTGGCCGACCAGCGGCGCGCCGACCTCGCGCGCGGGCAGCGCGTCGAGCTTGAAACGGGCGAACTTGTCGACCTCGCGGCCACTGCAGTTGCCGATGTCCACCACCGTATCGAGCAGCTCCACGCCGGGCACGTTGATCACGCACTCGCCGCTGCCACGGGCCAGCGCGTGGCTGTGGTTCGCGTCCCACAGGTAGGTGGCGACCAGTGAAGGCGAGAAGCCCATCACCATGTGCCAGCCCATCGTCATCAGGTTGCGCTGGCCGCGCCAGGCGGTGCTGACCAGCACGATCGGGCCGGGTTCGAGGAAGCGACGGGCCTGCTCGACCGGGAACTCCTTCTTGGGCAGCGCCTTCATCCGATGCCTGGGGCGGGAGGAATCGATGCTCGCGCAGCCGGGATGAACCCGGAGTCGAGGGGCTTGACAGGAGATTTGATTACGCGCGTAATCGAAACGTCGATTACGGATGTAAACAATGACCCCGATCAGCGAAGCCGAAGCCGTTGTGATGGAGGTGCTGTGGCAGCAGGCACCGCGCAGCGCCGATGACGTGGTGGCCGCGCTGGCCCATCGTGACTGGGCCGAGCCGACCATCAAGACCCTGCTCAACCGCCTGCTGACCAAGGGCGCGATCGCCGCCGAGCGCGATGGCCGACGCTACCTGTACCGGCCGCTGCTGCAGCGCCAGGCGTGGGTGGAGGCGCAGAGCCAGGACTTCATTGGTCGTGTGTTCGAAGGACGCGTGGCGCCGTTGGTGGCGCACTTCAGCGAGCGCGGCCAGTTGAGCGCGCAGGACATCGCCGAACTGAAGAAGCTTATCCAGGAGCTGGACCATGACTGAGCTGCTCGACGGACTGTGGCAGGCCAGCCTGTGGCTGGCAGTGGGGGTGGTCCTGCTGGCGATGCTGCGGCCATTGCTGGTGCAGATGGGGGGCGCTGGGTTGGCCTACCGCAGCTGGTGGCTGCTGCCGATGCTGCTGGTGGCACTGATGCTGCCGTTGCCACAGGTTGCGTTGTTGCAGCAGGTACCCACGCTGCCGCTGAAAGTGATGCCGGGGGCCACCGACGGTGGAGCGGGTGGGTCGGTGCCTGGGGCTGGACTGTTGCTGCTGGCCTGGGCGCTGGGCATGGGCCTCTGCCTGCTGCGCGACCTGCGCGCGCAGCGTCGTTTCGAACGATGCATGGGCCCACTGAAGCCGCGCACCGATGGCAGCTGGCAGGCCAGCGGCGATCCTGGCCTGCCCGCGCTGGTTGGCCTGTGGCGCCCACGGATCGTGGTCGGTCCCGACTTCGACCAGCAGTTCACTGCGCAGGAACAGGGCCTGATCCTGCAGCACGAGCACAGCCACCGGCGCAATGGCGATCACTGGGCCAATGGGGCGCTGCTGCTGGTGCGCGCGGTGTTCTGGTTCCACCCGCTTCTGCCGTGGGCTGCGGGCCGCTTCCTGCGCGACCAGGAACTGGCCTGCGACGCCCGCACCATGGCCCCGCAGCCGGCGCTGCGCGGCCTCTACGCCAGCACGCTGCTGAAGGCGCAGCTGGTCCATCCGGTTGCGCCCGCGGTCTGCCATTGGCGCAGCCAACCCGTGTTGAAGGAGCGTATTGCCATGTTGAAGCAGTCCAAGCGGAAGGCATTGCCGTGGGTGTCCGGGCAGGTGCTGGTGGTCGGGTTGTGCGTGGGCATGGGAGCGGTGGCGTGGGCGAGCCAGGGCGGCACGGCCGGGAGTCCGAGGATCGGTGTCGAGCCGTACGCGACTGCGGAAGAAGATGCGGCCAAGGCTGGACTGGATCGTCCGATCCAGGTCGACAAGATGCCACCGCCGTCCTATCCGAAGTCTGCGGTCGAGCAGCGCCAGGTGGGCGTGGTGAACCTGCGCGTGGAAGTGGACGCCAAGGGCCATCCCACTGACGTCCAGGTGCTCAGCGCTACCAATCCCGGCGTGTTCGATGCGGTGTCGGTGGCTGCTGCGCGCAGCTGGACGTATCGTCCGGCAATGAAGAACGGCAAGCCGGTGGCAGGCGCAGTGAAGATTCCGATCACTTTTGCCATGGACGACACCGAGGACGCGAAGTGAAGTGTGCGCCGCTGCTCATGACGGTGGCGCTGTTGGCAGGATGCGCGAGCCAGGAGCGGCTGACCATGGTGGATACCCGCAGTGAGAATGTCGGCCATCAGCGCCTGCAGCCACAGGCGGGCGGTGGCAGTGGACAGTTGCAGGTGTATTCGCTGGGTGCGACCGAGGGCTACCGGATGCCACAGCTGTACGCGGCACCGGACCCGGAGGTCGGCGATCGTGACCCGCGCGCGGAACTGGCGCCGACCACCATCTGCCTGCAGGTGGTGGTTGATGCGCAGGGCAGCGTCGAACGCAGCATGCCGCTGACCGATCGCCAGGACTGCGCCGCAGGGGCTGCACGCGAGAATGCGCCTCTGCTGCAAGCTGCTCAGGAGGCGGTGGCGATGTGGAAGTACTCGTCCGCAGCGGTCTGCCACTTCGCGGCTGGCAAGGTGCCTGCCAACCGCGGCGACTGTCGCGGCGCCGAACGGGTCGAGCCGGTGGCGGTGACCCTGCAGTACGCCTTCACCTTCGAGATCGTGAAGGGCCGGCATGTGGTGCGGACGCAGGGAAAATGATCGCTCACGGTCCGTGATGGAAACCGATGGCGCCGGGCTCTGCCCGGCGTACCTCAGGCCCCGCCCTGGATGTTGGCCTTCACCGCCGGTTGCATCAGCTTGGGTTCTTCCAACGTGGCATCGCGTGCCTGGCGCACGCTGACGAACTCCGCCTCGGCCACGCCGTCATGCACGTGGATGTTGTGCGCGCGCTGTTCGCCGACGGTGGTTTCGTTGGCGAAATCACGGCCGCCTGGGCCGTAGTCGTGGCAGACGAACACGCGGGTGGCATCGGGCAGCGCCAGCAGACGCTGGATCGAGCGGTACAGCTGTGCGGCATCACCGCCCGGGAAGTCGCAGCGGGCAGTGCCGCCGTCGGGCATGAACAGCGAGTCGCCGGTGAACAGCGCATCGCCGATCAGGTAGGCGATGCTGTCGCTGGTGTGGCCGGGCACGGCGATCACCTGGCCGCGCAGTTCGCCAAGCGCAAAGGTCTCGCCATCGCTGAACAGATGATCGAAGATCTCATCTGCACCTGGAAGCTGCAGGCCATAGCGTGGCGCGAAGGTCGCCTGCACCGCGCGGATGCCCTCACCGATGGCCAGCGTGGCTTGCGGAAAGCGCTGCTTGAGCCGGCGCCCGGCCGACACATGGTCGGCGTGGGCATGCGTCTCCAGCAGCCAGCGCAGCTGCAGGCCCTGTTGCTCGATGGCCTGCAATGCCGCGCGCAGCGGTGATTCGCTGCTGGCGTCGGTATCCGGGTCGTAGTCCAGGACCGGGTCGATCAGCGCCGCCTCGCCGCTGGCCGGGTCGCTGACCAGGTAGCTGAAGGTATTGCTGTCACGGTGGAAGAACGACTGCACCTGGACCGGCATCGGAACCCTCCTCAGCGCGTGCCGAGCACGCGGTTCAGCAACTGCGCCAGGTTTTCACCGGCCAGTCGCAGCTGCGCTTCGGCCAGCGGCCGGTAGCGCTCGGTATATTCGTCACCGATTTTATGCGAGGCCGGATAAACGCCAGCTTGCATGGAGATGCGGCAGCTGGCTTCGGCCCACGTCTGCGGGTCGCGCTGCGGGTTGGACTGGCGCGCCAGCTTCGGTGCGCGCTGGCTCTGCAGAAGCGGCAGGTAGCCGGCATCGTCCAGCTTGCGGGTGTTGAGCATGCCGCTGTCCCACAGTGAATGCAGGTTGGTACCACGGTTGCCGAACTGCAGCTGGAAATCGTTGCCGCCCTTGTCGTGGGCATAACCGGCGTGCATCGGCTGGTGGATATCGCCGACCAGATGCACGACGAACTTCAGTGCCTGCAGGCGCTCGCCATCGGTCAGGCTGCGATCGCCGAGGATCGCGCTCTGTGCCTTCAGGGCCTCGACGATGCAGTTGCCATTCTTGCAGTGCTTCGGTGCTTCGTAATGGCAGTTGTCTTCGGCGATGTTGACGTAGTGCCAGCCGGCCGAGCGACGGCCCAGGCCCGGATCCTTTGCACGCAGCTGGTCGGCCCACGGCGCGATGCTGGCCAGGGTGGCATCCGGTTCGATGGCCAGCAGGCGGTCCACTTCGGCGCGGGCGGTGGGGGTGAGTCGGGCGTCTGCGACTTCGGCGACAAGGCGGTGGCCTTGCGCGCCCCAGGCATGGGCGGGGGCGGAGACGGACAGCAGGGCCGGCGCCAGGGCGGCGGCGAGGAAGAGGGAGTGCAGGGCTTTCATGCGCACATTCTAGCGGGGTAGGTGGATTGAGGAGCGGCGCGTTCCTGTTCCGAAGTGGGAGCACAGCGGGAGGGGCAGCGTGTCCCGGCTCTGCTCCCCGCCTCGCCCCAGCTCCGGAACCGCTTCAGTCCCAGCAACAAAAAAAAGCCCCGGCAATCACCGGGGCAACATGCTGCGAGGGTTTTGCTGGTAGCGGGGGAGCGGGGGCGAAGCCCCCGCACTCAACACACCGCTTAGAACTTGAAGACGTAGGACGCGCCGTAGACCAGCGGATCGATGTTGACCGTACCGATCTTCTCGCCGTTCAACTTCACCTTGCTGTCGATGTCGATCCAGCGCATGTCCACGCGCAGTGCGCCCTTCTCGCCGATCGCGAAGTCCACGCCGGCGTGTGCGGCCAGGCCCCACGAATCCTGCAGCTTCAGCTTGCTGCCAGCCAGCGCACCGGTGGTGTCTTCGCTGAAGAAGGTCGTGTAGTTCACGCCCGCGCCGACGAACGGCGACACCTTGCCCTTGCTGTTGAAGTGGTACTGCAGGGTCACCACCGGCGGCAGCTGCTTGGTGCTGCCCACGCGGCCCAGGCCGTTGATGTTGATGTCGTGCTTGAACGGCAGCGCGGCCAGCACTTCGATACCCAGGTTGTCGGCGATGAAGTACTCACCGGTGATGGTCGGCTTGACGTCGTTGTCGACGTCGACCTTGAGGGTGCCGCCGGCCAGCCAGCCGTTGTTCGACTTCGGCGCCACCTGGTGGACGCCGGCCGAGACGGTCCAGTCGCCCTTGGACTGGGCCATGGCCGGGGCGGCGGCGAGCGACAGGGCGGCGGCCAGGCTGGCCACGATCAGGGGGGAGCTCTTGCGCATGGGGGTGTTCTCGTTGCTGGGTGGATGGGGCCAGTGTCGGCCTCACGCCGCGCTAACGCTTTGATCCGGATCAAATCCTGTCCGCCGGCCTGCTGCCGGCCCCGGCCGGCCCACGGTGGCCAGCCCCGGTTTGCTAGACTTGTGGGCCCTATCCATCCCGCCGCACCTGTCGCGGCCGCAGGAGCTTGAGAACATGGCAATCAAGGTTGGTATCAACGGTTTCGGTCGCATCGGGCGTAACGTCCTGCGCTCGGCGGTGCTGAACTTCGGCGACGACATCGAAATCGTGGCCATCAACGATCTGCTGGAGCCGGACTATCTGGCGTACATGCTCAAGTACGACTCCGTGCACGGCCGCTTCAAGGCCGACGTGGCGGTGCAGGGCAACGATCTGCTGGTCAATGGCAAGAAGATCCGCCTGACCCAGGAACGCGACCCGGCCAACCTGAAGTGGGACGAAGTCGGCGCCGACGTGGTGCTGGAAGCCACCGGCCTGTTCCTGACCAAGGAAACCGCGCAGAAGCACATCGATGCCGGTGCCAAGAAGGTCATCATGTCGGCCCCGTCGAAGGACGACACGCCGATGTTCGTGTTCGGCGTGAACGACAAGACCTACGCCGGCCAGGCGATCATCTCCAACGCCTCGTGCACCACCAACTGCCTGGCCCCGCTGGCCAAGGTCATCAACGACAAGTGGGGCATCAAGCGTGGCCTGATGACCACCGTGCATGCGGCCACCGCCACCCAGAAGACCGTCGATGGCCCGTCCAACAAGGACTGGCGCGGCGGCCGTGGCATCCTGGAAAACATCATTCCCTCGTCCACCGGTGCGGCCAAGGCCGTCGGCGTGGTCATCCCGGAACTGAACAAGAAGCTGACCGGCATGAGCTTCCGCGTCCCGACCTCGGACGTGTCGGTGGTCGACCTGACCGTCGAGCTGGAAAAGGAAGCTACCTACGCCGAGATCTGCGCTGAAGTGAAGGCACAGAGCGAAGGCCCGCTGAAGGGCATCCTGGGCTACACCGAAGACAAGGTCGTGGCCACCGATTTCCGCGGCGAAACCTGCACCTCGGTGTTCGACGCCGATGCCGGCATCGCTCTGGATGGTACCTTCGTCAAGCTGGTGACCTGGTACGACAACGAGTGGGGCTACTCGAACAAGTGCCTGGAAATGGCCAAGGTCATCGCCGCCAAGTAAGGCCGGCGCAGATCGTAGACGGACCCCGGCCTGGCCGGGGTTCGTCGTTTATGGGACCCACCCTGTCGTAGCATGGGGCGGTCGACCGCTGCCGCTGGGGCGCGGGAACGCAATGGAAGCACGCAATGGAAGCACTGATCGCCCTGGTCGTACTGGTCCTGTTGGCCATCCCGCTGCTGCTGGTCGTGGCGCTGGTGATGATTTCCGGCCTGCGCCGCCGCGTCGCGGCGCTGGAAAGCGCCATGGCCGCCGCGCCTGCCACCGCCAGGCCGGCCGCTACCGCGCCCGCGCCTGAACGGCCTGTGGCCACGCCTGCGGCCGGCGCCGATCCACCGTTCCTGCGGCCGGTCGCCGCTGCTGCGCCGCAACCCCCGCAGCCACCGGTGCGCGACGCAGCGCCGACCGAGGCGCCTGTTCCCCGACCTGCTGCGCCACCGCCGGTACCACCCGTTCCGGTGCAGCCGCCGCTGCCTTCCGAACCGGCACTGCCCAACGCCATCGAGCGCGGCATCGGTGCGGTCAAGCGCTGGTTTACCGAAGGCAACGTGCCGGTCAAGATCGGCATGCTGGTGCTGCTGGCCGGTGTCGCGGCACTGCTGAAGTACGTCAGCGACCAAGGCTGGCTGGTGTTGCCGATCGAGCTGCGCCTGGCCGGCATCACCGTGGGTGCGCTGGGCCTGCTGGCCTTCGGCTGGCACCAGCGCGAGCGCCGGCGCCTGTTTGCGCTGGCGTTGCAGGGCGGTGCCATCGGCGTGCTGCTGCTGACCATCTTCGCGGCATTCAAGCGCTTCGACCTGATTCCCCCGGGCTTTGCCTTCGTCAGCTCCATTGCACTGGTGGCCGGGCTGTGCGTGCTGGCGGTGGTGCAGAACTCGCGCACGCTGGCCGTGCTGGGCATCCTGGCCGGCTTCATGGCACCGCTGTGGCTGTCCACCGGCAGTGGCAACCACGTGGGGCTGTTCAGCTATTACGCCGTGCTCAATGCGGGCATCTTCGCCATCGCCTGGTTCCGCCCATGGCGCGCGCTGAACCTGCTGGGCTTCGCCTTCACCTTCGGCATCGGCACGTTCTGGGGCGTGCTGCAGTACGCACCGGACAAGTTCAGCAGCACCGAGCCGTTCCTGGTGCTGTTCTTCGTGTTCTACCTGCTGATACCGCTGCTGTACGCGCGCCGCCAGCCGGCCGGCCGGCGCGACCTGATCGATGGCAGCCTGGTGTTCGGCACGCCGCTGGTCGCGTTCTCGCTGCAGGCGGGCATGCTGCACGAGCAGCCGATGACGCTGGCACTGTGCGCGCTGGGCCTGGCCGCGATCTACGCGGTGCTGGCGCGTGCGCTGATCGCGCGTGCGTCGTACACCGTGCTGGCGCAGTCGCATGCGGTGCTGGCGGTGGGCTTCGCCACGCTGGCGGTGCCGCTGGCATTGTCGGCGCGCGCCACCGGTGCCGTGTTTGCACTGGAAGGTGCAGGCCTGGCCTGGTTGGGGCTGCGCCAGAAGCGCTGGCTGCCGCAGGTGTCCGGAGCGTTGCTGCAGATCGGCGCCGCGTTCGCCTTCGTTGCCGGCGGTGACCACTGGCACGAAGACCTGCGCTTCCTGATCAACCCGACCGCCATTGGCGCGCTGTTGCTGGCCCTGGCCGGCTTCGCGTCGGCGTGGAGCTATCAGCGCAGGCCGCGTCATGAGGTCGCACTGGTGTATTACCTGTGGGGCCTGCTGTGGTGGTTGGGCGGCCTGGTCCATGAGATCACCCGCTTCTTCCCCTACCGCACCGAAGTGGACGCGTTGCTGGTGCTGGCTGCGGTCACTGCCTGGCTGGCCGCCGAAGTGCAGCGTCGCCAGCCGGCGCGTGCGCTGGGCGTGACCGCACTGGCCATGCTCGCGCTGGGCTTCCCGCTGGCGCTGATGCAGAGCGATGCGCACCACCAGCCGTTCGCCGGCTACGGCGCGCTGGCCTGGGCGGTGTTCGCGGTGCTGGGCGTGCGTACCCTGCTGTGCCTGCGCAAGGGCGGTGACACCGTGGCCCGCATCGCGCAGTTCCTGTGGTGGCTGCTGTGGCCGTCGCTGCTTTCGCTGCTGGCCCTGTGGGGCGGTGGCGAAGCCGATCTGGCGCAGGGCTGGACCACCCTGCTGGTGACCTTGCCGTGGCTGCTGATGGCGGCGCTGTCGCTGTGGCGCTGGAACGCGCTGCGCTGGCCGCTGGGGCAGGCCTTCGACAGCGTGCGCGTGCCGCTGCAATGCGTGCTGTTCGGCCTGTTGTCGATCGGATGGTTGTTCGGCCAGCTGCTGCCGGGCGACGCCGCGCCGCTGTTGTGGCTGCCGGTGCTGAATCCGGCCGAGATCGGCCAGTGGTTGAGCCTGCTTCTGCTGGCGCGCTGGCTGTACGGCGATCAGCGACCACAGGCGCCGCAGGCATTGCTGAACATCCGCATGCCGCTGCTGGCACTGGCGGCCTTCGTCGCACTGACCAGCCTGGTGCTGCATGGCGTGCACCAGTGGGGGGGGCTGACCTGGAACGCGTCGATGATGCGCTTCAGCCTGGCGCAGACCAGCCTGACCGTGTTGTGGAGCGTGCTGGGCGTGATTGCCTGGGTGTGGGGTTCGCGTCGTGGCCAGCGTGTGTTGTGGATGGTCGGTGCCGTGCTGATGGGCGTGGTGCTGGCCAAGCTGGTTGTTGTCGATCGCCAGCACCTGGGCAATCTGCTGGGCATCGCATCGTTCATCGCCTATGGCCTGCTGTGCACGGTTGTGGGTTATCTGGCACCGGCACCGCCGAGCGCGGCGCCGTCCGTGGAGGAAAAGCAATGAGGAAGTGGAGCAGGGCGCTGCTGCCGGCGATGTTCGGCATGCTGGCCGCCGTCGTGGTGCAGGCGGCCGACTACCGCACGCAATATGCCGAGCAATGGCCGCTGACGTTGTCCAGCGCGCAGTCCGGTGCTTACCGCATCGTGCTGGAGCCGGCGATCTACCGCCGAGCCGTGAGCCCCGACCTCAGCGATCTGCAGGTGTTCAACGCGGCCAGCCAGTTGTTGCCGTCGGCACTGCTGGCACCGGACCAGCCGCTGGCGCAACCGCCGGTGCAGCGTGAACTGCCGTGGTTCGCGTTGCCGCCGCTGGCCGATGCCCAGCGCAACGACCTGCAGCTGCTTACCGAACGCGATACCGATGGCCGCGTGCGCCGGGTCGAGGCACGGGTGAGTGGCGGGACGGTGGCGAACGGGCAGGGTGGTTGGCTGATCGACGCCAGCATGCTCGACCAGCAGCCGCTGGCAGCGCTGGTGCTGGACTGGGCCGACAGCGGGCAGCCACTGCAGGCACAGGTGCAGCTGGACGCCAGCGACGACCTGCAGCACTGGCGCTCGATTGGCAGCGACGTGCCCCTGGTGGATCTGCAGCGCGCCGGCAAGCGCCTGCTGCAGCGCCGCCTGCAGGTGGACGGCACTGCACGCTACCTGCGCATCCTGGCGCAGGGCGATTCGCGCCTGCCGACCCTGCGTGGCGTACTGGCGGAATTGCCGCCAGCGCCGGCGACGCTGCCGTGGGAATGGCTGTCGCTGGAGCCGACGTCGAAGGGCAAGGGCGAGTACACCTTCGAGATGGATGGCCGGTTCCCGGTGGCGCGCGCCGATGTGGCCAGCACCGACAACAGCCTGGTGCAATGGACGCTGTTCAGCCGCGATGATGAGAGTGCGGAGTGGCAGCGCCGCAGCGCGCCGTGGATCGCGTACCAGGTGCAGCAGGGCACGCAGGGCCAGCGCCAGCAGTCGGCGGCGCAGCCGCTGGGCGGCGTGCACCGCGACCGCTACTGGAAGCTGGTGGCGAATCCGGCGGAAACCGCCACCGCGCCGACACTGCGCCTGGGCTACCAGCCGGAAGTGCTGGTGTTCCTGAGCCAGGGGGCAGCGCCCTACGCACTGGCGGTGGGTAGCGCGACCGCACACCGCACGGACGCGCCGATCGGGGTGCTGATCGAAGAGCTGCGGCAGCGCAATGATCCGTCGTGGCAGCCGACGCTGGCGCGACTGGAAGGCAGCCCGGAGCCGCTGGCGGGCGATGCGGCGCTGAAGCCGCAGCACGATTGGAAGGCGTGGTTGCTGTGGGCGTTGTTGGGGCTGGGTGTGCTGGTGGTGGGTGGCCTGGCGCTCAGCCTGCTTCGGCAGAAGCCTGCGCCTTCGGAATAGGTTCCAGCGAACGGCGCAGCCCCTCGTGGGTGGCCGTGTAAAGCAAAAGCAAAAGCCGCGTTTGGCCGGGCGGGGTGGGTTCGCGGGGGACGCCGCGAACCCACCCCGCCCGGCCTCTGACAGTTTCCGTGTGCGTCCATCCACGGAAGAGAAGGAGGAAGAGCAAGAGCGGAAGCGGGTCGCTTCGCTCGACGGCCCTCGGGGTCAGATCCGTTTTCCGCAGGAAAACGGATCTGACCCCTTCCTTTTCCAACCGACATCAGAAACCGCTTCTGCCTTTGCCATCCGCTCCGCCACATGAACCTGTCGAGGCCGGGGTGGTGTGGGCTGGCAGGGGTGTCAGCCGCATGGATGCGGCTGCCAAGCCTCCAAGGACGGATTCACGGCGTCCCCTGCCAGCCCACACCGCCTCGGCCCACCCAAAGCATCGCAAGGCGCCAGCGCCTTGGCTTTGGCCGTTGCCGTTGCTGTTGCTGTTGCCCTGCGCCTCTGCCTGCCGCAGGCATCGGCCCTCCCACCACCCGCGATACAATGGCCGTCTGCCGTACCCGGCATCCCGTCCCTGAGCCAAAGAGTTGCCCATGTCCATCGTCCGCATGACCGACCTCGACCTCTCCGGCAAGCGCGTGCTGATCCGCCAGGATCTGAACGTGCCGATCGAGAATGGCCGCATCACCTCCGAACAGCGCATCACCGCTTCGCTGCCGACGCTCAAGCGCGCGCTGGAGCAGGGTGCGGCGGTGATGGTCACCTCGCACCTGGGGCGCCCGAAGGAAGGCGTGTGGAGCGAGGCCGACTCGCTGGCGCCGGTCGCGCAGCGCCTGTCCGAGCTGCTGGGCCGCGAGGTTCCGCTGGTGCGTGACTGGGTTGACGGTGTCGACGTGCAGCCGGGCCAGTTGGTGCTGCTGGAAAACTGCCGCATGAATGTCGGCGAGGGCAAGGACGACGAAGCCCTGTCGAAGAAGTACGCCGCCCTGTGCGATGTGTTCGTGATGGATGCCTTCGGTACCGCACACCGCGCGCAGGCCTCGACCCATGGCGTCATCCGCTTCGCCCCGGTGGCGGCCGGTGGCCCGCTGCTGATGGCCGAGCTGGACGCGCTGGCGCAGGCGTTGGACGCACCGGCCAAGCCGCTGCTGGCCATCGTCGCCGGCAGCAAGGTCAGCACCAAGCTGGAACTGCTGGCCAACCTGGTCGGCAAGGTCGACCAGCTGATCGTCGGTGGTGGCATCGCCAACACCTTCATCGCTGCCGCCGGCTACAAGGTCGGCAAGTCGCTGTACGAGCCGGACCTGCTGGACACCGCGAAGAAGATCGTGGCCGACGCCAAGGCGCGTGGCGCCGATATCCCGCTGCCGGTCGACGTGGTCACCGCCAAGCAGTTCATGCCGGATGCTGTTGCCGAAGTGAAGGCGGTCGACGCCGTCGCCGAGGACGATCTGATCCTGGACATCGGCCCGCAGACCGCTGCGCAGTACGCGCAGCTGATCGGGAAGGCCGGCACCGTGGTCTGGAACGGCCCGGTCGGCGTGTTCGAGTTCGAAGCCTTCAGCAAGGGCACCGAAGCGCTGGCCCGCGCCATCGCCAGCTCGCCGGCATTCTCCATCGCCGGCGGTGGTGACACCCTGGCGGCGGTGGACAAGTTCGATATCGCCAAGCAGGTCAGCTACATCTCCACCGGCGGTGGTGCGTTCCTGGAGTTCCTGGAAGGCAAGACCCTGCCGGCCGTCGCCGCGCTCGACGCGCGCGGCGCATGAGTGCCGACCGCAGCAAGGATGTCCTGTTCTTCGACCTCGACGGCACGCTGATCGATTCGCAGGTGGGCATCACCGCCTGCATCGCCTATGCGCTGCAGAAGATGGACCATCCGGTGCCGCCGCAGGAAACGCTGCTGGGCTGGATCGGTCCATCGCTGCGCACCACCTTCGCGCCGCTGTTCGTCGAACCGGCGCGGGTGGAACAGGCGGTGGGCTACTACCGTGAACGCTTCGACGCCGAAGGCTGGCGCGAGCACACGGTGTACCCGCAGGTGGAAGACACCCTGCGCACGTTGCATGGCCGTGGCCACCGCCTGGCGGTGGTCACCGCCAAGAACGAGCCGCACGCGCGCCGCATCCTCGCCCACCTGCCGTTCGGCGGGCTGTTTGAGGAGATCGTTGGTTCGACCCTGGATGGCTCGCGCAGCCACAAGCCGGAACTGGTCGGCGAAGCATTGCGTCGGTTGCAGGTGCAGCCTGCGCAGTGCTGGATGATCGGCGACCGCCGCATGGACATCGAAGGCGCGCGCCATCACGGCCTGCGCAGCGTCGGCGTGCTGTGGGGCTTTGGTGGTGAGGAGGAACTCACTGCCGCCGGTGCTGGCCAGCTCGCCCGTGAGCCGGTACAGCTGGAAACGCTGCTGGCCTAGTCCCCTGTAGAGCCGAGCATGGGCTCGGCTCTACCGAACTCCCTGCGCCAGCGTATGTCCGGACCATGTCCGTTCCATGACCCGCGGAGTCAGGCAGCACAAGGCTGTAACCGTATACATGCGGCGTGAAGGATGTGCTAATTTCCGTTCTTTAACGGGAGAGGCCCATCCACCATGTTCGAGCGTCAGCGTCGCACCAAGATCCTTGCCACCCTCGGTCCGGCCACTGATCCGCCGGGCGTGCTGGAGGATCTGTTCCGCGCCGGCGTCAATGTGGTGCGCCTGAACTTCAGCCATGGCGATCCGTCCGGCCAGGCCAAGCGTGCCGCCGAAGTGCGTGCTGCTGCGGCACGCGTGGGCGTGGAAGTGGGCATCCTGGCCGACCTGCCGGGCCCGAAGATCCGCATCGAGCGCTTCGCCGAAGGCAAGGTGCAACTGAAGGCGGGCGACCGCTTCGACCTGATCGCCAGCGAGAACGCCGGCCCGGGCACGGCCAACCAGGTCGGCGTGAGCTACCTCGGCCTGCCGCAGGACGTGGGCCCGGGTGATGTGCTGCTGCTCGACGACGGCCTGATGCAGTTGCAGGTGGTGGAAGTGCAGGGCGACCGCATCGTCAACACCGTGCTCAACGATGGCGTGCTGTCCGATCGCAAGGGCCTGAACAAGCAGGGCGGTGGCCTGTCGCTGGGCGCGCTGACCGAGCGCGACAAGGAACTGATCGGCATCGTTGCCAAGATCGGCGTCGACTTCATTGCCGTGTCGTTCTGCCGCAACGCGCAGGACATGAACGACGCGCGTGACATCGCCCGTTCGCACGGCTGCGATGCCGCGCTGGTGTCGAAGATCGAGCGTACCGAAGCGATCGAGAACCTGGACGAAATCGTCGAGGCCAGCGACGTGGTGATGGTCGCCCGTGGCGACCTCGGCGTGGAAATCGGCGATGCCGAGCTGCCGGGCCTGCAGAAGAAGATCATCAAGGCCTCGCTGGCGCAGAACAAGGTGGTGATCACCGCCACCCAGATGCTGCAGTCGATGGTGGAAAGCCCGATCCCGACCCGTGCCGAAGTGCTGGACGTGGCCAACTCGGTCATCGACGGCACCGATGCGGTGATGCTGTCGGCGGAAACCGCCGCTGGCGCCTATCCGGTCAAGGCCGTGGAAGCGATGGCGCGCATCTGCCTGGGTGCCGAGCGCCAGTTCCAGACCGAGACCGACTTCAACGCCTCGCCGCGCAACCTGGAACGTGCCGACCAGGCGATTGCCATGGCCACCATGTTCCTGTCGCAGCACGTGGGTGTGCGTGCGATCGTGGCGATGACCGAATCCGGCGGCACCGCGCGCTACCTGTCGCGTTTCCGCGCCAAGGCGCCGGTGTTCGCGGTGACCCGCCATGACGGCGCGCGTCGCCAGATGGCGCTGATGCGCGATGTCTACCCGATCAACTTCGACAGCCGCGGCCTGACCCCGCGCGAAGCCGCGCGCGGCAGCATCCGCCTGCTGGTCGAATCCGAGCTGCTGCAGGCCGGTGACCGTGTCGTGTTCACCAGCGGCGAGCACATGGAGACCCTGGGTGCAACCAACACCCTGCGCCTGCTGGAAGTGGGCGAAGATGGCCGCGCCAGCGGCCTGGGCGATCTGTAAGTAGTGTTGGCCCGGGGTCGGAGCCGCGTTGCGGGTCCGACCCCAGGGTCAGATCCCCGCAGGGGCTCCGGCCCCATGCCGCAGGACAACTTTTGTCCTGCGCCAGCGTGGAAGCGTTTCCATCCTGTCCTCCACGGCGAGGCAACGGGCAGCGGGGCTATACTTACGTTTTTCCCGCACCCGCCACAGGAAATACATGAGCATCGAACAGCTGGCTGAAACCGCCCAGGCTATGGTCGCCCCGGGCAAGGGCATCATCGCGATCGACGAATCCACCGCTACCATCGCCAAGCGTTTCGCCGGCGTCGGTATCGAGAACACCGAGGAGAACCGTCGCGCCTACCGCGAGCTGCTGCTGACCACGCCGAAGCTCAACGAGCACATTTCCGGCGCCATCCTGTACGACGAAACCATCCGCCAGTCGACCAAGGACGGCGTGCCGTTCGCCAAGTACATGGCTGACCACGGCATGATTCCGGGCATCAAGGTGGACAAGGGTGCGCACCCGCTGGCCGGCTGCCCGGGCGAGCTGGTGACCGAAGGCCTCGACGGCCTGCGCGAGCGCCTGCAGGAGTACTACAAGCTGGGTGCGCGCTTCGCCAAGTGGCGTGCGGTCATCAACATCGGCGAGAGCATCCCGTCGGGTACCTGCATCGAGTCCAACGCCCACGCGCTGGCCCGCTATGCGGCGCTGTGCCAGGAATGCGGCCTGGTGCCGATGGTCGAGCCGGAAGTGATCATGGACGGCGACCACGACATCGAAACCTGCTACGAAGTCACCGAAGCCACCCTGCGTTCGCTGTTCGACGCCCTGTACCAGCAGAACGTGTTGCTGGAAGGCACCATCCTGAAGGCGTCGATGGTCATCTCCGGCAAGGGCTGCGATGAGCAGGCCGACGTCGAGGAAGTGGCCGAGTCGACCGTGATGTGCCTGAAGAGCACCGTGCCGGCGATCCTGCCGGGCGTGGTGTTCCTGTCCGGTGGCCAGAGCGACGAGCAGTCCACCGAGCACCTGAACGCGATGAACCAGCTGGGCAACCTGCCGTGGCCGCTGAGCTTCTCCTACGGCCGCGCCATGCAGCAGGCCGCGCTGAAGCTGTGGGCCAAGGACATGAAGGGCAACTACGCTGCCGCCCAGAAGACCGTGTACGAGCGCGCCAAGGACAACGGCCTGGCCGCGCTGGGCAAGTGGAACGGTTGATCCGTTCCCTTGCAGGATGAACAGGGCAACGCCGGCTTTA
This sequence comes from Stenotrophomonas sp. 109824_Sma, assembly GCF_056480025.1. NCBI lineage: Bacteria > Pseudomonadati > Pseudomonadota > Gammaproteobacteria > Lysobacterales > Lysobacteraceae > Stenotrophomonas > Stenotrophomonas sp. 109824_Sma. The sequence continues at coordinate 3,783,775 of NZ_CM151078.1, read as the reverse complement.
CGCCGGCGTTTGCTTTTGCGGGTATCTTTTCCGCCCCCGCGTGCCCGGCCGGCATGCGGGAACCACATGGAAGGCCAAGGAGAAACAACATGCGTTTGGCAGCAATCACACTGGCCGTTGCCACGGTCCTGGTCGCCGGCGGTTGCAACCGCATCGGCGGCGGCGCGGATGCGGGCAAGGCCGCGTCACTCGATTTCGACAAGCCGGTGTCCGGCGAGATCACCTCGCGCAGCGGCATCAACTACAACGACGGCAGCCACCACCAGCTCTACCAGATCAAGCTGGAAGACAAGCAGCTGGTCGGGCTGAAGCTGACCGGTTCGCTGAGCGGCTCGATCGCCGTGTTCAACAACGGCAGCCTGGTGGCCAGCAGCAACACCGGCTACGAGCGCGAAGGCGATGTCTCGCTGGCCTTCCGTGCCAACGGTGGCGGCACCTATCAGGTGGCGGTCAACGCCAACGGCTCGACCGATTACGGTCCGTACCGCCTGCGCGCCGAGAAGCTGGTGCCGTATGACGGCAGGCCGCTGGCGGGTGGTGGCGAGATCGTCGACATGCTGGCCGGTGGTTCCCAGGACTACACCCTGCAGGTGGACAAGGCCGGCCTGTACGAGATCCGCCTGGTGTCGGACGTCTTCGATCCGGTGCTGAAGCTGTCGGGCCAGGGCGTGGATGCCGAGAATGACGACGGTGGCGACAGCACCAACTCGCGCCTGACCCTGTCGCTGAAGCCGGGCAAGTACACCCTGACCGCGCGTGGCCTCGGCGACGGTGTCACGGGCATGTTCACCCTGTCGGCCAACCGCATCGAGCTGCCCGGTAATCTGGTCGAGCGCGATGGCACGGCGCTGCAGAAGTCGGGCAGTGTGTACACGATGCTCGACAACGATGGCCGCCGCCGCTTCCTGCTGTCGCTGGACCGCCCGGCCGATGTGCGCCTGGATGCGATCTCCAGCCAGGTCGATACCGTGCTGCGCGTGGTCGGTGGCGATGTCGAACTGACCGATGATGACGGTGGCAACGGTACCAATTCGCGCCTGGAAGAGACCCTGCCGGCCGGTCACTACACGGTCGACGTGTCCAGCCTGAACAATGGTGCGGGCATGGTGGAAGTGCGCGTGCAGGTGGATGGCGCCAGCGCCGATGGGGCTGCGGCCTCCGCGGCACGTGCGGCTGCCGACGCGGCCGCCGTGGCCGATGACGCCGCCGCGGTGGAAGCCGCCAGCCGTTGAGCGTGATCCACGCCGCGCGTGGATGAGGACAATGGTGCAACGGAAAAGGCCGGGCAATGCCCGGCCTTTTCTTTTGCTCGCATCGCTGATTCAGTGCGCGGCGGCAAAGCCTGCATCACCCAGGGGCGGCAGCATCGACACGCGCGGTTCGCTGTCCGCGCTTTGCCCGGCGGCGCTCAACGCCTGCTGGTAGGCCTTGGCCGTAGCGGTATTGAACGCCACCAGCACGATGCGCGTCGGTTGTGCGTGGCTGCGCTGCCACGCCAGTGTTTCCGTCACTGCGATCTGCGCCGCCTGGTACAGCGGATAGCCATACACGCCGCAGCTGATCGCGGGGAATGCGATCGACTGCACGCCCAGCGATTCGGCCAGCTGCAGCGATTTCCAGTAGCAGTTGGCCAGCAAGGCCGGTTCGTCGCGCTGGCCGTCGTGCCAGACCGGGCCCACCGTGTGCAGCACATGGCGCGCCGGCAACGCGTGGGCGGCGGTGGCGCGCACTTCGCCGGTCGGGCAACGCACGCCAGGGCGCAGCTCCGGCAACTGCTCGCACTCGGCCAGCAGTGCGGGGCCGGCTGCGCGATGGATCGCGCCGTCGACACCGCCGCCACCGAGCAGTGTTTCATTGGCCGCGTTGACGATCGCATCCACCGCCAGGGTCGTGATGTCGCCCTGCCAAACCTCGATCTTCATGCGTCCGTCTCCTGCCTGTGAGGTGATCCGCGCAGCATCTGCGCCGGCTGTTCCCACGGTAGGGGACAGGGCATCGATACTGCGTCATGACCGTCTCACGCGCTGCGATCCGACGGCCTTCACGCACGATGGCGGGCGGCGCCTTCACGCAGGCTGAAGCAGAAAAGGGTCAGAGCCTTTTCCACGTGGAGAAGGATCCGACCCTGCACATCACGGCAGGCCGGCCAGCCAGTCGTCGTCGGACCCTTCGTTCACATCGGCAAACAGCGGTGTGGAGAAATAGCGTTCACCCGTGTCCGGCAGCATCGCCAGGATCACCGAGCCTGGTTCAGCGCGGGCGGCGACGTCCAGTGCGCTGGCCACGGTGGCACCGGCGGAGATGCCGACGAAGATGCCTTCCTCGGCAGCCAGGCGGCGCGCGGTGGCGATCGCGCGGTCATCTTCGACCGAGACCAGTTCGTCCACCACATCGCGGTTGAGCACATCCGGCACGAAGTCCGGGGTCCAGCCCTGGATCTTGTGCGGCTTCCAGTCATCGCCCTTGAGCAGGGCGGCGCCGGCCGGCTCGGTGGCGATGATGCGGGTCTGTGGGCGTGCGACCTTCAGCACTTCGCCAACACCGGTGAGCGTGCCGCCGGTGCCCCAGCCGCTGACGAAATAGTCCAGCCGCTTGCCGGCGAAGTCGCGCAGGATTTCCGCGGCGGTGGTGTTGCGGTGATACGCCGGGTTGGCCGGGTTGGCGAACTGGCTGGCCAGGAACCAGCCGTGCTGTTCGGCCAGCTCGGCTGCCTTGCGCACCATGCCGCTGCCGCGCTCGGCGGCCGGGGTCAGGATCACCTTGGCACCATAGGCACGCATCAGCTTGCGGCGCTCGACCGAGAAGGTCTCGACCATGGTCGCCACGAACTTGTAGCCGCGCGCGGCGGCGACCATCGCCAGGGCCACGCCGGTGTTGCCCGAGGTGGCCTCCACGATGGTGTCGCCCGGCTTGAGCAGGCCACGCGCTTCGGCGTCGAGGATGATCGCCAGCGCCAGGCGGTCCTTCACCGAGCCGCCCGGATTGAACGACTCGACCTTGGCGTAGACGCTGACCTGCGGCGGTGCCAGACGCTGCAGCTTGACGATGGGGGTGTTGCCGACGGTATCGAGGATGGAGTCGTACAGGGCCATGGAAGCGCTCCGGAAACGGGGCCGCGCCGGGCTTCGGCGGGCGAAGGGGGAGGGCTGGCTGTTCAGGCCAGCGGCTGCCGGCTGACCGTAGCGCCGGCATATGACGCCCGGAAATGACCAGATACCTTTCTTAAACAACCTTTGGTTATAAGCTGGTGACGGCAATTGACCCTAGAGTGGACCTCCGCCCCACGCCGCCTGCCTGCCCATGACGCTGACCCAGCTGCGCTACCTGGTTGCCATCGCCGACGCCGAGCTGAACATCACGCTGGCCGCCTCGCGCGTGCACGCCACCCAGCCCGGCCTGTCCAAGCAGCTCAAGCAGCTGGAGGACGAGCTGGGTTTCCTGTTGTTCGTGCGCAAGGGCCGCAGCCTGGAGTCGGTCACCCCGGCCGGCACCGAGGTCATCGCCCGCGCCCGCGCGGTGCTGGCCGAGGCCAACAACATCCGCACCTACGCGGCCAACCAGCGGCGCGAGAGCCAGGGCCAGCTGATCCTGACCACCACCCACACCCAGGCGCGCTTCGTGCTGCCGCCGGCGGTGGCGGCGATCAAGCAGGCGTATCCGCAGGTGAGCGTGCACCTGCAGCAGGCCGGTGAAGCCGACGCGCTGGATCGCTTGAACCAGGGTGATGCCGACATTGCGATCATCAGCACCGCTGGCGGTGAGCCCACCGATGGCATTGCCGTGCCGCTGTTCCGCTGGCGGCGGCTGGTGGTGGTACCCAAGGGCCACCCGCTGGATCGCGCCGGACGCGCACCGGACCTGGCCGCGTTGGCCCGGCAACCATTGATCAGCTACGAATCCTCGACCCGCCCGAATTCGTCGTTGCAGCGCGCCTTCGCCGCCAATGGGCTGGTGCCGGATCTGGCACTGACCGCGCTTGATGCCGATCTGATCAAGACCTATGTGCGTACCGGCCTGGGTGTGGGCCTGCTGGCCGAAATGGCGGTCAGTTCCAACGACGAAGACCTGAGATCGTGGCCGGCGCCGGACCCGATCAGCGAGTGCATTGCATGGGCAGTGCTGCCGCGCGACCGCGTGCTGCGTGATTACGCGTTGGAGCTGGTGCATGTGCTGGCACCGCAGATTGATCCGCGCGACCTGCGGCGGGTGCTGGATGGCAACCAGGTGGCCGCGTGGCCGGTGCCACCGACCTGGGAGTCGCTGACCCAGACCATCACGGTGTGAGGTGGGTCGAGCAGGGCTTGCAGCCCTGCACCTGCTGCAAACCGGAGCAACAGCAACAGCAACGTCAAAAGCTCGCTATCCGTGGGATGGCGGGGCGGTGTCGGAGTGCGGGGACGCCGTAAACCCATCCCTGGGGGCTTGGCCGCGGCATCCATGCCGCGGACACCCCGCACTCCGACACCGCCCCACCTCTGACAGATTCCGATGGCTGTTGGTAGGTGTCGACCTTGGTCGACACGGTAGATCCACGCCATGCCGTGGATGAAGCTGTCAGATATCGAAATACATCTGGGGTCAGATCCGTTTTCCGAAGGAAAACGGATCTGACCCCAAGAGCCGTTCCAACAGACCGCAGGAATCTGTCGAAGGCGGGGTGGGTCCGGTTGCGGGGGCGTGAGCGCCATGGATGGCGCGACCGAGCCTACATGGACGTATTTACGGCGTCCCCCGCAACCGGCCCCCCCCCCGCCATCCCACGGATTGTCCGCTTTTGACGTTGACGTTGATTCGGCAGGTGCAGGGCGCAGCCCTGCCGAACACCCCCGCGACGGGGTGTCGTAAATGCCTGCGACGGTTCGTCGCACGGGTAACCCTGGACCCGGCTCTACACTAGCGGGGTGACCCGCCTGTCCCGCCCGCAGCGCCTTCTGCTCCAGCTCGCCGTCCTGGCGACGCTGCTGATGGTGCTTGCGCCGCTGGTCAGCCGCGCGCTGCAGGCGTCGCCGATGGACCACGCCGCGATGGCCGGCATGGACCACGCTGCCATGGGCCATGACATGCACGACATGGCCATTGCCGGGCACGATCAGCACGGCAGCGCCCCGGCAGAGCGCAACCGCCCGGTCGATCCCCACGCCATGCACGGCGAAGCCTGCGAATACTGCGTGCTGGCCATGCGCCTGCTGCCGTGGCTGGCGGTGCTGGTGCTGCTGTTGCCGCTGCTGTGGCGGCCGCGGCTGGCATTCCCGTGGTCACAGCAGGTACTGCCCGCGCTGCGCTGGCCGGCGCATGCCGCGCGCGGGCCGCCGCGTTTCTCCATCGTTCGCTGATGTCCCTATCGAATCTGCCGCACGACGCCTGACCGGGCGCCGTGCGCGCGTGCGTAACTTGGAGCTGTTCCAATGAAAATGACTTCCCGCCCCGCGGGCGCCTGTGCGCGCCTGCCGGTTGCCCTCGGCCTGGCCGTGGCCGCATCAGTGGCCCACGCCGCGCCCGCCGAAGAGGCGCGCACCCTCGACACGCTGGTGGTGACCGCCGCCGCACCGTCCTCGCCGCTGCACTGGGTGACCGACCCGCGCCTGCCGCGGCAGCCGGTACCCGCCAGCGACGGCGCCGATTACCTGAAGACCGTTCCCGGTTTCTCCGCCATCCGCAACGGCGGCACCAACGGCGACCCGGTGCTGCGCGGCATGTTCGGTTCGCGCCTGAACATCCTCAGCAATGATGGCAACCTGATCGGCGCCTGCCCGTCGCGCATGGACAATCCGCTGTCCTACATCTCACCCGAAAGCTTCGACCGGCTGACCATCATCAAGGGCCCGCAGAGCGTGCGCTGGGGCGCCGGTGCCTCGGCCGGCACCGTGCGCTTCGAGCGCGATACACCGCGCTTCGAGGAACCGGGCCTGCGTGCCGATGCCAGTGCGCTGGTCGGTTCGCGCAACCGCAACGACCAGGTGCTGGACCTGACCCTGGGCAACCCGACCGGTTACGTGCGTGCCAGTGGCAACCGTTCCGAAGCCGATGACTACAAGGACGGCCACGGCGATGTGGTGCCATCGAAGTGGCGCAAGTGGAACGGTGACGTGGCGATCGGCTGGACGCCGGATGCCGACACGCTGCTGGAAATCTCCGCCGGTGCCGGTGATGCCATCGCACGCTACGCGGGACGCGGCATGGACGGGGCTGCGTTCGAGCGCACCAGCTATGCCGCGCGCTTCGAGAAGCGCAACCTGCCGGGGGCGTGGGACACGGTGCAGGCCAATGTGTACTACAACGAGGCCGATCACGTGATGGACAACTACACGCTGCGCACGCCGAACCCGAACAGCATGATGCCGATGCCGATGGCCTCGAACGTGGACCGCCGTACCCAGGGCGGCCGGGTCAGTTCCGAGTGGCGCTGGCAGGACGTGCAACTGGTGGCGGGTGTGGATGGCGAAGACAGCCGCCATCGTGGCCGCATGGGCATGGGCCGCGGCACCTATCGCCAGGCGGCCTGGGAGACCGATGCCAACTTCCGTCGCTATGGCGTGTTCACCGAGTTGACCCTCGGTGCCGGCACCGATCAGCGCTGGATCAGCGGCCTGCGCATCGACCGTGCCAGCGTGCGCGACGAGCGGCAGTCGATCCGCGGGATGATGGGCAACATGCCCAATCCGACCGCAGGACAGCGCCGCAAGGAATGGCTCGGCAGTGGTTTCCTGCGCTACGAGCAGGACCTGGCCGACGGCCTGACCTGGTATGCCGGCCTCGGCCACAGTGAACGCATGCCCGACTACTGGGAGCTGTTCTCGCCCGACCACGGCCCGACCGGTGCGGTGAACGCGTTTGCCGGTATCCAGCCCGAGCGCACCACCCAGCTCGACGTCGGCCTGCAGTACAAGGGACCGCGCGTGCAGGCCTGGGTCTCGGCGTATGCCGGGCAGATCCAGGACTACATCCTGTTCACCTACCACGGCAGCGGCATGATGGGCATGAGCCAGGCCAGCAATGTCGACGCGCGCATTGCCGGTGCCGAGGCGGGGCTGGAAGTGAGCGTGGCCGAACAGTGGAAGCTGGGTGGCACGCTGGCCTATGCCTGGGGCGAGAACCGCGACCAGCAGCGCCCGTTGCCGCAGATGCCGCCGCTGGAAGCGCGCCTGAGTGCCAACTGGGAAGGCCAGCGCTGGAGTGCCGGTGCGCTGCTGCGCGCGGTGACCCACCAGCATCGTGTCGCAGATGGCCAGGGCAATGTCGTCGCGCAGGACCTTGGACCGAGCGCTGGCTTTGCCACCTTCGCGCTCAATGCCGCGTACCGTTTCAGTTCGCAGTTGCAGCTCAGCGCGGGTGTCGACAACCTGTTCGACCGCGCCTACAGCGAGCACCTGAATCTGGCCGGCAGCGCTGACTTCGGCTTCCCCGCCGATCCGGTGCGCATCAATGAGCCGGGGCGCAGCGTCTGGATGAAGCTGAATTACCGGTATTGAGGCAACGGGCAAAAAAACGGGGCCGGATCCCCGCCAGGATCCGTCCCCGCCCGACGCCCTCCGTCGGGCAGATTCGACTCTACGATGACGGCCCGGGCGGTGCACGGCTGGATACACCCCGACACACGCCGACACCGCCCGTGGCAGCCTTGCACGGAACGGGTTCAAGGCGCTATCGCGGCCTTGGTTCCACGCCGGTAAACGCTTGGCACATACCGCTTTCAGGGGCACTTGCCTACACTCGGCGGCCGTGGATCAATCAGGACCGTTCATGTTGGCTCGTATCGCTTCGACCCTGGCCCTTGGCCTCAGCCTGGCCGTGCTGGCCGGGTGCGCAGGCAAACAGGAGGCCGCCGCACGTCGGCAGGGAGAAGCGGTGCCGGTCACCGCGCAGGTCGTGCAGTCCCGCCAGTGGAGCGACACCCTGCAGGCGCTGGGCACGGCCAAGGCGCGCGAGTCGATCAGCGTGACCGCCAAGGTCAGCGAGATCGTCGAGAAAGTGCATTTCGAAAGCGGCCAGCACATTGCGGCCGGCGCGCCGATCGTGACCCTGCGCGGCCAGGCCCAGGAGGCCGCGCTGGTGCAGGCGCAGGCCACGTTCCACGAGGCCGACCAGCTGTACAAGCGCCAGCGTGAGTTGGCCACGCAGCGGCTGGTGTCGAGTGCCACGCTGGATACGCAGAAGTCGATCCGCGATGCCGCCGAAGCGCGCGTGGCGCAGATGCAGTCGGACATCGGTGACCGCCGCGTGCGTGCGCCGTTCGCCGGTGTGCTCGGCATCCGCCAGGTCAGCCCGGGCACGCTGCTGACGCCGACCACGGTGATCGCCACGCTCGACGATATCGAGCACATGCATATCGATTTCCAGGTGCCGGAAGTGGAGCTGGCCGCGCTGGGCGTCGGTGACAAGGTCAGTGCCACCAGCGTGGCGTGGCCCGGCCGCACCTTCGAGGGCGTGGTCAGCACCATCGATGCGCGCATCGATCCGGCCACCCGTGCAGTGACGGTGCGCGCCGATTTCGCCAACGGCGACCATGCGCTGCGCCCGGGCATGCTGCTGGACGTGCGCCTGTTCCGCCCCGAGCGCCCGGCGCTGGTGATTCCGGAAATCGCCGTGGTGCAGGTCGGCCGCGATACCTACGTGTATCGCATCACCGCAGACGACAGCGTCGAGCGCGTGGACGTGGTGACCGGCGCGCGCCGTGCCGGCGTGGTCGAGATCAGGCAGGGCCTGGAAGCGGGCCAGCGCATCGTGGTCGATGGCACCGGCAAGCTGCGTCCCGGCCTGAAGGTTGCGGCGAAGGACGCGGCACCGGCCAGTGGTGCAAAGCCCGCTGATGCACCGGCACCGGTCGCGGCCGAGGGCCACGGCGGATGAAGCTGTCCGACATCTCCATCCAGCGGCCGGTGTTCGCCGTGGTGATGAGCCTGTTGCTGCTGGTGCTGGGCGTGATGTCCTTCACCCGCCTGACCCTGCGCGAACTGCCGGCCATCGACCCGCCGATCGTGTCGGTGTCGGTGGACTACACCGGCGCCTCGGCGGCGGTCATCGAAAGCCGCATAACCCAGGTGCTGGAAGACGCGCTGGCCGGCATCGAAGGCATCGATACGATCAACGCGCGCAGCACCAACGGCCGTTCGCAGGTCAGCATCGAGTTCACCTCGAACCGCGATATCGAAGCGGCGGCCAACGACGTGCGCGACGCGGTCAGCCGTGTTGCCGACCGCATGCCGGAAGAGGCGCGGCCGCCGGAAATCGCCAAGGTCGAGAGCGATGCCGACCCCATCATCTGGTTCAACATGGTCTCCTCGACCATGGACACGCTGGAGCTGAGCGACTACGCCGACCGTTACGTGGTCGATCGCTTTTCCAGCCTCGATGGCGTGGCCCAGGTCCGCATCGGCGGCCGCCAGCGCTATGCGATGCGCATCTGGCTGGACCGTGACCAGCTGGCCGCACGCGGCCTGACCACCGGCGACGTGGAAACCGCGCTGCGCAACGAGAACGTGGAACTGCCGGCTGGCCGCATTGAGTCGACCGACCGCGATTTCACCCTGCGCGTGGAGCGCAACTACATCAAGCCCGAAGACTTCGCGACCATCCCGCTGGGCAAGGGCCGCGATGGCTACGTAGTGCGCATGGGCGACGTGGCGAAGATCGAGCTGGCCTCGGCCGAACGCCGCGCGTACTACCGCAGCAACGGCGAGCCGGGCATCGGCCTGGGCATCGTCAAGACCTCCACCGCCAACTCGCTGGACGTGGCGCGTACCGCGCGCGCTGAAGCCGAGCGGGTGGCGCTGACCCTGCCCAAGGGCACGCAGATCTTCGTCGCCTTCGACAACACCACCTTCATCGAAGCGGCGGTGGACCGCGTCTACGCCACGCTGGTGGAGGCGATGATCCTGGTGCTGGCGGTGATCTGGCTGTTCCTCGGCAGTTTCCGCGCCGCATTGATTCCGGCGGTGACGGTGCCGGTCTGCCTGGTCGCGGCGTTCATCGCGCTGTATGCGTTCGACTTCTCGATCAACCTGCTGACCCTGCTGGCGTTGGTGCTGTGCATCGGCCTGGTGGTGGACGATGCGATCGTGGTGGTGGAAAACGTACAGCGCCGCATCGACCTGGGCGAACCCCCGCTGGTGGCGTCCAAGCGCGGTACCGCGCAGGTCGCCTTCGCGGTGATCGCCACCACCGCCGTGCTGGTGGCAGTGTTCCTGCCGGTCGGCTTCCTGGAAGGCAACACCGGGCGCCTGTTCCGCGAACTGGCAGTGGCGCTGGCCGCCGCCGTGGCGCTGTCCGCGTTCGTGGCACTGACGCTGACGCCAATGATGGCCTCCAAGCTGCTCAAGCCGCACACCGGGCAAGCGCCACGTGGCCTGCACGGCTTCGTCAACCGCAACCTGGAACGCCTGGCGGGCGCCTATGGTCGCGTGCTGCAGCACCATGTCGACCGCACCTGGATCTACCTGCTGGTGATGGTGGCTGCGCTGGCCGCGAGCTGGGGCCTGCTCAAGCTGCTGCCGTCGGAGCTGGCACCGGCCGAAGACCGCGGTTCGTTCCAGATCATGATCGACGGCCCGGAAGGCGCCGGCTACGACTACACCGTGCAGCAGGTGCAGCAGGTGGAAGCGCTGCTGGCCCCGCATGTGGGCCCGGACAAGCCGATCGTGCGCGCCAACCCGCGCGTGCCCGGTGGCTTCGGTGCCAGCGAGGAAATGCACACCGGCCGCGTCAGCATCTTCCTGCAGCCGTGGCGCCAGCGCAGCGAGGGCACGCCGGAGGTGGCCAATGAGCTGCAGAAGGAACTGGACACCATCCGTGGCGTGCGCGTGCGTACCCAGGTCGGTGGCGGCCTGGTGCGTAGTGGCGGGCAGCCGTTCCAGATCGTGCTGGGCGGGCCGGAATACGCGGAGATCGCGCAGTGGCGCGACCGCATCCTGCTGCGCATGGCCGACAACCCCGGCCTGGTCGGCCCGGACTCGGACTACAAGGAAACCCGGCCGCAGATGCGGGTGAACATCGACCGCCAGCGTGCGGCCGATCTCGGCGTGCCGGTCACTGCGATCGGTTCGGCGCTGGAAACCATGATGGGCTCGCGTCGCGTCACCACCTTCGTCGACAACGGCGAGGAGTACGACGTGCTGGTGCAGGCCGGACGTGACGGCCGCGCCAGCCCGGCCGACCTGGCCGCGATCCGCGTGCGCGCCACGTCCGGCGAGCTGGTGCCGCTGTCCAACCTGGTCACGCTGAGTGAAGTGGCCGAGGCCGGCACCTTGAACCGCTTCAACCGCCTGCGCTCGATCACCATCAGTGCCGGCCTGGCGCCGGGCTATCCGCTGGGCGAGGCCATTGCCTGGGCACAGAACGTGGCCCAGGAAGAACTGCCGCAGTACGCGCAGGTGAACTGGAAGGGCGAATCGCGCGAGTACCAGAGCGCCGGTGGCGCCGTGCTGCTCACCTTCGCCATGGCCCTGCTGGTGGTGTACCTGGTGCTGGCTGCGCAGTTCGAGAGCTTCATCCATCCGCTGACCATCATGCTGACCGTGCCGCTGGGCGTGCTCGGTGCGCTGGTCGGGTTGTGGGTGAGTGGCGGTACCGTGAACCTGTTCAGCCAGATCGGCATCGTGATGCTGGTCGGCCTGGCCGCAAAGAACGGCATCCTCATCGTCGAATTCGCCAACCAGCTGCGCGACGACGGCCGCAGCGTGCGCGAGGCGATCATCGAATCGGCGGTGGTGCGACTGCGCCCGATCCTGATGACTTCGATCGCCACCGTGGTCGGCGCCATTCCGCTGGTGGTGGCCGGTGGCCCCGGTTCGGCCAGCCGTGGCACGATCGGCATCGTGATCATCTTCGGCGTGACCCTCTCGACCTTCCTGTCGCTGTTCGTGGTGCCGGCGTTCTACGCGCGGTTGGCGCCGTATACCCGCTCGCCGGAAGCGGTGAAGCGCGAGCTGGAGAAGCAGGAAGCGGAATCGCCGTCGGTGGGCGGTCATGCCTGACCGGCCTGCCGACGGGGTCGGACCAGGGGTCGGATCCCTTTCCGGAACGGAAAGGGCTCTGACCCCGCCACTACAGGGTGAAGGTTTCCTCCTGCGCCCCTGGCGCCCGGACGATCTGGAATCCCTGCTGCACCACGCCAACGACGCCGAGGTGTCGCGCGGCCTGCGCGACCGCTTCCCGTACCCGTACACGCGCGAGGATGGCGAGGCCTTCCTCGCCGGCCGCGTGCTGGCCCCGGGCACCCTGAACCTGGCCATCGAGATCGACGGCCAGGCCTGCGGCAGCGTCGGTGCCCAGCAGGGCGTGGCCGAGCGCGGACACATGGCCGAGCTGGGCTACTGGTTGGGCCAGGCCTACTGGGGCCAAGGAGTGATGACCCGGGTGGTCGGCCTGTTCGCACCCTGGGTGATGGACGAACTTCGCCTGTTCAGGCTGCAGGCCGGGGTGGTCGACTTCAATCTCGGCTCGGCCCGGGTGCTGGAAAAGAACGGCTTCCAGGAGGAGGGCGTGGACCGCTGTGCGGTCTACAAGCGCGGCGTGCTGCACGACCTGCGCCGTTTTGCCCGGGTACGCACGCAGCTGCCTTGAACGGCCCGGGGTCAGATCCCTTTTCCAGTGGAAAAGGGATCTGACCCCTTCTCCGCTCTCCGGGTATGGCCCGGCGCGACCAATGGCGCTACCGCAGCGGCCTTCGATCAGGGAGAATCGGTCAGGTCCCTTCCAGCCGACGGGACGTCCTTACAACCCGCCGACTGGAGAGAGCGCGCGTGGAAGCAACCGTACACTTCATCAACAGCATCATCTGGAGCAAGGCACTGATCTTCGTGTGCCTGGGCGCCGGCCTGTTCTTCAGCCTGCGCACGCGCTTCATGCAGATCCGGGGTTTCCTCGAAATGTGCCGCCTCACCGTCAAGGGTGAGAAATCCGACGCCGGCGTGTCTTCCTTCCAGGCCCTGGCCATGTCGATGGCCGGCCGCATGGGCATCGGCAACATCGCCGGCGTGGCCACCGCCATCGCCTTCGGCGGCCCCGGTGCGATCTTCTGGATGTGGGTGATGGGCTTCCTCGGCGCGTCCACCTCGTACGTGGAATGCACCCTGGCGCAGATCTACAAGACCAAGGATGCCGAAGGCCGTTACCGCGGTGGCCCGGCGTACTACATCGAAAAAGCCATGGGCCTGAAGTGGTACGCGCTGGCCTTCGCCTTTGCCACGATCATCGCCGCCGGCTTCCTGATGCCGGGCGTGCAGGCCAACGCCATCGCCGACAGCATCATCAACGCCTGCCGTGGCACCGCACTGTGCGGCCCGCTCGATGGCCAGGCCTTCGGCATGGAGTCGGTGCAGGCGCTGAAGCTGGGCATCGGCATCGTGGTGGCGCTGCTGCTGGGCGTGGTGATCTTCGGTGGCGTCAAGCGCATCGCCAATTTCGCCGAAGTGGTGGTGCCGTTCATGGCAGCCGGCTTCATCCTGATGGCCATCGTCATCATGATCATCAACTACGACCGCGTGCCGGAGATGTTCAACATCATCTTCAGCAGCGCCTTCGGCACTCACGCCGCGTTCGGCGCGATGATGGGCCTGGCGGTGGAGTGGGGTATCAAGCGCGGCATCTACGCCAACGAAGCTGGCCAGGGCTCGGGCCCGCACGCGGCAGCCGCCTCGGAAGTCTCGCACCCGGCCAAGCAGGGCTATGTGCAGGCCTTCGCCATCTACTTCGACACCATGATGGTGTGCACCGCCACCGCGTTCCTGATCCTGGCCAGCGGCACCTACAACGTATATTCGGCGGCAGGCGCCAGTGCCCCGCCGATCTTCCAGGGCCTGGCCGGTATTCCGGAAGGTGCTGGCTACGCGCAGGCTGGTGTGGAAGCCGTGTTGCCGGGCTGGGGCTCGGCGTTCGTGTCCATCGCCATTTTCTTCTTCGCTTTCACCACCATCATGGCGTACTACTACATGGCCGAGACCAACCTCAGCTATGTGAACCACAACAAGAAGCGCCCGCTGACCGTGCTGGTGCTGCGCCTGGGCATCATCGCCATGGTGGTGTTCGGCGCGTTCCATAATGCGACCCTGGCCTGGGCGCTGGGTGACATCGGCGTGGGCCTGATGGCCTGGCTGAACATCATTGCCATCCTCATCATCCAGAGGCCGGCGATGCTGGCCCTGCGTGACTACGAACGACAGAAGAAGCTGGGCCTGGATCCGGTGTTCGACCCTGATGCCCTGGGCATCAAGAACGCCGATTTCTGGCGCCAGCGCAAGCAGGAGAGTGTGTAAGTGAACAACCCTTGGAACAACCGCCGCCCGTCCGCCCGTCCGCCGCGCGCAACGCCGTTGCCGCGCCCGGAGGCGCCGGCTACGGGCGGTGGTGGGCGCGGTGGCAGCGACGAGCTGCGCCTGTACGGTTTGAATGCCGTGCTGGCCGCGTTCGAAGCGCGGCCGCAGGCGCTGCGCAAGCTGTACCTGCTGGAGGCGCGCATTCCGCGCCTGCAGCCGCTGCTGAAGTGGTGCGTGGCCAACCGTGTGGGGTACCGCGTGGTTGAAGACGGCGATCTGAACAAGCTCGCCGGTACCACCCATCACGAAGGCGTGGTGGCCGATGTGCTGCGTGCTCCGGCACTGCCGCTGGCGCAGTGGCTGGAGCAGGTCGGCGACGGCCCGGCGCTGGCGTTGTGGCTGGATGGCGTGGGCAACCCGCATAACCTCGGTGCGATCCTGCGCTCGGCCGCACACTTCGGCGCCAAGGCGCTGCTGCTGCCGGCCGGCAGCACGCTGGCGCTGTCCGGTGCCGCCGCGCGCGTTGCAGAAGGCGGTGCGGAAGCGGTGCCGCTGGTGCAACTGCCGGATACAGCCCAGGCGATGGCGCAGCTGCGTGCGGCCGGCTTCGGCCTGGCGGCGACCCTGGTGGAGGGCGGTGACGACGTGTTCCGCACTTCGCTGCCGGCCCGCCTGGTGTATGTGATGGGCGCCGAAGGCGAGGGCATGGACCGCAGCCTGGCGGGTGCATGCGACCTGCAGGTCTCGATTCCCGGCAGCGGTGCAGTGGAGAGCCTGAACGTGGCCTCGGCCACGGCGGTGCTGCTGGCGCAGTGGGCGAGCCGTCGCGCCGATTGACGCGGCTGTTTCATCGCGTGGTGACCTGGAACCCGGCCCTCGTGGCCGGGTTTTTTGCGCGGATTCCGCAATACTCGGCGTGATCGTGCGGATCGCACGCGGGATGCCACCTGCAAAGCATGCTGATTGCGACCGATCACGATGCATCAAGCATGCTTGATGCATGAGTACGCGCTTTTAGAATTTGTCTCATTGTTGAGCCGCATCCTGCATCGCACGGTGGACGTCCATCCAACGTCGAACAGGAGTGGTTCCCATGCATCGAATCCAACCCAACGCGATGCGCGCATCCCTGCTGCTGGTGCTGTGCGCGCTTGCAGCCCCCGCGGTGCAGGCCGAAGAGCGCAGCATGGACGGGGTCAATTTCACCGGGCCGTTGATCACCCCCAATCCGGCCGGCCTGCCGCAGGGCAACTGGTACATCGAACCCTATCTGGTGCGGGTCGACAGTCGCGACCACTACGACAACAACGGTGATCGCCGCCGCAGTGCCGAGCACAGCGGCGCATGGGCGACCGTGGTGCCGATCATCTATGGCTTCAGCGACCGCGTGATGGGACAGGTCAATCTCAGCGCCTCGCGCTCGGAGTCCGGTAGTGCGCGCAGCAGCGGCTTCCGCGCCGGTGACACCACCGCGCGGCTGCAGTACCTGCTGCAGGCGCCGAATGCCGATGGCACCCGTCCGGCCATCTCGGTCGCGCTGGTGCAGCGTTTCAGCACCGGCAGCCACGATCGCATCACCGGCAATCCGCTCGATGCGCAGGGCGATGGCGTGCAGCGCACCACCGCAGCGCTGGGCGTGCAGCAGGTCGTGTGGCTGGGCAATGACCGCCCCGTGCGCTGGCGTGCCCAGCTCAGTGCCGGGCCGGCACCGTCGCGCACCGCCATTTCCGGCACCAGCGTCTACGGCACCGATGACAGCTTCCAGGGGCATATCTCCCGCGGGTCGGTGCTGGGCCTGTCGGTCGGCGCCGAGTACAGCTTCAATTCGCGCTGGGTGGGCGTGATGGAGGTGGCCGCCAGCCGCGAGACAGGCCAGCGCCTGAGTGGCTTCGCACGCAACAGCAGCGGTGCGATCGAACGGATCGAAGAGCATCGCCCGGCCAGCCGCAGCGTCACCCTGGCGCCGGCCGTGGAGTACCACTTCAGCCCGTCACTGGGCCTGATCGCGGGCGTGGAGTTCAGCGTGGCCGGCCGCAACACCGGCCGCATCATCAGCCCCCAGGTCGCCCTGGGCATGTTCTTCTGAGGGGCTATCGATGAACATCGAATCCATCGTCAACGCGATCCTCGGCGTCGTCTGGAGCCCCTATCTGGTGGTGCTGTGCCTGCTCACCGGCCTGTACTTCAGCGTGCGCACGCGCTTCATCCAGTTGCGGGCATTGCCTGACATGCTGCGCCTGATGTTCCGCCATGAGCGTTCCGACGCCGGCGTCTCGCCGTTCCAGGCGTTGTCGCTTTCGCTGTCCAGCCGTGTGGGCGTCGGCAACATTGCCGGCGTCGCCATGGCCATCGCCTTCGGCGGTCCTGGTGCGATCTTCTGGATGTGGATCGTTGCCTTCCTCGGTGCGTCCAGTGCCTTCATCGAATCCACGCTTGCGCAGATCTACAAGGATCGCGATGCCAAGGGGCAGTACCGCGGCGGCCCGGCCTACTACATCGAAAAAGGCCTCGGCCAGCGCTGGTATGCGGTGCTGTTCGCACTGGTGACGGTGCTGGCGGGCGCGATGCTGGCCGGCACGCAGTCCAACGCGATCATCAGTGCGGTGAACGAAGCCTGGAACGTGCCGGTGATGACCACTACTGCGGTATTGCTGCTGGTGCTGGGCGCCATCCTCATCGGCGGCGTGCGGCGCATCGCGCGCGTGGCCGAATGGGTGGTGCCGCTGATGGCGGTGGCCTACCTGCTGGTCGCGGCGCTGGTGATGGTGCTCAACGCGGAGAAGGTACCGGAGGTGATCATGCTGGTGCTGCGCAGTGCCTTCGGCGTGGATGCGGCGTTCGGCGCAATGATCGGTACCGCCATCCAGTGGGGCGTGCGTCGTGGCGTGCTGTCCAACGAGGCCGGCATGGGCAGTGGCGCGCATCCGGCCGCCGCCGCCGAAGTCTCGCATCCGGTCAAGCAGGGCCTGGTGCAGTCGTTCTCGGTCTACATCGACACCATGGTGGTGTGCAGCGCCACCGCCTTCCTGATCCTGTCCACCGGCCTGTACAACGTCTACGACCCGGCGGTGAACGGCATTCCGGATGAGGCGCGCCTGCTGCTGGGCAACCTGCCTGGCGTCGAGGCTGGGCCACGCTTCGTGCAGCATGCGGTGGAATCCGCGCTGCCGGGCTTCGGCCGTTCGTTCGTAGCGCTGGCGATCCTGCCGTTCGCGTTCACCACCATCCTGGCGCTGTACTACATGGCCGAGACCAACGTCAGCTACCTGTGCCGTGATCGTCCCGCGCCGTGGGTGATGGGCGGGTTCCAGCTGCTGTTCCTGGCCGCGACCGGCTACTCGGCGGTGAACAGTGCAACGATCGCGTGGTCGTTGGGCGATATCGGCGTCGGTCTGATGAGCTGGTTGAACATCATTGCCATCCTGCTGCTGCAGAAACCGGCGTTGGCGGCGCTGCGCGACTACGAGCAGCATCGCCAGGCCGGCAAGGATCCGCTGTACAACCCGAAGCTGCTGGGTGTGCGCAACACCAGCGTGTGGGAAGGCTGACAGGATCGGGGTCGGATCCCTCGCCAAGGCGAGGGATCTGACCCGCGCCATTGCCCGGTGGGTGCGAACCTCGGTTCGCACCGCTCTTTCCGCTGCGCTCGCCGGGCATGGCCCGGCACCAGCGCATCATTCGTTCGGCGGCGTGGTCGCCTTGGCCTCGCTACCGAAGCTGCCGTCGGCTTCCGCCGCCAGGTACGCGAACACCGTGTACGCGGCCACGTTCTGTGCCAGCGCCTTCGGGTCGATCTTGTCCAGCGTGTCGTCGGCGGTGTGGTGCAGGTGGAAGTAGTCCGAGCCATCCTGCGCCAGCCACGCCCACGCACCGCCCTTGGCGGCCAGCGGGCCGACGTCCGGGCCCGGGCCACCCTTGTCGGCCTGGTACTCGATGCCCAGCGGCTTCATCACTTCGGCAATCTGCTTCGTCGCTTCACGTGAGCCTTCCGGATTCGGCGAACCGGTGTTGAAGGCATAGATGCGGCCGGCACCGAAGTCGCTCTCGGCGGCCAACTGGTGCAGGGCCACGTCCTTGGCGTGTGCCTCGGCATAGGCCTTGCCGCCGTAGAGGCCCTGTTCCTCGTTGGCGAAGGCGATCACGCGGATGGTGCGCTTCGGCGCCTGCTTCAGCTGGCCGATCAGGTGGCCGGCAGCCATGGTGATGCCCACGCCCGCGCCGTCATCCACTGCGCCGGTGCCCAGGTCCCACGAATCCAGGTGACCGCCGATCACCACCACTTCCTTCGGCAGGCTGCGGCCGGTGATCTCGCCGATCACGTTGTACGAGGTGGCGGTGCCGTCCCAGCCGCAATCCAGCGCCACCTTCACCGTGGTGCTGCCACGCGCCAGCAGGCGGGCCAGCTGGTCGGCATCGGGCACCGACAGCGCCGCCGACGGCACCGGCGTCAGGCCGTCGTCGAAGCGGGTGATGCCGGTGTGCGGCACGCGGTGCGAGTCGGTGCCGGCCGAGCGCATCAGGAAGCCGACCGCGCCCTTGCGGATCGCCTCGGACGGGCCCTTGCTGCGGATCGCGCCGCCACGGCCGTAGTCGCGGCCATCGCGGAAGGGCAGCATCTGGTAATCGACGAAGGCGATCTTGCCCTTCAGCGAACCCGCCGGTGCGGCCTGCAGCGCGGCCAGGTCGGCGAAGCGCACCACCTCGGCTTCCACGGTGCCGCCCGGGCTGCCGCCCAATGCGGTGATCTGCAGCGGCTGCGGATTCTTGCCGGTCACGGCGGCGTGTTCACTGCGGCGCTCCCACTTCGGGAAGGTCACCGGCTCCTTCCACACCTTGTCGAAGCCCAGGGCCTTGAACTTGGCTTCGGCCCAAGCCACGGCGCGGGCGTCGGCTTCGCCGCCGGCGATGCGCGGGCCGATCTCGGTGGTGAGCGATTCGACCACCTTCCAGCCGGTGTCATCGGCCAGCGCTTGGTCGCGCAGCTGTGCGGCGGTGGCCAGCGATGCCGGGGGCAGGGTGGTGGTGTGCGGCGCCGCGAAGGCCGGGGCGGCCAGCAGGGCGAGGGAGGATGCGATGGCAAGGATGCGGCGACGCATGGACAACTCCGGGAAGGGACCTAAGTCTTGGAGCTTAACAGTCGTTCAGCCCGGCGCATGGGTGGGAGGTCATGGCTGGCGCGAACGCTGTTTTCCGCCATGTCCGGCAAAGCGAAAGCCCCGCCGGGGCGGGGCTTTCACATGCTTCCATGGCGCCCGAGGGAATTACCTGGCTGCGGTATCTAGCTTCATGATGTAGCTGGCCACACCGTTGCCGGCGTTGTTGATGTAGTCGTTCAGGAACTGCTTGTCGAGCGACAACAGTGGCGAACCCTTCAGCGAATCGTAGGTGGCATCGACTGTCAGCAGCCCAAAGCGCTTCGCCAGCGCAGTCACTGCTTCATGGCGGGCCTTTGGCGAATCGCCGGCCTTCTGCAGATCGGTGGCGATCTGGTACTCGGCACTCTTGGCTTCCAGCGCCTCGTTCAGCACGCCGGCCATTGCAAACAGAGACTCGCGGGTCAGCGTCGGATCGAGGCCGCGCGCTTTCATCTGTGCCTCGATCGGCTGCGCGGCCGCCAGCAGCAGGTCGGCGTGGCTGTAGCCGTCCAGCGGCGCGGCTACGCCCTTGGGCAGTGCCATCCCCGGCTTGTAGGGCAGGTAATGGCCCTTGCCATCGGTGACAGAGATATCGCGCGCCTGCGCGGTGCCGGCCACGCACATGCAGGCAGACAGTAGCAGGGGTATGGCGAGTGCGCCCATGCGCGGGGTGGGGGTATTCAAGCGGTGCCTCCTGGCATCCACCGCAAAGGGCGGTGGTTTCGTGCTTCCCGCGCGGTGCGAGGGCACCGCGCGGGCGCACGAGGATAACAGCAACACCGCATGGGCAGCGTCGCAGACACGCAGATGGAAAGGGCGCCCGCAGGAGCCCGTTCCGTTATCTTTTCAGGCTGTCGCGGATCTCGCGGAGCAGCACTACTTCCTCGGTCGGTGCCGCCGGCGCGGCTTCCTTCTTGCGCGACAGGCGGTTGATCACCTTGATGACCAGGAAGATGGCGAAGGCCACGATCACGAACTGGATGAGCGTGTTGATGAAATCGCCGTAGCCGATCACCACCGCCGGGATCTCCTTGCCATCGGCGCCGACGCTGGCCGGTGACAACGTCCAGGCCAGCTGCGAGAAATCCACCTTGCCGATCAGCATGCCCAGCGGCGGCATGATGATCTTCTCGACCAGTGCGGTCACGATCTTGCCGAAGGCCGCGCCGATCACCACGCCGACGGCGAGGTCGATGACGTTGCCGCGCATCGCGAATTCCTTGAACTCGGTGAGCATTCCCATTGTTGTTTTTCTCCGGTGGGGGAAGTGGACAGCGCGCAGGGTAGCGCAGGTGATGTCAGCCGGCGATCACGCCGTGGCGCTCGGCCACGTTTTCCAGGCGGGCACTGAAGCGGTCGCCGGGCTTCAGTGCAGCCACCCCGGACGGGGTACCCATGAACACCAGGTCGCCGGCGCGCAGCTGCCACAGCTTGGACAGCTCATGCAGGATCTCCGGCACGTTCCAGATCATCTGGTCGAGCAGCGCCTGCTGGCGCACCTCGCCGTTGACTTCCAGCGACAGGTTCAGCGCGGCCAGGTCGCCGACTTCCTCGGCGTGGACGATTTCGCTGATCGGCGCGGAGGCATCGAAGCCCTTGGCCGCATCCCATGGGTGGCCCTTGTCCTTGGCGGCGGCCTGAAGGTCGCGGCGGGTCAGGTCCAGGCCGACGGCGTAGCCATAGACCAGTGCGTCGGCATCGGCCACCGCCAGCTCGCCGGCGGGCGCATCGCGGCCGATCGCCACCACCAGTTCCACTTCGTGGTGCAGGTTGGCGGTCGCCGGCGGGTAGGGGATGGCATCGTCGTGGCCGACCACGATCGCATCGGCCGGCTTGCTGAAGAACATCGGGCGGCCGCGGTCATCGGCTGCCGGCACCGCCGCGCCCATTTCGCGGGCGTGGTCGGCGAAGTTGCGGCCGACGCAGTAGATGCGGTGCACGGGGAAACTGCCGCCACCGGCTACCGGCACACGCGGCAGGGCAACGGCAGGGATCACATCGGAGACATCGGACATGCGGGCATCCAGGAAGGGCGTGCCCGCAGTCTAGAACGCATGGCGCCCGCCGTCAGCGGGCTCGCAACAGGTGGATCAGCGCGAGGCCGGCAACACCGGCTTGCGCACCACGCGGTACTCGCCTTCGACCACGGTCGGGTCGACCGGACGGGCGACGCCCGGCTTGCGCGAGGCCAGCAGCTTCCACGCCAGGCCGACCAGGATCATCGCCGCACCGACGAACACACCGATGAACACCATTGCCGCCAGGATCGCCAGGCCAAGCAGGCCCACGGCAACGCGCACCAGCGGGTGGCGCGGCTTGCGCGGCGCGAACAGGGTGCGGAACTGGTTGAAGGCGGATGCGCGATTGAACATGGCGGCTCGATAGGCTGGGATCAGCGAAACCAGAGTATCGGGACGCGCCACTGTCATTGAGTGAAAAACTCGTTAAATATAGCCTGTGCTTATTACGGATCAATGACTTGTGTTCATGTCGCAGCCAGTCACCTGAGTGGGCGTGCGACAATGCGGGTTTACTGTCCGAGCCTTCGCCATGACTGCCGCTGCTGCCTTGATCGCCCTTGATGCCATTGCCGATGGCGCGTTTGCCGAGGTCGAAGCGGTGGTTGATGGCGATGCCGAATCGCTGGTGCTGTACCGCGATGGCGCGCAGGTGCGCGCGTTCCTGAACATCTGCCCGCACGCCGGCCGCCGCCTGGACTGGGCCCCGGGCCAGTTCCTGAAGAGTCGCGAGGGCCACCTGGTATGCGCCGCTCACGGCGCCTCGTTCGCGCTGGACAGTGGCGACTGCATCGCCGGCCCGTGCAAGGGCGATCGCCTGCGCGCAGTGCCGGTGGACGTGCGCGACGGGCAGGTCTACCTGGCTTGAGGCCGGGCCAGGGGGCGGATCCGTTTTCCGCAGGAAAGCGGCTCTGACCCCATCAGGCCAGAAGCAGTCGAGCATGGCTCGACTCTACAAAAGCATCCACGCATGGCGTGAATCTATCGTGTCGACCAAGGTCGACACCTACCAAAGCGGTTCACGACGCCAGCGGTGCACGACGCCGTTCTGGCAGATCGCGGCAATCTGTCGAAGGCGGGGTGGGTCCGGTTGCGGGGGCGTGAGCCGCATGGATGCGGCGACCGAGCTTACATGGACGTACTTGCAGCGTCCCCCGCAACCGGACCCGCCCCGCCATCCCACGGAATGCACGCTTTTGCCGTTGCCGTTGCTTTGGCCTCTGCAGGTGCAGGGCGCAGCCCTGCCAACAAACCCCAACCTCAGAACATCAGGTTGATCATCAACACCACCACGCAGGTGTAGATCAGCGACAACGGTCCGCCGACCCGCCACATCTCGCGCGGGGTGTAGTTGGCCGGCCCCGTGATCATCGAGATCACCGGATTCGAGGCCGTCATCAGGTTGTTGGACGCCGACAGCGCCACGATCAGCGCGAACGCGGTCGGGTTGCCACCGGCCGCCAACGCCAGGTTCACCGCGATCGGCACCATCACGATGGTCGCGCCCACATGGCTGATCACCAGCGAGAACGCCGTGGTCAGCAGCGCCAGCGCCACCTCCAGCACCCATACCGGAATGCCGGTCGGCAGCTTGTCGATGGTGTGGCCGGCCACCCACGCCGCCGCGCCACTGGAGTCCATCGCCCAGCCGAGCGGAATCAGCCCGGCCATCATGAATACCGTCTTCCAGTTGATCGAGGCATAGGCCTCGTCCATGCGCAGCACGCCGGCCAGCAGCATGCCGGCCACGCCGGTCATCAGCGTCAGCGCCACCGGCAGCTTGCTGGTCAGCGCAATCAGGATGGTCAGCGCGAAGATCGCCATCGCGATCTTGAACTTGTGCGGGCGCTGCTCGCCGGTCGGGTAGTCGGTCACCACCACGAAGTCGCGGCTGCGGGCGGCCTGCGCCAGGTCGGTCCAGATGCTGTGGAACACCAGCATGTCACCGGCGCGCAGCTGCACGTCGCGCACGTCCTCGCGGATCACCTGCTTGTCGCGGTTGATCGCCAGCAGGCTGATGCCGCGCTCCTTGCGCAGGCGCAGGTCGGCCGCGCTCTTGCCGATCACGTTCGAGGTCGGCGGCACCACCGCCTCGGAAATGCCGGCGCGGCTCGGGTTGAACAGGTCACCCAGATGCTTCAGGCGCGAGGACATGCGCAGGAACTGGTTCTGCGCGAAGTCGCTGATCTGCTCGCGCGGGCCCATCGCACCGAGCACGCTGCCGACCCAGATGCGCATCTCCGCCGGTGGTGCCAGGCGGGTGTCGTTGCCGGTCTTCAGGGCCAGCAGCAGCGGCGCGTCGTGCAGGGTCTCGGCCTCGCCCAGGGTCATGCCCACCAGCGGGCTTTCGGCGGTCACCACCAGCTCGAACACATCGCCTTCGATGCCGTAGGTCTTGGCGAAGTAGCTCTCGGTGCGCGCCGGGGTGACCCCGTCGTTGACCAGACTTTCCTCTTCGATCAGCTTGCGGTCGCCGTAGTAGCGGAAGTACAGCAGCGAGGCGATCAGCAGCGCCACGCCGATCGGCAACGGCGCGAACATGCGCAGCGGCTCGATCGTGGCCAGGCCGGAGGGAAGGTTGTTGTTGGCCGAGGCCAGCAGATCGTTCAGCAGGATCAGCGGCGAATTGCCGACCATGGTCAGCGCGCCGCCCATCACGATTGCCGCCGAGATCGGCAGCAGCAGCCGCTGCATCGTCAGCCCGGTGCGCGCCGCCAGTCGCGAGGCGACCGGCAGGTACAACGCCATCACTGACGGGTTCTGCATGAAGGACGAGTTCAGGCCGGCAATGGCCGTGGTCATCATCAGCAGCCGCTGCTCGACACCATGGCCGCGCCGCAGCAGCCAGGCGGCCAGCCGGTTCAGCGCCCCGGTGCGGTCCAGGCCCGCACCGAGGATGGTGGTGGCGATGATGCTCATCACCGCGTTACCGGAGAAACCGCCGAAGATCTCCTCCGGCGCGATCAGGCCGGTGACACCGAGCACCACCAGCACCACCAGCGCGACCACGTCGGCGCGGATGCGCTCGAACAGGAACATCGCCATCGTGAAGCCGACCAGCCCGAGCACGAGCTTCATGTCGTTGGTCAGCGTCAGCGCGGTATCCATGTGGGGCGCGGTGTCCTCAGGCGATCGTCAGGTGCGGTCGTACAGCAGGTCCCAGACGCCGTGGCCGAGCTTCTGGCCGCGGGTCTCGAAGTGGGTCTGCGGGCGCCAGTCCGGGCGCGGCACGCTGCCACGCGGGCCGGCGCGGTTGACCAGGCCGGCGGTGGCATCGAGCACGTCCCACATCTGCTCGGCGTAGTCTTCCCAGTCGGTCGCGCAGTGCAGACGGCCACCCGGGCGCAGCTTGCGCACCAGCAGGTCGGCGAACGCCG
The DNA here is from genome assembly GCF_056480025.1 of Stenotrophomonas sp. 109824_Sma. NCBI lineage: Bacteria > Pseudomonadati > Pseudomonadota > Gammaproteobacteria > Lysobacterales > Lysobacteraceae > Stenotrophomonas > Stenotrophomonas sp. 109824_Sma. The sequence goes on along the minus strand of NZ_CM151078.1, from coordinate 3,758,996 downwards.
GCTGCAGCAGGCGGCGCTTGTTGTGGCGCTTCTTGTGCCACGGGTCCGGGAAGTAGATGCGCACTTCATCGAGCGCGCCGTCGGCGATCTCGTTCTGCAGCACTTCCACCGCATCGTGGTGGTACAGGCGCACGTGGTCGGCGTTGTCGTCGGCCAGCGCATTCAGCAGCCGGCCCACGCCGGGCGCGTGCACTTCGATGCCGATGTAGTCGCGCGACGGGTCGTGCTGGGCGGCGAAGCGCAGCGCGGCACCATTGCCGAAGCCGATTTCCAGCACCTTGTGTGCCGGGCGGCCGAAGGTGGCGTCCAGGTCACGCGGCTGGCCGTTGTAGTCGATGCCGAAGCGCGGCCAGCGTTCGTCGAACGCGCGCTGCTGGGCAGGGGTGAAACGGCCCTGGCGCAGCACAAAGCTGCGTACTTCGCGGCGGCCTTCGCTGACGGTGAAGGGCTTGGGCGGGGCCTTGGAACCGGCGCTGTCAAAAGGATTGGTCATCAGCCGATCAGCCCATCCACCGGGGAGGAGGCGCTGGCGTAGCGCTTGCGCGGAATGCGCCCGGCCAGGAAGGCCTCGCGGCCGGCCTCGACCGCCTTGCGCATCGCGCTGGCCATCAGCACCGGGCTGCGTGCGCCGGCGATGGCGGTGTTCATCAGCACGCCGTCGCAGCCCAGCTCCATCGCGATCGCCGCGTCCGACGCGGTGCCGACGCCGGCGTCGACGATGATCGGCACCTTGGCGTCTTCGATGATCTGCAGCAGGTTGTACTTGTTCTGGATGCCCAGGCCCGAGCCGATCGGCGCGGCCAGCGGCATCACCGCAGCACAGCCGATCTCTTCCAGGCGCTTGGCCAGGATCGGGTCGTCGGAGGTGTAGACCATCACCTCGAAGCCGTCCTTGACCAGCTGTTCGGCGGCCTTGAGGGTCTGCATCACGTCCGGGTACAGGGTCTTCTGGTCGCCCAGTACTTCCAGCTTGGTCAGGTTGTGGCCGTCCAGCAGCTCACGGGCCAGGCGGCAGGTGCGCACCGCGTCCTCGGCGGTGTAGCAGCCGGCGGTGTTGGGCAGGATGGTGAAGCGCTCCGGCGGCAGCACGTCCAGCAGGTTCGGCTCGCCCGGGTTCTGCCCGATGTTGGTGCGGCGGATGGCCACGGTGACGATCTGGGCGCCAGCGGCCTCGGTGGCCAGGCGGGTTTCTTCCAGGTCCTTGAACTTGCCGGTGCCGGTCAGCAGCCGCGAGCCATAGGTCTTGCCGGCGATCACCAGCGAATCGGGGGAGACATGAACGTTCATGGCGCGATTATCGCTTATCCGCCTGAAGATGGGGTCACGCAGAGGGCGGAGTCGAGCGTGGGGTCAGATCCCTTTGCCACCGGCAAACGGATCTGACCCCTGAACACCCGCGCAGGCGTCAGCCCCCACCCAGCGCGTGCACGATCTCCACCACGTCGCCTTCGGCCAGGACGTGCTCGCCATGGCGGCTGCGGCTGACGATCTCGCCGTTGACCTCCACCGCCACCCGGCGCTGCAGCAGCTGCTCGGCCAGCAGCAGGTCGTGGAGGGTCGCCGAAGCGGGCAGGGTACGGGGTTCGCCATTGAGCTGGATGTTCATCCGGTCATTGTCGCTGATAGCCCGCCGGGATCGGAACGTTTGCAATTTGAACCGGGCGCCAGCTCTGGCACAGCGTGTTTTCACGTGGTCAGGCGACAATCCATGCGGCGGCGCAGCGTGAGCAAAACGCGGCGCAGTGAAACCATTCACCGTGCGCCGGCGTACGTCCGCCGGGTCCTCAACGATTTCCCCACAGGAGTTTCTTACATGCTGCTCAGCAAACGCCCGATCCGCTCCCTGATGGCGGCCGCGATCGCGCTGGCCGCGCTTCCGGCCATGGCAGGCGAATCCCCGTATTCCAAGGCCGTGTTCTTCGGTGACAGCCTCACCGATGCCGGCTATTTCCGCCCGCTGCTGCCGGCCGGCGTGCAGCCGGTCACCGGCCAGTTCACCACCAACCCGGGCTGGGTGTGGTCGCAGCAGGTCGCCAACTACTACGGCGTCAACGGCGGCGCCAACGGCAACGGCCAGAGCGGTGACAACTATGCGGTCGGCGGCGCACGCGTCGGCGTGGACGTGCCGAGCGCGATGGGCACCATCCCGTCGCTGAAGTCGCAGGCGGCCCGTTACCTGGCCGCGAATGGCGGCAAGGCTGACGCCAACGTCCTGTACACGGTGTGGGGCGGTGCCAACGACCTGTTTGCAGCCGCTGCTGCGCCGGCGCAGGCACAGGCCATCATCGGCGCGGCCGTCACCGACCAGATCGCCCTGGTGGGCGCGCTGAAGCAGGCCGGTGCCGAATACGTGCTGGTGCCGAACCTGCCCAACGTCGGCCTGACCCCGGCCTTCCGCGGCCCCAATGCCGCCACCGCCACCGCGCTGTCGGCCGGTTACAACAAGGCCCTGTACGGCGGCCTGAAGCAGGCCGGCATCGAGTTCATCCCGCTCGATACCTTCACCGTGCTGGGCGAAGTCGCAGCCAACCCGGGCATGTACGGCTTCACCAACGTCACCAGCACCGGCTGCAAGATCGATCCGGCCAACTCGACGCAGAGCATCCTGACCTGCAACCCGACCAGCTACGTCAGCCCGGATGCGGCCAACACCTACCTGTTCGCCGATGGCGTGCACCCGACCACCGCCGGCCATCAGCTGCTGGGCCAGTACGCGGTCTCGGTGCTGGAAGCGCCGCGCCTGCAGCAGGTGCTGAGCCACTCGGCACAGACCATCGGCCGCTCGCGTGCCGACCAGGTCAGCATGCACCTGGGCGGTCGTCCGGCTGACGGCCTGTCCTGGTGGGGTGGCGTGCGTGGCGACCTGCAGCGCTACGACCACGCCGACCTGTACGACGGCCTGGCCCCGGCCGGCCTGTTCGGTATCGACTGGGCGCGCGATGGCATGGTGTTCGGCGGCTTCGCCGGCTTCGGCCGCCTCAATGCCGACTTCGGCAACAGCCGTGGCGACTTCACCCAGAAGGACACCACCGCCGGTCTGTTCGCCGGCTGGTATGGGGACCGCATCTGGGTGAACGGCCAGGTCAGCTACACCTGGCTGTCCTATGACGTGAACCGCAAGGTCCAGCTGGGCCCGGCCACCCGCGAGCACGGCGGTTCGCCGGACGGCAGCAACCTGACTGCCGCCCTGAACGCCGGTTACGAGTTCGGCACCGAAGGCGGCTTCCGCCACGGCCCGATCGCCTCGGTGATCTGGCAGAAGGTGAAGATCGACGGATACACCGAAAGCGCCGCGGCCGGCACCCTGGCCACCGCGCTGGGCTACGACCGCCAGAACGTCGATTCGACCGTCGGCCGCATCGGCTGGCAGGCCCGTTTCGATGGCGGCACCGTCAAGCCGTACGCGCAGGTGACCTACGATCATGAGTTCGAGGACACCAAGCAGGCCAGCGCCTGGCTGCAGACCCTGCCGGAACTGGGCAACTACCGCGTGCCGGGCCTGAACTTCGACAAGAACTACGCCACCGTCGTGCTGGGTGCCCGTACCGAACTGTTCGGCCTGCAGAGCAACTTCGGCCTGAGCGCATCGACCGGCCAGAAGCGCGCGCAGGACGCCACCCTGTTCGCCAACTTCAGCGGCACGTTCTAAGCAGCAACCGCCGGGGTCGGATCCCTTTCCGCAAGGAAAGGGCTCTGACCCCTCGCGGATGCAGTGGCCACCATTGCGCTGCACCGGCCCCACCGCATAGACTTTCATCCGCGCTGCGGGCGTAGCTCAATGGTAGAGCTGTAGCTTCCCAAGCGTGCGACACGAGCCGTGCCGCACGTTCAACCGACCAGGCGGTTTCCTGGCCACAGCTGTACAGATCTCGGTCTGACAGCAAAACGTCCCCCAGCAACACGGTGGACGATACGTTGAACGGTAGGAGTACATCCCTACTGGCACGGCGAAGGCTGTGCATGCAATTGTTGGTCGTCCACCCTGCCAAGGGTTGTCGAACCAACCCGGTGTTCAGCCACCGGTAGCCAAGGAGTGGTGCGGGAGAAGTAATTCTCCGGTGCTAAGCTCTCCGTTAATGTAGCCATCCTCACGGATACGATTCTCCCGTGAGGGAGGACTCGTGACCTCGGTAGTCGTAACCGAGTAGGCGCTAGGCTGAGTATCAAGGATCAGTACAAACGAATCGCCATATAAACGTCGTCAAGCTAGACGGGCCAACTGCGACTGGGCCCTACCCAAAACGGGACGAGGTCGGATGTTTCTCTGCTTGGTAGAGACACGCTGACAATTGCACCTCCGGCGAAAAGGCGAGATCCTAGGTACTCTGTTGCATGTACGGAACGTGGTAAGCCCAACTGGTTGTCGCCTCGGCGACTAGGTTCTCCGCAAGGAGAAACGATGACCAAGTGGGTATAGGATGGTGGAGTAAGCGAATGCCTCTCTGTAATCGAGGGGATAGGGGATGAAAAGATCGCCCCAACCCGAAAGGGTGCTGACTTCCACCGGGTGGTCTGTCGCTAGACAGGCTTCGCAAACTCACACCCAACGGGGAACGACTCCCCTTTGGGGCGTCTATCCCCTGACGGGCTCTGGGCGGGTGTAGCTCAATGGTAGAGCTGTTGCTTCCCAAGCAACTGACGAGGGTTCGATTCCCTTCACCCGCTCCACTCCAGGAGGTAGATATGGACGCCATCATCGATGGTGATGTCGCCTCCTCACACCTCAGCAACTGGCACTCCATCAACTGGAAAGCCACAAGCTGCGCTGTGTCGAGGATGCAGGCAAGAATAGCGAAGGCAGCTAAGGATAAGCAGTGGCGTAGGGTCACACGCCTACAGAAACTACTTGTCCGCTCAACTGCAGCCAAAGCAACGGCTGTACGTCGAGTCACGGAGAACCAAGGCCGTCGTACCCCGGGTGTAGACCGTGCAACGTGGTCGACACCTGCGGCAAAGTGGAATGCCATCAACTCCCTGCAACGCAAGGGATACAAGGCAAAACCGCTTCGCCGAATCCACATCCCCAAGGCCCGAGGTGGCACCCGCCCTCTCGGTATACCGACGATGAAAGATCGAGCAATGCAGGCGCTGTATCTGTTTGCGCTCGACCCCGTCGCCGAAGCATATGGGGACATTCACTCATACGGGTTCCGTAATTTCAGGTCGACAGCTGACGCTGCCGCCCACCTGAAGACCTGTCTGAGCACGAAGACCAGCTCACGCTGGGTGATGGAAGGGGATATCAAAGGCTGCTTCGACAACATCAGTCACGACTGGCTGATGAAACACGTACCAATTGACCGGCATGTGCTGTCGCAGTGGCTGAAAGCAGGCTTCATGGAAGACCGTAAGTTGTTTCCGACGGACGCGGGTACACCACAGGGCGGAATCATTTCCCCCGTGCTCGCAAACATTGTCCTTGACGGATTGGGCCGGCTCATCGATGCGCTCCCACGCCGCAACAAGTGCAACTTCGTCCGCTACGCAGACGACTTTGTCATCACAGGAGCCTCTGCGGAGATCCTGGAACGCAAGGTCAAGCCGATCGTCGTCAAGTTCCTCGCAGAAAGAGGGCTCACGCTCTCCGAAAGCAAGACGAAGATCACACACATGGACGAAGGCTTCGACTTCTTGGGATGGAACTTCCGGAAATTTGGAAATCTCCTCCTTAGAAGGCCGTCGAAACAAAACACCAACGCCTTCATGGCTAAGATCCGCAGCCAGCTCCGGCTACTGCGGGGATCCACCCAAGACGACGTACTGCACGTCCTTAACCCGATCATTCGGGGGTGGGGCATGTATCACCAAGTCGTGAACGCTTCAGAACCGTTCGCAAGATTGGATCACCTTATCCACCACGCGGTCTGGTGTTGGGCCAAACGCCGTCACCCCACCAAAGGTCTCCGCTGGATCAAACGTCGGTACTTCCGGCGCGACAAGTCCCGCGACTGGATCTTCGGTGTTGGTAAACACACTCTGATGCGCCTGTCGTCCCTCAAGGTCGGCGAGTACATCAAGGTGCGGTCTGACGTTAGCCCCTACGACCCCAAAGACGAGAGCTACTTTAATCAGCGGTTGCAGTACCGCATGAAGCGCTCGCTGACCGGGAAAAGGAAACTGCTATGGCTTTGGACAAAGCAAGAGGCCAAGTGCGCCTGCTGTGGGCGGAAACTGACCAGCACCAGCTGGCACATCCACCACAAGGTTTTCAGGGTGTACGGGGGGTCTGACCGCCTCTCCAACCTTGTTTTGCTCCACACCACCTGTCACGAGCAGCTTCACGCCCGTGCCAGGCTACGGCTGTCGCCCCCTCCCATAGAAGAAGGGGGTTCGTGACTGCTTGAGCCGTGTGAAGGGTAACTTTCACGCACGGTTCTGAGGGGGGAGGGTGGCCGCGAGGCCACCTTCCCACCCGACTACTGACGTGGGTTCGATTCCCATCGCCCGCTCCACTTCAATCTCCCAGTTCGCAACGAATTGACCGGATTGAAGATTCAGGCCGATTGATGATTCCGCGCTCATCCGGCGGATATGCGCGCTTCCTTGTTCCCACCGATCTTCGAGTCCTGAGCGACTCGCGTTGCCTCGTGCGCTCGAGGGGGAATCGCCGTGGGACCACGTCCGGCGTGCCCCCGCCGATCAAGACTCAGCTCTTGCGCTTATCCGGCACCGAGGCCAGCACCACCGTCAACAGCAGGGGTTGGCCATCCCCGGCCGCTTCACTGCCTTCCTGGCTGGCCTGTTCGAGTTCGCCTATCAGCGCGTTGATGCGCGCCAACTGGGCAGCGTCGGCACGGAAAGCGAGATGGCGCACGGTGCAGTTGCGCTGGCTTCCCTCGAAGCACGCCGCCGCCTGCGTGGCGGCCGCCGCGAACGCGCGCAGGCTGGCGCCCACCACGCTGCTGGCCACCTTGATCAGGTTCCTGCGCCCACCCGGCGTACGCAGCGCGTCGGCCGAAGACAGCTGCCGCGATACCACGGCATAGACCGCTTCGGGCCGGCGGCCGGTGCTGCGCCGTTCAACCACCTGCACCAGGCCCGCCGCTTCCAGCCGCTCCAGGTGGTGATAGAGCGCGGTGATCGGGCGCCCCAGGCGCTCGCTCAGCTCGCGCGCGGTGGCCTGGCCGTCGACATCCAGGCGCTGCAGGATCGCCAACCGCGGCGAAGACGCCATGGCGCCCAGCTGGTCCGGGGTCAGCTTCAGTGCGCGCGGGGCAGGGGGGCTTGCTGGGGGTCTGCTCATAATTCAAACTATAGATCAAAATTGAATAAATGGCGGCCTGGACATGCGTACTGGATACCTGTGGATCCTTGTCAGCGGCCTTGCTGCCGCTGTCGTCACTTGCGGCGGCGCCTCGGCCTCGCCCCCGATGGCGTCCAGACCTGCCGGCGGCAGTGGCATTCATGCCACCGCCATCGACCCCGCCATGGCACGGCGCATCGATGCCGACATGCAGCAGGTCATGCAGCGCTTCCATGTGCCTGGTGCGGCCATCGCGGTGACCGTTGACGGCAAGCCTGTCTATTCCAGCGCCTACGGCCTGCGCGATCGCGAGCGCGCGCTGCCGGCGCGTACCGATACACCGTTCGAGATCGGCTCGATCACCAAACAGTTCACCGCCGCAGCCATCGTGCAGCTGCAGGAAGCGGGCAAGCTGCAGCTGGACGACCCGCTGGCACGCTATCTGCCGCATGCGCCGCACGCCAGCGAGGTGACCCTGCGCCAGTTGTTGACCCATACCAGCGGGCTGCACGACTACTTCGACGGGCCGGATGCGGAAGTCGACGCTCTGGTGACCCAACCCATCGACTTCGACCACCTGATCGCGCGCATTGCCGACCAGCCGCTGGACTTTGCGCCGGGCACGCGCTGGTCGTACTCCAATACCGGCTACGCACTGCTCGGCAAGGTGATCGAAACCGTATCGGGCGAGCGCTACCGTGACTACCTGCAGCAGCACCTGCTCGCGCCGCTGGGAATGACGCACACCTTTACCCTGGCCGACACCGACCGCCTGGCCGGCATGGCCGTTGGCTACCGGCATGAGCAAGGCACGCTGCAGCGCGCGCCGTACTTCCACCCGGACTGGAGCGGCGCGGCCGGCTTCCTGGTCAGTACCCTGGACGACCTGGCGCGCTGGGACGCTGGCCTGGGCAGTGGCAAGGTGGTGTCCGCAGCCGGCTATGCGCAGATGAAGACCTCCTTCGCCACCGCCGATGGCAAGCCCGTGGGCTACGGCCTCGGCCTGTTCGTGGATTCGGTGTACGGGCAGGCGCGGGTCGGACACACCGGCGGCACGCAGGGCTTCACCACCGCCGACATGTACTTCCCGGATCTGGGCCTGCGCATCGTGGCCTTCAGCAATCTGGGCGACAAGAAACCCGAGGCCGGCATCACCATGACCAACCTGGTGTTCGCCGCACTGCATCCCGACATCGTCGCGGCCTGGGAACGGCCTGTTGCCGGCGAGGTTGCCGCCATTGGCGAAAGCGCGAAGGCATCGTTCCGCCAGCTGCAGGACGGCACCGATTACAGCGCCTTCAGCGACGACCTGCGTGGCAAGCTGGTGGCCGGCATCGGTGCCGGCATGATGCGTTCCCTGGGCCCCTACGGCGCACCGACCGCCATGGTGTTCAAGGGAACACGCCAGGGCGAAAAAGGAACGATGTACAGCTATGTGGCCGAGTTCGGCCCGGGGGCGTTCATCGGTTACACGGTACGGCTGGACGAGAAAGGCCGTGTTGCGGGATTCGCGATCGAATGACAGGGCCCTGTGCACAGACGTTTGGCGTGCCCAGCAAGGCCACTCATCTGCGGCCTTCTTCATTTCTGATTAGTTTCATATCCACGGCCATCCGCGCCCGGTTAGCGTTGCCGCATTTTCTACACGGGAAGCAGCGCATGGAAACGAAGGACGACGTCGTCGGCAGTATTCACGAGATCTACAAGAACTCCGGTGCCGGCACCTCCCGGCAGCTGGAAGCGCTGCGTGCATTGGGTCGCGCCGGTGGGCCGAAGGCCGCGCAGCTGCTGTGGCAGATCTACAAGAGCACCTCGGCCGGATCGGCTACGCAGATGACCTGCATCGCGGCGCTGGGTGAATCCGCGCGCGGGTTCTGAGTTGACATCATGGCGGATTTGGACAGGGTCGAATGGCTGTCCATTGGAATATCGATCTGAACCGCCTTGTACTCCGAGCAACCTGAAGCAGGGACTGGTTTGCTGTTGGAATTCCATCTCCATCGCTCGCCCTGGCATGCGGTTCACGGCCATGCCGGGGCATCTTGATTGATACTCTGAACGCTTGATTGCCGAATCATTCCGGAAGAACTTCTCCGGATACATATGCGTGCGGCACGCCCTCATGCTGCTGACGTTGACACCAATTTTCTGCTCTGCCACGCTCGCCGGTCGCTGGGGAGCCGCGAGTGTGGACGGGGAGTCCGCGCGGCTGCGACTGGACCTTCTCAGGCTGAATTTGAAAGGTCGGATCGTGCGATCCGAACGACGCCCTCTTCTGCGCACTAGCAAGGTGAACGCTGGCGTTGGAAATCCACGCTGAGTCAATCAGGACGTAACAATCGCTAAAGGAAGGTAGGCAATGGCGTCAAAGATCAATGGCTTCAACTTCGAGTACGACGGAAGCTCGATTACCTTGACCTATAAGCATGGGGAGCTAGGAGGGAAGGCCACATTCGATGTGGAAGGGGCGTCTGCCTCCGTGAGCCACGGCAGAGGATCAGTTGGGGCTTCCTCTGATTATGCCTACTCGACCGATAGCGGATTTGTCGTCTCTGGGCAGGCTGTAACGCTGGGGCTACGGACGCCAAGTGGCGCTGAGATCGGCTTGAAGTTGACTCCCAATGGCGAGTTCAGGCCTCACCCCACGGATCCGTTTGCTCCGCCGATTCCTTCCGCCCAGGTCGATCTGACTTTGGACGGGAAGATGCTCGGCAGTTACGACATCCCGCTTTACGAAGATTTCACGATGGATGATCTTTTCGATCCGGAGCTTGGGGGCCTCGGGTCGCACGGGTTGCTTGGCGACGCGTACGGCTTCCTGCGTCATCGCGATCGCGAGATCAATGACCAATATCGGGATGCGACGGGTGAGAATTTCCAGGATGCCAAGGGCTGGACCCGCCCGGTTGATCCACTGGTCCTGGATCTCGATGGCGATGGTATCGAGACCGTTGCGGCGAATGGTCGTGTGCTGTTTGACCACGAAGGCAACGCGGTGCGTGAGGGTACGGGTTGGATCAGTGCAGACGACGGCATGCTGGTGCTAGATCGCAATGGAAATGGCACGATTGACGATGGTTCTGAGCTTTTCGGTGATCACACGCCGGGAGCTGGGCTCGCACCGGGACAGAGTTCATCGCGATCTGCAGGGCTGCGCGCGCTGGCGACGCTGGATCAGAATGGTGATGGCCGAGTGGATGAATCCGACGAAGCCTTCGCATCGCTTCAGGTTTGGCGGGACTTAAACCAGGATGGTGTAAGTCAGGCGAATGAGCTGTTCTCATTGCGGGATCTCGGCATCCGCAGTATTTCGGTTGACGCTACTTCAACGCAGAACCAGAGTCTTGGAAACGGCAACACAGTTGACAGCTATGGCAGTTTCGAACGTATCGATGGTACCTCGGGGATTACCGCGGATCTGTTGTTGGCGTCTAATAATTTTCATCGCGACTTCTTGGAAAAGGTACCGCTGAGCGATCTTTCACAGCGGGTAGCCAATCTTCAAGGGTCTGGCATGGTGCGCGATCTGCGGGAGGCCGTCAGTCTCAACCCGGGCATCTTTGATCTCATCAGCAAGATCGATTCCACATATTCTCGCAGCCAGGCTCTGCATGCGTTGGACGAGGTGCTGCTGGCTTGGTCCAGCACGTCAAGCATGAAGTCAAGCCTCGAATATCAGCAGGCCGGTGTCGATCGTCCTAGGTTGACTGTAAAGGGCCTTCTTTTGGATTGGGGGACCGCGGACATCTCACAGATTCTCTCTATTCTTGAGAAGTTCAATGGTGAACTGTTCTTTGAGGTGCGTGACGAAGGGCTGTTCACAAAGAACAGGTCGTGGCAGCCGGTTAAGATTGATGGGGAATGGCGTTTTGATGTCGATCTCTCGCAGCCTCAGACTACTCATCTGCTGAAAAGCTATGAGGCACTGAAGATGGGCTTGTATACGGCCATCATGCTCGACACGCGCTTGCGCGACTATGCCCAGGATCTCAGGTTTGGACTCAATGAGGATCTTGAAGTGGTCGTGGACACGGGCGCGGCGGTTAAGCGCCTGATGGATAAGCTGCGGGTGGAAGGTTCCGCGGCGGCGGTGGAGGATTTGCTTGATCTCCGCAGCCTTGCCGCATACATGCCACTGGATTGGAACTGGGTGGATGTACTCGAGGGGATGGGCGCGCGCGCGCCCGATGCGGATGAATTCACCGCGGTTGCAAACCGGCTCCTCGGTGTGCTGAATGGTATTGCTGCTGTGGGAGGTGCCGCCGACGACGTCATTCTAGGCACGTCTGGGGACGATGTGCTTGATGGTGGCGATGGTAATGACGAAATTCGGGGCGGAGCAGGGAATGACTTGATCGAAGGCGGGAAAGGTAGCAACACCCTGTATGGGGGGGCTGGAAATGACACGTTGAGTGTCCACTTTGGAGCTGACAAGAATTTCCTGGCCGGCGGTGCTGGCGATGATGTTCTGATTGGCAGCGCGAAGAGTGATACCTACCTGTTCAATAAGGGGGATGGTCACGACACGATCGTGGAAACAGCCCAATACAGTGTCATTTCGATTGACACACTCGTTTTTGGCGTTGGTCTGAGGGTTCAGGATCTCAAGGTTCTGCGTGAGGGGCGCGATATCCTTCTCGTGTTCGGAGAAGGAGAGGACTCAGTTCGGTTGAAGGATTGGTTGACCGAAAGCCTGCAGGAGGCGCGCTATGCTGGAATTGAGCGATTCCTCTTTGCAGACGGAACTGAATGGTCCCCCGAACTCATCAGGGCGCAGGTGACTACGCTGGGGTCGGATGGTGATGACGTCATTGATGGTTGGTTGGGCAACGATTTGATTCGCGGTGGCGCTGGCAATGACCTGATCGATGGTGGCGGCGGTACCAATGAGCTTTACGGTGAAGCGGGTAATGACACGCTGAAGGTTCACTTCCTTGCCGACAAGAACATTCTGGCCGGTGGCGTCGGCAACGATACGTTGATCGGCAGCAGCAAGAGCGATACGTACCTGTTCAACAAGGGCGATGGTCACGACACGATCGTGGAAACCAGCCAGTACGCCAGCGACTCGGTTGATACGCTGGTGCTGGGCGAAGGCCTGTCCGCCACCGATGTGCGGGTTCTGCGCGAAGGACGTGATGTGGTGCTGAGCTTTGGCGGCGGCAGTGACACGGTGCGGCTGAAGGACTGGCTGACCAGTTCACTGGGCGAGAACACGTCGGCCAGCATCGAGAAGCTGGTGTTTGCCGATGGTACCCAGTGGACGGCAGCCAACATCCGAGCTCGGTTGACGAGCCATGTCGGTGACACTGGTGGTGCGTTTACAGGATGGCAGGGTGATGACCTGATCCTGGGCGGAGAAGGCGACGATGTCATTGACGGTGGGCTGGGCAGCAACGAGCTGCACGGCGGCGCCGGCAATGACACGCTGAGTGTGGCTGCGACGTCCGACCTCAACATTCTGGCCGGAGGCATCGGCAATGACACGTTGATCGGTAGCCTCAAGAGCGATACCTACCTGTTCAACAAGGGCGATGGCCACGACACGATCGTGGAAACTGGCCAGTACGCCAGCGACTCGGTTGATACGCTGGTGCTGGGCGAAGGCCTGTCCGCCACCGATGTGCGTGTCTTGCGCGAAGGGCGTGATGTGGTGCTGAGCTTCGCCGGCGGCAGTGACACGGTCCGACTGAAGGACTGGCTGACCAGTTCGCTGGGTGAGAACACGTCGGCAAGCATCGAGAAGCTGGTGTTTGCCGACGGTACCCAGTGGACGGCGGCCAACATCCGGGCGCAGCTGACCACGCTGGGCACCTCCGGGGATGACAAGATCGTGGGTTGGAACGGCAACGACCTGATCCTGGGCGGAGAAGGCGACGATGTCATTGAGGGTGGGCTGGGCAGCAACGAGCTGCACGGCGGCGCCGGCAATGACACGCTGAGTGTGGCTGCGACGTCCGACCTCAACATTCTGGCCGGAGGCATCGGCAATGACACGTTGATCGGTAGCCTCAAGAGCGATACCTACCTGTTCAACAAGGGCGATGGCCACGACACGATCGTGGAAACTGGCCAGTACGCCAGCGACTCGATTGATACGCTGGTGCTGGGCGAAGGCCTGTCCGCCACCGATGTGCGGGTTCTGCGCGAAGGACGTGATGTGGTGCTGAGCTTTGGCGGCGGCAGTGACACGGTCCGACTGAAGGATTGGCTGACCAGTTCGCTGGGTGAGAACACGTCGGCAAGCATCGAGAAGCTGGTGTTTGCCGACGGTACCCAGTGGACGGCGGCCAACATCCGGGCGCAGCTGACCACGCTGGGCACCTCCGGGGATGACAAGATCGTGGGCTGGAACGGCAACGACCTGATCCTGGGCGGAGAAGGCGACGATGTCATTGAGGGTGGGCTGGGCAGCAACGAGCTGCACGGCGGCGCCGGCAATGACACGCTGAGTGTGGCTGCGACGTCCGACCACAACATTCTGGCCGGAGGCATCGGCAACGATACGTTGATCGGCAGCAGCAAGAGCGATACCTACCTGTTCAACAAGGGCGATGGTCACGACACGATCGTGGAAACCAGCCAGTACGCCAGCGACTCGGTTGATACGCTGGTGCTGGGCGAAGGCCTGTCCGCCACCGATGTGCGGGTTCTGCGCGAAGGACGTGATGTGGTGCTGAGCTTTGGCGGCGGCAGTGACACGGTCCGACTGAAGGATTGGCTGACCAGTTCGCTGGGTGAGAACACGTCGGCAAGCATCGAGAAGCTGGTGTTTGCCGACGGTACCCAGTGGACGGCGGCCAACATCCGGGCGCAGCTGACCACGCTGGGCACCTCCGGGGATGACAAGATCGTGGGCTGGAACGGCAACGACCTGATCCTGGGCGGAGAAGGCGACGATGTCATTGAGGGTGGGCTGGGCAGCAACGAGCTGCACGGCGGCGCCGGCAATGACACGCTGAGTGTGGCTGCGACGTCCGACCTCAACATTCTGGCCGGAGGCATCGGCAATGACACGTTGATCGGTAGCCTCAAGAGCGATACCTACCTGTTCAACAAGGGCGATGGCCACGACACGATCGTGGAAACTGGCCAGTACGCCAGCGACTCGATTGATACGCTGGTGCTGGGCGAAGGCCTGTCCGCCACCGATGTGCGGGTTCTGCGCGAAGGACGTGATGTGGTGCTGAGCTTTGGCGGCGGCAGTGACACGGTCCGACTGAAGGATTGGCTGACCAGTTCGCTGGGTGAGAACACGTCGGCAAGCATCGAGAAGCTGGTGTTTGCCGACGGTACCCAGTGGACGGCGGCCAACATCCGGGCGCAGCTGACCACGCTGGGCACCTCCGGGGATGACAAGATCGTGGGCTGGAACGGCAACGACCTGATCCTGGGCGGAGAAGGCGACGATGTCATTGAGGGTGGACTGGGCAGCAACGAGCTGCACGGCGGCGCCGGCAATGACACGCTGAGTGTGGCTGCGACGTCCGACCTCAACATTCTGGCCGGAGGCATCGGCAATGACACGTTGATCGGTAGCCTCAAGAGCGATACCTACCTGTTCAACAAGGGCGATGGCCACGACACGATCGTGGAAACTGGCCAGTACGCCAGCGACTCGATTGATACGCTGGTGCTGGGCGAAGGCCTGTCCGCCACCGATGTGCGTGTCTTGCGCGAAGGGCGTGATGTGGTGCTGAGCTTCGCCGGCGGCAGTGACACGGTCCGACTGAAGGACTGGCTGACCAGTTCGCTGGGTGAGAACACGTCGGCAAGCATCGAGAAGCTGGTGTTTGCCGACGGTACCCAGTGGACGGCGGCCAACATCCGGGCGCAGCTGACCACGCTGGGCACCTCCGGGGATGACAAGATCGTGGGTTGGAACGGCAACGACCTGATCCTGGGCGGAGAAGGCGACGATGTCATTGAGGGTGGGCTGGGCAGCAACGAGCTGCACGGCGGCGCCGGCAATGACACGCTGAGTGTGGCTGCGACGTCCGACCTCAACATTCTGGCCGGAGGCATCGGCAATGACACGTTGATCGGTAGCCTCAAGAGCGATACCTACCTGTTCAACAAGGGCGATGGCCACGACACGATCGTGGAAACTGGCCAGTACGCCAGCGACTCGATTGATACGCTGGTGTTGGGCGAGGGTCTGCAATCAGGCGAGGCACGCTTCCTCAGGCAGGGTAATGATCTTCAGCTGAGCTTCGCTGAAGAGACTGACTCGGTTACTTTCAGGGGGTGGTTCGGATCCACCGGTGCACAGATCGAGGTCCTGAGTTTTGCAGATGGCCGGAATGTAGGTAACGTCGAGTTGAATAGTCTGATTGCGGCAATGGCGCAGAGTGGGTCCGCCGCAGCACTCACGCCATTGACTATTGAGCAAACGCAGAGCGTGAATCTGATTGCGTCGATGTGATGAACTGAAGGTTGCGGAGTTCCCCTGTTGAAAAAAGTCCCCGGGTGTCGATTGGCACCCGGGGCTCGAATGGTAGATATGGCGTCGGGGCGTACTGCCCATTTTGCAGCAGGCATGTGGCGGCTCTCTTTGGGGGGCTGAATAGGGATAGGTGGCGCACCTACGAGGAGACCCCGGGTTAGTTGGGTCCATCCTTGCTGGCATCATCCACCCGCCACACGCCCGCGCTATGCTGCGCGCCTGCCGACCGATCCCACTGCGATGAAGCTCGCCATCCTGTCCCGCAACAGCTCCCTGTATTCCACCCGTCGGCTGGTCGAGGCGGCGCGCGCGCGCGGCCATACCGTGCGCATCCTGGACCCGTTGCGCTGCTACATGCGCATCGCCGCCGATGGCTTTTCCATGCACTACAAGGGCCGGCCGATGACCGGCGTGGACATGGTCATCCCGCGCATCGGTGCCTCGATCACCCGCTACGGCACCGCGGTGCTGCGCCAGTTCGAGCTGATGGGCGCGCGCACGCCCAATCCGTCCGATGCCATCCTGCGTTCGCGCGACAAGCTGCGCGCGCACCAGCTACTGGCGGCCAAGGGCATCGACATGCCGGTCACCGTGTTCGGCGACAACCCCGACGACACCGTCGATCTGCTGTCCATGCTCGGCCCGCCGCCGCACGTGGTGAAGCTCAATGAAGGCACCCAGGGGCGCGGCGTGATCCTGACCGAGAAGGCCAGTGCCTCGCGCGGCATCGTCGAAGCGCTGCGCGGCCTGTACGCCAACTTCCTGATGCAGGAATTCATCGGCGAAGCCAAGGGCGCCGACCTGCGCTGCTTTGTGGTGGGCGACCAGGTGGTGGCGTCGATGCAGCGGCAGGCACCGGAGGGCGACTTCCGCTCCAACCTGCACGCCGGCGGTACCGCCGTGGCCGCCAAGGCCAGCCGCGCCGAGCAGCAGGTGGCGGTGCGTTCGGCCAAGGCGCTGGGCCTGTCGGTGTGCGGCGTGGACCTGATCCGCTCCGCGCGCGGCCCGCTGGTGCTGGAGGTCAACTCCACGCCCGGGCTGGAAGGCATCGAAGCGGCCTGCGGGGTCGACGTGGCCACACGCATCATCGAGCATGTGGAAAAGATCAAAAAACCTTGATTATTCATTGTGTTATGAATCTCATTGGCAAATGATCCACGGCTTTAACGAGGCTTTAATCGGCCCCGGCGTAGGCTTCAGCGAACCGCAGCTCTGCCTCTCAGCAGGATCGGTATCGGGATACGACTTCAGGCCCAGGCGGGTGCACCGTCTGGGCCTTTTTTATGCCTGTCGGCCCTGTGCCCAAGGTCTCTTGTGGACGCCGCGTGACGGTCGTAGAGTTGGCCCTTCGTTCCGGGATGGATCGGGAGGTTGGCGATGTACCGCATCATGACGATCGCGTTGCTGCTGGGCCTGTCTGGCGCTGTTGCCGCCAAGCCGGAGAAGGTCGCTGTACAGATGGACCGGCAAGGGTCGGTCGCCGAGCAGGTGCGCCAGGTGGAAACCGCCCTGGCCGCCCCCGACTATGCCGAACTGTCTGCCGAGGATCGCGGCCAGGTACAGCAGTCGCTGTTGCGTATCCGCCAGCACATGGGCGAACGCCAGACCGTGCAGGAGCTGCCGCCGCAGCTGCAGGCCGAGGTCTTCAACGAGCAGGAACGCATCAACACCCTGTTGGCGCGTGGCCATGAAGACAGCCGCCAGATCTGCAAGTACGAACGCACCACCGGCAGCAACATGCCCAAGAGCCGCTGCCTGACCGTGGCCGAACGGCGCCGGATCGAAGAGAAAGGCAAGGCGCTGATCAACGACCAGCGCAGCTACAACACGCTCAGCCCACCGCCCGCCGGGCGTTGACCGCACTGCCTTTCGGTCCACCGAGCGTGCGGTCATGGCGTATCGGTGGCACCGCAGGGTCGATGTTCCACTCATGGAAGAACCTGGAGGTAACGATGCAGCGCATGACCCCCGTCGCCCTGATGCTGGGCCTGGCACTGGCCACCACCGTCCACGCCAAGCCCGAGAAAGGGCAGGTGAAGTTCGACGCCAACGCCCCGGTGGCCGAACAGATCCGCAGCGTTGAAGCGGCGATCAACACCGAGGACTACAGCGAGATCGGGCTGGAAGACAAAAGCCGCGTGCAGCAGGCGCTGGGCCGCATCAAGATCAAGATGGGCGACCACGAACGCGTGGAGCAGGTCAGTCCGCAGGACCGCACCGAGATCTTCAACGACCAGGAAGTGATCAACACGATCATGACCCGCGCCCACGCCGACAGCCGCATGGTCTGCCGCCGCGAACGCACCACCGGCAGCAACATGCCGCAGAGCGTCTGCCTGACCGTGGCCCAGCGCCGCAAGGCGCAGGAAGACAGCCGCAAGGCGCTCAACGACAACCAGCGCTTCAACAACTACAAGCCCTGATCGCTGCCGGACCGATCGCATGCCGCCATCGGTCACCCTGCCGTGCGTCCCTTGTGGACGCATCGGCGGAATCGTAAAGTCGAGACCCTATTCATGGACGAACATGGAGCTCGTCATGTACCGCAAGACCACTCTCGCCCTGATGCTGTCGCTGGGCCTGGTTGCCACCGTGCAGGCCAAGGCGCAGAAGGAGACCGTGCAGATGGATTCCTTCACCCCGGTGTCCGAACAGATCCGCCGCGTTGAAACGGCCATGGGCAGCGAGGACTACAGCGAGATCGGGCTGGAGGACAAGAGCCGCGTGCAGCAGGCCTTGAACCGGATCAGGGTCAAGATGAATGGCCGTGAGAAGGTGGACGAACTGGCGCCGCAGGAGCGCAACGACCTGTTCAACGAGCAGGAGATCGTCAACACCATCATGACCCGTGCCCAGGCCGACAGCCGCATGATCTGCCGCCGCGAGCGCCTCACCGGCAGCAACATGCCGACCAGCGTCTGCCTGACGGTCGCCCAGCGTCGCAAGGCCCAGGAAGAAAGCCGCCAGGCGCTGACGGACCAGCAGCGCATCAGCCGCTGAACCGGCTGACGCGGGGGCTTTTGCCGGTGTCGCCCCTTCGGTACGAAATGTTAAGAATGGAACCTGTATCGTTCAGCAGGTAGACGTCGCGTCCACTCGCACAGGGGCATCCTGAGCGGGTGGGCCTGGCCCCCCGACGACCCTTCAAGAACCAGAGGTCCCAGTGCGCATTCTCGTAATCGAAGACAACAGCGACATCGCCGCCAACCTTGGCGACTACCTTGAGGATCGTGGCCACACCGTGGACTTCGCCGCCGACGGCGTGACCGGCCTGCACCTGGCCGTGGTCCACGAGTTCGACGCCATCGTGCTGGACCTGAACCTGCCAGGCATGGACGGCATCGAAGTGTGTCGCAAGCTGCGCAACGAAGCGCGCAAGCAGACTCCGGTGCTGATGCTGACCGCCCGCGACTCGCTGGACAACAAGCTGGCCGGTTTCGATTCCGGCGCCGATGACTACCTGATCAAGCCGTTCGCGCTGCAGGAAGTAGAGGTGCGCTTGAACGCGCTGTCGCGCCGCGGCAAGGGCGTGCAGACCCGCGTGCTGGAAACCGGCGACCTGGAGTACAACCTGGACACGCTGGAAGTGCGCCGCCAGGGCAAGCTGCTGCAGCTCAACCCGACCGCGCTGAAGATCCTGCAGGCCCTGATGGAGGCCGCGCCGGCCGTGGTGACCCGCCAGGAGCTGGAAACCCGCGTCTGGGGCGAAGAGCTGCCCGACTCGGATTCGCTGCGCGTCCACATCCACGGCCTGCGTGCGGTGGTCGACAAGCCGTTTGAAGTGCCGCTGATCCAGACCCGCCATGGCATCGGATACCGCATCGCCACCCCGGAAGCCTGATTCCGTGGCAACCAAGGGGGAGCGCCGGCGTTCGCCGTATCGGCGGCGCCTGCGCAGCCGCATCATCGTCTCGTTCGTGTTGTTGGGCTTCTGCCTGACAACACTGTTCGCGTTCGCCACCAACTGGGCCCGCATGCGCGTGGAAAACCAGCTGGTGGAAGACGTGATGAACCGCAACATCAACGAGTACGTGCGGCGGTTCTACGAGAGCCCGGATCGCAACCCCGACCTGCCCGTGCAGCAGATGCGTGCGCGCCTCGTCAAACCCGACAAGTTCGATGCGCTGCGCGAGGAAGAGCCTGATTGGGCAGCGTTGCCTGATGGCAACCACAATATCTCGGGCACTGACGAACGTGGGCAGCCGTACGCCTACAAGCTGGCCGTGCGCAAGACGCCCGACGCCTGGGCATTCCTGGCCTACGACATGACCGACAGCGTGCGCGGTGGGCAGCAGCTCAACCGCGCACTGGTGCTGTCGGTGCTGGTGTTCAGCCTGTTGTCGCTGGTGCTGGGCTGGTGGTCGGCGTCGAAGGTGATGAAGCCGGTCTCGGACCTGGCCGCGCGGCTGCGTGCCTATCGCGGCGGCACCAGTGACCCCGAGCCGCTGGCGCCGCGCTTCCCCGATGACGAAGTGGGGCAGCTGGCACAGGCGCTGGATGATTACTCATCGCGGCTGACCGAAGTCGTGCAGCGCGACCGTGAGTTCAATGCCGACGTCAGTCACGAGCTGCGCACGCCGCTGGCGGTGATCCGTGGCGCCACCGAACTGCTGCTGACCCGGCCCGGCCTGGATGAGAAGGTGTTGCAGCGTCTGCAGCGCATCCAGCGTGCCGAACAACAGTGCAGCGACCTGATCGGCGCACTGCTGCTGCTGTCGCGCAACGAGCGCGGGCAGGGCACCAGCAACGTCGCCCGCGTGGCCGAACAGCTGCTGGACGCGCACCGCGCCCAGTTGGGTGGCAAGCCGCTGGAGCTGGCGCTGGAAGGCGAGCGCAACCTGGTGATCGATGCGCCCGAGGCGGCCTTGTCGGTGGCGCTGGGCAACCTGATCGGCAACGCGGTGAAGTACTCGCAGGATGGCGAAGTGCGTGTCTTTGTCGGCAGCAATTCGGTGTCGGTGACTGACAGTGGCCCGGGCCTGAGCGAAGAAGACGCCGCCAAGCTGTTCCAGCGCGGCTATCGCGGCACCCACGCCGGCCATTCGCAGGGCGGCGGCATCGGCCTGTCGATCGTCAGTCGCCTGTGCGATCTGTACGGCTGGCAGGTGAGCGTGCGCCCCGGCGGCGAGCGCGGCGTGATCGCCACCCTGACGTTCTCGCCGAAGCCGTTGTAAGAGCCCCTGCATTGGTGGGTGCCGACCTTGGTCGGCACGAACCCTGCCGACCTTGCATCGCGCCCTGTGTCGCTTGTGCCACCGCATCACCCTCGCAGGAATGATCGGCCAGAAGCCCAACACGACATCACCGTGATCGCCGCCACGCCGCGTGCGTGCCCGCATGCACGCATTCGTGCACCCAACTGCGGCTTGAGAATTTCCTTACAGATCACGCTGCTGTGTGATGGCCAGATGGGGCGGCTGGGGCAGGTGCCCTGGCCGGGATTGGCGTCCTGAAAAAAACCAACATTCAGCAATCTTCGACGGCCCCTCGGTCCGTCGTTGAAAATGCACCGCGTGCCTTGCTTCGGCGGGCGGTGCGTGGGGATTCATCAGAATCCGCTGGAGTCTTTTTGCTGAATGTCGGATCTCCGGTACGCCAACCCGCACCGTCCGCCACCTTGCATCCGCAGGTGGCCTGCCGACTGCGAGGAGCCTCACCATGTCCGCACGCCCAGTGTTCCCCCAACTGCACGCCCTGATCGGCGAAGCCGCCGCCCTGCTGCCGGCCGACGTCGCCGAGCGCATCGAAACCCTGCTCGATGATCCCAAGGATCTGCTGCCTGCGCTGCTTGCCCGCATGGACGGCCGCGATGCAGCCGACGGCCGGCGACTGGAAGCGCAGGGCCTCAGTCCGGCACAGGCGGCCACCATGGCCGGCCTCAGCCGCACCCTGGCCGGCTTGAATGCACTCATGCAGGTCCTGCACGCCGCCGAAGCCGCCCGCGAGCAGGGCGGTGCCCACCAGCAGCTCAGCCCGGATGTCGTCGATGGATTGCTGCTTGGCGCCCGAGAACTGGCCCACTATGCCCGCCTGCAGCTGGAGTAGGTTCACGCCATGCGCGGATGCGCGATCCGGTAGTGCCGGCCGCTGGCCGGCAACCCGGCCTCAACCCCCAGCCAACTCCAGATACCGCGCATGCAGCGCTTCCACCTGCGCCTGCAGGTCCTCGGGATGGCCATCGTTGACCACCACATCATCGGCCAGTGCCAACCGCTGCGTGCGGCTGGCCTGGGCGGCGATCATCCTGTCGGCCAGCGCGGCGTCGATGCCGTCGCGCTGCATCAGCCGGGCGTGCTGCACGGCTTCGGGCGCATCCACCAGCAGTACCCGGTCCAACCACGGGTAGGCCTGCCGCCCACCGACCTCGGTCAGCAGCGGAATGGCGGCAATCGCATAGGGGCTGGTGGCCTGCTCGCACTGCTGTTGCATCAGCAGGCGGATGGCCGGGTGGGTGATCGCTTCCAATGCCGTCCGTTCGGCCGGATCGGCGAACACGTGGGCCCGCAGGCGCGCCCGGTCCAGGCTGCCGTCCGCCTGCAGCATGTGGGCGCCGAACCGCTCGGCGATTCGGCCCAGGGCGGGGCTGCCGGCGGCGACCACCGCGCGGGCGGCCAGATCGGCGTCGGCCACCACGATGCCCAGCGCCTCGAAGCGCCGGGTCACCTCGCTCTTGCCGGCGGCAATACCGCCGGTCAGGCCAACCACATACCGGCTCATGGGGATTCCCCTCAGCGCAGTCCGCTCAACACCAGGTACTGCTCCACCACGGGCGCGCCCCACATGAAGTACAGCCAACCCGCGATGGCCAGGTAGGGGCCGAATGGGATCGGCGTGGCGCGGTCACGGCCCCGGGTGTAGAGCCAGATCGAGCCGATGATGGCCCCGAGCACCGACGACAGCAGGATGATCGGCAGGATGCCCTTCAGTCCGCACCAGGCGCCGAGGGCGGCCAGCAGCTTGAAATCGCCGTGGCCCATGCCTTCCTTGCCGGTCAGCTGCTTGAACAGCCACCAGACCATCCACAGCGACAGGTAGCCCACCGCCGCGCCGACCAGGGCAGGCTTGGCCGGCATGTACAGGTTGTCGATGTTGCCTATCAGGCCCAGCCACATCAGTGGCAGGGTCAACTGGTCGGGCAGCAGCTGGGTGCGCAGGTCGATGCCGGACAAGGCGATCAGGAAGCAGGTCAGTACGATGGCGCCGAAGCCCTGCCAGCCGAAGCCGAACTGCCAGACACAGGCTAGTACCAGTACCGAGGTCAGGGCCTCGACCAGCGGGTACTGCAGCGAGATCGGCGCTTTGCAGTGGCGGCACTTGCCGCCCTGGATGATCCAGCTGAACAGCGGGATGTTCTCGTACCAGCTCAGCTTATGCTTGCAGTGCGGGCAGTGCGAGGGCTCGACCACGATCCCCGGTGGCGGGGGCTCGTAGAAGTCCGGTTCTTCCAGGACCTCGCGCGCATCGCGCTTCCACTGCCACTCCAGCCGCTTGGGCAGGCGCAGGATGACGACGTTGAGGAAACTGCCCAGCAGCAGCCCCAGGGCGGCCGCGGCGGGGTAGCCGAGGCCGGGATGCTGGTCGAGAAATGCCATTGATACCTTTAGCCGACGACGGCGCCAAGTTTGAAGATGGGCAGGTACATGCCGACAACAATACCGCCGACGATGGTGCCAATGAATACCATGATCATCGGTTCCAGCAGGCTGCTCAAGGCATCGACCGCATTGCTGACTTCCTGTTCATAATACTCCGCCACCTTGAACAGCATGGCGTCCAGGGCGCCCGCCTCTTCACCGATGCCGGTCATCTGGATGACCATGTGCGGGAACAGACTGGTTTGTTTCATGGCCATGTTGACCGGGTAGCCCACCGAAACGTCGTCACGCATACGAAGCACGGACTCTTCGTAGAGCTTGTTGCCTGTTGCACCTGCGACGATGCCTAGAGCTTCAACCAGTGGGACACCGGCCTTGAAGGTCACAGCCGTGGTGCGGGCAAAGCGTGCGATGGCGCTGTTATGCATGATCTGGCCGATCACCGGCACTTTCAGGATCAACTTGTCCAACGTGTGACGCATGTTGGGAGAGCGCTTATAGGCCGCGGTGAACCCCACGATGGTGCCGACAAGGGCAAGCAGTATGAGCCACCACCAAGACACCATGAAGCGGGACAGGTTGACGATCATCTGGGTGAAGGCAGGCAACTCGGCACCAAAGCCCTTAAATACGTCCTCGAACTGAGGCACGACCCATACGAGCAGAATTCCGCTGACGGCCATTGCCACTGCCATAACCATCACCGGGTAGAACAGGGCCTTCTTGATCTTGCCCTTGAGCGACTCGATGTTCTCTTTATATGTTGCGATGGTGTCAAGAACGGTTTCCAACACGCCAGCGCCTTCGCCAGCACGAACCAGATTTCGATACAGATCGTCGAACTGGACCGGATGCCTGCTGACGGCTTCGTACAGAGAAGAACCACCTTCAATATCGGTGCGGATCGTATCCACCATCTTCTTCATGCGCGGGTTCTTATGCCCACTCGCGATGATATCCAGAGCTCCTACAATCGGGACGCCTGACTTCATCATGGTGGCCATCTGCCGACTGAAGAAGGCGATGTCCTTGGGCTTCACGGCACTGCCGGCAGCACCAAACAAGGGCTTCGGCTTGGGTTTGACTTGCCCAGGGCTGATGCCCTGACGGCGCAACTCAGCTCGCAGCAGATTGGCATTCTTGGCCATCTGCTCGCCCTTCATCTTCACGCCGCGCTTGTCCGTCCCCTCCCAGACAAACGGCTGCAATTCCATGGTGCTACGCGCCACGGGTTCCTTCTTGATCGCACTGCGACTGACAGACATGTGGACTCCCCAAGACCCGCCATCCCCAGGCGGGCGTCTAGCCGCCGATGGTAGCGGGTTCATGCCCGTCTGGGCAGTCGCTGGAGTGCTCATCTTGCGAATTCGTGTCGGGTGCCGACCAAAGGTGACGCACTGCGTCACATTGCCGCGTCCATCGCAGATTCGCATTCAGGGGGTTCCCATCCGTGAAATAGCTGCCATCATGGGTGCGGGGAAATCCAGGGGGAGGCGTGCCGGGGTTGGCACGCAACCTGCGTTGATCCACCCGCAGGGGGCAGGACCCGCTCAGCTGACCGTTGGTCAGACCGATCCTGTGCTCTGAATTCAACCACCACAATCTTGGGGATGTACCAAATGAAGAACCAGAAGGGCTTCACCCTTATCGAACTGATGATCGTCGTTGCGATCATCGCCATCCTGGCCGCCATTGCTCTGCCGGCCTATCAGGATTATGTCGTCAAGTCGCGCGTTTCTGAAGCGATGGTGCTGGCCGATGGCCTGAAGGCTGTCGTTGCTGACAATGCCGCGCAGGGCGAATCTGATCTGGGCAAGGGTGCCACTCTTACCAAGGCTGCTGACGGTTCGCCGAACGTGACGTCGACCGCAATTGATGCGACTTCGGGCGCGATTACTGTTACCACGACCAGCAAGGCTGGTAATGGCGACGTCATCCTGACTCCGAAGGCTGGTGGCGCAGCACTGGCCGCTGGTACCCCGCCGGAGGGCACCATCGTCTGGACCTGCACCTCTACCAAGATCAAGCAGAAGTACCTGCCGGCTACCTGCACCAGCTCGGCCAAGTAATCTGCGCTTCCAGCGCTGAGTCTGATAAAAGCCCTCGGATGTTCGGGGGCTTTTTTCTTGGATGCTTAGAGTGTTCGAATCAAATCAAACATCGCATGGGGGGGTGTCTGGTGAGCAAGAAGCATGAAAATGGATTCACACTGATCGAATTGATGATTGTCGTGGCGATTGTTGCGATTCTCGCGGCAATTGCGATACCTGCGTATCAGAACTACGTGATCAGAGCGAGAGTCTCCGAAGCATTGGTGCTGGCGAGTGGATTGAAGCAAGTAGTGATCGCCAATGCATCAAGCAACGCGCCGGACTTGGGGGCGGGCGCGACGTTGACGTCGGCGGCGGACAAATCTCCAAACGTCACGTCCACCAGCGTTGATGCCAATTCGGGTGCCATTACAGCCGTAACTACATCAAAAGCCGGTGGCGGGAATATTGTCCTGACTCCCTACGGTGCGGCGGAATCGCCTCTCGTGGCCGGGCAATCTCCAGAAGGTAACATCGTTTGGCGGTGCACTTCGACGATTCCACAGCGGTTCCTGCCTTCCGGCTGCACGGGAACTTGATCTGCAAAAGTGCTGGCCATGCAGGCTGAGTGCCGAAGATGCCTTGACGGTTAACCAGCGAGGCCTGTGACCCAGCCGTTGACGGGGCTATCATCCCCGGGGGAGTCAGGATCGTGCCTGCCGGGCTGGGAGTGCCGGGCGTGGCAGTCATGCTGAAGGATTGGCGTCGTCGTCGGCCATCGGGTCGCGGCAGGTTCTGCTGCCCTGTGCGGTGCCCCTGGAAGGCGCGCCGCACTGCCTGACCCATGATGAGCCAAGGATTCATATGAACGCCGTAACCACCGCCAATCTCGTCGGCATCACCGGCCTGGCTCGTCGCCTGGTCCAGGATGGTGCGCTGGACGAGGCTTCCGCCCGCGACGCGATGGCCAAGGCCACCGTGGCCCGTCAGCCGCTGCCGACCTGGTTCGCGCAGAACAAGGTGGTTGGGGCGGCCCAGCTGGCGGCCGCCAATGCGGTCGAGTTCGGCATGCCGCTGTTCGACGTGTCCACGTTCGACGCCAGCCAGAACGCTATGAGCCTGGTCAGCGAGGAGCTGCTGCGCAAGCACAACGTGCTGCCGCTGTTCAAACGCGGCGGCAAACTGTTCGTGGGCACCAGCAACCCGACCCATTCGCTGGACGAGATCAAGTTCCACACCAATCTGGTGGTGGAGCCGATCCTGGTGGACGAGGACCAGATCCGCCGCACATTCGAGCAGTGGCATGCCAGCCACGACACGCTGGGCGACGCCCTGGGCGGTGACGACGATGGCATGGGCAACCTGGACGTTGCGGCCGGAGACGAGGATCTCGGCACCGGCGGCGACTCCGGTATCGATGCCAAGGGCGATGACACCCCAGTGGTGAAGTTCGTCAACAAGGTGCTGGTGGACGCGATCCGCAAGGGCGCCTCGGACATCCACTTCGAGCCCTATGAAGATGATTACCGCGTGCGCCTGCGCATCGACGGCCTGCTGAAGATGGTCGCGCGCGCGCCAGTGAAGCTGAACCAGCGCATCGCCGCACGCCTGAAGGTGATGGCGCAGCTGGATATCGCCGAAAAGCGCGTGCCGCAGGACGGGCGCATCAAGCTCAACCTGTCCAAGACCAAGCAGATCGACTTCCGCGTGAGCACGCTGCCGACCCTGTTCGGCGAGAAGGTGGTGCTGCGTATCCTGGACGGCAGCGCGGCCAAGCTGGGCATCGACAAGCTGGGTTACGAGCCGGACCAGCAGAAGCTGTTCCTGGAAGCCATCCACAAGCCCTACGGCATGGTGCTGGTGACCGGCCCGACCGGTTCGGGCAAGACGGTGTCGCTGTATACGGCGCTGGGCATCCTCAACGACGAGACCCGCAACATCTCCACCGCCGAAGACCCGGTGGAAATCCGCCTGCCCGGCGTCAACCAGGTGCAGCAGAACAACAAGCGCGGCATGACCTTCGCCGCAGCGTTGCGCTCGTTCCTGCGACAGGATCCGGACATCATCATGGTCGGCGAAATCCGCGACCTGGAGACGGCCGAGATCGCGATCAAGGCGGCGCAGACCGGCCACATGGTGCTGTCCACGCTGCATACCAACGATGCACCGCAGACCATCGCGCGCCTGATGAACATGGGCATCGCGCCGTACAACATCACCAGTTCGGTGACCCTGGTGATCGCCCAGCGCCTGGCGCGCCGGCTGTGCAACAACTGCAAGCGCCCGTCCAACCTGCCCGAGCATGCGCTGCTGGCCGAGGGCTTCACCCAGGCGCAGCTGGATGCCGGTATCGAACTGTACGAGGCAGTGGGCTGCGATGAGTGCACCGAGGGCTACAAGGGCCGTACCGGTCTGTACCAGGTGATGCCGATGACCGATGAGATCGCCACGATTGTGCTGGCCGGTGGCAATGCGTTGCAGATTGCCGAGGCCGCACAGCAGATCGGGGTGAACGATCTGCGCCAGTCGGCGTTGAAGAAGGCGGCTGCGGGTGTCACCAGCCTGGCCGAGATCAATCGCGTTACCAAGGATTAATGCGGATAAAGCTACACCATGGTTGGATGGTGCAAACCATCCGCCAACCTTAGGTTGGCGGCTACCGGTAGAGCCCCCCCGTGCGTGGCTGACATCTGGCCGAGCCCCGTCATTCAATCGTGAGTAGGTACATATTGACTGCTGTCTGCTTCGTACCGTTATCTGCGTAGATGATCGTCAGCATCACCGGGTCACCCTTGTTGCAGGACCAGGGTGGGGTTGAGGTCTTCGACACGGTGGCCTTGCCGTCTTGTGTGAAGGTGAGGCAGCCCTTCGGCATGTACGTCAGCTTGTTCGATCCGGTGATGTCGGTAGCAACGCCACTGGGGTCGATCAGCTTGACCCGGAACTGCATGGTTGATCCCGCCTTCACCCGTGTGGCGGCGAGTGCCGCTGCTTTGACGTTCGCGCCGTCACCGGTGATCGGCGCTTTGGAAAGCTCCCATTCGCCGACAAGCTCTCTACCCTGGAGGGAGGTCTTTAATGACCACGTAGGGCGCTGGTCGTACTGGGCCATGGCCCCGAAGCTGCCCAAAACGAGGCTGAGGCAGGTGAGTGAGGTCAGTGTCCAACGTCGCATACAGGTCCCTTGAGTTTGTCGTTGATGTGTCTGGCTGGCCATGCGCGGATGGCGAAAAGGCCCGCCATCCAGTAGATCCATGCCATGCATGAATGGGGTGGCCCGCGCCGGGTCAGAGCCCTTTCCTGCGGAAAGGGATCCGACCCTGTCCTTACTCCATCCCCAGCTTCTTCAGCTTATAGCGCAGCGCGCGGAAGGTGATGCCCAGCTGCGCGGCGGTGCGGGTCTTGTTCCAGCGGTTTTCTTCCAGCGCGCGCTGGATGGCGCTGCGTTCGAGCTGTTCGATGTACGAGGGCAGGGCGGCGCTGCCGGGCTGCAGGTCCACCACGGCTTCGGCATGTGCTGCGCTGCCGGGCGTGCGCGGGGCATGCTGCGGCAGGCGCAGGTCGTCGGCACCGATGCGGTCTTCTTCGGCCAGGGCCAGCGCGCGTTCCAGGATGTTCTCCAGTTCGCGCACGTTGCCGGGGAAGGCGTACTGGGCCAGCGCGTCCAGTGCCGACGGGGCCAGCAGCGGCGTCGGGTGGCCGTGGCTGCGGGCCAGCCGTGCCAGCACCGACGCGGCCAGTTCCGGCAGGTCCTGGCGACGCTCGCGCAGCGGCGGCACCTTCAGTTCGATCACGTTGATGCGGTAGTAGAGGTCGTGGCGGAAGCGCCCGTCCTCGACCAGCTCGGCCAGGTCCTTGTGGGTGGCCGAGAGGATGCGCACGTCCACCGGTTCCTCGTTGGCGGCGCCGACCGCGCGCACCGATTTTTCCTGGATCGCGCGTAGCAGCTTCACCTGCATCTGCAGCGGCAGCTCGGCCACTTCGTCGAGGAACAGGGTGCCGCCATGCGCGGCCTGGAACAGCCCGGGCTTGTCGGCGTGGGCGCCGCTGAAGCTGCCCTTGCGGTGGCCGAAGAACTCGCTCTCCATCAGCTCGCCGGGAATGGCGCCGCAGTTGACCGGCACGAACGGGCCGGCCGCGCGGGCGCCCTGGGCGTGGATGGTGCGTGCGACCAGCTCCTTGCCCACGCCGGATTCACCGAGGATGTAGACCGGCGCCTGGCTGCGCGCGACCTTGCCGATGGTGGTGCGCAGCACGTCCATGGCCGGCGAGTCGCCAAGCAGGCGCGCGCCCTGTTCGGCGGCGGGGCCGGGCGCGGGGCGTTCGGTGTTGTTGAGCTCCAGCGCATGCTTGACCAGGCCACGCAGCACGGCGATGTCCACCGGCTTGCTGACGAAGTCGAAGGCACCGGCCTTCAGCGCTTCCACGGCCAGGTCCATGCTGCCGAAGGCGGTGATCATCGCTACCGGCGTGCGCGGGTAGTGCTGGGCGATCTCGCTGACCAGCTCGATGCCATTGCCGTCCGGCAGGCGCATGTCGGTGATGCACAGGTCGTACGGATTGCTGGCCAGCAGTTCGCGCGCTTCGGCAAGGTTGGCTGCCGTACTGATGCGCAGCCCCATGCGGCCGAGCGTCAGTACCAGCAGTTCGCGGATGTCGCGTTCGTCGTCGACGACGAGGGCGCTGCGGGTTTCGTTCATGGGCGTGAAAGATAAACGAGGGGGCTGGAAGCGACAAATGTTTGACGCACGGAGTCGAGATCAGGTGGGCAACAGCGTATGCGGGCCGGGCAGCACCAGGCGGAAGCAGGAGCCACCGGCGGGCACCGGGATGTAGTCGAGCCGCGCCTGGTTGGCCCGGCACAGCTCGCGGGCGATGTACAGGCCCAGTCCGGTGCCATGCTCGGACGTGGTGAAGAACGGCCGGAACAACTGCGCGGCCACGCTTTCGGGAATGCCGGGGCCACGGTCCATCACGTCGATGACCGCACTGCGCTCGTGCTGGGCCACGCGCAGGCGCACCCGTGCCGGTTGCTGGCCGATGCGGCCGTACTTGAGTGCGTTGTGCACCAGCACGGTCAGCACCTGGTAGAGGTGCTTGGTGTCGACCTGGGCCAGCACCGAGGTGTCGTTGATGATCGGCTCGATGCTGTCGGTCTCCAGCGTCTGCCCCTGCTTGTACTCCAGCACGAAGCGGCGCACGAAGGCGGCCAGGTCGACGTTCTCGGGCGTGGCGCGCTCGCGCCGGGCCAGGCCCAGCACGCTTTCGACGATGCCGTTGGTGCGCTGGCACTGCTGGCGGATGATCTGCAGCAGGCGGCGGTCGCTTTCGTTGAAGCCGGTGCCTTCTTCCAGCAGCTGCACCGCGTAGTTGATCGCGGCCAGCGGATTGCGGATCTCGTGGGCGAGGCTGGCCGAGAAGCGCCCCATGGCTGACAAGGTGAGCGACTCGGCGCGGCGCGAGACCACGCTGGAGTCGTCCAGGAACACCAGGGCCAGCTCGCTGCCGGCCAGCAGGCGTGCGAAGCGCGGCTGCACTTCAGGCTGGTCGGGATTGAGCTGCAGCGGCAGTTCGTCCTGCGCCCAGCCATTGCGCCAGCGCTGCAGGCGACGGGCGAGTTCCGGGGCGGCGCTGGCCAGGTCCAGGCGGCCGCTTTCGCCGCTCCCATCGCTGTCGCCGAGCAGCATCGAGGCGGCCTCGTTGGCCAGGGTGACGCGGTTGTCGGCGTCGACCACAAGCACGCCGGTACGCATGCGGCGGATGATCAACTCGTTGATCTGGAACAGGTTGGCCACTTCGTCGCCGCGCTGGTTGGCCAGCTGCTGGTTGCGGCGCGCGCGGCTGCCGACCTGGTAACTGATGAAGGCCAGTGCCAGGTAGCTGGTGGCGAACATCGCCAGCTCGGCCAGGGTACGGGTGGGGTCGCCGCCTTCCAGCAGTTTCCAGGTGTATTCGACGCCGGTGGCGAGGCTGGCGGCCAGCGCCAGGCCCAGCCCCAGGCTGAGCGGCAGCAGGGTGGCGGCGGCGGCGATGTTGAACAGCAGTGACATCGAGATGCCGGCGCTGGCACCCGGCAGGGCATGCGACAACAGGGTGGCGGCGACGATGTCCACCAGCACGCCGCTGACCACGATCGGGCGCAGCCAGCGTTCGTTGCGGCCGATCACCAGGGCCAGCAGCGAGAGCACCAGGTAGATGGCGGCGACGGTGTCAGCCAGCCGCGGGTGGTGGGCTTCGCCGACCATGGCCGACAGCGGACTGTAGAGCAGGGCGGCGATGACCGAGGCGATCAGCACCCGGTACAGCGCGAAGAAATACAGCTCACGCCGCGGAATCGATTCGATGCGGTCGATCAATGAAGCACTGGGTGACACGCCGGAACTCCCCTTCTGGCTGCCTGGGTCTGGAATCTGCGGCGGGCCTGCCCGGCGTCCCCTGAAGCCGGGCGGGCACGACGCTTCGATGTGGCCTGCGGTGGAAGCCGTCGAGCTGGCTCGACTCTACACACCTTGGTTGACCAGTATAGGGCGCCCGGCCCGGCGCCGCCGGAGCGGCCCGGATCGCGCATTTGGCCCGGGATGGATACCGGTGTCCAGTGCGCCCCCGGGCGCAACTGTCTGAATGGCGGCGGAAATCTGGCCGGGCCTGGCGTTTTGTACAGACTTCTTTGCGCCCCGGCGCTGGCTCGGCCACAATAGTGGGCCCGCCGCGGTCCATGCCGGCGCCCCGCCGGGGCCCTGAGGAATTGCGTGCGGTCGTTCCTATTCCCACGGTGACGCATGAATTTCCACGAATACCAGTCAAAACAACTGCTTGCCGAGTACGGCATCCCGGTCCCGGCCGGCAAGGTCGCTGCGACCCCGGACGAAGCGGTTGCCGCTGCCAACTCCCTGGGCCAGGGCCCCTGGATGGTCAAGGCGCAGATCCACGCTGGCGGCCGCGGCAAGGCTGGCGGCGTCAAGTTCTGCAAGACCACCGACGACGTGAAGGCCGCTGCGGCCAAGATGCTCGGCACCAAGATGGCCACCTACCAGACCGCTGGCGTTGAACTGCCGGTCAACCTGGTGCTGGTGACCACCGCCGGCGAGATCGTCAAGGAACTGTACCTGTCGGTGCTGGTCGACCGTGGCACCAAGACCATCACCTACATCGCCTCTTCGGAAGGCGGCGTGGAAATCGAGCAGGTCGCTGCTGAAACCCCGGAGCTGATCCACTCGCTGAACGTCGACTTCGTCGAAGGCGTGCAGGGTTACCACGGCCGTGATTTCGGCTTCAAGCTGGGCCTGACCGCCAAGCAGGCCGGCCAGTTCGCCAGCATCATGGTGAACCTGTACCGCCTGTTCAACGAAAAGGACCTGGCCCTGGTTGAAATCAACCCGCTGGCCATCCTGGACGACGGCAACCTGTACGCGCTGGACGGCAAGTTCGACAGCGACGACAACGCCGCGTTCCGCCAGAAGGCCCTGGTCGCCATGCGCGACAAGACCCAGGAAGATCCGACCGAAGTGATCGCTTCGGAGCTGGACATCAACTACGTCACCATGGACGGCAACATCGGCTGCATGGTGAACGGCGCCGGCCTGGCCATGGCCACCATGGACGTCATCAAGCTCAACGGCGGCGAGCCGGCGAACTTCCTGGACGTGGGCGGCGGTGCCAACAAGCAGCGCGTCATCGAAGCGTTCAAGCTGATCCTGTCCTCGGACAAGGTTGAAGGCATCTTCGTCAACATCTTCGGCGGCATCGTCCGCTGCGACATGATTGCCGAAGGCATCATCGCCGCCGTGAAGGAAGTGGGCGTCAAGGTTCCGGTCGTGGTGCGCCTGGAAGGCACCAACGTGGAAGAAGGCAAGCAGCTGCTGCGCGACAGCGGCATGGCCATCATCCCGGCTGACAACATCAACGATGGCGCCAAGAAGATCGTTGAAGCTGTCAAGAACGCTGCCTGATTCGACACCAAGGAATTCCCATGTCTGTTTTGATTAACAAGAACACCAAGGTGATCGTGCAGGGCTTCACCGGCCAGCAGGGCACCTTCCACGCCACTCAGATGATCGAGTACGGCACCCAGGTTGTTGGCGGCGTGACCCCGGGCAAGGGTGGCACCACCCACATCGACCTGCCGGTCTTCAACACCGTTGCCGACGCCGTGCAGAGCACCGGCGCCAACGCTTCGGTCATCTACGTGCCGCCGCCGTACGCGGCCGACGCGATCCTGGAAGCCGCTGCTGCCGGCATCAAGGTCATCGTCTGCATCACCGAAGGCATCCCGGTGCTGGACATGCTGCGCGTCAAGAACGTGCTGACCCGTTCGCATCCGGACACCGTGCTGATCGGGCCGAACTGCCCGGGCGTCATCACCCCGGGTGAGTGCAAGATCGGCATCATGCCGGGCCACATCCACCAGCCGGGCAAGATCGGCATCGTGTCGCGTTCGGGCACCCTGACCTATGAAGCGGTCAAGCAGACCACCGAAGTTGGCCTGGGCCAGTCCACCTGCATCGGCATCGGTGGTGACCCGATCAACGGCCTGAACTTCGTTGACTGCCTGAAGCTGTTCAACGAAGACCCGCAGACCGAAGGCATCATCATGGTTGGCGAAATCGGCGGTGACGCTGAAGAAGCCGGCGCCGAGTACATCAAGAACCACGTGAAGAAGCCGGTCGTCGGTTTCATCGCCGGTGCGTCGGCTCCGGCCGGCAAGCGCATGGGCCACGCCGGTGCGATTGCTTCGGGCGGCAAGGGCACCGCGGAAGGCAAGTTCGCCGCGATGGAAGCCGCTGGCGTCGTCACCGTCCGTTCGCCGGGCGACCTGGGCGCTGCCATCGCCAAGCTGGTGAAATAAGATCGACTGCCTCTGGCAGACGATGCTGTAGAGCCGGCCGCTGGCCGGCTGCTGAAACAGAAAGGCCGCCTCCGGGCGGCCTTTCTGCGTCTGGTGCGGGGTCAGATCCCTTTCGCGCAGCAAAAGGGATCTGAGCCCAGGTACCCGGCGCGCGCATGGCGCGGCGCTACAATGGCGGCATTGCAACCACAGGCTGGATTCCCATGGCTTCGATCCGCATCGCGATGGCGCAGTTCGACTTCCCGGTCGGCGATGTCGCCGGCAACACCGAGCGCATCATCGAGATGATCGGCCAGGCGCGCGACGAGTACGGCGCCGAGCTGGTGATGTTCCCCGAGCTGGCGGTGAGCGGCTACCCGCCGGAGGACCTGCTGCTGCGCCCGGGCTTCCTGTACGAGTGCGAGCAGGCGATGGCCCGCATCGCCGCCGCCTGCCGTGGCATCACCGCCGTGGTCGGTTGGCCGCAGGCCGCCGGCGCGGTGGTCTACAACGCCGCGAGCGTGCTGCGTGACGGCCTGGTCGAGCAGACCTACCGCAAGCGCGAGCTGCCCAACTACGCCGTGTTCGACGAGCGCCGCTACTTCGATGTCGATCCGGACGGCGGCAGCTGCGTGTTCGAGGTCAATGGCATTCCGGTCGGCCTGCTGATCTGCGAGGACCTGTGGTTTGCCGAGCCGTTGGCCGACACCATGCGCGCCGGTGCGCAGCTGGTGGTGGTGCCGAATGCTTCGCCGTACGAGCGTGGCAAGCACGCCCAGCGCGACGCGGTGCTGGCCGCGCGTACCCGCGAAAGCGGGGCTGCGATCGCCTATCTCAACGTGGTCGGTGGCCAGGATGCGCTGGTGTTTGACGGCGCCTCGGTGGTGGCCGACGGCGACGGCACGGTGCACCCGGCCGCCGCCGCCTTCGTCGACCAGTGGCTGGTGGTGGAGTACGACGGTGAAACCCGCCGCTTCATGCCGCACGTGTGGATGGACGACGGCGACGAGAGCATGGACGCGCTGGCCTGGCGCGCCGTGACCCGTGGCATCCAGGATTACTGCCGCAAGAACGGCTTCAAGAAGGTGTGGCTGGGCCTGTCCGGCGGCATCGACTCGGCGATCGTGCTGGCCATGGCGGTGGACGCGATGGGTGCGGAGAACGTGACCGCCGTGCGCCTGCCCTCGCGCTACACCGCAGGCCTGTCCAACGATCTGGCGGCCGAGCAGTGCCAGGCGCTGGGCGTGAAGCTGGAGGCAGTGTCGATCGAGCCGGCATTCAAGGGCCTGATGGAAGCGTTGGCGCCGATGTTCGAGGGCACCGCGCCGGACGTGACCGAAGAGAACCTGCAGTCGCGCAGCCGTGGCGTGATCCTGATGGCGCTGGCCAACAAGTTCGGCGGCCTGCTGCTGACCACCGGCAACAAGAGCGAGTATGCGGTCGGCTACGCCACCATCTACGGCGACATGTGCGGTGGCTATGCGCCGCTGAAGGACCTGTACAAGACCGAGGTGTTCGGCCTGTCCAAGTGGCGCAACACGGTGGGCGGCGCGCCGGTGATCCCGCCGGCGGTGATCAGCCGCCCGCCGTCGGCCGAGCTGCGCGAGAACCAGCTGGACCAGGACTCGCTGCCGGCTTATGACGTGCTGGACGGCATCCTGTACCGCTACATCGACCAGGAGCAGTCGCGCACGGAGATCGTGGCGGCCGGTTATGACGCGGCCGTGGTCGACCGCGTGCTGCGCCTGGTGCGCATCAGCGAGTGGAAGCGGCACCAGGCCGCGCCGGGGCCGAAGGTCTCGCGCCGCGCCTTCGGCCGCGAGCGTCGTTACCCGATCAGCAACGGCTACAAGGGCTGAGGCAGCGGTTGGCGGTAGTGCCGGCCGCTGGCCGGCAACCCGTACACCGCGTATCCACGCATGGCGTGGATCTACCGGGATCGGTAGTGTCGGCCGCTGGCCGGCAACCCCGTACACCGCGTATCCACGCATGGCGTGGATCTACCGGGATCGGTAGTGCCGGCCGCTGGCCGGCAACCCCGTACACCGCGTATCCGCGCATGGCGTGGATCTACCGGGATCGGTAGTGCCGGCCGCTGGCCGGCAATCCCGTACACCGCGTATCCACGCATGGCGTGGATCTACCGGGATCGGTAGTGCCGGCCGCTGGCCGGCAACCCGTACACCGTGTATCCACGCATGGCGTGGATCTACCGAACGTCGTCGAGCAGTTGTTCGAGGCCGGCGGTTTCGGCAGCTTCATCGAACTGGCCGTCCCCCAGTCGTGCACGCACGAACGCCAGGCCATCGGCCGCTGCTGCGTCCAGCGTGCCGCGATGGTCGACCGGGTAGCGCTGGAACGCGACCGGCTCGCCACGCAGGGCCAGGCCTGCGGCATACAGCAGGGTGGTCAGATAGGGCACATCGCGATCCTCGCTGCCATGGCCGAGCATCAGCGGTTGGCCGAAGCCGCGGCGCGGTACGCCGAGATAGTCGTACAGCACCGCCCAGATGCTTGGCACGCTGGTCAGCGGTGCGGTGAACATGCTGCCGGTATCCGCGCCGTCCAGGGTGGCAGCCAGTTCGCCCAGGCACTGCTCGCGTGCCACTGCCACGCGGGCGCGGCCTGTGTCGCTGAGGACGCGATCGATCTGCGGTGCGACCTGCAGCAGCCCGTCGAGCAGATACGCGTGATACGCATTGAGTGCGCCAGGATTGGCGGTGCGGTTGTCCGGCGTCATCACCAATGCGGTCAATTCAACCGCCGTGGGCGTGCCGGTGGTGAAGCTGCCACGGTACTGCAACGACGGCCCACCGTAGCTGGACGCCAGATGCCCGGCCGTGAGCGCGGCGGCACCGCCCTGCGAATGGCCGACCGAGACCCAGCGCGGCGACAGTGCTGCGTTGCCCAGGTACTGGCGGCTGGCCTTGACCAGATCGATGGCGTTGCGTGCCGCCGTGCGGACATGCAGATAGGCATGGTTGCCCGGACTTCCTAGCCCCTGGTAGTCGGCGGCGACCACGGCATAGCCCTGGGCCAGGAACTGATCGAGGAAACGCCCATCGCGTTCGGGCTGGTAGGGGCCGGACACCGAGGGCGCACAGCGATCCGCAATGCCCTGGGTGCCATGTGCCCAGGACACCACCGGCCACCCACCTGCAGGCGCCGCGCCGGCGGGCAGGTACAGCAGGCCCGTGCCTTCGGCCAGCTGGCCGCGATGATCCGGGGTGCGGTAGTGCAGCTTGTAGGCCTGCGCGGCCTGGGTCGGAACCCATGACGCGCGATAGGGAGAGGCAGACAGGAGGTCGCCCGGTGCGACCGGTGCAGCTGTCAGGGGGCCCGAGGACAGCGCCAGCAGGGCGGTGGCGAGGACGGACGAGAGAGGCCGGAAACGCAGGGGCAGTCGGGACATGGGCGCTCCTTGACGGCCGGGATGACCGTTGCGCCGCAGTGTGGAGGGCCTCGCCCGGGCGGGCTGCGACCGGCGTCGCATCCGCCGGGGATTCGTAGAACTCCTAGTGTCGTGGTCCATCTGCGCCCGAACCATCCACGCATGGCGTGGATCTACCGATAAAGAAAAGGCCCCTTTCGGGGCCCTCTCTTACTTCTTTTCCAGTCGCGCGTTGCGCTGGCCGGTGCTGGCGGACTTCTCGCCGGCGAACGGGTTCAGCTTGCGGACCATCCACGGGTACTTCGGCCACTTGCCTTCCAGCCACGGGTGGTCCGGCTGGTTCAGCTGCAGGACGCGACGGGCGTCGTCGGCCAGGGTCTTGTTGCCCAGGTGGGTGTAGGAATCGGCCAGCACGGCCACGGCGTCGTACTGGAAGGCGCTCTGCGGGTAGGTTTCCAGCAGGTAGTTGGCGCGACCCACGGCCGAGACCCAGGCGCCGCGGCGCATGTAGTACAGGGCGTTGTCCAGCTCGTGCTGGGCGAACACGTCGCGCAGCTCCAGCATGCGCTGGCGCGCATCGGCGGCGTAGCGGCTGTTCGGGTAGCGATCAACCACGATGTTGAAGTCCGAGTACGCCTGGTGCGGCGTGGACAGATCGCGGCGGCTGGCGTCCAGCGACCATACGCGGCGCAGGAAAACCGTACTGCGGTTGGAGTTGGCCAGGCCGCGCAGGTAGTACAGGTAGGCGATGTTGCGGTGCGTCGGGTAGGTACGGATGAAGCGGTCGATGCTGGACACCGCGTCATCGTGCTTGCCGGCCTTGTACTGGGCGTAGGCGGTTTCGATCATCGCCTGCTCGGTGTAGGGGCCGTAGGGGTACTGGGCCAC
Source organism: Stenotrophomonas sp. 109824_Sma (assembly GCF_056480025.1). Classification (NCBI taxonomy): domain Bacteria; kingdom Pseudomonadati; phylum Pseudomonadota; class Gammaproteobacteria; order Lysobacterales; family Lysobacteraceae; genus Stenotrophomonas; species Stenotrophomonas sp. 109824_Sma. Next base: position 3,720,579 of record NZ_CM151078.1, on the reverse strand, counting down.
CAGGCGGCGGAAGCTGGCTTCGGCGCCGCTCCAGTTGCCGCCCTGCATCAGCTTGTGGCTTTTCTCGTACAGCTGTTCGACCGGCGTCCCTTCATCGGGGCGATCACCCTTCTTGGCGCCGCGATGGCAGCCGGTTGCGGCGATGACCAGCACCAGCAGCAGGGCGGTGAGGCGGACGGGCGCGGAGAGCATGGCGGAGCGTCGGATCATGGGGTCGAGGCGGGACGCGGCTGGAATACGAAGGGTCGATGATAGCCTAGTGTCCTGTCCAGCGACTGAAACCGGCCGCCGGGACCCCAAAATTTCAAAGAATGCCCCCTGCCATGTCTGAACAACCCTCTGAATCGGCCCGCCAGGCCATCGTCCCCGACACCGCTGCCGGCCGTCGTTTCGACGCCGTCGTGGCCGAACTGTTCCCCGAATACTCGCGTTCACGCCTGACCGAGTGGATCAAGTCCGGTGACGTCCTGCTGGACGGTGCCCAGGTGCGCCCGCGCGATCCGCTGCGCGGCGGCGAGGTGGTGACCCTCCATGTGGTGCTGGAAACCCAGACCGACGCCCAGCCGGAGGACATTCCGCTGGACGTGCTGTTCGAGGACGAGCACGTGCTGGTGATCAACAAGCCGGTCGGCCTGGTGGTCCACCCCGGTGCCGGCAACCACAGCGGCACCCTGGTCAACGCCCTGCTGTTCCGCGACCCGTCGGTGGCGGTGCTGCCGCGCGCGGGCATCGTGCACCGCCTGGACAAGGACACCAGCGGCGTGATGGTGGTGGCCAAGACCCTGGAAGCGCAGACCGCACTGGTCGAGCAGCTGGCGGCCCGTGACGTGCACCGCCAGTACCTGGCCATCGTGATGGGCGCGCTGGTGGCGGGCGGTACCGCCGATGCCCCGATCGATCGCCACCCGCGCGACCGCCTGAAGATGGCGGTGCGTGAAGACGGTAAGGAAGCGGTGACCCATTACCGCCTGCGCGAGCGCTTCCGTGCGCACACCGCGCTGGAGTGCCGCCTGGAAACCGGCCGTACTCACCAGATCCGCGTGCACATGGCGCACGTGCGCCACCCGATCATCGGCGACCCGCTGTACGGCGGTGCGCTGAAGCTGCCCAAGGGCGCCAGCGACGAGCTGGTGGCCGCGCTGCGCGGCTTCAAGCGCCAGGCCCTGCACGCCGAGACCCTGGAGTTCATGCACCCGATCACCGGTGAGCCGGTGCGCAATACCGCGCCGGTGCCGGAGGACATGCTGCACCTGATGAAGGTACTGCGCGAAGACAGCGAAGCCTTCGCCGCCCGCGAGCGGGACCGCTGGTGATGGCGGCCGCGCTGCCGTTGCTGCAGGCGGACTGGCCGGCGCCCGCAGGCGTCCATGCGCTGACCACGCGTCGGCATGGCGCGGGCATCTCGCCGGCACCGTTCGCGCAGTTCAACCTGGGCAACCGGCACGCGGCCGATGGTGATACCCCGGCCAACGTGGAGCACAACCGCCAGCAGCTGCAGCAGGGGCTGGCGCTGCCCTCGGCACCGCACTGGCTGCGCCAGGTGCACAGCAGCACCGTGCTGCGCTTCACCGCGCCGCCGGTGGCCGGCGCCAGCGAACCGGTGGCCGACGCCGCTGTGACTTCGGTGCCGGGCGTGGTGCTGGCGATCCTGACCGCCGACTGCCTGCCGGTGGTGTTCGCCGCGGCCGATGGCAGCGAGGTGGGCGCGGCCCATGCCGGCTGGCGTGGGCTGGCCGACGGCATGTTGGAGGCCACGGTGGCCGCGATGCAGACGCCGCCTGCGCAGCTGCGCGCGTGGCTGGGGCCGGCCGCCGGGCCGGCCGACTACGAGATCGGCGAGGAGGTCTACCACGCCTTCGTCGGCCATGATCCGGCCGCCGAGGCGGCGTTCGTGGCCACCCGCGCCGGCCACTGGAAGGTGGACCTGTTCGCGCTGGCGCGGCAGCGCTTGCAGGCGGCGGGAATGGACCCGGCGCAGGTGTATGGCGGCACGGTGTCGACCATGGCCGATCCGGACCTGTATTCGCACCGGCGCGACCGTCGTACCGGGCGCATGGCGACCCTGGCCTGGATCGCGCCCTGACGCCGCCGCTGTTCGCGCGGGTGCTGGGGCCGGCCTTCGCCACCCTGGCAGCGCCGGTGCAGGCGCTGCATGCCACACCGTTGCCCTGCCGCTACGTGGGGCAGGCGCGCATCGAGCGTGGGCGGCACTGGCTGGTGCCGCTGCTGGCCGCGCTGGCGCGGTTGCCGAAAGACGGTGACGCGCTGCCCACCGAAGTGGCGTTCAGTGCATGCGGGCAGGGCGAGCAATGGGCGCGGCGGTTTGGCCGCTGGCCGATGGTGTCGCGGCTGTGGGCGCACGAAGGGTATCTGCGCGAGCAACTGAGTGCAGTGCGCTTCGAGTTCGACCTGCAGGCCCGCGACGGTGGCATCGACTGGTCGGTGCGGCGGGTCTGGGCCTTCGGGCTGCTGCCGCTGCCGACGCGCTGGTTTGGCGGTGTGTGCTGCCGTGAAGCCTGGCAGGGCGAGCGTTACACTTTCCTGGTCGATGTGACGCTGCCCTGGGCCGGAGCCCTGATCCGCTATGAAGGCTGGCTCGAACCACAGTGACGGCGCCGCTGAAGCGGGCAGTGCGGTGATCGTGTTCGATGGCGTGTGTGCACTGTGCAACCGCTGGGTGCGCTTCCTGCTGCGTTTCGACCGCGAGGGGCGCTACCGATTTGCGGCGATGCAGGGGCAGCAGGGCAGCGCGATGCTGCGCGCGCATGGGCTTGACCCGCAGGACCCAATGTCGTTCCTGCTGCTGGACGCACAGGGCGCCTGGACCGATACCGATGCCATCCTGCGCGTACTGGCTCGGCTGGGTGGCGTCTGGCGCCTGAGCGCTGTGCTCCGGATGGTTCCGCGTCGCTGGCGTGATGCGGCGTATCGGACGCTGGCGCGCAATCGCTATCGCTGGTTCGGGCGGCATGACGCCTGCCATCTGCCTGCACCGGAGCAGGCTGCGCGGTTCCTGGATTGAAGAAAAGGGGACGGAGGGGATCAAGTCGTTTGTGCACAAACGACTTGATCCCCTCCGTCCCCTTTTTCCCTCAGCCTTCCAGCGCGTCCAGGTAGCTGCGTCGCCAGTGGTTGATGTCGTAGGTGCGCAGGTGCTCCATCATCGCGTGCCAGCGTTCCTTGCGCCGGCGCAGCGACATTGTTGCCGCGGTGGCGATGGCGTCGGCCACGCCATCCAGGTCGTGCGGGTTCACCAGCAGCGCCTGCTTCAGTTCATCGGCGGCGCCGGCCAGCAGCGAGAGCACCAGCACGCCGGGATCTTCCGGGTCCTGTGAGGCCACGTATTCCTTGGCCACCAGGTTCATGCCATCGCGCAGCGGCGTGACCAGGCCGACTGCCGCCGCACGGTAGAAACCGGTGAGGGTGGCATGGGTGAAGTTCTGGTTGACGTAGCGCAGCGGCGTCCAGTCCGGCTCGGCGTGGCCACCGTTGATGTGGCCGGCGATCTGCTCCAGCTGGCTGCGCAGCTGCCGGTACTCGGTGACATCGCCGCGCGAGACCGGGGCGATCTGCAGGTAGGTCAGCGAGCCGCGCTGGTCGGGATGGCGCTCAAGATACCGTTCGAAGCCGAGGAAGCGCTCGGGCAGGCCCTTGGAATAATCCAGGCGGTCCACGCCGATCGCCAGCTGGCGATCACGCAGGCTGGCGCGCAGGTTCTTTACGGCGGCCTTGGTGGCGGCGGTACCGGCCTGGCGCGCGATCAGCTCGGTGTCGATGCCGATCGGGAACGCCGCTGCGCGGAAACGGCGCCCACCTGGGGCTTCCAGTTCGCCGTTGTCGAGTACGCGACCGCCGCCGAACAGGCGCAGGTAGGTCTGGAAGCGATCCGCATCGCGCTGGGTCTGGAAGCCGACGAGGTCGTAGGCGTACAGCGCCGAGAACAACCGCAGGTGGTCGGGCATGGCCTGCAGCAGGTCGGCCGACGGCATTGGGATATGCAGGAAGAAGCCGATGCGGCAGCCGATACCACGCTCGCGCAGCAGCGCGCCGAGCGGGATCAGGTGGTAGTCGTGGATCCAGACGATGTCATCTTCGCGCAGCAGCGGCGCGAGCTTGTCGGCGAACAGCGCGTTGACCTTGTGGTAGGTCTCGCGGGTGCCCCGGTCGTAGTCGACCAGATCGAGGCGGAAGTGCAGCAGTGGCCACAGCGTGCGGTTGGCGAAGCCGTTGTAGTAGCCATCGACCTCGCGCTTGCTCAGGTCCAGGGTGACGAACTCGATGTCGCCGTCCTTCTGCGTGTGCAGCGTGCCACTGCCGTCGCGCACGCTCTTGCCGCTCCAGCCGAACCACATGCCGCCGCGTTCCTTCAACGCGGCCAGCAGGCCCACCGCCAGGCCACCGGCACGGTTCTCGCCCGGCACGGCCACGCGGTTTGAAACCACGACCAGACGACTCACGATGCCTCCTGCCAGGACCGCGACAGGCGCATCGCGGCGGTGATCAGGCCGACGTGCGAATAGGTCTGCGGGAAGTTGCCCCAGGCTTCGCCGCTGTCGAAGGCCAGATCCTCCGACAGCAGGCCCAGATGGTTGCGCTGCTTCAACAGCAGTTCGAACATCCCGCGTGCCTCGTCGAGGCGCCCGATGGCGGCCAGCGCATCGATGTACCAGAAGGTGCAGATAGTGAAGCTGGTTTCTGGCTCACCGAAGTCATCTGGTGCGACATAGCGGTACAACGAATTGCCATGCTTGAGGTCGCGGCCGATGGCTTCGACGGTGGCGATGAAGCGCGCGTCCAGCGCATCGATGAAGCCGATGTCGGCCAGCAGCAGCAGCGAAGCGTCCAGGCGATGGCCGCCGAAGGTATCGGTGAAGTGGCCCAGTTCTTCGCTCCAGGACTCGGCCATGATGCGCGCGTGGATGGTGTCGGCGCGCTCGCGCCAGTAATGGGCGCGGTCATCGCGCTTCAGGCGCACGGCGATCTTGCACAAGCGGTCGCACGCCGCCCAGCACATCGCGCTGGTGTAGGTATGCACTTCGGTGCGGCCGCGGAATTCCCACAGGCCGGCATCGGGTACGTCGTGCAGGGCGAATGCCTGCTCGCCCAAGGGTTCGAGGCGGGCGAAGGTATGCGCGTCCCCCGGGTCCTGCAGGCGGCGGTCGAAGAACAGCTGGGTGGAGGCCAACACCACGCTGCCGTAGACATCGTGCTGGCGCTGCACCCAGGCCAGGTTGCCGCGCCGCACCGGGCCCATGCCGCGATAGCCGGACAGGCTGGGGACTTCGTCTTCGTCCAGCTTGGCCTCGAAGCCGATGCCATACAGCGGCTGCAGCGTGCCGTCGGTGGTGGCCAGGTTGAAGATGTAGCCGAGGAACTGTTCCATCGTGCGCGTTGCACCGAGGCGGTTCAGCGCACGCACCACGAACGCCGCATCACGCAGCCAGCAGTAGCGGTAGTCCCAGTTGCGCACGCTGCCGGGGGCTTCCGGAATGGAGGTGGTCATCGCCGCGATGATCGCGCCGCTGTCCTCGTACTGGCACAGCTTCAGGGTGATCGCACTGCGGATCACCGCGTCCTGCCATTCCAGCGGAATGGACAGGTAGCGCACCCATTCACGCCAGTAGTCGCGGGTGCGCTGGAAGGCTTCCTGCACATAGCCGCTGATCGAGCGGTTGAGCGACTCATCCACGCCCAGGATCAGGTGGATGGGATGGTTGAGCACGAACGGCAGGCCATCGCGGATGAAGCGCACCGGCACATCGGTGGTCAGCCGCAGCACGTGCTCGGGCAGGATCCAGCGCACGTGATTGCTGCCCCAGGTGGACTCGGGCACGCGCGCGCCCCAGTCCGCCAGCGGCCGTGCGCGCACGGTGATGCGTGGGCTGCCGGCCAGCGGGCGCACCTGGCGGATCAGGCTGACCGGGCGGTAGAAGCGGTCGTTCTGCCGCCAGCGCGGGGCGAAATCGAGGATTTCCAGTTCACCGCCGTGCGCGTCGCGCAGCACGGTGCGCAGGATTGCGGTGTTGGTCAGGTATTCCTGCTCGCTGCTGGCGAAGTCCTCCAGCTCGATGGCGAAGTCGCCACCGCTCTGCTGGTTGGGGCCGAGCAGGGCACAGAAGGTGGGGTCGCCGTCGAAGGTGGGCAGGCAGCTCCAGACAACGCGGGCACGTTTGTCGACCAGGGCGCCGAAGCTGCCGTTGCCGACTACGCCCAGATCAAGATCGGGTTGGGTCATCACGCGGTACATCTCGGTTGCGGCCGTGGGGGTTGGCCGGGTCAATAGGCATTCTCACGCAGCCAGGCGTGCACGCTGCGTATGTCGGGCAGCGCGAACACCGCCTTGCTGGGTTCACGTTCGCCCACCAGCACGCTCCAGCCATGCTGGCCGTTGGCGGCGTCGAAGCCGAATTCATCGGTGAGGTCGTCACCGAGGAACACGGGCAGGCGGCCGCGGAAGGGCAGGTACTGCATCATCCGCCGCACGGCGCGGCCCTTGTCGGTGCCGACGGGAACGAATTCAACGACGTGGTCACCCGGTTGCAGGCGGTAGCTGGCACGGCCACGGACGTGGCGGTCGGCGAAGGCGCGCACATCACTTGCCGCGTGCGGCGCACCGCGCCAATGCAGGGCCAGGCCGACGCCCTTGTCTTCCACCAGTACGCCGGGATGGCCGTGGGCAAAGCGCATCGCCTGCTGGTGCAGTGCGTGCAGCCACTCGGCGGTGTCGTCGTCGTGTTCGTCGCGCAGCACACGACCGTCCTCGCCACGCAGTTCGTGTCCATGCAGGCCGGCGGCGGGCAGCTTCAAAGGTGCGAACAGTTGATCCAGCTGTGCAAGCGGGCGACCACTGACCAGTGCTACGGCACCTTCCAGGCGGTCGCTGATGCGGCCGATGGCTTCACGCACATCCGGCAGCAGTTGCACGGCATCCGGGCGTGCAGCGAATTCGATCAGGGTGCCGTCGACATCGAGGAACAACGCGCAGGCGTCGTCCAGCAATGGCGGTGGCGGACGCAGGGGGAGCGGTTCAGCCATGACGCCCAGCTTGCCAGCGTGGGCGTGTACGTGGGGTCGAGGGCAGGCTACGACCCTGCTTCGGTGGGTGCCGACCGTTGGTCGGCACGGCAGGTCACCCTGCATCGAGCCCAGGCAGTGCGGACCAACGGTCCGCACCCACCCAAGGCAATCACACCCAATGCAATCAGAACGTATAGCGGACCCGGCCGTAGTAGTACGCGCCGTTGCTGCCGATCGGCGACAACACGTCGTACGGCAGATTGCCGAAGTAGTGGATATCGCTGTTGGATCGATCCGGGTAGTTGTCGGTCAGGTTCTGGCCGCCGATGGCCACGCTCCAGCGCGGGGTGATGCGGTACTCCACTTCCGCATCCAGCTGCCATTCGGCCTGGTAGGTCTGGCGCGGGATGTAGCCATCACCGAAGTTGAACACGCGGGTGGCGCTGCCATAGCGGTTCACGCGGGTGCTCAGCGACCAGTGGTCGTTGCTCCAGGCGGCCGAGAAACTGCCACGCGTGCGCGGGGTGGCATCGGTGAGGGTGTTGGTCTCTTCGATGCCGAACAGCACGTAGTCCGGGTTCAGCGCGCGCAGCTGCGCCGGCGTGGCCAGCACGTTCTTCAGCGTGGTCTTGGTGTACGCATAGGTGCCGGTCAGCAGCAGCTGGCCATCGCCCAGCGACTGGCGCCAGTTGCTCACCAGCTCGGCGCCGCGGGTGCGGGTATCGGCGGCATTGACGAAGAAGCTGGCGCTCTGCAGGCCGCTGACGCCGTAGTTGGCCGCCACGTAGTCGGTCAGCGCATCGCCGGTGATGCTCTCCGACAGCGCGATGCGGTCGTCGATGTCGATCTGGAAGAAGTCCAGCGACAGGTCGAAGTGCTCACCGATGCGGCTGGTGAAGCCCAGCGAGGTGTTGATCGATTTTTCCGGCTTCAGGTCCTGCGCACCGAGGCCGCGTGCGATCGGATTGTTGACCGACAGCAGGCGGCCCTGCACCAGCTGTCCGCCGGCGTTGTAGCCGGTGGAGGTGGATTCGTAGCCGATCTGCGCCAGCGACGGCGCGCGGAAATTGTTGGAGATCGCGCCGCGCAGCGCGAACGCCGGGGTGAATTCATAGCGCAGGCCGAGCTTGCCGGTCAGTTCACCGCCGAAGTCGTCGTTGTGCTCGTAGCGCGCGGCCAGATCAGTGGAGAACTTCTCGCCGAACTGGCTGGACAGGCTGGCGTAGGCACTGGCCACGTCGCGCGACAGGCGGGCCGCATCCTGCGGGGTCAGGCCACCACCGGCCTGCGAGCCGGTCGGGCGATCGGTGTAGGGGCCGGCGGCGTAGCTGGCCGGGTCACCGGGACGGGTCTGGTAGCGCTCGTGGCGTGCTTCCACGCCCAGGCCCAGGGTGTGGCTGATGCTGTCGCTCTGGGTGAACACGCGGCTCAGGTCGAGGTTGCCCACGGTCTGCGCGTATTCGTAGTCAGCGGTCTTGAAGCGGGTAGGGCTGGTCGGGCCCAGCGACGCGTTGAGCGAATTACGCAGGCGGTAGGTGAAGTCGTTCTGGCCGTAATCCAGGCTGCCGTCGTAGCTCCACTCGCCCCACTGGCCGCGCACACCGGCCACGGCCTGCACGTCGCGGTTCTCGCCTTCGGAGATCGGCCGGTAGCCGTTCGGGTAGACCTGCTTCCAGTTGGCATCACCGTCAGGGTAGCGGAAGTAGTTCGCGCCTTGGGTATCGCGCTGGTTGAAGGTACCGAACGCGTAGAACGTCGACGTCTGGCCCACCGGAATCTCGGTGTTCAGCCACAGGTTGATGTCCTTGCTCTTGCCATCGCCCAGCACATAGTTGCGCTTGCCCTGCAGCGCGAGGTTGTCCGGCGTCTGGTCCCACGGCGGAATCTGGTCGAAGCCGGCGCGGTTGGTGCCGTTGCGGTGCTTGTATTCCAGGCCGACGCGCAGGAAGCCGCCGTCCTCGCCCAGCGAGGTGCCGACCTTGGCGCTGATGTTGCCGGTCTGGCCGTCGGTGAGGGTGCGCCCGATCGGCTTGAGGTCGGTGTGGTTGGCACCGTAGCTGGCCTCGATCTCGCCGCCATCGCCGCCGTTGTCGAGGATCACGTTGATCACGCCGGCCACCGCATCGGAGCCGTACAGCGCACCGGCGCCGTCGCGCAGCACTTCGATGCGCTTGATCGCGCTGACCGGGATCGAATTGAAGTCGACCGGGGTGGTGCCCTTGCCGATCTTGCTGTCGGTGTTGACCAGCGCGGTGTGGTGGCGGCGCTTGCCATTGACCAGTACCAGCACCTGGTCCGGCGACAGGCCACGCAGCTGCGCCGCGCGCACATGGTCGGCGCCGCCGGAATTGGACTGGCGCGGGAAGTTGAACGACGGCAGCAACGCCTGCAGCGCACTGCCCAGTTCACCATTGACCACGCCGGCCTTGCGGATGTCCTCGGCGGTGAGCACATCCACCGGCGAGGTGGATTCGAGCACGGTGCGGTCGGCGGCACGGGTGCCGGTGACGATCACGGTGTCCAGGTTGGTGGCGTCCTGGGCCAGGGCCGGGACGGCAGCGGAGGAAAGCGCGAGGGCGATGGCGAGGCCGAGCGGCGACGCGGGCAGGCGGGCGGACATGGGGGCTCCAGCAACAACGACGACGGGGAAGGGGAGATAGTTTCACTTACATCCATCCGGATGAAGCGATATATTATCTTCGCGTGATGACCGGTGCCGATGCAAGCCCCTGCCGGTCCGGCATGAGCTGATGCCCGGTTGGCATCAGCACGCCGGGCCTGTGGCGCTGTACGCTGCCGGCTCGCCTTGTCCCCCTTCCCCGGAGCTGTACCGATGAAACACCTTGGCCTCGTTTTCGCCGTGCTGCTGGCCACCAGTGGCTGCGCCAGCCTGTCCTCGCAGGCGCCCAGCGCCTATGCCACGGCTACCACCGCCGAACTGAAGGGCGATGCCGCACGGCCGTCCGCTGGCCACGGCTGGGTGCGCAGCGAGCTGTACTTCGGCGTGGGTGAAGAGCAGGGCGCCGGCAACCGCCCGCAGGCCGACACCATCAGCGAGGCGCAGTGGCGCACCTTCCTGGACAAGGAAGTCACCCCGCGCTTCCCGGATGGCCTGACCGTGTTCGATGCCTACGGCCAGTGGCTGTTCCGTGGTGATGCCGCGCCCAATCGCCTGCGCACCAAGGTGCTGGTGGTGCTGCACGAAGACACCCCGCAGCACCGTGCTGATATCGAAGCCATCCGCCTGGCGTGGAAGCAACAGACCAAGCATCAATCGGTGCTGTGGTCGCGGCAGCCGGTCGAGGTATCGTTCTGAGGTGAGGGTGCCAGCGCGGTGCCGCAGGGAGCGATGATGAACTACAGGGAATGCATGCTGGGCCTGGTGTTGGCAGGCGTGCTGGCACCGGCGGCGCAGGCGCGTGGGGATGGCGGCGAAACGCTGCGGTTCCAGGTGGCCGCTCACGTGCAGGCGCACGCGGATCCCCAGCAGGACGGCAGCATCGTGGTGCAGCTGTCGCCGTCGGGCAAGCGCCAGACGCTGGCGGGTGCGGCGGACGCCGACGGCAATTCGCAATGGTCGCTGGAAGACGTCGATTTCGATGGCTACCCGGAACTGGTCGCACGCGCCTCGGTGGGTATGGTCAACGAGGCGGTGGCGGTGTACCGCTTCGATCCGGCCAGTGCCGGGTTCCGCGCGCTGCAGGCCGACACCCATGGCAAGGACAGCTGCGGTGACCTGATGGGGCTGAGTGTCGACCGTCCGAGCCGCACCCTGACCAGCAGCTGCCGCAGCGGTCCGATGTGGTACGCCGACCAGTATCGGTTTGCAGGCGCGAAACTCTATCTGTACCGCGCCGAGAGCGTGCTGATGCTGGGCGATACGCTGAACGCTGCGCTGCATTGGGAACAGAGCGACGAGCAGGGCCCGCTGGCGGTCTGGCGCACATATGATCCCGCTGGTCGTGTGCTGGAGAGCGCGATTGCCGATGGCCTGGGCGCACCTCCGGATGGGCCGCTGCGTGGCCAGCAGGCCACCGTGGTGCCCGCGCGGCTGTTCCTGTTCGACCGACCCGGCGCATCCAGCACGAAGCGCTATCTGGTGCAGGGCGACCGCGTGGAGATGCTGGATGAACAGGACGGCTGGGTGAAGCTGCGCTACCGCAACCCGAAGCAGGGCGCGGTGGAAGGTTGGATCAACGTCAACGATTGAAGAAAAAAGGGGACGGAGGGAATTAAGTCGTTAACGGCACAAACGACTTGATTCCCTCCGTCCCCTTTTTTTGCGGTGGCATCACTTCACCGGGTCTAGCCTCGGACGTTCCCCCGTTCGAGGATGTATCCGATGAGCAAGCGCGTGGCCGAAATCGTGGTGGACGCCCTGCAGCAGGCTGGTGTCCGCCGTTGCTACGGCATCGTGGGCGATACGCTCAACCATGTGACCGATGCGATGCATGGCAGCGAGATCGCGTGGGTGCACGTGCGCCATGAGGAAGTGGCAGCGTTCGCTGCAGGCGCCGATTCGCTGGTGAGCGGCGAGCTGACCGCCTGCGCCGGTTCCTGCGGCCCCGGCAGCCTGCATTTCATCAACGGCGTGTTCGAGAGCAACCGCAACCGCGCGCCGATGGTGTTGATCGCCAGCCAAGTGGTGACCAGCGAGCTGGGCATGGAATTCCCGCAGGAAGTGGACTTCAAGGCGGTGTACGCCAGTTGTTCGGTGTTCTGCGAGCAGGTGCACAGCGCCGAACAGGCGCGCCGCGTGGTCACGCTGGCCTGCCAGGCCGCGATCAGCCGCCGCGGCGTGGCGGTGGTGATCCTGCCCGCCGATATCAGCCAAGCCGAGGTGAAGCACGATGTGCCGTTCTCGGTGCACTACACCCAGCCGGTGCTGCGCCCGTCGGATGCCGAGCTGCAGCGCATCGCTGAGCTGCTGGGGCAGGGCAAGCGCATCGGCATCTATGCCGGTGCCGGTTGCCAGGGCGCACACCCGCAGTTGCTGGAGCTGGCCCGGCGCCTGCAGGCCCCGATCGCGCACACCTCGCGCGCCAAGGACTTCGTCGAGCCGGACAACCCTTACAACATGGGCATGACCGGCATCTTCGGCATCGAATCCGGCTTCCACACGCTGATGGAGTGCGACACGCTGCTGCTGCTCGGCGCCGATTTCGCGTGGGGCCAGTTCTATCCGGACAAGGCCACGATCATCCAGGTCGACCGTGATGGCAGCCACCTCGGCCGCCGCCATCCGGTGAACCTGGGCGTGGTCGGTGACATCGCACCGACGCTGGACGCCTTGCTGCCGATGCTGCCGCCGCGCGAGGACAGCAGTTTCCTGGACGAGTGCATCGAGCGCCGTGACAAGGCGCTGAAGAAGCGCGAACAGGAAGAACAACCGGGCGAAGGCGAGTTGATCCACCCGCAGCACCTGACCGCGCTGCTGTCGAAGTACGCGACAGACGACGCGCTGTTCACCGCCGACGGCGGCTCGCCGATGGTGTGGGTGCTGCGGCATATCCGGGTAAATGGTCGCCGCCGCACGCTGACCAGCCTGCTGCACGGCACGATGGCCAACGCGATGCCGCAGGCACTCGGCCTGCAGAAGGCGTTCCCCGGCCGCCAGGTGATTTCGCTGTCCGGTGACGGTGGCCTGGCAATGCTGCTGGGCGACCTGCTGACGGCGGTACAGGAGAATCTGCCGATCAAGGTGGTGGTGTTCAACAACGGCTCGCTGAATTTCGTCGAGCTGGAGCAGAAGGTGGAAGGCCTTCTGGACAACTACACCGACCTGAAGAACCCGGACTTCGGCCGCCTGGCCGAAGTGATCGGCTTCCATGGCCGAACGGTGACACGCAGCGAGGACCTGGAGGAAGCGGTGCAGGACTTCCTGGTGCAGCGCGGCCCGGCGCTGCTGGACGTGCATACCAGCCGCGCCGAGCTGGTGATGCCGCCGCAGATCGAGGCGAAGCAGGTGGCCGGTACGGCGCTGTACGCCGCCAAGGCCGTGTTGAACGGCCGCTTCGACGACGTGAAGCATCTGCTGGTGGACAACTTCCTGAAAAAGTAGGGGGTTGGTCGATGCAGGGCTGCGCCCTGCACCCGCCGAAACCACGGCAACCGCCGAAGCAAGATCAAAAGCAGGTTTGGCGTGGGTAGGCGAGGTGGATCCGGTTGCGGGGGACGCCGTAAACCCGTCCCTGGAGGCTTGGCCGCGGCATCCATGCCGCGGACACCCCCGCAACCGGACCCACCCCGCCTTCGACAGTTTCCTGCGATCTGTCGGAACGGCATATTGCACTGGTGGGTGTCGACCTTGGTCGACACGGTGGATCCACGCCATATGTGGATAACGGAAGAACGATCGAAATGATCTTCTGTAGGGCCGAGCCATGCTCGGCTCAGCGCGAAGCGACCCGCTTTTGCTTTTTGATCTTTTGATTCTCTTCCGTGGCTGGCACGCGCAGGAAACTGTCAGGGGCCGGTCGGGATGGGCTGCGCAGGACCGTTGGCGCCATGGATGGCGCCATCGAGCCCCCAGGAACGGGTTTACGGCGTGTCCTGCGCAGCCCATCCCGACCGGCCCAACCCAGAAATCGCTGTCCGCGACCAACCCAGCCACGAGGGGCCCCGCCGTTGGCTGGAACCCATCATTCCACGACGGAATTGGCGCGCTGGCCCCGCTGGGCCTACCATCGGCGGTCCCCACCCCCACCGCCCCTTCCATGTCCGCTCCCGCTTCCGCCGCACCGCGTCGCTGGTTCGTCGCTGGCGACTTCAACGGCTTCTTCGGCCTGGTCGTCGACAACCTCTCCATCCTCGGCTTCATCGCCATGGCCCTGGTCGGGATCTTCCAGTTCCCCGCCGACGTGGTGTTCGGCCGCATGTTCCCCGGCACCGCCTTTGGCGTGCTGGTCGGCAACCTGCTGTACACCCTGATGGCGCGCCGGCTGGCCGCGCGTACCGGCCGCGACGATGTCACCGCCATGCCGCTGGGCCTGGATGCACCCACCAGCATCGGCATGGCCCTGCTGGTGCTCGGCCCGGCCTTCCTCGCGTTCAAGCAGCAGGGCATGGATCCGCATGCCGCGGGCATCGCTACCTGGCAGCTGGGCATGGCTGCGCTGGTGATCATGGGCGTGCTCAAGTTCGTGCTGTCGTTCTTCGGCGAAGCGGTCACCCGCGCGCTGCCGCGTGCCGCACTGCTGGGTTCCATCGCCGGCATCGCGCTGGTGCTGATGGGCCTGCTGCCGCTGCTGGAAACGCTGCGCTCGCCGCTGGTCGGCTTCACCACGCTGGGCCTGCTGCTGTACGTGCTGATCGCCAAGGGCAAGCTGCCGGTGCGTGGCCCGGGCGTGCTGCTGGCCTTCGTGTTCGGCACCGTGCTGTATTACGGCCTCGGCCTGGCCGGCTTGGGCGCACCGGGCTTCCATGTGCCGGCGTGGGTGCCGCCGCAGGTGGTGCTGCCGCTGCCGACGCTGGGCTTCCTCGACGGCCTGCCCACCGCGATGACCTACCTGCCGCTGCTGCTGCCGTTCGGCCTGCTGATGGTGGTCGGTGGCATCAACGTGTCCGAAAGCGCGCGCGCGGCCGGCGATGACTACCGCACCCGCGACATCCTGCTGGTGGAAGCGGTGGCCACGCTGGTGGCCGGTGTCTGCGGCGGCGTGGCGCAGACCACACCGTACATCGGCCAGCCGGCGTACAAGCACATGGGCGCCCGCAGCGGCTACACGCTGCTGACCGGCCTGTTCGTCGGCATCGGCGGCATGCTCGGCATCATCTCCGGGCTGGTGCAGTGGCTGCCGTTGGCGGTGCTGGCACCGATCATCGTGTACGTGGCCATCGACATCACCACCCAGGCCTTCCAGGCCACGCCGCGCCACCACACCGGCGCGATGGTGTTCGGTTTCCTGCCGTCGGTGGCGTACCTGCTGGCGATCAAGGCGCCGGGCTGGATCGCGCCGGACCAGCTGCCGCAACTGCTGACCAAACTGGATGGCCACGGATTGCCTGAGCTGGCGGTGATCTTCACCCTCGGCAACGGCTTCATCATCACGTCGATGCTGTGGATCTCGGCGGTAGCCGCGATGGTCGATGGCCGCCTGCGCCGTGCCTGCGGCTTCCTGCTGGTGGCCGCAGGTCTGACCCTGTTCGGCCTGATCCATTCGGTGGATCCGCGTGGTGGCATCTACCTGCCGTGGGACCTGGACGGGCTGGCACGCATCATCAGCTGGCAGTTCGCCGGTGCCTACGTGGCATTGGCGCTGCTGCTGGGCCTGCTGTCACTGCAGAAGCAGGCGGTGAAGCCGCTGGGTGAGAACCGCTGACCCCACGGTAGTGCCGGTCGCTGGCCGGCATGCTCATGGACCTCGGACGCAGTGTGCAGTTGCCGGCCAGCGGCCGGCACTACCGCTCCGCATCCAGCTCGGGGTAGTGGCGGAAGATGCCGTTGGTGTTGAACGGCAACCGCCGCGCCGAGGCCAGATAGGCGGCAATGTTGGGTCGTTTCGCCACCCGCTCCTGCAGCGCGCGCAGCCGGGGCAGGGTGGGGCCGAGCGCCTGCATGCGGCGCGGGAACATGTAGTCCAGCCCGCTCAGCAGCTGGAACAGCGACAGATCCACATACGAATGCTCGCGCAGTGCATGGCGGCCACCGTTGGCGGCCAGCACGTGTTCGAAGTAGCCCAGGAACTTCGGCAGTCGTTCGCTGCGCAGGGACGCGGCGCGTGCCTTGGCTTCGGTCTTCTGCTCTTCGTAGTACTTCGACGCGGCGATCGGATGGTGGGTGTCGTGCACCTCGGCCACAAGGTCGGCGATGGTCAGCTGCAGTTGCAGCGCCTGCAGCCGGCGTGAGGCGGCCTGCGGCACCAGGTCCAGCGACGGGCCGAGGAAATCCAGGATGGCCGCGACCTGTGCGATGACCTGGCGGCCCGCTTTGAGGAACGGCGGCGCGAAGGGCTGCGGGCCCTCGCTGCTGCCATCCAGGAATGGCTGCATCACCGCATCGCCGTGCACCCGTGCCATGTCGATGTAGTCGGCGCCGGCATCTTCCAGCGCCAGGCGCACGAACTCGCCACGACCCTGGATGCCGGTCCAGTAATACAGCGCGTACTGCATGGCAGCGTCTCCACAGGACAGAACTCATAGCCTCGCGCGGGCAGTGCAAAGCAGGCGTGAGCGCGGTTCTGGTGCAGGCCTGAACCCGAACGGCAGCGGAACAGGCGGGGAACCGGCTGCAATCGATGGGGTCACACCTTCTCCATGCGTGTGAAACGAGGTGCTGCATCATGCAGAGTGGAAAGGCGGTTTGGCCCTGGGTGCTGGGCGTGGTGGTGATCGGTGGCGCGGGAGGTTGGTTGTTCCGCGATCAGCTGAAGAACCTGGCAGACGGTGTTTCGGTGCCGGTGCAATCGACCCCCGCCAGTACCGGCACACCGCCACAACCGACGGCAGCTGCAGAGCCCGCGCCGGCACCACCATCAATCAGGCATCCGCTGGATACCGAGGCCGCGGCGGATCCGGCACTGCCGAAGCTGGCTGACAGCGATGCCGCGGCCTGGGGCGCATTGAGCCAGCTGTTCCAGGGCGAGGGGCCGCTGACCCTGCTGCTGCGTGATCATCTGATCCAGCGCCTGGTCACCCAGGTCGACAACCTGGACAAGCCCAGCGTGCCGCCGACCGCGCTGGCCGCGCGCCCGCTGCCGGGCAACCTGCAGGTCGAGCCGGGCGAAGGCGGTGAACGCATCGCCGCCAGCAATGCGGCGCGCTATGCGCCCTACGTGCAGGCATTTGCCGCGCTCGACCCGGCGGCAACGGCTACTGCCTACAAGCGCTTCTATCCGCTGATCCAGCAGGCTTACGTCGACCTTGGGCGGCCCGAGGGCTATTTCAACGACCGCCTGGTCACGGTGATCGACCACCTGCTGGAGACCCCGGAACTGGCCCAGGCGCCGCTGGTGCAGCGCGACGAACGGGGCCGCTATCGCTTCGTCGATCCCACCCTGCAGTCCCGCTCGATCGGGCAGAAGGCCCTGCTGCGCATGGACCCGACGCAGGCGCGGGCGGTCAAGCAGCAGCTGCGGGCGATCCGCAGCGCGATCACTCGCTGAGTCCCTCCACCGCGCGGAACTGATCGGGATCAACGCGCCGACCACACCGGTTCCGGCATGCTGGCCGCAGGCTGACTGGCCTCGGGGTGCAGTCGCAGCCACCCTTGAAACGGGGTGGGGCAACCGCATCTTTCCAGCATCGCCGGCGCGGGCCGGCCCTGATGACCGATGAGGATTCGCAATGCGGATGGACAAGCTCACCTCGCGTTTCCAGCAGGCGCTGGCAGACGCACAGTCGCTGGCCGTGGGCCGCGACAACAGCATCATCGAACCGGTTCACCTGTTCAGCGCCCTGCTGGACCAGCAGGGCGGCAGCACGCGCCCGTTGCTGGCCCAGGCCGGGGTGAACGTGCCGGTGCTGCGCGAGCGCCTGACCGAGGCGCTGGACGCACTGCCCAAGGTGTCCGGGCAGGCCGGCAACGTCTCGATGGGCAATGACCTGGGGCGCCTGCTGAACCAGACCGACAAGCTGGCCCAGCAGAATGGCGATGCCTTTATCGCCAGCGAGTGGTTCGTGCTGGCGGCGCTGGACGACGGCGGCACGCTGGGCATGGCGCTGCGCGCCGCCGGTGCCGACAAGACCCGCCTGCAGGCCGCGATCGACAAGCTGCGTGGCGGCGAGAACGTGCAGTCGGAGAATGCCGAGGAACAGCGGCAGGCGCTGGAGAAGTACACCATCGACCTGACCGCGCGTGCCGAGAGCGGCAAGCTCGATCCGGTGATCGGCCGTGACGAGGAAATCCGCCGCACCATCCAGGTGCTGCAGCGCCGGACCAAGAACAACCCGGTGCTGATCGGCGAACCTGGCGTTGGCAAGACCGCGATCGTGGAAGGCCTGGCCCAGCGCATCATCAACGACGAAGTGCCCGAGGGCCTGCGCGGCAAGCGCGTGCTGTCGCTGGACATGGGCGCGCTGATCGCCGGCGCCAAGTTCCGTGGCGAATTCGAGGAACGCCTGAAGGGCGTGCTCAACGACCTCGCCAAGAGCGAAGGGCAGATCATCCTGTTCATCGATGAGCTGCACACCATGGTCGGCGCCGGCAAGGCCGACGGTGCGATGGATGCCGGCAACATGCTCAAGCCGGCGCTGGCACGTGGCGAACTGCACTGCGTGGGCGCCACTACGCTGGATGAGTACCGCAAGTACATCGAAAAGGACGCTGCGCTGGAGCGCCGTTTCCAGAAGGTGTTCGTGGGTGAGCCGTCGGTGGAGGACACCATCGCCATCCTGCGCGGGCTGAAGGAAAAGTATGCGGTGCACCACGGGGTGGAGATCACCGACCCGGCCATCGTTGCCGCTGCGACGCTGTCCAACCGCTACATCACCGACCGCCAGCTGCCGGACAAGGCCATCGACCTGATGGACGAGGCCGCCTCGCGCCTGCGCATGGAGATCGACTCCAAGCCGGAGGAGCTGGACCGCCTGGAACGCCGGGTGATCCAGCTGAAGATCCAGCGCGAGATGCTGAAGAAGGAGAAGGACGAGGCCTCGCGGCAGCGCCTGGCCGACCTGGAAAACGACATCGATGCGCTGGAGCGCGAGTTCTCCGACCTCAATGAAATCTGGAAGTCGGAGAAGGCCGCGCTGCAGGGTGCAACGAAGATCAAGGAGCAGGTCGAGCAGGCCAAGCTGGAGCTGGAATCGGCGCAGCGCCGCCAGGATTTCGCCAAGATGAGCGAGATCCAGTACGGTCTGTTGCCGCAGCTGGAAAAGCAGCTGGCCGCTGCGCAGGAGGCCGAACACAAGGACTTCAAGCTGGTGCAGGACCGGGTCACCGACGAGGAAATCGCCGAGGTCGTCTCGCGCTGGACCGGCATTCCGGTCAACAAGATGCTCGAAGGCGAGCGCGACAAGCTGCTGCGCATGGAAGAGGTGCTGCACAACCGCGTGGTCGGCCAGGAAGAAGCGATCAGGGTCGTCTCCGATGCCGTGCGCCGTTCGCGCGCTGGCCTGTCCGATCCGAATCGCCCGGCCGGTTCGTTCCTGTTCCTCGGCCCGACCGGCGTCGGCAAGACCGAACTGTGCAAGTCGCTGGCCGAGTTCCTGTTCGACAGTGCCGACGCGATGATCCGCATCGACATGAGCGAGTTCATGGAGAAGCACAGCGTCGCCCGCCTGATCGGTGCCCCCCCGGGCTACGTCGGCTACGAGGAAGGCGGTTACCTGACCGAAGCGGTGCGTCGCCGTCCGTATTCGCTGATCCTGCTGGACGAAGTGGAGAAGGCGCATCCGGATGTGTTCAACATCCTGCTGCAGGTGCTGGACGACGGCCGCCTGACCGATGGCCAGGGCCGTACCGTGGACTTCCGCAACACCGTCATCGTGATGACCTCGAACCTGGGTTCGCACCAGATCCAGGACATGAGCGCCGACGACAGTCCGGAGGCCTACACGCAGATGAAGGCGGCGGTGATGGGCGTGGTGCAGGCGCACTTCCGCCCGGAGTTCATCAACCGCCTGGACGACATCGTGGTGTTCCACCCATTGGACAAGCAGCAGATCAAGCAGATCGCGCGCATCCAGATGCGTGGCCTGGAAAAGCGCCTGGCCGAGCGTGGCTTGAAGCTGATGGTGTCCGACGCAGCGTTCGACCTGCTTGGCAACGTTGGCTTCGATCCGGTGTATGGCGCGCGCCCGTTGAAGCGCGCGATCCAGGCGCAGCTGGAAAACCCGTTGGCGCAGAAGATCCTGTCCGGCGCCTTCGTCAACGGCGACACCATCGAAGTCGGCAACGACGGTGGCCATCTGGTGTTCGCCAAGGCGTGAGTCCATCGGGGCGCTGCCTGACCGCAGCGCCCCGTTTCCTGTGAGTAACGCCGGGCCCGGCCCGGCGCGTCCTCAGAAGCGGTGTGTGTACCCGCTCATCAGCCCGAACTGGTTGGGTTTCTGCACGATCGGGCTGTTGGCCGCATCGCCGAGCAGGCGCGTGCCTTCGGCCGAGATGTACCAGTTGCCGTTGCGGCCCGCGCGGTGGCTCCACTTCAGGCCGACACCGGCGCTGACCAGGCCGGCCTTCGGTTTGTGCTCGGCGAAGCCCGTGCGTTTGGCCTGTTCCGGGCTGACGCCGTACCAGGTCTGCATGTAGCCACGGTTGCCGTAGTCGGTGGACACGCTGCCGCTGACCACGCCTCCGGCCAGGTCGAACAGCGGCAGGGTCAGGTTCAGGTGGATCTGCTGGGTGGCCAGGCCGTTCTCGGCCTTGTCCTCGTCCTTGCGGGTGAACTGCCAGGAGCCGCTCAGCACGGCTTCGCCCAGCGTATAACCAGCCGAGACACCGACCAGGGGACGGGTATCGATATCGCCCATGCCGCGCAGGAAGTCCGAACCGCCGAGCAGCGAGTCCTTGTCCTTGCGGATGCCGCTGGCGCCGACGTAGGCGCGCACGCGGGTGTGCTCGCCGAGGGCGGTGCCCCAGCCGATGCCACTGGTGCCCAGAAACCAGCCCCCCGGCGAGGTGACATCGAAGGACAGCGACGGCGTCGCACGATACTCCTCGCTGCCGCTGTAACGCGGGGTCACGCCACCACCGGCGGCGAGCTCGAAGGTCCAGTGGTCATCCTTGGCGTGGGCGATCGGCGTGGCAAACAGCGGCAGCAGGGCCAGGCAGAGCAGGGTGGGGGAACGGCGAAGCTGGGACATGGAAACTCTCGGCAATGGGAGGAAAGCAGCGCGCGCATCCGGCGAGTGCTGCAGGGTCGCCAGCGTGGCGATACGCCGGCGACCGATCCGTCCGCAGTTGTGCGGGAGTTGTAATCAACTGTAATCGCGGCCCAGCGCGTTCAGCTGGCAGCCAGCGGCCAGTGCATTTCCAGGCGTGCGCCGCCCAGCGTGGCGCGACTGATGCGCAGCTCGCCGCCGTGGCGGGCTGCAATGCGGCCGACGATGGCCAGGCCCAGGCCGAAGCCGCCGGTGTCGCGGCTGCGGCTGTCATCCAGGCGGGTGAACGGGCGCATCACCTTTTCGTGGTCGGCCTCGGCGATGCCCGGGCCGTCATCGTCCACGCGCAGGCAGGCGCGTCCGCCCACACCCACCAGCGACACTTCCACCTGCGAGCGCGCGTGGCGCAGCGCATTGCCGACCAGGTTGCTCAGCGCCAGCTGCAGCAGGCGTGGCTCGGCATCCACGCGCTGCAGGGCGCTGGGCTGCACGCGCAACACCAGGCCGGCACGTTCGGCATCGCGGCGGCCATCGGCCAGGCAGGCCTGCAGCCAGTCGTTGGCTTCAATCCGCTGCATTGGTTCGCCTTCGCTGGGATGCTCCAGCCGTTCGTAGGCCAGCAGTTCGCTGACCAGCCGGTTGAGCTCGGCCAGGTCGCCGTGCAGGCCTTGTGCCAGCCGTACGCGGCGATCGCGATCATCGCTGTCCTGCATCAGGTCCAGGCCGAAGGCCACGCGTGCGATGGGCGTGCGCAGTTCGTGCGAAATGGCATGGGTGAGGTCGCGCTGGCGCTGCACCAGCTCGGCCACGCGCGCGGCCATGCGGTTGGAATGGTCGACGATGACGCGTATCTGCGAGCGTGGCGAAACCTGCGCGCGCGCCTGCAGATCGCCGGCACCGATGCGATCGGCGTGCCGGCGCAGGGCTTCCAGATCGCGCCAGAGCAGGCGTACCCAGGCATACAGGCTGGCGCCGACCAGCAGCAGGATGCTGAGGTAGGCCGCGATGGTCATGTACATCGTCATCTGCACCGCGCCGGGCAGGCGCAGGTGCAGCCAGCGGCCGCCGATGCCCTCGATGGGCAGCAGGACCTGCTGGTACTGATCGCGCACGATGAAGCCATCGGCCTGCACGGCCGCCTGTTCCTGCGGTGTGAGCGCGGGAGGATTGTCGAGCAGGGTCAGGGCGATGCCGTAGTGTGGTTGCAACTGCTGCAGGCGCTCACGCTGCTGGCCGGCGTCCAGGCCCGCAAGGCCACTGCGCAGGGCGTACACCTGCCCGCGTACCTGCTCCACGAACACGCGATCCTGCACGGGCGTGTAGATGCCATCCAGGATGTGGTTGAGGAAGAACACCGAGACCAGGAAGCAGGCGCCGGTGACGAACCACAGCCACAGGAACAGCCGCTTCATTCCGACCAGGCCGCAGGATTGAACTGGTAGCCGCGCCCCCACACGGTCTTGATCCGCCGCGGTTCGCGCGCATCGTCGCCGAGCTTGCGGCGCAGCTTGCCGATGCAGACGTCAACGCTGCGGTCCAGGCCGTCGAAGCCGATGCCGCGCACCGCCTGCAGGATCTGGTCACGCGACAGAATCTGCCCCGGCTGGCTGGCCAGCAGCCACAGGATCTCGAACTCGGTGGTGCCCACATCCACCGCCGCACCGTGCAGATGCACTTCACGCTGCATGCGATCGATCAGCAGTTGCCCATGCATCAGCCGGCTGGGCGTGCCGGTGTTGCTGCTGCCATGGCGGCGGCGCAGCAGGGCGCGCAGGCGGGCCAGCAGCAGGCGTGGTTCGATCGGCTTGTGCACATAGTCATCGGCACCCGATTCCAGGCCCAGCACCTGTTCGATGTCGTCCTCGCAAGCGGTCAGCATCAGGATCGGCACATCGGAGAAGCTGCGGATCTGCCGGCACACATCGATGCCCCCGAGGCCGGGCAGCATCAGGTCCAGCACCACCAGTTCCGGGGCATGCTGCCGGCAGGCCGCACCGGCAAGGTCACCACGGGGCACGTGCTGCACGGCGAAGCCATGTTCGTGCAGGTAGTCGCTCACCAGTTCGGCCAGGCGACGGTCGTCCTCCACCAGCAGGACCGACGTGGGCGAACTGCTGGCAGGGGGAGTCCAGGGGGATGGCTGCATGCGTGGGGCCTCCGTGCCCGGGCAGGAGCGCCCGGCGGCGAAGCCTAGCAACGGCCCATGACGGCTGCCTGAATCGCGGCCAACCTGATAACCGCGGGTACGGACGTCATCGCCAGCGGCTTTCAGCGGCCGGCCCCGGCTGGCCTATGGTGGCGGTTTCCCCGGATGGAGCCTGGTGCAATGAGCGACCCGCAGTGGCAACTGGAAACCCTGGCCGTGCACGGCGGCTACCGTCCCGACCCGACCACCCGCGCGGTGGCGGTACCGATCTACCAGACCGTAGCGTATGCGTTCGATGACACCCAGCACGGTGCCGACCTGTTCGACCTCAAGGTGCCGGGCAACATCTACACCCGCATCATGAACCCCACTACTGACGTGCTGGAGCAGCGCCTGGCCGCGCTGGAAGGCGGCATCGGCGCGCTGGCGCTTGCCTCGGGACAGGCCGCGATCACCTATGCCATCCAGACCATTGCCGAGGCCGGCGACAACATCGTCGCCTCCAGTGCGCTGTACGGTGGCAGCCTCAACCTGCTGGCGCACACGCTGCCGCAGTACGGCATCCAGGCGCGTTTCGCCGATCCGGCCGATCCAGCCGCGTTCGCCACCCTGATCGACGAACGCACCAAGGCGGTGTTCGTCGAATCCATCGGCAACCCGCGCGGCAACGTCACCGACATCGCCGCCATCGCCGAGGTCGCGCATGCCGCCGGCGTGCCGCTGATCGTCGACAACACGGTGGCCACGCCGTTCCTGCTGCGCCCGTTCGAGCACGGTGCCGACATCGTGGTGCATTCGCTGACCAAGTACCTCGGCGGCCACGGCACCAGCCTGGGCGGCGCGATCATCGATTCCGGCCGCTTCGACTGGGCCGCGCAACCCAACCGCTTCGCGCGCCTCAACCAGCCAGACCCCAGTTACCACGGCGTGGTCTATACCGAAGCACTGGGGCCGGCGGCCTACATCGGCCGCGCGCGCGTGGTGCCACTGCGCAATACCGGCGCGGCGCTGTCGCCGTTCAATGCCTTCCTGATCCTGCAGGGCATCGAGACCCTGGCCCTGCGCATGGAACGCATCAATGCCAATGCGCTGGCCGTCGCGCAGTTCCTGAAGGCGCATGCCAAGGTGGGCTGGGTGCGCTACGCCGGACTGGCCGACGACCCGGAGCATGCCGCCGCGCAGCGCTACCTGGGTGGGCACGGCTCGGGCGTGTTGACCTTCGGCCTGCCCGGTGGGCGCGAGGCCGGCGCGCGCTTCCTCGATGCACTGAAGCTGTTCACCCGCCTGGTCAACCTGGGCGATGCGAAGTCACTGGCCACCCATCCGGCCTCGACCACCCATCGCCAGCTGGATGCAGCGGAGCTGGCAAAGGCCGGTGTCAGCGAGGACACCGTGCGGCTGTCGATCGGCATCGAACACATCGGCGACCTGCGCGCCGACCTGGAGCAGGCCCTGGCCGGCGCCTGATAGCCGCACGCTTGGTGCATATCGCCACAGGCGATCACCACTGGCAACGCGATGCGCTACGGTGGAACTGCCTCTCCAAGGCAGTGGCAACGTGGCGATCCAGATCCCCGGTCGATGCGGGTCGACCGGGGATTTTTTGTTTCCCATGCACCGTTGGCCGGCATCCAACCCGGTAGATCCACGCCATGCGTGGATGTATCTCCATCGGAATCGAACATTCCGACATTTCATCGAACAGCATCCACGCATGGCGTGGATCTACTGCAGATCGCAGGAAATTGTCGAAGGCGGGGTAGGTCCGGTTGCAGGGGCGTGAGCGCCATGGATGGCACGACCGAGCCTCCATGGACGGATTCACGGCGTCCCCTGCAACCGGAGCCGCCCCGCCATCCCACGGAATGCCAGCTTTTGCTGTTGCCGTTGCCGTTGCCGTTGCAGTTGAAGTTGTCTCGGCAGGTGCAGGGCTGCAAGCCCTGCCGCACGCACACCCCTCACACCACCGGAATGCTGTGCTGCCCCAGATTCCGGTACGGCGGCGTGGACATGATCATCTCCGCCAGCGAATACGCCAGCTCGCGCTCGGCCATCACCGTGCCATCGGCGCCGTGCTCCAGCAGATGCTTCACTTCGGCATCGCTGTGCGCACGCGCCAGCAGGGTCAGCTCCGGGTTGATCGCACGCAGCTTGGCCAGCGCCTCGCCGGCTTCCAGCGGCTGCGGAATCGCCAGCACTGCGATCTTCGCGCGCTCGGGATGGGCCTCGGCCAGTACCCGGTCGGCGGCGGCGCTGCCACGGATCGCCGCGATGCCATTGGCATGCGCTCGCTCCACGTGGTCCTTGTTGTCATCGATCACCAGCACCGGTACGCCGCGATCCCGCAGCACCTGCGCCAGCTCGCTGCCGACCCGGCCGTAGCCGATCACGATGGCGTGCGCGTTCAGGTCACGCGACGGGCCGATGGCTTCTTCCGGCTCGGCCGGCTGCGGCTGCTGTTCCTGCTTGGCCTGCCAACGGTCCAGCAGGCCGAACACCAGCGGGTTGAGCATGATCGACACCAGCGCACCGGCCAGCACCAGCGACTGGCCTTCCTTCGGCAGGATCTGCAGTGCCACGCCGAGGCCGGCGATGATGAAGGCGAATTCGCCGATCTGCGCCAGGCTGGCCGAGATGGTCAGTGCGGTGCTGGTCGGGTGGCCGAATGCACGCACGATGAAGAAGGCGGCGGCCGACTTGCCGAACATGATGATCAGCACGGTGGCCAGCACCTGCCACGGGTGCTGGATGAGGATGTTGGGGTCGAACAGCATGCCGACCGAGACGAAGAACAGCACCGCGAACGCATCGCGCAGCGGCAGCGAATCATGCGCGGCCTTGTGGCTCAGCTCCGATTCGTTGAGCAGCATGCCGGCGAAGAACGCGCCCAGCGCGAACGAGACGCCGAACAGCATCGCCGAGCCGAACGCCACGCCCAGCGCGATCGCCAGCACCGACAGGGTGAACAGTTCGCGCGAACCGGTACCGGCGATACGTTCGAGGATCCACGGAATGACCCGGCGCCCGACCACCAGCATCACCGCCACGAACAGGCCCAGCTGCACGAAGGTCCAGCCGATGTCGGCCAGCACGCTGCCCAGCGAGTGCGATTCCTTGGCCGCGTCGGGGCCGAACACACCGGCCATCACCGGCATCATCACCAGCGCCAGCACACAGGCCAGGTCTTCCACGATCAGCCAGCCGACCGCGATCTTGCCGCGCATGGTCTCCAGCAGGCGGCGTTCCTCCATCGCCCGCAGCAGTACCACGGTACTGGCGGTGGCCAGCGAGAAACCGAAGATGACGCCATGGATGGCGGGCCAGCCCATCAGCGAGGCCACGCCCCAGCCGAGCAGGGTGGCCACGGCGATCTGGCCGATGGCACCGGGGATGGCGATGGCCTTGACCGCCATCAGGTCCTTCAGCGAGAAGTGCAGGCCGACGCCGAACATCAGCAGCATCACGCCCAGCTCGGCCAGCTGGTTGGCCAGCGCCTGGTCGGCGACGAAGCCGGGAGTGAACGGACCTACGCAGATGCCAGCAACCAGGTAACCGACCAGGGGAGACAAGCGGAGCTTGTTGGCCAGCGCGCCGAAGATGAAGGCGAGCCCGAGGCCAACGGCAACGATGTTGATCAGGTCGGTGTCATGGTGCATCGGCACTCGCAGGCAATCGGGGGTATCCCGATTTTCACCGATGAGGCCAGATACGGCAAACCTTAAATGCGAATGGGGTCAGATCCCTTTTCCGCAGGAAAAGGGATCTGACCCCACCAGGGGATTGCCGGCCAGCGGCCGGCGCTACCACTTACCAGGTGTACTTGACCCGCCCGTACACGTACGCGCCGTTGAAGCCGAACGGCGAGTAGTTGCTGTACGGCAGCATGCCGAAGGTGGAGTTCTGCAGGTCTTCGGTGCGGTCCGGGTACTCGTTCAGCAGGTTGTCGGCACCGACGGTCAGCGTCCAGTTGCTGCTCGGCTTGTAGCTGGCCGAGGCATCCAGCACCCACTTGTCACCGTAGGTCTGGTCGCGCAGCGCGGTGGCCGAGTTGCGCACGGTGAACTTGCCGTAGCGGGTTGCGGCCAGGCCCAGTTCCCAGTGATCCGAACGCCAGGTGCCGCTCAGGATCGCCTTGTCGCGTGGGTAGCTGTCCTCGATGCGGCCGATCTCATCGCGGCCGATCAGCGACTGGTTCAGGCCCAGCGTGCCGAATACCGCCGGGGTGCCGCTGACGCGGCGCACTTCAGTGTCGTTGTAGCTGTACGCGGCGGTCAGTTCCAGGCTGCTGGCACTGAACGGCACCGTGTAGCTGGACACGAAGTCGACGCCACGGGTGCGCGTATCCAGGCCGTTGGTGAAGTACGAGAACGCGGTCACCTGCGGCAGGCCGAGCGTGGTCAGCAGCGCGCTGCTGGCGGCATTGGTGGTGATGCTCGATGACAGCGCGATGCGGTCGTCGATGTCGATCTGATACGCATCAACGGTGATGTACAGGCGGTCGACCGGCTGCAGCACCAGGCCCAGGCTGTAGGAGGTGGAGGTCTCGGCCTTCAGCGGCGAGGCGCCCAGTGCCTGTGCGGCCTGGCTGGTGGTCGGGAAGGTACCGCGCTCGACGAACACGCCGTTGGTGAACTGGCTGGTGACCGCCTGGTAGCCCTGCTGCGCCAGCGACGGTGCACGGAAGCCGCTGGAGGCGGTGGCCCGCAGCGCGACCTTGTCGGTGAACGCATAGCGCGCCGACAGCTTGCCGGAGAAGCGGTCGCCGAAGTCCGAGTAGTCCTCGTAGCGGCCGGTGATGCCAGCCGAGAACTTCTCGGTCAGGTCGGCTTCCAGACCCGCATAGACCGCGTAGTTGTGGCGGTCGGCATGCACTTCATTGGTCGGGGTGAAGCCGCCGAAGCCCTGCGCGCCACTGCCGGTGTACGAGTTCAGCTCGCCCGGCTTCTGGTCCCACTTCTCCTTGCGGTACTCACCGCCGAAGGACAACGTGACCGGGTAGGCCAGGCCCCAGTCCAGCGACTTGGTCAGGTCGGCATTGAAGATGTCCTGCTGGTACTTCAGCGTGCCGTCGTAGAACGAGCGCGGGCTGGTTGCGCCGAGGCTGTAGTTGATGCTGTTGCGGGTGTGGAAGTCGAGGGTGTTCTCGCCGTGGTTCAGGCTCAGGTCCCAGGTCCAGCCGTTGTCGGTGTTGCCCTTGACCCCGGCCACCAGCGAGCGGTCCTTGGAGTACTGGTTGATCTCCGGCACGAAGCCGTCCGGATAGGTCTGCGCCAGCAGCGCCGTCTGCCCGTTGTGGTTGCGCGAGCGGTAGAACGCGAAGGAGGTGATGTCGCGGTTGCTGAGCAGCGCGCTGGCGTAGCCGGTCACGCGGTCGCTGAAATCGAAGCTGGCATTGACCGAGGCAGCGGTGGCATCCACGCGCGGGTCGCCGACGATGAAGGTCTTCTGGCCGACGCTCGGGTAGTTGCCGGTGTTCGGGGTGGTGCCGCGGTACGGGCCGGCACGGTTGCTCTCGTCCTGCTGGCTGATCTGGCCGGCCACGTGCACGCGGCCACGGCCGTTGCCGAACTCGACGCCGGTATCGCCGGAAAGCTGGTACTTGTTGCCGTCACCGGCCGAGTACTGGCCGTAGTCCACCGCCAGGCTGCCGCCACTGCCGCTGCCCTTGAGCACGATGTTGATGACGCCGGCGATGGCGTCCGAGCCGTACTGCGCCGACGCACCGTCGCGCAGCACTTCCACGCGCTCGATGGCGGCGATCGGGATCGCGTTGATGTCCACTGCCGACGAACCACGGCCGATGCTGCCGTTGACGTTGATCATCGCCGAGGTATGGCGGCGCTTGCCGTTGACCAGCACCAGCACCTGGTCCGGCGACAGGCCGCGCAGCTGCGCCGGGCGCACGCCGCTGGTGCCGTCGGTCAGGGCCGGGCGCGGGAAGTTCAGCGAGGGCAGCGCGCGCGACAGCGCGGTGGCCAGTTCGCTGGTGCCGGTGGACTGCAGGGCTTCGGGGGTGATGATGTCGATCGGCGACTGCGATTCGGCGACCGTGCGGTCGGCCACGCGGGTGCCGGTGACGATCACCGTGTCCAGGGTGTTGGCGGCGGTGCCGGTCTGCTGGGCAGCGGCGACGAACGGAGAGCCACCGAGTGCGACAGCGACGGCGGCGGCGATCAGGCTGGTCTTGCGGGTCATCGGGATGGGGCTCCGGTTGGCGGGGGCGGCACCGGAATCGACATCACGGGGGTGAGGCGGACGGCGGTTGTTGCGGTGCGCAAAGCAGGAATTAACGGGATATTCAGTGGCTGTCAAATGCCGGTCATCGGAAAAAACGTTGCAGCAGCAACCATTTAGCCCGGATCGGCACTCGCGGGGAGGGGGCCCGGGAGGCGCGCGGCGAGGACGTGGGAGAGAGGAACGCCGGCCGCCGCGCATCCCGGGGCGCGTCAAGTATTCGTTAACGCTAGAATTGCGTCGCAGGAACAGTGCTCACCAGCACATTCCATTCGGTTATATGGACGCCTTCCCCCATGATTTCGCTTCGTAATTTCGCCTTGCGCCGCGGCGAGCGGCTGCTGTTGTCCAATGTCGACCTGACCCTGCATGCCGGTTACCGGGTGGGTGTGGTCGGCCGCAACGGTGCTGGCAAGTCCAGCCTGTTCGCGGCGGTGAAGGGCGAGCTGGAGGCAGACAAGGGCGATGTCGACCTGCCCGGCAAGGTGCGCATCGCCAGCGTTGCCCAGGAAACCCCGTCGCTGCCCGACCCGGCGCTGAGCTTCGTGCTCGGCGGTGACATCGAGGTGGCCGCGGTGCTGGCCGCCGAGGCCGAGGCGACCGCCCGCGAAGACTGGGAGGCGGTGGCCGAGGCGCACACCAAGATGGCCGAGCTCAATGCCTACGACGCCGAAGCGCGCGCCGGCAAGCTGCTGCACGGCCTCGGTTTCCCGGCAGAGACCCACCACCGCGCGGTGTCCTCGTTCTCCGGCGGCTGGCGCGTGCGCCTGAACCTGGCCCGCGCGCTGATGATGCCAAGCGACCTGCTGCTGCTGGACGAACCGACCAACCACCTGGATCTGGACGCGGTGTACTGGCTGGAGCAGTGGCTGCTGAAGTATCCGGGCACCCTGCTGCTGATCTCGCATGACCGCGAGTTCCTCGACAACGTGGCCACCCACACCCTGCACCTGCACGGTGGCGGCGCCAAGCTCTATCCGGGCGGCTACACCGACTTCGAGCGCCAGCGCGCCGAACAGCTGCGCCAGCAGCAGATCGCGCACGAGAAGGAACAGGCCGAGCGTGCCCACCTGCAGAGCTTCATCGACCGCTTCAAGGCGCAGGCCAGCAAGGCCGCGCAGGCGCAGAGCCGCATGAAGCGCCTGGCCAAGCTGGCCGGCACCGAAGCGGTGCGTGCCGAGCGCGAGTTCCGCATCGAGTTCGCGCCGCCGGCCAAGCTGCCGTTCTCGCTGATCCGCCTGAACCACGTCGAGGCCGGCTACGGCAAGGACGCGGTGATCCTGCACAACGTCGGCTTCGGCCTGGAAGCGGGCCAGCGCATCGGCCTGCTCGGCCCCAACGGTGCCGGTAAGACCACCCTGGTGAAGACCCTGGTGGGCGAGCTGGCGCCGATCGTCGGCGAGCGCATGGCGCACCCGGACCTGAAGATCGGCTACTTCGCCCAGCACACGGTGGAGTCGCTGCACGAAGGCCAGTCGCCGATGGAGCATTTCCGCGAGATCGCGCCGGACGCACCGAACCAGTCGTTCCGCGATTTCCTTGGCAAGTGGAACTTCCCGGGCGACCGCGCGTTCGAGCCGGTCGATGGTTTCTCCGGCGGCGAGCGCGCGCGCCTGGCGCTGGCGCTGATCGCCTGGCAGCAGCCGAATGTGCTGCTGCTGGACGAACCGACCAACCACCTTGACCTGGAAATGCGCGAAGCGCTGGCCGAAGCACTGGCCACCTTCGAAGGCGCGATCGTGATGGTCTCGCATGACCGCCATCTGATCGGCCTGGTCTGCGATACCTACTGGCGCGTGGCCGATGGCGTGGTCGAGCCGTTCGACGGCGACCTGGATGCGTACGCCGCATGGCTGCGCACCCGTCCGCAGGCGCAGGGTACCAAGGCGCGCATGGAACAGGTGGAAGAGCCGGTGGTGGTCAAGACCGCCCCGGTGGCGCAGGTGGTGCAGAAGAAGCCGGTGAACCCGCACAAGCTGGCTGCCGCCGAGGCCAAGGTGGCCGAGCTGGAAGGCGCGGTGGCCGAGCTGGACCGCCAGCTGGCCGACCCGGCCAACTACGCCGACGCCACCCGCATGGCAGTGATCGGCCGCGACCGCGAAACCGCCGCCGCGCAGCTGGAAAAGGCCGAAGCCGCCTGGATGGAGCTGCTGGAGTCCTGACTCCGCGAAAAAGGGGACGGAGGGGATTAAGTCGTATGTGCACATACGACTTAATCCCCTCCGTCCCCTTTTTGTTATGTGCCCTGCGCCTGCAGCCACTCGCGGAAGCGCTTGGCCGGCTCGCGCTCGGCGCGCGAGCGCAGCCGCGTCAGCCAGTAACGGCCCAGCTCCAGGGTGGTGCCGAAGGGCTGCAGCAGGCGGCCTTCGGCCAGTTCCTGCTCGAACATGCGCAAGGG
This sequence comes from Stenotrophomonas sp. 109824_Sma, assembly GCF_056480025.1. Lineage (NCBI taxonomy): Bacteria > Pseudomonadati > Pseudomonadota > Gammaproteobacteria > Lysobacterales > Lysobacteraceae > Stenotrophomonas > Stenotrophomonas sp. 109824_Sma. The sequence goes on along the minus strand of NZ_CM151078.1, from coordinate 3,689,023 downwards.
CAGCAAGGCCACGCCGGCACCCCCGGCGGCAGCCATCGCCACCGTCAGCGACGAATCAAACATCGGCCCGCGGGCTTCCACGCCGCTGACCCCGGCTGCCTGCAGCCAGCGCGGCCATTCGTCGCTGCGGTAGGAACGCAACAACGGCAGTGTGGCGAGGTCGCGCGGTTGCTTCAGTCGCCGCGCCAATGCCGGGGCGCACAGCGGTGTGAACGGCGCATCGAGGATCGCCGTGCAGGCCTGGCCCTGCCAGTCGCCATCGCCGAAGCGGATCGCCAGGTCCAGCCCTTCGCCGGCCAGGTCGATGCGGTTGTTGTGGGTCTGCAGGCGCAGCTCGATGTCCGGGTGCGCGGCCTCGAACGCCGCCAGCCGTGGCAGCAGCCAACCGGTGGCGAAGGTGCCGACCACGCCCAGCGTCAGTACTTCGCGGGCCGGCCCGCCGGTGTAGCGCGCGATGCTGGCCGAGATGCGCTCGAACGATTCGTTGAGTACCGGATACAGCGCCGCGCCCTCGTCGGTCAGCGCCACGCCGCGCGGCAGGCGATGGAACAGGCGGATGCCGAGCCGGTCCTCCAGCCCCCGGATCTGGTGGCTCAGCGCGGCCTGGCTGACGCACAGCTCGAGCGCGGCACGGGTGAAGTTCTGGTGGCGGGCGGCGGCTTCGAAAGCGCGCAGCGCGTTCAGCGGCAGGGTCGGGTGCAGCATCGGAAAGCCGTGAGCCAGGGTGATGGCTGATCCTACCCGTTCACTGAGGAATTTCGTAAATCTCAATGAGTTGATTGCGACAGGTATGAATTCAACTTATGGCTTGCCTTGATTTTTCGCGCTGGTCGGCTGCAGTGGAGGCGCCAATAATCGAGCGGTCACCAGGAGAACCCCTATGCTCGCCCGTCGCCGATTCCTGCAGTTCAGTGGTGCTGCCGTTGCTTCCTCGCTGCTTGCCCCGGCGTTGGCGCGAGCTGTTGCCCCTTCGTCCGGCACACCCGCCGCGAACGCCGCCATTGCCGGCGCCGCCGATTTCGCCGCGCTGGAGAAAGCCAGCGGTGGCCGCCTGGGCGTCACCGTGCTGAACACCGGTAATGGCCGTCGCATCGGCGGGCATCGGCAGGACGAGCGCTTCCCGATGTGCAGCACGTTCAAGTCGATGCTGGTTGCCCATGTGCTGAGCCTTGCCGATGCAGGCCGCGTTTCGCTCGACACCCGTGTGCCCATCGCCGAGCAGGATCTGCTGTCCTACGCCCCGGTGGCGCGCCGCCATGTGGGCAAGGACCTGACGGTGCGCGACCTGTGCCGGGGCACGCTGACCACCAGCGACAACACCGCGGCCAACCTGCTGCTGGACGTGGTGGGCGGGCCGTCGGCGCTGACGGCATTCCTGCGCGGGCAGGGCGACAGCGTTACCCGCAATGACCGCAACGAGCCGGACGTGAATCTGTTCGCGAAAGGAGACCCGCGCGATACCACCAGCCCGGCCGCGATGGCCACCAGCCTGGCCCGCTTCGCGGTGGGCAATGGCCTGCAGCCGGCATCGCGCCAGCAGTTCGCCGATTGGCTCATCGACAACCAGACCGGCGATGCCTGCCTGCGCGCCGGGCTGGGCAAGCGCTGGCGGGTGGGGGACAAGACCGGCAGCAACGGTGATGACACGCGCAACGACATCGCCGTGCTGTGGCCGCATGCGGGCGGCGCGGCGTGGGTGGTCACCGCCTACCTGCAGGGCGCATCGGTCGATGACGATCAGCGTGCAGCGGTGCTTGCACGGGTGGGGGCGCTGGCCGATGCGATGATCGGATGAGGTAACCGGGGTCATTCGAAAATGGCTTGCCGGATCGGTCGGGCACGCGCATCCTGCGCGCGTTCGAACCCCACGGAAGACCCCGATGAGCCATGAGTTGATCTACCTGCTGCTGATCTTCGCGCTGCTGGTGATCCCGCGCGCGCTGCAGCGCTTCAGCCTGCCGGCGCCGTTGACCTGCCTGCTGTTCGGCATCATCGGCATGCTCTGGCTGGGCGACCAGGCACACGACGCGGTGATCGGTCTGCTGGCCACGCTGGGCATTTCCTCGCTGTTCCTGTTTGCCGGCCTGGAAGTGGATCTGCAGGCGTTGCGCCGTGGCATGTGGCCGCTGCTGGCGCACCTGGTGATCCGTACCGGCACGCTGTTCGGCGTGGGCTGGCTGGCCTGGCGCTACGCGGGGCTGCCGTGGCAGGCCGCCGGGCTGCTGGCGCTGGCGCTGCTGACGCCCTCCACCGGCTTCATCATGGATTCGCTGTCGCGGCTGGGCCTGAGCGAAGACGAGCGGTTCTGGGTGACCAGCAAGGCCATCGCCGGCGAACTGCTGGCGCTGGCGGCGTTGTTCATCGTGCTGCAGGCCGGCGACCCGGGGCACATGGCGCTGTCCAGCCTGGCCCTGCTGGCGATGATGGTCGGCCTGCCGCTGCTGTTCATCGCGCTGGGCCGCTGGGTGGCGCCGCACGCGCCGGGTTCGGAGTTCTCGCTGCTGGTCATGGTCGGCATGGTCGCGGCGTACATCACCTATCTGCTGGGTGTGTATTACCTGGTCGGTGCCTTCATCGCCGGCCTGGTCGCGCGCCTGCTGCACCAGCGCATGCCGCTGCTGGCCTCGCACGAGAACCTGCATGCGCTGCGCCTGTTCGCCTCGTTTTTCGTGCCGTTCTATTTCTTCAACGCCGGCACCAAGGTGCCCAGTGAAGCGCTCAGCTTCGAGGCGCTGGGGCTGGGCATCGTGATCACCCTGGTGGTGCTGCCGCTGCGCATCGGCGTGGTCTGGCTGCAGCGCCGGGTGATGTTCGGCGAGAGCTTCCGCAGCAGCCTGCGGGTCTCGCTGGCGCTGGCCCCGACCCTGATCTTCACCCTGGTGCTGGCGGCGATCATGCGCGAGCGTTTCCAGATTCCGGCGGTGCTGTTCGGCGCGCTGCTGCTGTATGCCGCACTGACCACGCTGTTGCCGTCGCTGGTGTTCCGCACGCCGTTCGACGTCGATCCGGTGGAGCAGGAACCGGCGGGCGAGGGCGAGTCCGCGCCGGTCGCGGCCACCGAAGTCATCCACGCCGCGCCGCTGAAGGCGCCGCTGCCACCGCAGGGCTGAGCCGCAGCCGCGCGCAGCGGCTTGCACTCGCGTGCGCCAACACAGACACTGCGCGCCCGTGAAGCGCGCCCTGTCGTGGGCGGCCACAGTCAGGAGCAACAGGCGTGACCCAGGAAAGCAACCCAGACCGCAGCCTGTTGCCGGGCAAGATCCTGTTGTGGTTTTCGGCGGTCGCGCTGCTGATCCTGCTGGTCTGCAGCTGGTCAATGCCACCGGTCGATGCTTCCGGTTTCCGGCAGACGCAGACTGCACTGTCGATCGACTGGTTGCTGCGCGGTGGCCCCTGGCTGGACTACGTGACCCCGGTGCTGGGCGCACCCTGGTCGATTCCATTCGAGTTCCCGTTCTACCAGTGGTTGGCGGCATTGCTGTCCAGCATCACCGGCATGAGTGCCGACAACAGCGGGCGGCTGGTCTCCACCGTCTTCCATGTCGGCTGCATCTGGCTGGTCTACCGCACGCTGCTGGCGTGGCGCCCTGACCGCACGCTGGCGCTGTGCGTGGCCGGCGCCTTTGCCGTCTCGCCGTACGCGCAGTTCTGGGGGCGCTCGGTGATGATGGAGTCCAGCGCCGTGTTCTTCGGCCTGCTCTTCGTCTGGGCGATGGCGCGCCTGCGCAGCCAGCCGCGCGCATGGATAGGCCTGGTCGCCATTGTCGCAGCGGTGCTGTCGGCGGCCATCAAGGTCACCTCGTTCTTCGGCTTTGCCGCGTTCGTTGCGCTGGCCTTCCTGTGGCTGGCCCTGCGTGAGCATGGCTGGCGTCCGCAGTGGCTGCAGCAGCATTGGCGCCTGCTGTTCTGGGGTGGCCTGTCCGCACTTGCCGTGCTGGCCACGCTCAGCCTGTGGCTGCAGCATGCCGACGCGCTGAAGGCGCAGTCGGCGCTGGGCCGGCAGATCACCTCCGATGCGCTGTCCGCGTGGAATTACGGCACCCTGCAGCAGCGCCTGGATCCGGCCACCTGGTGGGGCACCGTGTTCAAAAAGCGCTTCTCCGGTGCGATCGGCTCCAACTGGATCTTCCTGATCTTCGTCATCGCCGGGCTGTGGCAGAAGCGCACGCGCGTGGCGGTGGGGATCCTGCTGCTGGCCTACCTGGCGCCGTTCCTGGTCTTCACCAACCTGCACATCGCCCATCCCTACTACCAGGCGGCCAACATCGTGTTCGCCACTTCGATCATCGGCCTGGTGCTGTGGTCGACGGTGCTGGCGGCCGAAGCGGCGGGCAAGCCTCGCCGTGGCGTCGCCCTGGCGATCTTCCTGTGCGTGCTGTCGGTGGGCTTTGGCCTGGTGAAGTCGCTGAAGGACATCAAGGAAGCACGCCAGCCGACACCGGTTTCGCAGATCGCCGATGTCATCCGCGCCGGTACGACGGCGCAGGGCGTGGTGATCGCATTCGGACAGGACTGGTCCTCCGAACTGCCGTATTTCTCCGGCCGCCGCGCCGTGATGATTCCGGACTGGGCATCGGACGACGTACTCGCATCGCTGGCTGCAGATGACGCGGCACTGGGTGGATTGCCGCTGGCCGCACTGGTCAACTGCCCCAACCAGCTGGGCAGCAGCCCCGAGCGCGTGCAATGGCTGGCCGAGATCACCCGCCGCTATGCCGCCGGTGGCCAGAAGCAGGAGCTGGGTGGCTGCGAGGTCTGGCTGCACCCCTGAGGTGACGTGGCCGGTCCGCGCGGTTTGCGTGCTCCGGCCCGGGTGGTTAGGGTTGGGGCATGAGACTGCCTGCCGTTGTTACCGCTTCCGCCCTCCTGCTCAGCCTCGCTGCCTGTTCGCAGCGTTCCGATACGGTCGCCCATGATCTGGCGACCGCACCGGCCGATGCCTTCGTGGCCGCCATCGCCGCGCATTGCGGCCAGGCCTATGAGGGCCGGGTGGTGGAGGACACGCCGGCACCGACCGGCAAGGACCCGTTCGCCGGCCAGCGCCTGGTGATGCATGTGCGCGGCTGTGCCGATCCTGCCCATGAATTGCGGATTCCCTTCCATGTGGGGGATGACCACTCGCGCACCTGGGTGCTGACCCGCACCGAAAACGGCCTGCGCCTGAAGCACGATCACCGCCATCAGGATGGCAGCGCGGATGCGATCACCCTCTACGGCGGTGACAGCACGCCACCGGGCACCGCCGAGCGCCAGCAGTTCCCGGCCGACGCCGACTCGGTGGCGATGTTCCGTCGTGCCGACATGCTGGCCTCCACGCACAACACCTGGGCGATGGAGATCGACCCCGACCAGACCTTCGTCTATGAACTGACGCGCCCGGAGGGCCGCCGTTTCCGCGTGAAGTTCGACCTGAGCAAGCCGGTCGACCTGCCCCCCGCACCGTGGGGCGACGAGAAGGCGCCCGCACCCTGATCCCGGGGTCGGATCCCTCCCGAGGAGGGCTCCGAGCCCGGAAAAATTCCCAGTAGATCCATGCCATGCGTGGATGCGGGATACCTGACCGGGGTCAGAGCCCTGGCCGTCGGCCAGGGATCCGACCCCATGCTCAAACCAGCACTCAGCGCGCGCCGAAGCGCGCCCGGCAACCATTGCTCACCCACACCTGGCCGCGTGCGTAGCCCCAGCTGCGGCCCTCCTGGCAGGCGCTGCCGGACAGTTGCTGCTGCAGCACCGGCCGACCCTGGCGTTCATCCCAGTCGCAGTTCTGCGTGCGGTTGTTGTTGCTGCTGCAGGTGATCGAGTAGTTGCTGTTGCCGCCGCCCCAACCACCACCGCCGCTACCGCCCCAGCCGCGGGCCTCGGCGAATTCGGCGCGGCAGCCGCCACTGACCCAGATCGCGCCATTGCGCACGCCCCAGGTGCGGCCTTCGTTGCAGGGGCTGCCGGACAGCTGGCGGACCAGCCGGGCATTGCGCCAGCCGACCGGGCAGCTGCGCTCGCGGTTGTTCTGGCTTTCGCAGCGGATGGTTTCGCCGGGCCGGCCGTTGTTGCCTCCCCAGCCACCGCCATTGCCGCCGCCCCAGCCACCACGGGCCTCGACGAATTCGGCACGGCAGCCATTGGTGACCCAGATGCTGCCATTGCGGCTGCCCCAGGTGCGGCCTTCGTCGCAGGCGCTGCCGGACAGCTGGCGGACCAGCTGCGCATTGCGCCAGCCGGTGTTGCAGACCCGTTCGCGGTTGTTCTGGCTCTCGCAGCGGATCACCCCGTCCTGCGCGGCGGCCGGGGCGGAGGGCAGGGCGAGCGTGGCGATGGTGCCCAGGCTCAGGGTCACGGCCAGGCTGGCCAGGGACAGCGGTTTCATGGCGGCATCCCATACGGTGGCAGGTGCCTGACTATTGGGAAGGGGGCGATCAAGCCGGTGTGACTGGCCGGATTTGCCCCGGCCGGGGCCTCGGCCGCAGAATACGAGGCTTTCCGGCCCCCATCCGGTGCCGGCGTTCTCCAGCGGAGCTTCCCCCCAATGCGTACCCACTTCTGCGGCCTGGTCGACGAGACCCTGATTGGCCAGACTGTCACCCTCGCCGGCTGGACCGACGTGGCCCGTAACCAGGGCGGCGTCTGCTTCATCGATCTCCGGGATCATGAAGGCATCGTGCAGGTGACCGTGGAGGTCGACAACGCCGAAGTGTTCGCCGTGGCCGCGTCGCTGGGCTATGAGGACGTGCTGCAGGTGGAAGGCGTCGTGCGCGCCCGCCACGCGGTGAACGACAAGATGCGCACCGGCAAGGTGGAAGTGATCGCCACCGCCATCACCGTGCTGAACAAGGCCGCGCCGCTGCCGTTCCACGCCCACGAGAACCCGGGCGAGGAAACCCGCCTGAAGTACCGTTACCTGGACCTGCGCCGCCCGGAAATGCAGCGCATGCAGCGCACCCGCATCAAGCTGGTGCAGGCGCTGCGCCGCCATCTGGACGAAAAGGGCTTCCAGGACATCGAGACCCCGATCCTGACCAAGGCCACTCCGGAAGGCGCGCGCGACTTCCTGGTGCCGGCGCGCATGCACCCGGGCGAGTTCTACGCCCTGCCGCAGAGCCCGCAGCTGTTCAAGCAGATCCTGATGGTGGCCGGCTTCGACCGCTACTACCAGATCGCGCGCTGCTTCCGCGATGAAGCCCTGCGTGCCGACCGCCAGCTGGAATTCACCCAGCTGGACATGGAGTTCGCCTTCGTCCGCGAACGCGACGTGCAGGACTTCGTCGAAGACATGATCCGCGCCATCTTCAAGGAAGTGGTCGACGTGCAGCTGGATGCCAGCTTCCCGCGCATGACCTGGGCAGAGGCGATGCGTCGCTACGGTTCGGACAAGCCGGACCTGCGCATCGCGCTGGAGCTGGTCGACGTGGCCGAGCTGGTCAAGGACAGCGAGTTCCCGGTGTTCACCGGCCCGGCCAATGATGCCGAAGGCCGCGTCGCCGCGCTGCGCATCCCGGGCGGTGCGTCGCTGAGCCGCAAGCAGATCGACGAGTACGCCGCGCATGCCGCCAAGTACGGCGCCAAGGGCCTGGCCTACATCAAGATCGCCGACAACGGCGAAGTCAGCTCGCCGATCCAGAAGTTCTTCAGCGAGGAATCCTTCGCTGCGCTGGTGGCCCACGTCGGCGCCGGCAACGGCGACATCGTGTTCTTCGGCGCCGGTGGCTACAACAAGGTCTCCGACTTCATGGGCGCGCTGCGCCTGAAGGCCGGCAAGGACTTCGGCCTGGTCGCCGACGGCTGGGCCCCGCTGTGGGTCACCGACTTCCCGATGTTCGAGTGGGACGAGGAAGAACAGCGCTACGTCGCCCTGCATCACCCCTTCACCGCACCGGCCGTGGACGACATCGCCGATCTGCGCGCCAATGCCCGTACCGCCGTCTCGCGCGGCTACGACATGGTGCTCAACGGCAATGAAATCGGCGGCGGTTCCATCCGTATCCACCGTCCGGACATGCAGAGCGCGGTGTTCGAGCTGCTCGGCATCGGTGCCGAGGAAGCCCGCGCCAAGTTCGGCTTCCTGCTCGACGCGCTGAACTACGGCGCGCCGCCGCACGGTGGCATTGCCTTCGGCATCGACCGCATCGCTGCGCTGATGGCCGGCACCGAATCGATCCGCGACGTCATCCCGTTCCCGAAGACCACCGGTGCACAGGATCTGATGACCGACGCGCCGTCGCCGATCGTCGATACGCAGCTGGCCGAAGTGCACATCCAGGTTCGCCCCAAGACCAACTGATCAGGAGATCCAGGCAATGACCGAGTTTGCGTTTTCGCTGGAGTGGGAAAAGCTGGGCAATGAAGGCTCCGAGGCCACCCTGGTCACCGAGCGTGCACGCGTGTTCGGTGGTTGGCTGGTCCGCGTCGGTACCAACCCGGCGGCGATGGCCCTGACCTTCGTCGCCGACGGCGAAGGCCGTTGGGACGGTGAAGACTTCGGCGTCGAGGATTACGAGGACGACGAAGAGGAAGAGTACGACGAGGACGAGGAAGGCGAGGAAGAAGAGGACGAAGACGAAGAGGAATACGAGGAAGAGGACGAGGAAGAAGCAGCGGAATCGTCTGAAAAGGCTTGACCCGCGCTTCGCCCTGACGTCAACTTCCTGCATGTATTCGATCCGCCGCGCCACTGTGGACGACGCGCCGACCCTGTCGGCGCTGGCCGCGCGCACGTTCACCGAAACCTTCGGCCATCTGTATCCGCCGCAGGACCTGCAGGCCTTCCTCGAGGAGGCCTACACGGTCGAGCGCCAGCGCGTGATCCTGGCCCACCCGGACTACGCGGTGTGGCTGCTGGAACTGGATGGGGAGGCGGTCGGCCACGCCGCCGCCGGCCCCTGTGGCCTGCCGCATCCGGATGTGAAACCCGGTGACGGCGAACTCAAGCGCCTGTACCTGATCAAGACGCAGCAGAGCTGCGGCTGGGGCAGCCGCCTGCTGGAAACCGCGCTGGCCTGGCTGGAACACGAAGGCCCGCGCACGCTGTGGCTGGGCGTGTGGTCGGAGAACTTCGGCGCGCAACGCTTCTACGCCCGCTACGGTTTCGAGAAGGCCGGCGAGTACCTGTTCCCGGTCGGTGACACCCAGGACCTCGAATTCATCCTGCGCCGCGCGCCGCGCGCGGCCTGACGTTCACCGCCGCTTGCTGCGCGCGCGTGTTCAATCACCTCACGTTCCTGCCCCGCTGACCGCCAGGCTGTTTGCATGACTCCCCCCGTATTGCTGCTGCATGGCATCTGGAATGCCCGTGCCTGGGTCGGGCCGCTGGCCTGGCGCCTGCGCGCGCGTGGTTTCCAGGTGCACGCGTTCGGCTATTCCTCGGTGTTCGGTGGCCCCGACGTGGCCGTGCCGCAGCTGCTGGAACGCCTGGCCGATGCCGGACCGCTGTCGCTGGTCGGTCACAGCCTGGGCGGATTGCTCGCGCTGGAGGCCTTGCGCCGCCAGCCGCAGCTGGACGTGCAGCGCGTGGTCTGCCTGGGCTCGCCGCTGCGCGGCAGCGGCACTGCGCGTTCATTGTCCGAGCACGGGTGGGGCCTGGCGCTGGGCCGCAGCAGCGAACTGTTGCTCGATGGCCTGCCGGACTGGCAGGGCAAGGCCGAAGTCGGGCTGATCGCCGGCTCGGTACCGCATGGGCTGGGCAGCCTGCTGGGGGCGATCGACGATGCCTCTGATGGCACCGTGGCATTGGCCGAGACCCGCCTGCCGGGCCTGGCCGACCATTGCGTGGTGCGTACCAGCCACAGTGGCCTGGTGGTGTCGCCCGATGCCGCGCGGCAGACCGCGCATTTCCTGCGCCACGGCCAGTTCGACCACGGCCGCGACGCCGCCGCCGCATGATTGAGTAGGTGCGACCGGCCTGCCTCGGTGGGTGCGAACCGTTGGTTCGCACGCTCTACGCCGGGCATGACCTGGCAGCATCCCTCCGCCCTAGACACGGTTGCAGCGCCCGATCAGGTAGAATCCGCGCCTTGATCCTGAAGCAGCCAGACGGTAGCACCCATGGGTAGAGGCCCCTCCATCGAAGCCCGCAAGAACGCGTCCGACGCGAAGCGCGGCAAGATTTTCACCAAGATCATCCGCGAGATCGGCGTGGCCGCGCGCGGCGGTGGAGGCGACCCCAACAACAACCCGCGCCTGCGCGTGGCCGTGGACAAGGGCCTGGCCGTGAACATGTCCAAGGACGTGATCGAGCGCGCCATCAAGAAGGCCACCGGTGAACTGGAAGGCGTCGACTACGAGGAAATCCGCTACGAGGGCTACGCCCCGGGTGGCGTTGCCGTGATCGTCGACTGCCTGACCGACAACCGCGTGCGCACCGTGGCCGATGTCCGCCATGCGTTCAGCAAGTGCGGCGGCAACATGGGCACCGAAGGCTCGGTCGCCTTCATGTTCAAGCGCCTGGGCGTGCTCAGCTTCGCCCCGGGTGCCGACGAGGAAGCCATCACCGAAGCGGCCATCGAGGCCGGCGCCGATGACATCGTGGTCTACCCGGACGACGGCTCGATCGACGTGGTCACCAGCCCTGACGCGTTCAACGCGGTCAAGGACGCAATGGCCGCCGCCGGCCATGTCGCCGACCACGCCGAGGTCACCTTCCGCGCGGACAACGACATCAAGGTCGAAGGCGACGTCGCCCTGCAGGTCAAGAAGCTGCTCGACATGCTCGAAGACCTGGACGACGTGCAGGACGTGTATTCCAACGCCGAACTCGGCGCCGACGCCTACGCCTGAGCCGTCCTCGACGGCCTGGGCGCGGGCCGTTGAACGGTCACCGCGGACAGTCATGAGCCCATACGCCTGCCAGCGCACCCCGTTCCGCCCCGCCAGGAGTGCCGCATGACCCGCATCCTCGGCATCGACCCCGGTTCGCAGCGGACCGGGGTCGGCATCATCGATGTCGACGCCACCGGCCGCGTCAGCCACGTGCACCACCAGCCGCTGGTGCTGCTGGGTGCCGACGACTTCCCGCAGCGCATGAAGCTGCTGGTGCTGGGCCTGGCTGACCTGTGCCGGGAATACCAGCCCAATGAAGTGGCCATCGAAAAGGTGTTCATGGCCCGCAATCCCGATTCGGCGCTGAAGCTGGGCCAGGCCCGGGGCGCGGCGATCTCGGCCGTGGTGCTGCGCGACCTGCCGGTGCACGAATACGCCGCCAGCGAGATCAAGCTCGCAGTGGTCGGGCGCGGTGGCGCCGAAAAGCAACAGGTTCAACACATGGTCGGGCTCATGCTCAACCTGAAAACCAAGCTGCAGGCCGACGCGGCCGACGCGTTGGCGGTGGCGATCACCCATGCCCACGTAAGGGCGACGGCCAACCGCCTGGGGCTCAGTGCCCGCCAGGCGTGGGGCCGCAAATGAGGAGCTGCACGCAATGATCGGTCGACTGCGCGGCATCGTCGCCTACAAGGCGCCGCCGTGGCTGGTGGTGGACGTGAACGGAGTGGGCTACGAACTGGAGGCGCCGATGAGTACCTTCTACGACCTGCCCGAGCTCGGCCGCGAGGTCACCCTGTACACCCATTACTCGCAGAAGGAAGACAGCGTCTCGCTGTACGGCTTCCTGCGCGAGGGTGAGCGGCGCCTGTTCCGCGACGTGCAGAAGGTCAGCGGCATCGGCGCGAAGATCGCGCTGGCCGTGCTGTCCGGTGTCAGCGTCGAGGAGTTCGCGCGCATGGTCCAGGCCGGCGACATCACCGCGCTGACCCGCATCCCCGGCATCGGCAAGAAGACCGCCGAACGCATGGTGCTGGAGCTGCGTGACCGCGCCGCCCAGTTCGGTGCCGGCGGCGCGCTGCCCACCGGCAGTGGCCCGGCGCCGGCCGATCCGCTGTCCGATGCCACCGTGGCCCTGCAGCAGCTGGGCTACAAGCCGGCCGAAGCGGCACGCATGGCCCGCGACGCCTTCAATGAAGGCGACGAAGTGGCCACCGTGATCCGCAAGGCGCTGCAGTCGGCGCTGCGCTGACCCGCCTCCCTTTCCCTCAACGAACCGCCTGAGCTTCGCCAGGAGTCCCATGTCCAGCAGTCAAACCCCGCACGCAGCTGCCCCCGGCGGCCACGGTCACGCCCCTCCCGCCGGAGGCATGGCGCTGATCATCGGTGCGATCGGCGTGGTCTTCGGCGATATCGGTACCAGCCCGCTGTACACCCTGAAGGAGGCGTTCTCGCCGCACTACGGGCTCAACAGTGACCATGACACCGTGCTGGGCGTGCTGTCGCTGGCGTTCTGGGCGCTGAACATCGTGGTCACGCTGAAGTACGTGACCATCATCATGCGCGCCGACAATGACGGCGAGGGCGGCATCATGGCGCTGATGGCGCTGACCCAGCGCACGCTGCGCAACGGGTCGCGCTCGGCCTACGTGGTCGGCATCCTCGGTATCTTCGGTGCCTCGCTGTTCTTCGGTGACGGCGTGATCACCCCGGCGATTTCCGTGCTTGGCGCGGTCGAGGGCCTGGAGGTGGCCGCGCCCGGCCTGCATGCCTTCATCGTGCCGATCACCGTGGTGGTGCTGCTGATGGTGTTTGCCGCGCAGCGCTTCGGTACCGAAAAGATCGGCAAGGCGTTCGGCCCGATCACCTCGGTCTGGTTCATCTCGCTGGCCGCGATCGGCATCTACAACATCGTCGACGCGCCGGAAGTGCTGAAGGCCTTCAACCCGTGGTGGGCGATCCGCTTCTTCATGGAGCACAGCTGGCACGGCATCTTCATCCTTGGCGCGGTGGTGCTGGCGGTGACCGGTGGCGAGGCGCTGTACGCCGACATGGGCCACTTCGGCGCCAAACCCATCCGCCACGCCTGGTATTTCTTCGTGCTGCCGTGCCTGGTGCTGAACTACCTGGGGCAGGGCGCACTGGTGCTCAACCACCCCGAAGCGCTGAAGAATCCGTTCTTCGAGGCGGTGCCGCCGTGGGCGCTGTACCCGATGATCATCCTGGCCACAATGGCGGCGGTGATCGCGTCGCAGTCGGTCATCACCGGTGCGTTCTCGGTCTCGCGCCAGGCCATGCAGCTGGGTTACATCCCGCGCATGCGCATCAAGCACACCTCGCACGACACCATCGGCCAGATCTACATCCCCGGCATCAACTGGGGTATCGCGGTGATGGTGATCGGCCTGGTACTGGCCTTCCGCAGCTCGTCGAACCTGGCCGTGGCCTACGGCATCTCGGTGTCGGCCACGATGCTGATCGACACCCTGCTGTTGGCCCTGGTGGCCCGCTCGCTGTGGCCGAAGGCCCGCAAGTGGATCCTGCCGTTGTGCGTGGTGTTCTTCATCATCGACCTCGGCTTCGTCATCGCCAACGGTGCCAAGCTGCTGCAGGGCGCCTGGTTCCCGGTGGTGCTGGGCATCTTCCTGTTCACCATGATGCGCACCTGGCGCCGTGGCCGCGAGCTGCTGCGCGATGAGATCCGCAAGGACGGCATCCGCCTGGACACCTTCCTGCCGGGCCTGATGCTGGCGCCGCCGGTACGCGTGCCGGGCACCGCGGTGTTCCTCACCGCCGACCCGACCGTGGCCCCGCACGCGCTGATGCACAACCTCAAGCACAACAAGGTGCTGCACGAGCGCAACGTGTTCCTGCACGTGGAAACCCTGCCGATCCCGTATGCGATGGAAGGGCAGCGGCTGAAGATCGAATCGGTGGGCGACGAGTTCTATCGCGTCTACGTCCGCTTCGGTTTCATGGAGACCCCGGACGTGCCACTGGCGCTGATGCGCTCGTGCGACCACGGCGGCATCTACTTCGACCCGATGGACACCACCTTCTTCGCCAGCCGCGAGACCATCGTCGCCACCGCCAACCGCGGCATGCCGATCTGGCGTGACAAGCTGTTCGCGCTGATGCATCGCAACGCCGCCCCGGCCACGGGCTTCTTCCGTATTCCGGGCAACCGCCTCGTGGAACTCGGCGCGCAGGTGGAGATTTAATCTCCACCTGCGCTACGTCCCACGATTTGCTGCGCAAACCGTGGGCTCCGCACGCATTCCACCTAATCCCCCCGCCTGTCGGCGCACCCCCTTGAACAACAAGGGGGCTCCGCTTGCGGAGATGCCGCGTGCTTGAAGCTTGGCCCACTCTGCTCTCCAGTTTCCTCCACGCCTGGATCTACCGTGCCGACCAACGGTCGGCACCCACCAAAGCAGAACGCCGTTCCGACAGACCGCAGGAAACTGTCGAAGGCGGGGTGGGGCCGGTTGCGGGGGCGTGAGCCGCATGGATGCGGCGACCGAGCTTGCATGGACGTACTTGCAGCGTCCCCCGCAACCGGACCCACCCCGCCATTCCCCAGGAAGCCCGCTTCGGCTGTTGCTCTGGATGTTGCCGTTGCCGTTGCCTCTGCGGGTGCCGGGCGCAGCCCGGCCGAAACCCGCGCTTTTGCCGCATAATCAGCACATGACCGACGACCGCATCATCGGCGCCGGCGCCACCCGCGAGGATGACGCCGCCGACGCCAGCATCCGCCCCAAGCGCTTGGCCGACTACCTCGGCCAGGCCCCGGTGCGCGAGCAGCTGGAGATCTACATCGAAGCGGCCAAGGCCCGTGGCGACGCGCTCGACCATGTGCTGATCTTCGGGCCGCCCGGCCTGGGCAAGACCACCCTCAGCCACGTCATCGCCAACGAACTGGGCGTGGCCCTGCGGGTCACCTCCGGCCCGGTGATCGAGAAGGCCGGCGACCTTGCCGCACTGCTCACCAACCTGCAGCCGCACGACGTGCTGTTCGTGGACGAGATCCACCGCCTGTCGCCGGTGGTCGAGGAAGTGCTCTACCCGGCGATGGAAGATTTCCAGATCGACATCATGATCGGCGAGGGCCCCGCGGCCCGTTCGATCAAGATCGACCTGCCGCCGTTCACCCTGATCGGCGCCACCACCCGCGCCGGCCTGCTGACCGCGCCGCTGCGCGACCGCTTCGGCATCGTCCAGCGCCTGGAGTTCTACAGCGTCGAAGAGCTGACCCGGATCGTGCGCCGCTCGGCCACCATCCTCGGCATCGACTGCACCGCCGATGGCGCCGGCGAGATCGCTCGCCGCGCGCGTGGCACCCCGCGTATCGCCAACCGCCTGCTGCGCCGCGTGCGCGATTATGCGCAGGTGAAGGCGGGCGGCCACATCGACGAGGCCGTGGCACAGGCCGCGATGAAAATGCTCAAGGTTGATCCGGAGGGCTTCGACGAGCTCGACCGGCGCCTGCTCAAGACCATGGTCGACTACTTCGACGGCGGTCCGGTCGGCATCGAATCGCTGGCCGCGGCGCTGTCCGAAGAGCGCGGCACGCTGGAAGACGTGGTCGAGCCCTACCTGATCCAGCAGGGCTTCCTGGTGCGCACCGCGCGTGGCCGCATGGCCACCCACAAGGCCTACCGGCACATGGGCCTGAAGCCCAAGAACCCGCCGCAGGACCTGTTCGCGGAGGTTCCCGATGTCGGTTGAGCCCCGATTCAGTTGGCCGACACGCATTTACTGGGAAGATACCGACGCAGGTGGCGTGGTCTACCACGCCCGCTACGTGGCCTTCATGGAACGGGCCCGGACCGAATGGATGCGTGCGCTGGGCTACGGCCAGGAGCGCATGCGCGCCGAGCACGGGATGGTCTTCGCGGTGCGCTCGATGCAGATGGATTTCATCAGGCCGGCACGGCTGGATGACACCCTGCAGGTGAGCGCCCGCCTGGTCCAGCTGAAGAAGGCCAGCATGGTCTTCGACCAGCAGATCCTGCGCGACGGCGAGCTGCTGCTGTCGGCGCAGGTCCGTATTGCCGCACTGGAAGCGGCCAGTTTCCGCCCGCGTGGCATGGACGACGCCGTCCTTGCCGTGCTGCAACCCCACCTCCACCCCGAATCCGAACACTGAGGAACAACGGATGATCGCAACGCTCCTGGCCCTGCAGGCCACGGTCACCGAGGCACTGCCGGCCGACGTCAGCAACGCCGCGACACAGACCCTTGCCCAGGCCACCACCGGCGGCGGCATCAACTACCTCGAACTGATGGCCAAGGCCAGCCTGCCGGTGAAGATCATCGTGCTGCTGCTGCTGGTCGGCTCGTTCGTCAGCTGGGTGATCATTTTCCGCAAGGCCCGCGTGTTCAAGCAGGCCACCCGCGAAGCCGACGAGTTCGAGAACCGCTTCTGGTCCGGCGCCGACCTGGGCAAGCTGTACAGCTCGGCCACCGACCGCAGCCGCAATGTCGGCGGCCTGGAAGCCATCTTCGAAGCCGGTTTCCGCGAATACACCCGCCTGCGCGACAAGCGCCGCCTGGACGGTCGTGCGCAGCTGGAAGGCGCGCAGCGCGCCATGCGCACCACCTACACCCGTGAAGTGGACCAGCTCGAGCGCAACCTGGAGCTGCTGGCCAACATCGGCTCGACCGCGCCGTACGTGGGCCTGGTCGGTACCGTGTTCGGCATCATGGTGACCATGCACGACATGATCAGCAGCGGTGCGCAGGCCGGTATCGCCGCCGTCGCGCCGGGCATCTCCGAAGCGCTGTTCGCCACCGCCATCGGCCTGTTCGTGGCGATCCCGGCGGTGTGGGCCTACAACCGCTTCACCACCCGCGTGGAGCGCATGTCGGTGCGGTTCGAAACCTTCGCCGAAGAGTTCAGCTCCATCCTGCAGCGCCAGAGCGCTGGCGACGAGTAAGCGCCTGACCCGGGAGTCCAAGCCATGTCCGCTGCCATCGGTCGCCGCAAGCGCCGCAAGCTGAAATCGGAAATCAACGTCGTTCCCTACATCGACGTCATGCTGGTGCTGCTGATCATCTTCATGGTCACCGCACCGCTGCTCACCCTGAGCTTCGACGTCGACCTGCCGCAGTCCAACGCCAAGGCGCTGGAGAGCAAGCAGGACCCGGTGATCGTCTCGGTGCGCCAGGACGGCCAGCTCAGCCTGAAGCTGCCCGACGCCAAGGAACCGGCCGCCGTGTCGGCCGAGGAACTGGAAGGTCGCCTGGCCGGCATCGCCGCCCAGGACAAGGGCGTGCGCGTGATCGTCGCCGCCGACCGCGCCGTGGCCTATGAAAAGGTCATCGCCGCGATGGATGTGATCAAGCGCGCCAAGGTAGACAAGGTAGGCCTGGCCACCGATGCACGCTGACGCCCTGCCACCTCCGCATCAGCGCGAACCCGGCTGGGGCCTGCCCCTGGCGCTGGCGTTGCTGGTGCACCTGCTGGTTGCGCTGGTCTTCATCGGCGCCTGGCTGTGGTCGCCCGAGCGCAACACCGATGCCGCCGCCGGCGATCCCTCGGTCGAGGCCAGCCTGGCGCTGTCCGCATCCGAGGCCTCCGCTGCGCGCCAGGCCCTGCGCCAGTCGGAAAAGCTGGAGGACCTGCCGCCGCCGGTCGCCGAGCCGATTCCGGTCCCTGAAGACACCATTCCGCCGCCGCAGCCGATTCCCGAACCGCGCCCGCAGGACGCCCCCACGCCGCAGCAGCAACAGGCGCAGGAGCGTGTCGCGCAGCCGGATACCAAGGACCAGGAAGCGGTGAGTGCGCTGGCCATCTCGCAGGAGAAGGCCAAGCAGGAACAGGAAGCCAAGCGCCGCCAGGAGCAGATCGACCTGACCGAACGCAAGCGCCAGGAGGAAGCGGAGCAGAAGCTGCGCCTGGCCAAGCAGCAGGAAGCCGACGAGAAGAAGAAGCAGGCCGAGCAGGAGCGCGTGGCGGCTGACAAGGCCGAGGCCGAGAAGCAGAAGAAGATCGCCGAGATCCGTGCCCGCCGCGAGCAGGCCGAGAAGGAAGCCAAGCTGGCCGAGCGGAAGCTGCGCGAGGTCGCCGCCGCGCGCAACGCGGCCGGCAGTGCGGCTGCCGGTGCCACTGGCGCCTCCCGGCCGGCCGCCGGTGGGGGCGGCAGCAGCGATGATCTGACCGCCAAGTACGCTGCGGCGATCCAGGCCAAGGTGCGTGACACCTGGACCCGCCCGGACAGCGTGCCGCTGGGGCAGAAGTGCCAGGTGACCATCACCCAGATCCCGGGTGGGCAGGTGCTGCAGGCCAAGGTCGGCGCGAACTGCCCCTATGACGAGGCCGGCAAGCGCTCGATCGAGGCCGCCGTGCTCAACGCCCAGCCGCTGCCATACCGGGGCTTCGAGTCGGTGTTCAACCGCACGCTCAACCTGACCTTCACTGCACAGGATTGATCGAGTGGGGCAGGGCGGTCATCAGGCCGCCCGCGCCCACGGCTGTCGCGCTTGCCTCTGGTGCGCTCGGTTTCGACCGGGCAGGCTGTGGGCTGCTGTCGAACACTGCCTGCTAGGGGCGGTGTGGCCGGGGCAGGCAGGTGCGATGTTAGCCACGACGTTAACGGTACGTGAGAAGACGGGCTGGAACTGACCCGGAATTCACGTACCCTTGGTTCATGATTGCGAAGCGGTTCACTCCCGCTTTGTTATCCCTCGTTCCGGTTTCCCCCTATTGAGCGCTCCATGAAAAAGATGCCTCGCTGGCTTGCCGTGTTTGCGGCCCTGTTGCTGCCCTTTGCTGCCGTCGCGCAGCAGAAGGGGCTGGATATCGACATCATCGGCGGCAATGCCTCCGCCCTGCCGATCACCATCGTGCCGATGCCCTACCAGGGTTCGTCGGCCGCTCCGCAGACCGACGTCGCCGGCGTGGTCCGCGCCGACCTGGAGCGCTCGGGCCAGTTCCGCACGCTGCCGGAAGCGCAGATCGTCGAGAAGCCCGTGCGTGGCGGCGACATCCAGTTCGCCACCTGGCGTGCGCTGAAGCAGAATTACATCGTGGTCGGCCGCGTGCTCGACGCCGGTGCCGGCGCCTATCGCGTCGAGTACGAACTGTTCGACGTGCCCAAGGGCGAGCGCCTGCTGGGCCTGGCGATGACCGCCCGTGGCAACGCCATGCGCGACGTCGCCCACCAGATGGCCGACGCCATCTACGAAAAGATCACCGGTGTGCGCGGCGCCTTCTGGACCCGCATCGCCTACGTGACCGCCAGCGGCAAGGGCGACGCCATGCGCTATGCGCTGATGGTGGCCGACTCCGACGGCTACAACCCGCAGACCATCGTGCGTTCGGCCGAGCCGCTGCTGTCGCCGTCGTGGAGCCCGGATGGCAGCAAGCTGGCCTACGTCAGCTTCGAGCGTGGCAATTCGGCGATCTACATCCAGAACATCGGCACCGGCGCGCGCGAGCTGGTCACCAGCTTCCGCGGCATCAACAGCGCCCCGGCGTTCTCGCCGGACGGCCGCAAGCTGGCCCTGACCCTGTCGCGTTCGGGCAATCCGGAAATCTACGTGATGGACCTGGGCAGCAAGCAGCTGACCCAGCTGACCAACCACTTCGCCATCGATACCGAGCCGACCTGGGCGCCGGATGGCAGCGCGGTGTACTTCACCTCCGACCGTGGCGGCCGTCCGCAGGTCTACAAGGTCGGTGCAGGTGGCGGCAGCGCCGAGCGCGTGACCTTCCAGGGCAACTACAATGCCAAGCCCTCGGTGTCCTACGACGGCAAGAAGATCGCCGTCGCGCAGGGCTCGGGCAACAGCTACAAGATCGCGATGATGGACAGCTCGCTGGGTTCGCCCCGCTGGAGCACGCTGTCCCCGGGTTCGCTGGATGAATCTCCGAGCTTTGCGCCCAACGCAAGCATGGTGTTGTACGCCGCCCGCGAGGGTGGCCGTGGCGTGCTGTACGCCGTTTCCGCCGATGCGCGCGTGCGCCAGCGGTTGGTTCTGGCTGACGGAGATGTGCGCGAACCGGCATGGTCCCCATACCGTACCCAGCGCTAAAAGAGTGTTAATATTTTCGCTGTCTTGAACCCCTCATCGGCCTAGGAGCCACAAAGGTATCGCCATGAACAAGTCCACCCGCGTTCTGCTTGTTTCCCTGCTGTCTGTGGCCGTCCTGGCCGGTTGCTCGAAGAAGGTCAAGGAAGAAGTGCCGGCTCCGGTCGACACCGGCACCTCGACCACCACCCCGACCGGTCCGTCGACCTCCGGCCTGTACGGCCCGGGCGACCTGGACACCGACGCTTGCCTGCGCCAGCGCGTTGTCTACTTCGACCTGGACAAGGAAGACGTGAAGCCGGAATTCCAGGCCATCATGGCTTGCCACGCCAAGTACCTGCGTGACCGTCCGTCCTCGCGCATCACCCTGCAGGGCCACACCGACGAGCGCGGTTCGCGCGCGTACAACCAGGCCCTGGGTGAGCGTCGTGGCAACGGCGTCAACTCGGCCCTGCAGGCCAACGGTGGCTCGGCTTCGCAGCTGACCGTCGTGTCCTACGGTGAAGAGCGTCCGGTCTGCACCGAGTCGAACGAGTCCTGCTGGTCGCAGAACCGTCGCGTCGAAATCGTCTACACCGCGCAGTAATCCATGCGCATTGGCATCAAATTGATGCTGGTCGTTGCGGCAGCCCTCGTGGCTGCCGCACCGGCGCATGCACAGCGACAGAGCCTGGCCGATCGTGTCGGCGCGCTCGAGCAGCAGATGTACAACAACAGTGCCAACCAGGACCTGTTGAACCAGATCAATCAGCTGCGGCAGCAGGTCACCAGCCTGCAGGCCTCGATCGAGCAGTTGCAGCACGACAACGCCCAGCTCAAGCAGTCCGCCCAGGACCAGTACCTGGATCTGGACAGCCGCCTGAACCGGTTGGAAGGGGGCAATGCCGCCCCGGCCCTGCCGCCCGTTCCGGCGAGCGCGCCGAAGGCCGCCCCGGCCCCGGTAAAACCCGCAGCGGCGGCCACTTCCGAGCGGCCGCCTTCCGTCCATGGTGATGCCGGCAGCCTTGCCGCCACCGGCGACGAGCGCACCTCCTACAACGTTGCCTTCGAATCACTGAAGGCCGGCAAGTACGATGATTCGGCGCAGTTGTTCCTGAGCTTCCTGCAGCTGTACCCGAACGGCGTCTACGCGCCGAACGCGCTGTACTGGCTGGGCGAGAGCTACTACGCCACCCGCAATTTCCCGATGGCCGAGACCCAGTTCCGTGAACTGCTCTCGCGCTATCCGACCCACGACAAGGCCGCAGGCGGCCTGCTCAAGGTCGGCCTCTCGCAGTATGGCGAGGGCAAGGTCGACCAGGCCCAGCAGACGCTGGAGGCCGTCGTGGCGCAGTACCCCGGCTCGGACGCCGCGCGCACCGCGCAGGACCGCCTGCAGTCGATCCGCCTCGGCAGGCAGATCCGCTGATCCGCTGACCGGGCGTACAATACGTGTCCTGTAGAGCCGAGCCCACGCTCGGCTGCTTTCGTTTCCGGCTCGGCAAACCCGCCCGGATCCGGCAGCGCCGGGCCATGCCCGACGGCTCGCATTACCGGCTGGGCCACACCCGACCGGCTGCTGTTGCAGCGCCGAGCCATGCTCGGCTGCTTTCGTTACCGGATGGGTTCACCCGCCCGGTTGCTGTTGTAGAGCCGAGCCATGCTCGGCTGCTTTCGTTACCGGTCACGGTAGCTCCCCCGCCACGTGTCCCTCCAAGAAGTACCCGCCATGACCGCCGTTACCCCGTCCAGCGCCGCCGCCACGCCCAGTGAGATCGTGCAGTCGCCCCTGCCACGCCTGAAGATCACCGAGATCTTCACCTCGCTGCAGGGCGAAGCCGATACCGCCGGCTGGCCGACCGTGTTCGTGCGCCTGACTGGCTGCCCGCTGCGCTGCCAGTACTGCGACACCGCCTATGCCTTCCACGGCGGCACCTGGTGGGATATCGACGACATCGTAGCCGAGGTGCTGGCCCAGGGCGTGCGCCACGTCTGCGTGACCGGTGGCGAGCCGCTGGCACAGAAGCGTTGCCTGGTGCTGCTGCAGAAGCTGTGCGACGCCGGCATGGACGTCTCGCTGGAAACCTCCGGCGCGCTGGACGTCAGCGCTGTGGACCCGCGCGTGTCGCGCGTGGTCGACATCAAGACGCCAGGCTCGGCCGAAGCCGCCCGCAACCGCCTGGAAAACCTGCCGCTGCTGACCGCACGCGACCAGATCAAGTTCGTCATCTGCAACCGTGAGGATTACGACTGGGCCAAGGCCATGGTCGCCGAGCACGGCCTGGTGAAGCGCTGCACCGTGTTCTTCTCGCCGAGCAAGGGCGAGATCACCGCGCGGCAGCTGGCCGACTGGATCGTCGAAGACCGGCTGCCGGTGCGCTTCCAGATGCAGTTGCATAAAATCCTGTGGAACGACGAGCCGGGTCGATGAGCCGGCGCAGCGTTCCCTGATGTAGCTCCGGCGCGGGACAGCGTGCTGGCTTTCCCCTCCCAACCGGATGTTTTTCCCATGAAGAAGGCAGTCGTGCTTCTCTCCGGCGGCATGGATTCAGCCGCCGTCATCGCCATGGCCCAGGAACAGGGCTTTGCCGTGCATGCCCTGAGCGTGCGCTATGGCCAGCGCCATACCTCCGAACTGGATGCCGCCGCCCGCGTGGCGAAGGCCCAGGGCGTGGTCGCGCACAAGACCGTGGATGTGGACCTGCGCAGCATCGGCGGCTCGGCGCTGACCGACGACATCGACGTGCCCGAGGCCGGCGGTGCCGGCATCCCGGTCACCTACGTGCCGGCACGCAACACCATCATGCTGTCGCTGGCCCTGGGCTGGGCCGAAGTGCTCGGCGCCAACGACATCTTCTGCGGCGTCAACGCCGTGGACTATTCCGGCTATCCGGACTGCCGCCCCGAGTTCGTAGCGGCCTTCCAGGCACTGGCCAACCTGGCCACCAAGTCGGGCGTGGAAGGTGCGGGCATCAAGGTGCACGCACCGCTGCAGTTCCTCAGCAAGGGCCAGATCGTCAGCGAAGGCGTGCGCCTGGGCGTGGACTTCGGCCTGACCGTGTCCTGCTACAACGCCGACGCCAACGGCGCCGCCTGCGGCCACTGCGACGCCTGCCGCCTGCGCGCGCAGGGCTTCGCCGAGGCCGGCGTCGCCGACCCGACGCTGTACGCCTGACCATGCGGTAGAGCCGGCCGCTGGCCGGCATTCCCGTGGGTGCGAATCGCTCTCCCGGTGGGTGCGAACCGTTGGTTCGCACTCCTTGACCTACCGGGCCTGCAACCACCCCGACGCTTCAATAAACGCCCGCACCGCCTCCGGATCGGCATAATCCAGCTCGATCATCCGCGCGATACCCGCCTTCTCGTCCGACTGCCGGCGCATGTACTCCTGCGCGATGCGATAGCCGGCGTAGTAGCCCACATCACTGACACCGAATGGATTACGGGCGCTGTTGTAGAGCCAGTTGTCCAGGTCATCGCTGTCCATCGCGGCGATGAAGCGCGCGCGGATCCCCGCCTCGTGGGTTGCACCATAGTCGTAGAAGGGCAGCGCCGGCCGACGCCCGCTGATGCGTTCGGCCACGTACTCGGCCACGCCTTCGCGCACCGCGTACTGGGCCAGGTTGCCGGTGGTCTCGCGCTGCTGGGTATGCACGTATTCGTGCAGGTTGTTCTGCGCGTTGTTCGCACCGGGGCGGCTGTCGTAGAAGATCCGCAGCCGGCTGCGCATCGGCTCGGGCAGCTCGCTCACGTCCACACGCTCGTCGCCCAGCGCCATCTCCGCGCCGATCAGCACCTTGTCGCCCAGCGTGGTGCCACCGGTACGCAGCACGCCGACCGCATAGGTGATGGTGGCCGGGCGCAGGGCAGGGTAGAGCGCGCGGAAGGCGGCGAGGTCCCGCTCCAACGTGGCGCTGGCCTGCTGCGCGTTGGCGGTCAACGGCCGTACCGAAGACCAGAAGCGTGGCCAGGTGCGCATGGCCTCGGCGTATTCGCGGGCGGTGTAGTTGCGGACCTGCATCAGTGCATGCAGTCCCGGGCTGCCCGGATCGATGTAGCGCTGCTGCACCAGGGCCACCTGTTGGGCTGCATCGGGTTCGGCGCGCACCGCATCGTAGGTGGCCCAGAAGCGGGCGATGTCGTCAGTGACGACCTGGGACGGGGCGGCCAGAGCGCTGCAGGGCAACAGCAGGGCGACGAGCAGGATGAAGGGCAGACGCATCCGAAGTTCCGCGGTGGGGATCGCTGATGGGATGCGTAGAGGGGCCGGAAGGTTTAAGTGGGCTGGCCCGATCGGGTAGTGCCGGCCGCTGGCCGGCAGTCTCGACACACCGTGGTTTCGCGCGACCCAGCAAAGTAGGGTAGAATGCGGACCCCGCCGAAAGGCCGGGGCAATGCAGCGGGCCGTTAGCTCAGTCGGTAGAGCAGAAGACTTTTAATCTTTTGGTCGAAGGTTCGAATCCTTCACGGCCCACCATTGCAGTGATGATCAAGGCGCCCATGGGGCGCCTTTTTTTATTGCCCCCTCGAAAGCACGTCTGCAATGCGCGGAAGTGCCGCAGCAACGAAGCAGTGCTGCAGGTGCCATAGGCTCCCGGGTACCGACCCAGCGTGCGGCATCAGGTCGGCAGTCGCGGGAAAGGGGTGCTTTGCACGCGCTCCCATCACTGCTGGCGCCATGTCGTCTGCGTCAATCTTTGCGCCTAAATGGTAATGTTTAGGTAACTTTTGGTAATGAATGCGTGGCCCAAGCCGGCCGTTGCCGGCCGGTCAGGGCCGCCGTCAGCCGTAATGCGCGCGCAACAGCCCGGCGTCGTGGAAGGAAATACCCTCCCGGATGCACTCCTCCGCGCGCTCCATGTCCTTGTGCAACTGGATCAGTGCGTCGTCGGCAAGCTGCTCGATGTTGACCACACCGCAACAGGCCTGGTCGATCACATGCTGCATGGGCTCGCCCCAGCGCCGGCGTACGTTGCGGATCATGCGGCAATGCCACTCGCGCATGATCGCGTCCATGCGCCTCTCCCCGCGAACCACATGTGCGTCTCCCGCCACCACCCGCAGTGCAGGGGCCGGGGTGCGCTCGCCGCGCAGTTCCTGGGTCCTAGCGGCCAACCGCTGTGCGAGCTCCTCGAGTCGCGTGTGAGTCATCCTTTGCCTCCCTGATCCGTCTTGCCAGAAGCTTCGTCAGGTCGAGCACATTGTCCGGCGCAGAGGGCTGACCGAACTCGTCCACGACCATGAATGCGGTCTCCAGCAGCACGGGATCGTAGATCCATTCCGGTGGATCGCCGACCAGCTCCAGGTAGTGCGAAAGCACCTTGACCGCAGCGCTCATTTTCGCGAAATCCAGTCCCGTAGATTGAGACTGAAGCGACACGTCCCCGTCCTGATCGACGCGATCCAGCGTTCCATGCGGAAGCTGCATCACTGATTCAAGGTCGCGCGCAAGACGATGGCCGATGCTCTTCGGGTTGCTCTCGGAAATCCACTGGCTGACCTGGGGCTGCGCCCAGCGGGTGCCACCGAACAGGCGGGCCCATTCGGCCGGGCCGCCGGCGGCGGCCACGCGTAGGCGCATGTTGAGGGTGCGAGCGGTACTGGCGTCCATCTGTAGATGGTGCGCTGCATTACCAATCCAGCAAATGACCAAAACGGTATTGACTACTCATTACCTTGACGGTAATGTGTGGGCCATGAACCTCATCGACTACGCCATCTCCCAAGGGGGCTACGGCACCCCCAGCTGCCCCGTCATGCGCCGCCTGGCCCACCAGACCGGTTGCGCGCTGCGGACCCTCTACATGATCGCCCGCGGCCACAAGCTGCCCGGCGCGCGACTGTGCCGGCGCATCGAGCTGGCCACGGCAGGCGCCGTGCGCCGCGAAACCCTGCGCCCGGATGTGTTCGGTCCGGCCCCGTCGTCCCTCAAAGGAGAAGCCCCCCATGCAGCTTGATACGTTCGGTGAGTATGTCCGCAGCCGCCTGGAGCACTGGGGCGGCGAATATGCGCTGCATCGCGACTGCGAATACCTCGGCTTCCAGTCGCGCAACCTGCTGGCGGTGCTGATCGAGCATCGTGGTGACATGCCGGGGCGGGCCCAGGGCTACAAGCCTCTGGAAACCGATCAGCTGGCGCAGCAGATCGAAGACATCATCACGGCGGTCGCGCGTGACAACGTGGCGATGGCCTGTGCGCTGCGCGGCTACTACTGCGGCCGTGGCCGACGCAAGGTCGAACGATTCGAGACGGCGAATCTGCTGCTGGCCAACAGCGGGCAGCGACCGGTATCCAACCGGCATTACCTCAACCTGGTCGAACTTGGCTTCCAGCGCGTGCGCGGCTGGATGGAGGGTATCGCCCAGGCCGCATGAGCGGCGGATCCGATCTTTCGCCCGCCTCCCGACCGGAACAACCCTCGTGCCGAGCCGGCAGCGGGGCGGGCATCTCTTCGGGCCATGTCGATGCGACGCGGCCTGCATTCCTTCCAGGACCCATCATGAAAGAAGAAATCATCAGTACGGCCGGCGCGGCGGCCATCAAGTCGGCGCCGCCGGTCACCGTCGCCGGTGCGCTTGCAGCCGGCATCACCCTGGACCGCCTGGTCGTTGTCCTCACCATCATCTACCTGGCGGCGCAGATTGCCTATCTGGGCTGGCGCTGGCTGCGCGAATGGCGCCGCAGGGAGCGCGAATGAGCCGGCCCAGCAGTACATTGCCGGTGCGCAGCCTGGTCGCCGCGCTTGCGCTGAGTGCTGCGGGCCTGATCGCCATCGTTGACCGCGAGGGATACACCGACGCCGCAGTGGTACCGACGCGCAATGACCGTCCAACCTATGGCTTCGGCTCGACCGTTCGCGAGGATGGCACTCCGGTGAGAATGGGCGACCGCACCACGCCAGTACGTGCGCTGCATACCGTGCAGGCCCACCTGGCCAGGGAGGAAGGGCAGTTCCGCGCGTCGCTGCCCGGCGTGGCGCTCAGCCAGGGCGAGTACGACGTCTATGTCGACTTCCTCTACCAGTACGGCATCGGCAACTGGCGCGCTTCGTCGATGCGCCGGCATCTGCTGCAGGGTGAATATCGCCGGGCCTGCGATGCGTTGCTGCTGTGGAAGCGGGCAGGGGGCTACGACTGTTCGGCCCGCATCGATGGTCGGCCCAACACCGTGTGCTGGGGGGTGTGGGAGCGCCAGCAGCAGCGCCATGCGCGTTGCCTCGCGGAGCAGTGACACATGCCACGCATGTTGATGGTGATGGCGTCGCTGCTGCTGTGGTCGCTGCTGATGTTCGTGGCCGGCTGGCGCTGGCGCGGTGATCGCAGTGATCTGGCGATGGCGCGGGCTGATGCGGCACGTCACGCCGGCGCGGTGCAGTCCGAGCAACGGTTGCGCCGGGATCAGGAAGAACGGAGCGAGGCGATGGCCTCACTGGGGGAACAACATGAACATGATCGTGAGCGCGCGGCGGCGGTGGATGCCGATGTGGTGGCTGCCCTGCGTGCTGGCACTCTCCGCCTGCGCGACGACCTTGCCGCGTGCCACACCGGCCGTCTGTCCGAAGCCGCCGCCCGCACCGGCGAACGTGATGCGGGCGCCCAGTTACGAGCAGAGGTTGCGGCAGCGCTTGTTCGAATCGGACGCGATGCCGACGACCAGCTCCGCGCGTGCCAGGCCGTGATCGAGCTGGATCGCCGTTGAGGACACCGGTGCAGTTATGCTGGCCGTTCTCTCGAAAATGGAAGTTCGCATGCGCGTCGTTGTTTTGTCCGCCTTGATCCTGCTGGCCACCGCCGGGCCATGTATTGCTGCTGTACCCGCCGCGCAGGCGACGTCGCCGGACCCGGTCACGGCGGCGGCACCGTTGGTGATCGGCGAGACCTTCACCATCGAGTCGAAGGCGATGGGCGAAACCCGCCGTATCAATGTCTATCGACCGCAGCCCTGGGGCCTGGATCCGAAGGCGCCGCTGCCGGTGCTGTATATGGCCGATGGCGGTATCGGCGAGGACTTCCTGCACGTGGCAGGGCTGGTGCAGGTGCTGACCGGCAACGGCAGCATGCGTCCGTTCCTGCTGGTCGGCATCGAGAACACCGAGCGCCGCCGCGACATGACCGGCCCCAGCAGCGACCCGCAGGACCAGAAGATCGCGCCGCGCATCGGTGGCTCGGCGGCCTACCGCAGCTTCCTGCGCGATGAACTGATGCCGCAGGTACGCCAGCGCTACCCGACCACCGACGAGCGCGCGCTGATCGGTGAGTCGCTGGCTGGCCTGTTCGTGGTCGAGACGTTGCTGCAGGAGCCGACGCTGTTCAACAGCTATATCGCGCTGGACCCCAGCCTGTGGTGGAACCGTGGCGCGATGCTGGCCGGGGCGGCCAAGCAGCTACCGGCGGTGACGCGTGCACAGCCGCACGTGTTCCTGGCCAGCAGCGGGCAGCCGGAACTGGCCGCCTCCACGGCACGACTGGCTGCGCTGCTGCAGCAGGCTTCGCCGTCGCCGCTGGTGAAGTACCTGCCGCTGCCGGAGGAAACCCACGCGACGATCTACCACCCGGCCGCATTGCAGGCGCTGCGCACCCTTTTTCCGGCGCCGCCGCCGGCCTCGCCCTGACCGCGCGTGGCGCGGCGCCGCGCGACGTGTGAGGATGCGGTAGCGACGCCACCCGGGTGCGTCGCCCGCAACGGGAGAGTGTGGATGCAGCGTGTGCGTGGATGGAGTGTGGCGGCCTGCCTGGCCGTGAGTGGTTGTGCGATGTCGGTGGCGCCACCAGCAACCCAGAAGGAAGCGAAGGAAAGCGCGGCCACCGCCGCGCCGGGCGTGGTGCTGCCGGATACCGAGGCGCTGCGCGTGCACGATCCGGTCGGCCGCGATTACCCGATCTGGGTGGCGTTGCCGGCCGACTACGCCGCACATCCGGAAAAGCACTATCCGGTGCTGTACGTGACCGATGCGCTGTACAGCTTCCCGCTGGTGCGCAGCGTGCGCAACATGGTCGGGCAGAAGGGCGTCAACATCGAGGATTTCATCCTGGTCGGGCTGCCGCCGCAGGAAGGCCTGACGTCCAAGCAGAGCCGCTCGCGCGATTACACGCCCAGCGATCCGGCGCGTACCGATCCGCGCGACTACAGCGATGATGTCAGCTACGGCGGCGCCGCGCATTACCGCGATTTCCTCGCTGAGCGCGTGCTGCCGATGATCGATGCGCGCTACCGCACCGATCCGGCACGGCGTGCCTATGCCGGCCATTCCTATGGCGGCCTGCTCGGTGCCTACGTGCTGACCACGCGTCCGGACATGTTCCGTACCTACATCCTGTCCAGCCCGTCGCTGTGGTTCGACAACCACCTTGTGCCGCGCCTGCAGGCCGAGGCCAAGGCGCCCACGCAGCCGACCATGGTGGTGCTGTCGATCGGCAGCTTCGAAACGGTCAAGCCGGAGCCGCGCTATTTCACCCGCAACGACATGCTGCGGCACAACGCCGAGTTCGCCGAGCAGCTGCGCGGCAGTGGCCGCTCGCTGACGGTGGACAACATGGTGATCGACGACGAGGACCACTTCACGGTGTACCCGGACATGATCACCCGCGCGCTGTTGAAGGTGTTCCCGGGCACGGGGCCGTACAGCAGCGGTTGATCGCAGGTTCAATCCACGCCATGCGTGGATGATTGCCTCAGGCCGCGCTGGCCTGCGGCGGCGGCATCAACGTGGCATCCGCTGCATGGCGGAAGCACAGGCGGATGGCATCGAGCAGTTCGCTCATGCTGTACGGTTTGGGCAGAAAGTGGATGCCGGCGCGCAGCTGCGGCAGCACGCGGTGCTGGTCCATGCCAGAGGTGACCAGGATCGGCAGCTGCGGCAGGTGCTCGCGCACGCGGTTGGCGGTTTCGATGCCGCTGATGCCGCCCAGGCAGACGTCGGTGAACAGCAGGTCGAACGGTTCACCGGCGTTGAGCAGGCCCAGCGCGGCCTCGGCGCTGCTGACAGCGGTGACCTGGCAGGCCTGGCTTTCCAGGGCGAGGCGACTGAGTTCCTGGGTTTCCTCGGCGTCCTCGATCAGCAGGACGCGTGGTTCCACAAAGCGCTTGGACAGCAACATGACGCGGCAACTCCGGACAACAGGGGGAGCAAAAGGCGCGCAAGTATGCGCAAGCCGGTAGTGAGCCCGGCGTGCACGGCAGGCTAAGTGGGCGTTACAGGCGTGTCTGGCGCCGACGTCGCACGTGCCAGGCCAGTACCGCGACCGCCAGCAGCGCGGTGCCGATGCGCAGGCTGGTGGCCTGCCAACCCAGTGCGACGGCGTCGTCGAGGCTGAACACGTTCCAGGCGAGGTTCATCGAAACATGCAGGACCAGGCCGCACCACAGGGTGTCGCCGTCGAAGTGGTCGAGCCAGGCGAAGATGAAGCCGCCCAGCGCGATCACCGCGCCAATGAACAGTGCGATGCCGCCGCCGTCGAACCCGCCGAAGCCGAGCCAATGCACCATGCCGAACAGCAGTGCCTGCGGCAGCGCGAGCAGCGGCCACGGACCGCGCACGATCTTCACCAGCAGCACGAAGCCCAGGCCACGGAACAGCACTTCCTCGGCCAGCGGGAACAGCACGGCCAGCATCGTGGCATCCAGCGCGGTCAGCGCCGTGTTCGGAGTACCGAGCAGCGCCAGTCCCAGCCAGCAGGGCAGGCTGGCCAGCAGCACCCACAACGGTCCGGCCCAGCCGTTGCCGCACAGCCCGAGGCTGGCCAACAGTCCCATGCCACGGGGCCTCAGCAGCGCGGCCAGCAGCAGTGCAACCAGCACGGCCAGTGCGTTGTCCAGCAGGCTGCCGCCGTAGGGCATGGGCAGGGCAGGAATCGGAGTTCCTGCGGCTGCGGCGATGTCGCGCAGGTTCAGGCCCAGGCCAACGCCCAGCAGGACCAGCAACAGGCGTGTGGCGGCAGGCAGGCGGGACAGCACTGTCATGTACGTACTTCCTGCGGGGGGAGGCCGCAGTGTGCTGCGCAGCATGCAGGCGGGCACGCGCCGGAAGTCCCTGTGCCTTCGGTCATGCGTTGCCGCACAGTCATCACCACGCAGGTACAGTCGAGGCCAGACCGACAGGAGCGACGCCGATGCTGTGCCCCGTGTGCAAGACCCAGACCCTGCAGATGGCCGAACGCCATGGCATCGAGATCGACTATTGCCCGGGCTGCCGAGGCGTGTGGCTGGATCGTGGCGAGCTGGACAAGATCATCGAGCGCGCCGGTGCCGGTGCGGCCGTGCCGCCGCCAGCGCCCGTGCAGGCCCAGCCGGCGTCCGCGCCGCCACCGGTAATGCACCGTGATACCCGCCACCTCGGCCAGCGCTACGAGGACAACCGGGGCCACGGCTACAAGAAAAAGAAGAAGGACAGCTTCCTGTCGGAACTGTTCGATTTCTAATTTGTAGCGTCGAGCATGGCTCGACGCTACATGGATCGCATGATCACGCCCGGCGCAGGATGAACTCGCGGTCGTGGGTGTCGCCGACGATGAAGTCGTACTCGCCAGCCTTTTCGCAGCCATAGCGTGCATAGAAGCGCTGCGCACCGAAGTTCTCCTCCCACACGCCCACCCACAGGGTGCGGCGCTGCGGCTGGTCCAGCCAGGTCATGAACGCGTCCATCAGGCGCGCGCCGTGGCCGCCGTTCTGGTGCGCGGCCAGGATGTAGAACCGCTTCAGCTCGATATCGCCTTCGCGTGCATCCGCATGCGGCAGGGTGTTGGCACCGGCCGCCAGATAGCCGACCACGGTTTCATCGTCCATCAGCAGCCAGATGGCACTGCGTGGGTCGGACAGTTCGATGCGCTGCGGTTCGCGGCTGTAGTGCGCCTGCAGGAAATCATGCAGCTCCTGCGCCGGGTACGAGTCGCCCCAGGTTTCGTTGTAGGTGGTGATGGCGATCGCCGACAGGGCGTCGACATCGGCAAGGGTGGCGCGGCGGATCTGCAACGACATGGCGGGGCCTGCAATGGAGCGTGGCGCAGTGTAGCCGGCCCCGGCGACTGCCGGGGCTGGCCATTGCTCACGAACCGCTGCTCAGAACCACATGCGCACGCCGGCCACCCAGCGTGTGTCGCGCGCGTGGTCACCGGCGTAGTCGGCGGTGTCGCCAAACGTGCGTTCGTGGCTGATGCCGATGTACGGCGCGAAGCGGCGGCTGAACTCATAGCGCAGGCGCAGACCGGCCTCCACCTTGTTCAGTCCGCGACCAATGCCGTACTCCGGTTCATCCCTGGCCGCGATGGTGGCTTCCAGCAGCGGTTGCAGGATCAAACGGTTGGTCAGCAGCACGTCATACTCAACCTCGGCCTTGGCCAGCACCTGGCCACCGGAGCCCATGTACAACGTGGCCGAGCTTTCGAACTTGTACGGCGCCAGGCCCTGGATGCCGACCGCTGCCCAGGTGCGCGAGTCGGCCGGGCGGAAGTCCTGGCGCACGCCGACCAGCACGTCCCACCACGGCGACACGCTGCGGCCGTACAGCGCTTCCAGTGACGACGATTCGGTGCGGCCACGACTGCGTTCGCCATCGGTGCGCAGCCACAGGCGGTTGATGTTGCCGCCGATCCAGCCGGTTGCCTCCCAGGCCTGGCCATTGCTGCTCTTGCCATCCCAGTGTTCGAGGCGGTCGATCAGCAGCAGGCTGTTGATCTCCGGCGCATGCTCCATCGCACCGTGGGCGATGGGCGGGAAGGCAGCGGCGCGGTCGGCATCGGTCGGCACCGGGATGGGTTCGCGCGGCTCAGTGGGTGCGGGCGCGGCGTGACCCATCGCCGCATGATCCATCCTGGAAGGGGCCATCGTGGTGTTGTCCATCGCCGCCGGTTGCATCGCGCCATGGTCCATCTTCGAGTGATCCATGGCTGAGTGGTCCATCGCGCCCGGATCCATCTTCGAATGATCGACCGGTGCGACCGGCGTCTTCGCGGTCGTTGCGGGCGGATCCATCGCGGCCATGTCATGGCCTTCGTGCGACTGCGCGAACACCGGCAGCGCGGCGGCCAGGCCCAGCGCCAGCAGGCTGGGGGAAAGCAGTGAGCGGCTCATTCTTCGATCCTCACTTCGCGCATCATGCCCGCTTCCATGTGGTACAGCAGATGGCAGTGGTAGGCCCAGCGGCCGAGCGCATCGGCGCGCACGCGGTAGCTGCGGCGGGTGCCGGGTGGCATGTCGATGGTGTGCTTGCGCAGCTGGAACTCGCCCTGCGCGTTTTCCAGATCGCTCCACACGCCGTGCAGGTGGATCGGGTGCTGCATCATCGTGTCGTTGACCAGCACGATGCGCATGCGCTCGCCGTAGTTCAGCCGCAGCGGTTCGGCGCTGGCGAACGGGACGCCATCGAACGACCAGGAGAACTTCTCCATGTGGCCGGTCAGGTGCAGTTCGATCTCGCGGCTCGGCTCGCGGCCATCGGGATCCTCGAACAGGCTGCGCATCGCACCGTAGGTCAACACCTGGCGGCCGTTGTCGCGCAGGCCGATGCCGGGGTCGTCCAGCTTCGGTTCGGTGGCCGAACTCTGCATGTCCACCAGCGGGTTGTTGCGCTCGCTGGCCGGGTGCTTCGGCGCCTTGCTGGCGTCGCCGCCGGCGGACGCGCCGTGGCCCATGCTGGCGCCGCAGCCGCCTTCCATGCCCTTCATCGCGGCCATGTCGTGGCCGCCGTGGCCACCAGCGCCCATGTCGTGCCCCGACATGCCGTGGCCCATGTCGGCCATGGTCAGCAGCACGCGTGGGTCGCGCTCGGGAATCGGCGCCTGCAGGCCGTGGCGAACCGCCAGCGTGCCGGCGGCGTAGCCGGTGCGGCCCATGTCCTGGCAGAAGATGGTGTAGGCATCCTGGCCGCTCGGTTCGACGATCACATCGTAGGTTTCGGCCGGGGCGATGCGGAACTCATCGATGCTGACCGGGTGGATGTACTGGCCATCGGCAGCGACCACGGTCATCTTCAAACCAGGAATGCGCACGTCGAAGTAGGTCATCGACCCGCCATTGATGAAGCGCAGCAGCACCTTCTCGCCACTGCGGAACAGGCCGGTCCAGTTGCCGGCCGGGGCAGTGCCGTTCATCAGGTAGGTATAGGTGTTGGCGTTGACGTCGGACAGGTCGGTCGGTGTCATCCGCATCCGTCCCCACATGCCACGGTCGGACAGCGCCGCCGACCAGCCGTCGCGCTTCACGTCGCGCAGGAAATCCGGCAGCGTGCGCATGTAGTAGTTGTCGTACGCCGCCAGCTTCTTCATGCGGCGGAACAGCGCGCCCGGGTCCATGTCGGTCCAGTCGGACAGCATGATCACGTGCTCGCGGTCGTGCCGGTACGGCGCCGGCTCGGCGGGATCGATGATCAGCGCGCCGTACAGGCCGGCCTGCTCCTGGAACATCGAGTGGCTGTGGTACCAGTAGGTACCCGACTGCTTCAGCTCGAAGTGGTAGTGGTAGGTCTCACCGGGGCCGATGCCGTTGAAGCTCAGGCCCGGCACGCCGTCCATGTTGGCCGGCAGCAGGATGCCGTGCCAGTGGATCGAGCTCGGGTGGCGTTCCAGCGTGTTGCGCACGAACAGGTCCACGGTCTGGCCCTCGCGCCAGCGCAGGATCGGTGCAGGCAGCGATCCATTGACGGTGATCGCCGGGCGGGTGCGGCCGGTGAAGTTGGCCAGCGATTCGCCGATGGCCAGTTCGATGCGGGTGTCGCTGAGCACGGCGGGGGCGCCGGCCAGGCGCGGGGCGGCCGTGGCGGCGGCGAGCGCGCGCTGCGGCACACCGACAGCGGCGACGCCGGCAACCACGCCACCGGCGGCCAGGCCCTGTACGAACAGGCGGCGCGACGGCATGGGCACAGCGCCCGGACCGGGGGGAATGCGGGTATTCATGGTGGTGACTCCAGACACGTAAAGACGCCGGCAGGCGGCCGGCTACGGTGCGCAGGGCGCACGGTGCGTGTGGAATCAGCCGATGGGAGGACGAGAGATCGGCGGCAGCGGCGGCGCCGGACGGCCAGTGGCCGGAATCGGCTGCGGTGCCAGTGACAGTGCCGGGCCGGCCATGACCGGCAGCGGCAGCACCACCAGCAGCGGGTGCTGGGCGCAGCTGCGCACGCAGTCCTTGATCTGGCAGTGGGCGTCGTGGGGCGGGGCCTTGGCCTGTGGGGCCGGGTCGGCCTGCATGCCGGCGTGGTGGTGGCAATCAGGGGTGCCGCCATCAACAGCAGCGGCTGCGGCGTGGGCCATCCGGCCCATTTCCTCGTGACCGCTGGCCATGGCCGCGTTCAGCCCGTTGAGCAACAGGCTGAGCATGAGCACGACACGGAGCAGGGTCGAGGCCAGGGACATGGCGCTAATCTAGCTGCAAGTGGGCGCGGATGCACTTCCGGCTGAATGGCCGGTTCAAGATTGGAGCAGCACCAGTGTAGAGCCGAGCCCATGCTCGGCTGCTTCTGCGGCAACGGCAGCCGAGCGTCGCCCCGGCTCTGCAGGAAGCCCGGCGTCAACCTTCTTCGCGCACGATCTCGACCAGGCGCGGGCCGTAGCGGCTCAGCTTGGTGCCACCGATGCCGCCGACCCGGGCCAGCGCATCCAGGCTGGTCGGGCGCTGTTCGGCAATGTTGCGCAGGGTGCTGTCGTGGAAGATCACGAACGCCGGCACGTTCTGTTCGCGGGCCAGTTCGGCACGCAGGCCGCGCAGGGCGTTGAACAGGGCCAGATCCTGCGGCAGCACCGACAAGCCGGTGCGCTGCGCACTGCGCTCGCGGC
Organism: Stenotrophomonas sp. 109824_Sma; assembly: GCF_056480025.1. Classification (NCBI taxonomy): domain Bacteria; kingdom Pseudomonadati; phylum Pseudomonadota; class Gammaproteobacteria; order Lysobacterales; family Lysobacteraceae; genus Stenotrophomonas; species Stenotrophomonas sp. 109824_Sma. The sequence goes on along the minus strand of NZ_CM151078.1, from coordinate 3,653,494 downwards.
CACTGGTGCTGCTGGCGGGATCGCGGCGCATGCTGATCTGGCGACGGCCGGTCAGCACGTCGCGGCTGGCATCGGTCAGGCGCAGGCCACCGTGGCCCTCGCTGTCCACTTCCAGCAGGCTGGCGGCGACCAACTGGCGGAACACGCTGCGCCAGGTGCGTGCATCCAGGTCGCGGCCGATCGCATAGGTGCTGAGCTTGTCATGGCCCTGCTGCTTCACCTTCTCGTTCTCGCTGCCACGCAGGATGTCGATCAGGTGGCCGACACCGAAGCGCTGGCCGCTGCGGTAGACGCAGCTCAGCGCTTTCTGTGCAGGAATGGTGGCGTCCCAGGAGGCCGGTGGTGTCAGGCAGTTGTCGCAGTTGCCGCAGGGCTGGGGGTAGGTCTCGCCGAAGCCGGCCAGCAGCACCTGGCGGCGGCATTGCATGGATTCGCAGTAGCCCAGCAGGTGGTCGAGCTTGGCCCGCTCCAGCTGCTTGCGCTCTTCACCGGCCTCGGACTGCTCGATCATCTGCTTGAGCAGCACCACGTCGCCGAGGCCGTAGCACAGCCAGGCTTCGGCGGCCTCACCATCGCGGCCGGCGCGGCCGGTTTCCTGGTAGTAGCCTTCCATCGACTTCGGCAGGTCGGTATGCGCCACGAAGCGCACGTCCGGCTTGTCGATGCCCATGCCGAAGGCGATGGTGGCGCACATCACGATGCCGTCCTCGCGCAGGAAGCGGCGCTGGTTGTTCGCGCGCACGTCCGGCGGCAGGCCGGCATGGTAGGGCAGGGCGTTGAAGCCCTGTCCGCAGAGGAATTCGGCGGTCTCCTCGACCTTGCGCCGCGACATGCAGTAGACGATGCCGGCCTCGCCACGGTGGCCGCGCAGGAAATCGGTCAGCTGCTTGCGGGCGTTGTCCTTCTGCACCACGGTGTAGCGGATGTTGGGGCGGTCGAAGGAGCTGACGAAGTGGCGCGCTTCCTGCAGATCGAGGCGCTCGGCGATCTCGCGCTGGGTCGGCGGATCGGCGGTCGCGGTCAGCGCGATGCGCGGGATCTGCGGCCAGCGTTCGTGCAGCACGGTCAGCTGGCGGTACTCGGGGCGGAAATCATGGCCCCACTGCGACACGCAGTGTGCTTCGTCGATGGCGAACAGGGCGATCTGGCTGCGCGACAGCAGCGACAGGAAGCGACCGGTCAGCAGCCGCTCGGGGGCGACATAGAGCATGTCCAGCTCACCCGCGAGCAGCTCGCGCTCGACGCGGCCGGCGGTCTCGGCGTCGAGGGTCGAGTTCAGGTATTCGGCACGCACGCCGAGCTGGCGCAGGGCTTCGACCTGGTCCTGCATCAGCGCGATCAGCGGCGAGATGACGATGCCGCAACCGTCACGCAGCAGGGCCGGGACCTGGTAGCACAGCGATTTGCCACCGCCGGTGGGCATCAGCACGAGGGCATCGTGACCGGCAGCCACATGCTCCACGATGTCCTGCTGGGGACCACGGAAATCGTCGTAACCAAAGACGCGTTGGAGCAGGTCGTGCGCGGGACGGGAAGCCATCCGGCTAGTTTACCCCGGCGGGGGTGTCTCGGCAGGGCTGCGCCCTGGGAACGCGCCATCGCATGCGCGCTGCCGCTCCCACGCTTCGCTGCGCGAAACGCGGGCCCACTTACCAGCTCCCAGACCCCCGCCGCTTCGCGGCCGCCCCCTGACTCAGGGGGCTCTCCCCCAGACTTGGCCCGGTGGCCAGTAGATCCACGCCATGCGTGGATGAAATCTGTCAGATATCGACAAACAAAATGGGTCAGATCCATTTTCCGCAGGAAAACGGATCTGACCCCAATGGCTTTGCTGGCAGATCGCGGAGACCTGTCGAAGGCGGGGTGGGTCCGGTGGCAGGGGTGTCCGCGGCATGGATGCCGCGGCCAAGCCCCCATGGGTGAGGGCGCTTTGCTTGCGAAGCACTGCTTCGCAAGCGCCCGAACGCACAGCCGCCAGCGGCTGGGCCGGACCGCGGAGCGGGGTTTACGGCGTCCCCTGCCACCGGACCCACCCCGCCTACCCACAGGAAACCAGCTTTTGCTCCGGCTGTTGCCGTTGCCGTTGCCTCTGCGGGTGCAGGGCTGCAAGCCCTGCCGCCCCCCCTCAAACCTTACTGGAGCAGGGAACGCAGCATCCAGGCGTACTTCTCGTGCGTCTGCAGGCGTTGGGTCATCAGATCCTCGGTCGGGGCGTCGTCACCCTTGGCCGCCACGTCCAGCACTTCACGTGCCGTACGGCAGACCGCTTCGTTGGCGACCACCAACTGGCGTACCATTTCACGCCAGTCCGCACTGTCGGTCAGGCCCGGTTCCTCGGCGATCGAGGTCAACGCAGCGAATTCCCGGTAGGAGCCCGGGGCATTGAAGCCCAGCGCGCGGATGCGCTCGGCCACGTCGTCCAGTGCAGCCCACTGCTCGGTGTACTGCGTCTCGAACATGGTGTGCAGCGAGTTGAACATCGACCCGGTCACGTTCCAGTGGAAGTTGTGCGTCTTCAGGTAGAGCGTGAACGCATCGGCCTGGAAGCGCGACAGACCGTCGGCGATCTTCTTGCGGTCGCCCTGGGTGATCCCGATATCGATGTTCGGCGCCGACGGTGCCGCCGCTGCAAGCTTCTGCTTGCCGGTCTTGGCCTTGGTCGTGCTCTTGGTCTTCGCCATGGGGTTCCTCCTTGTGGAATCGTTGGCCTTCACAATAAACCGGTCGTGATGACTGGTCGCTTTCAAAGTTTTGAACGAACCGATTGATGAACTCTATCGATAAAAATCCATCGCCCCGCCTGCGCCAACAGCGTGCCGCCATCGACGGCGCCATGAGCCGCGACCGGGGCCGTTTGCTGGGGATGCTCTCGCGTTGCCAAGCCAAGCCACAGGATGCGGCACTGGCCGCCACCTTCGAGCAGGCCTTGCAGGCATCGGTGCAGCGCCGAATGACACGGGCGCAGCAGCAGCCGTCCATTACTCTGGACCCGCAGCTGCCGATTGCGCGTGAAGCCGACGCCATCATCGGGCTGATCCGCGACCACCAGGTGGTGGTGATCGCCGGTGAAACCGGCTCGGGCAAGACCACCCAGCTGCCGAAACTGTGCCTGGCCGCAGGCCGTGGCCAGGCCGGCATGATCGGCTGCACCCAGCCGCGACGGATTGCCGCACGTGCGGTGGCCAGCCGCGTGGCGCAGGAACTGCAGAGCGAACTGGGCCAGCTGGTCGGCTACCAGGTGCGCTTCAACGACAAGGTCAGCGAAGACAGCCGCATCAAGTTCATGACCGACGGCATCCTGCTGGCGGAGATCGCCAGTGACCGCTGGCTGTCGAACTACGACACGATCATTGTCGACGAGGCGCACGAACGCAGCCTCAACATCGACTTCCTGCTGGGCTACCTGAAGCAGCTGCTGCGCAAGCGCCCGGACCTGAAGCTGATCGTGACCTCGGCCACCATCGACACCGAACGCTTCGCCCAGCATTTCGACAATGCGCCGGTGATCAGCGTTGAAGGCCGCACCTACCCGGTGGAAGTGCGCTATCGCGCGCTGGAAGGCGAGGGCGAAGACCAGGGCGAACGCACCGTCAACGACGCCATCGTGTCGGCCATCGACGAGATCACCCGCCTGGATGCGCGTGGCGATGTGCTGATCTTCCTGCCGGGCGAGCGCGAGATCCGCGATGCGCACCAGTCGCTGGAACGGCGCAAGTACCGTAATACCGAGGTACTGCCGCTGTACGCGCGCCTGTCCAACCAGGACCAGGACCGGGTGTTCAATCCCGGGCCGAACCGGCGCATCGTGCTGGCCACCAACGTGGCGGAAACCTCGCTGACGGTGCCGCGCATCCGTTACGTGGTCGATCCGGGCTTCGCCCGCGTCAAGCGCTACAGCCCGCGCAACAAGCTGGACCGCCTGCACATCGAGCCGATCTCGCAGGCCAGCGCAAACCAGCGCAAGGGCCGCTGCGGCCGTATCGCCGAGGGCATCTGCTACCGCCTGTACGCCGAGGCCGACTTCCAGGCACGGCCGGAATTCACCGATCCGGAAATCCGCCGCTCCAGCCTGGCCGGGGTGATCCTGCGCATGCTGCAGCTGGGCCTGGGCCGCATCGAGGAGTTTCCGTTCCTGGAAGCGCCGGATGAGCGCGCGGTGGCCGACGGCTGGCAGCAACTGACCGAACTGGGCGCGATCGACGCCGAGCGGCGAATGACCACCATCGGCAAGCAGATGGCACGCCTGCCGGTGGACGTGAAGCTGGCGCGCATGCTGGTCGCCGCGCAGGCCGCCGGCTGCCTGCGGCCGATGCTGGTGATTGCCTCGTTCCTGGGCATCCAGGACCCGCGCGAACGCCCGCCCGAAGCGCGCGGCGCGGCCGACAGCGCGCATGCGCAGTTCGCCGATGGGCGTTCGGAATTCGTCGGAGTGCTGCGCCTGTGGGACGCCTACCGGCAGGCCCACGAAGACCTGACCCAATCCAAGCTGCGCGACTGGTGCGGTCGTCACTTCCTCGGCTTCCTGCGTATGCGCGAGTGGCGCGAGCTGCACCGCCAGCTGCGCCTGCTGTGCGAGGAACTGGGCTGGAAGGATGAAGCCAGTGATGCCTCGATGGCACCGCTGCTGGCCGGCAGCAGTGCACCGGCCCCGGCGCGTGATGATGCCGCCGCAGTGAAAGCCACCCGTGGCCAGCTGCACCGTGCCGCGCGGCTGGCCCGCGAAGGCAAGGCCGAAGCGGCGCCGGCGCCATTGGCCGTGCGTGCACAGAAGGAACAGGCGCCGGTGGGCGGCGGTTTCAGCGAGCGCGTGCGTGCCGCTGCGTACCAGACCCTGCACCGCGCGCTGGTGGCAGGCCTGCCGACGCAGATCGGTCACCGCACCGAGAAGGGCGATTTCCAGGCGCCACGCCAGCGCCGTTTCCTGCCGTTCCCGGGTTCGGCGCTGTCCAAGCGGCCGCCGCCGTGGCTGCTGGTGGCCAACCTGCTGGATACGCAGAAGGTGTGGGGCATGACCCTGGCCGCGATCGAGCCGGACTGGGTCATCGCCGAGTTGCCGCACCTGCTGCTGCGCAAGCACTTCGATCCGCACTGGTCGCGCGCGCAGGGCCAGGTGCTGGCCTCCGAGCAGATCAGCCTGTTCGGCCTGGTGCTGGCGCCAAAGAAGCCGGTGCACTACGGCCGCATCGAACCGGGCGAAGCGCATGACATCTTCGTGCGCCAGGCGCTGGTGACCGGCGAGATCAACACCCGCGCCAGTTTCGTGGCCGACAACCAGAAAGTGCTGGAGATCGCCCGCGAGGAAGAAGCCAAGCTGCGCCGCGCCGGCATCGTGGCCGACGAGGACTGGCAGGCGCGCTGGTACCTGGACCGGGTGCCGCCGCAGATCCATTCGGCCGCAGGACTGGATACCTGGTGGAAGGGGCTTGCACCGGAACAGCGCAAGACCCTGCACTGGTCGCTGGTCGACCTGTTGCCGGGCGAGGGCAGCGAACAGGAGCGCTACCCGAAGTACCTGGCGCTGGGCCAGGCACGCCTGCCGCTGCATTACCGCTTCGAGCCGGGGGCCGACGATGACGGCGTGACCCTGGACGTGCCGCTGCACCTGCTCAATGCGCTGGATCCGGTGCAGCTGGGCTGGCTGGCGCCGGGCTTCGTTGCCGACAAGGCCTCGGCACTGATCCGCAGCCTGCCCAAGGCGATGCGCCGCAACTACGTGCCGGCGCCGGACTTCGGCCGCGCGTTCTACGAAGCGTTCCCGCAGCCCAGCGCCGATGCCATCACCGGCGAACTGGCGCGCTTCCTGTCACGCGCCACCGGCGCCACGGTGACCGCGCTCGATTTCGAACCCGGTTCGATCGAACCGCACCTGCACATGAATCTGCGCCTGCGCGACGAACAGGGCAAGGTGCTCGCGACCTCGCGCGACCTCGATGCGTTGCGCGCGAAGTTCGGCGGCCGTGCCGGCGATGCCTTCGCTGCACGTGCTGGCCGCGAGATGGCGGCCGATGGCCTGCGCACGTTCCCGGCCACACCGGTTCCGCTGCAGGTGCCCGGCGAAGCCGGCGTACCGGCCTATCCGGCGCTGCTGGACGAGGGCGACAGCGTGGCGCTGCGCATCTTCGCCGACCGCCTGCAGGCGCAGGAGGCCCACCCGCTGGGTGTGCGCCGGCTGCTGGAGATCGCGTTGGCCGAGAAGGTGAAGCAGGCACGCAAGCAGTTGCCGGTCGGTGCCAAGACCGGCCTGCTGTATGCCGCCATCGAATCGCAGGAGCGCCTGCGCGGTGACCTGGTCGATGCGGCGATGAACGCAGTGCTGGCCGAGGGCCTGGAAGACATCCGCGATGCGGCGGCTTTCGAGCAGCGCCGCGAGCATGCCGCCAAGGCCCTGTTTGGCGAGGCGATGTCGCGACTGAAGCTGGCCGAGAGCATCCTGGCGCTGGTGGCAGAACTGAAGCCGATGCTGGAAGCACCGTTGATGGGCTGGGCGCGCGGCAACCTGGACGATATGGAAGCGCAGCTGGTCGGCCTGATCCATCCCGGCTTCCTGCGCGATACGCCGGCCGACGCGCTGGCGCAGTACCCGCGCTACCTGAAGGCGATGATCCTGCGCACCGAGCGCGCCAAGCGTGATCCGCCGCGCGACCAGGCGCGCATGCTGGAACTGCATCCGTTCCTGGAGGCGCTGGAGACGGGCGAGCAGCAGGGGTTGCGCGAGCGGCCGCAGTGGCAGGCCCTGCGCTGGGACCTGGAAGAACTGCGGGTATCGCTGTTCGCCCAGGAGCTGGGCGCACGTACCGGCATCTCGGCGAAGAAGCTGGCGCAGCGGGTGGCCGCACTGCGCCAGGCGTAAAAGCGTGCAATGGCCGCCCCATCGGGCGGCCATTGCCGCCGGGCATGGACCCGGCGCGGCTGGAATGCCCGGGTGTTACTTGGCGCGGCGAACCTTCGGCTGCACGTTCACACCGTCCACCTTCATGTACCAGGCCCCCATCACGCCCGGGCGCATGCTGACCTTCGGAGCTTCCTTGCGGCCACCGGAATAGTGCGTGGCATCAATCTGCTCCCACTCCTGGCCGTTCTGCAGCACGTAGCGGCGGCCCTGGCTGAAGCCACGGAATTCGCCCTGCAGGGTGCTTTCGATCGGCTCGCTGCTGCCGAAATCGAAGAAGCCGCGGTTCTTCTTGATCACTTCCTGGCGGCCTTCTTCGCGCGCTGCGGCGACGGCCTGGGTGGTGGCCGCCTCCACTTTGCCCTGCAGCCAGCGATTGAGCGTGGCCAGTTCGTTGGCACTGAGCTTTTCCAGACCGGCGGCCTTGAACTCAGCGGGCGACATCTGCTGCTGCAGGTCGCCCTCCACCACGCGCTGGGCCAGCGCTGGCGCGGAAAGGGACAGCAGCACGGCGGCACAGGCCAGCATCCGGGGACGGACGCGCAGGGCAATCGAAGGCATGGCAGGTCTCTCCTGGGTGTGCTGGCGAGTGTAGCGGCATGTCTTCATGCCGGGTGATGGTGGCCGCGGTGATTGTCCCTGAACGGCGCCGGCGCTAGTGTAGGGGCCTCTGTCTTGCCTGCTCGATGCTGTGAACCGCGCTTCCGTCCCTGGCCTGGATGCCTTGTTGAACCGTCCCTCGGCAGCCGTGCTGCCTGCTCCGCTGCGCCAGGCCCTGCGCGAGCATTGGGAAGCGCCGGACTGCGACCACCAGATGCGCGCCACCTGGTCGGTGCTGGGCGATACCCTCGATGCGCTGGCGATGCTCTCGGCTGACGAGGGAGCGGTGGTGGCAGCATTGCTGTTCGACCTGCCGGGCCTGCGCGCCAGCCTGGACCAGCTGCCGCTGGGCAGCCACAAGGCGGCAGTGATCGGCCTGCTTGATGGCCAGGACGCCGCCGACCCGGTGTGGGCACTGCATGCCGGCCGCGAGGCCGGACGCAACAGTGAAGGCCTGCGCCGGCTGCTGCTGGCGATCATCCGCGACCTGCGCGTGGTGCCGATCCTGCTGGCACGCCAGCTGGCGCGGATGCGTGCGGCCGACAAGCTGGACGAAGAGCAGCGCCGTGCGCTGGCCCAGCTGACCCGCGATATCCACGCGCCCCTGGCCAACCGCCTGGGCATCTGGCAGCTGAAGTGGGAGCTGGAGGACCTGGCATTCCGCCACCTGGAGCCGGAGACCTACCGCCGCATCGCCCGCGAGGTGGACGAAACCCGCATCGCCCGCGAGCGCTACGTCGAGAACGTCAAGAAGGTGTTGTCGCGCGAGCTGGTCGCCCAGGGCATCAAGGCCGAAGTCAGTGGCCGCCCGAAGCACATCTACAGCATCTGGCGGAAGATGCAGAAGAAGCGGCTGGCCTTCGACCAGCTGTATGACATCCGTGCGGTGCGCGTGATGGTCGACGACGTCGCCGCCTGCTACGCCGCGCTGGGCGTGGTGCACGCGCTGTGGGCGCCGGTGCCGAGCGAATTCGATGATTACATCGCCCGGCCCAAGGCCAATGACTATCGCTCGCTGCACACCGCCGTGGTCGGTCCGGAAGGGCGCACCATCGAAGTACAGATCCGTACCCACGAGATGCACTCGCAGGCCGAGCTGGGCGTGGCCGCGCACTGGAAGTACAAGGAAGGTGGCAAGGGCGCGGAGAAGTCCTTCGACCGCAAGATCACCTGGATGCGCCAGCTGCTGGAACAGGCGCAGGACGGGCAGGGCAATGAACTGGCCGGGGCGCTCGATGCCGAGCTGACCGAGGACCGGGTCTACGCGCTGAGCCCGAAGGACGAAGTGCTGGACCTGCCGCAGGGTGCTACGCCGCTCGATTTCGCCTACCAGGTGCACACCATGGTCGGGCACCGCTGCCGCGGCGCCAAGGTCAACGGCCGTATCGTGCCGCTGACCTATCGGCTGCGCAGTGGCGATCGCGTCGAGATCCTGACCGGCAAGGAGGCCGACCCGCGCCGCGACTGGCTGATGCCAGCCAACGGCTTCCTGGCCAGCAACCGCTCGCGCGAGAAGGTACGCAGCTGGTTCCACAAGCTCGACCGTGCGCGCAACGTGCAGGCCGGTCGCGAGCTGCTCGAGCGCGAACTGAAGCGGCTGGGCCTGCAGCACTCGGACCTGGCCGTCGCCGCGAAGAAGTTCCATGCCGACAGTGTCGATGACCTGTACATCCAGGTGGCGCTGGGCGATACCGGCCCGAACCAGGTCAGCCGTACGCTGCTGGAAGCAGAGCGTGCCGCCAGCCAGCCGGCGCCCGCGCCGAGCCTGCCGCGGCCGACCGCGCGCCGCGAGAACCTGGGCAAGTCCAAGTTCACCGTGCAGGGCGTGGGCAACCTGCTGGTGCAGCTGGCACGCTGCTGCCAGCCGGTGGCCGGCGAGCCGATCGTCGGTTACCTGACCCGTAGCCGTGGTGTCACCGTGCACCGTGCAGACTGTGCCGCGCTGGCCCGGCTGGCCGCCACCAGCCCGCAGCGCATCCTGCCGGTGGAATGGGGCCAGGCCGGCGGTGGCTATGAAGTGGACGTGGTGGTCACTGCTGTCGACCGCCGCTGGCTGCTGAAGGACATCACCAACCTGATCGCCCAGGAAGACGCCTACGTGCTCGACATCCACAGTGACAACGTGCGCAACAGTGGCCGCGCCCATCTGCGGCTGCGGCTGAAGGTCAGCGACTACGGGCAGTTGTCGACCCTGCTGGGCAAGCTGGATGCGCTGCCGGGCGTGAGTGAGGCGCGTCGCCTCGGCTGAGCTTCACGCTGCCCCGGCTACCCTGCACGCATGGAACGCGAGCCCCCGCATCGCCCGCATGGCGCTGAACATCCTGCGCTGGACCGCGTCCGTCGCGAGGGCCGTTGGTGGTGGCTGCAGGCGCGCCATGCGCGCCGGATCTGGCGCTGGGCGCTGCTCGCAGCGCTGGCCGTGTTCGTGCTGCTGGTGCTGCTGCGCAAGCCGTTGGCAGACTGGTTCTGGGACGAGCCGCAGATCGAACAACTGCTGGCCGAGGGGGATCGTGCATTGGCCGCCGGTCGCCTGAGCGATGCCGACGGCAGTGGTGCGCGTGAGCGCTACCAGGCAGTGCTGGCGCTGGACGGTGATCGTCCGCAGGCGCGCCAGGGCCTGGCCAATACCGGTGCGGCAGCGCTGCAACAGGCGCGCGATCGCCTGCAGGCCGATGACCTGGACGGCAGCGCGCAGGCACTGGCACTGGCGCGTGAGCTGCAGGTGCCGCAGGGCGAAGCCGATGCGGTCGCCCGCCAGCTGCAGGCGCGACGCAGTGCCGGAGCGGGCATTGGTGCGTTGTTGGCACAGGCGCGCAACGCGTTCGCTGCTGGACGCCTGGATGACGGCGACAGCAGTGCGCTGCCCTTGTTCCAGCGCATCCTGGCCCTGCAGCCGGACAACCTGCCGGCGCTGGAAGGGCGCGAGGATGCGCTGAGCGACCTGCTGCTGCAGGCGCGCACGCTGGCGGGGCGTGGGGAGCTGGCCGAGGCGGCCGCGATCCTGCGTCGTGCCCGCCAGTTCGATGCCGGTCATGCCGATCTGCCGGCCAGCGAGGAAGCCCTGGCGCGCGCGGTGGACCAGCGCTTGCGGCAGGCGCAGCGTGCGTTGCAGCGGCAGCAGCTGGAAGCCGCGGCCAAGGGCTTCCTGGCAGTGCTTGCGGTGGCTGCCGATGATCCGAATGCACAGCGCGGGCGTGAGCAGGCACTGCAGGCAGTGGTCGCGCGTAGCCAGACATCCGCCGACGACTTCCAGTTCGATGCGGCGCAACGCGATGCGGCCCTGGCGGCGGAGCTGGGGGCTTCGCAGGCAATCCGACAGCAATTGACGCAGCGCCTGCAGCGCGCGCAGCAGGCACAACGGGCCCTGCAGCAGCCGGCGATCAGCACGGCGCAGCGCGAACGCCAGCTGCGCGACCATCTGCGGAAGATCGAGCATGCCGAGCGTGCAGGGCAATGGATCAGCCCACCGGGGCACAGCGCATTCGACGCGCTGCGCGAAGCCCAGTCACTGGCCCCTCGCGACGTGCGGGTGAAGGCCGCCGCCGCGCGCCTGCTGCCCGCCAGCCGCCGCTGCTTCGACGACAATCTGCGTCAGAATCGTGTACAGGCGGCAGGCGCCTGCCTGCAGGCCTGGCAGACCCTGTCACCGACTGCGGCCGGGCTGCCCTCGGCGCGGCTGCGGTTGGCCCAGCGCTGGCTGGCGATCGGCAGCGAACGGCTCGGCAATGGCGACCTGGCCTTCGCTGCGCACGCCGCCGAACAGGCGCGCTTGCTGCAACCCGACCTGGCCGAACTGCCGGCATTCGAAGACCGCCTGCGCCGCGCCGGTGGTGAGCTGCGACCACACTGATATCGACAGGATTCGTGCAGGTCGTACTGGTCGGGTATAGTCCAGCCGCTGCATCACGCTCAAGCGGTGCAGTGAGTTGTCAGTCTTGCTGTCAATGTTATTGCTGCAGGTTTGGCGGGAGATGGCCTTCGGTCGTTTTCATCGTTTTTCACACAGCCTGCGTTCCGCAGCCAGCGACATGACGTCATGAATCCAGTGATTCCGCAGGGACCCGGTCCGGGGTCCGCCTTCGATGCCTCCCTTGTCTGCGCTGTCATCGTCACCTATGGGCCCGAGCCGGACCTGTTGCGGCGGGTGGTTGACAGTGTGCTGCAGCAGGTGGGGCATCTTGTGGTGTTCGACAATGGCAGCACGGGTGTTGATGTCGACGAACTGCTGGCCGGAAAGGGCGGAATCAGCGTAGTTGCCTCGGCGCACAACGTTGGCCTCGGGAGTGCCTTGAACCGGGCCTATGAGCGGGCACAGGCGCTCGGCTTTGCCTATGTGCTGCTGATGGATCAGGACAGTGTGCTGGCGCCAGGGATGGTGGATGTCCTGGGGACTGCACTGATCGAATTGGCCCGCGCAGAGCGCGTGGCCGCTGTCGGCCCGCAGTTCCGCGATTCGCGCAGTGGCATGCTTGCCCCGTTCGTTCGCTTTGGCTTCCCGTTCAACCACAAGTTGCGGGGGGGAGCGGGCCAGCGCATCTCCTGCGATTTCCTCATTACCTCCGGTTCGCTGGTGCCGATGTCGGCATTGCAGGATATCGGTGCAATGGACGAATCCCTGTTCATTGACAACCTGGACATGGACTGGTGTTTCAGGGCCAAGCGCCATGGTTATTCCCTGTATGGCATCTGCGACGCGCAGATGACCCATAGCATCGGCGAGGAGCTGCTGCCATCACGTACGAAGCCGGATGGCGTGATCGTGCACAAGCCCTTCCGCCTTTACTTCATCATGCGCAATCGCGTTCTGCTCTACGCGCGTGCCTATACGCCACGGGTGTGGATTGCCCAGGATGTGCCGCGCCTGCTGCTGAAGCTGGTAGGCAACGGCGTGTTCCTCGCCCCTCGCTGGATTCGGTTGCGGTTCATGTTGAGAGGGCTGTGGGATGGGCTTCGGGGCAAGGCCGGGCCCCTGCCTCCGGTAAATCACTGAACAGGCAGTTTGGTGAACCTGCCTTGGGGAAATGGGCTGGGGTAGACTCCGCTGACGCCCCTGCCATGCTTCTCCCGTGCCCCGACGCTACGATTCCGACGACATCGACGATTTCGACGACGACGACCAGCAGGACAACGGTCCGCTGTGGCGGCGCCGGCTGATCACCTGGAGCATGGCTGCGGTCGCGTTGGGATTGGGTTTCCTCATCCCCTATACGCTGTACCTGAACCAACAGGTGACCCAGCGTTTCGGTGAACTGCGCTGGCAGATCCCGACGCGCGTGTACGCGCGCCCGCTGGTGCTGACTCCCGGCAAGGCGATGGATGCGTCCACGCTGAAGACCGAGCTGGCAGCCTCTGCCTACCGCGATGACGGGCAGGGCAAGGAGCCGGCCACCTATGCGGTGAACGGCGGGCGCTTCGTCATCTCCAGCCGCGGCTTCAACGACGTTGACGGCCGGGTGGCCCCGCGCCGGGTGGAGCTGTCGCTGGCCGACGGCGGCGTGGCCTCGCTGCGCGACGCTGACAACCGCAAGGCGCTGAAGGCCGCGCGGCTGGATCCGGCGCGCATCGCCACCCTGTACGGCCAGAAGCAGGAAGAGCGCCGCCTGATCCGCATGGACGAGGCGCCGGACCTGCTGGTGACCGGCCTGCAGGCAGTGGAAGACAAGGATTTCAACCGCCATCACGGCATCGACCTGTCCGGCATCGCGCGCGCGGTGTGGGTGACGATCCGTTCCGGTGGCCAGAGCCGCCAGGGCGCTTCGACGCTGACCCAGCAGCTGGCCCGCAGCGGCCTGCTCGGCATCGGCAAGGAACAGACGGTCACCCGCAAGTTCAATGAGGTGCTGTACGCACTGATCATGGAAGCGCGCTACGACAAGCGCACCATTTTCGAGGCCTACCTCAACCAGGTGTACCTGGGCCAGCGCGGCAGCCAGGCGATCCATGGCATGTCCTCCGGCGCCGAGTTCTGGTTCGGCCGTGACCTGCAGTCGCTGGAGACCGAGCAGATCGCACTGCTGATCGGCCTGGTCAAGGGCCCGTCCTTCTACGACCCGCGGCGCAACCCGGAGCGCGCGCTGGATCGCCGCAACTTCGTGCTGGGCAAGCTGCACGAGGCCACGCTGATCGACGATGCCGAGTACCAGCGCGCGCTGAAGGCACCGCTGGGCGTGCCCAAGACGCCGGGCCTGGTGGCAGCCAACCGCTTCCCCGCCTACGTTGACCTGGTTCGCCGCCAGCTCGGCCATGACTATCCGGAATCGGCGCTGCAGGGCGCGGGCCTGAGCGTGATGACCGGCATGTCGCCGTCCGCGCAGGCCTATGCCGAAGGCGCGGTGACCCGCACCATCAAGTCGCTGGAAAGCCAGCGCCGCCCTGAACTGCAGGCCGGCATGGTGTTGACCGACGTGCACAACGGTGACGTGCTGGCGGTGATCGGCAGCCGCGAGGTGTCCGAGGTCGGCTTCAACCGCGCGATCGAGGCACAGCGCCCGGTCGGTTCGCTGCTCAAGCCGTTCGTGTACCTGCTGGCCCTGGCGCAGCCGGACCGCTATTCGCTGGCCAGCTGGGTGGATGATTCGCCGGTGACGGTGCAGCTCGGCCGCGGCCGCAACTGGAACCCCGGCAATGCGGACAACCGCAGCCACGGCACGGTGCGCCTGATCGACGCACTGGCGCATTCCTACAACCAGGCCACGGTGCGCGTGGGCATGCAGGTCGGCCCCGAGCGCGTGACCCAGCTGATCCACGTGCTGGCCGGGATCAAGGCCGAGGCCAACCCGGCGGTGATCCTCGGCTCGACCGACCAGAGCCCGTACGCGATGGCGCAGCTGTACCAGTTCCTTGCGTCCGGCGGCGAGATCCAGCCGCTGCACGCGGTGCGTGGCGTGCTCGATCCGCAGGGCAAGCTGCTCAAGCGATACGACAAGACCCCGGCACCGGCGCAGGAAGGCGATTCGATTGCCGCCAACCTGATCAGTGTCGGCCTGCAGCAGGTGGTCGCCAGCGGTACCGCGCAGCGGCTCAATGCCGATGGCCTCGGCCGCCTGCAGCCCGCCGGCAAGACCGGCACCACCAACGATGGCCGTGACAGCTGGTATGCCGGCTACACCGGTGATCATCTGGCGGTGATCTGGATCGGCAACGATCAGAACGAGCAGGCCGGCCTGTATGGCGCCACCGGCGCGATGCGGGTCTGGTCGGGCATCTTCCAGCGCCTGCCGAGCGCGCCGCTGCGGGTCAGCAACAAGGGCCTGGATTGGCAGTCGGTGGCGCCCACCGGCCTCAACAGCACCGATGAAGGCTGCCCCGGCGCGCGTCGTTTCCCGTTCGTGGTTGGCTATGCGCCGGCCTATGCGCCGTGCGCACCGGCGGTGTCGCCGGACGGGCAGGGCGGGGCCGAAGGCGAGGGCGGTGGCTGGCGCAGCTGGTTCGGCCTGGACCGCAAGCCGGAAGCACCTGCCGAACCTGCCGCGGCACCCGCCGCCGCTACTCCTCCCCCGAGCCGATGATGCCGATGAACATGCGATCCCTGCTGCAGCCCCTGGCCCTGACCGGCCTCAGCCTGGCCCTGGCCGCCTGCGTGAGCAGCGCACCGCCGGTGGTCAAGCCGGTCGACACCACCACGCCGGCGCATCGCCTGGCTGCCGTGGATGCAGCAGCAGGCCCGGACGACAAGGAACTGTCGGTGCAGCCGCTGCGTGATTCGCAGGTGGAAGACCTGCGGTTGACCGCACAGGCGCAGCGCCAGGCAAACGATCTGGCCGGCGCGGCCAGCAGCCTGGACCATGCGCTGGAAATCGTCGCCGGCGACCCGGCGGTTTTGCAGGAACGTGCCGAGCTGGCACTGCTGCAGGGCCAGTGGGCACAGGCGGAGACGTTCGCGCGCAAGGCGGTGGATCTGGGTTCGAAGACCGGGCCGCTGTGCCGCCGGCACTGGGCGACGATCGAGCAGTCGCGCCTGGCGCGGGGCGAGAAGGAGAATGCGGTGTCGGCGCATGCGCAGCTGGAAGGCTGCACCGTGCCGGGGATCAAGCGGTACTGAGTTATTCCACTCCATCGGGCGCTGCCCCCTCTGCGGCAAGCGCTCGCACTGATGGATGGTCGTGATGGGCCGTGTGGGTGGGGCGTGCAGGACGCGCCGTAAACCCATCCCTGGGGGCTCGATGGCGCCATCCATGGCGCCAACGGTCCTGCACGCCCCACCCACCCGGCCCGCCATACATCGCGCGGGCCGCAGGCAAGAACAAAATCAAAATCAAAAGCGGGTCGCACGCTGCGCGCACTCGCGGTAACTCATCGTTCTTCCCGTTCCCTCCACCGCTTTTGACATCCCAGTCGAGCAAGCTCGACGCTACGAAGTGCGTCCCTCCGTCACCGGGAAACTGTCGGAGGCGGGGGACTGTGGGTTTGCGGGGTGTCCGCGGCATGGATGCCGCGGCCAAGCCCCCAGGGACGGGTTTACGGCGTCCCCGCAAACCCACAGTCCCCCGCCAGTCCCCAGTACAACCCAGAGCCATGAACACCGCTGTTGCTGTTGCTGTTGCTCCGGCTTGAAACGGGTGCCGGGCAGCGCCCGGCCGGGTATCCTTTCCCTCTGATGTCCGACCTTGTCCATGCCAGCCGCGAAGCCCTCAGCGAAGGCGGCGCGCTCGCCTCGCACCTGGATGCCTTTGTCCCGCGTCCGGCACAGCTGCACCTGACCGAAGCCATCGCCGATGCGCTGCAGCAGCGGGACCTGCTGCTGGCCGAGGCTGGTACCGGCACCGGCAAGACCTTCGCCTATCTGGTGCCGGTGCTGCTGTCCGGGTTGCGCACCATCATCTCCACCGGCACCCGCGCGCTGCAGGACCAGCTCTATCACCGCGATCTGCCGCGCGTGCGCCAGGCGCTGGGCGTCGGCCTGCGCAGCGCGCTGTTGAAAGGGCGCGCGAATTACCTGTGCCGCTACCGACTGCAGCAGGCGCGGGGTGAACCGCGGTTTTCCAGCCCCGAGCAGGCCGCGCAGTTCCAGCGCATCCTGGCCTGGTCCGGCCGCTCGGAGTTCGGCGACATCGCCGAACTGGAAGGCCTGGCCGATGACTCGCCGCTGCTGCCGATGGTCACCTCCACCGTCGACAACTGTCTGGGTACCGATTGCCCGTTCTGGGATGACTGTTTCGTGGTGCGTGCGCGCCAGCGTGCGCAGGCGGCCGACGTGGTGGTGGTCAACCATCACCTGCTGCTGGCCGACCTGGCACTGAAGCAGGATGGCTTCGGTGAGTTGCTGCCGGGGGCGCAGGCCTTTGTCATCGACGAGGCGCATCAGCTGCCCGAGTTGGCCGCGCAGTTCTTCGGCGAAGGCTTCGGCATGCGTCCGTGGCAGGAGCTGGGCCGCGACTGCCTGGCCGAAGCTCGCGGCGTGGGCGGTGCGCAGTCGGCCCTGCAGGAACCGGTCGACCAGTTGCAGCAGGCGTTGCTGGCGTTGCGTTCGGCGATGGAGGGGCTGCCGCCACGTGGTACGCAGTGGCGCGCGCTGGCGATGCCACAGGTGCGCGATGGATTCGATACGGTGATGGCCGGCCTGGTGACGCTGGAGCAGGCATTGCAGCCGCTGCGGGAAGCGGCGGCGGGCCTGGACGCCTGTCATGCGCGGGCGCGCGAAGCTGTGTCGCGGCTCCAGCGCTGGCTGGGCGATGATGAGCCCACCCTCGATTTCGATACCGATCCGGCGGAGACTCCCAGTGCCGCCGATGTGCTCTGGTATGAGCTCACCCCGCGGGGTTTCCGCTGCCAGCGTACGCCGATGGATGTGTCCGGCCCGCTGCGCGAGCATCGCGAGCGCAGCCGCGCGGCGTGGATTTTCACCTCGGCCACGCTGACCGTTGGCGGTGGCTTCGACCACATCGCCACGCGCCTGGGCCTGGACGATCCGCACACGCTGGTCCAGCCGAGTCCGTTCAATTGGCCCGAGCAGGCATTGTGTTACCTGCCCGAAGGCCTGCCCGATCCGGCGGCGCGCGGGTTTGGCACCGCGCTGATCCAGACTCTACGGCCGGTGTTGCAGGCCTCGCAGGGCAGGGCGTTCCTGTTGTTCGCCTCGCACCGTGCATTGCGTGAGGCCGCCGAGGCACTGCGCGACGGGCCGTGGCCGTTGTTCGTGCAGGGCGAGGCGCCACGCGCGACGCTGCTGCAGCGCTTCCGCGAATCGGGCAATGGCGTGCTGCTGGGCTCGGCCAGTTTCCGCGAGGGCGTGGACGTGGTCGGCGAAGCGCTGAGCGTGGTGATGATCGACAAGCTGCCGTTCGCGGCGCCGGATGACCCGGTCTACGAGGCGCGGCTGGAGGCGATCCGCAGCCAGGGCGGCAATCCGTTCCGCGACGAACAGCTGCCGCAGGCAGTGATCGCACTGAAGCAGGGCGTCGGCCGCCTGATCCGCAGCGAAAGCGACCGGGGCGTGCTGGTGCTGTGCGACCCGCGCCTGCTCAACCGCGGCTATGGCCGGGTCTTCCTTGAGTCGCTGCCGCCATTCCGGCGCACCCGCAGCCTGGCCGATGTGCAGGCCTTCTTTACGCCACAATGGCTACCCGTGGCCGATGATGCGGCTGCCCCGGCCGCCGTTGCGGCAGGGCCGGAGCCGGCTCCCGGTGCCACGTTCCCCTTGTTCTGACCTGATCCGATGAAACTGCTCGCCTTTGAAACCGCCACCGAAGCCTGTTCCGTTGCCCTGCATGTCGATGGGCAGGTGCTGGAACGCTTCGAGATCGCCCCGCGCCGGCACGCCGAACTGAGCCTGCCGTGGGCCGAGGCGCTGCTGGCCGACGCCGGCATCAGCCGTCGCCAGCTCGATGGCATCGCGCTCAGTCGCGGTCCGGGTGCGTTCACTGGCGTGCGCCTGGCGATTGCCATCGCCCAGGGCATCGCACTGGCACTGGACCGCCCGCTGCTGCCGGTCTCGACGCTGCAGGTGCTGGCGCTGCGGGCACCGGCGGAAGAAACGCAGATCCTGTCGGCGATCGATGCGCGGATGGGCGAACTCTACGTCGCACGTTTCGAGCGTGTGGACGGCCTGCCGGTCGCGCGCGATGCCGAGCGCGTATGCGCGCCTGCCGCGGTGACGCTGCCAGAAGGGCTGTCCGCCTACGGTGTGGGTACCGGTTTCGGCGCAGCCGAGGGCGCACTGGTGGCACAACTTGGGGCTGGCCTGAGTGGATTCGATGCCGCCGCTTTGCCGCGCGCGTCGGACGTACTGGCACTGGCGGTGCCGGCCTTCGCGCGCGGTGAAGCCATCGCACCGGAGAAGGTCGAGCCGGCCTACCTGCGCGACAACGTGGCACTGACCCTGGTCGAGCAGCAGGCGGCGCGCGAGGCGAAGGCGAAGGCCAACGGCTGAGCCCCTCGTGGCGGGGGTGGTTGCGTAGATCAAAAGCCGTGGTTTGGCCGGGCGGGTGGGCTGCGCAGGGGGCGCTGCAAGTACGTCCCTGTAAGCTCGGTCGCCGCATCCATGCGGCTCACGCCCCTGCGCAGCCCACCCGCCCGACCTCTGACAGTTTCCTTGTGCGTCCGCCACGGAAAATCAAAAGAAAATCAAAGTCAAAAGCGGGTCGCTTCGCTCGCATCCACGCATAGCGTGGATGTGTGTCGACCAAGGTCGACACCTACCAACAGCGGAGCGGGACGCGATGCGCCGGGATCTGTCAGAGGTGGGGCGGTGTGGGCTTGCAGGACCGTTGGCGCCATGGGCCCGAGGCATGCCTCGGGCGGGTTGGGCAGGACGCCCAACCCCGGTCTTGCCGTGTGCGCAGGACAGCGCACACGAGCAAGGCGCCATCGAGCCCCCATGGGTGAGGGCGCTTTGCTTGCGAAGCATTGCTTCGCAAGCGCCCGAACGCACAGCCGCCAGCGGCTGGGCCGGACCGCGGAGCGGGGTTTACGGCGTGTCCTGCAAGCCCACACCGCCCCGCCAAACCCAAAGCCCAACCGCCGCTTTTGACGTTGACGTTGACGTCCAGCGGGTCCCGGGCCGCAGGCCCGGGCAACAAAACCCTACCGGTCGTCGTGCAGGGTGCCACCGGGCAGGAACACCCACGTGCGGGTGACCTGCAGGATGTCGATCTCGTCCTCGGTCTTCGGCAGCGGCGGGAACGGCTGCGCCAGCTGCACCACCCGCAGCGCCGCCTCATCCAGCAACGGCGTCCCGCTTGAACGCAGGATCCGGCTGCTTTCCACGCTGCCATCGCGGCGCACGCCCACGCTGATCACCACCTGGCCGCCGAGCCGGCGCTGCCGGGCCTCGTCCGGGTAGTTCAGGTTGCCGACGCGCTCGGCGCGGTCGACCCAGGCGCGCAGGTAGTTGGCATAGGCATATTCGCGCGTGCTGGCCGACACGAACTTGCGGTTCGGGCGCTTGGCGTACTGCGCGGAACGCAGATGCACCTCGGCCGCCAGCCGTGCCATCTCGGCGTCGCGCTGTTCGCGCGCGGTCAGCGGTGCATCCGGTTCGGGCTGCTCCGGTGTCGGCCGCGGCTGGGCCTGGGCCACCGTCTCTTCGCCATTGCGGCTGCTTACCACGCGTGCCTGCGGCGGCGGAACCGGCGCGGCCGACTGCTGCTGTTGTGGCACTGGGCTCAGCCCCGCCTGCGCCTGCGGCACGATGCCGGCCTGGTTGTCGCGCGGGCGCTGCGCACGGTCGTGCTCGCCACCACCTTCCTGGCTCGCGGCGGCAAGGAAGTCGGCCTGCTTCGGCGTCAGTGCGGTGCGGGTCTGGCTGAAGATCACCTCCAGCGTCGGCACCAGCGGTGCGTCGCCCTTCACCGCAAAGCCCACGCCCAGGATCAGCAGGGCGTGGACCACGACCGACAGCGCGATGGTCGCGCCCAGCCGTTGCGCTTCGCGAGGCGGCGGGGGCAGGACGGCAGGTGCGGCCGCCATCAGCGCAGGCCGGCCTCGAGCGCGTCGAACAGGGTGCCGGCGATGTTCAGGCCGTACTGCGCGTCCAGCTCGCGCACGCAGGTCGGGCTGGTCACGTTGACCTCGGTCAGGTAATCGCCGATCACGTCCAGGCCGACGAAGCGCATGCCACGACGCTTCATCTCCGGGCCAACCTGGCCGGCGATCCAGCGGTCACGCTCGCTCAGCGGGCGCCCTTCGCCACGGCCGCCGGCCGCCAGGTTGCCGCGGAACTCGTCACCCTGGGGAATGCGCGCCAGGCAGTAGTCGACCGGTTCGCCGTCGACCAGCAGGATGCGCTTGTCGCCGGCCGTGATGTCGGGAATGAACTTCTGGGCCAGCGCCAGCTTGCGGCCGCCGTCGGTCAGGGTTTCCAGGATCACGTTCAGGTTCGGATCGCCCTGGCCGCTGCGGAAGATCGAGCGGCCACCCATGCCATCCAGCGGCTTCAGCACGGCCTGGCCGTGTTCCAGGGCGAAGGCCTTCAACGCCTTGGCATCGCGGCTGACCAGGGTCGGCGGGCAGCACTGCGGGAACAGCAGGGCGGCCAGCTTCTCGTTGTAGTCGCGCAGGCCCTGCGGGTTGTTGACCACGCAGGCACCGGCAGCGGCGGCCACATCCAGCACCTGGGTGTCGTAGATGTACTCGGCGTCGACCGGCGGGTCCTTGCGCATCAGCACGATCTGGCCGGGACCGAACTCGGTACGGCTGAACGCGCCCAGCTCATACCAGCCGGCCGGGTCGTCGCGAACCTGCAGCGGTGCGGTCTGGGCCACCGCCACGCCACCTTCCAGGGCCAGTCCGCCCGGCCGCACGTAGTGCAGGGCATGGCCGCGGCGCTGGGCTTCCAGCAGCATGGCGAAGGTGGTGTCCTTGGCGATCTTGATGTGGGCGATGGGGTCCATCACCACGATGACGTTCAACGGCATGGGCGCACCTGTCAGGCAAGGCGTTGATGGTAGCGGCAACGCCGGCCGCGCGCCTCCCCGCCGTACTGCAACGCAGCGTCCGCCTGCCGGCAGCGCAGTCATTGCGAACCCGGTCACGTTCAGCCGGGCGCCACCCCCTGCGCGGTAAGCCGGCCTTGAAGCGGGCGCGGAAAGTGCGATATAGATACGCTTTCGCAGCGGCTCCCGCCAGAGATTGGGCCGTGCGCTTGGGGATAGGCAATGACTGAAAACACGACTGCGGGCGGGGAACTCGCAGGACTCCGGGTGATGGTCATCGATGATTCGAAGACCATCCGCAGGACTGCGGAAACGCTGCTCAAGCGCGAAGGCTGCGAGGTGGTTACCGCCACCGACGGCTTCGAAGCGCTTGCCAAGATCGCAGACCAGCAGCCGCAGATCATCTTCGTCGACATCATGATGCCGCGCCTGGATGGCTACCAGACCTGTGCGCTGATCAAGGGCAACCAGCTGTTCAAGGCGACCCCGGTGATCATGCTGTCATCCAAGGATGGTCTGTTCGACAAGGCGCGGGGGCGCATCGTCGGCTCGGAGCAATACCTGACCAAGCCTTTCACGCGCGAAGAACTGCTGGGTGCCATCCGCACATACGTCAACGCCTGACCAGGGGGGAAAGGCACAATGGCTCGTATCGTCCTGATCGAGGATTCACCGACCGACCGCGCGGTGTTCACCCAGTGGCTGCGCCGTGCCGGCCACGAGGTGCTGGAAGCGGACAACGCCGAGGATGGCCTGCAGCTGGTCCGCGACCAGGTGCCGCAGCTGGTGCTGATGGACGTGGTCCTGCCCGGCATGAGCGGTTTCCAGGCCACCCGTGCAATGGCCCGTGATGCGGCGATCAAGCACATCCCGGTGATCATCGTCAGCACCAAGGCGATGGAAACCGACAAGGCCTGGGGCCTGCGCCAGGGCGCAGCCGATTACATCGTCAAGCCGCCGCGCGAGGATGAACTGATCGCGCGGATCAACGAACTGGTGGCCTGATGCGCTCGCCCTTCGACATCCTTGAAGCCTACGAACGGCGCAGCCTGGCCCACGCGGTGCAGCTGCCGGGGCGGCAGTTCGCCCAGGACCTGTGGCGTGGCGTCGGTTTCCGCGTCGGCCAGCGCCGGCTGGTGTCTGATTTCCGCGAAGTGGTGGAAATCGTACCGATGCCGCCGGTGACCCCGGTGCCCTGCGCGCAGCCCTGGCTGCTGGGCGTGGGCAACCTGCGCGGCAACCTGTTCCCGGTGGTCGACCTGAAGTACTTCCTGGAAGGCACGCGCACCGTGCAGCAGGAAGGCCAGCGCGTGCTGATCATGCGCCAGGCCGGCGGCGACGTCGCACTGACCATCGATGAACTGTTCGGCCAGCGCAGCTTCGAGCTGGAACAGCAGATCGAGGCTGGCACCCTGGCCGAAGGTCGCTACGGCCATTTCGTTGACCGTGCCTTCCATGCCGACGGCCATGACTGGGGCGTGTTCTCGCTCTCGCTGCTGTCGCGCACCCCTGAATTCCGGCAAGCCGCGGCCTGAGGCCGGGCATCGCCCCCTGCATTGAAGATCGAGGTTGAACGATGAGTACTGCTTCGGACGCCACCAAGACCGGCAAGCTGCGGCTGGGCGGCAGCAACCTCTGGCTGTTCCTGCTGCTGGCATCGATGATCCTGTTCGGCGTCAACACCGGCGTCGCCACCTGGCAGGGCAGCCGCCTTGCCGACGCCGGCTCCAAGGCCGCCGACCTGCAGGTGCTGTCGCAGCAGCTGGCCAACCAGGGACGTGACGCGGTCGGCGGCAACGCCCAGGCCTTCACCGCCTTCAAGGCCACCCGCAACGCGATCGAACAGAACGTGTCGACGCTGCAGGGCCGCTATGGCAAGGAGCCGGGCGTGTCCGGTGCCATCGCCACCCTGGGCGAGACCTGGGCACCGTTGGGCAAGCAGGCCGGGCAGCTGGTGGCCAGCGAGCCCGCCGTGCTGGCGCTGGCCGGCAATGCCAACAACTTCACCGGCGCGGTGCCGGGCCTGCAGGCCCAGCTGAACGAGCTGGTGCGCGCGATGTCCGCCTCCGGCGCGCCGTCGTCGCAGGTGTACAGCGCACTGCAGCAGGTCGTGGTGGCCGGTTCGATGGCCCGCCGCGTGACCGAAATGCGTGCCGGTGGCAGCGCCGCGGCGACCTCCGGCGATGCGCTGGCGCGTGACATCACCGTGTTCTCGCAGGTGCTCGACGGCCTGCGCAACGGCAACGAGGAACTGGGCATCACCGCCGTGCGCGGTGCCGCCGCCGTGGCCGCGCTGGAGCAGTCGCAGCAGAAGTGGGAGGCGATGAAGCAGGATGCCGACGCGATCCTGGCCAGCTCGCGCCAGCTGTTCGCGGCGCAGTCCGCCGCCACCGCGCTGGGCCAGGGTTCGGCACACATGCTGGACGACAGCCGCAAGCTGTTCGATGCGTTCTCCTCGTTCGGCTCGGTGTCCGACACCCGCCTGTTCCCGAATTTCTGGATCGGCGTGGTGTCCGGTGCGCTGTCGCTGATCGCGATCATCGGCTTCGTCTCCACCAACGTGCGCAGCCGCTCGCGCGAGCAGGAACTGCGTTACCAGACCCAGGTGGAATTCAACAGCCGCAACCAGCAGGCGATCATGCGGCTGCTGGACGAAATCTCCTCGCTCGGTGAGGGTGACCTGACGGTGAAGGCCTCGGTGACCGAGGACATGACCGGCGCGATCGCCGACGCGATCAACTACGCGGTGGACGAGCTGCGCCACCTGGTGACCACCATCAACGACACCTCGGCCAAGGTCGCGATGTCCACCCAGGAAACGCAGGCCACCGCCATGCAGCTGGCAGAGGCGGCGGGCCACCAGGCCAACCAGATCACCTCGGCCTCGGACCGCATCGGCGAAATCGCGGCGAGCATCGAGCAGGTGTCGCGCAACTCGGCCGAGTCGGCCGACGTGGCACAGCGTTCGGTGGTGATCGCCGCCGAGGGTGCCGGCGTGGTGCGCGAGACCATCCAGGGCATGGACCAGATCCGTGACCAGATCCAGGAAACCTCCAAGCGCATCAAGCGCCTGGGCGAGTCGTCGCAGGAAATCGGCTCGATCGTTGAACTGATCAACGACATTTCCGAGCAGACCAACATCCTGGCGTTGAACGCGGCCGTGCAGGCGGCGTCGGCAGGTGAAGCGGGCCGCGGTTTCGCGGTCGTGGCCGACGAAGTGCAGCGCCTGGCAGAACGTACCTCGGGTGCGACCCGACGCATCGAAAACCTGGTCCAGGCCATTCAGGCCGACACCAACGAGGCGGTCACCTCGATGGAGCAGACCACGGCCGAAGTGGTGTCCGGTGCGCGCCTGGCCGAGGACGCCGGTACCGCGCTGACCGAGATCGAGCGCGTGTCCAACGCCCTGAACACCCTCATCAAGAACATCTCCATCGCCGCCCAGCAGCAGTCGGCCGCCGCCTCGGACATCACCCGCACCATGGGCGTGATCCGGCAGATCACCGGCCAGACGTCGCAGGGTGCCGGGCAGACGGCAGAGTCGATCGGCCACCTCGCGCAGCTGGCGGCGGACCTGCGCCGTTCGGTCGCCGACTTCAAGCTGCCGGCGTGACGCGGGCAGGGCGGCGAGCAAGGAACCAGTCGATGAAGCATTTCCATTCCCCACGCCAGAACTCGCGCGGCTTCCGCGCGGCGGCGAACGGAGCGCGTCCATGAGCAGTCTGCGCGATGCGATGAGCCACGCAGCGCTGGGCTGGGTCAAGCCCGAGCTGGACGAGACCCTGCGCCAGGTGCGCAACGAGGTCGAGTACTACGCGGAAGATCCCACCGATGCCAGCCGCATGCGCATCTGCGCCGGCTACCTGCACCAGGTGCAGGGCACCCTGCGCATGGTCGAGCTGTATGCCCCGGCGATGGTGGCCGAAGAGCTGGAACAGCTGGCCAACGCCATCGGCGCCGGCCGTGTGGCCGACCGTGATGAAGCCTGCGCGACCCTGATGCGCGGCAGCGTGCTGCTGCCGGACTATCTGGAACGCCTGCAGAACGGCCATCGCGACATTCCGATCGTGCTGATGCCGCTGCTCAACGAGATCCGCGCGTCGCGTGGCGAAGAGGGCGTCAATGACAGCGTGCTGCTGGCCTTTGCGCCGGACAGCGTCACCGCCACCGAGGCCGAGCTGGACCATGCCCGTGGCAGCCTGAGCGGGCGCAACCGCGAGCTGCTCGACACGGTCGGCAGCGCGGTGAAGGAAGAACTGCTGCGCATCAAGGATGCGCTTGACCTGCACCTGCGCACCGGCGGTGCGCCGGAACAGCTGCAGACCCAGGCCAACGAGCTGGGCGCGGTAGCCGATACGCTGGGCATGATGGGCCTGGGCGTGGCCCGCGGCGTGGTCGTGCAGCAGCGCGACGCGCTGCGTGGCGTGGTCGAGGGGCGCCAGCAGATCGACGAGAACCTGCTGCTGGATATCGCCGGTGCGCTGCTGTACGTCGATGCCTCGCTGGACGACCAGGTTGCCCATCTGGGCGCCGGCGGCAGTGGCGAGGACGATCCGAGCGCGGTGGAGAACCGGCGCACGGTGGAAGTGCTGGCCCATGAAGCCATCGCCAACTTTGCCGCCGCCCGCGAGCATTTCGTCGCCTTCATCGAAACCAGCTGGAACCATGCCGAGCTGCAGGACGTGCCGCGCCTGCTGGGCGATGTGTCCGGCGCCCTGCGCATGCTCGACCTGGGCACCGCCGCCGATTACCTGCGTGGCGTGCAGCAGTACATCGAGGCCGAACTGATCGGCCGCCAGCGCGTGCCCAGCGGCCGCCAGCTGGACACCCTGGCCGATGCCATGGCCAGCCTGGAGTACTACCTGGAAGCCCTGCGCGATCGTCGCCCGGGCCGCGAAGACATCCTCGAAATCACCCGCAGCAGCCTCGAGGCGCTGCGCTACTGGCCGCTGCCCGAGCGTAATGCCGTCGCGCCGGATGCGCTGGCGGTACTGGCGGTCGAACCGGAGCCGGTTACCCTGCAGGCCGAACCGCTGCAGCCGGAACGCATCGAGATTCCGGTGCAGCCTGCCGCGCCCGCTGCCGGCGACATGCCGACGCCGCTGCCGGACTTCACCTTTGATCCGCCGCCGGCCACCCCGGCGCCGATGGTGTCCGACAACCGCCTGATGTTCGGTGCATTGGGCACTGTGGCCGCCGTGGCCGCCAGCACCGGTGATGCCGACGCCTCGCCGTTGCCGACGCACGATGATGCCGAGGCATCGCTGGTCTTCGCGGCGTCCAGCGCACCTGCACCGGATGTCCCGCAGTGGGAGTTGGCGCCGTTCCACTCGGAGGGCGACGTGGTCGCGCCTGCCGATGACGAACGCAGCCCGACCTTCGCCAGTTTCGATCCGGTCAGCTTCGAGCTGGCAGACAGTGGCCACTCCGGTGCACCGCAGTGGTCGCTGTCCGAGGCACCGCAGGTGCTTGAGGAAACCGTAGCGCCTGCGATCGACGAGACGACGGACGCCGTGGTTTCGTCCGCGACCGGATTCGATGCTGCACCGGTGTTCGATCCGGTAGCGGCCGAGCAGGACGCGGTTGCCGAGTCCGACGACGTGGTGTTCCGCTTTGACGCCGACGCATTGGACAACGCTGACGACGTACTGTCGCTGCATGCGATGGAAACGCTGTCGCTGGACGATGACGCCGGGTTGCATCCGGCGCTGGAGATCGTCGATGCCGTGGTGCTGCCGCCGGTCGATGCATCGCCTGCGGCGGAGGTCGAGGTGGACGAAGCTCCGGATGACCTGCCGGCACCGTCGTTCACGCCGCCGCCGATCGAAGCGCCCGCCCCGGCAGCGGAAATCTCGGCACCGGCCGTGTCGGTGATCGATATCGACACCATCGCGCCGATCGATTTCAGCGAAGCCGATGCCCAGTTCTTCGCCGAGCTGAGTGCAGCTGCTGCCGGCTTCAATCCGCAGGCGATGCCTGCGGCGGCGGCACCGGAGCAGGTGGTTGCGACCGACGCCGACACCAATGCCGACGCGAATGCGGGCTTCGACGCCGGCTTCGACGACGACGCCGAGAACATCGACGAGGACATCCGCGAGGTGTTCCTGGAAGAGTTCGACGACGAGCTGGCCAATCTCGGCACGCTGCTGCCGGCGTGGCGCGTGCAGCCGGACAACATGGACCGGCTGCGTCCGATCCGCCGCATCTTCCATACCCTGAAGGGCAGTGGCCGCCTGGTGGGCGCGCGCACGCTGGGCGAGTTCGCGTGGAAGATCGAAGGCATGCTCAACCGCGTGCTGGATGGCAGCCGCGCCGCGTCGCCGGCGGTGCTGGCGATGGTCGACAACGCACATGCGGCGCTGCCGCAACTGAACGCGGCGCTGCGCCATGGCCAGCGCATCAGCGTTGACCTGCAGGCCATGCAGGCCATCGCCGATCGTGTCGGTGCAGGCGAGGAAACCTACTACGTACCGCTGCCGGGTGCGGCTGCGCCGGTTGTACCGGTTGCCGAAGCCGACGGTGAAGACGAGATCAGCCGCATTCTCGACGCCGAGTCCGCCGCTTCGGCGCCGACCGATGCCGTCGTGGAGGCCGAAGTCGTCGGCACGCCGGCCAACATCGACAGCGTGCTGCGCGAGATTCTCGAGGCCGAGGTGGAAGTCCACCAGGCCACCCTGCAGGACTGGCTGCGTTCGGCGCAGCAGGCACCGCAACCGGTCAGCGATGCACTGCTGCGCGCGGTGCACACCATGAACGGCGCCTTCGCGATGACCGAAGTGCCCGAGATCACGGCTGTGACCGGCGGCGCGGAGTCCTACATCAAGCGCGCACTGGCCGCCGAGGTGGTCCCGGGTGATGAAGGCGTGGCCGCCCTGGATGCGACCGCGCAGGCGATCACCGCCACCATGGAAGCATTGCAGGCCGAACAGCCGCGTATTGCGCCGCAACAGGTGCTGGCACAGCGCCTGCAGGCGCTTGCTGGCGAGCTGCCGGAAGCGCGCTGGCCGATGGTGGGCCTGGAAGACGAAGAAGACGATCTGGCGCTGGATGACCAACCCACAGCGGAATCGGATGTGGAAGCATCGACGGCCATCGCGTCCGGAACCGATGCTGTACCGCTTTCGTCTGCCGCACCGGAGCAGGAACCGGAGGCACATGACGATGCTGCGCAAGCTCCGGTCGCCGACGTGGTGATCGAAGCCGGGCTGGAGGTCGGTGAGCTGACGGCCAGCGACGATCTTTCGCGCTACTTCGATGCCGGATGGCCGTCCGTGCCGGGTGAGCAGGAGGCGTCGCTGCCGGTGGTCGAATCGATCCAGGTGGCCGACGATGTTCCAGGCGTTGCCGTAGCCGGCGCCGAGGCGGAGTCCGAAAGCGTGCCGCCGTTGTCCGACGATGCCGGTTTGACCGTCGTGGATGATCTGTCGCCATACCTGGATGCCAGTGCGCTGCCGGTCGACGACCGCGACGCCGAAGAGATCCCGGTCGCTGTCGAAGCCGTCGCATCTGACCTGAATGCGCCCTCGGCCGATCACGCGCACGCCGCTGATGCCGTGGCGTTCGAAATGCCTGCTGCACTGCCACTCGACAGCGAGCTGTCGAGCCTGCAGGATGAAATGGCTGCGCCGGGGTTTGCAGAACCGGTCTCGCTGGAAGCCGCGCTCGAGGCCGGCCTGCACGTGATCGACGAAGAGCAGCCCCTGGCCGACGACGGGCAATGGCCCGTGCTCGGCCTGCAGGCCAGCGAACTCGCGCCGGGCGAGGCGGAAGCCTTTGCCGAGGATGCGGACGTCGGCGGGGAGGCGGCGATCGGTGAAGGAGAGAGCGCCGATCAGCCGTCCCCGGCGACGGTGAATGAGGAGATCGCGGAGTCCGCTGCGCCGGCCACCGCCGAACCGGTGCGCTTCTTCGAACTGGAAGACGCGCCGGGCCAGGCGGATGTCCACGCCGAAGCCGAAGCCGCCGACGTCGATGCGGTTGCCGTGTCGGATGCCGTGGCAGCCGGCACGCCTGAAGCCGACGTGCCTGAAACCGTGACACCTGACGTCCTTGCCATGCCGGTGCTGGAAGACAGCGCCGATGCGCTCGACTTCAGCGTCTACGATCGCGAGCTGGTCGACATCTTCGTCGAGGAAGGCAAGGACCTGCTCGACCACTGCGATGGCCTGATCAGCGAGCTGCGTGATGCACCGCAGGACCGCGAGGTGCTGGCCGGCCTGCAGCGTGACCTGCATACCCTGAAGGGTGGTGCACGCATGGCTGGCATCAACGCCATCGGCGATCTCGGCCACAGCATCGAATCGTTGCTGGAAGCCGTCGCCGCCGGTCGCACCGAGATCGAACGCCGCGATGTGCAGTTGCTGGAGCGCGGATTCGATCGCCTGCACCAGCTGCTGACCCGCACCGGTGACCACCGCGTGGTGGAACCGGCGCAGGATCTGGTCGACGCGTTCGAAGTGCGTACCACGACCGATATCGCTGCTGCGGCGGCGGCAGCGGCAGCCAACGTGGCGAACGTCGCAGAAGCCGCGTCGGCACCGGTCGCCAGCCCGGCGCCGGCACTGCTCGATGCGCCGTTGTCGGCACCGCTGCCGGCCGAAGGCGTTGTCGATGAAGATCCGCTGGCGCGCCCGCAGCAGGAACAGGTGCGCGTGCGCGCGGATCTGCTCGACCGCCTGGTCAACCATGCCGGTGAAGTGGCGATCTACCGCTCGCGCCTGGAACAGCAGCTTGGCGCCTTCCGCGGCGCGATGGGCGAACTGGAGCGCACCAATGCGCGACTGCGCGACCAGCTGCGCCGCCTCGACCTGGAAACCGAAGCGCAGATCGTCGCCCGCTACCAGCGTGAGCAGGACCAGGCCGATCAGAAGTTCGATCCGCTGGAACTGGACCGCTTCTCCACCCTGCAGCAGCTCAGCCGTGCGCTGAACGAATCGGCGGCCGACCTTGGCGGCCTGCAGGGCGTGCTCGACGATCTGTCACGCCAGTACGACTCGCTGCTGCAGCAGCAGTCGCGCGTCAGCTCCGAGCTGCAGGACGGCCTGATGCGTGCGCGCATGGTGCCGTTCGATGGCCTGGTCCCGCGCCTGCGCCGCGTGGTCCGCCAGTCCGGCATGGATACCGGCAAGCAGGTGCACCTGACCCTGGAAGGCACCCACGGCGAACTGGACCGCAACGTTCTCGACCGCATGGTCGCGCCGCTGGAGCACATGCTGCGCAACTCGGTGGCCCACGGCCTGGAAGCGCCGGAACAGCGTCGTGCCGCCGGCAAGCCGGAAGAGGGCGAGGTCGCCATCCGCCTGCACCGTGAAGGCTCGGAAATCGTGCTGGAAGTGGCCGATGACGGTGCCGGTCTGGACCGCGAAGCGATCCGCCGCCGTGCCATCGATCGTGGCCTGCTGGCCGCCGATGCGCAGCCGAACGAGCAGGAACTGGACAACCTGATCTTCGCCTCCGGTTTCTCCACCGCCGACCAGGTCAGCCAGCTGGCCGGTCGTGGCGTGGGCATGGACGTGGTGCGCAACGAAGTGCGCCAGCTCGGCGGCTCGGTCGACATCCAGTCGGTGCGTGGCCAGGGCGTGCGCTTCACCCTGCGCCTGCCGCAGACGCTGGCCGTCACCCAGGCGGTGTTCGTGCAGATCGGCGAAACCACCTTCGCCGTGCCGGTGGCCTCGGTCAGTGGTATCGGCCGCCTGTCGCGCGAACGCTTCGAGGCCGCCGACAGCAGCTACCGCTACAGCGGCGAAGACTATCCGCTGTATGATCTCGGCAGCCTGGTCGGGCAGGCCCCGGCACGCGCCGATGGCCAGGACCAGGTGCCGCTGCTGCTGGTGCGTGCCGGTGACCTGCGCGCTGCCGTGGCGATCGACCAGGTGCTGGGCAACCGCGAAATCGTGGTCAAGCCGGTCGGCCTGCAGATCGCATCGGTACCGGGCATCTACGGCGCCACCATCACCGGCGATGGCCGCGTGGTGGTGATCCTGGACGTCGCACCGCTGGTGCGCCGCTTCCTGGCCAATCCGACCGCACCGGTGCTGGCCAATGCGCCGCGCGATGAACGCCAGGTGCCGCTGGTGATGGTGGTCGATGACTCGCTGACCATGCGCAAGGTGACCGGTCGCATCCTGGAACGCCACAACTTCGAAGTCAGTGTCGCCCGCGATGGCGTGGAAGCACTGGAGCGGCTGGAAGAGCGCGTACCGGACCTGATGCTGCTGGATATCGAGATGCCGCGCATGGACGGCTACGAGCTGGCCACCGCGATGCGCGCCGACCCGCGCTACAAGGATGTGCCGATCGTGATGATCACCTCGCGCAGCGGCGACAAGCACCGCCAGCGCGCCTTCGAGATCGGTGTCCAGCGTTATCTGGGCAAGCCGTACCAGGAACTGGACCTGATGCGTAACGTGTACGACCTGCTGGGGATCGCCCGTGTCCGTGAGTGAAACCCATCCGGCCCCGGCCGTTGCCCTGCTGGCCCGCCCCGGTGCGGCGCGCGAACGCCTGCGCGAGGCGCTGTCGCATGCAGATGGGCAGCTGGTCCTGGAAGATGATCCGAACGGCCTGGAGCCACAGGTCCTGCAGGCCGCGGATCCGCAGTTCGTGGTGATCGCGCTGGAAGCTGCCATCGAGGACGCACTGGAACGGCTGGAAGCCGTGCTTTCGGCACCGGGGTTGACCCTGGTGTTCGATGAGGCCGAGCTGGCCGCGCGCCGCGACGGCTGGGAGGCCCAGCGTTGGGGGCGCCATCTGGCCGCCAAGCTGCATGGCCACCAGCAGGTGTTGCCGCCGGGTGCCGAGGAAGAGCCCAGCCTGCAGCTGGAGCCCGGCCATCCGGCGCCCGCGCCGGCGCCACAGGAGGAAGCCCTGCAGCCCCACCTGGAGCAGGCGCTGAGCTGGGCCGATGAGGTTCCGGCAGACGGCCTGTATTCGCCTCCGGCACACCTGCACGAACCGATCGCGCTGGAGCAGGCCCTGGCGGCGCTGCAGCCGGTCGTGCCCGAACCCCTGGAGCCGCCTTCGCCGCCGCAGGCGCTGGCCGAACCGGTGGCGCCTGCGGCACCGCCGATCTCCTTCGATCACACCGCCTGGTCGCTGGTCGAGGAATCGATCGAAGCGCCGGTACCGGCAGAAGCCGTGGCATCGGTCGCCGTGCCGCAGCCCTCCTTCGATACCGATCATCTGAGCCTGGTCGATCTGGATGCCACCGCCCCGGCCGGTGCGCGCGCCGCATCGCTGCTGGTGCTGGCCGGCATCGGTGGCCCGGATGCCTTGCGTCGCCTGCTCGGCGCGCTGCCCGCGTCGTTGAGCGTGCCGGTGCTGGTGCACATGCGCCTGGATGGTGGCCGCTACGGCAACCTGGTCAAGCAGATGTCGCGCGTTTCGCCGTTGCCGGTGCAGCTGGCCGAGGCCGGCCAGCACGCCGTGCCGGGCGAGGTCCACGTGCTGGCCGATGATATCGGCGTGCGCGCGGCCAGCGATGGCCTGCATTTCCAGAGCGATGCCACTGGTATTTCGCTCGCTGCATTGCCGGCCGAACACACCGCGCTGGTGCTGCTCAGCGGTGCCGACCTGGCTCACGTCGGCCCGGCGCTGGACCTGGCGGCTGCCGGTGCCTGGGTGGCCGGGCAGGTGGGCGAGGGCTGCTACGACCCGGCTGCAGCCACTGCGGTGGTTGCTGCCGGCATGGTGGCCGGTGAACCGCAGGAACTGGCGCAGGCGATTGCCGCGCGCTGGGGTGAGCAGGACGACAACGGAGAAGCACCATGAGCTACGCCAGCAATGACGAAATCCGCGGCGTCCTGATCCAGGCCGGCAACGAGCGCGTACTGCTGCCCAATGCCACCGTGGCCGAAATGATGTCGCGCGTGCCGGTGCAGCCGGTCTCCGATGCGCCGCGCTGGCTGGTCGGCGAGATCGGCTGGCATGGCTGGCAGGTACCGCTGGTGTCGTTCGCACGTCTTTCCGGGCTGGGCGAAGAGACGGTGGCCGGCCACAACAAAGTGGTGGTACTGAAGTCCCTCAGCGGCAATGCGCAGCGCCCGTACTACGCGCTGCTGACGCAGAACTTCCCGCAGCTGATCTCGGTGCCGCGCGACGGCCTGCTGGCCGACGCCTCCGAAGAAACCCTGCCGCAGATCGTGCACATGCGCGTGCTGCTGGGTGAGCAGAGCGCGCTGCTGCCGAACCTGGACGCGCTGGAAGCGGCGCTGGATTCGCTGGCGGCCTGATCGGGAACCCGCCGGTCGGATTCCCGGTCGTGCCGGCCGCTGGCCGGCAATCTCGTTATTCCCTGGATGCCGGCCAGCGGCCGGCGCTACCACGAACCAGCATTACCCCAGATCGCCCAACCGCGCCTGCAACGCCGCGATCGCGGCCAGCCCGGCCGTTTCCGTGCGCAGGATCCGCGGCCCCAGTTGCAGCCCTTGGAATCCTGCCGCGGCCAGTTGATCGCGGTCGCGCGGCGACCAGCCGCCTTCCGGGCCGATCGCAATCACGATGCCGCCGGCCGGAGCGGCTTCCAGCGTCGACAGGCGATGCGCCCCCTGCGGATCCAGGGTCAGCCGCAGCGAATCGGCTGGCAGCGCCGCCGCAGCCTGCGCCAGCGACAGCGGGGATCCCACCTGCGGAATGCGCGCACGCCCGGACTGGCCGCAGGCCGAGGTCACCACGTTGTTCCAGTGCGCCACGCGCTTCTCGGCCCGTGCCGCATCCAGCTTCACCTCGGTGCGCTCGGCGTTGACCGGAATGATCGAGGCCACGCCCAGTTCGGTCGCCTTCTGCAGGATCAGGTCCATCTTCTCGCCACGGGCGATGCCCTGCAGCAGGGTGATCGCCAGCGGCGATTCGTTGTCGATGGCCTGCACCGCGTCGATGCGCACCTGCACTTCGCGCTTGCCGGCCACGGTCAGCGTGGCGCTGTAGTCATGGCCGTCGCCGTTGAACAGCACGCAGGTGTCTCCCTCGCGCAGGCGCATCACCCGCACCAGATGGTTGGCGGTCTCTTCCGGCAGGGTCACGGTCTGGCCGCTGTGCAGCGCCAGGTCGATGGGGCAGCGGGTCACGCGCATGCAATCGCCTCGTCGATGGCCGCCAGCGTGGTGTGTGCCAGCAGCTCCAGTTGTTCGTCATCCACGCAATAGGGTGGCATCCAGTACAGCACGTCGCCCAGCGGGCGCAGCACCACGCCGCGCTTGAGCGCGGCCTTGTAGGCCTGCAGGCCCAGCCGCAGGCCCGGATCGAACGGCGTGCGCTTGTCGCCGTCGCGCGACAGCTCGAAGGCCACCACCATGCCGGCCTGGCGCACGTCGGCCACGTGCGGGTGGTCGGCAAACGGTGCCGCCAGCGTGCCCATCACCGAGGCGATGCCCCGGTTGCGCGCGATCACATCGTCGTCGCGGAAGATGTCCAGCGTCGCCAGCGCTGCGGCGCAGGCCAGTGGGTTGCCGGTGTAGCTGTGCGAATGCAGGAAGGCGCGCTCGCGCGAGTCGTCGAGGAAGGCGTCGTACAGTGCCTGCGTGGCCAGTACCGCGGCCAGCGGCAGGAAGCCGCCGGTCAGTCCCTTGGACAGGCACATCAGGTCCGGCATCACCCCGGCCTGCTCGCAGGCGAACAGGGTGCCGGTGCGGCCGAAGCCGGTGGCGATCTCGTCGGCGATCATGAACGCGCCATGGGCATCGCACAGTTCGCGCACGCGCTGCAGGTAGACCGGGTCATGCATGCGCATGCCGCCGGCACACTGCAGGCGCGGTTCCAGGATCACCGCGCAGATCTCGCCCGGGTGCTGGTCGAACAGCGTGGCCAGGCCATCGGCCGCCTGCCGCGCGCGATCGGCCGCGCTCTGGCCGGGTTCGGCCAGGTAGGCATCGGGTGAGGGTGCGAACAGGCCTTCGGCCAGCAGCGGTGCATAGACGCGGCGATACAGCGGAATGTCGCCCAGCGCCAGCGCGCCCAGGGTCTCGCCGTGGTAGCCATTCTCGAGCGCGATGAAGCGCGTGCGGCGCGGCTCTCCGCGGTTCTGGAAATACTGGAAGGCCATCTTCAGCGCCACTTCCACGCCGGCTGAACCATTGTCGGCATAGAACACCTTGGCCAGCGGCGCGCGGCCGGGCTGGCGGGGGGCCAGTGCCAGCAGGCGTTCGGCCAGGGTGATCGCAGGCTCGTGGCCGAAGCCGGCCAGCATCACCTGTTCCAGCTGCCCGGCCTGGGCGGCGATGGCGCCACCGATGCGTGGTTCGGCGTGGCCGAACAGATTGGTCCACCAGCTGCTCACCGCATCCAGATAGCGGTTGCCGTCGTGGTCGATCAGCCAGGCACCTTCGCCACGGGCGATCGGCACCAGCGGCAGGGTGTCCGGATGCTCACGCATCTGCGTGCACGGGTGCCACAGCACCTGCAGGTCGCGCTGCCGCCAGTGGCGGGCCAGCGGGGAGGGGGTTGGGTCTGCTAGCATTTCGGGCTCATGAACATGTTGCTGCCTGCACATTCTATCGGCCCCGGCGCAGCCGCCGGGCGCCGCGGAGATTCCGCATGAACGATGACCGTGCCGGCCGTCGCTTGCCGATCATCCATCGGATCACCGATGAGGAGAACGGCCCCTTCCAGCGCCAGCACCTGGACCTGGAGTTCTCCAACGGCGAACGCCGCCGCTTCGAGCGCCTCGTCAGCCGTGGGCACGGTGCGGTGGTGGTGGTGCCGATGCTCGATGACGAAACCGTGCTGCTGGTGCGTGAATACGCCGCCGGCATGCACCGTTACGAGCTGGGGCTGGTGAAGGGCCGTATCGATGCCGGCGAGACGCCTGAGCAGGCGGCCGACCGCGAACTGAAGGAAGAAGCCGGTTATGGCGCGCGCCGGGTCGACGTGCTGCGCGCGATGACCCTGGCTCCGACCTACATGAGCCACCAGTCGTGGCTGGTGGTGGCGCGCGACCTGTACCCGGAAAAACTGGCCGGCGACGAGCCCGAAGAGCTGGAAGTGGTGCCGTGGAAGCTGGCCGAACTGGACCAGCTGATGCTGCGCGAGGACTTCTCCGAGGGACGCTCGCTGGCGGCGCTGTTCATTGCCCGCCAGTGGCTGCAGGGAACGCGATGATCAAGCTGACGACGGACCTGCGCGAGACCGCCATCGCCATCGCCCAGGAAGCCGGACAGGCCATCATGCAGGTGTATGCCGATGGCTTCGACGTGCAGATCAAGGACGACAACAGCCCGGTCACCGCCGCTGACCTGGCCGCCAACCAGGTCATTGAGCTGGGCCTGCGCCAGCTGACCCCGGACCTGCCGATCCTGTCCGAGGAATCGGCGCAGGTGGGCTGGGAGCAGCGCCGCCACTGGGGCGCCTACTGGCTGGTGGACCCACTCGACGGCACCCGCGAGTTCGTCAAGCGCAACGGTGAGTTCAGTGTCAACATCGCCTTGATCTACCAGGGCGCGCCGGCCTTCGGCGTGGTGCTGGCGCCGGTCACCGGCATCGTCTGGCATGCCATGCGCGGTGAACTTGCCTATCGGCGGCAGGGCCTGCACGACACCGTGCTGCGTACCCGCACGCCGGCCACTGCTCCGCTGCGCGTCGCCGCCAGCCGTTCGCACCGCTCGCCGGAAACCGAGGCGCTGCTGGCGCGCATGGGCCGCATCGAGACCATCGCGCAGGGCTCGTCGCTGAAATTCTGCCGGATTGCCGAAGGCGGCCTGGATGTCTATCCGCGGCTCGGCCCGACCTCTGAATGGGATACCGCCGCCGGCCAGTGCGTGCTGCATGCCGCCGGTGGCGCGGTGCTGTCGGCGGCGACCGGCAAGCCCTTCCGCTACAACCGCCGCGAGACCCTGTTGAACGGCGATTTCATTGCCCTTGGTGATACCAGTCTGCCGTGGCGCGACTGGTTATCCGACTGAACCTGGAGCCCGCATGAGCGCGCACGATACCCCCACCACCGGCAGTGCCGCCAGCAACGAACTCGAGCGCCTGCTGTCGATCATGGCGCGACTGCGCGATCCGCAGGGCGGCTGCCCGTGGGACCTGGAACAGGACTTCGCGACCATCGCGCCGTACACCATCGAGGAAGCCTACGAGGTCGCCGATGCGATCGACCGGGGGGACCTGGACGATCTCTGCGACGAGCTCGGCGACCTGCTGCTGCAGGTGGTGTTCCACGCACGCATGGCCGAGGAGCAGGGGGCATTCGCCTTCGCCGAGGTCGCCCGTGCGATCAGCGACAAGATGCAGCGCCGTCACCCGCACGTGTTCGCCGATGTCAGCGTCGACGATGCCGATGGGGTGATGCGCAACTGGGAGGCGATCAAGCGCGCAGAGCGTGCCGCCAAGGGCGAGCAGGACACCTCCGCACTGGCCGGTATCTCGCGTGGCCTGCCGGAATGGCAGCGCGCCGTGAAGCTGCAGTCGCGCGCGGCCAAGGTCGGGTTCGACTGGCCGGGCCCGTTGCCGGTGCTGGACAAGGCGGCCGAGGAGCTGCAGGAGCTGCGCGAGGAATTCGAGCGCGGAGATATCGCCGGCAACAAGGCGCGCCTGCAGGAAGAACTGGGCGACCTGCTGTTCGTCTGCGCCAACCTTGCCCGGCACGCCGATATCGATCTGGGCGCCGCACTGCGCGGGGCCAACCACAAGTTCGAGCGGCGCTTCCGCGCGATGGAAGCGCAGGCCGCCGCCCAGGGCGAGGCGCTGGCCGCACTGGACCTGGATGCGCAGGAAGCACTGTGGCAGCACGCCAAGGCAGCGGAAAAAGCGTGAAGACGCTCGGCCTGTTCCTGCTGACCGCGCTGGCCGAGATCATCGGTTGCTATCTGCCGTGGCTGTGGCTGCGCAAGGGCGGCAGTATCTGGCTGCTGCTGCCGGCGGCGGCCAGCCTGGCCCTGTTCGCCTGGCTGCTGACCCTGCACCCCACCGCCAGTGGACGGGTCTATGCCGCCTACGGTGGCGTCTACATCGGCACCGCGCTGTTCTGGTTGTGGCTGGTCGACGGCATCCGCCCCAGCCGCTGGGACCTGTTCGGTGCAGCCCTGTGCCTGGCCGGCATGGCGGTGATCATGTTCGGTCCACGCACGCCCCCGGTGTAACGTCGAGCCAGGCTCTGCAACGGCCGCCGGGCCACGCCCGGCAAGCGCGCAGCGGCGCCTCCGC
Source organism: Stenotrophomonas sp. 109824_Sma (assembly GCF_056480025.1). NCBI lineage: Bacteria > Pseudomonadati > Pseudomonadota > Gammaproteobacteria > Lysobacterales > Lysobacteraceae > Stenotrophomonas > Stenotrophomonas sp. 109824_Sma. The sequence goes on along the minus strand of NZ_CM151078.1, from coordinate 3,614,998 downwards.
GGAAGGCGCATGATGGCAGTGACCACGGCCCCGGAGCACGCACATGTCCCGCTTCGCCAGCTTCCGCGAGTTCTACCCGTTCTACCTCAGCGAGCACCGCCACCCGGTCTCGCGGCGACTGCATTTCATCGGCAGCTGCGGAGTGCTGCTGCTGGTGGCTGCTGCCGTGCTGCGCGGCCAGCCGCTGCTCCTGCTGGCCGCGTTGTTCTGCGGTTACGGATTCGCCTGGGTCGGTCATTTCTTCTTCGAGAAGAACCGCCCGGCGACCTTTCGGCATCCGCTGTATTCATTCATGGGTGACTGGGTGATGTTCGCCGACATCCTGCGCGGGCGGGTGCGCCTGTAGCAGGCGGTTGCGGGGGAAGCCATTGCCTCGCCCGAAAGGGAAAGGGTGGGGCGGGCCGCGCTTCCGCTTCCACGAACCGCTGCGCTGCGGCACGCCTGCGGGCGACCGATCTGGGATAATGGGGATTCTTGTTTCCTCTGCTGCCGGATCCGGTCATGACCCAGAAGACGCTGCTCAACGATACCCACCGCGCCCTTGGCGCCAAGATGGTCGATTTCGGGGGTTGGGACATGCCCATCCACTACGGCTCGCAGCTGGACGAGCACCACCTGGTGCGCCGCGAGTCCGGTGTGTTCGACGTCAGCCACATGACCGTGGTCGACCTGCGCGGTGACCAGGTCAAGCCGTTCCTGCGCCGCCTGCTGGCCAACTCGGTCGACAAGCTGAAGGTGACCGGCAAGGCGCTGTACTCGTGCATGCTGAACCCGCGCGGCGGCGTCATCGACGACCTGATCGTCTACTACCTGGGCGACGATTTCTTCCGCATGGTGGTCAATGCCTCCACCCGCGAGAAGGACCTGGCCTGGCTGCGCGAGCAGGCGGCACCGTTCGGCGTTTCCGTCGAGCAGCGCCCGGACCTGGCCATCCTCGCCGTGCAGGGCCCGCAGGCGCGCGACATCGTGATCGGCCTGGCCCGCGAAGCCGACCGTGCAGCGCTGACCAAGCTGGGCCGCTTCGCCGCCCTGCAGGCGCAGTCCGACGACGGCGTCGAGCTGTTCGTCGCCCGCACCGGCTACACCGGTGAAGACGGTTTCGAGATCCTGCTGCCGCAGGATGCCGTGGTCGCCTTCTGGAACCGCCTGCTGGCGGCAGGCGTGAAGCCGGCCGGGCTCGGCGCGCGCGACACCCTGCGCCTGGAAGCCGGCATGAACCTGTACGGCCAGGACATGGACGAAGCGATCAGCCCGTATGAAGCGGCGCTGGCCTGGACCGTGTCGCTGGATGAAGGCCGCGACTTCATCGGCCGCGACGTGCTGGAGGCGCAGAAGGCCGCCGGCACCGCGCGCCAGATGATCGGCCTGGTGATGGACGAGAAGGGCGTGCTGCGCCACGGCCAGGCGGTGACCACCGCAGGCGGCCAGGGCGAGATCCTGTCCGGTACCTTCTCGCCGACCCTGGCCAAGGGCATCGCCTTCGCCCGCGTGCCGGCCGGTGAACTCGGCGAGGTCACCGTCGACATCCGCGGCCGGCAGGTGCCGGTGCGCGTGGTCAAGTTCCCGTTCGTGCGCGAAGGCCAGGCCCAGCCCGGCGTGCTCGCCGACGCCTGATCCGAACGTGCCGGTCGTCACTGACAGCAGTGGCGGCCGTTTGGTTACACTAGCCCCGTTTTTTCCACCCCTGCATATCTCTGGAGCAGTCCCATGAGCGAGATCCCCGGCGACCTCAAGTTCCTCAAGTCCCATGAGTGGGCCCGTGTCGAAGGCAATGGCCGCGTCACCGTCGGTATTTCCGACCACGCCCAGGGCCTGCTGGGTGACCTGGTCTACGTCGAACTGCCGGAAGTCGGCGCCGACGCCAAGGCCGGCGAGCAGATCGCCGTCGTCGAGTCGGTGAAGGCCGCCTCGGACGTCTACAGCCCGATCAGCGGCAAGGTCGTCGAGGTCAACTCGGCCCTGTCCGACAAGCCGGAAACCATCAACGAAGATGCCTACGGCGAAGGCTGGATGTTCGTGGTCGAACTGACCAACGCCGAAGAGGTCAACGAGCTGCTGGACCCGGACGCGTACGCTGAAGCCCTGGAGAACGAAGACCACTGAGTCGTCGTTTCCGGATTCTGGAACGGCCACCTTCGGGTGGCCGTTTTTGTTTTGGCGACCGCGTCGGACTCATGACGCGGGGTTCGCTGCGCACCCTCGGCGTGGCATCAGCCGACAGACGAACGGTGCCGATGGGCGTGCGCAGTTTTGCGCAAATCCGCGTTTCAGCCCCGCGCCGAAGCGTTCGAATGTGAAAACTTTTCGCCCCCCGTTGCGGCGCCGTTGTGCTGGCGTTGGCGGCGGTGCCGGTGACCATCGACGTTGCGCGTGCGCTGTTGTGCCCAACCTGCGCCTATCTGCGCGGAGTGCTTATTTCAAGTGTTTTTTGATCAACGCCTGCATTGGCATCGATGCAGGCAACGCGCGTGCGCGCCGCTTCCGCCGTCGTTGCAGGCCGTGCAGAGTGGTGGCGCCGGCGGCGCCCGGGACGGCGCGGATGTGAAAATTTTTCGCGGGGGTTGTTGACAGTAAAAAAAACCGTGATTAGGTTTCGCCTCAGCAGACCTTGCCTGCCCAACCGAGTGCGCAGAATCAATCGTCCGATGCGAAGCAGCCCCTTCAAGACCACCGCGACCCTGATGACGGTGGACATGGCCCCGCTTCCCCCGGAGAAATGCAAGGCAACTCCCGTTCCGATGCCCGCTCCGCCGATCGAGGCGGGCATTGCCGCATCCGTAACGGCGCGCCTGACGCGCCGGCGGTCCCCGCACGCAGCATCCGCGGGTTTGATCCAACTGGGCGTTTCAACTCCCTATCACTGACGAGGAGCCATCCCATGGCAACCAAGAAAGCTGCGAAGAAGAAGCCCGCCGCCAAGAAAGCGGTGAAGAAGGTCGCGAAGAAGGCCGCTGCCAAGAAGGCAGTGAAGAAGGTCGCGAAGAAGGCGACCGCCAAGAAGGCAGTGAAGAAGGCTGCGAAGAAGGTCGCCAAGAAGACCACTGCGAAGAAGGCAGTGAAGAAGGCGGCGAAGAAGGTAGCCAAGAAGTCCACTGCCAAGAAGGCCGTCAAGAAGACCGCGAAGAAGGCCGTCAAGAAGGTAGCCAAGAAGGCCACCAAGAAGACTGCCAAGAAGGCTACGGCCCGCAAGCCGGCCAAGAAGGTCGCAAAGAAGGCGACTGCCAAGAAGGCCGTCAAGAAGACCGCCAAGAAGGCAGTAAAGAAGACCGCGAAGAAGGCCACCAAGAAGGCTGCCCCGAAGAAGGCAGCGAAGAAGGTTGCCAAGCGCAAGCCGGCCGCCCGCAAGAAGAAGGCCGCTCCGGTCGCTCTGCCGGCAACCCCGGCGCCGCTGATCTAAGTACTTCCCGATAGCCGCATCCTGAAACCCCCTTCCCTGGCTGCCCAGCGGGGAGGGGGTTTTTTTATGGGCCGTTTGTAGCGTCGAGCCAGGCTCGACTGTTTTGCTGACGATCGGCGCTAGCCCTGCGGCGCCGCTGGAAAGCGCTCCACCAGGAAGTCGAGGAAGCTGCGCAGGCGGGTGGAGTGGTAACGGTCGTGCGCATAGACCACGTGCATCGGCCGACCGGCCTGGCCGTGTTCTGGCAGCAGCTGCACCAGGCGGCCCGCCTCGACATCGGCGGCCAGCAGCAGCGTCGATTGCAGGACGATGCCCAGACCTTGCAGCGCCGCCGAACGCAGGGCTTCGCCATTGTTGATCTGCAGCCTGCCATCGGGCACGCGGTCGAGCCCGCCAGCATCGGCCTGCAGCCACTGTGCAAGTGCGCTGGGTTCGAACGACAGGCATTGATGGCCGGCAAGTGCCTGCACGCTGAGTGGCGTGCCATGCCTGGCCAGGTACGCCGGCGAGGCGCACATCATCAGGCGATAAGGGGTCAGCGCACGCGCCACCAGCATGCTGCTGTCGGCCAGCGTGCCGATCCGAAGCGCCGCTTCGAAGCCCTCTTCTGCAAGGTCGACCACACGATCGGTCAGCGTGGCGTCGACCCGGACATCCGGATGGCGCGCCATGTACTCGGCCAGTGCCGGTACCAGCGCATGCGTGCCGAAGATCACCGGTGCACTGATGCGCAGCGTGCCCGCCGGTGCCAGGTGCTGGTGCTGCGCCTGCGCGTCGGTTTCATCCACCAGGCGCAGGATCTCCCGGCAGCGGGTGTAGTAGTCCTCGCCGAACGGCGTCATGTGCTGGCGGCGCGTGGTACGGCTCAACAGCTGCATGCCCAGCCGTGCTTCCAATGCTCGCAGGTGCTTGCCGGCCATCGTCGCCGAGATGTCCATCGCCGCGGCTGCGGCACTGAGGCTGCCCTTGTCCACGATCAGCACGTAGACCTGCATGCTTTCCAGCAGGTTCATCTGACACCCCGGGTGTTGAATGCTGAAACCTGCGCGGAGTTTATCAATCAGGGGTGATCAAACAGCATGTCGTGCAGGGGCCGGATGTGCCGGCCATGCTGACAGGAGAACACCATGGACTTGAATCTTGCAGGCCGTACCGCGTTGGTGACGGGCGCGGCCAGTGGCATCGGTGCTGCCGTCGCCAGGCAGCTGGCGGCCCAGGGCGTGCGCGTTGCCATCACCTCGCGTCAGCAGGCACCCCTGCAGGCGTTGGCGGCACGGATCGAAGCCGAAGGCGGCGCCACACCTGTCATCGTGGCTGGCGATGTCACGGTTGCCGGCGACGTCCGGCGCATCGCGGACGCATCCCGAGAGGCATTGCAACGTGTCGACATCCTGGTCAATGCCGCAGGCGGTTCCCGGCCGACCACGGTCGATGCCGATGACGATATCTGGGAGGAAGCGATCGCCCTGAACTTCTCCGCCGCGCGACGGCTGACCCAGGCGCTGTTGCCCGGCATGCAGGCGCAGGCTTGGGGACGGGTGATCAATTTCAGCGGTTCGATGGAACCGCGGGCGGTGAACGCTGCCACCGCGGCGAAGGCGGCATTGCACCTGTGGAGCAAGGGCCTGTCGTCGGAGGTGGCCGGGCAGGGCATCACGGTGAACGCGATTGCACCGGGGCGCATCAACAGCGCGCAGATCCTGGACCGCCTGCACCCCTCCGAGGAAAGCCGACGCGCGTTCATCGCCCGCAACATCCCGATCGGACGCTTCGGTGAACCGGAGGAAGTGGCGCCGCTGGTGGCGTTCCTGGCCTCGCCGCTGGCCGCCTACATCACCGGTGCGGTGATTCCGGTGGACGGCGGCATGCACTACTTCGCGCACTAGTTCCGCATGTGTAGCGTCGAGCCGTGCTCGACTGCTTCTTCGTGTCTGTAGAGTCGAGCCGTGCTCGACTGCTTCTTCGTGTCTGTAGAGTCGAGCCGTGCTCGACTGCTTTGCACGAACAGTCGAGCAGGGCTCGACGCTACAACGGCCAACAAAAAGGGCGGCCCGCAGGCCGCCCTTCATGCTCACTGTCGAGCCCGGCTGATCAGCGCGGCGAAGCCACCGCGCGATTGCCCGAGGCGCCCTTGCCCTTGCGCTTGTCCTGCTGCGCCGGGCTGGCGCCCTCGGCCATCAGGTTGTCGCTGCCGAAGTCAGTGTCCACGTCCAGCCAGCGCTGCGCCGGCAGGCCGAGCGCGGAGTCGAGCACGGTCGGCAGCAGGCCGCTGGGCAGGCCGCTTTCGCCATTCCAGAGGATGGCGATGCCGAGATCGCGTTCCGGCACCAGTGCGACCAGGCCGCGATAGCCCTGCACGGCACCGGCATGGAACACCACGTCGTGGCCGGCGTAGTCGAAGGTACGCCAGCCCAGTGCGTAGCCGGCCGAATGCAGGCGCTCGCGGCGCCAGCCCGAACGCATCTCGCCGGGGGTGTTGATCAGGCTCGAATGCAGGGTGGCCAGCAGGGGGGCCGGCAGTACGTCGGGGCGATGGCCGGTGTGGGCCAGCAGCCACTGCGCCATGTCGCTGGCGCTGGCGTTGACGCCGGCCGCCGGAGCAACGCGGTAGTAGGTCGGCTTCGGCGTCAGCGAAACCCAGCCGTTACGGCTGCGCACGTGTGGGCGCGCCCAGCGCGAGCTGGCCTGGATGCCGGCCAGGCCGAGGCTGGCATCGTTCATGCCCAGTGGCTTGAAGATGCGGCGCTCGACCGACTGCTCGTAGAAGCTGCCGGAGGCCGCATAGACGACGTCGCCGATCAGGCTGAAGGCCACGTTCTGGTAGGCGTAGCAGTCGCCCGGCAGGCACTTCAGGCTGGTGTTGGCCAGCTTCTGGGTCAGCGAGTAGTACTCGGCGTTGCCTTCGATGTCGCGGTCGTAGGCGTTGTACGGCAGGCCGACGCGATGGCTGAGCACGTCGGCCACGGTCAGGCGATCGGTGGCTTCCGGCGAGTTCAAGCGGAAGCCCGGCACGTAATCGGTGACCTTGCTGTCCCAGCGCAGCGTGCCGTCGTTGACCAGCAGGCCGGCCATGGTGCCGGCGAAGGCCTTGGACAGCGAGGCCAGGCGGAACACGGTGTGCGCATCGACCGGCAGCGGGTTGTTGACGTCGGTGACGCCATAGCCGCGCGCGCTGAGGATGCGGCCGCCCTGCACGATCGCCACCGCCATGCCTGGCACGCGCTCGCCATAGGTCAGCTGCTGCGCCATCGATTCGATGTTGGCGACGTTGAAGCCAGCCGCCGGCGCCTGGACGTGCGGCACCAGGCCGGTGCGGTAGGCCGCAGGCTGGGTGTGGGCGACGGTGGGAGCCGTCGCGGATTCGATGTTGGTCGGCATCGGCGGCAATGCCGGCGGTGTCTGCGCGGTGGTGGACAAGGCAACGGGCATCAACATGCCCAGCAAACCGGTGGCCGCCGAACGGATCGGACGACGCAGGCTGTTCTTTTTCATCGGTTGGACCCGTGCGCGACTGCTGATGGCGATTCTAGCGCCGCTTTTCCCCTGTGCACAAACAAAGCGAAGATGAATGCGCATCTTGTTGAAAAAGTTGGAATTTTGACGCCCCGAAAGTGTGTATCGGAACGTGTCATCCCGGCCGGTCGTCGTGCCCATCCGCAGGCGCGGGGGCGCGTCACGCTGGCGATGTTGCGGTGCATTGGCTAACGTACGCGCTTCACTGCCCCGGAGCCTGCCATGCTGCTGTCCAACCGCCGTCTGTGGGCGAGGGGCGCTGCGTGAGCGCTGCACCGGGCAAGGGGCCGCTGCGAGGCCTGACGGCGGCGCTGCGCGAGTCGCCGGCGCTGTGGTGGTCGTTCCTGTACTTCTTCTGCCTGCTCAGCGGCTACTACGTGCTGCGCCCGGTGCGTGAGGCCATGGCCGCCTCGGCGGACCTGGAAACGGTGTTCCCGCCCGTGCTGATCGCCTGGTTCGCCAGCCACGGCGTCGCGTTGAAGGACTTCGTCCTGCAGTTCCTGTTCTCCTGCGTGTTCGTGATCATGCTGGCGCTGCAGCCGGTGTACGGCTGGCTGGTCAGCCGCTTCCCGCGGCGGGTGTTCCTGCCGGCGGTGTATGGCTTCTTCATCGTCACCCTGCTGGGGTTCTACGTGCTGTTCGACAGCGGCATACCCGGCCGGGGCATGGCCTTCTTCTTCTGGGTCATGGTGTTCAACCTGTTTGCGGTGGCGGTGTTCTGGAGCTTCATGGCCGATGTGTTCTCCAATGCGCAGGCGCGTGCCTACTACGGCTACATCGGCGCCGCCGGTACCCTCGGTGCCTTCCTGGGCCCGTTGATCACCAGTGCGCTGGTGCAGCGCGTGGGCATCGCCAACCTGATGCTGGTCTCGGCAGGGTTCCTGGTCGTGTGCCTGCTGTGCATCTGGCGGCTGCGTCACTGGGCGGTGCTGCGCGAGCGCGAACAGCAACTGGTCTCCGGCGAGCAGCCGATGGGCGGCAGCGTGCTCGACGGCCTGAAACTGATCGTGCGCGAGCCGCTGCTGCGTTGGCTGGCGGTGATGGTGGTGTTCGGCGTGGGCGTCGGCACGCTGCTGTACAACCAGCAGGCCAGCATCGTGCGCGCGTCCTTCACCGACCCGGCGGCCAGTACCGCGTTCTTCTCGCGCATCGATCTGGCAGTGAATGCATTGGCGCTGCTGATGCAGGTGGGCCTGACCCGCTGGCTGTTGTCACGCCATGGCATCGCGCCGGCGCTGCTGATTCCCGGGTTCGCGATCCTGATCGGCTTCTCGGTGCTGGCAGCCTCGCCGATGCCGTTGATGGTCGCAGTGGTGCAGGTGATGACCCGCGCCAGCGAGTTCGCACTGGCCAAGCCGGCACGCGAGACGATCTACACGCGCGTGGACCGGCAGTGGCGCTACAAGGCCGGCGCGGCGATCGATACCGTGGTGTACCGCGGCGCGGACCTGGGTTTCACCTGGGGCCACAAGGCGCTGACCCTGTTCGGTTCGCACGTGGTGTTCATCGGCGGCGTGCTGGTGGCCGGCTTCATGACCCTGGCTGCGTTCGGCGTGCTGCGCGAAGAAAAGAAACTGCCGCGCGACCGCTGACGCGGCCCCATCTTCCCGAGGAGAGAAACGATGTCGCTGATCGCGCTGCTGCTGACCGTACTGGTCGCGGTGCTTCACCTGTACTTCCTGGTGCTGGAGATGTTCCTGTGGACCCGCCCGCTGGGCCTGAAGACCTTCCGCAACACGCCGGAGAAGGCCGAGACCACGCGCGTGCTGGCGGCCAACCAGGGCCTGTACAACGGCTTCCTGGCGGCGGGCATCGTGGTGGGGCTGGTGATCGAGCAACCGGTGCTGGTGACGTTCTCGCTGGCCTGCGTGGTGGTGGCCGGGTGCTATGGCGCCTACAGCGTGAGCCGCCGCATTTTCATGATCCAGGCGGTGCCTGCGATCCTGGCGTTGGTGTTTCGCGCGGTAGCGTAGTTTCCAGCCAACGGCGCAGCCCCTCGTGGGTTGGTCGCGTGGAGCTTGTCATGGGGTTGGCCGGGCGGGTTGGGTTCGCGGGGGACGCCGCAAGTACGTCCCTGTGGGCTTGGCCGCGGCATCCATGCCGCGGACACCCCCGCGAACCCAACCCGCCCGGCCCCTGACAGTTTCCGTGCGCGGCCAGCCCACGGAGAAGAAAAAGAAGATCAAGAGCAACAGCAACAGCAACAGCAAAAAGCGGCCGGTGGGCCGCTTTTGCTGTTGCTCTTCTTTTTTCTCTTCCGTGGCTGGACGCCGCAGTGATCTGTCCGAGGCCGGAGGGGTGGGGCCGGGCGGGGTATCCGCGCCATGGATGGCGCGGCTAAGCCTACAGGGACGTACTTGCGGCGTCCCCGCATGGACCCATCCCTCCGGCCCAACCGATAAACCGCTTTCGCCGTCCACCCACGAGGGGCTGCGCCGTTCGCGGGAACCTCACTTCGCCGGCGACATCCACATGTCGATGACCGCGCTGAACACCTCGTTGCCCGCACGGTCGCGCACGCTCACTGTCACCGGCAGCGCATAGCCCTCGGCCGCGACGACAATCGGCTGTGCCGGCAGCGCCACCGCCTGCAGCGTGCCGCGTGCCTTGGCCAGGTACTGCACCTGCATCCCCTTCGGGATCCAACGCATGCCCTTTGGCAGCGACGCGTCGACCATCAACCCGGCGGTCAGTTCGGCCAGGTTGCACATCGCGATCGCGTGCACCGTGCCGATGTGGTTGCGCACCCTGCGGCGGTCGGCCAGCGTGCCTTCGCAGCGGCCGTGCTCCAGGCGGGTGATGCGCGGCGCGATGCTGGCGAAGTAGGGCGCCTTGAAGCACACCGCGCGCGAGAACAGCCAGTTGCCCGCGGGCCAGCGCTGCAGGCGGTGGTAGAGCGAGAGCAGGGGCGTGGACATGAGGGGTATTCCGGTCGGCGGATAAAGCGACGGCGGGCCGAGGCCCGCCGTCGAGGCAGCGCGTTTCGCGGGCGATCAGGCGGCCTGCGAATGCGGATCCTTGTGCTGGCGGTCGTAGTAGCTGGCCGCGCGCAGTTCGTGGGTGTCGAAGTCGTCCACGGTGATGGTGTCCAGGGTCAGCGTACGCAGCTCTTCCAGCAGGCTGCGCTCGTCCTGGGTGATCACGCCCTCGGCCACGGCTTCGTCCAGCTGCGCCTTGAAGTCCAGCGCCTCGATGCCCTTGCTCTTCAGTGCCTTCAGGAACTTGCGCTCCACCGGCTCGGCCATGATCGCCTTGCTCAGGTAGCTGTTGATGCGGCCGCCCGGGTTGTTCTCGCACGGGGTCAGGAACACGCCACTGGCCAGACGGTCGCGGGCTTCATTCGGCGCCATCAGCAGGGCGGCGACACGGCGGCTCAGGCGATCTCCCGGAGCCTCGGCGCGACGGCCCAGCGGGAAGATCAGCGCCCACATCAGCCAGCCGATCGGACGGATCGGAAAGTTGCGCAGTGCGGCCGACAGCGACTCTTCGATCTTGTGCACGCTGTCATGGAAGGCCCACGCCAGCAGCGGCTGGTCGGCCTGCGGTGCGCCTTCGTCGTGGTAGCGCTTGAGCATGGCGCTGGTCATGTAGACGTGGCTCAGCACATCGCCCAGGCGGCCGGACAGCGATTCCTTGAACTTCAGCTTGCCGCCGAGGGTCATCATCGAGATGTCGGCCATCAGCGCCAGGTTGGCCGAGTAGCGGTCCAGCTTGCGGAAGTAGCGGCGGGTATAGGCATCGCCCGGGGCGGCACCGAAGCGCGCGCCGGTCAGGCCGAACCAGAACGAACGCACGGCATTGGAGATGCCGAAGCGGATGTGGCCGAACAGGCTGCGGTCGAAGTCCTGCAGGCCGGCACGGGTATCCGGATCCTGCGCGGCCTTCATTTCCTTCAGCACCCACGGGTGGCAGAGGATCGCACCCTGGCCGAAGATCAGCAGGCTGCGGGTCATGATGTTGGCGCCTTCCACGGTGATCGCGATCGGCGCGGCCTGCCAGCTGCGGCCGGCGAAGTTGCGCGGCCCCAGGATGATGCCCTTGCCGCCGATCACGTCCATCATGTCCGAGATCACTTCGCGACTCATGTTGGTGCAGTGATACTTGGCGATCGCCGACGGCACCGACGGCACGTCACCACGATCGACCGCGGCGGCGGTGGCCTGCGACAGTGCGCTGATCTTGTAGGCCTTGCCGCCGATGCGGGCCAGCGCTTCTTCCACGCCCTCGAAGCGGCCGACCGACAGGCCGAACTGCTTGCGGATGCGCGCATAGGCGCCGGTCACCGCAGCACCGGCCTTGGCACCGCCGCTGGCGGTGGACGGCAGGGTGATCGAGCGACCCACGGCCAGGCACTCGTTGAGCATGTTCCAGCCCTTGCCGGCCATGGCAGCGCCACCGATCAGCTGGGTCAGCGGGATGAACACGTCCTTGCCGCGGATCGGACCGTTCTGGAAGGTCGAGTTCAGCGGGAAGTGGCGACGGCCGATTTCAACGCCGGCGGTGTCGCGCGGCAGCAGGCCCAGGGTGATGCCGATGTCGCGGGTTTCGCCGATCAGGCCATCCGGGTCGTACATGCGGAAGGCCAGGCCGATCAGCGAAGCGACCGGGGCCAGGGTGATGTAGCGCTTGTCGAAGGTCAGCTTGACGCCGAGCACCTGCTCGCCGTTCCACTCGCCCTTGCAGACGATGCCGTAGTCCGGGATCGAGGTGGCGTCGGAGCCGGCGAACGGACCGGTCAGGCCGAAGCAGGGAACTTCGCGGCCATCGGCCAGGCGCGGCAGGTACTGGTCCTTCTGTTCCTGGGTGCCGTAATGCACCAGCAGTTCACCCGGGCCCAGCGAGTTGGGCACGCCGACGGTGGAGCTGACCACCGAGGACACCGAGGCCAGCTTCTGGATGACCTTGTGGTGAGCCAGCGCGGAGAAGCCCAGGCCGCCATATTCCTTCGGGATGATCATGCCGAAGAACTTGTTCTTCTTGATGAAGGCCCACAGTTCCGGCGGCAGGTCGGCGTGGACATGGGTGATTTCCCAGTCGTTGACCATCGTGCACAGCTCTTCCACCGGGCCATCAAGGAAGGCCTGTTCTTCGGCGGTCAGCTGCGGCTTGGGATAGTTCAGCAGGATGTTCCAGTCCGGATCACCGGTGAACAGTTCGCCCTCGAAACCGACCGAACCGGTTTCCAGCGCGATGCGCTCGGTCTGCGACAGCGGCGGCAGCACCTTGCGGAACACCTTCATCATCGGGCCGGTCAGCAGCGGCTTGCGGATGAACGGCAGCAGCAGCGGCACGGCGATGACGGCCAACACAGCGGCCGCGACGATCGTGGCGGTCTGGTTGACGTAGGGAATGAACCAGCAGGCGGCCAGCAGGGCCACGCTGATCAGCGTCCAGGTAACCAGCCGCATGCGGTGGTAGGCGACGAACGCGCCTGCCAGCAGCAGGGCGAGGAAGGGAAGAACGATGCTCATGAGCGTGCTCCGGTGACGTGCTCGTTTGTGGCGGACGAAGCCGCAGCGTCCGCTGCGGGCAACACGTCCAGATAGTCCAACACAGTAGCGGTAAAGGCGTCGTTGTCATCGCCGGCGACCATGTGCGTGGCCTGCGGCAGCTGTACATGGCGCGCATGCGGCGCCAACGCCAGGAATTCGGCCACGGTCTGCGGCGTGACCAGGTCACTGCGTCCGCCGCTGACCAGCAGCAGCGGGCACTTCACCTGGCGCGCGGCCTCGGCCAGCGCATCCTGGTGCTGTTCGCTGTCGCGGGCCAGCTCGGCCACCAGGCGCGGGTCCCAATGCCAGCGCCAGCGGCCGTGGCCGTCCTCGCGCAGCAGGGCACGCAGCGACTGCTCGGATTTGCGCGGACGGTGCGGCATGTACGCCGAGATCACGTCGGCGGCCTGGGTCAGCGAGGCGAAGCCGTCGGGATGGGCGGTCATGAAGGCCAGGATGCGCTCGACGCCGGCCGTGTCCCAGCGCGGGGTGATGTCGACCAGCACCATCGCCGAGAACAGGCCCGGCCAGCGTGATTCGGCCAGCAGGCCGAACAGCCCGCCCATCGATGCTGCAACCAGTACCGGCGGGCGCGGCTGCTCGCCGGCCAGCACGATCAGGTCATCGGCGAACTGTTCGCCGTGATAGGGCAGGTCGGCGGCATTCCAGTCCGAATCGCCGTGGCCGCGGGCGTCATAGGCCAGCGTCTGCAGGCCGGCCGCGTTCAGTGCGCGGGCGGTGGCATTCCAGGCGTGGCGGGTCTGGCCGAAGCCATGCGCGAACAGCACCCGGCCGCGCCGGCCATGGTCGCTGGCGGTGGCTGCCAGGCGGGCGCCATGGGCGGCGTCCAGGCGCAGGTCATGGAACGCAGCGGGAGGTGGGGACGTAACCATACTTGCTAGTATGGATCGCTTCGGGGGGAAGTCAATACTGCACGGTATGGTGCGCTGCGGAACGCGCCTGAATTGACCCTCCCGAGGGATCTGCGACGGTTTCGACCGCAACCGCGTACTGCAACGAACCCCGGCGTATGGTTAAATCAGCCCATGAATCAACCTGACGCTTCCGCCGGCGAACCGCGCGCCGGCCGCAACAGCCGCCTGAGTGCCGAAGACTGGGCCCAGGCGGCCCTCGATCTGATTGCTGAACAAGGTGTCGGCGCCGTCGCGGTGGAGCCGCTGGCACGGCGGCTCGGCGTCACCAAGGGCAGTTTCTATTGGCATTTCCCTTCGCGCGATGCCTTGCTGCAGGCGGCGCTGGAACGCTGGGAACTGTTCGAACAGGAACAGGTGTTCGGCAGCCTGGAAGACGTGCCGGATCCGCGCGTGCGCCTGCGCCAGCTGTTCCAGATGGTGGCGCATGAAGTGCAGCCGCACATCATCTACAGCGAGCTGCTGAAGGCACTGGATCATCCGATGGTGCGGCCGGTGATCGACCGCGTCTCGCAGCGCCGCCTTGATTATCTGGTCGCCTCGTTCCGCCAGGCCGGGCTCAGCTCGACCGATGCGCGTCATCGCGCACGTCTTGCCTACGCCGCCTATGTCGGCTTCCTGCAGTTGTCGTTGCAGCTGCAGCAACCCAAGCAGGCGCGCGAGGATTTCGAGGCGTACGTCGAGCATCTGATCGAGACGCTGATTCCGAACGGATGAGCGCCAGGGAATGATGTCGAAGCAAGGCCGCGGCGATGCCGCGGCCTTTTTTGTTGCGCGCTGGCCAGCTGTTTCCATGCGGCACAAAGAACAACGGCCCCTTGCGGGGCCGTTGCTGCATCAGCTGATCAGGCTGCCGATCAGAACTTCTGCTTGTACTGCATGTACATGAAGCGACCGATGTCGTAACCACCGTAGTAGGAGTACTGCGAGTTCGGTGCCGAGTACATCTGCGGGCCGTAATGGTCGAACACGTTACGCGCGCCCACGGCGATGGTTGCATTCCACGGTGCGTTCCAGGAGACCTGGACGTCGTGGAAGGTGGTGGCGCCACGGCGGTTCATCGGCTGGTTGCGTGCCGGATCCGGCGAGCCGAAGTCAGGCAGGCTGCACTCGGTCGAGAAGTAGCACTGTTCCTTCACGCTGGAGAAGTAACGGGTACCCCAGGTGATGCCCCAATCGCCATATTCCCAGCCCAGCACCAGGTTCGAACGCAGGCGGAAGTTGCTGCTGAAGCCATTGAGCACCGACACCGGAACCGACTCGGCATTGGTGGTCTTCAGCACGTTCTTGCTGACGTAGGTGTTCTGCAGGTTGGCGTTGAAGCTGCCCCAGCTGCTGGTTTCGAAGCGATAGGCCACATCGAAGTCGAAGCCTTCGGTTTCCTGGTAACCGGCATTACGCGGTGCGTACGTCAGGTTCGTCACGATGCCGCGGGTTGCGTCGCGGGTGAACGAGTTGCAGCGGTCGGCGATGCCGAGCACGTAGCAGTCGTTGAGCTGGGTGGTCGGATCGTCGGTGACGATGGTGTTGGTGATCTTGATGTTCCACCAGTCCAGGCTCATGTTCAGGCCCTGGGCGAAGGTCGGGCTCCACACCAGGCCGACGGTCTTGGACTTGGACTTTTCCGGAGTCAGGTTCGGGTTGGAGACGGCGTTGAACGGCACCGGGCTCTGCTCATCCTGGCCTTCCGCCGGGACGTAACCCTGCTTCAGCTGGCGGAAATTCGGGGCCAGTGCGCCCAGGGCGGCGGCGCAACGCTGGGCGGTGGCCGGATCGCTGGCAGCCAGACCGAAATCGGTATCGCACGGATCGGTGAAGTAGGCGAAGGTCTGCGAGCTGCCGCCGTACAGGTTGTCGATGGTCGGCGCGCGGAAGCCTTCGGCGTAGGTTGCACGCACCAGCAGCTGGTCGATCGGCTTCCACTTCAGGCCGAACTTGTTGTTGGTGGTGTTGCCGAAGGTGTTGTACTTCGAGTAGCGCGATGCGGCGTTGAAGCTCAGTTCCTTGGCACCCGGCAGGTCAGCCAGGATCGGAACGTTCAGCTCCAGATAGACTTCGTTGACGTTGTAGCCACCACCGGTCGGGCCGGCGGCCAGATCGGTCGAGTAGCCCGACTGCGACAGCGCATCCGGAACGTAGGTGCCCTTGTCTTCGCGGTACTCGTAACCCAGTGCGAAGCCCAGGTCGCCGGCGGGCAGGGTGAACAGGCTGCCGGCGATGTTCGCGTAGTAGGTCTTGGTGGTGACTTCACCGGTGTTCTTGGTGGTCGGGAACAGGAACTGCTGCAGGGCAGGATTGCCGGTCAGGCCGCCGTCGCCGGTACGTCCGTACGGAATGGCCGGATTCCACGGAATGCAGCCGCCCGGGCCCGGGCCATAGATCGGGTTGGTGCCTGCGGCCAGGCCGGCGGCTGTGCCGCACTCGACGCGGCCGGTGGCCGGGTTGAGGAACGACGCACCGGTGGCCTGGGTGACCGCCAGCATGTTGTAGTTGCCGGTCTGGGTCTGCAGGTTCTCCGAATTCTGGTAGATGTAGCCGGCTTCCCAGTCGAAGTACTTGTCATTGAACTGGAAGCTGCCCTGCAGGGCGCCAGTGAAGCGGAAGGTGGTCAGCTTGTTGGTCGACAGGCGCGGCACTTCCCAGCCACGGCGGATGAAGCCCATGTCGGTGCCGAACGGGTTGTAGTAGCTGTCCTGCGAGAGCACGGTACCCAGCTGGCGCTCGTAGTCGGCCGACTGCAGCGGATAACCGGCGACCTGGGCCTGCGACTCGCGACGGGTGTACAGCAGGTCGGAGACGAAGCGGATGTTGTCGGTCAGGTCGTACTGCACGTTTGCGAACACCGAGCGACGCTTGGTCGGCGTCAGCAGGTGCATCTGCTCGTTCGAGTTGCTGACGTCACCGGTGATCGGGGTGAGGTCGGTCTCGTGATAGGCGTTCGGATCGAACGGATTTCCGCCACGGTTCAGCGTCAGCAGCGGTGCTTCTTCATCATTCAGATCATAGAGCGCGCCCCACTGACTGACCGAGGTCCAACCGCGGTCGGGGTGGCGGTTGGTGCGCTGGGACTTACTGAACCAGCGATCCTTGGCCCAGACGGCCTTTTCTTCGGCGTATTCGGCGCCGATGGTGACCGAACCACGATCACCGGTGAAGCCGGCCACGAAGTCGAAGCTGCTCTTCTGGCCATCGCCTTCGCCGTACTGGCCGACGTAGGCATTGGCTTCCAGGCCCTGGAAGTTCTTGCGGGTGATGATGTTGATCACGCCGGCAATCGCGTCGGAGCCGTAGATCGACGAGGCGCCGTCCTTCAGCACGTCGATGCGTTCGACGATGGAGGACGGAATCTGCGACACGTCCTGCAGGCCACTGACGCTGGCGCCGAGGCGCTTGCCGTCGACCAGCACCAGCGTGCGTTCGGCACCGAGGTTGCGCAGGTCGATGTAGAAGCCACCGACGGCTTCACCGGAGGACAGCGGCTCGGAACGGCTGATGGCCGGGCTGCCGGCGGCAGAGATGTTCTGCAGGACGTCGGCAACCGTCTTGAAGCCGCTCTTCTCGATCGAAGCGCGGCTGATGCTCAGGACGGGCTGGGCGGTTTCGGTATCGACCTGACGGATGCGCGAACCGGTGACCTCGATACGGTCGAGGTTGGTGGCTTCCTGGGCGTGGGCCGTCGCGGTGGTGGCACCGGCGACAAGCGCGATCACAACTGCGTCACGCAGCTGGCTGGACTTGAGTTTCATTGGCTCTCTCTCTCTCCAAGAAATCTTGGCTGGGGTTAATGCCCGGCGGGGGAGCGAAAAAGCGCTCCCAAATCGCGAGGCTGACCCGATAGTAACGGGCGTTCGCCAAGAATTAAAGCTGTGTTAATCAAGTCTGTGATTTTGGTAAAAATGCGCTTTCTCCATGCCAATCAAAAGGTTGCTGGTATGGGCATGACGTTCTGCCTCGTTTGTTAACGCAGAATGATGAAAAAAGTTTCGATTGAAATGTATCTCACTATGTCGATGCGCACTGTTTCATCGCCCAGTGGCGATACCGATTACGTAAGTGCGTAGCAGGCATGCTTATGCAAAAGGCGCCTTTCGGCGCCTTTGGGAATATCGTTGCTGAGCCTGTTTACCGGGATCAGAGATCCTGTTCGTAACGCACATACGGCACGGTGCCGTCGTCGTTGCTTTCGTTGCGCGGGGAGAACGGATTCTTGCCGCGGCTGATCACATTCTCGGCGCCGACGGTGAGCTGGCCGGACCACGGGGTACGCCAGGTCAGGCCGATGCCCAGGCCTTCCCACTTGCCGGGCTTGCCCGGGACGTCGACCACGCGGCCGATGATGCTGCCGGTGAAGTTGCCGTAACCGGCGCCGATGCTCAGGCTCTTGCTGTCCCAGCGGTCGACGATGGCCGGCGAGGCGTCGGCCAGCGGAACCAGGCGCGCCTTGGCGTAGGTACCGGCAATGGAGACGAAGCCTTCGCGACCGATGTTCTTCTGCGCGAACACGGTCAGATCGTTCTGCTCGGCGCGCAGCGAGGGTGTCTTGTTCGGGCCCGACAACCAGGCGGGCAGGGTTTCACGGCCGGTGCCGGCGGTGATGCCAAGGCGGCTGTTGCCCCGGTTCAGCGCGGCGGTACCGCTGAAACGACGGCTGTTCAGATCATCCTCGTCGCCCAGGCTGGCCAGCATGCAATGGCTGGCCAGGCCGCTGATGCTGGTGCCGCTGCTGCTGTTGCAGAGCAGGCCCAGCGAATCGCCGGAGGACAGGCCAAAGGCCGCGTCCAGCGAATTGCGGCCGAAATGCCAGCGGGCGCCGGCTGCCTGTTCACCGGTCGGTTCCAGGTACAGCAGCGCCTCGACCTTGCCGCTGCCCTTGTTCCATACCGGCAGGACGGTGCGGGTGTCCTTGCTCTGCGCATGCACGCCCGTGATCGCGCCAAGGGCGATCAGCAGGGCCAGCGGTAGACGCAGGTAGGTACGCATCGGACCAGTTCAGACAGGGACGGACAACGGAAGTTCCCGTGGGGACGGGAACCTGATCCTAGGGTGTTTATGAATTCTTAACAAGCCTTGATCCTCCCCAGGTACAAGACTGCCGTTTACTGAAGTCGTTCAGGCGCCGGTACAACCCCCTGGGCGCCGTGGAACAGTATGCCGAACTCCGTCAATGGAAAGTGATACTCGCGCCCGCAGAATTCGCAACGCACCTCGACGGCGCCAGTGTCCTCGGCGGCCGCACGGGCCTCCTCTTCCCCCAGCGACTGCAGCATGCCGGCCACCCGCTCGCGCGAGCAGGAGCAGGCGAAGGACAGCGGCTTGTCGCCCAGCAGTTCCGGCCGCTCCTCGTGGAACAGGCGGTGCAGCAGCTGCTCGGCCGGGGTCGCCAGCAGCTCGGCCTTGCCCAGGGTCTCGAACAAGGCGCTGGCGCGGGCCCAGCCATCCTCGTCGCCTTCGTCGCCCGGCAGCTTCTGCAGCAGCAGGCCAGCGGCACCGTTGCGGTCGGCCGCCAGCAGCAGGCGGGTCGGCAGCTGCTCCGACTGGCGGAAGTAGTCCTCGAAGGCCTCGTCCAGTTCCGGCGCGGTCAGCGCGACCAGGCTCTGGTAGCGCTGCGGCTCGCGCGGGTCCAGGCCGGGGTTCTCGATGGTGATGGCCAGGATGGCGTCCTCGCCGAGGCTGGACAGGTCACGCGGCGCGTCGGCGCCTTCGCTGAGCTGGGCGATGCCGCGCAGGGTGCCGGCGGCGGTGCATTCGGCGAACAGGGTGCGCAGGGCGGTGCTGCTGCGCAGCTGCACCGACAGGCGGCCGTCGATCTTGGTGTGGCCGGTGAACAGTGCCGAGGCGACACAGGCCTCGCCGAGCAGCTCGGCAGCGGCGTCCGGGTACGCGGCGTGGGACAGGATTTCCTGCCAGGTGGCCTGCAGGCGCACATGCACGCCGCGGACGCCGGCGTCGGGGAGCAGGAAACGGATCAGGGAATCGGAGTTGGCGGTCATCGGCTCACATCGCGCGTAAACGGGGGCGGTTGCCGGATAATGCGCCGACAACCAGACAGAAGAAGGATGCACCAGTAATGGGGGCAGCGGGAGAGCAGCACAAGGTAGAGGCGGTGGTGGCCGCGCCGCGCCGGCGACGCTGGCGCTGGAAGCGGCTGCTGTGGCTGCCGGTGCTGCTGGCCGCCTTCAGCTGCCTGCAGGTGCTGGTGCTGCGGTTCATCGACCCGCCGGTGTCCACGGTGATGCTGTGGCGCTATGGCGAGGCGCTGGGCGAGGCCGACTGGTCCTATCGGCTGCATTACCAGTGGCGCGACCTCGACCAGATGGCCCCGAGCCTGCCGATCTCGCTGGTGGCGGCCGAGGACCAGCGCTTCCCCGACCACAATGGCTTCGACCTGCAGGCCATCGAAAAGGCCCGCGACCACAACGCCAGGGGCGGGCGCCTGCGCGGCGCCAGCACGATCAGCCAGCAGGTGGCCAAGAACCTGTTCCTGTGGCAGGGCCGCAGCTGGATCCGCAAGGGCCTGGAAGTCTGGTACACGGTGCTGATCGAGGCGCTGTGGCCGAAGGAGCGCATCCTGGAGATGTACGCCAACATCGCCGAATTCGGTGATGGTGTGTACGGCGCGCAGGCGGCAGCGCAGAAATACTGGGGCAAGGACGCGGCCCGGCTGAGCCCGGCCGAGAGCGCGCGACTGGCGGCGGTACTGCCGGCACCGCGACGCTACAACGCGGCCGCACCGGGGCCGTATGTGCAGCGGCGCGCCGCATGGATCCAGCGCCAGGCGCGCCAGCTGGGGGGCGCGTCATACCTGTCGGAGGACTGAGACAGGCGTGGCGTGATCGACAGGCGACGGGCCGTGCGCCCGGCGGGCAACGTACAATCCGGGCATGACCCGCGAACGGCTCACTTTTGTCATCGCCGCCTACAACGAGGCCCTGGCACTGCCGCTGCTGCATCCGCGGTTGTGCGCGGTGCTGGACGGCCTGCCCGACATCGACGGCCACATCCTCTATGTGGATGACGGCAGCCACGATCGCACCTGGGAGGTGATCGCCGGGCTGGCCCAGGCCGATGCGCGCGTCTCGGCGCTGAAGCTGTCGCGCAACTTCGGCAAGGAGGCGGCGCTGACCGCAGGCCTGGATCTGGTGCACGAGGGTGCTGCGATGATCCTCGATGCCGACGGCCAGGATCCGCCGGAGCTGGTGCCGCAGTTCGTCGCGCGCTGGCGCGAGGGCCATGACAATGTCTACGGCACGCGCATGGCCCGCGATGGCGAGGCCTGGATCAAGCGCGCCACGGCAGCGGTGTTCTATCGGGTGATGGGCCGCCTGTCGCGTACGCCGATTCCGGCTGATACCGGAGATTTCCGCCTGCTGTCGCCGCGCGCGCTGAGCGCCCTGCGCGGGATGCGTGAGCGCCACCGCTTCATGAAGGGGCTTTTCAGCTGGGTAGGCTTCAAGCGGATTGCCGTGCCCTATCACCGCCACGCGCGCGTGGCCGGCACCAGCAAATTCAGCCTGTGGCGGCTGTGGAATTTCGCCCTTGAAGGCATCACCGGGTTCTCGACCGTGCCGCTGCGAGCCGCCACCTACCTGGGCCTGGCAACCGCAGCGGTCGCGTTCGTGTTCGGCCTGTGGGTGATCGTGAAGGCGGCGCTGTATGGCGACCGGGTGGCGGGTTGGCCGACGATGATGGCGGTGATCCTGTTCCTGGGTGGGGTGCAGCTGATCGCGCTGGGCCTGATCGGCGAGTACCTGGGGCGGCTGTACGAAGAGTCCAAGCAGCGGCCGTTGTACCTGGTTGACGCGTGGCTAGCATCCGCCGTGGCAGACTCGGCCCTGCAACCCACCCTCGGAGGGCAGGCAGATGACGACGGTACGGCAACTGTTGGACGGCAAGTCTCCTGAAGTACATGCGGTCGCGCCGGATGCGGCGGTGATCGATGCGATCCGGTTGATGGCGGAAAAGGGCATCGGTGCGGTGCTGGTGATGGACGGGCCGCGGCTGGTCGGGATCCTGTCCGAGCGTGATTACGCGCGCAAGATCGTGCTGCGTGATCGTTCGTCGCGCGATACCGCGGTGGCGGAGATCATGACGGCGCAGGTGGTGACCGTGTCGCCGGGCGAGAAGGTGGAGCACTGCCTGCAACTGGTGACCGACTACCGCATCCGCCACTTGCCGGTGGTCGAGGGCGCGCAGGTGCTGGGGGTGATCTCCATCGGCGATCTGGTGAAGTCGGTGATCGATGCGCAGCGGCGCGAGCTGGACCAGCTGCAGCAGTACATCGTGGCAGGGTGAGTTGTTCGCTGGCGGGCCTGCGGCCCGCCGGCCCGCTTTTTGAAGCTCAAAGCCAAAGCCAAAGCCAAAGCAGCGCCTTCCTGATACGTCGGTAGGCTGAGGGCATGGGCGTGCAGGACACGCCGCAAGTACATCCCTGTAGGCTCGATGGCGCCATCCATGGCGCCAACGGTCCTGCACGCCCATGCCCTCAGCCTCTGGATACATTGCCGCGAGCGCGGTGAGCTTTGTCGCAGGCGATCTGCTTTTGGTAGCTGCCAACCTTGGTTGGCAACCGCTTTTGACTTTGCTTTTTTCTTTTGACTTTGAATTTCCGCTCTCGTTCCGCGCGCTGGAAACTGTCCGGAGCCGGAGCAAGGCGGCAGGCAGGACCGTGAGGCGCATGGATGCGCCGACCGAGCCTACAGGGACGTATTTACGGCGTGTCCTGCCTGTCGCCTTGCTCCGGCTCTACGCGCGGAAAAACGAGGCGCCGCGAACACCCGCTCCTACTTCGCATACTGCCCGCCGCAGTCGGCATCCTTGCCCGGCCCCAGTTCGATGGTCGCCAGCAATGCCGCCGGCGGGGCGATGCTGCCCAGTGCCAGAGCCACCGCGCCGCGGATGCCCAGCGCCTTGAAGTCCGGGCGGAACGACGGGTCCTTGAAGGTGCCGGCGATGTGCAATGGCGAGCGCAGCACCAGGATGCTTTTGTCCTTCGGGCGCGGTTTCAGCAGCAGGTCCAGGGTCTCATCGCGCAGGCTGACCGTACCCTCGCCGATGATGATCGTGTCGGTGGTATCCACCGCCAGCGCCTGGCTGGTCATCAGGCCGTCGCGCACGCCGAAGTCGGCGAAGGCGCAGCGCAGGGGGATCTGCTTGTCGCCGGTCACCAGGAATTTCAGCGACTCGGTGATATCCAGGCCGGCCAGCTCCATCACCAGGTTGCCGACATGGCCACGGCCCATCGCCAGGCCGACCTTGCCGTTGCTGCTGCCGAGCATCGCGGCGATCGAATTGCCGCGGCCACTCAGGTCCACCTCGCCGCCGATGCCGCCCTTGGCCTGTTCGGCCAGCTTGGCGTCGGGGAACAACTGGCCGAGCTGCACGCCGCGCACGCTGGCCTTCAGCGCGGTACTGATCTGCGGCTGGCGCGCGTCCATGCGGATCGTGCTGCGGATGTCGCCGCCGGCGACGCCGAAGTTCAGTGGGTCCAGCCGCAGCACGCCGTCATCCAGCAACAGGTGTGCATCCATGTCGTCAAGCGGCAACGAGGGCGCGTTGATGCGATGGGCCTTCCAGCGCACGTCGGCATCCATCGCACGCAGCTTGCCGAGGTTGTAGGGCGTGTCGGGCAGCACGCGCGCACGGGCAGCCACCCGTGCGGCCTCGGCCTTCTGCTGCGCATTGGCGGTTTCGCCGCCGCCGGTCTTCGGTGGCGCACCGACGAAGCCGGCCAGGTCATCGAAGTCCAGGCGTTTGGATTCCAGCGTGGCCGTCAGTCGCGGGCGCGCGCCGCCCACTTCGAACTGCAGGTTGCCGCCGAGGTCGCTGTCGCCGACCTTGCCGGTGAACTGCTCATAACGCCAGAGGTTGTGGTCACGCTTGAGCCGACCGTTCAACGCATAGGGCGGGGACGGCGGAATGGCGATGCCGAGCAAGGGGTAGAGGTCGGCCAGGTCCTGGCCGCTGAGCGCGAACTGCAGGTCGAACACACGCAGCTGGAAGGGGTTGGTCAATGTGCCGCTGGCGACGGCGTGGGTGGCGCCGGCGCGGCCGTCGAGGTGGATGCGGAACGGGTGGTCGCTGTCGGTCAGCTGCAGTGGAGATTCGGTGCCGCCGCGAAGGGTGAACGGATTGCCCTGCCAGTGCCCTTTACCCTGCACCAGCAGAGGCGGTGCGGCGTCGGCCTGCTTCGGCTGGCCGCTGCGCACGTCCACGCGGATATCGGTGCGGCCGAGCGCATCGAGGAACTGCAGGCGGCCGTCATCGATGCGCAGCCGTTTGAGCTGCGGGCTTGCCCCGCCGGCGCTGTCACCGAGGAAATCCCAGTTGCCCGGTTCGCCCTTGCGCGGGGCGGTTTCCAGCAGCACGTCCGGCCGGGTCAGGCGCACTTCGGGCAGCTGCACGCTGCCGCGCAGCAGGGGCCAGACCCGCACGTCGATCTCGACGCGGTCGGCGCTGGCCATGTTCGGCTGCTTCGCCCAGCCTGCATTGGCGAAGGTGATCGCATCGGCGCGGATCGTACTGGTACGGCCGAGGTCGACATCAAGGTTCCCGATGTGCAGCACACGGCCGGTACGCGCCTGCACGGCACGCTCGACCGGTCCCTTGAACCAGTTCCAGTCCCACAGGGCGATCAGCACCAGGATCGCCGCCAGCAGAAAGACCAGGGCGGTCAGCCAGCGTCGGCCACGTGGGCCGGGTCGACGGAGGCGCCAGCGCGAGGTGCGCGGCGCGGCGGGGGAGGCGGCGGCATTCACGCGGCCATGGTTGCTCCCTCATCGTGGACGGGGCGCGAAGCGTCCATGTGCGCGGTGTGCACGCACACATGGACTGGGATCTACAGCACCTGCATGGTGACCGCGACGAAGTGGCAGACGCTGCCACCGATCACGAACAGGTGCCAGATCGCATGCGAATAGGGGATCGATTCGCGGTGGTAGAAATAGGTGCCCAGCGTGTACGACAGGCCGCCGGCCAGCAGCCAGCCCAGCGTCCAGCCGTCGATCGAGGCCAGCATCGGCTTGACCGCCACGATCACCAGCCAGCCCATGGCCACGTAGATGGCGGTGGACAGGCGCTTGAAACGGCCGGTGTAGAACAGCTTGAACACCACGCCGGCCAGGGCCAGGGTCCAGATCGCGGCGAACAGGCCCCAGCCCCACGGGCCGCGCAGGCCGATCAGGGTGAATGGGGTGTAGGTGCCGGCGATCAGCACGTAGATCGCGCAGTGGTCGAACACCTTGAGCCGCCCCTTGGCGACCGGGTGCTGGATGGCGTGGTAGAGGGTGGAGGCGGTGTACAGCAGCAGCAGCGCGATGCCGAACACGATGGCACCGGCCAGCTGCCAGCCATCGCTGTAGATGGCGGCCAGGGTGATCAGCACCGCGCCGGCACCCAGCGCGAACACGGCACCGAGGCCGTGGGTCAGGGCGCTGGCGATTTCTTCGCGGATCGAAGCAACGGAAGTCGTGGACATGACGTAGGCATCGTTCGCGGGGAGGGGGACCCGCACCCCCCTATCATCGCCGCGATGGGCGACATGTGCACGCCCGTCACCGTATGGTCGGTGAATCCCTGTGTTGCGTGGATGAACCGCCCGCGACGGCTGGGGTCAGAGCTCTTTCCTGCCGGAAAGGGATCCGACCCCGTGGCATCAGCCTACCGAAACGGTATGCGCTGCTTCGCGGGTGGCCGAGAAGCGCACGTCCGGCGAGCGTTCCTGGGCCAGCTGCAGGTTGACCCGGGTCGGTGCCAGGTAGACCAGGTGGCCGGCCGCATCCAGCGCCAGGTTCAGCGCGTTCTTCTCGCGGAACTCTTCCAGCTTCTTCTCGTTGCTGCAGTGGACCCAACGCGCAGTGGTCACGCTGACCGGCTCGAAGGTGGCTTCCACACCGTACTCATCCTTCAGGCGGTAGGCGGCCACGTCGAACTGCAGCACGCCGACGGCACCCAGGATCAGGTCGTTGCTGGTGAGCGGGCGGAAGAACTGGGTCGCGCCTTCCTCGGACAGCTGGGCCAGGCCCTTCTGCAGCTGCTTGAGCTTGAGCGGATCGCGCAGGCGGGCGCGGCGGAACAGTTCCGGGGCGAAGTTGGGGATGCCGGTGAAGGTCACCGCTTCGCCTTCGGTGAAGGTGTCGCCGATGGAGATGGTGCCGTGGTTGTGGATACCGATCACATCGCCCGGCCACGCCTCGGCGGCGATCTCGCGGTCGCTGGCCATGAAGGTCAGCGCGTTGGCCAGCTTCATTTCCTTGCCGGTACGCACGTGGAAGGTCTTCATGCCAGCGCTGAAACGGCCCGAGCAGACCCGCATGAAGGCCACGCGGTCGCGGTGCTGCGGGTCCATGTTGGCCTGGATCTTGAACACGAAGCCGGTCAGCTTGTTTTCTTCCGGGGCGATCTCGCGGCCGGTGGTGGAGCGCGCCTGCGGCGACGGTGCGTGCTCGACGAAGAAGTCCAGCAGCGGCTGCACGCCGAAATTGTTCACGCCGGACCCGAAGAACACCGGGGTCTGCTTGCCGGCGCGGTAGGCGTCCAGGTCGAACGGGTGGCTGGCGCCCTGCACCAGTTCCAGTTCGTCGCGCAGGTCGGCCAGCATCTGTGCACCGATCTTCTCGGCCAGGCCCGGGGCATCGATGGACGGGAAGATGGTCGAGTCCTGGCGGGTGAAGTTGCGGCCCGGTTCGTACAGGTGCACTTCGCCGGTCAGCAGGTGGACCACGCCCTTCAGGCGCTGGCCCATGCCGATCGGCCAGGTGACCGGCGCGCACTGGATGCCGAGCACGGTTTCCACTTCATCCAGCAGCTCGATCGGGTCCTTGCCCTCGCGGTCGAGCTTGTTGATGAAGGTCATGATCGGGGTGTCGCGCAGGCGGCAGACTTCCATCAGCTTGATGGTGCGCTCTTCCACGCCCTTGGCCACGTCGATCACCATCAGCGCCGAGTCCACCGCGGTCAGCACGCGGTAGGTGTCTTCGCCGAAGTCGGCGTGGCCGGGGGTGTCGAGCAGGTTGACGATCTTGCCTTCGTACGGGAACTGCATCACCGAGGAGGTGACGGAGATGCCGCGCTCCTTTTCCAGCGCCATCCAGTCGGACGTGGCGTGGCGGGCGGCCTTGCGGCCCTTGACCGAACCGGCCATCTGGATCGCGCCTCCGAACAGCAGCAGCTTTTCGGTCAGCGTGGTCTTGCCGGCGTCAGGGTGGGAAATGATGGCGAAGGTGCGGCGACGCGACGCTTCGTTGGCGACTTCGGACATGGCAGTGGCGCCCGCCCGGGGCGCTTTTCAAAGAGATAAGCGCCCGATTATACCGGCCAGGGGCGGTCAGCGCCCGGTACCGCCTTCGGCCTCGCCCTGGCGGGCGAACTGCAGCTGGCCCTGCTCGGCGAAGATGCGCACCGGCACCGAGCGCAGGCCCATGCCGCGGTTGACCTGCACCACGAAGTGCAGGTGCGGGGCACTGCTGTAGCCGCTGTTGCCGGACAGGCCGATCGGCTGTCCGGCCCCTATCGCCTGGCCGCGACGCACGCGCATGCCGCCGGCCTGCAGGTGGCCGTACAGGGCCATGCTGCCGTCGCTGTGCAGCACGCGGATGAAGTTGGCGCGGGCACCATCGCGTTCGCGGTCCTGGCCGTTGCCACGGAAGCCATCCTGGATCTGCATCACCGTGCCCTCGCGCGCGGCCAGCACCAGGGTACCCTCCGGCAGCGCGAAGTCGACCGCGTCGCGGTTCTCCTCGTCGTCATGGCTGAAGCGTCCCTGCGGCGCCTGGTCCACGCGCAGGCGGGCCGCATCGAAAGGCAGGCGGTAGGCGATATCTTCGGCCTGTGCGGCCGGGTTGCCCGGCACCGACTGCAGACGCAGGTCCAGCGTGCGGCCATCGATCGGGGCGGTCAGGTGGCCGACCACCAGGCTGCTGTCGCCCTGGATCAGCGATTCGACCGGGAGGCCTTCGACCGGGTGTCCGGGGGCGGCGCGCAGCTGGATCTGCAGCGGCCCTGCCAGCCCGTTGTCGATCCGGGCCTGCCATTGCGTACCGACCGGCTGCAGGCGCAACTGGGCCATGGGGGCGGCGCCTCCGGCGCTGCCTGAGCGGGTTGCCGAGGCAGGCGAGGCAACCAGTCCCCAGCCCTGGCGCCAGTCGCCGGCGTGTGCGGTCGCGCTCGCCAGCAGAGGCAGCAGCAGGCAGGACAGGGGCAGGCGCGGCATCGGCGTTTCCAGCGAAAAGGACCGCCGGGACTGTAGCTGATCCTGAACGGGGCGACCGGGACCGCCCTCGCAGAGTGGATCTGAAAATATTCATCGCTTTATCCGCATGAAGGGATTGACAGTGCCGGAAAGGGCTGGCATCGTGGCCCCACCATCGAGACCGGCAGAGGGACAGGCCCTTTGAAGCCGGGGCAGCCCGCAGGCGCGCAAGCGTCTGCGTAGGTGCCAAATCCTGCGGGGACCGTGGCGTCCACCGAAAGATGGTTCGAACCATGCACCACACGTGCATCTCGAACGCGGGCCCCGCGAAGGCTCGATGGCCGATTCCCCAACCGGATCCCGCCATGAGCTTCGCCGCCAGTACCGCGCTTCGCCCCGAACCCTTTGTCCCCGTCAGCGTGCCGGTTGAAGACCGCGTGCATGCCGAGCGCGGTGAGTTCGCCGCGGTGCTGTCGATGCGCCACGCCGGCCCCAGCCCGGTGCGCCTGCGCTATGAGTGGGTCGGCCCGGCCAACGCACCGGTGGTGGTGCTGGCCGGCGGCATTTCCGCCCATCGCCACGTGGCGTCCAACGCGCAGTTCAGCGAGAAGGGCTGGGCCGAAGACCTGGTGGGCAGCGGCCGCGCGCTGGATCCGCAGCAGCTGCGCGTGCTGGCCTTCGATTTCATCGGTGCCGACGGTGCACTGGATGTGCCGATCGATACCGCCGACCAGGCCGATGCCTTGGCGCTGCTGCTGGACCATCTCGGTATCCGCGCGCTGAAGGCCTTCGTCGGCTATTCGTATGGTGCGCTGGTCGGCCAGCAGTTCGCGATCCGGCATCGTGCCCGCGTGCGCCAACTGGTGCTGGCCAGCGGTGCGCATCGCCCGCATCCGTATGCCGCCGCCTGGCGCGCATTGCAGCGCCGCGCGGTCGCGCTGGGCCAGCTGCAGTGCGGCGAAGACCACGGCCTGGCCCTGGCCCGGCAGTTCGCCATGCTCAGCTATCGCACGCCGGAGGAATTCGGCGAGCGCTTCGATGCCGCGCCGGAGGTCATCAATGGCCGTGTACGTGTAGCCGCCGAAGACTATCTCGATGCGGCCGGTGCGCAGTACGTCGCGCGCACGCCGGTGACCGCCTACCTGCGCCTGTCCGAATCGATCGACCTGCACCGCGTCGACCCCACCGCGATCCTGCCGCCGACCGTGGTGGTGGCCGTGGAGGGCGACCGCCTGGTGCCGCTGGCCGACCTGGTCGGCCTGGTCGAAGGGCTGGGCCCGCGTGGCAGCCTGCGCGTGCTGCGCTCGCCCTATGGCCACGACGCCTTCCTCAAAGAAACCGATCGCATCGACGCGATCCTCGCCACCGCCTTCCGCACTTCTGGAGAGTCCACATGAGCCTGCACGCCAACGAGCCGTCCTGTAGTCGTACCACTGCCGCCGTCCGTGCGGGCATCGATCGGGACACCGCGCATGGCGCAGTCACGCCGCCGATCGTGCTGTCGTCGAACTTCAGCTTTGAAGGCTTCGGCAACAAGCGCCAGTACGACTACACGCGCAGTGGCAACCCCACCCGCGATCTGCTGGGTGAAGCGCTGGCCGAACTGGAGGGCGGCGCCGGCGGCGTCATCACCGCGACGGGCATGGGCGCGATCAATCTGGTGCTGAACGCGCTGCTGCAGCCGGGCGACACCCTGGTGGTGCCGCACGATGCCTACGGCGGCAGCTGGCGCCTGTTCAATGCGCTGGCGAAGAAGGGCCACTTCGAACTGGTCACCGCCGACCTGACCGATCCGCGCGCGCTGGCGCAGGCGCTGGCCACGCAGCCGAAGCTGGTGCTGGTGGAAACCCCGTCCAACCCGCTGCTGCGCATCACCGACCTGCGCTTCGTCATCGATGCCGCGCACAAGGCCGGTGCACTCGTGGTGGTCGACAACACCTTCCTGTCGCCGGCGCTGCAGCAGCCGCTGTCGTTTGGTGCGGACCTGGTGCTGCATTCCACCACCAAGTACATCAATGGCCACAGCGATGTGGTCGGCGGTGCGGTGGTCGCGCGCGATCCGGCGCTGCACGAGCAACTGGTGTGGTGGGGCAACGCGCTGGGCCTGACCGGTTCGCCGTTCGATGCGTTCCTGACCCTGCGCGGCCTGCGCACGCTGGATGCGCGCCTGCGCGTGCACCAGGAAAACACGGCGTCGATCGTTGCCCTGCTGGACCAGCATCCGGCGGTCGGTGCGGTGTACTACCCGGGCCTGGCCGATCACCCGGGCCACGCCATCGCCGCGCGCCAGCAACATGGCTTCGGCGCGATGCTGTCGTTCGAACTGGCCGACTGCGAAGGCGATGATCCGCACGCGGCAGTGCGTGCGTTTGTCGACGGGCTGCGCTGTTTCACCCTGGCCGAATCGCTGGGCGGCGTCGAAAGCCTGATCGCGCATCCGGCCACCATGACCCATGCAGCGATGACGGCCGAAGCACGCGCGGCGGCCGGCATCAGCGAAGGACTGCTGCGCCTGTCGGTCGGTATCGAGGCCGAACGTGACCTGCTGGCCGATCTCGGTGCCGCGCTGCAGCGCGCCGAAGCGGTGATCGATGCCGCCGCACGTCGCAAACAGGTGGTGGACGCATGAGCGCACTCGCCGCTGACATTCCTGCGCTGGGCGCGGGACGCCTGGCATTGCTCGGTACCGGTACGGTCGGCTCGGCCTTCGTGCAGCGCTACCAGGCGCTGCAGGCACGCGGGTTGGAACTGCCCAGCGTGCAGTGGCTGGCCAACTCGCGCACCGCGCTGGAGATCGATCGCGACCTGGCGTTGCCGCTGGAACTGGCACGCCGTGCACCGCGTGGCGGCCTCAACTCGCCGCCGTGGGCCAGCGCCGAAGGACTGGAGCGTGGCGACGTGGTGGTCGATGCCACGGCCAGTGAAGACGTGGCCGCCCGCCACGTGCAATGGCTGGCGCGCGGCGTGCACGTGGTGACCGCCAACAAGCTGGGCCGAGGCGCGCAGCTCGCCCGCGCGCAGGCCATTGCCGAAAGCTGTGCCGACAGTGGCGCGCGGTATGGCGACAGCGCCACCGTGGGCGCCGGCCTGCCGCTGCTGAGCAGCCTGCGCGCGCTGGTGGCCGGTGGTGATCACATCCACGCCATCGAAGGCGTGCTGTCCGGTTCGCTGGCGTGGCTGTTCCATCGCTATGACGGCCAGTCGCCGTTTTCGGCTGCGGTGCGTGAGGCACTGGCGACCGGCTATACCGAACCGGACCCGCGCCTGGACCTGTCCGGCGAGGACGTGCGCCGTAAGCTGCTGATCCTGGCGCGCAGCAGCGGGCTGGCGCTGGATGCTTCGCAGGTGCAGGTGGATTCACTGGTGCCTGATGCGCTGGCGGCGTTGCCACTGGAAGATGCCGTGGCTGCCTTGGAGCAGCTGGATGCGCCGCTGCAGGCGCGTTGGCAGCAGGCACGTGACAACGGTCGCGTGCTGCGTTTCGTTGGCCGTGTTGACGGCGAAGGTGCGCAGGTGGGCCTGCGCGAGCTGCCTGCCGATCATCCCTTGGCGCAGGGCGCGGGCACCGACAACCGCGTGGCCATCCACAGCGATCGCTACCGCCGCCAGCCGTTGTTGATCCAGGGGCCGGGCGCCGGCGCGGAAGTCACTGCGGCCGCGTTGCTGGATGACGTGCTGCGGATCGTGGGTTGATCGCACCGCTTCTGTAGAGCCGAGCCTACGCTCGGCTGCTGCTGGCAAAATCCCCTCCTGCCGGATGAGCCGAGCGTGGGCTCGGCTCTACAGGGGAGGGCTGCCGTTCAATGCGCTTTCAATGCCTTCAGCAACGCCGCATTGAACTGCTTCGGGTCCTGCACCTGCGGCGAATGGCCCAGTTCGGCGAACTCGACCAGCGTCGCGCCGGGAATCGCTGCGGCCGCCGCCTTGCCGAGTGCCGGATAGTTGCCCAGCGCCGCCTTCACCGCAGGCGGTGCCTGGTCACGGCCGATCGCGGTGCGGTCCTTCTGGCCGATGAACAGCGTGGTCGGCACCTGCAGGTTTTTCAGTTCGTACACCACCGGTTGGTTGAACACCATGTCCGAGGCCAGCGCCTGGCTCCATGCAACGGCCTGCCTGCCCGGGCCTTCGTACATGCCCGACTGCATCCGCGCCCACGGTTCGTAGGCCGGCTTCCATTTGCCGTCGTAGTACACCTCCAGCTGGTAGCGGCGGATGCTGTCATAGCTGATGTTCATTTCGCCGGCGTACCACGCGTCGACGCTGCGCCAGGGGACGCCCAGCGCCTTCCAGTCTTCCAGGCCGATCGGGTTGACCAGCGACAGGCTGCGCAGGTCCTGCGGGAACATCAGCGCGTAGCGCACCGCCAGCATGCCACCCATCGAGTGCCCGACCAGGTGCACCGGTACATCACCCAGCTGCAGTTGCTGCAACAGCGCATGGGTGTTGGCGGCCAGCTGCGCGAACGTGTACTGATAGCGCTCCGGCTTGCTGGACTTGCAGAACCCCACCTGGTCCGGGGCGATCACCCGGTAGCCGGCGTTCAACAGCGGCGCGATGGTCTGCTGCCAGGTGGCTGCGCAGAAATTCTTGCCGTGCAGCAGCACCACCACGCCGATGGCGCGGCGTTTGGGCAGGACATCCAGGTAGGCCATTTCCAGTGGCTGCCGCTGCGACTCCAGCGCGAAGATCTTCACCGGATAGCCGTAGTCGAAGCCCTCCAGCCGCGGACCATAGGTCGGCGCGGCAAACGCGGACAGCGGCAGGCAGGCAAGCAGGGCAGCAGCGATCACGCGCATGGGGCAAATCCGGGGCAGGGTAGCCCCGAGCCTAACCGGAACGCGGTGACGGTGTCGTCCAATGTAGAGCCGAGCAGGGGCCCGGCTCCACAACTCAGCACTCGATGACGTTCACCGCCAGGCCACCGCGGCTGGTTTCCTTGTACTTGTCCTGCATGTCGCGGCCGGTATCGCGCATGGTCTTGATGACCTTGTCCAGCGACACCTTGTGCTTGCCGTCGCCACGCATCGCCATGCGCGAGGCATTGATCGCCTTCACCGCGCCCATCGCATTGCGTTCGATGCAGGGGATCTGCACCAGGCCGCCGATCGGGTCGCAGGTCAGGCCGAGGTTGTGTTCCATGCCGATTTCCGCGGCGTTCTCGATCTGGCTGGGATTGCCGCCCAGCGCCGCGACCAGGCCACCGGCCGCCATCGAGCAGGCCACGCCCACTTCGCCCTGGCAGCCGACTTCGGCGCCGGAAATCGAAGCGTTTTCCTTGTACAGGATGCCGATCGCCGCCGAGGTCAGCAGGAAGTCGAACACGCGCTGCTCGTTGGCGCCGGGGCAGAAACGGTCGAAGTAATGCAGCACCGCCGGCAGCACGCCGGCGGCGCCGTTGGTCGGTGCGGTCACCACGCGGCCACCGGCGGCGTTTTCTTCGTTCACCGCCAGTGCGTACAGGTTGACCCAGTCCAGCGTGGTCAGCGGGTCGCGCATCGCCGCTTCCGGCTTCGACGACAGTTCGCGGTACAGCGCCGGTGCGCGACGGCCGACCTTCAGGCCACCCGGCAGCACGCCTTCCTCGCGGATGCCACGCGCGACGCACGACTGCATCGCGCTCCAGATCTCGCGCAGGTTGGCGCGGATCTCGTCTTCGCTGCGCCAGCACTTCTCGTTCTCGAACATCAGCTGGGCGATGCTCAGGCCGCTGCGCGCGGTCTGCGCCAGCAGCTCGTCGCCGCTCTTGAACGGGTAGGGCAGCGGGGTCTCGTCGGGCACGATGCGGTCATCGGCCGCGTCGTCCTGGTTGACCACGAAGCCGCCACCGACCGAGTAGTAATCGCGGGTGGCGATCACTTCATCGTCGGCGTTGTACGCGGTGAAGCGCATGCCGTTGGTGTGGTATGGCAGCTTCTGGCGCTTGTTCATGCCGAGGTCGCGCTTCTCGTCGAAGGCGATCTCGTGCTGGCCCATCAGCTGGATGCGCTTGCTGCTGCGGATGCGCTCCAGGGTGGCCGGGATGATGTCCGGGTCGATCAGGTTCGGCCGCTGGCCCTCCAGGCCCAGCAGGATCGCCTTGTCGGTGCCATGGCCGCGGCCGGTCAGCGCCAGCGAGCCATAGACATCGGAGCGGATGCGCGCGACCTCGTGCAGGCGGCCCGGATCGAGCAGCCAGCGATGGATGAATCGCTCGGCGGCCTTCATCGGCCCGACGGTGTGCGAGGAACTCGGACCAATGCCGATCTTGAAAACGTCGAACGTGCTGACAGCCATGGATGCCAAACTGCGGGTACCGGACAAGCGGCTATTCTAGCGGCTTGCCGGGCCATCCGATGGCTGCGGCGCAGCATTTCCACCACGGGAGCCTGACTGGTGTTGACCCTGATCCAGCGTGACGATTGCCACCTGTGCGACCTGGCCCTGGCCGAACTGGCCAAAGCGCGGGCGCCGGAGTTCGAATCGGTGTTCCTGGATGACCAGCCGGCGCTGGAAGCGCGCTATGGCGCGCGGGTGCCGGTGCTGCGCGACGAGCGCGGCGAGCGCGAGCTGGACTGGCCGTTCGATGCGGCCACGGTGCAGGCGTGGTTGGCCGAAGGCGGTCAGGTAGTGCCGTCCGCTGGCCGGCAACCACCCGATATCCGTTAATGCCGGCCAGCGGCCGGCACTACCGGAAGCGTCTTATTTCGCGTCGAACTTCACGATCGTGCTGATCGCGGTGTCGTCCGGAATGGTCTTGGTATCGGCCCAGTCACCGCCGCCGACGCCGAAGTCCAGACGCTTGACCGTGGCCTTGCCGGTCAGCACCGGCTGTGTGCCCGGCTTCCAGGTGAAGGTGAGGGTGACCGGCTTGCTGACACCGCGCAGTTCCAGGGTGCCATCGGCGACGAACTGGTCGTTGCCCACGGCGCGGAAGCCCTTGGCGGTGTAACGCGCAGTAGCGAACTTGCCGACATTGAAGAAGTCGGCACCCTGCAGGGTCGAGTCACGGTCGCTGTTGCCGCTCTTGGCGCCTGCCAGCGGAATCACCACATCCAGCGAGCCGACGGCCGGGTTGGCCGGGTCGAAGCTGAGCTTGGTGGCGAAGCCCGGGAAGCTGCCGGTGAACACTTCGCCGTCGTACTTGGTGGCGAACACCAGGATCGAGCCGGCACCCGGGGCCTGCGCATAGTCCGCAGCGAGCGCCGGGGCGGTGGCCAGCATGCCGGCCAGGGCGGCGGCCACGGCGGCCGGAGTGGTCAGTTTCAGGTTCATCGGTCAGTCCTTCTGAGGGGAGGCGAGCCAGCCGCGCGGCAACATGCGGGACAGCGTTGCATCGCGCTGGAACAGGTGGTGGTAGAAAGCAGCGCCGGCATGGGCCAGCACCACCGCGATCAACAGCCAGAAGCCGTACTCGTGGAGGGCATGGGATACCGCGACGACCTGCGGGTCGGGGCCGCTCAGCTTGGGCACGTCGACCAGGCCGAACCAACGGAACGGGCGCAGGCCACTGGCCGAATCGTACAGCCAGCCCGACAGCGGGATGGCGAACATCAGCACATACAGCAGCACGTGGGTGGCACTGGCGATGCGCTCCTGCCAGCTGGGCACGCCCGGCACCGGCTTCGGTGCACCGGCATACAGGCGCCAGCCGAGACGGAACAGCACCAGCGCCAGCACGGTGATGCCGATCGACTTGTGCGCGGTGTAGACCCAGAAGTACTTGGGCGTCTTGGGCAGTTCGCCCATGGTCAGGCCAACCACGCCCAAGGCGAGGATCAGCAGTGCGATCAACCAGTGCAGGATCTGGCTGACACTCCCCCAGGCGGCGGGGGTGTTCTTGGCGGTCATGAAGGGTCCTTGGGGGCCGTCGTGTGGTCGGAGTGTGGAACGGGAGCGGGAGTTCCCGGGGCGTCGCTGCGGTCGAGGGTGGCCTCAGCCTCGATCCGCACCTGTACCGCATCACCGATGACGCCCGGCCAGGCGGTGATGCCGAACGCGCGCCGGCTCAGCGTCGTGCTGGCGGAAAACCCGGCGGTGCGTCGGAAGGGAGGGAGCGGGTAGCGCTTGAGCGCGTTGAGGGTCACGTCCAGGGTGACTTCCTGGCTGACCCCGCGCAGGGTCAGCGTGCCGATCACATGCGCATGCTTGGCGTCGATCGGTTCGACCCGGCTGGAGACAAAACGCGCGGTCGGGAATCGCTCGCCATCGAGCAGGCTGCGGGCCAGCGTGGCCTGGTTCCACTTGGCGTCGCCAAGGTCCAGACGCGACACAGGAATGTCCACTTCCAGGGTGGCATCGCGCCAGTTGTCGGGATCGAACAGCACGCGGCCTTCGCTGCCGGACACCGTGCCCATGGCCTGCGAGTAGCCCGCGTGGTCGATGGAGAACAGCACCCGCGTGTGCACCGGATCGAGGCGATAGGTGTCAGCGGCCGCCCAGGCAGGGGCGGTGGCGAGCAGCATCGGCAGCAGGGCCAGGCAGGGACGCATCGATGGCGGGCTCCGGAAGGGGACGCTGTGATCATACGCACAGCCCCCTGCCAACGTTGCGTGCATGGCTGCAACAGTTCGTGGTGGTGCCACCGCTGGAAACAGCCTGTTGCAGCCATGAACCCGGCCCTGTGTGACAATCGGCCCAGGACAGGGGGTTCAGGATGACGAGCGGCTGGCGCCGGTGGTGCCGTGGCATCGCAGGTATGGGACTGCTGCTGATGGCGATGGCCACGGCGGCTGCGACCCTGGACATGGCAGAAACACCGCGCCTGCGCCGCTTCGGTGCCGCCGAAGGCTTGCCGTCGCGCATGGTGGTGGCGCTGGCCGAGGACCGCCAGGGCCACATCTGGGCCGCCACCGATGGTGGGCTCGCCCGTTATGACGGCAACAGCCTGCGAGTCTGGGAGCACGATCCGGAACAGCCGGGCTCGCTGCCTGGCAACGAGATCGAGACCCTGCTGATCGATCCGCTGGACCGGGTCTGGGTGGGCATCAACGGCAAGGGCGTGGCCCGCCTGGATGCCGACCGCGAGCGCTTCCGGACCTTCGACACGGTCAATTCCACCTGCCAGGGGCAGTTCTGGGCACTGGCCTATGTCGACGATGCCTTGTGGATCGGGACCAACAACCATGGCGTCTGCCGGCTTGGCGAAGACGGCAGCGTGCGCCTCTACACCCATGATCCAGCGCAGCCGGGGGGCCTGCCCAGCAACAGCATCTTCACCAGCCTGGTCGATACGCGGGGCCGCCTGTGGGTGGGCACCGAAGCCGGCGTGGCGCGTTGGAACGGCAGCGGGTTCGAGCCGGTGGCCGCGCGGGAACTGGGCACGCTGAGCGTGCTCCGGTTGAGCCGTGATGCGGAGGGTTCGATCTGGGTGGGCAGCCAGAACGATGGCCTGTACCGCATCGACGGGCAGGACCGGGTCAGTCGTCCGCGATGGGCCGACAGCGCCCAGCTGCGCTCGGCCCTGGTCCTGGCCGATCGCCAGGGGGGCTACTGGGCCGGCACCTCCGATGGTTTGTTGCGGGGGGATGCGGCGGCGCTGCGCCGGCTGGAGGGCGACCGCGGCAGCGGCTTCCTGACCGCGCACAGCGGTGTGCTCGATCTGCTGCAGGACCACGAGGGCGGATTGTGGGTGGCGCTGCTGACCCAGGGCCTGGCCTATCTGCCACCGGACTGGCGGCGCTTCTCGATCTGGAACCAGCTCGACGGCAAGCCGCTGGACAGCCAGTACCTGTTGAGCGCGGCCAGCGACGGCAAGAACTACTACGTCGGCTCGGCGCGAGGGGTCTATCAGCTGGATGCGCAGGGCACCCTGCGCCTGCTGGCCAGCGACCGGCAGCTGGGCAACGGCGTGGTGTGGTCGGTGCTGCCGCGCCCGGATGGTCGCCTGTGGCTGGGGCGCGGCGGTCGCATCACCGTCTACGATCCGGCCACCGGCGCGCTGCGCGATCTGCGGATCGATGGCAGTGCCGATCTGCGCCAGCGCATCGACCTGATGCGGCAGGCGCCCGACGGCACGGTGTGGGTGTCGGTGATGGGCCTGGACCTGCAGCAGCGCAATGCAGAGGGCCGGCTGCTGCACAGCTATCCGCTGGAGCATTTCCGCGGGACCGCCGATGCGCCGATCGAGCAGATCCGCTTCGACGCCCATGGCCGGCCCTGGGTGATGGGCGACATGGGCATCTGGCGCGAGCAGGCTGGACGCTTCGAGGCAGTGCCGGGTGTTTCGCGCGGGCCCATCTACGACCTGGTGTGGATCGATCCGCAGCAGTTGTGGCTGGCGCGCCAAGGCGCCTTCGAGCGCTACCAGTGGGATGGCATGAGCCTGCGCCTGATCCAGCGCATCGACGGCAGTGCAGGCGTGCCGCCGGTCACCATGGGTGGGCTGGCGCTGGCCGACAATGGCCAGCTGTGGGCCACCACGCCGCGCGGCCTGCTGCGTTGGGACCCTAAAACGCGGCGCCTGCAGCAGTTCAACGAGCGCGATGGACTGTCCGATGCGGAGTTCACCGGCCGGCCACCAGCAGTGAATGCCGATGGCCGCGTGCTGGCCGTCACCCAGACCGGGTTGGTTGCCTTCGATGTGAATGCCGACGACACCGTGCTGCCGTCGTCATCGCTGGTGATCGCCGAAGTGCGGGTACGCCGCGACGACGCGCGCGGCTGGCAACCGTTGCCGCTCACCGGCACCCTGTTGCTGGGACCGGATGACCGCGATCTGCAGATCGATGCGCGGCTGCTGTCCTATGCCAGCCCGCAGGGCAACCGCTACCGCTTCCGCGTGCAGGGCTACGACCAGGACTGGGTGGAGCAGGGCGGCGATGGCCAGCGCACCCTGTCGCGGCTGCCGACCGGCAGCTACGTCATCGAGGTGCAGGCAGCGACCGCCCGGGGCGCGTGGACACCTTCGCAGCAGTTGCAGGTGAAGGTGCTGCCGCCGTGGTGGCGCAGCGGCATGGCGATCTTCGGCTACATCCTGCTGGGGTCGCTGCTGCTGGTGGTCCTGGTCTGGTCGGTCCGCGCGCGGCTGCGCCGTCGCCAGCAATGGCAGCTGACGGTGCACAAGCAGCAGCTGGCCGAACAGGCCTCGCAGGCCAAGAGCCGTTTCCTGGCCACGCTGGGCCACGAAGTGCGCACGCCGATGACTGGCGTGCTGGGCATGAGCGAGCTGCTGCTGGCGACCCCGCTGGATCCGGTGCAGCGCGGCTACGCGGGGTCGATCCAGCAGGCCGGTAGTCATCTGCTGCGGCTGGTCAACGATGCGCTGGACCTGGCCCGCATCGAAGCCGGGCGGCTGGAGCTGGACCTGCGTCCGTTCGATCTGGGGGAGCTGCTCGACCAGGTGCAGGGCCTGATGCAGCCGATGGCGCAGCAGCGCCAGCTGGAGTTCCAGCGCGGCGAAGATCCGCCCGGGCCGGTGAGTGTCAGCGGCGACGAGATGCGCGTGCGCCAGATCCTGCTGAACCTGCTCGGCAACGCGATCAAGTTCACCGAGCGTGGCCACGTCGGCCTGGCCGTGCGCCTGGAAGAAAAGGGCGGGCTGTGTTTCGAAGTGCATGACAGTGGCCCGGGCATCAATGCCGAACAGCAGCAGCGCCTGTTCCATCGTTTTGAACAGGCCGACGGCCCGCGCACCGCGTCGCGCTACGGGGGCAGCGGGCTGGGGCTGGCGATCTGCCAGGAGCTGGCGATGGCGATGGGCGGGTGCATCGAAGTAGACAGCCAGCCGGGCAAGGGCGCGCGGTTCCGCGTGCGCCTGCCGTTGCCCTGGACGCGCCAGGCCGCCAGCACCGCGGGCGAGGTCGCGGCCCTGCCGGAACTGCCGCCGCTGCGCATCCTGCTGGTCGAGGACGATGCCACGGTGGCCGAGGTCATCGCCGGCCTGCTGCGGGTGCGCGGGCATGAGGTGGTCCACGTGCTGCATGGCCTGGGCGCGCTGTCGGAGATCGCCACCGATGGTTTCGACGTCGGCCTGCTCGATCTCGATCTGCCCGCGCTGGACGGTACGGCCATCGCCCGCCAGCTGCGCACCATGGGCTATGAACTGCCGCTGGTGGCAGTGACTGCCCGTTCCGATGCCTACGCTGAAACCCAGGTGCTGGCCGCAGGCTTCGATGGCTTCCTGCGCAAGCCGGTGACCGGCGATCTGCTGGTGGCGGCCATCGCCCAGGCGCGTGCGAAACGGCAAGCGACTGCGTGACTGTGCCGGCGCCGGGCGTGAACGGCGCGACTTTCGGTTTACCATGCCGACGCCCGCAGCGCGGGAATCATCAGGACCAGCGTGAGGAGGCAATCGGTGGTGTATCTGCGGGCGGCGATGCTGCTGCTGGTCCTCCTGTGCTGCGCGTTGCCCGCTGCGGCACAGCCGGTGCCTCCGAGCCCGCGGCAGGTGACGGTGTTCGATGGCCTGCCGTCCAATACCGTCAACCGCATGGCCGAGGACCGGTACGGCTACCTGTGGATCGCCACCAACGATGGCCTGGCCCGCTATGACGGTCGCACCTACCGGGTGTGGCGCTCGGAGGACGGGCTGCGTGACAACCGCATCTGGACGGTGCTGGTCGATGCCCGCAACCAGCTGTGGATAGGCACCGAGAATGCCGGCCTGGTGCGGATGTCCGCCGACCGCCGGCAGCTGCACTTCTACGACCGCAGCAGCCAGCCGTTGATGGGCACCAACACGGTCTGGAGCCTGGCCAGCACGCCTGATGGCTCGATCTGGTTCGGTACCCATGAGGGCGGCCTGTACCGCCTGGACAGCCAGGACCGCCTGCAGCGCTTCCTGCCCGAGCCGAACAATCCGCGCAGCCTGCCCTCGTCGTCGGTGCCCTACCTGGCCACGCTGGCCGATGGCAGCCTGTGGATCGGCACCAAGCATGGCGTGGCGCGCTGGACCGGGACCGACTTCGAGCGTGTCGGTACGGACATCATCCCCAGCCTGCTGATCAACGGGCTGACCGCCGAACCGGATGGCAGCCTGTGGATCAGCACGATGGCCGGGGCCACCGTGCGCCGTCCGGATGGGCGCTTCGAAGCCCCTCCGTGGAAGCTGCCGCCGGGCGAGCAGGTGCTGGGCATGATGCTGCGCGACGAGCAGGGCGGGCACTGGCTGGACACGCGCACTGGGCTGGGGCGTGCGGTCGATGGCCAGTACCAGACCGTGCCGCTGTACAGCGCGATCGCGCGCGGTCCGGTGCGGCCGAACTGGACCGGTGCCTACGAGGACCGCGAAGGTGGCATCTGGTTGGCCAGCACCAATGCCGGGCTGTGGCACCTGCTGCCACGCTGGTGGCAGTTCTCGGTGCTGTCGCGCCTGGAGGACGACCCCAGCTCGCTGCGCAATGCGCTCGTGCTGGGCACCAGCCCATCCAGCAATGGCGGTGTCTGGACGGTGGGCAGCCATGGCGCGCTGGATCGCTTCGATCCGAAAACCGGCAGGATCGAGCAGCACCGTACCTGGGTCAACGGCATGCACTGGCTGTCGTCGGTGCGCGAGGACCGGCGTGGCCAGGTCTGGATCGGATCGACCGATGCGCTGGTGCGCTACGACCCGCAACGGCGCGAGCTGCGTCGCTGGGGGCGTGACGCCGGTGCCGATGCAGCGATGGAAGGGGTCATCGAAGCGATGATGACCTGCGACGGCGACAGCCTCTGGTTGATGCTGCCCGCAGGCCTGCAGCAGCGCGACCTCGATGGGCGCGTGCGGCGCGAGCTGGACAATGGCCAGCGTGGCCTGCAGCAGGGCCAGCTCAACCTCGATGTGGAATGCGGTCCGCAGGACCATATCTGGCTGGCCAGCAGCCGTGGCCTGCTGCAGTGGCTGCCGGAAAGCGAGCGCTTCCAGCCGGTGC
This sequence comes from Stenotrophomonas sp. 109824_Sma, assembly GCF_056480025.1. Lineage (NCBI taxonomy): Bacteria > Pseudomonadati > Pseudomonadota > Gammaproteobacteria > Lysobacterales > Lysobacteraceae > Stenotrophomonas > Stenotrophomonas sp. 109824_Sma. The sequence goes on along the minus strand of NZ_CM151078.1, from coordinate 3,573,653 downwards.
CGGGTGCGCCGGCAACGGCCATCCATGCGCTGCACGTGGGCCGCGATGGCCAGGTCTGGTTGTCCGAGGACGGGCGCCTGTCGCGATACCGCTGGAGCCAGGGGCGCCTGGAACGGCAGGCGGTGGTCGGTGCCGAACAGGGCTATCCGGCGATCTCCGCCTCTGGCCTGGTGGTGGATGCGCAGGGCGTGGCCTGGGCGACCAGCGCACGCGGCCTGGTCCGTGTCAGTGCCGATGGGCAGAGCGTGCGCCTGTACGGCGTGCACGACGGCCTGCCGAGCCAGGAATTCCGCGAACACACCTTGATCGCGGCGGCCGATGGCCACCTGGTGGCCGGAACGGCGGCAGGCGCAGTGGTGTTCGACCCGGAGCAGGTGCGGCCTTCAGTACGCCGCGCGCCACTGGTGATCGAGCGGGTGGAAGTGCGCCGCAATGAGCAGGTGCTGGACATGACCCACGATGCACCGTTGCAGATCGCCGATGGCGACCGCGACCTGCGCATCGTCGCGCGATTGCTGTCCTTCGCCGACTCGGCGTCCAATACCTACCGTTACCGCCTGGCCGGCTACGACCCGGATTGGGTCGAAGTGGGTCCGGCGGGCGAGCGCCTGTTCTCGCGCCTGGCGCCCGGCAGCTACCGGCTGGAAGTGCAGGCACGCTCGGCCGACCATGTGTGGTCGCGGGTGCAGAGCCTGGAATTCCGCGTGCAACCGCCATGGTGGCGCAGCCTGTCCGGCCTGCTGGTGCTGGCGTCGGTCGGGTTGCTGCTGACCAGCTGGTTCGCCTGGTTGTACCGACGCCGCCTGCAGCGGCGCCACGCCTACCAGCTGGCGCTGCACAAGCAGGAACTGGCCGAGCAGGCCTCGGCGGCCAAGACCCGCTTCCTGGCCAACCTTGGGCATGAGATCCGTACGCCGATGACCGGCGTGCTGGGCATGAGCGAGCTGCTGCTGGCCTCGCCACTGGACCCGCAGCAGCGCGGCTACACGCAGTCGATCCGGCATGCTGGCGAACACCTGCTGCACCTGGTCAACGATGCGCTGGACCTGGCGCGGATCGAGTCCGGGCGCCTGGAACTGCAGTCGCAGTCGTTTGCGTTGAATGGCCTGTTGCAGGATCTGGCGGCGCTGATGGGCCCGCTGGCCGCCCAGAAGGGCCTGCGCTTCACCCTCGACAACCAGCTGCCGCCGGGCCTGCAGGCGACCGGTGACGCCATGCGCGTGCGGCAGATCCTGCTCAACCTGCTGTCGAATGCAGTGAAATTCACCAGCCGCGGCACCATCACCCTGCACGCACGTTGCGATGGCGAGCTGCGCGCGCTGCATTTCGAAGTGCGCGATACCGGCCCCGGCATCAGCCAGGAACAGCAGCAGCGCCTGTTCCGCCGCTTCGAGCAGGCCGATGGTGCACGTACCGCTGCGCAGTACGGTGGCAGCGGCCTCGGCCTGGCGATCTGCCGCGAGCTGGCACATGCGATGCAGGGGCGGATCCAGGTGGAGAGCCAGCTGGGCCGAGGCACCTGTTTTGGCGTGACCCTGCCGTTGCCACTGGTGGTGGACAGTGATGCCGAGGCGTCCGCCGAAGGGCATCGCGACGAGGCGACGAACATGCCACCGCTGCGGGTGCTGCTGGTCGAGGACGATGCCACCGTGGCCGATGTGGTGCGGGGGCTGCTGAGCGCACGCGGCCACGAGGTGGTGCATGCCGGCCATGCGCTGGCGGCGCTGCGCGAGATCAGTGCCGGCGATTTCGACGTCGGCCTGCTGGATCTGGATCTGCCGGGCCTGAGCGGCTTCGAACTGGCCCAGCACCTGCGCAACCAGGGCTACATGCTGCCGTTGCTGGCGGTGACCGCGCGCACTGATCCGGACCTGCAGCAGCAGGTGGAAGCGGCCGGCATCGGCGGCTTCCTGCGCAAGCCGGTGACCGGCGAACTGCTGGTGGAAGCGATTGCCAGGGTGATGGGGAGGTAGGTTCGGCAGGGCCTGCGGCCCTGCACCTGCTGCAAGCCGGAGCAACAGCAACAGCCGAAGCAAAAGCTGGCTTCCTGTGGGATGGCGGGGTGGATCCGGTTGCGGGAGACGCCGTAAACCCATCCATGGGGGCTTGGCCGCGGCATCCATGCCGCGGACACTCCCGCAACCGGACCCACCCCGCCTTCGACAGTTTTCCGCGATCTGTCGGATCTGACCCCAGATGTATTTCGATATCTGACAGATGTGTCGACCAAGGTCGACACCCACCAACAGCAGCGACCATCTGTCAGAGGTGGGGTGGTGTCGCAGTGCGGGGTGTCAGCCGCATGGATGCGGCTGCCAAGCCTACAGGGACGTACTTGCGGCGTCCCCGCGCTGCGACACCGCCTCGCCAACCCACGGAATGCTCGCTGTTGCTGTTGCTGTTGCTGTTGCTTCGGCTTCGGCCTCTGCGGGTGCAGGGCCGCAGGCCCTGCCGAACCCCTCACTCCGCGACGTGCTCGACCTGCCGTGGCTCCGGCTTGGTGTCGGGCAGCTGCCAGAAGATCATTGTCGAGGTCAGCGTGATCGCACCCACGCACAGGAACGTGGCATGCAACGCCGCAGTGGCGTCGGTGCTGTCCAGGTGGGTGCCGAACGCGGCCAGCAGGCTGCCGGCGGCTGCGGCGCCGAAACCGGCGGCCAGCATCATCACCATCGACAGCAGGCTGTTGCCGGAACTGGCGAATTCGCGATCGAGATCGCGCAGGGTCACGGTGTTCATCACGGTGAACTGCAGGGAATTGACCGCACCGAAGAACGCCAGCTGCATCAGGCGCCAGGCCAGGTGCTGGCCGGGTGTCATCAGGATGAAGCTGGCCATCGCCAGGCCGACCAGCACGGTGTTGACCATCAGCACGCGGCGGTAACCGTAGCGTTCGACCAGCTTCACCGCCAGCTGCTTGGAGACCATGCCGGCCGCCGCCACCGGCACCATCATCAGGCCGGCATGCATCGGGCCCAGGCCGAGGCCGACCTGCAGCAGCAGCGGGATCAGCATCGGCATGGCGCTGCTGCCGATGCGCGAGAACAGGTTGCCGAGAATACCGATGCGGTAGCTGGGCACGCGGAACAGTGCCAGCGAGAACAACGGCGCAGTCGAATTGGCGGCGTGCAGCCAGTAGCCCACCAGCGCGGCCAGGCCGGCCACGGTCATCAGCATCACCAGTGCGTGTGGCGTGCCGAGCCCGGAGATGCCGTCCAGTGCCAGCGACAGCACCACCATCGCGAAGGCCAGCATGATGTAGCCGCGCAGGTCGAAGCGGGTGCGATGGCTGGCGTAATGGTCGGGCATGATCTTCATCGCGGCGATGAAACCGATCACGCCGATCGGCAGGTTGATCAGGAACACCCAGTGCCATGAGGCGATCTCGACCAGCCAGCCGCCGAGTGTCGGGCCGATCAGCGGACCGACCAGCGCGGGGATGGCGATGAAGCTCATCGCGCGCAGGAAATCCTCGCGCGGCACCGAACGCATCACCGCCAGCCGACCGACCGGCAGCAGCATCGCACCGCCGATGCCCTGCAGCACGCGTGCACCGACCAGCTGGTGCAGGTGCTGGGCCAGCGCGCAGGCCAGCGAGCCGAGGGTGAACAGGATGATCGCCACCAGGAAGGTGCGCCGGGTGCCATAGCGGTCGGCGATCCAGCCCGAGGCGGGAATGAAGGTGGCGACCGCCAGCGCATAGCTGAACACCACCGATTGCATCTGCAGCGGGCTCTCGCCCAGGCTGGCCGCCATCGCCGGCAACGCCGTGTTGACGATGGTCGAGTCCAGCATCTGCATGAAAATCGCCAAGGACACCAGCCACAGCAGGGGGCGGTGGCGGTTGTAGGTCGATGACGATGTAGGCATGGCGTGCGGCCGGTGCAGCGTGGGGGCCGCCATGATCGCGCAATGCGGGTCACGGCGCGATCAAGGTCGCGCCGTACCTGCATGCGGAATGCTCAGCGTTGGCTGTGCGCGTGCACCGCGTCGACCAGCACCTGTACATGCGCAGGGTCCATGTCCGGCGACATGCCATGGCCGAGGTTGAACACATGGCCCTCGCGCGAACCGCCGTTGCCGGCCGCATAGGTGTCGAGCACGCGCGCGGCGGCCGCGGCGATCGCATCCGGTGAGGCGTACAGCGTGGTCGGGTCGAGGTTGCCCTGCAGGGCGACGCGGCCACCGGTGCGGCGCATCGCTTCGTCCAGGTCCAGCGTCCAGTCCAGGCCCAGTGCATCGGCGCCGGTCTGCGACAGCGCTTCCAGGTGCAGGCCGGTGCCCTTGCCGAACAGGATCAGCGGGGTGCGCTCGCTGCCCTCGCCACGGTCCAGGCCCTGCGCAATCCGCTGCAGGTAACGCAGCGAGAACTCGCGGTACATCGCCGGCGACAGCACGCCGCCCCAGGTGTCGAACACCTGCAGCGCCTGTGCGCCGGCCGCGCGCTGCGCGCCGAGGTAGGCGATCACCGCGTCGGTGGTGACTTCCAGCAGGCGGTGCAGGGCCTGCGGATGGTTCAGCGCCATCGCCTTGATGCGCGCGAAATCCTTGCTGCCGCCGCCTTCCACCATGTAGCAGGCCAGCGTCCACGGGCTGCCGGAGAAGCCGATCAGCGGCACCTGGCCGTCCAGCTCGCGGCGGATCAGGCGTACCGCATCCATCACGTAGCCCAGGTCCTGTTCCATGTCCGGCACCGCCAGCCTGGCGATGGCCGCTTCATCACGCACCGGATGGCGGAACTTCGGGCCTTCGCCTTCGACGAAGTACAGCTCCAGGCCCATCGCATCGGGAATGGTGAGGATGTCCGAGAACAGGATGGCCGCGTCCAGCGGGAACCGGCGCAGCGGCTGCAGGGTGACTTCGCAGGCGATCTCCGGGGTCTTGGCCATGGCCAGGAAACTGCCGGCCTTGGCCCGGGTCGCGCGGTATTCCGGCAGGTAGCGGCCGGCCTGGCGCATCAGCCAGACGGGGGTGCAGTCCACCGGTTCGCGGCGCAGGGCGCGCAGCAGGCGATCGTTGCGGAGAGGGCTGGTCACGATGGGCATTCCTTGGACGGGAGGAGCAGCGGCGTCAGTCGCCGTGCGAAAGGATCTGGAAGCCGCGATGCAGTTCAGCATCGCGGGCCTTCTCGAAGGCGTGGCGGGCTTCGTCGGCCTGCAGGAACAGCTCGCGCCGCAGCTGCGAGCGGCTGCCGACGCGGCCGCTCTCGCGCAGCAGCTCCCAGCCGCCGAACAGGTCCGGCAGCAGGCTCAGGCGCAGGAAGCGCGGTGCCTGCGCACCGGCGTCGGGATGTTGCAGGTAGACGTGCATGGCGCCGATTGTAGCGGGGCACGGGTGACCCCTGCCGCAACGTGGTGGTGCCGGCCGCTGGCCAGCAACGTCATCAACGGGGAAGCCGGCCAGCGGCCGGCACTACCAGGCTGCGCGGCAGGATTGCCGGCCAGCGGCCGGCACTACCGGGCCGACAGCACCTTCAGCACCGCCGCTTCATCCACGTCCGGCACCACTTCAGCGCGGCCCATGCCACGCCACAGCACCAGGCGCAGGCGGCCGGCCACGTTCTTCTTGTCCAGGCGCATGCGGCCGAGCAGGGCCTGCGGGTCCAGCCCGGCCGGGATCGCCACCGGCAGGCCGAGGCGTTCCAGCAGGGCCTGCAGGCGTGCGCGGTCGGCATCGTCGGCCAGGCCCAGGTCGGTGGACAGCTTCGCCGCCAGCACCATGCCCACCGCCACCGCTTCGCCATGGTTCAGCGCATCGCGGCCTGGGGCCGAATAGCCCTGTTCGGTCTCGATGGCGTGGCCGAAGGTGTGGCCGAGGTTGAGCAGGGCACGCTCGCCCTTCTCGAACGGGTCGCGCTCGACGATGGCGGCCTTGTGCCGGCAGCTGCGCGCGATGGCCTCGGCCAGCACCGCATCCTCGCCGGCCAGCAGCGCATCGGCATGCTGCTGCAGCCACTCGAAGAACACCGCGTCACCCAATGCACCGTACTTCACCACTTCGGCCAGGCCGGCGCGCAGCTCGCGAGGCGGCAGGGTGGCCAGCACGCGGGTATCGGCGATGACCGCACGCGGCGGATGGAAGGCGCCGACCAGGTTCTTGCCGGCCGGGATGTCGACGGCGGTCTTGCCGCCCACCGACGAATCGACCATCGCCAGCAGGGTGGTCGGCAGCTGCACGCAGTCCACGCCGCGCATCCAGCAGGCGGCAGCGAAACCGGCAAGGTCACCGACCACGCCGCCGCCGAGGGCGAACACGCAGGCGTCGCGGGTGGCACCGAGCGCGGCCAGCGCTTCGATCGCGCGGCCGAACTCGGCCAGGGTCTTGGAGGCCTCGCCGGCGGCCAGCACGTGCTCGCCGATGATCAGGTCCGCGCGTGCGGCCAGCAGCGTCTGTTTGACCGATGCCAGATAGCGCGGGGCGACTTCGCTGTCGCTGAGCAGCAGCACATGACGGCCGCGCACGTGCGAGGCCAGCGCGTTGCCGTCGGCCTGGGCGCCGGCGCCGATGGTGATGGAGTAGGGGCGGTCGCCGCCAACGGCGACCTGCAGCAGGGCGGGGGAGGTCATGCGGTCAGGTCCTGGCGCTGCCATTGCGTGGCCAGCTTGACCACCAGCTGGGCGGTCGCATCGGCAGCGGTATACGGGTCGGTGTCGAGGGTGAGGTCGGCCAGTTCGCGGTACAGCGGGTCGCGGTGTGCGGCCAGATCGTGCAGCACCTGCTCGCGGTCCGGACGCTGCAGCAGCGGCCGGCCCTTGTCGCGGGCCAGGCGCTCGAGCTGTTCGGCCACGCTCACCCGCAGATAGACCACGAAGCCGCGCCGGGCGATCAGTGCGCGGTTGTCCGGATCCAGTACGGCGCCACCACCGGTGGAGACCAGCTGGCCGCGGCCTTCCAGCACCCGCGCAAGCGCCTGGCGTTCATGGCTGCGGAAGCCGGCTTCGCCGGAGTGCTCGAAGATGGTCGGAATGCTGGCGCCGGCGGCATCGACGATGGCCTGGTCGACATCGACGAAATCCAGCGTGAAACGCTCGGCCAGGCGGCGGCCGATGCAGGTTTTGCCGGCGCCCATCGGGCCGATCAGGATCAGGTTCGGAGCAGGATTCATGCCCTCTGATGCTAACACCTCCGTGCCCCGGCCTTTACGTTCTTCACGTCAGGGTAGGCGTTCCTGCGGGGTCTCCCGCGCCAGCCGGAGTACAGGCCATGACGGTCGCCAAGGTCATCGAAATCACCGCCTCCTCGCCGAAGAGCGTGGAAGACGCCGTGCGCAGCGGGCTGAAGAAGGTCTCCGAGACGGTCAAGGGCATCCAGGGCGCCTGGGTGAACGAGACCAAGGTGGTCACCAACGGCAGCGGCGAGATCACCGAATGGCGGGTCAACCTGCGGGTGACCTTCCTGGTGGAGTAGTCGCGCTCAGCGCACGTCCTGCACCTGGCGCTGGCCGTCCAGCACCACCACATGGTCGGCGAGGGTGGGCAGGGCGTGCAGCGCCTGCCGGCTGACCCGCTCGTAGTACTGCACGAAACGCTCCAGCTGTGGCCGGCTCATGCCGTGCCGGCCCGGCTGCGCGGCCTGCAGGTTCTGCTCCTGCTGCCAGCGCCAGCGTGGCACCACCGAGAAATCCGGTGGCTGCAGGAACCACAGGCGGTTGCAGCGCTGCCACAGTGCCGGGTAGTCGCGGGCCAGCGCCTGGTTGCACCAGCGACGCCAGCGGCCATCGGTGTCGGCCTCGCGCTCCAGCGCGTTCAGCGGGCTGTCCAGCGCGTCGTCATCCTGCGCAGGCGTGCCCAGGAACCAGCCTTCGAATACCAGCAGGTCCAGCGGTTGTTGCAGCTGCGGCCATTGCGCTTCGGGCAGGCGTTCATCGGCCAGCTTGTCGAAGCGCGGCATCGCGAAAGGCTGGCGTGCGGCCACCGCGTCCAGCACGGCGTGGGCCAGCGGGAGGTCATGGGTGCCCGGCGGGCCGCGGGTGATCAACAGCGGGTGCACCTGGCGCGCCAGTCGCTGGCGCTGTGCGCGGGTCAGGTAGACGTCATCGATCGACAGCGTGGCCGCGTTCAGGCCGCGTGCCTGGGCGCGCGCCACCACCTGCGCAGCCAGCGTCGATTTGCCGCTCCCCTGCAGGCCGCTGATCGCCAATACTGGAACCGCTGCACCGCTGGCCAGTGCATCGTCCAGCGCCTGTTCGGCCAATGTTTCGGGGAATCCTTTCACCTGGGGCATATACGCAGCAGCGGCCATGCAGCCACAATAGCCCAATCCGTGTGAGAAGAACGCAATCATGAGCGACCTGTACGCCGAAGCCCTGTCCACGTTTGCCGGCCTGTTCGAAGAGGCCAAACAGAGCCGCGAGGTCGAGCCGAACGCGATGACCGTGGCCACCGCCGATGCGCAGGGCCGTCCCTCGGCGCGTACCGTGCTGCTGAAGGCCTTCGACGAGCGCGGCTTTGTCTTCTACACCCACCTGGACAGCCACAAGGGCCAGGAACTGCAGGCCAATCCGCAGGCCGCACTGCTGTTCCTGTGGCGCAGCCTGCGCGAGGCTGGCATCCAGGTGCGCATCGAAGGCCGTGTCGAGCAGGTGGCAGACACAGAGGCCGATGCCTATTTCGCCAGCCGCCCGCGCATGAGCCAGATCGGTGCGTGGGCCTCGCAACAGTCGAAGACGCTGGCAAGCCGCGAGGAATTCGACGCGCGCGTGGCCGAAATCGAAGCCCGTTTCGAGGGCAAGGACGTACCGCGCCCGGCCGGCTGGAGCGGCCTGCGGGTGGTGCCTGACCGTATCGAGTTCTGGTACGGCGCGCAGTTCCGCCTGCATGAACGCTGGTGCTATGAAGCCGGTGCCGAAGGGCGCTGGAGCAAGCGCCTGCTGTACCCGTGATCGACAGTGTGCCCACGATCCGCCAGGCCACGCCGGCCGATGTGGCCGCGTGGGCGCAGTTGCGTCTCGGCCTGTGGCCCGATGCCGATGATCCGCTGGAGGAACTGGCGGAGTCGCTGGCCGATGCCGAAGGCGCGGTATTCCTTGCCTGTCTGGCCGGTGGCGAAGCGGTGGGGTTCGCCGAAGTGCGCCTGCGCCACGACTACGTGAATGGCACCGAGTCTTCGCCGGTCGGCTTCCTGGAAGGCTGGTACGTGCAGCCGCAGTGGCAGGGCCACGCCGTGGGCCGCGCTCTGCTGGCGGCAGTGCAGGCGTGGACGCGCACGGCCGGCTGCAGCGAGCTGGCGTCTGACAGTCGCGTGGAAGACGTACAGGCGCATGCCGCGCATCGTGCGTGTGGTTTCGAGGAAACCGAGCGCGTGGTGTATTTCCGCATGGTGTTGGACGCCGAGCTGCCCCGGTAGCCGCCAACCTTGGTTGGCGACGCTACAGGAGCAGATTGTCGCGAACCGACGGGTTCGCTTCATCTGCGAGCAGGCCAGCGACCGGCACACTCGGCTGGATGCCCTCGACTTCCGGAGTCGCCATGCCCTCTTGGCGTTGCCTGTTTGCCGTGCCGCCGCCACGCCGCGGCATGGAAGCCTTCCTACTGCTGCTTGCCCGCATCGTCGCCGGCGTGATGTTCTGCGTATCCGGCTGGAACAAGGTGTTTACCGACGCAGGGCGCGAGCGCATGGTGCATACGCTGGTTGATGCGGGCATCCCGTTCCCGATATTCAGTGCGCCGGTGCTCGGTGCGATCGAATGGATCGCCGGCGGCCTGCTGGTGCTGGGTCTGTTGAGCCGCCCCTCGGCGCTGCTGCTGGCGGGCATCTGTGCGGTGGCCGCAATGACTGATGGCATCGCGCGCATTCCGGCGGGATTGAGCGTGCCCGATTGGCTGAGCTGGTTCTTCTACCTGAGCGAAGTGCCGCTGGGCGTGCTGCTGCTATGGGTTGCGGCGGTAGGGAGCGGTCGGTTCGCCATCGAGGCGCGTTGGGCACGGTGAGCGTTCCTCGTCCGCACGCAGCCGGAGCGCGTCTGTAGCATTTGGTATGTTCCGGTAGATCCACGCCATGCGTGGATGAGATGCTTGACGGAAGAGCGTTGCGAACCAAGGTTCGCACCCACCAGGCAACGAGTGGTTATAACCCCTCCGCGCGCAGCCAGCGCCACAGCGTAGTGCGTGAGACGCCCAGCGCCTGCGCCATCCCCTCGCGATCATTGCGATGTTTCTGCAGTAGCGTCTCCAGCTGCGCACGCGGCGGGCGCTTGCCGTTGCTTTCCACCGGCAATGCTGCAGCGCCCTCATTCACCAGTTCGGGGGCCAACTGCAGCAGTCGTGCAGCATCAATCAGGCCTTCTCCTGGCTGCCAGTGGATGCGCAGGCGATCCACCAGATTACGCAGCTCACGCACGTTGCCGGGCCACTCGGCGGCGGTCAGCACCGCCAGCGTATCCTCATCCAATGGCGCGTCGATGCCACGCAGCTGGCGGAAGAAATGCTGCGCCAGCAGCGGGATGTCGCCGCGTCGGGCGCGCAGCGGCGGCAGCACGATGCGCAGTGCTGCCAGCCGATAGTAGAGGTCGCGGCGGAAGCTGCCGACGGCCGCGCGCTGCTCCAGCGACTGCAGGGTGGCGGCGACCACACGCAGGTCCACCGGCGTCGGTTCGGTGGCACCCACGCGCAGCACTTCACGTTCCTCCAGCACGCGCAGCAGGCGGGTCTGCAGCGGCAGCGGCAGTTCGCCGATTTCGTCCAGGAACAGGGTGCCGCCGTCTGCGGCTTCAACCAGGCCAACGCGGCCGCCACGGCGTGCGCCGGTGAAGGCGCCATCGCTGTAGCCGAACAGCTCCGCTTCCAGCAGTGATTCGCTGATCGCGCCGCAGTTCAGCGCCACGAAGCGTCCGCGACGACCGCTGGCGGCGTGCAGCTGGCGCGCCACCAGTTCCTTGCCAGTGCCGGTTTCGCCGCTGACCAGCACGGTGCTGTCATGTGGGGCGTAGAGCGCGATCTGCGCGCGCACCTGCGCCATCGCGTCGCTGTCGCCGAGCAGTTCATGCGCATCGGCACGCGCTGCCGGGCGCCGGCGCGGGGCAGGGCGGTTGCTGCCGGAACGTGCCAGGGTCTGGGTCAGTTCCAGCGCATGTTCGAACGCCTGCCGCACCGAGTCGGCCGAATACAGCAGCACCCCGGGCAGGCCGGCCTGCTCGGCATGGTCGATGGCCATGCCGGTGCCGACGATCACTTCGATGCCGTTGGCGCGCAGGTCGGCGATGCAGTCGCGAGCGTCCTCGCGGGTGACGAAGCGGCGATGCTCGATATCCAGGCCGAAACTCTGCTGGAAGTTGCTGAACACCGGTACGTCGCTGGCGTGGGTGACCAGGCCGATGCGGCTGGCGATGCGGCGGGCGCGGGCCAGCGCCTCCATCAGGTCGAAGCCGTTGGCCTGGATCGGCACCAGCGGCAGCTCCAGCCGGCCGCGCAGCCAGGCGGCGTTGGAGCCACCCGCGATCACCACATCGCAGTGCTCGCGACGCAGGCGCTGGCCGATCACCTCCACCGCTTCCTCGAAGCCGAGGTTGATCTGCTCGATGCGCGCGCGGCGGTCGAACTCGGGAATGACGTCGCCGAGCAGGCCGGTCAGCCGCGAGACGCTGACCGTCCAGATCACCGGGCGGCCGGGGTCGGCATCTGCATGGCGCAGGGGTGAGCGGGGCAGATACATGGCGGCGGGTCCGGGTGGGGTGTTTCATGATACATCTGTTTCAATGTTTCATTTGTTTCACTGCTGCATGCCGGTCATCCCCGTGAAATCAACTGCTTGCAGCTTGGCATGGTGCTTGCGCCTACCCATCCGTTCTTCAACCTGGATTGCCGCATGACTGCTTCCGCCCCTTTCTCCGCCGGTGCCCGCTTCCGTGAGGCGCTGGTTGCCGAATCGCCGCTGCAGGTGATCGGCGCGATCAACGCCAACCACGCCCTGCTGGCCAAGCGCGCCGGCTTCCGCGCCATCTACCTGTCCGGCGGCGGCGTTGCCGCGGGCTCGCTGGGCCTGCCGGACCTGGGCATCAACACCCTGGAAGACGTGCTGGTTGATGTGCGCCGCATCACCGATGTCTGCGACCTGCCGCTGATGGTCGACATCGATACCGGCTTCGGCCCGAGCGCGTTCAATATCGCGCGCACCGTGAAGTCGCTGATCAAGGCCGGCGCAGCCGCCTGCCACATCGAGGACCAGGTCGGCGCCAAGCGCTGCGGCCACCGTCCGGGCAAGGAGATCGTCTCGCAGGGGGAAATGGTCGACCGCGTGAAGGCCGCCGCCGATGCCAAGACCGATCCGGGCTTCTTCCTGATCGCACGCACCGACGCCATCCAGGTGGACGGCGTGGACAAGGCCATCGAGCGCGCCATCGCCTGTGTCGAGGCCGGTGCCGATGGCATCTTCGCCGAGGCTGCCTACGACCTGGATACCTACCGCCGCTTCGTCGACGCGGTGAAGGTGCCGGTGCTGGCAAACATCACCGAATTCGGCGCCACCCCGCTGTTCAGCCGCGATGAACTGGCCTCGGCCGGCGTTGCCATCCAGCTGTTCCCGCTGTCGGCGTTCCGTGCCGCCAACAAGGCCGCCGAGAACGTCTACCAGGCGGTGCGCCGTGATGGCCACCAGCGCAATGTGGTCGAGACCATGCAGACCCGCGAAGAACTCTACGACCGCATCGGCTACCACGCGTTCGAGCAGCAGCTCGATGCACTGTTCGCCGCCAAGAAATAAGCAGTACCCTGCACCATCAAGTTTTCGGAGGGAAACATGAACGATACGACCGCAACCCCGACCTTCAAGCCGAAGAAGTCCGTCGCCCTGTCCGGCACCGCTGCCGGCAACACCGCGCTGTGCAGCGTGGGCCGCAGTGGCAACGATCTGCACTACCGTGGCTATGACATCCTGGACCTGGCCAACACCAGCGAGTTCGAGGAAATCGCCTACCTGCTGGTGCACGGCAAGCTGCCGACCCGCGCCGAGCTGGTTTCCTACAAGGCCAAGCTGAAGTCGCTGCGTGGCATCCCGGCCGCGGTGAAGGCGGCGCTGGAAGAACTGCCGCCGTCGGCGCACCCGATGGACGTGATGCGCACCGGCGTGTCCGTGCTCGGCTGCGTGGCGCCTGAGAAGGACGACCACAACCATCCGGGCGCGCGCGACATCGCCGACAAGCTGATGGCCTGCCTCGGTTCGATGCTGCTGTACTGGTACCACTGGAGCCACAACGGCCGCGCCATCGACGTGGAAACCGACGACGACTCGATCGGTGGCCACTTCCTGCACCTGCTGCACGGCGAGAAGCCGCAGGAGTCGTGGGTGAAGGCGATGCACACCTCGCTGATCCTGTACGCCGAACACGAGTTCAACGCCTCGACCTTCACCTGCCGTGTCATCGCCGGTACCGGCAGCGACATGTACAGCGCGATCTGCGGTGGCATCGGCGCGCTGCGCGGCCCGAAGCATGGCGGCGCCAACGAAGTGGCGTTCGAAGTGCAGAAGCGCTACGACAACCCGGATGAGGCCGAGGAAGACATCAAGGCGCGCGTTGAGCGCAAGGAAGTGGTGATCGGTTTCGGCCACCCGGTCTACACCGTCTCCGATCCGCGCAACAAGGTGATCAAGGATGTGGCCCGCGAGCTGTCCGAAGAGCAGTCGAGCATGAAGATGTACGACATCGCCGAGCGCCTGGAATCGGTGATGTGGGACATCAAGAAGATGTTCCCGAACCTGGACTGGTTCAGCGCCGTCAGCTACCACATGATGGGCGTGCCGACCGCGATGTTCACTCCCCTGTTCGTGATCGCCCGCACCGCCGGCTGGAGCGCGCACATCGTCGAGCAGCGCATCGACGGCAAGATCATCCGCCCGAGCGCCAACTACATCGGTCCGGAAGACCGCGACTTCGTCGCCATCGACAAGCGCGTCTGATCCACCTGCTGTACCCATCCGGCCGGCCGCGTGCCGGCCGGATGCTTTCGCCGCCGCACCGCCGGCACCCGGCCCGCCCCAAGCACTCCGCCAGCCCATGAATACCGATTACCGCAAGAACCTCCCCGGCAGCGCGCTGGACTATTTCGATGCGCGTGCCGCCGTCGATGCGATCCAGCCCGGCGCCTATGCCACCCTGCCGTACACCTCGCGCGTGCTGGCCGAGAACCTGGTGCGCCGCTGCGATCCGGCCACGCTCGGCGATTCGCTGAAGCAGCTGATCGAGCGCCGCCGCGACCTCGATTTCCCGTGGTTCCCTGCACGCGTTGTGTGCCACGACATCCTCGGCCAGACCGCGCTGGTCGATCTGGCCGGCCTGCGTGATGCGATCGCCGACAAGGGCGGTGACCCGGCCAAGGTGAATCCGGTGGTGCCGGTGCAGCTGATCGTCGATCACTCGCTGGCAGTGGAGTGCGGTGGTTTCGATCCGCAGGCGTTCGAGAAGAACCGCGCCATCGAAGATCGCCGCAACGAAGACCGATTCCACTTCATCGACTGGACCAAGCTGGCGTTCGAGAACGTGGACGTGATTCCGCCGGGCAACGGCATCATGCACCAGATCAACCTGGAGAAGATGTCGCCGGTGGTCTACGTGCAGGACGGCGTGGCCTTCCCGGATACCTGCGTGGGTACCGACAGCCATACCCCGCACGTGGATGCGCTGGGCGTGATCGCGATTGGTGTTGGCGGACTGGAAGCCGAGAACGTGATGCTGGGCCGTGCCTCGTGGATGCGCCTGCCGGATATCATCGGCGTCGAGCTGACCGGCAGGCCGCAGCCGGGCATCACCGCCACCGACGTGGTGCTGGCACTGACCGAGTTCCTGCGCAAGGAACGCGTGGTGGGTGCGTATCTTGAATTCTTCGGCGAGGGTGCTGCGGCACTGACCATCGGTGACCGCGCCACCATTTCCAACATGTGCCCCGAATACGGCGCCACCGCCGCGATGTTCTACATCGACGGGCAGACCATCGATTACCTGCGCCTGACCGGCCGCGAGGAATCGCAGGTGGCGCTGGTGGAGAACTACGCCCGTACCACCGGCCTGTGGGCTGACGATCTGGCCACCGCGCAGTACGAGCGCGTGCTGCGCTTCGACCTGTCCAGCGTGGTGCGCAACATGGCCGGCCCGTCCAACCCGCACAAGCGCGTGGCGACCGCCGAGCTGGCCGAGCGCGGCATCGCCGACGAAGCCAAGCTGGAAGCGGGCAAGGCCGAGCAGGCGCAGGGGCTGATGCCCGATGGCGCGGTGATCATTGCCGCCATCACCAGCTGCACCAATACGTCCAATCCGCGCAACGTGATCGCCGCCGCACTGCTGGCGCGCAAGGCCAACGAGCGTGGCCTGCTGCGCAAGCCGTGGGTGAAGTCGTCGCTGGCGCCGGGCTCGAAGGCGGTGCAGCTGTACCTGGAAGAGGCGGGCCTGCTGCCGGACCTGGAAAAGCTCGGCTTCGGCATCGTCGCCTTCGCCTGCACCACCTGCAACGGCATGAGTGGCGCGCTGGATCCGGCGATCCAGCAGGAGATCATCGACCGTGACCTGTATTCCACCGCCGTGTTGTCGGGCAACCGCAACTTCGATGGCCGCATCCACCCGTATGCGAAGCAGGCCTTCCTGGCCTCGCCGCCGCTGGTGATCGCCTACGCCATCGCCGGCACCGTGCGCTTCGATATCGAGAAGGACGTGCTGGGCGTGGACGCCGACGGCAACGAGGTGCGCCTGAAGGACATCTGGCCGAGCGACGCCGAGATCGACGCGGTGGTGAAGGCCTCGGTGAAGCCGGAGCAGTTCCGCCGCGTCTACAACCCGATGTTCAACGTGCGCGTGGAGCACGGTGCGGCGGTCAGCCCGCTGTACGACTGGCGCCCGCAGAGCACCTACATCCGCCGTCCGCCTTACTGGGAGGGCGCACTGGCCGGTGAGCGCACGCTGTCTGGCATGCGCGCGCTGGCGGTGCTGCCGGACAACATCACCACCGACCACCTGTCGCCGTCCAACGCCATCCTGGCGTCCAGTGCCGCCGGCGAGTACCTGGCGAAGATGGGCCTGCCGGAAGAGGACTTCAATTCCTACGCCACCCACCGCGGCGACCACCTGACCGCGCAGCGTGCCACCTTCGCCAACCCGAAGCTGTTCAACGAGATGGTGCGCAACGACGACGGCAGCGTGAAGCAGGGTTCGCTGGCGCGCGTGGAGCCGGAAGGCAAGGTGATGCGCATGTGGGAAGCGATCGAGACCTACATGGATCGCAAGCAGCCACTGATCATCATTGCCGGTGCCGACTATGGCCAGGGCAGCTCGCGTGACTGGGCCGCCAAGGGCGTGCGCCTGGCTGGCGTGGAGGCGATCGTGGCCGAAGGCTTCGAGCGCATCCACCGCACCAACCTGATCGGCATGGGCGTGCTGCCGCTGGAGTTCAAGCCGGGCACCACCCGCCTGACCCTGGGCATTGACGGCACCGAGACCTTCGATGTGATCGGCGAGCGCACCCCGCGCGCCGACCTGACCCTGGTCATTCACCGCCGCGACGGCCAGGACGTGATCGTGCCGGTCACCTGCCGGCTGGACAGCGACGAGGAAGTGGCGATCTACGAAGCCGGTGGCGTGCTGCAGCGCTTCGCCCAGGACTTCCTGGAAGGCGCCAAGGTGGCGTGATGCCGTGCTGAATGCCTGCCCCCCGGCCGCCGGGGGCGGGCTTGTCCGATACCAGGACGGGGCGCACACTGACTTGGCAAAAACTGCCAAAGGAGAGTTTCATGGCCACCATGAACATTTCGCTGACCGATCCGCTCAAGCAGTTCGTGGACGAGGAAGTGCGCGAAGGCGGCTACTCCAGTACGTCGGATTATGTGCGTGATCTGATCCGCCAGCGTCAGCGCAGCAAGGCCGAAGAACTGCTCAAGCAGCTGATTGCCGAGGGGCTGGCGTCGGGGCCTGCCGTTCCGGTGACAGCGGCTACATTCGAGCGGATGCGTCGCGAACTGACCGAAAGGATGGAGCGTGAAGGCGATTGAATGGAGGCCCCGGGCCGAAGCCGACGCAGCCGATGCCGCGCTGTGGTTCGCACGGCAGGGTGGCCTGGTACTGGGTCGGCGCTTTCTCGCCGAGTTGGAGGCCACGCTTCAACGCATCGCGGTGTTTCCAGGCTCGGGTTCCACCCGGCACGCCGATCTTGCAGCACAGCTGCCGGTGCCGTTGCGCTTCATGCTGGTTCCGGGCTTCGAACGCTACCTCGTCTATTACCTCGATCTACCGGACCGCGTGGACATCATGCGTGTGTGGTGCGTTGACCGTGGCCTTGTCGCACTGATGCAAGACATTTCCTGAAATTCAAACGCGTGGATTCGACGATGACCTTCCTCCCGCAACTCCGTATTCCCGCCACCTACATGCGCGGCGGCACCAGCAAGGGCGTGTTCTTCCGCCTGCAGGACCTGCCCGAGGCCGCGCAGGTGCCCGGCGCCGCGCGCGATGCGCTGCTGATGCGCGTGATCGGTTCGCCCGATCCGTATGGCAAGCAGACCGACGGCATGGGCGGCGCCACCTCCAGCACCAGCAAGTGCGTGATCATTTCCACCGCCTCGGTGCCTGACCACGACGTGGACTACCTGTACGGCCAGGTCTCGATCGACACCGCCTTCGTCGACTGGAGCGGCAACTGCGGCAACCTCAGTACTGCAGTGGGTCCGTTCGCGATCGCCAATGGGCTGATCGATCCGGCCCGCGTACCGCGCGATGGCCTGTGCACCGTGCGCATCTGGCAGGCCAACATCGGAAAGACCATCATCGCCCACGTGCCGATGCGCGATGGCGAAGTGCAGGAGATCGGCGATTTCGAGCTGGACGGCGTGACCTTCCCGGCCGCCGAGATCCAGCTGGAATTCATCGATCCGTCCGATGACGGCGATGCGGGCGCGATGTTCCCGACCGGCAACCTGGTCGACACCCTCGATGTTCCCGGCGTGGGCAGTTTCGAGGTGACGATGATCACCGCGGGCATCCCGACCATCTTCCTCAACGCCGCCGACCTGGGCTACACCGGCACCGAGCTGCAGCCGGCGATCAACGAAGACAAGGCTGCGCTGCAGAAGTTCGAGACCATCCGCGCCTACGGCGCCTTGCGCATGGGGTTGATCAAGAGCCTGGAAGACGCGGCGACCCGCCAGCACACGCCGAAGGTGGCCTTCGTGGCGCCGGCACAGGACTACGTTTCGTCCAGCGGCAAGGCCATTCCGGCGTCGGCGATCGACCTGCATGCGCGTGCGCTGTCGATGGGCAAGCTGCACCACGCGATGATGGGAACTGCCGCCGTGGCGATCGGCACCGCAGCAGCGATTCCGGGCACCCTGGTCAACCGTGCCGCCGGTGGTGGCGAACGCGAATCGGTGACCTTCGGTCATCCCTCCGGCACGCTGCGCGTGGGCGCGCAGGCCGGACGCGTTGACGGCCAGTGGACGGTGACCAAGGCCATCATGAGCCGCAGCGCCCGCGTGCTGATGGAAGGCAAGGTGCGGGTACCGGCCGAGTAGTGCTCTGGTAGATGCCAACCTTGGTTGGCCTGGTGCACGGGCAACCGTGCACCGCAATGAGGAGATCGACGATGTCCAGCAACCCCATTCCATCCAACGAGCGTGCAGCGTGGGATGCGCTGCTGGTGGACATCGTCGACTACGTGCGCGACGCGCGCATCGATTCACCCCTGGCGTTCCAGACCGCACATCACTGCCTGCTCGATACGCTGGGCTGTGGCCTGGAAGCGCTGTCCTTCCCAGCCTGCAGCAAGCTGCTCGGTCCTCTGGTGCCGGGTATCAGCGTGGTCAACGGTGCGCGCGTGCCGGGTACGCACTACGTGCTGGACCCGGTGCAGGCGGCCTTCAACCTGGGCGCGATGGTGCGCTGGCTGGATTTCAACGACACCTGGCTGGCCGCCGAATGGGGCCACCCGTCGGACAACCTAGGCGGCATCCTGTCTGTCTGCGATTGGCTGGGGCGCAACGCACAGGCCCTGCATCGCCCCGCGCCGACCCTGCATGACGTGCTGCTGGCGATGATCAAGGCGCACGAAATCCAGGGCGTGCTGGCCCTGCAGAATTCCTTCAACCGGGTTGGGCTGGACCACGTGGTGCTGGTCAAGGTGGCCACCACCGCAGTGGTCGCGCAGTTGCTCGGTCTGGATCGCGAACGCATGCTCAATGCGCTGTCGCTGGCCTGGGTCGATGGCCAGGCGCTGCGCACCTACCGGCACGCGCCCAACACCGGTTCGCGCAAGAGCTGGGCGGCTGGCGACGCCACCAGCCGTGGCGTGCGCCTGGCGCTGATGGCGGCCAGCGGCGAGATGGGCTATCCCAGCGTGCTGAGCGCGCCGACCTGGGGCTTCGAGGCGGTGTCCATGCATGGCCAGAGGCTGACGCTGGGGCGACCGCTGGGCAGCTACGTGATGGAGAACGTGCTGTTCAAGATCAGCTACCCGGCCGAGTTCCACGGCCAGACCGCGGTGGAGGCAGCGATCGCGCTGCACCAGCAGCTGCGTGCGACGGGGCGGCGGGTCGAGGACATCGCGCACATCGCGATCCGCACCCAGGAAGCCTGCATCCGCATCATCGACAAGCAGGGGCCGCTGCACAACCCGGCCGACCGCGACCACTGCGTGCAGTACATGGTCGCCATCGCGCTGCTGCATGGGCGGCTGGTGGCCGAGGACTATGAGGACGACGTGGCGGCGGATCCACGCATCGACGCCCTGCGCGCGAAGATGGCCTGCCATGAGGATCCACGGCTCAGCGCCGACTACCTGGACCCGGACAAGCGCAGCATCGCCAACGGCCTGAGCGTGCGCTTCGCTGATGGCACCGAACTGCCGGAGGTACTGGTGGAGTACCCACTCGGCCACGCCCGACGCCGCGAGGAAGGCATTCCGCTGCTGATGGACAAGTTCCGCCGGCACCTGGCCCACCGCTTCCCGACCGCCCAGCAGCAGCGCATCCTGGCCGCATCGCTGGACCCGGTGGCGCTGGCCGCGATGCCGGTGACCGACTACGTGGACCTGTACCTGCCGGGGTAGGGGCGCTCTGGCAGATGCCAACCTTGGTTGGCAGGAGGGCGCCAACCAAGGTTGGCGGCTACCAGGTCCCGGGCGGGACCGGGTTTCCGACCGCCGGGTGTCAACGCCTTGACGCGGCCTGCCTATAATGGCCGCCTCGATCAAGGAGTGACGACATGAGCGGTCCGGCACGGCGGAAGCGGTGGGGATGGGCGGCGGCGATACTGGCAGGAGGCCTGTTGCTGGGCCTGGCCGGCTGCCGCAACGACAGCGGGCAGCTGCCCAAGGCCAGTGGTGAAGCCATCACCACCAAGGCCGAGCAGGTGAAGGAGTTCACCCTGCTGCGCGCCTACCCGGACCAGAAGAATGACGGCCTGTCGCTGGCGCTGGAGTTCTCGCGCCCGCTGGTCGGCACCCAGGATTTCGACACACTGGTGCGCTTCGAGGAGAAGGTCGGCACCGACGACAGCAGCTGGACGCTGTCCGATGACGGCCTGACCCTGCGTTACCCGTTCGTAGAGGCCGGCAAGGAGTTCAGCCTGGTGGTCTCGCCGGACCTGCTGGCCGCCGATGGCAGCCGCCTGGGCAAGGAACTGAAGCAGAAGGTGTTCAGTGGCGAACTGAAGCCGGTGGTGGGTTTCGCGTCGCAGGGCAGCGTGCTGCCGGCCAAGGACAGCCGCGGCCTGCCCGTGGTCTCGGTGAACGTGCCGGAAGTCGACGTCGAATTCCTGCGCGTGCGCGAGAAGGACCTGCCGACCTTCTTCAGCCAGTACCAGCGCGGCGGCCGCCGTGGCAGCTGGGAACTGAGCAGCGACTACGAACGCAGCCCGATCAACAAGCTGGCCGAGCCGGTCTACGTCAACCGCTTCATCCTTGGCGGCAAGAAGAACGAGCGGGTGCTGACCTACCTGCCGACCCAGGACATCAAGGAACTGCAGGAGCCGGGCCTGTACTTCGCCCTGCTCAAGCGCACCGGTGACTACGAAGGCGAGTTCGATACCGCGTTCTTCTCGGTCAGCGACATCGGCCTGCATACCCGCGCCTACAAGGACAAGCTGTTCGTGCACACCGCCGGCCTCAAGGACGGTGCGCCGCTGAAGGGCATCGACCTGCGCGTGCTCGACGCCAAGGGCGAGGTGGTACTGAAGGGCAGCACCGACGGCAATGGCAACGCACTGCTGAACTACACCCTGGACGCCACCCACGTGCTGGTCGCCAGCAGTGGCAAGGACACCAGCTTCCTGCCGTTTAACCAGCCGGCGCTGGACCTGAGCGAATTCGCCGTGGCCGGCCGTGACAATGCCTGGTTCGACGTCTATGCCTGGTCCGGGCGCGACCTGTACCGGCCGGGCGAGACCGTGCGCCTGTCCGCGCTGCTGCGCGACAACGACGGCAAGCCGGTCAAGGCCCAGCCGGTGTTCCTGCGCCTGAAGCAGCCCGATGGCAAGACCTTCCGCGAGACCCGGCTGCAGCCGGGTGACCAGGGCTACATCAATTTCGAGCAGGTCATCCCCGCCGAGGCGCCGACCGGGCGTTGGCAGGTCGAGTTCCGCACCGACCCGGCCAGCAAGGAAGCGATCCAGGGCATGACCCTGCGCATCGAGGAGTTCCTGCCCGAGCGCATGAAGCTGGACCTGGACAGCGCGCAGAAGACGCTGAAGCCGGGTGAGGACCTGCGCCTGCAGGCCAATGGCGCCTATCTGTATGGCGCGCCGGCCGATGGCAACCGCTTCACCGCGCGCATGGCGGTGGCCGCCGAGCAGAAGCCGGTGGACGGTCTGCCGGGCTATTTCTTCGGTGACCCGACCCTGCAGCTGCCGCGCGAGGCCAAGGACGTGATCGATACCACGCTGCCGGGCAATGGCCAGCTGCGTGAGGACGTGGCGTTGCCGGAAGAGGCGGCCAAGGCTAAGGCACCGATCGCCGTGGTGCTGTCCGGCAGCCTGTATGAAACCGGTGGCCGCACGGTCACCCGTACCCTGAAGCGGGTGATGTGGCCGGCCAACGCGCTGGTCGGCGTGCGGCCGCTGTTCAACCCCGACGATGGCGCTGATTCCAACGGCAACGCACGCTTCGAACTGATGCGCGTGGATGCCGCCGGCACACCGCAGCCAGCCAAGGGCCTGAAGATCACCCTGGTGCGCGAACTGCGCGACTACCACTGGACCTTCAACGACAACCGCTGGGACTACGACTTCACCCGCCGTTTCGAGAACAAGGAAACCCGCACCGTCGATGCCGGCAGCAGCGCGGTCGCCTTCGACTTCCCGGTGGAGTGGGGTGAGTACCGGGTGGACGTGTTCGATCCGTCCACCGGCCTGACCAGCCGCTATCCGTTCCGCGCCGGCTGGAGCTGGGGCGACGACAACCGCGGCCTGGACGCGCGCCCGGACAAGGTCAAGCTGGGCCTGGACAAGACCGGCTACAAGGCCGGTGATACCCTGGAGGTGACGGTGACCCCGCCGCACGCCGGCAAGGGCATCCTGATGGTCGAGACCGACCGCATGCTGTACGTGCAGGACATCGAGGCCAAGCCGGGTTCGACCTTCAAGATTCCGGTCACCGCCGACTGGGAGCGCCACGACGTCTACATCACCGCGCTGGTGTTCCGTGGCGGCAGTGCACCGAGCAAGATCACCCCGGCCCGCGCCGTGGGCGTGGTGCATGTGCCGATGGACCGCAAGGGCCGCACCGTGGCCGTCGGCCTGGTCGCGCCCAAGCAGATGCGGCCGGAACAGGACCTGCCGGTGACGGTCAGTGCGCCGCAGCTGGCCGGCAAGACCGCGCACGTGACCGTCTCGGCGGTGGACGTGGGCATCCTCAACATCACCCGTTTCCCGGTGCCCGACGCCGGTGCGCACTTCTTCGCCCAGCGTCGCCTCGGCATCGATGCCTATGACATCTACAGCCGGGTGATCGAGAGCTTCGATGGTGGCAGCGGCAAGCTGAAGTTCGGTGGTGACATGGCGCTGCAGGCATTGCCGCAGGCCAAGCGCCCGACGGCACGCGTGCAGACCGTGGACCTGTTCTCCGGCCCGGTGCAGCTCGATGCCAAGGGCAATGCCCGCATCCGCCTGAAGGTACCGGACTTCAACGGCACCCTGCGCGTGTCGGCGCTGGTCTACAGCGATGACCAGTATGGCAAGCGTGATGTGGAAACCATCGTGCGCGCGCCGATCCTGGCCGAAGCCAGCATGCCACGCGTGCTGGCCCCGGGCGACCGCAGCACCGTGACCCTGGACGTGCAGAACTTCACCGGCAAGCCGGGCCAGTTCAACGTGAAGGTGGAAAGCGAAGGCCCGTTGAACCTGGGCGAGGGCAGCCGCAGCGTGCAGTTGAATGCCGATGCCAAGACCACGCTGAGCTTCCCATTGTCGGCACGCGAAGGCCACAGCGTGGCCAAGGTGCGGGTGCGCGTGGATGGCAACGGCTTCAAGGCTGATCGCCGCTACGACCTGCCGGTGCGTGCGGCGTGGCCGCAGGTATTGCGTTCGCAGGTGCGTACGCTGGATCCGCTGGCCGCGGTCAGCCTCGACAACAGCCTGACCGATGGCCTGATGTCCGAGTCGGTGAATGCCCGCCTGCTGGTCAGCCCGCTGCCGCCGATTCCGTTCGCCAGTGCGCTGCAGGGCGCGCTGAACTACCCGTACGGCTGTGCCGAGCAGACCACCAGCAAGGGCTACGCCGCGCTGATCCTGGACCAGGCGACGTCGTCGATGCTCGGTGCCGACGGCCTGGATGCCAAGACCCGTCGCGAGCGCATGGAAGGCGCGTTCGGTCGCCTGGCGTCGATGCAGGTGGCCAACGGCAACTTCTCGATGTGGGGTGACGACGGCTACGTGAACCCGTGGCTGACCCCGTACATCACCGAGTTCCTGCTCGATGCCAAGGACGCCGGTTTCGCGGTGCCGGACAACGTGCTGCAGAAGGCACTGAACCGGCTCAGCGAGGACCTGCTGTCCGGTGGCAACCAGTTCTACGGCCAGGACGACCGCGAGAAGCTGAAGTTCGCCAACCAGGCGTATTCGGGCTACGTGCTGGCCCGGGTCAACCGTGCGCCGCTGGGTACCCTGCGCACGCTGTACGACAACGAGCGCAGCAAGGCGGTCGGTGGCCTGTCGCTGGTCCATCTGGGCGTGGCGCTCTCGCTGCAGGGCGATGCCAAGCGTGGCCAGGCCGCGCTGGCCGCGGCCTTCGCCAAGTCCAGCAGCGAACGCCCGTCCTATTTCGGCGACTACGGCAGCGCCATCCGTGATGACGCGCTGATGATCGCGCTGACCCACGAAAACAAGCTGGCCAAGCCGGCCTGGGATGCGCGTGCGGTGGATCTCGGCCGTGGCCTGGATGCGCGCCGCAATGCCGGCTGGATGTGGCTGAGCACGCAGGAACAGGTGGCGATTGCCCGCCTCGGCAAGGCGCTCGCCGCCAACCAGAAGGCGCTGGTGGCCGGTGAGCTGGTGATTGGAGGCAACACCGAAGCCATCGGCGAGCGCAAGCTGTTCGGCCGCACCTTCAGCGCCAGCGAACTGGCCAGCGGCGTACGCTTCACCCCGCAGGGCCAGCCGCCGATGTTCGCCAGCATCGACGTGGCCGGTATTCCGCGCAGCGCACCGGCACCGGACAACAGCGTGCTGGGCGTTGAGCGCAGCTACTACGGCACCGATGGCAAGCCGTGGTCGCCGCGCCCGCTGAAGGAAGGCGAAGCGCTGATCGTGCGCGTCACCGTCACCGGCGACACTACGATGCCGGACGCACTGCTGACCGACCTGCTGCCGGCCGGCCTGGAGATCGAGAACTTCAACCTGGGCGACGCCAAGCAGTGGGCCGACGTGGTGGTCGATGGCATCACCATCAGCGACCGCGGCGAAGCTGCCGATACCAAGCATGAGGAGTTCCGCGACGATCGCTATGTGGCCGCGCTGAAGCTCTCGCGTGGCAGCAAGGCCAACGTGTTCTACCTGGTGCGTGCGGTGACGCCGGGAACCTACTCGGTGCCGCCGCCGCTGGTGGAGGACATGTACCGGCCGCAGCTGCGTGGCGTCGGCCGCAGCAACCCGACCACGATCACGGTGGTGCAGCCGTGACCGCGCGGACGGGCCGCGACGGCGCGGCCCGTCCCGCTGGCAAGCTCCAATCCGGCACGCTGCAATGAAGAACACGATGACGACCCGGCTGGCGGCCCTGCGCCGCTGGCTGCGGCCGCTGTGGCCGTGGCTGCGCTGGGGCACGGCCGCCACGCTGGCGCTGCTGCTGGTGCTGGATGTCGTCTTCCCGCCGCCGCTGCCGAAGCAGCGCGATACCAGCACCCTGGTGGTGGCTGCCGACGGCACGCCATTGCGCGCGTTTGCCGATGCCGAGGGCGTGTGGCGCTATCCGGCATCGATCGACAGCGTCTCGCCGCTGTATCTGCAGGCGCTGCTGACCTACGAGGACCGCTGGTTCTGGCGCCATCCGGGCATCAACCCGCTGGCGATCCTGCGTGCCAGCGGCCAGCTGCTGCGCGGTGGCCGCATTGTTTCCGGTGGCTCGACCCTGACCATGCAGGTCGCCCGCATCCTCGACCCGCACACGCGCACGCCGTGGGGCAAGCTCAAGCAGATGCTGCGCGCGGTGCAGCTGGAAGTGCACCTGAGCAAGCGGCAGATCCTGGCCCTGTACCTGGAGCGCGCGCCTTACGGGGGAACCATCGAGGGCGTGGAAGCGGCCAGCTGGGCCTATCTGGGCAAGCCGGCGGCGCAGCTGTCGCATGCCGAAGCCGCGTTGCTGGCGGTGCTGCCACAGGCGCCGAGCCGGCTGCGCCCGGACCGCCATCCGGAAGCCGCGCAGAAGGCACGCGACAAGGTGCTGTCACGCATGGCCGAACTGGGCGCGTGGACACCGGAAGAGGTGGAGGACGCGCGCATCGAGAACGTGGTGGCGCGCTCGTTGCGGCCTCCACTGCATGCCGCACTGCTGGCGCAACGACTTCACTCGGCGTACCCCGGCCAGGCACGCATCCAGAGCAGCATCGACATCGGCCTGCAACGCACGCTGGAAGAACGCGTGGCCAGCTATTTCTCGACGCTGCCCGAGCGCACCTCGGCCGCCTTGCTGGTGGTCGACAACCAGACCCTGCAGGCGCGTGCCTATGTCGGCACCTTGGCGTTCGGTGACCGCCAGCGGCTGGGCCACGTGGACATGGTGCAGGCCTGGCGTTCGCCGGGCTCCACGCTCAAGCCGTTCCTGTATGCAATGGCGCTGGATGATGGCCTGATCCATTCGGAAAGCCTGCTGGTCGATGCGCCGCAGAGTTTCGGCAGCTACCGCCCCGGCAACTTCGACATGGCCTTCAATGGGCCGATTGGTGCTTCCAGCGCATTGCGGCTGTCGCTCAATGTGCCCTCGGTGGACCTGCTGCAGCGGGTCGGGGCCGCGCGCTTCGCCGCGCGCCTGTCGCACGCCGGCATCCAGCTGCGCTTCCCACCGGGCAGCACGCCCAACCTGTCGCTGATCCTGGGTGGCACCGGTGCGCGGCTGGAAGATCTGGTCGGTGCGTTCGCCGCGCTCAACCGCAACGGCATCGCCGGCCGCGTGCGCTACACCGATGACGAGCCGATGATCGAGCGGCGCCTGGCCTCGCCGGGCGCCAGCTGGATCGTGCGCGAGATGCTGGAATCGAACCCGCGTCCGGGCTACAGCGTCGGCACCTTCGATGTCGGTGGCCGCCCGCGCGTGGCGTGGAAGACCGGCACCAGCTATGGCTATCGCGATGCGTGGGCGATCGGCAGTACCCGCCACTACACCGTGGGCGTGTGGGTGGGTCGGCCGGACGGCACGCCGTTGCCGGGCCAGTATGGCGCGGTCACCGCACTGCCGCTGATGTTCGAGGTGGTGGACAGCCTGCCGCGCCAGCGCGGCGATTCGGCGGCCGCACCGATGCCGGCCAGTGTCAGCCAGGAAGACATCTGCTGGCCCACCGGCGAACGCGCCGAGGGCCTGCCGGCGGCGCTGTGCCAACGTCGGATGTCGGCCTATCTGCTGGACGGTGCGGCGCCGCCGACCTTCCCCGAGCGCGAGGCGCGGCGCTGGCAGCCGGGGCGGCAGCGTTACCTGGCCGACGCGCGGACCGGACTGCGTGTATCCGCGGATTGCCGTTTGCCGCATGAGGAAGTCGCGCGGGAGATCGCGCGCTGGCCGGCGTTGTTGTCCCCATGGCTACCCAAGGCCACGCGCGAGGCCTCGCAGCTGCCGGCGCTGTCGCCGGACTGCCGCGACGACGGGCGGGAGGCCAGCGTCGCGCTGCACGTGGACGGACTCAATGATGGCGCCACGCTGGCGCGCGCGCCGAATTCGGAACATGGCGTACGCCTGCAGCTGCGCGCGCTGGGCAGCGAGCAGGCAGTGGACTGGTTGCTGGATGGACGCTGGATCGCGCAGACCCACGGCGCGCAGCTGATGCAGCGCGAATTCGCCGAACCGGGCGCACACACCCTGACCGCGCTGGCGGCCGACGGCGCGTGGACGCAGGTGCGGTTCAACGTCCTCCGCTAGATGCCAACCTTGGTCGGCGCGCGGCCCAACGCCAACGACACCGCCGTGCTCTGATAGGTGCCAACCTTGGTTGGCACGCGGCAAAGGCGCCCACCAAGGTGGGCATCTACCAGCTCATTCCCCGATCCACCCATCCAGCAGGTCGGCAAACTCGTCGGCGTGTTCCTCTTCCTGCGCCAGGATCTCTTCGAGGATGCGCTTGGTGGTGGTGTCGCGGTCGCCGATGAAGTTGATCATCTCGCGGTAGCTGTCGATGGCAATCCGTTCGGCCACCAGGTTCTCGCGGACCATGTCGCGCAGGTCGCTGCCTTCCTTGTATTCGGCATGCGAGCGTGCGGTCAGCGTATCCGGGTTGAGGTCGGGCTCGCCGCCAAGCTGGACGATGCGCTCGGCCAGCTTGCCGGCGTGCGCCTGTTCCTGCTGTGCATGCTCGAGGAACTCGGCCTTGACCGCGTCGGCCAGCATGCCCTTGGCCATGAAGTAATGCCGGTAGTAGCGCAGCACGCATACGTACTCGGTGGCCAGTGCATCGTTGAGCAGCTTGATCACCACCTTGCGGTCGGCGCTGTAGCTGTCGGTGATCGCACCGTCTTCGATGTTGCGCCGGGCGCGTTCGCGCAGGGTCTTGCGGTCGCTGATGCCGGGAACCCTGGCGGCGGGCTTTGCGGCTTTGGCTGGCTTGCTGGACATGGCTGGCCGTTTCCTCTTGCGGTGGGGAATCAGGTAGGCAGGTGCTCCAGCACGTACTCGGCGGAAGACACCTCGAACTGGCCCGGCTGCTCGATCCAGGCCGCACGCACCACGCCATCCACCACGTACAGGGCGAACCGGCGTGAGCGGATGCCCATGCCCGAGGCGCTGGCGTCGAGCTCCAGGCCGAGCGCGCGGGTCAGTTCGGCATTGCCGTCGGACAGCATCAGCAGGCCGTCGGGCACGCTCTGGTCGGCAGCCCAGGCCTTCATCACGAACGGGTCGTTGACGGCCATGCAGTAGACATCGATGCCGCGCTGGCGGAACGCCTGGAACTTCTCGACGTAGCCGGGCAGGTGGCGCGCCGAGCAGGTCGGGGTGAACGCGCCGGGCACGGCGAACAGAACCACTTTGCGCGCGTCGAACAGCGAATGCGTATCGAGCGTTTCGATGCCCTCGCGGATGCGCTTGAGGGTCACTTCCGGAATGCGGTCGCCGACATGGATGGTCATGGGGAACTCCTTGCTGGGGCAGGCTAGTGGGCCGGATGGGACAGGGGCGTCAAGACATTGGAAAACCCGTGTGCAGGCCCCATCTTCAGGCTTTGCGGCGGGGGCTTCCAGCCACAGCCTGGGGTATCGGGATGGCAGCCGCATTGCGCAGGATCAGTCGGCCTCACCGGGGCCGCACGAGGGGCGGCGTAGCATCGCCGGCGCGTAGAATGAACCCGGGGCGGCGCCACCGGCGCGGCCGAAGCAGATCGAGGTAGCTGGATGGAATTCAAGGATTACTACGCCACCCTGGGGGTGGAACCGAGCGCGGGCGAGGCGGAGATCAAGACCGCCTACCGCCGGCTGGCACGCAAGTACCACCCGGACGTCAGCAAGGAGGCCGGGGCGGAAGACAAGTTCAAGGCGGTCAACGAGGCCTACGAGGCGCTGCGCGATCCGGAAAAGCGCGCGGCCTACGACCAGCTGCGCGCGCAGGGCTATCGCCCGGGCGAGGAGTTCAACGTGCCGCCGAACTACGGCGGCGCCGGTGGTTTCAATTTCGAGGAAGTGTTCGGCGGTGGTGGCCCCAACGGCGGCTTCAGCGACTTCTTCGAAAGCCTGTTCGCGCGCCAGCGTGGCGGTGGCGGTGGCGGTCCGGGCCCGGGCTTCAGCAGCCAGGGCCACGCGCCCAACCGCGACACCCGCGCCAAGCTGTCGGTACCGCTGGAAGCGGCCTACAGCGGCGACAGCCTGCGCATCACCGTCAACGGCAAGCAGCTGGACGTGCGCGTGCCCAAAGGCATCCGTCCGGGCCAGGTGATCCGCCTGGCCGGGCAGGGCAACCATGGCGGCAACCTGCTGCTGGAAGTCGAGTACGCCGCCCACCCGCAGTTCGAGGTCGATGGCCGCAACATCCTCTATACGTTGCCGGTCACGCCGTGGCAGGCCGCGTTGGGCACCAGCCTGAGCGTCCCGACGCTGGGCGGCACGGTGGAGCTGAAGATTCCCGCCGATTCCGATGCAGGCCGCAAGCTGCGCCTGCGTGGCCGTGGCCTGCCGGGCAGCCCGGACGGCGACCAGATCGTCGAAATCGAGATCGTGGCTCCGGCTGCGACCGACGAGGCGCAGAAGAAGGCGTACCGGAATCTGGCCAAGGCGTTCGGCGAGTCAATCTGAGGCCGATTCTGGTGGGTGCAGACCTTGGTCCGCACGCCTTCCGGTAGTGCCGGCCGCTGGCCGGCAATTTCATGACCCGGAACGGTGATGCGTGGTTGCCGGCCAGCGGCCGGCACTACCGCGCGAATCTCAGCCCTGCCCGGCGAACACCCGCTCCAGCACCTCGGACAGCTCGTCTTCCGAGAACGGCTTGGTGATGTAGGCCTTGGCGCCCTGGCGCATGCCCCACATGCGGTCGGTGTCCTGGTCCTTGGTGGTCACCAGGATCACCGGGATATGCCGGGTCGCCTCGTCGCGGGCGAGGGTGCGGGTGGCCTGGAAGCCGTTGAGGTTGGGCATCACCACGTCCATCAGGACCAGGTCGGGCAGCTCGGCCTTGGCGGTTTCGACCCCGGCGGCGCCATCGGTGGCGGTCAGGATCTGGTGCCCGAGCTTCTCGACGATGCGCTGTATCCCCAACAGCTGCGACGGTGAGTCGTCGACGATCAGAATGCGTGCCATGTTGTTCCCCATGTAATGCCCGCAGTGTAGTGCGGGCTCATTACCGGCGGGAGGGGGGCATCTGCCGTCCGTCGCCTGCCTGCGACGTTCAGTCGATCCGCACCACGGTGCGGCCGAGCGATCCACCCGCCAGCATCCGCTCGAACACTGCCGGCAGGCCATCAAGGCCAACCTCGGCGGTGCAGATGCGGTCCAGGTGCTGCGGCTTCCATTCAGTGCCCAGGCGCGACCACACCTCTTCGCGCAGCGCCCGCGGTGCATTGGCCGAAGACACTCCGAGCAGCGACACACCGCGCAGGATGAACGGCATCACCGTCATGTCCAGCGTCGGGCTGGCCGCCAGGCCGGCGCTGACCACGCTGCCGTAGGGCACGGTCTGCGCCAGCAGGCTGGCGAGCATGGCGCCGCCGGCATTGTCGAGGCCCCCGCCGAAGCGCGCCGACTGCAGCGGGCCGGTGTCGGCCAGCGCCTCGCGCGGCAGCACCTCGCTGGCACCGATGGCGCGCAGGAAGTCGGTCTGGTCCGGCTTGCCACTGACCGCGTGCACGGTGTAGCCGGCACGGCTGAAGATCGACAGCGCCAGCGCACCGACGCCGCCGCTGGCGCCGGTGACCGCCAGCGGGCCGAGATCCGGGGTCTGCCGGTTGTCCTGCATGCGCAGCAGGGCCAGCGCCGCCGTGAAGCCGGCGGTGCCCAGCACCATCGCCTCGCGCGGGCTCAGCCCGGCCGGCTGGGCAATCACCGCACGCGACTCCAGCCGCACATACTGGCTGTAACCGCCGTCACGGGTCTCGCTGAGGCCACAGCCGGTGGCCAGCACCGCGTCGCCTTCACGCCAGTCCGGGTCGGTGCTGGCGACCACGGTGCCGGCCACGTCGATGCCACCCACCAGCGGGAAGCGCCGCAGGATCTTCCCCTTGCCGGTGCCGGCCAGGGCGTCCTTGTAGTTGACCGAGGACCAGTGGGCGCGGATCAGCACCTGGCCGGGGTTGAGGTCGTCGACATCGAGCTGGGCCAGGCCGCTGCGGTAGCCGGCGTCGTCGTTTTCGATGCGGAAGGCGGTGAACGGGGTGGTGGGGGCCATCGGCGTTGCCTGACTTCGAGGAAAACGCCACCTTACCCCGTCGCCCCCCTTTCGATCCTGCCGATCCGCCCCATCTTGTATGATCGGTAATGGTTTCACGGCTGGCGCCGCGGGAAGGGCCCGCGCCGCAGCCCACATCTTGATGGAGCGTGCATGGCCTGGAATACACCCGGCGGCAACAAGGGCGGACAAGGCCCCGAGGACAATCGACGCGGGCCGTTCGGGTCGCGCGGCGGTGGCAATGGTGGTGGCTGGGGCGGACTGCCCGGGCCGCTGAAGGACCTGTTCGACGGCGGCATCATGCGTTGGGTGGTGGCAGCCGTGGTGCTGCTGGTGCTGTTCTCCAGCTTCCAGCTGATCGGCGAACAGCAGCGTGGCGTGGTGCTGCGCTTCGGCCAGTTCTCGCGCATCCTGCAGCCCGGCCCGAACTTCAAGCTGCCGTGGCCGATTGAATCGGTCACCAAGGTCAACGCCACCGAGATCAAGACCTTCTCGATCCAGGTGCCGGTGCTGACCCGCGACGAGAACATCGTCAACGTCTCGCTGAACGTCCAGTACCGCATCGACGACCCGCAGCAGTACCTGTTCGGCACGGTCGATGCCAACCAGGTGCTGGAGCAGTCGGCGCAGAGCGCGGTGCGCGAGGAAGTCGGCCGTGCCGACCTCAACGCCGTGCTGAACAACCGTGGCCCGCTGGCCGTGGCTGCCGAGGAGCGCCTGCAGGCGCTGCTGAAGGCGTTCAAGACCGGCCTGACCGTGACCGGCCTGACCCTGCAGGACGCCCGTCCGCCGGAAGAAGTGAAGCCGGCCTTCGACGAGGTCAACGGTGCGCAGCAGGTCAAGGAACGCCTGATCAACGAAGCCCAGGCCTACGCCGCCAAGGTCGTGCCGGAAGCCCGAGGCCAGGCCTCGCGCGCCCGTACCACCGCCGAAGGCTACAAGCAGGCCGTGGTCTCCAAGGCCGAGGGTGACGCGCAGCGCTTCAGCCTGTTGCAGGCCCAGTACAAGGACGCCCCGGAAGTGACCCGCAAGCGCCTGTGGCTGGAGACCGTGCAGCAGGTGCTGAGCGAGAACCGCAAGGTGATCGGTGGCGATGGCCGCCAGCTGATCTACGTGCCGATGACCGGCGACACCCGTCCCACCACCTCGGCCCCGGCCGCAGTGGCGAACCCGGACGTGGTGATGCCGTCGCTGCCGGGTGCAGCGGTGGAAGCTTCCCGTGATCCGGGCCGGCCGGTGGGCCGCCCGACCGGGCGACCGAGCGGCCGTGAGGAGGGCAGCCGATGAAGAGTCCTATCTGGATCGCCGTGATCGTGGCGGTGGTGCTGGGCCTGCTCGGCTCGGTGTACGTGGTCCGTGAGGACCAGACCGCCATGGTGCTGAACCTGGGCAAGGTGGTGCGTTCGGACATCAAGCCGGGCCTGCACTTCAAGGTGCCGGTGGTGGAAACGGTGAAGGTCTTCGACCGCCGCTTCCAGGTGCTCGACACCGCCCCGGCGCGTTACTTCACCGCCGAGCAGAAGGACGTCAGCGTCGACTTCTTCGCCATCGGCTACATCTCCAACGTGGGTGACTACTTCCGTGCCACCGGCGGCGATCCGCGCATCGCCAATGCCCGCCTGGCACCGATCATCACCGACTCGCTGCGCAACCAGATCAACTCGCGCACCCTGCAGCAGCTGGTGTCCGGCGACCGCAGCGAGTTGATCGCCGAGCAGCTGAAGGGGATCAACGAAGCCGTGGCCGGGCTGGGCATGCAGATGATCGACCTGCGCATCAAGCAGGTGGACCTGCCGACCGACAGCCAGGTGATCAACGACGTGTACGAGCGCATGCGCGCCCAGCGCAAGCAGGAAGCAGCGAAGCTGCGCGCGGAGGGCGAGGAGCAGTCGCTGACCATCCGCGCCCAGGCCGACCGTGACAGCACCGTGCTGATCGCCGAAGCCGAGCGTGATGCACAGCGCCTGCGCGGTGAAGGCGATGCCGATGCGGCGCGCATCTACGGCAAGGCCGGCTCGGCCGACCCGTCGTTCTATGCGTTCTACCGCAGCCTGGAGGCCTACCGTGGCTCCATGACCGACGGCAACGGCGTGATCGTGCTCGACAAGAACGACCCGTTCCTGCAGTACCTGAAGAACGACCGCTGAGGTCGCAGGGCAGTACCCCACGGGGCCCGGCCAGATGCCGGGCCCCGTGCTTTTTCCGGAGTCCCCCATGAAAGATCTGTTCGCCGCCGTCTGCCTGGTGGCGGTGCTGGAAGGCCTGTTCCTGTTCGCCGCCCCGTTCGCCTGGAAGCGCATGGCCGAACGCCTGCTGGACCTGCCCAGCCCGGCCCTGCGCAGCTTCGGCGGACTGGTGCTGTTGGCCGGCCTGAGCCTGCTGTGGTGGGTGCGGCATTGAAAGGGTAGTGCCGGCCAGCGGCCGGCACTACCGGGAGGCGCCTGACCGGCCGGCACATGCGTGGTCCGGCTCTGGTAGATGCCAACCTTGATTGGCATTGCCGGCCAGCGGCCGGCACTACCGGGGAGGCGCCTGACCGGCCGGCACATGCGTGGTCCGGCTCTGGTAGATGCCAACCTTGGTTGGCATTGCCGGCCAACGGCCGGCACGACCGGGCGGGGCGCCTGACCGGCCGGTGAAGCCGTCCGTCGGAAAGGTGGCAGCGGACCCCGGAAACCCGGATAATGCACAAAAGCCGGACGGGCCTCCCCGTTCGGCTTTTTCCGTGTCTGGGCCTTCCATCGCCGGCCGCTCCCCGTTTGGAGCCGCCCTCCAGGTGCTGGCCAGCCCCGCCACGGTTTACCCGTCCGCGGCCCCGATGGCCGCAACAAATCGAGGAGCCCGTCATGGGTCAGTCTGTCGTAGTGTTGGGTGCCCAGTGGGGCGATGAAGGCAAGGGCAAGATCGTCGATCTGCTCACTGAGGAAATCGGCGCCGTCGTGCGCTTCCAGGGCGGCCACAATGCCGGCCACACCCTGGTCATCAACGGTAAGAAGACCGTCCTGCACCTGATCCCGTCGGGCATCCTGCGTGACGATGCGCTGTGCCTGATCGGCAACGGCGTGGTGATCTCGCCGGCCGCGCTGCAGAAGGAAATCGCCGAGCTGGAAGCCTCCGGCGTGGAAGTGCGTTCGCGCCTGAAGATCTCCCCGGCCGCGCCGCTGATCATGCCGTACCACATCGCCCTGGACCAGGCGCGCGAGCGCGCAGCCGGTGGCAAGGCGATCGGCACCACCGGCCGTGGCATCGGCCCGGCCTACGAAGACAAGGTGGCGCGTCGCGGCATCCGCATCGCCGACCTGCATTACCCGAAGCAGCTGGAAGAACTGCTGCGCACCGCGCTGGATTACCACAACTTCGTGCTGACCAAGTATCTGAACACCGATGCGGTCGATTTCCAGAAGACCTTCGACGAAGCGCTGACCTTCGGCGAATACGTGCAGCCGATGAAGTCCGACGTGGCCGGCATCCTGCACGACCTGCGCAAGCAGGGTAAGCGCGTGCTGTTCGAAGGCGCGCAGGGTGCGCTGCTGGACATCGATCACGGCACCTACCCGTATGTCACCAGCTCCAACACCACTGTTGGTGGTGCGCTGGCCGGTTCCGGCGTCGGCGCCGATTCGATCGACTACGTGCTGGGCATCGCCAAGGCCTACGCCACCCGCGTCGGCGGCGGCCCGTTCCCGACCGAGCTGGACGACGAAGTCGGCCAGGGCATCCGTGACCGCGGCGCCGAGTACGGTGCCTCGACCGGCCGCCCGCGTCGTTGCGGCTGGATGGACATCGTCGCGCTGAAGCGTGCCGTGGCCATCAACGGCATCAGCGGCCTGTGCATCACCAAGCTGGACGTGCTGGATGGCATGGAAAAGCTGAAGGTCTGCATCGCCTACGAATACAACGGCAAGCGCACCGAGTACGCGCCGCTGGACGCGCAGGGCTGGGAAGACTGCACCCCGGTGTACCTGGAGTTCCCGGGCTGGAGCGAGAACACCCACGGCATCACCAACTGGGACGACCTGCCGCCGGCCGCACGTGCCTACCTGCGTTCGCTGGAAGAGCTGGCCGGCTGCCCGATCAGCATCGTCTCCACCGGCCCGGACCGCGACCACACCATGGTCCTGCAGGATCCGTTTGCCTGAGGTAGCGCCGGGAGCTGCCCGGCGTAGGTGACAGGAAAAGCCCCGCGCAAGCGGGGCTTTTTCGTTACTGTGTGGCCAAGGCCAGCGGGAAGCGACGCAATGACCAGGATGTCAGCGTGAAGGGCGAGACGGTCGTGCGGATCACCCTGTGGGTGCTGTGGAGCCTGTGGGGCGTCGCCTGCCTGGTACTGCTGCTGGGTGCGGCTGCCAATACCCTGGCGTCGCGCACGCAGACGGTGCCGTTGGTGCTGAGTCCTGGCGCAACCGCCCAGATCACCGTCTACCGCCTCATCGATGACCAACTGCGGTTGCGCCTGCGCTATGCCGCGGACGGTACGGAGGCTGACCCCGAGGTGCTGCTGCGCATCGAAACTCCGACCGATCAGGGAGACTTCCGCGCAGGGGAGCGTTCGGGAGTGGCCGGGCAGGGCATCAATCGCGCGCTGGCTTCGGTCGAGTCCAGCGGCCTCACGGCGTTCTACTTTGGCTATGGCCGCGGCGACGCATTGCCACGCGGCCGCTCATGGCTGCGGGTAACTGTGCTGGAGGTGGACCCGGCGCTGGCGGGGCGCGCGGCAGACATCGAGCTGCAGCCACCGCTGGACCTGCTGAAGCTGACCGACCTGGACTACATCTGGCTGTGGCCGTTCTTCTTCTGGAAGATGGCGGCGCTGTTCCTGCTGATTCCAGGGGCTGCGTTGGCTGTCTTTACTCTGGTGTTGCGGCGCTGGCAGCGCCGGGCATCAGCGCCGCCGACTTCAGCAGGGGGTAGGGATTGATGGACTCTCCCTTCCACCACTGTTTTTCCGGCCCCAGCACATGCACCTCGAAATGCAGATGCGGCGCGTCGGCACTGGCGTTGCCGGTGCTGCCGACGTAACCGATCACATCCCCGCGTTTGATCACCTGCTTTTCCGCCAGGCCATCGGCATAGCGCTGCAGATGCGCGTAGTAGTAGCACCAGCGTCCGCTAGGTTCGAACTGGTAGATCGTCAAGCCGCCGCGCTCGCTGTCGAACAGTTTTTCCACCGTGCCATCGGCCACCGCGAGTACCGGGGTACCGGCATCGGCCATGATGTCGATGGCATCGTGCACACGGCCCTCGCTGCGCGCATCGGTGAAGGTGTCGCGCAGCTGAGAGGGCAGTACGCCCTGCAGCGGCAGCAGCAGACCGGACGGTGCATCCGCAGCCTGCGCGGCCGACTGCGCGGTGGCGGCGGGTGGGGTTGTTGCGCGCGGCGCTACTGGTTCCGTCACCGGCGCGGCGGCCACCGTCGATGGCGCTGCCGGCAGCGAGGCGGCTACCGGCTCACTCGCGTCGCGGCGCAGCCACCAACCTGCACCCAGTCCCAGCAGAACGCCCAGTACGATCAGCTGCGGAAGGCGCATCGGCTCACTCCTGCATCACCACGGGGACCGAAGTGTCCACCGCATCGGCCACACGCAGCGCGTCCCAGTTGGTCATGCGCACGCAGCCATGCGATTCGGTCTTGCCCACGTGGCCGGGTTCAGGCGTGCCGTGCAGGCCGTAATGTGGTTTGGACAGGTCGATCCAGACCCGCCCGACCGGATTGTTCGGGCCCGGTGGCAGGGTGGCCTTCTTTTCGCCCTTGCGGGCATCCCAGAACAGCTTCGGGTTGTAGTGGAACGGCGGGTCGCGGTACACGCCCAGGATCTTCCATTCGCCGATCGGTAACGGGTCGTGCTGGCTGCCCGACGACACCGGGACCTGTGCAATCACCTTGCCCTGCGCATCCAGCAACTGCAGGGTGGAGTCGGATTTATCGACCAGGATCTTCGCCGACTTCGGCAATGCGGCCGGTGCGATGTTGGGTACCTGGATGCGGCCGCCTGCCTTGTCAAGATCCACGCCTGGATTGAGCAGCTTCAGCAGCTCAGGGGATGCATGGAAGCGCTCGCCCAGGGCCTCTTCCACACTGCCGTATTCCAGCGATTTCAGCTTGGCCTGGGCGGCGGGCCCTTTTGGCGTGGCCTGGAACGGACCGGCAACATCCTCAGCAGTCAGCGTGTAGCTGGCCAGCGGCGTGATCGTATCGGCCTGCAGAGCCTTCCAGGTGGCGTCATCCAGTTCACCCGTTACGGTCAGCCCATGCGCCGCCTGGAAGCCCGACACCGCGCGTCGCTGGTTGCTGCCCACTTCGCCATCGATCTGGCCGGGAGAGAAATTCGCACGATCCAGCAGCACCTGGGCGTGCAGCGCGGAGCGTGGGGCCACATCCGGCCCGGCTTTCTCGGCAATGGGGGCGGGCAGCTCGGGCGGCGGCGCCTGTGCGAAGGCTGGCGACGCCAGCAGTGAGAGAGCGAGCAGGGTGGATCGGGACACGGGCAAGGGCATTGGGATCTCCAGCAGGTCACGTCATCACCTTGCCCGCAGCCGCTGCCGAGCCGTCGTGAAAGGAATCTGATGCCGGCATGAGCAGCCATCGCCATCGCAGCCGTTCCAGTGCGCAGGTGCCGCTGGGCCGCGGGCTCACCAAGGTGAACGGTGGCCGACGCCGTCGATGGACGGCGATCAAGATCGCGTGCCGGGCCGCCGATAAGGCCACATCCCCCCGTTTTGGATACCCCCATGAACTACTTGAGGAACGTCAGGGTTGCCTGGCGTCTTGGGCTGGGCTTTGGCCTGTTGCTGCTGCTGGTCGCCGCCGTGGTGGCCACCGGCGCCACCGCCAGTGTCGTGCAGAAGCGCGCGATGCAGCAGGTGGTCGATGTCAGCGTGGCCAAGGTGCGCCTGTTGTCGCAGATGCTAGATGCCAACAACCAGATGATGGTGGTGCGGCGCGAGATGCTGATCCGCCAGGGCGATGACCGCGGCCACGATGAGCAGCGCATCGCCGATCTGGTCAAGCGCTACGAGGCCAGCTGGACCGCCTACCAGGCGCTGCCCAGCGACGCCGACGGCAAGGCCATCGCGGAAACCATTGCGGCCAAGCGTGCCATCGCGCGCCCGCTCAACAAGCAGACCAGCGAACTGATGGAGCAGGGCGATTACCCGGGCGCCGTGGCGCTGACCCTGGGACCGGTGCAGGAAGCAGCCAACGGCTGGAACAAGGCGCTGTCCGATGGTGTGGACTTTGAAGAGAAGGAAAGCCGCGACGCGGCCGCCGAGGCGATACGCCTGGGTGAGCGCAGCCTGCTGCAGCTGCTGGTGCTGGGCGGCGTCGCGCTGCTGGTGGGCATCGGTGCCTCGGTGATGATCGGCCGCAGCCTGACCGGTCCGCTGGCCCGCGCGGTGAACCTGGCCGAACGCCTGTCCAAGGGCCAGCTGGACCAGGAGTTCCGTCTTGGTGGCCGTGACGAACTGACCCAGCTGGGCGAGGCGATGGCCAGCGTTCGGCAGAGCATGCAGGCGGCGATCGGCGCGCAGCTGCAGATGGCCGAGCAGCACGAAGCGGGGGCGATCCGCTATCGCATGGACGCCGGTGCATTCCCGGGTGACTTCGGCCGCATGGTTCAGGCCACCAACAGCCTGGTCGAATCGCACGTGCAGGTGGAACTGCTGATGGCCGAGGTGATGCAGCGCTACGCCATCGGCGACCTCAGCCGCGACCTGCCGGACTACCCGGGCGAGAAGGGCACGCTGACCCGCACCCTGGCCGCGGTGAAGCAGAGCCTGATGGCGATCAACGCGCAGATCGATGAACTGGCCCGCGCCGCACGCGCTGGTGATTTCAGCATGCGTGGCGATGCCGCTGCGTTCCAGTACCAGTTCAAGGCGATGGTCGAGCATCTCAACGGCATGATGGCCAGTTCGCAGGCCAGCATCGCCGATGTCTCCGACGTGCTGCGCGCGATCTCGCACGGCGACCTGACCGCACGCATGGACGGCGAGTACGACGGCGTGTTCGCCCGTATGCGCGACGATGCCAACACCACCACCGCACAGCTGACCGGCATCGTGCGGGGCATCCAGGTGGCTGCCGACAGCATCAACAACGCGGCGCAGGAACTGGCCGCCGGTAACAACGATCTGTCGCGCCGCACCGAGCAGCAGGCGGCCAACCTGGAAGAGGCCGCCGCATCGATGGAGGAGCTGACCTCCACCGTGCGCCAGAACGCCGAGCTGGCGCGTCAGGCCGACAGCGAAGCGCATGCGGCCGGCGCCGCCGTGCGCGAGACCGAGCAGGCGATGGCACAGATGGCCTCGGTGATGGGTGAGATCGACCAGTCGTCGGCACGCATCTCGGAAATCTCCACGGTGATCGACGGCATCGCGTTCCAGACCAACATCCTGGCGCTGAACGCGGCGGTGGAAGCCGCACGTGCAGGCGAGCAGGGCCGCGGTTTTGCCGTGGTCGCCAGCGAAGTGCGCACGCTCGCGCAGCGTGCCGGTGTCGCCGCCAAGGAGATCAAGGAGCTGATCGAAGACGCCGCCGCCAAGGTGAAGAGTGGCCTGGCGGTGACCGTTGAATCGGAAGCCGCGATCGCGCGTGTGGCCCAGGCAAGTTCGCGCACGACCCAGCTGATGAGCGACATCGCAGCGGCCAGCAAGGAACAGGCCGCCGGCATCGAGCAGGTCAACCAGGTGGTGGTGCAGATGGACCAGGTGACCCAGCAGAACGCCGCGCTGGTGGAAGAAGCCACCGCGGCCAGCCGCGCGCTGGAAGAACAGGCGCATGCACTGACCACGTCGGTGTCGGTGTTCAAGGTGGAAGGCGCAGCGGCTTCGGCCGTGCCGCGTCGCGCAGCCTGAGCAGACTGCTGAACCCGTGACAGGAATACGGCCGCCCTGGGCGGCCGTATTCCCATTGCCTGCTCAGACAGGCCGACACATCACCATCATTGTTCAAGAACACTGCCGAGCATGGCCCCCACGGCATACAGCACGACCAGGGTAGGGGGCATCACCAGCAGGTAGACGGTCGTCCAGGTCTTTCCGGAAAGCCACCCACCCATGCTGATGGCATCGAGTGCTGCGGTCTGCAGCATCACCGGCAGCTGCATGAGGATGTAGGCGCCCTTGGGGTCGCTGTTGGCCTGGGCATCGAGCACCAGCCAGGTGGTCAGCGCGAGATAGAGTGTGCATATGGCAATGCCGGTCCAGCTGAGCCCGCGTGGCTTGCGCATGCCGCCTTCTCCGTTCCGTCGGGACCACCAGCGTAGCGCCGCGTGTGCCGCCGTGCACTTCCTTGGGCCGAGCCAATGCGTGAAGCTGCAGGCAGGGAGCCGTGCGAAGAAACCTGAAGGGTGATCAACGTGATGAATGCCGTGATGCTGCCGGTCGTGATGCTGCCAGGCCTGGATGGCACCGGCCTGCTGTCGGCGCACTTCGTAGAGGCAATGCAGGCGCGGGGCATGCAGATGCAGGTACTGCCGATGCCCGCGCAGGGGCCGCAGGACTACACCACGTTGGCGTCGATCCTGCGCCCGCAGCTTCCGGCATCTCCTTTTGTGCTGCTGGCCGAGTCGTTCGCCGGACCATTGGCCATCGAACTGGCGGTGGCCGGGCTGCCTGGATTGCATGGGTTGGTACTGAGTACGACCTTCGCACGGAGGCCGGTGCCGCTGCCTGCGGCGAGCGCGCGGATACTGGCTCCGGCGTGGCCGTTGCCGCCACTGGCGTTGATGGCCCGGTTGCTGCTGGGGCAATGGCGGACGCGTGCGAACCTGCGCGAGCTGAGCCTGGCAATCACGCAGGTGCCGGCGGCAACCCTGCGCCAGCGTGCTGCGGCGACGCTGCGGGTCGACGTACGCGCATTGCTGCCAGGAATCGAAGTGCCGACGCTGTGCCTGCATGCCCGGCAGGACCGCCTGCTGTGGCCGCCCAGCGTGGCCGAGCTGCAGGCCTTGTTGCCCGATGCCCGCCATGTGTCGTTGGAGGGGCCACATCTGCTGCTGCAGGCGCGCGCCGACGCAGCTGCAGCCGAAGTTGCCGCGTGGATGAGGACGCTGTCGCCCTGATCGAAGGGTTCAGCCGCGCGCGCGGGTACGTGCTGCTTTCTTCGCCGCCACCTTGCGCACGGTCTTCTTTGCCGCACGGGTCTTCGCTGCCTTCTTCGCGGCAGCGCTGCGTGAGGCGGTGGTGCTGGCTTTCTTGGCCACCGTCTTCTTTGCTGCCTTCTTCGTGGCCGTCGTGCGGGCCGGCGCCTTCTTCGCCGTTGCCTTCTTCGCCACCTTGCGCCCGCTACCACTACGCTTGCCGCCACCATCCTGCTTGTTCACAGTGGCCCAGGCGATGCGCTCTGCGGTGCTTTCGCTGGCGCCGCGTTCGCGCTCGCTCTCTTCGATGTGCTCGGCCTGGCGCTTCTGCTTTTCGGTATAGGCGGACTTGTCACCGCGGGGCATGGCCGGTTCTCCGGTGGGGGCTGGCCCCCACGGTGGGCCTGGCGGCGTTAAGCGCAAGTCCCGCAAGGGTGATCGCACCGGCAAGGGGCCTCGGCTATGCTTGTGGCATGCGAGTCGAGCCCGCCGACATCGAAGCCCTGTTCGACGCCATCCCGGATGTGCTGTTCTTCATCAAGGACCGCCAGGGGCGTTACACCCACGTCAACCAGACCATGCTGCGGCGGCTGGGCCTGCGCGCGCGCAAGGACGTGATCGGGCGTACCGCGGCCGAGATCTACCCGACCGGCCTCAGTGCGGACTACGTCGACCAGGACGCCCGCGTGCTGTCCGGCGAGGTGATCGAGAACCTGATGGAGCTGCACCTGTTCGCCAACCGCGAACCGGGCTGGTGCCT
The DNA here is from genome assembly GCF_056480025.1 of Stenotrophomonas sp. 109824_Sma. NCBI lineage: Bacteria > Pseudomonadati > Pseudomonadota > Gammaproteobacteria > Lysobacterales > Lysobacteraceae > Stenotrophomonas > Stenotrophomonas sp. 109824_Sma. Next base: position 3,531,351 of record NZ_CM151078.1, on the reverse strand, counting down.
GACCTGCAAGCGCCCGCTGGTGGTCGATGGGGCCATCGAGGGGCTGATCGGCATTTCCCGCGACCTCGGCCAGAAGGACAGCCTCGGCACCCAGTACGAGCAGCTGCGGCTGGCGCTGGCCCACCTCAATGCGCACTACGCCGAGAATGTGCGCATGCAGACCCTGCTGGACATCACCGGTTTCTCGCTGTCCAAGCTGGAGCGCAGCTTCCGCAAGGTGTTCCAGATGACCCCGCAGCAGGTGCTGACCCGGCTGCGGATCCAGATGGCCATGCACCTGCTGCATGGCGACGACAGCATCGCCTGCATCGGCCAGGCCTGCGGTTTCAGCGACCAGAGCGCCTTCACCCGCAAGTTCAAGGCTGAAACCGGTTTCTCGCCGCGCGCCTACCGCGCCCGTATCGGTGGGAACGTCGGCGAGCCGGCGCTGGCCTGAGCCGACTGCTGCGCTGTGCCTATCCCCGTGGGCACGGGACAGGGTAAGGTGTCGCCCCTGTAGCCCGCCGCCAGCCCCGCCGATGCCCAACTCGATTCCGACCGCTTCGCCGTCCCGCCTCGGACATTCGCTCAAGCCCCGCCAGCTGATCATGATGGGCCTGGGCAGTGCCATCGGCGCCGGCCTGTTCCTCGGCTCGGGCGTGGGCGTGCAGGCGGCCGGTCCGGCGGTGCTGGTGTCGTATCTGGTCGCTGGTGCGCTGGTGATCATCGTGATGAACGCGCTGGGTGAGATGGCGGCGGCCAAGCCCACCAGTGGCGCGTTCTCGGTGTATGCAGCCGACGCCATGGGCGCTACCGCCGGTGCCACCGTGGGCTGGCTGTGGTGGGTGCAGCTGGTGATCGTGATCGCCGCCGAAGCAGTGGGTGCAGCCGGGCTGCTGGCCACGGTCTGGCCGGCGATACCGGTACCGATGGCGGCGTTGGCCTTCATGCTGTTCTTCACCGCGATCAACCTGCTCGGAGTGAAGAACTTCGGCGAGTTCGAATTCTGGTTCGCCATCCTCAAGGTGGCGGCGATCCTGGCCTTCATCGCCATTGGCGTGGCGCTGCTGATGGGGTGGCTGCCGCAGGTGACCTCGCCGGGCCTGAGCAACTTCACCGAACACGGTGGCTTCGCACCGAAGGGCCTGGCCGGGATCGGTGCAGCGCTGCTGGTTGTCGTTTTTGCCTTTGGTGGCACCGAGATCGTGGCCGTGGCGGCGGCCGAAACCGAAGACCCCGAGCGCAGCATTGCCCGAGCCATCCGCACCGTGGCCTGGCGCATCCTGGTGTTCTACATCGGCTCGCTGAGCGTGATCATCGCCGTGGTGCCATGGACCAGCGAGGCGCTGAAGTCGCCGTTCGCCGCGGTGCTGGACATCGCCCGCATCCCGGGCGCCGGTACCGCCATCACCCTGATTGCCGTGATCGCGCTGCTGTCGGCGCTCAATGCCAACCTCTACGGCGCCTCGCGCATGATGTATTCGCTGGCGCAGCGCCGCGAAGCGCCGGCCGTGCTTGGCTGGACCGACCCGCGTCAGGTGCCGGTGATCGCCGTGCTGGCCAGCGTGCTGTTCGGCTTTGCAGCCACGGTGATGGAACTGCTGTTCCCGGACCGGGTGCTGCCGGTGCTGCTGAACATCGTCGGTTCCACCTGCCTGCTGGTGTGGACGCTGTCGCTGGTCTCGCAGCTGGTGCTGCGCCGGCGCGCGGATCGCCTGGGCACCCGCCTGCCGTTCCGCATGGCCGGCTTCCCGTGGCTGACCTGCTGTGCACTGGCGATCCTGGCGCTGATCTTCGGCCTGCTGCTGAGTGAGTCGCACACCCGCCTGCAGTTCCTGTCGATGGTGGCGTTGACCGCCACGATCGCCGCCAGCAGCGCCATCGCACGGCGCATGCGCGAGGCCTGATTGAAGCTGCCGGCCAGCGGCCGGCACTACCACGGGGGCTGCACATCCGCCGTGCCATCCTGATCGCGTGGGCCGTCACTGGCCCGTCGACCAGGAGCACCGCATGCTGCGCAGCCGTCCCTTCCTGATGTTCACCGGCCAGGCCGAGGCCGCGCTGGCCCTGTACGCCGAAGCCTTTGCCGATTTCCGCCTGCTGGCCCTGCAACGCCACCCCGAGGGCGCCGGCGCCGGCGTGCCCGGGCAGGTCCGCCAGGCCATCTTCCTGCTCGGTGGCACCCACTACCTGTGCTTCGACAGCCTGGACGTGCACGATTTCACCTTCTCGCCGTCGATCTCGCTGTTCGTCGAGTGTTCCGGCGCCGAGCAGTTCGAACGTGCCGCACGCGTACTGGGCGAGGGTGGCCATTGGTTGATGCCGGTGGGCGACTATGACTTCAGCAACCGCTACGGCTGGGTGCAGGACCGCTTCGGCGTGTCGTGGCAGTTGAGCCTGGGGCAGATGCCGGACCCGTGACCGGATGTGTGTGGGTGTGGACCTTGGTCCACACGCCCTTATGAAAACGGCCCGCTTGCGCGGGCCGTTTTCTTTACCGATGCAGTGAGGAATCAAGCCTCGACTTCATCATCCTTGTAGGCATCGACCGGGATGCAGGCGCACATCACGTTCTTGTCGCCGTACACGTTGTCCACACGCGCCACCGGCGGCCAGTACTTGCTCTGCTTCAGGCTGGCCAGCGGGAAGGCGGCCAGTTCGCGCGGGTAGGCGTGGGTCCACTCGCTGGCGGTCACTGCGGTGGCAGTGTGCGGCGCGTTCTTCAGCGGGTTGTCCTCGCGGTCCAGGCGGCCGTCTTCGATCGCGGTGATTTCCTCGCGGATCTGGATCATCGCGTTGATGAAGCGATCCAGTTCGTGCAGCGATTCGCTCTCGGTCGGCTCCACCATCAGCGTGCCGGCCACCGGGAAGCTCAGCGTCGGGGCATGGAAGCCGAAGTCGATCAGGCGCTTGGCCACGTCCTCGGCACCGATGCCGCTGGTCTTCTCCAGCGGGCGCACGTCCAGGATGCACTCGTGTGCCACCAGACCGTTGCGGCCCGTGTACAGGGTCTTGAAGTGCGGGGCCAGGCGCTTGGCGATGTAGTTGGCGTTGAGCTGCGCGACCTGGGTGGCCTTGCGCAGACCGTCGCGGCCCATCATCGCGATGTACATCCAGCTGATCGGCAGGATCGAAGCGCTGCCGAAGCTGGCCGCGCTGACCATGCCGACCGGGCCGTTGTCACCCAGCTTGCCCGGCAGGAACGGGGCAAGGTGCTCCTTGACCGCGCACGGGCCGACGCCCGGGCCGCCACCGCCGTGCGGGATGCAGAAGGTCTTGTGCAGGTTCAGGTGCGAAACATCCGAACCCCACTTGCCCGGCTTGGCCACGCCGACCAGGGCGTTCATGTTGGCACCGTCGGTGTACACCTGGCCGCCGTGCTTGTGGATGATCTCGCAGATCTCCACCACCTCTTCCTCGAACACGCCGTGCGTGGACGGGTAGGTCATCATGATCGCGGCCAGGCGGTCGCTGTACTTCTCGGCGTTGAGGCGGATGTCCTCGACATCGACGTTGCCGTTGGCATCGGTCTTGGTCACCACCACCTTCATGCCGCACATCTGCGCCGACGCCGGGTTGGTGCCGTGCGCCGAGTCCGGGATCAGGCAGATGTCGCGGTGGTCTTCGCCGCGCGAGCGGTGGTAGGCGCGGATCGCCAGCAGGCCGGCGTACTCGCCCTGTGCGCCGGAGTTCGGCTGCAGGCTGACCGCGTCGTAGCCGGTGCATTCCACCAGCATCGCTTCCAGCGTGTCGATCAGTTCCTTGTAGCCCAGCGCCTGGTCGGCCGGCACCAGCGGGTGGATCTGCGAGAACTCCGGCCAGGTCACCGGGATCATCTCGGCGGTGGCGTTGAGCTTCATGGTGCACGAGCCCAGCGGGATCATCGTGCGGTCCATCGCCAGGTCCTTGTCGGCCAGCGAGCGCAGGTAGCGCAGCAGTTCGTGCTCGCTGTGGTGGGTGTTGAACACCGGGTGGGTCAGGAACGCGGACTGGCGCAGCAGGCCGGCCGGCAGCGCATCGGCGGTGCTGGCATCCAGCGCGTCGACGTCGGCCTGCGCACCGAACACGGCGGCCAGCGCGACCACGTCGGCGCGGGTGGCGGTCTCGTCCAGGCTGATGCCGACCGAATCGCTGTCGATCGCGCGCAGGTTGTAACCGGCGGCGCGGGCCTTGGCGTGGATCTCATCGGCGTGCACGCCGGTGACATGCAGGGTGTCGAAGAAGTCGCCACCGACCTGCACGCCGGCCGTGCGCAGTGCCGCGGCCAGGATCGAGGCCAGGCGGTGGGTGCGACGGGCGATGCGGGTCAGGCCTTCCGGGCCGTGGTAGACGGCATACATCGAGGCCATCACCGCCAGCAGCACCTGTGCGGTACAGATGTTGGAGGTGGCCTTCTCGCGGCGGATGTGCTGCTCGCGGGTCTGCAGGGTCAGGCGGTAGGCCGGGTTGCCCTGCGCATCGACCGAGACGCCGATCAGGCGGCCTGGCATCGAGCGCTTGTAGGCGTCACGGCAGGCCATGAACGCGGCGTGCGGGCCGCCGAAGCCGAACGGCACGCCGAAACGCTGGCTGTTGCCGACCACGATGTCCGCGCCCCATTCGCCCGGGGCGGCCAGCAGGGTCAGCGCCAGCAGGTCGCTGGCCACGGCCACCAGGCCGCCGCGTGCGTGCACGGCATCGACCAGCGCCTTGTAGTCGCCGACCTGGCCGAAGGTGTCCGGGTACTGCAGCAGCAGGCCGAAGGCTTCCGCTTCCAGTGCCTCGGCCGGGGTGCCGACGCGCAGCACGATGCCCATGGGCTCGGCGCGGGTGCGCAGCAGCTCCAGGGTCTGCGGGTGCACGGCGTCGTGCACGAAGAAGGTGTCCGACTTCGACTTGGCCGAACGCTTGGCCAGGGTCATCGCTTCAGCGGCGGCGGTGGCTTCGTCCAGCAGCGAGGCGTTGGCAATTTCCATGCCGGTGAGGTCGGCGCACAGGGTCTGGAAGTTGATCAGTGCTTCCATGCGGCCCTGCGAGATTTCCGCCTGGTACGGAGTGTAGGCGGTGTACCAGGCCGGGTTTTCCAGGATGTTGCGCAGGATCACGTTCGGCGTGTGGGTACCGTAGTAGCCCTGGCCGATGAAGCTGCGCAGCACGGTGTTCTTGTCGGCGATCGCACGGATCTTCGCCAGTGCCTGCACTTCGGTCATCGATTCCGGCAGTGCCAGCGGCGCCGGCGACTTGATCTTGGCCGGTACGATGGCATCGGTCATCGCATCCAGCGATGCATGGCCGACGACGTCGAGCATCTGCGCGATCTCGGCATCGTTGGGGCCGATGTGGCGCTCGACGAACGCATTGTGGTGCTCGAGCTCACGCAGGGAAGGGGTGTTCTGGGACATGGCGAAGGATCCGTCAGGAAAGGGCACACGCACGGGCACAAGCCGCCGGTCGGCGGTCTGCGGGGCGCCCCTCTGTCCTTTTGCCTGAGAGTTTGGAAGCGCGGAAAACCGCGGCTTCGTGCCCCTTCGGCGCCGGATCGAACCGGTCTCTCCAGAGTTGTGTTACGGGTGGTATCGGGCCTGAGCGATTACGGGCGTTGCGCCTTCGGCAGCGGTGTTCCGCTTCTCCCACCGTGTTGCCCGCCGATTATAGCCCGTTGCGGGCGCGCCAGCCGCCTCCGGGCCCGGCCGCGGCGCCTGAATGGCCGATGGCCCGTCCGTGCGTTTTGTGCACTGCTGCATGGCGTCAGGCGCAATCCCCACCTATGATGGGCGAATACCCGAATTCATCTGGCGCCGTCCCTGCTGCAGGGGACCGGCGCCCGCCGTGCGTGCCGCGCATGGCCCTGCCGGACGCCTTCTCCATGACCGCCGCTGTTGCTCCTTCCACCCGCCGCATGGCACTGCTGCTCGCCGGCCTGGCCATGTTCGGTCCGTTCTCGATCGACACCATCTTCCCGGCGTTCCCGCAGCTGGCCCAGCGCCTGGCGGTGGACGAGGTGGCGGTGCAGCAGACCATCAGCGTGTACCTGCTGTTCTACGGCCTGATGAGCCTGGCACACGGCCCGCTGTCCGATGCCTGGGGCCGCAAGCGGGTGATCCTCGGCGGCCTGGTGGTGTTCGTCGGCGCCTCGGTCGGCTGTGCGCTTTCCACCGACCTGACCACGCTGCTGGCGTTCCGCGCGCTGCAGGGCCTGTCCGCGGGCGTCGGCATGATCGTCGGCCGCGCGGTGATCCGCGACCTGTACCACGGCCACGACGCGCAGCGGCTGATGAGCCAGGTGTCGATGCTGTTCGGCATCGCCCCGGCCATTGCACCGATCATCGGTGGCTGGATCCTGCTCAGTGGCGCGGGCTGGCCGCTGATCTTCTGGTTCCTGGTGGTGTTCGCACTGGTCCTGCTGGCAGCGACCGCGCGCTACCTGCCGGAAACCCATCCGGTCGAGGCACGGGTGCCGCTGTCGCCGCGCGTGCTGATGCGTGACTACGTGCGCATCGGTTTCAATCCGCGTTTCCTGCGCCTGGCGCTGGCCGGCAGCATCGGTTTCGGCGGCATCTTCCTGTACATCTCCTCGGCGCCGGTGTTCGTGATGCAGCACCTGCACCTGGGCGAGGGCGGCTTCGCCTGGCTGTTCATCCCCACCATCGGCGGCATGACCACCGGCTCGTTCCTGTCCGGGCGCATGGCCGGGCACACCACGCCCACCCGCCAGGTCGCCATCGGTTTCGGCCTGTGCGCGCTGTCGGTGCTGCTGAACGTTGGCTACGTGGCGCTGGCGCCGCAGTTCGTGCTGCCGTGGGCGGTGCTGCCGATCTTCCTGGGCGGCATGGGCATGGCATTGATCTTCCCGATCCTGGCGCTCGCGGTGCTGGACATGTACCCGCACCAGCGTGGCCTGGCCTCGTCGCTGCAGGCGTTCGTGCAGCTGATGATCAGCACCGTGGTGGCCGGCGTGGTGTCGCCGCTGCTCAGCGCCAGCCCGTTGCACCTGGCGCTGGGCCAGGCCGCGTTCTTCGGCGCCGGCTTCGTGTTCTGGTACTGGGAACACCAGCGTGAACGCACGGCGCAGGCGGCCTGCACGGGTCACTGAGCAGCGTGCAGGGGTAGGGCAGGCCGCGACGCCCGCAGCGCTTGCGACGGGAAACCACCGGACTAGGCTGGGCACTCCAGCCAGCCGGTGCACAGGTGCACGACAGCCAGCCGATCCAATGTCGTTGCATGAGGTTCCCCCATGGCTGCGCAGCAGACCTACCGCCTGTTCGAGGTGGCGCTGAAGGAGCGCCGCGTTCTTTCCCCTTCCCTGGACCGCATGGTGTTCACCGGTGCCGACGTGGCGCGGATGAAGACCGAAGGGCCGGACCAGCGCATCAAGGTGTTCTTCCCCTTGCCCGGCCAGGAGGTGCCGCAGGTCCCCAGCGGCGACGACTGGTATCCACGCTACCGGGCCCTGCCGGACGATCAGCGCCCGCCGATGCGCACCTACACCATCCGCCAGCTGCGTGCGGAGCAGGGCGAGGTTGATGTCGATTTCGTCATCCACGGCGTGACCGGTCCCGCCTCGCGCTGGGCCATGCATGCCCGGCCGGGCGACCGCGTGGTGCTGCTGGCCCCGGATGCCGACTGCGCCGACAGCAGCGAGGGCTGGGAATGGAAGCCGCCGACGGGCGTTGGCCAGGTGCTGCTGGTGGCTGACGAGACCGCGTTGCCGGCAGTGGCCGGGATTCTCGAGGAACTGGCGGCCATGGTGGATCCGCCGCGCACGCTGGCCCTGCTGGAAGTGGCGCAGGCCGGTGATGCGGTTCCCCTGAAGGCGCCGGCCACGGCCGAGCTGGTCTGGTTGCCGCGCGGGCAGGCGGCGTACGGGCAGCCCCTGCTGCAGGCAGTCCAGGCAAGGTTGGCTGCGGCCTCGGGCGTGGCTGCCGGCGATGCGTTGGAGGAGATCGACGTCGATACGCAGATCCTCTGGGAGCAGGCCGATAGCCGCGTGGCGGGGCCGCTGTACGCCTGGGTCGCAGGTGAGGCCGGGGCCGTGATGGCGATCCGTCGCCATCTGGTCCGTGACTGCGGGCTGGACCGCCGCGCGATCACCTTCATGGGGTACTGGCGCCACGGCAAAGTGCTGGACTGAGGCGACGTGAAGCAGCGCTGCGGGCGGGGTGCGCTATCCTTGCGCCCCCCTCGCAGCGGTACCGCACCATGTCCACCAGCTCCAAGACCCGCCGCGACCAGCGCCGTCGCCAGGAAAAGCAGGCCGCCAACAAGGCCGCTGCCCAGGCCTCGCCGGTGGAGCCGCATGCCGAACTGCGCGACGCGCAGCGCACCCTGCTGGCCGGTGTCGTGCGCCGTGATGGCGAATGGGTGCTGGGCATGGATGGCCGCATCGCGGGCCACAGCGAGAGCGCTGCGCAGGTGCTGGCGCTGATCATGCAGGCCGGTGAGCTGCACGAGCGCAACGGCACGCCGGTGCGCCTGATGTACTCCGATGCGCTACGCGATGCCGCACAGGCCGAAGCGAAGGAAAAGGGCCAGACCTTCGAGGAATTCAAGGCCGAGCTGGCTGCAGCGATGGCGGCGAAGAAGAACAGCTGACAGACATTTCGGTAGAGCCGGCCGCTGGCCGGCTGTCGAATGGGTCTTCATCGCGTGGTTGCCGGCCAGCGGCCGGCACTACCAGAAAGGGGCGGATCCTCGCGGATCCGCCCCTTTTTTCATTTCGCCGCCGGTGCCGCGTTGGCCTGCCAGCCACACATCTGGCCTTCGTTCTGCTGCTTCAGCCACTCGTTGACCGGGGTGAAGTACTCGATCATCGGGCCGGCATCGAGCTTGTCGGTGCCGGTCAGCTCCTTCAGCGTGGCCTGCCACGGCTGGCTGGCACCCTTGCTCAGCATCGCCCAGTACTTCTGGCCGGCTTCCTTGTTGCCGTAGAAAGTGCACTCATGCAGCGGGCCCTTGTAGCCGGCCGCGTCGCACAGGCCCTTGTAGAACTGGAACTGCAGGATGCGCGCCAGGAAGTAACGCGTGTACGGGGTGTTGCCCGGCACGTGGTACTTCGCGCCCGGGTCGAAGAATTCTTCGCCACGGGTGCTGGCCGGCGCCACGCCCTGGTACTTGGCCTTCAGGTCCCACCATGCCTTGTTGTAGTTGTCGGCGGTGATCGAGCCATCGAACACGCCCCAGCGCCAGCGATCGATCATCAGCCCGAACGGCAGGAACGACACGCCCGACAGCGCCATGCGCATCTGGTTGTTGATGACCGCTTCGCGGCTCTCGGTCGGCGCGTCGACCAGGCCGATCGAGCTGAGGTACTTGGGCGTCATCGCCAGCACGATGGTGTCGCCGATCGCTTCATGGAAGCCATCGTTGGCACCGCCCTGGAACAGCGGCGGCAGCGGGTTGTAGGCCAGGTCGTAATAGATGTGGCCCAGCTCGTGGTAGATGGTGGTGAAGTTCTCTTCGTTCGGCTTGATGCACATCTTGGTGCGCACGTCGCCTTCCATGTTCATGTCCCAGGCGCTGGCGTGGCAGACCACGTCGCGGTCGTCGGGCTTGATGAACTGGGTGCGTTCCCAGTACGACTGCGGCAGCGACGGCATGCCCAGCGACACGTAGAAGTCCTGCGCCCGTTCGGTCATCTGCTTGGCGGTACGCAGTTCGGCCTCGCGCTGCGCCTTGTACTGCGCGGCCACGTTGGCGTCCTTGCCGGCCTTGGCCAGCGCTGCGCTCAGGTTGGTCTGGTACTGCTTTTCCAGCGCCGCGGTGATGTCCAGGCTGCCGGCACCCGGGTACGGTTCCAGCTGGTCCCACAGGTTCGACCAGTCCTGCTGCCACATGTTGCCGAGCAGATGCGCGGCGATCAGGCCATTGCCCACTTCGGCCTTGTCCTTGCCGTAGGTCTTGTCCAGCTTCCCGCGTGCGTAGCAGTGCAGCTGCTCGTACATCGGCTTGACCTGTTCCCACAGGCGGTCGGTTTCCGGACCGATCTGTTCCGGCGGCATGTCATAGCCGCTGCGCCACATCTGGCCGGCATCGGTGAAACCCATGCCCTTGGCGCCTTCGTTCACCAGGCCGACGAACTTCTGGTAGTCGCCGCGCATGCTCTTGGTGGTGCTGTGCCAGCCCTGCCAGGCATCGAGCTGCTTGTCGTAGTCGCGGCTGCGTGCCAGCACCTGCTCCAGCTCGCCCAACTGGCGGCAGGAGTTCGGATCGTTGGCATCGGTGCAGTACTTGCCGGCGCCGTAGCTGCCTTCCATGCGCGTGGCGATCTGGGTCAGCTCGGCCAGCTTGGCCGGGTCGCGCGGTGCCGGCATCGACGACATCAGCTTCAGCAGGTGGATCGCACGCTTGCTGTCCTCGCTCATCGGCTTGCCGTCGAACGTGGCCGCCTGTTCGATCCAGCTGTTGAGCTGGGTCAGCGAGCGCTCGTTGGCCTTGGCCGCGATGCGTTCCGAATCACTGTTGATGTAGGTGGAGGACAGCCACTGCGCCGAGGTCATCTCCGGGTAGGCGGCCTTGAATTCGGCATTGATGCGGGCCACGAACTGGTCGGCGGTTTCGCCGGCCGGGGCACTGCTGCTGGCGGTATCGGTGCCTGGGGCAGCTTCCTTCTTGCAGGCGGCCAGGGCCAGCGTGGCGGCGGCGATTGCCGAGGCCAGCAGGAGATGACGGTGTTTCACGGGCGGTCCTTGGGTGGTGAACGACGGCCGAAGGCTAGTGGGCAGTCGCTGCCACCGCAAGTGGCGGAAGTCGGCCGGGCGGCGCCCGGCACCCGCAGAGGCCTTCAAGCAACGGCAAAGGCCGAAGCAACAGCAACAGCGGACTACCCGTGGTTTGGCGGGGCGGTGTCGGACTGCGGGGACGCCGCAAGTACGTCCCTGTAGGCTTGGCAGCCGCATCCATGCGGCTGACACCCCGCACTCCGACACCGCCCCACCTCTGACAGATTCCGTGTGCTGTCGGTAGGTGTCGACCTTGGTCGACACATCTGTCAGGTATCGACAATCAAAATGGGGTCAGATCCGTTTTCCTCCGGAAAACGGATCTGACCCCAAGGTCGTTCCAACCGATTGCGGAAAACTGTCGAAGGCGGGGCGGGTCCGGTGGCGGGGGCGTGAGCCGCATGGATGCGGCGACCGAGCCTACATGGACGTATTCACGGCGTCCCCCGCAACCGGACCCACCCCGCCATCCCTCGGAATGCACGCTGTTGCTGTTGCTTCGGCCGTTGCGGTTGCAGTTGCCTTTGCAGGTGCAGGGCTGCAAGCCCTGCCGAACAACCCTCAGCCTTCGCAGCTGGCGAACACGTCGCGGTCGCGCTCGTACAGCGAGGTCTTCACCTGCATCAGGCCCAGCACCGACGGGAACAGGTTGTCATGGTCGGTGTAGGCCGCCGAACGCTTGCGCACGCACTGCAGGTCCAGCCCGCGGCTGCTGGCGAAGCCCGGCGAGAACCACATCGTCATCGGTACCCGGGTCTGCTCGGCCGGGGCGATGGCGTAGGGCACGCCATGCAGGAACAGGCCCTTCTCGCCCAGCGACTCGCCGTGGTCGGACAGGTAGATCATCGCCGTGTCGTAGTCCTGCATGCCCTGCAGCGTGCCGATGGTCCTGGTCAGGAAGTGATCGGTGTACAGCACGGCGTTGTCGTAACTGTTGGTGATCTCCTCGCGCGAGCAACGGCCGATGTCACGGGTATCGCAGGTCGGGGTGAAGCGGCGGAACGCGGGCGGATAGCGCTCGAAGTAGGCCGGGCCGTGGTTGCCCAGCTGGTGCAGCACCACCACCCGGTCACCGGTCCTGGCACGTACCTGGGTGGCCAGGTCCTGCAGCAGGATCTCATCCATGCAGCGGCCATCGGCACACAGGCCCGGTGTGGTGGCATCGGACAGCGACTGGAAGTCCAGGCCTTCGCACACGCCCTTGCAGCCGGACTGGTTGTCACGCCACAACGGCGCGATGCCGGCGCGGTTCAGGACGTGCAGCAGCGACTGGTGCGCGCGGATCTTCTTTTCGTCGTAGTCGTGGCGACCCCATGGCGAGAACAGGCACGGCAGCGAAACCTCGGTGCTGGTGCCGCACGAGTGCATGTCCGGGAAATTGATCACGCTGGCCTGCGCCAGTTCCGGGGTGGTGTTGCGGCCACCGTTGAGCCCCCAGTTCTGCGCGCGCACGGTCTCGCCCATGACGATCACCAGCAGGCGGGGCTTGCTGGCAGGCGCGCGCGGGGTGGCCTTGGCATCGGTGCCGATCGGCAGCTTCGGCGCGCGCTGCACCGGGTTGTCACCGCGCAGTGCACGCGGCATGCCCAGCAGCACGTTGGCCGGTGTCGCCAGGTAGCGCACTTCGCGCTGGTTGCGCATCAGTGCCGAGACATCCTGGAACGAGATCAACGCGCCGCCGACGGCAGTCACCGCCGCCACTACCAGGAAGCCCAGCCGCCACAACAGGCTGCGGCCCCAGCTGCGCCGACGCAGCTGCACACGCCACAGCACGATCATCGGCAGCACCGCCAGCAGCAGTACCGGCCACAGCAGTGACACGGTCATCAGCTCGCGGCTTTCCTTGGGGTCGGTCGCCAGCACGTTGCGCAGCATGTCCGCATCCAGGTAGATGTGGTAGCGGCTCATGTAGTGCGCGGCGAATGCGGTTACCAGCAGCAGCAGGCTGATCACCACCTTGGCGTTCCAGCGCCAGACCAGGATGCCCAGCAGCACGCCGTGCGCACCCAGCAGCAACAGCAGCAGCGACAGCGCGTAGCGGAGGCTGCCCGGATGGCTGGCCATCGCGCTGTGCCAGAACAGGCCGTTGCCGGCCACCGCGAAGAACAGGCTGGTCAGTGCGATCAGTGCTTCGGTGGACAGCTGCGGCCGCCAGCGGCGAAGACTCGCCAACGCGGGAAGGCGGGCGGGGCGTTGGACCGATGCACTCATGCGTTTGCCTCCTGGCGGTTGGGACGGTCCAGCTGACGGCGGATCAGGACATACAGGCCGAGCGAAAGCAGCCAACATATCAATGCAGTGGCAACGTCATGCGAAAGGAAATGCGCGCCCCGGAGCTGCTGGCTGATGCCGAACACCAGGCCGGTGCCAAGGCCGATCCACAACCCGGCCCAGCGCCACGACGGGCGCCACAGCAGGGCGAAATAGTACAGGCACAGCCAGGCATAGCCCGCACTGGCGTGGCCGGCCGGGAAGCAGGCCCGAGGGGCCATACCGTCGGGGCGCAGCGTGAACAGCCCGATGAAGGGCTCATGGCCGCCGTAGCGCAGCAGATCCCACGGGCATTCCATCGGCACCAGCGCCTTCAGCAGGGAGATCACGCCGGTGCCCAGTGCCATGGCAATCACGACATAGAGCAACGCCCATCGCAGGGTGCGATCGCGTCCCTTGCGCCAGTGGTGGAAGCACAGCAGGATCGCCACCAGCGCCGCTGCCGTGCTCAGCCATTTGCCCACCTTGTGCACCACCGTGCGGGTGATCCAGGCGTCCTGCAATGCCCAGTGGCCACCTTCAAGGCGGAACAGGTGATCGGCCACCCATTGGTCGCCGCCGAAGCCCATCAGCAGCGTAAACACGGGTAGACCGATTGCGACAGGCAGCCAAAGGTGGGTTACGGCAAATCTTGACGCCAGTGGTGATGTCGCAAGCGGCGCTACCGCATCAATGGGACGAACAGGCATGCTGGGAAGGGGCGGTTCGGGAATCCGCAGTCATGCTCGTCACCTGGATGTCGGAGAAGGGTCGGACGCTCGTTCGTGCCGGGTTAATGTTTGCCCGGGACATGTCAACGTTCAGTCTTCTTCGGCGGTCGATCCTGTCCGCTCGGCGTGGCACTCCGGGTCCCAGGCCGTACCAGGAAGCAGTTGCCAACGATTCCTGTTGGCAATGCCGATGTCGATCACCTTGGCCGGGTCCACGCAGGGGCTCATCGCATCGTCCAGCACCAGCAGCCAGCGCTTGCCCGGTGCCTCGGCCAGCCACGGGCCGGCGTCATGCCACTGCTCGGCCCACGGGCGCTTGAAGCCGAACTCGCGCACCGGCCGATCTGCCTGCAGCAGGTTCTGTTCGCGCCAGGCGACCAGTGCCAGCTCCGCGTCCGGGCCGATCCGCGCGCCCACCCGGCGCATCACCGCCGACGCCGACGCGTACGGATCCAGTGCCGGGATCAGCACCAGTCCGTAGAGCATCCACAGCATGCCGTGGGTCAGCAGCACCAGCGTTGCGGCACGGCGCACCCGCAGCCACACGATCAACGTGGCCAGGGCAATGGCAAAGGTCAGCAGGCCATCCCCCAGCACCGGCAGCAGCGAATCGGGCATCGCCCGCCGTTCCAGCTGCGCCACGGCCCACGGATGCTCGGTCATCAGCATCACGCCGAGCACGCCGGTGGCCAGCATCAGCACCACGCTGTAGCCGAACAGGTAGCGCCGAACGCACAGTCGGCGCAACAGGCCCGGCAACAGCGGGGCCACCGCCAGCGCCATCGCCGGCAGCATCGGCAGCACATAGACCTCGCGCTTGCCGGGGCTGGCACTGAAGAACACCAGCACCAGCAGCGCCCAGCCCAGCAACAGCCACTGCCGGCGGTCGCCACGGCGGATGCGGCGCCACCAGGGTTTGAACAGCATCGGCAGCAACAGGCTGCCCGGCAGCCACAAGGTCAGGATCACCTGCAGGTAGTACCAGACCGGCTGGCGGTGGTGCCAGGCGTTGGCATAGCGGGTGCCGGTCTGCTTGAACAGCAGTTCGTGGGCATAGGACTGCAGGGACGCGCTGGGTTCATGCAGCAATGCCCAGCCCAGCGGGGCAAGCCACACCGCCACGCCCAGCAGGAAGGCCGGGATCAGCCACAGCAGCGTTGCCGGGTGCGGACCGTCCGCGCTGCGCCCGCGGCGGCGCTGGTACAGCCACCAGCCGAACCACGGCAGCACCATCAGCAGCGGCAGGAAACCCACGCCCTTGGTCACCGTGCCGAGGCCAGCGGCGAAACCGGCCAGCCACAGCGCGGGCAGGTTGCGGCGCTCGCACAGGTGGCGCATCAATCCCCACAGGGCTACCGTGGTCATGCCGACCAGCACCATGTCGATCTGCGCGCGCTTGGCCATCAGGCCGAACTGCAGGGTGCAGAACAGCGCCGCCAGGGCGTACAGGGAATGTCGCGGTGACCACAGCCGGCGTGCCAGGTCCGAGACCAGCCACAGGCTGAGCAGGGCGCCCAGCAGCGACGGCAGCAGGAACGACCACTGCCAGCTGCCGACGATCTCGTAGGCGGCCGCCTGCAGCCACATGAAGACCGGCGGTTTCTCCGCGTACAGCTCCACGCCCCGGTGCGGCAACAGCCATTCCCCGCTTTCGACCATGGTGCGGGCCGCCAGTACGAAGCGCGGCTCGTCCGGCGGTTGCGGCTGGCGCAGGCCGATACCGGCCGCCAACGCAGCGATGATCAGCAGCCACAACAGGGGCAGGCGCCAACGGCGGGGCAGGGCTACGGGCACGGCAGGCTCCGGGAGCAAAACGGCCACTCTGACGTGGCAGGGGTAGGAAAGGCGTCGGAGCGGGCGCACGGCGACCGCATTCCGACATGGTCGGCGCTACCATGGTACGAACTTCCGTGGATCTTTCGTGCATGCGTCTGTTGGTGATCGAGGACAACCGCCAGCTGGTGGCCAACCTGTTCGACTATTTCGAGTCGCGCGGGCACGTGCTCGACGTGGCCCCGGATGGCATCACCGGCCTGCACCTGGCCGGCAGCCACCCTTACGATGCGGTGATCCTGGACTGGATGCTGCCGCGCATGGAGGGGCCGGAGGTGCTGCGCCGCCTGCGCGCCGAACACGCGTCGGAGGTGCCGGTGATCATGCTGACCGCGCGCGACGAGCTGCCGGACAAGATCGCCGGCTTCCGTGCCGGCGCTGACGACTACCTGACCAAGCCGTTCGCCCTGCCCGAGCTGGAGGTGCGGCTGGAGGCGCTGCTGCTGCGTGCGCAGGGCCGCAATCCGCGCAAGCGCCTGCAGGTGGGCGACCTGGTGCTGGACCTGGCAACCCTGGAGGCGCAGCGCGGCAGCCAGGTGCTGCATCTGTACCCGGCCTGCCGCAAGCTGCTGGAGGTGCTGATGCGCGCGAGCCCGGGGGCGGTGACCCGCCAGCAGCTGGAATTCGCCCTGTGGGGCGACGAGCCACCGGATGGCGACCTGCTGCGCTCGCATGTCTACGAGCTGCGCCGCAGCGTTGATGGTCCGTTCGCCGACAAGCTGATCCACACCCTGCCGCGGGTCGGTTATCGCCTGGCGGTGACCACGGCCAGCGACGCAACCCGGGAAGACGATGAAGGCGCGTAAGCCGGGCCCGCTGTACCGGCGCGTGGTGTGGTGGTTGCTGGGCTACCTGGCTCTGCTGTCGATTGCCGTGTTCAGCGTCGGCAACTACGTGCATGAACATGCCGAGCACGCCGCCTGGCGCGCGCTGCTCAATTCCGAACTGGACAGCATTGTCGACCACACCGAGCACGAGCCGCATTACCGCTGGCAGGATTCGGACACGCTCAGCCTGTTCCGCTTCGACGAGGGCAACATGCCCGAGAGCGTGCGCACGCTGCATCCCGGGCTGCACGATGGCGTGCCGATCAAGGATCGGCAGACTGCGGTGATGGTGCGTGACACCGGCTCGATGGGGCGGGTGGCGCTGGCGCTGGACATCTCCGATTTCCATGATCTGGAACAGTTCGCCACACGTTGGGTGATGCTGGCCGGGGTGATCATGATCTTCGTCACCGTGCTGATGGCCTCGTTCGGCATGGAGCGGATGGTGCGTCCGTTGAGCCTGCTGGCACAGCACATTGCCGGGCTGCGGCCGGGCGTGCAGGGCCAGCGTATCGAGGTCGATCCGCGCGGCAGCTCAGAGCTGCATACCATCGCCGGTGCGTTGAACGACTACCTGGACCGCAACGAGCAGTTCGTCGAGCGCGAGCGGGTCTTCATCAGCACCGCCAGCCACGAACTGCGCACGCCGATCGCGGTGATGACCGGTGCCGCTGAGCTCGCGCTGGAGCAACCGGGCCTGCCCGAGCGTGCCCGCCAGCAGATGCAGCGGGTGTTGCGCACGGCGCAGAGCGTGGAGCAGCTGATCGAGCTGCTGTTGGTGTTGGCGCGTGATCCGGCGCGCCTGGCTGCGCGTGCCGAGCGCATCGCCCTGGACCAGCTGCTGCCGGAGATCGTCGACGACCATCGCCACCTGCTCGGTGACAAGGACCTGAGCATCGGCATCCAGGCGGCGCCGGTGGATATCGTTGCACCGATGGCGGTGGTGCAGGCGGCGATCGGCAACCTGCTGCGCAATGCCATCGAGAACAGCGGCCGCGGCCATATCGAGCTGCAGCTGGATTCGTCGGCGGTGCTGACCCTGCAGGATCCTGGGCATGGCATGAGCCCGGAGGAGATCGCGGCCATCCACGCGCGCATGGCCCGCGGCGAGCGCGCCGATCGTGGCGGTGGCATCGGCCTGGACCTGATCGCGCGGTTGTGCGAGCACCTCGGCTGGACCCTGCAGCTGCAGCCCTGCGAGCCTCGCGGGACACGCGTCACCCTGGACTTCGGCGCTTCGCGCCCGGCCTGACCGGCGTCCCGACCTGCTTCGCGCTGCGGCATGACCCGGCGTGAAGACAATGTTAATCTCGACCTGCGCCGCTTTAAGCGGCGCTTTTTTTTCTCCGCTCTTTCGATCGACAGAGGATCCCATGCCGACCGAACCCGCTACTGCCCTGATCAGCAACGACATCGTTGGACTGGGCCTGATTGCCGCCACCCTGGCCCTGATCTTCTGGGCTGCCAGTGGTCCGACCCCGTTGTTGAAGAAGATCTTCGCCTGGGTGCCGGCACTGCTGCTGTGCTACTTCATCCCCGCCATCTACAACACCGCCGGTGTCATCGATGGCCACAACACCTCGCTGTACAACCCGGTCGCGCGCGACGTGCTGCTGCCGGCGGCGCTGGTCCTGCTGACGCTTTCGATCGACCTGAAGGGCATCGCCAAGCTCGGCCCGAAACTGCTGATCGTGTTCTGCGCCGGTACCGCCGGCATCATGCTCGGCGCCATCGTGTCGTTCCAGCTGATGAAGCTGATCCATCCAGAAACGGTGGCCGGTGATACCTGGGCCGGCATGGCCGCGCTGGCCGGCAGCTGGATCGGCGGCGGCGCCAACATGGTCGCCATGCGCGAAGTGTTCGGCACCGACGCTACCACCTTTGGCCAGTTCGCGGTGGTCGACGTGGCCTGCGCCAGCCTGTGGATGGCGATCCTGCTGTTCCTGGCCAACCGCGCGCAGCAGATCGATACCCGCAATGGTGCCGATACCCGCGCGATCGACGAGATGAAGGCGCGCATCAGTGCCTACGAGGCTCAGAACGCGCGCATTCCCAGCATGACCGACCTGATGGTGATCGTTGGCGTGGCACTGGGTGGCGTCGGCCTGGCCCACGCCATCGCCGCGCCGCTGTCGGGCTGGTTCAAGGCCAATGTCAGCTGGGCCAGCCAGTTCAGCCTCGACAGCCAGTTCGTCTGGGTGATCCTGCTGTCCACGGCGATGGGCCTGGGCCTGAGCTTCACCCGTGCACGCCGGCTGGAAGCGGCTGGTGCGTCGCGCTTGGGCACGGTGTTCCTGTACTTCCTGATCGCCTGCATCGGCATGCAGATGAACCTGCTGTCGCTGCTGGATCGGCCGTGGCTGTTCCTGCTGGGCGCGATCTGGATGGCCACGCATGTGCTGGTGCTGTGGGTGGTGGCCAAGCTGCTGCGCGCGCCGCTGTTCTTCTTCGCGATCGGTTCGCAGGGCAACATCGGTGCGGCCGCCTCGGCCCCCGTGGTGGCCGCAGCCTTCCATCCGACGCTGGCCCCGGTGGGCGTGCTGCTGGGCACGGTGGGCTATGCCACCGGCACCGGCCTGGCCTACGTCACCGGTTTGATCCTGAAGTGGATGGCCATCGGCTGAGTTCGGACCGCCCTGGCGTCATGCTTCCGTAGATCCACGCCATGCGTGGATGCATTTCATGGGTCTCCATGAACAAGGAAGGGGTCGGATCCGTTTCCCGCAGGAAACGGATCCGACCCCGGATTCAACTCGATATCTGCCAGGTTTCATCCACGCGTGGCGTGGATCTACTCAACGTCACTCGAGAGCTGTTGAACCCGACCCTCAACAGCAGCGGCCGCCGTTGCGCCCGCCGTAACGCGCTTCCTGGCGCTCGCGGAAGAACGTCTTGTAGTCCATCGGCTCCTGGTCCGGGTGCTTTTCCAGCATGTGCCGGACGTAGTTGTCGTAGTCAGGAATGCCACAGCACAGCCGTGCGGTCTGCACCAGGCGCCGCCAGATGCGGCGGTGCGCCTGGTACTGGCCGGCGGGAACCAGTTGCGTACTCATCACAGATCCACCATTTCATGTGGCTTCAGCGCCACGTACGGGGTCTCGCGGTCGGTACGCTGCGGGTTGCGGCGGGCCGCCAGGATGGTCTTGATCGAATACACCAGCACCGCGCCCACCACCAGCAGGAACAGCGCGGTCAGGCCAGTGTTGACGTAGGCGTTGACCACGATCTGCTTCATCTGCGCCACCGATTTGGCCGGTGCGGTGATCGTGTCGCTGGCGAGCGCAGCCTGGAACTTGTGTGCCTGCGCCAGGAAGCCCTGTGCCGGGTTGCTGTCGAAGATCTTGATGAAGCCGGCATAGGTGGTGCAGATCAGCAGCCACACCGCCGGTACCGCGGTGACCCACGCATAGCGGTCACGCTTCATCTTGAACAGCACCACCGTGCCCAGCATCAGCGCGATGCCAGCCAGCATCTGGTTGGAGATGCCGAACAGCGGCCACAGCGTCTGGATGCCACCGAACGGATCGACCACGCCGGTGTAGAGCAGGTAGCCCCACAGCGCCACGCAGCCGGCGGTACCGATGATGTTGGCGGTCCACGATTCGGTCTTCTTCAGGGCTGGCACAAAGTTGCCCAGCAGGTCCTGCAGCATGAAGCGCCCGGCACGGGTACCGGCATCCACCGCGGTCAGGATGAACAGCGCTTCGAACAGGATCGCGAAGTGGTACCAGAACGCCATCATCGCGTCGCTGCCACTGGGAATCGCCTCGTGCAGGATCTGCGCGATGCCCACCGCCAGTGTCGGCGCACCACCGGCGCGGTGCAGGATGGTCGGTTCACCGATCGCCGCCGCAGTCGCGGTCAGCTGTTCGGGCGTGATGGTGAAGCCCCAGGTGTTGGTGATGTAGTGCGCCGCGGAGGCCGCATCGGCACCGATCACCGCCGCCGGGCTGTTCATCGCGAAGTAGATGCCCGGATCGATGATCGAGGCCGCCACCAGCGCCATCACCGCTACGAACGATTCCATCAGCATGCCGCCGTAGCCGATGTAGCGCATGTGCGCTTCATTGGCCAGCAGCTTCGGCGTGGTGCCGGAGGAGATCAGCGCATGGAAACCGGAGACCGCACCGCAGGCGATGGTGATGAACAGGAACGGGAACATGCCGCCCTTCCACACCGGGCCATCGCCGCTGGCGGCGAACTGGGTCAGTGCCGGCATCTTCAGCTCCGGCATCACCACCAGGATGCCGATGGCCAGCGCGATGATGGTGCCGATCTTGAGGAAGGTCGACAGGTAATCACGCGGGGCCAGCAGCAGCCACACCGGCAGCACCGAGGCGACGAAGCCGTAGCCGATCAACATCCAGGTGATCTGGGTGCCGGTGAAGGTGAACGCCGGGCCCCACACCGGGTCGGCGGCGACCTTGCCGCCGTACCAGATCGCAGCCAGCAGCAGGATCAGGCCGACCACCGAGATCTCGCCGATCTTGCCGGGGCGGATGTAGCGCATGTACACGCCCATCAGGATCGCGATGGGCATCGTCGCGATCACCGTGAACATGCCCCACGGGCTTTCGGCCAGTGCCTTGACCACCACCATCGCCAGCACCGCCAGGATGATGATCATGATCAGGAACGCACCGAACAGGGCGATGGTGCCGGGCACCTGGCCCATCTCCTCGCGGACGAGGTCACCCAGCGAGCGGCCGTTGCGGCGGCTGGACAGGAACAGCACCATGAAGTCCTGTACTGCACCTGCCAGTACCACACCCACCACCAGCCACAGCAGGCCGGGCAGGTAGCCCATCTGCGCGGCCAGGACCGGGCCGACCAGCGGACCGGCACCGGCAATGGCGGCGAAGTGGTGGCCGAACAACACGTGCTTGTTGGTCGGCACGTAATCCAGGCCATCGTTGTTGATCACCGCCGGGGTGGCCCGGGTCGGATCCAGCTGCATCACCTTGTTGGCGATGAACAGGCTGTAGAAGCGATAGGCGACGAGGTACAGCGACACCGCTGCGACGACGATCCACAGGGCATTGATGTGTTCGCCGCGGCGCAGCGCCACGGTGCCCAGACAGAACGCGCCGAGCAGGGCGAGTACCGCCCAGCCCAGTTTGGAAAACCCTTTCATGAGGTGCTCTCTCCCGGAAAGACAGTCAAAGAGTCCTGCTTGCCCACGACAGGGTCAATTGGCACAGGACGAATCTGCGGTAGTACTTTGGTCGTACGGCGGTTGCGCTGACGTGCAGCGAACATCAGGGATGGAACAATCGGTTGCGGTGCCATCCATTGGCGTACGGCCATGTGGCGTCCATCTTCACTGGCATCCATCCAACAGGAGTCGCCATGAGCTTTCCCGAACCGGTCCGCGTGCTGCGGACCATCCGTGGCATGCCCACCTCCGACGGTGCCGGCGTGCGCCTGACCCGCGTCATCGGCGGCCCCACGCTGCCCGACCTGGACCCGTTCCTGCTGCTTGATGAGTTCGGTACCGACCGCGCCGAGGACTACATCGCAGGCTTCCCGGAGCATCCGCACCGTGGCTTCGAGACCGTTACCTACATGCTCGACGGACGCATGCGGCATCGCGACAACCACGGCAACGAAGGCCTGCTGACCCCGGGCAGCGTGCAGTGGATGACCGCCGGCCGCGGCCTGGTGCATTCGGAGATGCCCGAGCAGGAAAGCGGGCAGATGCGCGGCTTCCAGCTGTGGGTGAACCTGCCGGCGAAGGAGAAGATGACCGAGCCGAAGTACCAGGAGTTCGCGCCCGAGCGCATTCCCGTGGTGCAGCCGGACGCCGGCGTGGAAGTGAAGGTGATCGCCGGCACGGTCGACGGCACCCGCGGCCCGATCGTCCAGCCGGCCACCGAGCCGCTCTATCTGGACATCACGCTGGCGCCCGACCGGGCCTGGACCTACACGCTGCCGGAAGGCCACAACGCCTTCGCCTATGTCTTCGAAGGTGCGCTGACGGTGGGTGAGCAGGATGCCGCGCGCGATGTCGCGCGCCAGGAACTGGCGGTGCTGGGCGGCGGCGAACAGCTGCATGTTTCGGCCGGCGGCGAAGGCGCGCGGCTGATCCTTGTAGCAGGCCGTCCGCTGCGTGAGCCGGTGATGCGCCACGGCCCGTTCGTGATGAACACGCGGCAGGAACTGATGCAGGCCTTCGTTGATTTCCAGGAAGGCAAGTTCTGAGGTAGTGCCGGCCGCTGGCCGGCAGCAGCCTCGGACGAAGGCGGATCGGTGTGCCGGCCAGCGGCCGGCACTACCGTCGGATCGGCGGGTCGCGTTGCGGGGACGCTGCCAGGCAGTCATCCCCATCACCGTCAGCGCCCGGCGGCCACGGCCGACGGGGTCAGGCTCATGCCCTGCGCCAGTTGTTGCAGTGAGCCCAGCTCCTGCGCGCTGTCCGGATACAGCGAAATCTGCGCGTAACGCCCTTTGTCGATCTTGACCACGCTGATGCGCCGTTCGGCATACCCCGGCGGTTGCTGGCCGCCCAGGTCGGGCTGGTACCAGTACAGTGATTCACCGCCGAAACTGCCTTTTTCCTGGCGCAGCGAGCGGCTCAGCGGAATGGCGGGATCACGCGCGCTGAGCATGAGGCTCAGCACTTCGCGGCCATCCGTGGTGCTGGCGCGGCAGACCAGGAAATCGGCCTGCACCTGCTGCTGCCACTGCAGGCCACTGCTGGCTGGCAGCGAAGGACATTCGGACGGCGCCTGCGCGGCGGCCTGGGCCGCGGCGAACAGCAGGCTCGACAACATGACAGGCACGAACTTCATGCATCCCCCAAGGTGATGAGTTGTTTGGCTCCGCCAGCAGGGCCGGCGGCCATGGCATCCCATCCCCGGATGCCGCCCCATCCGGCATGTGCACGGACGGTCAACTCAACCTTAACGGAACGTGAGCGATCGCACAATTCGCGGTTACAGAAGTAACCATTGCGGCCGACGGTCGGCCGCAATGGGTGCCGCGTGGATCAGCGGTCGCTGCCGATCCACTTGTAGATGATGCCGCCGATCGCGCCGCCCAGCAGCGGGGCGACCCAGAACAGCCACAGCTGGCTGACCGCGCCACTGCCGGCGAAGAAGGCTACGGCGGTGGAGCGGGCCGGGTTCACCGAGGTGTTGGTGACCGGAATGCTGATCAGGTGGATCAGGGTCAGCGACAGGCCGATCGCCAGCGGGGCGAAACCGGCCGGTGCCTTGCCGTGGGTGGAACCCATGATCACGATCAGGAACACCGCGGTCAGCACCACTTCGCACAGGAAGGCGGCCGCCACGCTGTAGCCGCCGGGCGACAGCGCGCCATAGCCATTGCTGGCGAACGCACCGGCCTGGCTGCCATCGATGGCGAAGCCGCTGGCGCCGGAGGCGATCTGCAGCAGGATGAAGCCGGCCAGCAGGCCGCCGGCGACCTGGGCGATGATGTACGGCACCAGGTCCTTGGTCGGGAAACGACCACCGGCCCACAGCCCGACGCTGACCGCCGGATTGAAGTGTGCGCCGGAGATATGGCCGAAAGCATAGGCGCCGGTCACCACGGTCAGGCCGAAGGCGAGCGCCACGCCGAGGAAGCCGATACCCAGCGGATTGCCGTCGCCACCGAACTTGGCGGCCAGCACCGCACTGCCACAGCCACCCAGAACCAGCCAGAACGTGCCGAGGAACTCGGCGGACAAGCGTTTACCCATGCTCATGTGTTGCACTCCTTTGACGTCGAAAGTGTGATTTATGTCACATTTCAATGATCAGCGGGTGACTGTAGCGTCAACGCCAGGTGCAGGGATACACCTTCGGATGTGTGCAACACGCGATGTTCAGTACTGCGGCAGCGGGATGAACTCCTTGTCGTCGCCCGGGATGGTGCCGAAGCGGCCGGCTTCCCAATCGTGCTTGGCCTGCTCGATGCGCTCCTTCGAGCTGGACACGAAGTTCCACCACAGGTGGCGTGGGCCATCCAGCGGCTCGCCACCGAACAGCATCGCCTTCACCGGCGTCTTCGCACGCAGGCGGCCACGTGCGCCGGCTTCGGGGATGACCAGGTGCTGTGCGGGGATGTCCACGCCATCGAGCTGCGCCTCGCCTTCGAGGATGTACAACGCGCGCTCTCGGTGCCCGTCGTCGATATCGATCTCCGCCTCCGGGTCGAGATCGATCGCCACATTGAGCGTGTCGGCGAACACCTTCACCGGCGATTCCTCGCCATAGGCGCGGCCGGCGATCACCCGCAGCCAGGCGCCGTTGCGGCGCTGCTCGGGCAGGGTGGCAGCGGCGTGGTGGTAGAACGCCGGCTCGATTTCCTCGTGCGACTTCGGCAGCGCGACCCAGGTCTGCATGCCGTGGATGGGGTTGTCATGGTCGCGGTCCGGCTGCGGCGTGCGCTCGGAATGGGCGATGCCGCGGCCGGCGGTCATCCAGTTGACGTCACCGGGACGGATCACCTGATCCGAACCCAGCGTGTCGCGGTGGCCGATCGCGCCCGACCACAGATAGGTGACGGTGGCCAGGCCGATATGCGGATGCGGGCGCACGTCGATGGCGGTGCCGGGGTGCATGAGTGCCGGGCCCATCTGGTCGACGAACACGAACGAGCCGATGCTGCGCGCCTGCAGGGTGGGTACGGCGCGACGGACTTCGAGGCCGCCGATGTCGTGCACGCGCGGGGCGATGATGGTGGTCATGCGGGCGTTCTCGCTGGCAGGGATCAGGTGATCAGCATCGCATGCAGCTGTGACGGGGACATGCCCCGTATGGGTAACAGGTTGTTCCAGCCAACGGCGCAGCCCCTCGTGGCTGGTTGCTTGGTCGTGTAAAGCAAAAGCCGCGCTTGGCCGGGCGGGGTGGGTTCGCGGGGGACGCCGTGAATCCGTCCCTGGAGGCTTGGCCGCGGCATCCATGCCGCGGACACCCCCGCGAACCCACCCCGCCCGGCCTCTGACAGTTTCCGTGTGCGTCCAGCCACGGAGAAGAAGAAAGAAAATCAAAATCAAACGCCGGTCGCTTCGCTCCTGGTGGTGACCAAGGTAGCCACCCACCAGTTCGTAGTGATCCACACCGGAATCGAGATTAACCGACCGTCACCGGGAAACTGTCAGGGGTGGGGCGGTGTGGGCAGGCAGGACCGTTGGCGCCATGGATGGCGCCATCGAGCCCCCATGGACGGGTTTACGGCGTGTCCTGCCTGCCCACACCGCCCCGCCCAACAAACAGAAAAGCCAGAGCCGGCTGTTGCTCCGGCTCTGGCTCTGGCTCTGGCTTTTGCTTCGGCGGTTGCCTCTGCGGGTGCCGGGCCGCAGGCCCGGCTGATCAACTCACACCGCCGGTTCGCGCAGGGCCGGGTTGTCCCAGCCCGGGCGCGGTGCGAAACGATCGCCGTGGCGCTGCTGCAGGGCCTTCAGCCGCTCGACGATCGCATCGGCACCCACCGCGCGGATGTGCTGGATGGGACCGCCGCGGAACGGTGCAAAACCAGTGCCGAAGATCACACCGGCATCCAGCAGGTCCGCATCCGCCACCACGCCTTCGTGCAGGCAGGCCACCGCTTCGTTCAACAGCGGCAGGATCAGGCGGTCTTCCAGATCGGCCGGGGCCTGGTAGTCGCTGGCCACGTCCGGCTTCTTCGGCTTGCCGTTCTCCCAGGTGTAGATGCCCTGGCCATCCTTCTTGCCACGCTTGTCCGGTTCCACCGTCTGCAGCGCGGCCGGAATCTGCAGGCCCAGGAACGGCGCCAGTTCGCGGCCGACACCGGCGGCCACGTCCAGACCGACGGTGTCGATCAGTTCGATCGGGCCCATCGGCATGCCGAACTTCACGGCGGCCTTGTCGATCACCGGGCCTGGGATGCCTTCGGCGTAGGCAGTGGCGGCTTCCAGCATGTACGGGAACAGCACGCGGTTGACCAGGAAGCCCGGGCTGCCGGCCACCGGCACCGGGAACTTGCCCAGCGCCTTGCAGAACGCGGCCAGGCGGCGCTCGGTCTCCGGCGCCATGCCGTCGTGATGGATGATCTCCACCAACGGCATCTGCGCGACCGGATTGAAGTAGTGCAGGCCGGCGAACTGTGCCGGTCGCTGGATATGGTCGCGCAGTTCCACCAACGGAATCGACGAGGTGTTGGTGGTCAGCAGCGCATCCAGCTTCATCTTCGGTTCGAGCGTCTGGTACAGCGCACGCTTGGCTTCGGGGTTCTCGATGATCGCCTCGATCACCAGGTCGGCCTCGGCCACGCCGTTGCCTTCCAGGTCGGCACGCAGGCGCGCGGCCACGGCAGGGCGCTTGCTCTCGTCGCGCACCTTCTTGGCGAACAGCGCCTGCGCGCGTTCCATGGCCGGGTCGATGAAGCGCTGCTCACGGTCCTGCAGGGTCACTTCGAAGCCCTTGTAGGCGGCCCACGCGGCGATGTCGCCGCCCATCACGCCGGCGCCGACCACGTGCACGTGGCGGATGCCGGACTCACCACCACCGAGGCCCTTCAGGCGCTCGGTCAGGAAGAAGATGCGGATCAGGTTGCGCGCGGTCGGTGTACTGGCCAGCTTCACCACGGCCCGCCGTTCGGCGTCGAGGCGTGCCTGGATCGGCTTGCCGCCGCTGCGCTGCCAGGTGCTGATCAGCGCGTACGGCGCCGGGTACTGGTCCTTCCTGGCCTTGCGGGCGACCTGCTTGACCATCTGCGGTGCCAGCAGCGTGCGTGCCAGCCAGGTGTTGGTGGCCCAGGCCGTCGCGCGCTGCTTGAACGGGCGGGTGGTGCCGGACAGCGCCAGTGCGACGGCAGTGTCGAGCACCACTGCCGGTGCCACCACCTTGTCGACCAGGCCGATGCCACGCGCGGCCGAGGCCGACAGAGTGCGGCCGGTCAGCATCATGTCCATCGCCGCCGGTGCGCCGACCAGCTGCGGCAGGCGGGCGCTGCCACCCCAGCCCGGGAAGATGCCCAGCTGGGTTTCCGGCAGGCCGATGCGGGTGCTGCTGTCATTGGAGGCCACGCGATAGCGGCAGGCCAGGGCAAGCTCGGTGCCGCCGCCCAGGCAGTGGCCGTGGATGGCCGCCACGGTGGGGCAGGGCAGCTCGGCCAGCTTCTGGTAGGTGGCCTGGCCACGACGGATCGCGTCGTTGACGGTGCCGCGACGGTCGAATTCCTGGAACTCCTTCAGATCCGCGCCAGCGATGAAGCCGGCCTTCTTCAGCGACTGGATCACCACTCCCTTGGGCGGGTCCAGCGCGATGCGCTCAAGCAGGTCGCCCAGTTCCAGCAGCACGTCCTGCGACATCGCGTTGACGCTGCTGTCCTGACGATCCAGGGAGAGAACCACCACGCCGTCGTCGCGGATCTCGGGGTGCCAGTGGCTGAAGCGGAGACCATCGAAGCCTGAGAGCATGGACGTTCCATCCGGTTGTGTATGGAGAAGCGGCTATGATCCAGAGGTTGTTTCCCCCGCGTCAAATCCCAATAGCAGGGGAGTGGCGCCCCCGGATCCATGGCCGTGGACCGGGACGCTAACGGAACGGTGGTTAAAAGCTGGTGCGGCGCCAGGTGATCGGCGACTGAACTTTTCCCGGGATTGGCAGTCTCATTGCCCGACGTCGGTTGGGCTGACAGGAGTGCGGCCCCTCATGGCCGATGTTGATACACCTCAGGAGCTGGATCTGGAGCTGGTCCGGCGCGTGCAGCACGGCGAGAGTGCCGCGTTCGATGTCCTGGTGCGCAAGTACCAGCATCGGGTCGTGGCCCTGGTCGGTCGCTACATCGCCGACTGGAGCGAATGTCAGGACGTCGCCCAGGACACTTTCATCCGTGCCTACCGCGCGATCGGAAGTTTCCGTGGCGATGCCCAGTTCTCAACCTGGTTGCATCGAATCGCCGTGAATACCGCCAAAAACTACCTGGCTTCACACAATCGACGGCCGCCGACCGATGACATCGACATCGGCGATGCCGAACAGTTCGACAGCGGTACCCGCCTGCGGGACACCGACACGCCCGAGCGCGAGTTGATGCGCCAGGAGCTGGAACAGACGGTCATGAAGGCCGTCAACGCGCTGCCGGAAGAACTCCGGTCGGCGATCACCCTGCGCGAGGTGGAAGGCCTGAGCTACGAGGATATCGCGCAGAAGATGGGGTGCCCGATCGGCACCGTGCGTTCACGGATCTTCCGGGCGCGCGAGGCGATCGACACCGAACTCCGGCCGCTGTTGGACATCGGCAGCGCCACCCGTGAGAAGAGCCGCGTATGACCAGTAATCCGTTCAACGAATCGCAGAACCATCAATCGCCCGCCGGGCAGCGCCTGGACCAGCGCCATCGCGAGCAGCTGTCGGCCCTGGTCGATGGCGAGCTGGGCGCCGATGAAGCGCGCTTCCTGCTGCGCCGGATGGAGCACGACCCCGAACTGGCCGGCTGCCAGGAGCGCTGGCAGCTGCTGGGCGACGTGATGCGCGGGCAGGCCTCGGCATTGGCACCGGCCGGTTTCAGCGCCGCCGTGGCCGCCGCAGTTGCCGCTGAGCCCGTGCCGCAGGCTGAGCCCCGTCGCCAGGTGCGGCGCAGCGGTTGGCGGGCCTGGGGCGGTGGTGCCGCACTGGCCGCCTCGGTGGCGGCCGTGGCGCTGTTCATGGGCGGCGAGAAGCTGCAGGAAGCCACGCCGGGCGAGCCGCTGGCACCGCAGGTGATCGCCAGCGAGGCCCGGCTGGCGCCGGCACCGACCCAGCCGGCGCCGGTCACCGAGGCATCGGTGGATACCGCGGCAATGGCCGTGGTGGCTGCGCCGGCCGTGGCGATGGCGGCCAGCCGCCGCCAGGATGCCCGCCGCGCCAGTGCCACCCGCAGCCAGCAGGCCGCGCGTGCCGCCCAGCGTGACGATCTTCCGCAGCGTGCCGTGGCATCCACGCAGGCACCATTGACCCCGACCGTGCCGGCCAACGCCAACCGCAACCTGCCGTTTGGTGAGGTCGGTGGGCTGCAGGCCCGGCCATGGCCGCGCTCCAGCCTGGCGCCCGCCGCCGGTGGTGCGCTCAATGCCAGCTTCCCGGCCCATGCCGGTGGTGCCGCGTTCTACCCGTTCGAGCCGCGCCTGCAGGACGACCTGCCGGTGCCGCCGCGCCCGCGCGACTGAGCCGGGCGCCTTCACGCCCCGCCGTCGGCGGGGACCGTATTCCTCTTCCATCCGACCCGGAGGTTGCCGTCCGATGACTCCCCGACTCCGCACGCAGGCCATTGGCCTGCTGGCCCTGACCCTTCCCCTGATGGCCTGCGCGCAGGCGCCGGCGCCTGCCGCGCAGACCCAGCCTGCGCCGGCCGCGGCACCGCGGGCGCCCGCGCAGCCGCTGGTCAGCGGCCTGCCCGACTTCACCAACCTGGTCGAACAGGTTGGCCCGGGCGTGGTCAACGTCGACACCACCATCGTCCGCAACAACCGCCAGGCCTCGCGGGGCCCGATGGGCGGCGACGATGACATGCCGGAGTTCTTCCGCCGCTTCTTCGGCCCTGACTTCCCGATGCCGGGACAGGGGCCGGGCGGGCAGGATGGCGGTCCCAGCATCAAGGGCCGTGGCATGGGTTCGGGCTTCATCATCTCGCCCGATGGCTACGTGCTGACCAACTACCACGTGGTGGCCGATGCCAGTGACGTGAAGGTCAAGCTGGGCGACAGCCGCGAGTTCACCGCCAAGGTGGTGGGCAGCGACCAGCAGTACGACGTGGCCCTGCTGAAGATCGACGGCAAGAACCTGCCGACCGTACGCGTGGGTGACTCCAACACCCTGAAGCCGGGACAGTGGGTTGTCGCGATCGGTTCGCCGTTCGGCCTCGACCACTCGGTCACGGCCGGTATCGTCAGCGCGCTGGGCCGCAGCACCGGCGGTGCCGATCAGCGCTACGTGCCGTTCATCCAGACCGACGTGGCGATCAACCAGGGCAATTCCGGTGGCCCGCTGCTGAACACCCGCGGCGAAGTGGTCGGCATCAACTCGCAGATCTTCTCCGCCTCCGGCGGCTACATGGGCATCAGCTTCGCGATCCCGATCGACCTGGCGATGAGCGCGGTCGAGCAGATCAAGAAGAGCGGCAAGGTCACCCGCGGCCAGCTCGGCGCGGTGGTCGAGCCGATCGATTCGCTGAAGGCGCAGGGCCTGGGCCTGCCGGACAGCCGTGGCGCCCTGGTCAACCAGATCGTGGCAGGCAGTGCGGCCGCCAAGGCCGGAGTGCAGGTGGGCGATGTCATCCGCTCGGTCAACGGCAGCGCGGTCAACAGCTGGTCCGACCTGCCGCCGCTGATCGGTGCGATGGCACCGGGCAGCAAGGTGAACCTGGTGGTGTACCGCGACGGCAAGCCGCATGACCTCAGTGCCACGCTGACCGCCCTGAGTGAAGACGGGCAGGCCAATGCCCGCGGGCCGTCGGCCGGCAGTGCCGAGGCGGCTCCGCAGACCGGCGCCAATGCCCTGCTGGGGCTGGACGTCAGCGATCTGAACGCGGCCCAGCGCAAGCAGTTCGGGCTCAACGGCAACGAAGGCGTGCGCATCACCGGGGTCAAGGGCCAGGCGGCGCGTGATGCCGGCCTGTCGCCGGGCATGGTGATCCTGCAGGTCGGCCGCGTCGCGGTCGGCAGCGTGGATGCCCTGAACCGGGCGCTGTCCAGCTTCAAGAAGGACGACGTGGTGATGCTGCTGGTCCGCACGGCCAATGGCAACAGCGCCTTCGTGGCGGTCAAGGCCGGCCAGTAAGGCCTGCCGGGGTCGCTGCGGCGGCCCCTGCGTCTCCCCCGAAGCCCCGCCCCGGCGGGGCTTCGGTCGTTCAGCGTCCGGCCCGATGAGGCAGTTTTCGCGGCGGGGCGCCGGGCGTGCGATAATCGACCGTTACCCTGACGACGCCGCGCGCCGCCGCCACCTATGTCTTCTGATTCGATGCGGAACATCCGCAACTTCTCCATCATCGCCCATGTCGACCACGGCAAGTCCACGCTGGCCGACCGCATCATCCAGCTCTGCGGTGGCCTGCAGGCCCGCGAGATGGAAGCGCAGGTGCTCGATTCCAACCCGATCGAGCGCGAGCGTGGCATCACGATCAAGGCGCAGTCGGTGTCACTGCCGTACGTGGCCAAGGACGGGCAGACCTACCACCTGAACTTCATCGATACCCCCGGCCACGTCGACTTCTCCTATGAAGTCAGCCGCTCGCTGGCCGCCTGCGAAGGCGCGCTGCTGGTGGTCGACGCGGCCCAGGGCGTGGAAGCGCAGTCGGTGGCCAACTGCTACACCGCGGTGGAGCAGGGCCTGGAAGTGGTGCCGGTGATCAATAAGATCGACCTGCCCACCGCCGATATCGAGCGCGCCAAGGCCGAGATCGAGGCCGTGATCGGCATCGACGCCTCCGACGCCGTGCCGGTCAGCGCCAAGACCGGCCTCAACGTGCAGGACGTGCTGGAAGCGATCGTCCATCGCATCCCGCCGCCGGCACCGCGCGACACCGACAAGCTGCAGGCGCTGATCATCGACTCGTGGTTCGACAACTACCTGGGCGTGGTCTCGCTGGTGCGCGTGATGCAGGGCGAGATCAAGGCCGGTGACAAGCTGCAGGTGATGTCGACCGGCCGCAACCACCAGGTCGACAACGTCGGCGTGTTCACCCCGAAGCGCAAGGTGCTGCCGGCGCTGCGTGCCGGTGAAGTGGGCTGGGTCACCGCCAGCATCAAGGACGTGCACGGTGCGCCGGTCGGCGACACCCTCACCCTGGCCGGCGACCCGGCGCCGAAGCCGCTGCCGGGCTTCCAGGAAATGCAGCCGCGCGTGTTCGCCGGCCTGTTCCCGGTTGATGCCGAAGACTACCCGGACCTGCGCGAAGCGCTGGACAAGCTGCGCCTGAACGATGCCGCGCTGCGTTTCGAGCCGGAAAGCTCCGAAGCGATGGGCTTCGGCTTCCGTTGCGGCTTCCTTGGCATGCTGCACATGGAAATCGTGCAGGAGCGCCTGGAGCGCGAATACAACCTGGACCTGATCAGCACCGCGCCGACGGTGGTGTATGAAGTCCTGAAGACCGATGGCTCGATCATCAACATGGACAACCCGGCCAAGCTGCCGCCGGTGAACCAGGTCGAGGAGATCCGCGAGCCGATCATCCGTGCCAACGTGCTCACCCCCGAGGAGTACATCGGCAACATCATCAAGCTGTGCGAAGAAAAGCGCGGCAGCCAGATCGGCATCAACTACCTGGGCAGCCAGGTGCAGATCAGCTACGAGCTGCCGATGGCCGAAGTGGTGCTGGACTTCTTCGACAAGCTGAAGTCGGTCAGCCGTGGCTATGCCTCGCTGGACTACCACTTCGTGCGCTTCGACGCGGGCCCGTTCGTACGCGTGGACGTGCTGATCAATGGCGACAAGGTCGATGCGCTGTCGCTGATCGTGCACCGCAGCCATGCCGATCGCCGCGGCCGCGAGCTGTGCGAGAAGATGAAGGACCTGATCCCGCGCCAGATGTTCGACGTGGCCATCCAGGCCGCCGTCGGCTCGCAGATCATCGCCCGCACCACGGTCAAGGCCATGCGCAAGAACGTGCTGGCCAAGTGCTATGGTGGCGACGTTTCGCGCAAGAAGAAGCTTCTGGAAAAGCAGAAGGAAGGCAAGAAGCGCATGAAGCAGGTCGGACGCGTGGAGATTCCGCAGGAAGCGTTCCTGGCCGTCCTGCAGATGGACAACAAGTAAGCCCGCACCGGCCCTGCGGGCCGGTCGTCTGGTGACGTTGCAAAGGACCCTGAATGAAACTGTTTGAGATCCTCCTGGTCGTGCTGACCCTGGCCTCGGGCCTGATCCTGCTCGCGGACAAGCTGTATCTCGCCAAGCGTCGCGCCCAGCGCGCGGGCCTGCTCGATTCCGAGCCGGTGCTGGTGGATTATTCGCGTGCGTTCTTCCCGGTGCTGGCGATCGTGCTGATCGTGCGCAGTTTCATCGCCGAGCCGTACAAGATCCCGTCCAGCTCGATGATGCCGAACCTGCTGATCGGCGATTTCATCCTGGTCAACAAGTTCTCCTACGGCCTGCGCCTGCCGATCAGCAACACCAAGATCGTGCCGTTCGGCGAGCCGTCGCGCGGTGACGTGGTGGTGTTCCACTTCCCCGGCCACAGCGACAACGACCCGGCCAAGGGCGAGAACTTCATCAAGCGCGTGATCGGCGTGCCGGGTGACACCGTGGTCTTCGAAGGCGACGGCGTGATCCTCAACGGCGAACCGCTGAAGTACGACAACAAGGGCATCTATGCCGGCCACAAGGGCCAGGGCGAGGGCGCCAACCTGCTGGTCGAGCACCTGCCGGGCCGTACCCACACCGTGCTGGAGACCGACTACCCGCGTGGCCAGGGCCAGTGGACCGTGCCGGCCGGCAAGTACCTGGTGATGGGCGACAACCGTGACAACAGCGACGACGGCCGTTTCTGGGGCCTGCTGCCGGAAGAAAACCTGCGCGGCAAGGCCTTCCTGATCTGGCTGAACTGCCAGGGCTGGTTCTGCAAGGATGGCTTCGAGCCGTCGCGGATCGGCTCGAGCATCAACTGATCGGGCACCAACCGAGTATTTTCACATCCAACGCGTATCTGGGGAGAACGCAATGAAGACGATGAACACGCAGCGTGGCATGACCCTGACCTCGTTCCTGGCGGTCCTGATCGTGGTCGGTTTCTTCCTTTACATCGGCATGAAGCTGTTCCCGATGTACCAGGAGTATTACGCGGTGCGCTCGGCGATGAAGAGCCTGGCCAAGGAGCCTGGGGTGGGCAGCATGGAGCCGGCCCGGATCCAGGATCTGTTCTTCAAGCGCCTGTACATCAACTACTCGGAAAACGTGAAGCCGGCCAACGTGAAGTTCGACCGTCGCGACAATGGCTGGACCCTCAAGGTCAACTACGAAGTGCGCCGTCCGCTGGTCGGCAACCTGGACGTGGTTGGCAAATTCGATTCATCCCAGGACCTGACCCGAAGCGGTGCCGAATAAACCTTTCCAACGTGGTGACCTGATCGGTCATCCCTTCCGCGACCCGGCGCTGCTGAAGCAGGCGCTGACGCATCGCAGTGCCGGTGCGCCACACAACGAGCGCCTGGAATTCCTGGGCGACAGCATCGTCAACATGATGGCGGCCGAGGCGTTGTACCAACGCTGGCCCAAGGCTGACGAAGGCGCGATGACCCGTGCCCGCGCCGAGCTGGTGCGTGAAGGCGCGCTGGCGGTGATCGGGCGCACCCTGGAACTGGGCGATCGACTGATCCTGGGCCCGGGCGAAATGAAGTCCGGCGGCCATCGTCGTGATTCGATCCTGGCCGACGCGGTGGAAGCCGTGGTGGCTGCGATCTACCTGGATGCCGGCTTCGAGGCCTGCCGGGCGGTGGTACTGCCCTGGTTCAGCGCTTCGATCGAGGCACTGCCGGCCTCCGGCCGGCCCGAGAAGGACCCTAAGACCCGCCTGCAGGAATGGCTGCAGGCCCGACAGAAGGCGTTGCCGCAGTATGAACTGGTGTCAGAATCCGGTGACGACCACGCCAAGCACTTCCGGGTACGCTGCAACGTAGCCGACCCGGCCGCCAGCACCGAGGGCGAAGGCGCCTCGCGGCGGCTTGCCGAACAACAGGCGGCTGCGGCCGTCCTAGAACAACTGGATTCCAAGTGAGCGAACAAACTCCCCATCATTGCGGCAGCGTGGCCGTCATCGGCCGCCCGAACGTGGGCAAGTCGACCCTGACCAATGCCCTGGTCGGCGCCAAGGTCAGCATCGTCTCCAACCGCCCGCAGACCACGCGCCATCGCCTGCTGGGCATCGCCACCTATCCGGAAGGCCAGCTGGTGCTGGTCGACACCCCCGGCCTGCACAAGGTGCAGAAGCGGGCGATGAACCGGGTGATGAACCGCGCCGCGCGCGGTTCGCTGGAAGGCGTCGATGCCGGCCTGCTGGTGATCGAAGCCGGTCGCTGGGATGAAGAGGACAGCCTGGCGTTCAATGTGCTGCGTGACGCCGGCATTCCGGTCGTTCTGGTGGTCAACAAGATCGATCGCCTGAAGGAAAAGGGCGCGCTGCTGCCGTTCCTGCAGCAGGTGACCGAAGGCCGGGATTTCGCCGCCGTGCACCCGATCTCCGCGCAGAAGCGCAACGGCCTGGAAGCGCTGGTGCGCGACGTGCTGAAGCTGCTGCCGGAAGCCCCGCCGATGTTCGGCGAGGACGAGATCACCGACCGCAGCCAGCGTTTCCTGGCTGGTGAACTGGTGCGCGAGCAGCTCATGCGCCAGCTCGGCGAGGAACTGCCGTACGCCACCACCGTCGAGATCGAGCGCTTCACCGAGGATGGCAACCTGCTGCGCATCGGTGCGGTGATCTGGGTCGAGCGCGAGGGCCAGAAGGCCATCGTGATCGGCAAGGGCGGCGCCCGCCTGAAGGAGATCGGCGCCAAGTCCCGCCTGCAGATGGAGCGTCTGTTCGGGGCCAAGGTGTTCCTGGAAACCTGGGTGCGCGTGCGTGAAGGCTGGTCCGACGACGAGGCCGCGCTGAAGGCCTTCGGTTACGAGTAACGCGTTGCGGTCGCTTCGATGATGATCGAGGACGACACCGGCTTCGTGCTGCACGCACGGGCCTACCGCGAGACCAGCCTGCTGGTCGAAGTGTTGAGCGCGCAGCATGGCCGTATCGGCCTGCTCGCGCGTGGCGTGTCCACCGCAAAGGGTCAGGTGCTGCGTGCTGCCCTGCAGCCGTTGCAGTGGATCCGCTTCAGTGCCCAGCAGCGGGGTGAACTGGCCCAGCTGCGTGGTGCAGAGGCATTGGATGCGGCGCCACGCCTGGTCGGCCAGGCGATGCTGGCCGGCTTCTACCTGAGTGAACTGACCCTGCGCCTGGCTCCGCGCCAGGACCCGCTGCCGGAACTGTATCTCGCCTATGGCGAGGCACGCGCGCGGCTGGCGGTGGGCGCTGGTCTGGCCTGGACACTGCGCCGTTTTGAACGCGAACTGCTGTCCGCACTGGGGCTGGGCTTCGAGTTGGACAGTGCCAGCGATGGCCAGCCGATCGACCCGGCGGCGCGCTACGAACTGGATCCGCAGGAGGGCGCGCAGCGCCTGCTGAGTGAGCGCGGCGGGGAACGCCGGGCAGCGGCCACTGGCTCGGCGCTGCTGGCTTTGGCGGCAGATGAAGAGCCGGATGCCGCCGACCTGGCCAGCCTGCGCCTGCCGATGCGGCGGGTGCTGGCCCATCACCTGGGGCCGCGCGGCCTGAAGTCCTGGGAAATGCTCGAGCAGCTCGCGCCCAGGCGTTGAGGGGTGTTCGGCAGGGCTTGCAGCCCTGCACCCGCTGAATCAACGTCAACGTCAACTGCAAAAGCTGGCTATCTGTGGGTAGGCGGGGTGGGTCCGGTTGCGGGAGACGCCGTAAACCCCGCTCCGCGGTCCGGCCCAGCCGCTGGCGGCTGTGCGTTCGGGCGCTTGCGAAGCAGTGCTTCGCAAGCAAAGCGCCCTCACCCATGGGGGCTTGGCCGCGGCATCCATGCCGCGGACACTCCTGCAACCGGACCCACCCCGCCTTCGACAGTTTCTCGCGAGCTGTTGGACGTGCCGACGGGGTCAGATCCGTTTTCCGAAGGAAAACGGATCCGACCCCAATTTGGAGTTCGATATCTGACAGAGATTCATCCACGCATGGCGTGGATCTACCAGCCGTCACACGGAATCTGTCGGGGGTGGGGCGGTGTGGGTTGGCAGGACCGTTGGCGCCATGGATGGCGCCATCGAGCCCCCAGGGGTGAGGGCGCTTTGCTTGCGAAGCACTGCTTCGCAAGCGCCCGAACGCACAGCCGCCAGCGGCTGGGCCGGACCGCGGAGCGGGGTTTACGGCGTGTCCTGCCAATCCACACCGCCCCGCCCAACAAGCAGAAAGCCAGAGCCGCTCTGGCTCTGGCCCTTGGTGTTGCCCTGGCTTGAAGCATCTGCAGGTGCAGGGCTGCAAGCCCTGCCGAGCAACCCTCAGTGCAGCAGGGCAGCCACCGCGGCGCGGAATCCATCCTGGGCCTGCCCGGACTCGGGCGCATGATGCAGCTGGCGCACCGCCCGTCCCAACCGTGCCGCCCCCACGAAGCCACAGCTCGCCTGCAACCGGTGCAGCTGACTGCGCAGCTGGCGCTCGTCGTGCTGGTCCACCGCCTGCTCCACCGCATCACGCACGCCCGGCAACTCGGCCAGGAACAGCTCGCGCAGGGCGATCAGGTGGTTGCGCTGGCCATTGAGCGCGGCCAGGGCTGCGGTCTCGTCCCAGTCCTGCACGGCCAGCTCGACCGCGGCCGGGGCCTGTGCCACGAAGATTCCCGCCGGGCTGTTGACCAGCGCACGGCGCACCGCCTTCAGCAGCTGGTCGCGGCCCAGTGGCTTGACCAGGGTGTCGCTGAAACCGGCTTCGCGCAGGCGGGCGTGGATGGAGGTATCGCCGTCGGCGGTATGTGCCAGCGCCGGCGTGTCGGGGTGTGAACGGCGCAGCTCACGCAGCAGCTGCGCGCCATTGCCATCCGGCAGGTTGACGTCGATCAGCCACAGGTCGTGCGCGCCGGGTTCGGCACTGGCCAGGGCGCTGGCCAGCGAATCTGCGGTATCCACATCCGCCGGTAACGTTTCCAACGCCGCCTTGAAAAAACCGCGGCTGATGATGTCGTCCTCGACAAGCAGGAAGCGGGGCCGTGCGGCCCGCGGGGTCATCTGCATCAGGGCTGCCTCCATGTCAGCTGTCCCAATCATCAAGCACGGCGGCCACGGGCGCAAGCGGGTCCGGGCCCCGCCGGTCAGGATCTGCGACAATACGCCCCCATTTTTGCCCGCAGCCTGTTGCCACGTGGCCCGATCCCGCTCCCGCACCGACCGTACCCCATTCCAGACCGAGATCCTCGACCTCAGCCATGATGGTCGCGGTGTCGCCCGCCGTGAAGGCGAGGGCGGCAAGGTCACCTTCGTCAGTGGCGCCCTGCCCGGCGAGGTGGTGATGGCTGAACAGACCGCCCGCAGCCGCCATTTCGACGAGGCGCGCACCGTGGAGGTGCTGCAGGCCTCGCCGCAGCGGGTGAGCCCCAAGTGCCCTCATTTCGGTACCTGCGCCGGTTGCGTGCTGCAGCACCTGGACGAGGACCAGCAGATCGTCGCCAAGCAGCGCGTGCTGATGGACAACCTGGAGCGGATCGGCCATGTGAAGCCGGGCACCGTGCTGGCGCCGCTGGTCGGTGAGAGCTGGGGCTACCGCCGTAAGGGTCGCTTCTCGGTGCGTCGGGTCGAAAAGAAGGACAAGACCCTGGTCGGCTTCCGTGAACAGGATCCGCGCTTCGTCGCCGACCTCAGCCAGTGCCTGACCGTGATCCCCGAGATCGGCACCAAGGTCGAGGCGCTGTCCACCTTCATCGAATCGCTCGATGGCAAGCGTGACATCCCGCAGATCGAATTCATCGCTGGCGACCAGGCCGTGGTCCTGACCGTGCGCCACCTGCAGCCGCTCAGCGATACCGACCGCGCGGCCTGGGCGGCCTTCGGCCAGCAGCATGGCTTCGTGATCTACCTGCAGTCCGGCGGCGTGGACACCGTGCAGCCGCTGGACGGGCAGGGCGTGCCGCTGTCGTTCCGTCTGGCGCCGTGGGATGTCGAGCTGGCGTTCCGCCCGCTGGACTTCATCCAGGTTAATGCCAAGCTCAACGAGAAGATGATCGCCCACGCCCTGGACCTGCTGGAACCGGGTGAGGACGAGCGCGTGCTGGACCTGTTCTGCGGCCTGGGCAACTTCACCCTGCCGCTGGCCCGCCGCGTGCGCGAGGTGGTCGGCGTGGAAGGCGATGCCGGCCTGGTGGCGCGTGCGCGAGAGAACGCCGAGCGCAACGGCCTGGCCAACGCGCAGTTCTTCAGCGCCGACCTGACCCAGGACCAGCGCAGCACCGCGTGGATGCGCCAGGGCTTCGACAAGCTGCTGCTGGACCCGCCGCGCTCGGGCGCGATCGAAGTGCTGCAGCAGCTGCCGCTGAAGCAGTTCAAGCGCATCGTCTACGTCAGCTGCCACCCGGGCTCGCTGGCGCGCGATGCCGGCTACCTGGTCAACGAACAGGGCTTTACCCTGGTCAGCGCCGGTGCCATGGACATGTTCCCGCACACCGCGCACGTGGAAAGCATCGCGGTGTTCGAGAAGCGCTGATCGGCTGTCATGCCCATCGCGCATAATGGCGCGATGGGCATTGAAATCGAACGCAAATTCCTCGTCAGCAGCGATGGCTGGCGTACCGCCGCGCACCGGGTGATCCCGATGGCGCAGGGCTACATCAACGACATGGGCGCGCTCGATCGTGGCACCCAGAACGCGTCGGTGCGCGTGCGCATCGAAGGCGACCACGCCGCGCTGAACCTGAAGTCGCGCACCATCGGCCATACCCGCCAGGAGTTCGATTATCCGATCCCGGTGGACGATGCACGCGCACTGCTGGCGTTGTGCGTGGGGGGCCTGATCGACAAGCGCCGCCATCTGGTCGAACACGCCGGCCTGACCTGGGAAGTGGACGAGTTCCTCGGCGACAACGCCGGCCTGGTGGTGGCCGAAGTCGAGCTGGACAGCGCCGACCAGGCGATCGACCTGCCGGACTGGGTGGGTGCCGAAGTCACCGACGATGCGCGCTACTACAACGTCGCGCTGGCCAGTCACCCCTATTCACAGTGGTGAAGCCCCCAAAAAGGGGACGGAGGGGATTAAGTCGTCTTTACCCCAGCTGTGCTGGAAACGACTTAATCCCCTCCGTCCCCTTTTTTCGAGGGAGGCGGGCCCCATGTGGTGGGGATGAGAATCGACATCTACTCCGACGTGGTCTGCCCCTGGTGCTGGATCGGCAAGCATCGCTTCCAGCAGGGTGTGCAGTTGCTGGGCGCCAACGCGCCTGAACTCGATATCCACTGGCAGCCGTTCCAGCTGGACCCGGACGCGGACGACACTCCGGTGCCGCTGCGCGAGGCCTATGTGCGCAAGTTCGGTGGCGTCGAGCGCACCGAGCAGATCCTCGGCCAGACCCAGACCACCGCGCGGGGCGAGGGCCTGCCGATGGATTTCAGCCAGGGCCAGGTGCGGGTGACCACGCTGCCGGCGCATCGGGTGTTGTGGCTGGCCGGCGAGCACGGCGTGCAGGATGCAGTCGGCGAAGCACTGTTCCGTGCCCACTTCGAGCATGGCCAGAATCTGGCCGATACCGCGGTGCTGGTGAAGGCCGGCGTGGCGGGCGGCCTGGACGGTGGTGAAATCGCGCAGATGCTGGCCTCCGACCGCGGCCTGGCCGAGGTCGAAGCCAAGCTTGCACAGGCCCATGCATTGGGCATTTCCTCGGTGCCGACCTTCGTCATCGATGGGAAGTGGGCCATTTCCGGGGCCCAGCCGCCGGAAGCGTTCGCCCAGGCCCTGCAGCAGATCGCGGCCGAACAGGGCGCCCCGGCCACCCCGGCTGACGGCGACGAGGCCTGCGGCCCGGACGGCTGCAAGGTCTGAGCAGATCGGGGTCAGAGCCCCTGTGGGGATCTGACCCCACACCTCGCTTTTGCCTTGACCACTGCGCCTGTCGGCCGGTTCTGCGACAATGCGGCACTGCGCCATCCGGGCGCGCGTTGTGGAGATCGACCATGCTGCTGATCGGCGTTGCCGGCACCGAACTGACCGCCCAGGAACGTGACTGGCTGCAGCACGATGCCGTGGCCGGGGTGGTGCTGTTCAAGCGCAACTTCGCCTCGCGCCAGCAGGTGACCGATCTGAGCGCGGCGATCCGTGCCGCTGCCCCGCGCCCGCAGTTGATCTGCGTGGACCAGGAAGGCGGTCGCGTGCAGCGCTTCCGCGAAGGCTACAGCGAGCTGCCGCCGCTGCAGGACATCGGTGCACTGTACGCCACCGACCCGCAGCAGGCCCTGGCCCTGGCCGAGCAGCACGCCTGGCTGATGGCCAGCGAAGTGCGCGCCAGCGGCCTGGACCTGAGCTTCGCGCCGGTGGTCGACCTTGGCCGCGGCAACCGCGCCATCGGCAACCGCGCCTTCAGTGAAGACCCGCAGGTGGTAGCCGCGTTCACCGCCGCCTATGTGCGTGGCATGCATGCGGTCGGCATGGCCGCCACGCTCAAGCATTTCCCCGGCCACGGCACCGTGCTGGAAGACACCCACGTCGATACTGCGATCGATCCGCGCGCGCTGGACGAACTGCGCGCGCAGGACCTGGTGCCGTTCCAGGCCGGCATCGCCGCCGGTGCCGATGCAGTGATGATGGCCCACGTGATCTATCCGCAGGTGGCACCGGAGCCGGCCGGCTACTCGCCGCGCTGGATCCAGGACATCCTGCGCGGTGAGCTCGGCTTCCGCGGCGTGGTGTTCTCCGATGACATCGGCATGGCCGCCTCGCACAGCGCCGGTGGCGTGCCGGCACGCGTGCACGCGCACCTGGATGCCGGCTGCGACGTGGTGCTGGTCTGCCACCCGGAACTGGTCGATGAAGCCCTGCACGCGGTGCAGGGACGCTCCCTCAATACTGCTGCGCTGCTCGGCCTGCTGGGCCGCGGCGCGCTCGGCTGGGACGGCCTGCTGGCCGATGCCCGCCATGGCGACACCCAATCCCGTCTGCTTGAAACCCTTGGAAGAACCGTCTGATGCCCAACCTCACCATTTCCCAGGCCCTGGCCCAGGCTGACCTGCTGGTCGACCGCCCCACCATCGACAAGGCCATCGCTGGTATCGCCGACGCCATCGCGCGCGATTACAAGGGCGAGGTGCCGCTGTTCCTGTCGATCATGCATGGTGCGCTGCCGTTCGCCGGCCAGCTGGCGCTGGAACTGGGCGCGCGCGGCCAGGACGTGCAGTTCGATTACCTGCACGCGACCCGCTACCGCGGTGAAACCACCGGCGGCGACCTGGTCTGGAAGCACAAGCCGGCTACCTCGCTGTTCGGCCGCCGCGTGCTGCTGATCGACGACATCCTCGACGAGGGCTACACCCTGCAGGGCGTGCGCACCTGGTGCCTGGAGCAGGGCGCGACCGACGTGCGCATCGCCGCGATGACCGTGAAGAAGCACGACCGCGCATTGCCGGACGTGACCGCCGACTACGCCGGCATCGAGCTGCCGGACCGCTACGTGTTCGGCTTCGGCATGGACGTCAACGAGACCCTGCGCTGCGTGCCGGCCATCTACGCAATGAAGGAATAACGGCGCAGCCGCCCACAGCGCGTCTTCTTCCATCGCCGGCATCCTCGGGTGCCGGCGTTCGTCTTTTCATGGAGTGCTTCGAATGCAACAGATCGCCCTGGCCGTGATCGGCGGTACCGGTGTCTACAACCTGGCCAAGCTTGACGACGTGCAGACCCACGAGGTCGACACCCGCTTCGGCCGCCCGTCCGGCCCGGTGCGCGTGGGCACGCTGCTCGGCCATCGCGTGGCGTTCCTGGCGCGGCATGGCGAGGGGCATTCACTGCCGCCGCACAAGATCAACTACCGTGCCAACCTGGCCGCGCTGCAGCAGCTGGGCGCGCAGCGGGTGCTGGCATTGAACACGGTGGGTGGCATCACCGAAGACTTCGGCCCGCGCGTGCTGGCCTGCCCGGACCAGATCATCGACTACACCTGGGGCCGCATCAGCACGATCTGTGAAGAAGAGGGCACCGACGTGGCCCACGTCGATTTCGGCCATCCCTACACGCCGATGCTGCGCAGCAAGATCCTGGCGGCAGCCAAAGTGACCGGTGTCACGGTCCATGACGGTGGCTGCTATGGCGCAACACAGGGCCCGCGCCTGGAGACCATCGCCGAAATCGCCCGCATGCGCCGTGACGGCTGCGACCTGGTGGGCATGACCGGCATGCCGGAGGCCGCGCTGGCACGCGAGCTGGGGCTGGATTACGCCTGCCTGGCGATCATCGCCAACTGGGCCGCCGGCTGCGGTGATGGCGAGGAGATTACGATGGCCGAAGTGCTGGCCAATGTGCAGGCGGCAAGCAACGGACTTCCGGAACTGGTGGGCGAATTGGCGCGGGGGTGATTGTCTTCCCCGAGCAAGCTTTGCATACTCAGCTTGTGCGCGGGTTCAGCGTACACCACCCATTCATTGCATAAGGTCTCGCATCACCATGCCGAACGGTACCGTCAAGTGGTTCAACGACGCCAAGGGATTTGGCTTCATCTCGCCGGAGGATGGCAGCGCCGACGTGTTCGCGCACTTCTCCGCCATCAACTCCAAGGGCTTCCGCAGCCTGCAGGAAGGCCAGCGTGTCACCTATGACGTGACCCAGGGCCCGAAGGGTGCCCAGGCTTCGAACATCACGCCGGCCGAGTGATCCACTCGACAGTGCGTTGAAAACCCCGCTTCGGCGGGGTTTTTTTTGCGCAGTAGATCCACGCCATGCGTGGATGCCGTGCGCGGCCTCCCTTCTCCATTCGCAACCCACCTCGGGCACAATGCGCCCATGAAGGAACGACTGCGCATCGCCGTGATCGGCTACGGTACTGCTGGCCAGGCATTGGCCATCCTGCTCACCCGTGATGGCCACGAGGTGGAGATCTTCGAACGCGTGCCCACGCCGGGGCCGGTTGGCGCCGGTTTCCTGCTGCAACCCAGCGGCCTGCAGGTGCTGTGGCAGATGGGCCTGCTCGATGCAGTTCGTGCGCATGCCGCGCCGGTGCACCGCCTGTATGGCGATACGCCGTGCGAACGCGCGGTGATGGACATGCGCTACGACGGCCTGGATGCGCGCCTGCACGGCCTCGGCATGCAGCGCGGAGCGTTGTTCTCGTTGCTGGACCAAGCGCGTGCAGGTGCGGGCCAGCTGCATGCCGGCGTCTCCATTGCCGCGGTGGATGCCGAGCAGGGCCGCCTGCGCGACAGCGAAGGGCGCATGCATGGTCCATTCGACCTGGTGGTGGCTGCCGATGGCGCGGCCTCGACGTTGCGCGGCACGATCGAAGGCGGTGCCGGGCTGGATCGCGTGTATCCATGGGGTGCGCTGTGGTGCCTGTTGCCGGCCGAAGACTGGCCGCACCTGCAGGAGCTGCGGCAGCGCTACGTGGCCGCGCGCAAGATGATCGGGCTGCTGCCGGTCGGCACGCGGCCCGGTGACGACACGCCGCGCCTGAGCTTCTTCTGGAGCCTACCACGCGCCGACTTCGAACGTTGGCAGGCGGAGGGCATGACGCCCTGGCTGGACGAACTGCACACCCTGTGGCCGCAGGCCAGTGCACGCTTCGCGCATCTGCGTGACGCTGGCCAGCTCGCGCGCGCGGTCTACCGCGACGCTGTGATGACGCGTTGGCATTGCGGCCGCATGGTGCTGGCCGGCGATGCCGCACATGCGATGAGCCCGCAGCTGGGGCAGGGCGTGAACATGGCGCTGCTCGATGCGTTGGCGCTGCGCGATGCCATGCGCGCGCATGGCGGTGGTGCCGCTGCATTGCAGGCCTACCAGGCGCAACGCAGGGCCCACGTTGCGGTCTACCAGCGCTGGAGCCGTTGGCTCACGCCGCTGTTCCAGTCC
This sequence comes from Stenotrophomonas sp. 109824_Sma, assembly GCF_056480025.1. NCBI lineage: Bacteria > Pseudomonadati > Pseudomonadota > Gammaproteobacteria > Lysobacterales > Lysobacteraceae > Stenotrophomonas > Stenotrophomonas sp. 109824_Sma. Next base: position 3,486,516 of record NZ_CM151078.1, on the reverse strand, counting down.
GACCGCGATGCCTGGGCGAAGGCGCGCGACGTACTGCTCGGCCCGATGGGGCGCCTGCCGGGTGGGCGTGGCCACATGCTGCGCGTGCTCAGCGGTACCCAGCATGGCTGGTTCGGTTCGCTTGTGCTGGATCCGGCCTTCATCGATGCGCTGGCCACTGCGGCCGAACCGCCTCGCGCACACGTGGCTGCGGCAACGGCGTGAAGTACGCCGTCACGTGAATTAACGGTTGCCTCACCGCGGATATGCGAGAAGTAGGTTGCACGCGATTGCGCGTCGCCCGTTTTCCTTTCCGTGATCAATATCGCGCGTGGCCCGGGAGGCGCTGCCGTTGCGGCCTGTTGCGGCCCGGACGTGCCGCCTGTCGTTGAAGAGGAGGACGCCATGTTGTTCGCGGTCGAGGAGCTGGAATCGGAAATCTGCAAGCTGCGCGGACTGTTGCAGATGTTGCACGAGGACCAGCCCGACGTACTGGAGGATGTGTTCGAGTTCCATGTCGGCAGCCTGATCAGTCATGCGCCAGCGGAGCACCACGCACGCATCCGCACCTGCGCGCAGGAAATGCTGGCGGCGGTCCAGGCATTGCCGCGACGACGTGAAGATGACACGCCTGAGTTCCAGTTGATGCCGCAGCTGGGCGTTCGTCCGGCTTGATTCAAGCCACCGGCAGTTCCACCAGGCCGTTTTCCACGCAGGCGACCATCTGTTCGCCACCGTTGGGAACAGGCACGAGTCCGGCGGTGAACGCGGAAAAGGCCGGCAGCACCGTCATCCTGTCACGCAGCCAGAATGCGGGGAAGCGCCTTCGCAATGGCGTCAAGGCGACCTGCGGATGCAGATGTCCGGCGATCACATGCAGGTCTGCATCGGGTATCGGCTCATGGCGGAGCAGGAACGGCTGCAGCCGTACTTCGTCGTGGATCTGTACCTGCAGCTGGGCATGCGGCAGCTGCAGGTCATGATTTCCGCGCAGGACATGCACGTCCAGTGCGATGTTGCGTTCGCGCCAGCCGAGCCATTGCTGGTACCAGCAGGCGGCGCGATGCGCCGGCCCATGCAGGATGTCGCCCAGGATCCACAGCTCGCGGCAGGCATGCCTGTCCAGCAGACCCTGCAGGCGGTGCAGGTCTTCGCCGGTGCCGCCGGCGGGCAGCGCGATGCCGGCGCGGCGGAATACATCGGCTTTGCCCAGGTGCAGGTCGGCGATCAACAACGCCTGCCGCGCGGGCCAGTAAAGTGCACGCGCGCCAAGCAGAATCAGCGATTCGCCCGCGCGCAGCAGCGGCAGTTCATCGGCCATGGCGACGCTCCAGCTGCAGGGCCGCGCGTTGCACGCGGGTACGCCAGTCCTCGTTGCTGAACTGCCCACGCAGGCGTTCGGCCCACAACGGGAAGCCCAGTGGCGTGAGTGACGATGGACGCTGCATCGAGAGAATCCGTGTGCCGATCCTTGCCAGTACCTGCTGTAGTCCGGCCAGATCGAGGCTGTCGTGCAGCACCTCGCGTTCGGCCAGCGCCAGCAGAAGATGGTCAGGATCGTGCTCGCGCAGTACGTCGAAGAGCAGGCCTGCCGAGGCCTGCAACTGGCGCAGTGATCGCGGCATGCCGCCGGGCAGGCTGGGCACCAGCAGGCCCGCTACGCGTGCGATGCCACGGAACTGGCGCCGCGCCAGCTCGCCCAGGTTCACTGCGGCACGCAGGTCGTCCAGCAGCTGATCGGTGGTGAACAGCGCCCTCCATTCCGCCGCATCCAGATCAATCGCCTGCGCCGGTGCCAGCACCAGGCCATGATCGTTCACTGCGTAGCCGATGCTGTTGCGCTGCCGGCGGGTACAGCGCAGTGCCAGCAAGGCGGCCAGCGCCTCGTGCACGTGACGGCCGGCAAAAGGGTAGACGAACAGGAACTGGCCTTCGCGGCGCCGCACCTCTTCGACCAGCAGATGCTCTGGGCCGGGAAGCGCCGACAACTGCTGCTGCAGTGCCAGCAAGGGGGACAACCAGCGTGATTCGGCACTGTCGTCGGCGCCGGACAGGACCCACTCCAGCTCGCGGCCGAGCGGCATCGACAGCGGCAACTGGCCTCCCTGCCAGCGTGGCACCACACCATCACCGCGCCCTCGTGCCAGCCGCACGAAGGCGGTCATGTCGCGTAGTTGCACCAGCTCCAGCAGGCGCCCGGCGAACTGGAAGCGATCGCCACGGCGCAGGCGGCTGGCGAACTGTTCTTCTACGGCGCCCAGGCTGCCGCCGCGCAGGAACTGCACGCGCACGCTGCCATCGCTGCTGATGGTGCCGATCGACAGCCGATGACGCAGCGCCTGGCGACGGTCGTGCATGCGGTACCGGCCATCGGCATCACGCACGACCTTGTGGAAATCGGGGTACTGGGCCAGCGCCTGGCCGCCCTGCACGATGAACGTGAGCACGGCCTGCCATTGATCGTCGCCGAGAGACGCGAAGGCATGGGTACGCCGTACCTGCGCCAGCAGCGCGGCGCTGTCGAAGCCGCCCGCCAGCGCGCGGCTGACCGCATGCTGGGCCAGCACATCCAGCGGCAGCGTCGGCGGCCTGCGTGCTTCGACCACGCCTTCGGCCAACGCACGGCGTACCGAGGCGTATTCGGCCAGCTCCAGTGCATGGCTGGGCACGCACAGGATGGAACCGCTGGCGCCCGGGCGGTGACGTGCACGTCCAGCGCGTTGGCGCAGGCGGGCCACGCCCTTCGGGCTGCCCAGCTGCAGTACCTGCTCAACCTCTGGGAAGTCCACGCCGAGGTCGAGGCTGGAGGTGGCAACCACGCAGCGCAGCGTGCCCGCGCGCAGTCCGTCTTCCACCTGTTGGCGCAGCGCCGGATCCAGCGAGCCGTGGTGCAGCGCAAGCGTGCCCTGGTCTTCCGGCCAGACCGCGGCAAGCGCCTGATGCCATAGTTCTGCCTGCGCACGGGTGTTGGTGAACAGCAGGCTGCTGCGCGCCCGCATCAACGCATCCAGCACGCGCGGCAGCTGCGCCAGTCCCAGGTGCCCCGCCCAGGGGAAACGTTCGCCAGGGTCCGGCAGCAGGCTGCGCACGCTGATCGCGCGCGGGCGCACGCCCTGCACGATCGCCGCGTCGGGCTGTCCGGGCAGCAGCACGTCGCGCGCCTCATCCAGATTGCCCAGCGTGGCCGACAGCCCCCACAGCTGCACTGCAGGCGCGGCATCGCGTAGCACGGCCAGATTCAACTGCAGCAGCACACCGCGCTTGTTTCCCAGCAGCTCATGCCATTCGTCCACCACCACGCAGCGCAGCTGGCGCATGCGCGGCAACGTATCCGCATAGCTCAGCAGCAGCGCCAGTGATTCCGGCGTGGTGACCAGTACGTCGATGCGGCCCTCGCGCGCCTGCCGTCGTTCGCGGTTGCTGGCGTCACCACTGCGCAGGCCGACACGCCATCCAAGCCCGAGCCCATCGACCACGGCCTGCAGTGCGCGCGCGGTGTCGCTGGCCAATGCGCGCAAGGGCGTCACCCACAGCACCTGCAGCGGGCGTACCGCACTGGCGCGGCGGGGCGAAGGCGGAGGGTCGATCATGGCCTGCAGCAGCGGTCCCCCGAACATCGCCAGTGTCTTGCCGCTGCCCGTGGGGGTGTGCAGCAACCCGGATCCGCCGGCGAGATAGCGCCGCCACATCGCGCGCTGGAACGGTAACGAGCGCCAGCCTTTCGACGCGAACCAGTCTTCCAGCCGGCGTAGTGCCTGGCTGCGGTTCATCGCGCCAGCGCCTGCAGGGTAGCCAGCTGATCGGCCTCGCTGGCCGGCTTGTCGTGGCGCCAGCGCAGGATGCGTGGAAAGCGTACGGCGATACCGGACTTGTGCCGGCTGCTGCGGTTGACCGCCTCGAAGCCCAGTTCAAAGACATGTTCGGCGCGGACGCTGCGCACCGGGCCGAAGCGCTCGCGGGTGTTGGCGCGGATCCAGCGATCGAGCGCGAGGATTTCCTTGTCATCCAGGCCCGAATAGGCCTTGGCTACCGGTACCAGCGTGTCGCCGTCCCAGACGCCGAAGGTGTAGTCGGTATACAGCGTGCTGCGCCGCCCATGGCCGGCCTGCGCGTACAGGAGTACCGCATCGATGGTGAGCGGATCGACCTTCCATTTCCACCAGTCACCGCGGCGTCGCCCGGCCTGGTAGGGCGAGGCACGACGTTTCAGCATCAGCCCTTCCACGCCGCGGTCGCGTGCCATGTCACGCATCGCTGCCGCCTGCGGCCAGTCTTCGGCGGCAACGCCGGGTGAGAGCTGGATCCGTGCATCACCCAGGGCACCGACGATGTCGGCAAGCCGTGCACGCCGTTCCCGCAACGGCAGCTCACGCAGGTCCGCGCCATCGTGTTCCAGCAGGTCATAGGCGAGCACGCGCACCGGCGTGTTGCGCAGGGTGGCCGCACCGGGCTTGCGGCGCTGGATGCGGGTCTGGAGCGCGGTGAAGGCACGCGGCAGGTCCGTGGCTTCGTCCCAGGCCAGCAGCTCTCCGTCCAGCACGCAGCCATCGGGAAGCGCCATCGCCGCCTGTTCGATTTCGGGGAAGCGGCCATCCAGCCGCTCTTCGCCGCGCGACCACAATGCGACCTCGCCGCGCCGGCGCAGCAGCTGCAGGCGGATGCCATCCCACTTCCATTCCAGCAGCCACTCTTCGACAGGGCCGAGGCGTTCGGCAGGGTCGCCTTCCAGGGGGGAGGCGAGGAAGAACGGGTAGGGTTGCTGCCGGTCCAGTGGTAGTTCATCCGGCGACAGCAGCTGGCCCAGCAGTCCGGGCGAGGGCACCCACTCGCCCAGCATGCGCTGGGCGATGCGCGCGATGTCCAGGCCGGACCACTCCGCCAGTGCCTGCTGCACCAGCCGCTGCGAGACGCCAACGCGCAGGGCGCCGGTCAGCAGCTTGTTGAACACCAGGCGTTCGCTGTTGTACAGCTGCTGCCAGCCCGCGACGACCGCCGCGCGGCGCACTGCTTCGGGCTGGTTGGCCACCGCCAGCAGATGCTGTTCGATCCATTCGGCCAATGGGCGGTCGGGCGAAGGCTGCGGTGGATCATCCAGCAGCAGGGTCAGTGTCTCGGCGAGGTCACCGACCTGCGCATAGCTGTCTTCCACCAGCCATGGCGGCAAGCCGGATTCTTCAGCAATCCAGGCGCGCAGTTCGCCGCTGGCGGCGATCTTGCGGCGTGCGCCGCCCACCTTGCCACCGCTGAGCAGGTACAGCGCCCACGCCGCATCATGCGCGCCTGCCTGGCGGAAGTAATCGATCAGCGCTGCGCGCTTGTCCAGCGTGGCGGTGCTGCGATCCAGCCGCTGGTAGAGCGCCGCGAAGGCCTTCATTCCCCGCTCCCGAAATCGGTACGGAAGGCTTCAGCCGCTACGCCGCGCTCGCGCAGGAAGGGAATCAACGCATCGGTATTGCCATGGGTGGCGATCACCCGCTGCGCGCCGGTCTGTTCGATGGTCTGCAGCAGTGCGGGCCAATCGGCGTGATCGGAAATGACGAAACCGCGATCGACGTTGCGGCGCCGCCGGTTGCCGCGCAGCTGCATCCAACCGGATGCAAAGCCCAGCTGGTGGCGACCGAAGCGGCGCATCCACGGTGTGCCGGCGGCCGAGGGCGGGGCGAGGATCAACTGGCCGGCGGCATCCGGCTGGCGACCCTGCTCGGCCACCGCCAGCGTCTCCAGCATTGGTACGTTGGCCTGCCGGTACACCTCCACACCATTGGCGATGGCACCGTGCAGCCAGGCCGGGCGGTCCTCCAGCGGCAGCAGTTCGGCCAGCACCCGTTGCGCCTTGCCCAGTGCATAGCACAGCAGGATGGCAGCTTCGCCGCGCTGTTCGCATTCGCGGCGCCACGCCACGATCTCCGCAGCGACGGCGGGCGTGTCCGGCCATCGGTAGATCGGCAGGGCGAAGGTGGCCTCGGTGATGAAGGTATCGCAGGACACCACTTCGAATGGCGCACAGGTTGGGTCAGCTTGGCGCTTGTAGTCGCCGGACGCCACCCAGACCTGCCGCCCGTCGTCGATGCGCACCTGCGAAGACCCCAGCACATGGCCGGCGGGATGCAGCGACACCTGCACCTGGCCCAGGCGGAACGGTACGCCCTCGGCATGCGCCTGCACCGGCACATCGCCCAGGCGCCAGCGCAGGATCGGCAGGCTGCCGTCACTGCAGTGGTATTCACCCATGCCGGGGCGTGCGTGATCGCCGTGGCCATGGGTGATGACCGCGCGCGCTACCGGTCGCCAGGGATCGATGTGGAAATCACCGGCGGCGCAGTACAGCCCTTCCGGGCGCAGGACCACCAGATCGTCGTTGACTGCCATTCGGTCACTGTGGCCGGCCGCTCGTGCACAGGGTGAGAATCGGCCTGAACACGGGCTTGGCAGGCGATGCGGCACAATCGAACCGCACACCTCTTGCCGCCAGGACGGACCGGATGAGTGGACCCAGCTTCAGCAGCAGCGCGCCGTACGAAACCCACGTGGTGCTGAACCAGCCGCCGCCATTCGCGGGGCGCCAGTTGTGGACCGATGACGTGGCGCTGATGGAGGCGGTGCAGCGCGAAGGTGCTGGCAGCTTCGCGCCGCGGCTGGCGGTCTATGGCGGGCTGGCGGGTGACGAGCTGTACCGGCTCGGCTTCGATGCCAACCGCGATCGGCCGCGCCTGCGCACGCATGATGCGCAGGGCCATCGCATCGATACGGTGGAGTTCCATCCGGCCTATCACCAGTTGATGGGCACGGCGAAATCGCACGGCGTCGCCGGGTTGTCCTGGCACGAGCCGCAACCCGGCGCGCATGTCGCGCGTGCGGTGTTGAGCTACCTGCACCACCAGGCCGAGGCCGGCACCAGTTGCCCGTTGACGATGACCCATGCGGCAGTAGCGGTGCTGCACACGCAGCCACACCTGGCCGAGTGGGCACGCAAGGCCGCAGCACCGGTCTATGACCCGCGCGATGTGCCGGTGGCGGACAAGGCCGGCATCACGTTGGGCATGGGCATGACCGAAAAGCAGGGAGGCTCGGATGTGCGCGCCAACAGCACGCGCGCCGAACCGATCGATGGCGAGCGCTATCGCCTGGTCGGTCACAAGTGGTTCTTTTCCGCACCGATGTGCGATGGCTTCCTGGTACTGGCGCAGGCGCCGGGAGGACTGACCTGCCTGTTGATGCCGCGCCGGCTGGCCGACGGTGACCGCAACGCCTTCCGGTTGATGCGCTTGAAGGACAAGCTCGGCGATTGGGCCAATGCCTCCAGCGAAGTCGAGTTCTGCGGGGCGCAGGCGTGGCGCGTGGGTGAGGAAGGACGCGGCGTGGCCACCATCATCGGCATGGTGATGATGACCCGCCTGGACTGCATGCTGGGTGCGGCGGCGGAAATGCGCATGGCGCTTGCGCAGGCGCTGCATCACGCACGGCATCGCCGCACGTTCGGCAAGCTGCTGGTCGAGCATCCGTTGATGACCAATGTGCTGGCCGACCTGGCACTGGAGTCGGAAGCGGCCACGGTGCTGTCGATGCGCATCGCGCGTGCGGTGGACCGGGCCGGCGTGGATGCCAACGAAGCTGCATTGGCACGGGTGGGGACGGCGCTGGGCAAGTACTGGCTGTGCAAGCGCGCGCCGGCCTTCGTCAATGAAGCACAGGAATGCCTGGGCGGTGCGGGCTATGTGGAGGAATCGATGCTGCCACGGCTGTACCGGCAGGCACCGTTGAATTCGATCTGGGAAGGAAGCGGCAACATCCAGTGCCTGGACGTGCTGCGCGCGCTGGCGCGCGAACCGGAGACGCTGGCGGCGCTGCGCGCTGAGCTGGCGGCGGTGGCTGATCGTGATGCGCGCTACGCAGCGGCTTTGCAGCGTTGGGCAGCGGCGCCGCCACCGGATGAGTCGCAGGCGCGGCTGTTCTGCGAGCGCACTGCGCTGTTGTTGCAGGCCGCGCTGCTGTTGCGTGCGCGGAGTCCGATGGCAGAGGCGTTCGTGCGCAGCCGGCTGCAAGGGGAGCATGGGCTGGTGTTCGGGACCCTGCCGATGGGCGTGGATCTGTCGGCGATGCTGGTGCGCGCGATGCCGTAGGAGGCGGCCAACGGCGGAGCCCCTCGTGGTGGGCGGCGCGGCGTCTGCTTCGTGAGCGGGCCGCGCGGGTGGGTTGCGCAGGGGGCGCTGCAAGTACGTCCATGTAAGCTCGGTCGCCGCATCCATGCGGCTCACGCCCCTGCGCAACCCACCCGCGCGGCCTTGGACGGTTTCCGTGCCGTCCAACACGGAATCAACACAAAGAGCGGAGAGCGAAATGCAGAAAAGCCGCGGCAGTGCCGCGGCTTTTCCTGTAGCGCCGGGCTCATGCCCGGCTGCCGGTACGCCTTAGTGCTTGGCTTCTTCCTTGGCCGCGTTCGCCTTCGCGTCATTGGCGACGTCGCGGGCCTTGTCGGCCACCTTTTGCGCGGCGTTGGCGGTGGCGTCGCTGGCGTGAGCAGCGGCGTCGGTCGCGGCGACCTTGGCCTTGTCAGCGGCGTTGGCGGTGGCGTCTGCGGCCTTGTCCAGTGCCTGCTGGGTATCGGCGGCGGCCTGCTCGGAGGCTGCAGCGGTCTTGTCGGCGGCGTCGCGGGTGGCTTCCGCTGCCTTGTCGACGGCATCGCGGGCAGCCGCGCCGGCGCTGTCGGCAGCCTGCTGCGCGTCCTGCTTGGCCTGTTCGGCTTCCGGGCCCTTGCAGGCGGCCAGGGCCAGCAGCAGGGAGGCGGCCAGCAGCGTGGTGGTGATCGGGCGAATCTTCATGGCGGTCTCCAGTACTGCAATGGATGGGGACGCCAGCCTATTCATGCCGTTGTGAAGACGGGGTCGCGATGCCTGCGCTGTGCGGTGGCATCGGCGCAAAGAAAAAGCCGCTGGCGAACCAGCGGCTTTTCCAGAACAGCGTGAAGAAAGAAGTTATTACTTCTTGGCTTCTTCAGCAGCGTCCTTGGCCTTCTCGGCGGTGCCTTCGGCAGCCTTGGCAGCGTCGGCAGCAGCGCCGGCAGCAGCGTCGGTGGCAGCAGCAGCGGTGTTGGCAGCAGCGTCGGTCGCAGCGTCAGCAGCGGTGGCGGCGGTGTTGGCAGCCTGCTGGGCAGCGTCGGCGGTCTGGGCGCCGGCAGCAGCGGCCTGGTCGGCAGCAGCCTGGGCTTCGGTGGCGGCTTCGTTGGCCGAAGCAGCGGCGTCCTGGGCAGCTTCCTGCTTCGAGCAGGCGGCCAGGGCCAGAGCCAGGGACATCGCGACCAGCAGCTTGTTGATGCTCATTGTGTAAATCCTCGTCGTTAGAATTAGGCAACGCGCATGCTGCGCGCCGACAACATGATGACAAGCCAAGATTGGGTGTCAAGCGATCCCGCATTCATTTTTGCGAAATCATCGTTAAATCTTTTTAAATCAATTCGATGGCGATTGCCGTTGCTTCGCCGCCACCGATGCACAGGGTGGCAATGCCGCGCTTGCCACCGCGCGTGCGCAGCGCGTTGACCAGGGTCACCACCAGACGTGCACCGGAGGCACCGATGGGATGACCCAGCGCGCAGGCACCGCCATTCACGTTGAGCTTGTCGTGCGGGATGCCCAGCTCACGCATCGGCGCCATTGCCACCACGGCAAAGGCTTCGTTGATTTCGAACAGGTCGATCTGGTCCAGCGACCAGCCGGTCTTGGCCAGCAGCGCGTGGATCGCGCCGATCGGGGCGGTGGTGAACCACTCCGGTTCCTGCGAATGGGTGGCGTGGCCGACGATGCGGGCCAGCGGGGTGATGCCACGTGCGGCCGCGTCTTCCTCGGTCAGCAGGACTACCGCGGCGGCGCCGTCGGAGATGCTGGAGGAACTGGCGGCGGTGACGCTGCCGTCCTTCTTGAAGGCCGGGCGCAGGGTCGGGATCTTGGCAATGTCGGAGCGGCCGGGCTGCTCGTCGGTGGCGACCTCGACCTCGCCCTTGCGGGTGGCGACCTTCACCGCGACGATCTCGTCGGCGAACGCACCGTTGGCCTGTGCCGCCTGCGCGCGCTTGACCGATTCGATCGCGTAGGCGTCCTGCTCCTCGCGGCTGAACTGGTACTTGTCCACGGCGCATTCGGCGAATTCACCCATGGCCTTGCCGTCGTAGGCGTTGATCAGGCCGTCGTGGGCCATGTGGTCGATCGCCTGGAAGTTGCCGAAGCGGTTGCCCGTACGCGAGTTCGGCAGCAGGTGCGGGGCGTTGGACATCGATTCCATGCCACCGGCGACCACGATGCTGGCCGAACCGGCCTTGATCAGGTCATGGCCGAGCATGATGGTCTTCATGCCCGAGCCGCACACCTTGTTGAGGGTGGTGGCACCGGTCGACACCGGAATGCCGGCGGCGATCGCCGCCTGGCGGGCGGGCGCCTGGCCGAGGTTGGCCGGCAGCACGCAGCCCATGAGGACCTCGGAGACGTCGCTGGCCGGCACGCCCGACTGTTCCAGGGCGGCAGCGATGGCGGCCGCGCCGAGGGTGGGGGTCGGCACGCCGTTGAACTGGCCGAGGAAGGAGCCGATGGCGGTGCGCTTGGCGGCGGCGATGACGATGTTGGACATGGCAATCTCGTTGATGCGTAAGCAATGTTCGGAAAGGAGACCGAGGACGTTGGAAGCGCCCCGGTTTCCCGGCAGACTGCGTGGGGGTCGGCCCAAGTATAGAGGGTCGGGGAGGGCCGCCGCTGGGCGGCACCGCACGCCTGCCGGGATGTAGGCAGGCCAACGTTCATGGGAAGGAATCGATGGAACGCACGATGATGGTGAGGTCCGCGCTGGCAACGGCGCTGGCGATGGCAATGACGGCATGTGGCGGCGGCGGAGGCGGCGGCAATGTCCGCATCGATCCCCCTCCGACAACCCCGACACCCCCGACCACGCCCCCTCCGACGCCGCCGCCGCAGGCCAAGCCGCAGGAACCGGCCTTTGACGCGCACCTGTCAGTGACCAATGCGCGTGCCGCACAGGCCGCCGGCCTGACCGGGCAGGGCGTGCGCATCGGCATCGTCGATTCGGGCGTGCAGCGCAACGCCGCGGCGTTGAACGGGCGGGTGGTGGGCAACCTCAACTACATCGATCCGGCGCGCAACAACCTGCTGGTGGACGACGTGGTGGGCCACGGCACGGCGGTCGCCAGCCTGGCTGCCGGCGCGTCGGTGGGATCCTGGCCGGGCGGCATCGCCCCCGGTGCGCAGATCGTCTCGGCGCGGATCATCGCCGACAAGCCGCCCGTCGATGACGGCAGCGGCAAGGGCAATTCCTTCAGCGGCCCGCTGGGTGTGGCGCAGGTCCACCAGGACCTGATCAGCTACAACGTGAAGGTGATGAACAATTCGTGGGGCGGCCTGTACTGGACCGACCTGCCGACCACCGCGCAGGTGGCGGCCGAATATCGTCCGTTCGTCATCAACCATGGCGGCCTGGTGGTGTTCGCGGCCGGCAACGACGCGCGCACCGAACCGAGCAGCCTGGCCGCGCTGCCCAGCCAGCAGGGCGTTGCCGGCTCGTTGCCGGCGGCCGACCTGGAGCGCGGCTGGCTTGTGGCGACCGCGGTGGATCCCTATGCACCGGGCACGCTGGCCAGCTATGCCAATGCCTGCGGCCAGGCGGCGCGCTACTGCCTGGCGGCGCCGGGCAGCGCGGTCTATCCCGATGCCAACGGCAGCACCTACTACTGGAACTACGGGACGTCCTTCGCCGCCCCGTTGATCTCCGGCGCCGCTGCGCTGGTCTGGCAGCGCTACCCGTACTTCGACAACAACCTGGTGCGGCAGACCCTGCTGGGCACCGCCAAGGACATCGGCGCGCCCGGCGTGGATGCGGTGTTCGGCTACGGCCTGCTCGACATCTCGCGGGCGATCAAGGGCCCGGGCCGCTTCGACTGGGGCGATGTGGTGGCCAATGTCGATGCGCCATCGAGTGGTTCGCTGTGGAGCAACGACATCGTCGGCAGCGGTGGCCTGGTCAAGCAGGGCGGGGGCACCCTGGTGCTCGCGGGCAACAACAGCTACAGCGGCGCCACCCGCATCGAGCGCGGCATCCTGTCGCTGCAGAACGGCGGTGTCATCCGTTCCAACGTGACCATCCTCGGCCAGCCCGATCCGGATTCGACCGGCCTGCAGTTCAATGGTGGCACGCCGCGTGTGATCGGCAACGTGGTCAACGGCAGCAGCGTGTTCCTGACCACCGGCAACACCACCGGCACCATCGAGGGCAACTACACCCAGCAGGCCGGCGCACAGCTGATGATCGCGCTCGGGGCCAATGCGCTGCAGGTGACCGGCACCGCCTCGATCAATGGTGGCGTGCGCGTGCACGGCTTCGTCTCCGGCTATGTGCCGCAGAACGGCAGCCGCCAGGACCTGATCCACGCCGGCGGTGGCCTGAGCGGCACCTTCAGCAGCCCGGCCACCTCCAGCGGCCTGCAGGGCCTGTCGCTGCTGCAGAGCAGCTATGGCTATGACAGCAACAACGCGTGGTTGAACCTGACCCAGGTCAGCGTCACGGCGGCGGCGAGCGGGCTCACGGCCTCGGCGCAGTCCGCTGCGCAACGACTGGAAGGTGCGTTCAGCGCGCTCGATGGCAGTCCCGCCCTGCAGGGCTCGGCCTTCGGTACGGCGGCCGGTGCGCTGCAGTGGACCGGCGGTGGCAGCGAGGGCCTGGCAGCCAGCCTGCAGAGCCTGTCCGGGCAGGCGCATGCGCGGGCCGAGTCGGCCACCTTCGACAGCATCGACATGTCACGCCGTGCCATTGCCGAGCGTTTCGATCGCGTGCAGGCGGCGCCGCGCCTGCGCGGGGCCTGGCAGAGCGCGCTCGGTGAGGCCGGGCAGGGCAGTTTTGCAGGCAATGCCGCCGACAGCCGCGGTTGGATGGCCGGTCAGGACCTGCCGCTGGGCAGCAATGGGCTGATGGGCGTGGCCTTTGGCGAGACCCGCAGCAATGGTGGCAGCAGCTTCGGCGGTGATCGCGGGCGTGATCGCCAGGCGCAGGCGCAGCTGTACGCCGGCTGGAACCTGGGCCGGGGCTATGCGCTGGCGCAGGTCGGCAGCGGCCAGTTCACCCGTGCGCTGGATCGCCAGTTGCTGCTGGGCGCAGGTGCCTACGGTGTTTCCGCACGTTACGGCGGACGCTTCAGCAGTGCCAGCGTCGAAGGCGGCTATCGTTTCGGCCGCGCGGGCGCGTCGTTGACGCCGTACCTGGGCGCCAGCACCACGCGCGTGGATACCGATGCCTTCAACGAGCTGGGTGGTTTCGGTTTCGGCCTGCGTGGCGATGCCAACCGCGTACAGCGCAGCCAGATGCTGGCCGGTATCCGCGGCGAACGCGGTTGGGGGCGCTGGACCCTGCGTGGGCATGCCGAGTGGCAGCAGCGGCTCGATGGTGCCGATGCGGATTGGCAGGCCAGTTTCGTCGGTGTCGATGCCTGGGCGCCGCTGGCGGGCTGGAACGCGCCGCGCGGCAGTGCGCTGTTCGGCGTGGCGCTGGAGTCGTGGTGGGGCCGTAATGGCCGCCTGAGCCTGGGCTTCGACCAGCGCGTCGGTGGCGAGGACGCGCGCCAGGCGGCGCTGCGCTACAGCACCGGGTTCTGAGGGGTTGGTCGCGCCGGGACGTCAGCCCCGGCGCGACATCGCAGGCTCAGCCGCCGCGCAGGTTGCCCAGGCGCGGGGTACTGCGGCCCAGCGGCATCTTCAGCTTGCCGATCGACAGGATGCGGCTTTCGGCGATGCGGTCGGCCGCACGCTGCGGCGCGATGTTCTCGCGCTGCGACAGTTCGAAGATGCGGGTGAGGTTGTGATAGATGCTGCGGATCAGGCGCATCGCACGTTCGCGGTTGTAGCCATCGATCTCCAGCGACACGTTCATCACGCCACCGGCGTTGACCGCATAGTCCGGTGCATACAGGATGCCGCGCGCGTGCAGTTCATCGCCGATTTCCAGGCTCGACAGCTGGTTGTTGGCGGTACCGCAGATGATCTTCGCCTTGATCCGCGGCAGGGTGTCGGCGTTGATGGCGCCTTCCAGCGCGCACGGTGCGAACACGTCGGCGTTCACTTCGTGGATCTCGTCCGGCTTGACCGCTTCGGCGCCGAAATCGCTGACCGCGCGATCAACCAGCGCGCTGTCCAGGTCGGTGACATACAGCTTGGCACCGCGGTCGCGCAGCAGCTTCACCAGCTCCATGCCGATGTGGCCCAGGCCCTGCACCGCGATGCTGGTCTTGCCCACTTCCTCATGGCCGAACTTGAAGCGCATCGCTGCCATCAGCGCCTGCAGCGCACCGTAGGCGGTGAACGGGGCCGGATCGCCTGAGCCGCCATGGACCTGGTGCACGCCGGTCACGAACTGGCTCTCCAGGTAGATGTTCTCCATGTCGTTGACGTCGGTGCCGACGTCTTCGGCGGTGATGTAGCGGCCGCCCAGCGAGTCGACGTAACGGCCGAAGGCGCGGAACAGCACCTCGGTCTTGTCCACCTTCGGGTCGCCGATGATCACCGCCTTGCCGCCACCGACGTTGAGGCCGGCCAGCGCATTCTTGTAGGTCATCGTCCGGCTCAGCCGCAGCACGTCGGCCAGTGCTTCGTCGGTGCTGGCGTAGGGGCGCATGCGCACGCCGCCCAGGGCCGGGCCAAGGGTGGTGTTGTGGATGGCGATGATCGCCTTCAGGCCGGCATCGTGGTTGTGGCAGAACACCACTTGTTCGTGGCCGGTGGTGGCGAGGGTTTCGAATAGCATGGCGTCTCCGATGGCGCGAACAGCGGCGAACTGCAGCGAACGGCCAGTGAACGGTAGGGTCCCAAAACAAAAAAAGCGACGTCGTCATGGCTGGGGGACGGGTCGCGCGGCGCCATTCTAGTCCATTCCCCCGGCCGGTGCCGTCGACGTTGGCGGCCGTCCGGTTAAAGAAGATGAAAGTGCGGCCGATGCTGCGACGACGGCGGGTGGCCGGATGGGCGTGAAGAGGCAGGGCGGTCAGTGACGGCAAGGGCATCACAACGACAGGACGGGCGGCGATGACAGCGGCCTGGTGGCGCTCGCTGCGCGGCTGGCTGACACGTTCGACCGGGACGGCACCGGCGCGGCTGGTTGCCGCGTCCCGCCAGGCGGTGGCCGCCGCTGCCGCAAGCCTGCAGGGCGAGGCGCTGCCCTCGGCGGAGATCGCCGCTCACCTGCAACGCGGGCTGCATGCGCTCGCCCTGTACCCGAGGCTGGCCGGCGAGCCGACGCCGGTGCAGGACCCGGGCCTGGGCGAGGCGGTGGCACGCGCGCTGCAGGATCGCGACTGGGCGGCCAGGCAGCTGCCCCGCCGGCCGCAGCTGTTGCCGCAGCTGATCCAGACCGTCAACGACGATGCCGCCTCGGCCCGCGTGATGGCCGCGATCATCGGCCAGGACCCGGTGCTGACCGGCAACCTGCTGCGCATCGCCAACAGCCCGGCCTACAAGGTCCACGAGCGCCCGGTAGAGAGCCTGCAGCGGGCGGTGACCCTGGTCGGCACCGAGGGCGTGCGGCAGATCATCAGTGCGGTACTGGTGCAGCCGGTGATGCAGGTGCAATGCGAGGTATTCCCGCAGTTCAGCACGATCATCTGGGAGCACGCGCTGCTGGCATCGCGTGCAGCGGCCGACCACGCACGCACGGTCACCTTCGGCGATGCCTTCGCCGCGCAGTGGCTGGGCCTGGTGCAGGGGCTCGGTGCGGCACTGGTGATGCGCCAGCTGCTGCAGGAGGCACAGGCCCGTGGCGAGGCCGTGGAGCCGGCCCTGGCCCTGCAGCTGCTGCAGCAGTGGTCGTTGCCGTTGGCGCAGCGGGTCGCCGCCGCATGGGAGTTGCCTGAGCCGGTTCACCAGGCCTTGGCAGTGGATGCGGAAGGACCATTGGCCGACAGCCTGCGCCTGGCCAGCGCGGCCGCAGCGGCCAGCCTGTTGTGCCGCCATGGGCATGCCAGCCAGAGCCGCATGCTGGCCCTGCTGGAGCAGCTGCCTTCGGCACCGCCGCATGCATTGCGCTGGATCTGGCGGCGCCTGCATGGGCGTAACGTGGAAACGCTGGATGAGGCCGGGCAGGACGAGGCCAGTCCGGCGGCCTGAGCGCTACAGCTGCGATTCCACCGGCAGCCAGCTGATCACCCGCGCGGTCCAACGCTTGCCCAGGCTCGCCCCGGGTTCGGCCTCCACCCAATGCGGTGGCGGCTGCCGCTGCAGCCAGCGCAGCCCATCATCGCGCCCCAGGGCCAGCCACCAGCTGTGGTCCGGACTGGCCAGGCGCAGGTACTCGTCGCGCAGCTGCGCGCCCAGCACCGGATCGTCGAACAGCACGCCCATCTCGGTGTTGAGGTAGGCCGAGCGCGGGTCGAGGTTGAACGAGCCGACGAAGCCACGGCGACCATCGACCACGAACGCCTTGGTGTGCAGGCTGGCGCCACTGCTGCCGAACAGGCTGGTATCCAGCTGGCCGTGCGCCTTCAGTTCGTACAGCTGCACACCGGCCTTCAGCAGTGGAACGCGGTAACCCATGTAGCCGCCGTGCACTGCCGCCACGTCGTTGGCGGCCAGTGAGTTGGTCACCACCCCGACCTGCGCACCGCGCGCGGCCAGCGCCGACAGGCCTTCAACGCCTTCGCTGCCAGGGACGAAGTAGGGCGAGATCAGCAGTGCGCTGTGACGGGAGGTTGCCAGCTCGTCGCTGAGCGTGTTGACCAGCCAGTTGCGGCGATCATCGTCGCGGTGCTTCATCGGCGGATCGGAGGCGATGCGCACGTTCGCGCTCCAGTGCAGCGGCTCCGGGCTGGAGCGTTGCAGGCGGCGCGAATCTGCCACGCGCTGCAGGTAGGGCTGCGCCTTGGCATGCATCGCATCCAGGTCCGACTGCCGCACGAGTTGCCGCAGCTGTTCATCGCTGTACGAAGCCAGCGCGGAGATCGGGATCGCCGCGCTGCTGTTCCAGTAGTCGTCGAAGATCCGGTTGGCCTGCTGCACGGCGGGGCCGGCCACCACCAGGTCGAGGTCCTGGAAGTTCACATCGTTGCGCGCGCTGAAGTACTCCTCGCCGATGTTGCGGCCACCGACGATCGCAACGCGGCCATCGGCGATCCAGCTCTTGTTGTGCATGCGGTGGTTCACGCTGAAGGCGCGTTGCACCAGTTCCAGCGTGCGTGCGATGCCGCTGCGGTTGCGGAACGGGTTGTACAGGCGGATCTCGATGTTCGGGTGCGCATCGAGTGCCATCATCAACGCGTCCTTGTCCTTGGCGTTCATGTCGTCGAGCAGGATGCGCACGCGCACACCGCGCTCGGCGGCGTCATACAGCGCCTTGGCCATCAGGTGGCCGATCAGGTCGTCGTGCCAGATGTAGTACTGCAGGTCCAGGCTGCGGCCGGCGTGGGTGGTGATCAGCGCGCGCGCGGCGAACGCATCCATGCCATCGCTGAGGAACGCCACGCCCGACTGGCCGGGATGGGCCTCCTGCAACGGCACGATCTGCTGGTCGATACGGGTCTGCGCGGGTTGTAGTGGCAGCACCTGCGAGGGCGCGCCGTGCGCCTGCGGCGTGAGGTGGTCGGCCAGCAGCAGGCCGGACAGGACCAGCAGCAACAATGCGGCGATGACGATCGCAGCGACGCGCAGCAGGCGTCGCCACAAGGGTGTGGGCAGGCTCATGCCCCGATGGTAGATCCACGCCATGCGTGGATGAAAGCCGACAGACCCATTGCTGTGGATGCGCGCCATGCATGGATGGGGTCAGAGCCCTTTCCCGCGGAAAGGGATCCGCCCCCGAGGGATGAAGGGTCAGAACCGCTCGTCGCTGCCCAGATAACGCCACTGCGCCGGCGGCAGCGGCCCCAGCGCCACGCGCCCGATACGCAGGCGGCGCACGGCCGTGACCTGCAGGCCGGCGGCGCTGACCGCTACACGCAGCCCCTTGGCTGTCAGCCCCTTGCCGGCAAAGCGCAGGCGCTGCTCGCTCTGCCAGCTGACCTTGGCACCGCCCGATTCCTGCTGCAGCCGCGCCATCAGCCAGGGGCCGCGCTCGGGACCGCCTTCGGCCACTTCGATCAGGTATTCCTGCTCGGTGCGGCCCAGGTTGCGCTGCAGGTGGGCCAGCGTGGCCGGATCCTGGCTGACCACCACCAGCCCGCTGTCGCTGGCCGGAAGCGAAGCGGCCAGCTGCAGGCCGTGGAAGTGACGCTGCAGCGGGCGGATGTCGCTGGCATCAAGTTCGCTGCGGCTGTCACTGCTGACCAGGGCACACAGGGTTTCAGCGGCGACACCGGCCGGCTTGTGCAGCAGCATGCTGACCCGCTCGGCCTTTTCATCGCTGGCCTGTTCGGCCACCACGATCACCGCGCTGTCATCGACCGGGCGCTGCGGCTGTTCCACCACTTCGCCGTTGACCGTGACCCAGCCGCCTTCGATGTAGCGCCGCGCTTCGCCGCGCGGGATGCCGAGCAGGGCGGACAGGCGTTTGTCGAGACGGATCGGTTCCATGGCAGGCAGGTCGGGCAGGGGGCGCGCAGTGTAGCTGCTGCGGCCGGTCAGCGCTGGCCGCGGTTGGCCAGCTCGGTCAGGTACAGGCGGGTATCGAACTCCAGCTGCAGGTAATCGGGTTCCATGTGTTGGCACAGCTGGTAGAAGGCCTTGTTGTGGTCGGCTTCCTTCAGGTGGGCGAGCTCATGCACCACGATCATGCGCAGGAACGCCGCTGGCGCCTGGCGGAACACAGTAGCGATGCGGATCTCGCGGCTGGCCTTCAGGCGGCCGCCGTGCACGCGGGAAATGGCGGTATGGGTGCCCAGCGCGTGCTTGATCACTTCCAGCGTGTTGTCGTAGCAGACCTTGTTGAGCGGCACCGACTTGCGCAGGTAACGGTCCTTCAGCTCCTGGGTGTAGTCGTACAGCTGGCGGTCGCTGCGCACCTCATGCGGGTCCGGGTAGCGCTGTTGCAGCCAGGGGCCCAGCTTGCCCTGCGCCAGCAGTTCGCTGACCTGGGCGACCAGGGGTTCGGGATAGCCGGTGAGGTACTTCAGGACTGCCATGCAGGGGCGGCGGGGCGTCGGTAGAATGGGGACATCCAAGATTACACGCGGTACGCACCGACCATGGCAAAGCCCAACGCGCTGCAGGAACAATTGCTCAAGGCCGGCCTGGCCAAGAAGTCGCAGGCCAGCGCTGCCGCGAGCGCGCAGGCCAAGGCCCGCCAGGGCAAGGCCGAATCGACCTCGGCCGAGGTCCAGCGCGAGGCTGAACGTGCCCGCGCCGAGAAGGTCGAGCGCGACCGCGCACTGGCCGCCGAACGCAATGCCCAGGCCAGGCAGGCTGAACAGAAGGCCCAGGCCAGGCAGATCATCACGGCCCACGCCGTACCCCACAAAGGCGACGACGAGTACCGCTTCAGCGACGGCGCGGCGATCCGTACCCTGCTGATCGACCCCAAGCTGCGCAAGGCGCTGTCGGTGGGCGTGCTGGTCATCGTTGCCCATGGCGAGGGCTACGCCCTGCTGCCGCGTGCTGTCGCCGAGAAGGTGCGTGAGCGCGCGCCGGAGGCGATCATCGTCGATCACGGCCAGCCGGGCTCGACCGCCGAGATCTCCACCGGCAACGCCGAGGACGACGCCTATTACGCGCAGTTCCAGGTGCCGGACGACCTGGTCTGGTAAGCAAAAAGGGGACGGAGGGGATTAAGCCGCAATCGGCCTGATCGGATCCGTCCACTTCCTGCTCGGCTTGCTGAAGGCTCGCCGGGCATGGCTCGGCTCAACCCAGATCTGCTCCTTTGGGCGCGGGTGTATCGTCCCCATATCAGGCGACACACCTGCGGAGGATGGCCATGGCCACCGGTTGGGCGGGAGACGGCGCGGTCCAGGACCAGATCGACGCCACCGTCGACGATGCGATCGCCCGCGCGCGGCGCCAGCTGCGCGAGGGCCCGGGTCTGGAACACTGTGAGGAATGCGACGCGCCGATCCCGTTGGCGCGGCGCCAGGCCGTGCCGGGTGTTCGGCTGTGCGTGGCGTGCCAGCAGGCACATGACGACGAAGAGCAGGCGCATGCCGGTTACAACCGGCGCGGCAGCAAGGACAGCCAGTTGAGGTGAAGGTTGCTCGGCAGGGCTGCGCCCTGCACCTGCAGAGGCTTCAAGCCAAGGCAACATCAACAGCAAAAGCAAAAGCTGGCATTCCGCGGGATGGCGGGGCGGTGTCGGAGCGCGGGGACGCCGTAAACCCGTCCATGTAGGCTCGGTCGCCGCATCCATGCCGCGGACACCCCGCACTCCGACACCGCCCCACCTTCGACGGGTTCACGCGGCTGTTGGAGCGCGCGGCTGTTGGTAGGTGTCGACCTTGGTCGACACGATTTTGCTGCCAGATATCGAATGAATCATCCACGCATGGCGAGGCTCTACTGTGTCGACCAAGGTCGACACCCACCAGAGCGGAACGCCGTTCCGGCAGATCGCGGGAAACTGTCGAAGGCGGGGTGGGTCCGGTGGCGGGAGTGTCCGCGGCATGGATGCGGCGACCGAGCCTACATGGACGTATTTACGGCGCCCCCCTCAACCGGACCCACCCCGCCATCCCACGGAATGCCAGTTCTTGATGTTGAAGTTGACGTTGTTTCGGCAGGTGCAGGGCGCAGCCCTGCCGAAAACCACCCTCAGCCGTCGCCCTGGATGCCGCCGGGGGCCTGCGCCGGGTCGCGCCAGCGGCGCACCGTGCGCTGGAAGAACAGGTTGTTCGGCAGCTGCAGCACCGTGCCCTCGTGGCCGTCGCCGGTCTCCTGCAGCGTGGTGTAGATCAGGTTCACGTCGATCACCCGGCCCTTCAGGCCTGGCTTCTCGCCGTTCTCCAGCACCTCGATGTAGTCGTGCAGGCGGAACGGACGGGTGGTGAAAATCAGCAGCGTGCAGAAGATGTTGGACAGCACGCTCCAGGCGGCGAAGAAGGCCACCGCGCCCACGGCCGCGAAGCCGGTGAAGGCGGTCCACAGGACCGATGGCGATGCGCCGAGCAGGCTGAGGATGTACAGCAGGGCACTGAAATAGACCACGAAACTGGTGATCCGGCGCGCGCCCATCGCCATCTCCGGTGGCAGCGTGTAGTGCTCGGCGAAGCGGCGGATCAGGCGCCGTGCCAGCACCCGCAGCAGCCAGGCCGCCAGCAGGGTCAGCAGGATCTTCACGGCGATGCCCACGTCATTCAGCCAGGGGTGGGTCCAAGGCGGCAGGTGATCCTTCAGTGACAACATCATGGAGTGACTACGGAGGGGGAAACGGCCCCCGATGTTACCCGGCGTGTGATCCGGTTTCGACCGCCGGTACCCAGGCCAGGCAGACCAGCTCCTGGCGATGCTGCTGCAGGCAGGCGCGGCCGTTGTCGGGGTGCAGGTGCAGCGACAGGCCCAGCGCCTGCAGCACGACACAGGCGGCGATCACCAGCAGGGCGGCGCAGGATGGGCTGGACATGCAGGGACTCCTGGACGGCAATTTCGCGAAGGACCTTCCATGGATGCAGCAGCCATCAAAAAGGTTGCACGGCAGTGATCGTCGTCCGGCTCTAAACCTTTTCCCGGGCCGCCGCATCCAAGCGATATGCTCGACACCACCATGCCCGCTCCGCCTGCCGCCCACGACGCCGTCGATGAACCCGCCCTGGTGCGGGCGGCGGCCGCCGGCGATACCTCGGCCTATGAACTGCTGTACCGGCGACATGCGCCGCGCGTGTTCGCCGTGCTGTGGCGCCTGTGCGGGGGCCAGCAGGCGCGTGCCGAAGATGCCTTGCAGGAAGCCTTCCTGCAGGCGTGGAAGGCGCTGCCCGGGTTCCGTTTCGAGAGCAGCCTGTCGACCTGGCTGCATCGCCTGGGCGTCAACGCTGCGCTGATGGAACTGCGTGGGCGCGCCGCCGGGCAGGACCACGACAGTCTTGAGGATGTGGACGGAGGACTGCAGGAGCTGGCGGTGCATGACAGTTGTGCTGGCACCGAACGCGACCTCGAACGGGCGCTGTCGACGCTGCCACCACGGGCGCGCGCGGTACTGGTGCTGCATGACATCGAAGGCTGGAAACACCACGAGATCGCCGAGCAGCTGCAGATGGCCGTCGGCAGTTCCAAGGCACAGTTGCATCGTGCGCGCGGCCTGTTGCGCGCACGGCTGGGAGACATGACATGAGTACACACGAACACGATTCCGACCACGATCTGGCGGCCCGACTGCGCGCGCTGCCGCCCGAACGCAGCCTGCCCGCCGATGGCTGGGCGCGGTTGGCGGCGCAGCTGCCGCCGCGTGAACCACAGGCGGCGCCTGCGCCGGCCGACAACGTTGTGGCGATGCCTGCACGTTCGCGCCGGCGCTGGTGGTTGCCGGTGGGGGCCGCACTGGCCGCAAGCCTGGCGCTCTACGCGGTGGCGCCGTGGCGCCATGCGCAGCCGGACGCGTCGGTGCCCTCTGCCCTGCAGCTGCAGGCCGCGGCGATGACCGCGCAGTACCAGCAGGCAGTGGCCTCGTTGCCCGCAGGCCGGGCGCCGGAATGGCAGCCGGCGCTGCACGAACTCGATGAAAGCGCGGCACAGATCCAGGCCGCGCTGGCGCAGGATCCGCGTGCGCCGCATCTGCTTGGCCAGCTCAAGCGCACCTACGCGCTGCGGCTGGAATTGACCCGGCAGGCGGCTTATGCCGCCGAGTCCGGCCTGACGACCTGAGGAGACCCCTGATGACACGATTCCTGATGACCTGCTGCGCCGCGCTGTTGCTGCTGCCGGCGGTGGCCCTGGCTGACACCCAGATCGACGAGCGCCACAACCTGGCCGCCGGTGGCCGCATCGAACTGAGCAACGTGGCCGGCAAAGTGACCGTGCGTGGCTGGGACCGCAATGACGTGCAGCTCACCGGTACGCTCAGCGATGGCCTGCAGCTGCGCCAGGAGAAGAGTGCCAACCGCGTGCGCTGGGAGATCGAGTACCCGCGTCGCAACAACAACGGTGGCGCCACCCTGGTGCTGAACGTGCCGCGCTCGGTGGAACTGCTGCTGAGCACGGTCAGTGCCAGCCAGGACATCAGCGGCATCGATGTGCGCCGCCTGCAGTCCGACACGGTCAGCGGCAGCCTGAGCGCCTCCGGTCGCAGCGGCGACAGCAAGCTCAATACGGTCAGCGGCGCTGTCATCGCGCGCCTGCAGACGCCGAAGCTGGACGTGAACACGGTCAGTGGCCGCATCGAAGCCGGTGGCGGCGTGTCCGGTGACATCGGTGCACAGACGGTATCCGGCCGGGTCGAGGTCGATGCCGGGCGGGTGCAGCGGCTGGCGGTGGAAACCGTGTCGGGCAGCATCGACCTGTCGGCGGCCGGGCTGGCACCGGGTGGCCGTATCAATGTCGAATCGGTGAGTGCGTCGGTCAACCTGCGGCTGCCGCGCACGGTCTCGGCGCAGCTGTCGGTGAACAGCTTCAGCGGGTCGATCAACAGCGACGCCGGCCAGGTGGAGCGGCCGCGCTATGGCCCCGGCAGCCATCTCGATACACGGCTCGGCAATGGCGACGGTGACATCCGCATCCAGTCGCATTCGGGTAGTGTCCGGGTACGCCTGGATCGCTGAGCGCGATCCGGCAGGCCGCGGCGGCAGCGCCGCCGCGGTCGGAGCTGGGTCAGCTGGCTTTCTTCAGCGCCCAGGTAGTGCCGAGGACTTCGATCTTGCCACCGGCCTTGCGGAACGCTGCCAGGTCCGAAGCGATGGAATCGCTGCTGACCACGGTGCTGGCGGCCGCGCCCTTGCGTTCGCTGCGGATGCTGTTGCTGGCCTTCGCGGGGGTCTTTGCCTTGCGGGGCATGGTTGCTCCTGTCAGGTGGAAGGGGAGGAAAGCGCCCAGGCATCGGCCTGGCGCAGGTAGTCCTGCCGCTCGCGGCGGCAGTCATCGCCGCCCATCGAAAACTGGCGGCAGATCGCCGGGCGCTGCGAATAGATCGTGCAGCGCAGGTG
Organism: Stenotrophomonas sp. 109824_Sma; assembly: GCF_056480025.1. Lineage (NCBI taxonomy): Bacteria > Pseudomonadati > Pseudomonadota > Gammaproteobacteria > Lysobacterales > Lysobacteraceae > Stenotrophomonas > Stenotrophomonas sp. 109824_Sma. The sequence continues at coordinate 3,462,515 of NZ_CM151078.1, read as the reverse complement.
ATAGGGATCGATCGCCGCGCACCAGCCTTCCTCGTTGCGCGCCATCACGGCACGGCCGTGGGTGTCGCGTGACAGGAACTGGCCGGGCACGTGGTCGCCGGGCTGCAGCAGCACGGGCAACCGGCAACAGACCGCGTCACAACGGCGGCAGTCGATGGGTGCAGGTGCTGCGTCAGGTTGTAAGGCCTCAGGGGCCTGGCGGGTGCCCAAAGCGGGTCTCGATGGCGGCTCAGGTGCTGCGCGGACCATGAACGAGCCAGGAAGGCATGGCCGCTAGGCCCGCTGGGCGGGCCAGGCTGCACCGTGGACACACACCGCCGTGGACGGTGGAAGGTGCAGCAGGGTTCTAGCCGACCAAGAGTAACTTAGACCGCGTAACGTTTTGTTAATCCTGGCTGGCTGCCGCCAGCGCAAGGCCCTGGACCACGCCCAGCGAGGGCTCGCCGTGGACCATGCGGGCGCCCGGGAAGGCTGCCGCTACCGCCTGGCGCAGGTAGCCGGCGCGGGACATGCCGCCAGTCAGGAACACCGCATCCGGGTCGCCGCCGATGTCGCTGCGGACCTGGGCCAGCAGCTCCCGGATCTGCTCCAGGTAGCCATGGGCGGCGGCGGCCAGGCCGTCGGCGCTGCTGTCGGCATGCAGGTCGCGGGCGATGTAGTCCAGCGTGCTGCGGTGCTCGCTGGCAGCGCTGAGGGCGATCTTGGCGCGTTCGACATCGCGGTACAGGCGGGCGGTGTTGCCGGTGTCCTGCAGGGCCTGCAGGCGGTCGCCCCAGGGCGCGTCCACATGGTCGTACTTGTGCAGGCGGAAGTCGCGCTGGCGGGTCATGTCCTGCACCGTGGCCGCTTCCACGTAGTGATGGGCGGGCACGCGGGTGATGCCGCGGCCGAACAGCGGCATGTAGCTGGACAGGCTCAGCGCCAGGTCGATATCGGTACCGCCGCGGGCGATACCCCAGGCGCGGTGGATGCGCGGGGCGTCGTCGCCGCCGACCTCGGCATGGGCGATGTCGGTGGTGCCGCCGCCGATATCGACGATCACCGCCTGGTGCCGCTCGCGGCTTTCGGCGTGGTAGTGCATGGCCGCCGCGGCCGGTTCCTCGAGGAAATCGATCTGGTCGAAGCCGGCCTGGGTGGCTGCTTCGCGCAGGATGTCCAGCGCCTGGTCGTTGCCGGCTGCGCCGATCGAACTGCGGAACTGCACCGGACGCCCGAGCAGGGCGGCGCGCAGTGGCTGACCGAGCTGGGCGCTGGCGGTCAGGCGGATGTGTTCGAGGATGTGCGCGGCGATGCCGGTGATGGTCTGCTTCGCGCGCGGGTGCAGGTTGTAGCCGAGCATCGACTTCGGGCTCTGCACCAGGTTGCCTTCGTGTTCCTCGAAATAGGCTTCCAGCGCTTCGTCGCCGTAGACCGCGTTCTGCAGCAGGTCGTTGGCGCTGCGTTCCTTGCCGGCGCGGGCTTCCATCCATTCCCGGCGCAGCGCGCGCAGGGCTTCGCGGCGCAGCGCCTGCGGCGTGCGTTCCTGGCCGGCGGCACGCGCCGCGCGCGCGGCGCTGTCGATCATCTGCTGCAGCTGGTGTTCCTGGCCGTCGTCGAGCTGGAAGTCGTCCGGGTCGGGCACCACGCCGGGGAAATACACGCTGGTGCGGAACTGCTCGGCGTCGCCGAAGCGGATCGGCAGCAGTTTCCCCTCATGCACGATGGCGGCGGCGGAATTGCTGGTACCGAAGTCGATGCCGAGGCGCATGGGGAGTTCCGGGGGCGATCAGGGGCCGCGCACTCTGCTGCAGTTCGCCGCCGACTGCAAGTTCCTGCGGCCTCCCGTTCCGGATCGGGGTTCCGGATCGGGTCATGCGGTCCGCCGGGCGCCGCCCGGAAAAGGGCAGGGGAGCCGGGCGGTTACAATGGCGGCTGTTGATTCACTTTGAGGTACTTGCTGATGTCTTCTGCCCCCGCCTGCCCGCAGTGCACCCTGGAAAACACCTATGCCGATGGCGCGCTGTGGATCTGCGCCGACTGCGGCTTCGAATGGACCGCCGAGGAAGGGGCCGGTTCGACCCTGGTCGTGCGTGACAGCAACGGCAACACCCTGCAGGCCGGTGACACCGTCACCGTGATCAAGGACCTGAAGGTGAAGGGTTCCTCGATCCCCCTCAAGCAGGGCACCGTGATCCGCAACATCCGCCTGGTCGAGGACGATGCCGAGCACATCGAAGGCAACTCGGACAAGATCAAGGGCCTGGTCCTGAAGACCTGCTTCCTCAAGAAGGCCTGAGCGGCTTTCAGCGCCTGGCCTGCTGCTGTGCGCGCCAGCGGGCCAGGCTGTCCAGCTTGGCCTGGTAGCGCGCCTGCTGCGGGGCACCGCCCAGCTCCTGCGCGCGCAGCAGTTCACGATCGGCGCGCTTGAGCTGGCCGGCCAGGAAATAGGCCCGCGCCAGCCCGAAGTGGAACTGGTGTGCGGTGTCGTACAGGCGCACGGCCTGCCGGTAATAGCGGATCGCCTGATCCAGTTGGCCGGCGCGTTCGGCTTCGGCGCCGAGCATGTACTGCGCGAACGGATCCTCGCGCTGCACTGACTGCAGCCGCTGCTCCAGCGCCTGCGCCTGCACGACCATGCCCAGCTTTCGGTACAACGCGCTGGCGTTGGTCAGTGCAGCGTCCTGGCGGCCGTCCAGCCGCAGCGCCGTTTCCAGTGCCCGGCGCGCGGCGGCGGCATCGCCCGTACGGTTTTCCAGCACGCCCAGATTGTTCCAGGTGGCGGCGAAGCTGTTGTCCTGTGCCAGCGCGGCATTGAAGAAGGTGCGTGCACCCACCAGGTCGCCGCTGGCCATGCGTTCGGCGCCGCGGTTGTTGTAGAAGTGTGCCAATGCCCGTGCCTGGCTGATCGGCAGCGGCCCGCGGCGGTCGTACAGCACGTTGCGATCCAGATCGACGGTGGCGAAGCGGCCGGCGAAGCCGACCCCGGCATTGACGTGGCCGACGCTGTAGACCAGGCCCTGGGCCTGGTCCTGGTACCACGACACCACCTGGCCGACTTCCTGCACGCGCGCCTGGATGCCGGCTTCGCGTGCCAGCGCGACGAACATCAGGGTGAAGGCCAGGCAGTTGGCGCGCCGCTGCTGCCAGATTTCGCTGACGGTGAGGGTCGCGTCGGCGTCGTACTGCAGGTCCAGGCCGTGGCGGTCGAAGATCATTTCCACCAGCGCCTGCAGGCGCTGCTCGCGCGAGTAGCTGCGATTGATCACCTGCGTGCGCAGCATGTCGCGCATCGCCGTTGGAATCGCGAACACCTGCTGCGGCGTCGGAATCGTCGGCGCGGCGGTGCTGGCAACCACCGTGGGGGCTTCGGTCGCGGCAGGGTTCAGTGCGATCGCGGACGGTGCGGCCAGTGCGGCCAGTGCCAGCAGAACGGATCGGGCGGCAGGACGGTACATGACGGCTCCCGGCAGCGGCGGGCGCTCCCGCCTGAGGCGAGTGTAGACCTGTGCGCGCACCGCTGCAGTGACCGCTGGTCGGTCCGCGCGTTCATCCACAGCCGGTGTGGACCAGCGCTCGACAAAGCTGTGGACAACCGCGTTGCGTCCCCGTGGAAAGGGCGTTGTGAGGGGGTGGTGAAAAAACCGCCAGCTTGCCCGCCACAGGCGCAGGCGGGATGATCCAGGCATGGACTTCTCCCCGCTGACGCTTGCTCCGGCGCAGTGGCAGGCGCTGCAGCACAGCTATGCAACGCCGCCACGGGCCTACCACCACTTCGGCCACGTGCGCGCGGTGCTGCAGCACTGCCAGGAGGTTGCCGACGGCCCCGGCTGGCAGCAGCCGGCCGAGGTCTACCTGGCCGTGCTCTACCACGATGCGATCTACGTGGCGGGGCGAAAGGACAACGAGGCGCGTTCGGCGCAGCTGGCCCTGCAGGCGATCGCGCAGGCGCCGGAACTCGTCGCCGTCGATGCCGCCCGGGTCGAGCAGCTGATCCTGCTGACCGCCCGCCATGGCGCGCTCGGCCCGGACGATGTCGATGCCGAGGCCGCGTTGTTCCTGGACTGCGACATGGCGATCCTGGCCGCGCCGGAACCGGTGTTCGCCGCGTATGACCGTGGCGTGGCCGAGGAGTACAAGGGCGTGGTGCCGGGCTTCCTGTATCGCGCCGGTCGCCGCCGTTTCCTGCAGGGCCTGCTGCGCGCACCGCGCATCTTCCTCAGCGAATTCTTCCACCAGCGCCTCGACGCGGCCGCGCGCGACAACCTGCGCCGCCAGCTGGACCACTGAGCCGGCCCGGTACACTGGTGCCCGTTTCCATCGATCGCCGCTTCCAATCGTGTCCGTCCCTGATCCCGATCCCCGTCCGATGCCGCCCGAAGAGCCCGGTCCCAACGAATGCTGCGGCAGCGGTTGCCCGCTGTGCGTGCTGGATCTGTATGCCGATGAGCTGCAGCGCTATCGCAAGGCGTTGGCCGAATGGCAGGCGCGGCACCCGGAGGCGTCCGCATGAGCCGCGCGCGTCCGGCGGCGCTGCTGGCGCTGGTGGCGCTGCTGCTATTCGTGGCCACCGCGCTGTGGACCCAGTTCGCGCGCACCGATCTGGATTGGGTGCGTGCCACGCTCAGCCTCTACCTGCACGGGCCGTGGGGGCTGGCGTTGCGCGCGGCCTACTGCCTGTTGGCGCTGGCGATTGCCCTGCTCGGCATCGCCCTTTATCGCTGTAGCATCGGCCCGCGGCGCAGCGCGGCGGCGCCGCTGCTGTTCACGGTCTCGGCACTGGGCCTGGCCACGGTCGCCATCGGCGACAGCTGGCTGCCCGAAGCCACGCCGCTGCTGGCACCGTTCATCCATGGGCTGGCGGCCAACACCGCGTTCCTGTGCGCCAGCGTCGGCATGCTGCTGCAGGCCTGGTACCTGCGCCGCGAACCGGGCTGGCAATCCGCCGCTGGCCTGCTCTGGGGCTGGGCCTGGCTGGCCTTCGTGCTGCTGTGGCTGCACGTGCTGTGGCGTGGCGGGCCGCCGCGCGGGCTGGGGCAGAAAGTGGTGATCGTGGTGATCGTGGGCTGGCTGTTGTATCTGGCACTGGCGCTGTATCGACGCAGTCGTCGCGCCGCGGCCTGCTGAAAGCCCAACGGCCTGCACCGGTACGTGCCGTGCACGTGGAGGCAGCGTATCGTGTGCGCATTCCATCGGGGCTGCGATATGAAGCGTGCAGGGCTGGTCAGGGTAATGGGTGTGGTGCTGGCGCTGGCCGCACTGCCGGCAACCGCGGCAGCGACCGTGCAGCAGTTCAGCCACGGACGGTTCGAACAGATTCCGGTGCACATGCCATCGGGAACGCCGCAGCGGGTGGTGATCTGGTTCCATGAACCTTCCGCCGGTGGCGATACCAGCCGTCTGCCGATCGAGGCCCTGCGTGCCGATGGTGCGATGGTCGCAGCCGTGGACATCGCGCACCTGCGCGGGGTGCTCAAGCGTGAGGGCGACCCCACCTGTTCGTTCGGCTCCGGCGACGTCGAGAACTTCTCGCGCTGGCTGCAGGCCTCCCTGCATCTGCCCGGCTACCACCTGCCGCTGGTCGGCGGCGATGGTGAAGGTGCAGAAATGGCCTACTCACTGGCCGCGCAGGCCGACACCCAGGTGTTCGCCGGCCTGCTCACCACCGGCTTCTGCCCGGACCACAACCACGAGCGCATGGTCTGCGGCGATGGTGTGAAGCGCAACACGCTGCAACCCGCCGAACTGAACTTCCCGTGGTTGAGTGCAGCGGGTGATCACGGTTGCAAGGTGGGTGAGGCCAGCGGGTTCGTGCAGCAGGTCGCGATGGCGCGCGAGTTCAAGCGCACCGCGCGTGGTGATGCCTCACCGGGCCTGGTGGCTGCCGCGCGGGTGATGGGTGCGCAGGCGGGCGTCAGCCTGGCACCGCCGCCGGCCGCGCTGAAGGGCCTGCCGGTGGTGGAAGTACCGGCGACCGGCAACGGCGACACGCTGGCCGTGTTCGTTTCCGGCGATGGTGGCTGGGCCGGCCTGGACAAGGACGTGGCATCGTCGCTCAACGAGCATGGCGTGGCCGTGGTCGGCATCGACTCGCTGCGCTACTTCTGGAGCGAGCGCACGCCGAAGGGCTTCGCTGCTGACCTGCAGAAGATCATCGACCACTACCGCCAGCAGTGGCACCGCGACAAGGTGATGCTGATCGGTTTCTCGCAGGGCGCCGACGTGCTGCCGGCGACCATCAACCAGCTCGACGCCGATACCCGTGCGGCGCTGGACCGTATCGTGCTGCTGTCGGTAGGCAAGAAGGCCGACTTCGAATTCCACGTCAGCAACTGGCTGGGCGGTGGCGGCGACGGCCTGCCGATCGCGCCGGAAGTGGCCAGACTCCCGACTGGCAAGACGCTGTGCGTGTACGGCCAGGACGACGATGACGCGCTGTGCCCCGGCCTGCCGGCCAACGACGGCGTGCAGAAGGTGAAGCTGCCTGGCGACCACCACTTCAATGGTGATTACGACCGCCTGGCCGAAGTGATCCTCAAGGGCGGGGCGTGAACCGGAGAGCGTGCGAACCAACGGTTCGCACCCACCAGAACGAGCCGCGGTAGCGTCGAGCCATGCCCGACGCTACCGCGGCCTCAGTTGCGCCGCGGGTCCAGCGAGATCAGGCGGGTGGCATCGAGCAGCGCCGCTGGCAGGTGCATGCCACCCGGCGCAGCGAGATAGCGTGGCCGCCACTGCGGGTCGAACTTCGACTTGAAGCGGCGCAGGCCACTGAACCCGTAGAAGCGTTCGCCATGCCGCGCCAGCAGGCCGGCCAGGCGGTTCCAGCGGCCGGCCAGGCGATGCTGTGCCAGCCCGGACAGTGGCGCCATGCCCAGCGAGAAGCGTGCATAGCCCTGCGCGCGGCCCCACAGGAACAGTTCGATGAAGAGGAAGTCCATCGTGCCCTTTGGCGCCTCGTTGACGTGTCGCATCAGGTCCACCGACAGCTCGGCACCGGCCGGTGCCTGCCACAGGTTGGCGAACGCCACGATCTGGCCTTCGGCCTCGACCAGCGCCACCGGGAAGCGCACCAGGTAGTCCGGGTCGTAGCTGCCCAGCGAGAAGCCCTTTTCGTCGCCGGCCTTGTCTTCCAGCCACGCGTTGGAGATCGCGTGCAGGCGTGGCAGCAGGCTGGGAATTTCTTCCACCTGTGCCACGCGGAACGACAGGCCGCTGCGCTTGCCGCGGTTCCAAGCCTGGCGCAGGTCGGCGCGTTCGCGGCCTTCCAGGCCGAAGTCGTGCAGCGGCACCATCGCTTCTTCGCCGAGCTTGACCAGACCCAGGCCGAGGTCAAGGTAGGTCTGCCAGTAGGTCTCGCCGACCTGGTAGAACACCGGGCGCAGGCCGAGCCGGTCGGCTTCCTCGCGGAAGCGCCAGATCAATGCGCGGGCGACGTCCGGCGGGCCGACCGGATCGCCCATCGCGATCAGCGAACCGCCGTAGCGCTGCATCATCACGAAGCCCTGCTTTGCATCATCGCGTAGCACCGCCTTGTCGGCGGTCAGCACCAGGCAGGCCTGGGTATCGGTGGCACCGGCCAGTACCGGCGCCAGCGATTGCAGCGTGGCTTCGTCGGCGGGTTGCAGCGGGCTGCGCGTGCTGTGCAGCAACCGCGCCAGGCCGAACATCACCAGCGCGATGGCCACCACCAGCAGTGCACGCAACGCGCGCGGTGCGTTGCCCGACACCGCGAACTGCCACCACAACTCGTTCTGGTATTCGACATGGCTGTAGGTGAAGAACAGCAGCCAGGTCACCGCCACCAGCACCAGGCCGAGGTTGCGCAGCCACGGCCACGACCAGGCTTCATCCAGCAGTGCGCCCTGGCGGTAGAACTCGCGGCGCGCGGCCCACAGCGCCATCGCCGCCAGCACTGCGGAAACTGCGATCAGCCATTGGCCGCCACGCAGCCACAGCGGCAGCGGGGTGATCACGCACACCGCCATCGCCAGCATCCACGCGGCGTGGCTGCGCCGGGCCAGGCCCTGGCCGATCAGCAGCAGCGCGACGCCACTGAGGCTGCCGATCAGGTGCGAGGTTTCCAGGATCGGCAGCGAGGCGTTCACCAGGTGACGGCGTGGCGTCGGCAGCGTGCCGTCGATGACCAGCGCCGCGCCGATGCTGAACACCGCCAGCGCGATGATCTGCGGCAGCCATGGGCGCAACGCGTTCCAGCCGGCGCGGGTCGCCCCGGCACTGGCCTGCAGCGGCTGCCGCAGGGCAGGCGCAAGTGCGAGCAGGGTGGCCAGCACCAGCGGCAGCACGTAGTAGGTAACGCGGTAGATCAGCGCCGCCGCCAGCACCGCCGCCGGTGCCACCTGTGGAAGCAGCTTCAACAGGCTCCACTCGAACACGCCCAGGCCGGCCGGCACGGTCGAGACCAGGCCGGCCAGCACCGCCACCAGGTACAGGCCGACGAAGCCGGGCAGGCCGGTCGGCGTGGAGTCCGGCAGCAGCACGTAGAAGGCGGCACTGGCCAGCACCAGCTCGATCACGCTGAGCACGGTGACGCCGATCATGGTGCGGCGGTCGGGCAGCCACAACGCATGGCCGAACACGCTGAACTGCCGGCCATCGCGGCCGACCAGCAGCACGGTACCCAGATAGGCGAGCAGGGCGACGATGCCGACGATGCGCACGGCATCGGGATTCAATGGCAATGCCAACGCCGCCGCCGCCGGTTCCATGCACAACGCCACGCTGATCAGCAGCCACGCACCGAACACGAAGCCGAGCGTGCTCATCAGCACCACCTGGCCGATCTGCGCCAGGTCGAGACCGGCGCTGCGATAGCCGCGCAGGCGCACTGCGCCACCGGTCAACGCGGCAAAGCCCACGGTCTGGCCCAGCGTGTGCGCGAGGAAGGCGGTGATGCCGATGCGCGCCGGATGCACGCGGATGCCGCTGCGGCGCAGGCCGATGGCATCGAAGCCGATCAGGCAGGCGTAGCTGGCCAGGCCGAGTGCCACGGTGAGCGCAATCTGGGCGCCGCTGAGATGGCGGAACGCCTGGCGGATGGCACGGTAGCCGTGCTCATCGAATTCACTGGCCAGGCCATGCAGGGCCAGCGAGAGGATCAGCAGGGGAACGACAATGGTGAGGACCCGCTTCCATGCCGGGGGGGAGGAAGCGGTGGCGGGGTCGGTGGCTGGGGTCATCGGCGCAAGGGTGCGTCAGGAGGGGCGAGGGCAGTGTCAACGCGGGGCGTGGCGCATCGTGCGCCTGTCGCGGTCATTTGACCAGCAGGTGTGTCGGAGCCCGGTAGTGATGTTGCGCGAAGGTTCCCCCTGCACCCACCGTTGACCGGTTTGGAGGACAATGCAGGCCTGATCACCCGCAGGAGCCACGCCCATGATGGAGCGTTACGACGTCGGACCGCGCATGTCCGAAATGACCGTGTACAACAAGGTCGCCTATCTCTCCGGCCAGATTCCGGAAGACACCAGCCAGGACATCACCGGGCAGACCCGACAGGTGCTGGCCGAGATCGACAAGCTGCTGGCGCTGGTCGCCAGTGATCGCCAGCACGTGCTGCGCGCCGAAGTGTTCCTGGCCGACATCGCCGACTTCGACGGCATGAACAAGGCATGGGACGAGTGGGTGGTCGAGGGTGCGACCCCGGCCCGCGCAACGTTCGAAGCCAAGCTGGCCCACGCCGAGTGGAAGGTCGAGATCGTGGTGACGGCCGCGGTGCCGTAATCATTGAACGGGGTCAGATCCCTTTCCCGTCGGAAAAGGGATCTGACCCCGGCTATGCCGGCACCATCTCGATGCAATCCACCGGGCACGGTGGAATGCACAGCTCGCAACCGGTGCACAGATCGGCAATGACCGTGTGCATGTACTTGGCGCCGCCGATGATGGCGTCCACCGGGCAGGCCTGGATGCACTTGGTGCAGCCGATGCAGTCGGCTTCCACGATCAGCGCCACCTGCGGCGCCTTGTGTTCGCCACGCGAACGATCAAACGGAACGGCGGGTACGCCCAGTACCTGCGCCAGTGCGCGCGCGCCGGCATCGCCGCCCGGCGGGCAGCGGTCCACGCCCGCCTCGCCGCGCGCCATCGCCTGCGCGTACGGGCGGCAGCCGTCGTAGCCGCATTGCCCGCATTGGGTCTGCGGCAGCAGGCGGTCGAGGCGTTCGGTCAGGGGCGGGATCAGGCTCATGCGTGGCGAAGGCTGCGCGTTGGGATTACTTCAGGGGTTTGCCACGGAACCAGCGCTCGTGCGCCAGCGCCAGCATCGGCTTGTCTTCTGAACTGTCACCGTAGGCATGGATGCGCACGTAGCGCGACAGATCGAACTGGCGGCGGATGTGCTCGACCTTGCGCGGGCCGCAGTCGCCGCCGGCATAGCGACCGGTCAGGCGGCCGTCCTGGCTTTCCAGCCGGTTGCAGATCAGCTGCAGGCCCAGCTGCTCGCACCACGGCCGCAGGTACAGGTCCAGCGAGCCGGACACGATCACCACGGTGTGCTGCTGTTCCTTGTGCCAGCGGATCTGTTCCAGCATCTCCGGGCGCACAACCTCGGGCAGGAACTCACGCGAGAAGCCGGCCGCCAGCGTGGCGATGTCATCGCTGTGGCGGTCGCTGAAGGTCAGGCGGGTGACGCGTGCACGGATGCGTTCGGCCGAGATCAGTTTCAGCTTGTACGCGGCCAGCCACGGGCCGACCTTCCACCACGCCTGCGCCAGCTGTTCGGCCGTGGCCACGCGGCGCAGGAAACGGCCATAGGTATCGCAGGTGGTCACGGTGTGGTCGAAGTCGAACAGCGCCAGTTCCATTCCGTTGCTTCCCATCGCGTTGCGTCCGGTGGCCGGTGCTGCCGGCGGGCGCGGCGGTGGCCACGCCCGCCGCGGGCATCAGCGGACCGGCATGCCCGGCTGTGCGCCGCTGTCGGCGTCCAGCAGCGCCAGCGCGCCGCCGTCGAAACCGGCCGACAGGATCATGCCTTCGCTCAGGCCGAAGCGCATCTTGCGCGGGGCCAGGTTGGCGATGAACACCACGCTGCGGCCGACCAGGGCTTCCGGCTCGCCGTAGCTGCCACGGATGCCGGAGAAGATCTGGCGCTTGCCCAGTTCGCCGGCGTCCAGTTCGAAGCGCAGCAGCTTGTCCGAGCCTTCCACGAACTCGCACACCAGCACCTTGCCGATGCGCAGGTCGAGCTTGGCGAAATCGTCGATGCCGATGTAGGCCGGGGCGTCGGTGCTCTTGGCTTCTTCCTTGGCCGGTGCCGGTGCGGCCGGCTTGACCGCATCGGTCTTGGCGGCGGGGGCGGCAGCGGCGGCCGGCTGCAGGGTGTCCTTGGAGGCGTCGATCATGGCGTCAATCTTCTTCGGGTCGATACGGGTGAACAGCGGGGTGTAGTCAGTGATGCGGTGGCCCAGCAGCGGCTGCACCAGGTCGGTCCAGTCGTTTGCCGGCGCGGCCAGGAAGGCCTCGGCCTGCGCGGCGGTGGCCGGCAGCACCGGCTTCAGTGCGGTGACCAGCACGCGGAACAGGTTCAGGCCCTGGCTGCATACGGCCTGCAGCTGTGCGTCGGCACCTTCCTGCTTGGCGATGACCCACGGCTTGACGTCGTCGATGTAGCGGTTGGCTTCGTCAGCCAGGGTCATGGTCAGGCGGATCGCCGCGGCCGGGTCATTGCGCTCGTAGGCTTCACGGATCGGCGCCAGGCCATCGACGAAGCGCTGGTATTGCGCCGCATCGGGCAGCTGCGCGGCCAACAGGCCGTCGAAGCGCTTGCTGATGAAGCCGGCGCAGCGGCTGGCCAGGTTGACGAACTTGCCGACCAGATCGGCGTTGACGCGGGCGATGAAGTCACCCAGGTTCAGGTCGAGATCGTCGACGCCGCCGCCGGACTTGGCGGCGTAGTAATAGCGCAGCGCTTCCGGCTCCAGGCCGGCATCGAGGAAGGTACGGGCCATCACGAAGGTGCCACGCGACTTGCTCATCTTGGCGCCGTCCACGGTCAGGTAGCCGTTGACGTGCAGGCGGGTCGGCGCGCGGTGGCCGGTACCGTGCAGCACCGCCGGCCAGAACAGGCCGTGGAAGTTGACGATGTCCTTGCCGATGAAGTGGTGCAGCTCGGTGCTGGTGCCGGCACGCAGGTGCGCTTCGAAGTCCTCGCCGAGCTTGCCGCACAGGGTCTGGAAGCTGGACAGGTAGCCGATGGGCGCATCCAGCCAGACGTAGAAGTACTTGCCCGGCTGGCCGGGAATCTGGAAACCGAAGTACGGTGCATCGCGCGAGATGTCCCACGCGCGCAGGCCACCTTCGGCATTGAGCCACTCACCGAGCTTGGCCTTCACGCCCGGCAGGGCGACATCGCCGGCCAGCCATTCGCGCAGGAACGCATCGAAGTGGCCCACCTCGAAGAAGAAGTGCTCCGAATCGCGCATTTCCGGCGTGGCACCGGAGATGACCGAACGCGGCTCCTTCAGGTCGGTCGGCGCATAGGTGGCGCCGCAGACTTCGCAGTTGTCGCCGTACTGGTCGGGGCTGCCGCAGTTCGGGCAGATGCCCTTGACGTAGCGGTCGGGCAGGAACATGCCCTTGGCCGGGTCGTAGAACTGCGCGACCGAACGGCGGCTGATGTGGCCGGCCGCCTCCAGCTTCAGGTAGAACTGCTCGGTCAGCGCCTGGTTGGCCGCCGAGTTGGTCGAGTCGTAATGGTCGAACGCCACGCCGAAGGCGGCGAAGTCACGTTCGTGGCTGGCCTGGATGTTGGCGATGAAGGTTTCCGGGGTAACCCCGGCCTTTTCCGCAGCCAGCATGATCGGCGTGCCGTGGGTGTCGTCGGCGCAGACGAACCAGGCCTTGCCGCCGCTCATTCGCCGCGCACGCACCCAGATGTCGGCCTGGATGTAGCCGACCAGGTGGCCCAGATGCAGCGGGCCGTTGGCGTAGGGCAGGGCGGTGGTGACGAGCGCGGTACGGGTCATGGTCGCGGGGTGAAGCCGAGGGGAACCGCAGAGTATCGCATGCCCGCAACGAGGTGACCCGGCCGGGGCCGGGTCACGGGGATGAAGCGGGAACGGGGGCGCTTATTCGCGCTGCCAGGTCTGCGCGCGGCAGATGAAGGCGATGCAGCCGGACACGTCCAGCTTGGTGCCACCCGGCTGCAGCTCCATCTTCGACTTGTAGGTCTTGCCGTTGGCCGGGTCGAGGATGGTGCCGCCGGACCACTTGTTGGCGCCGTCGGCCTTCAGGTTCCAGAGGATGGTCATGCCCTTCACCGGCTTGTTCTTGTTGGCGCCTTCACATCCATCGCAGACCGGGTTGGGGCCCTTGTCCGAGTGCAGGATGTCGACCACCTTGCCGGTCAGCGTGCCGTTGGCGGCCTCGGTGATCTCGACGATCGACTTCACCTTGCCGGTCTTGTCGTCGATGGTCTTCCAGCGGCCGGCGGCGCCGTCGGCGGCCTGGGCCGACAGGGCGGCCAGGCACAGCGGCAGTGCCAGCAGCAGGGTCTTGAAGGTGTTGCGCATGGTCCCCTCCCAGGGTTCATTCCGGCACGCTGCCGGCATGGGTCGACTGTATACCCATTCGGCGGGGTATGGGGAAGGGGGGCTTTGCAGGGCTGCGCCCTGCACCCGCGGTAGTGCCGGCCGCTGGCCGGCAACCTCAACAGCAACAGCCAGCATTCCGCGGTATGGCGGGGTGGGTCCGGTTGCGGGGGACGCCGTGAACCCGTCCCTGGGGGCTTGGCCGCGGCATCCATGCCGCGGACACCCCCGCAACCGGACCCACCCCGCCTTCGACAGGTTCCGTGTGCTGTGGGTAGGTGTCGACCTTGGTCGACACGGTAGATCCACGCCATGCGTGGATGGGACTTTCCGTGGCGGCGGCGGGGTCAGATCCCTTTTCCATTGGAAAAGGGATCTGACCCCGAATCACACGCTCAACCGACCTCGTACAGCTCCAGCGGCAGGTCGTCGGGGTCGGCGAAGAAGGTGAAGCGGCGGCCGGTGTATTCGTCCACGCGGATCGGCTCGCACGCCACGCCATGCGCGGCCAGGCGCTGGATGAATGGCTCCAGCGCGGCCACGCGGAACGCGAGGTGGCGCAGGCCCTGGGCTTCCGGGCGGCTGGGCCGGGGCGGCGGGGAGGGGAAGGAGAACAGTTCCAGCTGCCCGCCGTCGGGCAGGGCCAGGTCCAGCTTCCAGGAATCGCGCGCGCTGCGGTGGTTCTCGGCCAGCACGCGCAGGCCGAGGATGCGCACGTAGAAGTCCTTCGAGCGTGCGTAGTCGCTGCAGATCAGTGCGGCGTGGTGGATGCCCAGCAGGGCGTCGGCATCGCGGGTCATTGCAGGGTGTCCAGCCAGCGCTGGGCGATCTTCAGCGCCAGCGGATAGGGTTCGGGGTCGTTGCGGTTGGTCAGCACGATCACGGTCAGGTGCTTCTCCGGGTGGCGCACGATCACGTTGCGGAAGCCGATGCTCTCGCCGCTGTGCCATTGCACCGGGCCATTCAGGCGCCAGCCGAAGCCGTAGTGCGGTACGTCCGGTTCGGGTGTTGCCGTGGCCGGGCTGAACATCGCGCGGCGCGAGGCCTTCGACAGCAGGCGGTCGTCGTACAGCGCCGCATCCCAGCGGGCCAGGTCGTCCAGCGAGGAATAGATGCCGCCATCGCCGAGCACGGCGCTGGTGGTGCTCTGGTCCGTGCGTTGCCAACGGCCATCGATCCAGCTGTAGCCATAGGCGCGTGCGGCGATGGTATCGACGCCGTCCTGGTGGGCCACGGTGTGCGCCATGCCCAGTGGGCGGAAGATGCGCTGCTGCAGGAAGGCTGCGAAATCCTGGCCGGAGGCACGTCCGACGATCAGTGCCAGCAGCGCATAGCCGCTGTTGCTGTAGTGGTACTGCGTGCCGGGCGCGAAGTTCAGCCGGTCCTGGTGCGACAGCAGGGTCAGTACATCGGCGTCGTGCACCTGGCGGCTGTCGGCCGGGTCCATCAGGTCTTCGTAGTCGAGCAGGCCACCGGTGTGCGAGAGCAGCTGGCGGATGGTGATGGCGGCGGCAGCCGGTGGCAGTTCGGGCAGCCATTGCCGGGCAGGTTGATCCAGCCCGAGCCGGCCATCTTCCACCAGCAGCAGCACCGCCGCAGCGGTGAACTGCTTGCTGACCGAGGCCAGCCGGAAGTTGCTGGCCGCGGTGACCGCGGTGCCGTCCTCGACCACCGCCAGGCCATAGCCGCGGCGGAACACCGGCTTTCCGTCATGCAGCACCAGTACGGCGGCGCCGGGCACCTGGCCGTCGTAGGCCTGCATCAGGCCGTCGATGCCCGCATCCGGTGGGGTCAGCACCGGAGCGGCGGAGGTGGCCAGCGGCAGCAGGCCCAGCACGACGGCGAACAGGGCGACGGCAGGACGCATGGCGGCTCCGGAAGGGTCAGGGTGACGGGGCGGGCGTGGCGCTGGCGGGCTGAACCATCCAGCGCTCCATCTTGCGGTCCAGCACATCCAGCGGCATCGAGCCGTCCTTCAGCAGTTCGGCATGGAAGCGGCGCAGGTCGAAGGCGGCGCCCTGGCGTGCCTTGGCCTTGTCGCGCAGGGCAACAATGGTGGTCAGGCCAGCCACGTTGGACAGCGCCTGGCCGGGCTGGGCCATGATCCGCTCGACTTCGGCGTTGGCGTCGTCGCTGCTCATGTCCACGGTCTTCTGCAGGTAGGTGACGGCCTGCTGCTTGCTCCAGCCCTGTGCGTTCACGCCGGTATCGGCCACCACGCGGGCGGCGCGCAGCAGGCGCGAGTACAGGTAGCCGATGCGGTCGTAGGGATCGGTGTAGATGCCCAGGTCTTCGCCCAGCGTTTCGGCGTACAGGCCCCAGCCTTCGACGAAGGCAAGATCGCCACCGAGGCGGCGGAAGCGCGGCAGCTTGGCCAGCTCCTGCTGCAGGCCCAGCTGCACGTGGTGGCCTGGGATCGCTTCATGCAGGTACTGCACCGGCACGTTCCAGCGCTTGCGGCTGGGCAGGTCGCGGGTGTTCACGTACAGCACCGCGGATTGCCCGGGCAGTGCCGGCTGATAGGCCGCGGCAGCGGCGGTCAGTGCGCGCTCCGGTTCCACCGCGCGTACGTCCAGCGGCGCCTTCGGCATCGTATCCAGCACCTGCGGCAGGCGTGCGTTGACCTGCTGCTGCACCTGGCGGTAGCGGTTGATCAGCGCGTTGGCATCGCCGTACTGGAACTGGCGGTCGTTGCGCATGCTGCGCAGCAGCTTGGTGGGGGTGCCGCGCAGCTTGGCATCCTTCATCACCGTGGCGATCTGGGCCTGCAGTTCCTGCACGCGTTGTTCGCCCAGCGCGTGCAGCTGCGCGGCGGTCTGGTCGCTGGCGGTGGTCTGCACGATCAGGTTGGCGTACCAGGCCTGGCCATCGGGCAGTGCGCCCAGGCCGCTGCTGGCGCGGGTGGCGGGCAGGTATTCGGTGGCGATGAAGCCGCGCAGGGCGCGGTAGGCCGGCATGATGCGCAGTTCGATCATGCGCTTGTACTCGGCGCTGATGCGCGCCTTGTCCTCGGCCGGGATGGTGTTCGGCATGGTGCGGATCGGCGACCAGAAGATGCTTTCCTCGGCGGTCGGCTTGATCACTGCATCCAGCTGCGGCAGCACTTTTTCCATCAGGTCGCGCGGCTGTACCACGCCGGCCTTCATGCCCTGGCGCATGTTGTCGATGGCCTGGTCGAACAGCTCGGGAATGCCCAGCGAACGGCGCGACCAGGTGTCGTAGTCCTGCACGGTGTTGAACGGCTGCGCGCCGGCGCCGGCACCGAGGATCGCCATGATGCTGCCGATGTTGTAGTACTGGCTGATCGGCATCATCCAGCTCGGGTAGCGCTCGGCGGCCAGCGAAGCGCGCGCGTCGCGCACGAAGATCTCGTAGCTGAGCAGGTCCTGGCCCTGCAGGCCGTCGCTGCCGAGTTTCTCGACCTTGCCCAGCCACTCGGTGGTGAAGTCGTGCGACTGCTGGCGCCAGGCGGCGGACAGTATGTTGGGCAGCTGGTCGTTGTAGCGGGGTTCGCCCTGGAAGGTGGCCTGCAGCGGGTTCAACCGCATCGAGGCATCCCAGTATTCGTCGTACAGGCGTTCCAGCTGTACCTGCTTGGGTACGGCACGGGCCGGTGCGACCGGGCGCGGCGCGGCGCGGCGTGCCGAGCTGCCACGCGCCGGCGCGGTGGCGCGGGCGGGCTTGGCCTTGGGCTTGGCAGCCTGGCGGGTCTGCGCGGCGGCAGGGCGGCTGGCCTTCTTCTTCGCTGCTTCGGCCGACGGCACGGCACTGAACAGGAACAACGCGGCGATGGCGGCGGCCAGGGCGCGGGTGGGATGCGGCATCAGGAGCTTCCGTGGAACACAGACCGTGGAGCTTGCACGATCCGGCCGCGTACGGCCAGCGTGAAGGCGCAGTCAGCTTGCCGCCGCTGGGGCTTCAGTCAGCCGCCGCAGCAGCGCGCAACGCAGCGGCCCTGTCTGCGCCCAGATAGCGGGTGATCGCGCGCCGCATCAGGTACAGCAGCGGAATCAAGGCAATCGCAAAGCCCATCTTGTAGATGTAGTTGACGCTGCTGACGGCCAGGAACAGCGAGGTCGGCCAGTGCTGCGGGCCGAGCACGAAGGCAATCCAGATCACCACGAAGCTGTCCACCACCTGCGAGATCGCGGTGGACCCGGTCGCACGCAACCACACGTGGCGCTCGCCGGTGGCTTGGCGGATGCGATGGAATACCGCCACGTCGATCAACTGGCCGAGCAGGAAGGCCACCAGTGAACCGGCGATGGTCCACATGCCCTGGCCGAACACCGCTGCGAATGCGGCCTGGTAGTCCGGCACGCCGTGGCCGTCCATCGAGGTGACCCACCAGCTGGCCGGCGCCAGCGATATCGCCGCGAAGGCGAACAGGAAGCCATAGGCGATCAGCACCACGGCCAGCCACGAGATGAAGCGCACGCCGCGCTTGCCGAAAAACTCGTTGATGGTGTCGGTCATGATGAACACCACCGGCCACAGCAGGGTGCCGGCGGTGAAGCTGAGCGAGCCGGTCTGGCCGAACAGGTTCCAGTTCAACGGATCGATGCCCAGGGTGTCTTCCAGCGCGAAGATCTTCACCCCGATCAGTTCGGCCAGCACCGCGTTGCCGCAGAAGAACGCGGCCAACACGATGAACAGCAGGACCGCGCGGTCCTGCAGCGGGCGCTCGATCGGCGCCGCGGTCATTCGCTGCGATCGCCGGCGCGCGTGAACGGAACGCTGGACGGCGCGACGGCGCCGCCGGAAATGATGAAGCTCATGGCCTGGTCGACGGTCCAGTCGGTCGGGGTCAGCAGCTCCACCGGCACGATTTCCAGGTAACCCGAAGTCGGGTTCGGCGTGGTTGGCACGTACACCGCGGCCAGTTCACGGTCGGTGCCGTGTTCCTTGATCACGCGGGTGACCAGCCCGACCGACTTCATGTCGCGGTGCGGGAAGTCGATCAGCACCACGCGCTGGGTGCTGCCCGGTTCGGTCTGCAACATGTCCAGCAGTTTCTTGGCGCTGTCGTAGATGATGCTGGCCAGCGGAATGCGCTTGATGACCGCGCCCACCCAGCGCAGCAGGCGCTGGCCCAGCACGCGGCGGCTGGCCACGCCCACCGCCAGGATCACCAGCAGGGTGGCCAGCAGGGCGATGGTGTCCTGGATCCACTCGGCACGGACCCAGCCGAGGTAATGCGGGAAGCTTGTCGCGATCTGCTCGGAAAGCGGCACCACCAACGGGCTGGAGATGCCCGACAGCAGCACGAACACGAACTTGACCACGACCCAGGTCAGCCAGATCGGCAGCAGGGTGAGCAGGCCGGTCAGGAACAGGCGCTGCAGGGAGGGGCGGGGGACCAGGGCGGGGGCTTCGAGCGACATGTGCGCATTGTAGCGGTCACGGCCGGTCGATTACGCTGGGGAATCGACTGCGGCAACGGCACATGGAAGGGAAGCTGTGTTGAAGATTCTGCGCGGACTGGGTTGGACCCTGGCAGGCCTGCTGGTGCTGGCCATCGTGGTGTGGTGCGCCTCGCGCATGTGGCCGGTGCCGGAATCGCGGCTGCAGGCCCAGCAGCGCTTGCAGGCCCGCCTGCCCGTCCACGGCCACAACGGCTTCGCGCTGCTGTGGACGCTCGCGTTCGACGATCTCGACACACGCCAGCGCGAACAGGCGTTGGCCCGCGATGTGCAGCGTTGGGAGGCGGATCCGCGCGGCAATGGCGGCGCGGGACCGCAGCTGGCGGAGGACCATGACGAGCTGCGATCACGACCGGCGGCCAGCTGCGGACCGACCGCCAGCGACTGCCTGGGCCAGGTGCGCGCCGATCCGCAGCGCTTCATTGATGCCCACGCTGGCCACCAGCAGCTGCATGCGCGCCTGGACCAGCTGGCCGATGCAGACCACTTCGCATCGCCGTTCCGGCCCAAGGGCGATGGCATCCTGGTGCCGCTGCCGACCTATGGCCTGATGATCGATGCCACCAGCGCGCGCGCGCTGGCCTATGTGCAGGGCGATATCGATGGCGCGTTGCGTGGCAGCTGCCGTGGGCTGCAACTGGGCCGCCGGCTGGTGACGGGCGGCAGTTACCTGGTGGAGAGCATCATCGGTACCAGCCTGGTGCAGGCCAATGCCCAGCTGCTGGCCGACATGCTGGTCGAGCTGCCGGCCGACCATCCGCTGCCAGCGGAATGCGAGCAGGCGATGCAGCCGATGCTGGCTGCCGAACAGAGCCTGTGCCGTGCGATGCAGGGTGAGTACGCGATGAGCCGGGCCGCGATCGAAACCTCGGCGCAGGAATTCGGCGGGGTGCTGGTACTCGATCGCAGCAGCACCCTGGCGCGCGCGGCGGGCAATCTGGGCTGGGCATGCGGCGCGGCGGCGATGGCCGCGCTGGAAGCGGATCGCCCGCTGCCGGTTCCGGCACCGCCGCAGCATGACTTCGGCTGCCTGTCGAACATCATGGGGTGCGTGCTGACCGATATCGCCCGCCCGGTCTATCCCGCCTATTCGTCAAGGACCCAGGATGCCGCCGCGATGGTGCGGCTGATCGGCGCGCAGCGCTGGTTGCGGCAGCAGGCGGAGGACCCGGTGGATGCGCTGCAGCGCCTGCCTGCCCAGTTCCGCTCGCCGGTGCGGGCACCGCAGCTGTCGGCCGATGGTCGCCGCCTGCAGGTGCCGCGGCGTTCACCGTCGCGCAGCAGCGACGAGAGCCCATGGCTGTCGGTGCCGCTGGTGATGGAGAACGCCCCGGGCGCTGCTGCGCGCGACTGATCAGCGGCTCAGTCGCTGCCCGCCAGCGGATCGAATGCCCAGCCATCACCGATGGTCTGCAGTGTCCAGCGGCGACGGCTGTGCAGGGGCTCCCAGCGCACGCTGTCCTTGTCGTTCTCGATGCTGCCTTCGCTCCGCTTTACCTTGCGGGTGGAGAAGTTCACGCTCACCGATTCGGTCTGCCCGGAATTGCGCATCACCGAATTCTGGTCGTAGCCGATCAGCGCAAAGGCATCGTCCTGCCAGCGGAAGGTGAAGGCGGTCGTGCCCATTGACCAGCTTCCCGCGCTGGCGAATGAAAACAGCGCGACCTTCAGGGTGCCGCGCTGGATGCTGACGCTGCCGTCTTCGAGCGGGTCGCTCATCACCGGATTGTCCGGGCGCGGTATCAGCTGGTGGTCCTGCACCGCCAGCACATAGCCGGAGGGGCGCGACCACGCCACGGCGAGAATGCGCGGGTTGCTGTCGTACGGCGAGGGTCCGAATCCATCGTGCTCGATGACGTTGCGCGGCTCCTGCTGGCGCAGCACCAGCACCAGGTCCGCGCGGCCATCCTGGTCGAGATCGCCTTCGACACTCGATTCAAGCGTCCAGCCCTGGGGTACGAAACCGGCGGCATTGGCCGCCTGTGCCGGCAGCGTCGGATACCGCACCGGCGGCAGGTCCAAGGCGTGGGCGGCGAAGGGCAGGGTGGTCAGCAGTGTGGCGAGAGCATACGGGCGCATCGGAGCCTCCATGGCAGGGAGGCAGAGGATAGCGCCCGCGTACTGGATCAGCGTGCGTGCGGCTTCAACCGCAGGTAGACCTGCTTGCGTACCTGGGCGACCACCTCGCCGCTTTCGTCGACGACATCGTTGCTGAACCAGCGCAGCACCTTCTCACCGCCAGCCGCTTCGGCACGCAGCTCAGCCAGCAGTGCATCGTCGATGCGGAACGAAGTGCGCACCGTGCCCCGGCCAGGCTTGAGGAAATCGATCGCACCGGCCCGGTCCCACACATAGTAGTCACGGCCCAGGATGTGCAGCAGGCCAAGCATCCAGAACGGATCGGTCATCGCGAACAGGCTGCCGCCGAAATGCGTGCCCACGTAATTGCGGTTCCAGGGCCGCATCCGCAGTGCCACGTCGATCTGCCGGTAATCGGGCGTGATCCGGGTGACGTGGATGCCGGTGAACAGGAACGGCGGCCAGAGGTTGATGCCGAAGCGGAACAGGCGGGCGTTCATGCGGGTCCGGGGCGCGAGGCGAGGCGCCCAGTCTAACCATTCGCATGCGTATGTTGCACCCCGGGGTCACGTCCCGCCGTCGATCATGTACCCGTCGCGGCCGTTGGCCTTGGCCTGGTACAGGGCGGTGTCGGCGCCCTCCACGAAATGGTGCGGTTGCAGGTCACCGTCGGGCACGCGGGTGAATACACCGATGGTGAGCGTGACGCCGTCATCGCTGCGATCGCCCGGCGCTGGCAGTGCACGCACGCAGGCAATCAGGTCCTCGATCACCCGGCGCGCGCCCTCGGCCGGCGTATCCGGCAGCACCAGTGCGAATTCGTCGCCACCGTAGCGCGCCGCCATGTCGCGCGGGCGACGGGCATGCGCGCCGATCAGGCGGGCGACATCACGCAGCACGCGGTCACCGACCTGGTGGCCATGGCGGTCGTTGTGGCGCTTGAAGTGGTCGACGTCGATCAGCGCCAGGCTCAATGGCTTGCCACTGCGCCGCGCGGCATCGCATTCCTGCTGCAGTGACTGCTCGAAGCGCAGGCGGTTGCCCAGGCCGGTGAGGGCATCGCGGTTGGCCAGGCGGTGCCAGGCCGAGATCCGCCACACCGCCCAGACCAGCAGTGCCAGCACCACGCCCAGCATCGCGCTGGCCGGTGCCCACCACAGGTCTCCGGTGCGCAGCAGCAGCCAGCTCAGCAGCGGTGGCATCGGCAATGAACACAGCGCGGCGAGCCAGGGCAGGCGCAGGCCGAGCAGGATCACGCACAGCGCCACCAGCACGCCACTGATGGCGTGCTGCCACGCGTGCGGCAGCACATCGATCTGCTTGTGCTGCAGCAGCATCGAGGTGATGTTGGCCTGGTACTCGCTGCCGCTCATCCAGAATTCGCGGGTGGTCGGGGTCAGCAGGCGAGGGGCGATGCCGCTCGCCGTCATGCCGACCACGATGCGGCGGCCGTGCAGCATCGCCATGTCCACGTGGCCATCGAGCACGTCCGCATAGGACACCTGCGGCAGCCGCTCGGGTGGGCCGGCGTAGCGCACGCGGACGTAATCGTCGCGACGCCATTGATAGGGCGAGCCCAGCGCCGGGTCGGGGTCGGGCAGGCCGCGTACCGCACCCGCAGGCAGGTCGGCCAGTGCCAGGCCCAGTGCCGGCCAATGCGGCTGGCCGATGCCGGCGTGCAGATAGACGCCGCGGGCGACGCCGTCGCCATCCACCTCGACATCGGTGTGGCCGATCGCGGCGGCACTGGCGGCGATCTGCGGGATCGGCAGCATTTCCTCGGCCATGCGGTCGCCGGCCGCCGGTGCCGCCAGCACCGGCAGCACCACCCGGCCATTGCGTCGGATCGCGGCCGCCAGCTCGTCATCCTGGCGGCTGTCGCGACGGTCGGGTTCGGACAGCATCAGGTCCAGCGCAACGCGTTCGGCGCCGGCATCGGTCAGGCGGTCCAGCAGGCGGGCATGCACCGAGCGCGGCCAGGGCCACTGGCCGATACGCTGCAGGCTGCCTTCGTCGATGGCCACGATCAGCACGCTGGGGTCGGGGCGGTAGTCCCAGTTGCCGACCAGCGCGTCATAGGCCGCCTCGTCCTGCCGCCACAGCCATTGGCCTTGGCTGGCCACGATGGTCAGCACGCCGGCCAGCAGGGCCAGCAGGATCCGCTTCGACCATGGCAGCGGCGAGCGCCTCACAACAACAACCAGAGCAGCAGCGCACCGCCACCGGCGCCGTAGCACAGGCGGCATGGCAACGGGATCTGTTGGGCCGGGGAGAACTCGCCGGCGTGGCCGTCGTCGTCGACGTACTGCACGCGTACGTGCAGGGTGCCGCTCCACGGGCGCTTGAAGCTCACCTGCGGCTGGGCCACGGTCTCGTCGACCAGCGGCGCCTTGAAGTCACCGCGGCGATCCACCTGCACCCGGTAGCGCTGGCCTTCGCTGCCGGCCTGCCAGCGCAGGGTGAGCTCGCCATGCGCGGCCTCGGGCGGCTGCAGGGCCGGGTCCACCGGTTCATTGCTCAGCTGCAGCGGCAGCGCCTGGCCGTAGCGGCCCTGGTGGCCTCCGGCATCGCGCGAGGCCACGCGCCAGTAGTACTGGCCGGGCGGCAGCGGTTGCGCCAGGCGCAGGTCGGTCGCATGGGTGGCCTGCTCCTGCAATGGCTGCTGGAAGCCGGGTTCGGCGGCGATCTGCAGCACGCTGCTGCGCGCACCGGGGGCCTGGCTCCAGCGGAAACGCGGGCGGTCGCTGTTGATCGTCTGCCCATGCAGCGGCGATACCGTCAGCGGTGGCGGTGGCTGGTCACCGAGCTCGAAATCGGCGCTGGCATCCAGGCCTTCGACGCCCTGTGCGTCAACCGCGCGCAACAGGATGCGCAGCTGGCCGGGCGGCAGGTCGCCGATCGCCAGCCGGGTGTCGGCAGTGGTGGCGGCGAACAGCAGGATCTCCGGCGTTGCCGCCTGCACCACTTCCACCCGGTAGTGATCGGCGCCAGCGACCGGTTCCCAGGCAAGCAGGGTCGGCAGCGGCGCCAGGCGCAGCGCGTCATTGCGCAGTGCCGGCGCCGGCAGCAGTGCGGAGACTGCAGCGGGGGCCGCATCGGCGCTGCTGCTGCGGGTGGCCTGGCCCGGCCGGACCAGGCGCTGGCCATGGGGGTTGCCGACCTGCACCTTGCCCTGCAGGACCTCGGTGGCACCGACGTGCCCGGTATCCCCGGCGCTGACCCGGAACACCGTGCCGCGCACGCTGCTGGTCGCGGTGGGCGCATCGATGATGTAACGCGAGGCCGGACCGCGCGCTGGCGTTACCCGGTTGCTGGCACGCCCCTGCTGCAGGCGCAGGCGGGTGTCGACCATGCCGGTGTGGCCGTAGCGGCTCAGCTGGTCCAGGCGCAGGCGCGAGTATTCGCGCAGCTGCAGGCGCGAGGCATCGGCGAATTCCAGGGTGATGCTGGAATCGCCTTCGGTTTCCACGGTGTCACCGATATGCAGCTGCTCGCCGGCCTGGATGGCACGGGTCGCGGTGCCATCGGCACCGGACAGCTCGACCTTGCCGCGCACGGACAGCACCCGGGCCGGCGCCGGTTCGGTGCGCAGCCAGCTGATCGGGAAGCGCAGCAGCTGGCCCGGCGGCAACTGGTAGGGGTTGTCGATGCGGTTGTGCTGCTGCAGCTGCTGCCAGCGTACCGAGGGTTTCAGGTACAGCCCACCCAGGTCCCACAGGGTGTCGCCGGGCCGGACCCGGTAGTTCCAGTCCTGGGCGCCGGCGATGGCAGGCAGCAGGAAGAGGGCGCAGAGCAGGGCGCCCGTTAAACGCATGGCGAACGACAGAGAGCGGACGACGGTCACAGTTTGCAATCCCGGCAATGCGGGGGTGCAGCTGCAAGACCCCATGGCCCCGACCTCATCCCCCCGAACGGATCGCGGCGACCGCAAGGCCGCCAGCGCGCGCATTATTGCCCGCGTTCAGTGCAGGGATTCTGAACGGAGCGGGCTCCCGTTCAGAACAGCAGCGACGCCATCCTGCGGCGGTACTGGCCCACCAGGTCCTCGTCGGAGATCACATTGAAGGCGTCGATCAGGGCTTTGCGTGGCAGGCCTTCCTCGAATCCACGGTCGATCCGCAGCATTTCCAGGAACTGCGCCAGTGCGGCCTCGTCATGGCCGCCGAGCAGCAGCTGCACGCCGCGCAGGTGGCGGGCCTTGAGATCCTTGCCATCGGCGGCGATGCGGGCTTCCAGCACCTCGGCCGCCGGGGCATCCTTCAGCGCGGCGGCGAAGGCCAGGCGGGCGCGGGCGCGCACGGCGCGGTCGTCGGTTGCCAGATTGGCCGGCAGGCCGTCGATCAGGGTGCCGGCCTCGTCCACGCCGCCGATCTGCAGCAGGGCCAGGGCCAGGTCGAGTTTCAGCTCATCCTTGTCCGGCTCGGCGGCGATCTGCGCGCGCAGTACGTCGACCTGCGCCTGCGGGTCCAGCGGGGCGTCATCTTCGGGGGCCGCATCGCCGACATCGGCCGGCACGATGCCGTGCTGGGCCAGGAACTCACGCAGCTGGCCTTCCGGAATGGCACCGGGGAAGCCATCCACCAGCTGGCCGCCCTTGACCAGGAACACGGTCGGCACCGAGCGGATCTGGAAGGCCGCAGCGATCTGCTGTTCCTTGTCGACATCGACCTTGGCCAGCTCGAAGGCACCGTTGTACTCGGCAGCCAGCTTTTCCAGCATCGGGCCCAGGGTCTTGCACGGCCCGCACCAGGTGGCCCAGAAGTCGACCAGCACCGGCGTCTGCAGCGACTTCTGCAGGACTTCGGCCTCGAAGGTCGCAGTGGTGGCGTCGAATACGTAGGTCGTCTCGGTCATGGGGGAGGCATCGCTTGGCATCTGGAGACCGATTCTATGGTGACGATCGATGTCGGTCTCAACCCTGCCATCACGGAGTACGCCCTCGAGGTGGTGTTGGCGGGCCCGCAGGCCCGCCGTGACACCCTCATGAGCGCGGCATGCAGTACAGCTCGTGGATCACCCACCTGCCCGCGCTGACCGGCTTGCTGGTCGAGGTGCGCCGGTGGTACTCGGCCTCGGCCGCCTGCAGGCCGCCGGCGCTGACGCTGCCCATCAGGATGCTGCTGTTCTGGCCGGCGCTGGGCGGGCCGACCCTGGCGAAGCAGCTGAACTCGGCTGCCTGGGCAGCACTGGCCAGGCCCAGGCTGAGCGCGGCGGCGAGGATGCGTCGGATCATGGGGGAATTCCCTGCATGGCAGAACTGCCACTCCGCGAGCATCGTTGGAGGAGGCGCGCGCGGATATCGAAATGATCTGAAATGCGCGGCGCTTGGCGCATCGCGTCGCTGCCGCGACAATGCGGTGATCCATTCCTTTCCGGGTGATTGCGCGCAATGTCCGTGGTCCGGCTTGATCGTTGGTTGGGGCTGCTTGCGGCCGTCGTATTCGTCCTGGCTGTGGCCGGCTTCGGTGCCGGCCTGGAGGGTTATGCGCAGGCCCGCCACCCGGTGGCGTTGCTGGGCGCGCGCGGTGTGCCGCATGCGCTGCCCTTCAATCTGCTGGGTTTCGTGCTGCCCGGCGTGCTAGCCGTGGTGGTGGCTGAGCGCCTGCGTCGCGGCCTGCCCACCACCGCCGGCTGGGCGCCGCGGGTCGGCAGCCAGATGCTGCTGCTGGCCGGTCTGGCCTTTGCTGCGATGGGGCTGCTGCCTCTGGACGTGGACGACCTGCATGGGCCGGCCAGCCAGTTGCATGCGAGCGCCTGGATGATCTGGGTGCTGGGTTTCGTCGCCGGCACCGTGCTGCTGGGAGTGTCCCATCTGCGCCAGGCGCATGGCCGGGCACTGGGCGCATTGGCCCTGGGCTGCGGCGTGCTGGCCGCGCTGGCGGCGTTTGCCCTGCAGGGCACGCTGCCGGCGCCGATGGCACAACGGCTCGCCTTCGCCTGCTGGCTGGTCTGGCTGGCGGCGGCCCTGCCGCTGTCGCGACCGCGCTGAGACGCCTCCCCGAGCGCCGCGGCGCCGGCGTCCGGCAGGCAGGATTGGAGCCATTTGCCGCACTGCGGTACGCTGTACCGCTTTGCCGCCGCATCCGCGTGTTCCATGACCAGCGCTGAAACCAACGCCTACGACCCGCAGCAGGTTGAATCCGCCGCCCAGCAGTACTGGGACGCCACCCGTGCCTTCGAGGTCGACGAGACTTCGGACAAGCCGAAGTACTACTGCCTGTCGATGCTTCCGTACCCGTCCGGTGCGCTGCACATGGGCCACGTGCGCAATTACACGATCGGCGACGTGATCAGCCGCTACAAGCGCATGACCGGCCACAACGTGCTGCAGCCGATGGGCTGGGACGCGTTCGGCCTGCCGGCGGAAAACGCTGCGATCAAGAACAAGACCGCGCCGGCGGCGTGGACCTACAAGAACATCGACCACATGCGCAGCCAGCTGAAGTCGCTGGGCTATGCCATCGACTGGTCGCGCGAGTTCGCCACCTGCCGCCCGGACTATTACGTCCACGAGCAGCGCATGTTCACCCGCCTGATGCGCAAGGGCCTGGCCTATCGCCGCAACGCGGTGGTGAACTGGGACCCGGTCGACCAGACCGTGCTGGCCAACGAGCAGGTCATCGACGGCCGCGGCTGGCGCTCCGGTGCGCTGGTGGAGAAGCGCGAGATCCCGCAGTGGTTCCTGCGCATCACCGACTACGCCCAGGAACTGCTGGACGGCCTGGATGAGCTGGAGGGCTGGCCGGAATCGGTCAAGACCATGCAGCGCAACTGGATCGGCCGTTCCGAAGGCCTGGAGATCCAGTTCGACGTGCGCGATGTCGATGGCAGCGCGCTGGACCCGCTGCGCGTGTTCACCACCCGCCCGGACACGGTGATGGGCGTGACCTTCGTGTCGATCGCCGCCGAGCATCCGCTGGCGCTGCATGCGGCGAAGAACAACCCGGAGCTGGCGGCGATGCTGGCCGACCTGAAGCAGGGCGGCGTGTCCGAGGCTGAACTGGAAACCCAGGAAAAGCGCGGCATGGACACCGGCCTGCGCGCGCTGCACCCGGTCACCGGCGAGCCGGTGCCGGTGTGGGTCGCCAACTTCGTGCTGATGGGCTACGGCACCGGCGCGGTGATGGCCGTTCCGGGCCATGACCAGCGCGACAATGAAGTGGCCAACAAGTACGGCCTGCCGATCAAGCAGGTCATCGCCCTGAAGGATGCGCGCACCGAAGAGGAGCGCAGCTGGGACGGCAGCCGCTGGCAGGACTGGTACAGCGACAAGAGCCGTGCCTTCGAGCTGGTGAATTCGGCCGAGTTCGACGGGCTGGATTTCCAGGGCGCTTTCGAAGCCCTGGCCGAACGTTTCGAGCGCAAGGCCCAGGGCCAGCGCCGCGTCAACTACCGCCTTCGCGACTGGGGTGTGAGCCGCCAGCGCTACTGGGGCTGCCCGATTCCGGTGATCTACTGCGCCAAGTGCGGCGCGGTGCCGGTGCCGGAAGAACAGCTGCCGGTGGTGCTGCCGGAAGACGTGGCCTTCGCCGGTACCGGCTCGCCGATCAAGACCGACCCGGAATGGCGCAAGACCACCTGCCCGGACTGCGGCGGCGCGGCCGAGCGCGAGACCGACACCTTCGACACCTTCATGGAGTCGAGCTGGTACTACGCCCGCTACACCTCGCCGGGTGCCCGTGATGCGGTCGACAAGCGCGGCAACTACTGGCTGCCGGTCGACCAGTACATCGGTGGCATCGAGCACGCGATCCTGCACCTGATGTATTTCCGCTTCTACCACAAGCTGCTGCGCGACGCGCGGATGGTGGACAGCAACGAGCCGGCGCGCAACCTGCTGTGCCAGGGCATGGTGATCGCCGAAACCTATTACCGCCCGAACCCGGACGGCTCGAAGGACTGGATCAACCCGGCCGATGTGGAAGTGCAGCGCGACGAGCGCGGCCGCATCACCGGCGCCACCCTGATCGCCGACGGCCAGCCGGTGGTGGTCGGTGGCACCGAGAAGATGTCCAAGTCGAAGAACAACGGCGTGGACCCG
Organism: Stenotrophomonas sp. 109824_Sma; assembly: GCF_056480025.1. Lineage (NCBI taxonomy): Bacteria > Pseudomonadati > Pseudomonadota > Gammaproteobacteria > Lysobacterales > Lysobacteraceae > Stenotrophomonas > Stenotrophomonas sp. 109824_Sma. The sequence continues at coordinate 3,433,449 of NZ_CM151078.1, read as the reverse complement.
CAGGCGATGGTCGGCAAGTACGGCGCCGACACCGTGCGCCTGTTCTCGATGTTCGCCGCGCCGCCGGAACAGTCGCTGGAGTGGAACGAGGCCGGCGTGGACGGCATGGCCCGCTTCCTGCGCCGCCTGTGGGCCCAGGTGCAGAAGCACGCCGCCGACGGTGCCGCCCCGGCACTGGATGCCGCGGTTCTGGATGCCAACCAGAAGGCGCTGCGCCGCAAGACCCACGAAACCATCGGCAAGGTCGGTGACGACTATGGCCGCCGCCACAGCTTCAATACCGCGATCGCGGCGGTGATGGAGCTGATGAACGCGCTGGCCAAGTTCGAGGACGGCAGCGAGCAGGGCCGCGCGGTGCGCCAGGAAGCGCTGCAGGCCATCGTGCTGCTGCTCAACCCGATCACTCCGCATGTCAGCCACGCCCTGTGGCAGGTGCTGGGCCATGGCGAGACGCTGCTGGAAGACCAGCCGTTCCCGCAGGCCGACAGCAGCGCGCTGGTGCGCGATGCGCTGACCCTGGCGGTACAGGTCAACGGCAAGCTGCGTGGCACCATCGAGGTGGCGGCCGATGCCGCGCGCGAGCAGGTCGAGGCGCTGGCCCTGGCCGAGCCCAACGCGGCCAAGTTCATGGAAGGCCTGACGGTGCGCAAGATCATCATCGTCCCGGGCAAGATCGTGAACATCGTCGCTGCCTGATGTCCCCCGCACCGGTCACCCGCGCGGTGGCCGGTGCCTTTCCAGAAGCAGGGCCGGGTGCCTGATGGCCCTGCATTCACGCGGCTTCGGGCACGCTGTGTGTTGCCGTGATCGCCCGGCTCCGCCAGACTGTCTCCATGACCCGAATCCTGCTTGCCCTCGTTCTTGTCCTCGGCCTCGCCGGCTGCGGTTTCCATCTGCGCAACAAGCTGATGCTGCCGACCGACACCGCCCCGGTGAAGGTGGTCTCCACCGCTCCGTACAGTGAACTGGTCAAGCTGCTCAACCGCAGCCTGCTGGCCTCCGGTGCCAAGCTGGCCGATGAGGACAGCAAGGAACCCAGCGCCCAGCTGCAGGTGCTGTCCGAGCGCTGGGGTGACCTGCCGATCGCCATCGACTCGCAGGGCCGTGCACAGGAATACAGCCTGCGCTACGCCGTGATCTTCATCTTCCGCCGCGAGGATGGCAGCGAACTGGTGCCGCAGCAGGTGATCGAACTGTCGCGCGACTATGTGTCGCCGCCGACCGACGCCACCGGTACCACCACCGAACGCGAAATCCTGGCCACGGAGCTGCGCCGGGAAATGTCCGCCTCGATCATCCGCCGTATCGACAGCGTGGTCCGTGCTGAGATCGAGAAGGGTGGCAGCCTGTCCGCGCCGAAGGCCAAGCCGATCGAGGGTGCGGTGCCGGCCGCGCCGGCCGCTGCCGTCAAGCACTGAGCGGCAGCGACGATGGAACTGCGTCCGGAGCAGCTGGCCAGCCAGGGCGCTGATACCCCGTTGGCGCCGGTTTACCTGATCGCAGGCCCGGAAACGCTGCGCGTGCTGGAGGCGGCAGATGCCATCCGCGCGCGCGCGCGCGCCGCGGGCATCGGCGAACGCGAGGTGTTCGACGCCGACGGGCGAGATTTCGACTGGAACCAGCTCGACGCCAGCTTCAATGCGCCCAGCCTGTTCAGCGCCCGCCGCCTGGTCGAGGTGCGCCTGCCCAGCGGCAAGCCCGGCAAGGACGGCGCCGAGGTGATCAGCCAGTTCTGCGCCAATCCGGCGCCGGACGTGGTGCTGATGATCACCGCCAATGAATGGAGCAAGGCCCATCAGGGCAAGTGGGCCGAGGCGGTCAGCCGCATCGGCGTGCTGTCGGTGGCCTGGGCGATCAAGCCGCACGAACTGCCGGACTGGATCGAGCGCCGCCTGCGCGGCAAGGGCCTGCGTGCCGACCCGGCCGCCGTGCAGCGCCTGGCCGAGCGGGTGGAGGGCAACCTGCTGGCCGCCGCCCAGGAAATCGACAAGCTGGCGCTGTTGGCCGATGGCCAGCCGCTGGATGTGGAGCGGATGGAATCGCTGGTGGCTGATGCTGCCCGCTACGACGTGTTCCGGCTGGTGGAGGCGACGTTCTCCGGCCAGCCGCCAGCCGTGCTGCGCATGCTGGCTGGCCTGCGCGGTGAAGGCGAGGCAGTGGCCGCACTGATGCCGATCGTGATCCGTGAACTGCTGGCCGGTGCCGGCCTGGCCCGGGTGCAGGCCCGTGGCGGCAACCTGGCCGCCGAAATGAAATCGCGTGGTATCTGGGAATCGCGGCAGGCGCCCTACAAGCGCGCGCTGCAGCGGCACCCGGAAGGCAAGCGCTGGGAACGCTTCGTGGCCGAAGCCGGTCTGGTCGACCGCATCGCCAAGGGGCGGGCCGACGGCGATGCTTGGCTGGCGCTGGAGCGCCTGCTGGTGGCCGTGGCCGAACCGCGTGCCGTGCGCCTGCTGGCGCGGGCCTGAGCGATGAGCCTGCGGATCTATTACGGGGGCACCTTCGATCCGGTGCACCTGGGGCACCTGGCAATCGCGCGGGCCGCCCGGGACGAACTGCAGGTGGCCGTGCGCATGTTGCCGGCAGGCGATCCGCCGCACCGTGCGGTGCCCGGCGCCACCGCCGAGCAGCGCTGCACCATGTTGTCGCTGGCCATCGGCGACGAGCCGGGCCTGCTGCTGGACCGCCGTGAACTGGACCGTGCCACGCGCTATCCCGGTCGTCCGTCCTACACCGTCGATACCCTGCGCGAGCTGCGTGGCGAGCTGGGCCCGAGCCGGCCGCTGGCCTGGCTGGTGGGCGCCGACAGCCTGCTGGGCCTGTCCGGCTGGCACGAATGGGAGGCCCTGTTCGGGCTGGCCCACTTCGTGGTGGCCGAACGGCCGGGCAGTCCGCTGCAGGCGTCGATCGACGGCGAACTGGGGCGTGCCCTGCAGGGGCGCTGGGCCGACAATGAGCAGGCCCTGTTCGCCAGCCCAGCCGGGCGCATCCTGCGCCTGCACCACCCGCTGCGCGAGGAGTCGGCCAGCGCCGTGCGCTCGCAGATCGCCGCCGGTGGCCCCTGGCGCGCCCTGCTGCCGCCGGCCGTCGCGGACTACGTCGCTGCACACGGGCTGTACCGCCCGGCCACAGCGTGAATGGCGCGGCCGCGCCATCCCCGTATAATCGCCCCCACGTTTATCGAGTCGATCCACTTTGAGCAACCAGACCCAGCCCCAGACCATCAAGGTCGATCTGCCCAGCCCGCCGCCGTCCGTGCCGGAACTGCTGGCCAGCGTCCGCCAAGCCACCGAAGACCTGAAGGCCAAGGACCTGGTCGAGATCGACGTGCGCGGCCGGTCCAGCGTTGCCGACTACATGATCGTCGTTTCGGGCACCTCGACCCGCCACGTCAAGTCGATCGCCGATGAAGTCGTGCGCTTCGCCAAGAACATCGACGTGATGCCGCTGGGTGTTGAAGGCGAGCGCGAAGCCGAGTGGGTGCTGGTCGACCTGGGCGACGTGATCGTTCACGTGATGCTGCCGCGCGTGCGTGAGTTCTACGCCCTCGAGCGCCTGTGGACCGTTGGCGACCAGCCGCCGTCCAGCGACGACGAAGTGGCCTGAGCCGCACGTTGATGCATCCCTTCGACGGCGCCGATGGCGCCGTCGACGTTTTGGAGGACCGTGTAGATGAAAGCCCGCCTGATCGCCACCGGTGAACGCGCACCCAGCTGGGTCGCGCAGGGCTTCGCCGAGTACCAGAAGCGGCTGTCGCACTGGCTGCCGTTCGAGCTGGTGGAAATCGAGCCCGGCCTGCGCGGCAAGGGGCGTGATCCGCGCCGCGCCACTGAAGATGAAGGCAGGCGGGTCATCTCTGCGCTGCCGAAGAACGCCTATGTGGTGGCACTGGATGTGCCGGGGCGGCAGCTGAGTTCCGAACAGCTGGCACAGCGGCTGGAGCATTGGCGCGGGCAGGGCCGCGACCTGGCGTTCCTGATTGGTGGCCCGGAAGGGCATTCGCCGGAGGTGTCCGCGCTGGCCGATGAGAAGTGGTCGATCGGACCGCTGACGCTGCCGCACATGCTGGTGCGCCTGGTGGTGGCCGAGCAGTTGTATCGGGCCGCCGCAATGATTGCCAATCACCCCTACCATCGCGCGTGAAGAGTGGTTATACTAGTCGTCTGCCCGAATAGCTCAGCCGGTTAGAGCACTTGACTGTTAATCAGGGGGTCGTTGGTTCGAGTCCAACTTCGGGCGCCACCTTGAAGAGACCTGCATCGCAAGATGCAGGTCTTTTTTTTGCGTTGCGCATCGTCAGCGCGTAATGGCGTCTGCGGGGCCAGCGGACCACGCTCCCCGACCGTTGAATGTTCAAAGGGCGCCTTGAATGATGGGAAGATGAGGTCTGGTCGCAAAGAGGCGCTGAATGAGTACCGTCCGCGAAGACTTTGAAAGAAGCTTTTGGATGCTTGTCGAAGACAGTCTGCTTTTGATTGAAGCCTCAGAGCTGAACCCGGGTACGGAGCTTGCAAATTCGCTTGCACGCGCAGCTCTTTTGAATACTTTGGTACTCCCAGAGGTGGTCGCCAATTGCTGTATAGACGACCTCCGTCTGGAGAGCTCCGTATACAAGGAGGTTGATCGTCTGTCGGTCATCGCCAAGTTCGATTTCTACCTGAGAACGAAGTTTCGGAACAAGTCCATCTCTCGTGGCGATAGGCACGTGCAGTCTATTGGCGAATTGAAGAAGCTAAGAGATGACTACGTGCATCCAAAATCAAGACGAGTGCGGTGGATCGGAGATCCTGATGGCGAGCAAACAGCTGAGCGTCCACTAACACCGATTCTGGGTATCGCGAAGAATCCTAGAGACTGGTGGCATGAGGACGCGGTACTCGCAATGCGTGCCACCCACGGTTTCCTTGCCCACTTCTTTAAGGAGCGCTGCCGTTACAGCCGAGTTGCGGTGGCAAGCATTGTTGCTTGTGAGTGTGAGTCTCCAGTGAGGGGGGACTACTACGTGCCCTACTTGCCTCGCCGATTGAAATCAAACCTTGAACATTGGGAAATCAATCTGGATTACGTAAAACACGGCTGGCTCTAGCGACCAAGATGAAAAAGCACTGATGTGTGGGCTTGCCTAGCCTTCAGCTCTACATGGCCAGACGCCAGGGTGATGAGTCGAGCACGGCTCGGCTCTACAGTGCCAGCTCACCTCTGCAGAACGCCACCAGCGTGGCGATCGCCACCGCCAGGATCGCGCCGAACAGGACCCACTCCCAGCGCGTGAACACCTGCTCGCCGCGCTGGCGCCGGGTCAATGCGAACAACACCACGCCGGGCACGTACAGCAGTACCGACAGCAGCAGGTTGTCCAGGCCGCCGGCATACACCAGCCACAGCGCATAGGCGCTGGCCAGCAGTGCGACCACGAAATCGCGCCAGCGCACGCCTGGTTCCCCGGCATAGGCCTGCCCACGCCAGGCCAGTTGCACGCCGAACGCGGTGGACAGGAAGTAGGGCACCAGGCTCATCGACGCGGCCAGCAACACCAACCCGGTGTAGCTGCCCGAATTGACCAGCACCAGCAGCAGGAACAGCTGGATCAGGCCGTTGCTCAGCCAGAGCGCATTGGCCGGCACGCCGCGCGCATTCTCGCGGCCGAGGAAGGCCGGCATGGTGCCGTCGCCGGCCGCGGCGTACAGCACTTCGGCGCACAGCAGCACCCACGCCAGCAGTGCACCGAGTACTGAAATGATCGAACCGATGATGATCACCGTTGCGCCCCATTCGCCGACGATGGCGCGCAGCACATAGGCCATCGACGGATTGGGCAGCCCGGCCAGTTCGGCCTGCGACAGCACGCCCATCGACAGCAGGCTGACCAGTACCAGCAGCAGCCAGACCCCCAGGAAACCGATCACCGTGGCACGGCCGACGTCGGCACGGCGCGCGGCACGCCGCGAATAGATGCTTGCGCCTTCAATGCCGATGAACACCCACACGGTCACCAGCATCATGCCGCGCAGCTGCTGGCCGAGGTCGCCGAGTGCGGGCCTGCCGAGGAAATCGGCACGGAACACGTCCATGCGGAACGCGCCTGCCGCCAGGATCAGGAACAGCGCGATCGGCAGCAGCTTGGCCACGGTCACCAGGCCGTTGACGATGGCGGCCGTGCGCAGGCCGCGCAGCACCAGCAGGTGCACGGTCCACAGCAGCAGTGATGAAGCGGCCACGGCGGCGGGTGTATTGCCTTCACCGAAGACCGGCATGAAGTGGCCGAGGCCACTGAAGATCAGCACGAAGAAGCTGGCGTTGCCGAGCACCGACGCCACCCAGTAGCCCCACGCCGCAGAGAAGCCGATGTAGTTGCCGAAGCCTTCGCGCGCATAGGCGTAGATGCCGGTATCGAGGTCGGGGCGACGATTGGCCAGGGCCTGGAACACGAAGGCCAGCATCAGCATGCCGGCGCCACTGACCGCCCAGCCGATCAACGCGGCGGCCGGGCCGGCGCTGCGCGCGACGTTCTGCGGCAGTGAAAAGATGCCGGCGCCGACCATCGAGCCGACTACCAGTGCAGTCAACGCGGGCAGGCCCAGCCGTTGCGATGTCGCGGCCATGGAGTTCCCCTGCGGCGCGGATGCCGCGAGCACACGGTAGCCATGTACTCGTGAACATGTCCGCAAGAGGCGTGCAGGAACCGGCCCGCATGAAAACGACGAAGGCCCGGGCAACGGCCCGGGCCTTCGAGGGTGACGCTGCAACCGGTATTACTTGAACGTGTACTTGAAGCCGACGGTGTAGTAACGACCCAGCGCACCGGAGAAGTGCATCGGGTTGTAGTTCACCGCACCGTAGGTGGTCGGGTCGAGCGGGGCGATGCGGTCGAACACGTTGGCCACCGAGGCATTGAGTTCGAACGAATCGTTGATGCTCCAGCGACCGGACAGGTCCATCGTGGTGAACGAGGAGATCTTCGTCACCGGCGTGCCGTCAGCGTAGAAGGCCAGGTAGCTGCCACCACGGCTGTCGATGTTGTCCATCTTGCTGATGTAGTTGACGATGCCGCTGACGCTCCACGGGCCCTGCTTCCAGGTGGTGCCGAAGTTGACCTTGTCCTTCGGCGTACCGATGCAGTTGGTGACGTCGCAGTTGCCGTGGGTACCCACGTAATCAACCGTGTCGCCGCCTTCGGTGCGCTCGAACTTCAGGATGTGGCTCCACTGCAGGTCCAGTTCCAGCTGGCCCGGGCCGATCTCGAAGGTCTGGCGGATATCGGTATCGATACCACGGACGCGCGAGGAGCTGGCATTCACGTAGCCGGTGTTGACCGCGAGGATGGTGCCGCTGTTGGCCACGCCATTGAGATTGTTGCTGTCGCGCAGCACGTTGCCGGCGAGGATCGCCGCCGCCGTGCTGCCCTGCACGATCTCGTTGGTGCGCTTGATCTGCCAGGCATCGACGGTCATCGAGGTGGTCGAAGTCGGCTGCAGCACGATGCCGACCGAGTAGCTCTTGGACTCTTCCGGCTTCAGCAGCTTGTTCGGCTTGGTGATGATCGCCACCGAATTGGCGCCACATTCGCTGGCCGCGCCGCCGCTGATCTGGCAACGCACCGGGTCGACCGCAGTGGAGAAGGCGGCCAGGCCACCGTCACCGTTCTCGGCCGGGTTCGGCGCGCGGAAACCTTCGGCGTAGCTGGCGCGCAGGGCGATCCAGTCGGCCGGGGTCCACTTCACGCCCAGCTTCGGCGTGGCCTTGCCTTCACCGCTTTCGTACTTGTCATAGCGCACAGCGCCGGACAGTTCCAGCTGTTCCAGCACCGGTGCCGACAGTTCGACGTAGCCGGCATACACGTTCTGGGTGCCGTCATAGGCCGAGTAGCCCAGGCCGATGATGTCGCCCTGGTCGGTGTAGGTCTGCGGGGTCAGGCTGTTGCTGGTCTTGCGCCACTCGGTACCGATCGCCAGGCCCAGCGGGCCACCCTTCAGGTCCGCCAGGCTGCGCGAGACGGTGAAGTCGAACATGTCAAGGCTGGACTTGGCGCGGGCACTGATCGTGGGCGAGATGTAGTCGTACAGGGCCTGCGAGTTCTTGCCCGCATCGTCACCGATGCGCCACACGCCACCGGCGCAGTTGGCATTGCCCAGCGCACAGCGAACGGCGCTGTAGCGCAGGAAGCCTGTGCGCTTGTTGGTCAGGTCGGTGCCCGAGTGCAGGTAGGCGGTGTCGTAGGTCCAGTCACCCCAGTTGCCCTTGACGCCGACCAGGAAGCGGTTGAACTCATTGGTGTTGTCGGTGACGCGCGGGCCGACATCCCAGGCGGAGTAGCGCACGCGGCGCGCGGTGCCGGGGGTCGGGTTGTCCGGGTGGTTCGGGCCGAGCACGGTCGCGCCGTCGCCGCTGTTGGCGTTGACCGGGCCGCCCGGGTAGCCCCAGCCGCCCGACACGCCGGACGGGGTGTTGCTGAAGATGGTTTCCTTCTTCGAGTAGCCGATCTCGGTGTAGATCTCGCCGCCTTCGCCGAAGGCGAAGCTGGCGCGGCCGAACACGTTGACGTACTTCTCTTCCGGAATCAGGTCGCGGTACTGCTGCGCCGGATCGAACAGGCAGCCGTCAGCGGCAATGCTGGCCGGGGTCTGTCCACCGATGGTGGTCAGGCCGGCACAACCCGGCAGCGGAACCAGGTGCCCGGTGGCGTCGAGGTAGGAGCCGTTCGGGCCAGAGCCGCCGGAGGTGCCGCCACGGGTGTAGGCACCGCCGAGGAACTGGGCGGTCTTGTCGTAGCCCCACGGGCGGGTGTCACCGGTTCCGATCCACTTGCGGTTCTTGCGGTCGCTGATCTTGATCGCGTCGGTCTTGCCGACGTCCAGGCTGAAGAACGCGTTCCAGCCATCGGTGGCCAGGTCGCCGGTACCGGCGGTCAGGGTCGCCTTCCTGGCGTCGCCATCGCTGTCACCGGACAGGCCGTAGGAGCCACGCAGGATGGCGCCCTGGAAGTCGCTGCGCAGGATGATGTTGACCACGCCGGCGATGGCATCGGAGCCGTAGATCGCCGAGGCGCCGTCCTTCAGCACTTCCACGCGCTCGACGGCATCGAGCGGAATGGTGCTGAGGTCGGTGAAGACCTTCTGGCCGTCATCGGCCAGGCCGTAGGTGGCCATGCGGCGGCCGTTCAACAGCACCAGCGTCGAGCCGGCGCCCAGGCCGCGCAGCGAGATGCCGGCGCCACCGCCGGCGAAACCGTTGCCGAAGGTCTTGGGAATCGAGCCAGCGCCATCGGCGGTGATGGTCTGCAGGTACTCGGCCAGCGAGGTCTTGCCGGTGCGGTCGATTTCCTGGCGGGTCACCACCTGCACCGGCGACGGTGTCTCGGTGTTGGTGCGCGGGATGTTGGAGCCGGTGACCGTGATGCGGTCGAGGTTGGTGGCCTTTTCCTGCGCGAAGGCGGAGGAGGAAGCGACGGCGCCGGCCAGCAGCAGGGCGCCGCCGGTGAGGATGTGGGTGATGGACGATGCCAGGGTGCTGCGGCGGCGGCTGGCGGGCCGTTGGATCGGGTGTTTCACAGCTTCTCTCCTAACTGGAAAACCGTAGCGTTGAGGGCTGTCGCCGGATCGATACCGGGACGCGCCAATCTAGGTTTCCAGCAGGTGACGAAGTCGTGAATTTTTGCTTAATCGGTAACGCTTGGTCCTCGACTGTCCGCATTCCCTACGGCTGAGGCAGGGGCCGGCCCGGCGCAAGGCCGGGCCGGTGGGGTCGCTCAGTCCGGCAGCGAGAACTGCACCGGCACCATGCCGATGGCCGGAACCGCCACGCCGTCACGCTGGGCAGGCTCGAAGCGCCAGTGCTTGAGCACCTGCTGGCGGGCGGCCTGGTCCAGGTTGCGCGAGCCGCTGCTGCGCTCGACGCTGACGGCGACCGGCTGGCCACGGGTGTCCACTTCCACCCGCAACAGCACCGTGCCCTGTTCGTGGTTGCGCAGGGACTGGATCGGGTAGGTCGGCGGCGGGGCGCTGCGGTACTGCAGCTGGGCGCCAGCCAATGGGGTGGAGGTGTCGATGCTGGGCGCCAGCTGCGGCGGGGCCGGTTCGGCGGCCGGCAACGCGATGCCCTGCGTCTCTTCCACGGTCGCGGTGGGGGCGGGCAGTGGCGGTACCACCGGCTGCGTCCGCGGTTTAGGCACCACCTGGACGATCTCTTTCGGCGGGACCGGAACCGGCGGTGTCGGCGGCGGCGGGATCTTCTCGATCAGCCGGATCGGGGTCTTGTCACGCGGGGCCTGCACGGCCTGGTAGGTCGCAGGGATGAGCAACAACAGGAAGGCCAGCAGATGCAGGGCGATCGCCGCACTCCAGGCGGCTACGCGGGCGGGGTCGAAGTGCGGGGATGCAACGGGATACGTACGAACCATGATCCACCTCCATGCCAGTGACGAAGTCCTCAACGCACCAGGGCCCGTGGCGGGGTTGCCGCACGCGGCTGGCAGTCCATCAGTAGCGCGGCATGGCGGCCACTGCCTAGAGGCAGGGGCATGATCGTTGGGCTGGCCTTCAGCCAGCGCCGGCACCGCGCATGAAAAAGGCGGGCCCCCTGCGGGACCCGCCTGTGCCGGCCGTGGTGGACGCGATCAGCGGCCCAGTTCGAACACCACGTCCAGGTTGACCGAGACGGTCGATTCACCCGGTGCGACCGGGGTGGCCTTGTCCATCGCCGCACCGGCGGCCATGGTGCGCATCATCGGCATCGGGCGGAAACCGCCGTTGCTGTTCTCGGAAATGCTGACGATGCGGCGCACCTGCAGGCCCAGCGACTTGGCATAGGTCTGGGCACGGGCCTGGGCCTTCTTCAGGGCAGCCAGGCGGGCTTCGTCATAGACCGGTTCCGGCTGGTCGATCTCGAAGCTGGGGCCGTTGATCTGGTTGGCGCCCTGCGCGGCCAGCGCATCGAGTACCTTGCCGAGCTTGGCGATGTCGCGGACCTTCAGGCTGACCGTATTGCTGGCCTGGTAGCCGGTGATCTTCGGTGCTTCATTGTCGGCATAGCGGTACTGCGGGTTGAGGCTGACGCCACTGGTCTGCACGTCGCGTTCGGCGATGCCGGCGGCCTTGATCGCGGCCAGCACCTTGTCCATCTGCTGGGCGTTCTGGCGCATGGCGCTGTTGCCGTCGGCGGCCTGGGTGACCACGCCGGCCGACAGGGTGGCGACGTCCGGCACGCGGGTCGCCTCGGCGTTGGCCGAAATGTTCAGCAGGGTGCCTTCGGCCGCGGCGGCGATCGACGGCGACGACGGAGCGGCATGGGCGGTCATCGAGGTTCCAAGGGCAAGGGACAGGGCAAGCAGCAGCGGGGTGGCGGTCAGGCGCATGGGATCTCCTTGTTGTGGCAGTGAGGGTGGTGTCGTAGCGATGAACGCGCTGTGAGCCTGTTCGGGGTTGTACGCGTTCCGTAACGGGTTGCCGACGATTCAGGTGGCGGCCTCAGGTTATGCTGTGCCGATGCTCTATCTTGCTTCCCGCTCCCCCCGACGCAACCAGCTGCTGGCCCGACTCGGACGCCCCTTCCAGGCCCTTGACCTGGAGGTCGTCGAGCAGCGCGCGGCGACTGAAAGTGCCGAGCAGTACGTGTGCCGGGTCGCCGCCGACAAGGCGCGCGCCGGCCTGGCCCAGGTGCTGGCCGACGACCCGCAGGCACGCGTGCTCGGGTCGGACACCGAGGTGGTGCTGGAGGGCGAGGTCTTCGGCAAGCCGGCCGATGCCGCCGACGCGCGGGCGATGCTGGCGCGACTGGCCGGGCGCACCCACCAGGTGATGACCGCGGTGGTGGTGGTCGATGCCACCGGCCTGGACAGCGAGCTGGTCATATCCGAGGTGACCTTCGCCCCGATCGACGCCACCGACATCGCTGCCTATGTCGCCACCGGCGAGCCGCTGGACAAGGCCGGTGCCTACGCCATCCAGGGCGGGGCCGAACGCTGGATCGAACACCTTTCCGGCAGCTACTCCGGCGTCATGGGGTTGCCGCTGCTGCACACCGATCGTCTGCTGGCGCGCTGCGGCGTGCCGGCCCCCACTGCCGATGCCGCCAGGGAGGCTGCCGATGTCTGAGGAAATCCTGGTCAATGTGACCCCGCGCGAGACCCGGGTTGCGGTGATCGAAAATGGCATGCTGCAGGAACTGCACATCGAGCGCGGTTGGCGCCGTGGCGTGGTCGGCAACATCTACAAGGGCAAGGTACAGCGGGTCATGCCCGGCATGCAGGCCGCCTTCGTCGAAGTCGGCCTGGAGCGCGCCGCATTCCTGCACGCCAACGACGTGGTGCGCCCGGCACCGGTGGCCAGCGCCGACACCGAGAACACCACCCTGCCGCCGCCGGCCAGCGTGCCGATCGTCGAGCTGCTGCGTGACGGCCAGGACATCGTGGTGCAGGTGGTGAAGGACCCGATCGGCACCAAGGGCGCACGCCTGACCACGCAGATCAGCATTCCCTCGCGCTACATGGTGCTGCTGCCGCAGTCGAAGGTGGTGGGCGTGTCGGCGCGCATCGAGGACGAAACCGAGCGCGCCCGCCTGAAGGCGCTGGTGACTGAATTGTCGGCGCAGCATGGTGGCTACGGTTACATCGTGCGCACCAACGCCGAAGGCCAGCCGGCCGAGGCCATCGCCGAGGACATCGCCTACCTGTCGCGCGTATGGAACGTGGTCGAACGCCGCGGCCGCGAAGCGCCGTCGTGCAGCATCATCTATGAAGACCTGAGCCTGCCGCTGCGGTCGGTGCGCGACCTGATCCGCAAGGACGTGGACAAGGTGAAGGTGGACTCGAAGGAGACCTTCGGCCAGCTGCAGGCCTTCGTCGCCAAGTACATGCCGGTGCTGGCCGAGAAGCTGGAGCTGTATTCCGGTGACCGCCCGATCTTCGACATGTTCGGCGTGGAGGACGAGATCGGCCGCGCGCTGGACAAGCAGGTGCCGCTGAAATCCGGTGGCTACCTGGTGATCGACCAGACCGAGGCGATGACCACCATCGACGTCAACACCGGTTCGTTCCTCGGCCAGCGCAACCTGGAAGAAACGGTGTTCCGCACCAACCTGGAAGCGGCGCAGGCGGTGGCGCGGCAGCTGCGGCTGCGCAACCTGGGCGGCATCATCATCATCGACTTCATCGACATGGATGATGCAGAGCATCGCCGCCAGGTGCTGCGCACGCTGGAGAAGGCGCTGGCCCGCGACCATGCCAAGACCACGGTCTATGATTTTTCGCCGCTGGGCCTGGTGGAGATGACCCGCAAGCGCACGGTGGAAAGCCTGGAACGCCAGCTGTCGGAGACCTGCCCGCAGTGCAGCGGCCGCGGCAGCATCAAGACCACCGAGACGGTGACCTACGAGATCTTCCGCGAGATCACCCGTGCCGTGCGCCAGTTCGATGCCGCGCGCCTGCTGGTGATCGCATCGACCAAGGTGGTCGCGCGCATCACCGATGAGGAATCCTCGGCGGTGGCCGAGCTGGAAGAGTTCCTCGGCAAGAGCATCCGCTTCCAGGCGGACGAGCAGTACCTGCAGGAGCAATTCGATGTCGTTCTGCTCTGATCCTCGCCGGCTGCAGGCCGGCGGTGGCCGATGAGCGCGCCGCCGCGCCTGCGACTGCGAAGGATCCGCCGTCATTTCATTGCCGCCTGTGCGGTGGGCCTGGTCGGGCTTGCACTGTTGGTGGGCACGCTCAGCCAGCTGCTGCCGCTGGCTGAGCGACATCCCGACAGGATTGCCGCCTGGCTGAGTGAGCGTGCCGGCCAACCGGTGCGTTTCGACCAGCTGCAGACAGCCTGGACCCGTCGTGGCCCGCTGCTGCAGCTGAAGGGCCTGCGCATCGGCACCGGGCAGGGCCTGGCGATCGGCGAGGCCGAGGTGCTGGTATCGATGTACAGCGGGCTGCTGCCCGGGCGCTCGCTGACCGAGCTGCGCCTGCGTGGCCTGGCGCTGGACCTGCAGCAGGGCGAGGACGGACGCTGGACGGTGCGGGGGCTACCGCAGTCCGACAACGGCGGTGATCCGCTGGATGCATTGCGCCGGCTGGGCGAGCTGCAGGTGATCGGGGGCCGCCTGGGCGTGCACGCGCCAGCGCTGGGCATCGACACCACGCTGCCGCGCATCGACCTGCGCATGCGGGTCAATGGCGATCGCCTGCGCGTGGGTGTACGCGCCTGGGCGCAGGCCGAAGCGCTGCCGCTGACCGCGGTACTGGACGTGGACCGCATGCGCGGCAACGGCCAGGCCTGGCTGGGTGCCGACCCGGTCGATTTCCATGCCTGGTCGCCCTTGCTGGCGGCCGGCGGTGTGCGCCTGCGCGAGGGCAAGGGCGAGCTCAACCTGTGGCTGACCCTGCGTGATTTCGCGCCGGTGGCGTTGACCACCGATTCGGACCTGCGGGACGTGCGTATCGACGGCGCCCCGATGCCCGGCGTGGCGGCACCCCAGCTGCAGCTGCAACGGTTGCAGGCCCGCCTGCGCTGGCAGCGCCAGGCCGATGGCTGGGCGCTGCTGGTGCCGCGCCTGCGCCTGAAGACCGAAGACGGCGAACAGCAGCTCGATGGCCTGCAGCTCCAGGTCGGCCAGCAGCTGCGGGTGAACGCCGGTGCGGTGCAGGCCGGAACCGCGCTGCGCGGACTGGCCCTGAGCAGTCTCCTTGAGCCGGGGCTGCGGCACTGGCTGTTCCTGTCCAAGCCACAGTTGGACATTCGCGAGCTGCAGCTGGCAGGCAAACGCGATGGCCCGTTGTGGGCACAGGGCGAGCTGCAGTCGCTGGGCTTTGCCAGCGTCGGCGATTCCCCGGGCCTGCGCGGCCTGGGCGGGCGTTTCGAAGGCGATGCCGATGGCTTCAGCCTGCAGCTGCTGCCGCAACGCCAGCTGCAGTTCGATTGGCCGACCGGCTTCGGCGTGCGCCATGACCTGCACCTGGCCGGACAGATCGTGGGCTGGCGCGACGAGGGTGGCGGTTGGCGGATCGGAACGCCGGCCATGCGCGTGGAAGGCACCGACTACGCGGCCGACGTGCGTGGCGGGGTCTGGTTCCAGGGCGATGGCACGCGGCCGTGGCTGCAGCTGGCCGCGAAGCTGGACGACGTGCCGATGACGGCGGCCAAGCGCTTCTGGATCCACTCCAAGATGAGCAAGGGCGCCACCGACTGGCTGGACATGGCGCTGGCCGGCGGCCAGGTACGCGGCGGCGTCGGCCTGGTCACCGGTGACCTGGACGACTGGCCGTTCGACAACAACGATGGCCGCTTCGAGGCGACCGGCCACATCACCAATGGCGACATCCGGTTCCAGCACGACTGGCCGCTGATGAGCCAGGTCGATGCCGATATCGCCTTCATCGGCCCTGGCTTCGACATGCGTGGACGGGGCGACCTGGCGGGCGTGGCGGTGCAGAAGTTCGAAGCCGGCATTCCGGACTTCGGCCACCAGCCGCTGTACGTGCGCGCCGATGCGCTGAGCGAGGCCGGCAAGCTGCTGGCGATGCTGCGCCAGAGCCCGTTGCACAAGGACTACGGCGACACCCTGGACAACCTGGTCGCCAGCGGTCCGGCGCATGTGACCTTCGACCTGCTGCAGCCGCTGCACCTGGATGAAGGCGAGGGCCACCTGCAGGGCACGGTCGACCTGGCCGGCGTGAAGCTGGTCGACAAGCGCTTCCAGCTGACCTTCGACAACATGCATGGGCAGGCGCGCTACAGCAACGGCGGCTTCGGCGCCGAGGACCTGGCGGTGCGCCACCTCGGCCAGGACGGCCGCCTGAGCCTGCGTGCCGGCGGCTACGTGCACGACAGCACGCGGGCCTTCGAGTCGCAGCTGACGGCCCATCTTGATGCCGGCGTACTGATCGACCGTGCACCGGAAATGGCCTGGCTCAAGCCTTACATCTCCGGCAATTCGGCGTGGACCATCGCGGTCAACCTGCCCAAGGTGGCCCCCGGCGCGCCGGCGCCGCCGAGCGAGCTGCGATTGAGTTCGGACCTGGTCGGCACCCGGCTGGACCTGCCGGCGCCGCTGGACAAGCCGGCCTCCGAGCCGCTGGCGACCACGGTGGCCGCGCAGCTGCCGATGGGGGCCGGCCGCATCGATGTGGCCTTCGGCCAGCGCCTGGCCCTGGCCGCACGCAGCCACAACAACCAGACCGGTGTGCAGGTCACCCTGGGCAGCGATCATGTCGACCGTGAGCCGCCACCGAACGGACTGTCGGTCAATGGCCGCAGCCCGACCCTGGATGCGCTGGAGTGGATCAGCCTGGCGCGCGGCGGCGGTGACGACGATGCCATGCCGCTGCGTGCGGTGGATGTGCAGGTCGGCCAGCTGAAGCTGATCGGCGGGGTGTTCGAGCAGACCCGGCTGCAGCTGCATCCGGGCCCGCAGGCACTGGATGTGCGCCTGGACGGCCCGTCGCTGGCCGGGCGCCTGACCGTCCCCAATGCCGAGGGTGGCACGATCAGTGGCCAGCTTGACCGCGTGCACTGGCAGTCACTGCCGGCGGCACCGGGTGCGCCGGCCGCACCGGCGCGGGTGCAGGCCGGTGCCAATGACATGGATCCGGCCAAGCTGCCGCCGTTCGCGCTGGACATTGCCGACCTGAAGTTCGGCAAGGTGGTGCTGGGCCAGGCGGTACTGCGCACGCGACCGCTGGCCAATGGCCTGAACGTGGACGAGCTGCGTTTCCGTGCGCCGGACCAGGAGATCGACATCAGCGGCCGCTGGCTGGGCCGTACCGGTGGTGCCCGTACCGAGCTGACCGCGCGGGTGCGCAGCGAAGACCTGGGCGGGTTGATGCAGAACCTCGATTACGGTGGCCAGCTGCGTGGCGGTTCCGGCCAGGCGCAGCTGCAGGCCTCGTGGAGCGGTGGTCCGTCGGACTTCCAGCTGGGCAACCTGCAGGGCAGCCTCGACCTGCACGCGCGCAATGGCCAGCTGCTGGAGCTGGATCCGGGCGCCGGCCGCGTGCTGGGCCTGCTCAGCGTCGCGCAGCTGCCGCGGCGGCTGATGTTCGACTTCCGCGACTTCTTCTCCAAGGGCTTCGCGTTCAACCAGATCGACGGCAGCATGCAGTTCGGCCAGGGCATGGCGCGCACCGACAAGGTGCTGATCGAAGGCCCCGCGGCCAACATCACCATCCGTGGCCAGGCCGACCTGCGCAACCAGCAGTTCGACCAGACCATCGACGTCAACCCGCGCGCGGGCAACCTGCTGACCGTGGTCGGTGCGGTGGCCGGTGGCCCGGTGGGCGCCGCGCTGGGTGCGGCCACCAATGCGGTATTGTCCAAGCCGCTGGGCGAGATCGGCGCCCGTACCTACAAGGTGACCGGTCCATGGAAGGAGCCGAAGGTGGAAGTGATCGAGCGCAGCCGCGACAAGACCCCATCACCGCCCGTGCCGGCACCTGCACCGGCCATTCCGCCGACCGTCACCGACCTGCCGCGCTCGCGCTGAGCGCGTTTCCCTGTTAACGGGGCTTGCCTGAGCGCCCCCGCACCCCCAGATCGAGACCATGACTGATATCGCCCTGACGCTTGCCCAAGATCGCCTGCTGCGCCCCGGCGGCCTGGATACCGCTGGTCTGGAGCGCACCTTCGGCCAGCTGCTCGGCCCCGGTGTCGACTTCGGCGACCTTTATTTCCAGCACGCCCGCCGCGAGAGCTGGAGCGTGGAAGACGGCATCGTCAAGGACGGCGCCCATTCCATTGAGCAAGGCGTGGGCGTGCGGGCGATCTCCGGCGAGAAGACCGGCTTCGCCTACTCCGATGACATCCATGCCGACGCGCTGCTGGCGGCGGCGCAGTCGGCGCGCGCGATCTCGCGCGAGGGCGGCGCCCAGTCCGGGCGATCGCTGCTGCGCGGCAATGCGCGCGCGCTGTACCCGGCGCTGGACCCGATCGACGGCATCGGCAACGAGGCCAAGGTCGAGGTGCTCAAGCGCCTGGATGGCTACCTGCGTGCCGCCGATCCCCGCGTGAAGCAGGTGATGGTCAGCCTGTCCGGCGGCGTCGACACGGTGTTGATCGCCCGCAGCGACGGCGTGCTGGTGGCCGACGTGCGCCCGTTGGTGCGCCTGAACGTGCAGGTGATCGTCGAGCACAACGGCCGTCGCGAGTCCGGCTATGCCGGTGGCGGTGGCCGCTATGGCTACGAAGACCTGTTTGCCAGCGGCCGCCCCGAAGCGCTCGCCCAGGAAGCGCTGCGCCAAGCGCTGGTGAACCTGGAAGCGGTGCCGGCGCCGGCCGGCATGATGCCGGTGGTGCTTGGTCCGGGCTGGCCCGGCGTGCTGCTGCATGAAGCGGTCGGCCATGGCCTGGAAGGCGACTTCAACCGCAAGGGCACCAGCGTCTACGCGGGCCGCATCGGCGAGCGCGTTGCCGCCCCGGGCGTGACCATCGTCGATGACGGCACGCTGGACGGACGCCGTGGTTCGTTGAACATCGACGACGAAGGCCACCCGAGCCAGTGCACCACGCTGATCGAGGACGGCATCCTGGTCGGCTACATGCAGGACAGCCTCAATGCGCGGCTGATGGGCATGGCGCCGACCGGCAACGGGCGCCGCGAATCCTTCGCGCACCTGACCATGCCGCGCATGACCAATACCTACATGCGCGCCGGCCAGCATGACCCGCAGGAGATGATCCGCTCGGTGAAGAAGGGCCTGTACGCGGTCAACTTCGGCGGCGGCCAGGTCGACATCACCAGCGGCAAGTACGTGTTCTCGGCCACCGAGGCCTACCTGATCGAGGATGGCCGCATCACCACGCCGGTGAAGGGCGCGACCCTGATCGGCAACGGCCCGGAAACCATGCAGAAGGTGCGCATGGTCGGCAACGACCTGGCCCTGGACGAGGGCGTGGGCATCTGCGGCAAGGACGGGCAGAGTGTGCCCGTGGGTGTCGGCCAGCCCTCGCTGTTGATCGAGGGCATCACCGTCGGCGGTACCCAGGCCTGAGCATGGCGATGGCCGCGGCCACCGCCCTGGCCGGCGCGGACTCAGTCCTCGTCGGCCTCGTCGACCGGATCGCCGGCGTGTTCGTCGCCCGCCGTCTTCAGGCCCAGCGCCGCCGGCAGCATCAGCGTACGCAGCACCTGGAAGATCTCGCGGTAGGCGCGCGGCGGCTTGTTCTTCGCCTTCTCGGTCTGCGCGTTGCGCAGCAGGGTGCGCAGCTGCTGGCGGTCGGCCTGCGGGTAGTCGTCGAGCAGGGCGGCCAGCGCCTTGTCACCCTCGGCCAGCAGGCGGTCGCGCCAGTCTTCCACGCGGTGCATCATCGCCACTTCGCGGCGGCCGGTTTCGCTGTTGGCGTCCAGCGCATCGCGGATCGCGTCCAGCGTGGCGTCTTCCTCGCGGCGCATGTGCTTGGCCAGGAACGCCAGCTGGCGCTTGTGGGCGATATGGGCGGTGATGCGCTTGCACTCGGCGATGTGCGGCAGCAGGTCTTCCGGAATCGGCAGGCGCGCCAGCTGGGCCGGGGTCAGCGACACCAGCTTCTCGCCCAGGGCCAGCACGTCGAGTGCGTCGCGCCGGTTCTGGCTGCGGCTCTTGTCGTGGAATTCACCGGTTTCTTCGTCGCGTCCGCGCATCGTCCCTACCTGATCTCAAAAAAAGTCGCCCGGCGTGATGCCGGGCCCAACCCGTACAGGATAAAGCATTGAACGTGATCGCCCCTGAAGTGGCCGTCGGCGACGACAGCCCGGCCCGGCTGGAACGGCTGGCCGACCTCTCCCAGCAGCTGCTCGACCGCGCCCGCGCGCTGGGCGCCAGCCAGGCCGAGGTCAGCTGCAGCGAGGACCGCGGCCTGGAGGTCAATGTCCGCCTCGGCGAGGTCGAGACCGTGCAGTCCACGCGTGACCGCGGCATCGCCGTGACCGTCTATTTCGGCCAGCGCAAGGGCAGTGCCAGCACCGGTGACCTGAACGAGGCGAGCCTGACCGCTACGGTCGAGCAGGCCTGCGCGATTGCCCGGCATACCGAGGATGACCCGGCTGCCGGCCTGGCCGAGGCCGCACTGATGGCCACCGACTTCCCGGAGCTGGACGGTTGGCACCCGTGGGCGCTGCAGGCCGATGAGGCAGTGGACCTGGCCCTGGCGTGCGAGGTCGCCGGCCGCGAGGCCGATGCGCAGATCCGCAATTCCGATGGCGCTTCTGTGTCGAGCATGCAGAGCCTGTCGGTGTACGCCAATTCGCACGGCTTCTTCGGCCGTGAGCGCGGCACCCACCATTCGGTCGGCTGCGCGCTGATCGCCGGGCAGGGCGATGGCATGCAGCGCGATGGCTGGTACACCAGCGCGCTGGCCCGGGAGGACCTGGAAGACGTGGGCCTGGTCGGCCGTCGCGCCGCCGAGCGCACCGTGGCCCGCCTGCAGCCGCGTTCGCTGGCCACCGGCAGCATGCCGGTGCTGTTCGCCCCGGAAGTGGCACGCAGCCTGGTCGGCCACCTGCTGTCGGCGGTGTCCGGCGGCGCCTTGTACCGCCAGGCCAGCTTCCTGCTGGACAGCGTCGGCCAGCGCCTGTTCCCGGAATGGATGCAGATCGACGAACTGCCGCACCTGCGTCGCGGCCTGCGCTCGGCCGCGTTCGACGGCGATGGCGTGGCCACCCGTGCTTCGGCGCTGGTCCGTGACGGCGTGCTGCAGCGCTACGTGCTGGGCAGCTATTCGGCGCGCAAGCTGGGCCTGCAGACCACCGCCAATGCCGGCGGCGTGCACAACCTGCAGCTGGCGGCCAATGCCGGCCCGCTGGAGGAGATCGCCCGGCAGATGGGCGATGGCCTGCTGGTGACCGAGCTGATGGGGCAGGGCGTGAACGGGGTGACCGGCGATTACTCGCGGGGCGCGGGCGGCTTCCGTGTCGAGAACGGCGAGATCCTGTACCCGGTGGATGGCATCACCATCGCCGGCAACCTGCGCGAGATGTTCAGCAGCATCGAGGCGGTCGGCAGCGACGTCGACCCGCGCTCGCACATCCGGACCGGTTCGATCCTGCTGGGGCGGATGACCATCGCCGGTAATGATTGATGGCATTGATGGCGTAAGCTATGCGCGCCTGACGCAACCAGCTTGGTGCTGGTGGGTCAAGACCACCCAATGAAAAGGAGTTTTGTCGTGAGTGAATTCGATAACGTCCCGCCGCCGCCGGCCACCACCGAGGCTCCGGCCGACCAGCGCACCATGGCGCTGGCTGCGCACCTGCTGGGCATCTTCACCTGGTTCATCGGTCCGCTGATCATCTGGCTGATCAACAAGGATGACGCCAGCAAGGCTTTCGTGACCGACCAGGCCAAGGAAGCGCTGAACTTCCAGATCACCATCACCATCGCGATGCTGATCTGCATCGTGCTGACCATCGTGATCATCGGCGGCATCCTGGCCCCGATCGTCGGCATCCTGAACCTGGTGTTCTGCATCATTGCCGCAGTCAAGGCCAACAACGGCGAAGCCTACCGCTACCCGTTCGCGCTGCGCCTGGTCAAGTAAGACCGGCCACATGCGGATACGAAAACGCCCGGCAGTGCCGGGCGTTTTTGTTGGATGGCAGGGCCGGGCCCTGTCCGGCGGGTGGATTCAATGATCGCGTTCCACCGCCAGCGTCGCCAGTGCGCGCAGCGCATCGGCCTCTTCGCCATAGCCGGCCAACGTGGCCTGCATGCGTGCCGCCAGTTCGCGCAGCTGCGCCTTCGCACCGTCCATGCCGAGCAGCGCGGGGAAGGTGCTCTTGTCCTGCGCCTGGTCCTTGCCGGCGGTCTTGCCCAGCTGTTCGGAACTGGCTTCGACATCGAGGATGTCGTCGCGCACCTGGAAGGCCAGGCCGAGCGCGTCGGCGAAGCCGTCCAGCTGGGCCAGCTGCGGTTCGTGGGCCTGGCCACACAGCGCCCCCATGCGCACCGCTGCACGGATCAGCGCGCCGGTCTTCAGTGCATGCATGCGGGTCAGTGCCGCCAGGGTCTGCTGCTGGCCGGTGGCATCGATGTCCAGCGCCTGGCCGCCACACATGCCGGAGGCACCGGACGCGTGGGCCAGGGTCTGCAGGCAGGCCACGCGCAGCGTGGCCGGCAGCGGCGCATCGGCCAGCAGGCCGAAGGCACGGGTCTGCAGGGCGTCGCCGGCCAGGATCGCGGTGGCTTCGTCGAAGGCGATGTGGGTGGTCGGCTTGCCGCGTCGGAGGGCGTCATCGTCCATCGCCGGCAGGTCGTCATGCACCAGCGAATAGGCGTGGATGAGCTCGACAGCCATCGCCGCCGCATCCAGGTTTTCAGGCAGTGCGCCGAACAGGTGGCCACTGGCGTACACCAGCAGCGGGCGCATGCGCTTGCCGCCACCCAGCACGGAATAGCGCATGGCCTGGTGCAGGCCCTGCGGGGCTTCGGCAGGCGAGGGCAGGGCAGCGTCGAGCTGGCTTTCGATACGGTCGCGCCAGCGCGCGAACAGAACCTCAGCCGTCATGGCTGGGCGGATCGAAAGGCTCGGCCGTTTCCGGCTGGGCCGGATCGCTGAGCAGGCGGACACGCAGTGCTGCCTGCTCCAGCGCCTGCTGGCACTGGCGGTACAGACCGACGCCACGTTCGTAAGCACTGAGCGACGCTTCCAGGCTCAGCTCGCCGGTTTCCATCTGCTCCACCAGCTGCTCCAGCGATTCGAGCGACTGCTCGAACTGGGCGACCGGGGAGGCGTTTTCGGGGGACTTCTTGGCCATGCGGCAAGTGTGGACGGGCTGCGCGCGGGGGTCAATTCACCAGCCGCCCGGACGCCACTGCAGCTGCGCGTCGTGGGCCTGCAACCAGGCCTGCAGGGGAGCTGCGATGACCACGTCGGCGGCGGCGAGCAGCTGTGGTCCATCGAAGACCAGCGGTAGCTGGGCGCGTCGCCAGGGCGCGAGGTGTTCGCGTTGCAGGCAGTCCTTCAGCGCATGCGAATGCTGGCGACCGGGCAGCAGGATGCGTTCGCCGCCCACGCGTGCACGGACCTGGAGCGGCCGTTCGAAGGCCGCGGCGCCCAGCAGGCGCAGCTGACCGCCATCGGGCAGCGCCAATGGCGCGCATCCATCCCATCCGGCCAGCCAATCATGGGGAAGCGCCGGCAGCTGCGCGGGCAGGAGATAGGCATGATCGCGCCATTGCTGGATCGCATGATCGTGCCAGCGTACCCGCGCCTGGCGATCGTTGCCGGCCGACAGCAGCTCGTCCAGTGCCTGCTGCAGCACGGTGGCCGGCAGTGGCGCGGCCCCATGGCCGATCGCCCAGGCACGGAGCACGCGCGCCGCGCGGCCCGGTGATACCTGGCGCAGCAGCTGCAGCGACAACACACGTGGCGCCACCTCCAGGTGCGCGATCAGCTCTGCGTCTTCCTCGTCCAGCAGCTCGCGGGTCTGCCGGTAATGCAGGGCGCTGCCCGCCAATGCCGCGGCGGCATGCGGCCAGCGCTGGCGCAGCAACGGCAGCACCTGCAGACGCAGGAAGTTGCGATCGGCGTGATCGTCGGCGTTGCTGGGGTCTTCGATCCAGCGCAGCGCGTGCTGGTGTGCGTAGTCGAGCAGTGCACTGCGTGGCACCGCCAGCAGCGGCCGCCATAGAGGCTGTTCGCCAAGGCAGCTGTGCGCGGACATCGCGGCAAGGCCATCGACGCCGGATCCGCGCAGGGCCCGCAGCAGGAAGGTCTCGGCCTGGTCGTCCAGGTGCTGCGCCAGCGCCAGCGTTTCGCCGTCGCGCAGTTCGGCGGCGAACGCGGCGCGTCGCGCCTGCCGTGCCGCACCTTCAGGGCCAAGGCCCGCGCTGTTGTCGACATGCACGCGATGCACGGCCAGTTCGATGCCCCGTGCTGCGCATTGCTGCTGGCAATGCAGCACCCAGCCGTCCGCATCGGGTTGCAGGCCATGGTGTATATGCACCGCACGCAGCGCGGTGCCGGAAGCCTGGGCGCAGCGCCACAGCCAGTGCAGCAGCACGGTCGAGTCGACACCGCCGCTGTAGCCCACCAGCAGTGGCGCATCCAGCGGGACGAGGGCAGGGAAGGCAGTCACGGCGGCAAGTATAGGGTTGCTCGGCAGGGCTGCGCCCTGCACCCGCTACAAGCAACAGCAACAGCAGAAGCTGGTTTCCTGAGGGTTGGCGGGGTGGGTCCGGTTGCGGGAGACGCCGTAAACCCGTCCATGGGGGCTTGGCCGCGGCATCCATGCCGCGGACACTCCCGCAACCGGACCCACCCCGCCTTCGACAGATATTCGCGATCTGTCGGAAATGCTCTTGGGGTCAGATCCGTTTTCCGCAGGAAAACGGATCTGACCCCGGATTCAATTCGATATCTGACAGATTTCATCCACGCATGGCGTGGATCTACTGGCCGCCGACCAACGGTCGAAGGTGGGGCGCTGTGGGTTTGCGGGGTGTGAGCCGCATGGATGCGGCGACCAAGCCCCCATGGACGGGTTTACGGCGTCCCCGCAAACCCACAGTGCCCCGCCATCCCACGGAATTCCGCTCTGGCTTTGGCTGTTGCTGTTGCTCTGGCTTGTAGCAGGTGCAGGGCGCAGCCCTGCCGAAAAACCTACTTCACCCGACGGCCCGAGCGGTCGATCCGGAACCGCTCTCCGCCTTCCATCGGCGTGTGGCCATCGGCATCCGGCGTGCCGCGCCGGCAGCCGTTGCAGACCTCGGCCACGCCATCCTGGAACGGCCAGCCGAAATCGAAGGTGCCGGGCACCACCTGGCGGAACTTCAGGTCGAAGTAGCCGACGCGGTTGCCGACGCGAGCACGCAGCAGGCCTTCCTGCGGCGTTTCCGGGCCGTTGTCCCAGGTCAGCACCGGCAGGCTGCGGCCCTTGCGGTCGACGTAGTGGAAGCCCTGGTCGGCATACACCACGGCCAGGCCGTGGTCGTCGTAGTTCAGGTCCTTCAGCGTATCGGCGCTGATCTTCGGCCGGTGATCGACCACCTCGCAGTTGGGCAGCGGCCACAACCCGTGTTCGTCGGTCAGCAGCTTGCAGGCCGGTGCCTGCGCCAGCGCGCTGGAACTGGCCAGCGCGCCGAGCAGGACCAGCGACCGTGTGAAACGGCCGCGGGCGGGGGCAGGGCGGGCCTGCCGCACGATCACTTGGCCTCGGCCTTGCGTTCGAAAGCCGTCGGTGCCGGCAGCTGCACCGGCACGCCCTTGTCATCGCAGGTGCCGGCCTGGCACAGGCGCTCGCGCAGCGCCGGGGTGGCCTGCACGATCATGTGGTAGATCGCGTTCTGTTCCAGCGTGCCGCGGATCGCCTTGCTGCCCGGGCCGCGCGCCCAGATGCCGACGTCTTCACCGCCGTGCGATTCGGCCTTCATCGGCACCAGCGCTTCCTGCATGTAGTCCGGATGCTCGGTGTCGACCTCGCGCAGGTTCGGGCGGCCGTTGGCAGGCTCGAAGCTGCTCGGGTTGTGCGGGTAGCGCTTGGCGCCGGCCGGTTGCTGGTTGCTGGCGCCGGTATGTCCCGGGCCATTGGCGTAGGTCAGGGTGGTGTACGGCTGGCCGCTGCCGTCCAGCGCGTAGTCCAGCTTGCCGGCGCCGTCTTCGCCACCCTTGTCCTTCACCTTGCCCAGGATCGGGTTGCCGCGTGCCGGGTAGCCGACGAAGTTCAGCGTGTGCGAGTGGTCGGCGGTGACGATGATCAGGGTGTCGTCGGCCGAGGTCAGCTCGTTGGCCACGCGCACCGCGTCGGACAGCGCCACGGTCTCGGTCAGGGCACGGTAGGCGTTGCCGCTGTGGTTGGCGTGGTCGATGCGCGCGCCTTCGATCATCAGCACGTAGCCTTCCTGGTGCTTGGCCAGATTCTTGATGGCTGCCGCCGTCAGTTCGGCCAGGCTCGGCTCACCGCCCGGATCCTGCGGGCGCTCGTACTCGTAGCGCATGTGGTCCGGTTCGAACAGGCCAAGGATGGCCGGCGCGTTGGCGGCGGCGGCCAGCTGCTTGCTGTTCCACACGTAGGCACCCTGCGGGTGCGCCTGCTGCCATTCCTGCACCAGGCTGCGGCCATCCAGGCGCTGGCCGACCTTGTCGTCGTATTCCGGATCGCGTTCTTCCACGGTGGTGAATTCACCGCGACCGCCGCCGAGGGCGACCAGCGGGCCACGGCCATAGCGCGAGGTCGACAGCAGCTGCTGGGCGATGTCCTTGCAGCCGGCCGCCTTGGCGGCTTCAGTCAGGTCCGTGTCGTTTTCCCAGTTGCGCTCGGGCGAGTGCGCGTAGGTGGCGGCCGGGGTGGCATGGGTCAGGCGCGCGGTGGACACCACGCCGGTGGCCAGGCCGGCGCTGTCGGCCAGCTGCAGCCAGGTCAGTAGGCCCTTGGACAGGCTGTCGGCGCAGTCGGTGCGGCTGCCGGCGCTGACGCCGATCGCGCCCATGTGGGTCTTCACGCCGGTGGTGATGGCGGTCATGGTGCCGGCCGAATCCGGGGTCTGCGAATCGGTGTTGTAGGTCTTGCTGAACGCCGTGGCCGGGAAGCGCTCCCAGGACAGCAGGTTCTCCTCGCCCGAGCCACCCTTCTGCTGGCCTTCGTAGATGCGCGAGGCCGCCACGGTGGTCAGGCTCATGCCGTCGCCGAGGAACAGGATGACGTTCTTGGCCTTGCCGGACATCGCACCGTTGGCGGCGGCCTGGGCGGCGCCGCTGCGGTACCACCACTGCGGGGTCTCGCCGGCCGGATGGGCGACGGGATCGACGGTGACCTTCAGGCCGGCCGGGGCGGACGCGGGGGCGGTGCTGGCGCAGGCGCCCAGCAGCAGGGTGGTGGCGCAGGCGGCCAACAGGGAGACGGAACGGCGCATGGACGCTGGGATCTCACAAACTGTAACGGGACGTTCATTATGCCCGCCCCTGCAAGGCACGCCGATGACACACTGATTTGCCGGCCGGGCGGTCGTTCTGCGGGCCGCCTTGGGCTATCGTGCCAGCATCCCTTCCTTCCCCTCTGGATTGCCTATGAAGCTGGTCTCTGCCTGGCTGCGGATTCCATTCTGGCAGCGCGTGGTCGGCGGCTTCGTGCTCGGCGCGCTGGCCGGCTGGGCGCTTGGCCCGGCCGCGGAAACGTGGTTCGGCCCGCTCGGTGAACTGTACGTCACCCTGATCAAGATGATTGCGGTGCCGCTGGTGTTCTTCGCGGTCATCAACGCGATCTCGTCGCTGCACGGACAGAAGTCGGTCGCTGCGCTCAGTGGCCGCACCTTCCTGTGGTTCGTGATCACCGCTGCGTTGGCGGTGTGCGTGGGCCTGGGCGTGGGCACCGTGCTGCAGCCCGGCGCCGGTGGCCTGCAGCTGTCGATGGCCAGCAACTACGTGCCGCGTGAAGTGCCCAGCGTGGTGCAGGTGCTGCTGGACGTGGTGCCGGCCAATGTCTTCTATGCGCTGTCCGGCATCGGCACCAAGGTCAATGCGGCCGGTGAAACCGTGCTGGCTGCCGGTCGCGGCTCGATCCTGCCGGTGATCTTCTTCGCCGGCCTGGTGGGCTTTGCCATCGTCAAGCTGGGCGAGAAGGTGACCGAGGCGCGCAAGCTGGTCGGCCAGATGAGCGACATCATGATCCAGGTGACCCGCTTCGTGCTGGAAGTCACCCCGATCGGTACCTTCGGCCTGATCGCCGGCCTGGTCGGCAGCTACGGGTTCGAGAAGCTGCTGCCGCTGGGGCATTTCGTGCTGGCGCTGTACGTGGCCTGCGCCCTGCACATCGTGTTGGTCTACAGCGCACTGCTGCTGGCGCACGGACTGAACCCGCTGAAGTTCTTCCGTGGCGCGGCGCCGGGCATGCAGGTCGCCTTCGTCAGCTCGTCCAGCTTCGCCGCGATGCCGGTGGCGCTGCGTTCGATCACCCACAACCTGGGCGTGAACAAGGACTACGGTTCGTTCGCGGTGCCGCTGGGCGCCAGCATCAAGATGGACGGCTGCGGTGCGATCTATCCGGCGCTGTGCGCAGTGTTCATCGCGCAGTACAGCGGTGTGCCGCTGACCCCGGAGCAGTACGTGGTGGTGCTGATCGCGTCGGTGCTGGGCAGCTTCGGTACGGCCGGCGTGCCGGGTACCGCGGTGATCATGGCCACGGTGGTGCTGAGCGCAGCCAACCTGCCGCTGGAGACCATCGGCTACCTGTATGCCATCGACCGCATCCTGGACATGATGCGCACGATGACCAATGTGACCGGCCAGATGCTGGTGCCGGTGATCGTGGCCAAGGAAACCGGGCTGCTCGACCAGGCGGTGTATGACAACCCGTCCAGCAATGTGGGTGTGGACGATCCTGACCCGACACCGCCACGCGGCTGAGGTTGCGTGGAGACGAAAGGCCCGCCCTGACCGGCGGGCCTTTTGTTTGGGAGATGGCCGACGCGGTACCGGCCGAGGCGGGCACCTGGTGGATCCACGCCATGCGTGGATGGCGGCAGTGCCGACCAACGGTCGGCACCCACCAGAGGTCAGTAGATCCACGCCATGCGTGGATGGCACCCACCGGGGCCGACCGGCGCCCATCCGTCATTGTGGGCCCAACAAAAAAGCCGCTGCAAGGCAGCGGCTTTTCTCGTGTCAGGCGGCGCGGTAGCGCCAGCCGGTCAGATCAGAGGTCGACCCGGCGGGCCTGCATGAACTTGTTGCCCCAGTAGCCGCTGAGCAGGGTGTCCACGCGGACGTCCTTGCCCGAGCTCGGCGCGTGCAGGAAGCGGCCGTCGCCGACATAGATGCCGACGTGGTCAACACGGCCCTTGCGGCCGAAGAACACCAGGTCACCGGCAGCCAGCGCGGTGCGGTCGTTGATCAGTTCTGCGTTGTCATCGTGGGCCATCTCGCGCGAGACGCGCGGCAGCTCGATGCCCAGGGCCGAACGGAACACATAACCGACCAGGCCGCTGCAGTCGAAACCGCTGTCCGGGTTGCTGCCACCCCAACGGTACGGGGTGCCCAGCAGGGTCATCGCGCGGCGCAGCAGCGACTGCACCTTGCCGTTGTCGGCGGCGGTACCGACAACGCTGCCATTGGCGGCGCTGCTGGTGTCGTAGTTGGCGAGCAGGCGGCTGAGGTCGCCGGCCACCACGGCCGAGCGGTCCATCAGCGGAATGGTGTCGTTGGCGGCCAGGTGCGGCAGCAGGGCGGCCAGCGTGGCGCTGGCGGCGGCATCGACGCGGCTGCGCTGCGGAGCGGCAGCCTCGGCCTTGGCGGCCGGTCGGGCGGTGCTCTCGGCCACCGGGGCCGGGGTCACATCGGAACGGTTCGGAGCAGTCTGCGACCAGGCCGGAAGGCTGGTCAGACACAGTGCCAGGCCAAGCAACAGCGGGCGGGCACTACGTGAAGATACGGAAGTCTGGCCTTCGCTTTTCAGGTCGTCAGTCGTCACGCGTCGGTCACAGGAAAAAAACGATGGGGCATCATGCCCTGTAAAAGCGGCAATAAGTTAAAAATTCCGTTAGTAAACCGTTAGTTTCAGGGTGATGTGCGTCACAGTTTTGAACATATCGCCTGTTCATTTTAGCGAAGGACACGTTTCGCGCCGGTGTAGTGGTCCTTCCAGTAGGGGCCGCTGAGCGAGTCCAGGCGCACGGTGCCGCCGGTGCTCGGCGCATGCACGAAACGCCCTTCACCTACATAGATGCCGACATGGGTGACGCTGCCGCGGCTGCCGAAGAACACCAGGTCGCCGGTGGCCAGGCGCTGCGGGTCGATCTTCGGGCCCTGTACCGCCGCCAGGTCGCGCGAGGTGCGCGGCAGCCGCAGGTCCAGCATCTCGCGATAGACATAGGCGACCAGGCCGCTGCAGTCGAAGCCCGAATCCGGGGTGTTGCCGCCGTAGCGGTAGGGCGTGCCGACCAGGCTGATGGCGCGCATCAGCACCGAGTTGGCAGCCTCGGGGTTGTCCGGCACGGTCTTTGGCCAGTTCGCCGTGGGCGGGGGCGGCGCCGGGCGGGTGGCCTTGCCACCGCCACAGGCGGTCATCAACAGGGGCAGGGCCAGCAGCAGGGCCGGGGCGAGGAACCGGCGCAGGCCGGACGAAACTGGCGTGATGTGCATGATCTCCGGATAATGCGCCACCTTGGATTGGCCGTCATGATGGCGGCGTCCCCGTCGGGCGACAACCCGCCCCAACCCGCCTGCCTCCGGCAGATCCAGACAGAGTTGCGCATGAAGATCGAAAAAGACCGCGTTGTCCGCTTCCACTACACCGTTTCCGAAGTCGGCCAGGAGCCGATCGAATCGTCCAAGGACCGCGGCGAGCCGCTGGCGATCCTGATCGGTCACGGCAACATCATCCCGGGCCTGGAAAACGCCATGATGGACAAGGAAGCCGGCGCGACCTTCAACGTCGACGTCAAGGCGGCCGATGCCTACGGCGAGCGTCGTGAAGGCCTGTCCCAGCGCGTGCCGAAGAAGCACTTCGGCAACACCAAGCTGGCTCCGGGCCAGCAGGTCGTGCTGCAGACCAACTTCGGCCCGCGTGCGGTGACCGTGCAGAAGGTCGGCATGAGCGTCGTCGACGTTGACCTGAACCATCCGATGGCCGGCAAGGACCTGCACTTCGACGTCGAAATCGTCGACGTGCGCGAAGCCGGCAAGGAAGAGCTGGACCACGGCCACGTCCACGGTGACGGCGGCCACCAGCACTGATCGCAGTGCGATCGTGATGGCAGCAACGGCCCGCTTCGGCGGGCCGTTGCGTATGTGGAACACGGCGCGGCCATCCATGGTGCACGGGCCGGCGGCATAATGGCGGACCTGTCCGACGGACCCCCCGTGAACGCCGCTTCTCCTTCCCTGCAGCCGGTGGCTTCCGGCGAACGCATCGCCGTGCTGGACGTGCTGCGCGGTGCCGCGTTGCTGGGCATCCTGCTGATGAACATCGAGGCCTTCAGTGGCCCGCTGGATCTGGCCTTCACCGGCATCGACGTGCACTGGCGGGGCATCGACTACTGGGCCGACGCCTTCGTCTACGTGTTCGTGCAGGGGAAGTTCTTCACCCTGTTCTCGCTGCTGTTCGGCGCCGGCTTTGCGGTGATGGCGCAACGCGCCGAGGTGGCCGGGCGCGACTTCACCCCGTTCTACCTGCGCCGCAGCGCCGGCCTGCTGCTGATCGGCCTGTGCCATGCACTGCTGGTCTGGTCCGGCGACATCCTGGTGATGTATGCACTGATCTCGCTGCCGCTGCTGGCCTGCCGCGAGGCGCCGCGCAGCTGGCTGCCGTGGATGGGCGTGATCGTCTATCTCGGCGGTGTAGCGATGATGCTGCTGGTGGGCGCGATGGTGTCGATGGCTTCGGCCGAAGAGGTGCGGGGCATGCTGGCCGAGGCGCAGCAGAGCATCGACCTGCAGCGGCAGGTGTACGGGCAGGGCAGCTGGGCGCAGGCCAATGTGCAGCGCCTGAGCGAGTTCGGCACCTCGATGGGCGCGCTGCTGATCACCGGCCCGGAAGTGCTGGGCATGTTCCTGATCGGCAGCTGGTTCGCCGGCAGTGGTGCGCTGGCGACGCCGGAGCGCTTCCCGCGGCTGTACGCGTCGCTGCGCTGGATCGCACTGCCGCTGGGCCTGCTGGTCACGTTGCTGGGGGTTGCCTGGAAACCCTACCTGGCACCCGGTGCGTACAACCTGCCGGTGACGGCGGCGATGGCCCTGGTCACGGTTGGCGGGCTGCCGATGTGCCTGGGCTACCTGGCGTGGATCGTGCACTGGCGCACGCGGCTGGCGTGGCTGGCGCCGGTGGGGCGCATGGCGTTGACCCACTATCTTGGCCAGTCGCTGCTGTGTACCTGGACCTTCTACCACTATGGCCTGGGCAGGTTCGAGATGATGCCGCGCAGCGTGCAGCTGCTGTTCGCGCTGCTGCTGTTTGCCGCCCAGGTGGTGATTTCGCACCTGTGGCTGCGCCGTTTCCGCTTCGGCCCGATCGAGTGGGTATGGCGTGCGATGACCTATCGGCAATGGCCACCGATGCGGCGTGGGGCCGCGCAGGGCTGATCGATGCAGGGCGCACACGAGGACGTGATCGTGGTCGGCGCCGGTGCCATTGGACTGGCCGCCGCGCTCGCGCTGCGTGCGCAGGGGCGGCAGGTGCGGGTGATCGACCGTGGGCGCGTCGGCGGTGCGACGTCGCATGGCAACTGCGGCACCGTCACGCCCAGCCATGCGCCACCGCTGGCGGCCCCCGGCGTGCCGTTGCGTGCGCTGCGCTGGATGCTCGATCCGCGTGCGCCGTTGTACGTGCGTACGCGGCTGGATCCGACGCTGTGGCGTTGGTTGCTGCAGTTCGGGGCGCGCTGCAATGCGCGCGACTGGCTGCACTCCACACGGGCACGCGGCGCGTTGTTGAATGATTCACGGCTGCGCCTGGCCCATTGGGTGCAGACGCATGCGCTGGACTGCGAATTCGCTGCGCGCGGGCTGGACTATGTGTTCGGTGACGCCCGCAACTTCGACCATCATGCGGCCGAGTGCGAGGCGCTGAACGCGCAGGGCATTGTCACGGCCTGCATCGATGGCGGCGACTATGCGCGCGACAATCCCGCGTTCCATGATCGCCTCGCCGGTGCGATCCACTTTCCCGGCGATGCGCAGCTGCGTCCGGACCGCTACACCGCTGAGCTGGCGCGCGTGCTGCGCGCGCAGGGCGTAGTGATCGACGAACAGGTGGACGTGCAGGGATTCAGTGACGATGCGCAGGGCGTACGCGTGCAGGCCGGCCAGCAGACCGTGCGGGCGCGTGAGCTGGTGCTGGCCACCGGCCCGTGGTCGCGCGACTGGGCACGGCAGCTGGACCTGCGCGTGCCGATCCAGCCCGGCAAGGGCTATTCGCTGACCTGGTCGCGACCGGAGCAGGTGCCGCAGCGTCCGGTCGTGCTGAAGGATCATTCCGTGTTCGTGATTGCCTGGCGCGACGCGCTGCGCCTGGGCGGCACCATGGAGTTCGCCGGCGCCGACCCGCAGCTGCGCACGCGTCGCCTGCAGGCCCTGCAGCAGGCCGCCGACCACTACCTGCGCGCGCCGCGCGGTGCGCAGCTGCAGGAGCAGTGGTGCGGGTGGCGCCCCATGAGCGTGGACGACGTGCCGCTGATCGGCCGCGCGCCCGCGCATCCTCACGTCTGGCTTGCAGCGGGGCATGGCATGCTCGGCATCAGCATGAGCGCCGGCACCGGCCAGCTGATCGCCGATCTCGTCTGCGGCCGCACGCCAGCGATCGATCCTGCCCCTTACCGACCCGAGCGATTCCGATGAGCACTGCATCCTATGATTACGACCTGATCGTCCTTGGTGGCGGCTCCGCCGGCCTGGCCGGTGCGATCCGCGCCGCGCAGCACGGCAAGCGCGTGGCAATGCTGGAACCCGGTGAGCTGGGCGGGACCTGCGTCAATGTTGGCTGCGTGCCGAAGAAGGCGATGTGGCTGGCGGCTGACCTGCATGAGCGCATCGGCCTGGCCAGCGCGATGGGGTTCGATGTTCAAGCGCGCCCGGCGCTGTCGTGGAAGGAACTGGTGATCCATCGCCAGGCCTACATCAGCAACATCCATACCAGCTACCACAAGCGCCTGGACGAAACCGGCGTGGTGCGCATTCCGGCACGTGGTCATCTGCTTGATGCGCACACCGTGGCCTGCAGTGACGGCGTGCGCTACAGCGCCGAGCACATCCTGATCGCCACCGGCGCGCATCCGCTGCGCCCGGACATTCCCGGCGCGGAGCTGGGCCTGGTCTCCGACGATTTCTTCGACCTGCGTGCGGCGCCGGCCGAGGTGGCGATCATCGGCGGTGGCTACATCGCGGTGGAACTGGCTGGCCTGCTGCAGGCGCTCGGCAGCCGCGTGAGCCTGCTGGTGCGCGGCAAGCGGCTGCTGGAGCGCTTCGACTACGAGCTGACCGATCAGTTGGCCGAGAACCTGAAGCAGCAGGGCGTGCGCATCCATTTCGACTACCGCCTGCGCGAGCTGCAGCGCGATGGCGAACGCGTGCGTGCGTTCGGTCATGACGGCCCGCTCGACAATGTGTTCGACGCAGTGTTCTTCGCGACCGGTCGCCGCGGCAACAGTCGTGACCTTGGCCTGGAAGCGCTCGGCATCGGCATCGGCGAACACCAGCAGGTGCAGGTGGACGAATGGCAGACCACGAGCGTGCCGAGCGTGCATGCGGTGGGTGACATCGCCGGCAAGGTCGGGTTGACGCCGGTGGCCGTGGCCGCATCGCGGCGGTTGATGGATCGGCTGTTCGGGGGGCGCCCGCAGTCGAAGATGGATTACGGGAACGTGGCGAGCGTGGTGTTCTCGCATCCGCCGCTGGGCGCGGTGGGCATGAGCGAAGAGGAAGCGCGCGCGCGCTTCGACCAGGTGAGCGTCTACCACAGCCGTTTCCGCCCGATGCTGCAGGCGCTGGCCAACGGCACCCAGCGCAGCCTGTTCAAGATGGTCTGCGCCGGCCCGGACGAACGGGTAGTGGGCATCCACCTGCTGGGTGAAGCGGCCGACGAGATCCTGCAGGGCTTCGCGGTGGCGGTGAAGATGGGCGCGACCAAGGCCCAGTTCGACGACACCGTGGCGATCCACCCGACCTCGGCCGAGGAAGTGGTGCTGATGCGCTGACCTGCGGTTGTAGAGTCGAGCCATGCTCGACTGCCGTGCGAAAGCAGTCGAGCATGGCTCGACTCTACAGAAGGCGGCATTCGGGCACGCTCAGCGCTACCGGGGCGGGCACCGGACGCCCCCATGCGACAATGGCCGCCCCCACGCTTTCCCCAGCCGCTCCACGCGGCCCGCCGTCGTCCTGATGTCCAACACCGCTTCCCGTATCGCTACCGCCTCCCCTCGCATCGCGCTGGGGGGGATCGGCCTGGCCGCGATCGGCGCCATCGCTGCTTCCGGCAAGGCGATCATCGTCAAGCTCGGTCTGCGCCATGGCGTGGATGCCACCACTTTGCTCGCCCTGCGCATGCTGATGGCGCTGCCCCTGTTCGCACTGATGGCCGTGTGGGCCGCGCGGCGGGCCGAGCCGCTGTCCTGGGCTGACCGCGCCCGCGTGCTGTGGCTGGGGTTCACCGGCTACTACCTGTCCAGCCTGCTCGACTTCCAGGGGCTGCAGTACATCAGCGTGACCCTGGAACGGCTGATCCTGTACTTGAACCCGACCCTGGTACTGCTGATCAACGTGCTGCTGGCGCGCCAGCGACCGGGCCGCTGGCAGATCGGCGCGCTGGTGCTGAGCTACCTGGGCGTGCTGCTGGCCTTCGGCCATGACCTGCAGCGCGAGGGTGGGCAGATCATCGTCGGCAGCCTGCTGGTGCTGGGCAGCGCGCTCAGCTATGCGCTGTACCTGTTCGGCAGTGGGCAGGTGGTCGCGCGCATTGGTGCGGTGCGGCTGACCGCCTACGCCAGCTGCGTGGCCAGCGTGCTGGTGCTGCTGCATTTCGCGGTGACCCATCCGCTGCCGCTGCTGTGGCAGGCGCCGGCGCCGGTGCAGTGGTTGTCGCTGGTCAATGCCACCGTGTGCACGGTGCTGCCGGTGCTGGCGATCATGCTGGCAGTGCAGCGCGTGGGTTCGTCGCTGGCCGCGCAGGTCGGTATGCTGGGCCCTGTTTCCACGATCGTGATGAGCCTATGGCTGCTCGACGAACCGATGGGGCCGGCGCAGATCGCCGGCACCGTGCTGGTGCTGATCGGCGTTCTGCTGGTGACCCGCCTGCGGCGCTGACGCCGGAGCAGGCTCGTGCGCGCATCCTGGCGGTGATCCGCGCGATCCCGGCGGGGCAGGTGATGGGCTACGGCCAGGTGGCGATGCGTGCGGGCCTGCCCGGGCGCGCACGCCTGACCGCGCGCATCCTTGGCCAGAACGACGACCCGGACCTGCCTTGGCACCGCGTGCTGCGCTCGGATGGGCGCATTGCCATGGAAGAAGGGTCGGCCGGCTGGCGCGAGCAGTCACAGCGGTTGCGCGCCGAGGGCGTGCGGGTGGAGAACGGCCGGGTGCGGATGCCGGTGACCGATCCGGCGGCGGCGCTGGACGCGGCCGTGTGGGGCCCGGGCTGAGCATCGCTGGCGACTGAACAGGCCGGACCTGCGGGTCGCCAACAAGACACGATGCTGCGGCTATGATGGAGGCCGTTCCATGCCGGTGCTCCCATGTTCCCGCGACTGCCAACTGTCACCAAGGCCCTGCTGATCGCCAACGCGATCCTGTTCCTGCTGCAGCAGCCGTTCCTGCTCGGCATGCAGACCTTCGAGCCCTTCATGCTGCAACCGTTGCAGCAGGGCTTCGACGCATTCTCGCCGGGCGGCAACTTCCAGCCCTGGCAGCTGCTGACCTACGGCTTCCTGCATGGCAGCTTCGGCCATCTGTTCTTCAACATGCTGGCGGTCTTCATGTTTGGCGCGCCGCTGGAGCAGACCTGGGGCGAGAAGCGCTTCCTGCTGTACTACCTGGTGTGCGTGGCCGGTGCCGGTGTCTGCCAGCTGCTGGTGGGGACGCTGCTGGAAAACCCGGCCACGGTGCTGGGCGCTTCCGGCGGCGTGTTCGGCCTGCTGCTGGCCTACGGCATGCTGTTCCCCAACCAGCGGGTGATGCTGCTGTTCCCGCCGATCCCGATGAAGGCACGGACCTTTGTGATCCTGTTCGGCGTGGGTGAGCTGGTGCTGGGCATGACCGGCTGGCAGCCCGGCGTGGCCCACTTCGCGCACCTCGGCGGCATGCTGTTCGGGTGGTTGCTGATCCGCTACTGGCGGGGGCAGCCGCCGTTCAACAAGCGCCGCCCGCCCGGCCCACCGAAGCGCCCGAACCATCTGCGCAGCGTCAAATGATCCGAAGGATCATTTGACGCGGTAGGTGCCAACCTTGGTCGGCACACCTCTACAGATCCTGCAACACCACCTGCGCGGCATTGTGCCCGGGCGCACCGGTGACGCCACCACCGGGATGGGTGCCCGAACCGCACAGGTACAGCCCGGGCAGGGCGCCGCGATAGCCGGCCTGGCCGACCATCGGCCGCGCCGAGAACAACTGGTTGGCACTCAGCGCGCCGTGGAAGATGTCACCGCCGACCAGGCCGAAGGTGCGTTCCAGATCCAGCGGCGACAGCACCTGCCGACCGAGCACGCTGGCGGTGAAGCCGGGCGCATGCCGTTCGACGGTGGCGATCATCAGGTCGGCCACGGTCTCCCGGTGATCATCCCAATGGCGGCCTTCAGGCAACACCGGCGCCACGTGTTGGCAGAACAGGCTGGCCACATGCTGCCCGGGCGGCGCCAGCGAATCGTCCAGCGTGCTGGGGATCAGCATCTCCACGATCGGTTCGCGCGACCAGCCGTCGCGGCGCGCGTCCAGCCAGGCGCGGTCCATGTAGTCCAGGCTGGGTGCCATGATGATGCCGGCGCTGAGGTGATCGCCGGGGCCGGGCAGGGCGCTGAAATCCGGCAGCCGCGACAGCGCCACGTTCATCCGGAACGTGCCCGAACCGCAGCGCCAGTTCGCCATGCGTTCGCGCGTTGCGTTGGGTACCTGTGCCGGTTCCAGCAATTGTTCGTACAGCAGCTTCGGATTGACGTTGGCGACCACCGCGCGTGCGCGCAGGATCTCGCCGTTGGCCAGTTCCACACCCACCGCGCGGCCCTGTTCAATCCGCACGCGCTGCACCCCGGCCTCCACGCGCAGTTCCGCACCGGCCTCGCGTGCCGAGGCCGCAATCGCCTGGCTGATTGCGCCCATGCCGCCGATCGCGTGGCCCCATGCACCTTTCACGCCATTGCACTGGCCGAATACGTGGTGCAGCAGTACGTAGGCACTGCCCGGTGTATACGGGCTTGCGTAGTTGCCGACGATGCCATCGAAGCCGAACAGCGCCTTGATCGGCTCGCTCTCGAACCAGCGGTCCAGGTACTCGGCGGCCGACAGCGTGAACAGGTCCAGCAGTTCCTGCCGCAGCGAGACATCCAGCGTCGCCAGTTCACGACCGAGACGGCCCATCTGCCACAGCGCAGGCAGCGCGCGCCAACCACCGGCAACGCCGACATCCGGTGGCGCGCGCAGAGCCCACGCGCGTAGCACGTCGGCGAAGATCTTCAGGCGCGCTTCGTATTCGGGTAGCCGCTGCGCATCCCGCTCGGAGAACTTCGCGACCTCGGCCTGGGTGCGGCCCGGGGCCGACAGCAGGTAACGACCATCCTCCAGCGGCAGGAAGTTGTTGGCCGGACGATTGACGATGCGCAGCCCATGCGCATGCAGCTGCAGGTCGTCGATCACCTTTGGCTGCAGCAATGACACCGTGTACGACGCCACCGAGTTGCGGAAGCCGGGATGGAACTCCTCGGTGACTGCGGCACCGCCGAGAACGCCACGACGTTCCAGCACCAGCACCTTCTTTCCAGCGCGCGCCAGATAGGCCGCGCAGACCAGGCCGTTGTGGCCACCACCAACGACGATCGCATCCCAGGTCATCAGCACCTCGCAAAAAGGGGACGGAGGGGATTAAGTCGCAATCTGCATCTGCGCACAGGGATGGGGAGAAACGACTTAATCCCCTCCGTCCCCTTTTTTGATTGCCGCTTCGATGGTGGCGATGTCGATCTTCTTCATCGGCATCATCGCGTTGAAGGCGCGCTTGGCCAATGCCTTGTCCTTGCTGGTCACCGCTTCGATCAGCATGCGCGGGCTGATCTGCCAGGAGATGCCCCAGCGGTCCTTGCACCAGCCGCATTGGCTCTCCTGGCCACCGTTGCCGACGATCGCATCCCACAGGCGGTCGGTCTCGGCCTGGTCCTCGGTCTGGATCTGGAAGGAGAAGGCTTCGCTGTGCTTGAACGCGGTGCCGCCGTTGAGGCCGACGCAGGGAATGCCGCAGACCGTGAATTCGACTGTCAGCACGTTGCCTTCCCTGCCGTCCGGAAAGTCACCGGGGGCGTGATGCACGGCGGTCACCGCGCTGTCGGGCAGGATGCTGGCGTAGAAGGTGGCGGCCTCGAGCGCGCCGTTGTCGTACCAGACACAGATCGTGTTCTTGTGTGCCATGTCGGGGCTCCGCGATGGACGAAGCCGCAGCGATAGCATGCGCGGTGTTAACCCGGGATCGTGCTGCACCCGCAAAAAAAGGGCGCCCGAAGGCGCCCTCTGTATTACGGGTACGGCGGTTGGCTCAGCGCCAGACCTTGATCTGGTCGGCTTCGCTGCGCTGCATCGGCTGGCCGGCCTTGCAGCTGAAGGTGGCACCGAAGGCCGGCAGATTGGCCAGCGTGCCATTGCTGCGCCACAGGCCCGGCGCGCGGATGTCGGCGGTCAGGCGGCGCACCGCTTCGTTCGGCGACAGCTGCTGTGCCCACAGGGTCGACCAGGCGCGGAAGAAGCCCTGCTGCTGCGCCTGCTTGGCCTTCGGCTCCTGCGCGGTATAGGCCGCCCAGGCCAGCTCCAGGCCGGCGATGTCGGCCAGGTTCTCTTCCTGGGTGAGCGTGCCGTTGACCTTGGCACCCTTCACGCCCGGGAAGTCGTAGGCGCTGTACTGCGCGGCCACGCGGTTGCCGAGCAGGGTCCAGGCGGT
This sequence comes from Stenotrophomonas sp. 109824_Sma, assembly GCF_056480025.1. Lineage (NCBI taxonomy): Bacteria > Pseudomonadati > Pseudomonadota > Gammaproteobacteria > Lysobacterales > Lysobacteraceae > Stenotrophomonas > Stenotrophomonas sp. 109824_Sma. Next base: position 3,393,948 of record NZ_CM151078.1, on the reverse strand, counting down.
CTTGTCGGCCGGGGTCCACCAGCTGCGCAGTTCGCCCTTGGCGTCGACCAGCGCGCCCTTGGCGTCGATCGCACGGGTCAGCTCATGGCCGACCAGACCACCGAAGCTGCCGAACTTGTCGGCGGCGTCGGCCTTGGCGTTGAACACCGGGCCCTGCAGGATCGCGGCGGTGACGATCAGGCGGTTCTGTGCCAGGTCGTAGGCCAGCGACGGCTGCTGCGGCAGCACATCCCAACGGCGGTCGGCGTTGCCCTTGCCGATGCGCTTCATTTCCTCGCGGTGGCGCCAGGTCGAAGCGATCAGCATGTTGCCGCCGAACGAGCCGCGGCCCATCGGCTGCACGCTGTAGTCGAGGTCGCGCAGCGGGGTGCCGATCTCGATCTTCAGCGCGGCCAGCTTGGCCTGCGCTTCGGTCTTGGCTTCGGCGCTCATCCAGCTGTTGTTCTTGACCGCCTCGATCTGCACTTCGCGCAGCTTGTCGACGATCCACGCCGCCTGGCGACGGTCTTCGGCCGACAGGTAACGGGCCGCATACTCGCGGCCGACCATCGGGCCGGCGGCCACGTTGATCGCGTCCAGCACGTCTTCCCAGCGCTGCGGCGGCAGGGTTTCGCCACGCAGCACGCGGCCACGGAACTCAAACTCTGCGTCGCGGTAGGCCTTGGACAGGTACGGCGCCATCGAGTCGCCCACGCGCCAGCGCAGGTAGGCCTTCCACTGGTCCGGCTTGAGCTTGGTGACCATGCCATCGAGCTGATTGAACAGGCCCGGGTCGGCCAGCGAGACCAGGTCGTCGTCCACGCCCTGTGCCTTCAGGAACGCGTCCAGCTGCAGGTTGCGGTAACGGCTGTTGAGCTCCTTGGTGGAGATCGGCGCGTAGTTGTTGAACGGGTTGTTGATGCCGGCCAGCGACTGCGCATTGCGCGCCAGCTCGGTCTCCAGCGCGATGACCGACTGCGATTCGGCATCCAGCTTGGCCGCCGGGGTGCCGGTCAGCGCCAGGATCTGCTTGACGTAGTTGCGGTAGCGGCCCATCAGCGCCACGGTGTCGGCGTCGGTGCGGGTATAGAACGCCGGATCCGGCAGGCCCATGCCGCCCTGCATGAAGTAACCGATGTGGCGGTCCAGTGCCTTCAGGTCGACGTCCGGGCCGAAGTTGAAGGCGACCGGGATGCCGACCTGGTGCAGCGCGGCGATCGAGGCCGGCACATCCTTGGCCTTCTTGATGGCGTTGATGCGGGTCAGCAGCGGCGCGATCGGGTTGGAACCGTCCGCTTCCACGGCGGCTTCGTCCAGGCCGCTGGCCCAGAAGTCGCCCAGCAGCTTCTGCACGTTGCCCTGCGGCGACTTCATTGCGGCGTCGAGCAGTTCACGCTGCTGCTGGCGGCTGCGGTCGACCAGCTGGCCGAGCGCGGTGGTGGCACCGGTCTGCGGCACCGGGTTGGCCTTCAGCCAGCCTGCATTGGTGGCGTCGTAGAAGTCGCTGCACTGGGCGCTGACGGCCGGGGCGCGCGCGGCCTTCTTCTTGGCGGCGGCGAACGCATCGTGGGTCGGGACCAGGGTCGCCAGGCTGATGCCCAGGGCGATGGCAAGCGGACGGAAATTGGGCATGTGGAACGAATCCGTGATGGATTGAGGGCGCGCGCACTATAGCAAGCCGGGCATGGGCGCGGCATGCACGCATCACGCTGCTTTCGCCGACCAAGGTCGGCCGCTACCGGGGAGTGCCGAGATCAGTAGATCCACGCCATGCGTGGATGAAAAACACCCCGGAAAAACAAAGGCCCGGGAATTCCCGGGCCTTTGCAGGTCTGCCGCAGCGTCAGCCGTGGCTTACCAGATCACCACCTGCTGCTCGCCGGTGCGGGCCATCGGCGAACCGGCCTTGCACTGGAACGCGGCAGCGAAGGTCGGCAGGTTCGACGGCGCACCCATGGCGCGGAACTGCGCCGGGGCGTGCGGGTCGGTGGCCAGGCGGACCTTGGCGTTTTCCGGGGTGTACTTGGTGCGCCACACGGTGGCCCAGTTGAAGAAGAAGCGCTGGTCGCGGGTGAAGCCGTCGACCTTCGCATCTTCCTTGCCGGCGGTGGCCTTCTGCAGGGCGTCGTAGGCGGTGGCCAGGCCGCCCAGGTCGGCGATGTTCTCGCCCAGGGTCAGGTGGCCGTTCACTGCCTGGCCGTCGACCTTGTACTGGTCGAACTGCTTGACCAGCTTGCCGGTGAGGCCTTCGAAGTTCTTCTTGTCGGCTGGGGTCCACCAGTCTTCCATGTTGCCGGTCGGCCCGAAGCGTGCGCCCTGGTCGTCGTAACCGTGGGTCATTTCATGGCCGATCACCGCACCGATGCCGCCGTAGTTCAGCGCGTCGTCGGCCTTCGGGTCGAAGAACGGCGGCTGCAGGATGGCGGCCGGGAACACGATCTCGTTCTGCAGCGGGTTGTAGTAGGCGTTGACGGTCTGCGGGGTCATGCCCCACTCGGTCTTGTCCACCGGCTTGCCGATCTTGGACAGGTTGAACTTGTAGTTGAACTCGTTGGCCGCGCGCACGTTGCCCAGGAAGCTGTCGCGCTGGGTCTGCAGGCCCGCCCAGTCACGCCACTTGTCCGGGTAACCGATCTTCGGGGTGAAGGTTTCCCACTTGGCGATGGCCTTGGCCTTGGTTTCTTCGCTCATCCAGCTCAGGCCCTGGATGCGGTCCTTCAGCGAGGCGGCGAGGTTCTTCACCAGTTCTTCCATCTTCGCCTTGGCTTCCGGCGAGAAGGCAACCTTCACGTACAGCTGGCCGAAGGCTTCACCGGCATCATTCTCGATGGTGCCCAGCACGCGCTTCCAGCGCGGCTTCTGTTCCTTCTGGCCGTTGAGGGTCTTGCCGTAGAACTCGTAGTTCTCCTGCACGAAGGCATCGGCCAGGTACGGCGAGGCGCTGTCCACGGTGTGGAAGCGCAGGTAGGCGCGCCACACCGACGGATCGGTGTCGGCCAGCGACTTGCTCACTTCCTCATGGAAGGCCGGCATGGCCAGCGAGAACTTCTCCGGCGCGGCCACGCCCTGCGACTTGAAGAACTCGGTCCAGCTGAAGTTCGGGGTCAGCTTGTCGGCGTCGGCCAGGGTGACCGGGTTGTAGTACAGCTCGACGTTGCGCGACAGCTCCACGCGCGACTTGGAGGCCTTGGCCAGGCGGGTTTCGAACTTGACCACGTCCTCGGCCTGCTTGGCCGCATCGGCCGCGGCCACGCCGGACAGCTCCAGCACCTTGGCGACGTGCGCCTGGTAGGCCTTCAGCTTGTCGGCGTTCTTGGCATCGGTGTAGTAGGTGGTATCCGGCAGGCCCAGGCCGCCCTGGCTGGCATAGGCCATGTTCATGGCGGAGTTCTTGAAGTCCGCTTCGGCGCCGAAGCCGAACAGGATGTTGTCACCCTTGGCGGCGCTGGTGCGCAGGTAGTTGGCGATGGCCGCCTTGTCCTGCAGGCCGTCGATCGCAGCCAGGTCGGCCTTCAGCGGCTCGATGCCCTGGGCATTGATCTTTGCCTCGTCCATGCCGGTGGCCCACAGGTCACCGACGATCTTCTCGATGTGGTTCGGATTCTTGACCTGCGCGACCTGTTCGGCCAGCTGGTGCTGCACGGCCACCGAGCGCTCGTCGAGGATGGTGAACGCGCCCCAGCTGGTGCGGTCGCCCGGGATTTCGTTGGCGGCCAGCCACTTGCTGTTGACGTAGTCGCCGAAGGCGGTGCAGGCGTCCTTGGTGGTGTCCAGGTCGCTCGGCTGGAAGGCGTTGTAGGCCGGCAGCTTGCTGTCGTCCAAGGTGTAGTTGGTGGCTTCGGCGGTGGCCGGGGCGGAGGCGGCGGCGTCCTTGGCCGGGGTTTCAGTCTTGCCGCAGCCAACCAGCGCGGCCGAAACGGCCAGGGTCAGCAGCACGATCTTGGGAGTACGGGTCACTTGAATGGCCTCCAGGCCGAGTGAGTCAGGGAGTGGCCGCAGGTGCGACCGTGGGCCGAACGATACGCCGCCGGGCAGACCTGCAAGGGTGTCGAAGGTCATGCCCCTGCGCAAGGGGCGCACAGACGCCAGAAGGGCGGCGCAGAAGGGCACCCCAGGCTCCGCCGAAGCGCCGAACGAAGGCCGGCCCTCTCCAGTTGCATTGGGTGAATTGATTATGAACCCGTGTTCGCAGTTGCCGAGGATGCAGGCGCTGGATGGCTGCCGGGACAGGACGTGTCCGGAACCCTGTCCAGGGCGTGCGATGGTTGCCGCGGGTTCTGGTGGTGTCGACTCAAGGTGCTGATTGGAAAGGATTATTGGAGAAATCCTCGGGCCAGCTCACGCCCTCATGCTCTATTCCACGGTGTGTCATATGAAATTGAACTTTTGCTGAATGTTGCCGTTTCGTGTCGATCTGTGTATGAATTCCGTTATCGGCACGTGAACAGTTGCTGACTACTTTTCCTCTGTCTTGCCGATGCAGAGCTTTTTATGCCTTCACTTTCAGAGAGAGAGACATGGAGAAGACTCGCCCACTACCCCGTAATCCGTTGAGTCTCGCGCTCACCTCGGCCATCCTGCTTGCCGTCGCCCTGCCTGCCTTCGCGCAGGAGGGAGAGGCTGCCAAGGAGACTGCCGAGAGCGCGAAGAAGGCTTCCAATGAAGCCGCGGCCACCCAGCTGGACCGCATCACGGTAACGGGCTCGCACATCTACCGCGCCGGCTATGACACCCTGGAACCGGCCGCCGTGGTGTCCCGCCAGGACATCGAGGCGTACGGGCACACCAACCTGATCGATGCGCTGACCAAGATTCCCGGTGTTTCTGCCGGCGTCTCCTCGCGCGGTGATCAGGCCGGCTTCGGCGCAGGCGTGAACTTCGCCAGCCGCTTCGGTCTCGGCAGCAACCGCCTGCTGACCCTGGTCAACGGTCGCCGCTTCGTGACCTCCGCACCGCCAACCGTGTTCGGTGCGGGCGGTGGCTCGGGCATCCAGGTCGACATGAACTCGATCCCGACCGTGATGGTCGAGCGTGTGGAAAGTCTGAGCATCGGTGGCGCCCCCACGTATGGTTCCGACGCCATCTCCGGCGTGAACAACATCATCCTGCGTGACAAGTTTGAAGGCGCTGAAGTTGAGATCGGCTTTGGCAGGACCACCAAGAACGACAATGACCGTTACTCGTGGTCCGCCATTTTCGGCAGCGGTTTCGCCGATGGTCGTGGCCACTTCACCATCGCTGCCGAACTGGACAACAGCGAAGGCGTGAACGCGCTCCAGCGCGACTTCTACCGCAACGGCTACAGCCTGCAGACCAATCCGACGGCAGCGAACGTGGCGCGCTTCCAACCATGGCGTACCCCGGGCAATGACGGCCGCATCGATCCCAGCATCCCGTTCAATACCGGGCCGGCTGACGGCATCGCCGACCAGGTCTGGATCCGCAACCGGCGCATCTCCAGCATGACCTTCGGTGGCTTGATCATGCCATCGGACATCCAGGTGCGGCGCAGCTACCAGCGTAATGCCACGGGTGAGTTGAACGGCTTCGGCCCGAACAACAAGCTCTGGCACTTCAACAACAAGGGCGACCTGGTTGCCTTCGATCCGGGCATCTCCTATCCCAGCGGCAATGCGTCCGGTGGCGATGGCCTCAACCTCAATGAGACCGTCCCGCTGATCGCTGACCTCGAACGCCGTACGGTCTATTCGACCGGCAGCTTCGACTTCAACGACAACGTGCGTGGCTTCTTCGAACTGTCGCACTACAGCGCGACCGCGCGCGAGACGTTGGACCAGAACGTCTACAACGCCGCCGGCTTTGGTGCCGCAAACCCCGATGGCAGTGGTGACCAGAGCGGCGCGATGCTGTTCAGCGCGAACAATCCGTTCCTCAGTGCCGAGTCGCGCCGCATCCTGGCCGAGAACGGCATCACCTCGTTCCGCCTGTCGCGCTCCTCGCGCGACCTGAGCATGAACAACGCCAGCACCGATACGCGCCTGAGCCGCATCGTGCTCGGCCTGGACGGCTTCTTCGATATCGGCGAGCGCCGCTTCAACTGGGAAACCAGTGTGACCCACGGTCGAGGCGACTTCGACTACAAGGGAACCGGCCTGATCCAGCAGAACTTCATCAATGCGCTCAACGTGAAGCGCGATGCCAGCGGCAACATCGTCTGTGATGCATCCGCCCCGGGCACCACTGCCGATCCGAACTGCCGCCCGCTGAACCTGTTCGGCGAGAACCAGGCATCGCCTGAAGCACTGGCCTATGTGTCGACGCCGACCCTGGCCAAGGCACGGACGCGCCAGACTGTGTTCAACGCGTCGGTGACCGGTGGCCTGTTCGACCTGCCGGGCGGCGAGTTCTCCTTCGCCGCAGGCGTGGAGCATCGTCGCGAAGAAGGTTCATTTACTCCGAGCGAGTACCAGCGGCTGGGGCAGGGGCGTTCGGTGCCGATCCAGGGCGCCAAGGGCGACTATCACACCAATGAAATCTTCGCCGAGTTCCTTGCACCGCTGTTCAATCCCGACTGGGATCTGCCGGGCCTGCACCGCCTGGACGTGACCCTGAAGGGCCGCCGTGTGGTCAACTCGGTGGCCGGTGGCTTCAATGCGTACACCTATGGCATCCAGTACGAGCCGTTCGCGGGAATCCAGCTGCGCGGCAGCAAGACCCAGTCGCTGCGTGCACCTTCGATTGCCGAGCTCTACACCTCGCTGCAGCCTGCGTACTACAACATCCCGGAAGTGTGCTCGGTGTCGGCCATCAACGGCGGCACCAATCCCGCGATTCGCCGCCGCAACTGCGAAGCCTTCTTCCAGGCCTACCCGGGTGCGGACCCGGCAACGTTCCAGGCGTCGCCGACCAACACCCTCGGCTCGGTCAACGGCTATACCGGCCTGAAGAACGAGAAGGCAAAGTCCTGGACAGCGGGCATCGTGTTCGCACCGGACTGGGCGAAGGGCCTGCGGGTCGCGGCCGACTGGTATGACATCAAGATCACCGATGTGATCACCAGCCTCAGCCCGACCGACATCATCACCGGCTGCTTCGACAACCCGGACTTCAATGCCTCCGACGTGCCCAACGCCAACCGCTTCTGCAGCCTGGTGACGCGTAATCCGCTGAGTGGTGCGGCCACCGATATCCGTACCGAGTACGGCAATGGCCCGGTGCTGATGTTCCGCGGCTGGACGGCCGAAGTGGACTACAACTGGGACATGGGCCGATTCGGCCAGGTGGCACTGGGCTTCTACGGCTACATGCCGAAGAACCGTGGCCAGGCCGCCAACGCGGATGTGCCGTTCGTGGAGCGCGTGGGTACGTTCGACGAGCCCAAGCGCCAGTTCCGCTGGACGGCGCAGCATGCCATCGGCAAGTGGAGCTATGGCGTGACGTCCAACTACACCAGCGGCTCGCAGTTCAGCCTGACTGCAACCCCGGAAAGCCGGCAGTACTTCAAGCGTGACAGCTGGACGACCTGGGATGCCAATGTCAGCTACCGCCTGACCGACAACGCACGCGTGAACCTGTCGGTGCTGAACCTGTCCGACGACATCGGTCCGTTCCCGTACGTGCTGGACGCGCTGGGCCGTCGCTACATGGCCAGCCTGCGCTACAGCTTCCGCTGAGCGGAAGGGCCGGAAATCGGCAGGCCCTGGTGTACCAGGGCCTGTTCTTCCGAACGGTCATGCTGGACACGAAAAAGCCCCGCCATGGCGGGGCTTTTCCGTTGCTACGGTTGCTGGATTACTTCACGCCGAACGCGTACTTGGCCTGCACGTAGATCGCGCGCCCGTAGGCGTTGTACAGGTAGTTGTTGTACGGCTGGCCGCTGGTGCCGGCGTAGCTGTAGCGCTGGTTGTCCGGCATCTTGTTGAACACGTTGTTGACCATCAGCGACAGGGTCAGGTTCTCCATCGCGCGGTAGTTCACGCTCAGGTTGTAGGTGGTGTAGGAGCCCCACTTGCCAGCCTTGTAGCCGGAGCTGTGGACGTAGTCATAACCATTGCCCACGTAAGCCATGTAGTTCGGCGTCTTGCCGATGTAGTTGGCGTACAGGGTGGTGGTCCAGTTGTCCTTGGCCCAGCCGATCGAGCCGTCCGCGCGCACCTTGGCGTACGAGTCGTACACCCACATCGCGTATGGGTCGTGCAGCAGGTCCAGGTACTCGTCACCCGGCTGCGGCTGCAGCTTGCGCTTGAGCATGTCGGTGTAGTTGGCCGAGAACTGCAGCGAGCCGAAGCGACCGATGTCCTGCACGTACTTGAAGCTGGCGGTCAGCGCTTCCAGGTTCTGGCGGGCGACGTTCATCTTCGGCGTGTAGATCTCATCGAGCACGCCCGATGCATCACGGGTGATCCAGTCACTGACGTTCTGGCAGCTGGCCGAGGTGTTGTTGGACTGGCCGTTGCGGCAGTAGTACTCGGCCAGCAGCAGCTGGTCGGAGCTGAGCGTGTCGACCTCGTTCTTGATCTTCCAGTTGTAGTAGTCGACCGACAGCGACAGGTTGTTGATCGGTGCCCAGACCACGCCTGCGTTCCAGACATCGGCGGTGATCGGCTCCAGGTCCGGGTTGCCCGAGCGGGTGCCGAACACCGAGACGCTGTCGTACGGGCAGCCGGTGGTGTTGGCCGGGTCGTAGCCCAGCTGGCCGCAGCGGTAGTAGTCGGTGGAGCCGTTGGCGTAGTAACCACTGCGACCCTGGAAGGCATCGGAGAGGGTCGGTGCGCGGAAGGCGGTGCCGTACTTGCCGCGGAACAACAGGCTTTCGATCGGACGGAACTCGATGCCGACGCTGTAGGTGGCCTTGTCGACGGTGTTGCTGCCGATCTTGAAGGCGTCATAGCGGCCGGAACCGGTGACGGTCAGCGTTTCCAGCAGCGGCATGCGCAGTTCGGTGGTCACCGCGTAGTTGCTGCGATGGCCGGCACCGGACACGGCGGTGGTGCCCCACACGCTGCCGTCCATCAGGCCCGGGTCGGGCGTGTAATCCCAGCCTTCGCTGCCACCTTCGACAACCACGGCGAAGCCGGCATCGCCACCGGGCAGCTTGAACAGCGAGCCATTGGTGACCTGGGCACGGGCCAGGTTCTGCCAGGTGCGGCTCTCGCTGTAGCTGTAGCCGGTGAAGCTCTGGAAGTCGCCGGCGGGCAGCGGCGCATAGAACGCTTCCCAGTTCGGGCTGTAGATGTCATAGCCGGTGCTGGTGGTGCCCAGTACCGGGCCCAGCACGCGCTGCTCGAAGTAATCGTTGATCGGGTCGTTCCAGCGCACGAAATTGCGCTCGGTCAGCTTGTACTCGCCACGGGTGAAGCTGAGGCTGTAGTCCCAGTTGCCTGCGGTCCCGCGGCCGCCGAGGGTGACCTGGTAGGCCTTGTTGCGGTCGGTGTTCATGATGTCGCGGTAACCACCGCCACCGATGTCCTCTGGCGCGAACACGCGCTGCAGGTTCATGTACTGGCCGCTGGCCTGGTCATAGAAGCGGCCCCACCCCGAGGAGGTGCCCCACCAGGTGTAGCCGGAACCGGTTGCGTACTTGACCTCTTCCAGGCTGTACAGCGCATCGCCGAACAGCTGGAAATTGTCGTTCACGTCGAAGGTGGCCGAGCTGTAGATCTGCCCGCTTTCCTTGCCGTTCTTGATGGTCTTGTAACCCGTACCATAGACCGAGCCGCAGGCCTGGCCGGTCGGCCGGGTGCCGAGCACGGTGGTGCCGTCGAACTGGCCCGCCACGTTGGCGCACAGGTTCGGGTCCATCATCGCGTAGCGGTTGTTGGCGGCCGGCAGCAGAACCAGGAAATCATTGGAGACGTACTGCGGGCTGTAGCCGTCGGGGTTGTTGACCTTGGTCAGGTCACGCTGGTAACCCCAGATCGGGCTGGTCTTTTCATACTGCACGTTGACCAGTGCATGGAAGCGGTCGTCCTTCGAATTGAAGCCGCGTGCACCGCTGAGGCGGAAACTGTTGCCGCCGCCTTCGCTGTAGGCGCCACCACGCACATTGAGCACGCCGCCATCCATGCGCTCCTTGAGGATGATGTTGACCACGCCGGCGATCGCGTCCGAACCGTACAGCGAGGACTGGCCGCCCGGCAGGATCTCGATGCGCTCGACGATGTCGATCGGGATGCCGCTGATGTTGTTGAAGGTATCGCCGCCGTTGTACAGCGCCGGATACGAGAGCATCGGGCGGCCGTTGATCAGGTACTTGGTGTAGCCCGGGCTGAGGCCGAACATGCCGGCCGCTTCGGCGCCCTGGGTGAAGGATGCGGAGGTCTGGCCGCCCTGCAGGCCGCCGGTGGACAGCGAGGACTGCTGCAGGACATCGGCGACGCTGGTGAAACCGCGGGTCTGGATATCCTCGGCGGTGACGGTCAGGACCGGCGTGTGGTTCTCGATCTCGGTCTGCGGAATCAGCGATCCGGTGACGGTCACACGGTCAAGCTGGGTCGGCGCATTGCCGTCCTGGGCCAGGGCGGTACCAGAGGCCAGGAGGGTGCCGAGCAGGGCGAGGGTCAGAGGGTGGCGCGACAGCGTGGAACGTTGGCGAGACATGGTGGATCCCCGTAGTGAGCAATGTCTTGGCGGCGCACTCCCTGCGCATTAATGATTCGTTCAGTGTGATTCCATTCAGGTCGACCGTAACACGTCGTTAACGTTGCCAACACGGGCCTGTCACATCCACGTGCGTCCGTAGAGCGGAAAAAAGCTTCTGAATCAATGGGTAAGGTGATTTGTTTTGGCATGTTTCAAAAGATGGCGACGTGCAAGGGAGCATGTCGACGTTGCGAATGTCCCTTCAGAATCAATGCGTTGTGATCCACCGGCGTTCCCTTGAACGCAGATGTTTGTGCGGTGTCGATCACGCTTTTTGCTGCAGGCCGGTCGAGGCGTTCAGCGCTCCAAAAAAAAGGCCCCGCCGAAGCGGGGCCTGGTCCAGACACGGAGTCCGGAATACGACGGGGATTAGAAGTCGTACTTGACCTGGGCCGAGATCTGACGGCCGTAGACGCTGTAGAAGCCGTCGTTGAACGGGGTCGATTCGTTGCCCGGGTAGTTGTAGCGCTGGCCTTCCGGCAGCTTGTTGAACACGTTGTTGACCATCAGCGACAGGGTCAGATCGTCCTGCGCCTGGTAGTTCAGGCTCATGTTGTACGTGGTGTACGAGCCCCACTTGCCGGCCTTGGCGCCGGAGGAGTGGACATAGTCATAGCTGCGGCCGGTGTAGGCCAGGTAGTTCGGGGTGCTGCCGACGTAGTTGGCGTACACGGTGGTGGTGAACTTGGAGATGGCCCAGCCCACCGACACGTCGCCACGGACCTTGGCGAAGTTGTCGTAGTACCACATGTTGTACGGATCGCTCAGCAGGTCCAGCTTCTGCGCACCCGGCAGGGCCACCACTTCACGCTTCAGCATGTTGGTGTAGTTGCCGGAGAACATCAGCGAACCGAAGCGGCCCAGATCCTGCTGGTACTTGGCACCGACGGTCACCGCTTCCAGGTTCTGGCTGGCCACGTTGAGCTTCGGGGTGTACACGCGGGTCAGGTTGCCACCGGCGTCGCGGGTCACCCAGTCGGTCACGTTCTGGCAGCTGGCCGAGGTGTTGTTCGGCAGGCCGTTGTGGCACTGGTACTCGGCCAGCAGCAGCTGGTCGGTGCTCAGCGTCTTGACCTCGTTCTTGATCTTCCAGTTGTAGTAGTCGACCGACAGCGAGAAGTTGCTCACCGGGGCCCACACCACGCCTGCGCTCCACACGTCGGCGGTGATCGGCTTCAGGTCCGGGTTGCCGGACTTTTCGCTGTACACCGAGGTGGTCTTGTAGAACGAGCAGGCTTCGTCACGCAGGGCGTAACCCATCTGGCTGCAGCGGTAGTAATCGTTCTGGCCGGAGGCGAACGAGCCGCTCATGCCCTGGAAGGCATCGGACAGGGTCGGCGCGCGGAACGCGGTGCCGTACTTGCCGCGCAGCAGCAGGCTTTCAACCGGGCGGTATTCCAGGCCGATGCTGTAGGTGGCCTTGTCGACGGTCTTGTCGGCGATCTTGAAGGCGTCATAGCGGCCCGAGGCGCTGATGGTCAGCGACTCGAACACCGGCATGCGCAGTTCGCTGGTCACCGCGTAGTTGCTGCGGTGGCCGGCACCGGCCACGGCGCTGGCGCCCCAGGCGTTGCCATCGATGAAGGCCTGGTCGGGCGAGTAGTCCCAACCTTCGCTGCCGCCTTCCAGCACGACGGCCAGGCCGGCGTCGCCGCCCGGCAGGGAGAACAGCGAACCGTTGGTCACCTGCACGCGACCCAGGTTCTGCCAGGTCTTGCTGCGGTGGGTGCCATAGCCGGTGAAACTGGCGAACTGGTCCGGGGTGATCGGCGAATAGAACGCGGCGTAGTTCGGGTTGTAGATACCGAAACCATCGGCGGTGGTGCCCAGGCGCGGGCCCAGCACGGTGTCGCCGAAGAAGCCTTCGATCTTGTCCTTCCAGCGCGCGAAGCGGTTCTGGTCCAGGCGGTATTCGCCGCGGGTGAAGCTGGCGCTGTAGTCCCAGTCGCCGACCATGCCCTTGCCGCCCAGGGTGACCTGGTAGGAACGGCTCTCATCGGAGTTCAGGATGTTGTTGTAGTGGCCCGGGCCGATTTCTTCCGGTGCGAACGCGCGCTGCAGGTTCACGACCTTGCCCAGGCCCTGGTCGTAGAAGCCGCCCATCACCGACTTGGTGCCCCACCACAGGGCGCTGGAGCCAGAGGTGAACTCGGTCTTTTCCTTGCTGTACAGCACGTCGGCGAACAGCTGGAAGTTGTCGTTCACGTCGAAGGTCATCGACGAGTAGAACTGGCCGCTGTTCTTGCCGTTCTTCAGGGTCTTGTAGCCGGCGCTGTACACCGAGCCGCACGATTCGCCCGATGCACGCTTGCCGACGGTGGTGGTGCCGTCGTACAGGCCTGCCACGTTGGCGCAGCGGGTCGGGTCCATCATGTACAGCTTGTTGTCGGCGTTGCCGATGACGGCAAAGTCGTTCGACGGCAGCTGCGCGGTGTAACCGACCGGGTTGTTCTGCTTGGTGATGTCACGCTGGTAGCCCCAGATCGGGCTGCCGTTTTCGATCTGCACGTTGACCAGCGCGTGGAAGCGGTCGTCGAACGCGTTGAAGCCCTTGGCGGCGCTGAAGCGGATGTTGCTGCCACCACCTTCGGTGTAGGTGCCGCCACGGATCGACATCGTGCCGCCGTCCATGCGTTCCTTCAGGATGATGTTGACCACGCCGGCGATCGCGTCCGAACCGTACAGCGACGACTGGCCGCCCGGCAGGACTTCGATGCGCTCGACGATGTCGATCGGGATGCCGCTGATGTTGTTGAACGACTCGCTGCCGTTGTACAGCGCCGGATACGAGAGCATCGGGCGGCCGTTGATCAGGTACTTGGTGTAGCCCGGGTTCAGGCCGAACATGCCGGCGGCTTCGGCGCCCTGGGTGAACGCACCCGAGGTCTGGCCACCCTGCAGGCCGCCGGTGGTCAGCGACGACTGCTGCAGCACTTCAGCAACGCTGCTGAAGCCGCGGGTCTGGATGTCTTCGGCGGTGATGGACATCACCGGGGTCTGGGTTTCAACCTGGGTCTGCGGGATCAGCGAACCGGTGACGGTGATCTTGTCCAGGTTGGTCGCCTTGTCCTGAGCCATTGCCGGGGCGGCGGCCATCAGAGCGGAAATCAGGGCGACGGTGAGCGTGTTGCGACGTGCGGTATTGCTGACGTGTTTCATGTAGTTCCATTGGAGAGCAAAAACAAAAACGGCACTGCGCATGCGCCATCGCGCGGGCCGGAACAACCGGCTCCACAGCTCAAAACAGTGCTTATCGAACGTAACATGAACTTAACAATCTGTGCACGAATCTGTCGCAATCCTGAATTTCAGTCAGGTTACGTCCAGCTTGTATGATGTCGGGTTATCCCCCTGACCCCGCCGGTGCTCGTTGTGAACAGTTCTCCCCGCCGTCCCCATGTCAGCCAGGTCCAGAAGGGACTTACGCCGCATGCCCGCATCCGCAACGTGATCGCGGTCGGTTCGGGCAAGGGCGGCGTCGGCAAGTCCACCACCTCGGTGAACCTGGCCGTGGCGCTGCAGCAGCTTGGCGCGCGCGTGGGCGTGCTCGACGCCGACATCTATGGCCCCAGCGTGCCGGCCATGCTGGGCCTGTCCGGCCGCCCGGAAAGCCCGGACAACAAGAGCATCGAGCCGCTGCGTGCGTTCGGCGTGGACACCATGTCGATCGGCTACCTGATCGAAGAGGACACGCCGATGATCTGGCGTGGCCCGATGGCCACCTCGGCGATGACGCAGCTGTTCAACGATACCCTGTGGGACGACCTGGATTTCCTGCTGATCGACCTGCCGCCGGGCACCGGTGACATCCAGCTGACCCTGACCCAGAAGATTCCGCTGGCCGGTGCAGTGATCGTCACCACGCCGCAGGACATCGCCACGCTGGATGCGAAGAAGGCGTTGAAGATGTTCGAGAAGGTCGAGGTGCCGGTGCTGGGCATCGTGGAGAACATGGCGGTGCACACCTGCAGCAGCTGCGGGCACATCGAGCACCTGTTCGGCGAGGGCGGTGGCGAGCGCATGGCCGCGCAGTACGGCGTGCCGCTGCTGGGTTCGCTGCCGCTGCAGATCGGCATCCGTGAACAGGGCGATGCAGGCACCCCGATCACCGTCGCCCAGCCGGATTCGGCGCCGGCCCAGGCCTACCGCCATGCCGCACAGCGCCTGATCGAGGAAGTCGGCAAGCGCCCACGGGCCTCGATCCCGATCCTGTCGTCGCTGCTGTAAGTGCGGGTGCAGGGGCCGCCGGCCGAGGCCGGGCCCCTGCTAGAATCCTCGCGCCCCCTCGTACCCCCAGGACAAAGCATGAGCATCAAGAGTGACCGTTGGATCCGCCGCATGTCCGAGCAGCACGGCATGATCGAGCCGTTCGAGGCCGGGCAGGTGAAGCAGGCCAACGGCCAGCGCATCGTCAGCTATGGCACGTCCAGCTATGGCTACGACGTGCGCTGCTCGCGCGAGTTCAAGGTGTTCACCAACATCAACTCGACGATTGTCGACCCCAAGCACTTCGACTCGGGCAGCTTCGTCGACATCACCGCCGACGAGTGCATCATCCCGCCGAACAGCTTCGCGCTGGCGCGTACCGTCGAGTACTTCCGCATTCCGCGCGATACGCTGGTGGTGTGCCTGGGCAAGAGCACCTACGCGCGCTGCGGCATCATCGTCAACGTGACGCCGCTGGAGCCGGAATGGGAAGGCCACGTGACCCTGGAATTCAGCAACACCACGCCGCTGCCGGCGCGCATCTATGCCAACGAAGGCGTGGCGCAGATGCTGTTCTTCCAGGCGGCCGCCGATGACGTCTGCGAGACGTCGTACCGCGATCGCGGCGGCAAGTACCAGGGCCAGACCGGCGTGACCCTGCCGCGGACCTGAGTTGTTCTGGAGCCGAGCAAGGCTCGGCTCTGCATGGGCGAAGGCGGCGCTTGCGCCGCCTTTGCTTATTTGCCGCGACCGAACAGCATCGCGATGCCGACACCCACCAGGGCCACCGGCCACCAGGTCAGCAGCAGCTTGGACAGGTTCAGGTGCGTCCAGCCGAGATTGCTGGCGAGCATGAACAGGCCGATCAGGATCAGCAGGACGGCGGCAACGAGGTTGAATCGCATCGGGTCGGCGAAGGCTCAGGACTGGGCCGGATATCCTAGCCGTTCCTTCCAGTAGGCGACATGCTGGTCCAGCGCCGCCGGCTCGTAACGGTGCGCCGGGCCGCTGCCCCAGACCGGGCCCGGCCAGGCCGGATCACCGTCATGGCGGCCGATCACATGGAAGTGCAGCTGGCGCACGATGTTGCCCAGCGCCCCGATGTTGATCTTTTCCACCCCGTCGGAGCCCTTCAGGGCCTTGCAGGCGCGGTTGAGCTCGGTGCGCAGCTTGTCCTGCTGCTCGCCGTCCAGCTCGATCCACTCGGTCACCCCGGCCAGGCGCGGTACCAGTACCAGCCAGGGGAATCGTTCGTCGTTCATCAGCCGCACTTGCGACAACGGTCCTTCCGCCACCAGCACGCTATCGGTGGCCAGGCGTGAATCGAGTTCGAATTCGCTCATCCAAGATGCTCCGAGAAGAAGTCCAGGGTGCGTTGCAGCGCCAGGGCGGCGCTGTCTGGATCATACGCATGTCCGACCTCCCGGTTGAAGGCGTGATCGGCCGGATAGACATAGGTGGCCATCTGCGGCAGCTTCTCACGGTGGGCCTGGACCGCTTCCGGCGGGATGCTGCGGTCCTGGGCACCGAAGTGGAAGATCACCGGGGCCTTGGGCGTTTCGTCGAGGAACTGCACGTTGCGCGCACCGTAGTAGCTGACCGACGGCAGCCCCAGGCGCACTGCGGACAGCATCGCCACCGTGCCACCCCAGCAGTAGCCGACGGTGCCGACCTTGCCCTGCGGTGCCAGCCGGGTTGCCGCGGCCCGCACCACCTCCAGCGCCCGTTCCATGCCCAGCGCGCCAACCCGTTCCAGGCCCTGTTTCACGCCTTCGGCGTCGTAGGGCAACGCGTCCGGATCGGCGTCGGGGCCGTCGAGCAGGTCGAAGAACGAGGGCGCCAGCACCGCATAGCCTTCAGCCGCGAAGCGCTCGGCCACGCTGCGGATGTGCGGATTGGCGCCGAAAATTTCCTGCACCACCACCAGGCCGCCGCGCGCGGTGCCTTCCGGCAGGGCCTGCCAGGCCCGTACCGGGCCGTGATGCGTATCCAGGGTGATCCACTCGGCCATCGTCATCTTCCTCGTTGCTGGGAACAGAGCTGCATTGTCGGTGCTGCGCCGGTTAGCGCGGCGTCAGCGGCTGTGCCGGATCGGGCGGCTGCGGGCGTGCGGCAGTGCGTTCCCAAGGCGGTGCAGAGGGCTGTTTCTGCATTGACCGGTGCACACCCGCAGCCTAAGCTTTCAGCCACGATGACATACAAGCCTCCGGCGCGAGCCGGGGGCTTTTTTGTTGTCCGCGTGTTGCCGATCGCAACACGCAACCGGTGGCTGTGACGGGCCAGCCACGATGACCCACTGCAGGCAGCCCCGAGCCTGATCACCCCGAACCCCAGCCGCCGCAAGGCGGCTTTTTCATTTCCAGGAGATTCAACACCATGTCCATCAATCAAGCCATTTCCGCCCAGGACTCCGCGCTGTACGTGAAGGCCGGCACCGCCCCGACCGCGCCGAACAATCCGGCCGGCTATACCGAAATCGACGGCCTGACTGCCTTCCCGTTCGGCCGCGGCCAGGCCAACACCCTCGATGCCACCAACCTGCGTTCGAAGCAGATGGAGAACATCGCGGGCCTGTCCGGCGGCCAGGCCGTGCAGGTGTCCGGCCACCGCTGGCCGGTCGGCAGCTCGGCAGGCCAGGAGATCCTGCGCGACGCCGATCCGGATGCCGACCTGCATTTCCTGATGGTGCTGCCCACCGGCGATGCGGCCACCTTCGTCGCCAAGGTCGCCGCCTTCAACGTGGCCCCGGGTACCAACCAGGTGCTGACCTTCACTGCGGACCTGCTGCCGCGTGAGTTCGCGCTGGTCACCGTGGCCGCTGGCGGCACCCCGTGATGCTGTTGGGCAAGCAGCAGATCCTGGACGCACAGGATCGCCGGCACGAGGACGTCGCCGTACCCGAATGGGGCGGCAACGTGCGCGTGGCGATGATGTCGGCCCGCGACCGTGATCGCTGGGAGCAGGAGACCTATGGCGGCGACACGCCCAAGGTGGATGACTTCCGTGCGCGATTCGTCGGCCTGTGCCTGGTCGATGAAATGGGCGAGCGCCTGTTCTCCGACCATGAGGTGGCCCAGCTGGGCACCAAATCGGCCGCGGCGCTGGATCGCGTGTTCCGTGTCGCACAGACGCTCAATGCGCTCGGCGATGCGGCCGTGGGAGAGCTGGAAAAAAACTGATCCGCCGGCCTGAGCGCCGGCTTCAGTTCCGGATCGCGTGGAGGCTGGGCCTCCCGCATCCGGACCACCTGCTGGCGGGAGTGACTTCCCGCCAGCTCTCGGAGATGTACGCGTTCGCACGCCTGGAGCCGTTGGACCAGCCCCTGCAGGGGATGCTCGCCCAGCTGACCAGCGTGCTGGCGCAGGTGCACGGCAATACGACCACTGCCGAAGACTTCCTGCTGGTGCGTCCCCGCACTTCGCCGGAGAAGGCGGCAAAGGAGCGCTCGCAGCAGCTGCTTGAACTGTTCGGCAGCGCATCGCGACGCAACGCTGCGGCGTGATTCCGGGCGGGGCAGGGCAGTGCTTCTCCGATGTGTGGCATGCAATCGAACCTGGGGCCCTGCGGGGCCCCTCATCATTC
Source organism: Stenotrophomonas sp. 109824_Sma (assembly GCF_056480025.1). NCBI lineage: Bacteria > Pseudomonadati > Pseudomonadota > Gammaproteobacteria > Lysobacterales > Lysobacteraceae > Stenotrophomonas > Stenotrophomonas sp. 109824_Sma. Next base: position 3,375,579 of record NZ_CM151078.1, on the reverse strand, counting down.
TTGGAGGAACGCGTATGGCGTCCACTAACCAGAATCTAGACGTAGTACTGCGGGTCAATACGACGGGCTTCCGTACCGCAATGGCGGAGGCCAGTCGCCTGGCGACGCAGAATCTCAAGACACTGCGCGCGGAGGCCGAGCGGACGGCCGCCGCGCTGGCGCGCGTGCATGCGGCACCGGAGGGCGCAACGGGCAAGGCCGGGACAAAGGCAAAGGCCAACGTCGGCGGCGATGTGCTCGGCAGCGGCTTGAAGGAGCTGGGCAGCGGCCTGCTGACGGCCGCCGGTGGCCCATGGGGCATCGCCATCGCGTCGGTGCAGAAGCTGGGCGAAGCGTACGTGGACATGGTCAAGGCGTCCGAACGTGCGCGCGCCGAGTACAAGGAGCAGATGCAGTCGCTGCAGCAGATGTCGTTCTCGATGGACCAGGCCGGCCTCGGCATGGGGGCGGGCACGCTGCCCCTGGAGCAGGCGGTCGCCACGCTGCATGAGCAGGCCAAGGCGCTGCGCGAGCTGGAGGCGCGCGAGAAGGCGTTGCAGGGCTCGGTCGTCCATTGGGAAGGTCGAGTGAGTAATGGCCAGCGATCGGGACGCGAAGGTGCGGGCCTGAGTGCGGCCTCGGATTACGCTGAGCTGGAGAAGGCCAGGGCGAACCTGGAAGCGTTCCAGGCGGAGGTCGCGCCGGTCCAGGAGAAGTTCCGGGGCCTGAAAGAAACGATCCGGGGCTCCCTTGACGAGAAGTTGTTCAATGCGATTGCCACGGCCATCCAGAACGTGGACAACCAGACGCTTGACCAGCTCATCGCGTCTCTGGGTGCGACGGAATGGAACGCATTGAAGGCAACCGATGCCTTCAACGGCATGCTGGGCGCCATGCGCGGAGAAGCGTGGCGGGACGAAGTCGAGTGGATCCGGCTGACCCGTGGCGAATATGCCGCCTGGATGGCCGAACGCGGCGCGGAGATCAACGCCAGAGGTGGCCCGGACAAGATGGACCCGGCCCAGCGTGCCGAGTTCAACAGGGACGCCGCGCGCAAGAAGGCCGACATCGAACGCAAGGCCCAGTTCCGCGAACAGCAGCAGGCCGCCCAGCAGTCGGTCAGGGGCCTGAACGAGCAGGCTGATGCGTACGCCGGGCTGATGGATCGCATCGAGAAGCAGATCGCCCAGGACCGGGTGCGCCAGAAGCTGAAGGAGGGGATGACAGAGGCGGAAAAGCTGCAGGTCACCCTCCTTGACGAGATGGAGCATGCCGAGAAGAAGCTCGGCGAGCAGAAACAACTGCGGGTGAAGGCCTCGCTGGACGCCGCGGTGGCCCTGGCCAAGGAGGCGGCGGCCGCTGAAGCGTCGAAGAAAGCCCAGCAGGACCTGTTCAAGCTGCAGCGGGAGCTCCAGCAGGCGGCGCAGGCACAGCAGCGCGGACACGACCAGGAGCTGTTCGCCATCGGCCATGGCGCAGCGAGCGTGGATCGCATGCAGCGCCGTTCCGCACTGGATGAGGACCGGGACAATCGAAAGCGTGCGCTGGACGACGAGTCACGTGGTGAAGACGGCAAGGTCATCGAGTCGGAGCGCTACAGGGCCCAGCTGGCCGAGCTCGATGCATTCCATGAACAGTCACTGCAACGCGAGGCCGAGTTCCAGGAAAACAAGAAGGCATACCAGTCCGATTGGAAGAACGGCGCGATGCGGGCGTTCGAGGACTATGCCGATGCCGCAGCCAATGCCGCCGAGTTGAGCCACGGCGTCTTCAGCAATGCACTGGGCGGGTTGGAAGACAGTCTGGTCAAGTTTGCCCAGACCGGAAAGCTGTCCTTCTCCGACCTCGCCGACTCGATCATCGCCGATCTGGCGCGCGTGGCAGCCAAACAGATGGTCAGTGGGCTGATCAGTTCGATCGGGCAGATGTTCGGGCCGAAGATCACCGGCTTTTCCATCGGCGGCTACACCGGCCCGGGGGGCAAGTACGAGCCGGCCGGCATCGTCCACAAAGGCGAGGGCGTGCTCAGCCAGGAAGACATGGCCGCGCTCGGCGGCCCATCGGCATTCTTTGCCCTGCGCGCTTCGCTGCGAACCGGCAATGGCCTGTCCGGTGGTGACAGCGGGGGCTATGTGCAGGTGCCGATCGCCCACGCCGGCGAGGGTGGGATGAATGTGGAAATCAACAACTACGGCGAAAGCCGGGTCAATACCCGGGAAGAGCGGCAGCGCATGCCCGATGGCAGCGAAGTGCGGCGACTGGTGATCGACATCGTGGGCGACAGCCTCAACGGTGGTGAGCTGGGCGCCATTGGACGGGCCCGATACGGATGGACGGAGGCAGTGGGATGAGCAGTTGGCCAGAGTATGCAGAAATCCGCTTTGCGGATTACGGCGAGGAGATCGTTGCCTCGGAAGAGCGGACCGAGATGGAGCGCGGCCCCAGCAAGATGCGCGCGCTCAACAGCCGGGTGATGAAGAACGTATACGCCTCGGTGCAGTTCCGCACCGCGGCTGACGCCGAGGCATTCGAAGAGTGGTACCTGCACGATGTCGGTCGCGTCGGCTGGTTCACGATGGAGCACCCGCGGACCGGGCAGCCGATCAGTGCCCGCTTCCCGCAGGGCATCGGCCGCCTGGTGCCACTGAACACCCGGTTCCGTTTCTCCAAGCGTGATCTTGTACTGGAGTACATGCGATGAGTTCGTTCCATGAGCGCCGCCAGCGCCTGGCCGACACCCAGGGACCGCTGATGCTGCTGGAAGTGTCGGCACCGTCGATGCCGGAGGTGCTGCGGATCGTCAACGACAACGTCAACTGGACCAGCAACGGCAGGGAGTTCATTGCCGCACCGTTCGGCTTCCAGCTTCCCGACGATGTCAGTGGACAGGCACCGCGCGCGCAGCTGGTGATCGACAACATCGGCCGCGCACTCACCGAGGACCTGGAAGGGCTGGCCCCCGGAGAGATGGTGACCGCACGGTTGATGCTGACCGATCGCGCCGATCCGGATGCCATCGAGGCCGAGTACGACCTGCCGATGACCCAGGTGTCGGTCAACACGCGCACGGTCAGTGCCCAGTGTGGTGTCGACTTCCTGATGCGCCAGCAGGCCGTGCTGCTGCATGCCAATCCATTCACGTTGCCGGGAATCTTCTGATGCGCCTGGTCGACGTCGAGCGATGGGTGGGCATCCCCTATGACGAAGCGGCGTACGACTGCGCCGACCTGGTGATGCAGGTGCAGCGGGCGCTGTTCGCCCGTGAAGTGGCACTGCCCGGACGCCGGCCGCGCGGGCGGCGCGGCTCGGCCGAGCTGGGCGCATTGTCGCGTGCGCAGGCGGTACCCCGCGAGGGCCCTCCACAGGACGGCGACCTGGTACTGATGATCGAACGCGGACAACACAACCCCGGCCACGCCGGGGTTTTCTTTTTCCTGGCCCATGAGGGCTGGGTCTTGCACAGCAACGAAACGAACGGCTGCAGCGTGCTGCACCGCGTTCGTGACCTGCCCGGATTTGGGCTGAGGATCGAGGGATACTACGCATGGAATTGACACCACAACCGGCGGTCGACGGCCGCCTCATCATCACCCCGCACCCGGTGCTGCTGGATGGCCAACGCAACGTGCCGGTCGACCTGCGCCCGGGTGAAAGCCTGTACGCGTTCCTCATGCGCCATGTGGACGGGCTCGATGGCCGCGCATGGCAGGTCTGCGTGGACGGGCTGGAGGTGCCGCGCGAGCAGTGGATGCAGGTACGACCGCGCCATGGCCAGCTTATTGAAGTGCGCAGCGTGGTGGGCAAGGCAGTGATTCCGCTGGTGGCGATGATCGCGCTGACCTATTTCACCTTCGGCATCGGCACGCTGGTGGCCGGTTCCGCCTGGGGCGCGGGCGCCGTCGCGGGGCTCAGCGCCACCTACGGTACTGCGCTGGCGTCGGCGGTCTACGTGGCCGGCAGCGTGCTGATCAACAAGGTGCTGGGCCCGAAGCCTCCCCGTGCAGGGGGTGGTGGCGGTGTCGCCGACACTGCGTACTCCCTGGCAGCGCCGCGCAACCGTGTGCGCGCCTATGAACCGCTGGGCCTGCTGTTCGGTTCCACTCGCCTCGCGCCGGACCTGATCAGCCGCCCCTATACCTGGTTCGAGGGCGATGAGCAGTATGTCGGCCTGACCCTCAGCCCGGGCATCAACGTTGGCCGTGTAGAGGCCTTGCAGAACGGTGATTCGGCGCTGTCCAGCTACGAGGGCGTGCGCACCTGGTTCCGCGGCTTCCCGCAGATGCCCGACGAAGCGATTCCGCTGTACAGCAACGCCGATGTGATTGAAGGTGCACAGCTGCTCGATACCGGTAGCGATGCCAAGCACATGGCCAGCCCGTGGGTGGAACGCACCAGCTCCGCTGACACTCTGCGCCTGCAGGTGAACATCGAGTTCCGGCTGTGGGATACCACGTCCAAGGGCAAGGACAAGGACAACCGCGAGCAGATCCAGATCCAGTACCGGCCGGTCGGCTCCGATGCATGGCAGTCGTTCGGCAATTACAGCGTCGTGGGACGCACGCAGAAGGCGCGCCGCGTCAGCTACGGTCGCGACGTGGAGCTGGGCCAGTACGACGTGCGCGTACGCGTGGCAGGGCAGAACACCGATGGCAGTGGCGCGCAGGCGAATTTCACCTGGACCACGCTGGTCAGCGTGCAGCGCGACGACGCCAGCCATGCCGGCATTCCTGCCATCGGGCTGCAGATGAAGGCGTCCGGCCAGCTCAATGGCACCCCGGATGAGATCCGCTGCGTGGCCCATGCGCGACCGATTCCGGTGTGGAAGGGCGATGCGGCCGGTTGGGTGACCGAGGAAACCAGCAACCCCGGCGCGCAGATCCTGGCCTATGCGCGTGGCATCCATGATGAGAACGGCAAGCGTATCGCCGGCCTGGGCATGGCCGACCGGCGCATCGACATTGAAAGCCTGAAAGCCTTCATGCTGCACTGCGCGGACAACGCGCTGGGCTACGACTACTGGCTCACCGAGGTGCGCAGCCACCAGGCCGTGCTCGACGCCATCGCGCTGGCCGGCTTCGGCCAGGTGACCTGGGCCAAGGGCCGGCTGGGCGTGGCCTGGGCGGCCGACGAGCAACCCCTTTCCGGCGTGGTCAACATGGCCACGATCAAGAAGGGCCAGTTCCAGGTTGACTACACCCTGGCCAACGCTGCCGACGGCATCGAGTACAGCTACCTGGACCGCCGAACCTGGAAGGCGGCGACGCTGCGCGTGCCGGCACCGGGCGTGGAGGTGATGCTCAATCCGGCCAAGATCACCGGTGAGGGCGTCAGTTCCGAAGCCCATGCCGCGATGCTGGCGCGTTGGCATCTGGCGCAGAGCGTCTATCAGTACAAGTCGATCAGCTACAGCACCGACATCGAGCACCTGGCCTACTCGCGGTTGTCGGTGCTGGCGTTGCAGCACGACCTGACCCAGTGGGGCTTCGGTGGCCGCCTGATCGGTGCCGCGGTCGACGCTGCAGGCGTTGCCACGCTGCAACTGGACGAGACGGTCCCGGCACCCTCGCTGGGCAGTGCGTTCATCGGCCTGCGCATTCCGGGCGAGCGTGTCTACCGCGTACTGCGCGTGGTTCCGGGCACGGAGCCGAGTGACAGGCTGGTGCTGGCCGATCCGTGGCCGGCAGATGCACCGCTGCCGGGCCACGACGACGGCAATCCTGCACACGACACGATCTGGATCTACGACTTCAAGCAGACGCCGGGTACCCGCGTGCGGGTGACCGGCATACGCCCGGAGGGCGACCTGAAGGGCGCTGCCGTGGAGGTGGTGCAGGAGGGGCCCGAGTTCTGGCACTACGTGCGGACCGGCCAATATGTGCCGCCGTCGAATGAATCCTCGCTGCAGACCCGGCCGGTGGCCAGCAATCTGAAGGTGGTCGAGCGCCAGGTCAGCCGCGGTGGCAGCATGCACACCGAACTGCAGGCCAGCTTCGATATCAGTGGCCCGGCCGGCGAAACGCGGGTCCTGTCCGATCCAGACGGCAATGCTGCGCTGGAGGAAGTGGCACGCACCAGCACGCGGTCGGCGAGCTGGGCGATTCCCGGAGCGGGCACCTATCCGGTGGTCGTTCGTCCATACAGCCCCGATGGCCGTGCCGGCGTTGCCGTGTCTACCCAGTACACCACGCTGGGCGCTGATGCGCCGCCGGTGCTGGTCGATCTGTTCGACATCGAAGAGCTCAGCGGTGGCGTGCGCCGCTATGTGTGGGGCTTCTCCAGCGACACCGTGCAGTCGGCTGATTTCGCTGGCGTGGAGATCCGCTATACCGCCGGCAGCATCGACAATCCGCTGTGGGAGCACATGACCCCGCTGGGCGATGCCGGTGGCTTCTTCACCTCCGCAATCGAAGCCGTACTGCCAGCGGCGGGCAGCTGGACGTTTGCCTGCCGCAGTCGCAACACCGCTGGCGTGCTGTCCGTCGGTGCCCGCTACCTGCGGCGCTCGCTGGGGCGCAATACCGGGCAGGCGCTGGAGGGAATCGGCGGTGTGGTTGAATCGGTCAAGCAGGACCTGGGCAAGGAAATCAACGCCCGCATCGACAGCGACCTGGCCGCCGCCACCCGTGCCGCCGAGGCGCTGCGTAGCGAATCGCTGCGCCTGCAGGATCAGATCACCGCCAGCGCCCAACGGCTTGCCGGCCAGGCCGAACGGCTGGACCAGCAGGCGCAGGCGCTCAAGGCCAACACCGATGGCCTGGCACGCGAAGTGCTGGATCGTGCCGCCGGCGACCTGAATACCCGCACCGAGCTGACTACAGCGGTGACCCGCGAAACCAGCGAACGCCGGTCGGATGTGGAGAACCTCACCCGCATGGTAAGCCAGCTGTCGGCGGGCAGTGGCGTGCAGTTCGACAGCAAGCGCATCTGGTACTTCGACAGCAGCGTCGAAGGGTGGGGGGCAAACGGTGGCAGTCCAACGCTGGTGGAGGGCTGGCTGCGCCCGGCCAACCATGCCAGCGATGCCTTCGTGACGAGCCCGCGCGGCCAGGATGTCCAAGGCGCGGCGCATCGCTTCGTCAAGCTGCGCATCCGCAAGGTGGGCAGTCCTGCCTGGGACGGGCGCCTGCTGTGGAACGGTCCCGGCCAGTCGTGGGACAACGCACGCATGGTGCAGTTCGCGGAGCCAAGCTATGACAGCAACGGCATCGCGACGCTGGATGTGGACAACATTCCGTGGAACGGGACCGTCGTCGACCAGATCCGCCTGGACCTGTCCAAGGCGCAGACCGACGCCCACTACTTCCTGCTGGACTGGGTGGCGATCGGTCGCCCGACGCCGGGTGCGTCGGTGGCCATGCTGCAGGACGAAGCCACTGCACGCGTCGCGGCAGACAGCAGCGAAGCGGGCCGGCGCGAATCGCTGGCCGTGCAGATGCGGGGCAGCTACGAGGGCGGTGACCTGGCGGGGGTCAGCCAGGGCCTGATTGCGGCGGAGAAGACCGCACGGTTGAGTGGTGACCAGGTCAACGCGCAGTCGATCCAGGCACTCCAGGCACGCATGCCGGCAGGCACCGGCGCGCTGGCCACCAGTGCCAGTGTCAGCAGCCTGCAGCAGGCGATGGTGACCGCTGACACGGCACTGGGGCGGCGCGTGGACAGCCTCGATGCCACGATGGGGGACAAGATCGGATCCAGCGCCTTCAATGCGTTGAAGACCGAAGTCGGGCAGCTCGATGGCAGGGTTACCAGCAGCAGCCAGGATCTGGTGCAACTGAAGAGTCGCATGGAAGCGGTGATGGGCGCGGGCAGCAACCTCGCGCTCAATGGCGACTTCAACCTGGGCGCTGGCACCGGCTGGACGTTCTTCAACACCACCGCAGCATCGGTGGTGCGCGAGGGGCGCGGCAACAGCCTGTGCTGGAAGGCGGAGCCCTACGCAGCGGGAAGCAATACGGTGGTCAGCGCCGCAGTCAATGAGGGGCGCGTCATCACCCTGACCGCCGGCCGTCGCTATCGCGTGTCGTGCTGGACGCGGACCAGCGAGGACTTCGACGGCACCGCCGACAACACCAAGCTGCGCGTCGCCGACCACAACGGCAACCTGATGGGCGGCGCAACGCAGTCGTTCCCGAAATCGGCCGACTGGGTCAAGACCGAGACCTTTGTGACGTTGCCGCCCACGGGAACGGTGCAGGGCATCAAGGTCACGATCAATCGCAATGGCACGGCCGGCACGTTGTGGCTGGACGACCTGTGGGTGGAGGATGTAACCGATGTCGACGCGAACGCTGCGGCGGTCAGCGGCCTGTCGACCAAGGTGGAACAGATCGATGGCAAGCTGGCCAGTGCCGCTGAGAACGTCACGCGGCTGGCCTCGGGCATTGGCAACATGGTGGCTTACAACATCATCGCCAACGCACATATCGCTTCCTCGCCTACAGGTGGCCCCCGCGCATCGGGTGTATACCGCGCCAATGGCAGTATCGTGCCGGGCATGGGCGCCAACCGGGGGCTACGGGTCGGCATCATCAATGCGGACAACAGCATCACCGATACGGCGGTGTTCGATACCCATGGCAACCTGCAGAGCGAGTCGGCCCGTTTCAACACCTGGTACGACCAGACGCTGAAGGACAACCAGTACTTCATTGCCTACACATCCGACGCAGTCGGGGCGATCAGCAGCGCCAGCAACGCTGACACCGGCGGCCTGCGCACCCGCCTGTTGGATGCGGGCCTGTCACAGGAGAACCTGGCGGCCCTGTCGGGGTCGCGGATGCTGGTGATGATCGGGCGGCGCAGGAGCGGGGCCGGCGGTGGCAGGCAGATCCTGTCGCCCTTGCCGGAGACCGGCCGTACCGGCATGTGGGTGGAAATGACCGTCACCGTGCTGAATGGCGTGCCGACCGGAACGCAGGATTCGTCGATGCTCGATCGCGCGGCGCGGAGCAATGCGGAAGCATTGACCGGGCTGCGCACCGACGTCAGCAAGCTCGGTACCGACCTGGTGTCCGCCGCCGACAGCCTGACCAGCCTGGCCGCGCGTGTGGAGACCTCGGTGACCAGCAGCGACAACGTGCTGCGCAACAGCTCCTTCGCTGGCAGTGCCGCCTGGTGGACGTTGACCCGCACCGTGTCGGCCAACACCGTGGAGTGGGTGAAGGCATCGGGCCAAAGCGGTGATGCGCTGCTGATGGCGCATGGTCCCCAGGCCGGCCAGAACCCCTTCATCACGGCCAATGACGCGCGGTGGTTGCCGGTGGTTGCCGGCCGGTCGCGGCGGTACCGCCTGGTGATGATCGCCCGCGCCTTCGACGATGCGACGGCGACCCTGGTCTGCCGGCTGCGCGTGCGGACTGGCGGGGTGGGCGAAAGCCATGCAGACGTGACGCTGAACCTGTCCGATGCAGCCTGGAAAACCTACACGGCTGAATGGTCTGCCGCGCAGGATCGCAACGAGATCATGCCGCAGGTACATCTGACCAACGCGGGCGGCAAGGTGCTGTTCGATCGGGTCGAGCTCTACGACATCACCGATGCGCAGGACATTGCCGGCAACGCGACGGCCATCGCCAACCTGCGCAGCGACGTGGTGCAGCTTGGCGATCGTGTCACCAGTAGTGCGTCCAATGTGGTCAAGCTGCAGTCGGACGTGCAATCGGTCCTCAATGGCAGCGACAGCCTGTTCCCGCTGGGTGGGTTCGAAACGTTCCAGGACGGCCAGCTGCTGGGCAGTGCGGCGGGCACGATCTACACCGCCCGCGCCGATGCTCGCCGGACCGGTGAGCGTGGTCTGGATGTGAACGTTGCGGCCAACACCAGCCCCAACACCAATGCGGACATGTACTTCGGCCAGTGGACTCCCATCACCGGCAATCGCCGCATCTACGTGGAGTACTACGCACGCCTGCATCCAGACAGCATCCAGCCGACCAGTGGCTCGATCCGGGTGGGCTGGCAGACCACGAACGAAGCCAACGCGGAGAATTCGTGGCCCTTGCAGGCTTACGCACTGGCCTCCCTGCGCAAGGACGGCTGGACCAAGGTCAGCGGCTACATGAATACCGCCGCGTCTGCGGCGAAGTGGCGGATGCTGGTCAGCATCCCGGGAGGAAGCGGTGCGCGCGAAGTGGGCGTGCGCGTGCAGGTGGACGACATCCGCATGATCGATGTCACCGACGCCTACGCCGCGCAGCAGAGCGCCGCTGCAACGGCCACTGCAGTGACCGCGCTGACCACCAAGGTTGATCAGCAGGGGACGAAGGTCGATGCGCAGGCTCAGCAGATCACCGACCTGTCCAGTGGGCTGAAGGGCGTACTCAACACCGGCAGCGGCCTGCTGCCCAATCCCGACTTCGCCGAAGGGCTGGGTGGCTGGACGGCATCGGCGGCCGCCAATGGCGCGGTGTGGAGCACGGTCAACGGTGATGGACGCCCAGGTGTGCTGCTCAACCGCTACACGAACGTGAATCCGACCCTGCAGGCCAATGGTGGCAAATGGGTGCCGATCAACGGCGCGCGCCGCCTGCGGGTGATCGTCCGCGCCTGCGGTGCCGGCGGTGCCAACAATCTGCTGGTGCGGATCTATCGCAAGAATGCGGCCGGCCAGCAGTCCTACCAGGATCTGCGTGCGGTGTTCGCAGTAGAGGCGTTCGAGACCCGATCGTTCGACTTCGATGCCTTCAACAGCGGCATCGATGCCTGGCGTTTGAACATCTATGCTCACCCCGACAACGGCCAGGTACGGGTGGACAGCGTCCAGGTCTATGACATCACCGACCAGGTGGCCAACGATGCCAATGCCTCGGCCATCAGTGGGCTGAGCACCTCGGTAGGCCAGCAGGGCAGCAAGCTGGACACCACGGCGCGTGACCTGACCCAGCTCAAGACCCAGGTGGGCGACGTCTCGGCCAGCGGCTTCTCGCAGCTGAAGAGCCAGGTGAGCCAGCAGGGTACGCAGCTGACCGCACTGTCCGGGCGGGTCGACGGCGTGCAGGCCTCACTGGGCGGCAAGGCGGACGCTGCCGTGGTGACCAGCATGCAGGCGCAGGTCAAGAACCTCGGCGCAGGCGGCAACCTGCTGATGAACACCACATTCCCCTTCTGGCAGCGCTCGGGGTGGGGGTGGGGAAGCAACCCGAACGCCCGCTGGTCCGAGCTGGGCAACCCCACCGGCAATGACAGCTGGCATCCGAAGGGGATATTCGGACTGGGCGCGGCGACGCCCGGCGTCGTCGCAGCAGGCGAAATGGCATGGTGGGGAACCGAGTACGACATCGCCATCGAGGGCGGCAAGACCTATTGCGCGTCCGCCTGGATCAATACCCATCGCGTGGAAGCCAAGCTGGAGATGACGTTCTTCGACGCAGCCGGCAACCACCTGGGGTTGGTGCACAGCCCCGGCGTGAGGAGCGATACCGCAACGCCGATCACGCTCGACCGCTTGACGCGGACGTTCCTGATCACCAAAGCGCCCGCCACAGCGTCCTTCGCTCGCTTCCGCGTGATCGTGATCGGTACCGGTGGAGACACGCCGTACTTCTGGATGTTCCGCCCAATGCTGAGCCAGGTGGATGCGTCGGCCACCGTCCCCCCCACCTGGTCGGCCGGAGGCACCGAGTCTTCCGCGCAATGGTCGGTGAACGTTCGTGCCGACGGCCGGGTAGGCGGCGTGCAGCTGGCGTCCAGTGGCCAGGTCTCGCGTTTCGATGTGGTGGCGGATGCGTTCAGTGTCAGTGCGCCCGGTGGCGGGCGCCGCACCGAGTACAGCGATGGCAACTGGCGGGTCTATGACGAAGCCGGACGCCTGCGTGTGCGCATGGGCGTGTGGTGAACCGCGCGCCTGCCCGTCGCGGTGAGTGCCTTGCATGAAAACCGTTCGGGCCGCCGGTGGATGCGGCCCATTTTTTTTGGAGATCCAACATGAAGTTCAACGCACGTCTCGTCCTGCTGACCCGCGCTGTGGAGCAGTCGGGGGTGGTCAATCTGCATTTCCGGCCGGAGGGCGACAACCTTCTTCCGCAGATGGTGATCCCGGTATCACCGCTGGATGCGTACGCCTTGAAGTTTGGCGCGCTGTACCGGTTCGAGGCGATCGAGGTGGAAGAAGCGCTGCCCATTGAATCAGCCGCTGGCTGAGACCGGGCGGTCGCGGTGGTGCTGGACGTGACCGGGTACTGACCCTTCACGGGCCAGGGTCCGCCGGCGGGAGCAGCGATTCAGGGCCCCGCCCCGAACCCCGGTATACTGGCGCCCTTTCAGGCCCCGGCCCCCAGGACCCCCTGCCATGCCGGCAGGGGCCCAGGCCCCCAGAGTCCCGCGATTCCATGTCCCAGCTGAACCCCAAAGTCGGCTTCGTCAGCCTTGGCTGCCCGAAGGCCCTCGTCGATTCCGAGCGCATCCTCACCCAGCTCCGCTCGGAGGGATACGACATCGTCCCGTCCTACGATTCGGCCGACGTGGTGGTGGTCAACACCTGTGGCTTCATCGATTCGGCGGTGACCGAGTCGCTGGATGCCATTGGCGAGGCGATGAACCAGAACGGCAAGGTCATCGTCACCGGCTGCCTGGGCAAGCGCCCGGAGCAGATCCGCGAGGCGTACCCCAACGTGCTGGCGGTGTCCGGCCCGCAGGACTACCAGAGCGTGATGGAAGCGGTGCACGAAGCGCTGCCGCCCAAGCACGATCCGTTCGTGGACCTGGTACCCGACTACGGCATCAAGCTGACCCCACGGCACTACGCTTACCTGAAGATTTCCGAAGGCTGCAACCACAAGTGCAGCTTCTGCATCATTCCGTCGATGCGCGGGAAGCTCGTCTCGCGCCCGGTCGACGAGGTGCTGCGTGAAGCCGAGCGCCTGGTGCGTGGTGGCGTGCGTGAACTGCTGGTGGTGTCGCAGGACACCTCGGCCTACGGCGTGGACGTGAAGTACGCCGAGAAGATGTGGCGCGACAAGGCCTACCAGACCCGCCTGAAGGCGCTGTGCGAAGGCCTGTCCGAGCTGGATGCGTGGGTGCGCATGCACTACGTCTACCCGTATCCGCACGTGGACGAGGTGGTGCCGCTGATGGCGGAGAACCGGATCCTGCCGTACCTGGACATCCCGTTCCAGCACGCGAGCCCGCGCATCCTGCGCTTGATGAAGCGCCCCGGCGCGGTCGAGAAGACCCTGGAACGCGTGCAGAACTGGCGCCGCATTGCGCCGGACATCACCGTGCGTTCGACCTTCATCGTCGGCTTCCCGGGCGAGACCGAGTCCGAGTTCGAAGAACTGCTGTCGTTCCTCGACGAAGCGCAGCTGGACCGCGTGGGCGCATTCGCCTATTCGCCGGTTGAGGGGGCGACCGCCAACGATCTGCCCGATGCTGTGCCGGAGGAAGTGAAGCAGGAGCGTCTGGCCCGCTTCATGGAGAAGCAGGCACAGATCTCCGCCGCGCGCCTGGAGGCCAAGATCGGCACCGTGCAGCAGTGCCTGGTCGACGCCATCGAAGGCGACATCGCCGTGGCCCGCTCCAAGGCCGATGCCCCGGAGATCGACGGCCTGGTGCACATCCAGAATGCCGACCAGGTGCCGCTGCGCGTGGGCGAATTCGTCGACGTGGAGATCACCGAGAGCGACGAGCACGACCTGTACGGTGACGCGCTGCGCGCCGCTACCCGCCCGGCATTCGACCTCAAGATGCTGTGACCGCAGCGACGGTCGCCGCCGGTGACGGGGGCGGTGTCCGCCGCTTCGTACCGCCGCCACGTGCGGCGGTCGATCCGCAGGTGTTCGGGCAGCCGCTGTTTGCCGGGCTGCAGGACGTCCGTGACCTGCTGGTTGGCCCCCACTGGCCGTCCATCGCGGCACTTGACGCACGCCTGTCCCTGCCGGGTTGGCAGCTGGTCGAACAGGATGCCGCGCTGCTGGCCGATGGCCTGCACTACGAGGCGCGCATCGCGCAGGGGCGCATCGCCACCCGTGCCGACAACTGGCATGACCTGTTCAACGCACTGGTGTGGGCCTCCCATCCGCAGCTGAAGCGTGCACTGAACGCGCAGCAATGCCGGCATATCGAGGCCATGCCACCCGGCCAGCGCAACCGCGCGCAGGCCGCCTTGACCCAGTTCGACGAAACCGGCGTGATCGTGCGTGTGCGCGATGACACATTGCTGCGCGCGTGGGATGGGCATGACTGGCCTGCGTTGTTCGAGCCAACGCGCTGGCAGGGCGGTGACATCGCCATTGCTGCGGTATTCGGGCATGCGCTGATGGAACAGGCGCTGTTGCCGGGGCGATTGCTGGTGGGCAAGTGCGTGGTGGTGCAGGGTGATGCCGATGCGGCCTGCGTTGACGCGGTGACCGCGGCCATTGCCGAGGGCAGGGCAGTGACCGATCCACTGCAGCTGCGGCCCCTGCCATTGGCCGGTATTCCCGGCTGGCACGACGTGCAGGATTCCGCCTTCTATCGCAATGCCGACTACTTCCGCCCGCTGCGTGCAGAACGCGCGTACCCGCCGCCGTTGCCGCCGCTGCCGTTGTAGAGCCGAGCCCATGCTCGGCTGCGTTTGCCCATCAGCCGAGCATGGGCGCGGCTCTACATGTACAGCGAGTTCGAGCATGACTCGACGCTACACAGGCGCGTACTCCACCCCGATCACCGCAAAGGTGAACTGCCCGCCGGGCAGCTCCACCGAGAACTCGTCGTCCAGCCGCTTTTTCAGCAGTGCACGCGCCAGGGGGGAATCGATGCTGATCCAGCCCAGGCCGGCATCGGTCTCATCCGGCCCGACAATGCGGTAGCGGCTGGTGTCGCCGCTGTCCACGTTCTCCAGCTCCACCCATGCGCCGAAGAACACCGCCTGCGGATCGGTCGGCGTGGTATCGACCACGCGCAGCGATTCCAGCCGCTTGGTCAGGTAGCGCACGCGGCGATCGATCTCGCCCAGCTGCTTCTTGCGATAGGTGTACTCGGCGTTCTCGGAGCGGTCGCCTTCCGCGGCAGCGGCGGCCAGCGCCTTCACCACCTCCGGGCGGCGCACACGCCACAGCTCATCCAGTTCGGCCTTCAGTCGGGCATGCCCAGAGGCGGTGATCAGGGCCGTGCTTTTTTCTGCGGGGGGACGCCAACGCGACATGCAATACGACTTCTTTTCGAGGGGAAGCGATGGGTGAGTGGGGTCGAATCCCTTTCCAGCGGAAAGGGATCCGACCCCAGCAGGGGCAGCTAGCGCTTGCCGCCGAAGATGCCACCGAGGATGCCGCGCACGATCTGGTTGCCCAGCTTGGTGCCGACGGTGCGCGTGGTCTGCTTGGCCATGGTTTCGATCATGCCCTGGCGGCGCTTGGTGCCGAAAATCGCGTCCTTGATCGCCTGGCCGAAACCACCTTCCTGTGCTTCGTCCTGCTCGCGGCTGCGCGCGGCCGGCGCCTGCGCCTGTTCGACGGTCTTCTGTGCGCGCTGGGCCAGCAGCTCGGCGGCCGATTCGCGGTTGATCGCGGTGTCGTAGCGGCTGCCGACCGGGCTGCCGGCACGCACCTGGGCGCGCTCGGCGTCGGTGATCGGCCCCATCCGGCAGCGCGGCGGCGCGATCATCGTCTGCTGTACCGGCATCGGTACGCCCTTGTCCTGCAGCGTGGAGACCAGAGCCTCGCCGGTGCCGAGCTGGCTCAGTACCTTGGCCACATCCAGCTTCGGGTTCGGCACGAACGTCTCGGCCGCGGTCTTCACCGCCTTCTGGTCGCGCGGGGTGAACGCACGCAGCGCATGCTGCACGCGGTTGCCGAGCTGGCCGAGAATGTTGCCCGGCACGTCGTCGGGGAACTGCGAGCAGAAATACACGCCCACGCCCTTGGAACGGATCAGGCGCACCACCTGCTCGATGCGCTGCACCAGCGATGGCGGTGCATCGTCGAACAGCAGGTGCGCCTCGTCGAAGATGAAGACCAGCTTCGGCTTGTCCAGGTCGCCCACTTCCGGCAGTTGCTCGAACAGCTCCGACAGCAGCCACAGCAGGAAGGTGGAGTACAGCTTGGGCTTGAGTACCAGCTGGTCGGCGGCGAGGATGCCGATCATGCCGCGGCCGTCGTGGTTGACCCGCATGATGTCGGCCAGTTCCAGCGCCGGTTCGCCGAAGAAGTTCTCGCCACCGTCCTGCGCCAGGCGCAGCACCGAGCGCTGGATCGCGGCGATCGACTGCGCGCTGACCAAGCCGTACTCGGTGGAGATGTCCTTGCGCTCCTCGGCGACGAGGCCGAGCAGGGCGCGCAGGTCGTCCATGTCCAGCAACAGCAGGCCGCGGTCGTCGGCCAGCTTGAACACGATGTCGAGCACCCCGGCCTGGGTGTCGTTCAATTCGAGGATGCGCGACAGCAGGGTCGGGCCCATTTCGCTGACGGTGGTGCGCACCGGGTGGCCCAGCTTGCCGTACAGGTCCCAGAAGATGGTGGGGCTGGCGCCGGGCGCATAGTCGGCCACGCCGATCTCGGCGGCGCGCTGGAGCAGGTTCTCGGCGCCGCTGCCGGGCACGGCCAAGCCGGAGACATCGCCCTTCACATCGGCCAGGAACACCGGCACGCCCAGTCGCGAGAAGCCCTCGGCCAGCGTCATCAGGGTCACGGTCTTGCCGGTACCGGTGGCGCCGGCTACCAGGCCGTGGCGGTTGCCGAGTTTCGGCAGCAGGGTGACGGCAATATCGTCGGTAATGCCTTTGCCGAGCAGAATCGGATCCATGGTCCAGCCCTTGTGATGAATAGCCCAATGTTAACCGCCGGCAGTGACGGTCCGAAGGTCGGCTTGCCCGGACCTTGGCGGCGCCGCTACTCTGCCTGCCTGTTTCGCACACAGTGCCATCAATGCCCGTTCCTGTCCTGATTTCCCGTGGTTGGCCGCTGCTGGCCCTGGCCGGCCTGGTTTCCCTGGCGCCCGACGCCCATGCACAGCGGGTTTCGGCCCGGGACAAGGTGAAGGTGGATGCGCTGCAGCAGCGCATGACCGCCGCCGAAAAGCGCTACAGCGACGCCTTGCTGCTGGTCGCCAATGCTGATCCCAAGGGCAGCAACGAGGCCGATGCCGCGCTGGAGGACATGGAAGATGTCCTCAACGACTGCGTGAAGCAGAAGGGTTGCCAGATGGGCACCCTGCTGGCCAGCTACAAGCGCCTGCTCAAGCACGACGCCGATGCGGCCGCCAGCGATGACGTGGCCGACGAGGGCGGTGACCGCCTGGAAGCCGACCCCGACCACATCGGCCCACTCACCGCCGACGTGCCCGAGGCCGTGCGCGCTGCCGCGCTGCTGAACGACAAGCGGCACGCCTTCGACAGCATGGTCGAGTACAACCCGGCGGTGCAGGCCGGCATCCGTCGCTGGCTGACCGACATGCGCCCGGCGCTGCTGACCAGCTATGAGAATTACCAGAACCTGCGCGCGGTGATGTGGCCGGAGTGGGAGAAGCGTGGCCTGCCCGAGGCACTGCTGTTCGGCATCATGGCCAAGGAATCCAACGGTCGCGTACATGCCTCCTCGCGTGCCGGTGCCGCCGGCCTGATGCAGTTCATGCCGGCCACCGGCCGCCGCTTCGGCCTCGGCCCGGACGGCACCGGCTTCGATACCCGTTTCGACGCGCGCAGCGCGGCCGAGGCCAGCGCCAGCTACCTCAACGAGCGCCTGCGGGAACTGAACAACAACGTGGAAATGTCGGTGGCCGCCTACAACGGTGGCGAAGGCCGTGCCGCACGCGTGTTCAAGCAGAGCGCCGGCCAGAGCTTCTGGACCGACAGCGTCTACAACCAGTTCCCGGGCGAGACCAAGGACTATGTGCCGATGGTGATCGCCGCGGCCTGGATCTTCCTGCACCCGCAGCAGTACGGCGTGGAGTTCCCGAAGATCAGCGCCCAGCCGGCCACGCTGCGCCTGGCCAAGTCCACCACCATCTACGAACTGACCATCTGCCTGGGCAGCCACGGTACGCGCGATGGCTACATGCGTGCGCTGCGCAACCTCAACCCGCGCTATGAAGCCGATGGCTGGATTCCGGCCGGCACGCTGATCAACGCCACCACCCGCATCGCCGGGCTGTACCAGCGCAACTGCGTCAGTGGCCCGCGTGCCGACCTGGCCCGCACCCTGATCACCGCCGATCTGAACGCAGCGATCAAGCGCCCAACCGCGGCCAGCTACACCGGCAGCGTGGCGGTGGGCGGTGTGGTACCGGTGGCCGACGCGGCTGCATCCACCAGCGTGCCGACCACGCCGGTGGCGGCGGTGGCGACGCCCCGCCCGACGCCGGCCGCGCGTCCGAAGCCGGTGCGCAGCCACAAGGTGGGCAAGGGCGAGACCCTGAGCGCCATCGCGGCGAAGTTCCAGTGCGACGTGCCGACCCTGGCCCGTGCCAATGGCCTGAAGGGCCCTGCCTACAGCCTGCGCCACGGCCAGACGCTGAAGCTGCAGGGCTGCGACAAGTAATCCCCCCGACCCCTGGAACCCGCATGGACCTCGAAGCCACCCGCAACCTGTTCGCCAACCTCCGCGAAAACACCGACTGGGACATCAACGGCCCGTTGCTGTGGGGGTACTTCTTCGTCCACTCCAGCGCCGAGCCGCTGCAGGCACTGGCGGACCACCTGCAGGCGCAGGGCTATGCCTTCGTGGAACTGTTCGAGCAGGAGCCGGAAGAGGGCGACGCGCCGTTCCACGTGCTGCACGTGGAGCGCGTGGAGATCCACGACGAAGCCTCGCTGGACCGCCGCAACCAGGAATTCGCGGCGCTGGCCGCGGAGAAGGGCGTGGAAGACTACGACGGCATGGACGTCGGCCCCGCCCCGGCCCTGCAGTAACGCCAAAAAGGGGACGGAGGGGATTAAGTCGTTTATGCATAAACGACTTAATCCCCTCCGTCCCCTTTTGGTCAGCGCAGTTTCGCCAGGGCCTGGCCCAGCTGCACCGGGCTTTCGGCGCCCAGTTGCGGGGCGAACTCGGCCACGCCGGGCGGCAGCAGCACGATCACGGTCGAGCCGTAGTTGAAGCGTGCCATTTCGGCGAAACGCTCCAGCTTGATGCCCTGGCCGCGGTAGTCCTTGCGGGTGATGCGATCACCGTAGGCCGGGATCTCCTCGCCGCTCCACACGGTTTCCACGCCGGAAACCAGCAGCGCACCGACCATCACACTGACCATCGGGCCGAAGCTGGTGTCGAAGTGGCAGACCAGGCGCTCGTTGCGCGCGAACAGGCGCGGTACGCCGTTGACGGCGGCCGGGCCGACGCTGAACAGGCGCCCCGGCACGTGTACCGTCTCGCGCAGGGTGCCGGTCCACGGCATGTGCACGCGGTGGTAATCGCGCGGGGACAGATACACGGTGGCGTACAGGCCATCGTTGTACGGCTTGGCATCCTCGTCACTGCCCAGCAGCTCGGCGGCGGTGAACGACTGGCCCTTGGCCTGGAAAATGCGGCCGGCCTCGATCCTGCCGAGCTGGCTGATGCGGCCGTCGGCGGGCATCACCAGGCTGCGCGGATCGGCATCGGCCACGCGCGCGCCCGGCTTCAGTGCACGGGTGAAGAACTGGTTGAAGGTCGCGTAGCTGCGCGGGTCCGGGTTGGCCGCTTCGTCCAGGTTGACGTTGAACTTGCGGGTGACCGTGTCGATCAGCCAGCGCGACACGCGCGGATCGTCCGAGTACGCCAGCGAACGCGCCATCGAGGACAGCAGGCGGTGGGGCAGGGCGTACGTCAGGGCGGTGGTGAGGCTCATGGGGCAGTTTTCTCGGTCAGCTTCTGCAGGTCGCGGGCAATCGCCGGCGCATTGAACGGGGGGCGCACCAGGCCGGCAAGACGGCCCTGCGGGTCGAGCACGGCCAGGCTGGCCGAATGCTCGACGGTGTAGTCCTCGGGGTTCTCGTCGAAATGCTTGCCCGGCACTTTCTGGAACACGAAGCCCAGCGAGGTGGCGAAGCGCTCCAGCGAGGGGATATCGGCGGTGGCGGCCAGGGTGTCCTTGTGGAAGCCGTGCACGTACTCGCCTAGGCGGGTGGCGCTGTCGCGGTCCGGGTCGACCGAGATGAACAGCACGCGCGGGCGCAGGCCATCGGGCAGAGCCTCCCACTGGTTCTGCGCGCCGGCCAGCTCGGCCAGCGTGGTCGGGCAGACGTCGGGGCAGAAGGTGAAGCCCAGGAACACCAGGGTCCAGTGGCCCTTCAGTTCGCCCGGGATCAGGCGGGTGCCATCGGACTGGGCCAGGTTGAAGTCGGGCAGTTCACGCGGTTGCGGGTACAGCGTGATCGCTTCGGTGGCCGGGGCGTTGGCCGGCGGCTTCGGCGCGAACACCTGCTGGGCGGCCAGCAGGCCGAGCCCCGCCGCCAGGGCGATCAGCAGGATGATGCCGGCGTTGCGATTGAACATGGGGGCTCCCGCGCGAAATGGGCTCCATCATACCGGCTGCGGCCCGATCGTTTCCGCCGCAACGGATGCCGCCGCGGGCGCCAGCCCCTATAATCGGGGGCCACTTTGCCCGCAGTACCGCCATGACCGCTGAAACGGCCGCCGAACTCCACACGATCATCGATCTGATCCGCTACGGCACCAGCCGTTTCAACGAAGCCGGGCTGACCTTCGGGCACAGCTACGACAACGCGCTGGACGAGGCCACCCAGCTGGTGCTGCACAGCCTGCACCTGCCGCACGACCTCGGCCCGGCCTACGGCCAGGCGCGCCTGCTGCAGGCCGAGAAGCTGCGCGTGCTGGAGCTGTTCCAGCGCCGCATCGACGAACGCATCCCGGCCGCCTACCTGACCGGTGAAGCCTGGTTTGCCGGCCTGAGCTTCAAGAGCGACAAGCGCGCCTTGGTGCCGCGCTCGCCGATCGCCGAACTGATCGAGTGCGGCTTCGAGCCCTGGCTGGCCGGCCGCGACGTGTACCGTGCGCTGGACCTGTGCACCGGTTCGGGCTGCATCGCCATCGCCATGGGGCACTACTACCCGAACTGGCAGGTGGACGGCGTCGACCTGAGCGACGACGCGCTGTCGCTGGCTGAAGAAAACCGGGAGCGGCTGCAGGCGTACAACGTCAACCTGATCAAGTCGGACCTGTTCAACGGCCTGTCCGGCCGCCACTACGACCTGATCGTCACCAATCCGCCGTACGTCACCAACGACGAGACCGATGCGCTGCCGAAGGAATACTCCTACGAGCCGGAAATGGGCCTGCGTGCCGGCGACGACGGCCTGGACCTGGTGCTGAAGATCCTGCGTGACGCGCCGCTGCACCTGAGCGAAGACGGCCTGCTGATCTGTGAAGTGGGCGAGTCCGAACAGCATCTGATCAAGCTGCTGCCGGAAGTCGATTTCGCCTGGATCGAGTTCAAGGTCGGCCAGATGGGCATCTTCGCGGTCGAATGCCGCGAGCTGATCGCCCACAGCGCCCGCATCACCGAACTGGCGGCGCAGCGCCCGTGAGCTCCAATTCGTTCGGCAAGCTGTTCACCGTCACCACGTTCGGCGAGTCGCACGGGCCGGCCATCGGCTGCGTGATCGATGGCTGCCCGCCGGGGCTGGCGCTGGACGCGGCCGAATTCGCCCACGACCTGCAGCGCCGCGCCACCGGCAAGAGCCGGCACACCTCGGCGCGGCGCGAGGCCGATGAGGTCGAGATCCTGTCCGGCGTGTATGAGGGCCTGACCACCGGCACCCCGATCGCGCTGCTGATCCGCAACACCGACCAGCGCAGCAAGGATTACGCCAACATCGGCCAGCAGTTCCGCCCGGGCCACGCCGATTACAGTTACTGGCACAAGTACGGCATCCGCGACCCGCGCGGTGGCGGCCGTTCCTCGGCACGCGAGACCACCATGCGCGTGGCCGCCGGCGTGGTCGCCAAGAAGTGGCTGGCCGAGCGCTTCGGCGTCACCGTGCGTGGCTACCTGTCGCAGCTGGGCGACATCACCCCGGCCGGTTTCGACTGGTCGGCGGTGGAAGACAACCCGTTCTTCTGGCCGCACGCCGCACAGGTGCCCGAGCTGGAGGCGTACATGGATGCGCTGCGCAAGTCCGGTGATTCGGTCGGTGCGCGCGTGGACGTGGTCGCCGACAACGTGCCGCCGGGCTGGGGCGAGCCGATCTACGGCAAGCTTGATGGCGAACTCGCTGCCGCGCTGATGAGCATCAACGCGGTGAAGGGCGTGGAAATCGGCGACGGTTTCGCCAGCGCCGCACAGAAGGGCACCGAACACCGCGACCTGCTGACCCCGCAGGGCTTCGCCAGCAACCATGCCGGCGGCATCCTCGGTGGCATTTCCACCGGCCAGCCGGTGGTCGCCTCGATCGCCCTGAAGCCGACCTCCAGCCTGCGCCTGCCGGGCCCGTCGCTGGATACCGCCGGCAACGTGGTCGAGGTGGTCACCACCGGTCGTCACGACCCCTGCGTCGGCATCCGTGCCACCCCGATCGCCGAGGCGATGGTGGCGATGGTGCTGATGGACCAGGCGCTGCGCCACCGCGCGCAGTGCGGCGATGTCGGCACGATCACCCCGCGCATTCCCGGGCAGATCGATGGCTGACACGCGGCCGACCGTGTGGGTGAGCCAGCCGCTGATCGACGCGGCCATCGCGCCGCTGCGCGATCGCGTGCAGCTGCGCAGCACCGACACGGTCACCGCCTGGTCGCCGGACCAGATAGCCAAACAGCTGGCCAGCGCCGATGGCGCGATCATCACCCTCAACGAGCGCATCGGTGCGGCCCAGGTGTCCGGCGCCGCGCAGCTGCAGGTGATCGCCAATGTCGGGGTGGGCTACAACAACCTGGACGTCGACGCGCTCAGCGCGGCCGGCATCCTCGCCAGCAATACCCCGGACGTCCTCACTGAAACCACCGCCGATCTCGGTTTCGCCATGTTGATGGCGACCGCGCGCCGCATCACTGAATCCGAGCGCTGGCTGCGCGAAGGCCAGTGGCAGCAGTGGTCGTTCCAGACCATGCTCGGTGCCGACATCCACGGCAGCACGCTGGGCATCCTCGGCATGGGCCGCATCGGCCAGGGTATCGCCCGCCGCGGCGCGCACGGTTTCGGCATGAAGGTGCTGTACCACAACCGATCGCAGCTGCCGGCCGCGACCGAGGCGGAAGTGGGCGCCACCTATGTGGACCTGGATACGCTGCTCGCGCAGTCCGACCACCTGCTGCTGGTGCTGCCGTATACCCCGGCCTCGCACCATCTGATCGATGCCGCCGCGCTGGCGAAGATGAAGCCGTCGGCGACGCTGGTGAACATCGCCCGCGGCGGCCTGGTCGATGAGATCGCGCTGGCCGATGCGCTGGCCAACGGTCGCCTTGCAGCAGCGGGCCTGGATGTGTACGAAGGCGAGCCAAAAGTACGCCCCGAACTGCTGGCGCTGCGCAACGTGGTGCTCACTCCGCACATCGGCAGTGCCTCGCTGGCTACGCGCACGGCGATGGTACAGCTGGCCGTCGATAATCTGGTCGCCGGGCTCGGCCTGGACGGCGGCCCGTCGCGCATGCCGAGCGCGATCAACGCTGACGCGGCGATGGCCGCGCGCGTGACTCTGGGCAAAAAAACCGGGAAACGATAGGGAACCTCCGCGCGCCCCGCTTGAGGAGGTTCCCCGAACCCAGCTGTCGTGCGTGATTTTTCCCCATCCCCGTTTTCGTGAGAGTTTCCCCCATGAGCAATGCACAGCGCAGTTTCCACGTCGCCGTCGTTGGTGCCACCGGCGCCGTCGGCGAGACCATGTTGTCGATCCTGGCCGAGCGTGACTTCCCGGTCGGCACCCTGAGCGTCCTCGCCTCCGAGCGTTCGGCCGGCGGCGAGATCGAGTTCAACGGCCAGAAGGTCACGGTCCAGGACCTGGCCACCTTCGATCCGACCGGCGTCGAGATCGCGCTGTTCTCGGCCGGCGGCAGCGTGTCCAAGGAATACGCGCCGAAGTTCGCCGCCGCTGGTGCGGTGGTGATCGACAACTCCTCGGCCTTCCGTTACGACGATGACGTGCCGCTGGTGGTGTCCGAGGTCAACCCGGAACAGGTCGCCAACCGTCCGCGCGGCATCATCGCCAACCCCAACTGCTCGACCATGCAGATGCTGGTGGCGCTGGCGCCGCTGCACCGCAAGTACGGCATCGAGCGCATCAACGTCTCCACCTACCAGTCGGTGTCCGGCGGTGGTCGTTCGGCCACCGAGGAGCTGGGCAAGCAGACCGGCCAGCTGCTGAGCTTCCAGGAGATCGATCCGCAGCGCTTCCCGGTGCAGATCGCCTTCAACCTGATCCCGCACATCGACGACTTCCAGGACAACGGCTTCACCAAGGAAGAGATGAAGCTGATCTGGGAAACCCGCAAGATCCTCGGCGACGACAGCATCCTGGTGAACCCGACTGCGGTGCGCGTGCCGGTGTTCTACGGCCACTCCGAATCGGTGGCGATCGAGACCCGCGACAAGGTCACCGTGGCCGAAGCACGCGCGCTGCTGGAGCAGTCGCCGGGCATCGAAGTGGTGGATCGCCACGAGGCCGGTGGTTACCCGACCCCGGTCACCCACGCCTCGGGCACCGACGCGGTGTATGTCGGCCGCATCCGTGAGGACCTGTCGCACCCGCGCGGCCTGAACCTGTGGATCGTGTCGGACAACGTGCGCAAGGGCGCCGCCCTGAATGCCGTGCAGCTGGCCGAGCTGGTCGCCGCCGAGCAGCGCTGATCACTGCGATTGCCTCACCGGTCGTGCCGGCCGCTGGCCGGCACTCCCTCAAGGGTCTTTCCGGTGGGTGCGGACCCCGGTCCGCACGCTTTATAGTGTCGCCCATGAATAAACGGGCCAGGGGCGCAAAGCGCCCGCTCCTCTATCTTTCCACCGCGCTGCTGGCCCTGGCCAGTAGTTCGGCGCTTGCCCTGGGTCTGGGCGACATCCGTGTCCTGTCCAAGCCGGGCCAGCCCCTGTTGGCCGAAATCCCGGTGGTCTCCGCCGATCCGTCCGAGCTGGAGAACCTGCGTGTCGCGTTGGCCTCACCGGTCACCTTCGAGCGCGTCGGCCTGCAGCGGCCGACCGGGCTGGTCGGCGAACTGCAGTTCGAACTGACCCGCAATGCGCAGGGCAGGGCGGTGGTGCGGGTAACCTCGCAGACGCCGGTCGAGACCCCGTCGCTGAGCTTCCTGATCGAGGCCGACTGGGGCCAGGGTCGCCTGGTGCGCGAGTACTCGGCGCTGGTCGATGCACCGTCCAGTGCACTGGCCGTGGCCGAGCCGGAAATCGTTGCACCCGCGGGTACGCTCTCCAACACCATCGCCCGTGAGGGCACCCCGTCGCGCGCCGCTGCGGAGAGCGCGAGCGCGCCTGCGGCGTCCACCGCCGCCACGCCGGCACCCGCACCGGCCCGCCCGCGTGCAGTGGCTGCACCCGCTGCCGCGCCGGCAGCCGATGGCAGCGTCACCGTCCAGCGTGGGCAGACCCTGTCGCAGATCGCCAGCGCGGTGGCCCGCGGCAACCAGGTCAGCCGCGACCGCGCCATGATCGCGCTGCTGCGCGCCAACCCGGAGGCCTTCATCCGCGGCAACGTCAACCTGCTCAAGCAGGGCGCCGTGCTGCGCATGCCCGGCAGCGATGCACTGGCGGCGGTCGATGCCGCCGAGGCCGCAGCGCTGGTGCGTGAGCATGCCGCACAGTGGCGGCAGGCACGCACCGTGCCGCAACCGGCGGGTACCGTCGCCCCGGTCGCCACGGCGGCAACCACGAACGCTTCTTCCCCGGCTGCGGCCAATGGGGCACGACTTGAAATCGCTCCGGCGCTGGCCTCCGACGCCGCGCACGCGGGCACAACCACCGGCACTGGAGCCGGCAGCGAGGGTGACATGCTGGGCAACGAACAACTGCGCCAGGCACGCGAGGACATCGCGACCCGCGATGCCGAGATCGGCGAGCTGAAGCAGCGCGTGGCCGACCTGGAAAAACTCAAGGAACAGCAGCAGTCGCTGATCGCGATGAAGGACAACGACCTGGCCGCCGCGCAGCAGCGCCTGGCGCAGGCACCGGATGCCCGCGATGCGGCAACACCGTGGTACTGGCTGGGTCTGCCGGTGCTGTTGCTGGCGGCCGGCGCGGCCTGGCTGCTGCGTCGTCGCAAGCCGTCGCCACTGCCGCCCCTGCGCGAGGAAGGCGATGCCGCCGGCCTGGCCGCTGCGGTACCGGCGGGCGCGGCGCTGGATACGCTGGCCGAGCAGTCTTCGTGGTCGACGGCGGTGTCCGACAGTGGCCGCCAGGAGCCGGCGATGCCGGCCTGGGCGAGCGAAACCGAGGTGCAGGAGGACGTGGCTGCCGAAGCGGTCGACGACGTCGCCGCCCAGGCTGACTGGCAGGCGCAGACGCTGCGCGATGACGAAGTGGTGCAGCTGCCCGAGGCCGTGACCGACCTGCCGCGCTGGGACGAGCCGGTGACTACGCTGGACACCCCCGTGCCGGACGCCGCCGTGCAGGATGAGCCGGTCGTGCAGGCGGTCCCTGACGAGATCGCAGTGCCGGACTATGCGCTGCACGCCGAACAGCAGCCGCAGTTCCGCGGCGTGTTCGACCTGCCGGCCGAGCACCATGACAACGGCGATTCCAGCGGCGCGCCACACGACGCGCTGGCCGCGGCCGCGCACGAAGAACACACCGCGGCACCGGCCAGCGATGCCGGCTGGGCGCCGCGTGCCGGACAGGAACGCCTGGAGCTGGCCATCGCCTACCTCGATCTGGGCGATGCCCAGACCGCCCGTATCTTGCTGCAGGAAGTGGCCGAGGGCGGCGACCTGCACTGCCAGGCCCAGGCCCGCGAACTGCTGGCCCGCCTGCCGTGACCGAACCCGCCGACAAGGACCGTGCCATGAGCCGCGAGCGCCGTATCGACTACGTTGAATTCGCCTCCAGTGACCCGGCCGCCAGCCGCGCCTTCTTCGAAAAGGTGTTCGGCTGGTCGTTCGTCGACTATGGCAGCGACTACACCGCCTTCGACGATGGCCGGCTGCAGGGCGGCTTCTTCCGCGGCCAGCCGCAACGGGCCAGCGACAGCGGTGCGCCGCTGCTGGTGCTGTATGCCGACCAGCTGGCGCCGATCGAGGCGGCGGTGCGCAACGCTGGCGGTGAGATCGTGCGGCCGGTGTTCTCTTTCCCTGGCGGCAGCCGCTTCCAGTTCGTCGAGCCCGGTGGCAACGAACTGGCAGTCTGGTCCGAACGCGATCCGGCCTGAGCGCCGCCCCACCCGCAACATCGAGGTAGCACATGCGTTACGCGCTTGGCGTCGAATACGACGGCAGCGATTTCAGGGGCTGGCAGAACCTGGGCGAGGGCGGCCCCAGCGTGCAGGCCAGCCTTGAGCAGGCCCTGTCGTCGGTGGCCGATGCGCCGCTGCAGGTGGTCTGTGCCGGTCGCACCGATGCCGGTGTGCATGGCCAATGCCAGGTCGTCCACTTCGATACCGACGTGGTGCGCGATCCGCGCGCCTGGATGCTGGGCACCACCACCCGCCTGCCGCGCTCGATCGCGGTGCGCTGGTGCGTGCCGGTGGCCGATGATTTCCACGCCCGCTTCTCGGCGTGTGCGCGCCGCTACCGCTACCGCCTGCTCAACCGCGAAGTGCGGCCGGCGCTGCAGCGGCAGACCCTCAGCTGGGAGCGCCGGGCGCTGGACGAGACCCTGATGCATGCCGCCGGCCAGGCCCTGCTCGGCGAGAACGACTTCAGTGCGTTCCGCTCGGTGCAGTGCCAGGCGCTGCATGCACGGCGTGAACTGCAGTCACTGCAGGTCAGCCGCCAGGGCGAGGTGATCGAGGTCGCCGTGCAGGGCAATGCATTCCTTCATCACATGGTCCGCAATATCGTCGGATCGCTGATCCTGGTGGGCAGCGGCGAAAAACCGGTGGAATGGATCGCCGAACTGCTGGCCGGGCGCGATCGCACCGTAGCCGGTCCCACCGCACCGCCGCAGGGCCTGGTGTTCCTTGGGCCCCTGTACCCCGACAACTGGCATCTGCCCGCCGAGGTCACGCTATGAGCCGCTCCTACTACCGCACGCGCATCAAGTTCTGTGGCATGACCCGGGCCGGCGACGTCCGCCTGGCCGGTGAACTGGGTGTGGACGCGGTGGGTTTCATCTTCGCCCGTGAAAGCAGCCGCCGGGTCGCCCCGGCCGAGGCACGCGCGATGCGCCAGGCGATCGCGCCGATGGTCGACGTGGTGGCGCTGTTCCGCAACAACAGCAAGGAAGAGGTGCGCGAGGTGCTGCGCACGGTACGACCGACCCTGCTGCAGTTCCATGGCGAGGAAGACGAGAGCTTCTGCCGCAGCTTCAACATGCCGTACCTGAAGGCGATCGCCATGGGCGGGCGTGAAGAGATCAACGCCCGCACCCTGCAGCTGCGCTATCCCAGCGCCGCCGGCTTCCTGTTCGACAGTCATGCGCCGGGCGGCGGTGGCGGCACCGGCGTGGCCTTCGACTGGGGCCGGATCCCGACCGGCCTGCATCGCCCGTTCCTGCTGGCCGGTGGCCTGAACCCGGAAAACGTCTACGACGCGGTGCTGGCCACCCTGCCGTGGGGCGTGGATGTCTCCAGCGGCATCGAACTGGAGCCGGGCATCAAGGACGGCTACAAGATGCGCACCTTCGTCGAGGAAGTGCGCCGCGCCGATTGCACGGTTCTCGAGTGATTCGCGTCACTATTTACCCTGATCAGCGCCCCGATTTGAGCCTGCACGCATTCTTCACATAGGATGGTCCCAAGCGCGCCTGCCATGAGGGCTGGCGCGGGGATCGACGGGACGCGCTCGGCGCGCCCCGAACGGGCGGCCGCCGCCCATAGCCCAGGAAGGCAAGCGATGCAGGAATTTCTCACCGTCGTACTCGGTTACCCGACGCTGCCGTACAGCATTCTGCTGTTGGTGTCGGTGATGTATTGGGCGGTTGCGGCGTTCGGCCTGGTCGATGACGGTTTCGGCGATCTCGGCGCCGATGGCGCGCTCGAGGCGGGGACCGACCTCAGTGGCCTGTCGGCCATGCTGGCGCGCTGGGGCCTGGGCGGCGTCCCGATCATGGTGGTGGTCACCCTGCTGGGCCTGTTCGGCTGGCTCATCACCTATTTCATCCATCTGTTCGTACTGCTGCCGCTGCCGGACCTGCTGCGCTGGGGCCTGGGTACGCTCGTGGCGGTGCTGGCACCGCTGCCTGCGGTACCGGTCGTCGCGCTGATCCTGCGCCCGGTCCGGCGCTTCCTGCTGCGCCTGCGTCCGGTGCCGCAGGCATCGCTGCTGGGCCGGATCGGCGTGGTCGCATCGCCGAAGGTGGACACACGCAGCGGTCATGCCACTGTCGATGATGGCGGCGCCGGGCTGGTGCTGCAGATCCGCAGCGACATCGAACTGCAGCGTGGCGAGCGCATCGTGCTGGTCGAGCACATGGCCGAGCAACATTATTACCGGGTGGTCCGCGCCGATGCGATCGCCCTCGATTTCCAGGACAACCTGCTTCCGGGCAACAAGGAGAATCATCAATGACGTTGGCATCCCTCTTACCGATCCTGGCCGTCGCCGGCGGCCTGCTCGTCCTGCTGCTGGGCGTGGCCGGCCTGTTCAAGGCCTTCTACCGCAAGGTCGACCAGGGCGTGGCCCTGATCGTCAACGACATGAGCTCCACGCCCAAGGTGCACTTCACCGGTGCGCTGATCATCCCGGTGCTGTACCGCGCCGAGCTGATGCGGATCAGCCTGATCACCCTGCAGATCGACCGCCGCGGCAAGGAAGGCCTGATCTGCCGCGACAACATGCGTGCCGACATCGCCGTGGCCTTCTACCTGCGGGTGAACGAGACCCAGGCCGATGTGCTGCGCGTGGCCAAGGCCATCGGTGCCGACCGTGCGTCGGACAAGCATGCCGTCGATGAGCTGTTCAACGCCAAGTTCTCCGAAGCGCTGAAGACGGTCGGCAAGAAGTTCGACTTCACCGAACTGTTCGAGAAGCGCCAGGAGTTCCGCGACGAGATCATCGCGGTGATCGGCAACGACCTCAACGGTTATGTGCTGGAAGACGTGGCGATCGATTACCTGGAGCAGACCCCGAAGTCGCTGCTGGACCAGTTCAACATCCTCGACGCACAGGGCATCCGCAAGATCACCGAGCTGACCGCCGCGCAGAACGTGGTGACCAACGAGCTGGAGCAGAACGAGAAGCTCGCCATCACCAAGAAGAACGTGGAAGCGCGTGAGGCGCTGCTGGCGCTGGAACGCCAGCAGGCCGAAGCCGAAGCACGCCAGAAGCGCGAGATCGAGACCATCCGCGCGCGCGAGGAGGCCGAGACCGCCAAGGTGCAGGAAGAGCAGCGCCAGCTGTCCGAGAATGCCCGCATCGAAGCACAGCAGTTGATCGAGATCCGCGACCAGAACCGCCTGCGCGAAGTGGAAGTGGCCGAGCAGAACCGCCAGCGTGCCGTGGCCATCGAGGCCGAGCGCGTGGAGCGCGCACGCCAGCTGGAGCAGGTCACCACCGACCGCGAAGTGCAGCTGCAGGGCGTGGAGCGCGACAAGGTGGTCGAGCAGGGCAAGATGGACGTGGCCAACATCACCCGCGAACGCATCTCCATCGACAAGACCGTGGCGCAGGAAGAAGAGCGCATCAAGGAAGTGCGCGAGGTCTCCGAGGCCGACCGCCAGAAGCAGGTGCTGATCCTGGAAGCCGAAGCCAAGGCGCAGGAATCGCTGGTGCGCGAAGTGAAGGAAGCGCAGGCGCGCGAAACCGCCTCCAAGCACCGCGCGGTTGAACTGACCACGCTGGCCCAGGCCGAACACGAAGCAGCCGGCAAGCAGGCCGAAGCCAAGCGCCTGCTGGCCGACGCGCTGCGCGCCGAGCAGGCGGCGCCGGGCCTGGCCGAAGCGCAGGTGCGTGAAGCTTCGGCACTGGCCATCGAGAAGGTCGGCATTGCCGAGGCCCGTGTGATCGAAGCCAAGGCCGAAGCCAGCCTGAAGCAGGGCAGCAACGAAGCCCAGGTGCTGGCGCAGACGCTGCAGGCACAGGCGCAGGGTGAGGAGAAGATGGGCCTGGCCCGTGCCACCGCCACTGAATCGCTGGGCAACGCCGAAGCCGGCGTGGTGCAGAAGAAGCTGCTGGCCGAGGCCGAGGGCCTGGTGCGCAAGTTCGAAGCCATCGCCTCGCTGAGCGACCAGGCACGCGGCCACGAAGAGTTCCGCATGATGCTGGACAACAGCCTGAAGCAGGCACTGGCCTCGATCGAAGCCGGCAAGGAAGTCTCGCGCGAAAATGCCAACGTCATCGCCAGCGCGCTGCGCAACGCCGACATCGACCTGGTCGGTGGCGACGGTGGCATGTTCGAGAACCTGGTCAAGGCGGTGTCGCTGGGCAAGTCGATCGAAGGCTTCGCCGGCAAGAGCCCGATCGTGCAGGAGCTGATGCAGCGCTACCTGGGCGTGGCCGTGGCCGAACCAGCACCGCGCCAGATCGCCGAGGATGCCGAAGCGGTGCCGACCGTGTCGGCCACCATGGTCGACAGCGCCCGTTGATGCATCGGGCGGTGGCTGCTGCGGCCATCGCCCGCCCGCGCCGGCCGCAACCGCGGCCGTCCGCCCGTGAGCCGGAAGCCTGCTGATGTCTGATACCCATCCGTCCGCCGAATCCACTGCACCGGAGGCCGGCGGCAATACCGTCGACCAGGCCGTTGCCCAGGGCGGCGCCTACGAAGTCCTGCGCCGCCGCCTGGCCGAGCAGGGCCAGCGCCTGCAGGGCCTGGCCGAGACGCTCAACCGCCAGCGCCTGGCCGAGTTCGGCGACAGCCGCCTGGAGGTGGTCGGGCGCTTCCGCATCCGCAGCGAGAACAACTGCGTCGGCCGTGACATCGTGCAGGTCGGCCCGGACCGCCTGCTGTTCGGCTACAACGTGTTCATCGGGCTGAAGACCCAGACCCGCATCGAGGACGTGTTCGGCCTGTACCGGCTGGTGCAGGGCAGCGACGGCTACGACGTGGCCGCGCTGGAGCTGAAGGGCAGCTTCCTCGACCAGCCCGGCTTCGTGCACGACTTCAATGAGCTGTACGCGTACTACAAGCACGCACGCCTGCTGCAGCTGATCGTGGTGGGCGACAAGCTGCTGGCCTCGTTCCAGATCGGCGAGCGCAGCAGCGACGTGCGCGTGTTCCGCTGGGCGCTGTCGCGCGATGGCGAACTGACCTATCTGGATGCGCGCGGCGAGCGCGATATCGCACTGCCGCCGCCGTTCGACTTCGAATGGACCAGGGCGACTCGCGACCTGGCAGTCAATGGACGCCATTCGCACCTTAACATCCTCGACACCCTGTTCGTGGAGACCACCGGCGGCGACCTCACCATCAAGGTCGAGAACAACACCGAGACCGGGCAGGGCATCTACAGCGAACCGGTGGAGGACAGCACGCAGTCGCTTGACGACGCCCAGTTCGAATTCGCCCGGGTCGGCTCGCTGGTGCTGCTGAAGGTGCTGCCGTACCGCGAGACGGAGTGGCGCGGCCTGATCTACAACACGCTGACCGGCGGCATCGTGCGCAACGATGCGATCGTGCAGGCCTGCGTGCAGCTGCCCGAAGACCACGGCGTGATCTTCCCGGGTGGGTATTACCTGCAGGGCGGCGAGCACAAGGCATTCGACGCCTCGATGGCCGGCATGCAGTTCAAGCGCAGCATCCGTTCACCGAATGGCGAGGACGTGCTGTACATCTTCTACGAGCGCGAAGGTGGGCGCTCGGCGCTGTTCGTCTACAACACCATCCAGCGCGTGCTGCAGAACCCGGTGTTCGGCCATGGCTACGCCTTGATGCAGGACGGGCGCATGGTGCTGTTCCATGCCGAAGGCAGCGAACCGACCCGCATCCATCCGATGCAGGTCTGGCAGACCCCGTTCAGCAGTGACGAGTTTGCTGCCAGCCGACCGCCCGGCAATACCTTCATGGGCCGCATCGGCAACGCCGAATTGGTGCGCGGCATTTCCAACCTGTTCAACCTTGCGCGCGAGATCGAAGGCCAGGACGTGTCGGTGCAGCGCTACCAGCGCCTGGTGGCCGACACCCGGCGCCTGTTCGATGCCCATCACTGGCTGGGCGACGCGGCCTGCGATGGCGCCGAGGCGCTGCTGCGGCAGATCAGCGCCACCGGCGAATCGGTGCTGGACGAATACGAGAAGGTGCAGTCGATCCGCCAGCAGTCGGCGCAGGCGATGGTCGAGGCCGAGGCCGCGCACAAGACGCTGCTGGGGCGGCTGCAGCCGCAGAACTGGAACGAGGTGCAGGCCTTCGTCGAGGCGCTCAATGCGATCACCGCATTGCGCGGGCGGCTGCTGACCATCCGTGAGCTGCGCTACATCGACACCGCGCGCATCGAAGTGATGGCGGCCGAGCTGGTGGAAGCGCAGGACCGCGTCGGCGCCGCCACTGGCGAGTTCCTTGCGGACGAAGCCGCGCTGGCGCCGCTGACCTCGCGCCTGCAGGCGCTGGATGAAGCGGCCCAGCAGGCACAGAGTGCCCGCCAGCTGGACGAGCAGCTGGAGGGGCTGCGTGGCATGGCAGCCGACCTGGACATGTTGTCCGAGCTGATGGCCGGCCTGAAGGTGGACGATGCCACCGCCCGCACCCGCGTGGTCGAGTCGATCTCGGTGCTGTACGGCCGCCTCAACCAGGCCCGTGCGCGTGCTGATCAGCGTCGCCGGTCGCTGGGGGCGGCGGAGGCCGTGGCGCAGTTCGCCGCGCAGTTCGCGCTGTTCTCGCAGTCGATCACCAGCGCGCTGGCACTGGCCACCGACCCGGAGCGCGCCGACGAGCAGCTGTCGCGCCTGCTGGTGCAGCTGGAGGAGCTGGAGAGCCAGTTCGGCGAACACGAGCAGTTCCTCGGTGACATCCTGAGCAAGCGCGAAGAGCTGGTGGAAGCCTTCGAAACGCACAAGCAGGCATTGCTGGATGATCGCCAGCGCAAGGCGCGTTCGGTGCTGGACGCGGCCAGCCGCATCCTCGATGGCCTGGCCAAGCGCACCGAGCGCTTCGCCACCGCCGATGAGCTCAATGCATTCTTCGCCGGCGATCCGCTGATCCTCAAGCTGCGTGAGCTGGCCGAACGCCTTCGCGCGCTGCATGACAACGTCAAGGCCGACGACATCGAGGCGCGCCTGAAGGGTGTGCGTGACCAGGCGGTACGCCAGCTGCGCGACCGCAGTGATCTGTACGAAGCGGGCGGCAACGTGGTGCGGCTGGGGCCGCGCCATCGCTTCAGCGTCAACACCCAGGCGCTGGACCTGACCCTGCTGCCGCGTGGTGACACGCTGGCGATCCATCTGACCGGCACCGACTTCCTGGAGACCCTGCACGATCCGGAGCTGGATGCGCTGAAGCCGTTCTGGCCGGTCACCCTGGACTCGGAATCACCTGCGTTGTATCGCGGCGAGTATCTGGCCGGCAGTCTGCTGATGGCCGCGCAGGAGGGGAGCGACGGCCTTGACCTGGCCACGCTGCAGCACGATGTCGCCACGCCCGATGCGCTGGACCAGCGCGTGCGAGCATTCGCCGCACCGCGCTACCGCGAAGGCTACGAGCGCGGCATCCATGACCATGATGCCGCGCTGATCCTGCGTGCATTGCTGCCCTTGCAGCAGGCGGCCGGCAGCCTGCGCCATGCACCGCGGGTGCGTGCGCTGGCACTCCTGTTCTGGGCCGCCGAGCAGCGGCGCGAAGCGGTGGCGCAATGGCCGGGCCGACAGATGGGTGCCGAAGCGCTGGCACGCCTGCTGGGGTCCGACGAAGGGCGACTGGCGTTGCGTACGGAAATGGCCGAGGCACTGCTGGCGTATGCGCAATGCCACGCGTTGCCGTTCGATGCCGATGCCGCAGAGGCCGCGGCCGCCTATCTGGGCGAAGAGCTGGCGACCGGCGAGCCGGTGTTCAGCAGCAGTCGCCATGCGCTAGCGCTGCTGGAGGCGCTGGCGCAGCAGCTGGAACAGGCCGGGCAGCGCGAGGCGGTCGAACGCGCCCTGCAGCGCAGCCAGGATCCGCTGGCCACGCGCTGGGCGCTGGCCGGGCAGTGGCTGCGGGCGCTGGCGCGGATGCCGGCGCATGCCCTGCATGCCGGCTATGTCGACGAGGCTGCGGCACTGCTGCTGGTGCAGCGTCAGCTGCGTACCCGTGCCAGCGACGCCGCGCTGCAGGCGGAGGTCAGTGGCCTGCTGGGTGAACACGCACGCATCAGCAACGGCACGCTGGTGGTATCGCTGGATGATTTCCTGGCGCGCCTGAAGCAGCACCTGCGTCATTTCGTGCCAGCATTCCACGCCTACCAGGCGCTGCGCCAGGGCATCATCGGGCGCGAGCGCGAGACCCTGCGGCTTTCCGAGTTCAAGGCGCGGCCGCTGTCCTCGTTCGTGCGCAACAAGCTGATCAACGATGTCTACCTGGGCGTGATCGGTGACAACCTGGCCAAGCAGATGGGCACGGTCGGCGAGAACAAGCGCAGCGACCTGATGGGCCTGCTGATGATGATTTCGCCGCCGGGCTACGGCAAGACCACGCTGATGGAATACGTGGCGCACCGCCTGGGCCTGGTCTTCATGAAGATCAACGGCCCGGCGCTGGGTCATGAGGTGCGCTCGCTGGACCCGGCGCAGGCGCCGGACGCGACCTCGCGGCAGGAGCTGGAGAAGCTCAACCTCGCGCTGGAAATGGGCAACAACACCATGCTGTATGTGGACGACATCCAGCACACCCATCCCGAGTTCCTGCAGAAGTTCATCTCGCTGTGCGATGGCACCCGCCGTATCGAAGGCGTGTGGCGCGGCCGCACCCGCACCTACGACATGCGCGGCAAGAAGTTCTGCGTGGTGATGGCCGGCAACCCGTACACCGAGTCCGGCGAGGTGTTCAAGATTCCGGACATGCTGGCCAACCGTGCCGACATCTACAACCTCGGTGATGTGCTCGGTGGCATGGAGGCGGCCTTCACCCTCAGCTACATCGAGAACAGCCTGACCTCCAACCCGGTGCTGGCGCCGCTGGCCACGCGCGACATGGCTGACCTGTACGTGCTGGTCGACCGCGCGATGGGCAAGGAGGTCTCGACCAACGGCCTCAGCCACGCCTACAGCAGCGCGGAGATCAACGAGATCACCGCCACCCTGCAGCGCATGCTGCGCGTGCGCGACGTGGTCTACCGGGTCAACCAGCAGTACATCGCCAGTGCCGCACAGGACGATCGCTACCGTACCGAGCCGCCGTTCCGGCTGCAGGGCAGCTACCGCAACATGAACAAGCTGGCCGAGAAGATCTCGCCGGTGATGAACGAGGACGAGCTGCAGCAGCTGATCTCCGACCACTACCTGGGCGAGGCACAGCTGCTGACCACTGGTGCCGAAGAAAACCTGTTGAAGCTGGCCGAACTGCGCGGCGTGCTGGACGACACGCAGGCGCAGCGCTGGGCGCAGATCAAGCGCGATTTCCTGCGCAACAAGGCCATGGGTGCCGACGACAGTGATGTCGGCGGGCGCGTGGTCGCGCAGCTGGCCGACATCGCCACCGCCCTGCAGCTGCCACCGCCGGTGCCCGAAGCGATTGCCGTTGCCGACCCGGCACCGTGGCCGGCGTTGCTGGAGGCCCTGCATCGCCTTTCTGAAACACGTCCCGCCGTCGCGGCGCCCGAGCCGGTCGCGGCGGCCCCCAGCGTGCCGGCCACGGTCCTGGCCGACGACCTGCAGGCCGGCCTGGCGCCGTTGGTGGAACTGTTGGCGGCATCGCAGGCGCAGCAGGCACAGGTGTCGCAGACCCTGGCCGCGTTCGCCGGCTGGGCGCGGCAGCAGGTCGAGCGTGGGGTGCCGAACAGTGCGGTGGCGCAGCGTGCGCGTGTGCGCCGTGCCACGACACCGGAGGAGCGCGCGCTGGATGAGGCCCTGATGCGCCACTTCTACGGCGAGTCGTTGCCGCCGGACGACAGTGAGGAGATTCCGGCAACGACACCGAAGCCGCCGCCGCTGCCATGACCACGCAGGCGCCACTGCCGCCCCCGAGCTTGCCGGACACGGCCGATGTCGCCGTGCTGGCCGACTATGGTGCGCCGTTGCTGCAGGCACTGGCGCGGCTCGAAACACCGTTGCCGCCGGGCGCGGGCGACGGCCTGGTGGCCGCACTGGCACGCATCGCGCTGGCCCTGCAGGCCGCCAACCCGGCGCAGATCCGGCAGCAGGAGAGCTGGTGGGGCCGCCTGCTGGGGCGCGATGTCGATCGCGAGGCGGAGGGACGTGCGCTGCAGTCGCAGCTGGGCGTGCTGGCCCTGCAGGCGCGCGAGCAGGCCCAGCACCTGCAGCAGCACCTGCAGCGGCGGGCCATGGCCATCGCCGGGCATTCAGCGGCGGCCGCAGCGCTGGACGACTGGATCGGGCTGGCTGAGGCGCGGCTGGCGTCGCTGGATATCGCCGGCCAGGCCGCGCTGTCGCAACGGCTCGATCATCTGCGCCGGCTGGCCATGCTGCGCCGTCTCGAGGCCGGCCAGTGGCAGCTGCTGCAGGACCAGGACAACGTGCTGCTGCAACGCTTCGCGCGCATCCATGACGTCCTGCTGCCGGCCTGGCGGCAGGCCGCCGTGGCGGGCCAGGCCGCGGCCGGCGCCACACTGGCGGCGAAGGCCGCCACGCTGCACGCACAGATCGATGACGAGGTCGCGGCGGCTCAGGCTAGACTGCCTTGAGCCGGCCGCCGCTGCCGCTTACCCAACTGCAAGGAGACTGCCCGATGACCCAGGACAGCCAGACGCCCGGTGCCCTCGTGCCCGGCACGACCACCGCCGCTCCGCTCGATGACGGCGCTCTGCAGGCGCTCGGCCTGGTCCGCGAGGATCTTCCGCGCATCGCCGAGATCCGTCTGGAGCTGGATGACCTGCGCCCGGGCAACCTGCAGGTGTTCGGTCGCGAAGCGGCCACGCGTACCGCAGCGTTCTCCAGCCAGTTGCTCGACCAGGTGCGCAATCGTGACCTGGATGCCAGTGGCGAGAAACTGGGCGAAGTGGTGCGCATCGCGCGCAGCCTGAAGCTGGACGGCTTCGCCCAGCGGTCGAAGGTGCCGGTGATCGGTGGCCTGATCGACCGCCTGCGCGTATCCAAGGGTGAGCTGGTGCAGAAGTTCAGCGACACCAACGCGCAGATCGAGCAGCTGCTGGGCGATGTCGGTGTGCAGCAGGCGTTGATGGGCAAGCGCGTGGGCGAGTTCGACCGCATGCATGACATCGTCCGCGAAGAACGCCATGCGCTGGGCCTGTATGCTGCCGCCGGCAAGCAGCGCCTGGCCGAACTGCAGGCCGAGCAGCAGGCCGGGCAGGGCAGCGAGGATCCGCAGCAGCGCATCCGCCAGGGCGAAGTCGACAACGCGATCCGCCTGATCGAAAAGCGCGTGTCCGACCTGCAACTGATGCAGCATGCGGCCGATCAGTCGCTGCCGATGATCCGCCTGATCCAGGCCAATGCGCTGCAGCTGATCGAGAAGTTCAACACGGTGCGCGAGATCACCATCCCGTCGTGGAAGCGCCAGTTCGCCATCCAGCTTTCGCTGGGTGAGCAGAAGGCCGCGGTCGAGCTGTCCACCGCCATCGACGATGCCACCAACGAGCTGATGCGCCGCAATGCCGATCTGCTGCGTCAGGCCTCGGTGGATACCGCGCGCAGCAACCAGCGCGGCGTGATCGACGTAGCCACGCTGCGCCACGTGCACGACCAGTTGATTGCCACGGTCGAGGAAGTGCGCAGCATCCATCGCGAAGGCATGCAGCAGCGGCAGCAGGCCGAGGTCGAGCTGTCGCGCCTGCGCGAAGACCTGCAGCAGCGCCTGGCCACTCCAACCGCCAGCTGAAAAAAGGGGACGGAGGGAATTAAGTCGTTTGTGCCACTTGCGACTTAATCCCCTCCGTCCCCTTTTTGTTGTCAGCGGAGTTGCTGGCCCAGCCAGTCGGCCAGCGCATCCACGCGCGCATCAGTTGGTCCGTCCGGTCGCGCCAGCACCCAGAAACCACCGGTGGCGGCAAACCCCCACGGCGCGACCAGTCGCCCGGCGGCCAGGTCCTCGGCCACCAGCGGCTCGGGTGCGATCGCCGGGCCCAGCCCGGCCACTGCTGCCTCCAGAAGGTAGTACAGGTGCTCGAAGGCAGTGCCCAGCTGCAGCTTGGCGGTGTCCAGAGCGTGTGCCTGCGCCCACGCCGGCCACGCCTGCGGCCGTGAACTGGTGTGCAGCAGCGTCTCCTGCAGCAGCGCCGAGGGCGGTACATGCCGCAGGCGCTGCGCGGCCGGATGCGAGGGGGCCACCACCACGCCGACCCGTTCCGGCGCCAGCTCACGCACCTGCCAGCCCCGGGGCCACGGCCCCTGCGCCAGCAGCAGCACCGCATCCAGTGCGGCCTGCGCCTCGGTGAAGCTGCCATCCAGCGCCGACCACTGCAGGCGTACGCCGGGCAGGGCGGCCTGCAGTGCGGGCAGGCGCGGGATCATCCAGCGCGCCAGCACGCTGCCGCTGCAACCCAGCACCAGCGCCGGGGCGGCTGCCGGCCGCCGCAGTTCGCGCACGCAGTCTTCGATGCCGCTGAAGGCCTCGCTGCACGCGGCCTGCAGGCGCGTGCCCGCAGCGGTCAGGCGCAGGCCGCGACCGGCACGCTGGAACAGCGCCAGGCCGAGGTGGTCTTCCAATAGCTTCAGCTGGCGGCTGACCGCACCGTGGGTGACGTGCAGGTCCTGCGCGGCGCGGCCAACCCCGCCCAGGCGGGCGGTGGCCTCGAACGCGCGCAGCGCATTGAGCGGTGGCAGCAGGGAATGGCTC
Organism: Stenotrophomonas sp. 109824_Sma; assembly: GCF_056480025.1. Taxonomy (NCBI): domain Bacteria; kingdom Pseudomonadati; phylum Pseudomonadota; class Gammaproteobacteria; order Lysobacterales; family Lysobacteraceae; genus Stenotrophomonas; species Stenotrophomonas sp. 109824_Sma. Next base: position 3,335,793 of record NZ_CM151078.1, on the reverse strand, counting down.
ATGTGAGATTTCCTGACGATATGCGCCAGATAATATCCATTTTCCGGTCACGACCCGTGCGCTAGAGTATCCACCTGTCTCGAACCAGCGGTCGCTTCCATGTCTGCCTCCCCCATTGCCGACTACCACGCCTTCCCGGATGCCCAGGGCCATTTCGGCCGCTACGGCGGCAGCTTCGTTGCCGAAACCCTGGTCGGCCCGCTGCAGGAACTGGCCCAGGCCTATGACCAGGCCCGCCAGGACCCGGCATTCCAGGTCGCCTACGATCGCGACCTGGCCCATTACGTGGGCCGGCCGAGCCCGATCTACCACGCCCAGCGCCTGAGCGACCATGTCGGCGGCGCGCAGATCCTGCTCAAGCGCGAAGACCTGAACCACACCGGCGCGCACAAGATCAACAACACCATCGGCCAGGCGCTGCTGGCGGCGCGGATGGGCAAGAAGCGCATCATCGCTGAGACCGGTGCCGGCCAGCACGGCGTGGCCAGCGCCACCGTTGCCGCGCGGCTGGGCCTGGAATGCGTGGTGTACATGGGCGCCACCGACATCGAGCGGCAGAAGATCAACGTCTACCGCATGAAGCTGCTCGGCGCGACGGTGGTGCCGGTCACCTCCGGCTCGGCCACCCTGAAGGACGCGCTCAACGAAGCGATGCGCGACTGGGTGACCAATGTGCAGGACACCTTCTACATCATCGGTACGGTCGCCGGCCCGGATCCCTATCCGCGCATGGTGCGCGACTTCAACGCCATCGTCGGCCGCGAAGCACGCGAGCAGATGCTGGCCGAGTACGGCCGCCTGCCCGATGCGATCACCGCCTGCGTCGGTGGCGGCAGCAATGCCATCGGCCTGTTCCATGCCTTCCTCAACGATCGCCAGGTCGAGATCGTCGGCGCCGAAGCCGCAGGTGATGGCATCAGCACCGGCCGCCACGCCGCGTCGATCGCCGCCGGTCGTCCCGGCGTGCTGCATGGCAACCGCACCTATGTGCTGTGCGACGACGACGGCCAGATCATCGAGACCCATTCGGTGTCGGCCGGCCTGGACTATCCGGGCGTCGGCCCCGAGCACGCATTCCTGGCCGACACCGGCCGTGCACGCTACCTCGGCATCACCGATGAAGAAGCGCTGCAGGCCTTCCACCTGCTGGCGCACACCGAGGGCATCCTGCCGGCGCTGGAGTCCAGCCATGCGCTGGCACAGGCGATCAAGCTGGCGCGTGAGCGTCCGCGTGACCAGATCGTGCTGTGCAATCTGTCCGGCCGTGGCGACAAGGACGTGCATACCATCGCCGCGCGCGAAGGGCTGGTGCTGTGAGCGCGCTGCTGCGCAACAGTGGCGTGCTGCTGCTGGCGCTGGGGTTGGCCGCATGCCAGCCGCCGGAGCCGCCGGTGCTGGCACCGGCCGCCAAGGGCACCACGCAGCCGGCACAGCAGCCGGCCGCCAACGATGACCTCGACCCGATGGCGCGTGCGCCGATTGTCGATCCGCCGTCCATGGAAGATACGGACAGCGATGGCGCGCCCGCGGTGGTCTCGGTGGCGCTGGACCATGCCGGCGAGGTGCTGATCGGCCAGCATATGACCGATCTGAAGGCACTCGGGCCGTGGACCGCGCAAGGGGCGGTCGAAGCCATCGGCGGCAGTTGCGAGTACTACGACGGCAAGGGGCTGCCGCCCGGCGTGTCGATGATGACCGATGAAGATCGCGTCGTCCGTTTCGATCTCGGCCTGGATCCGGAGAGCGGGGCGCCGACCCAGCAGCCCGGTCCGTTCGGCCTGCGTGTCGGCATGACCCGCGCCCAGGCCATGGCCCAGTTCCCGAAGCCGCCGGTATCCAGCCCGCATGCCTACGACGGTGACCAGGGCGAGTACCTCACCTGGCAGGACCCGGGTTCGGACCTGGGTATCCGCGTGGAACTGTTTGAAGGGAGGGTCACCCAGATGTACTGGGGAACCAGCGATGCGATTGAACTGATTGAAGGATGTGCCTGAAATGTCCGTATCCCGACTCGATGCCTGTTTCCAGCGTCTGCGCGAGCAGCAGCGCAAGGCGCTGATCCCCTTCGTCACGGCCGGTGATCCCTCGCTGGAAGCCACCGTGCCGGTCATGCACGCACTGGTCGATGCCGGCGCCGACGTGATCGAACTGGGCGTGCCGTTCTCCGACCCGATGGCCGATGGCCCGACCATCCAGCGCAGCTCCGAGCGCGCGCTGGCGCGCGGTGCTGGCAGCCGCTACGTGCTGCAGGCCGTGGCGCAGTTCCGCGAGCGCGATGCGCAGACCCCGGTGGTGCTGATGGGCTACCTGAACCCGGTGGAGATCCACGGTTACGCGGCCTTCGCCAAGGCCGCCGTGGACGCCGGCGTGGATGGCGTGCTGCTGGTCGACCTGCCGCCGGAAGAAGCGGGCGAGGCGCTGCAGGCGTTCGACGCAGCCGGCCTGGCGCTGGTCCTGCTGGCGTCGCCGACCACCAGCGAGGTGCGCGCCGACAAGCTGCTGGCGTTGGCCCGTGGCTATCTCTACTACGTCAGCTTTGCCGGTGTCACCGGTGCGTCCGAGCGCCTTGACAGCGATGCCGCCAGTGCCCGCCTGCAGGCGTTGCGCGCGCGTGCGTCGGTGCCGGTGGTGGCGGGCTTCGGCATCAAGGATGCCGACAGTGCCGCGGCCATGGCCCGCCAGGCCGATGGCGTGGTGGTGGGCAGCGCGCTGGTGGCGGCGCTGGCCGAAGCGGGCTCGGCGGAAGAGGCCGCGCAGCGCGCCCGGGCCTTCCTCGCCCCACTGCGGCAGGCGCTGGACGCGTAACGGTGGTGCCGGCCACTGGCCGGCATCCTCCGTACCCGCCTGCGCGCAGGGGCTGCCGGCCAGCGGCCGGCACTACCCATCGGTCCAAACACAAGGGTCGCCGGCCAGCGGCCGGCACTACCCCACACCTAAACGTACGTCCCAGCATGGTTTTTTCCGGCGGCCCCGTGGCTGGCAAGGGGGTGCACGGGCGGGGAAAGCGGAGCTAGACTGTCCGCCTTTGCGGCCCCTGGGCCGCCCTGAACGGAAGTGTCCTCCCGCATGAGTTGGCTCAGCAAGTTGATGCCGTCCGGCATCCGCACCGACAATACCCCCAGCAAGAAGCGCAGTGTCCCCGAGGGCCTGTGGGAAAAGTGCAGCAACTGCGGCAGCGCGTTGTACCGTCCGGAACTGGAAGAGAACCTGGAAGTCTGCCCGAAGTGCGGCCATCACATGGCGATCCGTGCGCGTGCGCGCCTGGCTGCCCTGTTCGATGCCGACAGCACCACCGAGATCGGTGCGCGCCTGGGCCCGACCGACCTGCTCAAGTTCAAGGACCAGAAGAAGTACAGCGAGCGCATCAAGATCGCGCAGAAGAATACCGGCGAGTACGACGCGCTGATCGCCATGCGCGGCCTGCTCAAGGGCCGTGCGCTGGTGGCCTCGTCGTTCGACTTCGCCTTCATGGGCGGCTCGATGGGCTCGGTGGTCGGCGAGCGTTTCGCACTGGCCGCGGAAACCGCGGTCGAGATCGGTGCGCCCTACGTGTGCTTCTCGCAGAGCGGTGGCGCGCGCATGCAGGAAGGCCTGTTCTCGCTGATGCAGATGGCCAAGACCTCGGCTGCGCTGGGCAAGCTGCGTGAAGCCGGCCTGCCGTACATCTCGGTGCTGACCCATCCGACCACCGGCGGCGTGTCGGCCTCGTTCGCGATGCTGGGCGACATCAACATCGCCGAGCCGCAGGCGCTGATCGGCTTCGCCGGCCCGCGCGTGATCGAGCAGACCGTGCGCGAAAAGCTGCCGGAAGGCTTCCAGCGCTCGGAGTTCCTGCTGGAGCACGGTGCCATCGACCAGATCTGCGACCGCCGCGAAATGCGCGACCGCCTGTCCGATCTGCTGGCAATGCTCGGCCGTCAGCCGGCGCCGGAGGTGGCTTGATGGGAGGCCGCAAGTACTTCGGTACTGATGGCATCCGTGGGCGGGTCGGCCAGGGCGTGATCTCGGCCGACTTCGTGCTGCGCCTGGGCAACGCCCTGGGCCGTGTCCTGGTCGCGCAGCGCGGCCAGGACGGGCGCCGGCCGATCGTGGTGATCGGCAAGGACACCCGCATTTCCGGCTACATGTTCGAAGCGGCACTGGAAGCCGGCCTGGTCGCCGCCGGCGCCGACGTACAGCTGCTGGGGCCGATGCCGACCCCGGCGGTGGCGTTCCTGACCCGCACGCTGGGCGTGGATGCCGGCATCGTCATCAGCGCCTCGCACAACCCGCACTACGACAACGGCATCAAGTTCTTTTCCGCCCAGGGCGAGAAGCTCGACGATGCCACCGAGCTGGCCCTGGAAGCGGCGCTGGACGTTCCGTTCACCACCGCCGAATCGGAAAAGCTGGGCAAGGCGTCGCGTGCGCGCGAGGCGGTCGGCCGCTACATCGAGTTCTGCAAGGCCAGCGTGCCGCGCGCGTTCGACCTGCGTGGCGTACGCCTGGTGCTGGATTGCGCGCACGGCGCCACCTACCAGATCGCACCGTTGCTGTTCCGCGAACTGGGCGCCGAGGTGATCGGCATTGGTGCCGAGCCCAACGGCGTCAACATCAACGCCGGCGTGGGTTCCACCCATATCGACAACCTGGCGGCCAAGGTCCGCGAAACCCGCGCCGATCTCGGCATCGCCTTCGATGGCGATGGTGACCGCGTGCTGATGGCCGACGACCAGGGCAATCCGGTCGACGGCGATGACCTGCTGTACATCCTGGCACGCGCCTGGAAGGCCGAAGGCCGCCTGCGCGGCCCGGTGGTCGGCACGCTGATGAGCAACTACGGTGTGGAGAAGGCATTCGCCGACCTGCAGATTCCGTTCGTGCGCAGCAATGTCGGCGATCGCTACGTGCACCAGGCGCTGATGGAAGGCGGCGGCGTGCTCGGCGGCGAAGCGTCCGGCCACCTGCTGTGCCTGGACCGGGCCACCACCGGTGACGGCATCGTCAGCGCGCTGCAGGTACTGGTGGCGCTGCGCAACAGCGGGCAGACCCTGCGTCAGGCGCTGAAGGGGCTGGTGCGGGTGCCGCAGAAGACGGTCAACGTGCGGCTGGGCAATGTCTCGGCCAAGGCCACGGTGCAGGCCGACAGCGTGCAGGCCGCGCTGGCCGTCGCGCAGCAATCGGTGGCCGGCCGTGGTCGTGCATTCCTGCGCCCGTCCGGTACCGAGCCGGTGGTGCGGGTCACGGTCGAGGCCGATGATGCAACGCTGATGCAGGACACGCTCGACCGCCTGTCCGCCGCGGTGCGCGACGCCGCCGCCTGAGGCTGGCGACGGTACAACCTGGCACCCCGACATGGCCGCTTCTGCGGCCATGTCGCTTTCCAGCACCACTGACTGAACCGATTGCGACCCGTGATCACGTTCAGCTGCGGCTGTGCGCTTTGTGACGCGCTTTGAACGATGCGCGGCGTATCCCCGGCATCAGGATCCCTGCATCGACGCACGCGATGCGCCGGCGGGGACCCGGTCGGAGCGGACCACGCTCCATCCTACTTCCTTCGTTGCAAGGACCATGACCATGAACACCTTACTGCGCTACAGCCGCCGCCTGCTGGCAGGTGCGCTGCTGGTGCTGCCGTTGCTGGGCGGTGTCTCCATTGCCAGTGCCGAGCGCCGGCCCGAAGGGGAGCCGCACATGTCCGCGCCACGCGAAGAGCCCCTGCGGGCGCCGTGGGGATATCCGCGGATGGAGCGCCCGCGCGAACTGGGTAATGCGCGCCCGGCATTCCGTGAAGACTACCGGCACAATTTCCGTGCCGACCATGCCTTCCGCATCGGCCCGTACCATCCGCCGGTCGGCTACGCCTACCAGCGTTGGCATTACGGTCAGATCCTGCCGCGCCCCTACTGGGTCGGAGACTACATCCTCAACGACTTCTGGCTGTTCGGCCTGGACATGCCGCCGATGGGCTACGAATGGGTTCGCTACGGTCCCGATGCGCTGCTGATCAACACGGGCAACGGCGAGATCGTGCAGGTCGTCTACGGACGATTCTTCTGACTGAACGAACCTGCCTGCGTCACGGCGCAGGCAGGTGCAGTAGTTCGTTCACGGGTGTGTCGGTGGCGCTTGGGTCGGCATTGCCCGCTGCCACTTCCAGGTGTCACGACACATGTCGGCCAGCGTGTGACGGGCCTTCCAGCCCAGCTCGCGCAGCGCCAGCGAGGCGTCGGCGAAACTGACCGCGATGTCGCCATTGCGTCGCGGGACGATGCGGAACGGAATCCGGATCCCGGTGACCTGCTCGAAGGCCTGGATCAGTTCCAGCACGCTGTGGCCCTGGCCGGTGCCGAGGTTGAGCGTGATGCTGCGCCGCTGGTCGCGCAGGAACTGCAGGGCCAGCACGTGGGCGTTGGCCACATCCTGCACATGGATGTAGTCGCGTACGCCGGTGCCGTCATGGGTCGGATAGTCATCACCGAAGACCTGGACTTCCGGCAGCAGGCCAGCAGCGACCTGCGCGATGTAGGGCATCAGGTTGCTCGGCGTGCCGTGCGGCAGCTCACCGATCAATGCCGTGTCATGTGCGCCGACCGGATTGAAGTAGCGCAGCGTCGCCACGTGCAGGTCCTGGCCCGTCGCGACCAGGTCCGCGAGCAGTTGCTCCACCACCAGCTTGGTACGGCCGTAGGGCGTCATTGCACAGGTTGAAGCGGACTCGGCCACCGGGCAGTGCTCCTGGTTGCCGTACACGGTGGCGGAGGAGCTGAAGACCAGCAGCGTCACCCCCGCATCCTGCATCGCACCGAGCAGGGCGATCGTGCCGCTGATGTTGCTGTCGAAGTACTGCAGGGGCACCGTCTGCGATTCGCCCACGGATTTGAGCGCCGCGAAGTGCAGCACGGCATCGATCGCATGCTGCTGCATCAGGGCGGCCATGCGCGGTCGATCACGGATGTCAGCCTGCACGAACACCGGTGCCGTGCCGGTGATCCGTCCGATACGCTCGACGACGCTGGCGTCGCTGTTGCACAGCGAGTCCACGATGACGACGTCGTGTCCCTGCTGCAGCAGCTCGACGCATGCATGCGAGCCGATATAGCCAGCGCCGCCGGTCACCAGTACGTTCATTGCCTTCACTGTTCCTTCGAATCCATTCAAGAATCGGGTGCTGCCGATCACAGGGATGGGCGCCTCTGCGCCGTTTAAGGGCCCGGCACCATCTTCTTCTGCCGGGCCTTGAAGCCGTTGAAGATCGGCGCGATCAGCGGGTTGTAGCTCCAGGCGATGCGTTTGCGCAGCCAGCTGGCCGGGCGGTTGCGGATCGCGAAACGGTAGATGCGCTCAGGATCTCCACCCACCACGTTGCGGCCGAACGGATGGGTGGTATGCAGGTAGCGGAAGCCCTGTTCGCGCGCCACTTCGATGTAGTCATCGTCGAAGTCGCCGTAGGGCCAGCACAGGGTGTCGGAGACTTCGCCGAGCTTTTCCAGCAGCGTCTGCCTGGCCATCGCCAGGTCACCGCTGATGCCTTCGCGGCGCTGTGCACGATCCAGGTCGTCACGCTTCAGCCAGCGGGTGTGGCTGTGGGTGTGGCAGTGGACCTCGAACGTGCCCGCTTCGATCGCCGCGCGCGCTTCGCTCCAGCGCATCATCACTTCGTCGCTTCGGCCCTGCTTGTAGATCAGGTCTTCGCAGGCACGGTGCTCCGGCGTAACCGGCAGCTCGGCGCCTTCGATGCCGGCGTGCGGGCGCACCGGGCCTTCGTGCATCCAGCCGGTGACCACGAACACCACCGCATGCATGCCGTACTTCTGCAGGATCGGGTGGGCGTAGACCCAGTTGTCCAGGTAGCCATCATCGAAGGTGATCACGATCGACTTGCGCGGTACCGGCTTGCCGGCAAGGAAGTCGGCGTACTGATCCAGCGTCAGCGATGTCCAGCCGGTACGTGCCAGCCAGGCGATCTGGCTCTCGAAGTTCTCCGGGGATACGGTGATCATGCCCGGCGAGTTGCTGACATGGTGGTGCATCAGCACCGGTACGGTTCTGGCATTAGCCATGACCCAGCTCCTTCAACCATTGGAGGTAATAATTTTCGGTGGCCTCGCCATGGCCGGCCGCGCTGAACCGCGCAGTGCTGCGGATCCAGTCCCAACCGGCACGGCCCATCTGCCGCCGACGTTCCGGATCGTCCACCAGCAGGCGCAATGCGCCGGTGAGGGCGGCGTCATCGCCCAGCCGGGTGAGGATGGCATTGCTACCTTCCACCAGCATTTCAGGCACGCCGCCGACGCGGTGCGAGACGATCGGCAGCGCTGCCTGCGCGGCTTCGAGGAACACCGTGCCCGAAGCCTCCTTGTGTGTGGCCAGGGCGAAGACGTCGAAACCGGCCATCAGCCGGTGGGCGTCGCTGCGGAAGCCGAGCAGATGCACCTGCTGCTCCAGGCCGAGTTCGCTGCGCAGGGCCTGCAGGCGGCCCATCACCGGCTCGCCGTCGCCTATCACGCACAGGTGAAGATCAGGGTTGGCCCTGCACAAGGGTGCAATGGCATGCAGCAGTTCGGCATGGCCCTTGGCTTCGCGCAGCACGGCCACGCAGCCGACCACGATGTCGCGCTCGGCGAAACCGAGTTCGGCACGCACCTGTGCACGGGTGTCCTGCAGTCTTGTCCAGGGATCGCTCTGCTCGGCGCCGTCCCAGCGTGGCGGCGTCGCCATCGGCGGCACGATGCCGATACGCTCTGCGGCGATGCCACGGTCGACCAGCAGCCGCTTGACGAAGTCGCTGACGGTGATGATCCGGTGCGGCAGGCCGGTATAGGTCAGCAGTGAGTTGACCGGGCTCATCAGGTGGCGCGAGCGCACCACCAGCGGTGTGCCGCCGAGGCGTGCACCGGCCGCGGCGATCAGCGCATCACGGCGGCTGGTGGTGTTGACCACGTCATAGCGCTCGCGGCGCACCAGTCGCGAGACCGACCAGATGCCGCGCAGCAGGCGCGGCAGGCCGCCCATGCGCAGGGTATGCACGGTGAAGCCATCATCGCGTGCAAGCTGGGCCAGTCGCGCCTCGGGCTGGCACAGCAGCGCCACCTCGTGGCCACGCGCGCGCATCACCTGCATGTGGCGGAAGATGTAGATCTCCTGCCCGCCCATTCCCTTGGCGGCTTCGGTGTGCAGGATGCGCAGCGGACGGTTCATGCGGGATCGATCCTTGAGGGTCAGCGGTTGCGGAAGCGGGTCAGCGCTTCCCATGCAGTGCGTACGGCGGCTGCGTCCGGCGCCTGCTGCGGCAGCGGGCGGTAGTGCAGGTCCAGGGCGGTGGCGTTGCCGAATTTGTCGAACACGTAGATGGCGTCGCCATGGCGTATCGCACGCTGCGACCAGCTTTCGACCACCAGGGCGCGCTGGCCCTGCGGCTCGGCCAGCAGGTCCTGGCCGGTGCTGTAGTCGCCCAGCGCGTTCTCGCAGCCCAGTGCGTGGCGCATCAGTGTCGGCACCCAGTCTTCGTGCGAGCTGGTGCGTGCGTCGTGGCCAGCGGCCTTGCCCGGCCAATGCAGCACGAACGGGACCTGCAGCTGGTAGTCGGAGAAGTTGCCGTTGTGGCCCCAGTAATTCAGCTTCAGGTCGTTGAACTCTTCGGCATGGTCACCGGTGACCAGCACGATGGTGTCCTCGGCCAGGCCCTGTGCACGGAGGTCGTCGAGCAGCGTCCCGATCAGGCTGTCGGCATAGTGCACGGCGGTGCGGTAGCGGTTGAGTTCCGGCGTCGGATCATGCTCCGGGCCGAACTTGAGGAAGTCGATGTCCGCGGCCATTGGCGTCGCCACCGGCGGGTAGCCGTCGGGCATGTGGTAGGGCGCATGGGTGGAGTCGAGGAACACGAAGCCGAACCACGGGCGCTGCGCGGCCTGGCTGGCGCGGATGTCCTGCTGCAGTGCACTGATGATGGCGCGGTCGCGGCCGTCGGACTTCAGCGCCGACGGCCCCTGGTGCAGCTGGTCGCGCACATCGGCGAACACGGTGCGGTCGAATTCCGGGCTGTACATCGGCGCGCTGCCGTACAGGTGCAGGTCGTAGCCCTGCTGGCCCAGCACCTGGAACAGCTGCGAGCCACGCTGCTCGTCAAGCATGCTTGGCCAATAGCCGCCGGGCAGGCCGTAGAGCAGCCCGAACAGGCCGTAGCGGGTGGCATTGCCGGTGCTGAAATGGTGGTCGAACACGCGCGCATCCTGCGCCAGCGCCGACGCGTTGGGCATAAGCTGCGGTGTCAGCACATCGTGGCGCAGCGACTCCAGTACCACCATCAGTACATTGGGGCGATGTGGGCTCTGGCAGCGCAGCGGATGCAGCGGGTACAGCAGCTGCGCATGGCGCGGGTCGGGCAGGCCGGCATGCTGCTGGCTGACCACGCCCAGGCGCCGCATGAAGCTCTTGGCCGTGATCGGCTGTGCCCACGGCAGGTAGTTCCACTGCGCGATCACATCGCGGTCGCCGCGGGCGTCGTAGTAGGCCGTGGCGACCTGGCCGCCGCCCATCAGCAGCGCGACCAGCGCCCAGGCCTGCAGCACCCGTCGACGGCGCGGCGCGGCCGGCAGCAGTTTCCAGCACGCCCAGGCCAGCAGGCCCTCGGCGGTGAACACTGCGGCAACCAGCAGGCCGACCTGCAGCCAGGTCTTCCAGGACAGGGCAACCTGGTCCTGCAGGGCGCCGCCGAACACCATGTTCACGACCATGGCATTGAGGTGGAAGCGGTACAGGGTGAAGACCTTGGCGTCGACCAGCAGCAGGCACAGCCACAGGCCCTGCAGCACGACCGCGCTGATGCTCAGCGTACGCGCACTGCGCGGCCACAGGCCCAGCAGCAATGGCAGCAGGCCGGCCAGCGCACCGAATGCGAGCAGGTGGCCGGGCAGGGCGACCACCAGATAGACCAGGCCGGCGCCGCCGCCCGGATTGTCACGCAGCGGTACATTGCCCAGCGCGATCGCCGCGGCCAGTACCGCATTGCCGGCGATGAACAGCGACCACCAGGCCAGCCGGCGCCAGCGCCGGGCGGAACCTTCAATGGCGGGGGCGGCAGGGGCAGCTGCGGGCATGGCGGGGCAGGTTCAGGGGGTGCGGGAGAGGGGCGGGGCCAACGTGACGGAAGCGTTACTCCGCGCGCGGGTCGCGCATTGTATCGGTTTGTTTCCTTGTATCGAGTGGCGTCCCCCGGGCGATCTGTCACAATGTTCAGGCGGGCCATGAATGCGTTGGCCCCCTCAGACCCAACGACAAGCCAGGAACCGCTGTGAGCCAGATCCCCACCCTCGATATCACCCGTTTCGACAGCGACCGCGAGGCCTTCGTGGCCGAGCTGGGCGCGGCCTACCGCCAATGGGGATTCGCGGGCATCCGCAACCACGGCATCCCGCAGGCCGACATCGACGCGGCCTACGATGCCTTCAAGGCCTTCTTCGCCCTGCCGGAAGAGGTCAAGCGCAAGTACCACGTGGCCGGCAGCGGCGGCGCCCGCGGCTATACCCCGTTCGGCGTGGAGACCGCCAAGGGCTCCAAGCATTTCGACCTGAAGGAGTTCTGGCACATCGGTCGTGAAATCGCCGACGATTCCAAGTACCGGGACGTGATGGCGCCGAACCTGTGGCCGACCGAGGTCGAAGGTTTCCGTGAGCGCGGTTACGGCCTGTATCAGGCGCTGGACAACCTGGGGTCGCGCGTACTGTCCGCGCTGGCCCTGCACATCGGCCTGCCGGAGGACTTCTTCGCCGACAAGACCAACTTCGGCAACTCGATCCTGCGCCCGATCCACTACCCGCCGATCACCACCGACGACATTCCGAACGTGCGTGCCGGTGCCCACGGCGACATCAACTTCATCACCCTGCTGGTCGGCGCCAGTGCCGCGGGCCTGGAAGTGCAGTCGCACGAGGGCGAATGGGTGCCGTTCACCTCGGACGCGGACACCATCGTGGTCAACATCGGCGACATGCTGCAGCGCCTGACCAACCACGTGTATCCGTCGACCATCCACCGCGTGGTCAACCCCCCGGGTGACCTGGCGCGCCAGCCGCGCTACTCGGTGCCGTTCTTCCTGCACCCGAACCCGGACTTCCTGATCGACGTGCTGCCCTCGTGCATCACCGCGGAGAACCCGAGCCGGTACCCGGAGGCGATCACCGCCCACGGCTTCCTCGAGGAACGCCTGCGCGAGATCAAGCTGAAGTAATAAGAAGTGAAGGCCGCCGAAAGGCGGCCTTTTCCTTTGCAGGGCTGCGCCCTGCACCCGCAGAGGCCGAAGCCAAAGCCAAAGCCAAAGCGGCTCTGGGGTGTCCCGTAGGGAGGCGGGGAGGTGTCGGATGGCGGGGACGCCGTGAACCCGTCCCTGGGGGCTTGGCCGCGGCATCCATGCCGCGGACACCCCGCCATCCGACACCTCCCCGCCTTCGACAGTTTCCCGGTGGCGGGGGGTAAATCGGGATTTCCGGTAGGTGTCGACCTTGGTCGACACGGTAGATCCACCCCATGCGTGTGGGGTAGGGGTCAGATCCCTTTTCCGCAGGAAAAGGGATCTGACCCCGGCAGCTACCCGCAATGCCGCTTTTGCTTTTGATTTTCTTTTTTTTTCCGTGGCGGGCGGAACCGCCGGAATGTGTCAGAGGCCGGGCGGGTGGGAATGGCGGGGTGTCTGATCAGTCCGCGGCATGGATGCCGCGGCCAAGCCCCCAGGGGTGAGGGCGCTTTGCTTGCGAAGCACTGCTTCGCAAGCGTCCGAACGCACAGCCGCCAGCGGCTGGGCCGGCCTGGGGGTTTACGGCGTCCCCCGCCATCGCCACCCACCCGGCCAGTCCCCCAAATCCGACCGGGCTCTCTGCGACCAACCACCCCCGCCCCGCCACGAGGGGCTGCGCCGTTGGCTGAAAATCCATGTAACCGCTTACACGGAAACGGATTTTTGCCGTAGCGGGTATCATGACCGGCTGACTTCACACAGGAGCCACCCGCTCATGCGCCGCAAGATCGTCGCCGGAAACTGGAAGCTGCATGGCAGCCGTCAATTCGCCAATGAACTGCTGGGGCAGGTGGCCGCCGGGCTGCCGCTGGAGGGGGTGGACGTGGTGATCCTGCCGCCGCTGCCGTACCTGGGCGAGCTGGTCGAGGACTTCGGCGAGACCGGCCTGGCCTTCGGCGCGCAGGACGTGAGCAGCAACGAGAAGGGCGCCTATACCGGCGAGGTCTGCGCGGCCATGCTGGTCGAGGTCGGGGCCCGCTATGGCCTGGTCGGCCACTCCGAGCGCCGCCAGTACCACCATGAAAGCAGCGAGCTGGTCGCGCGCAAGTTCGCCGCCGCCCAGCATGCCGGCCTGGTGCCGGTGCTGTGCGTGGGCGAGACCCTGGAGCAGCGCGAGGCCGGGCAGACCGAAACGGTCATCGCCAGCCAGCTGGCGCCGGTGCTGGAGCTGGTCGGCGCGGCCGGTTTCGCCAAGGCCGTGGTTGCCTACGAGCCGGTCTGGGCCATCGGCACCGGCCGTACCGCCAGCAAGGAGCAGGCGCAGCAGGTGCACGCGTTCATCCGTGGCGAAGTCGCGCGTATCGATGCTAGAATCGCTGATTCACTGCCCATTGTTTACGGCGGTAGCGTGAAGCCCGACAATGCCGGGGAACTGTTCGCGCAGCCGGATGTCGATGGTGGGCTGGTCGGCGGCGCCTCCCTGGTGGCCGCGGACTTCCTGGCCATCGCACGGGCGGCGGCCGCGAACTAATCCTAGAAGTATTGTCCGAGGGCGGTTTCCAATGCTGATGTTGATCCTCAATGTCGTCTACGTGCTGGTCGCTGTGGCCATGATCGCGCTGATTCTGATGCAGCGTGGCTCGGGTGCGGCGGCGGGTTCGGGCTTTGGCGCCGGTGCCTCGGGTACGGTGTTCGGTGCGCGCGGCGCCTCGAACTTCCTGTCCAAGTCGACCAAGTGGCTGGCTGTCGTGTTCTTTGGCATCAGCCTCTTCATGGCCTGGTATGCCGGTCACGGCACCCGCCCGGCGGCCGACCAGGATCTGGGTCTGATGTCCGCCCCGGCGGCGACCGCTCCGGCGGCTCCGGCGGGCGAACTGCCGGCCGTTCCGAAGGCCGATGCGGTCCCGGCCGCCCCGGTTCCGGCCGCGAATGTGCCGGCTAAGGCGGAATCTTCGGTTTCTGGTGAAGAAAAGCCTTCGGAAGGCTCCCAGAAAGACTGAAGCCGGTTACAATACGCGGCGCATCGGGAACATAGTCTGATGTGATCGTTTGCCCAGGTGGCGGAATTGGTAGACGCACTACCTTGAGGTGGTAGCGACGCAAGTCGTAGGGGTTCGAGTCCCCTCTTGGGCACCATTTGTAAGTAAAGCGGGTTCGTCTGGCGCGCAAGGCGCCAGGCAGATTCCCGTCCACTCCCCCATGCCAAAGCGCCTGCAGGCGCAGCGGCAGAGGCAAGAGAGAATCGCTGTGCTGGCCGAATATTTGCCGTCTCTGCTGTTTCTGATCGTTGCCACCGGTATCGGCATTACGCTGATGCTGGTTGGTCGATTCCTCGGTCCCCGCCGCCCCGATCTGGAAAAGCTGTCGCCGTACGAGTGCGGCTTCGAGGCCTTCGAAGACGCGCGCATGAAGTTCGACGTGCGCTACTACCTGATCGCGATCCAGTTCATCGTCTTCGACCTGGAAATCATCTTCATCGTGCCGTGGACCCAGGTCTTCATGGAACTGGGCGCCCGTTCGCTCATCACCATGGGCCTGTTCGTCGGCATGCTGTTCCTCGGTTTCATTTACGTCTGGAAGAAGGGAGCGCTGGAATGGGAGTGATTCAGACTCTCGATGGCCTCATGAACAACCCGTCGCCGGAAGGCCGGGTTGATGACATCCTGCGGCCGGAAGGCGACAACCCGCTGCTGGAAAAGGGCTTCGTCACCACCAGCGTCGACGCACTGCTGAACTGGGCGCGCACCGGCTCGATGTGGCCGATGACCTTCGGCCTGGCCTGCTGCGCGGTCGAGATGATGCACGCCGGCGCCGCGCGCCTGGACCTTGACCGCTACGGCGTGGTGTTCCGCCCGTCGCCGCGTCAGTCCGACGTGATGATCGTGGCCGGTACCCTGGTCAACAAGATGGCCCCGGCGCTGCGCAAGGTCTACGACCAGATGCCGGACCCGAAGTGGGTCATCTCGATGGGTAGCTGCGCCAACGGCGGTGGCTATTACCACTACTCCTATTCTGTCGTGCGCGGCTGTGATCGCGTGGTGCCGGTGGACGTCTACGTCCCGGGCTGCCCGCCGACCGCCGAGGCGCTGGTGTACGGGATCCTGCAGCTGCAGAAGAAGATCTGGCGTACACAGACCATCGCCCGCTGACCCCTTCACCTGACAAGAGCGCGCCAAGCCCCCATGGCAGAGCAAGCATCCTTCATCGACCGACTCTCCGCACGTTTCGCAGGTGCGAAGGTCATCGTGGTCGAACCCCGCGGCGAAGTGACGCTGGAAGTGCCTGCCGCCGAGTGGCACGCCACCGCCCTGGCGCTGCGTGACGAGTTTGGTTTCGAGCAGGCCGTGGATCTCTGCGGCGTCGACTACCTCGGTTATGGCTCCGACGAATGGGACACCGCCGACGTGTCCTCGCAGGGCTTCAGCCGTGGCGTCGAAGGCAAGGCCCAGGGCCGTTTCGCGTGGGGCGAGTTCCCCACCGAGGAAAACGGTGCCGACGGTGCCCGCCCGCAGCACATGCCGACCCAGCGTTTCGCCGTGGTCGCCCAGCTGCGTTCGTACCAGCACAACCTGATGATGCACCTGCGCTGCTTCGCCCCTGACGAAGCACTGCCGGTGGTGTCCTCGCTGACCGGCATCTGGCCGGGCCTGAACTGGTTCGAGCGCGAAGCGTTCGACCTGTACGGCGTGATCTTCGAAGGCCACCCGGACCTGCGCCGGATCCTGACCGACTACGGTTTCGTCGGCCATCCGTTCCGCAAGGACTTCCCGCTGATCGGCAATGTCGAAGTCCGCTACGACGAAGAAAAGAAGCGCGTGATCTACGAACCGGTCACCTCGGTGGAGCCGCGCGTCGGCGTGCCGCGCGTGATCCGCGACGACGCCCGTCTGCAGACCGCAGAAGGTGAGCGCGCGCAGGAGGCAGTGAAGTGAGCCACGTACACCAGGCCGGCGAAGCATTCGCCAGCAACGCCGCCGAAAGCCGGCAGGAAATCCGCAACTACACCATGAACTTCGGCCCGCAGCATCCGGCCGCTCACGGTGTGCTGCGCCTGATCCTGGAAATGGACGGCGAGACCATCATGCGCGCCGACCCGCACGTGGGTCTGCTGCACCGTGGTACCGAGAAGCTGGCCGAGTCCAAGCCGTTCAACCAGTCGATCGGCTACATGGATCGCCTGGACTACGTGTCGATGATGTGCAACGAGCACGCCTACGTGCGCGCGATCGAGACCCTGATGGGCATCGAGGCGCCGGAGCGTGCGCAGTACATCCGCACCATGTACGACGAAATCACCCGCATCCTCAACCACCTGATGTGGCTGGGTTCCAACGCGCTCGACCTGGGTGCGATGGCGGTGATGCTGTACGCCTTCCGCGAGCGCGAAGAGCTGATGGACTGCTACGAAGCGGTCTCCGGCGCGCGCATGCACGCGGCGTACTACCGTCCGGGCGGTGTCTACCGCGACCTGCCGGACCACATGCCGAAGTACAAGGAATCGCGCTGGCACAAGGGCAAGGCGCTGAAGCAGCTCAATGCTTCGCGCGAAGGCTCGCTGCTGGACTTCCTGGAGAACTTCACCGTCGAGTTCCCCAAGCGCATCGACGAATACGAAACCCTGCTGACCGACAACCGTATCTGGAAGCAGCGTACCGTCGGCATCGGCGTGGTCACTCCGGAACTGGCCCACCAGTGGGGCATGACCGGCGTGATGCTGCGCGGCTCGGGCATCGCCTGGGACCTGCGCAAGAAGCGTCCGTACGCCAAGTACGATGCCGTCGATTTCGACATCCCGCTGGGCAAGGAAGGCGACTGCTACGACCGCTACCTGGTCCGCGTTGCCGAAATGCGCGAGTCCAACCGCATCATCAAGCAGTGCGTGGCGTGGCTGAAGGCCAACCCCGGCCCGGTCATGGTCAAGAACTTCAAGGTCGCTCCGCCCAAGCGCGAGGACATGAAGGACGACATGGAAGCGCTGATCCACCACTTCAAGCTGTTCAGCGAAGGCTATTGCGTGCCGGCCGGCGAAACCTACGCGGCAGTGGAAGCGCCCAAGGGCGAGTTCGGCTGCTACCTGGTCTCCGATGGCGCCAACAAGCCCTTCCGCGTGCACCTGCGCGCACCGGGCTTCGCCCACCTGTCCTCGATCGATTCGATCGTGCGCGGCCACATGCTGGCCGACGTGGTGGCGATGATCGGTACCTACGACCTGGTGTTCGGCGAGGTTGACCGGTAATGCCGTCCGCCACGCCAACGCCCGCTGCAGGCAGCCGGCGCAAGCCGGCGCCGCAGTTTCTGGAATTTCACGTTATGCATTTCGCTGAGGTCGGCCGATGAAGGCGACAGGTAATTTCGAGGCGGCGCGCGACGTCGACCCGATGGTGGTGCTGAGCGACAAGACCCGCGCTCACATCGATCACTGGCTGTCCAAGTTCCCGCCGGACCGCAAGCGCTCTGCCGTGCTGCAGGGCCTGCATGCGGCCCAGGAGCAGAACGAGGGTTGGCTGACCGACGAGCTGATCGCCGGCGTGGCCAAGTACCTTGATCTGCCGCCGGTGTGGGCCTACGAGGTCGCCAGCTTCTACTCGATGTTCGAGACCGAGAAGGTGGGCCGCAACAACGTGGCCATCTGCACCAACATCAGCTGCTGGCTCAATGGCGCCGAGGACATCGTCCGCCATTGCGAGAAGAAGCTGGGCATCAAGCACGGTGAATCGACCCCGGACGGTCGCGTCTACCTCAAGCGCGAGGAAGAGTGCCTGGCCGGCTGCGGTGGCGCGCCGATGATGGTCATCAACGGTCACTACCATGAGCGTCTGACCCTGGAAAAGGTCGACGAGCTGCTGGACGGGCTGGAGTAAGGGCATGGCACATCACCACGAATCCAAGGGTCCGGTCGGCCCCGCGCCGCTGCCGCACCAGGTGGTCTACACCACCTTGCATTACGACACCCCGTGGTCGTACGAAAGCTACCTGAAGACCGGTGGCTACGCCGCCCTGCGCAAGATCCTCGAAGAGAAGATCCCGCCGGAGCAGGTCATCGAGATGGTCAAGGCCTCGGGCCTGCGCGGCCGCGGTGGCGCGGGCTTCCCGACCGGCCTGAAGTGGTCCTTCATGCCCAAGGGCAACATGCAGAAGTACATCCTCTGCAACTCGGACGAATCCGAGCCGGGCACCTGCAAGGACCGCGACATCCTGCGCTACAACCCGCATTCGGTGGTGGAAGGCATGGCGATCGCCTGCTACGCCACCGGTTCGACAGTGGGTTACAACTACCTGCGCGGTGAGTTCCATCACGAGCCGTTCGAGCACTTCGAGCAGGCCCTGGCCGACGCCTATGCAAATGGCTGGCTGGGCAAGAACGTGATGGGCTCGGGCGTGGACATCGACATCTACGGTGCGCTGGGCGCCGGCGCGTACATCTGCGGCGAAGAAACCGCCCTGATGGAATCGCTGGAAGGCAAGAAGGGCCAGCCGCGCTACAAGCCGCCGTTCCCGGCCAACTTCGGCCTGTACGGCAAGCCGTCGACGATCAACAACACCGAAACCTACGGTTCGGTGCCGGCGATCATCCGCAACGGTCCGGAGTGGTTCAAGGGCCTGAGCCTGACCGCCAACGGCGGTCCGAAGTGCTTCTCGGTGTCCGGCTGCGTGCAGAACGGCGGCAACTTCGAAGTGCCGCTCGGCACCAAATTCCACGACCTGCTGGAAATGGCCGGTGGCCTGCGTCCGGGCCGCACGCTGAAGGGCGCGATCCCGGGCGGCGTGTCGATGCCAGTGCTGACCGCGGCCGAGCTGAAGGACCTGCCGATGGACTACGACACCATCCGTGCGCTGGGCTCCGGCCTGGGTTCGGGTGCGATCGTGGTGCTCGACGACAGCGTCTGCTGCGTCAAGTTCGCCTGCCGCATCAGCCAGTTCTTCCACAAGGAATCGTGCGGCCAGTGCACCCCGTGCCGTGAAGGCACCGGCTGGATGCACCGCGTGCTGGAGCGCATCGTCGCCGGCAAGGCCACGATGGAAGACCTGCACCAGCTGAAGGCGGTGGCCGGCCAGATCGAAGGCCACACCATCTGTGCGTTCGGTGAAGCGGCTGCATGGCCCATCCAGGGCTTCCTGCGCCAGTTCTGGGACGAATTCGAGTACTACATCGTCAACGGTCATTCGATGGTTGACGGCAAGAAGGTGGAGGCAGCCGCCGCATGAGCGCGCAACCCGTAAACCCGAACGTGCCACCGGACCACGTGACCATCGAGATCGATGGCAAGTCGCTGGTCGTGCCCAAGGGTTCGATGATCATCCAGGCGGCCGACAAGGCCGGCATTTCGATTCCGCGCTTCTGCTACCACGAGAAGCTGCCGATCGCCGCCAACTGCCGCATGTGCCTGGTGGACGTGGAAAAGTCGCCGAAGCCGGCGCCGGCCTGCGCCACCCCGGTGATGGATGGCATGAAGGTCGCCACCCGCAGCGAGAAGGCACTGAAGTTCCAGCGCTCGGTGATGGAGTTCCTGCTCATCAACCACCCGCTGGACTGCCCGATCTGCGATCAGGGCGGCGAGTGCGAGCTGCAGGACGTGTCGCTGGGCTATGGCCGTTCGGTCAGCCGCTTCAACGAGCGCAAGCGCGTGGTGCCGGACGAGGATATGGGCCCTCTGGTCGCCACCGAGATGACCCGTTGCATCCAGTGCACCCGCTGCGTCCGCTTCACCGCCGACGTTGCCGGTACCTATGAACTGGGTGGCATGTACCGTGGTGAGAACCTGCAGATCGGTACCTTCGACGGCAAGCCGCTGACCACCGAGCTGTCCGGCAACGTCGTCGACGTCTGCCCGGTCGGCGCGCTGACCAACAAGGTGTTCCAGTTCCGCGCCCGCCCGTGGGAACTGACCGCGCGCGAATCGCTGGGTTACCACGACGCGATGGGTTCGAACCTGTTCCTGCACGTGCGTCGCGGCGAAGTGCTGCGCACCGTGCCGCGCGACAACGAAGCCGTGAACGAGTGCTGGCTGTCCGACCGTGACCGCTACTCGCACCAGGGCCTGTACAGCGAAGACCGTGCGGTCAAGCCGCTGCGCAAGGTCAATGGCGAGTGGAAGGAAGTGAGCTGGGCCGAAGGCCTGGCCGCGGCCGCCGAGATCCTCAAGGCCAACCAGGGCGACAACCTGGGCGTGCTGGTGCACCCGTCGACCTCGAACGAGGAAGGCGCGCTGCTGGCCCGCCTGGCCAAGGGCCTGGGCTCGAGCAACATCGACCACCGCATCAACAACCGCGATTTCTCCGACGCTGCAACCGCCGAAGTGTTCGGCCTGCCGCTGGCTGAGATCGAAGGCGCTGACCGCATCGTCGTTCTGGGCAGCAACATCCGCCACGAACTGCCGCTGCTGCACGCCCGCCTGCGCAAGGCGCAGACCACCAACGGCGCGAAGATCCACGTCGTCAACCCGGTGGACTTCGACTTCGCCTTCAGCATCGCCGGCAAGCAGATCGTCGCGCCGTCGAAGTTCGTCGACGCGCTGGCCAACGCCGAGCTGCGTTCGGCGGTGCAGGGCGGCAACAACACCGTGCTGATCGTCGGTGGCATTGCCGAAAACCACCCGCAGGCTGCCGCGATCCGCGCTGCCGCGCGTGACTTCGCTGCCGCCACCGGTGCCAAGCTGTGCCGCATCCCGCAGGGCGCCAACGCCGTTGGCCTGACCCGCGCCGGCGTGCTGCCGGCCGGCAAGGACGTCGCCGCGATGCTGGCGCAGCCGCGCCAGGCCTACGTGGTGTACGGCCTGGAGCCGGGCCTGGACTTCGCCGACGCTCCCGCCGCGCGCAAGGCGCTGGCCGGTGCCCAGGTGGTGGCCTTCAGCCAGTTCGCCTGTGCTTCGACCCGCGACGTCGCCGACGTGATCCTGCCGATCGGCGCGCTGCCGGAAATCGACGCCACCCTGACCAACCTCGATGGTCGCGAGCAGTCGGCCCGCGCCGGCGGCAAGCTGCCGGGCGAGGCCCGTGAAGGCTGGCGCGTGCTGCGCGCCCTGGGCGGCGACCTGGCTGTGGCCGGTTTCGACTTCACCGACCTGGCCGGCCTGCGCGCCAGCCTGGCCCCGGTGTCGGTCACCGTTGCCGCCTCGGCACAGCCGGCGGTTGCCGGCGAAGGCCTGGAAGTGGCTTCGACCGCCGCGATCTACCGCACCGATGCGGTGGTCCGTCGCGCCCCGGCGTTGCAGTCGCATCCGCTCAACAACGCCCCGCGCATCGTGCTGAACGCTGAAGATGCCGCTCGCCTGCAGCTGCAGGAAGGGCAGATGGCCAAGGTCGGCACCGATGCCGGCAAGGCCACCCTGCCGGTGGTGGTCGACGCCCGCGTCGCTGCGGGTTCGGTCTGGATTGAATCGGGCCACGGCGCGACCGCGCCGCTGGGTGCCGCTCGCGTAACGGTGGTGGCTGCATGAACGAATTGCTGTTGAACGCGGTCGACCCGCTGCACCAGTGGCTGCTTGGCCTCGGTGACATCGGCGCGCTGATCTGGATCATCCTGAAGATCCTGGTGATCACCGTGCCGGTGATCATCTCGGTGGCCTTCTACGTGGTCTGGGAACGCAAGCTGATCGGCTGGATGCACGTCCGCCACGGCCCGATGTACGTGGGCATGGGCATCTTCCAGGCCTTCGCCGACGTCTTCAAGCTGCTGTTCAAGGAAGTGGTCCAGCCAAGCAGCGCCAACAAGGCGATCTACCTGCTGGCCCCGCTGATCACCCTGGCCCCGGCCTTTGCGGCCTGGTCGGTGGTGCCCTTCGATTCGCAGATCGTGCTGTCCAATGCCAACGCCGGCCTGCTGTACCTGCTGGCGATGACCTCGCTGGGCATCTACGGCATCATCCTGGCCGGTTGGGCGTCCAACTCGAAGTATGCGTTCCTGGGTGCGATGCGCGCCTCGGCGCAGATGATCAGCTACGAAATCGCCATGGGCTTCGCCCTGGTCGGCGTGATGATCGCGTCGGGCAGCTTGAACCTGAGCAACATCGTGATGGCGCAGGCCGGCAGCTCCGGCTTCTTCGACTGGTTCCTGCTGCCGCTGTTCCCGCTGTTCGTCATCTACTGGGTGTCGGGCGTGGCTGAAACCAACCGCGCGCCGTTCGACGTCGTGGAAGGCGAATCGGAAATCGTCGCCGGCCACATGGTCGAATACTCCGGCGGTGCATTCGCCCTGTTCTTCCTGGCCGAATACGCGAACATGATCCTGATCAGCTTCCTGATCTCGATCTTCTTCCTCGGCGGCTGGCTGAGCCCGGTGCAGGGCTGGGTCAACTTCGGCGACGTCTCGCCGCTGGTCGACTGGATCTGGAAGGGGGGGGCGCCGTGGCTGTTCGTCAAGGTGTTCTTCTTCGCCAGTGCCTACATCTGGTTCCGTGCCAGCTTCCCGCGCTTCCGCTATGACCAGATCATGCGCCTGGGCTGGAAGGTCTTCATTCCGCTGGCCATTCTGTGGATCGCGGTTACCGCCGTCATGGTGTTCTTCGGCGTGATTCAAAAGGGCGTCTAAAGTGATGAACAGGATTACCCATTACTTCAAGAGCCTGCTGCTGCTCGAACTGCTGGCCGGTCTCTGGCTGACGCTGAAGTACAGCTTCAAGCCGAAGTACACGATGATGTACCCGATGGAGAAGTTCCCGCAGTCGCCGCGCTTCCGTGGCCTGCACGCTCTGCGCCGTTATCCCAACGGTGAAGAGCGCTGCATCGCCTGCAAGCTGTGCGAAGCGGTGTGCCCGGCGCTGGCCATCACCATCGACTCGGCCAAGCGCGAAGACGGCACCCGCCGTACCACGCGCTACGACATCGACCTGTTCAAGTGCATCTTCTGTGGCTTCTGCGAAGAAAGCTGCCCGGTGGACTCGATCGTCGAAACCCACATCCTCGAGTACCACTTCGAGAATCGTGGCGAAAACATCGTTACCAAGCCGCAGCTGCTGGCCCTGGGCGACCGTCTCGAAAACGAGATCGCCGAGCGTCGCGCCGCCGATGCCGCTTACCGCTGAGGTCGAGAGATGGATTGGGTAAATATCGCTTTCTGGGTGTTCGCCATCGCGGCAACGGTTTCGGCCGGTGCGGTGATCAGCGTGCGCAACCCGGTTCACGCCGTGCTCTGCCTGGTGCTGACCTTCTTCTCCATCGCCTGCGTGTGGCTGCTGGTGGGCGCCGAGTTCCTCGGCGTGGCGCTGGTGCTGGTCTACGTCGGCGCAGTGATGGTGCTGTTCCTGTTCGTGGTGATGATGCTGGACATCGACCCCACCAAGCTGCGTGAGGGCTGGGTGCGCTACCTGCCGGTCGGCCTCATCGTCGCGGTGGCGATGCTGGCGCAGATGCTGATCCTGATCGGCGTCAAGGCCCGCTCGGTCACGCCGTTCCCGGCCGACAACGCTGCAGCGGTCGCCGCCGACAGCTCCAACGTCACCTGGCTGGCGCGCACGCTGTTCACCGAGTACCTGCTGCCGTTCGAGTTCGCCGCCGTCATCCTGACCGTGGCCGTGGTTGCCGCGGTGATGCTGACCCTGCGCCGCCGTACCGGCGTGAAGAGCCAGAACCCGGGTGAGCAGACCATGGTCAAGGCCGGCCAGCGCCTGCGCATGGTGAAGATGGGCGCCGAAGCACCGGTCGTGCACAGCAACAGCAAGCCGGCCGCCGGCGAGGAGACCCAGCCGTGATTACCCTTGGCCACATGCTTGCGCTCGGCGCGGTGCTGTTCGCCATCAGCCTGGCCGGCATCTTCCTCAACCGGAAGAACGTCATCGTCCTGCTGATGTCGATCGAACTGATGCTGCTGTCGGTGAACATCAATTTCGTCGGCTTCTCGCGTCAGCTGGGCGATCCGTCCGGCCAGCTGTTCGTGTTCTTCATCCTGACCGTCGCCGCCGCGGAAGCCGCCATCGGCCTGGCGATCCTGGTGACCCTGTTCCGTACCCGCCGCACGATCAATGTCGGCGAAGTCGATTCGTTGAAGGGCTGATCCACAGATGGAAATCACTCTCTCCAAGAGTCTGTTGATCGCAGTGGTGCTTGCACCGCTGTTCGGCAGCATCATCGCCGGCCTGTTCGGTCGCCAGGTCAAGCGCTTCGGCGCGCAGACCATCACCATCCTCGGCGTCGCGGTTGCCTGTGGCCTGTCGATGTACACGCTCTACCAGCTGCTGTGGGGCGGGGCGCAGCCGTTCAACCAGAACATCTACACGTTCTTCGAAGTCGGCCAGTACTCGGCCCACGTCGGTTTCATGGTCGACAAGCTGACCGCGATGATGATGGTGGTGGTGACCTTCGTGTCGCTGCTGGTCCACATCTACACGATCGGCTACATGCAGGACGATCCGGGCTACCAGCGGTTCTTCAGCTACATCTCGCTGTTCACCTTCTCGATGCTCACCCTGGTGATGAGCAACAACTTCCTGCAGCTGTTCTTCGGCTGGGAAGCGGTGGGCCTGGTGTCGTACCTGCTGATCGGGTTCTGGTTCAAGCGCCCGACCGCGATCTTCGCCAACATGAAGGCGTTCCTGGTCAACCGCGTCGGTGACTTCGGCTTCCTGCTGGGCATCGCCGGCGTGCTGTGGGTGTTCGGCACCCTGGACTACTCGCAGGTGTTCTCGCAGGCCGGCATGCTGGCTGACCCGCGCGCCCAGCTGCAGATCTGGGACGGCACGATCCTGGGCATGCAGCTGCTGAACGAGCCGGTGATCTGGTCGATCGCCACCGTCATCTGCATCTGCCTGTTCATCGGTGCCATGGGCAAGTCGGCCCAGGTCCCGCTGCACGTGTGGCTGCCGGATTCGATGGAAGGCCCGACCCCGATCTCGGCACTGATCCACGCCGCGACGATGGTGACCGCCGGTATCTTCATGGTCACCCGCATGTCGCCGCTGTTCGAGCTGTCGCAGACCGCGCTGAACTTCGTGCTGTTCATCGGTGCCACCACCGCGTTCTTCACCGGCCTGATCGGCATCGTGCAGAACGACATCAAGCGCGTGGTCGCGTACTCGACCCTGTCGCAGCTGGGCTATATGACCGTCGCCCTGGGCGTGTCGGCCTATTCGGCCGCCGTGTTCCACCTGATGACGCATGCGTTCTTCAAGGCCCTGCTGTTCCTGGGCGCCGGCTCGGTCATCATCGCGATGCACCACGAGCAGGACATGCGCAAGATGGGCGGCCTGCGCAAGTACATGCCGATCACCTTCATCACCATGTGGATCGGTACCCTGGCGCTGGTCGGTACGCCGTTCTTCTCCGGCTTCTACTCGAAGGACACCATCATCGAGGCCGCCGAGCTGCACGCGCACCTGTCCAACAACTGGGTGGCCACCTATGGCTACTGGGCGGTGCTGGGTGGCGTGATCGTCACCAGCTTCTACAGCTTCCGCCTGCTGTTCCTGACCTTCCACGGCAAGGAGCGTTTCCGCGACGCGCATCATGACGATCATGGTCACGGCCATGACGATCACCACGCCGCCGACGCCCACCACGGCGATGCGCATCACGACGACCACGGCCATGGCCACGGTCCGCACGAGCCGCACGAAACCCCGTGGGTGGTGACCCTGCCGCTGATCCTGCTGGCCATCCCGTCGATCGCCATCGGTTTCTTCAGCATCGGTCCGATGCTGTACGGCACCGACTGGGCCGGCAACCATGCGCACGATGCCATCAAGGGCCAGGCGCATACGTTCTTCACCGGCGTGGTCGACTTCTACGATCCGGCCAAGAACACCATCGGTTTCCTGGGTGAAGAGTTCCACGGCCCGGTCGCCTTCGCGCTGCACGGCATGATGGCTCCGGCGTTCATGCTGACCGTTGCGGGCTTCCTGCTGGCCGCGCTGTTCTACCTGTGGAAGCCGGACCTGTCGGGCAAGGCTCGCAAGACCTTCGCTCCGCTGGTGTCGGTGCTGGAAAACAAGTACGGCTTCGACAAGCTGTGGATCGATGGCTTTGCCGGTGGCAGCGTCAAGCTGGGCAAGGTCTCGCGCTGGATCGACAGCAACATCGTCGACGGCGTGGTCAATCTCTCGGCACGTGTTGTGGACGTCGCAGCCGGCGTGCTGCGTCGTACCCAATCCGGTTTCCTCTATCACTACGCCTTCGCGATGATCATCGGCCTGATTGCCCTGCTGGGCGTGCTGATGCATTACCTGCGTTGATGACCTGTACGGAATAAGAAGACGTGTCGAACTGGCCTCTACTCAGTGTCCTCATCTGGCTGCCGATCCTCGGTGGCGCCCTGATCCTTGCGATCCGTGATGCGCAGACCGCCCGCTGGGCGTCGCTGGGCGTAGCGGTGCTGACATTCGTGGCGAGCCTCTCGCTGCTGAGCGGCTACAACGCGGGCATCGACGGTCTGCAGTTCGTCGAGACCCATGCCTGGATCCCGGCATACAAGATCGGCTACAACCTGGGCGTGGACGGCATTGCCGTGGCGCTGATCCTGCTGACCACCCTGGTCAGCGTGCTTGCCCTGATCGGCGCCTGGAGCGCCATCGACAAGCGCGTGAACCAGTACGTGGCGGCCTTCCTGATCCTGGAAGGCGTCACGGTCGGTATCTTCTCGGCCACGGACGCGATGCTGTTCTACGTGTTCTTCGAGGCGATGCTGATCCCGATGTTCCTGATCATCGGTGTCTGGGGTGGCCCGCGCCGCATCTACGCCGCGCTGAAGTTCTTCCTGTACACCTTCCTCGGCTCGGTGCTAATGCTGGTGGCGCTGATCTACCTGTACCTGAAGGGCGGCAGCTTCCAGCTGGCCGACCTGTACGCGCTGCCGCTGTCGGCCAAGGAACAGACCTGGATCTTCTTCGCCTTCCTGATCGCCTTCGCGGTCAAGGTGCCGATGTTCCCGGTCCACACCTGGCTGCCGGATGCCCACGTGGAAGCACCGACCGCCGGTTCGGTGATCCTGGCCGCCATCGCCCTGAAGATCGGTGGCTACGGCTTCCTGCGCTTCAACCTGCCGATCGTCCCGGACGCATCGCAGGAATGGGCCTGGCTGGTGATCGCGCTGTCGCTGATCGCGGTGATCTACGTCGGCCTGGTCGCCCTGGTTCAGGACGACATGAAGAAGCTGATCGCCTATTCGTCGATCGCGCACATGGGCTTCGTCACCCTGGGCACCTTCATCGCCCTGTGGCTGGTGCGTGAAGCCGGTAACGCCGATGCCGCCCGCCTGGGCCTGCAGGGCGCCATGGTGCAGATGATCTCGCACGGCTTCGTGTCCGGCGCTATGTTCTCCTGCGTCGGCGTGCTGTACGACCGCATGCACAGCCGCCGCATCGCCGATTACGGCGGCGTGGTCAACGTGATGCCGTGGTTTGCCACCTTCGCCATGCTGTTCTTCATGGCCAACGCGGGCCTGCCGGGTACCAGCGGTTTCGTTGGCGAGTTCATGGTCATCCTGTCGGCCTTCCAGCGTAATCCGTGGATCGCACTGGGCGCGGCCACCACCCTGATCATCGGCGCCGCCTACACCCTGTGGCTGTACAAGCGCATCTTCTTCGGTGAAGTGGCCAACAGCCATGTTGCCGAACTGAAGGACATCAACGGCCGCGAATGGCTGGTGCTGGGCGTGTTCGCCATTGGCGTGCTGGCGCTGGGCATCTATCCCAAGCCGCTGACCGACCTGATGGAGCCCTCGATCGCGAAGCTGGCGATGCAGATCGCATCCAGCAAGCTGCTGTAATTCCAGGATTTGATGATGACCACCTCGCCGCTGCTGCCATTGACCGCCGCTGACCTGCCACCGCTCGCTCCCGAGCTGGTGCTGATCGGCAGCGCCTTCGCCCTGATGATCCTCGACCTGTTCGTCAGCAACCGGAACAAGATCGTCACCCACCTGTTCTCGCTCGCTGCGCTGGCCGTGGTGCTGTTCATGCTGGCCACCGGCGTGGGCGGGCAGGGGGAGGTCTTCCATGGCATGTTCGTGCGCGATACCGCCGCGGACGTGATGAAGACCGGGATCGTGCTGCTCAGCGGCCTGACCCTGGTCTACGGCTGGCGCTACCTGCGTGACCGCAACCTGTTCCAGGGCGAGATCCCGGTGCTGATCCTGTTCGGCACCGCCGGCATGATGATCCTGGTCTCGGCCGGCAGCCTGCTGATGGTCTACCTGGGCCTGGAACTGCTGGCGCTGTGCTCCTACGCACTGGTCGCCAGCAACCGCGAGAACGGCCTGGCCTCGGAAGCGGCGATGAAGTACATCGTGCTCGGTTCGCTGGCCTCGGGCCTGCTGCTGTACGGCATGTCGCTGATCTACGGCGCCACCGGCAGCCTGCACCTGGACGTCATCCGCGAGGCCATCCCGCACTCCGAAGAGCGCGTGCTGCTGATCACCGGTGCGGTGTTCATGATTGCCGGCGTCGCCTTCAAGCTGGGTGCCGCGCCGTTCCACATGTGGCTGCCGGACGTGTACCAGGGTGCCCCGGCACCGATCGCACTGTTCATCAGCTCGGCGCCGAAGCTGGCCGCCTTTGGCATGGCGTACCGCCTGCTGGAAATGGGCGTGGGCCCGCTGTCGACCGAACTGCAGCTGCTGATCGCCGGCCTGGCCGCGGTCTCGCTGGTCATCGGCAACCTGATGGCCATCGCGCAGAGCAACCTCAAGCGCATGCTGGCGTTCTCCACCGTCTCGCACATCGGCTTCCTGCTGATGGGCATCGCAGGTGGCGGTTCGCAGGGCTATGCCGCCGCACTGTTCTACGCACTGGCCTACGCCATCATGTCGACCGCCGCCTTCGGTGCGATCATCGCGCTGTCGCGTGCCGGCTTCGAAGCCGAGAACATCGAAGACTTCAAGGGCCTGAATGCCCGCAACCCGTGGATGGCCGGCCTGGTGCTGTGCATCATGGCGTCGCTGGCCGGCATCCCGCCGTTCCTGGGCTTCTGGACCAAGCTGGCGGTGCTGGGCGCGGCCGTCAACGGCGGCCTGCTGTGGCTGGCCATCCTCGGCGTGCTGTGCGCCGTGGTCGGCTGCTTCTACTACCTGCGTGTCATCAAGGTCATGTACTTCGATGAGCCGGTGGGCGAGGCCATGCCGCGCAGCAACGACCGCGTGCTGGGCGTGGTGCTGGGCGTGAACGCGCTGGCACTGCTGGCCCTGGGCCTGGCCTGGAACCCGATCATGGTCTGGTGCCAGCAGGCATTTGCGCATCTTGCATAAAAGTTGACACAAAGCTGCGCGATTCGTGTAATATGCGCAGCCTGAGTTGTCACTGCAGCGGTTCAGCCAGAACATCGTTGCGGTAGCCCTCCTCGAAAGAGCAGGGCAGCAGTTCAAACACTTCCGGTGCGGGGTGGAGCAGTCTGGCAGCTCGTCGGGCTCATAACCCGAAGGTCGCAGGTTCAAATCCTGCCCCCGCTACCAACTTCATATCGGCGCCAACCGGTTTGATGAATGAGGGAAGGCTTGCATGTTTTGAAGCATTCGCTCATAATTCCGCTTCTGATGCGGGGTGGAGCAGTCTGGCAGCTCGTCGGGCTCATAACCCGAAGGTCGCAGGTTCAAATCCTGCCCCCGCTACCAAGTAAAGAAATCGCCTTCGAAGTTCTGCTTCGAAGGCGATTTTCTTTGGGGTCTGCGTCGTTTCTGCGTGATTGGGGTCAGGTCCCTTTTCCCGTGGAAAAGGGACCTGACCCCGGGTCCGCACCTTGCACCAGCGCGGTGCAGTCGCTATCATCAGCGGCCTAGCAGTACCCCTGAAGGCGGCCTCCCAGCGGGAGTCCGGACCCGGAAGGAGGGCCGCAACCGGCAGGCAATGCAGGTTGCAACCGGAATCCAGTCACCGGAGTCTTTCCGGAAAAGGGGCCCAACGGGCCCTTTGTCGTTTCCGGGGCGTCATGTTTCCACGCCGGCCAAGGCCGGCACCCAACCATAGAGATCAAGGCAGGCTGTGAGCGACAAGGCAACCGACATCGCGAATCTGCTCGCCCCGACCGTTGTGTCGCTGGGCCTGGAGCTGCTGGGCGTTGAGTATCTGCCGGCCCCCGGCGGTGCGACCCTGCGCCTTTACATCGACGTGCCGCTGGCTGAACAGCCCGAGCGCATCATCAATGTCGACGACTGCGAGCGCGTCAGCCGCGAAGTGTCGGCGCAGATGGACGTCGAAGACCCGATCAGCGGCAACTACACGCTGGAAGTGTCTTCGCCGGGCGTCGACCGTCCGCTGTTCAACCTGGAGCAGTTCGGCCGTCACCTCGGCGAAATGGCCAAGGTCACGCTGAAGCTGCCGCAGGACAACCGTCGTCGCCTGCAGGGCCGCATCGAAGCGATCGACGAGGCCGCGGACACCATCACCTTCATCGTCGACAAGGCCGAAGTGGTCGTGTCGGCCGACAACATCGACAAGGCACGGATCATGCCCGACTGGGTGGCGCTGGGGCTGGCCCCGAGCAAGCCGACCGGTCCGGCACCGAAGCGTCCGAAGCCGAACAAGAATTCTTCTTCCAACGAGCCGGCGGCAAAGAAGCCGCGCGCGGAGTGAGCCAATGAGCAAGGAACTGTTGCTGGTAGTCGACGCAGTCGCCAACGAGAAGGGCGTGCCGCGTGAAGTGATCTTCGATGCCATCGAGGCCGCCCTGGCCTCGGCAGCGAAGAAGCGCTATCCCGACGAGGAAGTGCTGACCCGCGTGGTCATCGACCACAAGGATGGCAGCTACGAAACCTTCCGCCGCTGGGAAGTGGTGGCCGATGACGTGGTCATGGAATCGCCGGACCGCCAGATCCGCCTGATGGACGCCGTCGATGAAGCCGAAGGCGTGGACGTCGGCGACTACATCGAAGAGCAGATCGAGAACCCGGACTTCGGCCGCATTGCTGCCCAGGCCGCCAAGCAGGTCATCGTCCAGCGCGTGCGCGAAGCCGAGCGCCAGCAGGTCGTGGATGCGTGGAAGGATCGCGTGGGTGAGCTGATCACCGGCGTGGTCAAGCGCGCCGAGCGCGGCAACATCTATGTCGACCTCGGTGGCAACGCCGAAGGCTTCATCCCGAAGGACAAGGGCATTCCGCGCGACGTGCTGCGCGCCGGTGACCGTGTGCGCGGCTACCTGGCCGAAGTGCGCTCGGAGCCGCGTGGCCCGCAGCTGTTCATCAGCCGTGCCGCCCCGGAATTCATGATCGAGCTGTTCAAGCTGGAAGTGCCGGAAGTCGGCCAGGGCCTGGTGGAAATCAAGGCCTGCGCCCGCGATCCGGGCGACCGCGCCAAGATCGCCGTGCTGGCCCACGACCAGCGCACCGATCCGATCGGTGCCTGCATCGGCATGCGCGGTTCGCGCGTGCAGGCCGTGTCCAACGAGCTCAATGGCGAGCGCGTGGACATCGTGCTGTGGAACGACAACCCGGCCAACTTCGTCATCAACGCGATGGCACCGGCCGAAGTGCAGTCGATCATCGTCGATGAAGACAAGCATTCGATGGACCTGGCTGTTGCTGAAGACCGCCTGGCCCAGGCGATCGGCAAGGGCGGCCAGAACGTGCGCCTGGCCAGCCGCCTGACCGGCTGGCAGCTCAACGTGATGACCCAGGACCAGGTCACCGCCAAGTCGGAAGCCGAGCAGGCTTCGGCCCGCCAGCTGTTCATGGACAAGCTGGAAGTGGACGAGGAAATCGCCGGCATCCTGGTCAGCGAAGGCTTCGGCACCGTCGAGGAAATCGCCTATGTCCCGGTCGGCGAACTGCTGGCCGTGGAAGGTTTCGACGAGGACATCGTCGAAGAGCTGCGCGCCCGTGCCCGCGATGCGCTGCTCAATGAGGCCCTGGCAGTCGAGGAAGGCCTTGAAGACGGCCAGCCGGCGCAGGACCTGCTGTCCCTGAAGGGCATGGACGAAGCCACCGCATATGCGCTGGCCGGCCACGGCGTGCGTACCAGCGAGGACCTGTCCGACCTGGCCGCCGACGAGGTCATGGACTTCGGCATCGAAGGACTGGATCAGGCGCGCGCCGCTGCGCTGATCCTGGCCGCCCGTGCCGAGGAGATCGCCCGACTGGAACGCGGCGAATGAGCCGGCAATGAACAGGGCCCTGAGCCGCTCAGGGCGTAGAATCCGCGCCACCTCCAGATGCGGGGGGGCGCCCACAAGATCATAGGATCCGAATGTCGCAGCAAACCACCATCCGCAAGCTTGCCGAACTGGTCAACACGCCGGTCGAAAAACTGCTGGAACAGCTGGCCGGTGCCGGCATGAAGTTCAGCGGTCCCGACCAGGTCGTGACCAGCTCCGAGAAGGTTAAGCTCCTGGGCTTCCTTCGTCGTTCGCACGGCAAGCCCGAGCAGGCCCCGGAAGAGACCGATCAGTCTGCAAAGAAGATCACGCTCAACCGCCGGAAGCAGCAGGAAGTGACGGTCAATTCCGGTCGCAGCAAGACGACCGTGAATGTCGAGGTGCGCCAGAAGCGTACCTACGTCAAGGATGGTGCTCGCGCCATGACCCCGGACGAAGAGCGCGCCGACATCCTGCGCAAGCTGGAAGAGTCGCGTGCCCGCAACCTTGCCGAACAGCAGGCCCTGGCCGAGAAGGATCGTCTGCGCGACGAGGCCATCGTCCGCGCCCGTGAGGAGGAGGTTGCCGCCAAGGAGCGTGCCGAAGCCGAGAAGAAGGCGGCCGAGGAAGCTGCGGCTGCCGCCAAGGCGGCCGAGGCGCTGGCTGCCAGCAAGCCCAAGCGTGCTCCGATCGACGAAACCGCGCCGCGTCCGCCGCGCGCCCCGGCCGCAGCCCCGGCTGCACCGCGTGGTGCTCCGCCGCCGCCGCGCAGCGACGACCGCAACAACCGCAGCGCGCCGCGCAACGAGCGTGGCCCGGGCGATCGCTTCGCCGGCCAGATGCACCTGTCGGCTGCCGACCGTGCGCGTCGTGGCAACAGCAACAACAGCAATTCCCGTGGACGTCCGGGTGGTCGCAACCAGTCCGGTGGCCGTCGCGACATGTCGCGTGGTGGCAACAATGCCGGTCCGCACGCCTTCGAGCGTCCGACCGCACCGGTGGTGCGTGAAGTGGCGATCGGCGACACGATCACCGTGGCCGACCTGGCGCAGAAGCTTGCGCTGAAGGGCGGCGAGGTGGTCAAGGCGCTGTTCAAGATGGGCGTGATGGCCACCATCACCCAGTCCATCGACCATGACACCGCCGCGCTGGTGACCGAAGAACTCGGCCACAAGGCGATCCGTGCCAACGACAACGACGCCGAGGACGCACTGCTGGCCTCGACCGGTGAAAACCAGGGCGAAGCCACCCAGCGTCCGCCGGTGGTCACCATCATGGGTCACGTCGACCACGGCAAGACCTCGCTGCTGGATTACATCCGCCGTACCAAGGTCGCCACCGGCGAGGCCGGCGGCATCACCCAGCACATCGGCGCTTACCACGTCGATACGCCGAAGGGCGTGATCAGCTTCCTGGATACCCCGGGCCATGCTGCCTTCACCTCGATGCGTGCGCGCGGTGCCAAGCTGACCGATATCGTGGTGCTGGTCGTGGCCGCCGATGACGGTGTCATGCCGCAGACCAAGGAAGCGATCCAGCACGCCCGTTCGGCGGGTGTGCCGCTGATCGTGGCGATCAACAAGATCGACAAGTCCGATGCCGATCCGATGCGGGTCAAGAACGAACTGCTGTCCGAGCAGGTCGTGGCCGAAGACTTCGGTGGTGACACCCAGATGGTGGAGATCTCGGCCAAGACCGGCCTGGGCATCGACGACCTGCTGGACGCCATCTCGATCCAGGCCGAACTGCTGGAACTGAAGGCCGTCGACGAAGGCCGCGCCTCGGGCGTGGTGATCGAATCGTCGCTGGACAAGGGCCGCGGCCCGGTCGCGACCGTGCTGGTGCAGCAGGGCCGCCTGAAGAAGGGCGACTACCTGGTGTGTGGCATCCAGTACGGCCGCGTGCGTGCGCTGTTCGACGAGACCGGCAAGCAGCCGGAGTTCGCTGGCCCGTCCATCCCGGTGCAGGTCCTGGGCCTGTCCGGCGTGCCGGAAGCCGGTGACGACTTCGTGGTGGTCGAGGACGAGCGCCTGGCCAAGGACGTTGCCCAGCAGCGTGAGACCAAGCGCCGTGAGTCGCGCCTGGTCGCCACCGCGGGCAGCCGCATGGAAGACATCATGGCGACCCTGGGCAAGGGCGAGGGCCAGCAGGTCCTCAACCTGGTCATCAAGGCCGACGTGCAGGGCTCGGTACAGGCGCTGAGCCAGGCACTGGTCGCGCTGTCCAACGAAGATATCCGCATCAACGTGATCCACTCCGGCGTGGGCGGCATCACCGAGTCGGACGCCAACTCGGCGGCCGCTTCGAAGGCCACCGTCATCGGCTTCAACGTGCGTGCGGACGCTTCGGCCCGTCGCATCATCGAATCCAACGGCGTGGACCTGCGTTACTTCTCGATCATCTATGACGTGATCGACCAGGTGAAGCAGGTGGCCTCCGGTCTGTTGGGCGTGGAGATCCGCGAAGAGATCATCGGTATCGCCGAGGTCCGCGACGTCTTCCGCAGCTCCAAGCTGGGCGCCGTCGCCGGCTCGATGGTCATCGAGGGCGTGGTCAAGCGCAACAAGCCGATCCGCGTGCTGCGCGACAGCGTGGTGATCTTCGAGGGCGAGCTGGAATCGCTGCGTCGCTTCAAGGAGAACGTCGAGGAAGTCCGCAACGGTACCGAATGCGGTATCGCGGTGAAGGCCTACAACGACGTCAAGCCGGGTGACCAGATCGAGTGCTTCGAGCGTATCGAAGTGCCGCGCACCCTGTAATGCTGCGTGGCGGCCCGACCAACGGTCGGGCCCTGCCGGCATGCAAAGCCCGACCCACGGTCGGGTACCATGTAGATGTAGCGCCCGACCGTTGGTCGGGCGACAACTGAACCAAGAGCTCCTCGTGCCCAAGACTTTCCATCGAACCGACCGTGTCTCCGCCCAGCTGCGCCGTGAACTCGGCACCCTGGTGCACAACGCCGTGCGCGAGCACGGGTTGCCCTCGGTGAGCGTGTCCGACGTGGAAATTACCCGCGACAT
The DNA here is from genome assembly GCF_056480025.1 of Stenotrophomonas sp. 109824_Sma. Classification (NCBI taxonomy): domain Bacteria; kingdom Pseudomonadati; phylum Pseudomonadota; class Gammaproteobacteria; order Lysobacterales; family Lysobacteraceae; genus Stenotrophomonas; species Stenotrophomonas sp. 109824_Sma. The sequence goes on along the minus strand of NZ_CM151078.1, from coordinate 3,300,573 downwards.
GGCCCACGCCAAGGTGTTCGTCACCGCGCTGATGCCGGAACGTTCGGCTGAAGCCGTGGCCGGCCTGAAGGAGCTGGGCTACCGCCTGCGCATGGACCTGGCCCGTGCGATGAAGCTGCGCCACGTGCCGGAGCTGCATTTCCACTACGACGACTCGGTCGACCGTGGTGAGCACATCGACAACATCCTGCGCGACCTGCCCGATACGCTGGCCGCCGAGAAGCGTCGCGAGAGCGACGAAGAATAAGGTAGCGCCGGGCCCATGCCCGGCGTCTTTCCATTCCGGCAACGCGAAGCCCCTGCGGGCCGCGCTGCGGCAGCCGAGCATGGCCCGGCTCTACACACTCCTGTCATGACCCGAATTCAGTTCCGCCGCCTGGATGGCATCCTGCTGCTCGACAAGTCGACCGGCATGAGCTCCAACGCTGCCCTGCAGGTGGCGCGCCGCCTGTTCCGCGCCGAGAAGGGGGGCCATACCGGCAGCCTCGACCCGCTGGCCACCGGCCTGCTGCCGCTGTGTTTCGGCGAGGCGACCAAGATCGCCGGCCTGCTGCTGGGTTCGGCCAAGGCCTACGACGCCGAGATCGTGCTCGGCCAGACCACGGATACCGACGATGCCGAAGGCCAGGTGCTGCTGCAGCGCCCGGTGCCGGCGATCAGTACCGAGGCCCTGCAGGCTGCGCTGGCGCCGCTGACCGGCAACATCCGCCAGCGTGCCCCGATCTATTCGGCGCTGAAGCAGGGCGGTGAACCGCTGTATGTGAAGGCTCGCCGCGGTGACGCCATCGAAGCGCCCGAACGCGAGGTGCAGGTGCACGCCATCGAGGTGCTGGAGCAGCGGCCGGAACGGCTGCGGTTGCGCGTGACCTGTGGTTCCGGCACCTATATCCGAAGCCTGGCCCGCGACCTCGGCGAAAGCCTGGGCTGTGGCGCCCACATCAGCGCGCTGCGCCGGCTCTGGGTCGAGCCGTTCCGCGAGCCTGCCATGGTCACGCTGGACCAGCTGCGGGCGATGGTCGAGGCCGGTGACGAGGCCGGCATGGATGCGTTGCTGCTGCCTCTGGCGGCCGGCCTGGCTGAATACCCGAGGGTCGACCTGGACGCCGACCAGGCCCATCGGTTCTGTGTCGGCCAGCGCCAGCGCGACCTGTCCTGGCCGCGCGGCCTGGTGGCCGTGTTCGGTCCGGACGATGCTGTCCAGGGCCTCGGCCAGGTCGACGACAGTGGCCTGCTGGCCCCGCAGCGCCGTTTCAACCTCTGACCGGGGCCAGCCGGTTCAGCCCCGGTCCTTGTCCCGGAAGCCCCCGACCGTTACAATTTCGCGGCCGTTTTCCGGCAACCTGCCTCGCGCAGGTTTCATCCTCGTAGTCCACGGCGAGCCTGGCGGTGCGCGAAGCGCGTTCCTGCCGGCCACGCATCACAGAGAAAAAAGAAATGTCGATCGACACCCAGAAGGTCATTGAAGACAACAAGCGCAGCTCGGCTGACACCGGCTCCCCGGAAGTCCAGGTTGCACTGCTGACCGCCCGCATCGAACTGCTGACCGGCCACTTCAAGACCCACAAGAAGGACCACCACAGCCGCCGCGGCCTGCTGCAGATGGTCAATCGCCGTCGCAGCCTGCTCGACTACCTGAAGAAGAAGGACGTCGAACGTTACAAGGCCCTGATCGAGAAGCTTGGCCTGCGTCGCTAAGCAACGAATCCCCCGCGGCGCAGCGATGCGCCGCGGTTTTGTTTTGTAGCACCGCAATCCCCGATTCAGGCCGGAACGATCCGGCCACCCGCTGGCGGCAAGGGTCGCCGACGGTCCAAATTCGCAGACAGCATCCCCAAGGACACCCTCCGTGGCAAAAATCACCAAAACCTTCCAGTACGGCAAGCACACCGTCACGCTTGAGACCGGCGAAGTCGCCCGTCAGGCCAGCGGCGCCGTCATCGTCAAGATGGACGACACCGTACTGCTGGTCACCGCCGTCGCCGCCAAGAGCGCGCGCGAAGGCCAGGACTTCTTCCCGCTGACCGTCGATTATCAGGAAAAGTTCTACGCCGGCGGCCGCATCCCGGGTGGTTTCTTCAAGCGCGAAGGCCGTGCGACCGAGAAGGAAACCCTGATCTCGCGTCTGATCGACCGTCCGATCCGCCCGCTGTTCCCGGAAGACTACAAGAACGAAGTGCAGATCATCGCCACGGTGATGTCGCTGAACCCGGACGTGGACGGTGACATCCCGGCCCTGATCGGTGCTTCGGCTGCCCTGGCCCTGGCTGGCACCCCGTTCATGGGTCCGATCGGCGCGGCCAAGGTCGGTTACAAGAACGGCGAGTACATCCTGAACCCGACCGTCAGCGAACTGGCTGACTCGCAGCTGGAGCTGGTCGTCGCCGGTACCTCCAACGCCGTGCTGATGGTTGAATCCGAAGCCGCGCTGCTGTCCGAAGAAGTGATGCTGGGCGCCGTGACCTTCGGTCACCGCGAAATGCAGAAGGTCATCAACGCGATCAACGAGCTGACCGTTGAAGCCGGTACCAAGCCGTCGACCTGGGAAGCCCCGGCCAAGAACGACGCGCTGATCTCCGCCCTGAAGGAAGCCATCGGCCCGCGCCTGGGCGAAGCCTTCCAGGTGCGTGACAAGCTGCAGCGCCGCGACGCCATCTCGGCGATCAAGAAGGACGTGGTCGAAACCCTGGCTGGCCGCGTGGCCGCTGAAGGCTGGAACCCGGCCGAGCTGTCGAAGGAATTCGGCGAGCTGGAATACCGCACCATGCGTGACTCCGTGCTGGACACCAAGGTCCGTATCGACGGCCGTGCGCTGGACACCGTCCGCCCGATCGCCGTGAAGACCGGCGTGCTGCCGCGCACCCACGGTTCCTCGCTGTTCACCCGTGGCGAAACCCAGGCCATCGTGACCATCACCCTGGGCACCGCCCGTGATGGCCAGGTCATCGATGCCGTTGCCGGTGAGTACAAGGAAAACTTCCTGTTCCACTACAACTTCCCTCCGTTCTCGGTGGGTGAGTGCGGCCGCATGATGGGCCCGAAGCGCCGCGAAATCGGCCACGGCCGCCTGGCCAAGCGTGGCGTGCTGGCTGTCATGCCGTCGCTGGAATCCTTCCCGTACACCATCCGCGTCGTCTCGGAAATCACCGAGTCGAACGGTTCCTCGTCGATGGCCTCGGTCTGCGGCTCGTCGCTGGCCCTGATGGACGCCGGCGTGCCGGTGAAGGCGCCGGTGGCCGGTATCGCCATGGGTCTGGTCAAGGAAGGCGAGCGCTTCGTCGTCCTGTCCGACATCCTGGGTGACGAAGATCACCTGGGCGACATGGACTTCAAGGTGGCCGGTACCGCTGAGGGCATTTCCGCCCTGCAGATGGACATCAAGATCGAAGGCATCACCGAAGAGATCATGAAGCAGGCCCTGCAGCAGGCCAAGGCTGGCCGTCTGCACATCCTGGGCGAAATGGCCCACGGCCTGACCGCTCCGCGTGAAGAGCTGTCGGACTACGCGCCGCGCCTGCTGACCATCAAGATCCACCCGGACAAGATCCGCGAAGTGATCGGCAAGGGTGGCTCGACCATCCAGGCCATCACCAAGGAAACCGGCACCCAGATCGACATCCAGGACGACGGCACCATCGTCATCGCGTCGGTCAATGCCATCGCTGCCCAGGCCGCCAAGGCCCGCATCGAGCAGATCACCTCGGACGTCGAGCCGGGCCGCATCTACGAAGGCAAGGTCGCCAAGATCATGGACTTCGGTGCGTTCGTCACCATCCTGCCGGGCAAGGATGGTCTGGTCCACGTGTCGCAGATCTCCAGCGATCGCGTCGAGAAGGTCGGCGACGTGCTGAAGGAAGGCGATGTGGTCAAGGTCAAGGTGCTGGAAGTCGACAAGCAGGGCCGTATCCGCCTGTCGATGAAGGCCGTGGAAGAAGGCGACGCCGTCAGCGCCGAATAATCGGCGGTGGGTGTCAACCTTGGTTGACACGCTCCTGGAATCGCTGAAATGAAAAAGCGGGCTTCGGCCCGCTTTTTCTTTGCCTGGATGTCATGAAGTGCCGCTCATCCAGGTCGCTGCATGTCCTGCTGCAGTGCGTGAGCGCCGCCACGTGGCCATCGTTCTGTCAGGGTTGCGCGGATCGCGCCTGTCCACGGGACGACATGCCGCGACATCCGTGCCGCGGGCACATCGGTTTGCTAACGTGGCTGCGCCTTCGAACCGGGAGATCCCATGTTCCGCCAGACCGTGGCTGCCCTTGCCGTGCTGATTGCCGGTGCCTTGCCCATTGCCGTGCATGCGGGGCCCGCGCAGCCTCCCATCTTCGGTGCCTACTACCCCGGTGGTTCGGCCGAGCGCTACCCGGTGTCGAGCATTCCGGCCGAGCGCCTCACCCATCTGTTCTACGCGTTCTCCACCATCGAGGACGGGCGCTGCACGATCGGCGCGGAAGCGCCGAAGAATTTCGCCGCGCTGGCCGAGCTGAAGAAGGCGCATCCGCACCTGCGCACGCTGATTTCGATCGGTGGCTGGGGCGCGGGCGGTTTCTCCGATGCAGCGCTGACCGAAGCCAGCCGCAAGCGCCTGGTGGACTCATGCATGGCACTGTTCTTCGATCGCCATGCCGGCAGCTTCGATGGCGTGGATATCGACTGGGAATTTCCTGTCAGTGGCGGCCCGAAGGAGCTGGCGCATCGCCCGCAGGATCGCGCCAATCTGACCAAGCTCGCACAGGCGTTCCGTGTGGCGCTCGACGCGCACGGGCGCAAGGCGCGACAGCCGATGCTGCTGACCGCCGCGCTGGCCGCCGGTCGCCTGCAGACCGACGGTCCCTATGATCCGGCGGCGAGCTACGACCTGCTGGCGCTGGCCAAGGTGTTCGATTTCATCAACCTGATGAGCTACGACATGGGCACCGGCTTCTCTTCGGTGTCGACCTTCAATGCGCCCCTGCATGAAGTGCCGGCCGATCCGCTGGCGCCTGAGCTGCGGCGCTGGAACAACGTGGCCGGCGCCGTGCAGTACTACCGCGAGCATGGCGTGCCGGCCGACAAGCTGGTGCTGGGCGTGCCGTTCTACGGACGCGGCTTCAAGGTCACCGGCGATGCAGCGGATGGCCTGTACCAGCCCTACAGCGCACCGGCCGACGCCGGCGACTGGCGGGTGATCAAGGCGCGCTATCTCGACCAGCCGGGTTGGACCAAGCACTGGCAGCCGCAGGCGCAGAGCCCGTGGCTGTACAACGCCGGGCAGAAGGTCTTCATCAGCTATGAAGACCCACGTTCGATCGGCCTGCGTGCGCAGTTCGCCCGCGAGCAGGGCCTGGCCGGGGTGTTCATGTGGGAGCTGACCGGCGACGACGAGCAGGCCAGCCTGCTCAACGCCATGCTGGGCCCCTGGCAGAAGGCGCGCATCGGCGATTGAGCTGTATCAGGCGATGTCCGGCGCAACGACGCAACGCCATCGGCCCGACCCCGCACAGCATGTCCATGCCCGCAGCGTTACGCTGCGGGCATGATCCATCTCGAACGCTTGGACCACCTGGTCCTCACCGTCGCCGACATCGACCGCAGCTGTGATTTCTACCAGCGCGTGCTCGGCATGCAGGTCGTGCGCTTCGGCGCCGGTCGTACCGCGCTGCAGTTCGGCCAGCAGAAGATCAACCTGCATCCGGCCAGCGCCCCGCTGCAACCGCATGCGCTGCGGCCCATGCCGGGCAGCGCCGATCTGTGCCTGGTCACGCGCACGGCGACGACCACTGTGCTGGCCCACCTGCAGGCGCAGTCCGTTGCAGTTGAGGAGGGGCCGGTCGCACGTACTGGCGCGCTGGGGCCGATCGAATCGGTGTACTTCCGCGACCCGGATGGCAACCTGATCGAAGTGAGTCGTTACCCGGGCGAAGAACACCCGCAGCGGTAGCGCCGGGCGATGCCCGGCGAAGACTCAGTTGGCCCAGACACTGTTGGGGTCGCCGCTGCGGGCGCGGCGCTGGCTGGCGACGGCCAGGCGGGCGAAGCCGAAGGCCATGGCCAGCGCGATGGCATCGACCCAGAACAGCGGCCACTGGCCACGCGCGGCGGCGCGCCACAGCCAGTCACCATTGAGTGCACCGTGCAGGACCGGCACCAGTGCAGTGCTGATTGCTGCGGCCCACAGCAGCTCGCGCGCGGCCTGCGCGGGTCGGCGCAGTGCAGCCCACAGCGCACAGGCTGCCCAGCTGCCGAAGCAGGCCCAGCGGATGCCGTGGTCGACTGCAGAAGGTGCCAGCCGCTCCAGCACCAGCGCGGTGACGAACGCGACCGAGATCGCCACGCACAGGCCGATGCACACGCCAACCGTGGCCCGCGCCATGTTCACCCCGGCACGCGGCTGTTGCGGCTGGCGACGCTTGCGCCGCGACTCGATCCACAACAGGTTGCCGGAGTAGAACAGGAACGCACCGCCGAGGCCGAGCAGGAAGTACAGCCAGACCACCACGCCGTTGCCGAACTCGCCGAAGTGCAGGGCATAGGCGGCGCTGAGCGTGGCGTGGTTGGCATCGCGCTGGCCCGGCAGCTGGGAGGCCAGAACGTTGCCGGTGGCCACGTCCAGGGCCACCGAACCGAGCGGCCCGAGTGTGCCGGTGGATTCACCAGTGATCTCGATCGTGGCGTTGGCATCGCCGGCGTTGGCCAGCTTCAGGTAGGCCGGTTCGAAGTTGGCCACGCCCTGTGCGCGGGCCACGTCAAGCGCGCGCGCATGCAGCAGGCGCAGGCTGCCCGGCGGTGCCGGGATGCCGCTGGCGTCGCGCACCGGCGCGGTGTCCATTGCGGTCGGTACCGCCTGCAGGGCCTTGCCGTCGTAGATCAGCGGGTTGAGCAGGGCCATCTGCACGAACACCAGGCAGAGCAGGGCGCCAGTGACCGCGAACATCAGGTGGAAGGGCAGGCTGAGCACGCCGATCACGTTGTGCGCGTCCTGCCACAGCTGCTTCAGGTTGCGGCCCGGACGCAGCGCGAACAGGTCGCCGAACAGCTTCGGCAGGTGGATCACCAGCCCGCTCAGCAGTGCCATGCCATACAGCAGGCTGACGATGCCCATCACGTAGATGCCGGCCACCGGCAGGCCGAGGCTGTAATGCAGTTCGTTGACCAGTTCGGCCAGCCCGGTCTGTGGCGGCGTCGGGCTGCCGGCGATCTGGCCCGGCCAGGCATAGCGCCAGCTGCCGTCATCGGCCTGCCAATAGGCCAGTGGTTGTGGATGCTCGGCGCCAGGGAAGGTCATGCCGACGTGGCGGCGGGCTTCCGGGTGTGTCGCCAGCACGTCTTCCAGCAGGTACTGCGCGTCGTCCAGGCCCGCCGGCAACGCGGTGGCTGCACCGGGCGTCTGCCACAGCGGCAGGTCGTGGTGGAACAGGGTCAGCGCACCCGCGTAGAAAGCCACGAACAGGCCGAAGCCGGCAACCAGGCCGACCCAGGTGTGCAGGGTGGTGAACGTACGCAGGGTCTGCGAGCTGAACTTCATGGGGTGGGTCTCATTGCACCGCGCCGGTCAGGCGCAGCAGCGTCAGCACGGCAAAGCCGGCCGCAGCGCTGCCGGCCAGAGTCACCCAGGCGCGCAGTGCGCTGCGGAAGCTGAACGCCCACAGGGCAGCCAGCATCCACAGCGGGATGAACGTGATCAGGCTGGGCACCAGCGCGTTCTGCCAGGGGCCTGGCGGCAGCCAGGTCACCAGCCCGGTCACGGCCGCGGCCAGGAAGAAGCCGGCCACGATGCCGGCGAAGGCGCGCGGCCACATCAGGGCGACTCCGTGCCCGGGCGATGCCAGGCGGCCAGGGCGGGCAGCAGCATCGCGGCCAGCATCCAGGTGCACAGCATCGCCACCAGGCCAGCAGCAAAGCCGAGTTCGGCCATCCACAGCCACAACGCGGCAGCGGCGGCGACCAGGCCGATCTGGCGGCCGAGGCGGCCGGCGCGGCGCAGGCGCGGCCAGCGGCAGTGCGGCGAGGCGGCATAGAACGCCAGCACCGAGAACATCGCCGCCAGCATGCCCAGGCTGCAGAAGCCCAGCGTGGAAAGGCCGACGGTGATCATTGCGGGCGGCCGCCTTGGCAGCGGGCCGGCGAACGCGGGACACGGGCGGGGCCGGCGGGAGCCGGTCGGAGCGGGTGGCGCATCACGAGGTCCTGGGGGAAAGCGGGCAGGCTGGCACGGGGCGGGCTGCGCGGACATGGTAATCATTGCGTTTTCACGCCGCCAGCGCTGGCCATTCAGCGGACCGTACGGTAGCCCTTGGGCTTTCCGGTGCGCTGGTTTAAGATCGTCGCAGAACCCTGACTGGAACAAGGTGGCCCGCGCCCAGCGCCGGCCGAGCGTGCGACATGAGCACTACCACCGCCCACTGTTGACCTGCCCCCGAAGGCCCTGTGTTCCAGGCGCCCTCGCGGCGCTTTTTTATTGCCCGGGCAATGGCCCGGGAACGCTTTCCAGCCCGCCCCGCGGGCCCCGCACGAAGCCAATGCGATGATCAACATTACCCTTCCCGACGGCAGCCGCCGCGAGTTCGAAAATCCCGTCAGCGTCATGGACGTCGCCCAGTCGATCGGTGCCGGCCTGGCCAAGGCCACCATCGCCGGTTCGGTCGATGGCGTGCTGGTCGATGCCAGTGACGTCATCGACCACGATGCCAGCCTGCGCATCATCACCGCCAAGGACGAGGAGGGCGTGGAGATCATCCGCCACTCCTGCGCCCACCTGGTTGGCCACGCCGTCAAGCAGCTGTACCCGGACGTGAAGATGGTGATCGGCCCGGTGATCGCCGAGGGCTTCTACTACGACATCTACTCCGAGCGCCCGTTCACCCCGGACGACATGGCCGCGATCGAGAAGCGCATGGGTGAGCTGATCGCCCAGGACTACGACGTCATCAAGAAGGTGACGCCGCGCGCCGAAGTGATCGAGATCTTCAAGGCCCGTGGCGAGGACTACAAGCTGCGCCTGATCGAGGATATGTCCGACGACATCCAGGCGATGGGCATGTACTACCACCAGGAATACGTGGACATGTGCCGCGGCCCGCACGTGCCGAACACGCGCTTCCTGAAGGCCTTCAAGCTGACCCGCATCTCCGGCGCCTACTGGCGCGGCGACGCGCAGAACGAGCAGCTGCAGCGCATCTATGGCACCGCCTGGGCCGACAAGAAGCAGCTCGAGGCGTACATCAAGCGCATCGAGGAAGCCGAGATGCGCGACCACCGCCGCATCGGCAAGCAGCAGGACCTGTTCCACCTGCAGGAAGAGGCCCCGGGCCTGGTGTTCTGGCACCCGAAGGGCTGGGCGCTGTGGCAGGTGGTCGAGCAGTACATGCGCAAGGTCTACCGCAGCAGCGGCTATGGCGAAGTGCGTTGCCCGCAGATCCTGGACGTGAGCCTGTGGAAGAAGTCCGGCCACTGGGACAACTACCAGGACAACATGTTCTTCACCGAGTCGGAGAAGCGTACCTACGCGGTCAAGCCGATGAACTGCCCGGGCCATGTGCAGGTGTTCAACCAGGGCCTGCACAGCTATCGCGACCTGCCGATCCGCTACGGTGAGTTCGGTTCCTGCCACCGCAACGAGCCGTCCGGCGCGCTGCACGGCATCCTGCGCGTGCGTGGTTTCACCCAGGACGACGGCCATGTGTTCTGCACCGAGAGCCAGATCGAGTCGGAAGTGACCGCGTTCCACCAGCAGGCGCTGGCGGTCTACCAGCACTTCGGCTTCGATGAGATCCAGATCAAGATCGCGCTGCGCCCGGAATCGCGTCTGGGCGACGACGCCACCTGGGACAAGGCCGAGGGCGCGCTGCGCTCGGCGCTGTCCAGCTGTGGCGTGGAATGGCAGGAGCTGCCGGGCGAGGGCGCCTTCTATGGCCCGAAGATCGAGTACCACCTGAAGGACGCGATCGGCCGTACCTGGCAGCTGGGCACCATGCAGGTCGACTTCATGATGCCGGGCCGTCTGGGCGCCGAGTACGTGGATGAGAACAGCCAGAAGAAGCACCCGGTCATGCTGCACCGCGCCATCGTCGGCTCGATGGAGCGCTTCCTGGGCATCCTGATCGAGCACCATGCCGGCCAGTTCCCGGCCTGGCTGGCGCCGACCCAGGTGGTGGTGGCCAACATCACCGACGCCCAGGCCGACTACGTCTCGGGCGTGACCAAAACCCTTGCGGAGCAAGGCTTCCGCGTCAGCTCGGATTTGCGTAACGAGAAGATCGGCTATAAAATCCGCGAGCATACGTTGCAGCGCGTGCCCTACCTGCTGGTCATTGGTGACCGCGAGAAGGAAAATGGGGCTGTGGCGGTGCGTACGCGTTCTGGCGAAGACCTGGGCAGCATGAGCCTGCAGGCCTTCATCGAGCGGCTCCACGCCGAGGGCGCGTAAGCAAAGGTCCGGTCCGGGCGCACAGGCACCCGGACCGGTTCGATACCCTTGGGAGAACGTAATATCAGCACCCCTGACAACAAACAGAACCGCAAGAATCAGGAAATCCGTGTGCCGCGCGTCCGCGTGATCGGCAGTGACGGAGAAATGATCGGCGTGTTGTCGCGCGACGAAGCGCTGTCCATGGCCGAAGATGAAGGCCTGGACCTGGTCGAAATCCAGCCGCAGGCCGATCCGCCGGTCTGCAAGATCATGGACTTCGGCAAGTTCAAGTTCGAAGCGCAGAAGAAGGCCAGCGAGGCCAAGAAGAAGACCAAGCAGGTCGAGATCAAGGAAGTGAAGTTCCGTCCGGTCACGGACGAGGGCGACTACCAGATCAAGCTGCGCAAGATGCGCGGGTTCCTCGAAGATGGTGACAAGATCAAGGTCAACATCCGTTTCCGTGGCCGTGAAATGAGCCACCAGGAACTGGGCCGCGAAATGGCCAACCGGATCGAGGCCGATCTGGGTGAGGACATCGTCATTGAATCCCGTCCGCGCCTGGAAGGGCGTCAGATGGTCATGATGATCGCGCCGAAGAAGAAGACCTGAGGCCTGACCGGCCGCCTTCCGGGGCGCCTGGCTGAATGGTTCAGGGTAAAGGGACGCCATGGGCGTCCCTTTGCTTTTGCAGGAAGCCGGTGAATTGCCGGCAAAAGGGTTGCAGGGGCTGGTGGCAGGGCGGTTTTGCCTGTATCATGCCCGGCTCGACCCACCCAGGACGGGTCGTACGCCGATCATGGCAGGACGGAAAGAGCGGCCCAGGCCGCCGCCAGATCAGTCAGAAACCAGGGTCATATCCCATCAAGGACATTGCAATGCCCAAGATCAAGACCAACCGGGCAGCGGCCAAGCGTTTCCGCAAGACCGCCTCGGGCAAGTACAAGTGCGGCCACGCCAACCGTAGCCACATCCTCACGAAGAAAGCGACCAAGCGTAAGCGTAATCTGCGTCAGACGGGCCATGTCCGTGCAGAAGACGCCGGCCGTCTGGACCGCATGCTCCCTTACCTCTGAGGAACTGAAAAATGGCACGAGTTAAGCGTGGCGTACAGGCGCGTCGCCGCCACAAGAAGATTCTGGATCTCGCCAAGGGCTATTACAACGCCCGTCGCAAGGTCTTCCGCGTCGCCAAGCAGGCGGTCATCAAGGCACAGCAGTACGCCTACATCGGCCGTAAGCAGAAGAAGCGTAACTTCCGTTCGCTGTGGATCACCCGTATCAATGCGGCTGCCCGCATCAACGGCCTGAGCTACAGCCGCTTCATGAACGGTCTGCTGAAGGCCGGCATCACCCTGGATCGCAAGGTCCTGGCTGACATCGCCGTGCACGACGCAGCTGGTTTTGCTGCGCTGGCCGAAAAGGCCAAGGGCGCGCTGGCGGCATAAGTCCTTCCCGATGCCGTAACCGTTCACTCGGAACGGTGTCAGGTCAAGGCAATGCATGGGGAAGGGCGCAAGTCCTTCCCCATTCTTTTTTGGGTCCCGGCGCGGCCACAGCGGCAGCGCGGGGACGGCGGTGGCGACAGGGGTCGGCCCTTCGCGCATCGCGATGGCAGATCGACTGGAGTTCCGGCCCCCCATGAGCGACATCCAATCCCTCACCACCCAGGCGCTGGCCGATGTGGCCGCCGCACAGAGCCCCGACGTGCTGGAACAGCTGCGCGTGGCCCTGCTTGGCAAGAGTGGCAGCATCACCTCGCAGCTCAAGCAGCTCGGCGCCCTGCCGGCCGACGAGCGCAAGGCCGCCGGTGAAGCGATCAACCAGGCCCGCGACGCGCTGACCCGCGCGCTGGGCGAGCGCAAGGCGCTGCTGGAAGACGCGGCACTGGATGCGCGCCTGGCCGCCGAAACCATCGACATCACCCTGCCGGGCCGCAATGGCGACCGCGCCGGCCTGCATCCGATCACCCGCACCCTGGAGCGCATCACCGGCATCTTCGGCCGGCTGGGCTACGAGCTGTCGGAAGGGCCGGAGATCGAGGACGACTGGCACAACTTCGAGGCGCTGAACTTCCCGCCGCACCATCCGGCGCGTGCCATGCACGACACCTTCTACTTCGGCGACGGCCGCCTGCTGCGCACGCATACCTCGGGCGTGCAGGTGCGCTACATGGGCGACCACGCGCCGCCGCTGCGCATGATCGCCGCGGGCAAGGTGTACCGCAGCGACAGCGACCAGACCCATTCGCCGATGTTCCACCAGGTGGAAGGCCTGCTGGTGGACGAGCATTCGACCTTCGCCGACCTGAAGGGCACGCTGGCTGAGTTCGTGCGTGCGTTCTTCGAGCGCGACTTCGAGATGCGCTTCCGCCCCAGCTACTTCCCGTTCGTTGAACCGGGCGCGGAAGTGGACATCGCCTGGCAGCAGCCCGATGGCAGCACCCGCTGGCTGGAAGTGCTCGGCTGCGGCATGGTCCATCCGAACGTGCTGCGCAACGTCGGCATCGATCCGGAGCGCTACACCGGCTTCGCCTTCGGCATGGGCGTGGAGCGCTTCGCGATGCTGCGCTACGGCGTCAACGACCTGCGCGCGTTCTTCGAGAACGACGTGCGGTTCCTGAAACAGTTCGCGTAAGCCGCAACCGTGTAGGGCCGAGCCATGCTCGGCTGCTTTTCTGGATGGACGCCTCCTTGCGCATGCGCTGGGCGACCACAAAAACCGCAACGGGAGGCACGCCTCCCACCAGGGTGACACCATGAAATTCTCCGAAAACTGGCTGCGCAGCCACGTCCCGACCGGCGCCTCGCGCGATGAACTGAGCGCGGTGCTGACCGCCATTGGCCTGGAAGTGGAAGAAGTGACCGCGCTGGGCGAGGGCCTCGAGCACGTGGTCGTGGCACGCATCGTCGAAGCCGTACGCCATCCGGAAGCCGACCGCCTGCAGGTGTGCAGGGTCGACGCCGGGCAGGGCGAGCTGCTGCAGATCGTCTGCGGTGCACCGAATGCGCGCCCGGGCCTGGTTGCGCCGCTGGCAATGGTCGGTGCGCAGATCGGCGAGCTGAAGATCAAGCCGGCCAAGCTGCGCGGCGTCGAGTCCAACGGCATGCTGTGCTCGGCCAAGGAGCTGGGCCTGGACAACGATGCCTCCGGCCTGCTGGAACTGCCCGATGACGCCCCGGTCGGCCAGGCCCTGGTCGACTACCTGGGCCTGCCGGACGCCAGCATCGAGATCAAGCTGACCCCGAACCGCGCCGACTGCTTCAGCCTGCGCGGCATCGCCTACGACGTCGCCGCCGCCACCCGCAGCGAAGTGCTGGCGTTCGCCGCCGACGCCATTCCGGCGGCCGGCAGCCGTGAGCTGAGCATCCAGCTCGACGCCGGCGCCGAAGCGCCGCGTTACCTGGGCCGTGTCATCGAAGGCGTCAACGCCGCTGCCAAGACCCCGTTGTGGATGGCCGAACGCCTGCGCCGCAGCGGCGTGCGCCCGGTCTCGCTGCTGGTCGACATCACCCAGTATGTGATGTTGGAACTGGGCCAGCCGATGCACGCCTACGACCTCGGCACCCTGCAGGGCAGCATCGCCGTGCGCCGTTCGCGCGCTGGCGAGAGCCTGAAGCTGCTGGACGGCCGCGATGCCGCGCTGGACGACAGCTTCCTGGTGGTCACCGACGCCGATCGTGCGGTCGGCCTGGCCGGCCTGATGGGCGGTTTCGACACCCGTGTCACCGACGCCACCACTGCAGTGTTCCTGGAAGCTGCGCACTTCGCGCCGGCCGCGATCATGGGCCGTGGCCGCAAGCTGGGCCTGCACACCGATGCCGGCCACCGCTTCGAGCGCGGCGTTGATCCGGCGCTGCCGCGTACCGCGATCGAGTACGCCACCCGCCTGGTGCTGGACCTGGCTGGGGGTACCCCGGCGCCGGTCACCGAGGCCGTGCGTGAAGCCGATCTGCCGCAGCCGGCAACCATCGTGCTGCGCCGCGCCCGCATCACCCGCGTGCTCGGCATCACCATCGACGATGCGGAAGTCGAGCGCATCCTGCGCGCGCTGGGCATGGACGTGGTCGCCACCACCGATGGCTGGCAGGTGGCCGCGCCGAGCCGCCGCTTCGACATCGCCATCGAAGAAGACCTGATCGAGGAGCTGGCCCGCATCCACGGTTACGAGCAGATCCCGACCACGCTGCCGGGCGGTGCCTCGCGCGTGGCGATGCCGAGCGAGACCCAGCTGGACGCGCTGAGCGTGCGCCGCCAGCTGATCGCCCGTGACCAGCAGGAAACCGTCAATTTCGCCTTCGTCGACGATGCGCTGCTGACCCAGTGGCAGCTGCGCGACGGCCTGGTGCCGCTGGCCAACCCGCTGTCGGCCGAACTGGCGGTGATGCGCCCGTCGCTGCTGCCGGGCCTGGTCGCCACGTTGGGCCGCAACGCTGCCCGCCAGCTCGGCCGCGTGCGCCTGTTCGAGCTGGGCCGCGTGTTCGCCCAGCAGGCCGGAGACGGCCAACCGGCGCCGCTGGAGACCCCGCGCGTGGCCGCTGCGGTCTGTGGTGACGCGCAGGCGGTGCAGTGGGGCCTGCCGACCCGCAAGGTCGATTTCCATGACCTGAAGGGCGACCTGGAATCGCTGGCGGCCGCCAGTGGCGCGCAGCTGGAGTTCCGCCCGTCGGCGCGCGCCTACGGCCACCCGGCGCGTTCGGCCGAAGTGTTCCGCGATGGCGTGTCGATCGGCTGGATCGGCCAGATCCACCCGCGCCTGGCCAAGGCGATGGAGATCGAAGCCGACGTCTATGCCTTCGAGCTGGACCTGGAGCCGCTGACCGCCCGCCGCCTGCCGCGTGCCGGCGAACTGTCGCGCTTCCCGGCGGTGCGTCGCGACCTGGCGTTCCTGGTGCCTGAACAGGTGGCCTGGGCCGATCTGGCGGCCACCGTCCGCCAGGCCGCCGGCCCGCTGCTGCGCGACCTGAACCTGTTCGACCGCTATGTCGGCCAAGGCGTCGAGCCGGGATTCAAGAGTCTCGCTATGGGCTTGATTTTGCAGGACAAGTCGCGCACTCTGACGGACCGCGACGTGGATGCGGTGGTGGCCGAGGCGGTCACTGCCATCGAGCGTGAACACCACGCCCGGATCCGCGGCTGAGCGGGCAGCACTCGGGGGTAGCAGGCAATGGCATTGACCAAGGCGGAGATGGCGGAAAAGCTGTTCGACGAAGTCGGTCTGAACAAGCGGGAAGCCAAGGAATTCGTCGACGCGTTTTTCGATGTGCTGCGTGAAGCATTGGAACAGGGACGTCAGGTGAAGCTGTCGGGCTTCGGTAATTTCGATCTGCGGCGCAAGAACCAGCGCCCGGGTCGCAACCCCAAGACCGGCGAGGAAATTCCGATTTCCGCCCGTACGGTGGTCACCTTCCGTCCGGGCCAGAAGCTCAAGGAGAGGGTGGAAGCTTATGCTGGATCCGGGCAGTAACCGCGAACTACCGCCGATCCCGGCCAAGCGCTACTTCACCATCGGTGAGGTCAGCGAGCTGTGCGACGTCAAGCCGCACGTGCTGCGCTACTGGGAAACCGAGTTTCCCAGCCTTGAGCCGGCCAAGCGCCGAGGCAACCGCCGCTACTACCAGCGCCACGACGTGCTGATGGTGCGGCAGATCCGCAGCCTGCTGTACGAACAGGGCTATACCATCGGTGGTGCACGCCTGCGTCTGGACGGTCCCGATGCCCGCGAGGAATCGGCACTGAGCAACCAGATCATCAAGCAGGTGCGCATGGAGCTGGAAGAAGTGCTGCAGTTGCTGCGCCGCTGATCCCATTTCCATCGTAATCCGCTATACTTCACGGCCCGCCGCACTGGCGGGCACATCGCAGCATCAGTCGGGGCGTAGCGCAGCCTGGTAGCGCATCTGCCTGGGGGGCAGAGGGTCGTCGGTTCGAATCCGGCCGTCCCGACCACTGTGATGAATCAAGAAGCCTGCGCAGCGATGCGTGGGCTTTTTGTGCGTGCGGTGTATGCTGCGCGCCACTCGTACTACCGCGGCTGCTGAACCCGGTACTTACGAGAACACATCATGGAATCTGCAAGAAACCGTGCCTGGCGTCGCAGTCAGGCCCGCAACCGCGGTGGCGACCGCGCCACGACCGCCTACAGCTACAAGCCCGAAAAGAACTGGAAGCTGCTGTATACGCGCGATGCCAAGCTCGCGCGTGCACGGCAGCTGGGCTTCACCTATCCGGTGCTCAGCGCCCGCCAACTGCAGGAACAGGAATGATCAACCTGCTGTTCGTCTGCAGCCGCAACCAGCTGCGCAGCCCGACCGCCGAAGCCATGTGGCGACGGCGGCCCGGCTTCGCCGCGCTGTCGGCCGGCACCAGCCCGCATGCGCGACGCCCCATCGGCCCGGCGGACATCCGCTGGGCCGATGTCATCTTCGTGATGGAGGCCAAGCACCAGCATCGCCTGCAGGCCGCGTACGCGCGCCTGCTGGAACACAAGCGCCTGCATTGCCTGGACATCCCCGACGACTATCGCTGCATGGATCCGCTGTTGATGGACCTGCTGGACGCCAAGGTAACTACGTATCTGGATCAGCTGCCGGCAAAGCGGTAGATCAGCTCCGGATCGCCTTCGTCCAGGCCATGCACGATGCCGCTGTCGATGAAGCCCGAGGCGGCGAGCAGGCGTTGCATACCGGCATTGGAGGCATTGGTCGAAGTGAACAGCTTGCCCTGGCCCTGCAGCGCGATGGCATGGCGCAGCAGGGCGGCGCCGACGCCCTGGCTGCGATGTTCGCGCGCCACCATCAGCATCTCGACGAAGGCTTCGCCGAAGAAGTGACGATGGATGACCAGGTAACCGGCCAGCTGGCCGGCGCGTTCTGCCACGTGCATGCCACCGCTGGCCTGCCAGTCGCTGATCTGCCGTGCGCGTTGCGGATCACGGGCCGCAGCGCTGTCGAGTGCGATCAACGCGGGAACATCGGCGAGCATTGCCTTGCGGATGTGCAGCATTGTCGCGGAGGGATCGGGCGGCACCATCGAAGGCTCCTGGGGTGGGTGCGCCCAGTCTATCGATCACCTCGGCCGTGCCTGCCGATCCGCCGCAGCCAGCGTGTGGACGGCAGTCAATACACACGGAACTCTGCACGGCAGCCATCGCTGACCCACACGCCGCGTCGGTCCCAGCCCCAGTTGCGGTCCTCGATGCAGGGGGTCACCGATTTCTGCTTGACCAGGCGCACCTCGCGACGCACGCGGATGCGGCATTCCTTGTCCTTCTGCTCGTAGGACTCGCAGACCAGGCGCTCGCCGTCGTCGTCGCGGTCACCATCCCGGCCGCGCCCCGGCCAGCGGCCGCGTCCATGTTCGTCGGCCACGAACTCGGCGCGACAGCCGTCGGTGACCCAGAGCATGCGGCGGCTCTGGCCCCAGTTCCTGTCCTCGACGCAGCGGGTGACCGACAGCTGCCTGGCCAGGCGCATGCGGCCTTCGATCGGGCACTGCTGGGTCTTGTTGAACTGCGACTCGCAGCGCAGCGGCGGAATGTGATCGCTGTCGTAATCCTGGGCGGCCACCGTGGTGGCGGCCAGCAGCAGGGCCAGGGAAGAGGCGGCGATCGGCAGCAGCAGGCGATGGGTCATGGAGAGCCTCGGCAGGGGAACGGGCCGCAAGAATGGACCAGCCCGAGGCTGTCGGAACGGATCGTTCCGGCGCTGGCTCAGTGGGGATTTAGTAGTGCGCACGGGCCCATGCAGGGCCTTACATCCCTTATCATCGCTGCACATCCGATCGCATCGGCTTACACCTTCTTACATGTCTCCCACGCTTGCCGGCACCGCCTGTGGTTGCCGTCACTGGCGTGCAGCCGGCTTGTGGAGGAGGATGCGCGGACCACGACGACCACAGGGGGTTGCGTTGATCAGCAGTACCGTCATTCATCGCTCGGCTGGCGCAGAGGCCGGGCAGGTGCGTGTCCTGGACACCACGTTCAAGGGCAAGCATGTGTTCATTGCGTGGGGCCTGCGCGGGCCGGAACTGACCCGCAGCGCAGACCCGGCCGCCACCGTGGCTGCGCGCAAGGCGCTGCATGCCGTGGCCGGCCACAGCGAGGGGCCGCGCAGCCCGGAAGTGTTCATCGCCAACCAGTCGGCGGTGGCGATCACCGTCTATCGGCTGCTGACCGAAGCGCGTTCGGGCGATGCCATCTTCTTCCTGTGTGATTCACAGGCGGTGGTCGATTGGCTGATCACCGCACTGGAAGTGCAGGGCGAGGGCTGACAGCGCGCAGGGTCAGGCCAGCGCTGCGTCCACCGCCGCAAGCGCGTGCAGGGTGGTGGTGTCGAACAGCGGCACCGCACTGTCTTCGGGGCGCACCAGCAGCATGATCTCGGTACAGCCGAGGATGATCGCTTCGGCACCGCGCGTGACCAGGCGGGCGATCACGCCTGCATAGACCTGCCGCGAGTGTTCGCTGACCACGCCGGCGATCAGTTCCTGGTAGATGATGTCGTGCACGCTACGGCGATCATCGGCCTCCGGAACCAGTACCTGCAGTCCGAAACGCTCCTGCAGCCGGTCGCGGTAGAACGCCTGCTCCATGGTGAAGGCAGTGCCGAGCAGCCCCACCTTGCGGATGCCAGCCTGGAGGATCGCAGCGGCGGTCGGGTCGGCGATATGCAGCAGAGGCAGCGGGCACTCGGCTTCGATCCGACTGGCCAGCGTGTGCATGGTGTTGGTGCAGATCACCAGCAGCTCGGCGCCACCGGCCTGCAGGCGTCGTGCGGCGTCGGCCATATGGTCGCCCAGCGCATCCCAGTCGCCGTCATGCTGCAACTGCTTGATCGGGGCGAAATCGACCGACCACAGCAGCAGTTGCGCCGAGTGCGCTCCACCGAGGCGATGCCGCACCGCCTCGTTGATGAGCCGGTAGTACTGCGCCGAGCTTTCCCAGCTCATGCCGCCGATCAGGCCGAGGGTCTTCATGCACTGCTCCATGCCAGAGGGGACCATTGCAGCACAGAAGACCATGGTGATGCCGTGCACGGGCGCCGGCATCTGTAACCGTCGCATCCACCGCACGCTGTATGTGCCGCATCCTGCATGGGTGCCCTATGCTGGTGCCGTCTTCTGAAGTGGAAACCGGCATGGCCTTGCATACCTGGTGGTGGTTCCTGGCCACGGTCTTCGTGCTGTGCGGGACGCCCGGGCCGAACATGCTGCATATCCTTGGCCGCAGCGTCGGGCTGGGGTTTCGTGGCAGCGTGCCGGCGATGGCCGGCTGCCTGCTGGCGATGCTGCTGGTGCTGGCCGCATCCGCTGCGGGCCTGAGCGCATTGCTGCATTCTTCGCCGATGCTGTTCGAGGTGCTGCGCTATCTCGGCGTGGCCTACCTGGCCTGGCTGGGCATCAAGGCGTGGCGTGACAGCACCCGGCCGGCACCGCCGGTGACCAACGATGCAGAGGTCGTGCTGGCGCCGGTGCACGGCGCGGGGACGGTGTTCCGCGGCGGCCTGTGGGTTGGCCTGAGCAACCCCAAGTTGTTGTTGTTCGCGGCAGCGTTCCTGCCGCAGTTCGTCGACCCGTCGCGCAGCCAGGCCGTGCAGTACAGCGTGCTGGTAGCGACCTTCGCGACCTGCGAACTGTTCTGGTACGTGATGTATGCCGCCGGTGGCCATGGCCTGCGCCGTTGGTTGGCCAAACCCTTCGCACGGCGCTGGTTCGAGCGGCTGGTGGGGAGCGTGTTCCTGGCCTTCGCAGTGGCCCTGCTGCGCTTCCGGCCGCGCTGATTCACGCCGCGCACGCGGCCTGTTCACGACTGCCGCATCGGCGGCGGCCTAGCCTGATCACACCGTTTGCATTCCCTGCGGGGAAAGGACTGACATGATCAAGTGGGCCATCATCTTTGCCATCATCGGCATCATCGCGGGCGTGCTGGGCTTCGGCGGCATTGCCGGTGCCGCCGTGGGCATCGCCAAGTTCCTGTTCTGGGCCGGCATCATCATCGCCGTGGTGCTGTTCCTGATCGGCATGAGCGTGGCCAAGAAGGTCAGCTAGCGCCTGTCGCGCAGCAGCGGGTTCAGTGCGCGCTGCTGCGCGAGAACAGGTTGATCACCAGCACGCCGGCACAGATCAGGCCGATGCCGATCAGCGCCGGTGCATCCAGGCGCTGCTTGAACACCACCAGGCCGATCAGCGAGATCAGCACGATGCCGACGCCGGACCAGATGGCGTAGGCAATGCCGGTCGGTATCGATTTCATGGTCACCGACAGCAGGTAGAAGCACAGTCCGTAGCCGACCAGTGCGCCAAGTGTCGGCCACAGCCGGCTCATGCCGTCTGAGGCTTTCAGCAGCGACGTGGCAATCACTTCCAGCACGATGGCCGCAGCCAAGTAGATATAGGGGTTCATCGCGGGCTCCGGGTCACTGCGGGTCGCACAGCTTGAGGGCCTGCTCGGCCATGGCCAGTGCATTGAGGCGTTCTTCTTCATCCAGCGGACGACCGTAGGCGGTGGCCCAGTAGCCGTCGGCCACGCAGCGCGCTGCATACAGGCGCGGGTCGGAGGCTTCATCAGGGAATTCAGCCAGCATGCGTCGCAGCCATGCGCCCCACTGGGCAAGCAGGGCGGGTTCGAGCATGTTGCCCAGGGTCAGGCCGATGTCGTTGTCCCGCTCCTGCTGCAGCAGGTGATCGAAGTTGGCTCGTACGTAGGCGCGGCTGAAGCAGCCATGGCGGGGGCTGCCTTCCATCAGGCCGCGCACCTGCGCTTCGAAGTCGGCGATGAGTGTGGCGATGGCTTCATCGACCAGCACCTGCTTGCTGCTGAAATGGTGGAACAACGCGCCTTTGCTGACCCCGGCCGCGCGTGCGACATCCTGTACGGTCAGTGCCGCCAGTCCATGCTGGCCGATCACTGTGATGGTGGCCTGCAGCAATGACTGGCGCACGCTGTCGGGCGCCTTGCGGCGCGAACGGGAAGGGGATGCGGACATGGGCGGGAAGAAACCGACTGGACGGTACGATTGTAGCGCAGGCCTGCCACCGCGCCGTGGCTGCCGACCCGGGCCGGCAGCGTGGATTCAACCGTCGACGCGTGCGAAGCGGGGCTGTGGGCCGTGCTCGCCGGGCACCTGTTCGATGAACATCGGGTAGGGGCGCACCCACAGGCCGCCTTCGCCATACAGGGCGCGGTACAGCACCAGCGGTTCCAGTGTCTCGCTGCTGCGGACGATGTCGATTACTTCGTACTCGCCGCCCTTGAAGTGGCGATACCGGCCACGGGCGAGGTCGGGCAGGGGACTCAATTCAGCCATGACGGAGCGTGCTCACTTGCGCGCCGGGCTGGCCGGCGTGGCGCAGTACGCGTCGATGGCCTCGGCGGTGTTGGCCAGGCCCTGTGCCTGTGCCAGCTCCCAGGGACGCTCGCAGCGCTGGCTGTGCTCGCACCACTGGTAGCCGGCTGAACCGATGCAGCCATGCGCATCGCGATCACCACCCACCACGGGCGTGGCCGTCGACGTCGCGTTGGCATCGGCACGCGCGGTCGCCGCCTTGTCCGGGCTGGCACAGGCGGACAGCACCAGCAGGGCGGGAATCAGAAATAGCGCTTTCATCGGGCGGGCTCCGTGCCTAAAGCGACAGTTTGTGTCGCAAATACCCTAGCGGCAAGCGCTCAGTGCACGGCGGCGCGGACCAGCTCTTCGATCAGGATCAGATAGCTGGCCACGAAATAGAACTTCAGCAACGTCCAGCGCTGCTGTGAGAAGAAGGTGCGCATGTGGAAGGGGCCCCTGTTGATGACGATAGTGTGAAGTCAGGCTGACTCCGTGACAAGGATCACGAAATGAACGGGCTAAACGGGCTCAGGGATGTGACGAGGGTGGGGTTCTGACGCACTGGCGCGGGTTTTTCGTACTTATCTGATGGGACCACCCTGATGGGCTGGCTAGGGTGACGTCATCAGCAGAAGGGCAAGCGCCCTGCGCCTTTTCCCACAAGGAGCCTCCCATGGTCATTACCGTCAAGTGCAGTGCCGCGCAGTGGTCCCTGTTGGACCCCGCTGCGGGCCTGGCCGAAGCATTCAACACCGGCGCCGCAGCGTTCGACGCCGCGGTTGGCCGGGCCAGCGCCCACCATCGCCGGACCGGCCAGCGCAGCACGGTGCGCGTGGAGGCGCTGGGCAGCAGCGTGGATGCCGTGCACTTCGAGGCGTTGGCGATTGCCTCCGGGCCGGCTATCGGGCTGAATCCTGCGCCGGTGGCGTAACGCCAGATGATCCCTCGCGCACTGCCTGGCTTACGAAATGGCTCAGCCACGATGGATTGACCGTCTTGGCATAGACATGACCGATCTGCGCCGGCAGGGCGCGATCCTGCAATACGCGCAAGGGTTGTTGGGCCAGGACGAGGATGAGCAGATCCCTGCGCAGGCAGCAGATGCGGCGCAGCAGTGGCATGCCGTCGACCTGGCCCACAGTCGGCATGCAGGGATCGATGATCAGTGCCTTGCATCGCGGGCTGGCGATCTGGGTCAGGACCTCTGCGGGCGAGCGTGCTTCGCCGAGGGCTTTACCGCCCAGGTAGGGGAGGGCGCTGTGTATCAGTTCGCGTCGGACCCAGGGATTTGCATCGGCGATGACGAGGGTGGGGGCCGGGGCTGACCGGCTTTCGCAGGCGCCGCTGCCTGAATGGAGTGGCGAAGCGTCAACAGCTTGAAGTGTGTGCATGCAGGCTACGGATTGTCGGGGCCACAGCCTTTGGGCAGGAGGTCGTAATAGGGGATGGCAGTCCAGCAGCGCCATTCATGGCTGCCCGAGTCCCTGATCAGCACCAGGTTGTTTCGCCATGTCCCCACGTTGTAGCCAGTGTCGAATCGCAGCAGGCAATCGATCTCGAGGCCGCCATCCGCACGAATACGTGTTGCGATGGTTTCACAGCGCTCACTGCTCTCCGGTAGTCCCAGCTTGCGGTTGTCTGAGCCATAGAGATCACCCCGTTCGGCCAGCCACGCCTCTACTCCCGCCTTCCCGCCGGCCAGTTCGGCCAGGGCCGCCGCCAGCTTGGATCGGGTAGAGAACTTCTTGTATTGCGGGACTGCGATCAGCGAGAGAATCATGATGATGGCCAGGACCACCATGAGTTCGATCAGAGAGAATCCGCGCTGGTGGTGTGCGTGATTCGATCCGCAGCCAGCCTTTGATATTTTCTTTTTCATCGGTTCCTGCATCAGGAAATCAACGTTGAATCGTGGATGGCGCACGCAATGGAAAGGCGCATGCGACTGTGGGCAGGTTGAGCAGTCCGCGCAGTGGCATGCGCCCGTGATCAGGCCTGGCAGCCCTGGGGAAGCAGGCTCTGGTCAGAGATGTCGCTCCTGCAGAGCCAGACGCCCTCCGAGTCGCGATCCAAGGTCAGGTTGCCACTGCCGATTGCAGCGTCGTTCTTGAGCTCGCAGTTGATGCTCGTAGCTCCGTTGGTGACATCGGTCGTTACCGCAATCGCATCGCAGCGGGAACTGGTCTCGGGCAGGCCAATCGATGCAGGCGTTGTGATATCGCTGCCCTCAGCCAATAGGGATTCGACGCCAACTTTCCCGCCGGCGACCTCCGCGAGCGCGCCAGCCAGCTTTGCCTTGGCCGAGAACCGCTGATACTGCGGCAGGGCAATCATCGCGAGAATCCCGATGATCGCCACCACCACCATGAGCTCAACAAGGGAAAAACCCTTCTGCCGGGATGGGCCTGTGCCTGCGCGGGGTGTCGGGCCGGGTACGGTATTCATGATAATCCTCTGTGACATGGCGGTTTCCTGGGTTCGGCCACGAAGCGATCATTCGCGGCGCAGCCATAGAAAATCACGTGTGCAGCAGTGGGTATATTCAAGAACTGGTAAAGTCGAACCTGTTGAGTAACTGCACGATTGTTTTGCAATTAATCAGAAAGTACGCCGTAGCTCCGTGGGGCACGGCGTCGGCACTGCATGCACATCGGCCGTGCTTGCAGTGCATCTCCATTCGCCCGCAGGGGTTCGCCGCCATCGCACGCTGCCCTCCTGGTGTAGATCACAGGTCAGCACTGCGCGGCCGGTATCGGGCAGCGATGCACGCAGGCGCGCGCAGTGTGCGGCGCTGGCAGGCAGGCCGAGGTGCGGGTCGGTCACGGTGAGATCACCTTCGGCGTAGCTGTTTTCCACGGCGGCGATGGCGCCGCCCAGCACGTTGGCCGCATCGCGAAGCCGGGTTCGGCTGGCATCGTCATCCAGGCGGGGCGCACACAGCAGTAGTGCGTAGATGGCTGTCAGTCCGGCGACGATGCTGACCAAAGTCCATCGTCGGTAGTGCCGCGGGTGATGTGTCGCCTGGGTGGTTGATCGAGGGCGCATGGACGGCAGCTCCTGCGGTTGAGAAGGGCGCGCGGCGCAACTGCAGGCCGGGGCCGCTCTCCCCAGAGCAGCCCCGGCATTCCGATCCCCTGTCTATCGTTGCCTCGCGTTACAGCGCCAGCGAACTTTCCACGTCCAGTACGATGCGCCGGGCGAGGGCAAGGTTGGCCTTCTGCCGGTCCAGTACCACATAGAAGAACAGGCCCTTCTTGGCCGACACCGGGCGCAGCACGTGGTACGCCCGACCCAGAGTGATCAGCACGTCTTCGATGTTGTCGTTGAGGTTCAGCGCTTCGGCCGTCTTCATCTTGGCGCGCAGCACCTCGGTGTTTCCGGCTGCCGCCAGTTCCATGTCCACGCCCGAGCCGGCGTCACCCAGCAGCATGCCGCTTTCGAAGTCGACCAGGGCGACGGCTTGCGCGCCGTTGATCTGCATGAGCGTGTCCAGGCATTTGTTGATGGCGATATTCATTTCAGTGGTCCGTTGCGGGTGTGAGGGGGTGAAGAGGCGTCTGAGTACTGAGAGGGGCATGTATCAGGTCGGGGTGTTGGCCAATGCGCGCACGCACTGCTTGGCATGCCACAGCACGTTGCCGATGACGCAGCTGTGGTCGCATGCGGTCATCAGCAGGCGCGGTTGATTTCCTGGAATGGCGAGCATCAGTACCTTGCCGTTGGCGGCATCGAGGATGAGTGTGTCGAGTTCGCCGAAGTGCAGTTCGCGACCCAGCGCACTGGCCAGGCCGAGCATCGAGCTGGTCATCGCGGCCAGGCGATCGGCGACATGACTCTTCGGGCCGGCCTGGGCCAGTGCGAAACCATCAGTGCTGGCAACGACGAGCGCCTGGATACCGGTGACATCGTGTACCAGCGCGTCGAGTGCCGAAGTGTGGCCGATGTCATTCATGGGTGGCCGCCATGGCGTTGCATTCGATCTGGCTCATCAGCAGGTCCATCGCAATGACGGCCTGTGCCATGTCGCGTGGGTCCAGCGGCAATGCCGGCAGGTGTGGCGCATGGTCCTGCAACCAGTCCTGCCAGTGCGGCTGTACCGGATCATCGGTGCTGCCGCATCGGGTGAAGCCGATGACCACGGGCAGGCCCGGTGCGCTGTCGGCGATGGCTCTCAGATGCCGCCCGGCCAGCGTGGCGCCCACGCTGGCGCTGCCATCGATCAGGACGATGGCACCTTCTGCACCGGCCAGCAGGATCGGCCAGATGTAGGAGAAGCGTTCCTGCCCCGGCGATCCGTACAGGCGCAGGCGGTCGCCGCCTGGCAGGTCGATGTCGCCATAGTCCATCGCCACGGTGGTGTATTGCTTGCCCACGGTAGGGTCGGTATTGCGGGCTTCCGTCACCACGGCCGTGCCCCGGGTCAGGGTCTGCACGAGGGTGGACTTGCCCGCGCCGAGTGGGCCCATCACTACGATCTTGTGCTCACGCACGGTCATGCACTCCAGCGGATGCGAAGTTGTCGCCACAGATTGACGAGGCCGTCGGCGGGCGAGGAGCGCACGGGTGCGTCCTCGCCCACAACGGGAAAGGCATAGGCGGTGAGGAACGCTGCGTTGAAGAACGACTGCACGATTTGGCGTGGCAGATCGAGGATGTCGCAGCATGCCCGCACGGACGCGCCCTGCTTGATCAGCAGCGCGCACAGTCGGAAGTGGTCGGGACGATGGGCGAGGATGCGGAAGTCTGGCCAACGCCGGAGGCGCAACTTCGTGCCGTCCTGCAGGGGCGGGATCGGCACGCCGCGGCCGTCCGTGACCAGGGCAACGTTCCATAGCGTCAAGCGCAGCGGAACATTGCTGCACACCGTTGCACGCTGCACGAAGACCTCCTGTGTCACCGGTACCAGGCTCAGCCGAGGGTCTGCGTCGCCCAGTAGTCTCTGCAGCAGTGTCAGCGTGATCGGCGCGGGTGCGGTGGTCATCATCCGGTCGTTCCTGGCGTCCAGCCAGCACACGGTGGCCCCGTCATGAATGATCGCGGCATGGGCCGAACGCCGTGGCAGCGCGCCATCGCTTGCCAGGTGCAGGCGCAACTGCTGTACGAACGGCAATGCGGCAGTTGGCAATGCGGCCGGCGCCAGGGGCTCTGCTTCAAAGGGCTCTTGCAGATCCTCAAACGGTTGACGACGGAAACGGACCATGGGATGTCCAGGGCAGCGAGTGATCGGAGGTGACTTTGTAAGCGGTCCTCCTGGCTTTCTGGAATGAAACTATTGGGAAAGCTGCAGTGCCATTCGTGTTTTTGATGCTCTCTGCAACAAATGGAATTGGCCGGATGTTTATGCTTCGATGAAATCAATTGCAGCGAGCGATTATTAAGTTGACGTAACCTGGAATGATTACTAGCGTCTCCACTGCGCACTGCGGCGTGACTATTGACGGGTAATCAGCATGCTCACTCGAATTGCCATCGCGGATGATCATCCACTGGTCCTGCTTGGCACGCGCATCGTGATCGAGGCCGGTGGGCACCATCGCGTGGTGGCGGAGGCGCGATGTGCAGAAAGCCTGCTGGCCATCCTGGCCGAAGAGCCGGTGGATCTGGTGGTGACTGATTTTTCGATGCCGGATGTCGGCCGCTCGGACGGCCAGGCGATGCTGCAGGCGTTGAGTCGCAATTACCCCAAGGTGCCGGTGATCCTGGTCACGATGGTCACCAATGCCACCACCTTGAACATGGCCATGCGTACCGGTGTGCGCGGACTGGTGTGGAAGTGCAGTTGCGTGGATGGCACCCGCAAGGCGGTCGATACCGTGTTGAGCGGGGGGATCTACCTGGACCCCCAGTTGGCGCACTGCCTGCAGGAGGGTGGGCGCGAGCGATCGCTTTCGGTGTTGTCGCCCAAGGAGCTGGAAGTTCTGCGGCTGTATGTGTCGGGGCCTTCGATCACAGAGATCGCCGGGCAGCTGCGGCGCACCGTCAGTACCATCAGCCGGCAACGCATTTCGGCGATGAGGAAACTGGGCATCAGCAATGATGCCGAGCTGTTCGCCTATGCGTTCGAGGAACGCCTGGGCAATGCCGGTGGCATGGCCAGTGGGGCAGCAAACGGGAGCCCATGAGCTCACAGCGGTCCAGTCAGGTCCGGTTGCGTTGTTTGAATGGGGAAAAACTGCCGTTGCGCCCCCCTCTGTGCGGCGGGCCGTGAATCCCGGATGCTTGCGCCATCGTATTCATCTGGAGATCTCGATGGGCAAGGCACTCACCTGGCGCACCCTGGCCTGCACCCTGTTGCCGATGCTGGCGGCTGCCGGTGGCGCCCAGGCGCAGAGCTATGGCTACGGCTATGACGACGACCGCTATGGCGGCCGCGATGGCAGTGGCATCGTGCGCTGCGAGTCGGTCAAGAACCGCAGCAATGAGTGCCGCCTGGACGGCCGCGCGCGGTTGATCCGCCAGCTGTCCGGTTCGCCCTGTGTGGAAGGCGAAACCTGGGGCCAGTCGCGCAATGGCGTCTGGGTCACACAGGGGTGCCGTGCCGAATTCGTGGGTGAGTACCGCCGCGGTGGCGGCTGGGGCGGCAATGGCGGTGGCTGGGGTAATGGCAATGGGTGGGGCGGCGGCGATGTCGTCACCTGCCACTCCAATGGTCATCGCCAGGAGTACTGCGATGCCCGCATCCGCCGGGGTGTACGCCTGATCCGCCAGGACTCGCGCAGCGCCTGTATCGAAGGCCAGAGCTGGGGCTGGGATCGCCGTGGCATCTGGGTCAGCGATGGCTGCCGGGCGCAGTTCCAGGTGAACTGAGCATTCCGCGCTCTGTCCCGTGAAAATCAGAATAATCTGATACAGCTCACATTTTGAACGCCGTATTGTCTGCGATCAGGGCACGTTGCGTGCCCTGAATCCCAGCGATGCCGTGTGCCGTAGCCGGCATGGGCATCGCGCCGCCATCGATACGCTGCCTCAAGGAGTGAGCTGCATGTTGATCCGCCTGCAATGCGAACAGCGCCAGTGGCGCGTGCTGCATCCGGACCGGCCGGAGCCGATCGAGTTCCGCGATGGCGCCCGTGCCTATGACTTCGCCGAGACCCTGGCCCGCCTGCACTTTGTCGACACCGGTCAGCGTGCGGCCGTGCGCGTGGAAGCCAGCGGCGCATTCGTCGAAGCGGTCAGTTACGGCTGAGGGCGGGTGCCTGCCGAGGCAGGCCTGCGGAGTTCCGCCATCCACGCATGGCGTGGATCTACGCGTTTCGAGCCTGAAGGGTGCGGACTCTGTCCGCGCCCATTGCGCCCTGTGTGAATCTACCGGGTGGCGATCGGCCTCAGCCTGCCGCGCTGAGCGGCGGGATACCTGCGGCCAGCTGCGGCCAGCGCTTGAGCACAGCAGCGCGGATGCCGGCCGCGTCGATGCCGGCTTCGGCCAGCAGGTCCTCGCGGCTGGCGTGGTGCTGATAGCTGTCGGGCAGGCCCAGGTGCAGGATCGGACGCAGCACGCCTTCGGCATTGAGCAGTTCACCGACGCCGGAACCGGCGCCACCGGCCACCACGTTGTCTTCGATCGTGACCAAGCCCTCGTGCTGGGCGGCCATGGCCAGCACCAGCTCGCGATCCAGTGGCTTGATGAAGCGCATGTTGACCACGCTCAGGCCCAGTTCGCGGCCGACCTGCTCAGCGGCGGCCACGGTGCTGCCGAAGGCGAGCAGGGCGATGCGGCTGCCCTGCAGGCGCAGCTCGCCCTTTCCGATCGGCAGGGTCGACAGGTCGGTACCGGCCGCAACGCCGGTGCCGGTGCCACGCGGGTAGCGTACGGCGGCCGGGCCCGGGTGCTGCAGGCCGGTGCTGAGCATCTGCCGGCACTCGGCTTCATTGGACGGTGCCATCACCACCAGGTTCGGCACGCAGCGCAGGAAGCTCAGGTCGAGGTTGCCGGCGTGGGTTGCGCCGTCCGGGCCGACCACGCCGGCGCGATCGATCGCAAACAGCACGTCCAGGTCCTGGATCGCCACGTCGTGCACCAGCTGGTCGTACGCGCGCTGCAGGAAGGTGGAATAGATCGCCACCACCGGCTTGCCACCCTGGGTGGCCATGCCGGCGGCGAGGGTGACCGCGTGCTGCTCGGCGATCGCCACGTCGAAGTAGCGCTGCGGGTATTCCTTGCTGAAGCGCACCAGGCCTGAGCCTTCGCGCATTGCCGGGGTGATGCCGTACAGGCGCGGCTCGGCGGCGGCGGCATCACACAGCCAGTCGCTGAATACATCGGTATAGGTCGGCTTCTTGGCCCCGGCTTTGGCCACCAGGCCCTTGTCCGGATCGAACGGGCCCACGGCGTGGTAACCGATCTGGTCGCCTTCGGCCGGCTCGTAGCCCTTGCCCTTGGTGGTCATCACATGCAGCAGCTTCGGGCCCTTGGAGGCGCGCAGCGTCTTCAGCGTGGACAGCAGGGCAGGCATGTCGTGGCCGTCGATCGGGCCGGTGTAGTGGAAGCCCATTTCCTCGAACATCGTGGAGGGCACGAACATGCCCTTCCAGTGTTCTTCCCAGCGCTTCACGAAGCGCGCCGGGTTGTTCTTCTTGTCACCGAGGATCTTCTTGCCGCCTTCGCGCAGTGCGTTGAGCGTGCGGCTGCCGGTGGCGCGTCCCAGCATCTTGGTCAGGCCGCCCACGGCCTCGGAGATCGACATGTTGTTGTCGTTGAGGATCACCAGCAGGTTCGGTTCCGGCTCCATGCCGCCGGCATGCATCAGCGCTTCGAACGCCATGCCGGCGGTCATCGCGCCGTCGCCGATCACCGCCACGACCTTGCGGTCGTCGCCTTCGGACTGGCGGGCGATGGCCATGCCGAGTGCGGCCGAGATCGAGGTCGAGGAGTGGCCGACGCCGAAGGTGTCGTACTCACTTTCCTCGCGCTTCGGGAACGGCGCGACGCCGTCCTTCTGCTTGACGGTGTGGATCTCGTCGCGGCGGCCGGTGAGGATCTTGTGCGGGTAGGTCTGATGGCCGACGTCCCAGACCAGCTGGTCGTGCGGCGTCTGGTACAGGTAGTGAAGGGCCACGGTGAGCTCGATCACGCCCAGGCCGGCGGCGAAGTGGCCGCCGCTCTTGCCCACCGATTCGATGAGGTAGGCGCGCAGTTCGTCAGCAACCGCCCTCAATTCGGATTCGTCGAACGTGCGCAGGTCATCCGGCGTCTGGATGCGCGCGAGGCGGGGATAGCGGGCAGAGTCGATCATCATGTTCGCACTTTTTCTGAACGCCCATTTTCGCCCTCAAACGGGGGTGGGGCAAGCAAACGCCGCCGCCCGTGACAGGACGGTGAGGGTTGCATTTTCGGGCGTTCAGGTGCTCAGTTTCGACCGCTTGGGCAATTGCGCCTTCAGGAAGGCCATCTGGTCGGCCAGGATGTTGCGGTTGGACAGGATCAGGTGCTCGATCCAGCTGGGCCGGTAGGGCACCGCCAGCAGGGGCATGCCGGCCTGCTGCGGGGTACGGTCGCTCTTGCGCGAATTGCAGTGGAAGCAGGCGGTGACCACGTTTTCCCAGCAGTCCAGGCCGCCCTTGGACAGCGGCATGACATGGTCGCGGGTGAGCGTGGGGCGGCTGAACTGCTGGCCGCAGTACATGCACAGATGGGCGTCGCGGGCGAACAGGGCCTGGTTGGTCAGGTTCGGCGTCGGGTCGATCGCGCGCGAGCGGGCATGGCCGCGGGCGGCGATAATCGGGTGCAGGTCCATGCCGCTCTGCAGGCCGCTGAAGCGGTTGGTGCCGCCATGGATGTGCAGGCAGGGATCGCCGAGCGTCCAGGCCACCGCTTCGCGTGCGTAGAGGCACGCCGCGTCCTGCCAGGTGATCCAGTCCAGTACGCGTCCGTGGGCATCAAGCGAGAGCAGCCGGACCGAACCGGGGCGATGCAGCGTCGTGGCGTTGGGCGATGCTTCGGCGCCCGGAGCAGAAAACGGAGCTCCGGCTTCGATCAGACCCAAGCGTGTAGTGTCTGTCTCCATCGGGAGAACAGCTTATACCTGAATCATTGCGATTTGGGTATCGCCTGGAGGGCGATACCCAAATCGCAATGATTCAGGTCCGCGCATTCGGCATCCCAGCCCGCCGTCGGCGGGTTGGGATGCCCACGCATCCCTCCTAGCCCCCGCGCCGTTGGCGCGCCCCCCTTAACAAAGGGGGGCTCTTCTCCAGAGAGATCCCGGTGGTTTCCATCCACGCGTGGCGTGGATCTGCCGTGTCGACCAAGGTCGACACCTGCCATCAGCCGAGTGAACCTGTCAGAGGCCCGGGCGGTGTGGGGTGGCAGGACCGTTGGCGCCATGGATGGCGCCATCGAGCCCCCATGGATGGGTTTACGGCGTGTCCTGCCAGCCCACGCCGCCCAGCCATTCATCGGGATGCAGCTGTTGCTGTTGCGGTTGCCGGCCAGCGGCCGGCACTACCGCGGGTGCCGGGCGCAGCCCGGCTCAGGCGCCGAAGCGCTCGTCGTCCATGGCCATCAGCGGGGCGGCGCCGGCCTGGATCGCGGCGGCGTGGCTGAGCGTGCGCGGCAGCACGCGGGCGAAGTAGAACCGTGCGGTCTCGCGCTTGCCCTGGGCGAAGGCGGCGCCGTGCGCGCTGGCGTCGGCGGCGGCCACGCTGCGGGCCCACCAGTAGGCCAGTACCACGTAACCCGAATAGAACAGGTAGTCGTAGCTGGCCGCGCCCAGTTCGTCGGGGTTGGCGGCCGCGCGCTGCAGCACGTCCAGGGTCAGCTTGCCCCATTCGGCG
Organism: Stenotrophomonas sp. 109824_Sma; assembly: GCF_056480025.1. NCBI lineage: Bacteria > Pseudomonadati > Pseudomonadota > Gammaproteobacteria > Lysobacterales > Lysobacteraceae > Stenotrophomonas > Stenotrophomonas sp. 109824_Sma. The sequence continues at coordinate 3,268,096 of NZ_CM151078.1, read as the reverse complement.
GCCTTGGCGCGCAGCGGGCCGATGAACTCGGCCAGCGCTTCGTTGCCCTCGTGTTCCTTGGCGAAGGCTTCGATCTCGGCCAGCATCAGCTTCAGGCCGGCGCCCTGGCTGGACGCGGTCTTGCGGCCGATCAGGTCCAGCGCCTGGATGCCGGTGGTGCCTTCATACAGCGTGGTGATGCGTGCATCGCGGGCCAGCTGTTCCATGCCGTGTTCGCGGATGTAGCCGTGGCCACCGAAGCACTGCAGGGCGTTGTAGGTGTTCTCGATGCCCCATTCGGTCTGGCAGGCCTTGGAGATCGGGGTCAGGAAGCTCACCAGGGTGTCGGCGCGCTCGCGCTCGGCGGCATCCTCGGCGTGGTGGGCGACGTCGATCAGGGTGGCCGCGTGCAGCGCCAGCAGGCGGCTGCCTTCGACCAGCGACTTCACCGTCAGCAGCATGCGGCGCACATCCGGGTGGACCAGGATCGGGTCGGCCGGCTTGTCCGGGAACTTGGCGCCGCTCAGGGCGCGCGACTGCAGGCGCTCACGGCTGTACTTCAGTGCGTTCTGGTAGGCGCGCTCGGACAGGCCGATGCCCTGCAGGCCGACGCCCAGGCGCGCGGTGTTCATCATGGTGAACATCGCCTGCAGGCCCTTGTGCGGCTGGCCGACGAGGTAGCCCTGCGCACCATCGAAGTTCATCACGCAGGTGACCGACCCCTTGATGCCCATCTTGTGCTCGATCGAGCCGCAGCGCAGTGCGTTGCGCTCGCCGACGTTGCCCTCGCGGTCGACCTTGAACTTCGGGGTGACGAACAGCGAGATGCCCTTGGCGCCCGGAGGGGCGTCGGGCAGCTTGGCCAGCACCAGGTGCACGATGTTGCCGGTCAGGTCATGCTCGCCGGCGGTGATGAAGATCTTGGTGCCGGTGATCGAATAGCTGCCATCGGCGTTCGGCTCGGCCTTGGTCTTGAGCAGGCCCAGGTCGGTGCCGCAGTGCGGTTCGGTCAGGCACATGGTGCCGGTCCAGCGGCCTTCGATCAGCGGCTTGAGGAAAGCCTCGTGCTGCCAGGCCTCGCCGTGCTGCTTCAGCGCTTCGATGGCGCCATGCGAGAGCAGCGGGAAGTTACCCCATGCCAGGTTGGCGGCGTTGATCATTTCGTTGAGCGGCACGCCCAGGGTGTGCGGCAGGCCCTGGCCGCCCAGCTCCGGCGAGGCGGTCAGGCCGGTCCAGCCGCCATCGACGAACTGGTCGTAGGCCTGCTTGAAGCCGGGCGGGGTGGTCACTTCACCGGTGGCCTGGTCGAGCACGCAGCCGATCTCGTCGCCGACGCTGTTGAGCGGGGCCAGCACGGTGGCGCTGAAGCGGCCGGCTTCTTCCAGCACGGCATCGACCACGTCGGCGGTGGCGTCGGTGAAGCCCAGGCGGGCGAACAGGGGTTCGACCTTGAGCACGTCGTGCAGGGCGAAACGGAGGTCGGAAAGCGGGGCGGTGTAGCTGCTCATCGGTACGTCTCGATTTGATCAGGGCAGGGGGAGAGCGGCGCCGGGCGCCGCGACGAAAGGCGGGTTCAGCGCAGCACGCCGGGCAGGCCGGGGGCCTGGTTGAGGGTGCTGCGGCTGCTGATGTCGAAGCTGCGCTGCTTCTTTTCCTGCGGTGTGGCCGCCACCGTTCCCTTCAGGCCATAGGCCAGGGTGCGGTTGCTGGCCAGCGCGTCGGCCACCACCAGGCGCGCGGCCGAGCTGGGCACGAGGTCGACATTGATGACGTCGGCGGAGGTGCCGCCGATGGAGATGCCGGGCTTGACCTGCAGGGTGCCAGCGTCGTTGTCGCCGACGGTCAGCGCCAGCGCGACGTCATCGAAGGTCATCGGCATCGAGCTGAAGTTCTGCAGGCGCAGGGCCACGGTCCAGTTGCCGTCGGCACGTACGGTCAGCTGCTGCAGGCTGGCTGCCGGTTCCGAAACACGCTTGACGATGCCGTTGTTGCAGGCAACAAGGGCGAGGGTGCACAGGACGATCAAGGCGGTACGGAAACGGTGGAGCATGGGCGCAAGTCCTCTGGAGGGGGTGCGTTGGGGTAAGCATACTACGGCGTATGGTTTTGTGGATCGCCTGTGGCGACCCGTCGCAGAGGGTAGCGCGTGAAGATGGCGGCCGGGCGTGCGCAACGCTGGATCGGGCGCGCGGAATGCGCCCGATGCGGGGCGGTTCAGTCGGCGGGCGTATCGCGCAACGGTGCCATCAGCCGCAGCGGGCCGAGGTCGTAGCCCATGGCCTCGGCCTTGGCTTTCAACTGTTCGAACCGGGCGCGATCCATTTCCGGCAGCCGCGAGAGGATCCACAGGTACTTGCGGTCCGGTTCACCAACCAGCGCCCACTGATAGTCCGGGTCCAGCGCCAGCACCCAGTAGTCGGCCCAGACCAGGGGGACCCAGCTCAGCCAGTCGGGCACGAAGCGCACCTGCAGTTGGCCGGGGTGTCCGGCCACCAAGCGTGCCACGCCTTCGGCGACCACGCGTTCGCCCTCGCCATTGCGGCAGGCATTGGTGACGCTGATGCGGCCGTCGCGGCGCAGCCCGTAGTTGGCAGTGATCTCGCCCACGCACTGCTTCTGGAACGACACCGGCAGGTGCGCGATTTCGTGCCATTGGCCTGCGTAGCGGTCGATGTCCAGCGTTTCGACCGCGCGCACCGGTTCGGCGGCGATCACCGGGAAGGCGGCCAGCAGCAGGCAGGCGAGCAGGGCGGGGCGCAGAGGCATCGGCAGGCTCCAGGCAGGAGTCTGGAGCGTAGGTGCCGCCGCGCATGCCGGTGTAAATGTTTCGTCAACCGGGCGGCGGTGGCCGCCGCTTGCGCGAAGCGCGAACAAAAAAAGACCTGCATTTCTGCAGGTCTCTGAAGATGGTGGCCGAAGACGGAATCGAACCGCCGACACGGGGATTTTCAATCCCCTGCTCTACCAACTGAGCTACTCGGCCAAATTGTGTGGCGACCGCGGTGAATGCGGTTTCCGGAAAAAAAAGACCCGCATTTCTGCAGGCCTTCGAAAGTGGTGGCCGAAGACGGAATCGAACCGCCGACACGGGGATTTTCAATCCCCTGCTCTACCAACTGAGCTACTCGGCCACATGTTTCGTTGCAGCGAGGTCGCTGCCAAGGACGCGTATATTACGGAGGTCGGCTGCCTTCGGCAAGCGTTTTGCCAAGATTTCTTCACATTGCCGTCTGCGCGCTCGCAAGTGCTTGATCCTCCGTCGTGGGCGGGGCGTGACCAGTCGATCATCGTCTGCGGTGGAAATCAGCAGGTCGCCGCGATCGCCAAAGCTGCAAGGGCAAGGGCTGCGCTGGACCCGCGCCGGTCCGGGCAATGGAACGCTGTTTTCGTGGCCGCCATCGGGGATGGCTGCGGCGTAGTGTCGGCAGTCCTTTCCCGACGCTGGCAACAGCAGAGACCCGACCATGTCCGATTCCTCTACCACCTCCCGCATCGTGCTGGCGTCGCGTCCGCAGGGGGCGCCGAGTGCAGCCAATTTCCGCCTGGAACAGGTTGCGCTGCCGGCACTGGCCGATGGCGACGTGCTGCTGCGCAACCGCTACCTTTCGTTGGACCCGTACATGCGAGGACGCATGGACGAGGGCCCGTCGTATGCCGCGCCGGTGGCGGTCGGGGCGGTGATGGAAGGCCAGACCGTGGCCGAGGTGCTGCAATCCAAGGCCGAGGACGTAACCGCGGGCGAGCTGGTGCTGGCGCCGGGGGGCTGGCAGACCCACGCGGTGCTGCCGGCCAAGGCGCTGGGGCGCCGTCTGGATCCGGCCGGGCTGCCGCTCAGTGCGGCGCTGGGCGTGTATGGCATGCCGGGTTTCACCGCCTATTCCAGCCTGCATGAAATCGCACGCCTGAAGCCGGGCGAGACGCTGGTGGTGGCTGCCGCGACCGGGCCGGTGGGCGCGACCGTGGCCCAGCTGGCCAAGCTGCAGGGCGCGCGCGTGGTCGCCATCGCCGGTGGCGAGGCCAAACGTGCCTATCTGCAGACGCTGGGCGTGGACGTGGCGCTGGATCATCGCGCCGCTGATTTCGCCGCCCAGCTGCGCGCGGCGGTGCCTGCGGGCATCGACGTGTACTTCGAGAATGTCGGTGGCCATGTGCTGGATGCAGTGCTGCCGCTGCTCAACGACTTCGCCCGCATTCCGGTGTGCGGCACCATCGCCACCTACAACGAGCGCGGCGTCGAGCAGCCTGGCCCGGACCGGTTGCCGGCACTGTTCAGCCAGATCCTGCGCCAGCGCCTGATCGTGCGTGGTTTCATCGTGCACGACTTCAACCACCTGTGGCCGGACTTCGAACGCGAGATGCCGCAGTGGCTGCGCGAAGGCCGCATCCAGTACCGCGAGGATGTGGTGGAAGGGCTGGAGAAGGCGCCGGAGGCGTTCTTCGGGCTGCTGAAGGGGCACAACTTCGGCAAGCTGGTGGTGAAGCTGGATTGAGGGCCTGGCGGTGTGCCGACCAAGGTCGGCACCCACGTCAGGCAGTCGAGGCCTTTTCCCGGCGCAGCAGTTCGCGCTTGCGCGCTACGCCCCACGCATAGCCGGACAAGTCGCCATCGCGGCGCACCACGCGGTGGCAGGGCACGGCCACGGCCAGCGGATTGCTTGCACAGGCGCGTGCCACCGCGCGGCTTGATCGCGGCGCGCCGATGCGCGCGGCGATATCGGCATACGAGGCAGTGTGCCCGCGCGGAATCTGCTGCAGTGCCTGCCACACCCGCTGCTGGAACGCGGTGCCGCGGATGTCCAGCGGCAGGCTGGTGCCCCGCGTGGGATCCTCGACCAGGCCCACCACCTGCGCTACCAGTTGTTCATAGCCGCTGTCGGCGCCGACCAGTTCGGCCTGGCGGAAGCGCTGCTGCAGCGACTGCAACAGCGTCTCCGGATCGTCGCCGAGCAGGATCGCGACCACGCCGGTCTCGCTGCTGGCCACCAGCACGCTGCCCAGTGAACTTTCGGCGATGGCGAAGTGGATGACTTCGCCGCGGCCACCTGCGCGCCATTGCTTGGGCGTCATGCCCAGCAACTTCGGTGCGTTTTCGTAGAAGCGTCCGCTGGAGCCGAAGCCAGCATCGTGGAAGGCATCGGTGATGCGCTCCTGGTGTTCCAGGCCGGTGCGCAGGCGGTCGGCGCGCAGCGCGGCGGCGTACTGCTTGGGGGTCAGCCCGGTCGCCTGCTTGAACAGGCGATGCAGGCGCGTCGGGCTGCAGCCGGCGATGTCGGCCAGCTCCTGTAGCGAGGGTTCGTCGAGGCTGGTCTGAAGGTGGCGGCAGACGCGTTCGACGCGGGCATCGAGGGCGGTGGTGGCGGTACTGTCCATGGCCGGATTCTGGCATGTGCCGACCCTGCGAAAACTCCGTTTCCTGCACTCATCTGTGAGGCCCGGAAACGGAGTGTTGACGGGCCGAAGGCTTGGCATCGTGGCGGCCACTTCACAACCGGTACCGCCAGCATGCGCCTGAACAACAAGATCGCTCTCATCACCGGTGCCAGCGCCGGCATTGGCCGCGCCAGCGCGCTGCGCTTTGCCGCCGAAGGCGCAAAACTGGTGCTCAACGCGCGGCGGCTGGAGCCGCTGCAGGCGCTGGCCGAGCAGATTCGCGCCGCCGGTGGCGAAGTGGTGGTGCATGCCGCCGACGTGGCCGACCCGGGCACGGCGCAGGCGCTGGTCGATCGGGCCCAGCAGTCCTTCGGTGGCCTGGACATCGCGCTCAACAATGCCGGCATGCTCGGCCCGGGCGTGCCGGCGGCGGAGTTCCCGGCGGACGCCTGGCGCGAAGTGATGGCCACCAATCTCGATGCCGCCTTCCACGCCGCACGCGCGCAGTTGCCGGCATTGCTGGCACGCGGCGGTGGCTCGCTGGTGTTCGTCGGCACCTTCGTCGGCCATACCGTGGGATTCCCGGGCATGGCGGCCTATGCGTCGAGCAAGGCCGGGCTGATCGGCCTGAGCCAGGTGATCGCCGCCGAATACGGGGCGCGTGGCGTGCGCAGCAACGTGCTGCTCCCCGGGGGTACCGATACCGAGATGGGCCGGCAAGCGGCACCGACCGGCGATGCCCGCGACTTCGTGCGCTCGCTGCATGCGCTCAAGCGCCTCGCCGAGCCGGAAGAGATCGCCAATGCGGCGTTGTTCCTGGCCAGCGATGAAAGCAGTTTCGTTACCGGCAGCGCGATGCGCGTGGAGGGTGGGGTGTCGATCACCCGTACCTGAGCGCGGTCACGTGCGTGGCGCGTAGCGGATGCCGCTGCTGGCCATGAAGCCTTTCGGGTCGAACCGGGCCCAGGCCTCGCCCCAGCCGAAGCGGGCGTGGCCACCGGCCAGCCTGTAACCCAGCGCCGCACCCAGCGTGCGGCGCATGAAGGCGACTTCGGCATCGATCGCGGCCTGGGTCGGCCAGCCGTCTTCCAGTGTTGCACCGGGTAGATCGACGCTCATCGTCACCATGTCGAGCCGTTGCCCGTGGAAGCACAGGCTGATGCCGGCAGGCGCACCGCCCAGGCTGAGCCGGTGCAGGCTGAGCCAGTGGTAGCCGGTGCCGACATCGCGCTCGCCATGCATCAGCGTGGCGAAGGCGATGCGCGCCTCGTCCTGCGAGAGGGTGGGGCAGATCAGTGCCGGCAGGTTGCCAAGCTGGATGCTGCCGTCGGTCGGATTGAAGTTCATCGGCACGAATGATGCGACGCGCTTGGACGTTGAGGGCATGGCGTACCGATATGCGGTTTGCATCGGATTCTGGATGTACCTCATCGATGGCTGCAAGCCGCTGGCTGCACACCGTGTTCGCGCCGGACTGACCTGCGGCTTACCCGTTGCGTTCTAGCGTGGCGTCAGCGTCGGACTCCACCGGCGAAGGAGTATTCGATGAGTGAGCGAGACAACGACCAGGGTGATCCGAAGCAGGGGGTGCAGGAAAGCCGCCAGGACAGGAAGCAGGACGACGTGGCCAGGCAGCGGCCAGGTCAGCGCGATCAACAGGTGCGTGATGCGCACTCACGGAGCCCACGGCGCAAGGACGGCGGTGAGGAGCCGGCCTGAGGCGGAACCCGGAAAAGAAAAAACCCGCAGATCGCGGAGATCTACGGGTTCTTCTGAATAGTGGTGGAGCCAAGGAGGATCGAACTCCTGACCTCGTCATTGCGAACGACGCGCTCTCCCAGCTGAGCTATGGCCCCACGGCAGGGCTTCAGTTTAGCCAAGCAGCTGCTCCTTGCCAAGCCGATCCAGGATTTCGTGCCGGAAGACGTGGCGCGTTAGTGCACAACTGTGCCGAAACCGCCTGTTTCACCGGGTGTGGGCGCCGCGCAACGAAATCGTAACAATTTGGGGGATAATGGCGGCTTGCGCAGTTTTCCTCCTATTTACCGCCCGGCTCGCGCAGGCCGCACGGACGCCTCCTCAGAGCATTCCATGCCCTCCCATTCCGATTCCCGCCGCCTGTCGGGTATGTCGTCTTCCTTCGTTTCCTTCCGCCGCCACCCGCTGGCCCTGGCCTGTGCTGGCCTGGCCCTGGTCGGCAGCTTCGGCGCCGCCGCGCAGGACAGCGCGCCGACCCCGACCGGGCTGGACACCATCACCGTGACCGCCGAGCACCGCGAGCAGAACCTGCAGGAAGTGCCGGTCTCGGTCGGCGTGGTGCAGGGCGAGCGCATGCGCGACTTCACCGCCGGCGGCGACGACACCCTGCTGGCGCTGTCCGGCCGCGTGCCGAGCCTGTATGCGGAAACCACCACCGGCCGCATCTTCCCGCGCTTCTACATCCGCGGCCTGGGCAACATCGACTTCTACCTCGGTGCCTCGCAGCCGGTGTCGATCATCCAGGACGACGTGGTGCTGGAACACGTGGTGCTGAAGTCCAACCCGGTCTATGACGTGGACCAGGTGGAAGTGCTGCGCGGCCCGCAGGGCTCGCTGTTCGGCCGCAACACCACCGCCGGCATCATCAAGTTCGACACCCTGAAGCCGACCCAGGACTACACCGGCCGCGTCAGCGCCAGCTACGCGACCTACAACAGCGTGTCGATCGACGGCGGCTTCGGTGGCCCGATCAACGACATCGCCTCGTTCCGCGTGTCGGCCCTGTACCAGCACCGCGACGACTATGTCGACAACACCTACAAGGGCCCGAGTGCCGACGGCACGGTCAGCCCGAAGAAGAACGCCATGGGCGGCTTCGATGACCGCAACGTGCGCGCGCAGCTGCTGCTGACCCCGAGCGACCAGTTCTCGATCCTTGCCTCGGCCCATGCCCGTGACTACGAAGGCACCTCGACCCTGTTCCTGCGCGGTGCGCTGACCAAGGGCTCGAACAAGACCGACGTGCCGCGCGACAAGGTCGCCTACGACGAAGCCGACAACAACCCGCAGGCCTACAAGACCTACGGCGGTTCGGTGAAGGCGCGTTACGACTTCGGTGCGATCGACTTCACCTCGATCACCGCCTACGAAACCACCTCCGGCTACAGCCGTGGCGACACAGACGGCGGCGCCGCGGTGAACTTCCCAGTGAACGGCGTGCCGAATGGCTACGGCCAGTCGATGGGCCGCATCCGTGATCTGGACCAGTGGACCCAGGAATTCCGCCTGTCCAGCCATGACGACAGCGCGCTGCAGTGGCAGGCCGGTGCGTTCTACTTCAACGGCAGCGACACCACCGACTTCTACCAGCGCGCATGGTTCCTGCAGGGCGCGGCCCGCAACCCGAACAACTGGGTGCGCCTGCGCAACAAGAACACCTCGTGGGCCGGTTTCGGCCAGCTGAGCTACGCCTTCACCGACAAGTTCACCGTCACTGCCGGCCTGCGCCAGACCAAGGACGAGAAGCACACCCGCCTGCTGAAGACGGCTGACACTGCCGCTGGCGTGGTCACCTACAAGGGCCGCACCGACGTCAAGATGTCCGACACCACCCCGAGCTGGGATCTGAGCGCGATGTATCAGATCACGCCGGACGTGAGCGTCTACGCCAAGGTCGCCCGCGGCTTCCGCGGCCCGACCATCCAGGGCCGTTCGGCCGTGTTCAATGCCGACTTCACCACCGCCGATTCCGAGACGATCCTGTCCTGGGAAGCGGGCGTGAAGAGCAGCCTGTGGGACAACCGCCTGCGCCTGAACGCCACCGCGTTCACCTACACCGTCAATGACATCCAGCTCAACGGCAACGATTCGGACGGCAACGGCGTGCTGTTCAACGCTGACAAGGCCAAGGCCTACGGTTTCGAAGCGGACATGGAACTGCGCCCGATCCCGAACCTGACCCTGAGCGCCGGCCTGAGCCTGCTGCACAGCGAGATCAAGGACAAGCGCGTCTACGCGCAGGTCTGCGGCCTCAACGGCCAGGTGGTGTGCACCGTGAATGACCCGACCATCAAGGTCGGTGCCAACACCTTCGCGCAGATCGACGGCAACCCGCTGCCGAACGCGCCGAAGTACAACGTCAACCTCGCAGCACGCTACGACTTCCCGGTCAGCGACGCCGGCACCATGTTCGTCTCCACCGACTGGAACAAGCAGGGCTACACCAGCTTCGTTCTGTACGACAGCAAGGAGTTCAACTCCAAGGGTGACTTCGAGGGCGGCCTGAAGATCGGCTACTCGGGCAACTACGGTGCCTACGAAGTGGCGCTGTTCGCGCGCAACATCACCAACGAGAAGAACCTCAAGGGTGTGATCGAGAACTACATGGCCGCGGTCTACAACGAGCCGCGCACCGTGGGTGTCTCGCTGAACATGAACTGGTAATGCGCTGTCGCGGTGGCGGGTCGTCCCGCCATCGCGCTGCTGGAATGCAAAGGGCGGCCCGGATTACCGGGCCGCCCTTTTCGTTGCTTCAGACCGCGGTGAGGTCGCTGTCCTGGCTGCGCTGGCCGAAGGTCAGGGCCCAGGTCGCGCTGTCCACCTGCTGGCGGTCCTGTTCCTGCTGCTTGCGTGCGCGACTGGCACCGAACCAGCGACCCTCGCCGTTGATCAGCGGCGCCATGCGCACCACGTCCACGTACTCCGGATCGATCTCGCTGGCACGCTGCAGCCAGGTCAGGGCGAGGAATGCATTGGCCGGCACGCCGTTGCCAACGTGGTAGATGTCGGCCAGGTAGCCGGCGGCCCACAGCTTGTCGTCGTCATCGCCGCGCCACCACAGCGGGATCAACGCACGCTCGACCGCTTCGCGCTTGTGCGCATCGTTCTGGCCATCCAGTGCCAGGCAGGCCAGGTTGCGGCAGGTCGGGCCCCATACGCGCTCACCGGCCTCGGCTTCATCCAGGCAGCGCAGGTACAGCTCGCGCGCACGTGCTTCATTCTCTGCGCCGCCCGCAGCGACCAGGCGTACGCCGAGATTGTAGGTGGCGATCAGGTCGCCGCCTTCCACCGCACGCTCCTGCCAGTACGCGGCCTTCCCTGCATCAACGAACTGCGGCTGGTCACGGCCGCCGAGGCGGCCCTTGTACAGGTCGCACAGTGCAGACATTGCGCCTGCATCGCCCGCTTCAGCCATGCGCTGCAGCAGCGACAGGCCGGCAACCTGCGAGACATCACAGAACAGGTTGGCCGCGAACGTGACCGCCGACGTGTTCTCCTGTGGTGCCAGTTTCAATGCGCGCTGCAGCAGGGGCGCAGCGCGTACCGGATCGGCTTTCTGGCCAAGCAGCCCATGCTCGATGGCCGTCGCGGCCCAGAGCAGGCCGATCGCCGAATCGCCCTCGCGCGCGGCGTAGTCCACCACCTGGGCGAACAGCGCTTCGGCACCATCGACGTGGGCAAACCAGGTACAGGCTTCGAGATTGCTGAGGCCTTCGTGCAGGACCATGTCGCGGTCCAGCGCCCAGGCCTGCTGCAGGTCCTCGAACACCGACTGCATGTGCTGCGCATCCCACTGCACGTCGTCTTCGACCTCCTCGATGCGGCCGAGCCGGTAGCGCAGTCCGGCACGCTGGGTCAGCACCTCCGCGCGCAGGTTGCGGTCCAGGTGCCAGTCGAGAATCTGCGCGTATGCGCGCTCGTGCGCGGCTACGGTTTCGCTGTCATCGCGCTGTGGCGACTCGGCCAGCCAGTCCTGTGCCTTGCGCCAGCGCAGTGCATTGCTCTGCGCCAGATCGAGGCCGCGGCACCAGCTGCCTTCGATGAAGTCTTCCATTGCCTCGTGGCTGCCGCCCCAGCGCGGGTACAGGAAGTACAGGGTGTCTTCCAGCGTGCTCAGGTCGTCGGGGCGCTGTTCCAGCACCAGGCGCATCCAGTACGCCAGCGGCGCATCGAAGTCGTCCTGGCTGCGGCCGCGCAGCAGCGGCGGCAGGCTGTCGGGCAGTTCCTGCAGCGGTGTTCCGAAGCGCGACAGAAGCTGCAGTGCCTGCGGCCACGCCTGCGGATAGTGTTCAGCCAATGCGGCCTCGTCGGACTGCGCTGGCTGCCCGGCCTGCAGCGCGCGCAACCAGTTCGGCTCGCGCAGGTAGCTGGTGATGCGCTTGATGCCATCCAGCGCCAGTGCCGGCCGCGACGACAGCGGGATCGCCTGCAGGTAGGCGTACACGGCGTGGTCGCTGGCCAGCTGCGCGGCCAGCCATTGGCTGTCCTCCACCAGCGCGGCCACGTCGGCGCTGCGCAGTTCGCTGGCAGCGTCCTGCCAGCACGCACCCAGGCGCAGCCAGGCGTAGTAGCTGCGTGGTGCGGCGGCGACCCAGCGCTGTGCCTGCTGCAGGCGCTCATCCAGGGTCAGGGCCTTGTCCTGCACGTTGCGCAGGCGCCAGCGGATGCCGGGCAGCGCCCGCGCCCCGTCCAGCCACGCTTGTTCGTGGGGCGCCAGCAGTGCATCCAGCGCTGCATGGTCGTGTTCCTGCAGCGCGGTGCGCGCCTGCGTGCGCCAGGCCAGGTCTTCGACGGAGAGGCCGTCCTTCGCAATTCCATTTGTCATCTGAAGCCATCCAACAGTTGCGGGGCCGCTATTGGACAGGCCCGCGCCCGTGTCGGCAAGCGTGGCAGATGCTCATTCCGACGCCGCGGCGGCCGAGGCAATGCCCCGGCGCCCGGTGATATCAGGCCGCGGGCAGCAGAGCCTGCAACCGAGATTCCAGCTCCTGCTGGCGCCAGCCGGCCAGTGCGGCCGGCCACTGGCGGCGTTCCAGATAACTTTCCAGATGCTTGCGCGAGGCCAGCACGCCATCCGGCAGGCCCAGTTCGCGGCTGCGCTCGGCGACGGCGTCCTGCAGCTTCTTCAGTGCCTTCTTGTTGCTGTCGTTGGCCGGCAGCGCCAGCGGTGCCTCGGCCTCATCGGCCAGCGGCGTATCCAGCGCCTGCCACACAGCGCCCGCGAGCTTTCGCGGAGCCTTCGGGAACTGTTCGAACAGCTTGCCCAGTGCGGCGGCATCGGCCGGTGGCGTGCGTGCCAGCGTGGCGGCCAGTTCGTTGTCCAGGATCCAGCTGCGCGGGCGGTCGCTGCTGCGCGCCTGCACATCGCGCCAACGCAGCAGGCGCAGCAGGCGGTGCTGTGCGGCGGCATCGAGGAACTGCGCCGAGCGCATCGCCAGGTGCGGCCAACGGTCTTCGTCGTTGGCGACGCTGGCCAGCAGGCGCTCGCCGTCGTCGTGCAGCCACTGCTGGCGGCCCAACGCCTGCAGCCTGGCATCGATGGCGTCGTGCAGCGCGAACAGGTGCTCGACGTCGTCGGCGGCGTACTGCAGCTGCGACTCCGAGAGTGGACGGCGCATCCAGTCCGAGCGGGTTTCGCCCTTGGCCAGTGCCACGCCGGTGATTTCCGCAACCAGCTTCTGGTAGCCCATGCCGCCACCGATGCCGGCCAGCGAGGCGCCGATCTGGGTGTCGAACAGCGGTCGTGGCAGCACGCCGCAGGCCCACTTGAAGGCGACCAGGTCTTCGCTGGCGCTGTGCATCACCTTGATGATCGATTCATCGGCCAGCCAGGGCGCCAGGGCCTCGGTCATGCCGGGAATCAGCGGGTCGATCAGCAGGATGTCCTGCCCGACCGCCATCTGCACCAGGGCCAGCTGCGGCCAGAAGGTGCGTTCACGGATGAATTCGGTGTCCAGGCCAATGCGGGCCGGGCGCTGCTGGAAGTATGCATCCAGCTCGGCGGGGGTGGTGATCCAGGTTGCCACGGGTCAGGGCCTACTACTCGGGTTTGCTCAGGCAGGGGAGAATAGCCTAACGTCGGTCCGCATCCGTGCTGAAGGAGATCCTGCTTGCGTTTTCCGCTGTCGTCCGCGCTGTGCACCGCCCTGGCCGTGGCCCTGGCCGGCTGCACGCCGTCGCCCTCGGCGACGCCGGAGCCGGGATCGGCTGCTGGCGAAGACGCACGGCCGCAGCAGGGTTCGCAGGCGGACGCGACGCCGGAGGCAGGGCAGGGCAGCGTCACCATCGCCGGTGAGGATGCCGCCGAGGATGTGCAGCGGTGGACGCCACCGCGGGTCGATCGGCAGGGGCGCAGCCTGGCCCAGCTGCGTCGCGCGGCCGAGAAGGCGTTCAGCGAAGGGCACCTGTACGAAGACGCCGACGCGGCGGTTCCGCTGTGGCTGGCGGTGCAGGAGGAAGACCCGGATGACCGCCAGGCCCGCAACGGCCTGCAGCGTGCACGCCAGCGCCTGCAGCAGCAGGCCGATGCCCTGCTGGTCCGGCCGCTGCAGCAGCGCGAGGCGCTGGCCGAGGCCAGCCGCCAGGCACTGGTGCTGCTGACCCTGGCGCCGAAGGATGAGAAGGTGCGCGCGCTGCAGGGCCGGGTGGAGCTCGCCCAGCGCGTGGTGGCCTACAACCGTGCCGGTGAGGAAGACCTGCGTTCGGGGCGGATCGGTGAGGACGGTGACGGTGCGATCGGCAACTTCCGTGAAGCGCTGGCCCTGGATGAACACAACAGCCGGGCACGGCAGGGCCTGGCGGCGGCTGAGAGTGGCCTGATCCGCCGTGCCGAGGATGCGGCGCGGGTGCGCGACTTCGCCAGCGCGGGCACCTGGCTGGCCGAAGCCAGCAAGGTCCGCGACTCGTCACCGACCATTGCCGATGCCTTCGAGCGCATCGAACAGATCCGCGCGGCGGCACTGCTGCAGCTGCGCGACGATGGCCTGCGCGAGCTGGCGACGCCGCAGGGCCTGAAGCCGGCGCGTGAAAAGCTGGCCGAGGCCCTGCGCATCGCCTTGCCCGGGGACGCGGTGGTGGCCCAGTTGCGCGAACGCATCGACCTGGCCACGCATTACGGCAGCTTCCGTCCCGGGCAGGTGTTCAGCGACGCGATGCGCGATGGTGGGCGCGGTCCGCAGATGGTGGTGGTGCCGCATGGCGGCTTCCAGATGGGCGCGGGTGATGCCGAGCCCGGTGCCACCGACGCCGAGCGGCCCTCGCATTACGTGCGCTTCGACCGCGGGTTTGCGATGGCGATCACCGAGGTCACCGTCGGCGATTTCGAGCGCTATGTGAAGTCGACCAATGCGCGGCCGCGGGCAACCCGGCGCGGCCACTCGGTGGTGTATGACGAGCGCAGCGGCAATTTCATCCGCCGCAGCGGTGTGGACTGGCGTTCCGACTACGATGGCGCGCGCGCACTGGGCAATTCGCCGGTGATGCATGTGAGCGTGCGTGATGCCGAAAACTACGCGGCGTGGCTGTCCGAGCAGACAGGACGCAGTTACCGGCTGCCCAGTGAGGCCGAGTTCGAATATGCGCTGCGCGCTGGCAGCAGTGGCCGCTATCCATGGGGCGACGCCGGCACGCCACCGCCCGGCACCGGCAACTTCACCGGCAGCAAGGATGTTTCGCCCTCGGGACGGCACTGGCACAACGCCTTCATCGGCTATGGCGATGGCTGGTGGGGGCCGGCGCCGGTGGCCAGTTTCCAGGTCAATGCCTTCGGCCTGCACGACATGGCCGGCAATCTCAGTGAATGGGTGGCCGACTGCTGGCATGCCAGCTACCGGCGTGCGCCCTCCGATGGTGTCGCCTGGTTCAACCCGGGCTGCCGGTCGCGGGTGATCCGGGGTGGCAACTGGGCCAACGCGCCCGAGCAGACCCGTGCGGCCTGGCGGCAATCGCAGGATTCGGACACCACCAACGCGCGCATCGGCTTCCGCCTGGTGCGCGGCATCTGAGCGGCCCCGGCTTCACCCGCTGCGGGCATCGGCGCACTAAGATTGCGCCGTGCCCGCCAGCCGGCGGGACCTGCCGGAAGACCGCCTGATGCGCAACGATCCCTTCTCCCGCTCGCCGCAAGGCCCGCAACGGCGCGGCCTGTTTGGCAACATCCGTTGGTGGGTGCTGCTGCTGGCGGCCGGCTATGCGGTGTTCTACTGGTTTTCCAACCGCACGGTCGATCCGTATACCGGCGAGAAGGTGATGATCGACAGCAGCCTGGATGCGCGCCAGGAAACCGCGCTGGGGCTGCAGGCCTACCAGCAGATCCTGTCGCAGGAACGGCCGATGGATCCGAATGCACCGATCGCACGCGATGTGCGCGACATCGCCCAACGGCTGATTGCCAAGGTCGACGTGGTGGAGACCGCGCTGGCGCAGGAGCACGGCGTGCAGCCGGCGCATTTCGCACGGGATTTCCAGTGGGAAGTGAACGTGATCCCGTCCGAACAGGCCAATGCGTTCTGCCTGCCGGGGGGCAAGATGGCCGTCTACACCGGCCTGGTGCCGGTGGCGCGTACGCGTGATGCGATGGCGGTGGTGATGGGCCACGAGATCGCCCATGCACTGCTGCGCCATGGTGCACAGCGGATGGCGCAGCAGAAGCTGACCCAGATCGGGCAGATGGCCGGCGCCGCCAGCGGCATGGACGCGCAGCAGCAACAGATGATGATGTCGGCGATGGGTTACGGCTACCTGCTGCCCTACGCGCGCAGCCACGAGACGCAGGCGGATGAAGTGGGACTGATGCTGGCCGCAGCGGCGTGCTTCGATCCCCGCGAGGCGGTGCCGCTGTGGCAGCGCATGGGCCAGGCCAGTGGGGGGCAGTCGCCGCCGGAGTTCGCCTCCACCCACCCGAATCCGGGTACCCGCATCCAGAACCTGCAGGCGCTGATGCCGAAGGCGCTCGAGTACCGGCAGAAATTCTGCGAGCAGGCAAAGTAGGGGGTTGTTCGGCAGGGCTTGCAGCCCTGCGCCCGCCGAAGCCAGAGCAACAGCAACAGCAACAGCCGAAGCAAAAGCTGGCTATCCGTGGGGTGGCGGGGTGGGTCCGGTTGCGGGAGACGCCGTAAACCCGTCCCTGGGGGCTTGGCCGCGGCATCCATGCCGCGGACACTCCCGCAACCGGACCCACCCCGCCTTCGACAGATTCTCGCGATCTGTCGGAATGGCGTGGGGTCAGATCCGTTCTCCTACGGAAAACGGATCTGACCCCGAATTGATTCGATATTTGACAGAGATTCATCCACGCACGGCGTGGATCTACCGTGTCGACCAAGGTCGACGCCTACCAACAGTCGCCGGAATCTGTCAGAGGTGGGGCGGTGTCGGAGTGCGGGGTGTCAGCCGCATGGGCCCGAGGCATGCCTCGGGCGGGTTGGGCAGGACGCCCAACCCCGGTCTTGCCGTGTGCGCAGGACTGCGCACACGAGCAAGCGGCTGCCAAGCTTACAGGGACGTACTTGCAGCGTCCCCGCACTCCGACACCGCCCCGCCAACCCGCGGAATGCCAGCTTTTGCTGTTGCCGTTGCCTTGGCTTGAGGCCTCTGCAGGTGCAGGGCGCAGCCCTGCCGAACACCCCTTTACTTGACCTGCACGTCGATCACGCCGTCGCCGACGCGGGCCTGCAGGGCGTCACCGGGCTGTACCTGATCGACCTTCCGCACCAGGGTACCGTCATCGCTGCGGGTCAGGATGCTGTAGCCACGGGCCACGGTCGCCAGCGGGCTGACTGCTTCAAGTGAACGCGCCAGCCCGCGCAGGCGCAGTGCATCGCGCTCCAGCAGACGCTGCATCGCTGCCTGCGGCCGCCCGCGCAGGGCAGCCAGGCGGCGCTGCATCGCATCGAGCTGGCGCTGCGGGTGATGCCCGCGCAGCACCGCCGCGGCATGACGCAGGCGCGCGGCACGGCGTTCCTGTTGCTGGTTGAAGGCGGCATGCAGGCGCCGGCCCAGATCCAGCTGGCGTCGGCGCAGCAGGTCCAGCCGTGCCTGCGGGCTCTGGGCGTTCAGGCGCAGCAGGGCGCGGTCGGCGCGCTGCATGGCCTGCTGCATCGCATGTCGTTGCAGCTGCACCATGCGCGCGGCCGTGCGGCGCAGGCGCAGCGCCAGTTCGCGCTGGTCGGGTACCAGCAGTTCAGCGGCCACCGAAGGCGTCGGCGCGCGCAGGTCGGCGGCGAAATCGCTGAGGCTGAAGTCGGTTTCATGGCCGACCGCCGAAACCACCGGGGTGCGGCTGGCGGCGATCGCACGGGCCAGGGCTTCGTCGTTGAAGGCCCACAGGTCCTCCAGCGAACCGCCACCGCGGGTCAGCAGGATCACGTCGTAGCGGCCACTGGCATCGGCCGCCTGCAGCAGGCGGGTGATCTGCGCGGCGGCGCTGCTGCCCTGTACCAGGGTCGGCAGCAGGTCCACTTCCAGCAGCGGGAAGCGGCGGCCGAGCACGCTCAGCACGTCGCGCACGGCGGCGCCGGTTGGCGAGGTGATCACTGCCAGGCGCTGTACGTGCGCCGGCAGTGGCCGTTTGCGCGCCGGGTCGAACAGGCCCTCGGCCTCCAGCCGTGCCTTCAATTCCTCGAAGGCGCGGCGCAGTGCGCCTTCGCCGGCTTCCTCCATGTGGTCCAGCACCATCTGGTACTCACCACGGGCGTCGTACAGGGTCACCTTGCCGCGCACCAGTACGCGCATGCCTTCGCGCGGCACGAATTTCAGGTACTGCGCCTTCATCCGGAACATGGCCGCACGCAGCTGCGCGCGCGCGTCCTTCAGGGTGAAGTAGAGGTGCCCGGAGGCTGGGCGCGCCACGCTGCCCAGCTCGGCCTCGACCCAGATCGCCGGGAAGCTGCCTTCCAGCAGGTCGCGGGCCAGGGTATTGAGCAGGCTGGGGGTCAGGATGTCGTTGTTGCGTGGTTGCATGGAACAGCGTGCGGCGGGCGGAACGGGAGCTCAGGATCGCACGTCAGCGCGCCGTGTGCTGGCCCAGCGCCCATTGCACGTGTTCACGCACCAGCGGCGAGGGATCGTCGACGCGGCTGTGCAGGGCGGCCAGTGCTTCGGCCGAGGACGGTGCATTGCCCAGCGCCACGGCGATGTTGCGCAGCCAGCGCTCATGCCCGCTGCGGCGGATCGGGCTGCCCTCGGTGCGGCGCAGGAATTCGGCCTCGTCCCAGGCGAACAGCTGGTCCAGGCGCGCCGTATCCAGATTGTTGCGGGCGCGGAAATCGGCTTCGTCGGTGCGCTTGGCGAATTTGTTCCAGGGGCAGACCAGCTGGCAGTCGTCGCAGCCGTAGATGCGGTTGCCCATCAGTGGCCGCATGTCTTCGGGAATGGCGCCGTCGTGCTCGATGGTCAGGTAGGAAATGCAGCGCCGCGCATCCAGCCGCTGCGGGCCGATGATGGCCTGGGTCGGGCAGACATCGATGCAGCGCGTGCAGGTGCCGCAGTGCGCCGTGGCTGGCGTATCGATCGGCAGCGGGATATCGATGTAGATCTCGCCGATGAAGAACCAGGAACCACCATGGCGGTCGATCAGGCAGGTGTGCTTGCCGATCCATCCGAGGCCGGCATTGCGTGCCAGTGCACGTTCCAGCACGGGGGCGGAATCGACGAACACGCGATAGCCCAGCGGTGCCACTTCATCATTGATCTGCGTGGCCAGCTTCTGCAGGCGGTTGCGCATCAGCTTGTGATAGTCGCGGCCCAACGCGTAGCGGGCCACGTAAGCGCGGCCCGGATCGGCCAGGGTCGCCCAGGCTTCGGTATCGTCCTTGTGACTGTAGTCCATGCCCACTGAAATCACGCGCACGGTGCCGGGCAGCAGCTCGGCCGGGCGCGCGCGCAGCGTGCCGTGGCGCGCCATCCAGTCCATCGTGCCGTACAGGCCCTGGCCCAGCCAGTCGGCCAGGTGCGCTTCATCCTCGCCCAGTTCGATACCGGCGATGCCGCAGCGCTGGAAGCCATGCGCACGCGCCAGTTCGCGGATGCGCTGCACGGCCTGGGCCGGATCGACAGGGGTGAGGGCGGGGGACATGTGCACCAGTATAAAATCCCTGCATGGCCAACCTTGCCGATCTGTTCGATTCCGCTGCCGCGCGTGCGCTTGATGCGCAGGCTTCGGCGCTGGCCGCCGACGGCGGCTGGGGCCTGATGGCGCAGGCCGGCCAGGCCGCCTGGCAGTGCCTGTTGCAGCATTGGCCGCAGGCGCGGCGGATCGGCGTGGTGGTCGGCGCTGGCAACAATGGGGGCGACGGCCATGTGCTGGCCCGTCATGCGCTGCAGGCCGGGTGCGAGGTGACGGTGATCGCCCTGCCGGGCAGGCCGCCCTCGACCGCGCTGGCACAGCGTGCGGCGCTGGAGTTCAGGTCCGCAGGCGGCGCCAGCGCCGATTTCGACGGCGCACTGCCCGGGGCTGACATCTGGGTCGATGCCCTGTTCGGGCTGGGCTTCGATCGCGCGCCGGAGGGTACGGCGCAGGCGCTGATTGCCGCGCTCAACGCGCAGACAGCGCCAGTGCTGGCGCTGGATGTTCCCAGTGGTGTCGATGCCGACCGTGGGGCGGTGCCGGGCGAGGCGGTGCGTGCCACGCTGACCCTGCAGTTCATCGTGGCGCATCGCGGGCTGTATTCCGGCGATGCGCTGGATCATTGCGGGCAGAAGGTCCTGGCGCCCCTGCAGTTGCCCGCGACGGCCTGGCAAGGCGTGGTACCCGCTGCGGAGCACTGGACGCAGGTGCGGTTGCGGGCCCTGTTGCCACCACGCCGCGCCAATACCCACAAGGGCGAATCCGGGCACGTGCTGTGCGTCGGCGGCAACCACGGCAGCGGCGGCGCCATCGCGATGGCGGCCGAAGCCGCCTTGCGCGCGGGTGCGGGGCTGTTGAGCCTGGGCACCCGCCGCGACCACGTCGGTCCACTGCTGGCCCGGTTGCCCGAGGCCATGACCCATGCACTGGAAGACGGCGATGTGCTGCCGGCGCTGCTGGACAAGGCGAAGGTGGTGGCGATCGGGCCCGGTCTGGGCCAGGACGAATGGGCACGCGCCTTGTTTGCGCGGGTGCTGGCCAGCGCCAAACCATTGGTGGTCGATGCCGATGCCCTGAACCTGCTGGCGCAGGATCCGCGCGCGTTGCCCGATGCCATTCTCACCCCGCACCCGGGCGAGGCCGCACGCCTGCTCGGCTGCAGCACGGCTGAAATCCAGGCCGATCGCTATGCCTGCGCGCAGAGGCTGGCCGAACGTTTCCACGCCGTAGTGGTACTGAAGGGCGCCGGCAGCATCGTGGTGGCGCCAGGGCAAACGCCCCGGTTGATCGCCGCCGGCAATCCCGGGATGGCCGTGGGTGGCATGGGCGACCTGCTCACCGGCATCATCGCCAGCCTGCGCGCGCAGGGCCTGATGGCTTTCGATGCCGCGGCCGCGGGTGCGTTGCTGCACGCGCTGGCCGGCGACGTGGCTGCCGCCGATGGCGCGCGCGGCCTGCTTCCTACTGATCTGCTGGTGCCGCTGCGGCGACTGGCCAACCCGGACCTCTCCCCATGACCGAATTCTTCCTTGCCGACAGCGACGCCACCGAACTGCTCGGGCAATGGCTGGCGGCCACCCGGCCGCCGCAGGCGCTGATCGAACTGCGCGGCGACCTGGGTGCCGGCAAGTCCACCACGGCCCGTGCGCTGCTGCGTGCGCTGGGCGTGCAGGGCGCGATCCGCAGCCCCACCTACACCCTGGTCGAGCGCTATCCGCTGGCCAGTGGCGGTGAGGCGTGGCACCTGGACCTGTACCGCATCGGCCAGGCCGGCGAGCTGGATTTCCTCGGTCTGGACGAGGGCAGTGCGGTGCTGTGGCTGGTCGAATGGCCGGAACGGGGCGCCGGCGCGCTGCCGCCCACCGACCTGGTGGTGGCGCTGGAGATCGAGGGGCAGGGGCGTCGCGTCCGTCTCACTGGGGCCAGCGACGCAGGACATGAATGGCTGGAACGGCTGCCCCAAGGGGGCGACTTGCAGGCCATTTCTGTCGGCTGACGAGAACAAACACCGGCAGGTTACGGATTATTAAGGAAAAAGGTGTTGCATTCCGTTCAGCGCGGTGATTGAATCCTGAGCCATGCGCCCGGGGAACCGTCTCATCGCCATCTGTGCCGCCGTCGGACTGGGTCTGGCGAGCGTCAGTGCGTGGGCGGGTGAAGTCCGCCAGGTCCTGCTGAACACGGGCGCGACCGGTACCCGAGCTGAAATCTCGCTGGTTGGCAGCGGTGGCTACAAGACCTTGTCGCTGGCGGGTCCGAACCGGCTGGTGGTCGATTTCCCGGACTCCAGCGCCATACGCAACCTGAAGATGCCGGCCGCGCAGGGTGTGGTCACGGCGGTGCGTACCGGACAGCCGGTCCCGGGCACGTTCCGTGTCGTTTTCGACCTGGCCGAATCGGTGGCGCCGTTCCGCCCGCAGATGCAGCGCGAGGGCAATGAATCCAAGCTGGTGATCGAATGGCCGGGTGATGGCCCGGCCGTGGCCGCCAGCCGCCCGGCGACGCCGCCGGCCGCGCAGCCGCAGGCACCCGCTGCGGGTGCCTCGCCTGCGCCCACGCCGGCCGAGAGCGCGCAGTCGCGCACCGATGCCGCGCGTGCCACGGCCCTGCTGACCGCACAGGTACAGCAGCAGGCCAGCGCCACTGCCGCCGCACCGGCCACGCCAACCCCGGCACCGACCACCGCACCTGCCCAGGTTGCTGCGGCCGGCGTCACCGCCACCAGCTCGCCTTCGTCCTCGCCGGCCGCGATCCTCGCCGGCCAGCGCACCGCAGCGGTGGTGACCACGCCGCCGGCCACCGTGCCCACACCGGCACCAACGCCGGCACCAACGCCGGCGGAGCCGCCGCGTCCGGCCATGCCCAGCGATGCGTCGCGTATCCGCATGCAGGCCGGCATGCGCCACCTGGTGGTGGCGATCGATCCCGGTCATGGCGGCCAGGATCCGGGCGCGATCGGCCCGACCGGCAAGCGCGAGAAGGACGTCACCCTGGCAGTGGCGCGCGAGCTGGCCCGCCAGGTCAACGCCACGCCGGGCCTGAAGGCCTACCTGACGCGCGACAGCGACGTGTTCATTCCGCTGCCTATGCGTGCGCAGAAGGCGCGTGCGAACAAGGCGGACATCTTCATCTCGATCCATGCCGACGCGGCCGAAAACCGTTCGGCCACGGGCTCGTCGGTCTACGTGCTGTCGACCAAGGGTGCCTCTTCGCAGCGCGCCCGCTGGCTGGCGGACAAGGAAAACGCGGCCGACCTGGTGGGTGGCGTGCGCCTGCAGCAGACCGAAGGCACCCTGGCCAACGTGCTGCTGGACCTGGCCCAGAGTGGCTACATGAAGGCGTCTGAAGACGCGGCCGGCCATGTGCTGGGCGGCCTGAAGCGGATCGGCAACAACCACAAGCCGAACATCGAGCGCGCCAACTTCGCGGTGCTGCGCACCTCGGACATGCCGGCGATGCTGGTGGAAACCGCGTTCATCTCCAATCCGGATGAAGAGCGCCGCCTGATGGACCCGGCGTACCAGCGCAAGATCGCTGGCGCCGTGCTGGATGGCGTGCACACCTTCTTCAGCCGCCAGCCGCCGCCGGGCACGTTGTATGCCGCCCGCGCCCAGGCTGAGATCGACGCGGCCGGCACCATGGCCGGCGGCAGCAAATAACCCGCCGAAAGCGGGTTGCTGCCTTCTGTAGAGTCGAGCCGCGCTCGACTGGGCCTTGTCGGCAGCCCGTCAGTCGAGCATGGCTCGACTCTACCCTCGGCCGCTCCGTTATCATCCCCGCATGACGTCTGCTACCCATCCGCGCCCGATCCGGCCGTTGCCGGAGATCCTCATCAACCAGATCGCTGCCGGCGAAGTGGTCGAACGGCCCGCGTCGGTGGTCAAGGAACTGGTCGAGAACGCGATCGATGCCGGCGCCAGCCGTGTCGACATCGACCTGGAAGAAGGCGGTGTACGCCTGATCCGCATCCGCGACAACGGTAGCGGCATCGCGCCCGAACAGCTGCCACTGGCGGTGTCGCGCCACGCCACCAGCAAGATCGCCGATCTGGACGATCTTGAATCGGTGGCCACGCTCGGTTTCCGGGGGGAAGCGCTGCCGTCGATCGCGTCGGTCAGCCGCTTCACCCTGTCCTCGCGCCGCGCGCACGATGAGCACGGTTCGGCGTTGCAGATCGAAGGCGGCAAGATCGGCGAGGTGACCCCGCGCGCGCATGCGCCGGGCACCACGGTGGAAGTGCGCGAGCTGTTCTACAACGTGCCGGCGCGGCGCAAGTTCCTGCGCGCCGAGCGTACCGAGCTTGGCCATATCGAAGAGTGGCTGCGTTCGCTGGCGCTGGCACGGCCGGATGTCGAACTGCGCGTGTCGCACAACGGCAAGGCCTCGCGGCGCTACAAGCCGGGCGATCTGTATTCCGATGCGCGCCTTGCCGAAACGCTGGGCGAGGATTTCGCCAACCAGGCCGTGCGCGTGGACCACAGCGGTGCCGGCCTGCGCCTGCATGGCTGGATCGCGCAGCCGCATTATTCGCGCGCCAGCGCCGACCAGCAGTACCTGTACGTCAATGGACGTTCGGTGCGTGATCGCAGCGTTGCCCACGCAGTGAAGATGGCCTACGGCGATGTGCTGTACCACGGCCGCCAGCCGGCCTATGTGCTGTTCCTCGAACTGGACCCGACCCGCGTCGACGTCAACGTGCATCCGGCCAAGCACGAGGTGCGCTTCCGTGATTCGCGGCTGGTCCATGATTTCGTCTATCGCACGCTGAAGGATGCGCTGGCCGATACCCGCGCCGGCATGTCGGCGCAGGAGATCGGTGCTGGCCCGGTGCATCCGGCGGATGCCCCGGCTGCAGCCACGGCATCGAGCGCGGGCGCCTCCGGTTTCGGGCTGGTGCGCGGTCCGGCACCGGGTGCCGGCTCCGGCGGTGGTGGTGGATTCTCCGGGTGGCGACCGCAGCAGCCACTAGGCCTGCAGGTGGCCGATGCACCGGCTGCCTATGCCGCGCTGTATGCCACGCCGGCCCGTGCCGAGCGTGCAGCGGCACTGCCACCGATGCCGACCGAGAACGGGTTGCCGGTGACCAGCGCCGAGGCAGGCGTGCCACCGCTGGGCTACGCCATCGCGCAGCTGCATGGCATCTACATCCTGGCCGAGAATGCCGAAGGCCTGATCGTGGTCGACATGCATGCGGCACACGAACGCATCGGCTACGAGCGCCTGAAGAACGCGCACGATGGCATCGGCCTGCAGTCGCAGCCGCTGCTGGTGCCGATCACGCTGGCGGTGGGCGAGCGCGAGGCCGATACCGCCGAAAGCGAAGCCGAAACCCTGGCGGCGCTCGGCTTCGAGGTGACCCGTGCTAGCCCCGGTTCGCTGCACGTGCGCAGCATTCCGGCACTGCTGGCGCATGCCGAACCGGAAGGGCTGCTGCGCGACGTGCTGACCGACCTGCGCGAGCATGGCCAGAGCCGCCGCGTGGCCAGTGCACGCGACGAACTGCTGTCGACCATGGCCTGCCATGGCGCGGTGCGTGCCAACCGGCGCTTGACCGTGCCGGAAATGAACGCGCTGCTGCGCGACATGGAAATCACCGAACGGTCCGGCCAGTGCAACCACGGCCGACCGACCTGGGCCCGTTTTTCGCTGGCGGAGATCGACCGCTGGTTCCTGCGCGGACGTTGAGGGGAGCATCGATGCGTTATCGGGGAATGGCGGGCCTGCTGGCCGCCGTGGTGTTGGCCGCCTGCAGCCCGGCAACACCGCCGGCACCGACGGTCGCTGAAGATCCGGCCTACGCGGCCGCGCAGCAGCAATGGCGTGTGGCGCGCTACCAGGACCTGACCCGGCCCGATGGCTGGACGGCCCTGGTCGGCCTGCACTGGCTGCAGAACAAATCCCATTTCGTTGGCAGCGGCGCCACCAACGGCATTCGCCTGACGGTTGGCCCGGACAAGCTGGGCCTGCTGCGTCGCGAAGGGACGCAGTGGTGGTTCACGCCTGAAGCCGGTGTCGATGTCAGTCATGATGGCCAGCCGGTGCGCGGCCGCATCCGCGTCGACACCGACAAGGACGCGCAGCCGACGCTGCTGGCCTTCGATGGCGGCAAGGGGCAGCTCAGCATCATCCGCCGGGGACCGCGTGACGCGCTGCGGGTCAAGCATGCCGATGCGCCTGCGCGGCGTGACTTCGCCGGCCTGCAGTACTGGCCGGGCGGTGCGGACTGGCAGGTGCAGGCGCGCTTCATCTCGCACCCGCCGGGCAAGACCCTGCCGGTCGTCGACATCACCGGCCTGACCACCGAGATGCCCAATGCCGGCGCAGTCGAGTTCCAGCGCGACGGCCGCAGCTGGCGGCTGGAAGCGATCGGTGCGCCCGGGCAGCCGCTGTTCCTGATCTTCGCCGACCGCACCAGCGGCCGCGGCAGCTATCCGGCCGGGCGCTACCTGGATACCGATGCGCCCGCCGCAGACGGCACCGTGCGCATCGATTTCAACCATGCCTACAACCCGCCGTGCGCGTTCACCGCCTACGCCACCTGTCCGCTGGCGCCACCGGAAAACCGGCTGGACCTGCGCGTGGAAGCGGGCGAGAAGGCTTACCACCTGCCTGAAGGAGAAGGCTGACCATGCCGATCAAACATCTGTTCCGTGCCGCGCTGCTGATGGCGGCGTGCGCGATGGCGCCACTGGCCACCGCCCGCGACGCGCCGGGCACCACGGCTGCGGCCGCGACCGCCGCGGCGGCCAAGCCGCCCGTACCGCTGTTGTGGAAAGTCACCGGCCCGGGCGATGCACGCGTGTACCTGCTGGGATCGTTCCATCTGCTGAAACCGCAGGACTACCCGCTGTCGCCCGATGTCGAACAGGCGTTCGAAGCCTCGCAGCGGGTGGTGTTCGAACTCTCGCCGGAAGACATGCAGTCGCCACAGCTGGCCAGCCGCATGGTGCAGGCCGCGACCCGCACCGATGGCAGCGAGCTCAAGCGTGATCTCGATGCGGCGACCTGGCAGAAGCTGCAGGCCTTTGCCACCGAGAACAAGCTGCCGCTGGCACAGATGCAGGGCATGAAGGCCTGGTTCGTCGGCCTGAGCATTTCGGTCGGGCAGATGCAGAAGCTGGGCCTGGACCCGGCGCTGGGCCTGGACCGCCACTTCATGGAGCGCGCGCAGAAGACCGGCCGCAAGACCGCTGGCCTGGAGGACATCGATACCCAGATCGGCATGCTTGACGGGATGACGGTGCAGGAACAGCGGCAGATGCTGGCCGAAGCGCTGGACCAGGCCGGCAAGGCCGATGAGCAGGCGCGGCTGCTGCATGATGCATGGCGCCGCGGCGACGAACGCCTGCTGTGGACCAAGATGGCGGCGGAGATGCGCCAGCAGTATCCGCAGCTGTATCAGCGCATCAACACCGGGCGCAACGATGCCTGGGTACCGAAGCTGCAGCCGTACCTGCAGGCCGGGCAGGGCGGTACGCTGGTGGTGGTCGGCACGCTGCACCTGCTGGGCAGTGATGGCGTGGTCGAGAAGTTGAAGGCCAAGGGCTACAAGGTCGAGCGCGTGTGCACGGGGTGCAAGGCGAAACGCTGACGCATCGTTGGCGCGATGCCAAGCAAAACGGCGCGCCAGGGGCGCGCCGTTTTCGTATCAGCCGTAGCTGCCGCTCAGCGGCGGGTCTTGCCGCCGGTGCCGGTGCCGGTGCCCGGTTCGCCGGGCTTGTTGCCGGTGCCGGTGCCCGTTCCGGTGCCGCCCGGGCGCGGGCCACCGAAACCGCTGCCCATGCTGCGCTGGAATTCCTGCCACAGCTCCAGGTTGCGCTCGGTCAGCTGGTTCATCATCGCCCACGGGGTCTGGCCCAGCAGGTTGCCCATCTGCTGGCGGAACTGCTGCTGCTGGTCGAGGAAGACCTGCATGCTGCGCTCCAGGTAGTTGCCCATGAAGCCCTGCAGGGAATCGCCGTAGAAGCGGATCAGCTGGCTCAGCAGCTGGGTGGACAGCATCGGTTCGCCGTCCTGTTCCTGGTCGGCGATGATCTGCAGCAGGACCGATCGAGTGAGGTCGTCGCCGCTCTTGGCGTCGCGGACTTCGAAGTCTTCACCGTCCAGGATCAGCTGGCGCACGTCCTCGATGGTGATGTAGCTGGAGATCTCGGTGTCGTAGAGACGGCGGTTCGGATACTTCTTGATGATGCGGGTCGCAGCCATGAAGCGGTACTCGTCACAGTAGACGCGCAGCATGGCGCAGTGCAGCAGCGGTTGCAACCGCCCCAGCCCCCGCCAGGCTTGGCTTTCAGGGGCGATCATGTTGCGCAACAAGGGTTTGCGTGCTGCGCAGCATGACCATCGGCAGGGGCCGCCGGTGCATGCCGCGGCGTCCCCTGCGCGGCTCACCAGCCCATGTGGTGACCGCCGTTGATGTCCAGGTTGCTGCCGGTGATCCACGAGGCTTCCTCGGCCACCAGGAAGGACACGCCATAGGCGATTTCCTCCGGTTTGCCGAGGCGTCCGGTGGGGATGTCGGCGATGATCTTGGCGCGCACGTCCTCCGGAACCGCCATCACCATGTCGGTGGCGACGTAGCCGGGCGAAATGGTGTTCACGGTGATGCCGAAGCCTGCGTTCTCGCGCGCCAGCGAGATGGTGAAACCGTGCATGCCGGCCTTGGCCGCGGCGTAGTTGGCCTGGCCGTACTGGCCCTTCAGGCCGTTGATGGAGCTGATCTGGATGACCCGGCCCCAACCGCGGCGGCGCATGCCTTCGATGACCGGCCGGGTGACGTTGAACACCGAGTTGAGGTTGGTGTTGATCACATCGTGCCACTGGTCCGAGCGCATGCGGTGGAAGGTGGTGTCCCGGGTGATGCCGGCGTTGTTGACCAGGATCTCGACCGGGCCCAGCTCGGCCTCGACGGCGCGCACCAGCGCTTCGGCGCTGTCCGGATCGGAGACATCGCCCGGGAAGATCGACACGCTGTAGCCGCGTTCGGTCATCGCCTGCTGCCAGGCGCGGGCCTTGGCCTCGTCGCGGTAATTGGTGGCGACCCGGTGGCCCTGGTCGGCCAGGCGTTGGCAGATGGCGGTACCGATGCCGCCGGTTCCGCCGGTGACCAGTGCGACGCGAGATGTCATGGAATGCTGTCCGGGTATCAGGTGGGGGAAGGGGGATTCTGCAACATCGGCGCGGAAAGTGCGCCGGCTGGCAGCAGGATGTCGGCGCGCGGCAGCTGCGCGGGGTCGAAGGCCTGTCGAGCCGCGGCCAGCAGTGTGTCCAGATCGCGTGCCTGCGCCAGCGCCTCAGGGGCTTGGCCGAGCAGCTGCCAGAGCTGGCGAAGCACCGGCAGCGGGCGTGCGCTGTCCACCGGCAGCGCCGCCAGTGACTTGGACAGCTTGTGGCCCGGCGCATCCAGCAGCAGCGGCAGGTGCCAGTAGCGTGGCACCGCCAGGCCCAATGCCTGCTGCAGCAGGATCTGCCGCGCGGTGGAATCGAGCAGGTCGGCGCCGCGCACCACTTCGGTCACGCCCTGTTCGGCGTCATCGACCACCACGGCCAACTGGTAGGCCCAGCAGCCATCCGCACGGCGCAGCACGAAGTCGCCGACTTCGGCATGCACGTCCTGCTGCTGCGGGCCACGCAGGCCGTCGTCGAAGCGGACCACGCTGCCGGGCGGTACGCGGAAGCGGACGGCAGGGTCCGGTCGCGGCTGCCGCGCAACGCAGCGGTGGTGGATGCCGCCGCTTGCGGCCAGTTCGCTGCGGCTGCAGTGGCAGACGAAGGCCAGGTCGCTGGCCAGCAGTACGTCCAGGGCAGCCTGGTAGGCCTCGCCGCGTGAACTCTGCCAGAGGATCGGGCCGTCGTGGACCAGGCCGAACGCGGCCAGTGCCTGAAGTTGCGCATCCGCTGCACCGGGCACGGTGCGCGGAGGATCGACATCTTCAATACGCAGCCGCCACAGACCGCCGTGATGGCGGGCGAGCAGCCAGCTGCCGAAGGCGGCGAGCAGGGATCCGGGGTGGAGCAGGCCGGTCGGTGAGGGCGCGAAGCGGCCGCAGGGAATGGGGGAGGTCATGCTGGCTGAATCGTCGGTCAGGTTGGCGCTTGAATTCAAGCTGACCACACCGCAAATTGACCGGTATCGACCCCTTCCAAGCCGGATTTTCCCATGTTTACCCGCATTGCCCTGTTCCTGGCGACCAACTTCGCGGTCCTGATCCTCGCCAGCATCGTGATGTCGTTGCTGGGGGTCAATCCGAGCCAGATGAGCGGCCTGCTGGTCATGGCTGCGATCTTCGGCTTCGGTGGCTCCTTCATCTCGCTGCTGCTGTCCAAGTGGATGGCCAAGCGCTCCACCGGTGCGGTGGTGATCACCGAGCCGCGCAACCAGACCGAGCGCTGGCTGCTGGCCACGGTCGAGCGCCAGGCCAAGGCGGCCGGCATCGGCATGCCCGAAGTGGCGGTCTATGACGGCCCGGAAATCAATGCCTTCGCCACCGGCGCCAACCGCAACAACGCGCTGGTGGCAGTGTCCACCGGCCTGCTGCACAACATGAGCGAAGACGAGGCCGAAGCGGTGCTGGGCCACGAGATCGCCCACGTCGCCAACGGTGACATGATCACCATGGCACTGCTGCAGGGCGTGTTGAACACCTTCGTGATCGTGCTGGCCCGTGTGGTCGGCGGCATCATCGACAGCGCGCTGTCGGGCAACCGCGAAGGCGGCGGCCGCGGCTTCGCCTACTACATCATCGTGTTCGTGCTGGAGATGGTGTTCGGCCTGTTCGCCACCATGATCTCGATGTGGTTCTCGCGCCACCGCGAATTCCGTGCCGATGCGGGTGGTGCCTCGCTGGCGGGCCGCCAGAAGATGATCGCCGCGCTGGAGCGCCTGCAGCTCAACCACGGCCAGAGCACGCTGCCGACCCAGATTGCCGCGTTTGGTATTGCCGGTTCGACCGCGAAGAAGCTGTTCATGAGCCACCCGCCGCTGGAAGAGCGCATCGCCGCGCTGCGGGCGTCGACGGTGGCGTAAGCCTCCGTACTTCCACGGTAGTGCAGGAACGCCTGGCCTCGCGCCGGGCGTTTTTGTTTGCGCGCCCGCACATGGGTGGCGCCGGGTACGACCCGGCGAGAGTCATTTCCGCGACCGCGGAGGGGTGTCACTTTCTTTGCGCGCAAAGAAAGTAACCAAAGAAACGCTCCGCCAGCCGCGAGCCGACGTGCTGCGCACGCCGGTGCCCTGCGCTCCTCGGACCGTCGAGGGACGGTGCGGGAACTCGCTGCGCTCAGACACCCGCACCTCTTCGCCCTCGCCGGACCTGCGGTGCTCGGCTCGCTTGAAGGCGGACTGGAAATCAAGATCATGGGCAACAGCATCCACGCATGGCGTGGATCTGCTGGGTGCAGCTGTGGCATTTGACCTTGGGTCCGCCTTGAGCGAGCCGAGCATCGCAGGGGAATCAGGGGCGAAGAGGCGCCGGTGTTTGAGCGCAGCGAGTTCGGCGCCGTCCCCTGATTCGCCGAGAAGCGCAGGGTACCGATGCACAGCATCGGCTCGCGCCCCGGCGGCGTGTTTCTTTGGTTACTTTCTTTGCACGAGCAAAGAAAGTGACACCCCTCCGCGGTCGCGGAAACGAATCTCCGTGCGCACAAACGAAAACGGCACCCTCGCAGGTGCCGTCTCCATGAACCGCTTTACACGAGATCTCAGAACTTCGCGTCGAACTCGGCAGCGTAGCCGGTGTTCACCAGCACCTTCTGCAGCGACTCGGCCACCTTCAGGTTGCCGGCCACGATCTGGTGGGTCTCCGGGCCACGGTTGTCCATGCGGCCCAGGGTCGCGCCCTTGAAGTCGCAGACCTTGCCACCGGCCTCGCGGACCAGCAGCAGGCCGGCGGCGATGTCCCACGCCTTCACGCCGGCTTCGAAGTAGGCGTCGGCGCGGCCGCAGGCCACGTAGGCCAGGTCCAGTGCTGCCGAACCGGTGCGGCGGATGTCCTCGCCGTGCACCAGCAGGGCGTCGACCGCCTTCAGCTGAGCGCTGGCACGGCTGCGCTCGCGCGGGGCGAAGCCGGTGTGGATCATCGTGCCTTCCAGATCCTTGCGGTCGGCCACGCGGATGCGGCGGTCGTTCAGCACGGCGCCGGCGCCACGGCTGGCGGTGAACAGTTCATTGCGCAGCGGGTCGAAGATGACCGCATCGGTCGGCTCGCCATTCTCGACCAGGGCGATCGACACGCAGTAGTGCGGCACGCCGCGCAGGTAATTGCTGGTGCCGTCCAGCGGGTCGATGACCCACATCTGGCGGCGCTCGCCCTGCACGCCACCTTCTTCGCCGAAGATGCCGTAGTCCGGGTAAGCGCGCTTGAGTTCCTTGACGATGACCTTTTCCGCGTCCGCATCCACTTCGCTGGCGTAGTCCATCCGGCCCTTCTGCACCACGTTCAGTGCCTCGAGCTTGTTGATGTTGCGCAACAGGACGTTGCCGGCGAGGCGGGCGGCCTTGACCATGACGGTTACGGCGGGTTTCTGCATGGCGTGGGCTCCCGGAAAGGCAGAAGAGATGGACTGGCGGGGGAAAAGAGCGGGTCCGGCGCAGTGGCCGGCCGCACAGTTTACCATTGGTCATCGTCCAGCTCGACCTTTTCCCTGTTCATGTCCCAGTTTCCCGCCGCCACCCGCCTCCGATTCGTCCTGGTCGGTACCCAGCACCCCGGCAACATGGGCGCTGCCGCCCGTGCCCTGAAGACCATGGGCCTGGCCCGCCTGGTGCTGGTCGCCCCCGAAAAACCGCTGGACGAGGAGGCTTTCCGCCGCTCGGCCGGTGCCGAAGACGTGCTGGGAGACGCCCCGGTGGTGGCCACCCTGGCCGAGGCCGTGGCCGATTGCCGTCTGGTGCTGGGCTGCACCGCCCGCGCCCGCCGCGTCCAGCTGGAGGAGTACCTGCCGGCCGATGCCGCCGCCCGTGCGGTGGCCAAGGCCGGCGAAGGGGCCGAGGTGGCGCTGGTGTTCGGCCGTGAGCGTACCGGCCTGACCAACGAGGAACTGCAGCTCTGCCACGCGGCGGTGCATATCCCGTCCGACCCGGAGTTCAGCTCGCTCAACCTGGCTGCCGCGGTGCAGGTGCTGGCCTATGAAACGCGCATGCAGCTGCTGGGCGCGCAGCCGGCCGCCGACGCCGAACCGGGTTTCCGCGAACAGGCGGCCAGCCACGAGCAGATGGAGAGCTTCTTCGCCCAGCTCGGCGACACGTTGGACGAGATCGATTTCCACAAGGGCCGCGCGCCGGAATCGGCGATGCGCAAGCTGCGCCGCCTGTTCCTGCGCAGCGAGCCGAGCGAGCAGGAAGTGCGCCTGCTGCGCGGTATCCTGGCCGACACCCAGCGCATGGCGCGACTGGCACAGGCGGGTAACAAGGACAGCTGACGACGTTCTCATTTTTTCGGGTAGTCTGTCTGGATACCCAGGGGGGATGAAGCCTGTGTCGGGTCTGCGAAGGGCAGTGCAGAGGGGACTGCTGAGCCTGGTCATGATCCTGCTGGCCGGGACGGTGCATGCAGCACCGGACCCGGTGCTGGTGCTGGGCCGGATCAGCGATGATCCCAAGGCCCATTACGAGCAGCTGCAGCCGTTGCTGGACTATGTGGTGGCACGCATGCATGACGTCGGCATCAAGGAGGGGCGGATCCTGATGGCGCGCGACCCGCAGCAGATGGCCAGCTATCTGCGGCGGGGGCGGGTCGACTGGGTCACGGAAACGTCGGGCACGGCGGTGGCGCTGGGCCAGCGCAGTGGCGCGCGGCCGCTGCTGCTGACCGAGCGCAACGGCGTGCGCGAGTACCAGACCGTGTTCTTCGTGCGCCGCGACAGTCCAATCCAGCGGATCCAGGACCTGCGCGGGCATCGCCTGGCCCTGCAGAACACGGCGTCCACCAGTGCCTACCTGGTGCCGGTGATGACGCTGCTGCAGGAAGGGTTGTCGCCGCAGATCCTGGCGGGTACGTGGGACATGCCGGGCCGGGACAGCGTGGGGTATGTGTTCGCGCGCAGCGAGTTGAACATCGCTACGTTCGTGCACAAGGGCGTGGTCGAGGTGGGGGCGGTGAGCAGCGTGGACTGGAACGACGAGCGACGGGTGCCGGCGGCATTCCGGCGCGACTTCCGCGAGCTGCTGCGCACCGAGCCCTACCCGCGGGCGGTGGAGATGGTGCGCGCCGACCTCGACCCGCGGGTGCGTGACCGGCTGCAGGAAGTCCTGTTGCAGGCGGCCAGTGACCCGCAGGCGCAGGGGGCGTTGCATCGGTTTTTCGGCACTTCCGGTTTCCACCGCGTCGATGCGCATGCGCAGCAGCGGCTGGATGAATTGAAACAAGGATTGACGCGCGTGCGGATGGAAGTGGAATGAAGTGGCTCGGCTCGGGAATGCAGGCCCGGTTCCTGCTCGCGATGGGCGGGGCGATGGTCGTGGTGGTGGCGATCCTGGCGGTATTGCTGGGGCGTCAGGCGGCAATGCAGGGCGAAGTGCGCAACCTCAGTGGTGGCGTCATCCATGAACTGTTCGACCGCAGCGTGCGCAGCCGCGGCGAAGCGATGGCGCGCGAGCTGTCCGACGCGCTGGCCAACCCGTTGTACTACCGCGACCTGGACCAGGTCGGTGCGCTGGTGCGCAGCACCGCACGGCAGCCGGTCGTGCGCTATGTACTGGTGTTCGACGAACGTGGCCGGCTGGTGCATGACGGCTCGATCGAGGTGTCCGGTTTCGGCCAGCCGATGGCCGATCCGTTGGCGCCCAAGGCCGCGGTGGCGCAGGCGCTGGTGGTGCAGGAGTCGCCCAAGGTGCTCGACAACACCATGCCGATCATGGTCGGCAACCAGCGCATCGGCGGCGTCCGCGTCGGCATGGCGCTGGACGAGGTGCAGCAGCGCGAACAGGCCGCCAATGCCACGCTCGGCGAGCGCCTGCAGCAGGTCGGCAGCCGCCACCTGGGCTGGCTGCTGCTGATGCTGGGCCTGCTGGTGGTGATCGGCGTGGTGGTGATCCTGTACGTGCAGCGCACCCTGGTTGCGCCGATCCGTGACCTGGCCGCCGCGGCGCGCCGCATCGAGGCCGGTGACTACCAGGCGCCACTGGCCGAGAACACCCGTGACGACGAGGTCGGCGAGCTGGTGCGCGGCTTCGCCCGCATGCGCGATTCCATCGCCCGCCATGACCGCGAGGTACGGCGCATGGCCTATACCGATGCGCTGACCGGGTTGACCAACCGGCTGGCGTTCCGGGAAGCGCTGGACCATCGGCTGATGGCGGCGCGCGCATCCAATCATCGGCTGGGCCTGCTGTTCGCCGATATCGACGATTTCAAGCGCGTCAACGACACCCTCGGTCATGAGGCCGGTGACGAGGCGCTGTTGCAGTTCGCGCAGCGCATCGGGCGCGCGGTTACCGAGGCGGGCGGCGATGAGGCGCTGCTGGCCCGCTTCGGCGGCGACGAGTTCGTGATCCTGGTCGGTGATGGCGACGTGGCCGCGAATGCGCGGCTGCTGGCCGAGGTGCTGGTGCGCGAACTGGGCAAGCCGCTGGTGGTGCAGGGCAGGGAACTGTTCCTCGGGACCTCGATCGGCGTGACCCTGTTCCCGGACGATGCCGCCGATGCGACCACGCTGCTGAAGAACGGCGACATCGCCATGTACCAGGCGAAGATGGCCGGCAAGAACTGCTATCGCTACTACAGCCGGGCGATGGACCATGCGGTCGAGCGCCGCGTGCACATGGAGCAGGAGCTGCGCGGGGCGTGGGAGCGCGGCGAGCTGCGCCTGGCCTACCAGCCGATCTTCCGCATGCGCGACCGCCGCATGGTCGGCGTCGAAGTGCTGCTGCGCTGGCAGCACCCGACCCTGGGCACGATTCCGCCGTCGGTGTTCATCGAAGTGGCCGAGCAGAGTGGGCTGATCGAGATCATCGGCCCGAAGGTGCTGCGTGCGGCCTGCATGGAAGCCTCGCAGTGGCCACGGGGTGCGGGCGGCGACGATCTGTTCGTGTCGGTGAACGTATCGCCGCGGCAGCTGCGCGGCGGCGAGCTGCCGGCGCTGGTTGCGCAGTGCCTGCACGAGTCCGGGCTGCCGGCTTCGCGCCTGCATCTGGAACTGACCGAAACCGCGGTGATCGGCGACGAGATGGTCGCCGCGCAGCTGCTGGACAAGCTGCACCGCACCGGCGTGAAGGTCTGGCTGGACGATTTCGGCACCGGCTTCTCCGGACTCAGCCATCTGCGCCAGGTACCGGTGGACGGGGTGAAGATCGACAAGAGCTTCGTGGCCGACATGCAGCGCGATCCCGACGACCTGGCACTGACCACGGCGATCATCGCCATGGCCCACGCGCTGGGCATCACGGTGGTGGCCGAAGGCATCGAGCAGCAGGCACAGTTCGAGCTGCTGGCCCAGCGTGGTTGCGACCTCGGCCAGGGCTACTGGCTGAGCCACCCGGTGACCGCCACCGAAGTGGTGCGGATGATCGAATCGGGCGTCTGACAGAAAAGGGGACGGAGGGAATTAAGTCGCAAATGCATTTGCGACTTAATTCCCTCCGTCCCCTTTTTGTTACACCGGGCGCTTGCTCGGGTCGCCGGGCAGTTCGCGCACCAGCTTGGGGATCAGGTAGCCGGACAGGCGTGCGGTCAGGCCAGCAATCAGTGCCTTGGCCTGGCTATCTTCCACTTCGAAGTGGGCCACGCCCTCGACCCGGTCCAGCTGGTGCAGGTAGTAGGGCAGCACGCCGGCGGCGAAGCTGCGCTCGCTCAGGTCCTGCAGGGCCTGCACGCTGTCGTTGACCCCGCGCAGCAGGACGGCCTGGTTCAGTAGCTGGGCGCCGATGCCGCGCAGGCGAGCCATCGCTGCGTCCACGCTGGCGTCGAATTCGTTGGCGTGATTTGCGTGGACCACGATCGCCAGCGGCCAGGGCAGGCTGTCCAGCCAGGAGACCAGTTCATCGTCCACGCGCTCCGGCAGCACGATTGGCAGGCGGGTATGGATGCGCAGTCGGCGGACATGCGGGATCGCGCGCAGGGCATCGGTCAGCTCGACCAGCTTGTGGGTGGCCAGCGACAGCGGGTCGCCGCCGGACAGGATCACCTCGTCGATGTCCGGATCGGCCGCGATGGCGGCTACGGCCTCCTGCCAGCCGCCCTTGGCGGCGTTTTCCGCGCCATAGTCGAAGTGGCGGCGGAAACAGTAGCGGCAGTTGATCGCGCAGCTGCCGGTGGCGACCAGCAGGGCGCGACCGCGGTATTTCTGGATGACCCCGGTGGCCTTCCTGGCGGCGCCATCGCCCACCGCATCGAAGCTGAACCCGGGGGCCGGGCGCATTTCCTCGTCGATCGGCAGCACCTGGCGCAGCAGCGGGTCGGCCGCATCACCCACGCGCATGCGCGCCACGAAGCCCTCTGGCACGCGCAGCGCGAACTGGGCCATGGCCGCCTCCGAGACGCCCAGCGCGGCCGGGTCCAGCTGCAGCCGGGCCAGCAGGGCGTGCGGGTCGCGCAGCGCCTGGCGCCAGAGCTGCTGCCAGCGCGCGGGCGCGCCTGGCGACTGGGGCCGGGGGAAGGCGGAAAGCTGCATGGAGAGGGGGCCTGCGGTTATCATGGGGGCAGAAAAACAGTCGCCCACCGGCATCCGGTGGGCTTTCCATTCTAACGGCTCGCCGCACCCGCGGCGTTTTTGCCACTCAGGAGTTTACGCATGGCCAGCTACGGCATGAACGACGTCAAGAACGGGATGAAGATCCTGGTCAACAACCAACCGGCCGTCATCATCGACACCGAATACGTCAAGCCGGGCAAGGGCCAGGCCTTCACCCGCGTGAAGTACCGCCTGATCAAGGACGGCCGTACCCAGGAAGTCACCATGAAGTCGACCGACTCGCTGGATGCAGCCGACGTCGTCGATACCGACATGAACTTCATGTACAGCGACGGCGAGTACTGGCACTTCATGGACCCGGAATCCTTCGAGCAGGTCCAGGCCACCAAGGCCGGCATGGGCGGTGCCGAAAAGTGGCTGAAGGGCGAAGAGTCCTGCGTGGTCACCCTGTGGAACGGTGAGCCGATCTTCGTGCAGCCGCCGAACTTCGTCGAACTGAAGATCACCGAAACCGATCCGGGCGTCCGTGGCGACACCTCGGGTGGCGGTGGCAAGCCGGCCACCCTGGAAACCGGTGCCGTGGTCCGCGTGCCGCTGTTCGTCAACCAGGAAGAAGTGATCCGCGTCGACACCCGTTCGGGCGAATACTCCGCACGCGTCAAGTAATCCGGCGCAGCCGGATTACGGTAGTGCCGGCCGCTGGCCGGGTACGCGCCATCGCATTCGCGCTGGCGCTCCCATGATCTGCTTCGGCAGATCATGGGCCCCGCTTCACGGGTCCCCAGACCCCGCCGCTTCGCGGCAGCCCCTGACTCAGGGGCGTGTCCCCCAGAAGTATCTCGCCGCCCCCCCAGCCAGTGAGCCCGCATGAGCGATAGCCCGCACCTCCCCGAAGCCTGCGACCTGCTCATCGAAGCCGGTTACGTCGTTCCGATCGAGCCGCACGCGGTGGTGCTGGAAGACCATGCCGTTGCCGTGCGTGGCAGCGAGATCGTGGCCATCCTGCCGCGTGCCGAGGCGCGCGCACGGTTCCGCGCCACCCAGGTGGTGAGCCGCCCCGAGGCTGCGCTGATGCCGGGCCTGGTCAACGCGCACACGCACAACCCGATGACCCTGCTGCGCGGCGTTGCCGACGACCTGCCGCTGATGACCTGGCTGCAGCAGCACATCTGGCCGGTGGAAGCGGCGGTGATCGGCCCCGAATTCGTTGCCGACGGCACCACCCTGGCCATCGCCGAGATGCTGCGCGGCGGCACCACCTGCGCCAACGAGAACTACTTCTTCGGCGACGTGCAGGCCGCGGTCTACAAGAAGCATGGTTTCCGCGCGCTGGTCGGCGCGGTCATCATCGATTTCCCCACCGCCTGGGCCAAGACCGACGACGAGTACTTCGCCAAGGCCGGTGAACTGCACGACCAGTGGCGCACTGATCCGCTGATCGGCACCGCGTTCGCGCCGCATGCGCCGTACACGGTCAACGATGCCAACTTCGAGCGGGTGCGGATGCTGTCCGACCAGC
Organism: Stenotrophomonas sp. 109824_Sma; assembly: GCF_056480025.1. Taxonomy (NCBI): domain Bacteria; kingdom Pseudomonadati; phylum Pseudomonadota; class Gammaproteobacteria; order Lysobacterales; family Lysobacteraceae; genus Stenotrophomonas; species Stenotrophomonas sp. 109824_Sma. The sequence goes on along the minus strand of NZ_CM151078.1, from coordinate 3,229,778 downwards.
TCGACATGCAGGTCCACCTGCACACCCACGAGACCGCGCAGGAGATCAACGATTCGATCAAGCTGCACGGCCAGCGCCCGCTGGCGCGGCTGGATCGGCTCGGCCTGGTCAATGACCGCCTGATCGCGGTGCACATGACCCAGCTGACCGATGCGGAAATCCACCTGTGCGCCGAACGTGGCGTCAGCGTGGTGCATTGCCCGGAATCGAACCTGAAGCTGGCCTCCGGTTTCTGCCCGGCCTGCGCCCTGCAGCGTGCCGGCGTGAACCTGGCGATCGGTACCGATGGCTGCGCCAGCAACAACGACCTGGACATGTTCAGCGAGAACCGCACCGCGGCGATCCTGGCCAAGGCCGTGGCCGACGATGCCACTGCACTGGACGCGGCGACCACGTTGCGTGCGTCCACGCTGGGTGGCGCGCGCGCGCTGGGCTTCGGCGACCGCATCGGCTCGATCGAAGTCGGCAAGCAGGCCGACCTGGTCTGCGTCGACCTGTCCGCGCTGGAAACCCAGCCGCTGCACAACGTGCTGTCGCAGCTGGTGTACGCCACCGGCCGCCAGCAGGTCAGCGACGTCTGGATCGCCGGCAAGCCGAAGCTGGTGCAGCGCGAGCTGGTCGGCATGGACCTGCCGGGCATCATCGCCAACGCGCGCCAGTGGCGCGAGCGCATCCGTCATATCCGCGCCTGAACCCCGGCGCCGCAAGGACTCCCTCATGACTGCCCCCCACGCTTCCTCCAATTTCGATCAGGCCGAGCTGGACAAGTTCGCCGCGCTGGCCAACCGCTGGTGGGACGCTGACGGCCCGCAGAAGCCGCTGCATGCGCTGAACCCGGTGCGCCTGCAGTACGTGGCCGACCGCGTGCCGCTGCGCGGTGCGCGCGTGCTCGACATCGGTTGTGGTGGTGGCCTGTTGAGTGAAGCACTGGCGCAGGCCGGGGCTGACGTCACCGCCATCGACCTGGCCCCGGAACTGGTCAAGGTCGCGCGCCTGCATGCGCTGGAAAGCGGTGCCAAGGTCGACTACCGGGTGCAGGCCGCCGAGGACCTGGCCGCCGAGCAGCCGGGCAGCTTCGACGTGGTCACCTGCATGGAAATGCTCGAACACGTGCCGGACCCGGGCGCGATCATCGAGGCCTGCAAGCGCCTGCTGAAGCCGGGCGGCCACCTGTTCCTGTCGACCATCAACCGCACCGCTGCCGCCTTCGCGGTGGCGATTGTCGGCGCCGAGTACGTGGCGCGGCTGCTGCCCAAGGGCACCCATCACTACCAGGAATTCATCAAGCCGGCCGAGCTGGCGCGCTGGCTGCGCGAGGCCGACATGCAGCTGGTGGATGTCAGCGGCATGGCCTACGAGCCGTGGCGCAACCATGCCCGCCTGAGCAGCCGTACCGACATCAACTACCTGGCCTACGCGGTCAAGCCGGCATGACCGCGGCCCGCTTTCCGCGCGCGGTGCTGTTCGACCTGGATGGCACGCTGCTGGACAGCGCACCGGACTTCGTCGCCACCTGCGACGCGATGCTGGCCGAGCGCGGTCGCGCGCCGATCGATCCGGCAATGTTGCGGCCGGTGGTCTCCAAGGGTTCGCGTGCAATGGTGAGCGCCGCCTTCCCGGAACTGGATGTTGCCGCACGCGATGCGCTGATTCCGGAGTTCCTGCAGCGCTACGAAGCGTTGATCGGCCAGCACGCGGTACTGTTCGATGGCGTGGCCGGCATGCTTGCCGCGCTGGATGATGCCGGCACCGTGTGGGGCATCGTCACCAACAAGCCTGAGTACCTGGCGCGCTTGATCCTGCCGCAGCACGGCTGGCAGCAGCGCTGCGCGGTACTGGTTGGCGGTGACAGCCTGGCCGAGCGCAAGCCGCACCCGCTGCCGCTGCTGCACGCCGCGCAGGCGATTGCCGTTGCCGCCGAAGACTGCGTGTACGTGGGCGACGACGAGCGCGACATCATTGCTGCGCGCGCCGCGGCGATGCCGTCGGTGGCGGCGCTGTGGGGCTACCGCCTGCACAGCGACGACCCGCTGGCCTGGCAGGCTGACGTGCTGGTCGAGAACGCCGAACTTCTGCAACTGGCCAGTCTGTGGCCGACCCGGCCGGCAGCCCCGGCCCAGCCGTAAGGAATCACGTAGTGAGCAGTACCGCGCTGGACAGTTTCCTCGACAAGTGGCGCAGCCGTTGGCCGGAATGGTCGGTGGCCGCCCCGTTCGTGGCCGAATCGCAACGCGAGCTTGCGGTGGCGTGGTTCGCGCTGCTGCAGGAATTCGACGACATGCTCAACACCAGCGGCGACCCGTTGCCGGCCGACGCCAAACTGGCATGGTGGGGCGAGGAGCTACGCAGCTGGGCCGCGCATCGTTCGCGCCATCCGCTGGGCCGCCTGCTGGAGCCGGTGCGTGCGCCGTGGGCGCAGCTGGCCGAAGCACTTCCGGATCTGGTTGAAGCGCGCACGGTCGCGCTGGATGCGGCCGGTGCCGAGCGCGCGCTGGCGAATTACGCCGAGGCCGTGGCCGCGGTGGAGGCGGCCTTGTTCGCCGACAAGCCGCGTACCGGTGCCGGTCGTGCGGTGCAGCTGCAGACCCTGGCCCAGCGCCTGCAGGATGCGGGCGTGGCCGGTGTGCCGCGCAGCCTGCTGGACGAAGACGCCAGCAATGCCGCACAGCGCTGGGCGCAGCATCTGTTGAAGGGGTGGGGCACCCGCGTGCCCGGCCCGCGCCCGCGCCGCGTGTGGTCCAGTCTGGCGCGTGCGCGCGTTGCAGCGCAGGCCGCAGGCAAGCCGATCGAAGCCACGCCGGTGCGCACCCTGCTGCGCGTATGGTGGGCCGCGCGCGGTTGATCGATCGGCCCTGCTGACTGCTTCTGGTGGGTGCGGACCTTGGTCCGCACGCTCTGAGGGATTGTGCCGACCAAGGTCGGCACCCACCAAAGCGCATTGCGCGCGTTATTTGCGTTCCAGCACCAGCAGCGGGTCGATACGGGTATCGAACCAGTTCATGCCCCAGTGCAGGTGCGGGCCGGTGGCACGGCCGGTGGCGCCGACCGCGGCGATCACCTGGCCCTGTTCCACTCGGTCGCCGACCTTTACGTCGATGCGCGACAGGTGCAGGAAGTTGGAGCTGACCCCGAAACCGTGGTCGAGCAGCAGCGTGCCGCCGGTCAGGTACAGGTCCGGGCCGGCGAAGGTGACGATGCCGGCAGCCGGTGCTTTCACCGGCGTGCCGGTCGGCACCGCGATATCCATGCCGGAATGACCGGCGCCGGGCTGCCCGTTGTACACGCGCGCATTGCCGAAGCGGCCGCTGATGCGGCCCTGCACCGGCCAGATGAAGGTCTGGGTGAAGTCGGTGCGGTCGTCATCGCGGGCGCGTGCGGCGGTCACCTGCGCCTGTTCGCGCTTGATCCGCTCGGCAATCGCCGACGGCGGATTGACCGTCTTCGGCGGCACGCCGTTGACCCGCTCGGTCGGCCAGTCGCGCGGCGTCACCGCAATGGTCGCGGTCTCGCTGCCACCATCGGGGCGCTGCACCTGCACGCGCAGCGGGCCCTTCTCGTCACGGCCGATGCCGAACACCACGCTGCCGTAGCCGCTCACCCGCAGCTGGCGGCCGGCGTACTGCACGCGGCTGCCGGCGGGTACCTTGCCGATCACCAGCGCGCCCTGCGACGCGCTGGCCGGGAACACCACGCGGCTGTCGATCAGGCTGCCGATGCCATCCTGCGCCTGCGCCGGGGATGAGGAAAACAGGGGCGCGGCCAGCAGCGCCCCGATCAGAAGTGCGGAGCGCATCAGCGGTCGTAGGTCATGCGCTGGCCGGCGGGTTCGCCCACCAGCTTGCTGCCGTCCCACACCTGCTGGCCGTTGACCCAGGTGGAGGCGATGCGCGAACGGAAGGTGGTGCCTTCGAACGGCGACCAGCCGCACTTGGACAGCACATCCTCGCGCTTGACCGTGAACGGCACGTCCTCGACCAGGACCAGATCGGCGAAGTAACCCTCGCGCAGGAAGCCGCGCTCTTCCACGTCGAACAGCTGCGCCGGGGCGTGGGCGAACTTCTGCACCACCTGCTCGCGGGTCAGCTTGCCTTCGTGCACGCGCTCCAGCGCGGCCACCAGCGCGTACTGCACCAGCGGCAGGCCCGACGGCGCCTGCGCGTAGGGCTTCTGTTTCTCTTCCCAGGTGTGCGGTGCGTGGTCGGTGGCCAGCACGTCCAGCACGTCATCGGCCAGCGCGGCGGTGATCGCCTCGCGGTCGGACACTTCCTTGATCGCTGGGTTGCACTTGATCAGGTTGCCCTTGGTCGCATAGTCCGGGCGCGCGAAGTGCAGGAAGTGCACGCAGGTTTCGGCGGTGATCTGCTTGCGGCTGCCGTCGGCGCGGATCAGCGGGCCCTTCTCGAACAGCGCCAGTTCGTCGGCTGTGGAAATGTGCAGCACGTGCAGGCGGGTGCCGTGCTTGCGCGCCAGCGACATCGCCAGGCGGGTCGACTTGATGCAGGCCTCGCGCGAGCGGATGTCCGGGTGCATGTCCGGGGTCAGCGCGTCGCCGTACTTCTCCTGGAAGGCCTTCAGGTTGGCATCGATCATCGGCGTGTCTTCGCAGTGCGTGATGATCGGGGTCGGGCATTCGCGGAAGATCGCGTCCAGCGTTTCCGGGTTGTCGACCAGCATGTTGCCGGTCGAAGCACCCATGAACACCTTCACGCCGGGCGCCTTCTTCGGGTCCAGCGCACGGATCGCGTCCAGGTTGTCATTGCTGGCGCCGTGGTAGAAGCCGTAGTTGGCCCAGGCGCGGCCGCGCGCGAGCTCGTACTTGGCTTCCAGGATGGTCGAATCCAGCGTCGGCGGGTTGGTGTTGGGCATGTCCATGAAGCTGGTCAGGCCACCGGCCACGGCCGCGGCCGATTCGCTGGCGATGTCGCCCTTGTGGGTCAGGCCCGGCTCGCGGAAGTGCACCTGGTCGTCGATCATGCCGGGCAGCAGCCAGCGCCCGGCTGCGTCCACCACCTGCTCGCCGTCGCGCGGCGCCAGCCCGCTGCCGATCTGCGCGATGCGGCCGTTCTCGATGCGCAGGTCGCCGTCGAAGGTGCGGCCTTCGTTGACCATGCGGGCGTTGGTGATGAGAGTGGAGGACATGTCAGTGTTTTCCTGTGCAACGGCAAGAGGGGGCGTTGGGGGACTCGGGCACGGGGTCGAAGCCGCCGGGATGGAACGGGTGGCAGCGGCCCAGCCTGCGCGCAGCCAGCCAGCTGCCGCGCAGCGGGCCGTGCCGCGAGATGGCCTCCATCGCGTATTCAGAACAGCTCGGCACGAAACGGCAGCGTGGCCCCAGCAGGGGGCTGATGAAGCGCTTGTAGAAGCGCAGCAGGGCGATGAGCAGGCGCGAGATCACCCAGTCATCTTATGCCAGTTGGCATGAAGGCCGCATTTGTGCAGGATGGGCCGTTGGTCGCATGTCGCCGATGGCCTGCGACCGGTACCAGCACCTTCGGGTGCTGGCCAGGTTCCGTACCGCGCAAGGCGGTCCGTGTTCGTCGGACTGCCCCTTGGGCGCCTTGACTCCAGGACTGAATGGAGCAGGGTGCCGAGGTTGCTGCTGCGGGTCGGGTAGGCTATAAAGGCCCGCTTTCCCGGGCCCCGGGGAATCCAAGGAAGAGCGTTTCGTGGCTGCTAAAAAAACTGCAAAGAAGGCCGCAACGGCCGCCAAGAAAACCGCCAAGCCTGTTGTGAAGAAGTTGGCGGCAAAGCCCGTTGCCAAGAAGCCGGCCAGCAAGCCGGCGACCAAGGCAGCGTCCTCGCAACCGGCGGCCAGGAAGGCCACCGCAAAGAAAACGCCGGTCAAGGCGACCAAGCCGGTAGCGAAGAAGGCCGCTGCGCCCGCCAAGGCCAAGCCAGCCGCCGCCAGCAAGAAGGCGCCGGTGGTGAAGAAGGCTGCCAGCAAGGCTGCGCCGGTGAAAAAGGCCGCCGCCAAGCCGGTAGCGAAGAAGGCAGCAGCCAAGCCAGCGCCGAAGGCGGTGGTGAAGAAGGCTGCAGCCAAGCCGGTCGCAAAACCGGCGGCAAAGAAGGTCGCTGCGGCCAAGCCGGTCGCCACGCCTGCCGCTGTAAAGAAGGTTGCCAAGAATGTTGCCGCGCCGGCCGTAAAGCCGACCCCGGCCCCAGTAGTGAAGTCCGCACCGAAGCCTGCTGCCAAGCCGGCTCCGGCCAAGCCTGTCCCGGCCAAGACCGTGGCAGTGGCAGCAGCCCAACCGGCCTCCAAGCCGGCCCCGGCCGCCGCTCCTGCCGCCTCGAAGGCCCCGCAATCCAAGAATCCCGTGCCCGTTTCGAAATCGCCTGCCAAAACCGCCGTGAAATCCGATTCCGCCCCGAAGACCGTGTCGCGCCCTGTCGGCAAGGTTGCCGTGGCCGTCGCCGCCCGTTCGGCGGCACCGGCCCCGCGCAGCAAGTACAAGGTGGTCGAGTACAAGACCGACGAGGCCACTGGCCGCCCGATCCTGCCGGCTGGCTACAAGCCGTCCTCGGAAGAGGAATACATGAGCCCGCTGCAGCAGGAATACTTCCGCCAGCGCCTGCAGAACTGGCGCGCGGACCTGGTGGAAGAGTCCAAGCAGACCATCGAGAACCTGCGCGAGGAAGTGCGTGACATCGGCGACGAAGCCGAGCGCGCGACCCGCGAGACCGAGAATTCGCTGGAACTGCGTACCCGCGACCGCTACCGCAAGCTGATCGGCAAGATCGACAGCACCCTGAAGCGCCTGGAAGCCGGCGACTACGGTTACTGCGTCGACACCGGCGAAGAAATCGGCCTGGAGCGCCTGGAAGCGCGCCTGACCGCTGAGCGCACCATCGACGCCCAGGAGCGTTGGGAGCACCTGCAGAAGCAGCAGGGCGACTGATTCCCGATCGTTGTGATGTCATGCGAAAAACCCGGCCTCGGCCGGGTTTTTTGTTGGGAGGTGGTTGGCTGGGTAGAACGGCGCCTTCCGGGTATCGGACCCACCCGCAGGCTCTCGACGGTTTCCTGCGTGCGCGGTTGCTGTAAAGCCGAGCCCATGCTCGGCTCAGGCCGAAGCCGGAGGGCAAGGAAGAGCAAAAGCAAAAGCAAAAGCAGCCAAGCATGGCTTGGCTCTACCAAGGGCGGTCATGCGTGCGCTCGCGGCTGTTGGGTCCGCCTTGTAGCGAGCCGAGCACCGCAGGGGAATCAGGGGCGAAGAGGCGCCGCTGTTTGAGCGCAGCGAGTTCGGCGCCGCCCCCTGATTCACCGAGGAGCACAGGGCACCGGCGCGCAGCGCCGGCTCGCGGATGGCGGCGCGTTTCTTTGGTTACTTTCTTTGCGCGCGCAAAGAAAGTGACAAACCCATTCATCGAGGGAAAGTGACGTGGCCAGTCAAACGCCCGGCGCCGCCGAACGCGCTCTCCGCGGGGTCACTGCAGATCACGCAGATTCAGTTTCCGCAACGTCGGGTTCTTCCACGCGGTGATCCCGGCCACGCTCAGCACCGCGAACCCACCCAGCACTACTGCCGGCACCAGGCCGAGCAGCTTCGCCATCGTGCCGGCATAGAACGCGCCCAGTTCGTTGGACGAACTGATGAAGATGCCGTTGATCGACGACACCCGGCCGCGCATTTCCTCAGGCGTGGCCAGCTGCAGGATGGTCGAGCGGATCACCACCGAGACGCCATCGAAGGCCCCGTAGAACAGCAGGATCAGCGCCGACAGCCAGAAGTGCTGCGACAGCCCGAAGCTGATCACGCACAGGCCGAACCCGGCCACCGCGAACAGCAGCACGCGGCCGGCATTGCGGTGCAGCGGGTGGCGGGCCAGCCACAGGCCCACGCAGACCGAGCCCAGCGCCGGCATTGCGCGCAGGATGCCCAGGCCTTCCGGCCCGTGGTGCAGGATCTCGTGCAGGAACGCCGGCAGCATCGCCACCACGCCGCCCAGCAGCACCGAGAACATGTCCAGCGCCATCGCCCCGACCATGATCCGGTTGCCGACCACGAAGCGCGCGCCTTCAGCGATGCTCTTGAAGATCGGGGCGGCCGGGCCGGTATGCACCGGTTCTTCCACCTTCAGCGTGGCCAGGCAGGCCATCGCCACCAGTGCGAAGACGGTGGCCACCGCGTAGGACAGGCCCTTGCCGCCGAAACCCACCAGCACACCGCCCAGTGCCGGGCCGGCGATCATGCCGGCCTGGAATACCACCGCGCCCAGGCCGGCGCCCCGCGCGAACTGGTCACGGGCCAGTACGCGGGCGAACAGGGCGTTGTAGATCGGCGACAGGAAGGCGCGGACCATGCCGGTCAGCGCGATGGCTGCATAGATCGGCCACACGCCGTCGATCGGCAGCCAGCCCATGGCCACGCTGGTCAATACCAGTGCGGTGGCGACCAGTCCGCAACAGGCGACCATGCCGAGCCGGCGGCGCGGCAGATGGTCCACCAGGTAACCGGCAAACGGCGCCACGCAGAAGAACGGCACGACCTCGGCCAGGCCGATCAGGCCCAGCGAGAACGGATTGCGGGTGACTTCGTAGATGTGCCAGCCGACGGTGACCGCGACCACCTGGTAGGACAGCATCGCGAAGATGCGGTACGCCAGCAGCCTGGCGAATCCGGGCCGGGACAGCAGGCCCAGCGCGCTGTCTTCGGCTGTGGCAGGTTCGCTCACGACGGGTCGCGCTGCAGCTGCGCCTGCGCGGTCTCGCGGATGAAGGCCAGCATGGCCGCCACGCCGTTGCTGCGGGTCGGCGAGAGGTGGCGGGCCAGGCCGATGTCCTGGATGTAGCTCGGTTCGGTGGCCAGGATCTCCTGCGCCGAGCGCCCGGAGTACACGCGCAGGGCCAGGAAGATCAGTCCGGAGACGATGGCCGAATCACTGATGGCGTGGAAGCGCAGCGACTGCGCGTTGCCTTCGGGCACGATCCAGACCATCGACTGGCAGCCGAGCAGGCGATGCTCTTCGGTCTTCCACTCTTCCGGGAAGGCCGGCAGCTTGCGGCCAAGGTCGATCAGGTACTGGTAGCGCTCGGACCAGTCGCCGAAGAAGCCGAATTCCTCGGCGATGGCGGTCTGGGCCTCGGCGGCGGTGGGTTCAAGCGGGAACGGGGAGTCGGTCACAACAGTCTCTACGGTGGGGGCGTGGCCGGCGTGCCGGCCACGGGGCAGGGCGGGTCAGCCGCGCTTGCGCGACCAGCGCACGCCCTGCGGGGTGTCTTCCAGCACGATGCCTTCGGCGGCCAGCTGGTCGCGGATGGCGTCGGAACGGGCGAAGTCGCGCGCCTTCTTGGCAGCGGCACGCTCATCGATCAGGCCCTGGATGCGGGCATCGTCGCCGTCTTCGCTGGCCGCGGTGCCGAACCACTGCGCCGGATCGGCCTGCAGCAGGCCCAGTGCCAGGCCGGCGCCGAGCAGTTCACCCTTCAGGCGCGCCTGCTCGGCCGGGTCGGTGGCACGACGCGCATCGGCGGCGATGCGGGCCACTTCAGCCAGCGCCTGCGGGGTGTTGAGATCGTCGTCCAGGGTCGCTTCGACCGTGGCCGGAATCACTGCAGTGGCCTCGACCGATGCCAGCTCGCGCAGAGTGCCGTACAGGCGGTCCAAGGTGCGCACCGACTGTTCGATCAGGCCATCGGACCAGTCCAGCGGCTGCCGGTAGTGGGCCGACAGCAGGGCCAGGCGCAGCGCTTCCGGCGGGTGTTGGCGGACCAGATCGTGCACGCGCTCGATGTTGCCCAGCGACTTGCTCATCTTGGCGCCGCCGAAATTGAGCATGCCGTTGTGCAGCCAGAAACGGGCGAAGATCTTGCCGCCATGGGCGCATTCGCTCTGCGCCAGCTCGTTCTCGTGGTGCGGGAACTGCAGGTCGACGCCGCCGGCGTGGATGTCGATGGTCTCGCCCAGGTGGGCGGCAGCCATCGCCGAGCACTCGATGTGCCAGCCAGGCCGGCCCCGGCCCCACGGCGATTCCCAGCCGGGCAGGTCGTCACTCGACGGCTTCCACAGCACGAAATCACCCGGGTCACGCTTGTACGGGGCGACGTCGACGCGGGCACCGGCCAGCATTTCGTCCGGATCGCGGCGCGAGAGCTTGCCGTAGCCGTCGAAGCTGGCCACCGCGAACAGCACGTGGCCCTCGGCGGCGTAAGCATGATTGCTGGCGATCAGCTGCTCGATCATGGTGATGATCTGCGGAATGTGCGCGGTCACTTCCGGCTCGATGTCCGGTGGCACCACGCCCAGCGCGGCCATGTCTTCACGGTAGGCGGCGGCGAACTTGTTGGTGATGGTGCTGATCGGCACGCCCTGCTCACGCGCGGCGGTGTTGATCTTGTCGTCCACGTCGGTGATGTTGCGGGCGTAGCGCAGCGCGCCGAAACGGCGTCGCAGCAGGTCGGCCAGCACCCCGAACACCACCGGGCCACGGGCGTTGCCGATGTGCACGTAGTTGTAGACCGTCGGGCCGCACACATACAGGGTCGGACAGGCCGGATCGAGCGGGGTGAACGGTTCGAGCTGGCGAGTCAGGTTGTTGTGCAGGCGCAGGGTCATGGGGCTGTGGCTGGGGGACAAGCCTGTGATTTTAGAACGTGTCGGCCACCTTTGGGGGCACCCGTTGCCACCGGTGGACGCCGGGGTCACCCAGGGTGGGGTGGGCAGGAGCGGCGTGGACGGGTAATGTTCAGCCCCTTGCGCTCGCCACTGCCTACACTATTGCCGTGTCCTTGCTCCCGTCGCCAATGAAATCCACCGCGTTGCTGACCCTGGCCTGCCTGTCGGCGCTGCCCGCCGTGGTGCTGGCGCAGGAGGCCGAGCCCCGCAACCGGGTGGTGATCGTGGAGAACGTGAAGTTCGACTATGCCCAGGTCCTGAACGTCGAGCCGGTGTTCCAGACCCTGCGTGCGACCCGCACCGAAGAGCACTGCGAGCCGGTGTCGACCCGGACCCTGGCCCCGGTCAACGTGACGGGCGAGGAGCCGGTCGAGGACAAGGGCCGGATCAGCCGCTTCTGGGACTCGGTGCGCTCGATGTTCAAGCGCAGCGACGAGGAAGCCGTTGAGGAGACCGGAGCCGAGACGCCGGCCCCGGCGCCGGCCAACACGGGCCCGATGCTGACCCGCGACTGCCGCATTGTGCCGGTGGGGCGTGAATTCCGCCGGCCCATCGCCTACGACGTGGATTACGTCTACAAGGGCACCAAGTACCGCTCGCGGCTGCCGGAAGACCCCGGCAACCGGCTCAAGATCCGGGTGTCGATCACTCCCTGGGTCGGCCCCGAGCAGGGTACTGCCAGCAATCCCTGATTCTGCGACCCCGGCCCCTTGCGCCGGCCCCGGGCGCATGCAAAGATATTTGACCATGAAGCTCACCGACTTCCAGCACGACAGCAGCGCAGCCCGACAGGCGTCTGGCATGACCTCGCGTGCGCGTCGACCGGAACCCCACATCCTCGCTGGGTAACCGGAGCTTTTTGCTGTTCGTCCGAAAAAAACCCAGCCCGCCGGCTGGGTTTTTTCGTTTCTGCGTTCTGAAAGCTGCAACTGCAACCTTTTCGCTCCACCTTTGGTTCCTGCTTTTCCCTTCCACTGCGTCGAACCCGGCGCCGCCACGCAAGGAAAGATGATGTCCCCCAAGCACTTCCTGAACACCCAGGACTGGAGCCGCAGCGATCTCGACGCGCTGCTGACCCAGGCCGCGCTGTTCAAGCGCAACAAGCTCGGCGACCAGCTCAAGGGCAAGTCGATCGCGCTGGTGTTCTTCAACCCGTCCATGCGCACCCGCACCAGCTTCGAACTGGGCGCGTTCCAGCTCGGCGCCCACGCGGTGGTGCTGCAGCCGGGCAAGGATGCGTGGCCGATCGAGTTCAACCTCGGCACGGTGATGGACGGCGATACCGAAGAGCACATCGCTGAAGTGGCCAAGGTGCTGGGCCGTTACTGCGACATCATCGCCGTGCGCGCGTTCCCCAAGTTCATCGACTGGGCCTACGACCGCCAGGACATCGTCCTCAACAGCTTCGCCAAGTACTCGCCGGTGCCGGTCATCAACATGGAGACCATCACCCATCCGTGCCAGGAGCTGGCCCACATCATGGCCCTGCAGGAGCACTTCGGCACCCAGGACCTGCGCGGCAAGAAGTACGTGCTGACCTGGACCTACCACCCCAAGCCGCTGAACACCGCCGTTGCCAATTCGGCGCTGACCATCGCCACCCGCATGGGCATGGACGTGACCCTGCTGTGCCCGACCGCCGACTACATCCTCGACGACCGCTACATGGGCTGGGCCGAGCAGAACGTGGCCGAGAGCGGTGGCTCGCTGAAGATCAGCCATGACATCGACAGCGCCTACGCCGGCGCCGACGTGGTCTACGCCAAGAGCTGGGGCGCGCTGCCGTTCTTCGGCAACTGGGAACCGGAAAAGCCGATCCGCGACCAGTTCAAGCACTTCATCGTCGACGAACGGAAGATGGCGCTGACCAACAACGGTGTGTTCAGCCACTGCCTGCCGCTGCGCCGCAACGTGAAGGCCACCGATGCGGTGATGGATTCGCCGCAGTGCATCGCCATCAACGAAGCCGAGAACCGCCTGCACGTGCAGAAGGCGATCATGGCCGCGGTTGCCGGGCGCTGAATCAAACAAGGGGTAGAGCCGACCGTTGGTCGGCTGCTCCCGCAGCGGCGCATCCAACATTTCAGCCGACCAGCGGTCGGCTCTACCGAATTCCCATCCCCCAAGTGGACCTGATCCCCATGAGCAACAAAGACGTCGTTCTCGCCTTCTCCGGCGGCCTGGATACCAGCTTCTGCGTGCCGTACCTGCAGGAGCGCGGCTACAACGTGCACACCGTGTTCGCCGACACCGGCGGCGTGGATGATGAAGAGCGTGATTTCATCGAGAAGCGCGCCGCCGAGCTGGGCGTGACCAGCCACGTCACCGTCAACGGTGGCCCGGCCATCTGGGAAGGCTTCGTCAAGCCGTTCGTGTGGGCCGGTGAGGGCTACCAGGGCCAGTACCCGCTGCTGGTCTCGGACCGCTACCTGATCGTCGATGCCGCGCTGAAGCGTGCTGCCGAGCTGGGCACCAACATCATTGCCCATGGCTGCACCGGCATGGGCAACGACCAGGTCCGCTTCGATCTGGCCGTGAAGGCACTGGGCGACTACCAGATCATCGCGCCGATCCGCGAGATCCAGAAGGAACACACCCAGACCCGCGCCTACGAGCAGAAGTACCTGGAAGAGCGCGGCTTCGGCGTGCGCGCCAAGCAGCAGGCCTACACCATCAACGAGAACCTGCTGGGCGTGACCATGTCCGGCGGCGAGATCGACCGTTGGGAAGCCCCGGGTGAAGGCGCGCGTGGCTGGTGCTCGCCGCGCAGCGAATGGCCGGAACAGGCGCTGACCGTGACCCTGAAGTTCGTTGAAGGCGAAGCCGTCGAACTGGACGGCAAGGCGCTGCCGGGCGACCAGATCCTGGCCCAGCTCAACAAGCTGTTCGCCCCGTACGGCGTTGGCCGCGGCGTCTACACCGGCGACACCGTGATCGGCCTGAAGGGCCGCATCGTGTTCGAGGCCCCGGGCCTGGTCTCGCTGCTGGCCGCGCACCGCGCGCTGGAAGATGCCGTGCTGACCAAGCAGCAGAACCGCTTCAAACCGGACGTCGCACGCAAGTGGGTGGAGCTGGTGTACGAAGGCTTCTACCACGACCCGCTGAAGACCGACATCGAGGCCTTCCTGAAGTCCTCGCAGGCCAAGGTCAACGGCGAAGTGGTGCTGGAAACCCGTGGTGGCCGCGTCGATGCAGTGGCGGTGAAGTCGCCGCACCTGCTCAACACCAAGGGCGCCACCTACGCGCAGTCGGCCGACTGGGGCGTGGAGGAGGCTGAGGGCTTCATCAAGCTGTTCGGAATGAGCTCCACTGTCTATGCGCAGGTCAATCGCGGTTGACCTGTGACCGGTAGTGCCGGCCGCTGGCCGGCACCTCGCAACGTCAATGGAGGGTAGTGCCGGCCGCTGGCCGGCTCGTGGCACGGCTGGATCATTGCGGAGCCGGCCAGCGGCCGGCACTACCGATTTCGAACCCTACGGATATTCAGAAACATGCTTGAACAGACGCTCGATCACCTGCAGGCCCTGGTGTCCTTCGACACCCGCAACCCGCCGCGTGCGATCACCACCGGTGGCATCTTCGATTACCTGCGCGCGAAGCTGCCCGGCTTCAACGTCGAGGTGATCGACCATGGCGCCGGTGCGGTCAGCCTGTACGCCGTGCGCGGCACGCCGAAGTACCTGTTCAACGTGCATCTGGACACCGTGCCGGATTCGCCGCACTGGAGTGCCGACCCGCACGTGATGCGGCGCCTGGACGACCGCGTGGTCGGCCTGGGCGTGTGTGACATCAAGGGCGCCGCCGCTGCACTGGTGGCGGCGGCCAACGCCAGCGATGGCGATGCCGCCTTCCTGTTCTCCAGCGACGAGGAAGCCAACGATCCGCGCTGCATCGCCGCGTTCCTGGCGCGTGGCCTGCCGTATGAAGCGGTGCTGGTGGCCGAGCCGACCATGAGCGAAGCGGTGCTGGCGCATCGTGGCATCAGTTCGGTGCTGATGCAGTTCGCCGGCCGCGCCGGCCATGCGTCCGGCAAGCAGGATGCGGCCGCCAGTGCGCTGCACCAGGCCATGCGCTGGGGCAACCGCGCGCTGGACCATGTGGAATCGCTGGCCTCGGCCCGCTTTGGCGGACTGACCGGCCTGCGTTTCAACATCGGCCGCGTCGAAGGCGGGATCAAGGCCAACATGATCGCGCCGGCTGCCGAGGTGCGCTTCGGGTTCCGGCCGCTGCCGTCGATGGACATCGACGGGTTGCTGGCAACCTTCGCCGGTTTCGCCGAGCCGGAAGCCGCATTGTTCACTGAAACCTTCCGTGGCCCCAGCCTGCCGGCCGGTGACATCGCCGAGGCCGAGAACCGCCGCCTGCTGGCGCGCGATGTGGCCGATGCGCTGGAGCTGCCGATCGGCAACGCGGTGGATTTCTGGACCGAGGCTTCGTTGTTCTCGGCCGGTGGCTACACCACGCTGGTGTTCGGTCCGGGCGACATCGCCCAGGCCCACACCGCCGATGAGTTCGTGACGCTGGAGCAGCTGCAGCGCTACACCGACGTCGTGCACCGCATCATCGCCGCCGGCGCCTGATCGACCCCACAACGCCACCCGGCCCTGCCGGGTGGAACTGCAACGCGGCGACCGCCGCCTGTGACGAAACCGAAATGTCTCCTGCCCTCCAGCCTCACCGCCAGACCCGCCAGACCATCGTGCGCCTGCTTTCCAGCATGGCCAGCGCGAAGGAGATCAGCCAGTACCTCAAGCGCTTCTCGCAGCTGGACGCCAAGCGTTTCGCCGTGGTCAAGGTTGGCGGCGCGGTGCTGCGCGACGACCTCGACGCGCTGACCTCCTCGCTGTCGTTCCTGCAGGAAGTCGGGCTGACCCCGATCGTGCTGCACGGCGCCGGCCCGCAGCTGGATGCCGAACTGTCCGCCGCCGGCATCGAGAAGCAGACCGTCAACGGCCTGCGCGTGACTTCGCCGGAAGCGCTGGCGATCGTGCGCCGGGTGTTCCAGCAGTCCAACCTGCGCCTGGTCGAGGCGCTGCAGCAGAACGGCGCGCGCGCCACCTCGATCACCGGCGGCGTGTTCGAGGCCGAGTACCTGGACGTGGACACCTACGGCCTGGTCGGCGAGGTGAAGAAGGTCAACCTGGCACCGATCGAGGCCAGCCTGCGTGCCGGGTCGATCCCGGTCATCACCAGCCTGGGCGAAACCGCGGGCGGCCAGATCCTCAACGTCAACGCCGACTTCGCCGCCAACGAGCTCGTACAGGAGCTGCAACCGTACAAGATCATCTTCCTGACCGGCACCGGCGGCCTGCTGGACGAGCAGGGCAACGTGATCGATTCGATCAACCTGTCCACCGAGTACGACCACCTGATCGCGCAGCCGTGGATCCACGGCGGCATGAAGGTGAAGATTGAACAGATCAAGGATCTGCTCGACCGCCTGCCGCTGGAGTCGTCGGTGTCGATCACGCGCCCGGCCGACCTGGCCAAGGAACTGTTCACCCACAAGGGCTCGGGCACGCTGGTGCGCAAGGGCGAAAAGGTGCTGCGCGCCACTGCCTGGAGCGAGCTGGACCTGCCGCGCCTGAAGGGCCTGATCGAATCCAGCTTCGGCCGCACCCTGGTGCCGGAGTACTTCGAAAAGACGAAGCTGCTGCGTGCCTATGTCAGCGAGAACTACCGCACCGCGGTGATCCTCACCGACGAGGCAGAGGGCGTGTACCTGGACAAGTTCGCCGTGCTCGACGATGCGCAGGGCGAGGGCCTGGGCCGCGCGGTCTGGAACGTGATGCTGGAGGAAACACCGCAGCTGTTCTGGCGTTCGCGCCACGGCAACCCGATCAACCACTTCTATTACGCTGAATCCGACGGCTGCTACAAGCAGGACCACTGGAAAGTGTTCTGGTTCGGTGCCGATGGCATCGACCGGATCAGCACCTATGTCGACCATTGCGCCCAGCGCGCACCGAGCCTGGAGGACTGAATGATGGACCATTCCGATCACTGGACTACGATTCCCACTCTGCGCGGCCAACACGTGACACTGCAGCCGCTGCAGCCCGAGCATGTGCCTGGCCTGCGCGCCGCCGTGGAGGGCAGCGGCCTGGACCAGCTCTGGTACACCCAGGTGCCTTCGCCGGAGCGGGTCGAACACTATGTGCAGGCCGCGCTGCAGGCGCAGGCGGAAGGCAAGGTGTTGCCGTTCGTGATCCTTGATGCGGCGGGTGACATCGTGGGTACCACCCGCTTCTACGACCTGGATGCCGGCGTGCCCAAGCTCAGCCTGGGCTACACCTGGTATGCACCGCGCGTGCAGCGTACCGGCGTCAACACCGAAACCAAGCTGTTGCTGCTGCAGCACGCCTTCGAAACCATGGGCTGCATCAGCCTGGTGCTGGAAACCAGCTGGTTCAACTTCACCTCGCGCACCGCCATCGCCCGCCTCGGCGCCAAGCAGGATGGCGTGCTGCGCAACCACAAGCGGCACGCCGACGGCACGCCGCGCGACACCGTCATCTTCTCCATCATCGATGCGGAATGGCAGGGCGTGAAGCGCCACCTGCAGTACCGCCTGGACAGTCACGCATGAACGATTCGACTTTCACCCTGGGCATCGTCGGGGCCCGTGGCCATACCGGCGCCGAGCTGATCAAGCTGGTGGCCGCGCATCCGCGCCTGAAACTGGCCTTCGTCTCCTCGCGCGAGCGTGCCGGGCAGCGCCTGTCCGACCATCACCCGGAATTCCAGGGTGAGCTGCAATACGAGAACCTGGACGCCGACGCGGTGGCCGCCAAGGGCGTGGACGCGGTGATCCTGGCCCTGCCCAACGGCCTGGCCGCTCCATTCGTGGCGGCACTGGAAGCGGTGAAGCCGGACACTGTCATCGTCGACCTGTCGGCCGACTACCGTTTCGACAACAGCTGGTACTACGGCCTGCCGGAGCTGACCCGCGGCCGTTACAACGGCCAGAAGCACATCAGCAACCCGGGCTGCTATGCCACGGCGATGCAGCTGGCGGTGCATCCGCTGCTGGACCTGCTGGCCGGCCCGCCGCAGTGCTTCGGTGTGTCAGGCTACTCCGGTGCCGGCACCACGCCGTCGGACAAGAACAACGTCGAACTGCTGGCCGACAACCTGATGCCGTATGCGCTGACCAACCACGTGCACGAGCGCGAGGTGTCGGTGCAGCTGGGCGTGGCGGTCGAGTTCATGCCGCACGTCGCGCCGCATTTCCGTGGCATCACGCTCACCGCCAACCTGTGGCTGAACCGCGTGCAGACCCGCGAGCAGATCGTCGAGCGCTTCCAGCAGGCCTATGCCGGCGAACCGCTGATCGAGGTGGTGGATGAAGCGCCGTGGGTCAGCCGCATTGCCGGCCGCCACGGTGCCCAGGTCGGCGGCTTCACCCTGGCCCCGGGCGGCAAGCGGGTGGTGGTGGTGGCGACCCTGGACAACCTGCTCAAGGGCGCGGCCACCCAGGCCATGCAGAACCTCAACCTCGCGCTGGGCATCGACGAACTGACGTCGATCCCGCACTGAACACGCATTCCGGAGCCCCCATGGCAGACCTTCTTTGGCAGAAGCCCGGCGTCGCTGTCGACGCCCAGATCCAGACCTTCCTCGCCGGCGACGACGTGATCCTCGACCGCGAGTTCTTCCTGCATGACATCGCCGCCAGCGCCGCGCATGCACAGGGCCTGCAGCACATCGGCATCCTCAGCGCCGACGAGCTGGCCGGCCTGCTGCGCGAGCTCGACGTGCTGGCGCAGGATTTCCGTGAAGGCCGCTTCGTGCTGGACACGCAGTACGAAGACGGTCACTCGGCGATCGAAGCGCGTTTGACCGAACGCCTCGGCGATGCCGGCCGCAAGATCCACACCGGCCGCAGCCGCAATGACCAGATCCTGGTCGCCACCCGCCTGTGGCTGAAGGAGAAGCTGCTGCGCGTGGCCCAGCTCAGCGCCGACGTGGCCAAGGTCGCGCTGGACCGTGCGCAGGCCGAGAAGGACCTGCCGATTCCTGGCTATACCCACATCCAGCGCGCCGTGGTCTCCTCGGCCGGCATGTGGTGGGCCGGCTGGGCCGAGGCCTTCATCGACAACGCCATCCGCGCCCGCGACACGCATGCGCTGGTGGATGCCAATCCGCTTGGCACCGCCGCCGGTTACGGTGTGAACCTGCCGCTGGACCGCGAGCACACCACGGCGGCGCTGGGCTTCGCGCGCATGCAGGTCTCGCCGATCTACGCGCAGCTGTCGCGCGGCAAGTTCGAGCTGGCCGCGCTGGAAGCGCTGGGAGGCGCCACGCTGGACCTGCGCCGCATCGCGTGGGACCTGTCGCTGTTCACCAGCGCCGAATTTGGTTTCGTGGCATTGCCGGCGCAGTACACCACCGGCAGCTCGATCATGCCCAACAAGCGCAACCCGGACGTGATCGAACTGATGCGTGCGACCCACGCCAGCGTCGCCGCC
Organism: Stenotrophomonas sp. 109824_Sma; assembly: GCF_056480025.1. Taxonomy (NCBI): domain Bacteria; kingdom Pseudomonadati; phylum Pseudomonadota; class Gammaproteobacteria; order Lysobacterales; family Lysobacteraceae; genus Stenotrophomonas; species Stenotrophomonas sp. 109824_Sma. The sequence continues at coordinate 3,210,694 of NZ_CM151078.1, read as the reverse complement.
GCACGCACCGAGATCGAGCAGCTGCTGTCGCTGCCGTCCGGCTATCACCGTGACCTGCAGTCGTCCAAGGGTGCCATCTTCCACGGCTTCGGCCGTGGCCTGGCCGCGCTGGAGCTGCTGCCGGCGCTGCTGGCCAACCTGGAATGGCGCGACGACAGGCTGCGTGCGGCGATCGATTCGGGCATGTATGCCACCGACGTGGCCGTGGAAGCGGCCGTGGCCGGCGTGCCGTTCCGCGAGGCCTACAAGGCCGCCGCGGCGGGCGCCGACAGCGCAGGGCAGGGACGCACGCCGGAAGGCAGCCTGGTCGCACGCGTGTCGCCGGGTTCGGCCGCTGATCTGCGCCTGGATGAACTGCGTGCACGCTGGCAGGCGTTGTCCTGATGGCGGCCACGGTGTATCTGGTGCTGGCGATGCGCCGCCCCGACTTCAACGCCGCGGCGGTGCAGCCGCACCGTGATTTCCTCGATGCGTTGCAGGCACAGGGCAAGCTGCAGCTGACCGGTGGTTTCGCCGATGGCAGCGGTGGTGCCTATGTGCTGTGCAACGTCGAGAGCCTGGAACAGGCGCAGGCCATCGTCGCTACCGATCCGCTGGTGACGATGCACGCTTCCGAGCTGACCGTGCACGAATGGAATACCCGCTGAGGCCCTGACCGATGACCCTGCACGCCGCCAACGTCGCCTCGCCGTTCCCGCAACAGGCGCTGCCGCCGTGGCGGCGTGCAGTGCTGAAGGTCGGCAGCAGCCTGCTGGCGGCCGATGGTGGCGGCCTGTCGCCACGCCACGCGCTGGGCCTGGCCCAGTTTGTTTCCGCCAACGTACTGGCCGGGCGCGAGGTGGTGATCGTCTCCTCCGGTGCGGTTGCGGCGGGGCGCGCGATCCTGCCGCGGGCCGATGAACCCGGTGCGGCGATGGCGGCGCGGCAGGCCCTGGCCGCGCTCGGCCAGGCGCAGCTGATCGGGCTCTGGCAGCGATTCTTCGAGCGCCCGGTGGCGCAGGTGCTGCTGACCCACGACGACCTGCGCAACCGCCGCCGCTACCTCAACGCACGCGCTACGCTGAGCGAACTGCTGCGCCTGGGTGCGCTGCCGGTGGTCAACGAGAACGACACCGTGTCGGTGGACGAACTCAAGCTCGGCGACAACGACAACCTTGCCGCGACCGTGGCCGCACTGGTCGATGCCGATGCGCTGTTCATCGCCACCGACATCGACGGCCTGTACAGCGCCGACCCGCGCACCGTGGCCGACGCGCGGCCCCTGCACGACGTACCGGAACTGAGTGACGATGTGCTGGCGATGGCCGGTGGCGCTGGCTCGCGCGCCGGTACCGGCGGCATGCGGACCAAGCTGGAGGCGGCGGCCAAGGCGGGCCGTCTTGGCATCGAGACCTACCTGTTCAACGGCCGCAGCAGCGACGTGGTGCGCGCGCTGGCGCAGGACCGCCTGTTCGGCACCCGCATCCATGCCGCACGCAGCCGCGAGGCCGCCCGCAAGCACTGGTTGCGGCACGCGCCGCTGGCCGAGGGCGCGATCATCATCGATACCGGTGCGGCACAGGCGATGCGCGAGAAGGGCGCCTCGCTGCTGCCCGGTGGCATCACCGGTGCTGAGGGCGCGTTCCGCCGCGGTGACATGGTGCAGGTGTGCTGGATCGCGCCGCAGGGGCGTGTCTGTGTCGCCCGCGGCGTCAGCCAGTACGCCGCCGATGACGTGCGCCGGATCGCCGGCCACCATTCGCGCGACATCCAGGCCGTGCTCGGCTACAACTACGGCGGCAGCGTCGTCCATCGCGACGACCTGGTGCTGCCATGAACGGTTTGAAGGACACCCCGATGAGCGAAATCGAAGCGCAGGTGCGCGCCTGCCGCGATGCGGCGCAGATCGTTGCCGGCCTGGACAGCGCGGCGCGGCGCACGCTGCTGCTGGCGATGGCGCAGGCACTGGAAGTGAATGCAGGGCTGATCCTGGCCGGCAACGCGCGGGACCTCGCCGCCGCGCGTGACAAGGGCGTTGGCAGTGCCATGCTCGATCGCCTGGCGTTGGACCCGGCGCGCCTGTTCGCGATGGCCGAAGCGGTACGCGAAGTGGCGGCACTGCCCGATCCGGTCGGCCAGGTCACCCGCGACGAGGTACGTCCGAACGGCATCCGGGTGCAGAAGGTACGCGTTCCGCTGGGGGTGATCGCGATGATCTACGAAGCCCGCCCGAACGTGACCGCCGAAGCGGCCGCGCTGTGCCTGAAGGCGGGCAATGGCGTGATCCTGCGCGGTGGTTCCGAAGCGATCCACTCCAACACCGCCATCGCCCAGGCGCTGGCCGGTGCATTGAAGGCCAACGGCGTACCGCCGGCGGCGGTGACCGTGCTGACCGACCTGCGCCGTGAAGCGATGCTCGAACTGCTGCAGCTGCATGAGCTGATCGACCTGGCCATTCCGCGCGGTGGCGAAGGACTGATCCGCTTCGTTGCCGAGCATGCGCGCGTGCCGGTGATCAAGCATTACAAGGGCGTCTGTCACCTGTTCGTGGATGCCAGTGCCAACCTCGGCAAGGCCATCGACCTGCTGGTGGACGGCAAGTGCAGCCGTCCTGCGGCCTGCAATTCACTGGAGACGCTGCTGGTGCATCGTGATGTGGCCGAAGCGTTCCTGCCGCGCGTGGCGCAGGCGCTCGGCGAGCGCGGCGTGCAGCTGCGTGCCGATGCACTGGCGCAGCCGCTACTGCCGGGCAGCATATTGGCCACCGAAGACGACTATGCCGCCGAGTTCCTTGATCTTGTGCTGGCGGTGCGCGTGGTTGACGATCTCGACGCTGCCATCGCGCACATCCGTACCTACACCTCCGACCATACCGAAGTGATCGCCACCGAAGACGCGGGCAACGCCGAGCGCTTCGTCACTGCACTGCGCTCGGCGGTGGTGATGGTCAACGCTTCGTCGCGTTTCTCCGACGGTGGCCAGCTGGGCCTGGGCAGCGAGATCGGCATTTCCACCACGCGCCTGCACGCCTACGGCCCGATGGGGCTGGAAGCGCTCACCGTCGAACGATTTGTCGTGCGCGGGGAAGGGCAGACGCGCAAGTAGATCCACGCCATGCGTGGATGCTCTTCGCGGTAGACCCCGGTGCCGACCAAGGTCGGCACCCACCAGAGAGAACGCCGACCAAAGTTGGCATCGGTCTACACCACCTCGCGGCGGATGCCGATCGGCCGCGCGTGATCGTCCATGTGCAGCGTTGCGGCCTTGCAGCCCAGCAGGCGTTCGGCCAGCCCGGTGCTGGCGCCCAGGTCGGCGGCCACCTCGTTGAGGCTGGCCAGCGGCCGCGGCAGGCGGCGCTCGCGGCCACGGAAACGGGCGCGGTTGTACTCGGCCCAGCCGATCAGCAGCACGCTGGCGCACAGCAGCATCAATGGCAGCGCGACCAGCACGTACGGGTCGAACTGGTTCTGCCGTTCGTACAGTTGCCGCCAGGCCAGCTGGCCACCGATCAGCCACGAGAGCAGGGTCACCAGGGGCGCCCACAGGTAGAAGTAGAAGCCCCAGAACGCCAGGGTGACGAAGCCCCAGGCAGTGCGCTGGAAGCGTGGCTGGCGGTGCGGCTTGCGGATCATCCGCGAGTCGAAACGGTTGGACGGGCGTTGCGCGTTCATCGGATCCCCCGGTCAGGGCTGGTCCAGGTGGCCCGCTTGCTGCGACGGCGCAGCAGCGTCTTCGGCAGCGCCACCAGGGTGGTGGAAAGGCTGATCAGCCAGTACGCCATCGGGTACCAGATGACCCAGAAGTAATTGCGTCCAATCTGTGTCTCGTAACGCCGGTCGATGATCAGGCTGCTGGCGAACTGCAGCAGGCAGACCAGTGCCAGGATCACGCCATGCCACTCCGGCAGCAGGCTGGCGATATGCAGCTGCGGCGGCAGCTCGATGAACTTGCCGAGTGCCCACAGCAGCACGATGAACAGCATGGTGTAGGCCCACACCACGCTCAGCACGTACTCCAGCAACACGCCCCACATGCGGCGCTCTTTCCAGTGCAGCAGCGAGCGCGCGTGGCGCAGCATCACCTCCACGCCACCCTGGGCCCAGCGCAGGCGCTGCCGCCACAGCCCCTTGAGCGTTTCCGGCATCAGGATGAAGCACAGCGCGTTGGGTTCGTAGCGGATATCCCAGTGCGCGCGCTGCAGGCGCCAGCTGATGTCGATGTCCTCGGTCACCATGTCATCCGACCACCAGCCGACCTGGTGCAGGGCGGTGCGGCGGAAACCGGCGATCACGCCGGAGATGGTGAAGATGCGCCCGTACACCCGCTGCGCCCGCTTGATCATGCCGATGATCGAGGAGAACTCGGCCACCTGCAGGCGCCCGAGCAGGGTGGAGCGGTTGCGGATGCGCGGGTTGCCGGTGACCGCGCCGACCCGGTTGCCACTGACCAGGTGCCAGATCATCCAGTGCAGCGCGTGTTCTTCCAGCATTGCATCGCCGTCGATGCACACAAGATATTCCGAGCGTGCCGCCAGCGCGCCCATGCGCAGGGCGTTGGCCTTGCCCAGGTTGCGATCCAGGTGCAGCACGCGCAGCCGCGGGTACTTCGCGGCCAGCGCATCCAGGCGGGCACCGGTGTCGTCGCTGCTGCCATCGTCGATGGCGATTACCTCGTAATCGGCCGGATAGCGCTGTGCCAATGCCGCACCAAGCGTGTCGCCCAGGTTCTCCGCTTCGTTGTGGCAGGGAATCAGCAGGCTGGCGAACGGTGGATCGATCATCAGCGGTGGATCGTTGCGTGGCCGCGAATGCCGCTCGCGCCGGAAGTAGTAGTAGAGGCCACCGGACATCCAGAAGAACGCCATCACCATCGGGTAGTAGAAGGCGAACTGGAACAGGACCTGCAGCAGCGGATGCATGTCCATGTCACTTCTCCGGGTACGGGAAGTTGCCGGCGGACATCGCCGCGCGGGCATCGCGGGTGGAGGGCTGGTCGGCGATGAAGTCATCCGGGTACCAGGCGAAGTGGTGCACGCCCTGCGCCTGCAGCTGGCGGATCTGCGCACGCAGGCGCTCGGCGGGAATCGGCTGCCCGCTGCGCCAATCGACGGTCTGCAGCTCGAACAGCGTGTGCTGAAGCTGCGGGTCGTGTGTGCGTACCGCGGCCAGCAACTGATCGAGCCAGCGCTCGGGGTGCTTGCTGCCTTCCATCCACGGCATCGCCATCAGCGCCGTCTGGTCGTAGGCCTTGTTGAACAGGTCCAGGCGCTGCGCGAACCAGGCTTCGCTCTGCGGGCGGAGTACCGGCTCGGCATACAGGTTGCGCACCGTTGCCAGTTTCGGCCGCCAGCGCTGCGCGCTGTCGCGCAGGGCCAGGGTGAAGTCGATCAGTGCCTGGGTACGTGCGCTGCCATCCTCGCCGGCCGCCAGCGCGGGCAGCTCGGTGTCGCGCAGGTAACCGTCGTCATGGAACAGCAGGCCTTCGAAGTAGGAATTGACCGCCAGATCCTCGTAGATGTCGAGCATGATCTGCCTGGCCTTCGGGTTGGTGAAATCCAACCGGTACATGCCGTCGGCATCACCATTTCGGATCGCCAGCGCCTTGCGCTGCACCGGGTCGGGCAGCTCGAAGCCGAGCACCGGCAGCCACGCGTAGACCTTCACCCCGGCGCGGGATTTCAGCTGCCAGGCGACGCGGCTGAACAGGTCCGCCCGCATCGGCATGTGCCGGTTCGGGAAATACAGCGCATCGGCGGTGTTGTTGCCGTCCGGGTCGGCGAAGGCCTGCAGATAGACATGGGTCGGCGCGATGCGCTTGACCCGCTCGATCAATGCATCGAGATTGCGTGCCTGCTGCGCCGGATCCGGGTCATATACATCGTCCAGGTCGATCTGCAGGGCGCGGATGCCATCGAGCGCGATATCACGGCGCAGCTCATAGGCCAGGCCTTCCACCGTCGGGTTGTCGCTCACCAGCAATCGCGCCAGCCCGTGCAGGTCGCTGGCCACCGGGGTGCTGCGGCCTTCCAGGTCGAACGAGACCGGCATGCCCAGCTGCTCGGCGATGTCGTTGCTCAACTGGTTGTAGGCCGCGTACGGCCAGACGATCGCGCGCGGACGTACGCCGAGATGCTGTTCGATGCGCTGCGCGCTGCGTGTGAGGTCGGTGCGCAGGCGCTGCTCATACTGCGCCTCGCTTTCGTAGCTGTGCGTGGCGGGGGTGTAGATGCGGGTGACCACGGCGGGCGTGGAATTGCCCTGTGGGTTGGCAATCACGCCGTGGTGCAGGTCGTCGGTATGGCTGGCCACTTCGATCAGGCCGCTGTCGTGCATCTGCTTCAGCTGCGCCCAGGTGACGAAATCATCGTGGCCGAACGGGCGGTAGCCGTAGTCGATGGTGCGGCCCGGTGCCATGTCCACGTAGTCGGTGATCACCGCCACCAGGGCCGGGTAATGGTAGGCCTGCAGCAGCGGGAAGGCCTTGTCGTAGACGCTGCGCAGGCCATCGTCGAAGGTCAGCAGCACCGGTTTCGGCGGCAGCGTGGCACGGCCCTGCGAGGCTTCGATCACCTGCGACAGCGAGACCGGGTGATAGCCATGCGCGCCCAGCCAGTCCAGGTGCGCGGCGAAGTTCTGCGTGCTCACCGCATAGGTATCGGCATCGCCCTTGGCGGCCACCTGGTCGCGGATGTCGTGGTAGCTGAGGATCAGCAGGCCGTTGTCGATCGCATCAAGATGCAGGGGTTGCTGCGCGAACGCCGGCGGCACGCTGGCCAGCAGCAGGAGCACGATCAGTCGCAGGATGCGGGCCATGTCAGTCTCCCCAGCGCAATGCGGCTTCGAAGCCGATATGGCGTTCGCGATGGCCGTCGTAGACCGGCCGTGACCAGCGCACGCCGTACTCGAACACGCGGCCGGGGCCCAGCTGCCACTCATGCATGTAGGACACCGACGGCACCAGTGCGCTGCCGAAGCCGTCCTGCCAGTAGTCGCCCAGCGAGACGGTCAGCCGGTGCCGGAAGTGGCGCTCGTAATGCCGCCACAGCTGCTGGTCGATGCGCAGGCCGATCTCGACCATGCGGTCGCGTTTCGGGTTGAAGTAGGGCGCATCGTCGCGGCTGCCACGACTGGTGTAGGCGCTGGCCAGGCCATCGATCAGCCAGCGGGGGCGGGTCAGCAGGCGCTGTTCCAGGCTGGTGCTGAACAGCTCGCGATGGTTGCCATCGTCATAGCGGAAGCGGCTGGCGCCGAACATCCAGTGGGTGAGCTCGCTGCGCCGGTAGTCCACCTGTGCGCTCACGCTGTCGGCGGTGATGCCGGCCGCGCGCGCCTGCATCGAGGCGTCCGGATCATTGCGCGCGGCCACCACGCCGGCATGCCAGTAATCGTTGAACTGCCAGCCGACACCGGCGCGCAGGCCGGTATCGCCGATGTGGTCGTTGGCGCGCAGTACGGCTGCTTCTGCGTCCAGCCGCCCGAAGCGGTAACGCACGCCCGCGCCCAGCCACAACGGATCAATGCGCTGGTCCTGGAAGTCGGTCGAACGCCGGTCGGCGAGGGCGAACAACCGCCAGCGGTCATCAAGGATCGGCGTCTCCACTTCCACGCCGTAGTGGCGATCGTTGTTGCCCAGTGGCGAGGTGCCACCGCCCCCGGAGCTGTGGCCGATGTCGGTCCATGCCTTCAGCTGCCAGCCGCGATGCGCACGCCAGGCCTGGTCCATGCGTTCGACCGCCGGCTGGGTGGGATAGCGCGCGACCAGGTCATCGTGCAGCGGTCGCGCCAGGTCGTCGCGCTGCAGGGCAACGTAGGCTTCTTCCATGCCCAGTCGCGGTTCGATGTCACGCGGGTCCAGCGCGTGCGCCATCTGCTGGCGCTGCAGCGCCCTGCGTGGCCAGCCGCGCATCATGTAGACGCTGCCCAGCGCACTCTGCAGCCCGCCGTTGCCGGGTGCGATCTCGACCATCGACTCCAGGTCGTGCTGCGCGGTGTGCAGGTCACCGCTGTAGGCGCGCACCATCGCCAGGTTGAGGTCGGCCTCGTAGCGCGACCAGTTCGCGTAGGGCGACTTGCCGTTGCTCCAGCGCCAGGCCGGCTCCTTGTCACGCCATGCCTGCAGCAGGTCGATGGCCTTTTCCTGCTGCTCGCTTTCCAGGTAGGCGTAAGCCAGTTCCGAATGCGAGGCGTCGCGTGTCGGGTCGCCGGCCACGGCGGCCTGCAGCACCGGAATGGCTTCCTCCGGGTGCAGGGTGCCCATCAACGAATCGCCCACTGCGGGCAGCACGTAGTCGGGCAGGGTGTGGCCTTCGGCCTGCAGTGCCCGGGCTTCCTCGCGGACCTGTGCATGGCGGCCCAGCCGGTTGAGCAGGATCAGGCGGTCCATGCGGATCCGCAGCGGTGCCTGCGCGGGCGGCGTGCCTTCGCCGCCAAGGTAGCGCTGCATGCGGGCCAAGGTCGATTCGGCCTCTTCCAGGCGGCTGTCCTCGCTGCTGCTGTAGGCCAGGCTCCAGACCACCAGCTTGGCCAGGTAGTCGCCTTCAAGGCGCTGTTTCTGTGCATCGTCGAAGAGTTGCGGGCGCTGCTGGTACAGCTCCCACGCGCGCCAGGCGTTGCCGATGTCGCCCAGCGTCAATACGCGCAGCTTGAACAGCAGGTCGTCGTTGGGTTGCTGCTGGCTGGCGCGCTCGATCGCGCCCAGGGCGTCCAGCCAACGCGCCTGGTCTCGATAGCGGCCGATCTCGGCCAACGCCGCGTCGCGGTCGGGCGGGGCAGCGCTGCTGGCCCAGGCCAGGGCGGTGCAGGCAAGGCCGACGCAGAGCGCCAGCCGGCGGTGGACAACCATTGGGGACCCCCTTGGCTTCCGAACCAGACAACCTGTGAAAATGTGACGCACATCACATGCCAGATTCTGGGATGGCCGTGGCCTGCGTCACTCCCTTCGTGCATGCCGCCCAGCAAGGGCGGGTACAACCCGGACAGCGACCTGCAATGTCTTGTCTGAAACGAAAGTCCCCCGCACACCGAGTGGTGTTCCGGGCGGCGACGCCGCCCCCATGCCCGATGCCGGCACGCGGCAATGATGGGCATTCACCGGCACTATCCGCCCGGAATTGTCAGTCCAGCGTCAAGATGCGTGTGAAGACGGATGGCGGGTCGACGAGGCCGGCAGGCGGCCCCGGCCGCTTACCAGAGATCTTCCAGCTTGCGCGGCTTGCAGGCCACCCACGAGGCGCACAGCATCAGGGTGGCGCAGCCGAACAGGAAGCTGAACGGGAGGGTCCAGCCGTCGCTGACCGTGTGCAGCCAGCCGACCAGGAACGGGCCCAGGCAGCTGAAGCTGTAGCCCACGCCCTGCATGAAGCCGGACAGCGCCGCCGAGCCGGTCGGGGTGCGCGTGCGCAGGTTGATCAGCGTCAGTGCCAGCGGGAAGGTGGACGGGCCGACACCGAGCAGGCAGGCCCACAGCAGTGGCGCCTTCATCGGTGCCAGCAGCAGGCCGGTGAAGGCGATCACGAACGAGAAGAAGCCGATCAGCACCAGCGGGAACGGGTTCTGCAGACGCACCGCCATCGATGGAATGACCAGCGACGGCAGCAGGCCCAGCGCCGAGAACACGGCGACCATCACGCCACCGAACGCGGGCGTGCCACCGGCCTCGACCACGATGCGCGGCAGCCAGGTGAACATCGAGTAGGTCATCAGCGAGGTCATGCCGAACATCAGCGTCATGCTCCAGCCCAGCGACGTGCGCCAGACCTTGCCGTGCGGCTGCGCGGTCGGATCGGACGCGTCGGTCTGCGGCTTCGGCGCGCGCGTGGCCAGCACCAGCCACGGCAGTGCGGCAGCCAGCGCCAGCAGCGCCCACATGCCCAGCGAGACGCGCCAGCCTGCGGCGTTGGCCACCGGCACCGCCAGCAGCGCCGGCAGCATCGTGCCCAGCTGCAGCACGCTGATGTAGAGCGTGCTCATGGTGCCGACCTTGTTGGCGAAATAGCGCTTCACCAGCGGTGGCACCACCACGTTGCCGATGCCCATGCCGGCCAGTGCCACCACCGAACCCAACAGCAGCGTGCCGACGTTGCCGGCGCTGGAGCGCAGCAGCAGGCCGGCCATCGCCATCACCATCGCCAGCAGCGTGGTGCGCTCCAGCCCGAGGCGCCGCGCCAGTGCCGGCGTGGCGACGCCGAACAGCGCGAACGAGGCGGTCGGCAGCATGCCCAGCACGCCGGTCATGGTGGTGCCGAAGCCGAACTGCTGGCCGAGCACGTCCAGCAGCGGGGTGATCGAGGTGACCGCGGTGCGCAGGTTGATCGCTGCCAGCAGGATCGCAGCGAACGCGAGGACGCGCCCGTGCAGCAGCGACGGCGAATCGGAAGTGGAGGAACTCATCGGTGGTCCTTGCAGGTGTCGCACGCCGGGGCAATGGCATGCAGCGCCGGCATCGGTCTACGCCGAAGCGGCAGGTGGGGGAGGGGCTGCTGGCGGGCCGGCAGCGCGGCCATTGTACGTGCGGGCTCCGGCAAGGTCCCGTCATGCGGGCGGCCGGGTGCCTGATACAAAAAAACCCGGAGGACAGTGATGTCTTCCAGGCTTCTTGGTGACCACCGAAGTGGTCGGGGAGACAGGATTCGAACCTGCGACCTCTACGTCCCGAACGTAGCGCTCTACCAGACTGAGCTACACCCCGAAGGGAGCCGCCTATTCTAGCGATTTACCCCGATGGCGGCAAGGGGTAAATGCCGTTTTCTTCACACTACCGAAGCAGTGCCACTTCAGGGAACAAAAAAGCCTGGACGACTTCACCAGGCTTCAATGCGACCACCGAAGTGGTCGGGGAGACAGGATTCGAACCTGCGACCTCTACGTCCCGAACGTAGCGCTCTACCAGACTGAGCTACACCCCGAAGGAGCCGCCTAAGATACCGTGTGAAGGCCAGGGCGGCAAGGTTTTTTTACAGCTCAGCGACGATTTTCTTTCTCGATGCGGTTCTGCTCGCGAGCTTCGAACCACATGCCGTTGAGGATGGCCACCGTCGAGGCGAGGCCGGCGCCGAGAATCCAGGCGAAATACCACATGATCAGTCTCCTTCATTCCGGGTAGGTGCCGACCGTTGGTCGGCACACGTGCAGGCGATCAATACGCGTTCGGGTTGTTGCCCATTTCTTCAGTGGTGGTCTTGCCCTTCAGCACGCGGTACACCCAGGTGGTGTAACCGATGATGATCGGCAGGAACACCGCCGTGGCCAGCAGCATGATCCACAGGGTCAGGTGGCTGGACGAGGCATCCCACACGGTCAGGCTGGAGGTGGGCTGGCTCGAGGACGGCAGCAGGAACGGGAAGATGGCGAAGCCGACGGTCAGGATGATGCCGGCGATGGCCGCACCGGAGGCAATGAAGGCCAGGCCGCCGCGACGGGCACGCAGCAGCACCGCACTGGCCAGCAGGCCGGCCAGGCCGAGCAGCGGGGCCAGGATCGTGGCCGGCATCGTGCTGTAGTTGCGCATCCAGCCACCGGCGGCGCCGAGTTCGGCGGTCTTCAGCAGCGGATTGGTGGCGCCATCGGTGACCACCTGCGAGGTGATCTGGTAACCCGGCAGGCCGAAGGCCACCCAGGCGCCACCGACCGCGAACAGCACGAAGGCTATGATCGCGGCGATGCTGCCGAAGCGGGCCGCACGCTCGGCCACCGGGCCATCGGTCTTCAGCACCAGCATGGCGGCACCGTGGGCGACCAGCATCGACACGCTGAGCAGGCCGGCCAGCAGCGCGAAGGGCATCAGCAGGCCGAAGAATGAGCCGGTGTAGAAGATGCGCATGCTGTCATCGAAGTGGAACGGCACGCCCAGCACCACGTTGCCCACCGCCACGCCCATGATCAGCGCCGGGATGAAGCCACCGATGAACAGCGCCCAGTCCCAGGTGTTGCGCCAGCGTTCGCTGGGCATCTTGCTGCGGAACTTGAAGCCGACCGGACGCAGGATCAGGGCGAACAGGATCACGAACATCGCCAGGTAGAACCCGGAGAAGCTGACCGCATACAGCGGCGGCCAGGCGGCGAAGATCGCACCGCCACCGAGCACCAGCCATACCTGGTTGCCTTCCCAAACCGGGCCGATGGTGTTGATCACCAGCCGGCGCTCGGCATCGTTGCGGGCGACGAAGGGCAGCAGGGTGCCCACGCCCAGGTCGAAACCATCCATCACGGCGAAACCGATCAGCAGGATGCCGAGCAGCAGCCACCAGATCACGCGCAGCGTGGTGTAGTCCAGAAGAATGAAATCCATCTTGGTTCTCCTGCCTCAGGCCTGGCCGGCGGCCGGCGCCGAGGCATTGTGGGAAGCATGCGGCTGGGGTGACTGCAGCGACGGCAGCACCTCGTCCGGACCCTTGCGGATCGCCTTGAGCATCAGCTTGATCTCGACCACGATCAGCGCGGTGTAGATCGCGGTGAAGCCCGCCAGGGTCAGCACGATTTCATGCAGGGCCAGGCCCGATGCCGCATAGAAGGTCGGCAGCACGCCGTCGACCGCCCACGGCTGGCGACCGTATTCGGCCACGAACCAGCCACATTCGATCGCGATCCACGGTGCCGGCAGCGTCCACAGGGCCAGCTTGAGGAACCAGCGCTTGTCCTGGAAGTTGTTGCGGCAGGAGTAGTAGAAGGCCAGCGCGAAGAAGGCGATCAGGTAGAAGCCCAGGCCGGCCATCACGCGGAAGGTCCAGAACAGCGGCATCACGCGCGGCACGGTGTCCATCGCCGCCTGCGAGATTTCCTGCGGGGTGGCGTTGAGGATGTCATCGCGGTAGCGCTTGAGCAGCAGGCCATGGCCCAGGTCCTGCCAATGGCGGTCGAACATCTCGCGCGCCTCAACGTCGTTCTTGTTGGCGCGCAGGCGTTCCAGTGCACCGTAGGCCAGCTGGCCACCGCGCACGCGGTGCTCGGCACGATCGACCAGTTCCAGGATGCCCGGGATCGGCTGGTTCAACGAACGGGTGGCGATCAGGCCCATCAGGTACGGGATCTTCACCGCGTAGTCGTTCTGGTGGGTTTCCTGGTTCGGGATGCCGAAGGCGGTGAAGTCGGCCGGTGCACGCTCGGTCTCCCACATCGCTTCGATCGCGGCCAGCTTCATCTTCTGGTGTTCGCTGGCGGCGTAACCGCTCTCGTCACCCAGCACCACCACCGACAGCGACGACAGCAGGCCGAAGGCTGCGGCCACCGCGAACGAACGGCGGGCCAGGTCCTTGTGCTTGTTGCGCAGCAGGAAGAGGGCGCTGATCGCCATCACGAACACCGCACCGGTCACGTAACCGGCACTGACGGTGTGCACGAACTTGGCCTGCGCCACCGGGTTGAACACCACGGCCATGAAGTCGACGACTTCCATGCGCATGGTTTCCGGGTTGAACACCGCACCCGTCGGGTTCTGCATCCAGCCGTTGGCGATCAGGATCCAGATCGCCGACAGGTTGGTGCCCAGCGCCATCAGCCAGGTCACCATCAGGTGCTTGACCTTGGTCAGGCGGTTCCAGCCGAAGAAGAACAGGCCGACGAAGGTGGCTTCCAGGAAGAACGCCATCAGGCCTTCGATGGCCAGCGGCGCACCGAAGATGTCACCCACGTAGTGGCTGTAATAGGACCAGTTCATGCCGAACTGGAATTCCATGACGATGCCGGTGGCGACGCCCATGGCGAAGTTGATGCCGAACAGGACGCCCCAGAACAGGGTCATCCTGCGCCAGATCTCCTTGCCGGTCATCACGTACACGCTCTCCATGATGGCCACCATGAAGGACAGGCCGAGGGTGAGCGGTACGAATAGGAAGTGGTACATCGCGGTCAGCGCGAATTGCAGCCGCGACAGTTCTACGACTGTCTGATCAATCATGGCCTGGCTACCTCGTGGATAGTGCCGTTGCAGGTGGCGGGAAGGGTGGTCTACGACGTGAATGATGTGACCGACTACTTCAAACAGCCTTGATCCAGATCAATGTATGAACAGGTGTGCGAAGGGATCGTATGCGAACCTGATGAAGACTGCGACCGCCGGCCGCAGGGGTCGGCTATTGCCTGCGCCTACAATGCCGTGTCTCCCCCGTTGCCCGTGAAGACCTCTTGAGCGCTGCCGAAACGACCCCTGACGGCCTGTCCCCGGAAGCTGAAACCGCCCGCCAGCGGCGTGTGCGCACGGCCTGGCTGGCCGATCTGGCACGCTCCGCCCGCGGCCGCCAGCGTCTGGCCGCGCTGTGCATCAGCCTCTCCGGCGCGCTGTTGATCGGCCAGGCCGCCGCCATCGCCTGGCTGGTGCAGCAGGTGCTGGTGGAGCACGCGCCGCTGGCCTCGGGGCTGCCGGTGCTGGCGGGACTGGCGGTGATCCTGGTGCTGCGCACCTTGCTGGGCAGCGCCACCCAGGCCGCTGCCGGCGATGTGGCCGACGCCGCCCGCCTGGCACTGCGCGAACGCGTGTTCGCGCGCCTGCTGGGCCATGGCCCGCTGTGGCTGCGGCAGCGCCGCACCGGTGAACTGGGCGAACTGATGCTGCATCACGGTGATGCGATCGAGAGCTATTACAGCGGCTTCCTGCCGGTGCGCACCGAAGTGGTGGTGGTGCCGCTGCTGATCCTGGCCGCGGTGGCCTGGGTGGACTGGGTGGTGGCGCTGATCCTGCTGTTCACCGCGCCGCTGGTGCCGTTCTTCATGATGCTGGTGGGCTGGGGCGCCGAAGCCGCCGGGCGCGCGCAGCTGGGTGAACTGGCGCGCATGAGCGGCCATTTCGCCGACCGGATCAAGGGCCTGGGCCTGCTGCGCCTGTATGGCCGCGGTGACGCCGAGCTGGAGGGCATCGAGGCCGCCGCCGAAGGCGTGCGCGTGCGCACGCTGAAGGTGCTGCGCATCGCGTTCCTGTCGTCCACGGTGCTGGAATTCTTCGCCTCGGTCAGCGTGGCGATGGTCGCGTTGTACCTGGGCCTGAGCTATCTGGGCATGATGTCGCTGCATGCAGCGGTGCCGACGCTGGGTGCGGGCCTGTTCTGCCTGTTGCTGGCGCCGGAGTTCTATGCGCCGTTGCGACGGCTGGCCGCGCACTACCACGATCGCGCCAATGCACTGGCCGCCGCCGCCGAAGTGGAGCGCCTGCTGCAGTCGCTGCCGGACGAGCAGGGCCTGATCGAGAACGAGGTTGCACCGCTGGCGGTGGAGCCGGCCGAGGCCGCCTTGCCGCCGCTGCAGGCACAGGGGCTGGTGTTGCGCCCGCTGGGCGCGCCGCAGGATGTGTTGCAGGATTTGGACCTGCTGCTGGAGCCGGGCCAGCGCCTGGCCCTGGTCGGTCCCAGCGGGTCCGGCAAAAGCACGCTGCTGGAGGCGCTGGCCGGCTGGTTGCCGCCGCGCGCCGGCAAGCTGCAGTTGCGGCCCGGCGTGCAGGTGGCCTATGCCAGCCAGCGACCGTACCTGTTCCACGGCAGCATCGCCGACAACCTGCGGCTGGCCGATCCCGGTGCCAGCGATGCGCGGCTGCGCGCGGTGGCCGAGGCCTCGCAGGTCCTGCAGTTTGCCCAACGCCTGCCGCAGGGGCTGGACACGGTGATCGGCGAGCGCGGCTTCGGACTGTCCGGTGGCGAAGCCCGCCGCATCGGCCTGGCCCGCCTGTTGCTGCGTGATCCGCAGGTGCTGCTGCTGGACGAGCCCACCGCATTCCTCGATGCCGATACCGAAGCGGCCCTGCTGCGCAGCCTGGCCGCGTATGCACGCGGGCGCAGCGTGGTGGTCGCCACCCACAGCCCGGCGGTGATCGCGTGGGCTGACCGTTGCCTGCTGTTGCCGGAAGGCCGCCTGGTGGAACCGGCACAGGCGGTGCGCGCATGAGCCGTTCGCCTGATTCGCTGCGCGCGGTGTTCCTGCGCCACCGGCCGCGCCTGTTGCTGACCATGCTGCTGCTGTGGATCACGATGCTGGCCGGCACGGCGCTGCTCGGCCTGTCCGGTGGTTTCCTCACGGCGGCTGCGCTGGCCGGTGCGGCCGGCCTCGGCCAGGGCTTCAATTTCTTCTCACCCTCGGCCGGCATCCGTGGCCTGACCATGGCGCGCATCGTGTCGCGCTACTTCGAAAAGCTGGTCGGCCACGATGCCACGCTGCGCATCGCCCGCGACCTGCGCGTGTGGTTCTTCCGCCGCGCGCTGCCACTTGCCCCGGCACGGTTGGGGGCCACGCGTACCGGCGAGCTGCTGGCGCGGCTGCTGGGGGACATCGGCGAAGTGGATGGACTGCTGGTGCGTGCGATCGGGCCGCTGGTGGCGCTGGGTGCGCTGTCACTGGTGGCGGTCGCCTCGGCAGCGCTGATCCTGCCCTCGGCAGCGGTACTGCTGGCGGTGCTGGCGCTGCTGATCGCCTTCGGCGTGCCGTGGTTGGGCGTGCGTGGTCGCGACGACGAAGAGGCCGACCGTGCCGCGCATCGCGCCGCGTTGCGCACCGCTGCATTCGAAGGGCTGGAAGGGGCCGGTGATCTGGCTGCGCTGCATGCCGATGCGGCCTGGCAGCTGAAGGTGCGCGTGGCTGCCAAGCAGCTGGCCTCGCGTGATCGTCGTCGGCGTTGGCGCCTGATCGCGGCCTCGACCCTGCACGGCCTGGTCGCCGGGCTGGGGCTGGTGGCGATGCTGGCGTTGGCGCTGCACGCCGCCGAACAACAGCGCATCGCGCCGGAGATGGCCGCGGGCCTCGTGTTCCTGACCGTGGCGCTGATCGAGCTGTGGGCGGGCATGGGCCTGGCCTGGCAGTCGCTGCAGTCCGGGCGCATTGCGGCCGATCGCCTGCAGGCCATCGTCGAACAACCGCCGACGGTGCAGGATCCGCAGGCGCCGCAGCCGGTGCCGCAGGCGGCGCGCGTGCATTGGGATGACGTGCATTTCCAGTGGCCGGGTGCCGCGCGGCCGGTGCTGTCCGGCCTGCAGCTGACCCTGGCGCCGGGCGAACGCATCGCGATTCGCGGCGACAGCGGCAGTGGCAAGACCACGCTGTCCAGCCTGCTGCTGCGGCTGTGGGATCCGCAGCAGGGGCGAATCACCTATGGTGGACGCGACCTGCGCGACGTCGCCCAGGCCGAGTGGCACCGCCAGCTGGCCTGGCTGCCGCAGAACGCACCGGTGTTTGCCGGCACGGTGGCCGAGAACCTGCGGCTGGGTGATCCCGACGCCAGCGATGCCGCGTTGTGGGCGGTGCTGCGCCGCGTTCGCCTGGGTGACTGGGCCGAGCACAACGGTGGCCTGCAGGCCTGGGTCGGCGAGAACGGCGCGACGATGTCGGCAGGCCAGGCGCGACGGCTGGCGCTGGCGCGCGCGCTGTTGCGCGATGCGCCGATCCTGCTGCTGGACGAACCGACCGAAGGCCTGGACGTGGATACCGCACGCGCGCTGTTGCAGGACCTTTCCGGGTTGCTGGACGGGCGCAGCCTGCTGATGATCACCCACGACGACCTGCCCGACGGCGTGGTCGATGTGCAGTACCGGTTGCGTGATGGGATGTTGGAGCGCGAAGCGTGAAAACATCCCGGTAGTGCCGGCCGCTGGCCGGCAACCTCATGGCGTTTCACGCGGATACCTGATTGCCGGCCAGCGGCCGGCACTACCGATTGCGAGGGTTACCGCGAGAACTCGCGCAGCATCACCGCGATCGAGGCGACGTTGGCCAGCACGCACAGCCAGAACACCCACTGGAATCCGGTTTTGCGGTGCTTGTGGCGGAACAGCGCCTGGCCCAGCAGCGCGCCGGGCCAACCGCCGGCGAAGGCCAGCAGCTGCAGGGTGCGCTCGGGAATCCGCCATTGCTTTCGCTGTGCCGCGCGCTTGTCGTGGCCATACAGCCCGAAGGACACCGCGCTGGCCAGCAGGCACCAGCCACCCAGCCACAGAGGCAGCACTCCGCTGATCATCAAGGCGGCCAGCGCGCCGAATGCGGCCAACGCGAGATTACGCCGCCATGCCACTTACAGCGCGTCGAGGAAGCCGCGCACGGCCGGGCCGAAACGCTCGAAATCGACGAGGAAGGCGTCATGGCCCTGCGGCGATTCCAGTCCGACGAAGCGCGCATCGGCACCGCCGGCACGCAGGCCGTCGGCGACCTGTTGCTGCTGCTGCACCGGGAACAGGATGTCGGTGTTGGCGCCGATCGCCAGTGCCTTCTCCACCCGGATCTTCGCCAGCCCGGCCAGCACGTCGCCGTCGGCGTACTCGGCCAGGTCGAACCAGTCCATCGAGCGGCTCAGGTACAGATAGCAGTTCGGATCGAAGAAGCGCACGAAGCGCCGTGCGTGGCCTTCCAGATAGCTTTCCACCTGGAATTCGAGGCCGAACGGATCGTCGTCGGCCTGGTCCGAATCCAGCCGCACTCGGCCGAAACGGCCATCCCATTCCAGGGCCGAGCGGTAGGTGATCACGCCCAGCTTGCGCGCCATGCGCATGCCGGACTCCGGGTACTCGGCATCGTCGTAGCGACCGCCATTCCAGCGCGGATCGAGACGGATCGCCTCACGCTGCAGCGAACGGATCGCGATCGAGAACGGCAGTGCCTGCGCACTGCCGGAAATGTTGACGTGGCTGCGCGCGATGCCCGGATGCAGCATCAGTACCGCCAGTGCGGTCATGCCGCCCATTGAATTGCCGACCACGCAGGCCAGCTGTTCGATGCCCAGTGCACGCACGACTTCGATCGCGGCGCGTGCGCCGTCTTCGATCGACAGCTCGGGGAAGTCCAGGCGATAGGGCTCACCGCTGGCCGGGTTGAGCGAAGCGGGGCCGGTCGAACCCTTGCAGCTGCCCAGCGAGTTCACGCATATCACGAACCAGCGATCGGTATCGATCGGCTTGCCGGGGCCGACCATGCCTTCCCACCAGCCCGGTGCCGGGTTGGCCTCGTTGGCCGCTGCATGCGCGTCCGGCGACAGGCCGGTCACGATCAGGATCGCATTGCTGGCGTCCGCCGCCAGCGTTCCCCAGGTTTCATAGGCCACGCGTGCGCCATGCAGGGCGCCACCGCGCTTGAACGGGAATGGCGAGGGCAGGGCGTGGAAGCGGGTGCCGGGCGGGATGAATTCGGTCATGCAGTCATTCTAGCGGGGCCGCATGTGGAGCTGGCGACACGCTGGTTTCCATCGGCGATGCACCCGGTGGTGCCGGCCGCTGGCCGGCAACCTCATGAACCGTGATGCGCCCGCGTGGCTGCCCGCCAGCGGCCGGCACTACCTGCGGAGCGTCAAGGGAACCGCAGTTCCACCACGCCTTCATGCGGCAGGCTCACCTTCACCGGAACGCTCTGCAGGTCATCCTCGCTGCGGTTGGCGCTGCCGCTGCGCGAGATGCGTGCCAGCACTTCCACCTCACGATGGGCCGACAGCGGTGCGGTCGGCATCGGGCTGTCACCGTCGCCCAGCCCGACCATGGCCGGGAAACCGGCCAGGGGCAGCTTGCGCGCGGCCACCGGCATCGGCGGTCCGCCTACGGCGCGGGCCAGTACGAACACCTGGGTGCTGGCGGGCCATTCGGTGTTGTTCAGCGCAGGCAGCTGCACACGCACCTGCAGCAGCGCCTCTGGCGCCGCAGCGGCAGCATCGGGCGCCTGGCCGGCGGCTTCACGGGCGATGGCGATCTGCGCCTGCAGCGCCTGCGCGGCGCCGGGTTCCAGCCGTGGCAGCAGGCCACTCCACACATCCGCGGCCTCGGCATTCTTTCCGCGCTGGCGCAGGGCGATGCCCAGTAACCAGCTGGCGCGCTCGGCATCGGGTGCCTGTGCACGGGCCTGGTGCAACCAGGCCATCGCGGTGTCATCGAACTGCTTGCCGGCATCGGCCTGCGCGCGCGCCTGCGCGGCCTCCACCAGCACGCCCGGATCATCCGGTGCCAATGCGGCGGCCCTCGCGAAGGCGTCTGCCGCGGCCGAGACATTGCCCAGCTCGGCCTGCGACCGGCCCAGCAGTGCCCAGCCGTCAGCCCGCTGCGGGTCGCGCTTCAGTGCGTCCCGCAGGGCCTGCACGCCATCGCGCAGCGTCGCCACCGAGGGTGTCGGCTTCACCTGTGCAGCACGCGGATCACCGACCAGCAGATACAGGCAGGCGCCGGCCACGCCCAGTGCGAGCACGCCCACCACGAAACCGCGGCGCCCATGCTGGCGCAGTGGCCACAGCACCAGCGCCGCCATCAGCGCGGCCACCAGCCCAGCCAGCATCGGCAGCCAATGGCTCACCATCCGTCTCCCTCATCGGCCTTGCTGGCCGGCACGGCGGCGACCGCGCGGCCACGGCGGCGGACGATGCCCAGCACCACCAGTGCGCCGGCGCCGAGCACCAGCAGCGGACCACCCCACAGCAGCCAGGTACCCGGCTGCAACGGTGGCTGGTAGAGCACGAACTCGCCGTAGCGGGCGACCAGGAACTGCTTGATCTGCGCGTCGTCGCGGCCCTGCTGCATCAGCTGCAGCACCTCGCGGCGCAGGTCCTGGGCGATCTGCGCGTTCGAGTCGGCCAACGACTGGTTCTGGCACTGCACGCAGCGCAGCTGCGCAGCCAGGTCATGGAAGCGGCGCTCTTCGGCGCCATCGCGGAACTGCAGCGGCTGCGGATCGTGCAGCGGCTGCTGGGCCAGCACGGCCAGCGGCAGCATCAGGAGCAGCAGCGCCAGCAGCCAGCGCATGGGCTCAGGGCGCCGTATGCAGGGTGTTGCCGGCACTGGCCTGGGCCTTCTCGATCTTCTGCAGCGCCGGGATCAGTTTCTCGTCCACCACGCGCTGGGTCATCGCGCCACTGTACTTCCAGCGCACGATGCCGCTGCCATCGACCAGGAAGGTCTCCGGTGCTGCGGTCACGCCCCAGTCGATCGCGGTGCGGCCTTCAACGTCGCTGAGCACCACCATGAACGGGTTGCCCAGCTGTTCCAGCCAGTGCAGCGCGTCGGTCGGGTCGTCCTTCCAGTTGTAGCCGATCACGCGCACGCGCTTGCTCTCGGCGAACCGGGTCAGCACCGGGTGTTCCTCGCGGCAGGCCGCGCACCAGCTGCCCCACACGTTCAGCAGGTAGGGCGCGCCGCGCAGGTCATCGCTGTGCACGATCATTTCCGGGTCGTGCAGCACCGGCAGGGCGAAGGCCGGCGCCGGCTTGTCGATCAGCGCCGACGGCAGTACGTCGCGCTGCGGATCACCCGATTTCATCACCCCGTAGATCATCAGCCCGAGCAGGCCAAAGAAGAACAGCACGCCGATCACGATGGCTACCGGCGGCAGCGGGCGGGAGGGGCGCGGGGCGGGGGACTCGGACATGGGAACTCCTACGGACGACGGAAACGGCGGTCGGCGGCGGTGATGAATCCGCCCAGGGCCATCAGCAGCGCGCCCAGCCAGATCCAGCGCACGAACGGCTTGATGTGCACCCGGACCGCCCATGCATTGTTGCCCAGCGGCTCGCCCAATGCCACGTAGACATCACCATCGAAGCGTGCATCGATGCCGGCCTCGGTCATCACCTGGCCACCGCTGGCGTACTGGCGCTTCTCCGGGTGCAGCAGCGCCAGCTCGCGGCCGTTGCGGAACACGCGCAGATGGCCTCGATCAGCGATGAAATTCGGCCCTTCGCGATGGTCCACGCCCTCGAAGCGGACTTCGTAGCGGCCGACCACCAGCTGCTGGCCCGGTGCCAGTGCCACCTCGCGCTGCACGTTCAACGCTTCCACCAGCAGCGCGCCGGCCAGGAACACGGCGATGCCGGCATGGGCGACGATCATGCCGAGCATTTCGGCGGTGAAGCGGCCATTGCCGCGCAGGCGCTGCCAGACGAAGCGCGCGGTACCCAGCCCGACCCAGGCCGCAGCGGCTACGCCGATGCCGGCCTTCCAGCCGTTCTGCGGCGCCTGCCACCACGCCAGCGCGCCCAGCAGCAGCGCCAGGCCCAGCCACGGTGCCAGCAGTGCGAACGCGCGCGAAGGCTGGTCGCGCTGCCATTTCACCAGCGGGCCGAACGGCAGCAGCAGGATCATCGGCGCCATCAGCAGCAGGAACAGGCTGCCGAAGTAGGGCGGGCCGACCGAGATCTTGCCCAGCGACAGCGCATCGGCCAGCAGCGGGTACAGCGTGCCGAGCAGCACCATCGCGCAGGCGGTGGCCAGCAGCAGGTTGTTGGCAAGCAGCAGGGTCTCGCGCGAGGTGGCGGTGAAGCCACGGCGCGGATCGTCGGCGTCCACGCTCAGCTGGCTGGCACGCAACGCATACAGCAGCAGGCTGCCACCCACCAGCACCGACAGGAACACCAGGATGAACAGGCCGCGCGAGGGATCCGCGGCGAACGAATGCACGCTGGTCAGCACGCCGGAGCGCACCAGGAACGTTCCCAGCAGCGACAGCGCGAAGGCGGCGATCGCCAGCAGCAGGGTCCAGCTGCCGAAGGTGCCACGCTTTTCGGTGACGGCCTGCGAATGGATCAGCGCGGCGCCGACCAGCCAGGGCATGAAGCTGGCGTTCTCCACCGGGTCCCAGAACCACCAGCCGCCCCAGCCCAGCTCGTAATAGGCCCACCAGCTGCCCAGCGCGATGCCCAGGGTCAGGAACCCCCAGGCGACGTTGGTCCACGGCCGCGTCCAGCGCAGCCAGCGTGCATCGACGCGGCCTTCCAGCAGTGCGGCAACCGCGAACGCGAACGGCACCGCGAAGCCGACATAGCCCAGGTACAGCATCGGCGGATGGATGATCAGCCCCGGGTCCTGCAGCAGCGGATTGAGGTCGCGGCCTTCCAGCGGCGCCGGGTTCAGGCGCAGGAACGGGTTGGAGGTGAAGATCAGGAAGGCGAGGAAGCCGACGCTGACCACGCCCATCACCGCCAGTACGCGCGCCTGCACCGGCGCCGGCAGGTGCCGCGAGAACAGCGCCACCGCGCCGGTCCACAGCGCCAGCACCAGCGCCCACATCAACAGCGAGCCCTCGTGCGCGCCCCAGACCGCCGAGTAGCGGTAGACCATCGGCAGCAGCGAATTGGAGTTCTCGGCCACGTAGCGCACCGAGAAGTCCTGCTGCACGAACGCGGCGGTCAGCACGGCGAACGCGCCGGCGACCAGCAGCAGCTGCGCGAATGCGGCAGGTCGTGCCACCGCCATCCACGCCGTATTGTTGCGCTGCGCGCCGACCAGCGGCAGGCCGGCCTGCAGCAGCGAGGCCAGCAACGCGCACAGCAGCAGGATCTGACCCAGTTCGGGCAGCACTCAGCGCACCTCGGGTGCCGTCACCGGCACGTCGTGCTTGCGATGGGCGTCACCCATCTTGTCGGCCACTTCCTTCGGCACGTACTTCTCATCGTGCTTCGCAAGCACCTCGTCGGCGACGAAGGTGCCGTCCTGCAGTCGGCCGCTGGCGACCACCGCCGTGCCTTCGGCGAACATGTCCGGCAGGATCCGCGACGTGGTCACCGCCAGTTGCGCGTCGCCGTCGGTCACTTCAAAGCGTGCCTCCAGCGAGCCGACCGGTCGGTTGAAGGAGCCTTTCACCACCATGCCGCCGAGGCGGAAGCGCGATTGCGCATCGACATCGCCGCGCAGCACTTCCGAAGGCGTGTACAGGTAGGCGATGTTGCGCTCCAGTGCCATCGCCACCAGCGCAGTGGCCAGGCCGGAGGCGAGCAGGGCCAGCAGCACCCACACCAGGCGGCGACGCTGTACCGGGGTCATCGTTCCAGCTCCGTCGACAACGGCGCCGCTGCGTCCTGCCTGCCGGCGCGGGTCTGTTGCCGTTGCTGCCGGGCCAGTGCCAGCCGGCGCGCCACGCGCAGGCGCAGCCACGAACCGACGGCATCGGCGCTGAGCACCAGCACGAACACGGCGTAGGCGCCGATCACATAGGGCAGGTGGGTCATGGCTGGGCCTCCCGGGCCGGGCGTTCGGCATCGACGCGGCCACCGACCCAGGCTTTGCCGGCCTCGCGGTCGAGATTGTCGGCGCGGGCCTTGGCCAGCACCGAACCGGCGAACCAGAACTTGGTGCCGATCACCATCCACCACAGCGGCGCGATCATCGCGCTGCTGATCGCCGATTCACCGAACACGCTGATCGACTGGCGCTGGTGCAGGCCGCCCCACCAGTCCACCGAATAGCGGATCACCGGCAGCAGGCTGACGCCGACGATGGCCAGCAGCCCGGCCGCGCGCGCGGCGCTGCGGCGGTCCTCGATGGCGTGGTACAGGCCGATCACGCCCAAGTACAGGAACAGCAGCACCAGCTCGCTGGTCATGCGCGGGTCCCAGTCCCACCAGGTGCCCCAGGTGCCCTTGCCCCAGATGCTGCCGGTCAACAGGGTGATCAGGGTGAAGCCGGCGCCCATCGGCGCACAGGCCATGGCCAGGATCTCGCAGACCTTGATCCGCCAGATCAGCGCGATGGCCGCATACAGCGCCATCAACGCGAACACGAACAGGCTCATCCAGGCACTGGGCACGTGGATGTAGAGGATGCGGAAGCTGTCCAGCTGCTTGGCTTCCGGCGGTACCACCAGCAGCGCCTGCCACATGCCGACCAGCAGCACCGGCACCGCCGCGAGGTAGAACACCCGCGACCAGCGGGCAGCGAAACGGTCGAACGTGGGGGGCGAACCGAGTTGGTGGAACCAGCGGACAATCGGATTCATGCGTGGCGGCTATCCAGCAGGGGTGGATTGGCTCTCAGCTCGGTCAACTCAGAGAAATACGTATTGCAGCGGCAGTGGCCAGCGGCGCCAGCACCAGCGCGACCAGCAGGCCAGCGCCCAGCATCAGCAGCGCACCGACCGGATCCTGCCCGCGTCCGGCTGCCGCCAGGCTGCCTGCACCGAACACCAGCACCGGCACGTACAGCGGCAACGACAGCAGCGCCACGAGAATACCAGAGCGTCGGATGCCTACGGTCAGCGCGGCGACCACGCCACCGATCAGGCTCAACAATGGTGTTCCCAGCAGCAACGATGCCAGCAACATCGGCAGCTGGTCATGCGGCAGATGCAGCATTTCGGCCAGCAGCGGGCTGACCACGATCAGCGGCAGCGCAGTGGTGGTCCAATGCAGCAGCACGCGCACCAGCACCAGCCAGGCCAGCGGTACCGGCGCCAGCAGCCATTGTTCCAGCGAGCCGTCCTCGGCGTCGGAACGGAACAGCGAATCCAGCGACAGCTGCCCCGCCAGCAGCACGGCCAGCCACAGCACCGCGCCGGCGGTGGCGGCCAGCAGCTGTGGTTCGCGGCCCTGGGCCAACGCGAACAGCACCACCACCAGCACCGCGAACAGCAGCGGCTGCAGCGCATCGCCGCGGCGGCGCCAGAGCAGGCGCAGGTCGCGCTTGAGCAGGGCGCCCGCGGTCTGCCACAGGCCCGGCTCCGTACCCGGCGCGATCATGCGGCACCGCCGAGGTCGAGCTGGCGGGTACGCACAGGCGGTGCGGCATAGGCGCCATGGGTGGTGACCAGCGCAGCGCCTCCGGCGCGCAGGTGTGCCGAAATCATCCGGTTGACCAGGGTGATGCCCTCCAGGTCGAGGTTGGCATAGGGTTCGTCCAGCAGCCACAGCGGCGCCGGCGACAGCCAGATGCGCGCCAGTGCCAGCCGCCGCTTCTGTCCGGCCGACAGATGCCGTACCAGGGTGTCCTCATAACCGGCCAGGCCGACGATGGCCAGCGCGTTGCCGGGCATCTGCCGCGCACGCCGTCCGTGCAGGCCACACAGGAAATGCAGGTTTTCCAGCGTGCCGAGGTCCGGTTTCAGGGCCGGCAGGTGGCTGAGGTAGGCGACATACCTCGCGCGCTCGGCATTGCTGGCCGGCTTGCCGTCGATCCGCACCTGGCCAGCACCGGGCCGGGCCAGGCCGGCCAGCACGCGCAGCAGGGTGGTCTTGCCGGCGCCATTGCCGCCCTGCACCAGCAGGGCTTCGCCGGCGTCCACATGGAAGTCCAGCGGGCCGAACACCGGCTCGTCATTGCGGGAGAAGCTCAGGCCGCTGGCGGCCAGCAATGCAGGGGTGTTCAAGGGGCAAAGGTCTTCATGCCGGAGTGCGGCGGCAATTGTAGCGGTGAATTCACAGGGTAGTGCCGGCCGCTGGCCGGCGGGCGCGACCCAGCGTCGCAGATTGCCCGGGGGTGCCGGCCAGCGGCCGGCACGACCGAAGCAGGGATTGCGTAAACTCAGGGGTCTGTCTCCCCATATCCCCAGGCCGATGCAACCCACCACCAAGCTGCCCAAGGTCGGTACCACGATCTTCACCGTGATGTCCCAGCTCGCCGCCGAACATGGCGCGGTCAACCTGGGCCAGGGTTTCCCGGACTTTTCGGCGCCGCAGCGCCTGATCGACGAGACCGCCAGGGCGATGGCCGCCGGGCTGAACCAGTACCCGCCGATGACCGGCGTGGCGCCGCTGCGCCAGGCCATCGCACAGAAGGCGCTGGACTGCTACGGCGCGCAGGTCGATGCGGACAGCGAGATCACCGTCACCAGCGGCGGCACCGAGGCCATCTTCAACGCCATTCACGCCGTGGTGCGTGCCGGCGAGGAAGTGATCGTGCTCGACCCGGCGTATGACTGCTACGAACCGGCGATCGACCTGGCTGGCGCCAAGGCCGTGCATGTGTCGCTCGATCCGCAGACGTTCGCGGTCGACTGGGATCGCGTGCGTGCAGCGATCACCCCGCGCACCCGCATGCTGATCGTCAACACCCCGCACAACCCGTCCGGCGCGATGCTGTCCGCGCAGGACATGCAGGCGCTGGCCGAGCTGCTGCGCGGCACGCAGATCTACCTGATCTCCGATGAGGTGTACGAACACATCATCTACGACGGACGCCGCCACGAATCGGCGCTGCGCTACCCGGAACTGCGCGAGCGCGCGTTCGTCATCTCCAGCTTCGGCAAGACCTACCACTGCACCGGCTGGAAGATCGGCTATGCGATCGCCCCGCCGGCGCTGACCGCCGAGTTCCGCAAGGTGCACCAGTACAACACCTTCACCAGCTTCGGCCCCGCACAGTACGGCTTCGCCGCGATGATCCGTGACGAGCCCGAACACCACCTGGAGCTGGGCGCGTTCTACCAGGCCAAGCGCGACCGCTTCCGCGAGCAGCTGGCCGGCACCCGGCTGAAAGCACTGCCGGTGCCGGGCGGTTACTTCCAGCTGGTCGACTACTCGGCCATCAGCGACCTGCCGGACCATGAGTTCGTGAAGTGGCTGACCATCGAGAAGGGCGTCACCGCCATTCCGCTGTCGCCGTTCTACGAGAATCCGCCGGCCGGCCAGCGCCTGGTGCGCCTGTGCTTCGCCAAGAATGAAGCGACCATGGACGCGGCGATCGAACGCCTGCGCCTGCTGTGAGCGGAGACACGGACATGCAGGACCTGCGCATTTCCCTCGTCCAGGGCGACACCCGCTGGCATGACCCGGCGGGCAACCGCGCCTACTACGGTGCGCTGCTGGCACCGCTGGCCGGCACCACCGACCTGGTGATCCTGCCGGAGACCTTCACCAGTGGCTTCTCCAACGACGCCATCGCCCAGGCCGAAGGCATGGACGGTCCGACCGTGGCCTGGGTGCGCGGACAGGCCCAGGCCTTGAACGCGGCGGTGATCGGCAGCGTGCAGCTGCGCGAGGGCGACGGCGTCTACAACCGCCTGCTGTTCGCCACCCCTGATGGCGACCTGCAGTACTACGACAAGCGCCACCTGTTCCGCTACGGCGGTGAGCACGAACGCTATGCCGCCGGCCGTGAGCGCCTGAGCGTGGAATGGAAGGGCTGGCGGATCAATCCGCAGGTCTGCTACGACCTGCGTTTCCCGGTGTTCTGCCGCAATCGCTACAACGTGGAGCGTCCGCAGCAGCTGGATTTCGACCTGCAGATCTTCGTCGCCAACTGGCCGTCGGCGCGCGCCTATGCGTGGAAGACCCTGCTGCGTGCGCGGGCGATCGAGAACCTGTGCTTCGTCGCGGCGGTGAACCGCATCGGCGTCGATGGCAACCAGCTGCACTACGCCGGCGACAGCGCAGTGCTGGATTTCCTTGGCCAGCCGCAGGTGGAGATCCGCGAGCGCGAACAGGTGGTCACCACCACCATCTCGGCCGAGGCGCTGGCCGCGCACCGCGCGCGTTTCCCGGCGATGCTCGATGCCGATGCCTTCCACCTGGACGAACAGGCCTGAGCGACGGCCTGAACACTGCCGCACCAGCGCGCGCGCCTGCATCCAACGTGCACGCGCGCGCTGCTAGATTCGCCGGCAGTCCGACCGAACTGGAAGTCCCGCCATGAACAAGCCCTTCGCCCTGCTGCTGGCCCTGTCCGCTGCAACGCTGGCCCCGGCCGCGCACGCTGCCGGCAACCTCGATTGCCAGCTGCGCTACAACCTGTCCGGTTGGTCACTGATCTACAAGACCGCCTCCGGCAATGGCACGGTCAGCTGCAGCAATGGCACCAGCCTGCCGGTGCGCATCGAAGTGAAGGGCGGCGGCCTGACCGTGGGCAAGTCGAAGATCACCAATGGCCGTGGCAGCTTCACTGGTGCCGTGAGCGTCAACGAGCTGCTGGGTACCTATGCCTCGGTGGGCGCACATGCGGGCGCAGTGAAGTCCAGCAATGCGCAGGTGATGACCAAGGGCGACATCTCGCTGGCCCTGTCCGGCACCGGCAAGGGCTGGGACCTGGGCGTGGATGGCGCCGCCTTCACCATCAGCCGGCGTTGAGTGGGGCCGGCTGGGTCCCTTCCCAGCTGATGCGGATGTAATGCTGCTCGGCGTCGCTGGGCAGTTGTTTGACCTCGAAGCCATTGTTCAGCAACTGCGCGACGACGCCCTCGACGAGCCGCTCGCTGGCCAGTGCCTGGCTGAAGCCGAACACGATGTAGCGGCGACCATTCTCCGAGCCGGCCCGGATCGACGTGTCGAGATCGCGGTAGTACTGGTCGATGGGACGCGTAGCGGCATCGGCGTTGGCGCGCGCCTGTTCGGCGGTAATGGTGACCATGGGCATCTGCCTCGTTGGGGAGAACGCGCACGATAGCCAGCGCAGTGGCGTTGATTCCGGAAGCAGCGCACAGTGCGCGGTCTTTGCAGCAATTCCTAGACCGTAACCGGGCGCGGCCGCTGCAACCACAATGCAAGCAGGCCGCACACGATGAGTGTCGGTGCCAGCAGTTGCAGTGTACCGACCACCGCCATCGCCACGCCGATCAAGAGGTAGTAGAGCAGTCCGAACAGGGCGCCCGCGCTGCCCAGGCAGTGCGGATATCCGCGCAGGGCCTGGCCCAGCACATTGGGGATGGCTAGGCCAAACCCGGCCACCACCGGTACCATCGCCGCGACCAGTGCCGGTTGATTGCGCAGCAATGCAGCCAACAGCCCGCCGGCCAGCACCAGTCCTGCGGCGAGCCGGATGCGCGTGGCGGAGGCAATGCCTGCGCGCAGCAGGCGACCATTGCCCCATGCGCCCAGCGCCGAACCCAACGCCAGCACCGCGCCGCTTGCGCCGAACCAGGCCAGCGGCCAGTGCAGGCGTTCGAACACGAACGGGCCCAGCGCGTACCAGCTGTACATGGCCACGTTGAACGCCATCACCAACAGCGCTTGTGACCAGATCCAGCGATCACGCAGCAGTTGTCGCAGCAGTGGCAGCAGGGGCGTGTGCGCGACTTCGGCAGGGCGGCTCTCCTGCAGGCCGGATGCGCATCCGAGCATCAGCAGGATGACAATCAGCAGCAGGCCGGCCTGCACGCCGGCATAGCCGTGGTTGGCAACCAGCAATGCCCCCAGTGCCAGCCCGATCGCCGGGCTCAGGGCCAACGCCATGCCGATCCACGAGAACGCCTGCGCCAACGCGGGTCCCTTCAGGTGGTCGCGCAGTACGGTCTGGGTGACCACCGAGGCCGTCGCTGCACCCAGCGCGGCCAGTGCCTGGGCCAGCAGGACCTGGCCGAACGTGCTGGCCAGCAGCCCGCCGCAGGCCGCCAGTGCGAACACGGCCAGGCCGCAGAGCAGGGCAGGGCGACGGCCGATATGGTCGGCCAGCCGCCCCCATAGCAGGACACCGGCGGCGAAACCGAACAGGTACAGGCTCATGGCCTGGCTGGCGGCGCCGGGGGGCAATGCGAAGCGCCCGGCCAGATCGGCCAGGGCAGGGCTGTACAGGGTCTGCGCAAGCTGGGGGAACATCAGCAGCGCGATGGTGAGCAACAACAGGCGGCGCGACATGCGGGCGCTCCAGGAACAGGGCCGCGCATTGTGGTCGCGTCCCTGATGGCGCACCCTGTCTATCCTGTCATTGAATGGATGAAATCAGACGTGGCCTGGTTGCACCCGGATGCGCACTTCGATGCCGATGCCTGGAGCGCGCCGGTGTTGGGGATCGCGGCCTCACTGGCGGATCACGACTCGGGTTGGCACCAGCATGCACGCGCGCAGTTGCTGTACACCCGGCAAGGCTGTACGCGCCTGACCTACGGTGACCGCATCAGCCTGCTGCCGCCCGCGCGCGCGGCGTGGATTCCGGGTGGGCTGCGCCATCGCGCGCAGATGCGCCAAGCGGTCGACTACCGTTCGTTGTACTTCGAGGCCACCCTGTCGGCCCAGTTGCCGCAGCAGCCGGCGATCGTCGGCGTGGGTACCCTGCTGCAGGCATTGCTGGAGCCAATCGCGCAGGCGCCGTTCGACCATGACTGGCGGGTGCCGCGTGCGCACCACCAACTGGCGTTGTGCATGCTGGAGATCGCAGCCGCCCCGGTGGCCCCGATGGACCTGCCGCTGCCACGCGACCCACGGATCGCGCGCTGCCTGCCAGTGGCCGAGCAGTTGCCGCCCGAACTGGGCGAGCTGGCCGAGCGTGCGGGCTTGAGCGTGCGCACCGTTGGCCGGTTGATGCAGCGTGATACCGGCATGGGCTACCAGGCTTGGCGCCAGCAATGGCGACTGATGCGGGCCATGGAGTTGCTGCTGCTGGGCCATCGCGTTGCGCATGTGGCGCAGGACACCGGCTTTTCCGCCGAGAGCCCGTTCATCGCATTCTTCCGCAGCATGACCGGTACCACGCCCGCCGCCTTCCAGCGCCACGCAAAAGGGGACGGAGGGGATTAAGTCGCTTTCGCCTCAAAGGGGCAAAAGCGACTTAATCCCCTCCGTCCCCTTTTCCCTCCATCCCCCTTTCAAAGAAAAACCCCGGCTTGAGCCGGGGTTTTTCGTTTCAGTCGGACCGCTGATCAGCCGCCGCGCGGGCCGCTGCGGCGCGGGCCGCCGGGACCACGATTGCCACCGGGGCCACCCGGGCCACGGTTGCCACCCGGACCACCGGGACCGCGATTACCGCCCGGACCACGGTTGCCACCGCCCGGACCGCGACCGCCCGGACGGGCGCCCTGTGCAGGCTTCGGGCTGCCATACGGGTTGAAGCCCGGCGTGGCGTGGTCGGACGGGAAGCTCGGGGCGTTGCCCGGATGGCCGTACGGGTGCTTGTTGCCCTGGCCCTGCGAGCGGTTGCCGGCACCGGCCGGACGACCCTGGCCGCCTGCGCCGCCACGGCCTTCACCACCGAAACCGCCACGGCCCTGGCCGCCACCGGCGCCAGCGCCCGGACCCTTCGGCTTGCCGTACGGACGGCCCTGGCCGCCTGCACCCGGACCACGGGCACCGGGGCCGCGTGCGCCCGGACCGGCGTTGCGATGGCCGCTCGGGCCGGTGCTCACGCCATCCGGCACGTACCAGGTGCGGAACGCCGCCGGGTTGCCTTCCGGCAGCGAGCGATCATTCTTCTGGGCGCGCTGCTTGAACGGCTTCTGCGACTGCTTGGCTGCCGCTTCACCGCTGACCGTCAGGCCGCCCTTGAAGCCGCCACCCTTGCCGCCGCGACCACGGCCGCGGTCTTCGCGGACGTTGTCGAAACGACGCAGCTCGCGGCCTTCGTCAGCGGTGTTGTGGCCGTTGACGTACGCGTTGCCACGGCCACCTTCGCGCACGCGCACGGTGGTCTTGGCGGCGCGGCGCTGGCCGATCACCGGCTGCAGCGTCAGTGCCGACGGTGCGCCTTCTTCCAGCTTCAGCTGCGCGCGCAGGGCTTCAACCTGCGCGGTGCCCAGTTCCACCGAATGGCCACGGGCCAGTTCGCGCGGCAGGCTCACCTTGCCATAGCGGGTGCGCTTCAGGCGGCTGACCTGGCAGCCCTGCGATTCCCACAGGCGGCGCACTTCGCGGTTGCGGCCTTCCTTCACCACGACGCGGAACCAGTCGTGCGAATCGGTGCCGCCGATGCGTTCGATCTCATCGAACTTGGCCGGGCCGTCTTCCAGCGCGACGCCACGGGTGAGGCGGTCGACGATGGCGTCGGAGACCTTTTCCTCGCCTTCCGGCGCACGCACGCGCACCACGTACTCGCGCTCGACCTCGAACGACGGGTGCATCATGGCGTTGGCCAGCTCACCGTCGGTGGTGGCCAGCAGCAGGCCGGTGGTGTTGATGTCCAGGCGGCCGATGGCGATCCAGCGCGCGCCCTTCAGCGGCGGCAGCGACTCGAACACGGTCGGGCGGCCTTCCGGATCATCGCGGGTGGTCACTTCGCCTTCCGGCTTGTTGTAGACCAGCACGCGCGACGGCTCGGCCAGGGCGGTGGCGACGAAGCCACGGCCATCCAGTTCGATCTTGTCGCCGCTCTTGACCGACATGCCGGTCTGCGCGACTTCACCGTTGACCTTGACCAGGCCTTCGGCGATGCGCTGTTCCAGCGCGCGGCGCGAGCCGAGGCCGGCCTGGGCCAGCACCTTGTGCAGGCGCTCTTCCAGCTTGAACTGTTCGGAGGTGGCTTCGCGCTTCAGCGAGAGCTTGTTACGGGGGGTGTCACTCATCAGTTTTGCTCCGGCCGACGGTTTCGAGGTCGGCCTCTGGTTCGGAATCGGCTTGGTCAACAGCCACGGTCGTCATCGCGACGGCGTTGTCTTCGCGTTCGTTCACTGGCACCGCGCGCTCGCCCGGCGCGGAATCGGGGTGCCCATCATCGAGGGGCGAAGGTGCTTGCTCATCGGAGGCCGACGCAGGGGCTGCATCGACGGAATCGGGGGTGTCACTGCCGGCCAGGCCGGCGTCATCGTTCGCGGCAGCGCCATCGGCGCCGGCCGAGATGTCCGGACCGTCGGCACTGGCGGCCGCCGGTGCATCGCGGTCCAGGGACAGCTGCGGTTCCAGCTCGCCCAGGTCCTTCAGTTCCGACAGTGGCGGCAGCTCATCCAATCGCTTCAGGCCGAAATAATCCAGGAAGCCCTTGGTGGTGCCGAACAGCGCCGGCTTGCCAGGCACGTCGCGGTGGCCGACCACGCGGATCCATTCGCGTTCTTCCAGCGCCTGGATGATGTTGCTGCTGACCGCCACGCCGCGCACCTGTTCGATCTCGCCGCGGGTGATCGGTTGCCGGTAGGCGATCAGCGCCAGGGTTTCCAGGGTGGCACGGGTGTAGCGGGTCTTGCGCTCGGTCCACAGCCGGCTGATCCAGCCATGCACTTCGCCGGTGACCTGGTAGCGGAAGCCGGAGGCGACCTCGACCAGTTCCACGCCGCGGCCTTCGCAGGCTTCGCGCAGGCGTTCCAGCGCGCGTTCGATGCTGCCTGGCGGTGCCGGTTCCTCTTCCGGGAACAGGTCCTTCAGCTGGGCCAGAGTGAGCGGCTGGCTGGAAGCCAGCAGGGCACCCTCGACAATGCGGTTGATCAGCGATTGATCCATCGGCAGTCAGCGCTCACTCGTCTGCATTGGCGGCGTCGTTGTCGTCGAACTCGCTGCTGAACTGCAGCGGGGCGTTGGTGTTGCCGGCCGCCAGCGACTTCACGTAGATCGGCGCCAGCGGTTCTTCCTGGACGATGTCCAGCAGCTGTTCCTTGGCCAGTTCCAGCACCGCCAGGAACGTGACCAGCACGCCCAGCTTGCCTTCTTCCGCCGTGAACAAACCTTCAAAACGATAGAACTTGCCGTCTTCCAGGCGTCCCAGCACTTCGCCCATGCGTTGCCGCACGCTCAGTGCCTCACGCTTGATGGCGTGGCCGCTGAACAGCTCGGCGCGCTTGAGCACGTCGTGCAGGGCCAGCAGCATTTCCTTCAGGTCCACCGGCGGCGGCAGCTTCACCGTGGCGCGTTCGGGCATGAAGGCGTGTGCCAGGCTGGTATCGCGGTCCTGGCGGGGCAGGGCGTCGATGTCCTCGGCGGCCTGCTTGAATCGTTCGTACTCCTGCAGCCGGCGCACCAGCTCGGCGCGCGGGTCGGCCTCGTCGCCTTCCTCGCTGACCGGGCGCGGCAGCAGCATCCGCGACTTCACCTCGGC
Organism: Stenotrophomonas sp. 109824_Sma; assembly: GCF_056480025.1. NCBI lineage: Bacteria > Pseudomonadati > Pseudomonadota > Gammaproteobacteria > Lysobacterales > Lysobacteraceae > Stenotrophomonas > Stenotrophomonas sp. 109824_Sma. Next base: position 3,176,418 of record NZ_CM151078.1, on the reverse strand, counting down.
CAGGATCGCGGCCATCACCAGGTATTCGGCCGCCAGCTCGAAGCGCAGCTCACGCATCACGGTGATGTATTCCACGTACTGCCGGGTGATCTCGGCGACGGGAATGTCCAGTACATCCAGGTTCTGGCGGCGGATCAGGTACAGCAGCAGGTCCAGCGGGCCTTCGAAGGCATCCAGGATGACTTCCAGCGCGTCCGGCGGAATGTACAGGTCCTGCGGAATCTGCAGGACCGGTTGCCCATGCACCACGGCCAGCGGCATTTCCTGCTGCTGGGGGGCGGGCGGCCGGGTTGGCGGGTTCGCGTCGAGCGCGAGTTCGGAAGTCATCTAATGGAGATCAGGATTGCAACGGACCAGTCGCGGCACCGGGTTCGCCGGGCCAACGCCACGGAGCCCCAGGGCACCAGACACGCCGGGATCGGCGCGATTCCACACATATCAAACAGCAGGACGCGCCGCAGTAAACGGCAGCGACAGAACTACGGGGAGGTCGTCTACGTGGCCCGGCCGGGTGGTCCGGTTTGAAGCAGCGGGACGGTCGTCGGGGGCTGCGTTGGCCGCAAAAACCGACGGGCTGCTGCATCCAGCCACGTGCAATGGAGTCTAGGGTAAGCCTTTGCCGCGCCAGTGTCCAGCCGGGGCCGGGACAGGGTCGGCATTGGCTAGAATCTGCGGACCCGACAACGCAAGCGAGGAAATGCCGGTGTGGTATGTGATCGAAGGGTATGACGGCCAGGATGTGCTGGCGCAGCGGCTGCAGGCGCGGCCGGAACACCTGGCGCGGCTGCACGCGCTGCGCGACGAGGGACGCCTGCTGCTGGCCGGGCCGTGCCCGGCGGTGGACAGTGAAGACCCGGGCCCGGCCGGTTTCAGCGGCTCGGTGGTGATCGCGCAGTTCGAGTCGCTGCCGCAGGCCCAGGCCTGGGCCGATGCCGACCCGTACGTGGCTGCCGGCGTCTACACCCGCATTCAGGTGCGCCCGTTCCGCAAGGTCCTGCCGTGAACGCGGAACGGATCGAGCGGATCCGTGATGCGCTGCAACAGGCGCTGGCGCCCAGCGTGCTGGAGATCGAGGATGACAGCCATCGCCATGCCGGCCATGCCGGTGCCCGCGACGGGCGCGGCCATTTCAACGTGCATGTGGTGAGTGAACGCTTCGCCGGATTGGCTCCACTGGCCCGGCATCGCGCGGTCTATGCCGCGCTGGGGTCGATGATGGACACCGATATCCACGCGCTGTCCATCCGCGCACATACCCCGTCAGAACAGGGCTGAGCCCTTGTCCCGCACTGTCCTGGCCGGTCCGCACGGGCCTCGCCACGGACAGATTTTCATGTCCATTTCGGGACATTCGCCTAACGGACTGTTTACAAGCCCAGATGGAAACGCTTACATTCCGCGCCAATGCTGGTAGGTCCAAGCCGTGGAGGGCGGCTTCGTGAACAAGGCAGCTATCACAATCAAAGACGTCGCACGCGAAGCCCGGGTCTCCGTGGCCACGGTTTCCCGCGCGCTCAACGGGCATGAAAATGTCGCCGAACCGGTCCGCCAGCTCGTGCTGGAGGTGGCCGCACGGCTGCGTTACACCCCGCACGCCGCCGCCCGCAGCCTGAGCAGCCGCCGCACCAATACGGTGGGCGTGGTGCTGCCTGACCTGTACGGCGAATTCTTCTCCGAACTGATGCGCGGCATCGACGGGGTGGCCCGCAACCGCCGCCAGCACCTGCTGGTGTCCAGCTACCACGGTGACCAGGAACAGCAGGGCGCGGCCCTGCGTGCCATGCGCGGCCGCGTCGATGGCCTGCTGGTGCTCTCGCCCTATGCCGAGAGCCCGGGCTTCCTGACCGACAACCTGCCGCAGTCGTTGCCGACGGTGTTGATCAACACCTATCTGCCCGGGCAGGACCATCCGGTGCTGAGCATCGACGACCACGCCGGTGCGATGGCGATGACCCGCCACCTGCTGGACGCCGGCCATCGCCGCATTGCCTTCATTTCTGGCCCGGACCTCAACTTCGACGCGCGCGAGCGCCTGCGCGGCTTCCGTGACGCGCTGGTGGCGTTTGGCAGTGGCGCCGAGGGCATCGAGCTGCCCGGTGATTTCGACGAAGCTTCCGGCCATCGCGCCGGTCAGGAGTTGTTGGCAGCCGGAGCGCTGCCCGATGCCGTGTTCGCCGCCAACGACATGATGGCCCTTGGCTGCCTGTATGCGTTCACGCAGGCAGGGGTCCGTGTCCCGGCCGATGTGGCCCTGGCGGGTTTCGATGACATTCCACTGGCGCGTTTCGTCCACCCGTCGCTGACCACCATGCAGGTCAGCATCGCCGAGCTCGGCGACCGGGCCATGACGCGCCTGCTGCAGTTGATGGACGGCACCTCCACGGATGGGACAGGGGACAAGCAGACCCTGGTTCCCCGCTTGATAGTTCGCGATTCCACCACTCCGCCATCGGGCCGTTGAAGCCAGAGGCGTTCCTTCTTTTTTGATTGATCGCAGGGACCGCGCAAGCGGTTACCGCCACCCGGAGATTGAGTTGATGATGCATACCACCTTCCGCACGCCGGCACGCCGGCTGCTGAGCACCGCGCTGGTCAGCTGCCTGATGCTGGCTGCTGCTCCGAACGTCATGGCGCAGTCGGCCAATGCCAGCCTGCGCGGCCAGGTTTCCGGCGCCCAGGCCGGCGCCGAAGTCACCGCCACCAACGTGGCCACCGGCACCGTCCGTCGCGGCACCGTCCGTGCCGATGGCAGCTACTCGCTGATGGGCCTGGACCCGGGCACCTATGACGTGGTCGCCAACGGCCAGTCGCAGAAAGTCACCGTCACCGTGGCCTCGACCGCGACCCTGAACTTCGCCGGCGCGGCCAGCAGCACCCCGGGTGCGACCGCGGCCACCAACCTGGACACCGTCAACGTCGTCGCGCCGACCCTGCTGCAGGAAGTGCGGACCTCCGAAGTCGGCAAGACCGTCAGCCTGCAGCAGATCCAGACCACCCCGCAGGTCTCGCGCAACTTCCTGGAGTTCGCCGACGCGGTGCCGGGCATGATCTTCACCCGCGACGCCAAGGGCAACACTTCGCTGCGCGGCGGCGCCACCAACTCTGACGGTACCAACGTCTACATCGACGGCGTGGGCCAGAAGAGCTACGTCAAGGGAGGCGGCGTGGCCGGTCAGTCCGGCAGCGCCGGCAACCCGTTCCCGCAGCTGGCCATCGGCGAGTACAAGGTCATCACCGGCAACTACAAGGCCGAGTATGGCCAGGTGTCCAGTGCTGCAGTCACCGCGGCGACCAAGTCGGGTACCAACGAGTTCAAGGGTGAAACCTTCTACCGTTACACCAACGACAGCATGCGCGCGATGACCCCGGCCGAGCGCCAGCCGGGCAAGGGCAAGGAAGATTCGGCCGAGAAGGAATACGGATTCGCCCTGGGTGGTCCGATCATCCAGGACAAGGCCCATTTCTTCGTCACCTATGAGGCCAAGCGCTTCGACCTGCCGGTGACCATCGCCCCGCATGGCGCGGTGACCAGCAAGGCCGACCGCGTTCCGGCCGATGCGCAGGCCGGCCTGGGCCCGGCCAGCCAGCCGTTCCAGCAGGACCTGATTTTCGCCAAGGTCGACTTCGAGCCGACCGACAACGACCGCCTGGAGCTGACCTTCCAGGATCGTGACGAAACCCAGCAGCAGTTCTCGGACCAGACCGCGCCGATGCACGGCAAGGAAACCAAGAACACTGACCGTCGTTACGCGCTGCGCTGGAACCACAGCGGTGAGCGTTACTACAACGAGCTGATGGTCACCCACGAGGATTCGTTCAACAACCCCAAGCCGCTGAGCATGGGTAACGGTTTCAACTACACCGCACCGGACGGCAAGAGCGAGGAGCGCGCCATTGTCTCGATCGGCGGCTCGTCGGCGATGTCGTCGCAGGTGAAGGGCCAGAAGGGTTGGTCGATCGAAGACAACCTGACCCTGGACGGCATCGAGTGGGCGGGTGACCACACCATCAAGATGGGTGCCAAGTACAAGCAGATCGATCTGTACGCTTCCGACGCGGCGCAGATCAATCCGCAGTTCTACTACACCATCGACAATCCGGCCTTCCCGGACAGCATCCCGTACAAGGCACAGTTCGTGAAGCCGGTCACCGGCGTGTCCGGCGTGTCCGGTGAAGTGCGCTCGAAGGTGAAGCAGATCGGGCTGTTCATCCAGGACGACTGGCAGGTCAACGACCACCTGCAGCTGAACCTCGGCCTGCGTTGGGACTACGAAAAGAACCCGTCCTACCTGGACTTCGTGACGCCGCCGGAAGTGGTCAATGCGCTGTTCGCGCAGGATCCGCGTGCCGCCGCTGGCCAGAGCTACGCCGATACGCTGGCGCTGAGCGGTCTGAATATCAACGACTACATCAGCAACGGCCACAACCGCAAGGCGTTCAAGAATGCCTGGCAGCCGCGCCTGGGCTTCTCGTATGACATCAACGCCGACGAGCAGCACGTGATCCACGGCGGTGCCGGCCGTTCCTACGACCGCGACCTGTTCGACTACCTGCAGCTGGAAACCACCAAGCTGGCCCTGCCGCAGCCGACCATCTACTTCCGCAATCCGGCCACCGGCCAGTGCTTCCAGGGCAACGCCGCGTGCTATGACTGGAACCCGAACCTGCTCAACGGCATCGGCAACCTGCAGAGCCTGGTCGGTTCGACCAGCAATGCCGGCCTGGAAGTCGACCTGCTGAACAACAACCTGAAGGTTCCCTATGCTGACCAGTTCAGCCTGGGCATGAGCAACCAGATCGGCGACTGGCTGACCGACGCCACCATTTCGCGCACGCTCACCTACGATGGCTTCGCCTTCACCCTGGGCAACCGTTACCCGACCGGCAATTTCTTCGATGACCCGCGCCTGTGCGGCGGCACCGAAGCCGGCCTGAGCCAGGCCTGGAGCTGCAACGTGCCGGGCTTCGGCAGCCTGATCATCGGCCAGCAGGGCATCAAGACCCGTGCGACCCAGATCCTGCTGTCGGCGCAGAAGCCGTTCACCCAGGAAAGCGGTTGGGGCACCTCGATCGCCTATACCTGGACCACCGCCCGCCACAACCGTGACATCAACGAGCACTACGCATTCGATCGTGGCGTGATCGGTGACTACCCGACCATCCGCTCCAACGGCGCACCGCGCCACCGCCTGGTGGTGACCGGTTCGTACGCGGGCTTCTGGGGCATCACCTTCGGCGGCAAGATCACCCTGGCTACCCCGACTGCGATCAACGACTGGTACGGTGTGCCGCAGGCCAACGGCTTCGATCTGCCGACCCCGATGGCGGCGGTTCCGGGTGGCAACGGCCGGTTCCTGCTGGGTGGCAAGATCTTCGGTTACCGCTCGGTCGACCTGCAGGCCACGAAGACGTTCAAGATGCCGGGTGATACCGAGCTGTATGCCCGTATCGACATCATCAACGTGTTCAATTTCGACAACTTCTCGAACTACAACTACTACAAGAACGGCAAGTTGACCGCGAGCTACAACGAGACCGGCGACATCGTCGGCACGCCGCGCCAGGTCAAGGCGGAGGTGGGCTTCCGCTTCTAAGCGGAGCCGCCTGATGCAGTACCCCGATGCCGCCGGTCCGCCGGCGGCATCGGGCGCGTGAAAACGGCAATGGCCGGCCCCGCGCCGGTCCATTGCCCACGCCGCTGCCGGGCAGGGGGCAGCGGCGTGGGCAATGATCGCGGTGTCAAACCACGTTTTTCGTGGTTTTTTCAGGACGCACCTTGTAAACGATTTCAGATCATTGGACGTTATGCTTTCCCATCGATCAGACCACCGGAGGAATCGCGCCATGCAGGCACGCCATCTGTTGTCCGCCGCGGCGTTGAGCCTGGCCGTTGCTGCCTGCCAGCCGGCCCAGCAGGAGCCTGCCAAGCCTCGCCCGCCGGTGATCCTGATCGAGGCCGACGCACCGCCGCGGCCGATGAAGCCGGAGCTGCCGCCGCTGTTCGATGACATCGAGCGCCGCACCTTCCAGTTCTTCTGGGATACCACCAACGAGATCAATGGGCTGACCCCGGACCGCTATCCGTCGCGGCCGTTCGCCAGCATCGCCTCGGTCGGCTTCGCGCTGACCGCCTATCCGATCGGCATCGAGAACGGCTGGGTCAGCCGCAACCAGGCGATCGACCGCACACTGACCACGCTGAAGTTCTTCCGCGACGTGCCGATGGGCCCGCAGCGCACCGGCAAGGCCGGTTACAAGGGCTTCTACTACCACTTCCTGGACATGCAGGAAGGCCGTCGCTACGACAGCTGGGTCGAGCTGTCCTCGGTGGATACCGCGCTGCTGATGATGGGCGTGCTGTTCGCGCAGTCTTACTACGACGGTGACGATCCGCGCGAGAAGGAAATCCGCCAGATCGCCGATACGTTGTACAAGAAGGTCGACTGGCCGTGGCTGCAGCAGCGTGCACCGCTGATCTCGATGGGCTGGTTCCCGGAGAGCGGTTTCATCGACCATGACTGGATGGGCTACAACGAGGCGATGATGGTCTACATCCTCGCCCTGGGCTCGCCGACGCACCCGGTCAGCCCGGATGCGTGGACGGTGTGGACGCGTACCTACGACAACGACTGGGGCGTCTACCAGGGGCAGGAATACCTGTCCTTCGGCCCGCTGTTCGGCCACCAGTACAGCCACGTCTGGATCGACTTCCGCGACATCCAGGACGCGTACATGCGCGAGCGCGGCAGCACCTATTTCCTCAACAGCCGCTCGGCCGCGCTGGCCCAGCGCGAGTACGCCATCGCCAACCCGATGCAATGGAAGGAGTATGGCGAGAACGTGTGGGGCCTGACCGCCAGCGATGGTCCGCAGAACACCACGCAGGACTACCGTGGCGAGCAGCGCCAGTTCCGCCACTACTCTTCGCGCGGCGCTGGCCTGCGCGAGAACTTCGATGACGGCACCATTGCCCCTACCGCCGCGATCGCCTCGGTGGTGTTCGCCCCCGAGCAGGTGATCCCGGCCACGCTGGAGATGCACAAGCGCTTTGGCGATTACATCTATTCCAGCTACGGCTTCCTGGATTCGTTCAACCCCAGCTTCAACTACGACATCCCGATCAAGACCGGGCGCCTGGTTCCGGATCGCGGCTGGGTCGCCAGCGACTACATCGCCATCGACCAGGGGCCGATCCTGACCATGATCGCCAACTACCGCGATGACTTCGTCTGGGAAGTGATGAAGAAGAACCCGTACATCCGCAAGGGCCTGGAGCGGGCCGGGTTCAGCGGTGGCTGGCTGGCGCCGGAAGGCTCGTTCCAGCCGCTGGAACTGCAGAAGGACGAAAAGGCCGCGGCGGCACGCGCGGTGGGTATCGCCGAATCACGCGCGGCTGCCGCGCAGGAACAGAAGAACAATGCCAACCGCACCACAGGCCAGGGCAAGTAACCCGATGCCGAACTGGATCGACCGCCTGCGCCGCTGGGCGCTGCCTGCCCTGGCCGCACTGGCCGTGGCCGGCTGCGCCCGTACCGAACCGGGCACCACCACCGTGCGCTTCTGGGCGATGGGCCGCGAAGCCGAGGTGGTCAGCGAACTGATCCACGAATTCGAGGCCGAAAACCCGGGCATCAAGGTGGATGTGCAGAACATCCCGTGGACCGCCGCGCACGAGAAGCTGCTGACCGCGTTCGCCGCCGACGGCCTGCCGGACGTGTGCCAGCTGGGCAACACCTGGGTGCCGGAGTTCGCCGAACTCGACGCGCTGACCCCGCTGCAGCCGTTCGTGCAGCGCTCCGCCGTGGTCGACCCGAAGGACTACTTCCAGGGCATCTGGGATACCAACGTGATCCACGGCGAGCTGGTCGGCGTGCCGTGGTACGTCGATACGCGCCTGATCTACTACCGCAAGGACCTGCTGGCCAAGGCCGGCTACGACCACCCGCCGCGTACGTGGCAGGAATGGGAGGAGCAGATGGCGGCGATCAAGCGCATGCAGGGCCCGAACCGCTATGCGGTGCTGATGCCGATCAACGAATTCGAGCAGCAGCTGTCGCTGGCATTGCAGCAGCCCGACCCGCTGCTGCGCGACGACGACACCCGCGGCAATTTCGCCAGCCCGGGGTTCCGCCGCACGCTGGCCTTCTACGCCAACATGTTCGAGCAGGGCTGGGCGCCGAAGATGTCCGAAACGCAGATCTCCAACGTCTGGGACGAATTCTTCCGCGGCTTCAACGTGTTCTACATCTCCGGCCCCTGGAACATCCGCGAGTTCAAGAAACTGCAGCCGAAGGAACTGGAAGGACAGTGGGGCACCGCCGCGCTGCCGGGGCCGGACGGCCCGGGCGCGGGCATCGCCGGTGGTACCAGCCTGGTGATCTTCCGCAAGTCGCAGCAGAAGGAGGCGTCCTGGAAGCTGATCGAGTTCCTGTCGCGGCCAGAGATCCAGGCGCGCTTCCATTCCATCATCGGCGACCTGCCGCCGCGCCGCAGTGCCTGGAGCGCGCCGTCGCTGGCCAACGATCCGCTGGCAGCCGCGTTCCGCGATCAGCTGGAGCGGGTCAGGCCGACGCCGAAGGTGCTCGAATGGGAGCGCATCGTGCAGGAAATGCGCATCGTCACCGAGAAGGTGGTGCGTGGTGGCCTGGCGCAGGACAAGGCCGTGGAAGAGCTGGACCAGCGCGTGGACAAGGTGCTGGCCAAGCGCCGCTGGATGCATGAACAACAACGCCTGCAGGAGCGCGCGCCGTCGCCGCAATCGAGCAGCGCCGTGGCCGCCGGGAGCGCGCAATGAAACGTACTTCGCTGGCTGGCTGGATCTTCGCCGGCCCCTCGCTGATCGTGCTGGGCGTGTTCTTCGGCCTGCCGGTCGCTTCGGCGCTCGCGCTGAGCGTGACCGACTTCGACCTCTATGCGCTGGCCGACAGCAGCAACCTGCGCTTCGTCGGCCTGGGCAACTACATCGACCTGCTGCAGACGCCGATGTTCTGGAAGTCGCTGTGGAACACCACCTACTTCGTGCTGATCGGCGTGCCGTTGTCGATCGGCGTGTCGCTGGGCGCGGCGATGCTGCTCAATGCGCCGGCCGCGCGCTTCAAGGCCCTGTTCCGCACGGCCCTGTTCGCGCCGGTGGTGACCACGCTGGTGGCGGTGGCGGTGATCTGGCGCTACCTGTTCCATACCAGCTATGGCCTGGTGAACTACGGCCTGGGCCATCTGGGCATCAGCCCGATCGACTGGCTGGGTGATCCCAACTGGGCGATGCCGACCATCATGCTGTTCGCGGTGTGGAAGAACTTCGGCTACAACATGGTGATCTTCCTGGCCGGCCTGCAGGCGATCCCGCATGACCTGTACGAAGCGGCGCGCATCGACGGCGCCTCGCGCTGGAAGCAGTTCCTGCACATCACCCTGCCGATGCTCGGCCCGGTGCTGCTGGTGGTCGGCGTGATTACCGTGTCCGGCTACTTCCAGCTGTTCGCCGAACCCTACGTGATGACCCGCGGCGACCCACTGCAGAGCACCGTCAGCGTGCTGTATTTCATGTTCGAGGAAGGCTTCAAGTGGTGGAACCTGGGACGCGCCTCCGCCGTGGCGTTCCTGCTGTTCCTGATCATCCTGGCGGTGACCACCGTGATGCTCCGTTTCGGCCGCAAGAGGCAGTTGGTATGAGTCGTGAAATCGGCCAGTCGCGCTGGTACCCGTGGATGATCAATGGTGCGTTGCTGGTGCTGGCCCTGGTCAGCCTGGCACCGCTGCTGTGGATGCTCTCGGTCTCGTTTATGCCGCAGGGCGAGGCCAGTCATTTCCCGCCGCCGCTGCTGCCGTCGAGCATCACCACGCACAACTACCATGAGCTGTTCGCGCGCACCGGCATGGGCGGCAACTTCGCCAACAGCCTGCTGGTGTCGCTGGGCATCACGATCGGTTCGTTGCTGCTCAACACCATGGCCGGTTATGCGTTCGCCAAGCTGAATTTCGTCGGCCGCGAGCGCCTGTTCCAGGTACTGATGGCGGCGCTGGTGATTCCGGCGCAGGTGGCGATGCTGCCGCTGTTCCTGCTGATGAAGCAGCTGGGGCTGGTCAACAGCTTCGGTGGCGTGATCGTGCCGGCGCTGGCCAGCGTGTTCGGCATCTTCCTGGTACGCCAGTACGCGCGTTCGATCCCGGATGAACTGCTTGAAGCGGCCCGCATCGACGGGGCAGGGGAGCTGCGCATCTTCTTCCAGATCGTGCTGCCGATGCTCAAGCCGGTGCTGGTGACCCTGGCGATCTTCACCTTCATGGGCGCATGGAACGATTTCATGTGGCCGCTGATCGTGTTGACCGATCAGGAGCACTACACTTTGCCGGTGGCGCTGGCCACCCTCTCGCGCGAACACATCATGGACGTGGAAATGATGATGGCCGGCGCGGTGGTCACCGTGGTTCCGGTGCTGGCGCTGTTCCTGGTGCTGCAGCGGTACTACATCCAAGGTCTGTTGCTGGGGAGCGTCAAGGGATGAAGCGAGCGATCGCCGTTGGACTGGGACTGTTGTGGACCTCCCTGGCGATCGCCGCACCACCGGCACTGCCGGCGACGAAAGTGCTGGACGACTTCGACGATATCGGCGCCTGGAAACTGGTGCTGTCCGACCAGGTCAGTGGTTCGCTGCGGCCGGTCAGCGGCGCCGGCGGTGGCCGCGCGCTGTGCCTGGACTACGATTTCCACAAGGTCTCCGGCTACGTCGGCATCCGCCGCGCGCTGAACATCGAGTACCCGGTCAACTACCGTTTCGGCTTCCAGCTGCGCGGTGATTCGCCGGCCAACGACCTGCAGTTCAAGCTGATCGACGCCAGCGGCGACAACGTCTGGTGGGTCAACCGCCCGGGCTACAGCTTCCCCAAGGCGTGGACGCCGGTCGAGTACCGGCGTCGCCAGATCGACAAGGCGTGGGGGCCGTCGCCCGAGAAGGAGATGGCACGCAGCGCCGCGGTCGAGTTCACGATCTACAGCAAGGTCGGTGGCCGCGGCACGGTGTGCTTCGACAAGCTGACCCTGCAGGGCCTGCCGCCGCAGGATGATTCGGCGCTGGTGCCATCGGTGATCGCCGACACCGCCACCGCGCTGCAGGACCGCATGATCGATGGCAAGGGCGACACGTTCTGGATCAGTGGCGGGGTCAAGCAGCAGACCATCAGCCTGGATCTGCACAAGAGCCGCGAGATCGGTGGTGCGGTGATCGACTGGCTGCCGAACCTGGAAGCCAACCGTTACACCGTGCGGACCTCCGAGGATGGCCGGGACTGGCGCACTGTGCGCGAGGTGACCGGCGGCGCGGGCGGTCGTGACTGGCTGGCACTGCCGGATACCGATGCACGCTACGTGCGCTTCGACCTGCTCGATGGCCCGAACTGGCGCTACGGCATCCGTGACATCGCGCTCAAGCCGCTGGCCTTCGCCGCCACGCCGAATGCGTTCCTGTCTTCGGTGGCGGCCGATCTGCCGCGCGGGTCGTTGCCGCGTGCCTATGTGGGCGAACAGCCGTACTGGACCCTGCTCGGCCTCGATGGCGGCCAGGAACAGGCGCTGATCAGCGAGGATGGCGCGCTGGAGCCGGCCAAGGGCAGCTTCAGCATCGAGCCGTTCATCCGCCTCGACGGCAAGCTGCTGGACTGGTCGAAGGTGGCCATCACCCAGTCGCTGCAGGATCACTACCTGCCGATCGCCAACGTCGACTGGGTGCACGAGAAGGCCGGCCTGGCGGTGACCAGCTTCGTGCAGGGCACGCCGGAGCGCGCGCAGCTGATCGGCCGCTACCGGCTGAGCAATCCGGACAAGGTGGCGCACGAATACACCCTGGCGCTGGCGATCCGCCCGTGGCAGGTCAACCCGCCGACCCAGTTCCTCAACACCGTTGGCGGCTTCAGCCGCATCGATGCGCTGGATGTGGGCGAACAGCTGGTGCGCATCAACGGCGAGCCGCGCATCTACCCGCTGCAGGTGCCGGATGCCCGCTTCGCCAGCACGTTCGATGGCAAGCTCGATGCGATGCATCTGGCGTCCGGAAAGTACCCGGCCAGCACGGCGGTGAAGGACAGCACCGGCATGGCGTCCGGCGCGCTGCTGTATACGATCAAGCTGGAACCCGGCCAGAGCCGCGAAGTGGCGGTGGTGCTGCCGCAGACCGGCGGCTGGGCGCCACAGGCGCTGGACGTGGCCAAGGCGCAGGCGCAGGTGGCCGAGCAGTGGCGGCAGAAGCTGGGCGTGGTCTCGTTGCAGGTGCCGGCTGCGGGCCAGGCACTGGTCGACACCCTGCGCACCGCAGTGGCGCACATGCTGATCTCGCGGGTTGGCCCACGCCTGCAGCCGGGCACGCGCTCGTACGCGCGCAGCTGGATCCGCGATGGCGCGATGATTTCCGAGGGCCTGCTGCGCATGGGGCGCAGCGATGCCGTGCGTGACTACATCAACTGGTATGCGCCGTACCAGTTCGAGAACGGCAAGGTGCCGTGCTGTGTCGATGCACGTGGCAGCGACCCGGTGCCGGAGAACGACAGCCATGGCGAGCTGATCTACAGCATTGCCGAGTATGGGCGTTATACCGGTGACAGCACCTTCGCCGAGCTGATGTGGCCGCATGTGCAGGGCGCCTACAGCTACATGGAGCAGCTGCGCGCCAGCGAGCGCACGGACGAGAATCGTGCGCGCAATCCGGCGTTCTACGGGATGATGCCGGCCTCGATCAGCCACGAAGGCTATTCGGCCAAGCCGATGCATTCGTACTGGGATAATTTCTGGGCGTTGCGCGGCTACAAGGACGCGGCATCGCTGGCGGCCCAGCTGGGCAAGGTCGAGGCGATGCAGATCGCCGAATCGCGTGACCAGTTCCGTGATGACCTGCAGGCTTCGCTGCTGTCGGCGATGCAGCAGCACAACATCGATTACCTGCCAGGCTCGGCCGAGCTGGGCGATTTCGATGCGACCTCGACCACCATCGCGCTGGCCCCGGGCGGTGAACAGGGTCGCCTTCCGCAGCAGGCGCTCGATGCCACCTTCGAGCGCTACTGGAAGGAGTTCGTGGCCCGTCGCGATGGCAAGCGCGAGTGGAAGGACTACACGCCCTATGAGTGGCGCAACGTGGCCGCCTTCGTCCGCCTGGGCTGGCGTGATCGCGCCTGGCAGGCGACCGAGTTCTTCTTCAAGGACCGTGCGCCGCAGGCCTGGAACCAGTGGGCCGAAGTGGTTTCGCGCACGCCACGCAAGCCGTTCTTCGTCGGTGACCTGCCGCATGCCTGGGTGGCCTCGGACTTCGTGCGCTCGGCCTTGGACATGTTCGCCTACAGCCGTGACATGGACGATGCACTGGTGCTGGCCGCCGGCATTCCGACCGCCTGGCTTCAGGGCGAGGGCATCGCGGTGCAGGGCCTGCGCACGCCGCAGGGCCAGCTCAACTACCGCCTGCAGCGCAGCGACAAGCAGCTGGTGCTGGAGGTGCAGCCGGGCCTGGTGCCACCGGTCGGTGGCGTGGTGCTGCCGTGGCCGTATGCGGGCGATCCGGGCGAGGCGACCATCAACGGCGAAGCGGCCGAGTGGGTCAACAAGGAACTGCACGTGCACCAGCTGCCGGCGCGGGTCGAGATCGACGTACCGAGCGCGGTGCGCCGCGCCGAACGCAAGGGGCAGTAACGATGAAGCAACAGGGGGCAGGGGTGCGCGCGACGGTGCGCGCCCTGGGGCTGGCCATTGCATTGGCATTGCCGGGCGTGATGATGGCGGCCGAACCGGCTGCCACGACCGCGGCGTCCGACGTCGCCAGCGCGCCAGGCATGAGCATGGTGACCTTCAACCTGCATCATGACCGCGAAGACTGGCCGAGCCGGCGCCGCACCATCCTGGCCGAGCTCAAGCGCCTGCAGCCGGATGCGGTTGCCCTGCAGGAGGTGATCCAGCGTCGCAACGTGCGCAACCAGGCGCAATGGCTGGCCAGCCAGCTCGGCTACAAGTACGTGTTCGTGTCCACCGATCCGGTGGGCGCACCGAAGCGCTACGGCAATGCGTTGCTGACCCGGCGGCCGATCCTCGCCCAGGGAGATTATCTGCTGCAGCCATTGAATGATTACCGCACGGTGGCCCACCTGCGCATCGACGTCGACGGCACGCCGGTGAACGTCTACGCCACGCATCTCAACGAGCGCAACGACGAGAGTGGTCAGCGCATTCGTCGCAGCCAGGTCGAGGACCTGCTGCGCTTCATCACCGCTACCTCGGCCGGCGCGCCGGTCGTGATCGCCGGCGACTTCAACGCGCTGGTGGACGCAGGCGACCTGAGCGAGCTGCGCAGCCATTACGGCGACAGCTACGGCAGCGTGCACGTCAACACCGACCTGGCCGGCGTCAGCACCTTGAACCGGCACTATTACCAGGCGCCCTCGCGCATCGACCACATCTTCTTCCAGCAGGACCGGATGGTCGCGCGCGAAGCGAAGCTTCTGTTCGACCAGCCCGATGACAGCGGTCGCTGGGCGTCGGATCATTACGGGGTCTGGACCCGCCTGCAGTTCGCCCCGGCGCGCTGACGCTGCGGGGCCTCATGCTCTGGTAGGTGCCAACCTTGGTTGGCACGGGCGTGTCCACGTGCATTGAATCAACGGCGCCAATCAAGGTTGGCCTCTACCAGAGCGCTGCACGCGCTGTCCGCACAAACAAAAACGGCGGGGATCATCGATCCCCGCCGTTTCGTTCTACCCGATCAAAGAACGATCAGTTCGCCGGTGGCGTGCGCTTGGCGGCTTCTTCGTCTTCGTCCGATGCCTGGGCATCCGCGGCCTGGCTGGCCGAATCGGCATGGCCATCGGCAACCGGATCGATCGACGGCGTCACCACGGCTTCGGCCACCGGTGCGGCAGCTTCGATCGGCGCGGCTTCGACGGCCACCGGCGCTGCCGGCTGCTCGACGACCGGTGCGGTTTCGACCACCGGGGCGGCCTCGATGACCGGCTTCGCTTCCACCACCGGAGCGACATCGGCCACGACCGGAGCGGCTTCAACCACCGGGGCGGCTTCAGCAATCACCGGCTTGGCTTCGACGACCGGAGCCACTTCCACCACCGGAGCGGCTTCGACGACCACCGGTGCCGGCGCGGCCACTACGGCGGCCTCTTCGACCACCGGCTTGGCTTCAGCCGCCGGAGCGACCGGTGCTTCCGGCTGGGCCGGGGTTGCGGCGTCGATCTGGTCCAGCATGCTGGTCTGCACCGGCTGCGGGGCCGGCTCGGCCTTGATGACCGGTGCCGGGGCCGCCGCTTCCTGCGGAGCGACTGCTTCGACCACGGCGCTGCTCACGGCAACCACCGGGGCGGCAGCGGCAACAGCGACCGGTGCACGGACGGGCTTTTCAGCTTCCACGGCCACCGGCTCGACTTCGTCATCGAAATCGAACTCCGGCTGCGAGCGCGACGGCGGCGCGGCGGCGGCCGGAGCGGCCTCGGCGACAGTGTCGGCAGCCTGGTCGGCGCTGTCATTGTCATCGCCTTCGTCACCGTCGTCCTGGTCATCGCCCAGGCCGTCGTTGCCGACAGCGTTCTCGGCGCCACCGCGACGACGGCGACGGCCACCACGACGGCCACGGCGGCGGCGGGTCGCGCCTTCACCGGCCTGCTCGCCGTTGGCGTCGAGGGCAGCCTCTTCACCGGTCACGGCAATCGCCTCGGCCTCGTTGCCGGCGTTGGCAGTGGTGTCGGCCGGTGCGGCGGCCTCAGGCGAAGCGGCAGCCAACGGTGCAACCGGCGCCACCGGCGCGGTCGCTTCCTGAGCGGTCACCACGTTGGCGGCGACCGCCGTGGCGGTCACGGCCTCGGCCGGTGCCTCGGCGGCGCTGCGCTGCGGCTTCTCGGCCGGCTTGTCACCGTCCTGCTGCTGGCGCGGCTGCTTGGGCTGCTTCAGCTTCGGCTGCTGCTGGTTCTGGCCCTGCTGCTCGTTGCGCGGCTTGTTCTGCTGCTGCGGCTGCTGGCCGTCCTTCTGCTGCGGTTCCTTCTGCTTGCCCTGCTGCGGCTGCTGCTGGGCATTGCCGTTGTTGCCGCCCTGGCGACCGTCCTTGCGCTGCTCACCACGGTCCTTGCGGTTGCCGCCGTCCTTCTGCTGCTGGGCATTGCCGTTGCCGCCGTTGCCACGGCTGTCGTCGCGACGGTCCTTGCGATCCTTGTTGCGATCCTTGTTGCGGTCCTTGCGGCCGCCATCCTGCTGCGGCTGGCGGGCTGCCGGGGCCGGAGCGGGGGCCGGAGCCGGCTCGCCACCGAAGATGCGCTTTAGCCAGCCGACCACGCCACCACTGGCGGCCGGTGCCGGGGCAGCGGCGACCGGTGCCGGGGCCGGAGCGGCCACCGGTTCGGCTTCGGCACGCACCGGGGCCGGTGCAGTGTGCTTGACCTGGGTCACGGCCGGCGGCGGGATGTTCAGCTGGCCCTTGGTCAGGGCGTGCACCGGCAGCTTGCGCGGGGTGCCACGCTGGTAGCTCGGCTTGTTGCTGTCTTCACCCAGCTCGTTCTCGCGCAGGCGGGTCACGTTGTAGTGCGGGGTGTGCAGCTGCTCGTCGGCGACGATCACGATCGGCGCCTCGTGGCGCTGTTCGATCTCGCGCAGGGCGCTGCGCTTTTCGTTCAGCAGGTAATTGGCGATCTCCACCGGGGCCTGCACCAGCACCTGCCCGGTGTTCTCCTTCATCGCATGCTCTTCGGCAACGCGGATGATCGACAGCGACAGCGACTCGACGCTGCGCATGCGGCCGTGGCCGTCGCAGCGCGGGCAGACGATCTGGCTGGATTCACCCAGGCTCGGGCGCAGGCGCTGGCGGCTCATTTCCAGCAGACCGAAGCGCGAGATGCGGCCGACCTGGACGCGGGCACGGTCGTACTTCAGCGCGTTGGCGAGGCGGTTCTCGACTTCGCGCTGGTGCTTGTTGGAGGCCATGTCGATGAAGTCGATCACCACCAGGCCGCCCAGGTCGCGCAGGCGCAGCTGGCGGGCCACTTCCTCGGCCGCTTCCAGGTTGGTCTGGAACGCGGTGTCCTCGATGTCGCTGCCCTTGGTGGCGCGCGAGGAGTTCACGTCGACCGCGGTCAGCGCTTCGGTCTGGTCGACCACGATCGAGCCGCCCGACGGCAGGCGCACGTTGCGCTCGTAGGCACCTTCGATCTGCGATTCGATCTGGAAGCGGTTGAACAGCGGGATGTCGTCCTTGTAGTGCTTGAGCTTGCGCAGGGTCTGCGGCATCACCTGCTGCATGAACTCGCGGGCGTGCTCGTACATCTCCTCGGTGTCCACCAGGATCTCGCCGATGTCGGCGCGCAGGTAGTCACGCAGGGCGCGCACGATCAGGCGCGATTCCTGGTAGATCAGGAACGGGGCCGGCTTGCTCAGCGCGGCTTCGGCGATGGCGCGCCAGACGTTGAGCAGGTAGTCCAGGTCCCACTGCAGCTCTTCCGCATCGCGGCCGACGCCGGCGGTACGGATGATCACGCCCATGTCGTCGGGGATGTTCAGCTTGTCCAGGGCGTCCTTCAGTGCGGCCCGGTCTTCGCCCTCGATGCGACGGGAGACACCGCCGGCGCTGGGCGAGTTCGGCATCAGCACCATGTAGCGGCCGGCCAGCGAGATGAACGTGGTCAGGGCGGCGCCCTTGTTGCCACGCTCTTCCTTGTCCACCTGGACGACGATCTCCTGGCCTTCCTTCAGCAGCTCGCGGATGCCGGCCTTGTTGTGGTCGACACCGGCCTGGAAGTAGTCGCGGGAGATTTCCTTCAGCGGCAGGAAGCCATGGCGGCCACCGCCGTACTCGACGAAGGCGGCTTCCAGCGAGGGCTCGATGCGGAAGATCCGGCCCTTGTAGATGTTGGACTTCTTCTGTTCCTTCGACGGCTGTTCGATGTCGATGTCATACAACGACTGGCCATCCACGATGGCAACACGCAGCTCTTCAGCCTGCGTGGCGTTGATCAGCATTCGCTTCATTGTTGCGTTCCTCGCAAGCGGCTACCGCGCGGAACGCCATGGGGTTTCGCCTCTGGACACGGTTCGCCGCCCATTCGCGCAAGCGCGGGGAGGGCGGCTTGGGTTTCCAGCGCTACGACACCACGGCAGGCCGCGGGAGCGCTTCACTCTTATGGGTTTTGGGGTGTTACAGGCCGCAGGCAGCTGTCAGCCAGGCTGGAGCGCCACGCGGGACATGTTCAGCACGGTTGCGTGTCAGGCATCCGGCGATGGCCGGGAAGGCCGGTGAGCCGCTAACATGGCCGCCCCGCGGGCGGTGGTCGCGCACTGTGCCGGATTCGTCGGAAGCTGGGCTTCTGGCCCTGAGTAACTTCCAACGAAATCAATCCCTTATCTCGCCCCCCGAGTGTAACAGAATAAACAGCCTGATGACCGCCCAAGACCCCACCAAACCCGCTGGCGACAAGCCTTCCGTGCGCATGATCACCGTTCCCGCCGACCGCGCCGGCCAGCGCCTGGACAACTTCCTGCTCGGCCAGCTGAAGGGTGCCCCGCGCAGCCTGGTCTACAAGCTAGTGCGCAGCGGCCAGGTACGGGTGAATGGTGGCCGCGCCAAGGCCGAACGCAAGCTCGAGGCGGGTGATGAGGTGCGTGTGCCGCCGGTTCGTCTCACCGAAGAGGGAGACAAGGCCGGTCCGCCGGAGGCGTTCATGCGCCGCCTGGAGCAGGCCATCGTCTTCGAGGATGCCCGCCTGCTGGCCCTGAACAAGCCGACCGGCGTGGCCAGCCACGGCGGCAGCGGCATCAGTTTCGGTGCCATCGAAACCCTGCGTGCCCTGCGCCCGGGCCAGACCCTGGAGCTGGTCCACCGGTTGGATCGCGACACGTCGGGTCTGCTGATCGTCGCCAAGAAGCGCTCGGCGCTGAGCGAGCTACAGGCGCTGCTACGTGAAGACCATGGCGCCGGCATCCGCAAGCGCTACCTGACCCTGCTGGCCGGGCGCATGCCCGACGGTGTGATGACGGTCGACGCGCCGCTGCACGTGGGCCTGCGCCAGGGCGGCGAGCGCCATGTGCAGGTCAATGCGATCGGCAAGGAATCGATCAGCCACTTCCGGGTGTTGGAACGCCGCGGGGGTCATTCCTACTGCGAAGTCCGCATCGAGACCGGCCGTACCCACCAGATCCGCGTGCATGCCCAGCACCTGGGGCATCCGGTGGCCGGTGACGACAAATACGGCGATCCTGCGGTCAACAAGCGGCTTCGTGAGCAGATCGGGCTGAAGCGCCTGTTCCTGCACGCGGCCTCGCTGGAGTTCGCGCTGGACGACGGCAAGAGCCCGTACGTGCTGAACGCGCCGCTGGCCGACGAGCTGGTCGAGGCGCTGGATCGTCTGCGCTGACAATGACCGGGTAGCTCCGGGGCATGCCCGGTCGTTGTCTTGTCTGGGTAGATCCACGCCATGCGTGGATGCGCCCCTCTGGGGCCCCTCACCACTTGAACAGCACCAGGCTGATCGCCAGCGTGCCCATGCCTGCGACCAGTCCATAAACCGTCTCGTGGCCCTTCGCATAGCGCTTGGCCGCCGGCAGCAGCTCGTCCAGCGCCAGGAACACCATCACGCCGGCGATCAGCCCGAACACCCAGCCGAACGTGGCGTGCGACAGCGACCCGGACAGCAGCCAGTAGCCCAGCGCCGCGCCCACCGGTTCGGCCAGGCCGGACAGCAGGCTGGCGCTGAACGCATAGAACTTGTTCTGGGTGGCGAAGTACACCGGCACCGCAATGGCGATGCCCTCGGGGATGTTGTGGATGGCGATGGCGAAGGCCAGCGGCATGCCCACCGATGGGCTCTCCAGCGTCGCGAAGAACGTTGCCAGCCCTTCCGGGAAATTGTGCGCGGTGATCGCGATCGAGGTCAGCAGGGCGACGCGCTTCAGGTACTCGCGGCTGTTCTCGCGGAATGCCGGGTCCTGCTTGTCCAGGCTGTCATGCGGGTTGGGAATGAAGTGGTCGATCAGCACGATCACGATCACGCCCAGCAGGAAGGCCAGGGTGCCGTAGGTGAAGCCGGTGCGCTCGCCATAGGCCAGGGCGAACGACGCAATGGACTTGTTGAGGATCTCCGACAGCGACACATACACCATCGCGCCGCCGGCGAAGGCCAGGCCAAAGGCCAGCAGGCGCGGATTGGGCCGGCGCGAGAACAGCACCAGCAGGCTGCCGATCGCGGTGGCGAGGCCGGCCGCAAGGGTGACCGCCAGCGCGATCCAGATGTTTTCGGGGGGAATCTGCAGCATCTACCGACGCAGTCCTGGTCAACAGACAACCGCCCCGGGCAGTGCCGGGGCGGCGAGGGCGAGGCGGGCGTCGGCTGGCCTCGTCGGGGTGCGCGCGATCAGCCGCCGCGGCGCAGGCGTTCTTCGATGGCGAAGCACTGGTCCGGCTTCGGCTGCGGCGGGTTGAAGCTGACCGGCACCTGGATGGTGGCCGGCACCGGCTGGCCGTTGCGGGTGGCGGCATTGAACTGCCAGCCCTGCACGGCGGTCTTGGCCAGCTCGTCCAGCTGCGGGTTGCCGGCGCCTGTGAGCAGCGCCACTTCGCTCGGCTTGCCGTCGGTGCCGATGGTCACCTTGAAGGTGCTGGTGCCACCCACGCCCATGCAGGCCAGTTCCAGCGGGTACTGCGGCGGCGGCGTCTTCACCGCGGCCACTTCGGTCGGCGGCGGCGGTGGAGGTGCCGGTGGTTCGGACGTGCCACAGCCGGCCAGGCCGGTCGCAGCGATCAGGGACAGGCTCAGCAAACGTACGTTCATGGCAGTTGCTCCGTCAGGGCCGAAGTCTTTGCCGCGCAGATGAAGTCGTTCTCGCTCAGGCCGCCCACGTCGTGGGTGGAGAAGCGCACGACCGCGCGGTCGTAGTGCACGCCCAGGTCCGGATGGTGGTCCTCGCGGTGGGCAATCCAGGCCAGCGCGTTCACGAAGGCCATGGTGGCGTAGTAATCCTTGAAGCGGAAGGTGCGCGACAGGGCCTGGCCACCCTCGCTCAGCTCCCAGCCGGGAATCTGCGGCAGCAGTTCGGCCAGGCGGGCTTCGCCGAGCTTGTGGTCGCTGCCTTTGCGTGGCACGCAACGGGCCTGGGCCAGTGGAATCAGGTCGGCCATGGGAATCTCCACCTCGTGTTGACTGAACAATGCGCCGGACGGTGTATAAACCGAATGAGCGGCTGACGCTTACTTGGCTAGAATAGCCTGATGATCCAGATCTCCGACACTGCCCAGACCCATTTCCGCAAGTTGATCGAACGCGAGGGCGTGCCCGGCATGGGCGTGCGCCTGAGCGCGGTCGACCCCGGTACGCCGCGCGCCGATGCCCGGCTGGAATTCGCCGAACCGACCGACCTGCTCGGTGACGAGTGGGCGGTGGACTGCGATGGTTTCACCCTCTATGTGGACGCCGGCAGCGTTGGCTGGCTCGATGGCGCCGAGATCGACATCGTCGCCGGCACCGCCGGTGCCCAGCAGCTGACCATCAAGGCGCCGCGCATCAAGGGTGAAGCGCCCGGTGACGCCGCCTCGCTGGTCGAACGCGTGCACTGGGTGGTGGAGAACGAAGTCAATCCGCAGCTGGCCTCGCATGGCGGCAAGGTGGCCGTGCAGGAAGTCTCGTCCGACGGCGTGGTGCTGCTGCGCTTCGGTGGTGGCTGCCAGGGCTGCGGCATGGCTGACGTGACGCTCAAGCAGGGCATCGAAAAGACCCTGATGGGCCGCGTGCCGGGCGTGACCGCCGTGCGCGACGCGACCGACCACGACAGCGGCCACGCGCCGTACATTCCGCGCGGCAACGTCGCCTGATCGCTGACGCGTGCCTCTGACCCGGGCCGAGCAACTCATTGACCTGCTGCTGGCGCGCCAGCAGCCCCGCGCCGTCCTCGAGAAGACCACGCGCCTGCCCTATGGCTGGGCGCTGTGGCTGCGCTCGCTGGGGCCGCTGCCGCGGCCGTTCCATGCCCGCGACGTGATCGCAGTTTTCCTGCCGCGCCCGCTGCCGGGCCCGCCCGGCCAGTCGCCGCGGCTGTCGCCGTGGCAGGCGCTGCGCCGTTTGTTCTGGCAGGACTGGGACGCTGCGCCGCGCGACCAGCGCTGGATGCGCTGGACCTCGGCACTGGTCAGTGCACTGCTGCACCTGCTGTTCTTCATGCTGCTGCTGTGGGTGGCGGTGATCCGTACCACCGCGCCGGACGAAGAGGGCGCCGAGGGCGAGCGCGTGCAGGTGGAGTTCGTCGGCAGCGCCACCCAGGAAGGCGGTGGCGATCAACCGGGCGCCGAAGCGACTGCGGCTGCGGCGGCGGGTCGGGTTGCGACGGGCCAGGAAGCGGGCGCTGCCACGGCCCCTGCACCACGTCCGGTCGCTGCCGAAGCCGCCGCCTCATCCCCGGCATCCGCGCCGACCGTCAGCGTTCCACCACCGCCGGCCGAAGCGGAGCCGGCGCCGGTTGCCGCGCCGCCGCCTTCGCCTGTCCAGGCCACCGAAGTGGCGCAGGCCAGCACCGATTTCGTGGTGCCGCCGGTCAGCGTGCCGCGTACCGAAGTGAGCGTCGTGCCGCGTGACAGCACACCCGTTGTGCGCGAGCGCAGCGTGCAGCCGGTGCAGGCGCCGCCGACACCAAGCCAGGTGCGCACCCCGGAACTGGCCGTGCGCACGCCGCAGGTGCGTGACATCCAGGTGCGCGAACGCGAAGTCAGTACGGTCGATGCGCCGGTCGCGCCACAACCGTTGCGTAGCGCGGAAATGCAGGTGCGCGTGCCGCAGCAGGACGTGCAGGTGCGCGAACGTGAAGTGCAGGCCGTGGCCGATCCGCAGGTGCGGATGGCGGCGGTGGCCGGACGTGAGCCCGCCGTACGCGCGCCCACCGGCCGCGACGTGCAGGTGCGCGAACGGGAGGTGGCCTCGGCACCGGTGGCAGTACCGGCATCTTCCAGTGGCAGTGCCACGGCGGCGCCTGCAACTGCGGCCCAGGGCAGCGCGACGCAGGCGAGCAGCAGCACGCGTCCGTCAGCGTCCAGCAATACACCGGCGAACGCAGGAGCGCGCCCGGCGCCCGATCCAGGCAACTGGGCGACACCTGCCAAGGGCGATGACTGGGGGTCTTCCAGCCGCAACCGTGACGGTGCCAGCAGTGGTGCCCGCCAGGCCAGCACTGCCGGCAAGGGCAGCGGCCTGTTCAATGCCGATGGCAGCGTGCGCGTGCCGGGCCAGGAAGGAGATGGCCATGCCGAGCGCGGTGCGCCCGGTGGTGCCAACGATGGCTGGAGCAAGGAGCGCATCGCGCAGTCCGGCACCTGGCTGAAACGCCCGCCGTACGACTACACACCGACCTCGTTCGACAAATACTGGGTGCCGCAGGAATCGCTGCTGGCCGAATGGGTGCGCAAGGGCGTCAAGGCGATGGAGATTCCATTGCCGGGCACCAACACGAGGATCTCCTGCGTCATTTCGATCCTGCAGGCCGGTGGCGGCTGTGGCCTGACCAACCCCAACATGCAGGACCAGCCGGCCGTGGCACGACCGCCGCCGGACATCCCGTTCAAGAAAGAGCTGCAGGAAGATAACGGGAGCCGCTAGGACGGCGCATCCACGCATGGCGTGGATCTACTGTGCATCCAGCTGCGCCGGGTAGATCCACGCCATGCGTGGATGATCCATGCGGGGACACGCCCATGCCGACCAGGGTCGGCATCCACCAGGGCAGTGCTCTTACGCGCTCTGCGACAGGAACACCCAGAACGGTACGTCGCGGCCGACCCAGTCACGGCTGGTCTCGTCCATCACGTCCAGCAGGGTGTCGAAGTCCTTCTGCGCACCGGTGCGCAGCGCGTCCACGTCGGCCAGAAACAGCGCGTAGCCATTGGCCGGCAGCCATTGCAGGTCGCGCAGGTTGTCCGACAGCGCATCCCAGTTGCCGCCGAAGCCGGCCGGGAAATCCAGCTGTGCGGCCAGCCGGGCGAGCAGGGTGCGCTTGTCCGCGACGCCCTCCAGATCGATGCGGATCACCTTCAGGCCGGCATCGCGCATCGCCGCGGCCAGTGCGCCGATGTCGTCGCTGTCGATCGCGTAGACGCCGGCATTGTTGATGTCGTGCAGGCCGAGGCCGAAATCATCGTGGCTCATCACTGCGCTCCCTGGGCCGGTACGGTGAAGCTGCGGAATGACGCGTAGTGGTCGTCGGTGTAGTACCACGCTTCCGGCGGATCGCCGCCGGTGACGATGCGGCGCGTGCCGCGGGTACGCGCGCCGGGGGTATCGACGGTGTATTCGCGGTAATAGCCGCGTGCGCGCTGCGGCAGTTGCTGCTCGCGGTTGCCGAAGGTGCTGCCGTCCTGGCGGTGCGGGAACGGACCGCCACGCTGGATCAGGGCGATGGTCGCGCGCGCTTCGGCGGGCAGGAACGCGGGAAGTCCGCTGTCCTTGCCGGGCGAGGCGGTGGCCGGCGCGCGTGCGGCGGGCGTGCCCTGCAGGTCGGGCGCGAACTGCGGCGCCGGCGGCCGCTGCAGGAAATGGTTGGCGACCAGGCCGAGCAGCAGCAGGGCGATGGCGGTGATCAGCAGCCGGGGGTTGCGCATGGGCAGGGGCGGGCGAGGGTGGTGCACGCACTGTAGCGCCTGTGCGCTGCACGGTGCATGAGGAGAGCGCTGCGTCACTGCTGCGTAACAATTGCCGTCGTGCTCACTGGCAGGACGCAATTTCCTTTACATCCCCCTTGGTAATCTGGGGGTCTGTCCCCATCATTCACCGCGCACCGCCCGACACCGTCGGGTGCCCTCGCAATCAGGAGATGCATCATGGCCTACACCCTGCCCAAGCTGTCCTACGCCTACGACGCGCTGGAACCGCATATCGATGCGGCGACGATGGAAATCCATCACACCAAGCATCACCAGACCTACATCAACAACGTCAACGCGGCGCTGGAAGGCACCGAGTACGCTGACCTGCCGGTCGAAGAGCTGGTGAAGAAGCTCAAGTCGCTGCCGGAGAACCTGCAGGGCCCGGTGCGCAACAACGGTGGTGGCCATGCCAACCACTCGCTGTTCTGGACCGTGATGGCCCCGAATGCCGGCGGCAACCCGGTGGGCGGCGTGGCCAAGGCCATCGACAAGGACCTGGGCGGCTTCGACAAGTTCAAGGATGCCTTCACCAAGGCAGCGCTGACCCGTTTCGGCAGCGGCTGGGCGTGGCTGAGCGTGACCCCGGACAAGAAGGTCGTGGTCGAGAGCACCGGCAACCAGGACAGCCCGCTGATGGAAGGCAACACCCCCATCCTCGGCCTGGACGTGTGGGAACACGCGTACTACCTGAAGTACCAGAACCGCCGCCCGGAATACATCGGCGCGTTCTTCAACGTCATCGACTGGAACGAAGTCGAGCGCCGTTACCAGGAAGCGATCGCCTGATCGCGGTAGCGGGATGAACTGAAGAGGCCGGGGGAGACCCCGGCCTTTTTTGTTTGCCAGCGTCTGGACGCCGGGCAGGACCTGGTGGGTGCCGAAGGCGGGGCTATTCGGCCGTCGCCGTGATGCCCTGCAGGCGAAGGGTGGCCAACACGCCCAGGCGCAGGCCGGGCAGGTCGCCGTCGGCCGGCAGCAGGATCGGCTGCTGGCGGATGCCGCCGAAGTGCTTGACCTGGAACAGCACATCCAGGCCGTGGCCGCTGCTGCCACCCCCACTGGCGGCCGGCGCTTCGGCGCGGCCGCCGGGATTGCGCCGGGCCGGCTGGAAACCCGGCGTGCTGCGCACCAGTTCCACCGTGTTGGCCGAGAAATCGCCGGCAATCAGGCTGGGCATGCCTTCGGCGGTGGCGCCGATCCAGGTCATCAGGTCGCTGGTCTGGTGCTGGCGGGCGGTGGCCTCGTCCGGGTCCGGACGCAGCCGCGCCACATAGATGTTGACCAGCGCCTCGCCCAGCTTCAGCCGCATCATGCCGGCCGCGCTGAAGGTGCCGGGAGGATGCAGCAGGGTCACGCCGTCCTCGCTGACCGGCAGCCGGGTCAGCATGGCGTTGCCATGCCGCAGCGGCTGGCTGGGCGGATCGGCGGTAACGAAGTCGCAGCTGTAGCGCAGCCGGCTGGCCAGCCAGCAGGCCGGGTTGCGGCCCTGCTGCTGCAGCACCTGCTGCACCGAGATCACGTCCGGTTGCAGCTCGGTCAGCAGCTGTGCGACCTGCTCGCGGCGCTGCTTCCATTGCGCGTCATCGCGGCTGGGCAGTTCCAGCGCGGCCACGGTCAGTTGCCGGGGCTCGCTCTCGCTGGCGGCGGCGGTCGGCGCCTGCGGGCGGGCCTGTGCCTGCAACGCCAGCAGCAGCAAGAGACAGCTGAGCAGGAGGCGGGCGTGGGCGAGGGGGCGCATAACGATAAGTTTACGCTTTTGTCGTGCAGGTGCCGTGACTTCCGGCACGGCCGGGATGGCCTGCCACGGATTGGCACCGTTGTCATGCAGCCCTGCAGCGTGCTTCGCAAGCCCCGGTTCCGGTAACCTTGCGCCTTTCGCTTTGCAGGAATGCCTTACAGGATGAGCCACGACGCAGTCGCCCCCATCGCCGGCCAAGGAAAGATGCCGCGCCAGATTCCGTACATCATCGGCAATGAGGCCTGCGAACGGTTCAGTTTCTACGGGATGCGCAACATCCTGGTGCAGTTCCTGATCACCTCGCTGCTGCTGCAGGAAATCACTGCAGAAGGCCGTGCCGGTGAAGCCAAGGACATCATGCACAGCTTCATGATCGGCGTGTATTTCTTCCCGCTGCTCGGTGGCTGGCTGGCCGACAGGTTCTTCGGCAAATACCACACCATCCTCTGGTTCAGCCTGGTCTACTGCGCCGGCCACCTGTGCCTGGCGCTGTTCGAGAACAGC
This sequence comes from Stenotrophomonas sp. 109824_Sma, assembly GCF_056480025.1. NCBI lineage: Bacteria > Pseudomonadati > Pseudomonadota > Gammaproteobacteria > Lysobacterales > Lysobacteraceae > Stenotrophomonas > Stenotrophomonas sp. 109824_Sma. Next base: position 3,149,541 of record NZ_CM151078.1, on the reverse strand, counting down.
CGCGAGGGCTTCTTCCTCGGCCTGGGCCTGATCGCGCTCGGTGCCGGCGGCATCAAGCCGCTGGTGGCCTCGTTCATGGGCGACCAGTTCGACCAGAGCAACAAGCACCTGGCCAAGATCGTCTTCGACGCCTTCTACTGGATCATCAATTTCGGCTCGCTGTTCGCCTCGCTGCTGATTCCGCTGGTGCTGAAGAACTGGGGCCCGCAGTGGGCGTTCGGCATCCCGGGTATCCTGATGTTCATCGCTACCTTCGTGTTCTGGCTGGGCCGCAAGCGCTACGTGCTGGTGCCGCTGCCGCCGAAGGATCCGCACTCGTTCGCCAACGTGGTGCGCACCGCGCTGACCGCGCGCGTGGCCGGCCAGGGCCGTCCGGGCCTGGTGATCGCCGTGCTTGGCCTGGTGCTGGCGGTGGCCTCGTTCGGCCTGGTCGGTTCGCTGGGCATCGTGATCTGCCTGTGCCTGGCGCTGGTGGCCATCCTTGCCGGCATCGGTGGTGGCACCTGGCTGCAGCTGGACCGCGCCCGTGGCCAGCATCCGGCCGAAGCCGTGGAAGGCGTGCGCTCGGTACTGCGCGTGCTGGTGATCTTCGCGCTGACCACGCCGTTCTTCTCGCTGTTCGACCAGAAGGCCTCGACCTGGGTCCTGCAGGGCCAGCAGATGCAGATGCCGAGCTGGTTCACCGCCTCGCAGATGCAGGCGCTGAACCCGCTGCTGGTGATGATCCTGATTCCGTTCAACAACCTGGTGCTGTACCCGGCCCTGCGCCGCTTCGGCTTCGAGCCGACCGCGCTGCGCCGCATGACCGCCGGCATCGCCTTCAGTGGCCTGGCCTGGATCGTGGTGGGTGGCATCCAGGTGGTGATGGACGGCGGCAACGCCATGTCGATCTTCTGGCAGATGCTGCCGTACGCGCTGCTGACCTTCGGTGAGGTGCTGGTCTCGGCCACCGGCCTGGAGTTCGCCTACAGCCAGGCGCCGCAGGCGATGAAGGGCGTGGTGATGAGCTTCTGGAACCTGACCACCACCATCGGCAACCTGTGGGTGCTGCTGTCCAATGCGGCGGTGCGCAACGACACGGTGACCCACCAGATCGCCGGCACGGGCCTGAGCGAGGCGGCGTTCCTGATGTTCTTCTTCGCCGGCTTCGCCTTCGTCGCGGCGTTGGCCTTCGGTTGGTACGCGAAACGCTATCGTATGGTCGACAACTACCGTAGCGCCTGAGCCTGACATGACCCCCGTCAATCTGCTGTTGATCGCCATCACCGCCATCCTGTCGTGGATGGCGTTCAACAACCGCAAGCTGGCCGACCGCCTGATCCTGTGGCCGCCGGCCATCGACCGTCACCGCCAGTACGACCGGCTGGTGACCTATGGCTTCATCCATGCCGACTGGTCGCACCTGATCTTCAACATGATCACCCTGTTCTTCTTCGGGGGATTCATCGAGAGCGTGATGGTGCAGCTGACCGGCAGCTACCTGACCTACCCGGCGTTCTATATCGGCGCGCTGCTGGTCTCGATCCTGCCCAGCTACCTGAAGAACCAGAAGAACCCGAACTACCTCAGCCTCGGGGCGTCCGGGGCGGTGTCGGCGGTGCTGTTCGCCTTCATCCTGATCAAGCCGTGGTCGATCATCCTGGTGTTCTTCATTCCGGCACCGGCGATCATCTATGCCGCGTTCTACGTCGGCTACAGCATCTGGATGGACAAGCGCGGCGGCGACCGCATCAACCACAGCGCGCACCTGGCAGGCGCGGCGTTTGGCGTGATCTTCATGCTGGCCATGCAGCCGAGCATCTTCAACCACTTCCTGCGCGAGCTCTCCAACCCGACCTTCCGCCTCGGCGGCGGTTGATGCAGGTAGCGGGGCGGATCGGGTCCGATCCGCCCCGGCCGGGTCAGGCCGCGGTCTGCTGGCCGTAGGTATCCAGCAGGCGGGCGAACACTTCCTCGCCGATGCGCTGGAAATCCTGATCCTCGGTCTGCCCTTCCACCGCCAGTTGCAGCAGGCCCTCCAGCAGGGCGCGGTCGGTATCGGAATGGGAATTGCTGGCGTGCATGGGGGCCTCCACGGTGGTGCGCATGGTCAACGGTCGCAAGGGTCGTGCCAGCCTGGCCGTACCCCTCCATAGGCGATAGCGGCCGGCCCGCCTCCAGCTTGAGGGGCGAAAACTGACGTGAATGGACTGGACTTGCCCCTGTTCAGGCTTCACGCGATCATGGCGCCCGGCTGCGCACCATCCACGCAGTCGCCGCAGGAGACAGTTCCATGGCTTCGGTCACGCCCCCCGGTCTGGCCTACGAGGTCGAACACGACCTGGCCAACCACCGCTTCACCGCCCATGTGCGAGGACAGCTGGCGGTGCTGGACTACCAGATCAAGCGCAAGCGCATGGTCATCACCCACACCGAGGTGCCCGAGCCGATCGCGGGCCGTGGCATCGCCGGTGAGCTGACCCGTGTGGCACTGCGTTTCGCCCGCGAGCAGAAGTACAAGGTGGTGCCGGCATGTTCCTACGCCGAGGCCTTCCTGCAGCGGCACGAGGAGTACCACGACCTGCTCGTTGGCTGAATGCCAGCGGGCCACGCTTCAGCCATGGCAGGCGATGATGTACAAACATGAACAGGGGATCCCGATGAAGATTGGAAACAACCGGCCACTGCACGGCAGCGTGCTGGCCGGCGTGGTGGGCGTGCTGTTGCTGGCCGGTTGCCAGCGTGAAAGCGAGCCGGCACCGGCGACCGACGCGGCGCCCGCCGCCGAAGCCACCGCCGCAGGCGAAACGCCGGCCACGGAAGCGCCGCTGGACCTGCGCGACGTGATCGAGAACAACGAGCGGGAAGTGGTGGGCATCAGCTACCCGGCCGGTATCGACCGTTATCCGGGCCTGGCCCGCGCGCTGCAGAGCTATGCGACGAGTGCGCGCAGCGACCTGCAGCAGGCGCTGGACGGGCTGGGCAACGACAAGCCGACCATGCCGTACGAGCTGTCGCTGAGCTTCGAGAAGCTGCTGGAAACCCCGCAGCTGGTGGTGATCAGTGCCGATGGCAGCCGCTACACCGGTGGCGCCCACGGCGAGCCGCTGGTGGCCCGCTTCGTGTGGCTGCCGCAGCACCAGCAGATGCTCAGCGCCGAAAAGCTGGTGGCTGATGCCAAGGGCTGGAAGGCGATCAGCGATTTCGTCGCCGACCAGCTGCGCGAACGCGTGGCCACGCGCCTCAGCGGCGAGGACATGGATCCGGCCCAGCTGCAGGAATCGCTGCGCAACGCATCGCGCATGATCGCCGACGGCACCGGCCCGCAGGCCGACAATTTCAGCCAGTTCCAGCCGCTGACCGACGACAAGGGGCAGATCACCGCGCTGCGCTTTGTTTTCCCGCCGTACCAGGTGGGTCCATACTCGGACGGCACCCAGACCGCCGATGTACCGGCGGCGGTGCTGTTGCCGCACGTGGCCAGGGACTACGTGGAGCTGTTCGCACGCGGTTGACCGCAGTCGAGGAGGTGGCGTGGATACAGGGTTGCAGGAGCGGGTCGCCGGCCTGCTCCACGAAGCCGGGGTCCGCATCGGCGGCACCCAGCCACAGGACATCCAGGTGCATGACCCGCGCTTTTTCGCGCGGGTCATGGGCCACGGCTCGCTCGGCCTGGGCGAGAGCTACATGGAAGGTTGGTGGGATGCCAACGTCCTGGATGAATTCCTCGTCCACCTGATGCAGGCGCATCTGGATGAGCGGGTGCACGGCTGGCGCGAAGTGGCGGACGCGCTGAAGGCGCGCCTGTTCAACCTGCAGGTGGGGCAGGGCAGCTACGAAGTCGGTCGTCGCCATTACGATCTGGGCAATGATCTCTACCAGGCCATGCTCGGCCAGCGCCTGGTCTACAGCTGCGGCTATTGGCGCAACGCTGATGACCTTGATGCAGCGCAGGAGGCCAAGCTCGACCTGGTCTGCCGCAAGCTGGGCCTGCGCCCGGGCCAGCGCGTGCTGGACATCGGCTGTGGTTGGGGCGAAGCCCTGAAGTTCGCCGCCGAGCGCTATGGTGTCAGCGGCGTCGGCGTGACGATTTCGCAGGAGCAGGCCGAGTTCGCCCGCGAACTGTGTGCCGGCCTGCCGATCGAGATCCGCCTGCAGGACTACCGCGAGCTGGACGAACCGTTCGATGCGATCTTCTCGATCGGCATGTTCGAGCACGTCGGTGACAAGAACTACGGCAGTTTCTTCGAAGTGGCCAAGCGCTGCCTGTCACCGCGCGGCCTGCTGCTGTTGCACAGCATCGGCACCAACATCTCCCGGCACCGCACCGATCCGTGGATTGCGCGCTACATCTTCCCCAACTCGATGCTGCCATCGGCGGTGCAGATCACCAGGGCGTTCGAAGGCCATTTCGTGCTGGAGGACTGGCACAACTTCGGCACCGACTACGACCTGACCCTGCAGGCATGGCGGCGCAACGTGGAAGCAGCGTGGCCGCGGCTGGATGCGCACTACGACGAGCACTTCCGGCGCATGTGGCGCTTCTACCTGGCCGGGTCGATGGCCACCTTCCGCTGCCGGCACGCGCAGCTGTGGCAGCTGGTGCTGTCGCCGGAGGGCGTGCCCGGTGGGTACGTGGCACCGCGTTGACAGACAGTAGATCCACGCCATGCGTGGATGGACGATACCGGGGTTCATGGCCCGGAAGGATCGTGCCGACCAACGGTCGGCACCCACCCGTAGATCCACGCCGTGCGTGGATGATCAACAAAAAACCGCCCGGTTTCCCGGGCGGTTTTCGTTTCAGGCGACTGCGCGGGCGATCAGTTGCCGGCGCCGGTCAGACCACGCTTTTCCAGCAGCGGTTCGATCTGCGGCTCGTGGCCGGCGAAATCGCGGAACAGCTGCATCGCGTCGACGCTGCCGCCCTTGGACAGCAGGGTGGCGCGGAAGTGGTCGCCGTTCTTGCGGCTCAGGCCGCCGTTGTCCTTGAACCACTTCTGGGTGTTGGCATCGAGCACTTCCGACCAGATGTAGGCGTAGTAGCCGGCCGAGTAGCCGCCCATGATGTGGCTGAAGTACGGAGTCTTGTAGCGCGGCGGAACCGGCGCATAGTAGATGCCGTCCTTCTCCAGCGCGGCGCGCTCGAAGGCCATCACGTCCTTGGCCGCCGGCACCTGGTCCGGGCCGATCTGGTGCCAGTTCTGGTCCAGCATCGCCGCACCCAGGTATTCGGTGGTGGCAAAGCCCTGGTTGAACTTCGATGCGGCAATCACCTTGTCCAGCAGCGCCTGCGGCATCGCCGAACCGTTCTGGTAGTGCTTGGCGTAGTTCTTCAGGATGACCGGGTTGTCCGACCACATCTCGTTGACCTGCGACGGGAACTCGACGAAGTCACGCGGCACCGAGGTGCCCGAGAAGTACGGGTACTTCACGTTGGAGAACATGCCGTGCAGGGCGTGGCCGAACTCGTGGAAGGTGGTGTTCACCTCATCCCAGGTCAGCAGGGTCGGCTGGCCGGCCGGCGGCTTCGGGATGTTCAGGTGGTTGGCGACCACCGGCTTGAAGCCGGTCAGCTTGGACTGCGAGACGTAGGAGTTCATCCACGCACCGCCACGCTTGGAGGCGCGCGCATACGGATCGAAGATGAAGATCGCCAGCTGGCTGCCGTCGGCGTCGAACACGTCGTAGACGGTGACGTCATCGTGGTAGACCGGCAGGTCGGTGCGCTGCTTGAAGGTCAGGCCGAATTCCTGGCCGGCAGCGTAGAACACGCCGTTTTCCAGCACGTTCTTCAGTTCGAAGTACGGCTTCAGCTGCGACTCGTCGAAGTTGTACTTGGCCTGGCGCACCTTCTCGCTGTAGAAGGCCCAGTCCCACGGTTCCAGCTGGAAGGTCGGCTTGCGCGCGGCCTTCTGTTCCTTGTCGATCATCGCCTGCAGGTCGGCGGCTTCGCGCTTGGCATTGGCCACCGCGGCCGGGGCCAGCTTGCCCAGCATCGCGTTGACCGCTTCCGGGGTCTTGGCGGTCTGGTTGGTCAGGTTGTAGGCGGCGAAGTTCGGGAAGCCCATCAGCTTGGCCTTGTCGGCACGCAGCTGCATGATGCGCGAGACCAGCGCGGTGTTGTCGAACTCACCGCCGCGGCTGCCGCGGGTGGTCGAGGCTTCGTAGATCTTCTGGCGCAGGGCGCGGTTGGCCAGGTTGGTCAGCGGCGGCTGGCCGGTGGTGTTGAGCAGGGTGATCACGTACTTGCCTTCCAGGCCACGGGCCTTGGCGGCTTCGGCGGCGGCCGCGATCTGCTCCTTGGACAGGCCAGCCAGCTCCTTGACGTCGTCGACGGTGATCGCCGAAGCGTTCACTTCCGACTGCACGTTCTGGCTGAACTTGGTGCCCAGGTTGGCCAGCTCGGCGTTCATCTCCTTCAGCTTGGCCTTGTCGGCCTCGGACAGCTTGGCGCCGGCGCGCACGTAGTTGTCGTAGTACTTCTCGACCAGGCGCACGCCTTCGGCGTCCAGGCCCAGCTGGCTGCGGGTGTCGTACAGCGCCTGGATGCGGGCGAACAGCTTGCCGTTCAGCGCGATCGCATCGCTGTGCGCGGCGAACTTCGCCGAGTAGTCGGCCTGCAGCTTCTTGCGGGTGTCGTTGGTATCGGCGCCGACCAGGCTGAAGAACACGGTGGTCGCACGGTCGAGGATGTCACCGCTCTTTTCCAGGGCGATGATGGTGTTGTCGAAGGTCGGCTTGGCCTTGTTGTTGGCGATCGCCTCCACTTCCTTCAGCTGTTGCGCCATGCCGGCGTCGAAAGCCGGGGCGAAGTCGCTGTCCTTGATCTTGTCGAACTGCGGGAAGTGCAGCGGCAGCGGGCTTTCGGCGAAGAACGGGTTGGCCTGCTGGGCGGTGGTGCTGGCGGCCGGGGTGGCGGCGCCGGCCGAGAAGGCGGGCAGGGCAAGGCCGAGGGACATGGCCACGGCAAGGGCAAGTCGAGTGGTCAAGGTAGAAGCTCCGGTAAGGCAAACAAGGGCCCGAGGGTAACCCGGCCGGTGGCGCCTGCACTTGTGTCAAAAGGCATGTTGCCGGGGCCGGGCGCGGGTACCATGCAGTCACCGCCCACGGCCCGCCATCATGACCACCGCCTACGATTTCAGCTTCCGTGACCTCGACGGCCAGCCACAGGCGCTGGCCCGGTACCAGGGCCATCCGTTGCTGCTGGTGAACGTCGCCAGCCGTTGTGGCTTCACCCCGCAATACACCGGGCTGGAGCAGCTGTGGCAGGACTACCGCGAACGCGGCCTGGTGGTGATCGGCTTCCCGTGCAACCAGTTCGGCGCGCAGGAGCCGGGTGATGCCGCGCAGATCCGCCAGTTCTGTTCGCTGGACTATCCGGTCAGCTTCCCGCTGTCGGAAAAGATCGAGGTCAACGGCGACGGTGCCGACCCGCTGTGGGCGTGGCTCGCGCGCGAAAAGCGTGGCCTGCTAGGCAGTGCCCGCATCAAGTGGAATTTCAGCAAGTTCCTGGTCGACCGCCAGGGGCGGGTGGCGTCGCGGCATGCGCCCACCACCAGGCCGGAGCAGCTGCGCGGCGAGATCGAAGCGCTGTTGTGAAGGGTGGTAGTGCCGGCCGCTGGCCGGCAATCCCGTTGCAGCCTTATTTCTCGACGAACGCGCGCTCGAACACGTAGTGGCCCGGTTGGCCGATGCGCGGCGAAACCTGGAACCCACGGGCATCGAGCACGGCGCGCAGATCGGCCAGCATCTGCGGGCTGCCACAGATCATCGCGCGATCGTTTTCCGGGCTCAGCTCCGGCAGGCCGAGCGTGCGCTGCATCTCGCCGCTTTCCATCAGCGAGGTCAGGCGGCCCTGGTTGGCGAACGGCTCGCGGGTGACGGCCGGGTAGTACAGCAGCTTGTCGCCGATCATCTCGCCCAGGAACTCGTGCTCACGCAGTTCCTTCTCGAAGTAATCGCGGTAGGCCAGGTCCTTTTCGTAGCGCACGCCGTGGCACAGGATCACCTTCTCGAAGCGCTCGTAGGTTTCCGGGTCCTTGATGACCGACAGCCACGGCGCCATGCCGGTGCCCGTGCCCAGCAGGTACAGGTTCTTGCCCGGGTGCAGGTCGCTGATCAGCAGGGTGCCGGTGGGCTTCTTGCCGACCAGCACCTTGTCACCCGGCTTGATGTGCTGCAGGCGCGAGGTCAGCGGGCCGTCCTGCACCTTGATGCTGAAGAACTCCAGGTGCTCTTCCCAGTTGGCGCTGGCGATGGAGTACGCGCGCAGCAGCGGCCGTGCCTCGGTTTCCAGGCCGATCATCACGAACTGGCCGTTCTCGAAGCGGAAACCGCTGTCGCGGGTGAGGGTGAAGCTGAAGTAGGCATCGGTCCAGTGACGGACCTCAAGCACCGTTTCGGCGCCAAAAGCGGAGGACATGGGCGTATCTATCGGAAGTCGTCGGGGGGATTCTATCTCAAATGAGACAGGTTCTCATTAGGCGGAACGAGAGGCGTTCTCAGCGGTAACCGGCCGCCTGCAGCTCGAACAGCTCGGCATAGCGGCCGCCCTGCGCCATCAGCTGCTCATGGGTGCCGCTGGCCTCGATCCGGCCGTCGGCCAGCACCAGGATGCGATCGGCCATGCGCACCGAGGAGAACCGGTGGGAAATCAGCACGGCTGTACGATTATCCGCCAGTTCCCTGAACCGCTGGAACACCTCGAACTCACTGCGCGCATCCAGCGCCGCCGTTGGCTCATCCAGGATCATCACCTGCGCATTGCGCATCCATGCGCGGGCAATGGCGATCTTCTGCCACTGGCCGCCGGACAGGTCCACGCCCTGCTTGAAGCGGCGGCCGATCAGCTGGTCGTAGCCGCCGGGCAGGTCGTCGATCACTTCCTCGGCCATGCCGCGCCGTGCGGCGTCGGCGATGCGCGCCTGATCGGCCATCGCCTCGACCTGGCCGACGCCGATGTTCTCGCCGGCACTGAGGTTGTAGCGCACGAAGTCCTGGAAGATCACCCCGAGGTTGGCGCGCAGGTCGTCCAGGTCGTAATCGCGCAGGTCGCGGCCATCGAGCAGGATGCGGCCCTCGTCCGGTTCGTACAGCCGCGCCAGCAGCTTCACCAGCGTGGTCTTGCCGGCGCCGTTCTCGCCGACCAGGGCCAGTACTTCGCCGGCCCGCAGCTGGAAATCGAGGTGGCGCACCGCCCATTGCTCGGCATCGGGATAGCGGAAGCCGACGTTCTCGAACACGAAGCCCTGGCGGATCGGCTGCGGCACACGCACCGCACCTTCGCGTGAGTGGATTTCCGGCTGGATCTGGAAGAACGAGAACAGGTCATCCAGGTACAGGGCCTGGCTGGCCACCTGCGAGAACCCGATCAGCAGGCCCTCCAGCAGCTGGCGCAGGCGCAGGAAGCTGCCGGCGAGGAAGGTCAGGTCGCCGATCGAGAAGTCGCCGCGCACCGTGCGCCACGCGATGTAGGCGTAGGCGGTGTAGTAACCCAGCGTGCCCAGCGCGGCCAGCAGCGTGCCCCAGAAAGCGCGCCGCCGGGCCAGTGCACGGTTGGCCTGGAAGAGTGCCACCGACAGCCGCCGGTAGCGCTCCACCAGGAAGCGGTGCAGGTTGTAGATCTTCACTTCCTTGGCCGTTTCCACGCTGGCACCGAGTTGGCGCAGGTAGTCGAGCTGGCGGCGCTCGGGCGTCCACTGGAAGTTGAGGCTGTAGCCGGCCGCGTTGAAGTGCGATTCGCCGATGAAGGCCGGCACCAGCGCCAGCGCCAGCAGCAGGATCAACCATGGCGCGTAGACCAGCAGGCCGACGGCGAGGCTGGCCACGGTGATCGCATCCTGCACCTGGCCGAACAGCTGGCTCATCAGGTTCATCCGGCCCATGGTCTGGCGCCGCGCACGGTCCAGCTTGTCCTGCAGGTCCGGGTCTTCGAAGTCCTCCAGGTCCAGCGTTGCGGCGTGTTCCATCAGCCGGATGCTGGTGACGTTGGCGAACAGTTCCGAGAGCAGCGCATCGGCGTAGCTGACCAGGCGGCCGAGCAGGTCCGAGGCGATGGCCAGGCCGAATTCCAGCGCCAGCAGGCCCAGCAGTGGATTCAACACACCACTGGACAGTGCCTCGCCCAACGGCGGGAAGCCGGCATCGTGCTGGCTCAGGTGCAGGGCGCTGTCGATGATCAGCTTGCCGACGTAGAGCATCGCGACCGGCAGCAGCGCACGGATCAGGCGCAGCCCCAGGCTGGCCAGGGTGAGCGCGGGGCTGGTCTGCCAGACCATGCGCAGGAACGGCGGCAGGTTGCGCATCGCCCTGAAGCGCTGGCGCAGGCTGGGTTTCTTCGCGGCGGCAGCGCCAGCGGTGGGGGAAGCAGGCATGCGCGTATTGTGCGCGCCGGACGCGTGCAGATGAGGTCAGTGCAGGCGTGTGGCCGCGCCGGGGTCAGATCCCTTTGCGGCGCAAAGGGCTCTGACCCCATCAGCCCGGATCGGGTCAGAGCCCTTCGCGTGGCGAAGGGATCCGACCCTGCCGCATCCACGCATGGCGTGGATCTACCGTGTCGACCAAGGTCGGCACCTACCAACCGTTGCAGGAACCCGCCCGGCCAGACCCCGTTACGGCAGCGGCGGCAGCAGGCCCGCGCCCAACCGGTTCCAGGCATTGATCACCGCAATGCCCATGCTCAGGTCACTGATGCCCTTCTCATCGAAGTGCGGTGCCAGTGCATCGAACGCCGCCTGCGACGGCGCACCGTCGGTCAGCCGGGTCAGCGCCTCGGCCCAGCCCAGCGCCGCGCGTTCGCGCGCATCGAAGAAACGGCTTTCGTGCCAGGCGGGCAGGGTATCGAGCTTGCGCGGCTCGATGCCGTCCTTGCGCAGCGCGGTGCCGTGCATGTCCATGCAGTAGCCGCAGCCGTTGAGCTGCGACACGCGCAGGAACACCAGTTCCATCAGGGTCGGATCGATCGAGCTGTCATGCACCGCCTGGCTGGTGGCCAGCAGGCCCTTGAAGGCCTCGGCGGCCAGGCGGGTATAGGGAACGCGGGGAGAGGCGTGGTCGGACATTTTCGGCTCCACGGCGGCCACGATGGCCGCCTTTCACTACCAGGACGCCGCACCGTCATCGCGCGTGACAACACCCGGCAGCTTTTCCGGATTCAAAACGCTGTACACGTTGGCGATGCGGCCATCGACCACCTCGATGGTGGTGACCGAGTGCAGGCGATCGCCCTGGAAACGCAGGATCGCCGGTTCGCCATTGACGTAGCCCAATTGCGCCGGATGCACCGCGCCGCGGCGGGCGATGGCCCAGAACAGGCGGCCAATGCGTTCGGCGCCGAGCAGGGGCCGCACCGCCGCAGTGACCACGCCACCGCCGTCGGAAACCAGTACCGCGTTGGCGTGCAGCAGGGCCTGGATCGCTTCACTGTCGCCGCGCTGCGAGGCGTCCATGAAGCGTGCGAGCAGCTGCCGGTGCTGGCTGGCGTCGGCGTTGAAGCGCGGCCGCCCGGCCTGCAGGCGCTGCCGCGCGCGGTGCACCAGCTGCCGGCAGTTGGCCTCGCTGTGGCCGAGCAGGTCGGCGATCTCGCGGTAATCGTGATCAAAGGCCTCCTTCAGCAGGAACGCGGCGCGTTCCTCAGGGCCGAGCTGTTCGAGCAGGGTCAGGAAGGCCACCGAGACATCGTCGGCCAGCGCATGCAGCTGCGCCGGACCGGGTGCCGGGTCGGGCTCCAGGGTGACCGCCAGCGGTTCGGCCAGCCATGGGCCGACGTAGTGCACGCGCTCGCGCTTGGCCGCGCGCAGCCGGTCCAGGCCGAGCCGGGTGGTGGTGGTGACCAGCCAGGCTTCGGGGTCGCGGACGGCCGCCGGGTCGGCGCCGGACCAGCGCAGCCAGGCATCCTGGACCACGTCTTCGGCGTCGGCGCGGCTGCCGAGCAGGCGGTAGGCCAGGGCCATCAGGCGCGGGCGGTGGGTCTGGAAAGCGGTTTCGGCGTTCATGTGGGCAAGGACGCCGCAGTGGCGCATGGCGTGACAGAGGGCGTGTGCGGATATTGCCGGCCAGCGGCCGGCACTACCACCCTGGGGCCGGGGGAGGGGGTAAAATAGGCGGATTACCCCCGCCAGCCTCCAGCAAGCGAGCAAGTCGTGACATCGATCAAGCAGGAAGACCTCATCCAGTCCATCGCCGACGCGCTGCAGTACATCTCGTACTACCACCCGGTCGATTACATCAAGAACCTTGCCGCCGCCTACGAGCGCGAGGAGTCGCCGGCCGCGAAGGAAGCGATGGCCCAGATCCTGATCAATTCGCGCATGTGCGCCGAAGGCCACCGTCCGATCTGCCAGGACACCGGCATCGTCACCGTGTTCCTGGAAATCGGCATGGACGTGCGCTGGGACGACGCCACCATGGGCGTGGAAGACATGGCCAATGAAGGCGTGCGCCGCGCCTACATGCACCCGGACAACAAGCTGCGCGCCTCGGTGCTGGCTGATCCGGCCGGCAAGCGCATCAACACCAAGGACAACACCCCGGGCGTGGTCAACGTCAAGGTGGTGCCGGGCAACACGGTCGATGTGATCGTCGCCGCCAAGGGTGGTGGTTCGGAAGCCAAGACCAAGTTCGCGATGCTCAACCCGTCCGACTCCATCGTCGACTGGGTGCTGAAGACCGTGCCGACCATGGGCGCCGGCTGGTGCCCGCCGGGCATGCTCGGCATCGGCATCGGTGGCACCGCCGAGAAGGCGATGCTGCTGGCCAAGGAAGCGCTGATGGAGCCGATCGACATCACCGAGCTGCAGGCTCGCGGTGCCTCCAACCGCATCGAAGAGCTGCGCCTGGAGCTGTACGAGAAGGTCAATGCGCTGGGCATCGGTGCGCAGGGCCTGGGCGGCCTGACCACCGTGCTCGACATCAAGATCAACGACTACCCGACCCACGCGGCCAACCTGCCGGTGGCGATGATCCCGAACTGCGCGGCCACCCGCCATGCGCACTTCACCCTGGATGGCAGCGGCCCGGTGATGCTGGACCCGCCGTCGCTGGAAGACTGGCCGAAGCTGACCTACGACGCATCCAAGGGCACCCGCGTGGACCTGGATACGATCACCCCCGAAGACGTGGCCAGCTGGAAGCCGGGCCAGACCCTGCTGCTCAACGGCAAGCTGCTGACCGGCCGCGACGCCGCGCACAAGCGCATGGTCGACATGCTCAACAAGGGCGAGCAGCTGCCGGTCGACCTGAAGGGCCGCTTCATCTACTACGTCGGCCCGGTTGATCCGGTGCGCGACGAAGTGGTGGGCCCGGCCGGCCCGACCACGGCGACCCGCATGGACAAGTTCACCCGCCAGGTGCTGGAGCAGACCGGCCTGCTGGGCATGGTCGGCAAGGCCGAGCGCGGCCCGGCGGCGATCGAAGCGATCCGTGACAACAAGTCGGCCTACCTGATGGCGGTTGGCGGTTCGGCCTACCTGGTGTCCAAGGCGATCAAGGCGGCCAAGGTGGTCGGCTTCGCCGACCTGGGCATGGAGGCGATCTACGAGTTCACCGTGCAGGACATGCCGGTGACCGTGGCGGTCGATTCCACCGGCGAGTCGGTGCACAAGACCGGCCCGCGCGAATGGCAGGCCCGCATCGGCAAGATTCCGGTGGTGGTGGAGTAAGTTCTCCCGCTCCGTCCCAGGCAACGGCGCCCGTGTGGCGCCGTTGCTGCGCATGGCGGGAGCATTAACGAATCTGCAGCAATCGCTCTGCTACGGTCGGAATCTGCTCACACAGGAGGTGTCCATGACCCTGCTTCGAACCATCATGGTTGGCGTCGTGCTGGCGCTGGCCGGCTGCAGCACCCCGGCATCGTACGAAGGTGCGGATTTTTCCGCGTCCTCGCAGTGCCGCATGCAATGCCAGGCAGGCTATCGCAGCTGCATGGCACAGGGCAGTACCGGCAACAGTGCCTTCAGCTGCGAACAGCAGGTGGTACCAGCACCAGACAAACGCTGCAAGGACGTTGCCAACCCCGAGCTGCGCCGCGCCTGCGAGCTGAAGGCGCATGACTGCACAATGCGCGCGCCGATGATGTCCTGTGGCGAACGCCGCGATACCTGCATGAGCAGCTGCGGCTGAGCAACGGCGCTCGCACGGGCGCATAATCGGCCGGTCCACCTGCACAGGATCCGCCGCATGAGCACCACGCTGTATGGTTCGACAAGCACCGCCGCCCTGGTGGTGCACTGGCTGCTGATCGAGCTCGGCATCGAGCATGAGTTGGTGCTGCTGGATTTCGACGCGCGCGAGCACAAGTCGGCGGAGTATCTGGCACTGAATCCCGCCGGCGTGGTGCCGACGCTGCTGATCGACGGCCTGGTAATGACCGAAGCGGCGGCGATCGCACTGTACCTGGCCGACCGCCATCCGGACGCCCACCTGTTGCCCGCGCTGGGCACGCCGCAGCGCGCCGATGCCTACCGCTGGATGTTCTGGTGTGCCAATACGTTGCAGCCGGCCTATCGCGCCTGGTTCTATCCGAACGAGGTGGCGGGCGAGGCAAACGTGGAGGCCAGTCGCGAGATGGCGCGGCAGCGCCTGGAAGCGGCCTGGCAGCATGTGGCCACGCACCTGCTGGCGCATGGGCCCTATCTGCTGGGCGCAACGCCCTGCGTGGTCGACTACATGCTGGTGATGCTGATGCGCTGGTCGCGCAACATGCCCAGGCCCAGTGACACCTGGCCGCCACTCAAGGCGCATGCCACGGCGATGAAGGCGCGCCCGGCGTTCGCAGAGGTGTACCGCCGCGAAGGCATCACCGACTGGCGGTAACCGAAAAAGGGGACGGAGGGAATTAAGTCGTTTGTGCACAAGCGACGTAATTCCCTCCGTCCCCTTTTTGGGGTTACAGGATCTCCAGCACCGTTTCCGGTGGGCGGCACAGCCGCGTGCCCTTGGGGGTGCGCACCACCGGACGGTTGATCAAGTGCGGGTGTTCGGCCATCGCGGCCAGCAGGGTGGCATCGTCGGCATCTTCCAGCCCGAGTTCGGCGAACTGGGTTTCCTTGCTGCGCACCAGATCGCGCGCGCTCAGTGCCGACTCGGCCAGCACCTGGCGCAACGTGGCCGCGTCGGGCGGATTGCCCAGGTACTCGATCACCACCGGATCGAAGCCCGCATCGCGGATCAGCTTCAGTGCGCCGCGCGAGTTGCTGCAGGCCGGGTTGTGCCAGATCGTCACGTCCATCAGAACCACTCCAGCAGCGACACGCCCACGCCCACATAGGTGGCCTTGTGGTTGTAGTCGATCATGCTCTCGCCATAGCCGTCGAAGATCTGCACATGGCCACGCAGCAGGTTGCTGATCGGGAAGCCGTAGTCCAGCTGCAGTGCACCGTGGGAGCGGCTGCCGGTGCGCAGTGAATGGCGTGCCATCAGCGCGACCTCATGCCCGTTGCGGTTCCAGATCAGGGTCGCGTCACCCCGGCCCATGTAATCCTCGATGTCCGGATTGTTGTCTTCGCTGCGGCTTTCCGGGATGCGGTACCAAGGGCGCAGCACCAGCGCCCAGTTCTCGCGATCCAGGCCGATGTTGAGCATGACCCGGTTCCAGCTGCGCGAAAGCGGATCGGCCCGTCCGTTGGACTGGTGGTTGAGGCTGATGCCGGTCATGCGCCCGCGCCAGCCACCGATCGAGTAGCCGTTGCGGAACACCATCATCACTTCCGGTTCGTAATTGGTTTCGCGGAACGGGCGCGAATCCTCGCTGTTGTAGGCCTGCCAGCGCGAGCTCTGGGTGTAGCCGGCCCAGATGTCGCCGTTGTCGCCAAACAGGTTCTCGGCGATCTTGGTCTTGAAGCTGATCTGGAACTTCAGCTCGGCACTGTCCAGCACCTGCGGCGTGGTGACCGTGTTGGCCGGGTTCGGCGAGTGCGGCATGGTGTTGCGGTCGCTGGTCCAGAACGCGGGCAGCAGGTACACCGGCTTGTAGGCGCGCAGCTGGAACGGGCCCAGCTTGGAGTCCTCGGCCAGCTCCCAGCGGCTGTCCAGCAGCGAACCGCGGCCGGCGTTGGCCAGCGCGCTGTCCGGTGCCGCCGGGCGGAACAGGTCGCTGACCCGTTCGCGCAGTTTCTCTTCGCCTTGGCTCACGCGTGCGGTCTGGCGCTCTTCGCGGCGGGCCTGTGCGGCTGCCTCGGCAGCGGCGTCGGCAGCGGCGGTGGCCTGCGGGGTGTGCGCGAACAGGCGGTCATAGCAGGCCAGGCGGGCCGCGTCGGTGGTGATGGCCGCGCAGGCGGCCGGCGAGGTGTCGGCGCTGGGTGCGAACTCCTGCGCGGCCAGCGGTGCACTGGCCAGGGCAAGCGCCAGCGGCGCCAGACGGGGAAGCAGCGTGGGGAGGGTCATTGCAGCAGGCCCTTCGGTGGATACGGGAATCGCACAGTGTGGCGGCTGCACCGGATCGCGGCCAGCCCTACGGTTTATGCACGGCCACGGCGTGCGCGTGGCGTGAAGGCCAGGTGGCTCAGAAGAACCAGGCGAACGCGAACAGGCCCAGCATCGCGATCACCACCGCTAGTTTCAGTGCCAGGCCGAGCAGGATGCCGAGCCAGGTGGCCAGGCCGACCTTGGTCGAGCGGCCGAGTTCGCGGGTGTGCCAGTACTCGCCGAGCAGGGCGCCGATCAGGGGGCCGGCAAACAGGCCGATGGGCATGAAGAACAGGCCGACGATGCTGCCGACGAAGGTGCCCCACAGGGCCTTGCGGCTGGCGCCGACGCGCTGCGCGCCGACCACGGTGGCCAGCACGTCCACCAGCAGTGAAAGCAGGGTCAGCACACCCAGCGCGACCAGGGTGGGCCAGCCGACATGGGCGAAGCCGTCGGCCCAGGCCGCCAGCAGCAGTCCGATGAACACCAGTGGGATGCCTGGAAGGGCCGGCAGGACGATGCCAGCGATGCCGATCAGGACAAAAATGACCGCTAGCAGATATAAGATGAATGAGAGTCCCATGCTGTCCCGTATGGTGTCCGTTTTGGGGTTGACAGTGAAAGATTTTGCCAGTTGCTTTTTCGTTTTGGGCGGGTTAAGTTGCAGTCGCTGAGCTTGGCAAGGTCACCGTGGATCGTGGCCTGATGAAGCAAGATCTTTCCGATCCGCTGCATCGATGCACCTCGCTTCCCCCTTGCTTGTCAGCCGCCCACCGGGCGTTTCCAACAACAAGAGAGAGTCAAAGGGAGTTAGTGAGATGGCTGAGCGCGAGACCGGTACCGTAAAGTGGTTCAATGATGCGAAGGGCTTCGGCTTCATCAGCCGGCAGAATGGCGAGGACGTGTTCGTGCACTTCCGCGCCATCGAGACCCAGGGCTTCAAGAGCCTCAAGGAAGGCCAGTCGGTGACCTTTGAAGTCGTGCAGGGCCAGAAGGGCCTGCAGGCTGACAAGGTGCAGCCGGTGTAATACCTGCCGCCCGTCGGCATGAAAAAGGCCCGCGCAAGCGGGCCTTTTTCTTTGCCGTTGGCCCGGTGCAGGTCAGCGCAGGATGACCTTGCCATTGACCACGCGCACGTAGGTGTTCTCGCGGATGCCGCCGAGATCGCGCTGGTTGACCACGATGGTACGGCCATCATCCATGCGCACGCTGATGTCATAGGTATCGCTGGTGACGTTCTTCTGGATCTGGTTGCCGGCCAGGGCGCCACCGACCGCGCCTGCAGCGGCAGCGATGTTCTTGTTGCCACGGCTGCCACCGGTGTGGTCGGAGATTTCATGGCCGGCCACGGCGCCGACGATGCCGCCGAGGATCGCGCCGGTCGCGCTGGGCGCGGTGCGGCCCGAGGGCACGGTGTTGATGCGGGTGACGATGCCGCAGTCGGCGCAGCGGCCCTGGTTGTAACCGCCATTGTTGCCGTAGCCGCCGTTGTTGTAGCCGTTGTTGTAACCACCGCCGCCGTAACCGGGCGAGGTGGCACAGCCGGCCAGGGCGAGGGTTGCGATGGCACTGGCAGCGATGAGCTGGATCTTCATGAGGCGTCTCCTGGCCGTGAAGGCGGGTGCGTTGGGTGGTACTGCGTCATGCAGCAGGGTGGACGAATCCTCTCCTTTCGAACGTGAACAACGCGCCAACCGTGCGTGCCCTGACCGGCTGCAGGATGAATGCGCGTCAGCGGAAGTCCTGGTGGCAGGCACGGCAGTCCGCCTGCAGTGTTTCCACCACCTGGGCGAGGGCTTTGCAGTCGCCTGGCGGTGAGGCCAGCGCCGTGTTGAGGTTGCCGCGCAGCTGGCTGGCGTGCTGCTGGAACTGCGCACTGTCCTTCAGCCCGGGAAAGGCCAGATCCAGATCGTTGGACAACATGCGTATGGCCTGCAGGCGCGGCACGCTGTCGGCCAGGCTGCAGCGGTTCTGCTGCTGGGCCTGCTGCAGCAGCTGCGACTGCCGCTGCATCACCTGCATGAGGCTGTCCGGGAACGGGTCACGGCGGGCCTGCAGGGCACGGCTGACCATCACCGTGGCGATCAGGCCGATCAGCAGGCCCAGGCAGAGCACGAACAGGTAACGATGGGCGGTGGACAGGCGGCGGGGCGGGCTGGCATTCATGCGGGCTCTCTGGGCTTGCAACGGTGGGTTCGATGCCGGCGTACTGCGGGCGCCGGCACCTGCACGTTAAAATAGCCCGATGAACGAACAGGTCAAACAACGCTTCGCCGGCATCGAACGGCTGTATGGCGTGGGCGCGCTCGAGCGCCTGCAGGGCAGCCGCGTGGCGGTGGTGGGCATGGGCGGCGTCGGCTCGTGGGTGGTGGAGGCGCTGGCCCGTTCGGCGGTCGGCCACCTGACCCTGATCGACGCCGACGATATCTGCGTGTCCAATACCAACCGGCAGCTGCCGGCGATGGAAGGCAACTACGGCCGCAACAAGGCCGAAGCAATGGCCGAGCGCTGCCGGGCGATCAATCCGGACATCGAGGTCGACGCCGTGCAGGCGTTCCTGACCGTGTCCAACATGGCCGAGCTGCTGGACCGGGGGTTCGATCTGGTGATCGATGCCTGCGACAGCTTCCGGGTCAAGGTCGAGACGATCGCCTGGTGCCGCCGCCGCAAGCTGCCGTTGCTGACCGTTGGTGCCGCCGGTGGCCGTACCGACCCGACCCTGGTGCGCATCCGCGATGTCTCTCGCACCGAGCACGACGCCATGCTGGCGCTGATCCGCAAGAAGCTGCGCAGCGAATTCAACTTCCCGAAGAACGCCAAGCGCTATTTCGGCGTGCCGGCGGTGTATTCGCTGGAGAATGTGAAGTACCCGCAGGCCGATGGCAGCGTCTGCGGCATCCGACCGAACCTGGGCGCCGATGCGGCGCTGAAGCTGGACTGCGGCGCCGGCCTGGGCGCGGCAACCCACATCACCGGCGCGTTTGCCTTCGCGGCGGTCGGCAAGGCGCTGGAGATGCTGCTGGAGCCGAAGAAGGTGAAGGCTGAAGTGATCGAGGATCACGCCGACGCGTGACGGTAGTGCCGGCCGCTGGCCGACAACTCCGGAATGTATGAATCAGCGCAGATGCCGGCCAGCGGCCGGCACTACCGCTATAGCGCTGGCAGCGCGAACAGCCGCCGCGCATTCTCCGTCGTGGCCTGGGCCACGGCGTCCAGTTCCATCCCGCGCAGCGCGGCCACATGGCGGGCAATGGTCGCCAGCCGCGCCGGTTCGTTGCGCTGGCCGCGGATGCCGGCGTCGGGCTGGTCGGGCGCGTCGGTTTCCAGCAGCAGCTGTTCCAGCGGCATTTCGCGCACCAGCCGCTGCAGGCGCTGCGCGCGGTCGTAGGTCAGCGGACCGCCGAGACCCAGCAGGAAGCCCTGCCGGTGCAGTTGCGCGGCCTGTTCGGGGCTGCCGGAAAAGCTGTGCACCACGCCGCGCAGGCCGCCGATGCGGCGGATGGCGGCGATCACCGCATCTACCGCGCGTCGCGCGTGCACGATCACCGGCAGCTCGAACTCACGGGCCAGTTCCAGCTGGCCGATGAAATACGCCTGCTGAGCCTCGGCATCCAGTCCTTCGACGAAGAAGTCCAGGCCGCATTCGCCGATCGCGCAGGGGCGCTCGCGTTCGATCCACTCGCGCAGCAGCGGCAGGTGCCCAGGCTGGTGCTCGGCCAGGAACATCGGATGCAGGCCGTAGGCCGGGTACAGCCCCGGCGCCTGCTGGCAGACCTCGCGCAGCTTCGGCCAGCTGGCTGCGGTCACCGCCGGTACCACCTGCAGGCGCACCCCAGCCGCCTGCGCACGCTCGACCACGGCGGCGCGGTCACGGTCGAACTCGCTGGCGTCCAGATGGCAGTGGCTGTCGACCAGCACGCTCAACGCTGTTCCAGCGGCGGGGGCGTGATGGCGTTGCGGCTCTTCCAGTTGGCCAGCAGCAGGGTGCCGAAGCCCAGCACCAGCTCATCGACGAACGGGATCGGGTCCGGGATGAACAGCGTCAGCACGAACAGGCCGGCGGTGAGCTTGAACAGGGTCGGGTAGCGCAGCCGGCGGGCCCATTGCAGTACCGGCAGCAGCATCGGGTTGGCCATGGCGGGAATCCTCGTGGGGAATATGCAAACGCTACCACGGGCCCAGCATTTCCCGATGCTGAATGGGTTACAGCAATGAGCAGGAAATGTGGAGATTCCGTTCAGGCAGCGCATGCTGCAATCTGGCCTGAGAACGTTGCGGATGGTCCGCAAGGAGCAGGTCATGAAAAGCACAACTACAACTGTCCTGGTCGCAGCGGGCGCGCTGCTGGTCGGTGGCATCGCCACCGCCGCCTTCATGAAGAGTGGCGACAAATCGCCCGATTCCATCAGCGCCGCAACCCCCAATGGCGAGTCGCGCCTGGTCGATGGCAGTGCCACCGACGATGGCGCGCGTGGTGACAAGCTCGACCCGTCCGCACCGCGCGGCCTGGAGTACGCCGATGTGCTGAAGGTCGATCCGATCACCGAAAAGCAGAAGGCGTATGCCACCGTGATCGGCACCGATCCGGTGCGTGAGACCTCCACCACCCAGACCCCGCACGAGGTCTGCCAGGACGTGACGGTGCAGGAGCGCCTGCCGGAGCGTGATGGCAATGTCGGCGGCACTGTGGTGGGCGCTGTGGTCGGTGGCCTGCTCGGCAACCAGGTGGGTGGTGGCAACGGCAAGAAGGCCGCGACCGCCGCCGGTGCCGTGGCCGGTGGCTTCATCGGCAACCAGATCGACAAGCGCCATGTGGGTGGCCGCGTGGTCAACCGCACTGAGCGCCAGTGCCACACCGAGACCGCCACCTCCGAGTCGAGCCGCGTCACCGGTTACAACGTGACCTATCGCAACGAGGACGGCACCACCGGCACCATGCGCATGGCCAGCAAGCCGGGCAACCGCATCGCCATGGGCAACACCGATGTGGTCAAGGGCTACAACGTGACCTACCGCTATGACGGCGCCGAGAAGACCGTGCGCATGGACAACAAGCCGGCCAGCGATCGCCTGCCGGTGGTCGATGGCCAGCTGGTCACGCAGACCGCTGCCGCCGGTGCCACTGCCGCAGCCACGCGCCAGTAATCCCGGCGAAGCATGCAGTACCTGACGGGCCGGCTCATGCCGGCCCGTTTCGTTGTAGCCGGCGATATTCATCCGCGCAGGGAAGCGATCCTCCATCATGGATGCCCCCTTCGACTTGGAGCCGGCATGAGCATCTTCGACCTGCGCATCGAAACCGAGCGGCTGATCCTGCGCCCGCTGCTGCGCGAGGACTACGAACCATATCTCGCGTTCTGCGCCGACGAAGACACGATGCGCACTCTCGGTGGCGTGCAGCCGCCGTCGGTGGCCTGGCGCGGTTTCTGCAGCCTAGCCGGCGCCTGGCAGCTGTTCGGCTTCTCGATGTTCAGCGTGATCGAGAAATCCAGCGGCGACTGGATCGGGCGGATGGGGCCGTGGCAGCCGCAGGACTGGCCGGGTACCGAGGTCGGTTGGGGCATCCGCCACGCCAGCTGGGGCAGGGGCTATGCGCCGGAGGCGGCGGTCGCGGCGATCGACTGGGCCTTCGATACGCTGGGCTGGGAGGAGGTGATCCACACCATCGCCGAGAACAACGACAACTCCCGGGCCGTGGCACGCAAGCTCGGCAGCACACTGCTGCGCATGGGCGAGTTGCCAGCGCCGTACAACGACAAGCCGATGCAGATCTGGGGCCAGTCGCGCGAACAGTGGCGGCAGCGCGCGCGCTGAGCATTGCCCGGTAGTGCCGGCCGCTGGCCGGCAATCTCCTTGCAGCAGGGCTCATGCGAGTGCCGGCCGGCGGACGGCACTACCGTGCAGTCATGCTGCACTCGCGCTTGGCATTCACCGGCGTGCTTGCCAGACTGCACGCAGCCGGCCGCCGGCCGGATCCGAGGGAGCAGGCAATGGTGGAAGAGCGCGTCCCGTTGACGGTGCACGGCATGTCGGTGTCAGGCAATTGCCACAAGGTCCGCCTGTTGCTGGAGCAGCTCGGCAGCCGCTACCGCTGGGTGGAAGTGGACAGTGCCCATGGCCAGACCCACACCCCTGAGTTCCTCGCGCTCAATCCCAATGCGAAGGTGCCGCTGATCGTCCGCGACGATGGCCGCGTGCTGACTGAATCCAACGCGATCCTGTTCTGGCTGGCCGAAGGCACGCCCTACCTGCCCACCGATGGCTGGGAGCGTGCGCAGGCACTGAGCTGGATGTTCTTCGAGCAGTACACGCACGAGCCGTGCGTAGCGGTCGCGCGCTTCATCCGCGGCTGGACCCCGCCTGAGTCGCCGCGCCGCGCCGAACTGCCACGCCTGCACGAGCGCGCCGCCACCGCACTGGCGGTGATGGAGCAGCATCTGCGTGAAGCGCAATGGTTCACCGGTAGCGGGTACGGCATCGCCGACATCGCGCTGTTCGCCTACACCGACGTCGCAGGCGAGGGTGGAATCAGCCTGCAGCCATTCCCGGAGGTGCGTGCCTGGCTGCAACGCGTGCGCGGGCAACCGCGCTTCCTGCCGATGCCGGCGGTGACCGCCGAGGTGCGCGCACGCTTCGAGGCCGCGTGACGCTCACCAGGGTGACCCCCACAGGGTAGCGCCTGGCCAACGCCGGGCGGAATGCAGCAACGACACGGAGGGTGTTCGATGTTCGCTGTGGTTCCAGATCCGATTCCCGCACGCATGCGCGTGCTCAACCGCGCCGACGTGTGCGACGCCAATTTCCTCGACGCGGTACGTGGCTGGCGTGGCACCCCACGCCCGCGCCCGGCGCCGGATGCGCCGATCCTGCCGGGCAGCACGCTCACTGCCGCCGCGTTTGGCGAGCTGTTCGATTCGCAACTGGCCAGCCGCCAGCTGGACCTGATGGCGCGCGTGCTGCGCGTGCAGAACAAGGTTTTTTATACCATCGGTTCGTCCGGCCACGAGGGCAACGCGCTGCTGGCGCGGGCCTGCCGGCATACCGACCCGGCATTCCTGCACTATCGCTCCGGAGCCTTCATGGCCGAGCGTTCGCGCCAGATGCCGGGCATCGACCCACTGCGCGATGCCGCGCTGTCCTTTGCTGCCAGCGCCGATGACCCGGCCAGCGGGGGGCGCCACAAGGTGTGGGGCAGCAAACCGTTGTGGGTGCTGCCGCAGACCTCGACCATCGCGTCGCATCTGCCGAAAGCGCTGGGCACCGCGCTCGCCATCGAAAGCGGCAAGCGGCTGGGCCAGGAACTGCCGATTCCGGCCGACAGCATCGTGCTGTGCTCGTTCGGCGACGCCTCGGCCAACCATGCCACCGCGCAGACCGCGTTCAATACCGCGATGTGGTCGGCCTACCAGAAGCTGCCGGCGCCGATCCTGTTCGTCTGCGAGGACAACGGGCTGGGCATTTCGGTGAAGACGCCGGAAGGCTGGATTGCCGAACGCTTCAGCCGCCAGCCGGGGCTGGACTATTTCTTCGCCGATGGTCTGGACCTGGCCACCGGACACGCCCAGGTGCAGGCGGCGGTGGAGCACTGCCGGCGTACGCGGCGGCCGACGTTCCTGCATCTGCGCACCACGCGCCTGATGGGGCACGCCGGTACCGACTTCGAGGTGGAATGGCGCGCGTTGCCGGAGCTGTGTGCGGCCGAGGCGCAGGACCCGCTGCTGCGCTCGGCACAGATTGCGATGGAATCGGGCTGGATGGATGCGGCCGCCATCGAGGTGGCCTACGAGACGATGCGTGCGCGCTGCATGGCGGCCGCCGCCGATGCCGAAGGACGCCCGAAGCTGCAATCGCTGCGCGAAGTGATGGAGCCGCTTGCGCCCTATACGCCGGCTGCGGTGCAGGCCGAAGCACGGCGCGAGGTGCCCGCCGGGACACGCGAAGCGCTGTATGGCGGTGCGGAGGCCCTGCCCGAACGGCAGGCGCCACGCCACCTGGCGATCCAGATCAACCATGCCCTGCAGGAACTGCTGGCGAAGTATCCGCAGAGCCTGCTGTTCGGTGAGGACGTCGCACAGAAGGGCGGTGTCTACACCGTCACCAAGGACCTGCTGCGCCGCTTCGGCCCACGCCGGGTGTTCAACACCCTGCTGGACGAGACCATGATCCTGGGCATGGCGCAGGGCCTGGCCAACCTGGGCATGCTGCCGATTCCGGAGATCCAGTACCTGGCCTACCTGCACAACGCCATCGACCAGGTGCGCGGCGAAGCGTGTTCGCTGCAGTTCTTCTCCAACGACCAGTACCGCAACCCGATGCTGGTGCGGGTGGCCGGGCTGGGCTACCAGAAGGGCTTCGGTGGCCACTTCCACAACGACAACTCGATCACCGCGCTGCGCGACATCCCCGGGCTGGTGGTGGGCTGCCCGTCGCGTGGCGACGATGCGGTGATGATGCTGCGCACGCTGGCCGCACTGGCGCGGGTGGATGGACGCGTGGCGGTGTTCCTGGAGCCGATCGCGCTGTACATGAGCAAGGACCTGCACGAAGCGGGTGATGGCCAGTGGCTGTTTGACTATCCGGCACAGGGCCAGGCACTGGTGCCGGGCGAGGGCCGGGTCTATGCGCCGGAGGCCGGCGACCTGGTGATCTATACCTATGGCAACGGCGTGCCGATGGCATTGCGCGCATCGCGGGCGATCGAGCAGCAGCTGGGCTGGCAGGTACGGGTGGTCGACCTGCGCTGGCTGGTGCCGCTGGACGCCGGCTTCATCGCCGCCCAGGCTGCCAGCGCTCGCCGGGTGCTGGTGCTGGACGAAGGGCGCCACAGTGGCGGGGTGGGGGAGGGCGTGGTCACCGCGCTGGTCGAGGCGGGGTTTGGCCATCTGCCGTTGCGCCGGGTCTGTGGTGCCGATACGTACACGCCACTGGCGGGGGCAGCAATGTTCGGGCTTCCAAGCGACAATGCGGTGATTGGCGCCGCCCTCGACCTGGCGCAGGAACCCTGATGCATGTGTGGATTGGCGGGAATGTTGTTGCCGGCGCCGCTGGCGTCGGCCGAGGCGCTGCAGGCGCAGGCCCTGGCCATGGGCCAGGCGCTGCACCACCGCGGGCCGGATGATGGCGGCAGCTGGATCGATGCCGAGGCGGGCATCGCGCTGGCGCATCGGCGGCTGAGCATCCTCGACCTGTCCCCGCTGGGCCACCAGCCGATGGCCTCGGCCGACGGCCGCTACGTGATGGCCTACAACGGCGAGGTCTACAACTTCGCCGCCCTGCGTGAGGAACTGGAGCCGCTGGGGCATGCCTTCCGCGGCCATTCCGACACCGAAGTACTGCTGGCGGCGATCCTGCAGTGGGGCGTGGAAGACACCCTGCAGCGTTGCAACGGCATGTTCGCCATCGCGCTGTGGGACCGCCAGGAGCGTTGCCTGTGGCTGGCCCGCGACCGCGTCGGCAAGAAGCCGCTGTACTACGGCTGGGCCGGCGACACGCTGGTGTTCGGGTCTGAACTGAAGGCGCTCTGGCAGCACCCGGCGTTCGACAACGACATCGACCGCGATGCGCTCACATTGCTGCTGCGGCTCGATTACATTCCCGCGCCGCACAGCATCCACCAGCGCTGCTACAAGCTGATGCCGGGCCGCGTGCTGCGCCTGGACGCGGCGGTTGTGGCCGCAGGTGCCGCGGCACATCGCCCGGAGCAGGCGCAGCGCCCGTACTGGGATGCGCGTGCACGCATGCAGGCGGCGTTGGCCGCGCCGTTCCAGGGCCGCATCGAGGAGGCGGAGGAACAGCTGGACACGCTGCTGCGCGACGCGGTGGCGCTGCGCATGGTGGCCGACGTGCCGGTCGGCGTATTCCTGTCCGGCGGCACCGATTCATCACTGGTGGCGGCGCTGATGCAGGCGCAGAGCGGGCAGCCGGTGCACAGTTTCAGCATCGGCTTCACCGACTCGGGGCATGACGAAGCGCCGCTGGCCAGGGAGCTGGCGGCCCACCTGGGCTGTGATCACACCGAGCTGTACGTCAGCGGTGCCGACGCGCTGGCGGTGGTGCCGCAGTTGCCGGCGATGTTCGACGAGCCTTTTGCCGATGCGTCGCAGGTGCCGACCGCGCTGGTCGCCCGGCTGGCACGGCAGGGGGTGACCGTGGCGCTGTCCGGCGACGGTGGCGATGAGCTGTTCTTCGGCTACACCCGGTATGTACGCGCGCTGCGCAACTGGCAGATGCTCGGCCGCGTGCCGGGGCCGTTGCGGCGCTGGATGGGCGCACGCGCGCAGCAGCAGGGCGAGGCCTCGCGGACCGGTGGCCTCGCCGCGCTGCTGGCCGAGACCGGCGCACGTGGCATCGGCGACGTCTACCGCAACCGCATCTCGCGCTGGCGCGACCCGGCCGCGGCGGTGCCCGGCGCGCAGGCCGCCGGCAGCTTCTACGACCTGGCTGATCCGCTGCACGGCGCGGGCACGCCGGCCGATGCGATGATGCTGGCCGATTTCGTGACCTACCTGCCGGACGACCTGTTGTGCAAGGTCGACCGCACCTCGATGGCAGTCAGCCTGGAGGCGCGCGCACCGCTGTTGGACTGGCGCGTGGCCGAGTTCGCCTGGTCGCTGCCGCTGGGCTTCAAGCGCAGTGAGACGACCAGCAAGGTGTTGCTCAAGCGCGTGCTGGGTCGTTACGTGCCGCATTCGATGGTGCACCGTCCCAAGCGCGGTTTCGGCGCACCGGTCAGCGATTGGCTGAAGGGTGACCTGCGGCCCTGGGCCGAGGACCTGCTGCAGCCGGCGCGGCTGGAGCGTGAGGGCGTGCTGTCGGCGGCGGCGGTGCAGCCGTTGTGGCAGCAGTTCCTGGGAGGGCAGCGCAAGTGGCATACCCATCTGTGGAACGTGCTGATGTTCCAAGCCTGGCAGGCGCATTGGCGGCAGGTGCGCGCGACCGTCACGGGCGGTTGATCTTCACCGGCCTGCACGGGCCCGGCGACTAGGCTGGGCCTCCCGCACCGTGAGGAGTATGTCCCGATGTCCGTCCCCACCATCGCCGTGTTCGTCGGCAGCCTGCGCAAGGACTCCTGCAACCGCAAGCTGGCCCATGCGCTGGAGAAGATCGCCGGCGATCGCGCGCGCTTCCAGTACGTGCAGATCGGCGACCTGCCGCTGTACGACCAGGACTTCGACGCGCACTATCCGCCGCAGGGTACCCGGCTGAAGAACCAGGTGCGCGCCGCCGACGCGGTGCTGTTCGTGACCCCCGAGTACAACCGGTCGGTGCCGGGCGTACTCAAGAACGCCATCGATATCGGCTCGCGCCCCTACGGTGACAGTGCGTTTGCCGGCAAGCCGGCGGCGGTGATCGGCGCCTCCATCGGCCAGATCGGTACCGCCGTGGCCCAGCAGCACCTGCGCAACAGCCTGGCCTTCCTGGACATGCACGTGCTGGGCCAGCCCGAGGCGTTCATCCACTTCAAGGATGGACTGATCGATGCCGACGGCACGATCCACAACGAGGGCACGCAGAAGTTCCTGCAGGGCTACGTGGACCGGTTCCTGGCGCTGATCGCGGTACACGTGAAGGGCGATTGAGACCGATGGGGTCAGAGCCCTCTGCTTCGCAGAGGGATCCGACCCCAGCCATGCCCGGGGTCGGATCCCGTCGCGCAGTGGCGGGTTCTGACCCCACGCCCAGCAGAGCGGGCCAGAGCCCGTATGTTGCACGGGTTCCGACCCGGGTCGCCTGATCTGCGATAATGCTCCGCTCGGGTGCCGCAATGGCGCCTGTCGCAGGCAGTGCGACGCCCCCACGCCAGTCTGGCCAGGCGCCGGCGGATATCCCCCGTTTCTCCACGGCTTATCCACAGGCTTGTCCATGGCCGCCGGGGTCGGCGCATGCCTACACTCGTCTGGCCCACTTTTGCAGGAAACACCGCAGCATGTCCGCTCGTCCCGGCTTCCGTTCCAACCGCAGAGAGCGCGGTGATGGCTTCGATCGCGATCGCGACGAGTCGCGCATCGACCAGTTGCGGGTACCGCCGCATTCGGTGGAGGCCGAGCAGGCGGTGCTGGGTGGCCTGATGCTGGCGCCCGAGGCGTATGACCGGGTCAACGACCAGCTGACCGAAGGCGACTTCTATCGTCGCGATCACCAGATGATCTACCGGGCGATCCGCGAGCTGTCCGAGCGCGAACGGCCGTTCGATGCGGTGACCCTGGGCGAGTGGTTTGAATCGCAGGGCAAGATGGAACTCGTTGGCGACGGCGCCTACCTGATCGAACTGGCCAGTACCACGCCGTCGGCCGCCAATATCGTGGCCTACGCCGAGATCGTGCGCGACAAGGCGGTGCTGCGGCAGCTGATCCAGGTCGGCACCGACATCGTCAACGACGGTTTCCAGCCCGAAGGGCGTGACAGCAGCGAGCTGCTGGCCTCGGCGGAAAAGAGCGTGTTCGCCATCGCCGAACAGGGTGCGCGCGGCCGTACCGATTTCGTGGCCATGCCTGGTGCGCTGAAGGATGCCTTCGAGGAGCTGCGCAACCGCTTCGAGAACGGCGGCAACATCACCGGCCTGCCGACCGGTTACAACGATTTCGATGCGATGACCGCCGGCCTTCAGCCGACCGACCTGATCATCCTCGCGGCGCGCCCGGCAATGGGCAAGACCACCTTCGCGCTGAACATCGCCGAGTACGCGGCGATCAAGTCGAAGAAGGGCGTGGCGGTGTTCTCGATGGAAATGTCGGCATCGCAGCTGGCGATGCGCCTGATTTCCTCCAATGGCCGCATCAACGCGCAGCGCCTGCGTACCGGCCAGCTGGAAGACGAGGACTGGAGCCGCGTCACCAGCGCGATCAAGATGCTGAAGGAAACCAAGATCTTCATCGACGATACGCCGGGCGTATCGCCGGAAGTGCTGCGCTCCAAGTGCCGCCGCCTCAAGCGCGAGCATGATCTCGGCCTGATCGTGATCGACTACCTGCAGCTGATGAGCGTGCCGGGCAACAGCGAGAACCGCGCGACCGAAATCTCGGAGATCTCGCGTTCGCTGAAGGGTCTGGCCAAGGAACTGAACGTGCCGGTGATCGCGCTGTCACAGCTCAACCGCTCGCTGGAAACGCGTACCGACAAGCGCCCGGTGATGGCCGATCTTCGCGAGTCGGGCGCAATCGAGCAGGATGCGGACATGATCGTGTTCATCTACCGCGACGACTACTACAACAAGGAAAACTCGCCGGACAAGGGCCTGGCCGAGATCATCATCGGCAAGCACCGTGGTGGCCCGACCGGTTCGTGCAAGCTGAAGTTCTTCGGCGAGTACACCCGCTTCGACAACCTGGCCCACGATTCGGTCGGCTCGTTCGAGTAACGGTGATGCCGGCCACTGGCCGGCAATCACCTACCAGCCGATAAACCATTCGGAACGCAAAAATTCCGTATGTGGCGTGTAAATGACATGTAACGCGCCGCTTCTACGATTCCGCCGCTGCTGCCCTTCGACGCCGCCCTTCGGCGTCCAGCGTGCCCAAGGAATCCGCCTCCATGTCGTCCCACGCTCCGCTTCGCCGCAATCTGCTGGCCCTGCTGGTCTGTGCTTCGCTGCCGTCGCTCGCTGCCGCTGAAACCGCCCCCGCCCCCGACGCGCCGTCGGCGACCACCCTCGATTCGATCTCGGTGATCGGCCGCGGCGAAGCCCGCCAGGTGCAGCGCGTGACCGCCGAGGACATGAAGATCCTGCCGCCCGGTGCCAACCCGCTGAAGCTGCTGGCCAGCAAGCCGGGCGTGCACTTCGAGTCGGCCGATGCCACCGGCGCCTACGAATGGTCCACCACCATCAGCCTGCGTGGCTTCAACCAGAACCGCCTGGGCTACACGCTCGATGGCATCCCGCTGGGCAACATGGCCTATGGCAACAGCAACGGCCTGCACATCAGCCGTGCCGTGATCAGCGAGAACCTGGGCGGTGCCGAAGTGTCCACCGGCATCGGCGCGCTTGGCACGCCGTCCACCAGCAACCTCGGTGGCGTGTTCCAGTTCTATTCGATCGATCCGTCCACCGAGTACGGCGTGGTGCTGGCGCAGGGCTTCGGCAGTGACAGTGCGCGGCGCAGCTATGCGCGCCTGGAGACCGGTGAGCACCAGGGCTTCGCCGCCTACCTGTCCGGCGTGTATTCGGAAGGCGACAAGTGGAAGGGCAAGGGCTCGCAGGAGCTGAAGCAGTTCAACGGCAAGGCCACCTACAACTTCGGAACAGACAGCAGGATCACCGCGTTGTTCAACGCTTCGCGCCGCGTCGAGGCCGATTACCAGGACCTGTCGCTGGAGATGATCGATCGCCTCGGCTGGGACTGGGACAACTACGCGCCGGACTGGGATCGCGCCGTCGCCGCGGCACGCGGGAAATTCAGCGGCGGCGTCAACAGCCCGTGGGATGCGTACTACTCCGGCCACGGCCTGCGCAACGATGACCTGTCCAGCATCGCCGGCGATTTCGGCCTGAACGAGTCGATGCGGTTGAAGGTCAATGTCTACAACCACAGCAACCGTGGCCAGGGCCACTGGTTCAGCCCGTCCAATCCGTCCAACCCGGGCACCAGCCGCGAGATTCCGATCTCGATCCGCACCACCGAGTACGCGATCGACCGTACCGGCGTGACCTCGGCGTTCACCTGGAACGTTGGCGGCCACGAACTGGAAGCCGGTCTCTGGTACGAGGACAACGGCCACAGCGTGCAGCGCAACTTCTACTACATCGACGGCCCGATCACCGACGACTTCTTCCTGCGCAACCCGGACCAGCGCGTGTGGCACCAGCGCTACACCACCATCACCCGCCAGTTCTACGTGCAGGACCGCTTCCGCCTGTTCGATGACCGGCTGACCATCGACATCGGTGCGAAGTCGCCGCACACCCGCACCAGCGTGCGCACGCCGCTGGGCAGCTATGCCAACAACAGCAGCCTGACCTCGAAGAAGGGCTTCCTGCCGCAGGCCGGCTTCAACTTCAAGCTCAACGAAGGCAACGAGATCTTTGGTTCGTTCGCCAAGAACATCGCGGCCTATGCACTGGGTGTGGGCAGTCCGTTCAACGTGCCGCAGGCCGCCTTCGATGCCAGCGCGCAGAACCTGAAGCCGGAACAGTCGCGCACGATCGAGCTGGGTTGGCGTGGCTACGGCCGTGGCTATGAAGCCTCGGTTGCGGTGTACGACGTCAAGTTCGACAACCGCCTGCTGGCGATCGCACAGTGCGTGGGCATCCTCGGTTGCCCGGCGCTGTTCTCCAACGTGGGTTCGGTGACCAGCCGTGGCGCCGAGGCGACGCTGCAGCTGAAGCCGATGCAGGACCTGTCGTGGTCCAACGCGCTGTCCTGGAATGACAGCACCTATGACAACGACTACGTGAACAACGGCGTGGTGCCGACCCGCGGCAAGAAGACCGTCGACACCCCGGAATGGATGTTCGCCAGCACCCTGGCCTGGACCCCGGGCCCGTGGGACATGCGCCTGTCGGCCAACCACGTGGGCAAGCGCTACGTGACCTACACCAATGATGTGTCGGTGCCGAGCTACTGGCTGGTCAACGCTTCGGTGGCCTATGACTTCGGCAAGCTCGGCCCGGCGCAGAACCTGACCGTGGCGTTGAACCTGACCAACCTGACCGACAAGCGCTACCTGTCTTCGATCAACACCAACGGCACCTACGCCGCCGACCCGACCCGCAGCCTGGCGACCATGCAGGTCGGTGCGCCGCGCCAGGTGATGGCTACCGCCACCGTGCGCTTCTGATGCGCGGGCCTGTCGATCCGGAACGCCGTCGTCGTCTGCTGCGCATGGCGTGGCAGGGCACGGGGGCGGCGATCGCGCTGGCGGCGATGCCGGGGCTGGCCACGGCCGGCCCACGGCCGCGGCTGGGGCGCGATCCGTTCACCCTCGGTGTCGCCGCCGGTGATCCGGATCCACAGGGGGCCGTGTTGTGGACGCGGCTGGTACCGGACCCGCTCAATGGCGGCGGCATGCCGTCGCGGGCGGTGCCGGTGCGCTGGTTCGTGGCCGAAGACCCCGGCATGCGCCGGCTGGTGCAGCGGGGGACTGCGGCCGCGGTGCCCGAGCTGGCCCACTCGGTGCACGTGGAGGTCAACGGACTGCGCCCAGGCCGCGACTACTACTACCGTTTTGCCTGCGACGGCGATGAGGAAAGCGCGGTCGGCCACTTCCGCACCGCGCCGCTGCTGGACACGCAACTGCAGCAGCTGCGGCTGGCCCTGTGCACCTGCCAGGCCTGGAACAGTGGCTACTACCCGGTCCTGCGTGATATCGCGAAGAGTGATGTTGACCTGGTGCTGCATGCCGGTGACTACCTGTACGAGTACAGCCCGCTGCAGAACGCGCGTGGTCGCGCGCTGGATGCTGAGCGCTTCAGCGGCGAGACCGTCAGCCTGGAGCGCTACCGTGACCAGTACGCGCTGTACAAACTCGATCCGGATCTACAGGCCGCGCACGCCGCACACGCGTTCGCGGTGATCTGGGACGACCATGAAGTGCAGAACGATTACTCCGGCATCCACCCGGAAAAGCCCGGCGTATCGACCGAAGATTTCATCGTGCGTCGTGCGGCAGCCTATCGCGCGTTCTACGAACACCTGCCGATGCGCAGCTCGCCGGCGGGCAATGGCGGCCTGCGCGTGCACCGGCGCCTGCGCTATGGCGACCTGGCACAGCTGACGCTGCTCGATTGCCGCCAGTTCCGCCCGGCCAATCCCTGTGGCGTCGGCGAGTCGCCACGCTGTGATGCCGCACTGGACCCGCGCATGAGCATGCTCGGCGTGGGCCAGGAAGCGTGGTTCGCGCAGTCGATGGCCGCCGCGCAAGGCACGCGCTGGAACGTGGTGGTGCAGCAGCTGTTGATGGCGCAGCTGCGGCTGGACGGCGGCACGCCACGCGAGCGCTTCTGGAACGACGCCTGGGATGGCTATCCCGCCGCACGCAACCGGTTGCTGCAGGCGATGCAGGCGGGCGGGCAGGGCAATGCCATCGTGCTGGGCGGTGACTGGCATTCCTCTTTCGTCAACGATCTGAAGCTGGATTTCGACGCGGCCAGTGCGCCGGTCGTGGCCACCGAATTCATCGCCCCGGCAATCAGCAGTGGCGGCGACGATACGCCCTATGGCCCGTACTACGGGCCGTCGATTCCGCAGAATCCGCATATCCGCTATTTCGACGGCGACCGCCGTGGCTGGTGGAAGCTGCAGCTGAACCGGCAGACCATGGACGCCGAGCTGCGCTTCGCCGACAGCGTGCTGCGCCCGGATGCGGCGGTGCGTACAGCGGCGCGTTTCCAGGTGACCCACGGCCGCCCGGGCGCAGTCCCGGTGTGAATCCGATCCTGATCGATGGCGGGTAGTGCCGGCCGCTGGCCGGCAACCGCATTAACCACTGGTTTCATCGCTCCCAGCCCGGGTTTCGTCGCAAACCGTTTGCGGGCGGCCTGGGCGGGGCGCCAAGGTGTCCGCAGGCGGCAGGGTGCCGCCCCAAGGAGACCGTGATGAAGACCCTGTTCGCGCTCGGTGTGTGGTGCCTGCTGTTCGTGCTGTGCTGGCCGCTGGCGATCCTCGCCCTGATCGCCTGGCCGTTCGTGTGGCTGCTGAGCCTGCCGTTCCGCCTGGTCGGCATCACCTTCTCGGCGCTGTTCGCCTTCCTGCGCGCGCTGTTCATGCTGCCGGCGCGGTTGCTCGGTGGTCGGGTGGTTCCCGCATGAGGAGGGTGCTGCTGGTCGGTCTGGCCCTGTTGGCGGCCCCGGTACTGGCCGCACCTCCAGCGCCGCCCTCGGTGTGGCTGGAACGCCAGCAGACCGCCGCTGCCGATGAGGCGAACGCTGCAGCGGTCTCTGTGCAGAAGGCCAAGGAGCGCTGCAGGGTCGCGAAGGAATGGAAGGTCGGCGATACGGTTGTGCAGCACAGGGTCTGTGAGGATCCGCCGAAGAAGCCCACTGGGAAGGTGTAGAGCCGAGCCCATGCTCGGCTCCACCTCATGCTGCCTCGGCACGCAGCGCCGCCTGCACGGCCGGTCGTGCGTTGATCCTGCGGACATAGGCAGGCAGGGCCGGCCACGGCGCCAGATCGATGGAGAAGAAGCGGCACCAACCCAGCACCGTAAACAGGTAGGCATCGACCACGCTGAAGTCGGGCCCCATCAGGAAGTCCTGCGTTGCCAACGTCTCCTGCAGCAGGTCGAAACGCTTGAACAGCTTCTGCCGGAAGAAGGCTTTGGCCGCTTCCGGCAGATCGGCGTTGAACAGCGGCGCCGAGCCGGCGTGGATCTCGCTGGTCACGAAGTTCAACCACTCCTGCAGTCGCACCCGCTCCCAGCTGCCGGCGGGCGGCGCCAGCGCGCATCCGGGTTTCAGGTCGGCCAGGTACTGGACGATGGCCGGGCCTTCGGTCAGCACCTGCCCGTCATCCAGTTCCAGCGCCGCGACATAGCCTTTGCGGTTGATGGTGCGGAAATCGCGGCCATCGGCGGTCTGCTTGCTGGCGTTGTCGACCTTGATCAGCTCGAAGGGCAGGCCGAGCTCACGCAGCACGATATGGGGCGACAGCGAGCAGGTGTAGGGCGCGTAGTACAGCTTCATGGACGGTCTCGAGGGGGAAAGGACGGCTGGGCCAGCCGATGCGAGGCAGTCTGCTGTGCGAGCGGTATCCGGTAAAATCAATCTTCGATTTTCTTGCCATAAGCTGGGCTACTGCCAGTCATGATGAATCTTGCCCATTGGCGCCTGCTGGTTGCGGTGGCTGACGAGGGAACCATCTCGCGCGGCGCTGACCGGGTCGGCATCAGCCAGTCCGGTGCCAGCCAGGCCCTGGCCCAGCTGGAATCCTCATTGGGGTTTGCGGTGTTCGTGCGCGAGCGGCGCCAGGTGGAGATCACTGCGCTCGGGCAGCGGGTGATCGAACACGCACGCATCATGCTGGGCGGCCTGCAGGCGATCCGTGCGCTGGCCGATGACAGCCAGGGGTTCAGTGGCGCACGCATCCGTCTGGCGACCTTCCCGTCACTCGTTTCCAGCGTGCTGCCAGCGCTGCTGCGGGATTTCCAGCGCCGCCACCCGGGCATCGAGGTGGTGATCGTGGAGGGTACGGACGAGGAGGTCGAGCGCTGGCTCGAATCGGGCACGGTCGATGCCGGCGTGGTGATGAACCCCGCTGCCGATCGCGTCCCGTTGATGCTGGGCAGCGATGGGTGGATGGCGGTGCTGCCGCAGGCGCATCCGCTGGGGCGTCGCGCCACGGAAAGCGGGGTGGCCTTGAGCGAGCTGGCGGGCGAACCCTTCATCCTCGCAACAGGGGGCTGTGCGGTGAACGGTCAGCGCTTGATGGCGGACGCTGGTCTACAGCTGAGCGACGTACGGGTGACCGTGCGCGACTGGGCCAGCGCGTGCGTGCTGGCGCGCGAGGGACTGGGCGTCTCGCTGGTGCCGGAATCGACGTTGCCGGACGATCTCCACGGCCTGCGCGTGCTGCCGGTGAAGCCGGCCATCCGTCGATTGTTTGGCCTGGTCTGTTCGCCGGCGGGTCGCGCATCGCGTGCAACGCAGGTCTTCATGCAGGAGCTGGCCACGGCCGTTGCGGGCAGTGCGTCTGGATCAGCGTGAGCCCGCTACCGGCGGGGAGCCCGAGCGCGGGGGCGTCAGCTGCCCGGCAGGGGTGCGGGCAACAAAAAACCCCGCCGAGGCGGGGTTCTTTGTTTGCAGGCGCGTGCCGACCAACGGTCGGCACCTACCCGGATGCAGATCAGTTCGCCTTGTGGATGGCGCGCTTGCTGACCGCCATCGCCGCGTCGTGGATCACTTCCGACAGCGACGGGTGGGCGTGGCAGATGCGGGCCAGGTCATCGGCCGAGCCGCTGAACTCCATGGTCAGCACGCCTTCGTGCACCAGTTCGGAGACGTTGGCGCCGACCAGGTGCATGCCGAGGATGCGATCGGTTTCGGCATGGGCCAGGATCTTCACGAAGCCAGCCGGCTCGATCATCGCCACGGCACGGCCGTTGGCGGCGAACGGGAAGCTGCCGGCCTTGTACGGAATGCCTTCGGCCTTCAGCTGGGCTTCGGTCTTGCCGACCCACGCCAGTTCCGGCTCGGTGTAGATGACCCACGGGATGGTGTCGAAGTTGACGTGGCCCGGCAGGCCGGCGATCAGCTCGGCCACCGCGATGCCTTCCTCGAAGCCCTTGTGCGCCAGCATCGGGCCGCGCACGCAGTCGCCGACCGCCCACACGCCGTTGACGCCGGTGTGGCAGTGCGCGTCGACTTCGATCTGGCCGCGCTCGTTGATCTTGACGCCGGTGCCTTCGGCCAGCAGGCCCTTGGTGGCGGCGCGACGGCCAACGGCCACCAGCAGCTTGTCCACGGTCAGGGTCTTTTCGCCTTCGCTGTCGGTGTAGGTGACAACGACTTCCTTCTTCTTGCCCTTGCCGGTGATCTCGGTCTTGGAGACCTTGGCGCCGAGGCGGATGTCCAGGCCCTGCTTCTTGAATTCCTTGGCAGCGGTCTTGGCCACTTCGGCGTCGGCCACGGCCAGGAACTCCGGCAGTGCTTCCAGGATGGTGACTTCAGCGCCCAGGCGCTTCCACACGCTGCCCAGTTCCAGGCCGATCACGCCGGCGCCGATCACGGCCAGGCGGTTCGGCACTTCGGTGAAGTCCAGGCCGCCGACGTTGTCGACGATGGTCTCGCCGTCGAACTTGGCGAACGGCAGTTCGATCGAATCCGAACCGGCGGCGATGATGACGTTGGTGCCCTTCAGCTCGACGATGGAACCGTCATGCTGGGTGACCTTGACCACGTTGCCCGGCTGCAGTTCGCCAAAACCGTAGTAGGCGGCGACCTTGTTGGCCTTGAACAGCATGCCGATGCCGCCGGTGAACTGCTTGACGATCTTGTCCTTGCGGCCAACCATCGCCTCGACGTCGATCTTGGCATCCTTGAAGCTGATGCCGTGGTCGCCAAAGATGTGGCCCATGTTCCAGAACTGGCGCGAGGAATCCAGCAGCGCCTTGGACGGGATGCAGCCCACGCGCAGGCAGGTGCCGCCCAGCGCCGGCTTGCCGTCCTTGCCCAGCGCTGCGTCGATGCAGGCGGTCTTCAGGCCCAGCTGGGCCGCGCGGATGGCAGCGTGGTAACCGGCCGGGCCGGCACCGATGACGACGACGTCGAATTGTTCAGCCATTGAATTATTCCTTGATGCATTACCAGAACCCCTCCGCGCAGGCGCGGAGGGGCGGGAGGTTTCTTACAGGCCGAACAGCATGCGGCCCGGGTTTTCCAGCTGGTTCTTGATGTCCACCAGGAACTGCACCGAGTCCTTGCCGTCGATGATGCGGTGGTCGTACGACAGCGCCAGGTACATCATCGGCGCGATCACGACCTGGCCGTTCTGGGCGATCGGACGCTCCTTGATGGCGTGCATGCCCAGGATGGCGCTCTGCGGCGGGTTGATGATCGGGGTCGACAGCAGCGAACCGAAGGTGCCGCCGTTGGTCACGGTGAAGGTGCCGCCCTGCAGTTCTTCCAGGCTCAGCTTGCCGTCACGGGCCTTCTTGGCGTAGTCGGCGATGGTCTTCTCGATGTCGGCGAACGACATGCGCTCGACGTTGCGCAGCACCGGCGTGACCAGGCCCTTCTCGGTCGACACGGCGATCGAGATGTCCGAGTAGCCGTGGTAGATGATGTCGTCGCCGTCGATCGAGGCGTTGACCAGCGGGAAGCGCTGCAGGGCATTGGCAGCGGCCTTCACGAAGAAGCTCATGAAGCCCAGCTTGATGCCGTGTGCCTTGACGAACTCGTCCTGCAGTTCCTTGCGCGCGGCCGACACCTTGGACAGGTCGACTTCGTTGAAGGTGGTCAGCATGGCGGTGGAGTTCTTCGACTCCATCAGGCGCTCGGCGATGCGCTTGCGGATGCGGGTCATCGGCACGCGTTCTTCCGGACGTGCGCCACCGGCCTTGCCGGCGCCGCCATTGCGGGCGAAGTTGACGATGTCTTCCTTGGTCACCGCGCCGCGACGGCCGGTGCCGTCGACGTCGGCCGGGTTCACGCCTTCCGTGATGGCGGTGAAGCGGGCGCCCGGCGGCAGCGCGTCGGCGGCCGACTTGGCAGCCGGGGCCGGAGCGGCGGCTGCGGCCGGAGCCGCGGCGGCCGGGGCAGCAGCGGCAGCCGGAGCGGCTTCAGCGGCCGGAGCCGGGGCAGCAGCGACGGCGCCTTCTTCGATGATCGCCACGACCTGGCTGGAGGTCACGGTCGAGCCTTCGGCGAACTTGATTTCCTTGAGCACGCCGTCGACCGGCGACGGCACTTCCAGGACGACCTTGTCGGTTTCCAGGTCAAGCAGGTTTTCGTCGCGCTTGACGGCGTCGCCCACCTTCTTGTGCCAGGTGGCGATGGTGCCGTCGGCGACGGATTCGGGCAGTACCGGGGCTTTGACTTCGGTGGCCATTGCGGGAGCTTCCTGGTTTGTCTTCTAAATAGGGGGAGGATTATTCAGCGAACGTGTCGTTGAACGGGTTGACCAGTGCATCGGCGACCAGCTGCTGCTGTTCGCGGACGTGGTCAGCCATGTGACCGGCAGCCGGCGAAGCCGAACGTGCGCGACCGGCGTAGTGCAGGTTCTGGCCATCGGCCAGGCAGAACTGCAGGTGGTGGCGGATCTGGTACCACGCACCCTGGTTCTGCGGTTCTTCCTGCGTCCACACCACGTCGGTGGCCTTGCCGTACTTCTTCAGTTCGGCAGCCAGCAGCGCACGCGGGAACGGGTACAGCTGCTCCACGCGGATGATCGCCACGTCGTCCTGGCCACGCTTGGTCTGGTCTTCCAGCAGGTCGTAGTAGACCTTGCCCGAGCACAGCACCACGCGCTTGACCTTCTTGGCGTCCGCGTTGGCGTCGCCGATCAGGTGCTGGAACTCGCCGTTGGCCAGTTCGTCCAGGGTCGAAACGGCCAGCTTGTGGCGCAGCAGCGACTTCGGCGACATCACCACCAGCGGCTTGCGGGTGGTCAGGTGCAGCTGGCGGCGCAGCATGTGGAAGGCCTGTGCCGGGGTCGACGGCACCACCACCAGCATGTTCTCCAGCGCGCACAGCTGCAGGAAGCGCTCCAGGCGCGCCGAGCTGTGTTCCGGGCCTTGGCCTTCGTAGCCATGCGGCAGCAGCAGGGTCAGGCCGGAGATGCGGCCCCACTTGGCTTCACCGGCGGCGATGAACTGATCGATCACCACCTGGGCGCCGTTGGCGAAGTCGCCGAACTGGCCTTCCCAGATGCACAGCGTGTTCGGATCGGTGGTGGAGAAGCCGTACTCGTAGGCCATCACCGCTTCTTCGCTCAGCAGCGAATCGATGACGGTGGCCTTCTCCGGCGAATCCACCAGCTGCCGCAGCGGCATGTAGTAGTTGTCGGTCTTCTGGTCGTGCAGGATCGCGTGGCGGTGCGTGAACGTACCGCGGCCCACGTCCTGGCCGACCAGGCGCAGTGCATGGCCTTCGTCGAGCAGGGTGGCGTAGGCCAGGTTCTCGGCAAAGCCCCAGTCGCCCGGGATCTCGCCGGCGGCCATCTTGCGGCGGTCGTCGTAGACCTTGGCCACGCGCGAGTGCAGCTGCACTTCGTCCGGAATGGTGTTGATCAGCTTGGCCAGCTCGACCAGCTTGTTCTTCTCGACCTTGGTCGAGACCGGATCGGACAGCTTGCCTTCCAGCAGCTTCGGCCAGTCGACGAACAGCGGGCTGGTCGGCGGAGTCTTCTCGACCTTGGCCAGCTCGGTGGTCACTTCACCGGCGTCCAGCTTCTCACGGTAGGCATCGACCATCGCCTTGCCGGCACCGGCGGCGATCACGCCCGCCTTTTCCAGCTGCTCGGCGTACATCTCGCGGGTGGTGGCGTGCTTGCGGATCACCTGGTACATCAGCGGCTGGGTGATCGCCGGTTCGTCGGCCTCGTTGTGGCCCCAACGCCGGTAGCACATCAGGTCGATGACCACGTCCTTGGCGAACGTCTGGCGGAACTCGAAGGCCAGCTGTGCGGCGAACACCACGGCTTCCGGATCATCGCCATTCACGTGCAGCACCGGTGCGGCGATCATCTTCGCCACGTCGGTGGCATAGCGCGTGGAGCGCGTATCCAGCGGGTTGGAGGTGGTGAAGCCGACCTGGTTGTTGACCACGATGTGCACGGTGCCGCCGACGGCGAAGCCGCGGGCCTGCGACATCTGGAACAGTTCCATGACCACGCCCTGGCCGGAGAAGGCCGCGTCGCCGTGGATCAGGATCGGCATGACCTGCTTGCGTGCGGTGTCCTTGCGGCGCTCCTGGCGCGAACGCACGGAACCGGCCACGACCGGGTCGGCGATTTCCAGGTGCGACGGGTTGAACGCCAGCGCCAGGTGCACCGGGCCGCCGTCGGTGGCGACGTCGGCGGAGAAGCCCATGTGGTACTTCACGTCACCGGCCGACGCGTGCTCGTCGTGTTCGAACTTGCCTTCGAATTCGTCGAACAGCTTGCGCGGGTTCTTGCCCAGGGTGTTGACCAGCACGTTCAGGCGGCCGCGGTGGGCCATGCCGATCACCACGTCCTTGACGCCATCCTTGCCGGCGCTGCGGATGATGGTGTCCATCATCGGGATCAGCGAGTCGCCGCCTTCCAGCGAGAAGCGCTTCTGGCCGACGTACTTGGTGTGCAGGTAGCGCTCCAGGCCTTCGGCCGCGGTCAGGCGCTCCAGGGTGCGGCGCTGGGTGTCAGCGTCCAGCTGGTAGTTGCCACCGGCCGCTTCCAGCTTCTTGTAGATCCACTGGCGCTGCTCGACCTCCGAGATGTGCATGAACTCCGCACCGATCGAGCCGGTGTAGGTCGCCTTCAGGCGTGCCAGCAGGTCGCGCAGCTTCATGCGCGGCTGGCCGCCGACGCCGCCGGTGCTGAACTCGCTGTTGAGGTCGCCATCGGACAGGCTGTGGAACGGCAGGCCCAGGTCCGGGGTGTTGACCGGCGCGGCCAGGCCCAGCGGATCGAGGCGGGCGTCCAGGTGGCCGCGCGAACGGTAGGCGGTGA
The DNA here is from genome assembly GCF_056480025.1 of Stenotrophomonas sp. 109824_Sma. Taxonomy (NCBI): domain Bacteria; kingdom Pseudomonadati; phylum Pseudomonadota; class Gammaproteobacteria; order Lysobacterales; family Lysobacteraceae; genus Stenotrophomonas; species Stenotrophomonas sp. 109824_Sma. The sequence continues at coordinate 3,108,082 of NZ_CM151078.1, read as the reverse complement.
TCAGACGACCGACATTGCGCTCGCGCTCGTCGCCCGCACCATTGCCGGTGCCGGCTTTCAGCGCATCCTTGGCCGCGTCCGCGATGTGGGAGATGACGGCCGAGTGCGGAATGTCACCTGCTTCGCGGCCCTTGAAGCCGTCGAAGTAGGTTTTCCATTTGGGATCGACACTATCCGGGGAGACCAGGTACTGCTCGTACAGGTCCTCGACATAGGAGGCGTTGCCGCCGGCGAGTTGCGAAGATTGCGCAAACTGCTTCAGTTGATTGTCCACGATGGAGGGTGTTGATTCGCTTTGTGGGGTATGGCTTCAGAAGGACCCGGCACGAAGATGAATAGCCATGCACGGGCGCGTTCAAACAGCCAAATTGTACCCCCAACCGGACACGAAGGGGCACCACCCGAGGCATCGTGCGTCCCCCGGTGCCGCTCCCAGACAGGTTGGCGCGGTGGCGCGCGCTCAGATGCCGAGCGCACGCAGTTCGCCGCAATCGCGCGAACGGTCCCAGACGCGCTGCAATTGCTGCTCGAACGGCTGCGAACGTGCAGGCAGCGCGATGCCGGCCTCGCCGTCGAGGCGATGGCCGATCAGACGAAAGTAGAAGTCGCCCGCATCGTTGAGCAGGCACGCCGAGGCCAGCGCGCGGTCGATCGGGTCGCTGACCTCGCGGAACTGGATCACGCTGGGCAGGCGCTGGGCCAGCGCCAGCAGCGGCGCGCCGGCAGCGGCGATCGCGGCCGCGTCGTGCACGATCACCCGCAGCTGCTTGTCGTGACGGGCGGTGACGAAGCGGCGCAGGGCGGCCTGCACCGGCGGTGCGTCAAGCAGTCCGGGGTCCAGCTGGCGGCTGTGCAGCCACAGCTGGCGGCGGGCGCGGTGGATGATGGCGGTGGTGATGGCCACCGCCTCGGCGCGGCTGTCGATGGCGCTGGCCGCGCCCAGCCGGCGGCGCATCTGCTGGTGGCCGATGCCGGCCTCCTCGAACACCTCGCCCTCGGGCAGGAAGCCCTGGCGGGCATAGAAATCGCGGGCCGGCAGCTGGGCGTGCAGGTGCAGTTCGGCCAGGCCGAGCCTGCGCCCAGCCTCGACCAGTGCCTCCAACAGGGCCTCGCCGACACCGTTGCTGCGATGGCTGGCCAGCACGGCCATGCGGCCGATGCGACCGTCCGGGGCCAGCCGGCCGGTGCCGACCGGCTGGCCGTCACTGTCCAGCGCCAGCACATGGGCGCTGACCGGGTCCAGCGCATCGCGTTCCAGCTCGGCGGCGATGCCCTGTTCCTGCACGAACACGCGTTGGCGCACCTCGTGGATGGCGACGTGGGCATCGGCGTGGCTGACCTGCTGGACCCGGATCATGGCGATGGCTCAGGCCCGGCCGGCGCTGTCGTCTTCTTCGTCGTCCTCGAAGTTGACGATGACCTCGATACCGTCGTCGTGCACGGTCACGGAGTGGACATCGTCGGACACCGCATCGGCGTCGATCGCATCCACGCGGTCGCGGCCTTCGACGACCTCGCCGAGCACCACGGCATCCTCGCCGTCTTCCTCGTCTTCGGCCTCGTATACCTCATTCGGGTCGATCAGCTGGAACACACCACCGACCAGCAGCTGCTGGACCACGGCCCGGCCCTTGTCGGACAGGCCGCGATAAGCGGCGGCATCGAGCTGTTCGGCGCCAGCCAGGCGCTGCGCGTCCTTCACTGGCAGCGCGAAGTCCTGGCCGCTGACGTACAGGCTGGCGCCACGCTTGGCCCGGCGCCAGGCCAGGCGGGCCCACGGGTGGCGCTGCAGCAGCAGGCCCGAGGCCAGCGCTTCGACCACTTCCTCCGCGGCCGGTGCGGCCTGGTGGGCCATCACTTCGCCGGCGGCGCGGTAGGTGGTGATGAAGCGGCCGAACCAGTCGCCCAGCTTGTCCGGGTCGTTCATGCGGATGGCGTTGAGGGCGGTGATCACCCGTGCCATCGCCACCGTATCGATTTCGTTCGGGTCGGCCGGCACCTTCAGGTCGGCATCCTGGTAGCGGATGTTCTCGTCGGCATCGGCGATCAGGGTGTCCAGGTAGTCGCTGATCAGCTCGGCCGACGCCGGTGCGCGCATGCCGAACGAGAAGGTCAGGCAGGGATCTTCGGCGACACCGTGGTGCGGCACGTTCGGCGGCAGGTACAGCATGTCGCCCGGCGCCAGCACCCAGTCGTGGGTCGGCTTGAACACCTTCAGCAGCTTCAGTTCGACGTCCGGGCGGAAGCCCAGCGGCGGCTGCTTGCCCTTGATCGATTCGCTGGCGTCGATCTGCCAGCGGCGATGGCCATGGGCCTGCAGCAGGAACACGTCGTACTGGTCGACGTGGGCGCCGACCGAGCCGCCGGTGGCGGCAAAGCTGATCATCACGTCATCCATGCGCCAGCGCGGCAGGAAGCTGAAGTGCTCGATCAGGGCGCGCACGTCCTTGTCCCACTTGTCGACATCCTGCACCAGCAGGGTCCAGTCGTGGTCGGGCAGGGCGGGGAAGATGTCTTCCTGGAACGGGCCGCTGCGAACGCGCCAGCTGTCCTGCGTCTTGTCGTGCTCGATCAGGCGCGCCAGCACGCCTTCCTCGCAGGCCAGGCCGGCCAGGTCTTCCGGCTGCACCGGGGTCTGGAAGTCCGGGAAGGCATTGCGGATCAGCAGCGGGCGCTTCTGCCAGAAGTCGCGCAGGAAGGTGGCCGGCGCCATGCCCAGCGGCTGGCCGGGGCGGGCGGTGACTTCGATCAGGGGGGCGGAGGACTTGCGGGCGGCCATGGGGGAATCCTTGCAGCGGAAAGCGGGAGGGGCGGCACGGCGGGCCGCCTGAGATCTCCATTGTCCGCCGTTCGTGGGGATTGCGCACGTGCGCGGGATTGTCGCGGGGTGTCCGGCCAACGGCGGAGCCCCTCGTGGCGACATCTTGGTAGGGTCGACTGTTAGTCGACCGTCTTCATGAGCTGGGCCGGGCGGGTGGGCCATGCAGGGGACGCTGCAAGTCCCCCTCCGGGGCCCGGCCCAGTCGCTGGCGGCTGTGCGTTCAGGCGCTTGCGAAGCAGTGCTTCGCAAGCAAAGCGCCTTCACCCCTGTAAGCTCGATGGCGCCATCCATGGCGCCAACGCCCCTGCATGACCCACCCGCCCGGCCCCTGACAGTTTCCTGCGGGGGCCGCCACGGAATGGAAGAAGAAAAGCAAGGCAAAAGCGGGTCGCGCGCTGCGCTTGCTCATGCTCCTGACCCCAGCGGACAAACAAAAGAGGGACGCGGCGAAGCCGCGTCCCTCTTTCAAATTCCGTCCCGACAACCCAATGCTCTTCGATCCGTCACCGGGAATCTGTCAGAGGTGGGGCGGGTTGGGTTCGCGGGGGTGTCCGCGGCATGGATGCCGCGGCCAAGCCCCCAGGGATGGGTTTACGGCGTCCCCCGCGAACCCAACCCGCCCCGCCAAGTACGGCATAACCCCGAGCCGCCTTTGACGTTGCAGTTGCTGTTGCCGTTGCCGTTGCAGTAAAGCCTGCCGCAGGCAGCGCCCGCGGCCGCCGCCGCAAAGGAAACCCTTAAATCTTCTTCGCCAGCGACTCGGCCAGGCCGGTGTAGCTGCCCGGGGTCATCTCCAGCAGACGCTGCTTCGCATCCGCCGGCAGCTCCAGCCCCTGCACGAACGCACGCATCGACTCGGCCGTGATGCCCTGGCCGCGGGTCAGCGCCTTCAGCTGCTCGTACGGATTCGGCAGGCCGTGGCGGCGCATCACCGTCTGCACGGCCTCGGCCAGCACTTCCCAGGCCGCGTCCAGATCGGCGTCCAGACGCTGCGGGTTCACTTCCAGCTTGCCCAGGCCCTTGGCCAGCGAATCCAGTGCCACCTGGCTGTGGCCGAAGGCGGTGCCCAGCGCACGCAGCACGGTGGAGTCGGTCAGGTCACGCTGCCAGCGGCTGATCGGCAGCTTCGCGCTGAAGTGTTCGAACAGCGCGTTGGCGATGCCGAAGTTGCCTTCCGCATTCTCGAAATCGATCGGGTTGACCTTGTGCGGCATCGTCGACGAACCGACTTCGCCTTCCTTCAGGCGCTGCTTGAAGTAGCCCAGCGAAACGTAGCCCCAGATGTCACGGGCCAGGTCGATCAGGATGATGTTGGCGCGGCGTGCGGCATCGCCGATCTCGGCGATGTTGTCGTGCGGCTCGATCTGGGTGGTGTACGGGTTGAACACCAGGCCCAGGCCGGTCACGAAGCGCTCGGCGAAGGCCGGCCAGTCCACGTCCGGGTAGCTGGCGATGTGGGCGTTGTAGTTGCCGACCGCGCCGTTGATCTTGCCGGTCAGTTCGACGGCGGCGATCTGCCTGCGCTGGCGCTCCAGGCGGGCGACCACGTTGGCCAGTTCCTTGCCCAGGGTGGTCGGCGAGGCGGTCTGGCCGTGGGTGCGCGACAGCATCGGCTGGCCGGCCTGGGCGTGGGCCAGGGTGCGCAGGGTGCTGGCGATGCCGTCCAGGGTCGGCAGCAGCACCTCGCGGCGCGCCTGTTCCAGCATCAGCCCGTAGCTGAGGTTGTTGATGTCTTCGCTGGTGCAGGCGAAATGCACGAATTCCAGCGCCGGGGCCAGCTCGGCGTCGTCCTTCAGCTGTTCCTTGATGAAGTACTCCACCGCCTTGACGTCATGGTTGGTGGTGCGCTCGATCTCCTTCACGCGCGCGGCCTGGGCCGGGCTGAAGCCGGCGGCCAGCGCGCGCAGGCGGGCGATGGCGGCGTCGGAGAACGGCGCCAGTTCGACGATGCCCGGCTCGGCGGCCAGGGCCAGCAGCCATTCCACCTCGACCGTGATGCGGGCCTTGATCAGGCCGTACTCGGAGAAGATCGGGCGCAGGGCGTCGACCTTGCCGGCGTAGCGGCCATCGAGCGGGGACAGGGCGAGCAGGGCGGAATCGGACATGTCGGCAGGGCTGGGACGAGCGGCGGGGCCGATATTCTACGACGTGCCGGTGAGGTAGTGCCGGCCGCTGGCCGGCAAACACGCCCGGCCCACGATTCCATGGAATTCCGGCCAGCAGCCGGCACTACCTCTTGTGCGTGCAGGACGGCCGTGCAGATGGAACGATCTGGCCCGTCCTCGTCATCCCACGCTACGGGCAAGGGAGTATCGTTGGCACAGCCGCCAGCCCGGGAAGCGACACCCTGCCAGCCGCCGCTTCCCTTTCCCCAACTGAAGTAGTGCGGAGTTGATGCAATGAGCAAAGCTGCAAGCAAGGGTGCCACCCCGGGATTCCGGATCGAACATGACAGCATGGGCGAACTGCAGGTGCCTGCCGATGCCCTGTGGGGCGCGCAGACCCAGCGTGCCGTGCAGAATTTCCCGGTGTCGGGCCAGCGCATGCCGCGCGGTTTCATCCGTGCACTGGGCCTGGTCAAGGGCGCTGCTGCCGGCGTCAACGCCGAGCTGGGCCATCTGCCGAAGACCGTGGCCAAGGCCATCCAGACCGCTGCTGCCGAAGTGGCTGCCGGCAACTGGGATGCGCAGTTCCCGATCGATGTCTACCAGACTGGTTCGGGCACTTCCTCGAACATGAATGCCAACGAGGTCATCGCCACCCTGGCCAATCGTGCCGGCAAGGCCGGCAAGACCGCGGTGCACCCCAATGACCACGTCAACCAGGGGCAGAGCTCCAATGACGTGATCCCGACCGCGTTGCGCGTATCGGCGGTACTGGCGGCGCATGAGCAGCTGCTGCCAGCGCTGGTGCACCTGCGCAAGACCCTCGACAAGAAGGGCCGCAGCCTGCGCAAGGTGGTCAAGACCGGCCGTACCCATCTGATGGATGCGATGCCGCTGACCTTCGAGCAGGAGTTCGGCGCATGGTCCGCACAGCTGGCCTCGGCGCAGGAGCGCATCGAAGACAGCCTGAAGCGCGTGCGTCGCCTGCCGCTCGGCGGCACCGCCATCGGTACCGGCATCAATGCCGATCCGCGCTTCGGCGCGCAGGTGGCCAAGGCGCTGAAGCAGCAGACCGGTTTCAAGTTCGACAGCGCCGAGAACAAGTTCGAAGGCCTGGCCGCGCAGGATGATGCCGTGGAACTGTCGGGCCAGCTCAATGCACTGGCCGTGGCGCTGATCAAGATCGCCAATGACCTTCGCTGGATGAACGCCGGTCCGCTGGCCGGGCTGGGCGAGATCGAATTGCCGGCGCTGCAGCCGGGCAGCTCGATCATGCCGGGCAAGGTCAATCCGGTGATTCCGGAGGCGACGGTGATGGCCTGCGCGCAGGTGATCGGCCACCATACCGCGATCACCGTGGCCGGGCAGACCGGCAATTTCCAGCTCAATGTCACCCTCCCGCTGATCGCGGTGAACCTGCTGGATGGCATCGGCCTGCTGGCCAATGTGTCCCGCCTGCTGGCCGACAGCGCGATTGCCGGGCTGAAGGTGCGCGAGGATCGTGTCGCCGAGGCGCTGGCGCGCAATCCGATCCTGGTCACCGCGCTGAACCCGATCATCGGCTACGAGAAGGCGGCGGCCATCGCCAAGCGTGCCTACAAGGAACAGCGCCCGGTGCTGGACGTCGCGCTGGAGGACAGCGGCCTGGACGAAGCCGAACTGCGCCGCCTGCTGGACCCGGCCGCGCTGACTGCCGGTGGCATCCAGGCGGGGGGCGGTGGCGCCGGCGGTTGATCGAACGGCGTGCGGACCAAGGTCCGCACCCACCACACGCAGAAACGCCGCCCTTGGGCGGCGTTTTTCTTCAGCGACGGTCGGCGACGATGTTGCCGAACGTGTCGGTGTAGTCCTTGAACTCCGGGATGCGCTGGATCAGGTCCGCCGGAATCACTTCCATGCCCTCGGGCGGCTGGATCTTCACCGGCTGCATGTTGGGATCGGCCGGTGCGGCCACCAGGGTGTTCTGGCGCAGCACCTGCAGTTTGCCGAACATGGTCTGCAGCATCTGCTTCTGTGCCTCGTCCAGCGGGATCTGGATCTCGTCAACCTTCATCGAGCCATCGCCGAGGATGATGATGTTCGGTGCCGGCGGGCGACGCACGGTGACCATGCCTTCGCTGACGGAAATCTTGGGCTTGCCGCGCTCGGCGCGGTGGTTGCGGTAATCCTTGTCACAGCCGACCAGGCCCAGGCAGAGCAGGGCGGCCAGCAGCAGGAACAACTTCTTCATGGCATTCGGTTCGGGGGCGTCCGGGGCCGCCATTGTAAGCCGGTCGGCGCACTGCGGCCGGCAGCAGGGCGCCACTGCCGGCCGGGTGCGCTGATCTGTCACAGGCCTAGCGCTGGACCACGGTGTCCTTGCCGCAGTCGTCGACGTCACTCTGGTCCATCGTTGCGTAGGGCTTGAACGCGGGCAGCGATGCGGCCAGCGCCTGCTGGCTGGCCAGCATCGCCGGCAGGCGCTCGCAGATGCGCTTTGCCTGGGCCTCGATCTTCGCCGCCTTGGCGTTGATCCGCTTCTCGATGCCATCGCTGTCGCCACTGAAGATGCCCTTCAGCGCTTCGCTGGCAGCATCGGTGCCGAGTTTGGCGCCGGCCAGGCCGATCTCCATGCCTTCATTCGCCACGGCCACCACCTGGCTGCGGTATGCCTGCAGCTGGCGGCGCTGGTTGGCATCGGCCGGTACATCCTTGCCGTCGATCAGCAGACGGCCGTCGGGGGTGATCTCGGCCTGTGGCTGGTTGGAGGCGGAAATCTTGATGTTGCCCTCGGTGATTTCCTTGCGGGCATCGTCCATGGCCTCCTTGACGGTCTGGCCGACGCCACTGGTGGCCTCGGCGACGCTCTTGCCGACGGTCTTGTCGGGCGCGGAAGAAGTGCCGCCGCAGGCGATCAGCGGCAGGCACAGCAGGGTGGCAGGCAGCACGCGCAGCAGGTTCATGGCAATTCCCTCGAATCGGTCGGGTGGCGGTTACTTGTTGCGGGGCAGGGTGACCGTGCCGCTGACGTTGCGGTGGCCGACATCGCCGCTGCCGCTGTGGTCGACGGTCAGGCTGCCGCGCACGCCATCGACCTGGATGTCCCCCGAACCATGACTGCGCACATGCACGTTGCCGCCGATCTCGGACAGATCGACATCACCGGAGCCGACCACGCCGACCTCGACGTTGCCCTGCACGCGCTTGAACCCGATATCGCCGGAACCGACGGTGTCCAGCCGCGCGTTGCCGCGGACATCGCTGATCTTCAGGTCGCCCGAACCGACGGTGCCGGTGACGGCATCGCCACCGATGTTGCGCGCCTTGACGTCGCCGGAACCCAGCGACAGCAGGTTCAGCGAGCCGCCGCCGTCGATGTCCAGGTCACCCGAACCCACCGCTGCGTGGATGCTGCCGCGGGTGCCGCGAACGATCGCGTCGCCCGAGCCGACGTCCACGCTCAGCGACTGGGCGTTGTCCACGCTGGCATCGCCGGAGCCGACCTTGAGCTGCAGTGGCAGGTTGTCCGGCACGCTGCCGCGGATGTCCAGCCAGGCATAGCTGTTGCCCAGGCTGATGCCGCTGTGGCGGCCGTCGCGGCGCAGGCTGACGACCAGCTTGTCGCCTTCCCTGCGCTGGTCCAGTACCAGCTGGTCCAGCCATTCCTGGCTGGAGGCACAGGCGCGGCCATCGAGCTGGCCACCGCCCTTGCTGGCGACGACCTTCAGGTCATGCTGGTTCACCTCCAGCACCACCGCCTTGGCGCCGGCCACATCCAGCTTCAGCGTGCGGGTGGCGGTGAACTTGCAGTTCGGAGCATCGGCGGCCAGCGCCGACAGCGGCAACAGCAACAACGCAGAACAGGCGAGCAGGGAACGCATGGGTGGTGCCTCCGGGTGGATGGAATCAGATCTCGCCGGCGCGCTTGCGCAGGCGGATGGCAAGGACGATGAACACGACACCGACGGCGGCGCCGATCCACAGCTCCGGCATCGCCAGCGATTTCAGCTGCGAGGCCGGCGACATCAGGCTGACCACCGATTCAAGATCGCGACGCGTGCCTTCCTCGGCGCTGAGGCGATACACCAGGTCGGTGCCCGGTACGCCGCCCAGCAACAGGCGGCCGACGATGTTCTGCCAGAACCAGCCGGTGGTCAGGCCGATCAGCGGCATCACCTTGGTGGTGCTGACAATGACGCCGGCGAACAGCGGCAGCATCACTGCCCACAGGAACGGCTTGGTACGGGCCCAGGCCGAGCACAGCAGCAGCCAGCCGGCGGTGGGCAGGGCCCACAGGGCGTAGACCGGGATCCAGGCCAGGTGACCGGCGGCCAGGGTCAGCGGGCTGGCCGGGCCCCAGATCAGGGTCATCGGGCTGCCGCCGTGCATCAGCGCGACGATGCTGATCACCAGCATGAAGCCGAACATGGTGATGATGCCGGCGATCACCGCGATCAGCGGGGCCACGACCAGTGCGCTGATCACCTTGGACAGCACGGTCTGGGTGTCCGACAGCGGCAGCGACTTCCAGAACAGGATGCTGCGGTCGCGACGGTCGTCGTACAAGGCGCCCAGGCAGTAGAAGAACACCACGAAGGCCAACACCAGGAACGGCCAGGCCGAGCTGAGCACCAGGGTCAGGTCGAGGCCGTTGCCGAGGTCGGTCAGGTCCTTGGCGCTGATGTCGCGGGTCAGCAGGGCCAGGTCCAGGCCGTTGATGTTCACGCTCTCGCCGTCGACATGCAGTGCACCGTTGCGGGCTGCACGGTTCAGCGCAAACAGACCGAAGGCGATGCCGACGGTGCTCATCACCAGCGAGATCAGACCGGCGATCAGCGGCGCATACAGGAAGCCGCCACGGTTCTCCCAGTACTCGCGCTTGAGCAGCCAGCGCAGGGTGCCCATCGGGCTGACGGGGTGGTTGACGGCATTCATGCGTAGGTCCCCTTCATGATGGCGACGAACAGGTCGGCCAGGCCCGGGCTGCGGGTCTCGCCAAGGGTGGAGAGCTGGGTGCGCGGCACGCCATCGAACAGCATCACGGTCTTGCCGAACGTCAGGCTGCGCTCGTCGATCGGCTTCAGCGCCCGCGCGGTCTCCAGCTGGTCGGCGTTGACCAGCAGTTCGGTGTAGCGCTGGCCGACATCGTCCATTTCTGCATCGAGCACGATGCGGCCATCACGGATGAACATGACGTCGCTGAGGATGTGCTCGATCTCCTCCACCTGGTGGGTGGTGACGATGATGGTCTTCTGTTCGTCGAAATAGTCTTCCAGCAGGCGCTGGTAGAACTCCTTGCGGTACAGGATGTCCAGGCCCAGGGTGGGTTCGTCCAGCACCAGGATGCGGGCATCGATGGCCATCACCAGCGCCAGGTGCAGCTGCACGATCATGCCCTTGGACAGTTCGCGCACGCGCTGCTTCGGCTGCAGCTTGGTGTTGGCCAGGAAGCGCTCGCAGCGGGCGCGGTCGAAGCGCGGGTGCACGCCGGCCACGAAATCGATCGCCTCGCGGACCTTCAGCCAGCGCGGCAGCACGGCGACGTCGGCAATGAAGCAGATGTCGTTCATCAGCTCGTCGCGGTGCAGCCGCGGGTCGCGGCCGAGCACGCTCAGCTCACCTTCCACCGAAGTCAGGCCGAGGATGGCCTTCAGCGCGGTGGTCTTGCCGGCGCCGTTGGGCCCGATCAGGCCGACGATGCGCCCGCTCGGAATGCTGAAGCTGGCATTGTCGAGGGCAACGGTGGTCTTGTAGGCCTTGCGCAGGCCTCGGGCGGTGATGACCGGTTCACTTGCAGTGCTATTCATCAGACTTTCCCCTGGGGCAGCAATTCGTCGAGGCTCAGGCCCAGGCGCTGGATACGCTCCAGCACCGCCGGCCATTCTTCGTTGAGAAAGCGCTCGCGCTCGCTGCTGCGAAGCTGCGTGGCCGCCTGCTCGGTCATGAACATGCCCAGGCCGCGGCGCTTCTCGACCAGGCCTTCATCGGCCAGTTCCTGGTAAGCGCGCGAAACGGTGATGGGGTTGAGCTGGTAGTCGGCGGCCACCTGGCGCACCGAAGGCAGGGCATCGCCCGGCTTGAGGATTCCGTCGAGCATCATGGCGATCACGCGCTCCTTCAACTGACGGTAGATGGGAGCGCCGTCGCTCCACTGGATGTCGCTCATATTCAGCTCCGTGGGGTCAGCGGCTGTGCGAACGAGAAATACGGCATGGACAGGGAGCTGTGCAGCCGACGCGGGGGAGGGGGGGAGGGATCGGCGTTCCCGGCCGGTGAAACGGACGCGTCCTGCGCACTGTCGGCGGAGGCGGGGGTGGTTGGCATGGCCAGCCAGGCCAGCACGATCAGGGTCGAAACTGCAGCGGCCGCGGGTGCGGTGAGGTTGCGACGGATCCGGGCGTTCATGGCTTCCCCCTGTCTCAGGTGACTGGTGTTGTATGCAACTATAACACCGGCACGCCTACGTGCAACCCCTTGCCGTCCCCAACTGATGGCACGGGTGGTCAAGTTGCTGAAATATCCCCTTATCTCTTTGATTGAAAAGGGAAATAAAATTGTCGTGCGGGCCGATCAAGCCCTGCCTTCCATTCAGTGTTGTCCATGCTATGTCATCCCTGCGCCGTTGCTGGTGGGTCCTGCCGGGAAAGGCCACGCCACGCAAAGCCAGTGGCGCTCGCCGCAACAAGGGGGAACGGAGCCCGGTGCTATAGTTCGGCCGATTCCCGGCCGCTACCGGCCGGCCCTGTGAATGGCTACCGCGGACTGTTCTCGATGCCTCTGCCGACCGTTATCCCGCGCCGCCTGCGCGGCCTGTCCCTGCTGACCCTGCTGGTGGCCGGCTTGACCGGTTCCGCCCATGTGCTGGCGGCCGATCTGCTGGACCTGGAGTACCGCCCGCTGGCCAGCAAGCAGCAGGTCAACCTGCAGCAGCGCTACCACGGGCAGGTACTGCTGGTGGTCAATACCGCAAGCAAGTGCGGCTATACCCCTCAGTACGAAGGCCTGGAGGCGCTGCAGAAGCGCTATGCCGGCCGCGGCTTTGCCGTGCTCGGTTTCCCGTCCAACGATTTCAAGGGCCAGGAGCCGGGTGACGAGAAGCAGATCCAGGATTTCTGCACGCTTACCTACGGCGTCAAGTTCCCGATGTTCGAGAAGGTGCACGTCGTCGGTGCGCAGGCCACGCCGCTGTACCAGCGGCTGACCGCAGCCACCGGCGTGGCGCCGGGCTGGAACTTCCACAAGTACCTGGTCGGCCGCGATGGCAAGGTCATCGCCCAGTTCGCCAGCAAGGTGACGCCGGACGATCCACAGCTGACCGCGGCGATCGACAAGGCGCTGGCCGCCGCCGCTACGCATTGATATCCGGCACGGATGCCTCGACATCTCGGGCATGCGTGCGACAATGTTTCTTTTCGCGCCGACGTCGGCGCCCAGACACTTCCAGGAATGCAGCGAATGAAGATGGGAATGCGCGGCGCCGCGGCGTCGGTTCTGATTCTGGCGATGGGCACTTCGGGTGTCGCTCTGTCGCAACAACCGGCTGCCCCCGCGGCCGCCAAGGAGACCGCAACCTTGAATTCCCCCAAGCAGAAGCTCGGCTACGCCATCGGCCTGGATGTCGCCAAGTCGTTCACCCCGATCGCCGATGAGATCGATGTGGCCGCGCTGCGCACCGCCGTGGAGCGTTCGTTCGAAGGCCTGCAGCCGCAGATCACCCAGGAACAGGCCAAGGCCACCGATGCCGCGCTGCGCCAGGTCGTTATGGCCCGCAGTGGCCAGCAGGTGCCGGGCATGGCGCCGGGTTCGCAGCCGCCGAAGGTCGATCGCGTCAAAGTGTCGCAGATGATCGGTTCGTACTCGGTCGGCCCGTCGCTGGCACAGCTGAAGGACGACATCGATGTCGCCTCGCTGTTTGACGCGATCAGCACCGGCCTGAGCAAGGGTCAGCCGAAGATGACGGAAGCTGACGCGACCGCCACCATCCAGGCCTTCATGGGCAGCAAGCAGGCCGAAATGCAGGCCAAGGCCGCCGCCGCCGCGCAGACCAACCGCGAGGAAGGCAACGCGTTCCTGGCCAAGAACAAGACCCAGCCGGGCGTGGTGACCACCCCGTCGGGCCTGCAGTACCAGATCATCCGCCCGGGTAGCGGCGAGCGTCCGCTGCCGAGCAGCAAGGTGCGCGTGAACTACGAAGGCAAGCTGCTCAACGGCACCGTGTTCGACAGCTCCTACGGTCGCCAGCCGGCTGAGTTCGGCCTGGACCAGGTGATCAAGGGCTGGACCGAAGGCGTCGCGCTGATGCCGGTCGGTTCGAAGTACCGCTTCTGGATCCCGGGCGAGCTCGCCTACGGTGAGAACGGTACCCCGGGTGGCCCGATCGGCCCGAACGCGACTCTGACGTTCGACGTCGAGCTGCTGGGCGTCCTGCCGTAAGCGACCACGGAGCCTGCACGGACATGCGCGTTGCGATTTTCGGTACCGGTTATGTAGGGCTGGTGACCGGTACCTGCCTGGCCGACGTCGGCCACCAGGTGGTCTGCGTCGATATCGACCAGGCCAAGGTCGATGGCCTCAACCAGGGCATCATCCCGATCTATGAGCCGGGCCTGGAACCGATGGTGAAGGCCAACCACGCCGCGTCGCGGCTGGCGTTCACCACCGATGCTGCGGCCGCGATCGGTCATGGCCAGGTCGTGTTCATCGCCGTCGGCACGCCGCCGGACGAGGATGGCAGCGCCGATCTGCAGTACGTGCTGGCCGTGGCCCGCACCATCGGCCGGCACATGAGCGTGCCGACCGTGGTGGTCAACAAGTCGACGGTGCCGGTGGGCACCGCCGACAAGGTACGTGCCGCCATTGCCGCAGAGCTGGCGGCACGTGGCGCCGACATCGCCTTCGACGTGGTGTCCAACCCGGAATTCCTGAAGGAAGGCGACGCCGTTGCCGACTGCATGCGCCCGGATCGAATCATCATCGGTGCGACCAGTGCCGAGTCGGTGGCGGTGATGCGGCGCCTGTATGCACCGTTCAACCGCAACCACGATCGTGTGGTGGAAATGGACGTGCGTTCGGCCGAACTGACCAAGTACGCCGCCAACGCGATGCTGGCGACCAAGATTTCGTTCATGAACGAAATCGCCAACATCGCCGAGCGTGTCGGCGCCGATGTCGAGCAGGTCCGCCAGGGCATCGGCTCGGATCCGCGCATCGGCTGGCATTTCATCTACCCGGGTGCCGGCTACGGCGGCTCGTGCTTCCCCAAGGATGTGCAGGCGCTGGCCCGCACCGCGCAGCAGGCCGGCCTGGAGCCGAAACTGCTGAACGCGGTGGAAGCGGTCAACGATGCGCAGAAGGGCCATCTGTTCGCCCTGATCCAGCGTCATTACGACAAGGGCGAGGACGAAGGCGTGCGTGGCAAGACCTTTGCCGTGTGGGGCCTGGCGTTCAAGCCAAACACCGACGACATGCGCGAAGCCTCCAGCCGTCGCCTGCTGGCGCAGCTGTGGGCAGGTGGTGCGACGGTGCGTGCCTACGATCCGGAGGCGATGCACGAGTCGCAGCGCATCTTCGGCGAACGCGATGACCTGGTGTTCTGCAGCAATGCCAACGAGGCGCTGCAGGGCGCCGATGCACTGGTCGTGGTGACCGAGTGGAAGCAGTTCCGCAGTCCCGATTTCCAGAAGCTGCGCGAGCAGCTGAAGGACGCGGTGGTGTTCGACGGCCGCAACCTGTACGAGCCGGCGGATGTGGAAGCAGCGGGCCTGGCGTATTACGGCATTGGCCGGGGGCGCTCGCTGCATGTCTGATCTGCTGCCAACCGAACGCGAGCAGGTGCTGGAAGCGCGCCTGGTCGAACTGGAAATGCGCGTGTCCTTCCAGGAACAGGCGCTGGCCGAACTGAGCGATGCGCTGGCCGATGCCCGCATGCAGGGCATGCGCAACGCCGATGTGCTGCGCGTGCTGCTGGAAGACCTGGGCAAGGTCCGCAACGCGCTGAATTCTTCCGATCCGGCGAGCGAACCGCCGCCGCCGCACTACTGATCCGAATCCTATGAGCGATACCCTCCGCGACCAGCTGATGGGCCTGGGCTTCAAGCCTGCGCCCAAGCCCGAGCGCAAGAATGATGGCTCCCGCCGTGATGGCCGCCCGCAGGGCAAGGGTGGCAACGGCAATGGAAAGCCGCAGGGCGCTGGCAAGGGCGAGCACAAGCCCGGCGAGCGTCGTGGGCATGGCCACGGCGGCCCGGGCAAGCCCGGCCAGTCGCGTGGCCCGGGCCAGCAGGGCCCGCGCAAGCCGCGCAGCGCCGAAGAGATGGACCTGGCCAAGGCCTATGCCATCCGCGCGCAACGGGAAAAGGAAGAGCGCATCGAGGCCGAGCGCCTGAAGCAGGAAGAAGCGCGTGTGCGCCGCGAGGCCAAGGCCAGGCTGGAAGAACTGCTGAAGGACAAGGGCCTGAATGCCGAATCGGCGGACATTGCCCGCCACTTCCCGTACGGCGGCAAGATCAAGCGCATCTACGTGACCGCCGAACAGCTGACCGCGCTCAACGCCGGCGAGCTGGGTGTGGTCCAGCTCAATGGCCGCTACCTGCTGGTGACCGCCGAGGTGCTGGCGCAGTCCGAAGCGGTGTTCGCCGCGTCGGTGGCACTGAAGGTCGATCCGAATGCGCCGGCCGAGGAAGATCCGTACGCAGACCCGCAATACCAGGTGCCGGACGACCTGGTCTGGTAAACGGGCCTGCAGGATGATCGAAACGCCGGGCATTTTCCGGCGTTTTCGTTATGGGGTGTGCGCGGCGCTGCGGCGCGCGCGGATCAGCGGCAGGCTCAGCGCGAAGAAGCACAGCAGTGCACCGACCAGAGCGAAGCCACTGCCGGCCAGGAATGCGGTGCGACCGTCGTCTATTTTCCAAAGCTGGCCGGCGATGAGCGCACCCAGCACGCCACCGACGCCGGACGAGAATCCGTACAGCAGCCCCTGGCCATGCCCATTGAGGCGACCGGGGAAGTAGGTCGCCAGCATCTGCATCGCTGCAGCGAAGAACGCCGCAAAGCCCAGCGCGTGCGCTGTCTGCGCCAGCAGCATCACCGGCAGGTTTTCCGGGAACAGTGCGGTCACGGCCCAGCGCAGGCAGGAACTGACCAGCGCGATCAGCAGCATCCAGCTGGCGTCATAGCGGCGGAAGAAGCGACCGATGGTGAAGAACACGCCTACTTCGAAGACCACGCCGATGGTCCACAACAGGCCCAGGGTGGAGGTGCGGTAGCCATGATGGTCCATGTAGACCGAGAAGAACGTGTAGTACGGGCCGAAAGACAGCTGCTCCATGAAGGCCGCCAGGAAGAACGCCAGCACCGGCGGTCGGCGCACGATCTGCCAGAAGCCGCTGGCGTCGCCGTCAGTCTTGCCGATACCGCGCGCGTAGTGGTTGCTGAAGGCCGAGGCGACCAGCAGCGCGAACAGGGGCAGCATCATCCACGGCAGCAGCCCGGCGCGGCTGGCCGTGCCGTCACCTTCGATCAGCCAGCCGAACAGGGTCACGACGGCGATGAAGCCGAGCGAGCCCCAGACCCGGATCAACCCGTAGCGATGGCTGTCACTGCCGAGGTGGGTGAGTGTGATCGACTCGAACTGCGGCATCACAGCGTTGTAGAAGAAGCAGAACACCACCATCGCCGGGTACATCCACGGCTGTGGCAGTGGCAGCAGGAATGCGGCGAAGCTGAGCAGGGTCAGCACACAGCCGACGCGCAGCAAGCGGATCGGTCGCGCTGATGCGGCCGCCAGCGAAGTCCAGGTGCTGGGCGCGATCACCCGGGTGGCGTACCACAGGCCCATCATTACGCTGATGGCGGTCACGCTCATGCCGCGCGCGGTCAGGAACAGGCTCCAGTACGGAGTGAACGCGCCCAGCGCCGCGTAGTAGAACAGGTAGAAGCTGGAAAGGCGGGCAACGGGAACGGTCATCGCGGAATGATGAGGCAAAAGGGGACGGAGGGGATTAAGTCGCTTATGCACAAACGACTTGATCCCCTCCGTCCCCTTTTTGTGTCATTCGGGGTCGTAGTCGAGGTTGGAGGCCAGCCAGCGTTCGGCCTGGGCACGGTCCACGCCCTTGCGGCGGGCGTAGTCGCTGACCTGTTCGCGGCTGAGGCGGCCGACCACGAAGTACTGGCTCTGCGGATGGCTGAAGTAGTAGCCCGAAACGGCCGCCGTAGGCAGCATCGCGAAGCTCTCGGTCAGTTCCATGCCGGCGTTCGCTTCGGCCTGCAGCAGGTCGAACAGGCGGCGTTTTTCGCTGTGCTCCGGGCAGGCGGGATAGCCCGGCGCGGGGCGGATGCCACGGTACTGCTCGTCGATCAGGGCGTCGTTGTCCAGCGTCTCGGCGCGCTCATGGCCCCAGAACTCGGTACGCACGCGCTGATGCAGGCGCTCGGCCAGTGCCTCGGCGAAGCGGTCGGCGAGGGCCTTCAGCAGGATCGCGTTGTAGTCGTCATGCTCGGCCTCGAAGCGCGCGACGTGCGCGTCGATGCCGATGCCGGCAGTGACCGCGAACGCGCCGATCCAGTCCTGCTTGCCACTGTCGGCGGGCGCGATGAAGTCGGCCAGGCAGAAATCCGGGCGCTCGGCCGGCTTGTCCACCTGCTGGCGCAGGAAGTGCAGGGTGGTTTCGCCCTGCGGGTGCTGCACGCGGACGTCGTCGCCGATGCTGTTGGCCGGCCACAGGCCGAACACGGCCTTGGCCGTCAGCCACTTCTCGCCGACGATGCGCTCGAGCATCTCGCGGGCATCGCGGTACAGCTCGCTGGCCTGGGTGCCGACGATCTCGTCGGTGAGGATGGCCGGGAACTTGCCGGCCAGCTCCCAGGCCTGGAAGAACGGCGTCCAGTCGATGTAGTCGACCAGTTCGGCCAGCGGGTAGTCGTCGAATACGTGCAGGCCGGGCTGGTCCGGTGCCGGTGGCGTGTAGCTGTCCCAGCCGCCCTGGAATTTCTGCCCGCGCGCATGTTCCAGCGTGACCAGGCGCTTGGCGTCGCCGCGGTTGCGGTGGCGTGCGCGGATTTCGGCATAGTCGGCTTCGTTGGCGGCGACGAAGGCCTCGCGCAGGTCGCGCGAGATCAGCGACTGGGCCACGCCCACCGCGCGCGAGGCATCCTTCACCCACACCGTGGGTGCCTTGTAGTGGGGGTCGATCTTCAGCGCAGTGTGCGCGCGCGAGGTGGTGGCGCCGCCGATCAGCAGCGGCAGGTCGAAGCCCTGGCGCTCCATCTCGCGGGCGACGTGGCTCATCTCCTCCAGCGACGGGGTGATCAGTCCGGACAGGCCGATCAGGTCGGCGTTGTGCTCGCGAGCGGCATCGAGGATCTTCTGTGCCGGCACCATCACGCCGAGGTCGACCACTTCGAAGTTGTTGCAGGCCAGGACCACGCCGACGATGTTCTTGCCGATGTCATGCACATCGCCCTTCACCGTGGCCATGATGATCTTGCCGTTGCTCTTGGCGGTGTCACCGCTGCGGGCTTTCTCCGCCTCGATGTACGGCAGGAGGTAGGCCACGGCCTTCTTCATCACGCGTGCGGATTTCACCACCTGCGGCAGGAACATCTTGCCGGCACCGAACAGGTCGCCCACGATGTTCATGCCGTCCATCAACGGGCCCTCGATCACGTCCAGCGGGCGGCTGGAGGCCTGCCGGGCCAGCTCGGTGTCTTCCTCGACATAGGCATCCAGGCCGTGCACCAGCGCATGTGCCAGGCGCTGCGCGACCGGCTTCTCGCGCCAGGCGAGGTCTTCGGTCTTCGCCGCGCCCTTCCTGCCCTTGTAGCGCTCGGCGATTTCCAGCAGTCGCTCGGTGGCATCGCTGCGGCGGTTGAGGATCACGTCCTCGACGCGCTCGCGCAGCTCCGGCTCCAGCTCGTCGTAGATCGGCATGGCGCCGGCGTTGACGATGCCCATGTCCATGCCGGCGGCGATGGCGTGGTACAGGAACACCGAGTGGATGGCCTGGCGCACCGTTTCGTTGCCGCGGAACGAGAACGAGACGTTGGAGACGCCGCCGGAGACGTGGCAGTGCGGCAGCGTCTGCTTGATGATGCGGGTGGCTTCGATGAAGTCCACCGCATAGTTGTCGTGCTCTTCGATGCCGGTGGCGACGGCGAAGATGTTCGGGTCGAAGATGATGTCCTGCGGCGGGAAGCCGATCTCGTCGACCAGGATGCGGTAGGCGCGGGTGCAGATCTCGACCTTGCGCGCACAGGTATCGGCCTGCCCGCTTTCGTCGAACGCCATCACCACCGCGGCGGCACCGTAGCGCAGCACCTTGCGCGCGTGCTCGCGGAACAGCGCCTCGCCTTCCTTCAGCGAGATCGAATTGACCACGCTCTTGCCCTGCAGGCACTTCAGGCCGGCTTCGATCACGCTCCACTTGGAGGAGTCGACCATGACCGGGATGCGGGCGATATCCGGCTCGGACATGATCAGGTTGAGGTAGCGGGTCATCGCCGCTTCCGAATCGATCAGGCCCTCGTCCATGTTGACGTCGAGGATCTGCGCGCCGCTGGCGACCTGCTGGCGGGCCACGTCCACCGCTTCTTCGTAGCGGCCTTCCTTGATGAGCTTGCGGAACTGCGCGCTGCCAGTGACGTTGGTGCGTTCGCCGACGTTGATGAACAGCAGGTCCGGAGTGATGACCAGGGGTTCCAGGCCGGACAGGCGGGTAGGGCGGACAGGCGTCATGGCAGGCGTCGGCTCAACAGCAATAGGGCGGGAAGTGCGGAACGGTGGCGGCGACATTCATGCGGCCTGCTCCTGGACACCGGGCAGGGCGCGCGGCGGCAGCCCGGCCACGGCCTGGGCGATCGCACGGATGTGGTCGGGTGTGGAGCCGCAGCAGCCGCCGACCAGGTTCAACAGGCCATCCTCGGCGAAACCACGCAGGGTGCCGGCCATGTCCTCGGGCGTCTCGTCGTACTCGCCGAAGGCATTGGGCAGGCCTGCGTTGGGATGCGCACTGACGTAGCAGTCGGCGACCTGTGAGAGGGTTTCCACGTGCGGGCGCATCGCATCGGCGCCCAACGCGCAGTTCAAGCCGATCGACAGCGGGCGCGCATGCGCCAGTGACGCATGGAAGGCCTCGGCGGTCTGTCCGGACAGCGTGCGCCCGGAGGCATCGGTGATGGTGCCGGAGATCATCACCGGCAGGCGTGCGCCACGGGCGTCGAAGGCCTCCTCCAGTGCATACAGCGCGGCTTTCGCGTTGAGGGTATCGAAGATGGTTTCGACCATGAGGGTGTCGGCGCCGCCGTCGATCAGGCCCTCGATGGCTTCGCGATAGGTGTCGCGAAGCTCGTCGAAGCTGGTGTTGCGGAAGCCGGGATCATTGACGTCGGGGCTGATCGAGGCGGTGCGGCTGGTAGGGCCGATCACCCCGATCACGAAGCGCGGTTTGCCCGGCGTGGTCGCGGCCACGGCATCGCAGCAGGTGCGTGCGACCGCGGCCCCGGCTTTGTTCAGCTCGTATACCAGGTGTTCGAGGTGGTAGTCGGCCTGGCTGACCGACGTGGCGTTGAAGGTGTTGGTCTCGACCAGATCCGCGCCGGCATCCAGGTAGGCGGTATGGATGTCGGCGATGACCTGCGGCCGGGTCAACAGCAGCAGATCGTTGTTGCCCTTCAGGTCATGGCCTTCCGGCGCGCCGTGGTCGCAGCCGGGGCCGTGCGCATGGTCATAGCCACCGGCGAAACGCTCGCCGCGGTAGTCGTCTTCCTGCAGGCCATGGCGCTGGATCATGGTGCCCATCGCACCGTCGATGATCAGGATCCGCTCGCGCAGGGCGTCGAGCAGGGCATTGGCACGATCAGGATGCAACCAGGGCAGGGCGGGCATGGCGGTCTCGGGCTCAGGGCTTGTTGGCGATCAGCGAAATCACTTCGAAGTGCGGCGGACGCTTCTCGCGGGTGACCGTCTCCAGGCTGGACACCTGCAGGCCGGCCTTGTCGACGAACTTGCGCAGCTCCTTGTCGCTGAAGCCGAGGTTGACGTGGCCGTAGGCCTCCACCGCCGCCTTGTGCTCGTGGCGGGCCAGGCTGCACAGCAGCAGGCGGCCGCCCGGGCGCAGCACGCGCGCGGCTTCGGTCACCGCCTGCGCCGGTTTGCTGGCGTAGGTCAGCGCGTGCATCAGCACCACCAGGTCGAAGCTGCCGTCCTTGAACGGCAGGGCATGCATGTCGCCCTCGCGCACCTCCACATTGGGCAGCCGGCGCAGGCGCTCGCTGGCGGCCGCGACCACGCGCGCGCTGGTATCGATGCAGATGTAGCGCTTGGCGTGGGGGGCGACCAGTTCGGCCAGCACGCCGTCACCGGAGGCGATGTCCAGCACGTCGCCGGTTTCCAGCAACGGCAAGGCGGTGCGCGCCAGCGCCTCCCAGGTACGGCCCGGAGAGTAGTGGCGTTCCATGTCGCCGGCCACGCTGTCGGCCCAGTTCTGGTCCGAGGCGCGGTGGGCCAGTACTGCAGCCACGCGCTCGGCGTCCTGCCGCAGCAACGGGTCGTCGCTTCCGTTGCTCAAGGCATGCCACAATGCACGCTGCGCCGGGTCCAGCTGGGCCTCGTCGAAGCGGTAGTAGGCCGACACGCCGGCACGGCGGTCGCGGACCAGGCCGGCTTCCTTCAGGCGCGCCAAGTGGGTGGACACGCGCGGCTGCGCCAGCCGGGTGATCGCCGACAGTTCGGCCACGGTCAGTTCCTCCTGCTCCAGCAGCGCCAGCAGGCGCACGCGGGTGGCATCGGCGAACACCTTCAGGCGGGTCGACCAGTCTTCCAGATCCATAAATATCTACCTATCGCGATATAGAGATATATTCGCCGAGAAGGCCTGCCGCGGTCAAGTCGCCAGCGTACGGAAGCATCCGGGCCCCGGTACAATCGGGGCACCTGGGCGCGCCGTATGCGGCCCATAACTTCATGTACCCGGGAGGGTGTTGTGGATTTCAGCTTTACCGAAGAGCAGTTGATGCTGCAGGACGTGGCGCGGCGCATCGCGCAGGAAAAGATCGCCCCCAGCGCGGAGCACCATGACCGCACCGGCGAGTTCCCGCTGGACAACATCCGCCTGCTGGGCGAGAACGGCCTGATGGGCATCGAAGTGCCGACCGAATACGGCGGTGCGGGCATGGACCCGGTTGCGTACGTGCTGGCGATGGTGGAGGTCGCCGCCGCCGACGCAGCCCACTCGACCATCATGTCGGTCAACAACTCGCTGTTCTGCAACGGCATCCTCACCCATGGTACCGAGCAGCAGAAGCAGACCTACGTGCGTGCCATCGCCGAAGGCACGGCCATCGGCGCGTTTGCGCTGACCGAGCCGCAGTCCGGCTCCGATGCCACCGCCATGCGCTGCCGCGCGGTGAAGCAGGCCGACGGCACCTTCGTCATCAATGGCAAGAAGAGCTGGATCACCTCCGGCCCGGTGGCCAAGTACATCGTGCTGTTCGCGATGAGCGAGCCGGACAAGGGCGCGCGCGGCATCACCGCCTTCATCATCGATACTGACAAGGCCGGTTTCGGTCGTGGCAAGACCGAGCCCAAGCTCGGTATCCGTGCCTCGGCCACCTGCGAGATCGAGTTCAACGATTACGTGGCACAGGCCGAAGACGTGCTGGGCCAGGAAGGCGAGGGCTTCAAGATCGCGATGAGCGTGCTCGATGCCGGCCGCATCGGTATCGCCTCGCAGGCCATCGGTATCGCCCGTGCTGCCTATGAAGCGACCCTGGCGTACGTGAAGGAGCGCAAGGCGTTCGGCGCGGCCATCGGTACCTTCCAGATGACCCAGGCCAAGATCGCCGACATGAAGTGCAAGCTGGACGCAGCGCTGCTGCTGACCCTGCGCGCGGCATGGGTGAAGGGCCAGGGCAAGCGCTTCAGCACCGAAGCAGCGGTGGCCAAGCTGACCGCTTCGGAAGCGGCGATGTGGATCACCCACCAGGCCGTGCAGATCCACGGCGGTATGGGCTATTCCAAGGAAATGCCGCTGGAGCGCTACTTCCGTGATGCGAAGATCACCGAGATCTACGAGGGCACCTCGGAGATCCAGCGCCTGGTGATCGCCCGCAACGAGACCGGGCTGCGCTGAGTTGCATGGCCGCGCCGCCGCAAGGGCGGCGCGGCCCCCTGCCATGCAGGGATGACGACATCCCACCGGCAGCGAGTGAGCGCGGCACATCGCACTGGAGCTGCCTGCCATCCCAGCGGCAGATGGGGCCGGACGGCGCTGCGCCCGGATTGACGATGATCTGCACGCCATACAGCTGCGCTGAATCCAGCCAATTCTGGTAGCTCTGTTCGTCATTGAAGTGATAGGCGCCAGAGTAGCCTTCGCCGGTTTCGGCATTGGATGCCGCGCCATCGGGAATGCGGTTGCCGCTGGCGTCCACACTTTCGCCGGAAACGTATCGGGCTCTATCGACGGAGTCCGGTGAGATCACCAGCCTGGTCCGGGAGCCATCGCGCCAGGTGATGACATAGGTCACCGTCTGCACCCCGAACAGCTTGCTGATCCAGCTCAGGACGATCGAAGAGAGGGTGGTGGCCAGCGAGTTCCACGCCGCGTGTTCGCTGTTGGCGCCGCTGAAGGCCTGGCCAACGGCGAGTTCCAGTTGGCTGCGGTAGGTTGCCGAATGGACCACGTCATAGGCGTTGAGGTCTTTCATTGCTGGCGGGAAGGTGATCCCGTTCGCGCTCTGTGGGTCGTCGGGATGGATGGGGACGACGGCGCCGCTGCCGAAGGCCTGCGGGACGAACTGTGTCCCGGATGCAATGTGGCCCTGCGGCAGTGCAAGGATCCGCTTGAACGTCGCGGTCACTTCCGCCGGGACCGCTGTGGGAACGGCACGATAGCGCCGCAGCTCGCGGTCATATTCCACGGTGTAGCCATTGAGCCGACGCTGGTCCGGGTCGACCACGACCGTCAGGCCCACTCCGGACTGGAGTGCGGCCGAGCGCGGGTCGGCGCAGGGGCTGCAGGGCACGACGCCACCCGCACGGGCGGGCGATGGTGAGGTGATGGCAGCTGCAAGCAGGAGGCAGGCGGCGAGCCGCTGACTGCGAGGAAAGCCGGGCATGGGAGCTCCTTGTACAGTCCGTTGAAGGAGCGACATGGATAGCGCCGCCAGGCAAGCAGCGCTGCGAGGTAGTTCACACCTTCTTCGGCTGTGTTGGCAGGCGTCAACGAACGCCGCAGATGACCTGGACGTGCCGGAACGAGCCGACAGCCGCTGTCTGGCAGCGTTGATGTGGCTGGCCGGCACTGGATGATCACGACAGCGTTGGCCTTCCCACTACAATGCCCTCCGCTTTCACGGAGAACGTGCAGATGATCTACCGCGGTTGGGGAATCATGACGCTGGTGACGCCGATTGCAGCGATCCTGCTGCTGGCGTACTTCTTCCCGCATGACGGCCCCAGAGGCAACATCCCGCTGCAGCAGGTGCTGCTGGGGGCAGGTATCGGCGCAGCCCTGAACGTGCTGCTGGGCCTGTGGCTCAACCGTTCGCCCCGGCAGAAGGGCGAGGCTGCGCGCCATCATTTCTTCTTCGTACCGATGCAGTGGGCCGCGCTGGTTCTGGTGGCGGTGTGCGTGGTGGTCGCACTGCTGCGCTGAGGCGCTGCCCGAACAGCGCCAACCAAGGTTGGCGGCTACCGGCCATGCTGTTGTTTCTGTAGAGGCCAACCTTGGTTGGCAGGAATTCAAAAGCGGCAAGAAAAAAAGGCCCCGGATCACTCCGGGGCCTTTTCGTTTCAGCGCACCACCGGATCAACGATCCGGGCGGTGTGCAGCATCCGCGTCGCGCTGGCGTTCCATGAACTCCTTGGACGGTTCATCCAGCTTGTCACCCAGCATGCGGCGCACGACCACGAAGAACACCGGGATCATCAGCAGGCCGAGCAGGGTGGCGAACAGCATGCCGCCGATCACGCCGGTACCGATGGCGTGGCGGGAGTTGGCGCCGGCGCCGGTGGAGATCGCCATCGGGATCACGCCCATGATGAACGCGAACGAGGTCATCAGGATCGGGCGGAAGCGCAGGCGGGCCGCTTCGATGGTGGCATCGCGCAGGTTCCTGCCGGCTGCGCGCTGCTCCACCGCGAACTCCACGATCAGGATCGCGTTCTTCGCCGCCAGGCCGATCACGGTGATCAGGCCGATCTTGAAGAACAGATCGTTGGGCAGGCCGCGCAGCATCGACAGGCCGAGGGCACCGAGCACACCCAGCGGCACGACCAGCAGCACCGCCACCGGGATCGACCAGCTTTCGTACAGGGCCGCCAGGCACAGGAACACCACCACGATGGACAGCACCAGCAGCAGCGTCGCGGCGTTGCCGGCCAGGATTTCCTGGTAGGACATGCCGGACCAGTCGTAGCCGAAGCCGGCCGGCAGGTCGTCGTTGACGATGCTCTCCATGGTCTGCATCGCTTCACCCGAGCTGGTGCCCGGGGCCTGCGAGCCGACGATGTTGATCGCCGAGTAGCCGTTGTAGCGGCTCAGCGACGGCGGTGCCGACACCCATTCGGACTTGACCACCGTGTTGAGCGGGATCATCGCGTTGGTGCCGTCGGCATTCGTGGTCAGGCTGGACGGGCTGTAGAAGCTCTTCAGCGATTCCTGGCCGGTGCGGTACGGGCCATCGGCCTGCATCGTCACGCGCTTGATGCGGCCTTCGTAGAAGAAGTCGTTGACGTACACCGGAGCCAGCATCAGCTGGATGGTGCTGTACACGTCCGACACCGACATGCCCATCGACTGCGCCTGCACGCGGTCCACGTGCAGCTGCAGCTGCGGGGCGTTTTCCAGCCCGTTCGGACGCACGCCGACCAGTGCTTCGGGCTTCTGCGCAGCCTTGCCCAGCAGGATGTTGCGCGCCTGGGTCAGCTGTTCGTAGCCGGCACCACTGCGGTCCTGCAGCCACATGTCGAAGCCGCCGAACTGGCCGAGGCCCTGCACGGTGGGCAGGTTGACCACGAAGATCTGCGCTTCCTTGATGCCGTAGAACGCGCCGTTCATGTTCTGGATGAACTCGGGCGCGGTGAACTTGCGTTCCTCCCACGGCTTCAGGCGGATGAAGCCCATGCCCACGTTCTCGCCGGAACCGACGAAGCTGAAGCCGGCCACCTGCAGCATGCCTTCATAGCCATCCTGCTTTTCCAGGATGCCGCGCATCTGCGCGAACACTTCGTTGGTCTGGCCCTTGGTCGAGCCCGGCGGCAGCTGCACGATCGCCAGCGCATAGCCCTGGTCTTCTTCCGGCAGGAAGCTGCCCGGCATGCGGGTGAACAGGAAGCCGCACAGCGCGGTCAGCACCACGAACAGGATCATCCAGCGCGGCGCATGGCGCACCGCCGAGGTGATGTGGCCCACGTATGTGTGGCTGATCTTGTCGTAGTACTTGTTGAAGGTGCGGTAGACGATGTTCGGGTTGTCGTTGTGCGTCGGCTTGAGGAAGGTCGCGCACAGCGCCGGGGTGAAGCCCAGCGCCAGGAACGCCGAGAACGCCATCGAGATGGCGATGGTCAGCGCGAACTGCTTGTAGATCTCACCGGCGGCACCACCCTGCAGGGCGGACGGGATGAACACCGCGGCCAGCACCACGGTGATCGCCACCACCGCGCCGGTGATCTGGGTCATCGCCTTCTGCGTGGCCGGCTTCGGCGCCAGGCCTTCCTCGGTCATGATGCGTTCGACGTTCTCGATCACCACGATCGCGTCATCGACCACGATGCCGATCGCCAGCACCATCGCGAACAGGGTCAGCTGGTTGATCGTGAAGCCGATCATCCACATGCCCAGGAAGGTGCCGAGCAGGGCCACCGGGATGACCAGGGTCGGGATCAGCGTGGCGCGGAAGTTCTGCAGGAAGATCAGCATCACCAGGAACACCAGGAACACTGCTTCAAACAGTGTCTTGACCACTTCCTGGATCGAGATCTTGACGAAGGTGGTGCTGTCGTACGGCGAGAACCAGGTGACGCCGGACGGGAAGCTGGGCTGCAGCTCGTCCATCTTGGCGCGCACCGCATCGGCCACGTTCAGGGCGTTGGCGCCTGGCAGCAGCTGGATGGCGAAGGCGCCGGTCGGCTTGCCGTTGTACTGGGTGTCGAAGCCGTAGTTGTTGGCACCGAAGGCAACGCGGGCGATGTCCTTCAGCAGCACGCGCGAGCCGTCAGCGTTGGCGCGCAGGATGATGTTCTCAAACTCCTGCGGCGAGCTGAAGCGGCCTTCGGCCGAGACCGTGGCGGTGAAGTGCTGGCCTTCCGGCGACGGGTCCGAACCCAGCGCACCGGCAGCGAACTGCACGTTCTGCGCGCGTACGGCAGCCAGCACCTGGCTGGCCGACAGGCCGTAGCCCTGCATCTTTTCCGGGTTCAGCCAGATGTTCATGGCGTACTCGGAACCGAACTGCTGGGTGCTGCCGACGCCGGGGATACGCGAGACCTGGTCGAGCACGCGCGAACCAACGATGTCGTTCAGGGCGTCACGGTTGATGGCCGGTGTATCGGACTGCAGCGCGATCACCATCAGGAAGCCGGCGTTGGCCTTGGCCACCACCACGCCCTGCTGGGTCACTTCCGAAGGCAGTCGTGGCGTGGCCAGCGAGACCTTGTTCTGCACCTGCACCTGGGCGATGTCCGGATCGGTACCGGTCTCGAAGGTCAGGGTGATCTGCGCACGGCCGTTGGAGGCGGACGAGGAACTGAAGTACAGCAGGTGATCGATACCGGTCAGCTGCTGCTCGATCACCTGGGTGACCGATTTCTCGGTGGTGTCCGCACTGGCGCCCGGGTAGGTCGCCGAGACGGTGACCTGCGGTGGGGCGATGTTGGGATAGGACTCCACGCCCAGGTTGAGGATCACGATCACGCCGCTGAGCGAGATCAGGATCGCAACCACCCAGGCGAAGACTGGATGCTCGATGAAAAATTTAGGCATGACGGAAGGTTCCCGTTACTGCTTGTTCGAATCGGTGGCGGCCGGCTTGGCCGCATCGGCCTGCTCGGGCTTGGCCGCGTCGGCCGGTGCCTTGCCTGCGGCCGGTGCTGCGCCCGCCGGAGCGGCGCCGCCTGCGGCAGGCTTGCCGTTGGCGTCCTGCCCCGGGGTCCACGGCTTGGCGACTGCCGGTGCACCTTCCTTGACCTTCTGCACGCCGGCCACGATCACCTTGTCGCCGGCGGCCAGGCCATCGCTGACCAGCCAGTTGCCGTTCTGCGCGCCATCGGTCTTCACGTTCTTGCGCACGACCTTGCCGTCGGCACCGACCACCATCACGTAGCCGCCGGTGGTGTCGCGCAGCAGGGCCTGCTGCGGCACCAGGTAGGCGTTGTTGCGCTCGCCCAGGTTGGCCTGGAAGCTGACGAAGGCGCCGGGCAGCAGGATCTGCTGCGGGTTCGGCAGCAGCGCGCGCAGCGACACTGCGCCGGTGGCCGGGTCGACCGTGGTCGAGGAGAAGTCCAGCGTGCCCGGCTCACCATAGGTGCTGCCGTCGGCCAGCTTGACGTTGACCGTGGCCTTGCCGTCGCCGGACAGCGCCAGCGCGCCCTTGGCCTGCTGCGCACGCAGCTGGGTCAGTTCATCCACGCTCAGCGAGAAGTTGACGTACAGCGGGTCGAGCTGGTCGACGGTGGTCAGCAGGGTCACGTCGCCCTGGCCGACCAGTGCGCCCTCGGTGACCTGCTGCTTGTTGGCCACGCCGCTGATCGGCGCGGTCACTTCGGTGTAGCCCAGGCTGATGCGCGAGGAGGTCACCGATGCTTCGGCCTGCTTGACCGCGGCCAGCGCGGTGCGCTCGGCCGATTCGGCATTGTCCAGGTCGGCCTTGGAGACGAACTGCTGCGGGGCCAGCGAACGTGCGCGGTCGGCGGCGACCTTGGCGTTGGCGTAGGTCGCGCGGGCCGAGGCCAGCTGCGCCTCGGAGGCATTGAGCGAGGCACGCAGCGGCGCCGGGTCGATCAGGAACAGGGTCTGGCCCTGCTTGACCTGCGAGCCTTCCTGGTAGACGCGCTTGAGCAGCACGCCGGGCACGCGTGCGCGGACGTCGGCGCTGCGGAACGGCGACAGGCGGCCGACCAGCTCGCGCTGCAGCGGCAGGGTCTGCGGCTTGGCGTCGATCACGCCCACCTCCGGCGGCGGGGGCATCTGCTGTTCCGGCTTCTTGCAGGCAGCCAGAGCGACAGCAACGGCGCACGTCAAGGCAAGGGTGCGGAGTGGGGCGGTCATCAGGAGGAACTCCGGGGTTGGTTTGTAGACGGGGCCGGCGACGGCTGTGGCGCGAACGCGCGCAGGAAGCTGTCGACGGAGAACTCTGCCCAGCGCCGACGCAGGAGCGCGTCATCACGATGGGGGGTATGGAAGCGCTGTTTGTCGAAATCCTGACCGGCGATCATGCTCAGCAGCAGTTCGGCCATGAAGTGCGGGTCGTCATGCCGGAGCTGGCCTTGCATGCAAACGGTTTCAATCCATTCAGCAAGATGAAGCGTCAGCGCGCCGGCACCATGCCGGTACAGCGTACGCGCCTCTTCGGGAAACTGGGCCGCCTCGGCCGCAATCAGCCGGCAGGCCTGTCCTACGTGCGGTTGGTTGAAATGCTCCAGGAAGTCGGTGGCGAACTGGAGCAGGCTGGCACGCAGGTCGTCACCGCGGAGTGCACGCAGCATGGCCCCGGTGGCGTGGCCGACGTGGCGCTGCATCACCCGGCGCAGCAGTTCCTGCTTGCTGCCGTAGCGCGAGTACAGGGTCTGCTTGGAGCAGCCGGCATGCTGGGCCACCGCGTCCATGCTCATCTGCATGCCCTGCTGGGCCAGCAGTTCGCGCACGGCATCGAACACGCGCTCATCGCGCGCGTCGAGGGCAACGGGGAGGTAGGCCGGGTTCACGCGGTGGACTATACCGTCCAGTTCAGGATTGTGGAATCGAATCGGCGTCGCCGCGTGTGTCTTCCGGTAACACGCTTTGCCGATCCTGTCGGCAGTGCTGAAGCAGGCGCCAGCTCCATACCGGAGCGAACTGAATAGGCGTCTAAACCGCAGCAAACCCGAATCTGGTTATTCCGTCCTGCAGCAAGGCCTTTTCGTGCGGTAGGGCTACAATTTCATTTTCCCAACTGAGCAAGCGCATCGCTCTGCCATGAAACCGCAAAAAACCGCAGCCAAGACCGTGAAAAACAAGACCAAACCAGCAGAGTCGGAGGTCGCAGTGACCGCTGGTTTCTCCCTGGAGCCGGTGTACACGGCATTGCGCAAGCGTTACCCCGCGGCCGCACAGGCCGAAGCGGTGGCCTTCGCCACTGACTTCTACAAGCGCATGGAGTCGGACGAGTTCCCGCACCACAGCGCTGAAGAGTGGGCCGCGCTCGCGGCTGAGACGCTGGAATTCGCCCGGACCCGCAAGGCCGGCAAGGCCAACGTCCGCGTGTTCAATCCGACCGCGAAGGCCAACGGTTGGGAATCGCCGCACACCGTGCTGCAGATCGTCAACGACGACATGCCGTTCCTGGTCGATACCGTCACCATGTCGCTGGCCGAGCAGGGCGTGGGCGTCCACGTGCTGGGCCACCCGGTGCTGCGCTTCACCCGCGACAAGGCCGGCAAGCTGGTCAAGGTCGGCGAAGGTGACACCGAGTCGGTGATGCTGCTGGAAATCGACCGCCAGCCGGCCGAAGCCATGGCTGCCATCGAGCAGGCCATCAACAAGGCGCTGGACGAAGTGCGTGCGATCGTGCGCGACTGGCAGCCGATGAAGGACAAGGCGCTGGCGCTGGCCGACGACCTGGGGAGCCGCCAGCTGCCGGTCGACGACGCGTCGCGCAAGGAAGCACAGGAGTTCCTGCGCTGGGCCGCCGACAACCACTTCACCTTCTTCGGCTACCGCGAGTACCGCGTCGAGAAGCAGGGCAAGGAAGAAGTGCTGGCGCCGCTGAACGACACCGGCCTGGGCCTGATGCGCGGCAAGGACAAGTCCGCCGCCCGTCCGGTCAAGACGCTGGCCGCGCAGGGCCTGAACACCACGTCCGGTCTGAAGGACGCGCTGATCCTGACCAAGACCAATGCCCGTTCGCGCGTGCACCGCGCCGGCTACATGGATTACATCGGCGTGCTGGAATTCGACGCCAAGGGCAAGATCATCGGCGAGCAGCGCTTCCTCGGCCTGTTCACTTCCAGCGCCTACAACCGTCGCCCGTGGGAAATCCCGCTGGTGCGCCAGCGCCACGAGCACGTGATGAAGCAGTCGGGCCTGGCCCCGGCCAGCCACAGTGGCAAGGCCCTGCGCCACATCCTGGAAACCCTGCCGCGCGAAGAACTGTTCCAGTCCAGCGAGGACGAGCTGTTCCGCACCGCGATGGGCGTGCTGGGCCTGCAGGAGCGCGTGCGCAGCCGCCTGTTCCTGCGCCGCGACAAGTACAGCCGTTTCATCTCCGCGCTGGTCTACCTGCCGCGTGAGCGCTTCAACACCGACGTGCGCCTGCGCATCGAAGCGATGCTGAAGGACGCGCTGCACGGCGAGTACGTCGACAGCTCGGTGGTGCTGGGCGAATCGCCGCTGGCCCAGGTGCACCTGATCGTGCGCCCGAAGCCGGGTGAGATGCTCGACGTCGATACCGCCGAACTGGAGCAGAAGCTGGCCCAGGTGCTGCGCAACTGGCAGGACGACCTGCGTGAAGCGCTGGTGACCCGCCATGGCGAAACCGAAGGCCTGCGCATCGCCGCCCGCATCGGCAAGGCACTGCCGGCCGGCTACATCGAAGACAACAGCACCGCCGTTGCCGCCAACGATGTCAGCCAGCTCGACGCCCTGACCGGCCCGGACGACCTGCGCCTGAGCCTGCAGGCCGTGCCGCGCGAAAGCGGCGATGGCCTGCGCCTGAAGCTGTATCGCCAGCTGGACGACATTCCGCTGTCGGACGCGCTGCCGATGATGGAAAACATGGGCCTGCGCGTGATCGCCGAGCGTCCGTACCGCCTGTCGGTCGACAACGCCCCGGTGTATGTGCAGGACTTCGAGGTCGAGTCGACCGCCGGCGCGATCGATGCCGCCAGCGTCGATGAAGCCTTCGGCGAGACCTTCGCCCGCGTCTGGCACGGCGATGCCGAGAACGACGGCTTCAACCGCCTGGTGCTGGCTGCCGGCCTGCACTGGCGGCAGGTCGCCATGCTGCGTGGCTACTGCAAGTACCTGCTGCAGACCGGCGTGCCGTTCTCGCAGGCCTACGTGGAAGGCACCTTCGCACGCTACCCGCTGCTGGCCCGCCTGCTGGTGGAGCTGTTCGAAGCCCGCTTCGATCCGGCCACCGGCCACGAAGGCAAGGACGACATCGCGGCTGGCCAGGCCCAGCTGAAGGCCCACTTCGACGTGCTGGCTGCTGGTGACGACGCCACCCTGAAGGTGCTCAAAACCGTGGTCGACGCCCGCAAGGGTGACCGCGACGCGCAGATGCAGGCCGCGCGCGATGCGCTGCTGAAGCTGATGGACCGCGTGTCGAGCCTGGACGAGGACCGCATCCTGCGCTCGTTCATGGGCGTGATCGACGCGACCCTGCGTACCAGCTACTACCAGACCGATGCCAACGGCCAGCACGGCCATGTCATCAGCTTCAAGTTCGATTCGGCGCTGGTGCCGGACCTGCCGAAGCCGCGCCCGTACCGCGAAATCTTCGTCTACGGCCCACGCGTGGAAGGTACCCACCTGCGCTTCGGCGCGGTCGCCCGTGGCGGCCTGCGCTGGTCGGACCGTCGTGAAGACTTCCGTACCGAAGTGCTGGGCCTGGTCAAGGCACAGATGGTCAAGAACACCGTCATCGTGCCGGTCGGCGCGAAGGGCGGCTTCTTCGCCAAGACCCCGCCGGTGAACGGCGACCGTGATGCGATCTTCGCCAACGGCGTGGCCTGCTACAAGCTGTTCATCCAGGGCCTGCTGGACATCACCGACAACATCGTCAACAACAAGATCGTGCCGCCGGTGGATGTCGTGCGCCACGACATGGACGATCCGTACCTGGTGGTGGCAGCCGACAAGGGCACCGCGACCTTCTCCGACATCGCCAACGGCCTGGCCATCGCGCACGGCTTCTGGATGGGCGATGCGTTCGCCTCCGGTGGTTCGGTCGGTTACGACCACAAGGGCATGGGCATCACCGCACGCGGTGCGTGGGAGTCGGTCAAGCGCCACTTCCGTGCGCTGGGCCGTGACAGCCAGAGCCAGGACTTCACCGCGGTCGGCGTCGGCGACATGTCCGGCGACGTGTTCGGCAACGGCATGCTGCTGTCGCGCCACATCCGCCTGGTCGCTGCGTTCGATCACCGCCACATCTTCCTGGACCCGAACCCGGATGCGGCCACCACGTTCGTTGAACGTGAGCGCCTGTTCACCGTGCCGCGTTCGAGCTGGGCGGACTACGATGCCAAGCTGATCAGCAAGGGCGGCGGCGTGTACCCGCGCAGCCTGAAGTCGATCGAGATCACCCCGCAGGTGCGTGAAGCGCTGGGCCTGGACGAGAACGTCAAGGCGCTGTCGCCGAACGACCTGATGAGCGCGATCCTGAAGGCGCCGGTCGACCTGCTGTGGAACGGCGGCATCGGTACCTACGTCAAGGCCGCCAGCGAGCAGCACAGCGATGTCGGCGACCGTGCCAACAACGCGCTGCGCGTGAACGGTGGCGAGCTGCGCTGCAAGGTGGTGGGCGAGGGCGGCAACCTGGGCATGACCCAGCTGGGCCGCATCGAAGCCGCGCAGGCCGGCGTGCTGCTCAACACCGACTTCATCGACAACTCGGCTGGTGTCGACACCTCCGACCATGAAGTCAACATCAAGATCCTGCTCAACGATGTGGTGCGGGCCAAGAAGCTGACCGTCGAGCAGCGCAACAAGCTGCTGGCTTCGATGACCGATGAAGTCGCCGAGCTGGTGCTCAACGACAACTACCGCCAGAACCAGGCGCTGAGCCTGATGGAGCGGATGGCGGTCAAGCGCCTGGGTTCCAAGCAGCACTTCATCCGTACCCTGGAGCAGCAGGGCCTGCTTGATCGCCAGATCGAGTTCCTGCCGTCCGATGCCGAGCTGTCGCAGCGCAAGGCACGCGGCCAGGGCCTGACCCGTCCGGAACTGTCGGTGCTGCTGTCCTACTCCAAGCTGGTGGCGTTCGCCCAGCTGCTGGATTCGGACATCCCGGAAGATCCGTACCTGTCCAAGGAACTGCAGCGCTACTTCCCGACCCCGCTGCAGAAGAAGTACGCCGACGCAATGGAGCGTCACCGCCTGAAGCGCGAAATCATCGCCACGGCCGTGACCAACCAGACAATCAACCGCATGGGCGCCACCTTCCTGATGCGCATGCAGGAAGACACCGGCCGTTCCATCGCCGAGGTCGCCAAGGCCTACACCATCAGCCGTGAAACGCTGGATGCACGCGCGCTGTGGGCGCAGATCGATGCCCTCGACGGCAAGGTGCCGGAATCGGTGCAGATCGACGCACTGGAAGTGATCTGGAAGCTGCAGCGCTCGTTCGTGCGCTGGCTGCTGTCGCGCCCGGGCGCGATGCCGGGCATCACTGAGGCGGTCAACCGCTACCAGGGTCCGTTCAACGACATCCGCGTTGCCTCGGGTGTGCTGCCGGATTCGCAGCGTCCGACCTACGAAGCCCTGGTGGCCGAGTGGAAGGAAAAGGGCCTGCCGTCCGCGCTGGCGCAGCAGCTGGCCGAACTGCACTTCCTGGAGCCGGCGTTCGACATCATCGAACTGGCCCGTACCCGCAAGCTGAAGCCGGTGGACGTGTCCAAGGTCCACTTCCGCCTGGGCGATGCCCTGCAGCTGCCGTGGCTGTTCGAGCAGGTCGATGCGCTGGAGGTCAACGGCCGTTGGCACGCCGTGGCACGTGGCGTGCTGCGCGACGAGCTGGCCGCCAACCACCGCAACCTGGCTGGCCAGGTGCTGGGCACCAAGGGTGGCAGTGCTGAGGCGAAGGTGGCGGCCTGGATGGGCCGCGACGACAACAGCCTGCGCTTCACCCTGGCGATGCTGGCCGAACTGGCCGAGCAGAAGACCCTGGACTACCCGACCGTCTCGGTCGCGGTCCAGCGCCTGGGCCAGCTGGCCGCACATGGTGCGTAAGTGAAGTAGTGCCAGGCCATGCCTGGCATGAGTGAAACGGAACGGCCCCGCGAAAGCGGGGCCGTTCTGTTTCTGCTTTTGGCCTTGCGGCCACCTTTCCCGACGCCGGCTGTGAACCTGCCAGGTGGATGACCGGCATATCCGCCGGGACCGTGAGCGCCATGGATGGCGCGATCGAGCCCCCAGGGACGGGTTTACGGCGTGTCCCGGCGGACGTGCCGGTCATCCACCCCGCGCGGTCCAACCCCCGGCGCTCGGTTATGCTCTTCATCAGTTACCCCCCGGATCCACCGATGAGCGACACCCCCCGCATCGCCTTCCTGGCCAGCGCCACCGAACCTGCACAGATGGCCCGCGCGGCGATGGTCTCGCGCTATGGCGATCACGCGCCGGAGCAGGCCGACGTGCTGTGTCCGCTGGGCGGCGACGGCTTCATGCTGCAGACCCTGCACCGGCATGGGCACCTGGGCAAGCCGGTGTTCGGCATGAAGCTGGGCACCGTCGGCTTCCTGATGAACCAGTACCGTGGCGACGACGACGTGCAGGCGCGCATTGCCCGTGCCGAACCGGCCAACCTGCGCCCGCTGGAAATGGTGGCGCTGACCGAGTCGGGCACCAGTACCGGTTCGCTGGCTTACAACGATGTGTCGCTGCTGCGCCAGACCCGGCAGGCCGCGCATATCGGCATCGACCTCAACGGCCAGGAACGCGTGGCCGAGCTGATCGGCGACGGCGTGCTGGTGGCCACCCCGGCCGGCAGCACCGCCTACAACTATTCCGCGCACGGTCCGGTGCTGCCGCTGGGTTCGCATACCATCGCGCTGACGCCGTTGGCCCCGTACCGGCCGCGTCGCTGGCGCGGGGCGATTCTCAAGGCCGACACCGAGGTGCGCTTCCGCGTGCTCGATCCCTACAAGCGGCCGGTCAGCGTCACTGCGGATTCGCACGAGACCCGCGACGTGGTCGAGGTGACCATCCGTGAGTCGAAGGACCGCCGCGTGACCCTGCTGTTCGACCCGGAGCACAACCTGGAAGACCGGATCCTGAGCGAACAGTTCGTTTTTTGAGGACAATGGGCGGCCGGCCCCGCCGACCGCTTGAAGGACCCCCACCGATGGGCGACAACTCCCCCCGTTTGCTGACCGTCGCGGTGACCTCGCGCGCCCTGTTCGACCTCGAGGAAAGCCATGCGCTGTTCGAGAGTGATGGCGTGGCGGCCTATGCCGAATTCCAGCGCCAGCATGAGGACGATATCCTCGGCCCCGGCGTGGCCTTCCCGGTGGTGCGCAAGCTGCTGGCGCTGAACCAGGGCACCAGCCCGGAGAGCCCACGGGTCGAGGTGATCCTGCTGTCGCGCAACTCGGCCGATACCGGCCTGCGCATCTTCAACTCGATCCAGCACTACGGCCTGGGCATCATCCGTGCGACGTTCACCGCCGGCGAGCCGACCTGGCCGTACGTGAAGCCGTTCGGTACCGACCTGTTCCTGTCGGCCAACCCGGAATCGGTGCGCAGCGCGCTGCGGCATGGCATTGCGGCGGCGACCATCCTGCCCAAGCCGCCTGGCGAGACCGCCGCTGCGGCGGCCGACCAGATCGATACCGGTCGCCCGGCCGGCCAGCTGCGCATCGCCTTCGACGGTGACGCCGTGATCTTCGGTGACGAGAGCGAGCGCATTTCGCGCGAGCAGGGCGTGGAAGCCTTTGGTCGCCACGAGCGCGAACGCGCCCGCGAGCCGCTCAGCGGCGGTCCGTTCCGGGGTTTCCTGTCGGCGCTGCATACATTGCAGGAAGTGTTCCCGGCCGGCGAGAGTGCGCCGATCCGCACCGCACTGGTCACCGCGCGATCGGCACCGGCGCATGAGCGGGTGATCCGCACCCTGCGCGAGTGGGGCGTGCGCCTGGACGAGGCGCTGTTCCTCGGCGGCCGCCACAAGGGACCGTTCCTGCAGGCGTTCGGCGCCGACATCTTCTTCGACGATTCGCAGCACAACATCGACAGTGCCCGCGAGCATGTGGCCGCCGGCCACGTACCACATGGTGTCGCAAACGAGAGCTGAGGCCACGACGGGTGAGTGCCAACCGTTGGTTGGTACTGCCATGCATCCGTGCCCACCAAGGCGGGCACCTACCAGAGCGCCGCGCCTTGGTAGTCGCCAACCTTGGTTGGCGTTGCCGTCAGGCCACGGGTCCCGTCACGGGCTGCCGGACATCCCCAGCTGCAGGTCCACCACCTTCCAGCGCAGGCCCTGCGGTTCCAGCACCACCTTCAGCGGCGGCTGGCCGGGGCCGCGATCGACATCGATCACGAAGCGGTCCAGTGCCTCGAAATGGTGCTCGGCATGCTTCAGCGGCCGCGCCGGTTCGGTCGCACCGAAGGCATCGCCGCCCTGCAGCTCATTGCGGCCACGCTTCCACAGCACGTGGCCCTGCAACATCGCGCCGATCCCGGTCGGGGTCACCATGGTCTCCACCGCGGCACCGCCAAGCTGGTCGCCCAGCCCATAGAGCAGGGCGCCGAACGGGCTGGCTGCCACGTCGGGGCCGGCCTGGCGCACCAGGTAGTCATTGAGTTGCGCACGCAGGCTGCTGCGCACGCGCGGGAAATCGACGTAGCGCTCCAGGCGGGCGGTGTCGCGCTGCTCGATGGCCTTGGACAGGCCATTGACGGTCATGTAGGGGCCGCCGAACCACCAGGCCGCGACGGCCAGGACCAGCAGCACAATGAGTGCGGTGAGTTTCTTCATGCCGACCAGACTGCCGCAATGGCGGCAGTGCCGGGTGAAGACTCAATGACTGGGCGAACCACGGCCGTCACCGAAGGCATCGACCAGCTGTTGCCGTTCGGCCGGGGTCAGTGCTTCCAGCCGCGTCGCCAGCACCTCGTCGAGGCTGCGGGTACGGGTGGTGCCGAGGATGCCGCTGGCCACGCCGGGATGGCCCAGCGCATAGGCGAAGGCGGTCTGGGCCGGGCGTTGGCTGTGGATCGCGCCCATGGCGCGCCGCATCTGGCGGGCGCTGCGCATCAGCTGGCGGCTGCTGGGTTTCAGCCAGGCGCGCGCCAGGTACCAGCCATCGGCCAGCCGTGGCAGGCGAGGACGCGGGGGCAACAGGTGGCCTT
Organism: Stenotrophomonas sp. 109824_Sma; assembly: GCF_056480025.1. Taxonomy (NCBI): domain Bacteria; kingdom Pseudomonadati; phylum Pseudomonadota; class Gammaproteobacteria; order Lysobacterales; family Lysobacteraceae; genus Stenotrophomonas; species Stenotrophomonas sp. 109824_Sma. Next base: position 3,069,905 of record NZ_CM151078.1, on the reverse strand, counting down.
GCGCCAGCACGGTGCCGGCCAGCACGCCAATACCCACTGCCTGCAGCTGGTCGATCAGCGGTTCGCGGTCCTGCTGCAGGGCGTTGTAGTCCAGCAGCACCACATCGAACGCGTCGGGCTGGGCGATCATCCAGCGCAGGGTCGATGCCGAGTGGGTGTTGATGCCGGTGTGCCGGATCAACCCACGCTCGCGCAGGCGCTGCAGCGCGGCCAGCAGGTCGTCATTGATGTCGTGTTCGCTGGCGCCATGCAGCTGGTAGATATCCAGATGATCCAGGCCGAGGTTGCGCAGCGACGCCTCGCAGCTGGCGGTGATGGCCGCGGGCGAGAAGTCGCGCTGCTCGGCGCCGCTGATGCCGGCCTGGCCGGTGAGCGTGCCGCCTTTGCTGGAGATCACCAGCGCTTCGCGCGGGTACTGCTTCAGCAACGGGCGCAGGATGCGGCCCAGGCGCGGCTCGGCATGGAAGCCGGAATAGTTGTGGCCAGTATCGAGCAGGTTCACGCCATGGGCGAGCGCATGCTCGACCACGGCGGCCGCCTCATGCTCGGGGAAGCGGCGATGACCCCAGAAGCCGGAGCAGCCCAGGCCGATCGGTGAAACGGCCAGGCCGGTGCGGCCGAGCACGCGCCGCTGGTGGGCCAGCGGAAGATCCTGCGACATCAGAACTCCAGATCCAGCGCGGCGCACAGGTAGTCGACGAACGGACCGAGCGCGGCCAGGTCCTTGCCCAGCGTGGACAGCAGTCGCGGGCCGGTCATGGTGGCGTCGTCCAGCGAGCGCCACATCACCCAGTTGCGATGCTTGAGGTCGTCGATGAACTCGAAGTCGGCTGGGAAGCCACGCGGGGGCCGCACCAGCTTCTCGCTCTCCTCGAAATCGAAGCGCTTGCGCAGGGCCGGCGCATGCGCGGCGGCCTTCCAGCTGCCCGGGTTGTCGAGGATGAAGTGGCGCACGCGACGCTGGGTTTCAGGCTCCGGATGCCACAGGCCGGCACCGACGAAGCTCTCGCCGGGCTGCAGGTGCACGTAGAACGAAGGCGCGGCCACTTCGCGGCGGCGCTCATGGAACAGGCGCGCGCCCTGCCAGGTCTTGTACGGTGACTTGTCGTTGGAGAAGCGCGCGTCGCGATGGATGCGGAACAGCGAGCCGCCCACGCCGCGGGTATCGGCGCGGAAATGGTCGCTGACCTCGGCCAGGGCCGGCTGCAGGTCGCCCAGCAGGCGCAGGAACGGCTGCCGTACGTGGTCTTCATACTGCTGGCGGTGGTCGTTGAACCAGGCCTTGTCGTTATGCCGCGCCAGGCTGCGCAGGAACTTGAAACTGGCGTCCGAGAAGTAGGTGCTCACAGCGTCTCCTGCAGGTGCTGGCCCCAGTCGCGCAGCGATTGCAGCAGGGTCTGGCGCCGTGCGTCGTCGGGCGCTTCGGCGGCCAGTGCATCGAGCTGCTGCTGGTACTGGGGCAGGTTGAGTTCGCCCAGGCCATCGTCGCCGAGCAGTCGCTGGCGGCGGTAATCCTGCCAGCGCTGGCGTTCAGCCGGCGCGAGGCTGTCGGGATGGTTGCGTGCGCGGTAGCGGAACAGCAGCTCTGGCAGGCGCGGGTCGCGGAAGCGGCCTTCCAGTGCGGCCAACTGCTCCGGCGCGGTGGTGCGCGCCAGCGCAAGCAGCGGCTTGTCGCCGTTGCCGAGGAAGCCGTCGTACAGCGAGGCATCGACGTCGGCCACGGTGGCGGCGCGGGGCTGGTTGTAGACCTGGCGAGCCTTCTCGGCCAGCTGCGGGGCGAACGCACGCAGCCGTTCCACCTTGGCCTCGATCGCGGCCACGTCCAGGCCGAGGCGTGCGTGATCATCGGTGCGCAGGTGGTTCCAGGCGATCAGCGCCGGCACCTTGTTCAGATGCACTTCCTTCAGCGGCACCCGCGCCACGCCTTCGGGCAGCTCGCTGGCGCGCATGTACAGGCGCTGTGCGATCACCTCGGCCGGCAGTTCCAGCAGGTCGTCGATCTCGCCTTCCAGGTCGAACACGATCACCCGGTTGTTGATGGTCGGGTGTACGGCCAGCGGCAGCACCGGGGCCGCACACAGGCGGCTGGCCGGGTAGCGCATGGAAATGTGCAGCACCGGCTTCATCGCGGCCACGTCCAGCAGGCTGCCGACGAAGCGTTTGTCACGCAGCTTCAGCGCGTAGTCCCACAGGCGTGGCTGCGATTGCTTGAACAAGCGTGCCATGCCGATGGTGGCGCGTACGTCGGACAGCGCTTCGTGCGCATCGCCCTCGCGCACGTTGTTGGCCTCGGCGAGGTGCTCGAGCTTGAACGAAGTGGCGCCATCCTCGCGCAGCGGCCACTGGATGCCGTCCGGGCGCATCGCGCGCATCAGTCGCAGCATGTCCAGCAGGTCCCAGCGCGAATTGCCGTTGCGCCACTCGCGCTCGTACGGGTCGTGGAAGTTGCGGAACAGGCCGTAGCGGACGAATTCATCGTCGAAGCGCAGCGTGTTGTAGCCCAGCGCGCAGGTGCCGGGGCGCGACAGCTGCTCGTTGATGCGGTCGAAGGCCTCGGCCTCGCTGATGCCCTCGGCCAGGGCCTGCTGCGGGGTGATGCCGGTGACCAGGGTGGCCATCGGCGAGGGCAGCAGGTCATCGGCCGGGCGCACGAAGAAGCTGACCGGGGTGTCGATTTCGTTGAGGTCGGCGTCGGTACGGATCGCGGCGTACTGCGAGATGCGCGTGCGCCGCGGGTCCTGGCCGAAGGTTTCCAGATCGTAGAACAGGAAGCTGTCGGCCATCAGTGCGCGCCCTCCAGGACCGGCAGCTGCGCGTGGATCTGCGCTTCCAGTGCGGCCCAGTCGATGTTGTCCAGTGAATCGTGACCGGCGGTGGCGGCCACCAGCATGTCGCGCTGCAGCTCGGTGCGGCGCAGCGCCTCGGCGTAGGGCGTGTGCAGGAAGGTGACCATCGTGTAGTGCGGTACGAAACGGGTCGGCCAGCGCCGCTGCAGTTCCTGCTCCAGTTCGCGCTGCAGCAGGAACGCAGGATCGGCGACGCGGTCGCGCATCTCCAGGTAGTTCTCCAGCGCCATCTGCTGGATGGCACGTGCATTCGGCTTGCGCTCGGCTTCGAACGCGGCGAACGCGCCTTCCAGGTCATCGGCCTCCATCAGGTGGCGGGCCAGCGCAACGCAGTCCTCGAACGCGCAGTTCATGCCCTGGCCGTGGAACGGCACCATCGCATGCGCGGCATCGCCGATCAGCACGGCGCGGCCGTGCTGGTGCCAGCGCTCCAGGGTGAGCGTGCCGAGCAGGCCCGGCGGGTGCTGTTCCCAGTCCGCGCGCAGGTTCGGGATCAACGGCAGGGTGTCGGCGAACTCGCGTGCGAACAGCGCCTCGGCCTGCGCGCCGGTGTTGACCGTGGCGAAGCTGGGATCGCCCTGGTTGGGCAGGAACAGGGTGACGGTGAAGGTGCCTTCGTGGTTGGGCAGGGCGATGCACATGTAATGGCCGCGTGGCCAGATGTGCAGCGCATTGCGCTCGATGCGGAAGCTGCCGTCGGCGGCCGGCGGGATCTCCAGCTCCTTGTAGGAGTGGTCGAGGAAGGCGATGTCCTCGCCCAGCGGCGCACGGCGGTTCATCGCCGCGCGCAGTGCCGAACCGGCGCCGTCGGCACCGATCAGGGTGTCGAAGCGGATGTCGTGCGGGCTGTCGTCGCGGTCATCGATGAAACGCGCGTAGCCGGCATCGAAATCAACGGTGTGCAGGCGGCGATGGAAGTGCACGGTGGCGCCGGCCTGTTCGGCCAGTTCCAGCAGCGTGGTGTTCAGATCGCTGCGGTGGATCGACCAGATCACTTCGCTGTCATCACGGCCATAGCGCTGCAGCTGCGGTTCGCCGTCGCGCGGGTGCACCATGCGGCCGCGCATCATCACCGCGCGTGCCATCACTTCATCCTCCACACCCGCCTGGCGCAGCGCATTGCGCCCGCGCTCGGCCAACGCCAGGTTGATCGAGCGGCCACTCTCGTAGTCGGCCACGCGCGGATCGCCGCGGCGTTCGTACAGGGTGATGCGCCAGCCTTGCCGTGACAGCAGGATGGCCAGCAGGGACCCGGCCAGGCCGGCACCGATAATGCTCAACGAGCGGGAAGCATGTGCGATCAACGAACTGTCCAGCAGTAGGGGAGGGACCGGCTTAAAGGCCAGCCCAGGCTTCCACTTCCTCGACGAAGTGGTGCACGTCCAGGTAGCGGTTGTAGAGCGGGGTGGGCGAGATGCGGATCACGTCGGGCTCGCGCCAGTCACCGAGCACGCCGATGCCGCGCAGGTGCTCGAACAGTGCGCGGCCACGCTCGCGGCCACCGATCACGCGCAGCGACAACTGGCAGCCGCGGCGCTGGGGGTCGGCCGGGGTGATGATGTCCAGCACCTGCGGCAGGCGCGCGCGCACCAGCGCCTCGAGCATGCCGGTCAATGCCAGCGATTTGCTGCGCAGCGCTTCCATGCCGGCGCGCTCGAACAGGTCCAGCGAGGCACGCAGCGGTGCCAGGCCGAGAATCGGTGGATTGCTCAGCTGCCAACCCTCGGCGCCGATCGCGGGCGTGAACTGCGGCGCCATCTGGAAGCGGGTGGCTTCCTCATGGCCCCACCAGCCGGCGAAGCGCGGCAGGGTGGTGTCGCGGTGGTGGCGCTCGTGCACGAAGGCGCCTGCGACTGCCCCCGGGCCGCTGTTGAGGTACTTGTAATGGCACCACACGGCGAAATCGGGGGCTACGTCATGCAGGCGCAGCGGCAGGTTGCCGACCGAGTGCGCCAGGTCGAAGCCGATGCGTGCGCCCTGCAGGCGTGCGGCGCGGGTGATCGCATCGAGGTCGAAGGCCTGGCCGGTGCGGTACTGCACGCCGGGCCACAGCACCAGCGCCAGGCGCGGGCCGTGTTCGGTGATGGCGCGCTCGATGGCGTTCAGCGAGATCGTGCCGTTGGCTTCGTCCGGCTGCACTTCCACCAGACATTCGGCCGGGTCGAAGCCATGGAAGCGGATCTGAGCTTCCACGGCGTGGCGATCGGTCGGGAACGCGCCGGCTTCCATCAGGATCACCGGGCGCTGGGCGGTCGGCCGGTAGAAGCTGACCATCATCAGGTGCAGGTTCACGCTCAGCGTGTTCATCGCCACCACTTCGCTGGGCAGCGCACCGACCACGCGGGCCAGCTGCGCGCTCACCAGGCGGTGGTAGGACAGCCACTGCGTCGGGCCGGTGAAGTGGCCTTCCACCGCCAGTTCGCCCCACTGCTTCATCACTTCCTGCACCGCCGCCTGCGCGCCGCGCGGCTGCAGGCCCAGCGAGTTGCCGACGAAGTAGGTCTGCTCGCCGCCACCGTGGCGCGGAATCAGGAATTCATTGCGCAGCGGGCGCAGCGGATCGGCGGCGTCCAGGGCGATGGCGTGGGTGCGGCTGAGCAGGTCGGACATGGTCGGGCAACAGGCTGCAACGGGACCGCCAGTGTAGCGCCTGGGGCATGGCCCGGTAGCTGCCAACCCAACGCTAGTGCCGCTTGGCCCGGTAGTCGCCAACCTTGGTTGGCGCACGTACAAGCAAGCGCCCACCAAGGTGGGCAACTACCAGAGCGGGAGCGAGCAAGCGCCCACCAGGGTGGACATCTACCGTTCGATGGCTCAGCCCGCCGCTGGCACCGGCAGCGGATCCACGTGCCCGCACTGGCTGCAGGTGCGCAGCTCCAGGCTGGCGTGGTAGCGCGCGAATACCTTGGGCAGGTCGGTTTCGATGTTCTGCAGCGGGAAATACTCTTCGTGCAGCTTGTGGTTGCAGCGCTCGCAATGCCAGATCACGCCATCCATCTCGTGCGGCAGGCGCTTGCGCTCGACCACCAGGCCGATGCCACCGGGCGGGCGCCGCGGCGAGTGCGGCACTTTCGCCGGCAGCAGGAAGATCTCGCCGGCACGGATCGGAATATCACGCACCGCGCCGTTTTCCTGCACCTTCAGGACCATCTCGCCTTCGAGCTGGTAGAACCACTCCGGACCTTCGTCGTAGTGGTAGTCGGTGCGCGAATTCGGCCCGCCGACCACCATCACGATGAAATCACCGTTGTCGATCATCTTGTTGCCCACCGGCGGCTTCAGCAGGTGGCGGTTCTCTTCGATCCAGGCGTGCAGGTTGATCGGCGAAGCGAGCATGGTGGTCATCCGTAAGGGATCAGTCGCGCTTGCCCTTGCGCGGGACGTAGGACAGGGCCTTTTCATAGGCCGGCTGCAGCTCTTCCTGCGAACCGACGTCGATGCCCATCTCGCGCACGCGTCCGTCCTTCAGGCTGTAGACCCAGCCGTGCACCATCAGCTTCTGGCCGCGGGCCCAGGCGTCCTGCACGATGGTCGAGCGGCACAGGTTGGCGACCTGCTCGATCACGTTCAGTTCGCACAGGCGTGCGTGCTTGAGCTCATCAGTCTCGATCGCATCGAGGATGCCGGTGTGCTTCTGCATCACGTCACCGACGTGGCGCAGCCAGTTGTCGGCCAGGCCGACGCGGGTGTTGTGCAGGCAGGCATGCACGCCGCCGCAGCCATAATGGCCAACGATCAGGATGTGCTTCACCTTCAACTGGTCCACCGCGTACTGCACCACGCTCAGGCAGTTCAGGTCGGTGTGGGCGACCACGTTGGCGACGTTGCGGTGCACGAACACTTCGCCCGGGGCCATGCCGATGATCTGGTTGGCCGGCACGCGCGAATCGGAACAGCCGATCCACAGGTACTCGGGGTGCTGCTGCTTGGCCAGCTGGTGGAAGAACTCGGGGTCTTCCTTCTCGATCCGGTCGGCCCAGTCGCGGTTGTTCTGCAGCAGCTTGTGGATGTCTTTCATGTACGGGTCCCTGGCGTCGGGTGGGGGCTCGCCGCAGCCGTCCGGCTGCGTCGTCGCGGGAATCTGGGGCGTTCAGTCGCTGCGGGCGGCCTGTTCGCGGTGCCAGCGCATCCACTGCGCCAACTCGGTGGATGCGGGGGTGCCCAGCTGTTCCAGTTCGGCGATCACCGCGCGCTGGTTCGCATCGGGATGGTTCTGGCTCAGTTTGAGCTTCAGCTGCACGTGTTCGACCTGGAAGCGGAAACCGACGATGGCGCGCAGCTCCGGGCCATGTTCGGCACGCGTGGCATCGAACTGCCAGGCCTGGCCGACACTCGCTTCGAAGTGGTCGCTGATCGCACCAACCAGCTCGGCCAGCGCATCGGTTTCGTCGAAGGTCTGCAGCTGGCCACGCAGCTCGGCAGCAGCGTAGTTCCAGGTCGGCACCCGCGCGGCGGGCTCCTTGTCCGGGTACCAGCTGGCCGAGACGTAACCGCGTGGGCCGTCGACCAGTACCTTGGCCGCGCCGCCCTGGCGCGACTGCGGGTTGGCGCGGGCCCAGTGCCCGCGCAGCTCGATACGCTCGCCATCACGCCGGTACAGCACCGGCATCCGGGTCAGCTCCGGCAGGCCATCATTGCCGGCGGTGAGCACGGTGACGAATGGATCGCGCGCCAGCAGGCGGTCCAGCCAGAGCAGGTCGGTCTCGGCGAAGGCGCGCGGGGTGAACATGCGAGGGTCAGGCGCGCCCGCCCAGCGACTGGATCATGCGACCACGCAGGCCCTCGTCGCTGTCGGCCTGCGGCGGCTGCACTTCGTGCAGGCTGAAGCCGCGCACCAGCGCGTCTTCCTCGTCCAGGCCGTCGTACTCGACGAATTCGGCGTCGAACAGCTGCGAACGCGCGGTGTCTTCGCTGTCATAGCTCAGCGTGTTGCCATCGCTGTCGAGCACCTCGGCGGTGCCGGCCGGGCGCACGCGCAGGCGCGCCCAGATCAGGGTGTTGCCGAGGCTGGCCAGCCACCAGCTGTCGCGCGAGGCGGAGATGTCATTCATGGAGGTATTACCAGAGCGAGGCCAGCCAGAGCAGGGCGGCCATGCCCAGTCCGGTCAGCAGGGTCAGCAGCGATACCCAGGCCGGCGTCGCCAGCCCGGACAGCGAACGGTCCGGCTGTTGGCGATAGTCGCGGCGCAACAGCCAGGCCAGGGCATCGGGCTTGAGGAAGGCGCCGCTGCCGAAGCGCTCGGCGAGCGCCGGATGGCGGTCGCGTACGTGCACCAGGGTCAGCGGCCAGAAGATCACGAAGGCACTGAACCCGGCCACTGCAACGCCGACGAAACAGAGGGCGAAGAACAGGGTCATGGGAGCGGTACCTCCGTGGTCGTGTGGGGCTTAGAAGTCCGCGCTGCCCGGGGCGCGCGGGTAGGGGATCGCATCGCGGATGTTGGACAGCCCGCAGACGTACACCACCAGGCGTTCGAAGCCCAGGCCGAAGCCGGCGTGCGGCACCGAACCATAACGGCGGAAATCGCGGTACCAACTGTAGTGCTCACGGTCCAGGCCGAACTGGGCCATGCGCGCGTCCAGCACGTCCAGACGCTCTTCGCGCTGGCTGCCGCCGATGATCTCGCCGATGCCCGGGGCCAGCACGTCCATCGCGGCGACGGTCCTGCCGTCGTCGTTCAGGCGCATGTAGAAGGCCTTGATGTGTTCCGGATAGTTGGTCACCACCACCGGGCGGCCGACGTGCTCCTCGGTCAGCCAGCGCTCGTGCTCGGTCTGCAGGTCCAGGCCCCATTCGACCGGGAAGTCGAACTTCTTGCCGGACTTCTGCAGCAGGCTGACCGCATCGGTGTAGTCGATGCGCTCGAACGGCGCGTTGATGAAGTCTTCCAGCTTGGTGATCGCGTTCTTGTCCACGCGCTCGGCGATGAAGGCCAGGTCGTCGCCGCGCTCGTTCAACACCGCGCGGAACAGGTACTTCAGGAACTCTTCGGCCAGGCGTGCGTCTTCGGCCAGGTCGGCGAAGGCGATTTCCGGCTCGATCATCCAGAACTCCGCCAGGTGGCGGGTGGTGTGGCTGTTCTCGGCGCGGAAGGTCGGGCCGAAAGTGTAGACCTTGCTCAGCGCCAGGCAGTACGCCTCGACGTTCAGCTGACCGGACACGGTCAGGAACGTTTCCTTGCCGAAGAAGTCGCGGCTGAAATCGATCGCGCCCTTCTCGTCGCGCGGCAGGTTCACCATGTCCAGGGTGGACACACGGAACATCTGGCCGGCGCCTTCGGCGTCGGAGGTGGTGATGATCGGGGTGCTGATCCAGTTGAAGCCGTTCTCGTGGAAGAAGCGGTGCACGGCCTGGGCCAGGCAGTTGCGGATGCGGGTGACCGCGCCGAACAGGTTGGTGCGCGGGCGCAGGTGCGCCACTTCGCGCAGGAACTCCGGCGACATCGGCTTGGGCTGGATCGGGTAGGTGAGCGGGTCTTCGACCCAGCCGACCACCTCCAGCGCGCTGGCCTGGATCTCGAACGACTGGCCCTTGCCCTGCGACTTCACCAGCGTGCCGGTGGCGATGACCGAGCAGCCGCTGGTCAGGCGCTTGATCTCATCGAAGTTGGCCAGGCTGTCGCCGGCCACGACCTGGATCGGGGCGAAGCAGGAGCCGTCGCTCACATTCACGAAGGCCAGATTCGCTGAACCGCGCACCGTGCGCACCCATCCGCGTACCGTGACTTCGCCGCCTTCCGGGATCTTCCCGGCAAGCGCATGTTCAACGCTGACCACCGTCATGACTTGAATCCTCTGCTGATCGACTCGATCTGTGAACACGGGAGTTTACCGGTTGCAGCGTTCTGCTTGCGAGGCATTTTTCGTGGCAACGGCTCCTTATAATGTCCCCGTACCTCTGGAGTAGCCCCATGGCCGTCAGCCTGACCCCCATTGCCTTCGAACGCGTGCAGCGCTTCGTCGCCCAGACCCCCGGTGCGCTGGGCCTGCGTTTCGGCGTGACCAAGACCGGCTGCTCCGGCTGGGGCCACGTGACCGACCTGGCCCGCGACGAGCGCGAGGGCGATACCGTGTTCGACCAGGACGGCGTGAAGATCTACGTCGACGCCAAGAGCCTGGCGCTGGTGGACGGCACCGTGATCGACTTCGGCAAGCACGGCCTGAGTGAGACGTTCACGTTCAGCAACCCGAACGCCACCGCCGAGTGTGGCTGCGGCGAGAGCTTCACCACCGACGCCGACAAGGCCTGAGGGCCGGCCGCCGGGCATGGCCCTGCGCTGACAAGGCGTGCTCTGGTAGGTGCCGACCTTGGTCGGCACGCTGGGCTCGGCAGGGATCCCGAGGATGGAACGACCGGCTTTCACCTATCACCCCAATGCCTACGCCCTCTCCTTCGAAGAGGTCGACGGGGTCTGTGACTGCTGCGGGCAACCGCGGACGCTTCGTTACCGGGGGCCGTTCTACACGCGCCTGCGTCCCGATTACCTGTGCCCCTGGTGTATCGCCGATGGCGGGGCAGCGGCCAGTTACGAGGGTGAATTCACCGGCTGGAGCGATATCGAGGGGGTATCCCCGGATCCGGCCGATCCGCCGCCGACCATCGCCCGTGAGCTGCTGCTGGAGATCTGCGAGCGCACCCCGGGTTACTCGTCCTGGCAGCAATCGGTCTGGTTGAGCCACTGCGAACGGCCCTGCGCCTTCCTCGGCTACGCCGGCAGCGACGATCTGCTGCCGATCCTCGACCAGGTCCGGCCTGACGTGGTCGAGATCAATCCGCGCGACGCCGAGTGGGTGCTGGAGCATCTGAGCCGGGACGGGATGATGGTCGGCTGCCTGTTCCAGTGCCTGGAATGCGGCCAGCATCGCCTTCACGTCGATCTGGGATGAGCACGTGCCGGACATGGTGCGGCGCTCCCGTTCAGGTTGCCCGGTTCCCGCCCGGTTGCCCGGTGGCGCCGCTTGCCGCATAATGCGCGGCTTCCTGCCTTCCTGGCGGGAATCCTTGCCCCACCGCGGTCTCAACGGCGGGGGGCTGTCCGGCCGCAAGGCCACATCCGAAAGGTAGAAAAAACATGAGTCGTCATTACGAAATCGTGTTCATGGTCCACCCGGACCAGAGCGAGCAGGTCCCGGCCATGATCGAGCGCTACAAGTCGCTGGTCGAGAACGGCAACGGCACCATCCACCGTCTGGAAGACTGGGGGCGCCGCCAGCTGGCGTACCCGATCCAGAACCTGGTGAAGGCCCACTACGTGCTGATGAACATCGAAGCCGACCAGGCCGTTCTGAACGAACTGACCGAAAGCTTCCGCTTCAACGACGCCGTGCTGCGCAACCTGGTCATCAAGCGTGACGAGGCTGACACCGAGCAGTCGCTGATCATGAAGAGCAAGGACGAGAAGGGTGACAAGCCGGAGCGCGGGGAGCGCCGTCGTCGTGACGACGAAGAAGGCGAGTCCACCACCACCGCTGACAACGAAGCCGGCGACGACGCCGCTTCCGCCGCCTAAGGAGCCTTCCCATGTCCAAGTTCTTCCGTCGCCGCAAGTTCTGCAAGTTCACGGCTGAAGGTGTGAAGGAGATCGACTACAAGGATCTCAACACCCTGCGCCAGTACCTGACCGAGAACGGCAAGATCGTGCCGAGCCGCGTCACCGGTACCAAGTCGAAGTACCAGCGTCAGCTGGCGACCGCCGTCAAGCGCGCTCGCTTCCTGGCCCTGATCCCGTACACCGACAACCACGACGTCTGATGCCCGGCGGGGCGGCCCGGTGCCGCCCCCGCTGTGCCAGCTATTCGGACAGCCTTTGTTGCGGGGCATCGCCTCGCTAACGAATAACTCATCTGGAGCAATACCATGCAGCTGATCCTCCTGCAGAAAGTCACCAACCTCGGCAACCTGGGCGACCTGGTCGACGTGAAGCCGGGCTACGGCCGTAACTTCCTCGTGCCGCAGGGCAAGGCCGTTCCGGCCACCGAGAGCAACAAGGCCGAGTTCGAAGCCAAGCGCGCCGAATACGAAGCCAAGGCCCAGGCCATCCACGCCGACGCTGACGCCCGCAAGGCCAAGCTGGAAGGCGCGAGCGTGACCATCCCGGCCAACGCTTCGACCGAAGGCAAGCTGTACGGCTCGGTCGGCGCCCGCGAAATCGCCGATGCCTTCACCGCTGCCGGCCTGCCGGTCAGCAAGAGCGAAGTCATCCTGGGCGAAGGCGCCTTCCGCAACATCGGCGAATACGACGTGCTGGTCCACCTGCACGCCGACGTCGAGACCACCGTCAAGGTCGTCGTCGTCGCCGAAGCCTGATCCCACGCCGCAAGGCCTGGAATCACCGCAGAACGGGCGCCCGCAAGGGTGCCCGTTTTGTTTTATGGCTCCGTTTCGTGGCGTCGGGCCACGTCCGGCCGGCGGGGTAGGGCTGGACAATGTTCCACGCCCATTCGTAGAACACGGCCACATCGGTATACTCAGGGCGTCACACCCGTTCCACGGGCATCGATCCCAACAGGATCAATGACTTGGAGGGTAAACGCAGGCCGCTTGCCGGCCCCAGTCCGGAACCCCTATGCGTCTTTCCACGATCAAGCTGTCCGGCTTCAAGTCGTTCGTCGATCCGACCACCCTGCACCTGCCGACCAACATGACCGGCGTGGTGGGGCCCAATGGCTGCGGCAAGTCGAACATCATCGACGCCGTGCGCTGGGTCATGGGCGAGAGCTCGGCCAGCCGCCTGCGCGGCGACTCGCTGACCGACGTGATCTTCTCCGGTTCCAATGCCCGCAAGCCGGTCTCGCAGGCCACCGTCGAGCTGATCTTCGACAACTCGGACCACACGATCTCGGGCGAGTACGCCTCGTTCAACGAAATCTCGGTCAAGCGCACGGTCAGCCGCGACGGCACCAGCAACTATTACCTCAACGGTACCAAGTGCCGCCGCCGCGACATCACCGATCTGTTCCTCGGCACCGGCCTGGGCCCGCGCAGCTACTCGATCATCGAGCAGGGCATGATCAGCCAGATCATCGAGGCGCGGCCGGAAGACCTGCGTGTGTACCTGGAAGAGGCCGCCGGCATCTCCAAGTACAAGGAGCGCCGCAAGGAGACCGAGACCCGCATCCGCCACACCCGCGAGAACCTGGACCGGCTGGGCGACCTGCGCGACGAGATCAGCAAGCAGCTCGAACACCTCAAGCGCCAGGCCAAGCAGGCCGAGCAGTACCAGGCGCTGCAGGAAGAGCGCCGGGTCAAGGATGCCGAGTGGAAGGCCCTGGAGTTCCGCGGGTTGGACGGTCGCCTGTCCAAGCTGCGCGAAGGGCTGTCGCAGGAAGAGACCAAGCTGCAGCAGCTGATCGCCGACCAGCGTGACGCCGAGGCCCGCATCGAGACCTCGCGCGTTCGACGCGAAGAGGCCGCCGATGCGCTCAACACCGCGCAGGCTGCGGTCTACCAGGTCGGCAGCACGCTGGCGCGCCTGGAACAGCAGATCCAGCACCAGCGCGAGCTGTCGCAGCGCCTGCACAAGGCACGCGATGAAACCCGCCAGGCACTGGCCGAACTGGGCCAGCACATCAGCGGCGACGAGGCCAAGCTGATGGTGCTGCGCGAAGCGGTCGAGGCCGCCACCCCGCAGCTGGAGGAGCTGCAGGAAGAAAACGAGATCAAGCAGGAAAGCCTGCGCGAGGCCGAAGACCGGCTGGCCAGCTGGCAGCAGCGCTGGGAACAGCACACCTCGCAGAGTTCGGAGGCCTCGCGCGCCGGCGATGTCGAGCGCACGCGCGTGGACTACCTGGACAAGCAGATCCTCGATGCCGACCGCCGTCGCGAGGCTCTGGCCGCCGAGCGCGCCGGGCTGGACGTGGACGCGCTGGAAGAAGCCTTCGAGCAGCTGCACCTGCAGCACGACACGCAGAAGACCGCGCTGGATGAATTGAGCGAAGACGTCGAACTGCGCAAGCAGGGCGTGGCGGCAGTGCAGGAACAGCAGCGCAATGGCCAGAACGAACTGGCCGAACTGCGCAAGCAGGCCAACGGCCTGCGCGGTCGCCTGGCTTCGCTGGAAACCCTGCAGCAGGCCGCGCTGGGCCAGGAGCAGGGCGCGGCCGTGGCGTGGCTGAAGGCGCGCGGGCTGGATTCGGCGGCGCGTGTCGGCGAACGCCTGGACGTCGATGCCGGCTGGGAAAATGCGGTGGAAAGCGCGCTCGGCCAGTTGATCGAAGGCGTGCTGGTCGATGACCCGGGCAGCCTGGTTGATGCCCTCGGCGAACTCGGCGACGGCCACATTGCGCTGGTCGCCAGTGCGGGTGCCGACGTCAAGGCTGCACCGACTTCGCTGGCGGCACGCGTGCGCGGCCCGGCCGCGATCCGTCGCCTGCTGGCGCACCTGCATGGTGCCAAGGACCTGTCCGAGGCGAAGGCCCTGCAGGCCAGCCTTCCGGAAGGCGATTCGATCATCACCCAGAGTGGCGAACGCCTGGGTCAGGGCTGGCTGCGCGTGTCGCGCTCCGGTGCAGCCCAGCAGGGCGCGCTGCTGCGCGAACGCGAGATCAACGAGCTGCGCGAGCAGATCGAACAGCTGCAGGATCGCGAGGCCGAGCTGGAGGAACAGCTGGGTGGTTTCCGCGAGCAGTTGCAGGCGGCTGAACAGCAGCGCGAAGACGCGCAGCGTGCGCTTTACCAGGCCCATCGTGCGGTGTCCGAGCTGGCTGGCCAGCTGCAGGGCCAGCAGGGCAAGGTGGAAGCGGCGCGTACCCGCATCGACCGCATCGAAGGCGAACTGAAGCAGCTGCAGGAAACGCTGGAAGCCAACAACGAGCAGGCGCGTGAAGCGCGCTCGCGGTTGGAGAACGCGGTCAGCAGCATGGGTGACCTGGAATCGACCCGGCAGGGGCTGGAGGGCGAGCGCCGCCAGCTGACCGAGGCGCGCGACCTGGCACGCGATGCTGCACGTGCGGTCCGTGAGCGCTCGCATTCTCTGGCGCTGACCCTGGAATCGCAGCGTGCGCAGCTGGCCTCGTTGAGCCAGGCGTTGGAACGCATGGGCACCCAGCGCGGGCAGTTGGATTCGCGACTGGGCGAACTGCATTCGCAGCTGGATGAAGGTGATTCGCCGGTCGAATCGTTGCAGGCCGAGCACCAGAATGCACTGGAAGAGCGCGTGCGGGCCGATCGCGTGCTGACCGAGGCGCGCACGCTGCTGGACGGCATCGATGCCGAGCTGCGCAATTACGAGCAGACCCGTCACCAGCGCGACGAACAGGCGCTGGCCCAGCGCGAGCGTATTTCGCAGCGCAAGCTGGACCAGCAGGCGCTGGTGCTCAGCGCGGACACCCTGCAGGGCGCGGTGGAGAAGGCCGGTTTCGTGCTGCAGGACGTGCTAAATGCACTGCCCGAGGACGCCCGCCTGGGCGACTGGGAGCAGGCCGTGCACCAGATCGACGGCCGCATGCGCCGGCTGGAGCCGGTCAACCTGGCCGCCATCCACGAGTACGGCGAGGCCTCGCAGCGTTCGGACTACCTGGATTCGCAGCACACCGACCTGACCACGGCGCTGGAAACCCTTGAGGATGCCATCCGCAAGATCGACCGCGAGACCCGCGGCCGCTTCAAGGACACCTTCGACCGCGTCAATGCCGGCGTGCAGGCGCTGTACCCGCGCCTGTTCGGTGGCGGCCACGCCTACCTGGAACTGACCGGTGAAGACCTGCTCGACACCGGGGTGACCATCATGGCGCGTCCGCCGGGCAAGCGCGTGTCCAGCATCTCGCTGCTGTCCGGCGGCGAGAAGGCGATGACCGCGGTCGCGCTGGTGTTCGCCATCTTCCAGCTGAACCCCGCGCCATTCTGCCTGCTGGACGAGGTGGACGCGCCGCTGGACGAAGCCAACGTCGGCCGGCTGGCCAACATGGTCAAGGAAATGAGCGAGAAGGTGCAGTTCCTGTTCGTCAGCCACAACAAGGCGACGATGGAGGCCGCGCACCAGCTGTCGGGCGTGACGATGCGCGAACCGGGCGTCAGCCGCCTGGTCAGCGTGGACCTGGAAGAAGCCGCGCGATTGGCGGGCGCGGCCTGACGTGCCATCCTAGTTACCTGAATGAACTAGCCGGAGAACCTATCGAATGTCCGACACGGCACTGTTGCGCATCGGCATCCTGGCCGCCGGCCTGCTGTTGATCGCCGCGATCTTCCTGTTTGGCCGTCCGAAGAAGAAGCCCCAGGGGCGCCGCGTGGACAGCGCGGAACCGACCAGCGGCGAGCGCCGCGAACCGGTCCTGGGCGAGGACGGCGTTGTCGTGGCCGATGGCCGCGTCGAACCGGGCATGGGCACGGAAGGCGAGCAGGCCGAACTCGGCCTGGCCGATACCGATCCGGGCGCCAGCGATCTCGGCAAGCGCGCCACCCAGGATTTCGACAAGATCGTTTCGCTGTTCGTGGCCGCCCGGGCCGGCGAGCAGCTGCGCGGCGAAGACATCGTGGTGGCGGCGGAGAAGACCGGCCTGGTGTTCGGCCACATGAACGTGTTCCACCGCTTGGTGGAAGGCCACCCCGAGCGCGGCCCGATCTTCTCGATGGCCAGCATCATGAAGCCGGGCAGCTTCGACATGGCCAACATCCGTGCCATGGAAACCCCGGCCATCGCCTTCTTCCTGACCCTGCCGGCGCCGCTGACCGCGCTGGACGCCTGGGAGAAGATGCTGCCGACCGTGCAGCGCATGGCCGAACTGCTGGATGGCGTGGTGCTGGATGACAGCCGCAACGCCCTGGGCCGCCAGCGCATCGCACACATCCGTGACGAGCTGCGCGCCTACGACCGCCAGCACCAGGCCCCGCCGCTGACCAAGACCCCGCGCTGGTAAAGGCATTTTTTTGGGGTGTGCCGACCAACGGTCGGCACCCACAACAGTAGATCCACGCCATGCGTGGATAGGGCGAACCAAGGTTCGCCCCCACCAACAGGGTCAGGCCGGCACGCCGGCCACCTTCGCGAACGCGCGGCGGAACGCGGCCATCTCGTCCTCGCTGCCGACGGTCACGCGCACGCGCTGTGGCCAGATCGGCCAGCTGCGCCCGATCACCACACCGTTGTCCGCCATCGCCTTGGCAAAGGCCGCACCGTCGCGCTGCACATCCACCACGAAGCAGTTTGCTTCCGATGGAACGCAGCTGAAACCGCGCTTGCCCAACCACGCGATGGTGGCCTGGCGTGCCTTGGCATTCTGCAGGCGCCGTTGCGGGATCAGCTGCGGGTCGCGCAGGCTGGCCAGCGCCGCCGCCAGCGCGGGCACCGGCAGCGGGTTGTCGCCCAGGCTGGCCAGCTCGCGCAGACGCTCGGGATGTGCGGCCGCTACGCCCAGGCGCAGGCCGGCCATGCCGTACAGCTTGGAGAACGTACGCAGTACGATCAGATCGTCGCGCTGCGTCACCTGTGCAATCAGGCTGGGCTGCTCGCTGTATTGCAGGTAGGCCTCGTCGACCAGCACGCGGGTGGACGCGGGCTTGTGGGCCAGCAGCCAGGCGAGCTCATCCGGTGGGCTGATCGAACCGGTCGGGTTGTTCGGATTGCACACGTACAGCAGCCCGGTCGGGCGCGCGTGCGCGGCTGCGACCATCGCACGCAGGTCGTGTGCGCCGTCATTGCGCAGCGGCACTTTCTGCACGTGCGCCCCGTGTGCGGCGGCGACCTCGCCGAGCGTCTCGAAGGTGGGGTCGGCGACCACCAGTCCCGCCTGCGGGCCGGTCCATAACGTGGCGGCGCGGTTCAGCGGTTCGCTGGAGCCCGGATAGAGCCGCACATGGTCGGCCGGGATGCGGGCCTGCTCGATGAAGGCATCGCGTACCTGTGCCGCCAGGGCGAAGCGGTAGCGTCCGCAGCTGGCGATGCTGTCGCGCGCCGCCTGCTGGGCGGCGGGGGAGGGACCGTACGGGCATTCGTTGAAGTTCAGTAGTACGGCGCCTTCGGCAGGGGGCGCGGCGACGGCGGCCGCGGGTTGGGCCTGGCCGAGTTGCGGCAGGCCGCTGCTGGCGACGGCGAGGCCGGCACCGGCCAGTTGCAGGAAGCGTCGACGGGAGGCGGGCAGGGGCACGGGTGGGATTCCGAGGGGCAACCGTCGCACGCTAGCGCTGGCGGGGGTGGGCGGCAAGCCCGCCTTTTGTGGAGTCGAACCATGCTCGACCGCAGATGTGCCAACCAAGGTTGGCACCTACCAGGGCGGGGGAAGTGGTTGGCACGTACCAGAGCGGGGGAGTGCCAGTCGAGCAAGCTCGACGCTACGAAAGGCGGCGGCGTTACAGGGCCTGACGGCCGGGCGCGGTAGAATCCCCGGCCATCCCAGAACCACCGGATCCCGATGAGCCCCAGCCCCGCCGAACGCGCCGAAGACCTTCGCCGGCAGATCGCCCAGGCCAACCGCGCCTACCACGAGCTGGATGCGCCGGAGATCCCCGACGTCGACTACGACCGGATGGTGCGCGAACTGGAAGCGCTGGAGCGCGAGCACCCGGAACTGGCCCGTGCCGACAGCCCGACCCAGCAGGTCGGTGCGCGCCCGTCCGGTCGCTTCCCCGAAGTGCGCCACGCGGTGCCGATGCTGTCGCTGTCCAATGCCTTCAGCGATGAGGAAGTGGCCGACTTCGTGCGCCGCATCGATGAACGCCTGGGCCGTCGCAGCCTGCGCTTCTCGGCCGAGCCGAAGATGGACGGCCTGGCGATCAGCCTGCGCTACGAGGACGGTCATTTCGTACTCGGCGCAACCCGCGGTGATGGCAGTACCGGCGAGGACGTGACCGCCAACCTGCGTGAGATCGGCGACGTACCCAAGCGCCTGCACGGCAAGGACTGGCCCGACGTGCTGGAGGTGCGTGGCGAGGTCTACATGGCCCGCGCCGACTTCGAGGCCTACAACGAGCGTGCGCGCCAGCAGGGCGGCAAGGTGCTGGCCAACCCGCGCAACGCGGCAGCCGGTTCACTGCGCCAGCTCGATCCGAAGATCAGTGCGCAGCGCAGGCTGAGTTTCTTCGCCTACGGCACCGGCGAAGTGCAGGGCGGCGAGCTGCCGGACACCCATTCGGGCACGCTGGCCCAGCTCGGTGCCTGGGGCTTTCCGGTCAGCGAGTTGTGCAAGGTGGTGGAAGGCACCGACGGCCTGCTCGGCTACTACCGTGACATCGGTGAGCGCCGTGATGGCCTGCCGTTCGATATCGATGGCGTGGTGTACAAGCTGGATGACCGCGCCGGCCAGCAGGCGATGGGTTTCGTTTCGCGCGCGCCGCGCTGGGCCATCGCGCACAAATTCCCGGCGCAGGAACAGAGCACTACGGTGGAGGCGATCGAGATCCAGATCGGCCGCACCGGTGCCGCCACGCCGGTTGCGCGACTGGCGCCGGTGGCTGTGGCCGGCGTGATCGTATCCAACGCCACGTTGCACAATGCCGACCAGATCGCGCGCCTGGATGTGCGCGTGGGCGACAGCGTGATCGTGCGACGTGCGGGCGACGTGATTCCGGA
The DNA here is from genome assembly GCF_056480025.1 of Stenotrophomonas sp. 109824_Sma. Classification (NCBI taxonomy): domain Bacteria; kingdom Pseudomonadati; phylum Pseudomonadota; class Gammaproteobacteria; order Lysobacterales; family Lysobacteraceae; genus Stenotrophomonas; species Stenotrophomonas sp. 109824_Sma. The sequence goes on along the minus strand of NZ_CM151078.1, from coordinate 3,050,557 downwards.
AGTGGTCAGCGTCATCCTCGACCGCCGCCCACAGGGCACCTCGCCCTGGCAGATGCCGACGCGCTGCCCGGTGTGCGGCTCGGAAATCGTGCGCGAGGAAGGTGCCGCCGCATGGCGCTGTTCTGGTGAACTGTCCTGCCCGGCGCAGCGCAAGGAGGCGATTGCCCATTTCGCTTCGCGTCGTGCGATGGATATCGACGGCCTCGGCGACAAGTACATCGAAACCCTGGTCGACGCCGGCATCGTCAGGAGCGTGGCCGATCTGTACCGGCTCAACCGCGACCAGCTGCTGCACCTGAAGCTGGTGCTGGATGCCGAGGACCCTTCCGCACTGGCCGCCGCGCTGAAGCTGCACCTGCCGGCCGAAGGCAGCGGCGCGGTGCTCAATGCGGTGCTCAAGCTGGATGGCAACGATCCGGCGTGGCGCGCGCAGGCGCTGGCGCAGCCGGCCAGCTTCGAATGGAACACGAAGAAGATCGCCACCAAGTGGGCCGACAACCTGATCGCGGCAATCGACGCCAGTCGTGCGGCCACGCTGGAGCGCCTGCTGTTCGCGCTTGGCATCGAGCACGTCGGCGAGAGCACGGCCAAGGCGCTGGCGCAGTGGTTCGGTGACCTGGAGCTGATCCGCCACCTGCCGTGGCCGTTGTTCAAGCGTGTGCCGGACATCGGTGGCGAAGTTGCGCGTTCCCTCGGCCATTTCTTCGAGCAGCAGGGCAACCAGCAGGCCATCGATGACCTGCTGCAGGTCGGGCAGGTGCGCATCAGCGATGTGCACGCGCCCAGCGCCAAGCTGCGCGAAGGCCTGGATCTGGCGCAGCTGCTGGTTGAATCGGAAATCCCCGGCATTACCCGCCTGCGTGCGGAGAAGCTGGCGGCTGCGTTGCCGGGCGCTCAGGCGGTGCTGGATGCCGAGCATGGCCAGTTCGTCAACGCCGGCCTGCCGGACGACACTGCGCGCGGTCTGGCCGAGTGGCTCGATGCCGATGGCCATGGCGCGATGCTGCTGGCGGCCGAGAAGGCGATGCAGCAGATCCTGATCAGGGCGCCGGCGCTGGCCGAGATCGTGGCCGGACCGCTGGATGGGCAGACCGTGGTGCTGACCGGCACCCTGGCCCAGCTCACCCGCGATGCCGCCAAGGAACGCCTGGAAGCGCTGGGTGCCAAGGTTTCCGGCAGCGTGTCGAAGAAGACCAGCTTCGTGGTGGCCGGTACCGAGGCCGGCTCCAAGCTGGACAAGGCGCAATCGCTGGGCGTGCCGGTGTGGGACGAAGACCGCCTGCTGGCCTACCTCGCCGAACACGAATGATGACCCCGCCGGGTGCCTGGCGCCCGGCATGAAACACAAAGGAACACCGATGCAGACCGCCCCGCTGGATTTCCGCCTGGCCACCCGTGCCGACGAAGAACTGTTGATCGAGCTGATGCGTGAGTTCTACGCCGAAGACAGGATCGACTTCGATGACGCGCGCGTGCGTCGCGGCGTGGATGCGCTGCTGGCCGATCCGCGCAATGGCGAAGTGCTGCTGTGGTTGGACGAGGCGGGCGAGGTGGTTGGCTACGCGGTGATCGCGATGGGCTTCAGCCTGGAGCAGGGCGGCCATTTCATGCTGCTGGACGAGTTGTACCTGAGCCATCGCGCGCGCGGTCGTGGTCGCGGCAAGCAGGCGCTGGCCATCTGTGAACAGCGCGCTCGCGGGCGTGGCGTCAGCCGACTGCGCCTGGAAGTGAACCACCACAACGAACTGGCCCGCCGCCTGTACCTGGCCAGCGGCTACATCGACGACACGCGCGATCTGCTGACCCTGCCGCTCGACCATCCGCGCCCGGAGGGCATCCTGTGAGCGAGGGCCTGCTGCGCGCGCTGCAGCAGCGTGCCGCGCTCAATGCGCTGGTACGCCGCTTCTTCGCCGAGCGCGACGTACTGGAGGTGGAAACGCCGATCCTGTCGGTGGCAGGCAACACCGAGCCGAACATCGACAGCTTCCATACCGATTTCACCGGCCATGTCGATGCCGGTGGCCGTCGTCGGTGGCTGCGCACCTCGCCGGAGTATCCGCTCAAGCGCCTGCTGGCGGCCGGCGTGGGCGATTGCTACGAACTGGGCAGAGTGTTCCGCAACGGCGAGGCCGGTGGCCGCCACAACCCGGAATTCACCATGCTGGAGTGGTATCGGGTCGGCTGGGACCACCACCGGTTGGTGCAGGAGACCGCCGAGCTGGTCGGCCAGGCGCTGGCCCTGGTCGGACGCCGTGCAACGCTGCGTGTGCTGAGTTACCGCGAGCTGTTCCAGCAGCACGTGGGCGTGGATCCGTTCGAGGCCGACGAAGCCGCGCTGCGTGCTGCGCTTGGCGACGTGCACATCGACCCGGTCGGGTTGACCCGCGATGACTGGCTGGACCTGTTGATGACCCACCACATCCAGCCGCAGTTCGATGACGGGGTCATGACCGTGGTACATGACTGGCCGGCCAGCCAGGCCGCGCTGGCCCGCATCCGTGCCGGCACGCCGCCGCTGGCCGAGCGCTTCGAGCTGTATCTGGGCGCGGTGGAGCTGGCCAACGGCTATCACGAACTGAACGACGCCCAGGAGCAGCGCACGCGCTTTCAGCGTGACCTGCAGCGCCGACACGAACGCGGCCAGGTGCAGCCGGCGCTGGACGCAGCATTGCTGGCTGCGCTGCCCTCGATGCCGGCTTGCGCGGGTGTGGCGGTGGGCGTGGACAGGCTGCTGATGGCGATGAACCGCACGCCGCGCATCGCCGACGTGTTGGCCTATGACTTCGCCCACGCGTGACGCTCGCGTGTTGCTGAACATCGCAGGCTGAACGAAACGCGGGTTCTGTGCGCTTGCGTCGGTAAGCAGGATGATGCTCTTATCACGGCCAATGCCGGACACTGGCATGCAGTTCATCCATTCCTGCTGGGGAAGGCTTTGGTCAAGTGGTTCGCGGTTGTCGCTGCACCGGTGTACTCCATTGCGCTCTGGGGTGCCTGGCTGCCGTCGCCGGCGTCGGCCCAGCAGGTGGGCTACGACGACGAAGTGGTGACCTGCGAATCACGCGACATGGGCTGGGTGCACTGCGATATCGAGGTCGCCAACGGCGTTGATCTGGTGCGCCAGCTGTCCAGCAACAGCTGCATCCGTGGCAGCGAGTGGGGCACCGACCGTAGTGGCGTGTGGGTCACCCTGGGCTGCCGTGCCGAGTTCCGCGCGCGCCGTGCCGCGGGTGCCGCACCGGCAGCGAACGAAGGCAAGCGCCTGGTGCGCCGCGTGGTGCGCTGTGAATCCAATGGCCGTCCGCAGAGTTGCCCGGTACGACTCGATGGCGCGCCGGTGCGCCTGCTGCGCCAGTTGTCGGTACTGCCGTGCCGCGAAGGGCAGGGCTGGGGCTACAAGCGCAATGAAGTCTGGACCAGTCGTGGCTGCCAGGGCGATTTCGAGGTGGCCGATGACGATGGCCGCTTCGTCGACATGCCGCGCCGCCTGACCTGCGAATCGAAGTCGAAGAAGCGGCGTTTCTGCGGTGCCAGCATCTCCGTTGGCGCCGTGGTCTCCGAGCAGCTGTCCAGCACGCCCTGCGAGGAAGGCAGCACCTGGGGCTGGAACCGCAACGGGATCTGGGTGGACGGCGGCTGCCGCGCCGAATTCTCGGTGAATTGAGCCCCGGCAGTCTCCAACCCTGCCGGGCGTGGCCCTACAATGGGGCCATGAACACTGCCCCTGACATCGACTACGCCCGTTACGACCACATCCGCCCGATCCTGTGGACCGGCGATGCCCTGCAACTGCTGGACCAGCGCAAGCTGCCGTTCGTGGTCGAGCACGTGGTCTGTCATGACAGCGACGAGGTTGCCAGCGCGATCCACGCGTTGACCGTGCGTGGCGCGCCGGCGATCGGCATTGCTGCTGCCTGGGGTGTCGTGCTGGCCGCACGCGCGGTGCAGGCCGCTGATGGTGCGCACGCCCTGCAGCAGCTGGAACCGGCCCTGCAGCGCCTCAACGCATCGCGGCCGACTGCGGTCAACCTGGCCTGGGCGCTGGCACGCATGCGCCGTTGCCTGAACGCCGCTGGCGCCGATTGGAAGGCGTTGCTGGAATCGGAAGCGCAGGCCATCGCCGAGGAAGACCTGGCCGCCAACCGCCACATGGGCGCACTGGGCGCGGGCCTGATCGAGGCCGGCAGTGGCGTGCTGACCCACTGCAATACCGGCTCGCTGGCCACTGCAGGCTTCGGTACCGCGCTGGGCGTGATCCGCGCCGGCATGGCCCAGCATCGCATCGCCCGCGTGTTCGCCGGCGAGACCCGGCCGTGGCTGCAGGGTGCACGCCTGACCGTGTGGGAGCTGCAACAGGATGGCATCGATGCCACCCTGATTGCCGATTCCGCCGCCTCGCACCTGATGAAGACCGGTGCCGTGCAATGGGTGATCGTGGGCGCGGACCGCATCTGCGCCAATGGCGATACCGCCAACAAGATCGGCACCTACCAGCTGGCCATCGCCGCCCGCCACCACGGTGTGAGGTTCATGGTGGTGGCACCGTCCTCGACCGTGGACATGGAGACCGTGGACGGCAGCCAGATCGAGATCGAGCAGCGCGACCCGGGTGAGCTGTACGGCGTGGGTGGCACCCGTACCGTCGCCGAGGGCATTGCCGCCTGGAACCCGGTGTTCGACGTCACCCCGGGCGAGTTGATCGACGCCATCGTGACCGAGCGCGGGGTCATCCTGAACCCGACCGCCGAGAACATGCGCGCCGCCTTCGGCGGTTGAAGCGCAGGGGAGGGGCGGCGTGACCTCCGCCCCCGATAGTGCCGGCCGCTGGCCGGCAACCCCCTAAGTTCCTGATTTGTGCCGGTAAAATCCCCGTAAAGGGAGGCGGAAAACGGCCTGTTGTGGTAGTATCCACAGGTTGAATCGAGGTTCCGGCACGACCCCCTCCTGCAGAGGGCTGCGCCGGACTGGACCGCTACCAGACAACGGAACCCGAATGGCAGAAACCGCCAAGGAAATCATCCAGGTCAACCTGGAAGACGAGATGCGCAAGAGCTACCTCGATTACGCCATGAGCGTGATCGTGGGCCGCGCGCTGCCGGATGCGCGCGACGGCCTCAAGCCGGTGCATCGCCGCGTGCTGTACGCGATGAACGAACTCAACGCGCACAGCAACAAGCCCTACTTCAAGTCGGCGCGTATCGTCGGTGACGTCATCGGTAAGTACCACCCGCATGGCGATCAGTCGGTGTACGACACGCTGGTGCGTCTGGCACAGCCGTTCTCGCTGCGCTACATGCTGGTCGACGGCCAGGGTAACTTCGGTTCGATCGACGGCGACTCCGCTGCAGCGATGCGATACACCGAGGCGCGCATGTCGCGCCTGGCGCATGAGCTGATGGCGGACATCGACAAGGAAACCGTCGATTTCCAGCCCAACTACGATGAAAAGGAACTGGAGCCGACGGTCATGCCGACCCGGTTCCCGAACCTGCTGGTCAATGGTTCGGCCGGTATCGCGGTGGGCATGGCGACCAACATTCCGCCGCACAACCTGAGTGAATCGATCAACGCCTGCATCGCGCTGATCGACAACCCGGACATCGATGTCGACGGCCTGATGGAGTACATCCCGGGCCCGGACTTCCCGACTGCCGGCATCATCAATGGCACCGCCGGCATCGTTGCCGGCTACCGCACCGGCCGTGGCCGCGTGCGCATCCGTGCCAAGGCCGATATCGAAGTGGCCGACAACGGCCGCGAATCGATCATCGTCACTGAAATTCCTTACCAGGTGAACAAGGCGCGTCTGATCGAGAAGATCGCCGAGCTGGTCAAGGAAAAGAAGATCGAAGGCATCAGCGAGCTGCGCGATGAGTCCGACAAGGACGGCATGCGCATCTACATCGAGATCAAGCGCGGTGAATCTGCCGAGGTTGTGCTGAACAACCTGTACCAGCAGACGCAGATGGAATCGGTGTTCGGCATCAACATGGTGGCGCTGGTCGATGGCCGCCCGCAGTTGATGAACCTCAAGCAGATGCTGGAGGCGTTCGTCCGCCACCGTCGCGAAGTGGTCACCCGCCGCACCGTGTTCGAGCTGCGCAAGGCGCGCGCCCGTGCCCACGTGCTGGAAGGCCTGACCGTTGCGCTGGCCAACATCGACGAGATGATCGAACTGATCAAGACCTCGCCGAACCCGAACGAAGCCCGCGAGCGCATGCTGGCGCGCGTGTGGGAGCCGGGCCTGGTCGGTGCGATGCTGGGCGCGGCCGGTGCCGAAGCCTCGCGTCCGGAAGACCTGCCCAAGGGCGTGGGCCTGATCGAGGGCGGCTACCAGCTGACCGAGATCCAGGCCACCCAGATCCTGGAGATGCGCCTGCACCGCCTGACCGGGCTGGAGCAGGACCGCCTGACCGACGAGTACAAGCAGCTGCTGGAAGTGATCGCCGGGCTGATCCACATCCTGGAAGATCCCGACCGCCTGCTGCAGGTGATCCGCGAGGAGCTGGTCAACGTCAAGGCCGAATTCGGCGACGAACGTCGTACCGAAATCCGCCACAGCGAAGAAGACCTGGACATCCTCGACCTGATCGCGCCGGAAGACGTGGTCGTCACCGTGTCGCATGCCGGCTACGTTAAGCGGCAGCCGGTGAGCGTGTACCGCGCACAGCGCCGTGGTGGCCGTGGCCGCAGTGCGGCGGCGACCAAGGAAGAGGATTTCATCGAACAGCTGTGGCTGGTCAACACGCACGATACGCTGCTGACCTTCACCAGCTCGGGCAAGGTGTTCTGGCTGCCGGTCTACCAGCTGCCCGAAGCCGGTTCCAACGCCCGCGGCCGTCCCATCATCAACTGGATCCCGCTGGAGCCGGGCGAACGCGTGCAGGCCGTGCTGCCGGTGCGTGAGTACGCCGACGGCCAGTTCGTGTTCTTCGCCACGAAGAACGGTACGGTCAAGAAGACCCCGCTGAGCGAGTTCGCCTTCCGCCTGGCCCGCGGCAAGATCGCGATCAACCTCGACGAGGGCGATGCGCTGGTCGGCGTTGGCCTGACCGATGGCGAGCGTGACATCCTGCTGTTCGCCTCCAACGGCAAGACCGTGCGCTTCGGTGAAGACAAGGTCCGCTCGATGGGCCGTACCGCCACCGGCGTGCGCGGCATCAAGATGCCGGCCGGCGAGGAAGTGGTCAGCCTGATCGTGGCCGAAAGTGCCGGTGGCATCGAGGACGAGAACGAGGACGACAACGGTGTCGAGGAAGCCGTCGCCAATGGCGATGCGGTGATCGACGGCGCCGATGACGCCAGCGTGCAGTACATCCTCACCGCCACCGAGAACGGCTACGGCAAGCGCACCCCGCTGCCGGACTACCCGCGCAAGGGCCGTGGTACGCAGGGCGTGATCGGCATCCAGACCACCGAGCGCAACGGCAAGCTGGTCGCCGCAGTGCTGATGGGGTCGGGCGACGAAGTCCTGCTGATCTCCGATGGCGGCACCCTGGTGCGTACGCGTGGCTCGGAAATCAGCCGCGTCGGCCGCAACACCCAGGGCGTGACCCTGATCCGCCTGTCCAAGGACGAGAAGCTGCAGGCGGTGGAGCGCATGGATGCCTCGATCGACGAGGACGAGGACGAGGTGGCTGTGGCTGCCCCGGCCACGACCGCGACCGCGACCGATGGCGCCCCGGCGGCTGCCAGCAGCGAGGACGCCGCACAGGAGTGATCCTGCCGCGAGCCTGAGGTACCCGACGACGCCGGCCCTGTGCCGGCGTCGTCGTATCCGGATGCTGCACATACGCGCGCGCTTCACGTCGGCGGTGGGATAACGGCGCATGCTGCCCCCGGAGATCGACGATGTCCGCCACGCCGCCGTCTGCTCCTGCTCCCGTCCGCGCCTTCCGGCATCCCCTGGTCACCGTGCTGTCGCTGCTGCTGATCGTGCTCGGCCTGCTCATCGGCGGGCTCGGCGCGTGGCTGCTCAGCCTGGGCGGCTCGGCGTACTACGCCATTGCCGGGCTCGGCCTGCTGGTCAGTGGCATCCTGTTGTTCGGCAACCGCCGCAGCGGCGCGCTGCTGTACGCGCTGGTGTTCATCGGCACGCTGCTGTGGACCTGGTGGGAATCGGGCAGCGACTACTGGCGCTGGGTACCGCGGCTCGGGCTGGTGACCGCGCTTGGCATCGTGCTGGCGCTGCTGGCGCCCACCCTCCACCAGCCGGTCTCCCGGCGCCTGTCGCGCAGCGTGGCCGGCGTGCTGATGCTGGTGTTCGTCGCTGCCTTCGGATTGGCGTTCGCGCCGCATGGCGAAGTGGACGGGCACCAGCCGTTCCCGGAAGGCGCGGCCAGCGCCGGGCTGGAACCCACGCGCGACACCACGGGCCTGCAGCCCGCTGACCAGCCCGCCGAGGGGGACTGGCCCGCATGGGGCCGCAGCAATGCCGCCACCCGCTATTCGCCGCTGCAGCAGATCACCCCGGCCAACGTGGCTACGCTGCAGCCGGCCTGGCAGTTCCGCACCGGCGATATGCCGAAGAAGCGCTGGGGTGCGGAAACCACGCCGCTGAAGATCGGCGACCGCCTGTACCTGTGCACCGCCCGCAACCGCCTGATCGCACTTGATGCGGCCAGCGGCAAGGAAGTGTGGCGGTTCGATCCGAAGGTGAAGGACGCTTCGATTCCGTACACTGCCGCCTGTCGCGGCGTGAGCTACTACGAGCAGCCGGCCACACCGACCTTCGCCGACGCGGCATTGGCCGATGTCGCTGCTGATCTGGCGTTGCCGGAACCGCCACCCAGTACCACCCGCAGTGCTGCACCGGGCAGTCGTCCGGCATGCTGGGCGCGCATCATCGAAGGCACGCTGGACGGGCGCATCATCGCGGTCGATGCGGACAGCGGCCGTCCGTGCGCGAATTTCGGCAACAACGGCCAGGTCGACATCACCCTGGGCATGGGCGAGGTGCCCCCTGGATACGTGTCGATCACCTCGCCACCGGCCATCGTGCGCGGGGTGATCGTCACCGGCCACCAGGTGCTGGATGGACAGCGCCGCGATGCGCCATCGGGCGTGATCCAGGCCTACGACGCGATCACCGGCAAGCTGCGCTGGGCATGGGACATGGACCAGCCCGAGCGCAGCGGCCTGCCGCCGCATGAGCAGACCTACACGCGCGGCACGCCGAACATGTGGACCACCGCGACCGGTGATGAGGCGCTGGGGCTGGTCTATCTGCCGCTGGGCAATTCCGCGGGCGATTACTGGAGTGGCTCACGCACGGAAAACCAGAACCGCTATGCGACGTCGCTGGTGGCGATCGATGTGGCCACCGGCAAGCCGGCCTGGCATTTCCAGGCCGTGCGCAAGGATGTGTGGGATTACGACCTGGGTTCGCAGGCCAGCCTGATCGACTACCCGACGGCGGCGGGCAAGGTGCCGGCGCTCCTGCTGCCGACCAAGCAGGGTGATCTCTATATCCTCGACCGCCGCAACGGCCAGCTGCTGACCGCCGCCGAAGAGCGCAAGGTGCCGGTCGGTGGTGTCGAACCGGAACAGCGCTCGCCCACGCAGTTGTTCTCGCTGTACCACACGCTGCGCCGCGAGCATGACCTGACCGAGCGCGACATGTGGGGCATCACCCCGATCGATCAGCTGATCTGCCGCATCCAGTTCCGCAAGGCCTATTACGAAGGCTTCTACACGCCGCCGAGCAGTGATCGCCATTCCATCGAATACCCCGGCTACAACGGCGGCTCGGACTGGGGCAGCGTGTCCATCGATACGCGCCGCGGCGTGATCGTGGCCAACTACAACGACATGCCCAACTACAACCGGCTGGTGCCACGTGCCGAGGCCGACCGGCTGGGCTGGCTGCCACGCGAGAAGATCCGGTTCGACAAGGGCGGCGCTGAGGGCGCGGGCGACCCCCAGGTGGGCACACCCTACGCCATCCAGGTGAATGCCGGTTGGCGCCTGCCGTTCACCGGTCTGCTGTGCAAGCAGCCGCCCTATGGTGGCATCCGGGCCATCGATCTGCGCACCGGCAAGCTGCTGTGGGATCGGCCGTTCGGCAGTGCGCGCGGCAATGGGCCGTTCGGCATCCGGTCCGGCCTGCCGATCGAGATCGGCACGCCGAACAATGGCGGTTCGGTGGTGACTGCCAGCGGACTGATCTTCATCGCCGCCGCGACCGATGACCTGCTGCGTGCCATCGACCTGAAGACCGGCAAGGAGCTGTGGCACGCCAAGTTGCCTGCCGGCGGCCAGGCCACGCCGATGGTATACGCGCAGGGCGGGCGCCAGTACGTGGTGATCATGGCTGGCGGCCACCATTTCATGGAAACCCCGAACGGCGATTACGTGATGGCCTTCGCCCTGCCGAAATAGCGGCTGCCGGCCTGAACACGGCATGCGGGGGCTGTGACCGCTGTCGCTGAAGTTGCGCTGGTGAGCGGGCAGCATCCATCATCGGAACAGGACGGGGCCGGTCAAAGCCCCCAGGGAAGGAATCGCATGCTGAACTCTGAACGCCTGCCGGGGCGCGCCACCCGGTTGCTGGCAGGACTGCTTCTGCTTGGCCCGTGCATGGGGGCAAGCGCGCAGGCGTCACCCCAGCCCGCCGTACGCAAGGTGCCCAGTGGTGCCGAACTGATCGCGGGCGATGCGCGCTATCTGAGCCCTGCCCATGCGCCCTGCATGGCGGCCGCGGGCAACGCGCTGGACGCCCGGCGTCGTTGTGCCGACGCTGAGTTCAAGGTGCACGACGATGCGCTCAACGCCGCCTATAGCGCGGCGCGCTCCGCGCTGACGGCCAGTGACCAGCAGGTGCTGCGCGACCTGCAGCGGCAATGGCTGCGCCAGCGCGACAGCCGCTGCCCGGAGGGTGGCACGGCCGTTGCCCAGCTGGATGCACAGCAGTGCCGCACGCACATGACCCTGCTGCGTGCCCGCCAGTTGCAGGGCGGTGGTGCGGCGGCGCTGGTGGCGGAAGCCAAGGCGGCCCCGGCGCCGGCGCAGGCCGCTGTGCACACCGCCGATGCCGCACCCGACGAGCAGGGCAGGATCGTCCTGCGGCCCGGCGAGGGCAGGATCACGCCTGCGCTGCAGGTGGTTTTCCAGGTGGCCGATTGCAGCGGCACCGACAACGTGACGACCTGCCGGGTGCGCAGCATGAGCGTGACCCGTGGTGGGCGCAACGTGGCGGTCACGGGCGTGCAACCGCGCCTGACCCGCGCTGGTGCCGATGCCCAGGGGGCGGCTGCCGTGCTGCTGACCGCTTCGGATTTCAATGGCGATGGCGTGCCGGACCTGCAGGTGTGGCAGGACAACAACGGTGTCTACAACGTACCGGTGCATGCGTTCTACCTGTTCGACGCCAAGGGCAACCGCTATGTGCGTGCCAAGGCATTGGAAGCGGCCATCGGTGGGCGCGACATCGACCATATCGACAATGGGCGGTTCGTGCTGCGTGCGAAGGTCAGCCCGTGCGAGCGCGAGGACAAGGTCATCCAGCTGCGCGGAACCGAGCCGCGCACGCTGCTGCAGCGCCGCTATGACACCTGCAGGGGCGAGGCCCCTACTGAATCGGACCTGCTGAAGTAGGCCGACCCCTGACGAACGGATGCGTTCCCGAACTGGAGAGCTGAAGGATGAGCGAAGGCTATGGAAAAGGTGGGGTGGGCTTCGGCCTGACCCGGGACCAGTCGGTCGAGATGATCGTGCGTACCTGCATCGACAACGGCATTACCGACCATCGGCAGATTGCCTATGTGCTGGCCACGGCGCAGCACGAATCGCGTGATTTCGCCGCGCCCGAGGAAGACTGGGGCAGGAAGCAGGCGGTGGATCTGCGCTACTTCGGCGGCGAGGAGTATTTCGGCCGGGGCTTTGCCCACCTTACCCACGTCAACAACTACGAGCGGCTGGGCGAGGCACTGGGCATGGGGCGCGAGCTGGTCGAGCATCCGGAACGGGCTGCCCAGGCGGAAATCGCCACCAAGGTGCTGGTGGTGGGGATGCGCGATGGCATGTTCGGTGCGCGGCTGTCCGACAACGTCAACGCCAACCATGCCGACTACCGGCAGGCGCGGGCCTCGGTCAATGGCGGTGAGCTGATCAACGGCAGTCCCTATCCGGACGCCATCGCCACGCTGGCCACCGGATGGGAATCCCAGGTCGCCGGCCTGGTCCAGCGTGTGCAGCAGCCAGGCTTCCAGATGCCGGTGCCGACTTTCCAGGCGCCCGCCGGGGCGATGGACCTGCACCGGGGTGACGCCAACCAGCAGGTGTTGGAAGCGCAGCAGTACCTGCAGCGGTTGGACATCCGCAACAACGCCAATGCCGCGATCAAGCCCGACGGTGATTTTGGCGCCTCCACCGAGCAGGCCGTGCGCCGCTTCCAGACCGAGCGGGGAATCAGCCCGGCCAATGGCCGCATCGACGATGCGCTGCTGGAACGCATGCGCAGCGACACGCTGGCGGTCGATCCGGACTTCAAGCGCCGGACGGTGACCGACCTGACCGGCCCGCTGGCCGACGGCAACCTTGGGCCCGGTGAGAAGGGCGAGCCGGTGTTCGAAATGCGCCGGCAGCTGGAGGCGTTGGGGTACCTGACCGAACCGAACCCACGTGTCGAGCGCGATGCGCGCACGTTTGATACCGGCATGCAGGCGGCCATGCGCAACTTCCAGCAGGACTATGGCCTGCCGCTGCGCCCCGGCGGCGTCATCGACGCGGATGCGCGCCGGCAGTTGAATGATGCCGCCGTCGCACGTGAGCATGCGCCGACCACCGAGTTCGACCGTGCGGAGAACTGGCCGCCGCAGCGTCCGCCTTATACGCGGGCGGAGTTCCAGCCGGAGCAGGTGCAGGCGCGGCAGCAGGCGGCGGCGAATCCGCCGGTCGCTGGTCCGGCCACGCCGGAGCCCGCACCGCAGCCCAATGGCGTGGAATCGCTGTCACCCAGGGACGCCGCGCTGTTCGAGCGCATCCGCCAGGGGGCGCCTGGCAGCGTCGGCGACGAGCACGTGATGCAGGCGGTGCTGGAATCCAAGCGCAATGGCATCGATGATGCCGCGCGCGTCGACCGGGTGATGATGGCCGGAGATCGCCTGTGGGTCGCCGGGTTGATACCCGGCGAGCGCGCCAGCGTGGATACGGCGCAGCCCGCGCGTTCGATGGAGCAGACCGTGAATGATCTGGCCGGTGACAACCGGCAGCGCGAGCACCAGCTCGCCCTCGACAGCCGCCAGCATGAGAGCCGCGGGCCTTCAATGGCCTGAGCCTGCGGCAGCGACGTGCCCGTTGTGGGCCTGTCGCTGCCGCCCAGGGGATTACAGCGTCACCACCACCTTGCCGATCTGCTCGTTCGATTCCAGGTAACGGTGTGCGTCCTGGATCTGCGCGAACGGGAACACCCTGGCGATCTTCGGTGCCAGCGTGCCCTTGTCCAGGCCATCGACGATGAACGCCTTGGCACGTGCCAGTGCGGCATCGTCGGAGACGATTTCCGAGTACAGGTAGCCCTTCAGCGTCAGCGACTTGCCCAGCACGTTGAACAACGGGAACGGGGTGGGTTCGCTGCTCAGCGCGCCGTACTCCAGCAGGATGCCGCCACGCGCCATCGCCTCGGTCAGCGGCACGAACTGCGGGCCACCGATCGGATCGAACACCACGCGGGCACCGGCACCGCCGGTGATGCGCGCCACTTCGGCTGACAGGTCCTGCTCCTCGGTGGCGATGACATGGGCGGCACCAGCATCGAGCAGGGCCTGACGCTTGCCCGGGCCACGCGTTACCGCGATCGGCGTGGCGCCCACCGCGTTGGCGATCTGGATCGCGGCCAGGCCGACACTACTGCTGGCAGCGGTGATGATGACGAAATCCCCGGCGGACAGGCGGGCCTGCTCCAGCAGCGCACCCCAGGCGGTGACGTACTGCATCCACACTGCGGCGGCCGTTTCAAATTCCAGTGCCTGCGGGTGCTTGACCACCAGTCGTGCCGGCACGTTGGCCAGCTCGCCATAGGTGCCCCAGCGCGCGATATCCAGCGGCGGCACCACGCTGACCGCATCGCCCACGGTGAATCCACTCGCCGCACTGCCGATGGCTTCGACCACGCCGGCCGCTTCGTAGCCCAGCCGGCTGGGGAACTGCGCCTCCTGCAGATAGGCGCCGTTGCGGAACATCACCTCGGCGCGGTTCAGGCCGACGGCCTTGACCCGGATCTGGACCTCGTCGGCGGCGGGGGCGGGAACGTCGATGTCGTCGATGCGCAGTACATCGGCATTGCCGTATTCGTGGATGCGGACAACCTGGCTCATGGGGGCTCCTGGGCAAGGCCGGCGTTGGGGCCGGCGGAAAGGTGAGGGCTACTGTGCGCGTGGCCTGCATCCAGAATAAGGGGTAATCTGGCGTTTCATTGAAAAACAATTGTTTGCAATGGACCTGATCGCTCCCCTGCGTACGTTCGTCAAAGTGGCCGAGGTCGGCTCCTTCGCCGCTGCTGCCGACGCGCTGGACCTGTCGCCGCAGCTGGTCGGCAAACACGTGCAGTCGCTGGAACACCACCTGGGCGTACGCCTGCTCAACCGCACCACGCGCAAGCAGAGCCTGACCGACTTCGGCCAGGCCTACCTGGCGCGGGCGCGGGTGATCCTGGAAGAAGTGGAGGCGGCCGAGCAGCTGGCTGAAGTGGCGCGTGGGCGGCCGATGGGGCGCCTGCGCATCAGCGCACCGGTCACCTTCGGCGTGCATGCACTGGGACCGGCGGTGGTGGCCTACCTGCAGCAGTACCCGGACGTGCAGGTCGATCTGAACCTGTCCAACAGCCTGGTGGATATCGTTGAGGACGGCTTTGATCTGGTGTTCCGCACCGGCGATCTGGCCGACAGCGGGTTGGTGGCGCGACGGTTGGGGCCGTATCCGCTGGCGCTGTGTGCGTCGCCGGGTTATCTCGCTGCACGTCCGGCCATTACCCATCCGACCGATCTGAGCCGACACGAGTGCCTGGGATTCGCACATTCGATCATCCGCACGCGCTGGAGTTTCCGCGACACCGATGGCAGCGTGCTGACCGTGCCGGTGTCCAGCCGCTTCATGGTCAATCAGGCCGAGCCGCTGCTGACCGCCGCCATCGGAGGGCTGGGGCTGATCCTGCAACCGCACGAAATGCTGGCCGGAGCGATGGCGCGTGGTGAACTGGTGGAGGTGCTGCCGGCGTACGTGCCGGTGTCGACCTGGATCAACCTGGTGTATCCACGCGATCGCCAGCTGACACCCAAGCTGCGCAGCTTCCTCGACTTCTGCGTGGCGTGGTTCAACGAACAGACCATGGCACGGCGATAGCGCGACCATCGGTTAGCATGGTTTCCATCAACCGCGAAGGATCGCATCCTCATGTCGCCTCCATGGCCGGAACGTCTCGCGCGTTTCATGCTGCCAGTACTGCCTGCATTGCTGTTCACCACCGGTTTGCTGGCTGCCGAAAGTCCAGCACAGGCACTGGCGGAGTGGGAGGCGCACGGCCGTGCCGACGGCCTGGCCCGACCTGACATGGTCTGCCAGGACTTCCTGCAGGCAATGGGGCGGAAACCAGCGGGACTGGAATACATCGGCTGCAGCCAGGACGATGCGTCCTACATCAAGCCGATGGAAGCCCACTATCGGGTTGCGGGTGCCGGGGCAGCGAAGGTCGAAGCCTTCCTGCACGCAACGTTCGGCCTGCCAGCGTTGCGTTACGTCTGCTGTGGCTGGAGCAGCGGTGAACCCTATTACTGGCGCGAAGGTCCGGACGCAGTGAGGTACCAGATCGGCATGGGCGTGGAATCCCTGCCGCACGCGCGGAGCGAATGGCATCGCATCGAGGCATTCAATGTAACGGTTGAGGTGTTTCGGCAGAGTCCCTAGCGCCGATGCGGCGGACGCAGCCTTGGTCTAGGATGCATCCAGGGATCCCGCAAAGGAACGGCCATGAAGGCGGTTGGACGTTTGTTTCTCTGCAATGCGCTGGCCTGTTCGGTTCTGATGGCTACCCCGGTTTTTCCAGCAGTAGGCGCAACCTCTTCCGAGCGCGCACATCCACGTGCGCAGGACGCCATCGATGACTGGCTGGCGGCCTTCAATGCTGGCAGCCTCGAGGATCTGCAGGCATTCGCCGATACCTACGGGAAGAAGGAGGGCAGCAGCCCAGGGGACTATCTCGAATTCCGCGGGAGCACCGGCCCACTGCGCGTACTGGAAACAATCCAGAGCACGCCCAACCAGGCGAAGCTGCTGGTGATGGGTCAGCTGAACGAACGTGCGATGTGGGTGACGGCCGGCATGGACCCGGACAACCCGTCGCACGTGAAGCAGTTCCAGATCGAGGGCACTGAAACGCCGGGCAAGTACAAGCCGGCACGGGTTGCATTGCCTGTCCTGATGGCCGATGCCACAGCAAAACTGGAGGCGCTGCGGGCGCAGGACGCGCTGTCGGGAGCGCTGCTGGTGGCGCGGAACGGCGAGGTGCTGCTGGACTGGCGCGGTGGCGAGGCGAACCGCGAAGGCGGCATTCCGGTGGATGCGGATACGCGCTTCCGGCTGGCCTCGTCCAACAAGATGTTCACCTCGGTGGGCATCCTGCAGCTGGTACAGACCGGCAAGCTGGGGCTGGACGATACGATCGGCATGCACCTGCCGGACTATCCGAACAAGGCCGTTGCCGGCGCCGTGACCGTTCGCCAGCTGTTGACCCATACCAGCGGCCTGGGCGATTTCTTCGGGGATGATTTCGACCAGTATTCCGCCTCGCTGAAGACGCTGGATGACTACGTGCAGCGCTTCGCCAAGGATCCGCCGCAGTTCACGCCTGGCAGCCAGGACAGCTATTCCAACTATGGCTTCATCGTGCTCGGGCGCATCATCGAGGCCGTTTCCGGGCAGTCGTACTACGCCTATGTGGAGGAGCACATCCTGCGTCCGGCCCGCATGGCCGGCACCGGCTTCGAGCCGGAAACAGTGACGGTGCCACAGCGTGCCGTCGCCTACACGAAGCAGGATGGGCAATGGATGCGCGAAACGAAGTCGCTGCCCTGGCGCGGCATGTCGGCCGGTGGTGGTTACAGCACGGTAGGCGACATGATGAAGTTCGCCGAGGCGCTGCAAAGCGGAAAACTGGTCTCACCTGCATTGCTGCAGCAGGCCACCACAGCGCAGAACCACAAGGGCTGGTACGGCTATGGTTTCGTGGTGCAGGGCGAGGGCAGGGAGCACCAGTACGGCCATGAAGGTGGTGCGCCCGGCTCCAACAGTGCCATCGTGGTGCTGCCCGCGCAGGGCTATGTGATTGTCGGGCTGGCCAATGTCGATCCGGATGCGATCGGCAATGTGGTCAATTACATCGCGCGACGGGTGCCACTTTGATCGTGACGCGTGCCGGTCATTCCGGCACGCGCACCATCTTCGTCATCAGGTGTTCCACCACACCCGCAGGATCGGCGGTGCGGCCGACATGCGTGCTCGACATCTGCACGACCGAGCTGCGCTTGGCGGTGAGGAAATGGAAGCGCGCGCGCGCGGGCAGCTGCGCGATTGGTCCGGCGGTCGCGTCGCCGCGGCAGATGGCCACGATCGCATCCAGCCATGGCTGCAACGCGTCCTGGTCCAGCGCCGGCGCGAACGCGTGCAGGCGTGCCGGATCAATCTCGATGGCCGCTTCCAGATGGCGTGCGCCGGGGCAGGACACGATCACCCCGACGTTGATGAATTCCTCGCGTTCCACCCGCGGTACCACGCGGATGACCGCGTAGTCATACGTGTGCAGCGTGGGCACGGATGGCCTCCTGCACGAACACCGCACGCACTTTCAGGCGGTGCTTGAGATAGTCGATGTAGCCCTGGCGATAGGCCTGCGGGCTGTCGAATGCCGGCTCGTTGACCAGCCAGCTGTCCGGCACCAGGCCGACGATCCGCTCGATCTCGGCGTCGGTCAGGCGGGCGGCCAGCTCGGCATCCACCTCGGCGATGCGGCTGGCGAACGACAGCAGCACGTGGTCGCGGATCAGCACGAAGGGCTTCTCGCAGGCATCGCCGGCGTTGGCCCAGTCGTGATGGAAGTACATCGCCGCGCCGTGATCGATCAGGTACAGCTTTCGATGCCACACCATCAGGTTGGGATTGCGCGTGGTGCGATCGACATTGCTGGTGAACGCATCGAACCAGACGATGCGCGAGGCCAGGTCGGCATCCACCGGCATCGCTGCCGGGTCGTAGTTGATCGCGCCAGGCAGGTAGTCCAGGCCCAGGTTCAGGCCCTCGCTGGCGCGGATCAGCTCCTGGATCTCCGGGTCGGGCTCGGTGCGGGCGAACTCGCGGTCCAGCTCGACGAACAGGATTTCCGGAATCGGCAGACCGAGCGTGCGCGCCATTTCGCCGGCGATCAGCTCGGCGATCAGCGCCTTCGGGCCTTGGCCGGCGCCACGGAACTTCAGCACGGCCATGCCGTCGTCGTCGGTCTCGACCACGGCTGGCAGGGAGCCACCTTCCCGCAAGGGGGTGATGTAGCGAAGGGCATGTACGGTGCGCATGGCCGCATTCTAGCGTGGCGTCCGGGGCAAGCGTGCCGCGGCAGGGTGGGGCGGCAGCTTAATGAACGGGTACCGCGCGAACCACCTGTTACAGGTCGCCTGCAATCTTCACTTGTTCCTTCCGCGCAGAGTGGCAGCATTCGTTCCAACGGAGCAACACACCCGCGTGTGACCTTCAACAGGAGGCCCTCATGCCGCTACAGTGCAGCTGTCACGCTTCACCGTGTATGCAACGCAACGCGTGGTGTTGACCTTGACCTTGACCTGACGCGGTCACGCCATCGGCGCAGATGGCCATCCCCCCGCAGTTCCAGATACCTTTCGCCCATCGCGCCCCGGCGTTGCCCGGTTGGTCCTGCGATCCAGGTACTTGCGCCCCAAGAGAGACCCCTGCGTTGCCGTCAACGCTGGCAACGTGGGGCCGCCGAATCCACGCTATCCCCACAGGCTTTGGAGGTGCTCCGATGAACGACGAATTCAATCCCATGCTGCCCCCACTGGATGATGCGAAGGCCGAGGAAATGATCGGCAAGGTCGTGCTGGTGGGTGTCACCCGCTATGGTGGCGACGGCCAGGTGCAGGGTCTGGAGCAGTACGCGGGCACCGTGCTGCGCATCAGTGCCGACGAAGGCGTGGTGCTGGCCGACGAAGACGATGGTCACGAGCGCTACCTGCCGCCCATGCTCGACCAGTACCAGCGGGCCGAGCCAGGCGAATACCGCATGCGCAACAGCGGCATGATCGTGGTCGACCCCGATTACCTGACGGCCTGGGACCTGCACGCCCAGCAGTGATGACAGACCACGCCTGGCA
Source organism: Stenotrophomonas sp. 109824_Sma (assembly GCF_056480025.1). Taxonomy (NCBI): domain Bacteria; kingdom Pseudomonadati; phylum Pseudomonadota; class Gammaproteobacteria; order Lysobacterales; family Lysobacteraceae; genus Stenotrophomonas; species Stenotrophomonas sp. 109824_Sma. Next base: position 3,031,187 of record NZ_CM151078.1, on the reverse strand, counting down.
GATGCCGGCCCATCGCCGGCCTCTCCGGGCGTGTCCCACTTTGCCCCATCCGGACACTAGCCCTTCCGGCCCATTCACCCCAACCCCTGCGGTGCTAGATTCGGGTCCATGCCCGATTCCGGGTACCCATTCACACCCAGGGGATAAGGATGCTGATCCGTCGAACCTCTCTGGCGGCGGCTGTTGCCGTTGCCACCGTCGGCCTGCTGGCCGCTGGCCCGGCCTTCGCTGATTACGCGAAGCCGCCGGAACACCTGCTCAAGGTGCTGAAGGCACCGCCGCCGCCGGCACCGAACGTGGCCCCGGGTGGGCAGCGCCTGCTGCTGACCACCGCGCAGACCTACCCGTCGATCAGCCGCGTGGCCCAGCCTTACCTGAAGCTGGCCGGCGTGCGCCTGGAGCCGAAGAACCGCAGCCGCCATGACACGCCCGGCGGCTACGGCATTCCGGCCTGCGTGGCCGATTTCACTCTGGTTGATATCGGCAGTGGCAAGGAAACCAAGGTGAACCTGCCGCAGGGCTGCGCCACCGGCGCGCTGTGGTCGGCCGATGGCAGCCACTTTGCCTTCCAGAACGCGGTCGATACCAGCGTGCAGCTGTGGGTGGGCGATGCCGCCACCGGCCAGGTGAAGCAGGTGCCGAACGTGCAGCTGAACCCGATCTTCGGCAACACCGTGCAGTGGCTGGGTGGCAGCCAGAACCTGCTGGTGAAGCTGGTGCCGGCCAACCAGGGCCCGGCGCCGTCCAATGGTGGTGTGCCGAACGGTCCGGACGCGCAGGAGTCGCTGGGCAGCAGCGGCGAAAGCAGCACCTACGAGGCCCGCGACACGCTGACCAGCGTGCATGACGAAAAGCTGTTCGCTTACTACGGTGCCTCGCAGCTGGCCGTGGTCGATACCGCCGCGGGCAGCGTGCGCCCGGTCGGGCAGCCGGCGCTGTTCAACGAGGTCAGCGCCGCGCCCGATGGCGTGCATGTGCTGACCGAATCGATCAAGGCACCGTACTCGCATGCGGTGACCTACCAGCGCTTCGCCAATGATGTGGCAGTGCTGGATATCAGCAACGGCCGCAGCACGCCGATCGCCAGTCTGCCGCTGGCCGACCGCGTGCCGGTGCACGGCGTGCCGGAAGGCCCGCGCGGTTTCGACTGGCGTGCCACCGATCCGGCTACCCTGGTCTACGCCGAAGCGCTGGACAAGGGTGACTGGAAGGTCAACGTGCCGCATCGCGATCGCGTGCTGATGCTGAAGGCCCCGTTCAACGGCAAGCCGACCGAAATCACCCGCACCGCGCAGCGCTTTGAAGGCTTCGCGTGGACCGCCGATCCGGCCGTGGCCTTCCAGTACGAGAACGACGAGAACCGTCACTGGATGCAGACCCGCATCGTCGACGTGGACCAGCCGAAGAAGGAAGGTCGCCTGCTGTGGGACATGTCCAGCGATGAGCTGTACGGCAATCCCGGCAACCTCGTGTTCACCCGCCTGCCGAATGGCGCGCAGGTCGTGCGCCGTGAGGGCAACCACGTGTTCCTCAGCGGCCGTGGCGCCTCGCCGCAGGGCGATCGTCCGTTCCTCGACCGCCTGGACCTGGGCACGCTGAAGAGCGAGCGCCTGTTCCGTAGCAGTGCCGACGCCTACGAACAGTTCCTCGGCTTCAGCAACACGCCGGGCCGCTACCTGACCTGGCACCAGTCGGTGATCGATCCGCCGAACGCCTTCATCCGCCAGCAGGGTGAGGCAGTGGCCGATGCGAAGGCCGGCGAGGCGCAGTTCGCCTCCACCACGACCGCGCTGACCAAACTGGTCGACCCGACCCCGGAAGTGCGCCAGATCAAGAAGCAGCTGGTGACCTACAAGCGTGCCGACGGCGTGGACCTGTCGTTCACCCTGTACACGCCGCCGGGCTACAAGGAAGGCCAGCGCGTGCCGGCGATCCTGTATGCCTACCCGGCCGACTTCGCCAACGCCGCGCAGGCGGGGCAGGTGTCCGGTTCGCAGCAGACCTTCACCCGCCTGCAGCCCTACCGCCTGATGCTGCTGGCCGGCTACGCGATCATCGACAATGCCTCGTTCCCGATCGTGGGTGACCCGAAGAACGCTTACGACACCTACCTGGAGCAGTTGGAAGCCGACGCCAAGGCGGCGGTGGACAAGGCCGTGGACATGGGCGTGGTCGACCGCAACCGCATCGGCGTGACCGGTCACAGCCACGGCGGCCTGATGACCGCCAACCTGATCGCGCACACCAACCTGTTCAAGGCCGGTGTGGCGACCAGCGGTTCGTACAACAAGACCTTTACCCCGTTCGGCTTCCAGAACGAGCGTCGCTCGGTATGGCAGGCGCAGGACGTGTACCTGAAGGCCTCGCCGTTCTTCTATGCCGACAAGATCAAGCTGCCGCTGCTGCTGGTCCACGGTGAGGATGACGCCAACCCGGGTACCGAACCGTTCCAGTCGCGCAAGCTGTACCAGGCCATTCGTGGCAACGGCGGCACCACCCGCCTGGTGATGCTTCCGAACGAACCGCACTGGTACACCGCGCTGGAATCGAACGAGCAGCTGGTGTCGGAGATGCTGAACTGGTTCGACACCTACGTGAAAAACGCCAAGTAAGGCAACGGGAAGGCCGCCTTCGGGCGGCCTTCCTGCCTCCTGTAGAGCCGAGCCCATGCTGTTCGCATGTAAACAGAGGCAAGCGCTCTGCAATCAACTGTGGAGACTCGGTAACGACGTGTTACCGGCACATTCCCGCGTCATGCAAATGGGCTAGGCTGAGGCCGTGTGCTCGTTCCAGGTCGGTGCAATGAAAGCCATCCTCCTTGCTGCAATGCTGTCGTTGGCCTTGGTCTCGACTGCATATTCCCAGCCGTTGCCCACCGAACTGGCGCAGCTGGGCATTGTTGCCGGCATGCCCTATGCCAAGGCCAAGCGCCTGATGGATGCAGCAGGGTGGCAGGCGAGTCCGGCACAGGGCGCCCCCGAGTCACTTGAGGGCTTTCCGGAAGTCGGATGCCAGAAGGGCGGAAAGCAGTGCGCAACGACCTTCGAGAAGGGCGGGCAGCAGATCGCGGTGCGGCTGGGCACTACCCTGGCAGGGCAGCCGTTCGTGCAGGGCGCTGACTGAGCATCCGCCCTCACGCCAGCGGTAGGCGGTCCTGCGCGTGCGACAGGCGATCGTGCAGTTCGCGCACATGCTCCGCCTTGGCATGCACCCGGGAAGTGTCGCCGAAGCTGCGCAGATAGGCACAGGCCGCGAAGCCGGCACTCTTCTTTTCATACTCGGCAATCCAGGCCAGTCGATCCGGATTGTTGGCCTGTTCGGCTGACCAAGCGGCCACCGGCGGCCGGATGCGGTACTTCAGGCCAACGCGCCACGGCTTCGGTGTCAGTCGCGCACGGAAGCAATGCTGCAGCCGGCACATGCGCGCGTACAGGGTGTCGGTGCCCAGTGCCTTGAAGAATGCCTGCAGCTGCTCGTCCTCAGGTGAGAACGTGGCATGCATCGCCAGCACGCGCAGCCCCGCCGGTGTGCGGTAGGCCCGCAGGTGCCAATCGGGATGCTGTTCGCTGAAGGCGTCCACGCGCTTCAGCGCAAGCCCTTCAGCACCACCGGCAGCGGCCAGGCGCTGCTTCCGCCGCATCAGCAGTGCCGCGTTGGCCAGCAGCACTGCCGCCACGCCCAGTACCAGGCCCACCAGCCAATGCCAGAGCACGGTGCCGATGATGGCGCCGGCAAGCAGCACGGCCGCAGCGACGATGGCCGGTATCACGCATCCGGCCGGCGGCTGCGCATGGTCGATGTCGGCAAACAGCACGTCGGGGCTGTTGAGGCACAGCGCGCCATAGCTGTTGCGGGTGATGATGACATCGCCGTCGCGCTGCACGATCTGCTCGCGGATCGGTACGCCCTCCACACCGTAGTTGCTGCGCACTTCGCGACGCGGCAGCACCTGCCCGGCGATGATGGCGTTGAGGGCTTCATGGGCACGTGCGTCGGCGTGGGCCTGGGCTTGGGCAGGTCCCTCGTCGGACCAGCCGAAGCGGCGCACGACCACCGGCCGGCCACGGAAACGGGCCTGCAGGCGGGCTTCGGCCCAGTACGCGGGAACGATCATCATCGTGCGGTGCTCCATCATCCATGGCAGGTGCCAGAGTGAGTCTGGCACAGCCCCGAAGGGCCTGCATATGCCCGCTGCGGTAGCTGGGGCGGAGTGGTAGATTGCGCGCTTCGCATGCACTCCACCAAGGACGGAGCGATGTCCAGTTTCCTGCGTTGCCTGCTTGCCCTGGCCTGTGCCGGGGCGGTCGGCGTGGCGTCGGCGGGTACCCCGCCGGGGCCGCAGATCCTCACCACCGATGCCAGCCGCTTCTACGCGCTCTACGACAGTACCGGCGGCAAGCCCAGCGTCGCCCAGTTGGCCGGTTACCTGGCCGAAGGCAGTACGGGCCTGGGTGAATTGGCGAAGGCGCGACGGGTCACGCCCGAGCGTATTGCCGAGGCCATTGCCAGCCAGCCCGAAGTGTATGCGCAGGGCCGCGCTTGCCTTGCGGAGCTGCCGGCGGTGAAGCAGCGCCTGGTGCAGGTGTTCGCCAATCTGCAGGCGATCTACCCGCAGGCCACGTTTCCGCCGGTGACCATCGCGGTCGGCCGTGGCCGGCCGGTCGGGCTGACCTCGAAGAGCGGCGTGATCATCGGCCTGGAAGCGCTGTGCGCAGCCGATTTCATGAATCCCAATGTGCAGGACCGCTTCGTGCACGTGATCGCGCACGAGTACGTGCACATCCAGCAGACCGGCCTGACCGATTTCGAGCCGGGCGACCCGCATGCGACGGTGCTGCGTGTTTCGCTGGGCGAAGGCATTGCCGAGTTCATCGCCGAACTGATTTCCGGCAACGTCGGCAACGGCCGGCACGCCGCCTGGACCCGTGGCCGGGAGGTGCATATCGAAAGCGCCTTCGCGTTGGATGTGGACAGCACCGATCTGTCGCCGTGGCTGTACAACTACAAGCCGGGCTCGCAGGAGCCTTACGACCTGGGCTACTGGGTGGGCTACCGCATCGCCAAGGCCTATTACCTGCAGGCCAGGGACAAGCGCGATGCGGTACGTGCGCTGATCCAGCAGGACAACCCGAAGGCGATCCTCGCCGCCAGCGGCTGGACGCCAGGCATGTGGATGCCGGCCAAGGTGACCGGCGTGGCGGCACGGTCGGCGGCACGCTAGGCGCGGGGCCACGCGCTAGACTGGCCCGGACATTCCACGGAGAGACCCCATGCGTTCCTTGTCCGGCGGCGTGGCCGCGGTTGCCCTCGGTATCGCGCTGAGTGCCCATGGCGTGGCGGCCGATGTGCCCGCCATCAACCCGTTGCTGGTGGAACCTGTCGAGCGCCTGCGCCAGGACGAGGTGCGCTTCATGCAGCAGCGCCTGGCCGATTGGCCGGAACTGCAGCGTTACCGCGACGCCAACGCACGTCTGCCTGCCGCCGTACCTGGGCAACCGCGCGTGGTGTTCTTCGGTGACTCGATCACCGAAGGCTGGGGCAGGGAGGGCAGTGCGGCGTTCTTTCCCGGCAAGGGCTGGCTCAACCGCGGTATCAGTGGCCAGACCACGGCGCAGATGCTGGTGCGCTTCCCGCAGGACGTGCTGGCACTGAAGCCGCAGGTGGTGGTGATCCTGGCCGGCACCAACGACATCGCCGGCAACACCGGCCCGTCCACCCAGGCAATGATCGAAGACAACCTGCACGCGATGGTGGACCTGGCCCGCGCACACGGCATCCGTGTGGTGCTGGCATCGGTGCTGCCGGTCAGCGATTACCCGTGGCTGCCGGGCACGGCACCTGCGCCCAGGGTGCGTGCATTGAACACGGCGTTGAAGCGCTACGCCGATGCGCAGCAGCTGGTCTATCTGGACTACTACACGCCGATGGCCAATGCGGCTGGTGGGCTCGACCCGCAGTTGGCCGACGACGGCGTGCATCCCACGGCGAAGGGCTATGCGGTGATGGCGCCGCTGGCCGAGGCGGCGGTCAAGCGCGCGCTGCGGCAGAAGTAGCTCGGGCGGGCAGGTTCGCCAACAGCCACTCGCAGAAACTGATCACCAGCGGATCTGCCGCGCTGTCCTCATGCACCAGCCAGCTCCAGCGCGGGCCGCGCACGCGTGCATCATCCAGCGGTTGCAGCAGGCCTTGATCGCACGCACGCGCGCTCAGCAGTTCGCTGACCAGCGCGATGCCCAGCCCTTGGCACGCGGCATCCAGCAGCTGCCCGGGCTCGGAGAAGTTCATGCCCTCGCGGCGCTGGCCGACATCGGCGCCGCCCTGCACCTGCCATTGGCTCCAGTCCATTTCGCGCTCGCCATGCAGGGTCAGTCGTTCGTGCATCGGTGTGGCGAGCAGGGCCGGATGGCAGGCCGGAAAGAGGCGGTCCTGCAGCAGCACGCGGTGCTGGCACTGCGCCTGTGAGTCGAGGTCATCGCGTACCGCCACGTCCAGCGTCTGCGTGGTCATGTCCGGCGCTTCCTCGCTGGTCAGCAGCCACAGATCGGCGTCGGGATGCAGCCGGTGGAAGCTGGCCAGGCGTGGCACCAGCCAGTGTCGGGCGAAGGCCGGGCTGGTGTTGACGATCAGTTGATTCGGCTTGCGGTACTGATCGAGCCGGCGGATGCCGCTGGCCAGCTGGCGCAGCAGTGACTGGGTGGTTTCCAGCAGGTCGATGCCGGCGTCGGTGAGGGTGACGCTGCGGCCTTGCCGGAAGAACAGTGGTTGTTGCAGCGACGCCTCCAGCCCGCGGATCTGCTGGCTGATGGCCGACTGGGTCAGGTGCAGTTCCTCGGCCGCCCGGTGGAAGCTGCCCAGGCGGGCGGCGGCCTCGAAACCACGCAGCGCGTTCAGCGGGGGCCAATGCTTGAGCATTCTGATAAGAAAAACTGTTCAGTTGATGGCTGAATCTATCGTTTGTTCTTATGGATGGGCAAGCGCAGCATAGCGCCCATCCCACACCGGCCATGGAGCCTGTCATGACCAACCGTCGTCACTTCCTCACCCAACTGGCGGGCGCCGCCGGCCTTGGCTGCTTGGCCGCGCTCGGCCTGGCCGGGCTGCCGGGTCGCGTATCCGCAGCAGGGCCAGGTGCGGGGACTTGGCGCATGCCGGACGAGCACGGCCCACAGGAACGCGTGTTTCTGGCCTTCGCCGCGCAGCCGCGGGTGTGGGGCGCGCAGGCCGATGCGGTGAACGCCGCCGTGGCGCGGCTGGCCCGTACCATCGCCCGCCACCAGCCGGTCAGCGTGCTGTGCCGCCCGGCGCAGTTGAAGCAGGCGCAGGACCGCTGCGGCCGCGACAACATCGAGTTCCTCGAGGTGCCGCTGGATGACATCTGGGTGCGCGACTACGGCGGGTGCTTCGTCACCGATGGCCAGGGCGGGCTGGGCCTGGTCGACTTCAACTTCAATGGCTGGGGCGGCAAGCAGAGCGCGCGCAACGATGGCGCGGTGGCACCGTGGCTGGCGCAGGTGACCGGTGCCACGCTGCTGGAAAGCGATCTGGTCGGCGAGGGCGGCGGTATCGAAGTCGACGGCCATGGCACGGCCATCCTTACCGAAAGCTGCTGGGTCAACCGCAATCGCAATACGGACTGGTCGCGCGCGGACATCGAGGCCGAGCTGAAGCATCACCTCGGCCTGCGCAAGGTGATCTGGCTGCCCGGTATCGCCGGCAGGGACATCACCGATGCGCACGTGGACTTCTATGCCCGTTTCGTGCGGCCGGGCGTGGTGATCTCCAACCTGGACAACGATCCGGAGTCCTACGACTACGATCTGACCCGCGAACACCTGCAGATCCTGCGCGCGGCCACCGATGCCGATGGCCGTCGCCTGCAGGTGCACACCCTGCCGCCGCCCCTGGACGGGCGCGACAACGTGCATACCCGCGACAACGACGATCTGGCCATGGGCTACATCAACTACCTGCCGATCAACGGCGCCGTGGTTGCGCCGCAGTTCGGTGACGATGCAGCCGACGGCTTCTGCCGTGAACTGCTGGAAGACATGTATCCGGGCCGCGTGATCGAACAGGTGGATATCGATGCGATTGCCGGCGGCGGTGGCGGCATCCATTGCGTGACCAAGAACATGCCGAAGGTCTAGTCCGTCACGGTACAGTGGCGCGGAAGCCGGCCACGCAGGGTGGCCGCCAGGGACGATGGAGTGGGTGATGCGGAAGGGAATCCAGGGCTGGCTGCGCCGCGGCGGCGCAACGATGGCAGTGCTGCTGGCCGCCGTGCCGGCGTTCAGTGCGGACACGGCGGCGCCTTCGCCGCTGACGCGTGAACCGGTGGGCGGCGTTTCGTTGGCCGAATGGACCGCCCGATGGTGGCGGTGGGCCGACGGCCAGGGCGGCGCGCCCTATCTCGACCCGGATGGCCGCGTATGCGATGTGGGCCAGGAAGGCCCGGTCTGGAACCTGGCCGTCACCAACGGCCGTTTCCGGCCACATCGCGAATGCGTGGTGCCGGCCGGCAAGTACCTGTTGCTGCCGATCATCAACATGGCGCACTACCAGGTGGATGAGCGTGTGACCTGCAAGGAGCTGCAGGCCGGGGCAGCGGTCAACAACGATTACCTGATCAGTGCGGTGGTGCTGCTGGACGGCCAGCCATTGGGCGACATGCGCAGGCATCGGGTCCGCAGCGAAGGCTGCTTCCGCATGGATGCCGATGACGAACACTCTCGGCTGGCTGCCGCCGATGGGTATTGGGTGATGCTCAAGCCGTTGCCGCCGGGACGGCATACCCTCAGCGTGGGCGCCAACTACGGCGTACCGGATGGTGGCGCGTACAGCCGCATGCGGCAGTCCTTCGAATACGTGCTGCACGTGGGAGGGCGTACCCAGGTCGTATCGCGCGGACAGCCCACGATGCCGATGGCGGCTCCCTGACGCTCAGGCGTCGTCCTGCTTCAACGCCGCATCGGCGGCCAGCAGCGCTTCGGCGGCCGCACTGAGCGGCGGCGACGGCGGGGCGACCACGCCGATCGCTTCCATCATCTTCGGCATGCCGAGGAACTGCCGCGCGCGGCGGTCGTAGATGCCGGTGACCAGCAGCGCGCGCGTGGCGATCTTCTGCTCGGCACCGATCAGCACCCGCTGCTCCATGATGCCGCGGGAGCCGACCCAGCCAACCAGCCGCGTCTCCAGGGTGAAGCGCTGGAACGGTTTGAGCTCGCGACGGAACTGGATGGTGCCGGCACCAACGATCGGTGCCCACTTCTCGCGCAGCGCCACCCGGCCCAGGCCCATGCGCAGTATCAGGTCCAGCCGGCCCAGGTCGAAGATGTTCCAGTAGCGGCCGTTGGTCATGTGCAGGTTGCTGTCCAGGTCATTGGGCAGTACCCGGAACTGCAGCCGCGAGACCCCGAACGGGGCCTCCAGCTTCGGCCGGAACAGGCTGCACAGCAGCAGATGGAGCAGGCGGAACCAGAGATTCATGGCTATGACGACTGTTATAGAACGGCCGGTACGCTAATCTATGACGACTGTCTTAGCAAGGAGCCTGCCGTGAGTCCGCGACCCTCTGATGCGCCTCAACGCGTGATGGATGCTGCGGCACAGATGCTGGCGCGCGTGGGCCTCAATGCCACCAGCATCCGTGAAGTGACGAAGCTGGCCGAGGCGCCGCTGGGCTCCACCTACCATCACTTTCCCGGCGGCAAGCAGGAGCTGCTGGCGCGCGCCACCCACATGGCCGGCGACAAGGTGGAGGTGCTGCTGGTGGAGCTGCTGAAGGGTGGGGCGGTACAGGGCCTGCAGCAGTTCCTGGCGCTGTGGCGCGAGCGCCTGCTGTGCACTGGTTTCCGCGCCGGCTGCCCGGTGCTGGCCGCTGCCGTGGAGGAACCGGTGGAGGCGACGCCCAGCCAAGCCCGCGCGGCGGCTGCCGAGGTGTTCGCGCGCTGGCAGGGCCACCTTGCAACGGCGTTCGTCGCCGAAGGGCATGCCCCGGCGGCGGCGGATGAACTGGCCAGCCTGGTGATCGCCAGCGTGGAAGGTGCGGTGGCGATGTGCCGCGCGCTGCAGGACATCGCCCCGTTCGATCAGGTGGCCGCGCAGCTGCTGAAGGCTGCCGCGCGGCCTTGATCGGCCGGTGCTGGCAGGCGAGACTCGCCAGCAGCCCACGACTGGATGCCGCCATGGACGAACCGCACCGCCGTCAGTTGATCGAGCACTACCTGCAGGCCTACAACCGCTTCGACATCGACGCCATGCTGGCGGTGCTGGCGCACAACGTGCGCTTCGAGAACCACAGTAATGGCCAGCTGACGATGGTCACCGAAGGCATCGATGCCTTTGGCGAACTGGCACGGCAGTCTGCGCGCCTGTTCCGGGAACGCGAACAGCGCTTGCTGGCGCTGGTGTTCGATGGTGATCGGGCGACGGCGACGATTGGCTGGCGCGGCGTGTTCGCGCAGGATATTCCCGATGGACCGCATGCGGGCACCGAGCTGGAACTGCAGGGCCAGAGCGAGTTCGTGTTCGCTGGTGGCCGCATCGAACGGATCACCGACCGCAGCTGAGGATCGGCCGCTTGGAACCGCCGTCTGGACAGCGGACCTGCCCGCGGTAGAATCCGCCCATCACCGCTTACGCGTGCCCGGCAAGGATGTCCGCATGCAGTATCAGGTTCCCGACGTTCCCGGTCGCCATGCCTCCCGCCCGCTGGCGGCTGCATGAAGCGCTCGCGCCACTTTTCACGCAGCCCGCTGAAATTGCCCGTGAACCGCGGCGGCGAAGTCGTGCGTGCGCGCCGGCACCTGCAGCAGCGTGGTTGGCCACGCCTGCAGATGGCGCTGATCGTCGCCCTGACCGGTGCGGCCGGTTTCCTTGCCTCGTACCTGCTGCGCCTGGCCGGTATCGACGCGATGCTGCTTCGCTACCCGATGGCCGTGCTGCTGGCCTATGGCGTGTTCCTGCTGCTGATGTGGGTCTGGATCCGCTGGCGTTGGGACAACGTGCTGGATGGGCTGTCGCCGGATGTAGGCGGTAGTGGCGCATCGCCGCGCGGTAGTGCCATGGAATCCCCGTGGAGCGGCGCCGGCGGGCGTTCCGGCGGTGGTGGTGCATCGGCATCGTGGAACGAGTCGGTGCCGGCCGGTGGCGGCGATGCCGGAGAGCTGCCGTTGACCGGGCTGGCCGAAGACGAAGCGGGCCTGCCGTTGCTGGCCATCCTGGGCCTCGTCGCGCTGGTGGCGACCGTCCTGCTGGCCAGCGTGTGGGTGGTGTGGTCGGCGCCGGTGCTGATGGCTGAGCTGCTGGTGGACGCGGCCATCGCCGGAGGCCTGTACCGGCGCATGCAGGGCATGCAGCAGCAAGGGTGGTGGCGGGTATGCGTGTCGCATACGATCTGGCCGCTGCTCGGGCTGCTGCTGTTCTTCGCGATGCTGGGCTGGCTCGCGCAGGAACTCGCGCCAGGTGCGAGCCATCTGCTGCAGGTCATTCAAGCGCTGTAGCTGGGGTGCGTACTTCATATGGCCAGCCCCGGCCCGTTTTCAGCGGCAATGGACAGTGGGCTATGATCGCGGTCGCCCAGGATTCGTGTCCGGGTGGTTTCACCTATCGGGAGCTTGTCGTACTGCATCTGGAACAGGGGCGCTGGATATCCGAACGCCCGCTGGGACACACAACCACTGACGAGGAAGAGCGCATGGATGTCGCTGCACGCAGGAACAGGTCGTTGTTTCGTTGGATCATGGTGACGCTGCTGGCGGTGTTGTTGCCGTTTGCAGCACTGGCGCAGCCCGAAGCCGGGCAGGCCGAGGGCGCCGAAGCCGCCACTGCCGCGGAAGAGGCGCAATGCCGCGCCTGTACCTATGAGCGCATTGGACCCAAGGTCGATATCGGCCTGGTGGCACTGGTGTCGCTGCTGGTGGTCGGCCTGCTGATTGCCGCGTCGCGGGAATGGGGCACCACCTCGCAGCGCTGGACCTGCCGCACGCTGGCCCTGCTGCTGGTGGGCATCGGCGCAGCGTTGCTGTGGTGGGCCGGCAGCATCCTCTACCTGGGTTACAACCCCTGGCAGGAGCAGCTCGCACCCGGCGACGGCTCGCTCGGTGCCACGCTGCTGAGCACGTCGCCGAAGTGGCTGGCGGCACTGGTGCTGATCGGCTTCGCGCCTTCCATCTGGAAGCGCAGCGAGCGCCTTCCTGCCTGGCGCATCGGCTGACCCTGGAACGGCGGCGCCGGATCACGCCCGGCGCCGCCTGCGGCCATCAATCAAAGCGCCAGCGCACACCTGCGTAGACGCCACGACCTTCGCCCGGCGTCGAGCGGGCGACATCCCTGCCGGCATCGTCGTAGCCCGGTGTGACCGTGGCGGCGTAGTGGCGGTTGCCGATGTTGCGCATCTCCGCCCAGGCCTGCCAGCGACCGCCGGGTGCGTCGTAGCCGATGCGGCTGCCGAAGATCACATGGCTGTCGGCCCAGTAGCTGTTGGCGTAGTCGACGGCGATGCGCGAGGCGTATTCGGTATTGAGCGCGGCGTACAGGCCGGACGCGTGATCGAAGCGCAGCTCGGCCTGGTAGGCGTGGCGCGGCAGGCCGGGCAGGCGGTTGCTGCCGAAACGCGCATCGTGGCGATAACGGAAGTCGCTGAAGGTGTACGCCTGGCGCAGCGACAGGCGGCCCGGCGCAGACTGCCACAGCGTGCTGTCCAAGCCGGATTCGATGCCGCGGTGAACGGTGGGGCTGGCGTTGTTCTCGGCGATGAACAGGTTCGGCACCGGCTGCAGTTCGACGCTCAGTAGTTCGTGGTTCACGTGCGCGTAGTAGCCGGTCAGTTCCCAGCGACCCAGCGCCGCGTCACCGCGCGCGCCCAGTTCCAGCGTGGTGGCGGTCTGGTTCTGCATCGGCACCGGCGCGCGCTGGCGGCCGCTGGACGGGCCATTGCCCGGCCCGAAGTACTGGTTCGAGCCCCAGATCATCGACCACGGGTGCGGCGCCTCCACCGAACGGCTGAGGTTGCCGAACCACTGGGTCTGCGCGCTGTGCTGCCAAGTGAAGCCCAGTCGCGGCGCGTAGTCCCGGTCGTGGTCGCGCAGGCGGCCGCCGCTGCTCGGCCAGGTCACCTGCACATCGCGGCGGGTGTTGATCAGTGCCAGCCCGGTCTGCATGCGCAGGCGGTCATTGAAGGCGAGGGTATTGCTGACGTGCAGCGTGCTGTCGGTGCCGTGGTGGCGGAAGTCACGTGTGCGCGTGCCGGCGGCATAGCCGTTGCTGGCAAAACGCAGCGACTCGCGCACATCGGCATCCAGGTCATGGGTGACGCGCAGGCCGACCGCGGTTTCGCTGTCCAGGCCGAACAGGCGGTGCCGGTGGCGGTAGTCCAGCGTGGCGTTGAGGTTGGCGTAGTCCAGCTGCTGGCGGTACAGGCTCTCGTTCAAGTCCATCGGGTACTTGTGATAGACCAGTCCCGCCTGCAGCGAGGAATCCTCATCGATCTGCAGCGTGGTGACGTTGCCCACCCACGTGCTGCCGGGCTGCGGGCGACGTGCATCGATGGCCAGGTTGGCCGGGTTGGCCGCATGCGGGTCGTTGCGGATCTGGTCGCGGGTCAGGCGACCGGGTGTTTCGTGATTGGTTTCGCGGTAACGCACGAAGAAGCGCGTCTGCAGGTCGGGCGTGATCTGCCAGCCGATGTTGGCCATTGCGCCCTTGCCGTCGCCGCGCGCATGGCGCTGATAGCCATCGAACTCGGTATCGGTGTAGGCCAGGAAGTAATCGACATCGCCACTGACGCCGCCCCAGCTGATGCCGCGCTTCTGGTAGCCACGGCTGCCGGCTTCGTAGTGCAGCTGCACGCCCGCCGAATCACGGCCGCTGCGGCTGACGTAGTCGATGGCACCGCCCAGCGCCAGCGCGCCACGCTCGAAACCGTTGGCGCCGCGCAGTACTTCCACGCGCGACAGCCACAGCGGTTCCAGCAGCTCGTAGGGCGTGCCGCCCGGGCCGGTCAGTGGCAGGCCGTCGATCGACACCGCAATACCCGAGGCATGCGCGCCGGGGCCCCGGTTGATGCCCGAGCCACGGATCGAAATCTTGGTGCCCTCATTACCCGGCGACTGCGCGCTGATGCCCGGTTGGTAGGCCAGCACATCGGCACTGCTGGACAAGCGGCTGTCGGCCTTGGCCACGTCGATGACGTTGCTGGCGCCGGGTACGCGCTTCAGCGCCTCGCGCGCCTGGGCGCTGGCATCGGCGGCAGTGACCCGCACCGCATCGAGGGTGGTGGCCTGCGGCGCAGCAGCGGCGGTGGTGGAGAGGCCAAGGGAAACGGCCAGGAACAACAGCGACGGGGTGGGGCGGTACGACGAGAGCGACATGCGGAAATGCTGTAAACCACTAAATTGGTGCGCAAGTTAACAGGTCGGCGGCCCCGCGTCACCCGCCGCCCGCGTATGGGCTGCCCGCAACATCCATGTAGCGCCGAGCCCATGCTTGGCTCTACAGCAATATCTATGGCGAGGGCTTCGCCAGCGCCTTGGCCTTCGCATACAGCCGATCAGCTGCTTCCTTCTCACCCAGTGCTGCATGGCATTCGGCCAGGCTGTCCCACGCGTTGGCCGAATCCGGATACAGCTCGGTGTTGAGCGCGAACACCTTCACTGCCTTGCGTGCGCCGAGACTTTCGCGGATCGCGTAACCATCGGCATTGATCGCGCGTTCCAGTTCACTGGCAGCAACCTTGTTGCTGTCGCGCAGCCAGCGATGCACTGCTTCGGCCGCGCCAGCGCTGTCATCCAGCGCATACGCGATCAGCCGCTCGGACAGCACCGCATGCGGAAACTCCTGCGGTGCGGCCACCGCCATCGTGCTCTCCACCAGCGTGCTCGACCACACATTGCGGGCGCTGCCGTTGGTCAGGTACACGAACACCCAGTAGCCGCTGGCCAGGGTGCCCTTGTACGCCAGCCGCGCACGTACACGGGTGCCACCATCGTGGCCGACCTGGGTGTAGCCGTCGCTGCGGGTGGTGTCCCAGCCCGTGGAGAAGAAGTTGCTGCCGCCGCCGGCCAGTTTCTGCGGCTGCCAGAGTTTTTCCAGGGTCGCCGTGCGCAGCAGCTTGCCGGTCGCCAGCGCCTGCAGGAAACGGTTCATGTCACCCACGGTGGTCTGCAGGTCGGCGTGGCCCCAGCCGTAGTCCGGCCAGGGGTCTTCATTGGCCGGCTGCAGCTGGCCGTCCTTGCCGATGTAAGGCACCGCTGCGCGCTGCGACGGCACGCTGGCTGCGCCCCATGAGGTGCTGGTCATCTTCAGCGGTTGCAGGATGCGTTCGCGTGCAATGGCCGGGTAGGGCTTGCGGTAGTGCGCTTGCAGCAACGCCGTCAGCACCAGGTAGTTGGCCTGGGTGTACTGCACGCGGCTGCCGGTGGCGAACTGCATCGGTGCGGCGCCGGCCACCTTCAGTGCAGCGGCAAGGTCAGGCGCTACACCGGGGTAGCCCTTGCTCACCCAGCGGTTGTCCGCCCGGTCGTAGTACTCGCCGATGCCCGAGCTGTGGTTGAGGAAATCGCGCACGCGGATCGCCTGCCAGGCTGCAGGCAGGTCCGGCACATAGCGGCTGGCTGGTGCATCCAGATCCACCTTGCCCTGATCCATCAATTGCATCACCAGCGTGCTGGTCAGCAGCTTGGCCATCGATTGCGCGGCGAAAATGGAATCGACGGTGGCCGGTGCATGGGTGGCCGGATCGCGCTCGCCGCTGGCGCCCTGGTAGAGCACCTGGCCATTGTGCGCGACCAGCACCGCCTGGCCGGCGATGCCGTAGCGCTCGCGGTTGGCCTGCAGTTGGGTGTCGAGCTGATTGGAAAGATCGCCGGGGGACTCACGCGCCGAAGCGATCGGAACGGCGAAGAGGGCGCAGAGCAATGCGGCAGCAAGGGTGCGGTACATCGCGGTGATCCATCAGCGGTGATGGCGCATGTTGGTCACGGCTGCAGGTGGGGTCAAGCGGGCCCTGTTCGATGGACCACGCATGCATGAGCAGATGGGCCTCGTGCCGCACTGGATCATGCGGGTATACCCGGATGGAGGGTGTGGCGGCAGTCGAGTGTTGCATGCAGGTCCGCAGCGGCCATGAAAGGCGTGCTGTGCGTGGTTTCCTGTATTTCCTGATGGCGGTGATGCCGGTCGGTGGCCGGCACCCTATCGATGGTGGCGTAGGGCTTACCTGGGGTTCTTGTCCATGAGCCAGCCACGGCCATAGCAGTTACGCATGAACCCGCGGGTCGGACAGCGCTCCTCCAGGGTGTTGCTCAGCAGCTCGATGAGGCGCGGCAACGGGGTCGGGCCAATGAAGTTCATATCGCCGAGCTTGGTAACGGTCCACATCTGGTCCTTGCTGAGCTCTATCGTGCCAAGCAGCGGGCGTTCGCCGTCGCCTGGTCCGGACAGATTCATCACCAGGTAGCTTTGTTTTCTCTCGTCCACCAGTCCGTGGTAAGTCAGCACGTACCGATCGGGGTACTTTTCAATTACGCCTTGCTTCCACTCAGCGAACGCGGCGTAATACTCCTTGTAGCCGATGGGCGCATCAGGCGTGAAGGATTCCATTTTCGCGTCGAAGCCGCGGGTAATGAGTGATGCGAACAGGGCTTGTGCAAGGATGCTGCAACGCTGCCTGAGATCAGGGAAGTAGGGAGTGCGGCGACGCCCATCCGGCGAGGGCAGTGCGCAGGAACCCTCATTGTTCGCATCCAGAATAACGAGCGGGCTGATCCGGGTCTCGTTTGGGATCTTTGTGCTGATCTGGTTTGCTGCGCTCGCAGGCCCGGCGACCGCAATGCAGGCGGCGACAAGTAGCAGACGTTGAAGAACGCTCATTGGAGAGAACATCTCGATGGTGCAGAACGGGATTCAGACGAAGTCCTGGCACTGAGACTCCGTCGCAGGGCGAAGTGGCAATCCGCGATCGATCTACTTGATCTTCACATCCTTGCCCTGGTCCTGCATCAGCTCGGCGAACCTGGCCCAGCTCAGCCGCTTCTTGTTCACCGAATTGCCTGCGGGCACCCATTCGATGTTGCCTTTGCTGATCAGGGCGGTACCGAGCAGCTTTCCATCTTTCCTGACAGCAAGTTCGACGTCCTTGTGCAGGACGAACTTGGTGGCAAGATCCATGGTGATTTCGTGAGCCATACAGTGGATTCCTTTCAGCAGAAGAGTTCATCAGAAAGGAATGAGCCCATATGGGCACTGGCCCGAGTAAACAGGTCGGAGGGCAACATTCCTTGTTGACCTCCGGTATCGGCAGGGCAGCGCGCAACTTTAGGTGTGATGCCACCGAAGCTGGCGTAAGCCTCTCTCATGGCATGCGCGCCGGTGAATCGGGGACACTACCGCGCATTGCCCTGATGGCACCGGAATATGTGCGCGCTGGTCGCTGACCTGTCAGCCCAGGATTCCCGGTAGATCCAGCCCCTTTTCCTTCGCGCAATCAATCGCGATCTCATAGCCTGCATCGGCATGGCGCATCACGCCGGTGGCCGGGTCGTTCCACAGCACGCGGCCAATCCGCTTCGCCGCTGCCTCGGTGCCATCGCACACGATCACCATGCCGGCGTGCTGCGAGAAGCCCATGCCGACGCCGCCGCCGTGGTGCAGCGACACCCAGGTCGCGCCGCTGGCGGTGTTGAGCAGGGCGTTCAGCAGCGGCCAGTCAGAGACCGCATCGGAACCATCGGCCATTGCCTCGGTCTCGCGGTTCGGCGACGCCACGCTGCCGCTGTCCAGGTGGTCACGGCCGATCACCACCGGTGCCTTCAGTTCACCGTTCGCCACCATTTCGTTGAAGGCCAGGCCCAGCCGATCACGGTCACCCAGGCCGACCCAGCAGATGCGTGCCGGCAGGCCCTGGAACTTGATCTTCTCGGCGGCCATGTCCAGCCAGCGGTGCAGGTGCGGGTTGTCCGGAATCAGTTCCTTCACCTTGGCATCAGTCTTGGCGATGTCTTCCGGGTCGCCGCTCAGTGCGGCCCAGCGGAACGGGCCGATGCCGCGGCAGAACAGCGGGCGGATGTAGGCCGGTACGAAACCGGGGAAGTCGAACGCGTTCTCCACGCCTTCTTCCAGTGCCATCTGCCGCAGGTTGTTGCCGTAGTCCACGGTCGGCACGCCCAGCGCGTGGAAGCCGAGCATGGCGCGGATATGGTTGGCCATCGATGCGCGCGCGGCTTTCTCCACTTCCTTGGGCGCGGAGACACGTTTCTCATCCCACTGTTCGACCGTCCAGCCCTGCGGCAGGTAGCCGTTCACCGGATCGTGCGCGGAGGTCTGGTCGGTCAGCAGGTCCGGCTTCACGCCGCGCTTGAGCAGTTCGGCCAGCACGTCGGCAACGTTGCCGAGCAGGCCCACCGACTTCGGCGTGCCCGCCTTGCACGATTCGTCGATCAGGCGCAGCGCTTCGTCCAGATTGTCGGTCCAGGTATCCAGGTAGCCGGTGCGCAGGCGCATGTCGATGCTGCTCTTGCGGCACTCGACGGCCAGGCACGAGGCGCCGGCCATCACGGCGGCCAGCGGCTGCGCGCCGCCCATGCCGCCGAGGCCGCCGGTGAACAGCCACTTCCCGGTCAGATCGCCACCGAAGTGCTGGCGACCCATTTCCACGAAGGTCTCGTAGGTGCCCTGCACGATGCCCTGCGCACCGATGTAGATCCAGCTGCCGGCGGTCATCTGGCCGTACATGGCCAGGCCCTTCTTATCCAACTCGTTGAAGTGGTCCCAGTTGGCCCAGCGTGGCACCAGGTTGGAATTGGCGATCAGCACGCGCGGCGCATCGGCGTGGGTGCGGAACACGCCCACCGGCTTGCCCGACTGCACGAGCAGGGTCTGGTCGTCGTCCAGGCGCTTGAGCGTTTCGACGATGGCATCGAAGCTCTCCCAGTCGCGCGCGGCGCGGCCGATGCCGCCGTACACCACCAGTTCCTGCGGGCGTTCGGCCACGTCCGGGTGCAGGTTGTTCATCAGCATGCGCAGCGGTGCTTCGGTCAGCCAGCTCTTGGCGTTCAGCGTGGTGCCGGTGGGCGCGGCGATGGTGCGGGACGGGTCGTTGCGGGTCATGCGGCGCTCCGGTTCGTAGCGAATTCAAGGCAGGCGTTGAGCACCTGCGCCAGGGTGTGGCGCAGCGGTGCGGCGTGGTCGGGGTCGAGCGGGGTGGGCCAGCTGTGTTCGTCCACCTGGTCCGGCAGGGGTTCGTGCATGTAGCCGCGGCAGGCCAGTTCCATCTGCAGGCTGTGCACGCCGCCGGCGATGTTGCTGTAGTGGCGGGTGATCCAGCCGCCCTTGAAACGGCCGTTGCGCACCTGGCTCATGCCGCTGATCTTCAGCAGGTTTTCAACCACATCGCTCAGGGCGTTGTCGCAGGAGGTGTCCGGCGCACCCGAGGGACCGGCGGTGCCCAGGTTGAACTGCGGCAGTTCACCGTCGAACAGGTGCGGAATGTGCGAGCGGATCGAATGCGCGTCGTACACCACCACGGTGCCGAACTTCGCACGCAGGCGCGTGATCTGTGCGGCCAGCGCATCGTGGTAGGGAAGGAAATACGTGTCGCGGCGACGGGCGATTTCCGCGTCATCCGGTTCGCGCCCGGCGTGGTACAGCGGCTGGTTGTCGAAGGTGGTCAGTGGGCACAGGCCGGTGGTGTTCTGGCCGGGGTACAGCGACACGCCGCTGGGATCGCGGTTGAGGTCGATCACCGAGCGCGAGACCGCCGAGCGCACGGTGGTCGCGCCCATGCCGCGCACGAAATCGTACAGTTCGTGCACCCACCAGTCGGCGTCGCGACGGGCCAGCCATGGCGAGTGGTAGTCGCCGATCAGGTCGTGCGGCAGCTCGCTGCCGGTATGCGGGAAGCTGACGATCAACGGGGCATCGCCTTCGTGCACCGTCAGCCATTCGGGATGGGTCTTCATGCCTGTGGTTCCACAGTCGGCAACAGATCGGCAAGGCCCTGCGCCAGCGCGCCACTGCGCACCAGGTTCGTGGCGGTCACCATGTCCGGATGGAAGTAGCGGTCTTCTTCCAGCGTCGGCACCTGCGCACGCAGGGTGGCGCGCACGCTTTCCAGCGCGGCACTGGAGCGCAGCGGCGCGTGGAAGTCGCAGCCCTGCGCAGCGGCCAGCAGTTCGATGCCGATCACGTTGGCCGCGTTCTCGGCCATCTGCATCAGGCGGCGCGCACCGTGTGCGGCCATCGACACATGGTCTTCCTGGTTGGCCGAGGTCGGAATCGAATCGACGCTGGCCGGGTAGGCGCGCTGCTTGTTTTCCGAGACCAGCGCGGCCGCGGTCACCTGCGGGATCATGAAGCCGGAATTCAGGCCCGGGCGCGGGGTCAGGAACGCCGGCAGGCCGGACAGCGCCGGGTCCACCAGCATCGCCAGGCGGCGCTCGCTGATCGAGCCGATCTCGCACACCGCCATCGCCAGCATGTCGGCAGCGAAGGCCACCGGCTCGGCGTGGAAGTTGCCGCCTGACAGTGCCTCGCCGGTATCGGTGAACACCAGCGGATTGTCGGACACGCCGTTGGCTTCGATTTCCAGCGTGGTCGCGGCCTGGCGCAGGATGTCCAGCGCCGCGCCCATCACCTGCGGCTGGCAGCGCAGGCAGTACGGGTCCTGCACGCGCACGTCGTTGTCACGGTGCGATTCGCGGATGTCCGAGCCCTGCATCAGCGTGCGCAGCGTGGCCGCAGTGGCGATCTGCCCACGCTGGCCGCGGATGGCGTGGATGCGCGGGTCGAAGGGCGTGTCGGAACCCTTGGCCGCTTCCACCGACAGCGCACCAGTGACCAGCGCGGCCTGGAACACCGTCTCGATCTCGAACAGGCCGGCCAGCGCATAGGCGGTGGAGAACTGGGTGCCGTTGAGCAGCGCCAGGCCTTCCTTCGCGCCCAGCTCGATCGGCTGCAGGCCGGCACGTGCCAGCGCATCGACCGCCAGCAGGCGTTCGTCACCGATGAAGGCTTCACCCACGCCCAGCATCACGCTGGCCAGGTGCGAGAGCGGCGCCAGGTCACCCGAGGCACCCACCGAGCCCTGTGCGGGCACCACCGGCAGCACGCCCTTGACCAGCATCGCTTCCAGCAGCAGCAGGGTTTCCTCGCGGATGCCCGAAGCACCCTGCGCCAGGCTGACCAGCTTCAGCGCCATCATCAGGCGCACTACGCTGGCCGGCATCGGCTCGCCCACACCGGCAGCATGCGAGAGCACGATGTTCCGCTGCAGGGTAGCCAGGTCCTCGCGCTCGATGCGCACGCTGGCCAGCTTGCCGAAGCCGGTGTTGATGCCATAGACCGGCGCGCCCTTGGCGACGATGGCGGCGACGGCCGCCGCACTGGTGCGCACCACCGGCAGCGCGGCCGGGTCCAGTGCAAGCGGCACGCCGCGATAGACCTGCCGCCACTGGGCGAGAGTGACATGGCCGGGGCGAAGAACCAGGGTGTTGCTCATGTATTGCTCCAGGAGGCAGGCAGGTCGGGCTGTCCGCGCACCACGCGCGCGTGCAGCGGGTTGAATCCAATGCGATAGACCAGGTCGGCGGGCGCGTCGATGTCCCAGATCGCCAGGTCGCAGTCCAGGCCCACGGCCAGGCGGCCGATTCGGTCGCCATGGCCCAGTGCGCGCGCCGCTTCACGGGTGAAGCCGGCGATGCACTCGTCCACGGTCAGGCGGAACAGGGTCGCGCCCATGTTCATCGCCAGCAGCGGGCTGGTCAGTGGTGAGGTGCCGGGGTTGCTGTCGGTGGCCAGCGCCAGTGGCACGCCAGCCGCGCGCAGCGCCGCAATCGGCGGCAGGGTGGTATCGCGGGTGAAATAGAAGGCACCGGGCAGCAGCACGGCGACGGTGCCGGCCGCCGCCATCGCGGCAATGCCGGCATCGTCCAGGTGTTCGATATGGTCGGCCGACAGTGCACCGAAGCTGGCGGCCAGTTCGGCGCCATGCTGGTTGCTCAGCTGCTCGGCGTGGATCTTCACCGCCAGCCCGTTGGCGCGCGCCGCTTCGAAGACCTGCCGCGCCTGCGCCGGCGAGAAGGCGATGTTCTCGCAGAACACATCCACCGCTTCGGCCAGGCCTTCGGCGGCGATGGCCGGAATCATCACGTTACACACCTCGTCGGTGTATTCCTGTGCTTCGCGGCCCGGCGGAATCGCGTGTGCGCCGAGGAAGGTGGTCACCACATTGACCCGGCATTCCTCGCCCAGCGCACGCGCCACCTGCAGTTGCTTGCGCTCGTCCGGCAGGGTCAGGCCGTAGCCGGACTTGATCTCGAGGGTGGTCACGCCCTCGGCGCGCATCGCCAGCAGGCGTGGCCGGCTTTCGCGGGCCAGCTGTTCCGGTGTGGCGGCGCGGGTGGCGCGCACGGTGGAGACGATGCCGCCGCCGGCACGGGCGATCTCGGCATAGCTGACGCCCTGCAGGCGCTGCTCGAATTCGTTGGCGCGGTTGCCGGCGTAGACCAGGTGGGTATGGCAGTCGATCAGGCCGGGCGAAATCCAGCGGCCTTCGCCGTCGATGCGGGTGGTCGGCTGCAGGTGGGCATCGCTGCCGGCTGGGCCGACATGGACGATGCGGCCGTCAGCGCAGGCCAGTACGCCATCGCGGATGACACCCAGCCCCTCGCCATCGAGGGTGATCAGGTGGACGTTGGACCAGAGGGTATCGACGTGCATGGCATCCACAACGCGGCTGTGCTTATATGTCTATACAATATAGGCGTCCATTTCGGGTTGTCCAGCCATGTCCGATTCGCGTTCCCCGCACCGTTTCCATGCCGCCCACGCCCTGCTGGCCGAGGGTTGGGCCCGCGACGTCCGCCTGCAGGTGCAGGACGGTCGCATCACGGCGATCAGCACGGGGCAGGGCGCGCAGGCCGGCGACACCCGCGTTGGCATCCTGGTGCCGGGCCTACCCAACCTGCACAGCCATGCCTTCCAACGCGGCATGGCCGGGCTGACCGAGATCGGCGGCGGCGACGGTGACAGCTTCTGGAGCTGGCGCGAGCTGATGTACCGCTTCCTGGCCCACCTGCGCCCGGACGCGGTGCAGGCCATTGCCGCCCAGGCCTACATGGAAATGCTGGAAAGCGGCTTCACCCGCGTCGGCGAGTTCCACTACCTGCACCACGACGCCGACGGTCGGCCGTATGCCAACCGCGCCGAGATGAGTGCGCGGATTGCGGCGGCGGCCGACCACACCGGCATCGGCCTGACCTTGCTACCGGTGTTCTATGCGCACGCCGATTTCGGCGGGGCGGCACCGAACCCCGCGCAGCGGCGGCTGATCCATGACGTGGACGGCTTCGCGCAGCTGCTGGACGCCGCAAAGCCGTCATTGGCCACGCTGCCCGATGCGGTGCTCGGCATTGCACCGCACAGCCTGCGTGCGGTCACCGGAGAGGAACTGAGCGCCCTGATGCCGCTGACCGACGGCCCGGTGCACATCCACATCGCCGAACAGGTGCGCGAAGTGGAGGCCTGCCTGGCCTGGAGCGGCCAACGCCCGGTGCAGTGGCTGTACAACCATGCGCCGGTGGATGCGCGCTGGTGCCTGGTGCATGCCACCCATATCACCGATGACGAGCGCGCGGCCATCGTGGCCAGCCAGGCCGTGGCCGGCCTGTGCCCGATCACCGAGGCCAACCTGGGCGACGGCCTGTTCCCGATGCAGGCGTTCGCGCGCGAAGGCGGTCGCTTCGGTGTCGGTTCCGATTCCAATGTGCTGATCGATGCGGCCGAAGAACTACGCCTGCTTGAGTACGGCCAACGCCTGACCCTGCGCGGGCGCAATGTGCTGGCCCCGGATGCCACCCGCAGCACCGGCCGCTTCCTGTTCGAGGGTGCACTGCAGGGCGGTGCACAGGCCCTGGGCGTGGCCGCCGGCCTGCAGGTCGGCGCCAGTGCCGACCTGGTTGAACTGGATGCTTCGCACCCGGCGTTGCAGTCGCGACAGGACGACGCATGGCTTGACAGCTGGGTGTTCGCCGCACGTAATGGCGCGCTGCGATCGGTCTGGCGCCATGGCCGCCAGTGCGTGGCCGACGGCCGCCACCTGCAGCGCGAGGCGATCACCAGCGCCTTCGCTGCCGCCCTGCGCGGCGTGCTGGGCTGATCGCCTCCCGCCACCGAGACCCCATTACGTGAAGGCCAGCAAGTCCGCCACGCTCAACCAGCGTATCCGCAGCGATCTGGAAAGCCGCATCCTCAGCGGAGAGTGGGCGCCGGGCTTCCGTATTCCGTACGAGCACGAGCTGATGGAACAGTACGGCTGCTCGCGGATGACCGTGAACAAGGTGCTGACCGCACTGGCCGAGAGCGGCATGATCGAGCGCCGCCGTCGCGCCGGCTCGTTCGTGGCGCGGCAGCCCCCGCACCTGGAGCAGGTGGCGCTGGAGATTCCCGATATCGCGATGGAAGTCGGCTCACGCGGTCATCAGTACGCGTATCGCCTGCTGCAGCGCGACCTGCGGCTGGCCGATGCCGGCAATGCTGGCGAAGTCGAGCTGGCCGGCAGCGAAATGCTGCTGGCGATGCGCTGCCTGCACCTGGCCGACGGTCGCCCGCTGGCACTGGAGCATCGCCTGATCAGCCCGGTGGGCGTGCCCGAGGTGCTGGAGGTCGATTTCAGTACCACCGCGCCGGGCAGCTGGCTGCTGCAGAATGTCTCGTGGACCCGTGCCCAGCACCGCATCAGTGCCTGGGGTGCTGACACCGCCACCGCCAAACTGCTGGACGTGAAGCCCGGCACCGCCTGCCTGGTGATCGAGCGCCTGACCTGGCGCGGTGAGCAACCCATTACCCGCGTGCGCCAGGTGTTCCTCGGCGACGCCTGGGACCTGGTCGCGCGCTTCGCGCCGGGCGCGCGGTAGGGGCCGGTTCGCTCAGCAGGCACTGTCGCCTTGAACTCTGTCGGGGCGTGTGTACGATGTGTATCGTCCCTGCATGAAGAGAAGGGACCTCATCCGGGAACTGGAAGCGGCGGGTTGGACCTGTCGACGGATTCGCGGATCCCATCATGTATTCGTGCACCCGCAGTGCCCTCACATCATCACCGTGACTCATCCAAGGAAGGATCTGGGGAAGGGGCTGCTGCTGGCGTTGCGGAAGCTCGCAGGGCTGACGTAGGAGGTCCCATGCGATATCCAGTCTTGATCGAGGCAGGCGATGAACGCACCGCATGGGGCGTCGTCGTTCCGGATCTGCCGGGGTGCTTCTCGGCGGCCGACACGCTTGATGATGCGCTCAGTGCTGCGGAAGAGGCGGCGCTCGCCTGGATCGACGCGGCCCTGGATGACGGACGCTCGATTCCGACGCCTTCCGCACCCCAGAAAATCGCCGCCGAGGCATCAAAGGGCACCCGCTGGATTCTCGCCTACATCTGCATTGATCCGGCGCTGTTGGACGACACCATCGAGCGGGTCAACATCAGCCTGCCACGCCGGATCCTGGCGAAGCTGGATGCGCAGGCCAGAGCGGCGGGTGAATCGCGTTCAAGCTACATCGCCCATCTGGCTGCATTGGGCTGAGCAGGCGCCATGTAGAGCCGAGCCCATGCTCGGCTGCTGCTGCTCGCGCGTTGCGCGATGAGTCGAGCGTGGCTCGACTCTACAAGGGCATCCACGCATGGCGTTGATCTACGGACCCCCCAATCAATACGTAGCGCACTGTCGCCAGCGTACGGGCTCATCCACGCCGGGGCGGGCGTTGAGCTGGATGCGCACGTTGCGCAGGGCGGGGTAGTGCAGCACTTCCTCGCAGACCCGCGGCCACACCGCTTCCAGTTCGCCGGTGCGGTTGATCGCCAGGGTCTGGCGGGTCAGCCAGACGCCGCTGGCGATGCCGGGCTTGCCGGCCAGTGCGCGGGCCAGATCGGCCTGGAAGCGCTCCAGCGTGGCGGCATCCGGGTTGGGATTGCTGCGCGCGTCGGCCGCCGGGGCGACGGCAGTTTCGGGAGCAGGGGCGGCCGCAGGGACGGCTTCGATCGGGGCAGGTTCGGCGGCTGGCGCGGCCGAAGGTGCTGCCACCACCGGCGCCGCAGCAACCGGCGCGGCCTCTTCCACATGCAAGCCCTGCAGGCCCAGGCCGACCAGCAGCCCCAGCGTGACCGAACCCAGTGCGGCGATGGCAATGCGGCGCAGCGCCTCATGCCGGGCGCTGGCACGCACGCGCGCTTCGATATCGCCGGGCAGGTAGGGCTGCAGCAGCGGCCACAGGCGGGGGCCGTCCAGCACCTCAACGGCCTGCTTCTCGGCGGCGCCACGGCCGTCGCGCTCGATCCGGCCTTCGGTCAGCAGCACGCCGCCCTTGGCGCCGGCCAGGCGCGCGGCCGCACCCAGCTCGTTCACTGCGGCGGTGCCGATGCGGTAGGCCAGGCCGTGCTTGCACGACACCAGCCATTGATTGGGGCCATCGCTGAGCAGGAAGTCGCTGCTCGGCTCGCGGGCATCTTCGGTCGGATCGATCAACTCACGCAGGCCGCGTTGTTCGCGCAGCATGCGCTTGACCAGTACCGAGAATTCGCGCCAATGCATGCCGGCCAGAGCCTGCAGGCCGAGTTGCATCTCCTTCTGCCGCCGCTTGATCCACCACAGATAGACAACGGCCAGGGAACAGGTAAGCAGGGCCGACAGCAGGGCCAGGATCCAAGGGAGCATGCAGGAGTAGGGCGGAAGGGGCGAAAGCGGAGAACGACAGTGTAAAGGTCGCGGTGCCCGGCTGGGTCAGGATGTTCCTGACAGGAAGCGTGATGGAGCGCGCAGATCGGCGCACGGCGGGCACGAAAAACCCGCCAATCCTGAAGCCGTGAGGGGAGGGAACAAACGGCAGCCGAAGCGATTGGCGGGTTGCTCGCGATTGTCAATCAATTTTTATTGCATTGCAACAATTGCGCTCAGGGCACGCTGTCCGGCGATTGATGGCTGCCCGGCGCAGGGGCGTCGGTGCCGGACGCGGCGCGGGTTTCCAGCTTGGCCAGGCGCGCGTGCAGGGCATCGATGCGGGCTTCCAGCGCGGTCACTTCGTCAGCGGTGGGGACATGCAGGCGCTTGAGCACGCCCTGCACCTGGTCATCAAAGGCCTTCTCGACCTTGTTCCAGGTGCCGGAGGCCTTCTCGCGGGCCTCGTCCAGCGAGGTCTCAACGTTGTCACGCCAGCCCGGGCCCTGTTCGCCATTGCGTTCACGGCGGCGGGCTTCCCAGGCTTCGCCTTCCTTCACCAGGCCGTCGAAGAAGCGGCTGCCCTCGGCCTGCGCGCGGCCCAGAGCGCCCAGCCCGGCCAGCCAGACCTGCTGTGCCGAATCGCTGAGCTTGCGCGAGAAGCGCTCGGCCTGGTCACCGAAAGAGGCGTCGTCGTTGCGGCGGTCGTCGTTCTCGTAGTGGTTCATCGCACTTCCCGTGGGAGTTGGGCCTGCCCCGAGAGTAGCGCGCGTTGGCGTTGCACGGCCGTGACGGCCGCCGCCGGGGTTCAGCCCAGCTTTTCCTTCAGCACGCGCTGGATCTCGCCTTCGACCATGCCCTTCATCGCCGACAGCAGGAACCCCAGCTTGGCGGTCACGCGCACGGCGCCCGGCTGCAGTTCGATCGCACCGTCCACGCCGCTGCCGGAGAAGTTCAGGACGTCGGCGGTCCAGGACGACTTCAGGCCGAAGCGCTCGGACAGCTTGGCAGCGACCTGTTCGATCGCGGCGCGCGCCTGTGCGTCGGGCAGGGCGTGGGCGTGGCGGACATCGATGGTGGACATGCAGGCTCCTGGCGCAGGGCGGGGATGATCAAAGAGGGCGAGCATTGTGCGCATCGCGGGCCGCCGCGCCAAGCACTCATCGCAGGTTCTTCTTCGTTGGCGGCCAACCTGCTAGGCTGCGCCGCGTGCAGAACCTGCTTGTTCACTTCAGTCAACAACAACAGCCCGACCAGCCCCTGCGGCCCGGGGTGCAGCGCATCGTGCGCCAGGCCAACGGCAGCGTGCGGCTCGGCGATGCCGGCAACGGCGCCCTGTTGCTGGCCCAGTTCTGCATGGACGATCGCGGCCTCTGGCTGCAGGTCGGCAATGGCATCCGCGGCATCCACGTCAACGGTCGCCCCGTGCGCCGGATGGCCCTGCTGCGCGCGGGCGACGCGGTGTACGTGGATGGCGTGGAGATGGTGCTGCAGGGCGAAGTCGAGAGCCTGCTGCAGGCGCCTGCGCCGAAGAACGAGGATGGCAGCGACGAGCAGCAACGACTGCTGCGCGGCGTCGGCGGCCTGCACCATGGCCGTAGCTTCACCCTGTCGCGGGCCCGCCTGATCGGCCGCGGCAACGAGGCCGACATCGCCATCGATGACCCGGCCTTCGCCGAACAGCACGCCCGCGTGGAAGTGCACGGCGAGCGCGTGCTGCTGCGCGACCTGGGCAGTGCCGACGGTACCCGGGTCAACGGCGTGGCCGTGCGCCACTGCTGGCTGCAGGCCGGCGACCAGGTGGTGTTCGATGGTCAGCACCGGTTCGTGCTGGAAGTGCCGCATGATCCGCGCCGGCGGCCGCTGCCCGCCGAGGACGACGCCAGCCACGAGGCCGAGCAGGCGCCGGTGCTGCCGACCGCGCCCCGCAGGGTCCGGCGCTGGCCGTGGCTGCTGGTCAGCGCACTGCTGCTGGCCGCGCTGCTCAGCCTGCTGCTCTGGTTCGGCGCGCGCTGACGGCCGCGCGGTGATGGTAGTGCCGGCCGCTGGCCGGCAGCCGCTGCCCTGTATCGCTGAGGTTGCCGGCCAGCGGCCGGCACTCCCCCGTCGTGTCGCCGATGGATTCCAATGAAACCAAATTTCCCTTGCCGCACTAGGCCGCAAGGCTGGTGCACTGCGGCATACTAGGGGTCTTGCCCCACAGGTGTGACATGACGCGCGCGTTCAACTTCAGTGCCGGCCCTGCGACCTTGCCGGAATCGGTCCTGCGCCAGGCGCAGGCGGAAATGCTGGACTGGCACGGTACCGGCGCCTCGATCGTGGAAATGAGCCATCGCGGTGCGGAATTCATGTCCGTGGCCGCCGAGGCCGAGGCCGACCTGCGTCGCCTCCTCGACATCCCCGAAGACTATGCGGTGCTGTTCCTGTCCGGTGGTGCCACCACCCAGCAGGCGCTGATCCCGCTCAACTTCGCCGCCCCCGGCCAGCGCGCCGACTATGTGGTCAGTGGCCACTGGGGCAAGACCGCGGTCAAGCAGGCCGGTGTCTACGTGGACGTCAACATTGCCGCCAGCAGCGAAGCCAATGGCTACCGCGAGCTGCCGGCACGTGCCGACTGGCAGCTGTCACCCGATGCCGCCTACGTGCACATCACCGCCAACGAGACCATCCACGGCGTCGAGTTCCGTGATGTGCCCGACACCGGCAACGTCCCGCTGATCGCCGACTTCAGCTCGTCCATCGCCAGCGAGCCGCTGGACGTGCGCCGCTACGGTGTGATCTATGCCGGCGCGCAGAAGAACCTGGGCCCGGTCGGCATCGCGGTGATGATCATCCGCCGCGACCTGCTCGAGCGTAGTGGCCAGCCACGCGCGGACATCTTCGATTACCGCTCGCATGTCGCCCGCGATTCGATGCTCAACACCCCGCCGACCTGGAACTGGTACCTGGCCGGCCTGGTGTTCAAGTGGATGCTGGCCGAAGGCGGCGTGGCCGAATTCGCCAGGCGCAATGCCGCCAAGGCCGCGCTGGTATACGGCGCCATCGATGGTTCCGGCGGCTTCTACCGCAACGAGGTCGCACACGCGGCCCGTTCGCGGATGAACATCCCGTTCTTCCTGCCCGATGCCGAGCTTGATGCCCGCTTCGTCGCCGAAGCCAAGGCCGCCGGCCTGCTGGCGCTGAAGGGGCACAAGGTGGTCGGGGGCATCCGTGCCTCGCTGTACAACGCCATGCCGCTGGCCGGGGCCGAGGCGCTGGTCGCCTTCATGGCCGATTTCCAGCAGCGTCACGGTTGAGCAATGAACGGCGCGCACCGTCGGGTGCGGGCCCCGCAACAAGGAATTCCGATGGCAAGCAGCAAATCCAGCAAGAAGGCGCCGAAGAAGGCCGAACCGGCCAAGGGCAGCGCGCCCACCAAGGCGAAGGGCAAGGCCAAGGCCGCCTCGAACCCGGCACCCACCCTGGCGCCGCTGGCGCTGGCCGATGTGCGCTCGAAGATCGACCAGATCGACCGCGACATCCAGAGCCTGATCGCCGAGCGCGCGCGTTTCGCCCACCAGGTCGGCAAGGCCAAGGGCAAGCTCGCCGCGGCCGTCGACTACTACCGCCCCGAGCGCGAAGCGCAGGTGCTGCGCATGGTGGTGGACCGCAACGAAGGCCCGCTCAGCGATGAGCTGCTGGTGCACGTCTACCGCGAGATCATGTCGGCCTGCCTGGCCCAGCAGGAACCGCTGAAGATCGGCTACCTCGGCCCGGAAGGCACCTTCAGCCAGCAGGCGGTGCTCAAGCACTTCGGCCGCTCCGCGCTGGGCCTGCCGATGGCCAGCATCGAGGAAGTGTTCCAGGAAGTGGAAGCGGGCAACGCCGATTTCGGCGTGGTGCCGGTGGAGAATTCGGGGCAGGGCACCATCCAGATCACCCTGGACATGTTCCTGACCTCCAACCTGAAGATCTGTGGCGAAGTGGAACTGCGCGTGCAGCAGTACCTGATGTCGCGCAGCGGCCGCATCGAGGACATCGAGCGCATCTACGCGCATCCGCAGTCGTTCATGCAGACCTCGGCATGGCTGCGCGCCAACCTGCCGAAGGCCGAGAAGATTCCGGTCTCGAGCAATGCCGAGGGTGCACGTCGTGCGCGCAACGCCGATGACGCAGCGGCCATCGGCGGCGAGAGCGCCGGCCATGTGTACGGCCTGAAGAAGGTGGTCACCAAGCCGATCCAGAACGATGCCGACAACACCACCCGCTTCCTGGTGGTGGGCCGCAACATCTTCCCGACTTCCGGCCACGACCGCACCTCGGTGCTGGTGTTCATCCATGACAAGCCCGGTGCGCTGTTCGACGTGCTCAGCCCGTTCGCCCGCCACGGCATCAGCATGAACCGCATCGAGTCGCGGCCGTCGCACCACGGCAAGTGGGAATACGGCTTCTTCATCGATCTGGCCGGCCACATCGACGACGCGCCGATGCAGGCCGCGCTGGCAGAACTCGAAGCGCACTCGGCGCAGATCAAGGTGCTGGGCTCCTATCCGGTGGCCGTGCCCTGAGTGCTGCTGTGGCGGCCATGGCCGCCGCTCCCTGATGCATCGCCGGCGCTGCCGGCGTTTACGGAACGATCGAACGATGAGCAACGCGCAACACTGGATCGCCCGCAAGGGCCAGCCGCTGCAGGGCAGCCTGACCATTCCCGGCGACAAGTCGGTCTCTCACCGCTCGGTGATGTTCGCCGCGCTGGCCGATGGCACCTCGCATATCGAAGGCTTCCTGGAAGGCGAAGACACTCGTGCCACCGCGCGCATCTTCAGCCAGTTGGGCGTGCGCATCGAGACCCCCAGCCCGTCGCAGCGCATCGTGCATGGTGTGGGTATGGACGGCCTGAAAGCACCGGATGCACCGCTGGACTGCGGCAATGCCGGTACCGGCATGCGTCTGCTGGCCGGGTTGCTGGCGGGCCAGGCGTTCGACTGCACGCTGATCGGCGACGAGTCGCTGTCCGGCCGCCCGATGCGCCGCGTGACCGGCCCGCTGTCGCAGATGGGCGCGAAGATCGATACGGAGAGCGATGGCACGCCGCCGCTGCACGTGCATGGCGGGCAATCGTTGCACGGCATCGACTTCGCCTCGCCGGTGGCCAGCGCGCAGATCAAGTCGGCGGTGCTGCTGGCCGGCCTGTATGCGCAGGGCGAAACCAGCGTGCTGGAACCGCACCCGACCCGCGATTACACCGAACGCATGTTGTCGGCGTTCGGCGTGGACATCGAATTCTCGCCGGGCAAGGCGCGCCTGCGTGGTGGCCAGCGCCTGCGTGCCACGGATATCGTGGTGCCGGCTGACTTCTCCTCGGCTGCGTTCTATCTGGTGGCCGCCAGCATCATTCCCGGTTCCGAGCTGCGCCTGAAGCAGGTTGGCCTGAACCCGCGCCGCACCGGCCTGCTGCACGCGCTGCGCCTGATGGGGGCGGACATCACCGAAGAGAATCCGGCCGAGCAGGGCGGTGAACCGGTGGCCGATCTGGTGGTGCGCTACGCACCGCTGAAGGGCGCGCGCATTCCGGAAGCACTGGTGCCGGACATGATCGACGAGTTCCCGGCGCTGTTCGTGGCTGCCGCCGCCGCCGAAGGCCAGACCGTGGTGACCGGTGCGGCCGAACTGCGGGTGAAGGAATCCGATCGCCTTGCGGCGATGGCCACCGGCCTGCGTGCGCTGGGCATGCAGGTGGACGAAACCGAAGACGGCGCCACCCTGCACGGCGGCGTCCGCCTGGGCAGCGGCACCATCGAAAGCCACGGTGACCATCGTATCGCCATGGCATTCGCCATCGCCGGCCAGATCAGTGACGGCGAAGTGCGCATCAACGA
Organism: Stenotrophomonas sp. 109824_Sma; assembly: GCF_056480025.1. NCBI lineage: Bacteria > Pseudomonadati > Pseudomonadota > Gammaproteobacteria > Lysobacterales > Lysobacteraceae > Stenotrophomonas > Stenotrophomonas sp. 109824_Sma. The sequence goes on along the minus strand of NZ_CM151078.1, from coordinate 2,998,636 downwards.
CATCGCCAACGTCGCCACGTCCTTCCCGGACTTCGATGGCCTTGCCCGAAGCGCAGGATTCAACCTGGCCTGAAAGGCCACGCCCGGCGGATGACGCAACTCGGTAGGTGCCAACCTTGGTTGGCACGCCCATATCTCCCGGTGGGTGCCAACCTTGGTTGGCACGCTTTCCGCATAAAAGGACGGAGGCCGAAGCCTCCGTCTAAACATCACGAACCCCTCGTCCGCGATCAACGCTGTTCGGTACGGAAATCCACCGGAACCCGCACCACACTGGCCACTGCACGGCCTTCATGCATCGCCGGCTGGAACTTCCAGTTCTGCACGGCGCTCAGCACCGCACGATCCAGGTCACGGCTGCGTTCGCCGCTGCGCGAAACAATCGCGGCATTGGTCACCTGGCCACGGGTATCGACATTCAGGCTGGCGATCACGCTGCCCTGCACGCCGTTGCGCAGCGCGGCAGCGGGGTAGGTCGGCTTGATGTTGCCTGCCAGCGGGCGCGCCTCGCGATTGCGTACCGCAGGGGCGGCTTTGTGCTGGTTGCCGCCCGGTGCGGCCTGGCGGGCAACAGGCTCCTGAGCCTCCGCGACCGGCGCCTGCTCAGGGGCGGGCAGCATGCGCTCGCCAACCGGCGCCGGCGCCACGTCTTCCTGGTTCGAGTGACGCAGCCAGAGCAGGGCGGCGGCAAACATCGCCACGATCAGCGCGATCCACATCCAGGGCGACGTGGGCTTGTGCTGTTCGCTGGCGTCCTGCTGCAGTTGCGGCGAATGAAGGTCTTCGTGGGTGGTGGCGGTCATCGCAAACTCCTTCCGTCAATGGACGACGGGGAGAGTGTTGCGCGGGCCAGTGGCGGGAAGTGTCAGCGTTGCGTCAACGCGACCGGCAGGGTTCAGTTTGCCTGCCGGGAAACGTTCAGTTACTGCGTCTTGAAGTCGAACGGCACTTCAATGCTGCCCGGTACGGCCTGGCCGTTGCTCTGTGCCGGGGTGAAGCGCCAGCGGCGCACGGCGTCGGTGGCGGCACGGTCGAGCTCGCGTGAGCCGCTGCGCTGGATCACCGTGGCATTGTTCGGGTAGCCGGTGGCATCCACGTCCACGCGCACCACCACGCTGCCGGTCTCGCCGGCGCGCAGCGCGGCGGCCGGGTAGGCCGGCGGCGGCGACTGGCCGGCAATCGGCATCGGCTGGCTGTTGCCGGTGGCGGCCGGCGCAGGGGCCGGCGCGGCCGGGGCCGGGGCCGGTTCAGCGATGGGCGCCGGCGGTGGCGGGGCGGTTTCGACCAGCTTCGGGGCGTCGTCCTCTACCGGGGCCGGCTTGGCGTCGGGCATGTCGCTGGAGCCTGCGGCTGCGGCCAGCGGTTCCGGCAGCGGTTCCACCTGCGCGGTCTCCTGCGGGGTCTGCGCGGCCGGGTCGGCACGGAAGAACTCCTTGTCGCGGCCGGTCAACCAGACCAGCACGAACAGCAGCACGCCCGCGCCGAAGGCGATGCCGGCGATCTTCAGGGCGTTGCGCGGGATATGCACAGTGAACGACTTGGCGGACGACGAGCGGGGTGCAGACATGGACCGGACCAGTACGGAATAGCCCGATTCTGCCACGCCAGGAATGAACCGGGCGGCAGAAATCCGTATAACAAGCGATAATCCCATCCCTGATACCCACTACGACACCTGCCATGCTTGATCCAGCCCTGCTCCGCCACCAGCCCGCCGACCTCGCCGAACGCCTGCGCACCAGCCGCGGCTTCGAGCTCGACGTGTCTGCCCTGGAGTCCCTGGAGGCTGATCGCAAGCGCATCCAGGTGCGGACCCAGGAGCTGCAGAGCCTGCGCAACAGCCGTTCCAAGGCCATAGGCCAGGCCAAGGCCAAGGGCGAGGACGTCTCGGCCATCATGGCCGAGGTCGCTGCCTTCGCCGCCGAGCTGAAGGCTTCGGAAGTGGCGCTGGACGAACTGCGCGAGAAGATCGAAGCGATCTCGATGGGCATTCCGAACCTGCCGGCCGATGACGTGCCGGCCGGTGCCGACGAGAACGACAACGTCGAGCAGGCGCGCTGGGGCACCCCGCGCCAGTTCGATTTCAAGGTGCTCGACCACGTTGAACTGGGCGCCCGCAACGGCTGGCTGGACGGCGAGACCGCGGCCAAGCTGTCCGGTTCGCGCTTCACCGTGCTGCGCGGCCCGATCGCGCGCCTGCACCGCGCCCTGGCCCAGTTCATGGTCGACCTGCACACCGGCGAGCACGGCTACGAGGAAACCAACGTGCCGCTGCTGGTCAACGCAGACTCGCTGCGCGGTACCAGCCAGCTGCCGAAGTTCGAGGACGACCTGTTCAAGACCGCCGTGGGTGATTCCACGCGTTACCTGATCCCGACCTCGGAAGTGCCGCTGACCAACATCGTGCGCGACGAGATCGTTGACGCCGAGCGCCTGCCGCTGCGCATGACCGCCCACTCGATGTGCTTCCGCGCCGAGGCCGGCAGCGGTGGCCGCGACGTGCGCGGCATGATCCGCCAACACCAGTTCGAGAAGGTCGAGCTGGTCTCGATCAGCCGCCCGGAAGACAGCGATGCCGAACACCAGCGCATGACCCGCTGCGCCGAAGTGGTGCTGGAAAAGCTGGGCCTGCCGTACCGCAAGGTGCTGCTGTGCACCGGCGACATGGGCTTCTCGGCCATCAAGACCTACGACCTGGAAGTCTGGCTGCCGTCGCAGGAGACCTACCGCGAGATCTCCTCGTGCTCGAACTGTGGTGACTTCCAGGCCCGCCGCATGCAGGCCCGCTGGCGCAACCCGGCCACCGGCAAGCCGGAGTTGGCGCACACGCTGAACGGCTCGGGCGTGGCCGTTGGCCGCGCGATGATCGCGGTGATGGAGAACTACCAGAACGCCGACGGCAGCATCACCGTGCCGGAGGCCCTGCGCCCGTACATGGGCGGCCTGGAAACCATCGCCTGATTCCCTGATCGGGTGGGTGCCATGCCTGCATGGCACCGCATCCACGCATGGCGTGGATCTACTGGAGGATGTTGCACGCGCCCGGCATGAATTCACCAATGCCCCAGTAGATCCACGCCATGCGTGGATGAACCACCGCGATCACTCCACAGCCCGCAGCTTCTCCAACGGCACCCATCCCGGTTCGCCGATTTCCGGCGCGCACCACGCCCAACCATTGAGCGTGCGCACCCCGCGCAGCACCTGCCCAGGATCCACATCCAGCTCCCGCGCGCAGTAATCCTCCGTGGCAAACGCGCCACCCTGCGCATCGCGGCCGATCACCGGCGCCGGCACGAAACCGGGCTGCTGCCCCTCGGCCTCGCACAGGAACCAGTCGTCCCAGCCCTCCGGGCCTTCATAACGTTCGCCCACCACCAGCGCCTGGCCGCGGCGCAGGGTGATCGGGTGCGGAAATTCGCTGCGGTGCGCAGCCGTCACGATGTAGTCCATGGCCCCAGCGTAGCGCGCCCACAAAAAAACGGCCCCGCAGAGCGGGGCCGCCAGGGTGGGCCGGGATGGGGGAGGGGATCCCGGCCCGCGTTCAGCGCCCAGACGAGGAGAGAGGGGCGCCGAACGTTGGAACGCGTTACGCCGCGACGGCTTCATCCGCTGCGTGCGACGGCAGTGCCGCAAGCGCGCCAGCAATGGCGTCTTCACGGTGCTGCGGCGAGTAGGCGATGCCTTCAGCGCGCACGAACTCGACTTCGTTGATGCCCATGAAGGCGAACACCTGGCGCAGGAACGGCTCCTGGAAGTCGGCCGGCGAGTCGGTGTAGATGCCGCCGCGGCTGCTGGCGATGATCACCCGCTTGCCACCGGCCAGGCCGACCGGGCCGTTCTCGGTGTACTTGAACGTGCGGCCGGCCACGGCCACCCGGTCGATCCAGGCCTTCAGCGTGGAGGGGATGCTGAAGTTGTACATCGGTGCGCCGATCACCACGATGTCGGCCTCCAGGAACTGCTGCATCACCTGTTCAGCGTCGGTCGCCTCGGCGGCGTCGGTCTTGGCCAGCGAGCTGCTGCGCAGATGCGGTACCGGATTGGCGTCAAGATCGCGATAATCGACCTGCAGGCCGTCGATCTGGCCGGTGAAGCGGGCGACCACGGCGGCCGACAGCTGGCGGGACACGGAGTTGTCGCCAAGCACGCTGGCGTCGAGATGCAGAAGCTTCATGGCAGTCACCTATGTTCTGGGAGGAAGGGGCGGGGTGCCCCGCCGACGGAGAGAACGATAGGTTGTTGCAAAGGCGGGATAAAGGTGGTTGAATGCCACGTATTGTTCTAGATATGGAACTCGGGCATGCATGACCTGAATGATCTGTACTACTTCGCGATGGTGGTCGACCACGGCGGATTCGCCGCCGCCGAGCGCGCCTTGGGCATCCCCAAGTCGCGACTGAGCCGCCGCATCAGCCAGCTGGAAACCGACCTGGGCGTGCGCCTGCTGCAGCGCTCCACGCGCCGTTTCGCGGTCACCGACGTCGGCACCAGCGTGCACCGCCATGCGCAGACGATGCTGGCCGAGGCCCAGGCCGCACGCGAAGTGGTGGACCGCCTCAGCGCCGAACCGCGCGGCGTAGTGCGCGCCAGCGTACCGGTGTCGCTGGCGCAGATGCAGCTGCCCAAGCTGCTGCCCAAGTTCCTCGAGCAGTATCCGAAGGTGCGGCTGCAACTGAACATCAGCAACCGCCGCGTGGACATCATCAACGAAGGCTACGACGTGGCCCTGCGCGTGCGTTCGCGCCTGGACGACGACGGCAGCCTGGTGATGCGCAGCTTCGGCCAGGTGCAGGAACTGCTGGTGGCCAGCCCGAAGTACCTGGATCGCGCTGGCCGCCCCAAGGACCCGGAAGAGCTGACCCAGCACGTCACCCTCAGCATCAGCGAAGACGAAGCGCGCCAGCGCTGGGAGCTGCATGGCCCGGAAGGCGAAGTGCGCCGGGTTGACCTGCAGCCGCGCGTGGCTGGCTTCGACTTCCCGCTGCTGCAGAGCATGGTGAAGGACGGTTTCGGCATCACCATGCTGCCGGAAACCGTGTGCGCCGACGCCGTGCGCAACGGGGAGCTGGAAGTGGTGCTGCCGGACTGGTCACTGCCGCAGGGCGTGTGCCATGCCGTGTTCGCCTCGCGCCGCGGCCTGCTGCCGGCGGTGCGCGTGTTCATCGACTTCCTGGCCGAGCACCTGCCGCCGCAGCTGGAGGCCTCGCGCCTGGATTGCGGTGGCGCCTGTGAAAAGGCCAAGGAGCGGATCAAGGCCAGTGCACTGGGTGCGCTGGCCGTGGATGCCGGCTGAGAGCGCTGAAGGGCAACGCCGGGCCATGCCCGGCGCTGCTGCTTTCCGGACCCGGTCAGTTCCGGCCGAACAGCCGGTCCCAGAAACTACGGCGTCGCGGCGCGGCCGGTGATGGTTCGGCTGCAACGACGGGCGCTTCCAGCACTGCCATCAGCTCCGCGCTGCGTGGCTTCTTCAGGAAGCGCGCATAGTCCAGATAGCTGGTCACCTTGCTCATGTGCAGGCGCTCGGGCATCGCCGGCAATGCGCCGCCCTGCAACAGCACCCGCAATGCCTGCGGACGGTCCAGGCGGATCGCCTCGAACAGCGCGGTGCCGCCACAGCCTGGTTCGATCTGGTTGGCGCGCTGCGGCGCATCCTTCAGCAGGGCACGCAGCGCCTCCACGTCATCGCGCTCTACGGCGGCCACCAGTCGCGCCAGCGCCTCGGCTTCCGCAGCCGGCAGGTTGTCGCGATAGGCCTGGTCGGCAATCTCGCGCTCGTCGCGCCCATCGCCGCCTTGGATGCACAGGAAATCGGTGACCAGGGCGACCGGAATGCCGGACGTGTCCAGCGCCCAGTAGCTGGGATAGACGCCGTCGCCCCAGCCGCTGGTGAACACGACCAGGCCGTGCGGCGAGTCCTCGCCCCAAGGGCGATATTCGGCGCCTTCATCCAGGCCATCGTGGTCGATCAGTGCATCCGACCATTCACTCTCTTCGTCGCCATCAGCCTGTTCGATCAGGGCCAGCAGCGCCTGCTGGGTGTCGGTGTCCATGAAGCAACCGATACCGGCGTCGACCGGATAGCCGATGAAGCTGTCCTCGTCCAGGCCGGTCAGGTCCTGCGTGGTCCAGCGCGCCATCTGCCAGTGCAGCGCGGACGCGGTGAGCAACTGGCGCGGCTTGAACCAGACCACGGCCAGCGCCGGGCGGCCGCTATGCACGATGATCTCGACCGGGTGCCGGCCCAGCGGGGCGGTGTAGTCGGCCAGCGCGGGCGCCTCGGCTTGGACCAGCGGATCGCAGACCACCAGCTGCCCACTGCTGACCGGCAGGTGCCCGGCGAAGGTGCGGTGCAGGGCCACTGCGGCCAGCTGGGTGTCGTCCAGCAGGCAGGTGCGCAGGTTGGCCAGATCGAGATGGGCCATGGCGGCTCCGAGTGCGGTGAAGGCCCCCACCGTGCCGGATGCGGAGGGCAGGAGCAAGGTGGTCTTGGGCAAATGCCCTTCACGTGCGAGAATACGCCGCTGCCCGGGCGACCGGGACCCGATTGGAGAGATGGCCGAGCGGTTTAAGGCACCGGTCTTGAAAACCGGCGAAGGGTTAAACCTTCCGTGGGTTCGAATCCCACTCTCTCCGCCAAGACAATGTCTAAGACGCTGTTTGCAGCGGGTTTTTTGTTCCACGTTGCTCGTTCCATGTTTTCGCCCGCATTCTGTGGATTCGTTGTTTCGGCGCTGAAGCGGTCTATGTCCGCTTTCAGCCATGCCGCACGCGGTCCACTTGGTTGCCGGCTCCGGTGCGAGAACATTGCGCTCAATCAGATCACTCACGCCTGGCGGCGTCACGGCCGCACCTGCACGCCTCCCGCGACGCGGGTGCGAGGCCAGCCGTGCAGGCCGTTGGCTGTCATCAGGCGCGCCATTCGTTGGAGGCTGGCAGTCTAGCCCTCTTCAGCCAGGTCTTCGCACATGCGGCCAGCCCCCAACGTGCCGCGGCTGCCTTCGTGTAGTTCGCGTATCCGTACGAGCGGCGCTCATTGTCGACTTGCCGGGCGCTCGCAGGGTGCTTTACCCCACTCGTAGTAGCGGCTGGCCGATACCCTCACGCAGCGGCCCATCAGTCGAATCGGAAACCCATCGCGGCGTCGTTCGATTACCCGATTGCTCAGGATGCCTCCGTTGCAAAGAACGTTGCCACATCTCGAAAAAATCGCGTTCCGTTTGCTTGCGACACGAATTGATGTCTGGACGGATCTGATCTGGCAAGGAGCTGGAAAAGCCATGGAACTCAAGGACGCGGTATCAAGTTCGCTGCGACCAGGCCGACTACTGCATTTCTGGGTAGAAGTGCGATTGCTTCTCCACTTCGGTAAATAGAGCTGTCATCAGCGAGGAGTTGGGTTTGAATCTGGATCTTTCGAAGTGGTCGCTTCTGGAAAAGTTGAGCGACTTCCCATTTGTGCTCAGGATGAGCGCGTTCGCCTTGGCTTCGGACTTCGCGTCAGCGATGATTTGGCACAAGAGCATTGTTGAGCTTTCACTGCGCGAGCTGACGGAGCGCCCCGGTCTTGCCCTCGTTTTGATTGTGGTCTTCGGGCTTGCATTATCTGTCGGTGCAGTGATGGTGCAGATAGTGGTCCAGTTCGGCCTCATTCCTATCGCTCTTGCGATCCAAGAGCGGCTTCCGGTCGACGAGCGGGATGATTCGTCGCCGCCCATGGGATACGTCACGCAATTTCAGGCAATGAAGCACCTCATGGTACATCCGGACCATCAATGGTTAGCCAGACTTGAGGCCTGCTTGGCAAAGCACCGGGAGGAAGAGCGAGCTTGGTTGGTGACGGTGCGAAATAGCATTGCATGCATGGCACTGAGTGCTGCGAGTTGGTGTTGGGCGGACCAATCACTACTCTCAGTGTGGGCTGACCGTTGGATTTGGACTTATCTGGTTGTCCTCTTGCTCCTGGGGACGCCCCTGATGCTATTCATCTGGAGGGGCTTTGACAGCGAGCCACTCATGTACTGGCCTGATCTCTATGACGTCTTGCGAGCGAAGCGAGAGGAAAACACAAGAAAGCCGGCTTTTGTGAGTCGTGCTTCATCACGAAGATAGACCCCGCTCCCAACATCCGACGTTCCCCGCTTTCAGTAGCGGGGTCCTTTGGAGTCCAGATTTCTTCGTAGTGGCTTTGGCCGCCAACTGTTGGGCATAGGCCGCCGGTGTCAGGTCGCCCATGAGCTTCGCCGGTCGCTCCTCGTTGTATTTCCCTGGCCAGATCTCGAGCTCGACGTGGGCATGCAGCAGTTTGGGAAAACTGCGCTCGTTGAGGCATTCGACGTAAGGGCGGCCGCTGAACCTCACGACGTAGACGTTCGCCCTCCGGGACGAATCCGGACAAACTAACGACGCCCACCCTTCGGCTTGTTATGGCACAACGGATAACTCGAGCACGACCGGAAAGCCCCGTGCGGCCCATTCCGGTCCACGAACACGCCCACCTTGCACACCGGGCAGCGCTCTTCGTGGATGGCCGCGCCTGAAACCGCGGTCACTTCCACTGCGCCGTCCTTCACCAGCTCATCCAGGAACGGCGAGTGCTTGCCCTGCAGGGTGAACATCGCCACCGACCGTCGCGCACGCGTCAGCGCGACATAGAACAACCGCCGTTCTTCGCTCAGCGGATAGGTATCCCCATCCGGCATGGCCAGCGAAAGCACCGGGTCATCCGCGCGCAGGCTCGGGAAGCTGCGGTTGATCATGCCCGGCAGGATCACGTAGTCCGCCTCGCGCCCCTTCGATCGATGTGTGGTCAGGAACTCGACGTCCATCGTGCTGCCGAAGGCCGCCTTCCAATCCGAAGGCACTGCACCGCGATCCGCGCGATACCGCCCCAGGACAAAGACCGTCACACGCCCGTTGCGGCCCTGTGGAACGGCCCCGGACAGCAGCTTCTGATGCAGCTTGGCGAGGTACTGGCGAACACCATCCTGCACCTCCTCACGCCGGTTCATCTGGAACGCCTGCAGTACTGGACCCGTTGCCGGCGCAGCTGAGCGAACTGCTTTGGCGATCTGCGTGGGGTTGCGGCTGATGAAGCGGCTGGACACATCGCACAGTGCCTGCGGGCAACGGAACGTCTGCTCCAGTTTCAGCACCTGGCCATGGCCCATCCACTCGCGGAATCCGGTCATCACCGAAACGTCGGCACCGGCGAAGCGATTGATCGACTGCCAGTCATCGCCCACCGCGAACAGATGGCGGCCCGGTTGGCTGACCAGCGCTCGGCACAGGCGCGCACGGGCGCGCGATGCGTCCTGGAATTCGTCGGCCATCACCAGTTCGTAGGGTGATTCATAGTGGCCCTGTTCCAGCAGCCCGGCCGCCATGTTGAGCATGTCCTCGAAGTCGATGCTGCGCTCGTCAGCCAGCGCGCTGTCCCAGGCCTGGAAAACCGGCCCGGCGATTTCCAGGAAGCGCCGGTAGCGTTCCTTGAACTGATCCTCGGGCATCTGCCGCAGGCGCGCCGCCATATCGTCCAGCGTCAGGCAGTTGCTCTTGGCATGGGCAATGAAGGTGCGCATCAAGCCGATCAGGTCCGCATCCGGCATCGGCTTGGCGCCCTGATCAGGCAGTTCGCGGTCCGGGTTCGGGTCCAGCTCGACATCAGACGCGCCAAGCCGCTCCGCAAGGTCCTGCAGGGCATGTCCACTGCGCAGGCCAAACGACGTCGTCTCGACCAGGGCGGTGCCACGCGTCACATGCTGCTGGCGCTTCCAGTGCATGCCTTCGCTGTAGTTGGCAAAGTGCTTCGGCGGCTGGCCATCGGCATCCAGCGCAAAGTGCTCGTGATACAGCTGGGCGTCTGGATAGTAGAAGTCCGGACGATACTGGCGGTGGGTATCTGTCGCGGTGTCGAACTCGTAGCGTCGTTCGTAGTCGTACGCCACGCCGTTGTAGAACAGCCAGTCGGCGATGACGCACTCTTCCAGGCTCTTCACCCGCTCACCCTGCAGGGTACGCATGTAGGGCGTGCCATCGCGGTCGTAGCCATCGGCCATCATGTCGGCACCGAACGGCGGAAGGTCGCGCCCGAACACCAGGCGGAACATGTCCCACTGGGTGCGGAAGTGGGTCGAGCGGTCCTTCAGGTCGTCCACCAGTTCGGCCAGCTTGTTGAAGCCCAGCGTCGCGTCGACCGCCCATTCCGGGATATCGGGCTTGCGCCCTGTGGCTTTGGCGATGATGGACAGGCCGAGGGCGTGGAAAGTCCGGGCCTCAACCACGGTATCGCCCATGCCGAGCCGGTCGAAGCATCGCTGTGCGCGCGCTTCCAGCTCCTTGGCGGCGTCCTTGTTGAAGGCGAGCATCACGATCCGTTCGGGTTCGACAAAGCCACGATCGATGGCATAAGCGGCCTTGGCGACCATCGTGGAGGTCTTGCCAGAGCCGGCCGCGGCCACGACCTGCACCCGGTTGTCGAAGCAGATGACGGCACGGGCCTGTTCCTCGGTCAGCGGTTTGCTCTCGACCCGGTCCAGGAAGTCCTTGGCCAGCACCCGCTCACGCGTTGCCATGGTCGCGTTGGCCTCGGCCCAGGTGGCGGGCCAGTCCAACTGCCAGTCGTGCAGGGCATCCAGCGCAGCACGATGGCTGTGCGAATGCAGGTCGCCATGCACGCTTTCATCAAGGAACAGTTGCTCCAGCTCCGCCGGCTGCAGCGGCAGGGAGGAACGTTCGGCCAGCAGCGCCTGCTGCTGTTCGTGGGTGATCCAGCGGCGGCCGGCACGGCCGCGATCGATGAGGGCGTCCGCGGCGCTCAACCACGCCTGGATCTGCGCCAGGATCGTGTCAAACAGAGCCTTGCGCCCGCGTGTGGTGCGCGCAAAGCGCACCTGCTGCAGCGCCGCCGCAAGCCGGGACGCCTGCGCGTTGGCAAGCCCGTCCACCGACAGCCTCAGTGCGCCTTCTGTCTTCAGCTCGACCCGCGACCAGAAAAGCCCTGGAATGACCTGCACGCTGTGATCGTCATCCAAGCGTTGCCGGTATTGCTGACCGGCGACGTTCAGCTCGATGCTTTCGCCATCCAGCCGCAGCCACCAGTGTGGCGAACGAGTCACACGTTGGCCCCAGATCGAGGGGCGCCATTCCATAGACATCCAGGTACTGCCTTGCAAGCGTCAACCGGGCATGTAGAGCCCCTAAGCCCGCATGATAAGGGGCCTTGACGTTGCATGTGGCCTTTCACACGCGGGCGGGGTGAGTGCGGGAGCCGTCCATTGCTGCCCGCTCAATTGCCTGGCGCATGGCATCATGGAGCGTCTGGATCCAGGAGCTGGCCATGGATATCGACTGGGACCGCGTGGGAACCTTGAAGCACATCGGTGGTGGCTACGATATCCGGACGGATCCATTGAGGATCCTGGTGACCACCGCGAAGCAAGGGCACGAGGGCGAAGTTTCCGACATGCTGATCGTGATGGATGATGGCACCGTCATTCCGCCGGATGGGATCCTGCGTTTGGCACGGGCGCCGGGCCGGATCCCTTAGGCGTTCGGAAACCGGCAGCGCCAGCGGCAGTTGCTGAATCAGCAGTTGCTGAATCACTCGTAGGCACGATCCCGCTTTGCAGGGGGACTTCAACCGCGTCGCCACGCCGGATCAGCTCATCCAGATCCACCGCCGATGCCGCCAGTGCATCCTGTGCGTCGAAATCCCACCTGTTCCTGTAGTCCCGCGCCAGCAGGTCGCAGACCGCTTTTGCGCGCTGGTAGGCATCGTCTTTTCCCTCGGCCTGCTGCAACTCACCGCGATGGATCTGGCACAGCATGAGCTGGTGCGCGTCCTCGGCGCGCTGGCGCTCCCAGTCGATGTCGGGCAGGCCCGAAAGTGCGGCGGCAAGCGCGAATGCGGTCATTGGCATGTCGAGGATCCAGCGGCAGTGGGAGCCTGAGCGTATGCGACCGGCGATGGCCGAAGGTCACTGCCGCACCGTGTGTTTCACGGCAGGTTCACCATTCGCTGCAGCATGGAGGCGCGTTGCAGCCCTCCATCTACACCCATCCATCGAGCCCCGTTGCGGTCATCCGCTCAGGCATTTACATCCACAACGATGCGGCCGCGCACCTGACCGGGGATGATCTTCTCGTACACGTCCAGCACGTCGGCAAGCCCGATCAATTGCACCGTGCTTTCCAGCTTCTGCGGGTCCAGGTCGGTAGCGAGGCGATCCCATGCACGCTGGCGAACGTCCTGCGGTGCATTCACCGAGTCCACGCCCGCAAGGGTCACGTTGCGAAGAATGAAGGGCAGCACCGAGCCGTGCAGTGCATCGCTCTGCGCCAGGCCGCACGCGGCCACGGCACCGCGGTACTTGGTCTCGGCGATGGCGTTGACGAGGGTAGGGCCGCCGGCCACATCCACCACGCCGGCCCAGCGTTCGGCGCTCACCGGTCGGCCGCGCGGTTCCGAAAGCTGCGCGCGGTCGATGATTTCGCTCGCACCCAGGTTGTGCAGATACTCAGCATGCTCCGGGCGCCCGGTAGCGGCCACCACGCGATAGCCCAGCTTTGAAAGGATCGCCACTGCGATCGAGCCGACACCACCGTTGGCGCCGGTCACCAGCACATCGCCCTTGTCGGGCGTCACGCCAGCATGTTCCAGGGCCAGTACGCACAGCATGGCGGTATAGCCAGCGGTGCCGATGGCCATGGCGTCGCGGGTGCTCAGGTTGCCGGGAATCCGGTTGAGCCATTCGCCCCGCACGCGGGCGCGCTGTGCCAGGCCGCCGTGGTGGCCCATGCTCAGGTCCCAGCCATTGAGCACAACGCGGTCGCCTGGCTTGAAGTCGGCCCTGCTGGATTCCAGCACCACGCCTGCCAGATCGATGCCGGGAATGAGCGGGAACGTCCGGATGACCGGACTCCTGCCGGTGAGGGCAAGCGCATCCTTGTAGTTGAGCGTGGAGTACTCGACCTGCACCAGGACATCACCGTCCATCAGGTCGGCCTCATCGAAATCGACCAGTTCGGTCGAAACCTGGTTGTTCGTCTTGCAGGCGAGCAGTGCTTTGAACGTCATGGAGGGGCTCACATTCACCGGATGAGGCCATGCTAGGCTCGCGCCTCTATCGCAACAAGAACGATGATTTTCCGTAGGTACTATGGTTTTCCGGAGTATGCATGCGTAGCAAGCGTTGGGATGGCAAGAGCGGTTGTGCCGTGGAAGTCACGCTGTCGGTGATCGGCGGCGTGTGGAAGCCGATCATTCTTTTTCACCTGATGACGGGCAAGCGGCGTTTCATGGAACTGACGCGGCGGGTGCCCAACGCCACCCAGTCCATGCTGACCAGCCAACTGCGTGAGCTGGAAGCCGACGGCGTGGTGATCCGCCACGTGTACCCGGAAGTGCCGCCGAAGGTGGAATACGAGCTGTCCGAGTTCGGACGCACGCTGGTGCCGGTGCTGCTGGCCATGCGCGAGTGGGGTGAAACCTACCGCGGCTATCAGAGTACCCAGGGCGATAGCTGAAGGCTGAGCGGCGTTGCACATGCCGCATGCCGGTTTTGCGAACGCGCACGGCCACCGACGGGTCTTTGGTGGCGGCAGCACGTGTGTCGTATACGGCGGATAGGGCGCCCGGGCAGTGCACGCTGGCGGGAGTCGTCTGCTGGCGAAGCGCGTCAGCCGATGGACAACTCGACATCCGCTGACGCAACCAACGTAACAGCGCGATCGCTGGGGATTTTCCTGCTTTCCATCGCCGGTTCGGGGCGGTAACCATGGCCGCGCCAAGGCATTCGCCGTGGCCGGGATTGGCGTCCCGAACGTACATGATGCGCGGCGTCACGGTTGCAGCCAGAGTTGCAACCGTGACAATGCATCGTCTGCCAGTTCATGGCGGACGGTGCGTGGGGATCTCTCGATCCGCCGGCTTCTTGCATCATGTATCCGGCACGCCAACCCGCACCGTCCGCCACCTTGCATCTGCAGGTGGCCACATCGTGAGGTTGCCGTCATGCCCGAACGTCTTCCCGAACATCCCCGCCTGCACGCGCTGCTCGGTGCCGCCGTGCGCGATCTTCCTGCTGCCTTGGCCGAAACGCTGGAGGACGCGCTCCGCGAATCCGCCGATCTCGTCACGCCGTCGGCATTCTTTGCACACCTGAAAGGCCACGGCAGGAACCTGCGCGCCGATGGTGAGGCCTGGAGTGAAATGTGCCTGAGCCCCGGCCGTGCCTTCGACATGGCCCTGGCGACCCGCAGCGCGTCGGGCATCACGGCGCTGACCGCGGTACTGCACGCCGCGCATGTGGCACGTGAGAACGACGATCCTGCCTGCTGCCCCTCCGCAGCCGTGGTCGAGGGCCTGTTCAACGCCTGCCAGGTGCTGTCGCTGTAGGTCGAACGTTGCCTGGTGCCGTGAAGGGCTGCGATGCGGTTCCTGTTCCGTTGACGCCCAGTTGCCTATAGTGGCGCCGGAACCCTGCAATGGAATGCCCATGCGCGTGATGTCCCCCGGCCGTTGCCTGACGCTCGCACTTGCCGTTGCAGTGAGTGCCGGCGCGTGCGCACGGCCACCGTCCACCGAACACGAAAGGAATCCCGCCATGTCCGGCGCAACCCAGACCGGCCGCACGATCAACGGTCACACCTATACCGATGCCCCCGTGGACGTGAAGCTGGGGCCGAACACCTTCCGCATCCCGGCCAACTATCTGGACAGCCAGATCGCACCGTGGCCCGGTGAGGGCGTGACGCTGGTCATCGAGTGGCCGGACATGACGCCGACGGCCCCGGGTGCCCGGGCGAATCCGCGTACGAATGATTTCCGCAAGGAGATTGCTGTCCGTATCAACTACATCGATCGCATTCCAATTGAGACTTCGCTTTCAAGGCTTTCCTCAAATGAAGCCATCACGGAGGAGGGCTCTGTGGAAAGGGAGGATCCCAGGGACCGTCTCGATCAACGCGTCGCACAGCCGGAGACCTTGGGCCTGACGCCCTATGCAATCGATGAAGGGAAGATGGTGGTGTACGCGAAGAAGTATGAGGCCCGGTATGGGAAGCCGCCTGTCCGCAATCCGGCATTCGAGCGCGACTGGTATGTTGCACGGGACGGTGCCGGGGGGCTGACAAGCTTCATCAAGTGCGATAGCGCAACGTTCCTGGGGGACGGAGTGCGCCTGACGCATGATGAGGTCATTGATCTGGACGATCCTGTGGCTGCCGGATGCGTTCACTACTTTGTCGATATCTCTGACAGCCTATCCATCTCCCTGCATTACAAGAGAGCTTTCTTGAAGGACTGGAAGCGCATGGAAGATGCTGTTCGCGATGTTCTTGCTGCAGCACGGACACGCTAAACGACGAGGCTCAAGGAGAAAGCAATGAGCGGCCTGACCCAGAAGGACATCAGAATCCTCATCGATTATGCGGATGCCGGTAATCGTGAGCTGTACTGGAACTACCTGTCGCAACTGCCGGGTTCGGACGGCTACGGTACGCTGGCACTAGGTGTGGTACGTAATGACAGTTTGCCTGGACGCGTGGCCAATGCCTACGCGCAAAGCCATGCCAGATCTCAGAATGACGAAGGTTCGCGCTTTCCAAATGCTGAGCTGAGCGAGCGCCAGTGGGAGGCATTCGGCCGGACACTGCTGCGGGAAGATCTGGAGCTTCGACAGGCGTGGATGGGAAACGGACGTGCGGATCTCGCGCTGAATCTGCCTGGTGCTGACGTCATGCTCGCTCATGACCGCGCTTTCGAGCAGCACAGACTGGACCCCAATTGCTGGACTCCTCGAGTGCTCCTGCAAGCCGCCTCGGACAAGAGCGGCCCCGAGAAGCTGGAGCAGATCTGGACCAACATGCTCAACAATGACTACGCCGGGGGCCCGCGCGTAGGCAACACCAGCGTCGATGCCATCAGCCAGATGGGATGGGCGAAGGGCGGGCAGTACCTGACCCGGTTGAGCGTGCTGGAAGCCACCCAGGCACTGGAGGGCCGCTCGGCGGTCGATCCGAACGTCATCGGTGGCAACAGCTACTACGCGATGTACTTCGAAGCGGACAGGAAGTGGGTCAGCGTCAGTGCAGGCGGCGGCCACATGTCGCTGCGCGAGATCACCGATCCCGCCCGTATCGCCGAACTCAACGACGCCCGCGAGGTTCGTCTGGAGCGGCAGGAGAAGCGGACCCAGTTCCACCCGGACGACCCGTACCGGACCATTACCCGCAGCCCGCTTACCGCAGCGGTGGACGCCGTGCCGGATCCCGCACAGGCACCGATCCGTCTGGCCGACATTGGTCCCGGCCATCGTGAGTACGCATTGATGCAGCAGGTGCGCGAAGGCGTGGCCGCGATCGATGCGAGTGCTGGGCGAACCCATGATGAGAACAGCGAGCGCCTCGTGGCGAGCGTCATGGCATTGGCGCGCCGCAACCAGCTCGAACGTGCCGACCATGTGCTGCTGAGCGCGCAGACCGCCGATCACCCGGCCGGCCGCAACGTGTTCGTGGTGCAGGGCGAGTTGAATGATCCGGCGCATCTGCGGGCCTCCATGCCCACGGACCGGGCAGTGCAGACACCAGTCGAGCAGTCACTGCAGGCGCTGCAGGCCGTCGGTGCGGATCGTGAACAGGCACATGCGCAGCGCCATCAGCAGGAAATCGATGTGCAGGCACGCGACACCCCGGCCATGCGCATGGGCTAGGGTCCGGGCTTGCCGTAGCCCCTGCCTCACGCGGTCTTTGCAACTCGGTGCGCGGGCATTGCTAAGTTCGCTTGGCATCCCTCACAGGAACCTGCAATGACCCGGACGTCCCCGCTTGTCCTGCTGGGCCTCTGCCTGGCCCCGGCCCTGGCCTTCGCCCAATCCGACCGGCAGGTGGCCGAAGACATGGTCACCCGCGCCGCCAACGTCTGCCCAGGCCACAGCACCGAGCGCACGGCGCCTACGGTGAAGAAGGTACCGGTGGGCGCGCTGCGCGTCATGCTCGACCGTGGCCTGGTGATGTGCCCGGACCGCCGTCTGGATGCCTCTGCACCCGCAGTGTTCTACGGCCGCGTGGGTGTATTTGGCTGGAATCCGGAGGTGCCAGCGGCTGCGACGGTGGTTGTCGCCAAGATCGACCAGATGACCCGCAAGGATGAGTACCCGGTGGAAACGCTGGTGTGGGATGCCAAGGGCACGGCCCTCTCCCAGCAGACGGTTCCGGCGTTCGAGCCGCGCCCGGGTGCGGCGGTGCTGTACAAGGTGCGTTGAGCGCCGCGCGCTGGCGGGTAGATGCCCACCTTGGTGGGCATCCTGGTCCTCGCGCGCGGTGACGGAGCCGTGCCCACCAGGGGGGGGGCACCTGCCAAAGCGATGCGACGTGGCATCCGGTACCGGGGGGCTACTTCGCCGGGGCATCCGCGGTCTGTGCGGCCACCATGGCCTGCTGCATCTCCTTCAGCGACAGATAGCCATCGCCATCAGTATCCAGCCCCGCGAAATACTTCGCGATTTCCGGCACCACTGCGGCTTCCTTCCTGCTGATCTTCCCGTCTTTGTCGGCATCCATTTCCTTGAACGCGGCGTCGATGGAATCTGCCTGCCTGTTGAAGCGTGCTTGCTGGTACTTCGCGTACTCGGCCTTGTCGATGTGGCCATCGCCGTTGCTGTCCATGACGGCGAAGCTGGAGTCGATATAGGCCTGTTTCGGGTCGTCGCTGGCGGCGTGGCCGATCAGCGGTGCGGCGCACAGGGCGATGATGAGTAGCGTCTTGTTCATGCGGTCGGTTCCTTCGGGATGCAGGGCAGGTCAGCGGCAGGGATGGCTGTAGCCATCCGAACCGCGGTAGGTGTCGTTGCGGCGGTCGTAGTTGCCGTAGCGGTTCATGCAGTAGTCGGCGCGCTCGCGGGTCTCGCGCTCGCGCTTGGCCGCGGCGGCGATCACGCCAGCCACCACCGCTGCGCCGACCACGCCCACCACCACGCGCTTGGCCTTGGCATCGTCGCGCCGGTCGCGCTCACGCTCGCGCTCGCGGCGCTCCCAGTCTTCGCGCTGGCGGACCTGGTAGCCCTGGTCCCAGCCGGAGCGGTAACCATCGCGGTACTGTGCGTGAGCCTGGCCCGCGTAGGGCAGCAGCACCAGCAGTTGCAGTGCGGCACCCAGCAGCAACGCTGTACGTCCTGTCTTCTGAAACATCGTTCCGCTCCTGTGCGGCTGTGTCGGTCGTGCCAGTACAGCGCTCGGACATTGCGCGAACCTGTAGTCGTCTGCGCTGGCCACCTCTCGTTCAGCGCACCAGCGCCTCCACCGGGTCCAGCTGCGCCGCACGGCGCGCCGGCAGGAAACCAAAGCCGATGCCGATCAGGCTGCTGCAGGCGAACGCGGCCAGGATCGAGGTTGTCGAGAACACCAGCGAGAAGCCGATGTCGGCCAGTGCCAGCACTGCTCCCAGCGCCAGCGCCACGCCGATGCCGAGCACGCCACCGAGCAGGCAGACCAGTACCGACTCGATCAGGAACTGCTGCAGGATGTCACTGCGGCGCGCGCCCACGGCCATGCGCACACCGATCTCGCGGGTGCGCTCGGTCACCGACACCAGCATGATGTTCATCACCCCGATGCCGCCTACCACCAGCGCGATGGCGGCAATGGAACTGATCATCAGCGTCAGGATGCGGGTGGTCTGCTCGATCGACGTGCGGATCTGCGCGTTGTTGCTCATGTAGAAGTCCTGGCGCCCGTGGCGTCGCTCCAGCAGCCGGCGGATGGCGGCCTCCGCGGCCTGCATGCCCACGGTGTCGGACACCCGCACGGTGATGCTGGACACATGGCTCTGCCCCAGCATGCGCGCCATGGCGGTGGTGTAGGGCACCCAGACCTGCAGCAGCGAGGCATCGCCGACGGCGCCGGCTTCCTTCTTCACCACGCCCACCACCCGCACCGGGACATTGCCCAGCAGCAGGGTCTGGCCGATCGGGTCTTCTTGCGCGGCGAAGAACCGTGCACGCGTGTTGGCATCGATCACCACCACCTGCTGGTAGCCGGCGACGGCGGGCTGGCCAAAGAAGCGGCCTTGCCCCAGCTTCAGGCCATGCACGCGGAAGTACTGCTCACTCACGCCCTGCATCTGCACGTTGGCCGAGCGGTTGCCACGCTGCGCAGTGCCGCTGCTGGCGACGCCGGGCGTGGCGCTGTCCACGAACGGTTGCCCGGCCAGCGCCGCGCTGTCGCCGGGCGTCAAGGTCTCGACTTGTGCAGCGTGCACATCGCCGAAGCCGGAGCCCGGATAGACCTCGATGGTGGTGGTGCCCAGCGAAGCGATGTTGGACAGGATGGCCTGGCGCGCGCCGGTACCCAGTGCGACCACCGAGACCACCGAGGCAATGCCGATGATGATGCCGAGCATGGTCAGGAAGGTGCGCATGCGGTGCGCGTTCATCGCGCGCAGGGCCATGCGGAAGGCTTCGCTGAAGCGGTCGCGCAGGGCCTGCCAGCCGGTGCCTTCACTGCGCGGCTGCAGGGTGGCTGCGATGCTGCTGGCGAGGCCAGTCGCGGCAGCGGTGGGGCGATCGTCGACGATGCGTCCATCGCGGATCTCGATGATGCGCTGCGCATGCTCGGCCACGGCCATGTCATGGGTGACCAGCACCACCGTATGGCCTTCGGCGTGCAGTTCGCCCAGGATCTTCATCACCTCCTTGCCGGACTGGGTGTCCAGCGCGCCGGTGGGCTCATCGGCGAAGATCACCGCACCGCCGTTCATCAGCGCGCGCGCGATCGACACGCGCTGCTGCTGCCCGCCGGACAGCTCGCCGGGCAGATGCAGCATGCGTTCGCCCAGGCCCAATCGCTGGAGCAGGGCTTGGGCGCGGGCATGGCGCTCGGCGCTGGGTTGGCCGGCGTAGATGGCCGGCACTTCCACGTTGCCCAGCGCGGTCAGGTCGGTCAGCAGGTGGTAGCGCTGGAAGATGAACCCGAAGTGCTCGCGGCGCAGCTCGGCCAGCTCGTCCGGCGACATCTGCGCGGTCTCGCGACCGGCGATCTGATACGCGCCGGACGAGGGCCTGTCCAGGCAGCCCAGAATGTTCATCAGGGTGGATTTGCCCGAGCCGGATTGGCCGACGATGGCCACCAGCTCACCGGCGCGGATATCCAGGTCGATGCCATCGAGCACGACCAGGGTCTGTTCGCCCGCTGCGAATTCGCGACGGATGCCGCGCACACGCAGCAGCGGCGTGTCCTTCTCTGTGTCCATCATGGCTGTGCGGCGGCTGCGGCGGCGACGGCATCGCCGGTCTGGGCCAGTACCACCTGTTCGCCTTCCTGCAGGCCACTGCGTACTTCCACGTTGATCTGGTCGTCCAGCCCGGTGGTGATGCGTCGCGGGGCAGGGTGGCCGTCCGCGCCGCGCACCTGCACGCTGTAGCTACCGTCGGCGGCACGCGCACCCAGCGCGGCCGAGGGAATGGTCAGCACGCCCCTGGCACGCCCCAGCACGATGCGTACCTGCGCCGTCATGTAGCTGCGCAGGCGGCCATCGGCGTTGTCCACGTCGAACTGGCCGTTGTAGTACATGGCCGTACGGCTGGCGCCCGCCGAAGCGCTGCCGGGCGCGAAGCCGGAGGTGTCTTCGTTGGTGATCGACTCGGGTGCCGGTGCGATGTCGCGCAGCGTGCTGCTGTAACGTCGGTCACTGTCACCCAGGATGGTGAAGAACGCCTCCTGTCCCAGTGCGGTGTGGACCACGTCGGCCTCGGAGATCTCGGCGTAGACGGTCATCACGTCCTGGTTGCCGAGCATCACGATGGTCGGTGCACTCTGTACCGCGTTGACGGTCTGGCCCTGGCGAGCGACCACGGCCAGCACGGTGCCGTCGGTGGGCGCGGTGATGCGGGTGTAGCCCAGGTTGGTCTGCGCCACATCCACATCGGTCTGCCGCTGCACCACCTCGCCATCGAGCGCGGCGATCTGTTCACGGGTGGCATCGACCTTGGCCTTGGCCGCATCGTAGTCTGCGCGCGCGACCAGTTGCCTTGAAACCAGCGCCTGCTGGCGTTGCAGGGTCAGCTGGTACTGGCGGAGGTCGGTGGCCAGCGCATCGCGGTTGGCGCGCGCGGTGCGATGTGCCGCCTGCGCACTCAACAACGCGTTGCGCTGGGTGCGCGAATCGATATCGGCAATCGGATCGCCCGCCTTTACCTTGTCCCCCAACTTCACATGCAGGGTTTCGATGCGGCCGGAGACCTGCGCGCCCACGCTCACCAGTCGCGAGGGCTTCAGTGTTCCGGTGGCTTCCACGATCTGTTCGATGTTGCCGCGGGTGACCGGTGCCAACTGCAGTTGCGGTGGTGGTGCAGGCCGGAGCCACGCGAAGAGCGCCAACAGGGTGCAGAGGGTTGCGGCCGCAATGATCAGCACGCGGCGGCGGTGGCGCGGTGCGGTGCTCATCGGCACAGCATCCAGGAAAGACAGGGCATCGTGAGTCCTCGCGACAGATGGGAGTGCACGCCGGCAGGGCAGGCGTGGATGGCCGTCGAGTCTCAGTGCGCCAGATTGCGTGAACCTTGCGGAGGTGCGGGCGTTTCAGTAGGCGGCGCCCTGCGTGAGCAGTGCCATCGCGATGAACTGGAGCATGCTGCCGAGCGCCAACAGCACGTGGCGGAGGCGTTGCGCTGCCGTGGGCAGGGTCGAAAGCTGGCACAACGCGCCGACAAGCAGCACGGCGCAGATCGCAACGGGCAGCGTTGCGGTGGCGGCGATGATCGCGATGATCATCAACGTTGCAGCAAGCATCACGGCGGCTGCATGTGTATCGAGGGACCGCAGCAGCGGGGGAACGGGGCGTGGTGCAGCCCCCCGCCACACTGCCAGCATGTGCAGCGCGGCGTGCACGGCGACGAACACCACCACGGCGGTGGCCGTTGCGTGCGCGTGCCGATACGCGGAAGCCACCAGCGCAAGGCCTGGGAGCAGCAGGAACAGCGCGGCGAACAGGCGGATCAGCACGCCTGCCCGCTCGCGTTCGGGAATCATCCGCAGCCAGTGCGGCCAGTGTTCCAGCCCACGCGCGCGGCCTGCATGCGCCCGACAGTTCCACGCTGCGGCGGTCAGGCTGGGCGCATTCCGTGGAGGCGGGGTGGGTGTGGAAGAGGGCGGTGGAGAAGCTCCCTGTGTCACATGCAGGCTTCCTGTCAGATCCGGACGCAGCACCTTCAGCGGTGCTGCTCACCTGGATGCTGGGCAGCGAACATTGCCGCAACCTTGCGCATCAATCGCGATCGCTGTGCGTGGACAGCCGGTAGTCATCCACGGGGAAGGGATGTGCTCAGTTCGCCGGCGCCGACGTGCTGGTGACGCCTGGATGCAGGGGGAACTCGACGCGGATCAGGGCGCCGCCGCCAGGTGCATCCAGAATCGTGACGTGGCCGCCGTGACGGTCGATCACCTGCCGCACCAGGTTCAAGCCCAATCCGGCGCCGGTCTGCCGGGGGCGCAGGCGCTGGAAGGGTTCGAACACGCGTTCGCGCTGGTCGACCGGAATGCCGGGGCCGTCGTCTTCCACCTCAAGGCAGCTGCCCTGTACGCGCACGATGATGTGGCGTCCACCGTGCTCGGCAGCATTCAGCACCAGGTTGGAGAGCACCCGTTCGATGGCGCCGGACTCGCCCAGCACCGGGAAGTTCGGTTCCACCGCCACGGCGACTGTCTTGTCGGACTGGATCAGCAGGGGGGCCAGATCGGCGACGACCCGCTTGGCCACGCGGGCCAGGTTGAGGGAGTCCTTCGGCCCCTCTGCTTCCATGCGGTGCAGGTCCAGCAGCTGCTCGGCCAGCGTTGCCAGCCGAGCGACTTCCACGGTCAGGCTGCGCGAGGTGGAATCGTCGGTGGCATCGATCTTCACCCGCAGGATGGCGATGGGCGTACGCAGCTCGTGGGCGGCGGCGGCGATGAAACGGCGCTGCCGTTCGTGCCCTTCGTCCAGGCGGTCCAGCGCTTCGTTCACTGCGGTCACCAGGGGGGCGATCTCTACCGGTACGGCGGTCTCTGTCAGGCGGATGCCGCGACGGCTGGCAGAGATGTTGCGGGCTTCCTGCGCGATGCGTTCCACGCCGGCCAGGGCGCGGCGCACGATGATAGGGGTCAGGATGATGGTGGCCAGGCCCAGCAGCAGGAAGATCGGCAGGGTGATGATGTGCGCGGCCAGCGCCATCTGCCAGGTCAGCGAATCGGTTTCGCCATGCGCCATGATGGTCAGCTTGCCGGCCGGGCCGCTGTGCTGGCGTATCACCACGGCCAGGCCATCGTTGCGGCCGCGTCCGCGCAGGTCGCCATAGGGAATGCCGTCGAGGGCGCCGACCAGCGACGCGTAGGCGGGTGGAACGTGGCCGAACGTCACATGGTGGCCCTGCTCATCTTCGGCGATGAACCACGCGTCGGGGACGATCTTCAGCAGTTCGGCCAGCTCCGGCGTGTGTTGCACATACAGTTCGCCCTTGCTATCGCGGTGAACGGCCTCTGCCGCCACCGGGGCGAAGGTCTGGATGGTGTAGTAGCCGCCGCTGTCGACACGCACCAGCACCATCAGCAATGCGAAGAACGCCACCAGCAGTGCGAGCAGCTGGTAGATCAGCGTTTTGACGATCAGCGGGCGCTTCAGTGAGGGACGACGCGCCATTACTTCGTTTCCCGCATCAGATAGCCGACACCCCGGATGGCATGGATTTCCACTCCCGCATCGGCGTCGGCCAGCTTGCGCCGCAGGCGTGAGACATGCGAGTCCAGCGTATTGGAATGGATGCCGTCGTCGAAGCCGTACACCGCCATCTCGATGGATTCGCGCAGCACGGTGCGGCCCAGCCGGCGGGCGAGGGCCGCCAACACTCGGATCTCGCGGCGCGGAAGCTCCAGCCGCTGTCCGCCCACGCTGGCCTCGCCCGAGGTGGGGTCGAACAGCAGCCGGCCGATGCTCACCGGCTCCACCTGCATGCCGCTCGGACGGCGCCCGGCCGCGCGGATCCGCGCGAACAGTTCTTCCAGCGCGAAGGGCTTGGCCAGGTAGTCGTCGGCGCCTTCATCCAGGCCGGCGATGCGGTCCGGCAACTGCCCCAGCGCGCTGAGCACTATGATCGGCACTCCGGGATTGCGTCCGCGCAGCACGGGAATGAGCCCCAGACCGTCACCATCGGGCAGGGTGCGGTCCAGCAGCACCAGGTCGTGCGATCCGGAGAGAGCAGCCTCGCGGGCCAGGGCCACGGTGCTGGCCAGATCCACCACGTAGCGCTCGCGCTGCAGGGCAGACTTCAAGGTGGCGGCCAGTTCGGCTTCGTCTTCGATCAGCAGGATGTGCATCGGCGGGAATCGGGCGGGAAGGGGGCTCAGGGGAGGGGCGTCTGCACGCGCCGGCACCGTATTACAGGAACATTGCGTGAACATGGCGTGCCTTCGAGCCCTGCCGGTGACGCCGCAACACCGCTGCGGCGCGGACCACCCGGCGCAAGGTTCGCGCAATCCGGGCACTCCAGCCTTGGCGCTCGTCCGCTTATCCCCAACCCCTGGAGTGCCCATGAAGTTGTTCGTCCCGCTGTTGTTCGTTGCCGCGCTGAGTGGCTGCACCACCGCCAAGATGACCGTCACCCCCGATGGACGCCGTGGCGTTTCCATCGACTGCAGCGGCTCCAGCTCCTGGAGTGGCTGCTACGAGAAGGCCGGGCAGATGTGCCCAAGCGGCTATGTGGTCTTCAGCAAGGATGGCGACGACGGCAATGCCATCGCCGTGGGCAACAAAAACGGGTTCACCTCCACCCAGATGGCCACCCGCTCGATGCTGGTGTCCTGCTCACACTGACGCGGGCAGGGGAGGTGGGTTGCACCTCCCCTTGGCGCGCTCTGCCGCGCAGCGTCAGAAGCTGTAGGCTGCCTGCACATACACCCGCCGCGGCTCACCCGGGAAATGCCCGTTGCGTTCGATGAAGCCGCTGGCCGCATATACCTTGTCGAACAGGTTCTTGACGTTGGCCTGGAACTGCCACTGCTTCCACGTGGTTTTCCAGCTCATGTCGAACACGGTATAGGCCTTCACCGCCTGCCCATCCAGGCTGACACGCTCGCCGACATGATCGGCGCCGAAGCCGATGGCAGAGTTGATCGATGGCAGGTCGTAGCGCGTCCACAGGCCGAGCTTGTTGCGTGGCGCATTTGCGAAGCGGTCGCCGGAGGCATTGGTGATGCCATTCGGTCCAGCATCCTTCACCCGTGCGTCGTTGTAGGCGTAGGTCAGGTTCACCACCCAGCGCTCGGTGACGTCGGCCAGCAGGTCCAGTTCCATGCCCGTACTGCGTACCAGGCCCAGCGCGGCCAGCTGGTTCACGCCGTTCCGTACTTCACCGGTGGCCTGCACGATGTTGCTTCGGTCGATGCGGTAGGCCGCCATGTTCAAGGTCACGCGGTCGGCCAGCAGGGATTTCATGCCGACTTCCCACTGCCTGCTGCGCTCGGCATCGAACGGTCCACCGGCCGCGGGGTTCTGGTTGGCGGCACTCTGCGGCACGAAACCGCTGGCGACGTTGGCATACAGGTTCAGGCCGTCCCGCACGGTAAAGGTGGTGCCCAGGCGCCAGCTGAGATCGTTGCCGTCCACGCTGCTGCCACCCATGCGGTCCTCATCCTTGAAGCCGTCCCAGCGCAGTCCGGCCAGCACGTGCCAGCGCGTGCCCAGTGCCAGCTCATCCTGCAGATAGCCGCCGTAGCGCTTGCTGCGGGTGGAGGTGCTGCGCCAGGGCAGCGTCGCCAGGTTGTAGTCGTGCCAGGTGCTTGCGCCATAGATCGGGTTGAACAGATCGATGCCGCGCACCGGGCCGGCGCCGCGTGCCAGGTCGGCGCTGTTGGCGGTCTGCGCGGTGAATTCGGCGTCGAGCTGATACACGTCGGCACCGAACAGCACCTTGTGTTCGATACGGCCGGTGTTGATCCGCCATATGGCATTGCCGCTGGCGGTGAAGGCCTCGTTGTCACTGATCTGGTTGCGCAGCTGGCGCGTCATCCACTCGGCCACGCCGTCACGGTCACGATCAATCAGCCCCATCGGCTCGTGGTACATCTGGTGCTCGTTGTTGCTGAACCAGCGCGCGGCAATGTCCACGTCCAGGTTGTCGCGCGGTGCGAAGCGGTACTGCGCCAGCGCCACCCTGGCGCGCATGTCGAGGAAATCACTGGCTTCGTTGTGGTTCCAGCGGCGGTCGGTCAGGAAGCTGCCGGCGTCGTTCACCGGCACGCCGCGCAGGCGGTTGCCGCCCAGGTTCTGGGTGATGTCGGTGAACTGCAGCACCAGTTCGCCGGTCTGGCCAACGTCGAAGGCCAGCGATGCATCGCCGATCACGCTTTCGCTGTCGGCATTCCAGCGCAGGCCCTGCTCGCCGTCGGCATACAGGCCGGCGCGATAGCGAATGCTGCCGGTGGCATTCACGGGGCCGATGCCTTCGATCGATCCGGCGCGGAAGTCCTTGTCGCCCACCTGGAACTCGATGCGGCGTTCGGCGGTGGCCTTGGGTTTGCGTGTCACGTAGTTGATGACACCGCCGGCATCACCACCGCCATACAGCGCACCGGCTGGCCCCTTCAGCACTTCCACGCGTTCGATGTTGAACAGCTGTGGCACCGAGAAGCCTGCATAGGGATCACCGCGCAGACCGTCGTACAGCACGTTCTCCTGGCGGAAACCGCGCAGGGTGACGCCGGCATAGCTGAAGAAACTGATGCCGCTGATGCTGCGGTACAGATCGGTGACCTGGCGCGCAGCCTGGTCGTCGATCAGCTCGCGCGGCACGACCTGGATCGACTGCGGTACCAGTTCCAGCGGGGTATCGGTGCGGGTGCCGACGGCCGCATCGCTGGCGCGGTACAGGGTCTGCGCGCGGCCGCGGACTTCGACCTTGTCCAGATCCTTCGGGGCGTCAGCGGGGGCCTCGGAAGACAGTGCAGGCGGAGCCAGGGAAAGGGACAGCGCCAAGCAGAGCGCGGGCTTCAGAGGGGGAGGAAGGGGCATGAGCGGTCACGGTCGGCTGCAAATGAGAAAGATTACCATTTGTAATACTTCGTGACCTATCCCCCGAATGCGCTATGGACGCAGGCCCGGGTCGGTATAGGGGGTTCCCGCCAAAGCCACCAGCACACCGGTGCCACCCCGCAGGATCAGCTGCAGCATGGCCTCGCGTGGATCGTCGCCCTGCCGCTGGCTGGCCAGCCCTTTCTCATAGGCGGCCACCATCGACGCGAGCAGCATGGCTGCGCCCAGGCGTGCCTCCGCGTCGTGCGCCGGTCGGCCGACGGCGTCTGCCATCAGCTGCGCCAGGTCGTCGGCCAGTTGCGCCTGCAGCCGTCGCGCGTGCGCCACCAGCACAGGGCTGTCGGCCACCGTTGACCAGAAGGCCGCCGCACCGGCATTGATCCGCAGCAGGGGATGGCCGCTGGCGAGCAGCTCCCGTACCAGCGATTGAAACGCGGCCAGCGGGGTCATGCCGCGGCGCGCCGTCATGCCCTCGCGGAGCAGGGTGCGGGCCTCCTCATCGCGGTCGAACACCAGGTCTTCCTTGCTGGCGAAGTAATTGAAGACCGTTTTGCGCGAGACCCCGGCTGCATCGGCGATCTCGGACATGGACACCGACTCGAAGCCACGACGGATGATCAGCTCGGTGGCGACGTCCGAAATGGTCTGTCGGGTCTCGGTCTTGCGCTGCTCGCGGCGGCCCGGTGGCGGGGTCATGGGTGGTTCACTTGTGGAAACTTACACCGAGTGTAACATTGGTGTCGCCAGAGTGCCGACCCGGTGCTCACAGGGAATCCTCATGCTGTACGACGTCGTCATTGCCGGGGCCGGCCCGGTGGGTCTGTTCCTGTCCTGCGAGCTGGCCCAGGCCGGCTGTTCGGTCATGGTGCTGGAGCAGGCAGCATCTCCCGAGACACCGTTGAAGCGCCTGCCCTTTGGCCTGCGCGGCTTGAACGCGCCCACCCTGGAGGCACTGGATCGACGCGGCCTGCTGGACGCGGTGGCCTCGCTCCAGGTGCTGAAGCCGGACAAGGGCGCACCGCCGCCGGGCACCGCCCATTGGCTGGCGCAACCGCGACCGCCGGGCGGTCACTTCGCCGGCATTCCTTTCGCCCTGGACAACGTGGACAGTGCACGCTGGCGCCATCGCCTGCCGACGCCGGTGCCCATCCAGATGGCGGTGGAACTGCAGGCGCTGGAAGCCGTGTTGGTCGAGCGTGCGATCGCACTGGGTGTGCGCATCGAGCGCGGCTGTGCGGTACAGGCGGTCCACCCCGGTGAAATGGAGGTGGCCGTCGAGACTGCGGGAGCAACGGTTCGAGGACGCTGGCTGGTGGGCTGCGACGGCGGCCGCAGCACCGTGCGCAAGCAGTGCGGTTTCAGCTTCGTCGGCACTGCCCCTGAATTCACCGGGCACTCGTTGTTGGTCGAGCTGGACGATCCGACGATGCTGACGCCAGGTCGGCAATACACCGATCAAGGCATGTGCAATTTCAATCCACCGGGCGTGGTGGCACTGGCCGACTTCGACGGTGGCGCGGGCCATCGCACGCCACTCGACCAGGAGGCCGCACAGGCGCTGTTGCGGCGCGTCTCTGGTCGCGACGTAGCGATCACCGCGCTGCAGCTGTCGAGCACCTGGACCGATGGCGCGCGTCAGGCGGAGACCTATCGCATCGGCCGCGTGATGCTGGCCGGGGATGCGGCGCATGTGCACTCGCCGCTGGGCGGCCAGGGACTCAATCTTGGCATCGGCGATGCGATGAATCTTGGCTGGAAACTGGCGGCGGTGGTGCGCGGTACCGCCGATGATGGACTGCTTGACAGCTACACGGCCGAGCGGCACCCGATCGGTGCGAAAGTGCTGGACTGGTCGCGTGCACAGGTTGCGTTGATGCGGCCGGGCGCCGGCTCGCGCGCATTGGCGGCGGTGATCGCCGAACTGGCCGACACCCCTGACGGCGCCACGTATCTGGCCGAGCGGGTCTGGGGCGTTGTGCAGCAGGTGGACCTGGGCGGCATCCATCCACTGGTCGGGCGCAGCACGCCCGACGTCCGGCTGGCCGATGGTCGTCGCGTGGGTGAAGCACTGCGGACGGGGCAGGGCGTGTTGCTGCAGTTCGGCCCGGCCGCTTCCTCGGGTGCCGTCACCGAAGGCTGGCGACGGTGCGTTGCCAGCGTAATGGCGGCCGAAGACAGTCCGTTGGGCCTGGCTGCAATGCTGGTGCGCCCGGATGGCATCGTCGCCTGGGCCTGCAATGCCGGTGACACCGAGGCCGGGCTGCGTGAAGCCCTGCAGCGATGGTTCGGTCCGGCGGCCGCGGGTTGACCCGGGTGACAGCGGCGCAGCCGACGCCGGCTGCGCCGATCCCGGTTACAGATCCTTCTTCTTGCCGCTCAGGTCGATCGGCTTGTCACTGCCCTTGCGCTCGCTCGACCACACTTCCATGCCCTTGTTGCAGCGGCTCTCGCGGGCAGCGACCTCGCGTGGCAGGTCCTTCAGCTGGGGCGACTCCTGACAGGCCTGATGCATGTTGCTGTCGTCATAGGTGGCGCAGGCGCTGAGCGACGCCAGGGCGATGGCAATGAGGGTGGCGCGGAGCGGGAGCTGCAGGTCCATGGGGTGGTCTCGGGTGATGCCGGGATGGCCATGGAATTCAAATCCGCGACACCGGGCACGCACAATCGGACCAACTGCACTTGTTATTTTGTAACAGTTACGCGATAGTCCGGCCCTTGCCAGTTCAGGCAATGCAGATCATCAGTACCGTGCACAGCACCAACATCAGCACGAACACGCGTCGGCTCAGTGCTAGGCAGGCCAGATAGGCTGCGAGCGCCCACGCCGCCAGCAGCGCGCAGGCTGCCATCCATAGCCCGATGCCCATCATCGAACCGGCTGCCAACGCAGACAATGCGATGGCCTTGAACAACGCCACGCCCAACACGCTGCCCAGCATGCCGGCCTGCAGGGCGATGGCATCATGGCGGGCAGGTGCGTGGTGGTGGTGCATTGCGGGTCCGGTGCGGGCCGAGAGCGCGGCGTCGGCTGCACTGTGCCGAAATGCACATCCACGAAATGTGTTCATCGCGCGCGAAGACCGCGATGAAGCCCGTTCAGTCGAACTCACCCTCGGCCGATTCCAGACGCTGCCGGTACGCTGCGCGATGCTGGTACAGGCGCTGGCATTCGGCCGACCTGTGGATGCGGCTGCCGGGTTCGTTGGCCACCGAGTCGCACATCCGCGCGATGTGGTTGTTCTCCGCCAGTTCGGTGACGAAGAACACGGCGGTGATGCCGGTGCCAAGCAGCACGACATACAGCAGGCGGCTGAGCCAGCGCGACAGTTTCCGCTCGAAGTGCTGCTGGATGGTCAGGTCGAAGCGGATGATGCTGAGCACGATCCAGACGATGGCGACCAGGAAGCAGAGCGTGGGCAGCAGGCCGCGCCACATTCCTGCTTCGTATACCGACTCGCTGTAATGGACCGCGGCCCCGGCGCCTGCGATGGCGATGGCCAGCGCCCAGTTGCGGCCCAGCGAAAGCAGGTCATCGAGCAGCTTTTCGCGGTTCCTGGTTGGTCCTGCTGCCACGAGGGTTCCTTCTGCCTGTTGCGACCGGCGACGGGCTGCCGCCAATCATGCAGATGGTGGAGCATCGCTTCAGCGATGAGAAGCCTGCCCGCTCAGTATCCGCCTGCGCGTGCACCGATCCAGCGCCGGTAGCGGCGGGTCCGGCATTTGCCAGCAGCCTGTGCCAACAGCAGCGCCCACACCGGTGAGACACCCGGCGCGGTGGGGCGGCGCCGGCTCAGCCGCCCCAGCTGGTACTTCACCGCTGCCATGTGTGCGCTGGCGGCCAACGGCTTGCTGCGCCAGTCGATGGTGCGCAGTGTCGGCACCGGATCGCGTCCCTGCTGCCAGTGTTGCGGCAGATCCGGCTCGATCGCCAGCGCGGTGGCGATGCCGACCATGGCCACACCGCTGTCCCGTACCTGCTCGGCCACGGCGCGACGGCGGATACCGCCGGTGACCATCAGCGGCATCGTCGCCACCGTGGCGATCTCACGCGCGAACTCCAGGAAGTAGGCCTCGCGGGCCAGGCTGCGTTGGTCACGCGCGGCACCGGTCATGGCCGGCGCTTCGTAGCTTCCACCGGACAGCTCGACCAGGTCCACGCCGAGGGGCGCCAGCATTTCCACCACTTCGCGCGCATCCTCGGGCGAGAAGCCGCCGCGCTGGAAGTCGGCGGAGTTGAGCTTCACGGCCACCGCAAACGTGGGTGACACGGTGGCGCGCACGCCCTGCACGATCTCCCGCAGCAGGCGCGCACGGTTGTGCAGGCTGCCACCCCAGCGGTCGTCGCGGCGGTTCGACAGGGGCGACAGGAACTGGCTGAGCAGGTAGCCGTGTGCGGCATGGATCTCCACGCCACTGAAGCCGGCGCGCTCGGCCAGCTCGGCGCTGCGGATGAAGCGGGCGATCACCTCTTCGATGTCCGCCTCGGTCATCGCCCGCGGCGGTGCGAACTGCCTGGACAGCGCGCCCATCTCCAGGGCGACGGCTGACGGCGCGAGTGCGGGTTGGCCGAGCGCGGCCGGCATCTGCCGCCCGGGATGGTTGATCTGCATCCACATCTGCGCGCCCCGCGAGCGCACCGTTTCTGCCCAGGCGATGAAACGGTCGAGGTGGCGATCATCTTCCAGCACCACGCCGCCGGGCCCGGTCATGGCACGGCCATCCACCATCACGTTGCCGGTGATGATCAGCCCTGCGCCGCCATCGGCCCAACGCTGGGACAGCTGCAGCAGCGCAGCGGAAGGCGCGTGGTCGGCGTCGGCCATGTTTTCCTCCATCGCCGCCTTGGCGATGCGGTTGCGGATGACGGCACCGGAGGGCAGTGCCAGGGGCGAGAACAGCGACATCGGACAGCTCCAGGACAGGGGAATGGCGCTACGCTAACCTTCAAGTTTGATTGAAGGTCAACAGGCTCCGATGTCGAAGATTCATACAGATGAAGATCGGTGAGCTGGCCCGCCTCACGGGCCTCGCGGCGTCGCGCATCCGCTTCTATGAAGACGCGGGGCTGCTGGTGGTGCAGCGCCAGGCCAATGGCTACCGTGACTACCCGGAACAGGCGGTGCTGCTGCTGGAGCTGATCACGGGCGCGCAGCGTGCAGGCTTCAGCCTGGAAGAGATCCGCGCCCTGCTGCCGCCGGACATGGGCCAGTGGCAGCACGATGCGTTGATCACGATGCTGCAGCAGAAGGTGGCCGACATCGAGGCATTGCAGCTGCGGTTGGCAGAGAGCCGGGCGCACCTGCTGGCCCTGATCGAGGACATCCAGGCACGGCCGGACGGCATCGACTGTGCAGCCAATTCGCGGCGGGTGCTGGACCGCGTGAAGCGCGGCGAGCTGGCGCGGCCGACCCTGGCGGCCGGCGATACCGCGTTGCTGCGTCCGGATCGCCGCCGCCGCTTGGGCAGCGGCTGACGACCCGGCGCGGTTTCTTCAGTGGCTGCCGGCGACGGCAGTCTTGCGCTTCTTGTCCAGCGTCACTGCCACGCACCACAGCAGCAGGCCGCCGATCGCGGTGGCTGCGCCGACATAGCCGGTACTGGCCGGGCTGAAGCCGGCGCTGATCGCCATGCCGCCCAGCCACGGGCCGAGCGCATTGGCGGTATTGAACGCGGCGTGGTTGGAGGCCGCTGCCAGCGTCTGCGCTTCACCGGCCACGTCCATCAGGCGGGTCTGCAGCACCGCCGCCAGCGCGCCCATGGTGCCGACGGTGATGATCATCGGGCCGATGGTCCACACCGACTGCGCGGCCAGCGGATACAGCAGCAACATCACGATCGACCACAGCAGCACCACGGCGGCGGCCTTGAAGTGGAACTTGTCCACCAGCCAGCCACCGGCGATGTTGCCGATGATCGCGCCGATGCCGAACACGCCCACCGCCAGCGGCATCCACGATTCGGCCACGCCGGTGACCTGCACCAGGGTCGGTGCCAGGTAGGTGAACACACAGAACATGCCGGCGAAACCGACCGCACCGATCGCCAGCGCCAGCCACACCTGGGTGGTGTTGAAGGCGCGCAGCTCGCGCATCGGCGAGGTACGCACTTCATCCGGGTCCGGCAGCAGGAAGCGCGCGATCATCGCCACGGTGGCGATGGCCAGCACGCTGACCAGGGCAAAGGCGGTGCGCCAGCTCAGCTGCTGGCCCAGCCAGGTGGTCAGCGGGTTGCCGACCAGGATCGCGATCGACAGGCCCAGCAGCACGCGCGACATCGCCTGGCCGCGCTGGCCGGCGGGACTGATCGCCGCGGCCACCAGCATCGCCACGCCGAAGTAGGCGCCATGCGGCAGGCCGGCAACGAAGCGCGCCACCAGCATCGTGCCGTAGTTCGGTGCCAGCGCGCTGGCCAGGTTGCCAATGGCATAGAAGCCCATCAGCGCCAGCAGCAGCTTGCGGCGTGGGAAGCTGGCGCCGACGAAGGCGAGGATCGGGGCGCCGACCACCACGCCGATGGCGTAGGCGCTGATCAGATGGCCGACCTGGGTTTCGGAGATCGACAGGCCACGGCTGATCTCCAGCATCAGGCCCATGCTGGCGAACTCGCTGGTACCGATGGCGAAGCCACCTAGCGACAGGGCGAGGATGATCAGGGTGCGCTGACGGGGCGTCAGCCGCGCAGCCAGGGAAGAGTTGGGGCTCATGCGGGGGCGCGATGGGGGCGGGGAGCCGGCCATTGTACTGCTGCACCGCAGCAGGGGCAGCCACGCTGGGGGTAAATCAGTGTTTGATCGGTGGTAATGCCGCCTCCGCTGCGGGAGGGGCCGCCGATCCGTGCCGCCGGTGTGCATGTGCAGACGACATGCCAGCGGGCATGATGGCGGTGCAGGGGACTGTGGCGTTGCTCAAACAAGGAGGCGGATCGATGCAGGAGTTCAGGCACGTGCTGGAGTCGCGCGGGCGCTATCAGCTGGTAGCGGTGTCCTACGCGCCGGTGTACGCTCCGGGCGATGTGGTCGGCCATGCGGTCGTCGCCGACGATGGGGATCGTCTGACCGACCTGATATCACTGGCCGAAGCGCGCCAACGCTTGTTGCAACTGGTGCGTGAGGAGGGCGAGGAGCCCGGGCTGGAGAATGAGAACCACCTGCGGAAGAAGGCGTCGCGCTGGCGCCACCGCTAGGCCGTCGCGCCGCGTGCGCATCATGGAGGATTCGGGTGTTGCCCAGTAAGAAGTATCTGCTCATCGCCATCATCACGCTGGCGACCCTGCTGCTTGGTTTCGTGTTTTCCGGTTACCTGACCCTGCTGTTCCTGGGGCTGGACACCCAGCTGTTCACCTGGAACACCTACTACCAGTACGTCCACGCCATCGGCCAGCCGCAGGTTGCGCCCTTCGTGGGCAAGATCAAATGGGCAGGCTACGTGGGCTTCGGCCTGCCCCTGCTGGTGCTGCTGGTGACCGGCCTGGTGCTGCTGATGAAGAAGGACAAGCGCTCGCTGCACGGCGACGCGCGCTTCGCCACCGGTGCCGACCTGGCCAAGCACGGCATGTTCAAGAAGACCGGCCAGAGCATCGTGGTCGGCAGCCATGGCGGCAAGCTGGTGCGCCTCGATGGCCAGCAGTTCGTGATCCTGGCCGCGCCGACCCGCTCGGGCAAGGGCGTGGGCGTGGTCATCCCGAACCTGCTGGAGTACGGCGAATCACTGGTGGTGCTGGACATCAAGCAGGAGAACTTCGACCTGACCAGCGGCTGGCGCGCCAGCCAGGGCCAGGAGATCTACCTGTTCAATCCCTTCGCCGAGGATCGGCGCACGCACCGCTGGAACCCGCTCAGCTACGTCTCCGACGATCCGGCCTTCCGCGTCTCGGACCTGATGAGCATCGCTGCGATGCTGTATCCGGACGGGGCCGAGGACCAGAAATTCTGGGTCAGCCAGGCACGCAACGCGTTCATGGCCTTCACCCTGTACCTGTTCGAGAACTGGGACGACGAGCGCAGCAGTGGCTTCCCGGGCGGCTCGGGCACGCCCACGCTGGGCGCGGTGTACCGGTTGTCCTCTGGTGACGGCACCGAACTGAAGAAGTACCTCAAGACCCTGTCGGAGCGATCGTTCCTCAGTGCCAACGCACGTTCGGCGTTCGCCAACATGCTGTCGCAGGCCGATGAGACCTTCGCCTCGATCCTGGGCACCTTCAAGGAGCCGCTGAACCCCTGGATCAATCCGGTGCTGGACAAGGCCACCAGCTGCAACGACTTCCTGCTGACCGACGTCCGCAAGAAGAAGATGACCATCTATATCGGCATCCAGCCGAACAAGCTGGCCGAGAGCCGGCTGATCATCAACCTGTTCTTCAGCCAGCTGATCAACCTCAACACCAAGGAACTGCCCAAGTCCAACCCGGACCTGAAGTACCAGTGCCTGCTGCTGATGGACGAATTCACCTCGATCGGCAAAGTGGAGATCATCGCCTCGGCGGTGTCCTACATGGCGGGCTATAACATCCGCCTGCTGCCGATCATCCAGAGCATGTCGCAGCTCGATGCCACCTACGGCCGGGAAGTCTCGCGCACGATCATCACCAACCACGCCCTGCAGATCCTGTACGCGCCGCGCGAACAGCAGGATGCCAACGACTACTCGGACATGCTGGGCTACACCACGGTGCGCAAGAAGAACGTCACCCATGCCCGCGAGAAGACCCACAACTTCACCGAGGAACGGCGCGCGCTGATGCTGCCGCAGGAGCTGAAGGCGATGGGGCCGGACATGGAGGTGTTCCTGTACGAGGGCATACCGCATCCGGTGAAGTGCGACAAGATCCGGTACTACAAGGACCGTTACTTCACTTCGAGACTGCTGCCGAAGGTGGACGTTCCGATGCTCAAAGTCTGAATTCACAGATGTAAAAATGTGAACTTCATTCGTATTCAGTAACGTGAATTGGTGAGCTTCGTCAAAAAAATAGCACGGAGAGATAGATTTTCAGGTTTTCCTGACATGGAATTGACGCGTGGTTGTGCGACCCTATGTTTGAGGTCCGGAAATATGTGCCGGGTGTCAAAGTTTCAGCAGTAGGGTGGCCAGGAGTTTGTGCCATGGAAACAAGGATGGTTTCGACGTTGGTAAGGGTGTGCAGGTGCGTGGCGGCTGAAGTCCGTCGCTCGGCCTGCAACCTGGTTGGCAGCCGCAAGGCTGCAGGGGAGCCGGGGCAGGTGTGCTGCAATCCAGCGCGTCTCCCCGTTTCCGGCGTGCGCCATGCAGCGCCGGACGACCAGGGATCCAACGCTCGGAACTGCTTTTTCGTACGTCAAAGTGAAGCCCGTATGAATCAGGCGTTTATCGCAAAAATGTCCATCGCCGCAGTGGCGGCGCTGATGGTGGCAGGTTGTGCCACCAAGTCCGCTCCCGATTTCGGAGGCCGTTGGAAGCCGGTCAACCGCTTTGCTGCGGCAACGACCGAAATCCCGCTGTACTCCAGCTACGTCTACCAGGCCTCGCCGATGGATGGCACGCTCAAAGCCATGCTCGAGCGCTGGGCCAAGGATTCCGGACGCACGCTGGACTACCGCCTCAGCTCGGACTTCACCCTGTTTGGCGCGGTCTCGAACATCGACACCACCAATGCACAGCAGGCCGTGATCGATCTGACCGCAGCCTATGCAGCGCAGGGCATCTCCGTCTCCATCGTTGGCAACCAGATCGTTGTGCAGAGCGCAGGCTCGACGCCGACCGCGTCGGCGCAGGGCGCTGAGTCCAGCAGCGGCACCTGAGTCCACCTCGAAATCATCGAACGTGCCGCTCCCCGCGCCTGTCGCAGGGGTGCCACGCCCATTGATGTTTCAGCAGTACGGAAGAATCCATGTTCCGCAAGAAGGATCCCGGCAATAGTCCCAAGGTCGAGCAGTC
Source organism: Stenotrophomonas sp. 109824_Sma (assembly GCF_056480025.1). Lineage (NCBI taxonomy): Bacteria > Pseudomonadati > Pseudomonadota > Gammaproteobacteria > Lysobacterales > Lysobacteraceae > Stenotrophomonas > Stenotrophomonas sp. 109824_Sma. Next base: position 2,961,670 of record NZ_CM151078.1, on the reverse strand, counting down.
GGTCGCCAAGGCGGTCAGCTACGAGATCACCGTGGCCGACATGGCACGCCGCAGCGAGCGACGTGCGTGGTGGGTTGCCACAGGCTCATTGCTGATGTCGCTCGCCCTCGCGGGCGGCTACTACTACATGCTGCCGCTGAAGGAGAAGGTGCCGTTCCTGGTGATGGCCGATGCCTACACCGGCACCGCGACCGTCGCGCGCCTGAGTGGCACCTTCCAGGGCGAGACGATCACCACCAACGAAGCGATCAATCGCAGCAATGTCGCCCAGTACGTGCTCGCGCGCGAATCGTACGACTCGGCGGTGATGGGCCTGCGCGACTGGGAACTGGTGTTCGTGATGTCCACCGATCCGGTGGCGCAGTCCATGCGCGTGCGCTATGCCGGCAACAACCCGCAGAACCCGTTCGTGATGTATGGCCGCGAGCGCGCCATCCGGGTCAAGATCCTCAGCATCACGCCGCTGGGCGCCGAGCCGAACGGCAGCTTCCGCGGCGCTTCGGTGCGCATCCAGCGCAGCCTGCTGGACAAGCGCACTGGCGTCGCCACCTACCTGGACAACCAGCTGGTGACGATGCGCTTCGGCTACAACCAGAACCTGGCGCTGTCCGAACAGGATCGCATCCTCAACCCGCTGGCGTTCCAGGTCACCGAGTACCGCGTCGACAACGACTACTCGCGTGGCGTGCCAGTGCCGGATGACGGCGCCATGCAGGCGCAGGCGCAGCAGGCCGCGCAGCAGGCGCAGGGCGTCTACGATCCGAACAATCCGGCCGCGGCCACGATGATCGATCCGGCTACCGGCCAGCCGGTCGCGGTTCCGGCCAACGGCCAGGTGCCGGGCCAGCCGATGCAGGGTCAGCCCGTACAGGGGCAACCCATGCCGGGTCAGCCGGTGCAGGGGCAAGCAATGCCGGGGCAGGTCATGCCCGGACAGCCGGCCATGAGGCCGGCGCAGAACAATTCCACCGGAACTGCTGATGGAGCAAGCAACCGATGAGTAGTCGAAATATCAGGGGAAGCGCACTGGCGCTGCTGTCGATGTTGTCGTTGCTGTTCTCAGCAGCGGCAATGGCGCAGGCGGTTGACCATTACGAGTACGAGAAGGACCGTATCTATCCGGTTCGCACCGGCCTGGGTCTGACCACCCAGATCGAGTTGAGCCCGAACGAGAAGATCCTCGACTACAGCACCGGCTTCAGCAGCGGCTGGGAACTGACCCGCCGCGAGAACGTGTTCTACATCAAGCCGAAGAACGTCGACGTCGACACCAACATGATGGTGCGCACCGAGACCCATTCCTACATCTTCGAGCTGAAAGTGGTGGCCACCGACTGGCGCCAGCTGGAACAGGCCCGTCGTGCAGGCGTGCAGTACAAGATCGCCTTCGTCTATCCGAACGACACCGTGTTCGGCGTCGCCCAGGAGGCGGTCGAGGAAGAGGCCAAGCCGTTGTTGAGCTCTGAACTGGCCAAGGACCGCCAGTACAACTTCAACTACTCCTATTCGACCAGCAAGGCGAAGAAGATGGGGTGGCTGATCCCGGTCAACGCCTATGACGATGGTCGTTTCACCTACCTGAAACTGCCGAATTCGCCGGAGTACAAGACCGGCATCTTCCCGGCGGTGTTCGGTCGCGAAACGGAATACGGTGAAGACTTCGTGGTCAACACCACGGTTGAAGGCAATACGCTGATCGTGCACGGGACGCACCCGTACCTGGTCATCCGCCACGGCGACTTCGTCGTCGGCCTGCGAAGGAACGTGAAGAAATGAGCCAGCAGAACACTCCCGGAAACGACCCGAACAACGGACGCGACGAGAGCCAGAGCCCGTACGGCGCACAGGGTGCCCCGGACGCGCAGTCGAACCCGTACTTCGGCACGACCCAGGCCGAGCCTGCGCCGGATCTGGATGCGGCCGCACCGCAGCTGCGCTCGGCCGAAGAGCAGCGGCTGAACCGCAAGGCGCTGATGTTCCTCGGTGGCATCGTGCTGCTGCTGGTGGCCATGGGCTTCCTGCTGTTCCGCAAGGGCCAGGAGGGCGATGACGCCGCGCAGAAGGTGCCGGATGTCGCACGTGCCAGCACGCCGACACTGCCGGACGTTGCGCCGCCTCCGCAGGCGCCGCCGACTGCCGCCGAACCGATTCCGATGCTTCCGCCGATGTCGCAGGACGAAGGTCCGAAGCTGGTGCCCATCGCGTCCCGGCCGGAAGCCATGGAACCCCGTGGGCCGACGCTGGTCGAGCGCCGGATGGCCGGCGTGGATGATGCCGCGCTTGCGGCAGGCAATCGCGCGCAACCGCAGCGCAGTGCGATCGACGAGCAGACCCGCCAGGCGCTGCTTGCGAACATGATGCCCAACCAGCAGGGGCAGCAGAAGATCCGCCGTGGGCCGGACGTGGAAGACGTCTCCAGTGCCACCTACATCCAGAGCCCCGATGCGCTGCTGGTGCGTGGCACCTACCTGCGTTGCGTGCTGGAAACCCGCATCATCACCGATCTCGCCGGCTATACCTCGTGCCTGCTGACCGAGCCGGTGTACTCGATCAATGGTCGCAACCTGCTGCTGCCGAAGGGCTCCAAGATCTATGGCGCTTACGGCGGCGGTCCGATGGGCAAGCGCGTGGAAGTGATCTGGGATCGCATCACCACTCCCAATGGCATCGACGTTGCGATGTCCAGCCCGGGCGTGGATCAGCTGGGTGGCGCCGGTCATCCGGGCCAGTACAGCGCGCACTGGGGCAGTCGTATCGCCTCGGCGCTGATGATCAGCCTGATTTCCGATGCCTTCAAGTACGCAGCCGCCGAACACGGTCCGGAGACGACCACCATCGCCAACAACGGCATGACGGTGCAGTCGCCCTATGAGAGTGCTACCGCACGCACGATGGAGCGCCTGGCCAACGAGGCACTCAGCAGCAACCGCCGTCCGCCGACCGTCACCATCAACCAGGGCACGATCGTGAACGTCTACGTTGCCAAGGACGTCGACTTCACCAACGTGCTCCACCCCCGCCGGTAACCCAACGAACGATCATGGACGCCGAAGTGTCACCCCTCGCCCTCGTCTCCAGCGATTTCCTGCGCTATCAGTACGAAGTGCTGGGCATCGCCGAGTACATGACGTCCCCGGAAGTGACGGAAATCTGCATCAATCGTCCCGGTGAGCTGTACCTGGAAACCCGGGCGGGGTGGCAGCGGGTAGACGTGCCGAGCCTGACCTTCGAGCGGGCCCGGCAGTTCTGCACGGCGGTGGTGAACGAGAGCAACACCGGCCAGCGCATCACCGATGCCGATCCGGTCGTGTCGCTCACGTTCCCCACCGGCCAGCGTGCGCAGTTCGTGATTCCGCCCGCATGTGACGCTGGCAAGGTGTCGATCACCATCCGTCTGCCGTCCAAGCACACCAAGTCGCTCAGCCAGTATCACGAAGACGGCTTCTTCAATCAGATCCTGGAAAGCGATGGCAGCATCAGCGAGCAGGATCGCGAACTGCTGGAGCTGCGCCATTCGCGCGAGTACGCCGAGTTCTTCCGGCGTGCGGTGATGTACCGCAAGAACATCGTGGTATCCGGTGCGACCGGTAGCGGCAAGACCACCTTCATGAAAGCGCTGGTCAATCATATCCCGGACAGCGAGCGCCTGGTCACGATCGAGGACGCGCGCGAACTGTTTCTGACCCAACCCAATGTCGTGCACCTGCTGTATTCCAAGGGTGGACAAAGCACCAGCAATGTCAGCGCCAAGAGCTGCATGGAAGCGTGCCTGCGCATGAAGCCCGAACGCATCATCCTGGCAGAGCTGCGAGGTGATGAAGCGTTCTACTTCATCCGCAACTGCGCATCGGGCCACCCGGGTTCGATCACCAGTTGCCACGCGGGCAGCCCGGAGCAGACCTGGGACCAGCTGGCATTGATGGTGAAGGCCTCGACCGAAGGTTCGGGCCTCGAATTCAACGTGATCAAGCGACTGTTGATGATGACCATCGACATCGTCGTGCATATCAAGGCGCATGCCGGTTCGCGCTACATCACCGGCATCGACTTCAATCCTGGGCGTGCCCAGGGGCAGGAGGGCTGAAGGATGCTGCCAGGACTGGAAATGATGGCGTGCCCGGAGATGGCCGTCTCGATGGATGTGATGCAGCACGTCATCAACGTCGAATCGTCGCGCAATCCCTACGCCATCGGCGTGGTCGGCGGCGCACTGGTGCGCCAGCCCAAGGCCTTGGATGAAGCGCTGGCGACGGTGCGCATGCTGGAAGAGAAGGGCTACAACTTCTCCATCGGGCTGGCCCAGGTCAATCGCTACAACCTCGGCAAGTACGGCCTGGATTCCTACGAGAAGGCCTTCCAGCAGTGCCCGAACCTGCAGGCGGGTTCGCGCATTCTCGCCGAGTGCTACAAGCGCTCCGGCGGTGACTGGGGCAAGTCGTTCAGCTGCTACTACTCGGGTAATTTCGAGACCGGCTTCCGTCACGGCTACGTGCAGAAAGTCTATGACTCGATGCGCCGCGGGCAGCAGCTTGCCAGCAATGGTGTTGCGCCGATCGACGTGGTGAGTCGCGGTGAACGCCGCAGCATGAAGGTCGAGCATCATCCGCAGTTGGCATCTCCGGCGCAGGCCCGCATCGTTGCGCAGTCCAATGGTCCGGTGTACGTGCCGTCGGAAGACCCGGCACGCGCGTATGTCGTGTATCCCTCCACCGGTGCGATGGCGCGGGGCAGCCTGCTGAACATCGCCGACCAGGCACTGTCCAAGGTAGTGCTGGGTTCGGTGGACCGGATGATGCAGCCGCAGGCGCAGCCCACCCAAGGGGCCGCCTATCCGCAGCAACAGGCCAGTGGCATGCCGCAGCAACTGCCTCAGCAGGGTGCTGCGCAGGCGATGGCCATGCCGCAGCAGTTGCCAGGCGCTGCCGGCGCCGGCAATGAGGGGCCCGTGATGCTGCGGCCCTGGAGCGAGCGCAACCAGCCTGTCGCCGGTGGCGACAATTCATTCAACGCACCGGTGCAGGCTGCGCCGGCGCAGCAGATTCCCGCAGGGGATGCGGCCTTCGTGTTCTGACGAAGTCGTGGTGCGGCCAGTCCCCCGGCTGGTCGATTCAGTTGTGTTAGTCCATCAACAAGGAAATCAATCCATGAAGCGATCCAATCTCGACCTCGTCCAGGCCCAGCGCACGCTGAAGACCCTGCTGATGGCCACGATCTTCGTTGGCGCACTGTTCGCCCCGCAGGTGTTCGCCACCGGCACCGACTTCGGCGGCACCGACAAGAAGGTCTGCGGTTTCTTCTCCAACATCAACGGCCTGCTGAACATGGCCTCGATCGCCGTGGTGACCATCGCGGTGATCTTCGCCGGCTACCAGATCGCCTTCGCGCACAAGCGCATCGGTGACGTCGCGCCGATCCTGATCGGTGGCGTGCTGATCGGTGCCGCTGGCCAGATCGCGCGCATGCTGCTGGGCGAGGGCAGCGACGGCAAGTGCACCGGCGGCAGCACGACGTACTACCTGATCAACAACGCGATCCAGTACTACAGTGCATAAGAACGTCCTGTTCCGCGGTTGCACGCGTCCAGCGATGTTCCTGGGCGTGCCCTACCTGCCATTTTTCATGGTGGCGGGCGGGCTGTTGCTCCTCAGCGTGTACACGAACTTCTGGTTCCTGCTCACCATTCCGGTGGCGATCTTCATCATGCGGCACATGGCCAAGCGTGACGAAATGATCTTCCGGTTGCTGGGCCTGCGCCTGATGTTCAAGCTGAAGGTGCGCAACGTGCCGGAACACGATGGCATGTGGGTGTTCAACCCCAATCACTACCGCAACAAGCCGGCCCGAATGGATTGAGGTCCGGATCCGGCCTGGCGGGCGTTCTCGCCCGCCAGGTCTCTTGAAACTCCTTGGCAGTACCTCTTTGGAAGCAGTCGTATGTTCAGCCCTGACACCTCCATCAGTGAGTTCATCCCGTTGTCGTCGCATGTCGCTCCGAACGTGGTCAAGACCACGGGCGGCGACTACCTGATGACCTGGCATCTGGAAGGACTGCCGTTCGTCGGCCGTGAGGAGTGGGAGCTCGAGCATCGCCACAACACGTTCAACCGCCTGCTGCAGACCCTGCGCGCACCGGACTTCGTCAACGTCGCTTTCTGGGTGCACGACATCCGTCGCCGCCGCACGCTGAAGGGCAAGAGCAGCTACAAGCAGCGCTTCAACCAGGACGTGTCCGACCAGTACATGGGCATGTTGTCCTCGCAGCGCATCATGCAGAACGAGCTGTACCTGACCATGATCTACCGCCCGGTGGTGGCCGGTAAGCGCTTTGTCGAAAAGTCGGCGAACGTAGACAAGCTGCGCGCCGAGCAGGAACAGGCGGTCGAGAAGCTGATGGAACTGGCCGGCAACGTCGAGGCCGTGATCCGCGACTACGCGCCGTATCGCCTGGGCATGTACGAAGCCAAGAACGGTGTGGTGTTCTCGGAAACGCTGGAGCTGTTCGGCTACCTGATCAATCGCATCGATGAGCCGGTGCCGGTGCTGTCGGCGCCGATCAAGGATTACCTGCCTGTCAGCCGCCACATGTTCTCGGCCAAGACCGGCGATTTTGCGATCAACACCCCCAATGGCGCCAACCATTTTGGCGCCATCCTGAACATCAAGGAGTATGCCGAGGGGACCTACCCGGGCATCCTCAACGGCCTGAAGTACCTGGATTACGAGTACGTCATCACCCATTCGTTCAGCCCGATGGGGCGTCAGGATGCGCTGAAGGTGCTCGACCGCACCAAGGGCATGATGATCTCCTCCGGCGACAAGGCGGTCAGCCAGATCGTCGAGCTGGACCAGGCCATGGATCAGCTGTCGTCGGGCAACTTCGTGCTGGGTGAATACCACTTCATCATGGCGGTCTACGGCGACACGCAGGCCAAGCTTTCGCAGAACGTCGCCTCGACCCGTGCCGAGCTGTCCAACGCCGGTTTTGTGTCGACCAAGGAAGACCTGGCGGTTACCTCGTCCTTCTATTCGCAGCTGCCGGGTAACTGGCGCTACCGCACTCGCCTGGCCAATGTCAGTTCGCTGAACTTCCTGGGCCTGTCGCCGCTGCACAACTTCGCCACCGGCAAGCAGCACAACAATCCGTGGGGCGACTGCGTCACCACGTTGCAGACCACCAACGGCCAGCCGTACTACTTCAATTTCCACGCGACCCATCCGTCGGAAAACTCGCTGGGCGAGAAGGCGATCGCCAACACCATGGTGATCGGCAAGTCCGGTACCGGTAAGACCGCGCTGATCAACTTCCTGCTCAGCCAGGTGCAGAAGTACGAGCCGTCGCCGACCATCTTCTTCTTCGACAAGGATCGCGGCGCGGAGATCTTCGTGCGTGCCTGCGGAGGCAACTACCTGGCCCTGGAGAACGGCGCGCCGACCGGCTTCAACCCGTTCCAGTGCGAGAACAACGAAGCCAACGTGCAGTTCTTGGCCGACCTGATCAAGGTCTTGGCCGGCAAGCGTGAGTACAGCGCCCGCGAGGAAGAAGACATCTATCGCGCGGTGGAAAGCATGCTCGATACGCCGATGCACCTGCGCAGCATGACCAACTTCCAGAAGAGCCTGCCCAACATGGGTGACGATGGCCTCTACGCGCGCATGCGCCGCTGGACCTCGGGCAATTCGCTGGGCTGGGTATTCGATAATCCGATCGATACCGTTGACCTGAGCAAGGCCAACATCATCGGTTTCGACTACACCGACATCATCGACAACCCAGAAGTCCGCGTGCCGGTCATCAACTACCTGCTGCACCGCCTGGAGTCGCTGATCGACGGCCGTCCGCTGATCTACGTGATGGACGAATTCTGGAAGATCCTGGACGGCGAAGGTGGCCTGAAGGAGTTCGCTAAGAACAAGCAGAAGACCATCCGTAAGCAGAATGGTCTGGGCATCTTCGCTACGCAGAGCCCGGAGGATGCGCTGAAGAGCGATATCTCCGCCGCCCTGATCGAACAGACCGCCACGCTGATCCTGCTGCCGAACCCGAACGCCAGCAAGAGCGACTACATGGATGGCCTGAAGCTGACCGAGGCCGAGTTCAATGTGGTTACCGCCTTGGACGAGCGCTCGCGTTGCTTCCTGGTCAAGCAGGGTCATGCGTCCAGTGTCTGCCAGCTCAACCTGCGCGGCATGGACGACATCCTGTCGGTGATCTCGGCGTCGACCGACAACATCGACATCATGCATCGTGTCCTGCAGACCGCCGCCGTGCGTGCACGTGTGACGGTGGATGAGCTGACGCCGGAACAGTGGCTGGAAGATTTCTACAAGAACCGCAAGGGCTCCGGAAAGCCCGCATCCAACAGCAAGGAGGTTGCAGCATGACTGTCGCAACAGACGTGAACGCAGCAAGCCCTTTGAATTCGATGGAGAAGAACATGGAAACCACTGCCCGTACTGCCAAGACGCCGAGTGCAGTCTCCCGGCTCCGTTCCACCGCCATGGCGATTTCCGTCGCCGCATTGCTCAGCTTCCCCGTGAAGGGATACACCATCCCGGTGGTTGAGGTTGGCTTGAATACCTTCAACAGCACGCTGACTGAGGTCCATACGCTTGCCGCTCAGGGGGAAGCCTTGCTCGAGTACAGTACCCAGGCGCAACGGTTTCTGGAAACAACTCAGAACTGGGCGCAGAAGCTGGCGAAGTTCAATCAGATCATCGCCTCGCCACTGATGCCTCAAGGCGTGAAGCTGGAGCCGGTTCCGCTTGAGTGGAATGTCGCCGAGCGCTGCGGCGCCGGCAATATCATGAGCCTGAGCGGTATCCTCACTGCGTTGGACTTGAGCCCGGGTGGGGACATCGTGGCCCAGCAGCGCAACATCTGCGCTGCAATCCAGGTCATGGAGAATCAGAAGTACAACGAGACCGTGGAAGTTGTGCAGAAGACGATGCCCGACATGCGCAGGGTGCTGGACAGGATCAAGGATATCCGTGATCTGTGGAGCGGCGAGGGTGCGATGGCAGAGGCCTCCGCGAATGCAGTCGTTTCTGATGCCTATATGCAGGCAGATTTTGCGACCTGGGAAAAGAAGACTGAAGGGTATGACAAGCAGATTCAGGCGCTGACCAAGATGCAGCAGATTCTTGCGCAGCGCGCATTGAAGGGTACCGGCCAGTCACCTCTCGGTACCGTAGTGAAGGCCGCGGCACTGAAGGCAGCGCTCTCCAACTGATTAGACGCTGCTCCGGTCGAGCTGCAATCACATTCTAGGTGAAGTTATGGATCTTGGGCTGATGGATGGCATCTTGGGGCAAGGCCCCCTGCACATGCTGCAGAATCTGCACGCGTCATCCTCAATTGGGGACTTTGTGTTCTTCCGGCTTATCCTCGATTACCTGCATAAGGAAATCGCGGAGTACGGCGTCAAGCTGCTTGGACGCATGATGGCGTGGGTCGGTGGCATTGCACTGACTCTCATGACGCTCTGGGTGCTGATTCAGGGTTTCCGGATCGCCACCGGTCGCAGCCGCGATTCGATGATGGTGCTCGTGACCAACATGGCCAAGGCTGCGCTGATCGTGTCGGTTGCCACGACCATGGGTATGTTCGGTCGCGAGATGCATGGCTTTCTCATCAATGACGTGAAGAACGAGATCACTTACGTCGTGACCGGGAAGAAGGACTCACCGGAGGATCTGATCGATGAGAACCTGGGGTACATGCAGCTGGCGCTATCCAGCGTTGACGCGCTGGACGTGATGAGTGACGTGACGCTGGACAACGCGAAGACCCGTGCCATGTGGTTCATTGGTATGGGCACGGGTGGTCCGGCAGTCACGGCTGGCTCAATGCTTCTGCTGTACGAGGTCGCGCTGGCGTTGTTCATCGGCCTGGGGCCACTGTTCATCCTGTGCTTGCTGTTTGACCAGACCAAGCAGCTGTTCCAGAAGTGGCTGCTCTACGGCATAGGCACGATGTTCTCCATGGCGGTTCTGGCAGCCATGACCGGCATTGCGATGAAAATGGTGTCCAAGGTTGCGTTCGCCTTTTGGGGAAGCACGTTGACGGGTACGCTGATGGGTGAGAATTTCAGCGAAGGTATGTCGAGCATGGCGCTGCAGCAAGGCGGCATGGGCCTGATCCTGACCACGCTGATTCTGACTGCGCCCCCAATGGCGGCGATGTTCTTCCAGGGAACATTGGGCAGCTTCATGGCATATTCGCAGATAGGCGGCAGCGCAGTACCGGCATCGCCGGGCCCGAATGGTCAGCCGCCGGGTTCGACGGGAGGTGGTCAGAGTTACAAGCCAGAGGCACCTTCCTCAGCTGCGGGATCTCAGTTGGGCGGGGGACAGGCGGTAATGCCAAGATTGCAAGGTGGGCATGAGCCTCAGCATCCATCTTCTGGCCTCAGAGGGAACGCCAATTCAGGAATTGCCTAGTTTGTTCGCTTGGCTGGAGACGGTGGAGGGACGCTCGCTATGAAGTTGATTGCACATTGGGTGCTGCTTGCCTCGTGTCTGTTGCTGTTGGGTGGTGTTGATCGTGCGTGGGCAGAAGGAAACTGCCCGCCCGGGTATTACCCTATTGGCGGTCAGGGCGCGCGCGGATGTGCGCCGATTCCGGGAGGTGCCGCTGGAAGCGCTGCCCCCTCTGAGATCCGTCTCGCAACTCCGACTGGCAAATGGACCAAGACCTGGGGGGCAATTGCGGAGTCGAAGAGCACTCAGGATGCCGGGGTTTCAACAGGGTTGCGATCCAAGAATGAGGCTGAGCGCGAAGCAGTTTCAAAGTGTGGGGCTTCAGGTGCCCGAGACTGCACAGTCAGCATGAGCTATTTCAATCAGTGTATTTCCTGGGTCATTCCAAGTGGGCGATCCGGTGCCGGGCGTGCGGGACTTGGGACAGGGGCTACCCCCGAGTTGGCGCATGCCGCGTCGGAAGCAATGTGCCGCAATGATCGCGCAGGACGATGTGAAGTGTTCTATTCGAACTGTACCAAGCCATTGTTTGATGAATTTTGACCAAGGGCGTGCGGCAAGGAATATCAGAGCAATGGCATACCAGGAGACGCGCGCGCCGGTCGAGTCAATGCGTTGCCTGAGTGCCCCAAGCGGTCAGCCGAGCACGAATCTCCCGAGCATGGCAGCGGTCCTGCATCGGCAGTCGCCAGACAGGCTGCGCGCCTGATTGCACGAGTGGCCTCAGCCAGACGCCGCACCGTAAAGAAAAGAACAGTCGCATGGTGGCCAATATCGCCCACTCTTGGAGCGCGATCGCCGCTGGCAGTGCGCCGAAGGGCTCCGCGATCCATTTGGGGTTGAACGAGCGTGATGCACGTGACACCGCGGTCAGTCAGTGCGGAGCAGGTGACTGCAAAGTGGTGGCTGCTGTCACGCTTGGCCAGTGCGCCGCAGTGGTCCGTGCCCGCAGTAGTGGCAGTGACGTTGAGCAGACCTATTCTGCAGTGGCCGGGACACTGCCCGAGGCGGAGGAAAAGGCAGTGGGAGAATGTATCGATGCCGATGCGAAAGCCTGTTCTCTGCTACTCAACAACTGCACGTGAGACTACGGGCGATTTGGGGGCGTTGCGCCGCCTTCGACCGTCTTGCTTCGTGGACGCAGCCCCGAATTTTGTGACTGGTAGCGCCATTTCAAGCTTTCGATCTTCGACGCAAGCGACCTCCTCGCGCTAAGCTCTCTTGGCGTCAGAAAAATGACGCTTCGGCGCTACCGATTGCAGGAGCTTTCCCGTCCATGAGGACCCTGTCCCCCCGCTCAATGGGTGACGCTTGTCACCGTCGCTGCCACGGTGCTCCCGGAGCTATCATCCGCATCTGCAGGGTGACTGGCGCGACTGGGCAACGCCACTATGCCTGCCTACGACGCGAGCATCGGCGAGACGATATTGAAGGAGTGGGAGGGGATGGAAGACAGGGCTGGCGCACACATGGACGATGCCCTGGCATTTGTTCCGTCCGGTGCGAACCTGCTGGAAGCCGTCAGGGGCGAGCTCAACGGCGATGGCATCGAGTATCAGCTGCTGGTCATCGATCAGCCGACGCCGGAAGGGCTGGTGCCTGGCCAGCACGGACCCAACCGGGTGCTGCTGTTGCTGCGCGGTGACGGGCGCGGGCGCTGGCAGCTGGCTGCGCGCAACGACAAGCTGGTGCCGTGTTCCACCCGAGGTGGCCTGGCCGGCGATCCTTTTGCGTATGCAATGGTCGAGGAAGGCACCTTCAGCGTGATCACCAACGGCGGTAGCCGCGAGCGCTGGAGCAGCACCTACCGGTTCCGCTATGCGCCCGCGGACAAGGCCTGCTGGGTGGACGGGGTGAGATGCAAGGTCGTGGATATCGAGACCGAAGCGACCAATGTCCGTGATTACTCGGTGGCGGAGCTGGGCAGGGTGCGGTTCGAGGACTTCGACCCGTCCAGTGTCGCCGAGGTGTCGCTTCCATGAGCAAAGCTCCAACCGGCGGAAGGGAATCCGCGCTGATGAAGATTCAGGAGTTGCACCGTGTCGCAGGATAGAGAGTCGCAGCTGTTGCGGCAGGCCACGGAGGCCGGCATGACCTCGTCCCGGGAACTGGCCAACTTCATGGCGCAGGCCGGGCACGAGTCCCGTGGCCTGAGCCGGCTCAATGAAAGTTTCAACTTCACCCGGGGTATCTCGCAGATCCCGGTGGAAGCGGCGTGGCGCAATGGCAATGGCGCGCTTGAGAGCGCCCGCCAGGAGGCGCTGCGTGGGCGGCCGGAGAACCTGGCCGAACTGATGTATGGCGGGCGCATGGGCAATGACGCGCCCGGTGACGCACTGAAGTATCACGGACGTGGCTATCTGCCGCTGGTCGGCAAGGAGAATTACGAGCGTGCCGGCAAGGCGCTGGATCTGGACCTGGTGAATCAGCCGGAACTGGCTGCGCAGCCCGAGCACGCAGGCCGTATTGCGGTCTGGCAGTGGCAGACGCGGGTACCCGAGGCGGCGCGCGAGGATGTGCGCGAAGCGACGCGTGCGATCAACGGCGGCCTGAACGGTATCGAGGCCCGCCAGCAGAGATTCGATGTGTGGCAGCAGAAGCTGACGCCTGATGTGATGGCGCGGCTGGAGCGGGGCGAAGTCGGGGCGCCGGCCCAGCAGGCCACCGTGCGCGACATGTCGCAGCCGGGCGAGCCGGGACACGGCCTGTTCCAGGGGGCGCGCCAGCACCTGCAGCAGATGGGACCGCAGAGCGGATTGCGCAGTGGGCAGGAGCTTGACAATGCCGCCGGCGCACTGGCGCTGAGCGCGCAGAAGGCCGGGATGTTGCGCATCGATCACCTCCTGGCCGGCAATGATGGCCGCACGCTGTTTGCGGTGCAGGGCGCGCTGGGCGATCCGGCCATGTTGCGCGCATCGGTCGATCGCGAACAGGCGGCGCAGCAGCCGCTGGCGCAGAGCAGCCAGCAGTTGGCCGCCAGCGTTGCGCAGCAGGACCCGGCGGCTGCGCTTGCCCGCGAGCACGAGCAGCGTTCGCGATCCCTGTAACACCTGACGCCGGCGGGCGGGGTGCCCGCTGGCGATCTACGTACGACGCGTGGCGCCCCCGTGGCGCCGACATGGAAACCCACTTGTAAGGACACCACATGCGAATCGTTCCCTCGAATGCCCGGCACGCCGCTGCCCGCTGCAATGCATCCATGCGCCGCCTGCCGCCGCTCTGGCTGCTGTCACTTGGACTTGCCGCAGCGTCGGCACAGGCTCAGGAGGCGGCGGCACCCGCCGTGGAGACGCCCCTCGCTGCAGAGGCAACCGTTGACGCGCCTGCAGGGGCGGCGCCCGTTGCAGCACCCATGGCGGCCGAAGCTGTGGTCGTGGCACCGGCTCCCGAAGTACCGGTTGCCGTGACACCTCCTGCGACACCTGTGGTGGACGCGCAACCGGCGCCGACTGCGGAACCGGCGCCTGCGCCCGTTCCGCCCGCAGCGGCGGCGCCTGTGGCTGCATCGCCTGCCGTCGTCGAACCAACGGTCCCGGCGGTAGCGCCGGCACCGCCTGCATTGGCCATCGTGCCGTTGCCGCCCGAGCAGGCGACCGAGCGTGCGCTTGGTGCCCGCTGCCCGGTGGATCTGGCCGGGCGCCTGGCGACCCAGGGCGACCTGCTGATCGGCGCCTGCCAGGGCACGATGCCGGCGCATCTGGCTGCGATGCTGGTCGCGCTGCCCCAGCAGGACATCCACCTGCCGCGCAGCTGGCGCGAGCGAGAGGTACAGCAGAAGGCCTGGTTCAAGGCCGTGCCGGGCTACGGCCAGCGCCCGGACTTCATCGTGCGGATGGGTGACATCTGGGTGCGTTCGCTGGAAGGGCGCGACGCCGACAGCACGTTCTATCTGGTGTCAGCGCCGTTCACCTGCAGCGACCGGGTCGCCAACCCCGATGAGTACGGCGCGGAGCCGGTACGTGTGCCAGCGGGTGACTGCCGCGAGGCCTATATGGCCCAGCGCGTGTACCAGGTGCGTGGGGACGCCGCGCCGAGGGATGTGACCGCCGATGCCATGCCGGCCATGCCCCAGGTGACGGAGGCTGAACGTGCGCGCCAGCTGTCGCGCGAGGGCCGGATCAGCCTGGACCACAGCAAGTTGCAGTACGGTCCGGCCATGCGCTGGTTCGTGCAGTACCCCGAGTCGGCGCAGAAGGGCAGTCCGCGTGCCTACAGCGACTGGAACCGCGAGCACATCGCGTTCGTGGTCTGGACCGGTGATCGCTTCGAGCTGCGAGAGAAGGTGGCGCGTGCGCAATGGCCCTGCGATCCGGTGGCACCAGGCGATCGCGCCTGTGGTGGATTCCCGGATTCCGGGCCGGATCTGTTCGTGACCGCCAATGGGTCTGGAGCGATCGCAGCCTCCAGCCCCTGAGGCGCGGTGTCGAGCTGAAGCGGGAGCCGGAATGACCGGCTCCCGTGCTGTCCGTCAGGCCTGCAGGCTGCGGGTCTGATTCTGCTGCTGCTCCAGCTGTTGGTCGCGCTCCAGTTCAAGGCGCTGGCCTGCGGCCTGCTGGTCGATGCGCTGGCTGCTCTGTTCCAGCGGTGTGTTCATTGCTACCGCCGTATCCACCGACACGCGCAGGTGGGCGGGATCACCGCCCTGGCCCTGCACGGCGAAGCTGCGCGAGGCATCGGCATTCATCACCACGTCGTCGATGCGCTTACCGCCTGCCGCGTGCATTTCGGCAGCCAGGCTGCCTGCCAGCTGCGTGCTCATTACGTCCGGCACGCGTCCGACGCGCACGTCCTGCGCGTGCACGCCGCGGATCGCATCGTTGAACAAGGGATTGCCAAGATGGTTGGCATCGTCCATGCGCAGCATGCTGGTGTGATGGCCGTTCTTCTCTGCTTCGCGGCGTGCCGGCTCACCGGGCTGCAGCGGGCCGCGGATATGGTCGTACAGATCGACGGCGCCGCCCGGAATGCCGCGTGCCGCGCGGGTGACACCACGACGCAGTGATTCGACATCGTCGCGGTACTCCTCGATCATCTTGGCGTTGTCTTTTGCCAGCTTCTGCGTTTCCGGATGTTTCAGCACTGAGCCGTCGCCGAGGAAGTTGCCCAGCTTGTGCGCGCCGAACGAGCTTCCCGCCGCGACGAGCGGGCTGTCCGGGATGAGGGCGCGCATCGGGTGATTGCTGAAGCCGTTTGCGGCGAGTGTCTTGATCTCATCCGGCTTGGCATAGATGCGCACCTGGCCGAAGTGCGGCGAGGCCGAGCTGACCGGATCGGAGGCCATGACGTGGTTGATCATGGTGTTGCCGCCTTCCGGGATGCGGTAGCTGAGGCTGACCGCGCCATAGGCGTTGAAGGTCTCGCCCTTGACGTTGAAGTGGTGCGAGGTGATCTGGGCCAGGGCGCCGCCGAGAGAGTGGCCGGTGACGGTGACTTCGGGTGCACGGCCTCCAAATGCAGCTTCCTGCTTCGCGTAGTCCAGCGCGCTCTTGGTCAAAGCGATGGCATCGGGGGCCTGCACGTTGGTGCGGGCGACGACCATGCCGCCGTCGGTCAGGATGGCATCACGAGCCATCTGCTCGGTGCCGCGATGAGCGACCACGATCTCGTTGGTGTCGGCTCGCTGATAAACCGTGCCTTGGTAACCATTGAGCCGGTTATTGACGTGATCGAGAATCTTGTAGTCATGCCCATTGATCGTGACGAGCTCTTCTTCCCCTGGACGCCTCCGACCGACAGCGCGATCCTTGTAGGCATCGTCGGAAAGCGCGGCATAATCCTGCGTGCTGATGGTCATGGGGTGACCTCGCTCGCGCTGAGACTCATCGTGAACAACTTGCCCTGCAGTTCAGCAACGTAGTCAGCCGGATCTGCCTTACCGGTGGCTGGGTAGTTGGCAGCAAGCGGTGCCCGCGGATAGGCCGCGTCTGGATAGTAAAGCGTGTGGGTCTTGCCTTCGGTCAGTGGATCGGCTTTGACGAAGGTCAGGAAGCGGGTCTCTTCCTCAGCGCCCGTTGCCTTCAGCATTGCCCCGGCACCGGTGAACTCCCACTTGCACACGCCACGACCGTAGTAGTCTTCATCCAGCATGCGGTCCACATACAACGTGCCCCGGTATTCGCCATCAGCGACCTTGCGCAGCTCCACTGGCTCCTGGCTGGTGATGCGAGCAGCCGTGCCGGTGGCCGGCTCGATGTGGCCGCACTGGTCTTCGTTGGTGACGTCGTACTGCGCAACACCTTCGACCACCGCGAAGTCGCCCGGGGCATCCTTCAGGCGCAGCACCAGTTCATAGGCCTTGCGCGGGCTGGGGTTGAGCTTTGCGAGCCCGCGCCCACCCTGGGCGACATCGGCTTCAGCAGCGGCACGTTCCTGGTTCATGGCGGTCTCCGGGTGGCAGGCGGTCAACAGAAGCAGAGCAAGGCACGGAATCATCTTGTGGCGCAATGTCGGCCTCCTTGGTGGTAGAGGTAAATGTGACACTGGCAGTTCATGGCGCGAGCTTCTGCACAGTGGTGGTGGTTGAGAACAGCGCGTCGCGCAAATCTTCGCTGTACCCCGACGGATCTTCCTCGCCACTGGCGCCAAAGTTGGCGACATTGTCGGCGCGCGGATAGATAAGGTTCGGGTAATAAAGCGTCAGAGGGGAGTCGTTCTCCATGCGTTTGTTGTCGACGAACGTCAGGAATCGCGTATCCGCCTTGTCATTCGTGGCGCGCAACATTGCACCGACACCCGTCAGCGACCAATGGCAGACGCCACGCCCGTAGTAGTCCTCGTCCTGCATACGGTCGAGGTAGAACTTGCCGCGATATTCGTTCTCGCCGATCTTGCGCAGCGTGACGGGCTCTTGGCTGGTGATGCGGCCCGCAGTGCCTGTCGCGGGTAAGATCCGCCCACAATCTGCGTAGTTGCTGGCGTCATACTGGGCCACGCCCTCAACAATCGCGAACGGGCCCGGCGCGTCCTTCAACGTCAGCACCAGCTCATAGGCCTGCTTCGGCGCCGGGTTGAGCTTGGCCAGGCCGCGTCCACCCGCGTCGACGTCACGCTCGGCATCGGCGTACGGCGAGCACGCCGCCAACGGGAGGAGGGTGAGCAATGCCAGCAATGGCCGTCCCCTGTGTGCGCGGTGTGCTACACCCATGGCCCGATCCTGCATCGTGCGTCCATGTCCATATATCCTTCCTGGGTGGCAGGTTTCTCGATTATGGAACGTGCTGGGAGCCCTGTGCCACCCCTCGAGACGGATTTTTGACGCGCCCAGGGCGCGCCGCGCCGGCAGATCGCTTGCCGCACAGGGCATCCCATCGTCGCGTTGGCTCTGCTGCCGGACGCAGGTTCGTAGCTGAATCCGTGACGGAAATCGATCATTCACATGTCCATCACTTCACCAGAGGCGCTCTTCTTGAACTGCACGATCCGCCCCGAAACCCGCGAAGACCATGCGGTCATTCACGCACTCACCGAGGCGGCCTTCCGCGAAGCCCCGCACAGCAGCCACACCGAGCAGTTCATCGTCGACGCGCTGCGTGCACGCGGAGAGCTGAGCATTTCGCTGGTCGCCGAGCGCCAAGGGCAGGTGGTCGGCCACATCGCCCTGTCGCCGGTGACGATCAGCGATGGCAGCACCGGCTGGTTTGGCCTGGGGCCCATCTCGGTGCTGCCCGGGTGGCAAGGGCAGGGCATCGGCGCGGCGCTGATGCGCGCGGCGCTCGACGCATTGCGTGGGCAGGGCGCGCACGGCTGTGTATTGCTGGGGGAGCCGGCGTACTACGGGCGGTTCGGATTCCGCGTGGAGCCGGGCCTGGTGCTGCCGGGTGTTCCGCCGGAGTACTTCCAGGCGCTGTGCCTGCGTCCGCCGATGGCTCAGGGCGAAGTGAGCTACTCCACGGCCTTTGAAGCCACCGCCTGAGAGCGCGGGAGGTCAGGGCGCACGCCAGACGGTGGGCTCGGGTTGCGGCTTGGGAATGCGGTAGCCGCCGATGTGTTCAAGCAGTTCATTGGTGCGACGCTGCTCGGCCAACAGCTCGCGCAGCAGATTGCGCACCGCGAAGATCGCGAACGGCACCAGGATCCATACCAGGCTGATTCCCAGCGCGAACAGGGTCATCAGGGCTCTGCCACCGTCCATGCACGGCACTCCTCTCCGAAAGCAGCCACGCTAGCACGTGGCGGCTGCCGATGGATGTCAGGCGTTGTACCGGAGATGGATCAGTGGATACGGACGGCCCTGCGAATCGAGCGGTGAGCGGCCGGTTTCGACGAAGCCCATGCGCAGGTAGAAGCCAACGGCCTGCGCGTTTTGTTCGTTGACGTCGGTACTCAGCTGCGGATGCAGGGCCAGCGCATGCTGCAGCAGCTGCCGGCCGGTACCAGTGCCGCGCACGTCGGGATCGATGAACAGCGCTTCCATGTGTGTGCCGTCGATCAGCATGAAGCCTACGGGCCGATCCTGCGCATCGACGGCAACGGTCATCGGCGCCTGTGGCAGGAAAGCAGCCACTTCGGCATCGATGGCCTGGCGGTCTTCGGCGCTGAGGAAATCGTGGGTGGCGTCGACGGCGCGACGCCAGAGGTCGACGATGGCGGTGCCGTCGTCGGCGCGCGAGGAGCGCAGGGTGGTCATGGGTTCACCAAGGTGCTTGACAGGAATGCGCAGTATGAAGTTTTCCGGCCGCGCCTGCAGAAGCGGATTCATCCGGTGTGGCGATGGCGGATGAAGGGGCTGTAGGCTGTGGCCTCCGCGCGCAGCACCACGCCGTCCTCGAAGTCCTCGCTGTCATTGAAAGGCACGATCGGCCACTGCGTCCACTGAGCAAGTCGTTGCCGGTAGTTGCGTGCAGCCATGGTGAGCGCCTCGTCGTGCGCCTGCACGCGCTCCGGTGCCAGCCCGGAACGCACGCCGTGCACTACATGCGGTTCCATCACGTCGAAGCCGACGTAGCGCAGGCTGTACATCAACGGCCACAGCAACAACCGGGTATCACCCTCGCGGCCGTCGACGGCGCAGGCCCGTGCCGATGAGCCGGTGGTGACGCTCAGCAACGCGCGCTTGCCGCGCATCACGCCGTGCTCGTGGCGCTGGCGACTGTTGTACATCGGCCCGTAGACCAGTACGCGGTCCAGCCAACCCTTGAGGACGGCCGGTGCCGCGAACCACCACAGTGGGAACTGCAGGATCAGCAGATCGGTGGCCTGCAGCAGCTGCAGGTGGCGGCGCACGCCGGTGGGCAGAAGATCATGCTCGGCGCTGTGGCGTTGTTCGCGCTGGGCATCGAAGCGTTCGCGCTGCAGGCGCTGAGGATGGTGGTATGCGGCTTCCAATGGATCGAAGCCTTCCGCATACAGATCGATTGCCTCCACCTGCACACCGTCACGCCGCAGCTGCTCGGCGGCCTGCGCGGCCAGATGGGCGTTGAACGAGCGGGGTTCGGGATGGGCAAGCAGGATCAGGGCGCGCATGGGGCGAGGTGTTGGTGGAGTGTGCGACCATCCTCGCGATGCCGGAGTGCCCCGGCAATTACGCACCTTGAGGTAACCATGGCCTATCCGGGCGATGTCTATGCCGCCGATTGCTCGGCACGCGATGCGCTGGCGCTGATCTCCGGCAAGTGGGTGATGCTGCTGTTGCCAGCGTTGGCGCAGGGCCCGCAACGCAACGGCGCACTGCTGCGGAAGATCGAAGGCATCTCGCAGAAGGTGCTGACGCAGACCCTGCGGCAGCTGGAGCGCAACGGCCTGGTGGAGCGCTGCGATCTGGGGAGCAAGCCGCTGCATGTCGAATACCGGTTGACCGAGGTTGCGCGCAGCCTGGTAGACACCCTGACCGCGCTGGACCGTTGGGCAGAGCACAATTTCCCGGCGCTGGACGCCGCCCGCGAGCGCTTCGACGCGCGTTAGCGGCGCCTGCACGGCCCCGGGCGTACAATGCGGCCCCGGCGGCCATCCTGGCCCTGTAGACACGCGAGAACCGCCATGACCGATGCCCTGGGTGTACCGGTGCACGACGCCGATGAACACTGGATGCGCCATGCGCTGGCGCTGGCCGAACGCGCGCAGCGCGAGTTCGACGAGATCCCGGTCGGTGCGGTACTGGTGAGCGCCGATGGCCAGCTGCTGGGCGAGGGCTGGAACCTCAACATCGCCTCGCACGACCCCAGTGCGCATGCCGAGATCGTAGCCATGCGCGCCGGTGGCAGGTTGCTGGCCAACCACCGGTTGCTTGGCAGCACCCTGTACGTGACCCTGGAGCCCTGTGCGATGTGCGCGATGGCGATCGTGCATGCACGCGTCTCGCGCCTGGTCTACGGCGCCAGCGACCCCAAGACCGGGGCCTGCGGCAGCGTGTTCGACCTGCTCGGCGATACCCGCCACAACCACCGCGTCGAGATCCACGGCGGGGTGCTGGCCAAGGAGGCCAGCATGCGCCTGACCAACTATTTCCGTGCCAAGCGTGGCAAGCCGCCGCTGCTGCTGGAAGACCATGCCGGCGAGGCCTGAGGGGCGAACGGGTATGATGGGCGCCTCTTTCCTTCACCGGTAGGCCGCGCGCCTGCCCAGCAACGAGGCGACACATGGCGGACAACGGCGCGGCCAACGAACGACTGATCTGGATCGACCTGGAAATGACCGGGCTGGATACCGACAACGATTCGATCATCGAGATCGCCACCGTGGTCACCGATGCCCAGCTGAACGTATTGGCCGAAGGTCCGGAGTTCGCCATCCACCACCCGCTTGAAACCCTGGAAGCGATGGATGAGTGGAACCGCAACCAGCATCGCCGTTCAGGCCTGTGGCAGCGCGTGGTGGACAGCACCACCACCCTCGGCCAGGCCGAGGCACAGACAGTGAACTTCCTGGCGCAGTGGATTCCGGCCGGCCTGTCGCCGATGTGCGGCAACTCCATCTGCCAGGACCGCCGCTTCCTGCACCGCCAGATGCCGCGCCTGGAGAAGTACTTCCACTACCGTAACCTGGACGTGTCCACGGTGAAGGAACTGGCCAAGCGCTGGGCGCCGAACGTGGCCGCTGGCGTCGGCAAGAACAGCAATCACACCGCGCTGAGCGACGTGCACGATTCGATCGCCGAGCTGCGCCACTACCGCCAGTTCATGGGCGCGCTGTCGGGCCTGCCGGCTGCCTGAACAACGACGCCGGGCATGGCCCGGCGCTACTACCGGGTGGCATGCGAACTGGTAGTGCCGGCCGCTGGCCGGCAATCCCACGGGGTCGGACCCCTTTCCAGCGGAAAGGGCCCTGGCCCCCGCGACGAACCGTTCAACCATCCGGCGCTAAGATCAGCGCCATGAACGAGCCCATCCTGCTTCCCCGCGACATTGCCCACGACGCCCGCGACTGGTCTGACCTGCAGCGGGCGGTGACCCTGCTGGAAGCCCCGACCCTGACCGCGCGCATGGCCAACCTGGTCGGCACGCCGCTGGAGTTCGCGGTGAAGGCGCTGCCCAAGGCGGTCTCCGGCCGCATCCACGGGGCGGTGCAGGCGGCGCTGTCCAAGTCGGCGCAGGCGGCGCTGTGGAGCATGGACAACACGCCCGGCAAGGGGGCGTCGACCCGCTGGCACAAGGTGGCCGCCGCGACCTCGGGCGCGGTGGGCGGGGCCTTCGGCTTCGCGGCCTTGTTCATCGAGCTGCCGGTGTCGACCACCATCATGATGCGCGCGGTGGCGGACGTGGCCCGCAGCGAGGGTTTCGACCTGTCCGAATTCAGCACCCGCCAGGCCTGCCTGGAGGTGTTCGCGCTGGGCGGCAACTCGCCGCGCGATGATGCCAGCGAGACCGGCTACTACCTGGCCCGCGGCTTCACCACCGACGTGATGCGCCATCTGTCGGCCGAACTGGCCGGGCGCGTGGTGACCGGCCGCGACCTGACCCTGGGCGTGGCGCCGAAGGAAGCCGGCAAGCTGCTGGCGAAGATGGTGGAAAAGGTAGCGGCGCGCTTCGGCGTGGTGGTTACCGAGAAATTCGCCGCGCAGGCAGTGCCGATCGTCGGTGCGGCCGCGGGTGCAACACTGAATACCATGTTCACCGATTACTACCAGGACATGGCGCGCGGCCACTTCATCGTGCGTCGGCTGGAGCTCAAGTACGGGGAAGATGTGGTGCGCAGCTGCTATGACCGCGTGGCACACGGCGCGGTCAAGATTGAGCCGACGCTGTAGCCGGCTTCGGGGTCAGAGCCCTTTGCGTTGCAAAGGGATCCGACCCCGGTTGCGCGCGGGGTCGGATCCCGTTCCGCAGGAAGGGGCACTGACCCCTGGGCTTGCCATCCTTGCCTCGGGGGAACAATTGTTTTGCCAGCGCATGCCTGTTGCGTGGCAGCCGGCATCCCCATCCTTTGCGGCACTCCCCCCCGCAAGAGATTGCCGCCATGATGTTCACACCCCACCGCCTGGGCGCCTTGACCCTGCCCAACCGCATCGTGATGCCGCCGATGACCCGCTCGCGCGCGGCAGGCGGCAATGTTGCCACTGCCGAGATGGCTGCCTATTACGCGCAGCGGGCCAGCGCTGGCCTGATCGTCAGTGAAGGCACCCAGATCAGCCCGGAGGGCCAGGGTTATGCCTGGACCCCGGGCATCCACAGCCCGGAACAGGTGCAGGGCTGGCGCCGGGTGACCGATGCGGTGCACGCCGCTGGCGGCCGCATCTATGCCCAGCTGTGGCATGTGGGCCGGGTCTCGCACGTGGCCCTGCAGCCCGGTGGTGCCGCGCCGGTGTCGTCGTCGGCGCTGCTGGCCGAAGGCGTGAAGGTGTTTGTCGACCCTGCCGGCGCTGGCCCGGAAGCGGGCGTGGGCGAGATGATCCAGCACTCGATGCCGCGCGCGCTGGCCGAGGACGAGATTCCGGGCATCATCGCCGACTATGCCCAGGCCGCCCGCAATGCCCTGGCCGCCGGCTTCGATGGCGTCGAGCTGCACGGGGCCAATGGCTACCTGATCAACCAGTTCATCGACTCGCAGGCCAATCAGCGCAGCGACGGCTATGGCGGCTCGCTGCAGAACCGGCTGCGTTTCCTGCGCGAGGTCGTGCAGGCGGTGACCGCGGTGGCGGGCGGTGACCGTGTGGGCGTGCGCCTGGCGCCGCTGACGACGCTGCAGGGCGCGGTGGACGATACGCCGCAGGCTACCTACCTGGCCGCGGCGCACCTGCTGGGTGCGCTGGGCGTGGGCTACCTGCACATCGCCGAAGCCGACTGGGACGATGCACCGCTGATGCCGGTGGCCTTCAAGCAGGCGCTGCGCATGGTCTACCCGGGCACCCTGATCTACGCCGGCAAGTACACCGCCGAGCGTGCGGAACAGGCACTGGCTGAAGGCTGGGCTGACCTGATCGGCTTCGGTCGCCCGTTCATCGCCAACCCGGACCTGCCGGAGCGCCTGCGTCTGGGTGCGGAATTGAACCCGCCGGATCGGGCGACGTTCTTCGGCGGAGGCGCGATCGGCTTCACCGATTACCCAACGCTGGAAGAAAGCGTCGCCGCCTGATCCCGGAGGCTGCCGGCCAGCGGCCGGCACTACCGGGGCGCGCGGGGCAGGGTAGTGCCGGCCGCTGGCCGGCATTTCTGTGTCGGATCAGGGCTTGTCGCGCACCAGCGCATCGGCCTCGACCACGCCGCCATCCTTGCCATGCAGGTACAGGTGCATGTCCTGCTGCGGATACGGGATGTTGATGCCGGCCTTGTCGAAGCCCAGCTTGAGCTGCTCCAGCAGTGTGACCTTGGTGCCGAACCAGTCGGCCGACTTCACGTAGCAGCGGATGCCCAGGTTGATTGCATGTGCGCCCAGCTCATACACCACCACATCCGGTGCCGGTGTCTGCAGCACGCGCGGGTCGGCCTTCATCAGCGCCAGCGCGGTGTCGCGCGCCAGCTGGATGTTGTCTTCATAGCCGATGCCCACCACCAGTTCGACGCGGCGGGTCGGCTCGGCGGTCAGGTTGATGATCGGCGCGGCGGTGATCAACGTGTTCGGGATGGTGGTGTGCTGGTTGTCGGCACCGGTGATGACGGTCTGGAAGATGCGCACTTCGCGCACCGTGCCGGTCTGTCCGGCCACTGTCACCACATCACCCACGCGGAAAGGACGCAGCGTCACCAGCATCACGCCCGAGGCGATGTTGGACAGCGAATCCTTCAGCGCCAGGCCCACCGCCAGGCCGGCGGTGCCGAGCACGGCCAGCAGCGGGGTGATCTGCACACCCAGCGTGCCGATTGCCAGCACCACCACGATCACCAGCGACGCGGCGTACACCACGTTGCGCAGGAAATTGCCCAGCATCGGATCCACGCCCATGCGCGCGGTGGCGCGTGGCATCGCGTTGGACAGGCGTCGCGCCACCCACATGCCGACCAGCAGCACCACGATCGCGGCCAGCAACGGTACGCCGTAGGTTTCCAGCAGGCGCTCCCAGTCGAGCGAATGGAACCAGGGGGTAGCGGCGGGAGCGGGTGCGGCGGCGACGATCATGCGGAAATCCTTTGCTGCGGGGGAAGTCTGCGCGGGGCAGGGCGTACGTGGACGCCAGAAACACGAAGCCCCGCAGAGGCGGGGCTTGCGTGCAGCAGCAGTATGGGCGGACGCCGATGAACACGACGTCAGCCCATCATGGCATCAGCCGTTGGCCTTCAGCTTGGCCAGGCGCAGCCAGGTATCGACCACGGTGTCCGGGTTCAGCGACACCGACTCGATGCCTTCCTGCATCAGCCATTCGGCCAGATCCGGATGATCGGACGGGCCCTGGCCGCAGATGCCAACGTACTTGCCCTTGGCACGTGCCGACTTGATCGCCATCGACAGCAGCTTCTTCACTGCCGGGTTACGTTCGTCGAACAGGTGCGCGACGATCGACGAGTCACGGTCCAGGCCCAGGCTGAGCTGGGTCAGGTCGTTGGAGCCGATCGAGAAGCCGTCGAAGATTTCCAGGAACTCATCGGCGAGCAGTGCGTTGGACGGCACTTCGCACATCATGATGATCTTCAGGCCGTTCTCGCCCTGCTTCAGGCCGTTCTGTTCCAGCACCTCGATGACCTTGCGGCCTTCTTCCAGGGTGCGCACGAACGGAATCATGACCCACAGGTTGTCAAGGCCCATTTCGTTGCGCACGCGCAGCACGGCCTTGCACTCCAGCGCGAAGGCGGCCGAGAAGCTCGGGTCGACGTAACGGCTGGCGCCGCGGAAGCCGATCATTGGGTTCTCTTCGTGCGGCTCGTAGTTGCTGCCGCCGATCAGGTTGGCGTACTCGTTGGACTTGAAGTCCGACAGGCGCACGATCACGGCGTTCGGGGCGACCGAGGCGGTGAGGGTGGCGATGCCTTCGGCCAGGCGATCCACGTAGAAGCTGACCGGATCACCATAGCCGGCGATCTTCTCGTCGATCTTCTTCTTCGTCGCTGCGTCCTGGCGGTCGTATTCCAGCAGCGCGTTCGGGTGGATGCCGATGTGGCTGGCGATGATCATTTCCAGGCGGGCCAGGCCGATGCCGGCGTTCGGCAGCTGGCCGAAGTCGAAGGCACGTTCCGGGTTGGCCACGTTCATCATGATCTTCAGCGGTGCCGGCGGCATGTTGCCCAGATCGGTGGTGGTGCGCTCGAAGCCGAGCTTGCCTTCGTAGATGAAGCCGGTATCGCCTTCAGCGCAGCTGACGGTGACCAGCTGGCCATCTTCGATCACCTTGGTGGCGTTGCCCGAACCGACCACGGCCGGCACGCCCAGCTCGCGCGCGATGATCGCGGCGTGGCAGGTACGGCCGCCACGGTTGGTGACGATGGCCGAAGCGCGCTTCATCACCGGCTCCCAGTCCGGGTCGGTCATGTCGGCAATCAGCACGTCGCCCGGCTGCACGCGGTTCATGTCATCCAGCGTCTTCACCACGCGGGCCACGCCCGAGCCGATCTTGGCACCGACGGCACGACCTTCGGCCAGCACGTTGCCGCCCTTTTCGGTCAGCGCGAAGCGCTCGATCTGGGTGGCATGGCTGCGCGACTTCACCGTTTCCGGGCGGGCCTGCACGATGAACAGCTTGCCGCTGACACCGTCCTTGGCCCACTCGATGTCCATCGGGCGGCCGTAGTGCTTTTCGATGACCAGCGCCTGCTTGGACAGTTCCTGCACGTCCTCGTCGCTGATCGAGAAGGTGTTGCGCAGTTCGACCGGGGTGTCCTCGATCCTGACGCGCTCACCCGGGACATCCGAGTACACCATGCGGATCGCCTTGCTGCCGAGCGAACGGCGCAGGATCGCCGGCTTGCCGGCCTGCAGGGTGGGCTTGTAGACGTAGTACTCGTCCGGGTTGACCGCGCCCTGCACAACCATTTCGCCCAGGCCGAAGGACGAGGTGACGAACACCACGTCGCGGAAGCCGGACTCGGTGTCCAGGGTGAACAGCACGCCGGAGGAACCGACGCCCGAACGCACCATCAGCTGCACGCCGGCGGACAGGAACACGTCCTCATGCTTGAAGCCGTGGTGCACGCGGTAGGCGATGGCGCGGTCGTTGTACAGCGAGGCGAACACTTCCTTGACCTTGTGCACGACATCGTCGGCGCCGGTGACGTTGAGGAAGGTTTCCTGCTGGCCGGCGAACGACGCATCCGGCAGATCCTCGGCGGTGGCCGAGGAACGCACGGCCACGGCCACGTCGCCGCCGCCGTTGTCGGCGCTCAGCTTGGCGTAGGCGGTGCGGATGTCCTGGTCCAGCTGCGGCTGCAGTGGCGCATCGATCACCCAGGTGCGGATTTCCTTGCCGGCGGCGGTCAGTGCGTTGACGTCCTCGACGTCCAGCGTGGCCAGCTTGTCGAAGATGCGCTTGGACAGATCGTTGTGCGCGATGAAGTCCTTGAAGGCTTCAGCGGTGGTGGCATAACCGCCCGGCACCGAAACGCCCAGACCGGCGAGGTTGCCGATCATCTCGCCCAGCGACGAATTCTTGCCGCCTACGCGGGCCAGATCGGCCAGACGCAGTTCGTGCAACCACAGGATGTTCTCGTTCAAGCGCGATGCTCCGTTTGGCCATCGCCCGAGGCGGGCTGAGTGGCCGCGTCCGTAGGAAGAAGCCGATATGATGCCGGGCAGAGCACCGTCGGCACAAGCTTGTGCTGGCGGCCTTTTTAAGCTTCGTAGGGGGTAAAAGCGCGCATGTCGACCATCCGTCCGGTGTTCTACGTTTCCGATGGAACCGGTATCACCGCTGAAACCATTGGGCATAGCCTGCTTACCCAGTTCTCCGGGTTCAGCTTCATTACCGACCGCATGTCGTTTGTCGACGACCCCGAAAAAGCGCGTGAAGCCTGTGCCCGGATCCAGGCGGCGGGGGAGCGGTACCAGGTCCGGCCGATCGTGGTGAACTCCTGCGTGGACCAGAGCCTGAGCCTGATCCTGGCCGACAGCGGGGCGCTGATGCTGGATGTGTTCGCGCCGTTCATCGAGCCGCTGGAGCGTGAACTGGCCAGTCCGCGCCTGGCGCGGGTCGGCCAGGCCCACGGCATGGTCGATTTCGACACCTACCACCGCCGCATCAACGCGATGAACTTCGCCCTGACCCATGACGATGGGATCGCGGTGAACTACGACGATGCCGACGTGATCCTGGTGGCGGTGTCGCGCGCCGGCAAGACGCCCACCTGCATCTACCTGGCCCTGCATTACGGGGTGCGCGCGGCCAACTACCCGCTGACCGACGAAGACCTGGAAAGTGACCGCCTGCCGCCGCGGCTGCGTGCCTACCGGCGCAAGCTGTTCGGCCTGACCATCGACCCGGATCGTCTGCAGCAGATCCGCCAGGAGCGTCGCCCGAACTCGCGCTACGCCAACCTGGACACCTGCAAGCGCGAGGTGGCCGCGGCCGAGACCATGTTCCGCATGGAGCGGATCCCGACCCTGAGCACCACGCATACCTCGATCGAGGAGATTTCCAGCAAGGTGCTGGCCACGCTGGGTCTGCAGCGCGAGCTGTATTGATCCTCACCTAGTAGAGCCGGCCGCTGGCCGGCTGGCCGATGAACCCTCGGCTGCGATGCAGGGCTGCCGGCCAGCGGCCGGCACTACCCAGGGGTTGGCTTGCACGTGTGCGCCCCCACGTTGAAGCACCAACGTGTAGGATCGACCCATGGCCCAAGCCTCGCCCCGCACCGAACGCATTCCCCGCCTGAGCCGGCTCAGCTGGCTCATGGGCCTGTACGCGGAAAACTACCGCCACCTGGTGCGCCTGTTCGAACCGGCCGGACTGGTGGCGGGCAGCTACATTTCCTCGATCGGCGACGGCCTGGATGTCCGCCTGGACGTGATCGAGTGCCACCGCTACACGGTGGAACTGCGCCTGACCTACGACCTGGCCGACCCGGTCACCGGTGAGCCGGATCCCTCGGCATATGTGCGCCTTTACCGTGACGCGCGCCAGGCCGAGACCACCCACTGCTACGTCGGTCGTCGCTGGCAGGACACCATGGGCCTGTACCCGCCGCCGGCGGAGCTGATCAGCCACCGCATGCGGATGAACACCTTCCTCGGCAAGTGGCTGGAATACCTGGCCGAGCGTGGCCACGGTGTCGCCACCCTGCGCCGCGATCCCGACGGCGCCGGCACGCCCGCCGAGCGCCGCCTGTCGCTGGTGCGCTGATCGGCCATAATCCACGGCTGACCTGCCGCTGGATGCTGCCCCATGCCGTATACCCCGATCGTCGCCACCCTGGGCTATGTGCTGTCGCCCGATCGTCGCCAGGTGTTGATGATCCACCGCAACACCCGTCCCGGTGACCACCACCTGGGCAAGTACAACGGGCTGGGCGGCAAGATCGAAGCGGACGAGGATGTGGCGGCCAGCATGCGCCGCGAGATCGCCGAGGAAGCCGGCATCCTCTGCACCGACATGCACCTGCGCGGCACCATCAGCTGGCCGGGCTTCGGCAAGCACGGCGAGGACTGGCTGGGCTTCGTGTTCGTCATCGATGGATTCGAGGGCACCCCGCACGGCGGCAACCACGAGGGCACGCTGGAGTGGGTGGACCTGGACAAGCTGGACACGCTGCCGATGTGGGAGGGCGACCGCAACTTCCTGCCGCTGGTGTTCGACGCCGACCCGCGCCCGTTCCATGGGGTGATGCCGTACAAGGACGGCCGCATGGTCAGCTGGTCCTACAGTCGTCTGTGACCCGAAGAATCGGGTGGGCGCCAACCTTTCGGGTGGGTGCCAACCTTGGTTGGCACGCTCCCCTGGTTAATTAATACCCGGGCAATATTGACTCCCGTAAATTACCCGGGCAATATTGGCGCGTCACCTCTGATGCCATTGCCATGCCTGCGTCCCGACTTCCTCCCTTCAGCTGTTTCGACGGCCATCGCCTGGTCGCTTCCGGTACCCCTGAAGTGGCTGCGCTGGCGTTGAAACAGCTGCGTGCCGACAACGCCGCCGGTCCGCTGCTGGTATTCGACAACGCCAGCGGCCGAACCCGCGATTTCGACACGCGCGGCAGCGACGCAGAACTGCTGGCGCGGGTGACCGAAGCGTTTCCCGCCGCCATGGAGGCGGAGGCCGATGCCACTGCCGAAGATGCACCCGCAACCCCGCGTGGCCGTGGCCGCCCCAAGCTGGGCGTGGTCGCCCGCGAAGTGACGCTGTTGCCGCGCCATTGGGTGTGGCTGGCCGAACAGCCGGGTGGGGCTTCCGTGGTACTGCGCAGGCTGGTGGAAGCGGCCAGCCGTGCCGGTGCCGACAAGGACCGGCAGCGCCGCCACAGCGAGCGTGCCTATCACTTCCTGCAGGCCATCGCCGGTGACCTGCCGGGCTTCGAGGAGGCCATCCGCGTGCTGTTCGCGCACGACCGCGCGGGCCTGGAAGCGGCGCTGCATTCCTGGCCCGAGGACGTGCGTGACCACGCCCTGCGCCTGGCCTTCGAAGACGCTGACGGCTGAGCCATCGCGCCGTTGCTGAGCGACGGCGTCATCTGATCGCGGGCCGCGGCCCGCTTCCCCTGTGCTTGCTTTGCTGGCGGAAACGCCGGGCAGGGCGGCGCCTTGCCCAGAGAACCCCATGAGCACCCCTGTACATCCGATACCTCCGGCAGCACCCCCGCTTTGGCGCACCTACCTGACGCTGCTGCTGCCGATGTTGCTGACCAATGCGCTGCAGCTGGCCGCAGGCACGCTGGACAACATCTATCTCGGCCACCTGCTTGGCACACAGGCGGTGGCTGCGGCCGCCGCGTTCTTCCCGGTCTTCTTCCTGCTGCTGGCCCTGGTGATGGGCCTGGCCACGGGCGCAATGGTGTTGATCGGCCAGGCCTGGGGCGCGGGTCGCCCGCAGCAGGCACGCGCGGTGGCTGGCAGCGCGGTGGCGCTGATCCTGCTGTTGTCGGTGCTGGTGATGGTCCTGGGCGGCGGTTTCGCGCCACAGCTGCTGGTGGCGCTGGGTACGCCGGCAGCGGTCCTCAGTGAGTCCATCGTCTATGCACGCGTGCTGCTGCTGGCGGCCCCGGCGTTCTTCCTGCTGTGGCTGGCCACCGCCGTGAGCCGTGCAGTGGGTGATGCGACGTCGCCGTTGCATGCGCTGCTGCTGGCCACGGCGGTCGGTCTGCTGTGCACGCCGCTGCTGATCCTGGGCGGGGCAGGCCTGCCGCAGCTGGGTTCGGCCAGTGCGGCCGTATCCGCGGCGTTCGCGTCGCTGCTGGCCCTGGCCTGGTTGCTGTGGCGCTGGCATCGGGTGCGGCATCCGCTGGCGCCGGGCCGTGACCTGCTGCGCGCCATCCGTTTCGACGGCGCGATCATCCGCGAGATGCTGCGCATCGGCGTGCCGTCTTCGTTGCAGATGCTCAGCCTGGCCATTGCCGAGATCGTGTTGCTGGGCTGGATCAACCGCTACGGCTACACGGCCACGGCCGCCTATGGTGCGGTCAACCAGTTGATGAGCTGGGTGCAGCTGCCGGCGATGTCACTGGGCATTACCGCCACCATCCTCGCGGCGCATGCGATGGGCGCGGGGCGTACGGCGCGGCTGCCCGCCATCGCCCGCGCCGGCGTGCTGCTTGGACTGGCGATGCTGAGCGCGGTGGTGCTGCTGGTGATGGTGCTGGCGCCCTGGCTGACTGGGCTGATCCTGGTGACGACCGAAGCGCGCGAACTGGCCACGCTGCAGTTGCGCACAGTAGCGTGGGGCGTGCTGGCGATGGGAGGCAGCACTGTGCTGGTCGGGGTGATGCGCGGCAGCGGAACGGTTTTGCTGCCCGCGTTGCTGGGCATGGCGGCGGTACTGCTGCTGGAGCTGCCGCTGGCGATGTGGTTGCAGGCGCGGCATGGGCTGGCCGGCGTGTGGTGGGCGTGGCCGCTGGGGTTGCTGGCGATGCTGGTGATGCAGGTGTTCTGTTTCGCGCGTTGGCGTCGGGTGCAGGCTGGGTAGTGCCGGCCTCTGGCCGGCAACCCGGAACGGTCGGGGCAGCCGGCCAGCGGCCGGCTCTACCACTTCAGCGCCGCTGTGCCAGCAGCAGGTGGAAGTGCTTTTCGCGGGTCTGGCCGTCATTGCCGCTTGCGGTTTCGCGGTGGCTGCGCCAGGCCGAGACGCGGAAGCCGGATACCCGCAGGGCCAGCTCCACCGCGTCCAGTTCATGCAGCTGGAAATCGGCGGCGAACGGCAGGCTGCGCATGAAGGCGGCATCGCCAAAGGCCAAGCACAGGCGGCCGCCCCGGCGCAGCACCCGTGCCAGCTCGTCCAGCACCGGGGCCAGGTTTGGCCAGAAGTACAGGGTATTGACCGCCAGCGCCGCATCCATCGAGGCATCGCTGACTGGCAGGGCATGGGCGTCGCCGAGGCGCATCGTGGCACGGTCGCTCAGCCCGGCGGCGTCCAGGCGCTGATTGCCGGCCTCGACCATGGCAGGGGACAGCTCGATCCCCAGGTACTGGCTGTCGGCGGCGTGCAGAAGCGCGGGCGCGAAGGCGGCGTTGCCGGGACCGATCTCCAGGATGCGTTCGCCTGCCGACACCGCCAGCAGGCCGATCGCCGCGCGGTTGAGCGCGCCGTTGCTGCGATTCATTGAATCGGCCACCGCCAGTGCGGCGTCGCCGTGGGGCTGCCGCAGCTGCGCGGCCAGGGAGGAGGCATCCAGCATCGTCATCGTCGTCCGTCGGAGGGTTTCGGACGTGGCGGCGGCGGGCCCGCCGATGACCATAGCGCCGACTCTGCGGCTTGGGAAGTAGGGAAACCCCGCGGAAGGGTGATGAGGAAATGTCCACCGTCGCAGTCGGTGAGATCTGGTTGTCCACAGGGGGTGTGGATTACGCGTGGGCAACTTTGTGGATAAGCCGCGACAGGCGCCACCCCCCTAGGCTGTCAAGATGGGTGGCGAAAAATTCACCGCCGGTGACGACGGGTGAGGGAGCGGTGAAGGATCGGCCCCGCCAGCGCTGTCGCCAGCGGCGGCGCTCGCGGTAACCTGTGGGCCTTGATGCTCCGTGAGACCCCATGAAACGTCACTTCTCGATGCTGCGCGAATTCCAGCTGGCCGACTGGTTCACCCTGGCCAATGCTTTCTGCGGCACCGGTGCGGTGTTTGCCGCGATGCGCTTCCTGCAGGACGGCGAGCGCGGCTACCTGCTGTTCGGCATGGCGCTGATCCCGCTGGCCTTCATCTTCGACGCCCTCGACGGGCGCATCGCGCGCTGGCGCAAGTCCAGCTCCACCCTCGGCCGCGAACTGGACTCGCTGTCCGACGTGATCTCCTTCGGCGTGGCACCGGCAGCGCTGGCGTATGCCTGCGGCATGCAGGGCGGCTGGGACTGGCTGGTACTGAGCTACTTCGTCTGCTGTGGTGTCAGCCGCCTGGCACGCTACAACGTCACCGCCGAGGCGCTGGCCGGCGACGAGGGCAAGGTCGCGTATTTCGAGGGCACCCCGATCCCGACCAGCCTGCTGCTGGTGATCGTGCTGGCGATCGCCGCCGGTACCGATGCCATCGGCCAGAACATCTGGTTCGGCCAGTGGCAGATCGGCCCGTGGCAGCTGCACCCGATGGTGCTGTTGTTCGCCCTGTCCGGGTCGCTGATGATCAGCAAGACCCTGCGTATCCCCAAGCCATGAGCCAGCCCTGCGGAGGCCTGCGATGACCAGCTCTGCCCACGACACCGGCAGCAGTGATTTCGAAGCCCTGGCCCGGCAGTACTTCGGCGCCTGGGGCGATGCCCTGCGTCATGCGAGCACGCCCGGCGCCCCGGCCGGTGACGATCCCGGCAGCTGGCAGCGGTTGTTCGACTGGTGGGGCCAGCTGTTGCCCGAACAGGCGCAGGGTGCGCCGGAAGACGCCATGCGTCGGTTCCGCGAACAGGCGGGCAGCTGGTACGGCACCATGCAGGAAGTCGCCGCCCGGTTTGCCGGCCACGACGCCAGCAGTGCCGACGTCGCCCAGGCCTGGCGCGAGGCGGTGCAGGGGCAGGGCGACGGCATGCTGCAATGGATGCTGCAGGGCGCGCGTGGCAGCACCCACGCCGGTGCTACCGTGCCCGAATTCGCCGCCTGGCTGCAGCAGTTCCAGCTGCAGGCCGGCCCGTGGCTGCAGAGCCCGGCGTTCGGGCCTGGCCGCGAGCACCAGGCGCGCTGGCAGGCCCTGCTGCGTGCGCAGGAGGAATACCAGCAGCATTCGCGCGCCTATGTCGATCAGATCAAGCAGGCACTGGACGAGGCCTTCGCGCTGTTCGAGCAGCGTCTGGCCGAGCACGAGCAGCCCGGCAGTCAGCTGACCAGCGCCCGCGCGATGTTCGACCTGTGGATCGAAGTGGCCGAGGAGGCCTACGCCAAGGTCGCCATGTCCGAGCCGTTCCAGCAGGTATACGCCGCGCTGGGCAACGCGCAGATGCGGCTGCGCGCCGGCCTGCAGCGCGAGGTGGAACAGATGAGTGAACGGATCGGCCTTCCGACCCGCAGCGAGATGGACGCCGCGCACCGCCGCATCGCCGAGCTGGAGCGCAGCCTGCGCCGCCTGCAGGCTCAGGTGGTGGCCATGGCCGGTACGGGCGAGGTCGATCCGGTGGCACAGCCGGCGCCGGCGAAGGTGAAGCCGGTCGCGCGCAAGGCCGCGAAGAAGGCCGCGCCGGCAAAGAGGGCGACAGAAAAAAAGGCGCCCGCGAAAAAGGCTGCACCTCGCACTTCCACGCGGACGCGTGACCGATGAAGGGACCGCTGGGCTTCAACGCCGATGACCTGATGCAGGAAACCCTGGCCATGCAGCGCAAGCTGATGGAAGGGCTGAAGCTGCTGCCGCAGGTGGAAGACGTGGACTATGGCGTGACCGCCCGCGAGGAAGTCTGGCGCGACGGCAAAGTGGTGCTGTACCGCTTCGTCGGCGAGCAGGCACCGACCCGGCGCACGCCGCTGCTGATCGTCTACGCGCTGGTCAACCGGCCGTACATGGTCGACCTGCAGGCCGACCGTTCGCTGGTGCAGAAGCTGCTGGCGCTGGGCCAGGATGTCTACGTGCTGGACTGGGGCTACCCGGATCGTTCCGAACGCTTCCAGACCCTGGAGGACTACCTGCTGCGCTACATCGATGGCGCGGTGGATGCGCTGCGCGCGCGCAGTGGTGGCCCGGTCGACCTGCTCGGCATCTGCCAGGGCGGCGTGTTCGCGCTGTGCTACGCCGCACTGCGGCGGCAGAAGCTGGGCAAGCTGATCACCATGGTCACCCCGGTCGATTTCCAGACTGCCGATAACATGCTCTCGCACTGGGCGCGGCAGGTGGACGTGGACCTGCTGGTCGACACGCTGGGCAACATCCCGGCCGACCTGATGAATGCCAGTTACCTGATGCTCAAGCCGTTCCGCCTGAACGTGCAGAAGTACGTCGGCCTGCTCGACATCCTCGACGACAAGGCGGCGCTGGAGGATTTCTTGCGCATGGAGAAGTGGATCTTCGATTCACCGGACCTGGCGGGCGAGGCGTTCCGCGACTTCATCAAGCAGTTCTACCAGGGTAACGGGCTGGTGAACGGCACGGTGCGGATCGGCGAGGAAGCGGTGGATCTGTCGCAGGTGACCCTGCCGGTGCTGAACATCTATGCCGAGCAGGACCATCTGGTGCCGCCGGATGCCTCGCGCGCAATGCGTGGACGCCTGGGTACGGACGACTACACCGAATCCAGTTTCCGCGGCGGCCATATCGGCATCTACGTGTCCGGCCGCGCACAGCGCGAAGTGCCGGCCACGATCGATGGCTGGTTGAAGGCGCGCGACGCGTAAAGGCTGCTTCGGTTTTTGTAGCGTCGAGCCATGCTCGACTGCATGGAGAATGATGATGTCGCAAAGGATTTCGCAGCTGCTTGCCACGCTGCTGCTGGCAGCGCCCCTTGCCCAGGCCGCCCCCAGCGCGGATGCGCGAAGAGAAATCGCCCAGCTGATCTCCAGCCTGGACGGCTCCCAATGCCGGTTCCAGCGCAATGGCAGCTGGTACGACGGCAGCGATGCGCGCGCGCACCTGCAGCGCAAGTACGACTACCTGCTGAAGAAGGACAGGGTGGACAGCGCCGAGCAGTTCATCGAGCGCGCCGCCAGCCAGAGCAGCATGAGCGGCAAGCCCTATCGCATCCAGTGCCCGGGGCAGCCTGAACAGACGGCAGCGGCCTGGTTCGGTGCACGCCTGCAGGCATTGCGTCACCGCACGCCGTAGACACGGCCGGGGTGTAGAGTCGAGCCATGCTCGACTGGTTCTGCCCGCAAGCCGAGGAGACGCCGCCATGAACACCACGCCCAAGACGCTGTCGCGCTCGCTGAACGACCGCATGATTGCCGGCGTGATGGGCGGCATTGCCCACCGCTTCGGCTGGAGCCCCACGCTGGTGCGGATCGTGTTCGTGCTGGTCTCGATCGGCTCGGCGGCTTTCCCCGGCATCCTGGTCTACCTGATCCTGTGGCTGCTGATGCCGAACGAGGCCGATTGAAGACGGCCCCGGAGCCCTGGCCGGTCTGGCTGCGCGCGCTGCAGGTGCTGGGCGCGGCATGGGCGTCCCCCAATTCTCTGCTCGGCCTGATCGGTGGCCTGGCCGGCATGCTCGGCGGCGCGACATTGCGCTGGAGCGGGCGGGACTGCGCCCTGGTGTTCGACCGCTGGCCGTGGGGACCGGGCGGGGCGATCACGCTGGGCAATGTGATCCTGCATACCGGCCATGACCTGGGCATTTCCTGCCGCACCTATGCGCACCAGGCGGGGTGGGGCGTGGAGCCGCTGATCCGGCTGGACGACCACGAGCGCGCGCACGTGTACCAGTACATGGTGCTGGGGCCGCTGTACCTGCCGGTGTACCTGCTGTGCGGCGGGGTGAGCGCGCGCAACCCGTTCGAGCGGGCGGCCGATCATTTCGCCCGGTTCGGGTACGGTTGGTGGCCGTAGTTTCATATCGCTCGTGGGCGGCTGGTCGACCTATTCATCAACGGTTGGTTGAAGGGTAGATGAGTGCACTTTCAGATTTCCCCTATTCTTCTGGTTGCAAGTGTCGTGGATAGTCAACGCTTGCGGCTGTTGACATGGGATGGCACCGATCCAGCGGTGGCTTTCCCAGTCAGTTCTTTGCCTTGGTAATCCGGATAGAACTGCAAGGAGTGCAGAATGAGAAGATCGGCATTTGGGGCTATCGTCCTGGTCGGGCTAGTTGCGCAGTGCGCAACAAATGCATCGGCCGCAGCACGTGCGCTTGTCGAAGGTCCCGCGGAACGTCACTTTGCAGTGATAAATGGTATTACGGCCGATGAATCGTCTCGGCGCCTGAGTCTTCGCATGGAAGCGGCACGGCTGACTGGTCAGATTGTGTCGGAGATGAAAGGGCGCTATGCGGGGCATGACTTCTCGGAAGAGCCTATGCGCGTCACAGTGAGGCTTACGGGGATATCCCACGAGCCGAGGCGGCGATTTCAAACGCCTTATGGAGTAGTTGAAGTCCTCTTCGAGGGAGGTCATCTTCACTCTATCGAGCAGTTGCGATCAGTTTTACGGTCGGGCAAGCCGAGGCAGTTGGTGCCAGACGCGGACGGTGTCGGTGTCGATGTAAGAAGAGGGGTGCTGTATATCACGGTTCCCAACGATGGAGCCCTAAGGGCTGCGAGCGCGGAGCGCCTGGAAATAGAGCGCTTTCTGGGCGTTCCCACTGAGCTGCGCGCGACCTCTTCGAGAGACCGCCCACTGGCGGCGTTGCCCATTCGTTCCGGTGGCCGTGCAGTGAACAACAGTGCTTTTTGCACGTTTGGATTTCGCGCGTACAGCCCTTCCGGCGAGGCAGGCATCATCACCGCCGCTCATTGCCCAGATCTACTGCGATACGAGTCAATTCCCGGGAATTCTGACAATGTCGTTCTCGATCTTCAGGTTGATCCATCAAGAATTCGATGGGATGCCGCAAATGACGTCCAATGGCACCCGATGCCCAATAGTGCGAATGCGACGTGGTCCATATTCATGAACTACTTCGGATCAGAAACAGTTGCGTCACTCGCTGAGCCGCTCACTGACCTTGTGGACGGCTGGCAGGGATTCCTGATTCTCTGCCACAGGGGAACTCGCACAGGCTGGAGCTGTGGCGTTCTGGATGACCTGCATTATCAGCCAGGTAGCAGTGTGTGCAACAACCAGAAATGCACCGACAACTGGATGAAGTTCAGTTCTTCGCCGCCGCAAGAGCTCCTGTGTGACGGTGGAGACAGTGGAGGACCGGTCGTCACCAACGGGCTAATGCCTGTTGCAATTGTCAGCGGTGCTGACAGCGAGGGGCCGCTCCCGGGTCAATGCAACTACGTGATTGCTATGCCGCTCGGACGCGTGCAGGATGCCATCGGGGTCAAGGTAAATTGATACTCGCTAGGCGTCTGGAGGGTAGAGGGAGATGAATGCCAGGGCAGTCGCGCGCATAGTGCTGGTTGTTTCAATGACTTCGTGCGCAGCCGAGCCAGCCTCGCCGCCCCTGAACTCCGCAGCAGGGCGCGTCATGGCGTCAGACATCGCTGGCGAGAGCGATGTTGAGCGGCTGAGCGCTGAAAGAACGGCGCTGGCACCGTTGAACTCTGCCATGGTCCAGGAGTTCGGCGATCGCTACGCAGGGCGCGTGATCGAGCAGCATCCACTGAAAATGAAGGTGCGCCTGAAAGGGGCCGAACCAGTGCCCAGTCGGGTGGTGTCGACGGCAGTGGGATCCGTGAGGGTGACCTTTGAGCCCGGGGCGGAGCATTCAATTGCGGACCTCCAGAAGATCGTAGCGTCAAATCGACTTCGGGCTTTTTTTCCTCGAGCAGAGGGCATCGGAGTGAATGCCGCCGAAGGGCGCATTGATATCGGCGTTGTGGATCCCGACGTGCTGGAAGCGTATCGCGCACGGCAGAGAGAGGTGGAAAGGAGGATGAACATCCGGATTCACTTCGAGCGCACGGCAGGCGTGCGGCTTTAGATCTACAGGTCAGGAGGCCTGCCGAACGCTGCGCCCGTTCACACTTTTTCTGCGGAATCACTTCTGAGCAGCAGCTCTGGCATCGGGCCGGGCTCGTTACCGGTCAGTGGTGGCGCGCGACTCATTCCTTTTCGCGCCGCAGTGCTCGTCCCGGCGCCCTTCGCCTGCTTCAGTCGACCATGCGAGAGCGCCTTCGGGATTGCCTGAAGGTGCGGATTCGTTAGCCGGAAGTTAAAGATCCGTAAGCATTCTGCTGCGATCCCGCAGTCATCTGCATGCAACCGATCGTCATTAGCCTTCGTGACGTTCCAGTCAGGTTCGACGCGGTAAGCTCTCCCTCGATGAGCTCGCAGCATCGCTCATCGAGTGCAGTACGCAGTAGTAATTTGGAGGAATACATCACATGGCAATCGTTCTTTATGTCGGTGGTAGCAAGGATGGCGAGAAGGGCGTGGTGCCCTACGGCTTCAGCAAATCCCGCGCCGACACCGCGCTGGGGCCGGAGTTCTACACGGAGCGGTTCATGGAACTGCAGGGTGTCGGCAAGGTCCGCCTGATGGCCCTGGAAAGCATGCGTGACGACATCGTCATGCAGCGCGCCGCCCGCCACTACCGCTGACCTTCGCAACACGCGGCAGGGCGCGCCCACCATCGTGCGCCCGCGCCGGCATCCCAGCCCAGGGCCAGTCCGAGCCCTCTCTTCGCCAGGATGCCGGCGTCCACTCCGGCCTAGCCGCTGAACCTCGCCCCCTGTCAATGCCTTGTCCGGCTCCGTCGTGGATTGCCAGAATGGGGTCTTCCCGAAACGCGGCACAGACCTGAAGCAATGCACGACGCCAAGAACGCCCAGAGCGCGCTCGCCCAGCAGATCGCCCAGACCATCGCCGACGAGATCGGTGCCCAGTCCGCCCAGGTACGTGCCGCCGTCGGCCTGCTCGACGAGGGCGCCAGCGTTCCGTTCATCGCGCGCTACCGCAAGGAAGTGACCGGGGGCCTGGACGACACCCAGCTGCGCAACCTGGAAGTGCGCCTCACCTACCTGCGCGAGCTGGAAGACCGTCGCGCGGCGGTGCTGGCCAGCATCGGCGAACAGGGCAAGCTCAGCGACGAACTGCGCAACGACATCCTGGCCGCCGATACCAAGAGCCGGCTGGAAGACCTGTACCTGCCGTACAAGCCCAAGCGCCGTACCCGCGCCCAGATCGCCCGCGAGGCCGGTCTGGAGCCGCTGGCCGATGGCCTGCTGGCCGACCCGACGCAGGACCCGCAGGTCTTCGCGGCCACCTTCGTCGACACCGACAAGGGCGTGGCCGACACCAAGGCCGCGCTGGAAGGCGCCCGCGCAATCCTGATGGAGCGCTGGGGCGAAGATGCCGCGCTGGTTGGCGAGCTGCGCACCTGGCTGGGCGAGACCGGCGTGATCCGTGCCCGCGTGGCCGAGGGCAAGGAAACCGAAGGCGCCAAGTACCGCGACTATTTCGAGCATGCCGAGGCGCTGGCGAAGATTCCATCGCACCGCTTGCTGGCACTGTTCCGTGCGCGCCGCGAGGAGATCCTGTTCCTGGAACTGGACCCGGGCAGCGACGCCGAGGCTGGCCATCAGTACGCCGAGGGACGCGTGGCGCGCAAGGCCGGCATCGCCGACCAGGGCCGTGCCGCCGACCGCTGGCTGCTGGATGCCTGCCGCCTGACCTGGCGCGCCAAACTGCACACCCATCTGCTGCTGGACCTGTTCAACCAGGCCCGCGAAAAGGCCGAAGCCGAGGCCATCGCGGTGTTCGGCGACAACCTGAAGGACCTGCTGCTGGCCGCACCCGCCGGCCCTAAGACCGTACTCGGGCTGGATCCGGGCATCCGCACCGGCTGCAAGATTGCCGTGGTCGATGCCACCGGCAAGCTGGTCGCCACCGACACCATCTACCCGCATGAGCCGCGTCGCCAGTGGGAGCAGTCGCTGCAGACGATCAAGCAGCTGTGCGCCAAGCACAACGTGGAACTGATCGCGATCGGCAACGGCACCGCCAGCCGCGAAACTGACAAGCTGGCCGGCGAAGCGATCAAGGCTGTCGCCAACCCGAAGCTGCAGAAGGTGGTGGTCAGCGAGGCGGGGGCGTCGGTGTACTCGGCGTCCGAGTTCGCGGCCAAGGAATTCCCGGGGCTGGACGTGTCGCTGCGTGGCGCGGTGTCGATCGCGCGCCGCCTGCAGGATCCACTGGCCGAACTGGTGAAGATCGAACCCAAGGCGATCGGCGTTGGCCAGTACCAGCACGACGTGGACCAGTACCGCCTGGCACGGGCGCTGGATGCGCGCGTGGAGGACTGCGTGAACGCGGTCGGCGTGTACGTGAACACCGCCTCGGCCGCGCTGCTGTCACGGGTGTCCGGTCTGTCGGCCACCGTGGCCGAGAACATCGTGCGCCATCGCGACGACAACGGCCCGTTCAAGCGTCGCAAGGACCTGCTCAAGGTCGCGCGCCTGGGCGAGAAGACCTTTGAGCAGTGCGCCGGCTTCCTGCGCATCGCCGATGGTGACCAGCCGCTGGACGCCTCGGCGGTACACCCCGAAGCCTATCCGGTGGTTGAGCGCATCGTGGCCAGCACCGCGCGCCCGATCAAGGCGCTGATCGGCGATGGCGGCTTCCTGCGTGGCCTGAAGGCCGAGCAGTTCACCGATGCCACCTTCGGCGTGCCGACCGTGCGCGACATCCTGAAGGAGCTGGAAAAGCCGGGCCGTGACCCGCGCCCGGAGTTCAAGGCGGCGCGCTTCGCCGAGGGCGTCGAGGACATCAAGGACCTGCGCGAGGGCATGGTGCTGGAGGGCGTGGTCAGCAACGTGGCCGCCTTCGGAGCCTTCGTCGATATCGGCGTGCACCAGGACGGCCTGATCCACATCTCGGCGCTCTCCGATACCTTCGTGAAGGACCCGCGCGACGTGGTCAAGGCCGGTGACATCGTCAAGGTGAAGGTGCTGGAGGTGGATGTGGCGCGCAAGCGCATCGCCCTGACCCGGCGCCTGGACGATACCCCGGGCCAGGCCACCAGCCGCCCGGGCCAGCGCGATGAGCGCGGCCAGGGCCAGGGGCCGCGCCGTGACGCTGGCGGCCAGAACCGTGGACCGAACCGCGGCCAGGGCTCTGGTGGCCGTCCTGCCCAGTCTGCGCCGCCGGCCAACAATGCCCTGGCCGAGGCCTTTGCCCGGGCCAAGCGCAGCTGAGGATCGTGCCCCCCGTCACGGTTGATCCGGGGCGGGGGACTTGTCGGTTTTCCCCGTGATTGCGCACACTTGCGCCTGAGGGGGGCGTTTGGCCTCCCCGCTGTCGCTGGGGAGGGCCATGACGCCAGCACGACCCGCCGTCTTCGTTGCAGGCCGCAGCGTTCCGCTGCGGTCGGCGCCTGCCCGTGCCGGCAGGGGACCGGAGTGATGCCGGGCCAGGGCACCCACGGCAATGGACTGCTGGAGCGCCGCCTGCAGGAGTTGGCGGAAGAGCGTCGCCGGCTGGCGATGATCATCGACGGTACCGCTGCGGGAACCTGGGAATGGAACGTGCAGACCGGCGAGATGCGGGTCAATGCGCGCTGGGCCGAGATTGTCGGTTACCGCCTGGATGAGCTGGAACCGATCTGCCAGAAGACGTTCCTGAAGCTGGTCCATCCCGATGACATCGCGCTGTCCGATGCGGCGCTGGATGAGCATTTCGAAGGCCGCACCGACAACTACGCCTGCCTGCTGCGCATGCGCCACAAGAACGGGCAGTGGATCTGGATCCAGGACCGTGGGCGGGTGTTCGAATGGGACGGGCAGGGCAAGCCGTTGTGGATGGCCGGCGCGCATGCCGACGTCACCGAGCTGCAGCAGGCGAGGCAGGACGCGGCCGAGACCCGGCAACGCCTGCAGGCCGTGGTCGATGCGTCCGATGAGGTGGCGGTGATCGCCACCGATACCGATGGCACCATCACCCTGTTCAACACGGGGGCGGAGCGCCTGCTGGGCTACAGAGCGGCGGAGGTGGTCGGCCAGCGCCGGCTTGATGCCTTCCACGATCCGGATGAGCTGAAGGCCTGGATGCGACCGCTGGCCGATGCTGATGGCAATCTTCCCGGCGTGTTCGAGGCGCTGAGCGCGCGTGCCGACGGGCAGACCTACTCGCGGCAGTGGACGCTGCTGCGCAAGGATGGCCAGTCACGGCAGGTGCGCCTGTCGATCAGCCGCATGGAGAGTGCTGATGGAGCGCGCATCGGTTACGTCGGCATGGCCATCGACATTACCGAGATCCTGCAGGCGCGCGCGGAAGCACGACTGTCGGCAGAGAAGTTCGCTGGCGCGTTCACCTCCGCCGCACTGGGCATGGCCCTGGTCTCGCTGGAAGGACGCTGGCTGGATGTCAATGACGCGCTGTGCCGGATCCTGGGCTACCCGCGCGAAGAGTTGCTGCAGGTCGATTTCCAGCGGCTGACCCATCCCGATGACCTGCAGACCGACCTGGCCCTGGTGCAGGACCTGCTGGCCGGGCGACGCAGCCACTACCACCTGGAAAAGCGCTATCTCGACCGCGACGGCCGCATCATCTGGGCGCGGCTGTCGGTGTCGCTGGTGCGCAACGAGCACGGCGAACCACTGCATTTCGTGTCGCAGATCCAGGACATCACCGCCCAGCGCAGCAGCGAGCAGCGCCTGTTCGAGAGCGAACAACGCAGCCGCATCACCCTGGATGCGGTGGCCGACCTGGTGCTCAGCGTCAGCCTTGATGGCCGCATCGACTACGCCAACGCGGCCGCGGTGCGCACCCTGGCCGGAGATGGCGCATTGTCGCTGGCCGGGCACAAGGTGCAGGACGTGCTGACGCTGACCACCGAGTACGCGCCCGGCTCGGTACTGGATGTGTCGGTGCTGCTGGACCCGGATAGCAATGCAGTGGACCTGCACGCCGACCTGCTGCTGCGGCTGGGCGCGGCAACGGTGCCGGTGGACCTGACCCGCGCCTGGCTGCGCGATGACGAAGGCCATGTGCGCGGCGCGGTCTGGGT
The DNA here is from genome assembly GCF_056480025.1 of Stenotrophomonas sp. 109824_Sma. Lineage (NCBI taxonomy): Bacteria > Pseudomonadati > Pseudomonadota > Gammaproteobacteria > Lysobacterales > Lysobacteraceae > Stenotrophomonas > Stenotrophomonas sp. 109824_Sma. The sequence continues at coordinate 2,917,744 of NZ_CM151078.1, read as the reverse complement.
GCTGCGCGATGATACCCAGCAGCGTGCGCGCCAGCGCGAAGCCCGCCACCTGGCCGAGATCGACCCGTTGACCGAGCTGAGCAACCGCCGCGGCTTCGAGGTGCACCTGCAGCAGGCGATCACCCGCGTCGAGCGCACCGGCCAGGCCGCCTCGCTGATGTACATCGATCTGGACCGCTTCAAGCCGGTCAACGACACCTGGGGCCATCTGGCCGGCGATGCCGTGCTGTGGGCGGTGGCCAGCGTGCTGCGCCATGGCGTGCGCGATTCGGACGTGGTGGCGCGGCTGGGCGGTGATGAATTCGCGGTGATCCTGTCCGGTTGTACGCCACGTCGTGCGGCCCGCATCGGCGGTGAACTGCTGCATACGCTGGCCTCCCTGTCCATTCCCTGGGACCAGGACCGGCTGCGGATCGGTGCCAGCATCGGTATCGCGCCGCTGGCCGGCGGCATGAGCGTGGACCAGGCGGTGGCTGCGGCCGATGCCCAGTGCTACCGGGCCAAGGCGATGGGCCGCAACAACGTGCAGGTGCAGGGCGAGCTGTCCGAGCTTCCGGGTGACGACGGCGAACCAGGCTGAACCGGCCCGCACCGCCGGGATGGATGAAGGATGTTTCATTTGCCCGCGCCGGCTGATTTGGCGAGCATGGGCCAGTCTGGACTTCAGCGGTGCCCATGTCGCGCGTATTGACCATCGAGGATGACGCCATCACGGCCCAGGAAATTGTGGCGGAGCTGGGCAGCCATGGCCTGCAGGTGGACTGGGTGGCCGACGGCCGCGAAGGCTTGGTGCGCGCGGCCAGTGGCGACTACGACGCAATCACGCTGGATCGCATGCTGCCCGGGCTGGATGGCCTGGCCATCGTCACCACCCTTCGCCGGATCGGCATCGATACGCCGGTGCTGATGCTCAGTGCGCTGTCGGATGTCGATGAGCGGGTGCGCGGCCTGCGTGCCGGCGGCGATGACTACCTGACCAAGCCGTTCGCCTCCGACGAGATGGCCGCGCGGGTGGAGGTGCTGCTGCGTCGCCGCCAGCGCCCGGCGGGCAACGAGACCCTGCTGTGCGTGGGGGATCTGCAGCTGGACCTGCTGGCGCGTACCGCCCACCGCGGCGGGCGCAGCCTGAGCCTGCTGCCGACCGAGTTCAAGCTGCTGGAATACCTGATGCGCAACGCCGGCCAGGTACTGACCCGGATGATGCTGTTCGAGGAAGTGTGGGGCTATCACTTCGACCCGGGCACCAACCTGATCGACGTGCACATCGGCCGCCTGCGGCGCAAGCTGGACCAGGCCGACGCGCCGTCGCTGATCCGTACCGTGCGTGGCAGCGGCTATGTCCTCAGCGAAACTGTCTGACGGCTGGCGCTCGTCCAGCAGTCGCCTGCTGGGCTTGTACAGCCTGCTGTTCGTGGCCTGGTCGTGCGTGCTGCTGGGGGTGCTGTACTGGAGGGTGTCGCTGTACCTGGACGAGCTGGCACAGTCAGCGGTGCTGCAACGTGCGCACCTGTTTGAGCACTTCACCGGTGATGGCCTGACCGCAGCACTGCGCGAAAACCGCCGCTATGACCTGCATGGCATCGATGCCTACGGGTTGTTCACCCCCGAGGGCCAGCCGATTGCCGGCATGCTGAAGTCGTTGCCGGCGCAGCTGCCGCTCGATGGCAGCGCGCATCCGGTGTCCGGCCTGCCGATTGCCGATGTGAACGCACGTGGCAAGCGCGGCTTCGGCCTGGCGATGCCGACCCGCGACGGCCGCATCCTGGTGCTGGTGCGCTACAGCGGGCCATTGAACGAGGTCAATCACCTGATCCTCGACGCCCTGCTGTGGGGTGTGTCGTTGACCCTGCTGCCGGGGCTGCTTGGCTGGCACCTGCTGCGGCGGCGGCCGCTGCGCCGCATCCAGGCCATCGAGCAGGCCACTGCGCGGATCGTTGCAGGCGACCTGGGCCAGCGCCTGCCGTTGGCCAACCGCCGCGACGAACTGGACATGCTGGCGTCCATCGTCAACGCCATGCTCGACCGCATCGAGCAGTTGATGACCGAGGTCAAAGGGGTATGCGACAACATCGCCCACGATCTGCGCACGCCACTGACGCGCGTGCGTGCGCAGCTGTACCGCATGCGGCAGCAGGTACAGGACGGTGATCCGCAGGCGCTGCCACTGGAGCAGGTGCTGGAAGAAACCGACACACTGATGGTGCGTTTCCGCGCGCTGCTGCGGATCTCCGAGCTGGAGGACCACCAGCGCCGCTCCGGGTTCGACACGCTGGCGCCGGAAGCGTTGCTGCAGGAGATCCACGCGTTCTACGCGCCGCTGGCGGAGGAGAAGGGCCAGTGGCTGCAGCTGGAACTGGCCGCTGGCCTGTCGGGCGTGGTGGGCGACCGCGGCCTGCTGTTCGAGGCGATCGGCAACCTGCTCGACAACGCGATCCGGTTCGCACCGGAGGGCGGCCGCGTACAGCTGTCGGCACAGGTGGAGGAGGGAGCTACCAGCATCGTGGTGGAGGATTCGGGCCCGGGCATACCGCACGCCGAACGCAGCCTGGTGTTCCAGCGTTTCCATCGCGCGGAGGCCAGCAAGGGCGGAGGATTCGGCCTGGGCCTGTCGATCGTGGCAGCCATCGCCGGCCTGCACGGGTTCCGCCTGCAGGTGGCGCAGTCCACGCTGGGCGGCGCCCGCTTCAGCCTGCTGTGCCGACCGCAGCTGCTGTAGAGAGTGTTCTTTTTTTGCAGGGCTTGCAGCCCTGCACCTGCTGCAATCAACGTCAACGTCAAAGGCAGAAGCTGGCATTCCGTGGGGGGGGCGGGGTGGGCCCGGCTGCGGGGGACGCCGTAAATACGTCCTTGTAGGCTCGGTCGCCGCATCCATGCGGCTCACGCCCCCGCAACCGGACCCACCCCGCCTTCGACAGTTTTCTGCGATCTGTTGGAACAGCTCGTGGGGTCAGATCCGTTTTCCGGAGGAAAACGGATCTGACCCCGGAATTTCATTCGATATCTGACAGATGTGTCGACCAAGGTCGACTCCTACCAACAGCCGCCGGAATCTGTCGAAGGCGGGGAACTGTGGGTTTGCGGGGTGTGAGCGGCATGGATGCCGCGACCAAGCCCCCATGGACGGGTTTACGGCGTCCCCGCAAACCCACAGTGCCCCGCAATCCCACGGAATGCCGCTCTGGCATTTGACGTTGCTCTGGTTTGAAGCAGGTGCAGGGCGCAGCCCTGCAACAAAACCCCTTCATGAAATATGTTTCATCTGCGGCACAGCTTTGTTTTAGCTGGCAGCGCTGATACTTGCCGACCTGCGCTGCCCGCGGTGGGCAGTGGCACCGTTGGAGAGCCGCATGCTCGGGTTGGTCAGGACCGCGCTCAACAAGCCTTACACCTTCGTGGTGATGGCCATTTTCATCTGCATCATCGGTCCGCTCAGCGCGCTGCGCACCCCCACTGACGTGTTTCCCGATATCGGCATCCCGGTTGTCGCCGTGGTCTGGCAGTACACCGGCCTGTCGCCCGATGCGATGGCCGGGCGGGTGATCTCGCCATACGAGCGTGCGCTCAGCACCACCGTCAACGACATCGCGCACATCGAATCGCAGTCGCTGGCCGGCATGGGCGTGGTGAAGGTGTTCTTCCAGCCCGGCGTGGACATCCGCACCGCCAATGCGCAGATCACCGCGATCTCGCAGACCATGGTCAAGCAGATGCCGGCCGGCATGACGCCGCCTCTGATCCTCAACTACAGCGCCTCCACCGTGCCGGTGCTGCAGATGGCGTTCTCCAGCCCGACGCTGGGCGAGTCGCAGATCCGCGACCTTGCGCAGAACACGGTGCGCCCGCCATTGACCTCGATTCCGGGCCTGGCCATTCCCGCCCCCTACGGCGGCAAGCAGCGCCAGATCACCCTCGACCTGGACCCACAGGCGATGGCCGCCAAGGGCTTGTCGGCCCAGGACGTGGGCAACGCCCTGGCGGCGCAGAACCAGATCACCCCGGTCGGTACCGCCAAGCTGGGCAGCAATGAATTCACCGTGCTGCTCAACAACAGCCCCAACGAGATCGAAGCGCTCAATGACCTGCCGATCCGCACCGTCAATGGTGCGGTGGTCACCATCGGCCAGGTGGCCCACGTGCGCGACGGCTCGCCGCCGCAGACCAACATCGTGCGGGTCAACGGCGGCCATTCGGTGCTGATGGCCGCGTTGAAGAACGGCGATGCATCCACGCTCACGCTCGTCAGCCGCATCCGCGCGATGCTGCCGCAGATCGGGGAGTCGCTGCCGCCGTCGCTGAAGATCTCGTTGCTGGGCGATGCGTCCACCTTCGTGCGCGAATCGATCAGCAGCGTCGCCCGCGAGGGCATCATCGCCGCGCTGCTGACCAGTGTGATGATCCTGGTGTTCCTTGGCAGCTGGCGTTCGACCGTCATCATTGCCGCCTCGATCCCGCTGGCGGTGCTGTCGGCCATCGCGCTGCTGTCGGCCGCCGGGCAGACCCTCAACGTGATGACGCTGGGCGGCCTGGCGCTGGCCGTGGGCATCCTGGTCGACGATGCCACGGTCACCATCGAGAACGTCAACTGGCACCTGGAGCAGGGCAAGGGCGTGCGCGAGGCGATCCTCGATGGCGCTGCGCAGATCGTCGGCCCGGCGTTCGTATCGCTGCTGTGCATCTGCATCGTGTTCGTGCCGATGTTCCTGCTTGATGGCATCGCCGGTTACCTGTTCCGGCCGATGGCGCTGGCGGTCATCTTCGCCATGGGCAGCTCCTTCATACTCTCGCGCACCCTGGTGCCGACCATGGCGCTGTACCTGCTGCGGCCGCATCGCGTGGAAGGCGGGGTTGGGCATCATCCCGAGGACGCGTTCCTCAACCATCATGAAGGTGATCATCCGCGGCCGCGCCGTGCACGCCTGACGGCCACGCTGGTGCGCTGGCAGCAGCGTTTCGAGGCCGGCTTCTCCGCCACCCGAGACCGCTACCACGCACTGCTCGGTCTGGCGCTGGCACATCGCGGCCGCTTCCTGATCGGCTTCATGGCTTGCGTGCTGGTGTCCTTCGCGCTGCTGCCGGCACTGGGCCAGGACTTCTTCCCGGCCACCGAAGCCAGCGCGTTGTCGCTGCACGTACGCCTGCCGCTGGGCACCCGCATCGAGGAAACCGCGGCGGCGTTCGATCGCATCGAATCGCGCATCCGCCAGGAAGTGCCGGCGCATGAGATCGACGCCATCGTCGACAATCTGGGCCTGCCAATGACCGGCATCAACATGGCCTACAGCGCCAGCGGCACCATCGGCCCGCAGGATGGCGACATCCAGGAGTCACTGAAGCCGGGCCACGGCGATGCGGCCGAGTATGCGCGGCGCCTGCGGGAGGTGCTGCCGGCCGCCTTCCCGGGCGTCAGCTTCGCGTTCCTGCCCGCCGATACCAGCAGCCAGATCCTCAACTTCGGTTTGCCGGCACCGCTGGACGTGCGCATCGCCGGGCCGGATGCCGCCGGCAACCGCGCCTACGCCCAGGAGCTGCAGCGTCGCCTGCGCCACGTGCCGGGCCTGGTCGACCTGCGCCTGCAGCAGCCTGATGGCTATCCGACCCTGAAGGTGGATGTTGACCGCCTGCGCGCCAATGGCCTGGGCATCACAGAACGCGATGTCACCAACAGCATGGTGGCGTCGCTGGCCGGCAGCGGCCAGGTTGCTCCGACGTTCTGGCTGAGCCCGAAGAATGGCATTTCCTACAGCGTCGTGGCGGCCACGCCGCAATACCGCATGGACAGCCTGGCCGCGTTGCAGGCGCTGCCGGTGACCGGCAGCAGTGGCACGCCGCAGGTGCTGGGCGGCCTGGCTGACATCCAGCGCGGCGCCAGTTCCGCAGTGGTCACCCACTACAACGTGCAGCCCACGCTGGATCTGTACGCCAGCGTGCAGGATCGGGACCTCGGCGCGGTCGCAGCCGATGTGCAGAAGGTCATCGATGGCATGGCCGGCCAGCGCCCCCGGGGTACCGAGGTCGGCCTGCATGGGCAGATCGATGCGCTGCACGTCGCGTTCACCGGCCTCGGTTACGGCCTGCTGGCGGCGATCGTGCTGATCTACCTGCTGATCGTCATCAATTTCCAGTCCTGGACCGATCCGTTCGTGATCATCACCGCATTGCCGGCGGGCCTGGCCGGCGTAGTCTGGATGCTGTTCCTGACCCACACCACGTTGTCGGTACCCGCGTTGACCGGCGCCATCCTGTGCATGGGCGTGGCCACGGCCAATTCGATCCTGGTGGTCAGCTTCTGCCGCGAGCGCCTGGCCGAGCATGGTGACGCGGCCAAGGCCGCGCTTGAAGCAGGATTCACCCGGTTCCGCCCAGTCTGCATGACAGCGCTGGCGATGATCCTGGGCATGCTGCCGACCGCACTGTCCACTGAACAGAACGCGCCACTCGGCCGCGCAGTGATCGGTGGCCTGCTGCTGGCGACCTGCGCCACGTTGTTGTTCGTTCCGGTGGTGTTCGCATTGGCCCACTCCCGCAAAACCCGTACTGCTCCTGCCGGAGAACCCCTGCATGTCTGAGTCTTCGCTGCCGCAGCGTTCGCTGCGCCGTCCCTTGCTCCTGGCCGCGGCTGTTGCGCTCGTCCTGGTGGCCGGTGGTCTTGCCCTGCGCGCGCAGCAGGCACACGCCGTGGTCGAGTGGACCGAGCGCCAGGCGGTCCCGTCCGTGCAGGTGGTGATCGCTGGCGGGCAGGGCGCTGCAGGAACCATGACCCTGCCGGCACACCTGAGTGCCTGGACCGAGGCGCCGATCCATGCCCGCGTGGGCGGCTACCTGAAATCGTGGAGTGCCGACATCGGCCAGGCGGTCAAGGCCGGCCAGGTGCTGGCGGTGATCGACAGCCCGGAACTGGACCAGCAGATCGCCCAGGCCCACGCCCACCTGCTGCAGGTACAGGCAGACGCAGCGTTGGCCAAGGTCAGCGCCGAGCGCTGGCAGGGCATGCTTGGCAGCCATTCGGTGTCGCGCCAGGAAGCCGACGAGAAGCAGGCGAATGCGGTGGCCGCACAGGCCAGCGTGGAAGCGGCCCAGGCCGACTACGCACGGCTGCAGGAGCTCGGCCGCTACCGTACGTTGCGCGCGCCCTTCGATGGCACCGTTACTTCGCGCCAGACCGACGTCGGCCAGCTGATCCGCGCCGATGACAGCGGCCGCGAGCTGTTCAACATTGCTGACACCCGCCGCTTGCGCCTGATGGTGCCGGTGCCGCAGAACAGCGCGGCCAGCATCCGCTCCGGGCTGCAAGCCACGCTGCAGGTGCCAGGCCAGGAAGGGCGCCATTTCACCGCCACGCTGCAGGGGGATTCCAGTGCGATCGATCGCAGCTCGGGCACCCTGCTGGCGCAGTTCGTGGTCGACAACGCCGACGGCGCACTGCTGCCCGGCAGCTATGCGGAAGTGACCCTGCCGCTGCAGGACGGCGGTGCCGGCGTGAGCGTGCCGGCCGAGGTGCTGATCTTCCGTGCCAAGGGTACGCAGGCGGCAGTGGTCGACGCCCAGGACATCGTGCATCTGCGCGACATCCATATCGTCAGTGATCTGGGCAGCACGTTGCGCATTGACCGCGGCTTGAAGGCGGGCGACCGGGTCATTCCCAATCCGCCCGATGCGTTGCGCGAAGGTGACCATGTGCGTGTGGTGGCCGGTGAGCAGGAGCCCGCGCATGCCCGCGGCTGAGCGTGTCGCTGCGCTTGCGCTGGCGACGCTGCTGCTGGGCGGCTGTTCGCTGGCGCCGGCCTACCAGGTGCCGTCGGTGGCGATGCCGGCGACCTACGAGCAGGTCGAGGCGGCGGTGGCCACTGCACCGATGGCACCGGCGTGGTGGCAGGCCTTTGATGACCCGGTGCTGGACCAGCTGCAGCAACAGCTGGAGCAGGCCAATCCGACGCTGGCACTGGCCGTGGCGCACTACGATGCTGCACGCGCCGCTGCGGGCGAAGTGGCATCTGCGCGCGCACCGCAGATCGGCTTCAGCACGGGCCCGGTGCGCCAGCGCCAGTCCGATGACAAGCCGCTGCGCAGCGCGACCCAGCCGGCCATCTATGACAGCAATAGCGCCACGTTTTCGCTGTCGTTCGATCTTGACCTGTGGGGGCGGCTGCGCAACGCGGCGGCCGCCGGCAGGGCGCGCGCCGATGCGAGTGGCGATGACCTGGCCGCCGCGCGGCTGAGCCTGTCGCAGCAGCTGGCCGGGCTCTACCTGCAGCTGAGGGGCGCCGAGGCACAGCAGCTGATCCTGCGCGCGAGCATCGAGGACTACCAGCAGGCGCTGGCGCTGACCGAAGACCGATTCCGTGGCGAGATCGCTTCGGAGCTGGATGTGTCCCGTGCACGGCATCAGCTGGCGAGCGCACAGGCCGATCTGGATGCGCTCGATGCGCGCCACGACCTGCTGCGGCATGCCATTGCCGAGCTGGTCGGTGCCCCCGCCACAGGCTTCGTCGTCGCCACTGCAGGCCTGCCGGCATTGCCGACGGTGCCGGCCGATCTGCCCAGCAACCTGCTGCAGCGACGGCCGGACATCGCTGCCGCCGAGCGGCGGGTATTCGCCGCCAATGCCGGCATCGGTGTGGCGCGCGCCGCGTGGTTCCCGCAGCTCAGCCTGACCGGGTTGCTGGGTGGCCAGACCTCGGGTGGCAGCGCCCTGCTGGATACGGGCAACCGTTATTGGGCACTCGGCCCGTTGGCTGCACTGCCGGTGTTCGATGGCGGCCGCCGCAAGGCTGCCAAGGCCGGGGCCGAGGCCGAATTCGATGCTGCGTCGGCGCAGTACCGGGCCACCGTGCTGGCGGCGATCCGCCAGGTGGAGGACCAGCTGACCCTGCTGCGCCAGCTCGATGCCCAGCGTGGCCACGAGCAGGAGGCCGTGCAGGCCGCGCGGCGTGCGGAGCAGATCGCGCATGACCGCTACACCGGCGGTGCGGTGAGCTATCTGGACGTGGTCAGCGCGCAGACCGATGCCCGCCAGGCGCAACTCGGCCTGCAGGACATCCAGAGCCGGCAGCTGCAGGCGAGTGCGGCGCTGATGGCGGCGCTCGGCGGCGGATGGTCGCAGTAGCGGCGGGAGGCGGTCTCAGCCTGTGAGAGGACGGGGCGGAACAATTGGCGCTCCCCCCGGACGAGAGAGCTGACGATGATGGCCTGGAATCGAAACGCCGTGGCCGCCTATGCGCCGGCCATGGTCGGCTGGTGCCTGGCGCTGGCCAGCTGGTTGCGCCTGGAACAACTGCGTGACGACCTGCATGCGAAGGCGTTGCTGCCGGTGCTGCACGGCGGCGCGGTGACGCTGGTGGTGCTGACGCTGGCCTGCACGTTGGCAGCAAGCGCGGTGCTGTGGCGTGCCCGCCGGCCACCGCGCCGGACCCCCGCCGGATGATCTACAGCGCAGCGGCCTTCATCAGTACGAACCGGCAGGGTGCGCGTTGGTAGGCATTGATCTGCGGCACCAGACGCTGGAAGTGCTCGCTGGCGCAGTGGGCGTCGAGTGCGGCGTGGTCGGGCCATAGCTCGATGAAGACGAGGTGCCCGGGATCCTTCTCGTCGACGAACAGTTCGTAGCTGATGCACAGTGGCTCGCGCTGCGTGCAGGCGACCAGCTCGCGGTACAGCGGAAGGACGGTGGCCAGCGCCTCCGGGTGAATGAAGTCTTCGGCGATCACCTTCAGCATGTCGGCACCTGCAAAGCGGGCCCCGTAGGATAGTGCCGGCGTCGGGCCGGCACTATCCACCGTCAACGCAATACTTCGTCCGCCGAGACCAGCTGCACATCGTGCATCTGGTTGAGGTAGGCCTCGTAGTAGCCCTTGTGCGAGGCACCGACGATGGTCAGCATGCGGCTGCCGGGGTGCTGGCCCAGCACGTCGCGCATGTTGGCGACCATGCGCAGGTTGCGGGTTTCCCAGTAGCCGACATACATCCGGCCGAAGGCCTTAGAGGATGGCTCGACGAGCGTCGCGCCGAAGTCGCTCTGGTACGCGGCCATCGGTGCCGCCGGACTGTTGTAGTCCCGATACAGCGCGATGACGCCGCCGGGCTTGTCCAGGTCGGCCACGAGCCGTTCGTCGGCCTCCCGGCGCGCGCGCGAATGCGCATTGTTCCAGGCACCGGTGATGGCCGCGCTGGCCGCCGCTTCATCCTCAGCGGGCGTGGGGGAATCGGCTGTATGGTCGTCCACCGCCCACAGCCGTTCATGCCCTAGGCGGGCGGCGACTTCGGCGGCGATCAGGTTGGTTTCATTGCGGCGAACCATGCCTTTGTCGAGGATCTCGACCAGGGCGGGGGTCAATCCATCACCGTCTTTGCGCTCGGACGCAGGCAGGCGCAGCCACTGCACCTGCGCCGAGCCGCGTTCGCCCGCTGCCAGGAACAATGCAGCGAGCCGACGACGCTGGGCGGGCGCCGGATCCTTCGGCCAGGTTGCAAGCAGGCGCTCGACCTGGGTGTTCGCGGTGGGTACGTCCAGTCCGGTCGCAGCCTGCGCAGCGGTGGTATCGAAGCAGTAGGTGGCCACGCTCTCTGCATAGCGTGCCGGGTAGCGACGCATGAAATCGCACTGCAGGCCTGACAGGTCTTCGGTGGCGATCAGTTCGGGCTTCCAGGCGACCAGTCGCTGCAGCAACGGTTCAAGCAAGGCGGGCTTGAAGGACTTGGGCAGGCCGGACAAGTGGGTGGTGCCCAGTACCAGCACTTCGTTCGGGCGCCCGGCAGGCGGGCCCTTCAGCTGGTCGGGGTGGAAGCTGGGGCGATAGGTGGCATCGGCAGCGAGGGCGCCGCCGCTGCACAGGCCCAGGATCAGGAAACTGGCCAAGCGTGGGAACATGCGATCTCCGTGTCAGTGAGCGTCCTGCGGTTCGCTGCATGCTGGCCATTTTCATCTGCCACGAGATCTCCCGTTGGTCATGCAAACCTTTTCGGCTTGAACTGCATCGGCGTCCCGGACGAGGCTATGCCCAATGACAGCAACGACGCGCGACATGTCCCCCGACGACTGGACCATCGACAGCCGGCGGCTGCAGCTCCGGCCCTTCACGCCGGAGGACGCCGGCGAGGCGTTTGCCGCGATCACGCCGGGGCTGACCCGCTACATGGCGTTTGATCCCCCTGCGTCGGAGCAGGCTTTCGCCGCTGTCTGGTCGACGTGGTTGCCCACCATCGCCGATGGCACCGACCTTACGTTCGTGATCCGCCGACACGCGGATGGTGCGTTCCTCGGCCTGGCCGGCCTGCATCGCACCGCCGATGCGGAACCCGAACTCGGCATCTGGATCGCCGAGGCGATGCACGGGCATGGCTATGGCCGTGAAGCCGTGGCGGCGGTGCGTGCGCTCGCATCCCGGCGGCTGGACCGGGCCGCATTCTGCTACCCGGTGGCCGAGCAGAACCTGCCCAGCCGGCGCCTGGCGGAATCGCTCGGCGGCATCCCCGTCGCGCGTGAGCAGAATGTGAAGTACACCGCGATTGTCTACCGCATCCCTGCAGCAGCATCTGAAGTTGCGACGGGCGTCGCGGAATCCGGCTAAAGCCACCGATCGCATCGCCGATATTCCCTCTGGATCCCGCTCCAGTCGCCCGCTGCAGGACCCCAGGCTGCCCCCGACGGGCGGCCCGCGCTGTGTGTTCCGCCGCTCCCCATGCCGATCGCACCCGCACCAGACGTTCTTGCCAGCCGCTCGAGGGGTGCCTGCCGGTACCTGTAGTCCCAAGCAACTGAAGTTGCCGCCGGGCATCCCGCCCGTCGGGTCGCAACCGCTTACCGGACACCGAGGATCAGACAATGCTCATTCCAGGCTTCACGGCAGGCGCGCAGGCGCCGGCCGAGCTGCATACCCGTTGGTCGCCGTGGCGTGCCCTGCTGGGCGCGCTGGCACCCCAGCACCGCACCGGCGTCGAAGCGGCGGCCGATGGCCGTACCGAACTCGAGGCGCAGGTCGCTGCGCTGCACCGGGTCCAGGCGGTCATCGAGTTCGCCCTCGACGGCACCATCCTGCAGGCCAACGACAACTTCCTGCAGGCGATGGGCTACCGGCTGGAGGAGATCCAGGGAAAGCACCATTCCCTGTTCGTCGATCCCGAGCAGGCGCGCAGCGCCGAATACCGTGACTTCTGGGCGCGGCTGGGACGTGGCGAATATGACGCTGGCCAGTACCGGCGTTTCGGCAAGGGCCAGCGCGAGATCTGGATCCAGGCCTCGTACAACCCGGTGCTGGACCGGCAGGGGCGTCCGTACAAGGTGGTCAAGTTCGCCACCGACATCACCGCGCAGAAGCTGCAGGCGGCTGACTCGGCCGGGCAGCTGGCGGCCATCGACAAGTCGCAGGCGGTGATCGAGTTCAGCATGGACGGCCGCATCCTGTCGGCCAACGACAACTTCCTGGCCGCCACCGGCTACAGCCTGGACGACGTGCGTGGCCAGCACCATTCGCTGTTCGTCGAACCCGAGCATCGCGGCAGTGCCGAGTATCGGCAGTTCTGGGAGAAGCTGGGTCGTGGCGAATACGATGCCGGCCAGTACCGGCGCCTCGGCAAGGGCGGGCGCGAGGTCTGGATCCAGGCGTCCTACAACCCGATCCTGGACCTCAACGGAAAGCCGTTCAAGGTCGTCAAGTACGCCACCGACATCACCGCGCAGGTGCATGAAAACCAGGCCATGCAGCGCGCCGTGGCGCAGACCCGTGAAGTGGTGGCGGCCGCCAAGGAGGGCGACCTGACCCGGCGCGTGGCCACCGCCGACAAGAACGGGCCGATCGCCGAGCTGTGCGAAGGCGTGAATTCGCTGGTCGAGGCGATGGCCGCGATCATCGGCCAGATCAAGTTCGCCGCCGACACCATCGCCGTCGGCGCAACCGAGATCGCGCAGGGCAACAGCGATCTGTCGCAGCGCACCGAGCAGCAGGCAGCGTCGCTGGAGGAGACCGCGGTGTCGATGAAGGGCCTGGCCGAGACCGTGCAGCGCACCGCGACCAATGCACGGCAGGCCAGCCAGCTGGCCGGTGGCGCCGCCGACGTCGCCGCGCGCGGTGGCAACGTGGTGCACGAAGTGGTCGAGACCATGGCGGTGATCAACGCGTCCTCGCGGCGCATCGTCGACATCATCGGCGTGATCGACGGCATCGCCTTCCAGACCAACATCCTTGCCTTGAACGCCGCGGTGGAAGCCGCGCGCGCGGGCGAGCACGGGCGTGGCTTCGCCGTGGTCGCCACCGAGATCCGCGAACTGTCGCAGCGCTCGGCCAGTGCCGCCAAGGAGATCAAGCAGCTGATCGATGCGTCGGTGGCCAATGTCGGCGCCGGTACTGCACAGGTTGAGAGCGCCGGCCGCACCATGGACGAGATCGTGGTCAACGTGCGCCGGGTCAGTGACCTGATGTCCGAGATCAGCACGGCCGCACAGCAGCAGAGCGACGACATCCAGCAGATGAACCATGCCGTCGATCTGATCGACCAGGGTACCCAGCAGAACGCCGCGCTGGTCGAGGAAGCCTCGGCCGCGGCGCGCAGCATGGAAGAGCAGTCAGCGCAGCTGCTGCAGACCGTGGCCAGCTTCCGCGTGCAGGGTGGGGTGGGGCACCTGCATGGCGCGACGGTGCTGCGCGCGGTCTAGGCCCGGCGGTCGGAGTGGTGTTCCCCGGCCTCGAGGGCCGGGGCAGCATGCACGCAGTTGCGGCCGGCATGCTTGGCCCGGTACAGGGCCTGGTCGGCCCGGTCGACCAGGCCTCGTGGGTCGGCCTGCTCATGCGCGGCCTGCCAGGCCACGCCGATGCTGATGGTCACGTGGGCCTCGGCGGCGGGCAGGGCGGCGGCTTCCACGGCGGCGCGCAGGCGCTCGCCCAGGCCCAGGGCGTGGGCGGCGTCGGGCGCGGGCAGGGCGGCGATGAACTCCTCGCCACCGTAGCGGGCCAGCAGGTCATCACCGCGTTGCAGGCAGCCGTCGAGGATCGCGGCGACCGCCTGCAGGCGGCGATCGCCTTCCGGATGCCCGTAGGTGTCGTTGAGTCGCTTGAAGTGGTCGATGTCGATCATCAGCACCGCCAGCCCCAGGCCCTGGCGACGGGCGCGGCCGTGCGCGCTGCCGAGTGATTCATCGAAGTTGCGGCGGTTGCCCAGCCCGGTCAGCGGATCGCGCCGGGCCAGCAGCGCCAGTTCGTCGCGCTCGCGCTGGATCTGCACCTGGGTCAGCACGCTGCGCAGGGCATAGCCGAGCATGGCGCCGATGAACCCCATGGTGGCCAGGGTCGGCTGCAGGCGTGCCACCAGCAGCGCCACCATCATCAGCAGCAACGGCAGCATCAGCGGCACGCCGGCATCGACGATGCGGCGGAGGTTGCGCGGCACAGCCACCGCCGGTGGGCGGTACGTGCCGCCGGCCAGCACCGCCAGCAGCACGAACAGCCCGCTGATCAGCAGGTCGCCCCAGCCACCATCGGGTACCTGCGGCTGCCAGGTATTGATGTAGAACGCCAGCAGGAAGTAGCCCAGCGCGTAGAGGGTCAACGTGCGGAAGAAGTCGCGGCGGTCGGCATTGTCCTCGGCCAGGAAGCGGATCAGCGCGAAGCAGAACACCAGGCTGTTCTGCACGTTGCTCATGGTGTGCAGGCATTGCGTCCACAATGCGGTGTTGAGGTGTGCCATCGCCCGCGTATGCACGAAGTACAGCAACCACAGCAGCGCGATGACCGCCAGGTCCACCGCACGGATGCAGCGGTTGCCGCCGCCCGGGCTGGCGGCCACGTAGGTCAGCGGAATCCGGTAGAACACGTACAGGATCAGTGACGAGGCGGTCATCTGCGCAGGGCTGAGGCCGGCCACATTGCGATACAGCAGGGCCAGCAGGGCCAGAGAGAACAGGCCAACGGCAGCGCCCAGCGTTCGCCATTTGCAGGCCGCGTGGCTGTCGCGCGCGCGTCGCACGCAGGCCAGTGCCGCCAGAAGGGGGGCGGTGATCAGCATCAGGTAGGAGCCAACCGGGTCCTGCGGTCCGATCAAGGCAATGACGAGCGCGTGCGTGACCATGAAAAACAGTGCCGCACGCAACGTCATGCATTCCCCCGCCCCCAGATCCGGCTGGGATCACGATAGGCAGAAGTACGTGAGGCTGGCAAGAAAAGTGTGAGCCAGTTCTATTCGCAACCTTGTTGGTTGTCACATTTGCGTTTCAGCGGGGTGACACGACGCCGTTGATGTGGGCGTACATCCAGAAGTCGCGGGGCTGTCCCCGCACGTGGCGATAGGCGCGCAGCCGCCCCTCGCGCTGCATGCCGAGGCGTTCCAGCAGGGCGATCGAACGGGCATTGCTGTCCAGAACGGTGGCCTGGATGCGGACCAGCCCACAGGTGCCATGTGCCC
The DNA here is from genome assembly GCF_056480025.1 of Stenotrophomonas sp. 109824_Sma. Lineage (NCBI taxonomy): Bacteria > Pseudomonadati > Pseudomonadota > Gammaproteobacteria > Lysobacterales > Lysobacteraceae > Stenotrophomonas > Stenotrophomonas sp. 109824_Sma. Next base: position 2,902,357 of record NZ_CM151078.1, on the reverse strand, counting down.
AGTCAAGCACGGCTCGCGCTGCATGCGTGGCCAGGCCCTGTCCCTGCCAGCGCGGATCGAGGTCATAGGCGAGTTCGCCGCGGCCATGCCACGGGTCGACGCCGTTCAGGCCAACAGTGCCGATCAGCTGGTCGTCGGCGTCCACCATCGCCCAGCGCTGATCGGATGCATCAGCCAGATAGCGGGTGATCTGCTGCGCCAGCGCCCGTTCGGAAACGTCGCCCCAGCTGGTGTGCTCGATTACGCCTGGCAGCGAGAGGTAGTGGGACCAGGCGGCGGCATCGGACGCCCGCAGAGGGCGCAACCGCGCGGGCAGGGTGTCGGCAAGCGTGGGAGGAGCATGCTCGGGCATCGTCGCCAGTGTCGGTGCACAGGCCCGGGAAATGCAAAAGGCCAGGTCATGGACCTGGCCTTTGATGCAGTGGTGCCGGTGAAAGGACTCGAACCTTCATGGGGTCACCCCCGGCTGATTTTGAGTCAGCTGCGTATACCATTCCGCCACACCGGCAGGCAGCGTGCGAGTGTAACCGAGGTCGGCGGGAGATGCATAGTAGGAGGGCCTATCAGGGCGGTTCCTGTCGGCATTGGCTCCTTGGTAGCTATACTCCCAGCGTGCAATTGCCTCCAGGAGCGGTAGCTGATGACAGTGTTGCAGGACCTGAGGGTACTGGTGGTCGAGAACGACGAAATGAGTGCGGCCCTGCTGCAGATGCAGCTGGTGCATGCCGGTGCGACCGTGGTCGGGCTCGCAGCGAGCGTGTCCGAGGCCCTGCAGCTGCTGGAGAAGAGCGCCCCGGACGTGGCCCTGCTGGATTACCGGCTGGCCCGCAACGAGACCAGTGAGCCGGTGGCCGCAGCGCTTTCGGCACGTGGCATTCCGTTCGTGCTGGCCACCGGGATGCTGGCCGAGCAGCTGCCGGCACCGATGTTGGCCGGTCTGCTGCTGGTCAAGCCGTACCTGTCGGCGGATCTGTCGCGGGCGCTGGCGCGTGCGGTCGGCCGCTCCAGCGCCAAGGCCTGAGCCGTCCACTGCGGACCGGCAGGGGTATGCTGCCGGGGCCTGAATGCTCACGTCTACGATGTGCGGCGGCAACCCCGGATCCAGGAACCCCGCCCAGGCGGGGTTTTTCCATTGCACGTAGCGCTCAGCCTGCTTCCTGGTACACGTAACGGATCTCCTCGCGGTCATCGAGGATCTGGTACTGGCGCGCCAGGTCATCCGGATCGGGATTGAGCCAGGCATCGAGGTGTTCCCTGCGGATCGGTACCACGCCGCGGTCATGCCCGGCAGCGGCGACGTCGCTGGGAGGGGCGTCGGTGATCGTGGCAAACGACAGCAGGCGGCCTTCCGGTCCTTCCCATTCCGCCCAGAGGCAGGCCAGCAGCAGGTCGCGGGGCGGATCGGGACGGAATTCGAGCACCACGTCCTGTTTCTTTTCGTCGTCACCGAGGGTGCGGCCGGCGATGGCGTGGCGTGGCACGTGCTCGTAGAACGCCTGCACCACCACCACGCCGTGGCGCAGTCCGAACGCACCCCGCCAATAGCCTTCCAGGCTGTCACGCCGCGCATTGTAGGTACCGGGGTACAGCACGTCGTTGCGCGCCGGCGTGTCCGGCAGCCGGCACTGGTAGCGCATCGGCTTGATCACGCGCTGGCCGTTCTCGCTGATCATCACCGGTGCGTAGGTGCCGGGAAAAATGCGGTTGTCGCGCGGCAGCAGCTGTACCCGATGCAGGTCTTCCAATCGGGCGTGCGCTCGCTCGATGCGGTTGCCGGCCACGCGCAGGTCATTGCGTGCCTTCTGCGTGGGCCGGGTGGCCAGCGTGGCATGGGCGATATCGCGTCTTTCGCGCTGCCGGGCCAGTTCGGCCTCCAGTGCCTGCTGCTCCTGCGCATGCCATTGCTGGATCTTCGCCACGATGTCGCGGCCCTGTTCGGTCCGTGCACCGGCGAATCCGTCATCCATCGCCTTCGGGGTCTTCGGCCGCTTCTTGCCCGGATCGTGTGCGTACAGGTCGGCGAACTCCTCCAGCGACAGGATGGCGCCGAACTCGCGTATCAGCTTGGCGTAGTCGGCGCGGATCAGGGCGGAATAGCACATGGGACTCTGGGGACCTGGGTCGCAACGGCTGCGACGTGGATGCGGCAGGATAGCCCGACCCATCAGGAGATGCCGCATGAATGATTCCACCTGCCAGTTCCGTGAAGCCGTGCCGACGGTCGAGGACTACTGCCGGTTGCGTGTGCTCGCAGGCCTCAGTGCCAAGAGCCCGGAAGCGGCCATGCGCGCGCTGCCCAACACCCTGTTCGGCGTGTGCGCCTACCAAGGCGCTGAACTGGTGGCGATGGGGCGTATCGTCGGCGATGGCGGCTGCCACCTGCAGGTCTGTGACATCGCGGTGCTGCCGCGGCTGCAGGGACAGGGGCTGGGCAAGGAGGTGATGCGGCGCCTGGATGGCTGGATGCAGGCCAACCTGCCGCCATCGGCGTATGTCAGCCTGCTGGCCGATGGCGAGGCGCATCGGTTGTACGCACAGTTTGGTTTCGCACCCACCGCACCGGCATCGATCGGGATGTATCGGCGGTTCTGAGTCGTAATCGGGGTGAAGCCATCCACGCATGTCGTGGATCTACCCGGGCCCTGCAGTAGATCCACGCCATGCGTGGATAGGGCCTTCCCAGGAATTGCAGGCAAAGAAAAACCCCGGCCGAAACCGGGGTTTTCAAGAATTGGCGTCCCCACGGGGATTCGAACCCCGGTCGCCACCGTGAAAGGGTGATGTCCTAGGCCTCTAGACGATGGGGACGCACGAAAACTTCAAGTTGTAGATCCTTCGACGGCCTAATGTCGAAGTGGTGGAGCCAAGCGGGATCGAACCGCTGACCTCCTGCATGCCATGCAGGCGCTCTCCCAGCTGAGCTATGGCCCCATGAAACTCCGGATGATCTGCCGGGAGCAGAGTCCGTTTTGAAACTGGCGTCCCCACGGGGATTCGAACCCCGGTCGCCACCGTGAAAGGGTGATGTCCTAGGCCTCTAGACGATGGGGACGCACGAAAAACTTCAAGTTGTAGAACCTTCGACGGCCTAATGTCGAAAGTGGTGGAGCCAAGCGGGATCGAACCGCTGACCTCCTGCATGCCATGCAGGCGCTCTCCCAGCTGAGCTATGGCCCCGTGTTACCGAGCCGCCTATCATACCTGCGTGTTCACGTTTGTGGAAGTCTTTTTTGAACTTTTTTCGTTCCGGTTCAACCGCAGCCACGAGGGCAGGGGAACCGCAACGCCACAACCTGAATGCCGGTAGGCGGTGAACAAAAAAGACCCGGTTATCGGCCGGGTCCTCGTTGTTCGTGATGAGTGGCGTCCCCACGGGGATTCGAACCCCGGTCGCCACCGTGAAAGGGTGATGTCCTAGGCCTCTAGACGATGGGGACGCAATTCTCATCAATGTTCTTTAGCGACCTTTCGACGGCCTAATGCCGAAAGATTGGTGGAGCCAAGCGGGATCGAACCGCTGACCTCCTGCATGCCATGCAGGCGCTCTCCCAGCTGAGCTATGGCCCCACGTCGCTGAGGAGCGAAATAATAGCCTTGCCCCAGGGGGTTGGCAAGCATTTGTTGCACTTTTCTTCACGCGCGTTGCGAGGTGGATGTCAGTCGCCCGGACTCACGCAGTGTCATCGGTCAGCGCCGCCAGGATCGGGCATTGATCCAGTGTGCCGTGGCCGGGGCAGGCGTCGACCAGCTGCGAAAGCGCGGTGTGCATGCGCTGCAGTTCGGCCATGCGCTGCGCGATGTCGTGCAGTCGGGCCTGCGCCGTGTCGCGCACGCTGCCCATGTCGTGCGAATGACGGTCACTGAGTGCCAGCAGTTCGGCGATTTCTTCCAGGCTGAAGCCCAGCGTCTTGGCGCGACGGATGAAGCGCAGCCTGCGCAGGTCCTGTTCGCCGAAGATGCGGTAACCCCCGGCCGAGCGTGCCGCCGTGGGCAGCAGCTGCTGGCGCTCGTAGTAGCGCACCGTATCGATCGGCACGCCGGCCTGGCGCGCCAGTTGACCAATGTTCATGGCGGATTCCTGCGGATGCTGCCGCTCATTGTGAAGCCTTGAGTCTGGTCCAGGGTCAAGGTCCCGTCGCTGACAGCGCATTCAGCGCACTTTGCAACTTTCTTCATAGCCCCGCCGTCGTGGCAGTTCCTACCCTGCGCCTGAACCGGCCGCTGGATGGCCTGCAACGAACCGAGGAGATGGTCTGTGGAAGGATTCAGAAACGAAGGATTCGTCGAGGTCGCGGTGGTCGAGTACCCGGGAGGCGACCCGTCGGCCGCCTCCGTGCTGACTGAGATGGCACATGTCGCCAACCGGCTTGCCCAGCAGCAGCGCCGTCCGTTCAAGCGGGTCCTGGTGACCCGCTGGATCGTGCCGGCCAGCCAGACCGGCGTGCATCGCATTGCCGGCGCGGAGATGCTCGAGGCGGACATTCCCGCCGTGATCGCCGTGCCTGGCCAGATCAGCCAGGGCGTCTGCCTGCGCGCCGATGAGGTGCTGCTGGATTGGCTGCGCGCGCACTACGACGGCGGCAGTCTGCTGGCGGCGGCCAGTGATGGTGTCAGCATGCTCGCGCGTGCCGGACTGCTGGCCGGGCGCACGGTCAGTGGCCCGGACCTCGGGCGCCACCCGGGTCTGCAGGGGCAGTCGGCCAGCTGGGTGCCCAGTGAGCGCGCGCTGGTTGATGATGGCGACCTGCTGACGGTGGCCGGTTCCCAGGCCTGGCGCTTCCTCGCCCTGCGCCTGCTGTACCGGCTGCACGGCCAGGGCGTGGCGAGTTCCGTTGCGCAGCAGCTGGGGATCACGGTGCCGGCGGCGATCCAGCAGGATCTCGAGCGCTTCAGTGCCAACTTCGCCCATGGCGATCGCGACGTACTGAAGGCGCAACGCTGGCTGCATACCACCGCTGCGCGCGGCGCCACGCTCGGTGCGATCTGTAAGATTTCCGGGCTGGAGCCGCGGACCCTGCAGCGGCGCTTTCTGAAGGCCACCGGCCTGCGCCCGATCGAGTATTGCCAGCGGTTGCGTATCGCCAAGGCGCAGACGCTGCTGCAGCAGGGCGCGGGTATCGATGAAGTGGCCTGGGGCGTGGGTTACGCCGATCAGAGCGCTTTCCGCCGCCTGTTCCTGCGCATTGTCGGAATGACGCCGGCCAACTATCGCCGGCTGGTCAACAACAAGCGACGCGAGCGGCCGCTGTTGTCATCGGTGGCGGGCAGCCTGCGCGGGCTGCAACCGGTGCCTGGCACGCAGATGCCGCGCAGCGCTGCCTGATGCCTGCGGTGGGCGTCGCGCTTGCAACCTGGGCGCGACGCTTCGACCATGCAGGCAACGGATGATGGGACAGGTGGGCTGATGTCGAGTGTTGGGCCGGTGCCGATGCCGGTGGTGTTGATCCTGATGTGCGTGCTGCTGGCCATGGCCGTGGCACGCCTGTGGCCGCGTCGGAAGGATGGGATGGCAGTGCCTTCCGCGGCAAGCATGGTCCTGGACATGTTGCTGATCGGCCTGCTGTGCGGGCGCATCAGCTTCGTGGCCTTGAACTTCGCGCTCTATCGTGAGGCCCCCTGGAGCATCCTGCAGATCGCCGATGGCGGGTATCACCTCTCCGTCGTGCTGGTTGCAGGCCTGGCCTGGGGTGTTTGGCGGCTGAGTCTATGGCGTGCCTTGCGTGCGCCGGTGCTGGCGGGGGCGCTGGTGGGCGTGCTGCTGTGGGCGGCGGGCAGCCACCTGCTGGCAGCATGGCAGGAGCAGCGGATGCCGCTGCCGGTGGTGCAGGTGACCGATCTGCAGGGGCGCGTGATCGACCTGCAGCAGTTCCGGGGCAAACCGCTGGTGCTGAATCTCTGGGCCAGCTGGTGTGGGCCCTGCCGACGCGAGATGCCGGTGCTGGCATCCGCACAGCAGACCCATACTGACGTGCAGTTCGTGTTCCTCAACCAGGGGGAAACCCTGGGCGAAGTAGAAGGTTTCATTGCATCCGAGCGGCTTCGGCTGGGCAATGTGCTGCTGGACGATACCGCCTCCGCGTCAACCGCACTGGGTGTGCAGGCCTATCCGTCGACGCTGTTTTTCGACGCCGAAGGGCGCCTGCGTGAACTGCACCTTGGCGAACTGACTGTGGCGGGCCTTGAACACAAACTGCGTCGGCTGCGGTAGCCTGCGCGGGCATCTCACTACGGAGTTCCCATGTTGTCGACTTCCCTGCGCATCGCTCCGGCGGTGCTGTTGCTGCCGGTCATGCTGGCATTGGCCGCCTGCAGCCAGGCCCAGACCCCGCCGGGCAAGACGGCCGCAGCACCGGCGGCCAGCGCTCCGGCAACTGCGGCCAAGGGTGACCGCCCCGCAGTGCTGAAAGGCATCGAGAAGCACGGCTTCGAAGTCGTTGCCGAGTTCGATGCACCGGGTGGTCTGCGCGGCTTCGCTGGCGTGGTGGGCGGGCAGCAGCCGGCTGCGGCCTACGTCACCGCCGACGGCAAGCACGTGCTGGTCGGCAGCCTGTTCGATGCCGAAGGCAACGATGTGGCCGCCGAGGCGGTGGAGAAGCTGGTCGCCGCACCGATGTCGGCCAAGATGTGGACCAAGCTGGAAGCCAGTGCCTGGGTGCGTGACGGCAAGGCCGATGCGCCGCGCGTGGTCTACACCTTCAGTGATGCCAACTGCCCGTACTGCCACAAGTTCTGGGAAGCGGCCCGCCCGTGGGTCGACGCGGGCAAGGTCCAGCTCCGCCACATCATGGTTGGCGTGATCCGCGAGGACAGCCCGGCCAAGGCCGCCGCCATCCTGTCCGCGCGTGACCCGAGTGCGGCGTTGCTGGAAAACGAACACCAGTTCGATCGTGGTGGCATCAAGGCCCTGCCGAGCATCAGCCGCGAGATCGCTGGCAAGCTCGACGCCAACCAGGTGCTGATGATCGAGATGGGGTTCCAGGGCACGCCGGGCATCCTGTTCCAGGACGCACAGGGCCAGGTGCAGCGTCGCGCGGGCCTGCCGCAGGGCGCCGACCTGCAGACGGTGTTGGGCCCGCGCTGATCGCCGCCAACGTCGTGATGTAACCCACAGGCCCGCATGGCAGCATGCGGGCCTGTTGCTTTTCGTCGCTCCTGCAGAGGCTGCGGGGCTGCGCAGCAGCTGTTCGTCGTCACGTCTGAATCGTGACTGACATCAAGCATCGCGCCTTGATTCCAATCAAGGTCAAAAACGACAGACGGATTAGCCTGTGACGCATGGAATACAGCGTCAACGCGCCATGGATGCCGCGCCAGGCATGCCCTGAACCGGGTCGGTCGGCACAGCCATTCACGACACTCTCACCCCCTGATTGTTACCCAGACCGCTGCGGTCGCCACCTCTCTGGCAGCGCGGCCTTGATGGAGTCGACATCGGTGCGGGTGGGGCAGTGTCATCGTCCTGTTGCCTGTCACGCGCAGGCTGGCCGGTGTCGTCAACGCAGTACCCGCATTTCCAGCAACGGCAACGCAACGTCGGAGCCGCGTCTGCGCGCGCGCCGTCAGCGCGTTGCGAGTGTTTGTCCAGGGAGGATGCAATGCGCTTGGCGGTACTGAGTCTGGCCTGTCTGACCGCGCTGGCGATCACGCCGGCGTATGCGCAGCAGGATGGCCAGGAAGATGCGCGGGCATTGCGCCAGGAAATCGCTGCCATGCGTCAGGCACTGGAAGGCATGCAGCAGCGCCTGGATCGGCTTGAGCAGCGAGAGGGAGCCGAAGCGGCCACGCCGCAGGTGCCGGCGCCGATGGTTGCCGCTGCCAGCAGCGCCAACCTGCTGCATCCCACCCAGGTGCCGGGCGTGGCGCAGCCGGTGCTGCCGCAGCGCGAATCCGTGGCCGACCCCTCAACGGCGGCCTCGCGTCCCGACAGCGCCGCTGGGCCGACCGACCCGGATCTGAAGGGCTTCTTTGCCATTCCCGGCACCGATACGGTGATCCGCATCGGCGGCTACGCCAAGCTCGATGCGATTGCCGATTCGCGTGCGGCCGGTGACGAGGATCAGTTCATTCCCTCGTCGATGCCGGTGGGTGGCAGTCATCGCGATGTCTCCAACTTCAACATCCACGCCAAGCAGACCCGCTTCAGTTTCGAGGCGCGGCGCCCGACCACGCACGGCAACCTGCGCTTCTACCTGGAGAACGATTTCTTCGGCAGCAGTGATGGGTATGAGTTCCGCCTGCGACATGCCTATGGCCAGCTTGGCAACACCTACGCCGGCTACGGCTATTCCAGCTTCATGGACCCGGACAGCCTGCCCGATACACTGGATTTCGCAGGGCCTGGCGGTGCCGGATACCTGCTGGTGGCGGGCATCCACCACAGCTTTGCGATGGGCAAGGGCAACACCCTGACCGTCGCCGCTGAAGACCCGAAGACTGAACTCGCCGGCGCCAGCGACGTCCGCGCGGCAGTCAACCGCCTGCCCGATGTGACAGTGACCGCGCGCATGGAGCGCGACTGGGGCCACCTGCAGCTGGGCGCGGTGGCACGCAGCCTGGCCTACGACGGCGTTGGCGAGCGCGACCGGCGCATGGCCGGCGGCCTGCAGCTGAGCGGCTCGGCCTCAGTGGGCGAGCGCGACCTGCTGCTGTTCGGCGGACTCGGCGGGCGCGGCCTCAGTCGCTACACCGCCGACCTGACCGGCTCCGGACTGGACGCGGTGGTCGGTGCCGATGGCCGTCTCGACGCGCTGGACCTGCACGGCGGTTTCGTCGGCTACACCCATTACTGGTCCGAGCTGTGGCGTTCGAACCTGATCTTCGGCCAGCTGACCCTGGAGCGGAATGCCGCACTGGCGGCCGATGCATTCCGGCAGAGCCGCTACGGCGTGTTCAATCTGATCTGGAGCCCGGCGCCTTCGTGGACGATGGGCATGGAGCTGCTGTACGGCCGCCTGGAACAGCAGGGCGGCGCGCGCGGCGACACGGTCCGGGTGCAGGGCAGCCTGCAATACAACTTCATCAAATAAGCGCCAGCGGTCGTACGCCAGCGTAACCGTCCCCACGCCCGGCTGCACCGGGCTCATGCCAGTACAGGAGATTGTCATGGCAGAAGCAAAGAAAATCGGGGTGGTCGGAGCCACCTTCCTCGTCGCCGGCAACATGATGGGCTCAGGCGTGTTCCTGTTGCCGTCCAGCCTGGCCAAGATCGGTACCGCCTCGATCTGGGGCTGGCTGATCACCACCGCCGGTGCGCTGCTGCTGGCCTTCGTGTTCGCCAAGCTGGGCAAGCTGGCACCCAAGGCGGGCGGCCCCTATGCCTACGCGCGTGACTGGTTCGGGCCGTACATGGGCTTCCAGACCAACACCATCTACTGGTTTGCCAACTGGATCGGCAACGTCGCCATCCCGATCGCGGCGGTCGGCTATTTCAGTTACTTCTTCCCGATCCTGTCCGAGCCGCTGGTGCGCTGCATCGCGGTGCTGGTGCTGGTGTGGGCGCTGAGCTTCGCCAACATGATCGGTCCGGCCTTCGTCAGCCGCGTGCAGACGGTGACCACCAGCTTCGCGCTGGTGCCGATCCTGGGCATCGCCATCTTCGGCTGGTTCTTCTTCGATGCCGACATCTTCAAGGGCGCCTACAACGTGTCGGGTGAATCCAACTTCGGCGCGATTTCCAGCGCTGCAGCGCTCACCCTGTGGGCCTTCATCGGTGTCGAGTCGGCTTCGGTGACCGCCGGCGTGGTGGAGAACCCGGAAAAGAACGTGGCCCGCGCCACGCTGGCCGGTGTGTTCCTGGCCGCCATCGCCTACATCGCCAGCTCCTCGGTGATCATGGGCATGGTGCCGAACTCGGAACTGCAGGTGTCCGATGCCCCGTTCGCGCTGGCCGCGGCCAAGGCGGTAGGCGGCTGGGGCGGTGCACTGGTCAGCCTGTGCGCCTTCATCGGTGCGGCCGGTTCGCTGGGCGGCTGGATCCTGCTGACCGCACAGAGCGCCAAGGCGGCTTCCGATGATGGCCTGTTCCCGAGCATCTTCAGCAAGACCAACAAGGATGACGTGCCGGTCAAGGGCGTGCTGATCGTGGCGGTGCTGATGACCCTGGCGGTGCTGGTCACCTCCACCTCGGAAACCGCGTCGGCCCAGTTCGACGTGATCACGTCGGCGGCGGTGGTGCTGACCCTGCTGCCCTACATCTACTCGTGCGTGGCCTGCTACTTCGTGGTCGAGCGTTCGCACACCCTGGTCCACACCGGTGCGTTCTGGACCCTGACCAGCCTGACCGTCGTGTACTGCCTGTGGGCGATCTACGGCTCGTCGGGAACCATCGTGCAGTACGCCTTCCTGTTCGTGCTGTTCATCACCGTGTTCTATCCCTTCTTCAGCGAGGAGCGCCGCCAGCAGCGGCAGCGCGCCCGCGAGGCATCGGCGATCAGTGCCGGCGCCCAGCGTTCCTGAGTTCGACAAGGAGAATCAACGTGTACTTCAAGTCCCTGGACTATCCGGTCATTGTCATCGACAACGACTACGAGTCGCCGCGCATCGGCGGCATCCTGATCCGCGCCCTGGTGGAAGAACTGCGCAGCAACGATCAGCGCGTGCTGTGCGGCCTGAACCTGGATGATGCCCGCGCCGGTGCCCGCACCTATGTGGCGGCCTCGGCGGTGCTGATCTCGATCGACGGCAGCGAAGAGGTGGATGGCGAGTTCCAGCGCCTGACTGCCTTCCTGCGCGAGCAGAGCGCGCGGCGCGCCAACCTGCCGGTGTTCCTGTACGGCGAGCGCCGCACCATCGAGAAGGTGCCGAGCAAGCTGCTCAAGTACATCCATGGCTTCATCTTCCTGTTTGAAGACACCAAGAGCTTCATCTCGCGGCAGGTGATGCGCGCGGCCGAAGACTACATGAAGAATCTGCTGCCGCCGTTCTTCAAGGCACTGATCCACCATGCGGCCGAGTCGAACTATTCCTGGCATACGCCGGGCCATGCCGGCGGCGTGGCGTTCACCAAGTCGCCGGTCGGCCGTGCATTCCACCAGTTCTACGGCGAGAACACGCTACGCAGCGATCTGTCGATCTCGGTGCCGGAGCTGGGCTCGCTGCTCGATCACACTGGCCCGATCAAGGACGCCGAGAACGAAGCCGCGCGCAACTTCGGTGCCGACCATACGTTCTTCGTCACCAACGGCACCTCGACCGCCAACAAGATCGTCTGGCATGGCACGGTGGCCCGCGGCGACGTGGTGTTCGTCGATCGCAACTGCCACAAGTCGCTGCTGCACGCGCTGATCATGACCGGTGCAGTGCCGGTGTACTTCACGCCCAGCCGCAACGCGCACGGCATCATCGGCCCGATCAGCCTGGACCAGTTCACGCCGGAGTCGCTGCAGCAGCGCATCGCCGCCAATCCGCTGGCCAGCCAGGCCTACAAGGCAGGCTCCAAGCCGCGCATCGCGGTGGTCACCAACTCGACCTACGACGGCCTGTGCTACAACGCCGAGAAGATCGCTGACGAGATCGGCAGTGCGGTCGATTTCCTGCATTTCGACGAAGCCTGGTACGCCTACGCCGCGTTCCACCCGTTCTACGAGAACCACTACGGCATGGCCAAGGGCAAGCCGCGTGAGCAGGATGCGATCATCTTCACCACGCATTCCACCCACAAGCTGCTGGCCGCGTTCTCGCAGGCGTCGATGATCCACGTACGCAACTCGGCGCAGCGCAACCTGGATGCCGAGCGCTTCAACGAGTCGTTCATGATGCATACCTCGACCAGCCCGCACTACGGGGTGATCGCGGCCTGCGACGTGGCCTCGAAGATGATGGAAGGCGATGCCGGCCGTTCGCTGGTGCAGGAAATGCATGACGAGGCCATCGCCTTCCGCCGCGCGATGCTGCATGTCCGCGATGATCTCGGTCGCGATGACTGGTGGTTCAGCGTGTGGCAGCCGACCCAGGTCGAGCGCAGCCTGGACAAGGGCGATACGCCGGCGCCGCTGGTGGCCAAGCGCGAGGAGTGGTACCTGCAGCCGGATGCGCACTGGCACGGTTTCGAGAACCTGGTCGACGACTATGTGCTGATCGACCCGATCAAGGTGACCCTGCTGACGCCGGGCCTGGCGATGGACGGCAGCATGGGCAAGCTGGGCATCCCGGCGGCGGTGCTGAGCAAGTTCCTATGGGGCCGCGGCATCACCGTGGAGAAGACCAACCTGTACTCGGTGCTGTTCCTGTTCTCGATGGGCATCACCAAGGGCAAGTGGAGCACCTTGGTGACCGAGCTGATGGCGTTCAAGGAGCTGTACGACCGCAATGCGCCGCTGAGCCAGGCACTGCCGACCCTGGCTGCCGATTATCCGAATGCCTACGCCGGTTGGGGCCTGCGTGACCTGTGCGACGCGCTGCATGCGTTCAACCAGGAATTCGCCGTGGCCAAGGTGATGCGCGAGATGTACGTGGATCTGCCGACGCCGGTGATGACCCCGGCCGATGCCTACAACCACCTGGTCAAGGGCGAGATCGAGCGGGTCGACATCGAGCAGATCAGTGGCCGCATTGCGGCGACCATGCTGGTGCCGTACCCGCCGGGCATCCCGACCATCATGCCCGGCGAGCGCTTCGGCGACAGCGACGAGCCGATCATCCAGTCGCTGCGCATCGCCCGCGAGCAGAACGCCCGTTTCCCTGGCTTCGAGTCGGACGTGCACGGGCTCATCATCGAGCAGGAGGGGGATGTGGTTTCGTACAAGGTGGAGGTGCTGAAGGCCTGACCCGCAACGGTCGGCCCTTCGGCGAACGATGGATACCGCGCGCGAGCAACGCATCCTGAAGTTCTCGATCGGGGTCACCCTGGCGGTGAGCGCGGTCGGTTTCAGTGGTGGCCTGCTGGTGGGATCGCAGGCCATCCTGTTCGACGGCGTGTACAGCCTGGTCGACGTCGCCCTGACCCTGGTGTCGTTGTCGGTGCTGCGGCTGGTGGCGCGGGAGCAGAGCCCGCGCTTCCAGTACGGCTACTGGCACCTGGAGCCGATGGTCGAGGCGCTGGGCGGTGTGATCCTGTCGCTGGCCTGCGTGTATGCGCTGGCCAACGCCGTGATCGGATTGACCACGGGCGGGCACGAGGTGAAGTTCGGGCCCGCGCTGTGGTGGGCGGCACTGCTGAGTGCCAGCAATCTGGCGATGGCGGCATTCGTCGCACAGCGTGCGCGGCACCTGCGCTCCGCCCTGTTGTGGCTGGACGTGCGCGGCTGGCTGCTGGGCGGATTGATGAGCCTGGCGGTGGTGCTGGCCTTCGTGCTGGCGCTGGTCCTGCACGGCGGTGAGTGGCACCACTGGGTGCCGTACCTGGATTCGATCGTGCTGGCGTTGATCAGCCTGGCAGTGCTGCCGGTGCCGGCGCGCAGCGCGTGGAAGGCCATGCGCGAAGTGCTGCAGGTGGCACCCGATGATCTGGACCGGCGCGTGCAGCAGGTGATGCAGGCGTTCGTGGCCGAGCGTGGCTATGCCGGTTTCACCAGCCACGTGGCGAAGATGGGGCGGATGCGCTTCATCGAGATCCATGTGCTGGCTGACCCGGCCATGCCGCTGGGGTCGGTGGGCGAAGTCGACGCGATGCGCGACGAGATCGCGGTGCGGCTGGATGCGCGGGGCAGTACCTTCTGGTTGACCATCGATTTCACGGCGGATCCGGCGTGGACGTGATCGTTGCGCGTGGCGAATCGATCTGTTGCACGGGCGTTGTTTGACCTCAACTCATGTTCAGGTTGCAGACTCACTCGCATCCCCAACGAGGCATGCGGCATGAACCTGCTGACCACCCCCGACCTCGGCCACGGCCTGCTGGAACTGTTCAATCCTGCGGGGGCTTTACGACCCTTCGGCCAATGGCTACTCGCACGTGGCCGTGGTGCGCCTTCCCGCCCGGGTCATCCATATCGCCGGGCAGGGCGGTGAGGATGCCGATGGCCATCTCTCCCCCGGTTTCGAGGAACAGGTCGAGCAGGCGCTGGACAACCTGCAGATTGCATTGGGTTCGGCGCAGGCCAGCCTGGCCGATGTCGCACGGTTGCGCATCCTGGTGGTCGACCACGACGAGGACCGGCTGGGCATCATCGCCCGTCAGGTGCGGCAGCGTTGGCCTAACCGCGCGGCGCCGACCTGCACCCTGATTCCCGTGCCGCGGCTGGCGCTGGACGGCATGCTGTTCGAGATCGAGGCGGAGGCCTACGCCGCCTAGCGCAGGTAGTACTCCACCGGCACCACCAGCTCCTGCGGTGCCTTCATTTCCACGGGAATGGGCGGCAGCGGCTGCGCGCGGCGGAACGTCTGCAGCGCGGCGTCGTCGAGCATCGGTTGGCCACTGGACTGCTCCAACCGCAGCGCCAGCAGGCGTCCCTCGCGATCGATGCTGGCCCTGACCCAGGCGGTCCCCTGCTGCCGGCGCGAGCGCGCGGCGGCGGGGTAGTAGCGGTAACGCTCCAGCCGCGCCATCAGGCGGGCTTCCCACTGGTCGCTGGCGGCGCCGGCCTGGAAGTCCGCCGGTGGTGCGTCGGGAGCGGGCGGCGCGGCCGTGATCGATGCCGGTGCGGGACTTGCATTGGTCACGGCCGCAGGCGGGGCGACCGGCAGGGCTTGCCGGCCAGGGCCACCGCGTTCGCTGGCGGCCACCTCGCCCTCGCGTGCGGCGGTGGGCTTCGGTGGAGGGGGCGACTTCGTTGGTTGCGATGCGCGCGCCTGCTGCGCCTGGCTGGGGGTGTCGGCCTGGCGCTCTTCCACTGGCTGGGGCGGCGTCGCCGGCGCCAGCAGGCGCAGGCTGATGCGCACGTCCTGCTCAGGCGGCGGCAGCAACGGCGGCGTGGCCACCCAATGCATCAACAGCAGCAGGGGCAACAGGTGCAGGCCGATGCTGATGGCGATCGCCTGCCAGTGTTGGCCGCGCTCACTCATCGTCCAGCACCCATAGCAGGTCGGCGTCGGCCGCCTCGACGGTTTCACCCGGCGAGGCCAGTGCGATCACCAGCGCTGGTGTATCCGCTGGCAGGTAGCCCGGCACGCCGGTACCGCGCAGTACATGCCAGCGACCAGCCACCAGCAGCGAGGGCGCGGGTGCTGCGGTCAGCACTTGTGCCATGCGCGTGTCGCGGGCCTGTTGCACGGCCAGCATCCCTTCCAGCATCGGTGCTGCGTCCGCATGCTGGGCCAGCACCACGGCCGACAGGCGTTGCTGGGCAGCGGGCACCGGGAACCGCACTGCATCCGCGGACGCCAGGCGCGCGTTGACCTCGGCGCGCGCGAGATTGCCGCCGAACAAGGGGATGCCGGCAGCGGTGGCGTCCTGCACCAGCCCGCCGTAGGCGGTCCACGGCCATCGTGTATCCCAGCCCAGCAGCTCCTGCAGGCGCGCACCGCCGGCATGGTTGCCATTGGCCAGCCAGCGCTGCACCCGCTGCAGGCGCGGCTGGCGTTCGCTGGCAATCATCTCCAGCACCAGTGCGCCTTGTGGTCGTTGCTGCTGCAGCACGTGCAGCAGCCAGCGCTGGGCGGCGTGGTCTCCGGCCAGGTCGTGGCGTTCGCCCAGCAGCAGTCGCGGGGCGTTCGCTGCGCGCTTCACGAACGCAGCTTCGTCCAGGGTCTGGCCGCTGGCGAGGTCGAGCACCGTGCCGGGCATCGGCTGCGCGCTGGCCATTGCGGCCAGTGCAAGCAGGCATAGCGGCAGCCAGCGACGGCTAGAACGCCACATTGACGCCCATCGAGACGGTGCGGCCACGGCCGTTGCCGCGGTCCAGGATCGGGCTGAAGATGCTGTCGATCGAGGCATTGTTGTCATAGGCCTTGTTCTGCAGGTTTTCGATGTTCAGCCACAGCGTGGTGTTGGGCTGGGGCTTGAAGCTGGCGTAGAAGTCGAGCAGTACACCGGTACCGCCGGTCTTGCGGGTCTGGAAGAAGTCGTAGCCCTCTTCGGTGGGCCCGGAGTATTCGGCGCGCAGGCCGGCCTGCACGCGCTGCTGCCACCAGCGGCCGCCCACGTCCAGCGTCCAGTAGCGGTCGGGCAGGGCGGTGATGTCTTCCAGGTTGACGAATTCGATGGCGGGCGCGCTGGTGTGTGAACGTGTCCAGCTCAGCGTGGCGTGGTAGTGCTCGCTGGCGTAGTGCGCTTCCAGCTCGATACCGCGCATGCGCACCACGCCCGGGTGGTTCATCCAGCGCGTGGTGGTGCTGAAATCGTCCACGTCCAGCGCATCGGTCCAGGCAGTGAGCTGCGGATCGCTGTCGATCGGTACCACGAAGGGCTCCACTTCCGGCGGATGCACGATCAGCAGGTATTGCGGCTTGATGTAGTCGCGGATGCGGTTGTCGAAGCGGGTGACGCGCAGCTGGGCCAGGTCGCCGTCAACCAGCAGCGAGTCGGTGCTGAGGTTGGCGCCGAACTGCAGGTTGCGCGAGCGCTCACGGCGCAGGAACGGGTTGGCGCCCACGCCGTCGGCATCGCTCATGCCTTCCAGTGGGATTTTCTCGAAGAACATCTCCTGCACGCGCGGCGGGCGCGATGTGCGCGAGGCTTCGGCGAACAGCTGCAGCCAGTCGGTGGCCTGCCACGAAACCGCCAGGCTGGGGCTGAGCGCGTGCTGGGTGCGGTGCACGTCGATGCCGCCGCCGTTGATCTCGGCGCACTGGCCGGGGACATCCGAGCACACCGGGACGTGGCCACGGATGCCATAGCGATCCTGGCGCAGGCCTGCGGTCAGCGCGTAGACGTCGTACTGCAGTTCCAGCGTGCTGAACACGCTGTCCAGCTGGCTCCGACCCTGGGGGTTGGCGCCGCGCAGGGTCGGGGTGTCGGCCACGTAGATGTCCGACTGGTGCTTGATGCCGGTGTTCCAGCGCGCCTGCAGTGCGCCGATGTCGAAGCGGCTGGTGTTGTCGAGTGTCCAGCTGCTCAGGCTGCTGTGGGTGCGGCGGCCGATGTAGCTGGAGTCCTCCACCGGCGGATAGAACAGCCGGGTCTTGTTGCTGGCGAAGGTCGCACGCAGGTCGATCCACGGCGTGTAGGGCGTGTAGTGGTAGCTGGCACGCTGGTTGCGCGCGGAAATCTGCCACGGGTAGTTGTGGTAGAAGTCGTTTTCGTAACGCATGTGGCTCAGGTCCAGCCGATGCTGGTCACTGGGCTGCAGGCGTGCTTTCAACAGCCAGCTGCGGGGTTGCTGGCTGCCGGGGTCGGCATTGTTCTTCTGCCCGCGTGCCGTGGCGTACTCGCCGCTGCGACTGCTGCTGGCGGCGGCCAGCAGGCCGAACTGGCGGTCACCACCGTCTTCGCTGTGGCGCCACGCGCCGGCGAAGGTGCGGCCGCTGCCATAGCCGTTGTTGCCATGGCGATAGCCCGCACGCAGGCCCCAGTCACGGCCTTCGCCGAGCAGGTCGTCGATGTCCAGCGTGCGGAAGTTGGCACTGCCGGCCAGCGTGCCGGCGCCATCACCGCCGGCCACCGCACCGCGCTGCACGTCCACGCCGGCCAGCAGGAACGGGTCGACATAGGCGAACGGGCCACCCGAGCCATGCCCGGCGTTGTTGCGGAAGGTCTGGGTGACACCATCGATCATGGTGTTGACCCGGCCGGCGCCGGTCATGCCGCGGATGTTGACCTGCAGCCCAGGCTGGCTGCGCGAATGGAAACTGTGGGTGCCGGGCATCGAACGCAGCAGGCTGTTGCCGTCCTGGCGTTCGGCCATCGCCACGCGCTCGCTGCCGACCGCCGGTGCGAAGCCATCGCGCGTGGCCGGCACATACTGGCTGGCGCCTGCACCGGGGGAATGACCGTGCGCGGTATCGCCCTGTACGCGCAGCGGGCCGGTTTGACGGCTGCCATCGGCGGGTTCGGGCGGCGCCGGTTCCAGGGTGGCGCGGCGTGCGTCGATGAAGCGGGGGCGCAGGCCGCTGCCGGCCAGCAGGCGCGACAGGGCCTGAGCGTCGTCGAACTGTCCGCGCAGCGCTGGCGCCGTCTGGCCGCCCGGCAGTGCCGCACCGATCACCAGGTCGACACCGGTCAACCGGCTGTAGGCGTCCAGTGCGCTGGCCAGCGGTTGTGCAGGAAGATCGAAGTGGCGGGTGGCGGCCTGCGCGTGTGCGCTGGCAGGCAACAACGGAATCGGACTGGCGCAGGCCAGTGACAGGGCGAGGACAAGGGGGCGGTGAAACAGCATCGGGGGCTCCAGGGGCTGACGCAGTGCGTCGTCATCCTGGGTAGACGCAGCGGCAGGGCCGATGTCAGGGTGCATCGCGATGTCCCCTGCGTGGCGGCAGCCACACCTGCACGCCCGCGCCCAGGCGGAGCACGCGCACATGCAGCTGCGTGGCCAGCTGGTCACGGCTGCGCGCAGCACCGTCGGCGCTGCCGAGCAGGGTGACCGGCTGCTGGCGCAGGTGTGCGCCGATGATCCAGGTATGGCCGCCATGCCAGCGATCCAGGTCCTGGGTGACTTCGGCCAGGGGCGTGGAGATCCAATGCAGGCGACGTTCGCGCCAGGCCAGCGCACTGTGGCTGGCAGCCTGGCTGACGGTCGCTGCCTGTCCATCGAAGCGCAGCTGCTGTCCTTCGATGGCCAGCTCACTGCGGCTGCCGCTATCCACGCGGACGCGATGCTCGGTGACGGTGACCACGCTGTCGTTGTCCTGCACGGCAAGGTCGAAGGCCGTGCCGAGCGCGGTGACCGTGCCGTGCGTCGTATGCACCTGGAATGGATGCTGCGCATCGGCGGCTACCTTGAACCAGGCCTGGCCGTGCTGCAGCTGCAGCTGCCGGCGCTGTGCATCGATGCGGACATGGACTTCGCTGCCTGGCGAGAGCAGCACGTGCGAGCCATCCGGCAGGACTTCTTCGCGGATCTCGCCCGCCGCCGTGCGCATTACCTGGGCGGCGGGTGGCGCGGCCTGGCGGGTATACAGGCCCAAGGCACAGAGCAGCAGCACGGCAGTGCCGGCGTCGCGCAGGTGCCGGCGCTGCCGCTTGCGCTGGTGCCGCTGCAGGCTGGGCGTCGCGTCACCGGCCTGCCAGAGCGCCTGCAGGTGCTGGTACTGCGCGGCGTGGCGGCAATCGGCGTGGTACCACTGGTTGAAGGCGCGCTCGTCGCGGCCGCCGTCGTGGCCGTCCAGCCACCAACGCGCGGCCTCGCGCGCGATCGCTTCCTGGCTCATGCGCCGGGTACCTGCTGCAGCGCCACCAGTGCACGCAGCAGATGGCCGTGCGCGGTCTGCCGGCTGATGCCGAGCTGGCGGCCGATCTCGGCCAGTGCCATCTGCTCCACGCGGGCCAGCAGGAATACCTGGCGCGAGCGCGGTGGCAGCGCGGCGATGATCGCATCGAGATGGCGCAGCTGTTCGGCGTCCAGCAGGTGCTGCTCCGGCAGCGGTGCAGGATCGGCGAGGGCGTGCAGTTGCGCGTCATCCAGCGCTTCCTCACGACGGCGCTGGCGTTGCCGGTAGTGATCAGCGATCAGATTGTGGGCGACGCGGTACAGGTAGGCGCGGCCGTTGCTCAGCAGGCCGCTGGCGGCGACCTTGACGACGCGCAGCCAGGTTTCCTGGACGACGTCATCGGCGTCGCAGCGTTGCGGGAGTTTGCGGCGGACATGGGCGTGCAGCGGCCGGTAATGGGCCGCGCACAGCTGCGCGACATCCGTCGGTTCGACAGGCGTGGACACGGGGCGGGCGACAACTGGGAAAGGGAACAGCCCGCGGCGGCAAGGGCAGCGGCTGCACCTTACAGTAAAAGAGAATCATTTGCATCTATGAGGACATAGCACACCTGCCCGAACGCGGGATCAGCGCGGGCGATAATCGCAGTGGATCTGCAGGGCTTCGGTGGGGTTGTGGTGCAGTTCGAAGCCGCAGTGCTGCAGGCTGTGCTTCACCCGCACGACCGCTTCGGCATGACGGGCGACGCGACGATCCTGCCAGCGCGGCGGGGTGAACACGCCCAGCGGCAGCAGCCTCAGCCGCTTGCCGTGCAGTACCAGTGAGACATCGATATGACGGCCATCGATATCGTGGCCGTTGGCGCCGAAGATGGCATCGACTTCATCGTGGCGCTGCGGATAGCAGGTGCGGAAGAGGGTGATGCCGAGCCGCCGCACCAGGCGCCGGAAGCCACCGAGGCGGCTGTGGCGGGGCTCGAAGCCCCGGGTGAGCAGCAGGCGCAGTTCGGCAGGCAGCAGTGCCTGTGCCTCGAGCAGGCGTTGCAGCACCTCTGCGTCGATCTGGATATGGCGGGAGGGCCAGCGCGGGGCGACATGCAGCCCGTGGTGGCTGCCGCGGTGCAGGGTCAGCATGGCGGAAGATTGGCATGCCGGAATGCCGTCGGGTAGTGCCGGCCGCTGGCCGGCAGCTTCGGGTACCGGCCAGCGGCCGGCACCACCATCGTCGGGTCAGAGGTCGCGGTACTGGATCTGCGACGCCAGTACGCGCAGGCCGTCAGCATTGCTGGACAGGATGCGTTCTTCGCCAACCCCCTTCTGTCGCGTCAACTGGAAGCCCTGGTCGGCAGGCAGCTGCGCGGCGATGGCATCCATGCGCTGCAGCGCATCGGGGCCGCTGCAGTCGAAGTGGCCCCAGCAGGCGCCATTGCGGTGGATCTGCAATCGGTAGTTCATCGCGGCATCTCCGGCAGGCCCTGCAGCCAGTGGTCGAACATCGCGGTGGCCGCCGCCGCCAGCGGTGCACCGTAACGACGCGCCTGGGCGCGAAGATCGTTCGGATCGATGCCGGCCTGCGCCAGCTCCAGGGTGTGGCCGATCAGCCAGCGTTCGAACTGGCGGGCGTCCAGCTCCGGATGGCATTGCAGGGCCAGCGCATGGTGGCCGATGGCGAAGGCCTGGTGGCGGCAGGCCGGCGTGCTGGCCAGGCGTTTGGCACCGGTTGGAAGTTCGAACGCTTCGCCATGCCAATGCAGTACGGGAATGCCTTGCAGGGCCTGCAGCGGTGAACGCTGGCCTTCATCGGTCAGCAGCAACGGTGCAAAGCCGATCTCCTTGCCCCCACTGGCGGCGACGTCGGCACCGAGCGCACGGGCCATCAACTGCGCGCCGAGGCAGATGCCCAGGGTCGGCTGTTGCTGCTGCAGCCGGCGCTGCAGCAAGGCGATGCTGTCGGTGACGAAGGGATAGGTCTCTGTGTCATTGACGCTGATCGGACCGCCCAGCACTACCAGCAGGTCGGCGGTTTCGGCGGAGTCGAGGGCGTCGACACCGGCCTGCAGCACCTGCAGCTGCCAGCCCTGCGCCAGCAGCAACGGTTGCAGGGTGCCGAGGTCTTCAAAGGCGACGTGTTGCAGAACGACCGCGCGCTTCATGCCGGGGCTCCGCTGTTCGGCCAGTAGAAGCTGTCCGGGGTGGCACGGGCACCGAAGATGGCCTGGCCGACGCGGACCACGGTGGCGCCTTCCTCGATGGCCACTTCGAAGTCGCCGGACATGCCCATCGACAGCTGCGACAGGTCGATGCCCGATGGGGCGGTGCGTTGCAACTGGTCGCGCAGCTCGCGCAGGCGCACGAAGCAGGCGCGCACGCGCTCGACCTCCGGGGTGAAGATGGCCAGTGTCATCAGGCCGCGCACGCGCAGCCGGTCGAATGCGGGAAGCTGCTGCACGAAGGCTTCGACGGCTTCCGGTTCCAGCCCGTACTTGCTGGGCTCGGCCGAGGTGTTGACCTGCACGAACACATCCAGCGTGCGATCTTCCAGTTGCAGGCGCTGCTGCAGGGCCTCGGCCACGCGCAGGCTGTCCAGCGCCTGGAACTCGCTGGCGAAGCGCGCCACGTAGCGCGCCTTGTTGGTCTGCAGGTGACCGATCACCGACCAGTACACGCCCAGATCGGCCATCGTCTCGGCCTTGCGTTGCGCCTCCTGCACTTTGTTCTCGCCCAGCTCGTGGCAACCGGCGGCCACCGCCATGCGGATGCGGGCGTCATCGACGGTCTTGCTGACCGGCAGCAGGCGCACGCTGGCCGGGGCACGACCGGCACGGGCGCAGGCCGCGGCGATGCGTTGGCGCACCGTGACCAGGTTGGCGGCGATCTGTTCAACGGACTGGGCGACGGGCCAGTCGGCAGCGGCAAGGGGCATGCGGGCACCTCCAATGCAGGGCGGCCAGGGTGGGATACACTGGCACAGGACAAGAGATATTTTGGCATAGGACAAAATGAAAATCACCGGGCATAGCGCCGAGTCGATCTTCGACAGCATCCGCGAGGGCATCGGCAAGGGCCGTCTGCTGGCTGGCAGCGTGCTGCCGCCGGTGCGTGAGCTGGCCGAGCAACTGGGCGTGAACCGCAATACGGTGGCCGCTGCCTACAAGCGATTGGATGCGGCGGGCCTGGCCAGCACGGCGGGCCGTCGTGGCACGGTGGTGCGCGGATTGCCGCCGACGCTGGCGCGTGAGGGCAGCACGCCGGGGCTGGCGCTGCAGGACCTGGCCGGTGGCAACCCGGATCCGCGCCTGCTGCCGAATCTGCGCCTGGCCCCGGCGGCGCCACGGCTGTATGGCGTGGGCACGGTCGACCCGAGGTTGCAGGCGCTGGCACGCGCCTCGCTGGATGCGGACTGCCCCGAGGGGTACGCGCTGGAGCTGACCCATGGCGCGGTCGATGGCATCGAACGCCTGCTGGCGGCGTGGCTGCTGCCGGGGGATCGCATTGCAGTGGAGGATCCGTGCTTTCTGGGCAGCCTCAATGTGCTCAATGCTGTGGGCCATGCGCCGTTGCCGGTGGCGGTGGACGCGCATGGCATGCAGGTCGAATCGCTGCGGCAGGCACTGGAGGCCGGTGCACGTGCGGTGTTGCTGACCCCGCGCGCGCACAACCCGACCGGGGCCAGCCTGGATGCGAAGCGGGCACGGGCGTTGCGGCAATTGTTGGCGGTGTATCCGCAGGTGGCGGTGCTGATCGACGATCACTACGCGCTGCTTTCGCAGCAGGCCTACCACTCGGTACTGCCGCTGGATGGCCGGCGCTGGGCGCTGCTGCGTTCGCTGTCCAAGCCGCTCGGCCCGGATCTGCGGCTGGCCTGGCTGGCCTGTGATGACGAGACCGCGTCGCGGTTGCGGCTGCGGTTGGCGTCCGGCACGGGCTGGGTCAGTCACCTGCTGCAGGATGCAGCGACCTCGGTGCTGGGGTCGGCAACGCAGCGGGCGAAGATCGCCTCGGCGGGCGAGCGTTACCAGCAGCGGCTGCAGTCGTTGCAGGAACTGCTGCGCGCGCGTGGCCTGCCGACGCCGTTGCCGATGGAGGGGCTGAACCTGTGGCTGCCGTTGCCGGGCGACAGTCATCCGCAGGTGCTGGCGCTGGCCGCGCGCGGATGGCATGTGCGCGCTGGCGAGGTGTTCGCGGTGGCGGCGCCGGGGCATGGCCTGCGCATCACCTGCGCGGCGCTGGGCGCGGCGCAGCTGCGGCAGCTGGCCGATGACCTGGCGGCGGTGTGCGGTCTGTAGCGTCGAGCCATGCTCGACTTTGCTTCGCCTTTGTAGAGCCGAGCCATGCTCGGCTGCTGTTGGTAGAAGCAGTCGAGCATGGCTCGACGCTACAAAAGCAGATCAGGGCGCAGCGTTGGCGCCGGGGCGCACGTAGTAGGACTGGCCGCTGTCATCGACGAACATCAGTTCCGGCTTGCCCTGCCAGGAGGTGAGCATGGCGCCGGTGTTGTTCTGGTGCTTGACCATCAGGCTGGCGCCGCGGTCCGGGTTGGCCACCACCTTGAATACTTCCGTGGTGCCATTGGCATCATCCAGGGTCAGCACGGCTTCACCGCCGCGATCGCTGGTGCCATAGCCCCCGCGTTCGGAGCCATCCGGGCCGAGCAGGATCAGGCCGGACAGGGCGGTGGCGCGCGGCCCCTGGGTACGGCCCCGGCTGAGTGGATCGGGCACCGGCGCGCCGAGGATCACCCGGGGTTGGCCAGTGCCGTCGTGGATGATCAGCCCGCGCGCTTCGATGATGCGCTGTGGCGATTGGCTGCGATGCAGGCTCCAGGCGGTCCAGCCGGAAACCAGCAGGGCGAGTATGGAGACCACCAGCGTGGTCAGCAGCAGTGCGCGGGGCATCGTATCGTCCTTCCCTGGATGCAGCGACGATAGCGGATGCGGGGGACTGATGACCAGTTCGTTGTGTGACGGCGTGTATCGTCAATGGAAATCGCGGCTGTGGCTGCGCAGCCCCTGCAGCAGTTCATCCAGGCAGTGCATGCGTTGCACGATGACATGCTGCACGCCATCGACGCGTTCCAGGCGGCCGTCGATCTGCATCAGCTGGGTGTCGACCAGTACCCGGTGCTGGCGATCGGCCAGGTGCCGCCAGACCACGGCGTTGACCATGCCGGTCTCATCTTCGAGGGTGAGGAAGGTGACGCCGCTGGCGGTCTGCGGGCGCTGGCGCATGCGTACCAGGCCGGCGATGCGCACGCGACGGCCATGGCCATGGCCCGCCAGCTGCGCGGCATCCAGGCAGCCACGGCTGCGCAGTTGCGTGCGCAGGAACGAGACCGGGTGCCGGCCGAGGGTGGTGCCGGTGCTGCGGTAGTCGGCCTGCATGTCTTCCCAGGCGCTGGGCAGGGGCAGTGGAACGCGGGCTTCGGCGGTGGCGCGGGCCTGGTCGAACAGCGGCAGCCGGTTCTCCACGCCGGAGATATCCCAGCGTGCACGATGGCGATGGCCGCTGAGTCCACGCAGTGCACCGGCATCGGCCAGCAGGCCCTGCTGGCGGCGGTCCAGTGAGGTGCGCTGGCACAGGTCGCCGACATCGTCGAACGGGCGACGCGCACGTTCGCGCATGATGGCCTGTACCGCCGCTTCGTTGCAGCCTTCGACCAGGCGCAGGCCGAGCCGGATCGCCGCCGGCCCCTTGCCGAAATCCAGCGTGCAGTCCCAGTCGCTGTGGCGCACGTCCACCGGCAGCACGCCGATGCCATGCCGGCGCGCGTCCTGCAGCAGCTGGTCGGGGCTGTAGAAGCCCAGCGGCTGGCTGTTGATCAGGCTGGCAGTGAACGCGGCGGGATGATGGCACTTCAGCCAGCAGCTGGCATAGGTCAGCAGGGCGAAGCTGGCGGCATGGCTTTCCGGGAAACCGTAATCGCCGAATCCCTTGATCTGCTCGAACAGGTGCTCGCCGTATTCGCGGCTGAAGTTGTTTCTCAGCATGCCGGCCAGCAGCTTCTCGCGATGCGGCTCCAGGCCGCCGCGGCGCTTCCAGGCCGCCATCGAACGGCGCAGGGCATCGGCCTCGCCCGGGGTGTAGCCGGCCGCATCCACCGCCAGCTGCATCACCTGCTCCTGGAACAGCGGCACGCCCAGGGTGCGCGCGAACACGCGCTCCAGCTGCGGCGGGTACAGCGGCTCATCGAGGGTGTCCAACGCCTGCGGGCCTTGCTCGCGCAGCAGCCGGCGCCGCTCCAGGTAGGGGTGCACCATGTCGCCCTGGATCGGGCCGGGGCGCACGATCGCCACTTCGATCACCAGGTCGTAGAAATTGCGCGGCTGCATGCGCGGCAGCATCGCCATCTGTGCGCGCGACTCGATCTGGAACACGCCGATGGTGTCGGCGGCGCAGATCATGTCGTAGGTCGGGCCGTCTTCATCGGGAATCGCATCCATGCGCCCTTCATGCAGGCCATGCTGTTTCAGCATCGCCAGGCACTTGCGGATGGCGGTGAGCATGCCCAGCGCCAGGCAGTCGACCTTCATCAGGCCGGTGGCATCCAGATCGTCCTTGTCCCATTGGATGACGGTGCGGTCGGCCATCGCCGCGTTTTCCACCGGCACCAGGGTTGACAGCGGATGCTCGGAAATCACGAAGCCGCCCGGGTGCTGCGACAGGTGGCGCGGGAAGTCGATCAGCTCGGTGGTCAGCGCCAGCAGCCGCCGCATCAGCGGGGTTTCCGGATCGAAGCCGCGCTCGCGCAGGGTCTCCGGCAGCGGCACATGGCCGCCCCAGTGGTCCATCGCCGCGCCCAGTTCGTTGACCTGGTCCATCGGCAGGCCGAGTGCACGGGCCACGTCGCGGATCGCGCTGCGGCCACGATAGCTGATCGCTACCGCAGTCAACGCCGCGCGCTCGCGGCCATAGCGCTTGAACACGTACTGTAGCACTTCCTCGCGGCGCTCGTGTTCGAAGTCGATGTCGATATCCGGTGGTTCGTCGCGCTCGGCGGAGATGAAGCGCTCGAACAGCAGGTTGCTGCGCGCCGGGTCGATCTCGGTCACGCCCAGTACGAAGCACACCGCAGAGTTGGCCGCCGAGCCGCGGCCCTGGCAGAGGATGTCCTGGCTGCGCGCGAAGCGCACGATGTCCTGCACAGTGAGGAAGTAGGAGGCGTAGTTCTTCTGTCTGATCAACGCCAGTTCGTGCTCGATCTGTTTGCGTTGCGCCGGTTCGATGCCGCCTTTCCAGCGCCACGGGATGCCGCGCTCGACCAGTACGCGCAGCCAGCTGTCCGGGTCGTGGCCCTCGGGCACCAGCTCGCGCGGATAGGTGTACTGCAGCTGCTCCAGGGTGAAGTGGCAGCGCTCGGCGATGCGCAGGGTCTCGGCCAGCAGTTCGGACGGATACAGCTGGGCCAGTGCGGTACGCGGGCGCAGGTGGCGCTCGCCGTTGGGAAACAGGCGCCAGCCGGCCTCGGCCACGCTGCAGCGGTGGCGGATCGCAGTCAGCGTGTCCTGCAGGGCGCGGCGGCGGCGCACGTGCATGTGCACATCACCACTGGCGACCAGCGGCAGGCGGTGGCGTTCGCCGAAGGCCTGCAGCTGCTGCAGGCGGCGTGCGTCGTCGTGCTCGTGGTGCAGCTCCACCGCCAGCCACAGCCGATCAGCGAAGCCGGTGCGCAGCAGCTCCAGGTCGGTGGCGGCCGGTTGCCGGTCCAGCCACAGGCACAGCAGGCCGTCGGGCAGGCCGAGCAGGTCCTCGCGCAGGCAGCGGTATTCGCCCTTGGCGGCCCGTCGCCGACAGGTGGTGATCAACTGGCACAAGCCGGCGTAGGCGGCCTGATCGGTGCACAGCAGGGCCAGCTTCGGCCCGTCCTCGACCTGGAATTCGGCGCCGACGATCAGTGCCACGCCATGCGTCTTCGCCGCCTGCCAGGCGCGCACGATGCCGGCCAGCGAGCATTCGTCGGTGATCGCCAACGCGCGGTAGCCCTGGCCGGCGGCGCGCGCGAACAGTTCTTCGGCGATCGAGGCGCCACGCTGGAAACTGAAGGCCGACAGGCAGTGCAGTTCGGCGTAGCCGGGCAGTTCGTTGTGCATGACGGCTCAGCCGAACCAGCCGTGCAGCATCCACGGCGCATGCGGGTCATTGCGCTCACGGAAGGCCCAGCCGCGCTGGCCGTGTGCGGTTTCCACCACGTAGTAGTCGCGGCGCGCGTCGGCCTGGTCCCACCAGCCTGATTCGATCCGCTCCGGCCCGGCGACGATGCGCAGGCGCGGGTCACGCAGCGGTTGCGGGGTGTCCAGCAGCCAACCGGGGCGCAGTGGCCAGTATGCCGGTGGCTTGGCCGCAGGCTGGGTGCCGCTGGCACGCTCGGGGCGGTGGTCGGCCTGCACGGCCAGCGGTTGCACGGCGTCATCGCCCAGCCGCGCCCGCAGGCGCTCGCGCAGCTGGTTCCAGGGCATCGCCTGCGCCGGCCGGGTGTCGAACAGGTCGCGCGCGGCGGGCACGAACGGTGGCAGCTGTTCGGCCTGCAGGCGCAGTGCGCGGCTGCCAGCGGGCAGGGCGAACGCTTCCATGCGGTTGCGTGCGATCTCGAACAGCAGCGCAGGATCGCGTTCGGGTGCCAGCAGGCCGATGGTCAGCACGCTGGCCGGCAGCAGGTCATGCTCGAAATGCAGGTCGAAGCGCTGTACGCCGCCATCGCGCGAACACAGGAAGGCCGCCAGGTCCAGCAGCAGGCGGCGCAGCGGGAACAGCAGGGCCTGGCTGGATTCGATCTCGTATTCGAATTCGATGCGTGCATCGAAACGGTCCGGTGGCTGGTAGTAGCGCAGTGGCGCGGTGGGCAGGCCGCGCAATGCGTCCAGCTGTTGCAGCACGTCGGGCGCGAAGCGCCGGGCCAGGCTGTCGCGCGGCAGCTCGAGTACCGCACCCAGCGTGCGCAGCCCGGAGCGGCCGAGCACGGTCACTGCGTCGCTGGGCAGGCCGCAGCGCGGCAACGGCAGCTGCGCCAGCGCCGCCGGCAGCTGCTGCGCATCGATGCCAAGGCCATCGTGGACGTTGGCCAGAACGCGCGCGGCATGCGCCGTGGGCGCGGCCACCAGACGGTGGCGGAACCCGAGTTCATGCAGTTCGTTGCGCAGGCGCTTTTCGATCGTCAGCCAGTCACCGAACAGGGCACGGCTGGCGCCGATTTCCAGCACCAGTGCATGCGGGAAATCGAGGCTGACCTGCGAGCTGTAGGCGTAGGCCCAGCTGGCCAGCAGCTGCCGGGTGTGCTGTTCGGCGTTCGGGTCGTAGTCGTGCAGGTGCATGTCCTGCACCAGCACCTGCGCGGCCGACAGCAGCATGCCCGGGCGCAGCCCCGCTGCGCGTGCGGACGGGCTGACCGCACGCAGCACGCGGCGCTGCGCCGGCCCCTGCAGCAACACCAGTGGCCGCTGCGGATCCGGTTGCAGGCGCAGCACGCTGTCCAGCGCCAGCTGCGGCAACAACAGGCAGGCCCAGTGCATGGCGCGGCCTCAGTGGGCGATGGCCAGTGGCAACGGCTGCGCGGGTGGCAGGCCGCCACGGCACTTCAGCACCCGTACCTGGCCGTGGTCGAGCTGCAGGCGCAGGCTGGCCGGGGAAGGATTGCGTGCTGCCTGCGCCTCGCGGAACACGAAGCCCAGGCACTGGCCGCTGTCGGCCGCTACCTGCAGCCGGCGCAGGGCGCGGTCGTCGGCCTGGTGTGGCCAGCACAGCACCGCCGCGCAGGCCGCAGAGCGCAGGCATTGTTCGGCGGCCCACAGCGCCTGTTTCGGCGCGGCGTGGATGATCTGCAGCTGGGCCAGGTCCAGCCCGGCGGCGGCCCAGGCCGGGGCATGCGGGCGATAGGGCGGGGCGACCAGCACGATCGGGCGGTCGCGCTGGCTCAGCTTCGCCAGCGCCGGCCAGACCAGGGCCAGCTCGCCCACGCCGGGCGCTGCCTGCAGTACCTCGCACAGCCCGCTGGCCGGCCAGCCACCGCCGGGCAGGCGTGCATCCAGTGCCGGGTGGCCGCTGGCCAGGTGGTCGCTGGCCGGTCCCTGGCGGGCCGGGCCACGCCACAGCTGGCGGCCGTCCAGCAGCCGGTCGAGGGCGACGACGGCGCCCATCAGCCGGTCCTCCAAGGGAGGCGCCAGGCGGGCTGGAAGCGGCAGGAATGGGCGGAAACGACAGGCATGGCGCGAGTATCGACGGGCCGGTATCAGGGGCTGAGACCGGACATGCTACTCGCCTTGTGAGTAGAATTACTAATGAAATTGGCGGGCCGGGTTTCAGGTTGCTGAAGGGGTAAAGCATCCACGCATGGCGTGGATCTACTGGACAGAGCCCCGGTAGATCCACGCCAGGCATGGATGGGAGAACGGTGCCGACCAGGGCCGGCACCCACAGGCCCCGGTTACGGGCGGACCGGCAGCGCGACCGGGCGCAGCGGCGCGGCATCGCCACCGCGGATCTTCAGCGGGCCGCCAATGAAAGCGAACTCGTAGACCTTGTCGCGGGCCAGTTCGTCCAGCGCCACCAGCTCGATGATCGGCGCACCCTGCTGCGCCAGCAGGTAGGTGTGCAGCGGCACGTAGTCGTCGGACACTTCCGAGGGGAAGGTCTCGAAGCTCAGGTTGTCGGCGCCGACGATCATCGCGCCGCTGTCCTCAACCAGGAAGCGCGCCGCGTCCAGGCCCATGCCTGGCGGATTGGCCATGTAGGCCCTGGGCTGCTCGAACAGGCGCATGCGGCCGGTGCGGATCAGCACGATGTCACCCTGCTGCAGCTTCACCTGCTGGCGTGCCAGCGCATCCTTCAGGTCCTGGCGGGTGACGCGGTAGCTGTCCGGCAGCATGTCCACGCCCTTGGCGCCGGCCACGTCGATCAGTACGCCACGCGCGATCAGCGGTGGGAATTTCTCGATGCCGGTGACGTTCCAGCCACGGTCGCCGAGGTGCTTGTCGGCCTCGAAGCCGTTCCAGATCTTTCCGTGGATGCCGAAGTGGTTCAGCGCATCGATGTGGGTGCCGGTGTGGCTGTACATCGAGAACGCGGTGCCGGTGTAGCTGCGGGTGAGGTTCATGGTTTCACCCACGCCCATCGGGTCGTCCATCACCGTGCCGCGCGGGGTGTGGGTCATCCAGAACTGGTAGTGCGGGTCGCCGGCATCCTGCCAGCTGGGCATGCCGACGTAGTACTCGGTGGCCAGGTCATAGGCCTTGCCGCCGCTGACCCGCGACAGGATCGCCGCGCGCGAGGCCTCGGTGATCAGGTTGAGGCGGCCGATCTCGTCCTTCGGCCCCCAGGGGCTGGTGCCGACCTGCTGGCCGGAAGGAACGCGTTCATGCGCCGACACGGTGGTGGAAGCGGCGGTGCCGGCCAGCAGCAGGGCCAGCGCGGTGGCCAGGGTACGTGGGGTCATGGGGAATCTCCTTGCAGGGTGGGGGACGGTGCGGCTCAGGCCGCGACCAGGGGCGCCAGGGCCTGGCGCAGTTGCGGCAGCGGCAGGGTCTGCAGGCGCAGGCCGTTGCCGCCGATCACGGTGGGAATGGAGCGGATGCCGAGGGCAGCGGCTTCGGCACGATCGGCCTGCACGCGCTGGCGGACTGAGTCGCTGCGCATGTGGTCAGCGAAGGCGCCACGTGGATGGCCCAGCGATTCGGCGATATCCAGCAGGACTTCGGCATCGCCGATGTTGCGGTGCTGGTGCAGGTGCGCCCATTGCACCGCGTCGAACATCGCGCCATGGGCGTCATTGCCGCCGATCAGCCCTGCGGTCTGGCAGGCCAGTGCGCCGAGCCAGCCGGACGGATACTCGAAGTCCTGTGCGCGCATGCCTTCGATATCGATGCGCGCGGTGTCTTCATGCGTGGCGCAGTCGGTCCAGTGGCGCAGGATGATCGCCTTGGCGCGCTCCATCGAGCCGAACACCTCGACCATCTGCGCGCGCGAGTCCTGCAGCACGAAGCTGCGGTGGCGCACCTGGATGCCGAGTTCGGCGGAGACCTGCTGCAGGCGCGGGGCCAGTACGAAGCACCAGCCACAGACCACGTCGTGGAAGAAATCGACCACCGGCGCAGCGGTGGCGGGGGAAGGAACGGAAGACATCTGCCTGCCATCGGTGAGAGGGGAGGCGGCAGGTTAGGCAGCGCGACGTGGCCGAAACAGCACGCTGCGGGCAGCTCAGTTTTCGCTGGCGGTTACGAATCCAGGCCGGCGCAGCCGGGCAGCTCGGCGAGCAGGAAATCGATGAAGGCACGCACCTTGGGTTGCAGGTGGCGCGAGGTGGGGTAGACCGCATGCACGAAGCGCGGCGGATAGCGGTGGTCGGGCAGCACCTGCTGCAGTTCGCCACGGGCCAGTGCCGGCGCCGCCAGGAACGAGGGCAGGGCGCCGATGCCCATGCCGGCCATCAGCAGGTCGCGCAGCAGCAGGCTGTTGTTGACGGTGACACGCGCCGGCAGGGTGATCGTCACCTGCCCATCGGGGCCGAGCAGCGGCCAGCTGCCGGGCGAGTCGGACAGGCTGTAGGCCAGCACGCTGTGCGCCTGCAGATCGTCCACCGCCTGCGGTGCCGGATGCTGCCGCAGGTAGGACGGGGCCGCGCACAGCACCTGCTGCAGCGACGCCAGCCGGCGCGCCACCAGCCGCGAGTCATCCAGCTCGGCACGCAGCCGCAACGACACGTCGAAACCCTCACCGACCGCATCAAGCAGGCGGTCTTCCATCACCAGGTCCAGCGACAGCTGCGGATGCTGCTGCAGGAAGCGCGGCAGCAGTGGCGACAGCGTGCTCAGTGCGAACGATTGCGGTGCATTGACACGCAGGCGCCCGGCCACCTCGCCACGCTGTTCGGCGATGCCACGTTCCAATGCGTCCAGCTCGTCGAGCAGGCGGCAGCATTCGCGGTAATAGGCGTGGCCGGTCTCGGTCAGGCTCATGCGCCGCGTGGTCCGCTGCAGCAGCACCACGCCCAGATGCGCTTCCAGCGTACGCAGCTGCTTGCTGAGCCCGGCCGGCGACATGCCCAGGTCTTCGGCGGCGCGGGCCAGCCCGCCGCGTTCGACGATGCGGCGGAAGGCGCGCATCAGGTTGAAGGAATCCATGCCGGCCTCGGGCGCGATGAGGGCGCCATTGTAGATCCACGCCATGCGCGGATGCGGGAAACGCGGTGCCGACCACGATGGACATCCACCAGAGGCGGGCCGTGTTGCGCCGTTTGTTCAAGCCCGCAACCATCGCGCCACGCCAGCATGCAGGCCCCTCACGTTTCGGGTTGCCCATGAAGCACTGGATCCTCCGCCTGTATGCCCCGTTGTTCCTGCTGGGTTTCGTTGTCGCTGCCGTCGTCTGGATCGGCCACTGCCACGGTGACCCGCTATGGTTGCTGGCCTTGCTGGCGATCGCCATCGCGGTCTCGTTCGCCGCCGAGCGCGCGTGGCCCTACGACCCTGTGTTCAACCACGACCACGGCGACAGCCTGCGTGACGCCCTGCATGCACTGGTGAACGAAAGCCTGAACCTGCTGTCGATCGCGGCGGTGCCGCTGCTGGCGGCAATCATTCCATGGCAGGCCTGGCCGCTGCAGTGGCCATTCGCGCTGCAGGTGCTGCTGGCCATCGTCTGCGCCGACCTGGGTATCACTCTGGTGCACTACGCCAGCCATCGCATCGGCTGGCTGTGGCGGCTGCATGCGGTGCATCACAGCGTCACCCGCATGTATGGTTTCAACGGTCTGATGAAACACCCGCTGCACCAGGCGGCCGAAGCCGTCGGTGGCGTGCTGCCGCTGCTGGTGCTGGGCCTGCCGATGCCGGTGGCCGCGGTGCTGGCGTTCGCCATTGCCATCCAGCTGCTGCTGCAGCATTCCAACGTGGACATGCGCCCGGGTGTGCTGGGCCGGGTGATGGCCTGGGCGCCGCTGCACCGCTTCCACCACATGCGTTACGGCACCGCCGGCGACGTCAACTTCGGCCTGTTCCTGACTGTCTGGGATCACCTGCTGGGGACCGCCTTCGATGCGCCCGGCTATCGGCTGCAGCAACGCGACCTCGGCATCGGCAGCCAACCGGACTATCCGCGTGATTATCCCGGGCAGCTGCTGGCGCCGTTCCGCGAACTGCCGCATGGCGAGGTGCCGGCGCTGCCGGAAGGGTTGCGCAGGCGCGGATGATCGGCGGTGTCAGGCCGCATGCAGCTGCAGGCCGTGCAGCTGTGCGGCACCGATGCCGAACATGCGGCGCAGGCTGCGTGACAGATGGGCGAGGTCGGCGAATCCGGCCGCGTGTGCGCTGTCGGTCAGGCTGTGCCCGCGCAGATGATGCATCAGTGCGCTGCGCAGCCGTTGCCACAGCACCCAGCCGCGCAGGGTCACCGCCAGATCGGACTGGAAGCGCCGATGCAGTTGGCTGGTCGATAGATGCGCCGCCTCGGCGATATCGGCGGCCGGCACCGGGCCGGGCAGGTGCTGGGCGATACGGGACAGCGCCGCCTGTACGCGGCGGTCCAGCGGTTGCGGCCGGCTCAGCCGTGGCAACCAGTCGTGCAGCGCCAGCGCGTTGCCCGGCAGCGCGTGCAGGTGCTGTTGGATCTGGGTGGGATCGGCATGGGCCGGTTCAAGGAACACCGTGCAACCTGTGTGCGGCGCCGACAGGATTGCGTGCGGCTGGAATGACGGCAGCCACAGCCGCTGGCCCTGCTGCTGCACGCCATCGATCTCGACCTGCCAGGGCGCGCCGTCGCTCAGCAGCAGTTGATGGGCGTAGTGCGCGTGCGTATCGCTGTCACCGGCGTGGCCCTGCAGCACGGCTACGTGGGCATCCAGCAGCAGCGTGCCATTCCAGGGCAGGGCGGGGGAGGACATGGAGGGATTGTAGATCCACGCCATGCGTGGATGAATCTAGATCGAAATCGATTAATTCGACGATTGATCGAAGAGCATCCGCGCATGGCGTGGATCCACTGCAGATTGCGGCGAATTGTCGAAGGCGGGGTGGGTCCGGTTGCGGGGGCGTGAGCCGCATGGATGCGGCGACCGAGGCTACATGGACGTACTTGCGCCGTCCCCCGCAACCGGACCCACCCCGCCTACCTGCAGGAACCCAGCTTTTGCTGTTGCTCTGGCTGTTGACGTTGATGTTGCCTCGGCGGGTGCCGGGCGCAGCCCGGCCGTGCGTACCCTCACCGCCCGTGCGGGTCGGGCCGGTGATGTACGTACTCGACCACGGTGCCATCGGGATGCACCGCATTGAACGCCGCCCCGGTCGGGACCACCTGCAGCGGGAAGATGATCTCGGCGCCCGCGGCGACCAGCTTGTCGTGATAAGGCCGAACGTCATCGACCAGCAGCGTCCCCGTGGTCGAGGTGAACGGCGCCAGTGCTTCATCGCACCCTTCGATCAGCAGGAATGCACCGACCATCGCCAGGCGCAGGCCGGCATCGGGAAACGGAAAACCCGCATCGGCCACCACGCCCTGCAGCTGCTCGTAGAAGGCCACGCTGCGCTCCAGTTCGCCAGGCGCAACAAATACCCGGATCAGCACGCGTGGGCTGCGTTGGCTCGAGGTATCACAGCGGTCGCGCCAGAGATGATCGAAGTCGCGGTGAATGTTCATGGGCGGGGTTCAGGGCCGGTGACGCCCCATTATCGGCAGCCCCGCGCGGCCCGCTGATGACCGCCGGTGATGGCCTGATAACCGCTGGCCGGGTTGCCTCTGTGACTTAGGTCCTGTTGACAGGTATGAACGCCCTCGCACAATCTTCACATGATTGGGTCGCCCTGCGCGGCCCGGGCAGGCAGGTTGTCACGCCGGGAGGAGGGTCCCGCGCGCAGACCGGCCCGTCCTTCGGCCTGCGGGACGTTGCCTGGCAACCCCTGCGCGGCATGAACGCTGCACCCTTCGGCGGCACTTTCCCTGGACCGATTGCCTTGGCAACGGAATTACGCCTGCCGATGAAAACGTTTACAAAGCCGCTCGCCCTGTCCCTGGCCCTGTCTGCTGCACTGGCCGCCCCGGCCTGGGCCGACCCCGCCGCGTTCACCGTGCTGACCCTGGAACAGGCACCGGATGCTGCAGCGATGCCGGCCCTCGCTGCCCAGTTGAAGACCCTGCAGGTGGACGCGGTCAGCGTGCGCCAGGTGCAGCGCGGCATCGGTCAGATCGACCCGCTGCAGGTGCTGGCCGACGGCCTGGGCTACGAGTACCGCTTCATTGCTGCCGGCAAGGATGATGGCCAGACCCAGCGCGGCCAGGCCGTGCTGACCCGGCTGCCGATCGCCGCCGAATCCGGTCCGGACCAGCCCGGCCTGAATTACCTGCGCCTGGACGACGGCCGCCACACCGTGGCGGTCTACACCGATGCCGGCGCAGGTGCCGCGCAGCTGCCGGCGCTGGTCACCCGCTCGCGGTTGGGCGCACCGGCGGTGCTGCTTGGCGCGGTGGCCAGTGAATCGGCCAAGGCTGCAGGCTTCGATCCGGCGCGTGTGGCGCTGGAAGCGGATGCCAGCTATTTCAGCGACGGCTTCCAGGCCGCCAGCAGTGCACCGTTCAAGGTGGAAGGCAGCACCCTGCGTGCCACGCTGCTGACCCTGGCCTACGCCGCCGACAAGCACGGCGACACGCCGTGGATGGACACCACCCTCAACGCCGATGCGCGCGCTGCGCTGCTGCTGAAGGCGATGACCGAGGATGAGAAGTTCCAGATGCTGCACAGCTACTTCGGGCTGGGCAAGGATGGTGGCCCGCTGCCGGAAGGCGCGGTCGGCTCGGCCGGTTTCGTGCCGGGCGTGGCGCGCCTGGGCATTCCGTCGCAGCAGTCGGCCGATGCCGGCGTCGGCGTGACCAATCCGGGTGGCATCCGTCCGGGCGACTTCGCCACGGCGATGCCGTCGGGCCCGTCCACCGCATCGAGCTGGAACCCGCAGGTTGCCTTTGCCGGTGGCGCGACCATGGGCCGCGAGGCCTGGCAGCAGCGCTTCAACATCCTGCTGTCGGGCAGCGTCAACCTGCAGCGCGACCCGCGCAACGGACGCAATTTCGAATACGCCGGCGAAGACCCGCTGCTGGCCGGTTCGATGGTCGGCGCGCTGATCCAGGGCGTGCAGAGCCAGCACGTGATCTCCTCGATGAAGCACTTCGCGCTGAACGACATGGAGACCCGCCGCAACTTCCACGACGTGCGCATCGGCGAACAGGCCATGCACGAGTCCGACCTGCTGGCCTTCGAGATCGCGCTGGATGCCGGCCGCCCGGGCGTGGCGATGTGCTCCTACAACAAGATCAACGGTACCTACGGCTGCGAGAACGGCTACCTGATGAACCAGGTGCTGAAGCAGGAATGGAAGTTCCCCGGTTTCGTGATGTCCGATTGGGGCGGCGTGCACAGCGGTTCCAAGGCGGCGCTGGCCGGCCTGGACCAGCAGTCGGCCGGTGAAGTGTTCGATGCGGCGGTGTTCTTCGATGAACCGCTGCGCCTGGCCGTGCATGGCGGCGTGGTGCCGCAGGCGCGCCTGAACGACATGGTGGCGCGCATCCTGCGCACGATGTTCCTGCACGGCAACTTCGACAACCCGCCGCAGCACCAGAAGGTCGACGCCGAGGCCGGTTTCGCCGTCGCCCAGCGCACGGTGGAAGAAGGCAGCGTGCTGCTGCGCAATGAAGGCAACCTGCTGCCGTTGGCCGACAGCGTGAAGCGCATCGTCATCATCGGTGGCCATGCCGACAAGGGCGTGATCGGCGGTGGTGGTTCATCGATGGTGGGCGTGACCGCCAAGGGCACCAACGCAGTGCCGGGCGTGCTGCCGACCACTTGGCCGGGCCCGGTGATCTTCCACCCGTCCTCGCCGCTGGAATCGCTGCGTACGGCGCGTCCGGATGCAACCTTCGAGTATGTGGACGGCAGCAATGCCGCCGCTGCGGCCAAGGCAGCCGCGCAGGCCGACGTGGCCATCGTGTTCGCCACCCAGTGGGCGGCCGAATCGGTGGACCTGCCGGACATGCAGCTGCCGGACAACCAGGACGCCCTGATCTCGGCGGTGGCCAAGGCCAACCCGAAGACCGTGCTGGTACTGGAAACCAACGGCCCGGTGCGTACGCCGTGGCTGGCGCAGGTGCCGGCGATGCTGCAGGCCTGGTACCCGGGCATCCGCGGTGGCGAAGGCATTGCCGCGCTGCTGACCGGCCAGGTCAATCCGTCCGGCCGCCTGCCGGTGACCTGGGTGGTGGACGAATCGCAGCTGCCGCGCCCGCACATCGACGGCCTCGGCTTCAAGCCGGCCAAGCCGTTCGGTGATGTGTTCGATTTCGATATCGAAGGCGCCAACGTCGGCTACAAGTGGATGGCGGCCAAGGGCCTGACCCCGACCTTCGCGTTCGGCCATGGCCTGTCCTATACCTCCTTCGCCTATGAAAACCTGAAGGTGAGCGTGGAAGGCTCGCGCCTGGTCGCCAGCGTCGACATCCGCAACACCGGCAAGCGCGCCGGTGCCGACGTCGCCCAGCTGTACCTGAAGTTGCCGGCCGGCAGCACCACGCCGATCCGCCTGATCGGCTATGACAAGGTGAACCTGCAGCCGGGCGAACAGCGCCGCATCCGCATCGAAGCCGAGCCGAAGACCCTGGCCCACTACGATGCGCAGGCCCGCCAGTGGAAGATCGACGGCGGCACCTACCAGGTGCAACTGTCGCGCAACGCCGCCGAACCGCTGCAGACGGTGGATGTGCCGCTGGTGGAGCAGGTGCTGCGCTGATGCCTGAAGACACGGCCCGCACAGGGCCGTGTCTGAAAAAGGGGACGGAGGGGATCAAGTCGTTTATGCATAAACGACTTGATCCCCTCCGTCCCCTTTTTCATGTGGCGAACCGGTCGCGCAGGAAATCAATCAGCTGCCGCACCTTCGGTGAGGGCTGCGTGCTATGCGGGTAGACCGCGTACACGCTCTGCTGCGGGAAGCGGTGCTGGCGCAGCACCGGGCGCAGCCGGTCCTGGGCCAGGTCGTCCTCGATCAGCCAGCGTGGCAGCACGGTGACCCCGGCGCCGGCCAAGGCGAACGCGCGCAGGCTGCTGGCACCATCCACGCGCACCACCGCGTTGCCCGGGTTGGTGGCAAACAGGGCGTCGCTGCCATCCGGTGCCACCACCGGAACATCGGCCAGGCGCGGGTAGCCCAGGCGGGGCAGGGTTCCCAGCAGTACAGGATCATCGGCTGCCTCGGCAGAGGGCAGGCGCGCCAGCAGGGACGGAGCCGCCACCGCGCACAGTGGGTGGCGCTCCAGTTCATTGGCGTGCAGGCCCGAGTCCGGCAGGCGGCCGAGGCGGATCGCCAGGTCGAAGCGTTCGGGAATCAGGTCGGCCGGTGCCGGTGAGGTCGACAGGTGCAGCTGCAAGGCCGGATGCCGGGCACGGAACGCCTCCAGCGCCGTGATCAGGCGCAGCTGTGCGTACTCCGGTGTGGTCGTCAGGCGCAGCACGCCCTGCAGCTGGTGCTGGTCGCGGCGCGCGGCATCGATCGCTGCCTGTGCGGCATCCAGCGCCTGCACGCAGTGCTGCAGGAACTGCTCGCCGGCCTCGGTCAGGGCCAGGTGGCGGGTGCTGCGCAGCAGCAGGGTCACGCCCAGCTCCTGCTCCAGCCGCTTCAGGTTGAAGCTGACCACCGCACGACTCAGGCCGAGCCGATCGGCCGCTGCGGTCAGGCTGCCGGCCTCGACCACGGCACGGAAGATATCGAAGCGATCGAGGCTGACCATGGCGATTCATTGTCAAAGCAGGTTTGACAGTGTTGCAGCTGTCGTCGTGTTTTTCCAGCAAGGCCAGGGCGGCATGCTGGCGGTCTCTCTGCTGGAGCACCGCCGATGCCGTCCCCCCGCCTGCGCCATGAGGTGATCTTCCTGCTGGTGTTCGCCCTGGATCTGGTCAACATGTTCATCGCCACGGTGGCCTATCCGGCATTGGCAGCGGAACTGCACGCCGATATCAGCACCCTGGCCTGGGTCGGCACGGCCTACATGCTGGGCCTGAGCGTGGTGATTCCGTTGGCGCCCTGGCTGGCTGCGCGCTGCGGCGAGCGTCGCTTGCTGCTGGTGGCGTTGCTGTTGTTCGCGGTTGCCGCTGCGCTGGCAGGCGCCGCACCGGGGATCGGCTGGCTGCTCGGCTGGCGCCTGCTACAGGGGTTGGCTGGCGGCCTGCTGATTCCCGTGGCACAGGCTGCGGCGTACCGGCAATGCACGCCCGACCAGCGTGGCGCGCTGACCCGCCGCATCCTGCTGGTGGCCCTGCTGGTGCCGGCACTGGCGCCGGCGCTGGGCGGGCTGTTGGTGCAGTGGTTGTCCTGGCGCGGCGTGCTCTGGGCCAGCCTGCCGTTGGCGGTGATGGCAATCGGCCTGGTGCTGGCCTGGATGCCGGCCGATGGCGCGCGCAGTACGCCGCGCCTGCAGGCCTATGCGCTGTCTACCGCGATGCTGGCGCTGGGCGCGTTGCTGTTGGCGCTGACCTGGCTGGGCGAGTCTGGACATCGCGGTGCCGGTGCCGTGTTGCTGCTGGTCGCGCTGCTGCTGGCGGCGGCCCACCTGCGGCATGCACGTCGGCAGGTGCAGCCACTGCTGCGCTGGTCGCTCCTGTCCCACCGTGGGCTGAGGCTGGCAATGCTGGTGTATCTGGCCGTGCCGGGCGTATTCATCGGCAGTCAGTTGGTCAGTACCCTGCAGCTGCACCAGGCCGGTTACAGCGCTGCACGCATCGGCGCGTTGATGCTGCCGTGGGCGCTGGCCTCGGCCATTGCGATCACGGCCAGCAAGCGCCTGCTGGCCCGCTTCGGCCCGGCCACGGTACTGCGTACGGGCATGCTTCTGCAGGCCAGCGGCCTGCTGCTGATGGCGCTGCTGCCGCAGCCGCACGTCGCGTTGGCCGGACTGCTGTTCGCGCTGATGGGCGCCGGCGGCAGCCTGTGCAGCAGCACCGCGCAGACGCTGGCCTTCCATGGGGTCGAGGGCGAAGCATTGGGCGATGCCAGCGCACTCTGGAACCTCAACCGCCAGCTCAGCTTCTGCCTGGGCACCGCGGCCATCGCGCTGCTGTTGGCATTGGCCATGCAATGGCTGCCGGCCCACGCCACCCGCGTAGCGCTGGGGCTGGCCGCCGTACTGACCCTGCTGCCTCTGGCGCTGCTGCGTCGGCCGCAACAGCTTTCCTTTCCGCAACCCGAGAATGCCTGATGGATACCACCGCAGAACATGAAATCCACCACCTGCACGACAAACTGCAGGCCTGGTTCCGTGCCGACGTCAGCACCGACGCGCTGCAGGACCTGATGGCGCATTTCTGCGCGGACTTCAGCATGGTCGGCATCGCCGGGCGCCGGTTGGATCGGCAGGCTGTGCAGGTGCTGTTCGAGGGCGGCCATGGCGCGCGTCCGGGCCTGATGATTTCCATCGAGGCCGTGCAGGCGGTGGCGGCGCCGTTGCCGCTGGCGGTGCTGCGCTATCGCGAAGGGCATTCGGTGGGCGAAGGGACGGTTGCCTGGCGGGAATCGTTGGCCGTGCTGCGGCAGGAAGAGGGCCGTTGGCGCTGGCTGGCGCTGCATGAAGTAGCGGCAGCCTGATCGGTCGTGCCGGTCGCCGGCGAGCGCAGCGGCACCGCAGGCACATGTGCCATCAGTCCTGCCTGCACCCACCGCAGAATGCAAAGCCTGCACACACTTCACGGCTCGGGGCAGGAGTAGGCTTGAGGCTTTCCTGCCGGGAGGGGTTGTCCATGCGTGTGCGTGCCGTTGCTGTTGCCATCGCCCTTTGCCTGTCCAGCACCGTGCTGGCCGCCGATACCCCGCCGATGACCCCGGACATCAGCGGCAAACCCTTCGTTGCCCCCGATGTCGGTCGTGACTACGACAAGCGCGTGGTGATGGTGCCGATGCGTGATGGCACCAAGCTGTATACGGTGATCGTGGTGCCCAAGGGCGCCCGCAACGCCCCGATCCTGCTGACCCGCACCCCTTACGATGCCGCCGGCCGCGCCAGCCGCAGTGATTCACCGCGCATGCGCGACCTGCTGCCGCAGGGCGATGAGGTGTTCGTCGACGGCGGTTACATCCGCGTGTTCCAGGATATCCGTGGCAAGTACGGCTCCGAAGGCGATTACGTGATGACCCGGCCGCTGCGCGGGCCATTGAACAATACCAAGGTGGATCACTCTACCGACGCCTGGGACACCATCGACTGGCTGGTGAAGAACGTTCCGGAGAGCAATGGCAAGGTCGGCATGCTCGGTTCGTCGTACGAGGGCTTCACCGTGGTGATGGCGCTGACCGACCCGCACCCGGCGCTGAAGGTGGCTGCGCCGCAGAGCCCGATGGTTGATGGCTGGATGGGTGATGACTGGCTCAACTACGGTGCGTTCCGCCAGGTCAATTTCAACTATTTCGCGATGCAGACCGAGAAGCGCGGCAAGGGCACGCCGCTGCCCAGCCTCGGCTACGACGACTACAGCACCTTCCTGCGCATCGGTTCGGCCGGCGACTACGCGCGTTTCACCGGCGTGGACCAACTGACCTGGTGGAAGAAGCTGGTCGAGCACCCGGCCTATGATGGCTTCTGGCAGGGCCAGGCGCTGGATGCGGTGATGGCAAAGACACCGCTGAAGGTGCCGACCATGTGGCTGCAGGGCCTGTGGGACCAGGAAGACATGTGGGGGGCCAACCACGCCTACCAGGCGATGGAAGGGCGCGACAGCGGCAACAACCGCAACTACCTGGTGATGGGCCCGTGGCGGCACAGCCAGGTGAACTACAGCGGCAGCGAGCTGGGTGCGCTGAAGTTCGATGGCGATACCGCGCTGCAGTTCCGTCGCGATGTGCTCAAGCCGTTCTTCGACCAGTACCTGGTGGACGGTGCGCCGAAGGCGGACACGCCGCCGGTGCTGATCTACAACACCGGTGAAAACCACTGGGATCGCCTCAAGGGCTGGCCGCGCAGCTGCGACAAGGGCTGTGCCGCCAGCAGCAAGCCGCTGTACCTGCGTGCCGGCGGCAAGCTGGCGTTCCAGGCGCCGGCGGCGGGCGAGGGTGACTTCGAGGAATACGTGTCCGACCCGGCCAAGCCGGTGCCGTTCGTGCCGCGCCCGGTCCGCTTCGGCGACCGCGATATGTGGACCACCTGGCTGGTCAAGGACCAGCGTTTCGTTGATGGCCGCCCGGACGTGCTGACCTTCATCACCGAACCGCTGGCCGCGCCGCTGCGCATCGGCGGCGCACCGGTGGTGCATCTGCAGGCGTCGACCAGTGGCACCGACAGCGACTGGGTGGTGAAGCTGATCGACGTGTATCCGGACCAGGAAGCGTCGACGCCGGAGATGGGCGGTTACGAGCTGCCGGTGTCGCTGGCGATCTTCCGCGGCCGCTATCGCGAGAGCTTCAGCGATCCGAAGCCGCTGGCCGCCAACGAAGTGCTGCCGTACCGCTTCGACCTGCCCAATGCCAACCACACCTTCCAGAAGGGGCACCGGGTGATGGTGCAGGTGCAGTCCAGCCTGTTCCCGTTGTACGACCGCAACCCGCAGACCTACGTGCCGAATATCTACC
The DNA here is from genome assembly GCF_056480025.1 of Stenotrophomonas sp. 109824_Sma. Lineage (NCBI taxonomy): Bacteria > Pseudomonadati > Pseudomonadota > Gammaproteobacteria > Lysobacterales > Lysobacteraceae > Stenotrophomonas > Stenotrophomonas sp. 109824_Sma. The sequence goes on along the minus strand of NZ_CM151078.1, from coordinate 2,859,606 downwards.
TGGCCAAGCCGGGCGATTACCAGAAGGCCACGCAGCGGGTCTGGCACAGTGCGGCGCAGGCCAGCTACATCGATCTGCCGGTGTATTGAGTTTGATGAGGTACGCCGGGTGCGCGATACCCGGCGGCTGCGGTAGTGCCGGCCGCTGGCCGGCATCCGCGATGGTGCCAGAGCGTGTCGACCAAGGTCGACACCTACCAGAGCGGGAGCTGCTACCCCACCTTCGACGGGCCGGTGCGCCAGCGGCTGGGCACCAGGCCGAAGCGTTTGCGGAACGCCGCGGCGAAATTGCTGGGGTGGCGGTAGCCACTGGCGGCCGCGGCCTGCTCAACCGTCCATCCGTCTTCGCGCAGGCCCTGTTCGGCATGGCGCATGCGCTGCTCGTGCAGGTAGTCGAATACCGAGCTTCCATACTGCTGGGCAAAGTGGCGGCGCAATGAGCTGGGGCTCATGCAGGCCAGCCGGGCCAGCTCGACCAGGCTGTGTGCATGGCTGGGGTCGTCATGCAGGTAGCTGCGCACCCGTTCCAGGCGCTCACGCTGGCCGGCGCGCAGCGTGCGTACCTGGTCGGTCTGCAGATCCTCGGCCTGCAGGCCGAGGGCCAGCAGCTGCAGTGCCACGCCTTCGCGCCACAAGGCGTCGATGCCGTCCTGCCACGGGCTGTCGAACAACTGGCCCAGCACCGGCAGCATGGTGTGGGGAATGGCCCAGTGGCGGCATTCCAGGTGCGTGCCAAGCGCGTTTTCCAGCTGTGGCATCTGGAAGACATCCGCGTCGATGCCACCCGGCACGATCACGCTGACCCCACGCAGGCGCGTTTCGCCGGGGTGCGCACCGGTCATCTCGATCTGGTCGCGATGGTGGGCGGTCATCGCGGTGCCGGCACGCAAGGTGAAACTTCCGCGTCGCGGGATACGCACGTCGACCTGGCCCTGCAGCATCACGCGGATGGCGAGCCCGGGGCGCTGCTGCGCGGTAGCCACATAGGGAAACCGGTTATGCACGTCGGAGGCGATCAGGCTCATGCCACCGCGCATGAACTGTTCGTTGACTTCGCCGTGGCCGGCCCACTGGTCCTCGCGCAGGTGTTCCGGATCAGCGCGGTAATCGAAGCCATGGCGTTGGCCGAAGCGGCGGTAATCGGAAAAGGTGAAGTATCGGGACATCGCTCGGCACGTACAGGAGGGGGAGGCGCTGGCGGCCATGGGCCCCTGTGCTGCCGCGTAGCGGGCAGCCTGGAAGGCCGGAAAACGCCAGGTTGGAGGGAATGTGTCGAAGAAACTGGAAACGTTTCCCATTGTCGCTGCGAATCATTCGCAGGGGATTTGAATACGGTCAAACCGATTGGTCATTACGGCCAAGTTGAACGGGGCGTCGAACATACGCCAGCGTTTTGGCGCTATATCCGTACTTGATTCCCTACATGAACTTCGGTTGAGGTTTCATTGCTGGAACGATCCGCGGACAGGCTGTTGGTCTGCTCGTCACAGCGGCCGGCGTAGGGTGATGGATTGGCGGCCGCGCGCCGCATCGCTACCCCCACTGATGGAGAATGCAGATGATTGATTATCAGTTGACCGGCAAGACCGCGATCGTGACCGGCGGCGTGTCGGGCATCGGCCTGGCCGTGGCGCAGACGCTGGCCGCATCCGGTGCCCGTATTTCAGTCTGGGACCTGAAGCAGGATGCGGTGGATGCCACCGTGGCGCAGTTGCGCAGCACCGGTGCACAGGCCATTGGCATCGCGCTGGACGTCACCGACGACGTTGCGGTGGAGGCAGCCGTGCAGCGCACGATCAAGGAACTCGACGGCCTGCATGTGGCGGTCAACAACGCCGGTATCGGCGGGCCGGCGGCCAGCAGCGGTGACTATCCGATCGATGGCTGGCAGCGCGTGATCGACGTCAACCTCACCAGTGTGTTCCTGTGCCAGCGTGCGCAGATCCAGGCGATGCGGACGGCCGGCACCGGCGGCAGCATCATCAACATGGCCTCGATCCTGGGCCAGGTCGGCTATGCCGGTTCCACTGCGTACGTCGCGGCCAAGCACGGCGTGGTCGGGCTGACCCAGACCGCCGCCTGGGAGCATGCGGGCGATGGTATCCGTGTCAATGCAGTCGGCCCGGGTTTCATCAGCACGCCGCTGCTGGAGAAGATGGACCCGAAGGTGCGTGCCACGCTGGAAGGGCGGCACGCGCTGAAGCGGCTGGGTACGGCGGAGGAAGTGGCGGCACTGGTGGCCTGGCTGGCCAGTGACGATGCCTCGTTCGCGACCGGCGCGTACTACGCCATCGATGGTGGCTACCTCGCGCAGTGATGCGTTGAACGCAGGGTGCGGTGACGCCGGGCATGGCCCGGCGCTACCAGGTGAACGGACTGTGGCGTGGCCTTCACCTCTGTGCCACGGGTGCCACGCGACGCTCCGGGAAACTCCCGGAGCCTGCCCATGGAACTCACCCAGGATGTCTCGATCCTGCTGCGCGTGGCCGCAGCAATGCTGTTCGGCGGCGTGCTCGGCGTCGAGCGCGAGATGGGCAAGCACGCTGCCGGCCTGCGCACGCACATGCTGATTGCCGGCGCTGCTGCGCTGATTGTTGGACTCGGCGATTCAGTGGCGGAGCATTTCCAGCAGGAGCGTTACCGTGACCTGCTGCAGGTTGACCCGGTACGTCTTATCGAAGCGGTGGTGGCCTGCGTGGGATTCGTGGCCGCCGGCACCATCCTGCGTGGCTCACGCGAGGACCAGGTCAGCGGATTGACCACCGCAAGCTCGCTGATTATGGCGGCGGCCATCGGCATCGCCGTGGGCATCGGCAAATACGTGATTGCAATCGGGGTGAGCGTGCTGTGCGTGCTGGTGCTGGCGGTGATGCGGCGGTTGGAGAAGCGGATTTCGTAAGGAATCTCGAGTTGCCGGCCAGCGGCCGGCACTACCATAGGGATCTATTTGGTCGGACCAATATGGCGCCTAGCCCTATGGTCTAATAGGCGCTTCGCCGGAGTGGCGGTTAAATCCGCTCCACGTGGTTCGATGATTCCGCTTATTGGTAGGACCAATAAATATCGATCACGGCGACCCACCGCCCGCGGTGGAGCACATCCCGCCCCAGTCGAGAGCCTTCATGCAGCCCTGGCAACATCTGTACGACCCCGCCGGCAACCTGTGGTTGTCCAGCCTGATCGCGCTGCTGCCGATCGCGTTCTTCTTCGTCGCCCTGGCCGTGCTGCGCATGAAGGGCTGGCTGGCCGGCACGATCACCGTGGCCATCGCACTCGGCGTGGCCCTGCTGTTCTACCGCATGCCGTTGACCCAGGCGCTGGGCGCGGCCGGGTTCGGCTTCGTCTACGGGCTGTGGCCGATCGCCTGGATCATCATCGGCGCGGTGTTCCTCTACAAAGTCTCGGTCAAGACCGGGCAGTTCGACATCATCCGCGCCTCGATCCTGTCGGTGACCGAAGACCAGCGCCTGCAGATGCTGATGGTCGGCTTCGCCTTCGGTGCCTTCCTCGAAGGTGCGGCCGGCTTCGGCGCGCCGGTGGCGATTACCGCGGCGCTGCTGGTCGGGCTGGGCTTCAAGCCGCTGTATGCCGCCGGCCTGTGCCTGATCGTCAACACCGCGCCGGTGGCGTTCGGGGCGATGGGCATTCCGATCATCGTGGCCGGGCAGGTCACCGGCCTGGACGCGTTCGAGATCGGCCAGATGGCCGGCCGCCAGCTGCCGTTCCTGACCCTCATCGTGCTGTTCTGGATCATGGCGATCATGGATGGCTGGCGCGGCATCAAGGAAACCTGGCCGGCGGTGCTGGTGGCCGGTGGTTCGTTCGCCATCGCCCAGTACCTGACCTCCAATTTCATCGGCCCGGAACTGCCGGACATCACCGCGTCGCTGGCGTCGCTGGTCTGCCTGACTTTGTTCCTGCGCCGCTGGAAGCCGGTACGGATCTTCCGCTTCGACACCGAAACCAGCGCCGAGGCGGCTGCACAGGCACTGGAAGCGCCGCGCTACAGCGTCGGCCAGATCGCCAAGGCGTGGTCGCCGTTCCTGATCCTCACCGCGATGGTCACGCTGTGGAGCATCAAGCCGTTCAAGTCGCTGTTCGCGGCGGGCGGCCCGCTGGAAAGCTGGGTGCTGAAGCTCCCGGTGCCGGGCCTGGACCAGATGGTGCAGAAGATGCCACCGATCGTGGACGCGCCACTCAGCTACGAGGCGGTCTACAAGTTCGACTGGTTCTCGGCCACCGGTACGTCGATCATCCTCGCCGCAGTGATCGCCATCATCGCGCTGCGCATGCCGGCCCGGTCGGCGTTGCAGACCTTCGGTGAGACGGTGCGTGAGCTGCGCATGCCGATCTATTCGATCGGCATGGTGCTGGCCTTCGCCTTCATCGCCAACTACTCGGGCCTGTCGGCAACGCTGGCGCTGGCACTGGCGCACACCGGTGACGCGTTCCCGTTCTTCTCGCCGTTCCTGGGCTGGCTGGGCGTGTTCCTGACCGGCTCGGACACCTCGTCCAACGCGCTGTTCTCGGCGCTGCAGGCCACCACCGCGCAGCAGATCGGCGTAGCCGACGTGCTGCTGGTGGCGGCCAACACCACCGGTGGCGTTACCGGCAAGATGATCTCGCCGCAGTCGATTGCCATTGCCTGCGCCGCGGTCGGCCTGGCCGGCAAGGAATCGGACCTGTTCCGTTTCACGGTCAAGCACAGCCTGATCTTCACCACGATGGTCGGCCTGATCACCCTGGCGCAGGCCTACTGGCTGACCTGGATGATTCCCTGAGCCATGCACGGTCAGCCGACCACCCGCTGCGCGCTTCGGGCCACAATGGCGCCATGAGCACGCAACGCATTTCGGACAAGGTGGCCGCGCAGCTGCGCGGCCTGGTGCAGGAACAGCGGCTTCAGCCGGGTGACCGGTTGCCGGCCGAGCGCACCCTGGCGGTACAGCTGGGGGTCTCGCGCACCGCGCTGCGCGAGGCCATCGCGCAGCTGGCCAGCCAGGGCCTGCTGACCGCACGGGTGGGTGGCGGCACCTACGTGGCCGAACCCGCGGCGCGCGCGCGGCAGGCGCTGGATGAACCGCTGGCGCCGTACCTGCCGCTGTTCCAGGGCGACCCGGAGTACCGCTTCGACGTGCTGGAGATCCGCCACGCGCTGGAAGGTGCCACCGCCTGGCATGCGGCGCTGCGTGCCACCGACGAGGACCGCACGCGCATCGCCCAGGCCTTCCAGACCATGATGGACGCGCACGGCAAGGACGACCCCACCGGCGAAGCCGAGGCCGACGCCGCCTTCCACCTGTCCATCGCCGAGGCCTCGCACAACCTGGTGCTGCTGCAGGTGATGCGCGGCCTGTTCGAACTGCTGCAGACCAACATCTCGCAGAGCCGCGAGAAGCTCTATACCTCGGCGAGGACCTTCTCGCCGCTGTCCGACCAGCACCGCGAGATGATGGACGCGGTGCTGGCCGGCGACCCCGAACGCGCGCGCGCCGCCGCGCATGCCCACCTCGAGTTCGTGCACACCACGCTGCGCACCCTCGATGACAACGAAGCCCGGCGTGCGCGGGCCTCGCGTCTACCTTCCCCACACGGTTGACCCCATGATCATCTCCGCCTCCACCGATTACCGTGCCGCAGCGCAACGCCGGCTGCCGCCGTTCCTGTTCCACTACATCGATGGCGGCGCGTATGCCGAGCACACGCTGAAGCGCAACGTTTCCGACCTGTCCGACATCGCGCTGCGCCAGCGCATCCTGCGCAACATGTCCGACCTGAGCCTGGAAACCGAGCTGTTCGGCGAAAAACTGGCGATGCCGGTGGCGCTGGCACCGGTCGGCCTGACCGGCATGTATGCCCGGCGCGGTGAAGTACAGGCGGCGCGCGCGGCCGACAGCCGCGGCATCCCGTTCACCCTGTCCACCGTATCGGTGTGCCCGATCGAGGAAGTGGCCCCGGCGATCCAGCGGCCGATGTGGTTCCAGCTGTACGTGCTGCGCGATCGTGGCTTCATGCGCAATGCGCTGGAGCGGGCGCAGGCCGCGGGCGTGACCACCCTGGTGTTCACCGTGGACATGCCGGTGCCGGGCGCGCGCTACCGTGACGCGCACTCGGGCATGAGCGGCCCGAACGCCTCGCTGCGCCGCATCGGCCAGGCCATCACCCATCCGCACTGGGCGTGGGACGTGGGCCTGTTCGGCCGCCCGCATGACCTCGGCAACATCTCCACCTACCGTGGCAACCCGACCGGGCTGGAGGATTACATCGGCTGGCTGGGCAGCAACTTCGATCCGTCCATTTCGTGGAAGGACCTGGAGTGGATCCGCGAATTCTGGAAGGGCCCGATGGTGATCAAGGGCATCCTCGACCCGGATGACGCGCGCGATGCGGTCAAGTTCGGCGCCGATGGCATTGTGGTCTCCAACCACGGTGGCCGCCAGCTGGATGGCGTGCTGTCCACCGCGCGTGCATTGCCGGCGATTGCCGATGCGGTGCAGGGCGACCTGAAGATCCTCGCCGATTCCGGCATCCGCACCGGCCTGGACGTGGTGCGCATGCTGGCGCTGGGGGCCGATACCGTGCTGCTGGGCCGTGCCTTCGTCTATGCGCTGGCCGCACAGGGCGAGGCCGGCGTGGCCAACCTGCTGGACCTGATCGCCAAGGAGATGCGCGTGGCGATGACACTGACCGGCGCGCGCCGCATCGCCGACATCGGTCGCGATTCGCTGGTCAGCCTGCCATGAATGGCCACGATGCCGTGCTGGCGCAGTTGCGCGACGCAGTCGGCAGTCGCCACGTACTGACCGGCGACAAGGCCACCCGCCGTTTCCGCCGTGGCTACCGCTTCGGTGAGGGCCCGGTGCTGGCGGTGGTGCGCCCGGGCACGCTGCTGGAGCTGTGGCGTGTGCTGCAGGCGGCGGTGCAGGGCGGCGCGGCTATCATCCTGCAGGCAGCCAACACCGGCCTGACCGGTGGCTCGACCCCGGATGGGAACGACTATGGGCGTCCGATCGTGCTGGCCAGCACGCTGCGCCTGACCGGCATCCAGCTGTTGAACGAAGGTCGGCAGGTGCTGTGCCTGCCCGGCGCGACACTGGACCGGCTGGAACAGACGCTGGCGCCACTGGGCCGTGAACCGCATTCGGTGATCGGCTCGTCCTGCATCGGCGCCTCGGTGCTGGGCGGCATCTGCAACAACTCCGGCGGCGCGCTGGTGCGTCGCGGCCCGGCCTACACCGAGCTGGCACTGTATGCGCAGGTCGATGCGCAGGGCCAGCTGCAGCTGGTCAACCATCTGGGCATCGCGCTGGGCGATACGCCCGAGCAGATCCTGCAGCGCCTGCAGGCGGGTGATTACCGTGCTGCCGACGTGGGTGACGGTGACGGCCGTGCCGCCTCCGATCCGCGCTACGCCGAGGAAGTGCGCCGGGTCGATGCCGATACGCCGGCACGCTTCAACGCCGACCCCAGCCGCCACTTCGAGGCAGCGGGATCTGCCGGCAAGCTGGCAGTGTTCGCGGTGCGCCTGGACACCTTCGAGAAGGAGGCGGCCGAGGTCTTCTATATCGGCAGCAACCGTACCGACAGCCTCACCGCGATCCGGCGCCAGCTGCTGACCGGCTTCGAACGCCTGCCGATTGCCGGCGAATACATCCACCGCGATGCCTATGACATCGGCGAGCGCTACGGCAAGGACAGTTTCCTGCTGATCGATCGCCTCGGCACCGCGCGTGTGCCGGCCGCGTTCGCATTGAAGAGCCGGGTTGACGGCTGGTTCGAGCGGCTGGGCCTGCGCGGGGTGACCGACCGGGTGATGCAGGTGCTGACCGGCCTGCTGCCCTCGCACCTGCCCAAGCGCATGGGCGAGTTCCGCCAGCGCTACGAGCATCATCTGCTGCTGAAGGTCTCCGCGCAGGACGCAGCGGAAACCGAGGCCTGGCTGCGCGGCTTCTTCGCCGACCACGAGGGCGGTTACTTCCACTGCACGGCCGATGAGGGGCGCAAGGCCTTCCTGCATCGCTTCGCCGTGGCGGGTGCGGCGGTGCGCTACCGCGAGGTGCACCGCGACCAGGTGCAGGACATCGTGGCGCTGGACATCGCCCTGCGCCGTGATGACGCCGACTGGTTCGAGCAGTTGCCGGCCGATATCGACGGCCGCCTGCTGCACAAGCTGTACTACGGCCACTTCCTGTGCCACGTGTTCCACCAGGACTACATCGCACGCAAGGGCGAAGACCCGATGGCGATCGAGCATGCGATGTGGGCGCTGCTGGACCAGCGTGGCGCCGAGTATCCGGCCGAGCACAACGTCGGCCACCTGTACCCGGCCAAGCCTGCGTTGGCCGGGTTCTACAAGCAGCTGGACCCGAGCAACACGTTCAACCCCGGTATCGGCCAGACGTCGAAGGCGAAGGGGTGGGGCAGCTGCGATTGCAGTGGGCATTGACGGATACAACGCGGCTTTGCTGTAGAGCCGAGCCTATGCTCGGCTGCTCTTCCCGACAGACAGCAGTCGAGCATGGCTCGACTCTACAAAGGTGAAGTCGAGCGAGCTCGACTCTACCGGGGCAGCGGTTACCATCGAAAGCCCAACCGCAGGAGCCGCCCATGCCCACCCTCGTTGCCCGCACGACCCTGTGCGCTGCATTGCTGGCGACCCCTTTGCTGGTGCTGGCGGAGCCCTCGATCCTGCCGCAGCAGCGTGACGCCGCCGGCAACGTGATGGAGCCATTGGGGCAGGTGCTGGAACCGAGCGGGCAGGGCGAGGCACGCATGCAGTACTGCACCCTCGATCGTGCCTGGTGCGTGCGGGTGCAGCCGGTGGCCGAGGACGGTGACCGTCCAACCTCGCTTGAGGTCTCTGAGAAGGTGGCCGGCGAAAGCAAACCGCATGTCTACCACGTCAGCATCGACGTGCCGCAGGAAAGCGAGCTGTCGCTGTGGCCGTGGATCGTGCGGTTGGCGCCGGGCGTGGGCAGCGATGAAGCAGTCACCGATCCGCAGCAGCGCGCCCGCCAGAACGTGCTGGTGGGCGGTGTCGTCAAATTCAGCGCGATGTACTCGGGCGGTGGTGCCGACGCATCCACGCTGCAGCTGGCGCGCGTGCGACATCTGCAGGAAGACATTCAGGTGGACGACGACGTGCTGACCCTGCCATGGCTGGGCAACGCGATGATCCGCGCCTGTTTCAGCGAGCAGGACATGAAGCAGCGCGCAGGCGCCTGCCACGACGAGTACGGGTTCTCGGCAAGGCTGGCGCTGGATACGGCCGCAGAGGGCATGCCGGTGCTGCGCTACCAGACGGTTGCGACCCGGTTCCCGGCGGGTGTTTCGCGCTTCGAGGATTCGCTGGCCAAGGGCCCGCTGAAGAAGAAGGACCTGCGCACCGAACAGGACCCGGCGTGCAGCTATACGCGACTGTTCCGCTTCAGCGATGGGGTATTCCACCCCGACCAGGCGTTGCCGGACTGCGCCGGCTATACCGAGCCCTGAACTGTAGCGTCGAGCCATGCTCGACCCTACAGAACCTCTGCCGCGCTTATTCGCAGCGGGTGGCGGTGATGATGTTGTCCTTGTCCACGTACACGCGCAGGCGGTCGTGGCGGATGTCCTTGGTTGTGATGGTGTTGGGGCCGATCGGGTTGACCAGGCCGGCACCGCTCTCGCTGGACAGGCGGCGGATGTTGGGTTCATTGGCCGGCTGGCCGATCGCCCAGCCGAGCTGGCTGGCGTCGCAGTGGCCGGTGCCCTTGACCTGCGGGCCCGGGGTGCTGACACAGGCCGACAGCAGCAGGGCAGAGGCCGGCAGCAACAGGGACAGACGGAATGCAGACATGCGAGCGCTCCTGCGCAGGGGAAGATGGCGGGAACGATAGCACCCGGCGCGCGAAAGGCGTCAGCGTCCCGGTCATTGCCGGCACAGCATGGTCATTGCATAGTGGGAGGGATGACTGGCAGCACGCCAGCGGGCAGGCCGGGCCATTCCGGTGCAGGTGCTGGATACGGTATGACGGCAGGCAGTTTCCGCGACAAGCGCAGGGCGATGATGGTACTTGCAGTGTCGGTGCTGGGCGTGGCATTTGCCGCCACCGCGGCCGAGCCAGTGCCGGCCGCAGCCGCGGAAGCGCCGGTGTTCGGTGCCTGGCGCAACCTGCAGACCGAGGCCGGCTACGCGCCGGCCCAGCGCAATCTGGCCTTCGCGATGCTGCCGCAGGCCGCGACCCGTGGCGATCGATTCGCTGTTGTGGACCGTGAGGGCAAGCGCGCGGTGTGCTGCCTGCAGGTGGCCAGCCCGTCGCTGGGCGTGGCCGCGCTGCGCGAGCAGTACCACCTGCCGCAGGCCTGGGTGACCGACCTGAGCAATGGCCGCAGTCCGGCGCGTCCTTACCTGCCGCATGTCTATGCGATGCAGCGGGTAGACGAACTGGCCGACTATGGCTTCGCCGATGTTCCGGGGGCCTACAGCGACCTGGGAGGGCTGCTGATTCCCGAAGGTGCCGCCCTGGAGGCTGATGGCAGCGCCGTGCGCCTGGGCGATGACCGTTACCCCCTGCATTTCCAGCGCCAGCCGCATGCCGATGACGATGGCGCGCTGGACCGCTACACCCTGCAGGTGGGCGAGGGCGTGGCGCCGATCGTGGTTGAAGTGCCGTTCGGCACCTACTGATTGCAGCACTGTACTGGCTAGAATGCAGCGCGGCGCCGTCTGCCGTGCCTGTTCCGTGAGTCGCCGCCGTGTCCCTGCGCCCCCTGCTGCTGTCGCCCCTGCTGCTGTTGTCCGCCTGTGCGAGCGCGCCGCCTCCGCCGCCGGCCCATTCCGATGCGCTGTGGCGCCTGATCGAGCGTGACTGCCAGTCGGCGGAAGGCCCGCGTGGCAGCTGCCTGCGGGTGGAGACCGCGGCCGACCGCCGCGACGTGCTGGTCAAGGATGCGCACGGTGACTACCAGTTCCTGCTGATGCCGCTGGACAAGGTCAGTGGCATCGAGAGCCACGGCCTGTACCAGCGTGGGGCACCCAACTATTTTGCGGCCGCCTGGCAGGCGCGCGGTCGTACCGAACAGGCCCTGGGCCAGCCGTTGCCGCGCAGCGTGGCCAGCCTGGCGCTGAATTCCCCGCACGGCCGCTCGCAGCACCAGTTGCATATCCATGTCGACTGCCTGCGCGCGGATGTGCTGCAGGCCCTGGATGCACAGGCCGGTGCGCTCGGTCCGCGCTGGTCACCGTTGCCGGTGCCGCTGCGCGGGCATCAGTACCAGGCCTATCTGCTGCCCGGTGCGGAACTGACCGCCAATCCGCTCAACCTGCTGGCCTATGGCCTGAGCGGCGTGGGCGATGTGGGCCAGTGGAGCCTGGTGGTGGCCGGACGCGATGACGTGCAGGGCGGCCCCGGCTTCATCCTGCTGGCCACCCGCGTGGACGCCGCCAGCGGCAACGATGCCAGCGGCGAGGAGCTGCAGGACCATGCCTGCACGGTCTTGACCGGTGCCGGTACGGCACTGGAGCGGGTGCGCTAGCCGACCCGCTGCTGGCAGCTGCGCCAGGCCGGCGCGGTCAGCGCCAGCAGCTGGCGGTCATGCCATCCCTCCGCATCCAGATGGTGGTCGCGCAGGATGCCTTCGCGGGTGAAACCGTGCGCCTGCAGTGCTTTGGCGAACGGAGTGGTGCAGCCCGGCGGCAGCAGCACGTAGATGCGGTGCAGGCCGACATCGTCGAACAGGAAGGGACACAACGCCTGCAGGGCAGCCTGCGGGTGAACATGCTGGTGCTGCAGTGACCGCAGCTCGGCACAGCGCGAATGCAGGGACTGCAGGCGGATGTGCAACTGGTCCAGCAGGGCGCCTTGGGTATCGTCGAATACACCGAGCACCAGCTGGTCGTTGTCCTCCTGCAGGCGCGAGCGATGAATACTGGCGAGGAACCGCGCCTCCTCATCGACGCCGGGGGGATGCCGCTGGCCGCGTTGGCGGCGATCGTCGAAGGCGCGCCAGCGCGGCAGGTCGGTGCGCTGGAACGAGCGGAGGGTGACCGGCGCGGCCTGCAGTTGCAGCAGGTGGCGGCGCAGGACTGGTCGCAACGGGGTGAGGTGGGTGTCGTGGGTACGGATGATCATCCCGGCACGATGGAAGCGCCGGCCGCGCCAGGCCATGCAATTCATTGCAAAAGTGCGGCCATGCTCTGGACCCGTCTGATTCGGTTCAGGCATAAGCCCATCAGGGCTGGTCATTTCCGTTGAAACCACCCATTCAGGACACTTTCGTTACGGGATCGTTATGTGTCGCACAGGCCACGGCTCCCCGTACCACCCGCCCACTCCTCCAGGAAGCCCATGTCCGCCTCCCACAAGGCGTTGCGCCCGCGTCCGCTGGTGCTCGCGCTGTCGTCCCTGATGCTGGTCTCGCTGCCGGCCTTCGCGCAGGAAAGCGCACCCACCACACTGCAGGAAGTGAAGGTCACCGGCTCGCGCATTCCACGTGCCAGTGTCGAGGGACCCTCGCCGGTGACGGTGATCAGCCGTGAGCAGATCGACGCGCAGGGTTACCGCAACGCCTTCGACGCGCTGAGTGCACTGACCGAGAACACCGGCAACGTGCAGGGCGAGGACTTCGGCAATACGTTCACGCCGGCCGCCAACACCATCAACCTGCGTGGCCTGGGCCCGAACCGCACGCTGGTGCTGGTCAACGGCCGCCGCCAGGCCGACTACCCGCTGGCCTACGAAGGCTCGGTGAACGTGGTCAACCTGGCCAATATTCCCAGCGCCCTGATCGAGCGCATCGAAGTGCTGGCTGCCGGTGCGTCAGCGGTGTACGGCTCCGACGCCATTGCCGGTGTGGTCAACATCATCCTCAAGGACCGCTTCGAGGGCGTGGACGTGAACGTGCGCGCCGGTGGCACCCAGCAGGGCGGCGGTGACAACCAGCGCGTGCAGGTGGTCGGCGGCACGTCCGGCGAGCGCTGGGACGGCCTGTTTGGTTTCGAGTTCGATGTGCGCAAGGCGATCCACGCGCGCCAGCGCGACTTCATGGATTCGCTGGACGATGACCCGGCCGGCAAGGCACCGCAGGCAACGGCGATCGCCTATCGGCGCAACGCGGCCACCGGTCGCAACATCGATCCGGGCGTCACTGGCTGCGACGCAGCGTCGGGCATCTATGGCGGCAGCGTGTTCCGCGCCAACAACCCGCGCCTGGGCGCGTACTGCGGCAGCAACGAGGCGGCCGCCAGCTACTGGACCGTGCAGACCGAGAAGCGCAACCTCAATGGCTACGGCCTGCTGACCTTCCATCTGGACGAGCACACCGACCTGTTCGCCGACCTGGCGGTGGGCAGCGCACGCATCAGCAACAACACCCGCGCCCCGACCTGGACGTCGTCGCGCAACTACTTCTACAACCAGAACACCGGCAACCTGGAGAGCTGGTACCGCCGGTTCGCGCCGGAAGAGATCGGGGGCCTGCCGCGCAACGCCAACCGGTTCCTGGAGAACTCGTGGTCGTTCAACGTGGGCGCGCGCGGCCAGATCGGCGACAGCGGCTGGGACTATGAAGCGGTCTACAGCCGGTCGCGCTACGAGAACCGCACCCGCCGCCCGGTGCTGCTGGCCGGCATCAACGAGTACCTGCTCGGCCCGCAACGGGGCGTGCGCAACGGCGTGGAGGTCTATGCGCCGGATCCGTCGCGCCTGTTCCAGCCGCTGACGCCGAACGAATACGAGGGCCTGTCCGGCTACCAGGAAAGCCGCAACGCGGCGTGGCTGCAGACCTTCAGCGCCAGCGTCAACGGTCGCCTGTTCGCGCTGCCGGGCGGCGATGCTGCGCTGGCAGCGGTGGTCGAGGCCGGCAGCCAGGGCTACCGCAACCGCCCGGACCCGCGCCTGGGCACCGGCGAGTTCTGGAACACAAGCGCCGGTATCGGTGCCGGCGGTGATCGTGACCGCTATGCGTCCGGCGTGGAGCTGCAGTTGCCGTTGTTGAAATCGCTGACCACCACGCTGGCCGGCCGCTACGACCAGTACCGCGCAGGCGGCGAGCACATCGGCAAGGCGACGTGGAGCTTCGGCGTCGAGTTCCGCCCGATCGAGAGCCTGTTGATCCGTGGCTCGGCTGCGACCAGCTTCCGGGCGCCGGACATGAACTACGTGTTCGCCACCGAGACCCGCGGCTACAACCCGGGCATGACCGACTACTGGCGCTGCCGCACCGCAGGCCAGTCGTATGACAACTGCGACTACAACGGCCTGTCGATCGACTACAGCAACCGTGCCAACGCGCAGCTGCAGCCGGAAACCGCCAAGTCCTATGGTTTCGGCGTGGTCTGGTCGCCGCTGTCCGGACTGGATTTCACTGCCGACTACTACGACATCCGCATCGACAACGAGGTGACCAGCCTCGATACCAGCCGCATCCTGCGCGACGAGGCCGATTGCCGCCTGGGCCGCACGCTGGGCGGCGAGACGCGTGATATCGGCTCGCCGTTGTGCCAGGACGCGCTGTCGCGGGTGATCCGCAATCCGTCCAACGCCACGGTGCAGCCGGACCAGGTAACCCGCGTGCTGATCAACCCGATCAACGCGGCCTCCGAGTCGGTGCGCGGCCTGGACCTGAAGGGCAACTGGCGCTTCGATGCCGGCCGCTACGGGCGCTTCACCACGCGCCTGGCCTACACTGTGGTGCTGGAGCACACGTACCGGCAGTTCTCCGATGACCCGGAGCGTGACATCCGCAACTCGCTGGATGACTACCAGTGGCGCAGCAAGGCCAACGGCAGCATCACCTGGAACCAGGGTGACTGGACCACCACGCTGTATGGCAACCGCTTCGGTTCGCTGCCGAAGACCGATGGCAGTGGCCGCATCGCACCGTACATGACTTACAACGCCAGCGTGTTCCGCCAGTTCGGCGAGAACCTGTCGGTCGGCGTGATCGTCAACAACCTGCGTGACAGCCGCCCGCCGGCGGACAGGAACGGAGGCGGCTGGCCGTTCTATCCGGTCGGCAACTACGATCCCTATGGCCGCCAGTACTGGCTGCAGCTGGACTACCGGTTCCGCTGATCCGGTTGGCAAACAGAAGGCCCGGCAATGCCGGGCCTTCTGCTGTGTCGATATCCGCTGCGATGGCGCGCGCTGGTCGCCTAGGGCAGCGCCTGCTGCAGGTACGACTCGATGACGTAGCTGAAGGGCTGCTGCTGGCGGTCGCGCAGCAGGGCGCGCACTTCCAGGATCACGCCGTGGTCGCCTTCACCGCGCGGGGGCCAGAACGTCTGGTCGGCCAGGGTCTGGCGCTGGAAGCCGAGCGGGCCGACCACGCGGCCGAAGGGTTCGTCACTGCTGTCCAGCACCTGGTTCATGGCTGGGCTGAGATGGCCGGGCAGGTACCAGTTGTCGGCCTCGGAGAGCACGCGGCTGCCACACACCAGCTGCACGCGGCGATAGCGCAGGTCGGTACCGGGTTTCGCGCCCAGTGCCTGCAGCACGTCGGCCGGTGCCGTCTTGTCCTGGCCGTGCACGCGCACCGCGCGCACCCGTGCCTGTTCGGCCAGGCCATGCTCGGCGCACCAGTGTTCCAGGGTGGCGGTCGCGCTCTGTCCGGACAGCACGCGCTGGTGCAGGCGCTCGACCAGCGCCGCCGGGGCGATGCGCTGTTGGCCAGGCGGCGCCTGCAGCGGCGCGGTGGCGGCCGCATCAGTGGCGGACAGGCTGGCGATCGGGGCAGCAGCCAGCAGGGACGCGGCCTGCCAGCGGCGGAGGCGATCGTGGCGGTCGGACGGGCCCATGCGGCATCACAACGGAAACAGGCGCCCATGTTACCCGTTCAGGCGTGTGCACGGCATGGCTGCGACCGGTTGTCGCAGGGGGAATCATCGTTCTGATGAATGTGTGGCATCCAGATATTTCGTTGGCCGATGGCGGTGCCGACGCGCAGGATGGCGGCCATGACTTGGCTTTCCGGGAGTTTCCGATGACGCTTCAGTTCGTCCACGGTGCGGTGGACCGCGCCGGCGCACCGCTGCATTTCCATATCCGTGAGGGGCGCATCCACGGACTCAATGGCGCTGCCGTGCCGGCCGAAGGGGCGGAAAGCGTCGACTTGCAGGGCTATGCCGTCCTCCCGGGCCTGGTTGATGGCCACATTCATCTGGACAAGAGCTTTGTCGGCGACCGCTGGCATCCGCACCAGCCGGTGAACAGCCTGCGCGAGCGGCTGGCGGTGGAAAAGGCCGCCGTGGCGGCCGCCGCGCCGATGGCGGACCGCGCCGAGGCCTTGATCCGCCAATGCAGTGGCTTCGGCACCGTGGCGATGCGCTGTCACGTCGATATCGACGGCAGCACTGGCCTGCGCCACCTCGAGGCCGTACGCGAGGCGGTGCTGCGCTGCGCCGACATCATGCGCATCCAGCTGGTGGCGTTCCCGCAGGCCGGGGTGATGTCCTGCCCGGGCACCGCCGCCGTACTGGAGCAGGCGCTTTCCGCGGGCGTGGAAGTGCTCGGTGGCATCGACCCGACCACGCTCGATGGTGATGCCGAAGGCCAACTGGCGCTGCTGTTCGGTCTGGCAGAACGTTATGGCGTGCAGCTGGACATCCATCTGCACGAGCCCGGTGAGACCGGCCTGGCCCAGCTGCTGCGCATCGCCGCGCGGACGCGGGCCGCCGGGCTGCAGGGGCGCGTTGCGGTCAGCCATGCCTATGCGCTGGGTGAAGTGCCGCTGGCACGCGCGCTGCAGGTGGCCGAGGCGCTGGCGACGGCGGGCGTGGCGATCATGAGCAATGCCCCGGGCGACCATCCGTTCCCGCCGCTGCGCGCACTGCATGATGCCGGCGTGCGCGTGTTCGCCGGCAACGACAACATCCGCGACTGCTGGTGGCCGTACGGCAACGGCGACCTGCTGCAGCGGGCGATGCTGCTGGGCTACCGCTCGGGCTTCTACACCGATGCCGATCTGATGCTGGCGCTGGACATGGTCACCACCCATGCCGCGCAGGTGATCGGGCTGCCGCAATACGGTATTGCCGAAGGCCAGCCGGCGACGTTCGTCGCGGTGCGTGCCGACCACGGTCCGGCGGCCGTGGCTGCAGTGCCGGTGGAACGACGCGTGGTGATGGACGGCCGCTGGCTGTAGATCCACGCCGTGCGTGGATGACTGTGGCCGCGCGGTGGTTCCATCCACGCATGGCGTGGATCTACTCACGACGCCACGCCACGCCACGCCAGTTCCGATTGCGCCGAGCCATGCTCGGCGGCTTCTCAGGCGTAATCGTCGGCGCGGGTAGCGACGAACTCTTCCAGCCACGCCAGCAGATGGGCGATGTCGATGACCTCACCCTGTTCGACGCGCTTGAGCAGCAGTGTGCTGGCGCCGATCTGCAGGCTGCTGTCGGCGTAGCGCAGCACCGCGTCGATGCCCCAGGCATCGGTGACCTGCATCCAGGCCAGGCCGGGCACGCGTTGGGCCAGGGTATCGCCGAACGCCACGCCCAGTGCTTCCCAGCCGTCGCAGTCGTCACGATCAATCAGCTCAGCATCGACCACCCGCTGCAGCGTGGTGGCCGCCAGTGGCCATTGCACCGGCAGCGTCGGGAAGCCGGCGGCCACGCGCGCGGCGATCAGCGAGCGCTGGTGCTGCAGGTGCGTCTGCAGGGCGGCGGGCAGGGGGTCGAAGCGGGCGGGGGTTTCGTCGGACATCACAAAGCGCCGTGGAGCACGGAAACAGCGCGCACTATAGGGGGCGACACGTGATTTCCGTGCGACAGGCGTGATCAGATGTCGATGATCAATGCGCGGATTTCATCCGTATGTGGCGTGGATCTGCAGTGCAGTGCTCAATCCGGTTCGCGCTGTACCTGCCGCCACAGCTCGCTGGCCAGCGCACGCACCGCATCATCGGCATCGGCGCGATGCAGCAGGCCGATCTCGTAGTTGTCGATCACCGGCAGGTCGCGCTCACCATCGATGATGCGGTGATCGCGGGCAACCGCACGGCGCGGCAGCCGGCTGATGCCGATGCCGTCGGCGACCGCACCCTGGATGCCGCTGAGCGAGGAACTGGTGAAGGCAATGCGCCAACGCAGGCCCAGCGCCTCCACGGCGTGGATCATCTCGTCGCGGTACAGCCCGCGGGGTGGGAACGTGACCAGTGGCAACGGGTCCTGCAACAGGCAAGTGCTGCGCAGGCTGTCGATCCAGTGCATCGGCTCGCGGCGGCAGTGCACCGCCTGGCGGCTGTTGCGCCGCTGCTTGACCAGCACAAGATCCAGTTCGCCGTGGTCGAAGCCGTGCGCCAGGTCGCGGCTGAGGCCGCTGCTGATTTCCAGTTTCACCTGTGGGTGGCGGCGGCTGAAAGCGGCCAGCATGCGTGTGGTCTGCGCGTTGACGAAGTCCTCGGGGACACCGATGCGCACCGCGGTTTCCACGGTGGCGCCCGCCAGCGCCTGTGCCATTTCCTCGTTCAGGTCGAGCATGCGCCGCGCGTAACCGAGCAGGGTGTGGCCGGCGTCGGTGGGGTGCACATCGCGGTGCCCGCGCTCGAGCAGGCGATGCCCGGCCAGTTCTTCCAGCCGGCGCACCTTCTGGCTGACCGTGGACTGGGTCGAATGCAGGCGCGTGGCCGCCGTGGTGAAGCTGCCGCAGTCGGCCACCATCACCAGCGCCCGCAGCAGGTCCAGTTCGAACAGGGTTCTATTCGATTTGGCACTGTCTTGCATTTGAACATTTCACTTCTGGATACCGAGGCCGACTTCTACCATGCAGGACAGGGGCCGGCAATGCCCGGCTGTTGCTACCGTCGCCCGGCGTTCCGAGGCGACGGACAGGAGGAAACACCGTCATGCGCTTCCATTGTTCCCCCGCCTGGCCTGCGCAGTTCACGCGCGTGCTGTTGCTGTGCCTGCTGGCCATGGTGACCCCTGCCTGCACGGCCACGTCCAGGGCTGACGCGGATGCGCGCCTGCGGGACGCCGCCAGCCGGGGCGACGCCGATGCGGTGCGGCAGGCGATCGAAGATGGCGCCACGCTGGAGGCGCGCGATGGTCAGGGCCGCACCGCGTTGCTGCTGGCCACGCATGGCAACAAGGTGGATGCCGCGCGCGAGCTGATCGAAGCCGGTGCCGACGTCAATGCCAAGGACGCGCTGCAGGACAGCGCTTATCTGTACGCCGGCGCGCGTGGCCTGGACGAGATCCTGGCGCTGACCCTGGCGCACGGCGCCGATCTGCGCAGCACCAACCGCTATGGCGGCACCGCGCTGATTCCGGCCGCCGAACGCGGCCATGTCGCCACCGTACGTACGCTGCTGCGCGCGGGCGTGGCGGTCGATCATGTCAACCGCCTGCACTGGACCGCGCTGCTGGAAGCGATCCTGCTCGGCGATGGCGGCGCGCGCCACGTGCAGATCGTGCAGCTGCTGCTGGATGCCGGTGCCGACCCGGAGCTGGCCGATGGCGATGGCGTAACGCCGTTGGCCCATGCGCGCCAGCGCGGCTATACCGGAATTGAAACCCTGCTGCGCCAGCACGGCGCGGTGCGCTGAACCCCAACCCCTTCCACCCGCACGCGGGTCGTGCCTACCAGGATGCCGTCCATGTTCCGTTCCCGTCCGCTGTCCCTTGCCATCCTTCTTGCGGTGGCGCCGTTGTCGGCCTCCGCCGCCGAGCGCGCCGACCTGCTGATCCGCAATGCCACCGTGGTCGATGTCGAGCACGCCAGCACGCTGGCCGGGCAGAGCGTGGTGATCCGTGGCGAGGACATCGTCGCCGTCGGTCCGGATGCACAGCTGCGCAGCCAGTGGAGCGCGGCCCGCCAGATCGATGCCAAGGGCAAATACCTGATCCCGGGCCTGTGGGACATGCATGTGCACTTCGGTGGCGGCCCGGCGCTGATCGAAGAGAACAAGGCGCTGTTGCCGCTGTACATCGCGCACGGCATCACCACGGTGCGCGATTGCTCCGGTGATCTTCCCGAACAGGTGCTGCAGTGGCGTGGCGAGATCGCCAAGGGCACGCTGTTTGGCCCGCGCCTGCTCAGCTCGGGCGCGAAGATTGAAGGCATCAAGCCGGTCTGGAAGGGCACGATCGAAGTGGGCAGCGAGGCCGACGTCGACAAGGCGATCACCCGCCTGCAGCACGACAAGGTCGATTTCGTGAAGATCACCGACAGCACGTTGAAGCCGGAACTGTTCCTGTACTCGGCCAGTGCCGCACGCAAGGCCGGATTCAAGGCCTCGGGCCACATCCCGATGGCGCTGACCGTGGAGCAGGCGGTCGATGCCGGCCTGGCCTCGATCGAGCATCTGGACTACGCATTCAAGGCCGGCAGCAAGGACGAAGCGCAGATCGCCGCCGACTTCGGTGCCGGCCGCATCGACCGCGCCGAAGCCAACCGGCGCCTCGACGCCAGCTTCGACCGCGACACTGCGATGCACGCGTACCGCGATTTCGCAAAGCGCGGCGTATTCGTGACCCCGACCCTCAACGGCGGCCGCATCCTCGACTACCTCGACCAGGATGACCACGCCAACGATCCGTACCTGGCCTACATCGGCCCGGGCCTGCGCGCGACCTACCAGTGGCGCGTCGACCGTGCCGCCAAGGCAACGCCGGCGCAGATCGAAGCGCGCCACGCGCAGTACCACCAGGTGGCGGCGGTGCTGCCGATGCTGCAGGAAGCCGGCGTGACGATCATCGCCGGCACCGATGCGGGCTTCCTCAACTCGTTCAATTTCCCGGGCATTGCCCTGCACCAGGAGCTGCAGCTGTTCGTGAAGGAAGGCCTGAGCGCTCCGCAGGCGCTGTCCGCCGCGACCCGTTCCGGCCCGGCCTGGTTCGGCCAGATGAACCGTTATGGTGGTGTCGCGCAGGGCAAGGCCGCCGATCTGGTGCTGCTGACCGCCAACCCGCTGCAGGACATTGCCGCCACCGAAAAGATCGACAGCGTGATCCTGCGTGGCAACGTGTATGACCGCGCCGCGCTGGACAGGATGCTTGCAGATACCAAGGCCAAGGTCGCGGCGTGGAATGCAGAGGCTGCGAAGGCGCAATGATGGACAGGGTCAGAGCCCTTCCCGGTGGGAAGGGATCCGACCCTGGGGCCTCGAACGGAATCCACGCATGGCGTGGATCTACCGGAAACCTTCAAGGCATCGCTGTCAGCAGTAGATCCGCGCCATGCGTGGATGATGCGGCCGTCGGCCTAGCGCGGTGCCGGCCGCATTCCGTGCAGCTGCGGCAATGCGGCCTTCATCGCATCGATGAAGGCGCGCAGCCGCGGCGGCTGCTGGCGCGCGGCCGGAAACACCACGTGTACCGGCAGTGCCGGGGCCTGCCAGTCCGGCAACAGCTGTACCAGCCGGCCTTGTGCGAGGTCTTCGGCTACCAGCCAGGCCGAGACCACGGCGGCTCCCAACCCGGCGCGCGCAGCCTGCTGCACCACGAACAGGTTGTCGCTGAGCAGGCGCGGGCTGATCGAAAGGGTATGCGCGCGGCCCTGTGCGTCATGCAGCAGCAGGCGTTCGCGGTAGTAGGTGACCAGTGAGATCCATGGCAGTGCCTGCGCCTGTTCCGGTGTGCTGATCGCGGTGGCCTGCACCAGCGAGGGCGCCGCCACGACGATGCGCGGTACTTCGGCAAGCGGCAGCGCGACCATGCGCGGTTCGTCGACCGGGCCCACGCGCACCGCGCAGTCGATGCCTTCTGCGATGAAGTCCGGGCGCCGATCTTCCAGGATCCACTCCAGGCTCAGCTGCGGGTGCTGAGCGAGGAACGCGAGCATGGTCGGCAGCAGCTGCGCCTGGCCGAAGGCGTGCGGCACCATCACCCGCAGGCGTCCGCGCAGCGTTTCCGGTTCGCCGTGCAGTTCGGCCTGCAGTGACTCCCATTCGTCGACCACGCGTTGCGCATGGCGCTGGCAGCGGAGGCCATCCTCGGTCAGCTGCAGTCCATGGGTGGAGCGCTGCAGCAGACGCAGGCCGAGCTGTCGCTCCAGGGCCTGAAGGCGACGGCTGACTGTCGGCTGGGTAGTGCCCAGCTGCACGGCCGCGGCAGACAGGCTGCCGGCGTCGACGATGCGCAGGAAGGTGCGCAGCAGATCCAGGCGATCTGCGCCGTTGGCGAGGTCATTCATGCGTGCAACGTATGAAGGGTATGTGCGCGAGCCTACTACAGACGCCTGGCGAATACGGGCAGGATACGCCCACTTCCTGCACCGGACTCCCCCATGTCTACCCCCTCGTTGTCTGTCGCCGCCGCACCTGCGACCGCGCCCTCCACCCCGCTGGTGATGGCGATGGCAGCCGGCGCCGGCTTCTCGGTTGCCTCGCTGTACTACAGCCAGCCGATGCTGGGCCTGATCGCCCAGGACCTCGGCGCCGGCGAGCGCGCCGCCGGCCTCGTGCCGACCTTCACCCAGCTGGGGTATGCGGTTGGCATTCTGCTGCTGGCGCCGTTGGGCGACCGGTTCGACCGCCGCAACCTGATCCTGTTGAAGTCCGCGCTGCTGGCGTTGGCGTTGGGTGCTGCAGCGATGGCTGGGCACCTGCCGGGCCTGCTGATGGCCAGCCTGCTGGTCGGGCTGATGGCCACGCTGGCGCAGGACATCGTGCCGGCTGCAGCGGTGCTGGCGCCGGATGCGCAGCGCGGCCAGATCGTCGGCCGGGTGATGACCGGCCTGCTGCTCGGCATCCTGTTGTCACGGGTGGTCAGTGGCGTAGTGGCCGAGGCGTGGGGTTGGCGCACGCAGTTCGTGCTGGCCGCGGTATCAGTGGCGGCGATGGGAGCGGTGATGGCGCGTGCGCTGCCGCGCTTCGCACCGACAAGCACGCTGCGCTATCCGGCGTTGTTGGGTTCGTTGCTGGCGTTGTGGCGCGAGCAGCCGCAGCTGCGCCGTGCGGTGGCCAGCCAGTCGTTGCTGGCGGTGGGCTTCAGCGCGTTCTGGTCGACCCTGGCGCTGATGCTGCATGCACGGTTGGGGCTGGGTAGTGCCGCAGCGGGTGCATTCGGCATCGCCGGTGCCGCCGGCGCATTGGCCGCGCCGTTTGCGGGACGTTTCGCTGATCGCTTGGGCTGCCATGCAGTGGCACGGCTGGCGATCGCGGTGGCGTTGCTGGGCTTCGGCCTGCTGCTGGCCGAAACCTGGTTGCCGGCCGCCGCGCTGCTATCGCTGCTGGTGGTGAGTGCGCTGCTGTTCGACTTCGGCTTCCAGTCGGCGCTGGTGGCGCACCAGACGCTGGTCTACGGACTGGTGCCGCCGGCACGCAGCCGGCTCAATGCGTTGCTGTTCACGGGCATGTTCATCGGCATGGCCGCCGGTGGTGCGCTGGGCAGCCTGGCGCTGGCGCAGTGGGGGTGGCACGGTGTGGCCTGGCTGGCGGTGGTGTGTGCGGGCGGCAGCCTGCTGCTGCGTTTGAAGTAAGGGGGGGCGGCAGGGCTTGCAGCCCTGCACCTGCGGTAGTGCCGCCCGCTGGCCGGCGACAGCACAAACAGCGGGTTTCCTGTAGGTAGGCGGGGGGGGGGCCGGTTGCGGGGGACGCCGTGAATCCGTCCATGGAGGCTCGGTCGCGCCTTGCTCGTGTGCACTGTCCTGCGCACACGGCAAGACCGGGGTTGGGCGTCCTGCCCAACCCGCCCGAGGCATGCCTCGGGCCCATGGCGCTCACGCCCCCGCAACCGGACCCACCCCGCTTTCGACAGTTTGCTGCGGTGTGTTGGAACGGCACTGACCCCAGATGTATTTCGATACCTGACAGCTTTCATCCACGCATGGCGCGGATCTACCGTGTCGACCAAGGTCGACACCTACCAACAGGCATCGGAATCTGTCAGAGGTGGGGCGGTGTCGGAGTGCGGGGTGTCCGCGGCATGGATGCCGCGGCCAAGCCCCCAAGGATGGGTTTACGGCGTCCCCGCAGTCCGACACCGCCCCGCCATCCCACGGAATGCACGCTTCTGCTGTTGCTGTTGAGGTTGCCGGCCAGCGGCCGGCACTACCGCGGGTGCAGGGCTGCAAGCCCTGCCGAACAAGCCCCTAATCGTGACCGCTGTCGTCCAGGCTGATGATCCCGCGCCGTAGCGCCTGGGTGACTGCATGCGTGCGGTCACCCACCCCGAGCTTGTCCATCAGGCTCTTCATGTGCGCCTTCACCGTCTGCTCGGAAATCTGCATGCGCTCGCCGATGCGCTTGTTCGACAGCCCGCTGGCTACATGCCGCAGCACTTCGGTCTCGCGGGGCGACAACCGGTCCTCCACCACGTGTGCAGCGATGCTCGCAGCGACTGCCGGGGGTATCGGTGCGCGCCGGCCACCGGCCACCATGCGGATGGTATCGACCAGCTCATGGCGCAGCATGTCCTTCAGCAGGTAGGCGCTGGCGCCGGCCTGCAGCGCCCGCACCGCGCGTACGTCACCGCGGTAGGTGGTCAGCACGATGATGCGTGCACGCGGATCCATCGCGCGGATCCGCACGATGGCCTCGACGCCATCCAGGCGTGGCATCTGCAGGTCCATCAGCACGACGTCCGGTTGCAGCTGCTGGTAGCGCGCGATGGCTTCCTCGCCATCGGCGGCCTCGCCGAGCAGGCGGAGGTCGGAATGGGCGCCCAGCAGCGCCGCCAGGCCGTCGCGCAGCAGCGGATGGTCGTCGACCACCAGCACGCCGATCGGGGCAGGGGACTCAGTCATGGTGGGTTCTACTCCAGGGCCAGCGCCAACGTGATGGACGGCGGTGATACAGGCGCCGGGCAGGAACCGCCAGCGCGACTTCGGTGCCCAGGCCGGGCCGGGTCCACAGCTGCAGTTCGGCGCCGAGGCGCTGCGCACGCTCACGCATGCCCTGCAGGCCCCAATGGCCATGGCCGGCATTTTCGTCGTCGATGCCGACGCCATCGTCGCGCACGTGCAGCAGGAAACACCGCGTGCCGTAGGACAGCTCCACTTCGATGGCGTTGGCATGGGCATGACGCAACGCGTTGCGGATGGCTTCGCGTCCGATCAGGAACACTTCCTCGGCGGCATCGGCCTGCAGCGCTGGTGTTGCGCCTTCCACGGTCAGGCGCAGCGGATTGGTGCCGTGCCCGGCGTATTCGGCGTGAACATCGGCCAGCGCCGAAGCGAGGTCGCGGCCCGCGAAAGGACCGTCGCGCAGTGCGTTGACCCGCTCGCGACCCTCGGCCAGGTTGCGTTCGGCCAGCTGCATCGCCGATTCCAGCTGGCTGCGCACCATGTCCGGGGTCTGCGGCGACTGGCTGATCGCGTGCAGGCGCAGGATCAGGCCCTGGCTGCCCTGCAGCAGGGTGTCATGCAGGTCGCGGGCAATGCGTTCGCGTTCGCCATGGCGTTCCTGCAGGCGCGCGCGGAACAACGCCGCCAGCTGCCCGCTGCGGATGCGCACCGCCATCGCCAGCAGCGCGAGGATCGCGGCCGCGCACAGCAGCTTGAACCACACGGTCTGCATGAAGGTGGGCGCGATGCGGAAGCTGCGGCTGGCCGGCGCGGTGCTCCAGATGCCGTCCTCATTGGCGGCTTCCACCTCGAACCGGTAATTGCCCGGTGCGAGGTTGGTGTAATACGCGCGGGTGCTGCTGCCGGCATCCTGCCAGCCGTCGTCGACGCTGGACAGGCGATAGCGGTAGCGGTTGCGCTCCGGGCGCGCCAGCGACAGCGCCACGTAATCGATCTGCAATTGGCTGGTGCCGGCCGGAAGGCGCAGGCCATCGCGCAGTGGCTCGTGCTCACTGCCATACAGCACTTCGCCGATGCGCACGCTGGGCGCCATGGTGTTGACGTGCGAGCGGGTGGTGTCCAGCCAGGCCAGGCCCTGGTTGGTGGCCAGCCACAACAGGCCATCGTTGGCCAGTGCGGTGGTGGCGATCGGTCCGCTCTGCAGGGCGATGCCCGGCATGCCATCCACTGCATCGAACAGGCGCGGCGTCACCGGCTGCCCGCTGCGCAGGGCGCGCCGCAGCTGATCGCTCCCCAGCCGGACCAGGCCACGACTGCCATTGAGCCAGAGGTAGCCCTTTGCATCGGCGACCATGCCGGTGATGCCTTCCATGACGCCGGCCATGTCGGTGCTCACCTGGACGAACCGACCATTGCCCAGGCGCACGGCCAACCCGGCCTCGCCAGCAACCAGCAGCAGGTCCTGATGATCGAGTATCGCCGTGATCGGCCCGACCGACAGGCCGTGGTTGGCGTCGAAGGTTTCGATGCGCGTCGCCCCCATGCGGCGCAGCCGGCCATCTGCATAGCCGAGCAGCAGCTGGCCGTTGGCATCCAGTGCCAGCGACGAGCAGGCTTGTTCGGGCAGCCGGCGTTCGCGTTGCCACTGGTCGTGCTGGTAATGCAGCACCCACCGTTCGCCGGTGCAGACCCAAGCCTGCTCGTCGTCGGGGAACAGCAGGGCATGCAGTGGTTGCCCGGTGAAGGGCGCAGGCAGCGGAATCCGCGTGGTGCGGCCGGCCACGGTGCGTGCAAGGTTGACCCAGTCGAACTGCCAGATCGGGGTGGGTGCCTGGCGCGCGGCGGCCTGCAGCTGCGTGGCACTGCCATCGAGCAGGGTTCGCCTGAGGTCGTAAGGCTTGAGGTCTTCGCCATAGCCGTACACATGCCCATCGCTGGCCCGCACCAGTGAGCGGTAGGGATCACTGGGACCTGCCGCCAGCGTGTGCACGCTGCGCGCGCGGAAGCGGTTGAGGCCGAGATTGGTGCCGACCCAGAGATTGCCTTCGCGATCGACGATGATCGGCACGGCCGAGGTGGCGGTCAGCCCGTGTGGCGAATCGAAGCGCTCCATGCGCACGGCGCGGCCACCATCGAAGGTGACGCGGGCGACACCGCCATGTGGGCTCATCGTTGCCCACAGCGTGCCATCGGCAGTGAACTGCAGGCGCGCAGCCACCAGCTCCGGCAACCGCCGTGCCTCGCGCTCGCTGTCCGGCAGCAGGCCTTGCGCGTTGGCGAGCGGCGACGTACCGCGCACGCGGTCGGCCAGCCACACTTCACCCTGCGGACTTTCGGCCAGCGTCGCCATCTGCGAGACGGCGATGCCGGTGTCCTTGAAGGCTGCCTGGCCGGCCGCGCGCATCCAGACCTTCAGGTCGGCCAGTACCCAGAACCTTCCGCGGCTGTCGTGCAGCAGCCATTGCACGCGGTGTTCCGGCACCCCCATGCCAGTGGGCAGCGGCTGCCAGCGTTGGCCAGTGAACTCGCGTAGTCCACCATTGATCGCGGCCCACAGCCGGCCGTCACGGTCCTGGCTGAAGTGCGGGACCACGCCCACCGGCACGCCCTGGTCGCGGCCGTAGTTGTGCAGCTGGCCGCGCGCGAACTGGCTGATGCCGGCCTGGAAGTAGCCGATCCACAGTGCATCGTCGCGACCCAGCGCAAGGGTGACCATGTTGGTGGACGGGAAATGGCTGCCCGCGGGAGGTGCCTGGCGTTCAAAACGACGACCGTCGAAGCGGTACAGCCCCGAGCCGGTGGCCAGCCACAACAGGCCGTCCCGGTCCTGGGTGATGTCCCAGATATCGCCGGGCGCGCCCTGGCCGACGCGCCAGGCCGTGTGCTCGTAATCGGGCAACCCGCCGCTCACCGGTGGGCGCTGCACGGCAAGGGCGGGCAGGGCGGTCAACAGCAGCAGGCAGGTCAGCAGCGTCCGCAGGCGACGTTGCAACGGGAAGGGGCGGCCACGCATGGCGCGCATTCTGGCAGGTGTGGGGCAGCCCGGGGTGACCCGAACGGGGTAGGCGGCGGGCGCCGCCGTCGGCTATCACGCCGGCATGTCCTCTGGAGCCCGGCCATGCAGCGCCTGTTCGTGATGTTCCCCGACCGCGGTCCGGGCATCGGCCTGCTGTGGCTGCGGCTGTGCCTGGCCGCCGCATTGTGCACGCCGGGTACGCATGCAGGCTGGCTGTCGGCGCTGTGCCTGCTGGCGGTGGCGATGCTCGCGCTGGGCGTATTGACGCCGCTGGCGGTAGTGCCGGCAACACTGGGCCTGTATGCACAGGCACTGCCGTGGCCACTGGTGGTGTTGCCGCTGGCCTTGCTGGCGCTGGGCCCGGGTGCCTATTCACTGGATGCGCGGCTGTTCGGTCGTCGCCGGCTCGGCCATCGACCTCCCCCATTCGGGTAGGTGCCGGCCTCGACCGACGGGGGTAGGGCATCGCCCGGCGCACACGCACCATGGGCCACCCCTTCGCGGCGCCCCACATGGCCACTGTTTCCCCGCCGGCTTCGCCCGCTGCATCGCTGGCCCCGCACCAGGCGGCGGCATTGCAGCGCGCCCTGCGCTACGTCGACGAGCATCTGTCACAACCGTTGCGGGTGACCGAACTGGCGCAGGCCGCCTGTGTCAGCCGCTTCCACCTGGTGCGCCTGTTCCGCACCGGTACCGGCGCCAGCCCATTGCGTTATGTGCGTCGTCGTCGCATCGAGCGCGCGCGGCAACTGCTGCCCGGCGCGCAGCTGCCGATGGCGTGCCTGGCGCAGCAACTGGGCTTCTTCGACCAGAGCCATTTCGTCCGCAGCTTCCGCGCGGAGACCGGCTGCAGCCCCGGCCAGTACCTGGCCGGTGATGCCGCGCTGTTGCTTCCCCCTGATCATGTTTCCAACGGAGTCCAACCATGAGCCTTGCCACCGCCACGCCCGCCCCGGCCCTGCTGTCGCCCACCGACCATGCCCTGGTGCTGATCGACTTCCAGTCGCAGATGGCGTTCGCCACCCACACGATCGACATCTCCGCGCTGCGCAACAACGTGTCGCTGATCAGCAAGGGCGCCAAGGGCTTCAACGTGCCGGTACTGCTGACCACCGTTGCCGAAGCGTCGTTCTCCGGCCCGATGTTCCCGGAACTGCCGGAGATCTTCCCGGGCCAGACGGTGTTCGACCGCACCTCGATGAATACCTGGGAAGATCAGCCGGTGATCGATGAGATCAACCGCATCGGCAAGCGCCGCCTGGTTGTTGCCGGGCTGTGGACCAGCGTCTGCATCGTGGGTCCGGCGCTGTCGGCGCTGGCGCAGGGCTTCGAGGTCTACGTGATCACCGATGCCTGCGGCGATGTCAGCGAAGAAGCCCACGAGCGTGCGATCACCCGCATGGTGCAGGCCGGTGCGGTGCCGATGACCAGCGTGCAGTACCTGCTTGAGCTGCAGCGCGACTGGGCACGGGGTGAGACCTACGAGCTGACCACCGGCATCGCCCGCGACCACGCCGGTGGCTATGGCATCGGCATCCAGTACGCCAAGCGCATGTTCGGCGCGCAGGAAGGCGGGCACTGAGCATGCTGGCTGGCCATGGCCTCGACCTGGCCCTGCTGATGCTGCGCGTGGCGGCAGGAGGCTTCCTGCTGCCGCACGCGCTGGGCAAGCTGTTCGGCTGGTTTGGTGGACCGGGGCTGGGCGGCTTCGCCACCGAGCTGCGTGGCTTCGGCCTGCCAGCGGTGGCTCCGCTGCCGCTGCTGCTGGCCCTGCTGCAGGTGCTGTCCGGGCTGGCCGTGCTGCTGGGCTGGCAGACCCGTGTCGCCGCGCTTGCGGCGGCCGCCTTCATCGGCTTCACCGTACTGTTGGCCCTGCCCAGGGGCTGGTTCTGGATGCGCGGTGGCAGCGAGTACCCGTTGATGTGGACCACGGTACTGCTGGCCCTCGCGCTGACCGGGCCCGGCGCCTGGGCACTGGACGGCCAACGCCTTCCAGGAGACCTCGCATGAGTCACGATCCACTCGATCAGGGCCGCCGCAACGTGGTGCTGGCTGGCAGCGCCGCTGTTGCGCTGGGCCTGGCCGGCCGTGCCGGTGCCGCACTCGATTCCACTTCCAAGGAGCGTCGCATGAGCACGCTGGTCATCCGCAATGCCCGCATCACCACCCTCGACCCTCAGCAGCCGCATGCACAGGCGCTGGCCGTGCAGGACGGGCGCATCGTTGCCGTCGGCAGCGACGAGGAGATCATGCGCGGCTGGGGCAACGAAGCGACCCTGGTCGACGCGCAGGGCCGGCGCCTGCTGCCCGGGCTCAACGACAGCCATACCCATCTGATCCGCGGTGGCCTGAATTACAACCTGGAGCTGCGCTGGGACGGCCTGCGTTCGCTGGCCGACGCGATGGCGATGCTCAAGGCGCAGGTCGACCGTACCCCGGCACCGCAGTGGGTCCGTGTGGTCGGTGGCTTCACTGCCGCGCAGTTCAACGAGAAGCGCCTGCCGACGCTGCAGGAGCTCAACGACATCGCGCCGGACACGCCGGTGTTCCTGCTGCACCTGTATGACCGGGCGCTGCTCAACCGTGCCGCGTTGCGCGCCTGTGGCTACACCAAGGACACGCCGGATCCGCCGGGTGGGCAGATCGTGCGTGACTCGCTCGGCAACCCGACCGGGCTGCTGCTGGCCAAGCCCAATGCGCTGATCCTGTACGCGACGCTGGCCAAGGGGCCACGCCTGCCGATCGAGTACCAGGCCAACTCGACGCGCCATTTCATGCGCGAACTGAACCGGCTCGGCATCACGTCGGTGATCGATGCCGGCGGTGGTTTCCAGAACTATCCCGAGGACTACCAGGTCATCGAGCAGCTGCATCGCGATGACCAGCTGACGGTGCGCATCGCCTACAACCTGTTCACCCAGAACAAGGGCAAGGAAGTGGACGATTTCCGCGGCTGGAGCGAGATGCTGGAGCCGCGACAGGGCGATGACCTGCTGCGCCACAACGGTGCCGGCGAGATGCTGGTGTTCTCCGCGGCCGACTTCGAGCTGTTCAACGAGCCGCGCCCGGAACTGCCGCCGGAGCTGGAACCGGAACTGCACGACGTGGTGAAGCTGCTGGTCGAGAAGCGTTGGCCGTTCCGCATCCATGCAACGTACGACGAGAGCATCACCCGCATCCTCGATGTGTACGAACAGGTCAACCGCGAGGTGCCGTTCGATGGCCTGCACTGGTTCATCGACCACGCCGAGACCATCACCCCGCGCAACATCGAACGCATCCGCGCGCTGGGCGGCGGCATTGCCGTGCAGCATCGCATGGCCTACCAGGGCGAGGCCTTTGTCGAGCGCTACGGCGTGCAGGCGGCGCGGCATACGCCGCCGGTCAAGCGCATGCTGGCCGAAGGCGTGCCGGTCGGTGCCGGAACCGATGCCACCCGTGTGGCCAGCTACAACCCGTGGGTGGCGTTGTCCTGGCTGGTGACCGGACGCACCGTGGGCGGGCTGGCCCTGTATGGCGATGAGAACCTGCTCGAACGTGAGCAGGCGCTGCGCCTGTGGACCCAGGGCAGCGCCTGGTTCTCCGGCGACGAAGCGGTGAAGGGCACGCTGAAGGCCGGCCAGCTCGCCGACTTCATCCTGCTTTCGGCCGACTTCTTCCGCGTGGATGATGCGCAGATCGCCGACATCACCAGCGTGTTGACCGTGGTTGGCGGCCGCATCGTGCATGCCGACGCCGACTATGCAGGGCTTGCGCCACAGCTGCCGCCGGCGATGCCCAACTGGTCGCCGGTCAACAGGTTTGGTGGCTACCATGTCGGCGGTACCGCCACCGGGTTGGCCGCCGCGCATCACCACCATCACGGTGTGGCCTGCAGCACCCACGGCGCGCACGGCCATGCGGCCCGGCATGCTGCACCCGCCGACGACCTGACCGCGTTCTGGGGCGCGATGGGATGCTCGTGTTTCGCGTTCTGAGCCTGGCGCTGCTGGCCGTGCCCTCGCTGGCGCTGGCCTGCGACGGCGGTCACTGCAGTGACGCGGGCGACGGCGAACTGCAATGGGACGCGTCGCTGCGCGTGCGTGGCCTGTACTACGACCCGAGCCGGTTCGGCGTTGGCGGTGGCGAGGATGGCTATGGCCTGCTGCGCGCGCTGGCCTCGGCCACCTATGTGGAAGAGACCTGGCAGGCAAAGCTGCAGCTGGGCGTGCATGCTGAGAATGGCAAAGCCGGCGGCCCGGGCCGCACCGACCGCAGCGCGCTTGATGTGCAGCAGGCGTACTGGCGCTGGCAGCACGGTGGCCTTCATCTGCAGCTGGGCCGGCAGGAAGCCGGCTACGGCAGCTCACGGCTGCTGTCGGTGCGCGATGGACCGAACATCCGCCTGGCGTTCGACGGTGCACGTGCAGGCTGGAAAGGTCGCCTGGGCACGCTTGATCTGATGGCGCTGCGTCCGGTGGAGAACCGGCCGGGCGCCTTCGATGATCGCGGCGAACACGGCGCCCATCTGTGGGGTGCCTATGCCACCACGGCGCGTGGACAGGGCGCGGGACAGTGGGATCTGTACCTGCTGGACTACCGCCGCGACGGCGCGCGCTTCGCCGCAGGCAGCGGTGCCGAACGTCGGCAGACCCTGGGCACGCGCTGGTTCGGCCAGGCCGGTGCACTGGACTGGAACAGCGAGCTGGTGGCGCAGGGCGGTGAACTGCGGACGACCGCCGGCACGCTCGATATCCGCGCCTGGACGCTGGCTACCGATACGGGCTGGCGCTGGACGAACCTGCCGCTGCAGCCGCGGCTGGGGCTGAAGGCCGACATCGCCAGTGGCGATGGCAACCTGCATGACGGCCGCCTGGGAACCTTCAACGCCTTGTTCCCGAAGTCGGCCTATTTCAGCGAGGCCAGCCTGCTGGCCCCGGCCAACCTGATGGACGTCCAGCCGACCCTGACCCTGCGCCTGCACGACGCGGTGACGACGGAACTGGGCGTACAGATGGCCTGGAAGCATCGTCGCGCGGATGCGGTCTACACCACGCCCGCACCGCTGGTGGCGTTGCCGGGCAGCGCCGGCGGCGCGCGCCGCATCGGTACTCAGTACAAATCCGAAACCCGCTGGCAGGCCAGCGAACACTGGCAATGGCAGCTGCAGCTGGCCTGGGTCGATGCCGGGCCTGCACTGAGGCAGGCCGGTGGCCAGGACACGTTGTTCGCCTCGATCGTTGGAGCATGGCAATGGTGAACGCAACCGCGTCGCAACCCCCCGCACAGGCCGCAGGCGCCTGGTCCCCGCTGAAGGTCCAGATGTTCCGCTCGATCTGGCTGGCGATCCTGGCCAGCAACATCGGCACCTGGGTCAATGACGTGGCCGCTGCCTGGGTGATGGCCGAGCGTACCGGCTCACCGTTGATGGTGGCCCTGGTGCAGTCGGCCACCACCGTGCCGATCGTGCTGCTGGCACTGGCCGCCGGAACCCTGGCCGACATCGTCGATCGCCGCAGGTACCTGTTGGCCACCCAGGGCTGGATGCTGCTGGTCGCGGCGGTGATGGCGGCACTGACCGCGATGGACATGCTGACCCCCCAACTGCTGGTGCTGCTGACCTTCTGCATGGGCTGCGGGGCGGCGATGGCGATGCCAGCGCAGGCCGCGATCGTGTCCGAACTGGTGCCGCAGCCGATGCTGGCTTCGGCGGTGGCGCTGAACTCGATCGGCATCAACATCGCACGCTCGATCGGCCCGGCCATCGGCGGCGTGATCGTCGCCCAGCTGGGCGCGGTCTGGGCGTTCGGCTTCAACGCCATCACTTTCGCCGCGATGCTGTTCGTGGTGTGGGGCTGGAAGCGCGACCCGAAGCAGTCCAGCCTGCCGCCGGAAGGGTTCGGTGCTGGCCTGAAGGCGGGCCTGCGTTATGCGAGCCGCGCCGGGCGGTTGCAGGCAGTGTTGATCAAGTCGGTCGGCTTCTTCTTCTTTGCCGCAGCGATGAATGCACTGCTGCCGGTGGTGGTACGCGGGCAGATGCATGGCGGGGCGGGGCAGTACGGCATGCTGCTCGGCTGCATCGGCATCGGTGCGGTGGGTGGTGCGTTGCTGCTGCCGAAGCTGCGCGCACAGATGGATCGTGACCTGCTGGTGCTGCTGGCCACCCTGTCGCTGGCCCTGAGCCTGGTCGGCCTGGCGCTGACCCGCAGCTGGTACGTGCTGCCGCTGGTGATGCTGATCAATGGCTTTGCCTGGATCACCGTGCTGTCGTCGCTGCAGATCGCCGCGCAGACCGCGGTGCCGGCGTGGGTGCGTGCGCGTGCATTGGCGTTGTACATCATGGTGTTCTCTGCCGGCATGGCTGCCGGCGGGCTGAGCTGGGGCGCGCTGGCACAGCGCACCTCGCCGGAACTGGCCTTGCTGGTGGCCGCCGCGGGTGCGGTGATCGGTGGATTGCTGGTGTGGCGCGTGCGCATCGCTGGCACCGAAGACCTCAACCTGCGCCCGGCGGGGCACTGGCCGGCCCCCGAACTGTCGGTGCCGGTTTCCAACGATCGCGGCCCGGTGCTGGTGACCATCGAGTACCGCATCGATGACGCTGATCGCGCCGCCTTCCAGGCGCAGATGCGCGCACTGGGCACGATCCGTCGCCGCGATGGCGCCGTGGTCTGGGGCGTGGTCGAGGATGTGGCCACCCCGGGCATCCACCTGGAGTATTTCGTGACCCCGTCGTGGCTGGAGCACCTGCGCCAGCACGAACGCATCACCGCCGACGACAAGGCGATCCAGGAGATGCTGCGCGCGTTGCATCGGGGCGAGCGTGCACCGGTGGTGCGTCATTTCGTGGGTGGGCACGACCCGCTGCCGAAGACCGGCGTGCCACACCACCACAGCGATATCTGACCCAAAAAAGGGGACGGAGGGGATTAAGTCGTTTGTGCACAAACGACTTAATCCCCTCCGTCCCCTTTTTGTGCGGCGGCGCTGGGTGGCGCCGCCGCAGCACATCACCTGCGTGCGAATGCCAGCAGGTCGGCGTTGAACTGCTCGGCGTGGGTGACGGTCAGGCCGTGCGGGGCACCGGGGTATACCTTCAGTTCGGCATCCTTGATGATCTGCGAGGAGAGCTTGGCCGAGGCATCGAACGGAACGATCTGGTCGTCGTCGCCGTGCACGACCAGTGCCGGCACGTCGATCTTCTGCAGGTCTTCGGTGTAGTCCACTTCCGAGAATTCGTGCACGCAGTCGTACTGGCCCTTGACGCCACCGAGCATGCCCTGCAGCCAGAACGAATCACGCATGCCCTGGGTGACCGTGTTGCCATCGCGGTTGGCGCCGAAGAACGGGGTGGCCAGGTCCTTGAAGAACTGCGAACGGTCGCCACCGGTACCCTTGCGGATGCCGTCGAAGACCTCCAGCGGGGTACCGGCCGGGTTCGCAGCGGTCTTCAGCATCAGCGGCGGCACGGCGCCGACCAGCACCACCTTGGCCACGCGCGTGCTGCCGTGGCGGCCAATGTAGTGGGCCACTTCGCCGCCGCCGGTGGAATGGCCGACCAGGATCGCGTCCTTCAGGTCCAGCGCCTCGATCACCGCAGCCAGGTCGTCGGCGTAGGTGTCCATGTTGTTGCCGTCCCAGGTCTGGCTGGAACGGCCGTGGCTGCGGCGGTCGTGGGCGATCACGCGGAAGCCGTTCTGGCCCATGAACAGCATCTGCGGGTCCCAGGCATCGGAGGACAGCGGCCAGCCGTGGGCGAACACGATCGGCTGGCCGTTGCCCCAGTCCTTGTAGAAGATGCGGGCGCCGTCGGCGACGGTGACGAAGTTGCTCATTGCAGGTTCCTTGGCGGAAGGGAGGGAAGGCATCGGCAGGCTGCCGGTGCCTCCGGCAGTAGAGCGCAGGTGCCGGCGACGGACTTGCACCGCTGTGCTGGATTGCAAAGGATGTGACGCATACCGCTCTGGCGGGACCGGAGTCGCGGGCCGAGGATGTCCGCAGCCTGCCTGTGGAATGCCCGGATGCCCGCCACGCGATGGTCCCTGATGGTGTGCCTGCTGTTGCCGATAGCCGCGCCGGCGCAGACCAACGTCTACAAATGCGTGGATGGACCGCATCCGGTCTACCAGCAGACACCCTGCCAGGGTCGTGCGGCGTGGCGCTGGGAGGTCCCGGCGGAGCAGTCATTGTCCCGCGGTGCGGTGGTTCCCGCAGTCACGCAACCGAAGCCGTCACGTCGCCCGCGGCGTGCCACCCGGGCGCAGGGCGCGTTGATCACGATCAGCACGGATGCGGCGGCCTGCGAGCGTGCGCGCCGGCAGCGCGAGCGGGAGTTGCTCAAGCGCCGACGGCTGGATTTCGTGCAGCGCCGGCAGCTGGATGACGCGGTCTACGGCGCCTGCCAGTGAAGTGAGTTGCTGAAGTGCCGAAAACGACAACGGCGCCGTAGAGCGCCGTTGCGTGAAGTAGCGTAAGTGCAGGTTTCAGCGACCGTCGCTGGCGGCGGCCGGTGCGGGCACGCTGTCCGGCTTGGGCAGGCTCAACTCCGGGTTGCCCTGTTCGGCCTGCAGGATCTGGATGCGGCGCTGCAGGGCGTCCAGCTGGCTGTTGGTGCTCTGCACATCGGTGCTGAGGCTGACGGCCTGCTGCTGGGCCTGCTGCAGGGCGGCGCTGACCTGCGCCGACTGCGCCTGCTGCTGCTCCATTTCCTGCTGCAGGGTGCGCAGGCGTTCTTCGTTGTAGGCCACCAGGCGCTCGGTGTAGCGCTTGCCGGCTTCCAGGCGGGTGGTGTCGATGTAGACCTGGGCCAGCTGCTCGGACTGCTGCGCGAAGGTGCGGTAGACACGTTCGGCGTTGTCCACCGCATCGGTCTTGATCACCCGCCAGAAGTTCTTCTCCTGGAACAGGGCGACGTAGTAGGTCAGGGTGTTGGCATTGAACAGCAGGCTGGCGCCGTAGTTGCCGTTGTAGGTGGTGCGCAGCTCGGTCAGCTGGCGCGAATCCATCAACTGCTTGAGTTCGTCCACGGTATTGCGCACCACCGGCGCGCTGCGCGCCGGTTCGGCTGCAGGCTCACGGTCGCCACGTGCGGCCATCGCCGCCGGTGCCACCAGCATCATGGCCACGGCCAGCACTGCCGCGCTGCGCGCGTGCCGGGCGAAGACCGCGCCCCCTGAAGTTTCTCGCATGTCTAGACCATCCACGGATGAGTGTGGGTTGAGATGAAGGTGGTTCCCCGCCGGGAGTCTAGCATGCGCGCGGGCGCCGCCAAGGGCGCCCGTCACGGCTCGATTTCAATAGACCAGCTGTGCGGCGCTGCACTGGATCGACTGCACGTTGACGTCGGTCCGGCCCAGCTCCAGGCCCAGCACGCTGGCCAGCAGGTTGGTCAGCAGGGTGCCGACACTGTTGAGCACCGGCCGCAGTGCGGCCAGGATCGGCTTCAGCAGGGTGCACAGCAGGCCGCTGCAGCTGACGCTGCCGTCGGGGTTGGTGACGCCGCTGCCACCGGCACCATCGAGGAAACCCGCCGGCGCGGTCTGGATGTACGACGCCAGGTTGTTGCGCACGCAGCCGTTGTAGTCGATCAGGTTGCCGAGCAGGCTGTCGCAGCGGTTGATCAGCAGGCCGCCGACCAGCGAGCCGAGCAGGCCATCGAGCAGGCCCAGGCCCTGGCCGGTGACGGTGGTCTTGTAGCCGGTCCACACCGAGCCGTCTTCCCAGCAGGTGGTCAGGCCCAGCAGGCAAGGCTTGGGGACGCCATTCTTCACCGTCCAGTTGCCCAGCGGCGCGAGATTGCGTGCCGGGTCGCCATCGCGCAGCAGCGGGATGACCTGGTCGACGTTGTAGCGCCCGCCAGTGGGGAAGGCCGCCTGCAGGTAGCGGTCGGCCAGCGCCTTGGCCGTGTCGTTGGCGCTCATGCCCTGCTTGGGTGAGCTGAGCATGCCCGACAGCACCCGCAGCAGTTCGTTGACCAGGCTCGACACCGCGTCACCGATCGCTAGCGGGTTGATCCGGGTCGAGCCGGTCTCGCCTGCGGCCAGGGTCAGGTTCTGCGAGCTGGTCAGCGCGGGGAGGGTGATCTTGTCATTGATCAGCGGCTGGCCCAGCAGCTTCAACAGCTGTTCGTTCTGCAGCGTGGCGTCGCAGACATTGGCCTTGGAGAAGCGCTGTGCGGGGTCGACATTGCCGACGCAGGCACGCAGCACCGATGAATCGACCTGGATGGTGGCCTTGGGGGGACTGGCGCCGCACTGGATGCCGGTCAGCGTGCCCATGCCGTTGGCCACGTCGACGTGCAGCGGCAGGTGCAGGCGCGTGCCGAGCAGGTTCAGCAGCGGCCCCAGCGCGAACAGGTTGTTGCTGTCCACGTCCACCATCAACCGCACCTGCGCATTGTAGGCACGGGTGCCGACGCCGCCGATGGCGATCGACGGCGGTTCGACCACGCCGCCCTGGATGTTGATGCCCAGCAGATCCAGCCCCTTGATCGTCACGCCGTTGCCATCGTTGGCGATGGAGATGGCGGTGTTGATCAGGTTGAGCACGTTGATCTTCGATTCCAGCGCGCTGCCGACGGTGCCGTCGGGTGAGACAACTTCCGCGAACAGGCCACCGCCGCCGGCCTGGCTGCCGAGCACGATGTTGAGCTTGTTGATGTCCAGCTGGGTGGCGACCAGGTCGGACAGGGCGCGCAGCTGCACGCCCACCGTCGAGTCACGGCCGACGACGGTGGCGGTGGCATCGACCAGCTGCGCCAGCGAGATCTTGTTGACCGACAGCAGGCGGTTGAAATCGGCCACGCTGAGGTTGGCGCTCACCGGGATGTTGAGTGCCTTCAGCAGGCCGGATGGCGTGACGTTGGCCTGGGCAAGGCCGTCATAGGACAGCACCGTGGCATTGGTGACGTCCAGGCCGACCAGGCGCAGGGTCGACAGCAGTACGGAATTGCCATTGGTACGCAGCAGCTGCGAGCCCACCGCGAACACCGCCGTGGGCTCCGAGCGGCGGGCTACTGCCTGCACGCTGACGGTCGGCAGGCTGGTGTTCTGGCCGAAGAAGGGCAGCACGCTGCGCTCGGCGATCACCTGCACGGCATTGCGCGGGTTGCTGGCATCAACGCTGGTGACGAAACGGTTGCTGGTGCCGCGGCTGGCACTCCAGTTGCCGCAGCGGATCTGCAGGGTGCCTGCGAACCTGTTCTGGGCCAGCGCGTTTTGCCGGGCTGCGCTGTTGTCGCTGTTGTCCGCGCTGCACAGCTCCAGCCGCTGTGCGCCGGCCAGTGCGGCCAGGTCGGCTACCTTCTGCGCATCACGCTTGGCCCAGAACAGATAGCCGATCTCGATCAGGCCCAGCATGGCCAGCAGCGCCAGCATGACCAGCATCATCGTGACCGACATGCCGCCGCGTGGGCGACTGAAACTGAACTGGCGTGGGCGTTTCATGGCCGACCTCAGCGTCCGGAGGAAGAGGCGTCCTTGGACCGGGCAACATCGGTCTCAAAGAAGTCCGGGATCTCGTGTTCAAAGCTCTTCAGGTAACGCGCATAGCTCAGCGTGGCCTGGTCACCCAGGATCGGCAGGCGCTGGCCGGCCTGCTGCCCCGACGCCTGCATGCGGAACAGGTTGCGGGTGGCCTCGCCGCTCTGCAGGCGCGCACGCGGTGTTGCCGGTGGTGCAACGTCGGTTGCGGGGATTGCCGGCGGTGCCGCAGCCACCGCTGCGGATGCGGCGGGTGAGGACAGCTCCACGGTGGGAAGCGGCTCGGCCTGCATCGGCGCTGCGGCCGGTGCCGACGGCAAGGGGCCACCGAGCATCTGTCCGGTCAATGGCTGTTGCTGTGCCTGCACGGCACCGGCAGCAAGCAGGCAGGACAGCACGGGCAACAGGCGTCGGGTCAGGCGCATCGCGGTCATGGGGTGCTTCCGGTCGGGTGATCGGTGGTGCTGAAGCGTTCCAGCATCGACGGTGGCAGGCGCTGCGGATCGCGCTCGTCACGTGCTTCGCGGCGTGGTTCGGCTGCCAGCCGGGTGCTGCCCGATGCACGGGCGCCGCGTTCGCTGCTGGCCGTGAGCTCAGGCGCCGGGGCGTTGACGGTGGCCGCAGCCTGCCGCTGCTGCAGGCGCGTACGGATCTGCTGGGCCTGTTGCTGGATGCTGCGGCGCGTTTCCTCGTTGAGGTTGGCCTGTTCCGACAGGCGCTCTGCCGTGGCCTGATCGCCGCGCAGTACCGCCCACAGTGCGAGATTGGCCGTGG
The DNA here is from genome assembly GCF_056480025.1 of Stenotrophomonas sp. 109824_Sma. NCBI lineage: Bacteria > Pseudomonadati > Pseudomonadota > Gammaproteobacteria > Lysobacterales > Lysobacteraceae > Stenotrophomonas > Stenotrophomonas sp. 109824_Sma. Next base: position 2,819,693 of record NZ_CM151078.1, on the reverse strand, counting down.
CCTTGGCGTTGCCTGGCGAAAGCTCCAGGGCCTTGGCCAGCGGCTCGCGCGCCTGGTCGAACTGGCCGGCGCGCAGCCGCGCATAGCCCAGGTCGCCAAGGTAGTCGGTGTTCAAGGGCTGCAACTGCGTGGCGCGCGCCAGCGCCTGTTCGCTGCCTGCATCGTCGTCGCGGCGTGCAGCGATCAGGCCCAGGCCATGCGCGGCAGCGGCGGCCTGCGGCCCGCTGGACAGCTCGCGATACAGCGTGGCCGCTGCGTCGGTCTGGCCGGTCTCGCGCAGTGCGTCGGCCTGCAGCAGGCGCAGGGCAGGGCGATCACCATAGCGTTGGCGGAAGGCCTCCACGTGGGCCAGCGAGGCATACCAGGCGCCCTGCTGCTGCATGCGTTCGATCAGTTCCAGGTAGGCGTTGCGGCTGTCCTGTGGATCGGGTTCCGGCGGCGCAAGGCTGGGCGCCCGCACGTACTTCGGCGTGGTCGAGGCGCAGCCACTGGCCAGGGCGGCGAGGGCGGCGGCAAGCAGCAGGCAGGAAGTGCGCAGGGCAGGCATCAGGGCGATCCCATCTTGGACATGGTGGTGGCCAGCGCGACCAGCGCTGGACCGGCAAGCACCAGCATCAGTGCCGGCAACAGGGTCAGCATCATCACCACGGTCATCTTCACCGAGAGCTTGCCGACCTTTTCCTTCAACGTGTTGCGGCGCTGTTCGCGCAGGCGGATGCTGAACTGGCGCAGCGGTTCCTGCACTGCGCCGCCGTGTGCATGCACCTGCAGGATCAGCTGCATCAGGCTGGTCAGGTCGTCATCCGCGTAGACCTCGCTCAACCGACGCAGTGACTGCGCGCGGGTGCGGCCGTGGGTGTAGGCCACGTTCGCTTCCTGCAGTTCGCCGCCCAGTACCGGCAGCGCATCGCGCAGCTTGTCGCCCAGCGTCTGCAGGCTCTGGTCCATGCTGAAGCCCACGCCCTGCAGCAGGCGCAGCAGGTCGATCAGCAGGGGCAGCTCGTTCTCGACCGCGCGGCGCCGGCGCTTGACCCACGACGACAGCACGAACTTGGGCAGCAGCAGCCCGGCTGCCAGCGCACCGATCACCACCATCACCTTGGCCAGCCCGTGCGCGCTGCTGAACGCCAGCGCCAGGGCCAGCACCAGCAGCGCAAGCAGCAGGCGCAGGCCCAGGTAGATGGCCGTGCCCCGGCGTGTATTCCAGCCGGCCAGGTCCAGCAGCAGCTTGTCCTCGTTGGCCAGCAGCGCGGCCTCCAGGCGGCCACCACTGAGCGAGCGGCCGAAGCGCTCCAGCCAGCCCAGCGAGTCGCGGCGGGTGGCCTCGCTGTCGCGGGTTTCGTCGCGCGGTTGCAGGGCGGTCTTCAGCGTGGCCGAGGTGCGGTGCTCGCGATGGCTGCGCACCCAGCCGGCAATGCCGAGCAGGGCGACACCGGCCGCCAACACCAGCAGTGAGAGAGCGAACCAGGCAGTGGCGCTCATCGGGCACCTCCGTGGCGGCGGCGGGCGGTCATAGCGACTTGGCCAGGCGGTACAGCAGGAACGCTCCGAGCAGTTCCAGGCCCAGTGCGATCAGCAGGATCCTGTGACCGAGCGGGTCATGCAGCACCGGCTGGAAGAACGCCGGGCTGGAGATCGCCATCAGCACCGCACTGGCCGGTGGCAGCAGCCCCAGTACCCAGGCCGACATGCGCGTTTCCGAAGTGGTGGCCGCCAGCTCCTGCTGGGCCTGCTCCAGGTCGCGCATGAAGTCGCCCATGCGCTGCAGGATCTGGTCGGCGCGGCCGCCGATGCGCACGCTCACCCCGATCACCACCGCCAGCACCTTCAGCACGTCCATGCGATATGGCTGCGCGGCCAGGCTCAACGCGCGATCCAGGTCCATGCCGCTGCGCGCATAGCGCACCGTGGTGTCGAGCAGGCCACGCAGTGGTGCGCTGGTCTGCATCGAAGACACCTGGAACGCGGCCTGCAGGCTGTTGCCCAGCGCGGTGAGGCGGACCAGGTTGTCGAGGAAGTCCGGCATCTGGTGCAGCAGCTGCGCACGCAGTTTCGTGATCCGGCGCATCACCCACAGCCAGCAGCCCAGCAGGTACAGCAGCAGGGTCAGCGGAAACATCCAGGCCGTGCCCAGCCGCATCGCCGCCACGACTGCAAGCACGAGGCCGGGCACCAGCAGCATCAGTGGCAGCTTCCAGCCCGGCTGCAGGCCGGCGCGCTGCAGCACGCCGTCCCAGGGCAGTACACGGCTCCCACTGCTGGCGGGGCGGGCGGAATCGTTGGCTGCGGCAACGGCGGGCCCGGCCGGTACCGCACTGGCGGCGCTGCCGCGCGCCAGCTGCTGCTCGGCATGCTGCAACGAGGCCTGGCGCTGCTCGCGGCTGCTGGCGGTGCCCCACAGCCAGACGGCCAGCGCCAGCAGCACCGAGATGATGCTCAACACGCCCAGCAGCAGGCCGGTGCCCATGCTCAGAAGTCCCCGTAGAGTGATTCGCGCAGCTGCTGGCGGAACGGCTCCAGCTTGTGCGAATGCGGATGGAAGCCCAGGCCGATCCAGCGGTCGGTCTCGCGGCCGCTGCCGTCGATCTGTACCTCGTGGCGGAACATCTCCTGGGTGGTGATCAGGTTGTCGCTGACCCCGGTGATTTCGGTGATCGAGACCAGCACCCGGCGCCCGCTGCCCAGCCGCGAGATCTGCACGATGAAATCGATGGCGCTGGCGATCTGCCGGCGCAGGCTGTCCTCGCTGCCCTGGAAGCCAGCAAAGCCGGCCAGCATCTCGATGCGGTACAGGCAGTCGCGCGGCGTGTTGGCGTGGATGGTGGCCATCGATCCGTCGTGGCCGGTGTTCATCGCCTGCAGCATTTCCAGCACTTCTGCGCCACGCACTTCGCCGACCACGATGCGGTCCGGGCGCATGCGCAGGCTGTTGCGCACCAGGTCGCGGATGCTGACCGCGCCCTGGCCCTCGGCGCCGCCGATCCGGCTCTCCAGGCGCACCACGTGCGGATGGTTCAGCGAAAGCTCGGCGGTGTCTTCCACGGTGATGACGCGCTCGTTGGCCGGCACGTAGCTGGCCAGGGCATTGAGCAGCGAGGTCTTGCCCGAGCTGGTGCCGCCGGAGACCAGGATGTTGCAGCGGCCCAGCACCATCGCCTTCAGCAGGGCCTGCATCGGCGCATCGAAGGTGCCCTTGGCGAGCAGCTCGTCGGGGGTGAACGGGTCCTTGCGGAACTTGCGGATGGACACCATCGGTCCGTCCACCGCCAGCGGCGAGATGATCGCGTTGAGGCGGCCGCCGTTGGGCAGGCGCGCGTCGACCATCGGGTTGGAATCATCCAGCCGGCGGCCGAGCGGCGCGAGGATGCGGCGCAGGATGCGCAGCAGGTGGGTGTCATCGGTGAAGCGCTGGGTGGCGCGCCTGAGCTGGCCGCCCTGCGAAACGTGCACGTCCTTGAAGCCGTTGATCAGGATGTCTTCGATGGAGGGGTCGTGGAGCAGGTCGTCGAGCGGGCCGAAACCGGTCAGCTCCTTGACCAGGCCCTCGGCGACCACCTGCATCTCTTCCTCGTTGATCGGGATGCGCCATTCCTGGATGAAGCCCACGGTCTGCACCTGCACCCAGCGGGCGATGGTGTCCGGGGCCCAGGAATCGATGTCGATGCGCTCGTCCTCGATGCTGTTGAGCAGGTGCTCATGCGCGGCCGACAGCACCTTCTGGTACTGCTCGGTCTGCGCGAACGGCAGGTGGCCCGGGGTAGTTTCGGGCAGCACCGGGCGGGCAACGGCATGCGGGAACGGGGTTACCTTGTCTTCCATTGCGATCCACCCAGGGCAAGGGAGAGTCTTTCCCGCAGGCCATGCGGCTGGACCGGGCAGGCGGCCGGATCCAGGCGTGACACGAGCGGGGCGAGGGCACGCAGATAGGGGTCGCGCGGCGCATCCTGCAGCAGCAGGTGGCCCTGGCTGGCGGCCAGGCGCACGCGCGGTCGTTCGGGCAGCGTCGCCAGCAGCGGTACTTCGAAGCGGCGCGCGATCTGTTCCGGGCTCATGCCGCTGCTGTCATCGTGGCGGTTGATCACCAGCTGCAGGCGCTTCTCGCGCTCGCGCTGGCCCGCCAGATGCTTCAGCGCCTGGTCCAGCGAGACCAGCGTGGCGATCGATGCATCGGTGACCAGCCAGATCTCGTCAGCCTGGTCCAGCAGCAGGGGCGGAAGCTGCCGCAGCGGGCAGCCGCCGGCGTCGCACAGCACGCTGGCAAACACGCCGCGCAGGCGTTGCAGCAGCGCGCCAGGATCGGAGGGCGGAACGGCATCGCCGCCACTGGCACGATCCAGCAGCACCAGTCCGGAGTCATGGCGCGCCATGGCCGTGCGGGCGAGGGTGGCATCGATGCGGCTGGCGTTGCGCAGCGCGTCTTCGTAATGGAATCGGCTGTCGAGATTGAGGTACAGCGCGAGGTCACCGGAGGGTTGCGCCAGCTCCATCAGCAGGCCGTCCTGCTGCAGGGCTTCGCCCTGGGCTAGGGCGCGCGCCTGCTGCGCCAGCACCGAAAGATGTGCGGCCAGGGTGCTGGTGCCGACGCCGGCGCGCACGCCCAGCAGCACGATCAGGCGTGCCTTGTGCGCGTGCTGGGCAACCGCTGCCGGGCGCGGAGACAGGGCGCGCCGCAGGGCCGCCTCGATGCCTGCGTCGTCACTGTCCAGGTCCAGTACATCGCGCAGGCCAGCGCGCAGTGCGATCACCACGCCTTCGACCTGGCCGGCGCTGGTGGCCCCCACTGCCACCAGGGGCAGGTCGGGTTGGGTCTGCTGCAGCTGCTGTGCCAGCACGCTTGAGGCAGCCGCATGCTCTGGCCGGAAGTCGAGCAGCACCAGGCTCTGCGGGCCGCGTTGCAGGTCCTGCGCGGAGGTGGGCGCGTTGCTGTCCTGCCAATGCAGGGCGGTGCTCGGCGGCAGCTTGGCGGCCAGCCGGGGCAGCAGTTCGCGATCCATGCCATACAGGACCACGTTCATCGGGGGTCCTTGCGGATGCAGCGGCTGGGCAGTGGCGTAGGGCATGGGCGTGGTATCGCAGGCATCAGGGAGTCAGCGCGAGAAACCGGGCACCGGGTCCTGGCTGACCGGACCCAGCAGCCAGGAACCCCACTCGGGGAGATGCGGCTTGGCTTCGCGCTCGCCGGGCAGCGGCAGTTCGGTGTTGCGCGCCAGGGGTTGCACCAGGCGCGGGGTGACGATGATCACCAGCTCCTTGTCCTGGCGCTTGTAATCGAAGTTGCGGAAGAACGAACCGATGATCGGCAGGTCGCCCAGCAGCGGAATCTTGCTGACGTTGGAGACGATGTTGGAGCTGACCAGGCCGCCGATGACGAAACTCTCGCCATCGCCCAGCTCGACCGTGGTGTCGGCGCGGCGGGTGGTGATCGAGGGGATCTGCACGTTGTTGAGCATGATGGAATTGCTGTAGTCCAGGTCGCTCGCTTCGGGCGCCACCTTCAGCGCGATGCGGTTCGCCGCCAGCACGGTCGGGGTCACGGTCAGGCCGATGCCGAACGGCTTGTAGGTGATGGTGGTGGTGCCAAGCCCCTGCGGTTCCAGGATCGGCAGCTCGCCGCCGGCCAGGAAACTGGCGCTTTGGCCGGACAGCGCCACCAGTGTCGGCTCGGCCAGCACGCGGGCCATGCCATTGCTCTGCAGCAGTTCGACGTCGGCGTTCCACAGGCCCTTGGTCGAGCCGAACACCAGCCGGAACGCAGAGGAGATCGGCGACACAGCCTCGTTGCTGCTGTTGCCTTCCTTCATGCCGGGCAGCAGGCCGGTGTTGCCCGGCAACCCGGTGCCGGGCCGCGCGAAGCCATAGGCGAAGCCGCCGTTGCGGTTCTGGAAGTTGATGCCGATCTGCTTCATCGCGGTCTTGTTGAACTCGACCACCTTGACCTCGACCTGGACCACCCCGCCGCTGCTGATGGTGGACGTATCGGCAAGCACACCGTCCTTGCCCAGTGCCATCGCCGCCGTGCGTTGTTCCTGCATGTGCGAGAGCACACTGTCGGTGCTTCCCTGCAACAGGCCCTGCTGGTCCTGCTGGGTGAACACCAGATCATTGCCGCCGGTGCTGGCAGCACCCTGTACGGCGCTCTGCACCCGTACCGTCACCCGTTGCGGCTCGGCCTGCTTGCGGTGCCACAGCAGCAGGGTGGTGGTGCCGGGCATCTTGCCCACCAGCAGCGCCTGGCGCTGGCCACGCAGCATCACGATGTCGGCCACGCCGGGGTCGGCGATGGCCACCCGCTCCAGGTCGGCCGGCAGGTTCCAGGGACGCTGCTCACGGGCCTGCAGCACCAGGTCATCGGCGGCCACGCTCGTTGCCGGTGCCAGCAGCACCAGCAGCAGGGCCAGCCAGCGCTGGCGGGGAGAGAGGCGTGGACGGCGGCGACGTTCGGTCATGGATGCGCTCGATGCGGGTCAAAGGGAGCCACGGGGGGCGGAACTGTCGCCACGGATGATCTCGATACCCGACGCGCGCGGGGCGCTGCGACGGGGCGCCGGCGCGCGCGTGGGTGCATCCGCGTTGCTGCGTTGCGGGGCGCTGCCGCGGCCGGCCAGCGCTTCGCCGTCGATACCGGCGAAGGCGTGGTTCTCCGGGCGCTGCAGTGCCAACTGCTGCTCGGCGTCGAGCCCGCGCAGCGGGTCGATCACACCGCGCGATTGCGGGAACAGCGCCAGGTCCGGCAGGCCGGTGTCGGCGGGATTGCGCAGCGCCAGGAACAGCTTGCCCTGCTGTGCACCCAGCAGCAGCCGGTTGGCGTCGGCCACGGGTACTGCCAGCACCGCGCTGCGCGCGGGTTGCGGGGCTTCATTGCTGCTGTGGCTGCCGCCACTGCCGGTGATGTCGGCCGCGCGCGGGTCGTTGCGGGTGTCGGCCTCGCTACTTGAGGTGGCCTCTGAGGCGACCGGCGCGATGTCCTGCTGGCCATAGCTCAGCACGCGCAGGCGCGACAGCAGCAGGCGCGTCTGCGCGGCTTCGGCGGGGCTGTTGATGCTGGGCTGGGCATTGCGCAGGTTGAGGAAGACGTCGACGAAGTCACCGGGAAGGATGCGGTTGCCGGCACCGACCAGTTCGTCCACGGGCACGGCCAGTGCGCGCTCGCCCGGCCGCAGCTGCAGCGAGAAGCCCTGTGCCAATGCGCTGCTGCTGATCGGGCTGCCTTCGGCGATGTCCTGCACCGGCACCTTGCCGACAACGGCTGCAATGCTGGTGGCGGCACCGGCGACGGGTGAGGTGCGCTGGGCCAGGCGCAGGCCGTTGGCGCTGATCGGCTCGCCCGCAGGCAGGCGTGCCACGGCTTCCACCACCGTGATGGCCTGCGCCTCGTTGTGCGCGATTGGCGCGACCGTGACCGGTGCGGCCGGTTTGCGCCCGATCATGAAAGCGATCAGCGCCAGCAGCACGGCCAGGCCGATCAGGGCGACGGCAGCGATGCGGGTCAACTTGAGCATGGAACCGTCTCCAATGTACCGATCATCAATTGCCGCTGCCGAGATCGAGCTGAGCGACCGCGACGCTGCGGATGGGAGCCTGCATCACCCATTTGTAGAGCGTGGCGGTGCCGGGCAGGAAGGGATAGCTGGCGTAGTCATAGCTGACCGTCACGGTCATGCACTGGGCCGTGGCCAGGCCGGCGCAGGGCGCCTGTGCCGACACCACGATGGCGTTGCTGCCCCCCGCGCTGCAGTCCACGTTCTGCTTGGAAAACTGCAGCAGCCATTGCATCGACGTGCGTGCGGCGACGCAGGCGGCAGTGCGCCGCTCGCCGGCCGTGCCGTAGCGCAGCGAGGCGCGCGCGCCTTCGGCCGAAGCGGTGGCCAGGGTCTGTTGCGCCGCCATGATCATCACCCCGGAGAAGGTGAACAGCAGCAGCGGCAATAGGCCGAGCATCAGCATCAGGGCGAACTCGATGCTGGCGACGCCGCGTTGCAGGCGTGGGCTGCGGATGTTCACGGTGCACCTCCGTAGATGCTGGCCAGCACCCAGCCGATGGCGGCGAGTGCCAGGTAGGCTGCATAGGGAATGCCACGTCGTCCCTGGCGGGCGGCCTGCATGTCGCGCAGGGCCGGATGCGCTTGCCACTGCGCGTTGGTGCGATTCACCTGCATCTGCAGGTGGCCGGGCAGCAACACGCCCAGGCGGCGGCCAGCCAGCACCAGCACGGCGTGCAGCCCGGCGGCGAGGCTGGCGACCAGCCAGACCGGCAGCAGCGCCTGCCAGCCCAGCATCAGCCCCAGCACGGCAAAGAACTTCACGTCACCGGCGCCCATCCAGCGCAGGGCATAGAACGGCAGCAGCGCCAACAGGCCAAGCGCCGCGCCGGCAACGTGGGGTAGCCACGGCTGGCGCGGCGCGCTGAACTGGCCGGCGACGATCACCACGGTGGCGATCACGCATGCGGCGATCAGCCAGGCGTTGGGCACCCGACGGGCATACAGATCACTGATCGCGATCCGCAGGCACATGCCGATGGCCAACAATCCCAGCAGTGTCATCGCACACTCCATCGTCCGTCACTGGACGGTCTTCGCCTGGTTCCATGCGCCCCGCCGTCGCGGCCCTGCCGGCCGCGCGCGGTCGCCGCTTAGGTCGTCGAGCCCGACGCCTTGGTGGCCAGTGCGGAGAGGTTCTTGAACAGCGTTTCGAAGAAGCCCTTGATCTGGTCGTTGCCGACCGCGATCAGGATGCCGGCGATGACGGCAGCCAGCAGCCCGTACTCGAGCGCGGTGACGCCGTCTTCTTCCTTCAGGAATTTGCGGATCGATGCGTTCATGACCAATGTCTCCCTCTACCTGTCTGCGGATGCAGTACACCTGCGTTGGGCGGTGGCCCGGCTCCGCCGGGATCGTCCGTGGGCCTCCGCGCGTCCTGGCGGAGGAGGCACGGCGGGATGGACCCGCTGTGCTCAAGCAGGGTGATCGTCTCCAGGCGGGACATTGGCCGCACGGTCGCGACCGCACGGCGCGGGGCCGGTGGTCGAGGCATCCAGTGATGCGTGCGTGGTCATGCTGTCCCCCTGGGTGCGGCCAGATCAGATGGCCGGATCACCGTGATATCGACTTTGCCTGAATGGCGGTTGGCTGCAACTGGAACCTATATGCAAATTCGGCAGAAACTCCGAAAACCTGAAAATTTAAGATTGCTTCTGTGACGAAAATCCGTTCGAAGGCAAAACGATTCATGGTCGTGTAGATAATGTGATTCGTTTTCCTGGTGCATGCGAAAACCGTGCCACTCGCTCCGACATTTTCTTCACCTGTGTATCTATTTTTATCATTTAAGTCCGCGGGTTTACCTTTGCGGATTATTGGGCATACTCGCATTCAAGCTATTGCATTTCCCTGGTCGGTCGCATCGAAGCGGTTGCGGGCGGCACGGTATCGGAAGTGGTTAATGGATCGATGCGCGCCCTGTCAGGCAGTGGGGGCCGCATCGCATGGCGGATCAACGGGGGACAACACTGTCATGGTCGATGGTGGGGTAGGAGACAGCGACGACAGCGGCCTGCGGTCGATAGACCTGGCCACGCTGAGCGGCGTGCTTCGTGTCTGTGATGTCGAACTGCTGCTGCTCGATGGCAATGGGCCACGTGCGGCATTCGCTTCGCGCGTGCACGAGGAAGCCCTGTTCTGCAGCATCAGTTGCGGTTTCCATTGCCGTGGCCGTTTCATGCTGCCACCGGACTGGGCGATGCTGGGATACCTGCACGCCACCGATGAGACGCTGAGCTGGTGCCATGGCGTACCGCTCACGCCGGGCATGGCGTTGACGATCATGCCGGAGGGCATCAGTGAGTTCACCCTGAGCCCGGGCACGCACATGACCCTGATGCTGGTGCCGGTGGCACGGGTGCAGCGCAAGCTGACCGAACTGAGCCTGCGCAGCACGCCTCCCGCTGGCCAGGCACTGTCGCTGTTCAACCTGGCCAGCGAAGCCGCGCCGCTGGCACGCCACTACCAGCAGCTGCATCTGCAGCTGGGGCAGGGTGCAGGCCTGCAGCCGGAAGAAACTGAAACCCTGTTGCACGAGCATGTGCAGGCCCTTCTGGGCGCCGGTGTGGCGGATCGCCCGGGCTGCAGCCGTGCACGGCGCACGCATTATCTGATCGCGCAGCGAGCAGAGAACTTCATGCGGCTCAACCTGCGCCGCAATATCTACATGAATGAGATCTGCGATGCCGCCGGCGTCAGCGAGCGCGGCCTGCGCTATGCGTTCGAAGACCTGTTTGGAACCTCGCCGAACCGCTATCTCTCCATGCTGCGCCTGTGCGCGGCCTGCCGCAGCCTGTCGATGGCCGATTCCAGCCGTCGCTCGGTGAAAGCCATCGCCCTCAGCTGCGGCCTGTGGGACCTTTCGCGCTTCGCCGACAATTACCGCAAGGTATTCGGCGAACTGCCGCGCGATACCCTGATGCGCGCGCCCGCGCAGATCGGCCAGCCGGCCTGAGCCAAGCCCCGCAAGGGTTTCCGCAGCGTTCATGCCGGAATTGCGTATCCGCTTGCCGATCATGTTGCCGCTTCTGCATAAACGGCTGCCGATTCCGGCCGTGGATTTGCCGGAATGCGCGATTGCCGTGCCGGATTGAAGTGCGCCGCCGCCGTTGCAACCGCTGAAATGTCAGTCACCTGCCTAACGGCAAGTCCACTGACATTCCAGTTGTTCGCCTACGGGGGAAATGCTCATGAACCGCATCTACCGGCGTGTATGGAACCGCCAGCTCAATGCTCTGGTTGTGGCCTCGGAACTGGCCACCGGCGACAGCGGCGGCAGCGCCGCACGCGATCCGCGCGCCTTCCTGCTGATGCCCACCGCCCTGGCCCTGGCACTGCTGTGCGCGCTGGCCAGCGGCCACGCAGGGGCATCGGAAAGCAATCAATCGTTGCGTGACCTGCAAGCGCTTGCGGCGAAGTATGCGCAACCGATGCCGGTCAAGGTCGACGCCGAAGTGGCCCTGGCTGCCGCTGCACGGCAGGCACAGAGCAGCCCTGCGATCAGTGCGGACGCTCGCCTGGGCCTGCAGTTGAACACCACGTCGCTGCCGGTGGTGCGTGACGTACTGCCGGCCACCGTGCAGGTGAAGCTGGCAGCGAACGCCGCGCCGAAGCAGGTGGCCGTGCCGGCGCTGGCGGCCGATGTCCGCGCCACTGTTGGCCTGGGCAACGCTGCGGGCAAGGCAGCACAGGTGGATGCGTCGCTGGCAGCGAATGTTGCGCCCGGCGGGCAGGCGCCGCTGGGTGTCGGCGCCGATGCACGCGCCAAGGCCAAGGTCGGCATCGCCGGCCGCCAGATCGCTTCGATCGATGCAGGTGCCAAGGCGTTGGCGGGCCTCAGTGGTTCGTCCCTGAAGACCTCTGTCGACGGCAACACCGACGCGCATCTGGCGGTGGCTGGCCATCACATCGAAGGTCAGGGCCAGGCCCGGGCGACAGCTGCGGTCACGTTGCCGGCCAAGGAGGAATTGCCGGGTGACACGCATGATCGCGCCATCAGTGCCGCGTTCGATGCCGGCGCCGCCGGCAAGGTGCGCGTGCAGGCGCCGGACGGCCAGGAAGTGATCGCCGATCGCAACCTGAAGCTGGCCGGACAGGCGACCGTCGCCGCGCAGCACAGCGCGCTGGGCGTTGGCAACCTGGTGGGTGGCGCGGTGGGGGCTGTCGGCGGGACGCTTCACGGTGCTGCGGATGCGGTCGGCAGCACGGTGGGTGGTGCGCTGAAGGGCACCGTCGGAACGGTGGGCGGTGCTGTCGGCGGCGCGCTGAACGGTACTGTCGGAACGGTTGGCGGCGCAGTGAGCGGTGCACTGAACGGCACCGTTGGCACAGTTGGCGGCGCAGTGGGTGGCACGCTCAACAACACGGTCGGCGCAGTCGGCGGTGCACTGAACGGCACCGTCGGAACGGTTGGCGGTGCGGTCGGCGGCACGCTGAACGGTACGGTTGGCCAGGTTGGCAGCGCAGTAGGTGGCGCGCTCAACAACACGGTCGGCGCAGTCGGCGGAGCACTGAACGGCACCGTCGGAACGGTTGGTGGTGCGGTGGGTGGCACGCTCAACAACACGGTCGGCGCAGTCGGCGGAGCACTGAACGGCACCGTTGGCACCGTTGGCGGCGCAGTGGGTGGCACGCTCAACAACACGGTCGGCGCAGTCGGTGGCGCACTGAACGGCACCGTCGGAACGGTTGGCGGTGCGGTCGGCGGCACGCTGAACGGTACGGTTGGCCAGGTTGGCAGCGCAGTAGGTGGCGCACTCAACAACACGGTCGGCGCAGTCGGTGGCGCACTGAACGGCACCGTTGGCACCGCTGGCAGCGCAGTAGGTGGCGCGCTCAACAACACGGTCGGCGCAGTCGGCGGAGCACTGAACGGCACCGTTGGCACCGTTGGCGGCGCAGTGGGTGGCACGCTCAACAACACGGTCGGCGCAGTCGGCGGTGCACTGAACGGCACGGTTGGCCAGGTCGGCAGCGCAGTGGGTGGCACGCTCAACAACACCGTCGGCACGGTCGGTGGTGCAGTGGGCGGCATTCTCAACGGCACCACCGGCAGCCCCACCAGCGGCCTGGGCGGTGTGCTGGGTAGCACGCTGGGCAATGTCGGCAGCGCGGTGGGCAACCTGCTCAACGGCAATCTCAATGGCACCATCGGCAATCTGGGCAGCGCCGTGGGTGGCCTGGTCGGTGGCACGCTCAGTGGTCTCGGCCTGACCAAGCCCTCTGCGATTCCGCCGACCAGCCCGAAGGCGCCGGCGGCGGCCGACCCGAATGCGGGCCTGATCATCGGTACCGGTGGCCTGGTCGGCAATGTCGGCCAGCTCATCGGGCCGACCACCACCAGCCTGTTCGGTGGCAACGGCTACCTGAGCAACGGCAACCTCAAGCTCAGCAACGCCAACGTGATGCAGACCTATTCGACGGTCAATGTGCTGGGCCTTCCGGTGGTCAACCTGTCGCCGGTCGGCAGCACCCTCAATGGACTGGGCGGCGCAGCCACGGGTGGCAGCTCGCACCTGACCCTGATCGGTGGCGTCACCTCCGACAGCTACATCTACAACATCAACAACGGCAATCCGGGTGGCCTGCTGGGCCTGCTGCTGCCGAAGGATTCCCCGGCCTGGGCGGCCAAATGCCTGGACATCGCGCTGGCCGACATTTCCTGCTGGGCCGTCAACGCGGCCCAGGACTACCAGGTGCTGATGGGCGATGGTGCCTTCGCCAACGGCTCCAAGGAAGTGGTGATCGGTGCCAACGCACGCCATGAACTGCCGAAGGTCGATGCCAACGTCGCCTTCCCCGGCGATGGCGTGAACGATCCGAGCAATCCCACCGGCGTGCCGACGGCCGACTATGCCGCGCGCATGGGTCATTCGGTCGTCGTCGGCGACAGCGCCGTCGGTACCGCCAACGGGCAGACCCTGCTGGGTGCCGAATCCACCTCCAACCAGGCCAACTCGGTCGCGCTGGGCTACCGCTCGGCTGCGCTGCGCGGCGCGCAGGCCAGCTACAGTGCCTATGGCCTCACTGCGCCGCAGGTCTCGGCCGGTGAAGTGTCGGTGGGCACCGCCGGCGGCGGCGAGCGCCAGATCACCAATGTGGCTGCGGGCAGCGTCAACACCGACGCGGTCAACGTGGCGCAGCTGAAGGGTGCGATCAGCCTGATCAACGGCGTGGCGGATGCCGCGGTGACCTACGATCTGGATGCCGGCGGCAATCCGAACTATCGCCGGGTCACGCTCGGCGCAGGCACCGGCACCACCACCATCGGCAACCTTGCCGCCGGTGCGGTCACCGCAGGCAGCCTGGAAGCGGTCAACGGCGGCCAGCTGGCGGCGACCAACAGCGCCATCGCCAGCTTCTTCGGTGGCCGCGCGGCCTTCGATCCCGCCAGCGGCATCTTCACCGCACCGCTGTTCGAGATCAGCACGATCTCCACCGGCGGCGCCATCGCCAAGGGCCTGTACACCAACGCCACCGATGCCTTCGCGGCGGTGGATGGCTCGCTGGTCAACCTCAACTCGCAGATCACCGATATCCGCAATGGCGGCACCAAGTACCTGCGGGTGAACTCGACCGGCACCGAGGCGGTGGCCAGTGGCACCGATTCGATCGCGGTCGGCACCAATGCGCGGGCGACGGCGGCCAACAGCATCGCGGTGGGTGCCGGCAGCCTGGCCGATCGTGCCAACTCCGTGTCGATCGGCGCCGCCGGTGCCGAGCGCCAGGTCACCAACATGGCGGCCGGTACCGCGGCGACCGATGCGGTCAACCTGGGCCAGCTGCAGGCCTCGGAGCAGGGCGCGCTGCGCTATGACCTCAACGCCGATGGCAGCGTCAACTACGCCAGCGCCACGCTGGGCCAGGCCGGTACCGCCACCACGCTGCGCAACCTCGGCCCGGGCCAGGTCAGTGCCACCAGCAGCGAGGCCATCAACGGTGCCCAGCTGTTCGCGGCCAACCAGGCCGTGGCCACCCACCTCGGCGGTGGCGCTGCGGTCAACGCCAGCGGCGTGCTGACCGCACCGACGTACTCGATCAACAACGTTGCCGCCAACGGCACCGTGACCAAGGGCAGCTACAACGACGTCGGCACCGCCTTCGACGCGGTCAGCAATTCGCTGGCCAACGTTGCCGACCAGACCGGCGAGATCGACAAGCTGGCCGTGAAGTACGACGTCGATGGCAGCGGCAATGTGATCAACAGTGTGACCCTCAAGGGGACCGGCACGGGCGCAGTGAAGGTGACCAACGTTGCCGCAGGCAGCATCCTGGCCGGCAGCAGCGATGCGATCACCGGCGACCAGCTGTTCAGCACGAACAGCACCATCGCCAACTACTTCGGTGGCACCACCGCCTACAACGGCACCACCAATGTGTGGACCGCGCCGAAGTTCAGTATCTCCAGCATCGCCACCGATGGCACCTTCACCAGCGGCGATTACAACAACGTCACCGCCGCCTTCACTGCCGTCGATGGCTCGCTGAAGGTCCTCAACCAGCGCATCACCAACGGTGGCGGTGGCAGTGCCTACCTGGCGGTGAACTCGACGGCAGCCGCAGCCACCGCGGCCGGTGCGGAAGCGGTGGCGGTCGGTCCGCAGGCCAGTGCAGCCGGTGCCAACAGCGTGGCGGTCGGTAACGGCGCCAGCAGCAGTGCCGGCAACAGCGTGGCGCTGGGTGCCGGTTCGGTGGCCACTGTCGGCGCGCAGAGCGGCTATACCGGCGCCTACGGCCAGACCGGTGCCAGCAACTCCGCTGGCGAGGTGTCGATCGGCAGCAGCGGCAGCGAGCGCAAGATCACCCATGTTGCCGATGGCTCGGACGACCACGATGCGACCAATGTCGGCCAGCTGAAGAATGGCGTGAACTACGCCATCGACCAGTCCAAGTCCTACACGGACCAGAAGATCCAGAACATCACCAACGTGGCCGGCAGCTTCCGTGCCAACAACACCAACAACCTGGCCGACCCGTCCGCCAGCGGCGCCAACTCGGCCGCCGGTGGTGCAGGCTCCACCGCCGCCGGTGCCAACTCGACCGCGCTGGGCAATGGTTCGCAGGCGCAGGCCGACAACTCGGTGGCGCTGGGTGCGGGTTCGGTGGCGAACCGGGCCAACACGGTTTCGGTGGGCGCCAGCGGTGCCGAACGCCAGGTGGTCAACGTGGCCGACGGCTCGCAGGCTACCGATGCGGTCAACGTGCGCCAGCTGCAGGCCTCTCAGCAGGGCACCATCCGCTACGACACCACGGTCAACGGTGCCACCAACTACAACAGTGTCACCCTGGGCAGCACCAGCAGCGGCCCGACCACGGTCCGCAACGTTGCCGCCGGCACCGCCGGTACCGACGCGGTCAATGTGGACCAGCTGAAGTCGGGCATGGCGCAGACCCTGGACTGGTCGAAGGCCTACACCGACGAGCGCATGGGCGGCTTCGAGCGCGACCTGCGCAAGACCGACAACCGTGCCTCGGCCGGTATCGCTTCGGCGATGGCCACCGCGGCGCTGCCGCAGCCCAGCGAGGCGGGCCGCAGCATGGCCTCGATCGCCGCTGGCAGCTACAACGGCGAATCGGGCGTGGCGCTCGGTATCTCCGGTGTCTCCGAAGGCGGCCGCTGGATCTACAAGTTCAGCGGTTCGACCAACAGCCGTGGCGAGGCCGGTGTGGCCGTCGGTGCCGGCATCCAGTGGTGATCGCCGCCGCCGGGCCGCACGCGCGGCCCGGCATCGCGGAAACGTCTACAGGGGGAATGACATGAAACAGCATCGCATCGCCCGCGCCGGCCAATGCGCCGCCACGCTGGGCCTGATCCTGGGGATGGGCCTGCTGGCCGCCTGCCGCAGCCATGCGCCGGCCGCCGACGCTCCTGCCGAAGCCACCGCCGTGCACTTCCCGGAGGCCTCGAAGGCCTCGCTGAAGGAGGGCATCTATCCCGACGTCGCCGACCTGCGCCGCTTCGCGCCGGGCATGACCAAGCGGCAGCTGTACACGCTGCTGGGCACGCCGCATTTCAATGAAGGCATGTGGGGCGTGCGTGAGTGGAATTACCTGTTCAATTTCCGCACCGCGCAAGGTGCGGAGTACTTCACCTGCCAGTTCCAGATCCGCTTTGACAGCAAGGGCATTGCCCAGGCGGGCTACTGGAAGCCGGAATCGTGCGCGGCCGTGCTGGAGCCGCCGCGGCCACCGGCCCCGCCGGCACCGGTACCGGCACCGCTGCCGGAACAGCCGCTGCGGCTGTCGGCCGATGCGTTGTTCGGATTCGACAGCGCGGTGCTCAGCGCCGAAGGCCAGCATGCGGTGCAGGGCATCCTGGCGCAGGTACGCGAAGCCGCGCAGGTGCAGTCGATCAGGGTAACCGGCTACACCGACCGTATCGGCAGCGCCAGTTACAACCAGACGTTGTCGCAGCGTCGCGCCGAGGCCGTGCGCAGCGCGCTGGTGCAGGGTGGCGTGCCTGCAGCCAGCATCAGTGCCGAAGGACGCGGCGCGGCCGAGCCGATCGTGCAGTGCGGGCAGCGCAACCGGCGCGAGCTGATTGCCTGCCTGGCGCCGAACCGGCGCGTGCAGATCGCCGGGATGGCACAGCCACGTTGACCTTCCTGCGCCGGGGCGATGCCCCGGCATCCCGAGTCCCCCCTGACCGCCGGCAGGCGTGGCAACGTCTCCCCCGTCGTCCACGCCTGCCTGCGGCTCAGGTTTTCAAACGGTGCACGCGATGAATGCCCAATTCCTGCCCCTCTCCATGAAGACGGAAGCCACTCTCAGCGTGTACGGCCAGCTCGGCAACCATGCCGTGGTGCGCATTCCCGGGCGACGCCTGCCGGGCCTGATCCTGCAGGCCGATACCGTGGCCGGGTTCCTGGCCCAGCTGCAGGAAGCCCAGGCCTGCCTGCGCAGCGGCCGCGCACAGCGCACCGACGCCGAGCTGGACATGCTGATCGACGTGCTGCAGCAGTGGTACGCACTGATCGAATCGCGCCTGGCCGACGCCGGCGAGGCGCTGTAGAAGAAAAAGGGGACGGAGGGGATTAAGTCGTTTCCGGCACACCCGGGGCGAGAACGACTTAATCCCCTCCGTCCCCTTTTCCTAGGCGCGGGCGCGGACCAACCAACAGGCGGCATCCACGCGTACACGGTCGCCTTCGATGAACGGTGCAAATGCAGCCAATGCCTTTTCGCGAAGCGTCGCGGCGCGATCTTCCGGCATTGCGCGCAGGGCCAGCCCCAACGGGCCCAGCTGGCCGACATAGGTCGGCAGGTCTTCGCGGGCGATCGAGCAGGGCAGGTCTACCGCAACCAGCTCCACATCCTTCCAACCGGCGGCCTGCAGCAGCCGCTGTACCTGCCCGCCATCGGCAAAGGCGAATTGTCCCGGCGCGCCGGGCACCCGGGGCGGCAGATCCAGTGCATCGCCAATGGCGCGCTCGGCCGTGGTCATGAATGGGTTTTCGTCGGCACTGCGCCAGGCGATGAAGCGCAGCCCCGCGCCCGGTGTCGAGGCACGATGCAGGTTGGCGAAGGCAGCCTGGCTGTCCTCGAAGAACATCACGCCCAGCCGCGACTGGATCCAGTCGAAGTGCGCGGACGGCAGCGGATGCCGCTGCGCGTCTGCCACGATGAAGTCCGCGTCCAGTCCCACCGCCTCGGCGCGCTGGCGGGCCAGCGCCAGCATCGGCGCGGAGATGTCGAGACCGGTAGTGTGGGCGGCCGGGCGTGCCGTGGCTGATGCCAGCAGGCTGGCGCCGGTGCCGCAGCCGATGTCGAGCAGTTGCGTGACGGTCTCCGGAAGTTCGGCGACCAGCAGGTCGGCCATCGGCTGGAACAGTCCATCGAGGATGGCCTGCTGGGCGACCCAGATCTGGCCGCCAGGGCCATTCCAGAGCGTATTCTGATCAACGGGGGATGTACTGGCCATGGCCTTGTCCTGCCGGGAAGTTGCCCATAGGTTGGTGCTTGAAGGCGACTTGAGGTCAAGCCCGTGCGTGAACTGGATATCGGCGAGGTGGTGAAGCGCAGTGGCGTGCCGGCCTCGACCCTGCGCTACTACGAGCAGCTGGGGTTGTTGCAGGCCCTGGGTCGTCGCGGCCTGCGCCGGCAGTACGACGAGCAGGTGCTGGAGCGGCTGGCGCTGATCGGCCTCGGCCAGGCGGCCGGGCTGTCGCTGCAGCAGATCGGGGCATCGCTGCCGCCGCAGCGCGGCTGCCTCACGCTGGATCGTGAGGCCCTGCTGGCGCAGGCTGATGTGCTGCAGCAACAGATCAGCCAGCTGCAGCGGATACGCCGTCACCTGCAACGCGCCGCGGCCTGCCCGGAAGCGCAGGATGCACGCCAGTGCGGTTCGTTCCGCAGGTTGTTGAGGGTCCAGCAGCGCATCGCGGGAGGGTGAGAGAAGAGCATCCACGCATGGCGTGGATCTACTGCACCACGCTATGCGTGGGTGAATCAATCGCGGGTGCTGACTTCCCAGGTGGCATGCAGCACGCCCGGCACGTGTTCCATCCGTGCCAGCACCACGTCCAGCTCGTCGGCACTGACCGCCGTACTGACCAGCACCGCGATCACATCGGTGGGCGCGTCGGCATGCTCGACCACCTGCACATCACCCACCGGGTACTGCGCAGCCTCCAGCGCATCGACCAGGCGCTCGCGCACCCGCGGCACGGCTTCGGCATCCACGCTCAGGCGCACCTCGTAGGTGGCTTCGGTCGCCGCCTCGTTGATCGGGATACGGTTGATCGCATTCACCAGCGGCCGCAGCAGGGTGTTGCCGGCGATGATCAAGACCGTCAGCAGCACGCCTTCGGCCAGCATGTCCGCACCGGTGCAGCTGCCGACCGCCGCCGAGCACCACAGGGTGGCGGCAGTATTCAGGCCGCGCACGTTCATGCCTTCCTTCATGATCACGCCGGCGCCGAGGAAGCCGACCCCGGAGACCACGTAGGAGATCACCCGCACCGCCTCGGCGCTGCCGGCGATACGCATGCCCAGGTCGACGAAGGCGGCTGCACCCACCGCCACCAGCACGTTGGTGCGCAGGCCGGCGGTGCGTTGCCGGTACTGGCGCTCGGCGCCGATCAGCGTGCCGAGCACGAAGGCGGCCAGCAGGCTGACCACGGTGTCGGCGAAGGGGCCGGCCTGGAAGGTTTCAATGAAGCGCATGGCGGGAGTCTACCCGGTCGAAGTGACAGTAGATCCACGCCATGCGTGGATTTCCAGCGTGCCAGAAACGACTTAATCCCCTCCGTCCCCTTTTCGCGGGTCAGTCGGTGTCCTCGACGCGCTCGCCCATCAGCTCGCGTTGGCGCTTGTCCAGTTCCTCGGCGTAGCGCTTGCGCACGAAGGCTTCGGAGACCACGCCCAGCACCTGGCCGTCGGCGCTGACCACGGCCAGTTCGTCGGCCTGGGTCTGGTCGAAGCGTTGCATCACGCTGACCACGTCTGCGGCCGGTGACAGTGACACGTCACGGTTCTCGGCCAGTTCGCCGATCGCGGTCTCTGGCTTCACGCCATCGCCATAGACGCGCGGGATCTGCACGATGCCGGTGTAGTGGCCTTCGCCATCGATCAGCACCACCCGGCTGCCCGAGCCCAGCGGGAAGCGCTGGCGGAACGCGGCAGCGTCGAGGTCGGCCGGTGCGGTCGCCACGCCCTTGCGCATCAGCCGGCCGGCGTTGAGGTTCTGCACCCAGCCGACGTCGCGTGCGCTCTTGATGGTCTCGCCACGCAGGTGCATGCGCCAGGTCGAGAACGAGTAGCCGAACCACTGCCGCACCAGCGTACTGGACACCAGCACCGCACTCATCACCACACTGGTCAGCAGGAAGTCGTGGGTGCCTTCCAGCACCAGCATGGCCATGGTCATCGGCGCGCCGACCACCGCCGCGGCCAGCGCCGCCATCCCGGCCAGCGCGGCTGAGGTGGCGTCGATCACCGGCACCCCGGTGGCCATGGCCAGCAGGCCGGCGAACAGGGCGCCGACCAGGGTTCCCATGAACAGCGAGGCGAAGAACAGGCCGCCGCGGAAGCCGAACCCGAGCGAGATGCCCGAGGCCAGGCACTTCAGGGTCAACAGGCCGCCGATCCAGATCAGCGGCAGGTGCGTGGTCAGGTCCAGGTGCAGCGCGCCATGGCCGGACGACAGCACCTGCGGGCTGGCCAGTGCCAGCGGAATCAGCAGCAGGCCGCCCACCACCGGCCGGCCCCACAACGGCAACGGGCTGCGCTTGACCGTGCCTTCGATCGAGGCGATCAGCCGCATCACCGCGATGCCGACCATCGCGCAGCAGCAGCCCAGCAGCCCGTAGATGGCGTAGTCGGCGGCGCGGACATCAATCGTCGAGGCAGCCGGCAGCAGGTAGGCCTCGATGCCGGCCTGGTCGGCCACGAACGCGCCAGCCAGCGCGGCTACTGCCACCGGGGCCAGCGCGGCCGGGGTGTAGGCGCCGATGACGATCTCGAAGGCGTAGAACGCACCAGCCAGCGGTGCACCGAAGGCGGCGGCGATGGCACCGGCGGCACCGGCGCCGACCAGGATGCGCACATCGTTGCGGCGCAGGCGCATCACCCGGCCCAGCTGCGAACCGCTGCCCGCGCCCATCTGCGTATAGGAAGCCTCCAGCCCGACCGAGGCGCCGCAGCCGTTGGACAGCAGGGTCTGGGTCAGCACGATCAGGTTGTCGCGCATCGACATGCGGCCGCCATGCAGGGCATTGGCTTCCACCGCATCGAGCAGGGGCCGCTTGAGCCGGGTCGCGGCCAGGCTGACCAGCCCGACCAGCAGGCCACCGAGCGGCAGCACCAGCAGCGCGGTCCAGGTCAGCGAGGGCAGGGAGCTCAGGCGCATGCCGTCGTCCAGCCCGTACAGGGTGCCCTGCAGCCAGCGTGCGATGCCGGACTGCAGCAGGGTCAGGTAGCCGGCGATCAGGCCGACCAGCAGGGCAAGCGCGATGAACCACAAGTCGCTGCCGCGCAGGCGCAGGCGCAGGCCCTGGAAGGCCAGATGCAGGCGCGATGGCGAAACAGGCAATGACATGGTGGCGGCATGATACGCCGCCACCGTGATCGCCGCCGTCACTGCATCGGGCGGTTACTGCGTCAGAAGCGGTAGCGGCCCTGCACGTAGAAGGTGCGCGGCGCGGCCACCACGCGGCCGGCATTGCCATCGACGTTGCGGGTGTACCAGCGCTTGTCCGCCAGGTTGTTGACGCCCAGCGCGATCTCGCTGTCGGCCAGCCCCGGCACCTGCCAGGCCACCTGCGCATTCCACAGGCGTACGCCCGGCACGCGGCCCACGCGTGCGTCGGCGGTCTCATCCCAGGTGTTGGCCGCATCGGAAAACTGGCCGCTCTGGTGGGTGCTGGAGACATTGAAGGTCCAGCCGGCCAGCGCGTAGCGGGCGCCGACGCTGTCGGTGTCGCGCGAGTAGAACGGCACGTCCAGGCCACGGTTGTCGCCGGACTGCTGGATCGCCTTGGTCCAGGTGTAGTTGGCGTACAGCTCCAACCCGGCCAGTGCGCTGTCTTCGCTGAAGTGGTACTCCAGCGCGCTTTCCACGCCCTTGTGGTCGGTGGCGCCGATGTTCTGGAAGGTCGGTGGGGTGATCCCCGGTACCTGCAGGATCTGGTTGTCGAAGCGCATCTTGAACACGGTCACTTCCGCGCGCAGTGCGCCGTCCTGCCAGCGCGCACCGAGCTCAGTGGTCCTGGCGATTTCCGGGTTCAGCGGGTTGCTGGCGGTCTGCGAATTCAGCTGGATGTTCTGCACCGGCCCGAACGAGGTGGTGTAGTTGCCGAACACGGTCAGCTGCGGGGTCAGCAGGTAGGCGATGTTGAGCGAGGGCAGCGCCTTGTCGTTGCGGCTGCTGAAGGTCGCCGCGCCACCCGCCTGGCGGCGGTCCATGTCGATCCATTCCATGCGCACGCCCGGGGTGATCCGCCACTGGCCGATCGCGATGCGGTCGTCGATGTAGAAGGCGTGCGCGTCGGTGGCGTTGTCGAAGCGGGTGGTGGCGCTGGCCGCGCCGGTGCGGCGGGTGACGGTGTAGCTGCGGTCGTTGCCGCGCTCGCGCAGGAAGCGGTAGCCGGCGGTGATGTCATGCACCGTACTGCCCCACTGCAGGCGCTGGGTGTAGCGCGGCTCGATGCCGAGCACGCGGTAATCGCGCGGCTGCACGGTCAGCTGGGTACCGGCCGTGTTGATCAGCGAGCTGGCACGGCTGCTCTCGTTGTAATAGGCCAGCACCTCGAACTCGCTGTTGTCCGACAGCGTGTTGGTGTAGCCCAGGTCGATGCCGGTGCGGTGGCCCTTCCAGAAATCGGTCGGGCGGGTGTTCTGGAACGGGTCGGCCTCGTACTGCGCGCGGGTCAGGCCGCCCGGGGTCAGCGAGCGCACATCGTAATAGGACAGCTTGGCACGCAGTTCCTGCTGTTCGTCGATGGCGTACGCGAACTTCGAGGCGAGATCGTTGAAGCGGTCATCGCTGCCCTGGCGCCAGCCGCGGCCGTCCTGGCCGGAGTACAGCAGGGCGGCGCCCAGCCCGTTGTCGCCGGTGCCGCCGAGGAAGGCGTTGTACTGGGTGCTGTCACCGCCGCCGTGATCGTAGGCGGTGTAGCGCACACCGGCCCCACCGTGCAGGCCGGTGCCGGTCGGAATGGCGCGAGTGCTGAAGTTGATGATGCCGCCCACGTTCTGCGGCCCGTAGCGCACCGCGCCGCCGCCGCGCACCACGTCGATCGATTCGATGTTGGACAGGCTGGTCGGCGCGAACGACAGCTGCGGCTGTCCATACGGCGCCACCGCCAGCGGTACGCCGTCCAGCAGCACGGTCGAGCGCGGCGAGTAGCGCCCGGTCAGGCCGCGCACGCCGATGTTCAGCGACACCGAGCTGCCGGCGGTACCGGAGTTGTCGGTGACCTGCACGCCGGGAATGCGGCGCATGGCATCGCCGATGCTGGCCGCCCCGCTGGCCTCGATGCGCTGACGGTCCACCACGGTGCGCGCGCCAGCGAAGTTCTTCACGCTGTCGTGGAGGCCGGTGCCCAGCCAGCTGCCGGAGACCTGGATGCTGTCCAGCGTGGTGGCGCCGTTCTGGGCGAAGGCGCTGGCGGCCGGAAGCAGGCACAGGGCGAGGGCGGCGGCCAGGGGCAGGCGGGCCGGTCGGAGGGCGTTGATGGGCATCGGTGCAGGTTGTGGAAGGTCGTAAATGAGAATTATTGCTGATTCCATTCGCCAATGGAATGCGTCTGCGGTTTCTGCCGGCGGGCCGGTGGTAAAGTGCGTGATTGCTTCCTGACTCGCTGAGATCCGCCATGTCCCAAGCCGCTTTCTACCCCGTCGGAACCCCTGGCCAGCCGTGGGGAACGGCGGAACGGGAGGCGTGGCGTGGCCGCCAGCAGCGCCTGCGTCGCTACGACGAGGAGGTGCTGCCGCGTATCGAAGCGCTGGCCCCGCGCTTCGACAAGGTGGCCTATGGCCAGCTCGATTACGCCGGCGAGACCTACACCCTGTTCGCCCTGCGCAGCCGCGACTGGAACCCGGCGCTGCCGGCTGCGCTGGTCACCGGTGGCGTGCACGGCTACGAGACCAGCGGCGTGATGGGCGCGCTGGAGTTCCTCGAAAAGCACGCCGCCGACTATGCCGGCAAGGCCAACCTGCTGGTGGCGCCGTGCGTGAATCCGTGGGGCTTCGAGCGCATCAACCGCTGGAACTTCGATGCGATCGACCCGAACCGCAATTTCCGCGCCGATGGCCCGGCCCGCGAGTCGACCGCCCTGATCGAGCTGATCGCACCGATCAAGGACCAGTTCGTGCTGCACATCGACCTGCACGAAACCACCGACAGCGACGAAAGCGAGTTCCGCCCGGCGCTGGCGGCGCGTGATGGCAAGCCGTTCGAGCCGGGCCTGATTCCCGATGGCTTCTATCTGGTGGACGACAGCGAGAACCCGCAGGCGGCCTTCCAGCAGGCAGTGATCGCCGCGGTGGAGAAGGTCACCCACATCGCCCCGGCCGACGATAAGGGCGAGATCATCGGTTCGCCGGTGGTGGCCCATGGCGTGATCGAGTACCCACTGGTGAAGCTGGGCCTGTGCGCCGGCATTACCGGCGCGAAGTACACCACCACCACCGAGGTCTACCCGGACAGCCCGCGCGCGACCCCGCAGCAGTGCAACGAGGCACAGGTGGCGGCGGTGTGCTCGGCGCTGGATTACGCGCTCGCCCATCGCTGACAGATAAAAAGGGGACGGAGGGGATTAAGTCGTTTGTGACCCAGTACTGCCGGGTCACAAACGACTTAATCCCCTCCGTCCCCTTTTTCAGCCCAGCGCGTCGGCCCACCACAGTGCGGCTGGGCCTGGCGGCGTGTCGCGGCGCCACAGCAGGTCGCTGTGGATGCGCCGTGGCCAGCCGGGCAGCACCAGTTCCAGCAGCCGCCCGCGGTCATAGCGCTGTACCAGCGCCCGCGGCAGTTCGGCCCAGCCGATGCCGTCCTCGGCCATCTCCATCACCATCAGGTAGTCGGTCGCCGTCCAGGCCAGGCCGGTGACCACGCGCGATTGATCGACTTCCGCGCTCAGGCGCACCTGCCGGTGCCGCGCCAGCTGTGCGGCGGCGCGACGGCCGGCGCTGGCCAGCGGATGCTCGCGCGCTACATACACCGACAGTTCGCTATGGTGGGCCAGCGGCCGTGCCACCAGCCCATCCGGATACTGCTCCTGCCGTGGCAGCAGGCCCAGCGCGGCGCGACCGTTGCTCACCAGTTCCAGCACGTCCTCGCCCTCGGCATCCAGCCATTCCAGTTCGATCTCCGGGAACGCCTCGGCGAAGCGCTGCAGGATCCGCTGCTCCGGGTCCAGCTGGTAGACATCGGAGAACGCCACGGTCAGGCGCGGCTCGACCGGCGCGGCCAGGCGCACGCTCAACTGCTGCAGGCGGCCGTCGGCGGCAAGGATCTCCTGCGCGTGGCCCAGCACCTGGCGGCCGGCCTCGGTCAGCTGCGGGTAGCGCCCGCTGCGGTCGAACAGGCTCACGCCCAGGTCAGCTTCCAGGTGGGCAATGGCGGTGCTGACCGTCGACTGGGTCTTGCGCAGGCGTCGCGCCGCCGCCGAGAACGAGCCCAGCGCGGCGGCTTCCACGAAGGCCTGCAGGGATTCAGGGGAGTAGGGCATTGATCCATCGCTCCTGTCGATGGAATCCATTTTGATACCACCGTAAAAGACGATGATACTGGCTTCCGTCGCCCCCGTCTGCGGGGCGTTCCGGACCCTCCACGCACGGCGTGGATCCATTGATGAGGCGGCGCGGTCCCCGCCCTGCAAGGAGTTTCACATGTCCCGTACTGTTTCCGCCCGTGGCGCGCTGGTCGCCTGGGCCTGCCTGACCGTGGCGATCGTCGCCGAAGTGGTCGGCACCTCGTTCATGGCCCATGCCGCCCGCGATGGCGGCTGGACCGGCTACCTGATCATGGCCGGCGCGCTGGCGCTGTCCTACTTCTTCCTGGCGCAGTCGGTGCGCCGTATCGCCGTTGGCGTGGCCTATGCAGTCTGGGAAGGCCTCGGCCTGACCCTGCTGACCGTGGTCGGCCTCACCGTCTTTGGTGAAAGCCTGTCGCTGCAGCAGCTGGCCGGCCTGGTGCTGGCGGTGGTCGGCATCGTCTGCGTCACCCTCGGGGAGGCGCACTGATGAATACCCTCGCTCTGTTTTTCGTGATCTGTTCTGCGCTGATCGACGTCGCCGCCAACATGATGGTGGCCAAGTCGGAAGGCTTCCGCCGCTGGCGCTGGGGCGTCGGCGCGATCGTCATGGTCTGGATCGCCTTCGCCCTGTTGGGCCAGGCGGTGCGCTACATGGACCTGGCCACCGCCTATGCGATGTGGGGTGCGATCGGCGTGATCGGTACCGCTACCTGCGGCCGCCTGTTGTTCGGCAACCGCCTGCGTCCGATTGGTTGGATCGGCATCGTGCTGGTCACTTTCGCAGTGCTGCTGCTGAGTACCGCGAAGTAACGCGTCGCTGTGCCAACCCAGGTTGGTATCTGCCAGAGCGTGAGCCGCCGCAGGCAAGCGCCCCGGGGATGATCTCCCCGGGGCGTTGTTGTTTCTGAAGCACTCAGAAGCGTGCGGTGAAGTTCAGCCGCGTGGTGCGACCCGGGCCCGGCATCAGGCTCATCGCCAGCGTGTCCATGTAGTAGGTGTTGCGCAGGTTGCTGACCACCAGCTCCACTTCGCTGCGCGGGGTGAACTGCCAGCGTGCGTAGAAGTCATAGATCGCGGTCGGCAGGTAGATGTTCTGCAGGCCGGTCGAACCGGTGGTGTTCCAGGGCTTGTCCAGTTCGTGGGTGGGGCCGCTGTTGTAGGTGCGGCGGATGCCGGTATCCAGCCGCTTGTCGAACAGGCGGAAGCCCAGCGTGCTGTGGATCGAGTACTTCGGCGGGTTCTGTGCGTTGACGAACGAGGTGCCGAAGCCGCCATCCACGCAATCCGGCGTGGTGTCCAGCTTGCTCCATTTCGCATACGGGTCTTCGCGCAGGCGCTTGGCGGTGGCCGCATCGCAGGTGCGCGCGCGCTGGTAGTAGCTGGCCGACAGGTCCAGGTAGGCGATGCCGGCGTCATAACCGGACTGCAGCTCGTAGCCGGACACCGTGTAGTTGTCGACGTTGTCGACGTAGAACCCCCAGTTGCTGGAATCGAAGCGGCGGGTGATCGCGTTGTGGATATCGTTCTTGAACCAGGCGACCTTGAACGCCAGGCGATCACCGTCGCGCCACAGGTCCTGCTTGAGCAGGCTGAAGCCGATGTCCCAGGAACGGTTCTTCTCCGGCTTCAGGTCAGCCACCGGCGCCGAGGTGCTGTTGCCCAGCGTCGACTCGAACAGGCTGGGCATCTTCCAGCCCTGCGCGTACTTCACGTAGAAGAACATGTCCGCGTCGAGGTTGAAGCGTGCTTCGGCATAGGGCGCGAAGCCGTGGCCGGAGCGCCGGATCGCCGGCTTGTAGCCCCAGGCGGTGGGAATCTGCTTGGTATAGAAGCCGTTGGCACCGCGCGGATCAGGAATGAAGCCGTCGAAGTCATAGGCCTGGCCCAGCGTGCTGTCGCCATAGGGCGTGGCGCGCAGCGAGTCATAGGTGTAGTTGCCCTGTGCATCGGGGTACCACTCCTTGTACCAGCCCGGTAGCAGCTGGCCGCCCTTGCTCAGGCGCGCGAAGGTGTAGCGCAGATCGCGCGATTCGCTGACGAAGGCCACGCGGTTGCGGTCGCGGGTACGGTAGTCGATGAAGCGGCCGCCGGCGGTCAGCGACAGCCAGTCCCACGGCTGCCACTGCAGCGACGCCACCACGCTGGCCTCGCGGCGCGTGCCCGAGCGCAGGTAGCGGTTGTTGTTGTAGTCCACCGGCAGCACCGGCGAGTTCGGTGCGGTGTCCTCGTGCTGGAAGGAGGCGCCATAGCGCAGCGTCCAGTCACCCAGGCCGTTGCTGAAGCGCGTGGTGTTGCTGCTGTCCACGCCCCAGCGCTGGGTCTTCACGTCCGACTGCAGGCCGGGGCCGTAGGTCTCGCCCAGCGTGTCGGGCATCTGGTCGGAGGCCATTTCCTTGAACAGCGGCGTGTTGGCGATGTTGCTGTTGAACATGCGGCTGGTGGCGGTGGTGAACCACAGGGTGCTGCTCAGATCCAGCCATGGATGTGCCTCGGGCCGGTAGCGGTGGCGCAGCGAGGTGGCATTGACCCGCATTTTCCCCGGCTCGAACTGGAACATGGTGTTGGCCTTGTCCACGTAGGTCACCCATTCGTTGGACTCGCCCACGCGACCGATCGCCGACGGCATGATCTCGCCGAAGCTCGAATTGAAGTAGCGGTGGCTCAGCTCCAGGTGCTGGTCGGGGTTGGGTGTCCAGGTGAATTTCAGCAACGCCGATTCGTTGTCGGTGTGCGTGTTGAGCACTTCATCACCCGGGTGGTACATGTCCGAGACCGCCTGGCTGGACATGCCCGTGCCGCCGCTGGACAGGTGCTGGTCGTCGTAGCGATGTGCACCGTTGCTGCCGGCGAAGTAGTTGCCCTGGCGCCGCCGCGCATAGGCCGCGACCAGCTGCCAGTCTTCGCCGCGCTGGGCGAAGGCCACGCTGCCGTTCCAGTCGCGCGGGTCACGCAGGCTGTTGCGGTTCTCGCTGCCGCGCGCCACCTGCTTGAATACGCGCGTGCGGTCGATGCTGTTGTCGGCCACGCCGCCGCGCACGCGCAGGCCCCAGGCCTGGCCGTCGTCGAGGATGTCATCGACGTTCAGCGTTTCCATGTAGACCACGCCGCCGATCGCGCTGGCGGCATTGGCGGCCAGGCTCGGTCCCTTCTCGATGCTGACCGCGCTGATCAGATCGGGGTCGAGATAGCTGCGCTGCTGCACGCCGGCATAGCCGCGGTACACGTCGATGGCCTGCTGGCCACCGTCGATGATCACCGGCACCCGGTTCTGGCCCTGCAGGCCGCGGATGTTGACGTCGAGTGCGCCGCCATTGCGCACGTCTGCGGTGTGCACGCCGACCGCACCGGCCAGCACATCGCCGATCGACTGGCCGCGGAAGCGTTCCAGCTGCTGGCGGTCCAGGTGCACGCGCGAGCCGCTGTCACGGTAGACCGCATCGGCATCGGCCAGCCCCCACGGCGAAGCGCCTTCGCTGGCCTGGCCGGCCACGCGCAGCGTGCCGATCTGGCGCACGCCGGCGTCGGTGGCCGTGGCGGCCTGCAGCACCACGCCATTGGCATCACGCTGGAAGGTCAGGCCGGTACCGGCCAGCAGCTGCGCCAATGCGGCGTCCGTGCCGAGCGTGGCGTGCACGCCGTTGCTGTGGCGGCCGCGGGTGAGGCGCGCGTCGGCGGCGATGGACAGGCCCGATTGCTGGCCGAACGCGGTCAGGGCCTGGTCGAGCGGGCCAGCTGGAATCTGCCAGCGAACGGCGGCAGCGGTGTCCTGTGCATGGACCGTGGCAGGCAGCAGGCAGGGGGTCGCCAGGGCCATGCACAAGGCGATGGCCAGGGGACGAGGGGAGGGGCAGGGCAGTTTCATGGGGGCGGCAACATCCGCAATGGGTTCCCTTGTAGTGCCCGGTGAGCGCGCAGAAAGGGAACCGCGCTTTCAAAGCGGACGCACGACGGTCCACCACGGCCAGCGCTGCTCGATGCGGATCGGCAGGGCGCGGGCCAGCAGTTGCAGAGCCTGCAGGCTGTCCAGGCGCGGCAGTACAGCGGTGACATTCAATGCGGCGAGCGCCGGATCACAGCCCAGATAGCCCTGGTGGTGGCGGGCCAGTTCGTCGATGACGCGGATCAAGGGTGTGTACTGCACCTGCAGCCGGCCGTCCTGCCAGTCGCCACGCAGTGGATCCGCATCGACCGTCGACAGTCCACCCATCGGGCCGATTCGTGCCGCCGCGCCTGTGGGTACGTCCAGTGCCGCGCCGAACAGCGGTAGGCAGCGCACCATGCCCTCGAACACATCCAGGCGGCTGCCCGGCACCTCGCGACCGACCGCGAAGCGGGTACCGATCGGCTGCAGGCGTGCGCCCGGCACATGCACGGTCAACGGCTGGCCGGCGAACGCAGGGTGGTAGCCGGTCTGCAGCAGCAGTTCGCCGCGCAGCAGATGCAGGGCGCGGCGGCCGTTTCCGATGTCGATGGTGACTTCGCTGTCCGCGTTGAGCCACAGCTGGCTGCCATCCATCAGCGTCCACTGCCCGGTATGCCCGGCAGCGGTGCGCTGTGTCTGCAGGCCGCGTTGTTCGCGCAGCCCGTGCAGGCCGAGCAGGGAGACCGCACCGATGCCGAGGGCGCCGCCGAGACTGCGAAGCGCGCGACGGCGGCGACTGCCGGCAGCATCGAGCGCCGTGGCAGCAGCCGGTGCCGACAGGGGAGCAAAGGACTGCCAGACCGACTCGACCCGGCGCCACGCGTCGGCATGACCAGCATCGGCATGCAGCCATGCGTGCCATCGCTGCTGGTCGCTGTCACTCCAGCCCTGTTGGCGCAGCGCGAACCACTCTGCCGCCTGCTCCAGCGCCGGGCTGGCCAGTGCGGCATTCATGCCGTGGCATCGCCGGACAGGCGCAGGCAATGCAGCATCGCCTGCGCCATGTACTTCTTGACCATGCGCTCGGACACGCCCAGTTGTTGGCCGATCTCCGCATAGCCCAGGCCAGACAGTCGTGCCAGCAGGAACGCACGGCGTGGGCGTTCGGCCAGGCCGGACAGCATGTCGGCGATGGCGTGCAGCAGCTGCAGTGCCTGCGTGCGTTCTTCCGCGGATGGATGCACTGGCTCCGGTTGCGCGGCCAGTGCGGCCAGGTAGGCACGCTCCAGGTCCGCACGCTGCCAGTGGTTGACCAGCAGGGCGTGCGCGATGGTGCTGAGATAGGCGCGTGGCAGGCGCAGTTCGGACGGATCGACGCGACGGCTGAGCAGGCGCAGGAAGGTGTCCTGGGTCAGGTCGGCAGCGCAGTCGGCGTTGTGCGTGCGGCGGCGCAGCCAGCCCAGCAGCCAACCATGGTGTTCGCGGTAGAACCCCGCCAGTGCAGTGCTGGAGGCGGCGGGCACGGCCATCGGCATCGGTCATTAATGAGAATGATTCCCATTATAGAGTGATCGAGCGGCGCACGACAAACCCTGCGCACGCAGCAGCAGGCCGGAGGCGTGCATTTGCGATGCCCGCCGGGCTCGCCGACACTGCGGTTTTCCACAAGGAGTGCCCGCATGTTCAGCCACATCACCGTTGGAACGAACGACATGGACGTCGCGCATCGCTTCTACGATGCCCTGTTCACCGCATTGGGCGCCCGTCCGGGTGTCTTCGATGACAAGGGCCGGCTGGTGTACTTCAAGGATGGCCGCATGTTCATCGTCACCGCACCGATCGATGGGCAGCAGGCGTGCCATGCCAACGGCGGCACCATCGGTTTCACCCTCGACAGCGCGGAGGCCGTGCGTGGCTGGCAGGATGCGGGCGTGGCCCATGGCGGCACCGCCATCGAAGACCCGGCCGGCATCCGCAACATGGCCGGCCGCCAGCTGTTCCTGGCCTACCTGCGCGACCCGGATGGCAACAAGCTGTGCGCGGTGCACGTAATGTCGTGATTGGCCAGTACGCGCGTGGCCGCGATGCACGCGGTCCGCGCGCGGCTGCGCTCGCAGGCAGGCTTCGGCGCGCGCGTGATAACACGGATTGATGGGCCGGGCCTGTGACCACGGGCCGCAACTTCATGCTCTGTCCACTGCGGTTCAGCCAGAATCGGTCGGCTAACCCTTTGATCTACCGGAGAACGCCGCCCCATGGAAGTACTGGAGCCGCAACAATCCCCGGTGCGCACCCTTCGACCTGTGTTCGCCTTCGCGGCGATCGTTGTCGTGGCGTTCGCGCTGTTCGTCAGCCTGTTCCCGCTCGGTGCGGGCCGCCTTCTGGTCAAGGCGCAGGACTGGGCCGCACTCAACGTCGGCTGGTACTACCTGCTGGCGATGACCCTGTACCTGGTGTTCGTGGTCGGCGTGGCGCTGTCCAAGTACGGTGGCATCAAGCTCGGTGCCGACCATGACGAGCCGGAGTTCAGCTATCTCTCCTGGGCCGGCATGCTGTTCGCCGCCGGCATCAGCATCACCCTGTTCTTCTTCTGCGTCTCCGAACCGCTGACCCATTACCTGCAGCCGCCGCAGGGCGACCCTGCTGCGGGCGAGGCCGGTGCGCGCCAGGCCATGCAGCTGCTGTTCCTGCACTGGGGCCTGCATGGCTGGGGCGTGTTCGCACTCGCTGCGATGGCAATGGCCTACTTCGCCTATCGCCACAACCTGCCGCTGGCGCTGCGTTCGGCGCTGTACCCGCTGATCGGCAAGCGCATCAATGGCCCGATCGGCTACACCGTGGACGCGCTGGGCATTGTCGCCACCGTGTTCGGCATCGGCGCCGACATGGGCTTCGGCGTGCTGCACCTCAACGCCGGCCTGTCGCACCTGTTCAACATCCCGCACTCCAACCTGGTGCAGATCATCCTGGTGGTCAGCATGATGGGTGCGGCGGTGGCCGTGGCCGTCTCCGGGGTGGAGAAGGGCGTGCGCTGGATGGCCAACATCAACATGCTGCTGGCGATCGCGCTGGTGCTGTTCATGCTGTGCGCCGGCCCCACCCAGTACCTGCTCAGCACGCTGATGCAGAACCTGGGCGACTACCTCGGCAGCGTGGTTGGCAAGAGTTTCGACGTGTACGCCTATGGCGGCCGACCGGAATGGCTGGGCGGCTGGACGGTGTTCTACTGGGCCTGGTGGATCGGCTGGGCGCCGTTCGTCGGCCTGTTCATCGCGCGCATCTCGCGTGGCCGCACCATCCGCGAGTTCGTGTTCGGCGTGCTGCTGATCCCGCTCGGCTTCACCCTGGCCTGGCTGTCGATCTTCGGCAACAGCGCGCTGGACCAGGTACTGCATCACGGCCAGCAGCAGCTGGCACAGCTGGCGGTGGATGACCCACCGACCGTGTTGTATGCACTGCTCGATGGCTACCCCTGGAGCCGCACGGTGATTGCGGTGACGGTGCTGGTCAGTTTCATCTTCTTCGTGACGTCGGCGGATTCGGGGGCGGTGGTGTTGTCCACGCTGTCCTCGCACGGCGGTGCGCCGGAGGATGATGGTCCGCGCTGGCTGCGCGTGTTCTGGGGCACGGTGATCGCCGTGCTGACCGCCGGGCTGCTGCTGGCCGGCAGCATCGATGCGCTGAAATCGGCGGTGGTGCTGGCGTCGCTGCCGTTCTCGGCGGTGTTGTTGCTGATGATGTGGGGCCTGACCCGCGCCTTCAGTGACGAATCGCACCGCAAGCGCGCGCTGCAGTACCGGCCCTCGCCGCTGATCGGTGACGACCGCCACCACCAGGGCTGGCGCCAGCGCCTGAGCCAGGCCATGCACTTCCCGGTGCGCGACCAGGTCTACCGCTTCATGGACGACACGGTGAAGCCGGCGATGGAAGCGGTGGCCGAGCAGCTGCGCGGGCAGGGTTGGGACGTGGCGACGCGCTTCGAGGCCGGCGACATGGAGCTGACGGTGAACCACGGCGAGCAGCAGGACTTCCTGTACCGGGTGATCCTGAGTGGCTACCTGACGCCGTCGTTCGCCGCGCAGCAGCTGCGCAACCAGCGCTACTACCGCGCTGAAGTGCACCTGTTCGAAGGCAGCCAGGACTACGACCTGGTCGGCTACAGCCGCAAGCAGATCATCAACGACATCATCAGCCAGTACGAACGGCACCTGCAGTTCCTGCACCTGAGCCGCTGATGCACGACCGCCGGGCTTGCCCCGGCGGTCGGTGGTAGTGCCGGCCGCTGGCCGGCAGCACAAATGGGGCGGCGCATCACCGCCGCCCCGGCACCGCGTCAGAACCGGTAGCGCGCCCCCAGCGAGACGAACTGCCCGCGCAGGTTGTACTGGCTGATGTCGAAGCCATTGGAGCCACCGGCCGGGTCGAACGGCGGATCCTTGTCCGTCAGGTTCAGCACCGACAGCGACAACGTGGTGTTCGCGATGCCTTCGTAGGCCACGTACAGGTCCAGCTGGTGATACGGCTTGATGCGGTCGCGCAGGCCCGGGTTGCTGGTCGCTGTCGCCACGCGCTGGTCGTAGCCGCTCACGTACTGCAGGCTCAGCGTGCTGCTCCAGTCGCCCACCGCCCAGTTCAGCGAGGTGGTGCCGCGGGTACGCGGCAGCGCGCCGTGGCGGTTGTTGCCGGCCCCTTCGTACGGTGCCTGGCCGGCCACCAGCGGCTGCTTGAAGCTGAGCAGGTGGGTCCAGCTGCCGGCCACGGTGAAGCTGCCCCAGCCCTCGGTGCGGAAGGTGTGGTTGGCGTCCAGGTCCAGGCCCGAGGTGGTCAGTTCGCCCTGGTTGGCGTACTGGTTGGTGATGAACGTGATGCGCCCCTGTGCATCACGTTGCACACGACCGGGGAACAGCGTCGGGTTGTCGACGATGAACTGCGCACTGTCCGGCTTGACCAGATTGTCCTGCTCGATGCGGTACCAGTCCAGGCCGATGCTGGTGTCGCCATCCGGCGACCACACCGCGCCCACGTTGAAGTTGCGCGAACGCTCGGCCTTCAGGTCCGGGTTGCCGGTGCGGATGTTGGTCACGCCACGGCTGCCACCGGGCTGCAGCGGATCCAGCGGATCGATCACCGAGCCGTAGCTGACGGTCTGGCCCGGCGCGATCTCCGGCAGCGAGGGGGCGCGGAAACCACGCGAGAACGAGCCGCGCAGCAGCAGGCTGTCCAGCGGCTGCCAGCGCAGGGCCACTTTCGGCGAGAACGCTTTGCCGAAATCATCGTAGTGGTCGCCGCGACCGGCCAGCTGCAGCTCCAGCGTGCGGTGCAGCGGCACGCTCAGTTCGGCGTAGGCGGCACTGACCTGGCGCTCGCCGTTCACCACGTTGATGGCCGGGCGCAGTTCGGTGCCCGACAGTACCTGCGCACTGGTACGCGCATCCAGTGATTCCTTGCGGAACTCGGCACCCCAGGCGAAGCCGACCGTGCCGGCCGGCAGTTCCCACAGCGACGTCGATGCTTTGACGTTCAATGAGTGCAGCTTGTACCAGCCCGGTCGCTTGGTCTGCAGGCGCAGGGCATCCAGCGCCCCGGGCGTGCTGGACGGGTTGAGGAAGTTGTAGCTGCCATCGCGCAGGATCTGCTCGAACGCGTAGCGGTTGACGAAGTTGTCCACGTATTCGCGCTGCGCGCTCTGCGAGGTCAGCGCCGCCACTTCCCAATCCCAGCGCTCGCCGCTGCCACGCACGCCGGCCAGGGCGCGGTAGAACACCTGGGTGTTGTCCTTCAGGCGCGGGCCGAGATCGAAGAAGGTGTACTCGAACGGCAGCGGCGTGCTGCCCGGGTTGTTCGGGTGGCCGACCGGCAGCACCGCCGGTACGTCGATCAGGGTGCCGGTGGCCGGGTTGTACGCGCGCAGGCCGGGTCCGACGGTCAGCGGCGCGCTGAAGATCTGGTCGGCCTTGTTGTGGCTGTACAGCACGTCGGCGAAGGCCTCGATGCTGTCGTTGAAGCGGTAGGTCGCACTCAACGACGCCTGCAGGCGCTCGGCGCCGGGCTGCAGGGTCTTGAACGGTTGCGCGTTGAAGGCGCAGGCCTGGCCGGGCAGGGTGCTGCCGAAATCGCTGTAGGGGCGCAGCTGGCTGCCCTCGGGGCAACTGGCGAACGGCTGCGGTGCACGCGGGTTGGACAGCCAGTTGCCGCCGGCGGTGGACCAGCCGGCCAGGCGGCCGCCCGGCTTGTCGCGGAAGTCGCCGCTGCGGGTATAGGCGCGGTCATCGCCATCGAGGCGGTCGCGCTTGAGCAGGTCCAGCCCGAACAGCACGTTCCAGCCCTGCTGTTCCAGGTCGCCGAAGCCGGCCAGCAGGTTGGCCTTGCGCTCATCGAGGCCGCCCTGGGTGGCGGTACCGAAGCCGCCGCCCACTTCCACGCCCTGGAAGTTCTTGCGCAGGATGATGTTGATGACGCCGGCGATGGCATCGGAACCGTACACCGCTGAGGCACCATCCTTCAGCACTTCGATGCGTTCGACTGCGCTGATCGGCAGCGCGTTGAGGTCGACGAAGGTGTCCTGGGTATTGAGTGCGAAGCCGAAGTTGGAGACTCGATAGCCGTTGACCAGTACCAGCGTGTTCTTCGGCGACAGGCCACGCAGGCCGATCGAGGCCGAGCCGGCGGCGAAGCTGCCGGTGTACTGCTCGTCGAAACTGTTGCCGGCATTGGCCGACAGGTTGCGCAGCACGTCGGTGAGGGTGGAGCGGCCGGTCTGTTCGATCTGTTCGCGGCTGACGATCTGCACCGGGTTCGGCCCGGCGGTATCGCTGCGCTTGATGTTGGAGCCGGTCACCAGCACGGTGCCCAGGGTGGTGCTGTCCTTGCCTGTGTCGGCGGTTTCAGCGGCGCCGGCAGCGCCGGCGGTGAGGCCCAGCGCGATGGCGCCGGCAAGCAGGTTCAGGGTGGTGCGGTACATGGAAGCGACAACGCCGAACGGGGGAGGAGCCGTCAGTACCGCACGCAGCCGCGTGCACCTTCCAATGACGAAAGCGCATTCAGTTATACATCACAGGTTCTTAACGAAATGACTGCTTCCCGCTCTCGGTGGGTGCGGACCGTTGGTCCGCACGCTCCTGGCGGGTCAGAGCCCTTTCCATTCTGGAAAGGGATCCGACCCGGGGCCCATCACGGGCGCAGCAGCACCTTGCCGTTGCGGCCCGAACCCGCGCCTGCCTTCACTGCCTGGGCGATGTCGTCCAGTGCGAAGACCTGCTCCACCGGCAGCGTCAGCTCACCACTGGCCGCACGCTTGAGCAGCTCGCCGACCAGCCGGCGCTTGTCCTCCACCGCCATCGCCTGGCTGACCTTGCTGCCCCAGAAGCCCTTCACCGTGGCTTCCTTGTAGATCAGGCCGCCGGCGGGAATGCGCATCGGTTCGCCGCTCATCACCCCGAACGACACCAGGGTGCCGTGGTGGCCGAGCAGGTCGACCAGATCGCCGCTGGCGTCGCCGCCAATGGAATCCACCGCGGCCGCCGCCTGTGCTTCGCCGGTGGCGGCGCGCACGCGATCCTTCCAGCCGTCCACCGATGTATCGAACACGTGATCGATGCCCAGCGCCTGCAACTGCGCGACCGCGTCGGCGTTGCGCACCAGGTTGGCCACGTGCACGCCGCGCGCCCGCGCCAGCATCGCCAGCGACTTGCCCACCGCGCCGTTGGCGGTGTTCTGCACGATCCACTGGCCCGCTTCGACGTCCAGGAATTCCAGCAGCATCAGCGCGCTCAGCGGCATCGCGATCAGCTGTGCGGCCATCTCGTCAGGGATCGCGTCCGGCATCGGAATCACCATGCGTGCCGGTGCAATGAACGCTTCGGCCCAGGTGCCATGCACCGAGGCGGCGGCAACGCGCTGGCCGATCTGCAGGCCGTCGACGCCTTCGCCAAGCGCATCGACCACGCCCAGCGCTTCACTGCCACCGATGGCCGGCAGCGTCGGCTTGTAGCCGTAGAGGCCGCGCACGGTCAGCAGGTCGTGATTGTGGATGGACGCCAGCACGGTGCGGATGCGCACCTCGCCGGGGCCGGGCTGGGGCAGGGCGGCGTCAGCAATCGAAAGGACGTCGGCCGGGTCGCCGAAGGAAGGGTACTGGGCAGCGCGCATGGTCGATGTTCCGGGGAAAGTGGATGTTG
Organism: Stenotrophomonas sp. 109824_Sma; assembly: GCF_056480025.1. Lineage (NCBI taxonomy): Bacteria > Pseudomonadati > Pseudomonadota > Gammaproteobacteria > Lysobacterales > Lysobacteraceae > Stenotrophomonas > Stenotrophomonas sp. 109824_Sma. Next base: position 2,781,916 of record NZ_CM151078.1, on the reverse strand, counting down.
TATCGAACTGGGGACGCTGGGGGTGTCGACAAGGCGTCGCCACTGCAACACGGCATCCTGCGACGGATCGTCGCGTCATGTCGTGATTACCGCATCTTGTGTTGACGGCTCGAAACATCCCCACTATGTTGTGGCTGTCACTCCCGGTCAGCCGCCGCCGCCGGACATGCAGCAAACGTCCCGCGGCCCGCCCCTGAAGGCTTGCCGTGTCGACGCGGCCGCCATCGTGCGGACACAGGTCGCCCCCACGGCCCGGATACCGGCCGCAGGCGCAGGCGCATGCCGACGACCTGGTGTTCCCGCGCTTTGGCATCCCACCCCGATCGCCCCGTGCGCCGGTATCGCGTGCAGGGCTGCCACGGCATCGACGCCACCGCGCGTGCGAGCCTGGAGACGCAGGACCATGACCGACAACACCTACCGCGCGGCCGATCTGGCCGGCGCCGGCGACGCTTTGCGCGCTGGTGGCGAGCGCGTGCCGACCTGGATCACCAAGGAGGCCGGCAACCGCCGCCTGCCGTTCGATGCCGAGCGCCTGCAGCGCAGCATCGATGCGGTGCATGCCGAGTTCCCGCAGCTGGATGTGAGCGACTACCGCCGCGTGGTGCAGGCGATGGTCGAGCGCAAGCCGAGCATCAGCGCCGACGACCTGGTCGATCTGCTGATCCGCGAGGCCGAATCGCGCGTGGACCTGGTCGCGCCGGAGTGGGAGCAGTTCGCCGCGCGCATCTACCTGCGCCGTCTGTACAAGCGTGCCAGCCGCAACCGCTTCTACGACGTCAGCCTGAAGTACGGCTCCTACGTGGGCCTGCAGGAAAGCCTCGCCGACCGTGGCATCTACAGCAACGACATCCTGCGCTGCTATTCGAAGGAAGAGCTGCAGCAGGCCGGCGAGATGATCGACCCGGACCGCGACCGCCTGTTCGCCTACAACGGCCTGTACCTGCTGGCCACGCGCTACCTGGCCAGCGACCGCAGCCGCGAGGTCTATGAGCTGCCGCAGGAGCGCTGGCTGACCATCGCGCTGTACCTGATGCAGGAGGAAAAACCGCGCGAGCGGCGCATGCAGCTGGTCGGCGAGGCGTACTGGGCGCTGTCCAACCTGTACATGACCGTGGCCACGCCGACGCTGGCCAATGCCGGCAAGGTCGGCGGCCAGCTGTCCAGCTGCTTCATCGACACGGTGGACGACAGCCTGCAGGGCATCTATGACTCCAATACCGACATCGCGCGCGTGTCCAAGCACGGCGGCGGCGTTGGTGCCTATCTGGGCTACGTGCGCAGCAGCGGCGCGCCGATCCGTGGCGTGCCCAATTCCTCCGGCGGCGTGGTGCCGTGGATCAAGCAGCTCAACAACACGGCGGTGTCGGTCGACCAGCTCGGCCAGCGCAAGGGCGCGGTGGCGGTGTACCTGGACATCTGGCACCGCGACATCGAAGCCTTCATGGACCTGCGCCTCAACAACGGTGACCAGCGCCTGCGCGCGCACGATGTGTTCACCTCGGTCTGCGTGCCGGACCTGTTCATGGAAGCGGTCGAGCGCCGTGCCGACTGGTACCTGTTCGACCCGCACGAGGTGAAGCAGGCCAAGGGCTGGTACCTGCAGGACTTCTACGACGAGAAGCGCGGTGCGGGCAGCTTCCGCGACCGCTATGCCGAGCTGGTGGCCGATGAGCGCATCAGTCGCCGCACGGTGAAGGCCATCGATCTGTTCAAGCGGATCATGCTCAGCCAGCTGGAGACCGGCAACCCATTCCTGTTCTACCGCGACGAGGTCAACCGCCGGAACCCGAACAAGCACGCGGGCATGATCTATTCCAGCAACCTGTGCACCGAGATCCTGCAGAACATGAGCCCGACGCGGATGATCCAGGAGATCGTCAGCGGCGACCAGATCGTCACCACGCGCCGCGCCGGCGACTTCGTGGTCTGCAACCTGTCCTCGATCAACCTCGGCCGGGCGATCAGTGCGCCGGATGACCTGCTGGCCACCGATGTGCTGGAGCGCCTGATCCCGATCCAGGTGCGCATGCTCGACAACGTGATCGACCTCAACGCACTGCCGGTGCCGCAGGCCACGATCACCAACCGCAAGTACCGCGCCATCGGCCTGGGCACCTTCGGCTGGCACCACCTGCTGGCGCAGCAGGCGATCCAGTGGGACTCGCCGGATGCCGAACAGCTGGCCGACCGCCTGTACGAGCGCATCAACTTCCTGACCATCCAGGCCAGCGCGCAGCTGGCGAAGGAGAAGGGCAGCTACCCGATGTTCGCCGGCAGCGATTGGCACAACGGACGCTACTTCCGCGACCGCGACTACACCGGCGCCGCGTGGGACAGCCTGGCCCGCGAGGTCGCCACGCACGGCCTGCGCAACGGCTGGCTGCTGGCGGTGGCGCCGAACATGAGCACCGCGCAGATTGCTGGTTCCACCGCCTCGATCGATCCGATCTACAGCGCGTTCTACTACGAGGAAAAGAAGGACTTCCGGCGGCCGGTGGCCGCACCGGGGCTGTCGCTGGAAACCTGGCCGTACTACGAGAAGGGCGCCTACAAGGTCGACCAGTTCGCCAGCGTGCGCCAGAATGCGCGCCGCCAGCGCCATGTCGATCAGTCGATCAGCTTCAACCTGTACGTGCCCAGCACGATCCGCGCCAGCACGCTGCTGGATCTGCACCTGAGCGCCTGGCGCGAAGGCCTGAAGACCACCTACTACGTGCGTTCCAACGATATCGACATCAGCGAATGCGAGTGGTGCTCCAGCTGATCACCGGCGACCCACGGTAATGCCGGCCGCTGGCCGGCAACCCCGCGATCTACGGTAGTGCCGGCCGCTGGCCGGCAACACGATAGAAAGAGAACGAAGGCAGAAACCCATGGCAACCCCCCTCGACCGCATCAAGATCCTCGAACCGCGCCATCCCAATCGCAGCACCGGCATCATCAACGGCCAGACCAGCGGCATCCTCAACTGGAACGACATTCCTTACCCGTCCTTCTATCGGGCCTACAAGGAGCTGTCGACCAACTTCTGGATTCCCGACGAGGTCGACATGAAGCTGGACGCCCGCCAGTACGGCGAGCTCAACGCGCGCGAGAAGAACGCCTACGACTCGATCATCGGCCTGCTGGCCACGCTGGATTCACCGCAGACGCGCTTCATCTACAACGTGGCCGAGTACATCACCGACCCGGCCGCGCATGCCAATGCCGCGATCATCGGCCAGCAGGAAGTGATCCACAACGAGAGCTACAGCTACGTGCTGGCCTCGATCACCGACCTGCCGAACCAGAACCGCGTGTTTGAACTGGCGCGCACCCATCCGACCATCATCAAGCGCAACGCACCGATCATGGGCGCGTATGACGACTTCATGCGCGAGAAGACCGCTGAGACCCTGCTGAAGTCGCTGATCCAGTCCTCGATCCTGGAGGGCATCAACTTCTATTCCGGTTTTGCGTACTTCTACAACATGGTGCGGCAGAACCGCATGACCGGCACCGGCAAGATCATCAGTTTCATCAACCGCGACGAGCTGGCCCATACCAAGTTCATCAGCGAGCTGATCCGCGCCATCATCGGCGAGAACCCGGAGCTGCAGACCAACGAGCTGACCGCCTATGTGCACCAGGCGTTCGAGCACGCCATCGAACTGGAGACCCAGTGGTCGTCGGAAGTGCTGGACGGCATCGACGGCATCGATGTGGAGGAAATGACGCGCTATGTGAAGTACCGGGCCAACAAGATGGCCGGCATGCTCGGTATCGAGCGCCTGTACAGCGACACCACCGACAACGTGATGCCGTGGATCAAGGCCTACGCCGACAACTTCACCGAGACCAAGACCGACTTCTTCGAGATGCGCAATGCAAGTTACAAGAAGACCAACGTCGACAACGGCTTCGACGACCTCTGAGCCCGGCGCGGCGCTGAGCATCCTGCTGGTGGTGGCCTCGCTGAGCGGCAACACCCGCGAGCTTGGCCGGCAGATTGCCGAGCGTTGCCGTGCTGCGGGTCATGCCGTGCACTGGCAGGAGGCCGACGATCTGCGCCAGGCGCCACCCCTGGCGGCCGACGAGGCCGACCTGGTGCTGCTGGGCTGCTGGACCGACAACGCCGGCCGCACGCCGGCGGAGATGAAGGCGTGGGTGGCTGGCATCGCCGAGCGCGGCGAACGGCCACGGCAGCTGGCGGTGTTCGGCACCGGCGAAACGCAGTGGGGGCAGGAGTACTACTGCGGCGCCGTGCACCGGCTGATCCGCTACTTCCGCAGCGACTACCCGCCGCTGGAGATCGAACAGATGCCGCATGGCGAGCGCCATGCCGCGGCCATCGAGGCCTGGACCGACGCGATCCTGGCCCATTACTGGAGCAACACCGATGCAGATCATCGACGCCACCACGCCTGAGCAGTTCCAGCAGCTGCTGGCCGAACATCCGCGGGTGCTGGTGGACTTCCACAAGGACCAGTGCCCGGGATGCCGGATGCTGGAAATGTCGCTGCACCGCGTGGCCAACAGCGTGGCGGGGCAGGGCACCACCTTGCTGCGCGTGCAGCTGGAAGTACTGGGTGAGGCGTTCTTCAGGGAACTGGGGCTGCGGCAGACGCCGACGCTCTCGCTGTTCCGTGACGGCGACGAACGCACCCGCCTGGCCGGGTTCCAGTCGCCGCAGCAGATCGAGGCCGCGATCGCGTTGCATCTGTAGCGTGGAGATGCCGGGGTCGGATCCCTTGCCAGCGGCAAGGGCTCTGACCCCCACGCCGCGTAAAGTCATCCATGCATGGCGTGGATCTACTGGGGCAGGACCGACCCCGGCAATTGGCATCACCCGCCGCTGAAGGTATCCACCAGCAGCTTTACGTTCAACACCACGATCACCAGCGCGATCACCCAGGCGATCGCGCCCAGCCAGCGCGGTGCCACCAGCGCCCCCATCGTCACCTTGTCGGTGACGATCCGCACCAGCGGGATGATCGCGAACGGCAGCTGCATGGACAGCACCACCTGGCTCAGCACCAGCAGCTTCACCGCGCCCTGGTCGCCGAACAGCATGATCACCACCACCACCGGAATGATCGCCAGTGCACGCGTGATCAGTCGTCGCAGCCACGGTGGCAGGCGCAGGTGCAGGAAGCCTTCCATCACGATCTGGCCGGCCAACGTGGCCGTCACCGTCGAGTTCAGGCCGGAGGCCAGCAGCGCGATCGCAAACAGCGTCGCTGCCGCGCCGACGCCCAGCATCGGTGCCAGCAGCTGGTGCGCCTGCTCGATGTCTTCCACGTCGAATCGGCCATTGGCATGGAACACCGCCGCCGCCAGGATCAGGATGCTGGCGTTGATGAACAATGCGAGGGTCAGCGCAATGGTGCTGTCGGTCACCGCCCAGCGCAGCGCGCTGCGGCGGCCTTCATCGGTACGCGGATAGGCGCGGGTCTGCACGATGGACGAATGCAGGTACAGGTTGTGCGGCATCACCGTGGCGCCGATGATGCCGATCGCGATGTACAGCGCATGCGGATCGGTCACCACCTGTGCGCGCGGTATGAAGCCGCCCAGCACCGCCATCACCGGCGGCGCCGCCATCGCGATCTGCACCACGAAGCACGCGAAGATCACCATCAGCAGCGCGATCACGAAGGCTTCCAGTGCACGGAAACCTCGGTTCATCAGCAGCAGCACCAGCAGCGTGTCCAGCGCAGTGATCACCGCGCCCCACAGCAGCGGCAGGTCGAACAGCAGCTTCAAGGCGATCGCAGTGCCGATCACCTCGGCCAGGTCGCAGGCGATGATCGCGGCCTCGCACAGCGCCCACAGCGCCAGGTTCACCGGCTTCGGGTAACGCGCGCGGCAGGCCTGCGCCAGGTCCATGCCGGTGGCGATGCCGAGCCGCGCCGACAGCGCCTGCAGGATCACCGCCATCAGGTTGGAAATGAGGATGACCGACAGCAGCAGGTAGCCGAAGCGCGAACCGCCGGCGAGGTCGGTGGCCCAGTTGCCCGGGTCCATGTAGCCGACCGAGATCATGTAGCCCGGGCCGAGGAAGGCCAGCAGGCGGAACCACCAGTGTCCCTTGTCGGGCACCGCGACCGAGCCGTTGAGCGCACCGAGGCTGGCCGGAGTGGAGGCCGAAGGGTCGCGGGGCGCCAGGGTGTTCATGGGTCCGAATATAGCTCCTGCTATAGTCATTAGCAATGTGAAACAATCGTCTTTATCGCGTTACTGGTCCAGAATTCAGGTTCAACACCGGAGTACACCGGAAGGACAGGCGCAGGCGTGGGCAAGACCGACGATTCGACATCGCTGAAAAGCACCCCCTTGATCGAGGCCGAGCGCCAGGTCGAGAGCTTCCGGCAGGTACGCGAGGCGCACCGGATGGAGCTGGTGGAGGACTATGTCGAGCTGATCTCGGACCTGCTGGCCGACGGCGGCGAGGCCCGCCAGGTCGACATCGCCACCCGCCTGGGCGTGGCCCAGCCCACCGTGGCGAAGATGCTGCGGCGGCTGGCCCGTGATGGCTGGGTGGTGCAGCGGCCGTACCGAGGCGTGTTCCTGACCTCGGAAGGCGAGGCGCTGGCGCATGCCAGCCGCCAGCGTCATCAGACCGTGGAGCGTTTCCTGCTGGCGCTGGGCGTGGACCCGGATACCGCACGGCGTGATGCCGAGGGTATAGAACACCATGTAAGCGAGCAGACGCTGGCGCTGTTCGAAGCGTTCGTGCGCAAGGCGGAGGGCGGGGCGCCGTAACGGTTGCGTCGGGCCATGCCCGGCGGCATTTCGCGCGATCCTACAATCCAGGCGGGCAGCGTGCGTGCTGCTGCGCGCACGCGCGTTTCGTCCATTCCTTCAACACCGGCTGCAGGCCATCGTAGCGGCGCCCGTGCCAGCCATTGGCAAGTACATTTCCGTCGGCATCAATCAGCACCAGGTTCGGTGGTGCCATCCCGGCCAAGGCCTGCAGTGCCGGCATGCGCGCGGCGCGGCGCGGGTCCAGCACCGGCCACGGCATGTCCTGTGCGTGCATGTAACGGCGCAGTGCGGCCTCGCTTTCATCCAGGCTGACGTACACCACCTCGGTATCGGCGCCGGCCTCGCGCAACGCATCACGCACGCTGCGGAGGGTGGGCACGAAGGCATGGCAGGGCGCGCACCAGTCGGCGCCGAAGTACAGTGCAACCAGTTTCGGTGGCGGCGACCACTGCATCGGCCGCAGCGAGCGCTGTTCCGGCCGCATCAGCGAGGCCGAGACCTGCGCATGCAGGTCCGCAGCCATCGCCGGTGCGGCCAGCAGCACGGCACAGGCCAGCAATAACGCTCGATGCAGCTCAGAACGCATAGCGCAGGTTGACGTACCACGAGCGCGCGAAACGCGGCCCGTAGACATAGTCGCTGTCGCGCAGCGCGCCCACTTCCAGATCCTTCTGTCGCTGGTCGAAGACGTTCTTGACGCCTGCGGCCACCGACACTTCCTGCTGCGCCTGCGCGCCGATGTGACGGTGCCAGCGCGCACCGAGGTCGGTGACCAGGAATGGCCGCGTGCGGTGCAACTCGCCCAGCCGGTTGTTCAGCACCGACATCGGGCCCGTGTGGCGCAGCGCGACGAAGGTCTCCCACGGTTCGGCGGGCATCCAGCTGAGCTGGGCCAGGCCGGTCCAGCGTGGGGTCTTCAGGTAGTCGCGGCTTTCGATCACGGTGTCGCCACCGTCGCCGGTGTCGTCGAAGATGCGCTGCGGTTCGCGGAAGCGCGAGCGATACCACGAGGCACCGGCGGTCAGGCGCCACTGCGGCGAAGGTTGCCAGCCGAGGTTGGTTTCCGCGCCCAGCACATTGGAGCCGGAGGCGTTGTAGCGCAGTTGGCTCAGTTGCCCGTCATCGCCGCGCTGGATCTCGCCCAGTGCGAAGGTGTCGCGGATACGGGCGTAAGAGGCGGTGGCATCCCAGCTCCAGACCGGATTGGCCGGGTCCGAACGCCAGTCGAAGCCGAACAGAGTGGTCAACGCGCGCTCTTCCTTCAGGCCGTCGATGTTGCGCACACGCACCTGTTCGCCACCCAGGGTATCGACATGCACGTCCTCGACGAAGATCTCCGGCGCACGGAAGCCAGTGGCAACGCCTGCCCGCCACTTCAGGTTCGGCGTGGCCTGCCAGGCCAGCGCGATGCGCGGCGAGAACACCGCGTTGTCCAGCTCCGAGCTTTTGTCCACGCGTGCGCCCAGCACCAGGTCGACGTTGTCGCGCAGGCTCCATTCGTCCTGGATGAAGGCGCCCAGATTGTGGAAAGTGGCATCCTCCAGCACCGCCAGGCGCTGCCCGTCACCGGTGCGGTTGTCGTCGCGCAGCGCTTCGTGCTTGTACTGCACGCCGAAGGCCAGCGCGTGCGCGCCAAGCCGCCAGTTCAACTGGCTGTCGATGTAGTGCAGCGGGTTGTGGGTGCGGCCGTACTGGCGCCATGAACGCGAGGCCGCGCTGCCGGCCACGTTGGGGTCCAGCTGCGACGGGTCATAGCCGGGCGCGGACGGATCGGTGACCACATCACCCAGACCGCCATAGAAGCTGTCACGGTCGATGTCGGCGAAGGCGTAGGCCAGGCGGAAGTCGACGTCGGCATTGATCTCCTGGTCCCACGACACGCTGCCGCGCCGGTACTTCGTATCCAGCGATTCGGCGATGTTGGCCAGGTACTCGGGCTGGTCCAGGCGGTTGCCGCCGCGGCGGGTTTCATCGGTCACCTGCAGGTCCAGGCGCAGCCGCGTGCCCGGCGTGGGCGCATACCAGGCCTGCAGCCCGCCGACCTTGAGGTTCTTGCGGGTGATCTCGGTGTAGCCGTCACCGTTGTAGTCGATGCCGCTGTTCCAGTTGCGCTGGGCGATCACTGACAGGCCAGCGTCTGCGTCCTTGGCCACCAGGTCCAGCCGTACGTCGGCGTTCTTCTGCGGTGTGCCCTTCAGGACATCCACGCCGGCCTGCACATGGCCACCGCTGCGCGCCGGCAGCGGCGGGATCAGGTTGATCACACCGGCAACCGCGCCTGGGCCGTACAGCGCCGACCCGCCGCCCTTGACCACTTCGATGCGGTCGACGAACCCGGCCGGGATCTGTTCCAGGCCGTACACGCTGCCCAGCGTGGACAGCAGCGGGATGCCATCGAACAGCAACTGGTTGTAGGCACCGGGCAGGCCCAGCAGCTGCACTTCACTGGTGTTGCAGTTCTGGCAGTTGCTCTCCACGCGCAGGCCGTTGATCAGCTCGGCGGCACGCGAGAAGTCGGTGGCCGCGCGCAGCGCGATGTCTTCCTTGCGCAGCACTTCGGTGCGGATCGGCACGTCCGACAGCAGGCGTTCGCTGCGGGTGGCGGTGCTGACTTTTACCTGCACCCGATCCAGTTCGGTCGGTTTCGGGGTGGCTGCGACTGTGGGCAGTGGCAGGGTGAGGGCAATGGCGGCAGCCAGTGGCAGGCGGCGAAGGAGGGAAACGGGCATGAGGCGTCGTCCTTGGGGAGGGAGGGCGGCGAGGGCGACCTGGCTGGCGCATATGAAAGCAGTGGCTTATCAATATAGCAAGAGCTATATAACGAAGCCGCAGCAATTCGGTGAGGAGCGCCCATCCAGGTGGATCATGCGTTTGTTATAACATTACATAGAAGAGCCGCAACCCTGCCGGTGGTCATGCACGGAGGATGGCGTTGCCGTGTGGTGCAGGGAGGTGGGGTCAGAGCCCTTTCCTTTGGAAAGGGATCCGGGCAATCGTCAGCCGCGGCGGAACGCGGCGGGGGTACGCGCGCCGACGATGATCATGCGGATCATCGTGGAGATCTGCTCGACCAGCTCCGGATCCTTTTCCGGCGGCAGGTCCATGGCGGTGGCGCCCATCGCGAACACCAGCCGGGTGATGGCCTTGGCCACCAGTTCCGGCGCATGCAGGACCGCGCCGTCCAATGCAGCCAGGCGCACCAGGTCGTGCTGCAGCTCTTCCTCGAAGTAGTGCAGCTCGCGTTCGACCGCGTGCTTGAAGTCGTCCGAGCCGACCGCGCCCTCGCGCAGCAGCACGTGCAGCAGCTTGTCGTCGGCGCGCAGCTGCTCCATGAAGGTTTCCACCGAGACCCGCACCACGCTGCTGGCGGTGGAGGTGGCACGCTGGCGGGCCTCGCCGATGATGGTGCGCAGCGAGCGGCCAGCCGCATCGATCAGCGCCACGGCCAGTTCGTCCATGTCGCGGAACTGCCGGTAGAAGCTGTTCGGCGCGATGCCGGCCTCACGTGCCACTTCGCGCAGGCTGAGCGTGGACAGGCTGCGGTGCGGCCCGATCAGTTTCAGGGCGGCGGCCAGCAGATCCTCGCGGCTCACCGTACGGCGGGCCGGGCTGTTGGCATCTTCGGGCGTCGACAGGGCGGTGGCAGCGGCCATGGGGGTTCCGGTGGGGCGAGGCTGAATCATACCCAATCCGGTTCAATATACACATGTATACACAGGTGTATGTGCGCCCGTATAGTTCGCCCATGAGCGCTGTCGTCCGTCCGTCCCTGTTCTCTCCTTACCGCTGGGTCTCGCCGTCGCTGTTCGATTTCTGGGCGGGCCAGCTCAATCCCCTGTGGACCCTGCGCGAGCCTGTGGCCCGCCTGGTCCGCCGCGAGCCGGCCGGCGAGGGCGCGGCAACCCTGGTCCTGCGCACCAACCGGCACTGGGCCGGCATGCGCGCCGGCCAGCACGTCACCCTGGGCGTGGAGATTGAAGGACGCCTGTGGCAGCGCAGCTACAGCCCCACCGCACTTGGCCCGCGCGAGCTGGCGATCACCGTCAAGGCGGTCGACGGCGGCCGGGTCAGCCAGCACCTGGTCAACCATGCGCAGCCGGGCGAGCTGTTCCGCCTCGATGCCGCCTTCGGTGAATTCCATATGCCGGCCGCGGCGCCGGTGCTGCTGCTGGCGGCCGGCAGTGGCATCACGCCGATGCGCAGCCTGTTGCGCGAAGCCTGCCAACGCCCGCTGGCCGCCCCGGTGGATCTGTTCTACTGGGAGCGCAGCGCTGCCCACCTGCAGTTCCGTGATGAGCTGCAGGCATTGGCCGCCAGCCAGCCGAACCTGCGTGTGCACCTGCTGACCACCCGCGAAGGCGATGTACCCGCCGCACGCATCGATGCCCACGACCTGCAGGTGGCCGGCGATGACACCCCGCTGGCGCAGCGCCATGTACTGGCCTGTGGCCCGGATGGATTCGTTGCCGCCGCGCGCGAACGCCTGGCGCACCAGGTCGCCGGTTTCCAGGCAGAAGCGTTCACTCCGCCGGCACCGCTGCGTGACGCCAGCAGTGAAGGGGAGGTGGTGCTGACGCTGGCGCGCAGTGGCCGCCAGCTGAGCGTGCCGCGTGGCAGCTCGTTGCTGGAAAGCCTGGAAGCCCATGGCATCAAGCCCAAGCATGGCTGCCGCATGGGCATCTGCAACACCTGCAGCTGTGACCGCGTCAGTGGCGCCACCCGCCACCTGCGTACCGGCGACCTGCAGTCCGAATCGGCACAGCCGGTGCGGATCTGCGTGAGCGCACCGACCACCGACCTGACCCTGGATCTCTGAGGACGCCTGCCATGACCCGCGCTACCGACCGTGCCCTGAGTACTGCCGAGATGCATGCCTTCGGTGAGGAACTCGACGCGATCCGCGACCGTGTGATCGGCAGCCTCGGCGCCTCCGATACCCGCTACATCCGCCGCGTGGCCGCTGCCGTGCGCTGGTTCGGCGTGGGGGGCCGTGGCCTGCTGTTCCTGGCGGCGTTCTCGCCGCTGTTCTGGATGCCGCTGCTGTGGCCGGCCGCGATCACCGGCACGCTGCTGCTGGCGCTGTCGAAGATCCTGGAGAACATGGAGCTGGGCCACAACGTCATGCATGGCCAGTTCGACTGGACCGGCGACCCCAAGCTCAACGGCAATACCTACGAGTGGGACATCGTTGCCACCGCCGACAACTGGCGCAAGACCCACAATTTCCGCCACCACACCTACACCAACGTGCGTGGCATGGACGATGACATCGGCTACGGCCTGCTGCGGATCTTCCCGGAGCAGCGCTGGAAGCCGTTCTACCTGCTGCAGCCGATCATCGCGCCGATCTTCGCACTGCTGTTCCAGTGGGGCGTGGCCGCGCAGGACCTGCGCCTGGGCCGCTGGCTGAAGGGCCGCATGAGTGCCCGTGCGATGTGGCTGCAGACCCGCCCGGTGGCGCGCAAGATGCTGCGCCAGGTGCTGAAGGACTACGTGTTCTTCCCGCTGCTGGCCGGCCCGTTCTTCCTCACCGTGATGCTGGGGAACCTGGTTGCCAACGGCCTGCGCAACATCTGGACCTACGTGATCATCTTCTGCGGCCACTTCACCGCCGAATCGGAAACCTTCCCGAAGGAATGCCTGCGCAATGAATCGCGCGGCCACTGGTACCTGCGCCAGCTGCGCGGTTCGTCCAACATCAGCGGCGGCTTCCTGATCAACGTGCTGTCGGGCAACCTCAGCCACCAGATCGAGCACCACTTCTATCCAGACCTGCCGGCCAACCGCTATGCGGCCATCGCCAAGGAAGTGAAGGACATCTGCCGCCGCTACGGCCAGCACTACAACAACGGCTCGCTGCCGCGCCAGTTCGGCCAGGTGGTCTGGCGCATCCTGCGCCACGCATTCCCGAGCAAGCCGCGCCGCCTGCCGATGTCGGACATCATGTCCGCACCGGCATCGGCCAACGCGGGCTGATCGACTCAGCCCGCTTTCGCCAGGTCCGCCTGCTCGCGGTCCAGGCGTCGCAGGAACACCTGCATTTCCTTGCGTGCCTGCTGGTCGCCCTTGCTGCCGGCCACGCTCAGCCCGCGCTGCCATGCTTCGCGCGCGGCCTGCGGCTGGCCACTGGCCAGCCAGGCCTTGCCGAGCAGCTTCCACGCCGCTGAATACTGCGGATCAAGCACCACGCAACGGCCAAGATGGGTCGCCGCACGCACCGGGTTGCCGGCATCCAGCCAGCCTTTGCCCAGGCCGAAGCGCAGCAGCGCGCCGTCCTTGCCGGCGGCGAGCATGCATTCCAGAGCCTCGATGTTCATCCGCGCACCTCCACCAGCAGTTCGGCCGGTCCGGGCTGGAAACGGCCGCGATGGAACAGCAGCGGCGCACCGCCGTTCTCGTGTACCTCGATGATGCGACCGGCCAGCAGCAGGTGATCACCCACCGGCCACTGCGCGTGGCGGGTACAGGTGAGATGGGCCACCGCACCGGCGATGCGCGGTGGTGCGTCTTCGTCGTCGTCCAGCAGTGGCAGATCGTCGAAGCGGTTGCGTACCTGCGGATCGGCGAAGCGCCGTGCCAGTGCTTCCTGGTCGGCCGCCAGCACGCTGATCGCAAAGCGGGTGGCGCGCTGGAAGGTGGACAGGCTCTGCGCGTGCAGCGCCAGGTTCCACAACACCAGCGGCGGCTGCAGCGACACCGGCACGAACGAGTTGATGGTCAGGCCGACCGGTTTTCCCTGCGCATCGCGTGCGCAGACGATGGCGACGCCGGTCGGGAAATGGCCGAGCAGCCGCCGCAATGCACGCGGCGGCATCTCGACCGACGGCACCGGGGCCGGAGCGGGGAAGACCCCCGCCCACGGCCCGGCGTACGGCAGTGTCTCGCCGCTCATGAGGCCCGGGCCTGGCGGTAGCGCCGGCCGACCTCGGCCCAGTTGATGATGTTGAAGAAGGCGCCGATGTAGTCCGGGCGACGGTTCTGGTAGTGCAGGTAGTAGGCGTGCTCCCAGACGTCCAGTGCGAGGATCGGGGTATTGCCGGACAGGCCGACGGCTGCACCCATCAGCGGGCTGTCCTGGTTGGCACTGCTTTCCACCTGCAGGCCGCCATCACGATCGCTGGTCAGCCAGGCCCAGCCACTGCCGAAACGGGTCTGCGCAGCCTTGGTGAAGGCGTCCTTGAAGGCATCGAAACCGCCGAGGTCACGATCAATGGCCGCGGCCAGCTCGTCATCGGGCGCGCCGCCGTTGGTGCTGAGCACGGTCCAGAACAGGCTGTGGTTGGCGTGGCCGCCGCCGTTGTTGCGGACCGCGCCGCGCTGCGCCTCGGGCACGGCATCGAGGTTGGCGATCAGCGCCTCGACCGGTTGTTCGGCGATGCCGGCCTGCTCGATGGCGGCATTGAGGTTGTTGACGTAGGTCTGGTGGTGCTTGCTGTGATGGATTTCCATCGTGCGCGCATCGAAATGCGGCTCGAGGGCGTCATAGGCGTAGGGGAGCGGGGGGAGCGAGTACGACATCGAAGCAATCTCCGTGGGGAAGGCCAGGGGGTTGGCCGTGCGGAGATCGTTATCGCACCTCAACATTGGTTTAGGTCAATAGATCAAGAGGTCAAGACGGAGGCATGGTAGTGCCGGCCGCTGGCCGGCATTCAGCGACGGTCGGGTTGCCGGCCAGCGGCCGGCACTACCAGAACCCGCTTTCCGAACCCTCACCGGCGCGCTGATGCGCTGCCCGCGCTCGCAGGAAACTGTCAGGAGGGGGCGGGGGCCGCTGGACAGGACCGTTGGCGCCAAGGATGGCGCCATCGAGCACCATGGAGGGGCTTTTTCGTGTCCTGGCCAGCGGCCCCCGCCCCCTCCCACACGGATCAACAAAAGCGCCGGCCGGCGAACCAGCCGCCAGCGCTTTCATCAACTCAGCTCAACCAGTCCTTACAGGCGCCATCCACCTGGTCACCGCACGCCTGCTGCATCCGCTGCTGCAGCCGTGCCAGCGTCTCCGCACCCTGGTGCTTGCTGCTCCACGCCTTCAACTGCCCGGCCAGGCGCTCGAAGCGCTGGCGGGTGCGCTGGTGATAGCCCGAAGGCTGTGCTTCCAGTTCGGCGATCAGCGAGGCGGTAGCCTGCTCGATGCGCGGCGCATCGTCCGGCGCCAGCCTGAGCAGGCCCTCCACGTACAGCACGCCCCACTGCACGCGCGTCGCGGGGCCCTGCGCACCATCGTAGGCGCGCTTCAGCCACTCCAGCGCCCCGGCGGTGTCGCCACGCTGCTCGGCCAGTTCGGCCAGCTCGGGCATGTAGTAGTACGGCTGCTCGCTGCGCTTCAGTTCGGCCAGTAGCAGGGCCTCGGCACCGGCGTCGTCACCGACCTCGCGCAATGCGTACACCGCGCTGCTGATCGTGGCCTGGCGTGCATGCGCATCGGTGGCGGCGGCATCGGCCGCGGCCACGCGCTGCTTGACCCGCTCCACGAGTGCTGCGGGCAACGCGCCCTTCGGTTGCTGCTGGCGGGCCAGCGAAACGTCGGTCAGCGCGCGCGACAACGCATCGTCGGCGCGGTCGCCGCGTTCGGCATCTGCCCGCTCCAGTGCAACCAGCAGCTGCTGCCCCAGCGTGTTGGACGTGGCCGGGCCCGCGCTGGCCCGCTTTACGAGCTTGGCGCCGGCATAGCCCAGCAGCTCGCGGTTGCGACGCACCTCTGCAGGTTGCGCCAGCACGGCCTGCAGCAGCTCGCGCACTTCGGTGGGCGAGGCATCGGGCTTTTCGGCTGTAGCCAGGGCCAGCAGCGCGAAACGGCGCTGCAGGGCGGCGTCGGGTGCGGCCTTGGACAGCTGGCGCAGCACGTCCTGGCTGTTTCGCTCGCCGGCCAGGCGGTTGGCGTCGACCTCCCAGCCGTAGTCGCCAAGCACCTGCCAGTCTTCGGCGGCCAGTCGGTCCGGCGTTGCCAACGCGGTGGCCAGGGTGGCAGCAACAGCACTGCGGCGGCCTGCGGCCACGGTCAGGGCCCGGGTCAGTTCGGCGGCGTCATTGCCACCGGCGACGCGGGTGATTTCGTTGCGTTGCGGGTCCAGCACGATCAGCGTCGGGTAGCCGCGTACGCCGAAGCGCTCGCCCCAGGCCTGCGCACCTTCCTCGTCGCCATCCAGGTAGACCGGCACGAACTTGCTGGTCAGCGCGATGAACGCCGGGTCCTTGAACAGGCCGGCCTTGAGCTGGTTGCACGGCGGGCACCAGACCGCGCCCCAGTACAGCAGCACCGGCTTGCCGCTGTCGGCGGCCTCGGCGAAGGCATCGTCGACGTCACCCTGGCGCCAGGCGATGGAGCTGGCCGGCGCGGGCGCCTCGGCGGAACTGGCGGTGGAAACCGGGGCCGGAGTGCAGGCGCTCAGCGCCGAAGCCAGCAGCAACACGGAAAGCGCGACGCGCATCGGCAGCATCTCGAAGGGCGGGGTGACAGGCCATTGTAGGAACGGCCGGCGCAGGTGCTGATTCAGTTTGCTTATATCGGACACGTTGCAGGGAATGTGGGCCGGAGGTCAATGCGGACCAGGGGCTGCCCCTGCCGAAGGCGGCGCCGCCCGCACCATCTGCTGGTACACCAACCCGTTGAACTCGCCGACTTCGCCATCCAGCACGAAGCCATAGCGCAGGTAGGTCGGCACCGCATTGAGCGAGGCACGCACGGTCAGCATCGGTTCGCGCACCTGCGGCAGCACCGCCTCGAACAACGCATGGCCGATGCCCTGGCCCTGGCAGGCGGGATCGACGAACAGCATCGCCAGGTGCCGGCCCTCCTTCAGCTCGACCACGCCGACCACGCGCGCATCCTGCTCGGCCACCAGGATGTGGTTGTCACCCTGCAGGCGCGCAGCGAACGCATCGGCTGCAGCGACACTGCCGAAGGTGGCGATGCCGGCCGCGCCGAGCGACGGTGCCACTGCCTCGTTGAACGCGGCCAGGCACACCGCACTGATCGCAGGCAGGTCATCGACATGAGCGGGGCGGATCTTCGGCATGCAGCGTTCTTCCTGTGGTGTGTGGCGTGTCATCGTCGCCGGGTACCTGCACGCTAAGCTGGTGGCATGAGTGAATTCAATCCCGCCTACGCATCGTTGTTTCCGCAACAGGGACTGAGCCTGGGCCTGATGACGCCCGTTGCGGCGCACGGGCTGGCCGATCCGCGCGAGGCGCGGCGCATCGCACGGCTGGCCGACGATCTTGGCTTCGCCGCGTTGTGGACGCGCGACGTGCCGCTGATGGTCCCACAGGGACCAGACGCGACAGCGAGTGCACTGGACGATCCGTTCCTGTGGCTGGGCATGCTGGCGGCCGCGACCGGGCGCATCGTGGTCGGCAGCGCAGCGATCGTGCTGCCGTTGCGCCAGCCGTTGCAGGTGGCGAAGTCGGCACTGAGCCTGGACCGGATCAGTGATGGGCGCTTCGTGCTGGGCCTGGGTTCGGGTGACCGCCCAGAGGAGTTCGCCGCGTTCGGCGAGGACCTGGAGGGCAGGGCGGCGACCTTCCGTGAGCGTTGGTCGTTGCTGCGCGCGGCGCTGTCCCCCGATACGAACGAACGGGCGACCGTGCTGGAGGCGACCGGCGGCTTCGATGTGCTGCCCGCGCCGGCCACGCGCATCCCGATGCTGGTGGTGGGCACGGCACGGCAGAGCCTGCAGTGGATCGCGCGCGAAGCCGAGGGCTGGGCCACCTATCACCGCGAGGAAGCTGCGCAGGAGGGACGGATCGGCCTGTGGCAGCAGGCGCTGGTGCAGCGCGGTGGGCCAGGCAAGCCGTTCGTGCAGTCGATGCTGCTGGACCTGCAGGCCGATCCGCAGGCGCCGGCCGAGCCGCTGCCGCTGGGCCTGAAGGTGGGCCGCGATGGCCTGCGTGACTACCTGCTGCGCGTACATGCGCAGGGCGTGGCACATGTGATGTTCAATCTGGTCGACAACGGGCGGCCGATGGATGAAGTGCTGCGCGAGATCGGCGAGCAGGTTCTGCCGCATATGCTCCGGTAGGTGTCCACCTTGGTGGACACGCTCTTGCCGTTGCGCTCGCTGAACTGCTGATGCTCTCCTTCAGCTGCCGAGGCATAGGCAGTCGAGCATGGCTCGACTCTACAGGGATCGCGCATCTGCGTATCATTCGCATTTGATACCCGATGCCGGAGCCCCGCGTGACCCAACGTTCCCCCATGCACCCGACCGGACGCCTGTTCGCGGCGGTCGCTTTCATCGAGGCCGTGACCTGGGCCGGCCTGCTCATCGGCATGTGGATGAAGTACGGCCCGATGGCCAACGTGGCACTGGTCAAGCTGTTCGGGCCGCTGCACGGCGTGGCCTTCCTGGTCTACGTGGCGGTCACCCTGTTCGCGGCGATGCGCCTGCGCTGGCCGTGGTGGGCCAGTGCCCTGGCGCTGCTGGCGGCGATCCCCCCGCTGGTGACGCTGCCGCTGGAATGGTGGTTCAAGCGTCGTGGCCTGCTGGGCCTGCGCGCCGTGCGCTGAAGTCGCTGTTGCGTGCCCGTTCAAGAGAATGGGTATCAAATGCAAATACGAGCCGTTATCATTTGAGGCTGGCGTCCGGTCCTGAACAGGGCTGGTGCCAGGCAGGGCGCAGGTGCGCCCGGCGATCCCTCCCTGTTACGGCTGGTGTTCCATGCATGCACGTCCCGTCGTTCCCGGCTTGCCGGCGCTGGTGTTGGCCGCCCTGATCGGCACCATGGCGATGATGTCCTTCGTCGCCGTGATCGGCCCGGTGGTCCGCCTGCTCGGTCTGTCCGAGTGGCACGCCGGACTGTCGGTGACCGCTGCCGGCGTGCTGTGGATGCTGGCGGCCCGTCCGTGGGGCCAGCTCAGCGACCGCATCGGCCGCAAGCGCGTGCTGATGCTGGCGATGAGCGCGTACACCGTGGTCTACATCGCGCTGGCGGTGTTCATCGACGTCGCCCTGCAGACGGTGCCGCCGGTACTGGTATCGGTGCTGGTGCTGGTCGGTGCGCGTGGCCTGATCGGCCTGTTCTACGCGGCGGTGCCGCCTACCGCTGCCGCGCTGATTGCCGACAAGGCGCCGACCGGGCAGCGCGCCCGCTTCCTCGCCCGCCTGGGCAGTGCCAACGCGCTGGGCATGGTGCTGGGTCCGGCCGCTGCCGGCTGGCTGGCCTATACCAATCTTTCGCTGGCGCTGTACGTGGCCGCGTTGCTGCCGTTGCTGGCACTGGCATTGCTGGCCTGGCGGCTGCCAGCGACGCCGCCGGTGCTGGGTGCTTCCGCGCAGCGCCGCGCGCCGATGAGCCGTCTCGACCCGCGCCTGCGCCTGCCGCAGCTCGCGGCGTTCATCGCGATGGTCTCGGTGACCATCGCGCAGGTCACGGTCGGCTTCTTCGCAATCGATCGCCTGGGCCTGGATGCCGCTGCGGGTGCACGCATGGCAGGCATCGCGCTGACTGCGGTCGGTGTCGGCCTGATCCTGGCGCAGGCGCTGGTGATGAAGCTGGAGGTACACCCGCGCCGTTGGATCATTCTTGGCGCCCTCATTTCCGGCATCGGCTTTGCTTCGGTGGCGGGCGTGCAGCAGGCCTGGCAACTGCCTGCGGCCTACGCGCTGGCTGCATTCGGCATGGGCTTCGTATTCCCCTCGTTCCAGGCGTTGGCCGCCGACGCGGTGGAGGCACACGAGCAGGGCGCTGCCGCCGGTACTGTCGCTGCCGCGCAGGGACTGGGCATGGTGGCCGGGCCGATGCTCGGCACGCTGTTGTATCGCGGCGGGCCGAGCCTGCCATACCTGCTGGTCGGTGCACTGCTGCTGTTGCTGTGCGTGCTGGCCGCAGCGCATCGGATGAAGGAGACCCCATGAACGATTCCCTGATGCAGGGCGCGTGGCCGGAGGCTGCGCCGGCGCCGCTGGAAAACACTGACGACGCGTCGCTGTTCCTGCTGCAGCATGCCGGCCAGCACGTGCACGCACGTGGTTGCCGGGCCGCGCTGCCGAATGGCGCGCTGGCAACCCTGGCTGAGCGGGTTGCGGCGTTCTTTGCCCAGCAGCGTGGCGGCCCGGGGCTGCTGGTCGGTGCAGTGCCGTTCGAGCCGCGTGCCGACGATGCGCTGTACCAGCCCGAGCGCCTGTTGCCGGCCCTGCCGCTGCAGCCGCAGGCGGCACCGGCGCTGCAGGGCGTGCTGCAGGCGGAGCCCGCAGCGCAGGACTATGCCGCTGCGGTTGCCGCGGCAGTGAAGGCGCTGCGCGCGCCCGACCAGGACCTGCACAAGGTGGTGCTGGCGCGCAGCCTGTTGGCACGCACCCGCGAGGCGTTGTCTCCGGAGGTGCTGCTGGCGCGGTTGGGCGCGGATCCCTCGGTGGCGACCTATGCGGTGCCGCTGCCGGTCGAACTGGGGCAGACACCGGCCTGGCTGGTCGGTGCAACGCCGGAGTTGCTGCTGCGCAAGCGCGGTGCGGAGCTGCTGTCGCATCCGCTGGCCGGGTCCGCGCGGCGCAGCGCCGATGCCGTCGAGGACGAGCGTGCCGCGCAGGCATTGCTGGCTTCAACCAAGGACCATGACGAGCACCGCCATGTGGTCGAGGCCATCGTCGAGGGCCTGGCACCGTATTGCAGCCACATCGATGCGCAGCCGCGCCCGGCACTGCATGCCACCGCCAGCATGTGGCATCTGGGCACCCGCATCCATGCCACCCTGAAGGATCCGCAGACATCGGCGGCCGAGCTGTTGGCGCAGCTGCATCCCACCCCGGCGGTCTGCGGTACGCCGCGGTTGGCGGCGCTGCAGCGCATTCGCGAGCTGGAGCCGGTGCCGCGTGGCTTCTATGCCGGCGCGGTCGGCTGGCTGGATGCGCAAGGGGATGGCGACTGGTACGTGGCGATCCGCTGCGCACGCCTGCAGGGTACGCAGCTGCGCCTGTACGCCGGCGCCGGCATCGTCGCTGAGTCGCAGCCCGAGGCCGAGGTGGCCGAGACCGCAGCGAAGTTCGCTGCCCTGTTGAACGCGCTGGGTGTCCATGAATCCGCGCCCGCCATCGAGCCTGCTGCATGAACACGCCTACCGTTTCTTCCCGCCTGCCACTGCAGCAGGTGTGGCCTGATGACCTGATGGCGCGCTATCGCGAGGCGGGTCATTGGCGTGGCGAGACCTTCCCGGCATTCCTGCGCGAGCGTGCGGAACGCTACGCGGATGACATCGCGGTGGTCGCTGGTGACGTCCGCCTGAGCTACGCGCAGCTGTGGCACGAAGCCGGTCGCATCGGTGCCGGCCTTCTGGCGCTCGGCCTGCAGCCCGGTGAGCGGGTGCTGGTACAGCTGGGCAACACCGCCGGGTTCATCGCCACCGTATGCGGGCTGTTCCGCGCCGGCCTGGTGCCGGTCTACGCGCTGCCTGCGCACCGCATCACCGAGCTGGTGCACTTCGCCAACAAGGCGGAGGCCAGTGCCTACATCACGACCGACCTGCACGATGGCTTTGATCATCGCGGGCTGGCGCGGGCGCTGCAGGCCGAAGTGCCGGTCGTGCGCCATGTGGTGATCGACGGCGATGCGGCGGAGTTCACCGCGCTGGAGGCGCTGCAGAGAGACCGCAGCCAGCTGCCGGCCGACCCGGACCCGCAGTCGGTGGCGTTCCTGCAGATTTCCGGAGGCAGCACCGGGCTGTCCAAGCTGATTCCGCGCACCCACGACGACTACATCTATTCGTTCCGTGCCAGCAATGACCTCTGCGGCATCGACCGCGACAGCGTCTACCTGGTCGCGCTGCCGGCCGCGCACAATTTTCCGATGAGTTCGCCCGGCTTCTTCGGCGCGCTGTATGCCGGTGCGCGCGTGGTGCTCAGCCCTGGCCCGGGTCCGGATGCGGCGTTCCCGCTGATCGCCCGCGAAAAAGTGACCTGCTGTGGCCTGGTGCCGCCGCTGGCGCTGCTGTGGGCGCAGGCGGCCGCCACCAGCAAGCATGACCTGTCCAGCCTGCAGGTACTGCAGGTAGGCGGCGCCAAACTGGTGCCGGAAGCCGCACGGCGCGTGATCGACGGCCTGGGCTGCACCTTGCAGCAGGTGTTCGGCATGGCCGAGGGACTGGTCAACTACACGCGCCTGGATGATCCGGAGGAACTGATCGTGGCCTGCCAGGGCCGGCCGATCAGTCCGGATGACGAAGTGCGGGTGGTCGACGACCATGATCAGCCGGTGGCCGAAGGCGAAGTGGGCCATCTGCTGACCCGTGGCCCTTACACCATTCGTGGCTACCATAACGATGCGGTGGCCAATGCGCGTTCGTTCACCGACGACGGCTTTTACCGCACCGGCGACCGCGTACAGCAGCTGCCCGGTGGCTACCTGGTGGTGCAGGGCCGCGCGGGCGACCACATCAACCGGGCCGGTGAGAAGATTTCCGCCGAGGAGATCGAAGACCATCTGTTGGCCCACCCGGGCGTGTTCGACGCCGCCGTGGTCTCCATTCCCGACGAGTATCTCGGTGAGCGCAGCTGCGCGTTCGTGATCCAGCACGGTGAGCCGATCAAGGCGCCGGCACTGAAAGCCTGGATGCGTACGCGCGGCCTGGCCGCCTTCAAAGTGCCGGACCAGGTCGTGTTCGTCGACAGTTTCGATACCACCGCGGTCGGCAAGATCAGCCGCCGCGAACTGCGCGCGCAGCTGCGCGCGCGTCATCTGCAACAGACAGGAGGAACGCGCTGATGGCGCTGCCCCGTATTACCGATTACCCCTTGCCGACCGCCGCCGAACTGCCGCAGGCCCGTGGCCCGTGGCGCCCGCAGCGCGATCGAATTGCGTTGCTGGTGCACGACATGCAGCGCTACTTCCTGGCCGCATTCGATGCCGGCAGCACGCCGCTGCGGCCGGCCGTGGACAATATCGTGCGCCTGCTGGCGCATTGCCGCGCACACGGCATTCCGGTGTTCTACACCGCCCAGCATGGCGACCAGGATCGCCGTGACCGTGGCCTGCAGGCCGACCTGTGGGGGCCGGGCATGCGCCGCAGCGCCGACCATGAACCGATCATCGAGGCGCTGGCACCGCAGCCGGGTGAGCACGTGCTGGTGAAGCACCGCTACAGCGCGTTCCAGCGCAGCAACCTGGAGACGCTGATGCGGGTACGTGGGCGCGACCAGCTGCTGGTGACCGGCGTGTACGCCCATATCGGCTGCACCGCGACCGTGGTGGAGGCGTTCCAGCGTGATATCGAGGCCTTCATCGCCGCCGATGCGGTGGCGGACTTCTCGCGTGCCGACCACGATCAGGCGCTGCATTGGATTGCGCGCACCAGCGGGGTGCCGATGACCACCGATCAGCTGCTGGAGGTGCTGTGATGGTTGCCACGGCTGATGTGCTGGATCTGGAGCGGATGCGTGCCGATGTGGCGCGGGTGCTGGAGTGCACCCCGGCCGAGATCGGTGACGACGACAACCTGATCGACCTGGATCTGGACTCGATGCGCATGCTCGGCCTGGTCCTGGCCTGGGGCAACACTGGGTTGCCGCTGGAGTTCTCGCAGCTGGCCGAGCACACCACGCTGCGCCAGTGGTGGGGTGTGGTGCAGACGCTGCAGGCCGCGCAGAACGCATGAACGCCGCCGCGCTGGCCACGCCGGTGGCACTGACCGAGGCCCAGGCCGGACTGTGGTTCGCACAGCGGCTGGCACCGGACAATCCGTCGTTCAATACCGCACATGCGGTGTGGATCGACGGTCCGCTGGATGTGGCCGCGTTCGTCGCCGCGGCGGACCAGGCTGCGGATGAGGCCCAGGCCTTGGCACTGCGCTTTGCCGAGGGGGCCGACGGCCAGCCGCTGCAGTGGCATGACCCGGCGCATGTGCCGCGGCTTTCGGTGCGTGATGTTTCTGCCGAGGCGGATCCCGCCGCTGCGGCCCGCAGCCTGATGCAGGCCGACCGCCTCAGCGCGGTCGATCCGACCCGCGACCGGATCAGCCAGCAGGTGTTGTTCGATCTGGGCGGACAGCGCTGGGTCTGGTACCTGCGCGTGCATCATCTGGCGGCCGACGGGTATGGCATGGCGCTCTTCGCTGATCGGGTGTGCGCGTTGCATGCCGGCCGCATGAGTGAGCCATTGCCAGGACTGTCCGGTGTGCTCGCGGATGATGCCGCCTACCGTGCCGATCCGCGCCGTACGCAGGCCGGCCACTGGTGGCGCGAGTACATGCAGGGCGCACCGGCAGGCGTAGGCCTGGCGGGTACCGTGGCGGCCAGCGACGATGCGCTGCGCTGGGTGCAGCCGCTGGATGCGGGGTTCCGGGAGCAGCTGCTGCAGGCCTCGGTGCGCTGGTTGCAGCCGTGGCCGGATGTACTGGCCGCGCTCGCCGCCGAGTATCTGCGACGGATGAGCGCTGCCGATGAAGTGGTGCTGGGCGTGCCTTACATGGGGCGGCTCGGCAATGCGTCGGCGCGGGTGCCGGCGATGGTGATGAATGTGTTGCCGCTGCGCGTGGCGGCTGGCGAGGGCAGCGTCGAGGCCTTTACCCGTGGGCTGGGCCGGCAGCTCAGCCAGGGTCGCAAGCACGGCCGCTACCGCGGAGAGCAGCTGCGTCGTGATCTCGGTCTGGTCGGCACGCAGCAGCGGCTGCATGGTCCGCTGGTGAATGTGCAGCCGTTCTACAAGCCGCTGGCCCTGCCCGGCGTGCAAGCGGCGCTGCAGGTGCTGTGCACCGGGCCGGTGGATGACCTGACGCTGGGTTTCCGTGGCGATGGCCAGGCGCTGCTGGATCTGGAGATCGAGGCCAATCCCGCGCTGTACAGTCGCGAGGATGTCGAGGCGCACGCGGCGCGGCTGTTGCATTTCGTGTCGGCGGCGCTGCAGGCTGACGATATCGCAGCCGTGCCCCTGGCGACGCCCGAGGAGGCGCAGCAGGTGCTGCAGGAATTCAATGCCACCGCGCACGCGCTGCCGGAGACGACCCTGGTCGAGCTGCTGCAACAGGGCATGGACCGCGATCCACACGCACCCGCGCTGGTGTTCGGAGACGCTGCGTTGGATTACGCAACGCTGGAAGCGCGTAGCTTCGCACTCGCCGCGCAGCTGCGCGCGATGGGTGTCGGCCCGGGCAGTGTGGTGGCAGTGGCATTGCCGCGCTCGCTGGAACTGGTGATCGGGCTGGTGGCGGTGCTGCGCGCGGGCGCCGCCTACCTGCCGCTGGATCTGGCGCATCCTGACGAACGCCTTGCCCGCATCCTGGCCTCGGCGCAACCGGCCTGCGTGCTGGCAGCGGCGGACGTGCAGCCGCGACTGGCCGGGGTGCCGGTGCTTGCCCCTGAGCAATGGACCGCGTTGAGTTTCGCAGCGCCGTGGGCCGATCCGGCGCCCAGCGATGCAGCCTACGTGATCTATACCTCCGGCTCGACCGGCGAGCCGAAGGGCGTGGTCATCGAGCACCGTGCCATCGTCAATCGCCTGCTGTGGATGCGCGAGCACTACGGTATGCGCGCAGATGACCGCGTGCTGCAGAAGACCCCGGCGACCTTCGATGTCTCGGTCTGGGAATTCTTCCTGCCCCTGTTGTGCGGGTCTACGCTGGTGGTCGCCGCGCCGGATGCGCATCGCGATCCGACCGAGCTGGCGCGGCTGATCCGCGATCATGGCATCACCACGGCGCACTTCGTGCCCTCGATGCTCGACGCCTTCCTCGCCGCGCCGGCTTCCGAAGGCCTCCAGCTGCGCCGCGTATTCACCAGTGGCGAGGCGCTGGACGCATCGCTGCGCGACCGCTTCCATGCGCGCGTGGACGCCGAACTGCACAACCTGTACGGCCCGACCGAAGCCGCGGTGGACGTCAGCTACTGGCCGGCCTCGGCCCAGGACCATTCGCGGCCAGTGCCGATCGGGTTCCCGGTGTGGAATACCCGCTTGTATGTGCTGGACGCGCGGATGCAGCCGGTGCCGGTCGGTGTGGCCGGCGACCTGTACCTGGGCGGCGTGCAGCTGGCACGTGGCTACCTCGGCCGCGATGATCTGACCGCCGAGCGCTTCCTGGCCGATCCTTTCCTGCCGGGCGAGCGGATCTACCGCACCGGCGACGTGGCGCGCCGGCGCCCCGATGGTGCGGTCGAATACCTCGGCCGCAGCGACCACCAGGTGAAACTGCGCGGCCTGCGCATCGAGCTCGGCGAGATCGAGGCTGCACTGCGCGAGCTGCCGGGAATGGAGCGCGTGGAAGTGCTGCTGCGCCAGGACATGCCGGGCGATGCGCGGCTGGTGGCCTATGTGCCAGCGGCGCTTGCCGATGCCGTGATGCTGCGCAGCCACCTGGCCACCCGCGTGCCGGACTACATGGTGCCCTCGGCGTTCGTCGGTGTGGATCACTGGCCGGTGACCGTCAACGGTAAACTCGACCGCAATGCCTTGCCGAAGCCGCCGCAGAACGAGGTTGCCGGGCTGGCGCCGCGCACGCCGCTGGAGCAGGAACTGGCCGTGCTGTTCGCCCAGGCGCTGGGCCGCGATGCGCCCGTGGCGGTGGATACGGACTTCTTCAGCCTCGGCGGCGACTCGCTGTCCGCGGTGCACCTGCTGCTCGCGATCGAGCAGCGCTGGCGCTGCGACCTTGGCCTGGGCGCTTTGTTCGCGCAGCCGACCGTGGCCGCGTTGGCGACGCGCATTGCCGAGCCGCCGGCGCTGGCCGACCACGCGTTGGGGCCGGTGATCTCGTTGGCTGCGACTGATGCTGACGGGCCCACTCCGTTGTTCGTGCTGCACCCGGCCGGTGGCATCGCCTGGAACTACCGCAGCCTGGCGCGCGCCCTGCAGCCGGTACGCCCGGTGTACGGCCTGCAGTCGCCCGCGCTGGATCCGAAGCAGCCGTTTCCGTCCAGCATCGAAGCCATGGCCAATGACTACGTGCAGCGGGTGGTTGCGCTGCAGCCGAAGGGACCGGTGCATCTGCTGGGCTGGTCGGTGGGCGGCATCCTCGCCCAGGCGATGGCCGTGCGCCTGCATGAAATCGGGCGTGAAGTCGGCGAACTGGTGCTGCTGGACGCCTATCCCAGCGAATGCTGGCGGGCCGAACCTGAGCCCGATGCCATCGCCGCATTGCGCGCACTGCTGGCGATTGCCGGCCATGACCCGGATGCGCATCCGGAGCTGGACAGCCGCGAACACATTCTTGGTTTTCTGCGCCGTGGCGGCAGTGCGCTCGGCAGCCTGCCGGACGTGGTGCTCGATGGCGTGGTGCGCGCGGTGACTGGCACCAACCGGCTGATCCGCGAACACATCCACCGTCCGTTCGACGGCACGCTGGTGCATGTCCGTGCTGGCCGGGACCATCAGGCGCGGGCACAGTTGCAGTCGGCGCTGTGGCGCGAGCACGCACGCAAGGTGCAGGCGCTGGAACTGCCGTTCCTGCATGCCGAGCTGACCGGCCGCGATGCGGTGGCGCAGCTGGCACCGTGGCTGTCGGCGCGCCTGCGCCACTGGGATGAGCAACAGGAGATCGCAACATGCAGTTGACCGGCTTTGAAGGTCGCGTGGCACTGGTGACCGGCGCCGCCGGCGGCATCGGCGAGGCACTGGTACGGCTGTTGGCCGAGGCCGGCTGCACGGTGGTGGCGACCGACCGCGAGGCGCCCGCGGTAGTGGATGCACGTGTGCAGGCGTTTGCGCTCGATGTGACCGACAGCGTAGCGGTGGACGCACTGGTGGATTGTGTAGAAGCCAGCATTGGGCCGATCGGTCTCGCCGCAAGCGTGGCCGGGGTCCTGCACGTGGGCGAGGTGACCGGGACTACCGATGCCGATTGGCGCCGAGTGTTCGCAGTCAATGCCGATGGCGTGTTCCATGTCGGGCGTGCGCTGGCGCGGGTGATGTCACCGCGAGGCCAGGGCGCGATCGTCACCGTCAGTTCGAATGCGGCCGGGGTACCGCGGCACGGCATGGCCGCCTATGCCGCGTCCAAGGCCGCCGCCACGATGTTCACCCGCTGCCTCGGGCTGGAGCTGGCGCCGCTGGGCATCCGCTGCAACATCGTCGCCCCGGGTTCAACGCTGACCCCGATGCAGACCGGCATGTGGCAGGACGAGCATGGCGCAGAGCGGGTGATCGCCGGCAACCTGGAGACGTACAAGGCCGGCATCCCGCTGCGCAAGCTGGCCACCCCGGAAGACATCGCCCATTCGGTGATGTTCCTGCTCTCCGAGCAGGCTGGGCACGTGGCGATGAGTGACCTGTACGTGGACGGCGGCGCCACCCTGCGCGGCTGAGTCCTGTCGATACCGGCCGGCAACCCATGGCCCCGGTAGTGCCGGCCGCTGGCCGGCAATCCAATTTCCCTGGTAGTGCCGGCCGCTGGCCGGCAATCCAATTTCCCTGGTAGTGCCGGCCGCTGGCCGGCAATCCAATTTCCCTGGTAGTGCCGGCCGCTGGCCGGCAACCTCATTCAACTTCAGACAACTCCGAACACCCCTCGAGGCATGGCCTGACGTTCAACGCGCAACGATCGCTCCACCATGGGGCATGAGCAGCCATCGCCTCCGCCTGGGCCGGCGTTCCATTGTCGGTCAGGTCTACGTTCTGACAACGACTACACATCTGCGCCGCCGGCTCTTTGAAAGCGAAGCTGCAGTGGCATGTGTAATCGACCAGTTTCATTACATCGAGCGGCGGGGGCTGGTGCAGTCACTCGCATGGGTCGTCATGCCGGATCATGTTCACTGGATGTTCGAGCTGCGTGCAGCTCATCTTCCAGACATTGCACGTCGAATGAAGTCGTCGAGCGCACTTGCGCTGAATCGCCTGGCTGGCAGTCGAAGTACGGTATGGCAGCCTGGCTACTTCGATCATGCAGTGAGGGCTGAGGAGTCGCTGGCGCGGCAGGCCCTGTACATCCTGGGGAATCCAGTCCGCGCTGGTCTTGCCGGGCAGATTGGCGAGTACCCACATGCGTGGTCGGTCTGGGCGTGATGCCGGCCAGCGGCCGGCACTACCCGTTGCGTTGAGGGCTGAGGAGTCGCTGGCGCGGCAGGCCCTGTACATCCTGGGGAATCCAGTCCGCGCTGGTCTTGCCGGGCAGATTGGCGAGTACCCACATGCGTGGTCAGTCTGGGCGTGATGCCGGCCAGCGGCCGACACTACCCGTTGCGTTGAGGGCTGAGGAGTCGCTGGCGCGGCAAGCCCTGTACATCCTGGGGAATCCGGTGCGCGCTGGTCTTGCCGGGCAGATTGGCGAGTACCCGCATGCGTGGTCGGTCTGGGCGTGATGCCGGCCAGCGGCCGGCACTACCCGTTGCGTTGAGGGTTGAGGAGTCGCTGGCGCGGCAAGCCCTGTACATCCTCGGGAATCCGGTGCGCGCTGGTCTTGCTGGGCAGATTGGTGAGTACCCACATGCGTGGTCGGTCTGGGCGTGATGCCGGCCAGCGGCCGGCACTACCCGTTGCGTTGAGGGCTGAGGAGTCGCTGGCGCGGCAGGCTCTGTACATCCTGGGGAATCCGGTGCGCGCTGGTCTTGCTGGGCAGATTGGCGAGTACCCGCATGCGTGGTCGGTCTGGGCGTGATGCCGGCCAGCGGCCGGCACTACCAGGCTTTCGAGCGAGACGGTTGCGGCAATGCCCGTTGCAGTCAAGGAAGGGTCAGTCGGTAGACCAGCACGCGGTTGTCGTTGTCGTACGGGCTGTCGCAGGGCTGGCCCTGCATGCGGCAGTGGCGGGCGATGAAGTCGTTGTCGTTGCCGATCAGCAACAGCACGTCGTTCGGATGCTGCGGGTCCAGCGCTGGCAGCACGTCCATGGCTTCCCACTTTTCCGAGAGCAGTCCGGCATGCGAGCCGCGCTTGGTGTCCAGATCCAGCCCGGCACGGGCCAACTGCGGGCGGTCCAGCAGGTTCAGCAGTTCGTCGCTGCGTGCGGGCACGATACCGTCCTTCAAGACGGTGTCCGCCGGGTCGGCCAGCACCGAGGCGGTACCGGACTCATAGTTGCTTCCCGCCAGGTTGCTGGCATCGGCCAGATCCACCAGCAGCACCGACTTGTAGACGATCGGGTCTTCGCCATCCTTGCCCAGACCGTTGCCGTCGCGGGCCAGCAGCAGGAAGCGGTGGGCATCCACTGCGCGCAGTTCGCTCTGCGCGGCGGTGCGGTCCAGCTTTCCCTTGCCGTCGTGCGCGTAGGCGGGCAGGGCCATCACGTAATGGCCGATCGGCTGCTGTGGCGTCGGCGAGGCCGTCACGTCGTAGACCAGCACGCGGGTGTTGATGCGTCCGGCCGCATTGCCCTGCGCGCTGTCCTGCAGCGTCGCGCTTTGCAGGGCGACAAACAGGCGGCTGCCGTCGGGCGACAGGCTCATGCCTTCCACGCCCTGGTTGTTGCGGCGGCCGGTCTGCGGTGGCGCCAGTGAACCAAACGCCGGCGTGCCCTCGCGCTGCGGCCGGATCGCGGGCGGCGCCACGATCACACCCTGCAGCTGACCCTGCGCATCGAAGTAGTAGACGTTGGCGGTGTACTCGTCGCCGATATAGAAATGGCCATCAGCGGTGAACTGCAGCGACTCTGCATCCAGCGAGACCTTGCCCGCGCCTGCGCCGCTGGCCGGCGAGGGCAGCACCACCCCGCGCTGGGTGATCGTGTGCTCACCCGGGTCGGCACCGGTGAACGGCTGCCCGTTGAAGTCCTTCAGCACCACACCCTTGTCCGGCACCATCGTCAGCGTACCGAGCGCACCGGGCTTTCCACGGGTAACGTCGATGCGCAGCTGCATGCGCTCCACGCGTCCAGCGTAGTCGTAGAACAGGCCGGCCTCGGGATCGTTGCGGCCGCGGTCGGGCAGGGTCCAGAGCACGCCTTCGTAGCCCTTGGTGGTGCGCTTCCAGGTGCCGGGCTGCACCGCCAGCGACGAGAACGAGCCCAGCGTGTCGCCGAGGAAGTCCACCGTGCACGCCGGCAGCCGCCCGGCGGCGACCAGGCCTTTGTCCATATAGGTGCGACCGCCCAACTGCAGGGTGCGCGGCGGTGCGCCCGTCGCCTCATGCGGAGCGGAGTATCCGCTGGCAGAGAGGGTGGCCAGCAGCAGGGCGGTCGTGAGCATCAGTGGACTCCGGTCGGTCAATCAGAAGCGAAGGTCGATCGTACCGAACACCTGGCGCGGTGCCGAGGCATGGAACACATACAGCTTGCCGGCCGGGTCACTGGGTGCGAACACGCTCGAATCCAGGTTGCTGGCGTAGCGCTTGTTGGTCAGGTTGGTCACGTTGAACGACAGGCGCATGCCCTTGGCGAAGCCGACCTGGCCCAAGTCATAGCCACCGGCCAGGTCGAATACGGTGAAGCCGCCGAAGCCCTGGTCGTTGGTGTAGGTGTAGAAGCGCTCGCCGGTGTACTTGCCACGCAGGCTGGCGAACCAGCCGTTGTCGCGCCAGGTGATCTCGGTGGCCAGCAGCTGCTTGGGCGTATCGGTCTGGATCTTGCCCTTGATCTGCTGCTCGACACCGGCCTGCACGTAGTTGGAGGCGTAGGTCGAACGGTTCAGCGAGGCCGAGGTGTACCAGCTGAAGTGCTCGTTCGGGGTCCACAGTACGGTCAGCTCGGCACCGCGGCTGTCGACGCCGCCGACGTTGTAGAAGCGGTTGCCGCAGGTCGGGCCGACCGGCTGCCGCGAATCGCAGGGGTTGTACTGCAGCAGGCGGTTGTCGAAGCGCACGCTGTAGGCCGCAATCGACGCCTGCAGGGTATCGGCGACGAAGCGGTAGCCGGCCTCCAGCGAGCGCGATTCCTCCGGCTTCAGATCGCCCTGTGCGTTCCAGGTGGCCTGGCTGACCGCCTGTGGGCCCAGCTTGAAGCCGCCCTGGAACATGGCGATGTTCTCGGCATAGCTGGCGAAGAGTTCGTGGTGCTCGGCCAGGCGGAAGTTGGCGCCGATGCTGGGCAGGAAATTCTTGCTGGCCTTCAACGAACCGGTGGCGAACTGGTTGTTGGACGTCGGCGAGATTGGCGTTTTCGCGTCGCCCGGCAGTGCCTGTGCATCGGAGGTGGCGTGCGGGCTCTTGGCGCCGAACTCCAGGGTCAGGCGATCATCAAGCAGGCGCCAGGTGTCCTTCAGGAAGAACTGGTGGGTCTTCCAGCGCGTGCGCTGGGCGAACACGCCGACATCGGAGGGCAGGGTGTTCATGCCGCTCAGGTCACGCGGGCCGTCCACGGCGGTCTGGTAGCGCTCGGCGCTGCTGGTATTGCGCTCGTACCAGACGCCGCCTTCGATGCGGTGCGCGCCCAGCTCCCAGTCGAACGACAGCGTGCCGCCATCGCGGTCGATGGTGTAGATGGTGTTGCGGAAGATGATCGGAATCTCCTGCGCGGTGCCCTTGTTGGACCACGCGCCGCTGTTCCAGTTGTGGCCTTCGCCACGGTCATCGTGGTGGTAGGCCAGCGCCCGCAGGCTGAAGCCATCGGCCAGGAAGAAGTCGCCGGCCAGGTAGTACAGGTTGTCATCGCGCAGGATCTGGCCGGCGGTGAAGGCACCGTCGGCATCCTTGTCCGGGCCGCTGTTGTCGCACTTCTTCGCATTGAAGCTGGCGGTGTTGCAGTAGGCCTTGGCCACCGCCTTGTTCCAGTCCGGTGCGTAGCCGCCCCAGTCCCAACCGAGGCCACGCGACATCTCGTCCTTGGACAGATAGAAGTAGTCCGCCTGGGTGGTGCGCGAGGTATCGACGAAACCGGTGATCTGGCCGCGGCCAAAGTTCCACACGCCCTTGGCGTTGAACTGCTTGGTGGTGGATCTGTTGTAGGCGGTCTGGTCGTTCCACAGATCGGAGACGGCATTCATGCCGGCAACGTAGCCGGAGAAGCCGTTGTACTCGCCGCTGTCCACGCGCACGAAGGTGCGGCGGTTGGCATCGCTGCCGAAGGTCTGCACCACGCGGCCGCCGAGTTCCTGCGCCGGGCGGTCGGAGGTATAGGAAATGGTGCCGCCGAGGTTGCTGGTGGACGGCGTGCCGAGGCTGCCGATGCCCACCGCTAGTTCGGCGCCGGCCATGTTCTCGCTGATCAGCGCACGGTTGATGGTCAGGCCGTTGTAGTTGTTGTACGCGCCATCGCCCAGCGGCACGCCGTCGAGCGTGTAACCGAGGCGGGTGGAGTTGAAGCCGCGCAGGCTGAGGGTCATCGACTGCTCGTTGGTGCCCAGCGCATCGGCCGACTGCGCGTTGACGCCCGGCAGCAGGTTGAGCGTCTTCTGCAGGCTGGTGCCCGGCGGCAGGATGTCGAGGTTCTCGCGGGTGATGCGCTGCACCTGGCGCGCTTCACCGCTGCCGATCACAGAGACCGCATCGAGGTTGGTGGCGGAGGGGGTGCTGGAGGTCGGGGCAGCATCCTGCGCCCAGGCCGCGGGAGCGAGCGCGATCGACAGCGCAGCGGCCAACAAAGTCTTCGTCATGTTACGGACACTCAGGCAGGCACGAGCCACCGCACGGGCGCGGAGCTCATGGCGTTCAAAAGGGGAGACAACCGATGCGACCGGTGGCGCTGCAGGCGCCGTGGGTCAACGTGAAAATGGTGCGCTAGACAGATGACTGTCTGGTGACATGTTCAGTTGTTGTGAGGCGCCTACCAGGACGGGTAGTGCCGGCCGCTGGCCGGCAGCCCGATGAACCTGCGGCTATCAATCAATTGCCGGCCAGCGGCCGGCACTACCAATCGGTGTTCAGCGCGGCTTGCGCGTGCGCTTCGGCTTCGCGGTATCACTGCCGCTGGCGGCGCCATCCTGCAGCGCCTGCAACCAGGACAGGGTGTCCACGTAGTCGATGAAGTGGCGCAGGTAACCGGGGCTGGTGGCCTGCATGGTGTCCAACATGCGCTGCACCAGCACCGCCGAGTTCAACGGGCCGCCGTCGGCCGGGGCTTCGGTGCGCAGCGAACGGCGTACCTGCAGCTCGCTGCGCAGCTCCGACCATTCGCGCTGCACCTGCTGCAGCATCGGTACGTGCGGGTAATGCGGCAGCGAGCGCGACCCCGCATCGAGGTCGCGCACCAGTGCGCGCAGGCCCTCCAGTGCGGGCGGCTTACTTGGCATCCGGGGCCTTGGGCTTGGGAATCGGCGCGATTTCCACGCGCCGGTTGCGCGCGCGGCCGTCTTCGCTGGCATTGGAGCTGACCGGCTGCTCGCTGCCGAACGCGGCGGCGAACACCGCGTCGGCCGGTACGCCATCGGCGATCAGGGTGCGGGTCACGGTCAGCGATCGCTGTGCGGACAGCTCCCAGTTGTCGGCGAAACGCCGGTTGCCTTCGCGCACCGGCGCGTCATCGGTGAAGCCGCTGACCATCAGGATCTCTTCGCGGCTACCCAGGTAGGCGGCCAGCGGTGCGGCCAGGCTGCGCAGCAGCTCCTGGCCTTCCGGCTGCAGCTGGTCGGAGTTCAGCGCGAACAACACGCTGCCACTGATGCCGATGCGGCCATCGACCAGGGTCACGCGACCGGCCGCCAACGGGCCGGCCAGCGCCTGTTCCAGGGTCTGCAGGCGCTTGGCTTCGGCCTGGCGCTGCTTCACTTCCTGGTCCAGCCGCTGCGACAGCTCCAGCTGCACGGCGACCACACCGACCAGTATCAGCACGAACGCACCCAGCAGCACCGACATCAGGTCGCCAAAGGCCGCCCAGATCGGGGCGTGCGAACCGCCATCGACCTCCAGCTCGTCGCTCATGCGCTGCCGGCCTTGCCGCGGCGCGTGGCCAGCTGCTGCAGTTCTTCCATCACCTGCTTCTGCGACAGCAGGCTGAGGTCGACCACCTCGCGCGCCTGCGCCACGTAGTAGGCCAGCTGCTCGTCGCTGCGGGCCAGCGAGGCATCCAGTGCGCCACCGATCTGTTCCAGGCGGCCGGACAGCTCGGTGGAGGCGCTGCCGAACTGCGCGACCGCCTCACCGAAGGCGCCGGCCAGCTGGCCAACGTCGCCCGCGCTGCCGCTGAGCGCTGCGGCAATGCCATCCAGCTTGCCCGTCTCGGCGGCGATATGGTCGGTGAAGCGGTTGCCGACGCGTTCCAGCAGCTCGGCCGAACCGCCGACCAGCGCGTCCACCGCGGTGCGCTGCTCGTGCGAAGCATGGTTGATCGCATCCAGCAGGGTCTGCACGGTGGCCAGCAGGCGGCCGCGCTCTTCCAGCATCGCGTTGTCGCGCACCAGGCTCTCGGAGAGCGTGCTGCGCAGCTCGTTGATGACGTCGGCGGCGGCCTTCGGCGCAGCGGCGGCGGTCTGCAGCAGGGTGGACACTTCCGCCAGCGTGGCGCTGGCCTGGGCGCGACCGTTCTCGCCGATCTGCTGCGCGGTTGCCGCCAGCGTGTCGCAGACCTGCTGCTGCTGGGTGGCCAGGCGTTCGCCGTTGGCCTGCAGGCGCTCGGCCAGATCGGTGGAAACATGCTGCAGGGCATCGCTCCAGCGCTGCAGGCGCTGTTCGTCGCCGGCCTGCAGCTGGGCCTGCAGCGCGGCGTGGGCCTGCTGCAGTTCGGCACTGACCGCATCCCAGCGCGCCTGGCGCTGCTGCTCGCGGCTGTCCAGGCTGGCCTGCAGTTCGGCGTGCGCGGTGGCGGTGGCGGCCTGCGCGGCCTGCCACTGCTGCGAACGCTGCAGTTCGTGGTCCTGCAGCAGCGCCTGGCTGGCGCTGTGGTGCTGTTCCAGTGCCTGCAGCAGCGCCTGCGCACGCGCGTCCAGATGCTCGCTGGCGTCCAGCAACGCCTGCTGCTGGCGTTCGACCAGCGCGGTATTCAATGCCTGCTGCTGTTCGGCGGCGGCGCGCCAGGCCTCGGCATTGCCGCTGGCATCGGCCTGCAGGCGCTCGCCGATGCGCACGACCAGTGCTTCGGCCTGCGTGCCCTGGCCATCGCTGAAGGCCTGCAGGTGCTGACGCAGATCACTCACCAGCGCCTGTTGTGCCTGGGTCTGCTCGTTCACCACCTTGGCCCAGCTGGCTTCGGTGGCGACGCGGCTGCGCTCGAAACCGTCGCTCAGGCCAGTCAGCTGCTGCTGCACCGCCTGCTCGACACGGGCATGCAGCGCCTCACCATGGTGGGCCAGGCCGGCCAGCGTGGTTTCGGCCATCGGCTGCAGCGCGCCACCGATGGCGGCGGCGCTGGCCTCGGCGCCTTCGCGCAGCGACTGCTGCAGCGAGACCGCCAGGCGTTCCTGCAGCGCCTGGCTCTGGGTCAGGAACTCGGCCTGGCCGGCCAGCAGACGCTCATTGGCGGCCGCACTGTGCTGTTCGAAGGTGCTGGTCATCGCCTGCAGGCGGTCGACCAGCGCCGGCAGCGCGGCGGACTGTGCCTGCAACAGTCGCAGCGATTCAGCGCGCTGCCAGGCCTGCGAGTAGGGGTGCAGGTCGCCGGCAATGGCACGGTCCAGCTGCTGCACGGCCTGCAGGCGGTCACGGCGCAGCAGCGCCGCCAGCAGGCCGAGCATGGCCGAACTGGCAACACCGGCGATCGAGGTGCCGAACGCCACCGCCAGGCCCTGTACTGGCGACGCCAGCGAACCGCGGATGGCGGCCATGTCGGTTGCGCTCTGCAGGGCCAGGCCGGTGCCGCGCAGGGTGTCCATCATGCCCAGCAGGGTACCGAGCATGCCCAGCAGTACCAGCAGGCCAACCAGGTACGGGGTCAGCACCGGCGCGGGCAGGGCGGTGCGTTCGCCTTCCACGCGCAGGCGCACGGCGTTGCGCAGGCCCACCGGCACGCGCTCCAGCCAGGGGGCGAGGCTTTCCTTCGCGCTGGACAGGTCACTCAGCGCGCTGCGCAGGCCGTTGCTGGCCTGGCGGTAACGGTACAGCTCCACGCCGCCAGCGATGTAGCAGGCCGCGATGATCGCCGCCACCGCTGCACCCAGCGGATGCACCGAAACGTAGCCAATGCCGATCCAGCACACGGCCAGCAGGCCGACAAGGAAAACAACGACATGGAAAGCAGTTCTGGACATGGTGTTCCGGTCAGTGGGAGCGCAGGGCGTCTTGCAGCCCTTCGATCGGTTGGAAGCGCAGCTGCAGCTCGGCAAGCAGCAGGGTGCGCATGTCATGGCGGAAGGCCGCGCGCCAGCCGGGCTGGCCGTGCACGCGTTCAAAACGGGCGCCGAGCACCGCCGGCGCTGTGGCCAGCAGGCTGTGCTCGCGCGGGGTGAGGGTCTGTTCCATCACCGCATCGACCTCGGCCAGCCGTGCCAGCTCGGGTGAAACCTGCACCAGCTGGTCGCGCAGGCGGCCGCGCAGGCGCCCGGTGGCGGTCTGGATGGCCTGCTGCAGCACCCGGTAGCGCTGGCGCAACGAGGCGAAATTGGGTGCGGCGGCGGCTTCGGCCAGGTCCAGCAGGCGCTCGGCCTCGGCGTCCTCGCGGATCGAGACCAGCAGGCTGGCATGGGCCTGGGCGCAGTCGTCCAGCACATCCCCGGCCGCTTCGGCGGCCTCACCCGGCTCGGGCAGGCGCCCGCCGAGCGCCCCGGACAGGGCCACGGCACGGCTCCAGTCCACCCACTGGCCGAGGCGATCGGTCAGGGCGGGACTGCTGGCCGGCATCGCGCCGTCGCTGAGACGGGCGAGCAGGCGGAGGAATTCCGGTCCACCCAGGACCGGCTGCGCTGCGTTCGCCATCAAGGGGTGAGGGGCCAAAAACCGTTGATTTTACAACCAGATGACCCGGCCTGGATGAAGGCGGGGCCGGGGGAGGGTACCCGCAGGCGCGACAGGGCTTAGAATGTCCGGCTGCACCCATCCGTTCGACCCTTGGAGTACCCCATGACTGTTGCGCAGTTCTACCCGATCGGCACCCCCGGACAGCCCTGGGGCGACGCGGAACGCGCACAGTGGCGGGCCCGCCAGCAGCGCCAGCGCAGCTACCACGACGACGTGGTGGCCGCGCTTGAACGCCTGGACGACAGCTTCGACGTGATCCAGTACGGCCAGCTCGACTACGCGCCGGACCATTACCCGCTGTTCGCCGTGGTCAACCACGACTGGAACCCGGCGCTGCCGACCGCGCTGATCACCGGCGGCGTGCATGGCTACGAGACCAGCGGCGTGCATGGCGCCCTGCAGTTCCTGGAACAGCAAGCCGAGCGTTACCTGGGCCGGTTGAACCTGATCGTGGCGCCGTGCGTCAGCCCGTGGGGCTACGAGCGCATCCAGCGCTGGAACCCGGATGCCATCGACCCGAACCGCAGCTTCCGAGACGGCGGCCAGATCGAGGAAGCCGCCGCGCTGATGCGCTGGGTGGCCGAGCGCAAGCCGAACCTGCTGGTGCACCTGGACCTGCACGAGACCACCGACAGCGACCTGCACGAGTTCGATCCGGCCCGCTGCGCCCGCGACGGCAAGCCGTTCGAGCGCGACACCATTCCGGATGGCTTCTACGTGATCGGCAACAGCGAAGATCCGCAGGCCGAATTCCAGAAGGCACTGATCACCGCCGTGGCCCCGGTCACCCATATCGCCCCGGCCGACGCCGAGGGCAATCTGGTCGGCCTGCCGTTGCAGTCGCCGGGCGTGGTCTGGGGCGAGTCGCGCTCGATCGGCGCCTGCGCCGGCTTCACCGACGCGCGCTTTGCCACCACCACCGAGGTCTACCCGGACAGCCCGCGCACCAACCCGCAGGAATGCAACGACGCCCAGGTGGCGGCGGTGTGTGCGGGTCTGGATTTCGCCCTGGCCACGCAGTAATACCTCCGTCCAGGGGCGCGCCGGGTCATGCCCGGCGGCTCGGGCGTGCGCTAGCCCAGCAGGATCACCCCCCACACTGTGCCGACCATCAGCAGTGCGGTGGTCTGTGCGGCGCTGCCCATGTCCTTGGCGTTCTTGGACAGTGGGTGGTGGTCAAGCGAGATGCGGTCGACCACCGCTTCGATGGCCGAGTTGAGCAGTTCCACCAGCAGGCTGATGAAGCAGACTGCCAGCACCACGGCGCGTTCGACCCGACTGATGTCCAGCAGGAACGCGGTGGCGATCAACAGTGCATGCAGCAGCAACAGCTGCCGGAAGGCCGCTTCGCCACGGAAGGTGGCGATGAAGCCATCGCGCGAATGGATCAGCGTATGGAAGATGCGGCGAATCCCGGTCTTGCCGTGCGGGTACTTGCCGCTGTCCCTGGGGTGAGGTGGCTGCATGCCGGTCCTGCCATGAATTGACCTCACGACAGGATGGGCAGGCGGGCGTCGGGAAAGCGTCGGACGCCCGTTGGATTTTCCTTCAGCCGGCCTGGCGCTGCGCCTGGATGGCCTGGTCGAGGGCATCCAGCTCATCCGTCGGCGAGGCCAGCCATGCCGGGTACGCCTCGGTCTCGACGAAGGCGGAGGATCGCAGCACGTCATCGAACGCCGGATTGTCCTTCTCCGCATGGCGCAGCAGGCCGGACATCAGCCCGCAGATGCGGACGGCCGCCTGGAAGGCGCCCTGCAGCGATCCGGCCGGCTCGGTGACCGTATTGAGGAAGGCCGCATAGGCCGGCCCATCGAAGACGAAGTCCTCGCGCTGCTGGAAGGCGTCGCCGCTGAGGTTGGCTTCGCCGGAGACGTGCCGCGAAAACCCCCAGGACCAGATGTCGAGGAAACGGAGGTCATCCAGCATCCGGCGCGCACCGTCATCCAGTGGTACGGCACCGGACAGGGCGTGTTCCAGCGTGGCCGCTGCGAACGGTTCGGTGCCTTCGTGGGCCAGGAAATCGCTCAGGCAGCGCAGGGCGCCGGGATGGTCTGGATCCAGCTGCAACGCCCGGTAGATCACGCGGGCGCCTTCCACGTGGCGGCCCTGGGCGATGAAGATGTTGAGCGCGTGGTGGGCGAGCTGGTCGGCGTTGAGGTCGGCAATCCGGGTCATCGGGGTCTGGCTGGCATGGACGGACGGTGGGCACCAGTCTGACAGATCACTCATTCGGCCGGGCTGCGTGAATCGCGGATCGAATAGATCACCGAGAAGATCTTCCAGCCCTGTTCGGTGCGGATCAGCTGCCACATCTCCTTGCCCCAGTTGGTCTTCACTCCATCGTCGTGGAAGCTGTAGTCAAACGACACCGAGGCTACATCGCCATCCGTCTCGATCTTCGTGTTGGAGAATGTCTCCTCCTTCGGTTTCGGCGAGGCCACCGCCCCGTCGATCAGTGCGATGAAGTTGTTGGCGGGAATCCGCCGCGCCTTGATCGCATCGGGCTTGGCCTTGCGGATGTCCTGCAGGCGCACATCCTCGGAGACGTACTGCCAGCCGATGTCTTCCGGTTTGTCCGAGAAGAACAGGCCCATGTAGGTCGGCTTGTCCTTGTTGATCAGCGAGGTGCGGAAGGACTCGACCACCTGTTCGATCGCCTTGACGTCGGCGGGTGCGTTCTGCGCGGCGTATGCCGGCAGGCACGCCGGGAGCAAAAGGGCGAGGGCGGCGAAGCGTGCACGTGCGTTGGGCATCATGGGGTCCTGGGGAGGAGTGAGGTGGCGCTAACGCATCACCGCGCGTAAGTTCGCCAGAAAAGCACGTGGTCTTCGGTCCTGTTGATGGCGACGAAGACTGATTTTCCGGATTCGGGCGCGCAGTGAAAGACGCGGTACGACGCGCTGAGCGTCGCGTTGCCAGGCCACCAGTATCGATCGAACGCAACAGGATCGCTGTTGTTGAATGTGGTTGCCTGGCAATCCGCAGGCAGCTGCAGTGGTATCGCAGGGGGCTTGGTAAAGGCCAGCGCGCTGGTGTTTGAGTCGAGGTCGTGCACCTCGCGCAGGTCGGTTGCCTCGTGGGGCACCCAGCTGGGAATCCATCCCTTGTTCACCATGTCGGCGTCGATGGCCTGCTGCTGGGTGTCGAACGAACTGTCCATCACCAGTCCGCAGGCGCACAGCACGCTACAGAATGTCACGACGATCGCGCGCCTGGCTATTCCGGCGGGGCTAGTCATCGTCGTCCTCTTCTCCGGAAAGCAGCCTACCCAGTTCTTCCGGTGGCAAGCGCTTGAGCCGCTCTTCCAGTTTCCGATCGTACGGCCGGTCGTTGGGTTCGGTATGGCGCTGCGCCTTGCGCGTGTACTGCTGCATGAACAGGCCGATATCCTGCGCAATCCTGTCCTTCCGGCTCTTGCCTGCCATCGACGGGCGTCCCTGTGTTCATCCTGAATCATCGGTCGGCGCACGCTAGCACGGATGCAGGGCGCTGCAACAGGCCCGCTTGCCGAGGTTTGACGTTGAAGAAGGTCTGCGCGGATGATGCGCGGGCGCGCGGCGCAGGAGGGGATCCGTCAATGAAGACACTGATGTGGGGGCTTGCCGGCCTGTTCGTGGCGTACATTGCCGGTTGCTCGGCAATCTCGGCGTGGCATTCCCATGCGCTTGCCTCGGTTCCGGTCGGGGCGGGCAGGGCACAGGTCGTTCGGGCGCTGGGGCAGCCTGACGTGGTGGAGCACGCCGGTGCTCCCTTCAGCCGCTATGCCAGCAGGGGATGCTGTGGTCGCTGTGCGCAGCGATGGTGGTATGAGAACCGGCTGGGCCTGGATACCGAAGCCTGGTCGGTGGAGCTGGATGCTTCCGATCGCGTGCTCGCAACGTCGCGCTGGACATCGCCCTAGAAGACCGCGACG
Organism: Stenotrophomonas sp. 109824_Sma; assembly: GCF_056480025.1. Taxonomy (NCBI): domain Bacteria; kingdom Pseudomonadati; phylum Pseudomonadota; class Gammaproteobacteria; order Lysobacterales; family Lysobacteraceae; genus Stenotrophomonas; species Stenotrophomonas sp. 109824_Sma. The sequence continues at coordinate 2,740,647 of NZ_CM151078.1, read as the reverse complement.
AGCGCATGCGCATCCATCGACCTTTCATCTTCATCGCAAGCCTGGCCCTGATGGCGTTGTGCGGGCTGATGGGCGTACTGGTGCTCATCTATGGCTTCAACGAACAGGGCCTTCGCTGCGGCAGGCTGTGCTCACTGGAGATATCGATCCGCCTGCTCTTTGGTGATCGGGGATTCGAAATACTGGTGGCGACGGGGCTCTTTGCTGCGGCGCTTATGAGCGGGAGTATCGCACTGCGGCCCGGCATGAATGCCGGGCCGCCTCGCAAGCAGGTGCGGCGCCGTGAGCGCAAGCACCGCCGATCGGGTCGGCCCCGGTCGTAAGGTGTCTGCACCGGGGTAATTCGCCGCGTGTGGAGACGCTGGAAGTCGCTTCAGCGATGCAGCGCGTCGATGATCAAACCGGTGGCGATCTCCACCAACAGGTACTCGTTATCGGACTGGCGCACCCAACGCCGGTCGCGGCCCGGCTCGCGCAGGTGATAGCGCGCGTAGTCGTCCACCCAGTAGCGGCGGTCCACTTCCGCCCATGGCAGGCGCTCGCCGCGACGCCAGGCCTTCTTCTGCCAGCCCGGCGGCGGTGCATCACGGTTGTGCGGGCCACCGGCGTGCGGCGGTGGCCCGTTGCCGCGCGCATGGTGCGGCGGATCGGCGAAGGCGGGTGCCGCGGCCAGTGCGGCAGCCGTGGTCAACGCAATGGCGAACAAGCGTGCAGTGTTCATCGCAACCTCCGGGCTTTGCCGCTGCATGCGGCGTGGTGCCGTGGAGTATGGATCAAGGAACGTGAACGGACTTCTGAACTGTCACCTTCGTAGCAGGGCGCTTTCCACTGCGCTGCAACTGACGGCTCGGGCGCGACGCCGCCGCCTCCGGCATGGCCGCCTCAAACACGCTCGCGCGCCTCATACCAGTCGCGTGAGCGGTTCACGATCTTCACCACCGAAAGCATCACGGGCACTTCAATCAGCACCCCCACCACCGTAGCCAGCGCCGCACCGGAGTGGACACCAAACAGGCCCACGGCCGTCGCCACCGCCAGTTCGAAGAAGTTGCTGGCGCCGATCAGTGCCGACGGCCCGGCCACGCAGTGCGCCACACCCAGGCGCCGGTTGAGCAGGTAGGCCAGGCCGGAGGTGAAATAGACCTGGATCAGGATCGGGACCGCGATCAGCGCGATCACCAGCGGCTGCTGCATGATCTGCTGGCCCTGGAACCCGAACAGCAGCACCAGCGTCAGCAGCAGTGCCGACAGTGACAGTGGCCCCAGCCGGCGCAGCGCCGCCTGCAGCCCGGGCTGGCCATGGCGCGACAGGATCCAGTGGCGCAGCAACGCGGCCACCAGCACCGGAACCATGATGTACAGGCCGACCGACAGCAGCAACGTATCCCACGGTACGGTGATGGCCGACAGCCCCAGCAGCAGCGCCACCACCGGCGCATAGGCCACCACCATGATCGCGTCGTTCAGTGCCACCTGGCTCAGTGTGAAGTTGGCATCGCCGCGGCACAGGTTGCTCCACACGAACACCATGGCTGTGCAAGGCGCGGCGGCTAGCAGGATCAGGCCGGCGATATAGCTGTCGATCTGGCCGGCGGGCAGCCAGTCCGCAAAGACGTGGCGCAGGAAGAGCCAGCCCAGCAGCGCCATCGAGAACGGCTTCACCGCCCAGTTGATGAACAGCGTCACCCCGATGCCTTTCCAGTGCTGCCCCAGCTGGCGCATCGCACTGAAATCCACCCGCAGCAGCATCGGGATGATCATCAGCCAGATCAGCACCGCCACCGGCAGGTTGACCCTGGCCACTTCAGCCGCCGCCAGGGAGGCGAAGGCACCGGGCAGGAAGTGCCCGAGCAGCGTGCCGGTGATGATGCACAGCGCGACCCAGAGCGTCAGGTGGCGCTCGAACAGGCCCATGGGTGCCGCTGTGCTCATGGCGTGCGCGCTGCCGGCAGCAGGTGGCCGATCTGGTCCAGCGCCTGCTGGAGCATTCCGCGGTCTTCCCACGCGTGCCCGGGCAGCGCCAGCAGGGCCTGCACGCGCGCCTTCACGATGGCATGCGCATGGGCGAAGGCGGCAGCCTTGTCGGCATCGCTGCCCTCTGCCTCGGCCGGGTCCGGCAGGCCCCAATGGCTGCGGATGAAATCACCGAACACCACGGGGCAGGCTTCCGCTGCCGCCGCATCGCAGACGGTGATCACAAGATCCATGGGGGCGGAATCAGCGAACTCATCCCAGGATTTGCTGCGCAGTCCCGCGACCGGGATGCCTTCTGCGCGCAGCTGTGCAAGCGCGAACGGATTGACCTGGCCGGTCGGGTGGCTGCCGGCACTGTAGGCCGTGAAGCGGTCGCCGCCCCATGCGCGCAGGGTGGCTTCGGCCAGCACGCTGCGGGCGCTGTTGCCGGTGCAGAGAAACAGGATGGAGCGGGACATGAAGGCGTTTCCGTATCAGCAGCTGCAGGGATTGCCCGACGGCGCGCACTGTTCGCTGGGCGAACCGGCGCAGCAGTTGTGCGTGAGGTACTCGATCAGGCTGGTCATTGCGCTGAAATTCGCGCGGTAGCAGACGTGGCGGCCCTGGCTCTCGCTCTCGACCAGGCCGGCTTGTACCAGCTCCTTCAGGTGGAAGCTGAGGGTGGCGGGAGGGACCTGGAGGGCTGCGGCGATGTCGCCCGCCATGCGACCGGCCGGGCCGGCTTCGACCAATAGGCGGAAGGCTGCCAGGCGGGTGGCGTGCCCGAGTGCGGTGAGCGCAGCGATTGCATTTGGTGTTTCCATATTTCTAGAATAGTCGAATGAATAAGCCGATCACAAGTCCTTCGCTGCCCCATCTGAGGGAGGCTTCGCTTCCCCAGCCAGATCACCAGCGGTTGGCGGCCGAACGCCAGGGGCCGCCACGTATCCTGCTGCTGTATGGCTCACTGCGTCCGCAATCGTTCAGCCGCAAGCTGGCACTGGAGGCCGAACGCCTGCTGCAGCATCTGGGCTGCGAAACGCGCGTGTTCGATCCACATTCCTTGCCGCTGCTGGACAGCGTGGACAAGGAGCACCCGGAAGTGCAGCGGCTGCGCGAGTGGTCGCACTGGTCGGAAGGGCAGGTGTGGGTCAGCCCGGAGCGGCACGGCACGGTGACCGGCGTGTTCAAGAACCAGATCGACTGGCTGCCACTGGAAGACGGCAGCGTGCGGCCGACCCAGGGCCGGACGCTGGCGGTGATGCAGGTCTGCGGCGGCTCGCAGTCGTTCAACACGGTCAATACGCTGCGGGTGCTGGGCCGCTGGATGCGCATGCTGACCATTCCCAACCAGTCGTCGGTGGCCAAAGCCTGGCAGGAGTTCGACGAAGACGGGCGGATGAAGCCTTCGCCCTACTACGATCGTGTGGTGGATGTGGTCGAAGAACTGGTGAAGTTCACGCTGCTCACCCGCGGCCGCGCCGACTACCTCGTGGACCGTTACAGCGAGCGCAAGGGCGATGCGTTGGCGGTGGAGCTGGCGCGGGCGGCGGGAGCGACCGGCGTCTAAGGCGGGTGCCGAATCGCGTGCGGTTCCTGCTCAGCTAGTCGGCGCGGGCTGCAGGGCTTCCAGCACCCGGCAATCGGCCACGCGCCCGCCGGGGCAGTTGCCGATCATCCGCTGCAGTTCACCCTGCAGCGCCTGCAGGTCGGCAATCCTGCGCGCGATGTCGGCAATGTGTGCCTTCACCACGTCATCCACCGAACTGCACTGGTGCTCGCGTTGCTCGCCGAAGGCGATCAGTTCGCGGATCTGCTCGATGGCGAACCCCAGCTCGCGCGCACGGCGCACGAATGCCAGCCGCCGTTGGTCCTGTGCGTCGTAGCAGCGGTAGTTGCCCTGCGAACGCAGCGGCGGCTGCAGCAGCCCGATCTTTTCGTAATAGCGGATGGTTTCTGCCTTGGTGCCGGTCTGGCGGGCCAACTGGCCGATGGTGAGTGGGGCTGTCATGGGCTTGACCTTGTAGGGGCTACAAGGTTGATAAAGGCAGCTCCCTTTCATTTCAAGCCCGGGCACGCCCGGCGGAGCGCCCCATGGACCAGTGCTGCGGCCACAAACGCCAGGAGCTGGCATCGATAGCGCTGCACAGCGCCCAGCGGCGGGTACTGGTGGCGGTGCTGGCAATCAACCTGGCGATGTTCTTCATCGAGTTCGGCGCGGGCCTTGCCGCGCGATCCAGCGCCCTGCAGGCCGACGCGGTCGACATGCTGGGGGATGCCATCGTCTATGGCCTGAGCCTGTGGGCGGTAAACCGGGGCGCGCGCTGGGAGGCGGGCGCGGCGCTGGCCAAGGGCCTGCTGATCCTGGCCTTCTTCGTGTTCATCGTGTTCGAAGTGGCCGGCAAGCTGGTCAATGGGGTGCCACCGTCCAGCACGCTGATGCTGGTGTTCGGTGGCATTGCCCTGGTGGCGAACCTCACCTGCCTGGCGCTGCTATGGCGGTTCCGCAGGTTGAACATCAACATGAAGAGCACGTTCGAGTGCTCGCGCAATGACGTGGCCGCGAACCTGGGGGTGCTGGTGGCCGCAGGTGGCGTGGCCATGACCGGGCGCGGCTGGCCGGACATCGTCGTCGGCGCAGTGATCGCCCTGTTGTTCCTGAGGTCGGCAGTGAGCGTGATGGCTGAAGCGTGGCCGGCATGGCGGGCAGCACGCCGCCAGTGACTCAGTTGCGATGGGGCCTGCTTGGGCAGATTGCCACCCGTTGGCTGCGCTGATCGATCAGCACCACCGCTTCCTGCAGCGCATGGGCACCCACCACCGCTTCGGGATAGTGGTCGGACACCCGTACGTGCAGCCCCTGCAGCGCCAGGCCGCCGATCAACACGGGAACATCCAGCTGTGCATGTCCGCCATCGACCTCGCCGTGACTGAGGGTCAGTTGATCCCCGGTGGTCACTGCGGCACCGGCTGCCCGCCGGAAGAGTGCCGTGGGCAGCACCATCGCGACGTTGGCGCCGGTGTCCAGCTGCGCCTCTGTGGTCACTGTTCCAATCGTCACCTGGATGCGGAAGGCGCGTGAGTAGGCGAGCGTGTCCGGTTGCGCGGGCAGGAGGTCGATGTCGCGGCGGAACTGCAGGCGCCGTTGCGGGTAGTCGATGATCAGCACGCCATCAGCGAAGAATCCGCGTGCAAGGATGCCGTCGAACGCTGCGTCTTTGGATTGGCGTGCGTTGTAGTCGCGGGTGAGCGCGGTCACGTCGCTGTGGCGCAGTCCGCCGAGCGCGAGGGCGTTGATGCGCACCGTATCGGCCCAGGCTGTCTGTACGCCGTCGGAGTGGCGGGTGCTGGCGTCCGCCGGCAGCGCCAGTTGACGGACCAGGCGGGCGTCCGCGCGGGCCATGCCGCTGGCGCCGGTATCGATGGCGAAGCGGTAGGGGCCGCTGCCGTTGACCTGCACCTGCACATGGATGCGCCCGTCGATGACATCGAAGGGAACATCGACAAGGCGCTGGCCCGCGTGGGTGGCCAGGGTGCAGGCGCTCTCCGCCACGGGTGAGGCCAGGGTGGCCACGGGAAGCGTCAGCAGAGTGAGGATGGCGATGGCAGTGCTGCACCAACGGCGAGTGCCCAGTACGGTACGGCGATGCGGGGGAATGCGCCTCATGATCCTGTTCCATGGGTGTCCAGGATCTTCTGATGCGTGAGGGATGCAGGCGGTTGCAGGAGTTTCCTGCTCCGCAGGCTGCTCCGAAAGCTGTCGCGGTAATCGGCTGGATCTGGAATCCGCGCGGGTGGAAATGTGACGGATGTCGCGGGCCTTGACTTGAATATGTCACCGTCTTCAACGATAAAGGCGGCATGTGGCACTGCCGCATTCCGGAGCAGGGACGATCCGAAGCATGACGTGATGGGGCTCTACCCCCGCGTTCTCGTTCCCGCCGGCGCTGTGTTCGTCCAGGAAGGAGAACAGGGATGTTGGAACGACTGAAGAGCTTCTCGCGTGCCGCGCTGACCATTGTTGCCGTCGGCTGCATCGCCCCTGCTGTGGCACAGGCGCAGGAAAGCAAGATTACCTGGCGTATTTCGCAGCCCGGCGGCGATGCGACGCAATACAAGACCCAGCAGGCTGCGGTAGCCGCCATCAAGAACCTGCCGGCGCCCAGCCCGTTCCCGCCGGAGTTCCAGTTCGGCTGGCAATCTGTCGACAAGATCAAGTCGAAAGTCGTGGACTTGAACGGAAACACGTCGATCACCTACTGGATGGGGAAGACGCAGCCCTCCGACCCGGACTGGTCCTACATCGGGCGTGACATATTCCCGACGGAAGAAGCGATGGTGGCCGATTTTCTTGCGGACCAACAAGCCAGCAATCCCGTGTGCCCCGGGGCGGCGGTCACTCCGTCTGGCGATTGGTTTGCGGCTTCGCCCGATCAGGAAGGTGTCATCGAGTCACGCTACTACGATCTGACTTCAATGGCTGGCAACAATACGGCTGAATCGCCCTGCACCCCGTATACCGGGACGGTTGCGGTCGCGCGTACCCGGCGCTTGAACTGCCCGGTTCCGCTCACGCAGTGGTCCAACAAGCACAGCGCCTGCGTCAGCGAAGAGTTCGTTGCGACCATCACCTCGAAGTCGCAAAAGTGCGACAAGGACGGCGGCAACGGTAACTGCCCCATGTCCCGCAACGACACAGCTGCGAACATGAGTCCGATTCCCGACAAGGACCCGGCCTCCAACGGCGGTACCTGCGACGGCAATGTCGGCAACCCATGTGATGTTAAAACGGGCGAGAAGTACGAGATCGCGCAGGACTTCGATCTGGGCTGGATCGCGCTGACGCGCTTCTATCACTCCGGCATCTCCACCTCATCCGGTGGCTTCGGTTATGGCTGGACCCATTCGCTGGGCGCCCACCTGGCATTGGATGGCGTTGACAGTGTGGGCATCATTGAAAGCACCGGCTTCCAGCGTGCATTCAAGAAGATCGGCCAAGCCTATGAGGCGGACGACGACAGTGGTGACCGTCTGGTCCAGAACGGCAACTGGACACTGTACTCGGCGGATTCCATCTCTACCTTCGGCGCGGACGGGCGTCTTGCCTCCAAGCGCTTCGCGGATGGCACGTCGCTGACCTACATCTATGACGACAGCGACCGCCTTGCAGCCGTCACCCACAGCAGTGGCCGCACGCTCGAGTTCGTTTACCAGTCCAACGACTATGAGGCGCTGATCAGTTCGGTGCTGGTCGAAGGCATTGCGCTCGCCACCTACACCTACACGCCGCAGAACCAGGTCGCCACGGTGACCTATGCAGGTGGCGGTGTGCGCACGTATCACTACGAGAACCAGGCTTTCCCCCAGCACCTGACGGGTATCACCGCCGAGGACGGTCGTCGCTACAGCACCTTTACCTACGATTCCATCGGCCGTGTGATCTCCAGTCAGCATGCCGGCGGTGCCGATGGTGTGACACTGGCCTACAGCCCCAACGGCGGTGCAGTGGTGACCGACGCGCTTGGGCGGCAGACCGACTACACCCTGACACCCGGGGGCGACACCGCTCCGTCGCGCAAGGTGACCGGCCTGAGTGATTCGCAGGGAACCGTCAGCCGGACCTACTACGACCAGAGTGTCGACTTTCGTCGGCGCCTGGATACCTACACCGATCGCCGCGGTATCCAGACCAAGCACACCTATGCGCAGGGCACCGATGCGGTGAGCGGCCATGCCGTCAGCATCCATACCGTGACCGAAGCGGTCGGCCTGCCCGAACAGCGGGTGGTGACCACCGCGCGCGACGTCGAAACCAATGCGGTACTGACCACCCGGATCGGCAATCGTGAAACCCGCACTTCCTTCAATGCCCGCCGCCAGCCGACGGCCAACATGGTGACCGACACCGCATCCGGCCAGACGCGCATCACCAGTTACACGTACTGCGAAGCCGCTGATGTGGCGGCGGGCAGCTGCCCGGTGGAAGGGCTGCTGAAGAGTGTGGATGGCCCGCGCACGGATGTGGCCGATGCTGTTACCTATGCCTATTACTCGGCGGATGATGTAGGGTGCGCGACCGGAGGTGCCTGCACCTATCGCAAGGGCGACCTGCGCAGTGTGACCAATGCGTTGGGCCAGACGGTTGAGACCTTGGCCTACGACGCGTTCGGGCGGCCGTTGTCGGTCAAGGATGCCAACGGCGTGGTGACCGATTACACCTACCATGCCCGCGGCTGGCCGACCTCGATCACCGTACGCGGTGCCAGCACGGCCGAGAATCGGGTCACCCAGCTGAGCTATTGGCCGACGGGCCAGGTGCAGAAGATCACCGAGCCGGATGGCAGCAGCGTTTCCTACGTCTACGATGCTGCCCTGCGCTTGACCGACATCGAGGACAACGCAGGCAACACGATTCACTACACACTGGACAACGCCGGCAATCGTCTCAAGGAAGACACGCTGGATACCGGCGGCACGCTGCGCCGTACCCTGGCTCGGACGTTCAACACGCTCGGCCAGCTGACCGCGCTGAAGGACGCAGGCAATCACGCTACCGGCTTTGCCTACGATGCCAACGGTAACCCGCAGACGGTGACCGACGCCCTGCAGCGCGTGACCAGCCAGCAGTACGACCCCCTGAATCGCCTGGCGCAGACCCTGCAGGACGTGGGTGGCGTGGCGGCGGAAATCCGCAGCCAGTACAACGCGCTGGACCAGGTCACCCAGGTCACCGACCCGAAGGGCCTGCACACTACCTACGCCTACAACGGTTTCGGTGATCTGACCGGGCAGGTCAGCCCGGACAGTGGCGCCAGCAGCTTCACCGTGGACGCCGCCGGAAACCGCAAGACGGCCACCGATGCGCGTGGCGTCACCGCTACCTATCACTACGATGCACTCAATCGCCTGATCGGCATCGCCTACCCGGACCCCAATCTGGACGTGGGCTACAGCTATGACGTGGCACCGGCTGCCTGTGCCGCCGACGAGCGCTTTGCCAAGGGGCGCCTGGGCCAGGTGCTGCACGCCAATGGCAGCACCCAGTACTGCCATGATCGCTTCGGCCAGGTCACCCGCAAGGTGCAGACCGTCAACGGCGTTGCCAGCACGCTGCGCTACGCCTACAGCAAGTCGGGTCGCCTGACGGCGTTGACCTACCCCGACGGCAGCGTGGCCGACTACGTGCGCGATCCCCAGGGTCGCATCAGCCAGATCGGCCTGACCCGCCCCGGCCAGGCGCGCCAGATCGTGGTGAACAACGTGACCTATGCGGCCTTCGGCCCGGCGACCGGCTGGACCTATGGCAACGGCCGCCAGCTGCAGCGTCCGCTGGACCTGGACTATCGCCCGCAAGCGGTGCACGACCCGGCCGCGGGCGGCCTGTCGCTGGGCTACGGCTACGACCCGGTCGGTTCGATCACCGAGCTGAAGAACGGCACAGGCTCGACGGTGCTGGCCAATTACACCTACGACGCGCTGGGTCGCCTGACCCAGACCCAGGACGGCGCGACCGGCACGCCGATTGAAACCTATGCGTATGACGCCACCGGTAATCGGACCGCGCTGACCACGGCGGCAGGCACCGCCAGCTACACCTATCCCGCAACCAGCCATCGCCTGACTGCGGTGGACGGCGAAGCGCGCACCCATGACGCAGCGGGCAATACCACCAGCATCGGCAGCAAGACGTTCACCTACAACGATGCCAACCGCATGAACGCGGTGAAGCAAGGCAACGCCGTACTGGAAAGCTACGCCTACAACCATCGCGGCGAGCGCGTACTGCGTACCCCGACCGGTGGCGCAACGCAGATCACCTTGTACGACGAAGCAGGGCAGTGGCTGGGCAACTACTCGGCCACGGGGCAGGCGCAGCAGCAGGCCATCTGGCTGGACAACTACCCGGTGGCGCTGATCAATGTGCCGGCTACCGGCGTGCCGGAACTTGCCTACGTGCAGCCGGATCATCTGGGCACACCGCGCGTGGTGATCGATCCGGTACGGAATGTCTCGATCTGGGAGTGGAGCAACAAGAGCGAGGTGTTCGGCAACCAGATTGCGAGTGCCGACCCGGATGGGGATGGTGTGGCGTTCGAGCTGGCGCTGCGCTTCCCGGGCCAGCAGGCGACGAGTGCGAGCGGGTTGTTCTACAACTACCAGCGGGAGTATGACCCTGCGGCGGGGCGGTACTCACAGAGCGATCCATTAGGGATTGCGGGAGGCTTGGCGACGTACGCATACGCTTGGGCGAACCCTGTGATCGACTTCGATAATTTAGGTTTGGCCCCTGCGTCTGGTGCGATGGCAGACTGCTTGGAAATGATATTCGGCCGATCCGTCTCCGGCGTTGATGTCAGGAACAAAGCGGTTGTCAACAATGAATTCATTACGACCCGCAAGAATTCCATTAGACTTCCGCCGAATGTGTCAGTGGACGATTTCTTTGAGGATCGGAAGTTGGTTCTGCATGAGTATTATCATGTGATTCGCCAATGGAACACGGGTGAGCTGTCTCGGAGGGCATATGTTGCAGAGTTTATGAGGAATGGCTCCGCGCAAGGAAATAAGTTCGAAGACGCCGCAACAGCATTTGCAGGTGCGAACGTGAGTGAATTCAATAAGTGCATCGCAAGCAAACAGGAGTGCCAGAAGTGAAGTGTACCGTGGTGGCCATTGCGGGCCTTGCTTTGCTCTCTAGTTGTGCAACGTTCGGTGGGGACATGATTGTGCGTGTCTCGGGACGAGTGCCGGTAGGTCAGAGTGATGATCGCAGTCACGGTTGCGAGCTGAGTATGCTTGGGGAGGCCGAAGACGTGGTTTCGTCGAAGCCCGTTGGGGGTATGTTCTCGGTGCCGATGATGGTTGTAGCCGGGCCAGAACCCAGGAATTACCACTTTGCCGTTCAGTGCAGGGACGGTCGAAGGTTCGAATCCGGCGTAGTTCAGATCAGTAGTAGGCGCTCATATTCCAAGGATATAGAACTGGGGGAGCTTCAGGAGCGGTGACGACAGCCACTTTGCTTGGATGCACGACGCGGGTCACTGCTGCCGACGGCCGACACCAGAAGCCAAATGCTTGTTCATGGGGACAAGCGCGTAGCTTGGTCGGCGGCAGCCGAGCTGGGCAAATGCCTCGAAGCTACGGCGCGTGTAAATCCCCTCGCAGCGGCTGACAACTACTCGGCCACGGGCCAGGCGCAGCAGCAGGCCATCTGGCTGGACAACTATCCGGTAGCGCTGATCAATGTGCCGGCTACCGGCGTGCCTGAACTGACCTACGTGCAGCCGGATCATCTGGGCACACCGCGCGTGGTGATCGATCCGGTACGGAATGTCTCGATATGGGAGTGGAACAACAAGAGCGAAGTGTTCGGTAATCAGATTCCGAGTGCCGACCCGGATGGCGATGGTTTGGTGTTCGAGCTGGCGCTGCGTTTCCCGGGGCAGCAGGCGACGGATACGAGTGGGTTGTTCTACAACTACCAGCGCGAGTACGACCCATCCGTGGGGCGGTACTCGCAGAGTGATCCGATTGGGCTGATGGGCGGTGTGAGCACGTACGCGTATGCGCGTGGGTACCCAGTAGCCGCGCTTGATCCGCTGGGACTTGATACGCTGGTCATCGACTCCGGAGCGGTTGATGGCAATCCTTTTGGCCACATAGCCATAGCTACATCAAGCGGAGGCGTGTTCAGCTACGGTACTGTCCATCCCTACGGAGGGAGTACCTACGAATACTTGAAGTCCCAAGTGAAAGATAGATTTGTTCAGATTGTTAGACTTCGTACTACGCCCCAGCAAGAGGCTGCGATCGCAGCAGAGATGAGGAGGCATAATCCGGGCAACTATTCTGTTATTTCCAATAACTGCGCAACAGCAGTGGACAGTTCTTTGGAGGCTGCCGGAGTGGCTATATCGAGCGGCCATATCCATCCGGGATTTGTCTATGCACACGCGCTGGCTAGTCCATTGCGAATCGGCACTTCCCTCATTCTTCGGGGTGGCGAGATCCCCCCAGAACTTCAGAACTTCGACGGAAAGACTGGGCCGTGAAATTCATTTATATATTAATATTTGCGATTCTCGCTGGCGTCGCGATCTGGTTCTTCAAGGGGCTTTCCAGAGGGGAGCTTGCAGATAAGCCTGTCTATGCGTCTCTGCAAGCAGCGGAGCTGGAATTCAGAGGTAAGCCAGGACCGGATCTGATTTATGACGAAACTGGGGGGAATCTGCTGGCCGGATTCTCAGTGGGGGCACAAGAAAGAGTGTGGGTTGCGCTAAACTCCAAGAAGCATAACGGAGATCTTCTGACGGTTCCCGAGCATGGGGAGGCTAAAATCCCCTGCGGCCTTGTCGATCAGCTTGCATCGTCCAATATCGGCGATTCTGACGTGAAGACTGCTTTGGCAGTTTCATGCATAAAGTGATGTGGTCCGACGCTTCTGCCAAGGGGCGCCTCGGGCAAGTGCCGCAATCCAAAGGTAGCACCCAGGACTGCCCTGACCGCTTCGACCGGTCACCCGCAGTGTTTCCGTATTGAGACCAGCTCAACCGGAAGCGTCATTCTCATCTAGGCCAGGACATGGCGGATCGAGCATCTGCCGATGGCGGATGCAGTGCCCTGAAGGACATCCCGTGCCCAGATTCCTCACCCCCGACGAGGTTTCTCTCATCCACAGGCTGCTGCCCGAGACGACCGAGCTGTCCGAACGGTTGTTGAAGGATCTGGCGCTCGCCCAGGTGGAGGACGTGGAGGTCGTCGGATTCGGGGGCGTGGTGTTCCTGTCCAGCACGACCCAGCTCTTCGGCAGTGACATTGCCACGGCCATGCTTGCCGATGCTGACGGCGTGCCGGTGAGAGTCACCCTGTGCCTGGATAATCACGATCAGCTCTTCGAACTGGAGCTGTGGAAGGTGGACTTCTCGCCGATCATCGGCGTCGATCTGAGAAGCGCTTTCAGCGAGCACTGAAGCCTGCTGAAAGCGGTCCTCGCTGAAGGCCGTGGCGCATGGCATTCACCCTTCGGGCTGCAGCCGCCCCACCGCCTGCGCGCACAACGACTGGCAGGCCATCACCAACCCCTCCATCACCCGGTCGCCCACGTATTGCTCGGGTTCGCCGTTCTGGCGGGTGCGCTCCGCCGCCAGCAGCATTTCCAGCACCACCCGCAATCCACTCAACGCGCAATCGGCATCGGCGAGGGCCAGGCAGCGACCGGGCAGCTGATGCCGCTCCGGCCAAGGTTGGCCATCGGCCGCCGCACCGGAGCCGATGCGGTTGAGATTGGCAATGAAGGTGTTCCTGTCCACTGCGGGTGCAGCCTGTAGCGAACCGTCGTCGTGGGCGGTGCTGCGGTACGCGTGCAGGTGGGGGACGTCCGATTCGTTCATGGCAAGGCTCCGTGCAGGGCAATCGGTAGCCGCCACCCGAAAGGTGGCGGGCGGTACGTGGTTCGAATCCGGGTTGGCTTCAAGCCGGCAGGCGCGAACGCCCCCAACGCACCGCCCGCCATAGCCGGCAGACGGATTGCCAGCCGGCGCCACGCTAAGGTGACGCCGGCTGGCAAGCGCACTTACTCAAAGCCAACACGGGATTCGAAGCCCGGCCACCCTTTTCCGGTGGCACGCCATCTGAGCCCCTGGCGCTGTGCAATGCCAATCAGAAGAGTTGCAAACATCGCTCGATTGGAGACGCTTTCGGCATTCTCCCACGCTGTTAAGCACTGCCAGCGCTGGCTGGCGTGGTGATCCGCCCGCACCGTGCAATCTGCGACAGATGTCGAGGTTGGGAAGTGGGAGGGAGCAGGTGGGGAGGGGCGATGGCGACAGGCTCCGCGCGAGCCTGAGTCGAGCCTGGCGGGGCCCCACCGGCGCCAAAGCGTGACGTGCGACTCGGGTTGACGTTCCCAGCCACCAAGCGCAGGCTGGTCCGGCACGTTTCCTGACCAGAAGGAGACTTATGACCGCCACCGCTTCCCTGCACCCGACGCCCGATACCCCGGGGCGTTCACGGCTCTGGAGTGTGTTCTGGCTGCAGGGCGTCATTCCCAGCAACATTCTGTGGGCGGTAGCCCTCTGGGCCCTGGCCAACCAGCGCACCCCGCTGCTGCTGGGGGTCTTTGCCGTGCTGCTGCTCTATACCGGCTGGATCATCCCGGCGGTCTGGCGGGCGGCGCCCACCGCGCGCACCCCCAACCTGGGCGTAGCGGCGCGTGGGCTGACCGTCGCCTGGGGGCTGAACACCGTGCTGGTGATCTTCTTCCTGACCCTGCAGCTGGTGGCTCAATAGAACTGAACAGGCTCGCCGCCCCGGTCGAAGGCGGCGAAGCGGCCGATCTGACCGTCATGGATGGCGTTGACCATCAGCTGCAGCGGGCGGGCGGCTTCGTCGCTGTTGGGTGCGAAACCGGCGCGGCCGTCCAGCGCCGCCACGAAGACCAGGTCCCAGTCGATGCCGGTGGTAGTCGATTCGGTGGCCAGCGCCTGGAAGCTGGCCACCTCGGCCGGCAGCTTGTCCACGCACAGCACCGGCGACAGGGTGCCGCCCTCGCGGCGGTCATGCCGGTCGCGCTGGTCGGCGGTGGGCGATTCGGGCAGCTCGGCGCGCACGAATACGAACAGCAAGCGTTGCGGTTCAGCCTGCTGGCCTGCGGCGTGCAGCAGCTGCTGGAAATCGTTCATCATCATGAGGGTTGTCACACGCCCGCTGCACGGAAAGCCGCATGCTGCCATAACGCCTGCCGCGTGGGGCCGAAGACGATTGATTTAAGTCATGCCCATGGAACTGACGGCCGCGTACTCTGGCAATCGTTCCAGCAGACGAGGGTTTCCGGGCCGTTCCGGGCACAGGCAAGACGGTGGAGCAACAAGGTGGACCAGCCATGAGCCAACTCACCGACGGTTTCGGACGCAGCTTTCCGTACCTGCGCCTGTCGTTGACCGAAGCCTGCAACTTCCGTTGCAGCTACTGCCTGCCCGACGGTTACCAGGCCGATGGCCGCCCGCGCTTCCTGCAGGTGGATGAAATCGCGCGCCTGGTGCGTGCGTTTGCCGCGCTGGGCATGAGCAAGATCCGCCTGACCGGTGGCGAGCCCAGCCTGCGCAAGGACCTGGACGAGATCATCGCCACCGTGGCGGCGGTGCCGGGCATCCGCAAGGTGGCCATCACCACCAATGGCACGCTGCTGCCGCGGCGCCTGCCGGGCTGGCACCGCGCCGGCCTGACCGCGCTGAACGTGAGCATGGACAGCCTGCAGCGCGAACGCTTCAGGACCATCACCGGGCATGACCGCCTGCCGGAGATCGAACAGGGCCTGGCGCTGGCACAGGCGTTGGGCCTGCCCGCGATCAAGCTCAACGCGGTACTGCTGCGTGGCCTGAACGACAACGAGCTGCCGCAGTGGATGGACTACCTGCGCGACCGCCCCTTCAGCGTGCGCTTCATCGAACTGATGCGCACCGGCGACAACGAAGCCTATTTCCAGCGCCACCACCTGCGCGCCGACCTGGTGATCGAGCAGCTGCTGGCGGCCGGCTGGCACGAGCGTCCGCGCGCGGCCGATGCCGGCCCGGCGCGTGAGTTCGGGCATCCGGACCATCGCGGCAGCATCGGCATCATCGCCCCGTATTCGCGTGACTTCTGCAAGGGCTGCAACCGCCTGCGGGTGACCGCCAAGGGCGACCTGCGGCTGTGCCTGTTCGGCGAGTTCGGCGTGCCGCTGCGCCCGCTGCTGCAGCGCGACGATGACCACGACGCGTTGCTGGCACGCATCACCACACAGCTTGGCCTGAAAGCGGCCGGGCATGGACTGCACCAGGGCCAGACCGGGCTGACCCCGCACCTGGCCTCCATCGGAGGATGAGCAACACGATGAGTGGGGAATTGAATGCGGCCTTCCATATGGCCGATGTCCGCGACAAGCGCATCACCCGCCGCCGTGCGGTGGCGGTGGGCGAGCTGCATGCCGGTCCGGTGGCCTATCCGCTGATCGTCGAGCGCCGCCTGCCCAAGGGCGATGCGCTGGTGATGGCCGAGATTGCCGGCCTGCAGGGCGCCAAGATGGCCTCGATGCTGATGCCGCTGTGCCACCCGTTGCCGCTGGAGCTGGTGCAAGTGTTCTGCGCGCCGGTACCGGAGCGGCAGGCGATCCGCGTGTGGTGCGAGTGCGCCAGCGAGGCGCGCACCGGCGTGGAGATGGAGGCGCTGGCTGGCGTCAACGCGGCGCTGCTGACCCTGTACGACCTGAGCAAGCCGGTGGAACCGGCGCTGCGCATCGAAGGCATCCGCCTGCTGTTCAAGGAAGGCGGCAAGCGCGGTGTGTGGCTGCACCCCGACGGCATGGACGATGCCGAGCGCGCGCGCTTCAAGCCGCGTGCGCCGAAGGGCCTGGAGGGCGCGGCCTGCGCGGTGATCACGCTGAGTGATCGCGCCAGCGAGGGTACCTATGAGGATGTGTCCGGCCCGACCCTGGTGACCGGCCTGAAAAAGCTGGGCGGTGAGGTCGTGGCCGCCGAGGTGTTGCCTGATGGCATCGAGCCATTGGCGGGCCGCCTGCAGGCCTTGGCTGTCGAAGGCGTGCGCCTGTGCCTGTGCACCGGCGGTACCGGGCTGGGCCCACGTGACCTGACCCCGGAGGCGCTGCGTTCCTTGAACGCGCGGCCGGTGCATGGCCTGGCGCAGATGGTGCGGGCACTGAGCGCACAGCACACACCGATGGCCTGGCTGAGCCGCGCCGAGGTGGTGCAGCTGGGCAACATGCTGGTGTTCGCGCTGCCGGGCAGCCCGAAGGCGGCGGCGCAGTGCCTGGATATCCTGGCGCCGGTACTGGGCCACGCCCTGGCGATGGTCGAGGGTGGTGGCCACTGATGATTGCTTACAGCGAAGCCCTGCAGCACCTGCTGGATGCGGCCACGCCGCTGCCGGCCGAGCGCCTGCCGCTGCATGAGGCCGGCGGCCGCACTCTGGCCAGTGACATCATCAGTGGGCAGTCGCTGCCGCCGTTCGACAATTCTGCGATGGACGGTTTCGCGCTGCGCGCCAACGGCGCGACGTTCGAAGCCGGTACCGAATTTACCGTGCAGGGCTGGCAGGCCGCCGGCGATGCCGGCGCCGAAGGCGGCGAGGGTGCCTGGGAAATCATGACCGGTGCGCGCATGCCGGTTGGGCTGGATACGGTGGTGCCGGTCGAGAACGTGGACGTCCTCGCCAGCGAGGATGGACGCCCGACCCGCATCGCCTTGAAGGGCACGGTGAAGCCGGGCCAGAACGTGCGCCTGCGCGGCCAGGATGTGAGCGAAGGCGAACGTGTGCTGCAGGCCGGGCAGGTGCTGGACATCAATGCGCGCACCCTGCTGCATGCCATCGGCGTGGGCCAGGTGGCGGTGGTGGCACGGCCGAAGGCGGCGGTGATCGCCACCGGCAAGGAGCTGGTGACCGAGGCGGCGCAGACACTGGAATCCGGCCAGATCCGTGACAGCAACCGGCCGTATCTGGTGGGCCGCCTGCAGGCCGCCGGTGCCGAAGTGGTCTGGCAGGGCACGGTGGGTGATGACGTGGCCGCGTTCAATGCGGTGCTGGATGAAGCGCTGGCTGCCGGCGCGCAGCTGCTGATCAGCACGGGCGCGGTGTCGGCCGGCCGCTACGATTTCGTTCCCGACGCACTGCGTGGCCGTGGTGCGCGCATCGTGTTCCACAAGGTTGCGATCCGCCCGGGCAAGCCGTTGCTGTTCGCGGTGCTGCCCAATGGCGCGCTGTATTTCGGCCTGCCGGGCAACCCGGTGTCGGCCGCCGTGGGCCAGCGCTTCTTCGTGGAGCCGGTGCTGCGGCGCCTGCTGGGGCTGGCACCGGAAACCGTGTTGCAGCTGCCGCTGCAGGCCGACGTGCGCAAGCCGCCGGGCCTGCGCTTCCACGCGCGTGCGCGGGTGGAAGTTGACGGTCAGGGGCGCCTGAGTGCGCGCGTGCTGTCCGGGCAGGAGTCGTTCCGTTTGATGTCCATGCTGCAGGCCAACGCCTGGGTGGTGCTGGAGGCCGAGGGTGACCTGGCCACCGCTGGCACCTACGTGCGCGTGCAGGGCTGGGGTCACCATGACCCGGTGCAGCTGGCGAGCCAGGAGTCATGATGAAACAGGTGAATCTGCAGTTGTTTGGTGCGTTTTCCGATCTGGATGCCAGCCGCGAAATCGCGGTGGAGGTGGCCGGTAGCACCGTGGCCGACTTGCGCCAGGCACTGCGCGAGCTGCTGCCGACGCGTTGGCCCGGCTTCCGCGCCGGCCTGCTGGACTACTCGGCATTTGCCGACCAGCAACGCGTGCTGCGTGACCACGAAGCGCTGCCCGACGATGGCCGGGTGGCGATCCTGCCTCCGGTGAGCGGGGGCTGAGCGATGAGCGAGAAGATCATCGCCAAGGTGGTGGACCGCGCGCAGGCGGCGATCGATCCGGCCGAGGGCATCGCTGCGGTGTCCGATCCGGGGTTCGGTGGCATCGACGTGTTCATCGGCAAGGTGCGCGACGTCAACATCGGCCGGCCGGTGACCGGGATCACCTACGACCTGTTCGAGCCGTTGGTGTTGAACGAGTTCAAGCGCTTGGCCGCCGAGGTTGAGGCTACGTTTGGACCGAAGCTGAAGCTGTATGTGGCCCACGCCAAGGGCCGCCTGGGTATCGGCGATGTGGCGGTGGTGGTGGCGGCGGGCAGCCCGCACCGTGACGAGGCGTTCCGTGCCTGCAGGCAGTTGATCGAGGTGGTGAAGCACCAGTGCCCGATCTGGAAGCAGGAGCATTACGAGGACGGCGACAGCGCGTGGAGCGAGGGCTGCAGCCTGTGCCACGCGGACAGCGAGCCCGCACATGCCCATGACCATGCGCACGACCACCACCATTGAGTCCGCTGCAGCCACGCATGGCGTGGCTCTACTGCGGGGTGCCCGGGCGATGCCATGCGTGGATGCTTCTGCGGTGGATCTGGCCGGTGCAGCCACGCATGGCGTGGCTCTACCACCGAATGTCTGGATGGCTGCGGGGTTCAGTAGATCCACGCCATGCGTGGATGTGGCCTTCCCGATGAATCCGGCCGACGCAGCCACGCATGGCGTGGCTCTACTGCGATGAGCATCCACGGCATCGTGCTGGCCGGCGGCCTGTCCAGCCGGATGGGCCGCGACAAGGCGCTGCTGCCGTGGGAGGGGCGCACGCTGCTGGAACACATGCGTGGCCTGCTGCTGCAGGCCGGCGCCGAACGGGTGTGGGTCAGCGGCGACTATCCGGCCTTCGGCGGCATCCCCGATCAAGTGGCGCGCTGCGGTCCCCTGGGTGGACTGCACAGCGTGATGCAGCAGATGCCCGATGGCCCGGCCTGGGTGGTAGCGGTGGATACGCCGTTGCTGGCGCCGCGGCTGCTGCAACGGCTGGCCGCCGAGGGGCGGGGCGCATGCACGATCTTTGACGGGCATCCCTTTCCCATGCTGTTGAATGTGGACAATGCCACTCGTAGCGTGCTGGCCGCGATGCTGGATGATGCGGACGGACGCCGCTCGGTACAGGCCTTCCAGCGCCGCCTGCAGATGCACGCGCTGCTGCTGGAAAGCGTTGACGAAGCCTGCCTGGTCAACTGCAATACCCCCGAACAATGGGAGGATGTTGCGTCATGAAAGTGCAGTTGCGGGACCAATCAGTACGGCTTCGCCTGGATGAGGCCGAACTGGCGCGCCTGCTGGCCGGTGAATCGGTCGAGAACATGACCCGCTTTGGCGGCATCGAGGGCTGGGGCATGGCGGTGTCGCTGCATGGCGGCGAGCAGCCCGTGCTGCTGGACGGTGGCACCTTCTGCCGCCTGGTACTGCCGCGCCTGGCCGTCGAGGCCTTGGCGGCGCGGCTGCCGTGCCGGGAGGGCCTGCCATTCGACATTGCCCTGGAAGATGGCAGCCAGCTTCAGCTGCAGTTCGATGTGGACGTGCGCGACAGCGTGCGCCAGCGCGGGGTGACCCGCCGCACCACCGCTTCACCGGTTTGACATTTGTCAGGGGCACGGCGGAAACCGGTCCCTGATTGATCCAGATCAACCCCGTCGTTGTTGCTGCGCGGCCTAATGGCTGCATGACGACGGGTCACAACTTGAAACGCAGTACCTACGTCATTCCACAGCCTTGGAGCCATGTATGACCGTCGGTAGCGATCCTGTTGTCCGCAGCACTGCCCGTCCGGGTCGCGTCATCAGCGACTGGACGCCGGAAGATCCCGGCTACTGGGAGCGCACCGGCAAGCGGGTTGCCACCCGCAACCTGGTCATCTCGATCCCCTCGCTGCTGCTGGCCTTCTCGGTCTGGGTGCTGTTCTCGGCGGTGTCGATCAGCCTGCCGAAGATCGGCTTCAATTTCAGCACCGACCAGCTGTTCTGGCTGGTGGCGCTGCCCAGCCTGTCCGGCGCCACGCTGCGCATCTTCTATTCCTTCGTGATCCCGATTTTCGGCGGCCGCCGCTGGACCGCGCTGTCCACGGCCTCGCTGCTGGCGCCGACGCTCTGGCTCGGCTTCGCGGTGCAGGATCCGGCCACGCCGTACGGGGTGTTCGTGGCCATCGCGATCCTGTGTGGCTTCGGTGGCGCGAACTTCTCGTCGTCGATGTCCAACATCTCCTTCTTCTACCCCAAGCAGAAGCAGGGCCTGGCGCTGGGCCTGAATGCCGGCCTGGGCAATGTGGGCGTGTCGGTGGCGCAGGCGGTGATCCCGCTGGTCATCACCGTGGGCGTGTTCGGTGCGCTGGGTGGTGCACCGCAGCCCACGGTGGAGGGTGGGGCACCGCTGTTCCTGCAGAACGCCGGCTTCATCTGGGTGCCAGCGATTGCGCTGTGCGCCATCGCGGCCTGGTTCGGCATGAACGACCTGACCAGCGCCCGCTCGTCGTTCTCCGAGCAGGCGGTGATCTTCCGCCGCAAGCACAACTGGCTGATGTGCTGGTTGTATATCGGCACCTTCGGTTCCTACATCGGCTTCTCGGCCGGCTTCCCGATGCTGGTGAAGAGCCAGTTCCCGGAGGTGAACCCGCTGGCCTACGCCTTCATCGGCCCGCTGCTGGGCGCACTGATGCGCTCGGTGGGCGGCAGCATGGCCGACCGCTGGGGCGGTGCACGCCTGACCTTCTGGGTGTTCGCGCTGATGATCGCGGCCGTGTTCGGCGTGCTGCACTTCCTGCCCAGCCATGGCCAGGGCGGCAACTTCCATGGCTTCCTGCTCAGCTTCATGGCGCTGTTCGTGCTCAGTGGCATCGGCAACGGCACCACGTTCCGCATGATCCCGGTGATCTTCCGCACCCTGCATGAGCGCTGGTCGGCCAACGACAACGCCGAAGGCAAGGCCACCGCCGCGCACCAGGCCAGCATCGAGTCGGCCGCGGTGGTTGGTTTCTCCGGTGCGATCGGTGCCTATGGCGGCTTCTTCATTCCCAAGAGCTATGGCTCGTCCATCACCTTGACCGGCAGCCCCGACATGGCGCTGTACGGATTCGTTGTTTTCTACGTCACCTGCCTGGCCGTGACCTGGTGGTGGTACTACCGGCGCGGTGCTGAGACACCCTGCTGACGACATGAAAACGCACCGCAGCCAGATGACACACACAGCCACGATGCCGATGTCCGCAAAGGGAGACCCCCGATGAGTTATTTCCTCGATCGCTTGCAGTTCTTCAAGCGTGACCCCCAGACCTTTGCCGATGGCCACGGATTCGCCAAGAGCGAAGGCCGTGACTGGGAAAACAGCTACCGCGCCCGCTGGCAGTACGACAAGATCGTGCGTTCCACCCACGGCGTGAACTGCACCGGCTCCTGCAGCTGGAAGATCTACGTCAAGAACGGCCTGGTCACCTGGGAAACCCAGCAGACCGACTACCCGCGCACGCGCCCGGACCTGCCCAACCATGAACCGCGTGGCTGCCCGCGTGGCGCCAGCTATTCCTGGTACCTGTACAGCGCCAACCGGCTGAAATACCCGCTGATCCGCGGCACGCTGCTGCGCCTGTGGCGCGAAGCGTGCAAGAGCAAGGCGCCGGTCGATGCCTGGGCCAGCATCGTGGAGGACAAGGAGAAGGCGCGTTCGTACAAGACCCGCCGCGGCATGGGCGGGTTCGTGCGCCTGCAGTGGGAAGAGGCCAACGAGATCATCGCCGCCTCCAACCTGTACACGGTGAAGCAGTACGGCCCGGACCGCGTGGTCGGCTTCTCGCCGATCCCGGCGATGTCGATGGTGTCCTATGCCGCCGGTGCGCGCTACCTGTCGCTGCTGGGCGGCGCCTGCCTGTCGTTCTACGACTGGTACTGCGATCTGCCGCCGGCCTCGCCACAGATCTGGGGCGAGCAGACCGACGTGCCCGAATCGGCCGACTGGTACAACAGCCGCTACATCATCGCCTGGGGCTCGAACGTGCCGCAGACGCGCACGCCCGATGCGCACTTCTTCACCGAGGCGCGCTACAACGGCACCAAGACGGTGGCGATCTGCCCGGACTATTCCGAGCTGGCCAAGCTGACCGATCATTGGCTGCACCCGAAGCAGGGCACCGATGCGGCGCTGGCCTTCGCCTTCGGCCATGTGATCCTGCGCGAGTTCCACGTTGATTCGCCCTCGCAGTATTTCCAGGACTACTGCCGCCAGTACTCGGACATGCCGATGCTGGTGCGCCTGGAGCGCCGCGACGACGGCCGCCTGGTGCCGGGCCGTTTCCTGCGTGCCAGTGAACTGGGCGGGCTGGGTGAAGCCAACAACCCGGACTGGAAGACCCTGGCCTATGACGAGACCAGCGGCCAGATCGTGGTGCCGAACGGCTCGATCGGCTTCCGCTGGGGCGAGAAGGGCAAGTGGAACATCGAGGAGAAGGAAAGCAAGGGCGCCGATACACGCCTGCGCCTGAGCCTGGCCGATGGCCATGAGGGCATCGAAGCGGTGAGCTTTCCGTACTTCGGTGGCATCGAGACCGATGGCTGGACCGCGGCGCCGGCCGATGACGTGCTTGAGCGCAACATCCCGGTGCGTCGCCTGGCCCTGGCCGAGGGTGGCGAGACCCTGGTGGCCACGGTCTACGACCTGCTGCTGGCCCAGTACGGCGTGGACCGTGGCTTTGGCGGCGGCAACGTGGCATCGAGCTTCGACGACATGGTGCCGGGTACGCCGGCCTGGCAGGAACGCATCACCGGCGTGTCGCGCGCCGAGGTGATCGAGATCGCCCGCGAGTTCGCACGTACCGCCGACAAGACCCATGGCCGTTCGATGATCATCGTCGGCGCGGGCATGAACCACTGGTTCCACAACGACATGAACTACCGCGGCCTGATCAACATGCTGATCATGTGCGGTTGCGTGGGCCAGACCGGTGGTGGTTGGGCGCATTATGTGGGGCAGGAAAAGCTGCGGCCGCAGACCGGCTGGCAGCCGCTGGCGTTCGGCCTGGACTGGAGCCGCCCGCCGCGGCACATGAACGGTACGTCGTTCTTCTACTTCAACACCGGGCAGTGGCGCTACGAGAAGCTGCAGGTGGATGAGCTGCTGTCGCCGCTGGCCGATGCCAGCAAGTACAGCGGCAGCCTGGCCGACCTGAACCTGCGCGCGGTGCGCATGGGCTGGTTGCCGTGTGCGCCGCAGCTGGACCGCAACCCGTTGCAGCTGGTGCGGGAGGCGGACGCAGCGGGCGTTGCCCCGGCCGACTACGCGCTGGGCAAGTTCAAGGACGGCTCGCTGGACTTCGCCTTCGCTGATCCGGATGCACAGCAGAACCATCCGCGGATGATGTTCATCTGGCGCTCGAACCTGTTGGGTTCGTCGGGCAAGGGCCACGAGTACATGCTGCGGCACCTGCTCGGCACGCGCCATGGGCTGCAGGGCAAGGATCTGGGCGAGATGGGGGCGATCAAGCCGGAGGAGGTGACGTGGCGTGACGAGGCACCGGAGGGCAAGCTGGACCTGCTGGTCACGCTCGACTTCCGCATGTGCACCACCGCGCTGTACTCGGACATCGTGCTGCCCACGGCCACCTGGTACGAGAAGGACGACCTCAACACCTCGGACATGCACCCGTTCATCCACCCGCTGTCGAAGGCGGTGGATCCGGCCTGGGAATCGCGCAGCGACTGGGAGATCTTCAAGGAGGTCGCCCGCACCGTGAGCGAGATGGCGCCGGGCGTGCTGGGCGTCGAGAAGGATCTGGTGCTGGTGCCGACCCTGCACGACACCCCGAACGAACTGGGCATGCCGTTCGGCGTGGCCGACTGGAAGAAGGGCGAATGCGAGGCCATCCCGGGCCAGACCATGCCGTCGATGACGGTGGTGGAGCGTGACTACCCGAACCTGTACCGCAAGTTCACCTCGCTGGGCCCGCTGCTGGACAAGCTGGGCAACGGCGGCAAGGGCATGAGCTGGGACACGAAGCACGAGGTCGAATTCCTCGGCAAGCTCAACCACACCGTGCACGACGCGGGCGTGAGCCAGGGTCGCCCGGCCATTTCGACCGCGATCGACGCGGCCGAGGTGATCCTGCACCTGGCGCCGGAAACCAATGGCCACGTGGCAGTGAAGGCCTGGGAATCGCTGGGGACCTTCACCGGCCGCGAGCATACCCACCTGGCGGTGGGCAAGGAGCACGAGGCGATCCGCTTCCGTGACATCCAGGCACAGCCGCGCAAGATCATCTCTTCGCCGATCTGGTCGGGCCTGGAGGACGACAACGTCAGCTACAACGCCGGCTATACCAACGTGCACGAGCTGATTCCGTGGCGCACGGTGACCGGTCGCCAGCAGTTCTACCAGGACCACGAGTGGATGATCGACTTCGGCGAGGCCTTCATGGGCTACCGGCCGCCGGTCAACACGCGCACGGTGGAGCCGCTGCTGAACCAGCGCCCGAACGGCAACAAGGAGATCGTGCTGAACTGGATCACGCCACACCAGAAGTGGGGCATCCACAGCACCTACAGCGACAACCTGATCATGCAGACGCTGTCGCGCGGTGGCCCGATCGTGTGGATCAGCGAGGACGACGCGCGCAGCGCCGGCATCGTCGACAACGACTGGATCGAGCTGTTCAACGTCAACGGTGCGATTGCCGCGCGTGCGGTGGTCAGCCAGCGCGTGATGCCGGGCATGGCGATGATGTACCACGCCCAGGAACGCATCATCAACGTGCCGGGCTCGGAGATTTCCGGGACCCGCGGCGGCATCCACAACTCGGTGACCCGCATCGTGCTCAAGCCCACCCACATGATCGGCGGCTACGCGCAGCTGGCGTACGGCTTCAACTACTACGGCACCTGCGGAACCAACCGCGACGAGTTCGTGATCGTGCGCAAGATGGACAAGATCGATTGGCTGGACGATGAGCAGCCCGCTGGTGCTTCGGCATCGGCCAGCAAGGAGGTGGTGTGATGAAGGTCCGTGCACAGATCGCGATGGTGCTGAACCTGGACAAGTGCATCGGCTGCCACACCTGCTCGATCACCTGCAAGAACGTCTGGACCTCGCGCGAGGGCGTCGAGTACGCCTGGTTCAACAACGTGGAAACCAAGCCGGGCATCGGATACCCCAAGGAATGGGAAAACCAGGACAAGTGGAACGGCGGCTGGGTGCGCACCCGCGCCGGCAAGCTGGTGCCGCGTGCCGGTGGCCGCTGGCGCATGCTGGCCAAGATCTTCGCCAACCCGGACCTGCCGCAGATCGACGACTACTACGAGCCGTTCGATTTCGACTACCAGAACCTGCACACCGCCAAGGACAGCCAGCACCAGCCCACCGCGCGGCCGCGCTCGCTGATCAGTGGCGAGCGCATGCAGAAGATCGAGTGGGGCCCGAACTGGGAGGAGATCCTGGGTTCGGAGTTCAGCAAGCGCTCGCGCGACTACAACTTCGACCAGGTGCAGAAGGAGATCTACGGCGCCTTCGAGAAGACCTTCATGATGTACCTGCCGCGCCTGTGCGAGCACTGCCTGAACCCGGCGTGCGTGTCGGCGTGCCCGTCGGGCGCGATCTACAAGCGCGAGGAAGACGGCATCGTGCTGATCGACCAGGACAAGTGCCGCGGTTGGCGCATGTGCGTGTCGGCGTGCCCGTACAAGAAGATCTACTACAACTGGAAGAGCGGCAAGTCGGAGAAGTGCATCTTCTGCTACCCGCGCATCGAGATGGGCGAGCCGACCGTGTGCTCGGAGACCTGCGTGGGCCGCATCCGCTACCTGGGCGTGATGCTGTACGACGCCGACCGCATCGCCGAGGCGGCTTCGGTGGCCGCCGAGAAGGACCTGTACCAGGCCCACCTGGACATCTTCCTGGATCCGAACGATCCGGCGGTGATCGCCGCCGCGCGCAAGGAGGGCATCCCGGACAGCTGGCTCGATGCGGCCAAACAGTCGCCGGTGTACAAGCTGGCGATCGACTGGAAGCTGGCGCTGCCACTGCACCCGGAGTACCGCACGCTGCCGATGGTCTGGTACGTGCCGCCGCTGTCGCCGATCCAGTCCGCCGCCGAGCGTGGCCGCGTGGGTATGAGCGGCGAACTGCCGGACGTGGTCTCGCTGCGCATCCCGATGCGCTACCTGGCCAACCTGCTGACGGCGGGTGACGAGGCGCCGGTAGTGCGTGCGCTGGAACGGCTGATGGCGATGCGTGCCTGGCGCCGGGCCAAGAATGTGGACGGCGTGGAAGACACCGCCGTGCTGGAACAGACCGGACTGAGCATCGCCCAGGTGGAAGAGATGTACCGCTACCTGGCCATCGCCAACTACGAGGACCGTTTCGTGATTCCGACCGGCCACCGCGAGTACGCCAACGATGCCTTCGGCGAGCGCGGCGGCTGCGGCTTCACCTTCGGCAACGGCTGCAATGGTGACAGCCCGGCCGATCTGTTCGGCCAGCGCAAGAGCACCACCTTCGTGGTGGACAAGGGCCCGAACCACCGCCGCAAGGAGGTGGTGTGATGAGCGTGCTCAAGCTGGTCGGGGTGCTGCTGGATTACCCACGTGAAGAACTGTGGCAGCACGGCGAGGAACTGCTCGCCGCCTGCGACGACCCGGCGCTGAGCGCCGCCCGCCGCCAGCAGCTGCGCAGCTTCGTGCAGCAGCTGTTGGATACCGATGCGCTGGACGCACAGGCCGCATGGCTGGCCAGTTTCGACCGCGGCCGCTCGATGAGCCTGCTGCTGTTCGAACACATCCATGGCGAGTCGCGCGACCGCGGCCAGGCCATGGTCGATCTGGTCGAGACCTACCGCCGCAACGGCTTCGAACTGGATGCGCGCGAGTTGCCGGACTACCTGCCGCTGCTGCTGGAGTTCCTGGCCCATCGCCCCGGCAGCGAGGCCCGCGAGTGGCTGCATCACATCGGCCACATCGCCGGGATGCTGGCGGCACGTGCCGCCGAGCGCGAGCTGCCGCACCGGGTGCTGTTCGAGATCCTGGTCGAAGCCGGTGACGGCAAGGCCGATCTGCAGGCGCTGCGCCAGCGTGCCAGCGAAGAAGTCCGCGACGATACCGCCGAGGCCATGGACCGCTTGTGGGAGGAGGAGGCGGTGCGCTTCGGCGCCGAAGCCCCTGCCGAAGACTGCAAGCCGCCCGTGCGTTCGCCGGCCCGTCCTTCGCATCGAGAGGTCCAGCCATGAGTTACTCCCTGCATCAATTCGCCTTCCAGTACTACCCGTACATCGCCGTGGCGGTGCTGCTGATCGGCAGCTGGGCGCGCTATGACAAGGCCATGTACACCTGGCGCACCGGCTCCAGCCAGATGCTGTCGGACAAGGGCATGCGGATCGGCAGCAACTGCTTCCACATCGGCATCCTGGCCATCCTCGGTGGCCACCTGGTCGGCCTGCTGACCCCGCACGCGGTGTACGAGCACTTCATCACCTCGTCGCAGAAGCAGATGCTGGCAATGGTGGTCGGCGGTGTGTTCGGCGCACTGTGCTTCATCGGCATCAGCATCCTGCTGGTACGCCGCTTGTTCAATGCGCGGGTACGGGCCACCGGCAGCTTCGGTGACACGCTGGTGCTGGTGCTGCTGTTCGCCCAGCTGTGCCTGGGCCTGTACAGCATCCGCATCTCGTCCGGCCACCTGGACGGTGGGGTGATGGTGCAGCTGGCCGAATGGGCGCAGCACATCGTGACCTTCCGTGCCGGTGCCGCCGACTACATCGAGGGCGTCAGCTGGGTCTACAAGATGCACATCTTCCTGGGCCTGACCCTGTTCCTGATCGCGCCGTTCACCCGCCTGGTGCACGTGTGGAGCATTCCGATCAGCTATCTGTGGCGGCCCTACCAGGTGGTGCGCCGCCGCCAGGCCACGCTGCGCTACGGTCCGCGGGAGTAAACCATGGGCAGCCTGCCGAAATTCCTGCCGATCACCGTGATCGACTCCGCCGCACCGGTGCCTGCCGAGGCGCATTCGCATCACCACGACGCGGCAGAGCAGGGGCCGCGCTCGCTCGGGCAGCCGGCGCCGTGCCGGCTGTTCGTGGACGAGACCGCGATCAGCGAGGCCGACATCGCCCGCGAGATGCAGCACCATCGGGCGATGCGCCCGGAACAGTCACGCGCCGAAGCGGCGCGTGCACTGGTGGTGCGCGAGCTGCTGCGGCTGGAAGCGCAGCGGCTGGGCCTGCAGGCACCGGAGGGCAACCGCGTAAGCGACGAGGAAGTGCTGATCCAGCAGCTGCTGGAAGACGCGATCGAAGACCGCGTGCCGACCGACGAGGACTGCCGCCGCTACTTCGAGCAGAATCCGGAGCGATTCCGCTCGCCCGATCGCGTGCGCCTGCGCCATATCCTGCTGGCCGCGCCGGCCGACGACGTGGCCGGGCGCTTCGCCGCGCGCACCGAAGGCGAGCGGCTGGTCGGACTGCTGAAGGAGTCGCCGCACCTGTTCGCCGATTTCGCCCTGCGCCATTCGCGCTGCCCGTCCAGCAGCGAAGGCGGTGACCTGGGCTGGCTGCAGCGTGGGCAGACCACGCCGGAGTTCGACCGACAGGTGTTCCGCCTGCGCGAAGGCCTGGCCGGTTTCCCGGTGGAATCGCGCTGGGGCTACCACGTGGTCTGCGTCGATGCCCGCGAGGAAGGCCTGCCGCAGCCGTTCGAGACGGTGCTGCCGCAGCTGCGTGACTACCTGGAGCTGCAGGTACGGCAGCGCGAGGTGCAGGCCTACCTGCTGCAGCTGCAGGAGCGCTACCCGGTGCGCGGGCTGGATGAGATCGAAGCCGAAGCGGATATCGGCTGACCCCCTTTGAACGAGGAGAATTCATGAACCAGGCCCTTGCCCCCGCCAGTGCCGGGCAGCAGCAACGTGCGCTGTGGCTGAGCACGTTCGCCTTCACCGTGTGCTTCGCGGTGTGGATGATCTTTTCGATCATCGGCATCCAGATCAGTCAACAGCTTGGCTTGAATGACACCCAGTTCGGCCTGTTGATCGCCACCCCGGTGCTGACCGGTTCGGTCAGCCGGGTCTTCCTCGGCATCTGGTCGGACCAGTTCGGTGGCCGCAAGGTGATGGTGCTGGTGATGCTGTGTGGCGCAGTGGCCACCTGGATGCTCACCTATGCACAGACCTACACCCAGTTCCTGATCGCCGCGCTGTGCGTGGGCATCGCCGGCGGCAACTTCTCGGTGGGCGTGGCCTACGTCTCGAAGTGGTTCCCGGCCAGCAAGCAGGGCACCGCACTGGGGATCTTCGGTGCTGGAAACATCGGCTCGGCGGTGACCAAGCTTCTGGCGCCGCTGGTGATGGTGGCGGCCGGCTGGACCATGGTCGCCAAGGTCTGGGCCGTCGCGCTGGCCGTCACTGCGGTGCTGTTCTTCCTCTTCAGCAAGGAAGACCCGTCGCTGGAGCAGCGCCGTCGCGAAGGCGTGAAGCCGGTGCCGTTCGCCGAGCAGATGGCGCCACTGAAGAACCTGCAGGTGTGGCGGTTCTCGCTGTACTACTTCTTCGTGTTCGGTGGCTTCGTGGCGCTGGCGCTTTGGCTGCCGCACTACCTGGTGGGCGCCTATGGCATGGACGTGGGCCACGCCGGCATGCTGGCGGCGTGCTATTCGATCCCGGCCAGCCTGTTCCGTGTGGTCGGTGGCTGGATGTCGGACCGGATGGGGGCGCGGCGGGTGATGTACTGGACCTTCGGCGTGTCGGCCATCTGCACCTTCCTGCTGGCCTACCCGGATACCGAGTACGTGGTGAAGGGCATCCATGGCCCGATCCATTTCCATCTGGCCATCGGCGTGGTGATGTTCACCGTGCTGGTGTTCGTGCTGGGCTTCTTCATGTCGCTGGGCAAGGCGGCGGTCTACAAGCACATTCCGGTGTACTACCCGCAGCACGTGGGTGCGGTGGGCGGTGTGGTCGGCATGATCGGCGGCCTGGGGGGCTTCATCCTGCCGATCGTGTTCGGGGCATTGAACGATGCCGTGGGCATCTGGAGCAGCTGTTTCATGCTGCTGTTCGTGCTGGTGGCTGCTGCACTGGCGTGGATGCACTTTGCGATCCGTCGCATGGAGCGCCGTCACTTCCCGCAGATCGACCGCGAGACCGACCTGCCAGAAGCCATCGATGCGGCCGCCGCCGAGCGGGTGCGCGGCAGGTGAACGGGGTTGCCGGCCAGCGGCCGGCACTACCGGGTAGCGGGGGAAAGGTAGTGCCGGCCGCTGGTCGGCATGAACCTGCCGATGCGCCACGCTTGATTTCAATCAGGGCCACGCGAAGAGGAACGCCCGAAGATGTGTGCCATGAGCTTCCACGTCGATGAGAGTGAGGACACTGCGCTGCAGGCGGCATTGCTGCGGCAACCCCGGCATGTGCTGTTTCCGGCGGCTGACCAGTTCAGCACTGGGTTTGGTGAAAGCGGCTGGCGCGCCGCCGTGCGTGCCAGCAACGAGCATCTGATCCCGCGTGGCTTGACGCTCGGCTTCCAGGCCGGTCGTGGCGGGCGCGATGTGCCGCCGCAGGCGTATCTGGACACGTTGCTGCTGGCCCTGCAGCTGCAGGCCGATGCCCTGGCCGAGGACCGCGAAGTGGTGGCGATGGTGTTGCAGCTGGGCTTGGCCGAGACCTTGCCGCCGCCCCAGCTGGGCCAGCTGCTGGACGCCGTGCCGCAGCACCTGCGCACGGTAGCGCGCCCGCAGGTGGAAGTGCGGCTGGACGCCGGGAGCGCGCTGTCACCGGCGCAGCTGCGCGCGGTGGGGTGCACCCGCCTGAACGTGATCGACCGTGCGGATGCGCCGGGGCCGACCCTGCTGGCACAGGCGCGGCAGGTTGGCTTCACCGCGCGCTACTACCAGCTGCGCGTGCCCGCCAGTGAGGACATCGGCTTCATCGAGCGTCTGCATGAGGTGCTGGCCGAAGCGCCCGAGCGCATCCTGTTGCCGGCGCCGTGTGCGCTGCCGCAGCATCCGTCCGCCGCAAACTGGCTGCAGGCCTGGCGCCTGCTGCGCGCGGCCGGTTACGAACCGATCGGTGGTGATCACTACCAGCGCGGCGACCTGCCCAACCCGCATGGCCCGGGCGACGGCCAGCGCCATTGCGACCTGGCGGGTGTGCCACGGCGTGACCGCAGTGATTTTATCGGGCTTGGCCTGTCCGCCTGCAGCCAGATCGGCGAAGTGTTCTACCGGCTGGAGGACGAGCTGGGCGAATGGCGGGCGCGGTTGCAGTCCGGTCACATGGGCGTGGCCGCGGGCCTGATCCTGTCCGAGGACGAGCGGATGGCGGCCGAGGTGGCACAGAGCATCGCCTGCGACCATGCGCTCGATGCGGCTGCATTCGAGTGGCGTAATGATGAACCGTTCGAGGACTGCTTCGCCGAGCAGCTGCCGGCGTTGTCGCCGTTGCTGGCGCGCGGCTGGGCGCAGTGGGATGCACGCGTGCTGCGGCTGGCCGAAGAAGGACGGCTGCTGTGGCGTATGATGGCCGCATGCTTCCGGCCGGCGGCCGCCATCGCTTGAGTCCTGCCTCGATGTCTTCGAATCCGCCTTCCCAGGGCCGTCTCGGCCGGGCCACGCCGAACCCCGCTGCCGCCGATGATGGCGACGCGCTGCACTTCTGCAGTACCTGTGCGTTTTCCGATGCCTGCATGTCGCAGGGCTATGACAAGACCGCGCTGGGCGACCTGCATGTGCTGGTCGACCACGTCGGTCCGTTCCATGCGGGTGACTACATCTTCCGCGCCGGCGAATCGTTCGATTCGATAGCCGCGGTACGCGCCGGCATGGTCAAGACCTTCGTTGATGACAGCCAGGGCAACGAGCAGGTGCTGGGCTTCAGCCTGCCGGGCGAAGTGATCGGCCTGAATGCGATCCACGGTTCGCGCTTCCCCTGCAATGCGGTGGCGCTGGACACCGTGCACCTGTGCCGCATCTCGTTCCCCAAGTTGAGCCTGCTGGCCACGCGCATGCCGGGGCTGCAGGCCAAGCTGTTCAGCCTGCTCAGTGCGGAGATCGGCAAGGTCGCCACGCTGGCTGCCAACCACCGTACCGAAGAGCGCATGGCGGCGTTCCTGCTGGACATGTCCGAGCGTTACGCGCGGCGCGGCTTTTCCGCCACGCGCTTCAACCTGACGATGGCGCGTACCGAGATCGCCAATTACCTGCGGATGGCGCCGGAAACCGCCAGCCGCGTGCTGCGCCGCCTGAGCGATGATGGGATCATCACGGTGAAGCAGCGCGAGATCCTGCTGCTGCAGCCCGAGCGCCTGGCGGCGCTGGCGGTGGCCGACGAATCCGATCCGAACTGAACCTGGCCGGGAGCCGACGATGATGCGAGCTGGACTGTTGTTGCTGGGACTGCTGGCCACGGTGCCAGCCTGGGCGGCCGAGCTGACGGTGTCGGCGGCATCGAGCCTGACCGAGAGCTTCCGCGAGCTGGGCACCGCCTATGAGAAGGCGCACCCGGGGACCAAGGTCGATTTCAACTTCGCCGCGTCCGGCGTGCTGCTGCAGCAGATCAGCCGCGGCGCGCCGGTGGATGTGTTCGCGTCGGCCGATGAAACCACGATGGACCAGGCCCAGCAGCAGGACCTGCTGGTGGCCGGTACCCGCGAGGTGTTCGCGGTGAACGCGCTGTGGGTGGTGGTGCCGCCGCAGGCCAAGGCCGCGCCGCGTACCTTGAAGGACCTGGCCGGTGCCGGCGTACAGCGCATCGCACTGGGCAATCCGGACAGCGTGCCGGTCGGCCGCTACGCCAAGGGCGCGCTGGAGGCGGCGGGCCTGTGGCCGTCGGTGCAAGGCAAGACCATCACCACGCAGAACGTGCGCCAGTCGCTGGATTACGTGGCGCGCGGTGAGGTGGATGCCGGCTTCGTCTACGCCACCGATGCGCAGGCGATGCCCGACCGGGTACGCCGTGCCTTCGCGGTGCCGGTGGCGGGGCGCATCGCCTATCCGCTGGCGGTGACCAAGGCCAGCGCGCAGCCGGCGGAGGCCAAGCGGTTTGCCGCCTTCGTACGTTCGGCGCAGGGCCAGGCGATCCTGGCCAGGCACGGGTTCGGCAAGCCCTGAGGCATGGATCTCGACTGGAGCGCACTGGGGTTGTCGCTGAAGGTGGCCGGTTGGGCCACCGCGATCAATCTGGTGCTGGGCGTGGCACTGGGCGCGCTGCTGGCGCGGCGGCGATTTCCCGGCCGTGAGCTGCTGGATTCGCTGCTGACCCTGCCGATGGTGCTGCCACCGACGGTGCTGGGGTATTACCTGCTGGTGCTGATCGGCCGCAACGGACCGATCGGTGCGTGGCTGCAGTCGTGGTTCGGCGTCAACCTGGTGTTCACCTGGCAGGCGGCGGTGATCGCTGCGGCGGTGGCTTCGCTGCCGCTGGTGTTCAAGCCGGCGCGCGCGGCGTTCGAGGAAGTGGACGGGCAGCTGGAGCAGGCTGCACGCACGCTCGGGGTATCCGAAGCAGCGGTGTTCTTCCGCATCACGCTGCCCCTTGCCTGGCGTGGCATCCTCGCCGGGCTGCTGCTGGCGTTTGCACGTGCGATGGGCGAGTTCGGCGCGACGCTGATGGTGGCAGGCAGCATTCCCGGCCGCACGCAGACGCTGTCGATCGCCATCTACGAGGCGGTGCAGGCCGGCCAGGACGGCAAGGCCAATGCGCTGGTGATCCTGACCTCGGTGGTGTGCATCGTGATCCTGCTGCTGGCCGCGCGGCTGGTGGGCGGGCATCGCCGGGAGCTGCGCGATGTGGCTTGATCTGCAGGTGCAGCGTCGGCTGCAGGCGGCCGGCCAGGATTTCGTGCTGGACGTGTCGCTGCAGTGCACGCAGCGGCAGGTGGTGCTGTTCGGACCCTCCGGTGCGGGCAAGAGCCTGACCCTGAAGGCAGTGGCCGGGCTGCTGCGGCCGGGCCAGGGCCATGTGCGCCTGCAGGGTCAGACCCTGTTCGATGCGGCCACCGGTGTGGATCTGCCGCCGCAACGCCGCCGGCTGGGCTACGTGTTCCAGGATTACGCTTTGTTCCCGCACCTGAGCGTGCGCCAGAACGTGGCGTTCGGTCTGCAGAAGGGGTGGTTGAATCCGCGGGTCGGCCAGCGCTTCGATGTGGTGGAGCAGTGGTTGCATGCATTCCGCATCGACGCGGTGGGTGATCTGTTGCCTTCCCAGGTGTCCGGTGGCCAGCGTCAGCGCACTGCATTGGCGCGCGCCCTGGTGACGCAGCCGCAGGCGCTGCTGCTGGATGAGCCGTTCTCCGCGCTGGACCATGACCTCCGCCAGCACCTGCGCCAGGAGCTGGAGACCGTGCTGGACAAGACTGGTATCCCGTTGCTGTTGATCAGCCACGATCCGCAGGATGTGGCCATGTTCGGCCAGCAGGTGGCGCGCATGGTGGACGGTCGCATCGTCGGCGGTTGATCCGTGATGGACGCACGGGCGATGGTTGGTTACATCTGATGGTAGTGCCGGCCGCCGGCCGGCAACCGTGGAATCCGGAGCAGCCGGCCAGGGGCCGGCCCTACCGGTTCAGAGGTTCCACGACGCTCAGGCGATGAATGGTTGCATCTGATGGTAGTGCCGGCCGCTGGCCGGCAACCGTGGAATCCAGAGCAGCCGGCCAGCGGCCGGCTCTACCGATCCAGGGTTCGTACGGTCCAGTGGTGATGGATCAATACAACTCGCAGTGCGTGCGGCCTTCGCCACGCAGCGCGTCCCAATGGCCCTCGCCGAGGATGGCATCGATGGCCCCGCGCACCGCGCCTTCCAGATGGCTCTTGTTGCCGCACAGGTACAGATGCCCGCCGCGGGCCAGTACGTCGCGCACTTCATCGCCGCGCTGCTGCAGCACATGCTGCACATAGACCTTTTTGGAGCCATCGCGCGAGAACGCGGTATGCAGGCCGGCCAGCACGCCACGCGCGTGCCAGTCCTGCAGCTGCTCGCGATACAGGTAGTCGTGCTGGCTGTGCTTCTCGCCGAACACCAGGTGCACTTCGCGTTCGCAGGCACTGGCCTGCAGCTCCTGCATCAGGCCCATCAACGGTGCGATGCCGGTGCCGGTGCCGACCAGCAGCAGCGGTGCCTCGCCGGTATCGGGCAGATGGAAGCCAGGGTTGGAGCGGCAGTACACACGGGCATGGTCAGCGCCATGCAGCAGGCTGCCGGTGGCAGTGCCGAAGCGCTCGCGCCCGCGGAAGGTGTAGCGCACTTCGCGCACGCACAGGCTCAGCTGGTCGTTGCAGGGGTGCGAGGCAATCGAATAGGCGCGCGGCAGGCGCGGTGACAGCAGTTCGCGCAGGCGGGCCAGCGGCACGCTGTCCGGCGTGGCGTGGTCCTGTAGCACGTCCAGCAGGTCCAGCCCGTGCAGGTAGGCCTCGAGCTCGCGCTTCTGGCTGACCTTCAGCAGGCCCTTCAGCACCTCGCTGCCACCGAGCCTGGCCAGTTCGCGCAGCACGCCCTTGCTCAGCAGGCGCAGCTCGCGGTCGTGCAGGGCGGCCACGGTGGCGGTGTCGCCGTACCAGGTAGCCAATGCCTGCAGCAGGGCGGAATCGTTCTCGGGTACCACGTGCAAGGTGTCACCCGCGCGGTAGGCCATGCCACTGCCGGCAATATCCAGTTGCAGGTGCCAGGCGGCGGGGTCGCTGCTGTTCAGGCGGCGACGTTCGAGAATGGGGGCGGCAAAGGCATTGTCTTCGCCATAGGCGGTGACCTGCAGGTGCAGGTCCTGGCCAGCGTTGAGGTCGCCATCCAGCACCTGGCCCAGCACCGGCTGCCATTGCTGGAAGAACTGCTCGTAGCCCAGGTCGGCGTCCACCCGATGCAGCAACGGCTGCGCCTGGCGCTCGCTCAGCGCCGCGTCCAGCGCCTTGGTGAAGCCACAGAAGCTGGGGTAGCCGGTGTCACCGAGGCCGAATACTGCATAGCGCAGGCCGCTCAGCGTTGAGGTCTGGCGCAGCGTTTCGAAGAACTGCTCGCCGTTGGCCGGCGGTTCGCCATCGCCGAACGAGCTGGAGATCGCCAGCAGCACGTCGCCGTGGCCGAGGCTGGCCACGTCGATGTCGTTGAACGGGAGCACCTGCGGCGCGTGCGGCTGCAGGTCCGCGCCCAGGCGCTGGGCCAGGGCGCGGGCATTGCCCGACTCGGACGCGAAACCCACCAGCAGGCGGCTGAAGGGCGTACTGGTCGGGAGGGCGTTCACGCGGCCTCGTAGAAATCGTCGAACTTTTCCTTGCTGAATTCGACCAGGTCGTAGTTCTGCATCAGATCGTTCACCACGCGGCGGATGCTGATGTACGAGGTGATGTTGCCGTCGGCGTCGAACAGCGGCTGCACGGTGGTGTCGACCACGTAGAGCACGCCGCCCTTGCCGAGGTTGGGCACGATGCCGGTCCAGGTCTTGCCGGCCTTGATGGTGTCCCACATGTCCTTGTAGACCGCCTTGGGCACGTCCGGGTGGCGCACGATGCTGTGCGGCTGGCCGATCAGCTCCTCGCGGGCGAAGCCGGTGAGCGTGCAGAACAGGTCGTTGGCGTAGGTGATGTTGCCCTGCAGGTCGGTGGTGGAGATCACCATGACGTTCTGCATGGCGTTCAGCAGCTGGGCGTTGTCGGGGGTGTAGCTCATCGCAGGGTCCTTGTGGATGCCGGTAACGCCGGCGTGTTCGGGTCCTGCATAGAAATACGCCCGCACGGCGGCGGGCGGTTTGACATTGATCAAGTAGGTGGCGCGATGACCTGCGACCGGGTGTCGCAGGGAGCGTTCACTGCTGCAGGGGAAATCCGATCGTCTCGTGGCAATGCTGCACGAGGTGGCGACCTCCTTCATTGATGTGCAAGGTGTCTGCGTCACCGAAGAACCGTAGCAGTGCTGCCCCGGTCGTACTGCCGGCATGCGCAGAGCGCCTGGCGGCGGATGGCAGGAACGGATCAGCTCGCGGATCGTGTCCGTCCGGGAGGTTCGCGCGCGCAAGGGTGCCCTCGATCAGTAACTGCGCACATGCACCTGCCAGATAGGCGTCTGGTTCCCGCTGCCCGCTACGCCGCGGCTGCCCTGACAATGCGGTGGCGATATGCTGGAATTCATGCGCGGTGGTGGCGATCACCCGCCTGCGCAGCGAATCAGCGTCCGGGCTGGAGGGAAACCAGAAGCTGACCACCTGGCCCGGCCGCTCTGGTCCTGGCAGTTGTCGCCAGATACCGCCGCCGTCACTCACGATCGTGAGCTGATAGCGCACAGGCGTCCGTTCCTGCCCATTGGCCTGGAGCGGCAGTCCAGCGGATCGTGCAGCCGCCTCGCAGAGCCGTGACGCCTGCATGGCCGAAAGCGCTCCATCCGCCCAGAAAACCCGGGTTGCAATGGATGATCGCCCGCACTCGATGGATCGGTTGGGATACTCCGAGCTTTCCGGGCCGGGTAGCACTGACACTGTGCTGATCTTCAGATGCGAGGAAGGGCCTCGCAGCAGGGTGGCATACCCTCCATCGGTGCTGACCAGGTTCCGGGCAGGCAGCTGGAGGGATTGGCACGCACTTGTGGCCACAAGGATTGCCGCCAGCCCAGCGTAGTGCCCGACGATGGAGCCCGGTTGGGTACGCCTGGACTGGCGGCGCTGCATCAGGGGGTCAGCCCGCATTGATACGGCGATGGATACTTCGTACAGACTTGAAATTCCGACACTGAAGCCGCCCGGGTGGCTCCGCCGTATCGAGAGGCCGCCGCGATGGTGTTTGGTCCAGGGGCTGCACCTACATCGAATGCTGCGAGGTCGTATCTCAACTCGGTCGCTGGACCGGACGCAGATGCGGCCCAGGCGTTCGCACCATCCGGATCGACAAGCCGGAGGACGGTTCCTGTTCGATGCCATTGGAACTGCTTGGCGGCGATGGTGGCTCCTTGCCGGCCATCAAACAACAGCAGGGTTACAGATCCATTGGCTGGGAAGGCTATGGATGAACCCGAGACGTCGATCTCGAACTGCGCGGCATCTGGTACTTCTGATGTCGACGCCAGCAGAACTCGCTCGAACCAAGGTAGGCCATCGCGTTCGCCTCCGCCGATCTTGCCTCCAATCCTGCCTTCTATCCGGCACTTCTTGGTTTCTTCGCACGATGCGCTCAACTGCCACTCCATCGGCCCGCAGCCAGCAGAGACGAGGGTGATACCGATTGCTACCACGACAACTCGCAGATTGCTCATTGGTAATCTCCACGTTGGACGTCGATTGACCGATCAGCTCAACCTGCTGATTCGGCGGTCGATCCGTACCGGCTCAGGCTCGATCAGGCAATCGGAATTGTTTCAAGGACCTCCGGTAGCTGGCTCCGGGCCTCATTCGACGCGCCAGACACATGCGCAGGTCGCGCCAATGGCGACACTTGCGCCTCCAGTCACACCGCGTGGGGAACTCGCGGGCGCATCAGCCCATCAGATAGCGCAGCACACCCGCCGAGACCACGCCGATCAGCACCGTCGGCAGCATCGACAGCCGCGTGGCGGCCAGCAGGGTGATCGCCAGCGCGGCGAGGTCGGCGGGCTTGTCGGCGACGAAGTCGGGCGCGATCACCGAGATCAGCACGCAGCCCGGCGCGGCTTCCATCACCGTTACCGCGCGCTTGCTCAGCCTGCGGTTGCGCAGGGCGAGGAAGCCGACGATGCGGGTCAGGTAGGTGGCGGCGGCCATCAGCACGATGGTCAGCACCGAGGTCCAGTGGATCAGGCCGTTGAAGATCATGCTGCGTCCTCCGCCAGCAGCCAGGCCGCGGCCAGGCCCGCCAGTGCGCCGCTGGCCACGTACCACGCACCCGGGATCAGCAGGTAAGTGGCCGCGGCCACCACCAGGCTGACCAGCCACGGCCGCGCCGCCTTCATGCCTTGCCACATGCCGCGTAGCAGCACCAGGAACACGGCTGGGAAGGCCATGTCGAAGCCATAGGCGTGGATGTCGCCCAGCATCGGGCCGACGATCGCGCCCAATGCGGTGCAGGCCACCCAGACCGTGTACAGGCCTGCCGACACGCCCAGGTAATAGGCCAGGCTGAAGCCGAGCGCACGGCGGCGCGCATCGGCCACGCCCATCGCCCAGCTCTCGTCGCACATGAAGAACAGCGCCGGCAGCACGCGGCGGCGCGGCAGGTGCTGCAGCAGCGGGGCCAGGCTGGCGCCCATCAGCAGGTGGCGGCTGTTGACCAGCGCGGTGATCGCCACGATCAGCGCGATGTGCGGCGGCGAGGTCCACAGTTCGACGGCGGCGAACTCCGAGCCGCCGGCGAAGTTGAGGCCGGTCATCAGCGGCACTTCCAGGGCGCTGAGGCCCTTCTGGGCCGCCTGCGCGCCGAGCACCAGGGCGAAGGGGATGAAGCCGATCATCACCGGCACGGCGGCGCGCAGGCCACGCAGGAATTCGGCACGCGGGGCGGTATCGCAGGTGTCGGGCAGGGGGAGGGTGGTACGGGCGTCCATCGAACGGCACAACAAGGTGGGGGTGGCCCATGCTAGCGGCCTGATCGCGAAATCGGGTTGCGTTGATGCCATTCGATTCGGGAATATTGAGATTCCATGCGGCCAATGTCGCCAACGGTGAAATCCCATGCAGTATCAGCTCGACAACCTTGATCGCCGCATCCTCGACGCCCTGCAGCGTGACGGACGGCTGCAGAACCTGGAGCTGGCCCGGCTGGTGGGCCTCTCGCCCTCGGCCTGCCTGCGACGGGTGCGGCTGCTGGAGGAAGGCGGCTACATCGACCGCTACGTCGCCCTGCTGAATGAGGCCAAGGTGGGCCGTGGCTTCACGGTGTTCGTGCGGGTGTGGCTGCGCGGGCAGGACGAGGACACCACCAACCACTTCATCAACAGCATCAAGTCTTTCCCGGAAGTGCTTGAATGCCATCTGATGGCCGGCGACTGCGATTTCCTGCTGCGGGTGGCGGTGGCGGACCTTGATGCCTACCGGCAGTTCCAGATGCAGCACCTGAACCGGATTGCCGGGGTGCAGAACACCAAGACCGAGATCCCGATGCAGCGGATCAAGCAGACCACCCAGCTGCCGCTTTGAGGATGGGGGTTTCCGGCCGGGTTGCACCCGGCACCCGCGGTAGTGCCGGCCGCTGGCCGGCAACCTCAGGAGCAACAGCCGAAGCAACAGCGTGCATTCCGTGGGATGGCGGGGTGGGTCCGGTAGCAGGGGACGCCGTAAACCCGTCCATGGGGGCTTGGCCGCGGCATCCATGCCGCGGACACCCCTGCAACCGGACCCACCCCGCCTTCGACAGATTTCCGCGATCTGTCGGAACGGCATGAACTGCTCTTGGTGGGTGTCGACCTTGGTCGACACGTTCTGGCCGGCACGGGGTCGGATCCCGTTGCTGCGCAACGGGCTCTGACCCCCGTGCGTAGATAGCGTGGTCTGTTCGATTCATTGATGCCCGATGCGTGACTGGCTTCATGGAGCCAGTCACGCCGCCGGCCGTAGGCGGCGGTCATCGCAATGACATGTGTCCCCGGTACGGTTTGAGCCCGCTTGCTGGTCGCGCGCGGGCCGGGGTTCCGGTCGTGCCGCGCGTCCACTGCAGCTGCTGTCGCTGCCGAGGGTCATGTGTTCTACGTCAGGGGGCTGAATGGACACCATGCGGTCAGAACTTGGAAGGTGGCCATCGCCGCATGGCTGCTGCTGTCCTTTGCCGCTGTGGCGCAGGACGGTGTTCATGCCTACGACATCCCCGCGCAGCCGCTGGAACAGGCGGTCGAGCGTTTCAGTGTCATCAGCGGGTGGTCGGTGATGTACCCGGGCGACCTTGCCGCAGGCCGCAACAGCCATGCGCTGCGCGCCAGCCTGGCGCCGCTGCCTGCGCTGCAGATGCTGCTGCAGGACACCGGTATCGAGGCCGAGGTGATCGGCGAGCAGCGCGTGGTGCTGCGCCGGGGCGGGCAGTCGGCGGCCGAGGCGGATGTTGGCACCGGCCTTCCCGAGGCCGAGCGTCGGCGCCGCTATGGCGGCCTGCAGCAGCGCCTGCGCGCGGCGTTCTGTGACGACCCCGAGATCGTGCCCGGCCACTATGCCGCAACGCTGCGCTTCCGCGTCGACGGCGAAGGCCAGGTGCAGCAGCCCGAACTGCTGTCCGGCAGTGGCAGTGCCCGCCGCGATGCACGCCTGCTGCAGGCGCTGCAGGGCCTGGTGCTGGCGCCGGATGCCGCTGCGCTGCCGCAGCCGGTGACCCTGCAGATCCGTCCTTCCGGCACCGACCACGACTGTGGCCGGCGCGCGCCCCTTCCATGACTTCAAGGATTCGAACATGAGCAACGGTACGGCTGGGGCAGTTGACCTGATGGACCACCTTCTGGGTGCCTACGACGAGCTGAAACGCCGGCTGGTGCGCAAGCTGGGCTCGGAAGAGCTGGCCGGCGACGCGTTGCAGGACACCTGGATGCGCCTGAGTGCGCGCCGTGACCGCCTGGATGCGGTGCAGAACCCCGCGGCCTACCTGCTGCGCATGGCGATGAATACCGTGATCGACCGCCAGCGTGCCGACCACCGTCTGCTGAGCCTGGAAGAGGTGGAGACGCTGATGGACATGGCCGACCCGGCACCGGGCCCGGCGCAGGCGGCCGAACTCGACTTCGCGCTGGAAGACATGGTCGGTCTGCTGCAGCGCATGCCCGAGCGTCGTCGCCGCATCCTGCTGGCGATCCGCGTCGACGGCCTGCAGCAGCGCGACGTCGCCGATCACCTCGGCGTGTCGTTGCGGCTTGTACAGCGTGAGTTGAAGGCGGCCCAGGACTATCTGGCCGAGCGCAGCGGGCAGGGGCGCCAGGTGCGGTTCTGAGCGGCGGCATCCGTCTACACTTTGACGCCGAGCAGAACCCCGCAGCGTGCGGGTCCGGCATGAGCCCCCATGGATCCTGACGATCGCCCGCAACGCCCGCTGGATGCCGTCGAGCGTCAGGCCCACGCGTGGGTGGTGCGGCTGACCTCGGGCGAGGCCACTGCGGCCGACGGGCGCAGGTTCCGCGCGTGGTGCGAGGCCGATCCGCGTCATCGCGAAGCATTCGGCCGGGCGCGCCAGCAATGGGAACAGGTGCGACTGGCCGGTGAGCAGCTGCCTGCCGCAGCACGGCAACCGGTCGCGCCGACACCGGCCCAGCGCTGGAGCCGGCGTGCCTTCCTGGGCGCCGCGATTGCCGCACCGGCCAGCCTGGTGGTGGTGGCGGCGATCCGCCCGCCGCTGGGATTGTGGCCCTCGGTGACGGCGATGACGGCCGATTTCCACACCAGTACCGGTCAGCGCCTGCAGATCGCACCTTCGCCACAGCTGAAGATCGAGCTGGATACGCAGAGCAGCCTGCGCCGCCGTGCGGATGCGCAGGGCGAAGGCTTCGAACTGGTGCAGGGCCAGGCCGCGATCGAAACCCAGGCCGGGCTGCGCCTGGCCCTGTTCGCAGGGCCGGGTTGCGTGATTGCCGATGAAGGTGCGGTGCGCCTGGACGTGCGTAACACCCACGGCCAGGTGCGGGTGACCTGCCTGCAGGGCAGCGCCCGCATCGAGCATCCGCAGGGCCGCCTGCAGCTGCAGGCGGGCCAGCAGACCCAGTACGACGAGCGCCTCAGTGGCGTGGTGGCCGAAGCCGTGGCCTCGGAAGTGAGTGCCTGGACCGAAGGCATGCTGGTATTCCGCCGCGCTCCATTGCGCGAGGTGGTGGATGAAATCAACCGCTACCGCCGCGGCAAGGTGCTGCTCGGCGAATCGGCGTTGGCGCGCGCCCCGGTCAGCGGCCGCTTCCGCATCGATGACCCAGACGCGGCGCTGGAGCAGCTGCGACTGACGATGTCGCTGGATCTGCGTCGCTTTCCGGGTGGCATTGCCGTCCTTGGTTAGGTGAAGACGCTGGCCGTGCGCGCCGCGCAGGGCTGTTGCAAGCAAGGAGACGCCAAGGATGCGCAACGAGAGCATCGGTGTGCTGGATCTGCGCCGCAATCTGTCGGCGTTGCTGGAAACCACGCAGCGACGGCCTTTGATGGTGCACCGCTACGGCTCGCCATGGGTGTGTGTGGTGTCCGACGCGCAGTGGCAGCAACAGGCTGTGCTGCTGGACTTCGATCCGCAGTCGCACCCGCTGGCGATGCTGTTGCGCCTGCAGCAGCAGGTGTTGCCGCTGGCTGAAACCGGTGCGTTGCCGCCTGCGGTCCTTGCACGCGCACTGCTGCTGATGGACATGCATGGCATCGAGGATCTCGCGCAGCTGCACGAGCAGGTGCTGCACCATCGGCTGTGGCACTGGTTCGTGGCGGGCACCCGCGGGGTGATGGACGGCTGGCAGCTGCCGGCGGTGCGC
The DNA here is from genome assembly GCF_056480025.1 of Stenotrophomonas sp. 109824_Sma. Lineage (NCBI taxonomy): Bacteria > Pseudomonadati > Pseudomonadota > Gammaproteobacteria > Lysobacterales > Lysobacteraceae > Stenotrophomonas > Stenotrophomonas sp. 109824_Sma. The sequence continues at coordinate 2,696,948 of NZ_CM151078.1, read as the reverse complement.
ATTGCGATGGCGTCATGGTGCGATGACGTGGACATGACGGATGCACTGGTCGCGTTCGCCGCGCGCAGCGACGTGGCGGTACTGGCCCGCCGCTGCGGCGGTGACGCACCGCGACTGCAGCGCGAAGCCTTCAGGCGCATGACGCTGCGATGACGTTGTCGATGAAGCACCACGCAGCGCACAGAGTTGCATTCGCGCTGTCGCTTCACCTGCCTTGCTGACGTCTTCTCCAGAGTACGACGCACCACGCGTCGCGGAGCACGGGCGACGCAGATGGCAGACAGTCGCAGGATCAGCATGCTGGAGCTGGATCGCCACCTGAGCCAGTCACTGGAGCAGGCGCGGCACACGCCCTTGAACGTGCAACGTTACGGGCACTCGTGGGTCTGGGTGCTGTCCAGTGATGCCTGGGCCGATGCGGCGCGCTGGGCGGCACTGGACAGCAGCGCGCATCCGTTGGCGGCGCTGCGGCGCGCCCTCGATCTGCAGCTGCGGCCCTGGCCCGAAGCGGCCATGAACGCGCTGCCGCTTGATGCAGGCGATGTGCGGCTGCTGCAACGTGCGGCCCTGCTGGTGGTCGTGCGTGATCTCAACAGTGCGCAGCGTGTGTACGACGATCTGCGCTATCACCAGGCCTACCGGACGTTCATCGGCCTCGACCATGGCACCGCGTGGTCGCCGATGCAGTGCGTGCGTCTGCTGCAGGCGTGCGCGCATCCGCTTGTGCGCGGCTGCATCGACGAAACGCTGGCCAGTGTGCCATCACATCTGTTCGAGGCGGCACGCGTCCCGGCTGCCCCTGCGCCCGCGCAGGCACAGGCGCAGCGAATTGGCGGCGGATGTTTATCGTACTGACACATGCACCGCTGACCATGGCGCAGCGGTCTCTTCCAGGATGACGAGGGCGGAACAATGGCAAGGCAGGTGGGTGGTCGCAGGGCTCGGCAGCAGGGCTTCAGCCTGATCGAGATCATGGTGGTTGTGGTGATCATCGGCATTCTCGCGGCCTTGATCGTGCCGCGGTTGATGGACCGTCCCGACCAGGCGCGCGTGGTGGCGGCCCGCCAGGACATCGCGGCGCTGATGCAGGCGCTGAAGTTGTTCAAGCTGGACAATGGTCGCTATCCCAGCGCAGAGCAGGGCCTGCAGGCGCTGGTGAAGCCGCCGCAGGGCAGCGGTGCGATGCCGGTGACGCCGTATCTGGATCGCCTGCCGAATGACCCATGGGGCCATCCGTACCAGTACCAGGTTCCCGGAACCCATGGCGACATCGATGTGTTCTCGCTGGGTGCGGACAGCAAGCCCGGTGGCGACGCCGGGAACGCGGATATCGGCTCCTGGCAGCTGTGAGGCGTGCTGATGACAGCCCGGACGCGTTCGGTCCCGTGCGCCCGCCAGCGTGGCATGGCGGTGATTGTCGCCCTGCTGGTGGTGGCACTGGTGGCGGTGATTGCCACTGCACTGCTGACGCGGCAGTCGGCGCAGCTGCGCGCGCTGCATAGTGACCAGCTGCGCGCGCAGGTGCGCATGGCGGTCGATGCCACCCTGGAGCGCGCGGCGCAGCAGCTGCGTGACGATGTAAAGGAGCAGCTGACCACGGTGCGCAGCGGACGCTGGACGCGTCCGCTGACGCTGCAGGCGCCGTTGCCGGTGCAGCTGCAGCTGGTGGATGCGCAGTCGATGTTCAACCTGCGCAACCTGCTGGCGCATGGCCGGCCGGACCCCGAGGCGCGACGCGCGTTCATCGCGTTGTGTGCTGCACAAGGGCTGGGCCAGGGCGCCTGCGCATCCGCGGCGGACCACATCCAGGCGCGCCTGCGCGACGGTGACATCCTGGCGCAGGCCCCACTGCCGCGCGAATCACTGATCGCGCAGGCACTGGCCGGTGCCGATCCGGTGGCACTGCAGGCGCTGGCGCGGCGCACCGTGGTGCTGCCGGCGCAGACCCTGGTCAACGCCAACACCAGCGACCTGAGCGTTCTGCAGGCGGTGACGCCTGCGGTCGAGCCGGCACGGCTGCAGGCGCTGCTCGGTGAGCGCGACGGCGGCCATTGGCTGCTCAACCGCGGCGACATCGCCAATCGACTTCAATTGAGCAACGAACAGATGGCCGTGCTTCCCTTGGGCATCCATAGCGAGTGGTTCCTTGCGGTCGGCCGGGTGCAGGCCGATGGCAGTGCGGTCGAGTTCCGTGCGTTGCTCTGGCGCGAATACCGCGACGATGGAGCGCGCGTGCAGCGCGTGTGGACGAGGATCGGCGCATGAACGTGCAGCTTCGGGTGCGCCTGCCGGCGCTGGAGTGCCTGCGTGCCGACAGCACGGTGGACTGGGTGCAGCTGCACAAGGGCGAGGTAGTGGCACACGGCCGCGACACGCTGACGGCACTGGGTCTGCGTCATCCGAAGGCGACGGTGCGCGCCTGCCTCGATCCGCACGACCTGATCCTGCTGGAACTTCAGCTGCCGCCGTTGTCCGGGCGGCGCCTGCAGTCGGCGCTGCAGGGCGAGGTGGAGGCGATGCTGCTGGATGACCTGCAGGAGGTGGCGCTGGCCCACGGTGCGCAGGCGGCTGACGGCACGGTTCCGGTGGCCTGGCTCGGCCAGCAGGCGGTCCTGCAGGCGCAGCAGCTGCTGGCCTCGTGCGCACTGCAGCTGCAGGCGTTGTATCCGACGCCGCTGCTGCTGCCGTGGCAGGACGGACAGGCCACGCTGCAGGTCAGCGGCGAGCACCTGCTGGTGCGCAGCGGGCGCGATCGTGGGTTCGTCCAATGGTATGGCGGACGCGACGCATGTGCCGTGATGCAGGCCCTGGCGGTGCGCCTGCAGCAGGCCGGCGTGCAGGCCGTGCAATGGATCGACAGCGTGCCGCCGGCGTGGCCGGACAGCCTGCCGGCCACCGCCGTTACGCATGAACGGCAGGCGGGTGGCCCTCTGCCGGGGTGGTCATTGCCGCTGCCCGGTGCGGGTCGGAAAGCGCCACGCCTGGCGATCGGCCTCGCGTTGGCGGCAGTGCTGCTGGCCGCACTCGGCCTGCAGCTGCAGGTCTCGCGCTGGCGGATCGAGGGCGAGGCGCTGCAACAGGACATGGCGCGGCAGTTCAACGCACGCTTCCCGGAGATCACCGATGTGGTGGATCCGGTGCTGCAGGCACGGCGTGCTCTGGCGGTGCCACCGCCGGCGCCGCCGTTGCCGCCGTTGCAACGGCAGGTCGCCAGCACGCTGCAGGCCGTTCCGGAGCTGGCGGGGCAGGTGCGCAGCCTGCATTACCAGCCCGGCCAGCTGGACATGGAGCTGGATGCCGATGCCCAGGCGTTGGCCGATGATCCACAACGCCTGGAGCACTGGCAGCAGGCGGTGCAGGTGCAGGGCCTGCAGCTGGCGCGCGACGCCGGTGGGCGCCTGCGGGTGAGCGGAGCGGGACAGTGACCGCCCGTACCCTGCGGCTGGGCGAGGGAGTGGCGGGCCTGCAGCAGCGCTGGCAGCGCCTGCCACCGCGCGACCGGCTGATGCTGTGGGTGATGGTGGTGGCGCTGCTGGCAGCGGGCCTGTGGTCGTTGTGGCTGGAGCCCCTGCTGAAGCAGCGCACGCACTGGCAGGCCGAACTGCCACGGCTGCAGGCGCAGTCCCGCGCACTGGCGCCGCTGCTTCGCGCCCGTGAGCGCCAGCAGCAGGCGCAGGGCCAGCACCCGACGCTGGCCAGCCTGCGGGACGGAATCAGATCCGCCGGCCTTGCCGACGGCCTGCATATCGAATCGCGCGACGGGCGCTGGCACCTGCAGGTGCAGGCGGTGCCCGCCGACGCGCTATGGAACTGGCTGCTGCCGCTGCTGGCCGACCCGGCCATCGAGCTGCAGCAGCTGCAACTGACACGCACAGGGGATGCGAACATGCCGGCGGCACGGATTTCCGGAAACATCGTGATGGTGGCCACTGCGGGTGCCCATCCATGAGAGCGATGCGCAGCCTTGCCTGCAGTACTGCATTGGCCCTGATCGTGGGCATGGCCCACGTGCCTGCGCCGGTGGCGGCGCAGGACGCCCGCGATGAGCCGGTGCAGCTGAACCTGGTGGATACCGATATCGGTGGCGTGCTGCGCATGGCAGCACGGTTCACCGGCCGCCAGTTCCTGGTCGACCCACGGGTGACCGGCAAGATGACGGTGGTCTCCGATGGCCCGGTCAGCCGTACCCAGGCCTATCAGCTGCTGCTGGGCGCGCTGCGCATGCGCGGCTTCGCCGTGGTCGAGAACGGCGGCGTCAGCCGGGTGGTGCCGCAGGCCGACGCCAAGCTGCTCGGTGGCCGCGTGGGCAGCGGTGGTGCAGGGGGCGAGATCGCCACGCGCACCTTCGCGCTGCGCTACGAGAACGCGGCCGCGCTGGTGGCGGTGCTGCGGCCGATGATCAGCCCGGACAATCCGATCACTGCCAACCCGGGCAACAACACCCTGGTGATCACCGACTATGCCGACAACCTGGAGCGCATCGCACACGTGATCGCCAGCGTCGACACGCCGGCCGGCATGGACACCGATGTGGTGAAGCTGCAGCAGGGCATTGCCGTTGACGTGGCGGCGATGGTCGCGCCGCTGCTGGATGCGCAGGGCGCCGAACCGAGCCAGAAAGTGGTGGTGATGGCCGACCCGCGCAGCAACAGCGTGCTGCTGCGTTCCAGCAGTCCCGGCCGCACCCGTCTGGCGCGGCAGCTGGTGGAGAAGCTGGACCGCGCGCAGGACGAGTCCGGCAACCTGCATGTGGTCTACCTGCGCAATGCCCAGGCCAATCAGCTCGCCGGTGTGCTGCGCGGCGTGGTGGCCGGGCAGAGCGATGCACCGGCAATGGGCAGCAACGAAGGCATCACGCCACTGCCCGGCGATGCAAACCGTTCCACACCCGCCCAACCGTCGCAGCCACAGCAGGCCAAGACCGGTGGCAATGCGCTGGAATCGCAGCGGCTGGACCCGAACCGCCGCGACCCGATCGACGCCGGCAGCACCGGCTTCAGCCAGAACGGTATTTCGGTGCAGGCGGACGTGGCCACCAACACGCTGCTGATCTCGGCGCCGGAACCGGTGTACCGCAACCTGCGGCGGGTGATCGACCAGCTGGACCAGCGCCGTGCACAGGTGCTGGTGGAAAGCCTGATCGTGGAGGTCAACCAGACCGACGCGGCCGAACTGGGCGTGCAGTGGATGCTGGGCAATGGCCGCACCTTCGGCGGCACCCACTTCGGCGGCACCACCGGCGGCAGCGGGCTGAACACCACCGCACGCACCACACTGGACGTGCTGCCCAAGGACGGCCTGAAGATCGGCGTCATCGACGGCACCATCAACCTGCCCGGTGTCGGCCAGATCCTCAACATGAAGGCGCTGGCCAACGCGCTGCAGAGCAAGGGCGGCGCCAACATCCTGTCCACGCCGAACCTGATGACGCTGGACAACGAAGCGGCCAGCATCATGGTCGGTCAGACCGTGCCGTTCGTCAGCGGCCGCTACGTGACCGACGGTGGTGGTGGCAGCAACAACCCGTTCCAGACCATCGTGCGCGAGGACGTGGGCCTGAAGCTGCGGGTACGCCCGCAGATTTCCGAGGGCGGCACGGTGAAGCTGGACATCTACCAGGAAGTCAGCAGCATCGACGCGCAGAGCGCGAACAGCACGGCCGGCATCATCACCAACAAGCGGGCCCTGGATACCAGCGTGCTGCTGGACGACGGCCAGATCATGGTGCTGGGCGGCCTGCTGGAAGACAGCGTCAGCCATGGCCGTGATGCGGTGCCGGGGCTGGGAAAGGTCCCGGTGCTGGGTGCCTTGTTCCGCAGCGACACGCGCAAGCGCGCCAAGACCAACCTGATGGTGTTCCTGCGCCCGCACGTGGTGCGTGACCCGGCCGCCGGCCAGCGCCTGACCCGCGACCGCTACGACTACATGCGCAACGCGCAGGCCGGCGCGCAACCGGTGCAGAGCTGGGCATTGCCGGCGCTGTCGGCACCGCAGCTGCCGCCGCAGGACCTGTCTGTACTCGGCCAGGGCAATGCGCGCGATGGCCAGGGCCAGCCGCTGCAGAACAGCAGCCTGGCGGCGCTGTACCCGTCCGGTGACGGCGATGCGCAGCTGGTGCAGTTCGCACAGGGGCTGGACCCGGCCCGTGCCAGCCAGGGCGTGGCACAGGTGCGGGCACTGGGTCTGCAGGCCTATGCCGAAGCGACGCCCGGCGAGAGCGGGCAACGCCTGCGGGTGCGATTGCCACGCGATCCGGCGACGCTGGACCCGGCGCTGCAGCAGTTGCGCGGACTCGGCTACACGCCGGAACTGGTGATCGGGCCGTGAGCGCCGCCGCGCCACTGCCGTACGCCTGGGTGCGCAGCCATGGCGTGATGCTGTCCGAAGTTGGCGGCGAGCCGGTGCTGCTGGGCACCGCCGACACCGCGGCGTGGGCCGTGGCCGAACTGCGCCGACGGCATGGCCCGCTGCCGTTCCAGGCGCTGGATGCCGCGACGTGGCAGCAGCGGCTGGGTGAGCAGTATCGTGACGGCGGCGATGCCGCTGCCGTGGTCGGTGCCGCCGAAAGCGAAGTCGATCTGGACCGGCTGATGCAGGACATGCCGGAAGTCACCGACCTGCTGGATGCGCAGGACGATGCGCCGGTGATCCGCATGATCAACGCGCTGCTGGCACAGGCCGCGCGTGATGGCGCCAGCGACCTGCACATCGAACCCTTCGAGACCCACTCGGTGGTGCGTTACCGGGTGGACGGCACCCTGCGCGACATGGTGCAGCCGCGGCGCGCACTGCACGCGGCACTGGTGTCGCGCATCAAGATCATGGCCCACCTGGACATCGCCGAGAAGCGGCTGCCGCAGGACGGGCGCATCGCGATCCGCGTGGGTGGGCGTCCCTTGGACATCCGTGTCTCCACGGTGCCGACCGGGCATGGCGAGCGTGCTGTGCTGCGCCTGCTGGAAAAGGATGCCGGCCGGCTGCAGCTGCAGCGCCTGGGCATGGCCGATGACACCCTGGCCACGTTCACCGGATTGATCCGGCAGCCGCATGGCATCGTGCTGGTCACCGGGCCGACCGGCAGTGGCAAGACAACGTCGCTGTATGCGGCGCTGGGCCAGCTCGACAGCAGCACCAGCAACATTCTCACCGTGGAGGACCCGGTGGAGTATGACTTCGCCGGCATCGGCCAGATCCAGGTCAACGCGCGTATCGGCATGAGCTTCGGCACGGCGCTGCGCGCGATCCTGCGCCAGGACCCGGACACCATCATGATCGGTGAGATCCGCGACCTGGAGACCGCACAGATTGCGGTGCAGTCGTCGCTGACCGGCCATGGCGTGCTGGCGTCCCTGCACACCAACGACGCGATCTCGGCGGTGACCCGCCTGGCCGATATGGGCGTGGAGCCGTTCCTGCTGGCCTCGTCGCTTCGCGGCGTGCTGGCGCAGCGGCTGGTGCGGCGGCTGTGCACGCAATGCCGGCGTGCCGAGGTGGATGGCGACGGCCGTACCGTGTGGCGCGCGGTGGGCTGCGCGGCCTGTGCCAACAGCGGCTACCGGGGGCGTACCGGCATCCACGAGCTGTTCGTGGTGGACGATCGCGTGCGCGCGCTGATCCATGAAGGGCAGGGTGAACCTGCGCTGCGCGAGGCGGCGCGGCGTGCCGGCATGCGGACCTTGCGGCAGGATGGCCAGCGCTGGGTCGACAGCGGGGTGACCACGCTGGAAGAGATCCTGCGCGTCACCGGCGACGATTGAGGCCTGCATGGCACTGTTCGACTACCAGGCCGCCAACGCGCAGGGCCGCATCGAGAAGGGCCAGCTGGACGCCGACAGCCCGCGCGGCGCGCGCCAGGTGCTGCGCGGTCGTGGGCTGACGCCCGTGCAGGTCAGCGCGGCGCGCAGTGCGGGCAGTGGCTGGGGCACGCGCCGGCTGTCCGCCAGCGAGCTGGCCTGGGCCACGCGCCAGCTGGCCAGCCTGCTGGCCGCGAGCCTGCCGTTGGAAGGTGCATTGAGTGCGGTGATTGAACAGGCCGAGCGCCCGCATGTGGCCCAGGCACTCACCGCCGTACGCGCCGACGTGCGTGCCGGCCAGCGCCTGACCGTGGCATTGGCTGCACGGCCACGTGATTTTCCGCCGATCTACCGGGCGCTGGTGGGCGCCGGTGAGGACTCCGGCGACCTGGCGCGGGTGATGGAGCGCCTTGCCGACTACATCGAAGAGCGCAATGCGCTGCAGGCCAAGGTGCTGACCGCCTTCATCTACCCGGCGGCGATCAGCCTGGTGTCAGTGGCGATCGTGATCTTCCTGCTCAGCTACGTGGTGCCGCAGGTGGTGACCGCGTTCGTGCAGGCGCGGCAGACGCTACCGATGCTGACCCAGGTGATGCTGGCCGCCAGCGCGTTCGTGCGCAGCTGGGGCGTGTGGGTGGGGTTGGCCATCGCTGCGATGGTGGTGGCATGGCGATTGGCGTTGCGCCAGCCCGAACTGCGCCTGCGCTGGGATGCGATGCTGCTGCGGCTGCCGATGGTCGGACGCTTCGTGCTGGGCGTGAACAGTGCGCGCTTCGCCTCGACACTGGCGATCCTGCTGGATGCGGGTGTGCCGCTGCTGCGTGCATTGGAAGCAGCGCGACAGACCCTGGGAAACACGCTGCTGGCGCGCTGTGCCGATGATGTGGCTGCACGCGTACGCGAAGGCGCGGCACTGGGTGCTGCGTTGAAGGTGCAGAAAGTGTATCCGCCGATCCTGGTGCACCTGGTGGCCAGCGGCGAGAAGACCGGTTCGCTGGCGCCACTGCTGGACCGCGCCGCACAGACGATCTCGCGCGAGATCGAGCGCCGCGCGATGGCACTGACTGCACTGCTGGAACCGACCATGATCCTGGTGATGGGCGGCGTGGTGTTGACGATCGTGCTGGCGGTGCTGATGCCGATCATGGAAATGAACCAGCTGGTGCAGTAGATCCACGCCATGCGTGGATGGATCGCGCGACGCGCGCCACATGCGGTGCATCCACGCATGGCGTGGATCTACCGACATCTGGATTCCGCCACACAATCCTCCATGCCTTCGAGATCGAGCGTCGCGCGATGGCGCTCACTGCGCTGCTGGGACCGACCATGATCCTGGTGATGGGTGGCATGGTGCTGATGATCGTGCTGGCCGTGCTGATGCCGATCATGGAAATGAACCAGCTGGTGCAGTAGATCCACGCCATGCGTGGATGGATCGCGCGACAAGCGTCATATGCGGTGCATCCACGCAGGGCGTGGATCTACTGACATCTGGATTCCGCCACACAATCCTCCATGCCTTCGAGATCGAGCGTCGCGCGATGGCACTGACCGCACTGCTGGAACCGACCATGATCCTGGTGATGGGTGGCGTGGTGCTGACGATCGTGCTGGCCGTGCTGATGCCGATCATGGAAATGAACCAGCTGGTGCAGTAGATCCACGCCATGCGTGGATGGATCGCGCGACGCGCGTCACATGCGGTGCATCCACGCAGGGCGTGGATCCGATGACATCGATTCTCCACACAATCCTCCACACCTTTTTTCGATCTTCCACAGGTTTCTTAAGCGGCCTGTCATCGGCGCGGACCAGCATGGACACGTCGCCGCAGAGTGGGCTGGGAGGCCCTCGGCGGCAGCAGGCGTGTAGTGACCGTTCCTCCCTTGGTGTTTCCCTTCGCAGTAAACCCTTCAGGAGAAGATCATGAACAAGTACAAGACCCTGGCCGCGCTGGTTGCCACCGCGCTGCTCGCCACCGCCGGTGCTGCTTCGGCGCAGCAGTCCCTCGTCAATGGCGGCGGCGCCTCGCTGCCGGCTGATCTGTACAAGGGCCAGGCCGACAGCATCCTGCCGTCGAACTTCAGCTACGCCGTGACCGGTTCGGGCACCGGCAAGAAGGCGTTCCTGGAAAACAAGATCGCGCTGTTCATCCCGACCGGCACCGGCAACGTCCACTTTGCTGGCAGCGACTCGGTGCTGAGCCAGACCGAAATCGACACCTACAACGCCACCTACAACTCCGCGACCTCGACCACCAAGTTCGGTCCGCTGCTGCAGATGCCGTCCGTCGCCACCTCGGTCACCATTCCGTTCAACAAGGCCGGCTCGGCCGTTGACCTGACCGTGACCCAGGCCTGCGGCATCTTCTCGGGCAAGATCACTGACTGGGCCGACACCGGCACCGGCCGCACCGGCCCGATCCAGGTCATCTATCGTGGCGAGAGCAGCGGCACCAGCGAGCTGCTGACCCGCTTCCTGACCAGCGCCTGCCAGCCGGGCGACGTTGCCGGCACCAACCTGAAGCTGACCAACGGTGCGCCGGCCTTCTCGGTGCAGTCGACCTTCGCCAACCTGTTCACCACCGTGCCGTCGAACTTCGTCGCCGCGCCGGCCACCGGTGGCACCGCGCTGTACAACGCGGTGTACGCTGCTGACGGCCGCATCGGCTATGTCGGCCCGGACGTGATCCCGAACCTGCAGGACGCGACCAAGGTTGCCAAGCTGAAGGGCTACTCGCCGGATGAAGTGAGCGTTGCTGCCACCCTGAACACCATCGCTCCGCCGTCCACGGCTGCCGACATCGCCAACCCGGCCAAGTGGGTGCCGGTGTTCACCAACCCGTCGGCGGGCTATCCGATCGCTGGCTACACCAATCTGGTGTTCGGCCAGTGCTACCGCGTCGCCCTGGCTCGCAATGCGATCCGCGACTTCCTGCAGAACCACTACAACGTGGGCGCTACCGGCAACAACGATGCTGCGGTGCGTGCGCACGGCTTCATCCCGCTGACCCAGGACTGGCGTGAAGCGGTTGCCGCCAACCTGGTTTCCTCCTCGGCCACCACCGGCCTGAGCAACGCCAACACCTGCACCACCGGCGTCGGCCGTTGATCCAGGGGTACTGTTGAAAAGGGCGCCGGCCGCAAGGCCGGCGCCTTCTTGCGTGTCAGTCCCTGGCTGGACCGGCAGACATGATGCGGCGGTCAGCGCGCATCGGTTCGTTCCACCCGGTATCACCTGGGTCGACGCGATCCGCACCCGGTTCGCCGTGGCGGGCGTGCCGACGGGCTTGAACAGCCGAGTACCTGATGAACAGGCGCCGGCGCGATTGCCGGCGCCTTCTTCCATTGTGGCGAGCGCTTTCTTGATGTCGGCTTCACGCCTCCAGCCTCGTCTAACAGGGGCAGGGCACCGATCGCCCCATCCATCAGACAGTGATGCGGCTGCGGCCGCCCAATCAGGTTGACGAGGTTCAGATGTCGCACGCGCTCACGACCGTTTCCCGTCCGTCCATGCTGCGCCGCAGTCACCCGATGGCGTGGGCCGTCGCGGTCGCGCTGGGTACGGTGATCGCCCCCGCCAGCCAGGCCCAGCAGGCGTTCAGCCCGGGCTGGTTCGCTGATCGCGGTGCGGCCCAGGGCGCGGCGGCGCAGAGCGGGCGCATGCCCAACGGGGTGCCGATCCAGTTCCAGTTGCCAGCGCAGCAGCAGGACGCCGCACGCCAGAAGCTGCAACAGTCCATCGACAACCTCGGAACCGCCGCGCAAGCCATCGCGCTGCAGCAGCGGCTACAGGAACAGGCCCGGCAGGCGCGTCGGGAGGCCGGCTTCATCGTGGCCGACGGGCTGGGCAAGGACGGCCTGAAAGTCGATGAGAACCCGCTGACCCGCGGCTGGTTGAATGCGCGCGAGGCGATCCAGTCCCAGGGCAGCGATGGCCGGGTCCAGGTGAGCGTGGAGCAGACGGCGGACAAGGCAATCCTGAACTGGGAAACCTTCAACATCGGTGGCAACACCACGCTGAGCTTCCAGCAGAATCCGGATTGGGCGGTGTTGAACAGGGTCAACGACCCCAATGCCCGGCCCAGCCAGATCCTCGGCCAGCTGAAGGCCAATGGCACGGTGTTCGTGGCCAACCGTAATGGTGTGGTGTTCGGCAACAACAGCCAGGTCAACGTCCGTAACCTTGTCGCCGCTGCCGCACGCATCAGCGATGGGCAGTTCCGCGACAACGGCCTGTTCAGTGCCGACGGCACCACCGCCGCGCTGACCGAAGCCTTCGGCAAGGTGATGGTGGAGCAGGGCGCACGCATCGCCACCCACGAGCCATCAAGCGCCACCCGCGGCGGCGGCTATGTGCTGCTGGCCGGCAGCAGCGTGGAGAATGCCGGGCAGATCGAGACGCGCAAGGGCCAGGCACAGTTGGCGGCGGGCGACAGTTTCGTGATCCGTCGCGGTGTCGGCACCGCGCAGAACACCGCGTCGACCACGGCCGGCAATGAGATCGCACCACGCTTCGTGCAGGGCAGCAGCGCTGGCGACGTGCGCAACAGCGGCCTGATCCAGGCGCGCGAGGGCGACATCACCCTGGCCGGGCGCAGGGTCGAGCAGGCCGGCGTTGCCGTCGCCACCACCACGCTGGGCCAGCGCGGCACCATCCATCTGCTCAACGCGATCAGTGACCGCCAGGGCCAGGTGACGCTGAACTCGGGCGCGACCACCGCAGTGCTGATCGAGGACGATGGCAAGAGCGTGGTGCTGGACAGCCAGCGTGACGCGTTGATCAAGTCCTCGGCGGAGCAGGATGTGCTGCGCGCGGCAAGCAGTGCTGGCACGTTCGACAACCTGTCGCGGCTGCAGGACCGTCGTGACCAGTCGCGCGTGGAGATCGTCTCCGGTGGCGACATCAATTTCAAGGATGGCTCGTTGACCCTGGCGACCGGTGGCCAGGTGGTCAGCGACGCGGCGCGTCGCAGCTACGTGGGCAACGCGGCGCAGGTCGATGTCTCCGGCGCGGTGGGTGTGCGCGTGGCGATGGAAAGCAACAATGTGCAGGTGAAGGTGCAGGGCAACGAACTGCGCGATTCGCCGGACAACCGCGACAATGGCGCGCTGATCAGCAGCGAGGTCTGGATCGATCGTCGCGAACTGCAGCACGTCGCGGCCGGTACCGGCGGCTATGCTGCTGACCGCTGGTACGCCGGTGGCGGCCTGCTGGAAGTGGGCGGCTACCTGGACAACCAGGGCCACTCGATCGGCGAATGGGCGGCCCAGGGCGGCACCGTGCAGCTGGGCGGCAGCGAAGTGGTGACCCATGGTGGGTCGAAGATCAACCTGGCCGGTGGCAGCCTGGATGTGCAGTCCGGCGTGATCAAGCAGAGCTGGCTGCGCGGCACCGATGGGCAGCTGTACCGCCTGGACGACGCGCCGGCGGAGATGCAGTACGCCGGCCTGTACAAGGGATTCGAGGTCGATCACCAGCGCTGGGGCGTCAATGAGGCCTTCCGCAATCCGCTGGTGGCGCCGGGCGAACGGGTCGACAACGGCTATACCGTCGGGCGTGATGCCGGCCGGCTGGTGGTCTCCGCGCCGACTGTGGTGCTGCAGGGTGACATCAACACCCAGGCGTTCCAGGGCGCACAACAGGCCAAGGCACCGGACCAGGGCAAGGATGGCTACGCGCAGGCACAGACGGCAGTGGCACGCAATGCACAGCTGTGGCTGGGGCGCTATGACAACGCGGGGCGCACTGCGGTCTTTGATACCCAGGTGCGCGTCGTTCAAGGTGCGGTGCCCGTCGCTGACTGGACACTGCAGGCACCGATCCCGGTTCAGCAGCGCAACACCCTGTGGCTGGACGCGGGCCGCCTGAGCGAACAGCAATGGTGGCGCCTGGACCTGGCCACCGCCGGCAGCATCGCCATCGATGGGAAGCTGCGCCTGCAGGATGGCGGGCAGCTGGTGCTGACCGCCAGCGACGTTCGCCTGGGCGGTGATATCGGCATTGCCGGTGGTCAGCTGCGGGCCGGCAATCTGCTGGCCGTGGCTGGCAACCCTGTCACTCCGCTGCTTCAGGCTGGGCGTGGACGGGTGGAGATCGTCGACGGTGCACGCATCGACCTTGCCGGCCGTTGGAGCAATCTGCTGCTGGACCCCAGCGCGGCGCAGGGCCAGGCGTGGAGCGATGGCGGTCGCCTGCAGCTGGAGAACAGCCATGACGTGGTGGTCGGGCGTGGCAGCGAACTGAGTGTTGACGCCGGCGGCCGTGTCGACAGTGCTGGAAAGGCGCGCATCGGCAAGGGCGGCAGCGTCAGCCTGCAGGCCAACACTCTGGACAACGCTGGAGGGGAAGTTGGCCGGCTGACGTTGGCCGAGGACGCACGCATCAGCGCGCTGGGCCAAGGCAGTGGCAGCCTGTCGCTGACGGATGGCGGGCACATCCGCATTGGTGGTGACGACCAGGCGCCCGGCGTGCTGACGCTGCGCAGCGCGCTGTTCGGCAGCGGTTTCAGCCAGTACGACATCAATGCACAGCAGGGTCTGGAAGTGGCCGATGGTGCGCAGATCGAGGTGGTCATGCCGGGCCTGCGCCTGGCCAGCGACGCGCTGAAGGCCGTTACCCGCGAGGGCGCGGTGCAGGCATGGTTGGCCCCGCTTTACAGTGCCGATCCGGTGAGTGGCCGCATCAGCCAGCGTTCCGGTGCGGGTCTCCTGCTGCGCTCGCAGTTCGGTAACCGTGGCGGTGATCTGCGCATCGGCAAGGGTGCAAGCGTGCAGGTTGATCCGGCACAGTCCATTGAACTGCGGGGTGCAGGCAACATCGCCGTGGAGGGGCGCCTGCACGCGGCCGGCGGCCGGATCCGGCTGGATGACGTGCGCACGGCCATCGATCTGTTCGACGGACAGCCCAACAGCCGCACCTATCGCATCGCGGAGGGGGCGGAACTGGATGTCAGTGGCGATGCCTTCAGCGTGAAGGATTCAGCACAGCGGCTGCGCGGGCTGGTGCGCAAGGGCGGCAGCATCGAGATTGGGGGTGCCCTGGACTGGGAAGGTGCCGGCGACGTCAGCGATCGTCCGGTGGATGCGTTCATCGTGGTTGAGCGGGGCGCGCGGTTGCGTGCCGACGGCAGTTCAACGGCGTTGCATATCGACGGCCAAGGCACGCAGCAGGTGGACAGCGATGGTGGCGAGATCGTGCTGCGCTCGGCCAATGCGCTTTACCTGCAGGGCAACCTGCAAGCCGCGGCCGGTGGTGCAGGTGCGCGCGGCGGCACCCTGGGCATCGCCTTCGGCGGCGGTGTCTACGCACCCAACGCAAGCGCTCTGGTGCGGGCACCCAGATTCCTCGCCCTCAGCCAGAAACGGGAGGAGAAGCCCATCCCGGCGACGCCCGCATACGGCGATGCGAGGTTGTCGGTGGAGCAGATCCGCGACGGTGGGTTCGACAACCTGTCGCTGTTCACTGCGGTGCGCAGCGAAGGCGACATCGACCTGCGGATGGGCCAGAGCCTGCGCCTGGCAGGCTCCGTCGGCATCATGCCGGGTGCGGCAGCGGCCCGAACCATCACCCTGCAGGCGCCCTATCTGAAGCTGTCCAGCCCGAGTTGGGCCGTGATACCCGGCGAAACCACCGTGGGCAGCGCCGACGTGCCACTGGCATCGGCACGGCAGCACCGACTGCAGGCCGACGCGCAGCTGATCGATGTGCGCGACACCGTGCGGCTGGATGGGTTTGACGACGTGGCCCTGCACAGCAGCGGTGATGTGCGGCTCCTGAAGGGCAACCCCCGTGCGGGTGCGATCGATGCCGAGCTGCTTGCAGCGCGGCGCATGGAGGTCACCGCGGCACAGATCTATCCGGTGGCCGGTGCGTCCGGTCGCCTCGGCGCCGGCTTGGATCCGGTCGCCGTCTCGTCCGATCCACGCTGGAAGGATGCGGCCGGCGTGCTGCGCATCAATGGCCTGGGGGGCGCTGCACCGATCACGCCTCCGTCGGCGCTGGGCAGCCTGATGCTCACCGCAGCGACCGTCGAGCAGGCGGGCGTGGTGCGCGCACCGATGGGCAGCATTGTGCTGGGTGGTACCGACAGCAACAGCGTCCTGGCCTCCCGTATCTCGTTGCTGCCGGGGAGCGTGACCTCGACCAGCGGCGCCGGCCTGAGCCTGCCCTACGGTGGCACGGTGGATGGCATCCAATGGCGCCTGGAGGGTGCAACCGTTGCGCCGAGGAATGTAGGCGGTGGCGCGTTGCCGGTCGGCATCCGCCTGGTCAGCAGCGAGACCGCGGTGGCACCGGGTGCGGTGCTGGACATGTCCGGAGGAGGGGAGCTGACCGGTGCGGCCTTTGTCAGTGGCCGTGGCGGTTCGGTGGACATCCTGCGGAATGCATTGGCCGATGCGAATCCGCGCTATGGCTTCAGCCAGTCGGGCAATGAGGTCTACGCCATCCTGCCGGGCTTTGCAGGCAGCGCTGCCCCGCTGGGCCTGTCCGATGGCTCGGCCGATCCGGCGGTGGGCCAGCAGGTCGTGGTGCCCACGGGTGTACCGGGTCTGGCAGCGGGTACCTATACGCTGCTGCCCGCCAGCTTTGCGTTGCAGCCAGGCGCGTTCCGGGTCGAGCTGGGCGCCAGTGGCGCGACCGGCACCACAACCGCGCTGGCCACCGGGACCGGCTCATGGCGGGTCGCCGGCCATCGCACCAATGCACTGGGCGGTGCGGTGTCACCGTTGCTGACGGACCTGTTGCTGACCCCGGCTGCGGCCGTGCGACGGCACTCCGGATACAACGAAACCAGTTACAACGCCTTCGTGGCCGCCAGCGCGCAGCGACTGGGCCTGCCGCGCGGGTGGCAGACGGTCGATGCGGGCATGCTGCGGCTTGAGCTCGGCGCAGGTGCCGGCCGTCAGGGAACCTCTGCGCTGCGCTTCGAGGGTGAGGCACGCTTCCAGCCCGCCGCCGGCAGTGGCGGCATGGGGGGCAGCGTGGAGGTTGCACGCATCAGCCAGGTCGGCGCGCTGGAGATCATCGCAGCGGGCGGCAAAGCTGCTGCAGACCGGCAGGGTGCGACCATCGAAGCCGACGCGCTCAATGCGCTGCAGCCTTCGCGACTGGTCATCAACGCGCGGGTACGTTCGGTTGCGCCGTCCACCATTGATGTCATGGGCGTTGGCCAGGACGTGGTGGTGCGCAGCGGCGCCGTACTGCGCGCGCCGGAAGTCCTGATTGGTGCGGTTGACGGTGGGCGCGGCATCGTGATCGAGGCCGGGGCGGGAATCGATACGATCGGCCTTGGCGCCGCCGGCCTGCCTTCAAGCCTGGGCTATGTCTACCAGGTGGGTGGCGGGCTGTTGGCCGTCTCCAATGACCACCCCGAAGTACTGGCACCGGCGACTGGAACGACCGGAACCCGCGTCGACATCGACATTGGCGCCTGTGATCCGGGGGTCACCTGCGCCGGCCAGGCCCGGCTGGTGTCGGAGGGAAGCATCAATGTTGCATCGAGTGGGCAGCTGCAGCTGCGCGAGGGCGCCGTGTACGGCACACGCGAGCTGGCGCTGGGCATGGGCAACATCAACCTGGGTACGGCCGAGGCCATCGCCCGCGCGGCAGGGGCATCGGCGCTGCCACCGGGCCTGATGCTCAACCAGCAGGTCCTGCGTGATCTGCTGCGTGGCAATACAGCCGTCGGCGCGCCTGCGCTGGAGACCCTGCGCCTGAATGCGGCTGAGGCGATCAACGTATTCGGCAGTGTGGATCTGGATACACGGGATGCGGCCACGGGCAAGCCGAACCTGCGCAGCCTGGTGCTGGGCGCACCGGCAATCCACGGTTATGGCGACAGCAATGATCGCGCGCGCATCTTTGCTGCGGAACTGACCTGGTCCGGGCAGCAGGGCGCTTCGTCGGTGCTGGGTGATGCGAAGGCACAGCCGGTCGGGCCCGCGATCGCCAACCGGTTGGGCAGCGGGCAACTGGAGATCATCACCGATACGCTGCGATTGGCGCCGTCGCCGCGCTCGCGTCCTTCGTCGGAAGCCCTGGCCGGGCGCCAGGTGCTGGGCTTTGCCGGAGTGAGCCTGCAGGCCTCGCGCCAGCTGGTGTTTGCCGGTAGCGGCGATCTGGCGGTCTACCAGCGCCAAGGCGACTACGAGGCGGGCAAGGGCTGGGCCTTCAGCGGTGGCAACCTGGACATCCAGGCGCCGCTGGTCACCGGTGAGGCCGGTGCCAAGCTGTCGATGAAGACCGGAGGCACACTGGCCGCGCACAGCACCGCTGCCGGTGGCAGCGCCGACGCACTGGGCGCCGAGCTCGACCTGCGCGCCGGCAACATCGTGCTGGATACGCGGTTCGCGCTTGCTTCCGGCCGGTTGTCGGCCAGCGCCGACCATTCATTGCGCCTGGGCAGCAGCGCCGACCTGGACCTTTCAGGGCGCAAGGTCAGCCTGTTTGACGTCGACAACTACAGTTGGGGCGGCGATGCGGTGCTGACCGCAGGCGACGGCAGCGTGCAGACCGACGTGGCATCGCGCATCGATCTGTCTGCCCGCAACAATCGTGCCGGCCGCCTGACCGTGACCGCACTCGGTGCCGGCGACGGGCGCGTCGACCTGGCTGGCCGGATACTTGGCCAGGCCTCGGGCCGCCAGGACATGGGCGGCAGCGTGGTGCCCTACGACAGCGGCGAACTGGTGGTCCGTGCGCAGCAACTGCAGGATTTCAGCGGTCTGAACCAACGCCTGACCCGCGACGGCGTGACCGGCGCACGCAGCTTCCAGCTCAAGCAGGGCGACCTTCTGATCGGCGACGAGGTGAAGGCACGCAAGGTCGATATCAGTGTCGATGGTGGCGCACTGCGGGTTGGCGGGCGAATCGACGCCAGTGGTGAGCAGGTGGGCAGCATCCGCCTGGCGGCGCGTGACGGCCTGCAGGTGGATGGCACGCTGGATGCGCATGGCACCGCGCTGCGTGTGGACAGCTACGGCGGCATCATCGACAGCCCCAACCGTGCCATTGTCGAGCTGGAAAGCCGCACGGGGACGCTGGCACTCGGCCCTGCTGCCAGGATCGACCTGCGCAGCGGCACCGGCGTCGCGGTGGGCACGGTGCCGGGACAGAACGATGGACGGGCGCGCGGTACGCTCGCGCTGAACGTGCCGCGCAGTGGCGGATCGGATGCAGCGATCCGCAGCGATGCAGGGTTGCAGGTGGCGGGCGCACGCGACGTGTTCGTCACCGCGGTACGTCGTTACGAGGATGCACCGCTGGCGACCACGCCGGATGTTAACGGGCATCGCTCACAGATGGTCACGCAGACCTGGCTGGATACCGTGGTGGATCCGGCCAGTACGGCCTGGATGAACGCGGCGCTGGCCAACACTGATCTGTCGGCGCGCCTGGCTGCCCTGGGTAGCGTGCGCCTGCGTCCGGGCGTGGACGTCATTGGCGTGGCGTCGGCCGCCAATCCCGAGGGCGACCTGACCGTCAGTGGTGATCTTGACCTGTCCGGCTACCGCTATGGGCCGCAATCCAACCGCCTGGATCCAGCACGCCGCGGATTCGGTGAAGCTGGTGCGCTGCGCCTGCGTGCGGCGGGCGACCTGAATGTCTACGGCAGCATCAACGACGGCTTTGCGCCGCCGCCGACCAGCCCGGATGATGCGGGCTGGCAACTGGTCGAGGGCGCGGTGTTCGGCCTGGGTGTCACCCCGTTCGGTGCTGACCTGGTGGTTCCCGGCGATGGCGTCGTGCTGGACATCGGCACCCGGTTCCCGGCCAGCGCGGTGCTGAACTACGCCATCCAGGTGCAGGCAGTGAAGTTGCCGGCGGGCACGACGTTGCCGGTCGACATGACGCTGACCGGGCCCCTGGTGTTGCCCGCAGGTACTGTGCTGCCGGCGGCGGTCACGCTCGTTGATGGCCAGGTGCATCCGGCAGGCACCGTGCTGGCGCAAGCGCTGTCGGTGCCGGCCGGAGCAAAGCTGTCTGCGGGCTTCCAGCTTCGCGGGGAAGCCAACGTTGCCGCGCACACCTGGCCGGCCGGCGTGCCGTTGCCGATCGAGCTGCGCCTGGCCGCGCGCACGCCGTTGGCGCGCGGCGCACTCATTCCCTCGATGGCCACGGTCAAACTGCCAGGGGGCACGCCGATCAAACTGCGGCCGACCGGCAGCGATGGACGCCAGGGGCGCAACTGGGCGTTGGCGCAGATGCTGCCCGAAGGCACCAGCTCCTGGGACGTGTCGCTCGTCGCCGGCGCCGACACGGACGCCGCAGACCCGCGTGCGCGCCGCTTCGGTGCAAGCGGTGACCTGACCCTGTCCGACACGCACTATGGTGCGATCCGCGATGCCAGCAAGCAGATGAAGTTCATCCGCGACCGGCTGTTGACCGCGGACGGCGCGCAACGCCTGGGGGTTGACGGCTCCTGGGTGGGCCGGACGATCAAGGACCTGGCCGCGCACCTGGGGCGTGACGAGGATGCACTGTGCAGCGTGGCTGCAAGCTGCATCACCTCGCCGTACATCTTCACCGAACTGGGCGCGGAGGAACTGGCGGGCGATCCGTCCCTCGCGGGAACCAGCGTCAGGGAGTTCGGCGAGATGATCGGCATGACCGAGGAAGCCATCTGCGGGCAGCTCAGCGATGGCTACTGTCTGATGCCGGGCGAGACGCGCGAAGTCACTACGATGGGCCCGCCACGGCATGGCACGCCGATGTGGAGTGTGTTGCGTACCGGCACCGGCGATCTGCAGCTGCTGGCGGCGCGGGATGTGCAGATGCGTTCGGTCTTCGGTGTGTACACGGCAGGCACGCCTGCATCGTTGGGCAACGGACATGACGAGCGCTTCCAGTCCGAGCGCAGTCCCCTGAACGGGCGCAGCGCGCTGCTGGGCCTGCAGCAGGCCACCGGTGACTATGATGCGGCGCTGGCCGCCTACCGCGCGTGGTATCCCGACCACGGTGGCAATCTGAGCGTGATTGCCGGCCGCGACGTGACCGGGGCAACCTGGGCGACCCAGTCGTCCGCAGGTACCGATCGTGACAAGGCGGACAGCGCCAGCAGTGCCGTCGGTGGGTGGTTGTGGCGGCAGGGCACCGGCAATGTGGCCGGCGTGGAACCGGTGGCGAGCAGCTGGTGGGTCAACTTCGGTACCTATGCGATCACGGGAACGACGGCGACGTCGACGCCACGCATGGTTGGATTCACCGGAATCGGCACGCTGGGTGGTGGCAATGTGGATATCGAAGCGGGACGCAACGCGGGCGTCACGGCGGCCAAGGGTGATGCACAGGGAGTGCTCGGCGGTGGACGCTATTCGACGGCGATCAATGCGGCAGTAGCTTCGACCGGTCGTGTCGACGATGGCCGCCTGGTGCAGACCGGTGGCGGCGATCTGCGCCTGCGCAGTGCCGGTGCACTGAATCCGCTGCTGGCTGCCACTTCCTACTCGCAGGCCCAGAACCAGCAGAATCTCGAGCTCAACGGCACGCTGGTGAATCTGCGTGGCCATCTCAGCGTCGAGGCAGCCCGGATCGGCGGCAGCGCCGTGGGGCCGAACGACTACCAGGCCATCGCCAACGGCCTGCGCACGATGGACCCCTATCGTTCGACCACCAGTGCAGCCATGGGTGGGCCGGTGCTGGTGCTGGGAGATTCGGTCGCGGATCTGAGGGCACGCGGCGACGTGGTGCTCTCGGGCGCCGCCGACGCCGGCCGGGTGAGGTTGTTCAATGGGAACGTGGTGACCGCAGATGACGGCACGCGACTGCTGGGTGTTGGCGGATTCTCGCTCTGGACACCGTCGACGGCCATCAACCTGTTCTCTGCCGGCGGCGATGTGGTGCCGATCGCGCAGCGGACCATTGAACCCATAGGCGATGGCAATGCGGAACGGACCGTCAGCGGCGCCACCTATTGGATCTATCCTTCGCGACTGCAGGTAGTGGCTGCGAGCGGCGACATCAAGTTGTCGCGCGCCGATGCGTCGAGCGTGCTGCTGACGGCACCGGGTGCCAACGGCAACCTGCAGATGCTTGCCGGCCGCTCGATCCTGGCCACCAGCGATGCGCCGGCGATCAGCAGTTCCGGTGCTGACACCCGTCTGCCATCGCCGTTTGATCCGGCGTTCAGCGCCTTCACCGCCGGCGGTACGCTGCGGCTGACCAATCTGTCGCAGGATGGCACGGTGGTGCCGTACCAGGCAGGAAGCGCGGACGCCAGCCCGCTGTTCGCCTTTGGTCCGAACCGGCCGATGCTGAGTACGCCGCGATCCGGTGGGACGCAGCCGAACCGCTTCTACGCCGGCAGTGGCGACATCATCGGCCTGCGTACCGGCGGCGAATGGGCGTTGGGCACCAGCCCGGAGATGATGCGCACGGTTGCCACCTGGTACGACGTGGCCGCGCCGGTCCAGCTGCGCGCGGGTACGGACATCCTCGGCAGTGCAGTGATGGCGCTGAACAATGGCAGCACGGACATGACGGTTGTACAGGCGGGTCGCGACATCGTGCACACCAACGTGACCGTGTTCGGCCCAGGGAATGTCGATGTCAGCGCAGGCCGCCAGCTCCGCCAGGAAGACAGTGGCAGCATCGTGAGCCGTGGCGGCCTGATCCAGGGCGACACCCGGCCGGGTGCCAGCATTGCAGTGACCGCCGGCAACCAGTCCATCGCGTTCGACGCCGTGCGCGCCCGCTACCTGGATCCGGCCAACCTCGCCGATCCGGCGCAGTCGCTGGCATCGCAGCCCGGCAAGGCGGTGAAGATCTACGACAAGGAGCTGAAGCAGTGGCTGCAGCAGCGCTTCGGCCTGGCCGTCGATGGCGCCGAGGCCCTGGCTGCGTTCGACCGCTTGCCGCAGGAACAGCAGCGCATCTTCCTGCGCCAGGTCTACTATGCAGAACTGCGCGAGGGTGGCCGCGAGTACAACGATCGGACCGGGCCGCGCGTTGGTTCCTATCTGCGTGGACGCGAGGTCATTGCCACGCTGATGCCGGACAAGGATGCAACGGGAGCGACGATCCAGCGCACCGGCGATATCGTGATGTACGGTGGCTCCGGCGTGCGCACCGAGGCGGGTGGCAACATCGAGCTGATGGCGCCGGGAGGGCAGATCGTGCTGGGCGTTGCCGGTGAAGTGCCGCCGGCCAGCTCTGGCCTCATCACGCAGGGCCAGGGCGACATCCGACTGTTCAGCCAGGACAGCGTGCTGTTGGGCCTGTCGCGTGTCATGACGGCCTTCGGTGGTGACATCCTGGCCTGGACGGAGCAGGGCGACATCAATGCCGGTCGCGGTTCTCGCACCACGCTGCTGTATACGCCGCCGCGACGGATCTACGACAACTGGGGCAATGTGCTGCTGTCGCCGCAGGCACCGGCCACCGGCGCCGGCTTTGCGACGCTGAATCCAATTCCCGAAGTACCGCCGGGCGACGTCGACCTGATCGCGCCGCTGGGCACCATCGACGCGGGCGAGGCCGGTATCCGCGTCTCCGGCAACATCAACCTGGCCGCGCTGCAGGTGCTCAACGCGGCCAACATCCAGGTACAGGGCGAGAGCAAGGGCCTGCCGGTGCTGGCATCGGTGAATGTCAATGCGCTGGCCTCGGCCAGTGCGGCAGCCAACAGCGCCAGCCAGGCGGCACAGGATGTGATGCGCAAGAGCCAGGACGAGGCACGGCGCAACCAGCCGTCGGTGATCAGTGTGCAGATCCTGGGCTTCGGCAGCGGCACAAGCAGCATCAACCCACCGGCGCGTGGCACCACCGCCAACAGCGGTTACGACGCCAACAGTGCTTTCCAGTTCCCGCAGGCCAGCCGCGACGACGGCACGCAGCGCCGGTAGGCATCGCACGATCCCGGTAGGTGCCGACCTTGGTCGGCACACAATGCTGCCGAACGTGGCCGGTAGTAGATCCACGCCATGCGTGGATGCAGCTGAACTGCAGGAACCGACAGCATCGGGCCAGCCGCCAGGGAACGGTGGCGGCCCCAGCCAGGACGGCACGGAGGGCAGGGAGCGGCCATCAGCGGTGAGGATCACCAACACGGCGCCGCCGGGCGCAGGAGTGCGCCCGGCGGCAGGAGGGCAGGGGATCCACGCCATGCCTGGAGCAGGCCCTGCGGTAGATCCACGCCATGCGTGGATGGCTGGGCCAGCCTCAGTGCCGACCAACGGTCGGCACCCACCAGAGCAGGCTCCGCAGTAGAAGCAGCTCGGCAGTAGATCCACGCCATGCGTGGATGCGCTGCAGGAAAGCGCCCTAAAGCTCCAGCACCCGCCGGTAGCTCAGCGGCCCACGCCCATCGCGCAGGCCAAACCGCAGCTCCAGCCCGGTGGCCGGCAGCACCTCGCCCTCGCTCGGCAGCGTCGCCCAACCGGCTCCGGGCTGCCAGGCGCGCACTTCGAACCGCTGCACATCCCTGGCCACCGCAATGCCCTTCGACGGCTCCGGTGCGGGCAGGGGATAGCGGTCCGTGGCCGCGCCACTGGCCCGCCACAGCGTGTTGCCCTGCCGCCACCAGCGCACCCGCTGCCAGCGCAGCCCATCACTGTCTACGCTGCGGGTGATTTCCAGCGCAAAGCTGCCATCCGGATGCCGTTCGCTCACCAGCGAAGGGGGCAGCAGTCGCTGCGGACGATCTGCCGGGCGCACCGCGCCGTTCATCAGCGCGTCGTCGGCACGCATTTCGATATCGCGCTGGAACTGCTGCAGTACGCGCAGCGCCGTCGTGGTCTCGGCATCGGCCCGGCGCAGGCGCTGGTCGCTGCTGGCCACGCTGTCCAGCGCACGCCAGCAGATCAGTGCAAGCACGCCCATGATGGTGATCGCGATCATCACCTCGATAAGGGTGAAGCCGCGCGCGACCCGCTTCATTGCGTGGCGGTCCACGGCAGCTGCATCCGGGCCAGCGACTGCCGCGGTGCATCTTCGGCCACCACGCTCAGTTCCAGTTGCAGCTGGCTGTCGCTGCCGGTGCCGAGATGTTGCAGCACCAGGAACGTGCTGCGCCCCTGCACGCAGCGCAGTCGCGCATCCCGCGGCGGCTGCCCGGCCAGGCGCAGTTCCTGCCAGCGGTCCTGCGCGCACAACAGCGCCAGGCGACGGTCGCGCAGGCGCGACTGATCGTCGGTGGCCACCGCCACCGAGCGCATGACCGCAGCCAGCGCAATCGAAACGATCGCCAGTGCGATCAGCACCTCGATCAGGGTGAATCCGCGCATGTTCCGCTTCACTGCACGACCTGCAACTGTCCGCTGCCATCATCACGAAGACGCAGCTGGCGGCCCTGCAACGACAACGTCAGTTCCCATGCCACGCCGATCCACTCCGGGCTCAGTTCAATCGGCGTGGCCGGCTGCACCACGATGCCCGCCGGTTGCCAGGGCTGGGGGCGCAGCAGGTCGTCGCGCTGCACATCGACCCAACGGGCACCATCGCGGCGGCTGAACCGGTAGCCGGCGGCGTCGGCCTGCCAGCGCAGGGGGCGGCCATCGATGCGGGCCTCGTCGCGCGCCACCTGCAGGCGCTGCGCCAGTCGCTCGCCTTCCTGCCGCAGCTGGCGCGCGGGGTCGAGCAGGCTGCCCAGGCCCAGGCCGATGCCCGCCGTGCAGATGCCGATGATCACCAGCACCACCATCAGTTCCAGCAGGGTGAAACCACGCGGGATGCGTCGCATCGACATCGCCTCCTGTCCCTTGCCGATACGTGCCAGCGTAGGCCCGCATGATGAAACAAAAGCGTCAGCCGCACCTGCTAGCGTAGGCGGACACGAACGTGGCGATGATGCGGAACATGGACGGCAGGCGCTGGGATCGGAATCGGATGTTGACCCTGCTGGCGGCAACGCTGCTGCTGGCCGTGGTGGCCTATTGGAGCGTCACCCTGTCTGCGGTGGCGCCTGCGGCGGCCGCCAGCGAAGCGCATGCCGAGGCGCCGGCACGGCCGCTGTTCGATGCGGTGGCCAGCCTGCCGCTGGTGCGGCTGCTGTCGCCTGGTGCGGTGCAGACCGAGGTGGTCGTGCTGGGCGTGATGGCCGGCGACCACGCGCCGCTGGCGCTGCTTTCGGTGGATGGTCGTCCTGCCGAAGCCTACGCGCCGGGCCAGCGGTTGGGGCCCTGTACGGTGCTGGCCAGCATCAGCGCCAACGCGGTGGAACTGAACCAGGCGGGGCAATCGCGCAGCCTGCCGGTGCCCGCGCTGCCGCCGGTACCGAGCGATGGCATCGTGCCGGCCGTTCCGCAGGGTGGCGCTCCGTAGCGCCGAGCCCACGCCCGGCTGCGTCTGGAAGAACAGTCGAGCATGGCTCGACTCTACAGAAACCTGCTGAGCGCGGGCCAGGCTCTACAGCTGCGCCGGTTCAGCGCGCCGGTCGCTGCGGCACCACCGACTGCCCGAAGGCATCACCCATGCGCTGTCGCGTGCCCTCCAGGTTGTACTGCATCAGCTGGTTGCCGGGCTGCCGCATCAGGCGTTCGGCTTCAGGCAGCGCCGGTGACTTCGCCGATTTCGGCACCGGGGCCAGTTTGCGTTGCAGGCACTCCCAGGCGGGGATGCGCTCGCCGTTGACCTGTACTTCGATGCACGGCGCGGCATCGTCCTGCTTCTTCGCCTCGTCGGCCCAGGCCGATGGCAACGCCAGCAACAAGCCAAGGGCGAGGGCAGGGCGAACGCCCGCCTTCAACGGCTCACTCATCTCGAATCTCCTGCGACAACCGACGCTCTGCAATGAAGACGTGTGGCGAGGGCAGTCTCCGCCCGCGAATGTTCCGGCGCTGTCAAAAGATGACAGTGCTGTCACAAAACTGTTGGCGGTTTTGACGCGACGTGCACGTCCTGTTGGTAGACCCACGCGCCGCTCCCTGGCCACTCCCTTCGATACGACGCGATGCCTTCGATGACTCCTGTTCCGTGCCGAGCCGTCCGCCTTCCGCTGCGCCTGCATCCGCTGGTGCTGGCCCTGGCCGCGATGCCGCTGCCATTGTTCGCGCAGGAGGCGGCGCCTGCGCCCAGCGTGAACATCAATGAATACATCGTGCGCGGCAACACCGTGCTCGATCCGCGCCAGATCGAACGCGCGGTGGAGCCGTTCCTCGGCCCGGGCAAGACCCTGGCCGATGTCGAGAAGGCGCGCGATGCGGTCCATGCGCTCTACCAGCAGGCCGGCTACCAGTCGGTCTACGTCGAGCTTCCCGAGCAGCAGGTCAGTGGTGGCGTGGTGCTGCTGAAGGTGCAGCAGACGCCGATCGGCCAGCTGCGCGTGGTCGGCACCCGCCACGAGTCGCCCGAACGCATCCGCGAACGCGTGCCGGCGCTCGCCGAGGGCAGGGTGCCTGATTTCGACCAGGCGCAGAAGGAACTGACCGCGCTCAATGAAGGCGGACGTCGCCAGGTGATGCCCCTGGTGCGCGAAGGCCAGGTGCCGGGCACGATGGACGTGGACCTGCAGGTCGAGGAGAAGTCGCCGTGGCGCGCCAGTGCGGCGCTCAACAACGACCACAGCGCCGACACCGAGAAGCTGCGCCTGAGTGCATCGCTGGCCTACGACAACCTGTGGAAGCGTGGGCACAGCGCCAACATCGGCGTGTACCTGGCGCCGGAAGACACGAAGCAGGCCAAGGTGTTCTCGGCCTGGTACACGATGCCGTTCGAAGGCACGCCGTGGAGTCTGGAAGCGTCCGGCTACAAGTCCGACAGCCGCGTGCTGAACGCGGGTGGGCAGGTGGGTACCGGCACCGGTACCAACGTGATCGGCAACGGTCACTCGATCGGCCTCAAGCTCAACTATCGCCTTGCCGGCAGCAGCCAGTGGTGGCGCCAGCTCAGCCTTGGTGTGGATTTCAAGGACACCGAGGAAGACACCCAGATGGGCAAGGACAGCCTGAAGACACCGTTGAAGTACGCGCCGATCACGCTGGCCTTCGTGGGCGTGCGCCAGGGCGAACAGGATCAGCTGAGCATCAATACCCAGCTGGTGGCCGGCACCCGCCGCCTGTTCGGCTACGGCAGCGACGCCACCGCCTTCGGCCAGAAGCGCTATTGGGCCGACCCGAGCTTCGTGGCCTTCAAGGCCGACGTGGCCAACACCCATACCTTCGGCAACGACTGGCAGTGGTACGCGCGTGGCTCGCTGCAGGTGACCGACGCGCCGCTGGTGTCGGCCGAGCAGTTCGCCGCCGGTGGCATGTACACCGTGCGCGGCTATCTGTCGGCCGAGGCGATCGGCGACTACGGCGGCCTGGCCAGCCTGGAATGGCGCACCCCGGCGTGGTCGCTGTGGAGCGGCACTGATCTGCGCGTCTACAGCTTTGCAGACGCCGCCTACCTGCGCCTGCGCCAGCCACTGCCCGAACAGCGTGACAAGTACAACCTGGCCTCGGTCGGCCTGGGCGCGCAGCTGCGCCTGGGCGAGCACCTGCAGCTGCGCCTGGACTACGCCTGGCCCTATGACGATGGCCCGGTCACGCGCAAGGACGACCCGCGCCTGCATTTCAACATCAGCACCAGTTACTGACCCTTCCCTTGAACATGCGTTCTCCGGAGACCCTTCGCATGGACCGTTTGCTTTCCCGAGTGTTGCTGCTGCTGGCCGCGCTGGTTGCGTTGCCTGCTGCTGCGGCCGATGCCAATTGGTGGCAGGCCGAATGGAAGTACCGCAAGCCGATCACTGTCGACGCCGGCCCCCAGGGCGCGGGCCTGGCCGGTGACCCGGGCCGCACGCCGCTGCTGCTGCGCCTGCATACCGGCAACTTCGGGTTCGACGGTACCCAGGACGCGGGCAATGACCTGCGTTTCGTGTCGGGCGATGGCCGCACCGTGCTGGCCCATCAGATCGAACAGTTCGATCCCAAGCTGGGCCTGGCCCTGGTCTGGGTGGACGTGCCGGCAGTCAGCGCCGCCGCGCCGCAGACGATCTGGATGTACTACGGCAATGAGAAGGCACCGGCCAGCGGCAACGGCCAGCAGGTGTTCGATCCGGATTACACGCTGGTCTACCACTTTGCCGAGGCCAATGCGCCGGCGCGCGACACTACCGCTTACGGCAACAACGCCGGTGCCGTCGTGCCGCCGTCCGAGGGCGCGGTGATCGGTCGTGGCGTGCAGCTGGGTGCGGGCCCGCTGCCACTGCCCGCCAGCGCGTCGCTGGCGCAGGAAGCGGGTGCGCCGCTCACCGTTTCGGCCTGGATCAAGCCGGGCGGCAACACTGCCGCGCAGGCGATCTACGCCCGTCGTGATGGCACGTCCGAGCTGGTGCTGGGTATCGAAAACCGGGTTCCGTTCGTGCAGCTCAACGGCCAGCGCAGTACGCCTGCGCAGCCGATTCCGGAAGGGCAGTGGGCGCACGTCGCGCTGACGGCGGAGAAGGGCGCGTTGCAGTTGTACCTCAACGGCCGTGTGGTGGCCCGGCTGAGTGGCGAGCTGCCGGCGCTGAGCACGGCGCCGGTGGTCGGCGCCGATGCCCCGGGTGCGGCGCAGCCGCTGGCCAACTTCGAAGGTGCGCTGGATGAGCTGCGCGTCTCGCGGGTGGCACGCCCGGCGGCGCTGCTGCTGGCGGATGCCACCGCGCAGGGCGCCGATTCGCGCCTGATCAGCTACGGTGCCGACGAGCAGTCGGCTGGCCAGAGCCACTTCGCCTTCATCCTCAAGGCGATGCCGTTCGATGCCTGGGTGGTGGTCGCCATTCTCGGCCTGATGATGCTGCTGTCGTGGGCGATCATGATCGCCAAGAGCCGCCACTTCGGCCGCACCAGCAAGGCCAATGCGGTATTCACCGAGAGCTTCGGCAAGCTGTCCGGCGTGCCGCTGCGCACCCTGTCGGACATGGATCGCCAGGGCAAGGCACCGACCGCTATGCACGATGGGTCGTTGTGGCGCATCTACCAGGTGGCCATCGATGAAATGCAGCAGCGCCACCAGCGCGACGGCAACAGTGGCTACCTGAGTGGCGCCACCATCGCCGCGATCCGCGCCTCGATGGATGCGGTGATGGTGCGCGAGCAGGAAGCGATGGCGCGGCGCATGAACTGGCTGTCGACCACCATCGAAGGTGCGCCGTATGTGGGCCTGTTCGGCACCGTGATCGGCATCATGCTGGTGTTCGTGGTGGCGGCGATGGCCGGCGCGGTGGACATCAACTCGGTGGCGCCAGGCATGGCCGCGGCGCTGCTGTGTACGGCTGCCGGCCTCGGCGTCGCGATCCCGGCACTGTTCGGCTACAACTACCTGGGTGCGCGTGCCGAAGCGATCGGTGCGGACATGGCGGTGTTCATCGACGAGTTCGCCGCGCGCCTGGCCGAAGAGCAGGACGGGCGCGGCCCGGCCGCGGTCCAGGGCTGAGGGGCGCGCCATGGGCCAGAAGGCGAAGTTCGGCATCAAGAAGCGCGAGAAGGGTATCAACGTGACGCCCTTCGTCGACGTGCTGCTGGTGGTGCTGGTGATCTTCATCCTGACCAGCAACGCCTCCATTCCCGGCATCGAGGTCAACCTGCCGAAGGCCAGCAACAGTGTCGCGCTGGAGAAGCCGAAGACCAAGGCGATCACCATCGACCCCAGTGGCCAGGTGTTCCTGGATGCCTACCCGGTGACGATGGCCGAGCTGGAAGACCGGCTGCGTACCGAACGCGCGACCACGCCGGATTTCCCGGTCATCGTGCGCGGTGACGCGCAGGTGCAGTACGCCCGCGTGGTCGAGGTGCTGGACCTGCTGCGGCGCCTGGAGCTGGCGCAGGTGGGCCTGGTCACCGGCAAGGCGCAGGGCTGAGGCATGACGGCCCATCAACCCCCTCGACCGGAGCCCGGCATGCGCGGTCGCGCGTTGCTGGTGACCGTCGCGCTGGTGCTGGTCGCGTTGCTGGTGCTCGGCGTCGCACTGTGGTGGCTGCTGTTCAAGGACACCGCCAGCACCCGCCGGCCGGTGGTGCAGCCGCCGATGCTGGCGCTGCCACCCCCTCCGCCGCCGCCCCCGCCGCCCCCGGAAAAACCACCGGAGCCGGAGACGCCGCCGGAAGAGACGATGCCCGAACCGGAGCCGCTGGATCAGCCGACGCCGGCCGAAGAGCCGACGCCGACACCGGATAACAGCGATCCGGTGACGATGAATGCCGATGCGCAGGCCGGCGGAGACAACTTCGGCATCCAGTCCGGCAGTGGCGGCGGTTCATCCGGCGTCGGCCGTGGTGGTGCTGGCAACGCCACCTACGGTCGCTACCTGGGCTACCTGATGCAGCAGGCGATCTCGCGCGACGACAAGGTCAAGCGCCTGGCATTCCAGCTGCAGGTGAACGTATGGCTGGCCAGCGATGGCCGTCTGGAGAAGGTCGAGCTGGTACGCGGCAGTGGCAACGAGGAGGCCGACGCGGCCGTGCTCGATGCCCTGCGTCGCATCGGCAAGGTCGACCAGGCACCGCCGCCGTCGCTTGATTTCCCCGCCCGCGTCCTGATCCAGGGCCGCCGGCCCGGGGCCTGATTCCCGACCTCCGTGATTTCCCTTCTTTCGATGAGAACCGTGATGAACGACCACGTCCGCGCACGAACCGACTCCCGCCGCCCGCGGCCGGCCCGACGGGCGCTGCTGTGCTGCGCCGTGCTGCTCAGCCTGGCCGCCCCGGCCGGCGCGATGGCCGCCGAAACCACCATGGTCAAGCTGAT
This sequence comes from Stenotrophomonas sp. 109824_Sma, assembly GCF_056480025.1. NCBI lineage: Bacteria > Pseudomonadati > Pseudomonadota > Gammaproteobacteria > Lysobacterales > Lysobacteraceae > Stenotrophomonas > Stenotrophomonas sp. 109824_Sma. Next base: position 2,665,503 of record NZ_CM151078.1, on the reverse strand, counting down.
CAAGGGCCTGATCGCCAGCGGCGCACTGAAACCCGAAGACGGGCAGGCGCTGCTGGTACAAGCCGAGGCCGAAGCAGCGGCCGCACAGCGCACTGCAGCCACGGGCAGCGCCGCCGCCAGCGGTGGCGTGGCCCTGGAGGCTGGTGACGTGCGCGTGCCGTACGTGCCGCAGAGCGTGCGCGACGGTATCCGTGACGAAGTGCGCCAGGACGTGATGGCGCAGGCCAAGTCCGAAGGCTGGGCGGCACCGAACGAAGTGGCCGAATGGACCAAGCGCATCAAGGTCACCGGTGACATGCGCGTGCGCAGCGAGTCGCGCTTCTTCTCCGAACGCAACAGCGACATCGTGAGCAACTGGTCGTCGATCAATTCCGGCAACGGTTTCGACACCAACACCAACACCAACCTGCAGCTGCCGCCGCTGCTGAACACCCGCCAGGACCGCCGCAACCTGTGGCGCATCCGCGCCCGCCTCGGCATCGAGGCGATGATCGGGCAGCACACCACGGCCGGCGTGCGCCTGGCCAGCGGCAGCAGCAATGGCCCGGTGTCGACCACCGAGCAGCTGGGTGGCGGCCTGAGCAAGAAGGACGTGTGGCTGGACCAGGCCTGGCTGGCCTACAGCCCGGCAGACTGGGTGACGGTGCGTGGCGGCCGCTTCGGCAATCCGTTCTGGACCAGCGACACGCTGTTCTCCAACGACCTCAACTTCGATGGCCTGGCCGCCAACCTCAATTATGACTTCGACGGTGGCGACCTCGACCTGTTCGGTAACCTCGCGGTGGTGCCGCTGGAATACACCTCCGACAGTTCGCCCAGCCAGAGCCGGGTCAAGACCCCGAACGAGAACAAGTGGCTGTCCGGTGCGCAGGTGGGCGTGAACTGGCGCTTCAACGACGACAACGCGCTGCGCGCTGCGCTGGGTTACTACGACTTCAAGAACATCAGCGGCCGCCTGTCCTCGCCGTGCGCACTGTATGCGGGTGCGGTGGGCTGCGACACCGACTGGTCGCGCCCGGCGTTCATGCAGAAGGGCAACACGCTGATGCTGATCCGCGACATCGCGCGCAATCCGCTGGACCCGGCCAACACGCCCACCCCACAGTATGTCGGCCTGGCCTCGGCGTTCCGCCTGGCCACGCTGAACCTGCGCTGGGATACGCAGCTGGCCCAGGGCGTCGGCCTGCGCCTGGATGGCGACTACATCCGCAACCTGGCCTACGACAAGCAGGCCATGTTCAATCGTGCCAACAACGGCATCGTCAACAACTACGGCGCCGGTGGCACCGCCAGCATCGATACCTTCCGCAGCGGCGACACCGCGTGGATGGTGCAGGCCACCTTCGGTGCCACCGAGCTGAAGGAGAAGGGCCAGTGGCAGGCGCTGCTGGGCTACAAGCACATCGAGGCCGACGCGCTGCCCGATGCCTACAACGACCCGAACTTCCACCTCGGCGGCACCAACGCCCGCGGCTACTACGTCGGCGGTGCCTATGCGCTGGATGCGCGCAGCTGGATCAGTGGCAAGTGGATGGCGGCCAAGGAAGTGTCCGGTGCACCGCTGTCGATCGACGTGTTCCAGCTGGAGTTCAATACCGGGTTCTGAGTGGCCGGCGTGATGCGGATCACGTAGTACGTGGCGGGGGCGCAGCGATGCGCCCGTCTAAGGAAAGGAGACCACGCGTTGTTCAAAAGGAGGAGTGGATGAGCCGTCGCAAGCTGTTCGAGAGTCCCGAACCGTCCAGCCAGATGCTGGGTGTTGGACCGGCCTATGTTTCAGTGGAGGGCCTGCGCCAGCACCTGGCCGAGTTCCTGCTGTATGCGGGCCGGCCGGTGGTGATCATGCGCGGGCGCAGCGAAGTGGGCTATTTCCTGCCGGCGCGCTGCTGGCGCCAGCGTGACGATGATCCGCTGGCGGCGGCTGCCGCCGACCAGCTGCTGGATGCGGCCGGGTTCCAGGCCGAGGACATCCAGCAGGTGGAGCAGGAATTCAACGCGATGCGCCAGCGCACCGTGCTGCATTCACGGCGCTGAGCCTTCGGTAGAGCCGGGCTCATGCCCGGCTTCCAGCCCAGGAGCTGAACATGGGCGTGGCTCTACAGTAGATCCACGCCACGCGTGGATGGGGTTACGCTGCTACCCCGCGCTCACTGGTGATGCGTGCACCTTCGCGCATCACCAGCGTCACCGGGGTCTTTTCCACCACCTCCAGCAACCGCTGCCACTGCGCATCGCTCAGCTCGGCGCTGGCATGCAGCACGCGGTGCACGTGGAAGCGTCCATCCTCATCACGTTCCGAGCGCAGCTCGGCATGGAACTCGCCCAGTTCCCAGCCCTTGCGCTGTGCATACATGCGCAGGGTGATGGCGGTGCAGGCCGCCAGCGAGGCCAGGTACAGATCGAACGGGGCGAAGCCCTTGCCCTGGCCGCCCAACGATGCCGGCTCGTCCGCATCCACATCAAAGCCGCCATTGCTGATGTGGTGCAGGTAGTTGTCGCCGGTTGAAACAATGCGTGCGTAGGCCATCAGGGTCTCCTGCAATCTGTAGAGTCGAGCCATGCTCGACCAACCCAACTGTAGAGTCGAGCCATGCTCGACTGCTTCAAAAGACGGCGCGGGCTACCTGCCTGCGCCGCCACGAATTCACTCGGTACGATCGTACGAGAACTGGATGCCCGCCGTACCCCCGGTTTCAATGAAGAGGTTCATGAACGCGGGGATCGTTTCCGAACGCGCCCAGTCGCGCTGCAGCTCGCAGAACAGCTGCGGCACGCTGATCAGCTGGCCACCGGCCTGTTCGATGCGGCGCAGTGCCGCGTCATGCGCCGCCAGCGAGGTACCGCCCACGGCGTCGACCACCACATACACCTCATAGCCTTCCTTCAACGCATCCAGGGCCGGGAAGGTCAGGCACGCCTCGGTCCACAGCGCGGTCATGATCAGCTTGCGGCGGCCGGTGGCTTCCACCGCCCTGCGGAACTCGACGTCCTCCCAGGAGTTGATGGTGGTGCGGTCGTAGGTGGGGTAGTCGCCCAGCACCTTGCGCAGCTGTGGAATCGGCGGCTTGTTCAGGCCGGTCTTGACGTTCACCGTCGAATGCACGATCGGCAGACCGTAAGCCACAGCGGCCCTGGCGGTGCCGACGATGTTGTTGACCAGCAGCTGGCGGTCCATCGAGGCGATGGAGTTCACCTGCACCGGCTGGTAGTCGATGATGATGAAGGTGGAATTCTGCGGCGTCAGCAGATGATCGCTGGCCGGGTCTCGGATCGGTTCACTGGACATGATGGGTCTCCGGTTGAAAGGAGTGCCGACAGCGGGCTGGCACCCGGGGGCAGCTCAGCTGCGCTGCGAATCCAGCTGCTCCTGGTTCTTCTGCACGTCCTGCGCCTTCAGGTAGCTTTCGATCAGCAACTGGTAGTTCGGGAAGATCTTCGTGTAGACCTCGGCCCACTGCTGGGCATCGTCGCGGTTCCAGGTGCGCTGGATCTCCGAGGCCACCGCAGCGGTGTCCATCGGTACCACGCCGGCCTGCACCACGCGGGCCAGGGTGATCTCTTCGGCCATCTTCGAATAGGTGCCCGAGGCATCGATCACCGCGAACACCTGGTAGCCATCGGCGACGGCGGCGATCGACGGGAAGGCCATGCACACGCTGGTGATGGTGCCGGCAATGATCAGCTGCCTGCGGCCGCTGGCCTTCACCGCAGCAACGAATTCCGGGTTGTCCCAGGCGTTGATCTCACCCTTGCGCGCCACGTACTGGGCATGCGGGGCTGCGTCGTGGATCTCCGGGATCAGCGGCCCGTTCGGGCCCTGCGGGACAGAGGCGGTGGTGATCACTGGCATCTTTGCCAGCGTGGCCATCCTGGCAAGCGCGGTGGCGTGGGCGCGCACGCTGGTGAACGGCAGGTCACCGATGGTCTGGAACAGGCCGCTCTGGTGGTCGATCAGCAGCATCGCGGTGTTGTCCGGATCGATCACCGGGCGGGTACCGTTGAAGTTGGCGGGGGTACTCATGGTCAGTCTCCTGGGGAAGTGGGCGATGGCCCGGTGGCTGCGGCGGGTCGAAGCCCGCCGCATTGAGGTGTTCAGTACGCGATCCGGCCGAAGCGGCCGCTGTTGAAGTCGTTGACCGCCTGCGCGATCTCGGCCTGGCTGTTCATCACGAAGGGGCCATAGCCCACCACCGGCTCGTCGATCGGCTCACCGCTGAGCAGCAGCACGGTGGCGTCGCTGTCGGCGTCGACGAACACGTCCTCGCCGCTGCGGTCGAAGGTGACCAGCTGCGCCTCGCCGACCGGCTGGCCGCCGTTGATCCGGACCGTGCCCTTCAGTACTACCAGCGCCAGCGTGCGGCCATCGGCCACCGGCAGTTCGGCGTGGTGGCCCTGCTGCAGGCGGATGTCCCAGACATCCATCGGCGTGTGGGTACGCGCCGGGCCGGCGTGGCCGTCGAAGCGGCCGGCGATGACCCGCACGCGTCCGGCGCCGTCGGCCAGATCCACCGAGGGAATGTCTGCATCGAGCAGGGTCTGGTAGCCCGGTGCACCCATCTTGTCCCGGGCCGGCAGATTGACCCACAGCTGCACCATGTCCAGCGTGCCACCGCGCCTGCTGAATTCCGGCGTATGGAACTCCTCGTGGAGGATCCCGGAGGCCGCGGTCATCCACTGCACGTCACCCGGGCCGATGGTGCCGCCGGCCCCGGTCGAATCGCGGTGGGCGACCTCGCCCTCATAGACGATGGTGACCGTCTCGAAACCGCGGTGCGGATGCTGGCCGACGCCACGCGGCGTATCGCTGGGCGCGAAGGTGTAGGGGCCGGCGTAGTCCAGCAGCAGGAACGGGCTCAGGTGCTGGCCGTGGGTGTTGTAGGAAAACATCGAGCGGGCGGGGAATCCGTCGCCCACCCAGTGCGGGCGGGGGGCGCTGTAGGTGCCGGTGACACGCTTCATGGCGATCTCCTGGCCGGGGCTGCCGGCCGCTGTTCTTCGTTGCGGGAGACGATATCGCCGCGACAATAGGGTCGGTAGACGCCAATATTTGCCGTCATAGTCCTATCTGGTGAACAATGGGTGCGCGCCTTGCGCCACAGGAGATCGCCCCGTGTTCATCGCTGATATCCGCCGTTGCGACCTCAACGACCTGTTCTATTTCGCCATGGTGGTCGAGCACGGTGGCTTCTCGCAGGCCGGCCGGGCGCTGGCCATGCCGAAGTCGAAACTGAGCCGGCGCATCGCGCTGCTGGAGGAACGCCTGGGCGTACGCCTGATCCAGCGTTCGACCCGGCGCTTCTCGGTCACCGAGGTCGGCCAGGACTACTACCGCCATTGCAAGGCGATGCTGGTCGAGGCTGAAGCAGCCGAAGAAGCCATCGCGATGTCACGCGCCGAGCCGCGCGGCACGATCCGCCTGGCGTGCCCGATCGCGATCCTGCACGCGCGCATCGGCCCGATGCTGGCCGACTTCCTGGCCCTGTACCCGCAGGTGACGGTGCAGCTGGACGCCACCAACCGCCGCGTGGACGTGGTGGGCGAGGGTGTGGACGTAGCGATAAGGGTGCGGCCGCCGCCACTGGAGGACAGCGACCTGGTGGTGCGCGTGCTGGCGCGCCGGGTGTGGTGCACCAGTGCCAGCCCGGCGCTGCTGCAGCGGCTGGGCACGCCGCAGGTGCCGGCCGACCTGGCGATGATGCCGACCGTCGACCTGGCCTCGCCCAGCCAGCAGCACGTCTGGGAGTACACCGGGCCGGGCGACGTGCAGGCCAGCGTGCATCACCGCCCGCGGCTGGTCAGCGATGACATGATCGCGCTGCGCGCAGCGGCGGTGGCCGGGGTCGGGCTGTTGATGCTGCCGCGGATGATGATCACCGACGAGCTGGACAGGGGAGCGCTGGTGCCGGTGCTGCCGGAGTGGGTGCCGAAGCACGGCATCGTGCACGCGGTGTTCCCGTCGCGGCGTGGGCTACTGCCGGCGGTTCGCGCATTGATCGATTACCTTGCCGAGCGTTTCGAGGCGTTGGATGAACCGTAGGCTCCGCATCCACGCATGGCGTGGATCTACTGGATCCGCAGCCGCCTGGTAGATCCACGCCATGCGTGGATGATCCTGGTGCCGCGTGACGGGACTTTGCTTGCCGCCTGCGGCCGCGCAGCCCACAATCCACGTCCGGACCGTCGCCATCACGCCCATCATTCCCCGGTCCGGCCTTGGCACCTATGTCTCCCAATGCCCTGGCGCTGGTCGAGCTGCTGATCCGCGAGCGCCGTGCGTTGTCTCGCTTCATCGCGCGCTACCTCGACCCGGCCAGTACCGAGGACACCCTGCAGAACCTGTACCTGAAGGCCAGCAGCGTGCCCGGTGATCCACCGATCCTGGAGCCGCGCGGCTATCTGTACCGGATGGCCTATCACCATGCGCTCAACCGCAGCCAGGCCGACGCCCGCGAGCGGCGCGCGATGGCCGAGTACGCCACCGACATGGCCGGGGCGGGCCACGACGGCGAGGCTCAGGCGCTGGACCAGGCGCAACTGCGCGAGATCACCCAGACCATCCTCGCGCTGCCGGCGCAGGTGCGCGAGTGCTTCGTGCTCAACCGCTACCTGGGCCTGAGCGAACGCGAGATTGCCGCGCGCCTGGGAATCTCCAAGAGCCTGGTCGGCAAGCATGTGCTGCGCGCGGCGCTGTTGATCCAGCAGCATCAACAGGGAACGCGCCGATGACCGGCGTTTGCCGTGGGCAGATCGCGCCCGCCGTTGTCACAACAGGAAAGCGCACCCGTTCGCGGTGCGGCAGGCCACAACCATGACCACGTCCGAACCCTCGCCGCGTCAGGCCAGGCAGGCGTTGCGCTGGGTGATCCGGTGCAGTGCAGGCCCGCTGCCGGAACGCCAGCAACGAACCCTGCAGCGCTGGCTGCAGGCCGATCCGCGCCACGCGCTGGCCTGGCGCCAGCAGCAGGCGTTCTGGCAGGGGCTGGATGCCGCCGGGCCCGACGTGCTGGCGGCGCTGCCCGGGTTGACGGCTGATCGCCAAGGGCTGCGTCCGATCACGCCGCGCCGCCGCCTGCCGTGGCTGCTGGCCAGTGCTGCCGCGGTGGTGCTGATGGTTGCCGCTGCGCCGCACGCGCTGCTGCTTGCTCGTAGTGACCTGCGCAGCAGCGATGCGCCGCGCCTGGTGCAGCTGGACGACGGCAGCACCGCCATACTCGATGCCGGCACCGCACTGGCGATCGAGTTCGATGGCCGGCAGCGCCACCTGCGCCTGCTGCGCGGCCAGGCCTGGTTCCAGGTAGCGCATGAGGCTCGCCCGTTCCAGGTCGAGGCGGCGGGCGGCGTGGTCTGTGACATCGGCACCGCCTTCAGCGTGTCGATGCTGGATACCACGGTCACCACCCAGGTCAGTGAGGGTGTAGTGGATGTGCGCCCGGGCGATGGCAGCGTGCAGCGCCTGCATGCCGGACAGGCACGCGTGTTCCGTGACGGGCGCTGGCTGCAGCCGGTGCAACTGGAAGATCCGGAGAGCATGGCGCCATGGCGGCGTGGCGAGGTGGTGATCGATGATCAGCCGGCCGCGCAGGCCATCGCCGATCTGGCGCGCTACCGTCGTGCGCCGGTCTGGGTACTGGGCGGGCAGGGTGCACGCGTACGGGTCAGTGGCCTGTTCCATCTGCAGCAACCGGAGACCGCCATCGATGCGGTGGCCGCGCAGGCGGGACTGCGCGTGCAGCGCCTGCCTGGCGGCGCGATGGTGCTGTGGTGAGGTGCAGCCGGTTGATGGCAGAAAGCGCCGCATGAAAAAAACATGAAAAAACCGTGGGCACTCGCCGTGCCCCGTTGTCTATAGAGGTATAGCCAGAGCGAAACACCGTTTTTCCTCAAGCCAGACACACCACCGGCACCGGATGTGCCGATGGTCCCGCCCCGCTTGAGGAGTTCCTGTCCATGCCGTCCACGGCATCCGCCTGTCATCGCCGCGCCACTGTCCTGGCCCTGGCCATCTCCACCGCATTGCTGCCGCTGGCCTGTGTGCCGGCCGTGCAGGCGCAGACGGCGATCGTCGCGCCACTGCGCCAGTACACCATTCCGGAACAGCCCCTCGCTGATGCTGTGCGTGCCTTTGGCCGCCAGGCCGATGTGCAGGTGGTGTTCCGCAGTGATCTGGTGGAAGGCCGTCGCTCCAGCGCGGTGAGTGGCGAGTACAGCCAGATGCAGGCCCTGCAGCAGCTGCTGCGCGGCAGCGGCGTGCGTGCGCAGCGCGGCATGGACGGCACCTGGAGCCTGCGTGCCGCAGCGGAGTCGGGTGAAGGGGAAGGGGTGCGGGTGACCGAAACACTGGACGTGGCCGGTCGCCTGCAGTCGGAAGGGGGCGAGGCCCGCGATCGGCGCGGCTACGATGATGTGTTCGCGCTGGACCTGACCACGGCGTATTCGGGGCGCGACCGGGTGGAGCGCTACCGCGGCTCCAACCCGGCCGACGTGGTCAAGGATCTGGTCGGCGTGTTCAGTGGCGATGCGCGCAACAGCGGCGCGCTGGACATCAACATCCGCGGCATCCAGGGGCCGGGGCGGGTGCCGGTCAGCATCGACGGTGGCGAGCAGGCGCTCACGGTCTGGCGCGGCTACAACGGCGTCAGCAACCGCAACTACATCGATCCCAACCTGATTGGTGGCATCCAGGTCATCAAGGGGCCAGGGCTGGTGCGCGATGTGCACAGCGGGATCGGTGGCGCGCTGGTGATCAAGACCATCGACGTCGATGACATCGTGGAAGCGGGTGAGCGCTTCGGCGGGGAGCTGAAGATTGAAGGCAGCAGCAATGCGGTGGCGCCGCGCCTGCCTCGCCTGCACACCGGCGAAGATTACCGCACGGTGCCGGGGTTCCCGCAGGGCTCGCCGAACTCGCCCTACGACGACCGCACCCTGGTGGTGCCGGTGAAGTCACGCAGTGGCAACAACCCCTTCGATGGCGAAGACCAGGCCTGGCGCCTGGCGCTGGGCGTGCGTGGCGACAACGTCGACCTGATGGCCGCCTATGCCTGGCGCAAGCGCGGCAACTACTTCTCCGGCAGCAAGGGCAGCGGCTACTACGACCAGGACCGGCGCGAGCAGTTCGAGTACCAGGGCATCGACTACATCACCACGCTGGCGCGCTACTTCAAGCCGGGCGATGAAGTGCCCAATACGTCCAGCGAACAGGAATCGTGGCTGGTCAAGGGCAGCTGGCAGATCAACGACGACCAGCAGTTGAAGGCCACCTGGCGGCGCACGCTGTCGCACTATGGCGAGATCATGCCGTCGCGCATCCTGTCTGCGCCGGACTATGGGCGCATCCAGTGGCCTCTCAGTCGGGTTGCGTCCGATGCGTGGAACCTGGAGTACCGCTTCCAGCCGGCCGGCAGCCGTTGGCTTGATCTGTACGCCAACCTGTGGCGCACCGAGACGGACAGCGATACCTACACCGCCGGTGGGTTTCCCAATTTCGCACCGGGTAATCCGGCGTGGAATCCCGGGGTCAGCCCGATCCTGCGCAACACCGCACTGGCCAATGCGCGTAATGACCGTACCGGGCTGACCCTGAGCAACCGCTTCGCGCTGCATTCCACGCTGGACCTGACCGTGGGCGGCAACTGGCAGTACGAGAAGCTGGGTTCTCGCGACCCGTACTTCGGCACCACCGATGGCTGGCGCATGTTTCCGCGTGCTGGCCGGCGCCAGGAGGGCGAAGGCTATCTCAACCTCGAATGGCGTCCGGTCGATTTCGTGACCCTCAACGCCGGCGTGCGCTACAGTCGTTACTGGGCGTTCGACGACTTCCTGCAGGCCCACCCGGAGCTGCTGACCAAGGGCGTGGGCAGCAAGGAGGCCACCTACCGGACCAATGAGCTGCCCGAGCGGCCGGCCAGCCTGCAGGCGGAGATCGATGCACTGGAGGCCGAACGCGAGTTCTGGGAGAGCATCGGCATGGGTTCGGTGATTGACGATGCACTGCATGGTCTGCTGGCGTACTACGAGACGCCGCAGGCGGTGGAACATCGGCTTCCGTGGTTGCCCGATGCCAACGGCAACTATGCCCGTGCGACCAACCCCTGTCTCAACGGCGAGGTGGCGGGCATACCCGGCGTGCTGCCGATCTACCCCGGCAGCGACCTGGTCTGCACTATCGGCAACACCATGCAGTCGCGGCCGGTGGACGGGCGCAATGACCGCCGCCGCGATCACGCGTGGTTGCCCACTTTCTCGGCCACGGTGAACCTGTCCAAGGCCGCGCGCGTCTACCTGCGCTACAGCGAAGCAGTGCGCTTCCCCAGCATGTTCGAAAGCACCATCGCTTTCTCCAGCAGCCTCAATCCGCTGTACACGCTCAAGCCTGAGCATGCCTACAACTACGAGCTGGGCTACATACACAACCTGTCGGGCCTGTTCGGCAACACCGCCGATGCCGACGTCAAGCTGGCCTATTACGTGCACAAGACCCGCAACGTAATCGAGCGCGACGCCTACTTCCTGTTCGACAACATCGACAAGCAGACCATCCGCGGCATCGAGCTGCAGGCACGCTTCGACAACCGGCGCTTCTTCACCGACCTGGGTATTTCGCGCACGCTGGAAAACGAGGTGTGCGACGAAAGCACGGCCGTGCTGCTGGATGCCAACCGTGGCCTGGTGCCGAACTGCGTGCAGGACGGTTTCGTCAGTGGCTACCTGCTGACCCAGGCGATTCCGAAGTTGTCGGTGAACCTGTCGCTCGGTACGCGCCTGTTCGATGAACGGTTGGAACTGGGCAGCCGCATCGTGCACTACCAGCGCCACGAAAACCCCGATCTACAGGCCTACCGCGACCGGTTGCTGGTCGGTGGCAGCAGCCTGCTGTGGCAGAACGTGCCGTTCACCTGGGGCAACATCACCACCGTCGATGCATACGCGCGCTGGCGCTTCAACGAGCACGCCAGCGTCGAGCTGGTGGGCAGCAACCTCGGCAACCGCTACTACGTCGACCCGGCCACGCGCTCCACGCTGCCGGCGCCGGGCCGCACCCTCAAGCTCGGCATCACCGCGCGCTTCTGACCTCCCGCTTTCAAGCGTTGTACCCGTAGTTCCCACAACCCAAGGAGCAATACCATGAAGATGATCTCCCGTTCGGTTCTCGCCGTTGCTGCCACCTTTGCCCTGGCCGGCGCCGCGCATGCCGCTGACATCGTCGGTGCTGCCAGCCCGGTGACCGACGCCGAGCTGTACGTCGCCGTCGGCGAATCGCAGGTCAACGGTGGCCCGCACCAGGCAGGCAAGGCCGGTATCGGCGTCGGCACCGTCTCCAACGCCAAGCCGGTCGATTTCCAGGGCCTGAGCCTGTATTCGGGCACCACCACCGTCAATGGCACCGCCGTGCGCACGCTGGCCATGCCGATCACCGGCGCACCGGGCAGCCATGCCGGCATGGGCCACTTCAACTTCGTCAAGGTTGGCAGTGGTGACGTGTGGTTCGGCGAGTGGTCCAAGGATGGCGCCGCCGGTGGCTTCAACAACCGCCAGGTCTACTTCGTCGGTGACCGTGCCGGTACCACGCTGCCGGCTGGCGTAGCCACCTACAGCGTCGCGGGCCTGAACAAGTTCAACGGCAGCAACCTGCTGTCCGGCACCTTCCGTGCGGACTTCGGCAGCGGCAAGCTGCTCGGCGGCCTGACCGGTGGCGGCCTGGCGATCAACGTCAACGCCAACATCAACAGCGCCAACGCCTCGTTCGCCGGTACCGCCACCGCCAACGGCAACGTTGCCGGTGCCACCCAGGGCCAGTTCTTCGGCGCCAACGCCGCCACCCTGGCCGGTATCGCCACGTTCGCCGGCAACAGCCAGTACGACACCGCCTTCGGCGGCAGCAAGAACTGATCGCCACGCCCCTGACGGGGCAGGGCAGGGACAAGCCGCGATCCGCCAGTCCCTGCTTCGGCCCGCTGCACGCACCACCACGGATCGACCATGCGCCATTCCATCTTCCTTGTCGTACTGCTGTTGGCTGCCGCTGATGTGCGCGCCCAGCAGGACGATCTTCGACGCGTACTTGAACAGGGCACGGAACTGCGCCACCAGCAGCAGGACCAGCAGCGCCTGCAGCAGGCCGAATCGGAGCGGCCGACCATCACCATCGACGGCCAGACCCTGCGCGTGGAGCGCACCGTCGACGATCTTGGCCAGGCGCTGTACCTGTCACTGCAGCATCAGCAATGGCAGGCCGCCGCTGCGTTCCTCGCGGAGTACATCGAACTGCCGGGGCATGACCCCCTGCTGCGCCACTATGCACAGGGGGCGCTGGCACGGGTGGCCGGCGACCATCGTCGCGCGGCGACGGAGTACGAAGCGCTGCTGGCGGCGCAGCCGGATTTCCTGCCGGCTCGCCTTGAGCTGGCGCGTGTCTATGCCGAGGACCAGCGCGATCGCGATGCGGTCGCGTTGTTCACCGCCATCGCTGCGGGCATCAATGCCGATGATCCGGCCACGGCCGGCGTCCGCGCACGCGTGGACGGCTACCTGGCTGCCCTGCAGGCGCGCCAGCGCTGGAAAGGCGCGCTGTCGGCCGGCCCGGCATGGAGTGACAACATCAACCGCAGCTCGGCCAGCCGCACCTGCCTGTTCGGCGTGGGCGACGCCTGCATCATCGAACGGAAACTGCCCGACGCCCAGCGCGCGGCGGGCCTCGACTACGACGCCAGCCTGGAACGGCGCTGGGTGCTCGGCGGGCATCATGGTCTGTACGTTCGCGGTCTCGCCTTCGGTCAGGCATGGCGCGGGCACAGTGCCTACAACGAGCTCAATGCCAACGTGCAGGCGGGTTACAGCTGGCGCAGCGCACGGCAGACCGTGATGCTGGCCCCCAGCTATGACTACCAGGGCCTGGGAAACCATGCGCTACAGGGCGGTAGTGGCGTGCACGGGGAATGGCAGTACGCCCTGGATGCACGCAGCCTGCTCAAGCTGGAGGCCGACTGGAAGCGCCAGCGGTATCGACAGCAGGGCCTGGCCAGCAACTACGACGGCGAGCTGGCATCGCTGTATGCCACCTGGTTCCGCGCGCTCAATCCGCGCTGGACGGTCTTCGCCGGGCTGGATGTCACCGACAGCAGCGCAGCCGACCCGGCCAACGGCTACCGCCAGCGCGGCCTGCGGGTGGGCGCGGCACGGCAGTGGAGTGGCACTACGGCCACCGTATTCGTGTCGCTGCGCCATCGCGACTACGACGCCTGGAGTCCGCTGCTCGAGGCGCGCAGGCAGGACGACGAACAGAACCTGATCGCCATCGTACGCAGCGAACGCCTGGCCGTGGCCGGGCTGGTGCCCAGCCTGAGCCTGCGCTACGCCCGCGTCGACAGCAACGTCGGCTGGCTGTACAGCCACGACCGCAGCCTGCTCAGCCTGAAATGGGAACGTGCGTTCTGAACGCGCCGCTGCAATGCCGGAGTGAATGCGCCGTGGCGGCGATCTTCATCGATCATCACGCGCCCTTGTAGCCCGCTTCGCGCATCCTGCAGGCGTTGCGGCAGAGGTGGGCCGCGTGTATCGAGGAGCGCCGGTCGTGCTGGAAGCGGGCAATAAACCAGAGGGCCTGAAAGGGCTGAGGGTGCTGGTGGCGGAGGACGAATTCGCCATCGCGATGTTCCTGGTGGACTACCTGGAGCTGAAGGGCGCGCAGGTGGTGGGGCCGGCCGGAGACCTGCAGGCGCTGGGGCGGCTGCTGGATGACAACCCCATTGATGTGGCCCTGCTGGACATCAACCTGGGTGGCGAACAGGTGTACCCGCTGGCCGATCGCCTGGCCGAGGCGGGCACCCCGTTCATGCTGACCTCCGGCTACGACGACAATCTGCCCAGCCGCTTCGCCAGCGCCCCCCGCTGCACCAAGCCCTATCACATCGAGGCCCTGGTCCAGCAGCTGGCGGGGCTGGTGGCGACGCCGCAGGCCCCTGCGGGCATCGCCTGATTGCGCGGCATGTCGCGCCGCATCGAAGGGCTCCATGCTGCCGAGCGCCCGGGCAGGCCGCTCTCGCGGCAGGCGCACACGCGGCATGACGGCATGGCCGCCCGTATTGCCCGCCACGACTGGTCATCCACGTCATTGGGTGCGATCGAACGATGGCAGCCACATCTGCGCGCCACCGTTGACCTCATGCTGGCGCATGGCTTCCCGATGATCGTGCTGTGGGGCGAGCAGCTGGTGCAGCTCTACAACGATGGTTATGCCGAGATCCTGGCCGACAAGCATCCTGGCGGGCTGGGCCAGCCGACCCGCGAGTGCTGGCCCGAGGTCTGGCACATCAACGGCCCGATCTACCGGCGTGTGTGGCAGGGCGAGACCATCACCTATGAGGACAAGCTCTATCCGCTGGCGCGGCGGGGGCGGTTGGAGGATGTCTGGTTCACCATCACCTACAGCCCCATCCGTGGAGAGGAAGGATGCATCAACGGCGTGCTGGTGACCATGTTCGAAACGACATCCGCGCATGTCGCACAGGCGGCTCGCGAGCGCGAAGAGCAGAAGCGCCGTGAGAGCGACCGCCGGTTGGCGCTGGCCTTCAAGGTGCTGCCGGTGGGTGTCTGCATTGTCGACGCAGACGGCAAGCTGCAACTGTCCAACGACCAGATGCGCGCCTACCTGCCCAGTGGCAAGGTCCCCTCGACCGATGCAGAGAACCAGCATCGCTGGCGCGGCTGGCATGCGGACGGTTCGACCATCGGCCCTGAGGACTTCGCCATCGCCCGGGCGTTGCGGGGCGAGACGGTGGTTCCCGGCCTCGAGTTCCAGTTCACCCATGATGACGGTCGAGCACGATGGACACGGGTCGCGGCCGCACCGCTGCGCGATGCCGAGGGCGAGGTGAGTGGCGTGTTCGCGATCGCCGTGGACATCGACGACCTCAAGCGCGCCACCGAGCGCCAGTCGGTGCTGCTGGCCGAGCTGCAGCATCGGGTCCGCAACATCATGTCCACCATCCATGCCATTGCCTGGCGCACCCGCGTATCGGTCGGCAGCGTGGACGAGTATGCCGAGCGCCTGTGTGCGCGGTTGATGTCACTGGCGCGCACGCAGAGCCTGCTGACCCGCGGCGCCAATGTAGGAGTCTGCCTGCGCGGCATGCTCGACGAGGAGATTGCGGCACAGACGCCGGCGGCGACCGCCTATCACCTGCAGGGTGAGGATGTGCTGTTGCCACCGAAGGCGGCCGAAGTGCTGTCGTTGGCCATCCATGAGCTGGCCACCAACGCGCTCCGGCATGGCGCGCTCACCCACGAGGATGGTCGGATCGACGTCTGCTGGCACCTGCAGGTGCAGGACGGGCAGCCGTGGCTGGGCCTGCACTGGTGCGAGCGCCATGCCGAGGTGGAGGGCTGGGAGATGCCGCGCCAGCGTGGCCTGGGCCGGGTCCTGATCGAGCAGCGGGTGCCCTATGAGCTGGCCGGCAGTGGCGAGCTGCGCTTTGCCCCGCAGGGGCTGGACGCCTGGATCCGCTTCCCGCTGCGCGAGCGCGACAGCCTGCTGCAGACCGACGCCCCGGACACCGGCCCCCTGGGGTGAAAGGGGATTTATCCCCAATTTGGCCAATTTGGGTATAGTGGTGCTCATCCACCCTGCCTGGAGCCGTGCCATGACCCTGCCGCTGGATCTGCCTGGCCTCGAAAAGGCCCCGGCCTCGTCGGTGAAGACCCGGGGCTGGCCGAGCCTGATGCGCACCGTGCGCGAGAAGCAGGCACTGGTCATCACCAACCACAATCACCCGGAAGCGGTGATCGTGGACATCCGCACCTACCAGGAACTGCTGGCCAAGGCCGCCGGCAGTGATGCCGGTGAGCGCAACGAGGAACTGCAGCGCCTGCGCAGCGAGTTCGACCAGACCCTGGCCGGGCTGCAGCGTGGGGAAGGGCTGGGCAAGGTGCTGGGCCAGCCGATCCGGCGCGGCCGCAAGGTCACCCTCGGCCGTCCGCTCTGATCGATGGGACGCATCCTGGCGTTGGCCGGTGTCAATGGCGCCGGCAAGAGTTCGCTGCTGGGCACCTGGCTGGACGCCGAAGGGCTGAGCTGGTTCAACCCGGACTCGTTCACCCGCCGCCTGGTCGACGCCGGCTGGCCGCTGCCGGAGGCCAACGCCGAGGCGTGGCAGGAAGGCACCCGTCGCCTGCGCCAGGCCATGGCCGATGGCACCGACTTCGCCTTCGAGACCACACTCGGTGGCAACACCATCCCGCGCCTGCTGCGTGAGGCCTGCGAACGGCATCAGGTGGCGATCTGGTTCTGTGGGCTGGCCGATGTCGAGCTGCACGTCGCCCGTGTTGCCGCACGCGTGGCGGCCGGTGGCCACGATATCCCGGTGGAGAAGATCCACGCGCGTTTCGATTCCGCGCGCGCGAACCTGCTGGAGCTGCTGCCGCACCTGGCCGAGCTGCATGTCTACGACAACAGCGCGCCGGCCGACGCGCAGGGCGGCGTGGTGCCGCTGCCGGTATTGGCCATGGCTGCAGGCGAACTGCAGTACCCGATTGCGGTAGCCGACCTGCTGCACACGCCGGGCTGGGCCAAGCCCATCGTGATGCGCGCGATGGAATTGAACACACCCCAGTAGATCCACGCCATGCGTGGATGCCTTCCGCACATCGCGCGACACTGCGCCGTGCACGACTGGGCGCCACCGGAGCTGCGGTTAGACTGGCCGCACGCTCAAGGAGGACGACATGCACGGACCTGCGATGTTCCGCTTCACTTCGATCTGCCTGCCGCTTGCTGCGCTGGCGCTGTCCAGTTTGACGGCGGTGGCTGCGCCGGCCGCGTCCAAGCGGGTGGTGGCGCCACCCAGCCTTGTACAGGCCTACCGGGCCGCCGAAGCCAGTCTGCGGCGTATTCCCGGTGACGATATCGAATCGGACTTCCGCCCGGTGTGGACGGGTGTTGCCGATCTCGATGGTGATGGTCGCTCCGAAGTTGTGTACTTCTACACGTCGACCTACACCGGTGGCAGCTTCGCGCAAAGCAATGTGGTGGCGGTGATGACGGCGCTGACGGCGAACGATCCACGCGGCCAGGAGAACCCGAAGAGCCTGTCGCGGGTGGATGCCGAGGATTTCGCGGCCATCCGGGAATCAGGTTATGGCGATGATGCCGGCATCCAGATTCCGGGCGCGGTGCAGTCGATCCGAATCGATGGCAACCGGATCATCGTTGCTTTCACCGTTACCGCGGGCGCAACGGTCTGCGAAATTCCCCATGATTTCCGCCACGTCTGTCCGCCGGACGGAAACTACACCTGGACGCTGCGTTGGACGCCGGGGACGCTGGCCCGCATCAGGAAGTAGCGCCAGGCAGCGCCGGGCGTATCTACCCGGCGCCACCTGGCCAGCAGATCCACGTCATGCGTGGATCGCGTTCTGTGCCCAGCCTCAGGCCGGCTTCACCTGCTCGGGCTCCGCAACGTCCGGCAGCGGCGGCAGGGTCGGGTCCACCGTCACCGGTACATCGCTCTTCAACAGCGCGGCCGCTTCCTTGTCGCTGCCGACGGCCGGCGGTGAACCGCGCAGCGGCAGGCCGGCGGTCTCCTTCACGAACAGCATGGTCACCAGGCCGATCACCGCTGCGCCCATCAGGTAATACGCCGGCACCAGCGGGTCGCCGGTACGCTCCACCAGCCACGCGGTCACCAGCGGCGTGGTGCCGCCGAACAGCGACACCGACACATTGAAGGCGATCGACAGCGCGCTGTAGCGCACCGGGGTGTAGAACAGCGCCGGCAGCGTGGACGGCATCGAGCTGGTGAAGCACACCAGCGCCAGCCCCAGCAGCATCAGGCCGAGGAAGATCAGCCAGTCGTTGCCGCTGCCGATCAGCAGCAGGCACGGCACCGCCAGCACCAGCAGCGCGATGCAGGCACCGATGATCATCGGGCGGCGGCCCAGCCTGTCACTGAACAATCCACCCACGATGTTCAACGGCATCATCACCAGCATCACGATGATGATCAGCAGCAGGCCCTTGCTCTCGGCATAGTTCATTGTGACGCTGAGGTAGCTGGGCATGTAGGTCAGCAGCATGTAGTCGGTCACGTTGAACACCAGCACCAGGCCCATGCACACCAGCAGCTGGCGGCCATGCACCTGGAACAGCGCGCCCAGCCCGGGCCGGTCGTGCTCGCGCTTCTCGGCTTCCTCGGCGAAGGCGCGGAACGCCGGGGTTTCCTCCAGCTTCATGCGCATGTACAGGCCGAGCAGACCCAGCGGGCCGGCCACCAGGAACGGAATGCGCCAGCCCCAGTCCAGCATCTGCTCGCTGCTCAACAGCATGTGCAGTGCGGTGACGGTACCGGCGCCGGCGATATAGCCGCCCAGCGTGCCGAACTCCAGCCAGCTGCCCATCAGGCCGCGGTTGCGGTCGGTGGAGTACTCGGCGATGAAGGTGGCCGCGCCGCCGTACTCGCCACCGGTGGAGAAGCCCTGCACCACGCGCGCCAGCAGCAACAGCACCGGCGCCCAGATGCCGATGCGTTCGTAGGCGGGAATCAGGCCGATCGAGAAGGTGCCCAGCGCCATCAGGATCATGGTGAACGCCAGCACTTTCTGGCGGCCGTAGCGATCACCCAGCGGGCCGAACACCAGGCCGCCCAGGGGGCGCACCAGGAACGCCACGGTGAAGGTCGCGAAGGCCGCGATCACCTGTGCGGTGGGATTGCTGGACGGGAAGAACACCTGGCCGATGGTGACGGCCAGATAGCCGTAGACACCGAAGTCGAACCACTCCATGGCATTGCCGAGTGCGGCGGCGCCGACGGCGCGCTTGAGCATGGGCTTGTCGACGACGGTGATCTCATCGACCTTCAGGTGGCGGCGGCGTTTGAACCAGCCGAAATGGGCATGGGAATCGGGCGTGTCCTGCATGGGGCTCCCTTGTAGGTATGGAATAGGGGAATGGGCGGTGCGGTGTGTCCCGGAAATCGGAAACGGCGATGCAGGCGCAGGTGGCGCAGGGGCATCGGAAGGCGGCGTGGGGGCCGGGGAAGGTGTGCAGGCGCAACGCCACGCGCACGGCGAAGCACCGCCGCAAGGGCGGAAACGCGGCAACGGGATCACAGCGGCCGCGCAGTCAGCGGCCGAGGGTCACAGCAGCGTAGGGAATGCAGGCAGCGGGCCTGCGGGCGTCATCCGCCGGGATCCAGCGCGAGGCGATGGAAATGCAGGGCGGGAGCATTCGTGGCAAGCGAAGCGCCGGTCGGCAGTGCTTCCCACGTAACAGGTGCGCCCGTCACGTAGTGGGTCGTGTCGATCATCCGTTCATCATAACGGCATCGGCGTGAGCATGCAGCGAAGCAGACGGAACTGCACGCTGTGTTCCATCGCGCCTGTTCATGCGCGCACGCAACGCAATGACATGCGTTGAACGAACTCTGGTCGCGCCGCTCACGCAACGCTGTCTACGGTGGGGGTGAACGCAATCGAGAAGGAGCATTGCATGACCCGTCGCATTCCCGAAGGTACGCTGATCATCGTCGCCGACGGTGGTTCGGCCCGCGTGTTCACCAACGTCGGCAGCGAACATCAGCTGGCCCTGAAGCAGGAAGGCGAACTGCGCCTGCAGGACATCAGCGAACAGGGTGTATCCGGGCAGGGGCCGGCCGGTGCGGTGCCCAAGGACATGTCCATCTCCCAGCTCAACGAAGCGACGTTCGCCAAGCAGGTGGCCGAGCAGCTCAACGAAGATGCACTGAACAACCGCTATGCGCACCTGGTGCTGGTGGCCGACCCGACCACGCTGGGGCGCATCCGGCCGCTGCTGCACAAGGAAGTCCAGGCGCGCCTGCTCGGTGATATTGCCAAGGACCTGACCAACGCACCGTTGGCGGATATCCAGAAGGCGTTGGCGGCGTAGCGCGCATGCCTTTCATGCGTGATCACCTGTCGGCGGAGCCGGCCCGCGCGGATGTGGAAGCACAGGCGCGCGGGCAACTGCTGGAGTTCGGAGCGCCCTGGTGTGGACATTGCCAAGCGGCGCAACCTGCGCTGCAGGCATTCGTGGATGCCAACGATCTGGGGACGGTCGCGCGTGGCCTGTAGATCCGAGCGGGGCTTGGCGACATCGTACCTAGTGGTAGGTCACTTTCTCCGCCTCCTCGCGCAGCGCCCGCAGCAGGCATCGCCCATGCTGGCTCAGCATGACCATCGCATTGGCGATCTGCCTCGGGTTGTATCCCATCGGCGCGGGAGGCTTCGGCTCGGGGCCGTACTGTTCGCCGATGAGGATGGCCATGCCTTCGGCACTGTTGAGGGCATGTTCGATGCGCTGGAACAGCGACTCCATGGCCGGGCTGAGCGGACGTTGGGTCATGCGGGAACTCCTTGGGAAGCGAGGGCCACCGCAAGGGTGGCGGGCGATGCGAGGTTGGAACCCGGAGAGACTGAAGAAGAACTCCGATGGCCAGACGGCCACACGCAGCGCCCGCCATAGTCATGGCAGGCAGATCTTCAGTTTCATCCGGGGGTTCCAATCCCGGCAGCGGCATGTCCGCTGCGGCGCCATCCTGTACGCATCACGACGTGGAACGCTCATTGATGCTTTCTGCCAAACGGGCAGAATCGAAAGGTCATGTCACTCACTGCTGTAGACCCCGGCAAATATGTGTTGGGCGCGACAATCCCTGTCGCGCCCTTCACGCCGTGGCCGGGGACCCCAGTCCGACGGCCACACCTCCCGCCTTGATATCAACCCGCAATCGAAGCGATCACGGGCTGAAGGCGACCGATTACCAGCTGTAACTGACACCCACCTGTGCGGTGGTCTGGTGATAGCCGCTGGCGCGCTGCAGCGACAGCCCGCCCCAGGCGCCGATGCCGTTGGCGAACTTCACCGACGCACCGCCGCTGAACTCGCCACGGCTGCGCGGCACGCGTGCATCGGCGATCTCGTCATCCATGCGGATCCGCGATTCGGCACGGGTATGCAGCCAGTTGGCGGCCAGGTACGGCTGCACCTCGGTGGACCCGTTGCCCCAGCGGGTCACGCCGGACAGGCGCAGGCCCGCACGGCCGAACAGGCCGTTGGCATTCTCGGCACCCACCACCGTGCCGTTGGCCTCGGTTTGGCGGTTGCTGTCCCAGCGGCTGTAGCCCACCTGCAGCTGCGGTTCCAGATAGATGCCGCCGTTGCTGGCGCCACCCACACGGAATGCGTAGCCGGTTTCCACCGCACCCTGCCAAGCGCGGCTGTCGTAGCGCTCGGCAGCCAGGCCGATACCCTCTACGCGGTTACGGAACTGCGCACGCTGCAGCGAGCCGTCCACGTAGAAGCCCGCATACGGGTCGGCACCGTTGCCGCCGCGCCAAGTGCCATAGAGGCCCAGCGCCTCGCCCTTCACCTTGCCGCGGGCGTAGTAGCCCGTCAGTTCATTGGTGGAGGTGCTGGTGGCGTTGCCGGTCGACAACATCACACCCGCACTGCTGCCCGATTCGTGACGCCACAGATCGGCACCGACGGTCAGCGCCTGGCTTTTGCCTCGGATATCCAGCTGCTTGCTGACCGCATCGAAGCCATTGCGCGAGCCGTCCACGCGGGCCCAGGCACGGCCGGAGTTCTGGCCGGCGTTGCGGTCGTGGTAGCCCAGGCGGAACATGCTCTGCGCGGCCTGCAGGTTGGCCAGGTAGGCGCCGGGCTCGGGGCGCAGCACCGGCTCGCCCGGATCCACGGGATCGACCGGTTGGCATTGCGGCAGGCTGGGATCGACCACGCATGGGTCCGGCACGGTCGGCAGCTGCGAACGCAGGTACCAGTTGCCGTCGGCACCGGTGCCCTTGTGCAGGAAGTACTCATACTGGCCACCGACGGCACGGCCGGCCAGGTTGAACTGGCCATTGGACGCGCCGCCGACCTGGATCAGCTGGATGCCCTGGTTGGTCTGCGCACCGGCACCGCCCACGTTGTTGACGCGCACGTTGGCGGTACCGCTGGTGTCGCCACCGATGATCAGCTTGTCGGTGGCTGCATCATCGCCGGCCAGCACGGTGTTGAAGGCGAGGGTGCCGCCATTGCCAGTGAAGTTGCCGGCCACGTTGAGGGTGTGGAAGGCCGAACCGTCGCCGAGGGAGACGGTGCCGTTGCCGAGGTTGAGGGCGCCGACCGTGGAGTTTCCGGTCATGTTCCAGGTGGCGGAATCCAGCGTGGCGCTGGTGACGTTGGTCATCGCGCCGTTCAGTACGGCGCCGTTGGAGAAATTGGCGTGCAACTGCGACGTTGCATCGGCACGAAGCGTGCCCTGCAGTTGCGATGCGTCCACGTTCAGATTCAGGGTGCCCCCGTAAACGGCTTCTGCAATCACGCCATTGCCGCCGCTGACGGTGCTGCCGTTGAGAACGTTGACGGTGGTTGGGGCAATGATCCCTGCGCCGCTGACCACAATGCCTGAGCCGTTGCGGCCGATGACGCGCGACTTGTCGACGGTGAGAACGTTGTCAGTGATCGTACTGGTGGGCGTTCCCCCGATGTCCTTCACAAAGATGCCGTTCTCATCTCCGGCAATTGCGGAGCCATTGGTGATGCTGACGTTTGAATTGGAGAAGACTGCCAGACCGGACGAGATTTCGGGTGGAAGAAGCCCGGCTCCGATGCCGGTTCCATCAATCGTTGTGTTGCTCAGCGTCAGCATGCCACCCTGAACATAGCTTCCGATTCCCTGGCCGCTGATGCTCGAGTCAGTAACCGATGCGTTGCCGGCAGCACCACCAGAGCTGCCATTGGTTACCGCCAATCCCGCAGCGCGATTGTTCTGTATCCGGGTGCCGGTGATCGTCGCGCTGGAGGAGGCGATCTGGACGGCAGCAAACGGATTGGTGGCGGTGGCTGTTGCCCCCGTCATGGTGAGCGTGGATCCGTCGCTGATGCCTACGGATGTGGCGGCGCTGCCGGTGCTGAAGGTCAGCGTGGCGCCCTGTGCAGACCAGCTCTCAATAGGGTCGCCAGCATTGACGATGGCCGACTGGCCAGGACCGAGAGTTCCGGCCTGGGCGGTGGAGGCGAGGGCGACGCCGGCGGCGATGGCCAGCGGAAGGGAACGACGAACTGCGATCTTCATGACGGGACTCCTGTGGACATCGAACTTCAGGAAAGGGACCGCATTCACTTCGTCGGCGTGAATGAAACGCCGCTATCGTGTGAAGAGAAGGTGATTGCGATGCCATTTCCGGCCCAGGTGGCGCGAAGTGCGATGGCGGTCACGTCGCAGCCGGGGTTGTCGCGGGACGCCTTTTCGCGCCGCTTTTGGGCTTGACGACAGTCTGGTGAGCGCCATGGCGCCGAACCATGCAAATAGTTGCATTGGAAATCAGACAACTCCTGTCGCCTTTGGATTCATTCAGCTGCGCCGCAACATGCGGCGCCTGAGTCCCGGTGCTAGCATCCGGTCACCATCTGAATCGATCCAAATGCCGATGCCCACGCTGGACCGTCGTCTCCTGATCGCCTTCGCCGCTACCGCCATGCTTGCCTCCGGTGCCGCCCTGGCTGCCACACCGAACACCGCTGCCGAACGCGCCTATGCCGCGGTCGATCCCTTCATCGGCACCGGTGGAGAGGGCCATACCTACCCGGGCGCCACGGTACCGTTCGGCATGGTCCAGCTCAGCCCGGACACACGCATCCAGCCGCGCGAGAAGGCCTATGGCTGGGCAGCCGGCTACCGTTACGACGACAGCAGCATCGTCGGCTTCTCGCATACGCATTTTTCCGGCACCGGTCATTCGGACCTGGGCGACATCCTGCTGATGCCGTTCACCGGCAACCCCGGCCTGGAGCGCGGTGATCCGGAGAAGCCGCGCAGCGGCTATGCATCGCGCTTCCGCCACGCTGATGAGAAGGCCGAGCCGGGCTACTACGCGGTCACCCTGGATGACTACAAGGTGCGCGCCGAACTGACCACCAGTGCGCGCGTGGGCGTGCACCGCTATGCCTTCCCCAAGGGCACCGACGCCAAGGTGCTGCTGGACATGCGCACCAGCATGTACGACTACCCGGGCAAGGTGCTGTGGTCGCGGGTGCGGGTGCGCGCCGACGGTACGGTGACCGGCTTCCGCGAGACGCGCGGCTGGGCGCCGGGCCGCCAGCTGTATTTCGCGATGCGTTTCTCGCGGCCGCTTTCCGGGCACGAGCTGCACAACACCGAGCAGGACATCGTCTACAAGGGCTTCCCCCCGCCGGGTGAGAAGGATCCCGCGCAGCGTGCGCAGATCGAGGGCCGTCAGCTGGTCGGTACGTTCGCGTTCGGCAAGCTGGACGCACCACTGGTGGTCAAGGTGGCGATCTCGCCGGTCAGTGAAGCCGGTGCCATCGCCAACCTCGACGCGGAAGTGGCGGACTTCGATTTCGACCGCGTGCGTGCGCAGGCAAAGCAGGAATGGACGCAGGCGCTGTCGGTGCTCGATATCGATGCGCCGGAACACGCCCGGCGCAGCGCCTATACCGCGCTGTACCACACGATGCTGGGGCCGACGCTGTTCATGGATGCCGATGGCCAGTACCGCGGTTCGGACAACGCCGTGCACAAAGCCGATGGTTTCACGAACTATTCGACGTTCTCGCTGTGGGACACCTACCGTGCGCTGCATCCGCTGCTGACGCTTGTGCAGCCGGAGAAGCGCAACAGCGACTTCGTCAATTCGATGCTGGCCCACCATGAGCACAGCCCCTACGGCATGCTGCCGGTGTGGTCGTTCCACGGCCTGGAAGACTGGTGCATGATCGGCTACCACGCGGTGCCGGTAATCGCCGACGCCTACGTGAAGGGCATCCGCGGCTTCGACGCCAACAAGGCGCTGAAGGCGATGGTCGAGACCGCCAACTACGGTCCCTACGACGGCATCGCGCAGTACCGTGAGCTGGGCTACGTACCGATCGACGAGGAAGGCGAAGCGGCCAGCAAGACGCTGGAATACGCCTTCGATGACTGGACCATCGCACGCATGGCGCAGGCCATGGGCAAGACCGATATCGCGGCCACCTTCGACAAGCGCGCCGGCAACTGGCGCAACGCGTTCGACAAGGACACCGGCTTCATGCGTGCGCGCAAGCGTGATGGCAGTTTCCGCACGCCGTTCGATCCCAGTGCCAGTGGTTACGGCACCGACTACACCGAGGGCAACGCCTGGCAGTACTCATGGTACGTGCCGCAGGATGTGGCCGGCCTGGCGGCAGCGCACGGTGGCAGTGACAAGCTGCTCGCGCGCCTGGACGAGGTGTTCAACGCCAAGGTAGATCCGTCCATCTTCGAGCACATGGAAGACATCACCGGCCTGATCGGCTGGTATGCGCATGGCAACGAGCCCAGCCACCACGTGGCCTACCTGTATTCGTACGCCGGCCAGCCGTGGCGCACGCAGGCGCGCCTGAAGCAGATCATGGATACCCAGTATGCCGACCGCCCCGATGGCCTGGCCGGCAACGATGACGTCGGCCAGATGTCGGCGTGGTACGTGTTCACCGCGCTGGGCTTCTACCCGGTGGCACCGGGTTCGGGCGAGTACATCCTGGGTCGTCCGTTCCTTCCGAAGACCGCGATGCGACTGCCGAACGGCAAGACGTTCACCATCGTGGCCGACGGGCTGGATGACAGGCACACCTACGTCGGCAGCGTGAGCCTCAACGGCAAGCCGCTGCAGCGCACCTTCCTGCGCCACGACGAGATCCTGGCCGGCGGCGAACTGCGCTTCAGCATGCAGGCTGAGCCCAACAAGGCGTGGCCCGGGCAGGGCGCGCAGGCGCCGTATTCGATGAGCCGGTGATGATGGGCAGCCCCGCATTGCCGCCGTCATTGCCCCGCACTTGGTAGGTGCCAACCTTGGTTGGCACGCGGAACATCAACGGTGCCAACCAAGGTTGGCATCTACCGGAATCCGCCGGCCGTGGGCCCTTGGTAGGTGCCAACCTTGGTTGGCACGCCGGACGTCAGTGGGAACGAAACCGCAACCCCACCCGCGCGCCACCAATCGGCGCGCCATCAATCACCAGCGCCGCACCATGCCGCTGCGCGATCTCGGCCACGATCGCCAGCCCCAGCCCGCAGCCGTCGCCCTCGCTGCTGGCCCGGTAGAAGCGTTCCGTGACGCGCTCGCGCTCGGGCTCGGCAATGCCGGTGCCGTCATCGTCCACCCACACCTGCACGCCCTCGGCATCCTGCTGTAGCCCCAGGGTGATCACACCGGGCACGGCACCGTAGCGCAGCGCGTTGTCCAGCAGATTGCCCAGCGCCTCGCGCAGCAGCTGCGGATCACCCAGTACCTGCACGCCGTCGTCGGGTCCCTCGTAACCCAGGTCCACGCCCGCCGCCAACGCACGATCGGCGTAGCGCTCCACCACGCCGCGCGCCAGCGCGGCCAGGTCCAGCGGCTGCAGCGGCAGTGCGCTGCCATGCGGATCCTCGGAACGGCTGAGCATCAGCAGCTGGTTGACCAGGTGCTGCAGCCGCGCCAGCCCGGCCAGCGTGCCGGACAGCGCCAGCTGCTGGGCCTGCGGATCATGCTGGCGCAGCGAACTCTCCAGCTCCACCTGCATCGCCGCCAGCGGCGTGCGCAACTGGTGTGCGGCGTTGCTGACAAAGCGCCGTTGCGCGGCCTGCATCGCGTCCAGCCGTTGCAGCAGCGCGTTGTAGGCCTCCACCGCCGGCCACAGTTCGCGTGGGGCTTCCTGCGCGGGCTCCAGTGGCGCCAGCGGGTCCGGGCGCGGGCTGGCCAAGCGCCGCGCCACCTGGTTGGCATGGCGTGCGGCAGCGCCGGTACCGGACCAGGCCAACCATGCGGCCAGCGCCAGGATCGCGGCCTGGAACGGGATGCTGGTCAGCAGCAGCTTGCGTTCCAGGCGATGGCGCTTGCGCAGCGTTTCGGCCACGCGCAGCCGGATATCGTGGCCCGGCCCGGCACTGACCACCACTTCCACCATGCGCACGGCTTGCCCACGAAGGCGCGCATCGTAGTAGACGGCGTCGTCATCACCTGCAGGGCCGGCCGCGGGGCGTGGCAGCGCCTCAGGCAGGTCGCCATACAGTCGCCCGCCATCGGCATCCACCACCTCGCCGTGCACTTCGTCGGCGGTGTCCCAGGTGAACATGCGCGACACCGCCGGGGTGATCTCGATCGAGGCACGCCCGTCCTGCACCTTCACCAGCTCGGACAACGACATCGCCGAGTCCAGCAGCCAGCGGTCGTAGACCTGGCCGGCGTAGAAGCGGGCCAGCGCAAATGAACCCACCGCGCTGCACAGCAGCAGTACCAGCAGCGGCAGCCACAGGCGGCGCAGCAGCAGGCCACGCAGGCTGTGCACGCGCTCAGTCACCGCCGGCCTCCAGCCGATAGCCCAGGCCACGCAGCATGCGGATGCCGACGCCGGCGCGCGCCTGTTCCAGCTTGCGGCGCAGGCGGCTGACATGCACTTCGATCACCGACAGGTTGGCCTCGTGATCCCAGCTGTACAAGGCGTCGAACAGGCGCTGTTTGGTGACGGTGCGGCCGGGGTGCTGCATCAGAGCCTCGACCAGCGACAGCTCGCGGGCGGTCAGTTCGATGCGTTGGCCATCTACCTGCGCTTCATTGCGGATGCTGTCGAAGCACAACCGGCCCAGGCGCTTCTGCGCCGGTGCATCGCTGCGGCGGCGTGACAGTGCACGCAGGCGGGCTTCCAGCTCACCCAGTGCGAACGGCTTGGCCAGGTAATCATCGCCACCGCGGTCCAGGCCAAGAATGCGGTCCTCCACGCCATCGCGCGCCGTGAGGATCAGCACCGGCAGGGTGACGCCGTCGTTGCGCAGGCGCGAGAGCAGGTCCAGGCCATCGACGTCGGGCAATGAAAGGTCGAGCACCATCACGTCATACGGTGCGCTGGCCAGTGCAGCCGGCGCGTGCAGCCCACGCGAGAGGTGGTCGCAGAGATGGCCGGCGCCCTGCAGGGCACGGATCAGTCCATCCGCCAGAGCGGCGTCGTCTTCGATCAGCAGGATTCGCATTGCAAGCTTCGTGCAAGGTTGGGGCAAGTTTGGCGCAAGTGCGTCACCTTACCGTGACGTGCATGAATTTCTCCCCTCGTCTTGCGGCTCTGCTGGCCGCCCTTTCGTGCGCGCCTGCGGCTTCGGCGCTGTCCCTGGCGGATGCGCAGCGCGCAATGGAAGCGCACAACCCGGACCTGCGCGCGGCGGCACTGGAGCTGCGCGGGGTGCAGGGTGATGCGCAGACAGCGGCACTGCGCCCGGCCACCGAGCTGTCGATCGGTACCAGCAAGATCAGCCCCAAGCATGGCATCGGCCCGGGGCGCTGGCAGGACAAGCGGGTGGACAGCACGCTGGGCCTGGGCTGGACCTGGGAGCGCGGCGGCAAGCGCGCATTGCGCATCCGCCAGGCGGACGCGCTGCTGGAAGTGGCCGGACTGGACATGCTCGATACCCGGCGCCGCCAGCAGGTGGCGCTGCATGAAGCCTATTTCGGCCTGAAGGGTGCGCAGGAGCGGGCGCAGATTGCCGACGCCAACCGGCGGAGTTCGGTCGAACAGATGGCGGCGGCCGACAAGCAGGTGGCCACCGGGGCGATGGCGCCGGTGGATCGTGCGCGGCTGGCGGTGGACGATCTGGCGGTGGCCGACGCGGCGCGCGAGGCGGCCCTGGATCTGCGCGATGCGCGGCATGCGCTGGGCCTGCTGCTCGGCAGCGATGACAGCCGCGACCTCAGTGCCGATGACCCCTGGCCGGATGCCAGCGGCGTGGCCGATGTGCGCGCGTTCGATCCGCAGCAGCGCGCCGACCTGCGTGCGGCGCGTTCGCGCCTGGCCGCCGCCGACGCGGGCGTGGCACTGGCGCGTAGCGAGCGCCATCGCGACGTCCAGCTGGGCGTGGAGGCGGAGCGCGAGCCCACCGACATCAGCGGTGTCACCTGGGGTGTGTCGTTGACCATTCCACTCGGTGGCCCGTCGCGCGCACGCGGCGCGATCCAGCGTGCCGAGGCCGACCGCGACAGCGCCGCGCTGGAATTGCAGGTGCTGCAGCGCGAAGCACGCGCCGAGCTGGATCAGCTGCAGGCCAGCGCACAGTCCGCCGCACAGCGCCGCAGCGACTACGAGGGGCTGCAGTCCGACGCTGCACGCAAGGCGGTGGAGGGCATCGAACTGGCCTATCGCCGTGGCGCCGCCAGCCTGACCGATCTGCTCGACGCGCGGCGCAGCTGGCGCGATTTCGAGGCTGCGCTGATCGAAGCGCGTGCCGACCATGCCATTGCCCTGGCGCGCTGGGAAGCGGCCACATCCGTTGCTGAAGGAGAGTCCCGATGAAGTCCACCGTCACTTATCGCCCGCAGGCGCGACACGCCGTGCTGCCGGCCTTGCTGGCGCTGGCCCTGCTGGGCGGCTGCGGTCGCGAGCCGGCGTCCTATGCCGAGGACGCGCCCCAGGTCAGTGCCGGCCAGATCCAGTTTCCCGCCGACAGCCGCCAGCTGGACGTGCTGCGCAGCGAGGCGGTGACCGCCGGCGCCAGCGCCAGCCTGCAGCTGCCGGGCCGGGTGGTCTGGGACGAGACGCGCTCCAGCGCGCTGCGCACGCCGCTGGCGGGGCAGGTGGCGCGCATCGAGGCGCAGCCGGGGCAGAAAGTGAAGGCCGGCCAGGTGATCGCCTGGATCACCTCGCCCGAGTTCGGCCAGGCGCAGGCGGAGGGCGTGCGTGGCCGCGCCGAGCTGCAGCAGGCGCGCAAGGAGCTGGACCGTACCCGTGAACTGCATGCTGCGGGTGTGGCGTCCGGCCGTGAGCTGGATGAAGCCGAGGCCAGCTTCGCGGGCAGCCAGGCCGATCATGCGCGCGCCACCGCCTTCGCCAGGGCCTATGGCAATGGCCAGCACGTCGACCAGCGCCTGCCGCTGCGCGCGCCCATCGATGGCGTGCTGGTGGAGCGGCGGATGAGCCCGGGCATGTCGGTCAGCCCCGACAGTGAACAACCATTGGCGGTGATCGGCGATCCGGACCGGCTGTGGTTGCTGCTGGACATCCCCGAAAGCCTGGCGGGACGGCTGAAGGCGGGCATGCAGGTGAGCGTGCCCGGTGCCGATGGACAGCCGTTGCAGGCGACCCTGCAGCACGTGGATGACTTCGTCGACAGCGAGCGCCGCGTGGTGCAAGCGCGCGCCGAGCTGGACAACCGAGCGCGTGGCTTCAAGGCAGGGCAATACGTGCGCGCCCAGGTGGCGTTGCCGGCCGAGGGCGGTGTCTCGCTGCCCGACGCAGCGGTGCTGCTGATTGATGGAAAGCAGGTGGTGTTCGTGGAGGAAGGCAAGGGCCGCTTCGTGCGCCATGCCGTGCACGCCGAGGAGCTGGGTGACGGCCGTCTGTCGGTGCGTGAGGGCCTGCCCGTGGGCAGCAGGGTGGTGGTCGAAGGGGGGCTGCTGCTGCAGCAGCTGGTCGACAGTGCGCCAGCAGCGGCCAGCACCGGCGCGGGGCATGCCGCCCCATGATCGATCGCCTGATTGCCTACTGCCTGCGCCAGCCGCTGATGGTGATGCTGGCGCTGCTGTTGTTCATCGGCGCTGGCATCGCCGCGTTCCGCGTGCTGCCGGTGGAGGCCTTCCCGGACGTCTCCGACACCCAGGTGACGGTGGTGTCGCTGCACCCGGGCCGCGCCGCCGAAGAGGTGGAACGCGAAGTGACGATGCCGCTGGAAGTGGCGCTGTCCGGCATTCCGCATTCGGTGCGGGTGTTCTCGCATACGCAGTTCGGCCTGTCGATGATCATCCTGACCTTCGACGACAAGGCCGATGACTATTTCGCGCGCCAGCAGGTGCTGGAGCGCCTGCAGGGCGTGGAGCTGCCGGAAGGGGTGAGCCCGGAGCTGGAGGCGATGAGTTCGGCGGTAGGCGAGATCTACCGTTACGTGCTCAAGGGCCCGCACATGACACCGACCCAGCTGCGCACCGTGCAGGAATGGACGATGGAGCGCAGCCTGCGCACCGTGCCGGGCGTGGCCGATGTGATCAGCTTCGGCGGCTTCGCGCGCACCTTCCAGGTCAAGCCGGACCTGGACAAGCTGCGTGACCGCGGGATCAGCCTCGGTGAGTTCGCCGAGGCGCTGGAAAAGGGCAGCTCGAACGCCGGCGGCGGCTACGTGGAGCGCGGCCAGCAGCAGTTCCTGATCCGTGGCGTGGGCCTGATGCGTTCGCCGGCCGACATCGGCAACGTGGTGGTGGCGCAGCGTGGTGGCACGCCGATCCTGGTGCGCGACCTGGCCAGCATCGCCGATACCGGCCTGCCACGGCAGGGCCTGGTCGGCCAGGACGACAATGACGATGCGGTGTTCGGCATGGTGCTGATGCGCAAGGGCGAGAATCCGTCCGACGTGCTCGACGCCCTGCATGCCCGCATTGCCGAGATCCAGGCGAACCAGCTGCCGGCCGGGGTCAGCATCGAGCCGTTCTACGACCGCTCGTGGCTGGTGTCGACCACGCTGAAGACCGTCTTCCGCAATCTGCTGGAAGGCGCAGTGCTGGTGTTCCTGGTGCTGTGGCTGTTCCTGTACAACGCCCGCGCCGCGCTGATCGTGGCGGCGATGATGCCGCTGGCGCTGCTGTCGACCTTCCTCGGCCTGCACCTGTGGGGCGTGCCGGCCAACCTGCTGTCGTTGGGCGCGATGGACTTCGGCATCATCATCGATGGCGCGGTGATCGTGACCGAGCACATCGTCTCGCGATTGTCGAAGCTGCCACCCACGGCTGATCGGAAGACGCGGTTCTCGACCATTCTTTCTGCCGCATCGGAAGTGGGCCGGCCGACGTTCTTCTCGATGCTGATCATCATCGCCGCGCACATTCCGATCTTCACCCTGCAGCGCCAGGAAGGCCGCATGTTCGCGCCAATGGCGTACTCGGTGACCTCGGCGTTGATCGGTGCGTTGATCCTGGCGCTGACCGTGGTGCCGCTGTTCTGCTACTGGTGGCTGCGGCGTGACCGCATGCGCGACGGCAACCCGCTGATGGACCGCCTGACCGGCTGGTACCGGCCGATCCTGGAGCGCGCACTGGCGCGCCCGCGTGCGGTGGTGCTGACCGCGGTCGCGCTGCTGGTCGGCACGCTGGCACTGGGTACCCGCCTGGGCTCGGAGTTCCTGCCCGAGCTGGACGAAGGATCGATCTGGCTGACCGCCACGCTCGACCCGAGCACCAGCCTGGCCGAAGCGCAGCAGCAGTCGCGGCGCATCCGTGAGCTGGTCGGCACCTTCCCGCAGGTGTCGACGGTGGTGGCCAAGCTGGGGCGGCCGGAGGACGGCTCCGATGCCAAGGGCGCCAACCAGATCGAAGCGCTGGTGGCGTTGAAGCCGGAGAAGGAATGGCCGAAGGGTGTGGACAAGCGGCAGCTGGTCAGTGATCTGCAGCGCACGCTGGAGCAGCGCATTCCGGGGCCGGAGTTCTCGATCTCGCAGCCGGTGCGCGACAACATCCTGGAGAGCATCTCGCAGATCAAGGGTCAGGTGGTGATCAAGGTCAGTGGCTCGGATCTGGACGTGCTCAACCAGCACGCGCAGGCGATCCTGGGGCAGGTGCGTGGCGTGGAGGGCGTGGAGAGTGCCTTCATCGACCGCGACGGCTCCCTGCCGCAGCTGCAGATCGAGATCGACCGTGACCGCGCCGCGCGCTATGGCCTGAACGTGCGCGACATCGACGAGGTGATCGAGACCGCGCTGGGCGGGCGCCAGGTCGGCGAGCTGTGGGAGGGCGACCGCAAGTTCCCGATCACGCTGCGCCTGGACGATGCCGATCGTGACCTGCAGCGGCTGCGCACGGTGCCGGTGGGCATCGGCGATGGCCACACCGTAACGCTGTCCGACGTGGCCGACTTCCGCATGGCCAGCGGCGCGATCAACATTTCGCGCGAGAACGCACAGCGGGTGAAGGCGGTGAGCATCTTCATCGCCGGGCGTGACATGGGCAGCGTGGTGGCCGACATGCGCAAGCGGGTGGACGCCAGCGTGCAGCTGCCGGAAGGCTACCGGCTGGAGTGGTCCGGCGAGTTCGAGAACCAGCAGCGTGCGATGAAGCGGCTGGGCTGGGTGATTCCGCTGTCGGTGCTGATCATCTTCGTGTTGCTGTTCGATGCCTTCAAGGAGATCAGCAGCGCCGCACTGATCCTGGCCAACGTGCCCCTGGCGATGATCGGCGGCATCCTGGCCCTGTGGCTGACCGGCATTCCGCTGTCGGTGTCGGCGGCGATCGGCTTCATTGCATTGTTCGGGCAGGCGGTGCTGAACGGCGTGGTGATGCTCAGTCGCTTCGCGCAGCTGCGCGAGCAGGGCATGGACCTGCTGCAGTCGGTGGTGCAGGGCTCGCTGCAGCGCCTGCGTACGGTGCTGATGACCGCGCTGCTGGCGATGTTCGGCCTGCTGCCGATGGCGACCTCGCACGCGATCGGTGCCGAGACCCAGAAGCCGTTGGCGGTGGTGGTGATCGGCGGCCTGCTGTCGGCGATGCTGCTGACCCTGCTGGTGTTGCCGACGCTGTACTACTGGGTGCACCGCCGCCGCGAGGCGCGCGCCGGATGATCGGCACGGTAGATCCACGCCATGCGCGGATGCGACCCGGCCGCCAGGCATGGCCCGGTAGGTGCCCACCTTGGTGGGCACGCGGCGACGCGCCCACCAAGGTGGGCGACCACCTACACCATCCCGCCATTGGCGCGCAGCACCTGGCCATTGATCCACCGGCCATCGGCACCGGTCAGGAAGGCCACCGCGCCGGCGATGTCCTCCGGCGTACCCAGCCGTTCCAGGGGATTCATCTTCGCCAACCGCTCGATCAGCTCGGGTGACTTGCCCTCCAGGAACAGGTCGGTGGCCGTCGGGCCCGGTGCCACTGCATTGACGGTGATGTTGCGCCCACGCAGTTCCTTGCTGAGGATCGCGCCCATCGTTTCCACTGCAGCCTTGCTGGCGGCATACACGCTGTAGTTCTCCAGCCGGATGCCGACCACGCTGGTCGACAGGCTGATCAGGCGGCCGCCGTCGCGCACCCGTCGCGCACTTTCGCGCAGCACGTTGAAGGCGCCCTTCAGGTTGATCCCGATCACCCGTTCGAACAGGGCATCGTCGCTGTCGGCCAGCGGCGCCAGCTGCAGCACGCCGGCACTGTTGACCACCACGTCGATGCCGCCGAAACGGGCCTCGATGGCGTCGAACAGCTGGCGCACCGCCTGCGGGTCGGCCACATCGGCCTGCAGGGCAAGGGCCTGCGCACCGGCGGCGTTGAGCTCGGCGGCCAATGCCTCGGCATCATCGCGGCGACCGGCATAGTTGATCACCACCGCATGGCCGTCGGCGGCGAGTCGGCGCGAAATGGCGGCACCGATGCCGCGGGAGCCGCCGGTGACCAGGGCAACGGAGCGGGTGGAGGAGAGGGTCATGGTGGCGTCCAGCAGGCACGCCGGAATGGCGCAGGGCCATCTTCGTCA
This sequence comes from Stenotrophomonas sp. 109824_Sma, assembly GCF_056480025.1. NCBI lineage: Bacteria > Pseudomonadati > Pseudomonadota > Gammaproteobacteria > Lysobacterales > Lysobacteraceae > Stenotrophomonas > Stenotrophomonas sp. 109824_Sma. Next base: position 2,631,041 of record NZ_CM151078.1, on the reverse strand, counting down.
TCTTTTCCGCCCGGATAATCATGCATAATCCGCCAACATCATCCGGGTAGCCGAATAATGGACCGTTTCACGGCCATGCGCGCCTTCGTCCGTATCGTCGAGCGCCGCAGCTTCACCCGTGCCTGCGAGGACCTGGGCCTGCCACGGGCCACGGTGACCGACGCGATCAAGGCGCTGGAGCATCGGCTGGGCGTGCGCCTGCTTCACCGGACCACACGGCTGGTGGTGCCCACCCTGGAAGGCGAGGCGTTCTATGGGCGTTGCCTGCGCCTGATCGCCGACATGGACGATGCCGAGGCCGCGTTCCGTGACGTGCCGCCGCGTGGCCCGCTGCGCATTGAAGTGCATGGCACGCTGGGCCGGCACCTGCTGTTTCCGCACCTGCCGGACTTCCTGCAGCGCTACCCGGAGATCGAACTGGAGGTCAGCGAGGGCGATCGCTACGTGGATCTGTTGCGCGAAGGCGTGGATGTGGCGCTGCGTGTCGGCACGCTGGCTGACAGCGATCTGGCGGCGCGGCGGTTGACGCTGCTGCGCGAAGTCACCGTGGCTTCGCCAGATTACGTGCAGGCATATGGCATGCCCGGGACCATCGAATCGCTGGAGCAAGGTCACCGGATGGTCGGCTACCGCTCCAGTGCCACCGGCCAACTGATTCCGCTGGAGTTCCAGCAGGGCGCGCAGGTGCGCCATGTGCCGCTGCCGGTGAGCGTGCGTGTTTCCGGTGCGGATGCCTTCCTGGGTGCAGCGCTCGCGGGGCTGGGCATCATCCAGGCGCCACGCTACCGGATGGACCCGTACATCGGAAGCGGGCAGCTGGTTGAACTATTGCCGGACTCGCCGCCGACACCGAGCCCGTTGAGCCTGGTCTACCCGCGCAACCGCACGCCTTCGCCGCGGCTGCGGGTGTTCATTGATTGGGTGGCCGGGGTGTTCGACCCGGCCGGGGTTGCCGGCCAGCGGCCGGCACTACCGAACAGGGGCGTGCGCGCTGGGTAGTGCCGGCCGCTGGCCGGCATTACCGGGCTGATGCGCTCGGCAGCACCAGCTCGAACACGGTGCCGGTTTCATCGGAGGTCACGCTTACCGTTCCGCCATGCGCCTGTGCGATCGCGCGGGTGATTGCCAGGCCCAGTCCGGCGCCCTCGTGGCGGCCGCGCTCGCCGCGGTAGAAGCGATCGAACAGGCGCGGCAGTGCTTCTTCGGCAATCGGCGTACCGATGTTGTGCACGCTGATCCTGCACAGGTTCCCGTCCTCGACCAGACGCACCCGCACGTCGCTGCCCAGCGCCGCGTGCTTCAACGCGTTCGACAGCAGGTTGGCGATCGCCCGGTGCAGCATCAGCCGGTTGCCTTCGACGCGTGCGGTGCCTTCGCGATGCAGGGTCAACTGCCGGTCTTCGGCCAGCAGGTCATAGAACTCCAACAGCGAATCCACCACTACGTCCAGCGCCACCGGCTCGCGCGAAGGCAGCGCGCCGGGCGCCTCGGCCTGCGCCAGGTACAGCAGGTCACCCACGGTCTGCGCGAGCTGCTGCAGCTCCTCGGCACAGGACACCAGCGTCTCGCGATAGGCCTCGTTGCTGCGCGGGTGCGCCAGCACCACCTGCACCTGGGTCAGCATGTTGGTGATCGGCGTGCGCAGTTCATGGGCCAGGTCACCGGAGAACCCGGTCAACCGCGCGAAGTCCTGCTGCAACCGTGCCAGCATGCCGTTGAGCGTCTGCGCCAGCTGTTCCAGTTCGGCCGGTGCACTGCGCGCGCTCAGGCGCCGCTGCAACCGGCCGGCGGTGATCTGCCGGGCTTCATCGGCCAGCGTGCGCAGCGGTCGCAGTGTTCGCCGCACGACGTAGCCACCGAGCAGGCTGCTGGCCACCGCGGCACCGATGATCGCGATCGCCAGCAGGTGGCGGAAGCGCTGCAGGAAATCGGCATGGCGGTCGTCGTCGATGGCCAGCAGGGTCACCAGCTGGCTGCCATCGGCCAGGGTCAGGCGCAGGTGCAGGGCATGCATGCAGCGGCCATCGGCCAGGATCCAGTCGTGCCGCCGTGGCGCAGCGTCGACCGGCTGGCTGCGCGCATGCTCGCGCAGCAGTGCCGGGGCGGTGGAGAACAGCACCGCACCGCTCCCATCAGCAATGTGGAAGGCGATATCCGGATGGTGGCCCAGCGCCTCTGCCAAGCGCTGCCCGCGCGCGGATACAGGCCCGTTGCCGGCGAGGTCACGGATCAGCGCGACCTTGTTTTCCAGTTCGATGAAATCCTGGGCGACCAGGTCGTGGCGGGCGCTGACATAGATCGCCACGCCCAGCACGGCCAGCACCAGCGTGGCGACGGTGGCGAACAGCAGCGTCAGCCGTACCGCGATGGAGCGGCGCAGGTTCATCCGCTGTGGGCTGCGCCGTCGTCCGGCGCCTCCAGCACGTAGCCCATGCCACGCACGGTGACGATCAGCCTGGCGTCGAAGCCATCGTCGATCTTGGCGCGCAGGCGGCGGATCGCCACGTCGATCACGTTGGTGTCGCTGTCGAAGTTCATGTCCCACACCTGCGAGGCGATCAACGAGCGCGGCAGCACCTCGCCGCGGCGTCGCGCCAGCAGTTCCAGCAGGGTGTACTCCTTCGGACTGAGGGTGATGCGCTGCCCAGCGCGTTCGACCCGGCGGCGCAGGGTGTCCACCACCAGATCGGCGATGACGATGCGCTCGGCCTGCGGCAGCGCCTGGCCCCGGCGCAGCAGGGTACGCACGCGCGCCAGCAGCTCGGCGAAGGCGAACGGCTTGCCCAGATAGTCGTCGGCGCCCAGCTCCAGGCCCTGCACGCGGTCGGCAATGCTGCTGCGCGCGGTGAGGAACAGCACCGGCACCTGCCAGCCGGCTTCGCGCAGCCGCGACAGCACGTTCCAGCCATCCAGGCCGGGCAGCATCACGTCGAGGATGACCAGCTGGTACTCGCCGCTGCCGGCCAGATGCAGTCCATCGACGCCGTTGCAGGCGAGATCGACCACGTAGCCGGCTTCGATCAGGCCCTGGCGCAGGTAATTGCCGGTCTTGGGTTCGTCTTCGACGATCAGCAGTTTCATGATGCGCCCATCATCGCAGCTTGCGTGCAGGCCGGCTGCGCAGGCTCATGTCAGGGGATCCAATGTGCCGAGTACCGCCACGCAGGCCAGCACCAGCAGCGCCAGCACCGACTCGCAGGCCAGGCTGTGGCGCAGCGAGCGCAGCGGCCGCGGTTGCCAGCCGCCGCGGATGGAGGTGGCCAGCGCCGGCACCAGCCGCCAGCGATGCAGTGCCGCCAGCCCCAGCATGCCACCCACCAGCGCCAGCTTGATCAGCAACCATCGTCCATGCGCGGTGCCGGTCAGGGTCTGCAGGGAGCCGCCGAGATCGACATAGGTATAGGTGCCGGTCATCGCCAGCGTGGCGACGATGATCGTGCCGGGCAGGGCGAAGCGGTGCGCGGCCTGCCACAGTTCATGGGTGCGTTCGCGCAGGCGCAGGCCCTGCGGACGCAGCGCCAGCTGCAGGATGGCGGCGATTGCGCCGACCCAAGCACCGGCGGCCAGCAGATGCACGACGCCGGCCACCAGTCGCAAGGTACCGGCTAACCCATCGCCCGCAGCGGCATGCCCATTCCAGGACAGGCTGGCCAGGGCCGTGCCGGAAAGCACCAGCAGGGCTACACGGCGCAGGCCCCGCAGCGGCGCGGCGAATGCCAGCAGCGGCAGCATCGCCAGTAGCGCCAGGAGGCGCAGCAGGCCCGCTTCACCCACCGGCGTACCGGTAAGGAACCAGCGCGCCATGTCGAGGTCGATGTCGGCCGGCGACAGACCGAGCACGCTGGACAACCGGGTCACGGCATCGGTGACCCCCACCAGCAACGCGATCAGGACGAGTGCCAACAGGATGGGACGGGGCAGCGCAGGCCGGGCGAACAGGATCCGCCCGAACAGCAGCATCAGCACCAGGTACAACGCCAGCCGCAGCGCGTACGGCGAGAGCTCGGCCACGACCGCCGCCCTACTTCACGGTGAAGCGGTAGCTGCCGGTGATCGGATGGCTGTCCTGGCCGACCGCGCGCCACTGCAGTGCGTAACTGCCTGCCGGCAGCGGCTTGGCGAAGCGGGCACGCAGGGTGTGCCCGTCTTCGGAGATGTCCTGCGCGGTGGTGGGCATGGCCATCTTCATGCGGCCATGGTCCATGCTCAGTTCGATGCGGGTGGCGCGCGGCATCACCTTTTCACTGAACTGCAGCTCGATCTGGCTGGCCGGAGCCACGCTGGCGTCGGCGGCCGGCGTCGAGCGCACCAGGCTGGGATGGGCCAGGGCCAGCGGTGCAACCGCGAGGCTGGACAGCAGAAGGATGAGCGACGCGGGGCGGAACAGGGAACGGGTCATGCGCAGGCACCGGCAGGGAAGTGGCCCTCAGGGTGGAGGGCGGCGCCTTTCGCTGCCCTGACCCGTACATTACCGATCTGTCATGTTGGCCAGCGCGTCGCATGCCGATACGGGGTCACGCGCCGCTCAGTCCCAGGCCGGTGCCAGGCCGGGCGGATCGACTTCGCGGCCGTTGCGCTCAAGCGCAGCGATCGCGGCCATGTCATCGGCATCCAGGCGCAGGTCCTGGGCGAGCAGGTTGCTGGCCAGGTTCTCGCGCTTGGTCGACGACGGAATGACCGAGTAACCGCGCTGCAGCGCCCACGCCAGCGCGACCTGGGCCACGGTGGCGTGGTGCTTGTCGGCGATGGCGGCCAGCACCGGGTCCTTCAGCACCTTGCCGTAGGCCAGGGTCATGTAGGAGGTGACGGCGATGCCCTGGTCCTGCAGGAAAGCGGTCAGCGCCGGGTTCTGCAGGTAGGGGCTCAGTTCGATCTGGTTGGTGGTGATCTCGCCGGCGCCGACCACCTCGATGGCCTGCCGGGTCAGCGCAATGTTGAAGTTGGACACACCGATCTGGCGGGTCAGGCCCAGCTGCTTGGCTTCGGCCAGCGCGGTCATGTACTCGCGCAGTTCAACGCCATTGCCCGGCGCCGGCCAGTGGATCAGCAGCAGGTCCACATGATCGGTGCGCAGCTTGGCCAGGCTGTCGCGCAGGCTCGGGATCAGTTTGTCGGCGGCGTAATTGTCCACCCAGATCTTGGTGGTCAGGAACAGCTGGTCGCGCGGCACGCCGGATTCGGCGATGGCCTGGCCGACCTCGGCTTCGTTGCCGTAGATCTGCGCGGTGTCGATCGCACGGTAGCCGACCTCGAGGGCGTTGCGTACCGAGTCGATGACGGTCTGGCCGGTCAGGCGGAAAGTGCCGACGCCAAAGGAAGGAACGCTCATGGTGGACTCCAGGGACTTCGTTGAGAGCCGGTGGGCTCGGGACAGGGCGAAGTGTGGGCGCTTTACATTTGTTGATTAAGCTGTGTATACGGGAAATTCTTTTGCGCCGAGGTAAACAATGAAAACCACCCTGGATGAGCTGAAGGCCTTCGTTGCGGTGGTCGACAGTGGCTCGATCACCGCAGCGGCCGAAGGGCTGGAGCTGACCATCTCGGCCACCAGCCGCACCCTGGCGCGGCTGGAGGACAAGCTGCAGACCACGCTGCTGCGGCGGACCACGCGGCGGCTGGAACTGACCGAGGAAGGTGCAGCGTTCCTGGAGTACGCGCGCACGATCCTGGCCACGGTCGACGAGGCCGAGGAGCAGATGGCTGCGCGACGCCTGCAACCGGTCGGGCGCCTGCGCGTGGACGCGGCCACGCCGTTCATGCTGCACGTGATCGTGCCGCTGCTGGAAGGCTTCCGCGCGCGCTACCCGCAGGTGGAGCTGGAGCTGAATTCCAATGAGGGCATCACCGACCTGATCGAGAAACGCACCGACGTGGCGTTCCGCATCGGCGTGCTGCGCGATTCCACCCTGCATGCACGGCCGATCGGCCACAGCCGCATCCGCGTGGTGGCCAGCCCCGAGTACCTGCGCCGGCACGGCACGCCGACGCGCGTGGAGCAGCTGCGCACGCATGACCTGCTCGGCTTCACCCAGCCCAGTTCATTGAACGAGTGGCCGCTGCTCGATGACGATGGTGGGCCGTTCGTGATCGAGCCGGCAATCGCTTCGTCCAGCGGCGAGACGCTGCGGCAGATGGCGGTGGCCGGGCTGGGCATCGCCTGCCTGTCCGATTTCCTGACCCGACAGGACCGGCGTGAGGGCCGACTGGTGCAGCTGTTCGCCAGGCAGACGCAGGACGTGCGGCAGCCGATCAACGCGGTGTACTACCGCAACACCGCGCTGGCTGCGCGCATTACCTGCTTCGTCGACCACGTGACGCAGACGCTGGGGCAGCGCCCGTTCGACGAGTGAGGGTGGGTAGAGCCGGCATGCCCTGTCCGCCGGATCACCGCGGATGCCGGCCAGCGGCCGGCACTACCGTTGGCTGCGTGAATGTTTCAGTAGATCCACGCCATGCGTGGATGGGGGCTTCCCGCCGGCCGCTGGCCGGCACTACCGGCGGTTGTGCAGCGCGCGCCGGTTGCCGATGTGTGCGCACGCCAGCAGCACGCCACCGCTGGCCGTCGCCACGCCGTGCCAGAGCAGCGATTCCTTCAACGGCAGGTACAGCGAGGCGGACAACAACAGGATGGCGCCGGCGCAGGCCAACTGCAGGGATCGCCAGTGACCATGCCGGTGCAATCCGGCCGTGGTACTGGCCAATGCCAGCGATGAGGCCAGCAGCGCGAACAGCCATTCCCAGCGCGACATCACCAGCAGCACCGTCATCGCGCCATGGCCGGGGTGCTGGAACGAACGCAGCGCCATCATCGCCGCCGGCACGAAGGCGAGCAGCAGGGGCAGGGCGATGCAGTGGGCGGCGCAGGCCAGGGACAGCCAGGCGCCGGCCAGATCAACGCGGGGATGCCAGCGTGCCGAAGTTGGCGGCTGGGCCAGGGCCCTTGCGGGCGTCGTGGGGATGTGGTCCATAATGTTACATAGTAACAATTGGAGCCTCCCCCATGAAGTGTTCTGCTGCTCTTTTCCTGCTGCTGGCTGCCAGCGCCGCACAGGCCCATGATGTCCGCCAGCTGGGTGCGCACGTACACGGCCAGGCCACCGTTGATCTTGCGCTCGACCAGCAGACGCTGGAATTCGCCCTGCAGGCACCCGGTATCGGCATCCTTGATTTCGAACGGCCGCCGGTCAATGCGACCGAGCAGGCGGCATTGGCGCGTGCGGTTGCGCTGCTGAAGGACGGTCGCTGGGTCACCCTGCCCACCGCTGCGGACTGCCGCCTTTCCAGCAGCGATGCCAAGGCGGAAGGTTTCGATGCGACGGCCACGCCGCCGCCGGCAGGACAGCATCGGCATGCGGGATTCAGCGCAACGCTGCAGTACCACTGCGCCAAGCCGGCCGAGCTGCGGGCCATCGTCGTGCGCCTGCCTGCGCTGTTCCCGGGCCTGCACGAGGTGATCGTCAACAGCGCAACCCCCCATGGCCAGAGCCGCAGCGTGCTGACCCCGGGCAACCTGCGCGTGGTGCTGGCACCGTGAGCATGCGACCGGTGATTGCGCTGGATGATGTGCAGTTCGGCTATGGCCGGCGGCTGGTGCTGGACGTGCCGCGGCTGTGGATCGAGCAGGGCAGCAGTGTGCTGCTGCGCGGGATCAGTGGCGGTGGCAAGAGCACACTGCTGGGGCTGCTGGCGGGGGTGCTACTGCCCGGCAGGGGCAGCGTCGAGGTCGCCGGCCACGGGCTGCAGGCAATGCGCGGGGCCGCACGGGATCGGTTCCGTGCCGATCATCTGGGCGTGATCTTCCAGCAGTTCAACCTGCTGCCGTTCCTCAGCGTGCGCGACAACATTGCGCTGGGCCTGCGCTTCTCGCGCCTGCGTAGCGAACGCATCAGTGGTTCGGTGGATGCCGAGATCGTGCGCCTGCTGCGCGCCCTGCAGCTGGATCCGGCGCTGATGCAGCGGCGCGCGGGTACGCTCAGTGTTGGCCAGCAACAACGCGTGGCGGCAGCACGCGCCCTGATCGGTCGGCCGGCGTTGCTGCTGGCCGATGAGCCCACCTCAGCGCTCGACCGCGAAGCGGCGACCGCCTTCCTGCAGCTGATGTCCGCGCAATGCCAGGCGGCCGGCACCACGGTGCTGGTGGTCAGCCATGACGACAGCCTGCAACCGCTGTTCGATCGCACGATTGCCCTGTCCGAGATCAACCAGGCAGGTGCCGGCCATGCTTGAACTCGCCTGGGCCAGCCTGCGCAGCCGCGCGTTGAGCGTGGGCCTGACCGTACTGGTCATCACCCTCAGCGTGGTGTTGTTGCTGGGTGTCGAACGCGTGCGCACGCAGGCGCACGAGGGGTTCGCCAGCACCGTGTCGGGCACCGACCTGATCGTGGGCGCGCGTTCGGGGCCGGTGAACCTGCTGCTGTACTCGGTGTTCCATATCGGTGACCCGACCAACAACGTGTCCTGGCAGTCCTACCAGGCGCTGTCCGCGATGCCGCAGGTGAAGTGGGCGGTGCCGCTGTCGCTGGGGGATTCCTGGCGCGGCTACCGCGTGGTCGGCACCAGCGGCGGCTACTTCGAGCACTACCGCTACGGCGCAGGGCATGCGCTGGCGTTTGCGCAGGGGCGGGCATTCGACGACCTGTACGACGCGGTGATCGGTGCCGAGGTGGCACGCGCGCAGGAGGTCGGTCTCGGCGATGAGATCGTGCTCGCCCATGGCACCGGTGCGGTCACGCTCGCCACGCATGCCGACAAGCCGTTCCGGGTCTCCGGCATCCTGCAGCGCACCGGCACGCCGGTCGATTCGTCACTGCTGGTCTCGCTGCCGGCCATCGAGGCTATCCACGTCGACTGGCGCTCGGGCGTGCAGCTGCGCAGCCAGAGCGTCAGTGCCGAGCAGGCGCGCCACCTCGACCTGACCCCGACCAGCATCACCGCGTTCATGCTCGGCCTGAACTCGCGCATCGCCACCTTCTCGGTGCAGCGCAGGATCAATGAGTATCCCGAGGAGGCGATGCTGGCCATCCTGCCCGGCGTGACGCTGCAGCAGCTGTGGCAGTCGCTGGGCACGGCCGAGCGCGCCCTGCAGCTGATCAGCGCGATGGTGGTGCTGCTGGGCATGGTCTCGCTGGTGGCGTTGCTGGTATCGACACTGCAGGAGCGGCGGCGCGAGATGGCGATCCTGCGTGCGACCGGCGCACGGCCGGGTTACATCGCCGGCCTGCTGGTGGTGGAAGCGGTGGCGACCAGTGCCGTGGCCTGCGTGCTGGCGTTGGCGCTGCTGGTGGCCGCCAGCATTGCCGGGCGTGGCTGGGCGCTGGCGACCTTCGGTCTGTCGATCACCCATGTGTGGCCGGATGGCCGCGAACTGGCGTGGGTGGCGGGCGTGCTGGCGATCAGCACGGCGGCCGGGCTGGTGCCGGCGTTGCTGGCCTACCGGCGCACGCTGGCCGATGGCCTGTCACCGGGAGGCTGAGCATGCGCTGGTTGCTGTCGCTGCCGATGGTGCTGGCACTGGCCGCCTGCGAGCGGCCGGTGGATACCGGTGTGCAGGCCTTGCCGCCATCGCCGCTGGTTGAACGCGAGCGCCCCGCAGACGCCACGGAGCAGGAGCTGGATTGGCTGCAGATGATGCCGAAGGATGAGCTGGCCGCGCTGGAGCGGGGCGGGGGCCCGGAGGTGGAGCACAACGGCAACCGGCGTATGCCGCAGTTCGGCACGTTCCGCACCGTGGATACGGTGCTACAACGTCCGGTGCGCCTGCCCGGCTACGTGGTACCACTGGCCAACGCGCAGGACGGGCGCCTGACCGAATTCCTGTTCGTGCCGTACTACGGCGCCTGCATCCACGTGCCGCCACCGCCGCCGAACCAGATCGTGCACGTGGTGCTGCCGCGCCCGATCGCGATGCCGGACATGTACTCGCCGTTCTTCCTGGCCGGCACCCTGCGCGCCGAACGGCTGGATGACGAGCTGGCCGGCTCGGCCTACACCATGCGCGATGCGGAGCTGAGGCCGTATGAACCGTAATGTCCTGATGGGAGTGGCGTGCTGCCTGGGCTTGCTGGGGTGCACGCAGGCAGGCGGGAACGCGACGACCGTCACTGCTGCACCGGCCCCCGCGCCGGCACAGCCCGTCGCGGCTGGGCCCGTCGCGGCTGAAGCACCCATCGACCGTTGGGACGCGCTGCGGCCCGATGAGGTGACCTATCAGCGCCCGCCACCGCAGATCGGCCTGTCACGCAATGGCATGGAGGGGGTGGGCGGGCTGATCGACGACACCGGCTCCGGCACGCCGCCGGGTCAGGAGATCGACCATTCCAGCCCGGACCGCGCCAAGCAGTTCGGCTCCTCGCGCGTCGTCGACGCCGTCGACGGTCGCGCGGTGGATCTGGATGGCTACGTGGTACCGCTTGGCACCAACGATGCAGGCCTGGTCGATGAACTGCTGTTCGTGCCGTTCTACGGTGCGTGCATCCACGTGCCGCCGCCGCCACCGAACCAGATCATCCACGTGACCCTGGCCACGCCGATCGCACTGGGTGACCTGTGGGATCCGTACCGGTTGGCCGGTCGCCTGCAAGTGAAGCGCTTCGATGCGGACATTGCCAGCGCGTCCTACGATGCCGCAGCGGCAACGCTGACGGCGATCCACAACTGATGCGTGCGCGCTGGACCATCGTTGCAGCAGCCTTGCTGGTGGCGGTTGCGCTGCTGGTGTGGTGGCAGCGGCAGGCTGCACCCATCGCGCCACCCGCCATCGCATTTCCGCCGCCTTCGTCCGGTGCCCGCCAGCGCATCGAACAGCGCATGGCCGATGACCATGCCTTTCGCAACGACGTGCTGTTCCTGCTTGCGGCGACCCTGCGCGACCGCTGCCAGCCGGCGCAGGCGGGACTGCTGGCGCGCATGGCCAATCGTGCATCGCTGCCGGTGCTGGCGGCGGTCAGTGCGGTGACCCAGCAGGATCCATCACTGGACCGGCCGATCTACCAGTACATCCAGCATCGGGCGGACGCGACGCCGTGTGGCCAGCCGCTGCAGATGCCGTTGGCCGGTGGGCGCAGCATGGCCGTGGACATCGAGCAGTACGCGCGCACTTTCCCGGACAGCTATTTCGACCCGCAGCGCAGCAGCGAGCCGCGGGATTTCGGCGGACTGTCGCTGCAGCAACGCGCAGGGAATGCCTGCAACAGCGTGGTGTATTCGGTGTTGCCGCTGGGCGGCAGCGATTGGCGGTGCAGCAGCCTGCGCGCCAATGCCCGCGCACGGGTGCGTGGGCTGTGCGAGGACGAACTGCGGCGCCAGCATGGGGGAACGGGCGGGGAACTGGACATGGCCGTGGGGCAGGGCATGCAGGGCGCGGTGGTGTCGGCGATTGCCGCGCTGCCGGACGACTGCCGATAAGCGTTTACCAGTAGAGCCAGGCCATGCCTGGCTGGCGGTTCAGCCAAGCAGGTCCGGCTCTACAAACGCTGAACCGGTGGATCCTGAAGGTCATAACTATACAGGACATCCTGTATAGTTATGGCCGTACTCCACCCCATCAGGTTCTCCCATGGCTTTGTCCCAGCCCCTGGCCGGTGCTCCGGCCCTGTCGCGTGCCCGTCGCTGGGCGCTGTTGTTCACCGTCGCCGCTGGTCTGTTGCTGGTCACGCTCGACAACTCCGTGCTCTACACCGCACTGCCCACCCTGACCGAGGAACTCTCGGCCAGTGCCGGGCAGGCGTTGTGGATCATCAACGCCTACCCGCTGGTGATGGCCGGCCTGCTGCTCGGTGCCGGCACGCTGGGCGACCGCATCGGCCACCGCCGCATTTTCCTGATCGGCCTGGTGGTGTTCGGCCTCGCCTCGCTGGCAGCGGCATTCGCCGACAGCGCCGCGCAGCTGATCGCTGCCCGTGCGTTACTGGCAGTTGGTGCGGCGGCGATGATGCCGGCCACGCTGGCCCTGATCGGCCTGAGCTTCCACGAAGAGCGCGAGCGCAACATCGCCATCGCGATCTGGGGTTCGGTGGCGATCGTCGGTGCGGGTCTCGGCCCGATCATCGGTGGCTGGCTGCTGCAGCACTTCTGGTGGGGTTCGGTGTTCCTGATCAACGTACCGGTGGTGGTGGTGGCCTTCGTCGCTACGCTGCTATTGGCGCCGGAAGGCCAGCGCGACACGTCGCGCCCCTGGGACATGGTGTCCTCGCTGCTGGCGCTGGCCGCACTGTCCGGCCTGGTGCTGGCGATCAAGTCGCTGATCGCTACGCCGCCGTCGTATGCCCTGGGTGCGGGCGCGCTGCTGTTGGCGGTTATTGCGGGTGCGGCGTTCGCGCGCCGCCAGCAGCAGCTGCCGTACCCGCTGCTGGACTTCGCGATCTTCCGCAATCCGGCGTTCCTGGCCGGCACGCTGTCGGCGGTGTTCACCCTGTTTGCCATGGCTGGCCTGCAGCTGGTCACCACCCAGCGCTTCCAGCTGGTGGCGGGCTTCACCCCGCTGCAGGCGGGTCTGCTGGTGTCGGTGGCGGCGCTGGGCAGCCTGCCGAGTGCGCTGCTGGGCGGTAGCATCCTGCACCGTGTCGGCCTGCGCCCGCTGATCTGCGGCGGCCTGGCCGCAGGTGCGCTGGGTGTCGGCGTGGTGGCGTTCGGTTTCCCGCATGGCCTGGGTTGGGTGGTGGCTGGCATGGCCATCACCGGGTTCGGCATGGGCTCGGCCATCTCGGTGGCGTCCACTGCCATCCTCAACAACGTACCGGCGCACCGTGCGGGCATGGCCTCGTCGGTCGAAGAGGTGTCGTATGAATTCGGTGGCCTGCTGGCGGTGGCGATGCTGGGCAGCCTGAGCGCGGCGATGTATGGCGCCTTCCTGCCGGCCTCGGCCGACATGCCCGAGCTTGCCCGCGAAGGCTTCACCCAGGCGCTGCACGTGGCGCGCGAAAGCGGGCAGGGCGAGTGGTTCGCACTGGCTGCGGCCGCGTATGACCGCGGCTACCAGATCGTGCTGCTGGTGATCACGGTGATGCTGGTGCTCGGCGCGACGATCATCGCGCGCCTGCTGCGTGGCCGCGTCGGCAGCCGCGAGGGCGCGGCCGATCGCGTAAAATAAGGCGATGAGAACCAGCAAGCGCGACCGCATCCTCGACGCCGCCGTCAACGTGATCAATCGTGACGGTGTGCGTGCGGTGACCTTCGAGTCGGTGGCGGCCGAGGCCCAGCTGACCCGTGGCGGCCTGCTGTACCACTTCCCGTCGCGCGAGGCACTGCTGCGCGGCATCGACGAGCACCTGGTGCAGGCCTGGGAGACGTCGATGGAATCGCTGCTGGGCAAGGGTGCGGAAGAAGCATCGGCGCTGGAGCGCTACCAGACCTTCGTGCGCGTCTCGGCGCAGAGCGCCACCCGCGCCGAGCTGATGTTCATGCTCGAATCGGCCGACCCGGACGCCGATGAGCGCCCGTGGGGCCCGGCGGTACGGCGCTGGGCGCCGTTGCCGCCGTCGACCGGGCAGAATGACCCGGCCGCGCTCGACAATTTCGTGGCACGGCTGGCTGCCGATGGTCTCTGGATCTACGAGGCGATGTACGAAGGCCAGCTGGATGAAAGCGTGCGCGCCCAAGTGGCCGAGCGCATCGCCGGGCTGCTGGCGAAGCCCGATGGATCATCGCGCTAGCGGGTAGAGCCGACCGCTGGGTCGGCTGTCCTGTAGCGTCGAGCCATGCTCGACTGTCTTCCCGTCAGGCCACAAGATCCCGCGCTCCGCGCGATAGTCGACCAGCGGTCGACTCTACCCCTCACCCATTTACCCGACCTGTGCTGCGGTCGCTGCCAGCCACGATCTCGGCGAAGCCCCCAACCGCTTCCGGAACGCCTTCGACAACGACGCGGTATCGGCAAACCCCACCTCGATCGCCACCTGCTTGACCGCCACGCCCGCCCGCAGTTGCGCGCAGGCCAGGCTGAGCCGCCAGTCGAGCAGATAGCTGGCCGGCGTTGCCTGCATCACGTCCTTGAACACGGCCGCGAACGCGCTGCGTGACATGCCGGCGGTCGCGGCCATCCGTGGCAGCGTCCATTCGTCCTGCGGCGCCTGGTGCATCGCCACCAGCGTGCGTGCCAGCCGCGCGTCGGACAGCCCGCGCATCAGCCCATGGCTGACGCCTGCCGCATCCGGATGGTCCACCACCCAGCGCAGGATCTGGATCAGCGCCACCTCGAACAGGCGGTTGGTCAGCAGCCGTGACCCGCAGCGCTGGCGGTCGGCCTCGGTGAACAGCAGGTGCAGGGTGTCGTCCAGTTCGGTGATCGCGGCCAGCGGCACCACCATCACCGGCGGCAGCGACTGCACGATCGGATTGCGCGCGCCGCCATCGAAGTCCAGCGTCGCGCAGGTGAAGTCCGGGCCCTCCAGTGGGGCATTGAAGAACACGTGGTGCAGCGGCTGCGGGTACAGCAGCAGGCTGGGGGTGTCGATCTTCAACCGTGGCAGCGCGGTATCGCCATCGGGATGGCGCACCTCCATCTCACCCCGGCGCAGGATGTGCAGGAACGCGCGCCCGGGTTGCGGCTCGAACACCTGCCGTCCACACAGCGGACCGCTGTGGAACAGCGCGGCCTGCACCCGGAAGCGTTCCAGCAGGGAGGAGAGGCGATCGGGTGCGGAGGCGTCGAGGGGAAGGTTCATGGACGTATGGACAACATATCCGGCTTATTAAGTGCGATGTGTCCAGTGAGTCTACCTAGGATGAGCGGGTCGTCCAATCCCGGGCGCTTTCCCAAGGAGATTGTAACGGCGCGCGATAAATCGCCCGCCACACGTGAGATAAACGGTGGGGCGCCCATGTTGCGCCCACCGGAATGAAATTGCACGGGGCGGAAACCGCCCCGTGCCCCGGTTGGACTACCAGGTCGTGTAGATCAGCTCGCGCCGCTGCACCGCCTGCCGGCCGATCGTGTACCGGATTGGCACCACCCGGTCCCTGAACTGGCCGAACACCTCCCGCATGGCCGGGTGGTCATTGATCGTCAGGATGGCAGAGCCACGCAGCCCAGCCATCTGACGCGCCAGCTCCTGGTATTGCTCCATCCCAAAGGGCGTGCCATATCCCTCGGTCTCCCAGTACGGCGGATCCAGGAAGAACAGGGTATCGGCGGCATCGTACTTGGCCATGCACTGCTGCCAGGCGAGGTGTTCGACGGTGACCTTGTGGAGCCGGAGGTGTGCAGCGCTCAGATCCTCTTCGATGCGCAGCAGATTGAGGCCCTTGCCGCCCCGGCCGAAACCCGGAGTCTGGCAAGTCGCCTTCCCACCCCAAGCCAGGCGCTGCAGGTAGTAGAAGCGCGCAGCTCGCTGGATGTCGGTAAGGGTGTCCGGGTGCTGGAGCTGGCACCAGCGGAACATTTCCCGGCTCGTCAGCGCCCACTTGAACTGGCGGACGAACTCCTCGAGGTGGTTGGCCACCACCCGGTATAGGCGCACCAACTCGCCGTGACAGTCATTAAGCACCTCGGTCCTGGCCGGATCCCTAGCGAACAGGAGAGCAGCCCCGCCAGCGAATGCTTCGACGTAGGTCCGGTGAGGGGTCTCGGCTACCAGCGGCAGTAGGTGGGGAAGCAGGCGGGTCTTGCCGCCTGGCCAGGGGAAAAGTGTGGTCGTCTTCATTCTCAGCCTCTGCGATGGGTCTAGGCGAGGCTTGTCTCCCCCGCGCGGGGGGCAGGGCCTCAGCCAATGCCAGGTGCTGAGATCACCTGTGTTGCGGCGCCAGGCTGGCAGTTGCAGCTGCCAGCCTGGCGCCCTGTTTCAGGAGTGAAGGGGCGCGCGATCCAACCCGGTAGCCCCTTCAGGCAGTATCGGCGGTGTTGGCCACGGGGCATTCGGGAAGTCAGGTTGCGCCGGAAGATCGCGTAGCTTCTGGCGGTACTCGGCGCATGCCAGCTTTGCTGCAGGCGACAGCTGGCAGTCTTCTCCTTGGGTCCAGTCGGTCGACCGAAGCAGCCCATTCCGCGACATACGGACCATGATGGCTTTAACGTCCATACGTGTACCCCGCCACCCAAGCCAGCGAGCCATTGCTGCTAGCTGTTGAGTAACAGACTTGCAGGTTGTCCCCAGTCGCTGGATACGGCGCATCCAGCTTCTGCGCAGAATTGCCAGGCAAGAAGGTGATCCAAGAGTTGTCGCCAGCCACGGGGCCATTCGCGTAGCCCACGTACATGTTCACAGGCGATTGATTAAGGACCAGCAGCTGCGCTGATTGACTGGTGATGGGGCAATAGCCGGACAGATCCACAGTGGTTGGAACAGCCGGATTTCCGTTGAACACGAGTTGCTGGCTCACATTTCCAGCGTAGGAGACTTGCCCCCCCGAATGCGCGAACTTCAGGATCTGACCACTGGCGTTGGTGCGGAAGCTGCCGATGTACCGCCGCGTGTTGTCGCTGGTCTTGGCGCGAGCAGTCCCGCTGTACGGGGTGGCCGGTGCCGCCGTCACGGCCTCGATCGCCGGCGTTGAGCCGTTGAGGTACAGGTACAGGTGGTACCAGGTACTGGCCGCCAGCGTCAGGCCGCTGAGGGTCAGCGCGGCCGGCACCTCAATGGCCTGCTGCAACGACGGAATCCACGCGCTGCCGCTGGAAACGCGAATGGAGGCCGGCCCCACGTACTCCATGCGCAGGCCGAGGATGTGGCCAGCCATCGTCCACAGGCCGGCGCCGGCGGCCACCGAGGCCGCGCTGGCGGCGGCGAGCTGGGAGAGTTTGACGTCAGGCATTGGGGTTACTCCAGGATGATCGGGTCGCCGGCTTCCGTGACGATGCGGTCGCCCGCTTCGGTCACCAGTTGGGCGCGGTAGAGGAAGGTGTGCTGCAGGCGCTGCCAGCTGGTGAAGCCGTCGCGGACAGCCTCGATCTCAACCCGCAGGGTCTTGCCGCCGCTGCCGACCGGCGGCAGGTAGCTGTCGGTGGCGGCCGTGATGCCCGTCTGCGTGCGCACCAGGGCGTCCTGCAGGTACCAGCGGGCGGTGTAGGTAGTGCCTGGCTCTGGGCCGATGCTGGACTGCTCGGAGTCGACCAGCTGGTCGGCCTGCAGGAGGCGATCGCGATGTGCCCAGGTAGCCACCACGGTGCCGCCAGTGCCCCAGGCTTCGGCAGGATAGGTGTCGCCATTGATGCGCAGCCGTCCCGGCGGGTATGGCCGGATCTGGCGACGGCGCATCGTCAGCGCGATCGCCGTGGCCAGATCCGGGTTCAGCTGGCCCTGGCTGGTGCGGGTGATCAGCTTGGCCTGGGGGGATTCGTTAGCCAGGTACTCGCGACCGTCGAAACCAACATACTCATCGGTGAACCACACCCGCGTGCCCACGGCATGCGGGACCGGCACAGTGTCCACGCAGCCCCGCGCCACGGTAAGCGTCGCCGCCACGGGATCGATCGAGACTACCCGAACCAGCTCGTCATCGATCAGCGCCTCGGTGCCGACCTCGATCATGTCCAGGCTGATGCCAGCGGACAGCGCGATGGCCGTCGTGGTAGCCGTCATTGCGGTGATCAGCAGGCCGGTAGGGGCGAAGTCGGCCGCGCCCGCCTCGGCGAACGCCGCACCGCCCAGCCGGGTCTGCAGCGTGTAGCCGAATGCCACCGACGACGGCCGCACGCCTATCGAGGTCAGGAAGCCGACATCGGCCGGCACACCGGCCAGCTCCGTCGCCCCAAGGGTGGTGGCTAGGTCGCGGTAGCTGGCCTCCTGCAGCCGCTGCACGGCGACCGGCTTGGGCTTGGTATCGGGCTCTACCCAGGCGCTGTCCGAAGGCTGGATGTAGCTGGCTGAAGCCATGCCAGCGATGTCTTGGACGACGGTCAGCACCACGGCCGTTTCGGTCTGTGTGCCGTCGTCGACGTCCAGGATACGCACCGGCATGCGGGCCACGCCGCGCCGTGGCCACGACAGGGCGCGCACCTGCCCGCGCTTAAAGGGACCGGCATCCTGGCGTACCCGGATCTTGACCCTGCACGGCAGGCTGCTCACGGCGGCTACTTCGCGCGCCGCCACTCGCCCCGCGAGCGCAGCGTTCCACAGGCCCGGATAGTTCTTCCGAGTGCTGACCACGCGGCCCTGGGCCTGAACGCTGGCGAGGTTCTGATAGGTGACGGCAGCGTCTTTGTTGGTGGCGATATCCCGATAGACGACCGTGATTTCATTGACGCTGCCCTCCAGCATCGGCTGCTGCCACTCCATCAGCTCGATGATGCTCGCCGGGCCGATTTCCTCCAGGGTGGCCGGATCGTAGTCCGGCCGCACCAGCACCAGCTCGGTCAAGCCCGTCACCGGATCCTCGATACGCATGCCACCAATGTGGTCGCAGACCATGTCCATGAACTCGCCTGCAGGGACCGATCGGGACCACTTCAGGCACAGGCCGAAGCCCTCGTTCTTCAGCGTCTGCGCCGCCTTGCGGAAGCTCTCATCGTTGATCACGTCGATCGGGTGGCCCATTCCCTCGGTACGGACCTGATAGACGATGTGGGCCGGGTTCATACCCTCATCGATCTGCACCAGGTCAACCTGCCAGAGCCCCTTCTTCCAACCTTGGCGCCAGCGCGAGACCTTCTTCGTCCAGTTCTTGATGTAGGGATTCATGGCCGATACCTGGCCGTTGAAAACCGTAGTAAACAGGCCACGTGCGGCTGGCCACGGGCCGGGCACCAGCGACTGCAGGTAGGTGCTGGGCATCTGTGTAGGTTCACCCATGCGCACTTCCAGCGTGCCGACGATGCCGCCTTCGCCCTTGTCACCGCCGAAGATCTCTGGCGCCAGGATGGTGATCGAGCGGGACGCTGTGATCGGACCGGTGGCAGGAATAGTCCTGGGGATGTTCATCCCGAGGATCTGGGTCCACGCCGTTTGCGCGCTACCGTCCCAGACCTTGCGATCGCCCACGCGGATCTCCCGCAGCGCGTCGACCGGGCCAAGGCACTCGCCCATGTAGAGCCCCATGTAGTAGCGGTAGCCGACGGTCTGCTTCTTGCCACTACCCACGGCTGGCCTCCTCGCGAGCGATCGCGGCCAGGCGGTGTGCGAATGCGTCGTCCAGCGCTTCGAACTGCTCTACCGGCAGGCCTTCATCCAGGAATCGGCGCAGATCCAGCCCATGCCGATCCATCCAGGTACGGATGCCGGCAGCGCACAACACACCGCTTTGCTCGCCCAACTTGGCCGCGCGCGCGTGATCGACGGTAACCAGGACAGGGCGCTCCATCACTTCTTGCCGCCTTTGACCTTGATCGGCGTAGTACGCAGATCGCCGTAGTACAGGACATTGGGATCATCAATCCACACCGTGCCGAAGATCATGCTGCATTCGCGGCCGTCCTCGGCGGTGGGGACATTGAAGTCCTCCAAGGCCGCAGGCTTGGGTACCGTGGGCTTCGGGCGCATCACGTAACTGACGATCAGCGCCACGATCATTACGACGATTTGAACCCACATGCGAAGCTCCTCAGAAGATGGGGTCAGGGCCGAAAGGGTTCTTCGGCGGGATGGTGTGCTGGCCGCCGTAGTTCAACGCGTTGTTGAACTTCTCGTGGCAGATCTGCAGGGCGTGGCCACAGCCTGGGAAGGCGGACACCAGCGCGCCACCGGTGAGCGGGGTTGCGGTCAGCAGCGTGAGGGTCGGCCCAACATGGCCAACCACGAAGCGGTACTCGACGGCTGTGCCCTGGACCCACTTGATGAAGCCGCCCACGAACCAGCCGTCCGGCTTCGCCGCAAAGGCATTGGACGTGATCGTCTGGGCGGAAGCCGCCGACAACACGCCGTCGACTCGGAACAGCTCCGGGTTCAAGCCGCAGTCTGCGTCGAAGAGAGCGAATGGGCACTGGCCCTGCCAGCATCGGCGCAGTCCGTTGGTCGCGGCAGCGCCGGCGTTGCTCTGGCAGGTCAGTAGCAAATCGTTCTGACGCTCGCTGAAGTCGCTCAGGATGCCATTCCAGGTGCCACGGATCGCGCCGTCGCTCTTCCGCACCCGCCGCCACCGGACCACGATGCGATCAGTCGGCGGATAGGGGCGCAGGACTGACGCGAGCGATATTGACAACGGTACGGTCACCTCCAGGTTTGACCTGGCTTCCTGGGCAGACTGGCCAAGCCGGCCGCGCTTGATCGCCTCGGGGGAAAACGTCTGCGAATCGTAGATCTCGGCTCGATCGCTGGAGGTGTAACGCCAGCGCTGGGAACCGCGCCCAAACTCATACAGCTCGACATGTCGGGAGAACAGGCTCACGGTTCGCTCTCCTCTGCGCCGACGCCGGCGAAGGACACGCGGCAACGCGCGACGCCCTCACCATCGGTTTCATGCGATAGCTCCACGGTGTCGGAGCTGAGGCGTGCCAGTACCATCCAGCTGATCAGTCGAATGGCGCTGGGCTGCAAGGCGATCCCGTGTGGCACGTCCAGCTGCAGGAACTCCCGCTGCGGATCCAGCTCGGTGGCCTCAATCAGCTGGCGGTACAGCACCTGTCCACTGAACAGTTCGATGCGCAGATGCCGCCGCCCGGCCTGGGCACGCCCGAAGCGGGCCACGCCCGCCCAGGCCACCACAATGCCGCTGGACGTGGTGAGGGCCGGCTCGATCAGCTCCAAGTCGTCGGCCCAGGACGGCACCCACAGCGCGGCCGCTCGGCCCTGCAGCCAGTACAGCAGGCTGCGCAGGTTGGCCTGTTCCGTGCGCCCCCAGGTCTGCCAGGCGTGGGACTGCAGGGGCCAGGCCTTGCCGGTGATGTCATCGAGGGCCACCGGGCCGATATCGCCATCAATCACCACCAACTGTCTGCCGAACTCGGCCGTCTGCGCCTGGTCGAGGTCGGGGCGCTGCTCCAACACTGGTCGACCGCGATAGGCCGCCGCCGGCGCCACCGCTGGCCAGTCGCAAATCTCCACCGCAGCCAGGCGCACGGTCGACCGCATGACCTGGTCGGTGACGCGCTCGAGGCTCGGAGTCTCCGCAATACGCGCCGTCCTGCAGGGCAGTACGCGGGTGCCAGGCGCCCAGACATTGGCAGTGGGACGGGCCAGCTGCAGGCTGTTGGCGGAGATACTGGCTACCTCTACCAGCTCGTACGTGGCCACGTCTTTCCAGAGCATCGCCAGGCCACCGGGCCGGTAGTCGCGTTGGGTGGCCGCCTGCACCGGGATGGACTGAACTCCCAGCGCCAGGCGCGCCTGTAGCCACGACACGTCGTTCCAGACCGGCAGTGCCCAAGTGCGCGCCGACCAGTCGAACAGCGCCTGCTCAAGCACCTGGCGTTCGCGGCGATCGGCCAGCACGCTGAATTCCCAGGAACGCCTTGGCGCACTACGCAGCGGGAATCGGGCTTCGCCGCCACCGACCGACTGCTGGACGTCCGTCGCCCATGCCAGCGTTTCGGTGACAGGGCGCTCCCAGTCCGGCGGCAGCATCCACGCCGACATACGATTGCCGGTAATCGTGACGGTGCGCCGTCCCAGCGCCACGAAGTCAAAGGACAGGGTGGCCGCGATGACGGGCGCACCTTCCGTGGTGATCGACAACTGCCATCGGCGAAGCTGCAGCGGCACGAAGGCCAGCGGCGGCGAGCCAGGACCGACCAGCTCGATGCCTTCACCATTATCCAGCGCCACCGAGTTCAACGTCTGAGGCGCAAGGTAGGCATTCCAAAGCTGAACGTAACGGACCTGATTGGTCACCAAGTTGCCGAGGTCAATGCGCAGCGGCAGGACGTGGATTCGGTGATACCAGTCATCGAACGAGGTGCGTTGTTCAGGCCCGCTCGACCGCTGATCCGCTTCGATGATGGTCGACTCCCTGGTCGGGCCAGCCCGAAGGCTGTACGCGGCGAGCACCCCGTTGAATGGCAGGGGTCTGCGGGTGCGCGGCGTTGCCAGATTGGCGCTGCGCCAGTTCGGCCCCGTGCTCTGCTGGTTGGCAAGAACAATGGCCATCAGGACTTCTTCACCGCCCAGCCATAGTTACCACTGGCCGGCGGCGCGTTGGTGACGCTGCTCATTGCCAGCTTGCGCAGCCAAGGAAACACCATCCAGGTGTCATCACCAATTGTGATCTCCTGTTCGGGCTCCAGCTTCTCCAGATAGCAGGCCCGAAGGCCCGATACGCGCCCCAGCGGCGACAGGTAGGGCGAGGCACCGGCGCGGCGCACATTCAACTGGATGGGGTGGAGAATGCTGCGACCCGAGAAGATGTTCTCGTCCGCGCCCCCCAGGGCATACCCAAGCCAGTTGCTGTCGTAGCTCGAAGAGCTGGTCGCCTGCGCGATTGTGCCGACACTGCTGCCTGCCTGGCCTTCAGCATTCAGCGAACTCCCAAAGTAGTTGCACAGCAGGTTGTAGCTATTGGTTCGGCCATCCTCGGTCGAATCCGCCCGAACGTGGCCGCAGCCGGTGTTGCTGGTGTTAAAACCGAACAGGACGACATTGTTGCCGCTCGACGAAACCATCCCACTGTAGCCACCAGTGCGCGCCCAATACGTCCCGTCAACATAAGTCCCGCCGGTATAGGCACCCGCCTTCTCCAGGACGCCGAAAGCGTGATGGCGATACTCGCCGGCGATGGCCTGGGAGATGGCTACATGGATGGCGTAGCCATTGGAGAACAGCTTCAGTCTCGGGAATGCACCGACCAGTTCATAGGTTGATACGTCGCGCGGCGAAACCAGTGGTTGCGATGCGGGAGCCGCGCCGCCGTCGTAACCAATCGAAAGGCGGGATCGCAAAGACAGCTGGTCCGAGTTGAACAGGTGGATGTAGTCCGATACCCCTGGAATGCGGAGGGTGGCAGTGCGGTTGGCACCCGAAAGACTGTTGCGCTCCACGGTCCAGCCATTGGCCTGAGCGAACTGAACAACAAGATCGATCAGTGTCTGAAGGTTCGGAATGTTGCTGAATTCTGCGTAGGCCATTTCTCACTCCAGGGCAAATGCGGCGTACTCGCCATCGCCGGTGCGATACACGTTTGGCACCAGCAGATGATCCTTGCCGTCAACGGTGGCGATCTGTTCGGCCGTTGCTCCAAAGGCTGGCGTGTAGAACACGCCATCGAAGTCGCCATAGAACTGCCCACCTTCCGGCATTTCATCGACACGGTTTCCTCGATCGGGACTGCTGGAGAGCCAACCAATTCCCATGAGCTGGCCCCGTTTCAGCCAGCGCTGGCCGTCGAGGCAGTTGCGCACATTCTGGTTCACTACGCCCGGCGCCCACGGCAGGGTCATGCGTGCTCGGGTAAACGCGTTGTCCTGGTAGCGATTGCGAATCGGCAACCATGCCTGCACCGGCGTAAAGAGGTAGGCCTGACTCAGTGAATTGTTGTTCTGGCCAGAGGCATTTGGATTCCAGAAGTTTGAATGCTGGTAGGTGTCCAAGGACGCCATTGCATTGCTATCAAGGCAGGAGGCACCGATGAACAGCGGATAGCTCCAGTCCCCAGGCAGGTGTTCGGGCAGAATGAAACCCGCGTACATGGCGTCATAGCGACCATTGATGCGCGTGATGACCTTGAAGCAGCGGCCGTTGGCGATGAACCAGTATTTAATCGCCGAGTTGACGCCCAGCAGAGTGACGTAATTCGAGTTGGCGCCGGCCGGGTCGACGCCAGGCATCGCGGGGTTGTATGCGGTGTGGCCGCGCATCCGCATGTTGTAGTAGTTGCTGGCAGGAACGATCCACGCCTCCAGCGAGAGGTAGATCTCGTCCTCGCCGGCAAGACCTCGCCCTTTGAGCGACACAAAATTGTTGGCCGCGATCGGTCCACTGGCCACACCACCCACCACCTGCCACTGCTGGTTCGCTGCCACCAGGGCGGCGTTGGTAGTCAGAAAGTCCCGCAACCGGGCCATGAGGTCGGTGATGTTGGCTGCGGTGTCTGTTGCCCAGGCCATGTTCAGAGTCCCAATACTTGGCGGATGGCCGCAGCGTTGCGGCTGATCTTGTTGATGACGGTGGTGTCGCTGCCTGGATCGTCCAGGTACTGGTCGAGCAGGTCCGGCGAAACCTGGTTGATGACGCGCAGGCCCAGCTGCGCAGCAGTGCTCGGCGGCGCCGAAGCTGCGCTGGTGAACACGGGGGACCGCTGCAGCGTGGGCATCGCTGCCACATGCCCTCCGTCGGCATAGCCACGCCAACGCTCAAGCGCGGCCATACCCACCCGATTGAAGTCGTAGAGGAATGCCAGGGCGCCAGGCTGGCGTACTACTTCCTGACGATGGACGAATTCACCCGCGTGGACCGTGCCGGCCTCCTGATACTTGCTGCCAGGGCCGGTGTAACCGCCTACCGCATAGCTGGCGGCCGCTCTCACGGCCGACGCAGCGGCCATCGCCTGTGCCGCAGCCTGCATCTGGATGGCGGCCGCCGTCACCGCAGATGCCCCAGTGATCAAGCCCGCGCCCGAGGTGCTTAGCGCGGTTGCGCTGGTGGCCACTGCCGTGGCGCCGGCGGTGACGCCGGCAGCGGCAGTCGACAGAGCTGCTGCTGAAGCCTGAGTCGCGGCAGCGGCGGCCGCGTCAGTCCCGGCATCGACCCCCTTGTCGAACACCATCGACGTGATTCGATTGGCCAACGCCTGCGACCACTGATCGGCCACGAACTCGGCCAAGCCGCTGGAAACGGACAAGAAAAATCCGCGCACCGCGTCAGTTAACGAGGCGCTTCCATTTGCCAGCGACATAAAGGCTTCTTTGAAGCCGTTCTGAAGCGTCGTCCTAACGGTTTGCTGAAGCAGGTTCGTGGTCTGAACCATTTCCTTGAGCTTCAGGTCGATCTGATCGACCGCGGCGATTGCTTCCGGCGTTCCCAGTGCCATTGCCGCTGCTCGCATCTGCGGAACAAGATCTCGCAAGGCCGAGCTCTGCTTCTGATACAGGTCAACCACGCGTTGCTGTGCGTCGGCTTGCGTGATCAAGCCTGCTTCCAGCTCCACTTGGATTCTTTGCTGGCCCAGCGCGATGCCGGCCATGACCTGGTTGTAGGTGTCCTGAAGGTTCTTCAGATCCGTGCTGGCCTTGCTCAGATTGAGGAGCTTGGCAACATCTGCAGCGTCAGCAGACCGTCCGGCGGCTTCCAGCTCTTCCTTCAGCTTCGTCAGTTCACGCGTGGTCTTGGCCAACTCCGCATCCGGACCTCGGCCCTGCAGAGCTGCAATGCGATCGCGGATCTCCAGCATCTTGCGGTCGGCCTCGACCCGCAGGTTGGCCAGATCCAGCTTCTTGGCTTCGTCCAGCAACTCCTGCTTGGTCTTCGCCGAAGCATTCTGGAAGTTGCCCTCAGCAATAGCTGCCTGGATGCGGGCAGTCTCGGTCGCTTTCTTGCGAGTCTCATCCAGGGTTCCGACCAGATCGATCTGCTGCTTGAGTCGCTCCAGCTCTCGCTGTGCTGCGGCCTCATCCTTCTGACCTTCCGTCTTCGGCGCTTTCCGGGTGCGCTCTTTGAACTTCTCCTGCAGCTGGGCAACCCGCTTGTCGTAGGCACCGCCGCTGACGCTGCCATCGTCGCCGAAGCTGACACCCTTGAGGAGGTCGCTTCCTGGATTAGCCTTGCGCAGCTCGCGGAACTGCTTGGCAACCTCTTCGGTCGCCTTCTTCAGCTTCTCCGCTTTGCTGGCACCTTCCTCCAGACCCGATGCGATCGCCTTGGCGGCTTCGACGCCGGCATCCTGGATGCGCTGAGCTTGGCCGGCGCTCTCGGCAGCATTGACGTCACGATCGTAGGCGGACCGAGCCTTGCGGAGCCGGTCCATCTGCTTGATCTGCAGGTCGTAGTAGTAGCTGATGGCTGGCGTGTTGCCGTTCTTCAGCGCCTGCTGCAGCTGCTCGGTCGTACCACGCATCGCCGCAGTTTCCGCGCGGAGCATCGCCTCGGAGTCGGTGCGGCCAATGTCCTTCAGCCCTTGCCAAACCCTCTTGAGCGTACGGGCCACTGCATCCCATGCCTGCTCCAGATAGCCCGCCCGCGATTCCATTTCTTTGACGCGCTGGTCACTGACATTGGCAATCGCCTCCAGCGCGGCCTTGGCGGCATCGGTCGCCTTGCCCTGGTCCTCCAGGGCTCGAACCTGTTCGTACACCGCTGCGGTGAGGAAGTGGTACTGCTCGTTGAGCTTAGCCAGCGTAGCCGAAGGGGCCTTGGAGACCTCGATCACCTTGGCGGTGGTGCCCTCGATCGACTCGCCCGTCAGCTTGGCCAGGTTGACCGCGACACTGATTGCAGTGGATAGCGTGTTGGCCGTCAGCTTCCCACTGGAAGCAAGCTGCTGCGCGGCCGCCGTAGCATCGGAGTACTCGCCGGTGACCGCACCGACGGCATTCGCCTGGGCATAGAGCTGACCGCTGGACACGCCAAGTGAATGGCCGGTCGAGATCACAGCGGCGTCAAAGGCTCGCAGCTGCTTGTAGCCCTGCAGCGCTGCAAAGCCAACAACACCCAGTCCGGCAGCCACACCGCCCAGGACGACCACCGCGGGGTTGAGCGCACTGGTAAGTGCGCGGGCGGCGGGGACGACACCGCCGAAGGAATCCTTCAGCTGGCCGCCCTGCTGGATGGCCACCATCCAGATCGGCATGCCGCTGACGATGCTGGTGGTGATATCGGTGATCTGCGCCGGCAGCTGGCGCATGGCCATCTGGTACTGGCCGGCCGAGATCGCCCCGGCGCCCAGGCTGCGGCTGGTCGCTTCGGCAACCTTGACCGCGTTGCGCTGGACGTTGATGCCCGCCAGGGCGCGGTTGTACTGCTCGCGACTGATGCGGCCGGCATCCACCGCCGCCTTGAGTTCCTGCTCGTCCCGCTCGAGCTTCTGCAGCTTTACTGATGCACTGTCATAGCGCCCCAGGGCGCCCTCAACAGCACGCTGACGCTGTTGCTCCGACCGAGCCAGGCCCGCTTCCTGCTTGTCCAGCGCCTTGAGCGCGCTGTTGTAATCCTCGGTGGTGATCAGGCCGCGCGCCATCACCCGATCAAGCATCGCCTCGGTGTCGGCCAGATCGGACATGCTCGCCGCGCCGCGCTCCAGACGTGCATCGAGCTCGGAGATCAGGCGAATCTCATCGGCCACTGTCTTCTGTACCGCTGCACCGGACATTCGGACGCGATCTGCGGCGGTGGCCACATCCGCCGACATGGCCTTAGCTGATTCTCCTGCCGTGGCCATGCCCGCCGCGCCGGCGGCCGCCTTCTGGCCAGCATCCTCCATTTGGCTGCCCGAGGCGGCACTGCTGCGCGCGGCCCTGTCCAAGGCATCAGCGGCCTTCTTCGCCTCTTTCGTGACGTCGCCCAGGCCGGCGCCGGCATCCTGGCCGGCGCCCTTGACCGAGGCGAGCCCCTTCTGGACCACTGGCAGCGCCTGGCGCACCTGCTCGATGTCCAGGGCGATACGCATCGCCAGTTCGAGGTTGCGCGAGGAGGCCATTGTTATTTCAGATCCTTCAGCAAGGTGGTCATCGAATTACCGCCGGCATACGCAGCGTTGGCGTCGGTAATGCGCTCCCGCCGTGCCCGCCGCTGCTGAGCCTGGACGTGCTCCCAGGCGAGGGATATCTGGCGCTTGGTCATGCGACCGATATCGCCAAAGCTGCGGCCGTAGCCAGCGTTGATCAGGTCGGTGAAGACGCGTCCGTAACCGACGGGAGTGCCTTTTGACTGACGGCGTTTCGGAGCAGGCGGCGGAGAAAAAAACTGCTATTGGCCTGCCACCACAAGAGCAGCATCTGCTCGCCATCGGTTTCGTTGAGCGTCTCCAGCCACGCTTCCTGCTCCCGCACCTCGGCTGCGTGATCCTTGGCATCAGCCGGCGGCGCTGCGATCGAGCATGCCAGTAGATGCCGGATCAGATCCGGGTGGGACATAAGTGCATCCATCACCTGCAGCATGGAAGGCGGATCGGTGCCTTCGAACAGCGGCTGCAGGTCCCCAACCAGTGGTGCGGCGGTCTGCAGGATGCGAGCGGCCTCAAAGAAGCCGTACTCGCGCACTGTGATGGTCTTTCCGCCGAGCTGCCCCTGCTGCTGGCCGGCCAGCACGTCCAGCTCACCGGCTATGGCCCCCGGATCCGTAGTGCCGGATCCGGGGGACTGCTGACCGACATTGCCGATCACCTTGGCCATCAGGCTGCATCCACCAGCAGGGCACGGGCGTACAGGCCGAAGCGCGGATCGGCCTGCCGCACCGGGTCAATCTTGGCCTCGCCGGTGAGCGCAATCTCACCGAAGGTGTCGTTGATCAGCGACAGCGTCTCCGAGGCCGGGAAGGTGACGCGGTGAACCTCGCCGCGGAAGCGCATGGTGGTGCCATCAACACTGTTGACGCCGTCGAAGAGTACGTAGTACTCGGACTTGGTGCTTTCGAAGACCTTCACCAGGCTGTGCGCAGCGTACTCATAGGTCTTGGCCACCACCGCCGTCTTAGCGGTGAGGAAGGTGACGATGCCGGTGGTCAGGTTGACGGTGTAGTCGGTGTCCAGCACCAACGGCGCGGCTGGGGTGCCGCCCTCCAGTACCAGTGCACTGATCGCCGCATACTCCAGCGCGACCACATCACCCGGCTTGACCGTACCAATGGCCTCGTTGGCTGCTGAGCCGGCAGCCAGCTCCATGCGGGTGCCGTCCGTGGCCAGCGCCAGGTGATCGGTGTTGAGCTGGCCCAGGGTCAGATTGACGCCGAGGTTGCGCTCGGTGGTCATGGTAGCGCCGACGCCGCGCACACCGGACCAGCTTTCCTTCTTGGTTTCACGAGTGCTGGACATGGTCAGCTCGAGGACGCTGGCGTCATACGCCCAACGCGCCGGTGCGCGGCTGCCGTCGGCATTGCGCAGGCCCAGGTACACACGACCCTGCAGGGAGAAATACTCGGTATCGGACATGGCTTACTTCGCCTCCTGGGCGCTGGCAGCAGTCGCCTGGCCGTTGGCCTTGCGCGACGGATTGGGGGAAGAATCGGCGTCGGGAGCGTCGATGAAGCCGCGCTCAACCGCCCAGGGCACTAGGTCGGCAGGAAGCTCCACCGTTTCGCCTTCCGCAATGGGCTTGCTCGCAAGCGTCAGGCCCGCCTTCTTGATCGTGTGCTTCTGAGTGGTCTGGGTAGTCATCGCGGAATCTCGGGTTGAAGAACGGCTTGGGTCTTCCATACGTCGACCCACAGGGCGGTGGCAGCGTCGTAGTCCTCGAGGTTGCCCTCGATGAGCTGGCAGGCACGGCCACCAGAAATAGGCGGTGTCCAGCCCAGCAGCGGCTGACGAACCTTGCCCAGCAGCAGACGCAGCTCATCGATCACCTGCGCCCCGCGCTGCTCGCGGTAGTTGCGGCAGACGGTCACCACCGCGAAGTTCACTTCGACCAACTGCGCCAGGCGCGTCTGCTGCCCGGGAAACGAAGCGCCGGTCTTGGTCTCCAACGGCATCTCGCGGGCCAGCAGCACGTAGCAGCACGGCGCAGGGAAGTCGCGCAGCGCCTGGACGGCGGCATAGTCGGCGCTGCCCTGGACCTGCCGCAGCTCCTTCTCGTTGACGCCCTGGCGGATGCGATCGCGCACCAGGCCAGTGTCGAAGGGCTGGGTGCTCACCGGCCGTAGTCCTGCAGAGTTCGATGACTGAACTCCCGCGGCGGTGCACAGACCTCAGGTGCGCCACCGCTCGGCGCCGGCAGCGGGTCATCGGCGCCGAGGCTGAACTTGCCGTCGCGCACCAGCTCCAGAAAGCGCAGTGCTTCCTTGTAGTCGCGTACCACCGGATCGGTACGCTCCTCGGTGTTGACCCGGTCCTTATGCAGCAGGTAGCGCGCAATCCACCGTGCCCACGTGGACACGATGCCCGGTACCGGCGCCGGCAACGGCACCGGATAGGGCTTGGGCTTGCGCATGACCAGGTAGCCGTTGATCACGCCATCGGCGTCGTCCAGAGCGCGCTGCACGTGCGCGGCCGCCTCATCGGCGATCGCCACGTCGGCTGGGTCGAAGGCGCTGCGATCGCCGCCGAGCAGCGTGGCATCCATCAGCGCATCGTCCACGATCGGATAGCGCTCCGGCGTGGCCACCTGCGCCAGCTCCTGGGCGAGCTTGGCCGCCGACAGCAGTGCGAGCGTGCAGTAGGACATGGCGGCCGGTTACTCCAGCTCTTCCTGGGTGGCCGGTTCGTCACCGAGAGCGCCAGCATCCTGGTAGTCCTCGGCCTCATCCCAGGTCATCGGGATCCACGCAGGCGGCTTGACGACTACGTCGGCGTGCTTGAACGGGCTGAGTACTTCGAACCACCAGATGCTCGGCGTGTCATCGCCCGAGCTGGTGGAAGTGGCAGGCGCAGTGACAACGTCGAGAGACGCAGCGTCAGGCGAAGAAGCACCCGCTTCGATGCCAGCGTCCTGGTCCGCTGCCGAATGGTTGACCTGCGACTGGTCGACGGCAGCACCATCGGCTGCAGAGACAATCGACGCGGCGGACTCCAGCTCGCCTTGGCCTTGCTCCGGTACCGAGTCATCCGCCGCCGGCGGCGCGTCGGCAGTCTTCTCTTCCGTGACGACCGGCACGTCGGCCGGCTTGTCATCCTGGACGGTCTTGGGTGCGCTGGGCGGCGCAGTGCGGGGCTTGGCCACGACGATATCTCCGAATAGGTGTGGTGCCGTGCTCTCCGACTGTCACGCATAGTTCTCCTGTGCTTTGCACGGACAGGCCCGCGTTCGCCTGGTGCCACCGCTCGCTGGGTTGTACGGGTAAGGCGGGGACTACGCCGACTGTCCTTTGCCGGCTCCTTTCATCAGTTGCCCGCGCCGGTGATCAGGTAGCCGGCGGCCATGCCTGCCAGGACCGGGGTGGCGTCGTTGCTGACCCCGTAGATCCAGCTCTTGGCGCTGTTGTCCCAGTAGGGAACTTCGACCAGGGGCATGCCTTCGATGCGATAGCCATAGCCGTAGCTGGGCTCCTCGACGTTGGCGTTCACGTCAGCGCCAGGGCTGACGTAGGCCAGAACAGCCGAAGTACCCCAGACATCACCGAATGCGCCATTGTCATCGGCCACCACACCGCCGCCGACGACAATGTTGTCGATCTCGAACACCTGCTTGAGCAGATCCAAGGTGACCTTGCGAATGCCGGTGCTGGCCGAGCGATCAATCAGCTTCGGATGCTGCTTGAGCTGCTTGAACGCCTTGGCAGACAACAGCATGGTGTTGGGATACAGACCGATGCTGTCGCGCACCGCTTCCTTGCCGGTTTCGACATCCTGCGCCGGGTTTGAGGCGGCGTTGGACCACACGTTGTTGCCAGCCAGCGTGACCTTGTGGTCGTTGTCGTAGTTGGCTGCGTTGGTGGCGATCTTGGCGCTGTCCACCTCGTATTCCAGCAGCAGCGAGCGCAGCACGATGTTCACGGCCCGGGTGCTCAGGTTGATCCCCGGCACCTGGCTCGCATCTCGCATGTGCTCACGCGGCACCGGCGCTTCCAGTGCGCTCGGGACGATGGCGTACGGCTTGCCCTCATAGCCGAAGCGGATGCGCTTGGTATTCGCACCGGGGGCCCGCTTGGCGTTGTAGATCTTGAAGGATTCCTTGCCGAACTCGATCACCTGGCCGCCATAGGCGGCGACGTCGGCGAAGGGGAACAGCGCGTTGGCCACGAGCTGCGCCTGGCGGTAGCCACGGGCGTGTTCGGAAAGGATCGGGTCAACGACGCGAACCTGGCCGGGGGTCATCTGTGCGGACATGTAAATCTCCTGCGGCGCTAGCCGGTCAGTTCGGGATGAGGATCACTTCGAGGACGTCGCCGTCAGCGGCTGCTATGGCGCCCGGGGCGGCGCGGGCAACGACCTTGCCTGCGTCAGCCGTGACGGCCTTGCCGTCAGCGCCGACCTCAATGGCAGCGCCCGCAGCAATGGCGGCACCCGCGGTCACCTGGGTCGTGCCCAGCACGTCAACCGGAGCGAGTTGTCCGATCACTGCATCGGAGCGCGTGACGCCGCAGGCGTTGCCGCCGGCAGCGGCGACACCACCGACCGGCGAGACGAAGCGGTTGTGGGTGAGTGCCGCCGTGGCCTGCACGGACAGCGTGAGCAGAGCGATGTTCTGGGACATGGTGGGCTCCTGGATGGGAAGGTCAGCCGCCGACCGCGGCGACTGCAGCCGCCCAGGACGTGCCGGGGTGCTGCTGCTGATAGGCCTTGGCCTTGTTGAACAGATCCGCGCGGCCGGCGTCGACATGCGTCCCAGGAGGGGCAGCGAAATTCGCGGCTGTGCTGGGTGCGTCGCCGCCAGACTTCTCGCTGAAGTCAACAGCCTTGGGCAGGCTGGTCAGCAGCTCGCGCAGCACCGACTCCGCCGGCTTGGACACCGTCGTTTCGCCCTCGGCGAAGTTCAGTGGTTCCTTGCCATTCGGCTGGGCCAGCAGCAGCTCCACCACCGCCGGCTGCTGACGGGGCAGCAACTTACCTTCCTTCACCAGGCCTTCGGCGAACGCCACTGCGTCTTCGCGTCGCACGGCCTGTTCACGGGCGGCGAGGGCCTTCTCGCGAGCGTCCAGGGTGGAAGCCTGCTGGTCGAGCTGCTGCTGGCGCTGTGCCTGCTCGGCGTTGTTCTGCTGGGACATGGGGTCGATCTCCGATTTGACCTGTTCACGAGTGGAAGGCGTTGCCTGGGAGGGCGCGGGCGCGCCGATGGCGCTGCGCGGGAACTGGGTGAGCAATGGCGACGCAAAGAGGGCGGAGTTGCGCGCATCTTCGTCATCGCGTGTGCTGCTCTCGATCCCACGGATCTGCCAGTCAGGAATGACCTGGTCGGCCGTCTCAAGACCTTGGGTGTCGATCAGCCAGTCGCGGAAGCGGCGGAACAGGTCCGTCAGCGTCCAGCCCAGAGGGGCCAGCGACATGGCAAAGCAGGCGGCATCGTCGCCCTCAGCGAACGAGGCCGACTTGAGCCCCTTCACCGCCGGCGGCTGCGCGCCCAGGAAGCCGATGTGGCGCAGGTAGTACTTGCCCGGCGTCGGATTGCCCGGCGAATCGGGCATGAAGATCGAGGCGCTGATCTTCTTGAAGCGACCGTTGTTGGCCAGCTCCGCGAACGCAGGATCAACCTGATGGGGTTCGGCCATCAGGAGACCGTCCTTGGCCTGAAGTGCTTTGCCCCAGCCATAGGCCGGATCATCGGTCTTGGGGTGGCCCACCACGATGGGCGCTTCATGCAGGGCCGGATCGTAGATGTCAGCAATCTGCTGTACGTCCGCTTCGCTGAAGGTCAGCGTGCGGCCGTCTTCGGCAACGTGCGTGCCAGCTTTGAAGATCTGCAGGGTGGCGGCGGGTTGGTTCATGCCGCCAGTTTTCCCGCGCCGGAGAGCGCTGTCTTTGAAACTGGTTTCCAACTTTCAGGAGTAGCGACGGATTGGCTCATGCCCTCCGTTTTCCCGCAGTGCCGTCTCACGTATTGGGACGGCGGCTCGCAAGAAATGATCGCTCTTGCGACGATGCTGCGGGCACCACATCCGATCGAGCGGATTCTTGGCCGCGAACACGCCAGAGAGGCGTGTCAGACACCAAGCGGGCCCTGATGACGTCCGAGTGTGGCGGCCCCGGCATGGAGGCGCGCACAGCGCCTCCTGCGCGATGATCACTCGAAGGCGCCGCTCACGTGATCGTGGGCGATGTCGAGCAGCTCCTTCTCATCCTCGCGACTGACGCCGAGCCACGGACGAGCTGGCATTGTGATCGTGTAGGCAGGCAACGTGACCCGACGCCGGTACCGTTGATTCTGCCGGTTGGCTTTTACGAATCGGCTCCCGCCTTTTCTTTTTTTTAGATGGACGTGTGTCGAACGCGCCGGGCGACTGATCGTTCCGCCGCCCTGATGGATGGCGCCATAGGGCGCGTTGGTGCCGACCAACACGGCATCGCCCCCATCCAACTGCCACGACGCCATGTCGCCGAGCATATGGAAGTCGAATTCCAGGATTGGCCTGCCTGGACGTTTGCGCTGCTTGTAGCGCTTGTAGGACGGCGAAAGCGCTCGCCACTTCCGACCGGATGGATCGACCTGTTGCTTCCCGCGGCGGCGGGTTGACCCGAGCAAGTACTCGCCCCAGTCCTTCAGGATCAGCTCGCGCGCCTCTCCTTCCAGCTGCCGCAGCGCATCGGCCAGTGCGGGTGTTGCCGAATCCAGAGTGACTTCGAGCTGCGCCATCAGATCTCTCCCTGCAGCAGCTGCAGCGTGCCATCGGCAACGCCGCGCTGGAGTTCGGCGGGCATCAGCATCTGCAGCTGGGACTGTACCGTGCTGACGCCCGTTTCCGAGATGGCCACATCGACCACCATGAAGGCAGGACGCCCCACCGCCAGCACATAGCGCAGGCGACCTGCGGCAACGTCCAGCAGGATGGCCGCCGCATCGAGGAGGCGGATCGGCAGCTCGGCTGCGGCGATGGCCACCGCGCCAGGCCGAGTGATGGGGAGCTGCTCGGCCAACACGGCAAAGGCCGCCGTCGCTGGGCGAACGGCGGCACGCTGCAGCTGCGACACCAGTCCGGGCGACAGTGCTCCGGCCAGGTAGCGGGCAGCGTGGGCAGCATCGGCATCAATGCTGGCCAGCCAGCTGGCATAGCCGGCCTGCAGCGCATCCCTGGCGCGCGGCCGCGCCAAGGCCTGGGTAGCGCTGGCAGCTGCTGGCGCCGCCGGCAACCGCGCTCCCGTCTCCAGGGCGTTCTGCAGAGCGGAGGTGAGCTGCCCGGTCAACGATGGCGGAGTGACCGGACCACCACGCCCGCCGGGCCAGTGATCGGCCGTTGCGCCGGGTGCGTAGCCGAACCCAGGATCGACGCCTGCCGGCGTCAACACGGTGCGCGGCCCACCAGGACTGCGCTGCCCGACGGTCATCGACTGCATCACGATCTCGGGAGCCTTGTCCGGACCATTCTTGCCCAACCGGCGCAGGTCGCGCTCGTTGAGAGCATCGACATAGCACTGGCAGCCCCAGCCGTTGGCTGGATAGTGGTAGCGCCACCACGGATCGTCGTGGCGCAGCACCAGGCCATTCCACGACACGTGCAGCAGCCGAGGGTGCTCGACGGCGTCGTTGTGGTTGTAGCGCCAGAACGGCCGCACCTTGATCAGCTGCTGCAGCTGGGCCCAGCGTCCGGCGTTGTAGCTCTGACGCAGGTTGGTCTCGTAGATCACCCGTGAGCGCCAGTTCCGACCGCCGTTGTAGTCCCAACCATGCGTGGCCACGATCCGGTCGAAGTCCTCCCGGAACTGCTGAAGAGTCCGCCCCTCAGCAATGACCCGATCGATGGATTGCCGGAAGTCCGCCAGCAGCGCGTCCCGATTGGCGCCGGCCACCATGAAGCTGGAGTCGTGCTCCGACTCCCAAACGTCGAGGTAGCTCTCGGTGAGCACGTTCTTTTTGCGACGGAAGAACTCGATCTGCTCCCGGAACGGAAGTTGAGCGTAGGCGACCCCGGCCATTGATCAGTCTCCCGCGCCCTGGATGTCGGTACGGCCAGCCAGCGTCGCTGCCGTCATCGCATCGGCCATCACCGAGGCGTAGTCGTCCAGGGTCATATTCGGATGCAGCTCGAACAGCCGGTCGCGCAACTGCTCCAGCGAATCGACCTCATCGACCAGCTGGCGGATCTGCTCGACCCATCCAGCACCAATGGGCGACAGCCGGCGATCGAGCTGCTGGCCCAGCTCGACAGCGGGATCGGGCGTCTTCGGGGTGCCGTCGGCAAAGGCGGCGGGATAGTGCCTGCGCAGCAAGCTGACCACCGCACCGCCGGCGTCGGCGAACTGGGCGCCATCGATCGCCGTCGGTACCGCAGGCGGATCCTGCGGCGCCTGGACAGGCTCGTAGTTGTCGCCGTAGGTCTGATCCATGTAGACCTGCTTGGGCTTGTAGCCCAGGTCAAGGATCTTCTTGTCACGGCTGGCGGTAGCGTCCAGATCCTCCGGCTCTTCCGTGACGCGATAGACCCGAGGAATCGCCGCGCCAGGGAAGTTCCATTCGGTGAGCCAGCGCGCTGGCCCCTTGTTGAAGGACTCGCATACCAGGTCGGCATCGGAGGTAATGATGTCGCGGCGCACTTCGCGCTGCAGCTGGTCGTTGCCCAGCTTGCCGGGCGTGCCCTGGGTGCTGGCGGTCTGGCCCAGCACCACCTTCTGGATGGTGGCATCCATGTAGTCCTGCAGGGCCTTGTAATCGGCCGTGCCGCTCCGTCCGGCCTCCAGCAGTCTCAGCGCCATGCCCTTGGGCATGATGATGCCGCTGTCGGTCTGGATCGCGCGTGTGGCCTGCAGCAGCTTGGCCTTCTCTGGATCGGTAGCATTTTCGTCGTATTCGCCGACGGCGGTGGGCATGCCGAACTTCTCCAGGAAGATCAGCCAGAACTTGAGCCCGTTGCGCTTGAACAGCACCGGCCAGTACAGCCAGTGCGCCAGGCCCAGGCCATAGGGCTCATCGTCGTGGTCGGCACCGGAGCAGAAGTTCCAGAAATAGGGCGCGTGCGCCGGCACGCCCTCGGTCATCTGGGTCTGGGTGAGTAGGCGCAGGTCACCTTCCTTGCCGTAACGGAAGCGCCGACGGTTACGAACCTTGATGTCCTTCAGGCCGATGCGGGTGCCGTCGACCTTGTACAGGATCTCTGCCACGCCATAGCCGTAGAACACGCCGAAGAGCATCTTGCGGGTGACGTTGTCCCAGCCGATGCCGTGCAGCTGCTCCTGCAGATACTCTGCCGCTTGGCGATCGATACGCTTCTCGCCGCCGGGCTCCACCTGCCATTCGCAGGCCACCACCGAGTCCTGGCGAGAGCCGAAGGTGGTCTTCACCTCCGGGTCGGACAGCACTTGTTCGTAGATCTGAAGGTCGTAGCCGCCGCGGTTGCGCAGGACACTGTCAAAGGGCAGTAGCAGTGGCCCGGTGTAACCACGGGTGATGTCGATGCCATCGGCAGTGGTGGCAATCTCGCGGCCGATCTCTGGGCGGGCGGTGGTCATGCAAATCCTCCAAAATCATTGCCGCCGCTGACCGTGCCGAAGGCATCATCGGTCACGACGGTTGCCACGCCGTCTGCTCGGCCGTCGCCGATGTAGGCGCGCGCGCCGGCTGCCTGGAACTCAATGGGCACCGAGGTGACGTGGTTGAGTGCGGCAAACTGCATCAGCACGCCGGCGATCGCGCCGTCGCCGTGGCGCACCAGCTCCGGATCCTGCAGGTCCTTGCGCTCCAGACGCGGCACCATCGGGATACCGTCGACGTACTCCACCGCGCGGTGGTCGTCTTCCAGGGACGCGTCCCTGGGCAGGCTGAGGAAGCCGTCTTCGAACAGCGCGATGTACTTGGGCATCCATTCGCCGTACCAGGGGCGCGACAGGGTGACCTCGTGGATTGGGCCACCGATGTAGCGGCCGGTCTCGGTATCGAG
The DNA here is from genome assembly GCF_056480025.1 of Stenotrophomonas sp. 109824_Sma. Classification (NCBI taxonomy): domain Bacteria; kingdom Pseudomonadati; phylum Pseudomonadota; class Gammaproteobacteria; order Lysobacterales; family Lysobacteraceae; genus Stenotrophomonas; species Stenotrophomonas sp. 109824_Sma. The sequence goes on along the minus strand of NZ_CM151078.1, from coordinate 2,593,641 downwards.
CTCAGCCCGGCCGTAGCGGTCGCCGGTGTACTCCATCAAGGTCTGGCCGGGGCCAGTGGCATCGCCGGCGAATGACCAGCGGCCAGGGAATCCTTCCTTCAGCGCGTCCAGCAGCGCCCACAGGATCTGCTCCTGCTGGCGAGTGGGCGCGTTGGCCATCTCGATCAGGAACGGCACGTCGCGGCGCAGATCCTGACCGACCTTGGCAGGCTTGATGACCGAGAAGTGACGGTGGCGCGCGAAGTCCATGCCGATCGCCCAGCGCCCGGTGAACCCGGCCACCGCAGCACGGAGCACTGGCAGCAGCGTGGTGGCGATCCAGACCGAGCACCAGATCTCGCGCTCCTTCTCAGAGCGCTTGGGGAAGTCATCATCGAAGACCAGGCGCAGCACGGGCCGGGCCTCGGGCATGGCCCGATCGATCCAGACCGAGGGGATGGCTGAGCCATCGCCATCGCGCGGGATGACGTCCAGCTCCTCGCGCATGGCGGCCTTGCGCGGGCCGTAGGCCGAGCGAATCGCGGTGTACCACTCCTTCTTGCCCTCGGCGGTGGCCACCTTGCCACGCATAGCGCAGACCCGCTCGTACAGGCCATTGGACACCGCATCATCGAAGCTGATGCGGATGACCCCGGCCTTCTTGCCGTAGCGGCCGGCCTGGACGTCCTGAACCAGCTGATTGAACGGGTTCTTCTTGCCGCGGTGGGTGGACCACACGCGGATGCGGCCGCCCCAGATCAGCAGGGCGGTGGCCGACTCGAGCACCTTGGCCACGTCCTTGTGCAGCGCCGCTTCGTCCAGGTCGACCACGCCCTGCAGGCCGTGGATGTTCTCCGGGCGCGAGGACAGTGCCGTGATACGGAAACCACTGGCGAAGCGAACCCGGAATGCCTGGATCTGCCGACTGGTGCCGTCGGGCTGCTGGTCCTGGAAGATGTGCTGCTCGATCCGCGAGGCCTGGCCTCGAGCGATGATCGGCGCGAACTTGGCCACGTAGCCAATGAACTCCAGGCCCTTTTCCTTGGTGTCGGCCATATACCACACGTTGTCGCCGCCGGCGTCCTTGGCGGAAGCCGCAGTGATGGTGTCGGCCAAGGCCTGGGCAAAGGTGATGCCGGTACGGCGCCCCTTCTCGCAGACCGCGATATCTAGCCCTTCCTGCATCCGGATCCATTCGGACTGATGGGCCATCAGCACGCCAGCCTTACTGATGTCGAAGTTGGCCGAAATGGCGCGCACGCTCTCGGGCAACTCATCCCAGTCCAGGATGCGCTCGGTATCGGGCAGGGAACCGAGTGCGCTCACTTAGCCGACCCCATGCAGCACTTGGTTCTTCCAGAAATCCACCCCGGCAGCGTCCAGGCCCTGTGCGCGTGCCGCTTCCTCAACCCGGCTGGCAGCGTCGATCAGCGCCTTCTGGCGGATCTCGCCGGCCCATTTCTCGCGCACGATGGAAGAGCGGGTCAGTTCAGCAATGGCCTTAGCCGCCTTGCTGTACAGCGCAATGCGATCGGCTGGGGAAATGCTCTCATCGTCCTGGTCGGCCGCTTCCTGGAACTGCAGCAGTGCTTCGAACAGGTCGGTCTGCAGCAGGCCCAGCAGTGCACTGCCGCGCTCGGCGGCATTATCCGGCGCCTGCTCGGCCACCAGCTTCATGGCCTCGGTGCTGGCACTGATCGAGGCCAGGCGGCGCTTGAGCCGCTTGGCCCGCTCGTTGACGGTGGTCTTGCTGATCTCATAGCCCTGCTCGCCCAGCCATTCGGACAGCGAGATGCTGCCGCCGAAGGCATTGGCGACCAGGCGCCGATCCAGCTCGTCGCGTACCTCGGCCGGCAATAGGTCGATCTTGCTCACGGGAGGCATGGGATCACCAGTACTTCGGTGGGCGCGCGATGCCCGGCCCGCAGTCGATGCTGTACTCGACAATATCCACACCGTGGCGCGTCAGCTCAGCCGACCACGGCCCCGAAGGGGATTTGGTGATGTCGATCAGGCGGCGGGTGTCCAGGTAATCCAGCTCCCTGCGCACTTCCAAAGCGGTGGCATCCGGATACATGTCCTGGGCGGCGCCGGCCAGGACGGCTTCGCCGATCGGATACGGGCGAGAGCGATCCAGCACCAGCAGCATCAGCCAGCGCAGCTGCTCCCGGCGCAACTTACCCAGATCCGGGCCCTGATTTCCGTGACTCACGGCGTGTTCCCCTTGCTTTGCATGTTCGTGATCTTCGAGGCCACTGCATCGAGCTTTGCCTCGATGACGCTCTGCCCGCGGGCATAGTCCTCGCGGCGGACGTATTCCTTCGCAACTTCCAGGCGGAAGTCGGTGAGGTGGCTCTCAACCTCGCGCCAGCGCTTGCTGTCGTTAATCAGGATGGCCAACTGCTGATCAGTGCGTTGCTGCAGTTGGTTGACCAGCCAGCGACCGCCGGCGATCAGGCCGCCGAGCAGGGTGATGCCGATGCCGGCGAACCACACCAGGTAGAGCGGCTGCACTTCAACGATCATGGGTTGGCCTCGACGGAAGGGTGCTGTCCGGTGAGGACACCGATGACGCGCTGGCAGGCCCGGACGTGGTTGTCGGCGTCGCGTCCGACTCGAACAAGATCGCCCGCGACCTCTGCTCGTAGTTGGGCGCTCGCATCACGTTCGACGGCGCCAGAGACGGCTTGGGACAGGCGAGCGGTGTGGCAGGTGGCGAGGTCGTTGCGCAACCTGAGATCGCCAGTACGCACGTCAGCCACAACGGCAGCAGGGACGGACGCGGACGCCTCCCGATGATTTTCATGTTCGTCTCCGATCTGGGCCATCGCCTTGGCCTGGGTGTGCTCGATGCCACGAGCGCTGCGCTCGTCTTCAAGCTGCGATTCAAGCGTGGTCAGACGCTGCTGCGCCGTGGCGTCACGAGCCTGCGCATCCAGGGCATTGCCGCGGTAGAGAAGTGCTGCGGCAATGGCCACCAGCAGGAGCACCAGCAGCAGGGCGACCGTTGCGATCAGGGCGCGAATCATCAGTACCGGCCCTCGCACATCGCGCGCTCGGCCGTGCGGCGGCGCTCCAGGCCCTTGTAGGGCTTGCCACCGGCATTGGCCCAGTTGCTCAACTGGGCACAGGCCAGATCCCAGCGCCCCTGGTTGGCGTAGACGCGGATGCGCGGCTGCTGGCCGTTGCGCAGGGTACACAGGCCGTCCTTGACCCCGGCGCCGCCAGGGCCCACGTTGAAGGTGAAGGACGTCAAGGCAGCCGCCTGATAGTCCGTCATCGGCGCCTTGATGCAGCTCTGTACGGTGTTCCAGGCAACACCAAGGTCCGACTGGAGCAGGCGCTCGCATTCGGCGCGGGTGTAGGTGCGCTGTTCGACGTTTGCCGTATGGCCGTAGCAAACCGTCAGTTTGCCGACTACATCGCGGTAGGGCTGGGCCGAGTAGCCCTCAAAGGGCTGTACCAGCCCGAGCAGCAACGCCAGCATGGTCGCCAGCATTCCACCCGCGATGGGCAGTGCTTTGTTACCGGGTTGCTCTGCTGCCATGCGCCATCTCCAGGGAAAGATGGCCGACGGGCAGACGAGGATGCCCGTCGGCCAGGTGCGCCATGCGCACACCAAACCGATGGGCAGAGTTTCAGTCTTTGACTGATCGTCGTCTTTGAAACTGGTTTCGAGGAACCTCACGCGCGCGCGTGAGAGTGTGGCCTTTCATTGCGATCAACATCACAACGGGCGGACCGTCAGATCTCGATCGCCCCGAGTCAGTCTGGAACAGCTCGTGAATTCACTTGGTTCTGTTGCCTGTGCGCGTGCTCGGCAGCAGGCTGACTGAAAAGCCTCTCGAGATCCTCAGGCGGGAGCTGGATGCCATCCATTTGGAAAATTCTCTGGAATGTTCCATCCGTATTGAAGACCAGGATGACCTGCTTACTGGAGCTGCGCACATTGCCAGTCCAAAGACTGGCTTTCGACTGGATGTATTGCCAGGTGTAGCCAGTAGCGCCGCTTGCCCCAACCGATGATCGCAGTGGCGGCGCTTCCAAGAGGGCGGCCGCCTCGCTCAGCGTTGTTTTTCCGATGACTAGATGCTTGAGATTCTGGTCTTTGAAGTCCTGGCCAATTACCGCCTTTGCACCGAGCAAGACCAACAGAACCGCGAGCGAAAAAACCAGCTTCTTCATGACGCCTCCTTGTCCGATTTGAATTCTGCGCATTGAAAAATGCGCCCTTTAAAGCTCAACAGCAGGTCATCTACGGACTCAGGTCTTTGGCTTACGCAGTCCCCGAGAAGACCCTTCTTGGGTTTCCTTTGCCAGCAGTGCAGTCAGCATGTTCAAGGCCATTACGCGACCGGGATCGGACAGCGCCCAGAACGTATCCACCACGTCATTGAACTGCTCTATCTCAGTGTCCGTCATGCCAGGGCGCGCGATGCTGCGTTGCCCCGTCAGCACGTAAAGCGGATCCACTCCCGCATCAGCAAGCGCAGCCAGCTTGGCGGCAGGAGGGCTGGATGCATCTCTTTGCCAATCAATCACGGTGTTCTTCTTCGCGCCAGCGAGTTCTGCGAACTCAGGCAGCGTGAGGCCCAAGCGTTCCCGCTCGCTCTTCAGACGGGTTCCGATCGTCATACGAAATTCCATGCCATATGTGTTGACAGGCACGGAAATCCGTACCATGATTACTTCCACTGGCAGCGCCCAAAGCAGCCAACCAATGGAACAAGGATCAAAGGATACACGCGATGAGCGAACCCGCCCCCAGCCTGGATCTTCACCTCAAGGTCCGCACCGCCTTCGTTGGCAAGGGCACCAGTCTCCGCGGCTGGTGCATGGAGAACGGCGTCCCGCCGCAGAACGCCCGAGACGTCCTCATCGGACGCTGGAATGGCCCGAAGGGTCAGGCCCTGCGGCGCCGGCTGCTGAAGGCCGCAGGCCTGAGCGCCTCAGCATGAGCACCGCCGGCCGCCCCCTGGACGAAGTCCCGACCCGCGAACTGGAGCTGTTGCTTGCCTCGGCCCGTGACCAGTACGCCACCGCTGTGAACAACTGGCAGTGCGCCGTCGAGTCGGACGAGCCGCTGGCCCACACCCTGCCGCTGGCTGGTGCCGTGGACGCGGCCGATCGCCGCGCCGTTCGCATCCTGAAGGAGCTGGCCCGCCGCCAGCAGGGCGCTGCGGCATGAGCGAGCAAAGCATCTTCGCCCGCCTGCTGTTCGCCTTGGCCGGGCACAGCCGCACCGGCTTGCGCCTGAAACCCATTGCCGACGGCATCGGCGAATCCCCCAGCACCACGCTGCGCAACCTGCAGCGATTGGCCGAGGACGGTCTGGTCGAGCGCTCGCCCTTTGACCAGGACAACTGGCGCCTATCCCCCCGAATTGTCCAGATCGCCTTGGCCCATCAGGCAGAGGTGGCCCGCGAAGAGCGGCAACTGGATGACTTCAAGAACCGCTACAGCCGTAGCCCCAACTGATGACGAGGATCGAAATGGCAGAGAAGCAACCCAACAAGCGCGGCGCCAAGCCGCTCGCCCAGGCCGAGCCGGTAGGCACGGAGCTGGATGCAGGCAAGCTGGCCGATCGCAACCAGGAACTGGTGACGCTGGGCGAGCACCAGAGCGAGGTAGTGGAGCAGTTCGGTGACGGCTTGCCGTGGCACCCGGATCACTATGAGAACGCCATCCGGAGCGAACTGCGCCGCGGCTGCGAAGCCTTCATTCGCGCCGGCCGCTACCTGGTTGTGGCCCGCGAATGCGCAGTTCATGGCGAATGGACTGGGATGCTGCAACGGCTGAGCATTGGGCAGGATCAGGCCTGGCGGATGATGGAGGCAGCGAAGCGGATTTCGGCACTGCCAAATCATGCGCATGCGCATGATTTGATCGTCGCCACCAAAAACCAGAGTCGATTGATCGAACTGCTCTCCTTGCCGGAAGAGCAGTTCGCTGAACTTGCCGAACAGGGCGAGACGGGCGGGCTATCTCTCGATGATATCGAGACGATGTCCCGGAACGAACTGCGCGCCGCCATTCGCGAGGCTCGCGCCGACCTGGACGCAAAGGATCAGCGCATCAACAAGTTGAGCGATGATCTGAACAAGGAGCATGAGAAGACCCTCAAGGCACAGCATCGCTGGAAGAGCGCCACCCCGGACGAACGGCTCGTCACTCTCAAGCAGTCGGTCACCGAAGCTGAGCAGACTGTGCTGGCTGCCATTGGCGGCCAGAGCAATGGCCTTCGCGCGGCGATCCTGGAACTGGCCGACTTCGCCTGCGACAACCACGTCGAGGAAGATGCGGCGCTGTTCCTGGGCGACGTGATCGGCCGCCTCCTCACCTCGGTGCGCATCGCCCGCGACGATGAGGAACTGGCCATCGCGATCCCTGTCACCAACGACGCGGGGATCTGACGTGTCCGAGGTCCTCATCCAGGCTGCGGCCAGCCAGTTGCTGGCGGCGCCGCACGGCAGCAAGGGGCGTATCGCCTCCGCGCTGGCCGAGCAGCTGGGATGCTCGGTCCAGACGGCCTACCGCCACCTGTCGAAGGTGACGGCGGCCCTCAAGCCCCGCAAACGCAGGTCTGATGCGGGCGAACTGTCACTTACCCGTGACGAAGCGGCCTCGATCGCGGCCATCGTGGAGGAAACCCGTCGCCTGACCGGTACCGGCGCGCTGCCGGTCGAGGAGGCCGTGGATGCCTTGCGTGCCAACGGCAGGATCGAGGCAATGCGCGTAGACAAGGCGACGGGCGAGATTGTCCCGCTGAGCACCTCGGCGATCTGTCGCGCCATCCGCCATTACGGTTTCCACCGGGACCAGTTGGCAGCGGCGACACCGGCTGCACGGCTGTCCTCCCCGCATCCCAACCACCTGTGGCAGATCGACGCATCGGTCAGCCGCCAGTTCTACCTGGCCGATGACGGCACGCGGGTGATGGACAAGCGCGAGTTCTATCGCGGCAAGCCCGGCAACTTCACCAAGATCGCAGAACGCCGCCTGTGGCGCTATGCCATCACCGACCACGCCAGCGGTGCGATCGAGCTGTTCTACGTGCTGGGTGCCGAAAGCAGCGCCAACCTGCTGTCGGCCCTGATCCACGCAATGACACGGCGCGAAATCGGCACGATGCACGGTGTTCCCAAGTTGCTGATGATGGATCCCGGCAGTGCCATGACGGCCACCAGCACCAGCAGCTTCCTGGCGGCCTGCGGGATCGAGCCGATCATCAATGAAGTGGGCAATGCACGCGCCAAGGGCCAGGTCGAGAACGCGAACTACCTGATCGAAACCCACTTCGAGGCCCTGCTCAAGCTGCGTGCACCGGTCACCAGTCTGGAGGAAATCAATACCCTGGCACAGCAGTGGGCGCAGGCCTATAACGCCACCCGCACCCACAGCCGCACTGGCTACACGCGTCGTGATGGGTGGTTGCGCATCACCCAGGACCAGCTGCGCCTGGCACCGGCCGTGGAGGTGCTGCGACAGCTGGCCACCAGCGCGCCCAAGGCCTGCACCGTACGCGATTGCATGGTCCGCTTCCGGGCACAGCAGTACGACGTGCGTGGGGTGCCGGGACTGATCAACGGTCAGCGCGTAGACGTAGTGGTCAATGCTCTGGATCCGGAGGGCAGCGTTCGGGTACTGATGCCGGGGACGCAAGACTGCGCGCCTGTGCACTACATCGCACCGCGCATCGGACGTGACGACTGGGGCTTCCTGGACAGCGCTGCCCAGGTTGGCACGGAGTACCGGACCGCTCCGGAGACGCCGGCCGACGCAGCGCGCAAGGAGCTGGATCGGCTGGCCATGCAGGTTCAGACCGATGCGGAGGCCGCTGTGGCACGCAAGGCCAAGCGCGTGGCCTTCGGGGGGCAGGTGGATCCGATGAAGCACCTGCGCGAAGCCAATGTGACGCCGAGCCTGCCGCGCTCGGGCCGCATCGCCCAGGTTGATGCACCGCAGGTACTGGCGGCCCAGCGCATCGAGCCTGCGCCGATCCGCGCCGAGCTGCCGCCGCTGAACCATGTGGAAGCGGCAATGCGCCTGAAGCCACTGGTGGAGGCAGCCGGTTCGACCTGGTCGCCCGACCACTACGCACGCACCGCCCAGCGCTGGCCTGAGGGGCTACCAGTGGATCAGGTCGAATCCTGGGCGCAGGCCTTGGCGTCGCCTGAGCGTGGCGGCCTGCGCCTGGTGGAAGGAGGTGCTGCATGACGCTGCGTCTGAAGCGCCTGCTCACCGATGCAGGTATCAAGCAGGGCGTGCTGGCCACAGCCGCCGGCCTGAGTCGACCGGCCCTCAATGCCCTGATCAATCACGGCCAGCTGCCCACCAGCTGCGATCCGGCAGCGGTGCGCGCTGCCATCAGTTCCTGTCTGACCCAGCACGGCGTGACCGACGCCCACTGGCATGAAAAGGAGGGGCCGACGTGCTCCAACACGCCGGCCCCGGTTTCCCCAACGCAAGACACCGATAACGACAACGACATTCACGACGAGGAAGATCCCATGCTACTGCGTTTTCAGGCATTGACCCCACAGGCCAAGCGCCACTTCGGCCTGACCACCAATCCTTTCGCCGATCCAGCCAGCGCCGAAGACGTGTTCCTCTCTCCGGATATCCGCTATGTCCGCGAGAGCATGTACCAGGTTGCCCGCCACGGCGGCTTCGCTGCGGTGATCGGCGAGAGCGGTGCCGGCAAGAGCACGCTGTGCGAAGACCTGGTCGATCGCATCCAGCGCGAGGAACAGGCCGTCATTGTGATCAAGCCCTACGTGCTGGCCAGCGAAGGCAACGATGCGGTGGGCAAGACCCTGCGCAGCCACCACATCGCCGAGGCGATCATGGCCACCGTCGCGCCACTGGCCAAGCCGAAGAGCAGTCCCGAGGCCCGCTTCCGCCAGTTGCACGAATCGATGCGTGACAGCGCCCGCGCAGGTCACAGCCACGTCCTGGTGATCGAGGAGGCCCACAGCCTGCCGATGCCAACCCTGAATCACCTCAAGCGCTTCCGCGAGCTGAAGGACGGCCTGCGCCCGCTGCTGTCGGTGATCCTGATCGGCCAGCCGGAGCTGGCCGTGAAGCTCTCCGAGCACAACCCGGCAGTACGCGAAGTAGTACAGCGCATCGAGATCATCACACTGCCGCCGCTGGACAACGAGCTGGGTGCCTACCTGGCGCATCGCTTCAAGCGCGCCCAGGTGCCGCTGGACAAGGTGGTGGAACAGAGCGCCATCGACGCGCTGCGCACCAAGCTGGTTCCCTCGCGCGGTGCGGGCTCGCTGCTCTATCCGCTGGCCGTCCAGAACGCGCTCACCGCCGCGATGAACCGCGCCGCTGACCTGGGCGTGCCGACCGTCACCGCCGACGTCGTGCGGGGGGTGTGAGATGGCCATTCGAACTGAAGGCTGGCCGGCGGTAGAAGCAATGGTGAGGGCGCCGCAGGGCGACGTGTGGCCGTTCGCCACCCAAGCCATCCTGATTCCCTTCGAAATGCAGGACAAGCCTGAGCCGATCAACGTGGACATCCTGCAGGTAGTGATCGTGCCGCGCGCCAACTGGGAGCGCATCACCGCGCATGTTCCGGCCGATGTACTGCGGCGTGAAGGGGTGGCTCATGGCTGATTTCAACACCTCTGGGTCGCAGTACCTGCGCAGCTTCGCTTTCTACTTGATGCGCGATGCCGAACTGCCCGACCGGCAGGTAACGGTGATGCACCGCGATCTGTTCCGCCGTGCCGGCATCGAGTGGCGCGACGGCCAGAGCATGGCCTCGCTGCTGGACAACCTCAACCTGCAGCAGCTGCGAGCGCTGGTCGACCAGCTGCGCGACGGCGATGACGACGAGGAGGAATGATGGCCGTTCCGACCCTCCAGCGTTGCCTTGGCCAGGTGCACAACCGCAAGCGCCACAGCGCCCGGCATCCCCAGCGAAAGAAGTCCATCGGGATGCTGGTGCAGGACTGCCACATGTTCCCCACAGCGTCGCGAGTGGGGGCTATCCAGGTACAGGACCCTGACTCCAGGCGTGAGTACCTGATCGAAGTGTGGATCCACACCGGCGTGCTGGTGATCTCGCAGAGCACCAACAAGCGCTGGCTGCTGGAACTGGACGAGATCCTGGACCTGGCGATCGCCGCCGGCATTGATCGGGGGGCCATCTGATATGCAACTGGCCCTGCTACCGCAAGAGCTGTCCCCACAGACGGTGCTTTTGCAGCTGCAGGGCCGTCGCGGCGCTGTCAACGGCATCACCGCCCGCGACCTGGTGCAGCAGATCACCTCACGTACCAGCACCGCCGACGAGCGCCGCCTGCGCCAGATCATCGAGCAGCTGCGGCGCGAGGGGCACCCGATCTGCGCCCACCCGGCTCACGGTTACCACCTTGCCGCCAGTGCGGCCGAACTGGACCGCGCCTGCACCTTCCTGGTCGGGCGCGCCATGACCTCCCTGGAGCAGGTCAGCGCGATGAAGCGCGTTGCGCTCCCGGATCTGTACGGACAACTCGGGCTGGACAAGCCCGCTACCGACGAGGAATCCAACCATGAACCATGAACGTAACTCCGATGTGCTGTATGCCGCCGCGAACACTGCCCGCGAGCTTGAGAACAGCGGCATCGAGATCTTGGGCCTGCACAGCAATGGCCGTCGCGCGGTGCTGATTCTGGACCGCCCTCCCACGATGGTGGGTGGCCACCTCAAGCGCCGCCAGCCCAACGGCAGCGGCGGGCAGGACCGCGTGATGGCCGCCGAGTACCAGGGCGTGCAGCTGGAGTGGACCCAGCGTCGTCCGATGCTGCAGGAGGTGGCTCATGGCTGAGCGCGGCCAGTTCCTGGTGGTCCCTGCTGAGTGGGTGGGTGGCGACACCTTCACCGACTCGGCCAAGGCGATCGAAGACGCCCAGGCCCGCAGCAAGGTCGACGGCAAGCACCGCGCGGTGGTTTGCGTGGTCGCTCGCACCACGCCCAGCCCTGCACCGGTCATCGTGCTGACGCGTACGGAAGCCGGCATCACCCAACCGCAGGTTGTTCAGCCATGAGCGCCATCCCCAGCGTCGCAATGCAGCACGCTATCGCCCTGTCACTGGGCGCCAGCGTGGTCCGTTCTGCGGATCTGATCGACCGGGTGATGGAGCATGGCTTCCACTACCGCGGCTATGTGTCCAACGCGGTCGCCAAGGCGGTGCGATGCGGAATGATCCTGCGCGTCGGCGAAGGGCCGGCCCGCAACTACCGCCTCAACCCCGACTGGAAGATCGACCAGGCGGCGTTGGCGGCCGCGCAGGCGCAGCGTGTGCGTGGTACCCGGCCGGGTATGACTGGGGCGCAGAAGGCCCGATCTGCTGCTGGCGGTTACGAAGGTCCCGCCTTCGACAAAGGCCCGCTGACGCCCTCCATCGGCACCGTGTGTCAGTCCCAAGAGGATCTGGAAGGCGAGCTGCCGCCTTACCTCGGTGGTCGCCTGGTCGATTCGCTGCATAACCACTTCGATCGCATCTTCGGCGGGGTGGAGTGATGGCACGTACCGGCCGCCAGCGCTACGACCACCTGCGCGCGATGCGCTTTGCGCTGTGGGCGCGTACGCAGAACCCGCGCCAGCTCACACCACAGCGCATTTCCGGCCTGCTCGGGATCTCGCTGGATGCCGCCCGCCGTTGGCGCGCCGACTGGTTCACCGCCACCAGCCCTATCCATGTCGAAGGCGTCCCCGATGTCCTTCGGCCCACTCAACCGTTTGTCACCCCCGCCGCCCAAGGAGGCGCCCAATGACCCCATCCATTCCTGAAGGCTACCGCGAGGACCGTAACGGTCGGCTGGTGCCCGAGGCACAGATCAAGCCGATCGATCTGGCGCGTGACCAGCTGGTGCAGGAGAAGATCCAGCGCGCCCTGGAGCTGCGCGAAGCCCTGCGCACCTTCAAAGCGGACACGTTCGCCGATATCGGCGCGTTCGTGCAGCTCAGCGGCGAGCAGTACGGCGCCAAGATCGGCGGCGACAAGGGCAACGTCAGCCTGTATTCCTACGATGGCCGCTTCAAGATCCTGCGCGCCTGCCAGGACACCATCCAGTTCGATGAGCGCCTGCAGGCCGCCAAGGCACTGATCGATGAGTGCCTCAACGACTGGACCGAAGGCTCACGCGCCGAGCTGCGCACCCTGGTCAACAGCGCCTTCAAGGTGGGCCAGGACGGCAGCATCAAGACGGCAGAGGTGCTGTCACTGCGCCGGCTGCAGTTCGATGACGCCCGCTGGCAGCGGGCAATGACCGCGATCAGTGATGCGGTGACGGTGGTGGGCAGCAAGACCTACGTGCGCTTCTACGAGCGCGATGCACGGGGTCAGTACCAGCCGATTTCCCTCGATGTGGCAGGAGTCTGACATGCCGAAGATCCGAGATACCTGCACCTTCCGCTTCGACGGCGTTCGCGGTGCACTCAATGCCAGCACCTTGGCTCTGGCGGTGGAGATCGCTGACCGAGCAGCGCGGGCCGACGTCGAGATCCACGCTCTGGCCGTCGAGCTGGACGGGTTGCGCTTTTTCGACGCCACCTGCGGCAACGTCCAAGGCGAAGACGCGACCGCTGCTCGCTATGCTGTCCGTCAGGCAGTGCGGTACATCGAGGCGCGCGGAGACGCATTGCCCTGGCGCCTGAAGCGTCACATCTCCCAGCCGGCGCTGCTGCACTTCGAAGACCGTACCGACGTTGAGGTGGCCACCTCCGGCCCGCGCCTCTCGTGCGCCAACTGTGACATGCCCACCGGCTCGGCGGAATCGCCGATGTGCGGCCCCTGCGCCCAGCAGGCGGTGGGTGCGATGGCGTCGACCACCGCTGACGCGATCCGGCGTATGGACGGGCTCGACTTCATCTGTGGCCTGCGCGACCCGCAGACAAAGCAGAACGTCGCGGTGGCCATTGCGCGCCAGGTTGGGCATGGCATGGCCGAGAAGTGCGAAGCCCAAGCACAGGCTGCGCTGGACGCCATTCTCGCGCTTCTGCTCCATCCGCCGATGCTGGTCTGGGAGGGTACTTGCCCGCCCGGCCTCATCGATCTCATCAAGAATGGCGCGGCGAAGGAGGTGCAATCGTGATCGCGTACTGCTGGGCCAATGGTCAGATCGGGTTCGGCAACAACGTGCCCGACGGTGCGATTTTTATCGCCGAAGGGAGTGATGCACAGCTGCACAAGGTAATCAGCGTCGTAGCCAGGCACGGGAAGGGAGTGATGCAGGGGATGCTGCTTGTACCGGGTGTGCCAGAGGCGCAGACGCAGCGGGCAAAGGGTGACGCGCTTGGGGCTTGGCTTGCGTGGTGTTCCCAGCATCCGCGTCGACTGCGCTGGGGCGCACTGCGCGCCAGCAACCGCAACTCCGACTCAAAGGAGAACCGCCATGTTCATGCGTAACCTGGTGCTGTTCCGCTTTCCGACCAGCACCGACTTCTCCGAAGTCGAATCCGTGCTGCCGTATGGCGTTCTGAAGCCGGTCGGTCCGCTGGAAATGAACTCGCGCGGCTTCATTTCCCCCTTCGGTCGCGAGGAGCAGGAGCACCTGTCGTGCCGGCAGGGCAACTTCCTCTGGCTGACGGTGGGTGGCGAGGACAAGATTCTGCCCGGAGCGGTGGTCAACCGTGCGCTGGAGAGCCGTCTTCAGGTCATGGAGCAGGAACAGGGGCGCCGACCCGGTGGCCGCGAGCGCAAGCGCATGAAGGACGACATCCTGCACGAGCTGCTGCCCAAGGCCTTCGTCAAGAACACTCGCCACGACGCGATCCTGGACCTCACCCACGGCTATGTGGCCGTGGATACCTCCAGCCGCAAGGTGGGCGAGGCCTTCGTGTCCGATATCCGTGGCCTGCTGGGCAGCTTCCCGGCAATCCCGCTGAATGCCCAGGTCGCGCCGCGCTCGATCCTGACCGGCTGGATCGCTGGCGAGCCGCTGCCGGACGGGCTATCCCTTGGAGAGTCCGCCGAGCTGCGCGATCCGGTCGAGGGTGGCGCCAAGGTGCGCTGCAGCGACCAGGAACTGCGCAGCGACGAGATCGACAAGCACCTGGATGCCGGCAAGCAGGTCACCAAGTTGGCCCTGGTGCTGGAGGACGCGCTGTCCTTCGAGCTGGGCGATGACCTGGTGGTGCGAAAGCTGAAGTTCCTGGACGGTGCGCTCTCGCAGTTGGAGCAAGCCGACGCCGATAGCCATCGCGCCGAGTTCGATGCCCGCTTCGCCCTCCAGAGCGGTGAGATTCGCTACCTGTTCGTGCTGCTGGAACAGGCCTTCCACCTTTCAACGAACCCGTGAGGCCCGGCATGACCATCAAGCGCTACAAGATTGAACGTGACTGGGGCGAAGGCCAGGTACAGCTTGAGATCGACCACAGCATCCTGACGCCGAAGCTGGCGACGGAAATCAACAAGTTCTGGACCGGTGCCGATGAGCGCCTTGGAGAAGCCGACGGCGACGCGGTACTGGCCGTCATCAAGATGGCGGGTGCCGAGTTCATGGGGTGGGTGCTGGACGTGAACTCCAGCTACTCGACCGAGGGTATGCAGCGTGAGTTCGATCAGCTGGAGGGCTGGCCGTCGCCCCACGGCATCCGCTTGGTCGATTGGGACGACCGGCCCGATCTCGATTCCTGCCTCATGCAGGTCGAGGAAGTGGAGGTGTCTCATGGATGAGACCGTGTACGACGCGGCATGGCGGGCCTACAAGGCAGCACCGCGAGCCGTAGCCAATGGCCCCTCCCGTTCTGCAGTGAGGGCCGCAGTGGATGCCGCCCTTGCCGTATGCCAGCCGGCACGGATGGTTGTGCCGTACGAGCGGGCGCTGGACCTCATCGAAGACGCTTACAACTCAGGCGGGCGCCGTAGTGGCTACAACCAGCAGGCAATGGATCTGCAAGACGCCATCCTGGGAGCCACGCCGGCCCAAGGCTGGGTGGTCGCCGACGGGCAAGGCAGCCGCTGGCGGAAGTGGGGCGACTTCGGGCCCGAGTGGACTACCGACAGGGACACAGCGCTGCACTTCGCGCGTCGAACCGACGCCGAGGCCTTCACCAAGGAGGATGAAGACGCATGGCTGATTCAGCCGGTCGTTATGCCGACCAAGGCCTTGGAGCGGCATCACTGTGTGCCGCCGATGTGGTTGAGCGAGCAGATTGGTGGCCCGCTTGATGACCTGACACCAGGTCAGGCATGGCGCGACGGGTTCAACGAATGCCGTAGGCGTTCGCTGCTGCTGATCGAGCAGGAACTGACCGAAGCTGGCCGCGAGGAAGGGGCCGTTGATGCGCCGTGATCCGCTGACGAAGAAGTCCCAGGTAGCCGCCGTCCTGAAGGACGGTGGCCGTGTCGTGCCTGGTGCGCGCGAAGGGCTGCTGCGGCTCTTGGATCATGCCGGTCAGGAAGCGCCAGCATGGCAGACCGCCCTCCGGGCCGCTCAGGGCGCAAGGAGCAAGGCATGACGCGCGTTCGCAAGGCCGGCGACGGCCGTAACCGGGTGCTGGCCGCGATCCACGCCGGCGCCAAGAAGCTCGGCCTCTCCGAGGACGTCTACCGTGACCTAGTTGAGCGCGTCTCCAAGGAGCACGGGGTCGCCCAGCGAAGCGCCGGCAAATGCGATCGCCGGCAACTCGATGCGATCGCCAACGAGCTGCGTCGCCTGGGTGGAATTCCCGCCAAGGCGGCGTACGCAGCCAAACGTTGGGCAGGCCGCCCCAAGGGCGACCTATCCCCTCAGCTGTCCAAGATCGAAGCCCTGCTGGCTGATTCGGGGCGCGAGTGGGAATATGCCCATTCGGTGGCCCGCCACATGTTCAAGGTAGGACGCCTGGAATGGTGCAACCCGGATCAGTTGTCCAAAGTGATTGCCGCTCTTCAGATCGATGCCAATCGCCGCGCCCGGCGGGAGGCCCCTTCGGCATGAAGTCGATGGAGGCCCGCCGCAACGAGCTCTTGGCCAATGCCGCTTCGGCGGCGGCTACGGCTGCGCGTGCGCTCGGCCTCGGCGACGACTTCGCAGAGCAGATCGGCGCGGCGGTGGCGGACACCTTGGCCGAAGACTGGGGCGGCCAGACCATCTACTTTCCCCAGGACGCCTCATTCAAGCTCAGCCCACGCGAGCGTGAGATACTGGACGCCCACCGCAATGGGGCTACAGTTCCGGGCTTGGCGAAGCGATACAGAATGTCTGAGCAAGGGATCCGCAAGCTGCTCGCCAGGGCGAACTTCCGGGATCGTAACCTCAATCAGATGAGTCTGTTCCGCACAGCACCCTGATTGCACCAGGCGCAATGGCTTTCCATCTCGATCCGCCATTGCCAGCTTTCTTCCGGGGTCTTCCGGCTAGATATCTCGCAGCCCCCCCTGATATATCTCACCCCTGAACAGGAGATCCACCATGTCCCGTGTCCCCCTGATCGATGCCGCCAACACCACCGCCGACCGCCAGGCCCTGCTGGGCCAGGTCCACGCCGCGTTCGGCGCCACCCCGGCCATGTTCCGCGCCGTGGCCAACTCGCCGGCCGCCCTGCAGAGCATGTGGGGTTCGTTCGGCGCGCTGGGCGGCGGTCGCCTGTCGCCGCTGCTGGGCGAGCAGATTGCGGTCGCCATCGCCAACCGCAATGCCTGCGAGTACTGCCTCGCGGCGCACACGGCATTGGGCCGCAAGGCCGGCGCCAGCAGCGAGCAGATGGCCGCCGCGCAGATCGGCCAGTCCAGCGATCCGGCCACGTCGGCGGCGCTCGACTTTGCGCTGAAGGTGGTCGAGGAGCGTGCGCAGATCGCCGACGGCGACGTGCAGGCGCTGCGTGCGGCGGGCTTCGATGATGAGCAGATCGTGGAGATCCTCGCGCATGTGGCGCTCAACCTGTTCACCAACTACGTCAACGTCGCGTTCGACGTTCCGGTGGACTTCCCGAAGGTGGCCCTGCGCTGAGGTGTATCAGGCCGGGGGCGCCTTGCTCCCGGCCGTTCTCAGCTGTCGTGGCTGTCGTCCGGCCGAAGCCGTTCGGGATGGGTATACACATTGAACCCGCTCTCCCGCGCGAACCCGACCAGGCACAGGCCGGCGCTGCGGGCCAGGTCGATCGCCAGCGCGGTCGGCGCCGACACCGCAGCCAGCACGCTGGCGCCGGCGCGCACCGCCTTGCTGACCATTTCGTAGCTGGCGCGGCTGGAGATCACCAGCAGGCCGCCGTCGATGGCGTGCTCGTTGTGATGCAGTGCGCCGATCAGCTTGTCCAGCGCATTGTGGCGACCGACGTCCTCGCGCACCCAGCCGATCCGGCCGCTGGCATCGGCCCAGGCCGCGGCATGGGTCGAACCGCTCACCGCATTCATCGGCTGGTGCTGCGCCAAGGTGGCCAACGCCCGCTGCAGGGCGGCGGGCGGGTAACTGCGGCGCTCGCGGATCTGCGGCAGCGGGCGCAGCACTTCTTCCAGCTGGCGCGTACCACACAGGCCACAGCCACCACGACCGGGCAGCAGGCGCCCATTGGCCGGGTCCAGGTCGGCGCCGGGCGCCTCGTCGGCCACGGTCATCTGTAGTTCGATGCCTTCCAGCTGCGGGCGGACGTCGATCGACAGCAGCTGTGCCGGGGTGTCGATCAGCCCTTCGCTGAGCGAAAACCCGAGTGCGAAATCTTCCAGGTCACACGGGGTGGCCATCATCACCGCGAAGGCAGCGCCGTTGTAGCGCAGCGCCACCGGCACCTCTTCGGCCACCACGTCGACCTGCTGCTGGTGCCCCTCGTTGCGCCAGCGCTGCAACGGGCGTTGCGCGGTGCCGGCAGGCGGGGTATGCGGCGGGATCGAATCAGGCATGCAACGCGTCCGGACAAGGGAGAAACGCGGGCGGGCCACCGCCTGCGGTTTCGAGAATAGCGCAGTGGTCGCTCGCAGACGCGGCTGTAACCGTTGCCATGGCAGGGTGTGCTGAAAACAGCCTGTCCCCTCTGGCGAAGCGCCGTGGGCCGTGCTTGACTGAGCGGCTGGTCGTGCTACTGAATGTACCGCCGGACCGCATTGTGCCGTTCGTTGCTGCGTTCCTCCCGCCAGGTTCCCGAACATGTCCGAGCAGAAGCCGCCGCGTTACAAGCCCTACAACCAGCCCGCCGGTGGCTGGGGTGCCGCCGGCGCGACCGCCAAGGTGCTGCTGCAGCAGAGCGTGATCGGCAAGGGGTCGAAGGCGTTGCTGGCGATGAACCAGCCCGGCGGCTTCAAGTGCCCGAGCTGCGCGTTCCCTGATGCTGACGAACGAAAGAAGCTGGAGTTCTGTGAGAACGGCGCCAAGGCGCTGGCCTGGGAAGCCACCCAGTTCCGCGCCGGTCGTGAGCTGTTCGCCCAGCACACCGTCACCGAACTGATGGCGCAGACCGATTACTGGCTGGAGATGCAGGGCCGGCTGACCGAGCCGATGCGCTACGACGCGGCGACCGACCATTACGTGCCGTGCAGCTGGGACGAGGCCTTCGCGCTGATCGGCCGCCACCTGCAGGCGCTGGACAGCCCGCACCAGGCCGAGTTCTACACCTCCGGGCGCACGCCCAACGAAGCCGCGTTCCTGTATTCGATCTTCGTGCGCGAGTTCGGCACCAACAATTTCCCGGACTGCTCGAACATGTGCCACGAGCCGACCAGTCGCGGCCTGCCGCCGGCCATCGGGGTGGGCAAGGGCACCATCGTGCTGCAGGATTTCGAGCATGCCGAGGCGATCTTCGTGATCGGCCAGAACACCGGCACCAATTCGCCGCGGATGATGAGCAACCTGGTCGAGGCGCGCAAACGCGGCATCCCGATCGTGGCGGTCAATCCGATGCCCGAGCGCGCGCTGATCCGTTTCGCCGAACCGCAGGACGTGGTGCAGATGGCCACGTTCGGTTCGACCGAGATCACCAGTGAGTTCGTGCACATCCGCATCGGCGGCGACCTGGCCCTGATCAAGGGCATGATGAAGGTGATGTTCGAGCGCGAAGCGCAGGGCGAGCGCGTGCTCGACCACGACTTCCTGGCCGAACACACCGTGGGCCTGGAGGCGCTGCGCGAGGACGTGCTGGCGCAGGACTGGGACCAGATCGTGCAGGTGTCCGGCATTTCGCAGGCGCAGATCCGCCGGTGCGCGGAGATCTACATCCGTTCCAAGGCCACCGTGATCTGCTACGGCATGGGCCTGACCCAGCACCAGTACGGCTCGCGCCTGCTGCAGCAGGTGGCCAACCTGCTGATGCTGCGCGGCAACTTCGGCAAGCCCGGCGCTGGCATCGGTCCGATCCGTGGGCATTCCAATGTGCAGGGCGACCGCACCGTCGGCATCGACGAGAAGCCCAAACCGGCCTACCTGGACCGCGTGCAGCAGGTGT
Source organism: Stenotrophomonas sp. 109824_Sma (assembly GCF_056480025.1). NCBI lineage: Bacteria > Pseudomonadati > Pseudomonadota > Gammaproteobacteria > Lysobacterales > Lysobacteraceae > Stenotrophomonas > Stenotrophomonas sp. 109824_Sma. The sequence continues at coordinate 2,574,307 of NZ_CM151078.1, read as the reverse complement.
TCGGCTTCGATCCGCCGCGCGAGCACGGCCATCACGTGGTCGAGTCGATCGAAGCGATGCTGGATGGCAGTGCCAAGGTGTTCATCGGCCTCGGCGGCAACTTCATCCATGCGGTGCCCGACACGCCGCGCGCGTACGAGGCGATGCGCGGCCTGGAGCTGACGGTCGGCATCGCCACCAAGCTCAACCGCGGCCATCTGGTGCACGGCCGCGATGCGCTGATCCTGCCGGTGGTGGCGCGCTCGGAGCGCATCATTACGCCGGCCGGCGAGCAGTTCGTCACCATCGAAGACGCGATGTCGAACGTCACCGCCTCGCGCGGTGTGCTGGAACCGGTCAGTGCGGAGGTATTGCCCGAGGTCGAAATCGTCTGCCGCATGGCGATGGCCACGCTGCCGCACAGCAGGGTCGACTGGGCCGGGTGCATGCATGACTACACACCCATCCGCGAACTGATCGCTGCCGTGTACCCGGAGATCTACACCGGCTTCAACGAGCGCATCCAGCAGCCGCACGGCTTCCATCTGGACATTCCACCGCGTCGCCGCGTGTGGCCTACGCCGAACGGCAAGGCCAACATCCTGGTGATGTCCGGTCTGGACGTGGACGATCCGGTGCACGACCCGGACATGCTGCGGCTGGCCACGGTGCGCTCGCACGATCAGTACAACACCACCATCTACAGCTACAACGACCGCTATCGCGGCGTGTACAACGATCGTATGGTGCTGTTCATGAACATCGAGGACCGGCTGGCGCGCGGGCTGGAGAAGGAAGCGCTGGTCAGCCTGGAGACGATCAGTGGCGATGGCGTGCAGCGGCGCATCGAGGGCCTGACCGTACTGGACTACCCGATGCCGCGCGGCGCGCTGGCCGGCTACTACCCCGAACTGAACCCGTTGTTGCCGCTGGGCTACTACGACCGGATCAGCGGCACGCCCGCGGCCAAGTCGATCCCGGTGCGGATGAGTGCAATGGCGGCGGCGATTGCGTGACACGCGCATCGGCTATCATCAACGGGTGAACCTGCCTGGCCTGCTGCTGCGATGGATGTTGCTTGTTGCCCTGGTGCTGAACGCACCGGCGCTGGCGCTTGCCTCATCGCCGTACACCATGGCCGCCGATGCGGATCACTGCGCCGCACCGCAATCCGCTGCCATGCCCGGATGCTGCGACGAGGCGGCATCAACGGTCTGCCAGAGTGGTGAGTGCGAATGCCCCCCGGCCTGTCTCGGCATGCTGGCCTCTCTGAGCGGAATGCCGGCGTCGCCCTGGCGTGAGGCGCCTTTGCCAGCCAGCGCCCAGCAACGCGCATCGCCGCCAATGCCGGACCCGTTGCGGCCGCCCATCGGTTGATTCCCTGCAGGCCTCAAGCGCCTGCCGTAGTTGCTCGTCTTACTTACGACCTTGTCTGCGCCTTCGATGCGCGGGCAGCGGGCCGCATTGCCCGCATCTGCAAAGGAATCAACACCATGAACCGTTCTCTCTCCCTCGGCCTGCTGCTGGGCACCGTGCTGGCCACCACCGCCTGCGCGCGTGCTGCTGAAGAATCGCCTGCTGCGCCGGTCGCCAGCGAAGCCCCGGCGGCACCGATCAAGGCCAGCCCGTCGCAGGCGGACCCGGCGCTGCCGATCGCCATCGTGCACAAGACCGCCAGCTGTGGCTGCTGCGGCATCTGGGTCGACCACCTGAAGGCCGAAGGCTTCCAGGTGGATGTGCGCGATACCGATGACATGAACCCGGTCAAGGTTCGTCTGGGCGTGCCGGTCGGCAAGGCGTCCTGCCATACCGCCGAGATCGGCGGCTATGTGGTCGAAGGCCATATCCCGGCCGAAGACATCAAGCGCCTGCTGGCCGAAAGCCCGGCCGCGCGCGGGCTGGTGCTGCCCGGCATGCCGGCCGGCTCGCCGGGCATGGAAATGCCGGATGGCTACGTGCAGCCGTATACCGTTGAGCTGGTGCGCACCGATGGCAGCACCGAGCCGTTCGCCCAGCACGGCCAGGGCGGCTGACAGGCCGTGGGTGCCGGTCGTCCTGACCGGCACCCTTCGGTGCGCCCAATGTAGAGCCGAGCCTACGCTCGGCTTGCTCTCTGTAGCGTCGAGCATGGCTCGACGCTACAGAATCAGCGGGCCCCGGCGATTTCCTTGGCCAGCTGTGCGTCGAACTTCTGTTCGGCCGCATCCGCGTAGGCCTTGCAGGTCAGTGCCTTGGCACCGGCCTTGGCACCCGCGGCGTAGTCCCAATTGCTGGCGCCCGGGTGCGGGGTCAGCAACAGGTCGCAGGGAAGGCCGCGCACCGTGGTGAAGCTGCGTCGGTAGTCCTCGACCAGGCGTGGATAGCGGGCGTTCTCCTGCAGCTTGTAACCCGGTGCACTCAGGCTGTCGGCATAGGCGATGCGCACCGGCTTGCCATCGCGGGTATCGGCCCAGGTCCAGGCGGTGCTGCCGGGGGTGTGCCCCGGCATGAAGTGCGCGGTGAACGCGATGCCGCCCACTGTCACCACCTCGCCATCCATGATGATGCGGTCGGTGCTGGCCGGTGGAAAGGTGATGCCGTCGCCAAAGTGCAGGTCGTTGCTGCCGCCGCGCGCCAGCAGCACCGCTGATTCGGCGTTGGCCGCCACCTTCGCACCGGTACGGCGCTTCAGTTCCGCCACCGGGCCTGCATGGTCGGCATGCGCGTGGCTGAGCAGGATCAGCCGCAGATCCTGAGGCGTCACGCCGCGCGCCTTCATGTTGTCCAGCAGGTGGCTGGCCATCTGCGGCATGCCGCCGTCGAGCAGCACCGCGCCGTCGGCGGTCTGCACCAGTAGCGCGGTCAGGTCCTGCGTGCCGATCTGCCACGTGTGGTCGGCGATCTGCAGCGGCGCCATCGGCTGCAGCCACGAGGCGTCCACGGTGTAGGCCCGTAGCTGCGGCAGGGGTGCTTCGGCAGCGCTGGCGTGGGTGATCGGAAGTACTGCGGCGAGCATGAGGGCGAGCATGTGCGGGCGCATGTGAAAGGGGTATCGGGAAGGTGGGTCGAGGCTAGCACGGTGCTTTCCGATGCCGTTTCGATCATTCCTCATGCCTGCCATGAGCCCGGGTTGCGGGTGCCGGAATACTGGCGCGACAACTGCCGTGAAAGGGCGATGCAGTTCGCAACGTGTTCGCATTGCACGGGGTAGCCTGCAGCGACCACAAGGAAGGAGCAGGCGCATGTGCATTGTGTGCAATCCAGGGGCCGCAGCATTCCTGCAGGCACGTCGCGAGTTTCTGGGCGGGATGGTCGGGTTGGGGGCGGCGGTGCTGGCCGGGGCGGCCGTACCGCTGGCGGCGTTCTCCGCTACGCCTGCGCCGAACCTGGCAGGGCCGGCGGATCGGATTTTCCATGGCGGTCCGATCCATACGCTCGGGCCCAAGGGCAAGGTGCAGGCGGTCGCGGTTCGCCAGGGGCGGATCCTGGCCACGGGCAGCCACGAGGAAGTCATGCTGCATCGGGGGCGCCAGACCGATGTGGTCGACCTGCGCGGCAGGGCGCTGCTGCCAGGCTTCATCGACCCGCATATGCACTCGGCGATGGCGATGCTGTCCGACTGGGTGGACGTGACACCGTTCAGTACCGGCACGCTGGCCGAGGCGCTGTCGAAGATCGGTGCTGCAGCGAGTGCGAGCAAGCCCGGCGAATGGGTGGTCGCGCAGGGTATCGACCCCTCGCTGATGCCCGGCAAGGCCATCACGATGCAGGCGCTGGACGATGTGGCGGCCCATAATCCGGTGTTCGTGCTGGAGTCCAATGGGCACATCGCCTACAGCAATACGAAAGGATTCGCTGCAGCCGGTGTCACCGATGCAACGCCCGATCCCGACCAGGGGCGCTACGATCGAGCGGACGGGAAGCTCACGGGGCGCATGCAGGAATCTCCTGCGATGAAACCGTTCATGGCGGCAATGCCGATGCCCAGCCCGGAACGCTATGCCGAGCTGATCCAGCAGTTGTTCGCGGACGCGACCAAGGCGGGCTGCACCAGCCTGCATGACGCAGGTATTGGCACCGGCGGCACGACGGACCTGGACGTGCTCAATGGAGTGATGGCGAAGAATCCTCCCATCCGCTACTCGGGATTCCTCACCTCCGATCTGATGGACGACTGGATCAAGCGCGGCCTCAGGCCCGGCGATGGCAATGATCGATTCCGCCTGACCGGTATCAAGTTCTGGTCCGATGGCTCCAACCAGGCGCAGACGGGCTATCAGCGCGAGAATTATCTGGGTTCGGACAAGCGAGGCGCATTGAACTACACCGAAGCCGAGTTGATAGCCGGGGTGCAGCGCGCGCACGACCTCGGTTGGCAGGTGGGAATCCATGCGAATGGTGATGCGGCAATCGACACCACGCTGAACGTCTATCAGGCGGTGCTTGCAAAGACCCCGCGCGCCGATCATCGCCATCGCATCGAGCACTGCAGCGTGCTGCATCCTGAGCAGATCGTCCGCCTGGGCTATCTGAAGGTTTCGCCTTCGTTCCTGATCGGGCACGTGTACTACTGGGGGAAAGCCTTCCGGGACAACATCCTCGGCCCGCAGCGCGCTGATCTCTACGATCCCTGCCGGTCGGCGCTGGCGGGCGGTCTGCGCATTTCGCTGCACTCCGATTTCAACGTCACCACCATCGAACCGTTGCGCTACATCGACAACGCGGTGAACCGGCGCATGCGTGATGGCGGCGAAGTGTTGAACCCGGAAGAGTGCATCAGTGTCGAGCAGGCGCTGCGCGCAGTGACCATCGATGCGGCATGGCAGTGCCGGGTGGACGACATCGTCGGCAGCCTGGAGCACGGCAAATACGCTGACATGGTCATCCTCGACCGCGATCCGCTCACGATCGATCCGGCGAGGATCATCGACCTGAAGGTGATGGAAACCTGGCTGCAGGGTGAGCGGCGCTACGCCGCCTGATCCGGGGCGTGTGGCCTGGGCCCGGGGCAACATCGCCCCGGGCCCCGTGCAGGTTCAGTACCGGTACTGCCACCCCAGCGTCAGCACCCGGCCGCGCCCGGAGAAGTAGCTCGGGTTCGACGGCGTGGTCTGCGAGTAGTAGCTGATGTACTGCTTGTTGGCGAGGTTCTGCACGCCCAGCGTGAAGGCGTGTTTGTCCAGCGCATAGCGCGCGACCAGGTCTACGGTGGTGTAGCCCTTGAACTCGGCCACGCGTGCCCCCTGCAGGTCGAAGTCGCGGTCGAAGGCATGGCTGGCCTGCAGGCGGGTGCTCAGCTGCGGCGTCCAGTTCTGTTCCCAGAACGCGGTCAGTCGGTTCGGTGCGATGTTGACGCCGGCCAGGTCGCTGTCCAGCTGGCCATCGACGTTGGCGTCGTAGCGGCCGTTGGCGCGCGCATAGCCCAGGCCAAGGCGGCTCCCCCCCAGCCGCAGGCGCAGGTTGCTCTCGAAACCCTCCACGCGGGTGGCCTGGCGCTGCACGTTGTAGGCATCGATGCCTGCGTCGTAGACCAGCACCGAGCCGAGCTTCGATTCAGAGGTGTAGTACGCGATATCGCCGCTGAAGCGTCCATCGTCGTACTCCAGGCCGATCTCGCGGTTGTCCGACACCACCGGTGACAGGTCCACCAGGCTTTCCACGCGCTGGCCGTCCCGGTTGATCGCGCGCAGCACACGGCCGACATCGGCCACGGTGTAACCCTCCGAGTACGAAGCATAGGCATTGAGGAGATCGTTGATGTACCAGACCGCGCCGAAGTTGGGCAGGGTCTCGCTCATGGTCGGCTTGCCGCCGGCCACCTTGCGCGCGCCATAGCGGGGCAGGGTGGTGTAGTCGCCTACTTCCAGTTCGCCCTTTTCGTAGCGCAGGCCGCCGGACAGCATCAGGTGGTCGGTCGGCCACCAGTGCAGCTGCAGCAGCGGCGACAGGCTCTGGTAGGTGGTCAATGGCACCCAGTTCATGCCGCTGGCCAGCAGGACCTGGTGGGTGCGGTCACGCAGGCCGTCCAGGCCCAGGGTCACGTCCAGCGTGGTGCCGGCGATGCGGCTCCAGCTCTGGGTGAGCTTGAAGCCACGCTTGTCCGATTCGTTCTGGGTCTGGTCCCAGGCGGCATTGGCGCCGGTGTTGCCCCACGGGTCCCACTGGCTGGCGCCGTAACGGCCTTCGAAGTCCACCGCGAAGGCCTGGGCCTGGAAGCGGCCACCCAACAGATCGGCGGCGCTGTAGTCCATGGTCAGCGAGCGCGAGCGGTTCATCGGCGGGTCCAGAGGGGTATCGCCGGGCACCGAAAGTGTCGGGCGACCGGTGCGGTAGTCACCGTTCACCGCCAGGTAGTTGTCCAGCCCGCGTAGCTCGTAGCGATTGGCCATAAGCTGCAGGCGGTGGCCCTCGGCAATGTTCCAGCCGAGCTTGGCGAACACGTTCGACGAGGTCGAATCCATCAGTTCGCCCTGCGAGTTGGTGCCGATCGAGCGCCCCTCGCCGTCATGGAACAGTCCCTGGCGCTCGTAGGCCAGGCCAGCCACCAGGTCGAACTGCTCGCCACGCATGCCCACCAGTGACGACGCGCGTTGGCCGTTGTCGTCATGGCGGCGAGGCAGGGCGGCACTGTAGCTGAGGTTGCTGTCGAACAGGAACGCTCCCGGTTCGCTGGGCGCACTGCGGGTGATGATGTTGACGATGCCGCCGGTACCGCCGATGCCCTGCAGGGCGTTGGCACCGTGGATGACTTCGATGCGTTCGATCATCGCCGCATCGATGGTGTGCGAGTCACGCGAGCCATCGCGCAGCGGCGTGGACTGCGGCACGCCGTCGACCATGTACAGGATGCCGCGGCCGCGCATGGTTTCGCCGTAGTTGGACATCTTCTCGCGGGCAGGCGCAAACGCCGGGATCTGTGACGAGAGTACGCGCGAGACATCCGAGCCCAGCGCCAGCTGCTGGGCGATGTCCTCGCGGGTCAGCACGGTGATGGTGTTGGGCATGGCGGTCTCGCCCTGCGGCATGCGTGCGGTGGACGCCGATACAGTGACGCGGGCCAGTGAGGTAGCCGCGGCCTGCGGCGCGGGGCGCGCAGGCGGGGGCGCCTTGGCCGGTGCCGGTGCAGTGGCCGCCGCGCTCAGCACGAAGACGCCCGGCGATCGTTCCTGCAGTGCCAGGCCCTGGCCGGCCAGGAGGCGCTGCAGCGCCTCGCGCGGGGTGTAGCGGCCGTCCAGTGCCGGTGCATTGCGCCCGCCTACGCTTTCCGCGGCGAACAGCAGCTGGATGCCACTCTGCCGGGCCAGCGCGTTGAGCGAGGCCTGCAGGGAGCCTGCGGGCAGGTGGAATTCCACGGCGGCCGGTGCCGATGTCTGAGCGGCGGCGGGCAGTGCCGCACACAGGCAGGCGGCAAGCAGGGTGGGGGCCAACCGGCGCAGTGCGGCAGGCGGAACGGGGCGGGTCATGTAGAGGTCCTTCGGAGGGGTTCAGACACCTGCCGGATGGGAGGGCGCGCAACCCACCCTCGCAACGGCGATCAATCGCGGGCGCGCAGGTGCAGGCTGCCGTCGGCGGCGGTCTGCAGCTGCACCGGCAGGATGTCCGGCAGCAGTGCCACGGCGGTCTCGGCGCGATCGGCATCGAACACGCCCGAGACCAGCAGCGGGCCCAGCGCCGGGTCATCCAGCACGATCGGGCGGTCGTGGTAGCGCTGCAGGATGCGCAGCACCTCCGACAGCGGCAGCCGATCGAACTGCAGCCGCCCGTGGGTCCAGTCGGCCCGGTCCGGGCTGACCGCTTCGGGGGGCGACAGCGATCCTGCCTGGGCCAGCAGGCGCTGGCCCGGCTTCAGCCGTTGCTCGGCCTCGCTGCCGTCGATGTGCACGCCCACCTCGCCGCGCCACAGGGTCACCTCGCTCAGATCACCCTGGCGGTCCACGTCGAACACGGTGCCGTAGTTGCGAACATGCACCGGACCGGCATCGACCTGGAAGCGGCGCCAGGCCGAGTGCTGCACCTCGAAGCGCGCCTGGCCGCGCACCAGCAGCACCTGCCGCGAGCGCAGATGGCGGCGCACCTGCAGGTGGGTACCGGCATCGAGCAGCACCTGGCTGCCGTCGGGCAGGGTGACGTTGCGGCGTTCGCCGACGGCGGTCTGGTAATCGCGTACCTGCCAGGCCGGGTCGGCCGCCAGCAGGGTACCGCCGGCCACCAGCAGCAGCGCCAGCGCGGCCTTGGCGGGGCCAACGCTGCGCCGACGCTGCAGTGCTTCAGGGCTGGGCAGCGGGAAGCGTTGCTTCAAGGCATCGCGGTGCTGCTCCAGCATCTGCTCGGTGCAGGTGGAGGTGGAGGTGGATGGCGGTGGCGGTTCGGAAGGGGCGGGCGTGCGGCTCATTGCAGCCCCGCGTGCAGGCGGCAGTCGGCCATCGCCAGGCGCAGGTGGCGCTCCACCGCCTTCAGGCCGATGCCCATGCGCTGCGCGACCTCCGCCTGTGGCAGCTCGTGGATCTTGTGCAGGATGAAAACCTGCTGGCGCCGGCAGGGCATCCGCTCGATGGTGACGCTCAAGTGCTCAAGCGCGTGCATGCCCTGCGCCTGTTGCTCGGGCCCGGGGCGCGGGCAGGCGCCCTCGGGCAGTTCGGCGCGCGGCTCGACCCAGTGCCGGCGCAGGTCTTCTGCGCGGCAGCGGTCCACCGCCGCGTCGTGGGCGATCCGGCGCAGCAGCGCGATCGGTTGCCGTGCGTCATGCACCGGCGGTCGCTCCAGCAGGCGTACGCAGACGTCGTGGACCACTTCGCGGGCCAGCCCGGGCGAGCGGAAGCGGCGACGCAGGTAATCCACCAGTTCCTCGTAGTGGCGCACCAGCGAAGACACCAGCGGCAGCGCAGGCGGGTGGGGTGAAGGCAGCTGGGACATCCGGACCGGCAGCAAGGACGAAGGGCGGGCGCAGGGCGGGCATCCCTGCGCGATGACGCAATACTAATGGGAACTGTTCGCGTTTGCTATGCGGAGCCGGCGACGCCGATTGTTCGTGGCGGCTGGAAAGTGAAACCACGATCATCGGCTGGAGCGCAGAATCGGCCCGGGCTAGCCTGCCTGGGGATTCAAGGAGATCGACGGATGCATGTGATTCTGGTGATCACCGCAGGCGTGCTGCTGCTGGGGGTGTTCCTGCTGTTCGGCCATCTCTGGAGCGTGGGCACCTCGCAGCTGCCCACGGCGCTGATCGCATTCATCGCCACCTGGCTGCTGGTGGCCGTGGCCAACATGTGGGTGGGGGTCTGCAAGGCCGGTTATGCAGTGCGCGAGGAGCTGCCGATCCTGCTGCTGGTATTCGCCGTGCCGGCGCTGCTGGCCGGTTTCCTGTACTGGCGCCTGGCGCGCTGAAGGAGTTCCATGAGTACCCGACCGCGCCTACCCGCGCTGCGCCACCGCGATGGCCATCATGCCCGCGTGACCTACGAAGAACTGTTCTTCGACCTGGTCTACGTGTTCGCGGTCACCCAGCTCAGCCACCATCTGCTGCACCACCTGGACCTGGCCGGCGTGCTGCAGACGCTGGTGCTGTGGTTCGCGGTCTGGCTCGGCTGGCAGTACGCCTGCTGGGTCAGCAACTGGTTCGACCCTCAGGCGCCGCGCATCCGTGGCCTGTTGTTCGCGACCATGCTACTGGCGTTGTTGATGTCCTCGTCCATTCCCGAGGCATTCGCCGACCGCGCATGGATGTTCGCCGGGGCCTACGCCACGATGCAGGTGGGGCGAACCGCGTTCGTGCTGCTGGAGGTCGGCCGCAACCATCCGTTGGCGCCGAATTTCCGCCGCATGCTGGCCTGGGTCAGCGTCGCGGCCTGCTTCTGGCTGGCCGGCGCAGCGGCCGAGGGCAACCTGCGGCTGGCACTGTGGGCGGTGGCAGTGGCCTGCGAGTACATCTCGCCGATGTTCGGCTTCGCGTTCCCGGGCATGGGGCGTTCGCACACCCGCGACTGGACCATCGAGGGCGGTCACCTGGCCGAACGTTGCCAGCTGTTCGTCATCGTCGCGCTGGGCGAGACGTTGCTGGCCACGGGTGGCGTGCTGAGCGAAGTCGAGCACTGGAGCCTGCAGGTGGTATACGCGGTGCTTGCCACTTTCGCTGGCACGATTGCCATGTGGTGGCTGTACTTCGGCATCTCCAGCCGTGATGCCACCGAGGCCATCACCCACGCCGAAGACCCCGGACGGATGGGCGCCAACTTCCATTACGTGCATGCACTGCTGATCGCCGGCATCATCGCCACGGCAGTGGGCAACGATCTGGTCATGGACCACCCGGGGGCGGCCGTCACCACGGTGTACGCCACCGTGATGGTGGCGGGACCGCTGATCTATCTGCTGGGCAGCGCCCTTTACAAGCGCGTGGTCTATGGGCACGCGCCGCGCTCGCATCTGCTGGGCGCCGCCGCGCTGCTGGTGCTGGGCCTGGCGTTGCCATGGATGCACCTGCTGGCCGCCGGATGGCTGACCAGCCTGGTGCTGCTGGGCGTTGGACTGCTGGACACGCGGCTGAAGCGGCGCACCCGGCAGGTGCAGGGCTAGAACCCGCCGCCGGTCTTGAAGCCACCACCACCGCTGATGCCGCCGCCGCTGTGGAAGCTGCTGCCGCTGGAACTGGAGCTTGAACTCGAGCTCGAGCTGGAGCCGGAGCCGGAGCCGGAGCTGGAACGAGAGCTTGAACTGCTGGATCCACCCGCAAGCAGGTCGAACAGGCTGCCAGAGGAGCGGGTGGTGCTTCGGCTGCTGGTGGTGCTGAAGAAGGATGCGGCGACGGTGGCCGGGGCGGCGGCCCGGTAGCGCGGTGCCTCGTACGCCTGGCGCTCGATATCCGCAGCGGCCTGGTAGCTCCTGCGCGCAGCCTGCAGGCTGTCCAGGCGCTTCTTCAGTACGGCCATTTCGCGGGTGTGCTCGCCCACCATGCCATCGATCTCGCCCAGGCGCAGGCGACTGCGATGGATGCGTTCGAGCACGGCATCGTCCTCGCCGGAGGCGGTGGCGGCGACGCGCCGGTACAGGTCGTCCATGCTCTTGGCCGACAGCGTGCGCGCCAGCGCGGTGAGCAGGGCGCCGCCTTCGGCATCGGTCCAGCTGCGGAAACCATCGATCTGTGCCTGCTTGGCATCCACGGTCTGCCGATGCAGCTGCTCGGCCAACAGCGCCTGCGCCACTGCGCTCTGTGCCGTCTGCAACTGCTGGCGCAGCGGGTCGCCGCCGGCATGGGCGAGTGCGGCGTCGCGGGCCTGCTGCACCGGCTGGCGGGCCGCCTCGACGTCGGCACGGGCCCGTCCGGCATGTTCCTGCAGATAGGGCGGAAGCTCGACCAGCGTGGCGTACTCGCGGCGGGCACGGTCGAAGCCGCACAGCTCGGCCAGCCAGCCATCGACGGTGCGCACCAGCGGCCAGCCGCGATAGGCCGCGCTGCCGAAGCTGCGACGGTGCAGGTACATGAAGATCGGGTCGGCCTGATAGGCGCCGGCCTTGGCGTCATGCTCCGACTGCGCAGAGGCGGCCATGCGCTCCACTGTGTCGGCGCGCGCCTCGGCCAGCTGCAGGTCGTCCTGCAGCACCCTGTAGGTGGGTTCCGCTTCCAGCGTGGTGTCCACCTGCTTCTGCAGGGCCTGCCACTGGCCGCCGGCGGCGTCGCGTGTGGCAACGGCCTCCTGCGAGCGCTGCTGCAGTGACTGTTCGATGTCCAGCAGCGCCTGCAGCTCGTCGGCCAGCACCGCCGCTTTGCGATCGCGGCGCTGCAGGTCGGCGCTGGACTGTTGCAGCAGGTCCCTGGCCACCACCGGCGGCGAATCAGTGGCCGCCTCGGCCTGCAGGCGGGCCAGTGCATTGAAGTCCTCGCGGACCCGGCCGTGCAGCGCTTCCTGTTCCTTGATCAGTTCCCGGCACTGGTCGCCACGCGTGGCCAGTTGTGCCTGCACCTGGCCGATATCGGTTTCGACATCGGCAATCGCGTCGTTCAGATCTCTCATGTCAGTTCCTTACCCATCACCATTCGGTGATGTAGCCGCCGGTGGTGGGCATGCGGAAACGCGGCGACAGGCTGCCGCGCGGCTTGCTGCCGATCTGGTCGTCCTCGATGATGCCGTTGTCCTGCTTGTCCGCGGCAACCCGGTTGTAGGTTGCCTCCGGCACGCGCACGGCGAACAGCGAGGCCCATTCGTCCTTGCCGGTTTCCTCATTGCGGATCAGCAGTTCGGTGGCCTTGCCGGCCTCGTCCAGTGCTTCGGTCACCAGGTAGTAATTGCGGCCACCGTTGGCCTTTTCGTTGTAGCGCCAGACGCCGGTGCGCTCATCGTCGCGGTTGACGATGCGGTAGACCAGGGTCTGCGACAGCAACGCCACCAGCTGGGCGACCTCGTCCATCGCCGGTCCGGCCTCGGCCAGTGTCTCGACGCGGATCAGCTGGGCGGCCTGGTCCAGCGCACGTTCCAGCCGTTTGCGGTCCTCGCCAGCAACGCCCGTGGCCAGGCCGTCGGCCTTGAGCTGGGCCAACCGTTCGTTGAGCGCGGCCAGTTTGTCGGCACTGCCGATCAGGTCCTTCAGGGTGGTCACCGCCTGGCCGGCTGCGGCCATGTCCCCGGCGCGAAGTGCGACGTCGCCGCCGGTGTAGGCGCGTGCCCGTACCTTCTCCGCGTCCGGAGTGAGGCGTGCTGCTTTTGCGGCCGCATTGGTGGTGTCCAGCAGTTCGCTGGCATCGATGGCCTGGCCGAGGGTGGTCACCCGCTCGGTCAGTGTGGGCAGGGTTTCCCTGGCCTGCGCCAGCAGCTGCGCGGCGGCCAGCCGGTGCTGTTCCACCTGGGCGGCTGCCTGTTCGCCGGTGGCGCTGCCGCCGCTGCTGATACGCGTGAGCTTGTCCTTGTGGATCAGGGTGGGCAGGTTCGCCATGGCGGCGGGCACGCCGGCAAAGCGCCGCTGTGCTTCGGCCAGCGCGGCCTGTGCGCCTTCGGTCAGTGGCTGCAGGCGCTCGCCGCTGGCCGTGGCACGTGGCAGCAGCCCCTGCAGGGCCTGTTCCTGCCCGGCCAGAAGGGCGCGCGCTGCGGCAGCCTCCTGTTGCTGCGCGGCCACCTTGTCGTTCAGCACCTGCACGTTCTTCTGCACGTTGCTCTCATGCACGAACGCACCGAAGCTGCGCGCCATCACCAGCAGCATGCCGAGCACCAGCAGCAGGAAGGCCGCCAGCAGCGTCCACTTCAACAGCCGGGCCCGATCGATCCAGCGCCGCGCCAGCCAGGCCTTCCAGCCACGCGGCGCGGCATAGAGGTAGCGCTGCTCACGCTGGGCCTGGATGCCGGCCTCGAGGATCTCGTCGGAGACCTCGATGCCCTGCGAGCGGTACAGCTCAAGCAGGCGCTGCTTCAGCGTCGCCCTGTCATGGCCGCTGTCGGCCAGCGCCTTCATTTCGGCATTGCGGTAGCGCAGCTGGTCGACCACATCCATGGTCAGCAGCGCATCCTGCAGCTCGGCAGGGGCCATCGTCGCACTCACCTCAGCGCGACTCCGGGCTCGGCGGTGCCTGCAGCAGCGCGGCGAAGCGCTGCTTGCCCTGTTCGACATACTCGGCGATCTCGGCCGAATCACGGGTGGCCTGGCCGCGCAGCTGCTCGATCTCCTGCAGCGATGTTTCCTGGAAGCGCACCACCGCATCGACCAGCTTGCGCACCGAATCGACGCCGATGGTGGCGCCGTAGCCTGCCTTCAGGCCCTCGTGCAGTACCTCATCACCGATGTTGGCCACCGCTTCCAGGCCCTTGGAGGTGCCCTCGGTCATCGCATTGAGCGCCTGCGTGGACTCGTGCAGGCCCATCTGCGTGGTGAAGGCCAGGTTCAAGGCGGTGAAGCTGGTTTCATTGGTGGAGAAGAACACCACCGAGCGCTCGTTGACGCGGCGCTTGACCTCGTGCGACTGGTGCACGCGCAGCATGATCGCCTCGGAAGTGGCGTAGTTCACCTGCAGGTTCTCGGCCAGGTCCTTGGCCAGCTGGTAGCGCGATTCCTCGGCCTGGTTGTTGCGCAGGGCTTCATCGCGGGCCATCACCAGGCGGCCGGTGTCGGCGGCATCGGCCGCCGGGTCGGCCGATTCCACGCGCTGCTGCGCCTGCTTCAGCGCCTCGCGCGCATCGGCCAGCACCTGCTCCTGCAGCTTCAACAGCTCATGCGCCTGGATTTCGGCATCCTTGATCGACAGGCGGAAGTCGCCGTACATCTCCAGCACGCGCGATTCGCGCTGCAGCTGCTCGGCCGAATCGCGGCTGACCTCCAGGAACGTACGGCGGATCTTCTCGAACCGGCTCGGGATGTCACCGCGGGTGACCTTCATCCACAGGTTCTGCAGGCGTTCGCCCATGTCGATCTTGCCGTCGCGCACCTGTTCGACCATGGTGCTGGCGTCGTCACGGATGCTGTCGAAGGCGCGGATGATCTCGGTATAGCGGTCGGACACCTTGGCCGAGCTGATTTCATCACGCATCACGGCATTGAAATGGCCGGACTGCTGCAGCACGCGGGCAATGGCCACCACGCGGCCCTGGTCGAGGGTGGACAGCTGCGAGACCAGCGCGATGGCCGGTGCGTTGTTGTCCTGGGGGGCGGCCAGGCCCAGGCTGCGCAGCGTGGCCATGGCGCGGTCGAGGTACTTGATCGGCGCGGTAGCGGCCGGCGTGGCAAGGAGAGTGTTCTCGGGCATTTCGACGGCTCCGGTCAGGACAAGCAATGAGAAACCTGCCGCGCCGAACGGGCAGGTTGCTGCGAAATGAAGGGGAAGGGGAGCGGCAGCCGAGTGCTGCACGGCAGGGCGGCCCGGTCGAGGGCGGCTGGCCCGGCAAGGGCGAGGATGATGTCCTGTTCACGCATGGTGCATTCCCTGCAGATCGCCCCCCTGGCGATTCCGTGCCCATTGTAGCGGCGGTGACGGGCAGGTGAAGCCCCACCGATGGCAGGGTGGAGTAGCGTTGGCGCACATGCCGGTGCAGGCAAGCGAGGCCTTCGTGCAGAACCTACCTCAGTGGTTGATCTGGGCTGGACTGTCTGCCGTGTTCGCGGCGCTGACCGCGCTGTTCGCCAAGGTGGGCGTCAAGGGTGTCGACTCGGACCTGGCCATGGCCATCCGCACCCTGGTGGTGGCGGCGGTGATCCTGCCGCTGGTGGTGGTCACCGGCAAATGGTCCAATCCGTTGCTGCTGCCCGGGCGCACCCAGCTGTTCCTGGTGCTTTCCGCGCTGGCCACTGGCGCGTCGTGGCTGTTCTACTTCCGCGCATTGCAGAGCGGCGAGCTGGCCAAGGTGGCGGTGGTGGACAAGTTCAGCGTGGTGCTGGTGATCGTGCTCGCCTATCTGTTGCTGGGCGAACGGCCGAGCCTGCGGGAGTGGAGCGGCATCGGCCTGGTGCTGGCCGGGGTGATCGTGCTGGCAACGAAGAAGTAGCAGCGTTCAACCGATCAGACGGGAGAGCAGGATGCAGGGCGAAGCACACGGTACGTTTGAAGTGGATCTGCGGCCGATCGGTGGCAACGACGGCCCGATCGCGGTGATGTCGATCAACAAGACCTTCGCCGGCGACCTGCGGGGCAGCAGCGTCGGCCAGATGCTGGCCTTCCGCACGCCGGTGCAGGGCTCGGCCGGCTACGTGGCGATTGAGCGCGTGACGGCCACGCTGGCCGGGCGCGAGGGTGCATTCACCCTGCAGCACAACGGCGTGATGACCCGCGGTGTTCCGGAGCTGAGCGTGATCGTGGTGCCCGATTCCGGCAGCGAAGGGCTGCTCGGCCTGACCGGCACTTTGGAGATCACCATCAGCGACGGTCGCCACGACTACCGGCTGCAGTACACGCTGCCTGACCCGGAGTAGGACTGGCCGGCGTTGCACTCAACTGCTGCCGGCCTGTAAGCGGTCATACATCCGCACCAAGTCGACCAGGGTGCGCGCGCCCATCTTGCGCATCACCTGCGCGCGGCGCACCTTCACGGTGATCTCGCTGACGCCCAGGTCCCCGGCGATCTGCTTGTTGAGACGGCCGCGCACCACGCCATCGACCACCTCGCGCTCGCCGGCATTGAGCGTGTTCCAGCGTTGCTGCAGGGCATCGAGTGCCTCGCCGTCGCGACGGCGCTGGCGGTCGATCTCGATGCCCTTGTGGATCGCATCCAGCAGTTCCTGGTCACGGAAGGGCTTGGTCAGGAATTCGATGGCACCGTCCTTGATCGCGTTGACGCCCATCGCGATGTCGCCGTGGCCGGTGATGAACACCACTGGCAGCTGCAGGCCGTGGCTGCCCATCGTGCGATGGAATTCGAGGCCACTCTGGCCGGGCATGCGCACGTCCAGCACCAGGCAGGCCGGTGCGTCTTCCAGTTCGTGTTCGAGGAACGCCTGGGTGGAGGCGAAGGCCCGTACCTGCAGGCCCATCGAGGCCAGCAGGTCTTCCAGCGCGGCGCGCACCGACGGATCGTCGTCGATCACGTAGACGATGGGGGCCGGGTCGGCAATAGGTGCAGCGGGCTTACGCATGGGGAGAATCCGTGGCGATGGGCAGGTCGAACACGAAGCAGGCACCGCCGCCTGCCGGTCGTTCGGCGCGGATCTGGCCGTCGTTGGCCTCGATCATCGAACGGCTCAGGCTGAGCCCAAGGCCCAGTCCGTGTGACTTGGTGGTCCAGAACGCATCGAACACCCGCTCGGGATGGTCGGCGGGCAGGCCGACGCCGCGGTCACGCACACTGAGACTGACCCGCTGGCCGTCACGCCGGGTCAGCAGCGACAGGCGCCGGTCGGCGGCGGGCACAGCTTCCATCGCGTCCACCGCGTTGAGGATCAGGTTGCCGATCACCTGCTGCACCTGCACGCGGTCGGCCTGCACCAGTGGCAGATCGGCATCGAGCAGCAAGGCCACGGCCACGCCGTGCTGGTCCAGCTCGCTGCGCGACAGCGCCAGCATTTCCTCCACGGCCTGGTTCAGATCGAAGGCGCGCCGCTCCGGTGCCGCGCCCTGGGTCAGGCCGCGGATACGAGCGATCACGTCGCCGGCGCGATGCGCATCGGCCAGGATGCGGGCCACGGTCTGCCGTGCCTTGTCCACGTTTGGTGGGTCCTGCGCCAGCCAGCGCTGGCAGGCTTCGGCGCTGCTGGCGATGGCCGCCAGCGGCTGGTTCACTTCATGCGCAATGGAGGTGGTCAGCTCGCCCACGGTGGAAGCGCGCGCCACCCGCAGCAGGCGGCCCTGCGCTTCCTGCACGGCGGCCTTGGCCGCTTCCATGTTCAGGGCAAGGTAGGTGGTGATGCCGATCACCAGCATGCCGATGACCGAGTTGACCAGGCCGATGCGGTAGGTGCCGAAGCGGGTCAGGAAGAAACTCAGCCCGGTCAGCGCGATGCAGGCGATGGCCAGCGTGATCAGCCCGCGCGCGCTCAGTATGCGCGATGCGGCGAGGATGACCGCTGCGTAGAAGCAGGCGGCGGCGACCGCGTAGTCGGTGACGGTGTCGATCAGGAAGATCGCCGCCATCACGACGATCAGGGCCAGCAGCACCAGGGGGCGACGGGGCGACAGCGATGGCATCGGAACGGCTCCCTGGCGTGGGGGGAAAGGATAGCAAAGCCGCCTTTGGTGGATGCCGGCACGCATCAACGCGATGCCCGGTAGTGCCGGCCGCTGGCCGGCAGCTGCAGGACTTCCCCGGAGATCATGAGGTTGCCAGCCAGCGGCCGGCATAACCGGGGTCTGTGCCGACCAAGGTCGGCACCCACCAAGGCGGTGCACGGTGTTGCCGGCGTCCATGAGGTTGCCGGCCAGCGGCCGGCACTACCGAGCCGCTATTCCTCAAGGCTGGCGTTCCAGAACCCCTGCAACACCCCGGGCGTGGTCGCCAGCGTTGCCAGCACCGCGTCAAGCTCACCGGCATCGACGGTGGTGGCATACAACACCGCTTCAATCTCCACGTCGCGCTCGCCGAACGGGCGCTGGTCCACCGCGCGTACCGGGTAGTGCGCCTGTTCCAGCAGCAGCAACAGCTGGTCCAGCACCTCGGCCTGCTGCTCGCGCTGGCAGACCACGTTGATCGCATAGGTCGCCTCGCTGAACGCCTCCGGCAGCGGCTGCCGCTGGATGCGGTTCACCACTGGCCGCAGCAGGGTGTTGGCGGCCAGCACGAACACCGCCGCCATCACCGCCTCCGGCAGCAGCTTGATGCCCGCACAGGCACCGACCGCCGCCGAGCCCCACAGGGTGGCGGCGGTGTTCAGGCCGGACACCTGCGCACCGTCCTTCATGATCGCGCCCGCGCCGAGGAAGCCGACGCCGGAGATCACATAGGCCACTACATGCAGCGGTGAGGGCGGGCCGCCATACAGGTCATGGAAGCGCACGGCCAGGTCCACGAACACCGCCGCACCGACCGCCACCAGCGTATTGGTACGCAGGCCGGCGGTGCGTTGGCGCAGCTGCCGTTCCAGGCCGATGGCCGTGCCCAGCACGAATGCCACCGACAGGCTGATCAGCGAGCTCAGGGTTGCGCCGGCGTTGAACGCCGGCAGGTTCGGATTGATGTCCATTGTGTTTCTCCCTGGACAAGGCGGCGGGCGCTTACTGCCAGCCGTAGCGACGGATGTAGAACTTCTTCAGTGCGGTGGTCAGCACCGCATAGCCGAACAGGATCGCCACCAGGAACGGCCAGTAGCCGGTCGGCAGGGCCTGCAGCTTGAAGTAGCCAGCCAGCGGGCTCATCGGCAGGGCCACGCCGATGGCCATGATCAGGCCGGTCATCACCAGCAGCGGCGGTGCGGCGATGCTCTGCAGGAACGGCACCTTCGGCGTACGGATCATGTGCACGATCAGGGTCTGGGTCAGCAGGCCCACCACGAACCAGCCGGACTGGAACAGGCCCTGGTCGGCCGGCGTGCGTGCATCGAACACGTACCACATCAAGGCGAAGCAGGTCAGGTCGAAGATCGAGCTGATCGGCCCGAAGAACACCATGAAGCGGCCGATGTCCGCCGGGTTCCACTTCAGCGGCTTGCGCACCAGCTCCTCGTCCACGTTGTCGAACGGAATGGCGATCTGCGAGATGTCATACAGCAGGTTCTGCACCAGCAACTGCAGCGGCAGCATCGGCAGGAACGGCAGGAAGGCCGAGGCCACCAGCACCGAGAACACGTTGCCGAAGTTGGAGCTGGCCGTCATGCGGATGTACTTCAGCATGTTGTTGAACGTGCGCCGGCCCTGGATGACGCCTTCCTCCAGCACCATCAGGTTCTTTTCCAGCAGGATGATGTCGGCGGCCTCCTTGGCGATATCCACCGCGCTGTCCACGCTGATGCCGATGTCGGCCGCACGCAGCGCCGGTGCATCGTTGATGCCGTCGCCGAGGAAGCCGACCACCTTGCCCTGCGCGCGCAGTTCGCGCACCAGGCGCTCCTTGTGCAGCGGCGTCAGGCGGGCGAATACGCGGTGGTGGTGTAGCGCCCGCGACAGCGCGCCGTCATCCATGCGCTCGATCTGCGGGCCGGTCAGGATGGTGTCCGCGTCCAGCCCCACCTGTGCGCAGACACGGGCGGTCACCAGCTCGTTGTCGCCGGTGAACACCTTCACTTCCACACCATGCGCGGCCAGCGCCTGCAGCGCCTGCGCAGCCGATTCCTTCGGCGGGTCCAGGAAGGCCACGTAGCCGACCAGGGTCAACCCGCATTCGTCGGCCTGCGAGTAGGCGGTCTGGCTGGCGGCAGTCTCCTTCATCGCCACCGCCACCACGCGCAGGCCCTGTTCGTTCAGTTCCTCGGTGGTCTGCCGCACCCGCGCCAGGCGGCGCTCGTCCAGCGGCATGTCCTGGCCGTTCTCACGCACGGTGCTGCACACCGCCAGCATCTCTTCCACGGCGCCCTTGCAGATCAGCTCATGGTGATCCTCGCGCTCGGACACCACCACCGACATGCGGCGGCGCTCGAAGTCGAACGGGATCTCATCCACCTTGTGGTAGTCCTGCGACAGCCGCAGCGAACTCTGCAGCTCGACATGCTCCAGCACTGCGCGGTCAAGCAGATTGATCAGGCCGGTCTGGAAGTGGCTGTTGAGGTAGGCGAACTTCAGCACATCCTCCGAATCGTGACCGAACACATCGGTATGCCGCTCCAGCGCGATCTTGTCCTGGGTGAGGGTGCCGGTCTTGTCGGTGCACAGCACTTCCATGGCGCCGAAGTTCTGGATCGCATCCAGGCGCTTGACGATCACCTTGCGCCGCGACAGCAGCACCGCGCCCTTGGCCAGGGTGGAGGTGACGATCATCGGCAGCATTTCCGGGGTCAGGCCTACCGCCACGGACAGTGCAAACAGGAACGCCTCGGTCCAGTCGCCCTTGGTCCAGCCGTTGATCAGCAGCACGAACGGCACCATCACCAGCGCGAAGCGGATCAGCAGCCAGCTGACGCTGTTGACGCCGGCCTGGAACGCGGTGGGCGCGCGGTCGGTGGCAGTGCTGCGCTGGGCCAGGGTGCCGAAGTAGGTGCGGTTGCCGGTGGCCAGCACCACGGCGGTCGCGGTGCCGGACACCACGTTGGTGCCCATGAACAGCAGGTTGTGCTGCTCCAGCAGGCCGGCCAGGCCATCGCCGGGGTGCGCGAACTTCTCCACCGGCAGCGACTCGCCGGTCATCGCCGCCTGCGCCACGAACAGATCCTTGGCGGTCAGCACGCGGCAATCGGCCGGAATCATGTCGCCGGCCGACAGCACGATGTGGTCACCGGGCACCAGCTCGCGGATCGGCAGGTCCAGCAGGCGGGCCGGGCGACGGCTGTGCAGGTGCGCACCGAAGTACTGGTCGGCCACATCGGCGGCTTCGGTACCCGGATTGCGGCGCAGCACGCGTGCGGTATTGCCGACCAGTGCCTTCAGCCGCTCGGCGGCACGGTTGGAGCGGCCTTCCTGCACGAAGCGGATCAGCGTGGACAGCAGCACCATCGCGCCGATCACGATCGTGGCCTTGATGTCCTCGGTCAGCCAGGACACCGCCGCCAGTACGGTCAGCAGCAGGTTGAACGGGTTGCGGTAGCACTGCCACAGGTGCCGCCACCACGGCAGCGGCTTTTCGTGATCGACCTCGTTGGGGCCGAGCGTGGCCAGCCGCTCCTCGGCCTCATGCGGGCTGAGGCCATCGGCATGCGATTCCAGCGTGGCCAGCAGCTGGGCTTCATCCTGCTGGGCAAGGGTGACCAGGCCGGTGGTGAGCGCGAACGGCGCGGCCTCGGCGCTGCCCGGGCCGAAGCCGGCTTCGGGCATCGCGCGGCGGCGGAACAGGTTGCCTGCGCGACGGCTGCGCAGGAAGGCGTTGAACCACGCGTTGAGCAGGCTCATGGGACTCTCCTCGAATGTCAGAGCCGGCCGGGGCCGGAACACGA
The DNA here is from genome assembly GCF_056480025.1 of Stenotrophomonas sp. 109824_Sma. NCBI lineage: Bacteria > Pseudomonadati > Pseudomonadota > Gammaproteobacteria > Lysobacterales > Lysobacteraceae > Stenotrophomonas > Stenotrophomonas sp. 109824_Sma. Next base: position 2,552,932 of record NZ_CM151078.1, on the reverse strand, counting down.
ACGGAACGGATGGAACAGGTCAGGCGTGGCGCATCGCCAGCACCGCGGGCGACCACGGCTGCATGTGCAGGCGCTGGCTGCCACCGATGCACAGCGGCTTCATCGCATCGCGCAGCGGGTAGGGCAGGTGGCGCAGCACGTTGATGCGCTCGCTGATCGGCAGCAGCGACAGCGCGTCGGCCACCACGCGTGGCGAGCCGAGCGACAGCGAACGGGCGAACATGACCGGGCCGTGCTGCAGCAGCTGGCTGCGCAGGGCGGCAACATCGCGCTCACCGATCAGGCGGCGCAGGGTGATGTAGAGGATCTTGTAGGACATGGGGGCGATCTCCAGGCAGGCGGCACCTGGCGATCCCCCGTCACTCAGGCAGGCAGGGACCGGCGGGCAGGCGCCAGGAACAGGCAACAAGCGGGCATCCGGGGCGCGGTGCGCCCGGCAGGGTCGGGGTCCATCTGCGTCTCCATGAGGGGAGGGGCCGGCCAGGGTTGCCCTGGCCAGTGGCGCTATTGTCCGCCCCTGAATGGGGCAGTCCTAGAGGCTCGTGGGTTAGCCCGGCTATACCTTGGTATAGCCGGGCACGCGTCACGCCGATCAGGGGCGCATCACGGGATCAATGCGCGGTGCTGGTCTGCTTGCACACGTCGTACTCGCCGCGGGTCAGCTTCTGGTCGCGGTCGGTATCGCAGGCGTGCAGGCGCTCGGCCCAGTCGGGTGCCACGGCATCCACTTCGGCCAGGGTGACGATGCCGTCCTTGTCCTTGTCGAGCGATTCATAGGCAGGGATGAGCTTCACTTCGGTTACGTCCTCGGCCGCGGTAGCCTTGCTGGCCTCCTGCGTTTTGGAACAACCGCCCAGCAGCAGGCCCGCGCAAAGGGCGAGGGCGACGGGGAGATAGCGAACACCGGTCATGGCAGGCTCCAGAAGTAGGGAGGTAGGCCAGGGTTGTCCGTGGCCACGGCCGGATCATCGGCGCCTGCTTGTAAGCGAGCTGCGAAGAATCCGCCTGCCTGGCCGGTGGCGGTGGGCGGCCATTCACCGGGCTGCCGTGATCGACGGCGCAGAGGCGGCTGGGTAGAGTCGACTATCGCGCGCAGCGCGGGGTTTTCGGCTTCCCGCCGAGAGCAGTCGACTGACAGTCGACTCTACCTACAAGCCCCGGGATGCCGGCCAGCGGCCGGCACTACCCCTTGTCTTCAGAAACGGTCGGCGAACGCATCCGTGGCGCGTACCAGCGCATCCACCGTCGCCGGCTCGTTCGCGCTGTGGCCCGAGGTCACCATCTCCAGCCTGGCTTCCGGCCAGGCCTTGGCCAGATCCCAGGCGCTGCGCGGCGGGCAGATGATGTCGTAGCGGCCTTGCACGATCACGCCGGGCAGGTGGCGGATGCGGTCGATGTTGCGCAGCAGCTGGTCCGGTTCCAGGAAGATGCCGTTGCGGAAGTAGTGCGCTTCGATGCGGGCCTTGGCCAGCGTATCCAGCGGGTCATCGGTGGACACGGCATCCACGTCGTGCTGCAGGGTGGCGGCGTTGTCCTCCCAGCCCAGCCAGGCCTGCGCGGCGGCGATGCGGGTGGCCTCATCGGCGCTGTCCATGCGCGTCCAGTAGGCCGCAATCATGTCGCTGCGTTCCCCTTCCGGGATATAGGCCTCGTAGCGGTCCCAGCGCTCCGGGAAGATCCAGCGCGCACCGCCGTTGGTTTCCGCAAACCAGCGGTTTTCCATCTCGCGGCCGAGGAACACGCCACGCACGATCAGGCCGGTGGCGCGTTCGGGATGTGCCTGCGCATAGGCCAGCGACAGGGTTGAACCCCAGGAGCCGCCATAGACCAGCCAGCGTTCGATGCCCAGGTGCTCGCGCACCTTCTCGATGTCGGCCACCAGGTCCTGCGTGGTGTTGTCGCGCAGTTCGCCGAACGGCGTGGAGCGGCCGCTGCCGCGCTGGTCGATCAGCACGATGCGGTAGCGCGCCGGGTCGAAGAAGCGGCGGTGGGTGGGCGAGATGCCGGCGCCGGGGCCACCATGCAGGTACACCACCGGGATGCCCTCGGGCGTGCCGCACTCTTCGATATGCAGGGTGTGCAGATCGCTCACCGGCAGGGTGAACTCGCGGTAGGGTTCGATGGCGGGGTACAGGGTGCGCATGGCGGGCGTCTCACAAGCAGGGGCGGCCAGCATAGCGCCGCCGCCTGCGGCTTGCAGCGGCCGGCTCCTGCGCGGCGCTGGAAATGGGCTGGCCGATGCGCATAGGCTTCCGCGATGCAAGCGACCACGATCGGGACGTCCACCTTCAACCTCACCCTCGGCAGCGGCGCACGCGAGCTGCTGAAGTGGATCGCACTGCTGACCATGACCGGTGATCACGTGGCCAAGGTGGTCTTCGGTGGCTACGTGCCGGTGGTCAGCGAACTTGGGCGCATTGCCTTCCCGCTGTTCGCGCTGGTGATGGCTTGCAACTTGGCCCAGCCCGGGGCCGACCCGCGTAAATCGATACGCCGGCTCGCGCTATGGGGGCTGATCGCGCAGCCATTGCACGCACTCGCGTTCGGTTCCTGGCTGCCGCTCAACATCCTGTTGACCTTCGCTCTGGCCGCGGTGGCCGTGCATGCGTTGGCGAACAATCGGCCGGTGCAGCTGTTGCTGGCCGCAGGTCTGCTGCCGATGCTGGTGGACTATCAGTGGGCCGGTGTGGGCAGCGTACTGCTGGCCTGGATCGCGTTCCGGCATCGGGCCTGGTGGTTGTTGCTGGCCGCGCTTGCAGCGGTGTGCTGGGCCAACCACAACGGCTGGGCGTTGCTGGCCATTCCGATAGTGCTGCTGGCGGCGCGGATGACGTGGCAACTGCCGCGCTGGCGCTGGGTGTTCTACGGGTACTACGTGGGGCATCTGGCGGTGCTGGCGTTGATTGCCCATCTGCTTGCGTAATGTCGGAACTGGCATCTCGCATGTCTCGAATGCCGGATGCAGTCAAGGAATGCGCGGTGCCAATGCGGGTGGGGAATGCCGCAGATGGTATGGCGCAAGTTGTTGAATCTTCGGATCGATTGACGATATGCGACAATGCCATCGCTGCGTAAACGTCGCTGTCTTTGCACGTGGGTTGTTGGCGCCTGCCATCCCGTTGTGCACATGATGGGGTGCCACCGAATAAGGGTGGCCGGGGCCTGGAAACCCCGTTGAGTAAGTGCTGTTTACGCTTGCCAGCCAGCGTCGCCTTGCGCGGCGTCGGCTGGCATTCCGTTCGCGTTCCATGGCGGGCGGTGCGTGGAGGTGGGCGCAAGCCCACCGCCCGGGTATAGCACTGACTCACGGGATTTCCAGCCACGTACCGTCCGCCGCCTTGATTGTTAAGGGCGGTGGTCCCGCATGCCTTGCAAGGAGACCTGCCATGAACGCATCGGAGTTCCCTCATCAGCACGCCCCGGCCAATGCCGATGAAGGGCACGACATCGCGACTGATCCCAACAGCCTGATGGCCCTGCTGCATCGCATCGGGTTGGGCGCGGCCGCCGACGGCCAGCCCTGGCCCGAGCGCCATCAGCTGCCGGGCCGCTGCCTGGCGTTGGCCGACGCCGACGGTGCGCTGGCCGGGCTGCGTATCGTGCAGGAAATCCTGCTGGCGGCCGAACGCGCCCGCCAGAATGGCGGCCCGGATCAGTACGTGGGCGATCGGGTGATGGAGGGGTTGAAGCTGGCCGCATTGGCGTTGACCAATCAGGCGATTTATCGCCTGCACCCGGAATAGAACTACGCCACGCCCAGCGGCATTCGGGTTCTCTGTAGAGTCGAGCCATGCTCGACTCCTCGGGGAAATCGGAGTCGAGCATGGCTCGACTCTACAGGTGAGGCATGTCTGGCGCGGAGGCCGCCCGGCTCAGAAATCCATCGTGGCCGACAACAACACCGTCCTCGGCGCACCCAATGCGAGGCTCGACAACAACGGCATGCCCCAGTACGCCTTGTTGGTCACGTTGTTCACGCTGGCGCGCAGCGCAAGCGGCCGCCCGGCCATCGTGGTGTTGTAGCGCGCACCCACATCAAACAACGTACGCCCCGGCACCGACAGGCGATTGTCGGCACTGATGTACTGCTTTGACATCGCGGTGGCATTGCCGGTCAGGGTCAAGCCCTCCAGCGCCGGCACATCCCATTCCACACCCAGCTTCGCCTGCCGCTGCGCAACGGCAGTAGCAATACGGCCTTCATTCACGCCACCGGCGGTGCGGGTCAGCTTCGGTTGCACGTAGGCCAAACCGCCGAGCAGGCGCACGCCATCCAGTGGCGAGCCGAAGATGCCCCATTCCACGCCACGGTTACGCTGCTCGCCACCGAACGAGAAGATATTCGTGACCGGATCGGTGTAACTGCTCGGGCGCTTGATCTCGTACACGCTGAAGGTATGCGCGAACCTGCCCAGGTCCAGCTTCAGGCCCAGCTCCTTCTGCTTGGTACGGAACGGTGCGAACACATCGCCGGCATTGGCGGCGGTCATCGGCGCGGTGGCGCCCTGGCTGAGGCCTTCGATGTAATTGGTGTAGACCGAGATCGTGTCGGTGGCCTTCACCAGCAGGGCCGCTGCCGGGGTGGTGGCGCTCTCGTCACAGCGCGAGGTGCTCGCACCGCTGGCCACGTTGAAGGTCTCGCTGACCACCTGCTGGCGGCGCACGCCCAGCGTCAGCTGCACGCGGTCATCGGCGAAGGACAACGTGTCGGCGAAGCCGATGCTGTCCAGCCGCAACTCGGTGTGCGAGATATGCGGTGCAACGAACGGCGCGGCAGGGCCCCACACCGGGTTGTACAGGTTGGTGGTCCAGTCCCAGCCCGGCACGCTGCGGCGGCCGTAGTCGTTCTGGGTGTGCTGGTAGTGGGTCACGTTGGCGGCCCATTGATGGCCGACGCTGCCGGTACGGAAGCTGCCGCGCAGCCCGGCATCACCGGATTGCTTCGTGATGTCGAACGCCAGCTGGCCCATCACCGTGGTGAAGTCACCGGCCGGATTGAGGATCTGCGCACTGATCGAACCGTTGTAGCGGTAGTCGGTCTTGCTGGTGCCGTAGGCCAGGTAGGCCATCAGGTGTTCGTTGATGTCCAGCTCGCCGCGCAGCATCGCGCCCTTGTCCTGGCTGTCCACGTAGGCCCAGTCCGGGTTGATCAGGGTGTCGCCACGCGGTGGCCGCGGAATCGCCACGCCCGGTGCCAGGCCGACACCACGGGCGGGGCCATCGACGCGGTCGTCGGCGCTGTACAGATCAGCGGAGAGGCGGGCGCGCTCGCCGCGCCAGTCCAACGCCAGCGAACCCAGCTGCACCTTCTTGCTCTGCTTGCCGACCGCACCGTCACCATCACGGTAAGCGCCGTTGAAGCGGATGCCGAACTGTTTGTCGGCGCCCAAGCGCCGACCCACATCCACGTGGGTGCCGAACTGCGCATCGGAGGCGAAGTTTGCGCTGACCCGCAGCAATGGCTGCTCGCCCGCACGCTTGGGCACCAGGTTGACGCTGCCACCGACCGAGCCGCCCGGCGGCATGCCGTTGAGCAGGGCGGACGGGCCCTTCAAGACCTCGATGCGCTCGAACATTTCCGGCGAGGTGCGGTAGTACGGCGCCATGCCGCTGAGGCCGTTGAAGGTGGTGTCGCTGGTGCTGGAGGCGAAGCCGCGGATGGCGTAGTTCTCGCTCCAGGCGCCGGTGACGCCGTTGCTGAACACCGTGGGGTCGGTGGCGGCGATGACGTCGGTGAGATCCTTGGCCTGACGGTCGCGGATGAAGGCTTCGGTGTAGCTGACCGTACTGAACGGCGTATCCATGAAGTCTTTGTCGCCGAGCAGGCCAACCCGGCCACCCGAGGCCACCTGGCCGCCGGCGTAGTCGCCGGTCACCCGGCGCTGTTCCTGCACCTGCACCGAGGGCAGGGTGGACGGCGCGGAGTCGGCCAGCGCAGCGAACGAGGCCAGCAGCCCCAGCGCCAGAGCCGACATCCGGTAGCGCCGAGCCATCGGCGGATGCATCTGCACGCGGGTCGCGGCGGCCGCTGCAAACTGCAGCGGAGAGGAAAGGTGGTACACGGTCATGCCAGGTTCCTGTGAATCGCAGGTGCGAACGCGCCTGGCGCGCTGCCGACGGCAAGCACGGGGGAGGGCGCAGCGCAGGGTTGTCGGCTGGGTGGGGACCTGGCGGGAAGTGAGCCATGGGCTCGATTGCGGACGGCGGCGGGGTTGCGAACCAGGCGCATTCCGAATTAGTTGAGTAAATTAAACTAAACCATATGAAGCGGACAAGAGGGTCCCTTTGCTGGCACCCTCGCTACGGTATGAACACGCACCCTGAAACCCCGGCGTCGGCCCGTGGCCGTCCGCCCACCATCACCCCCGATCGCCTGGCCGACATCGGCATCAAGCTGGGCCTGCCGAACCTGACCATGGCCAACGTGGCCGCCGAACTGGCGGTGACCCAGGCCGCGCTCTACAAGCGCGTGGCCAACCTGGAGGCCTTGAAGCGGCTGGTGGCCGACACGGTGTTCCAGCGCTGGCAGATTCCGCTTGCCTCGGCCGATGCACCGGGTGGGCTGCAGGCCTACCTGCTGGGGTTCGTCGATTCGCTGTGCGAGGTGGTGAAAGCGCACCCCGGGCTGCCGCCGTACCTGCTGCGCCGTTCGGTGGCGACCGCACCGATGCTGGACAAGATTGCCTCACACCAGGCGCATGTGGCCGAGGTGTTCGGCCTGCCGCTGGACAAGGCACGCTGGCTGCTGGCCACGATCGCGTTCTACTGCATTGCCGGTGCGGATACGGTCTACGGGATTGCCGACGACGAAGAGGGCCAGGTGATCACCGAGTTCAAGCAGGGCATGCGTGCGCTGGTGATCGGTTCGCTGGAGGTATTGGAACTTCGGTAGATCCACGCCATGCGCGGATGCCGTTGCACGGTTCGCCACGGCCCCATCCACGCATGGCGTGGATCTACAATGCGGCCATGCCTGCCACGCCTACCCTCGATGATCTGCGCCGCCACGCGGTGGCGCGCACGCTGTTCAAACCCACCACGCTGCTGACCGCGATCCGGCGCCTGGGCTTCGTGCAGGCCGACCCGATCCGCGCACCGGCACGCGCGCAGGACCTGACCCTGCGCCACCGGGTGAAGGACTACCGCGCCGGTGATCTGGAGCGGCGCTATACGCGCCTGCCGGTGGAAGAAGATTGCCTGGTGAACTACGGCTTCCTGCCGCGCGAGCATCTGGCGTTGATGCATCCGCGCGTGTCCAGGCGCGCATGGGATGCCGAGACCCAGCGCCGAGCGGAGGACGTGCTGGCCTTCGTGCGCGAGCGCGGAAGCGTGCACCCGCGTGAGGTAGAACAGGCGTTCGCGCATGGGCGGGTGACCAACTACTGGGGCGGCACCAGCAATGCCAGCACGCACCTGCTGGACGGCATGCATTACCGCGGCCTGCTGCGCGTGCAGCGGCGCGACAGCGGCACCCGCATCTACGCGGTGGCCGACCACGCGGAGGCGGATGCCAGCGAACAGGCGCAGATCGAACGCGCCGCCGCCTTGATCGATCTGGTGGTGCGCAAGTACGCGCCACTGCCATCGGCCAGCCTGACCTACCTGGTGCGCCTGCTGGGCTACGGCGCACCGCATCTGGCCGAGCAGACCCGGCAGGCCTTGAAGCTGGCCAAGCAACAGCTGGCCAGCTGCACGCTGGACGGCACCACCTGGTACTGGCCGGCGGACGAGAACCCGCGCTCGCGCCGGTATGCACCGGACGAACAGGTGCGCCTGCTGGCGCCGTTCGACCCGGTGGTGTGGGACCGCCGACGTTTCGAGCTGCTGTGGGGCTGGATCTACAAGTTCGAGGCCTACACGCCTGCGCCGAAGCGCCAGTACGGCTACTACGCGCTGCCGGTGCTGTGGCACGACCAGGTGGTGGGCTGGGCCAATCTCAGCGTACGCGACGGTGAACTGGCGTCCAGCGTGGGCTACGCCGGCAAGTCACTGGCCCGCGACAAGGTGTTTCGTGGCGCGCTTGAAGACGAACTGCAGCGCATGGCGGAGTTCCTGTAGCGCCGAGCCATGCTCGGCTGTTCGAGGCAACGTTCATCGCGCCCGGTAGTCGCCAACCTTGGTTGGCGGCCTTGATGCATCGGCGCCCACCAAGGTGGGCATCTACCGGTCAAGTGGCGTCCTTGCGCTCAGCATCTTCGATGCAGGGGCTGACGTGGCGGCCGATGTCCGTCCGCGAGGTGACCGCCAATCCTGGTTGGCACCGTTGCCCCGGTAGTCGCCAACCTTGGTTGGCGCCGTGGTGCATCGTTGCCCACCAAGGTGGGCATCTACCGATCAAGCGGCTTCCTTGTGCTCCGCATCTTCCATGCCCGGGCTGACGCGGCGGCCGATGTCCTTCAACCGCGCCAGCTGATCCACCATCGACGGTGCATCATCCAGGCTGCCGACGAACGTCCACAGGTAGGTCATCACCGCGTACACCTGGCCCGGGGTCACCCCGTCGGTGGTGGCGAGACGGCCGATGGTCAGTGCGAACAGCGCCGCTGCCGCTGCACCAACGACCACGAAGGCACCGGCTTCGCGATCGGAGAGCAGGATGCGCAGCCGCGACAGCGTGGTGTAGTGGCGACGCAGCACCGAGGGACTGACCCGGTCGACCAGGCGGATCTCATGCTCCAACCGATTGTTCAGGCGTCCATGCAGCTGCTCGTTGCGGCGTGCGAACGACGGCAGCAGCAACAGCGCGCCCAACAACGCGACGAGGCTTGCGGCGCCCACCAGCGGTTCGATCGCCAGCAGCATCGCCGCCGCACCGAACATCGATACCAGCGCGGTGGCGATGATCGGCACGTGCTTTTCGAAGAAGTCGACGAACTCACGGGCCAGCACAACGCGCGCAGCCGAGGTGGAGGTGGCCTGGCCCAGCCTGCGCTGCGCCTGCACCACGTTCACCGCCAGGTCGGCATAGATGCGGGTGAAGGTACGGGTATCGACCGCACGGCGGGCAGCACCGACCAGCCAGAACAGCAGGACCACACCGGCGTAGGAGATGGCGTGGCCGATGTTGCCGCGGATGATCGCGTCCACCGCGAAGCCGGCAAACAGCGGATACGCCAGCAGCAGCGCATTCTCCAGCGCCACCAGCGAGAAGGTGCCAGTGAGCTGCCAGGGGTAGGTGCGCAGGATGGCCTTGAGGGTGGCGGCCGCGTTCTGTTGGCCGATGCTCCCGGCCGCGGCCGCTGGATTGTGGGGGTGTTTCATGGGATGTCAGGGTGGGTCGGGGACAGGGCAGGGGACGGATGCCTGCCATCTCCCGGGTCGCGCCCAGTATCTGCAGCCCTTTGGAGCGGGCATGGAGGATCGATGGAGATTGCGTGGAGAAGCCGGCGGCGTTCAGCCACGCGCGTGGTGCCCACCAAGGTGGGCCGCTACCGGAGCAACGTCTTCCGCAATGCTGCGTCCTTAACGACGCGCATGCACCGGCCAGCGGATCTCGAACGAACTGCCACCCCGTTCGGTGGCCCGGCATAGCGCCGTTCCGTGATGGGCCACGGCAATCGCGCGCACCACGGCCAGGCCCAGCCCGGAGCCACCGCTCTGCCGCGAACGCGAGACATCGGTGCGCTGGAACGCTTCGAAAATGCTGTCACGCAGTTCGTCCGGCACGCCGGGGCCACCATCCTCCACAGCCACCGCGCAATGGCCCTGGCCCAGCGTGACGCGCACCCGCAGCGGACAGGGAATGGCATGGCGGCGCGCGTTCTCCAGCAGCGCCAGCACCGCCTGGCGGATGCGCGCCGGATCGCAGTCGGCCAGCGACGGACGCGCATCCAGCGTTACCGAGAACCCGCTTTCGGTCAGTGCCTCGGACATCGCTTCCACCACCGCAGCCACCTGCACGCTGACATCGCTGCGCTGCAGGCGCAGGTCCAGATGACCGCTCTCGGCCAGGCTGACCACGCGCAGGTCTTCGATGATGCGGGTCAGGCCCTCCAGCTGGGTGAGCATGCTGTTGAACTGCTCGGGCCCCGGCTCGAACACGCCTTCGGCGATGCCCTGCAGGCGGCCGCGCAGGATGGTCATCGGCGTGCGCAGTTCATGCGCGATCGCCGCGTTCCAGAACACGCGATTCTCGGACATCCGGCTGAGCCGCTCTGCCATGGAATTGAAATCGCTGACCAGGGTGGCCGCTTCGGCCATCGTGGTGTCGCCGCCGCGCGCACGCGCCTCCAGGTCGCCGCCAGCGACCCGCCGCAGGCTTTCGGCCACCGAGTTCAACGGGGTGATGATGCGCCGGGTCAGGCGCGAGGCGACCAGCGTAGCGAAGATGACGACCACCGTGGCAGTCAAGCCGATCCACAGCCATTCCAGCCCGGATGGCATGATCGTTTCCGGCTCGTCATACCAGCGCGGGTAGAACACCTCCATCAGGTAGTAGAACAGGTAGAAACCGCTGATCGACAGCACCGTCGAACACAGCGAGGCCACCGTGATGGACAGCGTAATCTGGCGGCCGATGCTCTTGCCTTTGGGATTCATCATTCAGTCCAGGAAACGGTAGCCGACGCCGCGGATGGTGGCGGGAATGCCGATCACGCCCACCTCTTCAAGCTTGCGCCGTAGTTTGCTGACATGGCTGTCGACGGTACGTTCCTGCGCATCGCCTTCGGGCAGGCAGGCGTGCAGCAGGTCCACCCGCGCATGTACCTGCCGCGGCGCGCGTGCCATGTGCACCAGCAGCCGGAACTCGGTGAGGGTGAAGTTCAGCGCGTGCACCTGCTCGCCGTTGCGCACCGTTACCTCGTGGCTGCGCAGGTCGATCTCGAACGGGCCCTGGCGGATCAGCCCATTGGGTTCTTCGACCACGGTGCGGGAACTCCGGCGCAGCACGGCCTGGATGCGGGCGACGATCTCGGCCGGATTGAACGGCTTCGCCACGTAGTCGTCGGCGCCGACGCGCAGGCCGGTCAGCTTGTCCACGTCCTGGTCGAGCGCGGTGAGCATGATCACCGGGGTGTTGCCGCGCCGCCGCAGTTCGCTCAGCACCTGCCAGCCATCCAGCTTGGGCATCTGCACATCCAGCAGCACCAGGTCCGGGCGCAGTTGGCGGTGGCTGGCGAGCGCTGCCTCGCCGTCGGCGGCGCGTGCGCTGCGCAGGCCGGAACGGGCCAGGTAGGCACCGAGGATGTCGGCGATTTCGCCTTCATCTTCGGCAATCAGCACCAAGGGGGGCTGTCGGGTACGGAGATCGTGTTTCATTGCGTGCTGCGGGTTCGAGGCCAGGGCGGGCAGGGGCGGGGTCAGGGGCAGGGTCATCGTCGGTATTCCATTTCCTGCGTTTCTTCATTGGCAGCCCAGGCCAGGGTGGCCAGCACCAGCGTGCGCTGCAGGCTGGGCTCCATTGCACCCGCGCCGCGCAGCTGCTGCAGCATCAGCGGGGACACCGACGGCGACAGCTTGCTCCAGCGCGAGGCCATGGGAGTGGCGTCCACCCGGGCCTGCAGCCGCGCGGCCATGCCCACGATGGTGCGCAGGCGCACTGCCAGCAGGGCGGCGACCACGGCGGTGGCAAGGGCAAGCAGCAGATGCAGGGTGACGTTGGCCGCCGGGTGCGCTGTCGCCCAGACCGCCAGGCCGATCAGGGCCAGCGCTGCGAGGGATCCGGCGCGGCGGGTGCGGCCGGGCCCATCACTGCGGAACCCCACCAGCGCGGCGGCCCCGAAGCCGGCCAGCAATGGCAGTACCGGATACGGCGCGACCCACATCCATGTGCTGGTCGATGCCAGCACCAGTGCGATCAACCACGGCGAAGGCGCACACCACGCCAGGTAGGCACGGCGCACGTCGATGGGTGGCAGGTCTGGGTATGAAAGGGACACGGCAGGCTGGCAGTCGGCGAGGCCGACGAGGCTAGCGACCGTTGATGGAGACTCGGTCGAGATTGTGTCGAGATTGCGTGGATGCGAGCTATCGCGTTCAGGCGCGGGGCTGATGCCTGAACGGCCGCTACGCCTCCATGAAATCTCCACGGTGGCTCCAAGAAACGTCCATCGGTGGCTTCCAGACTGCGGTTTCGGTGGTCGCGCTGGGCGACTGCACCCAACCGGGCGTTTCGATGAGCAACCGCAGGACCTGGATCATTGCCGCCGCCGTGGCCACGCTGGCCGCCGGCGCTGGATGGTGGGCGTTTGCCGGCGGCGATGATGCCGCGCTGATCACCGCGCCGGCAAGGGTGGCGGATCTGGAGAAGACCGTACAGGCAGTCGGCCGGGTCCATCCGAAGGAGCTGGTGGCGGTGGGTGCGCAGGTGTCCGGCCAGGTCAAGCGCCTGCATGTGGTGCTGGGCCAGCGCGTGCAGGCCGGCGATCTGATCGCCGAGGTCGATTCGCAGCCGCAGCGTATCGCGCTGCGCAGCGCCGAGGCGGCCACCAACACGCTGCGTGCCCAGCATGCCGCCAGCCAGGCCCGCTATGCGCAGGCCAGTCGTGCTTACCAGCGCCAGTCGCAGCTGGTGGCATCGCGCCTGGTGTCTCAGGAAGGATTCGAAGCCGCGCGCGTGGCACGCGATGCGGCGCTTTCGGAGGTGGCCGCGCTGCAGGCGCAGATCGACCAGGCGGTGACCCAGGTCGAAACCGCACGGATCAACCTGGGCTATACCCGCATCGTGTCGCCCAGCGATGGCTACATCGTGGCCATCGTCACCAAGGCCGGGCAGACGCTGAACTCGATGCAGACCACGCCAACCATCGTGATGCTGGCACAGATGGACACGATGACCGTGCGTGCCGAGATCGCCGAGGCCGATGTCGAGCTGGTAGCGCCGGGACAGGCGCTGTGGTTCTCGACATTGGGGCCGAGCGGCCGTCGCTATGAATCCCATCTGCAGCAGCTGGAGCCTGCGCCATCCTCGATTGCCGACGTCGCCTCCGGCAATGCGGGCGGCTCTGCGCAGACGCCGAAGGCGGTGTACTACGCCGGCCTGTTCGATGTGGCCAATCCTGGCCTGAAGCTGAAGCCTTCGATGACGGTGAAAGTGACCCTGCAGCTGGCGCGGGTCGCCAACGCGCTGCAGGTGCCTTTGACGGCAGTGGCCGGGCCGGATGACAAGGACGGCAACCGCGGCACCGTGCGTGTGGTTGATGCCAAGGGCCGCCCCCAGGAACGTGCGGTGACGACCGGCCTGCGCACCGCCACCGCCGTGCAGATCCTGTCCGGCCTGCGTGAGGGTGAGAACGTGGTGGTCGGCCAGGCACCCAGCGGTGCTGAGCCGGAAGCCGCCAGCCTGTTGGGGATGTGAGCATGGCCGACGCACTGCTTGAACTGCATGGCGTATCGCGCGCCTATCGCTCGGCCGCCGGCGAGGTGGTGGTGCTGAAGGACGTTTCGCTGCGCATCGATGCCGGCGAGTTCATCGCCATCATTGGTCCCTCGGGCTCGGGCAAGTCCACGCTGATGAACATCCTTGGCTGCCTGGACCGGCCGACCGAGGGCAGCTATCGGGTGAACGGCGAGGCCACCGAGCAGATGGCGCCCGACGCGCTGGCACGCCTGCGCCGCGAGCATTTCGGTTTCATCTTCCAGCGCTACAACCTGATGGAGAACCTGAGTGCCACCGAGAACGTGGCGCTGCCGGCGGTCTATGCGGGCGTGGACGCAGAGACGCGTAATGCGCGCGCACGCACACTGCTGGAAACGCTGGGGCTGGGCGAACGCATGGCGAACCGGCCGAGCCAACTGTCCGGCGGCCAGCAGCAGCGCGTGTCCATTGCCCGTTCGCTGATGAACGGCGGCGCGATCGTGTTGGCCGATGAACCGACCGGCGCGCTGGACCACGCCAGTGGTCAGCAGGTGATGGCCGAGCTGAAGCGCCTGCACACGCAAGGCCACACGGTGATCCTGGTGACGCACGACGCAGCGATCGCCGCCAACGCGGCGCGGGTGATCGAGATCGCCGACGGCCGGGTGGTGGCCGACCGCGGCGACCGGGGCCCGCGTGCTGCGGCTGAAACACCCGAGCCCGAACGGGGCGGTTCGCCGGTCACCGAGCGCCGTGCACGCATGGACGCCGTCCGCGAAGCCGCGCGCATGGCCGTGCGCTCGATGCTGGCCCATCGCCTGCGTACGCTGCTGACCATGCTCGGCATCATCATCGGCGTAGCAGCGGTGGTGACCGTGGTTGCGCTGGGCAAGGGCGCACAGGCGCAGGTCGAATCACAGATCAACGAACTGGGCGCCAGCACGCTGGAAATTTTCCCGGGCGCCGATTTCGGTGACCCGCGTTCGGCGGAGATCGAGACACTGGTGGTGGGCGATGCGGACCATCTTGCGGCGTTGAGTTACGTGGACAGCGTGAGCCCGAACCTGAGCGGATCGGTGGCGGCGCTGCAGGGCAACCGGCGTGCCAACACCCAGGTGCTGGGCGTAGGGGCCGACATGCCGCGCGTGCGTGGGCTGCGGCTGAAGGCCGGCCGCTTCTTCACCGACGCCGAAGTCGATGCGCACCGCGCGGTGGGCGTAGTCGACCAGAAGGCCGCCAAAGCGCTGTTCAGCGGCAGCCCGATCGGCAGCACGGTGCTGCTGGGTGGCATGCCGGTGGAGGTGATCGGTGTGGTCGGGGCCAATGCGTTCGCGGGTGGTGCAACCCCGACGGTCTACGTGCCGTACACCTCGGCGGCCTCGCGGCTGCTGGGCAGCCAGCGGCTGGAGAGCATCACCGTGCGCGTACGCGACAACGTGCCCACCAATGCCGCCGAGGCCTCGCTGGGCACCGAGCTGGAGCGCCTGCATGGCCGCCGCGATTTCTTCATCTACAACGCCGACCAGATCCGCAAGGCGGTGATGAAGTCCAGCCAGACCATGGCCGCGCTGGTTTCGGCCATCGCAGCAGTTGCGCTGGTGGTCGGCGGGGTGGGGGTGATGAACATCATGCTGGTCTCGGTGAAGGAGCGCGTGCGCGAGATCGGCGTGCGGCTGGCGGTGGGCGCGCGGCAGGGCGACATCCTGCGCCAGTTCCTGATCGAGGCCGTACTGATCTGCCTGTTCGGTGGCGTGCTGGGCGTGCTGTTCGCATTCGGGGTGGGTGCACTGTCCAGCCTGCTGTCGCTGGGTGTGCCGTTCCTGTTCACCGCGGGCCCGGTGCTGGCCGCACTGGCGTGCTCTTCGGCCATCGGGCTGGGCTTTGGCTACTTCCCGGCACGCAGCGCGGCGCAGCTGGATCCGATCCAGGCGCTTGCGGCGGAATGAACGTGTCAGCGTGGCGGGAAGGCGATGACGATGTCGTTCAGCGGCAATTGGTTGCCGCGCGGCACGAGCACGCCGGGTTTCCAGGCCTCCCCTTGGCCGAACAGCTGCGCCTCGCTTTCAGGCCCGAAATCGTCGAAGGCCTGGAAGACGTACGGAATGCCCTCGGATCCTTCAAATGTGGCCTTGTTGGAGAGCTGGAAGTGCAGGTGGGGCGCGGCGGAGTTGCCCGACTGGCCGAGCTGGGCCAACGCCTGTCCGCGCTGGACCCGTTGCCCGGGCGCTACCTTGATGCTGCCGGTGCGCAGATGGGCGTAGCTGGCAAAGACGCCTGGCGAAATTTCCAGGACAACGTAGTTGCCGAACAGGCCATCCGCTGTCAGTGAGACGGGTTCCGGCTGCGCGGTCAGCGGCGGGTGTTCGGGTTGCCCATCACGGACCGCGCGCACGAGGCCGTCGGCGACGGCCAGCACGGGCGCCGCATAACCCACCCAGTCCGAATGGCGGGTGTGCTGCAGATCGCGGGTCGTTGGGCGCACGGCACGCCCACGGTCGTCGACGCCGACCAGATCGAGCGCGAAGCGCTGCGGAATGGTCAGATCACCATTCACCGCCACCAGGCTGCCCCAGTGGTGCGACTGCGCCGCGCCAGGCCCTTCGTGGGCGAGCCATCGGCCGCCGTGCAGGGGCGGACCGAGCGCCATCACCGGCGCCGCGTTGATCGCAACCCGGGCGCCATCCAGTTCCACGCTGCCGTGCTGCCCGGTGCCCAGCAGCATGCGGTGGCGAAGGACGTGCGGCACGTTATCGGTGGCCGGCAGTGACAGCCACAGGAACACCACCATGCGCTTTCCCGCAGCAATGGAGATGGCGTCATCCTCTGAAGGCGACGGCCGTACCCAATGGCGCAGGGCAGGGGCATCCAGGCTCAGCAGCGGCGTCTCGGCATCGTCGCCGAACACCTGCAGCGATTGCGGCTGCAGCGCCCCGGTGTCGCCGTAGTAGTTGGTGATGTGCAGCTCGTAGGCCAGATGGCGCAGGCCGTCGCTGCCAACGAAGGGAGTCGGTGCGAAGGGCACCCGTGCTTCGACCGGCGCTGGCGCGGGTGCTGACAGCGTGAGGGAAGGAAGCAGCAACAGCAGCAGAGCCAGGCAGACGCTGCGGGTCATGCGTGTTCCCCCAAGGCCAACGGTGGCCGCTGCCGAGCATAACGCTACGCCGGGGGCGCCGGTACACCGGCGGGCGCGTCAGGGCTCCGGACGGGGATGCTGGCGCACGCGTGCGCGCTCGCGATACAGGCGGCTGTCGGCACGCTGCAGGGTATCGGCCACCGATTCGCCCGGGGTGTGGTGGGTCGAACCGAGCGAGAACGGCGTGGGTGACTGCCCCGCCTGCTGCACATACCACTGCTCCAGTGCGGCCAGTCGTCCCGGTTCCGGCGCGGTCAGCACCACCATGAATTCGTCGCCGCCCATGCGCACCACGTTCTCCGCCGCACCCAGCGGCGCACGCAGGAAGGCGGCGAACTCGACCAGTACCGTGTCACCCCGCGCATGGCCCTGGGTGTCGTTGATCTGCTTGAAATGATCCAGATCGAACATCAGGCAGGCCCAGGGCTGGTCGATCAGTTCGTCCAGGCGTGGCAGGAAGCGGCGGTTGTAGCTCTGGGTGAGCGGATCCTTGAAGGACATCTCGCGCAGTTGCTGTTCCTGCATCCGCAGCGCCGTCACGTCCTGCGCATGGCCCAGCACGTATGGGGGATTGGCCTCGCTGTCGAGCACGTTGTGATAGGCCCAGAAATGCCGGGTACCATCGGCGGCGATCAGCTCGATGACGCCGGCATCGGTGTGGTTGACCGCGATGCGTCCCAGATACGCCTTGAAGGCGGCCCGTTTCTCCGGCGGCATCAGGTCGCACAGGCTGCGCCCGATCATGTAGCTCTCATCGAAGCCCAGTGACTGCACGGCCGCCGGGTTCACCGAGGTCAGCACGCCATCCAGCGTATGCGTGCAGATCAGGCCAAGGCTGTAGTGGAACAGCCGCCGGTAGCGGGTTTCGCTGGCCTCCAGGGCATCCAGCGCGGCACGTTCCTCGGTGATGTCCTGGATGGCGCCGACCAGCCGCGGCCGGCCATTGACCTGCTGCCGGCCTCCAACCACGCGGGTCCAGATGGCGCGGCCATCGGCGGTGGTCATCGGCAACTGCACCTCCCACGACGTGCCTTCATCGATGCAGCGCTGCACGGCCGTGCGGATGATGTTGCGGCTGTCCTCGCGATAGAACGAGAGCGCGGTGTCGAGCGTCGGTTCGAAGTTGCTGCGCACGCCATGGATCTGCTTGGTTTCGCGGGTCCAGCGCACTTCGTTGCTGGCCAGGTCCATTTCCCAGCCGCCCACCCGCGCCGCACGGTTGGTGCGTTCCAGGAAGTCCTCGCTGCGCTTCAGTTCACGATGGAGGGCTTTGGCCTGGCCGACCTGCGCCATCAGCGTGCTGCGCTGCTCCAGTACCTGGGTGGTGACCCGCGCCAGATGCACCATCAGTTCGCGCTGCGAGGGAGACAGCACGCCCGGCATCGGGTCAAGCAGGCACAGCGTTCCTATGCGCGCGCCGTGCGCCGAGCCGAGCGAGATGCCGGCGTAGTGACGGATGCGCGGGCCACCGGTGACCAGCGGATTGGTGGCGAATCGCGGGTCCTGGCGCGCGTCCGGGATCTCGAACAGCGCGTCCTGCTGGATGGCATGCGTACAGAACGAAATCTCGCGTGCGGTTTCGCTGACGCCTTCCAGCCCGATGTTGGCCTTGAACCACTGCCGCTCGTCGGCCACCACCGAGATCAGCCCCATGGTCATGCCGGTGGCGGTGCGGGCGGCGGCGACGATCGCATCAAAAACGGGCTCTGGCGGGGTGTCGAGCAGATGCAGGCGGTCGAGTTCAAGCAGTCGTTCGGCTTCGTCCATGGCGCTTTTCAGGGCAGGGTGGCGAGGGCGGCTTCGGCGGCTGTCGGGCACTACGCTAGTGCTTACCGCGTTATGTATCGCCACGACGGGGTGATGCCGACGTGACGCATCCCGGTCAGGGTTTGCGGGGCACGCGCGAAGGGCGTACCGAAACGTGACGGTGGTCGCGAACATTCCAGCGCCAGGGAAAGTCCACCGCACGGGTGATGCCGATACGGGGCCCGACCACCGGATCCCTGGGGGGAGGCACGCCATCGCTGGCAATGACAATGCCGTGGCTGCCGGTCACCAGGTCTGCGCCATCGAAGCTGCGGTCCAGCCCGAAGGCCTGCGAGAGCTTGCCGGGGCCGCTGGCCAGATCATGGTCACGTCGGGCTGCCGGGCGCAGTTCGCGCATTTGTTCCAGCCCCGCCAACGGCTCGGCGGCGCGCAGCAGGACGGCCACGCCTTCACCGATGTGGCCGCAGACCACGTTGCTGCCCCAGTGCATGCCGTAGATGAAGTAGACATACAGATGGCCGGCCTCACCGAACATGCTGGCGGTGCGTGGTGTCTGCCCGCGATAGGAGTGCGCGGCCGGATCGATGCTGCCGGCATAGGCCTCGACCTCGACGATGCGGGCCGCGCGACCATCGTTGCGTACCAGCAGCTTGTTGAGCAGCTCGGGCGCAACGTCGGTAGAAGGGCGCTGGTAGAAGCGGCGCGGAAGAATCTGCAGTGAAGCGGGCAACCAGTCCGGCACGGTAGTGGCAGCCTCAGGTGAAAGAGAGTGGCACTGTGGCATCGGTCAGGTGAAACGGGCGCAGACGCAGCATCATTCCGGCGCAGGCGGCGCGGCCAGTGCCGCTCGCCGCGCGGCATAGACTTCGGGCGTCTGCGGTTTGATGAACAGTGCGACCAGTTCCGGATACTCCCGCTTTACCGCCGTTTCGATGCGGGTGATGCAGGCTTCAATCTGCGGGGTCTGCCGATCGTCCTCGAACTCTGCGCTGAGCATGGCCACGACCTGTTCCGGCCCCATCTGCATGGTGGTCACGCCGTTCGCGCGACGCAGGTCCGGATCGGTTTCGGCCACCGCCATGATCCGCTCGGCCACCGCGGGGTGGGCAGGCTCTCCGACCAGCAGGCCCTTGGTCTCACGCGCCAGAAGGAAGGCCGTTGCGGCCAGCACGCCGGCGATGCACAGTGACGCAACGCCATCAAGCACCGGCATTTCCAGCAACTGGGCGGCCAGCAGCCCGATCAGCGCGAAGCCCAGGCCCAGAAGGGCGGCACTGTCCTCCAGCAACACGGTGAAGGTGGACGGGTCCTTGCTGCGGCGGAAGGCTTCGAAGTAGCCGAGTTTGCCCTTGGTACGCCGGAATTCCCGCAGCGCCACCCACCAGGAAGCGCCCTCGAACAGGATGGAAATGCCCAGCACGCTGTAGCTCAGCGCGTGGTTGCTGGCCGGTTCCGGCCGGCGGATGTGCTGGATGCCCTCGTAGGCCGAGACGCCGGCACCGGCCGCGAACACCAGCAGGGCGACGATGAAGCTCCAGAAGTACAGCTCGCGGCCATAGCCGAAGGGATGTACCGCGTCAGGGGCCTTGCTTGCACGACGCAGGCCGTACAGCAGCAGTACCTCATTGAGGGTGTCGACCAGTGAGTGCACGCCCTCGCTGAGCATGGCCGAGCTGCCGGAGATGCCGGCTGCGATGAATTTGGCCACGGCGATGGCCAGATTGCCCGCAAGGGCTGCATAGATGACGAGACGGGAGCCGGTGGGGGCGGACATTTCGGCGGCGGGGTGAGGCGGACGCCTGATCTTCCCGATCAGCGCGTGCCCACTGCGTGCACGGTGCGATCAGCGGCCCTTGGGATTGAGATACAAGCGCGCGCCATCAGATTCACGGTACCCCGTCCAGCGCCCACCTCCCGAGGCACGGAAGCGCCCGAATACGGTGTTGCTGGTATCGGTAAGCAGCAGCTGGTTGCCCGACAGCACCCAGCGGTTGGCCGAGAAGAAGCCGTCCGGGCAGCCGGCAGGCACGTAGGCACTGTAACCGCCGAACCACGCCATGTTCTTCAGTTCGATGGTGCAGGTGTTGCCGTTCTCCTGGCCCAGTGTCCAGCTGCCGAACAGATCGCTGTCGCGTAGATCGCGGTCATCGCGCCAGTCGTGGTTGTTGTCACGGAAGCCGAAGCCCACGTCGATACCTTTGCTTTCGCTGCGCGACTCGGATTGCGAGCTGTCACTGGTGGTGGTCTGCGTGGTCATAGAGCCACTGTTCTGGATCTCGGTGCTGCTCGATTGGGTGGTCTGGTCGGTGCGGGTGGTCTGCTGGCCGAAGCCGAACGAGGCGTCCTGGGCGAGGGCGGGCAGGGCCAGGCAGCACAGCGCGAGCAGGCAGGTACGGGCGAGCACGGCGGCCATTGCAGCATCCTCGGCAGGTTGGATCGCGCGAGTATCGAACCGGTAGGGCGGGAGGCGGTGTGATGGCGCGCCTCAACGCCCCTCAATCAGCCATCACCCGCCCAATGGCATCGGCCAGCAGGGCGCGTACCCGTTCCGGCGGCAGGTCCGGGTCGCGTACCGCACGCATCGCCAGGCCTTCCACCAGCAGCCGCAGCAGCAGGGTCCGGCCGGCAATCTGCTCTTCGTCCACGATCCGGCCCTGATCGGCATCGCGCTGGCGCAGCCAGGCGTGGATCGCGGCACTGGTCTGCTTGTCATGGGTGCGCAGCACCCCGGCCAGCACCGGGTCGCGATGCGCCTCGGCATTGATCTCCGCATACAGCGCCACGCTGGCGATGGCATTGCCATGGATCGGCAGCACCTCGCCGCGTGCCCATTGCTGGTAGCACTCCAGCAGCCCATCAACCAGATCGGACGCCGCCGGCATCTCGCTGATCGAGGCCTGGTCGTGGCGCAGCTGGCGCTCGATCAGGGCCAGGATCAGGGCGCGTTTGTTGGCGAAATAGCGGTACATCAGCCCCTGGCTGATCTCCGCCTCGGCCGCGATATCGCCGATGGAGCCGGCATGGAAACCGCGGGTGATGAAGCACTTCTGGGCGGCGTCGAGGATGCGCCGGCGCTGGGCTTCGGCATGGGCGGCGGCGGGGGCGTCAGCGGGTGCGGCTACGGCGGTTTTCGGCGTCATTGCGTGAGGTCGGGGCGTCCAGAGGCGGGATAGTACGTCACAAAAGGTGTGAATGAACGGTCATTCATTTGTAATTCCCGCCTCCCAGACTGCGCCGGCCTTCTCCTTCCGCGAATGAGTCCGATGCGCCACGCCCTGCTGCACCGCCCGCTGCTCACCCTCGCCATTGCCGCCGCTCTGCCGGCGCTGGCCCATGCCGAACACACGCCCAGCGCCGACGCTGCCACTTCCGCCGATGCCGCGCGCAGCGTGGTCGCCCTCGACCAGGTGATGGTGACTGCGCAGAAACGCGCCACCAACCTGCAGGAGACCCCGATCTCGGTATCGGTGGTCGATGCCGAAGCGCTGAAGGATCGCAGCGCGATTTCGCTGGGCAGCTTGTCCGACGGCTCCATCCCATCGCTGCGGGTCACGCCGTTCGCTACCCGCAGTTCGGCGCTGAACATCGGCATCCGCGGCATCGGCGCCTCCGGCGACGCCAACCAGCCGGCCCGCGACGCCGGTGTCGGCATCTACGTCGATGGGGTGTTCATGGGCCGCGCACAGGGCCTGGGCAACATGCTCTACGACGTGGAGCGCATCGAAGTGTTGAAGGGCCCGCAGGGCACGCTGTTCGGCCGCAATACAGAAGGCGGCGCGGTGAGCATCGTGACCAAGGCGCCCACTGGTGAATTCGGCGGCAGCGTCAGCGCCGGCG
Source organism: Stenotrophomonas sp. 109824_Sma (assembly GCF_056480025.1). Taxonomy (NCBI): domain Bacteria; kingdom Pseudomonadati; phylum Pseudomonadota; class Gammaproteobacteria; order Lysobacterales; family Lysobacteraceae; genus Stenotrophomonas; species Stenotrophomonas sp. 109824_Sma. Next base: position 2,530,898 of record NZ_CM151078.1, on the reverse strand, counting down.
TGTCCAACTTCAGCGGCTACAACAGTGCGCTGCACCTGGACCTGCCCAAGGTGGGCGATGTCAGCTTCAAGATCGACTCCGTGCAGGCCAAGCGCGGTGGCACCACCGACAACCCGATGCGCGGTGAGCGCGATTTCAACAGCTACGACAAGCGCGGCGCTCGCCTGAGTGCGCTGTGGCAGCCGAGCGATGATTTCTCGCTGTTGTACGCGTTCGACCGCTCCTACGACGCCACCACGCCGTACCACACCCAGGTGCTGGTGCCAGGCGCCTACCTCAGCCCGCTGCAGAAGGCGGGTGCCAGCCTGGACCGCCGCGACAGCGCCATCCTCGGTGGACCGCAGGAAGACAACATCGGCCGCACCAGCGGCCATCTGTTGAACCTGTCGTGGACGCTGAATGACAACCTGGAGTTGAAGTCGATCAGTTCCTACCGCGAACTGACTCAGGGCCAGTTCGACATGGGCCTGGTCGATGCGATTTCGGCCTATGGTGGCGCCGGCATGCCGTTCGGGCGTTACAGCCTGGCGCAGGTCTACCAGCACCAGTACAGCCAGGAGTTCCAGCTGATCGGCAACACCTCGCAGGTGCAGTTCCTCGGCGGTGCGTTCTACTACCACGAAACCGCCGGTGACAATGCGCAGACCCCGAACATGCTGGTCTGGGGGCCGGGCGGCAACAGCTACACCGTGAACCCGGCGACCAATCCGCTGGATCTCTCGCGGGTACGCATCGACCGTGCCAGCAAGGCGTGGACCGACAGCCTGGGCGTGTTCGGCCAGGCCACGTGGACGCCGGAGGCACTGCAGCGCCTGCACCTGACTGCCGGCGGTCGCTACACCCGCGATGACAAGAAGGGCAGCCTGTACATCGTCAACGGCGCGGCGACGAATCTCGCCTTCAAGGACCGCTGGAGCCGCTTCGACCCGATGGTCAACATCGCCTACGACCTCGGCGAGCACGCAATGGTCTATGCCAGATACAGCACCGGCTTCAAGGCCGGCGGTGCCAATTCGCGTTCGACCAACTACACCGCGTTCGGTCCGGAAGAAGTGACCGCCTATGAGCTGGGCGTCAAATCGCAGTTCTGGGACAACCGCGCGCGCCTGAACCTGGCCGTGTTCGATTCGACCATCGCGCACAAGCAGATGGATTTCTCGCTGCCGTTCGATCCGAACAGTGGCGAAACCCGCACCACCATGGTCACCACAAATGCGCTGAGCGATGGCAAGTCGCGCGGCGCGGAGCTGGAGTTCAATGTGATGCCGATCGACAACCTCACCCTCGGCCTCAACTACGCTTACACGAAGATCGATGCGCAGACCGCGACCGACCCGTTCGGCGCTGGGGTGCAGGTGACCGTGCAGCCGCTGCTGGCGCCGAAGAACGCGGGCAGCCTATCGGTCGACTATCTGGTGCCATTCGCCAACTTCTCGGCGCTGAAATTCCATGTGGACGGCAACTGGTCCGATGGCTACTACACCAGCGAGTACGACCAGATGCTGACTGACAGCTCGTTCGTGGTGAATGCACGGGTGGCGCTGGTGGACGTTCCGGTCAACAGCACCGGCACCACCATGTCGTTCTCGCTGTGGGCGCGCAACCTGCTGGATGAGCAGCACCTGTTCTACAAGCTCAACAGCCCGGCGTTGGGCCAGACCGGCATCTTCAACGATCCGCGCACCTTCGGCCTGGATGTGGCTGTCAACTTCTGATTCGAACGGAGAACCCCATGAAGCACCGCTCTACCGAACTTGCCCTGGCCCTGATGCTCAGCCTGCCGCTGGCCGTGACCGTCGTTGCGGCCGACGCACCGCAGGCCGCCGCCGCGAAGCCGACGGCCGTAGCCAACGTGAAGCCGGTCGCTGCCGACGCGCAGCGCGTGATCCCGCTCCAGGGGGCCTGGAACGTGCGAACCTTCGCCGGCCTGCAGGGCCGCCATGGCCCGATTCCGGCCGATGCGTTCGTGCGCACCGCCGACCTCGGCCGCCTCACCGATGCCGACCGTGATGCCCTGGCCGCTGCAGGCGTGAAGCTGGACATCGACCTGCGCACCGCCGATGAGGAAGCGCAGTCGCCGGACCTGCTGGCCAGGGATGATCGCTTCGACTACCAGCGCATCTCGCTGATGGGCACCGAGAAGATGGACCTGCAGAAGATGATGAGCAGCTTCCCCGATTCGCTGGGCGAAGCCTACGTGCAGTGGCTGGGCCACAGCCAGCCGCAGTTCAAGCAGGTGTTCCAGCGCATCGCCGCGCAGCAGGATGGCGCCGTGCTGTTCCATTGCACGGCCGGCAAGGACCGCACCGGCATCATCGCCGGCCTGCTGCTGGACCTGGCAGGCGTGCCGAAGGCCGAGATCGTGCACAACTACGCGATCTCCGCGCACTACCTGGAAGGGCAGCCGAAGGACAGCGCGATGAATGCGCAGATCATGGCGCTGATCAAGCAGAACCCCGAGATCGCCCGCAAGATGGCTGGCATGTCCGGTACCGCACCGGACAACATGGAACAGTTCCTGGCCGCACTGCACAGCCAGTACGGTGGTGCGGAAGGGTACCTGAAGTCGATCGGGGTCAGCGAGCAGGAGATCCAGCAGCTGAAGGTGCGGCTGGGGCAGGCGGGCTGAGGGTAGTGCCGGCCGCTGGCCGGCTTCCCTTTGACGTCCAGAGACCGAGGGAATGCCGGCCAGCGGCCGGCACTACCCGCAGCCAGGCATGGCCTGGCACTACTGGTCGGGCTTCACCCGCACCACCCGTTTCCGGTACTCGTACACATTGTCACCGCGGATACGCTTCTCCTCGGTGCCGGTAACCCGGCCCACCTGCTGGTCCGAGCCGGTGACTGGCTTGGCCTCGATCTCGGTCTCGTGCTCGAAGGAATGCGATTTGTCGGTGTTGCGGTAATAGCGGTACAGCGCCCAGTACAGCGCGGTTGCGCCGGCTGGGCCTGCCGCCAACAGCCAGAGGCCACTGTCGTCACTCATGTCGATGCCACCAGGAAGGCAATTACGAGGGCTTCAATGACGGTGCCGGTGGCCAGGGCCGCCAGCAGCATCTTCCATTGCTGCACGGGCACGCTGCCCATGGTTTCACCGGTACGGCCGTTCACCGCGATGTAGTGCAGCATGCCGCCGTTCTTTCCAGGTTGGTGGTAGGAGTACAGCCATACCGGCAGGTACATCGACACCCAGCGCGTGCCATGCACCTCCAGCTGTTCCTGCTCCCAGCGCACGCCGCGGTTGTAGCGCTTCACCGAACCTTCCACCTGGGCGCGGGCGATCGACAACAGCTGGTCTTCCAGCCGCGGCCGCAGCTTTTCCACGTCCAGGTTGCGCTTTTCAGAGGTGAAGCCGGCCAGGTAAGAGGCGTTCCACTTCACCGCGTTCTTGGTATCGAACGGCAGGATGGTGTTGATGATGTTGTTGGTGTTGGCGCGGGTATCCAGGTTGCCGCGCTCTGCCGAGGATTCCAGCGGCAGGTCATCGACGGTGAAATCCACCTGGCGTTCGATCTGGTAGACATCGGCGTCGTACAGGGTGCGCTTGTTCTTCTCGCTGCCGACGGTGTACTCGCGCGTCTTGATCTCGCCCTTGCCGGCCACGGCCGCGCTGACATTACTGTCGACGATCATGTAGGGCAGGAACACGCCCACCACGTTTTCCGGGGTGAACTGGTCCTTGAACGCTTTCAGCGCGAACATGCGGCGCTTGTCGACGAACTGGCGGATGCGCGCGACCGCATCGTCCTTCCTGATATGGAAGGGCAGTACTGCGTCAGGCACCGCGCCATTGCTGATCTGTTCGTTGACGCCGAATACATGCCGGCACCAGTGGCAGCGCGCCGTCATCGTACTTTCGGTGTTGACCGTGACTTCAGCGCCGCAGCCGGGGCACTTGAACGTCATCAGCGCCGAGGTGTCGGCGTCGATGTCGCGTGCGCCGGAGGCGATGACCGTGCCACGCAGCTGGTCGATGGCCTCGCCCAGCCCGAATTCCTCCTCCACGCGTGCGCCATGCCATTCGTGACGGCAATACAGGCAGACCAGGATGTCGGTACCGGCCTTGGGCCGGATGTCGGTGGCGCCGCACTTCGGGCAGCGGTTGAGGCCGTCCTTCAGCTCGCTGGCCGACGTATCGATGGCCACAGGATCGGGCGCTTCCACTTCATCGCGGATGGCCTGCGGCAGTTTCGAGGTATCCAGCGGGAAGCTGCCGGGCAGGGGAGGGACGTCCTGCGGCGAACCGGGCCCATCCAACGACGCCGCCGGCAAGGGCGGCGGCGTCGCGGGCGCGGATCCGGGCAGCGGCGGTGGGCCGTTTCGGGGATCGGACATGTTCGTTGTGCGTCCTGCTGTTACAGGCCCAGTGCCTTGGCTTTCAGGGCGTCATAGTCGCCCTGGGTGATCAGGCCCAGGTCCAGCATTTCCTTGGCCTTCTTCAGCTTGGCCACCGGGTCATCCGCGGCCGGGGTGACCGGCTGCTGCATGCCACCCACACCGAACATGCCAGAGGCCATGCCGACGCCGACCAAGCCAGCCGCTCCGCCGTTCTCGCCGGCCGACTGGATGCCCTGGGCGACACTGGCCTGCAGGTTGGAATTGCCGCGCGAACCCGACAGCGCATCGGCGCGCTGCACGGTCTTCAGCAGTTCGCGGGTATTGGCGTCGTACTCGATCGAGACGATGGCGGTCTTGACGATGGCCAGGCCACGGTCCGACTTCCACTGGTAACCCTGTTCGACGGCGGCCGACAGGCTCTGCGCGAAGCCCAGCGAGTCCTGCTGCAGCTTGGTGATGCGGTTGCCCTTGCCCGGGTCGTTCGTATACAGGCTGAAGGCCGGGGCCAGCGAACCGACCACTTCATTGAACAGCTGGCTGGCGGCGGCGTTGTCCAGGTCGGTGAAGTCGAACACCTGGCCAGGACGCAGATAGCTGGCCGGCACGAAGTTCTTCACGAACAGGATCGGGTCGACGATCTTCAGCGTGTACGAACCACGCGTGACCGCACCCACCTGGGTGTTGAGGAAGCCGTCGTCCCAGTAGATTTCCGACTGGGTACCGAAGCGGTTGTCCGGCAGCTCCTTCAGCGAGACGAAGTAGGCCGCCTGCTGCGAGCCCGGTTGGCCGCCGAACTTGAAGCGCTCCCAGCTCTGCTTGATGAAGGTGCTGACCAGGCCGTCACCGGCGAAGATCGACTGCGAGTTCAGATCGTCCGAGCGCCACTCGTAGCCACCCGGTTCGGCGACGAATGCGGTGATCGCGCCGTCCTGGAACAGCAGCAGGCCGTAGCCCTCCGGCACGATGATCTTCGAGCCGTTGGTGATGATGTTGGACGAGCCGCTGGTGTTGGAGCCGCGGCCGGCGTTGGTGCCCTGCGGCACCGCCGCGAACAGGGCCGCCGTCGAGGGCAGGCCTGTCGGCACGGTGTAGAAGTCCTTCCACTGGTCGGCCAGCACACCACCGACCGCACCCTTCACCGCCTGTACCAGACCCATGTCCAACTCCCTGTGATTCGAGGGCAGGCACCATGCCTGCCGAGCTGGACTGAATATAGCAGCGGGCAGCGGCCACTGTGGTGCCGGAAGATGAATCCGGATCAGGCCCCGCCGGTGGCCGGCGGGCGGCCCCGGATCGCCTGCAGCACGGCCGCCATGTCCAGCCCTCCCAGCCCCATCTGCTGCGCCTGCGCGAACAGTGCATCGCTGGCGTCGATCAGGGGGGCGTGCATGCCTGCCTCCCGCGCGGCGTCGGCCACCAGGCCGCTGTTCTTCAGAACATCGGTGATCGAGGCCTGGACGGCGAAGTCCCCGCGGATCATCTTGTCCAGCTTGATCCGCGATACCTCGCTGGCCATCGGCCCGGCGTTGAGCACTTCGGCGAAGCGCGCCAGGGCAATGCCGTGGCGCTCGGCGAAGTGCACGGCCTCGCCCAGTGCGGTGACCAGCGTGATCAGATACAGGTTGACGGCCAGCTTCATGCGCAACGCCGCTGGCACCTGGCCGCACGCAATGCATTGCCGGCCCAGCGGCGCAAGCAGGGGCGAGGCCTCCGCAACGTCGGCATCCTCGCCGGCCAGCATCACGACCAGTTGCGCGGACTCCGCCTGCACCCGCGAGCCGGAGACCGGTGCCTCCACGTAACGTCCGCCCGCCGCGCGGATCTGTTCACCCAGCGCCTGCGAATAGGCCGCCGAGCTGGTGCCCATGTTGATCACCAGGCGGCCGTGAATGCGGGCAGGGAAGGTCGCCGTGTTCCGCCCCAGCACGCTGTCGATGGCCTCGTCGTTGGCCAGCATGAGAACGAGGGTGCGGCATGCAGAGAACACATCCTGCAGTTGCGTGATGGGCTGTACGCCGGCGATGCGTGCCGCTTCGTGGTTGCGCCCGGAGCGGGACCAGCCCAGCACGGTGTGCCCGGCCCGCGCGAGGTGGCCCGCCATCGGCGTGCCCATCACGCCCAGGCCGATGAATCCCAATGGCATGGCAGGTTCCCGATCATGGCAAGGCGCCCATCATGCCGCAGATCGGCGAAGGGCAGGTTGCGCGCAGCACATGCAGTTCACCACGCCCTGTGCTGCTTCGCAGGCAAAGATAATCCCGGATATTCACGTGATTATCATCACGATTTTAATGAAACTCGCCTTCGATAATCCCGGGGACGAATGCGCGTGTCTGCGCGTGGGGAACCGGGATCCGTCCGACGTCCGCTTCGTCGACCTACCGACGGCAACCCCCTGGGGGCATGGGGGCGGACAGTGTGCACGTTCACCTGCGTGTGCTGTGGCTGGCGCGAGGCGCGGCGGGGGCGTCGCAGCATCACGCAGTGAAGCCGCACGGTACCCATTGCGCGATCGCCCGCTGCAACGGCAGCGGGTTGCCATTCGAAAGGGGAGTTTCAATGCACAGGCAAGTCAGTGAGATGTTGCAGCGCGCCTATCGACCCCACCGGTCCTTGCCCGACCTGTTGGGCGCGTTCGTGAAGGAGTTTTCGCAACACCATGCAGTGCGAGGCGGTCGCGTCCATCTGCGCGGTTCCGGTGCAGGCCATCCGGACGGGACCCCGGTGGCGGACGCGGACCAAGGAACCGGCGCCAGCCAGCGTCTGCCGATCCGCTATGCCGGTGAAGTGCTGGGCGAGCTGCAGCTGGAAACGCAGGCCGGGCGGCTGGACAGCAGTGCCCTGGCACTGGGCGAAGCATTCGCGCATCGCTGCGCGCACCTGATTAAGCGATACGAAGCACAGGCGTGGGCCGAGCAGACGCTGAGCCGCCCGTTGCTGCTGGTGGGTACCTGCGATGCGCTGAAGCGGCTGGAGGAATTCATCGAGCGCGCTGCCGCCAGTTCACTGCCGGTGCTGCTGCGCGGCGAGTTCGGTACCGAGAAGATGGAACTGGCCGCCGCACTGCACAGCGGCAGTCCGCTGCGGCGGGGGCCCTTCATCGAGGTGAACTGCGCCCATCCCCAGGAGGAACCCTCGGACTGGTTCCGTCACGCGCGTGGCGGCACCCTGTACTTCCACGAAGTCGACGAGTTGCCGGTGGCGCTGCAGGGGCAGCTCTCGCATTGCATCCGTGGCCTGCAGCCTGCATCGGGCGAAGCGGGTGCGGCACAGGCCATCCGGGTGATCGCGTCCACCAGCGCCGATCTGGAGCAGCGCGTGCGCGACCGGTTGTTCTCGCGGGCGCTGCTGGCTGGCCTCGAGTTCCTGACAGTGGATGTTCCGCCGCTGCGCGAGCGAACCGAGGACATCGGCGCACTGGTTGCGCGCTCGCTGCAGATGCACGGCTTCAATCCGCAGGTAATCAGCGAGGACGTACTGCAGACGCTGCGCAGCCATGATTGGCCGGGCAACCTCCTGGAGATGGAGCGTGTGGTGGTTCGCCTGGCAGTAATGACCGGCGGCCGGAGCATCCGCCGTGAGGATGTGCTGCGGCATGCCCCCGGGTTGATGGCCGCCGATGATTCCTTCTACGCTGACGAAGGGGCCGAGGCCGGCATGGACACGCTGGAAACGCACGACACCGGGCGCGATGTCGCCACAGCGGCGGCGGCAACGGCACAGGAAGGCCTGCACGATGGCCTGAAACGCGCCCTGGCCTATCTGAGGGACCATGCCGCGGAGCCGCTCACCCTGGGCGACCTCGCTCGCCAGGCGCATGTCAGCCAGTCACACCTGGGGTTCCTGTTCCGCAGCGAGCTGGGCACGACCTTCAAGCTGCTGCTGCAGCAGCTGCGCATCGAACATGCCAAGCGGCTGTTGCGCGATGGGCAACGCCTGCGCATTACCGATGTCGCACTGCAGGTCGGCTTCGGTGACCTGAGCCACTTCGAAAAGAGCTTCCGGCGCGCGGTGGGGGTCAGCCCGCGCAGCTACCGGCGAACGGCGGACCAGTAAAAAAATCGCCCCGGTGCAGGCGCGGGCCTGCCCGGGGCGTTGGGGTGGCAGGCCAGGCGTTAGCGCGCGTTGGCTTCAGCAGCGCGCTGGACGGCCAGTTCGGCGGCTTCGTCCGCACGGCGGGCAGCCTGGTTGGCGGCCTCGACCGCGCGTTGCGAAACCTCCATCGCGGCGCAGATGCCCTTTTCACTGGCGGCCATGGCGGCGTCCGCGAGTTCCTGGGCGATCTCCATCGGGGTTTTTCCCGCCGGATAGGCGGGGGTGGGCATGCCGGGAAGCGGGGTCGGGAAGGTCATCGTCGGTGCTCCTGCTGGGGATGAGGGGGGAACACCGTCGTCACGTTCCCCCAGGATATGGCGCAATGCCGCCTGGGCATCGGCCAGGATCTTCTGCGCCTGGTGCCGGGCCGCCAGGCGTCCGGCAGCAACGGCCGCGCCGGCTGCCGAGGCGAGCGCCTCCGTTGCTGCCTGCACGCCATCGCTTCCCGGCGCTGGAGGCGGGTTCACACCGTACCCGCCCGGTAGCCCACCTGCGCTTCATCGCCCAGGTAGTGACGGGAGCGGCGGTAGTCCTGCAGGGTGATCACATTGTCCTCCACCTGTATCAGCGCCTGCCCTCTGGAGCCATCGACCGCGAACTGCACGCTGGCACCATCCTGCCCGAGCTGGCCACGGGAGACCGGGTGTTCGTTGAGGAATTCCTGCGCATCGCGCAGCTGCCACTGCGCGGCTTCGCGCAGGCCGTGGTCATCCCGCAGCAGGTCGGGGCTGTTGTCGAAGCACAATGCCATCTGCTGGGCGGCCAGTGAGATGCGTGCATAACCGATCTGCCGACTCGCGGCCAGGCTTGCGGCAATCGCCTCGCGCACCTGCTCCGGCGACGGCAGCTGTGGCAGCTGCGGCCCGTCCAGGAAGTCGAACAGCATCGGCAGCAGTTGCTGCAACGCGCGGGTGGCACGATTCATTCGTTGCTCGCTGCTTCCGCCCCCTGCGCTTACGTGCTGGTAGAAACGGAAATAGTCGGCGAACTCAATGGGCCGGCGCGCGTGCAGCAGCGCGAAGCGGGCGGCGTCGGCCAGATCATCGCGCCCTGCGCTGGACATTCCCACCTCACCGGCCAGCTGGTGGAGCGCCACCGATTCACGGAAATCCAGCTGCTGCAGCAGGGGTGCGTCGGCCGCGCCGATCGAGGCCAGGAACGCGCGTGAGGCGCCGAGTTCGGTGTTGGTCAGCAGCCGGTGTCGTGCCAGTACTCCCTGCGCCTCGCTGTGCGAAAGTCGTGTCTCGTCTTCAAACTCCACCTGGCGCAAGGCACTGAGATCGCTGTTGCCGAGGCTGAGCAGCTTGATCGGGCCGACCTGCAACCCGAGGCGCGGCAACCATGTCATGCGCGAACCGTGCAGACCCTGCTGCACCCCATCGAGCATCGTGCCCTCGTCGGAGAAGGCGTAACGGTGCTCATGCGACTCCATGGCCCACTTCAGCCAGTGCTCGCCGCCGTCGATGAACTGAAGGACATGCCTGCAGGATTGACTGATCTGATTGGCCTGGGGGATGGAACGACCGGCAATGAAAACGCTCATGCGTGGCTCTCCTGGCGGCCTCACTGGGCCGGAAATTCCTTGAGGACGGTCGCAGCGGCATTGCCGACCCGGTTGAAGTCGTCGGTGGCCCCCTGCATCATGTTCTGCGCTTGCGTGAGCACCCTCGCATACTTTTCGTCCCCCGTCGCCAGGTACTGGGCCATGGCCACGCCGGCCGCGGTGGTCGCGATGGTTGAGACGTTGCGCAGGGCGTCAGCAGCATCCTGCACGGCGATCGCCGCAGACTGGGCCACCGACTGGTAGGCCTTGCCGGCACCACTGGTCTTCACCACGGTCGCAGACATGGTGGCCGTCTGCACCTGGTTGATCACATCGATGACCTGGGCGTTGACGTTGCTCGGGTCCATACGGGCTCCTTGATGGGCGGGTGGGGCCGCAGGCGGCCTGCAGTCTGTCAGGCCCCGGCGTCAGCGTCGTCTGCCGGGGAAGGGGAAGGGGAGTCTGGCGCGGGATCCTGGGCGGGACCTGCGTCCGGATCCGGACCGGACGCGGGGTCGGGCGCAGGACCGGGCGCGGGCGCTGCTGCATTGCCTGCAAGCGTTTCGAGTGCATGCAGGCTGCTGGTAGCGGCCGCAGCGTCGGCAGTGGCACCGTGGGTCTGTGCCTGCAGGACGCTGATGGCGGTCTTTCCTTCTGCGGTGGCCGCGGCGATCACCGCCGCAGGCGAAGGCGGCGCCGGCACCGGGCCAGGCAGGGGAATGACCTGCGGCGGTGGCGGCGGAGGGGGTTCCGGAGCGGGCGGCGGCACCGGCCAGGGGGCATTGATCATCTTCGCGCAGGTGGCGGTCACCGCTGCGTTGCTGACCATGCCCGCACCCTGCTGGCGCGCGACGGCGTTGTGCATGGCGGTGCCCAGCGTCTCCAGCATCACCATGTCCAGCATGCTGAAGGACTGCGCCGGCCCCTGGGCCACCAGCAGGGTGGAGGCGGCGCTGACGCTGTCGACGATCTGGCTGTTGACGGTGTTCTCACTGCTCATGACGGAACGGCTCCCTTCTGGATGATCAGGGCCAGGACCTGGGCCAGGCTTGCGCCGGCGGTCACCTGGCCGCGTTGCTGGTTGGCCACCGCGTTCTGCATGGCCAGGCCTAGGCTGTCGGCCATCGCCAGGTAGGTGGCGGACATCGCGAACGAGGGGGCGAGGGCGATCGCCAGCCCGGAACCGGTACTGGTTGCAGCCAGCAGGTAGCCGGTGGCGGGCGATGCGGCCATCGATCAGGGGCCCGACGTGACGCCGCCCTGAGCGGGGGCGCGGTGGTTGGCGTCACGCCGGGCCGACACGTCAGCGCAGGCCCAGGATTTCGCGGGTGGCCACGCCGTTGGAGGCGGTGTCGATCGCATACAGCGTGGACACCCCCTGGGTGGTCGACGCCTGCATGGTCACGTAGGACTGCTGCTGGTTGTTGGTGGCGTTGTGCGCGGCGTTGGACAGCGCCTGGCTGGTGGCCACGAACAGGTTGCCCATTGCGATGGCCGGCGCATCACCAAGCACCTTGGTGTTGACCTGCGAGACCGAATCGGTGATCTGGCTGTTGACGGCGGTGGGAAATGCCATGGTGGAAGCTCCTAGGATGGACAGCACTACAGGATCGGAGATTGCCGGCACTCAATGGATTCAGCCGAGAATCTTCCGGGTGGCGGCGCCGGTGGCGCCGGTATCGACGGCGTAGAGCAGCGCAACGCCCATCGTGGTCGCGGCCTGGGCCGTGACATACATCTGCTGCTGGGCGAGCGTCGCGTTGTGGGCGGCATTGGCCAGCGCCTGCGCGGTGGCCTGGTACAGCGTGCCCATTGCCGTGGCAGGCGCCACGCCCAGCACCTGCAGGTTGGCCTGGCTGACCGAGTCGGTGATCTGGTCGTTGACGGCCGTGGGAAATGCCATGGCTCAGCTCCTTGCCTGCCGGCGCATCACGCGCCGAGGATCTGCTTGGTGGCCACGCCGGTGGTGGCGGTGTCGATCGAGTACAGCGTGGCCACGCCCATGGTGGTGGCCGCCTGCGCCGTCACATAGGACTGCTGCTGTGCATTGGTGGCGTTGTGGGCGGCGTTGGCCAGCGCCTGTGCAGTGGCCTGGTACAGATTGCCCATGGCCACGGCGGGCGCGTCGCCCAGCACCTTGGTGTTGGCCTGGGTGACTGAATCGGTGATCTGGTCGTTTACAGCGGTCGGGAATGCCATATCGATCTCCTTGGGGTTGGCGGGTCAGCTACGGAACGACGGATCAGGAACCCAGGCCGCGGACGCGGGTGCTGAGGATCTCCTTGCTCGCTACCGCTGTGGTGGCGGTATCGATCGAGTACAGCGTGGCCACGCCCATGGTGGTGGCCGACTGCGCGGTCACGTAGGACTGCTGCTGCGCGTTGGTGGCGTTGTGGGCGGCATTGGCCAGCGCCTGTGCGGTGGCCTGGTAGAGATTGCCCACCGCCACGGCGGGCGCGTCGCCCAGCACCTTGGTGTTGGCCTGGGTGACCGAATCGGTGATCTGGTCGTTTACCGCGGTTGGAAATGCCATGTCCTGCTCCTGGGAAAGGGTGGAAGTGCGTGGTATCCAGTCTCACGGTGCGTTGCCTGCAGCGGCCTGGGCTTCACCGTGGGGCCAGAGTAGGAAATGGCGTCGCCGCCGGATTGGCGGAATCGACGGAGAATGCGGGCGGATCACCGTGAAGGTGCGGCGTGAATACGGCGGAACTGATGATCAACGCCGTCATCGCCAGCGCTGGCGGGTTGCCCGGGAGCACACACAGGGCCTGCACAGGGGTGCCGCGATTGGGCGACGACGGGCAGCGGCCACGTCGTCGCCGGATCGGGCGGGTCAGAGCATGTACGGAATCTTGAATGCCAGGGTGAAGTCCGGTGCATCCGGGGTCAGCCCGATACCGAGCAGGGTGACCAGCGTGGTGTGCTGGTTGAGCGCATAGGTCACGCCCAGATTCAGTGACGCCGCGTTGGCGTCGCTGCCGATCACCTTCATCCACTTGCCGCCCTGGAAACGGGTGGAGGCGCGGGCGCTGATGCGGTCGCTGAAGGACAGGCTGAGGCTGGTGCGCTCGTTGAACGCAAAGGCCACGCCGGCGCCGAAGTAGACCGAGCCGCCCAGCTTCACGTCACCCGGGTTGACCGTGTCGGGGTTGCTGTCGATGTCACTGAAGCCACGCGGGAACGAATGCACGTAGCCCAGGTTGGCGAACAGGATCGCCGGATCGGCGGTCTTGACCATCGACAACCCCACGTTGGCCTGCCACACGCCATTGCCGGTGGGCTGTTCCTTGGGCACGGCGAAGCGGATGTAGTCATCATCGTCGCGCTCGATCACCTTCCAGTCCAGGCCGTAAGGTGCACGGCCGGTGGGCGCGGTCACTCCGGCGGTGAGTACGGTCTCCGGGCGCCAGCCGCGTTCGCCGAACAAGCGGTAGTTCGCGCTCAGGCCGATATCGCCCAGGCCGTTGCCATTGGTTTCTTCCTGCGCGATCGCCGCCGCCGCGCCGCCGGCGCCGCCCTTCTGGTAGACGGTGCGCCGCGCCAGGTAAGGCACGTCCAGGTTGAGGGTCAGGTTCGGGCTGACGCCCCAACGGGCGGCCAGATTGTAGGTGAGCGAATCGGATTCGACGTTCTCGATGGCGATGTTGCCAAGGAAGATCGCGTCCAGCGCGAGGAAGCCGTTGAGGGTGAGCTGCTTGCGGTCGTAGCGGGCGTAGGTGAGGCTGTTCTCGACGGTGAAGCGTCGCGAGAACAGCGCCGACTGCTGCTGCTTCACGTCATCCACGCTGCGCCGCGATTCCTGCTTTGCCTGCTGCGCCTCGGCGGCGCTGCTGGCGTAGCCCTCGTTGCTCGGCGATGTCTGCAGAGCCGTGCCATGTTCGACTGCCGTAGCCGTAGCCGTAGCCGTAGCCATCGGACCAACCTTCCCACTCAGCCGCGCCTGCATCGCCTGTACCTGCATGTCCAGTTCGCGCAGCCGCCGCACTTCCTGTGCGTAGTTGGATTTCAGCTGCTCCAGCTGGTTGGCCAGTGCCTGCACGTCGGCGCCATCGTCCGCCGCGGGTGGCGCGGCGAAGGCGGTGCCCGCCAGCGCCGCCAGCGCCAACGGGGTGATCCTCATCAGGGTGTGCATGTTCGTGTCCTGCGTTGTGGAACGCTTCCCCCAACGCCGTGCCGTGGTGCTACCGGCCCGGCCCCATGCCGCGGTTCATCGCAATCGCCTGGGCCACGTTCTGGCTCAACGGCAGGTTGCCGCCCGCGGTATCCCGCACCAGCTCCAGCCGCAGCTGGTTGCTGGCGATCTGGCCGTCACCGTTCAGGGCGATGCCCTGGCCGACGCTGCCGTTGCGTATCCATTGCTGGACCAGGCCCTGGCCATCCACCTGCAACAGCAGGCGTGCCTGGTTGCCGTCGAGCACCGCAGAGGCCGAGAGGCCTGCATCCTGCGCACTGAGCGAATGCGCACCGTCACCCGACAGGGCCGGCACCGCGCCATTGCGGACCACCAGCGTGGTCGCATTGCGGGCGACGTTGCCATCGCCGGCCACCTGCACGCTCTGCACCAGGCCGCTGGCATTGGCCAGGCCACTGCTGTCGATGTGGCGACCCTGCGTGTCCGGCAGCGGCGCATCTGCGGCGGTCACGTGCACGCTGGGCTGGAAGCTCAGTTTCGGGCTGCCGCCGCCACGGAAGTCCATGCCCAGGGTCAGCGCCCCCTGCAGCGCACTTCCGTTGCTGGCCTGCCACTGCGAGACCATCGTCACCCCGAACCAGGCCACGGTATTGCCGCCCACGGTGTAGCGGCCGCGCATCAGGTTCAGTTCGGGATCCGGGATTTCCTTCAGGCCGCGGCCGGGCGCAGCATCCGCCGCCTGCACGGGCAGGGCGGGGCACACCAGCAGCAGGACCATCAACAGGGGGCGGCGGAACATGGCGGAGCCTCCTTCAGAACAGGTCGGCGTGGCTGAAGCCGAAGTCGACCAGTTCGGCATCGGTGATCGGCCCCTGCCGCGCGTAGAGCGCGCGGGCACTGGGCCGTTCGCTGGGTTGCAGCAGGACCGTGTTGCGATCGAAATCGCTGCCGATCACCACGAATACCGCACGCGATGGCCACGCAGCGAGGAATTCAGGCAGCGCCAGGCTGCGGTTGCCAAGGATGGGATCAGCCACCTCGACCACACCGTCGCGCACCTGCTTGAGCACCACGAAGTGGCGAAAGCCACGCACGTCCATCAGCACAAGACCGGGAACGCGAAGCGTGCGCAGGCGTGCCTCATCGATGCGATAGCCGCGCCCACGCATGCCCAGCGATTCCACATAGCGCTTGATGTCGAGCAGCGAGAAACCGCGCCCGGCCACCAGCGCCGGATCGGAGACCCCCATCATCCCTTCGATCACCGTAGCCTCGTCGGTATCGAGGTGGTAGGCATGGCGCAGGATGGTCGCCAGGGCCGCGGCACCGCAGCTGTAATCGGTGTGCTGCCGCACCACGTTTCGGTAGCGCCGTTCCTGCATGCTTTCCACTTTCTGCTGCAGCAGTGCGCCGTTGGGCAGCACGCCGGCGAAGCGGACATCGCCCGCCCACGCTGACGCGCTGCCCAGCAACAGCAGGCAGGCCAGCAGGCATATCGAGAGGCGGTAGCGGCTCATCGTGCTCTCCAGCAGCAGGAGGGAGCCCCTGCCCCAAGGGGGAGGAGGGACAGGGGCTCCCGGGAACCCGGCCATTGGCGGACGGCCGGGGTGGTGCGCTTACTCGCCGTTGCCGCCACCACCGCCGGTGCTGGGCTGGGCTACGGCCAGGGCCAGGCTGTTGGCCTGCAGGTTGCCGGTGCCCGCCGCCACGTTCACGCCGATGTTGCCGGAGGCGCCGGAGAAGGCACTGCCGGACAAGGCCGAGGTGTTGGTGGCATCGACGTTCACCCAGCGCGTGGTGCTGACCGTGCCGCTGAGGCTGGCGTACAGATCGGCCACGCCCAGTTCGACGAACTGGCTGGTGCCGCTTTCACGCGTATCGAAGCCCAGGCCGCCCACCCCCGGCCGGTTGGGGTTCATCGTGGCGTTCTGGATCTCGTTGTCTAGGTCGATGTGGCCGGTACTGTTGCCACCCGGATGCGGCAGTGCGCCGTTCCACGTATCCAGGTAGTAGTTGGCCATCTGGTAGGCGTTGCCGGTGCCGCGGTAGGTGCCGGCGCCATAGCCCAGCGTCAGGCCGCTGACGCCGCCATGCATGCCGACCTGCACGGTATCCGTGTAGGACTGCACGAAGCCGGCGTTGCTGACCGTGTTGCCGGTGGAGACCTGGTTGGAGCTGATGCTCGACTGCGCCACTGCGGTGGTCGCTACCGAGGCCGCGAGCGCGTTCTTCTGCTCGTTGTTGTTGCCCGAGGCGATGTTCACGCCGATGTTGCCGGACGCACCGCCGAAGGCATTGCCACTGAGACCCGCGGCATTGGTGACGCCGGAGTTCATGGTGGCGTTGCCGAAGCCGGCCTGGTTGACGAACACCTCGGCGTCGGCCATGCCGAAGCTGAAGGACGCATCGGCAGCGGACAGCGAGGCGGCGTTGTCCTGGGCGTTGTTGTCGCCCGATACCACGTTGAAGCCCAGGTTGCCGGAGGCACCGGCACCCACGCTGTCACCGATGGACGCACTGTTGGTGACCAGGCTGTTGCTGGTGGCGTTGTTGCTGATCGACTGGCGGTTGTCGATCACCGCGATGGCCGCCGAGTCGAGGTCGATGTCGCCGCTGATGGTGGGGTCACCGGAGAAATTGACGTCGGTGCTGAGGCGCAGGTCCTTCTCCAGGTTCACGTCGACGCCGTGGTTGTTCTTTTCCTTGCGCTCGTCGGCCTGGATGGTGCTGTGCTTCTGCACGTTGACGTTGACGTTGACGGTGCGGTTGCGTACGTCGTTGTCGGTATGGTTGTGGGTGTCGTTGCGGGTTTCGCTGACGGTGTGGTTGTGGTTGATGTTCGCGTTGGCGTTCTGGTTGTCCCAGCCATTGGCCGCAGCGGCGGTCGAGGCAGTGGCAATCGCCATGGCGAGCATGGTCCGTTTGACGGTCGCTTTCATGGTGCCCTCTCTCTCATCGGGTGGTGCATCGGTTGGGTGGTTGTCACGGGCGGTCCTGCACGACCAGGCCCAGCACATTGGCCGTGTCGTTGCCGCTGCCCGCGATCTGATTGAGTTGCAGGACCCCGTCGAATCCCCGCAGCGCCGTGTTGGTGACACCAGCGCTGCGGGTGCCCGTCGCGACGCCGCGACCGGCGTCGTCCCGCCCCCCTGCCAACGCGGAACCTTCGGCGGCCAACGCCGTATCGTCGGTTTCGCGTATGCCCTGTCGAGCCAGCGTCGCGCTGACGACGTTGAGCGTCGTGTTGGCGATGCCGCTGGCCTGGTTGATGGATGCGATGCCACTGGCGCCTGCCAGCGCGTTGCCGTCGATGACGGCGGTGGCGTGCACCGGTGCGCTCAGCACGCGGTTGCCGCCCTGCAGTTGCCGGTTGCCGATCGACACGTCGGCACGTTCGCCCGTGGCGATGCCACGCAGGTTGGCCTGCAGGTTGAGGTCGCCAGCGGCCTGGTTCACCGCGATGGCGCCGTTTGCACCCGCCAGGGCGTGACCGTCGATGCGGGCCACGTCGAGGTAGGCGAGCATGCCGCTGTAGTCGTCGGCCTGCGCCATCAACGGCGTGGCAAACAGGACCAGCAGCAGCCAACGTACCCGCTTCACTTGCCACCTGCCGGGGCCGGGCCCTGCAACGGGAACTGGGCGAGCGCGCCGCGCACGGTATCGCCGATGCCGCGGGTACTGTTGCCGACCGCGCCGAGGGGGCCGCCCAGGGCGCCACCGAGGCTGCTGCCGACCATGCCGTCACTGCTGCGGCCCAGCGTCCCGCCCAGGGCCTGCTGGGTAACCCGTTCAACCGTCGTGCCACGCGGCGACGCGGCGGTGGCCGCCTGGCCGGCCCCCATGCCGGCATAGTCCTCATCGCTCAGTTCGTCCATGCCGGTCGAGGCGCCACCGGTGCCCAACGCGCTGGCAATCTCGCGCTGTGGTTTCGGGTCGGCGATCAGCGCCATGCCAGGGGGCGCCATGCGATAGGCCGGCCGTGCAGACACGTCCCGCAACAGGACAATCTCGCCCGGTTGTGCCTTCACGCCCTGGCGGGCGCCGGATGCAGCGGCGTCCGCGCCGATCGCCAGCAGGGTCACTGCCAGTGCTGCGGCCAGGCCGCGAAACAGGGTGGTGCCGTCCATGCCGATCTCCCGCGATGGGTGCGGCGGAACCACGCATCAACCGTGCCAACCCCGGAAGGCCTGTGCGGCCTGCCGGCAGCTGCTGGACGGAGCAGGGTGCTGCTGCCGGGCTGTTACAGCGGCGTGGGAAAAATGTTGGGATTGCGCAGCGCCAAGCGCCGCAGGGCAAGGCGGGCGCCCGACTGTCGCACCGGTGTTACAGGTGCCGCCGCGGACTGTAACGACGCCGCTTCAGCCAGTGTTTTCTTGACGCGCCGCTCATTGCGCCGCCGTTTAGCGCAGCGCTAGGATCCGCCCAACAAAGGCCGCCGCGGTGGCCGTAGAGGTCCCGGCGGGGGGCGGCACGCCGGTGATTGCCTGACAGTCCGCCGACGGTGTCCGGATGCTGGGGGAAGCATGGCGGCGGTCCCGGAGGCTTCAACGTCACGCTGCGTGCTCTGGTTCGGCGAGCCGCAGGCGAACGAACGCAGTGCGCTGGCGGCTGCGGGCTGGTACGTGCGCCGTATCCATCCCGATCCGGCGATGGCCATCGGCCTGCGCGGGCGTGATCGGCTGCTCGCCGTGCTGGATCTTCGCCATCTGGATACACCGGCCCTGCAACTGCTGGCGCCATGGATCGAACAGCACGCGCATCTGCCGTGGCTGGCGGTGCTGCCACCTGGCGCAGGGCCCACGCCGGTTGCCTGGCTGCCCTTGCTGCAGCGCTGCCTTGCGCGGTTCACGCTGCCTTTCGGGCTGCAGGACCTGGTGGCGGCGATGCGCCAACAGTTCGATGCGGACGAACCCGCTGCCGATGACGCCTGCGGGGGACAAGGGCCGCGCGCATTGATCGGCGAAAGCCCTGCGCTGCACGCCGTGCGCACGGTGCTGCACAAGTTCGCGCCGGTTGAACTGCCGGTCCTGGTGACCGGTGAAACCGGCACCGGCAAGGAGTTGGCGGCACATGCACTGCATGCGTTGTCCGGCCGTGCAGGCAAGCCGTTCATCGCGGTCAATTGCGGTGCCATCCCCGCGAACCTGGTGCAGTCGGAGCTGTTCGGCCACGAGCGCGGCTCGTTCACAGGCGCCGACAAGCGCCAGATCGGCGTATTCGAAGCCGCACACGGCGGTACGGTATTCCTCGACGAGGTGGGCGACCTGCCGGCGGAGGCGCAGACCAGCCTGCTGCGCGTGCTGCAGGAGGGCACGTTCGAGCGCGTGGGCAGCAGCCAGCCGTTGCGGGCGGACGTGCGGGTACTCGCCGCCACCCACGTCGAACTGGAGCACGCGGTGGCGCAGGGGCGGTTCCGCAGTGATCTCTACTACCGGCTCAACGTGCTGCGCCTGCTGATGCCGCCACTGCGCGAGCGCGGTGCCGACGTGCAGCTGCTGGCCGGACACTTCCTGCGCTGCTTCCGGCTACGGCACAGCGTGCGAGCGCGCGGCTTCTCACCGGCGGCGCTGCAGGCGCTGCGTCGATTCAGCTGGCCCGGCAACGTGCGTGAACTGCTCAATCGGGTGCAACGGGCAGCGATCATGGCCGAAGGCGAGCTGATCAGTGAACGTGACCTGGAACTGGGCGAGCCGGCGCAGGCGCTGCCGAGCCCGATGCTGCACGATGCCCGCGGCCAGGCCGAGCGCGATGTGCTGCTGCAGACCCTGCGCCAGACCGGCTACAACGTCTCCGAGTGCGCGCGGCAGATGCAGATCTCGCGGGTGACCGTGTATCGGTTGTGCCGCAAGCACCGGCTGGAACTGCCGGCGCAGCGCTGATCAGCCGGCCGCGACGTGCTTGAACAGGCGCAGCGGTGTGCCTGGAATGCGCTCGATCACCCCCTTGGCCTCCAGGTCCAGCTGCACGGCCTTCAACCACCAACCCGCCGTGGCGCCTTCCGGGAACAGCGACGCGGGCAGGTGCGGCAACAGCGCCTGCTTCGCCTGCGCCACCGTCATCCCGGGAGGTTGCCTGGGCAAGGCGCGCAGCAGGGCCGTGCGCATGGCCATGTACTTGCCACGATCCACGCGCTGGAGGTGGCCGGGCGTGGTGATGCTTTCGATCTCGATCCGTTCGCGCTCAGGCATGGGTATCTCCCGCGACGTCGATGCGTGGGCTGCGGAAGCCCATGGCGATCCAGGCCGTCATCAGCCGGGCATAGAACCGCAGCGACCGGGTCTTCAGGTTCGGCACATCGTCTGGAAGGACAGACGCGTCAGGAAGATCACTGACCATCGTCCGCATTTCGACGGCGGGTCGTGTCGAGGTTGGCCATAGCAGGCCATACAGGCTCAACCAATGGCCACCGCTGAACTCCAGGAAGAGCGGTGTATTGCAGCAGCTCGCCAGGACGCGGCGGCTGCCGCCCGTGCTGGACAGCCGCAACGCGTACAGCAGGGAATGCCCGGCGTCGATGCGGACGCGATCCTTGCGCTGCATTACGAAATGCGTCTGTCCCTGTGGCCCCAGCACCTGCGGTGCTCCGGGCATCGACTGCAGCTGGGCGCCGGCCCTGCGGCAGCTGTCGCAGCAGCATTCGACGGTGGCAATGGGACTGCCGGTGGTGGTCAGGCGGACCTGACCACAGGTGCAGGCAAGGGACTGTTGGGAGGGCATCTGCATTTTCTCCTGGGGTATTCATCCTCTCGACGAGCTGGCGCGCTGGAAATCGACACCACCTGCCTTCAGGGTCGCGACATCCGGTAGCGGACGCGGTACAGGTCCAACCCTGCACCGTCCGCGCGCCGCGCCGAATAGGTCAAGGTGCCGGGTTGCGAGCCATCCAGCATCGCGCCGTAGCTGTCGCCGGAGGCCTCGTTCAAGGGCGAGGGCAATGCAAGGCCTGCGTCATAACGGCCTCCACGCGCGTAGGCAATGAACTGGCGCACCGGTGCACTGCCGAAGTCCAGGGCGCGGGCAAACACCACCGTTCGGCCGTCGCCCAGGAACGTGGCATCGAACTCCTGCGCTGCGGTATTGAGGTCTCCCGCCAGCGGCCGTGCCGGCTGCGCGACGCCGCCGATCATCGCCGCGCTGTAGAGGTCATGGCCGCCGGCACCGCCCGCACGATCGCTGGAGAACAACAGCGTACGACCGTCCGGCGAGAGCATCGGCGCGAACTCGTCGGCCGCACTGTTCACCGCAGGCCCCAGATTCTCCGGTTCCCCGAAGCGACCGTGGCGTTCCACGCTCACTCGATATAGATCGTCGCCGCCCTGGCCGCCTGCTCGATCCGAACAGAAATACACCACACGGCCATCGGCGGAAAAGGCGGGATCGAAGTCACGGCCCGGCGTGTTGAACGAGACCGGCGTCGCCGGCCGCCAGCGCTGCCCATCGTGGCGGGAGACCCAGATGTCATACCCGCCCGGACCGCCGGGCCGGTTGCGGCTGAACCACAGTGCGGTTTTTCCGTCCGGGCTCAAGGTCAGTCGAATCTCGTCATGCTGCGTGGATGCAACGCCCGGGGCAAAGCGTTCGGCGGCGCCGACGATCTGCAGCAGCCTAGATGGAGACGCGGGAGGTGACGCAGCAACCAGCAGCACCACGGCCAACAGCGCCTTCATGCCTGTCGCTCGAAGTCGCTGACCCAGTTGGTTTCCCAGCTGCGTCCGCCATCGGCCGAGGCCGCCTGTTCCCAGCGCGCCGAACGTGGGGTAATGCGTGACCAGATCACCCGCGTCTGGATCGCCCGTCCGTCGTGCTGGTCCTCGCCGAAGAAGCGGCCGACACCAGCCTCGAAACCACCGCGCAGCGGCGCGCCGATCCGGGTCGGCTCCCGGCCATCCAGCCACCAGCTCAGCCAGTGCTGCTCCGCCACATTCCAGGCGCGGATGCCCATGCCGCGCAGCGGTGCTCCCGGCACGTCCATCAGGTTGTCACCCACGTTACCGAATCCCCCCAGCACCGGCCAGTTGTGCAGGGTGCCGTTGAACGCGTCCCACGCATCACTGCCTGCCAGCCGAGCGCGCAGGCGGCGATGGCGCACGTTCCAATGGCCCACCAGGAAATCAAAATCACCCGGTGCATCCGGCCGCTTTGGAAGCGGAGAGGGGGCCGCAGCAGTGCGCCGGAACCAGTTGCGCCAGTTCACTTCCCAGTGCGCGCCGGCATCGTCGGAGAACGCCTGTTCCCACCACGGCTCATCGCCATGGATGTCATGCCAGCGGAACCAGACCTCGATGGGGCGCCCTTTGAAGTCATCGCGACCGCGGAAGCTGCCGCCATCGCCTTCGAAGACGCCGCGCACGGGCGCTTCGATATGGGCAGGGTTGCGTCCATCGATCCACCAGATCGACCACGTGGAAGACACCGGATCAAACGCACGCACGCCAAGGCCCCTGTAGGGGCCCGAAGGCAGCGCCATGACGTTGTCATCGATGGTGCCGAGCCCGCCCAGGGTCAGCCAGACCGCGCTGGAGCCGGTGAAGGCTTCCCAGCGGGTATCGCCCACCAGCCGCTCCTTCAGGCGTTGGTGCCGGACCTGCCAGTTGCCCTGCAACCATTTCCAGTCTTCGCTGTGGCTGGCCAGGGCCCATCCGGTGGGCACGGTGCCGGATGCTGCCGCGGCGGCCAGGGTGGCCAGGAACTGCCGTCGATCCATGTGCGTGATCCCATGCCGGAGGTGCCGCCATCGTTGCGGGTAAAAGGGGGATTGACCACGCAGATATCGAGGGTCAGGCTAAGCCACATTTATGGTGACCCAACGCCAGCTGCCATCGCTTGCCGCCATCCGCGCCTTCGAGGCGGCGGCGCGGCTGGGCAGTTTCGCCCGTGCCGCCGAGGAGCTCGACACCAGTGCGGCATCGGTGAGTTACCACGTGCGGCGGCTGGAGGCCCAGACCGGTACCTGCCTGTTCCTGCGCCACGCGCAGCATGTGGAGCTGACGGATGCCGGTGCCAGCGTCGCGCAGGAGGCCACCCGGGCCTTCGACGCGCTTCGTGCCAGTTTCATGCGTGCCGCTGACATGGATGCGACGCGATTGCGCCTGTCCGTATTGCCGACGCTGGGTACCAGCTGGTTGACGCCTCGCCTGGGCAGCTTCCGGGCCCGCCATCGGAACCTCGTGCTGGAACTGGACCTGTCGGCAGAGCCGCAGGACCTGGCCGCAGGGCGTTTCGATGCCGCCATCCGCAATGGGCATGGCGAGTGGCCCGGGCTGCAGGCCACGCCCCTGTTTCCCAGTATTTTCACCCCGTTGTGCGCGCCGGCGCTGCTGCCGGCGGCAGACGGGCTCGGTCGCCGGGCGCTGCGGGTTCCACTGCTCGGCAGGCCCGACTGGTGGGCACTGTGGTTTTCCGCACATGGTGCTGTTCCGCCGCCGTCCAAGGAAAGCTTTGTCACCCCCTTTGCGATGGAGCATCTGGACGTCGGCGCTGCCATTGCCGGGCAGGGCATCGCCATCGGTTCGCCAATCCTGTTCCAGGCCGAACTGGACAGTGGGCGCCTGGTGCAGGCACATCCCGGAGTCGCCAGCGACGGGCGTGGTTTCTGGTTCGTGGCACCGACGGCGCGCAGCCGCAGCACCAAGGTCATTGCATTCGGTGACTGGCTGGGCGAGCAGGCCGCGCAGGCCAGGCATGCGGCGCGACATCATCTGGCGCGCACGGTGACGCCATGAACCAGAGCCCCGAACTGCTGCGACGCCTGCTGCGTGCCAAGGACCGGATGGATCGGGCCAGCCATGAGGAATGGCCGGTCACGCGCCTGGCCGAGGTGAGCGCCGTCTCGCCCGCGCATTTCGCGCGCTCGTTCAAGCAGGCATTCGGCCTGCCACCGCACCGTTACCTGCTCAGCCGCCGCATCGAGCGTGCCGTAGCGCTGCTGCGTGACACCGACCTGCCGGTCACCGAGATCGCCGCGCAGACCGGCTGGCGCAGCCTGGGCACCTTCGGGCGCATCTTCCGTGACATCACCGGCGACAGCCCCGGCAATGTGCGCGAGCGGGAGCGCGCCGGCCAGGCGGCGCCGGCCAGCGTGCCGGAATGCCACGCACGTGCCGCGCAGCGCCCGGACCTGAACATCGCAGTTTTGGAGAAGCGCCGCCGCGAGGCGGTTGCTAACGTGGACCCCACCTGAGGGAGGTCCCATGACAAACACTGTGAACACGGTCGGCCTGTATGTGCGCGACCAGGATGAAGCACTCGCGTTCTACGTCGGCACGCTCGGCTTCGAAGTGCACACCGACGTGCGCAATGGCAGCTATCGTTGGCTGACGGTACGCAGCCCCGGCCAGGACGGTTTCCAGCTGGGGCTGTTCGTGCCCGGTCCGCCCACCCACGACGCGGCCACCGCGCAGGCGCTGCAGCAACTTGTGGCCAAGGGCGCGATGCCGCCATTGGTACTGGCCGTGGATGATTGCCAGGCGCGTTACGCGCAATGGCTGGCGCAGGGCGTCGAGTTCACCCAAGAGCCGGTCGAACGCTACGGCGCCGTCGATGCCGGATTCCGTGACCCGTCCGGCAATGGCTGGAAGATGATCGAAGCCCGCTCTGAAGCGAGGCGCAAGCAATGAGCCGGGGCGCCTGGGCGCGGCCCGTGCATCGCTGGACCTCGATCGTCTTCACCCTGGCGGTGATCGCCAACTTCGCCGTTCGCGGGCTGGGGCAGGGCGAGCCTGCAGCGTGGATCACCTATTCGCCGCTGCCGCCACTGTTCCTGCAGCTGTTCACCGGCCTGTACCTGTTCGTGCTGCACTACGCCGGGAAACGCCGCAGCGCCGCACTGGGCGCTGCGGGCTGAGGCAACGTCAGGCAGCCGCGCTGGCCGCGTAGGCCGCAAGCAATGCCGGCAGCTGGTCCATGCGCTGGAAGATCACTTTCGCACCGGCAGCGCGCAGGGCTTCCGGTGTGCTGTGGTGCGGGCCACCTTCGCTGAAGCCGAACACGGTCGCACCTGCCGCAACGCCGGCGGTCGCGCCGGTCACGGTATCTTCGATCACCGCGCAGCGCTTCGGGTCCACGCCCAGCGCTGCGGCGGCGGCCAGGTACACGTCCGGGTGCGGTTTCGTGTGCGGCATGTCCTGGCCACTGAAGACGTGGTTGCCGAAGGCATCGAGGATGCCGACCTTGCCCAACTGCAGCTTCACCTTGTGCAGGTCGGCGCCGGACGCACAGGCGATCCGGCCGCCGGTGGCGGCGCCGATCGCGCGCACGGCCTCAGGCGCGCCCTGGATCGCAACCAGGTCGCGCTCCAACGCCCGGTTGCGCTGCTGGCGGAATTCCTCCAGCCATTCCTCGGTGAACGGCTTGCCGGTGCGCTCTTCGATCAGCCCGGCCAGATGGGCCACCGACTGGCCGAGGAAGACCTCGCCGGCCTGTGCCGGCGTCAGCGGCCAGCCGCGCTCGGTCAGCATTTCCGAGAGCACACGGGCCACCAGTGGCTCGGAATCGACCAGCACGCCGTCGCAGTCGAACAGCACGGCATCAAAGGGAAAACGGGACATCTACAGCTCCGGGAACAGACAAAGGGACGACGTGCCCGCCATTTTCCCACAGCGGGACGGGCAGGGCACGCTGGCCACAGGAACGCTAGACTGCCGGGGACACCCCGCCCAGCGCCTGCACGGCAATACGCCTTGAAGCGATTGCGATCATTCTTAGGTGCTTACCCCATCCAGTTCGCGATGGCCGCCAAGCTCTATGTGCTCTGCCTGTACCTGCCCGTAGCCCTCCACCTGATCGCATTCGGGTATCGCCTGGGGCCGCCCGAGGCCTCACGTGAAATCGGCAACGCGGTGGCTGAGCTCGGTTTCCGCCTGAGTCTGTTTGCCGGGGCGGCGGTACTGGTGTCGATGCCGCTGTTCGGGCGCCGCGGCGCGCTGCGGATCCGCCACCCGGTGATCGCTTCGATCGCCTTTTTCGGGTTGCTCGTCGTGCTGGATCGCGCCATGCGCATTCCGATGGCGCAGTTGCCGTTTCCGGTCCACAGTGTCGCAGCCATCAGTCTGGTTCCGCTTGCGCATGCACTGGTCCTCACGCTGCTGGCCCTGGTGCCGGCGCTGCTGATGCAGCTGCGCATCCGTGCCGAGGGCGAGCACCATCACCTCATCAGTGCCAGCATCGCCGGCGCGGTGACGCTGGTGGCCGGTAGCTGCCTGCTTCCCATCCTGGCGTTGCACTTGCCTGTGGCAATCTCGCCTGGCGAGTTCATCATGCCGGTTTTCGATGGGCCCGCGCAGTTGCAGATTGCCAGCCTGATCCTGCTGGTGGGCTGCGCGCTTGCCACGTTTGCCGGCCTATGGACCGGTGCGCCGTCGCCGGAACCCGCATCGATGGTGCGCACGATGGTGGTGTCGCTGGTCCTGCTTGCCACGTCCCTGCTGATCAGCCTGGCCAGCGTGGCGTACCTGCTGCGAATGCTGTCCGCTGGGGCGCCGACGATAGGTCGCGGGCTTGTCGTTGCCACCGTCGTCGGCGCCGTATTGCAGTTCCTGCTGGCCAGAGTGCTGGCGTCACGATGGCTGCGTATGCAGGCATCGTGACGTTCTCCCGCCCGTCGCTCAGCTCAGGTCACATCCGGCCGGCTGCGGCCAGGTGGTGGCCGGCAGCATGTTCTTCAGCGAGGCCGGTGCGTTGATCGCCACGTAGCTGGCGCCCAGCAGTTCTTCCAGATCGGCAATGGTCACCAGGTAGTTGTCCAGGCTGCCCAGGTTGGCCTCGTTAGGAATGATCCAGCTGATCGCCTTGGCCGTTCCGGTGTTCGGATCACGGGTGATGATCGTCTTCCAGAAGAACTCCGGTGTGGGAATGCCGTGGCTGGCCAGGAAGTAGTCGTTGGCGGCGTCGCCGTAGACCACGCCACCGTAGACGTCCACCGGCGCGATGTCGCGGTAGCACTCGGCCACGTTCTCGGCCTTCACCCAGATGCCCTGGTTGAAGCTGGACACCTGCGGCACGATGTTGGTCATGTAGTTGGCGCGGCGGATGTAGGTCGCGTCGTAGTCCATGTGGTTGGACGTGACCAGATGGCCGCGGTCATAACCGGACTTGATGCTGGCATAGGACGCGGTACTGGTCTGGCCCAGGCAACCGGCCGGCAGGTCCGGGTCCTTGTAGAAGCTGGACGGCCGTGCAGCCGAACCGGTATCGGCGGTGAGCGTGTACTCGTAGCGGGTGGCGCTGTGGATGCTGCAGTCGTAGGTGAGCACGAAGCCGCCCTTGTTGAGGGTGACCACCTGGGCTTGGGCTGCGCCGGCAAAGGCGCTGAGGACGAAGGCAAAGACGAAGCTTGCAAGGCGCATTGCGATTCTCCAGCAAAGGATTCGGGACGCAGCGACCCGCCACGACCAGGCCGGGCCTGTGTCATGTGAAGGCGTTGCGGATACGGGTGATGCGGAGTGCGGTGGGACTGACCGCGATGACAGGGCCATGGAGGCCGTGCGGTGTCGCAAGCGTCACAAGCTGTCGTCTTTTGGTCAATGACGAAAAGACCAAGCTGTGACCGCGCGCAAGCACTGGAGATGTGTCAGACGGAGCAGGGCGTGGCTGACATGCGCACGTGCTAAGCGACCGACAGGTGTGAAGCGCATACCAGACTACGCATCCTCCGCGGCCCGGTTCTGCAGCGGTTGGCTCTACAAGGAAGCCTCTTGCCCAGCATCAGGCGCCAGGCAGGCGGCCCTGCTTTGCTCGCTCGAGTCCGCAATGACCGCCTCGCTGAAACCGCTGCGGCTCAACCACAGGCGATTCCACCGGTCCAGGGCGTCGCCGTCTCGCGCCCAGCAGGCGAAGCGGGTAATGGTCTCGAGGTTGTCGATGGTCGGGTAGCGCTGCGCGATTTCGTCCAGGCCCTGGCGCATCAGCGGCCAATCGGGCGTCGCCGCGTGGAAGTGATCGGCCGAGTACTCGGTGGCCGACCAATACAGACGTGCGTAGCGCATGGCCCGTTTCTTCTTCGGGGCACTCGCCATCGAGCGCCGTGCGAAGGCTTCCATCTTCTGTGCGCTGCCACCCCAGGCCGGCGTGAAGTGCTGCATGGCAATGAAGTGCAGTGGCTCGTAGTCGGGGAAGGCCTTGGCGGCACGGTCGACGAGCTTCAGTAGTTCTTCGTCATCCGCGCTTTCGCGCAGCGCGATCAGTACGCTCATCTCGTGCCAGAACGGGTCGCCACCGGCAATGCCCTCATGCGATTGCAGGTAGGCCTGCGAAACGGCGTTGTACTCATGAAACTGGGCCCAGTCTTCGGCCTTGACGGTATTGGCGTATCCGTTGCCACGGTAGCTCCAGCCCAGGTTGAGCGGAATCCGTACGGTCATCAGGTGGGCCGCCGGAGACTTTGGAGCGTGCTGAACCCAGCGCGCCGCCCAAGCCGACCAGTGGTTCCAGGCCTCCACCTCCTGCCGCGTCGTGCCGATTGCACGCGACATGCAGATGTAGAAGCGGCCCAGCCGGGATTCGCCCGCGGCGTCGAGTTCTCCGTTGCGCAGACGAGCGGCCATCGCGTCGAGTGCCGCGAAGTCGTCGTTGGCCATCCATTGCGCGATGTCGGCGCAGTCGTTCGTCGGCTCCGGGGCATCCCCGGCCATGACTGAAGGGGCGAACAGACTGGCCACGCTCAAGAGCGTGCCGACGAAGTGCGTCCTGCGCATCGGGGGGCATCCTTGCTTTGATGGGAGTCTGCGGTAGTCCCGCAGTGCCGCGAAGCATACCAAGGAGCGCTTTGCGTCATGCTGCGTCGCAAGGTGCTACCCACCATTCGCACTGGTACGGTCCAACCCGTTGCACCACCACCGACGGGGAGAGACAACGATGCGCAAGGTTCTGCTGCTGTTGATCCTGCTGACCGGGCTGGCGCCCACCGCCTGGGCAGCCACGGTCAAGACCACCCATCGCACCATCCCAAGCTGGGATGGCACGCCCCTCGGGGCCTTCGTCATCGAACCGCAGGATGCCGGCAGTGGCCGCTATCCGCTGCTGGTGATGCCCAGCAGCTGGGCGGTGCCCAGCGTGGAGTACGTGGGGGTGGCACAGTCGCTGGCGCAGCGCGGCTATGTGGTCATCAGCTACAGCTCGCGCGGCTTCTGGGAATCGGGCGGCAGCATCGATATCGCCGGGCCGGCCACGGTCGAGGATGTCAGCGCGCTGATCGACTGGGCGCTGGACAATACCCGCGCCGACCCGGCAAGGATCGGTGTCTCGGGCATCTCCTACGGTGCCGGTACCAGCCTGCTGGCGGCGGCGCGCGACCCACGCATCAAGGCCGTTGCCGCACTGAGCGGCTGGGCCGACCTGCAGGCGTCGCTGTACAGCCATGACACGCCCAGCGCCCAGGGCATCGCCCTGCTGGTGGCAGCCGGCCTGGCCACCGGCCGCCCCGGCGCGGAGCTGGCCACCATCAACCGGAACGTGCTGGTCGGCAATTACCAGGGGGCGGTGGACTCGCTGCTGCCGGTGGCGGCGCAGCGCAGCCCGGCCAGCAGCCTTGACGAGATCAACGCCAACCAGCCGGCGGTGTTCCTTGCCAATGCCTTCAATGACAGCCTGTTCCCGCCGGGCCAGCTGGTCGATTTCTTCAACCGCCTGAAGGTGCCCAAGCAGCTGCAGCTGCGCCATGGCGACCATGCCCTCAACGAGGCCTTCGGTGCGCTCGGCATTCCCAATGAGGTCTATGCCGCCGTGGGCGACTGGTTCGACCACTACCTGAAGGGCGTGGCCAATGGCATCGACCGCCAGGCGGCGGTGCAGCTGAAGTCGCAGAAAGGCAGTTGGAGCCGCTATGCGGACTGGCAGGCCACCAATGCGGGTGCTGTCAGCTACGGGCTGACCGCGCCGACCGGGTTGCTGCTGCCCACCGGCGGGCTGGCGGAGAACGGTGGCGGCACCGGCTGGAATTACCGGATCGGCAGTGGCCTGCTGACCGCCGCCAATTCCGGCGCGGCGATGGCGTCCGGTGCGCTGCAGATGTTCAACCTGCCGCCTGGCGCCTATGTGCCGTTCGTCGGCCGCAACGCCGCAGGCGTCTGGCAGGGCCCGATCCAGTGGAGCGCCAAACGCCTGGACGGTGCGCCGGAAGTGCGCCTGACGGTCACGCCCAGTCGCGCCAACACCACGCTGTATGCCTACCTGTACGCCGAGGATGTGCTGGGCAATGGCCAGCTGATCAGCCACAAGCCGTACACCCTGCGTGGGGCCACGCCCGGCCAACCGAAAACGATCGATCTTCGCCTGGAAGCGAGCAGCTGGAACCTTCCGGCCGGCAGCCGGCTGACCCTGGTGGTCGATACCGTGGACCTGCGCTATGCGGGCATCAGCCAGCTGGGCGGTGCGGTGACCTTCAGCTCGCCGGCCAACGCGCCTTCAGTGCTGACGGTGCCGTTGCATTGACGTGACGCCGCGCCCGTTGCGGCGGGTGCGGCACGACAGACCACGCGCAATTCCCAGCAGCTGACCGACTGGCGCTGGAGGCATGGATCCGCGAGGGAAGGGGGCCGATCAAGCCCGATGGAAACCCGCGCCCCCGCGCAGCGGTGACTGAAGATCACTCGCCCTGCGGCAACAACACCCGGATCATCTCGTGCTGCCTGGACAGATTCGCCCGTTGCACGAACCCCTGGATGATCGAGGCTGCCACCTTGCGCTGGTTGTCCATGTCCAGCAACGATGCGATGGCCTGCCCGGAACCATCGGGGCTGTCACGGAACGGGCAACCGACCGGGCCTGCAGTGGTCAACGTCAGGATCGCCTTGGCCACGCGCGCCGTCGGCGAGCGCGGCGCATCGAAGATCACCAGCGTTCGCTCGTAACTGATCCCCGTCGCACGTACGGTCGAGTGCAGGGAATCCTCGATGGTCATGTCCGCGCCGAGGTCCTGGGCAAGCGCAATGAGGCAGTTGGCCGCCGTCGCATTGCGCAACGTCGCAGGGTCGGTGCGGATGATCATCGCGCAGTCGACGCCGGAGATCGGCACCTGGGTGACATCCAGGTACGGGTTCTGTGCCAGCGTCCCGATCAACGCCAGATCGTCGCTGTAGCCACAGGATGCGGTAGATGTACCCAGGCGTTGCAGCAGCGTTGCGACCCGATGCGCACCCCACTGCCGCCCGTGCAGCAGGCGCTGCGTGTGGTTGGCCGACAGGGCACCGTGATCGAATCCCGAGGATGACGCCTGCATGCGCGCCTTGACCTCACGCATGCAGGCATCGACCTGCTGCATGCAGTTCTTGTCATCGGTGAACACCGGCGCCGCCGAGATGCCATCGATCACCCGGCCGAACGTCGCCAGATCGCCCTGCTGGTCGCGGTACCAGTCGTGGATGCGCTGCACATTACGGCGACGTTTCTCCAGCTTGTCCGCACCCGGCCAGCCGGGATAGGCGGCGATCTCGCACAGCATGGTCAGGCCTTCCCACAGGTGGTACTCCATGCTGGGCAGGGGCAGCCGCCAGCGCTCTTCCGAGCCTGCATCCTCGGCAATCACCAGATGGTTGCGGATGATGTCCGACCACACTGTCACGGCCTCCACGGTATCGCGGCGCGGCGTGGTCACATCGATCAGTTCCATCAGGATCGGCCGCGGGGTCACCGGGTCGTCGCCGGCAGGCGCCTTCGGATCCTTCACCCATCGCGCGTGCCAGGTATAGCCCATGCGATACAGCACGAACGGTTTGATGCCGTCGTTGAGGATGATGCCTGGCGGCGGCGGAGGGGTAGGCGGCAGCTGCACGGGCTGCGGCACCGGCGGCTGCGGAGGGGGCAGCACGGAGGGGCTTGTCACCGGCGTGGCGGTGCCGATGCCCTTCAGCGGGTCGCTGGTGAACAGATGCAGGCCCGCACGGTCGCGCTCGTATACCTTCCGGAACGTCTGCGGAGTGTCACATGTCACCAGGCACTGCTGGCCGGGCGGCACATGGATGTCCACCGATGCAAGGTCCACCACCTGGCCGGCCAACGGATTCTGGTGAGGCGGGAAGACGCTGATCTCCAGCGCGATGTTGAGGCCGGCACCCTGCATCACGTCGATCACGATGTCTTCAACACCGCCGTGCAGGGCATCCTGTGCCGGGATCGGGATCCAGGGGTTGATCACCACCTGCGTATCCCAGTCGGACCTGCCGAAATCGAACAGCGTCGGCGGCGGAACGGCCGGGCGTTCAAGCAGTGCGTCCAGCGCGTTGCCGCCCTTGACGTAGAAGAACATCAACGGCTCACCGGGCTTCAGGCTGTAGTCGCGCCGTACCTTGTTGGAAAGGCTGCGCAGCTGGTCCTTGATGTCCGAC
This sequence comes from Stenotrophomonas sp. 109824_Sma, assembly GCF_056480025.1. Taxonomy (NCBI): domain Bacteria; kingdom Pseudomonadati; phylum Pseudomonadota; class Gammaproteobacteria; order Lysobacterales; family Lysobacteraceae; genus Stenotrophomonas; species Stenotrophomonas sp. 109824_Sma. The sequence continues at coordinate 2,498,473 of NZ_CM151078.1, read as the reverse complement.
AGTGCCTTCACCACGACCGTGCGAACGTCGGGGTACGCCTGCGCGTTGTTGATCTGCGCGGTGAGCTGCTTGCTGATGTAGCGCCGGGCCTCGCGCTCGGGCGTGCTCTCTTTCATGGTGGGGCCTCACTGGGGTTGCAGGGGCGGGCAGGTGCGCGCTGGACGCTCAAGCGGGTGACAGCAGGGCGGCGATCTCCCGGTACCAGCCGATCTCCTGACTGCCGGGCCTGGCGGTGGCCAGGGCCTCGTCGACCTCCAGTGTTCCTGTGCCCGGAACCTCCACCCTTACCCCCAGGACGTTACGCAGATTGGCAACGGCCACCCGTCCGACGCTCGCCACCTCCCAGTCGGTCACCAGGCAGGACTGGGGGCGCGCAGGGTTGATGGCACTGGCCTGGACATTGTTCTCGGCCGTCTGGGCCATCAGCAGAAGCTCCTCGGCAGTTGTGCGGAAGCGAACGAGGGAGAAGCTGCCACCCCCATCCGGGAACAGCCGAGCACGCAGATCGCAAGCGGCGCGTCCCTGCGCAAGCCAGATGCCAAGCTCTTCCTCGAACTCGCGCCGCGCGGCACGCTCCTTGCGTTCGTTGTTCAGCCGGCCGCCGCCGGGTAGGGCGCATTGACCCGCCTGGTTCACCAGCGTCGTGGGCAGACCGTCCGACCACGCACCGACTTCGGCCACGAGACGTTGTGCGAGCACCAACGCACCGGTCCAGTTCGGGGTGCCCCGGGAGGACGGCGGCAACGCGTTTGCGAGCTCTCGCAGGGTTGCACGCGCAGCGCTGGTCGAGGGAGGGGTTCTGGCGTCTTCACCGAACAGGGTCTGCAAAGCGGCCAGCACCTCCATGGCGACGTCATCGGCTTGCGGATGCGTGCGTTCGGCGCTATCAAGCGCTCGGTCCAGCGCGTGCTTGGTGCGGGGTAGCGTACATTCACCGCGATAGGCGACTGATCCCGCGGCGCGCCAGGCACCGGAAAGCAGGTTTCTCACCACGTCCCAGTTCTGCTCGGTGCCGCCGCCGGATGCATTGTGGATGGCCAGCACCGCAGCCATCGCTTCGGCAGAAAGCACGACAACGGAATTGCTGCCCCACCAGCTGTTGAACACACGTTTGCGGACAACCAGATAGTGGGCTCCATCCCAGACTGCGACGTATACCTGGTTCATGCTCCACCCCCACGTTCAACCTGCGTGGAGGGGGCTGGGCGCATCGCCGCTGTGCCAGCGGTAATCCGGGAAAGGCATGCCATGTCTCGCTCCTGCGGGCTCGAAGGGGTGGGCTTGGCGGCGTTGCCATCGGGGCCTGGGCAGTGCGTCGCCGTGGATCCACTGTAGGAGCGGGAGAAGAAGGAGAATCGGCGGTAGCGATGATGTATGCGGTGGAACCGACGGAGCAGGAGGGGTTGAACGTCGATTCCGCCGTGTTGGGCTGGTATCGCCAACCCTGGATCCCGCCGACGGCGGCTGTGACGGTCATTACGGCTGGCCTTCCTTAGTCATGTGTCACGCATCCACATCTTGCGTACATTTCCGTTGCGCTCATGGCCGGCCCATTGACAGGTCATCGGGGCACCACCATGCTACGCGCCGGGGTCGCGCACAACGGAAGCTGCGCACAGGATAGATATGCCACAAGGGGATACGGCGCCGTCGGTGCCGGGGGAAGAGCGCGCGCAGGATGTACAGGATCTGGCGCTGCGCGGCTTGGTGCTGCTGGCTCAGTTCCACGGTATTCCGGCGGACGCCAGCCAGCTGGCGCATGACGCCGGGTTGGGCAGCGACTGTATGGATGAAACGGCATTGGTGCTGGCCGCGCGCAAGCTCGGGTTGAAGGCTAAGGTCGTACCGATGCCGCCCGCACGCTTGGCAATGGCCACACTTCCCGCCCTTGCGTTGGGTGACAACGGTGATGCATTCATCATCGCTCGCATCAGCGACGAGCAGGTGCTGATCCACGATCTGGCGCAGAAACGCCCGCAGAGCATTGACATGACCATGCTCCAGCAGCGCTATCGCGGACGCCTCCTGCAGGTGGCCTCGCGAGCATCCGTACTTGGCGAGCTGGCGCGATTTGATTTCAGCTGGTTCATTCCTGCGGTGATCAAGTACCGGAAGATGTTGCTCGAAGTCTTCGTGGTCTCTTTCTTCATCCAGCTGTTTGCGCTTGTCACGCCCCTGTTCTACCAGGTCGTCATGGACAAGGTGCTGGTACATCGAGGACTGACCACGCTGGACGTGATTGCGATCGGCCTGGTTTCGATTGCCGTGTTCGATATCGTCCTCAGCGGCCTGAGGACGTATGTTTTTGCGCATACCACCAGCAAGATCGACGTCGAACTAGGCGCGCGTCTGTTCCGCCACGTTCTGGCATTGCCGCTGGCCTACTTCGAGTCGCGCCGTGTGGGCGACACCATTGCTCGCGTACGTGAGCTGGAGAACATTCGCAACTTCCTGACAGGACAAGCTCTCACCTCGGTGCTCGATCTGCTGTTCACCGTGGTTTTTCTTGCGGTGATGTTCTACTACAGCGGCTGGCTGACCTTAATCGTGTTGATCTCGCTGCCTGTGTATGCACTCATTTCTGCAGGCGTCACGCCGTTGCTGCGCAAGCGCCTGGATGAAAAGTTCGCACGCGGCGCTGACAATCAGTCTTTCCTCGTCGAGACGATCAGTGGCATTGGTACGGTCAAAGCCAATGCGGTCGATCCCCGTGTCACACGCACATGGGACAACCAGCTGGCCGGCTATGTGAATGCTGGCTTCGGAGTCACCAAGGTCGCTACCGTCGGCCAGCAGAGCGTACAACTGGTACAGAAGCTGGTCAGCATCGCGATCCTGTTCTGGGGCGCCAAGCTGGTTATTGATGGCAAGCTTTCACTGGGTCAGCTGATCGCGTTCAACATGTTGTCCGGGCAGGTGGCTGCACCGATCATCCGATTGGCACAGCTATGGCAGGATTTCCAGCAGGTCGGCATATCCGTCCAACGCCTGGGTGACATTCTCAACACCCGCACTGAGCTGCCAGGGAGCCGAATGGCGTTGCCCCCCATCCAAGGTGATATCACCTTCGAGCAGGTCGGTTTCCGCTATCGTCCGGATACGCCCGAAATCCTTGCAGGCATCGATCTGCACATTCCCGCCGGGCAGGTCATCGGGATAGTCGGACGCTCTGGGTCGGGCAAGAGTACATTGACCAAGCTGGTCCAGCGGCTCTACACCCCGGAGCGGGGTCGGGTAATGGTCGATGGTCATGATCTCGCCCTGGCCGACCCGGCCTGGCTGCGGCGCCAGCTGGGCGTGGTACTGCAGGAGAACTTCCTGTTCAACCGGAGTGTCCGCGAGAACATCGCCCTGAGCGATCCCGGGATCTCGCTGGACCGGGTAATCAAGGCGGCGACACTGGCCGGCGCCCACGAATTCATCTCCACCTTGCCTGAAGGTTACGACACCAAAGTGGGCGAGCATGGCGCCGGACTTTCCGGTGGCCAGCGGCAGCGCGTGGCCATTGCCCGTGCGCTGATCACCGACCCGCGCATACTGATCCTGGACGAGGCTACCAGTGCGCTCGACTATGAATCTGAGCATGCGGTGATGTCCAACATGCGCGAGATATGCAAGGGCCGTACGGTCATCATCATCGCCCATCGGCTGTCCACCGTGCGCAGGGCGAACCGTATCGTCGTCGTGGACCGCGGCCGCATTGTCGAAAGTGGAACGCACGATGAGCTGCTGGCCCAGTCCGACGGGCACTATGCCCAGCTGCACCGGTTGCAGCAGGGGGTCGCATGAAGCACATCCGCGACGGCGTGCGTGATTTCGCTGCACGCTATATCGCGATCTTCCGCGGCGCGTGGCGGGTCCGGCACGCGATGGATCCACCCGCGCGCGCGGCGGACGAACTCGCCTTCCTTCCCGCCCATCTGGAACTGATCGAAACTCCGTCCTCTCCCACCGCCCGCTGGACCATGCGCATCATCATTGCGCTGTTCTGCGTGGCATTGCTCTGGGCCGCGATCGGCAAGCTGGATATTGTCGCCGTGGCGCCCGGCAAGACCGTCGTGGACTCGCGCACCAAGGTGGTGCAGCCGGCGGAGACCGGCGTCGTACGGCGGATCCTGGTACGCGACGGGCAGGTGGTGAGGGCAGGGCAGGTACTGATTGAGCTGGATGCGACTGCCACCGGGGCTGATGTTGCCAAATCAGGCGATGCGCTGCTCAATGCCCGGATGACCGCTATCCGGCTGCGGGCGCTGGGTGAGGCGTTGCAGCGCGGCATTGCCCCAGTGATCCGCGCCGAGCCTGACATGCCCGCTGGCCGCGTCCAAGCCGAGCAGGCGCTGGCACGAAGCCAATACGATGCGCTGCAGGCCAAGCGCCACAATCTACAGGCGCTGATCTCGCAACGTCGCGCCGAACTGGAAACCACCCAGGCCTCGGTCAAGCCACTGGAAGAATCGGCGCGGATCTCCAAGCTGCGTGCCGATGATTACCGAAGCCTGTTGGAAGGCAATTATGTGGGTCGTCACGACTATCTTCTGCGTGAGCAGGAGCGTATTGCCGGCGAGCGGGATCTGGCGGCCCAGCGCAACCGGGTGCAGGAGATCCGATCCGCCCAGTTGGCTGCGGAGGAAGAGTTGAGCGTCCTGGTGGCGGATTTCAGACAGCAGACCCTGGACGGCCTGCGCACCGCACAGGAGCAGATCGGTCAAATGACACCTGAAGTCTCGCGCACTGGCCAGCGCGATCACCAGATGACATTGCGGGCGCCGGTCGATGGTACCGTTCAGCAGTTGGGCATACATACCGTGGGTGGCGTCGTGACCCCGGCACAGCCATTGCTGGCCGTGGTGCCGAGCGAGGAGGCGCTGGAAGTGGAAGCAAGCATTCTTAACAAGGACATCGGCTTCATCCGCAACGGCCAGCCGGTGACCGTGAAGGTGGAGAGCTTCCCCTACACACGCTATGGGTATCTGACAGGCAAGGTAATCAGCGTCTCCCACGACGCGATGCTGGACGAGAAGCTGGGCCCGGTCTTTCCGATTCGCGTGAAGCTCGACAAGGCCACCCTGCAGATTGACGGGGTCACCGTGCGCCTGACGGCCGGCATGAGCTTGAGCGCAGAGATCAAGACCGGGAAACGGCGGGTTATCGACTATCTGCTGAGTCCGCTGCGCCAACATACCGGCGAGGCGATGCGGGAGCGCTAGCGCTGGAAAATCCGCTAAGCGACAACCAGCTTTGGCGTGGGAGTCAGCGGCTGCCGGCAGCTGACTCCGGGTCATGCAGTCCACGCAGCTTCTTCTTGTTGATCTTGCCGACGCTGGTGCGCTCGATCGCATCGACGAAGCGGACGCGTTCCGGAATCGCATAGCGCGAGATATCCCCCGAGCGGCTGCGCGCCGCCACCAACGCGATGATCTCTTCCTCGGTCACGTCACTGCCGGGCTGCCTGACCACCAGCGGCAGCGGCCGCTCGCCCCATTTCGCATCGGCGATGCCGATCACCGCGACTTCGTTCACCGCAGGATGCAGGGCGATGATGTCTTCCAGCGCCAGCGAGGAGATCCATTCGCCACCGGTCTTGATCACGTCCTTGATGCGGTCGGTCACCCGCAGATAGCCGTCTGCATCGATGTTGCCGATGTCCCCGGTGTGCAGGTAGTCGCCCGCCCACAGCGCCGCCGAAGCGTCGGGATCATGCAGGTAGCCCTGGGTAAGCCAGGGCGCGCGCACTACCACCTCGCCGGTGGCGACCCCGTCGTGGGCGACATCCCTCATCTCCGGGTCGACAATGCGCAGGTCCACCAGCGGCACCGGAATGCCGGCCTTGGTCCGCAGTGACAGCGCCTCATCCGGCCCGGCCAATGCATCGGCATCAATCTGTGCAAGGGTGAGCAGCGGGCAGGTTTCAGACATGCCGTAGCCACCGAAGATATCGATGCCACGTGCGAGTGCCCACTGCGCTAGTGCTCGCGGCAGCGCCGCGCCGCCGATGATTACTTTCCAGTTGCGCAGGTCGGTCTGTGCCGCGTCGGGGTGTTCGAGCAGCATGTGTAGGATGGTCGGCACGCAGTGCGAGAAGGTCACCTTCTCGCGGGCGATCAGCGCCAGCAGGGTTGCTGGCAGGTAGCGGCCGGGATAGACCTGCTTGATGCCGAGCAGCGTGGCCACGTAGGGTACGCCCCAGGCGTGTACATGGAACATCGGCGTGATCGGCATGTAGACATCGCCGCGGTGCAGCCGCCCCTGGCTCGGGGCGCTGCCCAGCGCGGCCATCGCCGCCAGGGAGTGCAGCACCAGCTGCCGGTGGCTGAAGTACACGCCTTTGGGCAGGCCGGTGGTGCCGGTCGTATAGAACACCGTGGCACGGGTGTTCTCATCGAAGTCCGGGAAGTCGTCGATCGGCGTTGCCGTGCGCAGTCCGGCTTCATATTCCGTCACGAAGCCCGGTGGCAGTGGCCCTTCCGAGTCGTCCAGCAGCACCCGCGTATGCAGGTCGGGCAGCTGATCTTCCAGACCCTCCAGCAACGGCAGGAACTCGCGGTTGGCCAGGATCACCCGCGCGCCGCTGTGGTTCAGGGTGTAGGCAATCTGCTCCGGCGCCAGGCGGATGTTCACCATCATCAATACCGCACCGATCATCGGCACGGCGAAGTAGGCCTCCAGGTAGCGGTTGCTGTCCCAGTCCATCACCGCCACGGTATCGCCCTGGCGGACGCCCAGCGATGCCAGCAGTCCCGCCAGCTGGCCGATGCGCGCCTGCAGCGTGCGGTAGTCGAAGCGGACCTTGTCGCCGTACACGATCTCCTGCCCGGGACGTGTCGCCAGCGGCGTGAGCAACAGCTGCTTGATCAGCAGCGGGCAGGTATCGGCAGCGGGAGGGAATGGCATGCGGGTTCCTCATGGGTGGCGTATCGGTCGCCGGTCGTCCCCACCCACACTAGCCATCCATGCGCACCGCGCCAGCGTACCTAGGTCCCCTGTCCACGCCCGCGTGATTTGCTAATCTCGCCTTGACATGCCAAGCCTGCTTATCGCCGATGACCACCCCTTGTTCCGCGCCGCGCTGCATCGTGCGGCCGAAGAGGCCGTCGCCGACCTGCAGATCAGCGAGGCCGATTCGCTGGACAGCGTACTGGAAACACTCGAACGCCAGCCGGTCGACCTGATGCTGCTGGACCTGCACATGCCTGGCAATCACGGGCTCGCCGGATTGGCGACCTTGCGCGCACTGCAGCCCGGCCTGGCGATCATCATCGTCTCGGCCAATGAAGAACCGCAGGTGATCCGCCGTGCCATCGATCTGGGCGCCGCCGGCTATCTGCCCAAGAGTTCAGGACTGAGCGAACTGCAGTCCGCGCTGCATTCCGTGCTGGAAGGCGAACGTTGGATTCCGGCATTGCTGCGCGAGCCGGTGGCCAGGGTGGCCCCCTTCAGCAAGGATGCGGATCTCGCCGCGCGGTTGGCCAGCCTGTCCGCGCATCAGTACAAGGTGCTGAGCCTGGTGGCCGAAGGCCTGCTCAACAAGCAGATCGCCGACCGCCTGGGCGTGCAGCTGCGCACGGTCAAGGCACACATGACGCGCATCATGGAACGGTTGGGGGTGCGCAATCGTGCGCAGGCCATCCGCGTGCTGCACGAGATGGGGTTGGCCGATCCATCGCGGCAGCTTGAAGGGTCCCAGGACGCCTGAATCTTCAGGTCGCGGCCGCACCCTTCGTCGCCAACAGATGGTTGATCGCCCAGCGTAATGCCAACGGCTTGAAGGGCTTGCTCAACAACGAAAGCCCGGCTTCGCGTACCGCTTCGCGGGTATCGCTGCCGGTATCGGCACTGAGGATCACGGTCGGCCGCTGCCCGTGCACGGCCACCAGCCGCTTCCAGACCGCCACGCCCGTATCCCCCCCATCGAGGTGATAGTCGAACAGCCAGAGTGCCGCCTCAGCCGCTGACGGCCCGATCGATGCAGCATCGCCCACTGCGGTGACATCGCAGCCCCAGGACGTCAGCAGTTGCCGCATCGCCGCCAGCGCGTCCCGATCGTTGTCGACCACCAGCACGCGGACGCCCTTCAGCGTGCTGCTCCCCGCCACCGCCGGCAGGGCGCACGGTGCGGCTGGCGGAGCAGCCCGTAGCACCTGGATGGAGAATGCCGAGCCGCGGCCAGGGATACTCTGCAGGTGCAGCGGCGCATCCAGCAGTCCGGCGATGCGGTGCGCGATGGCCAGGCCCAGGCCAAGCCCTTGGCCATTGCTGCGATCACCGCGATGGAATTCCTCGAACACGATCGCCTGCTGCTCCGGCACGATGCCGGGGCCGCTGTCATGCACGCCAATCAGCAGTGCGTTGCCCTGCCGCCGCACGCCCAGTAGTACGCCGCCACGATGGGTGTAGCGGATGGCATTGGCCAGGAAGTTCTGCAGCACCCGGCGCAGCAGCAGCGGGTCGCTGTGCACCCAGGCACGGGTCGGTACATAACCGAACTGCAGGCCACGTGCGGCCGCCAGCACGGCGAACTCCTGCGCAAGCGGGTCCAGCACGGTGGACAGCGCGAACGGGCGTGGGTCGACCACCCAGCCACCTGCGTCCAGCCGCGAAATATCGAGCAGGCCCGACAGTAGGTCATCGGTGGAATCCAGCGCGCCGCGGATCTGGCGCAGGAAGCTGCCCAGGAACTCGGACTCGATGTGCTGGGACATCGCATCGGCCAGCAACTGGGCCGCATGCAGTGGCTGGATCAGGTCGTGGCCGACCGCGGTGAGGAACCGCGTCTTGGCCACGTTGGCCCGCTCGGCCTCGTGTACCGCCTGTTCCAGCCGGGCGGTGCGGTCCTGCACGCGAAGCTCCAGCGTCTCATTGCTGCGCTTGAGTGCATCTTCCGCCCGGCGGAACGCGGTGACGTCGGTGAAGGTGGCCACATAGCCGCCGCCTGGCATCGGATTGCCGCGGATTTCCACGATGGTGTCGTCCGGGAAGATGCGCTCGGACAGATGCGGCGTGCCGCGCCGCATGTGGGCGACGCGACGCTGCAATGCCTTTTCAGGCGAGTCGCCAACGGCAACGCCGATGCCCAGTTGCGCCAGCGCCCACGCAGTCAGGTGGACCACCGGCTGGCCCACCTGCAGCAGCTCCGGCGGGAACTTGAACAAGACGGCATAGCGGCTGTTCCAGGCCACCAGCTGCAACTGCGCATCCACCACGCTGATGCCCTGGCTCATGTTCTCCAGTGCGGCTTCCAGCAGGCGCTGGTTGAAGCGCAGCACCTGGGTGGCTTCACCCACGGCACGGGTAACCGCGTCCAATGGCGCCGCGCCACCCTCCCGCGCGGCCTCCACCAGCAGCCGGGCCATGCCTGCGCCGACCACGGCCGTCAGCTCGCGTTCCACCGCGATGACCCGGTCGTCATCCAGCATCTTTCCTGCATGCCCGTCGAGCAGCTGCCGGGCCCGTTCCTGGCCGAGGAAGCGGCCAGCAGTCTTGCGCAGCGATGCCGTGGCCACCGCATCGCGCTGGCGTGGCAGCGACGGGCGGACCGCGCGTGACACCAGCACCACGGCAATCAGGTTTGCCGCCAGGCTGGCGCCCATGCTGATGGCGATATGCCCCGGTTGCAGGCGCATCGACAGCAGCGACAGCCAGTGCAGCCCGTCGGGATGGGTCGACAGCGTTGCAGCGGGCACGATCATGGGCAACAGCACCAGCCACAGCCAGACCAGCGAGCCCACCACAATGCCGGCGATGATCGCTGGTGAGGACGTGCGCGGCCGGTACACCGCCAGCAGCACGGCCGGTGCCAGCTGCGAGAGCGCGGTGAAGGACATCAGGCCGAAGTCGCTGAGCGCCTCGGTATCACTCATCGCCCTGCTGTACAGCCATGCCATCAGGAACACGGCGAGGATGCCGGCGCGGCGCAGGGCCAACACGCGCGGGCGCAGGTCGCCGGCAGCAGGACCGCCATCGATGCCGCCCAGCAGCCGCGAGCCCACGCCGTGATTGCCGAGCATGATCGACAGTGTCAGCCCGGACAGGATCATCATGCCGGTGGCCGCGCTCAGGCTGCCCAGGTACGCCACCAGCGCCAACAGGTGGTGTCCACCAGCCTGCGGCAGGGCCAGCACATATAGATCCGGCGACACCGACGCTGGCAGCTGCGCGGCACCGTACAGTGCCATCGGCACCGACGGCAGCCCGATCAGCAGCAGATACACCGGGAACAGCCAGCGTGCCGTCTTCAGGTCCGAGGACTCTCGCAGCTCGACCACGCCCACGTGGAACTGGTGGGGCAGGGTGAAGGCGGAAATCGCGCCCAGCGCCACCATCGTCAGGTAATCCGGAATGACTGCGGGCGGCGGCAGGTGGGCCATCTTTTCCAGCAGGGGCGTGCCGGCGCGGTGCACCGACAGCCCGGCATACAGGCCGATCGCCAGCAGTGCCACCAGCTTCAGTACCGATTCCAGGCCCAGTGCCACCACGATGCCGCGGTTGTGTTCGGTGGCCGATGCCTTGCGTGCGCCGAACAGCAGGGTAAACGCCGCCATCGTCAGCGCGAACCAGAACGACATGTCCAGCTGCCAGCCGGCAGGTGCGAAACGATCGCCCAGCAGGACCCCCAGGCCCTGGCTGACCGCTTTGAGCTGCAGCGCGATGTAGGGAATGATGCCGAACAGCGCGACCAGGGTGATGGTGATGCCCAGGCCCTGGTCCGCGCGCAGCCGTGCGACCACCAGGTCGGCGATGGTGGCGCTGTTGTGCTGCTTGGCCAACCGCCCCAGCCGTGCCAGGAACGGCAGGCCGAACGCAAAGATCAGCGCCATGCCGACCAGCGTCGGCGGAATCGGGAAGCCCCATTGCACGCCCTGCGAGGCGGCCCCGTAATAGGTCCAGGCCGTGCAATGCACGGCCAGTGACAGCGCATAGATGACCGGCCAGATCCGTGCGAGGCGATGTCCCCGGCGCTCACCCCACAGGGCCACGCCAAACAACAGAACGGTCCACGCAATACAGGCGAACAGGACGATGGAGGGCGTCAACATCACTCCAGTGTAGGGAGAAGCGGGGCAGGGCGGCGCTAGGCGGACACCACGATCAGTGACAACTGCTCGGCGATCACTGCAACCTCGCCATCGTCAGCGAGCTCCACGGTCTTGCGCTGGGTCAGCAGCCACTGCCCCTGCTGCCGCGGCTGCAGGGAGACCAGCTGCGAACGTACCCGTACGTCCGAGCCGCTGGGCACCGGCGCCAGGAAGCGCACCTTGTTCAGGCCGTAATTGAGCACATGCGCGATGCCGGGAAATCCGGCCAGGGCGGCCACATCCTCTTCCACCGTCAATGACAGCAGCAGGAAGCCGTGGGCGATGGTGCGCCCACCCGGCAGCTGCGCCTGTGCACGCACCGGGTCGACGTGGATCCAGTTGTGGTCACCGGTGGCGTCGGCGAAGGCAGTGATCCGCGCCTGCGAAACGTGGGTGATGCTGCCCAGCCGCTCGCCGGCCGCCCATTGCTGGAGAGGGCGCAGGGCGGCCGGCAATGCCTCGGTGGATGCGGCGGTGCTCACCGCACGTCGTCCAGCAGGGCCAGGATGGCATCGCGTGCCTCCGGCTCGTTCAACATCGGCGCATGGCCCACGTCCGGCACTTCAACCAGGCGTGCGCGGGGCGATGTCGCGGCCATCTGCCGGGCAACATCGGCTGGCAGGATGTCGGACAGGGCGCCACGCACCACCAGCACCGGCACGCGTGCGGTCAACCCGCGAACCGCACGCCACAGCACGGGGCGCAGCAGCCACAGCACCCACGGTCGGGTGGTGCGGATCACCGCCGGGTCGTAGTCCAGTTCCAGCATGCCGTCTTCGCGCTGGCGGAACGTGCGCAGGGCCATGGCCCGCCAGTCCTCCACGGTGTAGCGCGGGAATGCCGCCTTGCCGATGGTGCCCATGTAGGCCGCGGCCTGCTGCAGATCCATCGGCGGCACGGGCTTGCCGGCGTACTTGCCGATCCGTGCCAGCGCCTCGCGCGGCACCTTGGGGCCGGCATCGTTCAGTACCGCCGCTGCAATGGTCTGCGGGGCACGCGAGGCCAGGGTGATGGTGACAAGCACACCCAGCGACGTGCCGACGAATACCGCCGAGTCGATGTGCTGCGAGCGCAGCAGCGCCACCATGTCATCGGCATAGGTGCGCGGGTTGTAGCTGGAAGGATCCTGCGCGCGTTCCGAACCGGCACGGCCGCGCAGGTCGACGGCGATCACGCGCCAGCCCACGCCGGCAAGCACGTCGGCCAGCGCGTCGAAATCAGCGCCATTGCGGGTCAGGCCGGGAATGCACACCACGGTCCCGCGCGACGCCTGTCCTGCCCTTGGTGCATGGTCGCGCGCATGCAGGCGCAGGCCATCAGTGCTGTTCCAGTACAGATCTTGGTAAGACTGCGTCATGCAGGGGCTTCCTGGAAATCGTAACGGGCACGCTAGAAATCGTAACGGACGCTGAGGCTATATTGGCGCGGCGGTCCATAGAAGCCAATCAGTGTGCCGACTGCCGGAATGTTGTAACCGGTGGTGCGGTATTCCTTGTCGGCCAGGTTGGTGCCCTGCAACGAGAGCGTCCAGGCATCATCCAGCCGCCAGATCACACCAGCATTCACCAGTCCGTAACCGCCCTGGCGGATCACCGGACTCAGGTCGGTGGTCGGCCACACATCGCTCTGGTAGCTGTAGCTCACCCGCGCCGACAGGTTGCTGCCGTTGGCCAGGTCGGTGCGGTATTCCACGTTCAGCGCCCCCGAGAATTCCGGTGCATTGGTGAACTTCATCTGCCGGGCCACGTTGATGCCGCGGTCCATGTACTCGTCGTACTTCGTGTCCAGCCAGGCCAGGTTGCCGGAAATCAACCAGTGCTGGCTGGGCAGGTACTGGTATTCGACTTCCACGCCCTTGATGGTGCCGGCGCCGGCATTGGTGAAATCACCGAAGAACGAGTCATCGATGCCGTCGCCATTGGTATCCAGGCCGGTGAACACCGACAGCTGGATGTCCTTGTACTTGTTGTAGAAGGCCGACAGGTTCAGGAACAGCCGCTGGTCGAGGAAGGCCATCTTGCTGCCGACCTCGTAGCTGTCCACGGTCTCGTCATCGAACGGCTCGGCCGAGCGGGGCACCGCCACCGCGTTGGCGCGGATGTTGTAGCCGCCGGACTTGAAGCCACGCGTGGCCAGCCCGTAGACCATGATGTCCGGGGTGATCTGGTAGTCCAACGAGACCTTGGGCGAGACGTTCTTGAAATTGGTCTTCTTGTCGAAGTCCGCGGTCACCGCCACCGGCCGGCTGAAACCCGGGTCGGCGTAGAGGCGGTTCAGCACGATCGCGCGCTTGTCTTCATCGGTGTAGCGGGCGCCCACGTCCAGCTTCAGCCTGCTGGTCAGGTCGAAGGTCCAGTCCGCATACAGCGCGATGCTGTCGGTCAGCACCTTGCCCTGGTTGTCGGCGAACTGCGCGCTGAAGTAGTTGTTCTGGATCTGCCCACCGGCCTCGCCGCTGAACTGGTACAGGCCCACCACGCCGCGCACCCGGCCCCCGGCATCGTAGTTCAGCTGCACCTCGTTGCTGACCTGGTTGTCGTTGTAGGTGCCGCTCACGTCGGCCAGCTTGACCGGCGTGGTGTCGAAATCGATGTTGGCTTCACTGTCCGATTCGCGCTTGGCCACCACGTACTTCACTGCGATGTCGTCGTTCGGCCGCCAGTTCACCGTGGCCGACGCGCCCTTGGTTTCCACGTTGTTGAGGTTGCGCATGCCCGAGCGGATGTCATATCGGCTGTCCATCGGCGGGTAGGCGCGCAGGAACGGGTTGGGCGCCAGCATCTTCGAGCCGCGCATGCCCGACTGGTCATCGATCCAGTCCAGAGCGAACTGCACATCGAAGTCATCGCCCGCATACGCCCCCAGGTTCAGGCGCGCCGCGTTGATCTGCTTGTCGCTGACCGGCTGGCCATTGAAGGTGTTCTCGCCGAAGCCGTCGTGGTTCATGCTGGCCACCGCCACGCGTGCTCGCAGGCCACTGTCGGCGCCGCCGATCGGGCCACCGATCGCCGCCTTCGCGTCCAACTGGCTGTAGTTGCCCACGGTGATCTGGGCGAAGCCCTCGGTCTGGGTGGGCAGGCCGCGCGAGATGTACTTGATCGCACCACCAATGGTGTTCTTGCCGTACAGCGTGCCCTGCGGGCCGCGCAGCACCTCGATGCGCGAAACATCAAACACATCCAGCAGCGCGCCCTGCGGGCGGGCGATATAGACGTCATCCAGGTAGATGCCCACGCCCGGATCGGCACCCCAGGTCGGGTCGGACTGGCCGACGCCGCGGATGTAGGCGGTGACCGTGCTGCTGGCGCCGCGCGCCGCATAGATGGTCAGGTTGGGCACCTGCCCATCCAGGTCGCTGATGTCCTGGACATTCATCCGGTCCAGCGCCTCGGAGGTGAACGCGGTGACCGCCACCGGCACTTCCTGCAGGGTTTCTTCGCGCTTGCGCGCGGTGACCTTGATGCTGTCCAGGTTGGTGGGTGATGCATTCCTGCCCACGGTCGCCGCCCCCTGCGGCGCGTCCTGTGCCAGTACCGGGCCAGACGCCAGCAGCGCGCCGATCATCAGGCTCAGACAATTCCGTTTCATTCGATCCTCCCCAGGGCATATCCATTGCAGATGGCCCGATGCCACCTCTGCAGCCAAGGCTAGCGGTGTCATCGGGCAGCGGCGAGTGGACCTAGGTCCAGTCGGCAGCCGCCACCGGATGCGGATACTGGGCTCGCCCCCAGCCGGACGCGTTCCCCGGTACTCCTTCATCCACGACTCACCCATGAGGATCTGGTCATGAAATCCGGAATCGATTCGATCAAAGCGATGGCGCTGGTGCTGTGCACCTGGCTGGCAACGGCGGGCAGCGCGCTTGCCGCAGGCCCGGCAGGGCATTGGGATATCGGCCTGTACGGCAACCTGTTCGGCGCCCGCGAATACCAGGTCTGGGTGCCGGCCGGCTACGACGCGACCCAGCCGCTGCCGCTGCTGCTGGTGCTGCATGGCTGTGTGACCGGCCCGAACCTGATGGGCGAGGCGTCCGGCTTCAATGAGGTCGCCGACAGCGAGGGTTTCATCGTGGTGTATCCGCGCCAGAACGTCACCTCCAATCCCGCACGCTGCTGGAACTGGCAGCTGCCGATCAACCAGGCGCGCGACAGTGGCGAGCCCTCACTGCTGGCCGGCATCGTGGACAAGGTGAAAGCCAGCTACAGCATTGATCCGCACCGGGTCTATGTAACCGGCATTTCTGCCGGCGGTGCGATGACCTCGATCATGCTGGCCTGCTACTCGAATGTGTTCGCTGCCGGCGCCATCCACTCCGGTGGCATGTTCAAGGGCGCGACCACCATTTCCGGCAGTGCCTACGCGTTGTTGGCCGGCAGCATCTACTCACCGGACAGCAACGGTCGGCTGGCCTGGCAGTGCTCGGGTTCGCCTTCGCCGCGCCCGCTGCCGGTGCTGGTGTTCCATGGCAGCGCCGACCTCACCGTCAACCCGGTGAACGGTGAGCAGGCGGTGCGCCAGTTCCTGCAGACCAACGACCTGGCTGACGATGGCCTGGACAACGATTCGGTGAAGTACGTGCCGACCAGCACCTATCACGGCCAGGTGCCGGGCGGACGTGCGTATACGGTGGACACCTACGCCTACGGTGGCAGGACGCTGGTGCAGCACTATGTGGTGCAGGGGATGGGGCATGCGTGGAGTGGCAGCCAGTCGGGCCTGCCGTTCACCGATCCGAAGGGCCCCGATGCCACGCTGATCACCTGGTTGTTCCTGAAGGACTACCAGCGCTGAGTGGCAGCTACTGCAGCGTCAAGCCTGTCGGTCGAGACACCATGCTAGCCTTCCCCTTGGCAGGATTGCCTGACAGGGGGAAGGCATGGATACCGGACGCCGGGATTCCATCGTATTGGCTGCATCCGGGATGCTCGCACTGGCGCTGTCCGCCAATGCGCTCGCGCATCCGGGCGGCCTCGACAAGCAGGGTTGCCACACCAACCGGAAAACGGGTGACTATCACTGCCATCGAGGCGCCCCAGCCGCACCTCGCTACGTCGACACCCCGCGCAGCAGTTTCGCCCCCGGTTCTGCGCGCAGCTCCGGGGTGTTTGCCAACTGTGCGGAGGCCCGCGCCGCCGGGGCTGCGCCGGTACGACGGGGTGATCCGGGGTATGGCCCGCACCTCGATCGTGACAATGACGGCGTGGGCTGCGAACCCTATCGGGGCCGCAGGTAGGGCACGGACCGCCCGGTTTCAACTCCCGTTTCCGCGCATTCGTCGGTCTCCGCCAGGGCTTGGTCGCACAATCTCCCCGTATGGCAGAGCCATGCCCTAGGCTGTTGTGATTGAACTGCAGGGATGAAAGCAATCATGAAGCGCTGGATTTTCCTGGCATTGGCCACGCTCCCGTTCGCTGCCGGTGCCGTGGTCATCCGCGATGATGTTGACGATGCCAGGTACCAGATCGACGCATCGGTGTTCCCGGCACTGGCGGACATGCCAGGCGAGGGGCACGGCGTCCTGATCGCACCGCGCTGGGTGCTGACCGCAGCGCATGCCGCACCGATGGAGGGGATGGGCGCCACCATCACCATCGATGGGAAGGGCTACGGCGTCGAGCGTGTTTTCCTGCACCCCGGCTACCGGAGGATGCCCGAGGCGCTGGGCAGGGAAGCGATGGCAACGGGGAGTGCGTCGAAAATCCACGCGTTTCTGGCGGCGTCGGATGACATCGCACTGATCAGACTTGCCACGCCGGTGAGCGATGTGCCGCCGGTGGCGCTTTATCGTGGCGGCGCCGAGGTTACCCAGATCGCCGCCTTGATCGGGAAGGGCGCTACCGGCAACGGTGCGACTGGACTGGTGCCGGGCGGGCCGCATCGTACGACGCTGCGGCGGGCCTACAACGCGATTACCGGCGGCAACGCGCGCTATCTCTGGTACCGGTTCGATCCGCCTCCGCAGGGCCTGCCCCTTGAAGGCGTGCTCGGCAACGGCGACAGCGGCGGCCCGCTGCTGATCAAGAAAGATGGGGCCTGGCAGCTGGTGGGCCTCGGTTCCTGGATCACCGCCGTGCCCGAGCATGCGCTGGAAGCGGGCTTCTACGGGCAGGTGGTCTACAACGTGCGCGTGTCCCGCTACATCGACTGGATCGAAAGCCTGGTCGACCGTGACGCGTCACATTAATGGTTGTTTTCAAAGGTAGCCAGCACGCGTGCAATGTCGATCGCATGCGGCGATCTTGAACAATTCATCTCCCCGCGAGGGAGTGCGTTTGCATTCTCATCCCATGCGACGGCCGATCGTATGCTTCCGGCCATGCATTCCTCCTTCGATCTTCCCGCGTACATGACCGTCACCCGGCCCTCCGGCTGGGTGCAGAGCGGCGAGCGCTGGGACCTGTGGTGGAACGGGCGCTCGGTGGCCAACATCGTGCCGCACGCCGTGCTTGGCTTCCGGGTGTACCTGGACGCACGCAAGATGTCCCAGACCAAGGTGGTGGCCGCCACGAATGTGCGACAGGCCAGGCGCTACGCAGAACGCTGGTGTGCTGCACGGCTCTGCCCGCAGCTGCGGCTGCGCGAGGCAGTGGCGCGCCTGGTGGACGTAGCGCCGGAGGCGAGCGCTGCGCCGTCGCCGGCACTTTCGGCGGAGCAACGGCAGCAGGCCCGCCGCCTGGCCGAGGCCGGGGCAGGGGAGGTGGCACGGATCAAGCAGGCGCTGGCACCGCGACTGCCCGCGACGGAGGCCAGGCCGGAGCTGCAGGCGCGAGGCGGAACCTGGTCGATACCCGGCCAGGCGCCGTCAAGCCGCCATTCGAACGGCAATGCCTCCTCTGCCGGGGTTATGCCGAGAGTTCCTCGCGCACGATCCTCGCCCCTTCGCTGAGCGCGCGCAGCTTGCCCCTGGCCACGTCGCGCGCCAGCGGCGCCATGCCGCAGTTGGTGCTCGGGTAGAGCTTGTCGGCGTCCACGAACTGCAGCGCCTTGCGCAGGGTGCTGGCTACTTCATCGGCGGTCTCCACCGTGCTGGAGGCCACGTCGATGGCACCGACCATCACTTTCTTGCCGCGCACCAGCTCGATCAGGTCGATCGGCACGTGGGAGTTGTGGCATTCCAGCGAGATGATGTCGATGTTGGAGGCCTGCAGCTTCGGGAACGACTCCTCGTACTGGCGCCATTCCGACCCCAGCGTCTGCTTCCAGTCGGTGTTGGCCTTGATGCCGTAGCCGTAGCAGATGTGCACGGCGGTCTCGCACTTCAGTCCTTCGATCGCACGCTCCAGTGCGGCTACGCCCCAATCATTCACTTCGTCGAAGAATACGTTGAAGGCGGGCTCGTCGAACTGGATGATGTCCACGCCTGCAGCCTCCAGCTCCTTCGCTTCCTCGTTGAGGATCTTCGCGAATTCCCAGGCCAGCTTTTCGCGGCTCTTGTAGTGCGCGTCGTACAGCGTGTCGATCATCGTCATCGGGCCGGGCAGCGCCCACTTGATCGGCCGCGTGGTCTGGCGGCGCAGGAACTTCGCATCCTCGACGAACACCGGCCTGGGGCGACTCACGGCGCCGACCACGGTCGGCACGCTGGCATCGTAGCGGTTGCGGATGCGCACGGTTTCGCGCTTCTCGAAGTCGACGCCGCTGAGGTGCTCGATGAAGGTGGTGACGAAGTGCTGGCGGGTCTGCTCGCCGTCACTGACGATATCGATGCCGGCATGCTGCTGTTCCTGCAGGGACAGGCGCAGGGCGTCCTGCTTGCCCTCGATCAGGCCTTCGTCCTGCAGTTTCCAGGGCGACCAGAGCTTCTCGGGCTCTGCCAGCCAGGAGGGTTTGGGCAGGCTGCCTGCGGTGGAGGTGGGGAGCAGCGTCTTCGTCGGCATTGTGTGGTGTGTCCTGGGGGCGAATGGAAAATCGATGGATCAGCGGGCGGCCCACTGCTCAAGCACGGCGCGGTATGGCTTGATGAAGTGTTCTTCGGTGAACCGGCCCTGCTTGACCGCCAGCTGGCTGCGCTCTTCGCGGTCGTAGACGATGCGGGTGGAGGAGTAATCCTGGTGCTTCAGGCTGGGCTGGTAGACCTTGCCGGCCACGGAATTGGCGTTGTAGATCTCCGGGCGGTAGATCTTCTGGAAGGCTTCCATCGTGCTGATGGTGCCGATCAGTTCCAGGTTCGAGTAATCACCCAGCAGGTCGCCCTGGAAGTAGAAGGCCAGCGGCGCGACGCTGCCCGGCGGCATGAAATAGCGCACCTGCAGGCCCATCTTGTCGAAGTACTGGTCGGTGGGGGAGAACTCACCCTGGCGGTACTCCACGCCCAGGATGGGGTGATGGTTCTCGGTGCGGTGGTAGGTCTTGCTGCTGGAAACGCTGATGCAGATCACCGGCCCCTTGCTGAAGTTGGCGCGGTAGGCGTCCGAGCGCAGGAAGTGCTGGAACAGCTTGCCGTGCAGGTCGCCAAAGCCTTCCGGAATGCCGAAGGTGGCCTTGCCCTCGTTGCTGGCCGGCAGCACTACGCTGAAGTCGTAGTCACGTACGTAGGACGAGAAGTTGTTGCCAACGATGCCCTCGCTGCGCACGCCGGTCTGCGTGTCGACGATGGTCGGCCGCAGCACTTCGATCAACGGGAACGGATCGCTGCCGTCGTCGCCGTCGATGTGCATCTCCACCGAGATGATGTCCAGCTCGACCGCATAGCGGTCCGCGCTCGGGTTGTCCCAATGCGCCAGGCCGTTGAAGCGGTTGTTGATCATGCTGATCGTGTTGCGCAGGTTCTCCTGCCGGGACGCACCGCGGGCCAGGTTGGCGAAATTGGTGGTGATGCGCGTGCCCTCGGCCGGCTGGTAGTCCTCGTTGAAAGGGATGCGCGTGATGCTGAAGGTGAAGGTGTCGGTCGTCATGGGCGGCGTTCCGGTTTGCTGGGTGGCATCCGAATGCAGGGTGCTGGCATCCGGTATTCAGAGAGTTGCGGCGGTCTCGGCGATGGCGGGCGCAGCGCGATGGGACAGGGCAAGCAAGGGCATTGCCCGCTGCACGGCCAGTCGCGCACGTTGGATCAGTGCCTCGTTGTGCACGCGGCCCTCGGCGAAATCGCGATCGGTTGCGTACACGCCCAGGGGCAGGGTGCGGGCCTGGAAGAAGCTGAAGAGCGGCCGCAGCTGATGGTCGATCACCAGCGCGTGGCGCTCGCTGCCGCCGGTGGCGGCCAGCAGGATCGGGGTATCGATCAGCGCATCCTGGTCGATGAAATCGAAGAAGTGCTTGAACAGGCCGGTGTAGGAGCCGCGGTAGACCGGCGTGGCCACCACCAGTACGTCGGCCTGTTCGACAGCGACCAACTGCCGCTCGACCGCCTCGGGCAGCTGCGAGCGCCACAGCGCACCGGCCAGCTGTGGCGCAAGCTCACCGAGCTCGATCAGCTGCTGCTCGCAATGGACGTCTTCGCCGATCAGGCCCAGCAGATGCTCGGCCAGGGTGGCGGCCCGGGAGGGGCGTTGCAGTCCACCGGAAACGGCGACGATACGGAGGGGGCGGGTCATCTGTTCGCTTTCAGCAGGGGAGGGGCTGCTTCGGCGCAATCTGCGGGGGCGCAGTCCTGCGGGCCGGCTGGATCAGCAGGCTGTCAGGCAACCGAAGGCATGACCCGATCCTAGCCATGCCCTTCCATGACGTAAAATGGTATTACTTCACCAATCCATGAATGAGATTCATCGTCATGCTGGAACGGATCCACCTCAGCATCGTGCAGCAGGTCGAACAGCAGGGCTCGCTCACCGCGGCCGCCGGCGTGCTCAACCTGACCCAGTCGGCGCTCAGCCACAGCATGAAAAAGCTGGAACAGCAGCTCGGCACCGATGTCTGGCTGCGCGAAGGCCGCAGCCTGCGGCTTACCCAGGCCGGGCAGTACCTGCTGGCGGTCGCCAACCGGGTGCTGCCGCAGCTGGACCTGGCCGAGGAGCGGCTGGGCCAGTTCGCGCAGGGCGAGCGTGGCGCGCTGCGCATCGGCATGGAGTGCCACCCGTGCTACCAGTGGCTGCTGAAGATCGTCTCGCCGTACCTGGCCGCCTGGCCGGACGTGGATGTGGACGTCAAGCAGAAGTTCCAGTTCGGCGGCATCGGCGCATTGTTCGGCTACGAGATCGACCTGCTGGTCACGCCCGATCCACTGCTGAAGCCGGGCCTGAAGTTCATCCCGGTGTTCGACTACGAGCAGGTGCTGGTGGTCGCCAGCAACCACGCCCTGGCCAAGGTGGACCACGTAAAGCCGCGCCAGCTCAGCCAGGAAGTGCTGATCAGCTACCCGGTGCCGTTCGAGCGCCTGGACATCTACAACCAGTTCCTGCTGCCCGCCGGCATCACGCCGCGGCGCCACAAGGCCATTGAAACCACCGACATCATGATGCAGATGGTGGCCAGCGGCCGCGGCGTGGCTGCCATGCCGCGCTGGCTGGTACAGGAGTACGCCACGCGCATGGACGTGGTGCCCGTACGGCTGGGCGCCAAGGGCATCCCCAAGCAGATCTATCTGGGTGCGCGCGAGGCCGATACCGGTATCGACTACCTGCAGGCCTTCATCGAACTGGCCCGCAACAGCTCGCCGCTTGCCGGCAATGCACGCGAGGCGCGCTGATGCCGGCCGGTACCTCATCGCAGGCGGACGCCTTCATCAACGCCTTTTCACTGGAAGTCAGCGCGAAGGCCATGCCGGCACTACGTGCCGAGGCGGCCCGCATACCGCGCGGCACGGTCATCTCCCTTCCCTGGCTGGCCAGCGAGGACGACGACGCACGCTTGGTTGCCGCGCGCATGGTGCGCGAGCTCGGCTTCGAGCCGATGCCGCATCTCTCTGCCCGCCGCATCGGCTCGCACGCAGCGCTTGAGCGCTTTCTGGAGCGCGCCGCCAGCGAAGCCGGCGTCACCCGCTGCCTGCTGGTCGCGGGCGACCTGGCCACACCCGCCGGGCCGTTTGCCGACAGTGCTTCGATCATCCAGACCGGTCTTCTGGAGCACTTCGGGATCAAGGTCGTTGGTATCGGCGGGCACCCGGAAGGCCACCCGGTGATGAGCGCTGACGACCGCTGGCAGGTGCTTGGGCGTAAATGTCAGGCCATCGAAGCACGCGGCATGGCCCCCTTGATCGTCACCCAGTTCGCGTTCGATGCCGATACCGTGCTGGCCTGGCTGGATGCATTGCGCGCGCGTGACATCTCGGTTCCGGTGCTAGTCGGCGTGCCGGGGCCGGCCAGCATCACCCGGCTGCTGCGCTACGCCGCGATGTGCGGCGTGGGTGCCAGTGCATCGATGCTGGCCAGGTATGGCATCTCGATCGGCCGGCTGCTCGGCACGGCGGGGCCGGAGGTGTTCGTCGATTGCCTGGTGAAGGGGCTGACGGGCGCCCATGGCCCGATCAGCCCGCATTTCTTCCCGTTCGGCGGAATTGCGCCATCGCTGGAGTGGATCGCGCAGTACCAGCGGCGCGTTCGCGGCTCCGGCCGCTGATCCGTATCGATGGCTGTGCTGCCGGGCCTGTCAGCCCGGCAGTTCGCACTTCATCCTGCCGTCCACGTAGTACGGCTTGGGTACGTTCGGGTTCGGGCTGGTCTTCTCGAAGACCACCTCGAACGAGGCGGCATCGGGCGAGCCCTTGCGCTCGGTGCACTCGTCCTGCAGCTTCTTCTTGACCGCAGTGATGCCGGCATCGCGGTTGGCGCCCTCGGCGCTGTTGGTCAGGTTCACGGTCTCGGCCAAGGCCAAAGGGCTCAGCGCAAGCAGGCCGCCGGTCAGCATCAGGGTATGCAGCTTCGTCATGGTTGGTACCTGGCAGGTCTCCAATGAGGCCCCCAGCATAGGGCCGGGCCGTTAACGGTGTGTGCCCGCCGGGGTGAGGGGAGGGCGCGCAACGCCCCCGTAATCCGCGATGGCTGACAGCTGTCACTGGCTGCAACCCGGGCGGACGCGAATAGTGAGCGCCAAGGCGAGGGCACCTCGCCACCACTCAGCCACCACTCACCAAGGGGACCGCTCATGAACATGCTCCAGCAACTCGCCGCGCAGACGCCGATCTGGGTCTGGCTGCTCCTGGCCTTCCTGATCACCCGCGGCATCGCCGCCATGAAGCCGGGGGAGACCTCGCTGCAGAAGCTGGCGATCGTGCCCGCCCTGTTCGCCGTATGGGGTGCGTGGTCGATCAGCCATCGCTTCGGCACGTCGCTGAGCGCCTGGGGTGAATGGCTGGCCGGCATCACTGCGGGTGCCGCACTGGGCTGGCTGCTGCTGAATCGGCTGAAGCTGACGCTGGACAGCTGCACCGGCAAGCTCTGGCGCAACGCGGACTTCAGCCTGCTGCCGCTGCTGCTGGTCACCTTCTTGGTGAAGTACGGCTTCGAAGTCGCATTTGCGGTGTCGCCGTCGCTGACCGCCAATGCTGGCTTCAGTGCCGCCTACCTGCTGTTGGCGGGCGGATTCACCGGCATCTTCGTCGGCAAGTACTGCCGGTACCTGGCCTCGCTGCGGATGGGTGCGGCAGGCAAGGGGCTCGAAACCGCAGGCTGATCGCCCGGGTAGTGCCGGCCGCTGGCCGGCTCCGCCATGCAGGGTTGTGCGGGGCTGGAGCAGGCATCACGATGCCCGCCACTGGCCATCATCGGAAACGCTCACGTCATGAAGCCCACATCCTGGTTCTGGATCAACGTGGCCAGTCACTTCGGCATCGTCGCAGCCCTGGCCTGGCTGCCCGCACGGTGGACGGGGCAACTGGTGGAGGCTCTGGCCGTGACTCAGCCGGCTATCGGCGAAACCCAGCATCTGGCCCTCATTGGCTCCGTTTTCGGCTTCTGCGTGACCGCACTGATCCTGATGGGGGCGCTGACAGTCACCGGCGAACTCCTCGGTTTCTCCAGGCCCTATGCGCGGCGACCGGAACCCCAGAACCAAGCGCAGGTCGTCCACCGGAAGGTGCTGTTGACTGCCTTCGCCACGCTCTCGTGGGTGGCTGTGGGATCGCTCGCAGGTATTGCGTCGATCTTCGCTGTTTCGTGATGAAAGGCGGCCCCGTCAGCGCCCAGCGCGCCGGAACAAGTATCCGGTCGAGAACGGGCAGGACCTGCTCACCCTCGACATCTTCGGATACGCAGACTGAAGCGCCGCGATGGCATTGACGTCGCGCGCCTCTGCCGAGACATGCTTGGCTGGGGTTCGGACAGCACAGGTGCGTGAGACGCGCGCTTGCTCATACCTCCCCGCGCCACTGGCTCATCAGCATCTGAAGAAATCGCTCGGCCGTGGGCGAGAGCAGGGCGCCCCGTCGGCGGACGATGCCGATCGTGCGCGACACGACCGGGTTGCCGATCGCGCGTGTCACCAGGGTGGGGTGATCCCCGTCCGGCGTGGCCATCTTCGGCAGCACCGACACGCCGATACCGGCCTCGACCATGCCCAGTGACGTCGACAGGTGCGTCACTTCATAGTGCCAGCTCAGCTTGAGGTTCTCGCGCGCCAGCGCGCCGTCCAGCAGCGTGCGGTTGCCGCTGGTGCGATGCACGGTGATCAGCTGGTGCTCGGCCAGATCAGCCCATTCCACTTTGCGCTTGCGGGCCAGCGGATGATCGCGCCGGCAAGCGAGGACGAAGGGGTCCTCGGCCAGCACGTCGAAATCGAGATTCGGATCGTTGGCGCCCATGAAGTTGATGCCGAACTCGACTTCGCCACGCTCCACTGCCTGCAGACCCTCCGTGGCCGGGATATCCAGGATGCGGAAGCGCACGTTCGGGTGCGCTTCGTGGAAACGCGCCATCACACTGGGCAGGAAGTAGAACGCCGCCGTCGGCAGGCACGCGATGGTGACGGTGGCGCCGCGGGTGTCGTCCCGGCCGCGCAGTGAGAACAGCGAGCCATCGAATTCCTCCAGCATGCGCCGCACCAATGGCAGCAGGTTCTCGCCGACAGCGGTGGTGCTGACGCTACGCGTGGTGCGCTCCAGCAATGGCGAACCCACGGCCTGCTCCAGTTTCTGTATCCGTCGGCTGAGCGCCGGCTGGGAGACGTGCAGGATTTCCGCGGCGCGATGGAAGCTGCGCGTCTCCGAGACCAGCAGGAAGGCGCGTAGATCCAGGATTTCGCAATTGATGCTCATTGGGTATCAATCATCCAAAAATCAGCAATTCACAGATCAATTGAGGCCATGCCAGTATCGAATCACAGAGGGGTCATTCATCTCCTATACGCATCAATCTAGCACACGTATGTCCAACGATCTGCTCAGCATTCCCTGCGTACTCATGCGCGGTGGCACCTCCAAAGGCCCGTTCTTCCTGGCCAGCGACCTTCCTATGGACATCGCTGAACGCGATCGCCTGCTGCTGGAAGTGATGGGCTCGGGCCATCCGCTGCAGATCGACGGCATCGGCGGTGGCAACGCGCTGACCAGCAAGGTGGCGATCATCGACCGTTCGAGCAGGGCGGACGCCGACGTGGATTACCTGTTCGCCCAAGTACGGGTGGAGCAGCAGGTGGTGGATACCTCGCCCAACTGCGGCAACATGCTGGCGGCCGTGGGCCCGTATGCCATCGAGCGTGGGCTGGTGCAGGCGCAGGATCCGCAGACTGAAGTGCGCATCCACAACGTCAACACCGGCAAGCTGATCATCGCCACGGTGGAAACGCCGGGCGGCCATGTGGTCTACCGCGGTGATACGCGCATTGCCGGCGCGCCGGGCTCGGCCGCGCCGGTCAGGCTCTCCTTCCTTGATGCCGCAGGTGCCCGCACCGGCAAGCTGCTGCCCAGTGGCCACGCGCAGGAAACCATCAATGGCGTGCCGGTCAGCCTGGTGGACTGTGCCATGCCGATGATGCTGGTGCGTGCCGAAGACCTGGGCGTGCACGGGGATGCCTCGCCCGCCGAACTGAACGCGGACGCCGCGTTCATGCGCCGGCTGGAAGCGCTGCGCATCGAGGCGGGCGCCCGCATGGGCATCGCCGACGCCGGCAACAAGGTTATCCCCAAGCCGGTGCTGCTGTCGGCGCCGCAACACGGCGGCGATCTGCAGGTGCGCTACTTCATGCCGCACCAATGCCACACCGCACTGGCGATCACCGGCGCCGTCGGCCTGGCCACCGCCGCCGTCACGCCGGGCACGCTGGCCCACACTTTGGTCGGATGCCTGTCCGTTCCCGGCCGCATTACCCTCGAACATCCGAGCGGGGCCCTGGAGGTGGGCCTCAGTCGCAGTTCGGGCGATGCGCCGGTGATTGCCAGCGTGGTCCGCACCGCGCGCCGCCTGTTCGACGGCCGGGTATATGCAACCTCGCCCGCGCCCGCCCGGGCCAGTACCACCCAAGACCGCCAATGGACGTCAGCGGCATGATCTGAAACCGGCCGGGTCGGCACAGGCGTGCCTGCCCGCCACCACAACGTAGATGCTTCACTCCTGGGAGGGATGATGTACAAGCAGTTCCTGATGGCCGCGCTGTGCGCGGCCGGCCTGGCCGCGGCCGGGTGCAGCAACAGCGGCCGCGCCGAAGGTACGGCCACAGGCAGCGCTGACACCGCACCGGTGCGCATCAGCGTCGGCTCCTACAACCTCAACAACCTGCCGTTCTTCATTGCCGACGCCAAGGGCTATTTCAAGGACGTCGGCCTCGACGTGAAGACCGAGAACTTCGCCCAGGGTGGCTCCAAGGTGCTGCAGGCACTGGTGGCCAACTCCACCGACGTGGCGGTGGGCTTCTACGACCACACCATCCAGATGCAGGCCAAAGGCAAGGACGTGGTTGCCTTCGTGCTGCTCTCGCGCAACTCCGGCCTGGTGATGGCGGGGCGCGAGGACGCCACCTTCGATCCAGCACGCCCGGAGACCATCAAAGGCCAGAAGGTGGGCATCACCGCGCCGGGCTCCTCGTCCGACTTCTTCGTCCGTCACTTCCTCGCACAACACGCTATTCCGGTCGACAGCATCTCGCTGATCGGCGTCGGCTCGGGCGCCGCAGCGGTGGCCGCGCTCGAGCAGGGCAAGATCGACCTGCTGGTCAACTACGACCCGGCCGCCACCCTGATCACCGAACGCAAGGTCGGCAGGATCCTGCTCGACGCGCGCAGCGACGACGGCGCCCGCCAGGTCTATGGCGGCCTGTACCCGACCTCGGTGATGTATGCCAACCAGAGCTTCCTGGAAAAGCGTCCCGAAGCGGCCGAGAAGATCGCCCGCGCCGAGCAGATGGCCTTGAAGTTCATCGCCGACAACAGTGCCGAAGAGATCGTGGCGGCGCTGCCGGACAGCTACGTCTCTGGCGACCGTGCCACTTATGCGCGCGCAGTGGAGAACGCCCGCGCGATCTTCACCCGCGACGGTCACTTCACGCCGGCCGACCTGGAAACGCCGTTGAAGGTGCTGCGCGAGTTCAACACGGATGTGGCCAAGGCCAACATCGATCTGTCCAGGACCTACACCAATGCCTTCGTCGAGCGTGCCAACGCTGCGACGCCGGCTGCCCAACCGTAAGCGGAGGTAACCCCATGGCCCTCAATGCCACCGTGCGCCAGCTCAATGGCGCACCGCAGCTGGAGCCTGCACAGACCATGGTCGCCATCGACAAGGTGACCATGTCCTTCGGCGAATTCACCGCCGTACGCGATGTCGACATCCAGGTGGGTGACGGCGAGTTCCTCGCCATCGTCGGCCCTACAGGCTGTGGCAAGAGCACCATCCTCAATTCCGTGGCGGGCCTGCTGAAGCCGTCTTCCGGACAGGTCAAGATCGACGGCCGTACGGTCAGCGGCGTGCAGGAATCGGTGGGTTACCTGTTCCAGCAGGATGCACTGCTACCGTGGAAGACCGCATTCCAGAACGTCGAGCTCGGCCTGCGCTTCCGTGGCGTGCCCGAAGCAGAGCGCAAGGCCAAGGCCAATGCGTGGCTGGCCAAGGTCGGCCTGGCGGGCTTCGAGCATCGCTATCCGCACCAGTTGTCCGGTGGCCAGCGCAAGCGCGTGCAGATGGCGCAGGCGCTGATCGTTGAGCCGAAGGTGATCCTCATGGATGAGCCGTTCTCGGCGCTGGACATCCATACCCGCCACCTCATGCAGAACGAACTGCTGCGGTTGTGGCAGGAAGACCGGCGCTCGGTGATCCTGATCACCCACGACCTTGAAGAAGCGATCGCCCTCGGTGACCGCGTGGTCGTACTGTCCTCCGGCCCGGCCAGCCGGGTCGTGCGCAGTTTCGATGTGGATCTGGAACGGCCGCGCAATGTGGCCGAAATCAAGCTGGATGACCGTTTCACCGACCTGTACCGCGATATCTGGGCCTGCCTGCGCGGCGAAGTGGAGAAGAGCTATGCACGCCAAGACTGACAAGTTCATCCAGCTGGCCCTGGTGGTCGCCGTGTTCGGTGGCTGGGAAGGCGGCATCGCGCTGGGCGTGATCGACCCGTTCTTCTTCCCGTCGCCGACAGCGATCGTGCAGCAGGCCTGGACCTGGCTGTCGGATACCTCGTTCTACCAGCACGTGTACATCACGCTGACCGAAACCGCGCTGGGCTACATCATCGGCACTGGCCTGGGTGTGGCTGGCGGCGTGTGGTTGGGCCTGAGCCGACGCTCGGCGCGCATCCTGGATCCCTTCATCAAGGGCTTCAACGCGATTCCGCGCGTGGTGCTGGCGCCGATCTTCGTGCTGTGGCTGGGCCTGGGGCTGTGGTCGAAGGTGGCGCTGGCGGTCACGCTGGTGTTCTTCACCACGTTCTTCAACGCCATGCAGGGCGTGCGTGAGGTGAACCCGGTGGTGCTGGCCAATGCCCGCATCCTGGGGGCGAGCCGTAGCGACCTGCTGCGCCACGTCTACTTCCCGGCAGCGGCGAGCTGGATCCTTTCGTCGCTGCGTACCTCGGTCGGCTTCGCGGTGGTCGGCGCGATCATCGGTGAGTACCTCGGCGCCTCGGCGGGCCTGGGCTACCTGATCGCGCAGGCAGAAGGCAACTTCAACGCTGTGGGTGTATTCGCCGGCATCATCATCCTGGCCGCCTTCGTGCTGGTCATCGACGCCCTGCTGGACGTGGTCGAGAACAAGCTGATCACATGGCGCCCCAACGCCCAGGCACAGGCCACCAGCTGACCGGGTTGGGCTGAGCCCGCCTGACGCGCCGCCGGGCCGACCCGGCGGCGCCGCATCCTCCTGATCTTCCCCCGCACCACCGCAACGGGCCAGCGCCAGGCCAGGGGGCCGGCTGGCCGGAGAGAGCCCATGAACCCTCCCACCGTGCTGCCGATGGCAGCGCTGTCGGTCGCGCTCGGCCTGCTGTTGGCCAGCGGCCATGCCGACGCACAATCCACGTCCTCGCTTCCCGCGCCGCTGAGCCAGGCCGAGCTGTCACGCCTGGTGCAGCAGCAGGCGCTGCAGATCCAGCAGCTGGAAGCCCGCCTCCGCGCCGTGGAGGGCGGGCAGGGCAGTGCGGCCGCACCGCCCACGCCGCCCGCGCCTGCACTGGAGACGCGGGTGGCCGCACTGGAGTCCAGCCATTCCAAGCTGCCGAAGGTCTCCTGGGTCAAAGGTGCACCGGAGTTCAGCAGTGCCGACGGCACTACGGTGTTCCGTCCCCGCGGCCGCCTGTTCGTCGATGCCTCCAGCACCGACGGTTCGGCGGTCGCCGGCCGCAACGTTTCGGGTACCGAAATCCGTTCGGTGCGCCTCGGGGCCGAGGGGCGCTACGGCACCCTGGGCTGGGTGGTGGAGGGCGACTTCGCCGACAACGCGGTGGCGTGGAAGTCGGTCTATGCCACGCTGGACCACACGCTGTTCGGCGTGCCGGCCGATCTCACGGTCGGCAACCGCTTGAACGATCGCGGTATCGATGGCTCAAGCAGCACCTCCAACACGCCGTTCCAGGAACGCAACGTGGTCGGCACGCTGCTGCTGCCGCAGCGCGGCCTGTTTGGTGTCGGGCTCACCGAGCGAGTGTATGGAAAGGGCTGGCATGCCAGCCTGTCGGTGGCCGGCAACGATCTCAACAACGCGGGCACCGACAACGACAGCCAGACCTGGGCCACGCGCGTCCATTGGAATCCGCTGGACACCTCGGGCGCTACAGTGCATCTGGGCGCATGGGCCTTCCACGAGAAGATCCCCGCTGGGGCCAACGGCGTGGTGCGCAGTTCGGCCATTGCGGGGCATTTCAACGATCTGGTCAAGATCACGCCAGGCACGCTCCTGGGCGCCGAGCGCAGCACCGCCTACGGCGTGGAACTGGCGGGCTTCTTCGGCCCTGCATGGGCCACTGGCGAATGGGGTACGCGCAGCCTGCGGGGCAGCGATGCCAGCGGTCGCTATGACCGCGATCACGAAGCGTGGGCGATCTCGGCCGGCTGGTTCCTGGCGGGCGCGCAACCGTCCTACGCGGGCAAGACGGGTACCTGGGGGAAGGTGAAGGTCGCCGATCCAGTGACGCGCGGCGGCGGCGGCGCATGGGAGCTGAAGGGCCGCTACGAGGACGTGGACTACGCCGAGCTGCCCAGTGGCAGTACTGGCTACGCGTGGACGCTGGGAGCGAACTGGTACCTCAACGACTTCAGCCGGGTGATGTTCGAGGCGGTCCGCTGGCAGGCGCGCAACCGCAACGGCGCCGGAGAGGGTAGGGACGAAGGCACCACCTTCAATACCCGCCTGCAGGTGGCCTTCTAGCCGCCTGGGGTAGCCAGCGTTCGGCGTTGCGCTGGCCCTGGCCTGCTTGAAATGCAGGGAGATTGGCCAGGGATTGCGCTCCGGCCATCTCCGGGTGGCCCAGACTCCGACGCGGGGCAGTGTTGTGATGTCCCGCGCCGGACACGGCTACTTCGGCATCAGCACGGTGTCGATGACGTGGATAACGCCGTTGGACTGACCAACATCGGCGATGCTGATCCCGGCCTTGCCGCCCTTGGCATCCACAACCCACAGCTTGCCGTCATGAAGCGTCACGGTAAGCGGTTCGCCCTGGACCGTCTTCAGGGTGGCCTTTCCGCCGTGCTTCCTGGCGTCTGCGATGAGTTGGGCCGAGCTGAAGTTGCCCGGGACCACGTGATAGGTCAGGATCCTGGTCAGCTGCGCCTTGTTTTCCGGCTTTACAAGGGTGTCAACCGTGCCCGGGGAAAGCTTGTTGAAGGCTGCATTGGTGGGGGCGAATACGGTGAAGGGTCCCGCTCCGTTGGATGGCGCTGTTCGGCATGCCGATGCCGGTACTTCGACTGGTCGGAACAGTACAATCCGGAGTCGTCCACTCCTTGCTGGCCCATCATGTCGATTCGAGTAGCGTGTCTGTGTGGGAAGGTTGCCATGGATCTGCACGGGCAACCGGTAGCGCGCGCCAACTGCCACTGCGCATCCTGCAGGGACTTCTACGGTGTGGCGATGTTCTCCGCAACGGCATGGGAGCCCGCCTCCGTCCAGATGGAAGCCTCCGAAGTGCGGACGTTCAGTCATCCCGAAAAGCAGTTGAAGAAGGCGTTCTGTGCCCATTGCGGTGAGGTTGTGTTTGGTACCAACCGGCTGGGTATGCACGTTGTTCCCAATGCGATGCTCCACCGCGGCGGCGAAGGGGATTCGCATCTGGCGTGGTCTCCCACAATGCACCTCTACTATCGCCAGCGGGTGGTTGATGTTCTGGATGAGCTGCCGAAGTATCTTGACGGCTGGGATGGCGCGCTCTACTCACCGGAATGACTGAGCAGGTGCAGAAGTGCCTGACTCCGCCCAGCACGACTATCCGTGGGCGCCTGCCGACGTCGGCGGGTCCAGGACGTTAAGCGGCTCAGTCCGCGCTGTTGCGGCCGATTGTGGCTGCCTACAACCAACGGCACAGGTGCCGCTGGTTGAGTCGCCCTAGCATCATCAGCACACTTCCTACAGGAACCTGCGAATGAACGCATGGGTTCTCGGCGCCATTCTCATCTGCTTGCCGTTGCGAGCACTCGCTGTCCCCAACGCAGCCGAAGCGCCGCCGACGCGTGTAATCGTGTTGGGGGTCGATCATGCGGCCCAGCTGGTTTCGCCCAATGACAGCCCAGCAACACTGGCTGCCTTTCTGGATCGTACGAAGCCCGCCGCCATTTGTGTTGAGCGATCGCCGGAAGCTTTTGCCCGGCACAGCTATTACGAGTTCACTTACGAGATCCAGGATGTGATCGTTCCTTTCGCGCGCGCGAGGGGCATAGCCTTGTGTCCTGTGGACTGGGCGCCGCCAGCAGAAGACGCCAGACTTGGATTTGGCCTGGACCTGGAATCCATTCCCGAAGTGCGCCCAGACAAAGGATTCCAAGCCTTCCTCGTGTTCCCGAAGCCAGTCCAGCTGACCAGGGACATCTTCCATGCAGATACTCCATCCAATCTTGCCAACATCCACGAGTGGGCAACCACTGCCGCAAAGCGGGCTGGAGACGACCTCCCACGACGGCTGTACCTTTATCGCACCTACCTGCAGGCCAAGCGCCTGGTTGCGGCAGCCAGGGCGTACGCCGGGGAGACCGTTGTCCTGGTTGTAGGCGAGTTTCACAAGCGCGATATCGAGGCCATTCTCTCGGACGACGCCAGCATTGAAATCGTACAACCCAGCGCGATAGGCAGGCCAACAAAGACACAGGAAACGAAGGCGAACAGCAATGCCTATCGGCATGCAATTGCCAGCTTCAATCTTCTGGGCGTGCAGGCAGAAACCGGCAATATTGACTACGCATTCGTGGAGGAATCGGTGTCTGGGCTGGTCGGTTCCGCACCGCGTGCTGAAACCGAATTGTATCGGACGCGACTGGATCTGCTTCGCAAGCGTATCAGCCCTGAAGAAGCCATCCTGCGGTATCAACGTATTGCAGCTTCCGCCGAAGACGCGCGATTCAGTTGGACGGGGGTGCAGGACCACGACCGCGTCGACTCCTACTTTGACCCCTTCGGAAACCTTACCGTGCGACAACGAGCGCTGCTGGAAAGTGCGCGCGAATGCGGAGCGGTCGGTCGCAAGGACGAGGTTGACAGGGTCTTCGACACCATTTCCAGCGAGCTCCCCCCGGCAAAGGCCCGTCAGTTCGGCGCGTACTTCTCTCGATACATCCGCGCTTGATTCCAGTCAGTGTCCGGTCGAAGAAGGGCAAACGCCTTCTATCGCCCGTTTAACCGCTCGTTGCAACTGGTCGATGTGAAACGGCTTGGCTACGAAAGCCGCGCGCCGGTGGCGCTGCGGCACCAGCTGGTCATACACCGCAGAAACGAAGAGATAAGGGATGCCGAGTTCGGCCAAGCGATCGGCAACCGGAAAGACAACGCCATCGCGAAGCTCCACATCCAGCACGGCGCCATCGAACGATTGTCTTTCCAGTAGGGCCATCGCATCAAACACACTGTAGGCGTGGGTCACCTGGCCACCTTCGTCTTCGAGCGCGCGCTCCATGAGGGCGGCAAGGTCGAATTGGTCCTCCACCAGCAGCAGGTTGCATCTGCGCTGGCTCATATCGCGTTGCATGCGCGCATGCCTGTGTTGCCTCGGGAGCTGCAGTGTGTGCCGTGCCGCATCAATGCCGTGAGTGCGGAGCGTCAGCCCGGCGCGAAGCCACTGACGTGCCGTCAACGCTGTCGGTGGATCGTGGAGAGCGCCCGGGATTTCTTGACGGCATTTTGGCGGGGGGCATGGATACTGCCGCCATCTTCGGCACTGGAGCTTCTGTCATGCATCGACCTGGAACCGATCCTGCTTCACCGCGTGTGCTCCGTGTCGAATGCATGCCCCTGGACCGTGGTGGGGCCGCCGTCGTGGTAGAGCTGGATCGCACGCCTGAACGCGCGTGGATGAAGTCGCTGAAGCGGGCGTTGCACTCTGATGAGATGCTGGATGGCGTGCAGGTCAAGTTCGATGGCCGTTTTGTCTATGTCGTGGGGGTTGAGGTCGGCCTGCACCGGGCGCAGCACCGGGTGATGCGGTGCCTCCTGGGCCTTGAAACAGTGGCCAGCACGGTCTGTTCACAGCCGCGGATGGCCGGTAGTTCCAGCTTCGCGATCGATCCAGGCCGAGGCCGGATGCAGCGCCCTGCGGCGGTGGATGTGCAGCGGGTCGACGCAGCGGCTTCCCGGGAAGGTCGCGACCTCCCAATGGACGGGCTCTGTGCGTAACGCATCGACATGCGCAACCGGTGCGCCGCAGTGAGCAGGTCAGTGGCAGGCGGAGGATACGGTCGGCAGGTGCCTGGCGCTGCGGGCCCACCTTGGCCGATACGCATCGGTTGCGCCGGCTGGTCGCTGTCCCGGTCGGAGCAGGTGGACTTCGGGGAGGGTGACAGCGTGCTTCAGCGCTACGCCACCCGCCTGCCCATGGTCGAGATCAACTCCTCGTTCTATCGCCTGCACGTGGCCGGCACGTACGCACGGTGGGCTGCAAGCGTGCCAGAATACTTCCGTTTTGCAGTGAAGATGCCGCGCTCGATCAGCCATGAACAACGGCTTCGCGATGCAATGCAGCCGCTGGAGCAGTTCCTCGCTGGCGTGCGGGCGCTGGGCAAGAAGCTTGGGCCGCTGTTGCTCCAGTTGCCCCCCAGCCTGGCATACGACCGGGCGACGACGGAGCGCTTTCTGCAGGGCCTGCGTGCACGTAGCGAGCTCGATGTGGCCTGTGAGCCACGCCATCCCAGTTGGTTCACTACGGAAGTGGATGCTCTGCTGAGCGCCCATCGTGTCGCACGGGTTGCGGCGGATCCAGCGCGGGTGCCGGGCGCTGCGATTCCAGGCGGAGACCGCACGTGGAGCTATTGGCGCTGGCACGGGCAGCCGCAGATCTATCGCAGCGCCTACAGTGAACAGGTCCTGGCAGGCCTGGCCCGGGAGCTGCAGCTCGAATCGGATGCGCGACGATCAGTCTGGTTCGTGCTGGACAACACCGCGCTGGGGCACGCCGCCCGCAACGCCCTGCGCCTGCAGGCCCTGCTGCAGCAGGGCCTGCAGGCCTGAGCCCCCCCCCATCGTCCTGCTGCGCGGGGCTGCGAGCCCTTCTATGAATTCCGCGGGGATCAGCGGAACGGTGCGCAATTGGACCATCGCGGGGCATTTCAACAATCTGGTGAAAGACACGCCGTGCCTACCGTCAGCTGGCCTTCCAGGACCAGGCGCGGCCGGCATTCTGGTCACAGCAACAGCAGCGCCGCGATCAACGCAGGTGGCATCACCAGCGCGCCGATACGCATGAAGCCGAGCGCGCTCACATGCTCGCCTTCGCGACGCAACGCCACCAGCCACAGCATCGTGGCCAACGAGCCGGTCACCGACAGGTTGGGCCCCAGGTCCACGCCGATCAGCAGCGCGGCGCGGGTCTGTGCAGGCAGTTCAGCCATCTGGCCCAGCGAACCGGCCCCCAGGCCCACCGGCAGATTGTTGGCGATGTTGCTGAGCAACGCAGCCACGCCTCCAGCCAGCCAGCTGGCCTGGTGCGGCGACGCCTTCGCCAGCGCCTGGAGCGCGCCGGCCGCACTCTGGATGACGCCGGTCTGGGCCACTGCTTCCACCAGCACGAACAGTCCGGCCACCAGCGGCAACACGCCCCAGGAGACATGCCGCAGCAGCGGCAGCGGACTACAACGCTGGCGTATCACCACCACCGCCACGCTCAGCGCGCCGGCGCAGAAGGTGGCCAGGCCCAGGGGTCCGTTCAGCGCGGACGTCACCAGCAGTACGCTGCCAGTGAACAGCACGCCCAGCGCGCTCAGTCGGCCGCCCTCGGTCAGCGGGCGATGCTCCGGCGCAGCGACCAGCGGCTGCGCGATCTCGCGCCGGTGCACCCAGCGCAGCACCAGATAGGTGGCGCCGATCGCAGCCAGCGAGGGCAGCGCGAACTGTGCCAGCCACTGCAGCAGCGGCGGCATGTGCTGGCCGTACACCACCAGGTTGGCCGGGTTGGAGATGGGCAGCACGAAGCTGGCCGCATTGGCGATGAATGCGCAGACGAAGAGATAGGGCAGGGGATTGGCGCGGGCCGCCTTGCAGGCAGCGTAGACCGCCGGCGTCAGCACCACGGCCGTTGCATCGTTGGAAAGAAACACCGTCACCAGCGTGCCGACCAGAAACACCAGGTCGAACAGGCGCCGCCCTGAGCCTCGCGCATGCCGGACTGCATACAGCGCCAGCCAGTCGAACAGGCCTTCGCGCCGGGCCAGCTCGGCCAGCGCCATCATGCCGACCAGGAACAAATAGACATCCCGCCCCTCGGTCACCGCGTGCCAGGCAGTGCCGAATGACATCGTGCCACTGAGCGGAAGCAATGCCGCCGCGCCGAGCGCCCATACGTACTCCGGGATGCGGAACGGACGGATCAGCAGGCCGACGGTGGCGACGGCCACCGCCGTCCAGATGATCAGGGAAGAATGGGAAGCGAGCATGGGGTAGGGATGTGCGTGGTGCCGTCCATCGCGCCCCTCGCCGGCTCTGCGGCGAGTGCGGTCAGCGTGCTGGCACCCGCTGCGAACAGTGCAGGTGCCGGGGTTGCGGCATCATACCGTGCTGGCTGCCCAGCGAATGCCAGGGCGCGGCGCGTTCCGTGACGGTCGTGCCAGGGCATGCACAGCGGCGGGTTGCGCCTTCCATGTTACGGTCAAGCGACACCTCCCGTTGCTTCCCGTTCTACCGCGCATTTTTCGACTTCCCGCAGATCGGGTCAGTCAGAGGACACATTGCGATGGTCGTCATCGAAACGCTCCCGACAGCATCGGAATTCCTCAGCGTGCCCCACGACCCAGGTCCACATCGGGATCATCAGAACCAGCAGCTCCTTGCCCAACGGAGTGATGCTGTACTCCACGCGGGGCGGCACCTCGCGAAAGTCCTGCCTGTGGATCAGCCCGTCCCTTTCCAGCTGTCTGAGGGTACGTGTCAGCATGCGCTGGGTGATTCCCTTCATGCGCCGCGCCACATCGGCGTGACGCAGTGTTCCGTAAACACCCAAGGCATGAATGATTCCCAGGGACCAGCGGCTGCCTGCATGCGCAAGAACCTCACGGCGCAGGCCATCATCGTCCGCGCTCATGCCGTCGCATATCGCTTGTGAATGCCGCAGAAGCTCTTCGGAGCTCATGAACGGTGCGATCGGTATCATCGGTGTGCCTTCTTACGTGGCGATATGGGAGGGAGCAGAATCGCCGCCATCGTACACACACATGGTGGTTTGAATGTCTTCCCCGAATGATTCCCGCTCGATCCTGGTGCTGGGTGCCGGCGAGCTCGGAATGCCCGTCATTCGCAACCTTGCACGATTGGCTGGGATGCATGATGCACGCATCAGCGTGATGCTGAGAGAAGCCTCGATAGAATCCGTGCTTCCGGAGAAGCGCGCTGTAATTGATGAAATACGCTCTTTGGGAGTGACCATCGAGCCAGGCGACCTGGTGGCTTCCACGATCGACCAACTGGCCGTGCTCTTCTCCAGGTATGACACCGTGATCGGTTGCACCGGCTACGCCGCTGGCCGCGACACACCCATGAAGGTAGCGCGCGCCGCCGTGAAGTCAGGTATCGGCAGGTACTTCCCTTGGCAGTTCGGGGTCGACTTTGACGCCATTGGACGCGGTGGACCGCAGGATCTGTTCGATGCCCAGCTCGACGTACGCGACTATCTGCGCTCGCAGTCCGCAATGGACTGGGTCGTCATTTCCACCGGCATGTTCACCAGCTACCTCTTCGAGCCGGAGTTCGGGGTCATCGATCTTCCCGGCAGAAGGGTCAATGCACTGGGTACAGCCTCCAATGCGGTCACGCTGACGACACCTGAGGACATTGGAGCGATGACTGCACAGATCGTCTTCCACTTGCCCCCACTTCGGAACGAGATCGTCTATCTGGCGGGAGACACGGTCCGCTATGAGGAACTGCCTGCCATCCTGGAAGGCTATTTCGGCGCCCACTTCGAGCTTGCCGTCTGGGGGGTTCCTCAGTTGATGAAGGAGTTGGCCGATGATCCGACGAACATGATCAAGAAGTACCGCGCCGCCTTCGCCCAGGGCAGGGGCGTGTCCTGGGGCATGGATGGAACGTTCAATGCCAACGTTGGCGTGAAACTGGCGGGTGTGAACGACTGGCTGAAGGCCAATATAGAGGCCTGATGAACCATCCAGCGGTCATCGCGCTGAGGACCTGTGACTCTCCTACAGACTCCAATCGATCCGCATGCCTGCAATCAGCGCATTCGGCAGGTCACGCTGGCGTGCGGGTTCATTGAACTGGTCGGGATGCACGATGTAGTGCAGGTTCGGCGCAATCCGAAGTTGCGGTGTGACCTGGATGCCATAGCTCAGCTCCATCATCACCTGGCTTCCGTGCGGCGTGCCGCTGCCGCCGGCTGCCGCACGGGCCAGGCGAAGGTTCTCCAGCGCGATGCTGCTGTACTTCTGCTGGGTCACCACAAAAGCGATGCTGTCCTGCGGCCGGCGGGCGAACGTGCCCTTCTGCACCAGGCCGGCCTGCAGGAAATGATCCTCGATCAACTGGCCAGAGGTGCCCTTGAGCACCGCACCGAACAGGGTCAGGCCGCGTCCGGCACCATCACCGGTGAGTTGCTGTTCGAAGCGGGCGAACGCGCCGGAGCGGCCACGACGGGTCGCATGGTCCTGGCCACTGAGAAGTGCCGGAATGCCGTTGGCATCGCGTAGTGGATCGAGATAGGTCGAGTTGTCCTGCCAGCCACCGATTTCGTAGCGGGCTTTCAGTCGTGCCGAAGCAGGGCTGCGCCAGCCGATCGTGTAGGGCACGATCCAGCCCGTGGCCTGGTTCGTATTCCACTTCAGGCCGTGCTGGCCATCCTCCGCCTGGCTGGGATCGACCTGGTACGCGCCGACGCGCACATAGACATCGGGCGTCACCCAGGCCGTGGCATCGGCCATCCAGCTCGATACCGGCCACCAGGTGAAATTGCTGGTACGAAACACGTAGGTCGGGTTGCCGCAGGCCGAGTTGCCCTGGAAGTACTGGCAGAGCTCCGAACCAAGGTGGTGGATGTTGGCGACGCTGCGCCCGGCTTCCACCACCAATCGGTCGTTCAGCAGTTTCTGTTCAAGCGTCAGGTTGGCCAGGCGCGTGCCCTGGCCACCGTAGATTTCCTGCACCGAGGTGCTGTTGCCAGTGCTGCTGTTGGCCAGGTTGGTGCCATGGCGGTTGATGCCGTAGGCCTTGATCGTCGCGCCCCGCCAGCCAAACGCCGCGTCCAGATCCACGTCGGCGCCGAACATCAGCTGGCCAGCATAGGCCGTTCCGCTGCGCTTGCCGCCGTCGAGCGTGGCGGCCGCTTCGCCGGTGTAAGCCAGCTTGGGGGTGAGGACGTCGCTCGCCTCGGCGGCGGCGGCCAGGGGTAGCAGGGCCGGCAGGGTCGCCATCAGCAACAGGCGGCGGGAAGGAGAGGTCATGGGCGAGGTTCCTTTTACAGGGTGGGAGCCGTGACCGGCTTCTTGAGCACGCGCAGCGCGACCGCGGTGACGGTCACGCCGGCCACCAGTGCCAGCAGGTAGACGCCAAGGTGGGTGACCGCGTTCGGGATCGGCAGCACGAACACACCACCGTGCGGCACCTTCAGCTCGACGCCTGCGGCC
Source organism: Stenotrophomonas sp. 109824_Sma (assembly GCF_056480025.1). Taxonomy (NCBI): domain Bacteria; kingdom Pseudomonadati; phylum Pseudomonadota; class Gammaproteobacteria; order Lysobacterales; family Lysobacteraceae; genus Stenotrophomonas; species Stenotrophomonas sp. 109824_Sma. The sequence goes on along the minus strand of NZ_CM151078.1, from coordinate 2,458,843 downwards.
ATCGAGATCGCACCGGCCACGGCCGAGCCGAGGATCAGCGCCGGAATGGTGCGCAACGGGTCGCGCGCGGCGTAAGGGATCGCACCCTCGGTCACGAAGCTGAGGCCAAGCACGCCAGCGGCACCGGCCGTGCCGCGCTCCTCGGCAGTGAAGCGGTTGCTGAACAGCCATGTGGCCAACGCGATGCCCAGCGGCGGCGTCATGCCGCCGATCATCGTCGCCGCCATCGGCGTGTAGACCTGGCTGGAAATCAGTGCGGTGGAGAACGCGTAGGAGGCCTTGTTGACCGGCCCGCCCATGTCCACCGCCATCATGCCGCCCAGCAGCAGGCCGAGCAGAATCGCGCTGCTGCCCTGCATGCCGCGCAGCCAGTCGGTCAGCCAGGCCAGCAGCCCGGCGACCGGCGTGCCGATCACGTACATCATCAACAGGCCGACCAGCAGCGTGCCCAGCACCGGCAGGATCAGCACCGGCTTGAGGCCTTCCAGGCTGCGCGGCAGGCGCAGCGCACGGTTGATCCAATGCACGCCGTAGCCGGCGATGAAACCGGCCAGGATGCCGCCGATGAAGCCCGCATCCATGTTGACTGCCACCAACCCACCGATCATGCCCGGCGCGATGCCCGGGCGATCGGCGATGGAGTAGGCGATGTAACCGGCCAGTGCCGGCACCATCAGCATGAAGCCGGACTTGGCGCCGATCTGGAACAGCGACCAGGCCAGCGTGCCCTTGTGTGCATCGTCGAAGGCATAGATGCCGCCGAGCGCGAACGCCAGTGCGATCAGCAGGCCACCGGCAGTGACGAACGGCAGCATGAACGACACGCCGGTCATCAGGTGCTTGTAGGGGCCGGTGACCCTGGCCTTCTCGGGGGTGCGGCCTGAAGCCGCCGTACCCGCCTGCACGCCGGCCTCGGCCAGCGCCTTGCGGATCAGGTTCTGGCCGTCATTGATCGCCGGCTTGGTGCCGCTCTTGAACAGGCGTTTGCCAGCGAAGCGCGACAGATCGACTTCGCGGTCGGCGGCGATCAGCACCAGGTCAGCGGCAGCGATTTCTTCGTCGCTCAATGCGTCCTGCGCGCCGACCGAGCCCTGGGTTTCCACCCGGATCGCATGGCCCAATGCCTTGGCGGCCTGCTGCAACCCTTCGGCTGCCATGAACGTGTGGGCGATGCCGGTCGGGCAGGAGGTGACGGCGACGATGCGCTTGCCGGCGTCCGCGGTGGAAGCGGTTGCTGATGTTGCTGCGACCAGCGCCAGCGCGGCAAGCGGGTCGTCCAGCACTTCACCGAGGCTGGCGCGCACGATCTGGGCGTTGCCGAAGCGCGCGGCATCTGCCTCGCCATCACCCACCAGCAGCAGCTGCGTTGCGGCGGCGGCCTGCGTTGCCGGCAGTGCCCCGGTCACGCCCTGGTCGCTGCGGATTTCGATCGCCAGTTCAGCCCCTTGCTGGCGGGCGGCGCGGCGCAGCGCTTCGGCGGCAAGAACCGCCTCGATGCTGCGTTCGCCGGCGGCGATGACTACGGTGGAAGCTTGCATGGGAACTCCTGGAATTCTTCGGGTTCGTCCTTGCAGTAGGGGCTATCGGTGGCCCGAGGCCAGCCGCAGCGTCCTCTGCAGGGGTTTCAATCCAACCGCTCGATCAGTACATCGCCGGTCCACGCGCGCACCTGCGCCGGGTCCAGCTGTCGCGCGTCGCCGCTCTCCAGCCGGCTCATCGAGAACGCTGTCGCCAGCCGCGCGCAACCCGCCAGATCCAGGGAGGGCTCCAGCAATGCGGCGGCGATGCCGGCGACCATGGCGTCGCCCGCACCGACCGTACTGCCCTGCGCCAGCCGCGCCGGTCGCGCGACCAGGGCGCCGCTGCGATCAATGAACAGCGCGCCGTTGGTGCCCATCGAGATCGCTACGAGTGCAACTCCGCGTTCGACCAAGGCCTGGCCCGCGGCCCGCAGGGCGCTGCGATCCGGCAGCGGCGTGCCGGCCCAGGCCTCCAGTTCGTGGCGGTTGGGCTTGATCGCGTAGGGCAGTACGCCTTGTGCGCCGCTCAACGCGGCGGCGAGCGCGTCGCCACTGGTATCCAGCAGTACGCGCGCACCAGCGGCGCCAGCCCGCGCCTGCAGTCGCGCCCATGCATCGGCTGGCAGCCCGGACGGCAGGCTGCCGGACAGCACCACCGGCTGGTCCGCCTGGAGCAGTGCGTCGAGTCGGCGTGATACCGCGTCCAGATCGGCGTCACACAGTGACAGGCCGGGCAGGTTGATGTCGGTGGTCTCGCCGTTGGCCTCGTCGACCAGCTTGATGTTGGTGCGGGTGCGGCCCGGAACGCGCAGGCAAGCGTCTGCGATGCCACGCTCGGAGAACAACGCGTTGAACACGCCGTCGTTGCCATCGCCGAGCACGCCCAGCGCGGTGGTCGGCACGCCCCAATCGGCCAGGCAGGCGGCCACGTTGACGCCCTTGCCGCCGGCGTCGTCGCGGGAGCTGCGGGCACGATGCACCTGTCCCGGATGCAGGTGCGGCAGCCGCACGGTCTGGTCGATCGCCGGGTTCAGGGTAACGGTGAGGGCCTGGGCGCTCATGCGTGCGTTCCATCAAGGGCACGCACCTGCTCCGCGGTTTCGCAGTCCAGCGCGGTAGTGGCCAGCGCTTGCAGATCGGCCAGCGCGTTGCCACGCAGGCGTGCCTTCACGGCCGGGATGTCGTTTGGGGTCATCGACAGTTCGTCCACGCCCAGGCCGGCCAGCAGCATTGCGCCGAAGGGATCGCCCGCCAGGCCACCGCAGACGCCAACCCAGCGTCCATGCAGGCGTGCGCCTTCCACCGTGGCGCGGATCGCACGCAGCACGGCCGGGTGCAGGCTGTCGGCCTCGGCGGCGAGTTCCGGGTTCTGGCGGTCGATCGCCAGCACGTACTGGGTCAGGTCGTTGGTGCCGATCGAGAAGAAGTCGGCATGGCGGGCCAGCACATCGCTCTGGGCGGCGGCGGCCGGGACTTCGATCATGATCCCGATCGGTACTTCGGGTGCCTCGAGCGCGGCGCGCAGCCGTTCGCAGATGGCGCGCAGTGCGATCAGCTCGGGCACCGAGGTGATCATCGGGAACATGATGGACAGGCGTGCGCCGTCCTTCGCCGCGCGATACAACGCACGCAGCTGCGGTTCCAGCAGGTCGGGGCGGCGCAGCAGCAGGCGCGCGCCACGCACGCCGAGGAACGGGTTTTCCTCGCGCGGCAACTCCAGGTGAGCAACCTGCTTGTCGCCACCGATATCGAGCGCGCGCACGATCAGCGGGCGGCCGTCGAGTGCCTTGGCCATCGCCACGTACGTGGCGTACTGCTCATCCTCGCTGGGCGTACTGCCACGTTCGAGGAACAGGAACTCGGTGCGCATCAGGCCGACACCTTCCGCGCCTTGCTCCAGCGCCAGTGGCACCTGCTCGGGCAGGTTGACGTTGGCGCCGATGTCGATGCGGTGGCCGTCTGGGGTCTGTGCCGGCTGCGCGCGTTGCGCCGCTTCACGCTCGCGGATCTGCTGCTGTTCGGCGATCCACGCACGGGCCGAGGCGAGATCTGCCTCGGACGGAGACAGGTAGAGCCGCCCGCTGTTGCCATCGATGATCGCCTCGCGGCCCGCGCTGATCGCCAGCAGCTCCGCGCCAGCGGCAACCAGCGCTGGCAAGCCGAGCGTGCGCGAGAGAATCGCGGTGTGCGAGGTCGGCCCGCCCAGCGCGGTGACGAGGCCGAGCACGCGGCCGGTGTCGAGGTTGGCCGTGTCGGACGGCGACAGATCAGCAGCGAGCAGGATGCAAGGATGTGCAGGCAGGTCGGCAAGGCCGCCACCCGCCGCAGACGGATCAAGCTGCGCCAGTACGCGCCGGCCCACGTCACGCAGGTCGGCGGCGCGCGCGGCCAACACCGGGTTGCCCAGTGCCGCCAGGCCGGAGGCGATCTGCTCGATGGCCTGGTGCCAGGACCACGCAACGCCATGGCCTTCGACCATCAGCTGGCAGGTGCGGGTAATCAGATCGGTGTCGTCGAGCAGCGCGGCCTGCGCCTTGAAGATTGCCGCATCCGAAGCGCCTAGCCGGCGCTCGGTGTCATCCTGCAGCGCGGCCAGTTGTTGGCGGGTGCGGCTGAGCGCGTCCTGCAGGTGTGCGCCGCCTTCGCCGAGAGGGGTGGGGCGGTCGGCGACCTCAGCCTGCGTGCTGGCCAGCACATGCACCAGGCCGATCGCCAGGCCAGGGCTGGCGCCGATGCCGACGATCGCCGCCTGTGCGTCGGGCGGATTCCAGCCCGCAACGGGCGCGGCCTTGCGCTGCGCTGCGCGCTCGGCATCGGCCTTTTCCTGTGCCACCAGCCCGTCCATGACCTTGCGCAGGGCGGCCAGCAGGGCTGGGGCATCGGCGCCCTCGGCAGACACGCTGACCGCGTCGCCATGACGCAAGCCGAGCTGCAGCAGCGCCACCAGGCTTTTGGCATCGGCAGCCTGATCGCCCGCGCGAACCTGTACGCGGGCCGCGAAGCCGCGCGCCGTCTCGGCCCAGCGCGTGGCCGGGCGCGCGTGCAGCCCGCTGGGGTAGGCGATGGTCCAGTCGAAACGCTCGGCCAGGTCCGTCACCGGCGCAGTGGGAGCCGTGGTCGAAACATCGCCAGCCAACGCGTTGATGATCTCGCTCGCATCGGCCGTGGTGAACAGGCGCTGCAGGGTCGCGTCATCCTGGATCAGCCGGGTCAGCCGCCGCAGCAGGGTGATGTGGGTATCGGACTGCGCGGCAATGCCGACCACAAGGCGGGTGACCTGGCCCGGGTTCCACTCCACGCCTTGCGGGAACTGCAGCACGGCAATGCCATCGCGGCGCACCAGGTGACGGTCCTCACCCAGCCCGTGCGGAATGGCCACGCCATGGCCGAGGAAGGTATTCGCCAGCGCCTCACGCCGGCCCATGCTCGCCTCGTAACCCGGCGCAACGCAGCCGGCGGCGACAAGCATCTGCGCCACCTGGGCGATGGCGTCGGCCTTGTCGAGCGCACGCGCATCCAGGCGGATCAGTTCCCGGCTGACGGGGGCAGGGGTAGTCAAGGGCTGCAAGGCGGGCTCCGGGAAGAGGGTGCTGTGGCGTATTGGGAACGTTCCCAGTCCTCATTTCAATGTGCACTGCACAAAAAGCCAATACTCCTTTGGGGTTAGCATTGTCCTGGATGGCCATTTGGCCATGATCAGCGACAGTTTCCGGGAACGGTTCCAATGAGCATCAGCATCAACGACGTCGCGCGCGTGGCGGGAGTGTCCAAATCCACGGTGTCGCGGGTGCTCGGTGGCGGCCCAGTCAGCGAAGCGGTACGCGGTCGGGTGGAGGCGGCGATCCGCCAGACCGGGTATCACCCCAACCTGCAGGCACGACGCCTGCGCGCCCGGCACACCGGCATCATCGGGTTGATCGTGGCGGACATCCGCAACCCGTTCTTCACCGCGCTGATCCGCGCGGTGGAGGAGGTGGCCTATCGTGAAGGCCTGCGCGTCACCCTCTGCAACACTGACGAGGACCCCGAGCGTGAGGCGCTCTATCTGCAGTTGATGCACGAGGAGCGCATCAGTGGACTGATCTTTGCGCCCACCCGGACCACAGTGGGGCGCCTGGAACGGCTCGCAATGAACTATCCAACGGTGCTGGTGGACCGCGCCGCACCTGGCGGGTCGATCGACAGCGTGGTGCTCGACAATCCGGCCGCGATGGCGGGCCTGGTCGAGCATCTGGTGGCGCGTGGCTATCGCCGCATCGGCGGCCTGTTCGGCAGCACCAGCACCACGGCGGCGGAGCGGCGGGACGGCTATCTCGCTGCGATGCGCACGCATGGGCTGGATCCGGATTATCGCGAGGTTGAGCCAACGGCTGAAGCGGCCATTGCAACGGTCGATCAGTGGCTGGCCTGCCCGTCGCGGCCGGAGGCGCTGGTCGCCAGCAACAGCCTGCTGCTCATGGGGGCATTGAAGGCCGCCCGCAGCGCAGGGTTGGCAATTCCTGGCGGGTTGGCGCTGGCGGGCTTCGATAACGAACGCTGGACCGAGATGGTCGAACCGGGCATCACCGTGATCGAACAGCCGGTCGAAGAGATGGGGCGCGCAGCGATGTCGTTGCTGCTTGAACGCCTGCGCGCACCGGAGCTACCGGTACGCCGGTTGGTGATGACGGGCCGGTGCGTGGTGAGGGGGTCAACCGCATGGAATCCAGAAGGACGACAACCAAGGTCCAAGGCATGAGAGGACATCAAGGCCGACAGGCGCGTCGTCGCATGAGCCGACTGCTTACGCTTGGAGCCTGCTTCCTGGCCGGATCCTTGCTTGCGGAGACATCACCACCGAAGCGCACCTGGCTTGTAAGCGGCGCAGAGCTGATCACGCTACTGCAGCGAAAAGGGGCTGACGGATTCTGTGCCGGCGAACAGTGCCGGAATCTGTCCAGCGCCCGTGCCAGTGCCTAAATCCAGGGTGCTGCCGATGCCAATCGTGGCCAGTGGTGTGGCCAAGGCCAGATCCTTCCACATGAACTGGTCGATCGTGTTGCCTCCCATCTCCAGCAACTGCCCCAGGACCGCTTGCAACAGAATGCTTCTTCGCTGGTTGTGGAAGGCCTGCGAACAGCGTTTCCTTGCGAACGCCGGGCATCGCGCGGTGGCATCGGACCGTCCAGGAGAAACTGACCCAACCTCATTGAAGTGATCTGCCAGGCTTGTTCCCCGCCGCAACCGGGGTTGGCAGCACGTGCCGCCGTCGAGAAATTCCGCGCGTTGACCGCAGATTGCTTCGGCTCGGGAACAATCCCAGCGCCCCACGTTCCAGACCAGGTAGTCCATAGCCTGCCTTCCTCGTCGAAGTAGCATCGACGCTTGGAGCATTAAGCACTTCCGCTGAATGCGTTCGGTCTACGGAAGCTATTGGATGAACACTGAAAGGACGATGGCGGGCGGGCCCGCCCCCATACGCGATGGTCGCCGGGATACCGAGATCCGTAACTACGTGATGAACCTCGGCCCCCAGCATCCCGCGGCCCACGGGGTCCTGCGCCTTGTGCTTGAGATGGATGGCGAGACAGTCGTGCGCGCGGATCCGCATGTGGGCCTGCTGCACCGGGGCACTGAGAAGCTGGCGGAGTCCAAGCCCTTCAACCAGTCCATCGGCTACATGGATCGGCTGGACTACGTATCCATGATGTGCAATGAACATGCCTACGTACGCGCGATCGAAACCCTTCTGGGAATCGAAGCGCCGATCCGGGCACAGTACATCCGTACGATGTTCGATGAGATCACCCGGATCCTCAATCACCTCATGAACATCGGAACGGGCGCGCTGGACCTTGGTGCCATGGCCGTGATGCTCTATGCATTCCGGGAGCGCGAAGAGCTGATGGACTGCTACGAGGCGGTATCCGGTGCTCGAATGCATGCCACCTACTATCGGCCAGGTGGCGTGTACCGTGACCTGCCTGAGCAGATGCCGAAGTACAAGGAGTCGCGCTGGAAGACGGGGAAGCAGCTGCGGCGGTTGAATGCCGCGAGGGAGGGGTCGCTGCTCGATTTCATCGAGAATTTTACCCGCGAGTTCCCGAACCGGATTGACGAGTACGAAACCCTGCTCACCGACAACAGAATCTGGAAGCAACGTACGGTGGGCATTGGCGTCGTGAGCCCGCAGCAGGCCATGGACTGGGGAATGACCGGGGTGATGCTGAGAGGCTCGGGCGTGGCATGGGATCTGAGGAAGAAGCGCCCCTACGCGAAGTACGTTGCCGTTGACTTCGACATTCCGATCGGCACCGCCGGTGACTGCTATGACCGCTACCTGTGCCGGGTCGCGGAGATGCGGCAGTCCAACCGCATCATCAGGCAATGTGTCGCCTGGCTTCGCGCCAACCCCGGCCCGGTGATGGTCCACAACTTCAAGGTGGCGCCGCCGTCCCGGCAGGAGATGAAGTCCGACATGGAAGCGCTGATCCATCATTTCAAGCTCTTCAGCGAGGGCTACCAGGTGCCGGCAGGTGAAACCTACGCAGCGGTCGAGGCGCCCAAGGGCGAGTTCGGTTGCTACCTGATCTCCGATGGCGCCAACAAGCCGTTCCGGGTGCACCTGCGTGCTCCCGGCTTCGCTCACCTCTCTTCTCTGGATGAAATCGTCAGGGGCCACATGCTGGCGGATGTCGTCGCCATGATTGGCACCTACGACATTGTGTTCGGCGAAGTGGATCGATGAGGAACCGGCTCAGCCCGCACATGGGGTGAACCACGTTCCGGCAGTCGCGAAGGGAACAGCCATGTGCAGCCTGAGCAGGTCTTCCACGGTGCTTGCCGCGCCCATCTCCAGGTCGAGGATACCGGGCTCCAGGATTGATCCCAGCAGAACGCCGACCGCGATCGCATGAAGGCTACGCGCCGCAGTGGCTGTATCAACGCCCTCGCGGAGCTGGCCCAGTGCCCCTGCGCGCTGGTATACAAGCTCCAGCATGCGGACCTCCGGCATGGCGCACGCTGCGAGCACGTCGCCTATGCCGCCCAGCTCACGTGATGCACCAGAGCGCAGGAGAAGCTCAACCGTTCGACGAACGCGTGGGGTGCGGCACGTGTGATCAAAGACCCTGACCAGGTCCGCAAACAGAAGCCTGAACGGGTCACTACACTGCCGGATGGCGACCTCCCGCAGTCCTTCGGATGCATCTGGCCGCCCTCTCGCGAAGAGTTCACCCAGCAGGTTCTGCCGGGACCCGAAGTGCCAGTAGATCGCGCCGCGCGAATGGCCGCACTCGGTGGCGATCAGCTCCAACGTTGCGCCCGCGGCTCCGTGGCGCAGTAGGCACACCAGTGCGGCATCGAGGATCCTCTCACGCGTGGCGTGTGCGTCCTGCCTGGTTCTTCTAGCCATGGCACGGTTGCATCCCTGCCGTTCGATGAGCCCGTGGCCGCGCGTCCTGATCGTCCTTAGACAAGGCGATGGGACGGACCATGGCCACAGCGCTGTACCGGGATCTGCGGCGCTTGAATGTCGATCTTCGGTTCATTGGCGGGGGCAGGGCAGGACAGTGAGCCAAGCCAGAGACCATCGGCGGCGAGACGCGCAGACTTCAGCGCGGGATCGTCCGCCTCGGACGGCTCGGTGGCCAGCTTCTTCTTCATCCACTCGATCCACTGCAACGCCGACAACTGCGTGAGGTCCAGGCGAATGATCAGGGCCGAGAGCATTGCAACGTCGTGCCGTCTGCAGCCTTCCACGACAGATTCCACGTAAGCATTTGTAAAGGCGCCATGCCGGAGGCCGTTGGTACGCATCTTCTGCTCTACATCCAGGCTGAATCCCTGGAGCCAGCTGGCGAAAGTGGCATCGATGAGATCCTGCTTGGAGTAGAAGTGATGGAACATCGCGCCACGGCTCACGCCCGAGAATTCAAGAATCTCACTGACAGTGACCGAAGACCGACCGTTGCGGACGATAAGCGCTGCCGTTTCGCGGATGAGTATGTCGGGCACACGCACGGACGAACTATGGGTAGCGTTCAAGAGAGCTTTCCTCATGTAGCGGGCGACCAACGATCCGCCAGGCCGGTACGGCCTGGCGGATTGCCGTTCGAGCCAGTCAGTGATGCGCCGCGGATGCTTCGCTTTCGGCGCTCTTCCGGGAAGCGATGGGCCTGCCGAATTCAATCTCCGGGTCCGCCTTCTCGGGCTGCCATGCCCCCAGTGCCAGTTGCACCTGCACGTGGGCCATCAGCAGCCCGGCCTGTGCCGCCGCAAGCTCTCTGCGCGCCTTCTCGTGCAGCGCCTGCTGCTGCAGGCCGGCATCCTTCGGTTCGATTCCGGCGTCCACGCGGGAAGAAGCATAGGCCGAAGATCTGCTGCTGAGTGCCTCGGCATTCACCGCCTGTTGCATCCTGACGTTGGAACTCGTCCACGCATGCAGGGAGTCCTCACTCTCCTTCAGCGCAGTCAGCACGGTCTGCTCGAACGCATGCCAGCTCTGATCGCTGCCGGCGCGAGCGGCTTCCTCCCTGGCCTTTTTCCGGCCAAAGCTCAGCCACTCCCACTGAAGCTCCGGGCCGGCAGAGAAGCGCTTTGCACTGGAATCGCCCAGCGAACCGAACGGTGCAAGGATGCCGCCGAAGACATTCAGCGTGAGGCGCGGAAGGTGCGCGCGCTCGGCGAGTACGACGTTGCCAAGGCTTGCTCGCAGCAGTGCATCGGCCTTGGCGACGTCAGGCCGCCTCGCCAGGAGGTCGGTCGGCTGCGCAAGCGATGCAAGACCCGGCGGGGCCGGCAGAGGAGCCGGGGCCAGCAACGCCTCCCAGGTGTCGTCCCGCGCGGTCGGCGAGCGGCCCGCAAGAACCGCCAATGCGGCCCTGTCCGCCTGCAGCCGGGTAACGGTTGCCGCCTCCTGCGCCACCAGCTCGGCATGTTCGGATTCGACCGCAAGCGCCTCCCTGCGATCGACCAGCCCGGCCGCATACCGCGCCTTCACGCGCACAACGCGGGCCTTGCTCAGCTCAACCTCGCGCTCAAGAGAGGACAGGTTGATCTGGTCCATCCTGAGCAGGAAGTAGTTCTTCGCAATCTCGGCCTGGAGCACTGCGGCAGCCGACCTCGCGTCAGCCGCCGCCGCATCGGCCTTGCGATCGGCCATGGCTGCGGCGGTGCCAATGCGCCCGAACAGATCCAGTTCCCAGGAGAACATCTGTCCGGCGGACAGCAGTCTCTGGGAAGGGGGGCGGGGAAGATCCTGGCGATAGGGATCCGCTTCGATCTGGGCGGACTGCATGGCTTCGGCCTTGGCCTGCAGCGCACCGCTCGGCAGATAGTCCTTGCGCGCCGCGCCTGCCAGCGCCCGCGCTTCCACCACGGCGGCAAGGGCAGACTTCAGGTCATGATTCCCACGCATGGCCAAGCTCACCAGTGCATCCAGGTTGGGGTCGGAGAAGTCCTTCCACCATTGCCTGTTGGGCGTCCCGGGCAGGACATCCGCGTCCAGCGCCGCCGGCGTGGGGGCCTGGCCCACATGATGCCGGGCTGCAGCGTCAGGGATCTCGGTCCTGGGGGCCACAGAGGCGCAGCCAGAAGACAGCGCCACGAGCACAGCAATCGACAGGCAGGCAACTCGATTTCCAATAGACATGATCATGCCTCCTCGGCCGGGTGAATGCGGTAGAGCGCGGCATACAGCGCTGGAATGAGACCCAGCGTGATCAGCGTTCCAAGGGCCAGGCCGCCGATCATCACGATCGACATGCTGGTCCACATGGAACCGCCAAACAGCAGCAGCGGGACAAGGCCGAGAATGCAGACCATCTTGGTCATCACGATGGGGCGCAGGCGCTTGGCCGCAGCCTCTTCAATGGCCTGGAGAGGAGGCAAGCCATCGCGCTGGCCTTCGTCGATCGCATCGATGAGCAGAATCGCGTTGTTGACGATGATGCCAGCAAGTGCGAGCAGCCCCAGTGTTCCGATGAAGGTCAGGCTGGTGCCACTCAGCTTGAGTGCCAAGGTCGCGCCGATGACCACGAACGGAATGCTCGCCAGGACGATCAGGCTCTTGCGGATGCTCTCGAACTGCCATACGAACAACAGGAACATGGCAGCAAGGCAGAGCGGGAGCAGCTTCTCGATGCCTTCGTTGGCACTCTTGCTTTCTTCGATCTCGCCACCGAGTTCAACCCGCACGCCCTGCCTGCGGAATTCGGAAAGAAGCGGCTCCACCTTGTCCGCGATCCCCTGGGCCGTCAGCTCGGAGCTCTTTGCAAGTACGGTGACCGCGCGCGTCTGGTTCACTCGCTGGATTGAAGACAGCTGCGGCGCCAACCGAAGCTTGGCCACCTGGCCAAGGGGCACGCTTCCGCTGCCATCCGCCTTCTGGATCGGGAGTGCCTCAAGCTGGCCGATATCCGTGCGCAGCGCCGCCTCTCCGCGGAGGATGACCGGGAGAACGGTGTCGCCCTCACGATAGCGGGAGATCGTCGCGCCGGTCAGCAGCATGTCCATGCTCTTTGCGATGTCCGCACTGCTGATGCCAGCGGCTTGGGCCTTGGGCTGATCGACGTCTACATCAAGCTGGACAACCTGGCGTTCGGCATCGCTGGATACATCCACCATCCCCGGCGTGTCCTGCAGCGTGCGCAGCAGCTTCTCGGCGGCAATCCGATGTGCGCCGTCGCTGCTGGAGATGCGGAACGTCGCAACGCCGGCATCCGAAGATCCCATCGAGAATCGCTTGGGCTCCACCCGCACGTCCGGGAAGTGTGTTGCCATCACAGAACGCAGCCGCTCAATGGCCGCTTCATGCTTGACGCCCTTCGCAAGGGACAGCACGGCATACGCGCGGTGTCCTGCGGGAGTAGGGGGATTCAGTGCCAGGATGAAGCGTGGACCACCATCGCCCATGTACAGGGCATGGCTGGAGATCTCCGGAACGAGCTTCTCGTCGGCCAGTACCTTGCTGATCTGGTGAGCAACCGCCATCGTATTGGCCGGACTGGAATCCGGGGAAAGCTCAATGGCCATCTGCAGCTGATGGCGCTCGGACGGCGGCATCAGCTCGTTGGGGACGGTGGTGAACAACCAGCCGGAGGTTGCCAGCAGTGCAACCATTACGCCGATGTAGATGGCCTTGTGCCCCAGGATCCAGCGGACCTTGCCGCGGTACCAGCCCGTCAGCCGCTCGACCGCGCGTGCGGTGCGGCTGAGTTCGGCATGGTGATGGGCAAAGTACTTGCACAGCAGCGGAATCAGGGTAACGCCGATGACCAGCGACAACAGCAGCGCGATGGCCATCACGATGCCGAGGCTGCGCAGATACTCGCCGGTTTCCGTGCTGGAGATGGCCAGCGGCATGAACGCGAGGATGATCGCCAGCGAAGAAACCAGAAGCGGCACGAACATCGTGCTGCCTGCGTGAGCGGCAGCCTGGTCCGGCGACTCACCCAGCGAGAGCCGCCGCTCCATGTCCTCGGCAACCACGATCGCGTTGTCAACGAACAGGCCCAGGGCAATGATGATTGCACCCACCGAGATCATGTGCAGATCGATGTTCAGGATCTTCATGATTGCCATCGTCCCCAGCACCGTGGTCGGCACGATGGCGCTGACGATCAGGCCGGTCCTCATTCCAAGGAACAGCACGACGACCGCCATGACGATGGCCAGGGTCTCCAGGAAAACCTTGGCAACACGCAGCAGCTGGGTGGAAACAACCTCGGCCTGATCCGTGATCTGGACAAGCTGCATGCCGGCCGGCAGCGTTTCCGAAAGCCGTTCAACGTCGCCGCGCAGCAGATCGGCGAAGCTGACTACGTTGAGTCCTGGTGCCATGGAGACCGCTATTACGACGGCCGGCGTGCCATTGACGAATGCGCCGGTCATCGGCGGGTCCTGGGTCACCCGTTCCACTCGCGCAAGGGCGCCCAGAGGCACCGAGCCACCCTTCGGCAGCGGAATCGGCGTGCTCTTCAGCTGGGAGGGGTTGTCGGCGTCACCGCTCACGTTGAGCGCAATCTCCGACCCCCCGATCTCGACGTAACCCGCCGGCGCGATGACATTGCGCTTGGAAACCGCATCGGCAATCACATTGGGGTTGAGCCCGCGCGCAGCCAGGGAGGGCACGTCCAGGATGATCTGGACCTGCTCGTCCCTCACGCCATGCAGCGAGACACGCTCCACCCCGGGCAGCCGGAACAGTTCATCGCGCAGGCGGCGGGCTTCTGCCCGAAGCTCGCCTGCGCTGTAGCCTTCGCCGGTCAGGCCCATGGTCATCACCGCGACGCGCCCGAATTCGTCGTCCACGACCGGGCCAATCGTTCCCTCGGGAAGCTGGCTCTGGATGTCGCCCATGCGTGAGCGCAAGCGCTGCCACACGATGGGGATCTTTTCCGATTCCACGGTGGGGTAAAGATCAACGTAGGTGAACGCAAAACCTGGACGAACAGTCGTCCGGATGCGCTTGACCTCCGGCATTCCCCGAATGCTCTCCTCGATCGGGCGAGCGACAAGCTGCTCGACCCGGTCCACGCCGGCTCCTGGCATGAAGCTGAGTACCGTCGCCGTGCGAATGGTGATGGGAGGCTCTTCAGTGGACGGGAAGTCCAGCGCCAGAATGAGGCCGGTGAGGACGATCGCCATGATCGCCAGCAGAGTCAGTCGTGGACGCGCCAGTGAGAATGAGGAGAGGCTCATTGTTCTGATCCCATCTTCATGTCGACGGGCTTGATCTGCGTGCCCGGGCGGATGGCCTTGGCACCCGCGACCACGACGCGCTGACCGGCGGATATCTGCCCACTCACCTCGATCCAGTCGCCGTGGTACTGACCCAGGCTCACTTCAGCAATTTCGGTCGTCTTGCCATCTTTTGCCAGCCGAAGCACCTGCCCCTTACCGCCAACGGCAGACGGCAGGACAGCACGAAATGGCACCTGGAGCCTGGCCGGGCCCGCATCCGCGCCAGTGATCTGGACCGACCAGGTCGAGCCCACGGTCGCCGCCTCGGGAACTGCGACGTACGCCGTACGCACGCCGCCGGCGTCGACGCGTCCGTCGACACGCAGCACCTTGCTCGCCACGGTGTCCGAGCCGCTGATCAGATTGACCATCTGCCCAACATCCAGGCGAGCGCTGCCCGGAATCGCGACAGACAGCTCACGGCCCGCACCATCGACCTGGATGGCAACAGCGCCGGGGCCCACGGACTGTCCAACTTCAACGTTGCGGGCAACGACCACTCCATCGAAGGTGGCTCGCAGCGTGGCCTCCCCCTGTGACCAGCCGGCAAGTTCGTGCTGCGCGCGGGCGTTTCGAACAGCCGCCTTGGCGGCCGCCAGTTCGGCCTTCGCTGCGGTCATCTCCGCCGGGCTGAGCGCATCGGCCTTCTCTGCAACATTGAATCGCTCAACGCGACGCTGGACCTCGTCCAATGCCGCCTGCGCCCGCGCAACGTCACCTGCGGCGGATGCCTCCTGTGCTGCGAATGGGATGGAATCCAGGCGGGCCAGCACCTCGCCTTTCTTTACGGCATCGCCAGGTTCAACGAGTACTGCAGATACCTTTCCGGAAACCGGGAAGGACAGCTGTCCTCGCTGCGTGGCGCGTACGGTGCCGATGTAAGAGCGCTGATCGCCAGTGGCCTGTCGAACGGATGCGACGTACGCGGTACGTGCTTCGGGCGCGGCGCTTTCCGGTGTGTCGGAGCATCCCGTCATCGCGGACAGGGCAATGGCCAGTGCGCTGAGACGAGGCACCAACGACCGAGTCATATGGGTCTTCACGTTCGGTTCCTTGCATGGGTGGTCGGTTCCACAGACCGGTTCGGCGCCGTCGGGTCTGCAGGCGGCGTAAATTTAGGGGGACACCTGCACCACGAACAGGACAGTTCTGGACACACAGGGGCTTGAACAGGTCAACTGGGACAGATGGCACACCTGCTGATCCCTCGTGGCAGGAGGCGTCCCCGCCTGAATCTGGTCAACGACGTGAGGGCGTTGTTACTGCTGGTGCCCTCGAAGGGACATTGGAGGACGGGCGGGGGACCCAAAAGGTCAGAATGTGTCCGCCACGTTGAAACAGGTCCCCTCGCGGCCCGACTATGTCGATGTCGAACTACCTTTCGAATACGTGATGGCCCCTATCCCCAAGAATCTGCCGGCATCCATGGACTGGCCTGTCGCCGGCGAGGATGCCGCGCTGGATGCTGTCGCTCTCCATGCTTCTGAAGATCCAAATTCCGCAAGCGAATCGCAGATTGCAGAGATAGTGCCCACGGGGGCGAGGGCGATCCTCGGCCTGGTCGAGGACCGCGGGTTCTCTCCAGAGGAGCTATGCCGCGGGCTCGGCTTCACTTATCGAGATCTATCGATGAGGGACGTGAGGCTGTCCTATCGGCAGATGCGCCAGTTGTTCATGCGGGCTGAGCGTTTGCTGGGCGAACCTGCGCTGGGCCTGGCATTGGGGGCCAGACAGACGCCTATTTCATGGGGCGTACCCGGATTGGCAATGCTCACCTGCGAGACCTACGGCGATGCACTGACATACGGCCTCACCCATCAGCAGGCAATCGGCTCGATGCTGATCCACACGGTGGAGGAGGTGGGAAGGGAAGTGAGAATGGAAGTCCGGTTCAAACGATTCGACATTCAACTGGAGTCAGTACTGGTCGAGGACGCGTTCGCCGGATTCGTTGCGGTCAGCAGATACGTGGTTGGACCATCATTCGCGCCACTCAGGGTTGATTTCTCCCTCCCCAAACCGTCTGATCCTGAAGTCTATCGACGATTCTTCCAGTGCCCTGTGCGCTTCGATGCTGGCGTCAATCGCCTGACCATAGACTCACATTGGTTGAGCGCGCGCTTGCCCGGATTTGATCGGGTCAATTCAAGAATTGTCCGGGAGCAGTTGGATTCACTTCTTCCAACGCGAGGGGGGCGCAATGAGATTGTTGAATCCCTGTCGAGCCATCTTCGATGTGATATCGAGGCAACGACCAAGCAGAGTGAACTTGCGAGCCTGATCAATGTCAGCGAAAGAACGCTCCGCCGCCGCCTGAGCCGGCAGGATTCCAGCTATCGGGAGATTCGGGACGAAGCGAGATATGAATGTGCCCGCGACCTCCTGCTGAACTCAGAGTTGAGCATCGCCGAGATTGCAGAGGCGGTTGGATATTCCGATGCCCGCGCATTCCGGCGCGCATTCAAGCGTTGGGCAGGCTGCCTGCCGACCGAGTTCCGGGAATCCAGGTAGGCAGCATCCCCCTCGGTTCCCGCGCTGCGGAGGGCCATCGTTGGAAGCCTGGCCACCCAACCACACCGGCTCGACGACCAGCTCATGCTGCCGGCGGTGGATGCGCCATCGCGATCAATTGTACCTGTACGTGTTCGGTCCTCCCCAGCCCCCTCCATCACCTGGGTAGAACCATGAAGCGTATACGGCTGTTTGAATCGAAGATCGCCGCGAGATTCCTTCTCGGTTGATTCCTTTCCACACAACCTGCGAAAGCAATGCACTCCGCAAAGCCCCAATACCCTGGTCCTGCATCAGCCATTCATCGATCCGCCACTCTGAAAAATGCACGGCCTGCCAGGCGCGGCACAACAGGCAGCTGGCGGCAGCGGGTCCCATGGATCATTGCAGGCATGGCAATGCTGTTGCTGGCCGCATGCAGCCAGGTTCACGTTGTCAGGTCAAACCAGGCCAGGACCTATGCAGGGCTCACCATGCACGGCGAGCGCCGGATGGAGATCGTGCCAGCGGGCAGCTCGCATGGGCGCTTTCAGACGGTGACTCTCGCACCCGTCCTGCTGATGCCAGAGGTGGCCGCAACGCTGGGCCCGGGCATTGGCGAGCGCCTCAAGGCTGCCGTAAACAGTCAGCTGCAGCGGCAGATCGACAGGCGCCTGGGCCGGAGCCTGACCGGGGCAGGGCAGCCGGGAACAGGGCTGTTGCTGCTTGCAAGGATCACCTCGGTGAAGGAGGCCTCTGCTGGCCTGAACATTGCCACATCGGTCCTTGTGGGGCCGGTAAGCAAGGGGCGGCTTTCCCTCGAGATCGAGGCGATCGACGCTAGCACTGGCAGGCAGGTAGCACTCCTGCTGCTGGCCGACGAGGCGGACATGAGAGACATCCGAAAAAGCTACACACCGGATGGCCATGCCAAGGCGCTTGCCGGTCGGCTTGCGATTGATGTGGTGGAATTCATTGCGCCGATGGTGAGACCACGCCAGCCTGTTTCACCATCGGCCGGATGAAGAGCGCCACCGATGCCGCGGTGGCGGCCCAGCCAAGTACATCGGGGTGCCTGTCGCCCTCCCATCGCGTAGATGGCTCACTCTAGCCCTTGGCCGCGCAACTGCGTACGAAGGGGGAAGTGCAGGGGGTATGCCGCTCGAGGGCAGGGGAAGCCCGTACCCTCACACCATTCACTCCACAGCAGCGAGAATGGCCTACCGGGCGCGCCCATTGTGCGGCCCGCCCACCGAATGCAGGAACGCTGAAATGTCCAACACCCCCTTTGGTGAATCGTCATGCGCTGCCGCCGCCAGCGGTTGCGTCGAGGTGCGCGGTGCGCGCGAGCACAACCTCAAGAATGTCGACGTCTCCATTCCGCGCAATGCACTGGTGGTGTTCTCCGGCGTATCAGGTTCCGGCAAGTCATCGTTGGCCTTCGGTACCGTCTTTGCAGAGGCGCAGCGGCGCTACTTCGAGTCCGTTGCGCCGTATGCCAGGCGCCTGATCGATCAGGCGGGCGTGCCGGATGTGGACGCCATCGATGGCCTGCCGCCGGCAGTGGCCCTGCAGCAGCAGCGCGGGGCCAGCAATGCGCGTTCGTCAGTGGGCAGCGTGACCACCCTGTCCAGCCTGGTGCGCATGATGTACTCGCGTGCGGGTGCGTACCCGGCCAACCAGCCCATGCTGTACGCCGAGGACTTCTCACCCAACACGCCGCAGGGCGCCTGCACCACCTGCCATGGCCTGGGGCATGTCTACGAAGTGACCGAAGCACTGATGGTTCCGGACCCCTCGCTGAGCATCCGCGAGCGCGCCATCGCCTCCTGGCCGCCGGCCTGGCATGGCCAGAACCTGCGCGACATCCTGGTGACGCTGGGCTACGACATCGACGTGCCGTGGAAGAAGTTGCCGAAGAAGGACCGGGACTGGATCCTGTTCACCGAGGAAGCGCCCAGCGTGCCGGTCTATGCAGGTTTCACGCCCGCAGAGACGCGTGCTGCGCTCAAGCGCAAGCAGGAGCCCAGCTACATGGGCACCTATACCGGCGCGCGCCGCTACGTGCTGCACACCTTTGCCAATACCCAGAGCGCGCTGATGCGCAAGCGCGTGTCGCGCTACATGGAAGGCAAGCTGTGCCCGGCCTGCCACGGAAAGCGCCTGAAGCCCGAAGCACTCTCCGTCACCTTTGCCGGCGTGGATATCGGCGAGTTCATGCGGCTGCCGCTGGATCAGCTGGCGGCGCTGCTGGAGCCCATCGCACAAGGTGATTTCGGCGCGCACAGCAAGGGCGCTCGCACCAGCCGGAGCGCGACACCCCGCGATCGCGCCCGGCGGGCCGCGAGTGGCCAGGCGACCCACGAGGGCGCTCCGGACGTGCGGCTGACCTCCGCCCTGTCCGAAGAGAAGCGCCTGGCAGCACAACGACTGGCAGGCGGGGTCATGGCCCGTGTACGCCAATTGCGTGACCTGGGCCTGGGGTATCTCTCGCTGGACCGCGCCACGCCAACCCTGTCGGCCGGCGAACTGCAACGCCTGCGTCTGGCCACCCAGCTCAGCTCGCTGCTGTTTGGCGTGCTGTACGTACTCGACGAACCCTCGGCCGGCCTGCACCCGGCCGACAGCCAGGCGCTGTACGACGCGCTTGAGCGCTTGCGCGATGGTGGAAACTCGGTGTTCGTTGTTGAACATGACCTGGAGTTGATGCGCCGCGCGCAGTGGCTGGTGGATGTTGGGCCCGAGGCGGGCGAGCACGGTGGCCAGGTCCTCTACAGTGGCGAGCCCAACGGCCTGCGCCAGATCCAGCAGTCGCGCACGGCGCGGTATCTGTTCGACCAGGTGCCCGCACCCCCGAGCCGGCAGCGCAACGCGAGCACCTGGCTGGAGCTGCAAGGCATCCATCGCCACAACCTGCAGGGCGTGGACGCACAGGTGCCGCTGGGGCTGCTGACGGCCGTGACCGGCATTTCCGGTTCCGGCAAGTCCAGCCTGATGGCGCAGGCGCTACCCGAGCTGTTGCTGCTGCACCTCGGGCATGAGCCTGCGGACGACAACGCCGATAGCGCGCCCACCGACGGGCCGACCGTGATCGAAACGACGCGGGGCACATTGGCAGGCGATATGGACGCCATCCAGCGGGTGGTGCAGGTCGACCAGAAGCCCATTGGCCGCACGCCACGCTCCAACCTGGCCACCTATACCGGGCTGTTCGATCACGTGCGCAAGCTGTTCGCCGCCACGCCCGCCGCGCGCCGACGCCGTTTCGATGCGGGCCGCTTCTCGTTCAACGTGGCCAAGGGCCGGTGCGAGACCTGCGAGGGCGAGGGGTTCGTCAGCGTCGAACTGCTGTTCATGCCCAGCGTCTATGCGCCGTGCCCGACCTGTCATGGTGCCCGCTACAACGAAGCCACGCTGAAGGTGCAGTGGAACGACCGCAACATCGCCGACGTCCTGCAGATGACGGTTGACCAGGCGCATGCGTTCTTCAATGAAGAGGATGCCATTGCCCGCCCGCTGCAGTTGCTGCAGGAGATCGGCCTGGGCTACCTGCGGCTGGGCCAGCCGGCCACCGAACTTTCAGGCGGCGAGGCCCAGCGCATCAAGCTCGCCACCGAGCTGCAGCGCAGCCAGCGCGGGCGCACGCTGTATGTGCTGGATGAACCCACCACCGGCCTGCATGCATCGGACGCAGACAGGCTGTTGGTGCAGCTGCAGCGGCTGGTGGACGCGGGCAATACGGTGGTGATGATCGAGCATGACATGCGCGCGGTCGCACAGGCGGACTGGGTGATTGATGTAGGCCCCGGCGCTGGCGGGGCAGGGGGCACCATCGTCGCGAAGGGAACGCCGCAACAGGTGGCGCGCGCCAAAGGCAGCAGAACGGCGCCGTTCCTGGCGAAGGAGCTGGCTTCCCTGTAGCGCCGAGCCATGCTCGGCTATCGATGTCCGGCGCCGGAAGGCCAGCATCGAGGCAGCGCCTTTCAACAGGAAACGGGCTCCGGCACATTGCCGGAGCCCCTGTTGTTTACTTTTCCTGCAGGAACGTCAGCAGATCCTGGTTGACCTTGTCCTTGTGGGTGTCGGTCAGGCCATGCGGCGCACCCGGGTACACAATCAGCCGTGCGCCCTTGATCAGCTTCGCCGACTGGCGGCCGGAGATGTCGATCGGCACGATCTGGTCGTCATCACCGTGGATCACCAGCGTCGGCACGTCGAACTTCTTCAGGTCGGCGCGGAAGTCGGTGGCCGAGAACGCGGCGATCGAATCGTAGGTGTTCTTGTGGCCACCCTGCATGCCCTGCGCCCACCATGCATCGATCAGGCCCTGCGACACCTTCGCGCCCGGGCGATTGAAGCCGTAGAAGGGGCCCGACGGGATGTCCTTGTACAGCTGTGCGCGGTTGTCCATCTGCGCCTTGCGGATACCATCGAACACTTCCATCGGCAGGCCATTGGGGTTGTCGGCGGTCTTCAGCATGAGCGGCGGCACCGAACTGATCAGTACCGCCTTCTTCACCCGGCCGGTGCCATGGCGGCCGATGTAGCGCGCCACTTCGCCGCCGCCAGTGGAGAAGCCCACCAGGGTGACATCGTGCAGGTCCAGCGTGTTGATCACCGTGGCCAGGTCATCGGCGTAGTGATCCATGTCGTTGCCATCCCACGGCTGGCTGGAACGGCCGTGGCCACGACGGTCATGGGCGATGACGCGGTAGCCGTGGTTGGCCAGGAAGATCATCTGCGATTCCCAGCTGTCCGAGTTCAACGGCCAGCCGTGGCTGAAGGTAACGACCGGGCCGTCCTTGGGGCCCCAGTCCTTGTAGTAGAGCTGCACGCCATCGGCGGTGGTGATGTAGCTGGCGGTGCGCGCGATGCTGGTGACTGCCGCCGGCGTGGCCGGTTCGGCGGCCTGCGCGGACAGGCCGGCCTGGACCGAGAGGGCGAGGGCGGCAATGGCCAGGGTGCGGGCGAAGGTGTTCATGGGGGAACTCTCATGGGTGGGTGGTGAGGCGTACTTTGCGCCAGCAATCAGGCGCCTGGGTGATGAACTGTCCGGATTTCTTGATAGATCGTCTTGCACGGTTGTGCACACACGAACCGCCAACCATTGCCCGTTGACAAGGGAGAACGCTCGTTCTACCTTGCAGCCATGCACAAGACCGGCACCGACACCGCGCAGAAGATCCTGGCCACGGCCGAGGCGCTGATCTACCAGAACGGGATCCACGCCACCGGCATGGATCTGCTGGTGAAGACCTCCGGCGTTGCCCGGAAGAGCATCTACCGTCACTTCGAAAACAAGGACCAGGTGGCCGCTGCGGCACTGAACGCGCGTGACGTGCGCTGGCTCGCCTGGTTCCAGCAGGAGTGCGACAAGGCTGACACCCCGGAAGCACGCATCCTCGGCATGTTCACCGTGCTCAAGGGCTGGTTCCAGTCCGAGGGCTATCGCGGCTGCGCCTTCATCAACACCGCAGGCGAAGTCGGCGATCCCGACGATCCGATTCGCCACATCGCAAAACATCACAAGCAGAAGCTGCTCGATTACACGCTGGAACTCACCACGCAACTGGATATCAAGCAGCCAGACGCACTGGCGCGGCAGCTGCTGGTTCTCATGGAAGGCGCCATCACCGTCTCGCGCGTGATGGGCGACTACACCGCCGCAGACACTGCAAGGGATGTTGCAAAGGTGTTGTTGGAGCAGGCCAGGCGCTGACGCCTGAGTCATCAAAACCCGTCGAAGCACCCCGTTCATCCACTTGATTGGAGGCTCCACCATGTCCATTGAAGCACCCCGTCCGCCGCTCCCCCCGTTCACCCGTGAATCGGCCATCGAGAAAGTGCGTCTTGCCGAGGATGGCTGGAACTCCCGCGATGCGGACAAGGTTTCGCTGGCCTATTCGCTGGATACCGAGTGGCGAAATCGCGCCGAGTTCACCCATGGCCGCGAGGAGGCCCGGCACTTCCTGGCCCGCAAGTGGAAAAAGGAGCTTGAGTACCGGCTGATCAAGGAGCTATGGGCCTTCACCGACAACCGTATTGCCGTGCGCTACGCCTATGAGTGGCATGACGACTCCGGCAACTGGTTCCGTTCCTATGGAAACGAGAACTGGGAATTCGGCGCCGATGGCCTGATGCAACGCCGCTTTTCGTGCATCAACGACATGCCGATCAAGGAAAGTGACCGCAGGTTCCACTGGCCGCTGGGGCGCCGCCCCGATGATCATCCGGGGCTGTCTGATCTGGGCATGTGATTCGCATTGCTTCCCGGAATGCAACATCACGTCCCCCTCCACGGGCCTACCGCAGCAACGGTGTGCTGCCTAGGCTGATCGCACACGGCACACGCCGTGTTCCTGGCCCACCGCTTGCGCAGTGGCCCGCCTTCCCATGAACCCTTCGGCCCGCTTGGCGGGCCTCTGTAGAGTCGCGCCATGCTCGACTATTGCCTGCCACCACGCCGCGCGCCTCAACCACGCCGCTAGCGTCCGCTTCCGGCCAACGGATGCACTCCTCATGTAAATCCGGCTAAGCTGCGGGGCGTCCACGCGTGGAAACGCCAGATCCCCTCAAGAGGCTGCCATGGAACCGCACTATCAGCTGCTGGCGAGCGTGCTCATGGGGGTGTTTGTCTTCCTGTTCTTTCTTGCACGTGACTACTTCAAGAGCCTCGGCTGGATGCTCGGCCCGTTCGACCCCAATCTAGGGTATCCCTCTGCTGCCAAGCTCATCTCAGCAGCCAACAAGACCATGCTCGTGATTGGGGCGCTCGTGTTGATCTGGGCCTTCATCGGGCCTTCTCCGTACCGCAGGAACTGGGAACTCGAGGCCATGGGCCTGGCCCTGGGGGCGTTGGCCTGCTATGTGCTGCTCATCCTTCTGGCCTCTACCCGCAGTCGATCCACACGGCAATGAGTCCAGCATCACGCACGGCCGTGGCAGCTCGCCCGGACCACAGCGATTGCTGACCACCGACGCGGCACCGTATCCGAGCGCCGCATGATGCAGTTCCGCAGGCCAGCCCACGGCGCGCTGTGGGCCTGTCTGGGCGGCTTTACCCGGGCATCAATACGCTGTCCACCAGGCGCACGTTTGCCAGAGGCGGCGTTGAAGATGACCGGCCAGCAGGCTCGACCGAAGATGCAGGCACACCCTGGACAGGCTTCACAGATCTGTACTACCCAGCCGGGCATAGTGCCCCTTGGGTAGTCTGAGCGCGTCCATCCAGCCACGGGGTTTCCCCGAACGCCAGGAGGTCACTGTGCCAAGTTGGGACGAAGGAATGAAGTTGACGCGTCGCCAGGTGATCGCCGGCGGCGCCACGACCATGGCGATGTCCGCCGCACCGGGGGCGTCATCGCTCGCCGCCGAACTGGCGGCGTCCCCGCCGCCCAGGCCGCCGGTCATCAGCACGGTGGCGTTGACCGTCAACGGCACGCATCGTGAGCTCGAGCTGGACACCCGCACGACGCTGCTCGACGCCCTGCGCGAACATCTGAAACTGACCGGCACCAAGAAGGGCTGCGACCACGGTCAGTGCGGCGCCTGTACCGTGCTGGTCAACGGTGAACGCATCAATGCGTGCCTCAGCCTGGCGGTGCAGCACCAGGGCGATGCCATCACCACCATCGAAGGCCTCGGAACCCCTGATGACCTGCATCCGATGCAGGCCGCCTTCATCAAGCATGACGGTTACCAGTGCGGGTATTGCACGCCGGGGCAGATCTGTTCGGCCGTGGCGGTACTGGACGAGATCAAGCGCGGTGTCCCCAGCCATGCGCAGGCCGATGTCAGCGCACGGCCGCAGGCCACCAACATGGAAATGCGCGAACGCATGAGCGGCAACCTCTGCCGCTGCGGCGCGTATTCCAACATTGCCGAGGCGATGCAAGAGGTCGCTGGCGCGGCCTCTGGAAGGGGGCGCTCATGAAGGTCTTCAGTTACGAGCGCGCGAAGTCTCCTGCCGAGGCCGCCAGGGCCGTCGCCGGCACCGAGGGCGCGAAGTTCCTGGCGGGAGGAACCAACCTGCTCGACCTGATGAAGCTGGAGGTCGAGACGCCCGCGCACCTGGTCGACGTGCAGGACATCGGCCTGGACAGGATCGAACCCACGGACGACGGCGGCCTGCGCATCGGCACGCTGGTCACCAATACCGCGCTGGCCTCGCATGAGCGCGTGCGCCGCGACTACGGTGTGCTGACCCGCGCGATCGTGGCAGGCGCGTCCGGGCAGCTGCGCAACAAGGCCACCACCGGCGGCAACCTGCTGCAGCGCACGCGCTGCCCGTACTTCTACGACCCCCATCTGCCCTGCAACAAGCGCCTGCCCGGATCAGGCTGCGGCGCGCTCGAGGGGTTCTCCCGGCAGATGGGCGTGATCGGCACCTCGGACAGCTGCATCGCGACCTATCCGGGCGACATGGCGGTGGCCTTGCGTGTGCTGGACGCCTCGATCCAGACCATCAAGGGCGATGGCAGCACGCGCAGCATTCCGATTGCCGAGTTCCATCGTTCCCCCGGCGACACGCCGCAGCAGGACAATGTGCTGCAGCGCGGTGAGCTGATCACCCACGTCACGCTGCCGGAACCGCTAGGCGGCCGGCACGTGTACCAGAAGGTGCGTGACCGCGCGTCCTATGCGTTCGCACTGGTGTCGGTCGCCGCGGTCGTGCAGCGTGACGGCTCGGCGCGGTTCGCGTTCGGCGGGGTCGCGCCGAAGCCGTGGCGCATCGAGGCAGCCGAACCGGTGCTGCGCGAGGGCGTGAAGGCCGCGACCCGGCAGGTGTTCGCCGGTGCCCGTCCAACGCAGGAGAACGCGTTCAAGATCGCGCTCGCCGAGCGCACGCTCTCAGCCGTCCTGGCCGAAGGAGAGCGCTGATGCCCCTCGAATTCAACGCCCCCGCCGGCGACAACCTGTTCGACAAGGCCAAGGTGGTCGGCAAGTCGACGCCGCGCATCGATGGCCCACGCAAGACCACTGGCACCGCCCCCTATGCCTACGAGCGCCATGACGTCGCGCCGAATCAGGTCTACGGCTACATCGTCGGCGCGGGCATCGGCAAGGGGCGCATCATCTCGATGGATGTCTCCCGCGCACGTGCCGCCCCCGGCGTGCTGGCGGTCATCACCGCACCGGAAACCAAGCCGGTCGGCAAGTCGAACTGGAACAACGCGCCACTGTTCGGCGGGCCCGAGGTCGCCCATTACCACCAGGCCATTGCCTGCGTGGTGGCCGAGACCTTCGAGCAGGCCCGCGCCGCTGCGGCGTTGATCCGCACCCGTTACGAGCGCGGCAAGGGGCGCTTCGATTTCCCAGCGCTCGCGCCGTCCGCGCCGCTGGCCAAGGGGCGCGGTGGCAAGCCCGACCGGCAGACGCTGGGTGATTTCGACAGCGCTTACGCGAGCGCGGCGGTCAAGCTCGACGAGACCTACCACACAGCCGACGAAAGTCATTCGATGATGGAGCCGCACGCCACCATCGCCGCTTGGGAAGGCGACACGCTCACCCTGTGGACCTCGAACCAGATGATCGACTGGGCCAGGCAGGGCATGGCCGCGATCCTCGGCATCGATGCTGGCAATGTGCGCGTGGACTCGCCCTATATCGGCGGCGGCTTCGGCGGCAAGCTGTTCATCCGCGCCGATGCAGTGCTAGCCGCGCTGGCCGCCAAGCAGGTCGGGCGGCCGGTGAAGATCGCGCTGCAACGCCCGTTGATGCCCAACAACACCACGCACCGGCACGCGACCATCCAACGCGTCCGGATCGGTTGCGCGAAGGACGGCAGGATCTCCGCCATCGCCCATGAGAACTGGTCGGGCAACATCAACGGCGAGGACGGCGAGAACGGCACCCTGCAGACGCCCAAGCTCTATGCAGGCGCCAACCGCCTGGTGGCCAACTACATCGCCACGCTCGACATGCCCGAAGGCAATGCGATGCGCGCGCCGGGCGAAGCGCCGGGCCACATGGCGCTGGAAGTGGCGATGGACGAAATGGCCGAGAAGCTGGGCCTCGACCCGATCGCGTTCCGCATCCTCAACGAGCCCGAGGTCGTACCCGGCGATCCGAGCAAGAAGTTCTCCGACCGCAACCTGGTCCGCTGCCTGCGCGAGGGCGCGGAACGCTTCAACTGGAACAAGCGCAACGCCAAGCCGGCGCAGGTACGGGACGGGCACTGGCTGGTCGGCATGGGCGTGTCCGCAGGTTATCGCGGCGCACCCACGATGAAGTCGGCGGCGCGGGTCCGGCTTGACGGCCAGGGTGGGGTGATCGTGGAAACCGACATGACCGACATCGGCACCGGCTCTTACACGATCATCGCGCAGACGGCGGCCGAGACCATGGGCGTGCCGCTGGACCGGGTCCAGGTCACCCTCGGCGACTCGCGTCATCCCGCCTCCGCCGGTTCCGGCGGCCAGTGGGGCGCGGCAAGCTCCACCGCAGGCGTGTACGCGGCGTGCGTCAGCCTGCGCCGCAAGGTGGGCGAGAAACTGGGCTTCGACGGCGACACCGCAAACTTCGCCAATGGCCGTATCCAGGCGGGTGGACGGACCATCGAGCTGGCCGAAGCGGGGACACTGTCGGCAGAGGACGGCATTGCCTTCGGCAAGTTCAAGCAGGGCTACGACGTCGGCACCTATGCAGCGCATTTCTGCGAGGTCGCCGTGCATGCCTACACGGGAGAGACGCGCATCCGCAGGATGCTTGCCGTATGCGATGGCGGCCGGATCCTCAACCCGCTGTCCGCACGCAGCCAGGTCATCGGCGGCATGGTGATGGGTGCGGGTGCGACCCTGATGGAGGAGCTGGTGGTCGACAAACGGCTTGGTTTGTTCGTCAACCACGACCTTGCGGGTTACGAGGTTCCCGTACACGCCGATATTCCACACCAGCAGGTGGTCTTCCTCGACACGCTGGATCCGGTGATCTCGCCAATGAAGGCCAAGGGCGTGGGTGAGCTGGGCATCTGCGGGGTCGGCGCCGCGATCGCCAATGCGGTCTACAACGCCACCGGCGTGCGCGTGCGCAACTATCCCATCACCCTGGACAAGCTGTTGCCCGGCTTGCCCGACGTAGGCTGACCGTTGCGCATGGACCGACCCGTGGCCTCACCCGCCTTGGAGGCCTCTGCGGCACAGGGAGTGGAGCCCAGGCAGGCTGCCGGGCACCTGTCCGCGGCGCCGGGCTTCCTCACCGAAGGAAGCCCGCGCGGCGTGCTCGAGACGGCCTTGACGCGCGTGCGCGCGGGGGAGCACGCCGTGCTCGCGCTGGTGCTGGAAACCGATGGCTCCACCTACGCCGGTGCCGGTGACATGGTGCTGTTCTGCAACGGCAGCCAGGTCGGCTGGCTCAGCGGCGGATGCCTGGAGCCCGAGCTCGCGCGCCGCGCGGAGCAGGTGAGCGCGGCAGGGCAGGTCGACTGGATCGAGATCGACACCCGCAGTGACGATGACCTGTTGAGTGGGTCCGCGCTCGGCTGCCGCGGCCGGCTTCGGATTGCGCTCCTGCCATTGCGTGCCATGTCCGGCATCGACGCCGTGATCGAGGCATGGCTCCGCGAGGGGGTGCCACTCCAGCGCGACCTTCGCACCTCGGGGCAGATCGTCTTCCGCGCCGGCAATCGCGAGCAGGCATGGCAGCTGCATCCGATGGACGGGGCGCAGCCCTTTGGAGAAGCAGCGTGGCGTTTGCCGTTGCCCCGGCTTCCGCGGGCCCTGCTGTTCGGGGGCGGTCCCGAAACGCCCTTCCTGGTTCCGTTGCTGCGGGGCCTGGGGTGGCGGGTCAGCGTGGCCGAACGACGAGCGCGCTGGTCCTCAGCAGGGCAGGGCGCGGATGCACAGCTCCAGGTGAGCCCGGCCGAGGCCCTCCATGCCGCCCCGTGCGACGCGGTGCTGGTGATGCACCACGACTTCGAGCTGGACCGCGAGGCGCTGGTGGCCCTGGCCGATACCGAGGTTGCCTTCATTGGACTTCTGGGTCCGCGGCGAAGGCGTGAGGATCTGTTCAAACTGCTGACACAGGATCAGCGCAACCGCCTGTCTTCCAGGCTTCGATCACCGGTCGGCCTCAACATCGGCGGGCGGGGGCCGGAGGCGATTTCGCTCAGCATTACCGCGCAGCTGCAGCAATGGCGAAGCACCGCCGGCACGTGACGGCCGCGCATGCGGTCGTCGTGCTTGCTGCGGGCGGCAGCACCCGGCTTGGCCAGCCCAAGCAGCTTCTGACCCGGCAGGGCGAGACCCTGGTGCATCGCGTGGTGCGGCTGGCGCTGGAGCTCGTGCCAGCGCAGGTGTTGGTGGTGGTGGGCGGGAACGCACAGGCCGTGACATCCAGTATTTCCGGACTGGATGCGACTCCGGTAACCAACCACCACTGGGAAAACGGCCTGGCCAGCAGCCTGCAGGTTGCCGGCACACACCTGCTGCCCGCGGTGGCGGCCGTGATGGTTGTGGCATGCGACCAGCCCGCGATCGAGCACGCCCATCTGCAGGCGTTGCTTTTGGGTGCCCGCGCTTCGAAGTCAGGGTGCGCTGGCACCCGTCATGGAGACGCGCTTGGCATTCCTGCAGTAGTGCCGCGTGCATGGTTCAATCAGGTGGGTGCAAGCGGTGACCGCGGCTTCGGAGCGCGCTTGAGGCAGCTTCCCATCGATGCCGTGCATGCCCTTCAAGCGCCGGAGCTGGGCCTGGATATCGACACGCCAGAAGATCTCGTGCGCGCGCGCCTTGCGGGCTGGATCGATGCCGGGAGGTGAGTCGTCGGCTACGATGGTGGCGCCGGCATCTGCGCCGGCGGGCAGGGGGACGCAATGGATATGCAGGCAGAGGGCGGATTCGATTCGCCAGACAGGACGAAGCAACAGGAACTGACCTTCCACTGGCTCTACCAGCGGGTGCAAGGGCTGGTTGAACATAGCATCTACCGTAAGGCGGGCAGGGTGGAGACCTGGTCGTTTCGCATCGGCATGGGTGCGGCGATCATCGGCATACTTACTGCTCAGCTTCCGGATCGATGGTTGCCTATTGGCGCAGTACTCCAGGTGGTTATTGCCTGCCTGGCAATCGAAATCGGGGGCTTCATTGTTGGGGGCGCCCTGGCGGCCCGCAGAGGCATCCGCCAATTCAGTCAGCCACGGCTGTCGCACGCCAAGGAGATGGACGGCGACTTCGCCCACTGGCAAGCGGTGGTTACCGAGCTTCGCCGTTTCCCTCGCATTGAGCGCGAGCGCCGCCTCAAGTATGTCAGTCAGCTGCGCAACAACATGATCGAGCGCATGGGCCTGATGTACGGCGGTCTGCAACGCCTTGGGCCATTCCCGCTGCTCATTGCATTTTATTTGCAGTTCCGGGGATGGAAATGGGGCGACTGGGCAGGCGCCTTCGACGTCAGTCTGGTCGGCGGATTGTTGATCCTCGCCATGGTGCTTCTGTACCTGTTGGGCTGGATGCTGATCAGCATGCGCATCCGCCTGGACACCTACGTCGCCTTGCTCGAAGGCTCCAACCACGAACCTGAGCCGCCGCAGCCCGCGCCTCTGTAGAGTCGAGCAATGCTCGACTACCGCACACCACATCGCGCCCCATCAGACACATCGCAAGCGAGAACCCGCACCCCCTTCTTCAAGACAAGCTCCGGGCATCCAGATCAAGGGAACTGCGGAAAAAACACCCCCATGGGGAAAGCACAACAGCAATCTTGAGGAACAGGTGGATTTCATGAGCAAGGGCGGCGCCATCAGATGACCATATTCAGGGCAACCGGTCTTCTCCTATGCTTGGCAGGCACAGGGTTGGCTAATGCGCAGGCGCCCCCTCAACCGGACAGGCCGATTGTTGAGCTTGACGGGTCGATCGCAACGGATAATGGCGCAGAGCTTGATGACAAGCAGCTACTTACGTTGATTGGGCGCGCAGATGCAGGCGAAGCTGAGGCGGCGTTTCGAATTTCACGCCACTTTGAGGGCAAAGGCATGGCCGGCAGCTCCCATATGTGGCTTGTCTATGCCGCAGCGCTGGGGCACCCGATTGCACAGTACAACGTGTTCTTCATGTTGAGGGACAAACAGGACTGTGAGTCATCCAATGAAGCATACGCATGGCTCAAGAGTGCCGCGCTGAAGGGAGTGAAGGTCGCGGATTCCGAGCTAGAGCAAGCGGCTCGCATGACGGCTCAGCGATGTGCCAAAAAGCGATAGGAAGAGAGAGACCAGCTACCTACGAGGGATGGGAGCATGGCGACTCAGTCAAGCTCGACGTAATTGGGTTGCAGGCGGGAAAAGGGTCCGGTGTTCTTGAGATGAGTAGATACAAAAGATTTCTTCGGGCTTACTACATCATGTTCTTCTGGGCACTCAGGCTGGTGGCCTGCCTCGGGGCTGCCGTGAATTCAGTACTCCTTGCTTTCGTGCTGATTGATCTCGCTAATGGTGGCCGAGACTATGGGTTTGCGGGCTTGGCGTTTGTGGCTTTCTCTCTTTGCATGGCATTTGCCATGTGGAAAGTCGGGTCTGTCGGCCTGCTTCGTCTCCGGCAAGCGAAGGCATCATAGGTCTTGCCAGATCGTACGGTGCTGGAACGCAATCTACCGGCAGGGCCACATCATGCAGCTACGGAGGAAGGGACATAACATGAACGGATTGATTCGAAAGTGCTGTGGCCTGGCTGTGGCGGTCGGGCTCGGAGTGGCGCTGTTCCCGCCTGTCGTGCTTGGGTCGGGAGCAATTCAGACCTCAGAGTCGACTGTGATTTCTGCCTTCTCCAGGGTTTATCAGGACTTTGGCCGGAGGCTGAAGGCACAAGCACATGGCACTACTGGGCTGGATCGCCACTTGGCGGATATTGATAACTACAAGGCAATCATCTACCTGGAGGGTTCAAGTGTGGTTGTGCAGCTCATGCCACTTCCCTATGGCGGCTCCAATATTCGCGGAGGAGGCGGGAAGTACATCGTCGAGGGCGGTCCCGATGGCGGAATGACTTTCGAGCCTTACCGCTAGCCGAGGAGGAGGGTCGAGCCATGCTCGACTACTGCCTGCCACACCGCACTCCATCAGGCACCTCGCCAGCGAACATCTGCAGCACCCGATCCAACAGAACAGGCTCCGGCACGCCAGCCAGCACCTGCTCCAAGTGGCCCAACGGCTGCAGCTGCCATTGAAGCAACGTACGAAGCTGCAGAACGGCGGGCGCCCGCTGCTCCGCGTCCAGTGAGACCTGCAACAGCAGATGTTGCGAGCGCCTCTCCAGCCACAGCACTGGCATGCCTCGGCAATGAACCTGGAACTCGGCATCTCGATGCCGCTCAACAAACTGGAAGCCCTGTCGTGGCCGAGACTCCACGAACTGCATCGCTTGGCGGCGCAGTTGTGAGAATCGATCGTCGTTGATGCTTTGGAACCCGACAGGCGCGGGAACCGGTCGCGCGGACCACTGCGCCTGTGCCGCAACCACCGCCACGAGACAGAGCGCGGTGGCCGCCCAGGAATACCGCGCCACTCAGCCGTCCGGGCGTACCCGTGTGCTGGCGTGTGCTACGAGGCCCAGCCCCGCCATGATCAGCCCCTCCATGACGCGCGGGCCGACGTATTGCTCCAGCTCGCCGTTCTCTCGGGCGCGTTGTGCAGCCAACAGGATTTCCAGCACCACGCGAAGGCCGGCCAGCGAGCAATCGGTGTCCGCCAGGGCGATGCGTCGGCCGGGCATCTGATGGCGCTCAGGCCAAGGCTGGCCGTCGGAGGCGACGCCGGCGCCGATGCTGTGCAGCAGGGCGATGAGCGTGTTCGGATCCAACGCGGAGCCATTGGCGGGCGCGTCATGGATCGGGTGCGGGGCAGGGGAGTGGGGCTGGGTCATGGCTGGGCTCCTTGCATGCATGCGGAAGCCGCCACCGATAAAGGTGGCGGACGATGCGTGGCTCGAAATCCGGTACGCGACTAGGCCCGGTGGGCACAAGGCCCCCACGCACCGCCCGCCATAGCCGGCCGACGGATTGCCAGCCGGCACCACAAGGCGTGGTGCCGGCTGGCAAGCGCAAACTACAGTCGCGTTACCGGGATTTCGAGCCCCGGCCACCGATGTATTGGTGGCACGAAAAGGAATACGCGCGGTCGTCCGTGATGCCAATGCAGTAATGCCGATGCCGACACCACTTTCAACATTTTCAGAATCGTTGCATGCGGCGCAATGAGTCTGAAGCCTTGTGCTGTAAGGCTGTCGGCGATGTCGGTGGTACAGGCCTGCGGGCTGTCGGCATCCGCCCGACGGAGCCATGAGCGAGGCGGATGCGACAGGACTACCAAAGGCTGGCAGGCGTCAGTAGCCCTTCAACGCGACCTTGGTCCGCTCCAGCCACGCGGCATTGTGGCTGCGCGCATGGCGCGACCAATGCTGGGCATCGTCGATGATGCTGGCGAACAGGCTGCGGGCTTGCTCACGATCGTCGGGCTGCGGCTGCGCCATCAGCCACTCGGCGTAGAGGCAGCGGGCGGCCGCATCGTTTCCGCATTCCACGGCGCGCTCGAATGCGGCGCGAGTGCCAGGCGACTGGGTGGCGGCCAATGCCTGCGCATAGAGGAGGGTCTGTTCTGGCTTGCGGCGCACGTCCGGATGGCGGGCGAACAGGCCGTCCAGCGTCTCCACCGCAAGCGCGGGCTGCCCGGAATCCAGGCGGGCACGCGCCAGACCAGTAAGGATGTAGGGGTCGTCACCCAGTGGAGAGCTTGCGGCCTGCTCAAGCAGAGTTCTGGATTCCTCCGCTTGGCCGGCATCCAGCAGCGTCATGCCCAGGCGAACACGGTTCTGCACGGTAGGCGTGCGCGCCAGTTCGGCGCGAGCATTGCGCAGGTCCTGGCCCGGGTCCATGAGCTGCTTGGCGGAGCGGACGACCTGCCGGGCGCCGCGCGAGTGACGGACTTCCGGGAAGTAGATCGCCAGGAAGTAGACAACGCTGCCGAGCAGCGGGAACGAGAAGAGCAGGATGAGCCAATAGAGGCTTTGGCCCGAGCGGATGGCGTGCACCGCGAAGTAGATGGCCGCCAGTACGTGGAGTCCGATTCCGATATAGGGCATGTGTGCCGCCTCGTCCTTGTGAGGGTTGGCACTATAGTGGGGGAGGGGTGGGTCGCCAATGGGCGGGGCGATCGAGCGTGACGCGTCACGCTAATAGGATGGGTTCTGCAGGGCGGAGTGCTGCGTGCGATTATGTGGCGCGGATGAGTGGGTTCATAGCTAGCAGGGTTGATCAGAGTTGCCTGATGGCAGGCGCCACAACGCGCGGCCGCCGGGACCATTTCGAATCGGCTACGACGCCTTAGAAGGCGTAGCAATTGTCTTGCATTCGCTTCTGGGACTCAAACAAGGGCTTTGCCTGCCGATACCCTGTCAGGGCCGCACTTGACGAAGTGGGCGATTGCGCGTGCCCCACGGCGCTTAACTCGCACGTCAGTGGCCGCTGCATCAGAGAGGGCGTGGAAGGAGGATCGCATGCAACTTTACAAAACAAGAGCTGCCATTCGGCTTGCCGAGCGAGCTGTGATTGGACGGACTTGGCTCTGGGAAGAGGATGGAGTGCCACCGGATGGTCGATTGATAGCGCTCGTCGAAGAGCTTCTGGTCGCGCCGTGGCTTGTCCAGGCAGGCCTCAAGGTAATCTGGCAGCGACTTGTCTGGATGGCCGTCCTGACTTCGATCGTCGCATGCGCGTTTTGGTTCATTGAACCGAGTTTTCGTCAGGAAATGGTAGTTGCGTCGTTCATTGTTGGCGCAACATGTGTCTACTTCGGCCTGCCAAGCAGAACCATTTTCTCTGGATTGTCAGCTAAGTCGGTTGCCAGTCTGACAAAGCAGCTAAACAGCCTAAGCGAGTCGTCAGCCGAGTTGGATGGGCTTGAAAGAGGTGTGCAACTAATAAAGGTTCAATCCGTAGACAGGCTGGGCCGTTTCAATGTCTTCGCCGGAATTCTCTGGGCGGCGTTCTTTTGGTTCGTTGGATCACGACTTCTATCCCCCAGTGTAAGCACTGAGGTATTCCGGGAAAGCGCAGTCCCGGTAGTGTTCGGTGGTGCAGCTTTTTTCGCTCTTATGAGCGTGTCGGCCGCATATGCAGTAGCCGTGCGAATTGTATTTCTTGCCTTAGACTTTGCACTTCTGGATGCAAAAGCCAACATTGCCGCCACTTCACCTGCAATCTCCAGGCCTGGGATGTCGGATGCACCGGGAAGCGGGTTGTAGAGTCCCTTGCGCCGCAGGATGTCAGGGCCATTCACCCAGCAGCTTATATCCTGATGAGGACCTCATTTGTCTTGGTCAAAAAGGATAAGGCGGGTCTTTGGACCGAGTACTTCGGCCGCACGGCTGGATGATCTCAATAGCGACCATCTCAGTGGGACGATCACGACCTTGAATCGGGGTATTCATTGCACGCTCCCTTGAGGTGCATGCTGTCTGTCGGATCTGCGCTCAGCAGGTCTACGGGTTAAGACTCGGATGCAGCAGATCTGAGCGTCGAGCCAGCTCTAAGGTTGAAGCATTGTTTAAGGTCAATAGCATGGCGGGAGGATCGTTCAGATAGGTTCGTGCCGCCGGACCTGGCTTGGCATTGCTCCCGCATGACCCATGGGTTAGCGGTGTTTATCCGGGGCGGGGGAGGGCAGCTTTTGACCCAAAGCGGACTTCGACGTCGGTAATGTCGGCCTCCTTGCCCTGGTTACACGTCAGCTTGTCAGCCGGACGCAGTCGACCTAAGATCGAACCGTATCAAGGGGATAGCCCGCCGCATGGTGCGCTGCGGATAAATTGTATAGCTGGATCCCGGGGTCCGGTTACTGGGTGGCTAGAGCCAATACACACAAGGAGGAGTCGTGGATAAGCACTCGTACTACATGACCATCGCAATCGCGGTTCGTGAGAATGCCAACTGCCTTGGGCGAAAAGTGGGGGCGGTAATAGTCCGAGACGACAGAATCGTGTCCACCGGCTATAACGGCACCCCAGAAGGAATTAAGAATTGCTGCGATGGCGGCTGTGTTCGGTGCAAGGATCGAGAAACCTACCAAGCGAGCGTCGGCTATGACGTGTGCATCTGCGTTCATGCTGAGCAGAATGCTATCGTCTCCGCTGCTCGTTTCGGCAACGGCGTTGAAGGCGCCACCGTTTACTCGACCCTTCGGCCTTGCTTTGACTGCACGAAGGCAATGGTCCAAGCGAAAATCAAGGCTATCTACTACCTGCATGACTGGCAGCACCCAATAGCTGCGCTCAGAGAGCAGTACAACGTGCTCCAATCAAAGGGTTTTGATAACCGCGTCCACAAACTGGACATTGAAGATCCAAGAGCTGACTGGGCAAACAATAGACAGCCTGCAGCGTCAGTGGCGGTCAAACCTAAAGCAAAGGCGCCCCCGCGAAGATCCGCTGTCGCAAAGAAGCCAAAGCGCAAGTGAGCTTCCTGGGGTTGGGTCTAACATTCGTTCAAGCTGATGCCGCTTCGCGGCGCGGGCTAACTCAGGTGAGCTGTGTGAAAAGCTCACAAGCATCTACCACGAGCTTTGCCTCCCTAGAACTTTCTGCCATCCTGAGATTGTGTCGCCCGATTTTGATCGACAGTTGATGCTGGAATCCAAAGGAGCCACCCTATGACGGTCGAGCAAGGGCGGGCGTTACTGCGACAGGTAAAGGACCGCATCGGCGCGTGTCGCGCGCTTGGCTTCATTGATGTGGCACACAGGGAATTGAATCGCGAGCCCAACGAAGGGATGCCCTGGCTCCAGCGACTCCCCCATGTTTGGTTGCTGATCATGAAATGGGCGTTGGTAGGCTGGCGCCCGGATGATGATCGACCTGATCCCACCGACGAAGACATCAGCTTCATAGCGCAAGCCACCTGGGATGCGATCGGGCATCTGACTGGCGTCGAAGGACGGCCGGCGATCTTCATGCGTCGAATGGCGCTGCAGCAGATCTGGCTACAACGGTCATTCGATACCAGTGCTATCCCGCGGCAATTTCGAATTCTCGGGGAAATTATGACAGGCGCTGCGACCGCAGAGCTCTTTCGGCAGCAGTACGGCCTCACGTTTACACAGTTCGCCATAGTCATGATGCACATGGCGGCCGATGCAGGCGACCTGTTGAATCTGCCGGCATTGTCAGCGCTGCGGCCCGACACCCCTCGGATACCTGAGCACTGGGCGATCGTGCGAAGGATCCTCGACCGGACGGTGCCCCAACTGCATCGCGACTTTGCCGAAATGGAGGCCAGGAATACGCTTGCCGAGGTCGAGGTATGCGAGCAATCACCCTTGGTTCGAACCCCCTTCCTCGCAAGTCGCAATCTGGGCCCTGTGTGC
Source organism: Stenotrophomonas sp. 109824_Sma (assembly GCF_056480025.1). NCBI lineage: Bacteria > Pseudomonadati > Pseudomonadota > Gammaproteobacteria > Lysobacterales > Lysobacteraceae > Stenotrophomonas > Stenotrophomonas sp. 109824_Sma. The sequence continues at coordinate 2,421,763 of NZ_CM151078.1, read as the reverse complement.
ATCCACCCCATCCTTCTGTTCCGGATGCTAGAGACGGCGTTGTTCGATCTGGCTCGTGCCATCGATGCCCGCCCCTTCATGAACGATTTCGGGCCGGCGTTCGAGAACTATCTGGCAGAGGTGCTGGACGATTTGAACGCACAAGTGATTCGGGAAGACGAACTCCGTCAGCGCCTCGTGGGCCCCGGACAGGTGGTTGACTTTGCCGTAGTCTCGGAGGAAGCCCTGGTTCTGATTGATGCAAAGGGCATAGAGGGGCACTACGACGAGCTGTACCACAACCTGCCCGAGGAACTGGCAGCCCGACTCAGAACGTCCCTGTTGCGTGCAGTCGACCAGGCCATTGCCACGGTGGATAGACTCCCTGCCGATCTTCAACGAAACGAGGTCTACTTCCTTTGCGTTACCTTCAAGCAGGTCGTTGTTACCGACGGCGTTGCACTGAGAGAGCTCACAGCCGGTACGACCGCATGGGAGCATCCACGTTGGGAATCGCACGTGCTCACGCCGGCACGAATGCTCTTTCCCAGTGCCTTCGAGCTTGAATCCATCGTGGCGCTAGCGAACACGCTGCAGGTGCCCATCAGCCAAGTGGTTCGCGACATTGTTGCCGACAATGGAAATACCGAAACGCGAAAGTTTCTTCTGGAGCAACATGTCATGACGCGCCGAGCCCCACTCGACGCTCCAGCAGTGATCCAAGGGGCCGCCATTCGCCTGAAGCAGTAGCAGCGTAGGGCTCGTGATGAAATGGACAATAGGGGCGTGTTCTTCCAATATCCAACCGAAAGCAACGCCAGCAAGTCAAATAACAAGCCCATTACAGGCGAACAGATCGCAGCGCGGGACAAAGATTCGCAAAGCCATCTGAAGGTTCTTTGTGCTCGATCAGAACGATGAGATCGTGGAGGCGTTTCAGTACGAGCCACACATCCTCACGCAGGAACTGGAGACCCCAAAAGGCCGCCTGCGAGTGGCTGAACTGTTTTCACGTATGGCTGCGTGTGGAACTGGCGGGCGGTTGGTGAAGGTCGCGCGAGACCTCATAGATATCCTTCACAGAGCTGTCTGTGATGATATTTTCGTCATACAGCCTCCGGAGTAGAGGGAATTGCCCGAAGCTGATTCATTACCGTTCTACCATACGGCGTAAGTGTCCAGTAGCCGCCACGATCTTTGACGCTGCGATTCTTCATGCTGTGAGTGATGTATCCGAGCGCAAGGAACTGAACAACGACTGTTTCCAGATCGGTGCGCGACACCTTGATATCTGATTTACTGAAAACTCTGTGCCCAACTCGCTCTTCATCCGGCGAGTTCTTTTCTTCGTCATCGGCGAATAGGGCCATAACTCGACCACGAATTTCGCTGGCAAGCCGCGCGTGCACTTGGTCAGTCGTGGCCTCATGAAGTAGCAGCGGACTAACCAAGAAGAACAGCTCATTCCAAGTAAGGGGAATGGTGTGATCCCAAGAATACTCCAAGTACCCTCCATCGCTCCACTTACGAGTGTCGTATTCGACCTCCACGTCAAACACTTCATCATGCTGCGCTAGGCCGACGGCTCCCTTTGGCGGCTCCGTACGCGACCTATTGAGCTCTGCCTCGAGCTCCTCAATACGCTTTCGAAGCTTCAGCATTTCCGCAGTGGCATCGGTAGTAGGCACCTTATCGCCGCGCACCCAGCCCACGCCTGGATGGCTCTTTCTAAGTGCAATCAAACTGCGACTTACGACAGAGCCAAGCTCATGCGCAGTAGTCCACGACTTGCACATCTTCTTCTGCGCCAGATCGCGGAACGCAGCGAGCTTTTTTCGGCCATCGTCGGTGGTTTCGCAGCGCCCTGCGGGAATCTCAGCAGGGACGCCATGCAAGAATGCAATTACCGGCTTTCCGGTTTCGACGGCATATCGATACTCCATTTCGGTATAGCTGAGCCCATCAGGCCCAATACTCCCGTATCGACCACCGATGACTACAATGTAATAGTCACAGTCATCGATCACACCCTTAATAAGAGACCATTGGTCTTCGTTAGCTGCAGGGAACAACTCCATGCCTGAAGGTATGCAGTCGAGCTCAAGCAATGCGTGCATTATCTCTTGGCGTTCTTCCTGAAGGTCTTGGTAGGTCGAGCTAACAAAGACCTGATACTTCGTATCGTCCGTCGACATGATGCCCCATTCAATTGTCGTAGCGCTAAGTCTAGCGACCTCCAAGCCACGCGGTCGCTTACCGCCAGAAGTCAGTTGTAGGTTGTAGACTTCCGGTCCATGTGGGAAGCGAGCCTATCAAAGAAGTCGGTCAAAAGGATTCTGCGATCGGACCACCCTCTAGCTGCCTCGGTTGATTAATCGTCCAGGAGTCGAGCTGCCGGGTTGATGGAGCCTCCTCCCGTTTGAAAATATCCCACTACGCTAGAGACCGCCCGGTGCTCTGTCAGTACCATGATTGCCGGCAGCGCTACGCCTTGGCGACTGGCTTCGGCCACGAACCCCGACCGCAGGCTGTGAGGGCAGGGCCGACGCGCTGTTTCCATAGCCTTCTGAAAATTGCTCCCTCGGCGGCCCCAGATGCCTCCAGCCAGTCCTGCAGGACGAGGGCGGCCCGATCCAGGACCGGCTTTTCCGGAGTCGACGTGGCCCTGACGCTAGCTTGCTGCGTCTTGCTGTGCTCGAGCCGGTTGATATGGCCCTGGTCGCCGATCCGACGCGGGTCGCGAAGGTCGGCGGCGATCTCGCTGCGCCGACGCCCGCCACTGGCAGATCCGAAGCAGAGTAGGGCGCGATCCCTTAGTCCTTCCAGGCTGTCGTAGCAGGTGGCCAGCAAGTCTTCCAGCTCGGGCAGGGTGATCGCCACCTTCTTGCGCGGACGCTCGCCGCGTTTGACTGCGACTCGGGCGGCGCGGCTGAGCACGGTGCGGATCGCCGGCTGCTCGCAGGGATTGGGCATTTGCTTCAGTCGGTGCGCCGTGGACAGCACGGCAAACGGTTGGTGGCAGCACAACACAGCGGGATTGAGAGACAGTTGCGCCAGGATCTCCACGCCGCCCCAGCAGCGACAGCGACGGCGAGCCAAGCCGCGGACATCCTGCGCGGACGGAGTGACGCCCTGGAGCAACAACTTTCGAGTCTGCGAGATCTGCCGGCGCAGCCGCCCGTCTGTTTAGGAGCGTGTCCCTTCGCGCCTCAAAATTCCCGATGAAATGAATGTCTGCCGCACCGAAAACGCCCGGCCTCTAACGCATTGATTTTAGAAGATATGGATGGGGTGAGCTTAGCCTCTTCCTGGCAGCTTCCGTCCACCAAAGATGCCCGATATTTCCGGAAGTCCACCAAAGATGCCCGATATTCCCGGAAGTTCACCAAAGACGCCCGGCATTTCCAGAAGTACATAAATAACGCCCAACAGTTCCGGAAGCCCATAAAACACGCCCACGACTGCCGGGGGTTCATTAGAATTGCCAATTAGCCCACGCGGCGGCAAAGCCTCCCCTTGTGTTGCGTACTCGCATGAAGGCTACTGCCGTTCGCAGTCCGGCACGAGACAGTGCCGTTGCCCCAATGATGGCAAAAATTGCTAAGAACTGCCTGCCTTAGGATTTCTGCTGGATTCTAGCTGTTTTTCGAGGTGTCACCCAGGCGACCCGGACTTCTCTCAAGGAACGGGCGGAACCCTGAAGCTCGATGACCGGATACCCACCTGAAGGCAGTACATCCTTCGGATTCAGCTTGAACACCCTTGCAAGCGTCAACGCCAAGCCTTCCTCATAAGCGGTTGCCAGAACCCACACAAGCGCGTCGACCAAGGCGGATCTTCCCTTAATGCTGTCCAATACCGAAGCGACGATTACGGAAGGGGACCTATCCGGCTTGTCGTTCGCGATACCAAAGGCCGCAGCGGCCAGCTCCAGCGCTGTGCCGCACGCTAACGTTACCATCGGGTCGACAACCGAGAGATTGAGCCAAGTCGCGCCGCTGGCAGAAACACCATAGGGAGCTAGGAACGACTCGTGCCGCTCTACCTCAGTGGGTCCTTGGGTGTCGTAGTGCGTTGAGCGGAAGCTCAGGACAGATAGGCCTTCAAGTCCGACCCTGGCGCATGCCGCTGCAGTGGCCCGCGTCAAAGCATCGTAGGCCATCAATGGGAGCGGAGCGCACATGAGGCCCGAGTTGCCGCCAATCATTGCCCAGCCCCAGAACGCCCCTGGCTCCGGATCGTCAGCGGATGGCTGGAAAGCCTCATACCTTACGTGAGCATTGCCATCGTCCTGGTGGACGGGCGGCATAGGAGTCGTTCTATCAATCAGGCGCGCCAGAGCTGAAGGCCAGCTTTGCGCATCACTGGGGAAGTGAATCACTCGGCCTGCCCGCTGGCGTGATGCCCAATGAAGGTAGTCATCCACCCACTGCGACACTTCACGAGCGGGAAATTGCCTGACGTCCAGTAGCGCTGTGTGGGCGTCGATTGGCTGAAATCCACAAGTACAAGTCCCGAGACCACCGGAGTGGTCAAAACTGGTGCCCAGCGTCCTTCCGCATGCCTCGCAGTGGCTGATGAGCTTCTCGCCATGCCAAGGGCACGCAGAGATGGAAGGAAGGAGAAATAGTGAACAATGGTAGCCGTGAAGTGCGCATGCGGGGCACCGCATATATGGAAGCTCACTACCCGCGAGAAGTCGAAGTGATTGAACTGGAAGCCACGCGGCCGGATTCCATAGATTCTTCGTTGTGACGTCACGGACTTCGATGGCTGACGCAAAAGTATCCTGCACCCGGCCCGGCAGAAGCAAAGGGCGGAGCATGGAGCGCCCAGTCTTACGCCTCACCCCCATGATCATGAGTTGCTCACTTGTTGGCATGCCCAGTGCAACGATCCGCTGCAGCACGCCGTAGCCCGATATGTATGGATAGAACTCATGCTCTGCGCCGACAATCCGAGGCGTAGAAGGATTTACGGCGCGAGAGCTATTCATTGCTTCCCCCTACCTGGTTTGCCGTATTCTGTATCTTCTCAATGATGGCGATTGCCTTGTCGGACATCTTCTCGCGCATGCGAATGAACTCGGTTCGCAGGTACCCGACATGCACAAGCGCAGCACGGACGTCAGATGGAGTGAAGCGTTCGAAACTCTGCTGAAACCAAGCGTTCGTTAGCAGATTCCGCACGGTCGATGTGAAGGAGCACATCGGCCAGCCACTATGTTCGGGAAGTCCCACCTCCCTCCGGAGGGCGGACACAGCATCGCAAATCATCTCCGTTTCAGATTCCAGCCGCCATCCGCGATCAAATGCGTCGGTGGCGAAGTATCTAGAAAATGGCATGTCCTCTGTCGGCCACCATGCTGCGCCGTCGTAGCGCGACAGGGCATGCCTGACCTCATCTCGCGCCGCAAGAGGAAGAAATGGGGCTGAGTCCAGAAACCACCGGCGAACAACATGTGACGGATGGTGCTGCCACATGTCGCCAAGCTCGATGCCCTGCTGGTCACTTTGGTACACAAAGACCAAAAAGAGAGTAAGCCTGTCCTTGCTCATCAAGTTATCAAGATCTTCTAAGCACTGAAACTCAAGATTGGTGAGCCGTTGAGCACTGTCGATGAACAATACGTACCTGCGTACGTCGGCGTGCCCACACGCGGCGCGCATGTGATTGTGTATTCGTGCCCTCAGCTCGTGAGGCCTGGCCGATGACCAGCGCGGCATTCCCAGTTGATGTGAAAGCGCGTGCCAGAAGCTCAGCGGGCTCCTGCATGCATCTGAGGTTGCGACGATTGCCCTGGCCACACCTGCGCGGCGTCCGTCCTCCACGAGCCAGCGCCAGTCGGTTTCGACTAGATAGTCTTGCGCCGTGGATTTGCCAACCCCGCTCTCTGAGTAAAGAGAGCACCCATGATGACCCTGCTGAATGTTGTACAGAACGAAATCCGCCATGCGTTCGACAGGCTTCGTGTTGATACGGTAGCCAGACTCAATGAAAAGTGGATGGTCGGGGTCAAGGCGACGGACGGCCATGATGGCCTCCGCAAGGTCCGATCTAGTCATCAAGATTCACCTTGCCTCCCCGGGGGACTCTTACCGGGATGTGAGCTGGCTGGGACCGAATGTCGGGCAGACGGCCGAAGTGCAACTGCTGCAAGCGCGCAAGTTGGTCGACTGCGGGTTGGGACGTGTCTGCAGTAGATCGAAGATGCGCTATGAAGGCTTCAATTGCACACTCCACGCCAGCGATTGAGAAATCACTGCGCTGTTTGGACCAACGACAGATGATCCTTCGCGTCCTCTCGTCATGCGGCGCGCGCGACCAAGGCGCTCGCGCGGTAGCCACTCCGAATGGCACGGTGGCACTTTGAAGTAGCACGATTGAACGAAGATCGCGCCTATTCACGCGCGCAAGAATCCTGGTGCCAATCAGTCCCCATTTATCGTTAAGGGAAGGGGATCGGTAGTCCGCATACAAGTAGGTGACATGGGGCAACTCCCCATTATCCTTGTTGCCTTTTACGGGCAGGCTTACGATTGTCGAAGCCATATCTGCAGCATCCAGGCCACAGGTTTCCGGCGCAAACGCAAACGCTGACTCTTTGCGATTCGTGAGATACGCTAGCGGCGTCATCTGTCCGAGTGCGGAGTGAGGCGTCGCGTTGTAGTTGGCTATGATGACGTCCAGGAGCTCCTCGAGAAGGTGCATCTGGATGGGATGGGCATCCGGAGAGAAGTTGCTGATCCTGATCTTGTTTTCCCCCAGCCGTTTGGCGGGCTCAAAACCGCCGGGGATCTTACGCAGCGCACCACGTTCCAAGCGCGAGAAGAATTGCTCTACAATGGGTCGTGAGCGCGGTGTGTGCGACTTTCCGAAGATCATCACACCTCCCCGAGCCCTGCAGAATGCTGCTTCGAGTGCATGGGCCGAGTGCGCAAGGAAGTTGTCCAGTGCGACAGCGGCCGAGCGCGTGACTATCGGCGTTGCTGCCTGATAGACGGGCATTCCAGCGCCAGGTGCGTAGAAGAGGTCCGGGATCGTCAGGTCCCTGGGAGCCCAGGGTTCCATTGACTTGGACAAGCAGAGCGCTACATCAAGATTGTCATAGCTCTGGCCGACACAGAGAAGCCATCCCGTTACCGCCCTGGATTCAGTCTCTATTTCGATGAGAAGCCATAGCCGTGACACTTTGCGCGTAACACGCGCGCCATTGGGCATATCGATGGAGATCTTGCATTCAACATCGATTTGGTGCGCGTCAAACTCCGTTCTGGCGAACAGGCCCATCCGTACTGCTTGCTCCAAAGCGACAGGAGCGTTCGATGCCGATTGAGGTTCATAAAGGTCCACGTCGGCTACTGCCGACTGCCGCCGCTTGAGCAAAGCAAGCAGCGAGCGCTTCCCCTTGCCAGGATCGTTCAGGGGGAATTTGTCCTCCAGGTTGTGCTGCTTCAGCTCCGCAAGGACTCGTTGGTGCAATTTTACGAACGCGCTTGGAGGGCGGCCCGGCGGCAGATGGGTTGCAAAGCCATCGATCAAGGCTTTAACACTCGGCACAGCTTCGGAGACTTTGTGCCACGCAAATCTTCCTGGAACCAGCGGCAATTCCGCGGGTTCGAAGGAAAGCTCAGTCGAGTAACTGCCCCATGGAATGCATACGCGAAATCCGTGCGGCATGCCATCGTGGGCTATCGTGGGCGCTTTCATTGCCATGCGCTTCAGGCGTTTGTGGCAGATTCCATATCTCCGGGATATAGCGGTGATGGTGGAACGGCCCAGAAGCAAGGCGGTGAGTGCTTCCTTGGCCACGCGGAACTTGGAGAGATGATCTGGTGCAATATCAACCGGATGTGGGGAGTACCACTCGTCGAGTGTCGCCTGATCATAGATTTCGTACCTAGCCATGACGCACCTCCACGAGGGCATCCGGATCCCCTGGGCGATAGTCCACGAGTTGTACGCGGCCGGTGTAGACGAGGCTTGCCACTGCGCAAGCCACTGCGAACCGGGCCTGGCCCGTCTGCAGTTGTAATGCGCTCATGGTGAGGCGCTCAACGTTCTGGAGCATGTCCTCAATCCTCACTTCCAACTGCCTGGCCCCCGCGATCTTTGCATTGGCCCAGACAAGCGGAAGTAGTTCGTAGGCAACAGCGACCTCGCTGGCGCGAGATGCCAGAGAGTTTTCGTGGACAAGTCGCAATACGAGCCCTTGATTCAAGGCCATGTGGATGAGCTCGTCATCTGCGGGAAGCTTGACTAAGCCAACGCTCAGTGAAGCCACCCGTTTTGTAGGGATTACAAACTGGTAGTGCTGGGTGCCATCCCTCCGCCCGACCCAGAAGCTCAACTCAAGGTCGCGCTTCTCGCCTACCGTGATTCGACGCGGCCTCTCAACATACATCTCCACCTGGGGGTCAAATTCGAGCATCAGCGCCTGGCAAAAGTTGACCAGGTCGGCCACCGTTACGGTCCGCCCATTCTTCGGGGACTGAAATACAAAGATTTCGCGGCGGTCGCGCTTGCCGCGTGCTAGCTCGAGAGGGGAATGGGGCAGATGCCCCTCACGGCGGTCTTCGTCCGTCGGTTTGGCGGTCGCGCTTTTTCCTGCGGTCATCATCCTGCTCCTCAGCCGTCGGCTTGCGAACGTCTGCCCGGTCTCGAGATTGGAACAAGGTGCCCATTCAGGTTCGCCTCCGCCATATGAGATGGGGAGGAAATGGGCGCACCCCTCCGCGCGAACGGGAAGTCGCTTGACTTTGTCAAGGAAAAGGGTGAGCCTCAGGGTACAGGCTGAGTTTCACCACCATCTGCTCCAACAGATGTCACTTGCCCCCGCGCCAACGGGGGCAAGTCATTTCCAGGGTTCGGAGATGTTAGTTTCCGGCTCTTGGTACTCTCCTCGGCGCTCGGCGAGCGCATCTTCGGGGACGTCTTGAGTCTGTTCTTGAAACGCTACAAGCCCGGCCCCTTGAGTTTGGGTTGTGGGGCGTCATTCCTGGTTGGGCTTCAGAGCAGCCGCTTCATCTTGCGGGGTGCCAGATACTGCCGGCGGACTGATTGCGGCCCTCAGCCCAACCATCCAGTCGGCGATGTCCATCGCAAAGGCAAATTTGCCGCGGCGGCCGGGCACTTTGAATATCTTCACGGGCAAGGTTCCGCGTGCCTCTGCTTGGCGGAGCGCGTGGCTGGAGCGATAGCCAAGAGCTCGCGGCAAGTTTTCATAGCCGATGAGAGGCCCGAAATGAAAGGTCAATTCTCTTTCGATCTCACGGCGTTCCGGGGCCAGGATTGATTCGTTGGTCCGCTCCGTCATGGCGTGGTCACACCCCGTCGCTTGTGTCCTCCTGATTCTGCCCCTCTAATACGGATGGTGGAAGGAGTAACAAACTCGCGTTTCGTTACCCATCAAAGGTGAATGGGGAGGGGCACGGCCATGGCGCTCAAAGAGATACCCTTTTACGGCGAGGCGCGACTTGCCCGCATGCGTGCAAGCACGAGCATACTTCCCGCCAACCGAGCCGTGCCGTACTGCCTGCGATCACTCAGTGTCGGATTGTGGTTTGAATGCTTGCGAAGCCGAATGGGCCTATCCAGCGCATACGCGCTCGGACAGTCGATATCCCCGGAGCGTCCCGGCTGCCACTCCAATGTGTGGGTGAAATATGCCCATGCGGAACACGTCCCGTCCCAGGCGACGCAGGCAGCAGCCGAGGCGCGCTATCCCGGCTCCCGCATGGTTCTATGTTCACCGGTCTGGGCCGCTCTGAATGTCCACGAGGCACTTGGCGGTTGTGGAGAATCAATACTCATGTCGCTCAGTGCACCTGTGCAACTGGAAGTGTTCAGCGGAGCGAGCTTGCGAGCCGGCATGTTTGTCCGCCGAGACCGTCGGTTACGAGAGATCACCGAGGGCTTGTGCGGGCTGGGCACTCTGGATAGCCTGGCGGCACTAGTGGTGATGTTGAGGGTCGCCCATGAGCAGGGCAGACGGCATGACTGCTTTGCCTTGGGGCGTGCACTGCACGATTGCCTGCTACTGGTGGGGCAGGATAGTCCCATCCAGCTTATTGCCGAAGAGCTGTTCTGGTACTTCAGCCATTTCGTGCTTCCTTTCACAGGGTGCCGGGGTGTTCGGATTGCATCGTCGCGACGCCGCTTGCTCCTGCAGCATGAGGTTCTCTCCCGCCTCGTACTTGAGCTTGAAGACAGCGGGTTCGACTATCTCCCAGGCATGCGTCACCCGCTCTTGCGGGTAGTCCGCAATCAGCAGCATGCTCCGTCTTTGCGCTTCTTCTCGCCCGGCGTCGGACCCTGCAGCGCAACATCGCGGCAGATGGCGCGGTAGCGCTATCAATACAGAGTCTTGTTGAGACGAGGAGGCATCCAGGATGGTGAGCGCAGAGACTAAAGGCTCGACCGATTACGAAATGAGCCGCTTGTGGTGGGCGGCACGGCTGTCGCAGTCGAGTAGAGGCTCAAGATGATTGCCTATCTTGGTTGGGGGTCGCTGGTATGGCAACCCGACGGTCTACCGGTTCGTGGACAGTGGCTGGCAGACGGGCCAACGGTTTGCGTAGAGTTTTTAAGGCAATCCGGCAATGGACGGCTTACGTTGGTCATGCATGCGGCCGCGTCTGCTGTCACCTCCTTCTGGGTTGAGGCTGGTACCGACGACGAGGGCGACGCCAAGCGAGCCTTGCGTGAGCGGGAAGCCATTCCCTCAAAGAACATGGAGCGACACTTGGGGGTCTGGACACATGGCTGTCCAGCACCGGCGAGTATTCCTGGGCTCGCTGACTGGGCCGCTGCTCGCGGGATTACCACTGTGCTATGGACGGCGCTGCCACCGAAGTTCAACGGGGAAAATCAACGCGTCCCATCAGTGGAAGAAGCAGTTGCCTACCTCGCAAGCCTCTCAGGGCAAACTGCGACGCTCGCAGAAGAGTACGTCCGGCGAGCCCCGCCCCAGATTGACACCGTCTATCGTCGTGAGTTTGCTGCACGTCTAGGCTGGCATCCCCTTCCGAAAGGGAGCTAACTGCGACGTGCGTGTGATAGCCGATGGCCAAACTCCGGCAATGGCCAGCACCGTTTCTCACCTTGGGCCGACTTGGGCCGGAAGGCCCGGCCCTGTCAGCGCTGCCCGGGGCTCCGGCTCAACAACTGGATGAGCAGAAGCCACTTGTGTGTCACTTTGCCGGCGGAGGCAGCACAACGATGAGTGCCATCCATGGGGCGATTGCCAGAACAGTGGCAATGTACGCGTACTTCAAACAGCTGAATTTTGACGAGAGAATCTTGGAATTGCGCCAACATTGACCCAGGAGGTCTTCCTCGAACTCCATCAGCGTACGCTCCGCGCACTTCTGCAAGAACTCGTGCTCGGCCATGCTCGACACCCGTTCAAAGAAGATGAGCGAATTTGACCCGCCTCGCAGTTCCGGAAAATATCCGTACCACAGGTGCCAGAAGCTAACAGTAAGCGGTGTAAGGAACAAAACGCCCACAACCGAGATCAGGGCCGTTAGTTCATCAAGTTTCGGCAGCCGCGTCGCGATCATGGCAAGCATGCCCAGGTTGATACCCAGGCCGACCGAGAGTTTTGTGTCTACACGGGAGAAGAAGCCCAAGACCAAATTCAGCTGCTGCCAAGCGGCACTAACGCGGTCGCTTTGATTTGGCGGGTGGCCGCCAGAATTTTGAGGTTCTTGCACGGGGTGAGTTCTCTGTCTTGAGGGATACGGTTTGTGTTCGTTTGATGGCAGATCGAAGACCGCAGATGTCCAGCGTTCCGCAGCAGCGCGCTCCTGCAGCCGCACAATCCTCAAGGAAAGCTGTGTCGGCCAGCGCACATCGGTGCTGTTCCAAGATGAAAGTGACCAGGGCCGCAGCGTGGTCGCCACATGCAGTGATCGCACCGTCAGGATCGCGGCCACATGGGCAGACTGGGGGTCTCCCGACCAAGGTTTCAGTGCGCGTCGACACCCGAGCAAGGAGTAGTTTGCCGTGCCAGAGCTCGAGCCTCCGCTTCTGAGGGCGCGAATCCTTGCGGACCATGAACTGCCCCGCGAGCACATCTGCCTTGAATGCCGGACCCAGTCGTTCGGCTGCCTGCTCAGCATTGGCCTGATGCTGCGCAGCACGACCGTGCGCGCGGCCGTTCTCCGCTCCAGGAAAGACCCGGCGGGCGTTCGCGCCGATCTGGTAGGTCAGGTACTGGTAGACCGTGGCCCACCAATGCCTCGCTGCTGCTTCGTCTTGGATCCGGCTCGGATTGTCTTCTCCCCAGCCGAGGCAGAAGCTACGGTCACCGTTGATATGCCGATCGGGACAGAACCCCGGCAGCATGCCGGGGTCGGCGATCTCGCGCACTGAGACGTGCTCGCCTGCAACGGAGACGAGCAATCTAAATGCGTACTCGGCTCCGCCGGCCCGAACCACTGTGATCCCAACCAGCCCCCCGACAGGGTCTACGATCAACGTGGCACCGTAGTCCGGTGCCACGCGCTGCAGCAGCTCCAAAGGCCTTGGCGTCACGTCGCGGCCACATGAGGACGGATCGGCTGCGCGAGCGCAGGAGCCACTGCGGGTGCCACTTCAGCGTAGTGTGCCTCCAGTGTTGCCTTCGCCACGCGGTCCCCGGATGCGGCGAGTTCCTCCACCGCTGCGGCATAGTCTAGGTTCGCCGCCTTTCGCTTGTCGGTAAAGACGGTCCGTATCGCGGCGCTGGCGGCCTTGTAGGCATTTTCACCAATGGCCGTCTCCACACCGTCGCAGAGTCGTTGTTGGGCTTCAGATTCCAACACCGCTCGCCCCGTGGCACACCGCAGAAGGCTCCCCTTCATGCCCAGGCGGGAAATGGCAAGGGGGCCAAGTTCGAAGCCAATGGCCAATCCCAGCTCTGCCACTTCCGCGCCTTCGGCGCTCAGTTGCTCCAGGGCAGTGGAGAAACTGCTGCGCAATGCACCCGCGCACTGGGCAGCGGTGCTGACCGTGTCCTGCGCATCTGTCGTCTGTGACGTGCCCTCCAGCAGCACCCCATGAAGGCAGTCGCCAATAAAACGGACACGACGCCCTCCAAAATCCTCGTGTACGACCGCATCCAGCTCAGAGCGCAATACGTGCAGTGTTCGAACCAGATGTTCGGGATCCTCCTCTAAGTGCTTGTCCACGAAGTCGGTGAATCCGTCAATGTCGGCATAGATCGAAACGCCATCAAATCGCCTTGAGTTCGCCGCGCTGAGCAGGGAGAAGTCCAGATCAGAAAGCGGAGGCGTCGGTCGACTGAACTTGAATTCGCCGATAGGGAGCTCGGCCTGTTCATCTTTCCAGAGTTCGATGATGCGCGACTTGGAAATGCCGAGTGCAGCGGCCTCGACGCATGCGGAAATCTGAGCATCGGTCAGCGAAGTGGTGCGGTCCTTGTTGCCGGTCAAGGTAGGCAGTTCAAGCACGGCACGTGCGCCGTGCGTCAGGTAGATGCCTTCAGCCCCTCCATGCCCGGCACACTTGGCCGCCTGATTGGCTGGGGAGCCTAAGAAAAGAGGTTCTCGGCTGGCGCGACGACCATTGTTGACGGCCAACGCCATCCCGCTGTCAATGCCGACACGAACCTGGGCATTGGGGATGTGCGCGTCCGAGTCGCCCGTTTCAGCCAGCACATCGATGGCGAGCTGGGCGATCGCAACCGCGCGCTCGATCCGGGCGCGTTCGTTGGCATCGCCGTACGGCTTGGTCACAACCGCATGCAGCCGCTGGTTGTGAAAGTCCACACGGATGGCATCACTTTCAACGAGGATGCGATGGACGGCGCGGTAGTGCTGATTCAGGAATCGAAGGGCCCGCTTGTGGCAGGTTTCGCCTTCGATGTCAGTGCAGCTAAGCATGTCCGCCAGATTGACGATGTCGATGTAGACATGCGCCCCTTGGACGCGATAGGCGCGATTGACTGGAATATCCACCAGCGAGGTTTCCCGCTTGTAATCGCGGATGTCCACGTCGCGGACTTCGGCGTAACGGGTGGCAATGCGCTTCTTGGTGCGATCTTTTTTCCAGCTGTGTCCCATCGTGCTACTCCCTGCGCCCAAGAGGAGGCCAGGCCGGGCGGGTCGCGTCGCCTACGGCGTGGCTGGCAGCCGGATTCATTCCAGCTCCTTTGGGCGTATATTGGGACCCAGTTCACACTTTCAAGGGGGCAGTATGGGGACTGGGATCGTCGAGCGCCTCGCGGCGGATGATGGCAGGCGACTGATCGCCGCCTTGGCTGAGTTCCGCCTGCTGGCCGGCTTGGACGCGGCCGCAGCCCAGCTGGCACAGGCCGGGGAATTGCTCGACGTGGGGACAGGGCAGGCCTTTATCACTCAGGGCGCCCCAGAGACCGACGTTTTCTTCATTGTCTCCGGCTCCGTGGACGTGCTGGTCAACGGCAAAGTGGTTAATACCCGAAGGGCTGGGGACCACGTCGGCGAAATGGCAGCCATCGAACCGGCGCAACTGCGGGCGGCAACTGTTACTGCACGCGAGCCGACCGTAGTGCTAAAGGTGCCGGAAATCGATTTCAGCAGGATTGCGGATTCACACCCCGTCATCTGGCGGCGGCTGGCCGCGACCCTTTCGCGCCGTCTAAAAGAGCGCAATCACATGATTACCCAACCTCGCGGACAGGTCCGGGTCTTTGTGATGTCGTCGGTGGAGGCGCTCCCTGTCACGCGGTTGCTGGTACAGCACTTCGAGCACGACCCGTTCCTGACGGTGGTATGGGACCACGGGGTGTTCCGCGCCGCCAACTACACACTTGACGAGCTCGAGCGCCAGCTGGAACAGGCAGACTTTGCCATTGCCGTGGCCCACGCGGATGACATGGTCATCAGCCGCGGTGACGAGTGGCCTGTCATGCGCGACAACGTCGTCTTTGAACTGGGTATGTTCATTGGATTCCTGGGGCGTCGGCGCGCCTTCTTGATGGAGCCGCGCGAAGACAAGCTGAAGCTTCCCAGTGATCTCACGGGGCTCACGACCGTCCCCTACCGATACACCCCTGGCCCGGACGCCCGGGCTTTGATTGCACCGGCATGCGAACAAATTCGCTCCCGCATTCTCGAAGCTGGGCCGAGGGACTGACGGTGGCACTGCTGGAAGAGATGACGGCCGCCGTGCAGGCGATAGCACAAACCCGATGGTCTACACGGAGAGGTCAAGTTGTACCCGATCCAGAAGATCTGCGATTGGGCAATGACGCAGTGGAGTTTGATCGTGCCACTGTTTTGTACGCGGACCTGAACGGCTCAACGAATATGGTCGACACCGAAGCCTGGCAGTTGAGTGCAGAGATCTACAAAGCGTTCCTGCACTGTGCAGCGACGATCATCAGGAAAGAGGGCGGCAAGATCACCTCCTACGACGGAGATCGTGTCATGGGCATCTGGGTGGGTGACCGGCAAGCCACGCCGGCGGCTAAGGCCGGGTTGAAAATCAACTATGCGGTCAAGATGATCGTCATGCCAGCGTTGAAAAAGCAGTACCCCGACTGGACAGGTACCGTGAGGCATGTCGTCGGAATCGACAGCAGCCCAATCCGAGCTGCTCGCACGGGTATTCGAGGCGGCAACGACATCGTCTGGGTTGGACGCGCGGCCAATCATGCGGCCAAGCTCACGGACCTGGACCTTGCCCCGTCAACCTGGATTACCGATGAGGTGTTCATCCGGTTGGCTGATGAGTTGAAGTACGGTGGAACGCCGCCGACTCTGATGTGGGAGGCGTTCCGCTGGAACCGGCAGGGTGGTCGCCGCATTCACGGATCAGACTGGGCTTGGCGCGTCTAAAGCGCCCTCTGCGGACCCGGCATTCGCAGGGCCAGCATGGCAGGGAAAGGGCGCACTGTTAGAGGCCGATTTCATGGCGCGGGAGTCAGGCAGCCGAGTCCTGCCCTCCGATGAGTGCGCGCCGGGAGAGGAACCCGCTGCCATTGCGGAGCTCTGGCAGAGGTTCATCTACGCACCGGCCCCTAGCGCCGCATTGATCTCAGCGAAGGCCTTCTCAAAGCGCTCCAGCGTTTCATTGATGGCCGTAGTTTCCGCGGCCAGCACGTGCTGATTCTGGATGAGCCAGTTGGCGGGAGTGAAATGATCCAGGGGCGGAACGGAAGCCCCCATGACATTAAACAGTGCTTCGGCCTGTTTGACCTGGCGCGTCAGGGCACCGTCTTGGCTGAACTGCCGGGCGGAAATTTGCCCTTTTCCCTTCAGACCGTAGGCACCGTTGAGGATGTCGGCGAAGACGGCGGGTGCGAAGAAGTCCTCAATGTCGCTCTCCGCCTTTCCGGTGAAATCCGTGGCTACCAAGACGCCGGAAGTCTTCATGATCTGAGACTCCCTCAGCCGCTGCACCTTGCCTTTATCGCCATTGCCGTAGTCACACAAGGCGACCATGTGGATGCCCTTGCCAGAGAAGAGCGAGGCGAACGATTGCACTTTGTCTATGCCGCCTGTGGGGCAGATCACCCACCGGCTGTCCAAGCCTTGGCGCTTGCGTTGCTTGAGCGCGTGCGATGCCGCCTGAAGATAGAGCACATCCGAAGGTCCTTCGACCAACAGGGTATGCGCTCCCACAAACAGGCTTTGGGTAACCTCGTAACCGAGATGGGCCTGAAGGGGGAACAGCGTGTCCTGATCGACGCTCAGGACGTCCGCGGAGACCTGTGTGCCCTTAACGGTGGGGCGGCGACGCTGGTCGTAGGTGACAACGTCCTCGACGACGCGAACGTCCGCAAGACGATCGGCCGGCACCATAAAGGGCGAGTGGGTGCTGTAGATGACCTGGTGGTCGGGGAGTAGACGCTCAATGATGTAGCGGAGCAGATCAGCTTGCGCCTTTCCATGTAGCGTCAATCCAGGCTCATCCAGAAGGATGATCGCACCGGGGTTCCTCTTTCGCATCTGCTTGAACTGCGACAGGAAGGAGAAGAACCAGACGAATCCGGCGCTGCGCTCAGACAGGGGCACCGAAACCTTGTGGTTGTCATTCCGAATGCGGATTTTGGCAACAGTCCCGCTATTGAAGGGGGCGGGATCCTCGGAGAGGCCTTGGGCAAGCGCTATCTCTACACTGAGCGCGTCGTTCTGACTCCAAAACTCGAAGATCTCATCGGTAATTTCATTGGAGGCGGCTTGGCAACGTGCGTTGAGCTCTTCCAGGCGTGTGCTGGACTGCAATTCGCTGACCGACGTCCCGGCGTACTCGAGGAAGTCGAGGAAAATCTGGTCACCCGGGGAGATCGTCGCGCCGCTTTGGGTGTCACGAGACAGCTTGTCCAGCGATATCTCCCCGGACATGCGATCAAAGTGAGAGGTATAGAAGAACGCCGGCATCCTTTTCTGCAGGATATCGATGGCCGCCAGCACTGGTTTCCCCTTGCGGAAGCCGCTGATGGACCGCTTGACCGCCTGCAATTGGTCAGACGGCTCGGGGTGCGCATCTATCTCGACCACGAGTCGATCCAGCAATATCTTGGAAAACTTCTCCCGCTCTTCGCCTGCCACACCGTGCTGGTCGAGCAGAAACGCGCGCACCACGTTGGGATCGACGTGAATGCTCCAAGTGCTGTGGCCACTGTAATCTGTCGTTACGTCAACGGTCGTACTACTTAACGCGCCGGCACCCAGGACGTCGGCGACCGCCTTTTGGTCTTCGTGGCTGAGCTCCCAGGTCAGGGTGGCAACCGGTGCGGGTTCGTCGTCGTGGCGTTCCTCATACCGCGTGAGGAAGCGGCGGGGGTAATCGCGCACCGTGTCGTAAGCAAACTGGTCGGCGATGGGACGGGTACCAAACAACGCCGTCAGAATTGCAGTCTTGCCCGCCTCGTTCTTACCGACCAAGCAGGTCAGCTCTCCGACATCGAACGTTCCGGAATCCTCTGCAGAACGGAAGTTTCGGATCCGTGCCTTGACTAGCTTCATGCTGCCCCCTGATTCCTGCCGTGGATGGTGCGCGTCTTGTGCAGGATAGGGCCCGAGCGGGGCACATTCAACGCGCACTGCTGGCCGCTCGGGCCGGAGGCTCAGTCCTCATCCATCAGGCGCGCGGCGGGGTTGCTGCCGACGCCGCCCTGCTGGAAATATCCGATCACGCTGGCCACGGAGCGGTGATCGGTCATCGCCATCAGCGCCGGCAGGGCCACCCCACGCCGCGCACCTTCGGTAACAAAGCCCGAGCGCAGGCTGTGGCCGGCAAAGTCCCCGTCCAGACCGGCCAACCGCGCCCGGTCCTTAACGATGGCGGCGACCGCCTTGCCGCTGAGCGCGCCGCCCAATGACCGTGGCCAGACGCGCCGGAACAGGGGGCCGTCGGTAATCTCGGCCACGTCCAGCCAGTCCTGCAGTGCGGTGGCTGCCTCTCCCAGGATGGGCTTGTCGGGGCTGCTGCCAACCACTGGCCCGGACTGCAAGGTTTTTCCGTGATCCAAGCGATAGGTGTAGCCGCCTTCGGGCAGTCGGGTGAGGTGATTCACCGTCGCCTCGGCGACTTCGCTGCGGCGGCGCCCGCCGCTAGCAAAGGCAAAGTAGAGCAGGGCGCGATCGCGCTTCCCCTTGAGCGAGGTGTCGCAGGTGGCCGCCATTGCGCGCAGATCTGCGGCTGACAGCGCGGTCTTCTTGGCCGGGCGCTCGCCTCGTTTGTGAGAAGCCCTGCGCCCCTTGGACAGTAGGGTCCTCACGGCGCGATTCTCGCAAGGGTTGTCTTGGCGGGCCTGCTTGTGGGCCGCCGACAAGACCGCCACCCGGTGGACCAGGCTGGAGAACGCCAGCGGCCCAGGCTTCTTCTTCAGGCCCGCATGCACCAAGGCACTATCCAAGTCTGCAGGCAGATCCCAACGAAGCCCCAAATCGCCTGAGCGCCCCATGTGATCCACGATGAACTGAACCACTGCCGCCGGGGGGACGGGTAGGGCGATGGGCCTGCCATAGCGCCCTTCGAACCAGCCCGCCCAATAGCGCAGGGCGCCGGCGTAGCTGCGAATGGTGTTAGGCGCTTCGGCCTCCTGCAGGATGTCTCGCACCGCTTCTGCGGCGGAAGTGGCCAGCCGCTCCGGAACCAGCCCCGAAACGAGTTCCCCTGACGCAGCAGTGATATTATTCATATGTACTATGTATTGTGCACTATGATTAGGTTGAGCTACATCTGATAAATATGCCTTATCAGACATGGCCTGCCAATTCTCACCGTTCCGCAGAAGGACACCCAATGGCCAAGGGCATCAGCGAACTGGATGTGCACCAGGCAGCGGACGACATCATCGCCGCCGGCGAACGTCCCACCGTCGAGCGAATCCGAGCCCACTTGGGCACCGGCTCGCCCAACACCGTCACGCGTTGGCTGGAGACCTGGTGGCAGACCGTAGGCTTTCGCCTGCGCCAGCGCGCCATTGAGGCGGCGGTTCCAGGCATCCCAGAGCGGGTAGCTCACCTGAGCCAGCGTTTGTGGCAGGCCGCGCTGCAGGATGCCGGCGAGCTCGCTCAGACCCAGCTGGAGTCGACCAGGCACGCACTGGAGGAACGCGAGCGCCTGCTGGAGGAGGACCGGGTGGCCCTGACGCTGGCGATTGAGGCCAGCCAGAAGCGCGAAAGGGAGGCTCAGGTCCAGACTCAGGCCGCCGCCACCACCGCGGAGCAGTTGGCGGCACAGGTCTCCCAGATGACGGCACAAGTACAAGACCTGCTGCGCCAACGCGATGGAGCCTATGGACGGGCGGAGCGACTCGAGCAGGAACTGGATGCCGTACGCCGCAGTCTGGGCGAGGCCGCGGCCGCTCACGAAGAAGAGAGGAGGGCGCTCCAGGCGCACGTCAGGGCAGTGGAGGATCGTGCCCATACGGAGGTTGACCGGCATCGCCAGGCGTTGCGGTCAGCCGAGCAGGAGTGGGGGCGGGAGCGCATGGCCTTGGCCACCTCATTGCGAGAGAGCGAGCAACAAGCCATTGCTGCTGCCAACCGCGAGCAACAGGCATTGCGCCGACTGGAAGGCGTGAACGCGCGGGCTGATGGCTTGGAGGCGCAGCTGACGTCACTGAAGGAAACCACTCGGCAAGTTACCGAGGCACTCCGACAAGGGAGAGCGAACACGGCAACGCCAAGCAGGCAAAGCAAGCCACGCCGCACCGCGCCCAGAAGAGTGGGCGAGCCGACACAAGAACCCAATAGCAGGAAATCTAAGACTTGAGGCCATCCATTCGATCAAGGCTTCTTTCCCCGAAAGACTTGGAGGACGTACACGCCCCCCCCAAAGTTCATCCTCGACCGCGCCCGAGAGCACGGCGCGACAGGCCCCGTACGAACGGTAGAAACCAGCACGCCGGAGGAGGAACGCCATGAAGCAGGGAAGAACTGACAGAGATTGGGCGGTGGTCGCTGTGATGACCTTTGCCGCAGGAGCCGTCTTGACTTGGGCACTCATGAGCAAGCCGAGTCCCAAATCCGCCACGTTAGCGCTTGACTGGCCGGCGTGGGTGCAAGCGATCGGCAGCATCGCAGCCATCATCGCCGCGGGACTGATCCCCCTTTGGCACGCCAGAGTCAGGAGACGGGAGGTCACACAGTCCCTCATAGAGCTGATTTCCTATGCGCGATTTCCAGCGACACTGATGCTGGCGCAGTTCGAGGGAGGATTCGGCGGCCCCCGGCTGATCTTGGCGCATCTGACCCAGCTTCATAAGGCTTTCGATTCAGTCAACTATGTTGACGTGCCGAGCCGATCCTTGGCGATTGCGCTGCAGCAATCAGCAACGGCTGTGAGTGCACTTAAGGAGATCCAGGAACTCTTTCTGAGAAAAGAAGAGATGAAAAAGGGGCGGGGGAGCGAGATCGTTAAAAAGTACCTGCTCATGCTCGATAGAGCCGTCGAAGAAGCAATCAAGGCAACCGGTCAGCGGCCTCGAGACTTCAACTACGACACAATCGTGCTGCCTAATGAATAGCCCATGCAAATGCTGTTCGTTACAACTACGCGGTAATAGTCACAAACCTCTCTCTAGTAATCCACTGCCGAGGGCTATCCGGCAAATCGTGCGGAGTCGGAGGGAGTAGCTGGCGTCTGAACGGGGGAACTCGCCTGGCGATGTAGCAGGGGCCTGGTGCACTGGACTGTAACAGAGCAGTTTCACTGTCACCGCGCCTTGTTACGGTAAAGAACCTCCGTTACATTCGCTGCTATGAACGACCTCGACGCCGCAGCCCGCTATCTTCAGGGTCTACTACCCGACATGGTCGGTGAGCTCGAGCCCTGGCCCAGCTCCAAGACGCGCGGCTTACCCCACTTCCTCGCCACCCTATTCGGCCTGGCCGAGCTTGACCTGCTCGGCCACAGGGTGCTGCTGGCCACCGTCCCGGCGCAGACGGAACCGTTGCCACCTTTGCGGCTGATCGCGCAGGTGCATCGATTGGCGGAAAAGGCCGGCTTGAGGGTCATTCTCGTGCTCTCCGGCGTTTCGCCCTACATTCGCTCCAAGCTCATCGAGTCTCGGGTGGATTTCGTTGTGCCTGGTAGCCAACTGTTCGCTCCGAGCTTCCTGATGAGCTTACGCGAGCGCGATTCGTCTCCAAGGGTGCTCACATCCGCTGGGGAGCGGTTGAGCCATCCGGCACAAGCGGTTCTGATCGCGGCCCTGTTGCGGCCCGACTTGGAGGAGCGCGGCATCCCTGGCAGCGTCCCGTGGGTGCCGCTCGACCTGGCGCGCGAGGCAGGCTACTCACGCATGACTGCCTCGCGGGTCGCCCGTGAACTGGTGGCGGCTAACCTCGTCAGCGCCCAGCGCGAGGGGCGGGAGACGAAGCTACGGTTCTTGAAAGCGCGCCGCTCCTTGTGGGCGGTCGCGCTGCCGCGGCTGCGCTCGCCGGTGCTGCGCACCACTTGCATCGGCAAAAGTGGCTTGGACATGCTGCTGGCCGATCATTGTCGTGCTGCGGGAGAAACCGGCCTGTCCGTTCTCACCGAACTGGCGGCGCCATCGCGTCCGATCGCTGCGATCGGACGAGACTGCTTCCGTCGGCATCCGGAGCCGGAATGGTTTCCCGTGGCCGGCGAGGGCTATGCAGACGTGCAGCATTGGGCGTACTCCACCCGCCTGGGTGGCGCGGGCACCGTCGTGGACCCGTTGTCGCTGTACCTGTCCTTGCAGGGACAGGGCGACCCGAGGCTGAACGGCGCGCTGCGGGACCTGCTCGATGAGGTCTTCGTCTGATCGCAGGCGCGCGGGAGCTCGGCGAGTGGTGCCTGAACTCCGGTACCAGTCCGCGGTCATCGGGGCCGTTGCGCTGGCCGTCGTAACGCAGGAAGCGAAGCGGCAAGTGGGGCCACGAAGGATCTGGAACGTGGTGCTGAGCGTGGAGGCGCTGACGCTTGCGTTCGGCCAGCGGTTCTCGGGGGGATATCGAGGCAGCGGCTACGAGGTGCGCCAGCCCTCGGACCGACACTCAACGTTCTATCGCTTCCGGCGGCCTGCGCCCAGAAACTGCAGGAGTGGCCGACGGGTCGTTTCGACCTGATCGTCTGCAGCGGGATGGACGACTAACCCGGGCCGGATGCCCTGCTCGAACTGCGTGACGGTGCGCATGGGGCGACGAAGGACGGTAGCCTGCTGGTGGCTTGCCAATGGCTGCCCATCCTTCAAGTAGCAATGCCTTGGGCGCATGCGCTGGCTAGGATTGTGCCGCGCTGAATCTGCTTCTGGCCGGCAGACGATCACCCTCGAAGTCGCAGGGCTAGGACAACTGATCTCAATCATGGAGGGATAGATGTGGCCTAACCCTTAACAACTCCGTGAGGGCGGCTTACATCGCATCCACAGTGATGCCATGAAGGATCATTGAAGCATGCTGGGACGCAAGTTTGTCCAGCGCAGGTGCATGCGGACTCGAGGTCCCGAACAGCTCGTGGAACAGCACACCCATTACGATCGGAGCCATGATTGAAAAGGCCATGAGATTTGAGTCGCCGGCGCGGACGGTCCCCTTGGCCTGCGCCCGCTCGACAGCGCTTGCCACCAGCCGGATCATGCGAGATGCAACTTCGTCATGCCAGATCCTCGCAAGCTCAGGAAACATTCGGCTCTCCGATAGCACCATTCGCAATGCTGCAGACAAGCGGGCATCGCCACCTGATGAGACCGCTCGCTGGAGGAGCGTCGGGATTAGCTCCTCAATCGACCCGTCGAAGGTCGCCTGTGCCGTCTCAAGGCCTTCCAGATTTGTGGAGATCAACTGGCGCGCTGCGGCTCGAAACAGCTCTTCCTTGGTTTCAAAGTAGAGGTAGATCGTGCCCTTCGCGACTCGTGCGCGCTTCGCGATATCAGAGAGCTTTGCGGCAGCAAAGCCGTTCTCAAGGAAAACATCTACCGCAGCGTCTACAATCTCGAGCGGCCGCGCCTCCTTGCGACGACTCCACTTAGGTTGCATCTCGCTCACGTGCTCAATCTCTTGCCCATGCGGGAATCCCAATAGCGCTGCAGCTCGTCTAGGGACTGCGTTGGCTGTGCCAATCCCACCCAAGTGTCAGGCCGCAGAACGTAGACAGCGTCCTGCTGACGTCCAGCGCGGCCATGTTCTTCGTGCCAGGTAAACTCGCGAAGAGCCATGCCGCGGCTGTCGCACCAGCCCTTTAGTTCAGTACTGGCTCGTCCATAGACATGGACCTGCCAGCCGATTTGCTCTGAGATCGCGTAGTTGTCCTCACCACGCGTCTTCACCCAGGGCAGGCGATCGCCGCCTTCAATCTTTCCAGCCTTGCCCTGGCTCAAGGGGCTATGCGATCTACAGCATCATCATGATCAACGTTGTCTTCCACGTGATCCCGCTGATTCTCGGGGTCGGCTACGGCGCGGGAACGCTAACTGCGATCATCATCTTCATCCCCCTCTGCGCTTGGATGATCTACACATCCTTTGGCGCGGGTCGTATGAGCTATCGAGCACTAGCCCTTTTGGTTGGTGCGGGAGTGTTGTTCCATGCCCTACTCACTATTCCGATGATTCTCCTGCTGCAAGGTGCAATCTCAGAGACGTCCGTAGTCATGATTCAGGTAGCCAACCCCTTTGTGCTGATGGTCATCTTGTCGGCGGCGGAGCGCTCGCGCTTGAGCATGCCGGCAAGGCAGCGTCGGCCAAGTGCCTCTCGCTAGCTCGAGTCTTCTTCGGCGCCTAGTCAGACCTCCCATCCCGTCTCGCTCACGCAGCCGCTTCGGTGACCCCTGGCGGACAAGGCGGAGCAACTTTAATGGTGCCTGTCCCCGCCTGTGTTGAGGCGGGGTAGCAGCTTGCAATGGCGTTAGGGATTCTCGATGGGAGCCAGATCATTTGCCCCTATTGCTCGATGGAGGAGGGGGCTGGCTCGCTCCTATTGAGCCGACGCCTTGCCCGGGCCTTTGTATCTGCTCAGCCAATAGCTGTAAGGCGTGGGTAGCACGCTGGCTGGGAGCTCCTGGCCAAGCGCAATGGCCATTTGGTACGGATAGTGCGGATTGGATAGGTGGGCCCGCCCGATCATCACTAGGTCAACCTAACAGTCCGCTACAACGCGCTCGGCAGTCTGTGGATCATCGATGCACCAACCTGTGGCCACCGGAAGCCCAGTTTCATTAGCAAATCGCTCAGCAAGGGGTGCCAGGAACGCCTGTGTACCCCATGGGACGCGGCCACCAAGAGCACTGAAGCCAATGCTCACGTTGAGCAGATCAAGCCCCAACTCTCGCATTTCTTTGCCAATCTCAATGGAGTCGACCAGTGCTTGGCCATCGCGCGAGTTGTACTCCACAACTCCAAAGCGCGCGGTCAGCGGCAGATGCTCGGGCCAAACCTTACGGACGGCCGCCAATGTCTCCAGCAGGAAGCGTGCTCTGTTCTCCGCACTGCCACCGTAGCGATCCTCCCGCTTGTTGCTGTCGGGGCTGAAGAAGCTCTGCGCCAGATAGCCATGAGCGAAGTGAAGCTCCAGCCATTCAAATCCTGCAGCAAGCGCACGCTTGGCTGCAGCGACGAAATCCGCTTGAACGCGATGAATGTCCTCAACCGTCATCTCGTTGGGAACTCTATCGAGCGAGCCGCCAAAGGCGATCGGCGAGGGACCAAGGATCGCCCATCCTGCGGGATCATCGGCTGCGATGTGGTCATCGCCTTGCCATGGCCGATTTGCACTAGCCTTGCGCCCTGCGTGGCCGATCTGGATGCCAGCTACGGCACCGCCTTGCTTGATGGCAGAAGCGATGGCTGCCATTCCTGGAATTTGCTCATCACCCCACAGGCCAGCACATCCCGGGGTGATGCGTCCTTCCGGAGACACGGCGGTAGCCTCGACAATCACGAGCCCAGCGCCTCCGCGCGCAAGCGCGGCATAGTGGCTGAGATGCCAATCGTTGATACGGCCGTCCTCCGCACTGTACTGGCACATGGGCGGCACCGCGATACGATTCTTAAGAGTGACACCTTTGAGCTCGAATGGGCTAAACAGGGCAGACATAAACGGGGCTTTGGGGAGAGCAAGAGGAGCAAGCACGGGGATTTACTCCGGCTTAGGACGTTGACTTGGCGGCTCGAGCTGCTTCCACCAGGCCGTCCAGCCAATCCTGGTGACCATTGATCATTGGATTCGGCTTGGCCAGACGCAGGGCTTCTGCAGGCTGTCCCTTCTGCGTCTCCTGCGTGAGGATCCGCACTCGGCCACCATCAAGGTCTTCGACAATCCACGCATGATGAACGTCAAGTCGATCGGCAGACCCGGGCTCACCGGCCCAGCCATGCCAAGCGATCCGGCCCGGACCCTCGGAGGTAGGAGCCTCATGCTCGACGCATTGAGCCTCCACGGGGAAGCCAAAGGTTTCAAAGTAGAATCGATCCCCGTTTCGCAACAGAGGGCCGGCGCCATCGTGGAAGCGCACATTGGCTGAATTTCCGTAGTAGGTCGGCCACAGACGTGGCTCTTCAAGCAACGGCCAAACATCAGCTGCGGCAAGGCCGAGGACGATCAGCTCATTCGAGACAAAGTTTTCGGTGTAACCAGGAAGGTAGCCTTCCGGCCAACGAATGCCGTTCATTTTCATCATATGCTCCTTAGGGCTAGCGGCGCGGCTCGCCGATGAATCGTTAAAATTACGTTCGCCAGCTTCTAACTTGCAGACCTCTGACTTCTACAGCCGAGACACTTGCTCCGTACCGTCGTGTCTCAGTTTGGCGAGGACTGCCTGGCAGTCGAAAGCTGGCTGAGGGTGTGCGTGGAGCTAGACGTACGCGCCAGCTGAATACGTAAGCTCGTAGCTGTGGCTGTAGATCTCCAGGATGTTGCCCAGCGGATCCTCCATGTAAACCATCCGATAGGGCTTCTCCCCTGGGAAGTACTCTCGAACCGGCATTCGCTGCTTTCCACCAGCTGCCACAATCCGAGCGGCCAGGCCTTCAACGTCCGGATCCTGAATACAGAAGTGGAAGACGCCCGACTTCCAGTACTCGAAGTTGTTCGCGGGACGCTCGGCGTTATTGAACTGGAAGATTTCGACTCCAACCCGGTCACCAGTGGATAGATGTGCAATGCGGAAGCTGCCCCATCCAGGCCCAAACACATCCGTGCACATCACGCCAATTGCGCTTTCGTCTTCAGCAATCCTGGTCGGCGGCATGACGAGGTACCAGCCCAAGACTTCTGTATAGAAGGAAACCGCGGCATCGAGATCGGTAACAGACAGGCCGATGTGGGAGAAGGCGCGAGGGTAGGGAGGGGGTAGGGCAGGCACGGCACACCACTGAAGAGAGGGGTAGCCGCAAGATTAGACCCTGCAACTCAACCATGATCTGATCCATTTTTATCAGATTGATAAAATATTCTTATGCTGAATGAGCATTGGCTCCGATCCTTTCGGGCTATCGCAGAGGTCGGGAGCTTTACCAGGGCCGCAGGCCAGCTGCAGCTCACCCAGGCTGCGGTCAGTCAGCATGTACGTCATCTTGAGCAACAGCTGGGTGCCCTGTTTCTGCGCAGACCACGATTTATTGAGCTGACGCCGGCGGGAATGGCTCTATTGCAGTACTGCCAAGAGATGGATTCGGCCGATCGCCGGCTTCAAGCCAAGCTCGCGAGCGCGGACAGCGATCAGGGGGAGTTTGCGCTGATAACCCCCGGGAGTGTTGGCCTTGCTCTTTACCCGGTGTTGCTGGACTTCCAGCGCACCCATCCCGGCTTGATCATTCGTCATCGCTTCTCGCCGGACCCAGAAATCCTATCGGCGGTACTGGAGAAGAAGTACGAGGTGGGTCTACTTGCACTTCGGCCGGATGACCCTCGGCTGCGGGCTGAGCCCTTCACCGAGGAGGCGCTTGAGCTGGTAGTTCCGAGAGGTGCCTGCGCGGACAGCTGGGCGGATCTTCAAAAGTTGGGTTTCGTTGATCATCCAGATGGCCAGGCTATGGCCACCCGCCTTCTCGCCCGCAAGTTCCCAGGAAATCCAGGCGTACGCGCGCTTCCTATACACGGCTTCACCAATCAGGTTGCGCTCATCCTTGAGCCGGTATCGCTCGGGCTGGGATTCACTGTCATTCCGCGACACGCCCGTGAATCCTTCGCTCGGCAAGACGCAATTGAGGTGGTTGACTGTGGATCTCCGGTGGTTGACACCCTCTGGATGATCCATCGATCCGAATGGCCACTGTCTGGGCCAGCTAAATGGTTGACCCAACAGCTTCGAGGCCTGCCTCGATTCAGCGGGAGGAGGGCTCCACCTCTCGCTGGAGCGGACTGAGGCCCCTTCTATACTGGTCTGGGGTCCGGCCAGAGTGTCGCTTGAACATCTCACTGAAAGACGTTGAGTTTGCATAGCCCAGATCGTCTGCAATCTGCGTAATTGATCGGTCTGAACCCAAGGCATCAATTGCCCTCAGAAAACGAAGCCGACTGCGCCACTCTCCGAACCCCATCCCTAGCTCGCGCTTTGCCAAGCGCTCAAGTGATCGAACACTAATGTGGTGGCGCTCTGCGACCTCAAGTGCCGACGGAGAGTCCTGAAGGGAGGTCTCGGCATAGCTCAGAATCCGCTTTAGCACGTCACCGCTGGCCAGCGGCAGGAAGCTCGACATCACCGGCGCGGCCAGAATCAGGTCAAGGGCGACCGCGGAGAGTCGCCGGTCTTCTGGCTTAACGGCCTCGCCGATGTCACGACGGGCCAGTTCGTCCAAGATCTCCCTAAGCAACGAGCTAACCGCTAACGCAGTCGGAATGCTGGGCATCTGCGCCGACGCGCCGACCGAAAGGTATGCGGATCGATAAGCAACCGCACCACGGTTTCGGGATGAGTGGTGAACACCAGGCGGAATCCATATCGCATAGTGGGTAGGGGACACCATCCAGTCCTCGCCTACCTGTAACTCCATGACACCCTGCGCAACATAGTTGAACTGCCCCCACGGATGCACACGAGCATCCCAGTCGGAGGGAGGCAAAGTCCCTTGCCGAACGTAGATGTCTCCAGGGATGGAGCTGAACGAGGGGACGGGGTCCATTGCCATGTCGCATTCAAGATGAAGATTGGCGCAAATTATGGATGTAACGAAATTCCGCCAAGTCTACGCTACTGGCTGTTGATATCCAGTATCTGAGGATGCCATGTACTACCTGCTCCCCCTCCTGGCCTGCCTTCTCTGGGGCGCCAACACCATCGTTACAAAGCTCGCTGCAGGGACCGTCGGCCCGGTCGATATTAGCTTCTGGCGATGGCTTGCTGCGGCCATCATCTTGCTCCCATTCGCCCTGCCGCGCCTGAAGTCGAACCTAGCGGTCCTGAAAGCCAATTGGGCACGCTTCCTCGTGCTCGGTGCTTTGGGCGGTGTCATGTTCCAATGCCTGGCGTACTACGCCGCACATTTCACTTCTGCGACCAACATGGGCGTTATCCAGGCACTCATCCCGTTGATCGCTCTTGCCTTGTCGCGCATCTTCATGGGTCACGCAGTCCGCGGTGGCGCAGTGATTGGTTCGATCATCTCCTTGGTTGGGGTGATAGCGGTAGTGTCCCATGGTGACTTTGAAGCCTTGGTTTCCCATGGAATCAACAAAGGTGACGCCCTGATGCTGCTGGGCGCTTTGGCTTTTGCCACCTACAATTTGCTGATGCACAAGTGGCGCATTCCCGTAACGCTGATCGAATCCCTGTTTCTTCAAGCCATGTCTGCAACGATCCTGCTGCTACCTCTTTTCCTTGTCGCAGGCACTGGCGTCCAGGGTGGCGCAGCCATCGGCTGCATTGCATTCGCAGCAATCGGCGCTTCGATCATGGCACCGTTGGCATGGATGACCGGCCTGCATCGGCTGGGCTCTGCTCGCGTGGCCGGGTTCTTCAATCTCGTCCCGATCGTCACTGCATTGCTTGCGGTGGTGGTCCTCAAAGAGTCTCTGAGCACCTGGGTCGTGGGTGGCGGTTTGATGGCAGTATTTGGTGTGGTACTGGCGGAGTACGCAGCTCGCAAGAAGCCTGACGAGGTCATGGTCGTGGATGACACCTCGACCAAGCGCTGAAAGACAATTGCATAGCTGCAGTTCAAATGAAAACGGGCCGCTTGAGGCCCGTTCTCCTTGTTCGGGGAACGCTTCTTCGGCTAGCCAGGTTCAAAGGGCCCTCTCCTCAAGGTGAAGTTGCATCTAGACAGCGCTCTTCAGCTGAGTTGGGCACATGCCGGTTAGTCGGCGAAACATTGCAATAAAAGGGGAGGGGCCGCTATAGCCCAGCCGCTTGGCAACATCACCAACTTTGCAGTCGCTCTGGAGGAGAGGGAGGGACGCAGCAAGCTTCAGCCTCTGGCGCCACTCACAACATCCCAGGCCAGTAGCGGCAACCCAGCGTCTTGCAGGAGTCCGAGAGGATACGCCAGCAACTTCTGCCCATTGAACTAGTGACTGGCCACTTCCTGGATCGGCTTGTAGCGCATCGATGATGGGGGCTAACAAGCGCGAAAACGCCAAGAATGCGCGGCCAAAGCTTCTGTTCCGGTAACTCAGCGAATGACCGGGGATCACCCCAAAGCGGAAAGGCTAACAGTAGGAACCGGGGATGCTTCGCGGCCCAGCTGCGCATCTTGCGCTGCCGCCGCCAAGCGATAGCCTTTGCGTCTCGAAGCTTGTGTAGGGCGCAATCCTCCACGTCAGACAGTCGCGCCGAAAGGGTATAGGCCCCGCGACAAGCCCATCGGAGGCATTTAGGGGTTCGCTTTAGCGACCTGTGGAGCTGCTGTGGAGTGGGCCGGAGAAATGTCTTCACATCAACAACTGTAAAGACGTCGCTTCACCCGGATCTACACGAGGGTTCAGACCCCACGGTTCCACAAAACAGCCTAAAGTTTCGACCCGGCACGCCGAGGCCGATCTACGTCACGGATTTCCGGCAGGGCGTGCCCCTTCCATCCGGTTGGCCGTCTGTCACTGGCGTGTGCGCCTGGTCCCGACCGGCCGGCAAGAAGCGCGAACCTACCGCTACACCCTAAGGGGCTTTAGTCTTTGATTCGCTTCTCAAAGTTTGTGATCAACTTGCCCAGCGAAAGGCCTGTCAGGCGGGCGATATCTCTCAGCTCCACCACATCAACCCTTCTCTTGCCTGTTTCGACGTCGCTGATGAATGACTGGCTGCGGCCCAGCATGCTGGACACCTGGGCCTGGGTCAGACCGGCAGCTAGCCGCGCCTCGCGAACAGCCTCAATGAGGGCAGCGTACTCTTTTCGATGGATGGACTTCGACACGACCGCGCCTTGGCTGAGCGGCCTAGAAAGCTATATCCAGTTCTCCGATATCTAAAAACCAGATATTCTGTCTTCTTCATTGACAGGGGGACGCATGAGCGAACAGCCATACCGCTTCATCACCGCGGCCAGAAGCAGAGCAACACTGATCCTGGCAGCATCAGCACTGCTAGCTGCCTGCAGCGGTCCGACAGACAAGAAGATGGTTACGAATGGAACCCAGCAGCAATACCGGCAGTCAATTGACGCTATCGACGCGGAACTCAATGCCCACGAAAGAGCGGCCTTCAACTGGGCAGTCGCTGGGATGAACCTTGAAGAGGGTCGGCAGGGAATCATTACGTACAGGGCCAAAAGCTGCCTAAGCGACTGAATTTCAAAGTTGATTGCTCGTCTCTCGATCAGGTTCTCCCCATCTATGGGGTCTGTTCAAGCACCTTGGCTGTGTAGCTCAGCGGCGCCACTTCCCTTTCAAGATCCAGGTGGTAGTCGCCGAAGCGATTGATGTGGCTGGTCCGATAAGGCGACAGGCCGGCCAGGATCTCGGGCGTCAGTTCAATCCCCTCCTTCCTCATCTCGGCCAAGGTCCGGCTCATGCCTTCCACGTTGTGGAGGATGATCATGTTGGCCACCAGCTGGCTGTACTTGATGATCTTGCGCTGCTCGTGTTGGACGTTCTCAGCAATGATCCCCTGGCTGCCAAAGAACACCCATTTCACGAAGCCGTTGTATTCCTCGCTCTTGTTGGTGGCAGCATGGATCGTTTTGCGGATCTCATTGTCATCAATGTAGCGCAGCAAGAACAGCGTTCGAACGGCCTTGCCAAGTTCCCGGAAGGCGAAGTACAGCTTGTTCTTCCGGCTGTAGGTGCCCAGCCGGCGCAGGATCGAGGACGCGGTGATCTTGCCCAATCGGATTGAGATCACCACCCGCAGCATGTCGTGGAGATGGGTGGCGATCAGTTGCCAGTCGATGCTGTCCCCGAACAGTGCCTGGATGTTCTTATAAGCCCTACCCGGTTCGGGCCGAAAGAATGTCAGGTCCTTGATGTTCCGGATCCGGGGCATCAGCTGGATGCCCAGCATGTGGGCCAGGCCGAAGACCGGATAGCTTTGGGCCTGCGTGTCGCCATGGACGATCTCAGGCTGGATGTCGGAAGTGTTGGCCAACAGACCGTCGAGGATGTAGATGCCCTCGTGCACGCCACAGGGAATGAAGTGGCTGAACGGCGCTACGTATTTGTCGGACACGTGGCAGTAGCCGATGCCACCGTAGCCGCCGTAGCGGATGTGATACTCCGACAGCAGGTTGTCCTCGTAGACGCTCCACTTCGTGCCATCAGCTGATGCGCTCTTGCCGCTGCCCCAATAGCCAGGCAGGTCGAATCTGTTGTAGGTATTGATGACCTCCACGATGGCCTTCTCAAGCACATCCTCGGTCACGTATTTCAGGTTGAGCCAAGCGACTTGGCGCCGGCTGAAGCCCTTGATCGACCGCGCCGTCTGCGTCGGCCCCAGGTTGCAGCCATAGCAGAATAGCGTGGTGATCACACGTCGGGGCAGATCTTCGACCTGGCTCTCGGTGCCGGCGATCGGGCGGAAGAAACGGTGCAGATCCAGCCATTGGCTGGCATCGATCAGGACATCGACGATGCTGGATTCTGGAAGCCGTTCGGCGATGAGGCGATCCACCGTGGTAATCGCGCTGGAGACTTCGGCGCGTTGCCCCTTCCGCAGCACCAGGCGCCCATCCAGGATGTCCGCATGTACGTTCTCCGGGAAACGCGCGTCGACCTCATCGGCCAGGGAGGTCAGTTGTGCACGTAATCCCGCCACGAAAGACTCGGCGTCGGTGGGCAGGCCTGACACCTGGCCGTAGGCTTCCAGTTCCTGGGCCAAGGTGGCTTCATCGACCAGCTGCTCACGGTAGTCATCAAACCGTTCGCTGCTGGGAATGAAGAGATCTCCGGACTTCAGTTCGTCCTTGACCTGCACCAGCACGGCCAGCTCGAAGTACTTACGGTGCATCCAGCCGGCGCCGGCTGCACTGGCCCGCTTGCCGAACACGTGCTGACACCAGAGCTTGGACATCCAGTCAAAGTCCTTTTCCGGGTCCAAACCGAGGGAGGCGACCTCGATCAGCTCACGGCGCTGGTTGCGCAGCGAGAGCACCGCTGCGATCAGCGGCTCCATGCCGGCGTCGTGGCTGGTCGCCCGAAGTTTCATCAGCTCCAGCCCATTGAACAGCAGCGGCCTGACCGCGCCATAGGGCTGCAGCATGAAAGGCAGGTAGTTCTTCCCGGCGTAGGCCATATGTTCTTCGCATTCGGCCAGCAAGGTCGACACTTCCGCTTCCAGGCTGTTGTCGATGGCATCCACGCGCTGACTATCGCTGCCGTCTAGCTGATAGGCCTGCAGGATTTCCTTGAGCTGGCCGATGAGGAAGTCGGCCCGTTTGGCATGTTCGAGCTGGTAGGCCAGCAATTTCTGCTGGGCCGTGTTCTCCAGCCCGCGCACCTGCTTGATGAACAACTCGGCTGCATCATCCAGTGTCTTGGCATGCTGGGCGCGAATGAAGATGGTGGCCAGCGCATAGCGCTTGTCCGGAGCCAGTTCGGCCAGCTCGCTGGCGTCATAGGCCCGAGCCATTGCACGGAACTGCTTGAGCTTGGGCACCGGCACATCGATGGGAGGCAGCTGGTCGGCCAACTGCTGCAGCATGCGGATGTGCTGCAGGTAGAACCGAACTTCCTTGTTGGTGGGCCGGCCGGGCTCGCGCTTGAGTGATTGCCAGCCGGTGAACCTGGACCCTTCCGGTGCGCGCAGCAGTTCGTCGATGAGCGTGCGCGTGGCAGGCGTCAGCGCGTGGCTGATGCTGCGGTAGTAGCCCAGATTGACCCGCTCACGGGCGCCGATGGCGGCCAGCTCCAGAGTGCGGAAACCGGGCAGTTCGTAGCGATGGTGCACCAGCTCTTCGAGCAGGACGTTCACGATGTCCGGGATGGTGTGCTTGGTCTGGGCTGCTCCGGTGGCCACTGTGTCCAGCCAAGCCAAGCCCGATTTATCCAGGGGACGTACCCCGATGAATTGCCGAAGCTGCGGCATATGCCGGCGCTGGCTGCCGGAAGCGTCGTAGCGTTCGAGCTGGTCGGTGTCCAATACGCGCCCGAGTCGGGCGGCCTTGGCGATGTGCTTCCGGATCCGCTCGGGTACGTCGGCCAACAGCGTGAAGTAGCCCAAGCGTTGGAAGAGCTTGAGATGAATCAGTACCGCCAGCTGCGGACCCGGCTGGGTGGTCAGCTGCTTGGCGAATGCAATCTCAGCGGCGGTCGGGGTATAGATCTCCTCCAGTTCCTTGGCGGTGGGATCAGGCTTCAGTCGCGGGTAGGCGGTCTCGTGAAGGGTAGCCATTGGATCCGGAGGGTGTGAGGGGGATCAGTCCCAGTGCCGGCCGTCGTCTGTACTGAGCGACGCTTCCAGGAAGCACTGGTGCGTATCGGCCATGCGGTGCATGTCATCGAGCAACGTGGCCAGGATTTCATCCAGATCCCTTTCGGGATCGGTGGGAGCAGTCAACTGGTACTCGCTGCTGGCGGTGTTCAGGCGCACAGCCTGGAACGGGGCCAAGCAGATCTCTTCAATTCGGCCTCGGGCCTTGGCCGCGCCGCGGCCCGTGCGGGCAAACGGGGTCAGCACCATGCGCAGGCGCAGCTGCAGGGCCGATTTGCCCTCCGGCGCCGGCAGTGCCATCGCCGGTACCGGCACGGTTGGACTGGGCAGGCTTGCTTCAATGCGGTCCCGGGCAAACGGGTCACGCCCGTCCAGGTAACGCATGGCCGACTGCACATCGCGCCAGCCCACGTACTCCATCAAGGCCTTCATGTCCCAGCCTTGGTCGTTGGCCCAGCTGGCAAAGCCGCGGCGCAACGAATGGCTGCTGTGGAGCCCCGCATCGGCAAAGCCTGCACTGGTCAGCAACTCGCGCAGCAGGCGCACCAAGCTGTTGGGATGCAGGCCTTCGGCGCTCACCTGGCCCCATTGGTTGACTGCCCGAAACACCGGCCCTTCTTGCAGGTCGGCCGCCTGCAGCCACGCCTGGGTCGCCTCCACCGGACATAACCGCGACAGCGCCGGCACCTTGTAGGTGACGCCGGCTGCTTGGCGATCACCCTTGCTGCGTGGCAAGAAGCAGGTCATCCCCTGTCCCGGCACCAGCGTGAGATGGGCCACGTCCAGACGCAGCAGTTCATCGCCACGGAATCCCCGCCAGAACCCGAGCAGCACCAGCGCTCGGTCTCGTTGATGGCGCAGCGCCGCCGGCCCATCGCCCCGGGCATGTGCCGCAGCGATCGCCGCGGCCAGCCAGTCATCGAGCTCGACCAGCCGCCGAATCTGGAGCGGCGCGGCTTGCTTGACCTGGCCCGGGTGCAGGGTCTGGATGCCTTTGAGCACCTTGCGCACCAGCGGCGATCGGGTCGGGTCGACAAAGCCGTGGTCGCGGTGCCAAGAGGCGATGGCCGCCAGACGTTGGCGGAGGGTGCTGGTCGCCAAGGTCTGCGCATAAGCGGCCAGGTACCGGGCCACGCTGTCAGGTGTCGCTGGGAGGTGGCCTTGCCATTCAACCTCGAAGTGCCGCAGCGCCGACGCATAGCTGCGCACCGTGTTCTGGCGCGTGGCCGCATCGAGGTAGCGGTCCAGTTCGGTCACTGGCGCGTGGCCTCCACCGAGGTCGTCTGGCGCAGCGTCGACAGGATGGTGCATTCCGCCCGCTGCCCGCCATGGCAACTGGCAATCACCCGTTCCAGCTCGCTGGCCATGCGCTGCAGGTCGGCCATGCGGGCGCGCACGTCGGCCAGATGGCTGCGGGCCAACCGGTCCACGTCCCCGCACGAAAGCTCCTCATCGCCGGCCAGCTGCAGCAGGCTGCGGACCTCCTCCAGGCTGAAGCCCAGGTCCCGGCCACGCGCAATGAAGCGCAGCCGCTCGATGTCGGCCGGGCCATAGACCCGGTAGCCGTTGCCCGTGCGCCCCGGGCGCGGCAGCAACCCGATCCGCTCGTAATAGCGAATCGTCTCCAAGTGGCATCCGCTGGCGTCGGCAGCCTCACTGATTTTCATTCGTAGTACGCTTGACTCCGTAGTAGCTACGGACTTTACGCTGAACCCGTATCCGCCGCCACTCCGGCCGCGGCGCTGCATGTGACGACCATGCCACTGCCCATCGCCTTGATTCGCTACTGCCTGATTGCCTTGCTGATCGGCTGGGTTCTGCCCGCTTCTGCTCAGGCGGAGCCTGCCGCAGCAGACCTGCGCCAAACCTGGCAGATGCTCGATTACATCGCGGTCGACTACCCCGGCGCGGTCCAGGCCGGTCGCGTAATTGCCCCCAACGAATACGCCGAAATGAGCGAGTTTGCCGGCGCCGTGCGCAGTCAGCTGGCAGCATTGCCCAGTGGCCAGAACCAGCAGGAGCTGACGGCCCAGGCCGACCGCCTGGTCCAGGCGGTGGCAGAGAAGGCCGACCCGGCGCAAGTGGCAACGTTGGCGCGCGGGCTCGGCACGACGCTGTTGGCCCGCTACCCGATCGGCGCTGTTCCGGCGAGCGCGCCGAAGACCTCCCAGGCCGCGTCCATCTACAGCCAGCAGTGCGCGGCCTGTCACGGCCCCACAGGTCACGGTGATGGCCCCGCCGCGCAAGCGTTAAGTCCGCCGCCGATCGCGTTCACCGATGCCACTCGCGCCGCGCAGCGAACGCCGCTGTCGTTGTACGAGGTCATTTCCCAGGGTGTGCCGGGTACCGGCATGGTCAGCTTCTCTGGGCTGTCAGAAAGTGATCGCTGGGCGTTGGCATTCTATGTGGGCAGCTTGGGGTACTCCTCGCAAGCCAAGGCTCAAGGTGAGGCGTTATGGCGCACCAGTGCCGAGGCCCATACGCACATTCCCTCGCTCGAAGCGCTGACACGCACGCGAGAGGCCGATCTTGCCACCACGATGCCCGCCGATCAGGCAAACGCGATCATCGCCTACCTGCGTTCGCAGCCACAGGTAGTAAACGAAGCGGTACCAGGAGCCGATCGCTTTGCGGTGGCGCGGCAGCGACTGGCCGCCAGCCAGCGCGCTTACGCTGATGAGGACCTGGCTCAAGCCAAAAAGCTTGCGCTCTCGTCCTATCTGGATGGTGTAGAGCCGCTTGAACCCACGCTGGCCACGCGCAATCCGTCATTGCTGCGAGAGATCGAGACGGCCATGGCAGGCTACCGCGCGCAGCTGGATCAGCATGCGCCCGCGGCTGACGTTGCCGGGCAGGCAGCGCAAATTGCCCAGCTGTTTGATCGCGCGGACGTGGCGCTGCAGGACACCCGAATAGGCGCCAGCACCGCGTTTCTAGGCAGCTTTACCATCTTGGTACGCGAAGGACTGGAAGCGCTGCTGATCGTGATTGGTATCGTGGCGTTCTTGCGTAAAGCCGAGCGGTCTGATGTGTTGCCGTATGTGCATGCGGGTTGGATCTGCGCGTTGTTGGCAGGCGCAGCTACCTGGGCGGTGGCCACTTACTTTGTTGATATCAGCGGTGCGAACCGGGAAGTCACTGAGGGCGTCTCGGCCTTGTTCGCTGCCGCTGTCCTGCTCAGCGTAGGCATCTGGATGCACCAAAAGAGCCTTGCAGGGCGGTGGCAGGAGTACCTGCACGCCAAGCTGACGACTGCGCTGACACGGCGCTCGGCTGTTTTCCTGTTCATGCTGGCCTTTGTCGCGGTGTACCGCGAGGTGTTTGAGACGATCTTGTTCTACATCGCGATGTGGAGCGATCAGGCGTCCACCGCCATCCTCGCAGGCCTGGCGGCGGGAATCGCGGTGTTGGCTGCGGTGGCGTACTGGATGCTGCGCATGAGCAGGCGGCTGCCGATTGGCCGGTTCTTTTCGATCAGCTCGATTCTCATCGCGGTGATGGCGGTCATCCTGATCGGTAAAGGCGTGGCCGCGTTGCAGGAAGCGGGCTGGATCTCTCAAACACCGCTCGCGTTGCCGCGCATCGAGTGGATCGGCCTGTATCCCACCTGGCAGTCGCTGCTGGCGCAGGTATTGGTAGGCACCGCCGCCATCGTGGGGTTCCTCGCCAATGCCCGTTCCGGTGTGCGTAGACAGCCAGGCGCAAACAAGCAATGAAACAACACAGCAGAGGACCAAGACATGAGTGATTGCGGGTGCCACCACGAAGCCAAGAACAAGGAGGAGCGACGCATCCTCTGGATCGCCTTGGTCCTGAATGCAGCGATGGCCGTGATCGGCGGCATTGCCGGCTGGATTGCCCATTCCACCGGGCTGCTGGCTGACGCGCTGGACATGCTGTCTGACGCCACCGCCTATGCCATTGGCCTGGTCGCTATCGGGCGCACGGCGCGCTTCAAGGCCAACGCCGCGTGGGTCAGTGGCAGCGTGCTGCTGGTGCTGGGCGTAGGCGTGCTGGTCGAAGTCGGCCGCCGGGTGATGTACGGCGCCGAGCCGGTCAGCGGTTGGATGATCGGTACCGCTCTGGTCTCGCTGGCCGTGAACCTGAAGGTGCTCCGTATGCTCGCCCCCTTGAAGTCTGGCGAAGTGCATCTGCGAGCGACCTGGCTGTTTACCCGCGCCGATGTGGTGGCCAACGTTGGGGTGATTCTGGCCGGCCTGTTGGTGTGGTGGCTGGCCAGCCCCTACCCGGATTTCGTGATCGGCGCCCTGATCGGCCTGTATGTGATCAAGGAGGCTTTCGAGATCTTGGGTGATGCTCGCCGGGCGCGTGCCGACGCGCGCAAAACGCCTGCATGACAGCGCTTGGCCGGCTGAGCTGTGGCCTGCGCTGGCTGCTGCTGGCGCACTTGGCCGTGGGCCTTGTGACGCAGCCGGTGCTGGCAGTGGTTGGCGAGCTCCATGCTCAAACCCATCTGGCCGCGGCCGACCATGACCCGGCAGTGGCATCACCAGCTTCCGAGCGTGGCGTAGACGCCGCGCTGCACCGGCTACAGCAGCTGGTGCTGTGCTGTAGCCAGGCCGCGCCGGCTCCAGAAATAGTGTTGGCCATTGCTCATATCGGCCGGCATTGGCCGTCGGCGACAGCCCATGCGGACAGATATCGGCATGAGCACCTGCTCGCGCCGTTCCGGCCGCCGATCGCAGGGTGATGCGCGCCGGCGTGCGCCGGATCCCTGTTGGCTATCGAAAATTCTGGAGTACTTCATGCATGTGCGATTGGCGGCCCTGGCCGCGTGGCTACTGTTGAGCGCGGCGGCAACGCCGGCGACAGCAGAAGAGCTGATGACCTTGGACGACGCGTTTGCACGCGTGGCCCAAACCCACCCCGAGCTGCGCCTGGTCGATGCGCGAGCCACGGTGCTCGCTGCCGAGCGCGACCAGGCCGTGCAGCGGCCACCGTGGACGTTGGGGGCGGAGGTTGAAAATGCGCTGGGCACGGGCGCGGCCCGTGGCCTGGACAGCGCGGAGTTGACCTTGAGCCTGAGCTCGGTCCTGGAGCGCGGCGGCAAGCTCGACGCCCGCCGCACCTTGGCCCAAAGCCGGATTGATGCACTGGCCGTGCAGCGCGAGACCAGGCGGCTGGACCTGCTCGCCGAGACGGCGCAGCGCTATTTGGCCGTTGTCGGTGCCGACCGGCAACGCAGCCTGACGAACATGGATGTCGGCCAGCGCCAGCGGACCGTCGCCGCTGCCCGGCAGCGCCTGCAGGCTGGCGCGTCTCCCGAATCGGTGATGCTCACCGCACAAGCAGCACTGGCGAGAGCAGAGTTGACCCGTGATCGGGCCGAGCAGCAGCGCATTGCCGCCCGGCAGCACCTTGCTGCCCTCTGGGGCGAACGTGCTCCGAGCTTCGAGGTGGCCGCGGCGGATCCCATGACCCTGCCGGCGATCGCGTCCATGCAGTCGCTGGCCGAGGAATTGGAGCGCACTCCCGAGTTGGCGCAGTTTGCCGATGCCCGCCGGATCGCGCAGGCACGACTGCAGCTGGCGCGTTCGGCGGCCTCGCCGGACTTGTCGTGGCAGCTGGGCGTGCGCCGCCT
This sequence comes from Stenotrophomonas sp. 109824_Sma, assembly GCF_056480025.1. Taxonomy (NCBI): domain Bacteria; kingdom Pseudomonadati; phylum Pseudomonadota; class Gammaproteobacteria; order Lysobacterales; family Lysobacteraceae; genus Stenotrophomonas; species Stenotrophomonas sp. 109824_Sma. The sequence goes on along the minus strand of NZ_CM151078.1, from coordinate 2,381,979 downwards.
GCAGGAGACTGACGACACCGCGCTGGTGGCCAGCCTGTCCATGCCACTGGGCAGCCGCAGCCGCGCGCAGCCGGAGATCCGCGCCGGCGAAGCCGAGCTGGAGGTTCTGACGATCGAGCGCGAGGCCAAGGGCCTGTCGCTGTATTCCACGCTGGTCGAAGCCCATGGTCGCTACACCGTGGCGCAGGCCGAGGTGGCACGGCTGCAAGGCGAGGTGCTGCCGAAGTTGGCCCGGGCTGAGAAGGCCGCCGAGCGCGCCTATCGCGCCGGCGCGATCAGCTACCTGGAATGGGCACAGCTGCAGTCCGAACGCACGGCCATGGCCCAGCAGCAGCTGGACGTGGCGCTCGATGCGCAGCGCGCCCTGATCGAAATTCAACGCCTGACCGGCCAAGCGCTTGTCGCGCCGCCGGCGGCTGCTTCCACCGGAGAGACCCCATGAATCGCTTTTCTTGGACCGCACTGGGCATGGCCCTGATGATGCTGGCCGCCTGCAACGCGTCGGCCCCCAACGAAGCGTCCGAAGGCGGCGCCGCCGCTGAGGGCGAAGAGCACGGCGAGCACGAGGAAGCGCCGCTGGAAACCAAGATTGCCGCCAAAGCTGCGCAGGCAGCGGGTATCCAGGTCGCACCGGCAGGCCCCGGTGAGATTGCTGACGAGCATGAGGTGCAAGGGCTGTTGACCCCGATTGACGGTCGCATCGCGCAGGTCACGGCACGCTTCCCCGGACCGGTCCGCTCCGTGCGTGCGGGCGTGGGTGATCAGGTACGGGCCGGCCAGGCACTGGCCACGGTAGAGAGCAACCTGAGCCTGACCACCTATACCGTCACCGCGCCGATCAGTGGCGTGGTCATGGCGCGCACGGCCGCCGTAGGCATGGCCGCCGCTGAGGGCGCGCCGCTGTTTGAGGTCGCCGACCTGTCCACGCTGTGGGTGGACCTGCACATCTTCGGCGCCGACGCCCAGCACATCGGTGCTGGCGTGCCGGTGACGGTTACCCGCTTGAGCGATGGCGTCACCGCACAGACCACCTTGGAGCGCGTCCTGCCCGGCACCGCCACCGCCAGCCAAAGCACCATTGCGCGCGGCACGGTGGCCAACACCGATGGCCTGTGGCGGCCGGGGTCGGCGGTCAAGGCGCGGGTCACCGTGGATCGCCAATCGGCAGCGTTGGTGGTGCCGATCACGGCGCTGCAGACCGCAGAAGACCAGGACGTGGTCTACGTGCAGCAGGGCGAAACCTACCACACCCGGCCGGTGAAGCTGGGGCGCCGCGACGCCGAACGCGCCGAAGTGCTGGAAGGCCTCAAGGCCGGTGAACAGGTGGTGGTGGCCCAAAGCTTCCTGATCAAGGCCGACATCGAAAAGTCCACCGTGGAAGAAGAATGAGGCCCGCCATGCTCGAACGCCTCATTGGGCTGTCCATCCGCCATCGCTGGCTGACGCTAGTGCTCACCGCTGCGCTGGTTGCGCTGGGCGTGTGGAGCTACCGTCACCTTTCCATTGACGCCACACCCGACATCACCAACGTCCAGGTCCAGATCAACACCCAGGCCCCGGGTTACTCGCCGCTGGAGGCCGAACAACGGGTCACCTTTGCCATCGAAACGGCCATGGCCGGTCTGCCCAAGCTGGACTACAGCCGCTCGCTGTCGCGCTACGGGCTTTCGCAGGTCACCGTCGTCTTCAAGGACGGCACCGACCTGTACTTTGCCCGCCAGCAGGTCGCCGAGCGCCTGCAGCAGATCGCCTCCCAGCTTCCCGAAGGGTTGGACCCGGAAATGGGGCCGATCTCCACCGGGTTGGGCGAGATCTTCATGTACACCGTGGAGGCCGAGCCCAACGCTCGCAAGCCCGACGGCACCCCGTACACGGCCACGGACCTGCGCACCCTGCAGGACTGGGTGATCCGGCCGCAGCTGCGCACCACGCCCGGCGTCACCGAGGTCAACACCATCGGCGGCTTCGAGCGGCAGATCCACATCACTCCCGATCCAGCTCAGTTGGTGGCGCTGGGCTTCACGTTGAACGACGTGGTCGCCGCGGTCATGCGCAACAACCAGAACATCGGCGCCGGCTACATCGAGCGCAACGGACAGCAGTTCCTGGTGCGCGTGCCGGGCCAGCTAGCCAATCTGGAGGCAATCGGCAACATCGTGCTGGACCGGCGCGATGGCGTGCCCATTCGGGTGCGCGACGTCGCTAGCGTGGGCGAAGGCAAGGAGCTGCGCACGGGCGCGGCCACCCAGAATGGCCACGAGGTCGTGGTCGGTACCGCCTTCATGTTGTTCGGCGCCAACAGCCGGGAAGTCTCCCAGGCGGCCGCGGCCAAGCTGGATGCCGCCAACGCCAGCCTGCCTGCCGGCGTCCATGCCAAGGCCGTCTATGACCGCACCGCGCTGGTGGATCGCACCATCGGCACGGTGTCCAAGAACCTGATCGAGGGCGCGCTGCTGGTGGTGGTGGTGCTGTTCCTGCTGCTGGGCAATGTGCGCGCCTCGTTGATCACCGCGGCGGTGATCCCGTTGGCGATGCTGTTCACCATCATCGGCATGGTGCGTGGCGGCGTGTCGGGCAACCTGATGAGCCTGGGCGCGCTGGACTTCGGCCTGATCGTGGACGGGGCGGTGATCATCATCGAGAACTGTCTGCGCCGGTTCGGCGAGGCGCAGCACGCGCTAGGCCGCCAGCTCAACGATGAAGAGCGCTATGACCTGACCGCCTCGGCCACCGCCGAGGTGATCCGTCCCAGCCTGTTTGGCCTGGGCATCATCGCCGCGGTCTACCTGCCGATCTTCTCGCTGTCCGGGGTAGAAGGAAAAATGTTCCACCCGATGGCGATCACGGTGGTGCTGGCCCTGACCGGCGCCATGGTGTTGTCGCTGACCTTCGTGCCGGCGGCGATCGCCAGCTTCCTGCGCGGCCGTGTGGCTGAGCACGACAACCGCCTGATGCGCTGGTCGCGTGCCCGTTATACGCCGCTGCTGGATTGGGCCCTGCGTCGGCGCGTGGTGGTGCTGGCCGGCGCGGCCGTGCTGGTGGTGGGCTGTGGCGTGCTGGCCACCCGCTTGGGTTCGGAGTTCGTGCCGAGCCTGGATGAGGGCGACATCACCTTGCAGCCCATGCGTATTCCCGGCACCAGCTTGGAGCAGTCGGTGGCCATGCAGGAAACGCTGGAGAAGCGCCTGGCCCAGTTCCCGGAGGTGGCCAACATCTTCTCAAAGATCGGCACCGCCGAGGTGGCCACCGATCCTATGCCGCCGTCGATGGCCGACACCTTCCTGATGCTCAAGCCCCGCGACCAGTGGCCCGACCCGCGCAAGCCCAAGGCCGAGCTGGTGGAAGAGCTGGAGGCGGCGGCCAAGGAAATCCCGGGCAGCAACTACGAGTTCACCCAGCCCATCCAGATGCGCACCAACGAGTTGATCTCCGGCGTCCGTTCGGACGTGGCGGTCAAGGTCTACGGCGACAACCTTGACCAGTTGACGCGCCTGGCCAGCCGGGTCGAGCGGGTCATGCGTAGCGTCCCCGGCGCCGAAGACGTCAAGGCCGAGCAGGTCTCCGGCCTGCCGCTGCTGACCATCACGCCAGATCCGGCGGCATTGGCACGGTATGGCCTGAACCCGGGCGATGTGCAGGAAACGGTGGCCACCGCCATTGGGGGCAGTGTTGCCGGCCAGTTGATCGAGGGCGACCGCCGCTTCGACCTGGTCGTGCGCCTGCCCGAAGCGCAGCGCCAAGACCCCGCTGTGCTGGCAGATCTGCCCATTCCGCTGCCGGCAAGCACCAGTGTCGATGAGTCCAGCCGTCTGGCCGCCGGCGCCAATGGGGGGCCTCGCACGGTGCCGCTGCGGGAAGTGGCGAAGATCCAGGTAGAGCGCGGGCCCAATCAGATCAACCGCGAGAACGGCAAGCGCCGCGTGGTGATCACCGCCAACGTGCGCGAGCGCGATCTGGGCGGGTTCGTCGGCGAGTTGCGCACACGCATCGGCCAGGATGTCGCGCTTCCAGAGGGCTACTGGATCGATTACGGCGGCACCTTCGAGCAGCTGATCTCGGCCACCCAACGCCTGGGCGTGGTCGTTCCGGTGACACTGGCGTTGATCTTCGCTCTGCTATTCATGGCCTTCGGCTCGGCCAAGGATGCGGCCATTGTGTTCAGTGGCGTGCCGCTGGCGCTGACCGGCGGTGTGCTGGCACTGGCTCTGCGCGGGATTCCGTTGTCGATCTCTGCCGGCGTGGGCTTCATCGCGCTGTCGGGCGTGGCCGTACTCAACGGGCTGGTCATGATCGCCTTCATCCGCCGTCTGCGCGAACAGGGCGATCCGCTAGACGACGCTGTGCGCGACGGCGCCCTTGGACGCCTGCGACCGGTGTTGATGACCGCCCTGGTAGCCTCGCTGGGCTTCCTACCCATGGCCTTGAATGTCGGTGCTGGCTCGGAAGTGCAGCGGCCGCTGGCCACTGTCGTCATCGGCGGCATCGTCTCATCCACCGCATTGACCTTGTTGGTGCTGCCGGTGCTCTATCGTTGGCTGCATCGCGACCGAGCTCCCCGCGCCGGTAGCACTGCTTTGGAGTCCCCATGAACGAGCTCAACCTGGAACAGGTCCGTGCGGCGATGTTTACCGACCCGGGCGTGAAAGCGGTGGACGACCTGCGCCTGGTCGCCGGTGAGCATGGCCGTGCGATCGCGGCCACCATCACGGTCGCGGCGCCCTCGGTCGACCTGGACCTGGTGCATGCTGTGATTGCCCAGGTCCTGGCCGATCAATTCGGCATCGATCAGATCATGCTGTGTTTCAACGACCCGGGCCCGGTACCGCCGCCGCCCACCGCGGCGCCGTTAAAGAAGATGTGATCGCAGCCCCTGGCTCTATGCGTCTGCGCTGGCAGGCGCATAGAGCTGATGACCCGGCAACGCGCACGCGCCGGCATACACAAAGGCCACGCTTTGCCGCGCCCGGGTGAAGGCCACGTAGTATTTCGGCGGCGCGGTGATACGCGCTGCATCGGCCGTGCGCAGGTACTGCGTCAACGGCCCGTTCGGAAAGATGAGGACCCGACTGTAGGTGCGGCCCTTGCACTGCCCAAAGTTCACCGCCGGCAGTCCGTCGCACGCCTGCCGCCGGTCATGCCGGAGCACGGTGGGGGCGAACTCCTGCATGTACGCGGCCACATCCCCTGGAGCGACGAGGTAGATGCCATCGTGTCCGGTGACCTCGCCATTGCCTGATTGGGTCCGCGGCATCTGCGGATAGAGCGTGTCAGCCATATCGCACAGGGCCTGGACGCAGCGCAGACTGGTGAGGCGGTGATCCAGCCGGCATAAGCCGTCGGCCTCCCAAATCTGAAACAGCGCTGCCAGATTCGGACCACGGTATTGGCTGTACCTTTGCGCATAGTTGGTCGCATACGTGGCTTGGCGCGTATCGCCTACCAACGTGATGGCAATCTCGCTCTTCAACAGCCGTTCGACCAGATCCAGATCAAAGCCGGCCAGATCCTGGACTTCGTCGATGTAGAGCTCGTCGTACATCGCCGCCAATCGCGCCACGACCTGGCCTTGGGTCAGCTCATCGCAGCGCACAGCGAAATCGGCCGCTCGGTCCGAATACATCCGGTTGCCCGCCAGGTAGTGGCGCGCCACCTGGGTGCGTGGGGCGCGGTTGTTGGTGACACCTTCTACGAACAGGATGGTCTCGATGCGAGGCTCAGGGCAAAGCGCAGCCTGGTACGGGCGAATGCACTGGCGCAGCAGAAAGCCATACCAGCTGTGCAAGGTGACATGCGCGGGGACCGCGCCTGCGTGGGCCTCAAACGAGCGCCGGATCTCTTCCAGGTTTTCCAGCGTGTAGGTGACAATCGCGATGCGGCGCTCAGGTCGCTCCAAGGCCTGCCGGACCAGCAACGTGGTCTTGCCCGAGCCGGCTGCCGAGAGCAAGACCCGGTTAGGTGATGGCACGCTGGACATAGTCCGGGAACCTGATCGAGTGCGGGCTATTGAAAATCGCCAAGGCCGTATCGGTCTTATGGCCCTTCATGTACTTGAGCAGCGCCACCTCATCGGCAAAGGCCTTGCCCAGCACGGTATTGAGTTCGGCCAGCGAGTTGGCTTTGATCAGCTGCTCTTCCAGCGAAGGGGCGCTCTCGTCGGAATCGTAATAGATCGCGTTGATGTGCTCGGCATAGCGCTCTTGCACAACTGCGATATCACCGTCGTTGTCGGTGATCACCTTGGCCTGAATCCTCAGTCGATCGGCAATCTGCAAGAAGCGTTTGAATGCCAACGACTTGACCGAAATGATGTCTACGCCGTGAGCCATCGGCGCCACGCCGTGATGGTCACTGTAGGCACGCTGCACGATCAGTTCGTCGGAAGGGCCTTCCACCAGGATCGCCTGCTTGGCCAGGATCAACCGCAGCGTGTCGTGGCCCGGCAGCTTCATGAAATAGTCGTGGGTATCGCTGGGCAGCTGGTCCAGCTTCATCTGGCCTTGCGCGCTGAACAGGATCACGTTGTCCACGCCCAGCTTGTTCAACACGAAGCTGCTGTGGGTGGCGATGATCACCTGCTGGGCGGTGGAGAGGGCCGCAATCTTGTCGATCAGCTGGGTCATGCTGGAATAGGACAGATGGTTCTCCGGCTCCTCGATCAGCAGCACGTGAGCCGCGCCGGCCGCGTGCATCGCCAGCTTCATCTTCACCGCGCTTTGCTCGCCCTTGCCGGCCTGGGTGAACGGGAGCTCATCCAGGTAGGGTGACAGGCTGGTTTCCCACGTTGAGCGCGGCGATGTGTCCACGCCTACCGTCAATGCCCTGTGGCTGATGTCCCCGGTGTGCTCGGTCAAGTAGGCATTGATCGCTGCCACATCCGCTTCTTCGGAAAAGCTCTGCCGCATGCGGCGGAAGCTCAGCGACAGCGAGACGCGCTGCGCAGGCGTCAGTGCCTGCTCGATGATGCCGGCGATATAGCGATCGGCACCGGACAAGGTCTTGATGCCGTGCGTGTCGATGATGGTCGAGTCGAACGGAATACTACGGGCGGTGACGCCATTGTTGGCGAAGGAGTACCAGCGCACCGTGTAGTACTCCACCGGCAGGCTGACCGCGCCCTGGTGCTGCTGCAGGTAGGCGTTGAACTCCTCGCGGTAGTCGTCGTTGAGCTCGACCAGCAGCCGGATGCCGGCGGTATCCAGACGCAGGGAGTTGTTGGTGCCGCGTAACGACGCCAGCGCGGCGTCGGCGCCCAGATAGGCTTCGATGGAGATCCGTGGCGGCGAGGCCGGCGTGCCCGTGGCAAGCGCTCCCAAGTACTCCTGCACCGTGGGCTGGTGGAACAGGTAGGGCGTGAGCTCGTAGGCAAGATTGCGCCCATGCAGCTGGCCGGTGACCACCGCGTGGATGGCCTCCAGCAGGGTGGATTTACCGACCTCGTTGTCGCCCACCACCAGGTTCATGTGGGCATTGAGGGGCAGGTCCAGATGGCGAAACGACTTGAAGTTGTCGATGACGATACGTTCGATCGGCATGCACAGTCCTATGATGGCCAACGGGCTCGGTGGCGGAGCCTGCCTGCACCCTGGCTGGCCTCCTTTCCGCTCTGGGCCATACTACCCAGCGATCGCCGGCCCTGGGCGGTTTCGTACTGCTTGGGACGCCGGGAAGGGTCAGAATCCGCCTTACGCGGGATAATTCAATATTATCCCGTATAACTATTTTCGCCGACGAGCGGTCGTCTACCTGCTTTAATAGTATGTAATTACATGGTATGTAATACATTACGAAATAAAGTGAGGTGGCACGATGGCGCGCGCAGGACTCTATAAGAGTGACGTCCAGAAGGCGCGCGACGCGCTGCTGGCCCAACGCAAGAAGCCGTCAGTCGACGCGGTGCGAGTGGCCTTGGGCAACACGGGCTCCAAGACCACGATCCACCGCTACTTGCGTGAACTGGAAGGAGAGGAAGGCGGCGGTCCGGCGAGGACGGTAGCCGTTAGTGATGCTTTGCAGGACTTGGTTGCGCGCTTGGCCTCGCGGCTCCAGGAGGAAGCAGAGGCCATCCTCACCCAGGAGCGTGAGCGCCATCAGGCTGAGCTCCACAGTCGGCAACAGGCGCTTTCCGGTGCCCAAGAGGAGGCTGCCGCCTTGAGCAGTCGGCTGCAGCGCACCGAAGCAAGCCTGCACCAAGAGCAAGCTGCTCACGCCCTCCTTCAACAGAATCTAGGTGACAGGATCGCGGAAATCGCCCAGTTGAACGAGCGCATCGCTGGCATGACGGTGCGGCTGGCTGATCATGAGGCGCATACGCGTTCTCTGGAGGACAAGCATGCCCATGCCCGGGAAGCGCTTGAGCACTACCGCACTTCAACCAAAGAGCAGCGTGAGCAAGAGCTTCGCCGTCACGAGCATCAGGTCCAAGAGCTGCAAGTAGCCTTACGTCAGGCCAATGAAGCCTTGGGCGCGAAGAATCAGGAGCTGTTGGTGCTGAACCGCGACAATGGTCAATGGCTGGAGCGCCACGGGCGGATTGAGCGTGAGCTTGCCCAGCTACGACAGGCCCACGAAGGCCAACACAGCGAGGTCGTGGCGTTGCGCCAGACCGCGACGGACTATTTGGCACTGCAGGAGCGCTGGAAGACTGACGCCAAGACCTTGGATACCATGCGCAACGAGCTAGCTCAAGTTCAAGACACCCTTGCGCGGGAGCGTGAGCGCCGCGAGAGCGCTGAAGCCGATGCGTTGCGTGCCAATGCACGTCTTGAAGCGCTAGAGCCTCTACTGAATCAACTGACGCCAGCACAAAATGCGGTGAAGAAAACTCGGCGCGGCCATGCGCAAGATGGGGGAGCCGACTGACGAGGCTGCTCGTTTGTCTGCTAGCGGCTGGGGTGGCGCTCACCTGTCCAGTACGCCCATTCCATAGGGACGACCCAATCTACAAACAGTTTGGCTACTGAGGACTCCGGTGCCAAATGATAGGGCTTGAACATGCCTTGCTCGGGCGAACTGGTCATCAGGTAGCGCAGGCGCTTCTGGACCTCCTGAAAGATGGCTTCCCGCACATGGGCGCTGTCGTGCACGCCAAGACGCATCGCCACCGAGGCACCTTGGCGTACCGCCGCCCAGCAGCAGTAACGCCACCGCGCGATCGGCAAGCCCCGCGGTCCGGATTGAAAGACGAACCCCACATCACGTGCCCAGCCTGGGTCGAAGTGATGTTTGAGCAATTGCTGCTCCAGAAACTGCTCGGTCTCCCAGAGTGCAAGTTCATCCCACAGCTCCAGTTTCGCGTCCGCCAAGTCTACATCGTGTGCCATATCGCCGAGTTGGTCTTCCAGCACCGGGAGCAGGTGCCTGCGCTCGTGGGTAGACCAGGCGAAAGCACATTGCGGATCTTCGATGGGCGTGACCTCGGCATCGGGGCGGATCTGCCATCGATCCGCTGGCCAGGGAACTTGGATCAAGGCCAAGTCTCGCAGCGTGTCCAGCACCAGCAAGGTGGAGCGGCGTGTGGGCGCCACCGGTAGGCGTCGTAGCTGCGCGGCTAACAGTGCGGCTAGGAAAAGGGTGCCACGAAGGCCCAACTCCTCGATGCTGGCGACCCCAGATGGCGTCATTGACGAGGTTCCGGGCATGCGGTTTCCGGGGATGAGGGAGCGGCGTGGCTCCTGGGGGGGGGGCGGCGCTACCGGTGTCGCCGGTTGCCTCAAAGCTAAGAATATCTTAGTATGCAAGGCTGGGTACATCCGCCATCCTTATGGGGTCTCCATGGGGTGCGCGCGTGACTTTGTCCGTCGACTCAACACCGACCTTCGCTCGACGCCTCAAACAAGCCCGCCTGCACACGGGTTTGTCGCAGAAGGAGTTGGGCATCCGGGCCGGTCTGGATCCTCACGTGGCCAGCCCCCGAATCAACCAGTACGAGCGTGGCAAGCACGAGCCCATGCTGGAGATTGCTGAGCGGTTGGCCCAAGCGTTGGGGATCCCCGCCGCCTTCCTTTACACCGACGATGATCTGCTGGCCAAGTTGCTCCTGCGCTGGGGCTCGCTAAGCAAGCAGCAGAAGCGCGAGTTGGTGAAGCTGATCGAGGCCACGCCCGAGAAGTAAACCGAACAAGCGCTCGCCCTATGGGCAACTCTTCGCCTCAACCCGCCCTTTGGGCGCTTCTGGAGGGAGCTGCAGTGTCCGCGGCTAGTGCGACTGACAAGTCGCGACATCTCAGGCTTACTTGAGATTTTGTTCACGACCGATACACACGCGCCTTGTCTAAAGTGATATACCATGTCGCCCGTGTCAGCCTCCTCACTTCTACTGCGACTGTTCCTGATCGCCATGCTCGTGCTTAACGGCGCGTGGTCGGCGTTTGCGTCCGTCAGTATGAACCCGGTCATGGAAGAGCAGGCCAGCGAAGTGGCTGCCGCGGTGCAAGTCGACGAAGACTGCTTCGCCCATCACAGTGCTGAGCATCATCCCGATGCCACATCGATTGAAAAGGCTGGCACTGGGCATGGCGACCATGCCGGTCCCGACTGTTGCAAGTCTTCTGCGTGCCGGTGCGCCTGCGTACACGCTTGCGCGAGCGCACTTCCTGCGCGCCTGCATGTTTCGGTGCAACTGGCCTTGGGCCTGGATGTCATGCCGCTGCCCCTAGGGCATGCGGCACCTGCCTTGCCTCATCTGATCCGACCACCGATCGGCTAAGCGTCCCTAGGCGCCGCAATGGCGCCGTTGGTGTGGCTTGCATGCCTGTTTAGGCCAGCCGCCCGCTCTGTACCACCGCCCGCCGGTGGCAACACGACGCTTGGAGCATTTTCATGTCGCATGATGATTTTCGTGGTCCACGCGGTGGACCGCTGCTGCCTTCGCGGCGGCGATTTGTCCAAGGCTTGGCCTTGGGAGGCGCAGTCGCAGGATTAGGTTTCTGGCCCAAAGCCAGTTGGGCGCTCAAGGGGCCGGGACAACCCAACGTACTATCGGGCACTGAGTTTGACCTGACCATTGGCGAGACGCCGATGAACTTCACCGGCAAGACCCGCACCGCGATCACGGTCAACGGGTCCGTTCCGGCGCCGTTGCTGCGGTGGCGGGAAGGCACCACGGTCAACTTGCGCGTCTCTAATGCATTGCCCGCTAACTCCATCCATGGCGCGGACACCTCCATCCATTGGCACGGCATCATTTTGCCGGCCAACATGGACGGCGTGCCGGGTCTGAGCTTTGACGGTATCGGACGTGGTGAGACCTACCACTACCGGTTCACCCTGCATCAGGGCGGAACCTACTGGTACCACAGCCACTCAGGGTTCCAGGAACAAGCCGGGCTCTATGGCCCGATCGTCATCGACCCATTGGAGCCGGAGCCCTTCAGTTTCGATCGCGACTACGTCGTGATGCTGAGCGATTGGACAGACCTGGACCCGACGGCCCTGTTCGATCGTTTGAAGAAGATGCCGGGCCATGACAATTACTACAAGCGCACGGTCCGCGATTTTGCGCGCGATGTGAAGCGCAACGGCCTGTCGGCCACGTTGGAAGATCGCAAGATGTGGGGCGTGATGCGGATGACGCCCACGGACCTGTCCGACGTCAACGCCAACACCTACACCTACCTGATGAACGGCACGACCTCACTGGGCAACTGGACCGGTTTGTTCCGCAGTGGCGAGAAGGTGCGCCTGCGTTTCATCAATGGCTCTGCCATGACGTACTTCGATGTGCGTATTCCGGGGCTGAAGATGACCGTGGTGGCGGCAGATGGCTTGTATGTCCATCCGGTTTCCGTCGACGAGTTCCGCATCGCGGTAGCAGAAACCTTCGATGTGATCGTGGAGCCCTCCGGGCAGGACGCATTCACCATCTTTGCCCAAGACTCCGGTCGCACCGGCTACATCAGCGGCACGCTCGCTGTGCGCGAAGGATTACGCGCGCCCGTTCCGTCTGTGGATCCCCGGCCGCTGCTGACGATGGCAGACATGGGCATGGATCATGGGTCGATGGATATGTCTGGCGGCAGCAAGGGCATGGAAGGCGGCTGTGGTGCGGCCATGGGCATGCCTGGCATGACCCCACCTGTCAGCGGTAACGCGACCTCGGCCCATGCAGGCCATGCGATGCCCGCCGCCGGCGATGGTGCCATGGCAGGCATGCAGCACGGGGGCATGCAATCACACCCTGCTAGCGAGACCAACAATCCCCTGTTGGACAACCAAGCCATGAGCGTGAGTTCGCGCTTGGATGATCCGGGCAATGGCCTGCGCGATAACGGCCGTCATGTGCTGACGTATTCCATGCTCAAGAGCACCTTTGAAGACCCTGACGGACGCGACCCCGGTCGCGAGATCGAGCTGCATCTGACCGGACACATGGAGAAATTCTCCTGGGGCTTCAACGGTCAGAAGTTTTCCGATGTCGAGCCGCTGCGGCTGAACTACGGCGAGCGTATGCGCATCGTATTGGTTAACGACACGATGATGACCCATCCCATCCATTTGCACGGCATGTGGAGTGACGTGGAGGACGACAACGGCAACTTCATGGTGCGCAAGCACACGGTGGATATGCCGCCAGGTAGCCGACGCACGTATCGCGTGCGTGCCGATGCGTTGGGCAGCTGGGCGTTCCATTGCCACCTGCTTTATCACATGGAAGCCGGAATGATGCGCACGGTGAGGGTCGACGAATGAACATCAATAGACGCGATACCACCCTGACTGCGCTGACGGCTATCTCGCTGGCCCTGGCCAATGCGGCCAGCGCCCAATCTATGCAGCACGGCTCCATGCAGATGGAGCAGGGCGCGCAGACCCAGACTCAGGATCACTCTGCACATCAGGCACCGACATCAAAACCTGCGCCAGCCCAAAAGCCTGCAACACCGGCCAAGACGAGCGAAGCGACGATCGATCATGCGGCGATGGGCCACGCCGAGCCGCAGGCTAACGCAGCCGAGCCTGCCATGCAGGGCATGGACCATTCGCAGATGGGGCACGGCTCGCCCGCGAGCACACCTGCGGCGCCCACAGCGCAGGCGCAGTCGATGCAGGGCATGGATCACAGTCAGATGGCACAGCCCGCTGCAGCCGACACCTCCGGCACGGCCACGCCTGCGATGCAGGGGATGGACCATTCGCAGATGGGCCATGATTCGCCCGCGCCCGCTACACCAGAAGCGGGAATGCAATCGATGGAGGGCATGGACCACAGTCAGATGGGACACGGGCCTGCAGCGCCAACGCAGCCGCGCACCCCGATTCCCGCGGTGACGGACGCGGATCGCAAGGCGGCCATCGCGCCGGAACACGCGCATCCGGTGCATGACAACTCGATCAAGAGCTACGTGCTGCTCAATCGCCTGGAAACCTGGGATGCCGATCCGGGCACCGGGCTGGGCTGGGAGGGCCAGGGCTGGATCGGTACGGACCTCAATCGCGTCTGGCTCCGCAGTGAAGGCGAACGCACGGATGGTCAGACCGAGTCGGCTGATCTGGAAGTGCTTTACGGCCGCAGTATCTCCACGTGGTGGGATGTGGTGGCCGGTGTGCGTCATGACTTCAAGCCTGGGGCATCGCAGAACTTCGCCGCTATCGGTGTACAGGGCTTGGCGCCGATGAAGTTCGAAGTGTCCGCCACAGCCTATCTCGGCGAAGGGGGCCAGACTGCCGCCAATGTCGAGGCCGAGTACGAATTGCTGCTAACCAACCGGCTGATCTTGCAGCCGCTGGTGGAAGTCACCGCCTATGGCAAGAACGATCCATTGCGCGGGATAGGTTCGGGTCTGAGTGCCGCTGAGGCGGGGCTACGACTTCGCTATGAGTTCACCCGAAAGTTCGCTCCCTACATCGGCGTGGTGTACGAGCGCGCGTTTGGCAATACCGCAGACATGCGACGCGAGCATGGCGAGTCCTTTGAAGACACGCGCTTGGTCATCGGCCTTCGTACCTGGTTCTAAGGGGAACTGACAATGAAATCCAACAAAAAGATGTGGGTATGGCTCGGTGCCGGCGTGGCATTGGTTGCGGTGGTCGCAACCGCCACGCTCTCTCTGGGCGTGTACAACGTGGCCGCCGACGATCCGCATAGTCGCCCGGTGTATGCGCTACTTGAAACGGCGCGCGAGCGTTCCATTGAGGTGCGCGCCGCCAAGCTTCAGCTACCCACGAACCTTGATGATCCTGAGCGTATCCGCCAGGGTGCGGGCAACTACAACGCCATGTGCGTGACCTGCCATCTTTCACCAGACGCGGCGGCCACCGAGATGAGCAAGGGCCTGTACCCCGCGCCACCGAACCTAAGCAAACAGCCGGTCGCTCCAGCTGAGGCGTTCTGGGTGATCAAGCACGGCATCAAGGCCAGCGGCATGCCCGCTTGGGGCGGCAGCATGGACGATGAGTTCATATGGAACATGTCGGCCTTCCTGCAGAAGTTGCCCACGCTGGACGCGACTGCGTACAAGGAACTTGTCGACAGCAGCGAGGGCCATTCGCATGGCGGCGGCGAGACGCAAGGCCACCATGACGACGAAAAGGCCGAGGATCACCCTGCCTTATTCGAGCCGGGCAACAACTCCATGCCGCATGCGCACCCGCCGGGCGTGGACGACGATCACCACGGCCCGACACCCAGCGACACGGAAGTCGGGTTGGTGAGCCACGGCCATCCCGACGGCAAGGTGGAGTCGCACCCTGCACCACACACGCCCGTGGCCGATGACGGCCATGCGCACCCCCATTGATCTTCTTGGAGCCCACGCAATGAACGCAACAGCAATCTCGTTCACCCTCGCACTGGCACTGGCCGTCGTGTCCCCCGCAATGGCGCAGGCGACACAGCCGCACGCACATCACCCCGCTGCCGCGGCATCTGCGGACGTCGACGTCCCAGTCACTGCAGAGGCCGCGGTCGCCGTAGCGGAGCGTTTCAACAGGGCCCTGTCTAGCGGCGATCTGGCCACGGTCGAAGCCCTGCTCGCTGCCGACGTTCTCATCCTCGAGTCCGGGGGCGCCGAACGCAGCCGCGAGGAATACATGGGCCATCACGCAGTCAGCGATGCGGCGTTCCTCAAGGGCGCCCATCGCCAGCTGCTCCGTCAGCGCGCACGAGCCGCTGGCGAGTTCGCGTGGGTCGGAACCGAAAGCGAGTTGCATGCCCAGAAGGACGGCCAGCCACTGACCGTCCAGAGCGACGAGACGATGGTGCTGAAGGAGACCGCGGACGGCTGGCGGATCGTCCACATCCACTGGTCCTCGCGGACCAAGCGCTGAGTCGAGAGATTGAAATGACTACGCTCACATTGCACCGTCTGACTTTTGTGGTCCTTGCCGTGGCTGGTCTGGGTGCTTGCACCCAGGATGCTTCATCCGCGCAACCCACAACCTCGCCCTCCGCACAGGTTGTCGTCCAATCAGCCGACGCGACTCCAGCAGCCCTGCCACGCATGACCGTCCACAAGACCCCGACCTGCGGGTGCTGCGGTGTCTGGATCGACCACGTGCAGAAGGCGGGATTCACCGTGGATGTGCACGACATGGATGACCTGGGTCTGGTCAAGGAGCGGTTGGGTGTCCCCTATGCAAAGGGCTCCTGCCACACGGCCGAGATCGGCGGATACGTCATCGAAGGCCACGTTCCGGCCGCGGACATCAAGCGTCTCCTCGAAGAAAAGCCGAACGCACGCGGCCTGGTCCTCCCAGGGATGCCGCTTGGTTCTCCGGGCATGGAGGTCCCGGAGGGACGCCAGCAGCCGTTCACGGTCGAGCTGATACATCGCGACGGAACCACTGAACCGTTCGCACAGCACTGATCCGTCGCAGCAACAGGGGACGGTGTTGCGGGCGCGCCGATTCTCGCCCGCGAGGAAGAAGGAGAACTACATGACTCACCATTCCGCAGCACACCGGCCCCAGGCCATGAACGAGTGCATCGACAACTGCACGCAATGCCATGCGATCTGCCTGGAGACCATCAACTACTGCCTGACCAAAGGAGGTGTTCACGCGGCCCCGGAGCACATCGCGCTGTTGGCGACGTGTGCCGATACCTGCGCAACCAGTGCCGACGCGATGCTGCGCGGTGCCAGCGTTCACGACGTGGTTTGCGGTGCCTGCGCGGAGATCTGCCGCCAGTGCGCCGATGCATGCGACGCCATGAACGACCCTGAGATGACGCGCTGCGCCGAAGTTTGTCGCCGCTGCGCGGAAAGCTGCAGCGCCATGGCAGCGTAATGCGTCGAGGATCCCGCCTGAGCCGGTGGGATCCTCGTCTCGCGAAAGCGGAAGTATCAAGAAAATCCGACAAATCGTGGTTTCAGTGACAGTCCGACATCTAACGCTTGTCGCATCGAACACAGCGCGGCCCCTCCCGAACGGGCTTTGCATCACATTCCAATGAGGATTTATCCATATGAAGTCGTCCAACGTCATTCGCTCCTTCGCGCTCGTCCTCGCAATCGCGGCCGGGCAGTTTTCGCTGCAGGTCGCGCACGCCCACGCCGCGCTGCAGCAGTCCACACCGGCGGCAAATGCGGTGGTGGCCTCGCCAGGCCAGATCGATCTCGTGTTCAACGAGACATTGATTCCGCGGGCGTCGCGTCTCAAGTTGCTCATGAAGCACGGCAGTTCCACCATGCCGATCGAGAATTTCACGACCGAGATCGTCAACAACGGCAAGACCCTGCGTGCCAAGTTGCCTGGACCGCTGGCTCCGGGCGTCTATACCGTGGAATACCGCGCCGTCGGTGGTGACAACCACCCCATGCCGGGCAGCTTCAGCTTCACGGTGCGCTGAGGAGTCGCGAATGTTCGACCTGTCGGCTTATGCACTGAGATTCTTGGAATACCTTGTCATCATGGTTCTTTTCGGGGTTCCACTCTTCGGTTGGTACGGGTCGCGTCGATCGGCACTCGCCGACGCCTTGGCCGGGTGGTCACTCATGGGCGTTCTATTGGCGGGTGCCGTAGCCGGTCTCGTGCTCACCGGGCTCGATGTCGTCTTCAAGACCGCGGGCATCATGGGAATGCCGCTTGCCGAGGTTGATCGCGCATCGCTTGGCTGGTATCTGCTCGAGACGTCCGCGGGCCGGGCAGCCATGGCGAGAGGCGCGCTGCTGGTCGCCCTGATGTTCGTGCTCGGATGGCATCGTCGCCGCGGGAAGGTGGAGACCGCCTTCCCGCTGGGGGCGATGCTGGCGGGCGGCGCACTCGCTTCGCTGGCATGGAACGGCCACGCCGCCGCTGGCGAGGGCTTGGCAGGCGCGGTCCGGCTTGCTGCAGGCATCGTCCATCTTCTCGCGGCAGGCGGCTGGATCGCAGCGGTCCTGATGTTCCTTGCCATGCTGCTGCGCGGCAAAGAGACGAACGGCAGCGGGCGTCTGCGATCAACGCATGACTTTCTGCATGGTTTTTCGACGCTGGGAACGATCTTCGTTGGTGCGCTCATCGTGTCCGGCATCGCGCACTACGGGGATCTCACCGCGTGGTCGTTTTCGGCCCTGTTCCAGAGCACCTACGGGAAGTTGCTGCTTTTCAAACTGGCCCTGTTCGCTGGAATGCTGGGTTTGGGAGCGCTGCACCGATGGACGCTGGTGCCGCGCTTGGAACGAGCGCTGACCAGCGGAGATCCCGCGCAGGAGGTGCGGGCTTTGCGGCAGAGTGTTACGGCTGAGGCCGCGCTGGCCATCTTGATCCTGATTGTTGTTTCAGTGCTCGGGACGCTCAGCCCCGAATAGCTGTGTAACCCGCAATGGCACACTGCCTTGGCAGTCCATCCCCACTAAAGCGAGCATCGGCATGAACTCACCGTCGTCCCATGACCATCACCATTCTGCAGGCGCAGCCCCTGTCGAGGCTGCGGATGGACGGGTCATCACCAATCCCGTCCGCTATACGGACGATGCTCCCCAGCAAGTTGAAGTGACCGCCCCAGCAGCGGTGGCCCAACCCAGCGGTACCCACGCCACGGTCTACACCTGCCCGATGCATCCGCAGATTCGTCAGCCAGGTCCCGGCACCTGTCCGATCTGCGGCATGGCGCTGGAGCCGGAGATGCCCTCGCTGGAGGAGGACGACAATCCAGAGTTACGCGATTTCACCCGAAGGTTCTGGTGGACGTTGCCTTTGACGTTGATCGTCCTGGTCTTGGCCATGCTGGGACACCGTCTGCCCGGCTTGTCCACGCAGGCGCGCACCTGGATTGAGCTCGTGCTGAGCGCCCCGGTGGTGCTCTGGGCGGGGTGGCCTTTCTTTGAGCGCTGCCTACAGTCCATCGGCAATCGCAGCCCCAACATGTGGACGCTGATCGGCATCGGCGTGGCCGCCGCGTTTGGCTACAGCGTGGTGGCCACCGTGGCACCGGACCTGTTTCCGGACTCTTTCCGCGAGCATGGACGGGTAGGGGTCTACTTCGAGGCGGCAGCGGTCATCGTCTCGCTCACCCTGCTCGGACAGCTGCTGGAACTGCGGGCGCGTTCCAAAACCTCGGCGGCCATCAAGTCCCTGCTGGGATTGGCGCCCAAGACGGCTCGCCGCGTCAAACCCGATGGGGGCGAAGAGGACGTTGCGCTGGATCACGTGCACGTGGGTGATCTGCTTCGCGTACGACCGGGCGAGAAGGTGCCGGTCGATGGGGAAGTCATCGAAGGCCGCGCCAGTGTCGATGAGTCGATGCTGACCGGTGAACCCATTCCGGTGGAGAAGGCTGTCGGTGATCACGTTATAGGCGCCACGCTCAACGGGACGGGCGCCTTAGTCATCCGGGCGGACAAAGTCGGATCCGGGACGGTACTGGCGCAGATTGTGCAGTTGGTAGCCCAAGCCCAGCGCTCCCGCGCGCCGATGCAGCGTATGGCGGACAAGGTGGCGTACTGGTTTGTCCTGGCCGTGCTGGCCACGGCGGTGCTCACGTTCTTCGGATGGGGTCTGTTTGGACCCGAACCGTCCTGGACCTTTGCCGTCCTCAATGCCGTATCGGTTCTGATCATTGCTTGCCCGTGTGCCTTGGGTTTGGCTACCCCCATGTCGATCATGGTCGCCACTGGCCGCGCTGCGCAGGTCGGGGTCCTGTTCCGCGATGCTCAGGCGATCGAGCAGCTACGTCTGATCGACACGTTGATCGTGGACAAGACCGGTACGTTGACCGAGGGGCGTCCAGCCTTTCGCGACACGCTCTCCAACGCCGGCTTCGACGCCGATCAGATCCTTTGTTTGGCCGGCAGCTTGGAGCAGGGCAGTGAGCACCCCTTGGCCGAGGCCATCGTGGCTGAAGCCCAGCGACGTGGCTTGAACCTGGTGGCCGCCCAAGATTTTGATTCGCTCACCGGCCAAGGCGTCCGCGGGCGCGTGTCCGATCAGGATGTCGTGCTCGGCAACCAAAGCCTGATGGCGTCGGTTGGCGCCGATGTAGCACCTTTGCAAAGCAGCGCCGAGCGTCTTCGGAAAGAAGGCGCTAGCGTGATGTTCCTGGCGGTCAATGGTCGGTTGGCCGGCGCCATTGCGGTGGCTGATCCCATCAAAGCCACGACCTTGCCTGCCTTGAACCTGCTACGTGCCGATGGCCTGCACGTGGTGATGGCCTCCGGTGACGCACAGGCGACGGCCGAGGCCGTGGGGCGCACGCTGGGCATCGAGGATGTGCGTGGTGGCGTCAAGCCGCAGGACAAGGCCGACCTGGTCCAGCAACTCAAAGCCCAGGGTCGTCGCGTGGCCATGGCTGGCGATGGCATCAACGATGCGCCGGCCCTGGCGGCAGCCGATGTGGGCATCGCGATGGGGACGGGCACGGATGTGGCCATGTCCAGCGCCCAGCTCACCCTGGTCAAGGGTGATTTGAGGCGCATCGTGCAAGCCCGTGCCATCTCGTCTTTGACGGTGGCCAATATGAAGCAGAACCTGGGCTTCGCCTTCGTCTACAACGCCATCGGCGTGCCTATCGCCGCCGGCTTGCTGTATCCCAGCTTCGGCCTTTTGCTCAGTCCGATGATGGCGGCCCTGGCCATGAGCCTGAGCTCGGTTTCGGTGGTCACCAATGCCCTGCGTTTGTCCGGCTCCACCGTTGTTGCCACCCCCCACCCTGACCGCGCCGATGAGCCTGCGCGCGGCCATTCCTGTCACTGATGGCTCATATCCCACAAGGAGTACTGCAATGAAGCGTTATGCCTCCCTCTCGATGATGGCCTTGTTCCTGATGGCGGGCGCGGCCTTCGCCGGCGGCCAGACCACCACGCCCACCACCGACCACGGTCAGCACAAGCCGGCGGCGGCCGATGCCGATTTCACCAAGCTCGATGCCAACAAGGACGGCTCGCTGTCCAAGGAAGAACTGGCCAAGCACAAGCTGGCGCCGCACTTTGGCATGCTCGATAGCAACAAAGATGGCAAGCTGAGCCCGCAGGAATTCGCTGCCGGCAAGGGTATGTAAGTGTTCTCAGCCCGGGAGCTGTTCCAACAGTTCGCGGGTTCTTCCGCCGTTCTGCCATTCCCACGGAGATTGTTATGTCCTCTTCGCACGGTACGCACGAAAACGCGCAAGACCCGCAGTCCCAGCACGCAAAACCGCACGCCTCACACCAACCTGCCCACCAGGCACAACAAGGGCATCAAGGCCATTACGGCCGCCTGTTGTTGATGATGGGCCTGTCTTTCGTGGCCATGTACGCATTGATGTACGCAATGGTCGATCAGTGGGCTAACGTCTATAACAACGTGAACCAGTTCTACATGGCGGGCCTGATGGCCGCTCCCATGCTGCTGATCGAGCTGTGGCTAATGTCCAGCATGTACCCCGATCGCCGACGCAATCTGATTCTGGCTGGTCTGACGGTGGCGTTCATGCTGTTCTGCTGGTGGGGCATTCGCACTCAAGCAGCGGTCACTGACAAACAGTTCATCCGTTCGATGATTCCCCACCACGCTGGCGCCATCCTGATGTGTGAGGAGAATCGTCTGAAGGATCCTGAGTTGGTGAAGCTCTGCCAGGACATTATTACCTCGCAGACACAGGAGATCGCGCAAATGAAGCAGTTGCTGGCTGAGCGTTCCCATTAGCTCACTGCCTTTTGCCAGCCGATATCACTTCACTGAGCCTGCGCACTGACCATTCGGTGGATCAAACGCGCGGCCACACGTGCGGTGGCTTGATCCGGATCCAGGGGCGGACACAGTTCCGCCACGTCGACCACACGTACCTTGCCCGAGGCCATGACCAGATCCAGCAGGGCTTCCAGGACCTCCAGACTCACCCCGCGTGGGTTGGGGGCGCTCACGCCCGGGGCCACCACCATTGAGTACGCCGGCAAGATCACCAGCGGCTTGGGTAGCTACACCCAGTGGCGTGGCTTGGGCTCACTGCGTATGGGCAAGAACCGTTGGACCGGCGTCTATTCGGCGCAGTACATCGGCAGCGCGGACGACATCATCGCCGTGCCCGACACGATCGGCTCGCATGTGTCCAGCGTGGTGTACCACAGCCTGCAACTGAGCTACGGCATCAAGAAGAAGTGGGATATCTCCGCCGGCGTTGAAAAAGTGCTCGATAAGAAGGCGCCGTTCGTGAAGAACAACCCCAACACCGACACCGACACCGACACCATGACGTACGACTTGCTGGGTCGTCGCTGGAATGTCCGCTTTGGTTACCACTGGTAAGCCACGATCACGAGGAGCTACACATCATGAGAAACACGCAACTATCCGCCACACTACTGCTGTTCGCTGTGGCCGGCAGTGCCGGTGCGCACGACCTGTTTGTCGCTTTCTCCAAGCCTGGCACCGCAGCGGGCGAGGCGAACACAGCGTTGGTGAACAATGGCACCTTCGATGAAAGTGCAGGTGCAGTCACCCGAGCGCGTCTACAGGACGTTTCGCTGAGTCAGGGCGGCGCTAAGGCTGCACCGGACTTGGCCAGTTGGAAAGAGGTCGGCAAGCAGAGCCAGCTCACCGTGCATCCGGCGGGCGAGGGCACCTATCTGCTGGGGGTCTCGACGATGGCCTCCACCAGCACGCGTACGGCCAGCGAGTTCGGCAAGTACCTGGAGTTGGAAGACTTGCCCGATACCCTGGCCACCTATGATGCGAGCAAGTTTCCCAAAGGGGTCACCTATAGCTATACCAAGCATGCTCGTACCATTGGACAGGTGGGCACAAAACTGACCGACGATTTCGCTGCCTCGCTGGGCTATCCGCTGGAGATCCGCTTGGCCCGCAATCCTGGAAGCGTGAAGGTCGGCGAACAGCTGTCGTTCCAGGTGCTGCAGCAGGGCACGCCAGTGCCCAACCTACGCGTGTACGTCGGTCATCGTGCTGACGCACCGGTCAAGGGTGGGCACGGTAGCGCTACGCTCCTGCGCACCGATGCCCAAGGCCAAGCCAGTTTCCAGGTGACCACCGCCAAGACCTGGTACATCCACACCAATCACATTGTGCCCTCTACACAAAAGGGTTTGGATTTTGTGTCGGATCGGGCGTCGCTGAGCTTTGAGATTTCCCCGCACGCCGGGCACTGATAAGTAAGCATGTAGGCGGTACTCTCCCCTTTGACGCCAGTCATGACTTCTTCCATGACTGGCGTCTTTTTGTGGGGACTTACCTCAAGTGCTCAGTCTGTCTCTCATTGGTCGCCCCGCGCCGCGCGCAATCCACGTCGCCGCACTAGATAGAACGCTGCGGGAATCACCACCATAGAGAGCACCGGTGCGGTGAGCATGCCACCCAGCATCGGCGCGGCGATACGTTGCATGACCTCCGAGCCGGCACCGGCACCGACGAAAAGCGGAAACAACCCGGCCAGGATGACGGCTACCGTCATCGCCTTCGGGCGCACCCGTTGCACGGCGCCTTCGTAGATAGCCTCTTGCAGGGTAGACACATCTTCCGGCGCACCGCTGGCCAAGCGCTGCTCCCAGGCATGACGCAGGTACAGCAGCATGATGACGCCGAACTCAGCCGCAACGCCGCCCAGGGCGATGAATCCGATCATGCTGGCCACCGAAATCGCATGGCCCAGCCCCCAGATCAACCAGAAACCGCCCACCAACGCCAAGGGCAAGCTGAGCAGGATGATGGATACATCGCTAAGCCGGCGAAACACCATCCAGATGACCAGGAAGATGATCGCCAACGCCGCGGGCACCACCCATTGCAGGCGTGCCAAAGCCCGTTGCAGATACTCGTACTGCCCCGACCACGCCAGACCATAGCCGGCAGGCAAACTCACCTGGGTCTGCACCGCGGCTTGCAGGTCCTGGACCACCGATCCCAAGTCGCGATCGGCCACATCCACGTAGATGTAGCCCACCAACCGGCCGTTATCGCTCTTGAGCATCGGCGGGCCTGGGCTGATTGACAGCTCCGCCACCTGGCTCAAGGTCAGTTGCACACCGCCTGGCGCGATCAGCGGCAGATCCTGCAAGGCCTGCAACGAGTCACGCTGGCCACGGGGGTAGCGCAAGACGATGGGATAGCGTTCGCGCCCCTCGATCGTTTCCCCGATTGGATCACCGCCAACGACCGTGGCAATCAGTTGCTGGAGTTGGCCTTGAGTGAATCCGTAACGTGCAGCGATTTCCGGGCGCACCTGTACATCGACATAGCGCCCACCCGTGACGCGTTCGGCCAGTGCCGAACTCACGCCGGGCACAGTCTTGGCCACCTGCTCGATCTGCTGGCTCAGGCGCTCGATCTGCTCCACATCGGGTCCGGAGACCTTGATCCCAATCGGGCTCTTGATGCCGGTGGCCAACATATCGATGCGATTGCGAATGGGCGGGACCCATAGGTTGGTCAGACCGGGAATCTTGACCGCTGCGTCCAACTCCTGGCGTAGCTTCTGGGGGGTCATGCCCGGGCGCCATTGATCCCGCGGCTTGAAGGTCACGGTGGTCTCAAACATTTCGATCGGTGCCGGATCGGTCGCACTTTCGGCACGGCCCGCCTTGCCGAACACGTGCTCAACCTCCGGTACGGTCTTGATCATCCGGCCCGAGAGCTGGAGCAACTGACGGGCCTTGTCGGCGGACAGGCCGGGCAGGGCCGTGGGCATGTACAACAGGCTGCCTTCTTCCAAGGGCGGCATGAACTCACTGCCCAACCGGCTAAAGGGGATCAAGGTGAGCACTAGCAGCAGGCCGCTGAGCAGCAAGGTGACACCGGGATGTTTGAGGACCCACAGCAGGATGGGCCGATAGCCAGCGATCAGGATGCGATTGATGGGGTTCTGCTGTTCCGGGCGGATGCGGCCGCGGATCAGGTAGCCCATCAAGACGGGGATCAAGGTCACCGACAACCCTGCTGCGGCGGCCATCGCGTAGGTCTTGGTGTAGGCCAGAGGCGAGAACAATCGCCCTTCCTGCGCCTGCAGGGCAAAAACCGGCACGAAAGACAGGGTGATGACCAGCAAGCTGGCGAACAGGGCCGGTCCGACCTCGGCCGCCGAGCGGGCCATCAGCTGCCAGCGCTCCTCACCCTGAGGTTCCCGGCCGTGCGCCTCCCGCCAGTGCTCCAGATGCTTGTGTGCATTTTCGATCATCACCACCGCTGCATCGACCATCGCACCAATGGCGATGGCGATGCCGCCTAATGACAGCAAGTTGGCGGAGATCCCCTGGGCGTGCATCACGATGAAGGCCGCCAGGATACCCAAAGGCAGGGTGATGACGGCCACCAACGCCGAGCGTAGGTGCCACAGGAACAGCAGGCATACCAGCGCTACGACCAGAAACTCTTCGCCAAGCTTGTGGGTGAGGTTGCGTACCGCATCCTGGATCAGCTCGGAGCGGTCGTACACCGGCACCACTTCCACGCCCTCGGGCAAGCTGGATTGCAACGCCTGCAGTCGCGCTTTGACGTTCCGAATGGCCCCCAAGGCATCCTTGCCGGTCCGCAGGACGATCACGCCGCCGGCCACCTCACCTTGACCATCCAACTCTGCGATACCACGACGGAAGACCGGCCCGCGACTGATCGTGGCCACCTCGCCGAGCAGGACGGGGATGCCGTCGTTGCCGGTTACCGGCACCTGTTCGAACGCCTCCTGTGTGCGCAGGTAGCCTTCGCTGCGCACCATCAGTTCGGCTTCGCCTTGTTCGATCACCGAGCCCCCGGTAGCGCCGTTGGCCGCATCCACCGCCTCGATGAGCTCGGCCACCGTCAGTCCACGGGCCGCCAACGCCTGCGGATCGGGCTGGATCTGCCAGGCGCGCACCGCACCGCCCACACTGGCTACTTCAGCCACGTCCGGCACGGTTTTTAGCTCATAACGAAGAAACCAGTCCTGCAACGCACGCAGCTGCCCCACATCACGTTGACCTGTCCGATCCACCAAGGCGTACTGGTAGATCCAGCCCAGTCCTGTCGCATCAGGACCCAGCGCCGGATTCACATTCGGCGGAAGTCGATCGCGTACCTGGCTCAAGTACTCGAGCACTCGAGAGCGCGCCCAGTAAAGATCAGTGGCATCGTCAAACAGGATGTAGACGAATGAATCACCGAAGAAGGAGAAGCCGCGTACCGCCTTCACGCCCGGCACGGACAACATCGTGGTGGCCAACGGGTAGGTGACCTGGTCTTCGATGATGCGCGGGGTTTGCCCCGCCCATTGCGTGCGGATGATGACCTGGGTATCGGACAGGTCCGGCAGCGCATCCAGCGGCGTGTTCTTTACCGACCAGATACCGACCACCGCCAGCAGCGCGGCGGCAACCAGCACCAGCACGCGATTGGCGATGCAAGCATGGATCAGGCGCGCGATCATGGTGTGCCCTCCATCGCTTCGGACATGACCTCGCTTGCCTGGCAATCAGCGGCTGCGGCGGGGCCGAACTTGGGTACCAACTGCATATCCATGAACGGTGACTTGCCCGGCTTGTCGAAATGCTTCTCCGGCACCATCGGGTCATACCAGTACTGCACCGGGCAGCGCGGCGGCGTAGAGGTGGAGGTGTCTGGCGCGACAGGCGCCGGCTGTCTGGACGGTGACGGCACGACAGTGCGTGGTTCGTGCCCGGCGTCATGGCGCTCGTGCACACCTGATGCGCTGGCAGGGCGTGTCGGTTGTGCAGCACCCAGGCGCTCCAACGCACCGGAGAGACTGGCTTCGGAGTCGAGCAAGAACTGACCCGAGACGACCACGCGTTCACCACCGGCCAAGCCTGCCACGATCTGCGTGCGCCCTTGCACGCTACGTCCCACACTCACCCGCACTGGCCGGAAGCTCCCGTCCGGATCCTGCACGATGACCCGGCTGTCCCGCCCGGTGGCGATCAGCGCCTCCGTGGGAACGACTGGCAGGGCCTGCTCGGCGTCGGGCTGCACCAGAACCTCGGCGAACATGCCCGGCACCAGCCGACGCTGCGGGTTGCGCAGCACAATTCGCGCCCGCTGCGTGCGACTAGCCATGTCGACCTGGGGAAGCAACGCCTGGATCTGTCCGGCAAAGCGCTCTGCCGGCCAGGCACTGACCGTGGCCTGCACTGAGGTCCCCGGCCGCAAGGTGCCCAGCGCTGCCTGGGGTACCGAGGCCTCCAGCCACAACGTGTCCAGCCCATTGATCTTGAACAGTGGCGTACCGGGCATCACCGTCTGTCCCTCGCGTGCCAGGATCTCGGTCACGACACCACTGTGGTCTGCGCTAAGCACGACGCCACTTCTGGCCGAGGCGCCAGAAGGAACACCCAACGAACGCAACCGTTGTTGCGCCGCACCCTGCAGCTCACGCGCGCCCGCGGACTGAGCTTGGCTCAGGGCATGTGCTTCGGCGATGGCCGCGTTCCATGCCGGGGCCTGCACGGTGGCCAGCGTTTGACCACGACGAACCTCGGTAAACGGCGCCTTTACCTGCACGTGGGTGATCAAGCCTTCCATGCGCGCACTGATCACGCTTTCCTGGGTCAGATCCCACGTCAGTGTGCCCGGCACGCGTACGGCAGTCCCTAGTAACTCTACCGTCACTTCCTGAGTGCGTATGCCCACGTTCTGCTGCAGGCGCGGATCGATCTGCGTTCCGCCCCCTATGGCCTCATCTGCGTATTTGGGCAGCAACTCCATATCCATGAACGGAGATTTGCCCGGCTTGTCGAATCGCTGCTCCGGCGCCATGGGGTCGTACCAGTACAGCACCTTGCGTGCTTGATCTGCGACGCTCGTGCCGGGGGGCGGGGTGGTATCAGAGGTTCGAGTCATCCAGGCGTAGCCGCCGGCAAAGCCGAGCGCCAGCAACCCGAGGGCCACGGCGAGCTGTGTGAGACGCGTCTTGGTCGGGCTCATGGCGTGTTCTCCTCATGGGGTAGCAGATAGGCCAGTGCCGCCCAGGCACGGCCCTGTTCGCCCAGCAGACGGGCGTTCTCCAGGTGCAATTCGATCTCATCGCGCCGCGCTTCCAGCCACGGCTGCAGGTCGGCACCGGCGCCGTAGGCGGCCAACGCCGTGCGTGCACGATCGCGCGCCAAAGGCAGGCTCTGCGTGTTCTGGCGCTCCAACTGGCCGGTTAACCCGCGCCATCGCGCTATCGCGCGTTGCACCGACTCGGCTTGGATGCGCCGGGCCTCATCGCGCTCTGCGGACACCGCCTCCAGCTCGGCCCGCCGTGCCGCGATGCCTCGTGCTTGGCGGTTCTTCTGGAACAGCGGCAGGCCCACACCCACTTCCACCATGAGCATGTCGCTGCGCGCCATGCCGTCGGGTGCGCGCTCGCGACGTCCGTAGGTGAGCTCCACACTCCAATCCGGGCGGGTTTCGGCCACGGCCGCATCCACCTGGGCCTGGGCTAAGCTCTCGCGTGCCTCCCAGCCCAGTAGTGGCGTGTGTTGGTCCAGTTTGGCCAGCAGTTGGGTGGGCTCCAATGGCAACTGCGAAAAATCCGGTGCCGCACCACTGGCCAAGATCGCCTCTGGTGCAATACCCAACCACCGCGCCAGGCCGGCCTGCGCGGCGGCGTGCTCCGCATGTACCTGCTCCAGGCGATTGTCCAACTGCAGTAGGGCGGCCTGGGCGGCAAGCACATCACTGGCCCCGGCCGTGCCGCCTGCCAAGCGAGCACGCGCCGCACGCTCGGCTATACGGGCCGGCTCGCGCAGACCTTCCAACGCATCTACGGCTTGCTGCGTACTCCACAGCTCGATCCAGGCCAGCGCGGCCGCTTGGGCCACCATCTGCTGTTCGGCCATCGACAGTGAGCGCGCTTGCGCCAGCGTCGCTTGCGCCAACGCGTGCTCGGCACGTCGTTTCGCACGCGCAGGAAACTCCTGCATCAGACCGATTTGCTGGGTGGTCATCTCATCGGCCCGCAAGCTGAAGGCATCGGGTCCGCTGACGGGCCAGTTCGCCAGCCCCACGATCAAACGTGGGTCGGGAAGCGCGCCAGCACGCGCGGCTTCTTCGGTACTGGCATCGATCTGCGATCGGCGCACGTGCAGGGTTGGGGCGTTAGCAAGCGCCCGTTGTAGGGCTTCTGTGTAGCTGATCGGGATAGCGGGCGATGCCGCCAGCACAGGACCACTGAGCGCCAGGGCAAACACGAACCCACACGCCATCTTGCGCCTTGCACGCAAGAAGAAAGACATCTCCATAAGACCTCCGGGAAACGACAACGAGCGCGCTGCAACGCATGCAGCACGAGCACGGGTCAATCCAGGAGGGGGCTTAAATCAGCAGGCTACAGAAGCGCTGCAGGGGAGGCGGATCGGACACGCACACCGGAACATCCCGATACAACTGCGCGTGTACCGGTGGCAACAGAGCCTGCACCAGCGCGAAGGCGGCCAGCGCGGGCTGGTAAGGCACTTGAGGGGCCTTCGCATCGGCCGTGGCGATGTGATCGCGCTGGCAATGCTGGTCGCACAACGCCGGAGCATCGGGATCCGGCGTGGACATCTCTTCGCAACCGACCATCAGGGTCGCTTGTCCAGCTTCCACCGATTCCAGCGGACAGGCGTAAGCCACCAGCGCGAGTTGCTGCAGCAGCAGCGCCCACAGTCCCAGCCATGCCAGTCGGGCACGAGAACGGGGTCGCCGCCACCGCCTCAGCAGCCTCACCATGACAGCTCCCGCACGCCCGAAGCAGCGCCTGCGGACGCTGGGCAGATCAGGGCAGGGGACGTGCGAGCTCTCATGATGGCCAGTCTAGCCCTCTTGGGGCCGACTGTCATTGATCAGGATCAAGCCCTCGCGCGGACTCAGCGGTGGCATCCGCCGCAGCAGGAGGATGCGACGGCCGGGGCGGCCGGCGTACCAGCCTCAGAAGGGAGCACCGCAGCGATCACATAGCCTTGCCGCTGGATAGCCTCAACCGCCTGTTCTACGGCAAGCAGGCCCTCGATCTTGACCACGCCACTGCCCAGATCGACGTCCACCTGGGCGTGGGGGTCAAGGGCCTGAATGGCTTGGGTGACCGTTCGGACACAGTGACCACAGGTCATACCTTCAACAACGAGATTCATGGACAACCCTCCAAAAGCATCGGCGGTTTGCCGACGGCGTGACGATGAGCCTTCCCACGGTGGGAAGGTCAAACGACAGGCAAGTTGAGTGGTAATCCGTCCCGCGTTGTTGACCTTCCCATCATGGGAAGGCTCAGGCTACCTGCTCGTTCCTATTGGCCCTCACTCCATGGACATAACGCTCACTTATGCGAATTAAGTTATTGATTATATTACATTAATACAGGAATCGCAAGGTCTGTAGTTGCACCGTGCCCTGGCCGGCCACAAACGCGATAAGCTAAGCATTCCTTAGTGCTAGTCATTCTTGATGTCATGACGATGCCATCTGAGCGCACCCGCAATGTGCTGCAGGCGGGCGCGTTCCTCAGGCAGCTAGCGGCCAGCCAAGCCGTGCCTAAAGAGGTGCGGCAAGAGGCATATCGACTGCTGCGGCACTATCCAACCGTCAGCGACATCGAGGCGATTGCTGAGCACGAAGAGCGGCTGCGAGCGCTGACCCAGTCGGCCTTCGTACGACCCTACCTGAGCAGCGAGATCGAGGCGGATTGGTTCTCCGGGTACCCGCTCGGCCCTCATCGCATCTGACCATGAAGCAACCGAGCAGGCCGCGTGGAAGAGGGACTACGTCTGCGGAGACAGCGCTGGAGGCTTCCTTTGAACGGGCCCGCGACAGTGCGGCCGAGGAACGCGCATTCTTCAAGCGACTGATGGATGCGATCGTGTACGTGCATGCGCCCATCTCGGACGACGCGCAGACACTGCGGCTGGTCCAGTTCCGCCATCCTGACGGTTTCGATGCGATCCCTTTCTTTACCTCGCTCGACAAGGCGCAGGCGGCCAGCTCGTCTGCTGTCAGAATTCTGGGAGTTTCAGGCCGTGAGCTGCTAACCGGTACTCGCGGCGCGACGTTGATGCTCAATCCCAACTACGGCGGCGTTGTCCTGTACCCGGAAGAGGTTGCGACATTGTTGGATACGGGCTTTCTGGCCAGGGTGGAACGTCTGGCGCCGGCGGAGTTCGCGGTGAGACCTGCCCAGGCCGCGCCGGCTTGGCTCGCTCCGGCCATCAGCGGCAGCCTTGAGCACGCCGACTTCGTCTCGTCGGCCTATCTCCTGGAAACTCACTCGTCAGGGGGCGTCGAACAGCCTCCCGGTCTGTTGATCTGGCTGGTGGTGGACCTGGCTTTCGCCGAGCGGGCGGCTCGTCTGGTGACCACCGCCATACAGCCCTTATGCTCAGATTTGGACGTCATCATCGACTTGGCGGTCCACGACGTATCGCTGCCTTTGCCGGCGGGCTTGGATGATCCCCAGATCCTGCCCATATTTTTTCACGAGAATCAAGCCAACTTGAGCACAGCTCATCGGCCTATGAGCCCTGAAGATAAGCTACTAGCACTCCTTCCGGGATTGACCGAGGAAGAGAAGGAACGGCGGACCCGCGAGGGTATGGCCGACGTCGACGCTGGACGTACGATCCCGCACGAGGAACTACTGCAATGGATCAGGCGACGGTCAGAGCCTTCTTGAAGGTTTCCGTTGGGTCAGGAGCGTGGAAACTCTTGAATCCAATATTCAAGAAGGGCACGCGTGCCTGAGCAGTACTCCAGGAATGCCTGTGTCACGCGGCTTCTGGTTCAATCAAGCCTAGGTCTGTAATCCACGAACTGCCTGACGTCGAGGGGTGTTTCCTCGTTGAATCATGGTGTTAGAGACGATTCGGCTGTTTTTCTCACGAATCCCTGCCGACCTTCTTGAAAAACTGAACCAGACCTACCCAAACGCTTCCGTAAGGCAGGTGGTGAGAGGGCAGGTTAAGCACATCAGGGATAGCAATCCCAAGGAGATAGAAGCGCTATGACAGGAGGCCAACGATCAACTTCCTACTATCGCCGAGCTAAAGAGGGTCAGTGCGGTTGATCCAGAGTTCCGGATGGAAAACAGCTTCTTTGGGCCCAAGCCAGTCATCACCGCCCGCATCATCAACCGCTCAACACTGCCATTGAGCGAAGCGAGCTGGAATGCGGCGCTGTACATCAGCTACATCCACACGCGTCGAGCTGGAGATGATCCCTGAGACAGCAATGGACTTTACGGACAAAGCCTATCTAAGTGCCGATCTTCAGAAGCGCATTGATTTCCTTGAGAACCAACTCAAGCAAGCGAGCGAGTTCGAAGATGTCTGATGCTACCAAGCCCCGCCGGCGGATCACCCTCCGGCGGGGCTTGGTAGCGGTACCGACGTTCACCCCCGCCAAAGAGGACCATTACACAATGCGCCCGTCCATCCTCGCCTTGGACTTAGAAGGAACGCTGATTTCCAACGCTGTAAGCCAGATCCCGCGCCCGGGCCTCTACGAATTTCTGGAGTCGGCAAAGTCGCTCTTTGAGGGTCTAGTCATCTTCACCACAGTTCCGGAGCCTAGATTTCGCGAGATTGCCGACCTATTGGCTTGCGAAGGAGCGGCCCCGGGTTGGTTTGCCCGCTTGCCATACATAGACTGGACTGGGCCGACGAAGGATCTTGCCAACGTTTCCCAGCCCATCGGCTCTGCATGGCTACTAGATGATTACGCCCCCTATGTACAACCGGGACAGGAACATTGCTGGGTCCCGGTTCAACTGTTTTGTTCTCCTTACCCCGAGGACGACGCGGGACTGGACGATGCCATCGAGGCAATCCGTAAGCGACTGAACGAGTACTAGAGGGCCATCTCTTGGCCAGCGTCCAATGGGCCACAGGCTCGCCGGTCAACCAAGGTCCAGCGCTTCGTTGGAGAACCGTCGATATAGACCTGGGGGGGCGTTTACCGCGATAGAGTCCTGAGCCCCCTCAAACCATCTCATGGACCCGTGGCAGCTGGTCGGTCTACTCAGACTAGAAGCTAAAGCTGCCAACTGCCGCTAGGTTCCAGCCAGTACGCCATGCCCAGCGGCAGGAAAGTCTCCATTGCAACGTCCAGGATCAACGGCTGACGCCAACCCTGACCAGGCAAGAAGCAAAAATCCTTCCGGGCGAGGGTTCCAGCTTGCTCGCGTCCAGCTAACCAGATGCATCTGCGTTTTATCTCGCGATCAAGTGCTCGCCTCGCGGCATGCTCATCCAAACCGCTTTGTATGAACTCCGAGGCAGAATTTCGCATGCTCGCCCACAGCACGTAGCGCTTACGCCCCAAGCTGAGCGCATTCCATTCAGGCGATCCAATCGACTGAAGCCCGTCGCCTAGCTTCGGGTCCAACCGATGCTTCCGCAGAAGGTTTGCCAAGTACGCTCGAGCTTCGGTGGATGCCAGTGAAATTCCGAGATTCCGCCTCGCACTGGGCGTGCACTCAGCCGCCCACTGGGTGAGCGACCGGGTCAATGCCGACTCAAGGTTCAAGTCACTGCGAGACCACGGAGATTTGTAGGACCAAGCCAGGGGCTCATACAGAGATCTTGCGGCAAGCCGAGAACATTCGACTGGTTCGCGATGGAGGACGCGCAGCGTCGCAAGCGTGTCAAGTGCCTGCGAGGCCAACCCCTCAGCAGCTACCGGCGAACTAGCCGTTCTTGAGCGCTCTAGCGCGCACCACGCGCACGCAAGAAAGGGACCTATTGAACGAACGAAATTGTCCAGTTCTGGCCAGGGCGCGATGAGGGTCGGTTGGCTAACGACATAGGCCACACAGCCCTCAAATCGCGATACCAGTTGTCAGGATATCAACCTGCCCACAGACTGTCTATCTGACTTTCCGATATTGACCCTTAGGTGTTCTCTCCAGTTCAACGATATCTGAACATCCGATATCCTAGCCGTGCAGCGAATGAGCGGGGAGCGCCCCGGCGCACGACGCAGAACGTTACCGCATGTTGGGAGAGCCGAAATGATGCGCACCAGCGCTAGCCACCCGTTACTGATTGCAGAGTTGCCTGTTGGAGCCCATGGAGGCGGCATAGGGGTGACATTTGCGCCAGGCAAGTACCAGGAAGTCGCCATGACTGGAGCATGGGCGAGAGACCTAGATGTGGACGTCTCGGCTATTCAGGACTGGGGTGCCACTCACCTAGTCACCTTGCTTGAGCCTTGGGAGCTCAAGGACCTTCGAATCGAGAGCTTACCGGCGATAGTGGCGGGGAAGGGCATCTCTTGGCATGGACTGCCAATCACTGATGGAGCCGCACCAGACGACAGACTCCTCAAAGATTGGCTACAGCTAAGTGCTGAGCTCGTCGCTGACATGCTGAGCGGTCAAAGGATCGTGGTCCACTGCAAGGGGGGGTTGGGACGCGCGGGAACGGTCGCTGCCATGCTTTTGCTGCAGTCTGGCGAGGCCAAGCGGGCATCGGATGCCATCCACATGGTGCGGCATGCCAGGCCAGGCGCAATCGAAACGATTGCTCAAGAGGAGTTCCTAGAGTACTGGGCGCAGAGCCTTCACCCGGGCGGAGCTTGACCACTCAGGTGCGCAGTCAGGAACTCAAGGACGAGTTGCCTGTGGATCCAGAACTCGAGGGCTTCTTAGGTCTGGATCCAGAAATCGACGGCGTCTCCATAGTGGATCTTCGCGAGGGTTCAGGGCACATCAAAAATTCGCTGCCTCGAAAGCTAAGAACCTTGCTGTCGCACGAATCAGGGTCTTGTGCTGGGGCCGGACCAGCGCTATCGCTGACTAAGGCAGGGCAACCTCCAGGGACTGTACTGCGACGGCGCGATCAATAGACATCTGTCAGATGTATCGCCACCACTATCGATCTAATGAATGCTGACTCAGCCGATGCGTGCTGCCTTAGGAGTTACGATCTGACTGCACTCGTGGCCGAGGCGAAACGCCACGACGTACAGGACCGTGGCATCCATCGGCATACCTGAGCCCATCCGAATGACGACCTTACGCTGACCGTGCGACAGTGATACTCCCAGTTCCCGCAGGACCTCAATGCGCTGCTGCAGCCCGTCGTAGATGTCTAGCTTGTCGACTTCTGAATACAGGTCTTGGCAGTCGCGATACTCACGGTAGTAGTCGACCAGTGCAGCAAACTCGCTCGCCGCCTCGCGCGACAGCTCGAAAGCCGGTTCGGACAGATCCATGTCGCACGAAACGATCAGGCTGGCCAGCTCGCGCCCAGCAGCAAGCGGGGACACCGCCAGGGTGATGTAGTCGCGCTCAAACTGCGCTTGCGCCGCCTGCAGTTCCTCGTCTGTCGGCAGCGAGAAAGGCTTGTTGAGTGCATCGATGTCATTGAAATCGAAGGCGCGCGCCAGTGCGCGACGGGTGTCGAAACTGGCCGAGTCACCCTGCTCAACCCGCTGAACTGTTCGCACGTTCAGGCCCGAGATCTCGGCCAATTGTTCTTGCGACCAATGACGCAACTGGCGGAACTGGCGAATGCAGGCGCCAACCTCAGCAGCGGTAAGCAGGCGAGGCGGGGTCTTGGTGGTCATAGAAGATAACTCCGGAGGGGTAGGGAGCCCAGATTAGGAGGGTGCCGAACTTGGAAACATGACAGTCGCCCGACAGGCCCCCGACACAGATCAACTGCCAGGACTTGCCCCAACGAGAAATCCGGGGCAACTGCTTATGCGCCCGTGATGTTCTCCCCGTGCCCCCAGAGGGGGGCGAGGCCCAACTGCCTAGTCACTCACCACAGACCCCACCCTAGACGCGCAGGCGATCCGGGACAGCTCTATGGCGAGGGCTGATGGGGGGTCAATGGCTCCAACTCTGGCAAAACACCCCCAAATTGATGATGCAGTGCATTCATCCATGCCAGAACTGGTTCGCCTGGCCACAGGTGCGCCAGATTCAGAAGGGTTAGCATGGCAAGCGCATTGCTGTTCATGGCCACCCCCGCCAGAAGCGCGCCCGGGTAGCCATTTAACTGCCTTGCCAAGGGGTGAATCCCGGCATGGAGATAGGAGTTCAAGCCGACATAAAGGCATTGTCTGGCTCTGCCCAACAACTGTGATGCTCCTCGGGGCCCAGAGGACTCAAGCTTTACGAGCATGTCCTGAACGCCAGGGAGCCTCTTTGCCGCTTGCTGACTCTCCAGAGTCAGGGGCGCAAGAAGCTTCTCGATGTCGGTGTCGGTAGCTGCATAACATGCCCAGGTTGCACGCACGAGGGCCTCATACTGGGGCCGGACCAGCGAGATTGCTGACTGGGGCAGAGTAGCGATCAGGGACTGTACTGCCACGGCGTGATCAAGGGACATCTGGCAAAGTGCCGCCACCGCCGTCGATCTTCGGTCACGTCCATGCTCTATCTCCATCCAAGCGGCTCGAATTTCACCCAAGAGCTCTAAGGAGCCCTCCAGCACAGACGCCCGATCCTGGTCAGCCGATTGAGGCACAAGTCATCCTAGAATCGTGATCTGCAGGCAAGAGTAACGGCTCGTCCATCGGGCAAAGCCCTCAGTTGGCCGGCTGGGCTGCAGCATCTGTTAGCCGGTAATCTCTGCATTGCATCATCCGTGCATCAGCAATTTCTGCGTTGCGTCAGTCGCAAGTCAAATTTTTCTGCAATGGACCGTCTTGCACTGAAATTTTATTCCTCAAAAGCTGAAATCTCTGCAATGGCACCCTAAGAATGTCTGCGATGAACAGCGTTCTGGTCCGCGCGCGATTGCTTCCTATATTGCAACCATACGCTCAGCCAGCCAACCGCCGGGATCCATGATCGCGCGAGCGGACGATCCCGGTCGCAAATGGCTGGCTGCCGTCACTCTCGTGGCTTTGAGCGATCAAGGGGAGCAGTCTGGCCCACGTGTCGAACAGAAGCCTTGGATCTTGGTGGATCAGAAGCGAAACCCGCAGCGCATCTTCCATCGCCTTGAGGTAGCCGCGGCGTATCTCAAGTGCGTTCTCGCAAGCATTGGGGCGACCAAGAATTTGTGTGATCGCGGAGGCCATAGCAGTCTGGACAGGAGGGGAGGGGAAGGCGATAGTCTGCAAACGTCTAGACGATCCCGCAATGAGCATCCTCAACGTTCTCCTCACTCGTGACCACCTCGTCGTCGCAGCGGATACCCTGGCAGAGGATGCTCTCACAGGGGCGTATTCCGCGGGGGCAAAGCTGCTGCTGATCCCTCAGCACAACGTAGTGCTTGCTGCGCGCGGGTCTACGCAATTCTTCCTGGGGGGCTCGCAGAATTCGGAAAAAATCGTACGCTAAGGTTTTCCGGGCATCCGTAGGGGCCGAAACTTCCCGTCTTCCAGTCTGCGGCTCTGCCGCCAGACGTAATCGCCGGTGAGGTTGATGTGCTCCCAGCCCAGCGGCGACAGGAATTGCAGCAGCTCGCCGTCCACCGGCTTGCCGGCCTCGACCAACCCCTGGGTGGCGCGCTCCAGGTACACCGTGTTCCACAGCACGATAGCCGCCGTCACCAGGTTGAGGCCGCTGGCCCGGTAGCGCTGCTGCTCGAAGCTCCGATCCCTGATTTCCCCAAGGCGGTTGAAGAACACCGCCCTGGCCAGCGAGTTGCGCGCCTCACCTTTGTTCAGGCCGGCATGCACGCGGCGGCGCAGCTCAACACTTTGCAGCCAGTCTAGGATGAACAGCGTGCGTTCGATCCGGCCCAGCTCGCGCAGGGCCACGGCCAGGCCGTTCTGGCGCGGATAGCTGCCGAGCTTGCGCAGCATCAGCGAGGCAGTGACGGTGCCCTGTTTGATCGAGCTGGC
The DNA here is from genome assembly GCF_056480025.1 of Stenotrophomonas sp. 109824_Sma. Classification (NCBI taxonomy): domain Bacteria; kingdom Pseudomonadati; phylum Pseudomonadota; class Gammaproteobacteria; order Lysobacterales; family Lysobacteraceae; genus Stenotrophomonas; species Stenotrophomonas sp. 109824_Sma. The sequence continues at coordinate 2,344,896 of NZ_CM151078.1, read as the reverse complement.
CAGGCGCAGGATGTCGTCCCAATGGGCGCGGACGTGCTTGATGTTCAGGGTGCCGCCGATCAGCGGCCGCAGCGTCGGGTAGGTCTGCACGCCCTGCGGCACGTACAGCTTGGTTTCGCCGAGGTCGCGGATGCGCGGCGCGAAACGGAAGCCCAGCAGGTGCATCAGGGCGAAGACGTGATCGGTGAAGCCGGCCGTGTCGGTGTAGTGCTCCTCGATCCGCAGGTCGGACTCGTGGTACAGCAGGCCGTCGAGCACATAGGTGGAATCGCGCACGCCGACATTCACCACGCGGGTGCTGAACGGCGCGTACTGGTCGGAGATATGGGTGTAGAACAGCCGTCCCGGCTCACTGCCGTACTTCGGGTTGACGTGTCTGGTGCTCTCGCCCCGGCCGCCAGCCCGGAAACGCTGGCCATCGGAGGATGAGGTGGTGCCGTCGCCCCAGTGGGCGGCGAAGGCATGCTGGTACTGGTGGTTGACCAGCTCGGCCAGGGCCGCCGAATAGGTCTCGTCGCGGATGTGCCAGGCTTGCAGCCAGGACAGCTTGGCGTAGGTCAGACCGGGGCTCGACTCGGCCATCTTGGTCAGCCCGAGGTTGATCGCATCACCGAGGATCGCGGACAGCAGCAACGTCCGGTCTTTGGCCTCGGCCCCGTCCTTCAGGTGGGTGAAGTGGCGGCTGAAGCCCGTCCAGTCGTCCACGTCCATCAGCAGTTCGGTGATCTTGATGCGCGGCAGTAACTGACTGGTCTGGTCGATCAGCGCCTGCGCCCGATCCGGCACCGCCGCATCCAGCGGGGTGATCTTCAACCCGGACTCGGTGAGGATGGCATCGGGCAGCTCGTTGTCCTTGGCCAGGCGGGCGACAGTGGCCAACTGCTCGTCCAGCAGCTGCAAGCGCTCTTCCAGATACTGGTCGCTGTTCGGGTTGATCGCCAGCGGCAGGGCCTGTTCCCGCTTGAGCGCGGCGAACTTCTCGGCCGGCAGCAGGTAGTCGTCGAAGTCGCGGAACTGCCGCGAGCCCTTGACCCAGATGTCGCCGGAGCGCAGGGCGTTCTTCAGCTCGGACAGGGCGCAGATTTCGTAGAAGCGCCGGTCGAGGCCTTCCGGGGTGATCACCAGTGGCTTCCAGCGCGGCTTGATGAAGGCGGTGGGAGCATCGGCCGGCACCTTGCGCAGGTTGTCGGCGTTCATCTCGCGCAGCGTCTGCACGGCTGCCAGCACGCCCTGCGCGGCCGGGGCGGCGCGCAGCTCCAATACCTCCAGCAGAGCCGGCGTGTAGCGGCGCAGGGTGGCGAAGTTCTCGCCGACCAGGTGCAGGTGGTCGAAGCCCTCCGGCCGGGCCAGCAGCTCGGCTTCGCTGACGCTCTCGGTGAACTCGTCCCAGGGGATCACCGCCTCGATGGCGGCATAGGGGTCGCTGCCGGCTTCCTTGGCCTCCAGCAGCGCCTGGCCGATCTTGGAGTACAGGCGCACCTTGTCGTTGATCGCCTTGCCCTGCTTCTGGAACTGCTGCTGATGCTTGTGCTTCGCGCCGCTGAACAGCTTGACTAGGATGCGGTCGTGCAGATCCACCAGCTCATCAATCACGGTTGCAGTGCTCTCCAGCACCACGGCGGCCAGGGTCGCATAGCGCCGCTGCGGCTCGAACTTGCCGAGGTCTTTGGGCGTCATCTGCCCACCCTCGCGGGCCAGCTTGAGCAGGCGGTTCTGGTGGATGTGCCGGCCCAGGACTTCGGGCAAGTCCACCAGCTGAAATGTCTTCAGCCGCTCGATGTGCTCAAGCATGTGCCGAGAGTTGGGTTTCAGCGGTGCCTGGCGCAGCCAGGTCAACCAGGTGATGCTGCTGCCGGCCTTGAGCTTCAACAGCTCGTCCAGCTTGGCCCGATGCGAGTCCGTGAGCGGTTCAACCAGGGCGCGGTAGACCCGCCGATTGGCCCGTGCAATGGCCTCCGAGCAAGCCCGGTCGATCACGCTCAACGCCGGCAGGATGCGTCGCTTCTGCCGCAGGCTCTCCAGCGCCTGGCCGGCCAGCAGCAAGCCCTTGTCGGTCTGCTGGGCCAGTTCGGTCAGCTCGCGCACCAGGGCGCGGAAGTCGGACAGGCCGAACGGGGCCAGTTGAAGGTAGGTGCGCAGTTCCTGGGCGTGCTCGCGACGGGTCACATCGCGCTCGCCGTACTTCGTCCAACTCGCCGGATCGGTCTGGACTTGCTTGGCCACCCACAGGATGACCGGTTCGGGCAGCTCGCTGTCAGTGCCCAACGCATAGCCGGGGTAGCGCAGCAGGCAGAGTTGCACGGCGAAGCCGAGGCGGTTGGCGTCGCCGCGCCGCTGACGGATCAGCGACAGGTCGGAGTCGTTGAAGGTGTAGTAGCGGATCAGGTCATCCTGGCTTTCTGGCAACGCGAGCAGGGTGCCCCGCTCCGTGGCCGAGAGGATCAAGCGACGCGGCATGTGTCAGTCGTCCGTGCGGAGGTACTGGTAGAGGGTTTCCCGGCTGATGTTGAACTCGCGGGCAAGCTGCGCCTTGGGCTCGCCGGCCGTCGCTCGCTGCCGCAGGGTAGCAGCCTGCTCATCGGACAGGGCTTTCTTGCGGCCCCGGTACGCGCCACGCTGCTTGGCCAAGGTGATGCCCTCACGCTGCCGCTCGCGGATCAGGGCGCGCTCGAACTCAGCGAAGGCCCCCATCACCGACAGCATCAGGTTGGCCATCGGCGAGTCCTCGCCAGTGAACACCAGGCCCTCCTTCAGGAACTCGATGCGCACGCCGCGTTGAGTCAGCTTCTGTACCAAGCGACGCAGGTCATCGAGGTTGCGGGCCAGCCGGTCCATGCTGTGCACCACCACTGTATCGCCTTCGCGGACGAAGCTCAGCAGCGCTTCGAGCTGGGGGCGCTGGGTGTCCTTGCCCGATGCCTTGTCGGTGAACACCTTGCTCACCTGTGTCTGTTCCAGCTGGCGTTCCGGGTTCTGGTCGAAGCTGCTGACCCGGACGTAGCCGATGCGGTGCCCCTGCACGATGTCTCCTTGGTTGAAGGCGGCTTAAGTGCTCCTTCTGTTCCGTTGTGCCTCAAACCCCGTTTCTGTCAGGCTGAAATCTATGACCTTCGCAGGCATGTGTCAAAAAATGCGAAAGATGACTCTATTCTGACTAAGCGGCGCGGCCCTGCCTGACATCCAGTTAGGGTATGCCTCAATCTGACGGTAGCGAGTCGCAGGCGTTCGGATCGGCATCGGTTTCGTTCCCTGTCTTGGCACGCGCTTCGAAGCGTTGATAACACTCCAACCCGCAGAAGTGCTCGACGTATTCCGCGCCTTCCGGGGTGAAGGCGGCATCGAGCGGGATTTCCTTGCAGCACACGCAGCAACTGGTGGTGGTCGAGTCACTTGCATTCATGGTGGCACCCCTCCATTGACTGACGAAGACGGCGAATGCCGCCGCCGGCATTGGCTTCGCGAACAGGAAGCCTTGTCCTGTGTCGCAGTCCGCTTGTCGCAATAGATCAAGACTCGCCGATGTTTCCACGCCTTCAGCCACCACATCCATGCCCAGCCCGTGCGCAAGCTGAATCACGGTGTGCACGATGGTTTGGTCGCGGCGGTCGTTGGCGAGCCCGGCGACAAACGATTGGTCGATCTTGAGCGTGCTGATTGGGCAGCACTTCAGATGTTGCAGACAGGAATACCCCGTCCCGAAGTCATCGGCGGCGAAGCGCACACCGATCTGCCGCAAGGCGTCCAGGGCGGGGAAGATCGCCGGATCACCAAACGCGACCGATTCGGTCAGCTCGATTTCGAGATACTCGGCGGGCAACTCGGCATCAGCCAGCACGCCCTTTACCCACCCGTCGAAGTCCGGTCCCACTTGGCTCGCCGAAACATTGACGGCCAGCCGGAACGGTCGCCATGCCAGCATTCGCCAGTCACGCATCTGGCGGCAGGCTTCGCCCAGCACCCAAGCGCCGATTTCAGGCATCAGGCCGGACGATTCGACCACGGGCAGGAACTGGCCCGGTGGCAATAGTCCAAGCGTCGGATGACGCCAGCGCAACAGGGCTTCCGCGCCGACAATCCCACCACTGCGCAGATCGACGACGGGCTGGTAGTGCAGTTCAAGCTGCCCGCGCTCGACCGCTTGGGCCAGTTCCGGCGTCGTCCATCCATCCGGCCGGAAAGCGCTCATTCTCTTTCCCTGAATGCCCGCAACGCCCGCGACAGGGACAGAAGGAACAGGCCGGTCAAACCGAGCGCCGCGATGACCCAATGCTCGCCGAGGAAAGCACCGGCGGTTGTGCCGGCCAGCACGACAGCGAGGATGGGCAGGTGGCAGGGGCAAGTCAGCACAGCCAGTCCGCCCCACAGGTAGCCGGTGATCGGTTTGTGCGTCTCGGACGGCAAGCGCTCGGGGTTGTTCATGGCAGACTCTCCGCGTGCTGTGCCGGCTCGGTCGGCAGGGTGGCCAACTGCACTTCCAGATCGGCCAACGCTTCGCGCCGACGCTCGACGAACTGACGCAGCAGGGCAAGCTGCGCGGCCGCTTCGTCGCCGTCCGCCGCATCCAGCGCCCGGCACAGCCGCGCCAGCGCGTCGAGGCCGATGCCCGCCTCGAAGGCCGCCCGCACGAAGCACAGCCGTTGCAAGGCGGCGTCATCGAACAAGCCGTAGCCGCCTGGTGTGCACGCCACCGGGCGCAGCAATCCGCGCAGCAGGTAGTCGCGCACGATATGCACGCTCACCCCGGCATCAAGAGCCAGCCGGGACACCGTGTAGGCGTTCATTGAACACCTCCTTTTTCTCACCCGGCGCAGCAGGAAAGCTGCTTCACATCCTTGTTGAAGGTCTGCGCCGCGAGCTTCAACCCCTCGACCATCGTCAGGTAGGGGAACAACTGGTCGGCCAGTTCCTGCACCGTCATGCGGTTGCGAATGGCCAGAGCCGCCGTCTGGATCAGTTCACCCGCTTCCGGCGCGACCGCCTGTACGCCGATCAGCCGATGGCTGCCTTCCTCGATAACCAACTTGATGAAGCCGCGTGTGTCGAAGTTGGCGAGCGCACGCGGCACGTTGTCCAAGGTCAAGGTGCGGCTGTCGGTCTCGATCCCGTCGTGGTGGGCTTCCGCCTCGCTGTAGCCCACGGTCGCCACTTGCGGATCGGTGAACACCACGGCCGGCATTGCGGTCAGGTCGAGCGCCGCATCGCCGCCGGTCATGTTGATCGCGGCACGGGTGCCGGCCGCTGCCGCCACATAGACGAACTGCGGCTGGTCGGTGCAGTCGCCGGCCGCGTAGATGTTCGGGTTGCTCGTGCGCATGCCTTGGTCGATGACGATGGCACCTTGCGCATTGACAGTGACCCCCGCTGCGTCCAGCGCGAGGCTGCGCGTGTTCGGTGTCCGACCGGTGGCAACCAGCAGTTTGTCGGCGCGCAATTCACCGTGCGTGGTGGTCAGCACGAATTCACCGTCCATATGGGCGACCTGGCTGGCTTGCGTGTGCTCCAGCACCTCGATGCCCTCGGCACGGAAAGCGGCTGTCACCGCCTCGCCGATGGCCGGGTCTTCACGGAAGAACAAGGTATTGCGCGCCAGGACCGTGACCTTGCTGCCCAGCCGGGCAAAGGCTTGCGCCAGCTCCAGCGCCACCACCGACGAGCCGATTACGGCAAGGCGTTCGGGAATGGTGTCGCTCGCCAGGGCCTCGGTGGAAGTCCAGTAGGGTGACTCTTTCAAGCCCGGAATCGGCGGGACCGCCGGGCTGGCACCCGTGGCGACCAGGCAGCGGTCGAACATCACGACGCGCTCGCCACCCTCGTTCAAACGGACGGTAAGGCTCTGGTCGTCCTTGAAGCGCGCCTCACCGTGCACAACGGTGATGGCCGGATTACCGCCCAGGATGCCTTCGTACTTGGCGTGCCGCAGTTCGTCGACGCGGGCCTGCTGCTGGGCCAGCAGCTTACTGCGGTCAATCGTAGGCACAGTTGCCGCAATACCGCCATCGAACGGGCTTTCCCGGCGCAGATGGGCGATGTGGGCGGCGCGGATCATGATCTTGGACGGCACACAGCCGACATTGACGCAGGTGCCGCCGATGGTGCCGCGCTCGATCAGCGTGACCTGCGCGCCTTGCTCGACGGCCTTCAGCGCCGCCGCCATCGCGGCTCCACCGCTGCCAATGACCGCTACCTGCACCGGGGGCTCGTTGCCACTGTGCTTTTCGGCGGCGGCCATCCATCCCCGCACCTTGTCGAGCAGTCCGACGCGGTTGTCCGCCAGTGGCGCATCGGCTAGCGTTGCCTTGTAGCCCAGTCCGGCCACGGCGGCAGTCAGCGCGTCCGGCGATGTGCCCGGCACGATGGCGAGTTGCGCTGTGCCCTTCGGATAGGACACCAGCGCCGACTGCACGCCTGGCACTTTTTCCAGCGCTTCCTTGACGTGCGCCGCGCACGAGTCGCAAGTCATGCCGGTGATTTTTAGATGGGTCATGCAACAGATCCTTTATCGTTTGTGGCGCCAGACAATGACGTCCGTTGTGCTGCGGTGCCGTTTTCAGTGACTCACTGCTTGACGCTGGACGGATAGCCCGCGTCTGCGGTTGCCTTGGTCAGCTTCTGCACGCTGGTCTTGGCATCGTCGAAGGTGACGACCGCTTGGCGTGTCTCGAAAGTCACGTCAACTTTGCTGACGCCTTCGACCTTGGAAATCGCCTTCTTGACAGTGATCGGGCAGGCGGAGCAGGTCATGCCCGGTACGGACAGCGTGACGGTCTGGGTGGCGGCCCAGACGGGGGCAACAACGGCGGCGAGGGCGAGGGAGGCAAACAGTTTCTTCATGGTGAACTCCGATCAGTAGAAAAATGGCATGACGTAGGGAAATCCGAGCGCGACCAGAACCAGCGCGGCCACGATCCAGAAAATGAGCTTGTAAGTAGCTCGCACTTGGGGAATCGCGCAGACCTCACCCGGTTTGCAGGCCGCTGCCTGCCGGTAGATGCGCCGCCAGGCGAAGAACAACGCCACCAGCGCCACGCCGATAAAGATGGGGCGATAGGGTTCCAACACCGCCAAGTTGCCGATCCAAGCGCCGCTGAACCCCAAGGCGATCAGAACCAACGGCCCGAGGCAGCAAGCCGAGGCGAGGATGGCGGCAAGCCCTCCAGTGAAGAGCGCGCCGCGCCCGGTTTTTGGTTCAGACATGCGCTTGTCCTTTCGAATTGAAATTGGATAGCGTAACCTTACTTCCGTACTCATGTACGGAGTCAAGCGATATGGAAAACAATTTGGAGAACCTGACCATTGGCGTTTTCGCCAAGGCGGCCGGGGTCAATGTGGAGACCATCCGTTTCTATCAGCGCAAGGGCTTGTTGCTGGAGCCTGACAAGCCCTATGGCAGCATCCGCCGCTATGGCGAGGCGAATGTAACGCGGGTGCGCTTCGTGAAATCAGCCCAGCGGCTGGGCTTCAGCCTGGATGAGATCGCCGAGCTGCTGCGGCTGGAGGATGGCACCCATTGCGAGGAAGCCAGCAGTCTGGCCGAGCACAAGCTCAAGGACGTGCGCGAGAAAATGGCTGACCTGGCGCGCATGGAGGCCGTGCTGTCTGAGTTGGTGCGCGCCTGCCATGCGCGAAGGGGGAACGTTTCCTGCCCGCTGATCGCGTCACTACAGGGTGGAGCAAGCTTGGCAGGTTCGGCTATGCCTTAGCGTGCTTTATTTTCCGTTTTCTGAGACGACCCCTTAGAAAGCCTAGTCAAAGAGCTGTCACGAGAACACCGTTAGCTTAGCGTACGATTTTTTCCGAATTCTGCGGTTCCCCCTTCCTCCGCATCTACGAGCTTGCACTGCAGGCCAGCTTCCGCGCAGATTTCACAATAGAACAGCTATCTGCCGAGCTAGGGCTGGTGGTGGACCAACTCTGGCCGAACTTTGAGAAAGCGGTTAGCGAAGCGGGATTGCCGATCGAGCAACTCGGGACCGAGTTGGTGCTTGGTGGATGGTCGTTGAAGAACGGCCGGATGATGGCCACGGCGTATGCGAAGAGTGACAGCCGGCGCCCTTGCGTTGTCCAGCCGATCGGGGGGCAGATGGCGTCGCCGGGCGAACCGCTCCAGGCCGCGACCCCTAGCATGGCCCAGGTGGATCTGCTGGCCCATGCGCGTCTCCAGGTCAGCTACCTCAATGGGCAATTGGGCCGGAAAGTAGCAGGAGGTCGACTGCTAGTTGGGTTTCTGCAGAAGGGGCAAGCCCTGCTCAAGGATCTAGGAGAGATCTAGGTCGCGGGAGTCAAATACGCTAGGGGCTGAAATCGAAGTTCAGGTCTGGCCCTAAGGCAGAAGGCCAAAGCAGACCAAGGTCGTCCGTGGATTTGGGATGTTTATCGAGGGCAGGGTGGATGTCCGCTTCTGGCCGGAAGCGGACATTGGGCGGCGACCGGCCCGGTGATGGCATCCGCCTTCGACCCAAAGCGGGCATCGTTCTCGACACACCTGAGTTGATCCGTACTCCAAAGCCTGTTTCCGCTACCCCTTGTAGTGCTCGACGTAGAGCCCCAAAGCTGCCAACGACGCATACACGGCGGACCCAGCGTTGGTCGCGTACAAGGCAAAGGGAACCGGAGGATCGCAGGGAACTGTTGCGATGAACCACGGAGCTGAGCTCGTCAAGCTCGTCCTAGGTGATGTGAGGAATCCTAGCTCCCTACGCATACCTAGCGCCTCGCGGACGTACGCCTTGTTCCAGCCGCCAGTCTTGCACGAGACCCCAAGAAGTAACTCCGTAAATGCGGGATAGCGACGGGTCTTAATCGGACGATATACACCGACGTCAATCTCGTGACGGTCAGCCGCTTTGACCACCGTCGTGCCTTTCCAGCTATGGCTTAGTGTGGTGACCTGCACTGAAATCCTAATCTCGAGCTTCTCAGTAGACGTAGATCCACTGATGTAATCGTGATCCGGATGGTTTGCTTTGCATGGAGATCCTCCAAACGTCAGGACGCCTGCCATCTTGGGGGTACACGTGAGCTTGTAGCCCGCACTATCGATGATTCGCAGAAGCCTAAGCAGCACCCGAAGTTCGTAAGCCTTTCCTTGCGCGTAGGGAGACCCGCTCGCCTTAGCACGCGAAATGGCTGCTTTCACAGCGTTGAGGATTGCTAACTTACTGATCGTCACAGTCGCGGTCCTCGTGGCGCGTGTTCCTCGCGAGGGTCGTCCGGTGGCAGATATCGAGCGATATAGGCCTCAAGATCTGCCTGCTCGTGATCCGTCAAACGCTGGGGTGATACAGTTGGTAGATGTGACCGGATTGAGCGAACTCGGCGACCTTCTGGTGTCTCAACAGTGTAATGAACGTCCTCCAGTCCGGTGAGACCTTGGACCAGCTTCCCGATCTCACCCAAGGTTTGCGAGAGGGCGTCTTGGGTCGTCACAGGTCTAAAATCGAGAACCGCCGCAAGTGCGGCTGCAGCTTGTGCATTCGTGTCGTCCTCGTAATCAGACATCGCCTGAACAATCGCGGAGCGAAGCGATCTAACAATTTGTGGATCAAGCTCAGACGCAAGGGCTAGCGCCTTCCCTATCTCCCTAATTACCTCTTCACCACCTTGATCTTCTGCCATTCACAACTCCACAGCTGTAGACATTAACGGGCCGCGCGGGATGAACCGCCCGGATTCTCTAAATTCAATTGCCGAAGGTTGCCGTTGGCAATGTTCCTTAAGAGTAAGGCACAGTGCGGTTTGGTTCCATAAGCGGATCGCGCTGGCTGTATCCCGAAGTGTGCGATGACGCCGAAGCTGGATAGTGTCGCTGAATTGGACCATCAGGCACTTAGGTCTGAGCCCTGATACAGATTGATGATATGACTCCAAGTCGCGTACGGGCTGCGAAGAGCACCGGCTACTTTGGTCCGCTTCTGACCGAAAGCGGACATTCGTTTAACCAAGGGTGAAGGAAACTTTTAGGGCCAGGATGGACTTCAACTCTCTCGTTCGCTCGCTTCTATCCGATGCGAAGATGCGCCGTAACAAGCCTCTGCGAGACTAGTGCGCGAGCCAGGTCGCTGACATTGCTCCATGGCCTATGACGTGCCCCGCACCCGCTGGTCAAATGGAACCGCCCTCGGCACCATGGGCACGACCATCTAAGGAGTTCTTCATGCTCTACCAAGATAAGTACGTCGCCTTCATCGACATGCTCGGGTTCTCCGCACTTGTCCAAGAGTCGGCAGCCGACATGAGCAAGCTTGATGAAATAGCAGAGGCCATCGACAGACTAAAGAACACAGCGTGCTGCAACCCAGCAACAGGACTTTTGTTCACTTACTTCAGCGACTGCATCGTCATATCAAGCAGCCGCTCTCCTGCTGGCCTTGCCGACATCCTGAGCTGCATCAGAATGTTGGCCGAGAACCTGCTAGTGGTTGATATATTGATACGTGGAGGGCTCACAGTTGGAAGCATTCATCATGATTCTCAGATGATCTTCGGACCGGCGATGCTGGACGCCTATCGCATGGAATGTAAGGAAGCACGCAATCCCATGGTGCTCGTGAGCGAAGAGGTGCGATCGGATGCTCGCGCTGCGGGGTTAAGCAACCTGTTGACGTGGGATGACGAAGAGCCAGACCGCCACTATGTCCACTATCTGATCTCGTACAGCGCTTATGACTCTAATCCAAGGGCGGGCGTCGTGATTCTCGATAGCCAGGCCGCTCTCATCCGGCATTTCATCGCCAAGAGGCTGCTAGGCGCTCCGGGTAAGATCCTGGATAAAGCCGAGTGGATGGAACGATATTGGAACGAGAAGGTGGCGACAGGTGGAATTCTCGGACGTGTTGACAGGGTCGCAGACCTTGTTAGGCCCAATGCGCGACCATTTCGCAGCAGACTCGCCGTTCTAGCACCGCAACCGGGCGCCACTAGTGTGGACTAGCGAATCAGGCAAGCAGCTGCCGATTCCTTGCAAAGATTCAATTCAATTGGCCATACGGAAGCACGTGCAATCCCTGATGGCAGTCGGGACCACCATCTCCCCATTGCCAGCCGCGTCTGAACCAGCGCCCGGAACGCTTCAGCGGAAGGGGCTGGTCCCTTCCGCTGGTGCCTGCCCTGGTTGCACCGGCTATGCGCGGCCACCACGTTCCCGGACACGTCTCTGCCCCCGTCCTGTTGGGCCACCAGGTGCTCGGCGGTGCATTGAAAGGCTCGGGCCTTACTGGCCTTCAGCCCGAGCTCTGAGGGTGCAGTGAGCCACATCGGCAGGCCGCAATAGAAGCAACGGCCCGATTGGGCGTAGAAGGCAGAAGTGCGAAGGGATCTGCGGCGTTTGGCGGTCATGGATGGCTCCGGAATCGAAGGATTCCCGTGCCCCCATTGGGTGGACCTCGGGCACCCGGAGCCTATTGGCTATGCGGGCACAACACCGGCGCTTTATAGCGACTGGCTAAGGCGTTATAGCTCAGCGCTTGAGCCGCTACAAGGCCCAGATGCCGACCAGAACGGGAGGGAGTCACCGACGCCCAGTTAAGGTCAAAGCTTGGTCAGGGGGCGAGCGACGCGCTTGAGCAGGTGGAGCGGGGCGTGGCGCGTCACCCAGGGAAGTCGCGGTGTTGTAGTCCTGCTCAACCCGCTGAACTGTTCGCACGTTCAGGCCCGAGATCTCGTCTAATTGTTCTTGCGACCAATGTCGCGACTGGCGGAACTGGGAAGTGCAGGCGACAAGCTCTGACCGATCAGGTGCGCAGTTGGGAACTCAAGGGCGAGCTGGATGTGGAGCCAGAAATCGAGGGCGTCTTAGGTGCGGATCCAGGAATCAAGGGCATCTTTGGGGGAGATCTGGAAATCGCGGGCGTCCTTGTGGGGAAATACGGGCGGACAGCTGTGGGATCTGGGGCGTTTCCGTTGTGGCAGTCAATGAATAAGGGGCGATCCTAAGCAAAAGGACACGAATTGGAAAAGCCGACACCAGCCATTGCCATGCAAAGCCAACGAAAGGCCAGATCCCACGGGCAAGTTATTTCGCATAATGTATATTATGTTCTAGAGCTTCAGGGCCTGTACGGCCCTTAGCCAGCCCCCAGGCTCCTGGTCTGGCATGGACCCTGATCGTGCGTCATCGGAATCTGGCCAACCCTCGTGATCAATGTGGCCACACCGCTGGCTCCCTGTCACCGGCCCCCGTTTCACTAACGCCTCCCAGGAACCGCTTCAGCCGCCGTGACCGTCCGCACAATCAACACCGCCAGCAACGGGATCGCGATTCCATACACATACTGGGTCAGCGTCACGCCAATCCCGAACGGGAACCAGATCGTTGGAACCCCCAGCGAACCGAGTTCACCCGTGTACTGCGATACGGTAATCACCAACATCACGGTCAGCGCCATGCCGCGCATTGGCCCATTGCGGGCTATCCGCGCGGCGACAAGCACGAGCAGCGCGAGTGTGCCGAGGCGAAAGACCTGACTGGCCCAGGCAGCCCCCATAACGCCTCCAGCAACCCCCAGCGCCGCCAGAACAAGGGCGCCAGCATCGATCGCCCGCGAAGGTGGCAGCACCCAGCGATTCCACGCCAGCGCCCATGCCGCCAGACTGAGCGGCATCCACAGCACATTGTTCAACCAGGTGTAGGCCGGAAGGCTGAGCAGATCCGTCCAGGAGACGATCGCGTTGTCGAGCCGCTTCACGGCAGAGAGCAGAAGCGCGACGCAAACGAAGGCGATGAACGACTGGTGGCTGCTGAGCGGCCTCAGCGACAGCGCCAACACGATCACCATGGCCATCGCAAGCGGCTCGACCACTTCAACAATGTAGCCCGCGACGGTACGCCACCATTGCACGCGATGCAGCTCACGGCTTTCCGGCTGCGGGGCAAGTGTCGGTGCCACGTGAATGCCTCCGCTTGCAGAGCCGGAAGCACTGCCGGGCTGCATGAATACTCTTATGGCGATCACGCCCTGCGTGCCTGCGGCATCGGTGGGCAGCGAATAGATCATCGGCCGCGTACCCACGACACGAGGCGGCTCCCCTAGCCTGCCTGAGCCGCCAAGGCGCTTGCCGTTCCAGTACAGCTCGTAGCCATCCTCCACGGCGGTAGGCCCGAGGATGTCCCACGCGCGGTCGCCCTCTGGAATCACAAGCGAGCGCCGGTACCAGGCATATCCCTGGTACCCGGCGTGACCGTGTGCCATCCATCCGCCGACATAGTTGGGCAGCCCCACGTCGCCGTCGATGCTGCTGGCCGGCGCGCTCAGGTCGAGTGTTTCCCAGGACGAATCATCCACTGAGACACTCGCCCAGCGCGGATCGTCACCGACATGAAATTTCCATGGCCCGTCAATCAGGGGTGCCACATCGCGGAGCCTGGATGGATCAGGCCGACCGCCGATGGCAAGGACGGCGGCGGTACACACCCAGGCCACCAAGGTGAGCGCCAGGATGCCTGTCACGAGCGTGCGTTGCGCCGATGGTGCGAGGAACTGGAATCTGGTCGCCGCAGTCATTACGGGTCCTCTGCAATGGAGTCGCCAAGGATTCTTGCTGTACGGGCAGGCCGCCCCTGCCCCACCTGGTCCTACAGGAACCGGTGCATCACATACACATCAACCAATCCCAGCGACCGATGCCGGAACGCCGCCGGCAGCGTCCCGACCACGGCAAAGCGCAGCTTCCGGTATAGCTCAACCGCTGGCGCATTGGTGCTGACCACGTAATTGAACTGCATGGCCAGGAACCCCTCCGATCTGGCCCGGACCAGGCTGTCTTCCACCAGCGCCCGGCCGATGCCACGCCCTTGCGTCAGCGGATCGACCACGTAGGTGGCGCTGGCCACATGCGCCCCCAGGTCCGGGTAGTTGGCGCCCATCTTGTACATTCCGACCACGCGCCCTTCCAGAACGGCCACAAAGGCCGCCTGCACTCCGAACCAGTGGCTCTGAAAGGTGCCGGCCTCGAAGGTGCCGGCGAACGGGAGCGCATCCTCCGCCGCAATGGCCGCCTTGAAAATCGCCCACATGGCGTCGAAGTCACCGGCGGTGGCAGCTCGGATATCCATGCGATTCCTCACGGATCGGCGTAGTGGGCAAGGCGGACACTAGCAGAATCCAGCAAGCGTCCCCTACCCGCTTCACGCGCCACCGCCATCGGTTCGGCAATAGTTGAGTGAATTCCGGCCCTTAGAGCAGTACATGCCCCCTACTTCCGCGCGCATCCCGCACCGGCTCCGCCGATGGCGCGTCGCTGGCTACATCCTGCTGGGCGTGTACGTTCTCTACCTGCTGGCCGGCAACATCTTCCTCAACACCCCGCTGTTCGACCAGGTCACCAACCGCAAGCCGCACAAGTTCGTGATGACGACCGGCCCGGCCATCACGCTGCTGCCGGGCCACGTCATTGCCTGGAACGTGCATATGCGCGGCCACGTCAACCACACCGTCTACGTACTGCACGCCGAGCGTGCCAGCGCCCGCCTGGCAGTCCTGCCCCTGTTTAGCCGCGAAGTGCGGGTTCCCCGATTGCAGGCCACTGGCGTGTCGGCCGAGATCAGTCGCGTTGAGGGCGCCATTCCGTCGCCCCCGCGCAGCGACCAGGGCTGGACCCTGCGTTTCGACGCCATCCACAGCGACAGCATTCGCAGTGCCCGGCTCGGCAAGCTGCTGATCATCGGCAAGGGCCGGGGCACGGTTGGGTTCCTCAAGCAGCTTCGCGGCGGTCCGTCCGAACTGTTCGATTCCGAGGTCTCGTTCAGCAAGGCGGACACCAGCTATGACGGCGTGCAGCTGCTGGGCGACATGGATCTGACCGCGCGCTTCAGCTATCCGCGCCACTATCGCGACCAGGCGCCCGGCCTGGCCAAGTTGAAGCTGCTGCATGCGCAACTGGAGGTGGATGCGCGCAGCCAGGGCCTGCGCATGGATACGGATGCGCAGACGCCGCGCATCTCCAGCTCGCCAGTGCCCGGCCGCCTGCAACTGGCAGTTCACATGATCGACGGCCAGCTGCAACCCGGTGACCACGCGCTCTGGCAGGTGCCGCTCTTCCTCGGCGATGGCGCGCCCAATCGCGGCGTGCTGGCCCTGCAGCTCAATGTGGCCAACGACCTGCGCCTGCAGGCCCGCCTGCCGCCACGCCCGGATTCGGCCGCCGGCATCGATGCCGACCTGCTCATCACCGGGCGCGAGATTCCGTTCCAGCACCCTGCCCAGCTGCTGGAACGCAGCTCCGGTACCGTGCGTGGCGAATGGGCCTTCACCTCGCTCAACTGGATCCCTGCCCTGTTCGTGCGCAAACCATGGCTGCAACTCGACGGCGGCGGCACCCTGAAGGCCGATCTGCGCCTGCGCAATGGCGAACTGATGGAAGGCAGCACCGTGGACATTCCCTCCGCCGCGGCGGTGGCCGAAGTGGCCGGCGTGCGTCTGGCCGGTACCGCCAGCGCGCATGGCGAGCTGAAGGCCGGCAGCCCCAACCAGGCACAGCTGGCGATCCGGTTGCCTCGCTTCACCGCGCGGCCCAGCGATGCGAAGGATGTGCGGCTGTTCGACGGGCGTGACCTGGCCGTGGACCTCACCGGCGATGGCCGCCTGCAGGAACTGCGCAAGGGCGTTCGTGCGCGGTTGCGCTTCAGCCAAGCGACCATCCCGGACCTGGCCGCCTACAACCGCTACCTTGGCTCCCAACAGGTGCGCCTGCTGCGGGGCACCGGCAGCCTCAGCGGCGACGCCACGCTCGACACCGATGGCCGCGTCGGCCACGGCACCGCGCGGCTGCTGGGCCGCAATGCCAGCGCCAAGGTAGCGGGCCTGGACATGGGCGGCGATGTCGACGTGAATGCGACGCTTCGCCGCGGCGACTTCAACCAGCGCCATTTCGATCTGTCCGGCACCACCGTGGAGCTGCGCAATGTGCAGGTGGCGGGCACCGATTCCAGCAGCGTGTGGAAAGGCCGTGCCGTGTTCAAGCGGGGCCGCATCGACGCGCAGTCCCCGTTCCAGGTGGACGCCACCACCGATCTGACCCTGAGCGATGCACGCCCCTTGCTGGCGGTGTTCGCCAGGCGCACCGACTATCCGCGCTGGACGCTGTCGCTGCTCGACTCCGGCCAGGTCGATGCACAGGCCACGTTGCGCTGGCGCCCAGGTCATCTGCTGATCGACGGCCTGCGGGCCGAGAATGATCGCCTGTCGGTACGTGCGCGGCTGGATCTGCTGGAGCAGCGCAAGCGTGGTGATCTCTACCTGCGTTGGGGGCTGCTGGGCGCGGGCATCGAGCTTGATGGCGAACAGCGCCAGTGGCATCTGGCCAAGGCGCGGGAATGGTTCGATCAGCGCCCTTCGCTGTTGCCGGCTGGCGAAAGTGGAAGCGCCGCGGGTTCTTCAGACTGATCGCCCCGGGCTGCATCCATTTGCCGCTTCCGTTCGTATGAGCGTGTAAACGCAGGACGGAGCGGCACGGAATGAAGCGGCGTTCACAGGTTATGGGCCTTCTGGGATGGGGTGTGGTCACTTTTGCGGCGGCGGCAGTCGGCGCGTGGGCATCGACATCCGCCGCCAGCTTCTACGCCACCCTCGCCTTGCCCGCCTGGGCACCGCCTGCCACCGTGTTTGGCCCGGTGTGGAGTCTGCTCTACGCGATGATGGCCATTGCGGCGTGGCTGGTCTGGCGCGAACGCGGCTGGCGCAACGCACAGCCGGCCTTGGCGCTCTATCTGGTGCAGCTGGCCGTCAACGCCCTCTGGAGCTGGCTGTTCTTCGGCTGGAAGCTGGGCGCGCTGGCCTTCGTCGACATTCTTGTATTGATCACCCTGGTCTGCGCAACGATCGTTGCCTTCGCCCGCATCCATCGCGGCGCGGCGGTGATGCTGCTGCCTTACCTGGCCTGGATATCGTTCGCCTCGGCGCTGAACTTCGCGGTGTGGCGCGCCAATCCCGGGTTGCTGTGACCCAGTGTCAGTGCTCTCAGGCCTGTGCGACGCGCTGCGGCTGCCATGCACGCAGCAACGCCGGCTTGAACGCCTGCTGGCCACAACCCGTGGGGCATCGCACCACGCGTGCGGCGGTATGGCTGACCAGTCCCTGCCCCTCTTCCGCCTTGAACACCGTTTCGCAGCACAGGCAGCGCGCAACCAGCGAGTACAGGTGGAGCAGGCGCCCACTGGCCGGATCCTGCAGGGCATCCACATCCAGCAACTCGAATTGGCAGCTGTCGGCAAGCATGCGGTATGGCGTTGAAGGCAAGGTCTGCAGGTTCACGGGACGTGGTCACTCAGGAATGTGCGTTCACCCTAGGCAAGTCGGTGTCGAGCGCGCGTGCAGCGCACATGTACCTTTCGCGAAACATGCAAGTGCTGTTGGAATGTTCAGATGAAGAATTCAGGTTTGAATGAAACGTTCTTCACGCGCACGTGCTGGTAGGCGAATGCACGATTTTGCTTCACCATCCATGCATACCGGATGCAGCGCTGGGCCATTCCAGCCATCCACGAATCATGAGTCCCGCCCTTGATGCCTTCTGCCGAGCCCACGCACGACACCGCTAAGTCCCGTTGTGCGCGCGAACCGATCCACACGCCCGGTGCCATCCAGCCATACGGCGTGCTTCTGGTAGTGGAGCCACAGTCACTGCGGGTGCGTGAGCGCGCCATCAGCCAGCCGGGGTTGCTGCAGCAGTTCGGCGAACCCTTGATGCAGCATGTCAGCGAAGTACTGGGCGGCGTGCTGGCACCCTTCCAGGCGCTGTTCCAGCAGGCCACGGTGGGCAGCAGCGCCCATGTCGGCGCTGTGCACCTGGATGGCCATGGGCGGCATCAGCTGCTGGTGCATCGCTCCGCCACCGATCTGCTGATCGAGCTGGAGGCACCGGTTCCCGGCCAGCCGGGTTCGCTGGAAGAACTGTATCCGTCGATCCGCGAACTGATGACCGGCATCGAATCGGCTACCACCGTGGAAGATCTGTGCCAGCTGGCGGCCGCGCACATGCGCCGACTGACCGGCTTCGACCGTACCCTGGTCTACCAGTTCGATGCCGGCTGGAACGGCATCGTGGTCGCCGAGGATGGCAACGGCCTGTTGCCGTCCTACCTGGACCTGCGCTTCCCCGAGTCGGACATTCCGGCCCAGGCCCGCGAGCTGTACCGGCGCAACCGGGTGCGACTGATCGCGGACAGCAACTACACCCCTGCCCCGCTGATGCGCAGCGACGAACACCGCGACGCACCGGCCACCGACCTGAGCCTGGCCGTGCTGCGCAGCGTTTCGCCCGTGCACCTGCAGTACATGCGCAACATGGGCACCGGCGCGTCGATGTCGGTGTCGCTGGTGCATGAGGGCCAGCTGTGGGGCCTGGTGTCCTGCCACACGGTGCAGCCGCGCCGCCTGCCCTACCACGTGCGCACCGCCTGCGAATTCATGGGCCAGATCCTCTCGCTGCAGATCGCACTGAAGGAGCGTGCCCGCGCCATCGAAGAGCGCGTGGCGCGCCGCTCGGTGCTGGTAAAGCTGCTGGCACGCATGGCCGGCGATGAGGATTTCATGGCTGCGCTGCGCCACGATGAAGCCAGCCTGCTGTCGCTGACCGGCGCGGCAGGCGCCGCCATCGTGCACAAGGGCGACTGCATGCGTGTGGGCCAGAGCCCGCCCGCAACCGACGTGCTGGCCCTGGCCGATTGGCTGGCCGCACAGCAGGCCGGGCAGGAGACGTACTGCAGTGACCACCTGGCAGCCGACTGGGCGCCCGGTGCGCGCCTGTCCGACGTGGCCAGCGGCGTACTGGCGGTGTCCATTTCGCAGCTGCATGACAGCTACCTGATGTGGTTCCGCCCCGAAGTGCTGCGCACCGTGCGCTGGGGCGGCGATCCACGCAAGACCGCGGCACCCGACGTGGCACTGTCGCCGCGCAGCTCCTTCGAGGCCTGGAAGGAAACCGTTCAGCAGCGCAGCCTGCCGTGGAACGACGCCGACCGCGATGCCGCCCACGAGATGCGCACCGCCATCGTCGACATCGTGCTGCGCAAGGCCGAAGAAATGGCCGAGCTCAACGAGCAGCTGGTCCGCAGCAACAAGGAACTCGAAGCGTTTTCCTATTCGGTCAGCCACGACCTGCGTGCGCCCTTCCGCCACATCGTCGGTTACTCGGAGCTGTTGGGCAGCTCGGCCGGCGAACGCCTCAACGATACCGAGCGCCGCTTCCTGGATACCATCGTGGAGTCGGCCAAATCTGCCGGAACGCTGGTGGACGACCTGCTGAGCTTCTCTCAGATGGGTCGCTCCACGCTCGGCCGGGTGCGGCTGGACATGGCCGCACTGGCCAAGGATGTGCGCCGCAGCCTGGCGCTGGACTACGCAGGACGCGACGTGCAGTGGACACTGGCGCCGCTGCCGGAGGTGCAGGCCGACCCGACAATGATGCGCCTGGTCTGGCAGAACCTGCTGGCCAACGCGGTCAAGTTCACCCGTGAGCGCGAGCAGGCAGCGATCGAGATCGGCCATGAGCGCCTTGAGGAGGAGGACCACTTCTTCGTGCGCGACAACGGCTGCGGTTTCGACATGCGCTACGTGGACAAGCTGTTCGGCGTGTTCCAGCGCCTGCACCATGTCGAGGAATTCGAAGGCACGGGCATCGGCCTGGCCAATGTCCGCCGCATCGTCGGCCGCCATGGCGGCCGCACCTGGGCCGAGGGCGAACCCGGCAAGGGCGCCACGATCCACTTCACCCTACCCCGTTCCACAGGAGATCACCCATGAGGGACCTGCGGCCGATCCTCTTGGTAGAGGACAGCCCCAAGGATGCAGAGCTGACGCTGGCGGCGTTGTCGCGTTGCCAGTTGCTGAACGATGTCATCCATGTACGCGACGGCGCCGAAGCGCTGGACTACCTGCGCTGCGAAGGCAAATTTGCCGGCGCCAACCACGGCGGCCCGGTGGTGGTGCTGCTGGACCTGAAGCTGCCCAAGGTGAACGGCCTGGAGGTGCTGGAGCAGGTACGTGGCGATTCGAACCTGAGCAGCACGCCGGTGGTGATGCTGACCTCCTCCCGCGAAGAGCAGGATCTGGTGCGCAGTTACGAACTGGGCGTCAACGCATTCGTGGTCAAGCCGGTGGACTTCAAGGAGTTCTTCGACGCCATCCAGGGCCTGGGCATGTTCTGGGGCATCACCAACCAGCCGCCGCCGCATCGCCCCAACGGCTCGGGGCAGCACGATGCGTGATGGATCGCGCCGC
Source organism: Stenotrophomonas sp. 109824_Sma (assembly GCF_056480025.1). Lineage (NCBI taxonomy): Bacteria > Pseudomonadati > Pseudomonadota > Gammaproteobacteria > Lysobacterales > Lysobacteraceae > Stenotrophomonas > Stenotrophomonas sp. 109824_Sma. Next base: position 2,324,683 of record NZ_CM151078.1, on the reverse strand, counting down.
AGCGAGCGCCTGCGCATCCTCATGCTGGAGGACAGTGCGCTTGATGCGGAGCTGATCACCGCACAACTGCAACGGGCCGGCCTCGACTTCGAGGCCGAGCGCCTGTGGACCCGCAATGCCTTCATCGAGGCGATCGAGAATCGCGCCTTCGATGTCATCCTGGCCGATCATGTGCTGCCGGGATTCGATGGCGACGCCGCGCTGGCGCTGGCCCGAGAGCGCATCCCGCAGACGCCCTTCATCTTTGTCTCCGGCACGCTTACCGAGGAGCTGGCGGTACAGGCCCTGACCCGTGGCGCGCGCGATTACGTGGTCAAGCAGCGCCTGCAACGCCTGCCGGATGCGATCCGCCGCGCCCGCCAGGAGGCGCACGAGCGCACCCAGCTGGCCCACGCCCAAGCCGCCCTGAATGACAGCCAGGCCCAGCTGCAGCAGGTGACCGATGCCGTCCCGGCACTGATCGCCCAGCTCGACAGGGAGCATCGCTACCGCTTCGCCAACAAGGCCTTCCTCGACTGGCACGGCGTCAGCCTGGCCGAACTGCTGGGCCGTACTGCGCGCGATGTCAGTGGCATTTCCGCCTTCGAACATGCCCTGCCCAGCATCGAACGGGTGCTGCAGGGTGAGCGCACCCGCTTCCAGGTGGAACTGGCCCACCGCAGTGGCGAGTCACGATTCGTGCAGATGGACTGCGTGCCGGAGCGAGGCGCCGACGGCACCGTGGTCGGCTACATCTGCCTGGGCAGCGACGTCTCCGGGCTGAAGCAGGCCGAGCTCGCCCTGCGCGAAGACAACCAGCTGCTCGAGCAGCAGGTGCAGGCGCGTACTGCCGAGCTTCGAGCCAGCAAGCGACGCTTGCAGGCCATCTTCGAATCCAGCTTCCAGCACCAGGTGCTGCTGGACCAGGGCGGCCGCGTGGTCGACGCCAATATCGCCTCGTTGGCCGCCGTACTGGCCGACAAGCCCGATGTGGTGGGTCAGCGCTATGGGCAATCGCTGTGGTTCGCCACCAGCGGCGACGTCGGCACCCTGGTGGACCAGGCCGTTGCCGCTGCCGCGAAGGGGCACAGCTCGCTGCATGCACTGGATCTGGAGTTGCCCACCGGCCGTCGCAGCTACGATTTTTCGTTCCGTCCGCTATTGGATGCCGAAGGCGCGGTGACGGCGGTGGTGTCGGAGGCCGTGGAAACCACCGCCCGCCTGCAGGCCGAGCATGCACTGCGCCAGTCACAGAAGATTGAAGCGGTGGGCCAGCTCACCGGCGGCATCGCCCACGACTTCAACAATATCCTGACGGTGATTTCCGGCAACGTCGAACACGCCATGCTGCTCAGCGAGCGTGCCGGCGAGCCGGGCGCCATCGTCAGCCGTGCGCTGGACAACGCCCTCAAGGGCGTGGGCCGTGCCGCCAGCCTGACCCAGCGCCTGCTGGCATTTGCCCGGCGCCAGCCGCTGCACAGCCAGGCCGCCAATCTCAACGACCGCCTGCTGGACATGCATGACATGCTGCAGCGTGCGTTGGGCGAGCTGGTGCAGCTGGAAATCCGCGCCGCTGCGGACGTCTGGTGTGTCGAGATCGACGTCAGCCAGCTGGAAGCTTCGGTACTCAACCTGGCCGTCAACGCCCGCGATGCCATGCCCCACGGCGGCCGGCTGGTGATCGAGGTCGACAACAGCCATCTCGACCACGACTACGCCGCCTTGTTCCCCGATGCAGCGCCTGGCGAATACGTGATGCTGCGGGTCCGCGACAACGGCCACGGCATGGATGCGACCACCCTCGCGCGCGTGTTCGAGCCCTTCTTCACCACCAAGCAGGTCGGCCGCGGCACCGGCCTGGGCCTGTCGATGGTGCACGGCTTCGTCAAGCAGTCCGGCGGCCATGTGCTGATCGATTCAGTGGAAGGTGGCGGCACCAGCATCACCATGATGTTCCCGCGTTCCGCGCTGGCCCTGCCCTGCGCGGCAAGCGCGCCTCAGACAGGCTTGGCGGGCTACTCGCCGCGCGAGGAAACCATCCTGGTGGCCGAGGACAACGATGATGTGCGTGCGCACACCGTTGATGCCCTGCGCCTGCTCGGCTATCGCGTGCTGGAAGCGCACGACGGCCCCTCCGCGCTGCGGCTGCTGGAACGTCCCGACACCCGGGTGGACCTGCTGTTCTCGGACGTGGTGATGCCCGGCATGTCGGGTTGGGAGCTGGTGCGTGAAGTGCGGGAACGCTGGCCGGAAGTCGCCGTGCTGTTCACTTCGGGGTATCCACGCGACCACGACCAGGTGGGCAGCCAGGGCCGGGCAGCCGCGCTGCTGCCCAAGCCGTTTACCCGCAGCGACCTGGCCCAGGCCGTGCGTACCGCGCTGGAAGGTGCCGCGCACTGAGGTCAGGCAACCGGGTCGCTCACGTCCATCGCGATCCGGTTGATGTCCGCGCACTCCACCATGGCCGGCGGATGTTCCCTGCCGGCCAGTGCAATCATCGCCTGGCCCAGGGCCAGGTTGCTGGTCATCAGCGATGGCGCAATCGCGCCCGCCAGCTTCATCAACGGTGCGCCACCCCAGTACAAGGGCTTCAACAGGGGATGACGGGTACCGGTTCCCTCGACAGGGCGCACGCCACCCGGGCGCAGCATGACCGTGCGGACCGGCAGTTCCTGCAGCGCCCGCTCGGTCTCGCCCTTCACCCGCAATGGCATTACACGGCTTCGCGCATCCGCGCCGGCGCCGGACACATACAGGAAGCACCCCTGCGGATTCGCGGTGGCCCAGGCGCGGGCAACGGCCAGGGTGGTGTCCAGCGTCACCCGCCGGTACTCGGCCTCGGCCGTGCCCACCGGCGGAGCGCCGGCGCAGTAGAAGCAGGCGTCGAATCCCAACAGATCATCCTGCCGTTCCTGGATGCGCAGAAAGTCAGGCACGATCAGTTCGCTGCCAGTGCCATTGAGACTGCCCGGGTGCCGGACCAGCGCGGCCAGATTGGCGACCCGGAGTGAGCGCTGGCAGGCCAGGGCCACACCCTGCCCCACCAGCCCCGCGGCACCGGTCAACAGAACCCGTAGCGCGCCCGTTGCCATCGCTGCACTCATCCTAGAGCTTCACAAACCGCTGGATCTTCCGCGCCAGCCAGCCACTGAACACCAGTGGCGCATCCAGCGCCGACACGCAGATGCACGGCACGCCCGGCGCCGTCACCGGTTGATGCTCCACGTCCTCATCCAGGTCCGCCACGTCGCCCGGCGCGAACAGGCCCAGCGCATCGTTGTAGGAGCCGCGCAGGATCTGGGTCAGCTCGCTGCGGCCATGGCTGTGCATGGGCAGGCACTTGCCCGGGGCGATCTTCAGCATGATCAGCGAAGGCATCTGCTCGGCACGGATGCAGTGCACGCCCGGCGCCATCCAGCACCAGCGCAGCCCACTGAGTGAAGCACCAAAGTAGGGGTGCAGCGAGGCAGGCAGATGGTCCGGATTGGCCTCGGGCCGCTCCTTCGGCACAGGGCGCATGCTTTCGGCCATGGCATTGGGCGTTTCCGTGACCAGCTGCATCAACATGGCCTCGCGCAACTGCTCACGCCGCAGATCGGCGGTGGACGGTTGTGTCTGTTCCAGCAGAGCAGAGCCGATCGCCTCAGCCTCGCGCAGGCGCTGGCGGCAATGCGGGCACTGCTCCAGGTGGGCGCCGGCCACGATACTCAACGGCGCTGGCAGCGCGCCGGCGGCGTAGCTCATCAAGGTGGATTCGTGCAGGTGATGGTGCGGATTCACAGCGCACCTCCCACTTTGGCCTGCAGTTGCAGGAACGCACGGCGCAGGTGTGACTTGACCGTACCCAGCGGCATACCGAGTGCCTCGGCGATCTCGCTGTGGCTCTTCGCTTCGAAATAGGACATCCGCACCAGCCTCGCCTGCACGGCGGGCAGCTCATTGATCTTCTGCCGCAACCGCGCCTGGTCGGCGAACTGCTCGGCGCTGCTGCGCTCAACCACATCCATCGTTGCCGCATCTTCCACCGCGGCCTGCACCTGCATCCAGCTGCGTTCGCGCCGTATGCGATCGATATGCAGATTGCGGGCGATGCGATACAGCCAGGTACTCAGCGCCCCCTGCGCAGGATCGAAGTCGGCAGCGCGCAGCCATAGCCGCAGCAGGCTCTCCTGCGCCAGCTCCTCGGCCACCGCCTCAGGCACGCCCAGGCCACGCAGGTACACGCACAGCCGCGGCATGAAGTAGTCGTAGATCCGCATGAAACAGTCGCGGTCACGCAGCCGTGCCACGCCGTCCATGTCACCGGCCCAGTTCGTCGGCTCGTTGCTCGGCTGCTGGGCGCTGGACACGATGCGTACGCTATCGAAGTTGAGGAGGTGGCTGGCGGCGTCAGGGTACATCGGCGTTCGCGGCGGGCGGGTGAAGGTCTGTCCTCTGTACGGGCGGGGGCAGCAATTGGATGCAGGCAATGCAATGCATCCAACCAGCCGCTCCCGCCGTATCACCTGGACCCTTCCCTTCCGGATGAACGCCATGCGCGCTGCCTGGCTGTTGCTGTGCCTGCCCCATGCTGCGCTGGCGGCGCCCTGGCTGCGAAGCGAGGGCGTGGCGACCTCCAGCCAGGGCGCCGTCCTTTACCGTGAGGTGCACTGGCGGCGCGAGGCAGCGGAGGGCGCCGAGCGATGGGTGTTGTACCAATGCCCGGACGGCCAGCCATTCGCCCGCAAGCATCTGCCGGCAAGCGCCCGGCCGCAGGCACGGGGCTACTCGCTTGAGGATCGTCGCAGCGGCCAGAAGGCCGAGGTGGAGGCCGCCGGCGATTCGGTGTCGATCTCCTGGCGGGAAGATGGCACAAGCCCGCTGCGGCAGGGCCAGCTTGCGCTGCCGGCGGATACGGTGATCGATGCGGGATTCGACGCGGCGGTGCGCCTGCACTGGCCGGCGCTGCTGCGGGGCGAGCGCATCACGCTGCCGTTCCTGGTACCGGCGCGCCAGCGCTACTTCCCGGTACAGGTGCGGCGCACCGGCCCTGTTCGCTGGCAGGGTATCGACGCCCAGGCAATCGAGGTCAGCCTTGACACCTGGTACGGCGGCATCGCGCCGCGCCTGGCCCTGGTCTACGCCACTGCCGACCGCCGCCTGCTGGAGTTCCGTGGCACCAGCAACCTGCGCGATGCGCGCGGCAGCTACCCGCAGGTGACGGTGCGCTTCCGCTCGCCACCAGCCGAGCGACCGGCAAGCGACTGGCAACAGGCGTGGGCGCAACCCCTGCTTGAGCGCTGCGTCGTGACGCCCAGGTGAAATGGAAATTTACTGCGCCGTGGCGCATCCATTGCGCATCCTGCTGCGTACAGAACATCAAGACACCCGCCGAGATCCGCCATGGCCTCTGTAGCGCCCCTCCCCCATCGACGCTGGCGCCTGCTGCGCACGCTGCAGCGCTGGTTCGATACCGGCAACGCCGCAGAAAGCAGCGGCGAACGGCCGGGCCGCATCGACTGGGTGCGCGCCGTGCCCTTCGCGCTGATGCACCTGGCCTGCATCGCCGTGCTCTGGGTGGGGATCTCGTGGACAGCGGTGATCGTCGCCGCAGCGCTCTATGCGGTGCGCATGTTCGCCATCACCGCGTTCTACCACCGCTACTTCTCGCACCGCACCTTCCAGGCATCGCGGCCGGTGCAGTTCGTGTTCGCGGTGATCGGCGCCTCCAGCGTGCAGCGCGGGCCGCTGTGGTGGGCCGCCCACCACCGCCACCATCACCGTCACGCCGACCAGCCGCTGGACCCGCACTCCCCCCGTGAAGGCGGTTTCTGGCGCAGCCACATGGGCTGGTTCCTGACCCGCGAGGCCTTTGCCACCGATCTGTCGCGGGTACCGGACCTGGCGCGCTTCTCCGAACTGCGCTGGCTGGACCGTTTCGATACGGCCGTGCCGGTACTGCTGGCCGCAGCGCTGTATGCACTGGGCGCCGGGCTGGAGCGCTGGGCACCGGGCCTGCACACCTCCGGCCCGCAGCTGCTGGTATGGGGCTTCTTCATCTCCACCATCGTGCTGTTCCACGCCACGGTCACCATCAACTCTCTGGCGCACCGCTTCGGCCGCCGCCGCTTCGAGACCCGCGATGACAGCCGCAACAATCTCTGGCTGGCGCTGCTTACCTTCGGCGAAGGCTGGCACAACAACCACCACTTCTTTCCGGGCACCGTCCGCCAGGGCTTCCGCTGGTGGGAAGTGGACCTGACCTGGTATGGACTGCGCGCGATGGCGGCGCTCGGGCTGGTCAAAGGGCTCAAGCCGATTCCCGAGTGGGTGCTGGCCAAGGCGAGGTACTGACATGCGCATCGCGATCATCGGCTCCGGCATTGCAGGACTGGCCAGCGCCTGGTGGCTGGACGGCGAACACGACGTCACGCTGTTCGAGGCCAATGACTATCTGGGCGGCCATACCCACACCCACGACGTACAGGTGGATGGCATGCGCATGGCGGTGGACACCGGCTTCATCGTGTTCAATCCCCAGCACTATCCGCTGCTGACCGCATTGTTCGACGAACTGGGCGTAGCTTCGCAGCCGACCACGATGAGCTTCTCGATGCACAGCGAACGCAGCGGCGTGGAGTACAACGCCACCTCGCTGGATGGCCTGTTCTGCCAGCGCCGCAACCTCGTGTCGCCGCGGTTCTGGGGCATGCTGGCCGACCTGCGCCGGTTCTACCGCGATGCCCCCCTGTTGCTGGCAGAAGACGAGGGCCCAACGCTGGGGCAGTACCTGCGCAGCCAGCGCTACGGCGATGCCTTCATCGACGAGCACCTGCTGCCGATGGCCTCCGCGCTGTGGTCGTCCCCGACGGCCACGGTGATGGACTTCCCGGCCCGCTACATGGCCCAGTTCATGGCCAACCACCAGATGCTGCAGATGACCGGGCGAGCGCCGTGGCGGGTGGTGAGCGGCGGATCGGCGCGCTATGTCGATGCCCTGCGTGCCCGCTGGCGGGTGCATGAGCGGCTGGAGTGCCCGGTGCAGTCGGTCGAGCGCATGCCCTGGGGGGCGCGCGTGCACAGCGCGGCCGGCGTGGAAGGCTTCGATCAGGTCATCCTGGCCTGCCACAGCGACCAGGCCCTGGTGCTGCTGCGTGACGCCGACTCCATTGAGCGCGACGTGCTCGGCGCCATCCGCTATCAAACCAATGAAGCGGTCCTGCATACCGATGCGTCATTGCTGCCGCGCAACCGCAAGGCGTGGGCGGCATGGAACGCCCATGTGCCCCGCGACCCTGCCGCGCCGTGCACGGTCAGCTACTGCATGAACCTGCTGCAGGGCCTGCCCGGCAACACGCCGCTGGTGGTCACGCTCAACCGCAGCGCGGCGATCGACCCCGGCAAGGTGCTGCGCACCCTGCGCTACGCCCATCCGGTGCACGACCATGCGGCAGTGCGCGCGCAACAGCGCTGGGCCGAGCTGCAGGGCCGCCGCCACACCTGGTTCGCGGGCGCCTATTGGGGCTGGGGTTTCCATGAGGACGGCATCCGCAGCGCCCGCCGCGTGGTCGATGCCCTGCGCACCTGCGAGCCGCACCGGGTCATGGCGGCTCCCGGCGAGGTGGCCGCATGAGCGCCAGTGCGCTCTACTTCGGGCAGGTGATGCACCGCCGGCATCATCCGCATCCGCATGCGTTCCGTTATCCGATCGCCCAGCTGCTGCTCGATCTGGACGAGGTGGACACGGTGTTCGCCGGCCGCTGGCTGTGGTCGGTCAATCGCCGCAACCTGGCCGAGTTCCGTCGCAGCGATTACTTCGGCGATCCCGCGCGGCCGTTGGCCGATGCAGTGCGCGACCACGCTGCATCCAGCCTCGGCTACCGGCCCACCGGCCCCGTCCGCCTGCTCACCCATCTCCGCTTCGCCGGGCACGTGTTCAACCCGGTCAGCTTCTACTACTGCTACCGCGCCGATGGCAGCACGCTGGACTGCATCCTCGCCGAGATCACCAACACGCCCTGGAAGGAACGGCACGCCTACGTGCTGCCAGTCGCAACGGCCACGCACGAAGGCACCTCGCTGCGCTGGCGGTTCGACAAGTGCTTCCATGTCTCGCCCTTCATGCCGATGGATTGCCATTACGACTGGCGGTTCAACTGCCCTGATGAGGATCTGCGCGTGCACATGCAGGTCTGGCGCGACGGCGCGCGCCAGTTTGATGCCACCCAGGTGATGCAACGGCACGCCCTGGATGGCCGCGGGCTGGCCCGCGTCCTGGGCTGCTACCCACTGATGACCACCCAGGTGGTGGCCGCCATCCACTGGCACGCGTTGCGTCTGTGGCTGAAACGCAATCCCGTGCACGACCACCCCACCCTTGCCGAGAAACCGCGATGAACTCGATGACTCCTTCGGTCGCGCTGCCGCGCCCCGGCGCCTTGGATGCCTTCCTGCGCCGCCGCCTGCTGGCCCAGCTGGCCCCGATGCGCGACGGCCGCCTGTGCGTGCGCGACGCGCTGGGCGAAGTCTGGCTGGGTGATGCCCGCGGCGAACTGCATGTCACCGTCACCATCGAAGACCCGGCGTTCTATCGCAAGGTGGCGGCACAGGGCAGCGTCGGTGCAGGCGAAAGCTACATCCACGGCGAATGGCACTGTGACGACCTGGTCGCCCTGATACGCCTGCTGGTGCGCAATCGCGATCTGCTCGACAGCATGGAACACGGCCCGGCGCGCGTAGGCGGCTGGCTGTTGCGTGGCTGGAACCGCCTGCGCCGCAACAGCCGTGAGGGCAGTCGCCGCAACATCGCCGCGCACTACGACCTCGGCAACGACTTCTTCGCCCTGTTCCTGTCGCCGGACCTGATGTATTCCTCGGCCCTGTTCACCAAAGAGAGCGAGTCGCTGGAATCCGCCTCGCGGCGCAAGCTGGACCGCATCTGCCAGCAGCTGCAACTCAAGCCGGGCGACCGCGTGGTGGAGATCGGTACCGGTTGGGGTGGTTTTGCGCTGCACGCGGCGCAGCACTATGGCTGCCATGTCACCACAACCACCATCTCCGCGGAACAGCATGCATTAGCCGCCGAACGTGTGCGGGCAGCTGGCCTGCAGGATCAGGTCACGCTGCTGATGCAGGACTACCGCGACCTGCAGGGCCAGTTCGACAAGCTGGTATCGATCGAGATGATCGAAGCCATCGGCGCCGAATACCTGGACACCTACATGGCCACGCTGCAGCGCCTGCTCAAGCCCGATGGCATTGCCCTGCTGCAGGCCATCACCATCGAGGACCACCGCTACGAGCAGGCCCGGCGCAGCGTCGACTACATCAAGCGCTATGTGTTCCCGGGCAGCTTCATTCCGTCGATCAACGCGATCATGGCCGCCAAGACCCGCTCCAGCGACCTGCAGCTGATCGCCCAGCAGGACTTCGGCCACTCCTACGCACTGACCCTGCGCGCCTGGCGCCAACGGTTTCTCGCCAGGTTGCCCGACGTGCTGGCGCAGGGCTTCGATACGCGCTTCTGCCGACTGTGGGAGTTCTACCTGGCCTATTGCGAGGGCGGCTTCCTGGAGCGTTCGATCGGCGTTTCACATCTGCTGCTGGCGCGCCCGGGGCATCGTCCGGGTGCCTCGCCGGACCAGGGCAGCTGAGATGCGCCGGTTCTGGGCCAATCTGCTTGGCAACCAGCTGGTCTGGCTGTGCGCCGTGGCCGGCGCCGGGCGCGGCTGGCAATGGCCTGCGCTGCTGGCAGCATCGATCTACATCGGCAGCCAGCTACTGACATCGCCACAACCCCGGCTGGATCTTCGCCTGATGCTGCTGGCGCTGGCCTGCGCGTGGCTGGTCGACGCCAGTGCCGCCGCCAGCGGCACCGTGCGCTACGCCGCGGCTCCGCTGGGCTGGACGCCGCCGCCCTGGATCATGGCGTTATGGGCCGCGTTTGCGATGACGCTGACCACCTCGATGCGCTTCCTGCTGCGCCACCCTGCCCTGCCAGCCCTGTTCGGCCTGTTGCTGGCCCCGCTGGCGTATCTCTCCGCAGCGCGCGGTTTCGAGGCGGTCCGTTTCACTGCGCCGCTATGGCAGGGCCTGCTGGTGCTAGGCGTGGGCTGGAGCATCGCGCTTTCGCTGCTGTGCATGGCCGCTCGTCGCGGTTCCCGCACCATCCCGCCGCCCTTGGCCGGAGCACCGTCATGATCAATCTGTTGTGGGTCCTGCTGTATGCCGTGCTGGTGATGAGCTGGGGCTGGGCCTGGCAGCGCCGCCACCGCAACATCGGCGTGGTCGATGTGCTCTGGGCCAAGGGCGTGGGCGCTTCGGCCCTGTTGCTGGCGCTGCTGGGCGATGGCGCGATGGTGCCGCGGGTTGCACTGGGGCTGCTGGGCGGCCTCTGGGGCAGCCGACTCGCCCTGCACCTGTGGCATAGGGTCCGTCACGAAGATGAGGACGGGCGTTACCGTTACCTGCGCGAGCATTGGCACGGGCATCAAGGCAGGATCTTCGGCTTCTTCATGGCCCAGGCATTGCTGGTCGTACTGTTCGCCCTGCCCTTCGTCGCGGTGGCTGCCAATCCGCAGACAAGCATGACGGTGTGGATCGTGGCCGCCGCACTCGTCTGGCTGCTGAGCGTCGGCGGCGAGAGCCTGGCCGACCATCAACTGGCCCGGTTCCGCGCGAATCCAGCGAACAAGGGCCGCACCTGCCGCGATGGGCTGTGGCGCTACTCCCGCCACCCCAACTACTTCTTCGAATGGCCGCACTGGTTCAGCTACGTCCTGCTCGCGGTCGGCTCGCCACTGTGGTGGCTGGCGTGGGCCGGCCCGCTGCTGATGTACGTATTCCTGCGCTACCTGAGCGGCATTCCGTTTACCGAAAAGCAGGCGCTGCGCAGCCGCGGCGACGATTACCGCGCCTACCAGCGCAGCACGCCGATGTTCTTCCCCTGGTTCCCCCGTTCTTCCAAGGAGCATTCCGCATGAGCGCGATCCCGTCACTGAACCCGGCCGACGACACGGAAACCGGGCTGGTCGCCTGGGCCGAGCGCGGACTGGTTCCCGATGCGGCGCTGCGCGCCGGCATCCGTCGCCTGTGCGCGCAGCGCCTGCATGAGGAATTGGCGGGCGGTATCGAGGCGCAGTCCGCGCGCTTCAGCCGTCGCATCGCAGAGCTCGCCGACAGCCCGCTCGCGCTGCACACCGACGCGGCCAACCGCCAGCACTATGAAGTTCCCGCAGCCTTCTTCCAGGCCTGCCTGGGCAAGCGCCTGAAGTACAGCAGCTGCTACTACCCCACCGGGTGCGAAACGCTGGACCAGGCGGAGGAGGCCATGCTGGAACTGTATGGCCAGCGCGCCGAACTGGCCGATGGCCAGCACATCCTGGAGCTGGGCTGTGGCTGGGGTTCGCTGACCCTGTGGATGGCCGAGCGCTTCCCGCAGGCCAGGATCACGGCGGTGTCCAATTCGCACAGCCAGCGCCAGCACATCCTGGCGCAATGCCAGGCCCGGGGGCTGCACAACGTCGAGGTGCTGACCCGCGACGTCAACCAGCTCGAGCTCCCAGCCGCGCGCTTTGATCGCTGTGTCTCGGTGGAAATGTTCGAGCACGTGCGCAACTACGAACGCCTGCTGGCGCGAATCAGCCAGTGGCTGAAGCCCGACGGCGCGCTGTTCGTGCACATCTTCGCCCATCGCACGCTGATGTACCCGTTTGAAACCGAGGGTGGCGACAACTGGATGGGGCGTCACTTCTTCACCGGCGGACTGATGCCGGCGGCCGATACGCTGCTGCACTTCCAGCGCGACCTGCGGCTCGATCAACGTTGGCTGCTGGATGGCACCCACTACCAGCGCACCGCCGACCACTGGCTGGCCAACCAGGATGCAGCCCGCGAGCAGGTGATGCCGGTTCTTGTCGCGACCTACGGCCAGGCCGCGGCGAAGATCTGGTGGCAGCGCTGGCGCATGTTCTGGATGGCATGCGCCGAGCTGTTCGGCTACGACGACGGCCAGCAGTGGCTGGTCGCCCACTATCTGTTCCGCCCCCGTTGAGGTGTGACATGCGCATGCGCTCGCTGCTTCCCCTGCTGGCATTGAGCCTGTTTGGCTCCGGCTGCAGTTCCAGCGATACCCGTCCCCTGCCCCGCCCGCCATCGGTGGACGTGCCACGCTTCATGGGCGACTGGTATGTGATCGCCCACATCCCGTCCTGGCCGGAGCGCAAAGCCTTCGACGCCGTGGAGAGCTACGCATTGAAGCCGGACGGGCGCATCCAGACGACCTTCACCTATCGCAAGGGCAGTTTCGACGCCCCGCAGAAGTCGATGCACCCTGTTGGGCGGGTCGAGAAGAACGGCAACGGCGCCATCTGGGGCATGCAGTTCGTCTGGCCGATACAGGCCGAGTACGTGATTGCCTGGCTGGACGACGACTATGGGCAGACCATTGTCGCCCGCAGCAAGCGCGACTATGTCTGGTACATGGCACGCACGCCGCAGGTATCCGAGAGCGACTACCAGCAGGCCGTGCAACGCATCGCGGCCATGGGCTACGACACCGGCAAGCTGAGGCGTGTACCGCAGTCGGTGCGCTGACGGCAGCGTGTATCGACATCTGGCTGGCGCCGGATGTCGCATTCATCACCGCAGCCGCATTGGCCATGCCGCACGCGCGCAGTCGCTGTCGGAGCCATGTGTACCCTCATCGCCACCGTCCCGGGCCAGCCAGTAATGGTCGCCGACGGCATTGCAGCCTGGCGCCCGAACCACGAACACTCAAGACTCGACCGCGGCGGCCGCTAATGGCCAATGCAGGGCTGTGCGCGCCGGTCACAATGGCCCGCGAAGGGCGCACTCCGGCCGCAGCCGATTTCACAATGGAAGGAACAGGCAGTTGAAGGAAGAACGACGCAACACTTTGCAGGCCAGGCACCGCGCGATCCTCAGCTTCTGGCACAGGGTTGAGTTCTTCATACCCTACGATCTGCAGGGCCAGGTCCTTGAGTCGAAAGACGCGGATTGGAGCGTACGGCTGCTGTCCAGGGATCAGCTGGAGCGACTGGACCCGCAGGATCTGTGGTCCCCACCCGTGCCATCCGGGCGCAGGCTGAGTGGATTCGATGTCTACCTCGGCATTTTCGACAAGGTCCAGCTGGCCGACATCACCCAGCGGGTACTGGCCGATACGCCGAGCGATGACGAATCGCTGGAGCAGGACGAACGGGCCGAACTGGAAGGCCTGACCTGCGCGGCCAGCCTGCGGGCCAACGCCGACGGCGTGATGCAGCTGGGTGAAATCTCGGTGTCGACCGTTCCGTGGGCACTGGGTACGATCTCCAGGCATGGCTTGCAGGGCCTGGACTTTGACGCCTTCCAGGCAAGCCTTGAAGCACTCAAGCGCGACGTGGCAACGTTCCGCAGCACCACTGCCACCCCCGCCGCACAGGATGAGGGCCCGATGCCCTGCAGCCCCGGCGACCTGCTGCGCCTGCTCGACATCCTGCACACCTGGTCGGGTCATGACCCGTCCGCGGGCGACGCATCCGCTCCCCTGCTGGTCATCCGGGCGAAAAGCGTTGAAGACAAGCCGAAGCCGGAACAGGTACCAAAGGCCGCACCCCCGGGATCCGATAATGCGTCAACGCCGGAAGCGGACGACGCCGAGGACGATGAGGCCCAATCCGAAGAGGACGCGGAGATCAGCATCCTCAACAGCTTCTTCGTCGAGGATATCGCGCGCGCCATCGGCGCACTGGACCAGGGCACTGCCAGTGCCCCGCTGCGCGCCTACCTGAGCCCATTGCCGGAAAGCCGGCGCGAAGACCTGTACACACCGAAAGGGCAGACGCTGATTTCCGAGCGGCTGCGGCCGCGGCACATCAATCGGGGCCACTGGCCCGGTGATCCTGCGCACACGATGAGCCTGATGCAGCAGTTCGCTGTGAACAGCATCTTCGAGCAGGTGCGCGACTCAGGCATTTTCTCGGTCAATGGCCCACCCGGGACCGGCAAGACCACGCTGCTGCGTGAAATCTTCGCTGAAAACATCGTGCGCCGTGCACGCGCATTGTCACAGTGCGCAACGCCCGCCGCTGCGTTTGATGCAACCCGCGAAGTGAACTTCGAAGGTGAGAAGCCGTGCAGGATCTCCCTGCTGAAGACCGACCTGACCGGCTTCGAGATGGTGGTTGCATCGCCGAACAACGCCGCCGTGGAGAACATTTCGCGTGACCTGCCGAAGAGCCGCTCACTGGGCAAGCCCGGAAGTTCGTGTTGGCGTAGTAGCACAGGGGACGTGACCTTTGACTACCTGCGGCCGCTGGCCCGCAACCTGCTCGATTGGAATGGCAGGGGCGCCTATGAGCGACCGGCAACAGATAGCGATGCCTGGGGGCTGATCAGCTGCGCACTGGGCAGGAAAGCCAACCGCGAGGCGCTTGTGCGGGCGATCAGCGTGGCCGGCCCGAGGAAGGGCGAAACGACCTCACCGAAGGGGTACGACCCGACCCGCCACCAGTCGCTCTGGCAATGGCGCAGCAGCCCGGCAGCCATGAGCTTCCAGGAGGCCCGGCAGGCGTTCGACCAGGCGGATGCGATGGTCAACGGACTGGTCGAAAAGCTTGATCGGCTCGCCTCGCTCAGCCGTGAAATCAGCGACAACGATCAGGAGAGCTTCTGCCGGTATACGGCTTCACAGCTTCGCGATGCACAGCGCGCGCATGAGCAAGCCGTACAGGCATTCATTGCGCTCGACAGCCAGCGCCGCAGGACCGATGAAGAGCTCGCGCTGCTCAAGGCGCAACCCACCCTGCTGAAGGAAGAGAAGCCTGGCTGGTGGGCCCGCATCTTTGATCGGCAACGTGCGAACAGCCATGCGGCCACAATGGCGCAGAACGCAGATCATCAGCAGCAATGGACCCTGCGCCGCCTCGAACTCGGGCCGCAATGTGATTCAGCGCAACGGCACCTGGACCGCACCGCGAGCGCCCTGGCCGAGGCATCGGCCGCCGCGCAGGTACGGGCGCAGCAGTGGACTGCAATGGCGGAACAGCTGGAACAGCTGAAAGCCGAACTCGGCAACGCATCCCATCCCGCCACCGCGGCCGAACTGGAGAATCAGGACTGGCAGATCAAGGGCGTCTGGAACAGCGAACAACTCAACGAGCAGCGTGCCAACCTCTTCGTGGCGGCACTGCAGCTTCACCAGGCCTGGCTGCACGAAGTCCTGCAGACAGGCGGCGGCTTCGCCCAGAACGTCATTGCGCTATGCCACCTGCTGGGCGGCAAGCGGCTGCAGGAGCCGCGCGATGCGCTGGCCATCTGGCAGAGCCTGTTCATGATCGTGCCGGTTGTCTCCAGCACGTTCGCTTCCGTCGCACGCCAGTTCCGCCATCTGGGACCGGACTCGATCGGCTGGCTGTTCATCGATGAGGCCGGCCAGGCCGTGCCGCAGGCGGCAGTCGGTGCACTGCTGCGCTCGAGGCGCGCAATCGTGGTGGGTGATCCGCTGCAGATCGAGCCGGTGTTCACCGTGCCGGTCAAGCTGTTGCAGGCGCTGGGCCAAACCAGCGCACTGCCCGCAGACATGAACGTCTCGCCCGACAAGACCTCCGTACAGGTACTGGCCGACGAGGCCAACCCGCTCGGTGCCCGCATGGAGTCAGGGGGCTCGCCGCTCTGGATCGGCAGCCCCCTGCGTGTGCATCGTCGCTGCGTCGAACCGATGTTTTCCATTGCCAACACGATTGCCTACGAGGGGAAGATGATCTTCTCCAACCCCTGGGAGCCAAGCGCAGCGCGGCCACCCGCTGACAGCCTGGACATCGGCGGCAGCGCCTGGGTACACGCCCCCGGCCGCACCAGCGACAAGCAGGTCGTGCCGTGCCAGATCGACCTGGTGCAGCAGGCGTTGGCGGCGCTCTATCACAGCACCGGAACCCTGCCCCCGGTCTATATCATTTCGCCCTTCAAACGCATCAAGAACGCCCTGCTCGAGCGGCTGCGGAACCAGGCTGCCTGGCTTGGCGCGGATGCCCCGCCCGGCACGCAGGCGCCACGCACCGCCGAGCTGCGCACGTGGTGCAGGGAGCGCGTCGGCACCGTGCACACCTTCCAGGGCAAGGAAGAGAGCATTGTCTGGATGGTGCTGGGGTGTGACACGGACACGGTGGGCGCGGCGCATTGGGCCTCCAGCAAGCCCAATCTGCTCAACGTCGCCGTCACCCGCGCCCAGCACCGCTGCTTCCTGATCGGAGACACCGCGCTCTGGGGCGGTCTGCGCCACTTCTCGGCCGCCCATGCCGAACAGTTGCCCCGCATCACGCCGGCGCAATTCCTGGATCGCATGTCGATCCCCCGCGTACAGACTCGATAGCCCCCTCCCCTGCCCTGACGGAGCCGCCTACCCAGGGCGGGGGCGCAAGGCCATGCCGACGTGACGCGTCACGTTAATAGCCCCAGTGGCCACGGCGGAAGCCACGCGCACACCCCTGACCAGCGCCATATTCATTTGCACCATAAATGAGTAGGCCCGGCCCAATCGGCCGCACAAATCGATCTTTAGGAATAGTCGTAAAAACGCAACACATTCGATGTTCGACGCGACAGCGGCGCCAGAATGACGGCCACGCCCACGGGCGCCGACCACCTCCCGCGCATGAATGGATTTCCTGCACCGCGTCGGCTACGCCTGGCGCTCCTGGACGACCACGAAGTGGTCCGCCGCGGCACCGCCCTCCATCTGTCAGGCGACCTCCGCTTCGACATTGTCGCCAGCCATGGCTGCAGCGACGCTCTGCTCTGCAGCCTGCAAGGCACGCACGTTGATGTGGCCATCATCGACCTCACGCTTGCCCGTGGCGACCTGGGCGGCATCGAGCTGGTTGCCCGGCTGTGCCGGGAGTTCCCGCGCACGCCGTTGCTGGCTTTCGCTACGCTCTCGCCCACCACCAACCTCAACAGCCTGATCGATGCCGGACTCAGCGGGTTCGTCAGCAAGGCCGAGCCGCTTCCTGCGTTGTCCGACGCCATCGTGCGGGTTTCCCAAGGCCTGACCCGGGTTCCGCCGGACGTCAGGCTGGCCGGCGATCGCGGCGAGCTCAGCCGCAACGAGCGCGAGGTGCTGGGCCTGCTGCTGGAAGGCTTGACCGTCTCCGAGATCGCACTGCGCCGGCACCGCAGCATCAAGACCGTCAGCACGCAGAAGGTTGCCGTGCTGCGCAAGCTGGGACTGCGCAGCGACGTGGAGATCTACGCGTTGCGCGAACGACTGGAGACACCGTGAGGCGCCAGTTGCCGTTGCGCCGCCGCTTTCTGTCCACCGGGCTGCTGGCGCTCCTTCTCCTGCCGGCTGCCTCGGCCGAAGATATCCGGTCGCCACGCTGGCTGCCGGGCAGCACGGTACGGGTCGCCACGACCCCCTCCCTGCGCCCGCTGCCCGCAGCCTTGGCCGATACGTCATCACCGCCAACGCTTGCCCATGGCTACGCCAACCTGGTGGCCCGGCACGCCCAGCTCCGTTTCCTGGAACAGCCCTATCCAACCGCCGCCGCATCGATCCTCGCGGTGTGCCATCACGAGGCCGATCTGGTCATGGTCTTTGGCGGGGCGAGGCACCAGGCCCTCCCCTGCCCCGACCTTGCCGCGTCCAGCCGCTTTCGTGGCGGCGCCACCCTGCTGGCCGGACGTGCCGACGAGTGGTTGCCACGGGAGATGCACGAACTCGACACGCGGGTCGTCGCCGTCGTTGAAGGCGGGCCCTACGCCGGCTGGCTGCACGCACATCACCCACAGGTCCGGCTGCGGCACCTGCCTGATCGGTACGCGGCATTGGCCGCCGTCGAATCGGGCCTGGCGGACGTGGCGATCGGCCTGGAGCCCACACTGCGCCCCCTGGTTCGACGCCACTTCAATGGCAGCCTGCGCCTGCAGTCGTTCGACAGCGGCTTCTCCACCGACCTCTACCTGCTCGTCCGCCACGAAGACCAGCAGCTGCTGGGGCGCATCCAACAGGCATTGCGCGAGATCACACTGGAGGAGCATGCGGGCCTCCTTCGACTCTGGGCGGGACAGACGCTGCCTGCCGCGGCCGGGAATGCACTGGAGTGGATGCAGACGTCGCCCCCGCGCGGGTGGCTGCTGCTGGCCCCACTGCTGATCGCCCTGCCGCTGCTGTGGCTCGCAATGCGCCACCTGCGGGCGCGCGGTGATCGCAGCGGCGCACATGCCATCGGAGTGATCAGCCACGAGATGCGCAACTCGGCGCAGGCCGTACTGACCTCGATCGAGCTGCTGGGGCAATCGACACTACCGAAGGGTGAACGCGATCTGCTGGACGCTGCCAGTACGGCCAGCCAATCCCTGCGCAGCCTCTTGAACCGCGCACTGGACTTTTCGCGCCTTGCGAGCGGCGCTTTCAAGCCGCATGCGCAAGCCTGCGATGCAGTTCAGCTGTGCCGGCAGGCACTGGAGGCGATCCGGCCTCAGGCCCAGCGGAAAGGCCTGCAGCTGCATCTCGATGTCCAGGACGCATCCCCGTCGAACATCCTGGTGGACGCCGATGCGCTACGCCAGATTGCCAGCAATCTATTGGCGAACGCGGTGAAATTCAGCGATATCGGCGGCATCGAGCTGCGCCTGCAGCTGATGCCAGCGGCGCGGCCCAGCGAGCTGCTGCTGGAGGTGATCGACAGCGGCATCGGCATCGCACCTGCACAGGTAGCTGTCCTGTTCCAGCCTTTCCAGCAAGGCAGCAGTGGACAGCAGCGTGGCGGCAGCGGCCTGGGCCTTTCCATCGCGCGCGAGCTGGCCCGCGCGATGGGCGGCGACCTCACCGTGCACAGCGTGCTGGGCCGTGGCAGTCGCTTCATCCTGCGCCTGCCGGTGTATCCGGCAGGCGCCAGCGAGGATGCCGAGGGCCTGTGCACAAGCGGTACGCCACTGGCCGGACTGCACCTGCTGCTGGTCGAGGACCACGAGCTCAATCGCCACGTCATCGCCGAACAGCTGCGACGCTGGGGCGCTGAGGTGTGCGCCGTGGAGGACGTGGCTGGAGCCCTGGCCGAACAGGCGCGACAGCCCCGCCCCATCGCATTGATCGACATCGGGCTGCGTGGCATCGATGGTCACGTGCTGGCGCGCGAACTGCGTGGGCATGCCGGGCAGGCAATTCGCCTGATCGCGTTGTCTGCCCGCACCGGACGGCGTCATCGCGCACGCTGCCGCCGCTCGGGCTTCGACGCGGTGCTGGCCAAACCGCTGCGCGCCGCCCACCTGCTGCCTGCGCTCGGCATTGCGCGACCAGGGGGCGTGGACGCAGCCGTGCAGACGATTGACATGGACGCGGCCTACATCGCCGACATCCGCGATGAGCTCGACAGCATGGAGCGGGTTGTCGATCGCGCGGACGCATCGGCACTAGGCCATCACGCGCACCGACTGCAGGGCACGCTGCAGATGCTGGGCCAATGCGAGCATGCGGCCATCGCGGCGGAGCTGGCCGATCTGGCACATGACGCCGCGCCGGACTGGGCCGATGCGCGGCGCCTGCTGGACGTGCTGAAGGCTGGACAGGGCTCCTACGCAGCGGGAACCCTGCCAGTGCCTTGATCAGGCGGCCAGGCGCTCGACCTGGCGACGGGTCAGGTCATTGAAGCGACCCAGCGACATCAGGTGCTGGTGGATCAGTGCCAGCCAGCCGCTGCGGTGCCACTCGACCACGGTTGCTTCCGGCAGTGCAACGAACTTCTCGACGTCCACCACCAGGAAGCCATTGAGGTTGAACTCGCGGCCATCCGGGGTACGCACGGTGGCGTTGCGCTCGACCAGCAGGCCGTTGTCGGTCAGGGCCTTGGAGAAGGCCAGGGTCTGTTCGTGCTCGCGGGTGTACTGGCCGCAGAACTCCAACGCCTGCTGCACCATTTCGGTGGCCTTGCCGTCGACGAACAGCGGCTGGCCTTCCTCGCCGCCCTTGACCACGCGCGGGCTTTCCTCGTCGATGCCCAGCAGGAAGTCATTCTCCGCGCCGGTGTCGATGAAGATGAAGGGGTGGCGGCGCAGGTAGGCCGGAATATAGGCCTCGTCTTCCCACAGGCCGTCCTTGATGAACAGGTTCTGGTCGGACACGCCCACGGCGGCCATCGGCACCGCGCCCGGGCCGGCGAACAGGATCGGGAAGTGGTGCAGGGCCAGCGAGAACTCGCCCAGCACCAGCGGAATGGCGTTGTTGCCGGCGGCGAACTCGAGCTTGCCCGGCAGGATGCGCAGATCGGCATGCACATCGGCCTGCAGCGGCACCGGACGGGTATAGAACAGGGGGGCGCCGCTCTGCGCCGCTTCGGTGGTGGTGTCGCTGGTGGTGGTCATCTTGGGAACCGTTCGATCATGCGCGCCTGCCATCCCGGGCACGCCAGCGGGAACAACCTGAATCCCGCATTATCAACAAGCTCGATGACAACGGCCACCCCACCGCCGAACTATTTCAGCTGCAGGGGATAGCGCTGCCAGAGTACGTGGACCAGGAACCCGGCCAGTTCGGTGTCGCGCGCGCTCACCGCGGCACGGATCTTGTCCAGCAGCACCATGTCGCTGCAGGAGCGCACGTCGGCATGATTGGCCTGCCCTGCCCTGCGCGCACGGTAGCGCGCGGCCCGCTGCGCATCGCTCATCGCGTACCCGAACTTGGGCGGACGACCGCGCTTGCGCGGCAGGGTCAGCTCCAGGGTTCCGGGGTCTTTGTCATCACGCATGGGCAGGGTGCGGGCGGCGGCGAGCAACGGGGGGTGCGCAATTTATCGTGAGGCATCACTTTAATCCAGCTTTTTCTGCAGTTTTGTTGCGATGCAGTGCAAAAACGGATCCCCTGAGAACGGCATCCACGCATGGCGTGGATCTACTGCAGAGCCCGCAACCCGATCGCCCATGGATCCACGCCATGCGTGGATGGGCAAATCCCAACGACACCCGGTAGATCCACGCCATGCGTGGATGTGCAAATCCCAACAACACCCGGTAGATCCACGCCATGCGTGGATGGGCAAACCCCAACGACACCCGGTAGATCCACGCCATGCGTGGATACGGGAACCGGCCAATACAAAAAAGGGAGCCCGCGAACGGGCTCCCTCACCTTCTTCATGCAGCGCGCACCGGCTCGTAGCCATGCAGGTGCGCCTGGCTGCTGGCCCTGCCCTGGCTCAGCGAGCGCAGCGAGGTGGTGTAGCCCACCAGCTGCGCCAGCGGCGCGAAACCGCTGACCTCGGCACGACCATCCTGGTCGTCGATGCGGGCAATGCGACCGTGGCGTCGGTTGAGGTCGCCGACCACATCCCCCACCGATGCCGACGGCGAATGCACCGTCACTGCCATCACCGGCTCCAGCAGCTGCGTGCCGCCCTCTGCCAGCGCGGCCTTGATCGCCTCGGCGCCGGCGCGATGGAATGCCATCTCCGAAGAGTCCTTGGCATGGGTCTGGCCATCGACAAGACTGACCTCGATGCCGACCACCGGATGGCCCTGCGGACCTTCCGACAGCGCGGCACGCACGCCCTTCTCCACCGCCGCGATGAAGCTGCGCGGCACCACGCCACCGACGATGCGGTCGTTGAACACCACCTGGTCGTCCTCGCGCGGGGCCACATCCAGCACCACATGCGCGAACTGGCCCTGGCCGCCGGTCTGCTTGACCAGCCGGCCCACTACGCCGGTCATCGCACGCATCGGCGTCTCCTGGTAGGCCACGCGCGGCGCACCTACGCCCACGTCGACCTTCCATTCACTGCGCAGGCGCTCGACCATCACCTCCAGATGCAGCTCGCCCATGCCCCAGACCAGAGTCTCCGCCGTGTCGCGATCGGTTTCGACACGGAACGACGGATCTTCCTGGGCCAGGCTGGCCAAGCCCTGTGCCATCCGGATCAGGTCGGCAGCACGCGCCGGCTCCAACCGCCACGCCAGCACCGGCGCCTGTGCCTGGATATTCTCCAGGCGCAGCGGCTGCGCACGCCCGCTCAGCGTTTCACCGCTGACCGCATCCTTCCAGCCGAGCACCGCGACGATGTCACCAGCCACGGCCTGTTCGATATCGTGGGTCTGGTCGGCCTGCACCCGCACCAGGCGACTGACGCGCCGCCCTTGTGGATGCTGCGAACTGGACACCGCGTCGCCCACCTTCAAGGTGCCCGAGTACAGCCGCACGAAGCTCAGGGCACCGTGCTGCTGGTGGGTGATCTTGAACAGCAGGCCGGCCAGCGGACCGTCAGGGTCCGGCGGCAGCACCACCTCACCGCTCTCGCTTTCAGCGGTGACGGCCGGCCGATCCAGCGGCGACGGCAGGTAATCGACCACCGCATCCAGCAGCGTCTCGATGCCCTTGTCCTTGAACGCGGCACCGGCCAGTACCGGCACACCGGCACCGGCCAGCGTCGCCCGACGGATCGCCGCACGCAGCAGCTCGGCGTCGATCGCGCGACCTTCCAGCCAGGCATCAGCCAGAAGTTCGTCATGGTCGGCCACAGCCTCGACCAGTGCGTCGCGTTGCGCCTGCCACAGGGCGCGCGCCGAGTCGTCCCACGGCGTGATCGTCGCCACCGCACCGTCCTGCCAGCGCAGTACCCGCTCATCGACCAGGTCGACCCAGCCGTTGAAGTCGCTTTCGCTGCCCAGCGGCACGCCCAATGCCCACGGTCGCGCCTGCAGCTTGTCCTGCAGCTGCTCCAGCACGCGCTCGAACGAGGCACCGACGCGGTCCATCTTGTTGACGAAGGCAATCAGCGGCACGCGGTGGCGACGCGCCTGGCGCCACACGGTCTCGGACTGCGGCTGCACGCCATCCACGGCCGAAAACACGGCCACGGCGCCATCAAGCACGCGCAGCGAGCGCTCGACTTCAATGGCGAAGTCGATGTGGCCGGGGGTATCGATCAGGGTCAGCCGATGCGGCGGCAGGTCGCGCGGCGCCCACTGTGCCTGCACGGCGGCCGCGCCGATGGTGATGCCACGTTCGCGCTCGATCGCCGAGAAATCGGTGGTCGCATTGCCATCGTGCACTTCGCCGACGCGATGGATCTCGCCGCTTTTCCACAGCAGGCGTTCGGTCAGCGTGGTCTTGCCTGCGTCGATGTGGGCAATGATGCCGAGGTTGCGACGGCGGGAAAGGGTCTGGGTGTTCATAAAGAGGTTCCTGCAAAGCCAACTCCAGGGGCCGCGCACCCCGGTTGGCGACAGGGTGCGCGGCTAGCGTTCGGTCTCGGCGATCTGGTGCATGGCACGTTCTCCTTGCGGTACATCGGGTTACGGGGAATGGAACTGCGGAAACGAAAAGAGCGCCCCGGAGGGCGCTCTGTCGAAGGTCCAGCGATGACCGTCTCAACGGCCTCGTGGGGCTCCAGGCAGACACGCCCGTTCCGCGCTTGCGCGGGTCAGGGTGAAAAACTTCAGGAGCGGCATCCGGTTCATGGGGCGCATTCTAGACCTGCCAATCTGGCGCGCAAGTGAATATTGCGTACATAAATGGAACGATGAGGCCGACGGGCATCGGGGTCGGATCCCTTTGCCACGGGCAAAGGGCTCTGACCCCAGCCGACCTCACTTGCACTCGTGCAGCGTGCGCGCCTCACCCACCGTCGCAGCCTGGTCGTCTCCCATCGAGATCCAGCCCTTCAGCGACATCGCCGGGTCCACCTGCGCCTGGCGGGGGCCGCCGCGGATCAACGCCTCGGTCCAGCTCCCCACCGGTGCCAGCTCGGACAGGCGAGCCGCCTGATCATCCTCCGTGCTGAACGTATCATCCGGCGAAGCGGGCTTGGCGTTGTTCACGGTTTCGGTCTTGCGCGCCCGCACCCGCAGCGCGCCGTCAGCCATGCGCTGGGTGGTGACGTCATACCGCTCCACACCGTAGGCCCAATTGCTTTCACCCGTGCGGCGCAGCTCGCTGCCATCGTCGGCCACCATCACCGCATCACCGGCCGCTTCGGCCACGGCTGCGATCGCCCCCAGCCCCGACATCACCGCCTGGTAGGTAATCATCTGCCGCTGCTCGGTGGTCAACGCACCGGCCTTCAGCTTGGCGGCGGGAATCTTCAGGTACGCCGCTTCCTTGCACAGCACCAGCACCTGCTGGTCATCCCAGCTGACCGACAGCTCATCATTGGCAAAGTAGCGGGTGGTCATCGCGGCGACCGGCGCGCCATCACCGGCCGAGTACCGGGTTTCGATCAGAGAAGCCTGCTCGGCCGCGCTCATCAGCGACACCGGCGAAGTCGATGCCGCATTGGCGGCGCCTGCGGAGGCGACCATCAGGGCCAGCAGCACGCCACGCGAAACATTACAGATCATTGCATCAGTCCATTGAAGGAAATCCCGTCGAGCATGATACGCGGTGAAGCGCGCTACGCTGACTCAGGTCACCACCACCAGCGGCACTCCACGGCGCGGATGCTCCAGCACCACCACATCCTGCTGGTAGACCCGCTGCAGATTGTCTTCGGTGAGCACCTGCAGCGGCGTGCCATCGGCCGCCACCCTGCCCTGCTCCAGCAGCACGATGCGGTCGGCATAGCCGGCAGCCAGATTGAGGTCGTGCAGCACCACGATCACACATGCGCCGGCCTCGGCACAGGCGCGCACACTGCGCAGCGTGCGTTCCTGGTGGCGCAGATCCAGCGCGGCGGTCGGCTCATCCAGCAACAGTAGCGGCGTGTCCTGCGCCAGCACGCGCGCGAACGTGGTCCGGGCGGACTCGCCGCCGGAGAGCTGCTGCACCTCGCGCAGGCGCAGCGCCTGCAGTTCGGCAGCATCGATGGCGGCTTCCACCTGGGCGTCATCCACCACCGGATCCGGCGGATGCGGCAGCCGCCCCATCGCCACCACTTCCTCCACGCTGAAGGCGAAACGCACACCGTGCTCCTGCGGCATCACCGCGCGCTCACGTGCCAGCGGCCCGGCCTTGTAGGTGGCCAACGGCTTGCCGAGCAGGCTTACCTCGCCCGCGTCAGCGCGCAGGTCACCGGCGGCGACTGCCAGCAACGTGGACTTGCCTGCGCCGTTCGGGCCCACCAGCGCGGTCACCGTACCCGGCTCGAACGCCAGCGAAATGCCATGCAGGATCTCGCGCTGCTGGCGGCGCACCACCACCTCGTGCAGTTTCAACAGCACGCTCATGGCGCAGCCTTGCGGCGCTGCTGCAGCACCAGCCAGAGGAAGAACGGCGCGCCCAGTGCGGCCGAGAACAGGCCCAGCGGAATCTCGGCCGGCGGATCCAATGTGCGCGCGGCAGTGTCGGCCACCACGATCAACAGCGCACCGAGCAGCCCGGACAACGGCAGCAGCCAGCGGTGTCCCGGGCCGACCAGCAGGCGTGCCACGTGCGGCACCACCAGGCCGACGAAACTGATGGAGCCGGCAAACGCCACCGCTGCCCCGACCAGCAGCGCGCTGAAGGCCACGAGGCGGCGACGCGTACGTGTGACATCCAGCCCGAGGTGCTGTGCCTGGCGTTCACCCAGCGCCAGCATGTCCAGCGGCGTAGCCAGCCGCTGCAGTGCGAACACACCAATGGCGAACAACGGCACCACCGCCGCCACGTCGGCCCAGTTGGCGCGCGCGAGCGAGCCCATCTGCCAGAACACCAGCGATTGCAGCTCGCTTTCGCTGGCGATATAGGTCAGGAAGCCGATCAGCGCCGAGCAGAACGCGGCCATCGCGATACCGACCAGCAGCAGCGTAGCGTTGCCCGTCCCCTTGCCCGGTCGGGCCAATGCGTAGGTCAGGCCGATTGCGAGCGCGCCACCAGCGAACGCGGCCACCGGCACCAGCCAGCCGGCCGCACCGGCCGCGCCGAGCACGATGGCGGCAACTGCACCCAGTGCCGCGCCCTGACTGACGCCGACGATGCCGGGGTCGGCCAGCGGATTGCCGAACAGGCCCTGCAGGCTGGCGCCGGCCATCGCCAGCGACGCACCGACCATCGCGCCCAGAAGGGCGCGCGGAATGCGCAACTGCCATACCACAGCCAGGTCACGACTGCTGACTGCCTGCGGATCAAGCAGGCCCAGCTTCACCGCCAGCGCCTGCATCACCTCCAGCGGCGGCAACCGCAACGGACCCACGGCGAACGACGCCAGCACTGCCCCCAGCAGTGCGAATAGCGCCACCAGCAACATCGTCCGCCCGCGACGGCGGCGCCGATCCGCCGGACTCATGCCTTCGGCAACGCCGCCAGGGCCTTGGCCAGCGCCAGCGCACCGGCACCGGAGCCCACGCTGGTGTACTTCAGCTGCACATCCGGCATCACCCAGACCCGGTTGGCCTGACCGGCCGGCGTCTGCTTCAGCGTCGGGTACGCCTTCCACAGGCCTTCGGCACCGCCGAACAGCTGCAGGTCATGCTCGGTCACCAGGATCACTTCCGGTGCCGCCGCGACCACGCCCTCATTGCTCAGCTGCGAGTAGTTCTTCACTCCCGCTTCGGTACCGATGTTGATGCCGCCCGCCAGTGCGATCAGCTGCGCCGACGCACTGTCGGCACCTGCAACGGTCGGTGAGCCACCGGCGCCGGTGGCCGAGACGTGGATCACTCGTGGCGCATGGCCCAGGCCCTTGCCAATCGCTGCAGCCTCGTCGAGCTGATGCTGCACCTGTGTGGCAAGTGCCTGCCCTGCCTCGGCCAGCCCTAGTGCGGCGGCGACCTTGCGCACCTTGTCCGGCGCCGGCTGCAGATCGTCGATGACCACGGCCGGCTCACCCACTTCGCGCAGCTTCTTCGCCAGTTCGGTGTGGCGGCGCAGGCTGTTGCCGAGGAACAGCGACCCCTTCAGGCTCAGCACGCCTTCCACGCCCGTGGTGCGGTTGAACAGGAACTGGTGCGGCGCGGCCAGGCCGGCCTGGGTGGTGGTGTTGCTCGGCGCGGCAAACACCTGCTTGCCCAGGCCCAGCGCCTCGATCACCGCGATGACGTCGTCGCCGCCAGCGATGATGCGACTGGTATCGGCCACCTCGACGTCGGCGCCGTCATCGGAATGCACCTTGGCCGGAAGTACGGCCTTCTGGTCGTGTGCGGACGGCATATCAGTGCCGGCCACACGCTGCCAGCCTGCCGGCAATGCGGCTTCCGCAGCCGCGGCTGCCGTCGACGACTCAGCCGGCTTGCCGGTATCCGAGGGCGCCGAAGAACCACCACAGGCAGACAGCGCCAGCGAGACAGCCAACGGAAGCGCACACAGGCGCAGACGGGACGCGATGTTCATGCTTGTTCTCCTTGCTGGCAGGGTGACGCGCACGCCGCCCTGCCGTGTGACTTACTGCTTCGGGGTGATGCGGGTGATGCGGTCACCCTTCGGGTCTTCAGCGCCGCGCGACTTGTTCACCGCGAACACGTTGCCCTTGCCATCGGCACGGACGTGGTTCGGCAGCGTGCCACCATCGAGGTTCGCGACCACCTTGCCGTCGCCGTTGACCACGGTGACGGTGCCGGCGCCACGGTTGCTGACGTAGGCCAGGCCGGAGGCATCATCGAAGGCGACGTTCAGCGCGCCGGCGCCGACCGGCACGTCATGCAGCACCTTGCCGGCGGCCACGTCGACGATCAGCAGGTTGTCGGTGCCCTGCGAGGCCACGTACAGGCGGTTGCGTGCCGCGTCGAAGGCTACGCCCGACGCACTGATCGAATTGCCCAGGTCAATGACCTTCTCGACCTTGCTGCTGGCCACGTCGATCACCGCCGCTTCCGGGGTGCCGATGCTGACGGTGAACAGCTTGCCGCCCTTCTCGTCCAGCACCAGGCTCATCGGGGTGAACTTGCCGTCATCCACGCCGGACTCCAGCGTCACCGCTGGCAGCTCCTTGAAGGTCCTGGCATCGAACACCGACAGGTGGTCCTCACCCGTGGCCGAGGCGAACACCTTGCCGTGGGTGCCATCGACCACGACGTCGCGCGCATGCGGCACGGCATCGACCGGGAACTGGTGGGCCAGCGACAGATCCTTCTGGCGGTAGACCGCGATCGAGTTCTGGCGGGTGTTGGTGACCCAGACATTGCCATTGGTGTCATCCACGCCCACGCCGTAGACCGCGTACACCGCACCATTGGTGCTGCCCGGCACCTGCGCCGGGGTGATCGCCTTGGTTACTTTCAGCGACTTCGGGTCCAGCTTCAGCAGCTGCGACTGGGTCACCGGCGGACGGCCCACGGCCGAGGTCACGAACACCGCATTGCTGGCGGCGCTGTAGGCGGACTGGTACAGGCCCGGCACCAGCTTGTTGGACTGGGTGGCGAACTGCGCCTGGCCGGACAGCGGCAGCTGCGGCGACACGCGCAGCTTCAGCACCGTGGCTGCGGCCGGCTGGCTGGCGCGCACCACCACCGGGTGGGTACCCGGCACGGCGTCGGCCGGAATGCTCAGCTGGGTCTTGAAGTTGCCATCGGCATCGACCACCAGCGGCTGCGTGTTGAGCACGCTGTCGCCACGCAGCAGGCTGACCTTCTGGCCCGGCACGAACCCGCGACCGACCACGTCGGCCGTACTGCCGGGAACCACGTTCTCACCGCGTGAGACGACCTCGCCCTTGAAGGTGGCATTGGCCGGCTGATCGAACACCGGCTGCGCGCTGGCGGTCACCGCCAGCAGCAGGCCGGCGGCCAGGGAGGTAAGACGGAAAGACGGACGGAACGACATGGCAGGCTCCTTGCACACGTAGGCCGCGCCACGTGGCGCGGGATTCATCGGTTGCCTGGGCCGCTGCACGTCGGCAGCCTCGCCTGGGTAGTGGGGTCGCACGGCATCGCGTGCGAAGGGATTCATTCGGCGGCGTTGTCACCGCCATCGGGCGCACCGTCGCCGGCACTGCGGTCGGTCACGCCGTACAGCTCATGCAGCGCCGCGTGGAACGACGCCGGCAGCATCGGGCCGTGGCCGAGGCCGGGGAACTCGCGGTACTGCACGCGCATACCCGGCACCTTGCCCAGGCGCTCGGACAGCTGCATCGCCGCATCCGGCGTGGCGCCGCCGATGCGGCGCAGGTGCGCGACCACGCGCGGATTGTTCATGTCACGCTTGCCGCGATCACCGACACGCTCGGCACCGCCCAGCATCAGCCAGAGCGTTGCCGGCTGGCCGTGCACGTTCTGCACGAACTGTTGTTCCGGATCACCCAGCGCCGCACCCTGGCTCCACCACAGCGACGGGCTGGCGGCCAGATAGGACTGGAAGGCTGCGGGGCGGGTGTACAGCGCATTGAGCACGAACAACCCGCCCAGCGAGTGGCCCCACAGCGCTTGCTGCTGCGTATCGATGCGTGCGCGACGCTCGACTTCCGGCTTGATGCGGCGCTCGATCACGTCCAGGAACGCGGCAGCACCACCGCCGACCGCCTGGGTCGTACCGCTCTCATCGTCGGCGCGGTCGATCCATGCGGTGTAGTCGCGGGTACGCGCCTTCGAATCGATGCGCAGGTCGTTGTCGTAGCCGATCAGCACCAGCACCGGCGGCGCCCTGCGTGCGGCCAACTCGGCCAGAAGCGGCTGGTCCAGCACCATCGCCACGGCATTGCCATCCAGCGCGTACAGCACCGGCGATGGCGTCTTGCCGGCCTTGGCCGGAATCGCCAGGTTCACCCGCCAGCGGCGTTGCTGGTCGGGGCTGTCCACCACGAAATGCTCGAAGCGATAGCTCGCCGCCGGCTCGTCGAGCACGGTGTGGCCGATCTTCTGCAGCGGATTGCGCTGCTGCGCATGGGCGTACGGAGTGGCCAGGAGCAGACCCATCATCAAGGCGGCCAGGCCGCGGGCCAACCGGCCCCGGCGCGAAGGCAGGACGAAATGCTTCATCAGCGGCGGCAGAAGCGGCCCACGGCCGCCGGTTCACAAGGGACCGCAGTCTACCTCAAACGCGAATGATTATCACATCGATCGAACGTCACGCTATGTATCACGCGCGCGATGACCCGGTTGCGCTGGACGCGGCACTCCCCTATTTTGCCGGCCACCGGGGCATTGGATCGCCCCGCTTACAGCGCAGCCACGGAGGGCGGGCAGCCTGCCGCCGACCAGGCCGCGTTCATCCGCGCCATGACCGCCATGGGATTGGATCCCATGATTGTGAGATTCCCTTGAAGCACACCACCCTGATCGCCCTGTCCCTCGGCCTGCTCGCCCCGCTGGCCGCCCACGCCGCGCAGGATCTGCCGTCGCTCTACCAGGCCTTTGAAGAGGCCGGCAATTCGACGTTGAGCATGGACCAACTCAACCAGACGGTGACGTTCACCGCCGTGGCACTGAGCGTTTCCAGCAACCTGGCGGGCGAACCGCTGATCGAGGCCGGCGACGACCAGGGCAATGTCCTGGCCCGGCTGACCAGCGACGATGCGCAGCAGGCCGCCAAGCTGAGCGCCCTGGAAGAAGGCGCAACGTTCACCGCCAGCTGCACGCTGCAGTTCAGTTCCGGCACGGACTACCTGTCCTTCGGCGATTGCAGCATCAAGTAAAGGCGAAGCCGGCGAAATGCCGGCTTCAGTTCATTGCCCCTGTAGCGTCGAGCCATGCTCGACTCCCGCAGCCTTACGGTCCCGTCGGCACCGGGCCGTACACATTCTCCTGCGGCGTACCCGGCATCAGCGCGAACACGAAGATCACCAGGCCGCCGAACGGAACGAAGGCCAGCAGGTACATCCAGCCCGACTGGTTGCAGTCGTGCAGGCGGCGCACGGTGACGGCGATGACCGGCACGAACGTGGCCAGCCAGAACACAACAAACAGGATGATCGACGCGATGCCCAGGCCATCGGACTGCATCACCAGCCCGGCAACGAGCGGCACCATCAGCACGGCGGAGACGATCAGCATGAACAGCTGGAACATCCAGTACTCACGACGGTTGGCACGGCCCTCGAACTGGGCGTAACGCTTCAACGGCAGAATCATTTCCTGCACGGCATCCATCCTTGAAAAAAGTAGCCGCGCAGTGTGCCAAAGACCGGCGCGCAGGACAACGTAGAATCGAGCCATGCATGTGTAGAGTCGAGCCATGCTCGACTGCCATTGCCCCTGTAGAGTCGAGCCATGCTCGACTGCTGTTCCAGAAGGCACCCGTAACCCGCGCAAGAGCGAAGTCGAGCATGGCTCGACTCTACATAAACCGGGTCAGCGGCCCTTTGCCGCCCTAGCCGCTTCGCGTTCGGCACGCAGCCGGTCCAGCTTTTCCTTCAGCTTGATTTCCAGCCCGCGCGGCACCGGGTTGTAGTACACGCGCTCGCCCATCGCATCCGGGAAACCGGTCTGGTCCAGCGCGATGCCACCTTCGGCATCATGGTCATATTGGTACTCAGCGCCGTAGCCCAGCTCCTTCATCAGCTTGGTCGGCGCGTTGCGCAGGTGCAGCGGCACCTCTTCGGTGCCACTCTCGCGCACATCGGCCTTGGCCTGGTTGAAGGCCGCGTAGCCTGCATTCGACTTGGCGGTGCTGGCCAGGTACAGCACCAGCTGCGCAAAGGCGAGCTCGCCTTCCGGACTGCCCAGCCGCTCGTAGATGTCCCAGGCCTCCAACGCCATGCTCTGCGCGCGCGGATCGGCCAGGCCGATATCCTCGATCGCCATGCGGGTCAGCCGGCGCGCCAGGTAAGACGGATCGCAGCCGCCATCGAGCATGCGGGTCAGCCAGTACAGCGCGGCATCCGGGTTGGAGCTGCGTACCGACTTGTGCAGTGCCGAGATCTGGTCGTAGAACTGCTCGCCGCCCTTGTCGAAGCGACGGGTGCGGTCGGCCAGTACCTGGGTCAGGGTCTGCGGCGTGATACGCCCACCCTCCCCGCCCGCCAGCTCGGCGGCGATTTCCAGCAGGGTCAACGCACGACGCACGTCGCCGTCGGCGGCGGTAGCGATTTCCAGCAGCAGCTCGGGGGCGACCTCGACGCCCTCCTCGCCCAGGCCGTGTTCGCGGTCACCCAGCGCACGCTCCAGCGCCTCGACGATATCCGTGGGCGAAACGCCCTCCAGCACATGCACGCGGCAGCGCGACAGCAGTGCGGAGTTCAGCTCGAACGACGGATTCTCGGTGGTGGCACCGACAAACAGGATGGTGCCGCGTTCGATGTGCGGCAGGAACGCGTCCTGCTGTGCCTTGTTGAAGCGATGCACCTCGTCCACGAACAGCACGGTGCGGCGACCTTCAGCGAAACGCTGTGCGGCCTCTGCCAGCACCTGGCGCACTTCCGGCAGGCCGGACAGCACCGCGGAGATGGCGCGGAATTCGGCGTCGGAATACTCGGCCAGCAGCAGCGCCAGCGTGGTCTTGCCGCAGCCCGGCGGCCCCCACAGGATCATCGAATGCACTCGCCCGGATTCGACCGCGCGACGCAGCGCGCTGTCCGGCGCCAGCAGGCGCTTCTGCCCGACCATTTCGTCGAGGGTGCGCGGGCGCATGCGCTCGGCCAGCGGGCGCAGATGTTCCCGATCGACGCTCAGCAGATCGGGGCCGGGAAAGGATGTTGAACGATGTCTTGCCACCCGCTCATTGTACCGCGAGAGCGTGCCAACCAAGGTTGGCACCCACCACGGCGGCCGGGCCATGAGCGGTAGTGCCGGCCGCTGGCCGGCAGATCAAGAGCGTGTCAACCAAGGTTGACACCCACCAAAGCGTTTCCGCCCAGAGATCAGTTGCCGATGACGTCGGTGCCCTTCGGCGGGGTGAAGCTGAAGGTGCCGGCAGCGAAGCCCGGGTTGCGCTTCCAGCCGCTGAAGCTGATCACGGTGCGCTGGCCGACGGCGTCGGTGATCTCCATCTTGGCCAGGCCCTGGGCATTGAAGCCCAGCGCGGCGTACTGGAAGCTGGCTTCGGTATCGCGCTTCGGCGACAGCGACAGCCACTGCAGGCCGTCGCGCTGCGCGGCCTCTTCACTGACGTCGTACTGCTGTTCCAGCAGCGCCGGGTTGATCAGCGCGGTCAGCGGGCTGTTCTGCTCTTCCTTGCCCTGCTCGCGCACGGTGGCCTGCTCCAGGTCCGGCTCGTACATCCAGACCTTCTTGCCATCGGCCACGATCAACTGTTCGTGCGGGCGCACGTACTCCCAGCGGAACAGGCGCGGCGCCGACAGGGCCACGCGGCCGCTGGTCGATTCCTTCACCTTGCCGCGGCTGTCGAACACCTGCTGGCTGAACTGGCCATCCAGGCCCTTCAGGCCACTGGTGAAGGTCTTCAGGTCATCGCGGGCGCCAGCCCAGGCGCTGCCGGCGGCGGCGCAGGCCACGGCCAGTGTGGTGGTGGCAAGGAAACGGCGGAAGCGGAAGTTCATGCGGGAATCCTGTGGGCGCGGGCGCCAGGAAAGGTGGTTGCCAGTGTGCCCAAATAAAGATGAATGGGCGATCAGGGCGACATTATGCCGCCCCGAACGTCCATCGGCGATTCAGCCGCCGGAGCCCGGCAGCTTGCCGTACAGCACCTGGCCACGGAAGCCACGACGCACTTCGCGGTACAGCGCGCGGAACGCCGGATAGTCCTGCGGCTGGCACAACGCCTCCGGGCCGCGCACCGCGTTCTGCTGCAAGCGGTGGTGCACGATCACGTCCTGGCCCTCGCGACTCCAGTCCACCCGATACTCACCGGCGGCGTTGGTGAAACGCTGGCTCGCCGGGATGGCGATGATCGGTGCATTGGCCGGGAACTGCAGGCGGTAGGTTTCCTCGCGCAGGCTGGCATTGCAGTAGAACGGCGTCTCGTTGGCCGGCGCCGAGGCGGTGGCGTACAGCCCACGTACCGACTCGCCACCCGGCGGGTCCGGAACGGCCATGCCGCCGGCCACGCTGAAGTCGGCGTAGTCCTCGGCCTGGAACGCCATGCGGTAGCCGAACGGCCGGGTCAGGTCGACCGGCACGCCCTGGATCTGCAGCTGCCCTCGCCCGTCGAAACCGGACGCGGCCATGATCTGCTCCTCGGCGCGCGCACGGTTCTGCGCGTTGAGCTGGGAGAACTGGGCACGCATGCCGATCTCGGCGTTCTCGCCCAGCTTCGGGATCGTCTCGCCGCGCAGGTTGCCGTTGGCGTCGAAGGTGAAACGCACCTCCATCGAGGTGGCATTGCGCTGCGGCGTGTTGGCCGGGGTGCGTGCCAGCGTGGCATCGCGGGTGCGCATCACCGGTGCGCCCAGGTCACCTTCCGGCAACTGCCCGAAGCGCGCCCACGCGGTGGTCGAATCCAGGTACAGATCGAATTCGGGGATGTAGGTGATGGCGTGGTTGAAGCGGCCGAGCACCGGGATCTTCGGCAGCGTCGGGCCGCCGCCGGCACCGATCAGCACCGGCGAACTGGCGATGCCCTTGGCTGCCAGCAGCGCCTCGAGGATCGTCACATGGTCCTTGCAGTCACCATAGTGGTTGTCGAGGATGCTCTGCGCGCTATTCGGCTCCAGGCCACCATTGCCCAGGTACACCGCCACATAGCGGATGTTCTGCGCGACCCAGCGGTACAGCGCATCGGCCTGCTCGCGGCGGTCGCTGATACCGGCGGTGACCTGGTCGGCCAGCGCCTGCAGTTCCGGCGTGACCTGCGCGGCAGGGCCGGCCTTGAGCTGGTAGGCGCGACCCATCTGCGACCAGTCACGATAGGTGCTCGCCATGATGTTCGGGCCAAACTCCCAGCCCGCCGCCGACCAGTTCTGTGCTGGCATGGCTTCGCGCCGCTGGTAGCGCCAGCGCCACTGTGCCTGTCCGTTCTTCACCGTTGGGCGATCACTGCCCTGCACGCCGCGGCTGTCGACGAACATCGGCAGGTTGGCCGGCGCACTCAGGGTGACCTCGGCGTCCTCGTACTCGGTGAAGACATTGAAGGTTTCCCACAGGCCGAAGTAGCCCGGGAAGTACGGCGTGGCCTGAGTGCGGCGCACCTGGTAATACAGGCGCGTGCCCGGGGCCAGGTTCGGGAACACGATCACCCGCACCTTGCGGTCGGCATACATCGCTGCCGAAGCGCTGGAGTAGCTCTCCTGGGTGTAGATGCGGTCGGCCGGTACGTCGCGGCGCTGGCCATCGGCGGTGATGGTGTAGGCGCCAAGCACTTCCAGCGTTTCCATCTTTTCGCTGTAGCTCAGCCGCACCTGGCTGAACTGCTCGACGGAGGCCTTGGTCTTGAGCAGGACTTCGTAGGTTTCGGTCTGCACATTGCCCGCATCCGGCCGCACCTGGTAGTCGGCGCGGTAACGGACAATGCTGAAATTATTGCTGGCTTCGGTATCGCCGCTGGTGGAAGGCGGCGCCGTGGCGGGCGCGGAGGTGGCGGTGTCTGCCAGTGCCGGGCCGGCAGCCATCAGGGCTGCCAGCGCCAGTGCCAGCGCGCTTGGTACGGGGTGAAGCATGCGTCGGTTCCTTGGACGTCGTGGGGGATACGTCGGGCCTTACTTCGGCGGCGGCGGTGCCAGCACCGTGCGGTCACCGTTGTGCTCGGGCGAACTGACCACGCCGGCCGCTTCCATGGCCTCGATCAGTCGCGCTGCACGGTTGTAGCCGATCTTCAGCCGGCGCTGCACGCCGGAAATCGAGGCACGGCGGGTCTCGGTGACCACCCGCAGCGCTTCGTCATACAACGGGTCGGACTCATCGCCGGCAGAGCTGTTCTCGGGCAGGCCGGTGGCACCGACGACCACGCCGTCGCCCATCGTCTGCACTTCGTCCAGCACGCCGTCGACATAGTCGGCCGGGCCCATCGCCTTGAGGTGTTCGACCACGCGGTGCACTTCCTCGTCGGAGACGAAGGCGCCGTGCACGCGCTCGGGCATGGCGGTACCCGGCGGCAGGTACAGCATGTCGCCGTGGCCGAGCAGGGTTTCCGCGCCCGACTGGTCGAGGATGGTGCGCGAGTCGATCTTGGAGCTGACCTGGAAGGCGATGCGGGTCGGGATGTTGGCCTTGATCAGGCCGGTGATCACGTCCACCGACGGGCGCTGCGTGGCCAGGATCAGGTGGATGCCGGCCGCACGCGCCTTCTGCGCCAGGCGCGCGATCAGTTCTTCCACCTTCTTGCCGACGATCATCATCATGTCGGCGAATTCGTCGATGAAGATGACGATGAACGGCAGCGTCTCCAGCGGACGCGGCGCCTCGCCCAGTTCCGGGTTCGGCTTGAACAGCGGGTCCATCAGCGGCTGGCCGGCGTCCTGCGCTTCCTTCACCTTCTTGTTGAAGCCGGCCAGGTTGCGCACGCCCACCGCGCTCATCAGCTTGTAGCGGCGCTCCATCTCGGCCACGCACCAGCGCAGGCCGTTGGCGGCCTCCTTCATGTCGGTGACCACCGGCGCCAGCAGGTGCGGGATGCCCTGGTAGACGCTCAGTTCGAGCATCTTCGGGTCGATCATCAGCATCCGCAGGTCTTTCGGCGAGGCCTTGAACAGCAGGCTCAGCACCATCGCGTTGACCGCCACCGACTTGCCCGAACCGGTGGTACCGGCCACCAGCAGGTGCGGCATGCGCGCCAGGTCAGCCACGGTGGAGCGACCGGCAATGTCCTTGCCCAGCGCCAGGGTCAGCACGCTGGCCGACTTGTCGTATTCCTTCGAGCGCAGCAGCTCGGACAGGTAGATCATCTCGCGGGTGACGTTGGGAATTTCCAGGCCGATCACCGACTTGCCCGGAATCACGTCGACCACGCGCACCGACTTCACCGACAGGCCGCGCGCGATGTCCTTGTCCAGCGAACTGATCTGGCTGACCTTGATGCCCGGCGCGGGCTCGATCTCGAAGCGGGTGATGACCGGGCCCGGGTTGGCGCCGACCACCTGGGCGTCGATGCGGAAGTCCTTCAGCTTGAACTCGATCTGCCGCGACAGCGCGTCCAGGGTTTCCTTGTCATAGCCCACCGGCTGCGGCTTGGGGTCGTCCAGCAGGGCCAGCGGCGGCAGGTCCGAGCCGTCGCCGTTGACGCCACGGAACATCGGGATCTGCGTGTCGCGCTTGGCCCGGTCACTCTTCTCGATCACCGGCTCCGGGCGCGGCTCGATCTTCACCGGCTCGCGCTTGGCGCGTACCTCGGCATCGGCCTTGCGCACTTCCTGGCGCTCCTCGCGCATCACCCGGGTCTGCTGCCACTCGGTGACTTCTTCCTTCTTGCGCGCCAGCAACGGCGCCAGCGACATCACGCCGCGACCGATCTTCTCCATCACCGTGAACCAGGACAGCCCGGTGGCCAGGGTGATCGAGGCCAGCAGCAGCACCAGCACGAACAGGTTCGCGCCCAGCGCGCCGAAGCCCACCGTGAGCGAATTGCCGACCAGCTTGCCGAGGATGCCGCCGGCGCTGGAGACATCGCCACTGAACAGCCGGACATGCAGGAAGCCGGTGCCGGCGATCAGGAAACCGACCAGGCCGACCAGGCGCAGCGCCGGGTCCAGGTCGTTCTCGCCCTTGCTCTCGCGCTTGAGGCCGAACATGGCGATCCACGCCAGCGCGCCCAGCACCACCGGCAACAGGAAGGCGATGTAGCCGAACAGCTGCAGCAGCACATCGGCGATCCAGGCCCCGGCGCGGCCGCCGAGGTTGTGCACCGGTGCGACCACGCTGCCGGTGTGCGACCAGCCCGGATCCGTGGCTGAATACGTGAAAAGACTGGCCGCCAGGTACAGCAGGGCCGGCGCGATCGCGATCAGGCCCAGATCGCGCCAGAGGCGCTGGCGGCGTGGATTGTCGGTCGTCGCCGCCGCGGCCGTGCGACGTGACGCCTTGCTGTCGTCGGACTTGGAGCGTTCGGGGACCTGCTTCGCCACCTTAGACCATACCTTTGGAATGCGCTGTTAGTGATTGATAATAAATGAGACGGCGTCAGTTTTCAGTTATGCGACATCTGACAGGGCGATCAGAGGGCCGGAACCACCGCTGGATGACGGCGTTCTGTTCATCGGCTTGAATCGCCCTGCCCCAGCCGCCACTCTATGACCAGCCACGGATGCTGCGCAAACATCGCCAGCGCCTTGTCCCATCTACCTTTTCGCGAGTCTACATGAGCACCAGCCTGCCCTCCCGCCACCAGCGCCTCGTCATCCTCGGTTCCGGCCCGGCCGGTTGGACCGCCGCCGTCTACGCCGCCCGCGCCAACCTGAAGCCGGTCGTCATCACCGGCCTGCAGCAGGGCGGCCAGCTGATGACCACCACCGAGGTGGACAACTGGCCGGGCGACGCCCACGGCCTGATGGGCCCGGACCTGATGGCGCGCATGCAGGCCCACGCCGAGCGCTTCGAGACCGAGGTCATCTTCGACCACATCCACACCGCCGATGTGTCGCAGCGCCCGTTCAAACTGATCGGCGACAGCCACGAGTACACCTGCGATGCCCTGATCATCGCCACCGGCGCCACCGCCAAGTACCTGGGCATCCCGACCGAGGACGAGTTCAAGGGCCGCGGCGTGTCCGCCTGCGCCACCTGTGACGGCTTCTTCTACCGCGACCAGGACGTGGTCGTGGTCGGTGGCGGCAATACCGCCGTGGAAGAGGCGCTGTACCTGTCCAACATCGCCCGCAAGGTCTACCTGGTCCACCGCCGCGACACCCTCAAGGCGGAAAAGATCATGCAGGACAAGCTGTTCAAGAAGGTGGCCGAAGGCAAGATCGAGACCGTCTGGCACCACCAGGTGGAGGAAGTGCTGGGCAACGACGCCGGCGTGACCGGCGTGCGCGTGAAGTCCACCCTGGACGGCAGCACCCGCGACATCGACGCCCACGGCTTCTTCGTGGCCATCGGCCACCACCCGAACACCACCCTGTTCGACGGCCAGCTGGCGATGAACAACGGCTACCTGGAAATCCGCTCGGGCCTGGGCGGCAACGCCACCCAGACCTCGGTGGAAGGCGTGTTCGCCGCCGGCGACGTGGCCGACCAGCACTACCGCCAGGCGATCACCTCGGCCGGCTTCGGCTGCATGGCCGCACTGGATGCAGAGCGTTATCTGGACGCGCAGGGCAAGGCCAGCTGAGTCGCTGACCTGCTTCTGTAGCGTCGAGCCATGCTCGACCCAGACCAAAGGCCGGCGCGAAAGCGCCGGCCTTTGTACTTTCAGTAGTGCCAGGCCACGCCTGGCGGACCGATGCCAGCCTTCACGCCCGCACGCACGCCTGCGAGAACTCGACCGGTGCCGTGGCAACGCCATCCGCGTCGCGCAGTACAGCACTCCAGCGCGCGACACACGGGTCTGGGCCATTGCAGGCGAGATTGATGGTCAGCGGTTTGGCAGGGTCATCGAACGTCGTCGCCGATGGCGTGCATGCGCCTTCCTCCGAACAGGAGGCCAGTGAGAGCTTCACAGACAACGGATACTGAGGATTCCCGGCATAGCCCAGTTCAATGTCCCGGGCCGCCTGGATCGGCACGTCGGTATCCGGCACCGGACGCAGTGCCAGGGGCTCGCAGGTCTTTCCTGTTGCCCACAGGCGATAGCCCTTCTCCACGCCTTTCATGGACGCCGAGCGGAAGACGGGGTCCTGCAATGCCTTGGCATCCTCCGGATTCGTGTGAAATGCCGTCTCTACGATGATCGATGGCATGTGCGCCTCGCGGTTCTCCCCTTTGTTCAGCGCGTGCGGAGCAGGAGCCACGGTGAACGCCCCATACTCAGGTAGCGAGTGAATCAGCTCCTTCATCGAGCACAGGACACTCTGTGCAAGGGCAGCATCCATCGGCCTACCAGGTTGCACGATCACACGAGTGCCGCGTGCCGCCCCCGAGGGTTCTCCATTGCTGTGCAGATGAATCGCTACCTCAGCGCCGTGGTGGTTTGCGAGCAGCGGCCGACTATTGATGTCTTCACGCTCCTCCCGATCCCAAAGCGCACTGCCTGCGTACGTATTCCATATCTTTGTCTCGGCCGGATAC
Organism: Stenotrophomonas sp. 109824_Sma; assembly: GCF_056480025.1. Classification (NCBI taxonomy): domain Bacteria; kingdom Pseudomonadati; phylum Pseudomonadota; class Gammaproteobacteria; order Lysobacterales; family Lysobacteraceae; genus Stenotrophomonas; species Stenotrophomonas sp. 109824_Sma. The sequence goes on along the minus strand of NZ_CM151078.1, from coordinate 2,284,894 downwards.
TGCTCCGCAATTGCGTAGCGCGCAGCTATGGTCCACCACTCTTCACCACTCTGCGGATGAGTCGACCCCGTGATCTGAACGCGCGGACGGACGACAGGCATTTGGCTCCTTTGCTCGATCACCGCCTTCAGGTCCGCGGCGTACGACGGAGTCAACAACCCCTCGGAGACGCCATTCCATTCATCTCTCGAGGTCACCCACCGGTTGTCCTTGTAGCTATAGAAATACCCATGTCCGGCTGCGACAAATGCCATCCCGGAACCAGTCGCCCCACGCATCCGCCGCAGCGCCTCTCCCGCCTCCCGCGCCGCGTCGTCCGCAGCCTTTATCTCGGGAAAGTAGTATTCGATCTCTTTCCCGTCATACAGAAAAACGACACGACTGAACGGCGCCGCCTGCTCGGCCCAATGCAGTAGTCCAAAACTGATCTCGCTTCGCTGATCCTCGAACGACGGTCCGTAATCGGCAGGAAGGAAGACCCGATCCAGCGCTACGGTCACTACACCGTTGGCGATATCTGCTGACACCTCAACCCGGTGACTGCGCGCCTGGCCATCCACGAGACGAACGCGCTCCAGAATATCGCGCGCCTTCTGGGTCAAGAGGATGTCGAGCCCAGTGTCCTGCCCCATCGCAGGAGGAGCATCAACGGCCTGCGCGGGGCTGATCAACAGTCCGCTGCCCAAAAGAGACAGCAGGACAGAAAGGGATCCAAGGCGAATTTTCTGGTTCATTTTGGGTACTCCATGCAAAGAGTGAATGCACCGCTCCAGCGGCGCAGCTCACTCTGCCCCTGTGCATTCAGGCATTCCGCAACCAAGCGCACACGAATGGAGAATTCAAATTTTCCTCACCCCCAACCGGAACAAACCAACCCAGGCCCGCCAACACCGTTCGCGATCCACCTGGCCTATCCTTGCCAACCATGCCCTCCGCCCGCTTCCTCGACTCCCTGCAGTCCATTCCCGCCACCGACTGGGATGCCCTGCACGACGGCCAGAACCCGTTCGTCAGCCATGCCTTCCTGTCTGGCCTGGAACAACACGGCTGCCTGCGCGAGGACTGGGGCTGGCAGCCCCGGCACTTCACGCTATGGGAGGGCGACCGCCTGATGGGCGCCATTCCGGGTTACCTGAAGACCAACTCCCACGGCGAGTTCGTGTTCGACCACGCCTGGGCCAACGCCTATGCCCGGCATGGCCGTGACTACTACCCGAAATGGCTGGGCGCGGTGCCGTACTCGCCGGTCACCGGCCCGCGCCTGCTGGCCCGTCACGATTCAGAACGCGCCGCGCTGCTGTCGGCGTTGCGTGCTGCGCTGCCGGCACTGGACGTGTCCTCGGCCCATATCAATTTCCACACCGCGGGCGACGAGGCGCAGTTCGGCGATGACTGGCTGCTGCGCGAGGATGTGCAGTTCCAGTGGCAGAACCCGGGTGAGTGGGCGACGTTCGATCAGTTCCTCGGCGCGATGAACCACAAGCACCGCAAGAACATCCGCCAGGAACGGGCCAAGGTCACCCGCCAGGGCATCACCTTTCGCGTGGTGCATGGCGACGAGGCCAGCCGCGCCGACCTGCAGGCGATGTACCGCTTCTACCTGCAGACCTTCCTCGAATACGGCAACGCCCCGGCGCTGACCGAGGCCTTCCTGCGCCATCTGGCCATTTCATTGGGGCGCGGGCTGGTGCTGTTCCTGGCCGAGCAGGAGGGCCAACCGATTGCCGGTGCACTTTGCCTGCGCGGTGGCGACACGCTTTACGGCCGCTACTGGGGTGGCGCTACCCTGCCCGGCCTGCACTTCGAGGCCTGCTATTACCAAGGCATCGAATACTGCCTGCGAGAGGGGCTGACCCGTTTCGAGCCCGGAGCGCAGGGCGAGCACAAGCTGGCACGCGGCTTCCTGCCTACGCTGGTGCGCAGCCGGCATTGGGTGGCCGACACGGAGTTCGCCGAGGCGCTGCAGGACTGGTGCCGACAGGAGCGGCGCGATGTGCGGCGCTACCAGCAGGAGCTGCAGGGGCATGGGCCGTTCCGCGTAGAGCCGTAGCGGAAAAGCGTGCCAACCAAGGTTGGCACCTACCAAGGCGTCCGACCGAGGCAAGATCGGCACCCACCAGGCCATAGGGTTGGCGTTTACCAGCGCGATGGCGAGTGCGCTGCGCTCAGGTGCACTGCCAGAAGTGCCCACTCACCCGGCACGTCGCGCACCAGAACGTGTAGAGCATGCCGCCACTGCCCCACAGCAGCGTGCCCTCACGCGTGGTCGGCAGCGTCGAATCAAGCTGCATCACGAAGGGCATCTCCTCGCCGCAATCGATGCACGCCGGGTACCAGGCACTCTGCACCCAGCTGGGCGCACCGCCCACGCGTGACAGGTTCTGCCGATGATTGGACTGGCCCCAGTCCTGTTGCTGCCAGCGCACGCTTTCCAGCGCCACAAGTCCCACCTCGGCCTGCATCAGGTCGCCGCTGTCGGTGGGCGTGTTCGGCACCTCGCGGTACTGGCTGGGATGGCAGCCGGGCAGGCCCTCGCCGTCGTGGCGATAGAAGCGCACCGGCGGCTCCTCCCAGCCGCAGCAGTCCAGGCACAGGCCCAGCGTGATCTCGCCCGCTGCACCCGGCTGCAGCGCGGCAGCGTCGGTCTGCAGCAGGCGCTGCAGCGGCGCATGGCAGCTGCCACACAGCGCTTCCAGTGGTCCACCCATGTGGCCGGCGTGCTGTACCTGCCCACCATTCCAGGTCGGATGCAGGCGCCAGATGCGTTTGCGCCAGCTCGGCTCGTCGGCCTGCTGTGCGCGATGCTGCGCTCGACCGAAGCGGATGTGCAGCGGCTTCTGGTCATGCAGGTGGCGCGGCCGCGCACCGTTGGCCACGCCGGCCCAATGCGCCCAGACCTCGGGGTCCAGCTGCCCCCAGTCGGCGAGGTATCCGCGGGCCACCGGGTAGCTGTCCGGCTGTGTGGCGAGCAGCAGTACCCTGGCCCGCGCCATCTCACGATCGTCCCCGGCCTCGGCCAGGGCCTGCGCCCACTGCGCGGCCACCTCGGCTGGCAGGTCCCGCCATACCTGCGAGGCCAGCTGCAACTCGTCTTCAGTGGCCAGCGCCAGCAATGCCTCCCAGTCGTCCTGCAGCACCTGCGGCGCCTGGTAGCTGGCGAATTCGATCACGCTGGCCAGCAGTTCTCCGCGCTCGCCATCCCGATAGCGCCGCCATGCATCGGCAGCGACCGCGGGCACCGCCTCGTCCGGCAACAGGTCCAGCGCCATGTCGAGGAAGGCCGAGCCGGGCGAGCGTCGCGCCACGGCCTGCAGCATCAACTCACCCAGTTGGCGCGGATGCTCGGCGGCCAGCGACAGCAGCATGCCCTGGCTGTCGTTGCGCGTGCGCGGGGTGTCATGCAGGTCGAGGATGGCTGAGATCGGGTCGCTCATTCGCAGGCTCCTTGCCGTTGGATGCTGATGGTGCCAGACATCACCGATCACCACGGCGAATACAATGCCAGCATGACCCGCCAGCTGCCCTGGCGCCTGGCCGATGCGCCGGACGCTCCGTTCCCCCCGGCCGAGACGGCCCTGCGCCAGCCCGACGGCCTGCTGGCAGTGGGCGGCGACCTGCATCCGGCACGCCTGCTCAATGCCTACGCCGGCGGCATCTTTCCATGGTTCAGCGAGGGCGAGCCGATCCTGTGGTGGTCGCCCGACCCGCGCATGGTGTTCCGTACCGATGGCGTGCATCTGTCCAGCCGCTTCCGGCGCCAGTTGCGCGGCAGCACATGGGAGGTCACCGCCGACACTGCCTTCAGCCGGGTGATGCGCGCCTGTGCGGCGGCACCTCGCCCTGGCCAGGACGGCACCTGGATCAGCCCCGACATGGTCGAGGCCTACAGTCAGTTGCACGACCTCGGTTTTGCCCACTCCTTCGAGGTCTGGGACCGGCAGACGCTGGTCGGCGGCATCTACGGGGTGGCGATCGGAACGATGTTCTTCGGCGAGAGCATGTTCAGTGGCGCCAGCGGCGGCTCCAAGATCGCCCTGGCCGCGCTGGCATCCAGGCTTCACGGCTGGGGCTGGGCGTTGATCGATGCCCAGGTGGAGAATCCGCACCTGCTGCGGATGGGCGCCGAACACCTGCCGCGCGCGGCGTTTCTGGAGCACGTCCGCCACGCGGTGCGCCATGACGGCCGTGAAGGCCCGTGGACACAGGCGGTCGGACGCTTGCCGGCACGGCGTTTGGCCGGGGGTTAACACAAACTTTGCAAGCTGGGCCCGTCACGCGTAAAATACCGCGCCTTAGGCCCAGCGTGGCCGTTTTCTGAACCGCACAGGACTACATGTCGAAAGACGATTCCATCGAGTTCGAGGGCACCGTCAGCGAGACGCTGCCGAACACCACTTTCCGCGTTCGTCTGGAAAATGGGCACGAAATCATCGCCCACATCTCCGGCCGCATGCGCAAGAACTACATCCGCATCCTCACCGGTGACCGGGTCAAGGTTGAAATGACCCCGTACGACCTGACCAAGGGTCGTATCACCTACCGCATGAAGTAAGCGGTCGGCGCGTTGCGCCACTTCGACAAGGCCAGCCCTGGTTGCTGGCCTTTTGTCATGCCTGCAATCTGGCCCTGCCGGAGGTCATCGTGACCGAACTCACCGTGACGTCGGTCAGCCCTGCTTGCGGCAGATTCGCCCCTGCACGCATGGCGGCATCGTGGGACCCGATCCAGTCCGGATCGCCATCCCCCTGCCCCGCCATGAACATGCTCCCGCTAACCACTCTGCTCGTCGCCGCTGTCGCGTCCACCAGCGCCCTGCCTGCGCGCGCCGCTGACACCCCTTCCGCCGCCAGTGACTGCGTCCAACTGGGCAGCGATCAGCAACTGGTGCGCGCCGGCGCCTCGCGCAACATCCTGCTACGCAATGGCCAGGAGCACTACGTCGTGCATTTCCAGGACGACTGCTCGGCAGCGGGCTACTCGCGGAAACTGAGCTTCTCCACGGACGGCCAACAGGGCCTGCTGTGTGCCGCTGGGCGCAGCCAGCTGCACACCGACTCCAGCCGCTGCACCGTGGCGCAGATCGAGCCTGTCGACGAGGCCACCTTCAAGAAGAAGGCCCGCCAGCGCAGCCGCTGACAGCGCATATGACGCATATGACAAGGGGGGCCGAAGCCGCCCTTGTCATGAAGGGCATCACCGCGCAGGCGCAACCAGTGGCAGCACCCGTGGCTGCTTGTGTTGCCGCGCCAGCCAGAGATCGTAGTTGGATTGCAGCCCCATCCAGAAAGACGCCGTACTGACCCCGGCCATTTCCAGGCGAATGGCCAGATCAGGGCTGATGCCCGCCTTGCCGTTCAACACCCGCGACAATGCCACCCGCGACATTGCCAAGCGCTCGGCCGCTTCGGTCACCGAGAGATCCATCGGATCGAAGACCATTGCCTTGATCGTCTGCCCTGGATGTGGGTGGTGATGAATCATGCGCAGCCTCAGTGATAGTCCAGGTAGTCCAGCAGCTCCACGTCGCCACCGGTGAAACGGAAGGTGATCCGCCAATTCCCATTGACCCATACGGACCAATGCCCCTTCAGGTCGCCCCGCAGCTTGTGGAGGCGCAATCCAGGCATGGCGAGATCCCCGGGCGCCGAAGCCGCATCCAGGATCGACAGGATCATCAACACCCTGCTGGTGTGACTATGCCGGATCCCGCTGCTGATGCCGGAACGGTAGAGGCGCTCGAGACCCTTGTGGCGAAAGCCGATGATCATCACTGTATCCCGTATCGTTGCGCGATACAAATGAAGCAACACCCCATCGCGCTCACGGAACAGCATCGATGCCTCCGCACCCTTCCAGCAAGGCCGCAGGCGACAGACCCAGAACAACAAGGGCGGCCGAAGCCGCCCTTGTCATTTCAGGTCCACCGGGCCAGGCCCGGTGTCAGCTCACTCCACAGTCGCCGGCAGCAGGCGCTCCGGTTCGGCCTGGGTCTCGACCACCAGCTCGTCGTCGCGGACATCGATGTTCACCTTGCCGCCGTTGACCAGCTTGCCGAACAGCAGCTCGTCGGCCAGCGGACGCTTGATCTTGTCCTGGATCACGCGGGCCATCGGGCGCGCACCCATCAGCGGGTCGAAGCCGTGGTGGGCCAGCCAGTCGCGTGCGGTCGGGGTGGCCGACAGGCTGACGTGCTTGTCCTGCAGCAGCATCTCCAGCTCGATCAGGAACTTGTCGACTACGCGCAGGATGTGCTCGAAGCCCAGCGCCTGGAACTGCACCACCGCGTCGAGGCGGTTGCGGAATTCCGGGGTGAAGCTGCGGCGGATGGTCTCCATCGCGTCGGTGGCATGGTCCTGCTTGGTGAAGCCGATCGAGCGCCGCGAGGCCTGCGCCGCACCGGCATTGGTGGTCATCACCAGCACCACGTTCTTGAAGTTGGCTTCACGACCGTTGGTATCGGTCAGCACGCCGCGGTCCATCACCTGCAACAGGATGTTGAAGATGTCCGGGTGCGCCTTCTCGATTTCGTCCAGCAGCAGCACGCAGTGCGGCGTCTTGACGATCTTCTCGGTCAGCAGGCCGCCCTGGTCGAAGCCGACGTAGCCCGGAGGCGCACCGATCAGGCGGCTGATCGAATGCGGCTCCATGTACTCGGACATGTCGAAGCGGACCAGCTCGATGCCCAGCTGCAGCGCCAGCTGCTTGGTCACCTCGGTCTTGCCGACACCGGTCGGACCGGCGAACAGGAAGTTGCCGATCGGCTTTTCCGGATTACCCAGGCCGGAGCGTGCCAGCTTGATCGCCGAGGACAGCGTCTCGATGGCCGGATCCTGGCCGAAGATCACCATCTTCAGGTTGCGCTCCAGGTGCTGCAGCACATCCTTGTCGGTGGCGCTGACCTGCTTGGTCGGGATGCGCGCCATCTTGGCGACGATCGCCTCCACTTCCTCGACGTCGATCAGCTCCTTGCGCTGGCCTTCCGGCAGCAGGCGCTGACGGGCGCCGGCCTCATCGATCACGTCGATGGCCTTGTCCGGCAGCAGGCGGTCGCCGATATGTTTCACCGACAGGTCCACCGCTGCCTGCAGCGCCTCGTCGGAATAGGTCACGCCGTGGTGCAGTTCGTACTTGGACTTCAGCCCCTGCAGGATCTCGTAGGTCTCGCCGACCGTCGGCTCGACGATGTCGATCTTCTGGAAGCGACGGGCCAGCGCCCGGTCCTTCTCGAAGATGCCGCGGTACTCCTGGAAGGTGGTCGAGCCGATGCAGCGCAGCTCGCCGGAAGCCAGGGCCGGCTTGATCAGGTTGGAGGCATCCATGGTGCCGCCCGACGCCGAACCGGCACCGATGATGGTGTGGATCTCGTCGATGAACAGCACCGCGTTGGGCACCTTCTTCAACGCGGTCAGCACGCTCTTAAGGCGCTTCTCGAAGTCACCGCGGTACTTGGTGCCGGCCACCAACGCGCCCAGGTCGAGTGAATAGATCACCGCGTCGGCCAGCACCTCAGGCACCGAGCCTTCGACAATGCGGCGGGCCAGGCCCTCGGCAATCGCGGTCTTGCCCACGCCGGCCTCACCCACGTACAGCGGGTTGTTCTTGCGGCGGCGGCACAGGACCTGGATGGTGCGCTCGATCTCATCGGCACGGCCGACCAGCGGGTCGATGCGACCGGCCCGGGCCTGTTCGTTGAGGTTGCTGGCGAACTCGGTCAGGGCATCGCCCTTCGGCTCACCCTCCCCGCCTTCCATGCGGCTCTCGCCCTCGGAGGAAGAGGACGGCTGCTCGCCCTCCTCACCCAGCTTGGCGATGCCGTGGGACAGGTAATTGACCACATCCAGCCGGGTCACGTCCTGCTGGTTGAGGTAATAGACGGCGTGCGAGTCCTTTTCGCCGAAGATGGCGACCAGCACGTTGGCGCCGGTGACCTCCTTCTTGCCCGAGGACTGCACGTGGTACACGGCCCGCTGCAGCACGCGCTGGAAGCCCAGGGTCGGCTGGGTATCGCGGCCGTCATCTTCGGCCAGGCGGGACACGGAAGCCTCGATGGCCTGCTCCAGCTCCTGGCGCAGGCGTTCGGCGTCGGCACCACAGGCCTTCAGTACGGCCTGGGCGGACGGGTTGTCGAGCAGTGCCAACAGCAGGTGTTCGACCGTCATGAACTCATGCCGGGCCTCACGGGCGCGCTTGTAGCACTGGCCGATGGTGTGTTCGAGGTCTTTGCTGAACATGGATTACTCCGGCGGCAGATGGGGACAATATGCGGCCTGACTACGCGATTTCCATCACCCTAGCGGATTGCTGCGTTCAGATGGCGTTAGCAGTGCGAATCGCTTGATCTTCATTCACTCCAGGACAGCCCACCCAGCATGAGCGAACCCTACCTGAGCCGCTGGCGATTGCGGCGTGATGGCCCGGCCATCGAAACGCCCCATGCCCAGCTCTGGCCGGTGCTGACCGCCGCCGGCGAACCGGCGATGCTGAAGGTCAGCAGCGAAACCGAAGAGCAGAACAGCCATCGCCTGCTGCGCTGGTGGGACGGTGACGGCGCCGCCCGCCTGCTGGCCCACGAGGGACCGGCGATCCTGATCGAGCGTGCCGGCGGCGACTCGCTGCGGCAACGTTCGATCGACGGCGACGATGACGCCTGCACCACCCTCCTGTGCCAGGTCCTGCAGCGGCTGCACCGGCCACGGAGCGCGCCGCCAGACGACCTGGTCTGCCTGCGTAGATGGTTCGTCGACCTGCTGCAGCCAAGGGCGGCGCTGCCACCACTACTGGAACAGTGCAGATCGCTGGCGGAGGGCCTGCTGCGGGACGAGCGCGAGATCCGGCCGCTGCACGGCGATCTGCATCACGACAACGTGCTGGATTTCGGCGCGCGTGGCTGGCTGGCGATCGACCCGAAGCGGCTGCTGGGCGACCGCGCGTTCGATTACACGACGATGTTCAGCAATCCGGACCTGTGCGGTGCCGGCATCCATGTGGCCACCCGGCCCGAGCGCTTTGCCGCCCGTTTGGAACAGGTCAGCGCACTGGCCGGCCTGGAGCGCACGCGCCTGCTGCGCTGGATCGCGGCCAGCACGGCGCTGTCGGCAGTGTGGTTCAGGGATGACGGCGACCCGGCCGACGTGGACGAGGCGGTGGCGCGGATGGCGCTGGAGGCGCTGGCGGAGGGGTGAGCCAGGGTTCTGGTAGATGCCCACCTTGGTGGGCACGGCCGCCCGGGATCGATACAGGCCTCATGCTCTGGTAGGTGCCCACCCTGGTGGGCACGCCCGGCCGGTGCCGATACGCCCGGACGAGAACCGGCAGCAGGTCAGGCCTTTTCCATCGTGCACAGCAGCGGGTGCTGGTTCATCCGCGAGTATTCGTTGACCTGGGCGACCTTGGTCTCGGCCACTTCGCGGGTGAACACCCCGCAGACGCCGCGGCCGCGGGTATGGACGTGCAGCATCACCTGCGTGGCCTTGTCCAGGTCCATGCTGAAGAACTGCTGCAGCACATCCACCACGAAATCCATCGGGGTGTAGTCGTCGTTGAGCAGCATCACCTGGTAGAACGGCGGCGGCGCCACTTCCGGGCGCGCGGGCTCCACGGCAACGCCGTGCTCGTGCTGGGAATCGGGGGAGGACTCATGGGGCATCCACCCATTATAGAGGCAGCGCCGGGCCTGCGTCGGCCCGCCGCAGATTGGACGGCACGCACGCCCACCGTCACAATTGCACCTTCTTTCAACGTTGCTTCACAGGATCTTCATGAAAAGGACCCTTCTCTCCGCCCTGCTGATCGCCCTGGCCGCTGCCGGCTCTGCCGCCGCCGCGACCAGTGCCGACAAGTCCGTGGCCCGCCACCTGGACAAGCTGGGCTACACCTACGAAGTCGACGAGGATGGCGACTACCGCATGGTCTTCGACGTCGAGGGTGATCGCACCCAGATGGTCTACGTGCGCTCGGCGGTGGAAGATTTCGGCAGCCACAACATCCGCGAGATCTGGTCGCCGGCCTACAGCACCAAGACCAAGCAGTTCCCGGTGGCCGTGGCCAACCGCCTGCTGGAAGATTCGCAGGACGCCAAGATGGGCGGCTGGGTAAAGCAGGACACCACCGCCATGTTCGTGGTGAAGATCGACGCCGATGCCACCGCCGACCAGCTCAGCGACGCCATCGATGCGGCCATCCGCACCGCCGACGCGATGGAGCTGGAACTGACCAAGAAGGACGAGTTCTGAGTTGAACGCCACGCCGGACCCGCGCTGGGCACCGCACGCCACCGTGGCCACGGTGGTGATCGACGGCGGCCGCGTGCTGCTGGTCGAGGAGACCATCGACGGCCGCCAGGTGCTGAACCAGCCGGCCGGCCACCTCGAGCCGGGCGAAAGCCTGGCCGAGGCGGCCCTGCGCGAGACCCGCGAGGAAACCGGCTGGACCGTGCAGCTGACCCATTTCATCGGCGGCTACCAGTGGACCGCCGGCGACGGCACTACCTTCCTGCGCTTCTGCTATGCGGCGCGCCCGGTCTCGCATGACCCGGCGCAGCCGCTGGACACTGGCATCGACCGCGCGCTGTGGCTGACCCCGGCCGAGCTGCAGGCCGCCGGCGAGCGCCAGCGCAGCCCGCTGGTCTGGCAGGTGGTGGCCGATTACCTGGGTGGCCAGCGCCATCCGCTTTCGCTGGTCCGGGAGGTCGCATGAGCACTCCGCGTGTAATGGTGGGCGTCTCCGGTGGCGTCGATTCCTCGGTCGCCGCCTGGCGCCTGGTACAGCAGGGCGAGGCCGTGGCCGGCCTGTTCATGCAGAACTGGGCCGACGACGGCAGCGGTGACTGCCGCGCCGAGGATGACCGCCGCGATGCGGTAGCCGTCTGCGGCCTGCTGGGCATTCCGTTCCACTTCCGCGACTTCTCCAGCGAATACTGGCAGGGCGTGTTCGAGCACTTCCTGGCCGAGTATGCGGCCGGGCGCACCCCGAACCCGGACGTGCTGTGCAACCGCGAAGTGAAGTTCAAGCACTTCCTGGATGCCGCCCGCGAGCTGGGCGCCGAGCGCATCGCCACCGGCCACTATGCGCGGGTGACCCAGCGCGGCCACCAGTGGCTGCTGCTGCGCGGCGCCGACCGCTCCAAGGACCAGAGCTACTTCCTGCACCAGCTGGGCCAGGAACAGCTGGCAGCCACCCTGTTCCCGATCGGCGACCTGGAAAAGAGCGACCTCCGCCGGATCGCGCGCGACGTCGGCCTGCCGACCCACGCCAAGAAGGATTCCACCGGCATCTGTTTCATCGGCGAGCGGGATTTCCGCGAGTTCCTCGGCCGCTACCTGCCGGCCAAGACCGGCCAGATCCTCGACCCGGCCGACGGCAGCGTGATTGCCGAGCATCCGGGCGTGTTCTATTTCACTCTGGGCCAGCGCGAGGGCCTGAACATCGGCGGCGTGCGTGGCCGCCCCGCCGCGCCGTGGTACGTGGTCGGCAAGGATGTGGCCAGCAACGTGCTGTACGTGGACCAGGACCGCGACAGCCCATGGATGCTGTCCGACCGCCTGCGTTCGGAAACCGCGCACTGGATCGCCGGCTCACCGCCGGCACGGCGCTTCGAATGCACCGCCCAGACCCGCTACCGCCAGCCCGACGAGCCGTGTACGGTCGAGGTGCTGGACGATGGCAGCGTGCTGGTCACCTTTGCGCGCCCGCAGCGCGCCGTTACCCCTGGTCAATCGCTGGTGCTGTATGACGGTGATGTGTGCCTGGGCGGCGCGGTGATCGCCGCCACCGATGCGCCGCTGGAACAGCGCCTGCGCACCACCCCTTCCCCTTTTGAGGTAATCGCTGCATGAGTTTCACTGTCGACGACCGCGTCCTGGCCTTGGCCGGCATTGCCCAGGCCCTGCAGCAGGTGCGCCGTATCGCCGATACCGGCCATTCCGACGCCGCCGCCGTGCGCACCGCCGTGGACAGCGTGTTCCGCGTCGATGCGTCCTCGCCGCAGGAGGTGTTCGGTGACCGCCATGCACTGAAGGCTGGGCTGCGCCTGCTGCACAACTACTTCCGCAGCCAGGGCCAGGACCCGATCCTGCCCAAGCTGGCCCTGTCGGTGCTGCAGCTGGAGCGCCGCTTCGTGCAGGACGGGGCGACCGTGAACAAGGTCGCCTCGGGCATCGAGCGCGCCCAGCGCCAGGCCGTCGAGCTGGGTGACAGTGGCCACCCGGACGTACTGGCCAACCTGGGCGGCCTGTATGCCGACACCATCAGCCACCTGAAGCCGCGGGTGATGGTGCAGGGCAACCCGCACTACCTGGGCCAGGCCGGCGTGGTCGCCGAGATCCGCGCCCTGCTGCTGGCCGCGGTACGTTCGGCGGTGCTGTGGCGCCAGCTGGGCGGCAGCTACTGGGACTTCCTGTTCAGCCGCAAGGCGATGATCGAGGCCGTGGACCGCCAGCTGGCGTGAGGCCATGGGGTCAGAGCCCTTTTCCCGTGGAAAAGGGATCCGACCCCGCTTGACCCCGAGTTGCCCGGCAGCGCCGGAAAACCGGCGCATTCAGAATGCACTTCGAGGCACATCGACGTTAAAGAGAAAGGGGGTACGGCCGATACATCCTCCGTGCACCTCCCGAGAACGTCCATGTACTCACGCATTTTCATCCGTCTGGCCGCCCCCCTGGCTCTGACCCTGCTGCTCCCCTTCGCCATCGGTTTCGAATGGCCGGCCGCCCTGCGCTGGGCGATCCTGACCACGATGACGCTGAGCTGGCTCGGCTTTGCGTGGTGGACCACCCGCGCCCAGGCGCATCGCTCCCCGGAACATGCCCGTGTCCTGCGTGAGCAGGACCAGCTGCTGACCGAGCTGCGCAGCTTCGTCGGCAACGAAATCGACGGCTCGCGCGGCGAAGTGGAACGCGCCCGTGACCTGATCCGCCAGGCCGTGTCCAGCCTGGGCGGCAGCTTCGATGCGATGAACCGCAAGTCGCGCCAGCAGAGCCAGGCCCTGTCGCGCATCGTCGACCGCGCCGGTGATGAAGGCAATGCCGGCCTCGACGTTGCCCGTTTCGCCCAGCACGCCAGCCACCGCATGGAACAGCTGGTGGAAGCGCTGGAACAGGTGAGCGGCCAGAGCAGCACCACCGTGCAGCACATCGACCAGATGGCGCAGCACCTGGATGGCATCTTCGCGCTGCTGGAAGACGTCAAGTCGATTGCCGACCAGACCAACCTGCTGGCCCTGAACGCTGCCATTGAAGCTGCGCGTGCCGGTGAAGCCGGTCGTGGCTTCGCGGTTGTCGCCGACGAAGTGCGCAACCTGTCCGAGCGCTCGACCACCTTCAACGAGCAGATCCGCAAGCTGGCGCACAGCTCCAAGGACGCCATCGCCAAGGTGCGCGAGACGGTCTCGCACATGGCCTCGCGTGACATGGACCGCTCCCGCGAAGCGCGCCAGGAAGCAGCGGCAATGCTCGACAACGTCGCGCAGATCAATGCCTCGCTGGGCGACGGCATGCGCGAAGTCTCCGAGTGCGCCCGTTCGATCGACGGCAGCGTGGCCGAAGCCGTGCGCGCCCTGCAGTTCGAAGACATTGCCACCCAGGCGCTGGGCGGCGTGCACACCCACCTGGACCGCCTGACTGCGATCAACCGCGAAGCGGTGGCCCTGCAGGAACTGCTGCACCGCAATGGCGGCGTGTTCGACGAAGAGATCGCCACCGCCCTGCAGCGCACCGGCAGCCGCCTGCGCGAACTGCGCAGTGAGTGGGAGCGCCCGCCGCACAAGCCGGTCGCCCAGCAGACCATGGGCGCTGGCACGGTCGAGCTGTTCTGATCCTGATGTCCGCTGCCGTTGCCGGCAGCCCGCAAGGCCCCGGTTCGTCCGGGGCCTTTGCCTGTAGCCTGCCGTTGGATGCATCCTGTACGCGCACCATGACCCTGATCCGTGCCCTGCCCTCCCTCGCCGACACCGACCGCCCGCGCAACGCGAGCGTGCGTGAGCAGCTGCAGCAGCTGGAAGAGGTGGCACGCGAGGAGATCCGTGAGCTGCAGCAGCTGGCGGATGCGCGGCCTGGCCCGTCGCGGGCGGATGAGGCGCTGCTGGGACTGGCGTGGGACCTGGGGTTGGATGGGGAAGCGCTGAAGTAGATCCACGCCACGCGTGGATGGCGTTCACCGCCACCCGTTCCACACCCATGGCATGATCCACCCACGCCCCCTACGGCTGGACACGGAGTGTCGTCGCATGAGCACCACGTTCATGACCTGGCTGGGATTTGCTGCGATGGTGCTCATCGCGGTCACCTTCACCTGGCGTCCCGCCTACGCCACCTTGCGGCCGCCCCGGCATCGACCTGTCGCGTTCCTGTTCGGCAGCCTGTTCTTCATGCTGATGGCCTTTCTGTGCGCCTGGATGGCGGCAAGTGCGATCAATACCGGGCATGTCCATCTAAGCCACCACCGCGCCGGCACCATTGATGCATGGCGGGAGATCGAACCGGTGACGTATTGGCTGATCATCGTGGCAGCGTACGTGTTCGGGCTGCTGATCGCCAGCTATTCCATTGCAGGCATTGCGTTGATGAACCGGTAGATCCACGCCATGCGTGGATGGCTTTCATCCGCCGGTGTGACGTCTGGCCCTCGCCGCAACATCCGCGCATGGCGTGGATCTACCGGGGTGGCGAAATCGTTGTGGCATGATGCCCCGGTCCCGCTCATGGAAGACCGATGGCCATCGCCCTGATCGCAGTGCTGCTGATCGAGACCGTCCTTCTGATGGCTTGGGTGGCCGGCTATTTCAGCTGGGGCATCACCCTGTTCAATGAGCGCATCTCGGCGTCACCGGCCATGCAGGCCCGGCTCTCGCTGGGCAGCCTGGAACGTGACCTGCCGCAGGACAAATGGCTGCACCTGGCCTTCCATGCGCTCCCCGACGGCAGCATGGCATTCCGCGAGAGCTTCGCGCCGAGCTTCGGCCTGCGCTACTTCCCGGTGATGCGCGGTCGCATCGTACTCAACGCGCGACGGCACGAGGTGCGGGTGATCGGCCTGTGCAGCTGGTTCGTGGCGATCCTGTCACTGCTGCTGTTGCCGCTGGTAGCGATGCGCCCGATGGTGGCGCCCATGCTGCTGGTGCTGCCGCTGTTCCTGGCCAGCTATCTGGTCCAGAAGCGACGCTACGCGGCCATCGTCGAGGCGCTGCGCATGCAGTTGAAGGCGGAGTTTCCGAAGTAGATCCACGCCATGCGTGGATGATCGCGAGCGCGGGCATCCGTGCCGACCAACGGTCGGCACCCACCAAAATCGGCACCCACCAGAGCCGGGCTACACCAGCGTCCGGCTGTCAGCGCACCAGTACGGCTTCGCTGCTGGCGTCGGTGCGCACCGGTGCCGGGTGCTGCTGCCGCAGCCATTGCGCCAGGTCACGCGGGCTGAGCGGGCGTGAATACAGGTAGCCCTGGATCTCGTCACAACCCTGCCGGCGCAGCATGTCTTCTTCCTGGTGCGTTTCCACACCCTCGGCCACCACCTTCATGCCCAGCGCGTGGCCCAGGTGCACGATGGCCTGGGTGACTTCGGCCGTGCCTGAGTCATGCAGCATGCCCTGCACGAAACTGCGGTCGATCTTCAGGCGCCCCACCGGGAATCGATTGAGGTAATTGAGGTTCGAGAAGCCGGTACCGAAGTCGTCCACCGCCAGCGGCACGCCGTGCCGTTCCAGCACATCGAAGCAATGGCGCAGGATGTCGGTGTCACGGATCAATGCCGACTCGGTCAGCTCCAGCTCCAACCGCTGCGGCGGCCAGCCATGGGCATGGCAGATCTCGATCACGCGTTCGGCGAAGCCACGATCACGCAGCTGCACCGCCGATACATTGACGGCGATGCGGTCGAAGCGCAGTCCAGCGCGGTCCCACGCGGTCGCCTGGCGGCAGGCTTCATTCAGCACCCAGTCGCCGATGCGCACGATCTCACCGCACTTCTCGGCAATCGGTATGAACTCGGCCGGGCTGCAGTAGCCGATGCCGGGCCGGTGCCAGCGCAGCAGGGCTTCGATCGCCGGCGGTTCGCCCTGGTGCGCGTGCAGCAGCGGCTGGTAGGCCAGGCTGAACTCTTCACGCTCGATCGCGCCATGCAGCGCGTGCTCCAGCTCCAGCTTGCGCTGGATGCGGGCCAATGCGTCCTGGCTGTAGTACTGGTAGGTGTTGCGTCCTGCTTCCTTGGCCGCGTACATGGCGGCGTCGGCGGCACGCAGCAGTGAATCGAAGTCGGTCTGGGCATCGCCCAGCATCGCGATGCCGACACTGGCGCCGACCTTCAACGTGGTCTCGCCACGGCGCAGCGGCTCGGCCAGCGAGGCAATCAGCTTGCGGGCGACATGCCCAGCGTCTTCCGGCTCGGCCAGGTCGCGCAGCACCACGATGAACTCGTCGCCACTGAAGCGGCCGAACAGGTCGTTGTTGCGCAGGTTCTGGTGCAGGCGGGTAGCGGCGGCCTTCAGCAGCGCATCGCCGGTGGCGTGACCGAAGCTGTCGTTGATGGTCTTGAAGCCGTCCAGGTCGATGAACAGCATCGCCAGCGAGGTACCACGGTCGCGCGCTTCCTCGATGGCTTCGGCGGTCTGTTCGCCGAGCAGCACACGATTGGGCAGGCCGGTCAGCAGGTCGTAGTGGGCCAGCAGCTCGATGCGCTCGTTGGCCTCGCGCTCGCGGGTGATGTCACGGAACAGCACCACGAAGCGCGGCGGCAGGCCATCACGACGATCCAGCTCGATCAGCACCTGCACCCAGACACGCAGGCCGGACTGGCGGTAGAAGCACAGGTCCAGCTGCTCGGGCAGGCCGCCGCCGGCGATGCGGACCAGCGCCGCCTCGAACGCATCGCGCGAGTCTTCGGTATACAGCGCCATCGCCTGATCGAGGGTGATCGGCTCCTTGCGCAGGCCATGGATGCGATAGCACTCCTCGGTCCACTGCATGTGCCGGGTCTGTACCTCGATCTCGCAGCCGCCGATGCGGCCCAGCGCGGAAACTCGGTTGAGCAGCTCGGTGCGCCAGCGGATCAACGCGTCGGTCTGGTGCTGCTCGGTGATGTTCTGCACCTGGCCGAGCAGGCGTTTGGGCTGCCCGTCCATGTCCAGCAGCGGCTGCATCCACAGGCGCAGATGCTGCGAAGGTTCATGGCCGCGGGTCAGCTCCAGCTCGAGATTGGCGGCCCGGCCGTCACGCCACAGGCGCCGCCATGCCGCGCGCAGCACTCCTCGGGAACGCGGGTGCAGCTGCTTCAGCCAGCGTCGCTGGCCGGGCACGGCGCCCTGCTCCAGCGCCAGCAGCGAGCGCAGCTCCGGCGACCACCAGAAGTGGCCGCTGTTGGGGTCGAACGACCAGCTGCCCATGCTGGCGATGCGCTGGGCCTCGCTCAGGTGCAGCTGCTGTTCCTGCAGCAGCGATTCGAGCTGCTTCTGCTGCTCGATATCGGTATGTGTACCGACCATGCGCAATGGCTGGCCATCGGCGGTGCGCGCAACCACACGGCCGCGATCCAACACCCAACGCCACTGCCCGTCGGCCTGGCGGAAGCGGAACTGCGCACTGTACTGCTCGCTGCGCCCACGCAGGTGCTCGTCCAGCGCGGCACGCACCTGGGCGATGTCCTCGCTGTGCACCCGCGACAGCATTTCGGTGGCGGTCTCGTCGCCCAGCGCCGGCGTGCGCGCCACGCGGTCACTGGGGATGTCCCAGTCCCACAGGCTGTGGCCGGCGCTGTCCAGTGCCAGTTCCCAGCGCCCACCACCGTCGACCGGCACCGGCTCGGGAATGCTCAGGGTGAACGCCAGCAGATTGCCGGCGCCGTCGTGCACGGCGCGCAGGTGACCGTCGTAGTGTCCACGCGGGCCACCCGGCAGCGTGCAGGCCACGATGCCGCCATCGGCCGCCATCAGGCGCAGATCTTCCAGCATCGGCGCATAGGCAGCCACGGTGGCTGGCAGGCCATGCTCGCGCGCAGCCGGGTTGGCCGCCAGTGGGCGCCCGGTACGGTCGACGATGACCAGCGCCGACGCAAGCGGGTGCTGCAGCAGGCTGGCGATGATCCCTTGGTCCACGCGATCTTGCTCCGGATGACACGCCCGTCAGCGGGGCACGCAGTGGTTAACGGCGCCTGCGGCGGATAATTGAGTGGTCACGGCACGCTGCGGGGTAAGATGACCGACGCCCCTTTCACCCGCCCCGTCCATGCCCGCAGAACCGACCGGCAATGCCCCAGTTCCCGACCCGCGGATGGCGCAGGCGCTGAGCCGCGACCGGCGCCGGGTGGTGCTGAGCTACCTGGCAATGGCGCTGGCCTGGATGATCTCCACCGACAGCGTGGTGCAGGCGCTGGTGCCGGACCCGCAGCAGGCGGCCCTGTGGCAGGGCCTGAAGGGTTCGTTCTTCGCACTGGCCAGCGCGGGCCTGCTGTACCTGCTGCTGCGTCCGCTGGCCGAACACGTGCTGCATACCCATGCACGCCAGCAGGCCTCCGAGCTGCGCCTGCGGCAGATGTTCGAGGGTAACCCCGGCCCGATCCTGGTCTACGACCTGGACACGCTGGCGATCCTCGATGCCAACCCTGCCGCCTGCAGTGCCTTCGGCTGGGACCGCGACGAGCTGCTGGAACAGACCATCGACGCCCTGTGGCCGCCTGGCCAGGACCAGGCGCTGCAGACCAAGCTGGAAGCGATCCGTGAGGCGCCGGAAGAGCTGTGCATCCTGCGCGCCCAGTTGCAGCTGCGCGATGGCTCGCTGCGGCAGATGGAACTGCGCTCCAACGCGATCAGCTACGACGGCCACAACGCCCGCCTGCTGATCGCCATCGACCGCACCGCCGAGGACCTGGCCCAGCTGCGCCGCGACCAGGCGCTGGCCCGGGTGGAGGAAGCCCATGAGCTGGCCCGCATCGGCGCCTGGGAGCTGGACCCGTCCACCGGGCTGGGCCGCTACTCCAACCAGGTCTATCGCCTGCTCGGCCGCCGCCCGCCCGAGGCCCGCCGTTGGCACCGCTTCGACGAGCTGCTGGTGCCGGCCGACCCGGCCACGGCCACCCAGACCGAACAGCTGCTGGCCGAACTGTGCTGCGGCGAGCCGGTACAGGTGGACGTGCTGCTACCGCTGCTGTCGATGGACGGCCGGGCATTGATGGTGCACCTGCGGGCGGCCAGCGGTATCGACGAAGCCGGCCGCAACCGTGTGCTGGGCACGCTGCAGGACGTGACCGAGCGCGAGCAGTCGCGGCGCCTGCTGCGCGAGCGCGAGGAACAGTTCCGCGAGCTGGTGCGGGTACTGCCCGACGGTGTGGTGATCCTCTCCGACGAGCATGTGCTGTACGCCAACGCCTGGGCCGCCGGCCTGTTCGGCTACGGCAGCCACACCCTGCTGGGTGAGCCGCTGTCGGCCCTGGTCGCTGCCGCCGACCTGCCGCGGGTGCGCAGCCAGCTGCGTGCCGGCCAACCCCACCTGGGGCCCGGCCACAGCAGCGTGGTGGCCATGCAGCGTGGCGACGGCCGCAGCTTCCATGCCGGCCTGGCGGTGGGCGAAGTGCGCTACGGCGGCCGCGACTGCAAGCTGCTGATCGTGCGCGACCTGAGCGATTCCGAACGCACCCGCAGCGCGCTGGAAACCAGCAACCGCGAACTGCAGGCGATGGCCGGGCGGCTGTTCTCGCTGCAGGAGGACGAGCGTCGTGCGATCTCGCGCGACCTGCACGATGACATCGGCCAGGCCATCACCGCGATCAAGCTGTCGGCGCATGCGGCGCAGGATGAGGACGATCCGAAGCGCCGTGGCGAGGATCTGGCGCAGATCGTCAGCCTGGCCGACACCACCGTGGCCAAACTGCGCGACATCTCCACCCTGCTGCGCCCGCCGCAGCTGGATGCACTGGGCCTGGAGGCAGCGCTGAGCTGGCAGGCGCGTGTGCTGTTCCGCTCTTCGCCGGTGGAGCTGCTGGCCGAGATCGAGCCGTTGCCACATCGCCCCGACAACAGCATCGAACAAGCCTGCTTCCGCATCGCGCAGGAAAGCCTGACCAATGCGCTGCGCCATGCACGCGCCAGCCAGGTACTGCTGCAACTGCGCGACGTCGGCCAGCGCGGCCTGCACCTGCGGATCCGCGATGATGGCGAGGGCTTCGATCCGGACGGCCCGCGCGGCCTGGGCCTGATCGTGATGCGCGAGCGCGCACAGAGCGTCGGTGGCCACGTGCGGATCGAATCCGCGCATGGCGAAGGCACCCTGATCGACGTCCACCTCCCCTACCAGGCGGCCAGCATGGCTGCCGTCGATTCACCGGAATACTGAGCCTATGTGGAATCCCAACCTGCCCCCGGTCAGCATCGATGATGCCCCCGACCGCCTTGGCGCCGGCAACCCCGAGCTGCAGGCGATGGTTGCCGAGGCGGCCTCCGGCGGCATCTCACTGATGCTGATGCACGTGGACATCGACCACTTCGCATCGGTCAACGAGAACATGAGTGCCGAAGTGGGCGACCAGGCGCTGGTACTGGTGGCGCAGCGCCTGCAGTCCTACCTGCGCGGGCGCGGCAAGCTGTGGCGGCATGGCAGCGACGAATTCCTGATCGCGGTGCCGCGCACTGCGGATCTGCCGCTGCCGGAAGATTTCGCCGAAGAGATCCGCCAGCAGATGGAGCTGCCGTTGTCAGTGCTGCCGTACACGCTGTTCATGACCGGCAAGCTGGGCGTAAGCCTGTGCCCGGAGCATGCCAGCAGCACGTCGCGCCTGCTCGACCATGCCGAGGATGCGCTGTACCAGGCCGCCCGCGAAGGCGGCAATGCCGTGCGCATCCATGCGGTGGACACCCCGCCGAGCGCACACAGCGAGAGCATCATCGCGCGCCAGATTGTTGATGCCATTCCCAATGGCGAGCTGAAACTGCGCTACCAGCCGCTGGTGAGCGCCCGCGACGGCCACGTGGTGGGCATGGAAGCGCTGCTGCGCTGGCAGTCGCCGACCCTGGGCATGCTGGTTCCGGAGCGCTTCATGCGCACCGCCGAGCGGCTGGGCATCATCGTGCAGATCGGCACCTGGGTGCTGGAAGGCGCGTTGAAGCAGGCGCGGTTGTGGCGCGACCAGGGCTTCGATGACTTCACCATCGCGGTGAACGTATCCACCCTGCAGCTGCTGCGGCCGAACTTCTTCGCCGAGGTGATGTCCCTGCTGCAGGCGGCGGGCGTACCTGCGCAGATGCTGACGCTGGAAATCAACGAGAGTGCGTTGACCAACAACGTCAATTTCGTCCATGAAACGCTGGCCAACCTGCGCAACGAAGGCATCAGCCTGAGCCTGGACAACTTCGGCACCGGCGACTCCAGCCTCAGCGCGCTGGTGCGCTACCCGGTGGACAAGCTGAAGATCGACCGCAGCTTCATCAAGAGCGCGCCGGCCGGCAACCGCGAGGCGGCCATCGCCCGCGCGATCATCGCCATGGGCCACCAGCTGGGCATGACCGTGATCGCCAACGGCGTGGAATCGCAGGCCCAGCTGGGTTTCCTGCGCCGCAACGACTGCGATGTGTTCCAGGGCTACCTGTTCGGCGAACCGATGTCGGCCGATGCCGCCGGCATGACCCTGCGCCGCCGCTACCTGCGTCCGGAGGCCTTCGCCGAGACGCGCCCGGACCGTACGCTGCTGCTGCTGGACGATGAGGAAAACGTGCTGCGCTCGCTGGTGCGCCTGTTCCGCCGCGACGGCTACCGGATCCTGGCGGCCGGCAACGTACGCGATGCGTTCGACCTGCTGGCGATCAACGACGTGCAGGTGATCCTGTCCGACCAGCGAATGAGCGACATGAGCGGTACCGAGTTCCTGGGCCGGGTGAAGATGCTGTACCCGGACACGATCCGCCTGGTGCTGTCGGGCTATACCGATCTGAACACGGTGACCGACGCGATCAACCGCGGCGCGATCTACCGCTTCCTGACCAAGCCGTGGAACGACGACGAGCTGCGCAAGCACATCCACCAGGCGTTCCGCACCTACGAGGAACAGCGCCGCAGCAATGCCGGGCCGGCGCCGGTGGAAACCGCGGATGGTGGCGAGGATCGGCCGCTGCGGTGATGATCCCCTCCGGTAGAGCCGGCCGCTGGCCGGCTGCTCTGGGGTGTCGGGTTGGATGAGGTTGCCGGCCAGCGGCCGGCACTACCAGGTGCGGTCAGCGCGGCTGCTTCACCGGCAGCACCACGCGGAAGCGCGAGCCCACGCCCGGGGTGCTGTCCAGGTCGATGCGGCCGTGGTGCTTGTTGATGATGCTGTAGGAGATCGACAGGCCCAGGCCGGTGCCGCTGCCCACCGGCTTGGTGGTGAAGAACGGGTCGAAGATGCGCTGGCGCAGTTCCGGCGAGATGCCGCCGCCGGTGTCTTCGAATTCAACCCACACGTGATCGCCATCGACGCCGGTGCGCACGGTGATCGTGCCGCGCTCGGCGATGGCATGGCCGGCGTTGAGCAGCAGATTCATGTAGACCTGGTTCAACTCCGACGGCAGGCACTCCACCAGCGGCAACTGGCCAAACTCGCGCACCAGGGTGACCTTGTACTTGAGCTCGTTCCAGATGATGTTGATGGTCGATTCCAGGCCCGCGTGCAGGTCGACCAGCTTCCACGATTCGTCGCGGCCGGAATACGAGAAGTCCTTCAGGTCACGCACGATGCGGGTGACACGCTCGATGCCTTCGCGCGATTCCGCCATCAGCTGCGGCAGGTCGCGGCTGATGAAATCGATGTCCAGGCGGTCACGGATGTCGTCGATTTCCGGAATCAATGCCTTCGGGTCCGGCGCGCGCAGGGCGCGCTCGTAGGCTTCGATCACGGTGAACAGGCTGCGCAGGTACTCCTGCAGGCTGCCCAGGTTGGAGTGCACGTAACCGATCGGGTTGTTGATCTCGTGCGCGACGCCGGCGGCCAGCTGGCCGATCGAGGCCATTTTCTCGGACTGCAGCAGCTTTTCCTGGGTGCCATTGAGGCGCAGGTAGGCCTGGCGCAATTCGGCGTGGCGCTGCTGCAGTTCGCGCTCGTAGTCTTCCTGCCCTTCGATGTGGCGGAACAGCGCAAGGAAATGCCCTTCGCCGACCGGACCATGGTGGTACAGGTGGGCGATGACCACGCCCTCGCCCAGCGGCAGGCTGCCATTCCAGTGGCCGTGCTGGCGGGCCTGTTCCAGTGCATCGGGGGGCAGCAGTTCGCGCAGCCGCTGCGGCGGCGGCAATCCGCCGTCCTCGCCACTGGCCAGCAGGTTCTGTGCGGCCGGATTGGCCAGGGCCACCTGCCCGTCATCGGTGAACAGCAGCAGGCCTTCGCGCAGGCGCTCAAGCAGGGCCTGCAGCACCGGCTGCGGCGGAAGGGGGGCGGTAACCAGGGCGTTGGCAGCGGACACGGCGACTCGGGGCGTTCGAACAGGCGCCCAATATACGCGGTCATGCAGCGGGCTTCAGCCCGCCGGGAGGTGTTGTGCGACCGCCGTCGCGTCAGGCGACGGCGAGTGGCCGGCCGATGCTGACCGTGTGCGACTGGCCCTTGGCATCGTAGGCCGAGGCGTCTTCGGTGCGGCCGAGCTGGCGCAGCGCCCAGTTCACCTCGCGGCGGCGGCGCGACAGCAGCACGCCGTTGGCGCGGTTGCGCTCGGCCAGTTCCTGCAGCTGTTCGCCCTCACCCACCGGTGGCGCGCCTTCCAGCGCACGCAGCGCTTCCAGCTTGGCGCCAGTGGCCCGGATCAGGGCGTGCACGTCGTGCTCGACCAGGGCCTGGCGCTCAACGTCCAGGGCCTGGGCGAGACGCTGCAGCGGCTCGCTCATCGCCGCAGTCATCCGTGCAGCTGCTGGTCCAGATCGAGCATGCGCGATGCGATCGCGTCCGGATTGATCTTGTAGGTGCCGTTCTGCAGCGACTCGCGCACGGCCGCCACGCGCTGGGCGTCGATCGCCGGGGCGGTGGTCAGCTCACGCTCGATGGCCTGCAGATTGGTGGCCTCGCCGGTCAGGCGCAGGCTGTCGGCCGCCTCGACCGGGCGCGCCGCCGCATCGGTGCTGACGCCGGGCTTGTTGGCCGGGGTCGTCACGCTGCGCAGTGCCTGGGGGACCTGCAGGTTGCCGTCGATTTTCTGGCTCATGGGGTATCCTGGAGTTGCCGTTCACAAGGGATAACGGCCGCAGGGCCGTGATCTTTAGGGATATTTTGCGGTAATTCAACGCGCCACGATTACGTCACCTGCGGCATCGACCGTGCCCTGCACGATCCGCCGCGAGGACAGGTTCTCGACCGAAACCCGTTCGTTCTCACCCGCATCACCCATCGCACGGCCGGCAATGCGGACCTCGACCGAGCCGCGGCGCGACACCAGGGCCACATTGTCTCCTCGCTTGATGAGACGCTGGACCACCAGATCGTTGTTCGACAGCAGGGCTCCGGCCTGCAACGGACGGCGGGCGATGCGGCCGATCGCTGCATTGGGATCGGACAGCACCGCGCCGGCAATCCGGGCAGCGTCACGCTGGGCAGTGGTGATATCGGCGGCAGTGAGGGTTTCTCCAGTGCCGATTCCGCGGTTGAGCACCAGCACGGTCTGGTTGCGCCGCACCTTCACCGGCACGAACAGGCGCCAGCCGCCCGCATCGGGACAGCTGACCTCCACCGTGGTGTTGGCGGTGGGCTGCACCTGCAACGCGCCGCCGCATTTCGGCAGGCGCAGCGCATCGGCCACCTGCGCCTCGCCTTCACTGCCGGCCGGCAGTGTCGACAGCGCCGCGGTGCGGATGCTGGCCACCGGCTGCCAGTCCGCAGCGGTCGCCCACGGCGCGGCCACGGCGAGCGCGATGGCGAATAGGGATGTGACCCGGCGCATGGCGCCTCCTGTCGAAAGGATCTGGCCCAGGTGCGTGCAAGGGGTGTGCCAGATCGACGGGGCCGCCTTTTGTAGAGTCGAGCATGGCTCGACGCTGCAAAAGCGCTCAAGTTC
The DNA here is from genome assembly GCF_056480025.1 of Stenotrophomonas sp. 109824_Sma. Lineage (NCBI taxonomy): Bacteria > Pseudomonadati > Pseudomonadota > Gammaproteobacteria > Lysobacterales > Lysobacteraceae > Stenotrophomonas > Stenotrophomonas sp. 109824_Sma. Next base: position 2,259,909 of record NZ_CM151078.1, on the reverse strand, counting down.
CGTACCCACCACGCCGATACAGCAGCCATGTCCCATGACCTGCTCAACCGGATCGACCAGCGGACCCGACTGGCCGGCCACAACCGCCTGGCGCTGCTGCTGTTCCGTCTCGGCGGACGTCAGCTTTTTGGCGTCAACGTCTTCAAGGTGCAGGAAGTCCTGCGGCGCCCGGAGCTGTTCCAGGTACCCGGCCTGCCCAGCCAGTTTTCCGGCGTGGCCGACGTGCGTGGCCGCTCGGTACCAGTGCTGGACCTCGGCCTGGCGATCGGCCACCCCGAGCGCGAGCCCGATGCGGATACCTCGCCGGGCTACCTGGTCGTCACCGAATTCAACCGCTCGATCCAGGGCTTCCTGGTCAGCGGCGTCGAACGCATCGTCAACATCGCGGTGGAAGACATCCACCCGCCGCCGGAACTGGGCGCCGAGTCGAGCTACCTGACCGCGGTGACCCGCTTCCAGGGTGAGCTGATCCAGGTGATCGACGTTGAGAGCGTGCTGGCCGATATCGCCCAGGTGCGCGGTGAAGCGGTACTCGACCCGGCGATGGCCATGCCCGCCGACGGCCCGCAGCTGCAGGTGCTGGTGGTGGACGACTCGCGCGTGGCCCGCCAGCAGATCCGCAGCGTGCTGGACCAGCTGGGCGTGGGTGCCACCCTGCTTTCCGACGGCAAGCAGGCCCTGGACCACCTGCTGCAGGTCCACGCCTCGGGCGAAAACCCGGCCGAGCGCTATGCCATGGTCATCTCGGACATCGAGATGCCGGCCATGGATGGCTACACGCTGACGACGGAAATCCGGCGCCACCCCGGCCTGGCAGGCCTGTACGTGCTGCTGCACACCTCGCTGTCGGGTGTCTTCAACAACGCCATGGTCGAGCGCGTGGGTGCCAACGCCTTCGTCGCCAAGTACTCGCCGCACGAGCTGGCCGATTTCGTGCTGGACCGCCTGCGCAAGGTCGCGCTGGCGGCGTAAGGCCCGCCGAGGGGTCGGATCCCGGAACGGGCTCCGACCCCGCATCGCAACGCGTCAACCACGGGGTCAGAGCCCCTGCGGGGATCTGACCCCACGCCTTTGGCACACCCCTTGCAGCTTCCCGGGCAACGTTCCCGTGGGAGTGCACCGTGCGCAACCTGATTACCGACTACCTGGGCGTCCACGCCCAGGCCATGCCGTTGCGCGAACAGCGGATGAAGCTGATCGCCAGCAACCTCGGCAATGCCGACACTCCCGGCTACAAGGCCCAGGACCTGGACTTCGATGCCGCCCTGCGCCACGCCCAGGGGCAGGATGCCAATGGCCTGATGGCCACCACCCATGAGCAGCACTACGAAATCAGTAGTGGCCTGAACCCGTTCCAGATCGCGCGCGAAGGCGTGCAGCCCAGCCTGGACGGCAACACCGTCGACCCCGATGCCGAGCGTGCCGCCTATGGCCGCGCCGCACTGGAATACCGCGCCTCGCTCAGCTTCGTCGAGAGCAAGGTGCGTTCCATGCTGACCGCGATCACGGGGCAGTAAGCCATGAGCAACCTGCCGATCTTCGATATCGCCGGCTCCGCGCTACAGGCGCAGTCGGTGCGCATGAGCACCATCGCCTCCAACCTCTCCAACGCCGACACCGTCGCCGGTTCCGCCGACGCCGTGTACAAGCCGCTGGAACCGATCTTCCAGGCGGTCACCAGCAAGAGCGATCCGAACATCACCTCGGTGAAGGTGAAGGAGATCACCCAGAGCGAGGCCGCGCCGATCAAGCGCTACGAGCCGGGCCACCCGCTGGCCGACGCCGATGGCTACATCTACCAGCCCGACGTCGATCCGGTGGCGCAGATGGTCAACCTGATCTCGACCTCGCGCAATTACCAGGCCGGCGTGGAGATGTTGACTACCGCCAAGGAACTGGCCCTGGCCACCCTGACCATGGGCCGCTGAGGCCCGCAGCACCGGATACCGCCATGACCACCGCCGTCAACAACCAGACCAGCCAGGACGTCTATTCCGCGCTGGGCCTGAACGCCCCCAACAGCAACGCCACGAAAAAGAAGAACACGCTCGACCAGGCCGACTTCCTGCGCCTGATGACCGAGCAGCTGCAGCACCAGGATCCGCTGAAGCCGATGGACAACACGCAGATGGTCGCGCAGATGGCGCAGATGTCCACCGTGCAGGGCATCACCGATCTGAACAAGACGGTGAAGGGCTTCCAGGAATCGATGGCCAGCGACCAGGTGCTGCGTGGCGCGGCGCTGGTTGGCCACCAGGTGCTGGTGCCGTCGGAAAAGCTGGTACTGGAGAAGGAAGGCAATGTCGAAGGCACGGTGGCCGCACCGTCGGCCGGCATCATCACCGTGGATATCACCGATGCCAACGGCGCCAAGGTCACCTCGCTGAGCGTGGAAGCCAAGGCCGCCGGCGAAACCGCCTTCCAGTGGGACGGCAAGGATGCCAATGGCAAGCGCATGGAGCCGGGCAAGTACTCCGTCGTCGCCAACCATGTCGACACCGCCGGCAAGAGCACCAAGCTGTCCACCTACGTACAGGCGCCGGTGGAGAGCGTGACCGTCGGTTCCGACGGCCTGTACCTGAACCTCAAGGGCCTGGGCACGGCCCCGATCGACTACGTGCTCCGCGTCAGCTGAGCCGCACATTCCGCATCAACCAGGAGCATCCCATGGGCTTCAATGTCTCGCTGTCCGGCATCAATGCCGCCAACACCGACCTGAGTGTCACCGCCAACAACGTCGCCAACGTCAACACCACCGGCTTCAAGCAGTCGCGCGCGGAGTTCGCCGACCTGTTCGCTTCGACCAGCTACGGCCTGTCGAAGAACCAGACCGGCTCGGGCGTGCGCGTTTCCAACGTCGCCCAGCAGTTCATCCAGGGCAACAACGAGCAGACCGGGCGCAGCCTGGACATGGCCATTTCCGGTGAAGGCTTCTTCACCATGAACATGAATGGTTCGCGCGTGTACTCGCGTGCCGGCAACTTCCAGACCGACTCGGCCGGTTACGTGGTCAATCCGCAGGGTGCACGCCTGCAGGTGTTCGCACCGAATGCCGATGGCACCAACTTCGATGCCGGCCGCCTGGTCGACCTGCAGCTGCTGACCACCGACAGCCCGCCGAAGCAGACCAGCGAAGTGAAGGTTGGCTTCACCCTGCCGGCCAACGCCAAGCAGCCGACGGTGGCGACCTTCGACCCGGCCGATTCGAACAGCTACAACCACTCCAGCGGTGGCATCACCGTGTACGACTCACTGGGCGTGAGCCACATCCAGGTCTCGTACTTCGTGAAGGGCGCCAACCCCAACGAATGGACCGTGCGCAACTATGTCGATGGCCAGCCGGCCGGTGCACCGACCCCGGTCACCTTCGACAACAGCGGCAAGCTGGTCGCACCGGCCAACGGCAAGGTCAGCCTCGGCACCTTCACCCCGACCACCGGTGCCGGCCAGTTGAACATGACGCTGGATATCAGCGGCTCGAACCAGTACGGCGAGAAGTTCGCGCTGCGCAACACCCAGCAGGACGGCTATGCCGCCGGCAAGCTCAACGAAGTGACCGTGTCCGAATCCGGCGTGGTCTACGCGCGCTATTCCAACGGCGACGACAAGCCGCTGGGCCAGGTCGCACTGACCACCTTCAACAACACGCAGGGCCTGGAATCGAAGGGCAACAACCTGTGGGTGGAGACCTTCGAATCGGGCACGCCGCGCACCGGCATGCCGGACACCTCCAACCTCGGCAAGATCCAGGCCGGCTCGCTGGAAGCGTCCACCGTCGATCTCACCGAGCAGCTGGTCAACATGATCACCGCGCAGCGCAACTTCCAGGCCAACGCGCAGATGATCACCACGCAGGACCAGATCACCCAGACCGTCATCAACATCCGTTGATGAGCTGCTGACCCTGTCACGGAACTCCCCGCATGGATAAAGCCCTTTACGTGGCGATGACCGGTGCCCGCGCCTCCCTGCAGGCGCAGGGAACGCTCAGCCACAACCTCGCCAACTCGGACACCCCTGGCTTCAAGGAAGCGCTGGCCAACACCGAAGCCTTCCCGATCAAGGGCCCGGGCTTTGCCTCGCGGGTGGATGCGCTGCACGTCGACGCCGGCTTCAACCGCCGGCCCGGCGCGCAGCACATCACCGGCAAGCCGCTGGATCTGGCGCTGCAGAGCGGCACCTGGCTGGCGGTGCAGTCCAGCGATGGCAGCGAAGCGTACACGCGCGGCGCGGCCTTGTCGGTGACCCCGAACGGCCAGCTGGTGACCTCCGGCGGCCGCCCGGTACTGGATGACAACAACAACCCGATCGCCATCCCGCCGTACCAGGCGATGGAGATCGGCGGCGACGGCACGATCTCGATCATCCCGCAGGGTGAAGGCCCGCAGACGATGGCGCAGATCGGCCGGATCAAGGTGGTGCAGGCGCCGGACGAGCGCCTCGAGCGTGGCCTGGATGGCCTGTTCCGCAACACCGACCCGCGCCAGCCGTTCGCCCCGGCGCAGGGCACCGCCGTGCACAGCGGCCAGCTGGAAGGCAGCAACGTCGACGCCGCCGGCGCACTGGTGCAGATGATCCAGCTGCAGCGCCAGTACGAAATGCAGGTGCAGGTGATCAAGCACGGCGACGACAACGCGCGCAGTGCCAACAGCCTGCTGCGCCTGGGCAGCTGACGGAATTCCGGCGCCGCCCGGGCGCGGCGCTGGCACACCGCTTGCACACCCGTTACCAAGGGCCGCATCGCGCGGCCGGCTTCACCCAGACAGGACACCGAAGATGAACCAGGCATTGTGGATCGCGAAAACCGGACTGGATGCGCAGCAGATGCGCATGTCGGTGGTTTCCAACAACCTCGCCAACACCAACACCACCGGCTTCAAGCAGGACCGTGCCAGCTTCGAGGACCTGCTGTACCAGCAGGTACGCCAGCCCGGCGGCTCTTCGTCGGCGCAGACCCAGCTGCCGACCGGCCTGCAGCTGGGTACCGGTGTGCGCGTGGTCGCCACCGCCAAGAATTTCGAACAGGGTAGCCAGCAGCAGACCGGCCGCGCGCTGGACGTGATGGTCAACGGCCGCGGCTTCTTCGAAGTGCAGATGCCCGATGGCAGCTCGGCCTATACCCGAGATGGCTCGTTCAAGATCAACCAGGACAGCGAGCTGGTCACCAACAGCGGCTACCCGGTGCAGCCGGGCATCCAGATTCCCGAGGGCGCGCAGTCGGTGACCATCGGCAGCGACGGCACCATCAGCGTGAAGATGGCTGACAACGCCGCCTCGGTGGAAGTGGGCGCGCTGACCCTGACCGACTTCGTCAATCCGGCCGGCCTGCAGGCACGCGGCGAGAACCTGTTCCTGGAAACCACGGCATCGGGCCCGGCACAGAACGGCAACCCCGGCCTGAACGGCCTCGGCACCGTGGTGCAGGGCGCGCTGGAAGGCAGCAACGTCAATGTGGTCGAAGAGCTGGTGTCGATGATCGAAACACAGCGCGCCTACGAAATGAATGCCAAGGCGATCTCCACCACCGACTCCATGCTCGGCTACCTCAACAACAAGATCTGACCGGCCCAACCGGGAAACCGCCATGTCGCCCCTTTCCAGACTCCTCCGCACTGCCCTCGCCTGCACCGTGGTCGCCCTGCTCGGTGGCTGCGTGATCGCCGGCGACGTGCGCCCCTACGCGGCGATGGCGCCGATCCAGCCGATCATGCCGCCGCAGGCCGCGCCGACCGCCGGTGCGATCTACGCCGCCGGCCCGACCCTGCAGCTGTACTCGGACCGCCGCGCACGCGATGTCGGCGACCTGCTGACCATCACCCTGCTGGAAAACACCACCGCGCAGACCAGTGCCAACACCGCCACCAACAAGGAATCCAACCTGAGTCTGGGCACCCCGTCCATCCTCGGCGCACCGGTCACCCTGGGCGGCAAGGACATCCTCAGTGCCACGGCGGCGGGCAAGCGTGACTTCACCGGCAAGGGCAACAGCGCGCAGAGCAACCGCCTGCAGGGCAGTGTCACGGTCACGGTGATCCAGCGCCTGCCCAACGGCAACCTGGTGGTACAGGGGCAGAAGAACCTGCGGCTGAACCAGGGCGATGAACTGGTGCAGGTGCAGGGCATCGTGCGCCCGGGTGACATCAGCCAGGACAACACCATTCCTTCCAGCCGCGTGGCCGAAGCCCGCATCGTCTACGGCGGCCGCGGCCCGGTCGCGCAGTCCAACGCGATGGGCTGGCTGAGCCGCTTCTTCAACTCCGGCCTGACGCCGTTCTGAGTATGGCCATGAAAATCCTCCTTTCTTCTTCCTGGCAGCGCCGCGTGGCATCGTTCCTCGCGTTGATGCTGCTGGCCGTGGCAGCACCGGCCAGCGCCGAGCGCATCAAGGACCTGGCCCAGGTCGGCGGCGTGCGTGGCAATGCCCTGGTGGGCTACGGCCTGGTGGTCGGCCTGGACGGCAGCGGCGACCGCACCAGCCAGGCACCCTTCACCGTGCAGAGCCTGAAGAACCTGCTCGGCGAGCTGGGCGTGAACGTGCCGGCGAACGTCAATCCCCAGCTGAAGAACGTGGCGGCCGTCGCGATCCATGCCGAGCTGCCGCCGTTCGCCAAGCCGGGCCAGCCGATCGACATCACCGTGTCCTCGATCGGCAACGCAGTGTCCCTGCGTGGTGGTTCGCTGCTGATGGCCCCGCTGCGCGGCGCCGACGGCCAGATCTATGCCATCGCGCAGGGCAACCTGATCGTCGGCGGCTTTGGTGCACAGGGCAAGGATGGCTCGCGCGTCTCGGTGAACGTGCCCAGCGTCGGCCGCATTCCCAATGGCGCCACGGTTGAACGTGCCCTGCCCGATCCACTCGCCAATGGCGGCGACATCACCCTGAACCTGCACAACAACGATTTCACCACGGTCTCGCGCATGGTCGCCGCGCTCAACAACGCGTTCGGCGAAGGGGCTGCGCGTGCGGTTGACGGCGTGACCGTGGCGGTGACTGCGCCGACCGATCCGGGCGCGCGCATCGGCCTGCTGGCGCGCATCGAGAACCTGGAGCTGACCCCGGGCAGCGCCCCGGCCAAGGTGGTGGTCAATTCGCGTACCGGCACCGTGGTCATCGGCCAGCAGGTGCGGGTCGGCCCGGCGGCGATCGCGCATGGCTCGCTGACGGTGACGATCCAGGAGAACACCAATGTCAGCCAGCCCAATGCCCTGTCCGGCGGCCGCACCGTGGCCAGCCCGCAGTCGACCATCACCGCCACCAACGACGGCAGCCGCATGTTCAAGTTCAGCGGCGGCACCACCCTGGACGAGATCGTGCACGCGGTGAACGCCGTGGGCGCGGCACCGGGCGACCTGATCGCGATCCTGGAAGCCCTGAAGCAGGCTGGCGCATTGAGTGCCGAGCTCGAGGTGATCTGACATGCGCATCAATCCCGCATTCGACCTGCACCCGGCGCAGCAGAACGACCCGGCCAAGATCGACAAGGTCGCGCGCCAGCTGGAAGGCCAGTTCGCACAGATGCTGGTCAAGAGCATGCGCGATGCCAGCTTCGGCGACTCGCTGTTTCCCGGCGAGAACAAGATGTTCCGCGACATGTACGACCAGAAGATTGCCGAGGCGATGACCCGCGGCAAGGGGCTCGGCCTGTCCGGCATGATCACCCGCCAGCTGTCCGGCCAGGCCGCCGAAGGCCCCGCGCTGGATACCCGCGTGGACCCGGCCAAGGCCAGCCGCGCCTACCAGCTCAACGCGCCGGCCAAGCCCGCACCCTCGCTGCCGCTGGAAGATGGCAGCCAGGCCGTGCGCATGCTGCAGCAGATGGCGGCCGGCGCACAGCACGGCGCACAGGCAGCGCTGGCACCGATGGAGCAGGCGCTGGACCTGATCGCCGGTCGCGAAAGCAGCAGCCTGCACCGCTCGCTGGGCACCGAAGATCCATACATCGGCAACCTGCAGGGCCAGGACTGGTCCGCCAACAACGACCAGTGGTCGGCGACGGCCAGCAATCGCGGCACGGCCATCAGCCCGGCCGATGCGCTGGCCACCCGCACCGCCGTGGCCCAGCTGGGCGCGCACACGCCGGAAGGTTTCGTCGCCAGCATCTGGCAGCACGCGCAGAGCGCGGCCAGGGAACTGGGCGTGGATGCCCGTGCGCTGGTTGCCCAGGCCGCATTGGAAACCGGTTGGGGCAAGCGCCACATCCGCCAGTCCGACGGCAGCACCTCGCACAACCTGTTCGGCATCAAGGCCACCGGCTGGAGCGGCCAGCGCGTTGAAGCCGGCACCCACGAATACGTGGATGGCGTGCGCCGCAACGAAACCGCCAGCTTCCGTGCCTACAGCTCGCCGGCCGAAAGCTTCGCTGACTACGTGCGCCTGCTGAAGACCAGCCCGCGCTACCAGCAGGCCCTGCAGGCCGGCACCGATGTGCAGGGCTTTGCCCGTGGCTTGCAGCGCGCCGGCTACGCCACCGACCCGCGCTATGCCGCCAAGATCGCCGCGATCGCCGGCGGCCCGACCATCGAGCGCGCCGTGGCCGCCGTGGCCGACGCCGGCTCGCGCCTTGGCCAGACCTTCGCCAGCACCGCGACCGCGGCGCTGGGTATCACTCGTCGTTGAGGAACACCATGTCCAGCGTACTTTCCACCGGTACCGGTGCCCTGCTCGCCTTCCAGCGTGCGTTGGCGACCACCAGCCACAACGTGGCCAACCTCAATACGCCCGGCTACAGCCGGCAAAAGGTCAACTTCGCCACCGCCGATCCACAGAACTATGGCTATGGCACGGTCGGCAACGGGACCCGCATCACCGACATCCGCCGCACGGCCGACCAGCTGGCGATCTCGCGCCTGCTCGACAGCAGCGGTGAACTGGCGCGCCTGAAGCAGCTTTCGGGCATGGCCGACCGGGTCAACGCGCTGGTTTCCGACCCGGCCACCAATGTGGCCGGCGTCTGGTCGAACTTCTTCGATTCGGTCAGCGGCCTGTCGTCCAACGCGGCCGGCACCGCCGACCGCCAGAACATGCTCGACGGCGGCAAGGCGTTGGCCAACCGCTTCGTGCAGCTCAACACGCACCTCAACAACCTCAACAGCGAGGTCAACAACGGCCTGCTGGCCGGTGCCACCGAGGTCAACCGCCTGGCGCAGGAAATCGCGCAGATCAACGGCGCCATCGGCACCAACATCGCCTCTGCGGCCCCCGACCTGCTCGACCGCCGCGACCAGCTGATCACCCAGTTGATCGGCTACACCGGTGGCACGGCGGTGATCCAGGACGGCGGCATCATGAATGTCTACACCGCCGGCGGCAACGCGCTGGTGGTGGGTACCACGGCGACCAAGGTCACCACCGTGGCCGATCCGTACCAGCCCGAGCGCCTGCAGCTGGCGCTGGAGACCCAGGGCAACACCATCCGCCTCGATCCGAAGGCGGTCGGCGGCCAGATCGGTGGCCTGCTGGAGTTCCGCGACACCGTGCTGACCCCTGCCCAGGCCGAACTGGGCAAGCTGGCGGTGGGCCTGGCCGAAACCTTCAACCAGGCGCACCACCAGGGCGTCGACCTGTATGGCCAGATGGGCGGGGACTTCTTCAACATCGGCAACCCGCGCGTCACCGGCAACAACAGCAATACCGGCACCGCCAGCCTCAGCGCGACCTACGGCGACCTGGGCAAGCTGGACGCGCAGAACGTGGTGCTGCAGTTCGATGGCACCAACTGGAAGGCCAGCCGCGCCGACACCGGCGCCAGCATTCCGCTGACCGGAACCGGCACCGCCGCCGATCCGCTGCTGATCAACGGCGTCAAGCTGGTCGTCGGCGGCACGCCGGCTGCCAATGACCGCTTCCTGCTGCAGCCGACCGCTGGCGTGGCCGGCAGCATGGAAGTGGCGATCACCGATCCGTCGCGCATCGCCGCCGCTGCGGCGGTGAAGGGCGCGGCCGCCACCGCCAATACCGGTACCGGCAAGCTGAGCGGCGTCACCGTCACCGATTCGACCAACGCCAACCTGCGCAATCCGTCGGCGATCGTGTTCACCTCGGCCACCACCTACACCATCGACGGTGGCCCGCCGCAGACCTACACGCCCGGCCAGACCATCAGTGCCAATGGCTGGAGCTTCGTGCTGGACGGTGCACCGAAGGTGGGCGATACCTTCAACATCACCCCGACCCCGGCCGGTTCGTCGGACAACAGCAACGCCTCCAAGCTGGCCAAGGTGGAAAGCGCGAAGGCGTTCAACGCCGGAACGGTGACACTGAACGGTGCGCTGGGTGGCCTGACCACCCAGGTCGGCGCTGCCGCACGCTCGGCCGAGTACTCGCTCGACGCGCAGCTGGTGATCAATGACAAGGCGCAGGAAGCCCGCGATGAAATCTCCGGCGTGAACCTGGACGAGGAAGCCGCCGACATGCTGCGCCTGCAGCAGGCTTATCAGGCCGCCTCGCAGCTGATCTCCACCGCCGACAGCATGTTCCAGACCATCCTGGGAGCCGTCCGCCGATGAGCAGCCGCATCTCCACCAGCATGATGTTCAACCAGTCCGTGTCGCTGATGATGGCCAAGCAGGCCAAGCTCAGCCACCTGGAGCAGCAGATCGCCACCGGCAGCAAGATTGTCAGCGCCAAGGACGATCCGGTTGCCGCCGGCACTGCGGTCGGCCTTGACCGCAGCCTGGCCGCACTGGACCGCATGAAGCTCAACGCCGGCAACGTGCAGAACCGCCTGGGCGTGCAGGAAAACACCCTTGCGCAGGTCAACGACCTGATGGCACGCGTCAACGATCTGACCATCCAGGCCAGCAATCCAGCGCTGAGCGCGGCCGACAAGAAAACGCTGATCACCGAAGTCAACCAGATCCGCGATGGCCTGCTGTCGCTGGCCAACGCCGATGATGGCACCGGTCGCTACGTATTCGGTGGTACCAACGACGGCGACCCGCCGTTTGCCAAGATCAACGGCAAGGTGGTCTACCGCGGCGACCAGACCCAGCGCCAGATCGAAGTGGGCCCCGATACCTACGTGCGCGATGCCCTGCCCGGCAGCGAGATCTTCATGCGCATTCCCACCGGCGATGGCTTCGTCGACGGCAGCGCCGCAGCCGGCAACACCGGCAACGGCGTGCTGACCAACGTCACCCGCGACGGCAGCGACAGCTGGAACGGCCAGGGCTTCAGCGTCCGTTTCACCACCGGCAACCAGTACGAGGTGGTGGACGGTGCAGGCAACGTGACCGGTACCGGCACCTACAAGGCCGGCGACGATCTGGAAGTGAACGGTGTGCGCCTGCGTATCACGGGCGCACCGGCGGCGGGCGACAGCTTCAACGTACAGGCCGCCAGCAGCCGCGACATCTTCGCCACCATGGACAACCTGGTGGCAGCGCTGGGCGCCGACACCGGCACCACCGCGCAGATGACCGCGCAGCAGAACCAGCTGCAGAGTGCCTTGCGCGACGTGGCACGCGCGTCCGAGCGGATGATCGACTCGCGCGCTGCCGGTGGTGCGCAGTTGAAGGCATTGGACAACGCGGCCGACATGCGCGAGGCCAATGGCGTGACCCTGAAGACCACGTTGTCGCAGATGCGCGACCTCGATTACGCCGATGCGCTGAGCCAGTACCAGCTGCAGAGCACCGCGCTGCAGGCGGCACAGACGATCTTCTCGCAGATGCAGTCGATGTCGCTGTTCAACAAGCTGCGCTGACGCTTCTCCCGCGTCACCCCTGAAAAGCCGCGATGCCCTGCATCGCGGCTTTTTCCGTTTGCGGGTTCTGCTACCGCTGCGCACGCCGTGCATGCCCCGGCGCTGGCGCCATCTGGCCGTGTCCGGCCGAATTTCCGTGATTGCCCATCAAGCCCGGCCCTGCCCCGCCGATACCTTCATCAGCGCTGGTTGGGCATGCCCAACCGCCCCTTCCGGGGTCGCCTTCACGCCCGACCAAGGCTGAAAAACCCCGGAAAAACAGCTTCCGGCAACGAATTCTGGCTCCAGCGGAATTCACGGCTAAAGGTTGTTGACAAAGCGCCGTTATTCATTTGGCAACAGCGAAGCACACAGCCACACAAAAAAACAGGCGGCGCTTCGTTTCATTCACCAACGGGTTCCATATAAGAGGAGACGACCCCATGGCACAGGTAATCAACACCAATACGATGTCGCTCAACGCTCAGCGCAACCTGAGCACCAGCGGCAGCTCGCTCGCTACCACCATCCAGCGCCTCTCGTCCGGCCTGCGCATCAACAGCGCGAAGGACGACGCGGCCGGCCTGGCCATCAGCGAGCGCTTCACCACCCAGATCCGTGGTCTGGACGTGGCCATCCGCAACGCCAACGACGGCATCTCGCTGGCCCAGGTCGCCGAGGGTTCGCTGAACGAAGTCGGCAACAACCTGCAGCGCATCCGCGAACTGGGTGTGCAGGCGTCCAACGCCACCAACTCGGCCAGCGACCGCAAGGCCCTGCAGGCTGAAGTGACCCAGCTGGTCAGCGAGATCGACCGCGTCGCCAAGCAGGCCGATTTCAACGGCACCAAGCTGCTGGACGGCAGCTTCACCAGCCAGCTGTTCCAGGTCGGCGCCAACGCCGGCCAGGCCATCGCCATCAACAGTGTGGTCAACGCCAAGGCCGATTCGCTGGGCGCGGCCACCTTCGCCAACGGCTACACCGGCACCAGCCTGGCAGCGGCCGACAAGGCCACCGCCGACACCACCTACTCCGGCCTGCAGGTCTCGGTGACCCCGCCGGGCGGCACCGCCACCACGGTCACCATCAGCGACTTCACGGTGAAGGCCGGCGAGTCGATCACCTCGGCCACCGCGGCGGCGATCAACAACAAGCTGGGTGAAACCGGCGTGGTTGCCTCGGTCAATGCCGGCGTCATCAGCCTGGCCTCGGTCAAGGATGGCCAGACCTTCGCCCTGGGTGTCAGCGCGGCGACCCCGCCGGCCGGCGCCACCGCCGCGACCATCGCCGGCCTGGGCCTGACCGAGACCAGCACCAACGGCGGCACCCTGACCGGTGCAGCGGCCAGCTTCGTCAAGGACCTGAACGTCACCACCGCCGAAGGCGCACAGAAGGCGATGTCGATCGTCGACAAGGCCCTGGAATCGGTCAACAGCGTCCGCGCCGACCTCGGTGCGATCCAGAACCGCTTCACCTCGGTGGTGGCCAACCTGCAGACCTCCTCGGAGAACCTGTCCGCATCGCGCAGCCGCATCCGCGATACCGACTTCGCCAAGGAAACCGCCGAACTGACCCGCACCCAGATCCTGCAGCAGGCCGGTACGGCCATGCTGGCCCAGGCCAACCAGGTACCGCAGAACGTGCTCAGCCTGTTGCAGCGCTGACATGAGCCGCCCCCGGGGCACGTCGGGGGCGTCTAACCCAACTCACGTGCAACCGCTCAAGGACCTCTCCTCATGGCACAAGTCATCAACACCAATACGATGTCGTTGAATGCTCAGCGTAACCTGAGCACCAGCGGCAGCTCGCTGGCTACCACCATCCAGCGCCTGTCCTCCGGTTCGCGCATCAACAGCGCCAAGGACGACGCCGCCGGTCTGGCGATCTCCGAGCGCTTCGGCACGCAGATCCGCGGTACCGACGTCGCCATCCGCAATGCCAACGACGGTATCTCGCTGGCCCAGGTCGCCGAAGGTTCGCTGACCGAAATCGGCAACAACCTGCAGCGCGTCCGCGAGCTATCGGTGCAGGCCTCCAACGCCACCAACTCGGCCAGCGACCGCAAGGCACTGCAGGCCGAAGTGACCCAGCTGGTCTCGGAAATCGACCGCGTCGCCAAGCAGTCGGACTTCAACGGCACCAAGCTGCTGGACGGTTCGTTCTCCAGCCAGCTGTTCCAGGTCGGCGCCAACGCCGGCCAGGCCATCGCCATCGACAAGACCATCGATGCCAAGGCCAATGCCCTGGGCGGCGCCAAGTTCGACACCAACTCGCTGGCCCTGGCCGACCCGGGCACCAACGCTGATTTCAGCACCAGCGGCCTGTCCATCAATGGCGTGGCCATTGCCGATGTCTCGGTCAAGCAGGGCGCCGACGCCGCTGCCACCGGCAAGGCCTCGCGTGAAGCACTGGTGACCGCGATCAACGCCAAGATCGGCGAGACCGGCGTGTTCGCGGAAGTGAACGGCACCACCGGCGTGACCCTGACCTCGGTCAAGGACAGCGTCAACGCCGATGGCTCGTTCAAGGCCATCACCGCGACCCCGGGCACCTGGACCGGCGCCACCGCGCCGACCTTCACCGCCTCGACTGCCGCGCCGGCCGCTAAGTACGCCAGCGACCTGGACGTCAGCACCGTGAAGGGCGCCCAGCAGGCGATGGAAATCGTCGACAAAGCCCTGGGTGCGATCAACAGCACCCGCGCCGACCTCGGTGCGATCCAGAACCGCTTCACCTCGGTCGTGGCCAACCTGCAGACCTCGTCGGAAAACCTGTCGGCATCGCGTAGCCGCATCAAGGACACCGACTTCGCCAAGGAAACCGCCGAACTGACCCGCACCCAGATCCTGCAGCAGGCCGGTACGGCCATGCTGGCCCAGGCCAACCAGGTGCCGCAGGGCGTGCTCAGCCTGCTGCGCTGATCCGCTCGCTGATCGACCTCCGGGCGCCGCATGACGCGGCGCCCGGATCCTGAAACACGTTCCACCTTCGCCAAAGGAAAAGCACCATGGCACAAGTCATCAACACCAATACGATGTCGTTGAATGCTCAGCGTAACCTGAGCACCAGCGGCAGCTCGCTGGCTACCACCATCCAGCGCCTCTCCTCCGGTTCGCGCATCAACAGCGCCAAGGACGACGCCGCCGGTCTGGCGATCTCCGAGCGCTTCGGCACGCAGATCCGCGGTACCGACGTCGCCATCCGCAATGCCAACGACGGCATCTCGCTGGCCCAGGTCGCCGAAGGTTCGCTGACCGAAATCGGCAACAACCTGCAGCGCGTCCGCGAACTGTCGGTGCAGGCCTCCAACGCCACCAACTCGGCCAGCGACCGCAAGGCACTGCAGGCCGAAGTGACCCAGCTGGTCTCGGAAATCGACCGCGTCGCCAAGCAGTCGGACTTCAACGGCACCAAGCTCCTGGACGGCACCTTCTCCAGCCAGCTGTTCCAGGTCGGTGCCAACGCCGGCCAGGCCATCGCCATCGACAAGACCATCGATGCCAAGGCCGGCTCGCTGGGCACCTCGACCTTCGCCACCGGCGCAACTGCCGCCCTGGCCGCCAGCACCGATGGTGCCCGCTTCTCCGGCACCGTGATGGGTGTGGACATCGGCACGGTTGAAGTGAAGGCCGGCGCCACCACGGCTGATGCCTCCAAGGCCGTCGCCACCGCCATCAACGCCAAGATCGGCGAGGCCGGCATCTACGCCGAAGCCAATGCAGACGGCTCCCTGAAGCTGAGCTCGGTGAAGGAAGGCAAGGCCGTTGCCACTGCCGATATCGCCCTGATGCGCAGCGACTACGACGCGACCGCCAAGACCTGGGGTACCGCGGCGGCTGCAGGCGCCTACACCGCCGGCACCGATACCTCGGCCAACGTGCAGAAGCTGGACGTGAGCACCGTGCTCGGCGCCCAGCAGGCCCTGGAAGTGGTCGACAAGGCCCTGGGTGCAATCAACAGCACCCGTGCCGACCTCGGTGCGATCCAGAACCGCTTCACCTCGGTGGTGGCCAACCTGCAGACCTCGTCGGAAAACCTGTCGGCTTCGCGCAGCCGCATCAAGGACACCGACTTCGCCAAGGAAACCGCAGAGCTGACCCGCACCCAGATCCTGCAGCAGGCCGGTACGGCCATGCTGGCCCAGGCCAACCAGGTGCCGCAGGGCGTGCTCAGCCTGCTGCGCTGATCCACGGCAAGAAGGCGCCGCTACCGTCGGGTCGAACCGACGGTAGCGGCAACCGGGAAGCCACGATGCACGAAGGCGCGGGCCATGCCCGGCCCGGGATCACTCCCGAACCGGCTTGGCATCGCCCGCTCCTGCGGACCTCTCTTTCAGCGCTGTACCTTTGACTGTACGTACCGGGCGGCTTCGTCTCCCCCCGATTGTCAGTAGCCTGATCCCTCCCCTGCATTGGGGGAGGGCTTTTTGCAGACTCCCGGCAGCCCGCGGTGAACCTACCCGCACCCTGCCCCAACCCTCCTGCAACCCGCGTGCCAGAAACCGCGCCAGGCCATTGGCACGGCACATGCATCAACGAAGTCCTCAAGACCCAGCGGCGCAGGCCGCTATTTTCGTTGACGACGGGCCACCGCACGGCGGCCAGGCCCGGATACCAGGAGAAACGACGTGGCAGACTTTGGATACGGTGGCATCGGCTCGGGACTGGATATTTCCAGCATCGTCAACCAGCTGGTCGCAGCTGACCGCAAGCCCGCCGACAATGCGCTGAACCTGCAGCAGTCCAAGGCCAAGATGCAGCTGTCGTCGATCGGCACCGTCACTGCGGCGTTCGACAAGCTCAAGACGGCATTGACCGCACTGAAGGCCACCACCGCCTTCGATACCCGTACCGTGACCGCCACCGGCAAGGCCGGCCCGACCAACGCCGACGACGTGCTGACCGCATCGGTGGCGCTGTACGACGTCGGCACGACCAAGGCAGCGGCCTCCAACGGCACCCACCTGGTGGAGGTGAAATCCCTCGCCACGGCGCACAAGCTGATTGCCGACACCTCGTTCCCCAAGACCGACACCTTCGGCGCCGGAACGTTGACGCTGACCGTTGGCGTTGGTGACAAGGCCAAGACCATGAACGTGGCGGTGGAGGACGGCGATACGCTGACCACCATCCGCAACAAGATCGACGCCGCCGGCCGCAAGGACGGCGTGCAGGCCACGCTGATCAGCTCCGGCGACAACCAGTACCTGTCGATCGCCCAGGAAAAGACCGGCGCCGCCAATGCGATCAAGCTGGAGTACAGCGGCAGCGACCCGAAGCTGGGTGCACTGGTCGGCAGTCTCAAGCAGAACACCCCGGCGGCCGATGCCGAGCTGACCATCGACGGCGTGACGGTTGTCAGTGCGAGCAACACCGTGGCGGACGCGGTGCCGGGCCTGACCCTGAACCTCAAGATTCCCGGCAAGAGCACGGTGGTGATCAGCACCGACACCGCCGCCGCGACCAAGGTCATGCAGGAGTTCGTGACCGCCTACAACGCGGCGATCGCAGCGATCAATACCGAAACCAAGTACGACGCCAAGACCAAGGAAGCCGCCACGCTGACCGGCGACGCGCAGATGCGTGGCGCCTCCAGCCAGTTGCGCTCGGTGATGTCGGGGGTGTTGAAGGCGCTTTCCGCCGATGGCCTGGACCCGAAGGTGCTGGGCCTGCAGACGCGCGGCTATCCCAACGCCGACGGCACCCTGGTGCTGGACACCACCAAGTTTGCCGCAGCACTGGCCAGCCAGCCCGAAAAGATCCGCTCGGCCATCACCGGCGATACCGGCGGTGCAGGCACGCTGTACACGATGGTCGACGGCTACGTCAGCACCACGGTCGGCAAGGAGGGCGCGTTCGTCGCCCGCACCAAGGGCCTGAACACCACGCTGGACAACATCGACAAGCGCCGCAAGGATCTCGACACGCGCATGAAGAGCGTGGAAGAGCGTTACAAGAAACAGTTCCTGGCGCTGGACAGCCTGATGGGCAAGTTGCAGCAGAGCAATACCGCGCTGCAGCAGCAGCTGGCACAGTTGAACCGCTGACGATGCGTGCGCGGCACTCAAGTTTGCCGTGCAACGCACCGATAACGGACGCAACAGCAATCATCGCCGCGCCGTCGGAACCGATCCCCACGATCACCCGACGGCACCCCGCGCAAGGAGAATCACGAATGTACGGTTCCAGCCGTCAATATGCCGAGCAATACCGCCAGGTGGGAGTGACCAGTGCGGTCGCCGATGCCGATCCGCACAAGCTGGTGGCGATGCTGCTGGCTGGTGCGCTGGAGCGCGTGCGGCGCGCCCTGGCCAGCCTCGAGCGTGGCGACCAGGCCGGTAAGGGCAAGGCGATCGGCGAAGTCTGCGCGATCGTCGGCCACCTCAACGGCTCGCTGGACCATGAGGCCGGTGGCGAGATCGCCGGAAACCTGTCGGCGCTCTATGACTACGTGCTGCAGCGACTGACCGAGGCCAACCTGCACAACGACCGTGCCGCGCTGGATGAATCGCTGCAGCTGCTGGGCGAGATCGACAGCGCCTGGAATGCGATCCCGCACGAACAGCGCCGCCCGGCCGCGGTGGCGCCATGAGCCTGCACGAACTGCATGCGCAGCTGGATGCCTTCGAGAAGGCCTTGGGCGAAGAATCCCTCGACCAGGCCGACAGCCTGCTCGACGGCCACGACAGCACCCTGCACGCCCTGCTCAGCCAGCCGCTGACCGCCGCCGACCACGCTCCGCTGACGGCCCTGTTCGAGCGCCAGCAGAATCTGCTCGGCCTGCTGCGCCAGCGCCGTGATGCCGTGGCCGCACTGATGAACGACGGCCAGCGCTCCCTTCGCGCGG
This sequence comes from Stenotrophomonas sp. 109824_Sma, assembly GCF_056480025.1. NCBI lineage: Bacteria > Pseudomonadati > Pseudomonadota > Gammaproteobacteria > Lysobacterales > Lysobacteraceae > Stenotrophomonas > Stenotrophomonas sp. 109824_Sma. The sequence continues at coordinate 2,241,379 of NZ_CM151078.1, read as the reverse complement.
CGCATGCCTACCTGCAGGCAGAATCGCTGGCATGACCTCGCTGCCGACCACCTCGCTGCACCACCCGGCCGAAAGCGAGCTGTTCGACGAGACGCTCAGCTGCGAACTGGCCCTGCCCGTCGAATTCCAGGCGGGCAGCGCGGCCGGCCGCACCAGCAGCGCCGAAGGCCTGCTGCGCAGCCTGGCGCTGGTCGAGGACAGCCGCGTCGACGAGCATGACGAACGCAACGAAGCCAGCCTGCAGCTGCAGCGCCTGGAAGCCAAGCTGGACCTGGCGATGGTGCTGCTCGGCCGGCTGGTGCGCCAGCAGGGCCAGGAGCTGACCCTGCGCCCGGTGCGCTGGTCGCGCCGTGGCATCCGCCTGCAGCTGGGCCCGCGCAGTGGCGCCACCGCCGGCCAGGCCGGCGTGGTGCGCCTGCAGCCCAGCGACTGGCTGCCCGACCACATCGACCTGCCGGTGGAAGTCATCGCCGAGGCGGCCGACGGCAGTGGCGGCCACTTCCTGTGGCTGCGCTTCCAGCGCCTGGGCGACGGCCTGGAGATGGCGATGGAGCGGCACCTGTTCCGCCTGCACCGCCGCCAGGTGGCCGAGGCGCGCCGCACACGTTGAAACCCGCCACCCTGGCACTGCACGGCCGACCCTTGGCGCGCCCGTTCAGCTAAGTTAAGGTGGACTCCCCTACACGGATCCGTTGCGTGCCTGTGCGAGTTCTCATCGTCGACGATCACACCCTCGTCCGCGCCGGCCTGGCGCGGCTGCTGCAGGGGTTTGCCGACGTGCAGCTCGTCGCCGAGGCCAGCAACGCCGAGCAGGCCCTGCAGCTGGCCCTGCAGCACGCACCGGACGTGGTGCTGATGGATCTCTCGCTGCCCGGCCGCACCGGCCTGGAAGCACTCAGCGATATCCGCCTGCGCGCACCCGGCACCCGGGTGGTGATGATGACCATGCACGACGACGCCGCGCACGTGCGCGATGCACTGGATCGCGGCGCGGTCGGTTTCGTGGTCAAGGATGCAGCACCGCAGGAGCTGGAACTGGCACTGCGTGCTGCGCACGCCGGCCAGGTGTTCCTGAGCCCGCAGATCTCGGCCAAGATGCTGGCGCCCATGCTGGGCCGCGAGAAGCCCACCGGCATCGCCGCGCTGTCGCCGCGCCAGCGCGAGATCCTGCGCCGCATCGGCAAGGGCGAAAGCAACAAGGAAATCGCCGCCGATCTCGGCATCAGCGTCAAGACGGTGGAGACCCACCGCGCACGCATGATGGAGTCGCTGGGTTGCCGGCGCGCCAATGATCTGTTGCTGCTGGCCGCACGCCACCAGCACGAGCTGGAATGATTGCCTGCTGGTGGGGTCAGATCCCTTTCCTGTGGAAAGGGATCTGACCCCTGCCCGGCACTGCACCGGCGACGAATTCCCGTCACCCTGACAGGCCCTGACAGGAATCCGTGCACGACGCACCGCGAACACGGCCGGTTCGGCACCACAAATCAATGACTTGGCGGCGGCCTTCGTCAACATCTCGCGCCAATGTGGGGAAAATCCCTACATCCTGTCGGGATATCTACGAAAGCCCTCAGGAACCCCCCGATTCCGCCCCCGCCGGATCAAAAGCAAGATGCGTTCCACAAGGCGCCGGGGAGCGGTGCCGGGGAACCACGATGAAGGCTGCACTCTCGACCCAGCTGGGCCAACAACTTCACCTCACCCCGCAGCTGCTGCAGTCGATCCGGCTGCTGCAGCTCGATGGCCTGCACCTGGAACAGGAAATCCAGCGCCTGCTGGACTCCAACCCGTTGCTGGAGATCGAAGAGGCCGAAGCGCCCGCGGCCGAGGCCACTGAAGCGAGTGCCACCACCCTCGACACCGCCGCCTTCGACGAACTGCCCGAGTCGTCGATGTGGGACGTGGCGGGTGCCAACTGGCAGGACGGTGACGACGACCGCATGGCGCGCATCGCCGCCGGCGAGTCGACCGACCCGCAGCTGCGCGTGCTGCAGCGCCTGTCGCTGGACATGGACGACGGCCAGCTGGCGGTGGCTGCATTCTGGCTGGACCACTGCGATGAAGCCGGCTACCTGCAGGCACCGCTGGACCAGCTGCAGCTTCTCGCCAGCGCCCAGTTCGACATTGCCGCCGACGGCGTCGAAGCCATCCGCCAGCAGCTTCTGCACGGCGAGCCTGCCGGCATGGCCGCACGGGACCTGCGTGAAGGCCTGCAGGCGCAGCTGCGCAGCCTGCACGGCGTGGTACCGGCCCGCCATCTGGCGGCCCGCATTCTCGATGGCGCGCTCGATGCGTTGGCCGCCCACGACTACCCCGCCCTCGCCCGCCAGCACGACGCCGAGATCGACGACGTGCGCGAGGCGGTGCGCCTGATCCTCTCGCTGCAGCCGCGCCCCGGCGACAGCCTGCTGCCCGAACGCAACGCCGTGGTGGTGCCGGACGTGGTCGCCTGGCACGCCGATGGGCAGTGGAAGGTCGCCCTGAACCCGGCCACCAGCCGCCGCGTTTCGATCAACAGCCAGTACGAACAGGCCCTGGCCGAAACCAGCGAAGCCGCCCCGGCGCTGCGCGAGATGCTGCAGGAAGCACGCTGGTTCAGCCGCGGCCTGTCGATGCGCTACGACACCCTGCTGCGCACCGCACGGGTGATCGTCGAGCGGCAGGCCGCCTTCCTGGTCCGTGGCGAAGAGGCCATGGCCCCGCTGACCCTGAAGGAAGTGGCCGAAGAAATCGGCATGCACGAGTCCACCGTCTCGCGTATCACCACCGGCAAGTTCCTGCAGACCCCGCGCGGCACCTTCGAACTGAAGCACTTCTTCGCCGTGCGCCTGGAAGGCGCGAGCGTCTCCGGCCAGGCGGTGAAGGCCATGGTCCGCCGCCTGATCGACGCCGAACCGGCCGGCCGCCCTCTGGCCGACGAGGCCATTGCCGGCCTGCTGTCACGCCAGGGGGTGAACATTGCACGCCGAACCGTCGCAAAATACCGAGAACAACTGGATATCGCCCCGGCCCGCGAACGGCGCCGGCTCAGCGCCAGGCAACCCCAGCTGGCCCGGGTGGGCTGAAAAGGATGTTGGACATGAACAAGCTCACGGTCCTGCTGGTCGATGACCACGAGGGCTTCATCAATGCGGCGATGCGCCATTTCCGCAAGATCGACTGGCTGCAGATCGTCGGCAGCGCCGGCAACGGCCTGGAAGCGATCGAACGCTCGGAAACGCTGCGCCCGCAGGTGGTGCTGATGGACCTGGCGATGCCGGAAATGGGCGGCCTGCAGGCCACCCGCCTGATCAAGTCGCAGGACGATGCACCGTACATCGTGATCGCCAGCCACTTCGACGACGCCGAACACCGCGAACACGCGCTGCGTGCCGGCGCCGACAATTTTGTCAGCAAGCTGTCCTACATCCAGGAAGTCATGCCGATCCTGGAAGGCCTCAGGGAGGATCGATCGTGAGCGAATCGCGCATCCTGGTGCTGGACAACGACGCCGTGCGCGCTGAGCGCACCGTTGCCCTGCTGGAATTCATGGACTTCAACCCGCGCTGGGTGTCCGACGCGGCCGACTTCGACCTGGGCCGCCAGCGCCAGAACGACTGGATGGCGGTGATCGTCGGCAGCCTGGACAACACCGCTGCCAGCGCTGCGCTGTACAACTGGCTGGGCGGCAGCAGCCTGCCGCCGCCGGTGCTGCTGGCCGATGGTGATGCCGCAGCGTTTGCCCAGCAGCACGGGCTGCACGAAGCAAACATCTGGCCGCTCGAAACACCGCTGCGCCACGCGCAGATGGAAGCCCTGCTGCGCCGCGCCAGCCTCAAGCGCCTGGACGCCGAGCACCAGGCCGGCGCCGCGCAGGACCAGGGGCCGACCGGTAACGGCCCGGCAGTGACCGAACTGCGCACCATGATCGAACAGGTGGCCGCGTTCGACACCACCGTGCTGGTGCTGGGCGAATCAGGTACCGGCAAGGAAGTGGTGTCGCGCGCGATCCATCAGCGCTCGCCGCGCCGCGATGGCCCGTTCGTGGCGATCAACTGCGGCGCCATTCCGGCCGACCTGCTGGAAAGCGAACTGTTCGGCCACGAAAAGGGTGCCTTCACTGGCGCACTGACCGCGCGCAAGGGTCGTTTCGAAATGGCCGAGGGCGGCACCCTGCTACTCGACGAAATCGGCGACATGAGCCTGCCGATGCAGGTAAAGCTGCTGCGCGTGCTGCAGGAACGCAGCTTCGAGCGCGTCGGCGGCAACCAGACCATCCGCTGCAACGTGCGTGTCGTGGCAGCGACCCACCGCGACCTGGAAACCCGCATCGCCGAAGGCAAGTTCCGCGAGGACCTGTTCTACCGCCTCAATGTGTTCCCGATCGACGTGCCCGCCCTGCGCGAGCGCCGCGAGGACCTGCCAGCACTGGTGGAAACCATCGCCGCACAGTTGGCCCGCACCGGCCGCGGCGAAGTGCGCTTCACCCCGGAAGCGCTGCAGGCCCTGGCCGGCTACGAGTGGCCGGGCAACGTGCGCGAGCTGACCAACCTGGTCGAGCGCCTGGCGGTGCTGCATCCGGGTGGCTCGGTGCGCGTGCAGGACCTGCCGGCGCGCTATCGCGGCGATGCCGCGCTGGCCGTCCCGGCACCGGCACCGGCGGCTCCGGTCGCCAGCGAAGAACGCCTGGACCTGCGCAGCTTCTCGTTCCATACCCCGGGCAGCGGCGGCCAGCCAGCACTGGAGCACGGCATCGCAGTCAATCGCGCTGCAGCCCCGGCGGCACTCCCCGACGACGGCCTGGACCTGCGCAACCACATGGCCAATATCGAACTGGGCCTGATCAACGAAGCACTGGAACGCACCCAGGGCGTGGTCGCCCACGCCGCCCAGCTGCTTGGCCTGCGCCGCACCACCCTGGTGGAAAAGCTGCGCAAGTACGGCATCGAACGCGAGCAGGCCGAACTGGCCGGCTGAACCGCGTTGCCAGCATGAAGGGGGCACGAACGCCTGGGCTTGCCCGGGCGTTGGTGTTTGTGGCGCCCGGGGTCAGATCCCTTTCCTGCGGAAAGGGATCTGACCCCACTGCATTTGCACGTTTTCCCAGAGACAACGCGGCCGCACCGCGGAGCATGGCATGGACACCCCAAGGAGGTTCCACCATGCATCGCCTTACCCTGCTCGCCGCCCTGCTCTGCCCCGGCATTGCCACCGCCGCCACCTGCACCCTGCCCACCACGCTGGACCAGCGCCAGTTCACCAACCTCAGCGACCCGCTGTACGCACCGGACAATCCCAACGCGGGCCGCATGGTGCAGGTCAGCTTCGCCGGCAGCCAGTACATGCTGGACATCCTCGGCACCGACCTCCGCATCGGCGGCAGCTACCGCTACCAGCGCCTGGCACCGCATATCGCGGAAATCCAGATGACCGAAACCCACCCGGCCGGCCCCGCCCGCTACACCCTGCTGCTGACCTGCCTGGGGGACCGCCAGGGCCACTTCATCTACACCCAGCACGACGGCCCCATCGCACCGCGCCAGCGCCAGAATTCCGGCCACTGGACCCTGCAGCCGTAGGCCAGAAAACCGACGCCGGATAAATGGCGCCTTCAAAGGGGTCAGAGCCCGTTGCGTCGCAACGGGATCTGACCCCGTGCCGACCAACGGTCGGCACCCACCATCAGCAGCAGGTTCTAACAGATCGCGGCCAACTGTCGAAGGCGGGGTGGGTCCGGTTGCGGGGGCGTGAGCGCCATGGATGGCGCGACCGAGCCTACAGGGACGTATTTACGGCGTCCCCCGCAACCGGACCCACCCCGCCATCCCACGGATAGCCCGCCGTTGACGTTGACGTTGACGTTGATTCGGCGGGTGCAGGGCGCAGCCCTGCCAGCACATCCACAACCCTCACTTCACTGAATCGAAAACCGGTTTCGGCACGGCACTTGCACCTGCACCAGCAGACAACCCCATCCCCTGTTTCTGGAACCGTTGCAGATGTCCCACTCCGTCACTTCGATCCTTTCGCAGATCCGCTCCTATCAGACCCAGATGGGACAGCCGGCGCTCAACCCGCTGGGCGAAACGCCGCGCAGCAATGCCCTGCCGGGCACGGTGCTGGATGCGCCGCAGGTGCAGCCGGCCAGCTTCACCGAAACCCTGCGTGGTGCGATTGCCGGCGTCAACGACGCGCAACAGAAATCCGGCGCCCTCGCCAAGGCCTTCGAAATGGGCGACCCCAGCGCCGACCTGGCCAAGGTGATGGTCGCCTCGCAGCAGTCCCAGATCGCCTTCCGCGCCACCGTGGAAGTCCGCAACCGTCTCGTCCAGGCTTACCAGGACGTGATGAACATGCCGCTGTAAGGAACGTTGACGCATGGCACTGACGCTCTCCAAGGACAGCCTGAACGCCGAGAAGGCCGGGCAATGGTTCGACCGCCTGCAGAGTCTGCAGATCACCCGTCGGCTGGGCCTGATGGCGATGATCGCAGTGGCGGTGGCGGCAGGCCTGTCCGTGTTCTTCTGGTCGCAGAAGCCGGGCATGGTCCCGCTGTACACCGGCCTGGACCAGAAGGCGACCGCTGAAGCGACCGACCTGCTGCGCGCCGCGCAGATTCCGTTCGCGCTCGACCCGGCCACCGGTGGCATCACCGTGCCGGAAAAGAACCTGCACGACGCCCGCCTGAAGCTGGCCGGCTCCGGCCTGACCGACAGCGGCAAGCTCGGCTTCGAGCTGATGGAGCGCGACCCGGGCTTCGGCGTCAGCCAGTTCGTGGAAAGCGCGCGCTACCAGCATGCGCTGGAAACCGAGCTGTCGCGCACCATCAACACGCTGCGCCCGGTGCGCGATTCGCGCGTGCACCTGGCCATTCCCAAGCCCAGCGCGTTCACCCGCCAGCGTGACGTGGCCAGCGCCTCGGTGACCCTGGAACTGCGTGGCGGCCAGCAGCTGGAACGCAGCCAGGTGGATGCCATCGTGCACATGGTCGCCGCCAGCATTCCGGACCTCGCCCCGGAACGGGTGACCGTGGTCGACCAGAGCGGACGCATGCTCAGCATCACCGACCCGAACAGCGAGGCGGCGGTCAACGCGGCCCAGTTCGAGCAGGTGCGCCGCCAGGAAACCTCGTTCAACCAGCGCATCCGCGAACTGCTGGAGCCGATGACCGGCCCCGGCCGGGTCAACCCGGAAGTGAGCGTGGACATGGATTTCTCGGTGACCGAGGAAGCCCGCGAGCTCTACAACGGTGAGCCGCAGAAGCTGCGCAGCGAGCAGATGAGCGAGAACACCACCAGCACACCGGGCCCGCAGGGCGTGCCGGGCGCGACCAGCAACAGCCCGCCGGGCCAGCAGGCCGCACCGGCCACCGCGCAGACCCCGACCGAAAGCAGCAAGAACGCGACGCGCAACTACGAGCTGGACCGCACCCTGCAGCACACCCGCCAGCCGGCCGGCCGCATCAAGCGCGTGTCGGTGGCGGTGCTGGTGGACAACGTGCCGCGCGCCGGTGCCAACGGCAAGGTCGCACCGCAGCCGCTGTCGGCCGCCGAACTGACCCGCGTCGAGGCGCTGGTCAAGCAGGCCGTCGGCTTCAACGCCGAGCGTGGCGACACCGTGTCGGTGATGAATGCCCCGTTCGTGCGTGACACCACGCCGGTCGAAGGCCCGGCCTGGTGGGAACTGCCGTGGGTGCACGATGCCGGCCGCATGCTGCTTGGCGCGGTGGTGGTGCTGGCGCTGCTGTTCGGCGTGCTGCGCCCGGCGCTGCGCGCGATCACCGGCCAGGGCAAGAAGAACGACGAACAGGCACTGGAACCGCACACCGCGGACGTGCAGCTGGTCGATGACGATGGCATGCCGCTGCCGGCGCTGGGCGCCGACCGGGCCAGCCTGGGCGGGCCGGATGCGCTGGCCCTGCCGGTGGATTCATATGAGGAACGACTGCGGATGGCGCGTGAAGCCGTGAAGACCGACTCCAAGCGCGTGGCCCAGGTGGTCAAGGGTTGGGTGGCCAATGACTGAGGCACCACTGACCGGCGTGCAGCGCGCCGCCGTACTGCTGCTTTCGCTGGGTGAGCTGGATGCGGCCGAAGTGCTGCGCCACATGGAACCCAAGGAAGTGCAGAAAATCGGCATCGCCATGGCCACCATGACCGACATCACTCGCGAGCAGGTGGAACGGGTGATGGACCAGTTCGGCCAGGAGCTCGGCTCGAAGACCTCGCTGGGCGTTGGCTCGGACGACTACATCCGCAACATGCTGGTGCAGGCGCTGGGCAGCGAGAAGGCCGGCAACCTGATCGACCGCATCCTGCTCGGCCGCAACACCACCGGCCTGGATGCACTGAAGTGGATGGACCCGCGCGCGGTGGCCGACCTGGTGCGCAACGAGCACCCGCAGATCATCGCCATCGTGATGGCACACCTGGAAACCGACCAGGCCGCCGACGCGCTGAAGCTGCTGCCCGACCGTACGCGCGTGGACGTGCTGCTGCGTATCGCCACCCTCGACGGCATTCCGCCGAACGCGCTGAATGAACTCAACGAGATCATGGAGCGCCAGTTCGCCGGCAACCAGAACCTGAAGTCGTCCAACATCGGCGGCGTGCAGTGCGCGGCCAACATCCTGAACTTCATGGACAGCGGCCAGGACCAGGCGATCCTGGGCGAGATCGCCCGCATCGACGCGCCGTTGAGCAACCGCATCCAGGACCTGATGTTCGTGTTCGACGACCTGGTCGACCTGGACGACCGCGAGATGCAGCTGGTGCTGCGCGAGGTCAGCGGCGAGCGCCTGGGCCTGGCCCTGCGCGGTGCCGACATCAAGGTACGCGACAAGATCACCCGCAACATGTCGCAGCGCGCGGCCGAAATCCTGCTGGAAGACATGGAAGCCCGCGGCCCGGTCCGCCTGTCCGACGTGGAAGGCGCGCAGCGCGAGATCCTGGCCATCGTCAAGCGCATGGCCGATGAAGGCACCGTCACCATCGGTGGCAGTGCGGAGGCCATGCTGTGAGCAACGTCGTGCGCTGGCTTGCCCCGGACCTGCTGGCCCAGCCCGAACCGGTGCTGGAGCAGGAGGATGCGTTCGAACTCACCGAGCCGGACCCGGAACACGAACCGGAGCCGCCGCTGCAGCTGCCCACCCTGGAAGAAATCCAGGCAATCCAGGACAGCGCCGAGAAGGAAGGGTTCGATCAGGGCCATGCCGACGGCTACGGCCAGGGCCAGGCCGAGGTACGTCGCCTCGCCGCGCAGATCGAAGGCATCCTCGACAACTTCAGCCGGCCGCTGGTGCGGCTGGAAAACGAAGTGGTCGGCGCACTCGGCGAACTGGCCGTGCGCATCGCCGGCGCGCTGGTCGGCCGCGCCTACGAAGCCGAGCCGGCACTGCTGGCACAGCTGGTCGGTGAAGCAATCGACGCGGTCGGCGGCAGCACCCGCGAGGTGGAAGTGCGGCTGCACCCGGATGACATCGCCGCCCTCGCCCCGCTGCTGAACCTGTCGCCGGCGCAACGCCTGGTACCCGATACCAGCCTCAGCCGTGGCGACCTGCGCGTGCACGCTGAAGCGGTACGCATCGACGGCACCCTGGAAGCCCGCCTGCGCGGTGCGCTGGATGCGGTGATCCGCCAGACCGGAGCAGGCGCATGAGCCCGGAATCGCAAGCCGCGCCACAACCGGCGCCAGCGGCCGACTGGGCCGTGGCCCGCAACCTGCGCCTGGCCAGCCGCCTGGATGGCCTGCGCGTGGACACCGCGCATGGTCGCGGCCTGATCCGCGAGGGCGTGCTGCGCCGCGCGGTCGGGCTCACCCTGGAAGCGGTCGGCTGCGAGGCGCCACTGGGCGCCAGCTGCAAGGTGGAAGTGGTCGATGGTGGCTGGGTCGATGCCGAAGTGGTCGGCTTCGCCGGCGAGCGCACCTACCTGATGCCCAGCGCCGAACTGCACGGCCTGCTGCCCAACGCGCGGGTGGTACCGTCAGCGCGGCGCGGCGGCGTGGAAGTAGGCGAAAGCCTGCTCGGCCGCGTCATCGACAGCGATGGCGTGCCGCTGGACGGCAAGGGCCCGATCCGCGCCGAAGGCCATGTCGGCATGGCCGGCGTCTCGATCAATCCGTTGGCGCGTGAACCGATCACACAGCCGCTGGACGTGGGCGTGCGCGCGATCAACGCGCTGCTGCCGATCGGCCGCGGCCAGCGTGTCGGCCTGTTCGCCGGTTCCGGCGTCGGCAAGTCGACGCTGCTGGGCATGATGACCCGCTATACCGCCGCCGACGTGATCGTGGTCGGCCTGATCGGTGAACGTGGCCGCGAAGTCCGCGATTTCGTCGAGACCACGCTGGGCGAGGAAGGCCTGCGCCGTGCCGTGGTGGTCGCCAGCCCCGCCGACCGGCCGCCGCTCGCGCGCCTGCACGGTGCCTACCGTGCCACCGCCATCGCCGAGTGGTTCCGCGACCAGGGCCTGAACGTGCTGCTGCTGATGGACTCGCTGACCCGCTTCGCCCAGGCGCAGCGCGAGATCGGCCTGTCGGTCGGCGAACCACCGACCACCCGCGGCTATCCGCCCTCCGTGTTCGCCAAGCTGCCGGCGCTGGTCGAACGCGCCGGCAACGGCGCCAAGGGCCGCGGCTCGATCACCGCGTTCTACACCGTGCTGACCGAAGGCGATGATCCGCAGGATCCGATCGCGGATGCCGCACGCGCGATCCTCGACGGCCACATCCTGCTCTCGCGCCGCGTGGCCGACAGCGGCCTGTACCCGGCCATCGACGTCGAATCGTCGGTCAGCCGCGTGGTCACGGAAATCGCCGACGAACCGTGGCGCCTGCGCATCCGCAAGTTGAAGCGACTGGTCTCGGCCTACTCGGCCAACCGTGACCTGATCGCGATCGGTGCCTACCAGCGTGGCAACGACGCGGCCACCGACGAAGCCCTGGAACGCTGGCCGGAAATCATGGAGTTCCTCGGCCAGGACGTTGCCAAGGCCGCAGATCTCCCGCACAGCCAGGCGGCGCTGCAGCGCCTGGTGGAACAAGAGAGTTAAGCCATGAACCAGTCCAAGCGCATCGATCCCCTGCTCAAGCGGGCCCAGGAACACGAGGACGCGGTCGCCCGCGACCTGGCCGAACGCCAGCGCGTGCTCGACACCCATCTATCGCGACTGGACGAACTGCGCCGCTATGCCGAGGAGTACGCCAACGCACAGATGGCGGCGACCAGCCCGGCGCAGCTGCTGAACCGCCGCGCCTTCCTTGATCGCCTGGATAGTGCGGTCGAACAGCAGCAGGCCACGGTCAACGGCAACCGCGAAAAGGTAGAGGCCGAGCGCGCCCGCCTGATCCTGGCCAGCCGTGACAAGGCGGTGCTGGAGCAGCTGGCCGCCAGCTACCGCGCGCAGGAAAAGGTGGTGACCGACCGCCGCGACCAGCGCGAGATGGACGACATTGGCGCGCGCCGTGCACGCCTGGTGCAGGCCGAAGACCAGGACGGCGCCGAGCAGGGAGGCCGCTCGTGATGCCCGCCCCGCTCGCCAGCAGTGCCAACCCGGCAACGCCCACCAGCAGCAACAGTGCCGCGCGCGCCGCGCGCAGCGAAGGCGGAAAGGACTTCAGCCAGCTGCTGCAGGGCGGTGCGCCCTCCGCGCCGGCGCCTTCCGGCAGCGCCACGACGCCAACGCAGACGCCGACGCCCTCCACGCCTGGCCAGCCATCGACCACCGACAGCAATGGCCAGGCACCGGGCGAACGCAGCGCAGACGCCGAAGCTACAACCGCTGAAACGCCGCCACTGCCGCCCGTTGCCCTGACCCCGGCTGGGCCCGGCACCGACAAGGACAAGCCCGCCGCGACCGAGGACGCCCCGTGGCCACCGCTCGGCCTGGCCGGCCTGGTGCTGGCGATGCCGACGCCTGCCGATCAGGCCGCCGCTCTGCCGGGCACCGCTGCACCGTCACTGGCCAGCGACGGTACGGCGCTGCCCACTCCCTCCGCCGCGACCCCGACACTGCCTGCAGCCGCGCCGGCAGCGGCAACCGCAGCCCCGCTGGCGGCCGACAGCAAACCGACGGCGGTCAACACTGACGACGCCACCGCACTGCCACTGCCGGAGATGATCCTGCCCGGCAAGCGCAGCGAGCGTGGCGAAGGCAGCGACGTGGCCGCCCTCGGCGACCGCATCAGTGCGCCGCTGCTGCATGCACCGGCCGCGGCCGCCGTGCAGGACCTGAAGGCCGCGCTGGCCACCGGCAACGCGATCTTCAATGGCGAACCCACGCCGAAGCCCGTGCTGGGTGACGATGGCTTCGATCAGGCCATCGGTGCGCGCCTGGGCTGGCTGGCCGACCAGAAGATCGGCCACGCCCACATCCGCCTGAGCCCGGACGACATGGGCCCAGTGGATGTCCGCCTGCAGTTGAACGGTGACAAGGTGCACGCCAGCTTCAGCAGCCCGCACGTGGACGTGCGCCAGGCACTGGAAAGCAGCCTGCCACGCCTGCGCGAGCTGCTGGGCGAACAGGGCTTCCAGCTGGCCCACGCCGATGTCGGCCACCAGGCGCCCGGTGGTGACGGCAATGCGTCGGGCCAGGCCGGTGGCGGCGGCATGGCCGGTGACGGAGAACCGTCGCCGGGCGACGCCAGCGTGTCGTCCGCGCAGTTGATCCGCCAGCGCGGGTTGCTGGACGCCTACGCCTGACAGGCGTGCCAACCAGGGTTGGCAGCTACCCGTATCGCGCTGGTGGGTGCGGAGCGTGCTCCGCACGGCCCCACCGGCACCCCGACGGAATTCCGTCGCACCCCTCTGCCCCGCCTTCGGCACACCCCTTGCATATCCCGGTGAAGCAACCCTCAGGAGCTTCACCCCGTGGCCGCAGCCGCTGACAAAACCAAGAAGACCGCCGAGAAGGACAAGGCCGCCAAGCCGCGTAGTCCGATCCTGATCACCGCACTGGTGGCCGTACTGGCCGCCGCTGCCGCTGGCGGCGGCGTGTGGTTCTTCACCCAGTCCAAGCACGAAGAGAAGACAGCGCAGGCGCCGAAGAAGAGCGCCACCCCGGCCCCGGCACAGTACTTCGCGCTGGACCCGGCGTTCGTGGTCAACCTCAACGGCCCGGTCGACGGCCCGCGCTACCTGCAGCTGGAAGTGCAGCTGATGACCCGCGACCCGGCCGCGCTGGAAGCGATCAAGACCCATGCCCCGGCCATCCGCGCGCGCCTGCTGATGCTGTTCTCGCAGGTCAGCCCGGACCAGATCGCCGATGTGGCCGGCAAGCAGAAGCTGCAGGCCGCCTCACTGGCCGAGGTGCAGAAAGTGCTCAAGGCCGAGACCGGCAGCAACGGCGCCGACGATCTGCTGTTTACCAGCTTCGTGACCCAGTAAGGGCCCACCGATGAATGATCTGCTGTCCCAGGACGAGATCGATGCCCTGCTCCACGGCGTGGACAGTGGCGCGGTCGAGACCGATGCGGAACCCCCGTCAGGCGAAGCGCGTTCGTACGACTTCGCCAGCCAGGACCGCATCATCCGTGGTCGCATGCCGACCCTGGAAATGGTCCACGAGCGCTTCGCGCGCCTGTGGCGGATCGGCCTGTTCAACCTGATCCGCCGCTCGGCCGAGCTGTCGGTACGCGGCATCGAGCTGATCAAGTTCAACGACTACATGCACTCACTGTATGTACCGACCAACCTGAACCTGATCCGCTTCAAGCCACTGCGCGGCACCGGCCTGATCGTCTTCGAGCCGACCCTGGTGTTCGCCATCGTCGACAACTTCTTCGGCGGCGACGGGCGCTACCCCACCCGCATCGAGGGCCGCGAATTCACTGCCACCGAAATGCGGGTGATCCACCTGCTGCTGAAGCAGACCTTCGCCGACCTGCGCGAAGCGTGGGCACCGGTGATGGATGTCGACTTCGAGTACATCAACTCGGAGATCAACCCGCATTTCGCCAACATCGTGACACCGCGCGAGTACGTGGTGGTGTGCCGCCTGCACGTCGAGCTCGACGGCGGTGGCGGCGACATCCACGTCACCCTGCCGTACTCGATGCTGGAACCGATCCGCGAACTGCTCGACGCCGGCATCCAGAGCGACCGCAACGACCGCGACGAGAGCTGGGGCAAGACTCTGCGTGAACAGCTCAACATCGCCGAAGTCACCCTGTCCAGCGTACTGGCCAGCAAGCGCATGACCCTGCGCGACCTGACCCAGCTGAAGGTCGGCGACATCCTGCCGATCGACCTGAGCCCGCAGGTGCCGCTGTGCGTGGAGAACATCCCGGTATTCACCGGCGAGTTCGGCATCGCCAACGGCATGAACGCCGTGAAGATCACCGCTACCCATCCGCCGGGCACCCGCCCGCGCGTACCCGTCATCCAGGAAGACCCGCAATGAACGATATCGACGCCCTCGAACCGACCCCGGCCCAGTTCAGCAGCCTGCAGGCCGATGAGGCGAACGGTCCGGACCTGAACCTGGACGTGATCCTCGACGTGCCGGTGACCCTGTCGCTGGAAGTCGGTCGTGCCCGCCTGCCGATCCGCAACCTGCTGCAGCTCAACCAGGGCTCGGTGGTGGAACTGGAGCGCGGTGCCGGCGAATCGCTGGACGTATTCGTCAACGGCACCCTGATCGCCCACGGCGAAGTGGTGGTGATCAATGACCGCTTCGGCGTGCGCCTGACCGACGTGGTCAGCCCGAGCGAGCGGATCCGGAGACTGCGTTGAGCCTGCTGGCCTCCACCCTGCTGGCGGTCGGCAAGACCGCCGCGCCGATCGGCCCACAGGTCGGCCAGCACGCGGCCGCTGCACCCAGCCTGTTCGGTGCGGTGCTGGCGTTGCTGGCGGTGCTGGCGCTGGTGATCGGCCTGGGCTGGCTGCTCAAGCGCATGCCCGGCAGTGGCTTCCGCCCGGCCGAAGGCATGAAGCTGGTGGCCAGCCTCAGCGTCGGCGCCAAGGAGCGCGTGGTGGTGGTGGAGGTCAACGGCCAGCAACTGCTGCTGGGCGTCACCGCCGGCGGCATCAACACCCTGCATACCCTGCCCGAACCGCTGCCGCCGCCGGCACCGGTGCGCGTGCCGGACTTCAAGAACCTGCCGAATTTCGCCCAGCTGCTGCAGCAGCGGCTGCGCAAGGACCCCTGACATGCGTGTCACCCGTACCCGTCCTGCCACCCTGATGCCGTGGTTGTTGTTGCTTGCCCTGTGCCTGTTGCCGGCGCTGGCATTCGCCGCGCCCGGCGCGCCGACCACCCCGCTGCCGGACATCAACGTCGGCAAGATCGGTGGTGCGCCGGTCAGCCTGCCGCTGCAGACCCTGCTGCTGATGACCGCGATCACCCTGATCCCGTCGATGCTGCTGGTGCTGACCTCGTTCACCCGCATCATCATCGTGCTGGGCCTGCTGCGCCAGGCATTGGGCACCGGGCAGACGCCGTCCAACCAGGTGCTGCTGGGCCTGGCCCTGTTCCTCACCGCGATGGTGATGATGCCGACCTGGGACAAGGCGTGGAGTGCGGGCATGGCGCCCTATCTCAACGGTGACATCGACTTCCAGACCGCCTGGACATTGACCACGCAGCCACTGCGCGGGTTCATGCTGGCGCAGATCCGCGAGACCGACCTGATGACCTTCGCCGGCATCGCCGGGCATGGCACCTACGCCAGTCCCGATGCGATCCCGTTCCCGGTGCTGGTCGCTTCGTTCGTCACCAGCGAACTGAAGACCGCTTTCGAGATCGGCTTCCTGATCTTCATTCCGTTCGTGATCATCGACCTGGTGGTGGCCAGCGTGCTGATGTCGATGGGCATGATGATGCTGTCGCCGATGCTGGTGTCGGCACCGTTCAAGATCCTGCTGTTCGTGCTGGTCGATGGCTGGGTGCTGACGGTCGGCACGTTGGCGGCCAGCTTCAATCCGGCCTGATACCCCCCGTAAAGCACAGTCGAGCATGGCTCGACTCTACATGAGCGTCGCCGGGCAGCGCCCGGCGCTACCGATGGAAAGACGATGTCTCCCGAACTTGCCTTGACCGAATTGCGTGGCGGCCTGATCACCGTGCTGTGGGTGGCCGGCCCGCTGCTGCTCACCGTGCTGGTGGTGGGCGTGGTGGTCGGTGTCGTGCAGGCCGCGACCCAGCTCAACGAACCGACCATCGCCTTCGTCGCCAAGGCGGCGGCGCTGACCGCGGTGCTGTTCGCGCTGGGCAGCCTGCTGATCGGCCACCTGGTTGAATTCACCACGCTGCTGTTCCAGCGCATTCCGCACCTGATCGGCTAGGACACGCGCTTCGATGGACGCCGCCACCCAGATGGCTGCCGACGGCCTTCAGGCCTTCGGCATGATCGGCACCGTGCTGTGGACCATGCTGCGCATCGGCGCGGTGGCCATGGCCATGCCCATGGTGGGTACCCGCGCGGTACCGTCGCGGGTGCGCGTGGTACTGGCCGGTACCCTGGCCATCGCACTGGCGCCGCTGTTGCCACCGGTACCGGACTGGACCGGCTTCGACGCTGCCACCGTACTGACCATCGCCCGTGAACTGGCCATCGGCGTATCCATCGGCTTCATGCTGCGGCTGGTGTTCGAAGCCGGTGCGATGGCCGGCGAACTGATCGCCCAGGGCACCGGCCTGGCCTTCGCACAGATGAGCGACCCGCTGCGTGGTGGCACGTCGGGTGTGATCGGCCAGTGGTTCTACCTGCTGTTCGGCCTGCTGTTCTTCACCGCCAACGGCCACCTGGCGTTGATCTCGTTGCTGGTGGACAGCTACCGCGCACTGCCGATCGGTGCTCCACTACCCGATCCGCACGCCTTCTTCAGCATCGCCCCGACCTTCCTGCTGACCGTGCTGCGTGGCGCGCTGACGCTGGCCATTCCGCTCACCGTGGCGATGCTGGCAGTGAACCTGGCCTTCGGCGTGCTCGCCCGCGCCGCCCCGGCGCTGAATCCGATCCAGCTGGGCCTGCCGGTCTCGCTGCTGCTGGGCCTGTTCCTGCTGGCCCTGCTGGCCGGGGAAATGGGGCCGCCGGTACAGCGCCTGTTCGACGCCGCCTTCCAGGCTGCGGACGCGGTCACACACTGACCCGATCATCACGTATTGCCGCTTGCCATGCATTCGTTTCTGTAGAGCCGAGCCCATGCTCGGCTGCCATTGGCCGGAACACTAGCCGAGCATGGGCTCGGCTCTACAGGGGCGCAGTTTCACGTTTTGCTGCTTGCCCTTCCCCCCGGTCTGCGCGTTAGAGTGAATGCGCGGCAACCGGGGGGATGCCGCACGTGGCCGGCGCCCTGCGTCTGCCTGCCTCATGCATGCCCCACCGTAGTTTCCGTCGACAGGCAGGTCCGGGAGACTGACGAATGCTGGTAGGCACGTACAACCCGTGGCTGGTGGTGATCTCGCTGCTGGTCGCCGTGATGGCCTCATACACCGCGCTGGCGATGGCTGGGCGCACGGTGACCGCACCCGGCAAGGGCGCGGCGTGGTGGTGGCGCCTGGGGGGCGGCTTCGCCATGGGCCTGGGCATCTGGTCGATGCACTTCATCGGCATGCTGGCCTTCGACCTGCCCATTCCATTGGGCTACGACCTTCCCATCACCCTGCTCTCGCTTGCGCTGGCCATCGCCTCATCGGTGTTCGCGCTGTGGCTGGTCTCGCTGCGCACCCTGCCCCACCCGCGGCTGGCTGGCGGCGCCCTGCTGATGGGCACCGGCATCGCCGGCATGCATTACGTCGGCATGGCCGCCATGCGCATGCAGCCCGGCATCGACTACGACCCGGGTTGGCTGCTGTTCTCGCTGATGGTGGCGGTGGCCGCGTCCTGGACTGCGCTGTACGTGGCGTTCCGCCTGCGCGCGCAGCGCACCCGCATCGGTGATCGCCTGGCGGCGGCGGGCCTGCTCGGCCTGGCCATCGTCGGCATGCACTACACCGGCATGGCCGCCGCGCGCTTCCCGGAAGGCAGCATCTGCGGTGCGGCGGTCGGCGATGGCCTGCAGAACGAGTGGCTGGCGATGCTGGTGGTGGTGCTGACCGTGGCGATCCTGGCCGTGGTGCTGGTGGTCTCATGGCTGGACCAGCGCGTGGAGGCGCAACTGCTGCGGCTGCGCAATTCGATGCTGAGCACCTCATTGACCGATGCCCAGCAGGAACTGACCCAGGCCGCGCTGCATGATCCGCTCACCCGCCTGCCCAACCGCCTGCTGCTGCAGCGGCGCATCGTGCAGGCGCTGGCCGAGGCCGAACAAGGCGGCAACCGCTTCGCGGTGATGTTCATGGACCTGGACGGCTTCAAGCAGGTCAATGATGCGTATGGCCATCAGGCCGGTGATGCGCTGCTGGTGGCGGTGGCCGAACGCACCCGCCAGCTGCTGCGCCCGCACGACCTGCTGGCACGGCTGGGCGGCGACGAGTTCGTGCTGGTGGTGCGCATCGAGCACGACGAGGACCTGCCGACGCTGGCCCGTCGCATCCTGCAGGCCGTGGGCAGCGGCCCGCTGCTGCCGGACAACGAACTGCAGGTGACCGCCAGCATCGGCGTGGCGATCTGCCCGGACCATGCCGCCAGCGAGCGCCAGCTGATGGCCTTCGCCGATGCAGCGATGTACCAGGCCAAGGAATCCGGACGCAACGCCTTCGTGCTGTTCGCCGACTGGATGAACGACAGTGCCGAGCAGCAGTTCCGGCTGCTGGCCGACCTGCGCCGTGCCATCGGCAGCGAGCAGCTGTTCCTGCACTATCAACCGAAGATCCGCGTGGCCACGCAGAAGGTGGCCGGCGCCGAGGCGCTGATCCGCTGGCGCCATCCGGAACACGGCCTGATCCCGCCGGACCGCTTCATCCGCCTGGCCGAGCGCAGCGGCGCGATCAACGAGATCGGTCGCTGGGCGCTGGACCAGGCCTGCCAGCAGCTGCGGCGCTGGCACGACGCCGGACATGATGGCTGGTCGATGTCGGTGAACCTGTCGCCGGTGCAGTTCAGCTCGCCACATCTGCTGCAGGATGTGCGCGAGGTGATCGAGCGCCATGGCATCCCCGCGCGCCACCTGGTGCTGGAGATCACCGAAAGCACGGTGATGCGTGACACCGATACCAGCCTGCGCCTGCTGCAGGCGCTGTCGGCGCTGGGCGTGGGCATCTCCATCGATGATTTCGGAACCGGCTATTCCAGCCTGCTGTACCTGAAGCGGCTGCCGGCCACCGAGATCAAGATCGACCACGCGTTCGTGCGCGACCTGGAACACAGCGCCGAGGACGTGGTGATCGTCTCGGCGATCGTGGCGCTGGGCCATGCGCTGGACATGGACATCGTGGCCGAGGGCGTGGAGACCGCCGCCCAGCGCGCCTACCTGGAGCGCCTGGGCTGCGACTTCCTGCAGGGATACCTGCTCGGCCGCCCGGTCGACGCGGCGCGCTTCATGCAGCTGCACGACCTGCCCCGGCCGCGGGTGGAACTGGCGCAGAGCCCGCCGCCCAGCGGCAACGCGCCCCTGTAGCCGAGGACGCCGGCCACGGCCTGGCGCTACCGGTGCCTGCTCTGGTAGGTGCCAACCTTGGTTGGCACATGAACCCATCACGGAACAGTTCTTGCACGCACCCCGGCATCCCCTGCCGCAGTGCCCGTGATGTCCGAGAACGAATCCGCCGGCGAAAAGACCGAACAACCTACCGAAAAACGCCTGCGCGATGCCCGTGAACAGGGCAACCTGCCGCGTTCGCGCGAACTTGGCACCGCCGCCGTGTTCGGCGCCGGCGTGTTGGCAGTGATGGCCATGAGCGGCTCGATCGGCCGTGGCGCCACGGCCTGGATGAAGCACGCGCTCAGCCCGGAACAGAGCCTGCGGCAGAACCCGAAGGAACTGTTCGGCCACTTCGGCGACCTGCTGCTGCAGTTCATGCTGGTGATCGCACCGCTGGTGCTGGTCTGCCTGCTGGCCAGCTTCGTCGCACCGCTGGTGATGGGTGGCCTGCGCTGGTCGCAGAAGGCGCTGCTGCCCGATATCAACCGCATGAACCCGATGAGCGGGCTCAAGCGCCTGTATGGCCCGGAAGCCATCGCCGAGTTCACCAAATCGCTGCTGCGCGTGGCCTTCGTCGGTGTGGCCGCCGGGCTGGTGGTCTGGACCGGCTTCGACACCCTGCGGGGGCTGATCCACCACCCGCTGGAGACCGCCATTACCGACGGCCTCGGCTTCACCCTGCGCCTGCTGCTGGCCACCGCCGGCGCCATGCTGGTGCTGGCCGCCATCGATGCCCCGTACCAGCGCTGGAACTGGATGCGCAAGCTGAAGATGACCCGTGAAGAGCTGCGCCGGGAAATGAAGGAAAGCGAGGGCAGCCCCGAGGTGAAGGGCCGCATCCGCCAGCTGCAGCAGCAGATGGCCAACCGCCGGATGATGGAAGCGGTGCCCACCGCCGACGTGGTGGTGGTCAACCCCACCCACTATGCGGTAGCCCTGAAATACGAGGGCGGCGCCATGAACGCCCCCACCGTGGTCGCCCTGGGCGTGGACGAGACCGCCCTGCGCATCCGTGAAGTGGCCGACGGCAACAAAGTCGCGATCGTCTCTGCCCCGCCTTTGGCACGCGCCTTGTATCGGGAAGGCCAACTCGGAAAGGAAATCCCCGTGAGACTGTATTCGGCCGTCGCCCAGGTCCTGTCCTACGTCTACCAGCTGCGCGCCTGGCGCACTGGCCCGATGCCGGACGCCCCGCACATCCAGGTGGATGAATTCGGCAAGGGAGGCCGCCCGTGAGCGCCCAGCCCTCCGCCGGTTTCAACACCCGCCGCGCCCTGGAAATGATCCGTCAGGGCCTTGGCGCACCGCTGATCGTGCTGGCCCTGCTGGCCATGGTCGTGGTGCCGCTGGCCGCGCCGGTGCTCGATGCGCTGTTCACCTTCAACATCGCCATCTCGCTGATGGTGCTGCTGGCGGTGGTCTACGTGAAGCGCCCGCTGGACTTCACCATCTTCCCGATCGTGCTGCTGATCACCACCATGCTGCGGCTGGCGCTGAACGTGGCCTCCACCCGCGTGATTCTGCTGAACGGCCAGAACGGCCACGACGCCGCGGGCAAGGTCATCGCCGCGTTCGGCGAGTTCGTGATCGGCGGCAACTACGCGGTCGGCATCGTGGTGTTCGCGATCCTGACCATCATCAACTTCGTGGTCATCACCAAGGGCGCCGGCCGCGTCTCGGAAGTGACTGCGCGCTTCATCCTCGACGCGATGCCCGGCAAGCAGATGGCGATCGACGCCGACCTCAACGCCGGTTTGCTGACGCGTGAAGAAGCCAAGCTGCGCCGTGAAGAAGTCCGCGAGGAAGCCGACTTCTACGGTGCGATGGACGGTGCCAGCAAGTTCATCCGCGGCGACGCCATTGCCGGCATCCTGATCCTGTTCATCAACATGCTCGGCGGCCTGGCCGTGGGCGTGCTGCAGCATGGCATGCCATTCGGCGAAGCCGCTGCCACCTACACCCTGCTGTCGATCGGTGACGGTCTGGTGGCGCAGCTGCCGGCCCTGCTGGTCTCCAGCGCCGTGGCGATGCTGGTTACCCGCGCCTCGCGCTCGCAGGACATGGCCCAGGCCATGACCGGCCAGGTGTTCGGCCAGTACCGTGCGCTGGCGATCACCGCCGGCATCATCGGCGTGGTCGGCCTGGTGCCGGGCATGCCCAACGTCGCTTTCCTGACGCTGTCCGCGATCCTCGGTTTCATCGCCTGGAAGGTGTACCGCAAGGGCAAGGCCCCGGCTGCCGATGCGGCGGGCGCTGGCACCGATGCTGCCGCGCTCAACGCACTCGGCCGCCCAGCCGCACCCGCACCGACCGCCGAACTGAGCTGGGACGAACTGCGCCCGGTCGATCCGCTGGGCCTGGAGGTCGGCTACCGGCTGATTCCGCTGGTGGACAGCAACCAGGGCGGCGAACTGATGGCACGCATCAAGGGCGTGCGCCGCAAGCTGACCCAGGATGTCGGCTTCCTGATCCCGTCGGTGCACATCCGCGACAACCTGGAACTGCCGGCCAACGGCTACCGCGTGCTGGTGCACGGCGTGCCGGTGGCCACCGCCGAGATCCATCCTGATCGCGAACTGGCGCTGGACCCGGGCAGTGCGCTCGGCGCGCTGGAAGGCATCGCCGGCAAGGACCCCGCGTTCGGCCTGGATGCCACCTGGATCCAGCCGCACCAGCGCGCCCAGGCCGAAACGCTGGGCTACACCGTGGTCGATCCGGCCACTGTGGTCGCCACCCATCTGTCGCACCTGATCCGCGAGCACGCGCCGGAACTGCTCGGCCACGAAGAAGTGCAGCACCTGCTGGCCAACCTGGCCAAGAGCGCGCCGAAGCTCGTCGAAGATCTGACGCCGAAGGCGCTGCCGCTGTCGGCAGTGGTGCGCGTGCTGCAGAACCTGCTGGTCGAGCGCATTCCGATCCGCCAGCTGCGCAAGATCGCCGAAGCACTGGTCGAACACGCGCCCAGCAGCCAGGACCCGGCCGTGCTGACCGCCGCCGTGCGCACCGCGCTGGGCCGCTTCATCGTGCAGGAGATCGCCGGAATGTCGGCGGAGCTGCCGGTGTTCACCCTCAACCCGCAATTGGAACGTGTCTTGCAGGAGTCCACGCAGGGCAACGGCGCCGCGCTGGAACCCGGACTCGCTGAGCGACTGCACCAGAGCCTGGCCGAATGTGTCAGCAAGCAGGAAGCCCGCAACGAGCCCGCGGTCGTGCTGGTACCTGGCCCGGTGCGCGCCGCGCTGGCCCGCCTGGTCCGCCACAGCGTTCCGTCGCTGTCGGTCCTGGCCTACAGCGAGGTGCCGGAGGACAAGCGCCTGAAGCTGGTCGGAACGATCAGCTGACGCCGCCCTCCGATGCGCCAGAAAACAGACACCACTTTCGAACCAACGCAACAGACAGATACCAAGGGGAACCCGCACCGTGCAGACCACCGACCACCCGAGTTCTCCGACCGCCACCCCGCCGTCTTCGTCCCGTGACCACAGCATGAAAATCAAACGATTCGTCGCCGCCGACATGCGCTCGGCCATGAACCTGGTGCGCAAGGAACATGGTCCTGACGCCGTGATCCTGTCCAACCGCCGGATCGAGGAAGGTATCGAGATCGTCGCCGCCGCCAACTACGACGAGAGCGCCGTGCAGCGTGCACTGGAAGCCTCGCGCCGTGATGTCGCACCGCCGCCGGCCCCCAAGCCGCGCACCGCCGCCGACGCGGTGATCGCCGCCGTCACCCGCCGCCGCAGCAGCACCCCGGCGCCGGAACCGGTCGCCGCCACCACCTCGGCCGTCGCCGCCCTCGCCCGCGCCGCCGTCGGCGCCACCGGCCGCACCCTGGACAGCGCCGACGAGATCGTGCCGACCCGCGGCAGCACCGGCTTCGCCGCCACCCTGGCGCGTGCCGCCGTCAACGAACCGGCGCTGCCGGACCAGATCTTCGCCCCGTTCGCCGAAGCCATCGTCGCACCGGCCAACCGCGCCCGCTTCCAGATCGACCCGCCGCATGAGACGCATCACGAAAGCGCGGCGCCGGCCGTGCAGCCGCCGCCGCTGCCGACCGCTGTCGTGACCGATGCACAGCCAGATATCGCCGCCAGCGAACCGGCAGCGGTCGAAGCCGTCGTCGAGGCCAGCCCGGCCCCGATGCTGGCCCCGGCACCGACGCTGACCGTGGTCGCCCAGGACGACGCCGAGATCCGCCAGCTGCGCCAGGAAGTGGCCGGCATGCGCCAGGTGATCGAGCGCGAGATGAACCGCTTCACCGACGAGCGCCTGCGTGGCTGCCCGGTGCGCGCCACCGCGCTGGACCTGATGGACGAATACGGCTTCGATGCCGGCCTGGCCCGCGACGTGGCCATGCAGATCCCGCTGGAGACCGAGGCCCACCGCGGCCGCGGCCTAATGCTGGGGCTGATCTCGCGCAAGCTGCCGATCGCTCCGGTCGACCCGCTGGAAGAAGGTGGTGTGATCGCCCTGGTCGGACCGACCGGCGCCGGCAAGACCACCACCATCGCCAAGCTGGCCTCGCGCTTCGCCGAGAAGCACGCACCGCGCGACGTCGCCCTGGTCACCACCGACACCACCCGCATCGGTGCCCGTGAGCAGCTGTATGGCTACGGCCGCCAGCTCGGCATCGCCGTGCACGAGGCCAACAGCGGCACCGACCTGGACCAGCTGCTGGAACGCCTGAAGGACTACAAGCTGGTGCTGATCGACACCGCGGGCCTGGGCCCGCGCGACCGTGCCCTGGCCGCCCAGCTGCAGTGGCTGCGCGCCGCCCGCCAGGTCCGCACCCTGCTGGTGCTGCCGGCCAACACCAGCTTCGGCGACATGGACGAGGTGGTGCGCCGCTTCGGTGCGGCCAACCTGCAGGGGCTGGTGCTGAGCAAGCTGGACGAGACCGGCCGCTTCGGCAACGCCCTGTCGGTGGCCGTGGACCACGCCCTGCCGATCACCTGGGTGACCGATGGCCAGGACGTGCCGGAGGACCTGCACCGGGCCAGTGCAGCCAATCTTGTACTTCGCCTTGAAGATTTGCGCCGAGCGGCCGATATGCCCTGCAACCCGGAGTTGAACCATGCCGTCGCGTGAGTACGCCAAGCTGACCAAGACCTTCCCGCTGTCGGCCACCCGCAGCGAGCCGCTCGGCCCTGTGCGCACCATTGCCGTGACCGGCGGCAAGGGCGGCGTGGGCAAGACGAATGTGTCCGCCAACCTGGCCGTGGCGCTGGCCGGCATGGGCAAGCGCACGCTGCTGCTGGACGCCGACCTCGGCCTGGCCAACATCGACGTGATCCTGGGGCTGAACCCCACCTTTACGCTGGCCGACCTGGTTGCCGGCCGCTGCTCCCTGGACGACGTCATCGTCGAAGGCCCGAACGGCGTGCTGGTGGTCCCGGCCGCATCGGGCCGCCGGCACATGGCCGAACTGGCCCCGGCCGAGCATGTCGGCCTGGTCAACGTGTTCTCCGAACTGGAACGCGAGCTGGACATCATGGTGGTCGATACCGCCGCCGGCATCACCGACGGCGTGCTGACCTTCTGCCAGGCCGCGCAGGACACCGTAGTGGTGGTCTGCGATGAGCCGGCTTCAATCACCGACGCCTACGCACTGATCAAGGTGCTGTCGCGCGAACGTGGCGTGGACCGCATCCAGGTGGTGGCCAACATGGTGCGTGACCCGAACGAGGGCCGCGTGCTGTACGAGAAGCTGACCCGCGTCTGCGAGAAGTTCCTCGCCGATGTCTCGCTGAACTACCTGGGCTGCGTGCCGCAGGATGACTGGCTGCGCCTGTCGGTGCAGCGCCAGCAGCCGGTGGTGAAGGCCTATCCGTCCAGCCCTTCGGCGCTGGCGATCACCGAGATCGCGCGCCGCACCGCACGCTGGCAGGCACCGACCGAACCGCGTGGCGGTGTCGAGTTCTTCCTCGAACGCATTCTCAAGCAGCGCGGGGTGGCCGCATGAAAGGCGCAGCCCAGTACAGGGAAGTCCAGCGCTCGGCGGCCAACGAGGTCATCGCCCAGCACTCGGACCTGGTGCGGCGCATCGCCCACCACCTGGCCGCGCGCCTGCCGGCCAGCGTCGAAGTCGATGATCTGATCCAAGCCGGCATGATGGGCCTGATCGAAGCCTCGCGCAGCTATGACGCCGACCAGGGCGCGTCGTTCGAGACCTATGCCTCGATCCGCATCCGCGGCTCGATGATCGACGAGATCCGCCGTGGCGACTGGGTGCCGCGCTCGGTGCACCGCCGTGCCCGCGATGCCGCCGCCACCATCCGCCGCCTGGAACAGAGCACCGGCCGTGCCGCCAGCGCCACCGAAGTGGCCGCCGCGATGGAGATGCCGCTGCCCGAATACCTGCGGCTGATGGAAGACGCCGCACGTGGCCAGGTGCTGAGCCTGGAGTCGCGCATCGAAGACCAGGGCGAACTGGACACCGTCGCCCAGGGTGGCCCGACCCCGCAGCAGGTGCTGGAGCGCGGCGAGTTCGGCCGCGAGCTGGGCAAGGCCATCGGCCACCTGCCCGAGCGCGAACAACTGGTGCTCTCGCTCTACTACGAGCAGGAGCTGAACCTGAAGGAGATCGGCGCGGTGCTCGGCGTGAGCGAATCGCGGGTCTGCCAGATCCACGGCCAGGCCGTGCTGCGCCTGCGCGGCCGGCTGAAGATATTCGAGGCCGTCGACGCCGGCCTGGAAGAATGAACATCCCCGAGGCGGCTGCCCCCGGCCGCCCGGAATGAACAACAAAGGAACTCTGCTTTGAACAAGAACATGCGCATCCTGATCGTCGACGACTTCTCGACCATGCGTCGAATCGTCAAGAACCTGCTGGGCGATCTGGGCTTCACCAACACCGCCGAAGCCGAGGACGGGCATGCCGCGCTGTCGCTGCTGCAGAGCCAGCCGTTCGATTTCGTCGTCACCGACTGGAACATGCCGGTGATGACCGGCATCGAACTGCTCAAGGCGATCCGTGCCGATGCCAAGCTGAAGACCCTGCCGGTACTGATGGTCACCGCCGAAGCCAAGCGCGAGCAGATCATTGAAGCGGCCCAGAACGGCGTGAACGGTTACATCATCAAGCCGTTCACCGCGCAGACGCTGGAAGAAAAGCTCGGCAAGATCTTCGAACGCCTGGCGGCCAGCGCCTGATGGATACCACGGTCGACAAGAACGCCCTCGCCCTGCGCCTGCAGGAGGCCCTGGACGCACTGGAGTCCGGTGACGAAGCCGCGTGGCGGCAACGCATCGACGGACTGGTCGCGCTGCGCACGCAGCCGATGATGAGCGGCCTCTCGCGGCTCGCCCGCGAGCTGGGGCAGGCGCTGGGTGAACTGCCGACCGTGCCCAGCGAAGCCGGCGAACTGGACGATGCCTGCGCACGCCTGGACCACGTGGTGGCGATGACCGAACAGGCCACCCACCGTACCCTGGACCTGGCCGAGGAATGCCGCAGCCTGACCGAACAGCTGCGCGCCGAAGGCCTGCAGCCGGGCCAGGACGCGCAGCTCGAGCGCATCCGCCACAACCTCACCGAGATCGCCCTGACGCAGAGCTACCAGGACCTGACCGGGCAGATCATCCGTCGCGTAGTGGGCATCGTCCGCCGCGTGCACGAAGGCTTCGGCGCGCTCGGCCTGCCGCCGGAACAGCATCGCACCGACCCGGAACTGGCCGGGCCGGCACTGAAAGGACTGGACCGCCACGCGGTCTCGCAGAACGACGCCGACGACCTGTTGTCGGATCTGGGGCTGTAAGCATGAGCGCGGTATCCGACGACATCACTGCCGATTTCATCATCGAGGCACAGGAAATCCTGGATCGCCTCGGCGAACAGCTGGTGTCGCTGGAGCAGGCACCGCAGGACACCGAACAGCTCAACGCGGTGTTCCGCGGCTACCACACGCTCAAGGGCGGCGCCGGTTTCCTCGGTGTCACCGCCATGGTCGAGCTGTGCCACGCCGCTGAGGAAGCGTTGGGCGCTGCACGTGCCGGCCAGGCCGTGCTGCAGGCCCATCACTTCGACGCCGCCCAGCAATCGCTGGACTACCTGCAGTCGATGCTGGATGCCGTGTCTTCCGGCACCGAGCCGGGCTATGCACCGCCTGACCTGATCGCCCAGTTCGACGTGCATGGCGGTGCCGTGGCTGCACCCGCCGCCGCAGCAGCGCCCGCTGCGGGAGGCAGCGACCTGATCACCGACGACGAGTTCGAGGCCCTGCTCGACCAGCTGCACGGCGGCAACGCACCGACTGCGGTGGCGCCGGCAAAGAAGGCCGACGACGGGCTGATCAGCGAGGACGAGTTCGAAGCCCTGCTCGACCAGCTGCACGGTGGCGCCGCACCCGGCGCCAAGCCCGCGGCGGCGGCGGCACCGGCACCGATCGCCGCCCCGCGCCCGGCGGCCGCACCGGCACCGGCGGCCAAGCCCGCCGCCAAGCCGCTGGCCGAGGCCGAACACACCGTGCGCGTGGACACCAAGCGCCTGGACGCGATCGTCAACCTGATCGGCGAACTGGTGCTGTCGCGCAACCGGCTCAAGACCCTGCGTGCGCGCTTGCGCGACGAGGAGCTGGACCGCGCCGTGTCCACCCTGGACATCGCCACCGCGCGCCTGCAGTCGGCGGTGATGCGTACCCGCATGCAGCCGGTGGGCAAGGTATTCTCGCGCTTCCCCAAGGTCGCCCGCGACGTCGCCCGCTCTCTGAAGAAGGAAGTGGACCTGGAGCTGATCGGCGCCGAGACCGAGCTCGATCGCAACCTGGTCGAAGCGCTGGCCGACCCGCTGGTGCACCTGGTCCGCAACGCCATCGACCATGGCGTGGAAATGCCCGACCTGCGCGAAGCACAGGGCAAGCCGCGGATGGGCCATGTGCGGTTGTCGGCGCAACAGGAAGGTGACTACGTCAGCATCGAGGTGCAGGACGATGGCGCCGGCATCGACCCGGAAAAGCTGCGCGCGAAGGCACGCGAGAAGGGCCTGATCGATCCGGAGGCCGCCGCCCGCCTGAGCAGCGAGGAGTGCCTGCACCTGGTGTTCCTGCCCGGCTTCTCGACCAAGCAGCAGGTCACGGATATTTCCGGCCGCGGCGTTGGCATGGACGTGGTGCAGTCGCGCATCCGCGAACTGAGTGGCCAGATCCAGATCCAGTCGGAGCTGGGCCGCGGCAGCCGCTTCCTGATCCGCGTGCCGCTCACCCTGGCGATCCTGCCGACCCTGCTGGTGCAGGCCGGCGAGGACGTCTATGCGCTGCCGCTGGCGCGCGTGATGGAAGTGCTGCACGCGCCGCGCACCTCGCTGGGCTGGTTCGATGGCCGCGCCGTGCTCGACCGCCGTTCGCACACGCTGCCACTGGTCGATCTGCGCCAGTGGCTGGATGTGACGCCCGCCGCGTCGACCCTGCTGACCATCGTGGTGCTGCAGGCCGGCGAAGCGCGCTTCGGCCTGGTCGTGGACCAGGTGCGCGGGCGCGAGGAAGTGGTCATCAAGCCACTACCGAAAGCCCTGCGCGGCCTGCGCGGTTACGCCGGTGCAACCTTGATCGGGGATGGTCGCATGGCGCTGATCCTGGATGTCGATGGCCTGCGCAGCCCGCACGACTGACCCGCTTGCTGAACCCGTAAAACTGTGAAGTCGCACCAGTAGCCCGTACCGGTGTCTCAAGTCCCATTCATACAAGCCGATACCGGATCCATGGATAGACTCAGCCTCATTGGACTCTTTCTCGCCCTGGCCTCGCTGGTCGGCGGCAGCATCCTCAAGGGCGCCGGCCTGGCGTCCCTGTGGTCGCCTGCGGCGTTCGTGATCGTCATCGTCGGCACCGTGGCCGCGATCCTGCTGCATACCTCGCCGGCGGTGTTCAAGCATGCGTTCAAGATCGTGCGCTGGGTCGTGCGCCCGCCGCACAGCGATCGCCGCGAGCTGATCCAGCAGATCGTCGAGTGGAGCAACATCGCCCGCCGCCAGGGCCTGCTGGGCCTGGAATCGCAGGTGGAAGCGCAGCAGGACCCGTTCCTGCGCAAGGGCCTGCAGCTGCTGGTGGACGGCGTCGAGCCCGAATCGATGCGGCACATGCTGGAAATCGAACTGGGCAGCCAGGAACACCAGGACCAGGCCGGCGCCAAAGTGTTCGAAGCGATGGGCATCTACGCACCGACGCTCGGCATCATCGGTGCCGTGCTCGGCCTGATCGCGGTGATGAAGAACCTGGCCGACCCCAGCAAGCTCGGCCACGGCATCGCCGCCGCGTTCACCGCAACGATCTACGGCATCGCCTCGGCCAACCTGCTGTTCCTGCCGATCTCGGCCAAGCTCAAGAGTGTGATCTCGCACAACACGCGCGACCGCGAGATGGTCATCGAAGGCCTGATCTCGATCGCCCAGGGCGAGAACCCGCGCAACATCGAAACCAACCTCTCCGGCTTCCTGCACTGACATGGCCCGCCGCAAGCACCACGAAGAGCACGCCAACCACGAAGCATGGGCGATCCCCTATGCCGACCTGATGACGCTGCTGCTCGCCTTCTTCGTGGTCATGTACGCGATTTCCTCGGTCAACGAGGGCAAGTACCGGATCATGGCCGACGCGCTCACCGATGCCTTCGGTGGCGCGCCGCGCACGATCAATCCGGTGCAGGTCGGCAACAAGCAGGTGCAGGGCGGCGGCTGGGACAGCCCGTCGGTGATCAAGTCCGGCACCAAGGTCGGCCCGTCCGCACCGGCGCCCTCGCACGACCCGACGCTGCTGCCGTCGATGGCCTCGCAGATGCGCATGCCGGTTTCGGTGCACAACCAGGAACAGATCGCGCGCGCCGAGCGCCAGCTCAACACCATCGCCGACCGCCTGACCGCCGCGCTGGCGCCGCTGATCGACCGCGGCATGATCAGCGTGCGCCGCACGGAACTGTGGATCGAAGTCGAGATCAACAGCGACATCCTGTTCCCGACCGGCTCGGCCGCGCTGGACGTGCACGCGCGGCAGACCCTGGCCAGCCTGGCCGAGGTGCTGCGCGACGTACCCAACAGCGTGCGCGTGGAAGGCCACACCGACAACGTGCCGATCGCCACTGCCACCTTCCCGTCCAACTGGGAGCTGTCGGCCGGACGCGCCGCCAGCGTGGTGCACCTGTTCGCCGACCAGGGCGTGCAGCCGTCGCGGCTGGCGATGGTCGGCTACGGCCAGTTCCGCCCCCGCGAAGAGAATGACAGCGCGCAGGGCCGCAACCGCAACCGCCGGGTCATGGTCATCATCCTGGCCGACACCTCGCACTCGGTGGATCCGCTGGGCCAACGCCTGAACGCGGCCACCGGCGCCACCGACAGCACCGCCACCGAACAGGCCGCAGCAACGCCGGCCAGCGCCCCCACCTCCCCCATCGCACCGGTGACGTTGCCGCCGGTGCCGGCTGGCAGCCGCGTCGGCGCCGCCGTCCCCCCGGCAATGAAGGAGTAATCCGATGCGCATCTGGGCAGTCGCCAACCAGAAGGGCGGAGTCGGCAAGACCACCACCACCCTCGCCCTCGGCCGTGGCCTGGCCGCGCTCGGCCATCGCGTGCTGCTGATCGACCTCGATCCGCATGCCTCGCTCAGCCGCGCCTTCGGCGTGCCGGTGGATCCGCCGCCGGCCGGCGTGCTGGAACTGTTCGGCGCACCGCCCGCCGACCTTGCCAGCCTGTGCCATGCCAGCAACATCCATGGCCTGGACTACGTCTGCGCACAGTCGGCGCTGGCGACACTGGAACGCCGCAGCGCCAATCAACCCGGCCTCGGCCTGGCCCTGCAGAACGCGCTTGCGCGACACCAGGGCCAGCACGACTACATCCTGCTGGACTGCGCACCGACCCTCGGCCTGCTGATGATCAACGCCCTGGCTGCCGCCGATCGCCTGATCATTCCGACCCAGGCCGAGCCGCTGGCCCTGCACGGCCTGGATGGCATGGTCCGCACCGGTGAGATGGTCGAGCGTTCGCGTCGCCGGCCGCTGCCGATCTCGATCCTGCCGACCCTGTTCGACCGACGCACCCGCGCCGGCAACGAGTCGCTGCGCACCATGCAGGACCGTCATGGCAGCCGCGTGTGGGAAGACGCGATTCCGATCGACACCCGCATCAGCAACGCGGCAGGCCTGACCCTGCCGAGCGTCGGCGAGGACTACCCCGGCCGTGGCCTGGCCGCCTACCGCCGCGCCTTGAACTGGATCCTCGGCGAGGACGCCCGCGCCTTGGAGCAGGCCGCATGAACAGCACCGGCATCCTCGACGACTACCTGGACGAACTGCTGGGCGACGCAATTGTCGCGCCGCCTGCCGTGCTGTCGCCCGCCAGCGCCGGGCCAGGTCCGGCGATCGAAGCGGTCGCCGAACGCGAGCCGACCTGGGATGACCTGCCGGCCGAAGTGATCTACGAAACCGAGACCGTTGCCGCTGCCCCTGCCGTGGACAACGCCGCACTGGAAGCCGCTTTCGATGCCGCCTCCGCGCCCGTCAGCGTGATCGATGCAGAACGCGAACCTACCTGGGACGATCTGCCGACCGAAGTGATCTACGAAACGGATGCCGTCGTCGCGGCCCCGGCCGCGGATGAGACTGCACTGGAGGCGGCCTTCGAGGCCGCCGCCGCACCGGCCAGCATCGCGGCCGCCGAACGCGAGCCGACCTGGGATGACCTGCCCGACGAAGTCATCCACGAAACCGCGCCGGCACCCGCTGCGACCGCTGCGAAAAGCGGCCCGGAACCCACCTGGGACGATCTTCCGGACGAAGTGATCTACGAGACCGACCCGGCGGACAGCCATCGTCTCGCCCACACCGACAGCCCCGGCCTGCAGGCCGCCTTCGAGGCGGCCGCCGGTGGCGAAGACGTG
The DNA here is from genome assembly GCF_056480025.1 of Stenotrophomonas sp. 109824_Sma. Taxonomy (NCBI): domain Bacteria; kingdom Pseudomonadati; phylum Pseudomonadota; class Gammaproteobacteria; order Lysobacterales; family Lysobacteraceae; genus Stenotrophomonas; species Stenotrophomonas sp. 109824_Sma. The sequence continues at coordinate 2,209,015 of NZ_CM151078.1, read as the reverse complement.
CCCACGCCACCACCCGCCGTGGTCGCAGCGCCAGTGGCACCACCGGCCGCACGCGCTGCCGCCACACCGCCGCCGCGCGTCGCCATCGATGCACCCGCAGGCAACCGCCCCGGCACCTGGCAGGAGCTGCAGGCGCAGGCCCACCAACCGGCCCGCAGCCCGCATCCGCAGAACCGTCGTGCCGGCGAACGCACCTCGCGCTGGCTGCGCCTGCGCTGCGGCACCCAGGCCTATGCCCTGGAACTGCTGAAGGTCCAGGAGGTCGTGCTGCCGGTGCCGCTGCTGCCGCTGCGCGGCACCGCTGCAGCCATGCTGGGCATCATGAACCTGCGCGGCCAGGTGGTCCCGGTGATGGACCTGGGCCTGCACCTGGGCGCGGCCGCCGCCGAGGACGACGCCCAGACCCGCATCGTGGTGCTGGAAGAAGATGGCGAGACCATCGGCCTGCGCGTATCGGCAGTGGAGGATGTCGCCAACCTCACCGATTCGCAGATCGAGCCGCCGGATACCGCACGCATCTGCCAGATCTCCAACGACCTGTTCCGAGGCGTGGCCCGGGTCAGCCAGCGCCCGATGATCCTGCTCGACGCCACCCGGCTGCTGAGCTGAGCCGCAACGAAAAAAGGGGACGGAGGGGATTAAGTCGCAACTGGCTCGGCGGTTTGCGCGGTCGCTGTTGCTACTGGCAATCGCAGAGCGGCGCGGCCGTTTGCGACTTAATCCCCTCCGTCCCCTTTTCAAGGGCGACCCGAAAAGCACCGCATCGACGCACCGCGTCGATTCCCCTAAAGAACCCCACCGGGGTGCCGTTATGGATCACGGAACCGTTTGTCCGGAGCAACGATGAGCACTGTCGAACTGGGTGGGGATCTCGGCATCGAGAGCACTACCGAGCTCAAGAACCGCCTCGCCCCACTGGTGGAGCAGGAAGGCGAGCTGACCCTGGATGCCAGCCAGGTCGCCCGCATCCACACGGCCGCCGTGCAGGTGCTGTGTGCGTTCGTGCAGGCCCGCCGCGAGGCAGGCCTGGGCACCGGCTTCCACGGTTGCACCGCAACCTTCCGTGACGCCGCGCGCCTGCTGGGCGTCACCCAGGCCCTGGGCCTGGACGTAACCCATGACAACCTGAAATCTGTGGAGAACGCTGCATGAGCGCACGTATCTTGGTGGTGGACGATTCGGCGTCGATGCGCCAGATGGTGTCCTTCGCCCTCACCTCGGCCGGTTTTGCCGTCGAAGAAGCTGAAGACGGCGCGGTCGCGCTCGGTCGTGCCAAGGGCCAACGCTTCAATGCGGTGGTCACCGACGTCAACATGCCGAACATGGATGGCATCGCGCTGATCCGCGAGCTGCGCCAGCTGCCGGACTACAAGTTCACCCCGCTGCTGATGCTGACCACCGAATCGGCCGCCGACAAGAAGTCCGAAGGCAAGGCCGCCGGTGCCACCGGCTGGCTGGTCAAGCCGTTCAATCCCGAACAGCTGGTCGCCACCGTGCAGAAAGTGCTGGGCTGATCGCCCGGCACCGCTCCCCCTCTTCGCTTCCGGACCACCACTGCCATGAGCATGGACCTGCAACGCTTCCACGCCACCTTCTTCGAGGAGAGCCGCGAAGGCCTCGACGCGATGGAGGCTGGCCTGCTGGCCCTGGAATCGGGGCAGCAGGACGCGGAGATCATCAATTCGGTGTTCCGCGCTGCCCACTCGATCAAGGGCGGCGCCGGCACCTTCGGCTTCGACGCGATCGCCGGCCTGACCCACGTGCTGGAGACGCTGCTCGATGAGCTGCGCGCCGGCAAGCGGGCACTGGAAGGCCACGCCGTCGACGCCATGCTGTCCTCGGTGGACGTGCTGCGCGCCCTGCTGCGCGAAGCCGAACACGGCCAGGCCGCCGACCCCGCCGCAGTCGCTGCGGTAAAGGCGCGCCTGGAAGCGGTTCTTTCCGGCCAGGCCGCAGCGAGCGCCCCGGCGGCCGCTGCAGCCAAGGTGGACGATACGCCGGAAGCCTGGCAGATCGGCTTCACCCCGGCGCCGTCACTGTTCATGAGCGGCAACGACCCGCTGCGCATCATCCGCGAGCTTGAGCACCTGGGTTCGCTGCAGGTCGCCGCGCGCATGGACCGCCTGCCGGGCTTCGCCCAGCTCGATCCGCTCGAAGCCCACCTGGCGTGGGACCTGGGCCTGGTCGGCAAGGTGCCGCGCAGCAAGATCGAAGACACCTTCGCCTGGGTGCTGGACGACTGCGAACTGGACATCCGTCCGGCCGCGCCGCCGAGCCTGGCGACCCAGGCACCGGCCGCGGCCGCTCCCGCTCCGGCGGCAGCGGCGCCGTCGGCACCTGCCGCGCCTGCCGCCAGCGGTAGCGCCAGCCAGGAAGCGGAAACATCGATCCGCGTCAGCGTCGACAAGGTCGATGCGCTGATCAACCTGGTTGGCGAGCTGGTCATCACCCAGGCCATGCTCAAGCAGGTCTCGCACGCGCTGGACCCGGTCCACGCCGAGAGCCTGTTCGCCGGCCTGGACCAGCTTGAACGCAACACCCGCGACCTGCAGGAAGCGGTGATCGGCGTGCGCATGCTGCCGGTCGATGCGGTGTTCCGGCGCTTCCCGCGCCTGGTCCGCGACCTGTCCAGCCGCCTCGGCAAGCAGGTGCGCCTGCGCACCGTCGGCGAAGGCACCGAACTGGACAAGGGCCTGATCGAGAAGATCGCCGATCCGCTGGTGCACCTGGTGCGCAACTCGATCGACCACGGCCTGGAAATGCCCGACGTGCGTCGCGGTGCGGGCAAGGACGAAACCGGCACGATCACCCTGGCAGCCTCGCATCAGGGTGGCCACATCGTCATCGAAGTCAGCGACGACGGTCGCGGCCTGGACCGCACCAAGATCCTGGCCAAGGCCCACGAACGCGGCCTGGCCGTGCCGGACAACCCGACCGATTCGCAGGTCTGGGACCTGATCTTCCAGCCGGGCTTCTCCACTGCCGATGCGGTTACCGACCTGTCAGGACGTGGCGTCGGTATGGACGTGGTCCGCCGCAACATCCAGGCACTGGGAGGCGAGGTGCAGATCGAAAGCAGCCTCGGCGCCGGTACCCGCACGCTGATCCGCCTGCCGCTGACCCTGGCCATCCTCGATGGCATGACCGTGGCGGTGGCCGGTGAAACCCTGATCCTGCCGCTGGCCTATGTGCTTGAGGCGCTGCAGCCACAGGCCGAGGACATCCGCAGCATGGCCGGCGAAGGCCGCGTACTGCGCGTGCGTGGCGAGTACCTGCCGATCCTGTCGCTGAGCGAGTACTACGGCTACGGCAACCGTGCGCCGGGCAGCGAATCGCTGGTGGTGGTGGTCGAAGGCGATGGCCAGAAGATCGCACTGGAAGTGGACGAACTGGTCGGCCAGCAGCAGGTGGTGGTGAAGAACATCGAGAACAACTACCGCCGCATCGGCGGGGTGTCCGGTGCCACCATCCTCGGCGACGGCCGCGTCGCGCTGATCGTCGACATCGGCGGACTGGTGCGTTCGCTGCGGATGCCGCAGGCCGCCTGATCCACGCTGCAGGCGTGCACTGGACCGCCGCCCTTCGGGGCGGCGGTTTTTGTTTGTGCGCGCTCTGCCAAGGGGGTCAGATCCCTTTCCTGCGGAAAGGGATCTGACCCCAATCCACAGCGCCCCGCATTTTGTGAACTCCGTCATCGCGATGGTTTCGTGCGCAACCACGCCACGCAAGCGAAAGCCCCGCCACTGCGGCACTTTCGCGCCGTCATCCCTACGCAACCGAATGTGATCTGCGTCCATAAAGTCCGCCCGGAACGCGCCGTTATTCCGCAATGACGGCCGTCACCGAACCCCACCGGGCACCACCGTTCGCGATGCAACCACCCCAGCCGGCGCACCGCCGCCGGCACCCTGCCCACCTGGAGCACCCCGCATGAAGTGGTTCCAAGATCTGCCCATCGCCCGCAAGCTGGCCGTGGGGTTCACACTTACCACGCTGATGACCCTGGTCCTCGGCGCTTTCGCCCTGCTGCGCCTGAGCGAAGCCAACAGCCAGCTCCGCGAAATGGCCGGCAACGATATTCCCTCGGTCCAGCACCTGGGCGAAGCGCGTTCGCAGCTGGGCGAGTTCCGTACCTACGAACTGGCCCTGCTGAGCATGCTCGACCAACCGGAAAAGGTGGCCGACTACAACAAGCGCATGGACGACACCGCCAAGGCCGTGCATGACGAGCTGGCCGCCTATTCGGCGCTGCCGGCGCTGGACAAGGAGCGTGAACTCTATCGCGCCGCGAACGTGCAGCTGGAACGCTACTTCGCCGCCAACAAGGCCATGCGCGAAGCCGTGGCCGCCGGTGATGGTGCCCTGGCGCAGCAGATCTCCGACGAACAATCGCGCCCGGCGCGTCGGGATCTGTTCGCCGCGATGAAGACCCTCGGCACCCACATCGCCGGCCTGATGGACGGCAAGATCGCCGCCGCCAACGCCACCCACCGCACCAGCATGATCGCCATCATCGGCTGCATCGTGCTGCTGTCGCTGGTGGCCGCCGCGCTGGCCACGGTCATCTCACGCGCCGTGACGGGTCCGTTGGGCAAGGCCGTGCACGCCATCCAGGCGGTCGCCCGTGGCGACCTGAGCGTCAGCACCCAGGCCACCAGCAAGGACGAAGCCGGCAGGATGCTGGCCGCCACCGCCGAAATGACCGCAATGCTGCGCCGCTTCAGTGAGCAGACCCAGCTGATGGCACAGATGCACGCGGGCCCGGACATCAGCCATCGCATTCCGGAGGATTTCCCGGGCGTCTATGGCCAGCTGGCCGGCGGCATCAATACGGTGATCTTCGAGCACCTGGACGCCATCCGCGATGCCATCGACGTGCTCAACCAGTACGCCATCGGCAACCTCACCCCGGACGCCCGCCGCCTGCCCGGCAGCCGTGCGATCCTGCACGAATCGATGGATGCAGCCAAGGCCAGCCTGCTGGCGATCAACTCGCAGATCCAGCAGCTGGCCGCAGCGGCCGCGGCCGGTGACTTCAGCCAGCGCGGCGACGCACAGCGTTTCCAGCACGACTTCAAGCTGATGATCGAGCACCTCAACACCATGATGCAGGTGGCCGACGGCAATCTCGGCCAGCTCTCGCAGCTGCTGCAGTCGATCGCCGCTGGCGACCTGACCGCGCGCATGGAAGGCCAGTTCAACGGCGTGTTCGCACGCATGCGTGACGACGCCAACACCACCGTCGCGCAGCTGACCCAGATCGTCGGCCAGATCCAGGCCAGCGCCTCCAGCATCACGCTGGCTGCCGGCGAGATCGCCTCCGGCAACAGCGACCTGTCGCGCCGTACCGAGCAGCAGGCTGCCAACCTGGAGGAAACCGCTGCCTCGATGGAGGAACTGACCTCCACCGTGCGCCAGAACGCCGAGCATGCCCGCCAGGCCAACCAGCTCGCCATCGGCGCGCATGGCGTCGCCTCGCAGGGCGGCGATGTGGTCGGCCAGGTGGTCACCACCATGTCGGCCATCGAAGCCTCGTCGAAGAAGATCGCCGAGATCATCAGCGTCATCGACGGCATTGCGTTCCAGACCAACATCCTGGCGCTGAATGCCGCCGTGGAAGCCGCCCGTGCCGGTGAACAGGGCCGTGGCTTCGCCGTGGTCGCCAGTGAAGTGCGTACCCTCGCCCAGCGTTCGGCCGCCGCCGCCAAGGAGATCAAGGGCCTGATCGACGACTCGGTCGGCAAGGTCGCCGAAGGCTCCAGCCTGGTCCACCAGGCCGGCAGCACCATGGGCGAGATCGTCGCCTCGGTGCAGCGCGTGACCGACATCATGGCCGAGATCTCCGCGGCCTCGCAGGAGCAGTCGGCGGGCATCGAGCAGGTCAACCAGACCGTGGTGCAGATGGACGAGACCACCCAGCAGAACGCCGCCCTGGTGGAAGAAGCCACGGCTGCGGCACGTGCGATGGAAGACCAGGCGGTACAGCTGGGTGAAGCCGTGGCCCGCTTCCGGCTCGCATCGCAGGGCACGACAGCCATTCCCGCACGCCCGCTGGCAGCACCGGTACCGCGCCAGGTCGCGGCCGCCGCACCTGCGGCAAAGCCGGCCCCCACGCGCCCGCTGCGCAGCTCGGCGGCGCAGCCGGCACTGGCCGCGGACGGCGACTGGCAGGAGTTCTGATGTAGCCGGGGTCGGCTCCCTCTTCTTCGGAAGAGGGATCCGACCCCACACGCATGGAAAGTGATGTAATTCTCACTTCATAATCCGGGGCAGAGGCCGATATCCCCATCGAGCCTCGCGCCAACGCGTGCTGGCGCCCGCCCCTGACCGTAGATTCCATGTCCGACGGCAACGACACTGCAGTGCATGATGTCCACGCGGCTGATGCCGCCGACGAACGATTCCTGGTCCGCAACCCGCGCCAGCTGCGCCAGCTGCTGCGCTCGCTGATCGACCAGCGTTCGCTGATCAACGCCCATATCGACGGCCGCGACCGCTCGTTCCCGACCGCCCTGCTCGACCTCGACGAAGACGAGGACTTCCTGCTGCTCGATGGCAGCCCGCAGGAGGCCTCCAACCGTGCCGCCGAACAGGCCGATCACCTGCTGTGCTTTGCCCAGCTCGAACGCGTGCTGGTGCGCTTCCGCCTGCACGAACTGCAGCGCGTGGACAACGACGGCCACGTCGCCTTCCGCGCCCCGCTGCCGGACGAACTGGTGCACCTGCAGCGCCGCGAACTGTACCGGCTGGAGACGCCGGTCACTGATTCGCCGCAGCTGCTGCTGCCGCCCGGCGAAGCGCGTGCTGAAGCACTGTCGATGCGGGTGGTGGACATCAGCGGCGGCGGCCTGGCCGTGGTGGTCCCCAATGACTGTGCGGTGTTTGGCCTGCAGAAGCGCTATCCGGCGCAGTTGTCGCTGCCGGACGGCCCCGACCTGGATATCGAACTGGTGGTCTGCAACCTGCTGCCGCAGCGCCAGCCCAATGGCATCGAGGTCAAGCGCGTGGGCATGCGCTTTGAAAGCCTGCCGCGCGGCGCCGACAGCGCCATCCAGCGCTACATCTTCCGCATCGACCGCCAACGCAAGGCCCGCCGCAACGGCGAGCTCTGAGGTGGTCCAACCGGTAGTGCCGGCCGCTGGCCGGCAACCCCGGAACGCATGCCGGGGTCAGATCCCTTTTCCCTGAAAAGGGATCTGACCCCATCCACGCATCCTCCCCGGTAGATCCACGCCATGCGTGGATGCCTTCCCCGGCACCTAAAGTCCCCTCCAACGGGGCCGATATCGAGCCTGACACCGGGACTTCCGGCAGAACCAGGACCCCTCGATGAACGACAAGACCAGCTCCGCCGCCAGCGCCGGTGGCGAATTCCTCAGCTTCACCCTTGGTGACGAACACTACGGCGTGGACATCCTCAAGGTGCAGGAAATCCGTGGCTACGACGCCGTTACCCGCGTGCCCGATGCCCCGGACTACATCAAGGGCGTGATCAACCTGCGCGGCACCATCGTCCCGGTCATCGACCTGCGCCTGAAGCTGCGCCTGGACAACGCCCGCTACGACGCCTTCACCGTGATGATCGTGCTGAACGTGGAAGACCGCGTGGTCGGCATCGTCGTCGACAGCGTCTCCGACGTGATCCCGCTGTCGGCCGAGCAGATCCGCCCCACCCCGGAATTCGGCGCCGCCGTCGATACCCGCTTCATCTCCGGCATCGGTACCCACGACGATCGCATGCTGATCCTGCTGGACATCGAGACCCTGCTCGACAGCGCCGACATGGGCCAGGCCAGCCTCGCCGAAGACGTCGCCGCCTGAGCAAACGGAACTGCTTCACGTTCCAGTCACAAAACCCTTCAGTTCCCTCCGGCGATGCCGATAGGGGGACAGAAGCCGGTCGCGCGGGAGCGCGCAGGACCGGCCCGACCGTTACCATCCCCGGAGATACCCCTCGATGAAGTCCCTGCTTGCGTTCGTTTCGGCCGCTGTCCTGGCCACCACCGCCGCCTCCGCTTTTGCCCAGTCGGCCGACATGATCCCGCCGGAAATGGCACCGCGTTCGGTCGGCAAGGACGGCATGGTCTGTGGCAAGGTCGAAAAGGCCCGCTACGCAGAAGGTTCCGAAGGCCAGCCGACCTTCCTGTACATGGGCGGCGCCTTCCCGCGCCACACCTTCTCGGCCCGCATCGCCGGTGAGAACCGCAGCAAGTTCTCCTTCCCGCTGGAAACCCTGGAAGGCAAGACCGTCTGCGTGATCGGCAAGATCCAGCGCGACGCTTCGCGTGCGGAAATCGAAGTCAGCTCGCCGTCGGCACTGAAGCTGGCCAACATCAAGTAATCCGCTGTTCGTCGAGCCACGCCGGACCTGGTGCCGGCGTGGTTCCTGCTGCAACCGGGCCCGATGCCCGGGCGCGTCTGCCTTAGGAGCCTGCAACGCCCATGCCGTGGATCAACAACCTGAAACTGATGCCGAAGCTGATGCTGACCTTCGGCGTCATCCTGCTGGTGATGCTGCTGCAGGGCATCGTCGCCTATCGTGGCCTGCATTCGCTGAACAACGTCACCACCGAGCTGGCCGGTTCGCGCATGGAGAGCATCCGCATGGCCGGCGAGATGCGCGGCATGCTGGGCGAATACCGCAATGCCGCCTACCAGCAGTTGATCCGCGCCAGCGACGACGTCAAGTCCGATGCCCGCAAGCAGGCCGTCGAGCTGCGCGAGAGCATGGACAAGTCGATCAAGGGCTATCCGGCACTGGTCGACAACCCGCAGCAGAAGAAGCTGTTCGACACCTTCGCCAAGGAATGGAAGGACGCCCTGGCCTCCTATGACAGCGTCACCGAGATGCTGGAACTGGACCTGCCGGACGACGCCATCGATACCTTCGTCGGCGAAACCCGCACCAAGCACCGCAAGGCCGCCTCGGCACTGGAAGCGCTGATCGCCGAAGACAACCGCCTCGCCCGCGCCTCGCGCGAAGAGGCCGAATCCACCTACTCCGCCTCGGCCGTGCTGACCGTGATCGCCCTGCTGGGCGGCGCCGCACTCGGCCTGGTGCTGGTCTGGCTGTTTGCCCGCGCCCTGGTCGGCAGCGTGCGCGGCGCCGTCTCGGTGGCCAACGAAGTGGCCGGCGGCAAGCTCGATGGCCACATCGACGTCAGCCGCCAGGACGAAGTGGGCGAACTGATGCAGGCGATGCAGCGCATGCAGCGCGACCTGCGCGAGCGCACCGAAACCGACCAGGCCATCGCCCGCGAGAACCTGCGCATCCGTACCGCGCTGGATTACAGCTCGACCGGCGTGTACCTGACCGACACCAGCAACACCATCGTCTACAGCAACCGCGCCCTGCAGCAGACCCTGAGCCAGTACCAGGACGACGTGCGCCGCGACCTGCCGGACTTCGATGCGCAGGCGTCGCTGATCGGCAAGCCGGTCACCGTGCTTGAACACCGCGGCGAGATGGACCAGACCCTGCTGGGCAACCTGAAGGCACACGGCGTCGCCCGTCGCCCGATGCAGTACGGCGATGCGCAGTTCGCCCAGGTGGTCTCGACCATCCGCAATGAAGGCGGCGACACCGTCGGCTACGTGGTGGAGTGGCGTGACCGTACCCAGGAAGCGCAGGTCGAAGCCGAAGTGGCCCGCGTGATCGCCCAGGCTGCCGCCGGCGACCTGTCCGGCCGCATCGACGCCAGCGACAAGGAAGGCTTCTTCCTGCAGCTGGCCCAGCAGATCAACGGCCTGCTGGACGCCAACGCTGGCAGCATCGAACAGATCTCCGGCCTGCTCGCCGCGCTGTCGCAGGGTGACCTGACCGTGCGCATGCACGGCGACTACCAGGGCGTGTTCGCCCGCATGCGCGACGATGCCAACGCCACCGCCGCACAGCTGAGCGAGATCGTCACCCGCATCAAGCAGTCCAGCCGCGCGATCAGCTCGGCCGCCGGCGAGATCGCCTCCGGCAACAGCGACCTGTCGCGCCGCACCGAGCAGCAGGCTGCCAACCTCGAAGAAACCGCCGCCTCGATGGAGGAACTCACCTCCACCGTGCGCCAGAACGCCGAGCACGCCCGTCAGGCCAACCAGCTCGCCATCGGCGCGCATGGTGTCGCCTCGCAGGGCGGCGATGTGGTCGGCCAGGTGGTCACCACCATGTCGGCCATCGAAGCTTCGTCGAAGAAGATCGCCGAGATCATCTCGGTCATTGATGGCATCGCCTTCCAGACCAACATCCTGGCGCTGAACGCCGCAGTGGAAGCCGCCCGTGCCGGTGAACAGGGCCGTGGCTTCGCCGTGGTCGCCAGCGAAGTACGCACCCTCGCCCAGCGCTCGGCCGCGGCCGCAAAGGAGATCAAGGGCCTGATCGACGACTCGGTCGGCAAGGTCAACGACGGCTCGGCGCTGGTGCACAAGGCCGGCGCCACCATGGGCGAGATCGTCGCCTCGGTGCAGCGCGTGACCGACATCATGGCCGAGATCTCCGCGGCCTCGCAGGAACAGTCGGCCGGCATCGAGCAGGTCAACCAGACCGTGGTGCAGATGGACGAAACCACCCAGCAGAACGCCGCGCTGGTGGAAGAAGCCACTGCCGCCGCACGTGCAATGGAAGAACAGGCCGGTCACCTCAGCGAGGCCGTGTCGATCTTCGTAGTGGACGAAGCCGAGACCGTGGTTGCCCCGCGCATCGCCGCTGCCCCGGCCCCGCGTGCTGCTGCACCTGCCGCACCGGCCCCGGTCGCCCCGCCGGCCCGCCGCACCGCCGGTGGTCGTCCGATGGCCACCGAACTGGCCGACGGAGACTGGCAGGAGTTCTGATGCCTGCCTGACCTGACGTACGAGAACGCCCTGGCCCTGCGCCGGGGCGTTTTCGTTTACGGGGTATCTGGATATCCAGCCAACGGCGATGCCCCTCGGGGTGGTCGCGGAAGGCGGCGGATTTCCTTCGCTTGGGCCGGGAGGGTGGGTTGCGCAGGGGACGCTGCAAGTACGTCCATGTAAGCTCGGTCGCCGCATCCATGCGGCTCACGCCCCTGCGCAACCCACCCTCCCGGCCACGGACACTTTCCGTGCGCGTCCACCCCGGATCGAAGAAAGAAGAGCAAGAGCAACAGCAACAGCCGCACCGCGTCCGGGGTCAGATCCGTTTTCCGCAGGAAAACGGATCTGACCCCTCTTTCCACTTGGAAACCCAACGCTCTTGCCGTCCGCCGAAGTGAAGCCCTGGCGGGCCGGGTCGGGGTGGGCAGGCAGGACCGTTGGCGCCATGGATGGCGCCATCGAGCCCCCATGGGTGAGGGCGCTTTGCTTGCGAAGCACTGCTTCGCAAGCGCCCGAACGCACAGCCGCCAGCGGCTGGGCCGGACCCCGGAGGGGGGTTCACGGCGTGTCCTGCCTGCCCACCCCGATCCGGCCAACCCGTAGCAACCCATCGCCATGACCTGCCGTTGCCGTTGCCGTTGCCGTTGCTGTTGCTCCAAAAGCCTGCCGCAGGCAGCGCCGCAGCCGCCGCTGCAAGGAAACCTGAATACGTTCGGACACCGCACCTCAATCCCCCGCCCGCGCGGCCGATAACGGGGTTGTCACCGCTTGTCCCGCTGTGACCGGCACGGCGCCGCCCGCCCGCTTCGACCTGGTCCTGCTCGATGAATCTCCTGCATCGCTGGCAACACTACTTCAGCAATCTTTCCGTCCGGCGCAAGCTCAACCTGCTGACGCTGCTCATCGCGCTCGGCGTGATCGCGCTCTCGGTGATCGCCGCCCGCATGCAGTACCTGGACCTGACCGAGACCCGCAAGACCGCGCTGAAGACCCAGGTTGAACTGAGCTACGGCATCCTGCAGCACTACCACCGCCTGGCCGGTACCGGCGAACTCAGCGAAGAGGCTGCCAAGAGCGCCGCGCTGCAGGCGCTGGAAGTGATGCGTGCCGAGAACGATACCTACTACTTCAACGTCTACGACACCGGCTACCAGCTGCTGATGCACCCGTTCCGCAAGGACCTGGTCGGCAAGGACATGAAGGACTTCCGCACCGACGACGGCGTGCGGATCTACTACGACCAGGTCGAAGCGGCCCGCGCCGGCGGCGGCTTCGTCAACTACCGCTGGGCCAAGCCAGGCAGCAAGGGCGACGTCGAGAAGGTCGCCTATGCCGGCCTGTTCGCGCCCTGGAACTGGGTGGTCAGCAGCGGCGTCTACATGGACGACGTGCAGAAGCAGGCGCTGGTGTTCACCGCCATCATGGCGATCTCCGGTGGCGTGCTGGTACTGATCGTGCTGGCCCTGAGCTGGGTCATCGGCAACCGCATCGCCGTGCCGCTGAAACAGGCCACTGCTGTCGCCGAAGGCATCGCCGGCGGCAAGCTGGACAGCCACATCGGCCCGCAGCCGCATGACGAAACCGGCCGCCTGCTGGACGCCATGGCCGGCATGCAGCAGCAGCTGCATGCGGTCATCACCGGCCAGCGTGAGATGGCCCGCCGCCACGACGGTGGCGAACTCAGCTACCGCATCGACGCCAGCGCCTTCCCCGGCGAGTACGGGCTGATGGTGCAGGAAACCAACGCGCTGGTCGGCGGCCACGTACAGACCCTGCACGATGTGCTGGACGTGGTGCAGCAGTACGCAATCGGTGATCTCAGCCGCGACATCGCGCGCTATCCCGGCGAAAAGGCCGCGATGACCACCACCGTCGACACGGTCAAGGCCAACCTCGGCCGCATCAACGCCGAGATCAAGCAGCTGGCCAGCGCCGCCGCTGCGGGTGACTTCAGCCGCCGTGGCGACGCCCAGCGTTTCGATCACGATTTCCGCCTGATGCTGGAAAACCTCAACGCGATGATGGCGGTCAGCGATGACAACCTCGGCAAGCTCTCGCAGCTGCTGTCGGCCATCGCCGAGGGTGACCTGACTGCACGCATGCACGGCGACTACCAGGGCGTGTTCGCACGCATGCGTGACGATGCCAACACCACCGTTGCACAGCTGACCCAGATCGTCGGCCAGATCCAGGCCAGTGCCTCCAGCATCACCCTGGCCGCCGGCGAGATCGCCTCCGGCAACAGCGACCTGTCGCGCCGCACCGAGCAGCAGGCCGCCAACCTGGAAGAAACCGCTGCTTCGATGGAGGAACTGACCTCCACCGTGCGCCAGAACGCCGAGCATGCCCGCCAGGCCAACCAGCTCGCCATCGGCGCGCACGGCGTTGCCTCGCAGGGCGGCAGCGTGGTCGGCCAGGTGGTCACCACCATGTCCGCCATTGAAGCCTCGTCGAAGAAGATCGCCGAGATCATCTCCGTCATCGACGGCATCGCGTTCCAGACCAACATCCTGGCGCTGAACGCCGCCGTGGAAGCCGCCCGTGCCGGTGAACAGGGCCGTGGCTTCGCCGTGGTCGCCAGCGAAGTACGCACCCTCGCCCAGCGCTCGGCCGCGGCCGCCAAGGAGATCAAGGGCCTGATCGACGACTCGGTCGGTAAGGTCGCCGAAGGTTCCAGCCTGGTCCACCGGGCCGGCAGCACCATGGGCGAGATCGTCGCCTCGGTGCAGCGCGTGACCGACATCATGGCCGAGATTTCCGCTGCCTCGCAGGAACAGTCGGCGGGCATCGAGCAGGTCAACCAGACCGTGGTGCAGATGGACGAAACCACCCAGCAGAATGCCGCGCTGGTGGAAGAAGCCACCGCCGCCGCACGCGCGATGGAAGACCAGGCCGGCCAGCTGGCCGACGCCGTGGCGATCTTCCGCCTCGACAACCAGGTGTCCGCCGCAGTGAAGGCCGTGGCCGCGCGTGTCGAGCCGGCCCGTGTCACCACCGTGGCACGTCCGCAGCCGGCCAGCACGCCCGCTCCGGTCCGCCGCAGCAGCAACGCCAGCACCTTCGTCGCCAGCGACAGCGACTGGCAGGAATTCTGAGACCCACCCGCGGCGGCTGCGGCCGCCGCCTCTGCCGATGGACACGTCCCCCGTGCAAAGTCCTACTCCCATCGTTACCGGCCCGCGCGAATTCGAGTTCGCCGACCGTGATTTCCGCCGCGTCTGCGACCTGATCTACCAGCGCGTGGGCATCGCCCTCGCCCCGGCAAAGCGCGACATGGTCTATGGCCGCTTGTCGCGCCGCCTGCGCACGCTGGGCATGCGCAGCTTCCAGCAGTACCTGGACCATCTGGAACAGGAGGACGGTGACGAGTGGCAGGCGTTCACCAACGCCCTGACCACCAACCTGACCTCCTTCTTCCGCGAACCGCACCACTTCGACAAGCTGCGCGAGGAGCTGCAGCAGCGCTCCAGCCGCACGCCGCTGCTGCTGTGGTCGTGCGCGGCATCCACCGGCGAAGAGCCGTACTCGATGGCGATCACTGCCTGCGAGGCCTTCGGCACGCTGAAGCCTCCGGTGCGCATCATCGCCACCGACGTCGATACCCAGGTGCTGGCCACCGCCGGCCGCGGCGTCTACAACATCGATCGCGTCACCAGCCTCGATCCGGACCTGCGCCGCCGCTACTTCCAGCGCGGCAGCGGCCCCAACGAGGGCCAGTGCCGCGTGTTGCCGGCGTTGCGCGAGTTGATCGAGTTCCGCCCGCTGAACCTGCTCGCCCCGCGCTACGACGTCGGCGGCCCGTTCGACGCGCTGTTCTGCCGCAACGTGATGATCTACTTCGACAAGCCGACCCAGCGCGCCATCCTCGGTCGCCTGGTGCAGCACCTGGCCGACGACGGCCTGCTCTACACCGGCCACTCGGAGAACTATCTGCACGCCGCCGACCTGATCCAGCCCTGCGGCCGCACCCTGTACCGCCGTGCGGCAAAGGCCGGCGCATGAACGCCTCGCTGCGTACCGACGATGTGATGCGCTATCAGGACGCACGCTTCAAGACCATCGCCGCCAAGCTGTTGCCGACCCAATACCTGGTGGTCGATGACACTACGGCCCTGACCACCACGCTGGGCTCCTGCGTGGCGGCCTGCCTGCGCGACCCGGTGCTGAAGATCGGCGGCATGAACCATTTCCTGCTGCCCGAGGGCAACGCCGGTGACGGCGCGCCTGCGCGCTATGGCAGCTATGCGATGGAACTGCTGATCAACGACATGCTCAAGCGCGGCGCACATCGCAAGCGCATCGAGGCCAAGGTGTTCGGTGGTGCCAACGTGCTGAAGGGCTTCACCAGCAATCCGGTCGGCACCCGCAACGCCGAATTCGTGCGCCAGTACCTGCAGGCCGAGCACATCCCGATCATTGCCGAGGACCTGTGCGGCATCCATCCGCGCAAGATCTGGTTCTTCGCCGATACCGGCCGCGTGGTGGTGCAGCGCCTGCCGCATGCCCATGAGGCCGAAGTGGCCGCGACCGAATCGGCAGTGCGTGCGCGCCTGTCCAAGGCCCCGGTCACCGGCGGCGTGGAGCTGTTCGAATGACCCTGACCGGCAACGCCCCCTGCCGGGTCCTGATCGTCGACGACTCCGCCGTCGTGCGCCAGATGCTCACCGAAATCCTGTCCAGCGATCCGTCCATCGACGTGGTCGGCACCGCCGCCGACCCGCTGCTGGCGCGCGAGAAGATCAAGCGTCTGGCCCCGGACGTGATCACCCTGGACGTGGAAATGCCGCGCATGGACGGGCTGGCGTTCCTGGAAAACCTGATGCGCCTGCACCCGCTGCCGGTGGTGATGATCTCCTCGCTGACCGAACGCGGCGCCGACACCACCCTGCAGGCGCTGGCGCTGGGCGCGGTGGACTTCGTGTCCAAGCCGAAGCTGGACGTGGCGCGCGGCCTGCAGGCCTACGCCGACGAGATCATCGCCAAGGTCAAGATGGCGGCGCGCTCACGCGTCCGCCCGCTGGTACGTGCCGCCGCACCGAAACTCCTGCTGGACGCCGCGCCTGCGATGCGCCCCGCCGCTCCGCAGTTCCGCACCACCGACCGCCTGATCGCGATCGGCTCGTCGGCCGGCGGCACCGAAGCGTTGCGCGTGGTGCTGGAAGGCATGCCGGCCGACGCGCCCGCCGTGGTGATGACCCAGCACCTGCCCGCCAGCTTCAGCAGTGCCTTCGCCGAGCGCCTGGACCGCCACTCGGCCATGGCCGTGCGCGAGGCCAGCGACGGCGAAGCGGTACTGCCCGGCCATGCCTACCTGCCACCAGGCGGCAAGCACCTGCGGATCATCCGTGACGGTGCGCGCTGGCGCTGCCGTGTCGATGATGGCCCGGCAGTGAACCGGCACAAGCCAGCGGTCGATGTGCTGTTCCGCTCGGTTGCGCAGAACGCCGGCGGCAATGCCATCGGCGCCATCCTCACCGGCATGGGCGACGACGGCGCACGCGGCCTGCTGGAAATGCGCCAGGCCGGCGCGCCGACACTGGTGCAGGACGAGGCCACCAGCGTGGTCTGGGGCATGCCGGGTGCAGCGTTCAAGCTCGGCGCCGCCGAAGAGCAGGTGCCGCTGGAGCGAATTGCCGAGCGGTTGCTGGCCCTGGCCCGCGGCTGATGGGGCGCTGTAGAGCCTAGCCGATGCTCGGCTCCGCATCGGCCAGACACACCGGCCAGACGTCGCATTCAACCCGTTTGCGCTTGCAGCAACGTCGGACAGCGGTGTTCAACCAGTGCGACTTACGCACACTGGCGTCGCAATCACCTCACTTGCCTCCAGGGATGGTGCCTCGTCGATCCGCCGCATTGGACGTGCATCCCCTACCCCACGCAGCGTGAGGCTCCCTTCCATTGAGCCTCCCCTTGCCCCTTCTCACCCATCACGATATCGGCACCGGCTTTCCCATCGTTCTTGGCGGCAGCTATCTCTGGGGCCGCGACATGTGGGCGCCACAGATCGAGGTGTTGTCGCGGCACTACCGCCTGATCCTTCCGGAGCTGCCCGGCCACGACAACGATCTGCCCCTGTCCGCCGCCTTCACCACACCGGCCTGCCTCGCACGCGAAGTCGGCCGTTTGCTGGATGCGCTGGACATCCGCCAGTACGCGGTGGCTGGCTTGTCGGTCGGCGGCATGTGGGCAGCGGAACTGGCGCTGCAGCGCCCCGAGCAGGTCCGCTCGCTGATCCTGATGGACACCTACCTCGGTGCGGAACCGGAGGCCTCACGGCAGCGCTACTTCGGCATGCTCGACAGGATCGAACAGCTGGGCTGCATCCCCGAAGCCATGGCCGAACAGATCGTGCCGCTGTTCTTCCGCCCAGGCATCGCCATCGACGATCCGATCCGGTTGCTGTTCCGGCAACGGCTGCTGTCCTGGCCTCGCGAGCGCCTGCTGAACGCGGTGGTTCCACTGGGTCGCCTGATATTCGGTCGCCCGGACCGGCTGGGCGCCTTGAAGGATCTGGAGCGGGAAACGACGCTGATCCTGAACGGCGAACAGGACCTGCCACGGCCCCTGAGCGAAGCGCAGCAGATGGCCAGGGTGATCGGTTGCCGCCTGCAATCGATACCCGGCTCGGGGCATATCTCGACCCTGGAGAATCCCGCCTTCACCAGCGTGCAGCTCGATGCATGGTTGCGGCAGTCGCTGCACGTCGCCTGCTAGCAAGCGGCCCGATGCTGGGCGGCGTCCCACGGGACGCCTCCGGCGCTGCACCTCGGTCTTGGAGCACAGCTGCACCGGGTCGTATAGTCAGACGTCGCAGAGCAATGGAACGCCGATGAACGATACGCCGCAACGCCCCGAGGCACCGGCATACAAGGATGAAGTGCCGGCGTGCCCCCAGCATGAAATGCGCAATCCGTCGCATTTGCCCCGAGGTGCCCTTCATGGTGTCGCCGCACCCCGCAAAACCTTGATCAGCGACGTGGACCGCTCATGCTGAAATCCGTCTCCTGCCTTGCTCATGTTGCGTTGATCGCATTGATCACACTGGCCATTCCAGGCTGCAACAAGGAACGCTCATATCCGGTCTACCGCGAGAATCCTGCGCCCAAGGATGCGCTGCCGATTGTGATTCGGGTCCACGATGCACCCGTGGATGTCCCCGTTCCTTCGGTCTTCGTCACGTATGAGATAGACCCACTCTGTCTCCCTCCGGTCAACAATTGGGAGGGGGTGCAGTACGAGCCGAATCAGCACAAGGTTGAGCTTCAGGCACAGCGCCTCAGTGCTACTGAATTCAGCAGTGCTGTTTTCAACGACGGTATGGACGTTGCCGACTATTACGGTCGTGGCCCATGCACTTGGACACCCGTGCTCGTGGAAGCTTCATTCGCCTTCATCATCGATGATCGCCCAATCCAAGCAACCGCATGGACTTCATTCACAAAGCTTGAAACCGAGAAACTCTCTACTACCTACGTACATCGCGCCTTACGCCCCATGACTTCAGGGGGATCGCCAGAGTGGACGCCTACCGAGCCTTCGACTTGGTACGAGAAGATGTCTCCAGATAAGCGAAAGAATTACTTCCCAATCGAAATCTCCACGCGGACTGAAGGAACAGCCCAATGAATCCTGGAGCAAATGCAGCCCTCTCAGATCATGTCTACAAGGATCCGCTCCCTGAGCCCAAGGCCATTGTTACCATTGCCGGGACGGAATATCGTGTACTGGCCAGCTTAAACTCCGCCACCGGCTACCAAGGCGTCATTTACCATAATCTCGAATCCAAAGAAGTAATCGTCACCCATCGCGGTACCGAGTTTGATCGCCAGCCTCTGATTGACGGCGGCATCGACGCCGCGATGGTCACCGCCAGGGTCAACGCACAACTCGGTGATGCCCTTGCCCTGACCAAGCAGGCCATCAAGCTGGCTGAAGAAAATGGGTATGGTCCGGTACACGTCACCGGCCACTCCCTCGGCGGCGCGCTCGCGCAGATCACCGCCCATCACTACAACCTCCCCGGCGACGCCTTCAATCCTTACGGTGCCGCCGGGCTGGCGTATCGCCTCCCTGAAGGCCAGCCGGCCAATGCGGCGCCCTTCACCAACCATGTGATGGCAGGCGACCTGGTCAGTGCGGGCGGCCCTCATTACGGCAAGGTCGAGATGTATGCGCTGCCCAGGGAACTGGAGGTTCTGCGCAACGCCGAGCAGGGCCAGCGCATCGCCTCGCTCGGAACGCTCGGGATGAAAAGCGGCCATGTCATGTCCGCCGCCGTCGCGGTCCAGTTGGGTGACTCTCATCGATTGGTTCATTTCCTTGATCGCATGACCGACAAGGGTCCCGTGCAGTCTGTACTGGACAATCCCCAGGCCCGGATCACGGATCCTGAAGACCTGCGCCGGATTGCCGATTACCGCAGTGATGTTCATCAGCTGCGCGCCGGAGCGACCGTGCTGGTCGGCGGCGGACCTGGCCTGCTGCGCGACGGGGTCAATTACCTGCGTGGTATTGAGGAGGCCGGTGCGTACGCCCGCCACGAAGCAGAAGCGGAGCAGCGGGCCCGCACTGCGCTCAAGCCTGGGAAGCACCTGATCCAGGATGCAACCGACCAGGGCTCGCCCTCTCTCGGCAATCCCGGCTTCTCTCCCAGGAACCCAGTGCAGGAGAGCATCGAATCCACCCTGGACAAGGCAGGCCTGGATCCCAGGAAGGAAGGCCACCCAGATCAACCTCTCTACCGGCAGATTCGCGACGGTGTATCCGCTGTGGATGCCAGGCACGGGCGCAGTTTCGATGAAACCAGCGAGCGGATGACGGCCAGCCTGCTTGCCGCGGCCAAGAGCAGCGGCCTGGAACGCGTCGATCATGTGGTCCTGGGCAACCCACCCAGCGATGGCACCGGCCCTCGCATGTTCGTTGTGCAGGGAGCGCTCGACAATCCGGCACACCTGCGGTCGTCGGTCGCGATCAGCGACGCCGTCAATACGCCCGTGGAGCAGTCGCTCGCGAAGGTTGAACAGATGTCGCAGGTACAGCAGGTTGCCCAGCAAGACCACGCCGTGGAGCAGACCCAGGAGCAGACCCGGACGGCGATGCGCATGGGCTAGGCCACCTGGCCCGGCGCACACAAAAAACCCCCGGCTTTCACCGGGGGTTCTTCGTTTCAACGGGCTACCGACCAGTGGCCGGCGTTACCGCATCAGGCAGCAACCGTCTTGGCCACGTCCTGGTATTCCTCGATCTGGTCGAAGTTCATGTAGCGGTAGATCTCCGCACCATTGGCGTTGATCACGCCGATGTCCGCCATGTACTCCTCCTTGGTCGGGATGCGGCCCAGGCGCGAGCAGATCGCGGCCAGTTCGGCCGAACCCAGGTACACGTTGGTGTTGCGGCCCAGGCGGTTCGGGAAGTTGCGGGTCGAGGTCGACATCGCGGTGGAGCCTTCGCGGATCTGCGCCTGGTTGCCCATGCACAGCGAGCAGCCCGGCATTTCCATGCGGGCGCCGGTGGCGCCGAAGGTGCCGTACACGCCTTCCTTGGTCAGCTCCGAGGCGTCCATCTTGGTCGGCGGGGCCACCCACAGACGGGTCGGCAGGTCACGCTTGCCTTCCAGCAGCTTGGCAGCCGCACGGAAGTGACCGATGTTGGTCATGCACGAACCGATGAACACTTCGTCGATCTTGGCGCCGGCGACTTCGGACAGGGTCTTCACGTCGTCCGGGTCGTTCGGGCAGGCCACGATCGGTTCGTGGATATCGGCCAGGTCGATCTCGATGACAGCCGCGTACTCGGCGTCGGCATCCGGCTCCAGCAGCTCCGGGTTGGCCAGCCACGCTTCCATCTTCTCGATACGGCGCTGCAGCGAGCGCGGATCCTGGTAACCCTCGGCAATCATCCACTTCAGCAGAGTGATGTTGCTGTTGAGGTACTCGATGATCGGCTCCTTGTTCAGGCGCACCGAGCAGCCGGCCGCCGAACGCTCGGCCGAGGCGTCGGACAGTTCGAACGCCTGTTCGACCTTCAGTTCCGGCAGGCCTTCGATTTCCAGGATGCGACCGGAGAAGATGTTCTTCTTGCCAGCCTTGGCCACGGTCAGCAGGCCCGACTTGATCGCGTACAGCGGGATCGCGTTGACCAGGTCACGCAGGGTCACGCCCGGCTGCATCTTGCCCTTGAAGCGCACCAGCACCGACTCCGGCATGTCCAGCGGCATGACGCCGGTGGCAGCAGCGAAGGCGACCAGGCCCGAACCGGCCGGGAACGAAATGCCCACCGGGAAACGGGTGTGCGAGTCACCACCGGTACCGACGGTGTCTGGCAGCAGCATGCGGTTGAGCCAGCTGTGGATCACGCCGTCGCCCGGGCGCAGCGAGACGCCGCCACGGGTGGAGATGAACTCCGGCAGGGTGTGGTGGGTCTTCACGTCCACCGGCTTCGGGTAGGCGGCGGTGTGGCAGAACGACTGCATCACCAGGTCGGCCGAGAAGCCCAGGCAGGCCAGGTCCTTCAGCTCGTCACGGGTCATCGGGCCGGTGGTGTCCTGCGAGCCGACCGAGGTCATCTTCGGTTCGCAGTAGGTGCCCGGGCGCATGCCCTGGCCTTCCGGCAGGCCACAGGCGCGGCCAACCATCTTCTGCGCCAGCGAGAAGCCCTTGCCGGTATCGACCGGCTGCACCGGCAGGCGGAACAGATCGGTCGGAGCCAGGCCCAGCGCTTCGCGCGCCTTGCCGGTCAGGCCACGGCCGATGATCAGCGGAATGCGGCCACCGGCGCGCACTTCGTCGAACAGCACTTCGGACTTGACCTGGAACTCGGCGATCACTTCACCGTTCTTCAGCGCCTTGCCTTCGTACGGACGCAGCTCGACCACATCGCCGTGCTCCATCTTCGACACGTCCAGCTCGATCGGCAGTGCGCCGGCATCTTCCATGGTGTTGTAGAAGATCGGGGCGATCTTCGAACCCAGGCAGACGCCACCGGCGCGCTTGTTCGGGATGAACGGAATGTCATCGCCGGTCCACCACAGCACGCTGTTGGTGGCCGACTTGCGCGAGGAACCGGTGCCGACCACGTCGCCGACGTAGGCGACCAGGTGGCCCTTGTCCTTCAGGTCGAGGATCTGCTGGATCGGGCCGCGCTTGCCGTCTTCTTCCGGGGTGAACGGCGCGTCGTCGCGCTTGTTCTTCAGCATCGCCAGCGCGTGCATCGGGATGTCCGGGCGGGTGGTCGCGTCCGGCGCCGGCGACAGGTCGTCGGTGTTGGTCTCGCCCGGCACCTTGAACACGGTGACGGTCAGGCTCTGCGGCACTTCCGGGTTGGTGGTGAACCACTCGGCGTCGGCCCAGCTCTGCAGCACGGCCTGGGCGTTGGCGTTGCCCGCCTTGGCCTTTTCCTGCACATCGTGGAAGGCATCGAACACCAGCAGGGTCTTCTTCAGACCGTTGGCGGCGATGGTGCCAACGCTGGCGTCGTCCAGCAGCTGCACCAGCGGAGCGACGTTGTAGCCGCCGAGCATGGTGCCCAGCAGTTCGGTGGCGCGCTCACGGCTGATCAGCGGGTTCTGCTCGCTGCCCAGGGCGATCGCCGCCAGGTACGAGGCCTTGACCTTGGCTGCGTCATCGACGCCGGCCGGCACGCGGTGGGTCAGCAGGTCGAGCAGGAACTCGGCCTCGCCCTGCGGCGGGTTCTTCAGCAGTTCGATGACATCGGCCGTCTGCTGCGCGCTCAGCGGCAGCGGCGGGATGCCAAGCGCAGCGCGCTCGGCGACGTGGTGGCGGTAGGCTTCCAACATGACAACTCCCGGGTAATGCGTAGGTTGAAAAAAAGTGGGCTCAGGCTTGCGGCACGATCAGCTTCAGGCCCTTGAAGTAGTCGCGGTAAAACGTGTCGTTCCAGGTGATCAGGCCGTCGCACTGCAACAGTGCGTGGGCGCCGACCATGAATTCGTCCAGGCTGCGGCGACTGCCGCTGCGCTGGCGGTGGCGGCGGTGCATCTCGCCGGCGCGCAGCGCCGACTTGGCTTCCATCGGGTTGAAGTGCACGCCCATTTCTTCCAGCGCTTCGAGCACCTCGGCGCCGCCGCGCAGCGATGCGCAGACCTCGGCCAGGGTCGCGCCGCAGACCACTACGCGGCCACCGACCAGGCTCTGCCGGAGGATGGCTTCCACGGCATCGGCCTGCGGACCATTGCTGAGCAGCTCGACCAGCACCGGTGAATCGACGGCGATCATCACGGCTTATTCCTCGTCACGCACCGCGCGTACGGCCGCGTCGGACGATTCGAAGCCGTCCAGCGCGAACTTGCCGCGCGCCCGTGAAATGGCATCGTCAACACTCTTGCGCAGGATGATGCGGCTGCCGTCCAGCTCGACCTTCAGCAGCGTGCCCTTGGTCAGGCCGAGGGCATCACGCACCGCTTTGGGCAGGGTGATCTGTCCGCGTTCTGCAACAGTGGCTTCCATCAGTAGGCCCTCCAGAGTATGCACAAATTATACATACTTCCCCGGGCATACTTCCACCCTGAGCAGGACCGGCAACCCGCCAGCCCTTGCCTCGCAAAGGATCGGCCACAAACGTGACATACGCCATACACCTTCCCCTGTAGTCTGGAACCGATGCCGCAGGCCGGAACCCGGCCCGGATGAATCCATTCAGTCTGGGGTTCATACTGGGACCACCGGGGCCGCCAGGCCCGCGGCGACCGCAAGCAGGCCCGCCCATGCGCGAGCCACTGCAAGCCATCCGCAAGAAGGAGTTACCCCGCATGAGCGATTCGTTCTCCACCCGCAGCCAGCTGAACGTCGGCGGCAAGACCTACGACTACTTCAGCCTGCCCACGCTGGGCCAGCGCTTCGATATCTCCCACCTGCCCTACTCGATGAAGATCCTGCTGGAGAACCTGCTCCGGCACGAGGATGGCGGCGTCACCGTCGGCAAGGACCACATCGAAGCCGTGGCCCGCTGGAACCCGGCGGCCGAGCCGGACACCGAGATCGCCTTCATGCCGGCGCGCGTGGTCCTGCAGGACTTCACCGGCGTGCCCTGCGTGGTCGACCTGGCCGCGATGCGCGACGCCGTGGTCAAGCTCGGCGGTTCGCCGGAGCAGATCAATCCGCAGATTCCCTCCGAACTGGTCATCGACCACTCGGTGCAGGTCGATGTGTTCGGCAAGCCGGACGCGCTGGACCTCAACGGCAAGATCGAATTCCAGCGCAACCAGGAACGCTACGGCTTCCTGCGCTGGGGCCAGAAGGCCTTCGACAACTTCAAGGTGGTGCCGCCGAACACCGGCATCGTCCACCAGGTGAACCTGGAGAACCTGGCCCGCGTGGTGATGACCGCGGACAAGGACGGCAAGCCCGTTGCCTACCCCGATACCGTGTTCGGTACCGACAGCCACACCACCATGATCAACGGCATCGGTGTGCTCGGCTGGGGCGTGGGTGGCATCGAAGCGGAGGCGGCCATGCTCGGCCAGCCGTCCTCGATGCTGATCCCGCAGGTGGTCGGCTTCAAGCTGACCGGCAAGCTGCCCGAGGGTGCCACCGCCACCGACCTGGTGCTGACCGTCACCCAGATGCTGCGCAAGCTGGGCGTGGTCGGCAAGTTCGTCGAGTTCTACGGTGACGGCCTGCAGCACCTGCCGCTGGCCGACCGTGCCACCATCGGCAACATGGCCCCGGAATACGGCGCCACCTGCGGCATCTTCCCGATCGACGCCGAGTCGCTGAACTACCTGCGCCTGTCCGGCCGCAGCGAAGAGCAGATCGACCTGGTCGAAGCCTATGCCAAGGCACAGGGCCTGTGGCACGAACCGGGCAGCCCGCATGCCCAGTACAGCACCACGCTGGAACTGGACATGGGCACAGTGAAGCCCTCGCTGGCCGGTCCGAAGCGTCCGCAGGACCGCGTGCTGCTGGAAGACGTGCAGAAGAACTACCGCGAAGCGTTGGTCGGCATGACCGCCAACCGTGACAAGCGCAGCGACGACGTCTCCTCGTTCGTCAATGAGGGCGGCGGTGCCGCAGTCGGCAACGAACAGCTGGCCAAGGGCTTCGCCGACATCGAGATCGAGAACCGCAAGGTGCGGCTGAAGGACGGTGCGGTAGTCATCGCCGCCATCACCTCGTGCACCAACACCTCCAACCCGGCGGTGATGATCGGCGCCGGCCTGCTGGCCCGCAACGCGGCCGCCAAGGGCCTGAACCGCCAGCCGTGGGTGAAGACCTCGCTTGGCCCAGGCTCGCGCGTGGTCACCGACTACCTTGAAAAGGCCGGCGTGCTGAAGGAGCTGGAGAAGATCGGCTTCTACGTGGTCGGCTACGGCTGCACCACCTGCATCGGCAACTCCGGTCCACTGCCGACCGAAGTCAGCGCCGGCATCGCCACCGGCGACCTGGTCGTCACCTCGGTACTGTCGGGCAACCGCAACTTCGAGGGCCGCGTGCACCCCGAAGTGAAAATGAACTACCTGGCCAGCCCGCCGCTGGTGGTGGCCTACGCCATCGCCGGCACCACCGACATCGACCTGACCACCCAGCCGCTGGGCACCGGCAGCGATGGCCAGCCGGTGTTCCTGCGCGACATCTGGCCGAGCAACAAGGAAATCGGCGATGTCATCGCCGCGACCATCGGCCCGGAGATGTTCAAGCAGAACTACGCCGACGTGTTCAAGGGTGATACCCGCTGGAACACCATCGCCTCGCCGGACGGCAACCTGTACGAATGGAGCGATGCCTCCACGTACATCAAGAACCCGCCGTACTTCGATGGCATGACCATGCAGACCGGCAGCATAGACGACGTGCACGGCGCACGCGTGATGGGCCTGTTCGGCGATTCGATCACCACCGACCACATCTCCCCGGCCGGCAACATCAAGAAGGACTCGCCGGCAGGCCGCTTCCTGCAGGAGCGCGGCGTGCAGCCGGCCGACTTCAACAGCTACGGCAGCCGCCGCGGCAATGATGACGTCATGGTCCGCGGCACCTTCGCCAACATCCGCATCAAGAACCTGATGTTCGGTGGGGAGGAAGGCGGCAACACCCTGTACTACCCGGCCGGCGGTGGCCAGCCGGAGAAACTGGCGATCTACGATGCGGCCATGAAGTACAAGGCCGACAAGGTGCCGCTGGTGGTGCTGGCCGGCAAGGAATACGGCACTGGCTCGTCGCGTGACTGGGCGGCCAAGGGCACCCTGCTGCTGGGGGTGAAGGCCGTCATCGCCGAAAGCTTCGAGCGCATCCACCGCTCCAACCTGGTTGGCATGGGCGTGCTGCCGCTGCAGTTCCGCAACGGCGAGAACGCGCAGAGCCTGGGCCTGGACGGTTCGGAAACGATCGACATCACCGGCCTGCAGGACGGTGCCAGCAAGCGTGCCACGGTCACCGCGACCAAAGCCGATGGCACGAAGAAGACCTTCGAGGTGTCGGTGATGCTGCTGACCCCGAAGGAAGTCGAGTACTTCCGCCACGGCGGCCTGCTGCAGTACGTGCTGCGCCAGCTGGCAGGTCGCTGAACCGTCCTGCGGTACCAACGAGCGGAAGCCCGGCCCCCGCGCCAGCGCGGGGGCGCTACGGAGACGCGCGAACCAGTGGTTCGCAAGCGCGCCTCCTCGCCCACCACGGTGGCCTGCTGCAGTACGTGCTGCGCCAGCTGGCAGGCAAGTAATGCGCCACCTGTAGAGCCGAGCCCGCGCTCGGCTCTACAAGAAAAAGGGCCGGGTCCTCATGGATCCGGCCTTTTTTGTCTGCAAGCCTGCCCGCTCGCATCAGGTCGCACATCGACCCTCAAGATCAGGGCCGCACGCCAAACAGATGCCACGACGTTTTCACTGCAGGGCCACTGGTATCCAACGACCATAGCCCTTCCTCCCACTCAAGATGCCCATCCGGCGCATCCTCGTTGAACACTGTCACCGACATCTCGCCGGCCGGATGCGGCGTGTCCTCGATGCGATAGCACACCGCACCGGCGTTTCCCTGGTAGACGTTTGAGAGGAAGCCCGGCGGGCAGCGCACATCCAATACCCGGTAGCCACTGCTCTCCTCGCTGGCATAGACATTGGTGTGGATCGAATAGGTCACCAGCCCACCAGGATGCGGTGCCAGCTGCAGGTTCAGTTCTGCCGTTTCACCCAGCGCGATCACTGGAAAGTTCGATTGCACCATCGCGTTCGGCACCGCATGGGCACTCATCGAAAGCGAGACCATCAACGCACAGCTCAGGATTCGGACCATGGCTCAACTCCGGAAAAGGAACGTTGAACGATGATTGCCGCGAACGGCCCTGCATGTCTTTCAGAGCACTACGAAATTGAGTAGGGCCGGATCCCTCGCGGATCCGGCCCTTCTGGTTTCTTCGCAGCCAGGCATGGCCTGGCTCTACTGCGTTACCGACGGCATCGGGATAGATGCCGGGTGCCCGATCACCGGCGCGGTGCGTCCGGGTCGGTGCGCAGCGCCTTCAGCAGGCCCCACATGTAGAACGCCAGGGTGAACGAGAACGGCAGGCCGCACAGCACCACCGCCGTCTGCATCGCGCTGAAATTACCAGCCAGCAACAGGCCGACGCTGGCCACGGTGATGCCGGCCGCCCAGAACACGCGCAGCCAGATCGGCGCGTCATGGCCATCTTCCACGCCATCGTCAACGCGACGAGTGCACAGGTTGGCGATCATCAGCGTGCCCGAATCGACCGGGGTCAGGAACAGCACGAAGCCGATCACCACCGCGGCACCGGCCACGTACGGCGCGCCGGGCAGGTATTCCAGCAGCTTGAACAGCGTCATCGCCGCATCGTGCTGGGCCACGTCACCCAGGATCGCCTGGCCATGGTTGAGCACCAGGTCGATGGCGGTGTTGCCGAAGATCGACAACCACGCCAGGGTGAAGCCGAGCGGGATCAGCAGCACGCCCATGATCACTTCGCGGATGGTGCGGCCACGCGAGATGCGCGCCACGAAAAGACCGACGAACGGCGCCCAGGCGATCCACCAGGCCCAGTAGAACAGCGTCCACGAGCCCATCCACTCACGGCCCTTCGGGTCGTTGAGGTACATGTCGAAGCTCTTGCGCACGAACGCGCCGAGGTAATCGCCAGTGTTCTGGATCAGGCCGTCGAACAGGTGCAGCGTCGGGCCGGTGACCAGCACGAACAGCAGCAGGCCACACAACAGGCGCACATTGAGGTTGGACAGCCAGGCAATGCCCTTCTCGACACCGGCGACCACGCCGATGGTGGCCACCACCATCATCACCAGCACGATCGCCACCAGCACCTGCGGCGTATCCGGGATGTGGAACAGGTAGACCAGGCCGGACTGCACAACCAGCGCGCCGATGCCGAGGTTGGTCACCATCGAGATCAGCGTGGCCAGGATGCCGAAGCCATCCACCATGTCGCCGATGCGGCCGTGGATGCGCTCACCGAAGATCGGGTACAGCGCCGAGCGCAGCGCCAGCGGCAGGTCGCGGCGGTAGGCGAAGTAGCCCAGGGCCACGCCGACCAGCGCGTACAGCGCCCAGCCGTGCAGGCCCCAGTGCAGGAAGGTCAGCACCATCGCTTCGCGGCCGGCGGCCACGGTCCCGCCGGGCTGCCCGGGCGGATTGAGGAAGTGATCCAGCGGCTCGTAGGCGCCGTAGTACAGCAGCGCGATGCCGATGCCGGCCGAGAACAGCATCGAGACCCAGGCGACGTAGCCGAAGGCCGGTGATTCCTCGTTGTGGCCAAGGCGGATGCGGCCATACGGCGAGAACGCCAGCCACAGCACGAAGCCCAGGCACAGCACGATCAGCAGCATGTACCACCAGCCGAACGCAGCCGACACCTCGGCCTGCGCCCATTGCAGCCAGTGCTCGCTGCCTTCGGGATAGAGAACGGTGAGCAGCCCGAGGATGCCGATCGACACCGAGGAGCTGAAGAAGACAAAACGGTTCAAGCGCAGGGGCGAACGCTTGGGATGAGCCAGGGAAGACATGGGGTCGTCTCATCAAGTCCGAGGGAGCACATGGGCGGGGCCGGACCGGTAAACCGGGCCCATGGCGTGGGGCGCGAGCGCATCCTAGGGTTTATTGATTGAACGTTCAATCAATAAAAAGCATAATGGCCGGCAGCCCGATCCTTCGGGTCGCAATCCGTGGAGAGACAATGCCGAAGAAAGGCGTGGAACCGGTACGGCGCGAACAGCTGATCCGGGCCACTTTCCAGACCATCGACGAGATCGGCATGGCCGATGCGACCGTCGCCACCATCGCGAAGAAGGCAGGGCTGTCCAGCGGCATCGTCGCCCACTACTTCGGCGACAAGGACGGCCTGCTCAATGCTGCAATGCGGCAGATCCTGCGCGAGTTGAAGGACGCCGTTGCCCGCTACCGCGCCGAGGTCGGCGACGACCCGCGCGACCAATTGCGCGCCATCGTCGATGGCAACTTCGACGACAGCCAGATCAACGGCACCGCGATGCGCGTCTGGCTCACCTTCTGGGCCGCGAGCATGCACCAGCCGGAACTGGCCCGGCTGCAGCGCGCCAACGACCAGCGCCTGTTCTCCAACCTGTGCCACCAGTTCAACCGCCTGCTGCCCCATCCGCAGGCCCGCCTGGCCGCCCGCGGCCTGGCCGCGATGATCGACGGCCTGTGGCTGCGCGGCAGCCTGGTTGGCGGCCAGTTCAACGCCGAGAAGTCCCGGCGCATCGCTTACGGCTACATCGACTTCCAGTTGCAGGCTGTCGCGCTATAAGCGCTTCAGCACCCGCCCCCTTCCAAGGAGTACGCCCCATGACCACCCTGCCCGTCCAACAGCTCTACATCCACGGCCAGCGGGTCGATGCCACAAGCGGCAAGACCTTCAAATCCGTCAACCCGGCCACCGGTGAAGTGATCGCTGAAGTGCAGGTCGCCAGCCAGGCCGACGTCGAACGCGCCGTGCAGAGCGCGGCCGAAGGCCAGAAGGTGTGGGCCGCGATGACCGCCATGGAGCGTTCGCGCATCCTGCGCCGCGCCGTCGAGATCCTGCGCGAGCGCAACGACGAACTGGCACAACTGGAAACGCTGGACACCGGCAAGGCACTGGCCGAAACCACCACCGTGGACATCGTCACCGGTGCCGACGTGGTCGAGTACTACGCCGGCCTGGCCACCGCCATTGAAGGCATCCAGCTGCCACTGCGCGAATCGAGCTTCTTCTACACCCGCCGCGAGCCGCTGGGCGTGGTCGCCGGCATCGGCGCCTGGAACTACCCGATCCAGATCGCCATGTGGAAGTCGGCCCCGGCCCTGGCCGCCGGCAACGCGATGGTGTTCAAGCCGTCCGAAGTGACCCCGCTGACCGCGATCCGGCTGGCCGAGATCTACACCGAAGCGGGCGTGCCGGCCGGCGTGTTCAACGTCGTGCAGGGCCCGGGCCGCGAGATCGGCCAGTGGCTGACCGAGCACCCGGTGATCGAGAAGATCTCCTTCACCGGCGGCGTCGCCACCGGCAAGAAGGTGATGGCCAGCGCCGCGTCCTCGTCGCTGAAGGAAGTGACCATGGAGCTGGGCGGCAAGTCGCCGCTGGTGATCTGCGATGACGCCGACCTCGACCGTGCCGCCGACATCGCGGTGATGGCCAACTTCTTCAGCTCCGGCCAGGTCTGCACCAACGGCACCCGCGTGTTCGTGCCGCGCAGCATGCTGGCCGCGTTCGAAGCCGCCGTTGTCGAGCGCGTCAAGCGCATCCGCATCGGCGACCCCATGGCCGCCGAGACCAACTTCGGCCCGCTGACCAGCTTCCCGCACATGGAAAACGTGCTGCGCTACATCGAAAGCGGCAAGGCCGAAGGCGCCCGCCTGCTGACCGGCGGCGGCCGTGCCACCGAAGGCGCGCTGGCCAACGGCGCCTACGTGCTGCCGACCGTGTTCTCCGACTGCCGCGATGACATGACCATCGTCAAGGAAGAGATCTTCGGGCCGGTGATGAGCATCCTCGCCTACGACGACGAAGACGAAGTGGTGCGCCGCGCCAACGACACCACCTTCGGCCTCGCCGCCGGTGTGGTCAGCAAGGACGTCAGCCGCGCCCATCGCATCATCCACCGCCTGGAAGCCGGCATCTGCTGGATCAACACCTGGGGTGAATCGCCGGCCGAAATGCCGGTCGGTGGCTACAAGGAATCCGGCGTTGGCCGCGAGAACGGTATCTCCACCCTCGGCCACTACACCCGCATCAAGTCGGTGCAGGTCGAGCTGGGCGACTACGCCAGCGTGTTCTGACCGGCGCGCCGCGAGCACGCCCCATCGTCCGGCCACCGCGCCGATCCGACATCCCGCCGGGACGCCTGCATGCAGCGCGCCCCGGCCTGCAGGAGACACCCATGAGCACCCATAACGAGTACGACTACATCATCATCGGCGCCGGTTCGGCCGGCAACGTGCTGGCCACCCGCCTCACCGAAGATGCCGATGTCAGCGTGCTGCTGCTGGAAGCCGGTGGCCCGGACTACCGGCTCGACTTCCGTACCCAGATGCCGGCGGCACTGGCCTTCCCGCTGCAGGGCAAGCGCTACAACTGGGCGTACAAGACCGATCCCGAGCCCTTCATGAACAACCGCCGCATGGACTGCGGCCGCGGCAAGGGCCTGGGCGGCTCGTCGCTGATCAACGGCATGTGCTACATCCGCGGCAACGCGATGGACTATGACAACTGGGCCAGCATGCCGGGCCTGGAAGACTGGACCTACCTGGACTGCCTGCCGTACTTCCGCAAAGCCGAAACCCGCGACATCGGCCCCAATGACTACCACGGTGGCGACGGCCCTCTGCGCGTGACCACGCCGAAGGCCGGCAACAACGAGCTGTTCGCTGCAATGGTCGAAGCCGGCGTGCAGGCCGGCTACCCGCGCACCGACGACCTCAACGGCTACCAGCAGGAAGGTTTCGGCCCGATGGACCGCACGGTGACCCCCAAGGGCCGTCGCTCCAGCACCGCCCGCGGCTACCTGGACCTGGCCAAGCCGCGCCCGAACCTGACCATCGTCACCCACGCGCTGACCGACCGCATCCTGTTCTCGGGCAAGCGCGCGGTGGGCGTGCAGTGGCTGCACAACGAGCAGCCGCAGCGTGCCACCGCCCGCCGCGAAGTGCTGCTGTGCGGCGGCGCCATCGCCTCGCCGCAGATCCTGCAGCGCTCGGGCGTCGGCCCGGCCGACCTGCTGCGCAGCCTGGACATCGACCTGGTGCACCACCTGCCCGGCGTCGGCGCCAACCTGCAGGATCACCTCGAAATGTACCTGCAGTACGAATGCAAGAAGCCGGTGTCGCTGGCACCGGCACTGAAGCTGTACAACCAGCCGGCAATCGGTGCCGAGTGGCTGTTCCTGGGCACCGGCATCGGCGCCAGCAACCAGTTCGAGGCCGGTGGCTTCATCCGCAGCGACGCCGAGTTCGACTGGCCGAACCTGCAGTACCACTTCCTGCCGGTGGCGATCAATTACAACGGCTCCAACCCGATCAAGGCGCACAGCTTCCAGATGCACGTCGGTTCCATGCGCTCGCCCAGCCGCGGCCGCATCCATGTGCGTTCGAAGGACCCGCGCGAACATCCGAGCATCCTGTTCAACTACATGTCGCACGACCAGGACTGGCGCGAGTTCCGTGCGGCGATCCGCATCACCCGCGAGATCTTCGCGCAGCCGGCACTGGCGCCGTACAGCGGCCGCGAGATCTCGCCGGGCAGCGCGCTGCAGACCGATGCGCAGATCGATGCGTTCGTCCGCGAGCACGCCGAGACCGCCTACCATCCGTCGTGCTCGAACAAGATGGGCCATGCCGATGACCCGATGGCCGTGGTCGACGGCCAGGGCCGCGTGCACGGGCTGGAAGGCCTGCGCATCGTCGATGCCTCGATCATGCCGCAGGTGGTGACCGGCAACCTCAACGCGCCGACCATCATGATGGCCGAGAAGCTGGCCGACGTGATCCGCGGTCGCACCCCGCTGGCCCGCAGCACCGCGGCGTACTACAAGGCCAACGGCGCACCGGTGCGCAAGCAGGGCTGACGCAGGCGGCCTGCTTGGCGCCACGGTAGTGCCGGCCGCTGGCCGGCATCGCCCGACATCGCGGTTGCTGCAGATGCCGGCCAGCGGCCGGCACTACCAGGCAAAGAGGCCCTTCGGGGCCTCTTCGCGTTTTCCCTACGGCGGGGTATGCTGCAATGACCGGCCATTGTCGATACGCTCAGGGCCGGAACCTAATACATCACGATTCCTGGAGGGGGAATATGAGTCTGGATCGTCCCTGGCTGCAGAGCTATCCGAAAGGCGTTCCCGCCGAGATCGACGTCAACGAGTTCCATTCGGTAGCTTCGGTCTTCGACGCTTCCGTCGCGAAATTCCGCGACCGTCCCGCCTACTCCAGCTTCGGCAAGGTGCTCACCTATGGCGAGACCGACGCGCTGGTCGAACAGTTCGCGGCCTACCTGCTCGGTGAGCTCAAGCTCAAGAAGGGTGACCGCGTCGCCCTGATGATGCCCAACTGCCTGCAGTACCCGGTGGCCACCTTCGGCGTGCTGCGCGCCGGCCTGACCGTGGTCAACGTCAACCCGCTGTACACCGCCCGCGAGCTCAAGCACCAGCTGGTCGATGCCGGCGTGACCGCGCTGGTGGTGGTCGACAACTTCGGCGACACCGTCGAACAGGTCATCGCCGATACGCCGGTCAAGCATGTGATCACCACCGGCCTGGGCGACCTGCTCGGCGGCAAGGGCGTGATCGTCAACTTCGTGCTGAAGTACATCAAGAAGATGGTGCCCAACTACCATCTCAAGGGCGCGGTGCGCTTCCGCCAGGCGCTCAAGCTCGGCAGCCGCCACAGCCTGCCCAAGGTCGAGATCGACCACGACGACATTGCGTTCCTGCAGTACACCGGCGGCACCACCGGCGTGGCCAAGGGCGCGATGCTGACCAACCGCAACCTGATCGCCAACATGCAGCAGGCCTCGGCCTGGATCAGTGCGTCGGGCATCGAGATGGGCAAGGAGTGGATCATCACCGCCCTGCCGCTGTACCACATCTTCGCGCTGACGGCGAACGGGCTGGTCTTCATGAAGTTCGGTGGCTGCAACCACCTGATCACCAACCCGCGCGACATGAAGGGCTTCGTCAAGGAGCTCAAGTCGGTGCGCTTCACCGCCATCACCGGCGTCAACACGCTGTTCAACGGCCTGCTCAACACCCCCGGTTTCGACACGGTCGACTTCTCGTCGCTGAAGGTCACCCTGGGCGGCGGCATGGCCGTGCAGCGCGCCGTGGCCGAGCGCTGGAAGAAGGTCACCGGCGTGACCCTGGTCGAGGCCTACGGCCTGACCGAAACCTCGCCGGCAGCCTGCATCAACCCGCTCACCCTGACCGAGTACAACGGCTCGATCGGCCTGCCGATCCCCTCCACCGATGCCTGCATCAAGGACGACAACAGCGCCATCCTGCCGCTGGGCGAGGTCGGCGAACTCTGCATCAAGGGCCCGCAGGTGATGAAGGGCTATTGGCAGCGCCCGGAGGAAACCGCCAAGACCATCGACACCGACGGCTGGCTGCACACCGGCGACATGGCGAAGATGGACGAACAGGGCTTCTTCTACATCGTCGACCGCAAGAAGGACATGATCCTGGTGTCCGGCTTCAACGTGTACCCGAATGAAGTCGAGGACGTGATCGCGATGATGCCGGGCGTGCTGGAAGTGGCCGCGGTCGGCGTGCCGGACGAGAAGTCCGGTGAGGTGGTCAAGGTGGTCATCGTGAAGAAGGACCCGAACCTGACCGCCGAAATGGTCAAGGAGCACGCCCGGGCCAACCTGACCGGCTACAAGCACCCCAAAATCGTTGAATTCCGAAAGGAACTGCCGAAGACCAATGTCGGCAAGATCCTCCGTCGCGAACTCCGCGATACGCCCGCCCAGTAAGGGTTTTCGGCAATTTGAACGGCACAGGGCCCGGGGCGGAAACGTCCCGGGCCCTTTCGCATGCGACGCCCCTGAGGCGGTGTAGCATCGCCGCGTGTGTGGACCGTTCGGCCCGCCGGCCACCCACCTGACACTGCGGGCCGCATGCCGAGGACCCTTCCATGAGTACCATCGAAAAGCTGCCCTCAAGCGGCTCGCCTTTTGCCACCATCCGTACCGAAGACAGTGCCGACGGCGCTGCCCACTGGCTGTTCATGCATGCCGATGCCGCCACCGGCATCCGTCCCTGCTGCCGCAAGGACATGCTCGACGAGATGTGGAGCTATATGGCCGCCATCACCCGCAGCCCTGCCGAGCGCCACAGCGGCACCCTGCGGCATTTCGTGCTGGCCTCGGACGCCGTCGCCTACAACCTGGGCGGTGACCTGGACCTGTTCACCCGCCTGATCCGCGAAGGCAACCGCGACCTCCTGTTGAACTACGCCCAGCGCTGCGTGGAGGGCGTGCACCACCTGCATACCGGGTTCGGCGGCGATGTCCGTTCGATCGCCCTGATCCAGGGCGACGCCCTTGGTGGTGGCCTGGAAATGGCCCTGGCCTGCCACACCATCGTCGCCGAGGAAGGCAGCGGCCTCGGCCTGCCCGAGGTTCTGTTCGGCCTGTTCCCGGGCATGGGCGCCTACTCCTTCCTGTGCCGCCGGGTGTCACCGCACCTGGCCGAGAAGATCATTCTCGACGGCCGGGTCTACAGCGCCGAGGAGATGCATGCGATGGGCGTGGTCGACGTGCTGGTGAAGAAAGGCGAAGGCCGCGCGGCCGTTGAAGAACTGATCCGCCAGCAGCAGCGCACCCCACAGTCCTATCTGGCAATGAACGCCGCACGCAGCATTGCCCAGCCTGTCAGCTATGACGAACTGCTGGAGATCACCAAGGTATGGGTCGATTCCGCCCTGGCCCTCGGCGACCGCTCGCTGCGCACCATGGATCGCCTGATCAAGGCCCAGACCCGTCGCGCCAGTCTCGACGCGGCCTGATTCATCCCTCCCCCAGGATGGGTTCAAGCCCGGTTGGCCACCGGGCTTTTTTTAGGGGTGCAACACCTTCAGCTGGACCGGCCGGCAGTAGAACGAACCTCGGACCTATCCAGCACCCAAGATGAACACCGATAATCCCGCTGATGGCAATGGAGCCGTCGAGGCTGCAAGAAGGGATCAATGTTCAGTTGCTTGTTCGGTGCTGGAATCCAGTGGATTCATCTCAGAAGTGATGCCCCTCGCCTCTTCGGCTTCCCGGAGTTTCTCTCTGGATTGGCGTTGCTCCTTCTGGTCTGGACCATATTCGACGTGAGGTATCGATTCCGCGTCGCAACCGCGAGAATTCACGTCGAGAAGTTCGCGATGATTGCGATGATCTCGGTGGGCTGCCTTACGCTCCTCACCGACTGGTGGCGCGCCACGTCCCGACCGGTCATCGCCGGATCATTGCTCACTCCGGAGACCTGGCAGGCCGCTCTTGCCGCCGTGTTCTTCGCCACATTGATCGCCTGGACAATCGCGGCGTTCTCATCATCGAATCGATTCAGTGCCGCCAACGCAAACCGCTTTTCTGAGGCCGTCCAGAAGATCATCGATCGCGGAAGGCCAGATGAAATTTCAGTACTGGTCGAGGAACTAGGTCGCTCCATGGGAGAGATCGCTCGCCACCTGCATGCACCGGAAACAGCGCCCAGCGACGAACGATCCGCGCACGCATGCGCAGAGCGAATCGCCAATCGATTCAAGGATCGGAACGTCTGTCGCACCATCGTAGTTGAGTGCCCGACCGCCATTCCCGCATTCTTCAGGGAAATCCCATCCACTGATCGGCCACATCCCGCCGCTATCCGTTTTGCAGAGAATCTGGTTGCTGAAGCAATCAGACTCGATGGGTCGTTCCTCTACAACGAGGACTACTTCCCCGCAGATGACATCGATGATGAGGCGCCCCCCCACCCGGCATCTGCCGCACTCGTCTGCAACCGCGCGCTACTCGATAACTCCTCAGACCTGCTGGCCCCACGCGAGGGATCTGCAGTCAGACTGAGCCTCCCCCAGTGGCACGCCTATCTCGGCCTGGTATCCCTGGCGCACGCAGCATGGATGGAAAATCCGTCGCCGGAACCTCCCGACGCACTGCATTGGGCACGCTTCTTCATTGATCGCCAGACCTCCGACCTTGCACAGATCAGGGAGCCCGTAACGTTCCGGAGCGAGTCCTACAAAAGTGTCGAAAAGGAACTGCAGTTCATTGGCAGATTGATCGCCCAGCTTCCGGAGACGCCGCCTCCATCGACAGGACGATGGGAGCCGGCAATCAGCTATATCGAAGCCATGGCGTTCTCGTTGATCGAGTCAGCCGCAGAGATGAAGGCCCCGCAGGCTTCGGCCACAAAAATTCAGTTCTCGCTCATCTGGGAACACCTGTTCTCGCACTCCATTCGTGCGTCGGCAGCAGGAAGGCAGTTCCAGGAGCGCATCGCCGCACGCATGCTCGCAAGTATCCGTGAATGCCCCAGCCCGGACGCTGTCCGCCTGCTCAGCTTCTGCATCAACGCTCTGGGCCTTTCGGCAACCACTGCCGAATCACGCTATGGAGAGCCCTGGCGCGCCTTCCACATGGATCTCCTGGCGTGGATGAAGACCCACCTCGGGCCCTTGCTGGAACGCTATCCACGCATGTCCGAGGACTTCGTTGAAGGCATCGAGTACGACGCCCCAAACCACACCTTGATCCGCTGGTACGTAAAGAGGGGCCAGCGCCAGCCGCACCCGCAAACCCTCCTGCTGACGCACCGGGAATCGATACGTCAGCCGTCCGACTCCGATCAGAAGCCAAGGGGCGCATCAAACTCCCTCGCCTGGATACTGCGCGCAGCGGAATCAGCGGCACAGCGGATTCTCGAACTCGCGCGACGAACCAACAATCCCTAACGCGCCTCACCATCATCAGCAGCACCGCGCAGGCGGCGTTCGGCCCGTGCCTCCAGCGCACGCCGGCCTTCCTTGATCGCGTCCTGCAGGATGTCCAGGCGCGGACGCCATTCGGTCTTGAGCTGCCAATCGGCCATCCGCATCAGCTCGCCAGCGCGGTTGGACGCGCGCATCAGGCCAAGGTTGCTGGCCACGCCCTTGATCGCGTGGGACTGTTCGCGGAACACATCCCAGTGCGCAGCTTCGCCGGCCTGCTCGGCCTTGCCCATGCAGCTCGCCACATCCTCCAGGCACTGGCGGATGAACTCGCGCTCGAAGCCCTCGCCCATGCCCAGCGAGGCCAGTTCGTCCAGCACGCTGCTGTCGAGCACCCCATCCTGCAGCGCCGCCGGCCGTACCACCGGCGCGGCCATGGTCTTCAACTGGGCGTTGTTGGCGATCTCGGCCAGGGTATCGAGCAGGCGTACCGCCACCACGGGCTTGGCCAGGAAGGCATGCGCACCGGCCTGGGTGCAGCGCTGGATCGCCTCGGGCGTGACATCGGCGCTGAGCACCAGCACCGGTGTGCGCGGTCCGCCGCCGGCCTGCATGACCCGCAGCTCCTTGAGCATGTCCAGCCCGCTCATGCCCGGCATGTGCAGGTCGACGATGACCGCGTCGAACTCGCTGTCGGCCAGCGCATCCAGCACCGCCTCACCGCCGTCCACGCACAGCACGCGGTGCCCGGCCTTCTGCAGCAGGCGCTGCAGGACCATGCGGTTGGCCTCATGGTCGTCGGCCACCAGGATCTGCATGCTGCGCACGCGGGCGCGATGGCGCAGGAACGGATCGGCAAAGGCGATCACGTTGCCGCCCGGCCCGACGTCTTCGTCGCCGGTCAGGCTCGGCACCGCGCCCGGCACCAGCGGCTGCGGCGGCGCGAACGGCAGCTCGACCCAGAAGTGGCTGCCGCGCGGCGGGTTTTCCAGATAGCCGATGTCACCGTCCATGGCTTCGACCAGGCCCTTGGCGATGGTCGTGCCCAGGCCGGTGCCCTCGTGGCGGCGCGCCATGCTGACGTCAGCCTGCTCGAAGGCATCGAACAGCCGCGCGCGCATGGCCGGCGCCACGCCGATGCCGGTATCGAGGATGTCGAAGCGCAACCGCACCGCGCCATTGGTATCCGCCTGGACGACGCCGACACGGATCTCGACCCGGCCGTGGTCGGTGAACTTGACTGCATTGCCGGCCAGGTTCAACAGGATCTGCCGCAGATGCCCGACATCGCCGCGCACCCGTGGCGGCACACCGTCGGCGACCTTCACCCGGTAGTCCAGTCGCTTGGCCTTGGCCTGCGGCAGCAGGATCAGCCCGATCGCCTGGATCACATCGGTCACGGCGAAGTCTTCGGCCACCACGCGCAGCTTGCCGGCTTCGATGGCCGAGATGTCCAGCACTTCCTCCACCAGCGCCAGCAGGCTGCGCGATGATGCCTGGATGGTGTTGAGGCACTCGCGCTGCTCGTCGTCCAGGCGCGTGGTCGCCAGCACTTCGGTCATGCCGTTGAGACCGTTCAACGGGGTGCGGAACTCATGGCTCATGTTGGCCAGGAAACGACTCTTGGCCTCGCTGGCGCGGCGCGCCTCGGCCATCGCCTCGGTCAACTGCCGCAGCAGCGTCGAGAAGTACAGCGGCACCGCGGCCAGGCCGAGCCATAGGCCGATGGCCAGGCGGAAATTCTGCTGCCAGTACGGAGTCAGCAGCACGGTGCAACCGAAGCTCACCATCGCCATGGCCACCGCCACGTACAGATAGTGGTTGCCAAAGCGCATGCCGTTGCCGACCGTCACCCACATCACCACGATGTAGACCCAGGACAGCGGCTCGCCCATCTGCACCATGCCGGCAGCGATCAGGCCGTAGTCGGCCAGCATGCCCAGCACGCGGCGTGGATCCGAACGCGCGGGCCGCCACAGCAGCCAACCGAACAGCAGCAGCGACAGGCTCAGGCCGGTCAGCACGATCGCCAGCACGCCCACGTATTGCGTGTGCGGCAGATCGTGGCGTGGCGCAGGCAACAGCACGTAGGCCAGGATCAGGCTGATCAGGACAATGCGGACGATCTGCTGGCCGTGCTCACTGTCCTGGCGCTGGGACAGGCGCAGCCGCAGCTGCGACAACAGCCGTTTCACGCGCCCAGCCCCGGGCGCGCGGACGCCATCGAATGCTCGGCGCAGATCTGGTCCAGCTGCTCGCGGCCGCGCAGCAGTGCGTCCACGCATCGGGGATCGAACAGGCGGCCACGCTGGGCGTAGAGATAAGCCAGGGTGGCTTCCATGGTCCATGCTTCCTTGTACGGACGGGGTGATATCAGGGCGTCGAAGACATCGGCGACGGCCACGATGCGCGCTTCCAGCGGAATCGCATCGCCGACCAGCCCATCGGGATAGCCACTGCCGTCGTAACGCTCATGATGACGCAGTGCGATCAACGCGCCAACCTGGATGAAGCGATTCTGGCTACCACTCAGCAGTTCATGGCCAATGCGCGGGTGCCGGCGCATGATCGCCAGCTCCTCCTCGTTGAGCTTGCCCTGCTTGAGCAGCACCGCATCGGGGATGGCGATCTTGCCCATGTCGTGCAGCGGCGCGGCCATCTCGATCAGGCGCACTTCCTCTTCGGGCAGCCCGAGCTGGTCAGCGATCAGGCCAGCCACGCGCGCCATGCGTTCCAGGTAGGCACTGGTGCCGGCATCACGGAACTCAATCGCGCGCGCCAGCCGCGATAGTGTCTCGCGCTCCCGCTCTTCGACTTCATGCATGCTGGCCAGCAGGCGCTGCTCCAGCGACAACGCGCGCTGCTTCACGTTCTCGGTCTGCTGGCGCAGCTGCAACAGGTTGTAGCAGCGCGCACGCAGTTCGCGCGGACGGATCGGCTTGACCAGGAAGTCGATGACACCAGCTTCCAGCGCCGCCTGCCGGATCGGCTCGTCGCCGACCACGGTGATCAGGATCACCGGAATGTCGCGGTGCTTCGGCAGGCGACGGAAACGGCGGGCGAATTCCAGCCCGTCCATCTCCGGCATGCGGTAATCGAGCAGCAGCAGGTCGACCGGATGCGCTTCGCACCACGCCAATGCGGTCAGCGGATCGCCGAAGTCATACACGCTCAGTTCCGGCGCGATGTCCTCGATGACGTGACGCAGCATCGTCCGGGCGGAAGTCTGGTCGTCAACAATGACGATGTTCAACGCGTACTCTGCCTGGTTTTTCGACCATGCTGGATCATCAGCAGGCGAGGATACTCTGCCGCTGCGAACGCTCGCACCCTGCATCGGCCTGACTCCCGTGTCATGCGTCCCGGTTCATGATCGTCATCACATTGTGAAGCGGGCTCTCCACACTGTGCACTCCCCTTGGCGCCGATCAAGCCACAACAGGCGTCAAGGTAGTGCAATAACGATACGCCGAGTGCGGGAGGCGTCAATCGCGCCGTCCCGTTTCGGGACGGCGCGCACAATCAGGAGTCAAAAAGACGACTTACTGCTCCGGACGCATGTACGGGAACAGCAGCACGTCGCGGATCGAACTGCTGCCGGTCAGCAGCATCACCAGGCGATCGACGCCGATGCCAAGGCCGCCGGTCGGGGCCATGCCGTACTCCAGCGCACGGATGTAGTCGGCGTCGTAGTGCATGGCCTCGTCGTCGCCACCCTCCTTCGCGGCCACCTGGGCCTGGAAGCGCTGGGCCTGGTCTTCCGGGTCATTCAGCTCGGAGAAGCCATTGGCCAGCTCCTTGCCGTTGACGAACAGCTCGAAGCGGTCGGTGTAGCCCGGATCGTTGTCGTTGGCACGGGCCAGCGGCGAGACCTCCACCGGGTGATCGGTGATGAAGGTCGGCTGGATCAGGGTGTGCTCGACGGTGGCCTCGAAGATCTCCAGCAGCAGCTTGCCCCAGCCGTAAGACGGCTTGACGCGGATCTTCAAGCGCTCGCAATGGCGCAGCAGCGCGTCACGGTCGGTGCAGTCGGCGGCGGAGATTTCCGGGTTGTGGTGGCGGACCGCCTCGTCCATGCGCCAGCGGCGGAACGCCGGGCCCAGGTCGATCTTCGCGCCATCCCACTCCACCTCGGTGCCACCGTTGACCGTCGTGGCCACGTCACGGATCACGCCTTCGGTCAGGTCCATGATCTCGTTGTACGTGGCATAGGCCTCGTACAGTTCCATCATGGTGAATTCCGGGTTGTGGCGGGTGCTGACGCCTTCATTGCGGAAGTTGCGGTTGATCTCGTACA
Source organism: Stenotrophomonas sp. 109824_Sma (assembly GCF_056480025.1). Lineage (NCBI taxonomy): Bacteria > Pseudomonadati > Pseudomonadota > Gammaproteobacteria > Lysobacterales > Lysobacteraceae > Stenotrophomonas > Stenotrophomonas sp. 109824_Sma. The sequence continues at coordinate 2,167,015 of NZ_CM151078.1, read as the reverse complement.
CGCGCTCCAGGCCACCCACGGTCAGGCGCTTGAGGTACAGCTCCGGCGCCACGCGCAGGTACAGGTCCAGGTCCAGCGCATTGTGGTGGGTGGTGAACGGCTTGGCCGCCGCGCCGCCGGGGATGTAATGCATCATCGGCGTCTCGACTTCCAGGAAGTCGCGGTTGTCCAGCCACGCGCGCATGGCGCGGATGATCTTCGAGCGCTTGATGAACACCGCGCGCGACTCCGGGGTCACGATCAGGTCGACGTAACGCTGGCGGTAACGCTGCTCGACGTCGGCCAGGCCGTGCCACTTGTCCGGCAGCGGGCGCAGCGACTTGGTCAGCAGGCGGATCGATTCGGCCTTGACCGACAGCTCGCCGGTCTTGGTACGGGTCAGGCCGCCTTCGACGGCGATGATGTCGCCCACGTCCCAGCCCTTGAAGGCGGTGTAGGCATCGCCCAGCACCGCGCCCTGCAGGAACAGCTGGATGCGGCCGGACTCGTCCTGGATCTGCGCGAAGCTGGCCTTGCCCATGATGCGCTTGGCCATCAGGCGGCCCGCCATCTTCACCTGGCGGCCGTTGCCTTCCAGAGCCTCGGCGGTCCACTGTCCGGCATCGGCGAATTCTTCCTGCAGGCGGCCGGCGAAGTCCTCGCGACGGAAGTCGTTCGGGTACGCGATGCCCTGCCCACGCAGCGCTTTGAGTTTCTCACGGCGCTCGGCGATCAACTTGTTTTCGTCGACGGGGGGGGTATCGGTAGCTTCGCTCATGGATCTGCGGGAATCGTGTAGTGAGGGGGGATGCTGCGCCCGGCACAGCCGGTTGCCCAGCATACCAAAACCGCCCTGCCCCGGCCCCGGCCCGCCGCCCGGTAGCCGCCAACCCTGGTTGGCGCTCTGCGTGTCGACCAAGGTCGACACCTACCGGGCGGATCGGCCGGCCCTGCTCCGGCCTTACCTGTTTCCTGGGAACGCCTGGCGCAACTCGTCCACCAGCACCCGCTGGTTCTCCGAGTAATCGATCGGCACCGACACCAGGTGCACCCCGCCCTCGTTGAAGGCCGCTTCCAGGGTTGGGATGAACTGCTCGATGGCCGTCACCTCGTGACCCTTGCAGCCATAGGCCTCGGCATACTTCACGAAATCGGGGTTGCTGAAGGTCATGCCGTAGTCGGTGAAACCATCCACCGCCTGCTTCCAGCGGATCATCCCGTAGGCGCCGTCGTTGAGGATCAGCACCACCAGGTTCAGGCCCAGCCGGCGCGCCGTCTCCAGCTCCTGGCTGTTCATCATGAAACCGCCGTCACCGCAAACCGCCAGCACCCGCCGCTGTGGATACAGGATCGAGGCCATGATCGCCGACGGCAGGCCCGCGCCCATCGTCGCCAGCGCGTTGTCCAGCAGCAGCGTATTGGCCACCTGGGTGCGGTAGTTGCGCGCGAACCAGATCTTGTACATGCCGTTGTCCAGCGCCACGATGCCGTCCGGCGGCATTACCTGGCGCACGTCGTGCACCAGCCGCTGCGGGGTGAACCCGGCATCTTCGGCACGGTCGGCCAGGTGCTCAAGGATGGTCGGGCGCAGCGGCAGCAGCGCGGCGGCATTCGGCACCGCGCCCTCGATGCGGTCGGCCAGCTGGGTCAACGAACGGCCGATATCGCCGATCACCTCCACCTGCGGGAAGTACACCTGCTCCACCGCCGCCTGCGAGTAGCCAATGTGGATCACGGTCGGCCCACCCGGGCGCATCACGAACGGCGGCTTCTCGGTGACCTCGTGGCCGATGGTCACGATCACGTCGGCCTGGTCGATCGCCATGTGCACGTAGTCGCGCTCGGTCAGCGCCGCGGTGCCCATGTACAGGCCCGAACCGCCGGCCACCGCGCCCTTGCCCATCTGCGTGGTGAAGAACGGGATGCCGGCGCGCAGCACAAAGGCCGACAGCGCTTCGCTGGACTGCGGTCGCGACGCCGCTGAAGCGATCATCAGCAACGGCCGCTTGGCATTGCGGATGATCTCCGCCGCCCGGTCCAGCGCCTCCGGGCTGGCAATGGGACGGTCCACCGCGTGCGGCGGAATCAGCGCCACGCCCTCGACCTCATCGGCCGCGATGTCTTCGGGCAGCTCCAGCAACACCGGGCCCGGGCGCTCTTCCTGGGCGACACGGAACGCCTCGCGGACGATGGTCGGGATGGTGCGCGCCGAGACGATCTGCCGCGCCTGCTTGGTCAGCGGCTTCATCGTGCCGACGATGTCGACAATCTGGAAGCGCGCCTGCTTGCTGGCGACGATGCCCTTCTGGCCGGTGATCATGATCACCGGCCACGCACCCAGCAGCGCGTAAGCAGCGCCGGTGGTGAAGTTGAGCGCACCCGGGCCGAGCGTGGCCAGGCACACGCCGGGCTTGCCGGTCAGGCGACCATAGGTGGCCGCCATGAACACCGCCGCCTGTTCGTGGCGGGTGATGACCAGCTCGATGCTGGAATGGCGGAGCGACTCGACCACATCGAGGTTCTCTTCGCCGGGGATGCCGAAAATACGCTCGACGCCTTCGTTCTCAAGTGCGGCGACGAGCAGGTCTGAACCCTTGGACATTGGAATGCCGTCCTTTTCGCTGGACTGATGGTGGATCGTTGCAGGAAGGATGAGAGCCGCGCGTCAACGCTTGTCGAACCACACGGTCTGCGCGTTGACGAATTCACGGATGCCGAAGTGCGAGAGCTCGCGACCGAAGCCGCTCTTCCTCACGCCGCCGATCGGCACGCGTGGGTCCGAGGCGGAGAAGCCGTTGACGAACACGCTGCCGGTCTGCAACCGGCGCGCCAGCTGCATGGCCCGCGCGCGGTCGCCGGTCCACAGGTTGCCGCTGAGGCCGAATTCGCTCTGGTTGGCCAGCTCCACCGCATGGTCGGCATCGCGGGCCCGGCTGATCGAGGCCACCGGCCCGAAGGTCTCGGTATCGAAGGCCTGCATGCCCGGCTCCACGCCGGCCAGCACGGTGGGCGCATAGAACGCGCCCGGGCGATCCAGCTGGTGGCCACCGACCAGCAGCTGCGCACCGGCCTCCACCGAGGCGCGCACCTGCGCGTCGAGCTGTTCCAGCAGGTCCTGGCGCGCCATCGGGCCGATGCGGTTGCCTGCTTCACGACCATCGCCGATGGTCAGCGCCTGCACCTTCTGGCAGAACTGCGCCACGAAGCGGTCGTACACCGCGTCTTCAACGATGATGCGCTTGCCGGCGATGCAGACCTGCCCGGTGTTCTGGAAGCGCGAGGCCACCGCCGCATCGACGGCCGCATCGAGGTCGGCGTCGGCCAGCACGATGAACGGATCCGAGCCGCCCAGTTCCAGCACCACCTTCTTCAGCGCCTGCCCGGCCTGCGCGGCGATGCTGCGGCCGGCGGCCACGCTGCCGGTCAGAGTCACTGCCGCGATACGGTCATCGGCGATCGCGCGGCTGGTGCCCTCGCGGCTGATGTTGGCGGCGATGAAAGTGCCTTCCGGCAGCCCGGCATCACGCCAGGCGACATCAAGCAGCTGCGCGGTACCGACGATGTTCTCGGCCGGCTTCAGCAGGAAGCCGTTGCCGCCCATCAGGATCGGCACCGCCGCGCGCATCACCTGCCAGTACGGGAAATTCCACGGCATGATGCCCAGCACGACGCCCAGCGGCAGGTAGGACACGTAAGCCTTGTCATCAGGCACCTGGGTCGGTTCGTCGCGCAGGAACTGCGCGCCGTGGTCGGCGTACCAGTCGCACAGCACGGCACACTTCTCGATCTCGGCCAGCGATTCGGCCTGCACCTTGCCCATCTCGGCGGTGGCCAGCGCAGCCAGCTTCTCGCGGTCACGGCGCAGTACGCGCGCCATCGCACGCAACACCTGCGCTCGCTGTTCGAGGCTGCTGGCACTCCAGGCAGCGAAGCCGGCCTGGCCGCGATCGAGGATCGCATCGAGCTCGGCATCGGTGGCGAAGGGATGGCTGGCGATCTGCAGGCCGGTGGCCGGATCGCGGGAAATGGCGGTGGTGGGGGCAGCGGACATGCAGGTCTCCTGGTGTCTCGACAACGGGCGGCGGCCCGTCTCCTGCACAGGAATGTGGACCCTATGGAGGGGCACAACAAGGCGTCTGCTTATCCTGTGACCTGCACTTACCTGCCTGAATGGGGTGGGTTGTCCTGGCAGGGCTGCGCCCTGCACCCGCCGAAGCAACGGCAACAGCCGAAGCAACAGCACGAGCTGGTTTCCTATGGGATGGCGGGGTGGGTCCGGTTGCGGGGGACGGCGTGAATACATCCATGTAGCCTCGGTCGCGCCATCCATGGCGCTCACGCCCCCGCAACCGGACCCACCCCGCCTTCGGCGGTTTCCTGCGATCTGTCGGAAATACTCTTGGGGTCAGATCCGTTTTCCGTAGGAAAACGGATCTGACCCCGGAATTCCTTTCGATATCTGACAGATGTGTCGACCAAGGTCGACACCTACCAACAACCGCGCGAAATCTGTCTGAGGTGGGGTGGTGTGGGTTGGCAGGACCGTTGGCGCCATGGATGGCGCCATCGAGCCCCCATGGACGGGTTTACGGCGTGTCCTGCCAACCCACACCGCCCCGCCATCCCGCAGGAAGCCAGCATTTGGAGTTGCTGTTGCCGGCCAGCGGCCGGCACTACCGCAGGTGCAGGGCTGCAAGCCCTGCCGAACAACCCTCTACCTACGCGGCAGGTAGGTCACCAGTGACAGATCGTGCCGGCTCTCCGGCACCAGCGCCACGTACTGCAGGTCCAGCAACCCGCGCGTGGGATGGTTCAGCTTCTTCGCACCTTCATCGAACCGACGCACGTCGTGCTCCGGCCACCACTGGCGGAACTCCTCACTGTGCGCCGCGATGTCCTCGACCAGTGCCAGGAACGGGGCCTTGTCCGGCGCCTGCGCCATCGCCGCACGGAAGCCCGCCAGCAGGCCGCGGGTCATTTCTTCCCAGTTGAGGATCAGCGTGCGGTACGGCGGGTACAGGAACATCAACCGCAGCGTGTTGCGCTCATGCGGCGCCAGCTGGCTGTAGTCCACGAACAGATCGGCGATGGCCGGGTTCCAGGCCAGGATGTCGAAGCGGGTGTTGCGCACATAGGCCGGGATCGGCTGCATCGCGTCCACCAGCTGGCGCAGGCCGTCGGTCACGCTCTCGTCCGGTGATTCCAGCGGCACGCCGTAGCCGGACAGCGCGAACGCGTAGGCGCGTTCGTCGTCGCTCATGCGCAGCACCTGCGCCAGCCGCTCCAGTACCTCGGGCGAGGCGCGTACTTCACGGCCCTGCTCGATCCACGTGTACCAGCTGACGCTGACGCCGATCGCCAGCGCGACTTCCTCGCGCTTCAGGCCCGGGGTGCGCCGGCGCCCGGCCGGGAGGCCGAGCGTGGCGGGGTCGACACGGGCGCGGCAGGCCTTGAGGAAGCCGCCGAGTTCCTTGCGTTCACTTTCGCTGCGCATCATCGCCCTCCATCACGGAGGGCGATGCTATCCGCGCAGGCGCGTCGATCAGGCATCGACGCGCTTGGAGCCCACGGCCAGGCCGGCCTTCAGGCTGGCCTCGACGAACTCGTCCAGGTCGCCGTCCAGCACCTTCTGCGTGTCCGAACGTTCGATGCCGGTACGCAGGTCCTTGATGCGGCTCTGGTCCAGCACGTAGTTGCGGATCTGGCTGCCCCAGCCGATGTCGGACTTGGTGGCTTCCACGGCGTCCTTCTCGGCGTTGCGCTTCTGGATCTCCAGCTCGTACAGCTTGGCGGCCAGCATCTTCATCGCGTTGTCGCGGTTCTGGTGCTGGCTGCGGCCGGTCTGGCAGGCCACGACGATGTTGGTCGGGATGTGGGTGATACGCACCGCCGACTCGGTCTTGTTGACGTGCTGGCCACCGGCACCGGACGAACGGTACACGTCGGTTCGCAGGTCGGCCGGGTTGATGGTGATGTCGATGTTGTCATCGATTTCCGGCGACACGAACACCGAGGTGAAGCTGGTGTGGCGGCGGTTGTCCGAGTCGAACGGTGACTTGCGCACCAGGCGGTGCACGCCGGTCTCGGTCTTCAGCCAGCCATAGGCATAGTCGCCTTCCACGCGCAGCGTGGCCGACTTGATGCCGGCGACGTCGCCACCGGACACTTCCATCAGCTCGGTCTTCCAGCCGCGCGACTCGCACCAGCGCAGGTACATGCGCAGCAGGATCTCGGCCCAGTCCTGGGCCTCGGTGCCGCCGGCACCGGCCTGGATGTCGACGAACGCGGCCGCATTGTCCATCTCGCCGGAGAACATGCGCTGGAATTCCAGCTTCTCCACGTGGGCCTGGTGCTTGTCGAGGTCGGCGACCACGGCCAGTGCGGTGTCCTCATCCTGCTCGGACTCGGCCAGCTCCAGCAGTTCGGTGGCGTCGTTCAGGCCATCGAGCACCGAGGCGATGCCGCCCACGGTCTTTTCCAGGCTGGAACGCTCGCGGCCCAGGTTCTGGGCGTACTCGGCGTTGTTCCAGACGTCGGGGCTTTCCAGCTCCCGCGTTACTTCTTCAAGACGCTCTTTCTTGGCGTCGTAGTCAAAGATACCCCCGAAGCGACAGCACGCGATCGGTCAGATCGGTGATGCGCTGGCGGACAGGATTCAGTTCGATCATGTCGGCGGTTATGCATTCAAAAGATGACTGGTAATGATACCGCAGGCCGCGGGTGCCCGGAATGAGGGCCTCACCCTGCCCCCAGCGCCTGCCGCAGCAGCGGCAACTGGCGCCGGCTGCAGGGCACTTTGGCCCCGTCGGCCATGTGCAGCAGGGCCTCGCCACCGTCCAGCGGCTCGATCGAGCGCAGCTGGCCCCGATGGATCAGCCAGCTGCGGTGCGGGCGCAGGAACACCCCCGGGTCCAGCCGCTGCTCCAGTACCGCCATGGTGATCCGCAGCGGGTAGTCGTGGCCGCGTACCCGCAGGTTCACGTAGTTGCCCGCGGCCTGGGCGTACTCCACGTCCGCAGTGGCGACCAGGAATTCCTTGCCCAGCTTGCGCACCAGGAAGTGCTGGGGGCGCTCGACCGGCTCCACCGGCGGGCCGACGTCGGGCTCGGCCAGCAGGCTCGCCTCACCCTGCCGGCGCCGGCCGAACCAGCTGGCAAAGTGCTCCAGTGCCACGAACATCGCAAACGTGCGCACATCCTTCAGGTATTCGTACGCAAAACGCTCCAGCCAGCCGGCATCGTCCTGGTACCGATAGCCCAGCGCTGCATACGCCAGGTGCCGCAGCAGCATCATCCCCACCACGTGCAGCAGCGACCAGCCGACGCTGGCCAGAAGATACAGCGGCAACCGCTGCTTCCAGGTATCGGCATGCAGCGGCCAGCGCTCGCAGCCCCACCACAGCAACGGCAGGGTCAACAGGATCAGGCCGAGGCTGCTGAACTCCCAGATCATCGGTTCCCACAGGCCGAGATCGGCGCCGCGGCGTCCGGCATCCATCACTTCCACCAGCGCATTGGTCACGGCTGAAGCGGACAGGATGGCCGCCCATACCAGCAGGCGGGTTGACGTGCGCCAGCGCGGTGGTCGGCCCTGGGTCATTGCTGCATCCATGTCGTTGCGGTGCTCCAGCCTGCCTCAAGGGACCAAGGGTAGCGGCTCCATTGGTCCCACCACCCCCGCCATTGGTCACCGCGCGGGTTCCGGCGGCCCCTTGGCGGTCGCTGCACGGACCGGGCGGCGTCACCTTGGCTCGACTCTCCGGCACACCATCCCCATGACCCGACGCCACGACATCGACGCCCTGCGCGTGTTCGCCTTCGCCCTGCTGATCCTCTACCACACCGCCATGGCCTATGTGGACGACTGGGGCTTCCACCTCAAGAGCGCGCACACGGCCGAATGGCTGCAGTGGCCGATGGTGTTCGTCAATCGCTGGCGGATGTCACTGCTGTTCCTGATCTCGGGCATCGCCATCGCACTGATGCGGCCCGAAGGCAGGTTGCTGCGCTTCGCCGGCCTGCGCACCTGGAAGCTGCTGTTGCCCCTGCTGTTCGGCATGTTCGTGATCGTACCCATCCAGCCTTACTGCGAAGGCGTGGCCAACGGCCATGTAGCGCCGGGCTTCGGCCACTTCCTGCTGCGCTACTGGCAGGTGCGGCCCTGGCCGGAAGGCAGCTTCGCGGGCTGGCAGTACGGCATCACCTGGAACCACCTGTGGTACCTGGCCTATCTGTGGAACTACACCCTGGCGCTGGCCCTGCTGATGCCATTGCTGGGAACCACAGGGGTGCGCAGCGCGATGGCACGCGTTGCAGCCTCACCCACGCTGCTGATCGGCATTCCGTTCGCCCTGCTGCTGGCCTGGGTGGTCTGGCTGGAGCCGATCTATCCGTCCACCAATGCCCTGCTCGGCGACTGGAACCAGCACGCGAAGTACGCCACGGTATTCCTGGCCGGCTACCTGCTGGGTCGCGAGCCACTGTTCTGGGAACGGGTGGTCGCCCTGCGCCGCACCACCCTGTGGTTGGCGCTGGCTGCGGTCGGCTGGTACCTGGGCCTGCGCATCCTTGGCCAGGTGCTGGCGGCCGATTCCCCCCTGCGGCAATGGCCCGAACCGTTCTGGGACCTGCAGGTCCGGACCAGCCAGTCGCTGTACGTATGGACCGCGCTGCTGGCCATCCTGGGCTGGGGAAAGGTCTTCCTTGATCGCCCGTTCCGCTGGCTGCCGTACTGCACCGAGGCCATCTATCCGTGGTACATGCTGCACCAGAGCCTGATCATCGCCCTGCTGTTCTGGCTCAAGCCACTGCAGCTGGGCCCGTGGATGGAACCAGCCCTGCTGCTGGCCGGTACCGTCGGTGGCTGCCTGCTGATCCACGAGCTGCTGATCCGACGCTCGCGCTGGCTGCGGCCGCTGTTCGGCCTGCGTGCCGATCCACCAGCGTCGACGATCGCACGCGCCGTGTCCTTATAGCGCCGAGCCGATGCTCGACTACCTCTGCCATGAGCCGAGCATGGGCTCGGCTCCACCTCGAGGCAGTCGAGCAAGCTCGACGCTACATAAGCCCGGGATCGGTCATTTCACCTCGAACTCGCCCACCAGCACGGTCTCGGCACGGTCCTTCAACCGCATCGTTACCATCTGGTCCTTCTGCTTCGGCGTGCCCCAGTGCGTGGTCAGGCGCAGCATCAGGGTCGTTGCACCGGTCACCAGCTGCTGGCGGCTGCCGAAATAGTTCGCCTCCACCTTGTACTTGCCCGGCTTGGCGCTGCGCAGCGAGAACTGCTCGGGACCATAGCCGCCGGTGAAGTCCTGCGACATCCGCCCGCCCTGGTAGGTCTGGCGGTTGCCGTAGTACGCGCGCTCGCCATTCGGGTCAGTCACCCACAGGTCCATGTCGCTGTTGTCGGCGTCCCACGACAGCACCACACGCAGGTCCAGCGGCATCGCCTGCAGCAGTCGCGGGTCGATGCTGCGGGTGTCCAGACGCGGCGTACTGCGCGCCACCAGGTTGGTCAGCTCATCCAATGCGATCAGGGCGATGCCATCGAAACGACTGTCCCACGGCCGCACCACCACCTGGTACAGCGGCGCCAGTGCCTGCTGCGGCTTGCCCGCTGCTGCCAGCGCCAGGCCCAGGTCGCGGAAGCTCTGCGGCTCCTCCTGACCCATCGCCAGCACCTGCTCGAACACCGGCACCGCCAGTGCCGGTGCATCGGCCTGCATCAGCCGGTAGCCGAGCACGCGCAGCAGGTGGCGGTTGTCCAGGTCCATCTCGGCAAGGTTCGACAGCACGCGCAGTGCCAGTTCGCGCTGGCCCTGCTCCAGCAGCAGGTCGGCCACGTCGAGGAAGAACGCGCTGCTGTCGGCATGGGCATCGCGCTCGGCCAGATAGCGGTCATAGAGCTGCGACGGCGGACCCTGGCGCAGGCGACGGGCGATGGCCGAATCCGGCTGCCATGCCGCCAGCTGGATGCCGAGCTGGCCGTCGTTGGCGGCAGCGGATGCGTCGGCGGACCCGCTGGTGACTGCGATCGCATCCAGCGCCTTGTTCGATGCAGGTGCTGAACGGCGCGCGCGTGCGCTGCTGGCGTCCATGCGCTGCTCGGCAGCCGCGGCCATCGGTGAAGGCGCAGCCGGCGGGGCAGGCGCAGGGGCTGCCAGCATCGCCACGGGTGCGGATTCGGCTGCGTAGCCTGCGGATGCAACTTCCAGCGCCATTTCCTTGGCCTGCGGCGGCGCGCCCTTCGGCCAGCTCCGGTTCCACCACTGCTGGCGCTCCTTCCAGCGAGCGGCCACTTCATCCAGGCGCTGGCGATCGGCTGCGGCGCGATCACGTACCTGCACTGCAAACCTGGCGTCGTACTCGGCGCGCAGCGTGCCGGACGGACGGATCGCATAGCGCAGGTAGTCCTCCAGCGTCTCCAGCACGATCAGGGAGGTATCCGGCCCGACCAGGCCGAACTGCTGCGACAGCCGCTGCATGGCTTCGCGGTTGCCTCGACGGTCGGCGCCGAGTTGCTGCAGACGGGCCTGCGCCCACAAGCCGGCCACCAGTTCACCGTCGTCACTCTTCTGCGTTGCCGGCAGCGCTTGCCATTCACCGCCGCCCACGCGCACCCGCATCGGCACGCCGTCGGCCGCCAGTCGTGCATGCAGCCACAACCAGCCCTGGGCTTCACTGCGACGATCGATCACCACGTCCTGTACGCCGCGGCCCGCATCGGCCTGCACGTCCAAGGGCGACGACAGTAGTTCGCGAGCGGCCGCATCAACATCATTACCCAGCGCGACGAAGCGTCCGCCATGCGCTTCGCTCCAGCCACGCAGTCGCGTGCTGTCAGTACGGGCGCCGGCGCTGCTGATCGCGAACAGGCGTTGATCCGGCGCGAGTGCTGGCAGTGCTTCCGGCCCATAGGTCAGCAGACCATCGCTGAGCAGCAAGTATTCCTTCACACTCGGCTGCGGCTGCCACTGCGCCAGCGCGCTGGCACCGTCCGGGCGCACGGCCTGCAGCGCAGCACGCAGCTCGTTCCAGTTGCCGGCGCGGACGCGGAAGCGCCGCACCGGTTCGGCGCGGTCGCGCAGCACGGTCAATGCCACCGTGCCGTCACCCATCGCGGCGAAGTAGCGATCCAGCAGCGCGAACTCACGCGTGCGATTGCGCTGCCCCGCCGAACCGGAACCATCCCACAGCAGGCCGATCTCGCTGGGCAGCGTGCGGGGCGTGCTGCTGGCCGCCACCGGCAGCTGCGCCAGCAGGTAGTGCCCATCCTGCCAGAGCGCCAACTGGACCTGCGCCTGACGTGCTGCGGGCAGGCGCCACTGCAGCTGCGTCGGCAGCTGCGCGCCCTTGCCCTGCCAGTGCAGCTGGCCCGCAGTGATGCGGAACGGCGCCATGCCCGCGGTGGACGCGCCCGGTGCCTGCAGCTGCAATTCAACCGAAGCCGCACCGGCGGCAAACTGCAACGGCAATGTCCATTGCCAGCCTTGTCCGGCGAAGGCCAACGGCTCACGAATCACCAGCTGCACGCGGCGGCTGCCACCGGCCGGCAGCGGATAGATGCGCAGGCGGAACTGGTTGCCGGCAGTCTGTTCCAGCAGGCCCGGGTCTACGCCACGCCGGGCGATTTCTTCGAACACCTGACGGCCACGGTCCTTGGGCACCGGCACCGCGTCACGCAGTTCGCCGTTGATGTCCAGCGCGAAGCCGGTGATCTGCTGGCCATCGGCCAGCGGGAACTGCAGCTCGCCCTCCAGTACGCGCCGGTTCGGGTTGTGGAATTCCAGGGTGATCCGGGTCTGGGCGACGCCGGCCTGGACCTCGCCTTCGATGCGCGCACGCTGGAGCTGCACAGGCTGTTCGGCGGCGGGCGCAATCAAAAGCGGTGTGGCGGCTTGCGGCCGGGCAATGCGTGGCGACTGGGCGCCGGCGGGCCAGATTGCGAGGGCAAGCATCAACACGCTGCAGCAACGGGCGAAGACCATGACAGGGCTCCAGTGGGATCGTGGACCTTTGAACGCGCGAACAGCCGGAACGGGGTTGAACGCCGTGCAGCTTTTCATCGCCCCCACCAGCAGGCACCATGCCCCACTTTCCCGACGTGCAAGGATGCCGATGCGATCCCTCCTCCCCGCCGCCCTGCTGGCCCTGGCCTGCCCATTGAGCGCCAGTGCCGCTGCCCCGGCCAAGAGCCTGTATTTCCAGCACCACGACTGGATCGTGGCCTGCGACAACACCCTGACCTGCCGCGCCGCTGGCTATGCCACCGACGATGACAGCACCCTGAGTGTGCTGCTCACCCGCAAGGGCGGCCCGGGCCAGGCCATCCAGGGCCGCCTGTCGCTGCAGCCGGAAGAAGGCCAGCCCCAGCCCAAGGGCGCACTGCATCTGCGCATCCAGCAGCAGGATCTCGGCGTTCTGGCACCTGCAAAGGGCGAAGGCACGCACAGCCTGAATGCCTCGCAGGCCAGCGCACTGCTGTCCGCGCTGGTGCGCGACGGTGGAGTCAGCGTGACTGATGGCGCCGGCCATCGCTGGCCGTTGTCAGACAAGGGGGCGGCAGCGGTGCTGCTGAAGATCGATGAGTATCAGGGTCGCCTCGGCACACCCGGCGCCGTGATGCGCAAGGGCAGCAGCCCTGAATCCAGCGTCCCCGCCGCCCTGCCGGTGCCGGTGGTGCGCAAGGCCGCCACCGTTGACTCGACCCCGGATGATCCGGCGTTTGCGAAACTGGCCGCCTCACCCGCCCTGCGCACGGCCCTGCGTGCCACGCTGGAGGGCGACAGCTGCGAAGGCCTTCAGGAAGCCGATGCCGATACTCCGCTGAGCAACTCGCCGCTGGAGGTCCGCCGCCTGGACGCACAGCACGTGCTGGTCAACGTGCCCTGCTGGCGAGCGGCCTATAACAGCGGCGATGGCTACTGGGTGACCCGCCCACAGCCGCCGTTCCAGGCAAAGTGGGTGACCAGCGATGCCATCGACTACGACGATGGCCAGATCATTGCCGCGCAGAAGGGCCGCGGCCTGGGTGACTGCATCTCGCAGAACACCTGGACCTGGAATGGCACCGCCTTCATCGCCACCTCGGAAGTGGCAGCGGGCCTGTGCCGGGGTGTGCCCGGCGGCACCTGGGAGCTGCCGACACTGGTAACCGAAATCCGCTGACTTCCCGGAAAAGGGGACGGAGGGGATTAAGTCGCTTGTGCCTTGTTTGCCACTTGCGACTTAATCCCCTCCGTCCCCTTTTTCATGCGGGGAGGCTGTGCTCCACGATCAACTGGATGGCGCTGCCGCCGCGATAGTCGTCGCAGGCCAGCCGGTAGGCGAGATGCACACGGCGGCCCGGCGCGTTGCCGTGCCAGCCACCGAAGTGGATCGCGTTGATCGTGCCGGGTACGCCGGGCAGGCGCAGCTCCAGCTTCAGGTGGCGCTCCTTCAACACGCGCCAGTTGGCCACTTCGAAGTGGCCATCGAACAGCGGTTCGGGGAAGCCCTGGCCCCACGGTCCAGCCAGGCGCAACGCATCGGCGTGGCGATGATCCAGCTCGTCTGCGGCCAGTTCGCCGTCGCTGAGAACCTGCTGCTGCAATGCTGCGGGGTCGAGCATTTCCAGCACGACAGCCACGAAGGCCGCCTTGAAATCATCAACGTGGTCAAGCCGCAGGCTGAGGCCGGCCGCCATGGCGTGGCCACCGAAGCGTTCGATCAGCCCCGGATGCCGCGCATCGACCAGTGCCAGTGCGTCACGGATGTGCAGGCCGGGAATCGAACGCGCCGAGCCGCGCAGGGTGTCGGCACCCGGTTCAGCCGGGGCGAAGGCAATCACCGGGCGATGCAGGCGATCCTTCATCTTCGACGCGACCAGGCCGACCACGCCCGGATGCCAATCGGCATCGAACAGGCAGGCCGCCACCGGGCGCTGGCCGGCCATGTCCAGCACTACGCGGGTCAACGCCTGCTCGGCGTCATCGGTCATCGATCGCTGCACCGCGCGCCGTTCCGAATTGATCTGCTCCAGCGTCTGCGCGATCTCGCGCGCCTGGCGCGGGTCTTCGGTCAGCAGCAGCGCGATGCCCAACGCCATGTCTTCCAGCCGGCCCGCCGCGTTCAGGCGCGGGCCGAGTGCGAAGCCGATGTCGGTGGCGGTCAGGCGCGCGGCATCACGGCCACTGGCTTCGATCAGCGCACGCAGGCCGACACAACCCTGCCCTGCGCGCAGACGGCGCAGGCCTGCGCTGACCAGCGCACGGTTGTTCGGGTCCAGCGCTACCAGGTCGGCAACGGTACCGACCGCCACCAGGTCCAGCAGCGTGGTCAGGTCCGGCCCCTTGCCATCGGCAAAAACGCCGGCCTCGCGCATCTGACGGCGCAGCGCCATCAGCACGTAGAAGATCACGCCGACACCGGCCAGCGACTTGCTGGGGAAGGCGTCGCCGTCCAGATTCGGATCAACGATCACGTCGGCCGGCGGCAACTGCGGGCCCGGCAGATGGTGGTCGGTGACCAGCACCTGCCAGCCACGCGCCTTGGCCGCGCTCACACCCGCGTGGCAGGCAATGCCGTGATCGACAGTAACCAGCAGGTCCGGTTTCAGCTCGGCCAGTTCCTCCACCAGTGAAGGTGACAGGCCATAGCCGTGCACCATGCGGTTCGGCACCGCGTGGAAGACGTGCTGCGCGCCGAGCATGCGCAGGCCTCGCACACCGACCGCACAGGCGGTAGCACCATCGCAGTCGAAATCGCCGACCACCAGGATGCGCTTATCGTTGGCGACGGCCTCGACCAGCAGTCCCACCGCATCGTCGATTCCGGTCAGCAGCTCGGGCGCATGCAGATTGCCCAGCTTCGGCTGCGCCAGTTCCGGTGTACCTGCGCCACGACTGGCGTAAAGCCGCGCCAGCAGCGGCAGCGTGCCCTCTGGCCAGCTGCCGGGCACGACCGCATCGCGGCGGCGGATCATCGGCGTATCAGAGGTGGGCTGCACGGCAGCGGCGGCAAGGGACATCGGCATCGCCGGTTACGAAAGACAGAGGGATGATACCGCGCGTGGGAGAGGCTGGCGGGATTGCGCCCGGCAGCGGCGGTAGTGCCGGCCGCTGGCCGGCAACCCCGGCAAACATCTGGGGTCAGAGCCGTTTTCCGATGGAAAACGGATCCGACCCCGATCAATCGTGAAGCTGGCGCGGCTTCTTCCAGAACTGCCAGCGCTGGCCACGGTCCAGCTGGAACTGCAAGCCGTCCTCGAAATCCAGCACCAGCCGCTGCAGCTCGCCACGCTTCAACGCGGCCAGCAGCGGGCGGATCGCATCATTGCCGAGCTGCTGCAAAGAGCGCAGCTGGCGCAGGTCGACCAGTGCATCCACCGCCTGCTCACCATCCACGGCCACTCCGGCAGCCAGGGCCAGGCCCTGCAGCAGCGCATCGCGGCTGCGCACCTGTGCGTGCGGCGTACTGACCGACACCGGCATCACGCCGCCGCCCCAGAACCACAGCGAATTGATCGGCTGTTGTCCCTGCGCGGCGCGCTGCTGGTTCCAGGAATGGTTGTGCAGCAGCACCTGCGCCTCGGTCATCAGCGCCCGCCAGCGGCGGCCGCCCTCGCCTTCCGGCAGGTGCGAGAACAGGTCATCGCCCAGCACCTCGTCCGGACTGTCGAAATCCGGCAGGGCCAGGTCGATCGGAAGCCGCAGGTACCAGCGCGAAGGGTCCGGTGCGTCGAGCACGAACCCGGCATCGGCGAACAACGGCTGCAGCACCGGCAGCAGGGCCAGGCAGTCGGCCAGCGTCGGCCGCAGCGTTTCGCCGTAGGCCATCATCCGCGCGCCGTGCATGTCCGGCACCATGCAGGCCGGATCGGCACGCAGCCAACTGGCGCCCGCCGCATCGCCGACGTCGCGCTGGCGGGTCAACGCGGCCACCGGCCAGTGCGGCGCGGCGACCGTGAAATGGCGCGTCAGCTGCGCGCGTTCGCCCGGCGCGACCTGCACCGTCGTGGCGCGGCCGAGCGCACGCGCCACATCGTCCGGCAGCGCAGCCGCGGCAAAGCGGCTGCGCGCCGGCAACAGCAGGGTCGCCGTTGCCACTGGGTCAGTCCACGTAGCTGACGCTGACGATCTCGTACTCGCGCTGGCCGGCCGGGGCGTCGATCACGATCGAATCGCCTTCCAGCTTGCCGATCATCGCGCGTGCCACCGGCGAGGAAATCGCGATCAGGCCCAGCTTGATGTCCGCTTCCAGGTCACCGACGATCTGGTACTTCTTCTCTTCGTCGGTTTCCACGTCGGCCAGGGTCACGCTGGCACCGAACACCACCTTGGAGCCAGCGTTGAGCTTGCTCACGTCGATGATCTCGGCGTGTGACAGCTCGCCTTCCAGCTGCTTGATGCGGCCTTCGATGAAGCCCTGTTCCTCGCGCGCAGCGTGGTACTCGGCGTTCTCTTTCAGGTCGCCATGCTCACGCGCTTCGGCGATGGCGGCGATCACCTTCGGGCGCTTGACCGACTTCAGGTGATCCAGTTCGTCGCGCAGCTTCTGCGCGCCCTTCATCGTGATGGGGGCTCTCATGCATTCAACTCCTTGTGCAGCTCCTGCAGCGACCAGACGGGGCCGGTGCCACGGAATTCCAGTGAATCCACCAGCGCCTTGGCGCCGGCAATGGTGGTCGAGTAGGTGACGCGATGCTGCAGCGCCTCGCGACGGATCGAGAACGAGTCGTTGATCGCCGAACGACCTTCAGTCGTGTTGACGATGTAGACGATCTCACCGTTCTTGATCGAGTCGACGATGTGCGGACGGCCTTCGACCACCTTGTTGATGATCTCGCAGTCCATGCCGTGCTGCTGCAGCCATGCGGCGGTGCCACGGGTGGCGACCAGGCTGTAGCCACGCGCCAGCAGCGCCTTGGCCACCGGCAGCACGCGCTTCTTGTCCGGATCGCGGACCGAGACGAAGGCCTTGCCGACCGGCGGCGCCTTGATGCCTCCCGCTTCCTGCGCACGCGCGAAGGCAGCGTTGAAGGTGCGGCCGACGCCCATCACCTCACCGGTGGAGCGCATCTCCGGCCCGAGGATCGGGTCGACGCCCTGGAACTTGGCGAACGGGAAGATCGCTTCCTTCACCGAGTAGTAGTCCGGCACGATTTCCTTGGTCGCGCCCTGCTCGGCCAGCGTCTTGCCGGCCATGCAGCGGGCGGCGATCTTGGCCAGCGGCATGCCGGTGGCCTTGGACACGAACGGCACGGTGCGCGAGGCACGCGGGTTCACTTCCAGCAGGTAGATGGTGTCGGCACCTTCATCGCTGGTCTGGATCGCGAACTGGGTGTTCATCAGGCCGACCACGTTCAGGGCCTTGGCCAGTTCCACCACCTGGCGGCGCAGCTCGGCCTGGGTTTCAGCCGACAGCGAGTACGGCGGCAGCGAGCACGAGGAATCGCCCGAGTGCACGCCGGCTTCTTCGATGTGCTCCATTACGCCGCCGATCAGGACGTTGCCCTGCGCATCGGCAATGATGTCGACGTCGCACTCGACGGCGTTGTCGAGGAAGCGGTCCAGCAGCACCGGCGAATCGTTGGACACCTTCACCGCGTCGCGCACGTAGCGGGCCAGGTCGGCTTCGCCGTAGACGATCTCCATCGCACGGCCGCCCAGCACGTAGCTCGGGCGCACCACCAGCGGGTAGCCGATCTCGCGGGCCAGCAGCAGGGCTTCCTGGTCGTTGCGGGCGATGCGGTTCGGCGGCTGCTTCAGGCCCAGCTTGTCGACCAGCTGCTGGAAGCGCTCGCGGTCTTCGGCCAGGTCGATCGAGTCCGGGCTGGTGCCGATCACCGGCACGCCGTTGGCTTCCAGCGCGCGCGCCAGCTTCAGCGGGGTCTGCCCGCCGTACTGCACGATCACGCCCTTCGGCTGTTCCAGTTCGACGATTTCCAGCACGTCTTCCAGGGTCAGCGGTTCGAAGTACAGGCGGTCGGAGGTGTCGTAGTCGGTCGACACGGTTTCCGGGTTGCAGTTGACCATGATGGTTTCATAGCCATCCTCGCGCAGCGCCAGTGCCGCGTGCACGCAGCAGTAGTCGAACTCGATGCCCTGGCCGATGCGGTTCGGGCCACCGCCCAGGATCATGATCTTGTCGCGGTTGCTCGGCGCAGCCTCGCACTCGTCCTCGTAGGTCGAGTACAGGTAGGCGGTACCGGTGGAGAATTCACCGGCACAGGAGTCCACGCGCTTGTAGACCGGGCGCACCTTGTGCGCACGACGCAGCGCGCGGATGGCGGCTTCGTTGGTTCCGGTCAGCTGCGCCAGGCGCGCGTCGGAGAAGCCAGCGCGCTTCAGCTTGCGCAGGCGTGCGGCGTCCAGCGCGTCGATGCCACCGGCGGCGACGTCAGCTTCCGCAGCGATGATTTCCTCGATCTGGTCCAGGAACCAGTGATCGATGAACGACAGCGCGTAGATCTCTTCCACGCTCATGCCGGCGCGGAACGCATCGGCGACGAAGAACAGGCGCTCCGGGCCCGGCGCCTTCAGCTCGCGACGCAGGGTCTGCAGGTCTTCCTCGTTGCTCAGGTCCAGGCCGGTCGGGTCGAAGCCGACCTTGCCGGTTTCCAGGCCACGCAGCGCCTTCTGCACCGACTCCTGGAAGGTGCGGCCCATTGCCATCACCTCGCCCACCGACTTCATCTGGGTGGTCAGGCGCGCATCGGCGGCCGGGAACTTCTCGAAGGCGAAGCGCGGGATCTTGGTGACGACGTAGTCGATCGACGGCTCGAACGAGGCCGGGGTCAGGCCACCGGTGATTTCATTCTTCAGTTCGTCCAGGGTGTAACCCACGGCCAGCTTGGCGGCGACCTTGGCAATCGGGAAGCCGGTGGCCTTGGAGGCCAGCGCCGAGGAACGCGACACGCGCGGGTTCATCTCGATGACGACCACGCGGCCGGTCTTCGGGTTGATGCCGAACTGCACGTTCGAGCCACCGGTATCGACGCCGATCTTGCGCAGCACGGCGATGGAGGCGTCGCGCAGGCGCTGGTATTCCTTGTCGGTCAGGGTCTGCGCCGGCGCCACGGTGATCGAGTCACCGGTGTGCACGCCCATCGGGTCCAGGTTTTCGATCGAGCAGACGATGATGCAGTTGTCCGCGGTATCGCGGACCACTTCCATCTCGAACTCCTTCCAGCCCAGCACCGACTCTTCCACCAACACTTCGGTGGTCGGCGACAGTTCCAGGCCGCGGCTGACGATCTCGACCAGCTCTTCGCGGTTGTAGGCGATGCCACCACCGCTGCCGCCCAGGGTGAAGCTGGGGCGGATGATGGTCGGGTAGCCGACGCGGGTCTGGATTTCCAGCGCTTCGTCCAGCGTGTGGGCGACGGCGGCGGTCGGGCATTCCAGGCCGATCTCACCCATGGCGACGCGGAACAGCTCGCGGTCTTCGGCCATGCGGATCGCTTCGCGCTTGGCGCCGATCAGTTCGACGTTGTACTTCTCCAGCACGCCGTGGTCGGCCAGGTCCAGCGCGCAGTTCAGCGCGGTCTGGCCACCCATGGTCGGCAGCAGCGCATCGGGCTTCTCCTTGGCGATGATCTTCTCGACCGTCTGCCAGTTGATCGGCTCGATGTAGACGGCGTCGGCCATCTCCGGGTCGGTCATGATCGTGGCCGGGTTGCTGTTGACCAGCACCACGCGGTAACCCTCGTCACGCAGGGCCTTGCAGGCCTGGGCGCCGGAGTAGTCGAACTCGCAGGCCTGGCCGATGACGATCGGGCCAGCACCGATGATGAGGATGGTCTTGAGGTCAGTGCGCTTGGGCATTTTCTTCTCTAAGTCAGTACAGCGTGACAAGGGGGGTGATCGCACGCTGTCGATCAGGAATCTTGATCCGCAGCGCCGCGCCAGCGGCAGCAGCGATGCGGGGTTTACGGTCCATCGCGACGCCACCGGCGGGCCGGCGGCGTACTGATCACGCCTTGGCCTGCTCCATCAGCACCACGAAGCGGTCGAACAGCGGACCGACATCGGTCGGGCCGGGCGACGCTTCCGGATGGCCCTGGAACGAGAACGCTGGCACGTCGGTGCGGGCCACGCCCTGGTTGGTGCCGTCGAACAGCGAGCGGTGGGTCACGCGCAGGGTCGCCGGCAGGGTCGCTTCATCGATCGCGAAGCCGTGGTTCTGCGAGGTGATCATCACCCGGCCGCTGTCCAGGTCCTGCACCGGGTGGTTGGCACCGTGGTGGCCGTGGCCCATCTTCATGGTCTGTGCGCCCGAGGCCAGGCCCAGCAGCTGGTGGCCCAGGCAGATGCCGAAGGTCGGGATCTTCACGTCGATGAAGGTCTTGATCGCTTCGATCGCGTAGTCGCACGGTTCCGGGTCACCCGGGCCGTTGGACAGGAACACGCCGTCCGGCTTCAGCGCCAGCACTTCGGCGGCCGGGGTCTGCGCCGGCACCACGGTCACTTCGCAGCCGCGCTCGGCCAGCATGCGCAGGATGTTGGTCTTCACGCCGAAATCGTAGGCCACGACCTTGAACTTCGCCGGCACGCTGACAAAGGCATTGGCATCCAGGTCCAGCTGGCCCTCGGTCCAGGTGTAGGTCTTCTCGGTAGTGACGACCTTGGCCAGATCCATGCCCTTCAGCCCCGGGAACTTGCGGGCGGCTTCCAGTGCCTTTTCCACGTCGATGTCACCGGCCATCAGCGCACCGTTCTGCGCGCCCTTCTCGCGCAGGATGCGGGTCAGCTTGCGGGTGTCGATGCCAGCGATGGCGACCACGCCACGCTGGATCAGCCAGTCCTGCAGCGACACCTGGCTGCGCCAGTTGCTGGGACGGCGCGGAACGTCGCGCACGATGAGGCCGGCCGACCACACCTTGGACGCTTCATTGTCCTGGTCGGTCATGCCGGTGTTACCGATATGCGGATAGGTCAGCGTGACCATCTGCCGGGCGTAGGACGGGTCGGTCAGCACTTCCTGGTAGCCGGTCATGGCGGTGTTGAACACCACCTCACCGACGGACAGGCCGGGCGCGCCTACGGATTCGCCCTCGAATACGGTGCCGTCTTCGAGGACGAGGATTGCGGCTTGGGTCACGGGAATCTCACTTTGGCTACCGAGGGGGCTGCCGAAGTCACGCCTGCGCTTCACGGAAATCCGGTTGCAAAAAAGCGCGGACGTACGGTCTGGGACCGGTCCGGCTTTCGTGATTCGGCGAGTGCGAATTGTAGCGCTGCCGGGGCGCTCGCGCCAGCGGTTATCGCGCATTGTAAACAGGCGATTGCGCATTCATTTCAATCCGGCGGCGTATGCGGGCCGGAGGCGGGGTCGGATCCTTTCCCGGATGGGAAAGGCTCTGACCCCAGGCGCCCTCGGATGGGGTCAGAGCCCTTTCCGCTGGAAAGGGATCCGACCCCAGGAATCAGCCCGCCTTACTGCAGCAGGTCCCGCACCCGATAGCTGCCCGGGGCCCGGCCCTGCAGCTGGCGGGCGGCGAACAGGGCGCCGCGGGCGAAGATGTCGCGGTTGGTGGCCCGGTGCACCAGCTCGATGCGCTCGCCCGGGCCGGTGAACTGCACCAGATGCTCGCCGACGATGTCGCCGGCACGCAGGCTGGCGTAATGCGGCTCCGCCCCGCCCCGCTGCGCGGCCGCGCCCAGGGTCAGCGCGGTGCCCGACGGCGCGTCCTTCTTCTGCGTGTGGTGCGATTCGACGATGTCACAGTCCCAGCCGGCCAGCGCCTGCGCCGCGCGTTCCACCAGCTCGTCCAGTACCGCCACGCCCAGGCTGAAGTTCGAGGCCCAGACCAGCGGGATGGACGCCGCAGCGGCCTCCAACGCCTGCCGCTGCGCGCTGGAGATGCCGGTGGTGCCCGACACCAGCCCTGCACCCCGCTCCACGCACAACGCCAGCAGCGGGTCGAAACCCTCCGGCAGGCTGAAGTCGATCGCCACGTCGAACACCGGCGCGCCGGACAGTTCGCTGGCACCGAAGAACGGCACGCCGTCGACCACGCGCTGCGCCGGCGCACGGCCGGTCACTGCGGCCACGATCTGCAGGGTTTCGGGATGTTCGGCGGCCAGCCGCAGCAGGGCCTGGCCCATGCGCCCGGAGGCACCGTGAATAAGCAATCGCAGGGGAGTCTGGTTCATGCCTGCAGGCTAGCGGCAGCACGCCTGCTCCGGCAAGCGCCATCACTGCTACGCTGCATGCCCTTTCATGCAATGGATGGCAGCCCCCTCATGCAGATCAGCGAACAGCTGGTGCTGGTCACCGGCGCCGGCCGCGGCCTCGGCCAGCACATCGCCCGCGCGTTCGCGGCGCAGGGCGCGCGCGTCATCGTCAACTATCACCGCAGCGAAGTCGCCGCACGTGCGCTGGCCGCCGAGCTGGGCGGCCAGGCGATCGCGCTGCCGGCCGACGTCACCGACCGCGGCCAGGTCGATGCGATGCTGCAGCAGGCGCTGGGGCACTTCGGCCAGGGCGTCACCACGGTGGTCAACAACGCGCTGGCCGCCTTCTCGTTCAATGGTGATGCCCGCGACGGCGCTGCTGCCATCGGCTGGCCGGCGTTCCAGGCGCAGTTCGAGGGCAGCGTGCGTGGCGCGCTGAACACCGTGCAGGCCGCCCTGCCCGGCATGCAGGCCCGTCGCTTCGGCCGGGTCATCAACATCGGCACCAATCTGTTCCAGAACCCGGTCGTGCCCTACCACGACTACACCGCCGCCAAGGCCGCACTGCTGTCGCTGACCCGCACCCTGGCCGGCGACCTCGGCCCGCATGGCATCACCGTGAACATGCTGTCCGGTGGCCTGCTGCGCACTACCGATGCCAGCGCCGCCACGCCGGAAGCGGTGTTCGACTACATCGCCGCAAACACGCCGCTGCGCAGCGTCACCACCCCGACCGAGTTCGCCGATGCCGCGCTGTTCTTCGCCAGCCCGTGGTCGCGCGCGGTGACCGGGCAGAACCTGGTGGTCGATGGCGGTCTGGTGCGGGACTGAGGCAATGCGCATTTCCGAGGTCAGCCGCCTGACCGGTGCCGGCGCCAAGGCCATCCGCCTGTACGAGGCGCGCGGACTGCTGCCACCGGTGCCACGACTGAACCGCTATCGCGACTACAGCGAACAGGATGTGGCCTGGGTGCAGTTGATCCGCCAGGCGTTGGCGCTGGGCATCACCCTGGCCGCAGTATCCCGCCTGCAGGGCCGCGACGGACGGCTCGACTGGCCGGCGGTGCTGGCCCTGCTTGAGCAGCAGCGCAGCCGCATTGCCAGCGAGCGGGCACGGCTGGCGCAGGTCGAGCTCCACCTGCAGCAGGTCAGCGACGAACTGCGGCAGTGGCTGCACTCCGGCAATGGTGACTGCACCCTGCAACCCAGCGGCTGCACCCCTGGCGTTTGACTCTGCCCCTGGGGCATAGCCCAACCTCGCGCACATTCCATTGCCCGAGGTTGCCGTGTCCCGTTCCATCCTGATCCTGCTTGGCCATCCCGACCGCGACAGCCTGTGCGGCGCCCTCGCCCAGCGCTACGCCACGGCTGCCGAGAATGCCGGCCATCGGGTGCGCCTGATCGCATTGGGTGACCTCGAGTTCGATCCGGTGCTGCGCCATGGCTACCGCCAGATCCAGCCACTGGAAGCCGGCCTGCAGGACGCGGCGGATGCGATCGAGGCCTGCGATCATCTGGTGCTGGTCTATCCCACCTGGTGGGGTGCGATGCCGGCGCTGCTGAAGGGCTTCTTCGATCGCGTGCTGCTGCCGGGGTACGCCTTCCGCTACCGGCGCGATTCGGTGTGGTGGGACCGGTTGCTGGCTGGCCGCAGCGCGCGGGTGATCACCACGCTGGATACGCCGCCCTGGTATTACCGCTGGATCTACCGCGACCCGGGCATCACCCAGATCCGCGCCACCATCCTGGAATTCTGCGGCATCCGCCCGGTGCGGGTCAGCCGACTCGGTGCGGTACGCAGCAGCAGCCCGGCGCAGCGGGAACGATGGCTGGCGTTGGCAGCAGAGCTGGGTTCACGCGCCAGGTAGATCCACGCCATGCGTGGATGAAATACGGGCCACGTTCCAGTGTCGCGTTTGCCAATTGACCGCCAGGCACTGCGCCTCAAGGCTGTGGGCCCCGCTTCCGGCCCAGGCAAAGCCCATGAAATCCTCGACCGTCTTCAGCAAGTGCGCCCGGAAGACCGGCTTTGCCGGCACGTCGACGACCCGCTACCGCTTGCTGGATGCCGCCCTGCTTGTCGTGAATCACCAACGCGCCAGCGAAAGCCGGGGTTTCTATGTGAATGCCGGGCTCTACTTTCCAGAGCTGCTCGAGTACCCCCTCGCGCCTGACGATCTTGAAACGGCTTTCAGGTACCGCTCCAGCATCCCCACGCCCCATGTCGACTGGCGGATCGAAGAAACGCCGGGCCTGCGCCGGGCGTTCATCCAGCAGGACCTTGACGACCTGTTGGAGGCCGGAAACCGTGACGGACTGAAAGGCCTGCTGCTTGATGCCCTGGCCGACGTGGCGGGCTTCGCGGCAGCCCATGGAAACCGCGAATCGGTGCGGCGACTGAATCAGGACGGAAACTTCCGCGCGCTCATCCGCAGAGAGGTCTAGTAGATCCACGCCATGCGTGGATGCGGGAGCGTGCGAACCAAGGTTCGCACCTACCAAGGCAGAGTCAGTGCTGTTTGGGCGGCGTCGGTCCGCAGCTGTCGCAACCGCCACAGGCACCACCGCCGCCCGTGGCCGGCGGCGCGATTTTCCGCCCCAGCGCCTGCGCCCAGGCCGCGCGGCCCGGCTTCAGCAGGGCCAGCGCCAACGCCCCGCGCAGCTTGCGCACCGTGCCGGGGAACTGCTTCTTCAGCACCACCCAGGCACTGACCAGCACGGCCACCGCGATGATCAGGTACTGCAGCAGCAGGCCGGTATCCATCAGCCGCCTCCCAGCGCCCTGGTCACCTGGTAGGTGATCAGCGCAGCCACGTAGGCCGCAGCAAACAGGCAGAACGCCGAGAAGGCCATCGTCTTCCACGAATTGGTCTCGCGCTTGATGGTGGCCAGCGTCGAGATGCACATCGGGGCGTAGATGTACCAGACCAGCAGCGACAGCGCGGTGGCCAGCGACCAGCCGTCGCTGATCAGCGGAGTCAGCGCCTGGCTGGCGGCATCGTCATCGGCCGCCGACAGCGCGTACACGGTCGCCAGCGAGGACACCGCCACTTCGCGCGCAGCCAGGCCCGGAATCAGTGCAATGCAGATCTGCCAGTTGAAGCCCAGCGGCGCGAAGAACACCGCCATCGCATGACCGATCTGGCCGGCGAAGCTGTAGTCGATCGCCGGCATCGTGGCGCCAGCCGGTGCCGCCGGGAACGACAGCAGTACCCACAACAGGATGGTCAGCGCCAGGATGATGCCGCCAACGCGCTTGAGGAAGATCATGCCGCGCTCGTACAGGCCCACCGCCAGGTCGCGCACGTGCGGCAGGCGGTACGACGGCAGCTCCAGCATCAGCGGGTGCTCGCTCTTGTCGCGGCGCCACTTCTTCATGATCCACGACATCGCCAGCGCACTGAGGATGCCCGCCGCGTACAGGCCGAACAGCACCAGGCCCTGCTGGTTGAACACGCCCCACACCGTCTTCTGCGGAATGAACGCACCGATCAGCAGCGCGTACACCGGCAGGCGTGCGGAACAGGTCATCAGCGGCGCCACCAGGATCGTGGCCAGGCGGTCACGCGGGTCCTGGATGCTGCGCGTGGACATGATGCCCGGCACCGCACAGGCGAAGCTGGACAGCAGCGGGATGAACGAACGGCCGGACAGGCCGGCGGCCGCCATCATGCGGTCGAGCAGGAATGCCGCACGCGGCAGGTAGCCGGATTCCTCCAGCACCAGGATGAAGAAGAACAGGATCAGGATCTGCGGCAGGAACACCACCACGCCACCGACGCCGGCGATGATGCCGTCGGTCAGCAGGCTGGCCAGCGGGCCTTCCGGCAGCGCGCTGCCGACGAAAGTACCGAGCCAGGCGAAACCGGCCTCGATGCCGTCCATCACCGGCGTCGCCCAGGCGTACACCGCCTGGAAGATCAGGAACATCACCACGGCGAGGCTGACCAGGCCGAACACCGGGTGCAGCAGCCAGCGGTCCAGCGCGTCGTCGATCTTCGCGGTCCGCGCCGGCATGCGCACGGCGACCGACAGGATCTCGCGCACCTTGGCATGGTAGTCGATGCCACCCTCCGGGCCCGGCACCGGCGCATCCAGGTGCGGCACCATGGCATCCAAGCGCTCGACCAGCGCCTTGGCACCCTGCTTGCGCACCGCCACGGTCTCCACCACCGGCACGCCCAGCTCGCGCTCCAGCGCCGCCACGTCCACCTGGATGCCGCGGCGCTGGGCCGCATCGACCATGTTCAGGGCCACCACCATCGGCTTGCCCAGTTCGCGCAGTTCCAGCGCGAAACGCAGGTGCAGGCGCAGGTTGGTGGCATCGATCACGCACAGCAGCACGTCCGGCGCGGCTTCGCCCGGGTAGAAGCCCCGGCACAGGTCGCGGGTGATCGCCTCGTCCAGGCTGGCCGGCTGCAGGCTGTAGGCGCCCGGCAGGTCAAGCACGGCGAATTCACGGCCGGACGGCGCGCGCAGGCGGCCTTCCTTGCGCTCGACGGTGACGCCGGTGTAGTTGGCGACCTTCTGGCGGCTGCCGGTCAGCTGGTTGAACAGCGCGGTCTTGCCACTGTTGGGGTTACCGACCAGCGCGATGCGCAGGGGGGCGGTGGCGGTGGTAGCGGTCATGCACGTCGTTCCTGGCTGGCGGCGTCGACCACGACGCGCTTGGCTTCACTGATCCGCAGCGCGAACCGGGTGAACCCGACCTGCACCAGCAGCGGTTCGCCCCCCACCGGGCCCTTGGCCACCAGGCGCACCTCCTCGCCCTTCACGAAACCCAGCTCGCGCAGGCGACGGGCAATGGCATCGTTGGCATGCAGGTCCTGCACGGACTCGACCACGGCCGAGGTGTGCAGCGGCAGTTCGGACAGCGTCATCTAGCGTGTTCTCTGCTGGATGTAAATGGTTCTCGATTCTAACATTCCCGCGTCGCGTCATGGCCCATGACCAATGGCCCGCTATGATCCATACAGGTATGGAGTGACCCTGGAATCCCATGAACGATGCTTTGCAGATCGAGCGCAGCGGCGCCACCCTCACTCTCTGGCTGAACCGGCCGGAGCTGCACAACGCCTTTGACGCCAGCCTGATCGCCCGGCTGACCGCCGCACTGGAAGCCGCCGGCCGCGACGATTCGGTCCGGGCCGTGGTGGTCGCCGGCCACGGCGCCTCCTTCTCGGCCGGTGCCGACATGCAGTGGATGCGCGGCATGGCCGCCGCCAGCGAGGCCGACAACCGCGAGGACTCGCTGGCCCTGGCGCGGCTGATGCGCACCCTGGACGAGCTGCCCAAGCCGACCCTGGCCCGGGTCCACGGCGCGGCCTTCGGTGGCGGCGTCGGCCTGGTCGCCTGCTGCGACATCGCCATCGCCAGCACCTCGGCCCGCTTCGGCCTGACCGAAAGCCGCCTGGGCCTGCTGCCGGCGGTGATCTCGCCCTACGTGATCGAAGCCATCGGCCCGCGCCAGGCGCGCCGCTGGTTCGCCACCGGCGAGCACTTCGACGCCGAAACGGCGCTGCGCATCGGCCTGGTCCACCAGCTGGTCGAGCCCGAGCGTCTGGACGAAGCGCTGGAGCGCCAGCTGGCCCTGCTCGACAAGGCCGGCCCGATCGCCTCGTCCACCGCCAAGCAGCTGGTCCGGCAGGTCCGCGACAGCCATGACCGCGACGCGCTGGATCGGGATAATGCCGCCCTGATCGCGCGCCTGCGGGTGTCCGCCGAGGGCCAGGAAGGCCTGGGCGCCTTCCTCGACAAGCGCGCGCCCCACTGGGTCACGGAAGCCTGAACATGCTCGATCATCTTGGTTTGACCAGCGCCGACCTGGCGCGCAGCAAGACCTTCTTCCTGCAGGCACTGGCGCCGCTGCAGATCGGCGTGATGATGGAAGTGACCGCCGAACAGACCGGCGCGCACGACCACATCGGCTTCGGCAGCGACGGCAAGCCGTTCTTCTGGCTCGGCAATGGCGGCACCGCCAGCCACGGCGTGCACGTGGCCTTCGCCTGCACCAGCCGCGACCAGGTGGACGCCTTCCATGCCGCCGCCCTCGCCGCCGGCGGCCGCGACAACGGCGCGCCGGGCCTGCGCCCGTGGTACCACCCCGACTACTACGGCGCCTTCGTGCTCGACCCGGACGGCAACAACATCGAGGCGGTCTGCCATCGCCCCGTCAGCGAGGTGGCCGCATGAGCGACTACGTCCGCATCGTCGAGGTCGGCCCGCGTGACGGCCTGCAGAACGAAAAGCAGTCGGTGGCCACCGCCGACAAGATCGAACTGATCAACCGCCTGTCGGCCACCGGCCTGCGCAGCATCGAGGCGACCAGCTTCGTCAGCCCGAAGTGGATCCCGCAGTTGGCCGACGCCGCCGAGGTCTACGCCGGCATCCAGCGCCGGCCCGGCATCCACTACCCGGTGCTGGTACCGAACGAACAGGGCTACGACCGCGCCCGTGCGGTGGGCGTGGAGGAAGTGGCGGTGTTCACCGCCGCCTCCGAGGCATTCAACCGTACCAACACCAATGCCGGCATCGACGAATCGCTGGCCCGGTTCGAGCCGATCCTGCGCCGCGCCGCCGCCGATGGCGTGCGCGTGCGCGGCTACGTCTCCACCGTGCTCGGCTGCCCCTACCAGGGCGAGGTGCCACTGGCCGACGTGGTGCGGGTGGCGCGTGCCCTGCACCAGATGGGCTGTTACGAAATCTCGCTGGGCGACACCATCGGCGTCGGCACCCCGCGCAAGGCACGGGCGATGCTGCAGGCGGTTGCCGCCGAGATTCCGATGGCGGCACTGGCCGTGCACTTCCACGACACCTACGGCCAGGCCATCGCCAACATCGCCACCTGCCTGGAAGAAGGCGTGCGCGTGGTCGACAGCGCGGTGTCCGGCGCCGGTGGCTGCCCGTATGCCAAGGGCGCCAGCGGCAACGTCGCCAGCGAGGATGTGGTCTACCTGCTGCAGGGCCTGGGCCTGGACAGCGGCGTGGACCTGCCGGCACTGGCCGAGACCGGCCGCTGGCTGGCCGGCCTGCTCGGCCGCGCCACCGCCAGCCGCACCGGGCAGGCGCTGGCCGCCGCCGGCTGACCGTTGCGCTGCGCCGCCCCGTAAAGGCGGCGCAGTGCACAACAGCGGCGGTCGCGGCTTCCGTTAGAATCGGCGGTTCTCGAACCTGCAGGACCGTTCAATGCAGCTGTCTTCCGTACGTGCCGTGATCACTGGCGGCGTTTCCGGCCTCGGCCTGGCCGTGGCCCAGCACCTCGTCGCCCAGGGCGGCAAGGTGGCCCTGTTCGACCTCAACGACGACAAGGGCGCCTCCGCCGTTGCCGGGCTGGGTACCGACAAGGCCCGCTATTTCAACGTCAACGTCAGCGATGAAGCGGCCGTCTCGGCAGCCATCGACCAGGCCCACGATTTCCTCGGCGGCCTGAACGTGGCGATGAACTGCGCCGGCATCCTCGGCGCCGGCCGCGTGCTGGGCAAGGAAGGCCCGATGCCGCTGGCCGGCTTCCAGGGCACGGTGATGGTCAACCTGGTCGGCAGCTTCAACGTGGCCAAGGCCGCGGCCAACCGCATGCAGCACAACGAAGCCGGCACCGACGGCGAGCGCGGCGTGATCATCAACACCGCCAGCATCGCCGCCTATGAAGGCCAGATCGGCCAGGCCGCCTATGCAGCCAGCAAGGGCGGCGTGGTGTCGATGACGCTGCCGATGGCGCGCGAACTGTCGCGCTTCGGCATCCGCGTCAACACCATCGCCCCGGGCGTGTTCTGGACGCCGATGGTGGATGGCATGCCCGAGGCGGTGCAGCAGTCGCTGGCCGCGTCGATCCCGTTCCCGTCGCGCCTGGGCAAGCCGGAAGACTTCGCCAGCCTGGTCGGCTTCATCCTCGGCAACACCTACCTCAACGGCGAGACCATCCGCCTGGACGGCGCTACCCGCCTCGCTCCGAAGTGATTCCCCCCGGGCGCCGGGACGGCGCCCTCCCCCAACGACCTAGATCACCATGAAAGCCAACGACATCAAGAAGGGCAACGTCGTCGAGTACAACAACGGCGTGTACCAGATCCGCGACATCGAGCGCAGCTCGCCGCAGGGTCGCGGCGGCAACGTCCGCTTCCGCTTCATCATGTACAGCGTGCCGGGCGGCAACAAGCTCGATGCCAGCTTCGATGCCGACGACAACCTGGTCGAGGTCGAACTGCTGCGCCGCCAGTCCACCTATTCGTACAAGGATGGCGATGCGTTCGTGTTCCTCGATGACGAGGACTACACCCCGTACACCCTGGACGCGGACGTGATCGGCGACGACGCCGGCTACATCACCGACGGCCTGACCGGCATCTACGTGCAGGTGATCGACGAGCAGCCGGTGGCGATCCAGCTGCCGGCCTCGGTGGTGCTGGAAGTGATCGAAACCCCGCCGGAACTGAAGGGCGGCACCGCCACCAAGCGCCCGAAGCCGGCCAAGCTCAACACCGGCATCGAGATCATGGTGCCGGAGTACATCGTCAACGGCGAACGCGTGCTGGTGAACACCGCCACCGGCGAATTCGCTGGCCGTGCCGACTAAGCGCCTTGCGCTGATCGGCTGCCTGTCCCTGCTTGCGGCGTGCTCGCCGCAGGCAGCGGACAACGCTGCCGACGCCACGCCGAAGGCCACTCCGGCCGTGACGGCCGCACCTGCGGTGGAGGCACCGGCCGCCGTCGAGGCCACCGCCAAAGCGGAGCCCGCTACCGACCTGACCTCAGGCGATGAAGAGCTGGACAAGGCACGTGCGGCTGCCGGTTGCCCGGTCCCAGGCGATGTGTACGACGCCGATGACGTGCGCATCTACTGCGCGATGCCGGCCGACGTGCAGGCCTTCCTCGCGCGCGAGAACACCTGCCAGCATTTCGCCGGCGAAGAGCCGTACGACGACGAGCGTCGCCGCGAACTGGAAGAGGCCAGCGTGAAGTACTGCGAGGGCCGCGAGAAGATCTTCACCGATCTGGTCGCGCGTCATCGCGGTGACTGCGCTGTCCGCGCAGCGCTGATCGGAATCAACACACGCTATGACCTGGACTTCGATCTCGACCTGAAGCCCTGCGGGGGCTGACCCCTCGATGATGTAGAGCCGAGCGTGGGCTCGGCTCTACAGATGGCTTACGGCTGCTTCGCGCCGAAATTGCCACAACCGTGGTACTGGCGGGTGCCGATGGTCAGGTTCACCTTGGCATCGAATGCCTCGCCACTCATGTCGTCCTGGCAGGTGGTGCGCTGGAAGCTGAGCTTGACGTCGGTGCCATCAGACGCCTTGCCGCTCCAGCCGTCAGCGCCTTCGGTGGGTTTGGCCACATCGAAGCGACGCTCGCCATAATCGACTTCCACCTGCAGGCCCGGCGCATCGCCATCAACGACTGCAAGCCAGCCGGGTTCATTGCCGGTGGCACGGAACGCGGCATTGCCGGCGCTGCCATCGCCTTCGGTGGCTTCGACCGCATGGCACTCGCGATCGGCTTCGCCCTTCAGGCTCAACAGGCCGTCATCGCTGCCCTTGGTCCAGAAGCTGTTGCCCTTGCCATCGCCGTACTTGGCACCCGACGCCGCACGCTCGGAGGTCATGGCGAAGGTGCGTTCGCCAATCACCACCGTGGCCGCATCCTCGCCGTTGAAGGTCGCGCGCACGCTCAGATCACCACACTGGTAAGTGGTCTCGCTGCCGGTACCGGCGCCGGCGGCCGGTTCGGGCGCGGCCGGCGGCGCGGCATCATTGCCGCTCGCGGCGGGCGGCTGTGCCGGCTGGCACGCGGCCAGCACCAACCCGAGGGAGGCTGCCAACAGACTGGGAACTACACGCATGGCTCGACTCCTTGTCGACACTACAGAGATCTTCGACCCTACCACCTGCCGGTGAGCGGGGCCTGAAAGCGGCCTGACCGCGCTCATGCGGCCAGCACCGCCATCGACAACAGCTGCGCACCGCTGCCGCCGGAACTGCAGGTCCAGACCCGCAGAAGGCGCAGCTTCAGCTCATGCTCCCGGCCCTGCTGCCGCACGGACAATCGCACGTCGCTGGACAGCAACGCCAGACGGCCACACAGCAGCGTTTCCACCGCGTACGACTGCAGGCTGCGCACCTGCAGGCTGCCGGCCAGCCAGTCACCCAGCCACGGCAGCTCGAGCATGCGCCCGCCCTGCCCGTCCATCATGAACAAGGCTGGCGATACCAGTGCAGTCAGCGCATCGTGATCATTCTCCAGCAGCGCCGCGCACAGGCGCTGCTCCAGCGCCAGCAACTGCCGCTCATGCAGGTCTTCAACGATATCCCGTTCCATCCACGGATCCTTCCGGCATCGGCCGGCGCCTGCGCAGGCGTTGCGCGATCCACTGCCGCGCGCCCTGCACCACTACATAGAAGACCGGCACGAAGAACACCGCCAGCACGGTCGCACTGACCATGCCGCCGAACACGCCGGTTCCGATCCCCTGCTGGGTTTCCTTCGACGCGCCCTGCGCCAGCATCAGCGGCACCACGCCCAGCGCGAACGCCAGCGAGGTCATCACGATCGGCCGCAGGCGCAGGCGCGCCGCCTCCAGCGCTGCTTCAACCAGGCCGCGCCCCTGCTGCTGCAGCTGCCGCGCGAACTCGACGATGAGGATCGCGTTCTTCGCCGACAGCCCGATCACGGTGATCATGCCGACCTTGAAGAACACGTCGTTGGGCATGCCGCGCAACAACACGGCGGCGACCGCGCCGAGCAGGCCCAACGGCACCACCAGCATCACCGCCAGCGGAATCGACCAGCTCTCGTACAGCGCCGCCAGCACCAGGAACACCACCAGCATCGACAACAGCAGCAGCCACGGCGCCTGCGCGCCCGACTCACGCTCCTGCAGCGACTGGCTGGTCCACTGCAGGGCGAAGCCGGACGGCAGTTTTTCGGCCAGCCGCTCCATCTCCGCCATGGCCTGGCCGGTCGACACCCCGGAGGCCGGGGCGCCGGACAGGTTCAGCGCCGGGAAGCCGAGGTAGCGCTGCAGCTGCAGCGGCGCCTCGGTCCAGTGCGGGGTCACCAGTTCGGACAGCGCCACCATGCCGCCCTCGCTGTTGCGCACGTACAGCTTCAGCACGTCCTCCAGTTCCATGCGGTGCGGCGCGTCGGCCTGCAGGATCACCTGCTGCAACCGGCCCTTGTTGGGGAAGTCATTGACGTACTGCGAGCCCATCGCAGCCGACAGCGTGCTGCTGATGTGTTCGAAGCCCACGCCCATCGCCTCGGCCTTGGCGCGGTCGATGTCCAGCCGCACGCTGGTGCCTGCAGGCAGGCCATCGGCATGCACCTCGGACAGCAGCGGGCTGGCCTCGGCCAGCTTCAGCAGCTGCTGCAGGGCCGCGCGCAGCTCGGCCTGGCTCTGCCCGGTACGCGCCTGCAGGGCGAGCGAGAACCCGGACGAACGGCCCAGGCTGTCGATCGCCGGCGGCATCACGCTCATCACCTCGCCCTCGGCAATCGTGGACATCGCCTTCTGCGCGGCCTCCACCTCGCCGGCCGCGGTGGCGCCTGCGCGCTCGCCCCAGTCCTTCAGCATGGTGTAGGTCAGCGCCGCGCTCGGGCCGGAGCCAGAGAAGCTGTAGCCAAGGATCGACTGATTGGAGCCGATGCCTGGGCGCGAGGCCACATGCCGTTCGTAGGCTTCGACCACGGCCAGCGTGCGCTCGGCGGTGGCTTCGGCCGGCAGCTGGATCGAGGTCATGAAATAGCCCTGGTCCTCTTCGGGCAGGAATGCGCCCGGCAGCCAGTGCAGGCCCAGCAGCAGCGCCACCACCAGTGCGGCGAACACGCCCATCACCCGCCCGCTTCGCCGCAGCACCGAGGCCACGCCACGCTGGTAGCGCCCGGTCATCTTCTCGAAGCCACGATTGAAGGCACCGAACAGCCCACCACGACCATGGTGGCCATGGGTGTTCGGGCGCAGCAGGGTCGCGCACAGCGCTGGCGTCAGGCTCAACGCCAGCAGCGCCGACAACAGGATCGACACCGCCATCGCCACGGTGAACTGGCGGTAGATCGCGCCCACCGAGCCGCTGGCCAAGGCCATCGGAATGAACACGGCGGTCAGCACCAGGGTGATGCCGATCACCGCACCGGTCAGCTCGCGCATCGCCTTGATGGTGGCCTCGCGCGGCGGCAGGCCTTCCTCGGCCATGATCCGTTCCACGCCCTCGACCACCACGATCGCGTCGTCGACGATGATGCCGATCGCCAGCACCATGCCGAACATGGTCAGCACGTTGATCGAGAAGCCCAGCGCCAGCATCACCGCGAAGGTGCCGAGCAGCGCGATCGGTGCGACCAGCGCCGGAATCAGCGTGTAGCGCCAGTTCTGCAGGAACAGGTACATCACCGCGAACACCAGCAGCATGGCCTCCAGCAGCGTCTGCACCACCTTCTGGATCGAGATCTTGACGAACGGCGCGGTGTCGAACGGAATGCTCGATTCCACGCCGCGTGGCAGCAGCGGCGCCAGTTCGGCCATGCGCTCACGCACCGCCGACGCGGTACGCACCGCGTTCGCGCCGGGACGCAGCTGCACGCCGGCGGCGGTGGCCGGATGGCCGTCCTCGCGGGTGCCCCAGGCATAGCTCTGCGCGCCCAGTTCAACGCGGGCGACATCGCCCAGCACCACCCGTGAACCGTCGGCCCCGGCACGCAGCACGATGGCGGCGAACTGTTCCGGCGTGGACAACTGGCCCT
Organism: Stenotrophomonas sp. 109824_Sma; assembly: GCF_056480025.1. NCBI lineage: Bacteria > Pseudomonadati > Pseudomonadota > Gammaproteobacteria > Lysobacterales > Lysobacteraceae > Stenotrophomonas > Stenotrophomonas sp. 109824_Sma. The sequence goes on along the minus strand of NZ_CM151078.1, from coordinate 2,132,139 downwards.
CGGCGCTGAGCGGCACGGTGATGCGCTGGCCTGGAACACCCGGCGAATCACCAATGCGTCCCGGCGAGATCTCCAGGTTCTGCTGCTCGATGGCGGCGGCCACATCGCCCATGGTCAGGCCGTAGCCGGTCAACCGGGTCGGGTCCAGCCACACGCGCATCGCCTGCTCGGCACCGAACAACTGCACGCGGCCGACGCCATCGATGCGGCGCAGCTCTTCGATGATGTTGCGCGCCATGAAATCGCCCAGCGCCGCCTCGCTGACGCTGGCATCCGGCGAACGCAGGCCGACCAGCATCAGGAAGCCGGAATCGGCGGCCTCCACGAACAGGCCGTTCTGGCGCACGCTGCGCGGCAGGCGCGGCTCGATCGCCTTGATCCGGTTCTGCACGTCCACCTGCGCCAGCTCGGGGTTGGTACCGGGCTTGAACGTGGCGGTGATCGAGGCTTCACCGGAGGTGTCCACCGACGATTCGAAGTACAGCAGGTGCTTGACGCTGGACAGCTCGCGCTCGATCAGGCCGACCACCGCATCGTTCAGCGTCTGCGGGCTGGCACCCGGGTAGCTGGCATAGATGCTGACGCTCGGCGGCGCAACCGCCGGATAGCGCTCCACGGCGAGCTGCGGAATCGCCAACACGCCGGCCAGGATGATGAAGATCGCCAGCACCCAGGCGAACACCGGGCGATCGATGAAGAAACGTGCCATGTTGGATTTCCCTGGAGGGACCGGCCCGGGAAAGGCTCAGCCCTTGCTGCCGGCCTGCATCGCACCGGCGCTGGCGACCGGCCTCTGCCAGTCGCGCGCATCGACCACCACGCCTTCCTGCAGGCGCTCCTGGCCCTCGACCACCACCTTCTCGCCCGCCTTCAGGCCGGTACGCACCAGCCACTGGCGATCAACGCTGCCGTCCACCTCCAGCGTGCGGATCACCGCCTTGCCGTCGGCGCCGATCACCCAGGCGTAGGCCTGGCCGCCAGCACTGCGCAGCACGGCCTGCTGCGGCACGGTCAGTGCACTGGCCGGGGCACCGCGTGGCACCTTCGCGCGCACGTACATGCCGGGCAACAGCTGGCGCTGCGGGTTGTCGACCAGGATGCGCAGGATCACATCGCCGGTGCGTGCATCGACATTGATGCCGGAGAACAGCAGCTGGCCGCGCTCGGGGAGCGGCTTGCCGGCGGCACCGATGATCGTCACCGGCAGCTCGCCACCACCGGCGGCACTGCGCTGCAGCGACTCCAGCTGCGCCGCCGGCTGGCGCACGTCCACGTAGACCTGGTCGATCTGCTGCACCACCGCCATCGGCTCGGCATCGGCCACGCCCACCAGCGCACCTTCGGTGACCAATGCCTGATCGATACGGCCGGCAATCGGTGCGCTGACCGTCGCATAGCGCAGGTCGAGCTGGCGACGGGACAGGATCGCGCGCGCTTCATTCACCGCCGCGCGCGCCTGCTCGTACTCGGCACTGGCGTCGTCGCGATGCTGCTGGCTGACCGCCTGCGCGGCAGCCAGGGCGTGCAGGCGCTGCGACTGCACGCGACTGCGGCCCAGCGCCGCTTCACTGCGCTGCAGCGCGGCCAACGCCGAATCGACATCGGCGCGGAATGCTGCCGGATCGATCTGGAAAAGAGGCTGGCCGGCGGCCACTTCGGCGCCCTGTTCGAACAGGCGGCGCTGCACGATGCCCCCCACCTGCGCTCGGATCTGCGCGGTGCGCACGGCGGCCACGCGGCCAGGCAGTTCGTCGTCACGCTGCACCACCTGTGGGCCGACGGCGACTACGCTGACGCGGGGTGCGGCTTCCGGCGTGGCTTCGGGGGTGGAGCAGGCCGTCATGGCCAAGGCGAGGGCCGCGATCAACGCGACCGGAGTCCTGAAGGTTCTCATTGCTGTGCACAATGCCGCGCAGGCGGCTGAAAGGTTCTGAAGAACCCAGTGTGCGTGGCGATGATGGGGTTTCGATGGAGGAACTGTGGAGATACGATGGAGGCAAGCACCTTAAGGCCCCGCCCCTACATGCATGCCTCCCCTGCCCTCGCCGCCCTCGTCCTGATCGTCGAGGATGAGGCCGAGATCGCCGATATTCTCACCGCCTATCTGGAACGCGAAGGACTGCGCACGCTGCGCGCCGCCGACGGCCACAGCGCCCTGGACCTGCACCGCAGCGCCCGCCCCGACCTGGTCCTGCTCGACGTGCAGCTGCCGCGCCTGGATGGCTGGAGCGTGCTGACCCAGCTGCGCCAGCGCGGCGAAACGCCGGTGATCATGCTGACCGCGCTGGACCAGGACCTGGACAAGCTGACCGCACTGCGCATGGGCGCCGACGACTACGTGGTCAAACCGTTCAATCCGGCCGAAGTGGCGGCGCGCGTGCGCGCGGTGCTGCGGCGTACGCTGCGCGCCTCGCGCGTGGATGCACCCAGCGCGCTGCGCGTCGGCCCGCTGCTGATCGACTCGGCCACCCACGCCGTGCACGTGGAGGGTGAAGGCTACAGCCACGAAGTCCTGCTCACCCTCACCGAATTCAAGCTGCTGCACTGCATGGCGCTGGCGCCGACGCGCATCTTCAGCCGCAGCGAACTGATGCACGAATGCCTGCCGGAAAGCGAAGCACTGGAGCGCACCGTCGACAGCCATGTCAGCAAGCTGCGCCGCAAGCTGGATGAGGTGGGCATGGTCAACGTCCCAGCCAGCGTGCGTGGCGTCGGCTACCGGTTGATGGCCGACCGCTGATGCCCCCCCTGCGCCGCTCCGGGCTGAGCCGCCACATCATTGTTTCGATGTCGCTGATGGTGATCGGCGTCATCGTGATGATGATCCTGTCATCGTGGCTGCTGTACGCGGTGCTGGTCGAGTTCTTCCCCGGCAGTGCCGAGGAGCCGGAAAGCTGGCTGCCGACCGGGCCGGAACTGGCATGGATGGTGGGCGTGATCCTGACCGGGCTGGCGCTGGCCATCGCCGCCTCGTTCCGCCTCGCCCACCGCATCCTGTCGCCGTTGAATTCGCTGGTGGACAGCGTGCGTGCGCTCGCGGGCGGCGACCTGGGTGCACGCGCCAGCGTCGAGGAAAATTCGCCGGGCGAAGTGGCGACCCTGGTCGAGGACTTCAATGCGATGGCGCGCCGCCTGCAGCACATGGAGAGCGAGCGCGCGATGTGGCACGCCGCCATCGCCCATGAGCTGCGCACGCCGGTGACGATCCTGCGCGGCCGCCTGCAGGGGCTGGCCGAGGGCGTGTTCCAGCCCGACGAATCCCAGTTCCGCAGCCTGCTGGCCCAGGTCGAAGGGCTGTCACGGCTGATCGAGGATCTGCGCGTGCTGAGCCTGTCCGACAATGCGCGGCTGGACGTGCGCCGCGCGCGCACCGACGTGGTGGCCGAGGTGCATTCGGTGATGACCCTGGTCGACCCGCAGTTCCGTGCCGCCGGCTTCGTGCTGGAGCTGGAAACCAGCCGCGAGGAACACAACGCGCACTGCGACCCGACCCGCCTGCGCCAGGCGCTGCTGGCGCTGCTGGAAAACGCGCGTCGCTACGCCAGCCCGGGCAAGGTACGGATCGCCGTGCACGACACGCCCGGCCACGTGCTGGTCTCGATCGAAGACGAGGGCCCGGGCATCGACCCGGAACTGCACACGGATATCTTCACCCCGTTCATGCGTGCCGATGGCTCGCGTTCGCGCCAGGGCGGCGGCAGCGGGCTCGGCCTGGCGGTGGTCAAGGCCATTGCCGATGCACACGGTGGCCGCGTCTACTGCATCCCGGGCAGCGCCGGCGGCAGCCGCTTCGTCATCGAACTGCCGCGCCAGTAGCCGTACCGGCTGCCTGCATGCGCAGGTGTGCACCGAGTGCGGCCAGATTGGCGTCGATCGCATCCATTTCCTCGCGCTGACGGATCGGCAGCTGCTGGCGCAGCTGCACGCGCAGTGCCTGCCACGCCGGGACCGCCTGCGCGCTGGCAGTGGCCACGGCCTCGGACAGCAGCGCCCGCTCGTCACCCAGCGGCAATCCATAGCCGCCGTCCTGCAGCAGCGTCCCCGGGCGCAGCCACTGCCCGCTCTGCTCCAGCAAGCCCCGCAGGCTGCGCGCTTCAGCGCTGTCCGGTGCGGCCAGCAGCTGCCGCTTGAGCACATCGCGTGCGCGCAGCTCGGCGCGCCGCTGCGCGGCCTGTTCAAGCAGCAACAGGCCGGCACTGGCACGCAGGTCACCCTGCAGCAGCCACGGTGCCCGCCGCTGCGCAGGCAGCTTCAACCAGCCGCGCACATCACGCGCGGGCAAGGCCAGCTGGGCCGCGGCCACTGCGAACAACTGCTGGTAGTGGTCGCGCGCCGAGGCGAAGTAGTAGCCCTGCGCCTGCGCTGCATTGCGGTCCGTCAGCACCCCCTCGTCGAGCACGCCCAGCCGCACCAGTCGCCGCTTCAAACCACGCGGGCTCAACTGGGCCAGCCCGGCCTCGCCCAGCCCCGGCACACCGGCCTGCAGCAGCTTGGCGGTTTCCACCGCGCAGTTGTTGCTGACGAAGTAATAGCGCCCGTCATAGCTCCAGTGCACCTGCGCGGTGCGCTCGAGCAGGCTGGCGATTTCGCTGCGGTCCAGCTGTAGCGGCAGCGACTGCAGCCCGCGCAGCTCGACCTTGGTGTACTCGTCCACCACCTGCTGCAGGGGCAGTACGAACAGCCGCGACGGATAGCCACCGGTCAGCCCGCGCCAGTTGGAAATCTGCACGTCACCCACGAAGGCACGGAACGACAGCACGCGGTGGTACTCCAGGTCCAGGCGGCAGTCAGGCCCAGGTGCGCGGCCCGGCTTGCAGATCACCAGCCGCAGCATGCTGTGTCCCCAGCGACTCATCGGCTGCGCACTGCCTTCGGCGAACAGGTAGTCCACCGCGTAGACGCGCGCCGGGTCGAGCTGCAGCAGCGATGCAGCGCCCTCCTCCGATTCGGCCTGCAGCAAGGGCAGCGTCGTGGAGCACTGCGGCTGTGGCAGCGACGGCGGTGTTCCGAAATGCGCCTGGTACCACTGCGCCAACGCCGGACGCCGGCAGGCGAACTCGCCGTCGAGCACGAAATGCTCGGCGTTCACGGCCAGGTACTCGGCCGGGTTCGCCAGCTCATAGACATCCGGGCTGCGGTCATGGAAATCGTTGCCGCCACGGCCGAGGCGCCAGGGCTTGCGCTGCCAGCCCGCGAGATCACGCCAACGCATGCTCTGCGACCAGTCCGCACCGCCACGGTCTGCAACGTGGGTCAGCTCGTGCACCAGCGCGCTGCGGCGCGCACGGCGGGCGCCGGGCATGCCGTCATCCAGCAGGTCGCGGCGCAACGTGATGCGACCGCCGAACGTGCGGCCGTGCACCTTGGCGGGAAGGTCATCACTCCAGCGCACCTGCACCTGAGCCGGCAAAGCGCGCAGCAGGCCCTCCGGCAGCAGTGACTGCACGTCGGCGAGGGTCTGGCTGGCGAGCTGCTGCTGTGCAGGATCGAGACCAGACGGGTCGAGCTGCAGGCGATCAGCTGCATGCGCGACGTGGGCGATCAGCAGTAGAGCCACGCCGTGCGTGGCTGCGTTCCTTGCAGTTGTCATGGCGTTGCCGGCCAGCGGCCGGCACTACCCGAAGACGGGATCAACGCGCCAGCAGCGCGCGGGCCAGTTCCAGGTCGCTCTGCTGCTGTGCGGCAGTGCTCTGCTCACGCAGGTGGACAAGCGCCGCCTGCAGGCGAGCGCCACGGATCTGGCCGTCGCTGGCGACGAACGCGGCGGCATCGTCGCGCGCAGCCAGTACCACCTTGTCATCGCCCGAGCTGCTGCCCGAGGAACCGGAGGAAGCGCCCGTGGCCGAACCGGCCGACGTGCCGGCGAAGCTGGAAGCGAAGCCGGCCAGCGGCAGGGACAGCAGGGCGAGCAGCAGAAGCGGACGGGTCATCGGTTCGAAGCCGGTTGTTAGGAAGCGTGGAGCGTAACGGGTGCGTGAAGGATTTGCCCGGCTCAAACGTCGAACAGCTTGCCGGGGTTCAGCCGCGCTTGGGGATCGAACGCGCGTTTGACCGCCTTCATCAGGGCGATCTCGGCCGGGCCGCGGGTGCTGTCCAGGTAGCCCTTCTTGACCAGACCGATGCCGTGCTCGGCCGAGATGCTGCCGTCGAAGCGGGCCAGCACCTGTGCCAGCAGCTTGGTTACGTGCTCGCATTGCGCCACGAAATCAGCGTCACTGGTGTCGTCCGGCTTGAGCACGTTGATGTGCAGATTGCCGTCGCCGATGTGGCCGAACCAGACCACGTCGAAATGCGGATAGGCCTGCCCGATCAGCGCCTGGGTCTCGGCCAGGAACGCCGGCATCGACGAGATCCGCACCGAAACATCGTTCTTGTAGGGCTTGTAACGGGCAAGCGACTCAGTGATGCCTTCGCGCAGGCGCCACAGCTGCGCGGCCTGCGCGTCGCTGGCACTGATCACGCCATCGCTGACCCAGCCATTGCCCATGCAGTCCTCGAACGCGGCCATCGCCGCCGCTTCCTGGGCCTCGTCGCCCGCGGCGAACTCGGTGACCACGTAGTACGGATGCACCTCGTCGAACGGTGCCTGTGCGCCATGTGCCAGCACGTGCTCCAGCGCCCGGTCGGTGAAGAATTCGAAGGCCTGCAGCTGCAGGCGCGCGCGGAACGCGGCGAATACCTGCATCAGCACTTCAAAGCTCGGCACTGCCAGCAGCATCACGTTGCTGGCCGGCGGCGGGTCGGTCAATTTCACCGTGGCTTCGACGATCACGCCCAGCGTGCCCTCCGAGCCGATCAGCAGCTGGCGGAAGTCATAGCCGCTGGAGTTCTTGATCAGCCCCTTGTTGAGTTCCAGCAACTCGCCGTCAGCGGTGACCACCTTCAGCCCCGCGATCCACTCACGGGTGTTGCCGTAGCGGATCACGCGGATGCCACCGGCATTGGTAGCGATGTTGCCGCCGATCGAGCAGGACCCGCGCGCGGCGAAATCCACCGGGTAGATCAGGCCGTGATCCAGCGCGGCGTTGTGCACGGCCTCCAGTGGCATGCCGGCCTGCACCACCAGGGTGCGATCGACGGCGTCGTAGGCCAGCGCCTTGTTCATCCGTTCCAGGCTGAGCACCAGCTCGCCCTTGGCGGCCACCGCGCCACCCGAGAGGCCGGTGCGGCCGCCGGACGGCACCACGGCCACGCCCTCGCCTGCGCTCCAGCGCATCACCGCCTGCACCTCCTCGACCGTGGCCGGCAGTGCGATCGCCAGCGGCGCCGGCGTCCAGCGCCGGGTCCAGTCGCGCCCGTAATGCTCCAGGTCGGCCGGGTCGGTCTTCAGCTTCAGGCCGGGACAGGCCTGCTGCAGCGAGGCAATGCGGGAATCGGTCATGACGGTCCAGCGCGGTGCGTGAAGAACGGGCAAGCGTGCCAGCGGCACGCGCCAGCGTCCAGCCCTGCAGCCGTGCAGATGGCTACGGATGCAACCAATTGCGCACTGCACCATGGGCGGCACGATCTGGCATAGTGGTCAGCCCCTGTCCCACTGGCCGTGTTGCCCCATGTCGCCGAAGAAGACCTCGTTCCCGAAGCAGGATATCCGCGTGCTGTTGCTGGAGGGGGTCAGCCAGACCGCCGTGGAGGTGTTCAGCGCCGCCGGCTACAGCCAGATCGAAGCGCACACCAAGGCGCTGCCCGAGGACGAACTGAAGGCACGCATCGCCGAGGCGCACATCGTCGGCATCCGTTCGCGCACCCAGCTCAGCGCCGAGGTGCTGGCCGAGGCCAAGCGCCTGATCGCGGTGGGCTGCTTCTGCATCGGCACCAACCAGGTCGACCTGGATGCAGCCGAACTGGCTGGCATCCCGGTGTTCAACGCGCCCTACTCCAACACGCGCAGCGTGGCCGAGCTGGTGATCGCCGAGGCGATCATGCTGACCCGCGGCATCCCGCAGAAGAACGCCGAATGCCATCGCGGCGGCTGGTCGAAGTCGGCCAGCGGCAGCCATGAAGTGCGTGGTAAGACGCTGGGCATCATCGGTTACGGCCACATCGGCACCCAGGTCGGCGTACTGGCCGAATCGCTGGGCATGCAGGTGATCTTCCACGACGTGGAAACCAAGCTGGCACTGGGCAATGCCCGTGCAGCGGCCAGCCTGGACGACCTGCTGGCACGCGCCGACATCGTCACCCTGCACGTGCCGGAGACCCCGTCCACGCAGTGGATGATCGGCAGCACCGAGCTGGCGAAGATGCGCAAGGGCGCGCACCTGATCAACGCCGCGCGCGGCACCGTGGTGGACATCGCCGCGCTGGATGCCGCGCTGGCCAGCGAACACCTGGGTGGCGCCGCGCTGGACGTGTTCCCGGTCGAGCCGAAGGGCAACGGCGATATCTTCGAATCGCCACTGACCCGCCATGACAACGTGATCCTGACCCCGCACGTTGGCGGCAGCACGCTGGAAGCGCAGGACAACATCGGCGTGGAAGTGGCGGCCAAGCTGGTGCGCTACAGCGACAACGGCAGCACCCTGTCGGCGGTCAACTTCCCGGAAGTGACCCTGCCCGAGCACGCCGACAGCCTGCGCCTGCTGCACATCCACCAGAACGTGCCGGGCGTGCTGTCCAAGGTCAACGAGATCTTCTCGCGCCACAACGTCAACATCGACGGCCAGTTCCTGCGCACCGACCCGAAGGTGGGTTACGTGGTGATCGACATCACCGCCAGCGAGGAACAGGCCGCCGCCGTGCGCGACGAGCTGGCCGCGATCCCGGGCACGCTGCGCACGCGCATCCTGTACTGATCGAAGGTTCGGCGGGCATGGCCCGGCCCGCAAGATGACGGTAGCGCCGGGCCATGCCCGGCGACATGCATCAGCACCACGCGATCCCCTCATGGAGCGGATCTGCTGGGTTGCAGTAGAGCCACGCCATGCGTGGATGGGACACCTCAGAACCTTACGGCGTAAAGGCTCTTGTAGAAGTCCCAATGGATCAGAACCCTGTCTTCCATCGACAGGAACAGCGTATCGACGAAATCCAGCTCCTCGGCATGAACCAGCCAGTCCTGCAGGCGGCTGCCCAGCGAAGGCACCGCCCCATCCACCTGGACAATCGTCAACACAGCTTCGCCTGGCAAGCCAACAGCATCTGCAATCGCACTCAACTCCTGCGCCAGCCGCTCCCGTCCCACCCCAGGCACCTCCAGGCGCGATGGCACGCGCTGCCAGTCGATGGATGTGATGACGGGCAATGCAGCCTTGATCATCGCGAGTGCCGCATCCTGCTTCGCCTCACCACAGGCATGAGCCGCAACAAACGCTGCACAGCCGTCGGAGAGCATCAACGCGCCAACCACCGGCGCGCCATACGCTGCATGGATTCGTCAGATTCCGGATCGGCCGCGACCTCGGTCACCGGTCGCCAGGCCAGCTCCAGCGATTCCTCGCTGAGCACGAAGGCTTCGCCACCCAGCGCCCGGATCACGAAACGCACGTCGTAGTGCCAGTGCCCCGGCACGTCCTTGCGCTCTGGAATCCAGTGCTTGTCCAGATCGAAGATGGCCGGATCTTCCAGCACCAGGTCGCTCAGGCCCGATTCTTCTTCAGCCTCCTTCAGCGCCACCTGGGCCAGGTCGCGGTCGCCGTCGGCGTGGCCGCCCAGCTGCAGCCAGCGCTGCAGCTTGCGGTGGTGGGTCAGCAGCAGGCGCTGGCCATCGGCACTGACCAGCCAGCAGCTGGCGGTGAAGTGGCCAGCCAGGCGCTCGCGGCGGAACGGATCTTCCGGATCGTCCAACAATGTGCCGAATTCGGCAGCCAGTGCGTCGTGGGCGGGCTCGCGGCGGGCATAGTCCCGCAGCAGGCCACGCAGGCGATCGTCAAGCACGGCAAGGGTTTCGGCGGTCTGGCTCATGAATGGGCGGCGTTTGGAAAAATACTGCTCATTATCGCCGTTCATTGTTGCGATTGCGCTTGTGCGTTGGCTTCAGCTTTGGCTAAGGTACAGCGGGCCGTTCGCGCGGCCTTCACCATTCCAGGGTTGCCGGCAACGTATCGGCGGCCCACCCAATCCGATCACTAGGAAGTACTGCATGCTGAAAGCTCTGTTGAGGGTCAAGCCGGTTGAACCGGCCGGGCACGTCGATGCTGGCGAACCCATCGAAGGCAGCCTGGACGGCGAAGCCACGTTGAAACGGACCCTCACGGCTAAACACCTCATCCTGCTTGGCGTGGGTGCGGTGATCGGCGCAGGCATCTTCGTGCTGACCGGCCAGGCCGCGGCCAATCACGCCGGCCCGGCGGTCATGCTGTCGTTCGTGATCGCCGGCTTCGCCTGCGCCCTGGCGGGCCTGTGCTACGCCGAGTTCGCGGCGATGATGCCGGTCTCCGGCAGTGCCTACTCCTACTCCTACGCCACCCTGGGCGAGGGCATGGCCTGGTTCATCGGCTGGTGCCTGGTGCTGGAATACCTGTTCGCCTCGGCCTCGGTCGCGGTGGGCTGGTCGGCGTACCTGATCAGCTTCATCACCACCACGCTGCACATGCCGTTCCCGGATGCCCTCAGCGCGGCCCCGATTGCCTGGACCGGCAGCGAGTTCGTCTCCTCCGGCAAGCTGTTCAACCTGCCGGCGGTGCTGATCGTGGCGGCGGTGTCCGGCCTGCTGTACGTGGGCGTGACCCAGTCGGCCTTCGTCAACGCGATCATCGTGGCGATCAAGGTCACCGTCATCTGCCTGTTCATCGGCATCGGCGCGGCCCACATCGACCCCGCCAACTGGCAGCCGTTCATCCCGGAAAATACCGGCGTGCCGGGTGAGTTCGGCTGGAGCGGCGTGTTCCGCGCGGCCACCATCGTGTTCTTCGCCTACATCGGCTTCGATGCGGTCTCCACCGCCGCCGGTGAAACCAAGGACCCGCAGCGCAACATGCCGATCGGCCTGCTCGGCTCGCTGGCCGTGTGCACCATTGTCTACATCATCGTCTGTGCCGTGCTGACCGGCATGATGCCGTACCACCTGCTGGGCACCGACAAGCCGGTGGCCACCGCGCTGGAACCCTACCCGACCCTGTCGTGGCTGAAGACCCTGGTCGAGATCGGCGCCATCGCCGGCCTGTCCTCGGTGGTGCTGGTGATGATGATGGGCCAGACCCGCATCGCCTACACCATCTCCCGCGACGGCCTGCTGCCGAAATTCTTCGGCAAGGTCCACGCCCGCTTCCGCACCCCGTACGTCGCCACCATCGTGGTCGGCGTGATCGCCGCCGCACTGGCCGGCCTGGTACCGCTGAACGTGCTGGGCGAACTGGTCTCGATGGGCACCCTGCTGGCCTTCGCCACGGTCTGCATCGGCGTTCTGGTGCTGCGCTATACCAAGCCGGACATCCACCGCCCGTTCCGCGTGCCGGCGGTGTGGATCATCTGCCCGCTCGGCGCGGCGACCTGCCTGTTCCTGTTCTGGCAGGCGTTCGTGGTGCACTGGCACCTGTTCGTCGGCTGGACGCTGCTTGGCCTGCTGATCTACCTGGGCTACGGCATCCGCAACAGCAAGCTGGCCAAGTCGCCCTGATCCGCCTACGGGCCGGCCTCGTGCCGGCCCGTCCGTTTTCCCTGCGCGCCCCTGACGGCGCGCTTCGACAAGACCACCACACATGTTCAAGCAACTGTGGGCCACCAAGCACCCGCATGCCGCCCATGAAGACGCCAACGGCCTGAGCCTGCGCCGCCACCTCGGCCCCTGGGGGCTGACTGCCCTGGGTATCGGCGCGGTGATCGGCGGCGGCATCTTCGTCATCACCGGCCAGGCCGCCGCCAACCACGCCGGCCCGGCGATCATGCTGTCCTTCGTGCTGGCCGCCATCTGCTGCGCCTTCTGCGCCCTGGCCTACGCCGAATTCGCCTCGATGGTGCCGGTTTCCGGCAGTGCCTACACCTACACCTACGCCACCTTCGGCGAGCTCTCGGCCTGGTTCATCGGCTGGATGCTGGTGCTCGAATACGGCGTCTCCGCCTCGGCGGTCGCGGTCAGCTGGACCGGCTACTTCCTCAGCCTGCTCAGCCAGTTCGACATCCATCTACCGGCGGCACTGGTCAGCGCACCACTCGACGCGCAGCTGCGTCCGACCGGCGCGATCGCCAACCTGCCGGCCGCCGCCCTCGTGCTGCTGCTGACCTGGTTGTGCTACGTCGGCATCAGCAAGTCCTCGGCGATGAACATGGCGATGGTCGTGCTCAAGACCGGCCTGATCCTGCTGGTCATCGTGGTCGGCTGGAAGTACGTGGATACCAGTAACTGGACCCCGTTCATTCCCGCCAACGAAGGCCCCGGCAAGTACGGCATGGAAGGCGTGCTGCGTGGCGCGGCGATGGTGTTCTTCGCCTACATCGGCTTCGAGGCGGTGTCGGTGGCCGCGCAGGAGTCGAAGAACCCGCAGCGCGACATGCCGTTCGGCATGATGCTGTCGCTGGTGATCTGCACCGTGCTGTACATCGCGATGGCCGCTGTGATGACCGGCCTGGTGCCTTTCCAGCTGCTGGGCACCGATGAGCCGGTGGTGACTGCCGTGGCCGCGCATCCGCAGTTGGGCTGGCTGCGCTGGGTGGTCGAGGTGGGCGCGCTGGTCGGCCTGTCTTCGGTGGTGCTGGTGATGATCATCGGCCAGCCGCGCATCTTCATGATCATGGGGCGCGACGGACTGCTGCCGCCGGTGTTCACCAAGATCCACCCGAAGTACCGTACCCCGCACATCAACACCGTGATCACCGGCATCGGCATCGCGCTGCTGGCGGCGCTGTTCCCGCTGGACATCCTCGGCGAGCTGACCTCGATGGGCACGCTGATCGCGTTTGCGGCGGTGTGCGCGGGCGTGTTGATCCTGCGCCGCACCCAGCCCGACCTGCCGCGCCCGTTCCGCATGCCGATGGCATGGCTGATCTGCAGCCTGGGCGTGCTGAGCTGCCTGGCGCTGCTGTCGGCGATGACGATGCACAACTGGATGCTTATGGGCGTGTGGACGTTCGTCGGCTTCGTGATCTATTTCTGCTACGGCTTCAAGCACAGCCGCCTGCGCGCGAAGTAAAACAAGCGTGGCAGGGCCCTGGTGGCCCTGCCACGCTGCCCGCTGGCGCACGGGGGGGGCGCCTCGCCTAGCGGCGATTGAACCAGATGAGTTCCTGTTGCCAGCCGGCACCGGCCATGCAGGCCCTGAACTCGCTGCTGCGGTCGGACGCATTCACGTCCACGATGTAACTCTCCTCTTTCGGCATCGGCACGAGGTTGTACTTGCCGTCGATCGTGCAGACTTCATCGAGCCTGCAGGGTACCTTGCGGTCCTCGTAGACAGTGCGCGTGGCCACCTCGTTCCGCACCGGCCAGTGATCGCCGGCCCGCGCCATGCAACTGGAGTGGGCGGGACCGAATGGCCGCGCACTGGCATCCATCTTCACCCATTCCATCGCACAGCCGCTGCTGGCCAGCATGGCACCGATCACCCCCATCATCCCCATCGCGCGCGTGATCATCGAAGTACTCCTTTCCTTGGCGCTCGCCGGAACTCCTGCGGCAACCCGATGGTGTTTCGCCGCACATGAGCTGTCCACGACAGGAATCGGTTCCAGCGCGAGCGCGGACGCCCCCATTCAGCCTGCGCTGTGCCTGCCACGATCCAAACGCTGTCCAGCGGCTGCCGATACACCGCATCGCGCTTCCAGCGCAGCAGTCCGGCACCACGCCGCAAGCCCGGCCATGGGCCGGATCACGTAAAATGGCGACCATGGACACCCCCACCTTCCCCTACGACACCGCGCGCCTGAGCGAACTGGCCCAGCTGCTGATCGACAACGTCCGCGAACTGGCCCATGCCGGCTGGACCCCGGCCACCAGCAGCAACTTCTCCCACCGCCTGGACGACCGCCACGCCGCGATCACCGTCTCCGGCAAGGACAAAGGCCGCCTGATCGAGGACGACATCATGGTGGTGGACTTCGACGGCCTGGCCGTCGGCCGCCCGCTGCGCCCGTCCGCCGAGACACTGCTGCACACCCAGCTGTATCGCCGCTTCCCGGAGATCGGCTGCGTGCTCCACACCCACTCGCCGGTGCAGACCGTCGCCTCGCGCCTGTACGCGCCGCAGGGTCACATCCGCCTGGAAGGCTACGAGCTGCTGAAGGCCTTCGCCGGCAACAGCACCCACGAGATGGCCATCGACGTGCCGGTGTTCGCCAACACACAGGACATGAACGTGCTTTCGAAGCAGGTCGATGACCTGCTCGACCGGCAGAACCTGTGGGGCTACCTGATCGACGGCCACGGCCTGTATGCCTGGGGCCGCGACATGGCCGAGGCACGCCGCCACCTGGAAGCGTTCGAGTTCCTGTTCCACTGCGAGCTGGAACTGCGCAAGCTGCGCGGCTGAACCCGCACGCAGGTGCAGATGCCGATCCGGAATCTGCACCTCGTGCCCACCCTGCTACCCTGTCTTCCCCCCGAGACGTTCAAGCTGCCGCCATGAGCCGACTGCGCATCTACGACGACACCCGCCCCGAATCGCCGCTGCTGGACACCCAGGACGGCGCGGTCATCGCTGCCGAGCTGCAGAAGATCGGCGTCACCTTCGAGCGCTGGCAGGCCACCGCACCGGTCGCGCCGGGCGCCAGCCAGGAGGAAGTGTTCGCCGCCTACCGCGCCGACATCGACCGCCTGGTTGCCGAGCGCGGCTTCAAGAGCGTGGACGTGGCCTCGATCGCCCCGGACAACCCGAACCGCGCCGAGCTGCGCAAGAAGTTCCTCGACGAACACTTCCACAAGGAAGACGAGGTGCGCTTCTTCGTCGCAGGTTCCGGCCTGTTCACCCTGCACGTGGGTGACAAGGTCTATGAGATCGAGTGCGTGAAGGACGACCTGATCGCCGTACCCGATGGCACCACCCACTGGTTCGACATGGGCGACGAGCCCAGCTTCGTGGCGATCCGCTTCTTCACCGAGCCGGATGGCTGGGTCGGTCACTTCACCGGCACCGACATCGCGCAGAAGTTCCCCCGTTACGTACCCACCCAGGCGTCCTGATCCATGCAGCCCCGCGTCATCCTGACCGACATCGAAGGCACCACCAGCAGCATCTCGTTCGTCAAGAACGTGCTGTTCCCTTATGCGCGCAAGGCGTTGCCCGCGTTCGTCGCCGAGCATGGCCAGCAGCCGGAGGTCCGCCGCTGGCTGGATGCCGTGGCTACCGAGATCGGTGGCGCCTGCCAGGACAGCTTGGTGGCCGAGACGCTGCAGGGCTGGATCGACCAGGACCGCAAGCACACCGCACTGAAGGCACTGCAGGGGCTGATCTGGGACGAAGGCTACCGCCGTGACGACTACACCGCGCACTTCTACCCGGAAGTAGCGCCGGTACTGAGCGGCTGGCACGCCTCCGGCCTGCCGCTGTACGTGTATTCCTCCGGCTCGGTGCCGGCGCAGAAGCTGTTCTTCGGCTTCAGCGATGCCGGTGACCTCAGCCCGCTGGTGTCGGGCTGGTTCGATACCGAGATCGGTGGCAAGCGTGAGGCCGACAGCTACCGCCGCATCGTGCAGGCCATCGGCGTACCGGCCGGCGAGATCCTGTTCCTGTCGGATGTGGTGGAAGAACTGGATGCTGCCCGCGAAGCCGGCCTGCAGACCCGGCTGATCGATCGCCTGGACGACTACCCGCTGCCGCGCACCGGCCAGGCCGCCAACGGCCACGAGCGGGTCGAGAATTTCCAGCAGATCCAGCTGTAAGCAAGAAAAAGGGGACGGAGGGGATTAAGTCGTTTGTGGCACACATGGGCCACAAACGACTTAATCCCCTCCGTCCCCTTTTTTGCTCAACGGTCGTTGAGGGTCTTCATCTTCAGCGCTTCGCGCAGGGTAACCAGATCCACCGGGCCGCGCACCGCGATATCGCGGGTTTCGCCCGGCAGCAGGTCCAGCAGGTTGTCTTCGACCTGCACGTCCAGCGCACCGAAATCGATCCACGTCGCGCGCACATACGCCGCGCTTTCCAGCCGCAGGCGATAGTGGTCGCCCTCGATGCTCAGGGCAGCCTTCAGCGTCTGTCGCGGCAATACCTGGTCCTTCGCCTCGACGAAACCAACCACCTGGCGCGCACGGACCTTGCCATCCTGCAGCAGCTCGAACACCGCCATGGTGCGCTTCGGGTCGGCACCGGCCAACAATTCGGCATCGCGGAAATCACCGATCGAGGTCACTCCGGCCGCCGCCAGCGTCACCGCTTCCTCACGACGGCGCAGCACCTTCCCTTCCACGTCCATCACCCGCAGCCGCCAGCGTGCATCCAGTGCGGCACCGTCGTTGAGCAGCCTCACCCGCGTGCTGCCCTCGTCGCGCAGCGCGGCCACCGTCACTGGCGCAAAGAAGCGCCGCGCGGCGAAGTGCAGCGCCTTCCAGCGGCCGAAGTAATCCACGCTGGACCACGAGGCGCCCGGCCAGACATCGTTGAGCTGCCAGTACAGCGAGCCCATCGTGTATGGCCGCGAGGCGCGATGATGCAGCGCCGCCAGTGCGATGCCATCGGCCTGCATCACCTGGCTGAGGTAGACGAAGTCCTCGAAGTCCTTCGGCGTGCCATAGCCCAGTTCAATGTAATGCAGCAGGCGGCTGTTGCCCTCGCCGGCCATGAACTTCTGGTGCGCGCGGATCACCGGGCTGTCGATGCGCTGCTCGGCGTGGGTGGCGATCTGGTCCACCGTCGCCACCGACGGCCACGCCTGCAGCCCGTACTCGGACATGAAGCGCGGGGTCTCGCGCAGATAGGCCTGCACCGGCAACGCCGGATTGCCCCAGACCTGCCAGTAGTGCTTGTCGCCACGCATTGAATCGTTGGCCTTCTCGTCAAGGTCGTTGCTGGGCGAGCTGGACCAGTACGGCACGCCCAGCCCTTCCTCGCCCACCACCTGGCGCAGGTCGTTGCCGAACAGGTCGACGTAGCCCTGCCAGACCTTCGCCGCAAATGCCGGGTCGGCCGCCTTCAGGTCGCGGCCGTGCCCCCAGTCCTTCCAGGCGGTTTCTTCCTCGTTGTTGCCACACCACAGCACGATGCTGGGGTGATGGCGCAGCCGGCGCACGTTGTCGCGTGCTTCGGCCACCACGCTTGCCCGGAAGGCCGGATCGTAGCCCGGCTGCATGCCGCCGCCGAACATGAAGTCCTGCCAGACCAGCAGGCCCATCTCATCGGCGATGTCGAAGAACGCATCGTCCTCGTAGTAGCCGCCGCCCCAGTTGCGCAGCATGTTCATGTTGGCGTCGCGCGCGGCGGTCAGCACCTGGCGCAGGCGTGCGGCATCGACGCGTGCGGGGAAGACATCGAACGGAATGACGTTGGCGCCCTTGGCGAAGATCTCCACGCCGTTGATGACGAAGGCAAAGCCCTGCCCGCCCTTGCGGTCTTCCTCGCGGCGCAGTTCGACCGTGCGCAGGCCGATGCGCTGCTCGCGCGCCAGTGCTGCATCGGCGCCATCATCCAGGCGAGCCCGCACGGTATAGCGATCCTGCGCACCCTGGCCCACCGGCCACCAGCGCCGCGGCGTGGCCAGCTCAACCGGCAGCTCAACCGTGTTCTGGCCGGGCTTCAGCAACACCGTGCGTTGCACCTGGGCCACGTTGCGGCCTTCCGGATCACGCACATCCACATTCACCAAGGCCGAACCCGCAGCAGCACCCTGCTCCACCTGCAGCAGCACCGCCAGCTTCGCCTGCTCTGCACTCAATGCATCGGTTCGCACGGCAAGATCGGTCAGACGGTGCGCGTCCCAGGCCTGCAGGTCGACCCCGCGCCAGACCCCGGCGGTGACATAACGCGGGCCCCAGTCCCAGCCGAAGTGGTAGGCCGGCTTGCGCGCGAAGTTGCCGACCATCGCGTCCTTCGGCTCATCGCCATACGGCGACGGATAATTGCCAGCGATCTTGTGCGGCATTGCCTGCACACCCGGCAGCAGGGTGCGGATCGGCGAACGGAACACGATCTGCAGTTCATTGTCCCTGGCACGCAACCGCCCGTCCACGCGTGCACGCCAGGTACGGTGTGCATTGTCCGCACGCAGCAGCGGCTTGCCGTTGAGGCTGACCTCGGCATACGTATCCAGCCCGTCGAAGCGTAGCTCGGCATTCGGCTTGGCCAGCGTCGTGGCGTCCACGTCGAAGCGGGCACGGTACTCCCAGTCGGCGAGGCCGATCCATTGCAGCTCGGCCTCGGGTGCACCGACATACGGATCGCGGATCAGCCCATGCGCCAACAGGTCGGTGTGCACGCTGCCCGGCACCTTGGCGGCACGCCATTGCTGCAGGCCCGGATGGGCTGCGCCTTCGGCGTCGCCGGGCAGCATGCGGAACTGCCACTGTGCCTGCAGCGGCGCTGCGGTTGCCGGGAAGGCGGAGGCTGCGATCAGCAGCAGGAGCAGACGGACAACGAGGGAAAGACGATGCACGCGGAGCTCCTGTTTTTCCGCCGGACGTGATCCGGCGCTACCGATTTCGGATCGCCAGGCATGGCCTGGCACTACTGCATTCGAACGATCTTCAACGCACCACGTTCAACACTTCGTAGCACGCGCCCATGGTGTGGTAATCCACCTTCCCGGCCGGGCTCTTCTCGTCGCTGTACTTGCGGTTGTCGGCATCGAGGATGCGGAACCAGGCGCCGTACTGGTGGTCGACGAAGTGCTCCCACGAATACGCCCAGATGCGCTCGTACCACTGCCAGTAGTGGTCGTCGCCGGTGCGCTTGGCCATCAGCGCGGCGGTCGCCAGCGTTTCGGCCTGCACCCAGAAGTACTTGTCGTCGTCGCAGACGAAGCTGTCGCCGCCGATCGGGGCGCCGTCCATGCCGGGCTGCCGGCGCGATTCCGGTGCGAAGCCGTAGTACAGGCCGCCCCGGGCGTCGTCCCAGCTGCACGCGATGGCCACGTCGAACAGGTGCTGCGCGGTCGGCACCAGCCAGTCGGCCTGCACGTGACGATCGAGGATCAGCAGCAGCTTGGCCCACTCGGTCTGGTGGCCAGGCTGGAAGCCCCACGGGCGGAACAGATGCTTGGGATCGTCCAGGTTGTAGTCCCAGTCGATCTCCCAGTTGGAATCGTAATGTTCCCAGACCAGGCCACCAGCCTTGGCGGCCTGGCGGCGGGTCATGTTGTCGGCCAGCTGCAGCGCACGCTCGACATAGCGCTGCTCGCCACTGGCTTCGAACGCGGCCAGCATCGCCTCGCACATGTGCATGTTGGCGTTCTGGCCGCGGTAGCCGGTGAAGTTCCACTGGCCGTCAGCCTCGTCCTTGTACAGGCCGTGCTGCGGCTCCCAGAAGCGCGCTTCCAGCAGCTGCCAGGTCTCGTCCATCCAGTCGCGCGCCTGCTCGATGCCGGCTTTCAGCGCACAACTGTAGGCCAGCAGCACGAAGGCCACGCCGTAGCAGTGGTTCATGTCATCCTCGACCTTGCCGTCGCGCAGGGTCCAGGCATAGCCGCCGGTGGCCGGGTTGCGGTGCACCTCCCGCAGGTAGCGCACGCCGTGCTCGACCGCCTCGCGGTACTCGGCGTTGCCGAATTCGCGGTAGGCCATCGCATAGTTGAAGACGAAGCGGGTGCTGCTTACCAGGTGGCGATGGCTGGCATCGTAGATGCTGCCGTCATCGCGGAAGTAGTGGAAAAAGCCGCCGTCCGGATCGATGCAGCGCGGGTGGTAGAACGCCATCGTGTCGGCGATATGCGCGCGCAGGAACGCGGGCGAACGGAAATCGGGCGAGGTGCTCATGTGGTAATGTCCTGTGCCTGCAGCAGCTGCTGCACTTCATCGAGCGAGGGCATCGCGGCGAACGCGCCCTTGCGGGTAACAGCCAGCGCACCGACCGCAGCACCGAAGCGCAGCGTGGCGGTGATCGCCTCCGGGTCCTGGCAGAACGCAGCGAAACCAGCACCCGCCCCACCCCGCTCCAGCAGGCCGACCAGCACGCCACCGACGAAGGCATCGCCGGCGGCCGTGGTATCGACCGTGGCCACGCGGAAACTGGTCACCGTGCCGTGGTTGTCGCGGGTGTACCAGTGCAGCGTGGCTGCACCGTCGGTGACGATGACCCAACGTGCCTGCGCGGCCAGCAGGCGCCGCAGCACCGCCGCCTCGCCATCGGCGCCCATCGGCGCGGCCAGGTAATCCAGTTCCTCGCGCGACAGCTTGACCAGATCGGCGCGTTCCAGCGCCTGCCAAAGGCGCGGCGTCGGATCGACGTCGGCGGGCCACAGTGCCGGGCGCAGATTCAGATCGAGGCTGACCACCGCACCGGCCGCGCGCGCACGATCCATGCCGGCGAAGGTCGCCTCGGCGATGGCCGGCTCGGTCAGGCTGTTGGAGCAGACGTGGAAGCACTGCGCGCTGTCGAGGCACTCCGCCTGGAAGTCACTGTCACGGAACAGCAGGTCAGCCGCCGGCGGACGGTAGAAACTGAAGCTGCGCTCGCCACTGGCATCCAGCGCGACGAAGGCCAGCGCGGTCTTGGCGGCGTCGGTGCGCACGATGTAATCCGTGCCCACGCCGTGCTCGACCAGGCTGTCGGCCAGGAAGTCACCGAACATGTCGCGGCCGAGCATGCCGACGAACTGGGTCTTCGCACCCAGCCGCGCAGCCGCCACCGCGACGTTGGCCGGCGCACCGCCGGCGTACTGCAGGAACGCGCGCGGGGTGTCGGCCGAGGCCGGCGGCTGCGCTAGTAGATCGATCAAAATTTCGCCGAAGCAAACGATGGCACCCATTCCGGACTCAGCCTCCCTGCGTTGCGGAGGCCGGCGTACGCGCACCGACCAGTCCGTAGAAAATGATGTAGCCGTAGCACAGCAGCGGCAGGATGAAGCTGGCCTGCACACCGATGTGGTCGGCCAGCACGCCCTGCAGGTACGGCACCACGGCACCGCCGACGATGGCCATGATCAGCAGGCTGGAGCCCTTGTTGGTCAGCGGGCCCAGGCGCTCGATGCTCAGCGCGAAGATGGTCGGGAACATGATCGAGTTGAACAGGCCGATGGCCACCACCGAGTACAGCGCGACGTTGCCGGAGCTCAGCATGGTTGTGACCAGCAGCCCCACGTTGACCAGCGCGAAGATCGCCAGCAGGCGGCTGGGCGAGAAGCGTGCCAGCAGCGCCGAACCGGCGAAGCGGCCGATCATCGCCATCGTCCAGTAGGCCGACACGTAATGCGTGGCCTGCTGTTCGCTGAAGCCGCCGATGTTCGGCATCGACAGGTAGTTGACCAGGAAGCTGCCGATCGACACTTCGGCGCCGACATAGAAGAAGATGCCCATCACGCCCAGCAGCAGGTGGCGCTTGCGCAGCGCATCCAGGTAGCTGTGGTGGTGGCCCTGGTCGGCCTGCTCGGTGGCATCACTCAGCGCCGGCAGGCGGAACAGGAACACGAACAGCGCCAGCAACACCAGCGCCACCGCCAGGCCCACGTACGGGCCCTGCACGGCCTGCGCCTCGGCGGCACGGTAGGCCAGCTGCTCGGCGGCCGGCAGCGCCGCGATGTCATCGGCACTCTTGACCGTGTTGGACAGGATCAGCATGCCGCCGAAGATCGGCGCGATGGCCGTGCCCAGCGAGTTCAGCGCCTGCGCCAGGGTCAGGCGGCTGGAACTGGTCTGCTCCGGACCCAACAGCGCCACGTAGGGGTTGGCAGCGACCTGCAGCACGGTGATGCCGCTGGCCAGCACGAACAGCGCACCGAGGAAGGCGCCATACACACGCAGCTCGGCCGCCGGCCAGAAGCCCAGCGCGCCGATGCCGGCAATCACCAGGCCCGCCACGATGCCCTTCTTGTAGCCCAGCGCCGCCACCAGCCGACCCGCCGGCAGCGACATCAGGAAATAGGTGCCGAAGAAAGTGAACTGCACCAGCATCGCCTTGGCGTAGTTCAGCTCGAACACTGCCTTCAGGTGCGGGATCAGGATGTCATTGAGGCAGGTCAGGAAGCCCCACATGAAGAAGATCGTGGTGACGACAGCCAGCGCCTTGCCGTTGGTGACGGCGGGTGCGTTGCCCGAAGAACCCGATGGACGGGGCGTTGCGGAGATCGGCATGCGGTACGCGCCTCGATGCGCGGAAGGTCGTTGTTGCGTGGAAGGGGTGTATGGAAGGAATCAGTTCGGACGTGCGGCACTGCTTTCGCGGATGCGCAGCTGCACCGGCGCGACCGTGCGCCGTGGCGGCGCGTCCGGTTCATCCAGTCGTTGCAGCAGCAGCGCGGCAGCTTGCCGGCCCCGCTCGCGCGGGTCGGCGGTGAGCGTGGTCAACGGCGGCACCGCGACCGACGCCTCGGAAATGTCATCGAAACCGGTAACGGCGAAGTCGCCACCCGGGCGGATGCCACGCGAGTTCAAGCCCAGCATCAGGCCCAGCGCGACGGTGTCGTTGTAGCAGACCGCCGCACTCGGACGATGGCCATCGGCAAACAGCTCATCGGTGCGCGCCGCGGCTTCCAGGCGGTTCGGTGCCGACTCGATCATCCAGCCCGGCGGCAGCGACAGACCCGCCTCGGCCAGCGCCTGCTGGAACCCGGCACGGCGTTGGTGGCACGAACTGGACGCGGCGTGGCCACCGAAGAAGGCGATCTGGCGATGACCACGCTCGATCAGGTGACGCGTGGCCAGATAGGCGCCGTGCTGGTTGTCCAGGGTCAGGAAGTCCCAGTCGGCCCCTTCCAGTTCACGGTTGAACAGCAGCACGTTGGCATTGGCGCCCAGCGCCTGCCGCAGCAGCGCGGTGTCACTGCCCTCGGCTGGCGACAGGATCAGGCCGGCGGGCGTGTGCTCCATCAACGTGGACAGCACCGCTTGCTGTCGCTCCGGCGATTCGCCGGTACTGCCGAGCAGGGTCACGTAACCGCGTCCGCCCAGCGCCTCGTCCACGCCCGATGCGAATTCGGCGAAGAACGGGTTGGACAGATCGTTGATCACCAGCGCGATGCTCGACGAGGTCCGCCGGCGCAGATTGGCCGCCGCGCGGTTGTAGACATAGCGCTGGCGACGCAGCTCGGCCTCGACCTTGGCGCGGGTATCGACGTTGACCAGCGGGCTGCCGCGCAGCACCAGCGACACGGTTGCCCGTGACACGCCGATGGCACGCGCGATGTCGGTCACCGTCACCGCCTTGCCGGCGCGCTTGCTGGGACTGCTGCCGTTGTCGTTCATCGTCTTCCCGGACTCCGCTGGATGCTCAAGCCTAATGGATCAGGGCCCCGTCGTGCCGTGCCGTTCGCTGGGTCACCGCGAACGGCACAGTTCGGCTCAGCGCAGCTGGCTGCCCGGTGCCGCGCACCAGGACACCGGCAGGTCCTTCACCGCCGTACCCCAGCCCTGCTCCGGCGCCTTCGCGTCGAGCGCGAACTGCAGGCGCGGGCCCTGCTGCAGCTGGTTCCAGTCCAGCCACACCGGCGCATGCGCCTGGCCATCGACCTTCACGCCCTGCACGTACTGCAGGCGACGGCCATCGGCGCCCGGCGCGTCGATGCGCAGCGTGCGGCCATTGCCCAGGTCCACTTCCACCTTGCTGAAGCGTGGCGTATGCAGCAGGAACTGGCCGCTGCCCGGCACCGCCGGGTACACGCCGATGGCGCTGAACAGGTACCAGGCCGACATCGTGCCGAGGTCATCGTTGCCGGTCACGCCGTTCGGCGCATTGGTGAACAACTGCTGCGCGGCACGCACCACCGCTGCGGTCTTCCACGGCTGGCCGATCAGCGTGTACAGCCACGGCGAGTGCAGGTCCGGCTCGTTGTTCGGGTTGTAGCGGAACTGGTTGTAGTAGCTGTACGGCCCGACCACCCACTCCTTGCGGGCGGCATTGAGCGGATCGGCCTGCAGCGCGTCCATCGCGAAGAACGCGTCGAGGCGGCGGCCGGCCTGTTCGCGGCCATCCATCGCTTCGACCAGGCCCGGCACGTCCTGCTGCGCCAGCCACTGGTACTGCCACGCCGTACCTTCATGGAAACCATGGTGCGAGCGCGGGCTGTAGTGGCCATCGGCCGGCGTGTACCACTGGCCGTCCTCGGTACGCGGGCGCGGGAAACCGGTGAAGCCAGTCTCGGCGTCGCGCACCTGCGGGTCCCACACCTTGCGCCAGTTGCGGCCGCGCTCACGCAGCGTCGCCGCGTCCTGCGCGTGGCCCAGGCCATCGGCCATCTGCGAAAGCGCACAGTCGGCCAGCGCATACTCCAGCGTCGCCGAACCGCCGTGGTGCGGATCAACGTCCATGCCCTTGGACGGGAACGCACGGTCGTAGACCACGTAGCCCTTGTCCAGGTAGGTCGGGTTGCCGGAACGGCCGGCCATCCGCGAGTTCAGCGGCGGCGTGCCGAACGCATTGCGGCGCAGCGCATCCCACGCCTGCGATTCACGGCCCTTGAGCGCGCCGAAGCGCCACAGGTCGACCATGAACGGTGTGACCGGGTCGCCGGTCATGATGTTGGTCTCGAAGTTGGCATAGCCCCAGCGCGGCAGCCAGCCACCCTGCTCGTCGATCGCCAGCAGCGTGCGGCCGATGTCACGCGCCACGTCCGGGCGGGTCAGCGCCAGCCACTGGTTCTGCGCGCGGTAGGTATCCCACAGCGAGAAGTACTCGTAATAGGTCCAGCCATCGGCGCGGTGGATGCCATCGTCATAGCCGCGGTAGCGGCCATCGGCATCATTGCCGGTCATCGGCTGCAGCAGCGCGTGGTAGACCGCGCTGTAGAACACGGTGCGGTCGTCGGCGTTGCCACCCTGCACGCGGACACGGCCCAGCTGCTCACGCCAGGACTGCTGCGACAGCGCGCGCATGCGGTCGAAACCGAGCAGCGACCCACCCTGCATGCCCTCCGCACGCAGGTTGGTGCGCGCGCCTTCGGCATCCACGTGCGAGATCGCACTGACCGCCGTCACCGACTGGCCCTTGGCCAGGTCGAAGCTGAGCCAGGCACCGTTCGGCTTCTGCTCGCCTTCCATGCTGTGGCGCGCACCCGGCAGGCCACCGCCCTCGCCCCAGGTGCCATGCGCCTTGAACGGACGGTCGAACTCGATGCGGAACCAGGTGGTGTACTGATGGCCGCCACAGAAGCTCTTGGTAACCAGCTTGCCTTCGACCACGCGGTCGCCGACCACATCAACCACGCTGCCGATCACCGAGTGGCGTTCGTTGGCCTGGCCGACATTGACCAGTACGTGGCCATCGCCGTTGCGCTGGCTGAAGGTGTAGCGCTCGGCCGCGGCACGGGTACGCGCGGTCGCCTCGGCGTCGATGCCGCCGTAACTGGTCAGCCGCACCTTGTAGTAGCCGGCCTGGCCGACTTCGCCGTCGTGGGTGTAGGACGCGGCGTAGGCCTTGTGATCGAACTGCTTGGCGTTGCCGGTATCGAAATCGCCGCCCGGGCCGATCGAGCCCGTGACCGGCAGCACCGACACCTGGCCGCCCTGTTCCCAGCAGCCGGCGCCGGAGATGAAGGAGTGGCCGAAGCCACGGATCTTGTCGTCGTCGTAGCGCCAGCCCGAATAGTGGCTGCCGATCGGGCTGACCTGGATCAGGCCGAACGGCGCCGACGCGCCCGGGAACGTATTGCCGTCGTCCTTGCTGCCGATGAAGGTATTGACCTCGCGCTCCAGCGCGGCCGGTGCCGCCTGCAGCAGCATCGGCACCGCCGACAGCGCGAGCAGGCAGGCCAGGCGCGCCAGCGGGCGCGAAGACAATGGGACGGCGGGAGCGGACGGCACTGGACGCATGTCGGGTTCCTGTAGTCGATGACGCGGAGGCAGGCGGCCGGGGCCATCCGGCACCGTTCCGCTGAGCCCTGCCCTGACCTGCAGAGAGCTCCCCCTGGAATGACGCCCGACCCACCAGACCGTGAATTTAGATCGATTCAAGTAGAGCATGCAGGTTCAGCCGAATGCATTCTGCGGCGCAGCATGAAGGGGGTGTTCGGCAGGGCTGCGCCCTGCACCTGCCGAAGCCGAAGCCGAAGCCGGAGCCGGAGCCGAAACAACAGCAAAAGCCGGCTGTCCGTGGGATGGCGGGGTGGGTCCGGTTGCGGGGGACGCCGTAAATACGTCCATGTAGGCTCGGTCGCCGCATCCATGCGGCTCACGCCCCCGCAACCGGACCCACCCCGCCTTCGACAGATTTCCGCGATCTGCAACGGATGAATCTCTGACGGATAACGAAATCAATCGGGGTCAGATCCGTTTTCCAAAGGAAAACGGTTCTGACCCCATCACCCCACGTGATTCCAGGGCCAATCCAACCGTCACCGGGAAACTGTCGAAGGCGGGGCGGTGTCGGATTGCGGGGTGTCCGCGGCATGGATGCCGCGGCCAAGCCCCCATGGACGGGTTTACGGCGTCCCCGCAATCCGACACCGCCCCGCCCAACACACAGACAACCCAGAGCCGCTTTGGCTTTGGCTTTGGCTTTGGCTTTGGCTTTGGCCGTTGCCCTGGCTTCGGCAGGTGCAGGGCGCAGCCCTGCCGACCCACCCTCCCCTGCGCACGAAAACGATTTCACTGATTTCAGCAAACCGTCATCCCTTCGCCACGCCAGTACCATATTGCGGAGCAGCATGCGCCCACGGGCGACCCATGCTAAAAATCGCCCGCCCATCGCTTAGATCGATCCAACACGACGCTGCGATGGCCGGGAGTTGGGGGAGCAGCAACAGGACGTACCAGGCCACGTGCGCGGTGCTACTGCCACTGCATGGCGACAGCGACAAAGTCACTTCAAATTAGATCGATTCAAGTTGTCCGTGCCACGTCACCGGATCAATCCAGGAGAGAGGGAGAGATGGGAATGAAGCATTCAACACGTACGCACGGCCAGGACGCATTGTCACTGGCCATCGCGCTGGCCCTGGTCGCCGCCGTCATTCCGGCTGGCGCCGCCGCGCAGCAGGCCACCTCCACCGGCTCGCAGGAGGCCACCAACCTGGACAGCGTCCAGGTCACCGGCTACCGCTACGCCATTGAGAAGAGCCTGTCACAGAAGCGCGATGCCAACGCGGTGGTCGAAGTGATCACCGCCGAGGACGTCGGCAAGTTCCCCGACAAGAACGTCGCCGACGCACTGCAGCGCGTGCCCGGCGTCGTCATCACCCGCAGCGGTGGTGAGGGCAAGAGTGTCAGCGTGCGCGGCCTTGCGCCGGACCTGACCCTGACCCAGTTGAACGGCAACTTCGTCGCCTCCTCGGAAACCAACAACGAAGCGACCCGCTCCTTCAACTACACCCTGCTGCCGTCGAACATGCTGTCCAGCGCCGAGCTGTTCAAGTCGCCGGAAGCGCGCATCGACGAAGGCGGCATCGGCGGCACGGTCATCCTGCATACCCGGCGCCCGCTCGACATGGAATCCAACTCCGGCTACGTGAACCTGGAGGGCACCACCTCCGACACCAGCCACGATGTCGATCCGCAGGTGTCGGCGCTGTACTCATGGCACAGCAAGGATGAGCGCTTCGGCGTGCTGGTCGGCGTGACCCAGCAGAACCGCACCACCCGCACCATGGAAGCCAGCACCGAGGACTACCAGTGGTACGGCAACGGCACCACGGCCCGCGATGCCAACGGCAATCTGCTGGAACAGGATGGCATTCACTACTGGTGGGGCCAGTCCGGCTTCAACAACCAGGCCGGCAAGAACTACAGCGAGTTCTTCATGCCGACCTCGGTGAACTTCGCAGTGAAGGAAGAGAAGCGCGAGCGCAAGGGCGGGCAGCTGACCTTCCAGTTCAAGCCGGTCGACAACGTTACGATGACGGCCAACTACTTCCGCTTCGAACTGCAGGGCGACTACACGCAGAACATGCTGAAGGTGCCGGAGTGGAACCTGGCCCGTTACAACCAGGACGGCAACTGGGCCGGCGGCCGCCTGCTCAACGGCCTGGACTTCGACCCGAGTGGCAGCATCGTTACTGGCGCGCAGTACCAGAAGCTGGCGGGAAAGACCTACTACTGCAGCGAGGATGAAGCGGCGGCCGCCGGCCTCAAGCCCGGCGGCTGGGGCCCGGACGACTGCACCATCCCCACCCCGCAGCTCACCGGCGGCTACAGCAAGGAGAAGGCGCTGTCGCAGACCGCTGACCTGACCATCGACTGGGACATCAGCCCGCTGTGGAAGGCCTCGTTCACCGGTGGCCGCACTTGGTCCGAAGGTGGCCCGTCGATGAACTTCCGCATGTCGGCCAAGCCGCGCCGCAAGGTCGGCAACCAGTGGCAGTCCGGCAACCAGTACACCGCGTGGGACCTGACCGGCACGCCGTCGGTGCAGTTCTCGCCGGACCTGCAGCAGCAGTTGATGGCTGGCGTCGCGGAAGTCGATACCGGCTCGACCGACTCGTCGTGGATGCAGACGGAGGTCAAGCAGAACTACTTCCAGGCAGACGTCACCAAACTGTTCGAGGCTGGCTGGCTGGACTCGATCCAGTTCGGCGCCAAGTACCGCGATGGCAAGGTCCACCGCAATACCGGCAACACCTACTGGGTATGCCCGGGGCTGGACCCGTCCGACTATGACAACAATCGCTACCAGGCCGGTTGCGATCCGACCGCAGGCGATGCGCAGCCGGGCTTCTTCCTGTCCAACCCGATCAGCAACATCACCGGCGCCTTCAACGCCAACGTGTTCCCGGGCATCAACTACCCGGCCTACATCGATTACCTGAACAAGACCTACGGCGGCTCGCACAATCGTACCGAGGAAGACTTCGTCTACGACGTCAACGAAAAGATCTACTCCGGATACTTCCAGGCCAACTTCCGCACCGAGCGCGTCCGCGGCAACATCGGCGTGCGCGTGGTGCGCACCAAGCAGTTCGCCCAGTCCAGCGATTCGGTCGAGCGCTTCAACGATTACTTCGTCGACAACGCCAGCGGCGCGCCGATGAGCTGCGATGATCCGGCCGCCGATCCGAACCTGCGCTGCCAGGGTGGCTTCGTCCGCCTCCCTGACCCCCAGGTGCGCGACAAGGTGTACGCCCTGTCGTCGCTGGAAAAGACCTATACCGACGTGCTGCCCAGCTTCAACATCGCCTGGGACATCACCGATAACCTGGTGCTGCGCGGCGCGGCATCGAAGGTGGTCGCGCGCCCGAGCTACACCAGCATCGCCTACCCTGGCGGCCTGCGTTACATCAGCGAGGAGTACGCCAACGATCGCCGTGTCACCGGCGGCACCGACACGCCCGGCTGGTACGGCTCGGGCAGCAACAAGGCGCTGGAGCCCTTCAAGGCGGTCCAGTTCGACCTTGGCCTGGAGTGGTACTTCAAGCCGGGCGCGGTCGCAGGTGTTTCGCTGTTCCGCAAGAACGTGGACAACTTCACCGTGCCGGTGGTGCGCGACCAGCAGATGAATGTCGGTGGGCAGTCGGTGACCGTGCAGAAGTACGAGACCCAGGCCAACGGCCGCGATGGCGTGTCGCAGGGCGTGGAACTGTATGGCCAGTACACGTTCGACTTCGGTCTGGGTGTGCAGGCCAACTACACCTACAACGACACCAACCTGGCCTCGATCGTGCTGGACGGCGAGGAAATCGGCTCATCGCCGCTGGTCGGCAGTGCCAAGAACCAGGCCAACGTGACCGTGTTCTACGAGAACGACAAGTTCCTGGCACGTGCTTCGTACAACCGGCGTGGCGAAGTGGTCGGCGGACTGAACAATGGCATGACCACCTACACCAAGCCGTACAGCCAGCTTGACCTGAACGTGGCCTACAACCTCACCCCGGACTGGACGGTCACGGCTGCCGTGCTGAACGCCACCAAGTCCGAGCTGCGCAGCTACATCGGCAACGACAGCCAGGCCCGCCTGCTGTCCAACCTGTACGCCGGCCGCCAGCTGTATTTCGGCGTGAACTGGAAGTTCTAAGCCCGTACCGGGTTGCCCGGGCCCGCCCCGGCGCAACCCGCGCTCCGCCCCGGCGGGGACGTTCCTCCACGGCAGCCGCGCTGGTACAGGTGGCTGCCGTTTTCATTGGTGCGTGTTCATTGGTGCGTTTTCGTTGGTGCGTTTTCGTTGGTGCGTTGCCATTCAGTCCAGCGCTTGACCCTGCCATCGTTGGAAGGTGCACACTGGTCCCATCCCAAGAGCACCGAAGGAGCTACAGATGGAATTCCATGTCGACGGCATGACCTGCGGCGGCTGCGCGCGCAGCGTGACCCGCGCGATCCAGCAGATCGATCCGAACGCCAGCGTGGTGGCCGACCCACCGACCGGCCTGGTCAAGGTGCAGACCACCGCGTCGCAGGAACAGGTGTTCGCCGCGGTGAACGATGCCGGTTTCCCGCCGCGCAGCGCCTGATCCCCTGCCCGGCATCCACAACGAAGCCCGCCCCGTGCTCTGTCACAGGGCGGGCTTTTCAGTGCATGCGATATCGATTCAATGCTTCTGTACGCGTCGCCGCACCGCGCCGGTCTTCGCGGTATCGACCGGCACCGGCGTCTCATCGTTCTCACCCAGCCGCTGCAGGATCGGGCATTCCGGGCGCTCGTCGCCCGCACAGCAACTGATCAGCGATTTCAGCGTGTCGGCCATCTGCCGCATGTGCTCGATGCGCTGTTCCAGATCGGCAATATGCTGTTCGGCCAGGTGCTTGACGTCGGCACTGTGCCGCGAGGTGTCGTTCCAGAGACCGAGCAGATCGGTGATCTCGGCCACCTGGAAGCCGAGATCGCGTGCGCGGCGGATGAAGCGCAGGCGGTGGATATCCGCCTGCGAATACGCGCGGTAACCCGATTCGGTGCGATCGGCCGCGGGGATCAGGCCGATCTGCTCGTAGTAGCGGATCATCTTCGCCGACACGCTGGAGGCCTTGGCGGCTTCACCGATGTTCATGCGGATCTCCTTCAGTGGGTGGCAACGGCGGCATCCGCCATCGGCGGCTGGAAGCGGCGCAGGCGCAGCGCGTTGCCCAGCACGAACACGCTGGACAGCGCCATCGCACCGGCCGCGAACACCGGCGACAGCAGTACGCCCCAGACCGGGTACAGCACGCCGGCCGCTACCGGGATCAACGCGGTGTTGTAGGCGAACGCCCAGAACAGGTTCTGCCGGATGTTGCCCAGCGTTGCCTTCGACAGCGCGATGGCATTCGGCACGCCCTGCAGGTTGCCCGACATCAGCACCACGTCGGCGGACTCCACCGCGATATCGGTGCCGGTGCCGATCGCCAGGCCGACATCGGCCTCGGCCAGTGCCGGCGCATCGTTGATGCCGTCACCAACGAAGGCGACGTGGCCGTGCGTGGCCTTCAGGCGGCGCACCGCTTCGACCTTGCCTTCCGGCAGCACCTCGGCCACGACTTCATCGATGCCGAGCTGGCGTGCGATCGCCTGCGCGGTGCCGGCATTGTCACCGGTGATCATCGCCACCTTCAGGCCCAACTGATGCAGTGCGGCGATCGCCGCCGGCGTGCTCGGCTTGATCGGATCGGACACCGCGATGATCGCGGCCAGGCGTCCATCGATGGCCGCGTACATCGGCGACTTGCCCTGCGTGCCAAGTTCCGCCGCCAATGCTGCGAATGCAGTGATGTCCACGCCCAGATCGCGCATGAAGCGATCGGCACCGACCTCCACGCGTGCACCCTCGACACCGGCGCGCACGCCCATGCCGGTGACCGATTCGAAGTCGACCATGGCCGGCAACGCGATGCCCTGCCCGGTCGCGGCATCAACAATCGCGCGGGCGATCGGATGCTCCGAGCGCGACTCCACCGCGGCAACTGCCGCCAGCACCGTGTTGCGATCGAAGCCGGCAGCAATCTCCAGATCGGTCAGGCGCGGGCGCCCTTGGGTCAGCGTGCCGGTCTTGTCCACCGCCACCACCTGCGCGTCCTTCAGCAGCTGCAGCGCCTCGCCCTTGCGGAACAGCACGCCCATTTCAGCACCACGACCGGTACCGACCATGATCGAGGTCGGCGTGGCCAGGCCCATCGCGCATGGGCAGGCAATGATCAGCACCGCCACCGCATTGACCAGCGCAAAGCTCAGCGCCGGCGAGGGCCCGAAGATCAACCAGACGGCGAAGGTCGCCAATGCAGCCAGCATCACCGCCGGCACGAACCACAGGGTGACCTTGTCGACCACCGCCTGGATCGGCAGTTTCGAACCCTGCGCCTGTTCGACCATGCGGATGATCTGCGCCAGCATCGTCTGCGCCCCCACCGCCGTCGCGCGTACCGTCAGCGCGCCCTTCTGGTTGACCGTGCCACCCACCACGCTGCTGCCCGGCTGCTTCTCGACCGGGATCGGCTCACCACTGATCATCGACTCATCGATGTAGCTGCGGCCTTCAACCACCTCGCCATCGACCGGCACGCGCTCGCCCGGACGCACTTCCACCACGTCGCCACTCAGCACTTCATTGACCGGGATATCGACCGTGCGGCCGTCACGGATCACATGGGCGACCTTGGCCTGCAGGTTGACCAGGCGTTTGATCGCCTCGGAGGTACGACCCTTGGCCCGCGCCTCAAGGAAGCGGCCGAGCAGGATCAGCGCGACGATCACCGCCGCGGCTTCGTAGTAGACGTTCACCGTGCCCGCCGGCAACAGCTTCGGCAGGAATGTCGCCACCACCGAGTAACCGAAGGCCGCGGCGGTACCCACCGCCACCAGCGAGTTCATGTCCGGCGCACGCCGCAGCAATGCGGGCACGCCCTTCTGGTAGAAACGGCGGCCCGGGATGGCCAGCACCAGCGCGGTCAGCACGAACTGCAGGTACCAGCTGGCCTGCATGCCGATCGTGGACATCACCCATTCGTGCATGCCAGGGATCAGGTGCGAGCCCATTTCCAGCACGAACACCGGCAATGCCAGCGCGATGGCCAGGATCAGATCGCGCTTCAGTTCCGCACGCTCGGCCTCCTTCTTTTCTGCGGCCTCGTCATCGGACTGCACACCCGCCTCGATCACGCGTGCGTCATAGCCGGCCTTGTCGATGGCGGCGACCAGCGACGCAGCATCCGCCACGCCACGCACCGTCGCGCGCTCGGTGGCCAGGTTGACGCTGGCCTGGCTGACGCCGTGCACGGCCAACAGCGCACGTTCAACGCGGCCCACGCAGGACGCGCAGGTCATGCCCTCGACCGACAACTCGATGGTACCGGCCGGCACGTCATAGCCCACCCGCTCCACCGCCTGGATCAGCGCCGCGCGATCGACCGGACCCGATGGACGGATGTCCGCCCGCTCGGTGGCCAGGTTCACCGAGACACTGCCCACGCCTTCGACCCTGGACAGTGCTGCTTCGACCCTGCCCACGCAGCTGGCGCAGGTCATGCCCTCGATGGGCAGGCTGATGGTGGAGGGGCTGGCGGGGATTGCGGCGACGCGGGGCGCGTTCATGATCGGATTCCCGGGGATTCCTTCTGGATGCGGACAGGCTAAACCTTGCCATCGTGGGAAGGTCAAATCCAGCCACCCCGGGGTTCATGAAGGGGTTCATCCACGCATGGCGTGGATCTACCGGGCGGATGGGGGCGCCTTGCGGATCAAGGCCCGACGCCCCCGCTGTCCGCCTCAGAAGGTGAACACGTACTCCAACGCGAACTCGCGGCCGACCGCACCCAGCAACCGGGTCGGGGCGAAGTCGTAATCCAGCTTGTACGGGTCCTTGTGGTTCCAGCTGGCCGAATTGAACACGTTGTTGACGTAGACATTGACCTTGGCGTGCTCGGTCACCTGGTAGCCCACGTTGAAGTTCCAGGTAATGAACGGTCCGACCCGGCCGAAGTAGCGCGAGGTCTGCTGGCCGGCATTGGGGTTCGGGTTCACCGAACCATCCGGCAGCCGCGCCGGCTCCAGGCAGTTCAGCGACGGGCTGTCACTGGGCACGTAGCCATCGGCGAACGGCAGGCAGCCACCGGGGTTGTCCAGGCGATCGGTGCCCCAGTGGTAGCGCACGCCCGGCACCGAACCGATGCGGTCGGCATAGACGTTGGCGTTCCAGTTGCCGCGCTGCCAGGCCAGGCTCGCGCGCAGCTTGCTGCGCAGGTCGCGATCGCGGCGTTCCGGATTCGGGTCGGCGGCGTAGCGCTGTTCCTTGGTCGAGATCTGGTTGGTGTAGTTCACCCCCAGCTGGAAGCTGCCCCACTGGGCGGTCTCCAGCCGGTAGCGTGCGGTCAGGTCGATGCCGCGCACCTCGCGGCTGGCCAGGTTGAACGGGCCGCGCTCGATCGAGACCAGGCGACCGTTGCTGTCACGGTTCACGCGGGCCAGGATGCCGGCGCAGTACTCGCCACCGGCCGGGTTGGCCCACGGCGTACCGTCCATGTTCTTGCCGGTCAGGCAGCCGGCTTCGCTGGCCAGCACCTCATCGGCGCCGACGTCGACGATCATGTCTTCCAGCTTGATCGCCCAGTAGTCCGCGCTGACCGACAGGTTCGGCATCACGTCCCAGACGAAGCCGACCGTCCACGAATCACCGGTCTCCGAGCGCAGCAGCGGCGTGCCACGCCGGTTCACGTCGAACGTGTACCAGACATCGGTGTTGCCCACGCCACAGTTGTTGACCAGGTAGGCACCACTCTGGATGCAGCGCAGACGGTCATAGGTCTGTACTTCCGAACTGCTCGGCTGGCCCAGCAGGTAGTGCATGTCCGGCGCATGGAAGCTGGTGGCATAGGAGCCGCGCACCAGCAGCGCTTCGATCGGACGCCATTCCAGACCGACATTCCAGGTGGTTTCCTTCTGGCTGCCGATGTCCAGCGCTTCGCCGCTGTTGTCAGCCTTGTAGTTGCCATAGCGGTCGTAGCGCGCGGCCGCAGTGGCGGTCACGCTGTCCAGCAGCGGGATCTTGAACTCGACACCAGCCGAATAGCGGGTGCGCTCGCCGCCACCGCGATCGACGTTCTGCAGGTCGAAATCGATGCCAGCGCGCGGGTCGGGGCTGAGGTGATAGCCCTGCTGCGCGACTTCGGCCACGGCGGCGAACGAGATCGGACCGGCCCAACCCTGGAACAGTTCGCCGGTGATATCCGCCGAGGCCTGGTTGACCCAGGACGTTGCGCGATTCTTCGCGACGGTGCCCATCTGCCAGTACTGGTCCGGCGTCAGCGGGTTCCACCAGCGCGATTCGTTCAACGCGTAGATCGCCTCGCCGTCAGCGGTCGTACCCAGGCGCGGACCGAGGAAGTAGTCGTACGACTTCTGCTTGTCGACCACGTTCTGCCGCTCTTCCACGCGGTAGTAGGAGCGCCCCACCGTGGCGCTCCAGTCGAAGCGGTCGGCCAGGCGCCCGCGCAGACCCGCGCTCCAGTCCCAGGACAGTTCACGGTTGGTATTGCGCAGCGTACCCAGGCCGCCGACTTCGTTCGGGGTGAACTGGCGCACGCCGAGGATCGGGCGGTTGCGGTTGGCATCCCAGTAGTAGCCGTTGTCATCGTCGATCAGCGACACGCTGGGCGGATTGGTGCCCCAGATCGCTTCAGAGCGGTACACCGCCAGGTTGGTCCAGGCCTGCAGGTCATTGCTGAAATCGAAGGTGGCATACAGGTTGCCGGACACGTTCTCGGCACCGCCGGTGAGCAGCCAGTTGGTGTAGTCGGCGCTCATGCCGCACAGGCGGCCGGTGTTGCTGATGGTGTTGGCGGCGTAGTTGTAGACCAGCCGATCGGCGGTGTAGTACTCGCCGTTGAACTTCTCGCAGGTGCCCGCAGGTGGCGCCAGGCGCTGGCCGGTGGTCGGATCGATCAGTGCCAGGCCGGCGGTGGGACGGAACCCGACCTTGCGTTGTTCCATGTTCCAGGACGCGTACGGTGCATCGTCGGCATCGTCCATCTGCGGGCGATCACGCCCGAACAGCGGATCGCGCTTGGTGTACTGCAGCGCGTAGGTCACGCTCCAGTTGTCGCCGGTCTTGCCGCCGGCCCAGGACAGGTCCCAGGTATCGCGCCCTCCCTCGGTGGAGGTACCACCACGCACGCGCACTTCGTCGCCGTCGTAGTTGGTTTTCAGGATGACGTTGACCACGCCGGCGATCGCATCGGAGCCATAGATGGCCGAGGCACCACCGGTCAGCACTTCGATGCGTTCCACCGCCGCGGCCGGAATGTTGCCGTAGTTGGAGAAGTTGGTTTCGCCGCCATAGGGCAGCGGGTAGTCGGCCACGCGACGGCCGTTGACCAGCAGCAGCGAGCGGTTCGGGCCCATCCCGCGCAGGTTCAGGCCGCTGGCATTGGGGGTGTGCGAGCCCCATTGCGAAGCAGCTTCGACGGTGCCGGTCGCTTCGGTGAGGGTCTTCAGCGCGTCGTACACGCTGACGAAGCCCTCCTTCTGGATCTGCGCGGCGGTGATCACGTTGACCGGTGCCGGGCCTTCGACGCCGGCGCGCTTGATGCGCGAGCCGGTGACGGTGACCGCGTCGAGATCCTTGGTGGACGAACGGGTGGCTTCCTGCGCGCTGGCCGCCAGGGGCAACAGGGCCAGGAGCAGGGCCTGGGACAGCAGGTGACGACGCTTGCGGACGATCTGAGCCATGGGTGGTTGCTCTTCGAAAGTGTGGACGCACGGGATGGATGGTGGCGCGGCACTACGACGGATCCCGGCGCCTGGATCGGTTCAGGACCGATGCGGCACCTCCCCTGTGGATCGATCCAAACTAAAGCACAGCTGAACCACGCCCGGCATGCGGCAACGCAGCAACGTCCGGCGGAACGCCGCTATCGGCTGCCGGCATCCAGAACAATCAAAGGGTTGCGAAACATCGCTGAGAGAACAGCGCACGAAGTGATGACACGATTGCGACAGACGCGCGCGGAACGGTTTTGTCCGTTGCGGGCCTGCGTCCTGGTCGGATCCAAACCGCGCAGCACCGGTTTCCGGAACTGCATGCAAAGGCTTTCCAACGTCCACCCGAAAAGCAGCCCATCGCGCCACTGCATGCACATCGCATCGAGATGTCATGCACTCTATCAAGGCAGGTCATTTGTTTACCGCACCAAGCACGATCACCGGTGATCGATGGAAGACGCCTCAGCGCCGACAACTGCAGCAATCAACGAGGTGAAGAATGCCAGCATTATCAGAGTTCTCAAATGTAACGAGCACTGCAATCAATGTAGTGATTAAAAAGGGGTATCGGGTATGGTTCATGAAAGAGACCGAGACCTATTGCGCCGAGAAGGATGGCTGGGATTTCATGGCCGACTCACCCTGTTCTTTGCTCGGCATCATCAGCATCTACGAGTTCAAGAACCCAAGCAGATACGAGGAGTACTGGTGGCTCGAGGAAGGCATTTCAGAATCCCAGCTAAGCTCTGCACCGCCTCGGTACACCTCGGTTGTGGATCGGCAACCATAGCTGGGCACTCGTCCGGCTCGCCGTAAGCGATGTGACACGACCACGTCACACGTGCGCTGAATGATATTCAGCGGTCAACAATGCGTCGTTGCAGAGCCGAGCACGGGCTCGGCTCTACATAAGCGGGTTACTCCACGCCGTCCAGCGCTTGCCGCAGGGCGGCCACGGTCGCGGTGGCGGTCTGGTTCCAGTCCGGGTCCAGGCCGCGCAGCGCCGGGTTCTGGAACTGCATCGCCGAGCGGCGCAGGCCCTTGGCAGAGGCGTGCAGTTCGGTGCAGCCGGTATGCCGTGCGACGGTTGCGATGTTGCCCGGGGCCAATCCGGCGCCGGCCATCACCGCGATACGCCCCG
Organism: Stenotrophomonas sp. 109824_Sma; assembly: GCF_056480025.1. NCBI lineage: Bacteria > Pseudomonadati > Pseudomonadota > Gammaproteobacteria > Lysobacterales > Lysobacteraceae > Stenotrophomonas > Stenotrophomonas sp. 109824_Sma. The sequence goes on along the minus strand of NZ_CM151078.1, from coordinate 2,094,465 downwards.
CCGCCTGGCTGACCAGGCGTGCCAGCACATCGGCACCGGCCTCGGCGCTGACCTGGCCGCCCGAGGTCAGCACGCGCTGGCAACCCAGCCCGATCACCTGCTCGAGCGCCGCCGGCAGATCGCGGGCGGCATCGAAGGCACGGTGGAAGGTCACCTGCAACGGCCCGGCAGCCTGCACCAGCTCGCGGCACAGCGCCAGATCGATCCCGCCCTGCACATCCAGCGCGCCGATCACCACGCCATCGCAGCCCAGCGCGCGGCACTGCGCGATGTCACGCAGCATCAGTTCGGTTTCCAGCGCGTCGTAGTGGAAGTCGCCCGGGCGCGGCCGCACCAGCACGAACAGCGGAATCGACAGGCGTTCGCGGGCCATCGCGATGCTGGCGAAGGACGGCGTGGTGCCGCCCTCGGCCAGGTTGTCGAACAGCTCGATGCGGTCGGCGCCGCCGGCCTGCGCGGCCAGCGCCGAGGCCAGCGAGTTGCTGGCGACCTCCAGGGTCAGCCGCGTGCTCACGCCTGGGTGCTCGTGTAGATCGACGGCGAGTCGCGCAGGTCATCCTGGCGCTGCCCATCGCACACGGCGTAGACGAAGCCGCGATGCAGCGCGTAGGCGCCCACCTCGCCCTGCTTGTTCATGGCCAGGAAGCACACCTGCAGTGTCTTGCTCGCTTCGGGGCGCTTGCGCACCACGCGATCGATCGCTTCGCGGCAGGCCTGCGCCGGCGAGCGGCCCTGGCGCATCAGCTCGACCACCAGGAACGAGGCGGCGTTGCGGATCATCTCCTCGCCCACGCCCGAAGCAGTGGCCGCGCCGACGTCGTTGTCGACGTACAGGCCGGCACCGATGATCGGACTGTCGCCAACGCGACCGTGCAGTTTCCACGCCATGCCGCTGGTGGTGCAGGCACCGGCCAGATGGCCCTTGGCATCCAGTGCCAGCATGCCGATGGTGTCGTGGTTGTCGCTGTTGCCGGGAATACCACGGCGCTCGGCGTTGATCTGCGGCTGGTACTTCTCGGTCTTCAGCCACTCGCGCCAGGCGGCTTCAGCCTGCGGCGTCAGCAGGTGCCTGCGCTCGAAACCCTGCTGCACCGCGAACTGCTGCGCGCCCTCGCCCACCAGCAGCACGTGCAGACTGTTCTCCATCACTTTGCGGGCCACCGACACCGGATGCAGGATGTCGACCAGCGCGGCCACTGCACCACAACGGCCATCGCCGTCCATGATGCTCGCGTCCAGGCTCAGCACGCCGTCGCGATCCGGGTTGCCGCAATGGCCGACGGTGGGGTTGCACAGCTCGCTCTCGGCCCAGCGTGCACCCGCCTCCACCGCATCCAGCGCGCTGCCACCCTGTGCCAGCACCTTCCATGCGGCCTGGTTGGCCGGCACGCCGAAGTCCCAGGTGGAGACCACCCTGGCCCCACCCTGCGTGCGCGCCTGCACGCTCGGCAATGCCGCCATGCCTGCGGCCAGTGCACCGGCCTGCAGGAACTGCCTGCGATCCACCATCTTCCCCTCCCAGTCTGCAATGCACGACCGGCCCGATGCCGGCCCTGCCGATCAGTCGTGCGTGGGCTGCCGTGCGGCGTGCCAGACCGCTGCGCCGAGCACGCCCAGCTGGCCATGCTCCACGCGCCACACCGGCACCTGGCGCAGCACCTCGGTCAGCACGCCCTTGTTGAGGAAGCGCTCACGGAAGCGGCCATCGGCCAGGAAATCCTGCACATGCGCGGAAATGCCACCGGCCAGGTACACCGAGCGCGCGCCGACGGCGATCGCCGCGTCGCCGGCCAGGCTGCCCAGCCAGGCACAGAAGACCTGCAGCGTTTCCACGGCCAGCGCGTCTTCTCCGCTGCGCGCGGCGCCGATCAGCGCCTCCGTACTGGTCCACACCGGGGTGACGCCGCGCAGTTCGCACAGGCACGGATACAGGTTCATCAGGCCACTACCGGACAGCACGCGCTCGTTGTCCACGTGCGCCCAGCGCTGCAGCAACTTGCCCAGCACCTGCAGTTCCAGCGCGTTGCCGGCGCCGAGCGCGGCATGGCCGATCTCGCTGGCCAACACCGGACGCTCGCCATCGGCGAAGCGCAACGCTGCGCCCAGGCCGGTACCGGCGCCCAGCACCAGTGCCGGGAACGCCTGCGCCGGATCGGCGTCGCCGTTCAGTGGCACCAGGGTTTCCGGCTGCAGGTACGGGATGGCCAGCGCCACCGCTTCGAAATCATTGATCAGCTGCAGCTCGTGCAGCCCGGACTGCGTGCGGGTGGCCGACAGCGTCACCGTCCACGGCAGGTTGGAATTGATCAGCACATCGCCATCGAGCAGGCCGGCGATGGCGACCACCGCGGTCTGCACCGGCTGGCCAAGGCCAGCGGTGAAATCGGCCAGGATCGCCGCCAGGCTGGGATGCTCTGCGCAGGCATAGGTGCGATGGCTGCCCAGCAGCGGCGCATGGCCAGGTCGGGTTTCTGCCAGCGCGAGGCGGGCAAAGGTGCCGCCGACGTCGGCGACGACCAGACGGCGCGGAAGACCGCCGCGGGCGGAGTCGGAGGAAACCGGGGACGCTGCTGCGATGGTCACGCTGGCCTGCTTGGATCGATTGAATCGCCCCGATTCTCAGGCATCGGGGCGGCTTTGCCTAGCGCGCCGATGGTTCAGGTTGGCCTACATGCCTTCCTGTTCGGCCACCTGCACGCCGTCCACCAGCACGCGCAGGCGCTGCGGACGGAAGCCGGCGAACAACAGCGGCCGGGTGCGCTCGACCAGCACTTCGTGGCCGGCGATGTGGCGCAGCCACGACTGTACCAGCGAGAACGAGAAGTGGGTGCCCGGATGCAGCGGATGCTGCACCCAGACCTTCTCGGTGGCGCTCTGCAGCAGCATCGCGCCGGTGAACCAGTGGCGGCTGAGGGTCACCGGCGTGGTGCCGGCCATGAAGCGGATATCCATGCGGGGTCCTTTCGCTGGAGCGCTGGTGCGCGGGGTCAGGGCTGGGCAGTCTGCAGGCTGTAGCTGGTGGTGGCGGTGAACACTGCACCATCAGGCTGGGTGGAGCGTACTTCGACCTTGTGGCTGCCTGTTGCCAGGTCGGTCGGCAGCGCGCCACGCCACAGGTGCGGCGACGCGGTGGCCTCCGGCGAACGGTCGTAGCCGCGCAGGCTGTCAGCCAGATCGTCGGCCACGTTCTCCACCATCAGGCGCGGGTCCGGCTGGCTGACCTGCTTCATCGGCTGCCAGGCGCCGCCATCAACGCGGTACTCGACCACGCTGGCATCCTCACCCATGTAGACGTTGGCGTAGACACCCCACGCCGGATAGGCCCCCTGGCGCAGTACCTTCGGCGCATGCAGGCCGATCTGCTCGCTGGCCGGCTTGCCGGCCACGCGGTACTGCAGGCGATAGCTGCCGTTGCCGGCCACGTCGAGCAATGCGTAGCCCTTCGGCGTGCCGTCGCTCATGGTGCTGTCCGGCACGCCAGCGGCATTCTTCACGCCCGACCAGAACGCACCGCAGTTGGCACCGACGTTGTATTCGTGCAGCGGCTTGTCGCCGTTCCAGCCCTCGGCCTTGCCGTGGTAGACGTGCTGCTGGGTGTGGCTGTGGCCGCTGAGCACCAGCACGTTGCGGAAGTCCTTCAGCAGGTCGAACAGGCGCTGGCGGTCGGCATGGCGGAAGGTCTCGCGCCCCGGCGCGGCGTCGAACAGCGGGATGTGCATGCCCAGCACCAGCAGGCGGTCCTTGTGCAGGCCCTTCAGGTAGCTGGCGAGAAAAGCGAACTGGTCTTCGCGCAGGCCACCGACGTACTTCGGCTTGGCCTTGGGGTCGTACACCACGTCGTCCAGGAACACGAAACTGGCGCCGCCCTCCTCCACCGCGTAGGTGTCCGGGCCGTAGATGTTGCGCCAGCTGTCGAGCGAATGCTCATCGCTGGCCGCATCGAAGTCGAGGTCGTGGTTGCCCGGCACGTGGAACCACGGCACGCCAAGCTGGGTAGTGACCTTGTTGATCGCCGGGTACAGGGCCAGGTCGTCGTTGACGATGTCGCCCAGGGTGGTGCCCATGCGCGCCTTGGTCTGGCCGACCAGCGGCGCCACGATCGACTGCTGGTAGTAGCCGATGTCCTTCAGGCTGGCGGTCTGCGAATCGGTGAACACCAGCATCTGGAAACCACGGCGGCTGTCATGGCGGTCCGCCTGCAGCGCGAAATCCCAGTTGCGGGTGATATCGCTGGTGGCGGCGATGCCACCGTACTTCAGCGCCGGCGAGCCGTTCGGGCGGTAGTGGCGCCAGAACGACGGCAGACCGTCGGTCGCCTTCGGGAAGGCGTAGGCATCGGGCTTGATCACGAACACGGTCTGGCCGTCGCGCACCGGCAGGCTGTAGCTGCCGTCGGCGGCAGTCTTGACGATGGTCTCGCCGTTGGAAACCTGCACCCCGGCCAGGCCCGGATCGGTCGCACCGCGCCCGGGCCGGCCGTCGCGCTCCAGATAGACCTTGCCGCTGACCACGGTGTCCGCGGCCCAGGCCGGCGAGGTCAGCAACAGGCAGCACAGCCAGGCGGCAGGCAGTTTCATGGGCGGTCCGGGAAAGAAGAAGACCCCCTATTGTAGAGCCGAGCCAAGCTCGGCTGCATTGCAGAGGTGGGTGCGGACCGTTGGTCCGCACGCCTTCCTCAACGATGACGCTTTTCCAGCACCGCCCGCGCATCATCCAGCGACAGCCCGCGCGCGCGCAGCAGCACCAGCAGGTGGTACAGCAGGTCCGAAGCCTCGCCGAGCAGCGCCTCATCATCCTGCGCCACGGCGGCCAATGCGGTCTCCACGCCCTCCTCGCCCACCTTCTGCGCGATGCGGCGGATGCCGCCCTCGAACAGGCTGGTGGTGTAGCTGCCCGGCGGGCGCTGCGCTTCGCGCATCGCCACCAGCTGGCCCAGCCCGCCCAGGAAGTCCTTCGGTGCCTGGTCGAAACAGCTCTCGGCACCGGTGTGGCAGGTTGGCCCCGCCGGGCGTGCCATCACCAGCAGCGTATCGGCATCGCAGTCGACGCTGATCGACTGCACCACCAGCACGTTGCCGGACTGCTCGCCCTTGGTCCACAACCGCTGCTTGCTGCGGCTGAAGAAGGTCATGTGGCCGATGGCCAGCGTGGCGGCCAGCGATTCGGCGCTGACATAGCCCAGCATCAGCACCTGCAGGGTATCGGCGTCCTGCACCACGGCCGGCAGCAGGCCGTCGCCCTTGCCCCAGTCCAGCGCCTGCAGCGCATCCAGCGACGGCCTGACTTCAATAGACATCCCGCACCTCGATCTTCTGTTCGCGCAGGTAGCGCTTCAATTCCGGAATGGCGATGGCGCCGCTGTGGAACACGCTGGCCGCCAACGCGCCGTCGACGTCGGCCTGGTCGAAGGCCTCGGCGAAGTGTTCCATTGCACCGGCACCGCCCGAGGCGATCAGCGGCACCTGGCACAGGGCCCGCGCCTGCTGCAGCTGCACGACATCGTAGCCACGGCGCACCCCGTCGCTGTCCATGCAGTTCAGCACGATCTCGCCAGCGCCACGCCGTTGCGCTTCGACGATCCAGTCCAGGGTCCGCAGCGGTACCGCCTGGGTCTTGTCAGGGTCGCCACTGAAACGGCGTACCCGCCACTGGCCGTCCGCTTCACGTACCGAGTCCACACCCACCACCACGCACTGCACGCCGAACTCATCTGCCAGCTCAGTGATCAGCTCCGGGCGGCCCAGCGCCGGCGAGTTGATCGACACCTTGTCGGCACCGGCGAACAGCACGCGGCGCGCGGTTTGCACGCTGTCGATGCCACCGGCCACGCAGAACGGAATATCGATCAGGCGTGCGATGCGCTCGATCCAGGCCACGTCCACCGAACGTGCCTCAGGGCTGGCGCCGATGTCATAGAACACCAGCTCGTCGGCGCCCTGGTCACGGTAGCGCTGCGCCAACTCGGCGATGTCGCCCATGTCGACGTGATCGCGGAAGCGCACGCCCTTGACCACGCGGCCCTCGCGCACGTCCAGGCACGGAATGATGCGGCGGCTCAACATGCCAGCGCCTCGCCCAGGTCCATGCGCTGCTCCAGCAGGGCCTTGCCGAGGATGGCACCGCCGCAGCCGGCAGCACGCGCCTCGGCCACATCGGCCACGTCACGGATGCCACCGGAGGCCTGCACTGCCACGCCCGGCAGCAGCGCCGACAGGTGCTGATAGAGGCTGATGTTGGGCCCGGCCAGCATGCCGTCGCGGGCGATGTCGGTGCACAACAGGTGGCGCATGCCGGCACGCGCATAACGCTGGGCCAGGTCATCCAGGGTCACGCCGGCATTCTCGGTCCAGCCGTGCACCGGCAGCTGCCATTGGCCCCGGGCATCCTGGCGGGCATCCAGCGCGATGGTGATGCGCTCGGCGCCGAACTCTTCCAGCCAGCCGACCACTTCGTCAGGGCGGCGTACTGCCAGCGAACCCACCACCACGCGGCCGGCGCCGGCGTCGAGGATGCGCGCCACGTCGTCGCGGCCGCGCACGCCACCACCGGTCTGCACCTGCAGCGGGGTCTGCGCGCGAATGGATGCCAACAGCGGCGCCAGCGTGTAGCCACCTGCGCGTGCAGCATCCAGGTCAACCAGATGCATCCACTGCGCGCCCTGCGCGGCAAAGGCCTGTGCGCGCGGCAGCGGATCGTCGCCATACGAGGTTTCCTGCGCGTAGTCGCCCTGGCGCAGCCGCACCACGCGGCCGTCGCGGATATCCAGCGCGGGATAGACGATGAAACTCATGCAGCAGTGCCCTCGAGGAAGTTGCGCAGCATCAGCGAGCCGGTCTCGCCGGAGCGCTCGGGATGGAACTGTGCGCCGTAGTAGCGCCCCTGCTCCACCACCGCGGTGAACAGGCCACCGTGGTCGCAGGCAGCGACGGTGTGGGTATTGAGTGGCGCCGCATAGCTGTGCACGAAGTAGGCGCTGGCGCGCTCCGGCACACCGCGCAGCAGCAGCGATTCACGCAGCGGGAGCAGGCGGTTCCAGCCCATGTGTGGCACGCGGATGCCGCATGCCGGCACCAGCTTGCGCACGACGCCGGGAATCAAGCCCAGTGTCTCGACGCCGGCCTCCTCGGAGCGCTCGAACAGCAGCTGCATGCCCAGGCAGATGCCCATCAGCGGCACTTCCAGTCGTTGCAACGGCTCCACCAGGCCCTGTGCGTGCAGGCGCTGCATGCCGGGACCGGCGGCGCCGACGCCGGGCAGGATCACCCGCTGCGCACCGACCAGACCATCCGCATCGCGCACCAGCCGCACCGTCGCGCCCAGGCGCTCCAATGCGTAGCGCACCGAGCCCAGGTTGGCACCGCCGGCATCGATCAGCGCAACGTCGCTCACAACGCCCCCTTGGTACTCGGCAGTGCCGTGCCCTGGCGGGCCAATGCCGGGCGCAGCGCGCGCGCCAGTGCCTTGAAGCAGGCCTCGACCTTGTGGTGGTCGTTGTCGCCCCGTACCTGCAGGTTGAGGTTCAAACCGCTGGCATCGCACAGCGAACGGAAGAAGTGCGGCACCAGCTCGGTCGGCATGTCACCCACCCGCTCGCGCTTGAACTCGCCCTCGAACACGAAATAGGGGCGGCCGCTGAAGTCCAGCGCAGCGCTGGCCAGGGTCTCGTCCATCGGCAGGGTGAAGCCGTAGCGGCCGATGCCGCGCTTGTCGCCCAGCGCCTCGCGCAGGGCCTGACCCAGCGCCAGCCCGGTGTCCTCGATGGTGTGGTGCTCGTCGATGTGCAGGTCGCCCTCGGCCTGGATGTCCAGCGCGAACCCGCCGTGCTTGCCGATCTGTTCCAGCATGTGGTCGAAGAACGGCAGTCCGGTGGCGATGCACGCATCGCCGGCACGGTCCAGATCGAGTTCAACGCGGATCTTCGTCTCCTTGGTGTTGCGCTGGACCACGGCGGTACGCGGCGCATCGGCCAGCGCGTGGGCGATGCCCGGCCAGTCCCACTCGCCACCGAACTGTTCGGTGCGCAGCTGGAAGCCACGGATGTTGAGGTTGTCGGCGAACTGCAGGTCGGTGATGCGGTCGCCGACCATGCCCGAGCGCGCCCAGTCGATGCTGCGGTCCTGCAGGTAGGCGGTCATCAGGCCAATGCCCGGTTTGCGGGTCGGCGCATTGTCCTGCGGCCAGCTGCAGTCGATCAGCACGTCACGGAAGGTGATGCCCTGGCTCTCGAAGATCTGCAGCATCAGGTCGTTGGGGCCATCGAAGCTGGCGCGCGGGTAGCGGTCGCTGCCGAGGCCATCCTGGTTGGTGACGATCACGAACTGGTAGCCGGCATCACGCAGCTTCAGCAGCGCCGGGATCACCTGCGGCACGAAGCGCAGCTTCTCGTAGGCGTCGATCTGGAAATCGGACGGCTCCTCGATGAGGGTGCCGTCGCGGTCGATGAACAGGATCGGGGTCATGCTGCGGCCCTCCGCGCCGACAGGGCCGCAAGCACGCGGTCATTCTCTTCGGGGCTGCCGATACTGATGCGCAGTGCATCACCCAGCTGCGGCGCGGCGCGCTGGTCGCGTACCACCACACCGGCATCCAGCAAGGTGTCGAACGCTGCCTGCGCATCAGCGAAGCGGACCAGCAGGTAGTTGCCGGACGAGCGGTACACGCGGCGAACGCCGGGCAGGCCCGGCAGCGCCGCGAACAGGCGTTCGCGCTCGGCGATGACCGTGGCCACGCGCTCGGTGGTGCGTGCCAGCGCGGCCGGCTGCAGTGCCTGCACGGCCAGTTCCGCGCACGGCGTCGGCACCGGGTACGGCGCCTGGCAGCGACGCAGCACGGCAATCAGCTCCGGGGCAGCGATCAGGGTGCCAACGCGGGCGGCCGCGAGCGCGTGCGCCTTCGACAGCGTGCGCAGCACCGCCAGGTTGGCGTGTGCGGCCAGCAACGTGGTCGCCGACGGGCGCTGCGCGTACTCGACATAGGCCTCGTCCACCACCACCAGCGCTTGCCCGCGCAACGCAACCGCTACGCGTTCGACCTCGTCCAGGGCGATGTCACTGCCAGCCGGGTTCGACGGTGCACACAGGAACACCAGCGTGGCATTGCGCGCCCTGGCGGCGTCGATCACCGCATCCAGATCGGCGCGCAGGCCATCTTCGCTGTCCACCAGGGGCACCTCAATCAGTGCGGCACCCTGCAGGCGTGCGCAGACCGCGTACATGCCGAACACCGGCGGCGTGACCAGCACACCATCGCGGCCCGGCACGCACAGGGCGCGCACCAGCAGATCGATGGCTTCGTCGCTGCCGCGGCCGATCAGCAGCTGCTGCGGCGTCACGCCGTACAGCGCCGCCAGGCCCTCACGCAACGCCAACGGCTGCGGTTCCGGATAGCGCCGGCTGTTGCCCGCCACGTCAGCCGGATTGGCCCAGGCCGACTCGTTGGCGTTCAGCCAGACCTCGCCCTGCACCGCCGCGCTGCGCGCCGAACTGTAGCCGGCGAAGGCCTGCAGGTCCGGGCGCACCAGTGCGAGCACCTCATTGATAGACGCGTTCATGCCGCCGCCTCCATGCGCAGGGCCACTGCACGCTCGTGCGCATCCAGGCCTTCGGCGCGGGCGATGATGCGTGCGCAGCCGCCGATTGCCGCCAATCCTGCAGCACTGGCACTCTGCACGCTGATCAGGTTCTGGAAGCTCGCCACGCTCACGCCACTGTAGGCACGCGCGGCACCGGCGGTGGGCAGTACGTGGTTGGTGCCGCTGCAATAGTCACCCAGTGCCTCGGGCGTGTAGTCGCCGAGGAACACCGAGCCGGCTGCCTGCACCTCTCCCAGCCACGCGCGCGGATCGCGCAGGGCCAGGATCAGGTGCTCGGGCGCGTAGCGGTTGCTGATCGCGAAGGCCTCGGCCAGCGAATCGACCTGGATCAGGCGCGACGCCGACAGCGCCTGGCGCGCGATCTGCTGGCGCGGCAGCAGGGCCACCTGGCGCTCCACCTCGGCTTCAACCGCCGCCAGCATCGCGGCATCATCGGTCAGCAGCAGCACCTGCGAATCCGGACCGTGCTCGGCCTGCGACAGCAGGTCGGCGGCGACGAAGGCCGGATTGGCGCCGGCATCGGCGATCACCAGTACTTCGGAGGGACCAGCCGGCATGTCGATGGCGGCGGCGCCGTCCTGTGCGACCTGCTGCTTGGCTTCGGTGACGAAGCTGTTGCCGGGCCCGAACAGCTTGTCGCAGGCCGGAATGCTGGCCGTGCCATAGGCCATCGCGGCGATCGCCTGCGCGCCGCCCAGCTTGAACACGCGCTGCACGCCGGTCAGCCGCGCGGCTACCAGCACTGCCGGATCGGCGCTGCCGTCGGCGCGCGGCGGCGTGCACAGCACTACCTGCGGGCAACCGGCCAACTGCGCCGGAACGCCCAGCATCAATGCGGTGGACGGCAGTGGCGCGCTGCCAGCCGGAACGTACAGGCCCACCCGGCCGATCGGACGCAGCATGCGTTCGCAGACCACGCCCGGGGCGGTTTCAACCGCATAGCCTCTGCCCATGCCGGCGGCGTGGAAGCGCGCGATGCGTTCGGCGGCGTCCACCATCGCCTGGCGCAGCTCGGCGGGCACGGCCGCTTCAGCAGCGGCGAATTCGGCTTCGGAAACTTCAAACGAGGCCAGCTCGACACCATCGAAGCGCGCGGTGATCGCACGCAGCGCATCGTCGCCCTGTGCACGCACCTGCGCGATCAGCGCGGCCACGGCATCGCGGGTCTGCTGCGCCACGGTCTGCACCGGGCGGGTCAATGCCGCGCTGCGCGCAGCCTCATCAAGTCGGGACCAGATCAGACGGTTCATGCCAGCGACCGCTCCACGCTCAACACCATCAGGCCCTGCGCACCGGCGCGCTCGAGTTCTTCCATGCGCTGCCAGCTCAGCGGGCCGGGACACATGGTCTGCAGGCGCAGCGCGCCGCCATCGGCCGGCAACCGCACCAGCGGCTCGGCATCGGCCAGCAGCTGCGCCAGCGCGTCGACGCGATCTTCGCTGGCACGGAACATCAGCAGCTTGCGGTCCTGCCGCTGCACCACGCCGTCGAGGCGGCGCAGCAGCATCGCGCGCAGCGATGCACGTGCGTCATCCGGCACGCGCACCGCGCCGGCCAGCACCGCCTCGCTGTCGAGCAGGTTGTGCACCGGGGTCAACTGGTTGGCGCGCAGCGTGGCGCCGCTGGAAACAAGGTCACAGATCAGGTCGGCGGTGCCCAGGCGCGGGGCGATTTCCACCGAACCGGACAGCTCGACCACCTGTGCATCCACGCCCTGCTCGGCCAGCCACTGCTTGAGGATGGCCGGGTAGCTGGTGGCGATGCGGGTGCCGGCCAGCTGCGCCGGACCCTGCCACTGCCATTCCTCGGGCACCGCCAGCATCAGCCGGCACTGGCCGAAGCCCAGCCCGCGCAGCGCCTGGTAGGCGTCAGGCAGGCCGATCTGACGGCGTGCTGCGGCCTGTTCGTCCAGCTCGTTGCGGCCGACGATGCCGAGGTCGCAGACGCCGTCGGCGATCAGGCCGGGGATGTCGTCGTCGCGCACCAGCAGCAGGTCCACCGGCAGCGATTCGCCGTAGCAGAACAGCTTGTCGCGGCTCTCGCGCCAGCTCAGGCCGCAGGCGCTGAGCAGGTTGCGGGCGGGTTCGGCCAGCCGGCCACTCTTCTGGATGGCGATACGCAGCCGGTCTCGTGCCGGCGCTGCCTGGGTTGCACTCATGGGGGAGGTCTCGAAGTTCGGAACGGGGCGCGGATCAGCGCGAAGCAAGGCGGTCGATGGCGGCGGCATAGCCTCGATGGCCATGCTCGAGCGTGCGTGCCACCCGTCCGGTGGTGGTCACGCTGACGCCCGTGCGCTCGTGGATCTCGCGGTACGGCACGCCCTGCTGCAGCAGCGGCACCACCTTCCAGCGGTCAGCCATGGCTTCCAGCTCGGCCGGGGTGCACAGGTCACGCAGGAAGGCCTCGACCTGTTCCGGCTCGCGCAGGGCGGCAAAGGCCCGGGCCAGGGCTTCCAGGTCGGCCTTCGGGTCTTTGGCGGCAATCTCGGGGCGGGCTTTCACGGGGTCGTTTCCATGCATCAATGTAATAGCGCGTTAGTACATTAGCGCATTCTTGCGCAGTGCGTCAAATCGAGGCTTGAGGGGGCGGCAGGGCTGCTGCCCTGCACCCGCCAAGAGCCAGGGCAAAAGCAAATGCTGATTTCCTGAGCGTTGGCGGGGAGCGTCCGGTGGCAGGGGACGCCGTAAACCCATCCATGGGGGCTTGGTCGCGGCATCCATGCCGCTCACACCCCTGCCACCGAACCCTCCCCGCCTTCGACAGTTGGCCGCGATCTGCTGGATCTCGCTGGGAAAGTGATCGAGAACGGCTTTCGTAGAGTCGAGCCATGCTCTACTGCACTTCGTCCAGAAACGCAGAACGCCCACCAAGGGGCGGGCGTTCTGCTTTCAAATCAACGACCTGGCCCGACTCAGGGCGGACAGCGCACCTCGGCCTGCAACGCCCCGCGCCGCAGGCATTCGCCGAACAGGCTGCCCTGCCGACTCGGCAGGGACTGGATGTTCTGCAACGCCCCTGCGCCCGCCGGGCACTTCCGCAAAGCCAAGGCCTGCAGGTCAGCCTCAAGCTGCGCACGGTCGATCACGTGGCAGCGGTCAACCTGCAGCCGGTACTGTGCCGGGCCCATCCGGGCACTGCGCAGCACAGGGTCACTCTGGCAGCCCGCCAGCAGGAGCACGGTGAGTACCCCTGCGGCAGCAGGCTTCACACCATCGCCCTGGACTGCTCCAGCTCCACCAGCAGGGTGCTGGCCAGCTCGTCGCGCGACACTTCGAACTGCTGTTCGCGCAGCAGGTCCTTCACCGCCACCACGCCGCGCACCAGCTCGTCTTCACCGGCCAGCACCACGAAGCGGATGCCGGCCTTGGCCGCGTACTGGAACTGCTTGCCGATCTTCTTCGGCTCCATCTGCACTTCGGTGTTGATGCCACCGGCGCGCAGGCGGCGCGCGATGTCCAGCGACTGCGGCATGCCCTGCTCGTCCATCAGCGCCACCAGCGCCTGCACGCTGCTGGCTTCGATGCCGTCGATCAGGCCGGCCTCGCGCAGCTGCCAGAACAGGCGCGACAGGCCGATGGAGATACCCACACCCGGCAGCTTTGACTTGCTGTAGTGGCTGGCCAGGTCTTCGTAACGGCCGCCCGAGCAGATCGAGCCGATCTGCGGGTGGTCAGTCAGCGTGGTCTCGTAGACGGTGCCGGTGTAGTAGTCCAGGCCGCGCGCGATGGAGAAGTTCAGGCAGTACGCGCTTTCCGGCACGCCCAGCGCCTGCACCAGCTGCAGCACTTCGCGCAGTTCGGCGACGCCGGTACGCAGGATCTCCGAAGAACCGGCGTCGGCTTCCAGCGTGGCCAGCTGCGCCAGCGCATCGGCATGGCCCTGCGAACGCACGGCGACGAACGCCAGGATCTTCTCGACCTGTTCGGCCGGGATGTTGAAGCCCTCGCCCACCAGCGTCTCGCGCACGTAATCGGCGCCGCGCTTGTCCAGCTTGTCCACTTCGCGCAGCACCGCCAGCTGGCGCTCGCCTTCGGCCACGCCCAGGCTCTCGAAGAAGCCGCGCATCAGTTTGCGGTTGTTCAGCTGGATGCTGAAGTCACCGATGCGCAGTTCCGAGAACACCGCGTGGATGACCGCCAGCACTTCGGCGTCGTACCGCACGCTCAGGCTGTCCTTGCCGATCACGTCGATGTCGCACTGGTAGAACTCGCGGAAACGGCCGCGCTGGGCACGCTCGCCACGGTAGACGCGCTGCATCTGGTAGCGGCGGAACGGGAAGGTCAGTTCGTGTTCGTGCTCGGCCACGTAGCGTGCCAGCGGCACGGTCAGGTCGAAGCGCAGCGCCATTTCCGGCAGCGAACGGTCGCCCGATTCGGCCGCGTTCGCCAGCGCGCCGGTGGACTGTACGAAGTACACCTGGCGCTCGGTCTCGCCGCCGGACTTGGTCAGCAGCACGTCGGACAGCTCGAACACCGGCGTCTCCACCGGCAGGAACCCGAAGCGCTCGTAGTTGCGGCGGATGACGTCCAGCATGCGCTGGAACGCAATCTGCTCGCGCGGCAGCAGTTCAAGGGTGCCGGGCGGGGTACGGGGCTTGATCACGGGCGGAACTCCTGCTGGAACGGGACGTGGGAGGGGGCGACATTCTAGCGCCCCCGCCACGGGCAGGGTCGAACGGCCGCTTGAAGTATCATAAGGCCCTCCCCGCCCGCGATACGCCCCCCGCAACATGTCACGGCCTTCCGGCGCTCCGCCCGCCACCAACGATCCCGCCTCGCCGTCCTGCACCACGCTGGACTGCCTGCACTGCTCGGTTCGCCACCTTGCGGTGTGCTCGGCGCTGTCGCCCGATGAAGTGCAGGCGCTGGAACAGGTCACCGTCTCACAGCAGGTCAGCATGGGCAGCACGCTGGCCCGCACCGGCGAAGAGCGTGACCATGTCTATACATTGACTGCCGGCGCACTGCGCCTGGTGCGCACCCTGGCCGACGGCCGCCGCCAGATCAACGGCTTCGTGCTGCCCGGCGACTACCTGGGCCTGAGCGGCAGCGACCACCACCGCTACGACATCGAGGCCATCGCCGACAGCCGCGTATGCCGCGTCGCGCTGCCACAGATGAAGGCCCTGCGCAGCCGTTTCCCGCACCTGGAGCGCAAGCTGCTGCAGCGCGCCTGCCAGGAACTGGATGCCGCACAGGATGCTGCGCTGGCACTGGCTCGCCTGCAGCCGGCCGAGAAGCTGGCCGATTTCCTGTTGCGCCTGGCCGCGCGCGAGGCCAAGCTGGGTGGCGACGGCCTGCGCGTATCGCTGCCGATGGGCCGCGGCGATATCGCCGACCATCTGGGCCTGACCATGGAAACGGTCAGCCGCACCTTCACCAAGCTGCGCCAGCAGGGGCTGATCGCCCTGCCCCACCTGAACGTGGTGGAGATCCTCGACGAGGACGGGCTGCGCACGTTGGCCGGTGAAGGATTGATCTGACTGCATCGCGGTCCGTGGGGTTGCCGGCCAGCGGCCGGCACTACCCGACTGCATTTCCCTGGTAGTGCCGACCGCTGGCCGGCAACCGCGTCCCTCTCCGATCAACGCAGCAGCACGTCGCGCAGCGCCGCATAGTCAGCCGCCAACGGTTCGGCGTGCGCCGGCCGCTGCAGCAACGCATCCAGCGCAGGCGGCACCGCCACCGCTTCGCCGATCAGCGGCTCGACCACGGCCTCGAACTTGGCCGGATGCGCCGTGGCCACCACTGCCCAGTCGCCCTTGGCACCGCGCGCACGCAGGTCCTGCAGCACCTTCACCGCCGTCGCCGTATGCGGGCAGAACAGCTCGTCGCGGCTGGCATGCGCTGCCGCAATCGTCGCGCGGATGGTCACGTCATCCACCGCGAACGCACGGAACGCAGCACGCAGTTCCGCGTCGTCGCCGTGGTAGAGCCAGCGCAGTCGCTCGAAGTTGCTCGGCGCACCCACGTCCATTGCATTGGCCACCGTCGCCACACTGGCCTGCGGCTGGTAGTCGCCACCATTGAAGTACGCCGGCAGCACGGCATTGGCATTGGTGGCCAGCACGATCTGGCCGATCGGCATGCCCAGCGCGCGCGCCAGCACCGCCGCCATCGCGTTGCCCAGGTTGCCGGTCGGCACCACCAGATTGAGCCGGCGACGATGCGCGGCGTAGTGGGTCAACGCTGCATGCGCGTAGTAGCTCATCTGCGGCAGCAGTCGGCCCAGGCTGATGCTGTTGGCCGAGCTCAACGGCACCTGCGCCTGCAGTTCGCGGTCGGCCAGCGCCTGCTTGACCATCGCCTGGCAATCGTCGAACGCACCGGCCACACGCAGGGCCTGGATGTTGTCGCCGAAACAACCGAGCTGGTGTGCCTGGCGCGGAGATACGCGACCATCCGGATACAGCACCACCACGCGCACGCCCGGCTGGCGATGGAAGGCCGCCGCAACGGCGGCACCGGTATCGCCGGACGTGGCGACCACGATCGTCAGATCGCGGTCCTTGCCGGCCTGCAGCCGCGACAGCGTACCGGCCAGGAAGCGCGCGCCGATGTCCTTGAACGCCGCCGTCGGCCCATGGAACAGCTCCAGCACGTGGTCACCATCGCCGAGCGCACGCAGCGGCACCGGGAAGTCGAACGCTTCGCGGCAGATCGCCGGAAGCGCAGCCTCAAGTGCGTCGCCAGCAAAGAACGGTGACAGCAGATCGGCGGCGGTATCGGCCAGGCTCACCCCGGCCTGCAGTTCGCGGGCGGCCGGCAGAAGCGCGGGGACATACAGCCCGCCATCGGGCGCCAATCCGGCGGCGATCGCCGCGCTGAGGCCGACGGCCGGAGACTGGCCGCGGGTCGAAACAAATTGCATGGCTTCGGTATCCAGTAATGGGGAAGGATTCAGCACAAGCGGGCTCCCGGTGCATCCAGCGGCGATACCCAGGCGTCACTGTCGAAGCCGGCCGCAGCGAACGCTGCCTGCACCGGCGCCGCAGCGGCACGCGCCTGGTCGGCATCCTCGAACCAGGCGAACACGCTGGGTCCGGCACCTGAGATGCCCGCGCCCATTGCATGGGACGACAGCGCCGCATCACGGGCGGCTTCGAAGCCGGCAATCAATCCGGCCCGTCGCGGTTCGACCAGCACATCGCGCAGGCCCGCGCGTACCAGCGCCGCGTCACTGCGATGGCAGCCACTGAGCACCAGCGCGAGGTTCGCGCTCTGTGCCACGAACTCGCCCAGCGCATAGCTGCCCTGCAGGGCCTGGCGGGCACGGCGCGTTTCCAGCACCGCGTGCGGATGCACCAGCAGACTGTGCCAGCTGGCGGGCACCGGGATCGGCAACAGGCGATCGCCCGTACACAACGCCAGGCCACCCAGCAGCAGCGGGCCGACGTTGTCACCGTGGCGGCCGCCACTGGCCACCGCCTCACCGTCCAGCGCAAACGGATACAGCGCCTCGCGCGACAGCGGCACATCCAGCAGCGCGTTGGCGGCAATCAGCGCCGCGACACTGGACGCTGCTGAACCGCCCATGCCGGAACCGAACGGGATGCCCTTCTCGATCTCGACCGCGAAACCGAAATCCAGGCCCAGGCCTTCGCGCAGCGACATCAGCGCGGCCCCCGCGGTGTTGCCGGCGGCGTCCAGTGGCAGCGCGACCGCGCTGCCTCGGATCGCGTCGATCCGCACCACCGGTTCCTCGATGCGGCGCACGCTCACGGTATCGCCGACACCGGCAATGGCATGGCCGAGAATGTCGAAGCCCACTGCCACGTTGGCCACCGAGGCGGGCGCGAACGCACGTGCGATCACAGCCGCGCCCCTTCACCGGCGGCGACCCGCAGCAGGTCCGCGAACACACCCGCTGCCGTCACTTCCGGACCCGCACCCGGCCCCTGCACCACCAACGGGTTGTCGCAGTAGCGACGGGTGCGGAACTGCACCACGTTGTCGGTCAGCCGCAGGTTGGCGAAGGCATGATCGGCCGGCAGTTCCTGCAGGCCGACCGAGGCGCCGTCGGCACCCAGCCGTGCCACATAGCGCAGCACCGCCCCCCGTGCCCGCGCATCCTGCAGGCGTTGCAGCAGGCTGGCGTCGGACTCGCCCAGCCGCGCCATGAAGTCATCCACGCTGCCCTCGCGCAGCAGCGCCGGCACCAGGCTTTCCACGTCCACCTGCTCAAGGCTGAGCGCGTGGCCGGCTTCGCGGGCCAGGATCACCAGCTTGCGCGCCACGTCCACGCCCGAAAGATCATCGCGCGGGTCCGGCTCGGTGTAGCCCATCGACCGCGCCTGCGCGACCAGCTGCGAGAACGGCAGGCTGCCATCGAAGCGGTTGAACAGCCAGGCCAGCGTGCCGGAGAAGATGCCTTCGATGGCCAGCACCTCGTCACCGGTATCGACCAGGTCACGCAGCGTGGTGATCACCGGCAGGCCCGCGCCCACCGTGGCCTCGTAGCGGAAGCGCGCACCACTGGCCGCCGCAGCCGCGCGGATGCGCTGGTAGCGTGGCAGCGGCCCGGCGCCGGCCTGTTTGTTCGGGGTCACCACGTGGATGCCGGCTGCCAGCCAACCCTCATAGCGCTCGGCCACCTCGGCACTGCCACTGCAGTCGATCACCACCGCATGCGGCAGGTGCGCGGCCAGCAGGTGTTCGGTGAAGCGATCCAGATCGCTGGACTCGCCCGCTTGCTGAAGGGCTTCGCGCCAGTCGGCATGCAGCCCATCCGCATCCAGGCGCATGCGCGAACGCGAGGCCAGCGCGCGCAGGCGCAGGTCGACATTGGCCTTGGCCAGCAGCTGCGGGCGCGCAGCCAGCAGCTGGTCCAGCAGCGCGGCGCCGACGTTGCCCGGCCCGATCACACCCACCGCGAAGGTCTGCGGCGACAGCCAGAACCCAGCATGCGCGGCGCGCAGGGCGCGGGTGGCATCGGCACTGTCCACCGCCACCGAGATGTTGCGTTCGGACGAACCCTGCGCGATCGCCAGGATGTTCACCTGCGCACGGCCCAGTGCCTCGAACAGGCGCGCCGCCACGCCGGGTTGACCGGCCATGCCGTCACCCACCGCCGCCAGTACGCTGACGCCCTCGCTGACCTGCACGCGCTGCACCTGGCCCACCGACAGCTCGTGCGCGAACGCATGCAGCAGCGCCTCGCGGCCGCGCGCAGCTTCGGCGGCGCGTACCACGCAGCAGATCGAATGTTCCGACGAACCCTGCGAGATCATCACCACTGACACCTGCGCCTGGCGCAGGGCGGCGAATACGCGCTCTGCAGTGCCCGGCACGCCGATCAGACCGGTGCCTTCCAGGTTCAACAGGGCCAAGCCGGGGCTCAGGGTCAGGCCCTTCACCGGCCCGCGCGGCGAGCGCTCGGCACTGATGCGCGTGCCCGGATGCGCCGGCTGGAACGTATTGCGGATGAAGATCGGCAGGCCGAGCCGGATCGCCGGCGACATCGTCTGCGGGTGCACCACCTTGGCGCCGAAGTAGGCCAGTTCGCAGGCCTCGTCGTAGCTGAGCGATTCGAGCTGCACGGCTTCGGGCACCAGCCGCGGGTCGGCTGACAGCACGCCGTCGACGTCGGTCCAGATATGCAGTTCATCGGCGTTGAACAGCGCGGCGAAGATCGCACCGGAGTAGTCGCTGCCGTTGCGGCCCAGGGTGGTGATGCGGTCATCGCGATCACGCGCGACGAAACCGGTGGCGACCAGGCGCGGCTGCGGATGCTGCAGCCGCCACTTGGCGAGGCGGTCGGCGCTGGCTTCCCAGTCGACATCGACGCCCAGTTCGCCATGCCCGACCACCAGCACCTCGCGCGCATCGAGCACAGCGCAGTCTTCGCCCAAGGCACGCAGGTGGGTGCCTAACAGCTGTGCGGAGAACACTTCGCCCAAGCCCTGCACGCGGTCCAGCACCTCGCGCGGCAGCTCGCCGATCACCGCCAGCGCCGCCAATACTTCGGCCAGCTGATCGAAGCGGGCGTCGATCCACTCGACGGTCTCGCCCACCTGCTCGCCCAGCAGCGCCACGGCGGCGCCGCGATGGCGCGCGCGCAGCGCATGCCAGGCCTCGCGCCAGCCTTCATCGCCCTTGGCCGCCAGCTGCGCCAGTTCGATCAACGCGTCGGTGACCCCCTTCATCGCGGAGACGACAGTGACCTGCAGCGATTCGGGGCGGGCCAGCAGCAGGCCGGCAACATGGCGATAGCGTTCGGCATCGGCCACCGAGGTGCCGCCGAACTTGTGCACGACAGTGGACGGCGCAGCCAGATCGGCCGGGGCAACGGGATGGGCGGGGGCGTGGGAAGACATGCAGACCTCGGTAGGAGGCCCCGTCGCATGCAGGTGTCGAGTTTCCCCGCCACCTGGATGGTGCGGGGCCGTGGTTTTCGGGAGTTACACGAAGACGACGGGCCGCACCAGGGCAGTGGTGACGGTGGTGGTGGTAATGGTGGTGGTGGCGACCGGCGCAGTCGAACGGCCCGCGGTGGCGGGGGCGATCAGGCTGGCGTGGGCGGCATCAAGAACCATGACGCACAGAAAACACCGTGCGCCGGGCCGCTGTCAAGTGCTGCGATGCAAAAAATCGTTGCCGCGATCATCGGCCAACGTGCCGGCATTTGGTTGCATCTGAGACCAAGCGACCATCAGTACGCTTGACGGCCGCATTCAGCCGGCACGTTCGGCGATCGCCCGCGGCGTGCGATGGGCATGCGCGCACAGCATCACGCCGGCCACCAGGAACACGATCGCCAGCGCTTCCAGCAGCGAAGGCCAGCGTCGCTGCCAGGCAAACGCGTACAGCAAAGCGAACAGGGTCTCGAACACGATCATCTGCCCGGTCAGGGTCAGCGGCAGCAGGCGGCTGGCGCGGTTCCAGAACGCGTTGCCGAGGATGGAGGCCACCACTGCCACGCCCGCACTGATCGCCCAGAAGCCACCCCACTGTGCCGTCGTGTGGCTGCCGGTATGGCCGATGAAGGCCATCGGCACCAGCAGCAGGGCCAGGCCGCCGGTGGTGACGCCGGTCAGCAACGACCAGTCGTGGCTGGACAGATCCGGCCGGCGTGCCAGCCAACGACTGTTGCCGATCGAGTACAGCGCCCACGAGAACAGCGCACCGAATGCACAGAGCAGGCCGATCAGGCGCTGCCGCCACGGTGTTGCGAGGTGTTCGGACATCAGGGCTTCCCAGCCCACCAGCGCCACGCCGAGCACGCACAGGCCCAGCGCCGGCAGCAGCTGCTTCAACGGCACCGCGCCCTGCTCGCGCACGCCGACCAGGGTGACCACCACCGGAATCAGGCCGACGATCAGCGATGCCGCCGCGCCACCGGCCCACTGCACGGCCGTGGCCAGCAGCAGGAAATACACCAGGTTGCCGGCCAGGCTCAGCCACAGCAGCCCGAACCATTCGGCACGGCCCAGCCGCGGTGCCAACCGCTTCCAGCGGGGCAGCAACAGAGCGACGGCAATCAGGCCATAGACCAGGTAGCGACCGGCCGACAGTTGCAACGCATTGAACGACTGCAGCACGGCGGGCGCGAGAAAGACCACGCCCCACAGCGCGCCAGCGGCAACGCCATTGGCGATGCCCAGGGCCATCGGATTGTTGCGCATTCGGGTTCTTCGGGGGGAGAGAACAGGCCGCGCAGTGTAAGCGCTCGCCAGCGGGCCGCTCTTGACCCAGGCTACTGCCCTCCCGCCTTTGTAGCGTCGAGCCATGCTCGACTGCCGTTCGCGAGGTGGTCGGTGCAGAAGCAGTCGAGCGTGGCTCGACGCTACAGTCCGGCGCTCCTGCGCCAGGCGGCCGGCGTCTGCCCGCACTCACGACGCAGCGCGCGGGTCAGTGCACTCTGCTCGGAATAGCCTGCGGCCAGCGCGATATCGCTGATCGGCGCCGCACTGGTACGCAGCTGGTGCTTGGCCCAACGCAACCGGCTGGCACTGAGCCAAGCCTGAGGACTCAGCCCGAACTCGCGCTGGAACAGCGCATGCAACCGGCTCTCGCTGACACCGACAAAGGCGGCCATGCGTGCTACCGGCCACGCCTGGCCCGGATCGACCTGCACCGCCGCGCACAGGCCCTGCATGCGCGCACCACTGCCCGCCGGTGCGAACACCTGGAGCAGCTGCGGCAGCAGGGGCGGCAACGGTTGGCCCTCACGCACCTGCGCCAGGCGCTGCCGCAGCGCCAGTGGCAGATGCAGCCAGCGCTGGCGGCACAGGTGCTGCTGGGTATCGTCATCGAGCACACCGGGCGCGCAATCGACAATCACGAAACCATTGGGACCGTCGGCCATCTGGTCATGCGCTTCGCCGGCTGCAACGAACGCCCCCTGCAGCAGGTCCAGGCGCCCACCGCGCCCCTCCATCTCGAACTGCAATTCGCCCTGCAGCGGCAGCACCCACTGCGCATAGTCGTGGCGGTCCAGGCCGGTGGCCTGGCCGTAGTGCCGCAGGTGGAAGATCGCGCCCATGTGACGAGTGTGCGCGTGCTGACATTTCCCTGCAACGCGGCCCCGGCACCGGCCATGCTATGTTCCAGACGGTTCCAGACGCAGGGATGGCAGGATGAACAGCATGATCCGATTGCTTCCGCTGGCACTGGCCAGCGTCTTCCCCCTGGCCGTCCTGGCCCAGGCTCCATCCACGCCACCGGCCGCCGAGCGCATCGCACCTGCACCGCACTGCCTGGACGCACGTGACGTACGCCAGGTCGAGCAGGAGACGCCGACCGCCATCGCGGTCCGTGACGGCAAGGGCCAGGCCTACCGCATCGATTTCAGCGCAGCCTGCCCGGGCGTCAACGAAGCCAGCGCACTGCGGCTGGAGGCACCTTCGGGCTGGGCCTGCGGCCGTCCCAGCGAACAGGTGATGGTGGATGGCCGCCGCTGCGGCGTCGGCAGTGTCACCCCCATCGACAACCGAGAGTTCGCCAGCACCGCACGCCAGAGCAGCCGCCTGTACGCGGCCACCCTGCCGCAGGTGAACGTGACCGCCACGGGCAAGTCCAGCCGTGGCGGCAGCAGCCCGCGCCATACCTTCCAGGCCTCGCCAGCATTCTGCTTCGCCACCCGCCATGTGCGCAGCTGGAACGAGGATCCCCAGGGCGTGGTGGTGGAGACCAATCCGCGCCGCAATGGCGGCAACCGCTACTACCGTGTCGAACTGGCCGGCAGCTGCTCGATCCTGGCCGGGGCCACCTCGGTGGAATTCCAGTCCGGGTTCCAGAACGGCCTGATCTGTGGCAACCCGGGCGATCGCATCGTGGAGACGCCGTCCGGAATCCCCGGCGACATGCGCGCCAGCACGCCGCGCTTCGCCCGCCCGGGCTGCAGCGTGCTGGCGGTCTATCCGAAGGACGCGCCGGACCAGGCCTCGCGCTAGCCGTCGACGCCGAGGAAGGCGAACGGTGCACTGGGTACGAAGTGGCCCAGTGCATCGCCGGCGAACGTATTGCGCTGGTCCTTCCCAAGGTCGAGCTTGAGCACCTGGCCGCCGAAATCGACCTTGTTCAGATCGACCCAGAAGGTGTTGGGGGTCAGCGCCGATTCGAAGAAGTACAACCGCCGCTTGTGGTCGGCCACCGTGCGCCAGCGCGTCGATGAGATGTTCGGCTCGCCCGGCGTGGTGATGCCGTACGGCACCGACGCATTGCGGATCACGCTGAACACGCTGGCCAGCGCTTCCACCGGATCCTCGGCCTTGGGAATGGCGTTGATGTAGAACGACGCACGCGCGAAGCGGTCGGACGAGCGGTTGGTACCCGGCAGCATCACCGTGCCACCGATCTGCTGCCAGTAGCTGTTGAGTGCCAGCTGCTGCTCGAAGATCGGCGAGTTGGTCATCACCTGGTAGCGGCGGTCATGGTGGATCACCTGGCGCCCGCCGATGTACTCGACGATGGCACTGTCGCCGGTCGCATCGGACAGCGACAGGTGCAGCGTTGCCTGGCGGTCCTCGCCCGGCACCTTGTCGGTGACGATCGAGTACGGCTCACGCTTCAGCGCCGCCACCGCCTCGTCCACGGTCGCGAAATTGTCCAGCACATACTGCGCCCACAGCGAGATCGCCAGGCCCGGCTTGTTGCCGCGCTGCTGCGGATACTCCGATTCGACCAGCCACAGCAGGTTGGCCACCAGGCCTTTCTCGTTCATACCATCGGTGGTCGATACGTCGTAGCCAGTGGCCACCACCGAACCATAGCGTGCCGTCCAGGCCAGCGACTTCGGCCCGGCCTGGCCGGTGCGCGCGATGCCGCGCGGCAGTACATAGAGGTTGGTCGCCACGTCGACCTTCCAGTCCATCGAGCGCGCGGTGATCACATCGCCGTTGTCGCCCAGGTACACCGCGCGCGTGCAGGCCAGCGCCGGTGCCACCGCAGCGGCCAGTGCGACCGCCAGCATTGCCCTGCCCGTCCACTTCATCCGAACCATGTCGTTGCGCTCCTTTCCCCGTGAACCCTGGATCTGACCGCACGCAGGGTGACACAGGGGTGAAGCCTCAACGGACGACGCGATCGTGCAGCCAGAAACCTGCAAGCATCGCAGGCACGAACCACAGTGCTTCACGCGATGCGACTGCCAGCCCGGCGATGGCCGGTCCCGGGCAGTAGCCCGCCCATCCCCAGCCGATACCGAACAGTGCGGCACCCAGCAGCAGGCGGGCATCGACATCACGCGCACTGGGCAGCTGGAATCGCACCGCGAACCACGGCTGCGCGCGGCGCAGCACCCAGCGCTGCCCGACCGCACTGACCAGCAGCGCCGAGCCCAGCACCCACATCAGGGTGGGATCGAAATCACCCGCGATGTCGAGGAAGCCGAGTACACGGCGCGCGTCGGTCATCCCCGAAAGCGCCAGCCCCGCGCCAAACAGCGCACCCGCCACCACCGCGGCGCCTGTCGCGCGGCTCATGCCAGGCCTCCGCCGTGGCGGATGAGGAACGTCGTCAGCATCGCGCAGGCCATGAACACCAGCACCGCCAGCAGCGAGCGCTTCGAGCCGCGGGCCATGCCACAGACGCCGTGACCACTGGTACAGCCACTGCCCAAGCGGGTGCCGAAGCCCACCAGCAGGCCGGCGCCGATCAACTGCCAGGCAGGCAAGGCGTCGCGCAGCAGTACCCGCGGCGACGCGTCGGGCAGCGATTGCCACCACAGCACCAGCCCGGCCGCTGCAAGCAGGCCGGACAGGAAGGCCCAGCGCCATCCGCGCTCGCCATTCGCTGCGCGCAGGATGCCTGCGGCGATCCCGCTGATACCGGCCACGCGGCCGAGGGTGGCGAGCAACAGCACCGCGGCGGCGCCGATCAGCGCCCCGCCAGCCACCGCAGTCCAAGGCAGGTTCATGCCCTGCCCTCATTCACGCCATTCATGGGATTGCCCTTTTATTTAGATTTATCTAAATTAGACGCTTCTAAACAAAAAGGTCAACCATGCCCGGCACCCCGCTCGACAGCGCCGCGATGGCCGAGCACGCCGCACAGGCTGCTGCGCTGCTCAAGCGCCTGGCCCATCCTGCCCGCCTGCGCGTGCTGTGCCGCCTGGTCGAAGGCGAAGCCCCGGTACCGGAACTGCAGGCGCTGACCGGATTGAGCGCATCCGCGCTGTCGCAGCACCTGGCCGTGCTGCGCGAACTGGACATCGTGGCGACCCGGCGCGAAGCGCAGGCCATCCACTACCGCATGCAGGAAGGGCCCGCATTGGGCGTGCTGCAGGCGCTGCATGCCGCCTATTGCGGCGGCGGTACCTGGCGCTGACGCTCAGCCGGCGTGCAGCGCTGGCTGCACAACGTTGTCGAGCAGATCCACCGGCGTCGGTGCGGAGCGATCGCCCTGCAGGGTACGGGTAAAACCCGACCAGTCACTGGATGACAGCTGGCGCAACAGCGCCTCCTCCACCGGCAGCGCGCGCATCGACCAGTACGGAAACTGGCGCTGTCCCAGGCGGCCGCGCGCCAGTTCAATGATGTCGATATGGCTGCCGGCCTGCAGGATGCGTTCGTAGACCGAGTCGATGCCATCCGGCGGCCCTTCAATGTACTGCAGGAAACGCCTGCCGTCGTGCAGCAGCACGCCGGTCACCCCGGCCATCTTGTTGAAGCGGGCCGCATCGTCCACCAGCGCCTGCAGCCGTCCAGCGGAGAGATCCGGCAGCGCCCGGCTGACATAGGCGATCGCACGCAGTGGCATGGTGCTTCCTTGGCAATATGTACCGCAACGGTAGCAGTTGCGGACGAGCCCGTCTCAGATCCACGCCACGCTTGCTGAAGAATTCAGCTTGCCGCGGTTCCCGGGCTTTCAGAGCGCCGTGGCAGCGTCGCCTCGAACACCACCTGCCCGGCCTCGTTGCGCGCGCCGATGCGGCCGCCGTGGGCGCGGACGAACTGATCAACGATGTACAGGCCCAGCCCCAGGCCATTGCTGGGGTGGAAACTGGCCTTGAACGGCTCGAACAATCGCGGCAGCAGCGCGTCGTCGATCCGCCCGGCGTTGCTCACCCGCAGCAGCACGCTGCGCGGATCGCGGCCGTCCACCTCCACCCTCGCCTCGCTGCCATGGGTGAGCGCATTGCCGACCAGGTTCGCGGCGACCTGGCCGAGCCGATCCAGATCACCCTGCAGGCGGGTATCGCCCTGCATGTCGAGATGGACCCGCGCGTGGCCGTGGGCGCTGCCCGCTTCGGCCACCACTGCACGCGTCACCTCCGCAAGATCGCAGGCACTGGCCTGCAGGCGCAGTCCGCCGCTGCGGATCCGCGAAAAGTCCAGCAGCTGCTCGACCATCCGCGCCATGCGCAGGGTGCTGGCTTCCAGGTACTTCAGGGTCTGCTGCGCACCGGCATTGTCCCCGGGAAGCTCCAGCGCCAGCTTGTCGGCACACAGCAGGATCGCCGACAGCGGCGTGCGCAGGTCATGGGTAAGCACGGCCGCCATCGTCTCGTTGAGCTTGAGCGAACGTTCCAGCGCCTCGTTGCGCGCTTTCAGCAGCTGGCGCTGCTGGTAGAGCTCGATGAAGACGTTGACCTTGCTCAGGATCACCTGCGGGGCGACTGGCTTGTGCAGGAAATCGACCGCGCCGGTTTCGTAGCCCTTGAAGGCACGCACCGGGTCATCCGGCGAGGCGGTCAGGAAGATGATCGGCACATCGCGGCTGCGGTGCGAACCGCGCATCAGCTCGGCCAGGGTGAAGCCGTCGATCTCCGGCATGTGCACGTCCAGCAATGCCAACGCCACCTCGTGCTCCAGCAGCAGCTCCAGCGCCTGCGCACCGGAGCCCGCAAGCAGCAGGTTCACGCCCTCGCGCTGCAGCAGCGCCTGCATGGCTACCAGGTTCTGCGGCACGTCATCGACGATCAGCAGGTTGACCGGGGTCTGCGACTGCGCAGGGTCCGGTGGCAGCAGGTTCATGCAAACAACTCCTTCAGGCGACGGCACATCAGTTCAAGGGGCAGCACGGCATCAGCGCCAGCGTGCTGCAGGGCGGAGGCCGGCATCATCGATGCCTCGGCCTCCTCGGGACATTGCAGCCAGGCGCGGCCGCCAGCGGCGCGCACCGCAGCCACGCCTTCGCTGCCGTCACTGCTGGCACCGGTCAGCAGCAGGGCCAGCACCTGCGCGCCGAACACCGCCGCTGCCGACTCGAACAGCGGATCGATGGCCGGGCGCGAAAACAGCACCGG
The DNA here is from genome assembly GCF_056480025.1 of Stenotrophomonas sp. 109824_Sma. Taxonomy (NCBI): domain Bacteria; kingdom Pseudomonadati; phylum Pseudomonadota; class Gammaproteobacteria; order Lysobacterales; family Lysobacteraceae; genus Stenotrophomonas; species Stenotrophomonas sp. 109824_Sma. Next base: position 2,067,185 of record NZ_CM151078.1, on the reverse strand, counting down.
GGCGTCGACCGACAACGCCAGCGAATCGGCGTCTTCCACCAGCAGGTGATAGTCCGGTGGCGCGAAGGTCACCGTGCCACGCTGCAGCGGCTGCTTGTCCTCCGCCTCGCGCACCGGCAGCGCGCAGTAAGGCGCCAGCACTTCGGCGATGCGGCTGCTGCGGTCCCGCGGCAGGTGCAGCACTGCCAGCACCGGCGCGGGCAGCGCCGCCGGCAGCGCGCCGAGCACCGCCTGCAGGGCCGCGACCCCACCGGCAGAGGCGCCGATCACCAGCACGGCCGGGCGTGTCGGCAACGCCATCAGGCGAACTTCCGGTACAGGCGATGCTCGCGCGAGCAGACTTCGAACGCACCGTGGTGGCGACCGAACTGCAGCGATTCCTTGCTGCCCAGGCCAAGGAAGCCGCGATGCACCAGTGCTTCGCGGAACAGGCCCACCGCGCGATCCTGCAGGTCGCGGTTGAAATAGATCAGCACATTGCGGCACGACACCAGGTGCACTTCGGAGAACACGGTGTCGGTGGCCAGGCTGTGGTCGGCGAACACCACGTTGCGGCGCAGCTGGCGGTCGAACACCGCGCCATCGTAGGCCGTGGCGTAGTAGTCGGAGAGCGAAGCGGTACCGCCGGCCGCCAGGTAGTTGCGACTGAACTGGGCCATGCGGTCGATGCCATAGGCACCGGCTTCGGCGGTGGCCAGCGCTGCCGGATTGATGTCGGTGGCATAGACGATGCTGCGCTCGAGCAGGCCTTCCTCGTGCAGCAGGATCGCCAGCGACCACACTTCTTCGCCCGTACTGCAACCGGCCACCCACAGCTTCACCGACGGATAGGTGCGCAGCACCGGCACCACCTGCTCGCGCAGCTCGCGGAAATAGGCCGGGTCACGGAACATCTCCGACACCTGTACGGTGAAGAACTGCATCGCCTGCGCGAACAGGTCCGGCTCGTGCAGCAGGCGGTGCTGCAGGTCGGCCAGCCGCTCGCACTCGTAGCGCTGCATCGCCTGGCGGATGCGCCGCCGCAGCGACGACACCGCGTAGCTGCGGAAGTCGTAGTGGTAGCGCTGGTACAGCGCTTCCAGCAGCACTTTCAACTCCAGGTCGAACAGGGCCTGCTCGTTCATTGCCGCGAGCACCAGACCCGGCACAGCGAGACCAGCTTGTCGACATCGATGGGCTTGGCGATGTAATCGTTGGCACCGGCCTGCAGGCAACGCTCACGGTCGTCCGGCATCGCCTTGGCGGTCAGCGCGATGATCGGCAGGTCCTGCAGGTGGCGCTGCGCGCGGATCTCGCGCATCGCGGCCAGGCCGTCCTTCTCCGGCATCATGATGTCCATCAGCACCAGATCGACTTCGCGCTCGGCCAGGCGATCAACCGCTTCCTGGCCATTGCGCGCGATCTCCAGCGTCACGCCGAGGGGTTCGAGCACGCTGCACAGCGCGAAGATGTTGCGGACATCGTCTTCTGCCAGCAACACGGTACGGCCGTCGAGCACGGTGTCGCGCCGGCGCGCCTCGCGCAGCAGGCGCTGCTGGTCGGTCGGCAGGCTGGCCTCGACGCTGTGCAGGAACAGGGTCACCTCGTCCAGCAGGCGTTCGGGCGAGCGCGCGCCCTTGATGATGATGCTCTTGGAATAGCGACGCAGGCGCTGCTCTTCCTCGCGGCTGAGCGCGCGGCCGGTGTAGACGATCACCGGCGGGAAGCCGACGTCATCGTTGCCGGCCATGTGCTCGAGCAGGTCGTAGCCACTGCCATCCGGCAGCGACAGGTCCATCACCATGCAGTCGAAGGTAACCGTGCTGAGCTGTTCCAGCGCGCCGGCCAGGGTACCCACTGCAACGATCTGCAGCTGATCGCGGCCCAGCAGCAGTTCCAGGTTGTGGCGCAGCTCGCTGTCGTCCTCGACGATCAACAGGCGCCGCATGTCGCGCTGGCTGGTCTGTTCCAGCTGCTCGATGGCCGTCACCAACCGCTCGCGCGTGGTCGGCTTGATCGCGAAGCCGATCGCACCCAGCTCGCGTGCGACCTGGCCGCGCTCCATCGCCGAAACCACGTGGACCGGGATGTGGCGGGTGTCCGGATTTCGCTTCAGGCGCTCCAGCACGCTCAGGCCGGACACATCGGGCAGGCCGATATCGAGCAGGATGCCGTTCGGGCGCAGCTCGCTGGCCAGTGCCAGCGCTTCTTCCGCCGTGCTGGCCACCACGCAGTCGAAGTCCAGCTCGTGGGCCAGCGCCACCAGCGCTTCGGCGAAGGTGGCATCGTCTTCCACGGCCAGGATCAGCCGGCCTGCACGCTGGCGCCGGCCACGGTCGTCGGCCACGCTGGCCGTCGCCGTGACCGCGCCGGACGCAATCACCGGCGCAGCGGGCGCGGGTACATGCACAGGCGCAACCGCTGGCGCCACGACGGCGGCAGCGGGCGCCGCGTCCGATTCAAGCTTAGGTGCCCCCTGCAGCGGCAGCTCCAGGATGAAGCAGCTGCCACGGCCCGGCTCACTGTCGACCTGGATGGTACCGCCCATGCGCTCGGCCAGATCGCGCGAGATCGACAGGCCCAGGCCGGTGCCACCGTAGCGACGCCGGGTGCTGCCGTCCGCCTGGCGGAAGGCCTCGAAGATCACCTGCAGCTGCTCGTGGGCGATGCCGATACCGGTATCGCAGACTTCGAAGCGGACACGGCCATTGCCCCCTGCACGGACCTGCAGGCTGACCTTGCCGTGTTCGGTGAACTTCAGCGCATTGGCCAGCAGGTTCTTCAGGATCTGCTGCAGGCGCTGGTTGTCGGCCACCAGCTGGCTTGGCGCCAGCGCATCGGCCTCGATCTGCAGGGCCAGGCCCTTCTGCCTCGCCATCGGCTCGAACGTCTCGCGCAGGCGCTGCAGCACGCTGTCCACCACCACGACTTCGTCGGCCAGCTCGACATGGCCGGCCTCGATGCGCGACAGGTCCAGGATGTCGTTGATCAACGCCAGCAGGTCGTTGTTGGACGACAGGATCGCGCGTGCGTACTTCACCTGTTCTGGGGTGAGCGTGCCGTCCTTGTTGTCGGCCAGCAGCTTGGCCAGGATCAACGAGCTGTTCAGCGGCGTGCGCAGCTCGTGCGACATGTTGGCCAGGAATTCGGACTTGTAGCGCGAGGTGGCAGCCAGCTCGTTGCTGTTGCGCACCAGCTGGCCCTGCGCGACCAGCAGCGCCTGCTTCTGCGCTTCCAGCTCGTGGGTGCGCTCTTCCAGCTGCACGTTGCTCTGTTCCAGCTCGGCCTGCTGCTGCTCCAGGTGTCCCTGCGACTGCATCAGGCTGCGGCTCTGCTCTTCCAGCTCCTCGTTGGCCACGCGCAGCTCTTCCTGCTGCGCCTGCAGTTCCTCGCCTTGACGCTGCGATTCCTCCAGCAATACCACCAGCTGCGCGCGCAGCAGCGAGGCGCGCAGCGCCATGCCGATCGTTTCGGTGCAGCGCTCCAGCAGTTCGTCGTCGAGGTCGCGCTGCGCGCCGATGCGCGCGCGACCCAGCTCGATCACACCGACCACGGCGCCGTCGCTGCTGATCGGCGCCAGGATCCGCTCGCGCACCGGCACACGCCCGAGGCTGGTCTGCAGGTCGAGTACCGCGGCGTCATCGCCATACAGGTGGCGGATCCGCTCGTCACGCGCCACCTGCCCGGCCAGGCCTTCCTGCAGGGCCAGCGACGCTGGCGTGCCAGAAGGCAGCGCCATGCCACCGGTCAACTGCAGCCGCCCACCTTCCAGGCGATAGACCGCGCCCACATCGGCATCCAGCTGGCCGGCCAGGTGCGTTGCCGCCGCTTCTGCGATCTGCTCCGGCCCGAGGTCGCCGCGCAGGCTCATCGCCACCGCATTCTCGGCCTCCTGCAGCCAGAGCGCACGCATCGCCTGGCGCCGGGCCTGGATCGCGCGCGAGACGATCAGCGCGATCATCAGGAAGGCGCAGCCACCGATGGTGCGGTTGACGAACGAGAACGACGAGTTGTTGCTGGCTGGCGCCACGTTGAAGCCGATCACCAGCAGGACACAGGCGATCATCGCGACCACGAACGGCGCGCGCGCACTGCGCTGGAACACCGTGACGCCCACGGCGAGGAAGTAGGCCAGCCAGACCGCGTATCCCAGCGGCACCACCAGTTCCAGCGCGATGGTCGCCGACAGCAGTACGGCAGAGGTCATCCAGATCCAGCGGTCACGCGTAGTCGCACCAGGACGCATGCAGGTCGGTTCCAGAAGACAAAGGGTGGGTGATGGTACTCCCTGTCGCATTCAGCCGCACAGGACCAATGGCACGTGCCTGCCGTGCACGCATCCTTCACACTGCACTGCCTAGCTTCACGTCCCTCTCAGGGGTAACACTTATTTCCACGTGGACGCTGCCGCTTCTACGACGTCCGTGCTGACGGACCCTTCCCGACAACTGCGACTGTTGATCGACAGCGTGCGCGACCATGCGCTGTACCTGCTTGATCCCGAAGGCATCGTCTGCAGCTGGAACCCGGGCGCGGAGCGCATCAAGGGCTATTCAGCCGATGAAGTGGTGGGTACGCACTTCGGTCGTTTCTACCTGGCCACCGACCGCGAGGCCGGCGAACCGCAGCGCCTGCTCCGCCTCGCGGCGCAGCAGGGCCATGTTGCCAGTGAAGGCTGGCGGGTACGCCGTGATGGCTCGTCGTTCCGTGCCAGCGTGGTCATCGAGCCGGTCGTCGAAGCCGGCGAACTGCTTGGCTTCGTCAAGATCACCCGCGACATCACCGAGCAATGGCAGGCACAGCGACTGCTGCGGGATGCCCAGCGCGCGCTGCGCAACACCCAGCAGTTCGAGACGGTTGGCCGGCTCAGCCGCGGCCTGTCGCACGAGTTCAACAACCTGCTGACCACCATCGGCAACGCACTGGACCTGCTGTCGCTGCGCGTCAGCGGTGACGATGCCCGCGCCGCCGAGCTGCTGGACGCTGCGCAGGCGGCCACCGACCGCGGCGCCCTGCTGACCCGCCAGCTGCTGGCCTTCAGCACGGGCCAGACCTTGATCCGCGAACCGCTGGACATCAACACGCTGGTACGGCAATGGCTGCCGGGCCTGCAGCGCGCCTGCCCGCCCACGGTGACGCTGGACGCCTGCCTCACGCCGGGCCTGCCGCAGGTGTGCACCGACGCGATGCAGCTGCAGGCTGCCCTGGCCAATCTGGTGGCAAATGCCGTGGAGGCCACCATCGATGGCGGGCGCATCCTGATCGGAACCGCGCTGGAACATCGGCTCGACCCGGATGCGGACACTACGCTGCAACGCGGCTATGTCACCCTCAGCGTCTGTGACGAAGGCCATGGCATGGCCGCTGACATCGCCGAGCGCGCCAGCGAACCCTTCTTCACCACCAAGGACATCGGCAAGGGCAGCGGCCTGGGCCTGAGCCAGGTGTTCGGATTCACTACCCAGAGCGGCGGCTTCGTCGATGTGTCCACCACGCCCGGTGTCGGCACCACGGTCAGCCTGCTGCTACCCGCAACGGAGGACCCAGCCCATGACCGATGAACCGATCCGCGTACTGATGGTGGAGGACCAGAACGATCTGCGCGAGATGATCGGCCTGGCCCTGCGCGATTTCGGCATCGAGGTGGCCACCACCGCCGATGGCCACGAGGCGGCGGAGCTGCTCAAGGGCGAAGCGCGCTTCGACGTGGTGTTCAGCGATATCAGCATGCCCAACGGCATGTCCGGCATCGAACTGAGCGAGCACGTCGCCCGAGAGCAGCCGCAGGCACGCATGATCCTGTCTTCCGGCTATGCGCGCTCGCAGCTGCCGCCGCTGCCGGAGCAGGTGGAGTTCCTGCCCAAGCCCTATCGCCTGCGCCAGCTGGTCGAGCTGTTGAAGCAGGACTGACGGCTCGCCGGGCATCGCCCGGCGGTGCGGTTCCTGTAGAGCCGAGCCTGCGCTCGGCTGCTCTCCTCAATACCGCCCCACCAGGTTCAGGTACCAGCCGCGGTGGGTGTAGTCGAATTTCGTCAGGTCATCGCTGAAGTCGGTGAAGTTGTAGCCCACGCCGACGCGGAAATTGCGCCCGATATCGCGGTCGACACCGGCCAGCCACCCCTGCCGGGCGCCGCCGTCACGCACATCCAGCAGGCGGTACTCCAGCAGGCCATGCCACTGGTAGGACAGGTCGTAGCGCAGCTGCCCCGCAGCGAAGTTCGTGGCTGAATCGAACCACGGTCCGCTGCCGCGCCCGTAGCGCACCTCGCCTTCGCGGCGTGCCAGCTTGCCGGCCACTTCCCAGCGCAGGTCGATGCGGTAGACGCCTTCCAGCGAAAGCACCTGGGTGCGCTGGTCATAGTCCACGCCGTTGACCTGGCCCATGCTCGACAGGTCATACAGATAGCTGTAGCGGCCGAACAACGCCCAGCGATCGTTGTCCCACGGACGGTAGGCGAAGCCCAGGTTGCCCTCGATGAAACGCGCGCCGGCCACCGGATTGATCGCATCATCGGTGTCGGCATAGTTGAAGCGCGCGGCAATACGCCAGCTGTCGTTGAGCCGATGACTCAGGCGATTGGTACTCACCCACTGCGTGCGCCGCTCCGCGCCGGTATCGCGACGCCACTCCAGCTTGCTCTGCCACTCAGTGCCCGGCGAGGTGCGACCACCGGACAGGCTCACCGCCTTGCGGTCGACCTGGCCACTGCTGGCGTCGAGCTTGCCGTTGCTCAGCGTGAAGCCGGCATTCCAGCCCACCGCCGGATAGAAGTCCATGCCGAAGGTGTGCGCCAGCCCGGAGTCCTGCCCGGATTTGAGGAACTGGCTTTCATTGAACACGTTGACCTGGTCGGACAGGCGCCAGCGCTGGCCCAGCGTCCACCCATCCTGCGCATTGGGGCTGAACAGAGGGTCGTACTCGCTGCGGTCGGTGGACTGGGTGAACGCACCATAGAAGCTGTGCTGTGGGGTCAGCCGGTACTCGGCATTGACCTGTGCGGCACTGCCGCGATCGCCGTCACTGACTTCGGCGCCGATCGTGGACAGATTGGCGAAGGTCCAGGTGCCACCCGCCACCACCGCGTCATTGTCGGCATAGCGGCCATGGTCGTCATCCACCGTCAGCTGGCCTCCACCGTACACATCCAGCGAGGTTCCGATGCGATGGGTATAGCGTGCAGCAGCCAGTACACCTGCGACGTTGCTACCGCTGCCCCGGTCCTCCTGCACCCGACGCAGTTCGGCTGACAGGCGATCGTTCTCGCCGATCCGCCATTCGGCGGTGGCCTGCGCCTGGATCAGCGACTCCGCGCCCCGCCGTGCCTCGCTGTAGCGGGCATACACACTGAAATCGTCGGTCATATAGCCGAGCAGTTCGGCACCCTGCTCGCGCACGCGTTGGCCGGTGTCGAAACGCCCGACCGAATAGCCGCCATCAACCTGGCGCCACCAGGCACCGGCACTCCAGTCACGCCGGGTCCAGCCCAGCTCGCGCAGATTGACGCGGGCCTCGACGGCGGTCGCCTCGCCTTCGCGCGGGCCTTCAGGATTGAGGCGACTGAAGCTGAGGCCGCCGTTGTCGGAGAAGAACACGGGTGCACTGGTGGCCTCGCTGCGGCTGTGCTCGACCTTCAGGTAGGTGCCTCGCCCGGCCTGCAGGGTCAGGTCCGCCCCCTTCAGCGAGTAGTCCTGGCCGGCGCGCTGCTCGTCCACATAGGTCGCACCCACTGCCACGTGATCACCGAACCAGTGCTTGCCACGTACGCCTGCAGTGATGTCGTCGCTGTCGAACCCGGTTGGCACCCATTCGTAGTCGACGATCAGGCGCTGCTCGTAACCGTCCAGTGGCACGTCGCGACTGATCCGGCGCAGGTTCTCGCGACTGAGCTGGGCCAGCGGCCGGGTCAGCAGGATGCGGCCCTGCAATGCGTCGATCTCGTAGTCGGCGCCGCGCACCATCGGCACGCGCTGCTCGACGCGGCCGGTGGTACGGTCACGGATCTCCAGCACCACCTGGTCCGAGCCACTGAGGATGCTGGCATGGCGCAGGTAGTACAGGCTGCCGCCGGTACCGATGAACTCGCTATGGCCGGGCGCGGTTTCGGCCTGCGAACCGAACAGGCGCAGCTCGCTGCGCGCATCGCCCCAGGCATTGGCACCACGGGATCGCCACGACAATGCCGCCCCGTACAGCGAACGCACGTACTGCGCGTACTCGGTGCCGCTCAGGCCGGTGTTGTAGTTGCCCCACAGCGCCTGGTTCTTGTCCCAATCCATGCGCAGGTAGAAGCGCCCCATGCTGTCGACATCACGCTGGGTCAGCGAATCATCGCCATAGGTCGGGTAATACAGGTCCGGGTCGAGGCTGCGGAACAGATCGCGCGGATCGGCGGTGGTGAAACCAGTAAACAGGTCGTCCAGCGGACGGTTCTGGGTGTCGGCCTGCGCGGTCAGCAGGTAGCGGCCACGGGTCTTGGCTTTCAGGTAGAAAGCCAGGCGGCCGTCACTGAGCACGTCATCGTTGCGCCCCCCCCTGGCCAGGTCCTGCCCTGCCCCACTGGCCTTGTTCTGGTACACGGTGATATCGGCCAGGCCGACACCGAACAGGTACTGGCCACTGACATCCACCTCCAGCGTGCGCGCGATGGCCGGTGCATCCGGTCGTTCAACGCGCACATCGAAGGCGTGGCGGCCGATCGGCATCAGGTACTCGGCGGCGAACTTGCGGTCCTGGTCCAGCGGATAGCTGTCGCCGTTGATCTTCAGCGCCGCGCCCAGCGGCAGGTCACGTCCGCGCAGGCGCACGCGTGAACCGTACACCGGGATGTTCTGCTGGCGCAGGCCATTGCTGTCGAACACCTGCTGCAGCAGCGACAACGACGCTGCCTGGTTGGCATCCACCGCGGTCCCGCGGCGGTCCTCCAGCGCGTCACGCAACTGCTGGTTGCCGCGCTCGAACTCCGCCGGGGTCACCAGCTGCATCGACTGCGCGGTGGTTTCATCGACATTGCCCTCCGCATCGAAGGCACGCAGCACGTAGACCAGGCGGTCGCCGCGACGCAGTGGCGTCGATGCCGGCAGCGTGCCATCCCAGCTGCCCTGCCCGACCGCAGCCACCGGCAACTCGAACTGCGCCAGTGGCGCGACCCGGTCGGTATCGCTGCCACGGTAGAGGCTCACTTCCAGGCGCTTGATGAAGGCGGTGTAATTGCCACGCACGTAGAACTCGACCGGCCGCACGATCCGGCCTTCGTCAAAGGCAACCATGCCCGGCGCCGACACCGACAGCTCGGGCTCGCCCATCGCCGGGTCTTCAGTGGCCCAGATCGCGCCCCCTTCCGGCAGGCGGATCATGAACTCGCCGCGGACCGTCGCTTTGCCGGGTTCATCGATCGCCAGGCTGACCCGGCGGTCCGGCTGCAGCACCTGCGACGACGACCGCGTCGAGGTGCCTTCGGTCACCGGCTCGTCGTAGCTGCGCGAACGCAGGCGGAACAGCAGTTCGCCTTCAGCGTTGCACTGGCTGCCATCGCAGCGGATCGGTGCCGGCTCGGCGGCAGGCGGCGCGGCCTGGACGGCGCCGGCAAGCCCGAGCAGCATTGCCTGGTACAGGGCCGCACGCGGCAGGCAGGCCGCACGGCGGGCAGCGGTGTGATGCGCGCTCATCGGCGGGCCTCCTGTTGGCGGGCCGCCGCACGGGTGGCGGCGCTCTCCTCGTTGCGGACGCGCAGGCGCTGCTGCACGGCGGGGCTGAGCTGGCTGCGCAATGCCTCGAACACGGCATCGGCACGACGCAGGCCCAGCGCCTGGTTGTAGGCATGGCTGCCGCGCACATCGGTGTGCCCGACCAGGCTGACCTGGCCACCACCCATCTTCTCCAGGCGCGCAGCGATCGCCGCCAGCAGCGGCTTGAATTCCTCACGCACGATCGCCTTGTCGGTGTCGAACAACACGTTGCCCAGCAGCGCGCCACCGGCATCAACACCCGCCAGCAGGGAATGCGGGTCCTGCACATCGGTGCGCAGCTGCACGGTCAGGCCAGCGCGTGCACGCTCGGTCACCTCGGCCTGCAGGGCATCGCGCACCACTGCGGCGCGGGCAAAGGCCAGCACCTGGCTTTCGCCATTGGCGGCAATCACCACGTCACCGCCCTGGTAGCGGTCCACCACTTCGGCCATCTTCACCAGCACCGGGCGATAACTGGCGCGCAGCTCGCTGCTGCCCGGGGCAAACAGCACCTCGCCCAATGCCAGTTCCATGCGTTCGGCCGCTGCCTGTGGCGATGGCGGCAGGCGCACGCCGAAGCTGAAGCGCGTCGGCACACCCTGGGTCACCCGCCGCAACAGCGGATTCTCGGTGGTCAGCTCGGCACCGGCCGGTATCGTGGCCGGGTCCAGCTTGATGATGAAGTTGCGGCCCAGCCGCGCATCGCCGCCGTGCACGTCGGCCAGGTGGTAGCGGCCGAACGGATCGGTCTCCACCAGCAGGCCTTCCACCGTGGCCAGGCGTACCCCGGGAATGCCCTGCTCCTGGATGCCCTCGTTGCCGATCACATAGGCCACCTCGTAGCCGTCGGCCACGCGTGCGACCTCACGGCGCACGGTCGGCGCGGCGGCGGTCAGGCCCTTGCCGGCATCGCCACTGCGCTGCACCCGCGTGGCGCCCTGCGCATCCATCCGCAGGCGATGCCCCTGCGCGCTTTCCAGCACGAAGTCATCGCTGAAGGCCAGCTCGCGCAGGCGCTGGCGCAACACCACCTGGTGCGCTTCGGTGGTATCGGAGGTCGACGCACGTCCATGCACCACGCCGATCTGCACGCCGTGCAGCAGGGGCGCACTGGCATCGGCCAGCGGTTGCGGGCCATCGCCCCGATCCAGCGTGGTCGAGCCCGCCACATATACGGAGGCCGCGAAACCGCCCTGCGCGCGTACACCGGTCAGCTCGGCGCTGTCCTGCCAACCGTCACCATCGCGGTCATCGAACACGGTGCCGAACACCAGGCTGTCTTCCAGCAGCGGGTCGGCATCCATCGCCACTTCGGCAGTCGCCACGTTCGACAACGGGCTGCCGTCATCGGCCGTCGCCACCGCCTGGTTCACATGGTTGCCGGCGCGCACGCCGGCGCCCACCCGCAGCAGGTAGGTGATGGTGGCACTGCGGCCAACCGCGATATCCACCGCACCGATGCGCAGCGGCGACTGGCTGCTGGCCAGCGCGAACGCACCGTCATCGTCGGCCACGCGCATCGAGCCATCCACGTAACTGAAGCCCGGCGGCGGCGTATCGACCACCACGCCATCGCGCCAGTGACTGCCCCCCACGTTCTCCACCACCAGCTGGTAGCGCACCAGGTCGCCCACCTTCACCCGGCGCGGGCTGGCGGTCTTGGTGATGCGCAGCGAGAAATCAGAGATCACCTTGTGGTGCGTTTCGCAGGTCGTGCACTCCGGTGGCGGCGAACCGTCCGGGTACTGACCGCGCAGGCGGTTCAGCACCTGGGTACGCGCCTCCTGGTTGACGATCGCCTGGTAGACATACTCGTGGCGGCCCACTGCGGTACCTGCCGGCACCGTGCATACGATGTCAGTGCCCTGCTGCATGCACCCGGCAGGCAGGCTTTCGATGCTCAACCCTGCATCCGGTGTATCCACCAGCTGCAGCGGCTGCCGCAGGGCGGCGCGTTCAACGGTCGCAACCAGGGTGTAGCGCAGGCGGTCGCCCGGGCGCACGTCGGTGCCGCTGGCCGGGCCGGACTGCTTCTCCAGCACCACGCGCGGGTCGGCCAACGCATGTTCGGTGCTGCAGTCGCCGCTGCAGGTGGGCGTATCACCGCCACTGCCGAGCACCGCATTGCGCACGCTGCCAGTGGCCTGTGCATTGACCCGCGCGCGATAGCCCAGCGTATAGGTGCCCGGCACGGTACCGGCCGGCAGCGTGCACACCAGCGGATTGCTGCTGTTGCAGGTGAACGGACCGGGCTGGGTGATCGACTGCAGGTCCAGGCCGCGGCCCAGGGTGTCGGTCAGGGTCACCACATCCAGCGTCTGCGAATTGGCGACCGTCACCTCGACGGTGTAGTCCACTGCATCGCCGATATCGATCGGCGCCGCCGTGCTGGACTGCTTGTGGTAGGTCACCACCGCCGACAGCACCGGCGTGGTGGTACCGCAGTTGCTGGTACAGGTATTGGTGCCGGTGCCACTGCCCAGCACCGCGTTGCTGACACTGCCCTTGGCCTGTGCGTTCACCTTCGCGGTGTAATCCACCGTATAGGTGCCCGGCGCGGTACCGGCCGGCAAAGTACACACCAGCGGGTTGGCCGCATTGCAGCTGAAACCCTGGCTGGCAGTCACCGCGCCGAAGTCCAGGCCCGGGCCCATGGTATCGGTCAGCGTGAACACCGCAGTGCTGCGCGACCGGCTGACCACGGCAGTCAGCGTGTAGGCGATGCTGTCACCCACTTTCACCGCACCGGCCGCGGCCGAGGTTTTCCGGTAGTCGATCTCACTGCCGGCTACCGGCGTGGTGGTATCGCAGTTGGCCGCGCACGACGGATTGTCACCACCGCTGCCCAGCACCGCGTTGGTGACCTGGCCACTGGCCTGCGCGTTCACCACGGCGGTGTAGGACAGGCTGTAGCTGCCCGGCACGGTGCCGGCAGGCAAGGTGCATACCAGCGGGTTGGCGGCATTGCAGCTGTAGGCACCAGCGCTGGTCACCGCGCCGAAGTCCAGCCCGGTACCCAGGGTGTCGGTCAACTTCACCACGGCGGTGGTGCGCGAATTGGCCACCACCGTGGTCAGGGTATAGGTCAGTCGATCGCCCACGGAAACCGGACCGGTGCTGCTCACCGATTTGGCATAGCTCACCCCCGGCGTTGCGACCGGCGTGGTGGTATCGCAGTTCACGCTGCACGACGGGGTGTCGGTGCCGCTGCCGAGCACCGCATTGCGCACGCTGCCACTGGCCTGTGCGTTGACGGTGGCGCCGTAGGTGAGGCTGTAGGTACCCGGCACGGTGCCCGCTGGCAGCGTGCAGACCAGCGGATTGGCGGCATTGCAGGTGAAGGCTCCCGCACTGCTCACGCCCGCAAAGTCGAGGCCGTTGCCCAGGGTATCGGTGAGGGTGACCACGCCGGTGGTACGCGCACGGCTCACGGTTACGCTCAGTGTGTAATCGATGCGGTCGCCGACCCGCACCGGGCCGCCGGTGGATGCCTGCTTGGCATACACCACCTGCGGCGCCGCCATCGGCGTCGTGGTATCGCAGCTGCCCACGCAGGACGGGTTGTCGGTGCCACTCGGCACCACCGCATTGCGCACCTGGCCGCTGGCCTGCGCATTGACGATGCCGGTATAGGAGAACGCATAGCTGCCCGGCACGGTGCCCGCCGGCAGCGTACACACCAGCGGATTGCCCGGCGTGCAGGTGAACCCACCCGCGTTGGTCACGCTGCCGAAATCCAGGCCGGTGCCCAGCGTATCGGTCAGCGTGGTCACCGCCCGGGTACGCGCATCGGCCACCACCACGGTAACGGTATAGGCGACGCTGTCGCCCACCGCGACCGGACCGGTCGTACTGCTTGCCTTGGATACCGAGATCTTCGGCGCCGCCACCGGCGTGGTGGTGGTGCAGGTGCTGCTGCAGGTCGGCGTATCGGTGCCGGTGCCAACCACGGTGTTGACCACCTGGCCGCTGGCCTGGGCGTTGACGGTAGCCGCATAGCTCAGGCTGTAGGTGCCCGGCACGGTGCCGGCCGGCAGCGTGCACACCAGCGGATTGGCGGCGTTGCAGGTGAACGAACCGGCGTTGCTGACACTGGCGAAATCCAGGCCGGTACCCAGCGTATCGGTCAGGGTCAGCACAGCGCGGGTATTGCCATCGGCCACGGTGACGTCGACGGTGTAGCTCACCGTGGCACCCACCGCGACCGGGCCAGCCGTATTGGAGCGCTTGGCATAGCTGACGCGCGTCACCGGCACGGTCACGTCACTGCGCGTGCAGTGGTCGGCGTCGGTGCAGCTGCTGCCCGGCGTCGGCGGCGTGCCGTTGTTGAACGGATCGTGGCCACCGCCCACGCTGGCGTGGTTGGTCAGCACGCCCGACGCCGAGGCGGTCACGGTGACCGGCAGCGTGAACACCGAGCTCGAACCGGCACTGCCCGCCGCGGCCAGCACCTGGTTGCTGGTGCAGGTGATGTCCTGGCCGCTTGCCGTGCAGCTCCAGTTGCCGCTCACATGCGCGCCCGTCCAGTTCGGCACGATACCCGCCGGCAGCTGGTCGCGCACGATGATCGGGCCGGCGGGCACATTCGGTGGATTGCCGGTCGGCACATCGCTGGTGTTGCTCACCGTCAGCGTGTACTCGGTGCCGGCCTGACCGTAGTTCCAGACACCCCCGGTGGCGTTGTTGGTCTTCACCACCTTCAGTGCGGGTGCGGTGATGGTGATGCGGTGATCTTCCACTTCGCCGTCGTCGGCCACGCCGGTCGGGCTCTGGATCTGCGTCGCGTTGGTGGCGTAGCGCAGCCGCACATAGCTGGTACCTGCGCTGACCGAAGTGGGCACGGTCCAAGCCAGGTTGGCCTGGCCACCACTGCAGGCAGCGGTCGTGCTGCGTTCGCTGGCGTCGAACGTGCCATTGCGGTTGAAGTCGATCCAGCCCGCCACGCTGCCATTGCCCACGCAGGCCACCGGCTGGTTGATCTGGGTACCGGCCTGCATCACCGTCAACCGGTAGCTGGTCGGCCACGCATCTTCTTCGCGGCTTCCCACCTGCGGGAAGTTGTCATCGCCCAGTGCATCAGCGCTGTAGCTGCTTTTCTGCTCGGTATCCGGGCCCAGGCTGCCGAGGAAATCGGTCAGCGGCGGCGCCAGGCCACCCGGCGTATAGGCGGCGGTGTTGATGTTGAAGTTGCTGCTGCCCTGCGGAATACCGTCGGAGCGGAACTGCAGATCGTCCACCACGTGCATGGCGTCGCCGTAGCTCTGCGGTGCATCGCCGAAGTCGGCATACGGCACCAGCAGGCCGATGGCGATGGCGGTGGTGCCGCCGCCGCGCATCGAAAAGCCCATGTTCACTGCCAGGTTGCCTGGCGCATGCGCGGCGTTGTCAAAACTGAGGAAGGTAACCGCGGCCGTGTTGTCGTCGTTGCCCGGACCGAAGCGGATGACCTGGTTGCCGCCGCTGGTCGACTTGTTCACCAGGTAGGGAGTGCTGTTGGCCAGGTTCTTGCGGACCTCCACCACGTTCCACGTGCCCTGCGCGCTGGCTTCGACGAACTCGCCGCTGTTGTTGATCGACTCGGCGTCGGCCATCACCACGCCACGCAGGCGGTACGGCGCACCGCCCATGGTCGAGGTGCAGGTGATGCTGAAGCTGGACGTGCCGGCCGTGCGCGCGATGCCCGCGATCAGCTGGTTGGCGGTGCCGGTGCCACCGATGTTGTACAGGTCGTCGAGGCTGTCGCCACGCCAGTTGCCCGGGCGATAGCTGCGCAGCACGTTGGTCTCGGCGGTATTCAACCGGCAGTCCACGCGCAGGTTCACCCCGGCAGCGATCGGCATGTCGATGGACGAGGTGGCACCGTCGTTGAGCACGATGTTGTCGACGCCATTCGCGCCGCCGCCCCAGGTCAGCCACAGCACCGTATTGCGGTAGGGGCTGCTGCCGCCGGTCGCATAGGCCGCCGCCGACGCCAGCGATGGCAGTGCCATCGCCAGCAGCATCAGCACGACGATCGCCATCCAGCGGCGAGGGTGCAGGTGCTGCAGGTTTTTTTCAGGATGAACGCATCCACCGCCCGCGCGAATGCGCGACGTCGTCGACTGCCACATGGTGATTTCCCCGGTCGGCCCGCACGGGGCCGCAGTTCGGTGGGTAACCTGGGACGAACTCATGCGCCTGGCGACACGCGCGAACGCGCGTTCTGCCGGCTCCATGGCCACTACAACCGTCCCTGTACCCCGTTGGTCAGGTGTAAAGTTCTACGATTACGATACCGCACTGCAACAATAGCGTGATGAACGTCTCATTTAGTTTTGCAAAATCGAGCACGCTTTCACGACCACAGTTGTAGCAACCCGATGGCGGCACGCAGTGCACCATTCCGGCAGTACGAATGCCCTTTCCGGCAAGACGCCACGCAAATTCGGCGCACGTTGCAGTGCCCATCCATCACGACGCGATACGCGCCGCGGGCATCGCACTCAGGCCTTCATCGCCCCATGACGGAACGACGCCAGCAACGTTGATGCCGCCATCGCCGGTGCCAGCCGACCGCGCGCCAGTGACCAGGTGATGCCGTAGAAACAGGTCCAGTAGAAGTCCGCCAACCACACTGCACTGAATCCGACGTTGAACACGCCGGCGTGCTGGCCGCGCAGGAAAAACGCCTCGAAACGCTCGCCGATCGGCGCCCAGCGCTCGGGCAGCAGGTGCAGGTCGCCCTGCCGCTGCTGCTCTTCCATCATGCGCGCGAACAGCAGCGTCACCAGTTCCCAGTCCGCCAGCAGGGCGTGGGTCACCTGCTCCAGCACCTGCATCGCATCGGCATCCCCGTCGAACCACGTGGCTGCGGCTTCCAGGCGCTCGAAGCCCGCAGCAAACAACGCCTCGTCGATCGCTTCGCGGGTGGGTGCGAAGCGATACAGCGTGGCCCGGCTGATACCGGCGCCACTGGCGAGCTCGCTGAGTGTGCAGCGCGGATGGCTGACCAGGGTGGCAGCAAGGGCGTGGTGCAGGTCGCGGCGTGTACGTGCTGCGGCAGGTCGCATGGAGGGGCCTGGAGGCGGGGTCCACTCACGCTAGCATGAATCATCCATTAATAAACTGAATCACAAATGATTCATCCGAATCATGGATGCGCTACAACGAAGGCGCGTCCGGTGCACCCGGGTCGGTGCATGGCAGGGAACGCGTCACAGGCATCGAAGGAGACAACGCCATGCTGCATCCACTACGCGACATCGCTGTGCTGTTCGATGCCAGCGACACCGGGGTGCGCGTATTGAACATCGCCGCCCATCTGGCGCAGGCCCAGCAGGCGCACCTGGTTGCAGTATCCACCGCCCAGCACCCCACCGACATCGCCAACGGTTTCGCCCGTGGCGCAGGCATCGCCGCCGCGCTCGACCACGAAGCACGCACCGACGCCGCCTGCACCGCGCAGCTCATGCAGAACCTGCGCGCAGCCTGCGAGCCACTGCAGATCAGCACCGAACTGCGCATCGTTTCGGACTATCTCGGTGGCGCCGATCTGGCCCTGCAATCGCTGTACTGCGACCTGATCATCGCCGGCTATCCGCACACGCCCGGCGCGCCCTCCGGCTGGCGTCCGCTGGGCACGCTGCGCCAGACCGGCGTGCCGATGCTGCTGGTGCCACCGCACTGGCAAGGCGAACAGGTCGGCAGGCGCATCGTGGTGGCCTGGAATGCCAGCAAACAGGCCCGTCGCGCCGTAGCCGATGCCCTGCCGTTGCTGGCCCGCGCGCAGGCGGTGCACCTGCTGATGGTCGACACGCCCAAGGCCGAGGCCACGCCCGGTGCCGAGATGGCCCAGCACCTGGCCCGGCACGGTGTCGAGGTCGAGATCCAGGCGATCAGTTCCACACAGGGCGGTGTTGCCGCAACCATCCGCCAGCATGTCCTCGATGCCGAGGCCGACCTGCTGGTGCTGGGCCCTTACAGCCGCAGCCGGGTGGTCGAGCGCGTGCTCGGCGGGGTTACCGAGGATCTGCTGTCCGAAGTTCCGGCACCGCTGTTCGTATCCCACTAGCATCGCCCTGCCCCACACGGCGGTAGCCGGTCAGCGACTGCCCAGTGTGCCGCCGGAAGTAGCGGCACAGGTAGGACGCATCTTCGAAACACAACCGCTCGGCGATGCGCCCGATCGGCAGCTCGCTGTAGCTCAGCAGCGCCTTGATCTCCAATACCACCTGGCGGTCGATCAACGCCTTGGGCGTTTCATCGAAGCACTCGCGGGTGAGCTGGGAAAGATAGAACGGCGTGATGCACAGCGCGTCGGCGTAGGACTGCACGTCGCGCTGGCAGGTGCTGCGCTGGCCGACCAGCTCCCAGAAACTCCAGGCCAGGCGCTCGCGCCGGCTGACTGGCGCTGCTGCCACCTTCTGCACCGGCAGCAGCGTGGCGAACTTCAGGAAAAACGTCTGCAACAGGTTGCGCAGCATCACGTGCCGATAGCGGCCCCCCGTGTGCTGCGCGTCCATCAGCTGCTGCAGCCACCCCTGCAGCAGCGGCACCTCCAGCGACGACGGCACGCAATGCGGATGCTCATGCAGGAACTTGAAAAGTGCGTTGGGCAGCACGTAGGCCACCTCCGACGCCAGCGCCTTCGGCATCAGGCAGACCACCGCCAGAAAGCCGCGCGATCGCTGCCGCAGCAGCGCCAGCGTGTCCTCGGCCAGCACCAGCACATCGTGCCGCTGCACCGCCACCTCACGGAAGTTCAACGCGAAACGCGCACGCCCGGACACGCACACCAGAACCGCCAGATACGCGCGCCCGAATGACAGCGGAACACCCTGCCCCTCGGCCAGCGTACTGACCTCCAGGCGCATCGATTCGTCCTGATCCAGAAGCTGGGGTATGCGGTCCATGGGCCGATCCGGCTGGATTCCGGGGCACAGCATACGGGGCAACGCCAGTGAGTTGTGAAAAATACCGAAACCATCAAGATCCCGCCCTGTGCCCTTCGCCCGGCCCGGCCTAGCCTGTGCGCTCTCTTCCTGCCCCTGAATGGCCATGCCCCTGCACACCGAACGCCTGATCCTGCGCCCCTGGCGCGACACCGACGCCGCCGACCTGTACGAATACGCCCGCGACCCGCGCGTCGGGCCCATCGCCGGCTGGCCGGTGCACACCAGCGTGGAGGAAAGTGCCGACATCATCCGCACCGTCTTCAACCGGCCCGAAGTCTACGCACTGCAGAGCCGCGAGGACGGCCACGCCATCGGCTGCGTCGGCATCCTGATCGGTGCCGACAGCAACTTCGAGATCGGCGAGCGCGAAGGCGAGATCGCCTACTGGATCGGCGTGCCGTACTGGGGCCGCGGCCTGGTACCCGAAGCGGTGCGCGAAGTGATGCGGCATGCCTTCCTCGACCTGCACCTGGACGCACTGTGGTGCGGCTACTTCGCCGACAACCTGCAATCACTGAGCGCACAGAGCAAATGCGGTTTCCAGCATCACCATACCGAAGTGAACAAGTTCAACAGCTTCCTCGGCGACTACCGCACCGAACACATCAGCCGCATCACCCGCGAGCAATGGCAGGCGCAACAGGCTGCCGTGCTGCGCGCGTGATCACGACTCAGCCGGCACGGTGCTGCATGAACAGAAGTTCCGGTGTCGAAGCATCTTCCATCGGCTGGAAGCCCAGGTGGCGGTACAGGGTCACCCCCGCGACGTTGTCACGATAGACACGCAGGGTCAGCCGCTCCACCCCGGCCGACTGCAACGCCTGCGCCATCAGCGCCTGCATCAGGACACGTCCCAGTCCACGCCCGCGTGCCTGTGGCGAAACGATGATGCGGCCCAGGTGCAGCGTGCCGGAGGTCGTTGGCCAGTACTGGCCGAAACCAAGGCAGTGGCCATGCGCATCCAGCAGCACCCACCCCGGGCGCTGCTGCAGTTGCAGTGCCTGCGCGAATGCGTCCGGCGCGAGCGGATACGCCACGCCGGGACCGGCCCAGCGCTGGGTTGCGCTGGCCGAATCCAGCCACGCGCCGATGGCGGCGTAGTGCGGAGGCTGCACGGGGCGAAGGTACTCAGTCATGGCGTGCGCGCAAGGAAGGATGGCCGCCATGGTGCGCGATCCTCGCGGCCGAATCACGTTGCAGGGCAGCGCTTGAATTTTGTCCTAGGACAATAAACAATGCCGATCGTCCACGGTCGCCACACCTGGCGACCTCTCCTTTCCTTCTACCCCCGGGGTTCGCCATGATCCACGGCCTCAGCGCCTTTCCTCTTACGCCGATGACCGAATCGAGCATCGACCTGCGCGCCTTCGCCGGGCTGGTCGAGCACCTCGCAACGGCCGGCGTGGACTCCATGGGCGTGCTCGGCTCCACCGGCAGCTACGCCTACCTGGAAAAGGCCGAGCGCATGCGGGTGCTGCGCGAAGCCCTGTCCCACTCGGGCGCCGTCCCGGTCATCGCTGGCATCGGTGCGCTGCGCACCCGCGATGTGCTGACTCTGGCAAAGGATGCTGAGGATGCCGGTGCGGCCGGCCTACTGCTGGCGCCCGTGTCCTACCAGCCATTGAGGGAACACGAGGTCTACACGCTCTTCGAATCGGTGTGCACGGCAGTGCGCACTCCGATCTGCGTCTACGACAATCCCGGCACCACCCACTTCCGTTTCAGCGATGAACTGCATGGGCGGATTGCCGCCCTGCCCAACATCGCCTCGATCAAGCTTCCACGCCTGTCCGGCGATCCTGCCGAAGCCGCAGCGCGCGTCACCGCACTACGCGCCCAACTTCCGGCGCACGTCACGCTGGGCATCAGCGGCGACGCGGCCGCCGTACACGGGCTGGCCGCCGGCTGCGATGGCTGGTATTCGGTAACCGGCGGGCTGTTCCCCGGGGCGGTGCAGCAGATCACCCGCGCGGCCGGCAAAGGCGACATGGCGACGGCCCAGGCCATGTCGGCGAGGCTGGCGCCACTCTGGGCACTGTACGACCGCTTCGGCGGCATCCGCGTGATGGCGTGCGCAGCGGCGCTGATGGGCCTGTGTACCGAGGATTGCCTGCCACGGCCCTTGCTTGGGCTGCACGGTGAAGAGCGGGCGCGTGTGGCGGGGGTGCTGCGCGGCCTGGCGCTGCTGTAGCGCTCGAAGACGGGCGTCCCGGGCGGTGCGTGGGTGGTGACCCCGGCCCGATTCGAACGGGCGACCTTCCCCTTAGGAGGGGGACGCTCTATCCAGCTGAGCTACGGGGCCATGCAGCCGGGAAGTTTACAGGCAACGCACCCTGCCCTCCAAGCATTCATGTCCGGACCGGCTCCGCTGGCGCGTTGCACCATGGCCGGACAGGGCGCTCTGCTACCATCGGCGATTCAGTTCATCGCGTCCCCCACCTGCCCGCGATGGCGCCAAACAACGTAACGAAACACAGGAGTCTGCATGTCTTCCGAGCTGCTCAAGTCCCTTGGCCTGGACGCGATCAACGCTGGCACGTACCTGGGCAACGGGGAGTGGTCGAGCGCGACCAGCGGTGAGCTGATCACCCCGGTCAACCCGACCACCGGCGAGCCGATCGCGCAGGTCCGCGCGACCACCGAGGCCGAGTACGAGACCGTCGTCGCCCGCGCCCAGGAAGCCTTCAAGGCCTGGCGCACCACGCCGGCCCCGCGCCGCGGTGAAGCCGTGCGCCTGTGCGGCGAAGCGCTGCGCAGGCACAAGGACGCCCTGGGTTCGCTGGTTGCCCTGGAAATGGGCAAGAGCAAGCCGGAAGGCGATGGCGAAGTGCAGGAGATGATCGACATCGCCGATTTCGCCGTGGGCCAGAGCCGCATGCTGTACGGCTACACCATGCATTCCGAGCGCCCCGGCCACCGCATGTACGAGCAGTACCACCCGCTGGGCCTGGTCGGCATCATCTCGGCCTTCAACTTCCCGGTTGCGGTGTGGAGCTGGAACTCGTTCCTGGCCGCCATCTGCGGCGACGTGTGCATCTGGAAGCCGTCCAACAAGACGCCGCTGACTGCCATCGCCTCGCTGAAGATCTGCAACGACGCCCTGCGCGAAGCCGGCTTCCCGGACATCTTCTTCCTGATCAACGATGCCGGCACCGCGCTGTCGGAAAAGATGGTCGATGACCGTCGCGTGCCGCTGATCAGCTTCACCGGCTCGACCCAGGTCGGCCGCACCGTCAACGAGAAGGTCGCGCGCCGCCTCGGCCGCTGCCTGCTGGAACTGGGCGGCAACAACGCCATCATCCTGGACGAAACCGCCGACCTGAAGCTGGCCGTGCCGGGCATCGTGTTCGGCGCCGTCGGCACCGCCGGCCAGCGCTGCACCACCACCCGCCGCCTGATCGTGCACCGCTCGATCTACGCCGACGTGCTGGCCACCCTGGTCAAGGCCTACAAGCAGGTGGAAGGCAAGATCGGAGACCCGACCGACGCCGCCAACCTGATGGGCCCGCTCAACAGCGACGGCGCCGTGCAGCAGTTCCTCGATGCGATCGCCCAGGCCAAGGCCGCCGGCGGCACCATCGAAACCGGTGGCACCCGCATCGACCGCGCCGGCAACTTCGTGCTGCCGGCGATCGTCTCCGGCCTGAAGAACAGCGACGCCGTGGTCCAGCACGAAACCTTCGCGCCGATCCTGTACGTGATGCCGTACGACAGCATCGACGAAGCCATCGACATGCAGAACGGCGTGCCGCAGGGCCTGTCGTCCTCGATCTTCACCCAGAACCTGAAGACTGCCGAGAAGTTCCTGTCGGCCGCCGGCAGCGACTGCGGCATCGCCAACATCAACATCGGCACGTCCGGTGCGGAGATCGGTGGTGCCTTCGGTGGCGAGAAGGACACCGGCGGTGGCCGCGAGTCCGGCTCGGATGCATGGAAGGTCTACATGCGCCGCCAGACCAACACCATCAACTATTCGGATTCGCTGCCGCTGGCCCAGGGCATCAAGTTCGACCTGTGATGGCAAACGACGCGGACACGTCCGTGGGTCGGAGCCCCTCCGGGGCTCCGATCCTCGATTTCAGCGGCCGCCGCGTGCTGATCGCCGGCGGCAGCAAGGGCATTGGCCGTGAAATGGCGCTGGCGTTTGCCGGCGCCGGCGCGCAGGTCTCGGTCTGCGCGCGCGGCCAGGCCGGTCTGGATGCCCTGCGCGCCGATGCACGGGCGCAGGGCTTCGAACTGCACGCGTTTTCCGCCGATCTGGCCGACCCCGGCCAGATCCAGGCTTGGCTGCAGGCCGCTGCCGACGCGCTCGGTGGCATCGACGTGCTGGTCAACAACGCCACCGGCTATGGCATGGCCGACGACGAGGACGGCTGGGCCGCCAGCCTGCAGATCGACCTGATGGCCGCCGTGCGCGCCTCGCGCCTGGCACTGCCGTGGCTGCGTGCCTCCAGCGACGCCTGCATCCTCAACCTGTCTTCGATTGCCGCGCAGCAGCCGCGTCCCGATGGCGCGCCCTATGCCGCCGCCAAGGCCGCGCTTTCGCACTACACCACCTCGCAGGCGCTGGCGCTGGCCAAGGACCGGATCCGGGTGAATGCGATCGCGCCGGGCTCGATCGAGTTCGATGACGGCCTCTGGGACCGCCGCCGCACCGATGACCCCGCGCTGTACCACGGCACCCTGGCGAAGATTCCGTTCGGCCGCTTCGGCCACCCGCGCGAGATCGCCGACGCCGCCCTGTTCCTGTGCTCGCCGCTGGCGCGCTGGGTCACCGGCAGCGTGCTCAACGTGGATGGCGGCCAAGTGTTGATGGGCTGACATCGGCACTCCGGTAGCTGCCAACCTTGGTTGGCATGCCTTTCGTCGACCAAGGTCGACGCCTACCGTGGCTGAAATGCCTTTCGTCGACCCAGGTCGACGCCTGCCATCATGTCCGCCGGGCATGGGATTGCCGGGGCAGACGCACTATCATGTGCACACTGCCAAGGAGGACCCCGATGAGCGTGGCACCCCGACAGACAAGCGCCCTGGCCGTGGTCAGCCTGGTCATGGGCATCGCCAGCTGGACCGTCCTGCCCTTCGTGGCCAGCATCGTCGCCATCATCACCGGCCACATGGCCCGCGCCGAAATCCGCCGCCGCCCGCACGAACTGGAAGGCGATGGCCTGGCCGTCACCGGTCTGGTGCTGGGCTGGGTGATGGTCGGCGCCGTGATCGCCGCCATCCTGGTCTTCATCCTGTTCTTCGGCGGCCTGGCCTGGCTCGCTGCGATGTCGAACTGACTGCCATGACCGCCTCCGACAGCACTGAACGCTTCAGCAGCCGCGTCGCCGACTACGTCCGCTACCGGCCCGATTACCCACCCGCGCTGCTGGAGTGGCTGCACGGCCCGATGGGCGTCAGCCGCAAGGCACTGGTCGCCGACATCGGCGCCGGTACCGGCATTTCCAGCCGCCTGTTTCTGGCCAGCGGCCATCCCGTTGTCGCGGTTGAGCCCAACGCCGCCATGCGGGGCGCGGCCGAGCAATGGCTGGCACCGCAGTACCCGCAGTTCCGTGCGGTGGACGGCCGCGCCGAGGCCACCACACTGGACGATGCCAGCGTCGATCTGGTCAGCGTCGCGCAGGCCTTCCACTGGTTCGACACCGTGGCGGTCCGCGCCGAGTGGCAGCGCATCCTGCGTCCCGGCGGCCAGGCATTGATCTACTGGAATTCGCGCCTGCTCGATGCCAGTCCGTTCCTGATCGGCTACGAACAGCTGCTGCTGGACTACGGCAGCGACTACACCGCCGTGGCCGAGCGCTACCAGGACGACGCCACCATGCAGGCCTGGTTCGGCCCCGGCCTGCGCGGCATGGTGGAGTTGCCCAACGTGCAGCACCTGGACTTCGATGCCCTGCGCGGGCGCCTGCTGTCCTCCTCCTATGCCCCTCAATCCGGTCATCCGCGCCACGCGCCGATGATCGACGCTCTGCAGCACCTGTTCGCCGCCCACGCGGTCGACGGCCAGGTTGCTTTTGAATATCGAACCCGAGCCTTCCTCGGCACGCTGGACTGAACCGACGCATGTATTCGCTTGCCCGCCCCTTCCTGTTCTCGCTCGACGCCGAGCGCGCCCACGGCCTCGGCCTGTCCGCACTGGACCTGGCCTATCGCACCGGTACCACGCCGCTGCTGGCCGCACGCATCGCGCCGATGCCCAGCACGGTGTTCGGGCTGACGTTCCCCAACCCGGTCGGCCTGGCCGCCGGCCTGGACAAGAACGGCGAGCACATCGATGCATTGTTCGCGCTGGGCTTCGGCTTCGTTGAAATCGGCACCATCACCCCGCGCCCGCAGGCAGGTAATCCGCAGCCGCGCCTGTTCCGCCTGCCGGAACACAACGCGATCATCAACCGCATGGGCTTCAACAATGCGGGCGTGGACGCACTGGTGCGCAACGTCGAGCGCGCGCGCAACCGCCGCGGCCTGCTCGGCATCAACATCGGCAAGAACAAGGACACCCCGAACGAACAGGCCGTGGACGATTACATCGCCTGCCTGGACAAGGTGTACCCGCTGGCCGACTACATCACTGTCAACATTTCCTCGCCCAACACCGCAGGCCTGCGTGAACTGCAGGAAGAAACCGCGCTGCGCCAGCTGGTCAGCCAGCTGCGCGACCGCCAGGAAGACCTCGCGGCCCAGCATGGCCGCCGCGTGCCGATGCTGGTGAAGGTGGCGCCGGACCTCAGCGAACGCGACATCGATGCCGCCGCCCGCGTGCTGGGCGAACTGCAGGTGGACGGCGTGATCGCCACCAACACCACCATCGACCACAGCAAGGTGGCCGGCGACCCGTTGGCCAACGAGGCCGGTGGCCTGTCCGGTGCGCCGGTGCTGGAGCAGTCCACGCTGGTGCTGCGCCGCCTGCGTTCGCGCCTGCCCGAATCGGTGCCGCTGATCGGCGTCGGCGGCATCCTGTCCGGCGCCGATGCGGTGGCCAAGATGGCGGCCGGTGCCGCGCTGGTGCAGTGCTACAGCGGCCTGATCTTCCGCGGCCCGGCGCTGGTTTCCGAATGCGTGGAAGCGATCCGTCGCCGCCGCGAAGCGCCGAGCCGCGGCGCGGTGGCCCCGCTGTGAGCGCGCCCATGGATACCGTCGACGGCAACGCCCCGCTGCGCTGGACGCTTACCCGCAATGCGCCCCTGCAGGCACTGAACACCTTCCATGTGCAGGCCAGCGCCGCGCAACTGCTGGAACTGCACGATGCCGCGCTGCTGCCGGAGGTGCTGGCACTGCCCGAGGTGGCCAACGGCCCGCTGCTGGTGCTGGGTGCCGGCAGCAACGTGCTGATCGCCGAGGACCTGCCGGGCACCGTGCTGGTGTTCGGCAACCGTGACATCAGTTTCCTTGAACACCGCGCCGACCACGCGGTGGTCCGCGCCGGTGCCGGCGTGCCGTGGCATGGCCTGGTGATGTGGTCGCTGCAGGAAGGCCTGTCCGGCCTGGAAAACCTGGCCCTGATTCCCGGTACTGCCGGTGCCGCGCCGATCCAGAACATCGGCGCCTATGGCGCGCAGGTCGGCGAGTTCATCCAGGCGGTCGAAGCCTGGGACTGCCAGGAACAGGCCTGGGTGCGGCTGGACAACGAACAATGTGGTTTCGCCTACCGCGACAGCGTGTTCAAGCAGCAGCCCGATCGCTACCTGATCACCGCCATCGAACTGAAGCTGCCGCTGCTGCATGACCTGCGCATGGACTACGCCGGCATCCGCGAGGAACTTCAGGCGCAGGGCGTGGAGCTGCCCGGTGCGGTGGACGTGGCCAATGCGGTGATCGCAATCCGCCGCCGCAAGCTGCCCGACCCGGATGTACTGGGCAACGCCGGCAGTTTCTTCAAGAACCCGGTACTGCCGCTGGAACAGGTCGACGTGCTGCTGCAGCACTTCCCCGACCTGCCGGTGTTCCCGTCCGAGCAGGACGACAAGCGCAAGGTCTCGGCGGCCTGGATGATCGAATCCTGCGGCTGGAAGGGCTTCCGCGACGGTGATGCCGGCGTGGCCCCCAGCCATGCACTGGTCCTGGTCAACCACGGCAACGCCACCGGCGCTGAACTGCTGGCACTGGCGCGCCGCATCTCGGCCTCAGTGCTGGAAAAATTTGGCGTGCCGATCGAACCGGAGCCACGCCTGCTCGGCGCGCAGTGGTGAACAACCCCGTCCTTTCCCCCAGCGCCACCCCGATGCGGGCGGCGCTGCTGATGCTCGGCAGCACGATGGCGTTCGGCCTGATGGCGGTAGCGATCCGCTATGCCACGCGCTACGTGCCAACCCAGGAAGTGGCGTTCTTCCGCAATGCCTTCGGCCTGCTGGCGCTGCTGCCGATGCTGGTGCGGCCCGGCCGTGCGCCCTTGAAGACGCAGCAGCTGCCACGCTATTTCGTGCGCAGTGCGATCGGCCTGGGCTCAATGCTGTGCGCATTCTGGGCGCTGGGCCATCTCCCGTTGGCGCAGGCGGTTTCGCTCTCGTACTCCACGCCGCTGTTCGTCACCATTGCCGCCGTGCTGTGGCTGGGCGAAACCGTGCGCGTGCGCCGCTGGGCCGCGGTCGTGGTCGGCTTCATCGGCGTGCTGGTGATCGTGCGCCCCGGCACGGCCGGCTTCACCGCCGGCAGCCTGGTGGCCGTGGGCGCGGCGGTGCTCAGCTCGCTGGTGGCGATCCAGATCAAGCAGCTCACCCGCGTCGACAGTGCCGATACCGTGGTGCTCTATACCTACGTGTTCTGGGTGCCGCTGTCGCTGGTCCCAGCGTTGTTCGTCTGGGTCTGGCCGACCGGATCAGCCTGGCTGTGGCTGCTGGCCACCGGCGTGCTCGGTACCATCGGCCAACTGCTGTGGACCCGCGCGCTACGGCTGGGCGAAGTCTCCGCCCTGACTCCGATCAGCTTCCTGCAGCTGCCGCTGGTGACGCTGTTCGGCTGGTTGCTGTTCCACGAGAGCGTGGACCGCTGGACGATCATGGGTGCCGGCATCATCCTCGCCGCCAACGCCTACATCGCCCACCGCGAAGCCGTGCTGTCGCGCCGCGCCGCGAGCGCGGCCGCCTCTGCAGCGGCCAAGCCCGCCGAGTAGAGCCACGCCCTGCGTGGATGATCCCTGCACCTGATCAACGATGGCGGCCCGAAGAGCCGCCGAGCGCAACTGTAGAGTCGAGCCATGCTCGACTCATCGCGCGCAGCGCGACGCTTCATCGATGGCAGGTGACGAGCATTTACAGCGCGCGATACACCCGCTCTGCCGCGTCGAACACATTGCCCGGTGCGAACTGTTCGCTGAGGAAATGCAGCGACTGCCGGCGCAGCTGCGGCGAACGATCCTCGCCATCGCTGCCCAGCAGAACCTGCTGGAACTCGATCAGGTCCTGCAGGATGCGCCAGTGCCGGTACCAGGCAATCCAGCGCGGGTCGCCGTGGTCGCTGCCATAGCCCTCCTCGAAACCCAGCGGATTCTCGCGGCCCCAGCGCCCGCCCACCGCGGCGCCGATGAACATCAGGTCGCGCTCGCGCGGTGCCAGCGACAGGCCATCCCAGTCGATCACGTGCAGGCCGCCGTCGTTGCCCATCAGCAGATTGCCGGCATGCAGGTCGGTATGGCACAGGTGCAGCGCCACCGGGACCTCCTGCAACGCCGCGTGCAGCTGCACTGCCTGTGCGTGCAGCGCCGCGATGCGCGCGTGCTGCTGGTCCCATACGGAAACGAAGGCACGGCCCAACCCATCCCTGGCGGCGGCCAGGCCCTCGCCGGCCAACCATTGTCCGACCGTATCAAGCGCCGCGGTTTCCATCCGCAGGCTCGGCAGTGCCTCCTGCAGCGCCGGCGGCGGGCGCGCCTCGTGCAGGCGCCGCAGCACCTCGCCCAATCGTTGCCACTGCGTGCGACTCAACGCGGCCTCGAAGCCGGACTGGCCTTCCACGTACGGAAACAGGGTGAACTGCAGGCCCCAGCGCTGCACCGACGCTCCACCGGTCAGGGCCGGCCAGGGCGCGACGATTTCCTCGATACCCAGCGTGCCGCGCAGCCAATGCAGGGTGTCCCAGACGGCGGGGGCAACCTGGTAACTGCGGCATTTCAACCACCATTGCCCGCGCCGTGCATCGATGCGATACACGCTGGCGTTGGCATCGGCGCCAACCGGGCGTGGCACCACGGCGTTGGCGGTGATGCCATAGGACTGCTGAAGGACTTCGCCGAGATGCTGCGCCGAAGCGGATGACATGGATGCAAGCGGAAAGTATTACCTGCCACCACTATCGCAGATGCGCGGGCCGCGACACAGACATGTCCGTCACAACATCGTGCCTGCGCGACCAATGTGCTAGCCGGCAATGCGCCGCATCACCGCTTCCAGCGGCCCCCGCGCGAACCGCCAGGACCACAGCCACGCTGCGCCCGTGGCCAGCATCAGGAACAACAACGCCCACAACAGCACGGCCGGCAGCGAAGCACTGCCATCGAGCAGGCCCAGCCATTCCAGCGTCCCCATTCCCAGCAGGATGTGGCCGACGTACAGGGTCAGGGTCATGCGCCCTGCCGCAGTGAGCGGCCCCAGCCAGTCCCCCGGATACCGGCGGCTGACCCACAGGCACATGGCAATCGCGCTGCAGGCCGCGCCTGCGCCGGTCAGCACGTAGGCCGGTCCCGGCGGCATCGGTTGCGTCCCCAGCCACGCCTGCCAGGGCGTGCCGTGCGCCAGGTGCTGCACCCCCTGGCCCGCGCCGAGCAGCAGCACGCCCAGCAGCAACAACGCATGCTGCACCCGCGGCTGCGACAGCTGCAGGCGTGCCAGCAGCATGCCCAGCAGGAAGAAGCACATCCAGGGCAGCAGGGGATGGAAGCCGTTGAACAGCAGGTTGCGCACGGCACCCGGCCAGTGCCAGAGACCGGCGTATTCCAGCGTCTGCCAGTTCCAGCCCTGGCTGTAGTCCCACTGCAGCAGTGCCCAGAACGAACCGGCCGCGAGGCCGGCGATGCTGGCCAGCAACACCTGCGGCGACGCGCGCAACCACAGCACCGCCAGCGCGAAATACACCGCGTAGTAATGCAGGATGTCGGCCGGGAACAGGGTCAGATTGAGCAGGCCCAGCACAAGCAGGAACAGCGCGCGCCGCCAGGTCTGCACGCTGGCCTGCATCCAGCCAGAGCGCTGCGTGGCCAGTACCAGGCCAAGTCCGGCCAGGGTGACGAAGGTCGCCGAGGCCTTGCCTTCCAGAAGACGGAAGAAGCCTGCCAAGCCACCCGTGCGCTCGGCAGGCACGGCCATCGCCAGGCGGAAATTGACCAGCACCATGCCGGCCAGCGCCAGATACCGCGCCAGATCCAAGCCGTGCAGCCGCCGGTCATCGGCGCTCATGCACGTGATCCCAGCAGCCGTGCCAGCAGTTCGAGGTCCAGCACGGCGTCCTCCACGCTGCCGGCTTCACCCAGGCCCTGGCGCAGCGCATCGCTTTCGATGGCATCCAGCAACACCTGCGCCTGCAGTGCCGGGGCCAGCGCAGGGCGCCGCCGCTCGCGCCGCGCAATGCCCTGCAGCGCATCGCCCAGCACCTGTTGAAGCTGCCTCCGGTTGGCCGCGAAGGCCTCGGCCACGGCGCGGTTGCGTGCACTCTCGGCCAGCACCTCGACCGCGAGCGTTGCCCACTCCGGTTGCCGGCACAACGCGTGGAAGTCCTGCAGGAATGCCAGCACCTGCGCGCGCTCGCCGTCGGCCGCCGCCAGCCGCTGCAGCATCGGGGCCAGTTCCTCGCTTTCGGCCACGGCCACCGCAAGGATGATCGCCTCCTTGCCCGGGAAGTGGTTGTAGAGATTGCCCAGACTGACACCGGCCGCCTGCGCGATGTCGCGCATGCTGGTCTGGTGGAACCCCTTGGCGAGGAAGCACTGCAGGGCCGCCTGCAGGATCAGGGTCACGCGCTGCTCATTGCGGTCGATTCGGCTCATGGCGCAGATAGTGAACGAACGTTCGTCCATTTTAAAGAATGAAGAGGTCCGCCGGCAGGGCAGCGTTCAGCCCCGCCCCAAGCCGGCCTGCGCGGCTTCAGAAGAACTCGTCGAGCAGACGGTAGAACGCCGGCCGCCGTGCGTCGGCCACAACGCCATAGCAGCGGAACAGCGGCGCGACCCACCGGGTGTCGCCGAAGTTGTGGACCAGGCTGCGCGCGGCCAACGCCAGATCCTGGTAGCGATCGGCCACGCCCAGCCGGCCACAGTCAATGAAACCGCTGAAACGGCCTTCGGCTGCCAGCAGGTTCGGCAGGCAGGCGTCGCCATGGCTGACCACCAGATCCTCGTGATCGGGCCGGGTGGCGCGCAGTTCGGCGAACACCTGCTGCGAGCTCTGCCCCAGGCGTTCGTCATCGAAGTCATCGGCGTCGACCAGGCCCGCCTCGACACGTGCCTGTGCGGCCTGCAGGCGCGAGGCCAGCCGCTGGTCGAACGGACAGCTCGCCACCGGCAGGGCATGCAGACCCCGCAGCGCACCGGCCAGCAGCTCCACCAGGTGCTGGGGCGCGAGCGCCAGCGACGAGGCCAGATCGTGGCCAGGCAACGCACTCATCAGCAGCCAGCGGCGCCCCGCCTCCTCGGCGGTAGCGATCACCGTCGGCGCCGGCTGGCCGTGCGCCTGCAGCCAGCGCAGGCGCGCGATCTCATCGCCCAGCTCACTGAAGGTGTCGATCACTTCCGACTTCAGGAAGGCATCGGCCTGCCCTGGACGATGCACGCGGGCAACGTCCGCACGCGATACACCGATCGACTGCCGTTCAATGCGCGCGTCGGCCAGCGCTTCCTGCCAGGCGTGAGGCAGGGGCATGCCATCCATGCGTGCGTGGGTTGCTTCCATGCCGGGGAACGCCTGTTGCCGATGACTGCACGGATTCTCGCTCATCCGGCATGCCCCCCGTCAACAGCAGTGATGATGGAGCTGTGCCTGGCGCGCTGAACATTCCCGTTACGGAACGGCATGCATGGATGGACGAACGGCCACGCACCGTCCACATTGTCGCCGACTGCCACGGGCCCTGCTGCGTGCTGTCCAACGATGCGGTGGCGATGCTGGACGAGGCCGGACTGGCGGCGCAGCATCTCGCTGCCGGCTACCCCGAATGAAAGACGTCCGGCCTGCAGGTGGATCTGCCCCGGCCCTGAGCGAGACCACTGTCATGGATGATGCGTTTGCCCCGATGATTGATGCCAGCTGGCGGCGCATCTGCGCGGGTGAGCGCATGCTGCAGGACGATCCCCTGTTGTACCTGGCCTGCAGCGATGATTTCGACGAGGGTGAGGACGGCATGCTGCTGCAACCGCTTGCTGGTCCTGCGCGCGCGGTGCTGCGCCCAGTCCTGGTCGAACGCCTGCAACTGCACGCACGCGCACATTGGACACTCGCACAGCTGCGGCAGCGGCTGATCGACGTCGGCCAGCGCACGCATGGCGCCGACCGCCTCTTCTATTTCCCTGCTGCAGAACTTGCGGCACTGGCCGAGCACCCTGCACCGCCCCACATCCGCCGCCTCGCTCCAGCCGACACTGCTGTGTTCAACGCGTTCCAGGCCAGCGCCAGCAAGGAGGATCTCGATGCCGCCTGGGTCGAGCTCGACCATTGGCAGGTGTTCGGTGCCTTCGACGGCGAGCAGCTGGTCGCGGCCGGCAGCCTGTACCCGTGGGGCCTGGATCCGGCACTCGCCGACATGGGCGTGCTGACACTGCGCGAAGCCCGTGGTCGTGGTCATGCACGCCGGCTCGTGCAGACGATGGCCGTATCCGCCCAGGCCTCCGGGTTGCAGCCGCAGTACCGCTGCCAGCTCGACAACACGGCCTCCATCACCACTGCCGAACGCAGCGGCCTGCGCGCGTTCGGCGACTGGGACCTCATCCTGGCGGCCTACTGATACCGCCACTGCACAACCAGGGAAGCAACATGAAATTGATGATCATCGGCGCCAGCAGGGGCCTGGGACGCGCGTTCGTGGAAGGCCTCTGTGCCCCGGGTGACACTGTGATTGGTGTCTCGCGCACCCGCCCGCACGGCATCGCCTGCCCTGACGGCGTCACCCTGCAATGGATCGAAGCAGACCTGTCCCAGCCCACCGCAGCGGCCGACCACATCGCAGCACAGGCACCGGCCGATATCGATGTACTGATCCACAACCTGGGTATCTGGGAAGACAAGGCCTTCAGCGACGAGTACGCCTTCCTCGATGAAAGCGATGCAGCACTCACGCAACTGGTCGACGTCAACATCACCGCGACCCTGGTCCTGCTGCAACGCCTGCTGCCCCGCGTACTGGGCGCAGCGCGCCCGCAGCTGGTGCTGACCGGTTCGACCTCGGCCCTGCCGCGCAGCGGCCGCCCGGAAGTGGCGTTCGGCGCCTCGAAGTTCGCCCTCAACGGCATCGCCGATGCGCTGCGCGAGGGCTTCCGCGATCGCCGCCTGGCGGTGACCAGCCTGCAGCTGGGCTACCTCAACACCGACGATGCACTGTCGGTGCCGGTTGCAGAGGCCGCAGCGCGCGGCGACGGTGAGCTGGTGCCGGTCCATGATGTCGTGGCGATGGTGCGCGCACTGCTGCAGCTGTCACCGTCCGGCTTCGTGCGCGAACTGGTGCTTCCGGCCATCGCAGACCCGCGCTACTGACCCGGCCGACCGGCGCAGGGCAGCATCAGTGGCCGCGCGCGCGGCCGTGGTTTACCCTGCTCGTCACTGGCCGTCGGTCACAGGCGGGAACCTGCTATGGATGCGCTTTCACGGGTCTCGGCCCAGGTCCTGGACAGCGCCCTGCCCAGCCTGCCGCTGTACCTGCTGCAGGCCACGGCGGTGATCGGCATGATCGGCGTGCTGCTGATCGCCACCCGTCGCGCCGGGCACGCCATTGAAGGCCGTCGCCTGTATGTCGGCGTGGCACTGGGCCTGATCTACCTGTTCAATTCCTGGTTCGTGGCCCGTTACACCCAGGGCGTGGTCAAGCTGCACCTCGGCTTCGACATCCTGCTGGTCAGTGGCCTGCTCGGCGGATGGCGTGGCGGCCTGGCCTGCCTGGCCGCCGCCCTGCTGGCCCGCTACCAGTTCGTCGGCACCCAGTTCTTCCTGCCTGCCAGCCTTGAGGCCGCGTTGCAGATGATGGCCGGTGTCTGGCTGCGCAGGCGCCTGCACCCACGCATGCTCAACGAGCTCTCGCCGCGCATGATCCTGCAGGCGTGGTCCGTGCGCATCGGAATGACCGCTCTGGGCCTGGCGCTGGGTGTGGCGATCATTGGCGCCGACCAGCTGCCGGTGGCCGAACTGGCGATCCAGCGCCTGTTGGCACTGCCGGTCTCGCTGCTGATGCTCGGCGCGGTGTTCGCGCTGGTCTACAACGATGCCCAGATCGATGCACAGCGCCAGCGCGAACAGGCCTGGCTGCGCGTCGACCCGATCAGCGGCCTGCCCAACATGCGGGCGCTGGGCGAACGGCTGCAGCATTTCTGGCGCGACAACGACGGCCTCGGCAAGGCCTGCCTGGTGGTGGTCGAAATGGGAAACCAGCGCGACCTGCGCCTGCGCTACGGCCCGCTGCAGGACAACGGGCTATGGCATCGCGATACGCCGGCGGAGGTCCACCGTTTGCTGCCATCGCTTCCAGTGGACGATGTGGAGGTCTACCAGTTCGGCGACGCCGCGCTGGCGATCCTGGTACGCGGCATGTCCTTGACCGAGCTGCGCATCCAGGCCCGTATCACCGAGCTGGCCTGCAATCTTGCCGACCGCGTCGGCCGCGACTGGCCGGGCTTCCGACCACTGTTCCGCTGCGCGGTGGTCGAGCTGAAACCACCGACCGCCACCGATGAAGGTCACCTGCCGTTCCGGGCGATCACCCTCGCACTGAGCGCGATCGAGTCGGGCGTGGTGTTCTTCGATGACCCGATCCAGCGCGACAGCGAGATCGATGCGCTGATCGAGGTCGCGCTCGAGCGCTGGCTGCAGCAGGGTGACGCCCCGCTGTGCTACCAGCCCAAGCATCGCCTGCACGATCGCCAGCTGGTTGGCGCCGAAGCACTGCTGCGCATGCGCGATGGCGAAGGCCGGCCGATTGCCCCCATGCGGGTGATCTCGCTGCTGCGCCGGCAGGGCCGGCTGGCAGACCTGGAATGGGCAACGCTGCAGTCGGCGGTGCACTTCCTGCAGCACTGCCGGCAGGACGGCGCGGCGCTGACCGTCGCAGTCAATGTGTCAGCCGAATCCCTGCGCCTGCCCGACTTCGGCCTGCGCCTGCAGGAGCTGCTGCAGCTGCACGACATCCCCGGTGCGATGCTGCGGCTGGAAATCGTCGAGTGGACCGAGATCGTCGAGCGCGACGTGGTCGATGCCAACATCGCACAGCTGCTGGCAGCCGGGACCACCCTGTCGCTGGATGATTTCGGCGCGGGCTATTCGACCCTGATCCTGCTTTCGCAGCTGGCCATCGCCGAGGTCAAGATCGAGCAGGCGTTGATCGCCACGCTGTCCGACGCCAAGTCGCAGTCGATCGTGCGCTTCATCGTCGAAGTCGCGCACCGCTGCGGTGCGATCGTGGTGGCCGAAGGCACTGAAACCCTGGCGCAGGAACAGCAACTGCGCGCACTTGGGGTGGATGTCGGCCAAGGCTATCTGTACTCGGCAGCGCTACCGGCCGACGAGTTCCGTCGCTTCGCCGCCAACTAGACGGCGTAGAAACCCAGGAACATGGCCACCGCCGATTCGGCGACGCGTGCGCGTTCCTGTGCGTTCAACGGCGGCTGCCCCATCGTCACCTGCGGCCAGAACGCGAAGCTCTTCACCAGCCCATGCAGCTGGTGGCCGGCGAATTCCGGATCGACCTTGCGCAGCCGGCCATCGGCGATTGCGGCGCGGATCCATGCGCTCTCGCCACTTTCCTTCTCGCCCATGCGGCAGACGATGGCCTGCGCCCGTTCCGGTGAGTGGATGATCTCGGCCATCGCCACCCGCGCCAGGTCGATGAAATTCCCGTCGCTGAGCAGGTCAAGCTTCTGGCCCAGCAACTGCAGCAGCTGCGCCTGCAAAGGCTGGTCCGCGCGATACGGCAGTGCGTCGCTGGCCACGCTGCGCTCCCACAGCTCCTCGAGGATCATCGAGAACAGCGCTTCCTTGCTCGGGAAGTGGTTGTAGACCGTGCGCTTGGAGACCCCGGCCACCTCGGCGATGCGGTCCATGCTGGTCGCCTCGTAGCCCGATGCACGGAACTCCTCCACCGCCGCGCGCACGATGGCTTCGCGTTTGCGGTCGGTCAGGCGTTGCGGGGCACGGGACATGGCGGAAACCTGGCAGCTGAACGGATACCTCAATTTTACACCCGGCAGTGTACTTTTGAAAAACAAGAAACTACACTGTGCAGTGTACCCAGCGGACGTCACCCATGAAGCGCCTGCTCCTTGTCCTTTTGCTTGGAATCCTCGCCGTGACCGCCTACACCTTCTGCAAGTCCTGGTCCCTCCCCGACTTCCCCGATTCGCCGCAGTACCGCGACGGCAAGTTCCGCAATGCCCTGCCGCGTCCTGCGATGGGCCTGCGCGACGGCGCGGAGATCTGGTGGACGTTCCTGTTCAACAAGCCCAAGGGCACCGTGCCCGCTCACCCGATTCCGGTGAAGCCGCTGGACCGCACCACCCTGGATGTTGCACCGGATCGCAGCCTGTTCCGGCTGGGGCACTCCACGATCCTGCTGAAGCTGCGCGGCCAGTACTGGTTGACCGACCCGGTGTTCTCCGAACGCGCCTCGCCGGTGCAGTGGATGGGGCCGGCGCGCTTCCATGCACCGCCGATCAGCATCGACGAACTGCCACCGATCGCCGGCGTGATCCTCTCGCACAACCACTACGATCATCTCGACCATGCCGCGGTGATGCAGCTGGCCGGCAAGACCGCGCGTTTCATTGCGCCGCTGGGTGTGGGCGACCAGCTCATCGCCTGGGGCGTGGATGCCTCCAAGGTGGAACAGCTGGACTGGTGGCAGTCGACCGAAGCCAGCGGCCTGCGCCTGACCGCTACCCCGGGGCAGCATTTCTCCGGCCGCGGTTTGGGCGACAGTGACCGCAGCCTGTGGGCGTCATGGGTGATCCAGGACGGCGACTTCCGCATCTTCTTCAGCGGCGACACCGGCTACTTCGATGGCTTCAAGGCCATCGGCGAGAAGTACGGCCCGTTCGACCTGACCATGATCGAAACCGGTGCCTACGATCCACGCTGGGCGTTCGTGCACATGCAGCCCGAACAGACCCTGCAGGCGCACCTGGATCTGCGCGGCAGGTGGCTGCTGCCGATCCACAACGGCACCTTCGACCTGGCCCTGCACGAATGGCAGCAGCCATTCGAGCGCATCACCGCCCTGGCGGCCGCAAAGAACGTGCCGGTGGCCACTCCGATGATGGGCGAAGCGCTGGACATGCAGGCGCCGCAGGCGGGTACGCGCTGGTGGGAGATGGTGGAGCTGTAACAGCGGGTGCGCGTGACCTGCCGGAAACCATGTAGAGCCGAGCCATGCTCGGCTGCTTCCGAAGAATGTGCCGTGGACGTCAAACAGGCTCAGCTCTTGAGCCACCGCAAGTGGAGGCGCTGGCAGGATTGCTGACATCGACATGCACGGTTATCAATTTGGCTTCCGGTACCGCACTCTGAACCTGCACGCATGCGGCACGCGCGACATCGTCTGCGGCTGTGCCCTCTCGCTGGAATCGCAACGCCAACACGCCTGGCGAACCACTGCCCAGCAGCGCATCGTCGCATCCCACCTCTGCAAGAGCTCGCTCAAATGCACTGAGATCTTTTCCGGTATCAGGCACTCGGTACATCAGCGTGAAACTGAATTCCATCATCAATCCATTTCAGATCGGTGGTCGTTGCCAATCAGGATAGGGGCCAACCGGCAGCCGTCCAGAGCCACATCCGTCAGCCAACCATCGATGGTGATCGCGCCTTGAACCGGTGAACGAGGCTGCCGGCCCAGTATCCGCGACCTATTGCAGTGCGTCATGTAACCGATTACATCCCTTGCTAGCGTAGCGCTCGCCCGATTCCGGCCGAACCTGCGAGGCTGTCCGTAATGACGTTGC
The DNA here is from genome assembly GCF_056480025.1 of Stenotrophomonas sp. 109824_Sma. Taxonomy (NCBI): domain Bacteria; kingdom Pseudomonadati; phylum Pseudomonadota; class Gammaproteobacteria; order Lysobacterales; family Lysobacteraceae; genus Stenotrophomonas; species Stenotrophomonas sp. 109824_Sma. The sequence goes on along the minus strand of NZ_CM151078.1, from coordinate 2,029,424 downwards.
GCGCCGAACGCTCCAAGGTCTCCACGCCGCCTTTTCCGTTGCACCCTGCCGCTGCCCTGCTGTTGGCCGCGCTGGCCTTCAGCGCACAGGCACAGACCCTCCCCTCGCGCAGCCAATGGCAGGCCAGCGCTTCCTCGCAGCAGGTACCGGCGATGGCGATCAGCCACCTGATCGACGGCGACCCGAAGACCGTCACCGGCGGTGCCTTCAGTCCGGGCCACTGGTTCCAGATCGATCTGGGCGCACCGACGCTGCTGGCGGGCGCACGGCTTACCTGGGATGTCTCCAATCCAGAGGGCTATTCACTGCAGACCTCGCTGGACGGCACGCAGTGGCAGACCGCGTACACCATGACCGATTCGCTGGGCGACGTGGAAACGCTGTACTTCGCGCCACGCCAGGCGCGCTACCTGCGGTTGGCCAGCCCGCAGCGCACGTCCGACTGGGGCGTGTCGATCTTCGAGATGGAGCCGCTGGACAGCACGCTCAGCGCACGCATCAGCGGTGTCGATGCAACGCAGGCAGCGGCGCTCTGGCAAGGCGGTGGCACCGTCGCGGTTCCAGCCGGAAAAAGTGGATCCCATACGCTCGAGATCATGCTGCCTCGCGTCCAGTCCACAGCCGGTCTCGCGGTCGACTGGGCCGACGGCGGGCGCGGCGCCGCCCGCTTGCAGGCGCAGGACGCACAGGGCCGCTGGCAGGATCTCGCACACGATGCACAGGCGGCCAGCCATCGGCAGAGTTGGCTGGCCGCTGATACGGCACAACCTCTACGTGCATTCCGCCTGAGCGTGGACGGTGCAGCCCCGCAGATCGCGCGCCTGCGCCTGCTTGGCCCGAAAGCCGTGATGACACCGATGAAGCGCTACCAGATCGCCGCCAGCGGCGCGCAGCGTGCGCTGTTCCCGGCGTCGCTGCAGATGCAGCAGACCTACTGGACCGCCGTTGGCGTGCACGCAGGGCGGCAGAAATCCATCTTCGACGAATACGGCAACCTGGAAGCATTCAAGGGTGCGCCGCTGGTACAGCCACTCTGGCGAAGCGCCGACGGGCGCGCTGCAGGTGCCGCCGGGCAGCCCGTACAGCACGCCCTGCGCGATGGCTGGAAGCCTATGCCTTCGGCCACCTGGTCGCCGCAGCCCGGGCTGGAGTTGCGCAGTGAGGTGTTCGCCATAGAGCGCGATGGCCAGCCGGTGACCTTCCTCCGCCATCGACTGCACAACACCGGCAGTACCCGGATCGACGGCACGCTCAGCCTGGTCGTCCGCCCCATGCAGATGAATCCGCCGTGGCAGAACGGCGGGCTGTCGCCGATCCGCGAGGTGCGCATCGACGGACAGGCCGTGCGCATCAATGGCCGCACGCTGCTGCACTCGCTCACGCCGGTGGCTGCGTCCGGCGTGGCGCCGTTCGGGAAGGACGGCGCAACGGAGATCACCGCGGACATCGCTGCCGGCGAACTGCCTTCCTCGCAGCAGGCACGTGATGACCAGGGTCTTGCCGCCGCCGCGCTCAACTACCGCGTGTCGCTGGCGCCGGGAGCCAGCGATGCCATCGTGGTCGCGTTCCCGCTGGGCACCGCCGCCACCGATGCCAACGGCGTGCTGCCCGAAGCGCCTGCGCTTGGCCTGGCCACGCTGCCCCGTGATGCCAATGCGGCGTTCGATACGCTGGCCACGCAGGCGTCCGCAGATTGGCAGGCGCGGCTGGGCCAGGTCGGCCTGCGCCTGCCCGATCCCTCGCTGGTCGACATGCTGCGCGCACAGGCTGCCTACATGCTGATCAACCAGACCGGCCCGGCCATGCAACCGGGCCCGCGCAACTACAACCGCTCCTTCATCCGCGATGGCATGGCCACGTCGGCGGTGCTGCTGCGCATGGGTGAAGCCCGCGTCGCGCGTGATTACCTGGCCTGGTACAGCGCGCACGGCGTGCATGCCAATGGCCTGGTTTCGCCGATCCTCAACGACGATGGCAGCGTCAACACCGGCTTCGGTTCGGATATCGAGTACGACAGCCAGGGCCAGTATGTGGCGCTGGTTGCCGACGTTGCACGCCTGGATGGTGGGCCCGAGTCGGTGCGTGACTACCTGCCGAAAGTGAAGGCCGCACTGCGCTTCCTGCAGGAACTGCGCGAGCGCACGCTGGTGCCCGGTTACAAGGCCGACCAGCCCGCGCCGGAGCGATTCGCGGGCATTCTTGCGCCGTCGATCAGCCATGAAGGCTATCCGTCGCCCACCCACAGCTACTGGGATGACTACTGGGGCCTGAAGGGGTGGCACGACGGAGCGTGGCTGGCCGAGTCGCTGGGTGACCACGAGACCGCCGCCTGGGCACGTCAGCAGTACAAAGCGCTGTACGACGCATTGCACGCCTCGATCCGCGCCACGATGGCGTGGAAGGGCATCGACTTCATCCCGTCCTCGGCAGATCTGGGCGATGGCGATCCCACGGGCGTGTCGATCGCACTGGACCCGACCGGCGCGCAGAACGTGTTGCCGGCGGATGCGTTGCGGACCACCTTCGCCCGCTACCTGGAAGACGTGCGAAAGCGCAGCCAGCCCGGTGCGCTGTACGCCTACACGCCGTACGAGATCCGCAACGTGCTGAGCTATGTGCATCTTGGCCAGCCGGACGTGGCTGACGAGCTATTGCAGGGCCTGCTTCACGACCGGCGCCCGCGTGAATGGCAGGTGCTGGCCGAAGTAGTGCATTCACGGCTGCGCTTCCCGCGCTACCTCGGCGACATGCCGCATACCTGGATCGGTGCCGAATACGGCCGCACGCTGTTCGGCATGCTGATGCGCGAGGACGATGACGCACTGTCGCTGCTGCCGGGCACACCGCCCTCGTGGGTGGCGGGGGATGGCTTGGCGGTGGAGCGCCTGCCGACCGCGTATGGCACATTGCAGATGCAGGCACGACAGCGCGACGGGCTGCTGACGGTGGCGCTTGGCGAGGGGCTGCGCAAGGACACCGCCGTGCGCATGTGGTGGCCGAACCGGACCGCGCCGAAGTCTGTGCGCGTGGATGGACGCAGCGTTTCCGACTTCGATGCCGAAGGTGTTCGGCTGGCAAAGCCGTTCAAAACGCTGGAGGCGCGTTGGTAGAGCAGCCGAGCATGGCTCGGCTCTACAAAAGCAGCGGTAGCGCCGGGCCATGCCCGGCGTCAGAGCGTCGGTAACCCTGGCGGGTTGGTCTGCGACTGCGGCACGGCCTCCTCGGCCACGTTCCAGCGCGCCAATGCCTGCGCATAGGTACCGCTGCTGATCTGGGTGTTCAATGCCTGCGTCACCGCGTCGGCCAGGCCGCTGCCCTTGCGCGTGGTCACCGAGATCGCTGCGGCGTTCGGCCAGCCTCCGGGGAACAGGCCCACACGCCGCACCTTGCCGTCCCGCGCCGAATAGGCACCAGTAGCATTGGGCTCGAACGAGACATCGGCTCGGCCGGTGATCACCGCCAGCCGCCCAACCACGGCGTCATCGAAGTACTGGTACTCCACCGGCTTCAATCCCGCCGCGATGTTCTGCTGGTCCCACTGCCGCAGGATCTGGTCCTGGTTGGTGCTGGCACCGACCACCACCTTCAGCCCGGCCACGTCAGCCGGCTTTTCGATCTTCTGGATCGGCCCATCAGTGCGCGTGTAGATTCCCAGCAGATCGTAACGGTAGCTGGAGAAATCGAACTTCTTCTTGCGCTCTTCGGTCACCGTCACGTTCGACAGCACGGCATCGTACTTGCCTGATTCCAACCCCAACGGCCAGTCCGCCCACGCCACCGGCACGATCACCAGTTTCAGGCCCAGCCCATCGGCGATCAGCCGTGCGATGTCCGGCTCGATACCGACCACGTCCTTGCTGTCGGCGCCGTAGTCGGCCAGCGGCAGCTGCCCCGGATGCGTGGCCACGGTGAACGTGCCGGGCGTGACGAAGCGGTAGCCGGCGGGAATCAATGCCTGCGCCTTCGGATCGAAGGTGCCCTTGAGCACCGCCGTGTTCGCACCGGCCAGGCTGGTCGCGGCCACGGTGCTCGCGTCCGGTGCCTGCCGCACGCGCGAGTAGACGATGCCGGCGATGCCGATGACCAGCACACCCACGATCAACAGGGTGCTGCGCGAGGGGCGACGCGGTGCTGCAGGGCTCATGGTGTTCCTTTCGAAGTTACAGGGTCTTGGCCAGGAAATCGGCGGTGCGCTGCTGGCGCGGACGTTCGAACAGCGCCTCGGGCGTGCCCTGCTCGATCACCCGCCCCTGGTCCATCATCACCACGTGGTCGGCCACGCGGCGGGCGAAGCTCAGTTCGTGGGTGACGATCACCAGGGTGGTACCGGAGCTGGCCAGCTCCTCGATCACGCTCAGCACCTCGGCCACAAGTTCCGGGTCCAGCGCCGACGTGGGTTCGTCGAACAGCAGTACCTTCGGTTGCAGGGCCAGCGCGCGCGCAATCGCGATGCGCTGCTGCTGGCCGCCGGACAGCTGGCGCGGGAAGGCATCGGCCTTGTCGGCCAGGCCGACCCGTTCCAGCAGCGTGCGCGCCTGCTGCTCGGCCTGCGCGCGCGGCACGCCCCGCACCGCGATCGGTGCCTCGATGATGTTCTCCAGCGCGGTCAGGTGCGGGAACAGGTTGAAGCCCTGGAACACCATGCCCACCTCGGAACGACGGCGGCGGATCTCGCGCTCCGGCAGCTCGTACAGGGTGTCGCCATCGCGGCGGTAGCCGATCAGCTGGCCGCCGACGGTCACATAGCCACTGTCGGCACGTTCCAGATGGTTGATCAGCCGCAGCAGCGTGGACTTGCCGGCACCGGACGGGCCGATCAGTACCGTCACGCTGCCCGCGCGCAGGTCCAGGTTCACGTCCTCCAGCACCGGCTGGTCGCCGAACACCTTGCCTACGCCATGCAGCGACACCGATGCCCCCTCACCCGCTTCAACCTGCGCGGCAATGCGCGGGCGATTGACCACGCGCGGTGCGGAATCACCTGTGGCGCGCGTCGGTGACGAGACACGCGATACCGAGCGCTCGCGCTGCAGCTGGCCGCGCGCGAAGCGCTGCTCCACCCGTCGCTGCAGCAGCGACAGCACGGTCAGGATCACCAGGTACCAGACCGTGGCCACCATCAGCAGCGGCACCACTTCCAGGTTGCGCCGGTAGATCACCTGTACCGTGTAGAACAGCTCCGGCAGCGCCAGCACGTAGACCACCGAGGTGCTCTTGGCCAGGCCGATCACATCGTTGAACGCCGCCGGCAGGATCGAGCGCATCGCCTGCGGCAGGATGATGCGACGCACCTGGCGGCCACGTGGCAGGCCAAGCGCCGCTGCGGCCTCGTACTGGCCATGGTCGACCGACAGAATGCCGCCACGGATCACCTCGGCCGAGAACGCGGCCTGGTTCAAGGTGAGACCCAGCACTGCGGCGGTGAACACGCCGATCAGCTGCGTCGTCGGGTACGAGAATAGACTGATGCCGGTGAACGGAACCCCCAGCTCGATGGTGCTGTACAGGTAGCCCAGGTTGTTCAGCAGCAGCAACAGCACCAGCAGCGGAATCGAACGGAACAGCCACACATAGCCCCACGACACCGCCGACAGCAGGGGCGAGCCGGAGACGCGGGCCAACGCCAGCAAGGTGCCCAGCGCGAAACCGAGGCCGGTACCGAGCGCGGTCAGCAGCAGCGTACGGCCCAGGCCTTCCAGCACCGGGCGTGCGAAGAACCACTCGGCGAACGTGCCCCAGCCCCAGCGCGGGTTGCCCAGCACCGATTGCAGCCCGATCAGGATCAGGGCCAGTGCCAGCACCGTGCCGACCACCTGCAACGGATGCCGGGCCGGCACGATCTTCAACGCCGGTGCTGGCGCCGGGCGTGCGGCAATGCCATCCAGCGCGGTCGAAGGCGTGCTCATGCGTGGGCTCCATGCAACACGGCCTGTGATGGCACAACGACCGGCGCCGATACGCTCAAGTGCTTCTCGAACGGCAGATGCGCGATGGTTTCCGGGTCGGCCTGCAGGTCGAACAGCGCGGTGTAGCCATGGCTGAGGTACAGGCCGACCGCTTCAGGCTGACGGAAGCCGGTCGTCAGGAACACCCGCCGGTACCCTTGCCGCGCCGCCTGGTCTTCCAGCTCCTGCAGCACGCGACGCGCGATGCCCTGGCGGCGCAGCCCCGGCAGCGTCCAGATGCGCTTGAATTCGGCGGTATCCGGATCGCGGTGCGGCATGAAGGCACCGCCGGAGATCGCCACACCCTCGCGCAGCAGCAGCACGAACGCCCCTACCGGCGCCGCGAACGCCTGCGCCGGGTAGCGCTGCAGCTCCTCGCGGGCACTGCCGCCGATGCGCCGGCGCACGTCGGCGTAGCGGCTGTCGTACTCCTGTTCCAGCCCATCGAACAGAGGCCGCGCCAGTGGATCGTCCACCGAGGTATAGAGGAAGCGTTCGTTGCTGCTCATGCCACGTCCTTCACCAGATAGTCTTCGGCCAGCCGCGCCCACAGGCTGGCGGCCGGTGCGATGGCGGTGTCGTTGAACACATAGCGCGGGCTGTGCAACGGTGCGCTGTCGCCGTTGCCGACGAACACGAAACTCCCGGGCCGCGCCTGCAGCAGGAAGGCGAAGTCTTCGCTGGCCGTGCGCGGCGCGAACTCCGGCACCACCTGTTCGCTGCCGAAGCCCTGTACGGCCACGTCGCGGATGTAGGCGGTCTGCCGTGGATGGTTGATCACGCTGGGGAAGCCACGCGGAAACGCGATCTCGGCGCGCGCGCCGAAGGCGGCCGCGGTCTGCTCGGCGATCTCGGTGACCCGGCGCCGCAGCGTGTCGCGCACTTCCGGCAGGTAGGCGCGCACGGTCAGCTTCAGCTCGACGACGTCCGGGATCACATTGGCGGCCTGCCCGCCGTGGATCGAACCGACGGTGACCACGCCCATCTGCCGTGGATCCACATTGCGCGACACCACGCTCTGCAGCGCGGTGACGATGTGCGCTGCCGCCAGGATCGGGTCGACGCTGCCCTGCGGCTCGGCACCGTGGCCGCCCTTGCCGATCACTTTCAGTCGCGCCCAGTCCACCGATGCCATCGCCGGACCGTCGACGAAGCCGAAGTGCCCCACCGGCACACCCGGCCAGTTGTGCAGGCCATAGATCGCATCCACCGGGAAGCGCTCGAACAGGCCATCGGCGATCATCTTCGAAGCGCCCGAACCGGTTTCCTCGGCCGGCTGGAACACCAGCTGCAGGGTGCCGTCGATGCGGCCGTGATGGGCCAGGTAGTGCGCCGCGGACAGCAGGATGGCGGTGTGCCCATCGTGGCCGCAGGCATGCATCAGCCCCTCGGTCTGGCTGGCGTACGCCAATCCGGAATCCTCGTGGATCGGCAGTGCATCGATGTCGGCGCGCAGGCCCAGGCGACGGCTGCCCTGCCCGCGCTGCAACGTACCGACCACGCCGGTGCCGCCGAGGCCGGTGGTGACCTCATAGCCCCACTGCTGCAACAGCTCGGCCACGCGTGCGCTGGTGCGGTGTTCCTCGAAGGCCAGCTCCGGGTGCCGGTGCAGGTCATGGCGGATCGCGATGGCCGCCTCGGCGCGCGCCGCGATGTCGGGCAATATACCCGTCGTTCGGGAATTCCGCTGGGCATGGCCCGGTGCTACCGCGCTTTCTCCGCTCATCGCCTTACCCTGCCTTCCGCGCCGGCTCGGCGTCGGTCGAGTGGCGGCTGGCCTTGTACGGCAGGCCCAGATGCGCGCGCAGAGTCTGCCCTTCCAGCTCACGCTGGTGGTAGCCGCGCACCTGCAGGATCGGCAGCACCTGGGTCACGAAATCGTCCAGGCCTTCGCGCTGTGCCGCGAAACCGAGGATGAAGCCGTCGCTGGCACCGGCATCGAACCACCGGATCAACTCGTCGGCCACATGTTCCGGCGTGCCGATGAAATTCGGTCGCGGGCTCACCGCTTCCAGTGCCACCTGGCGCAGGCTCAGGTCCTTCTCGCGCGCGTCCTGCTTGATGCGATCGGTGGTGGAACGGAACGAGTTGCTGCCGATGTCACCCAGCTCCGGGAACGGTGCGTCCGGATCGTACTGGCTGAAATCGTGGTGGTCGAAGAAGCGCCCCAGGTACGCCAGCGCATCCTCCAGCGTGGCCAGCGCGGCGATCGCCTGGTACTTGGCTTCAGCCTCCTCCGCGGTGCGGCCGATGATGGGGCCGATGCCCGGGAAGATCTTCACGTCGTTGCCGCTGCGGCCGTGCGCGATCGCCGAGTTCTTCACCTTCTGGGTGAACGCGCGGGTTTCTTCCAGCGACGGCGAATGGGTAAACACCGCATCGGCATACTTGCCGGCCAGCGCGATGCCATCGTCGGACGAACCGGCCTGGAAGATCACCGGCTGGCCCTGCGGCGAACGCTGGATGTTGAGCGGCCCTTCCACCTGGAAAAAGCGTCCCCTGTGGTCGAGGCGACGGAATTTTTCCGGCGCGAAGAACGTGCCACTGTCGCGCTCGCGCACGAAGGCATCGTCATCCCAGGAATCCCACAGCCCCTGCACCACCTCCAGGTACTCGTCGGCAATCTGGTAGCGCAGTGCATGCTCGGGGTGTGGGCGGCCGTAGTTGCGGCCAGAGCCCTCCAGTGGCGACGTCACCACGTTCCAGCCGGCGCGGCCGCCGCTGAGCAGGTCCAGCGAAGCAAACTGGCGGGCCACGGTGAACGGGTCGCTGTAGGAGGTCGACAGCGTGCCGGCCAGGCCGATCTTCTTCGTTGCCGTGGCCAGCGCCGACAGCAGCGAGATCGGTTCGAAGCGGTTGAGGAAGTGCGGGATCGACTTCTCGTTGATGTACAGGCCGTCGGCCACGAAGCCGAAGGCGATGCCGTTGTCCTCGGCGGTGCGCGCAATGTCGATGTAGAACTGCAGGTTGACGCTGGCGTCAGCCGGATTGGAGGGGTGCTTCCAGGCATGCATGTGGCTGCCGGGGCCCTGCAGCATGATGCCGAACGGAATGTGGCGCGGGGTCGTGCTCATGGGAATCGCTCCTGCAGGTCAGGCCACCGCCGCGCGCGGCGCGGGCGACAGCAGTTCAAGGGATGTCAGGCGCGCATCGAGGTCGGCCACCGGCGCATCGAGAATGAACTCGCCCACGCCGAAACGCCGGTGCAGAGCGTCCAGTTCGTCACGCACGTGCTGCGCATCACCGGACAGCACGCTCGGGCGCGTTTCCTCGATGCGGAAGTCGGCCACGCCCACCTGGCGCGCGTACTCGGCAGCCGCCTCGGGGCTGGGCAGGTTCACCGTCTGGCCGGGACCAAGGTGCAGCTTGTAGACGCGCAGCGCACCAATATGACGCGCTGCGGCTTCGGCAGTCGGCGCGGCGAAGGCCACCGTGGCCAGCAGCGGTGGCTGCGTGGAAGCGCTGCGGTAGGCATCGAATGCCGCCTCGATGTGTTTCGGGTCACCATCGAAGTGCGCGGCGTAGACGAAACGCCAGCCCAGCTCGGCCGCCTGCTTTGCGCTCTGCGGGCTGGCGCCGAGCAGGAAACGTTCCGGCGCCTGCTGCGGAACCGGCCGTGCCTGTGCGTTGGCATGCGCGTGGTCTTCACTCAGCGTGCCGGACAGGAAACCTTCCAGGTCGCGCAGTTGCTGGTCGAAGTCGGCGAACGCCGGGCGCCCGGCTGCCAGCGCGGCAGTCGAGGCCGGCAGGCCACCCGGGGCCTTGCCAACGCCAAGATCCACACGCCCCGGCGCCAGCGCCGACAGCAGGTTGAAGTTCTCCGCCACTTTATAGGGCGCGTAGTGGCGCAGCATCACCCCACCACTACCGATGCGGATGCGCCGGGTCTGTGCCAGTACCCACGCAGCCAGTACTTCCGGCGCCGGGCTGGCCAGCGTTGGTGCAGCATGGTGTTCGGCAAACCAGTAGCGGTGGTAGCCCAGCTGCTCGGCGCGCTGCGCCAGCTGCAGGCTGTTGCGCAGCGCCTGCTCTGGCGAGGCACCCTCGGCCACTGGGCTCTTGTCCAGCACGCTGATCTGATAGCTCATGGTCACGTCCTCGCTCAGGGGTGGGCCACGGGAATGCCAAGCAAGCCGTTCAGCGCGGCCAGGATCGGCTCGGCACCGGAGATGTACTGGCGGTCCTGGTGCGCGCCACTGGCCAGTTCGCTGCGCACGCCTTGAGGCAGCACCAGCTTCGGCAGCGACTGGTCCTGCTCGCCGATCTCGGCGATCACCTCCCGGCGCGGCCGGGCAAAGCCGATGCGGCGTACGTCCAGCTGCGCGTCCAGGCCATCGATGCTCGACAGCGCGCCCTCCAGCAACAGGCTGTGCCGGCAGAAGAAGCGCTGGCCGGGAATCTGGCCGTCCTCGAACTCACGGTCGAGCAGGAACAGGATGGGTTTGCTTGCTGCGTCGAAAGTCACTGGGGTCGTCCTCATCGGGGCCGGCAATGCGATGCCGCTTCGATATCGATGCTAGAGATGTCGGCGGCCGCGGCAGCGATGCCTGGCGACAATCGGCGGTCAGATCCGGCCATGCAAATGCGGCGTGGCCATAAGCAAAGCGCTGCCGGTTATGGCGTCAGGCGATGCGTCGCAGCGGCGCCGCCACGGCCAGCGCCTGCGTAGCCAGATGGCCGGCTGCGCGCTCGGTCGCCAGCGCGATGCGTGCCTGCAAGGCTGCACTGTTGATGCGCTCGCCCTCGAAGTCGGCGGGCGTGGCATACACGCCGATCGGCAGCGTGTGCGCCTGCAGGAAACTGAACAACGGCCGCAGCTGGTGGTCGATCACCAGCGCATGGCGCTCGCTGCCACCGGTCGCTGCCAGCAGCACCGGCGTATCCACCAGCGCCTCCAGCCCGATGAAGTCGACCAGGTGCTTGAACAACCCAGGATACGAGCCGCGATACACCGGCGCGGCCACCACCAGCAGCTCTGCCGCCTCGATAGCCTGCAGTGCCTGCTCCACTGCCGGCCCCGCCTCATCGCGCGACAACGACTGGCCCAGTGAACGCGCGATCGGCGCCAGCTCCACCAGCTCCACGCTGGCGTGCACCCGCTGCTGCAGCGAGTCCAGCAGATGCCGCACCAGCAACAACGTGCGCGACGTCGCCGAGCTGGTCGGCGACCCGACCAATGCAACCACCCTCAATGCAGAAGACATGAACTGCTCCCGTGTAGAGCCGAGCCATGCTCGGCTGCCTTTCGCTTTTGTAGAGTCGAGCCATGCTCGACTGGTCCAGATCAAAACCGGTAACTGACCCGCCCATACCAGTACGCACCCACATTGCTCAGCACATCGCCGCTGTCCCAGGTGGTCTCGATGCTCGCCACATCGGTGGCACTGCGCGCGTACTCCGGAACCTTGCGCGTGCGCTTGTCGAACACGTTGTTGATGCCCAGCGCCGCACTCCAGCCCGCACCCAGCTCCACGCCGCCGGACAGGTTGGTCACCAGCACCGGCGGCTGCTTGTACTCCACGCCGTTGTTCAGCCGCTTGATCGGGCCGTAGTAGGTGAAGTCCAGGTTCGAACGCCAGCGCCCGTTCTGCCAGCCCAGTCCCGCCACCTGCGTGTAGCTGGGCGTGCGGAAGCGCAGCGCGTACTCGCTGGATCTGGTCAGCAGGTTGATGTTCGGCAGGCCCTGCAACGCCGCTGGAATGTCGCTGACCTTCTGGATCGTGGTACGGCCGACATTGGCCGCGTAGCTCCAGCGCAGCTTGCCCCACGCGGTTTCCTGGTTCGCCTCCAGGGTCAGCTCGACGCCGCGTGTACGGGTATTGCCCACGTTGGTGAAGTAGCTGGCGTAGAACGCATCACCCGGCAGGATGCTGATGCCGGCCGAACCCAGCAGCGCATCGATGGTGTTCTTCTGCGCCGCACTCAGCACCGTCCCGCTGTTGTCGGTGATGCGCGCCGGATCCTGTGCGTTGTAGCCGATCTGGCTGGACTGGCCGAGCTGGCCGCGGATGTCGATCTGATAGGCATCCACTGCCAGGTGGAAGGCCGGGCTCGGGTCCCAGGTCACGCCCAGGCTGTAGTTGGTGGCCTTCTCCGGCTTCAGCGGCGTTGCCCCCAGCGCAAGAGCCGCCGGCGAAGACACCTGCGCCACCAGTGTGGTCCCGCACGGGCAGCTGCCGGTGGCCTGGTAGTACTGCGCGCCCAGGCTGGGCGCGTGGAAGCCATTGCTGACCGTTGCCCGCACACCCAGCGCGTCGGTGAAATCGAAGCGCGTGGTCAGGCGGCCGGTGGAAACGCTGCCGAAATCGGAATGGTCTTCCCAGCGCGCGGCAGCATCCAGGTACCAGCGCGAGGTGATGTTGGTGGCGGCACCCACGTACACCGCCTTGCTGGTGCGGGTCGCCTTCACCGCGTCGGCGGTGGAATAGCCGACGAAGGCTGCCGCACCGAAGCCGGTGTACGACTCCCACTGCCCTGCTCCGCGCTCGTACTGCTCGTGCTGATACTCGGCGCCCGCGCTCACCTCCAGCGGCGAGGCAAATGCCGCCACCTCGAAGCCGCGCCGCAGGTCCAGGTTGGCAATGCCCTGCTGGTAGTCCAGCTTGCCGTCGTAGAAGTCGGTGGGCGAGCCGGGGTACGGCAGCGAGTAGTTCACCGAATTACGGGTATAGGTGCGCACCGTGCTGCGGTTGCCGGTCAGGCTGGCGTCGTAGTCCCAACCCGCGATCTGGCCTTTCACACCGGCCGTACCGGTGTACTGCTTCTCCTTGGTTTCCAGCACCGGCAGGAAGCCATCGGGAAACACGCTCAGCACGCCGGGGGCCTTGTAAGTAGTGAAGATCGTCGCCGGCAGGCGGAAATTCTGGATCGCCTGCGCGGTGCGGTCACTGGCCGTGGCGTTGGCGTAGAACTGCGCGCTCTCACCCAGACCATGGCCCACGTTCACCGCGAAGGCCTTCAACGCATACGACGGCGAGCTGAGGATGGTATTGGCTTCGGCATTGCGGCTGGCCTCGGCCGGGTTCGGCGCAGCACCTGCTGGCAATCGATTGTTCGGCCGCAGCGCCACCAGATTGCCGCTGCCGTCCACCGCCGGGTAGCTCAGGTAGCCATCGATGTAGCGGCGGGTGCGGATCGCATGGTGCTGGCGGGTGGTCTCACCGGACAGGTTGACGAAGCCATCCTCGCCCCACGGCAGGCCGACGTTGGCGCGCACGCTGGTACGCGAACCATCACCATCGATGCTCTGCCCGCTCTCCACCGATACATCGCCACCGTGCGCCTGCGATTTCAGGATCACGTTGACCACGCCGGTGATCGCGTCCGAGCCGTAGATGGCCGAAGCGCCATCGCGCAGCACTTCCACATGGTCGATGGCCGAGACCGGAATCAACGCCAGGTCCGCCCAGGCATGGCCGGGGAACCCGCCCCCATTGGCCCCGCTTACATAGGCGCTGGCATTGCGGCGCTTGCCGTTGACCAGCACCAGCGTGTAGCCCGGCGACAGGTTGCGCAGCTGATAGCCGCGGATGAGGCTTTCCTGATCGCTCTGGTAACCGCCGATCTGGCTCAGCGACGGCAGGCTGCGCTGCAGCGCTTCCAGCAGGTTGCCCTGCCCGGTGGCAGCGAGGTCCTCGGCGGAGATCACGTCAATCGGTGTGGAACTGTTCTTCACCGTGCGCGTGCTGGTGCGTGAGCCGGTCACCACCACCGCATCCAGCGTGGATGCAGCAACGTTGGTCGCCGCCGCGGTGGTGGCAGGATCCGCATCGGCTTCCGCGGCATGGCTGGGCGTCGCAGCGAGGGCGGCAGCGATCAGGACAGCGAGAGTACTCAGGGCTGGGGCGTAGGCGGCAGGCATGGGGGCTCGTGGGGGTGGGCCGGAAACACGCTTCCATTCAAGGGCCTGTTCACCCACCGCGACAGGCGCGATCGCGTCACCCAGCCGTAACATCCGGCCACCCACATGACCGCTGGTAATGACGTTAGGCGGCCTGCACACACGGGGTCGGATCCCTTTCCAAAGGAAAGGGCTCCGACCCCAGGCACGCATCCCTTCACGGGGTCAGAGCCCTTCCTGCGGAAGGGATCCGACCCCAGCCTCCATATGCCCGCCCAGCATCACCTCATGCCCGCGCACCACTCAGCGCCCCGCACCGCCGCCGTAGCATCAAGCCATGCCCAGCCCACCCGCCGATCCCGCCGCGCCGCTCGTCGCCATCGTTGCCTGCCACGGCCAGGGGCTGTTCGAGTTCGGCTGTGCGGTGGGCCTGTTCGCGCCGATAAGGCCCGAGCTGGGCGTGGCCTGGTACCGCACCCAGCTGTGCGCAGGCGAGCCCGGCGCACTGCTCATGCTCGGCAACACCCAGGTGCAGCTGCCCTACGATCTCAGCACCGTTGATGACGCCGACATCATCGTCATCCCCGGTTGGCGCGAACCCAGCGAACGTCCACCGCAGGCCCTGCTCGATGCACTGATCCGCGCCCACGCACGTGGCGCACGCATCGCCTCGATCTGCTCCGGTGCCTTCGTGCTGGCCTGGGCCGGCCTGCTCGATGGCCGCCAGGCCACCACCCACTGGCGCCTCACCGAAGCGCTCGCGCGCGAGTTCCCGCGCATCGACGTGCGCGAGGATGTGCTGTATGTGGACACCGGCAGCATCATCACTTCGGCCGGCTCGGCCACCGGCATGGACATGATGCTGCACATGGTGCGCAAGGATTACGGTGCGCGCGTGGCCAACCTGGTGGCCGAACGGCTGGTGTTGGCACCGTGGCGTGATGCCGGCCGCAGCCAGCGCGTCAGCCGCGCCATTCCTCATGGCGAGCCCACGCGCCTGGCAAAACTGATGGAATGGATGCGCCGCAACCTGCGCGAACCACACTCGCTTGGCAGCCTCGCCGAGCAGGCCGCACTCAGCCAGCGCACCCTGCAACGGCAGTTCCTGGAAGCGACCGGCCTGTCACCCATCGACTGGCTGATCCGCGAGCGCGTGGCCTTCGCCCGTGAGCTGCTGGAAACCACCGACCGGCCCTTGCAGTGGATTGCCGAGCAGGCCGGTTTTGGTTCTCAGGAATCATTCCGTCGGCATTTCCGCAGTCAGGCCGACGCCAGCCCGACCGAATACCGCAGCCAGCATCGCAATGGCATCGGTGTCGACCGCCTGGTTGGCTGCTGAGCGCCCTCGTTCCCGACTTTCCACGCCATCACCACCGCTGCACTATAGGGGCATGCCCCACACTGCCGATGGAACGGTGATGACCAACAGCTCGTACCGGAATTACCGCGTTGGCATCGGCGTGTCGCTGCTGCTGGCCGCGCTGATCGCCACGCTCTCGCTGATCGCGGTGGCTACCCCCAACCTGGGCTGGGGCGTCGTGGCGCTGGCCACCGTCGCGATCTGGGTCGGCCTCCCGCTGCTGCTGGTCCTGCTGCTGGTGTGGCTGCGCTACATGGTGCGGCAGCGCGGGCGCATGCCCGGCCGTGTACACGCGTTGATGTTCGCGCCGACCACCGCGGCCCTGCTCATCGTCCCCGTGTGGCTCTCCCTGCAACGCAGTTGGGACAGCGTTGCAGGTGGCTCGCGTGCGCCCATCGCGGAGATGCATATCAACCTCAGCGGGCACCCCCTGTGGCTGGACACCTCACCGTACGCGTCCACCGGCTCCGGCGCTGGCCCGGATCTGCCCATGCAGGGCGACACGCCCGAGCGCTTCATGGCCTTCCACCGCTACCCCAACACGCAGTCCGACGCAGACCGCGCGTTCCCGTACGAAGACGCACGCCTGAAGCGCTCCGTTGACCACTACCGCTACGCCACGCCGTCCGGAGATCGCGCCGTCACCGATGTGCCACTGGTCCGCCAGGCGTATCCGGACACCACGCCGTTCAACACCGGATGGCGCCGCACGGGCACACCAGAGCTCGTGCACCTCTATTACCACTACAGCGATCATGTGGAGGTCGCGCCCACGCTGGCACGTCTCAGCGGTCTCACCGCCGACGAGCTGGAGCGCAGCCGCTTCGAAGGCCTGGTGCTGTTCAAGATCCACAACTACGGCAGCGCGCCGATCGTGCGGATGGAAGTCAATGGCACCGCACTGGATATCGGCGACAGGGCCATTGCGAGTATCCCGGTCGCGCCCGTCGATTGCACCGCCTACGGCTTTCCTGCCGGTGTCGCGCTGATGTCGCTCGACCTGCCGCTGCAGGTGCGCTGGCAGACCGTCGCTGCGCCCACGCAATGGCACAGCGCGCGCGTGCAGGTGCCCACCTTCCGGCAGCCGCAGCCACTGCAGGGTCAATCAACCTTGCAGCGCGTCCTGCTGTACGTGCTGCCCGATGATGCGCTGGCCGCAGAGCGCTACGCCGAGGTGTTTGACGGCGATTCGCGGCGCGGCATCAAAGCCACCGGCCTGCCGGCCAATGCTGCGGCCCACGCGCGATGTGGCAGCGCCCGCGCCACCTACGGCGAAGGCGCCGACACCGTGCTGGCTGACTGACGCCCGGCGGCGGCGCTGTCAACCACGCGCGCGTACGCTGCGCTCATGAATCATCCAGCACTGCGCCAGAAAGCCGATCGCAAACACCACCGCACACCCCAGCAGCGTCTGCTGTATCACGGGCGCCAGCGGTGCGGCGGCAACAGGGTGGCCCACCGGCAAGCGGGTCAGCGTTTCGTTCACACCCGGCACCAGCGACAGCAGGAAACTGAAGGACAGCGCGAACGTCGACAGATAGCGCGCCGAGCGTCCCAGCCAGCGTAGGCGTGCCGCCAGAACACCGCCGAACGCCACCAGCAGCACGATCACGCCGAAGGCATGGCCTGGATTGAGCCCGCCTGTGCTGGAGACGGTGAACGAGGTCGCCACCGACAGCACCAGGCCAATCAGATAAACCTTGCCCGAGCGCGTGCCGGGATCGATTGCCCGGTGGCGGATGAAGCCGTACAGGCCGGCCAGGATCGGCACCAGGCTGATGGCGGTATGGATCGCTCCGAGAAGGGAAAGGGGATGTGCCATGGGAATCTCCATCAGTGATGTAAACCTACTAGTAGGTAGGCATGCAAATCAATAAAAGGCCCGCGTAACCGCAGGCCCATCACACGAACGTCAGGCGGCCGCGCTCACCCGCGCGATGGCCAGCCGGGCCAGCGTCGCGAACGTGGCCGCATCACCGAAGCCGCGCGCAGCCAGCATGGCGCCATGCACCGCTGACATGAACGCCTTGGCCTCATCGGCCGCCGAGCCCTGCAACTGCAGTTGGCCTATGGCAGCGCCCTTCTCCAGGGTCACCGCCAGCCAGCCACTCAGGTCCTCGAAATGGCCGCGCACTTCCTCGGCGATCTCTGCCGGAATCATCGGCGCTTCGGCGGCCAACATCGCGCAGATGCAGAACGACGACGTGCCACCTGCGATGCAGCTGGACCAGTAATCCACATAGGCGTTGAGCTCCTGCAGCGGGTCATCCAGCTGCCGGTCCAGCAGCGCCAGGCCTTCGCGCGCCTCGGCTCGGTAAAGCTCAACCACCGTGCGCACCAGGTCCGCCTTGCTGGGGAAATGGTGATGGATGCTGGCCTTGCTGATGTTCACCCGTGCCGACACGTCGGCATAGCTGAAACCGTTGTAACCACAGGCTTCCAGCAGCGATCGGGCATGCGCCAGGATCTCCTGGGCCTTTGGCGAGAGCGACTCTTTCATGAGTCTTAACCTACTAGTAGGTAGGCATCCTGTCAACCACTCAGATTCCCTGGTAGTGCCGGCCGCTGGCCGGCATGTCGAGAACGCCGGGGAAACCCCGGCGGCCACTCAATGCGAAGACACGTACAGCGCATCCGCTGGTGGCGGTGGCAGCGCAAAACTCCGCCGCATCCGCGCCACCTCGGCCGCCGGCGGCAACGCGAACAGACGCTTGAACTCGCGGTTGAACTGGGACGGGCTGGCATATCCCACCGCCAGCGATGCAGCCTCGGCGGTCATCGCCTGCCGCAGCATCAGCAGCCGCGCCTGGTGCAGGCGGGTGGACTTCACGTACTGCATCGGCGACGTACCGGTAATCGCGCGGAAGTGGTCGTGGAAGGTCGCCACGCTCATGCCCGCCTCGGCCGCCAGCCGGCCCACGTCCAACGCAGTGGCATATGAGGCGTGGATCGTACGCAGCACCCTGCCGATGCTGCCGAAGCGGCCGCGCATGGCCAGCGCCTCGCGCATTGCGCCGCCCTGTGCCCCGGTCAGCACGCGGAAGTACACCTCACGCACCAACGCCGGCCCGAGCACGGCAGCCTCCAACGGGTCAGCCAGTGCCTCCAGCAGGCGTAGCACCGTGGCCTGCATCGGCGCCTGCATCGGGCTGGACATCATGCTCTGTGCCGGTGCCTCCGATGTGTCCACCTGTTCCCCCAGTTCAATCAGCAGGTCTGCCGCCAACTGCAGATCCAGATGCAGGTAGATCGCCAGCAGCGGCGCCTCTGCAGAAGCATCGGTTTCCATCGTGAACGGGACCGGCACCGAAACTGCCAGGTAGTGCTGCGCGTCGTACTGGTAGACCTGCTCGCCCAGGTAGCCGCGCTTCACGCCCTGGCAGACGATCACGATGCCGGGGTCATACAGCACCGGCGTGCGTGCCAGAGGCCGGTCGGAGCGCAGCAGCCGCACCCCCGGCAGCGGCGTGAGCGTATAGCCCTCCTCCACCGCCAAAGTCTGCAGCAGGCCGACCATGCGCGCCTGCATCTGCCGTCGCAGGGAATCGACCACCGGCACAGGCACCCCAGAGAAATAGGCAAGAATGGCCGAATCCTAGGCCTGTGGTGGGCACCGTTCAAGCACTAACGTGCAAGCCCTGTCCACCATGAGCGCCTCCCCATGTCCCCGTCCCGCCTTCTCCTCATCACCGGCGTCAGCAGCGGCTTCGGCCGTGCCCTCGCCCAGCAGGCACTGCTGGCCGGCGATCGCGTGGTCGGCACCGTGCGCAACGAAACCGACCGCCAGGCGTTCGAAACGCTGGCGCCCGGCCGCGCATTCGGCCGCCTGCTGGACGTCACCGATGCCGATGCCATCAATGCGCTCGTCACCGATATCGAAACCAACGTTGGCAGCATCGACGTGCTCGTCAACAACGCAGGCTACGGACACGAAGGCATCCTCGAAGAATCGACGCTGGCCGAGCTGCGGCACCAGTTCGAGGTGAACGTGTTCGGCCCGGCCGCGCTGATCAAGGCCGTGCTGCCGCACATGCGCGCGCGCCGCCGTGGCCACATCCTCAACATCACCTCCATGGGCGGCTTCATCACGATGCCCGGTATCGCCTGGTACTGCGGCAGCAAGTTTGCACTGGAAGGCATCAGCGAAGTGCTTGGCAAGGAGGTTGCGCCGTTCGGTATCCATGTCACCGCCGTCGCGCCGGGCTCCTTCCGCACCGACTGGGCAGGCCGTTCGATGGCGCGGGCACCGCGCAGCATTGAAGACTACGACGCGCTGTTCGATCCCATCCGCAGCGCGCGTGAGGCAAAGAGCGGCCACCAGCTCGGTGATCCGGTGAAGGCTGCGCAGGCCATGCTGCAGGTCATCGACAGCGACGCGCCGCCCAGCCACCTGCTGCTGGGCAGTGATGCACTGCAGCTGGTACGGGCGAAGCTGGCGTCGATGGCCGGCAGCATCGATACCTGGGAACATCTGAGCCGTTCGACCGACGGCGCGGTTTGAGGCCCGGAGGCAGCTGATGTCTTCATCAACTGCCTTCATTCCACCCGCTCAGTCCTCCTGCACCAGCTTGAACTCGCGAAGCAGGCCACCGATCTGGGTCTTGTCCAGCTTGTTCATCAGCAGGTTGCGCAGGAACGCCGGGCCAGGAATATCCAGCTCCTTGCCATCGCGCAGGCGACCGGTCGCCGCCAGCAACGAGCGCACGTCATAGGTGGAATTGAACACCTCCGGCACGCCGCGTTCGATCCCCAGCAGGGTGTACACCGCTTCCATCGGCGTGCGCACCGAATACTCGGTGGTAAAGATGCAGTCGCGCTGCTTCGATTCGGCAAACTGGCCGATGAAGGCGAAGTTCACCGCCCCCTCCGGCACCACGTCCGGGCGGTCACCGGCCTGGCGCGGCATGAAGAACGCGGTGATGTACGGCATCATCACCGGCACCGTCTTCGCGCCGGTCGCCGCCAGTTCATCGATTTCTTCCACCGGCACGCCGAGGTGATACAGCCACTCGCGGGTGATCTCCTCGCCGGTGCAGTCCTGCATCGGCTTCTTTACGTAATCGCCAGGCGTATCGACGAACAGTGAGTACACCCAGACCACGATCTGGTCCTTGGGCTGATTCTTGAAATGCGGCTGGCGGTTCACTGTCCAACTCATCAGCCAGCGCGAATCGCGCACGCTGACGATGCCGCCGGTCACCACCTTGCCACTGAACGGGTCGCGCTTGGCGATCTTCTGGATGTAGGCCGGAATGCGTGCATCCAGCGTGGTGACCGTCGCCGACTCCCACTTGGTCTGCGGAATGTGCGCACCGAACACGTCCGGGCGCCCGAACGCTGGATCCCTGGCAGCAATGCGACGCCACAGGTCCCAGGCAGGCGCCGGCCCCTCATTCAATCGCGCAGCCGTGTGGTGATCGCCATTGTCCGAGTTCTCGGTCAACGAACCGATCGTCATGAACACAAGGTCATCCGCGCCCAGATCCACGTCACCGGCTACACCGTCACGCGTCCAGTGGATGCGCGTGGCCTGCTTGCGGCCAGCCGCCAGATCGAAGTCGACATCGGTCACCTCGGTCCCGTACTGGAACACCACGCCCTGGTCCTGCAACCACTTCACCAGCGGCAGCACCAGCGATTCGTACTGGTTGTACTTGGTGAACTTCAGCGCCGAGAAATCCGGCAGGCCACCGATGTGGTGGATGAAGCGATGCAGGTACAGCTTCATCTCCAACGCCGAATGCCACTCCTCGAACGCGAACATGGTGCGCCAGTACAGCCAGAAGTTGCTGTCCAGGAAATCACGGCCCAGCACCTCGTCGATGCGCTTGTTCTCCATCTCCTGCCGGGTGGCCAGGAACAGCGCGATGATGTCCTTCTGCGCCTGCTCGGTCAGGGTGAACAGGCCGTCGGTGTGCGCATCCTCGCCGCGATTGATCGTGGCGCGCTGCAGGGAGTAGTTCGGGTCGTCCTTGTTCAACCAGTAGAACTCGTCCAGCACGCTGGCATCTTCAATCTCCAGCGACGGAATCGAGCGGAACAGATCCCACAGGCACTCGAAGTGGTCTTCCATCTCGCGGCCGCCGCGGATCACGAAGCCCTTTTCCGGCACCTTCAGGCCATCCAGCGCGCCGCCGGGAATCTGCTGCTGCTCAAGGAGGGTGATGCGCTCACCGGCCATGCGGCCATCGCGCACCAGGAACGCGGCACCGGCCAGCGAGGCCAGGCCCGAACCGACAAACCATGCCCGCTTGCCATCGACACCGGCGGGCTTGCGCGGGCGCGCGAAGGCTTCGTAGTTACCACTGCTGTAGTACATGCGCTGCTCCTTCCTGGAGGGGGTCATCAGGAACCCGCAGTGGAATGACACAGCCATTCCATGCAGGTCATGGCCCTACTCTAGCGCCGAACCGATGTACCGTTTCCTGCACGCACGCTGCGACCGAATGACGCAGCCACTTCAGAGCTGTCGCCCCAGCAGCATGCCCGGCCAGCCATCCACGTTGAACGGCGCGATGCGCGTATAGCCGCAGGACTCATAGAAGCGCACCAGATCACCGTTACCACCGCCGTAGCAGTCCACGCGCAGATGGTCGAGCCCGGCAGCGCGCGCCTGCTCATCGGCAAAGGCCATCAGGCGCCGGCCGATGCCACGCACGCGCACGTCACGCGATGCCACCAGTACCCGCACATACAGTTCCGGGCCGGTGGGCGCAGGCACATACGGCATCGACTCGCCCAGCGCCAGGAATGCGCGCACCACGCCGTGCTCGTTCCGGGCAACCCATGCACCGGGCAGCGCGCAGGCTTCGGTCACCTGGGTGATCCGGCGCGGCATCATCGACCACGGCTCACTGCCCCATTGCTGCAGGTTGCCGATCGACACGAACCATTCGATCACCTCATCGAACAGCGCCAGCACCGCGGGGGCATCGGCCTCGCTGGCACGGTGGATGTTCAAGATGTCCTTTCCAGCTTCAGTCATGCATGCACTCCCTGACGTTCCGTAGATCCAGTAGTGCCAGGCCATGCCTGGCAGGTGCCCAGTGTATTGATCCAGTCCACCGTTCACCGGATTTGACATGCAGGTATTTACCTGCATATAGTCCAATCAAGGGCGGCGCCTGCCGGCCCATCGCGAGGAACCCGCAGTGGTGGATATCGCACACAGGGTCGGCATCAAGGCCCCCGCAAGACAGGTGTACCAGGCCCTGGCAACCCCCCAAGGCGTCGCCGCCTGGTGGGCCGAAGACACCCAGGGCGACCGCGAGGTCGGCGGCACGGTCAAGGCGCGCTTCACGAACAACGGCCAGGAAATCGGCGCGATGGAAATGAAGCTGGAACAGCTCATTCCAGGCGAGCTCGTGCTCTGGCGGTTCCTCGCCGGTCCCGCCGAATGGATCGGCACCCACGCGCGCTTCGTGCTGAAGCAGGAGGGCGACTATTGCATCGTCCTGTTCACCCACGAGGGCTGGAAAGAGCGCGTCGAGTTCACCTCCCACTGCAGCACCAAGTGGGCGGTGTTCCTGATGAGCCTGAAGGCCCTGCTGGAAACCGGCAAGGGCCAGCCCAATCCACACGACGTCAGGATCGACAACTGGAACTGAAGACATCCCCATGGCGGTAGACAACGTGCGCGACGCAGACAAGGTCTTCAAGGCACTGGCCGATCCCACGCGCCGGACGCTGCTGGACCTGCTCTGCGAGCACAACGGCCAGACCCTGGGCCAGCTGTGCGACCACCTGGACATGGCCCGGCAATCGGTCACCCAGCACCTGGGCCTGCTGGAAGACGCCAATCTGATCAGCACCGTGCGCCGTGGCCGCGAGAAGCTGCACTTCATCAACCCGGTGCCCCTGCATGAAGTCTACGAGCGCTGGGTACGCAAGTTCGAGCAGCAGCGCCTGAGCCTGCTGCATGACCTGAAACGAGAACTGGAAGGAGAATGACGATGTCCGCAGAGTCCACCCGCTTCATCCACGTGATCTACATCGCTTCCACCCCGCAGAAGGTGTTCGAGGCCATCACCCGCCCCGAGATCGCCAGCCGTTACTGGGGCCACGAAAACGTCTCGGACTGGAAACCCGGCTCGCGCTGGCAGCATGTACGTGCCAACGAAACACGCTCGGTCGAACTGGTGGGAGAAGTGGTGGAAAGCACTCCACCCTCGCGGCTGGTCATCACCTGGGCCGCCGCCTCGCAGGCCGAGAACCCGGACGCCTACAGCCGCGTCACCTTCGATATCGTGCCCTACCAGGACATGGTGCGCCTGACCGTCACCCACGACGAACTGGAACCGGGCAGCGGCATGGATACCGGCATCCGCCAGGGCTGGCCGATCGTGCTTTCCAGCCTGAAGTCGCTGCTGGAGACGGGCAAGGGCTTGGATGTGTTTGCGAAGCCAGCGTAGTCGTCGGGATGGTTGGCCCGCGCGAGCGGCACCGGGCAGATGGCCCCCCGGTCGCCGCCGCCGCGCAATACCAAATCGCTCCCACAAATTGCATTTCATGGAACAATAGGGAGCACATGGTTCTCGAGTTCCGATATGTCCCCCGCGTTGCTAACTGTCGAACAGGCTGCCCAGCAGCTCAGCCTGCACCCCAAAACCGTCCTGCGGCATATCCGTAGCGGCCAACTGCGCGCGACCCGCATCGGTAAGTCCTATCGCATCACCGCTGAAGACCTCGACGTGTTCACCGGCACCGTGCGTGAGCCCTCCGCTGCGCGCCCACAGCTGACCACGGTAGTGGATATTCCCGGATGCGGTGCGGCACGTGCCGCCGACTTGGTCCGTGCCCTGCATGCGCGCGTCACCGGCCGCGAGGCCGACGATGAGCCGCTGCGCATGGAGACGATCTATTCGCCTGAGCACGATGTGCTCAAGCTGATCGTGATCGGTGGCCTGGCAGGTTCCACGGCGCTGCTGGTCAGCCTGCAGCGTCTGCTGCAGGACCACAGCGCATGAAGCGGCAGCGCCCCGGCATTCCCACGCAGCGCGTACTTGCCGCCTACCGCCAGGTGCTTTCGGACTGGCCGGTACCACACGAATCGCACCATCTCGCCACCCGCGCCGGTTCGACATTTGTGGTCAGCTGCGGCTCCGAACACGGCCCTGCCCTGGTGCTGCTGCATGGCACCCTCAGCAATGCCGCCAGCTGGATGTTCGATGCCGCACGTTGGAGCGAGTACTACCGCGTGCATGCCGTCGACATCATTGGCGAACCAGGTCTCAGCGAAGGCACGCAACCAGCGCTGGACAGCGATGCGCATGCGCAATGGCTGGATGATGTCCTCGACGCACTCGGCGTGCAAAGCGCTGCATTCGTGGGCCTGTCGTTCGGCGGTTTCCTGGCAATGGATTACGCGTTGCGAAGGCCTGCCCGGGTCAACGCACTGGTCCTGGTCAGCCCCTCGGGTATCGGGCGCCAGCGTGCATTCCTGCTCAAGGCGCTCCCATTGTTGCTGCTTGGCCGATGGGGGCGCGAGCGCCTGCGCCGTGCGGTCATGGGCCCCGCGCCACTGCATGCACCTGCACGTGCGCAGCCGCTGCTCGACCTGCTGGCATTGATCCGTGCCGAGGTCCGGCCACGTCCGCTGCGCATTCCCCGCATCAGCGACGAGCGCTTGGCTACGTTGCATCCACCGGCAGCCCTTGTCATGGGCGCGCGTGATGCCCTCATCGACACCCCTGCCGCCGCCGAACGCATGAAACGGCTCGTCCCGACGGCGGACGTCACCCTGCTGGCAGACGCCTACCACTACATCCCCGGCCTGCGCGAAGACATCCTCGCCCGGCTGCGTCGACTGCAGAGCCTCCAGCATGAATGATTCCATTGAGTACATCGGCACCACCCGTATCCTGCGCACCGAGACGCAGGGCCCCGCACTGGACGGCAACGGCCTGCGTGATCTGGTCGGCGACGCCCTCGGGCACCAGGCCGAGTGGATTGCCGTGCCGGTGCAGCGCCTATCGCCGGACTTCTTCGAACTGCGCTCCGGCATGGCCGGTCAGTGGCTGCAGATGCTGGTGAACTACCGCCTGCACTTCGCCGTCCTGGGCGATGTCAGCGGCTACCGCGCACAGAGCGAATCGCTGGACGCGTGGATCACCGAATGCAACCGCGGCCGCGACGGCTGCTTCGTGGCCGACTGGGGCGCCCTGCTGGCGCGCCTTTCGGCCCCCGCCTGCGCCGGCTGAACGCCGCCCCCACGCTCACCCTCGCCAAACCTGGTTCCGACTGCACTCCGACGCCGCCCGCCACAGCATCACCCGCGGGCTCCCCAGGCGACGTTCGATGAGTGCTTCAGACGCAGATTCCCTGCACAGCAAAGTGGCGGCGGTTACCCTCGGCTTCTGGGTGATGAAGATCGCCGCCACCACCCTCGGCGAGACCGCGGGCGACCTGCTGTCGATGACGCTCAACCTGGGCTACGTGGCCAGCTCGGCCATCCTGCTGGCGATGTTCGCCGTCCTGCTGGCCGTGCAATTGTCCGCGCGGCGCTTCCATCCGGTGCTGTTCTGGTCGGTAGTGCTGGCCACCAGCACCGCCGGCACGACGATGTCCGACCTGATCGACCGCACGCTGGGGCTGGGCTACGCCACTGGCGCCAGCCTGCTCGCCGGCTGCCTGGCGCTGGTGCTGCTGGCCTGGCGCCTGTCTGAAAAGTCGATCTCGGTCAGCAACATCGCATCGCGCCGCGCCGAAGGCTTCTACTGGACCGCCGTGCTGTTCTCCAACACGCTCGGCACCGCCTTGGGCGATTTCCTCGCTGACGATTCCGGGCTGGGCTTCACCGGCGGCGCGCTACTGATCGGCAGCCTCATCGCGCTCACCGCGCTGGCCACCCGCATCAAAGGCATCAACCGGGTCATCCTGTTCTGGATCGCCTTCGTGCTCACCCGCCCGTTCGGTGCCACCTTCGGCGACCTGCTCACCAAGCCGCTGGAAAAGGGCGGCCTCGGCTTCGGCACGGTGGGCTCGTCGCTGGTGCTGTTCACCATTCTCGCCACGCTGGTCGCGCTGCCGATGCTGCAGCGGCGCGCGCAACCCGCCAATTAGCGGGCCGTCCAGCCCCCATCCACCGGCAGCGCCGCGCCGGTGATCTGGGCCGCAGCATCCGAGGCCAGGAACACCACCATCTCGCCCAGTTGCTCGGGCGTCACGAACTGCAGCGAGGGCTGTTTCTCGGCCAGCAACGCGCGCGCGGCGGTCTCTTGATCCGTACCCTCGCGCTCGGCCAACGCAGTGATCTGCTGCTCGACCAGCGCGGTACGCACCCAACCCGGGCAGATCGCATTGGCGGTGATGCCGGTGCCCGCGTTCTCCAGCGCGGTCACCTTGGTGAACCCCACCACGCCGTGCTTGGCCGCCACATAGGCCGACTTGTTCACCGAGCCGACCAGCCCGTGCACGGATGCGATGTTGATGATGCGACCGGCGCCCTGCTGCTTCATATGGGGCAAGGTCGCCGCCGTTGCATGGAACACCGCCGAGAGATTCAGCGCCAGGATCGCATCCCACTTCTCTACGGGAAACTCGTCGATCGATGCGGTGTGCTGGATACCCGCGTTGTTCACCAGGATGTCGATGCGCCCCATCGTCGTAACAGCGTGGGCGATCATGTTCCGCACCGCCTCACCACGGGACAGGTCTGCGCCATCATGCGCCACCCGTACGCCGAACTCGGTTTCCAGTTTGGTACGGATACGTTCGATCTCCGCCGCATCGCCGAAGCCATTCAGCACAATGTCGGCGCCCTGCCGCGCCAGCGCCGTGGCGATGCCAAGACCGATACCGCTGGTGGAGCCGGTGACCACCGCAACCTTTCCACTGAACATGGGCAAGCTTCCATCGGGCGTAGGCAGCCAGTGTAACGTCACCGGCCCCCGCACCCACGTTCTACGCGTCCACGCCCAATGAATACGCCAACAGGAACTCCCTGGCGTACTCATTCCCACCCTGCGCCGAAGCGCGGATCAGGTACACCGCACGTGGTACGTCCCTGGCCACACCCTTGCCATGGAACAGCGCCAGGCCAAACTCGTACATGGCCGACGGATAGCCGGCCTCCGATGCCCGCTCAAAATGCGCGGCCGCCCGCGTGACGTCCTGCTCAACGCCGTCACCCATCAGCAGGCACAGCCCCATCGAGTAGATGGCCGGGATGTAACCCTTCTCTGCGGCTCGCTTGAGGGTCGCCAAGCTGTCCGCCTCGGCGTGTGCGTCGTCCTTGCCAGCAGGTATCGAAGAAGAAAGGAACAACGCTTCGGCACAGCCACGCGCAAGAGGCGGAGCGAGCAGCCGCCGCGCCGCCGCAATGTCACCACGGTCGAGCACCGCATCGAAGTCAGTCGTGAGCTGGGTGGGCATGTTCGTCATGGCGCAGGCTTCCTTCCTGTTTGCGGGCATCCATTCGCCCCATTGGGATTATGCATGCGCAATGCCGTGCATTCCTCCAGCCCACGAGGAATGGCGACCCAATGATCTGACTCGTGGGCCAAATCGACACAACCCATTTGCCTATACGTTGTCGCAAATAGCATTGGACCCACCAAGGCATGTGGGGATATTCTCGAATCTACGTGGATCTGCCCAAAAGGTGACAATCTTGACCCTTTCCTCTCCGCCCGTTCCAGCCAAACTCCGGGAAATGCTCAAGGACTATCCGGAACATATCGAACGACTGCAGGAAGTACTGAATCGATCAGCCGAACGATCACGACAGATTCCTTTAATGCCGTTCGACGACGCGATCTCTGCATTGGAAGGCAGGCTCGGAACGTTCATCATGGAGGCACGGAGTGAGCTTGCCGCTGCCGAAGCGGCTGGGAATCCCCAGGATATTGCCAATGCACTTGAAAAAGAACGGTTAATGCTTAGGGCGCGCCTACAAAGCCAATGGATAGGAGATGAGTCGATGTATTCCTATTTTCAGGAGCTAGAGCGTTGAGTTCAGCCGATTGGAGCCTCGCGCCCCAGGCGCATGCGCAGGTGTTTGCGGACAAGGTGCTTCCCCATAGTGGTCTGGACAGTACCACTCCTCAGGAGCACCCCAAGGCAATTGTACTCGCTGGACAGCCAGGCGCAGGTAAGAGCGGGGTTGCCGGTGCTGCGATTCGAGAGCTTGCTGGTGATGCCATTCCCATCGATCCCGACGCGCTGCGGGAGATGCACCGTGACGCTCCGCAGCTTGTCCAGCAGCACCCATACACCTGGTCAGGGCATACTCACAGCGATGCCAGCCAATGGGCCAAAGAGCTGCGATCCCTGGCAGTCGAGGGCCACAGGAATCTCATCCTCGATACGACACTAGGAAATGGCGACGCCGCAGTTAATCTGATCAAGAATCTCCAGGCCAAGGGCTACGAAGTGGAGATTCGGGGAGTTGTCGCACATCGGTTGGAAAGCGAGCTTGGTGTCGACCGAAGGTTTACTGACAAGCTGGACGACGAAGGCTTCGGCCGCTACGTCCCCGAAGACGTGCGCAAACACGTTTACGAAGCCTTGCCCGGAAATCTGGACAAAGTCCAGGCCGAGACCGGCATCCAGATTCGACTCTACAGTCGCGAAGGCGCTCAGGTTTATGACAGCCATAGCGATACCCGCCTACCGGGCGCAGCGCTGGAAGCCGAACGCGAAGCTCGACTGAAAGACCCTCGAATCACCCAATCATTGCGCGATGGCTGGCGCGCACAAGGCCGCTGGCACGCCGAGCTTGGGGATACCCTGCCCCACAACACAAAGGTCAGCCCACCAACAGCGGCAGCCGTTCTCGATGAGCGCGCAACGCTCAAGGTTGTTGAAGGCATAACGCCCAACATCCAGGAAGCACGCGGCATCGACCACACCATCCGCGTGCGTCCAAACATGGTGCGGGGTGCCGTCATCGGTGGCGCCGCAGCGACGGTCCTTGAAGCCGCCACGGAAGGAACAAGGATTGCCGACCTGTACGCGCGCGACAACCGGACGGGCGCGGAAGCCGCGCTGTTGGACTTCGGGGCACGCAGCGTCGGCGGTTGGACCGGCGCGGTGGTGGGCGCCAAGGTTGGTACGCTGCTGGGCATCGAGTCCGGCCCCGGCGCTATTGTCACCGGCATCATCGGTGGCGGGTTGGGCGCGTGGGGTAGCAGTGAGATCGTCGACTGGATCGAGAAATACCAGATCAATAACCAAGCCGACAGCACCGGCAGAATCTGGACGTTTGACCCGGCGCATCCTGAAAAGGGCTGGACGCACAGCGAGCGGGAAATCATAGGCACCGTCGGCACCCTTGCGGATCGCCCGATATACGGCGCAACCACGTTGCTCACGGCCGATGCCGAACTGACCCAGCAACTGAACTACCAGGCGTCAAGCCGGGCTGTCGGGCTGCGGCTGTCCGAGCCGGATCAACCGATCAATCCCTTCAGCATTGCAGGCGACGCCAGCGATACACCCAGCTCCCTTCCGCGTTCCTGGGAGCGCAACCCGGAGAACGGCGAATGGCGGCGCGAGGTCGTCCATCAGGTCCTCGAGCACGGCATCAAGAACACCACAGTAGAAGTGGCCGATGCCACCAAGGCCGCCCAGCTTGATGAAGCCGCACAGGGCATCATGGCCTTCAACGCCGCCCGCAGCTCGGCGGCCTTTGCCAAGCAGTTTGAGGAGGCCTACTCCGCACAAGGGTGGTCCCAGTACGGACCGATTCCGGATGAAGTGATGTGGGCCCGCGAGCATCCCGATCACGTACTCGCCTCCGACGGGCGCACCTATCAGCGCCAAGGCGATGGTGAGTGGCTGCATGACGGCTGGATCTACGACTCGCTGGCCGAGGGCAACATCCGCGACGAGT
This sequence comes from Stenotrophomonas sp. 109824_Sma, assembly GCF_056480025.1. Classification (NCBI taxonomy): domain Bacteria; kingdom Pseudomonadati; phylum Pseudomonadota; class Gammaproteobacteria; order Lysobacterales; family Lysobacteraceae; genus Stenotrophomonas; species Stenotrophomonas sp. 109824_Sma. The sequence continues at coordinate 1,999,446 of NZ_CM151078.1, read as the reverse complement.
TGAACCGAACCTATCCGCAGATTCACGCCATCCAACAGATGGAGGCGCCCGTACCCGGCGCCCACGAACGTAGTATCGAGGCATTGACCGCCAACGAGCGCGATGCCCACGACCAGGCCATGCAGGAAGCCAATCGACTGGGTGTCGCTGCACCGCAGGCGCAGCAGATGGCCGCCGCTTCCGTGGCTGAGGTTCGCGGCGAGCACGCCGAAGAGCGCCTGACCCCGCAAGCGGTGATCAATGCGCACACTGATGGGCATACTGCACCGCCACCCAGCGCGCCGCCTCTAGCGCAGGAACACCGCACCTCTACGCCTGCAGCTCCAATGCCATCGGATCGTACGGAAGCCGTACAGGAACCTGCTCGCCGTGAAGCACCACGACCGGAGCCGACCGCAGTCGCAACGCCGCCGGCATCGAAAGAGTCAAGCGAGCGGCAAGCGCATACCGAGGCAAATCCTCCCGCGCCCCCGATGCCGGCTGTACCTGTGCCATCACCCGGCACTCCCTCCGCTGAGCGATCTCCCGCCCAGCCGGAAGTGAGTACATTACCTCCGCCGGATGTCGAGCACCCCGATCCCAAGCAGGAGGCCGTTGCGACTCACACCCACTCCTCGGTCTCGTCGATCCAGACCGAAGTAGCTGACGCCGCGCCGGTTACTGCTCGCCTCCACGAATTGGAAGCAACGCCCGCGCCGATCCATTCGGAGTCAGACGTTCCAGCCAACCCCGCAGCAGCCGAGCCCGCTGCACCCGAGCTGGCAACAGACGCCGCGCCCAAGGTCTCGGAGCACGAGCCTCCTTACACGTCGCCACCCGTGGAAGCACCGGTAGCACCGCCCCCGAGCGCAACGGCCCAGCGAGAACCCGAAGCACCGCCCGCGCCCCTGCTACCCACCCAGCCTGAGCATCCCGATCACGCCCTCTACCAACAGGTACGCGAAGGCGTGGCGACGCTGGATGCAAAGCACGGTCGCACCTTCGACGAAGCCAGCGAGCGCATGACCGCCAGCCTGCTGGTGCTGGCCAAGGACAACGACTTGGACCGCGTCGACCACGTGCTGCTGAGTAACGCCACAGCAGACAAGCCCGCCGGTCATACGCTGTTTGTGGTCCAGGGCGAGCCCAGCGATCCCGCACACCAGCGCGCCGCAATGCCGACCGAGCTGGCCGCGCAGACCTCAGTCGAAGAATCAATGCAGCAGTACGACGCCGTCAGCCGCGAAGCGCAGCAGCGCGCCATCGCCAACCAGCTTGAGCAGCAGCTGGAAGACCAGCGCGTGCAGCAGGATATCCAGATCCGCGCCGCCAGCATGGGCTGATAGGGTGAAACACTGCCGAAATCATTCACAACAACCCGCCCTCCTGGCCCCTCTGTTTGCCAATCAGCGCCGCTGATATCGCCGCACAATCAGAAGAACAGACTCGCTCGCTCAACGGTCGCGAGCGGATTGGCCTTCCGCAGCGCCTCCAGAAAGAGCAGAAAGTCGCGGTTGAACAGCGTCAGGTTGTTGGTGAACGTCACGCACTTTCTGCCCGACGCTTTGCTGAAGCACACCTGCCAGACATAGCGCCCGTAGATCCTGTCAGAGGTGCGTGTGACCGAGGTGATCTGCGAGAGCGGAACGGCCGTAGGCACCGGACCACGCCGCAGGTAGAAGGACTCCGCATCAAAGAAGTAGTGCTCGCGATCCTCTTTTCCATCCACCATCACCAGGGTCATGGACCTACCGGAAATCCGGCGAGGTGGATTCAAACGCAGCGCTGATCCCAATGCAGAACGCGCGGTCGCTGACATTCGCCGAAGGGTGAACCAGAGGATCACCAACGGAAGTGCCGCGAGGACAATGAAGCCTACGGTCTTCAAAACAGTTTCCAGCGTGCTGGGCACACAGATCTCCAGGATGAACTTTCAGGCGATGCCCAAGTAGATCCACGCCACGCGTGGATGGCTGTCCCTCAACGCCCCATCACTTCCAATGATCCGGCCCCAAAAACGGCAGGCTCAACACAAACACCGGAACCGCCACCGGCACCAGAGCCGCGCCCAGCACCTTCCCAGCCGCCGTCCCCACACCCGGCTTGTCCTCCCTCTCCGGCAGGATCCGCTGCGCCCGCGCACTGATCGGTTGCGCCAGCTTCCCCTTCTCCGCCAGCGCAGCAGCATCCGGCAACCTCACCCGCTCGCCGTCGCCCTCGAACAGCGCGCTGTAATAGCTGCCGCCCTTCTTTGAAAGATTGCAGGCACGGTCAAACGCCAACGCGTAGCGGCTCCGGTCCTGCGGCAGGTAGTAGCGCGCACGCTCATCCACATACTTCGCCTCGCGCGGGAGCACTTCAATCCGCTCCAGCTTGAACTGCGCGGCCTGTTCCGGCGTCACCTGCTCCGGCCGCAGCAGCAGCGCATAGCTGCCGTGCACCTTGGCCTTGTTGGCCGGGTCGCGCCAGTCCTCATGGAAGTACATCTGCGCGCAGGCCACTGCCTCGCGCAGCGGGCTGTCCATCAGCGCCCGGTACTCACGGAACGGCGCGGCATTGAAGCGCATGGGCTCCTCAAAGCGCGGCAGCAGGTACAGCTGGCCGTCGTCGGCCACGAATGCGCCGGTGATTTCGCGGCTTGAGGCGTGCTCCTCCGGGCCACTGGCACAGCCGGACAGCAAGCCAAGGCACAGGGCGGAGAGAATGAAGTGGATGGACGTTCGCATGTCGTGTTCGAGGGCTTCCCTGGGAAAACGGCCCCGCCCGGAAGGACGAGGCCAGTCCGCCATGGTGCCACGGCAGCCCCGCCATGCCCAATCGAACGACTGGAGATCGAGCGGCTTCAGGCCGCTCGCGCTGATCAGCCGCAACCAAGGGCATGTACAGCACACACGCGCTCCGGCATGATGATCGCGCGGGTCGGCGTGCTATATTGAGTCTGCCTGAGCATCCATCTTCTGTGGCGTCCTTGGATTGAGTCCGGACCGAGCGCAACAGGTATATCCCCGTTCGGCCTATCCGTAGCACTCGGGGATTATCCAATCACCAGCGCGCCAGATTGCTCCTTGGTTGGCGAAATGAGCCAGTGAGTGCGGGCCGTGCGTCTTGGCCAGGAGCCAGAGCAGCCACTCGGCAGGCATTTGAAGAAGCGCCGCGATATATGCCGCATTTCAAGCTTGCCGATTACGGCATCAGCCGGGCGGCGTCGCCGTGATGCGATGCCCATCTCGGTTTCAATTCCGGCCGGTAGTGTCCGTAGTGTGTGGTTACGGCGCGGCGCACTGTCCCGCTGCAGCAGCGCCTGATGGACCCAAAAGGCACTCTGGCGTTCCGCGTTGGCGGGGGTTGCAGGCCATCACCCTTTCGCCCTGGACCGACGCCAGCGGCATCGCAATTGCTGCCATGTCTGTCGCAATCACCAAGCACTTTGCCCCGCTACTGGGGAACCGATGAAGAAGAAAGCCCACTCTTGAGAGGAGAACGCTGTAATGAACGCTGATGATGTGAAGTCAATACCGATGATGGACCCACTCGCGAAGCAGCGCACAGATGGATCGAGTGCATCCAGACGCACCATCTACGTAGATCTTGATGGCGTAATGGCCGACTTCGACGCGGCATTCCCCGCTCTGTTTGGCTTGGACCACCGCGTGCTTGCCGACGATGAAATGTGGGGGCACATCAACAACCACCCGTCATTCTTCCGCGACCTTCCGCCGATGCACGGTGCAGTGGAGTTCTTCCACAGCATCCACCACTTGAACCCGGTGATTCTCACGGCCTGCCCGAAATCGAACTATCCACTCGCTGCCATGCAGAAGCGGCAGTGGGTTCGCGAACACCTGTCAGCGACCTGCCTGGTGTTGCCTGTGCTTGGCGGAAGGCATAAGCCTCTCTTCATGCACCAACCGGGCGATGTTCTGATCGATGATTTCGAAGCGAACTGTGATGCCTGGACAGCGGCGGGAGGCGTGGCGATCAGGCACTCCGGCGATTGGGCCGTAACGCGTCACGCGCTTTCCGAGATTGAAGATCTGTCAGGGGCAGCGCTCGCGAAGGGTTGACGCCCTCTCTGCCGACCACGTTGGCACTTCCATAGTCAGTCCGAGGAGCTGCCCCCCCTCGGCCCACAAGGCTGACAGCCTTCTTTCTAGAACCCGCCTTACTTCAACCGCTCCACCAACCGCTGCCCCACCTCCAGCGCCGAAGCCGGGTTCTGCCCGGTGATCAGCTCGCGGTCCACCACCACATGCCCCGTCCACGGCGTGGTGTTGCTAGTGAACTTCGCACCCGCCCGCTGCAACGCGGTCTGCGGGTAGAACTTCATCTCACCGCCGCCCAGCAGCGGCTTGGCCTGCTCCTCTTCCTGGTTGCTGATCACCGTCATCTGGTAGCCGCGGTAGATCCACTTCGGCGTAGCCGGCGTCGTACCCGCTTCCAGCTTCGCCACGAAACCCGCCGCATCCGGCAGCGTGGACAGCAGCGCGATCGGCCCATGGCAGACCAGCGCGGTGGTCTTGTTGCGCTGGTGGAAGTCGGCCAGCAGCCGGCCCAGCGCCGGGCTCTTCAGCAGGTCCTGCATCGGCGCGTGGCCACCGGGAATGTAGACCGCATCGAACCGCGCGTAGCCCTGCTGCTCGATGCGCGCCAGGCTGACCACCGGCGAGGCGGTGGGCGAGGTCAGCGCCAGTTTCTCCAGCAGCTCCTTGTGCAGCTTCAGCTGCGCGGCATCGTTGCCGAAGTACGCCGCCGTCACCGAGGATGCATCCACCGTCGGCGCCCGCCCCTGCGGCGTGGCGAACGTCACCTCGTGGCCCGCGTCCAGCAGCAGCTTGACCGGCTGCATCAGCTCGTTGAGATAGAAGCCGGTGGGCAGCACCTTGCCGTCCTTCAGGTCCAAGTGGTTTTCGTCGGACAGCACCACCAGCACGTTGGCGGCCTGCGCGCCGGTTGCGGCCAGGGTCAGGGCCAGCGCTGCGGCCAGCCGGGTCATCAGGTTCATGGGGAGCTCCTATCGGGGAATGGCCGCCACTTTATTCATCGCCCCAGCGGCGATAAATTGGCCCCATCGCAAAACATCTGTTCCCCGGAGAGCCAAATGAGCCGCAAGTTCGACTACCTGGGCGATGTGGAGGTGTTCCTGGCGGTGGTCGAGCACGGCTCTTTCACGGCCGGCGCGGTGGCGCTGTCCACCACGCCCTCGGTGCTGAGCCGCGCGGTCACCCGCCTGGAAGCGAGGCTGGGCCGCCAGCTGCTGCAGCGGACCACCCGCCGCATGGGCCTGACCGATGCTGGGCGGCTCTATCTGGAACAGGTGCGCACCGCCTTCGGCCTACTGGACGACGCCGAGCGCGACGTACTGGCCCAGGACGGTGCGCTGGCCGGCCGCGTGCGCCTGAGCGTGCCCACCACCTATGGCCACTACCGGCTGCCGCCCGTGCTGGCGCGCTTTGCGCAGCAGTACCCGCAGGTGCAGGTGGAACTGAACATCACCAACCGCAACGTGGACCTGGTGGCCGAAGGCTTCGACCTGGCCATCCGCCTGGGCCAGCTGCCGGACAGCGGGCTGGTGGGGCGGAAGCTGGAAGATGCGCCACTGCTGTTGGTGGCTTCGCCGGACTACCTGCAGCGCCGTGGCACGCCGCAGACGCTGGACGACCTGCAGCAGCACCTGTGCCTGCCCTTCGTGATGCCGCGCACCGGGCGGCTTGCCCCGTGGATCTTCCGCGACGGCGAGCGCGACGTGGACTGGCTGCCGCGTTCGTCCATCGAGACTTCCGACGATGTGCTGGGCGTGGTGTCGCTGGCCGAACAGGGCATCGGTATTTGCCAGAGCTACGAGTTCATCGTGCGGGAGCGGTTGCTGCGAGGGGAACTGGTCGAGGTGTTGCCGGAGTTGCGCGGGCGGTCGAGGCCCTTTTCGGTCATCTATGCGCCGCATCGGCGTCAGTCGGCGGCGGCGCGGGCGATGATTGAGTTGCTGGTGGGGGATGCGGGGCATGCTGACGATGCCGTTGATTGAAGCTATGAGCTTGCTAACGGTGTCGGCTTTGAACCGCTTTTCGGGGTGTGCGGTCGGTCAGGTGCCACTACCTGCCGAAGCGGACTAAGAACTGTTGCAAAGCAAGCTGTCGCGGTATTCGCTTATGGCATGGGCGATTGCGCCACTTTGATTCGCCATCAGCAAAGCAGCTGCGCGAATGCGTCTGCTGGCGTCGCGTGCTGCACGAATGGTGCGTGCAACAATAGTTCTTCGCTCTCGGATTCCGCGATTCCTTCGCGAATTTCTATTGGCATTCGAAGCGGCGGCGTAAACACCATGACGTGCCACCGACAACGGGTGGCTCCGGGTCTGCAAACCCGCGATGAGCAACGACTGTTGTTTACGCTTGCCCGTCGGCACCGTCCTTAACCGGTGCCGGCGGGCAATCCGTCGGCCTATCTGGCGGGCGGTGCGTGGGGGTCTTCGGACCCACCGGTCATTCGTTGCTTCGTCCCGGTTTGCAGCCACGCATCGTCCGCCACCCTTCGCGGTGGCGCTGTTAAGCACAGCCACGGAAGCCGACGCCATGAACGAATCCGACACCTTCTCCTCGTACACCGTTGTTGAGCCCATCAACGACGACACTCCCCTGCCCGACCTGAACTCCCTCCTCGGCATCCTCAAGCGCATGCGCGGCTGCGAGGGGGCGGATGGGCATCCCTGGCCAGAAGCGGATGTTTCACCCGGTCGCCGCGTCAGCCTGGCCCGGAGCGAGCGCGCGATGGTAGGAGCGTTGACGGTGCTGGAGCTGCTGCACGCAGCGGACCGTTGCCGGGTCGCTGCGGACCCGGAGCGGCACTTGGATGAGGGGGTGGTGGATGGGTTGTTTTTGGCTTGCCGGGGATTGGTTGAGTGGGCATGTCGGGAGGTTCGGCCGGAGTGACCTACTTCCCGGTGATCTACTTCCCGCAGCATGCCAACGGCAGACTTCGTCGGGCGCCACATCGAACAACGTACGCGTCGCACCAGTAGCTGACGTTAAACGATTGAGTTACGTCCCGCCGCGAAGCGGCGCCGGCTTTAATTAGTTCTTAGGACGCGTACTTTGATAAGAATGGAAATTCATGAGCGCAAACCTTAACGTGATTGGCGATGTTCTCATCTCCGCTCGCATGGGGAGAGATGCAAAGGTAGTAGTTCATTCCATCCTCCTTAGCAAAGATGATCCACTCGCCGGTCAGTTTTTCGGCAGCGCCACGATCAACAATTGATTCTTCCACGACACGATGAGATAGCTCATCAATCATTTCTCGTGTGACCGTACTGCTCTTTACAGGGTCGAAAACCTCCTCTACCAACTTAGCCAGGCCGTCTTTACCAAAGTGATTCAGTATGTTGTGTGCGAATGCACTTGGAAGAGCAGGAAGGAAGTGCTTGTGCCAAAGCCCCTTCAAGAGAGAGCCCCTGAACTCAGTAGCGGGCTTTGTTTGCTGCGATGGGGCCAGACCCTCAAGGCTCTTGATTTCGTTGATTACCTGCTCTGGACTTATCCCGCTAACTTTGTCGAGCAGATAGAGGTTAACGACCAGGAGCGATGTGTACCTGTGAGGAATCAACGTGTCGAGCTCATAAAACGCCGCAAGCCCCTTGATCTTCTCCGGACTCAGGTGTTCAGTCTCATTGCCGTTGTGAACTCGAATTCCGATTTCCACGATGTGATTTCCCTCGAATAGCGCAGTAATAGACGGACCCGTGATTCCGGCCATACGACTTACCCACAAAGCGCCGTATAGCGGACTTTCCCCTAGATGCAACTCGATCTTAGGACGGCCGGATCCAGCTCACAAGCAAACGTACAACCGGACCCAGTATTAGAGCTCAGCGGACGCATCAATTTCTGCTTTTGGTCGGCAGCCGAAATTAACATACTTCCCAACGGTCGGCCTGGGCCAGGTGTCTGCTTTCGGCCAATAGCATACATTCGGCTATCACGACCCACGGGAAAAGGCAAAACTGGGCTGGAACCACACTGGCTGCTTCTGAGTCGCAAATTGGGCTGAATGGACATTCGTTCAGGATGGCCCTTTCGACGCCGCCGATCATTGCCGAGGAAACAGCATGGGCAGCACAACCGGCGAAGCCGATGCCAACGTCACCGCCAATCGGCTCAAGAAGTTCTTCGGCGACGTGAAAAGCAAACGCTTCTTCTTCACGAACGGACTGGATAACGCGGCGCTAAAGCATCTCGGGACGATTCAGGTGCTCCGCACCTAGAAGAAATCGCGCAGATGGCGACCCAACAGCCTCTCCGCCGGATCGCGCGAGTTCGCGCTCGTGCCGTGGCCACCGGCGCTGGAGCACCAGCTGAGCAAGCCAGTCGCAGGCATCATGCGTGGCGATGGAACAACTGGAAGTTCGTCGCGGCCGTGGCGGACCTGCTATCGCTTGACCACTCTCTATTCTCCCGCATGCTCTCCTATACTTGATGAAAGGGGGGAAGAACGATGTTCGAAATTACTGGCGCACAAGTCGCCGACCTCAATGACGCCGATCTACGGACACTCGTCGCACGTCTCGCTTTGGCAGAATTGCGGGCGCAGGGTTGCCCCAGTTCGTCGGTGACCGCTGGCGGCAATCAGGATGCGGCCGATGGCGGGCTTGATGTCCGGGTCGAGTGCCCGTCCGCACTGCCGATGCCGGATTTCGTGCCGAGCCAGCACACAGGGTTTCAGGTAAAGAAGCCCGACATGCCGGCGAGTGCAATCCGCAATGAGATGCGTCCTGGCGGCGTACTACGGCCGGTCATCGCCGAACTCGCCGCTCGCTCGGGCGCCTACATCATCGTCAGCGCGCAAGGGTCGGTCGCAGACAAGCCGCTGAGCGATCGTCGCCATGCGATCCGGGCGCAGCTCGATGATCTGCCTGAGGCCGGGCAGTTGCATAGCGACTTCTACGATCGCGACCGGCTGGCTACATGGGTCAATCACTATCCTGGGATTGCCGCCTGGGTCCGCATGCGACTCGGCATCGGTATGTCGGGCTGGAGCAGCATCGGCGATTGGTGCGGCGTCGGCGTGAGCGAGGAGACACCCTATCTCTTCAATGACAAGGCTTGCCTAACTGATGAGCGAACGAGCGACCGCGAGCACCTCACCATCGGCGAGGGTCTCGCCCGGCTTCGCGTCTCTCTGACCCAAGCTCGCCAATGTGTCCGGTTGATCGGCTTGTCCGGTCTCGGAAAGACTCGTCTCGTGCAGGCACTGTTCGAGGATGGTGTCGGTGTGGCGCCGCTGGACCCGGGGCTTGCCGTTTATACCGACTATTCGGTCGAGACTGACCCGACCGCCCGGGACATGGCGCGCCAGCTAGTTATCGCACGGCAACGTGCGATCCTGATCGTCGATAACTGCAATCCGGCGACGCACAGCGAACTTGCCCGCATCTGTTCGGAAGCGGGGAGCCAGGTCAGCCTCCTCACGGTCGAATATGATGTTCGCGACGATGAGCCCGAGCGTACCGAAGTCTTTCGCCTGCAATCAGCACCGCCCGAAATGGTGGAACTGTGGCTGGAAAAGACCTTCCCCAATGTGACGCAGGTGGACCGGCGCACGATATCGGAGTTCAGCGACGGCAATTTCCGCGTGGCGCGCGCCCTCGGCGAAACCCTCGGGAAAGGCGAGACCCTGGGAAAGCTCAAGAGCCGTGACCTCTTCGAGCGGATTTTTCACCAGCGCAACGAGCCCGACCGGGATCTCCTTTCCGCCGCCGAAGACCTTGCGCTGCTCTATTCGATCGATGGCGAAGACACGTCGGAAAGCGGCGAACTTGCGCGGGTTGCTGCTATTCGCGGCGCTTCCGTGGCGACGATGTATGCGGCGTTGAACACGCTTCGTCAGCGCGGGATCGCGCAGCTGCGCGGACGGTGGCGTGCGATCCTGCCGCACGCGATCGCCAACCCGCTCGCCGGGTTCGCCCTCGAACGCATGCCCCCGGCCGATTTCGACCGCTTCTGCGCGTCGCTCACGGCACGGATGCAGAAGTCCCTTTCACGCCGCCTCGGCTATCTGCACGACAGCGCCGAGGCACGCGCCGCGGTCGTGCGCTGGCTCGGTGCCGACGGTCTTCTTGGCGATCTCCCGGCGTTGGGCGAAGACGGCCTCCAGATCATCACGAATATCGCTCCGGTCGCACCCGACGCCGTGCTCGCAAGGATCGAGCGAGACGTAACTGGGACGCGCGGCGCTGAGATACTCGATCCGCAGTCGAGCGACCGGTGGCAGTGGATACGGTTGATCAAGCTCCTCGCTTACGATCCACCGCTATTCGACCGCGCGGCGACATTGCTTGCCCGGTTCCTTTCCGCCGAACCGCCCAATCACAACAAGAACTCGGCATCGGACATGTTCGCCGAGCTGTTTCACCTGCACCTATCCGGCACCAAGGCTTTGCCGGACCAGCGGCGATCGCTTGTGCGCCGGTTTGCGCAATCTGGTGATCCGGCTTTGATGCGCTGCGCCGGCGTCGCCCTCGATGCGCTGCTGAAGGCGCACTATTTCAGTTCATCCAGCGACTTCGACTTCGGCGCCCGGTCACGCGACTATGGCTGGCACCCGCTGACCAATGGCGACATCTGGGCCTGGTACAACGGCGCGGTCGACTTGGCGGTCGAGCTTTCGCCAATCATCGAAAATACCCGGGACCACCTTGCCCATAGCGTAAGGGAGCTGTGGCATTTCGGCGCCTGTCACGATGCGCTCGAACGGGCAGCGATCCACTTCTCTTCCGAGCGGCCCTGGATCGAGGGGTGGAGCGGCTTCCGCACAGCGCTGCGCCTCGAGGGCGACGCTATGCCTGATGAGGTGCGCGCGCGTCTCACCGCGCTCATTGACCGCCTGAAACCCACCGATCTTCTCCATCAGGCCCGTGCGGTGGTACTGGGGCGCAGCAGTTTCGGCTGGGATGTCGCTGACGGTGATGTCGACGACGGCGATGTCATGAAGCCGCGTGAGCGCGCCTCCCAGCTCGCGAAGGAGATAGGAACCGCGCTCGCGCACGACCCGGAGACGCGCGCTGCCTTCATCGCCGAACTGCTCGTCGAACGACATCCGCAGCGCGCCTACGAGTGCGGCACCGGCCTGTCGGATGGCGCCGCCGATCTTGATGCGATGTGGCGGGAACTGCTCGGCCTCTTTTCTGCCGCCGATGTGGAAAGCCGGAATGCGACGGTGCTGGGCGGGTTCATCCATGGCGCACACGCCAGGGATTCGGCCTTCGCCGACGCCGCGCTGGAGGATGTGATCGAGAATCCCGATCTCGCCGCGAGCTTGCCATATCTTCAGGCACGTGTTGCTATCGACACTCAGGGCATTGCGCGGCTTCGGCGCGCGATTGAACGTGGCGTCCTGTCGGCGCGGACTTTTCACAGCATCGCCAATGGCAGCGTCGGCGAGTCTCCACCCGACGCGCTTGGCCCGCTGCTCACCAACATCGCCAGTCTCGCCGACGGCGTGGAGATCGCGCTCGATATCCTTCACATGCACTTCTACCGCGATCGGGAGGAGGGCCGACAACGCGCTCCATCCTTGATTGCCGTCGGCCGTGAGCTGCTGCTGCGCGCCGAATTCGGGAAGAAGAAGTCGCTTCGCGATTTCGGGCTGCATACCGTCATACGGGTCTGCTGTGCCGGACCTGATGGTGCGGCGACGCTGCGCGAGATCTGTGCGCGGGTCCGGGTCGGGCTGGAGACCGTCTATCTCTCGTCCTACGATATCGGTTATATCCTGAAGTCGCTCTTCGAAACGCACCCCCTCATCGCTCTCGACGAATTCCTGCTTCCTGAGCTCCGACCGAGCAATCGGGGACTGTTTGAGGGGGACTTCGGGTCTGGCACGCCGGTGGAGGATGTCGGTGCCGAGACCCTTGTTCAGTGGGCGAATATCGATCCGGATCGGCGCTATCCGCTGCTTGGCAAAAGCATCTCCATGTTCAAGCGGCGGCAGGGCGAAGAGGAGAATGATGTCTCCACGCTTTTCCTGGAAATACTGGGCCACGCGCGAGACAAGCGGGCGTTTCTCGGTGATACGTGGTCGCGGCTGCATCCGCGCAGCTGGTGTGGCTCGCTCGCCGATATTCTGGTTCGGCGTCGCACAGCTATCTCAACGCTGGGTGACGATGTCGGAGGCGAGGTTCGGCAATGGGTCACCGACATTCTGCCCGAACTGGAACGCTGGATCGAACATGAGAGCAAGCGCGATCGGGAAGGCGAGCAGAGTTTCGAATAGCTGCTGGTCCGAGCCTCCTCAGCGGGGTTCGGACGCCGATCGCGGCTCCCGCGGAGTATTAGGCCGGACCCGCCGCCATTTGAATTTCTACTCGACGGCCTTCGCGCTGGGCGAATGGCCGGTTCTGGCACACCGCTGCCGAACGGCTGCTCAGGGTCGCATCACGCCCAGCTTCTCGAGCTAGGCGAACGCGTTGGCCGATTCCCCTACCAGGAGTTGGCCATGGCAATTTTTCACACACCTCAACCCTTCGAGCCCTGCAACAAAGGAAATTTAGTCGACCAGAAGGCCCCACTGAATAGGCGCGCCGCATCCGACAAAGCGTCCGCTTCCGTCCCGTAGCGGACGTTCAACACCGAAGCTAAGCCGAGGCGCGAAACGGCTTAAGCCTTGCCAAAATTTTAGTTGCCGTTCTCGCCATTGATGATCGGGTCCATAATAGACCTATATCTGCTTTCAGGAAGTTCGCGATCAATTGTTAGGATGGCTTCACTCTTTATCCAGCGCATGAGCTTGCGAGGTGATAGATTTTCGGACGCGACTGCAGCCCTTTGAGGAAGGTCCTCAAGACTATGAAGTTCCCCTACAGAGTTGCGTGCCACATCAGAAATTATGAGTAGACGAGACACCAAGAGTGACCAGGCAGCCAGCTCTTCCTGCCTTGCAAGATTACCTGCGACGGAGTATCGAAAGTCAGACGCGACGAAAGTGGGTTCGTTTGGGAGTTGTTTCTTAACCCACCATAGGATGTTTAGACCTGACGTCCATGCACCGCCGCGAACCTTGCAGCGATAAACATATGACCTGCCTAGGTTGAGGCATGCAAATTCCTTCCTCGACGGAATCGGCCTCCTTAGCTCTGAAAGGGTCGAGATTTTTCCGTCGAATTGCCCGTAGTCAGCCGCCAGTTCCCCGACCTCATCCGTTCTGAGGAGCTTTGTATCTTTAGTGACTTGAAGCGGGTCTTCGGCAGCTTCTTTACGCAAAATATCTTGAACGCAGGATTCATTAGGAAAGACTACTCGATGCTTGCTCGCATAGTTCTCAGCACTAGCCAAAGAAAGATCTTTCCGAAAATGCCTTCCGCATGTCGTTGCAGAGGAATCCCGAAGTGTCACGCGATGTTCCGTGCAGTAGCCGAGTGACAGCCCTACGGATCCATTCTGAAGTGGATTGAACCAACAGTTTTCGCAGGAAGTTAGACGGCGCGTGGTCATGGGACGATTTCGGCAGTGACAGAGTCGACGGCATTTTGGTCTGACAATTCGCTGAAATCAGCCAAATGTTCTAGATGTTCCTCAACATAGCGTCGGGCTTGCGCAACCTCGAGAGAGTCCGGCCAAGCGGCATCTCCCTTGCCAGAACCCTTAAGTAGATCTTGAAGTTCTTTCCTCGAACGATGCTTGACGCCTTGATCCTGCCACTCTCGAGGCAAGGTCTCATAAGTTTTGCCAGTCTTCCCTGCAAAAATCCCGGCAATTTCTTTAGATTCCGTGAAGGAGAGGTAGGGCGTCAGCCTTCCCGGGCCATCTAGGAATAGAATATGCCTTACAAGCGACTTGGCTGAGCCGTGAGACGCCGGCCTTACGCCGTCCTTCGCGTCGCCGCGAAACAGAGGATCCTTCGATATTTTCCACTTCTTCGACATGTCTATATCTATCCTGCGACGCCCAACTGCCTAATAGATGGGCCTCGGGTCCGGAGAATCGAGTTTCCCACAATGCACAGGGATGGGCGGGCTTCCCCTTGATATAGGGTGATCTTAGGGCAGCGGGGGGCGGCTAACAAGCAGCCGTATTGCCCAACCTAGCGCTAGGCCCGGCGGCCAGCGCAGGCAGACGTATAGATGTCCGCACGGGGCCAAGAGCGAACTCTAGCATTCTTGGTCGCGCTGTCTGGAGTCGGCATATCTGCATTCCGCCAGAAGCGGACGCGTGCCGCCGACAAGCAGCCCCTAGCCAAGTGCGAAATCACCATCACCATACTACAGAGCGTAACGACGCCCATGCGAATCTTCTGACAAAGCTGTGCCGTCGAACTGATGCCGCAAGTTAGGCATGCGTGTGCCGCGTGGTGAGCCAGATACGGCTGGGTGACTCATGCGACCAGAGCATCACGATCTTCCCGCCTGAAGAGGATCGACCATGCTGCGAAACGGCGCGACAGCAGGATCGCTCAGCCCCTTAGGGGGAGCGACAGTGAAGGGTCATAATACCCGCTAATCTGCCCCAGCAACTGCGGCACATAGATGCGACGCAAGGGTAGAAGACCCTTGTGGCGCGAATCGAACTGCTCGTAGTGGGCAAAGATGAGCTCCACGAGCTCGTCGCCGTCAATCAACCGCAAGTTCGGCTTGCTCTGCTCGAAGTTGCGGGACGATGGGCTAAACGTGCCCAAGGTCACGAACAAGCCGTACTCGCCACTGGACAGCTTTCCGTAAAGCGCAGAAACATCTTTGTCCGTCACAGTTCCAGGGCTGCTTTTGACCTGCCCCTTGATAATTGGCGGTTCGATGCCTAGGTGATCCTTGTGGGCAATGACGTCCACGCTAGGCTCATTCGTCCTCGTCTGGCGCGCGTGGTAGCCCATGCACTGCAGCAGGTGGACGACAAAGCCCTCAAGAGGCAATCCTTTCAGCTCCTGGGCCAGACGCTTGAGGACGAAATCCCGAGTAGTGTCCTCAATATCCTCAGTCACGGCGGAGACCGTCGCGTCCTGATCCACTTCAATCATCGCGGGCGGTTTTCCTTCAGCGATTGCGCGGAACTCATCTGCATAGTTCTTGACCTGGAACAAGCTCAGAGCTGAACCTATTTCGTATAGCGCGCCCTGGGTAAACTCAAGACGAGGGACATGTTTGAGCCACTTCACTTTCCGCCGATGCGGATAGCCCTTCTCACCGTTCGGGTCGAACTTATAGTCGCCTTCGATCCGGCCGACATGAACGTACTTGTCCTGCTTGGAGGGATAGACCACCAAGTCGCCCACCTTCATTTCGTGAAGGAACCGATAGGGCACCCCAGCGACCGTTGCAATGCCGCCTTTCTTAGTACTGGGGTAGGCTTCCACCAGTCGCAACTTGAATGACTCTCGATCGGCGGCCAACGTAGACAGATCCCCCATGCGCTCCCAGCCGATGGCAATGCAGTTTTGCTCGAGGAAAAGCAGGCCGGCATCGCCGGTACGTCCGGCGTGGATGCCCCAGACGGTATCACCCATCAGTCAGTTCTCCAGAATTTCCAAGGCGGGCAAGGAAGCGACGATTTTTTGAGTTTCCAAGCTGACGGTGACGACCCGCTGGAAGATTTCCAGCGGGTAGCGAGGGTTGCTCATGGTTTCGATGGCCCAGTCGTTGGCGTCGTTGACGATTCCACTGGCCTTGTCCACGCGCACGGCTTGACGCTCCATGACCCATTCCAGCGCGGCCTTGCCGTTGACCACGTAATCCCAAGCAGCCTCAGGGATGCCAGCTAGAGTGATCTTGCTATTGTAGATCACAGCGCTACGGTCATTAACAGATTTCCCAGTTTCCGGGTCCCTCATCTTCGCGAACCTCATCTTCTCGACGCGGTAATCGGCTTCCGTCAGCACCCCCTTGGCTTCGATGGTCAGCGGGTAAATTTCCACCGTTTCGTAGCCCAAGTGCAGCGCAGCAAGCTCACGACCGGCCTTACTGAAACGCCAGAAATCTCCAGCGGCTCGTACACGCGGGATACGCGGCAACTCCTTGCTCAGGTTATCGGCGTATCGCTCACGATAGTCGGGTGAGTGCAGCAGGCCATAAATGTAATAGAAAAGGTCTTCTTTGCTAATCGATTCACCGAGATAGACGGATTGGAAGTGCGCGAGGCCGGAGTTGGTGATGGCGTCACGGCGCTGCGGGCGCGCGGTGGACTCACCGGAGAACAGGCCGTCATCGGACCCCTGAACTGCTTCGTCGTAGAGGTAGAGAGGGAACGCCTGACCATTGAAGTGAAGCTGCACGTCATTCCATGCATTTGTAGCAATACAGCTGAAGGACTTGGCACCATTCCCAGAGATGCTGATTGCAATATTCTCAGCATCTGACTGAGGGAAGAAGCGCAACATTTGTCCAACGCCCTCATTGAACCTGCGGCTGTAGTAAGCCCATTGCTTTGTGAATGGGCGATAGAGACATGTCGCAACAGAGCTAGCGTCATACTCAACCGCGCGCAGATTCACGAGCTCGTTCTTCAGCGAGCGCGACCAGCTGATCTTTGATGGCGATGTTTCAATGAAGGAATCAACCAGCGACTCCCGCCTGGCCTTTTCAACCCCACCATGAGCAGCCAAGAACTCTTCAACTTGACTATTGTAGAAGCCAATCATCCCAGCCATATTCTGACGAACCGAGCTAAGGCTTGAGTTGTAGCACCATGCGTCTCTGTTCGTCTTCAAGCCGAATGATTGGGACGAAAAGAGCTTTGAATCGTCAGTGTACTTCCCACCCATAGGAATGAATTTGTCGAACCTGCTGTCCCTTTGTTTTAGCCAGTCTCCGTGATCATCCGGGGTAATTTGCTGCCACTCAAGAACCCCGGCCACACTAACATAGGCTTCGATTTTCTCCAGCTTTTCTTCGCGGCTTAGATAGTCACCAATATCGTGAACATAGATGCGACCGCGTTCGCCAGCGTTCGGGTTCTTAACCAACAGAGAGATAGCGATTGGAGCGCGACTGCCGCTACCGAAAATTTTTCCACCTTCCCTGCGCGATGCCTCGCCACTGGTGCGCTGGTTGCCGCGCAGGTGAAACACGTAGAGACAGGAGAACTCGTCAGCCAGACATTTGCGCAGGCCGTCCGCAGTACTCGCTTCCAGAAACCCCGCATTGGTAACAAAGCCGATGACGCCGGCATCGCCAACACGATCACTGCCCCAGCGAAGCGCGCGAATATAGCTATCGTAGAGGGAGTTCTTCAGGGTTGCGACAGAGCGAGCAGCATAGGTGTCGCGAATGCGTGCATCGAGAGCTGGATAGTCAATGTTGGCGTTATTATCGTTGGCGCTTGACTGCCCTACCGAATACGGCGGATTTCCCACGATCACGCGAATGTTCAGCGTCTTCTGCCGCTTGCGTCGCCTGCTGTTATCCACCAGCAACCTATCTACCAAATCCTCCTTTTCGTACATTTGGAAGGTGTCGGTCAGGCAGATTCCCTCGAATGGCACGTAATCGCCGCCCACCAGACTGTGATAGGTCGCCTCTATATTGATGGCTGCGATGTAGTAGGCCAACAGCACCAACTCATTGGCGTGGATTTCGTGCCGATACTTGTGCGCCAGCTCCTCTGGTTTGATCAAGCCGGACTGCAGCAAGCGGGTGATGAAGGTGCCGGTTCCGGTGAACGGATCCAGAATGTGCACCCCCTTGCTGCCCAGGGTCTGGCCGAACTCCTGTTGCAAGAGGTGGTTGACACTGTGCAGGATGAAGTCAACAACCTCCACTGGGGTGTACACGATGCCCAGGCGCTCGGTCATCTTCGGGAACGCGTTGCGGAAGAACTTGTCGTAAAGCTCCACCACAATTTTCTGCTTACCGGTTGCGCTGTCGATGCCCTCAGCCCGTAGCTTCACGCTGTCGTAGAACTCCTGCAGGGTGCTGGCTTCCTTGCCCAGGTTTTGGGCGTCAAGCACGTCCAGCACCGCCTGCATGGCCTTGGACATCGGATTGTGGCTGGCAAAGCAGTAGTCTGCGAACAACGCGTCGAACACAGGTTTGGTGATCAGGTGCTGAGCCAGCATTTCGATAATGTCGCCATCGCTAACCTTGTCATTGAGGTCGTCACGTAGCTCAGCCGCGAACGCACCGAACGCCTTGCAGGCCTCGACCTGGGCTTCGTCTTCCAACAGAGCTTTGATGCGGTCAATGTGGGTCTGAGCAATTCTGGCGATATCATTTGCCCAGTCCTCCCAGTGGTGGCGGTTGCCGCACTTATCCACCACTTTGGCGTAAAGCGCGCGCTCGATCTCGCCGACCTCGAACTCGAATTCACCTTGGACTTCAGCGATGTAGTCAATCCCGGCCTCGCCGATGCTGTGCTTACCCTTAGCATTCGAGGCCTTACTGGTTGTCAGGCGAGCTCCCTTCTTCTGCACCGTGTCCGCAATGGCGATGACTTCCATCTTGTTGCGGTCCGGGCCGACCAAGTCCAGTTTGTTGACCATCGCATCGAAACGGTCGTCATGACTGCGCAGCGCCTGCAGTACCTGCCATACCACGGCATAGGTCTTGTTGTCGTTGAGCGCCTCGTGCGGCTCGATCCCTGCCGGGATCACCACCGGTAGGACCACATAGCCGCGCTGCTTGCCGGGTGCGTTACGCATCACGCGACCAACGGACTGGACCACATCCACCTGGGAGTTGCGCGGGGTCAGGAACAACACAGCGTCTAGCGCAGGCACGTCCACACCCTCGGACAGGCAGCGTACATTGGATAGTACGCGACAGGTGCCGGCGGGGGTCTCGGCCTTCAGCCAGTCCAGCTTGGCTTCCTTCTCGCTAGCATTCATTCCGCCGTCGACGTGGTCGGCTTGGCAGATCAGGCGGGCGCCTTCCTCAATGTCCTCAGCCTTCTGATAGGCCTCCACCACGGCCTGGAACATCCCGGAGATTTCCTTGGAGCTGACTTTGTGGGTCTTGCCGCCCTTGCCCGGCTCAATGACTTGGCAAAAGGCAACGGCTCGCTTCATCGGCTCAGACTTGTCGTTCCTATCCTCGACCATGTCCAGCTTAGCCAAAGCCTTCCAGCAGCCGACGATCTTTGCCGCGTCATCCACCCGCAAACTGTTGTTCTCATCCTTCAGCAGGGCCTGCAGCTTGCGGTTGATGTGGCCCTCCTCCACCGCCAGCACGATGACCTTGTAGTCCACCAGTAGGCCGCGCTTGACCGCCTCGGAGAAGTTGATGGTGAACAGCGCCTTGCCGTACCACTCTTCGTTGTCCATCGAGTACAGGGCAACGTTGTCGCGCTCGGCGATGGCCTTAGCCTCGTTGCCGTAGATGCGAGGGGTGGCGGTCATGTACAGACGCTTAGCCGCATGTAGGTAGTCGGCGTCGTGGACGCGCACAAACGCACTCTCAGCATCACCATCGAACGTAGCACCGGTGGTGCGGTGGGCTTCGTCGCAGATGATCAGATCGAAGTTGGCCAGGCCGTGATCGTGCTGGGCATGATGGATCACATCGATCGAGTGGTACGTACTGAAGACGACCGTCATGTGCTCGTCGTCCTGGCGCTGCGCCACACTCAAGGCGAGCCTGCGGGCGTCGGTGGTGGCCGGATAACGCAGCTCATGGGCGAAGGTTTGGACTGCGTCGTCCTCCTTCCGGGCCTTCTTCTTGCCGACCTCGGCATCGGAGCACACGGCAAAGCTGTGCAGCGGCGTGACGCTTTCCTGCGTCCATTCGGTCAGTGACTGGGACAGCAGGGACAGGCTGGGCACTAGGAACAACACCCGCTTGCCTTTACCGGCGAGGCTTTCGGCAATCTTGAGACTGGTGAAGGTCTTACCCGTGCCACAAGCCATGATGAGCTTGCCCCGGTCCGCCGCCTGCAATCCAGCAACTACCGCCCTCACTGCGGTTTCCTGGTGCGGGCGCAGGGACTTCTTTGCCTTGAGCGCCTGGATGGCGACCTTGGGCTGGTAGCACGACCAGTCGATCTGGCTGGCTTCCAGGTCGTGTAGGTCAATCTTGCTAACCGGTGGCTGTTGGTCCACCAGTGCGTTCTCTGCGTGCTCGGACCAGTGATTGGTGGTGCTGACGATGACGCGATGCGCGAACGGCTTGCGTCCCGACGCGGTAAAGAAGCTGTCAATGTCCTCCTTGCGCAGCTTGTAGTTGGCGTCGTAGAACTTGCACTGGATCGCGTGAATTTCGCCGCTGCCGGCGGCCT
Source organism: Stenotrophomonas sp. 109824_Sma (assembly GCF_056480025.1). NCBI lineage: Bacteria > Pseudomonadati > Pseudomonadota > Gammaproteobacteria > Lysobacterales > Lysobacteraceae > Stenotrophomonas > Stenotrophomonas sp. 109824_Sma. The sequence goes on along the minus strand of NZ_CM151078.1, from coordinate 1,979,284 downwards.
GGGCAACTAAGTCAATGCCGTCGTCTTTGGCGCTCAAGCCGTTGGCCGGCGCCCACTCTGCCCAAGTCCAGACGTTGCTATAGAGATCCCGGTAAGTGGCCTCGGTCCGGAGATAGGCCAAGATGACCTCCTCGAAGTAGGTCCCCTTCTCGCGCTCGCTAACTGCGGTGCGGCGGAAGGTGTCGAGGAGTTTGGAAAGTGCGGTCACAGATTGCGTTCCTAGTGCGGACTATTCGGCTTGGCCAGGGGCTATCACAGCGCTCCGTGCAACCGCCAAGCACTTGTGCACCAGCCCCCTCGCTCAAGGATTCTAGGGCATATGTTCCCGCAACTGGGTGATCTTCTGGTTTCTCGATGAAACCTGCACGGCTAGTTCCAGCATGGCCGACGGTTGGGTTACCTCGCTACGACGGGACTATGCAAATCCACGCAGTGGATCAGTCCGGAAGCGACGCGACAATGATCCACTACCTGAACGCATTAGGATATCGGGAGCCCAGCATGTCGGCGATCTCTGGGAGGCTGAATCCTGCCGACCGCAAGGCGGAAGCAAGGCGCCCTAGGGAAAGCGGCATGGCGCAAGTCAAGATTAGAAAGCGACTTGGTGTATCTCAGAAGACGATCTCTGACGACCTCAGAGACTGAATCGCCTAGGCCGCAGTAGGCAGGCACCATCCTCACTGGATGTCCGCTATCGGCAAAATGCGGACGTTGAGAAGTTTTAGCGACGGTCAACCTCAGACTGGTTTCTGCCCCTCGCCAAAAAACGCTAAGCGGCGACTTCCCATTGCGCGATTCCGAGGAATCGGTGGCTTGTGCAAACTGCGCCCAGGGCACGACCGCTCAATACTGAGTCTAGGCCCTTGCAGTGTCGACGGGGAACGCGTGAGCACGCACGGCAAACAACAAGGGCGCCTCTCGGCGCCCTCGTTCTTTCAACTCACTCCCACTCAATAGTCGCCGGCGGCTTCCCCGAGATGTCATAAACCACCCGCGACACCCCCCGCAACTCATTGATGATCCGGTTGCTCACCGTACCCAGGAACTCATACGGCAGATGCGCCCAATGCGCGGTCATGAAGTCAATCGTCTCCACTGCCCGCAGCGCAATCACCCACTCATAAGCACGCGCGTCACCCACCACGCCCACCGACTTCACCGGCAGGAACACGGCAAACGCCTGGCTGGTCTTGTCGTACAGGTCCGCCTTGCGCAGCTCGTCAATGAAGATGGCATCGGCCTTGGCCAGCAGCTCGGCGTATTCGCGCTTCACTTCACCCAGAATGCGCACGCCCAGGCCCGGACCCGGGAACGGGTGGCGGTAGACCATGGTGCGCGGCAGGCCCAGCTCGACGCCCAGGCGGCGCACTTCGTCCTTGAACAGCTCGCGCAGCGGCTCCACCAGGCCCAGCTTCATGTGCTCCGGCAGGCCGCCCACGTTGTGGTGGCTCTTGATCACATGCGCCTTGCCAGTCTTGCTGCCGGCCGACTCGATCACGTCCGGGTAGATGGTGCCCTGCGCCAGCCACTTGGCATTCTTCAGCTTGTTCGACTCTTCGTCGAAGATCTCAACGAACAGGTTGCCGATGATCTTGCGCTTGGCTTCCGGGTCGCTCACGCCTTCCAGCGCAGCGAAGTAACGGTCGGCGGCATTCACGCGCACCACCTTCACGCCCATGTGCTCGGCGAACATCGCCATCACCTGGTCGCCTTCCTGCCAGCGCAGCAGGCCAGTATCCACGAACACGCAGGTCAGCTTCTCGCCGATGGCCTTGTGCAGCAGCGCGGCCACGACGGACGAATCGACGCCGCCGGACAGGCCCAGGATCACTTCGTCATCGCCCACCTGTTCGCGCACGCGGGCGATCTGGTCGTCGATGATGTTGGCGGCGGTCCACAGGGTCTGGCAGCCGCACACATCCACCACGAAGCGGCGCAGCAGCGCCTGGCCCTGCAGGGTGTGGGTCACTTCCGGGTGGAACTGCACGCCGTACCAGCGCTTTTCTTCGTTGGCCATGGCGGCCACCGGAATGCGGTCGGTGGTGGCGGTGATGGTGAAGCCCGGCGGCGCAACAGAGACGTGGTCGCCGTGGCTCATCCAGACATTCAGCTTCGGCTCGCCGCCGTGGTCGCTCAGGCCCTTGAACAGTGCATCCGGGTTGATCACGTTCACTTCGGCGTGCCCGAACTCGCGCTGGTCAGCGGCTTCGGTGGCACCGCCCAGCTGCGCGGCCAGGGTCTGCATGCCGTAGCAGATGCCGAAGATCGGCAGGCCGCTGTCGAACACTTCCTGCGGCGCGGCCGGGGCACCCGGCAGCGTGGTCGATTCCGGGCCACCGGACAGGATGATGCCCTTGGCGCCAAACGCGGCGATCTCGGCCGGGTTGTGGTCCCACGCCCAGATTTCGCAGTAGACGCCCAGCTCGCGGATGCGGCGGGCGATCAGCTGCGTGTACTGCGCGCCGAAATCGAGGATGAGGATCTTGTCGTTATGGATGTTGGTCATGGCGCCCCGGCAATGCAGTAGGGAAAACGAGAATCTGAAAGAGAAAATGCGGCGGCAGATAGAGAAAGAGGAACGGGAAGTGCTTCCTCGTTCCTCTTTGCTCGGCCCGCGTCAGGCGCGGTAGTTCGGCGGCTCTTTGGTGATCGTCACGTCGTGGACGTGGCTCTCACGCTGGCCGGCGCCGCTGATCTTCACGAACTTGGGCTTGCTGCGCATGTCTTCGATGGTCGCGCAGCCCACGTAGCCCATGGTGGCGCGCAGGCCGCCCATCAGCTGGTGGATGATGCCGCCCACCGGGCCGCGGTACGGCACGCGGCCTTCGATGCCTTCCGGCACCAGCTTGTCGGCGGTGGCGGCGTCCTGGAAGTAGCGGTCCTTCGACCCCTTCTCCATGGCAGCCAGCGAACCCATGCCGCGGTAGCTCTTGTACGAACGGCCCTGATACAGCTCGGTCTCGCCCGGCGATTCCTCGGTACCGGCCAGCAGGCCGCCGACCATGATGGTCGAAGCACCGGCGGCCAGCGCCTTGCCGATGTCGCCCGAGTAGCGGATGCCACCGTCGGCGATCAGCGGGATGCGGTCCTGCAGCGCTTCGGCCACCAGGTCGATGGCGGTGACCTGCGGCACGCCGACGCCGGCAACGACGCGGGTGGTGCAGATCGAGCCCGGGCCGATGCCGACCTTCACTGCGTCCGCGCCACTGTCCAGCAGCGCCAGTGCGGCTTCGCCGGTGCAGATGTTGCCACCGATGACCTGCACGTTCGGGAAGTTCTTCTTGACCCAGCTGACGCGGTCCAGCACGCCCTGCGAGTGGCCGTGCGCGGTATCGACCACGATCACGTCCACGCCGGCGGCAACCAGCGCTTCCACGCGGCGATCGGTATCGCCACCCACGCCGACGGCAGCGCCGACCAGCAGGCGGGTCGACAGATCCTTGGCAGCGTTCGGGAAGTCGGTGTTCTTCTGGATGTCCTTGACGGTGATCAGGCCACGCAGTTCGAACGAATCATTGACCACCAGCACCTTTTCGATGCGGTTGCGGTGCAGCAGCTGCAGCACTTCGTCGGACGCGGCGCCTTCCTTGACCGTGATCAGGCGATCCTTCTTGGTCATGATGTGGCGGACCGGATCGTCCAGCTCGGTCTCGAAGCGCATATCGCGGTGGGTCACGATGCCGGCCAGCAGGCCGTCGCTGCCCACCACCGGCACGCCGGAGATGTTGTGCGCCTGGGTCAGGGCCAGCACGTCGCGGATGGTGGTTTCCGGGCCGACGGTGATCGGGTCGCGGATGACACCGGCCTCGAACTTCTTGACCTTGGCCACTTCCGCGGCCTGCTGTTCCAGGCTGAGATTCTTGTGGATGATGCCCATGCCACCGAGCTGTGCCATGGCGATGGCCAGGCGGGCTTCGGTGACGGTATCCATGGCTGCGGACAGGATCGGAAGCTTCAGCTTCAGGTCGCGAGTCAACCGCGTTTCGAGGTTGACGTCCTTGGGCAGGATGGTCGAATGGGCGGGGACGAGCGAGACGTCGTCGTAAGTGAGTGCTTCAGCCTGGATGCGCAGCATCGGCATACCCGAGATGTGGGGAAGCGCGACATTTTACCCTGTTTTCGCGCCCTGTGGCAGGGGGTAGATGCGACGCAGTGTCGCGCGGGCGGTGATTGGTTCAGGGGGGCCGCAACCTGCTCTCAGGGCATGGAACCTGCTCTCGGTGGGTGCGGACCGTTGGTCCGCACTGGAACCGCCTTTGGTAGGTGCCAACCTTGGTTGGCACAAACAGGGAGAGGCCTTCACCCCATCTGGAGTCCAGCGCCGGACGGATCGTGCCAACCAAGGTTGGCACCTACCAACAGCCGGTCGTCGGCCTGCCTGTGGTGGGTGCGGACCGTTGGTCCGCACTCTCTCTCAGACACCAGTGCCCCAGCAGGAGCCCCAGCCCTCTGGCATTGTGCCGACCAACGGTCGGCACCCACCAGCAGCACATCTCGCGAGCAGACCCAAGGGCCAGATCCAGCCGCTTTAGGTGGGTGCGGACCGTTGGTCCGCACTATCCCTCAGACATCTGAGACCAGCCCCAGCCGCCGTCAGCTAAGCGCTTCCGCCGCTTCCAACGTGTTCTGCATCAACGTGGCCACGGTCATCGGGCCGACACCACCCGGCACCGGGGTGATCCAGCTCGCCCGCTGGGCAGCCGCTTCAAACCCGACGTCGCCCACCAGGCGGCCGTCATCCAACCGGTTGATACCGACGTCGATCACCACCGCGCCCGGCTTCACCCACTCGCCCGGCACGATGCCCGGGCGGCCCACCGCCACCACCAGGATGTCGGCGTTGCGCACGGCCTGTTCCAGCACGTCCTTGGGGGTGAACTTGTGGCAGCTGGTCACGGTACAGCCGGCAATCAGCAGCTCCAGGCCCATCGGGCGGCCGACGTGGTTGCTCACGCCCACGATGGTGGCGTTGCGGCCACGCACCGGTTGGTCGGTGTGGCCCAGCAGCGTGGTGATGCCGCGCGGGGTGCACGGGCGCAGGCCGAACTCGCGCAGGGCCAGGTGGCCGACGTTTTCCGGGTGGAAACCGTCCACGTCCTTGCGCGGGTCGATGCGCTGGATCAGCCGGCGCGCGTCCGGAATGCCCGGCAGCGGCAGCTGGATCAGGATGCCGTTGATCTTCGGATCGGCGTTGAGCTGGTCGATCAGGTCGAGCAGTTCGGCTTCGGTGGTACCGGCCGGCAGATCGTAGTCATGCGCTTCGATGCCGACCTTCTCGGCGGCACGGCGCTTGTTGCGCACGTACACGGTCGAGGCCGGGTCGCCACCGACCAGCACCACGGCCAGGCCCGGGCGGCTGCCACCGGCGGCCACGCGCGCGTCGACGCGCACCTTCAGGCTGTCGAGCAGGTCCTCGGCGATGCGGCGGCCATCAAGGATGCGGGCAGGAAGCTGGGGGGCGGAATCGGTCATCGGGAGCGGGCGTGGGGCGGCGGGGACGCTATTGTCCCCGATTCAGGCCCCCTCGCCCACCGCGGAATGGGGTCCTGATGGGGTCGGATCCCTTTGCCGCAGGCAAAGGGCTCTGACCCCGGGGTGACGCAAATTGCCGCCCGCCGGTAGTGCCGGCCGCTGGCCGGCAACCTCATGACGTCGGAACGTTGCCGTATCTGCCGCCCAGCGGCCGGCACTACCGGGCTTTATTCTTCCTCTTCCGGCACATCCTGCGGGTTCAGCGTCTTGCTCTCCCGCTTCGGCGCAGTGAACGGCGTCGGCGTCGGTACGCCCTGCGGGCTGTTGCCGTAGATCATCCGCGCCCCGGCATTCAAACCACCGCCGGCAATCTCCAGCTCGAAACGCTCGGCATCGCGGCGACGGATCTGCTCGGCAATCTCCACCGCGTCGTCTTCATCCGCCCCCAGTTCCACCAGCGCGGCCTGGCCAAACAGCACTGCCGATTCAAAGGTCTCGCGAATCTGGAAATCGACACCGGCATGGATCAGCCGCAGCGAATGCTCGCGGTCGAACGAGCGCACCATCAACTTGGCCTGCGGGAATTCATGCGCCACCAGTTCAACGATGCGGTCGGCCGCCTCGGCCTTGTCCACGCACACCGCAATCGCACGCGCGGTCGCGGCACCTGAGGCATGCAATACATCCAGACGCGTGCCATCGCCGTAATAGATCTTGAAGCCGAAGCGCGCCGCGCTCTGGATCATCTCCACATCGTTGTCGATGATGGTCACGTCCACGTCGCGCGCCAGCAGCGACTGGCTGGCGACCTGGCCGAAGCGGCCGAAGCCGATCAGCAGCACGCTGCCGGACAGGCCATCGGCCTCGTCCACGCCATCCATGTTCACCGTCGGCTTCGGTGCGATGCGCTTGTAGACCAGCACCACCAGCGGCGTCAGTGCCATCGACAGCACCACCACGGCGGTGAAGTTGGCATTGATCTCCAGGTCGATCACGCCGGCCGAAGCCGCAGCCGAGAACAGCACGAAGGCGAACTCGCCGCCCTGCGCCATCAGCACGCCGCGATCCAGCGCCTGCGCGTGGTCGCTGCCCATCACGCGCGCCACCACGTAGATGCACAGCGCCTTGGCCGCCATCAACGCCAGCACCAGGCCTAGGATCAGCTGCCAGTGCGCGGCCACCACGCTCAGGTCCAGCGCCATGCCCACGCTGAGGAAGAACAGGCCGAGCAGGATGCCGCGGAACGGCTCGATGTCCGCCTCGATCTGGTGGCGGAAGGTCGACTCGCTCAGCAGCACGCCGGCCAGGAACGCGCCCATCGCCATCGACAGGCCGGACAGCTGCATCAGCAGTGCCGCACCCAGCACCACCAGCAGCGCGGCGGCGGTCATCACCTCGCGCGCCTTCGACTCGGCCAGCACGCGGAACAGCGGGTTGAGCAGGAAGCGGCCGACCAGCACCAGGCCGACGATGGCACCCACACCGATCGCCACCGACAGCCAGCGCGAACCCTCGCCATCGGCGCTGCCTGCGCTCGGACCCATCCACGCCACCAAGGCCAGCAACGGCACGATCAGCAGGTCTTCGAACAGCAGGATGGAGACGATCTTCTGCCCCGACGGCAGCGCGATGTCACCGCGCTCGGCCAGCAGCTGCATCACCACTGCGGTGGAGGTGAGCACGAAGCCGGTGGCGCCGATGAAGGCCACCTGCCACGGCAGGCCGAACAGCTTGGCGATGCTGGTCAGCACCACCGCACAGGTGACGATCTGCAGCGTGCCCAGCCCGAAGATTTCCTTGCGCAGGCTCCACAGGTGTGAGGGCCGCATCTCCAGACCGATCACGAACAGGAACATCACCACGCCGAGCTCGGCGGTATGCAGGATCGCCTGCGGGTCGGAGAACCAGCCCAGCCCGAACGGTCCGATCGCCAGGCCAGCGGCGAAGTAGCCCAGCACCGAGCCCAGGCCGGCCCGGCGGAACAAAGGCACCATCACCACCGCCGCGCCCAACAGGGCGACGACCTTGACCAGCTCGCTGGTCGCTGCTTCTACCGCCATGCGGTGTTTTCCCCAAGATCCAGAATCGGGTTCAACAATAGAGCAATGCCGATGACGGCAATAGCACGCATGTTGCGCCGGATTGTCTTGGATGTGGAACGATGCTGGGAGCGACCCCCAGCATCATCCCGAAACCCGATACATCCATCCACGCATGGCGTGGATCTACCGACGCATTAGTAGATCCACGCCATGCGTGGATGACGCCCGGCTAGGCTCATCCACCCCGACAGAACGCGGCGTAATCGATATACCCCGGGAACGGCACGCCCGGCGCGCACACCGGGCAGTACGGGTCCGGCCGGATGCCGGTCTCGCGGAAGCGCATGCCCAGCGCATCGAAGCGCAGCAGGCGCCCCACCAGCGGCTCGCCGATGCCCAGCAGCAGCTTCAGCACCTCGGTAGCCTGCAGCACGCCGGCCAATCCCGGCAGCACACCCAGCACACCGGCCTCGGAACAGTTCGGTGCGAACTCCGGCGGCGGCGGCTCGGGGAACAGGCAGCGGTAGCACGGCGCCACGCCGCGCTGGCGGCCGGCGTCAAACACGCTTACCTGGCCATCAAAGCGCTCGATGGCGGCATACACCAGCGGCTTGGCGTGCTTGATGCAGGCGTCGTTGAGCAGGTAGCGCAGCGGGAAGTTGTCCGACCCATCCAGCACCACATCCACGCCGGCCAACAGCGCATCCACGTTCTCGGAAGTGACCCGCTCGGGCACCGCCTCGACCTCGATCGACGGGTTCAGCGCCAGCAGCCGCTCGCGCGCGGAATCAACCTTGAGCTGGCCGACGCTGGCTTCGGTATGCACGATCTGCCGGTGCAGGTTGCTGCGCTCCACCCGGTCGTGGTCGGCGAAACGCAGGTGCCCTACCCCTGCGGCGACCAGGTAGAAGCCAGCCGGCGCGCCCAATCCACCCGCGCCCAACACCAGCACGCGCGACTGCTGCAATCGGCGCTGGCCGGCCTCGCCCACCTGCGGCAGCAGCAGGTGGCGCGAGTAGCGATCAAAGAAGTCGCGGTCGGCGGCGCTGGCCAGCGGCTGCACCAGCGGCAGCGCCTGCTCGCGCCAGGCCACGGTACCGCCCGTCACGGAAGCCACGTTCGAGTAACCCGCCGCGATCAGCACCTGGGCCGCATCGGCCGAGCGCTTGCCGCTCTGGCAGATCAGCAGGATCTCCTGGTCGTGCCGCGGCAGATGCACGGCCGGGTCGGCCTGCAGCTCGCCCTTGGCCACGCCGCGCGCGCCCTCGGCCATGCCGCCGGCCCGTTCGTGCGCCTCGCGCACATCGATCAGCACGGCGCCGTGGGCCAGGCGCTCACGTGCCCGTGCGGGGGAAAGCTCGTGGATGCTCATGGCCGCATTATCGCGCAGACCCTGCACCCGGGGTCAGATCCCTTTTCCGGAGGAAAAGGGATCTGACCCCATTCCCCACAACGAAAAAGGCGGCCCTGCGGCCGCCTTTCTCTGAATCACTTGCCCTTGACGTGCTTCATCAAGCGCCGCTTGGCCTTGACCTGCCGCTCGGTGAGGACGTTCTTCTTGCCCTCATACGGGTTGGTACCCTCGCGGAAGATGAAGCTCACCGGCGTGCCAATCAGCTTGAAGCGCTTGCGGAAGAAGTTCTCCAGGTAGCGCTTGTACGATTCCTGCAGCTCCTTCAGGCGCGTGCCGTGCACGATGAAGGTCGGCGGGTTGGCCCCGGCCGGGTGCACGTAACGCAGCTTGGAGACATGGCCGCGGATGGTCGGCGGCGGGTTGGTCTCGTAGGCCACTTCCAGCGCCTTGTTCACTTCGCTGGTGGTGAAGGTCTTGTTCGCCGATTCGTGCGCGCGGTGCACCGCACGGAACAGCTCACGCAGGCCCGAGCCATGCTTGGCCGAGATGCGCACGGACTCGGCCCACGGCACGAAGCCCAGCTTCAGCGACAGCATGGTTTCCGCCTGCTCGCGCTGGTACTCGGTCAGGCCATCCCACTTGTTGATGGCGATCACCAGCGCGCGGCCGGCGTCGAGCACGGCACCGAGCACGGTGGCGTCCTGGTCGGTCACGCCTTCGGTGGCGTCGAGCATCAGCACGGCCACCTGGCACTGCTCGATCGACTGCATGGTCTTGACCACCGAGAACTTCTCGACGACCTCGTCCACGCGCGAACGACGGCGCAGGCCGGCGGTATCAATCAGGCGGTATTCTCGGCCGTCACGCTCCAGGTCCACGGCGATCGAGTCGCGGGTGGTGCCCGGCACGTCGGAGGCGATCATGCGCTCCTCGCCGAGGATGCGGTTGACCAGCGTCGACTTGCCCACGTTGGGGCGGCCGACGAAGGCGATGCGGATGCGGTTCGGATCGTTGTCCAGCTCTTCGCCGCTGCCTTCTTCCGGCAGGCGCTGGATCACTTCGTCCAGCAGGTCGTCCAGACCCTGGCGATGCGCGGCCGACACGGTCAGCATCTCGCCGAAGCCGTAACGGGCGAACTCCGAACGCACGGTGTCCTCGTCGGTGCCGTCGATCTTGTTGATCAGCAGCAGCGTCGGGCGCGACAGCTTGCGCAGCCAGGCCAGGATCTCGTCGTCCATCGCCGACGTTCCCTCACGGGCATCGACCACGAACAGGATCAGGTCGGCTTCCGCCGCAGCGGCGCGGGCCTGGCGGGTGGTAGCCCCTGCCAGTCCCTCTTCCTCTTCCGCGATACCGCCGGTGTCGACGACGAGGAAATGATTGTCCTCGTCCAGACGACAGACACCGTAATTGCGGTCGCGGGTGACGCCGGGCTGGTCATGGACCAGCGCGTCACGGGTGCGCGTAAGCGCATTGAAAATAGTCGACTTGCCGACATTCGGCCGTCCAACCAGGGCGACCAAAGGCAGCATCGCGATTACTCCAATTTTTAATTTGCCAACCGGAAGGCGGTCAGCTTGCCATCAACGTTCTGCACCAGCAGCACCCCGTCTGCGACGACCGGCTGGGCCAGCAGGGCGTCGCCGCCACTTTTTGCCCGTGCCGCCATCGCACCATCGGACGCCTGCAACCAGTGCACGTATCCCTTGTAGTCGCCGACCACCACGTAGTCGCCGTGCAGCGCCGGGCCGGTCAGCGAACGACGGGCCAGTGCGGTCTGCGACCACATGGCAGCGCCGCTGGCCTTGTCCAGGCCGAACACGCCGCCCTTGTTGTCGGTGACGAACACATTGCCCGACGACACTGCCACGCCACCGGCACCGCCATGGTCGCGCGCCCACAGCGGGCGACCGGTCGGGCCTTCGATGGCCATGGTCTGGTTCTTGAAGCTGCTCACGTAGAGGGTGTTGCCCTCCAGCACCGGAGCGCCGTCGACGTCCGCCATGCGCTCCAGCTCGGTGCGGCCTTCGCCGTTGCCGAGGCTCTGTTCCCACAGGGTGCGGCCATCCTGCTGGGCCAGGGCCGCAACCGCGCCCTCGTCCTTGCCGATGAACAGCACGCCCGGGCCGGTCACCACCGGCGCATTGCCGCGCACGGTCAGCGCCGGCAGTTCGCTCGGGTTGAACCACTTCTGGGTGCCGTTGCCGGCATCGAAGGCGGTGACGCGGCCGTCGTTGCTGCGCACGTAGACCATGCCCTGGGCAACGGCCGGCGCGGCGATGACTTCACCCGGAACACGGGCGCGCCACTTCTCGCTGCCATCGTTGATGTCCAGCGCGATGACCTGGCCATCCAGCGTGCCGATCACGACCAGGTTCTCACCGACACCCGGGCCGCCGGACAGGCGCAGCTTGGCCTTCTTCTTTTCCTTCTTCGGCTCCCAGGTCCAGACCTTCTTGCCGGTCTGCAGGTCGATGGCGTGCACACCACCGGTGATCGCCGCAGCGAACACGTGGCCGTTGGCCACCGCCGGGCCCTGGCGCACGCCGATGCGGCGCTCGCCCTTGCCGAGGTTGACCGACCAGGCCTTGCTGACCTTCAGGGTCGGCTCGAACTTGACCAGCTCAGCCGGTTCCTGTGCCTTCTTCGCGGCCGCGTCCTTGCCAGCGAACCAGCCCTTCATGGTGCTGCAGCCGGTCAGGGCCATGCCCATCAGGAGCACGGTGGCGACGCGGGTGATCATGACCTTCTGACTCATCAAACCGACTCCGCAGGGGCGGCGACGGTGCCGCCGGCGTCCATAACCTTGGTTTCCAGCAGGCGCCGCTGCGGCGCTGCCACGTCCAGCGTCTTCAGCGCCTTCTCATACTGTGCACGGGCGTCATCGCGCTTGCCCTGCGCCATCAGCGCATCGCCATGGATTTCCAGGCTGCTGCTGTCGGTGGCGCTGCCCAGCAGCTTGATCGCCTCGTCGCTCTTGCCGGTAGCCACCAGCAGGCGGGCCACACGCTGGTCGACCACGCGCTGCAGGTCACCCTCGACCTTCACATTGCGCAGGGTGGCCAGTGCTTCTTCGTTCTTGCCGGCGTCGACCTGGGCCTTGGCCAGCTGCAGCGCCGCGAGGTCGCCGTAGATGCTGGACGGGCCGGCTTCGAGCGCCTTGACCGCCTTGGCGGCGTCGTCAAGCTTGTTCTGCTGCAGGCCCTGCAGGGCCTTCTGGTACTCGACATTGGCCGAGGCCAGCTTGCCGCCCTGATCCTTCTGGTACCACTGCCAGCCGGCAATGGCACCGATGGCGATGACTACGCCACCGAGGATGCTGGCGCCATTCTTCCGCAGCCAGCTGCGGACGCGTTCACTTTGTTCGTGCTCGTCGAGCAGATCGTCGATCGCCATGCGTACTCTCGCCCCGCCCGTCGGGAGGGACCATTGGGATTAATCGAAGGTGGTGAAACCGCGCCTCAGTGCGAAACCGGGACTACGGAGCCTTCAGAGGATACCTGAAAGCGTGCCACGTTGGCTCGCTGGTAGGGGGTCAGATCGACGATAGCGCCGTTCTGCTGAACCTGGACCGCCGAGGCGTTGCCCAGGGTCACCCGGGTCACCTGGCCCGGCGTGAAGCTGCGGGTCTCGCCGGACTTGATCAGCGCCTTCTCGACGGTGCTGCCGTCCGGGCCGCCGATGTCGACCCAGCTGTCGCCGCTGAACTGCATTTCCAGCGCGTTGCCGGCAGCCGCCGGGGCCGGCGCCGGGCGCGGCACCGGGGCCAGCGAGGCCACGTACGGGGTCGCCGCCGGCTTGCTGGCCGGGGCAATGGTCGCTTCGGCCGGCGCGACAGCCTCGGCACCGGCTGCGGACGGGGTGACCGGCACGGCGGCCGGGATCACGTCCAGCGAGGCGGTGCTCGGCGACGGGGTCGCGCTGCCGTCGAAGTGGCCACGGGTGGCGAACCACACCGGCACCGCCAGCACGGCGGTGATGCCGACGTACAGCACGCGCCGGCCGAGGTTCTCGGCGATGCGGCGCGCACGCGGGGTATGGGTATGGCTGACCAGGGTGGGCGGAACCACCGGGCCGACCTGGGCCTGTTCCAGCAGCTGGCCCACGTCCACGTCCAGCAGGCGCGCGTAGCTGCGCAGCTGGCCGCGCACGAACACCGGCGCCCCCAGCTTCTGCCATTGTTCCTCTTCCAGCGACTTGACCACCTGGACCGGCATGCGCAGGCGCGAGCCGACATCTTCGAGAGTCAGTCCGGCCGCTTCGCGGGCCTGGCGCAGGCGGGTGCCGCAGCCGGCCGCAGTCTCGAGAGCGCTCACAGTCTGGTCATCAATCACAATGCATCAACCCTGGAGTTAGGAGCCCGCTTCCTGCGGAAATTCCTGTCGAATCCGCTGCAGATAACGATCAGATGCCGCCCGATCGCCCAGCCTCGCTTCGATTTGAGACGCAAGTTGTAACACGGAACGCGTTGCGGGTGCAGCCGCAATCCTACGTTCGGCGAAGGCCCGGGCCTCCATGTAGCGGCCCTGGCGGAAGCTCAGCTGGGCCATCGACTCCAGCGCGACCGGGTTGGCCGGCGCCGCGACGAGGGCCGCACGCAGGTCGCGTTCGGCTCGTTCGAGCTGGCCCGCGTCCAGCGCGCAGCTGCCGGCATTGGCCTGCGCCTCGCCCGGAGTGGCATAGCCCGGCGCCTGCAGCGCCCGGTCGAACCAGGCCAGCGATTCGGCCGGCTGGCCCTGCTGGCACAGCCAGGCGCCATAGTTGTTGAGCACGTCTCCGCGCTGCGGCGCCAGTTCGGCGGCCTTGCGGAAATTCTCGCCCGCCTGGCGGGTGCGGCCACGACGGTCATCGATGCCGGCCTGCAGCACCAGCGCATCGGGAGCCTCGGGCGCCAGCTTCAGTGCTTCGCGCACCTTGCGCTCGGCGGCGTCGAGATTGCCGACCTGCATGTCGCGGGTCGCCAGGGTCAACAGGTCGCGCCAGCGCACTTCGCGCCGCACGCTTTCCGGGTCACCCACCGAGTAGACCGGCGCCTGGCTCGGCCCGAGCTTGGCCTTGGGATGGGATTTGCAGCCGCCGACCGCAACGGCCAGCGCGCCTGCGAGAAGCACCAGCCAGAGGCGGTCAGGCCGCGGCATCACTCCCCTTCCCCGCCTGCAGCGTCTTGTTGAACTCCGCCTGGCGGCGGGTGCGGTCCATCACCTGGCCCTTGAGCTGGCCACAGGCGGCGTCGATGTCGTCGCCACGGGTGCGGCGGACCATGGTCAGCACGTTGCTGTCGAGCAGGATCTTCTGGAAGGCACGGATGTGCGCTTCTTCCGAACGCTCGTAGCGGGTACCCGGGAACGGGTTGAACGGGATCAGGTTGACCTTGCCCGAATCCTTGGCCTGCACCGCGTTGTCGAACTGGCGCATCAGGCGGGCCAATTCGCGGGCATGCTCGGGCTTGTCGTTGATACCCTTCATCAGGGTGTATTCGAAGGTGACCGATTCGCGGCGCTTGTTGGCGCGCAGGTAGCGTGCGCACGAGGCCATCAGCTCGGCGATCGGGTACTTCTTGTTGAGCGGCACCAGGGTCTCGCGCAGCGCATCGTTCGGCGCATGCAGCGACACCGCCAGCGACACGTCGCTTTCGGCAGACAGGCGATCGATCTGCGGCACCAGGCCGGAGGTCGACAGGGTCACGCGCTTGTTGGCCAGGCCGTAGCCCAGGTCGTCGCGCATCACGTTCATGGCGCGCACGACGTTGTCGAAATTCATCAGCGGCTCGCCCATGCCCATCATCACCACGTTGGTGAGGCGGCGCATCTGGTGCGGCACGTTGCCCAGGTGGCGTGCGGCAACCCACACCTGGCCGATGATCTCGGCGGTGGTCAGGTTGCGGTTGAAGCCCTGGGTGGCGGTGGAGCAGAACGTGCAGTTCAGGCCGCAACCGACCTGCGAGGACACGCACAGCGTGCCGCGGGTCTTGTCCGGGATGTACACGGTCTCGATGGCGTTCTTGCCATCCACACCCATCGCCAGCAGCCACTTGTGGGTGCCGTCGGCGGAGGGCTTGTCGAACACGATGTTGGGAACCAGCACCTCGGCATGGGCCTGCAGCTTGGCGCGCAGGACCTTGCCGAGGTCGGTCATTTCATCGAAGTCGGTGACGTAGCGATGGTGGATCCACTTCATCACCTGATGGGCACGGAACTTCTTCTCGCCGAGAACCTCGACGAAGAACTTCTCCAGGCCCGCGCGATCGAGGTCGAGCAGGTTCTGCTTGCCAGCCGTGGGTGCCGACTTCGGCAGCGGCTGGATGGCGGGGGACTGTACGACCTCGTTCACGGCATTACTCTCAGCGCGAAACGACTTCGGTGGCGGCGAAGAAGTAGGCGATTTCAATCGCGGCATTCTCGACCGAGTCCGAGCCGTGGGCGGCGTTGGCATCGATGGATTCGGCGAAGTCGGCGCGGATGGTGCCCGGCGCGGCTTCCTTCGGGTTGGTGGCGCCCAGCAGGTCGCGGTGGGCCAGGACGGCGTTCTCGCCTTCCAGGGCCTGGATCATCACCGGGCCGGAGATCATGAACTCGACCAGCGCGTTGAAGAACGGACGCTCGCGGTGCACGGCGTAGAAGCCTTCGGCTTCACGGCGCGACAGCTGCTTGTACTTGGCGGCCACGACCTTCAGGCCGGCCTTCTCGAAGCGGGCGTAGATTTCGCCGATGACGTTCTTGGCAACGGCGTCCGGCTTGATGATCGAAAGGGTGCGCTCCAGCGCCATGGGATGTCTCCAATGGAATCGGGCCGCTGATGGCCCGAAGGGTAACATGAAAAAAACCCGCGTCGGGACGCGGGCTTAGCCTGATAAACGTAGGCGAATTGTAAAAGATCCCGTGCAGTAGTGCCAGCCCATGGCTGGCAGGCAGGATGCGGGATATCGAGCGCCGGAGCCTGCCCATTCAGGATCATGCGTTGCCAGCCATGGGCTGGCACTACTGAATCCCTTGTAACCGGGCGACAGGATTTTGCTGCACTGCAAAATGCCATACGGTACCGTCTGGTCCTAGTATCAAACAATCGTTTGATTAAGGTCTGCCCGCCGATGGCCAAACCCGCCCACTTCTCGACCAAGGACCGCATTCTCGGCGCGGCCGAGGAGCTGTTCGCACAGCACGGCTTCGCCGGCACTTCGCTGCGCCAGGTGACCAGCCAGGCCGACGTCAACATCGCTGCGGTCAACTACCACTTCGGCTCCAAGGAAAACCTGGTCAACGAGGTGTTCCGCCGCCGCATGGACGAGATGACCGGCGCCCGCCTGTCGCAGCTCGAGCGCGCCCGCAGCGAACACCCCGGGCAGCTGCGCCCGGTGCTGGCCGCCTTCGTCGAACCGGCACTGGCGCTGGCCCAGGACCGCCAGAACGGCGGCGCCTTCGTGCGCGTGATCGCCCGCGCCTACGCCGAGAAGAACGACAACCTGCGCAAATTCCTGTCCGACCACTACGGCCACGTGCTGCGCGCGTTCGGCAAAGCCATCGGCGAGTGCGTGCCCGACCTGAGCAAGGAAGAGCTGTACTGGCGCCTGGACTTCCTGGCCGGCTCGCTCACCTATGCCATGGCCGACTTCGGGCTGATCAAGCGTCCCGCCGGTGTCACCGAAGCGGCGCATCGTGCCCATGCCGCCCACGAACTGATCCATTTCGCCGAAGCCGGGTTCCGCGCCGCCGCTCGCGCCAGCGCCCTGCCCGCTTCCCTTTGATTCCACCCAGTAACTGCTGACCAACAAAGGCCCTACACCATGTCCAATTCCCTGCTAGTCCGCCGCGCCGCCGTGCTGGGTGCCGGCGTCATGGGTGCCCAGATCGCTGCCCACCTCACCAACGCTGGCGTCGACACCGTGCTGTTCGACCTGCCCGCCAAGGAAGGTCCGGCCGACGGCATCGTGCTGAAGGCGATCGCCAACCTGGGCAAGCTGAGCCCGGCACCGCTGGCCAGCAAGTCGCTGGCCGAAGCCATCACCCCGGCCAACTACGAGTCCGGCCTGGAGCAGCTGAAGGACTGCGACCTGATCATCGAGGCCATCGCCGAGCGCATGGACTGGAAGCAGGACCTGTACAAGAAGATCGCGCCGTTCGTGGCCGACCACGCGGTGCTGGCCTCCAACACCTCGGGCCTGGGCATCAACAAGCTGGCCGACGTGCTGCCCGAGCAGCTGCGCCATCGCTTCTGCGGCGTGCACTTCTTCAACCCGCCGCGCTACATGCACCTGGCCGAGCTGATCCCGGCCACCACCACCGACGCCGCCGTGCTGGAAGGCCTGGAAGAATTCCTGGTCACCACCCTGGGCAAGGGCGTGGTGTACGCCAAGGACACCCCGAACTTCATCGGCAACCGCATCGGCGTGTTCTCGATCCTGTCCACCATCCACCACACCCAGCAGTTCGGCCTGGGCTTCGATGAAGTGGACGGCCTGACCGGCCCGCTGGTCGGCCGCCCGAAGTCGGCCACCTACCGCACCTCCGACGTGGTCGGCCTGGACACCATGGCCCACGTCATCAAGACCATGGGCGACACCCTGCCGAATGACCCGTGGCATGAATTCTTCAAGTCGCCGAAGTGGCTGGACGCGCTGATTTCCAAGGGCGCGCTGGGCCAGAAGACCGGCGCCGGCATCTTCCGCAAGGTCGGCAAGGACATCGTGGTGCTGGACCTGGAGAAGCAGGACTACCGCCCGGCTGACCGCGCTGCCGCGCCGGAAGTGGTCGAGATCCTGAAGATCAAGAACCCGGCCGAGAAGTTCGCCAAGCTGCGCGAGAGCCAGCACCCGCAGGCACAGTTCCTGTGGGCAACCTTCCGCGACCTGTTCCACTACAGCGCCTACCACCTGGCCGACATCGCCGAGACCGCGCGCGACGTCGACCTGGCCATCCGCTGGGGCTACGGCTGGTCGCTGGGCCCGTTCGAAACCTGGCAGGCCGCCGGCTGGAAGCAGGTCGCGCAGTGGATCGCCGATGACATCGTCGCCGGCAAGAGCATGAGCAACGCCCCGCTGCCGGACTGGGTGTTCGATGGCCGCGACGGCGTGCATGCCGCCGAAGGCAGCTACAGCCCGTCGCGCAACGCCAAGCTGCCGCGCTCGTCGCTGCCGGTGTACCAGCGCCAGCGTTTCCCGGATCCGCTGCTGGGCGAGAAGTTCGCGCCGGGCGAGACCGTGTTCGAGAACGACGGCCTGCGCATGTGGCACGACGGTGATGGCATCGCCGTGGTCAGCTTCAAGACCAAGATGAACACCGTGTCCGACCAGGTGCTGGACGGCCTGCAGGAATGCGTCAGCCGCGCCGAGAAGGACTTCCAGGGCCTGGTGATCTGGCAGCAGAAGGAACCCTTCTCCGCCGGTGCCGACCTGGCCGGCGCGCTGGGCCTGCTGCAGGCCGGCAAGGTCGACCAGTTCGAGGAAATGGTCGCCAACTTCCAGCGCACCAGCCAGCGCATCAAGTACTCGCTGGTGCCGGTGGTGGCTGCCGTGCGCGGCCTGGCCCTGGGTGGTGGCTGCGAGTTCCAGATGCACAGCGCCAAGACCGTGGCCTTCCTGGAAAGCTACATCGGCCTGGTCGAAGCTGGCGTCGGCCTGCTGCCGGCCGGTGGTGGCCTGAAGGAACTGGCCGTGCGGGCCTCGCAGGCCGCGGGCCCGGGCGGCGACGTGTTCGCCGAACTGAAGAAGACCTTCGAGACCGTGGCGATGGCCAAGGTGTCCAACTCGGCGGTCAACGCCAAGGAACTGGGCCTGCTGCGCAGCACCGACAAGGTGGTATTCAACAGCTACGAGGCGCTGCACATCGCCAAGGCCGAAGCGCGCGCCCTGGCCGAAGCGGGCTACCGTCCGCCGCTGCCGGCACGCCGCATCCAGGTCGCCGGTGACGTCGGTATTGCCACCTTCAAGATGATGCTGGTCAACATGCTGGAAGGCCGTTTCATCAGCCCGTACGACTACGAGATCGCCGAGCGCATCGCCACCGTGCTGTGCGGCGGCAAGGTCGACCGCGGCACCCTGGTCGACGAAGAGTGGCTGCTGACCCTGGAGCGCAAGCACTTCGTCGAACTGGCCCAGCAGGAAAAGACCCAGGCCCGCATCGCGCACATGCTGAAGACCGGCAAGCCGCTGCGTAACTGATTGATGGCGGGTGCCGACCCCTGGTCGGCATCCCTCTGCCTCTGGAGGGTGCCGACCGTTGGTCGGCACTCCGGCTAAAAAATTCGAGAGATCACTGCAATGACCAAGCAAATCCAGGACGCCTACATCGTCGCCGCCACCCGTACCCCGGTCGGCAAGGCGCCCAAGGGCATGTTCCGCAACACCCGCCCCGATGACATGCTTGCGCACGTGCTGCGCAGCGTCGTTGCCCAGGCCCCGGGCGTGGACGTCAACCGCATCGATGACGCGATCATCGGCTGCGCCATGCCGGAAGCCGAGCAGGGCATGAACGTGGCGCGCATCGGCGTGCTGCTGGCCGGCCTGCCGAACACCATCGCGGCGCAGACCGTGAACCGCTTCTGCTCTTCCGGCCTGCAGGCCGTGGCGCAGGCCGCCGACGCGATCCGCCTGGGCAACGCCGACCTGATGCTGGCCGGTGGCACCGAGTCGATGTCGATGGTGCCGATGATGGGCAACAAGATCGCCATGGCGCCGAGCGTGTTTGACAACGACCACGTCGCCATCGCCTACGGCATGGGCATCACCGCCGAGAAAGTGGCTGAAGAGTGGAAGGTCTCGCGCGAAGACCAGGACGCCTTCGCCCTGGCCTCGCACCAGAAGGCCATGGCCGCGATCCAGAGCGGCGAGTTCAAGGACGAGATCAGCCCGTACGAGATCGTCTCGCACCTGCCGGACCTGGCCGACGGCCAGCGCATCATCACCCGCAACAAGATCGCCGACACCGACGAAGGCCCGCGCCCGGACTCCTCGGCTGAAGGCTTGGCCAAGCTGCGGCCGGTGTTCCGCAACGGCCAGTTCGGCGGCACCGTCACCGCCGGCAACTCGTCGCAGATGAGCGATGGCGCCGGCGCCGTGCTGCTGGCCTCGGAGCAGGCGATCAAGGATTACGGCCTGACCCCGCTGGCCCGTTTCGTCAGCTTCTCGGTGGCCGGCGTGCGCCCGGAAGTGATGGGCATCGGCCCAATTGCCGCGATTCCGAAGGCACTGAAGCAGGCCGGCCTGACCCAGGACCAGCTGGACTGGATTGAACTGAACGAAGCGTTCGCCGCGCAGTCGCTGGCCGTGATCCGCGATTGCGGCCTGGACCCGGGCAAGGTGAACCCGCTGGGCGGCGCGATTGCCCTGGGCCACCCGCTGGGCGCGACCGGCGCAATCCGTACCGCGACCCTGCTGCACGGCCTGCGTCGTCGCCAGCAGAAGTACGGCATGGTGACGATGTGCATCGGCACCGGCATGGGCGCGGCGGGTATTTTCGAAGCGCTGTAAGGTTCAAGGCTTTGCCGGCTGATTGCTGGTTGGCTGTGGGGCCCGGGTGGGTGAGGCTGCCCGGGATACGCCGTGAACCCGTCCCTGGGGGCTTGGCAGCGGCATCCATGCCGCTGACAGTCCCGGTCAGCCTCACCCCCACCCGCGCCATCCATCATTCCGCGCGGCGGAGGGGTGAGCAAAGGCAGGATCAAGAGCTGGGGTCAGAGCCCTTTGCTACGCAAAGGGATCCGACCCCGACTCGACGCTCGCGGAAACAAAAAAGGCAGCCACCGGCTGCCTTTTTGCTTTTGCTCTTGACCTTGATTCCGCCCTTCCCGTCCGCGCCCGCAGGAAACTGTCGAGAGGCGTGGGCAGGCCGCTGCAGGACCGTTGGCGCCATGGATGGCGCCATCGAGCCCCCATGGGTGAGGGCGCTTTGCTTGCGAAGCACTGCTTCGCAAGCGCCCGAACGCACAGCCGCCAGCGGCTGGGCCGGACCCCAGAGGGGGGTTTACGGCGTGTCCTGCAGCGGCCTGCCCGCGCCTCCCCCACTTTGGCAGGAAGGCGCTGGCGGAGCGCTTGATAAACCTTACTCCGCCAACATCGCCGCCAGCTTCTCCCGCGCCGGGCCCGCCAGCTTCGGGTTGTCCAGCGCGAAGCGGATCGTCGCCTCCACCAGCCCCAGATGCGTGCCGCAGTCGAAGCGGGTGCCCTCGAAGCGGTAGGCATCGACCTCTTCGGTCTTCAGCAGCTGCGCGATCGCATCGGTCAACTGGATCTCGCCGCCGGCACCGCTGCCGGTCTGCTCCAGCAGCTCGAAGATCTTCGGGCTGAGCACGTAACGGCCGACCACGGCCAGGTCGCTCGGCGCGTCCTCCGGCTTCGGCTTCTCGACGATCTGCGAAATACGGCCCTTGCGGCCATCGAATGCCTCGGTGGCGACGATGCCGTAGCTGGCAGTCTTCTCGTGCGGCACGTCTTCAACCGCGATCACGCTGGCGCCACTGGCTTCGTTGAGGTCGGCCATCTGCTTCAGCGCGCCGGCACCGCGGTTCCAGATCAGGTCGTCGGGCAGCAGCACGGCGAAGGGCTCGTCGCCGATCACCGCCTTGGCACACAGCACCGCGTGCCCCAGGCCCAGGGCCTCGGCCTGCGTGACAAAGATCGCGCGGACGCCGTTGGGCAGCACGTGCCGGATCAACTCCAGCTGTTCCTGCTTGCCAGCGCGCTCGAGCTTCTGCTCCAGCTCGTAGGCCTTGTCGAAATAGTCGGCGACCGCGTGCTTGTAGCGGTTGGTGATGAACACCAGCGTGTCGCAGCCGGCTTCGATCGCCTCATCCACGGCGTACTGGATCAGCGGCCGATCAATGATCGGCAGCATCTCCTTCGGCACAGTCTTGGTTGCTGGCAAAAAACGCGTCCCCAGCCCTGCCACCGGGAAAACTGCTTTGCGAATTCGCTTGCTCATTGGTGCCTGTTGGCCTCACGTGCCGGAAAAGGCACGACTTTAGCGGATGAAATGTAAGCATCCTGTTCGATTGGCGAGAACTCCGGCATCGTCGCAAACAGGATTTCCTGGATGCTGGCGGTGTCGTAGCTGGCAATCGCCTCACGCAGGCGTGGGACGTTGCCCAGCACCATATCCCGAGAGAATGTACGCACGCCGGCCTCGAGAATCTTCGGGTGCGCGGTCGAGCGGTAGTCTTCGTCCGAATAGAACAGCGTCTCGTGCAGCTTCTCGCCCGGACGCAGGCCGGTATAGATGATCTGGATATCCTTGTACGGCTGCTTGCCGGTCAGGCGGATCATCTGTTCGGCCAGCACGCGGATCGGCACCGGCTCGCCCATGTCGAGGGTGTAGATCGCGCCATGCGACGCCGAGGCGGCCGCCTGCAGAATCAGCTGACAGGCCTCGGGGATGGTCATGAAGTAACGGCTGACTTCCGGGTCGGTGACAGTGACCGGCCCGCCACGCAGGATCTGCTCGCGGAACAGCGGCACCACGCTGCCAGCCGACGCCAGCACGTTGCCGAAGCGCACCGTGACGAAACGGGTATGCGTGGACTTCTGGTCCAGGCTCTGGCAGATCATCTCGGCGTAGCGCTTGCTGGCACCCAGCGCATTGACCGGGTCGACCGCCTTGTCGGTGGAGATGAACACGAAATGCTCCACGCGCGCTTCCAGGCAGGCGCGGGCCACATTCTCGGTCGCCAGGATGTTGTTGCGCACCGCTTCGCGCAGCTGGCGCTCCAGCACCGGTACATGCTTGTAGGCGGCCGCATGGAAAGCCGTATCGACCGGGTGCAGCGACAGCGCATGGCGGATCACCGCCGGGTCACCACAATCGCCCAGCACTGCCTCGATCTCGACATCGGGGAAGCTGCGACGCAGCTCGCCTTCGATGGTCAGCAACAGCAGTTCACTGATCTCCAGCAGGATGATGCGACCGGCGCCATGCCGCGCGCACTGGCGACACAGCTCCGAGCCGATCGAACCACCGGCACCGGTGACCATCACGGTGCGCCCGCCCAACCAGCCGCGGATCAGGTTCCAGTCCGGCATGATCGGCTTGCGGCCCAGCAGATCCTCGATCGCCACTTCCTTCAACTGGCCCGGCAGCGACTGGCCCTGCAGGATGTCACTGAGCTTGGGCACGGTACGGAACGGCACGCCGGTGCTTTCGCAAATCGCGACGACACGCTGCATGCCCGCGGCGTCCAGCGACGGCATGGCAATGACCAGCAGCTTTGCAGCAGTCTCGCGGACCACCGTCGGCGCGTCATCCAGGGTGCCGAGGATCGGCAGGCCCTGCAGCTTGGCACCACGCAGGTGCGGTGCATCGTCGAGCAGGCCGACCGGCTCGAAGTTGCCGGAACGGCGCAGGTCGCGCACCAGGGTTTCGGCAGCCTGGCCGGCGCCGAGGATCAGCACGCGGCGGGCGCTGGAATCGGACTGCAGTGCCTGGTAGTCCTTCCAGGCGCGGTACAGCAGGCGCGGCGCGCCGAGCAGTGCCGACAGCGCGAACGGATAGATCACCAGCACCGACATCGGCACGCCGTCGAAGCGCTTCCACATCAGCACCAGGACGATCGCCACCATGCCGATGAAGCTGGCCTTGAAGATGTTCAGCAGGTCGCTGACGCTGGCGAACCGCCACAGGCCGCGGTACAGGCCCACGCGCCAGAACACCAGGCCCTGCAGCAACAGGACCAGGGTGGTATCGACGTTCCACAGGGGCAGTGCCGGGGCGTTGGGCAGGATCGAGTAGCGCCCTGCATGGAGCAACTGCCAGCATGCCCAGACCATGAAGAGGTCGTGGCAGACGATGGCCGAACGCGGCATCAGGCCGAGGATTCTGTCCCGCCAGGGTGAAGCCATAAGTCAGGTATTTCCTTGTCGGTGGCGCATTCCATTGCGCAGGAGGAGCCAGAGGACGCTCAACGCGATGAACCACGTGATCGCCACGGCAGCCTCCCACCTCGGCTGCAAATTGGAGCAGACATTGAACACTGTAATACTGAACAGGCCCAAAGCAAAGTACATCCCTGTCACCTGGGGGTGACTGGCTCCTGCCTGCACCGCGCGCTGGTAGACGTGCTGGGTATGGGGTTCCATCCAGCGTTGTCCGGAAATGATGCGCGCCAGCAGTGTGAAGCCGGCGTCCACGAGGAACGGCGAAACCGGCACCAGCAGCAGGATCCAGTTGATATCGGTGCGCACGCTGGCGAGCGCCAGCACGGCGGCGACCGCATACCCCAGCGCGCCGCTTCCGACATCGCCCATGAAGATCCGGGCCCGAGGGAAGTTGAACGGCAGGAATCCAAGGCAGGCCAGGCCCAGGGCCACGGCGGCCAGCGAGTACGGCCACGGCAGCACCGGCGCCAGCCCCAGCATCGCCACGACGGCCTGGCTGGCAGCAATGCCATTGATGCCGTCCATGAAATTCCAGATGTTGATCAGCGAGGCGGTGAACAGCAGCACCAGCACCGCCAGCAGCCAGCTGCCACCATTCATCTTGACCAGGCCGGCCAGCAGCGCTGCGGCGATGAAATGCACCAGCAGGCGACGCATCGCCGGCAGGGGCCTGTGATCGTCCCACCAGCCGATGCCGGCCACCAGCACCAGCCCAAGGCTGGCCACCAGCACCGTCGGCGTGCTTTCGGGCCAGGCCCAGATGGCCACGCCGGCAGTCACCAGCAGGCTGATGACGATGGCGATGCCGCCACCGCGTGGGGTGGCGACGCTATGGCTGCGGCGTTCGCCGGGCTGGTCCATCAACTGCTGGCGCAGCGCATAGCCGCGTGCAGCCCAGGTCAGCAACGCACTCAGCAGGGCGAGCCCCAGCAGCGCGCCCATTACAAGCCAGGGCATGGATCAGAGCACCGCGTAGTTCAGCAGCGGCTTGACCGTCCCCCACTCCTTGCAGCTCGGACACTGCCAGTGGTGGGTACGCGCACCGAAGCCGCAGCGCGTGCAGCGATAGGCCGGGTTGCGCACCAGCAGCTGGTCGGTGATGTGCTTGAGGTCATGCAGGGTGGCGGTGGAATCGGCTCCCTCGGCGAGGGTCAGGTCGATCAGCGCGGATTCGCCACGGACCGACGGGCGATCCTTGAGCTGGCGGCCGAGGTAGGCACGGGCCGGCGCCACGCCTTCCTGCTCTTCCATCAGCCGGGTCAGCGCCAGTACCGGGGCGATTCCGCGGTAGTGCTCGGTCATCTCCGACAGGAACGCGCGTGCGCCTGCCAGATCGCCAACCTTGCGATAGTTCTGCATCAGCGCCGGCAGCAGTTCCGGCAGGTATTCGGGGTCGTTGCGCGCGGCACGCTCGAAGGCGCGGACGGCGGCCTCGGGATTGCCCGCGTCGGTTTCCAGCCGGCCCTCGATGATGCCGGCGCGCACCGACATCGCGTCGGCCTGGTAGGCCCGGGCGATCGCCGCCCTCGCCTCTTCCAGCTTGCCGGCGCCACGGAAACGTTCGGCCAGTTCGCATTCGAACTGCCCGATCAGCTTGCCCATCGGCTCGCCGGTGACGTCCTCGAAACGGGTCGCGTTGTCGATCGCCTTTTCCCAGTCGCGCTCGGCCTGGTAGATGCCGATCAGGTGCTTGAGCGCCTGCGGTGCGCGCTGATCCAGCTGCGCCAGCTCGGTGAACACGGTCTCGGCGCGATCCAGCAGGCCGGACTTCATGTAGTCCTCGCCCAGGGCCAGCAGGGCCTGCACGCGCTGCGCATCACTCAGGTCATGGCGATTGACCAGCCCCTGGTGCAGGCGGATGGCGCGGTCGACTTCACCACGGCGGCGGAACAGATGGCCCAGCGCGACCTGGGTCTCGAAGGTTTCCTTGTCCAGCTCGGCGATGTGCAGGAACAGTTCGATGGCCTTGTCCGGCTGCTCGTTGAGCAGGTAGTTCAGGCCACGGAAATAGGTGCTCGACAGGCGGCTGACCTGGCTGTCACCGTGGCGTTGACCACCACGCCGTCCGATCACCCACCCGGCCAGGGCGGCCAGCGGAACGAACAGGAAGAACCAGAACCACTCGGTGACGAAATCCATCTTCGATCAACGTCCATCAAAAGATTGGGGGGAAGCAACCGGTGCCGGCGAGGCGACAGCGGACTTGTTGGCGCGGCGCAGCTGGCCATAGAGCGGAATGACCACGCTCACCAGCACCAGCCCGGCACCGACCACGACACCGACCAGCAGCGCGGCGATCAGGGCCACGCCCACCGAGGTGTGCAGCTGGGTAAACAGCAGGTTGATCGACATCGCGGTCATGTTGACCGCACCGATGATCAATCCAAGGATCAGCACCGCCAGCAGGACCAGCAGACGAAAAACCTTCATGCGACAGCTCCAGTGGCAGGAGTCCGTAGCTTATCCGACTCGCGGCTGGATTCGCACGCGGTGGCGCGACGGAAGGCTCAGGCCGGATCTGCGTCCAGCGGCAGCACACTGCTGACCCGCTCGCGCAATTCCTTGCCCGGCTTGAAATGGGGGACATGCTTGCCCGGCAGGGCAACCGATTCGCCGGTCTTCGGGTTGCGGCCCAGGCGCGGCGGACGATAGTGCAGCGAGAAGCTGCCAAAACCGCGGATTTCGATGCGATCCCCGGCGGCCAGCGATCCGCCCATCATTTCCAGCAACGACTTCACCGCCAGATCGACATCATCGGCCTTCAGGTGCGCCTGGCGGCGCGCAAGGATTTCGATCAGTTCGGATTTGGTCATTACCGGCTCACATCAGGGGCATCTCAGCCTGAAACGGCCCGGGCAATGCCCGGGCCGTCCAGGAAACAACGAACAGCGTAAGGCCGATTACTCGGACTTGTTGCCGTTCAGCTGTGCACGCAGCAGCGCGCCCAGCTGGGTGGTGCCGCTGGAAGCCGAAGAGGACTGGTATTCCTCCAGCACTTCGCGCATTTCCGCGTCGTCCTTGGCCTTGATCGACAGCTGCAGGGTACGGCCCTTGCGGTCCATGCCCACGAACTTGGCTTCGACCTTGTCGCCGACCTTCAGGTGCTGGGTGGCGTCGTCAACGCGCTCGTTGGCGATGTCGCGGGCCGAGACGTAACCTTCGATGCCGTCAGCCAGCTCGATGATCGCGCCCTTGGCGTCGACTTCCTTCACCACGCCTTCGACCTTGGAGCCCTTCGGATTGGCAGCCATGTACTGGCCGAACGGATCCTGCTCCAGCTGCTTCACGCCCAGGGAGATGCGCTCGCGCTCCGGATCGACAGCCAGGACGACGGCGTCCAGGGTATCGCCCTTCTTGAAGTTGCGAACGACGTCTTCGCCGGTGGTGTTCCAGCTGATGTCGGACAGGTGGACCAGGCCGTCGATGCCGCCGTCCAGGCCGATGAAGATGCCGAAGTCGGTGATCGACTTGATCTGGCCCGACACCTTGTCACCCTTCTTGTGGGTGGCAGCGAAGGTTTCCCACGGATTGGCGGCAACCTGCTTCATGCCCAGCGAGATACGGCGACGCTCTTCATCGACGTCCAGCACCATCACTTCGACTTCATCACCAACCTGGACAACCTTGGACGGGTTGACGTTCTTGTTGGTCCAATCCATCTCGGAGACGTGCACCAGGCCTTCGACGCCCGGCTCGATCTCAACGAACGCACCGTAATCGGTGACGTTGGAGACCTTGCCGAAGACGCGGCTGTTGGCCGGGTAACGACGGCCGATGTTGTCCCACGGATCCTCGCCCAGCTGCTTCAGGCCCAGCGAAACGCGGTTGCGCTCGCGGTCGAACTTCAGCACGCGGACGTCCAGCTCGTCGCCGACGTTCACGACTTCCGACGGGTGACGCACGCGCTTCCATGCCATGTCGGTGATGTGCAGCAGGCCGTCGATACCGCCCAGGTCCACGAACGCGCCGTAATCGGTCAGGTTCTTGACGACACCCTTCAGGATCGCGCCTTCCTGCAGCTTGTCCATCAGCTGCTCGCGCTCTTCCGAG
This sequence comes from Stenotrophomonas sp. 109824_Sma, assembly GCF_056480025.1. NCBI lineage: Bacteria > Pseudomonadati > Pseudomonadota > Gammaproteobacteria > Lysobacterales > Lysobacteraceae > Stenotrophomonas > Stenotrophomonas sp. 109824_Sma. Next base: position 1,951,509 of record NZ_CM151078.1, on the reverse strand, counting down.
TGCTCGCTTTCGACGACAGCGCGGCGCGAGACCACGACGTTGTTACGCTTGCGGTCCAGCTTGATGAGCTTGAACTCGAGTTCCTTGCCTTCCAGGTAGGCCGGATCGCGCACCGGGCGCACATCGACCAGGGAACCCGGCAGGAAGGCGCGGACATCCTTGATGTCCACGGTGAAACCACCCTTGACCTTGCCGCTGATGCGGCCGGTGATGGTTTCGTTCTTTTCCAACGCTTCTTCCAGCTCGTCCCACACCATCGCGCGCTTGGCCTTCTCGCGCGACAGGACGGTTTCGCCGAAGCCGTTCTCGATCGAGTCGAGGGCGACCTTGACGATGTCGCCTTCGGCGACGTCGATTTCGCCAGCGTCGTTACGGAACTGTTCGATCGGCACGATGCCTTCGGACTTCAGGCCAGCGTTGATCACCACGACGTCGCCGCGGACTTCAACAACGGTACCGCTGACGATGGCGCCCGGCTTCAGCTTGGCCAGGTTGGCCTGGCTGGCTTCAAACAGTTCGGCAAATGATTCGGTCATTAGATTTACTCTGTTGGACACATGGGTCGGTGGCGTCCCCTTCAGGGGAATGGCGACCGCCCGCCTGTTGGTCGACCCCGGAAAAGCAGGTCGTGTGTAGTAGGAAAACCGCCACGCATCATTGCGCGACGGAGCTGGTACAGCACTGCTATGCGCGACCACCGCCGATGCTGCTGGCAGCGCTCCCGCGCGAACGGATCAGGCAGCCGGAACCGGAAGCAGATCCATCACTCTGGCAACGACATCATCGATGCCGATGCCTGTGGTGTCGATGAGGACAGCATCGTCTGCCGGCTTCAGGGGCGCCACGGTACGCTGAGCATCACGGGCGTCGCGGGCCATGATCTCGCGCAGGAGGTCATCAAAGTTAACAGAAACCCCCTTGTCTTTCAACTGCTTATGCCGGCGCTCGGCGCGCTCCTCGGCACTGGCGGTCAGGAAGACCTTGTAGGAGGCGTCCGGGAAGATCACCGTGCCCATGTCGCGGCCATCGGCGACCAGCCCGGGCAGCTCCCTGAATGCGCGCTGGCGCTCCTTCAGGGCAGCCCGGACCTCCGGAATGGCGGCAATGGCCGAGGCCAGCGCACCGGTGGTCTCCAGGCGCAGTTCGTCGGTGGCATCGGTGCCGTTGACCATGACCCGCATGGCATCACCCTGCTCGACAAACTGAACGTGGGTGTCGAAGGTGCAGCGGACCAGCGCCGAGGCGTCGGAGGTATCGATGTCGGCCCAGCTTGCGGCGACGCCCACTGCCCGGTACAGCGCGCCCGAATCCAGGTAATGCCAGCCCATCCTGCGCGCGATGATGCGGCTGATGGTACCCTTGCCGGCCCCGGATGGGCCGTCGATGGTCAGGACGGGAGCGAGTGGATTCATGGGGGTCCCAGAGCGTGTGAAGAGGCCATTCTAGCCCCTGCCAGACGCCCCCAGCGGGATCTTTTGTGCAACCACTTGAAACCATGAGGAAAAGCCCGGTAGAATGGCGGGCTTGAACGAGCGTCAACTGCCGATTGTCTTTCGCATATCGCGGCCACGCTCCACCCGAACAACTACTGTTTACGCCGAGGTATGCCATGAAAGTCCTGTCCTCCCTGAAGTCGGCGAAGGCCCGTCACCGTGACTGCAAGGTCGTGCGTCGTCGTGGCAAGATCTTCGTCATCTGCAAGTCGAACCCGCGTTTCAAGGCGCGTCAGCGCTAAGCCTCACAGCCTTCCGGCTGCGGCTGGCCCTACGCGGGGCCGACCCGATGCAAGAAACCGCCTTCGGGCGGTTTTTTGTTTATGCGGCTTTTTCCTGCCGTTTTTGCTGTAATCGCCTTTCTTGACCACTGGGGAGTAGATCGAGATGAAGCGTTACCTGTCCGCCCTGGCCATGATGGCCACCCTGGCCGCCGCCACACCGGCACTGGCCGATACCCTGCTTGTCGATCGTGCCCGCGAGAAGCCGGCCGGTGCCGTGCCCGTGCGCGGCCAGAGCATGCAGCAGGTGCAGGCGCAGTTCGGCGCGCCCAACGAGCAGCTGCAGCCGCGTGGCGGGCAGAAGCGGCAGTGGCCGACCATCAACCGCTGGGTGTACCCGCAGTTCACCGTCTACTTCGAGAAGCAGAAGGTGATCAACGTGGTGGCCAACCAGGCGGACCCGAACGAAATCGGCCCGAAACCGCCGATCCGTTGATCCCTTTACCCGCCGTGGGCGGGCCTGTGTAGCGAGACCATGAACCAGACCCTTCGTTTTCCTGCCGAGTGGGAAGCCCAGAGCGGCGTCCTGATTGCCTGGCCCACCGCCGACACCGACTGGGCCGACCGCCTGGGCCAGGTGGAAGAGACCTACATCGCCCTGGTCGCGGCCATCACCCGCTTCCAGCCGGTGCTGATCTGCGTGGCCGACGATGATGTGGAGACCTATGCGGAGATGCGGCTGCGTTCCAACCGCATCGACATGGACAAGGTCCACTTCACCACGGCGGCCTACGACGATACCTGGCTGCGCGACTCCGGCCCGATCACCCTGCGCCGTGCCGACGGCGGTTTCCAGCTGCTGGATTTCCGCTTCACCGGCTGGGGCGGCAAGTTCGATGCCACCCTGGATGACCAGCTGGTGGGCGTGCTCGACCAGGCCGGCGTGTTCAATGACGCACCGGTGCGCAGCATTCCGTTCGCGCTGGAAGGCGGCGGCATCGAGACCGACGGCGAAGGCACCCTGCTGACCACCTGGAAGTGCCTGCACGAGCGCCACCCGGACCGCGACCGCGCCAGCCTGAGCGCCGACCTGGCCGACTGGCTGCAGCAGGACCGCGTGCTGTGGCTGGACCACGGCTACCTGGAAGGCGACGACACCGACGCCCACATCGATACCCTCGCCCGCTTCGCCTCGGCTGACAGCATCGTCTACCAGGCCTGCGACGACGAGAGCGACTCGCACTACGCCGAACTGCAGGCGATGGGCAATGAGCTGGCCGCGCTGCGCACCAAGGATGGCCAGCCGTACCGCCTGTTCCCGCTGCCGTGGGCACAGCCGGTGATCGACGAAGGCCGCCGGCTGGCTGCGTCGTACGCCAACTACCTGATCGTCAATGGCGCGGTGCTGATGCCGGCCTACGGCGACCCGGCCGACGACCTGGCCCGCGATGTACTGGCCCAGGCACACCCGGGCCGCGAGATCGTGCAGGTACCCTGCCGCTCGCTGATCTGGCAGAACGGCAGCCTGCACTGCATCACCATGCAGCTGCCGGCCGGGCTGTTGAAGGCGTAAGCGGTAGTGCCGGCCGCTGGCCGGCAACCATGCAATGCCTGATGGATCCACGGGATTGCCGGCCAGCGGCCGGCACTACCAGCACCCATTCAGCGCGCAACACGCCGTCGCCGTCCATCCGCGCTAACATGCAGGTTTTCCCCCGCAGGAACGCCCCGCATGAACTCGCGCAGCCCCCTTACCGTCGCCCTGATCCAGGAGCGCAACCACGGTGATGCCGCCGCCAACCTGGCGGTGATCGAAGCACGCGTGGCCGAGGCGGCTGCCCAGGGTGCCAAGCTGGTGCTGCTGCAGGAACTGCACAACGGCCCGTACTTCTGCCAGCACGAGTCGGTGGACGAGTTCGACCTGGCCGAGCCGATTCCGGGCCCGAGCACCGAGCGCCTGGGCGCGCTGGCGAAGAAGCATGGCGTGGTGCTGGTCGGCTCGCTGTTCGAGCGCCGCGCTGCCGGCCTGTACCACAACACCGCCGTGGTGTTCGAGAAGGACGGTACCCTGCTCGGCAAGTACCGCAAGATGCACATCCCGGATGATCCGGGCTTCTACGAGAAGTTCTACTTCACGCCGGGCGACATCGGCTTCAAGCCGATCGACACTTCGGTGGGCCGCCTTGGCGTGCTGGTGTGCTGGGACCAGTGGTACCCGGAAGCGGCACGCCTGATGGCGCTGGCCGGCGCCGAACTGCTGCTGTACCCGACCGCGATCGGCTGGGACCCGGACGATGTGCAGGACGAGAAGACCCGCCAGCGCGACGCCTGGGTGCTGAGCCACCGTGGCCACGCCGTGGCCAACGGCCTGCCGGTGCTGAGCTGCAACCGCGTCGGCCACGAAGCCTCGCCGCTGGGCGCTTCGGGCATCCAGTTCTGGGGCAACAGCCACGTGCTGGGCCCGCAGGGCGAATTCCTGGCCGAGGCCGGCACCGACGCCACCGTGCTGCTGTGCGACGTCGACCTGCAGCGCAGCGAGCATGTGCGCCGCATCTGGCCGTTCCTGCGTGATCGCCGCATCGATGCCTACGGCGACCTGCTCAAGCGCTACATCGACTGAGCCGGAGCCCGCGCATGGCCGTCCTCATCCGTGATGCCGGCCCGGCCGACATCGACGCGATCACCGCGATCTATGCGGTGGAAGTGACCGACTTCGTCAACACCTACGAGTACGACATCCCGGACGCGACCGAGATGCTGCGCCGCATGCGCGACATCGTCGATCGCGGCTTCCCCTACCTGGTCGCCGAGATCGACGGCCAGGTCGCCGGCTATGCCTACGCCAATACCTACCGCACCCGCGTCGCCTACCAGTGGACCGTGGAGAACTCGGTCTACGTCGATGCCGCATTCCAGGGCAAAGGCGTCGGCACTGGCCTGCTGCAGGCCTTGATTGATGCCTGCGTGACGCGTGGCTACCGGCAGATGGTGGCGGTGATCGGCGAACCGACCAACACCGCGTCGATCAAGCTGCACGAACGCTTCGGCTTCGAGCTGGTGGGCGTGTTCCGTGGCCTTGGCCGCAAGCACGGCCGCTGGCTGGATACCGTGCAGATGCAGCGCGCGCTCGGCGATGGCGCCGACACCGCACCTTCCAATGAATGAACCCATGACTGAAACCCTTCCCGAAACCGGCGACGACCTGTTCGCCGGCCAGCCGGTGCGCGTGGTCGAACGCGACGGCGTGCGTTACACCCTGCTGGGCACCGCCCACGTCTCACGCGCCAGCGTCGAGGCCGTTGAAAAGGCCATCGACAGCGGCCGCTTCGATGCGGTGGCCGTCGAGCTGGACCCGCAGCGCCTGCAGGCGCTGAGCGACCCGGACACACTGGCCAAGCTCGACCTGGTCGAGGTGATCCGCAAGGGCCGCGTCGCCCTGTTCGCCGCCAACCTGGCTCTGTCCGCCTACCAGCGCCGCCTGGCCGAGCAGCTCGACATCGAGCCCGGTGCCGAACTGAAGCGTGCGGTGGAACTGGCGCGCGAGCGCAACCTGCCCGTGCACCTGATCGACCGCGAGGTCGGCCTGACCTTCCGCCGTGCCTCGCAGCGGCTGGGGTTCTTCGGCAAGCTGAAGCTGGTCGCCGGGCTTGGCGCCGGCCTGTTCTCGTCCGAGGAAGTGGGCGAGAACGAGATCGAGAAGCTCAAGCAGGGCGACATGCTGGAATCGAGCTTCGGCGAGTTCGCCAGCGAGAGCCCGGCGCTGTACGAGACCATCATCGGCGAGCGTGACCGCTACATGGCCACGCGCCTGCGCGAAGAACACGATCCGCAGCAGCGTGAAGTGCTGGCGGTGGTCGGCGCCGGTCACCTGGCCGGGCTGGCCCGCTACCTGGAAACCGACACCGAGGCACCGGCACCGCTGCGTGCCGAGCTGGAGGCGGTGCCGAAGAAGCGCAACATTCCGTGGTTCACGCTCGGCATCCTGGCGATCGTGGCGACCGGCATCGGCGTAGGCTTCTACCGCGGCGGTCTGGGCGTGGGCACCGAGCTGCTGGCAACCTGGGCGATGTATACCGGCGGCCTGGCGGGCCTGGGCTGCCTGCTGGCCGGCGGCCATCCCCTGAGCATCCTCACCGCGATCGCGGTGGCCCCGTTCAAGCCGTTCCGCCTGAGCATCCCGACCGGCGCGTTCTCGGCACTGGTGGAAGCGCGGCTGCGCAAGCCAGCGTATGAGGACTTCCTGAAGCTGCGCGACGATGCGCAGAGCCTGAAGGGCTGGTACCGCAACCGTGTCACCCGCGTGGTGCTGACCTTCATGCTGACCAACCTGGGCAGCATGCTGGGCCTGTGGCTGACCACGTTCAAGGTCTGGGGCAAGGTGGCGGGCTGATGGTCCCCCCGGGCATGGCCCGGCGAAAAAAAAGGGGGAGGCCGCCCCACTACGACCGGCCTCCCCCACACCACAACACGTTGTCGCGCATTACAGCCGGGCAGCGCCCGGCGCTACCATTTCCAGGCCGCGCGCACGGCGGATCAGCCGCGTCACGGCAGTGCGCAGGTCATCGAGCACCGCGTAGATCGTCGGCAGGAACAGCAGGCTGACCACCGTCGAGAACGCCAGGCCGCCGGCAATCGCACGCGCCATCGGCGAATACTCCGGGCCATTGCCGAACATCTGCGTATCGGTCAGCGAGATCGGGATCATCGCCAGGATTGCCGTGCCCATGGTCATCATGATCGGGCGCAGGCGTTCGCGTGAGCCTTCCACCAACGCCTGGGTGCGGCCCATGCCGCTGCGCCGCAGGTTGTTGATGTGCTCGATCATCACGATTCCGTTATTCACCACCACGCCCATCAGCACCAGGATGCCGATGAAGGACATGATCCCGAACGAGGTACCCGTGATCCAGAACAGCCAGAACACGCCGAAGATCGAGAACAGCACGCCGCTCATGATCGCCGCCGGGAACAGCAGCGACTCGAACACCGCCGCCATCACCACGTAGATCATCACCAGCGCGATCAGCAGGTTGAACACCATCTGCTGCATGGCTTCGTCATCATTGCCGTAGTCGCCACCGTCGAAGGTGAAACCGTAACCAGCCGGGAAGTTCATCGGCTTGAGCACGGCTTCGATCGCCTTGCGCCCGTCCGGTGCGGTGACCTTCTCGGCCAGGTTGGCCTTGATGGTCAGCGTGGTCTGGCGGTTGGTGCGTCCGATCTGGGTGGCCGACGAACCGACGTCCACGGTGACCAGACTCAGCAGCGGCACGCTGCGGCCATCGCCGGTGCGCACGCTGAAACCGGCCAGGTCTTCCGGGCTGCTCTGCTCGGCGCCGGCGAAGCGCACCCACACCGGCACTTCATTGTCACCGCGGCGGAACTCGCGCATCGGTGCGCCGCGCAGCGCCAACCCGACGAAGCTGGCCACCTGCTCGGCGTTGAAGCCGAATGCCGCGGCACGCTCGCGGTCGACACGCACCTTCAGCTCGCCGCCCTTCTCGCCGTTGTCGATGCGCACGTCGCGCAGTTCGGCACGCTGCGCCAGCAACGGCACCACTTCCTGGCCGATCTCCTGCAGCATCGAGCTGGAATCACCCACCAGCTGCACCTGCACGCCCTGGTTGCTGCCGCCGCCATCGCCGCCCTGGTTGCCGACGAAGTAATCGGTGCGGGCCGACTTCGGCAGGCCCTTGCGCAGTTCCTCCTGCAGCGCCTTGATGTCCTTGGCGTACTTTTCGTCCAGGGTGACGACCGTGGAGCTGCCTTCCTGCTCGCTGTACCAGGAGTACACCTGCTTCACGTGCAGGCGTTCGCGGTTCTGGTCGATCCAGTTCTCCACCCGCGCCACTTCCTCGGACATCTGGCGGTAGGTGTAGGCACCCTTCCACATGTAGCCGATGAAGATGTCCTTGCCACCCTCGCCACCGAACATGTCGATCTTGGTCAGCTTCATCGGCACCAGGCTGACCAGCACCACCAGCAGGATGCCGAACAGGCTCCAACCGCGGTGATGCAGCGACCAGTCCAGCAGCTGCGCGTAGCGCCGCTGCAGGCGCGCGATCAGGCCGGTCTGCGAGTGCACCAGCTTGGGCGTGGCCATGCGTGCGGACAGCATCGGGATCAGGCTGACCGCCACCAGCCACGAGGCCAGCAGCGAGACCGAGATGGTGATCGCGATCTGCGCCATGAAAATGCTGATGTTGTTGGTCTCGCCGAACAGGTTCGGCACGAACACGATGCAGTGGCACAGCGTACCGGCGCTGAGCGCGATGGCCACGTTGCGGGTGCCGATGATCGAGGCCAGCCGTGGCTGCCCCGGCATGCGCTCGCGCTCCTGGTAGATGCTCTCCACCACCACCACGGCATTGTCGACCAGCATGCCCACCGCCAGCAGCAGGCCCATCATGGTCAGGATGTTCAGTGTCACCCCGACGAAGTACATGAAGCCGAGGGTGATGGTGAAGCAGATCGGAATGGCCAGGGTCACCATCAGCGTCGACGGCCAATGGCGCAGGAAGAAGAACAGCACCGTGATCGACAGGATCAGGCCGACCGCGCCGGCCTCGGCCAGTTCCAGCAGCGAGGACGTCACCGCCTTGCCCTGGTTGTCGATCACCTTGATCTGCACGTCGCGCATGGACGGCTGCGCGCGGATCGCCTCGACTTCGGCCAGCGCCGCACGCGAGACGTCCACCAGGTTGGCACTGCGCTCCTTGAAGATATCCAGGCCCACCGCCGGGTTGCCGTCCAGGCGGCGCCCGTAGTTCATCCGCGCCGGCTTCAGGCGGACATCGGCGATATCACCCAGGCGCAGGCCCTTGGCGTTGATCACCAGGTCGCGCATTTCCTGCAGGTCGGTGATCTCGCCCACCGGCTGCACGCGCACGCGCTGGCCGTTGTCGTCGATCTGCCCGGCCGAGATCGAGAAATTCAGCGTGCGCAGGCGCTCGCTCAGCTCGTTGATGCTCAACCCATGCGCGTTGAGCCGGTTCGGATCGATGGCGATCTCGACCTCGTTCGGCGGCGCACCGGTGATGTCGACCCTTGCCACACCCGGGATGCGCTCGATGCGCCGCTTGAACTCACGGTCGAGCATGTCATAGGCGGTGGTCAGGTCGGTGGTGCTGGCCAGGCGCACCTTCAACACGGGCTGGTCACTGCTGGACCACTTGAACACGTTGTAGCGCTGCAGGTCGTCGGGCAGGTCGCTGCGGATCGCGTCGATACGCTCGCGCGCGTCGGACGCGGCAATGGCGATGTCGCGGTCCCAGTCGCTGAACTCGATGTAGATCAGCGCCGCCTCGGAGGTGGCCGACGAGCGCATGCGCTTGATGCCGGTCATCGTCGCCAGCGATTCCTCGACCGGGCGGATGATGGTTCGTTCCACTTCTTCCGGGGTCGAGCCGGTGTACGGAATCTGCACGAACAGGAACGGCGCGGAGATGTCCGGCAGCGCCTCCAGCGGCAGCCGGAACGAAGCGATCAGGCCGATCACCACCAGCGACACGAAGCACATGATGGTGGTGACCGGGCGGCGGATGGAGAACTCGGCAAAACTCATGCCGGTTCCTCCACACCTGCCGTGCCGCCCTCGTCGCCGTGCAGGCCCTCGCCGGCATGCTTGCGGCCACGTTCGCGGTAATACGCATCGCCACGACGGTCCATCAGGTCGTACACCACCGGGATCACCAGCAGCGTCAGCAGCGTCGACACCAGCAGGCCACCGATCACGGTGATCGCCATCGGCGCACGCACTTCGGCGCCCTCGCCCATCGCCACCGCCAGCGGCAGGAAGCCGAACAGCGTGCACAGGGTGGTCATGATGATCGGGCGCAGGCGCGAGCGCGCACCTTCCACCAGCGCCTCGTGCTTGGCCACGCCGGCCTCGCGCAGCTGGTTGACCTTGTCGATCAGGATGATCGCGTTCTTGGTCACCAGGCCGACCAGCAGGATCAGGCCAATGAACACCACCACCGAGATGGGCTTGCCGGTCAGCATCAGCGCCAGGATCGCGCCGACCAGCGCCAGCGGGATGGTGAACAGGATCACGAACGGGTGCAGCAGCGATTCGAACTGCGAGGCCATCACCAGGTAGACCAGGAAGATCGCCAGGCCGAAGGCGAAGATCAGCGACTTCGCCGCCTGCGCCAGCTCTTCGCCCTGGCCGCCGATATGCAGGCCGACGCCCGCGCCCAGCGGCTGCTCGGCCACCATCTGCTGCACTTCACGCATGGCCGCGCCGAGGTCGATGTCGCGCAGGTTGGCCGACACCACCGCCACCCGGGTCTGGTCGGCCCGGTGGATCTCGCTGGGGCCAGTGGTGGCGACCACGTCGGCTACCGCGTCCAACGTGACCGGGCGGGTGCTGCCCGGGTTGACGATCAGCCGGCGGATGCTCTCCACGCTGGCGCGGTCGCCTTCCTGCGCACGCACCAGCACGTCGATCTTGCGGTCGCGGAAGCTGTAGCGGGTGGCGACGTCGCCGCGCACCTTCTTCACCACCACGTCGGCGATCTGGCGGGTGGTCAGGCCCAGCGCACCGGCACGCTCCTGGTCGAAGCGGATCTGGATTTCCGGGAAGCCCTCTTCCACCGTCGACTTCACGTCGGCGTAGTGGGCATTGCCGCGCAGCATCGCTGCCAGGCGCTGGCCGGCCACTTCCAGGGTGGCCATGTCCTGCCCGCGCAGCTCGATTTCCAGCGGCGTGGAGAAACTGAACAATGCCGGCCGCGCGAAGTCGACCTGGGCACCCGGGTGCTGGCTCATGGTACCGCGCAGGCGCTCGGTGATCGCCGCTTCCGTGTGCGCATTGCCGCCGCCTTCCATCACCACGGTCAGCTTGCCGATGTTCTCACCGCTTTCGGTCGGGCTGGCATCCAGCCGGGTGCCACTGCCGCTTACGCCATACAGCGAGGCCACGCCTTCGCCCTTGCCGTGTGCCAGCTGCAGCTCGCGCACCAGCGCATCGGTCTGCTTGAGCGGCGTACCGGCCGGCAGCTTCACCGTCATTTCGAAACGGTCCTGCGCCAGCTGCGGGATCAGGTCCGCACCAAGCATCGGCACCAGCGCCATGGTCGCTACGAAAATGATGGCGGCCACGCCCAGCACCTTGCCCGGATGCGCGAGCGCACTCGGCAGCAGGCGCAGGTAGCCACGCTCGGCGCCGGCATAGGGCTTCATCGCCAGGTCGCTGGCCTTGCGCATCACCGGGCCGATCACCGCGACCACGCCGCGCCACAGGCGCACCACCAGCCAGGCCAGCGCATAGAAGCTCCAGCGCACGCTGGCGACCACGCCACGGAGACCCAGCGCCACCGGCTTCTGCCAGCGCTTCTGCGGCTGCCACGCTGCGTTCGGCGCTTCTTCCGGGAACGCCAGCGGCGGCCGTCCCTTCAGAGAGCTCAACATCGGGATCAGGGTCATCGACACCAGCAGCGAGATCGCGATGGCGATCGCGACGGTCAGCGCCTGGTCGCGGAACAGCTGCCCGGCGATGCCGTCGACGAACACCAGCGGCAGGAACACCGCGATGGTGGTCAGGGTCGAGGCGACCACGGCCATGCTCACTTCGCGGGTGCCGGCAATCGCCGCCTGCAGGATGCCCAGGCCACGCTCGCGGGCCTTGGCGATGCTCTCCAGCACCACGATCGAGTCATCCACGACCAGGCCGGTGGCCAATGCCAGGCCACCCAGCGACATCACGTTCAAGCTGAGGCCGAGCTGGCCCATGAAGAAGAACGTGGCGATGATCGAGACCGGCAACGACAGGCTGATCACGAACGTGCTCCAGCCATCGCGCAGGAACAGGAAGATGATCAGGATCGCCAGCAGGCCACCGATCACGGCATCCTTCTTGACGTCGGCGATGGCGTGCTCGATGAAGCGCGACTGGTCCTCGATGGTTGTCAGCTCGACGTCCGACGGGAACGTGCCCTTGATCTGCTCCAGGCGCTTGCGCAGCGCTTCGGCGGTGGACACGGTGTTGGCGTCGCCTTCCTTGTAGATGGCCAGCTCGACCGATTCCTTGCCGCCCAGGCGGATGATCGCTTCACGCTCCTTGTAGCCCTGGCGCACCGTGGCCACGTCCTTCAGGCGCACCGGCACGCCGTTGGCAACCACGCTGGAGCCACCACCGGACGATGCGCTCTGTGCCGCCGACGCCGCCGCGATGGCGGCCGCCGAACCGGTCGACGCGGCGATGTTGAACATCTGCTGCAGCGCCGAGTCCGCCGCGCTGCCATTGGCGGCCTGGGTGGTGACCAGCAGGTTGCGGATTTCCTCCAGGTCGGCGAACTGATTGACGGTACGCACCAGGAAGCGCTGCGAACCCTCCTCCAGGCGGCCACCGGAAATATTGATGTTCTCGTCCTTCAGGCGCTTGATGACGGTGTCGATCGGCAGGTTCAGCTGGGCCAGCTTCTGCTGGTCGATGTCGACCTGGATCTCGTCCTCCAGGCCACCGCCGACCTTCACTGCTGCCACGCCAGTGACCGGCTCCAGTTTCTTCTTCAGGTCTTCATCGGCATAGCGGCGCAGGCCGGTCAGCTCGCGCACCGCATCGGCATCGCTGGTCGGCGCCGCCTTGTTCGACAACACCAGGCGCATGATCGGCTCGGTGGACGGATTGAAGCGCAGCAGCACCGGGGCCTTGGCCTCCAGCGGCAGGTTCAGCGCTTCCATCTTGTCGCGCACCTCCAGGCTGGCCTGGTCCATGTTGGTGCCCCAGGCGAATTCCAGCACCACATCGCTCTGGCCGGTGCGCGAGACCGACTTCAGCTTGCGCAGGTTCTTGACCACGCCAACCGCCTCTTCGACCGGCTGGGTGATCAGGGTTTCGATTTCAGTCGGCGCTGCACCGGTGTATTCGGTGCGCACGGTCAGCGTCGGATAGCTCAGGTCGGGCAGCAGGTTGACCTTGAGGTTGCCCAGCGCGATCAGGCCGAACAGCAGCAGCGTGACCGTGCACATGGCGATGGTCACGCGGCGGCGGGTGGCGAATTCCACCAGGCCGCCGCGCATGCTGGCGGCGGCGCCGTCGCTCGCCGGCGAGGCACCGTGGTCGTGGCCCGGCGCGGTCATTGCTTGCTCCCGGCCTTGTCTGCCGGCTTGGCGGCCGCAGCGACCGTCTTCGCCTTCGGGTCGGCAATCACCTGCACCGTGGTGCCGTCGCGCAGGGCGACCTTGCCGGCGGTGACCACCTGATCACCGGCCGCCAGGCCATCACGGATCTCCACCCACGGGCCCTCGGCGTAACCCAGCTTGACCGGAACGCGTGCGACCTTGCCTTCGCGCACGCGGAACACCGCCGGCTCACCGTCGTCGAGCAACGCCAGGCGCGGTACGACCAGCGCATCGGCACGCTGGTCGTAGTCGATGCGGATGCGACCGAACATGCCGGGCTGTAGCGCGTGTGCAGCGCCATCGAAGGCGCTGACCACGCGAAACGTGCCGCTGCCCGAATCCACCACCGGCGCGATGCGATCGACGGTGCCGGTGAAGCTCTGCCCCGGCAGCGCATCGGCCGCCAGCGTCACCGGCTGGCCGGCGCGCAGGGTGGCCAGCTCGCGCTCGGGCACGTTGAGGGTGGCTTCCAGCCGCGAGTTGTCGACGATGCGGAAGATCGGCGTGTTGATCTGCACGAAGTTGCCGGTCTTGATCGAGCGCGAGGCGATCACGCCGGAGATCGGCGCCACCACCGTGGTGTAGGACAGCTCCAGCGTGGCCAGGCGGTACTGCGCGCGGACGTTTTCCAGGTCGTAGCGCAGCTGGTCGACATCGGCGGCGCTGACCATCTGCTGGCCAACCAGCTTCTGTGCGCGCTGGTAGTTGTTTTCCAGCTTGCGCATCTGCGCTTCGCTCTGCGCAACGGCCAGGCGTGCGCGATCCGGGTCCAGCCGCACCAGCGGTTGGCCGGCGGTGACCCGCTGCCCTTCCTCGACCAGCACCGCCAGGGCTACGCCGGAGGTCTTGGCGACCACCTGCGACTCGGCGCGTGGCTCCAGCGCCGCAGTACCGGTGTAGCTGGCCGCGACGGCACGATGGCTGGCCACCGCGACTTCGACCGGGACGGCGTCGACCTTCTTCTCCTCCTTGGTCTCGGCAGCCTTGGCTTCGGAATTGGGCCCTGCGGCGCAACCGCCCAGCAGCAGGGAGGTGGAGATCAGCAGTGCGGCAGCGCAGATTCCGCTGCGACGGCCGGACAGGAAGGTTGGGTGCGACATCGTCAGATCCCTGGAGGATGCGTGGACAGGTGTGGTAGCAAAGTAATGCACCACTTCACGGCAACACCATATCCCAAAGGTCATGGTGCCTTCACGCCGCTGGTCGGCCTCCCCCCATTTCAGCTAGATGAAACCTGAGGCTATACTCGGGGCGTTCCGTACCCCACGCCGGAACGACCAGACCCGAATCCCCGGAAACGACACCATGCGCCCGCAGCCGCTCGCCGCTTGTCTCGCTCTGGCCGTCCTCCTGCCCCTTGGGGCCGCCGCACAGCCCGCTCCTGCTCCTGCCACACCCGCTCCGGCCCCGGCTCCCGCCGCTGCGCCGGCGCCCGCCGCACCCACCGGCAACTTCGATAATGGCCGCGTGCTGGCCTACACCTGCCAGGGCTGCCACGGCATCACCGGCTACAAGAACGCCTACCCCAGTTACCGGGTGCCGAAGATCGGCGGCCAGACCCAGCAGTACCTGGCCCAGGCCCTGACCGAGTACCGCCAGGGCAAGCGCCGGCATCCGACGATGCAGGCGCAGTCGATGAGTTTCAGCGAACAGGAGATCGCCGATCTCTCTGTTTACCTGTCCACCGTCAAGTAAGGCCCGCCCATGTCGAAAGCCGCGCATCCGATGCGTCACGCCATCGCCCTGTCCGTTGCCCTGCTGCTGGCCGCCTGTTCGCAGTCGCAGGTGGAAAACAGCGAGAAATCCGCCGCCGACCCGGGCCATGCCAGCGGCGAACACGGTTCTTCGTCCTCCGCCGGCCTGCCGGCAGGCCGCGAGGCCGCCGGTGAAGCCCGCGCCAAGGTGAAAGGCAAGGCCACCAACCAGAGCTGCATCGACTGCCACGGGGCCGACGGCAATGCGCCGATTGATCCGACCTATCCGAAACTGGGTGGCCAGTACGGTGACTACCTGGCGCACGCGCTGCAGGCCTACCGCGCCGGTGACCGCCAGCATGCGCTGATGACGCCGCAGGCGAAGGACCTGAGTGATCAGGACATTGCCGATCTGGCCGCATATTTCGGCAGCCGGCCGAGCCAGCTGCGGGATCTGCACGGGGTTAAATGACCGCTCTGCGCGGATCATGACTTCTGCAATCTGATGCGTTCATGGGCGTTACTTTTCTTGATGACGCACATCCTTGTGCGTCACCCTGCGGGCCGGCTATGCCGTTCCACCCTGCTCCTGCAGTGCGGTGCGCGCAAAGAAAAGTAACCAAAAGAAACGCTCCGCCGCCCGCGAGCCGATGCTACGCACCGGTACCCTGCGCTCCTCGGCCCACCGAGGGACGCCGCGGGAACTCGCTGCGCTCAGACACCCGCGCCTCTTCGCCCTCGCCGGACCTGCGGTGCTCGGCTCGCTTCAAGGCGGAATCAGATCAAAAGCCACAGCCGCCCGCCGGGCGAGACGGCCGTGGCAGACGCTCAGCCTTCCAGTTCTTCCCAGCGCGCGTACGCGGCATCCAGCTCGGCCTGCACCTTGGCCAGCTGCTGGGTGTGCGCGGTCACTTCGGCACTGCTGCGGGTGTAGAACGACGGGTCGTTCATCGCCGAGGTCAGCCCTTCGACATCGCCTTCCAGCTTCTCGATGGTCTTCGGCAGCTGCTCCAGTTCGCGCGCTTCCTTGTAGGCCAGCTTGCGCTTGGGCGCAGCCGGAGCAGCGGCCGTGGCGGCCGGTGCAGCAGCCGCCGGCTTGGCTGCCGGGGCCGCGGCAGGCGCAGCCACGCTGGCTGCATAGCGCTGCCAGTCGCTGTAGCCACCGACGTACTCACCGATCACGCCGTCGCCTTCCATCACCAGCGTGGACGTCACCACGTTGTCGATGAAGTCACGGTCGTGGCTGACCAGCAGCAGGGTGCCGGTGTACTCGCCCAGCAGCTCTTCCAGCAGCTCCAGGGTTTCCACGTCGAGGTCGTTGGTCGGTTCGTCCATCACCAGCAGGTTGGACGGCTGCGCGAACAGCTTGGCCAGCAGCAGGCGGTTGCGCTCGCCGCCGGACAGGCGGGTGATCGGCGCGCGCGCGCGCTCGGGGGTGAACATGAAGTCCTGCAGGTAGGCATGCACGTGCTTGCGCTTGCCGTTGAACTCGAGGAAATCACGGCCTTCGGCGACGTTCTCGATCGCGCTCCAGTCTTCGCGCAGCACCGCGCGGTACTGATCGAAATACGCGATTTGCAGGTTGGTACCGGCGTTGACCTCACCCTTGGCCGGCTGCAGTTCGCCCAGCAGCAGCTTCAGCAGCGTGGTCTTGCCACTGCCGTTGGGACCGATCAGGCCGATGCGGTCGCCACGCAGGATGGTGGTAGTGAAATCGCGGACCATGGTGCGCTCGCCGAAGGCGAACGAAATGTCCTTGACGTCGATGACCTTCTTGCCGGAGCTGACGCCCTGCGCGGCTTCCATCTTGACGTTGCCGCTGAGGTCACGGCGCTGCGAACGTTCAGTGCGCATCGCCTTCAGGCGACGTACGCGGCCTTCGTCGCGGGTACGGCGCGCCTTGATGCCCTGGCGGATCCAGACTTCTTCCTGCGCCAGCAGCTTGTCGAAGCGGGCGTTTTCCTGCGCCTGCGCATTGAGGCGTTCCTCGCGGCGGCGCTCGTAGTTGGCCCAGTCGCCCGGCCAGCTGGTGACCTGGCCGCGGTCGATCTCGACGATGCGGGTGGCCAGTGCACGCAGGAAGC
Organism: Stenotrophomonas sp. 109824_Sma; assembly: GCF_056480025.1. Lineage (NCBI taxonomy): Bacteria > Pseudomonadati > Pseudomonadota > Gammaproteobacteria > Lysobacterales > Lysobacteraceae > Stenotrophomonas > Stenotrophomonas sp. 109824_Sma. The sequence goes on along the minus strand of NZ_CM151078.1, from coordinate 1,934,893 downwards.
GACGGTCGTGGGTGACGAACACCACGCTGCCGCTCCAGCCCTTCAGGAACGCCTCGAGCCAGTCGATGGCCTCGATGTCCAGGTGGTTGGTCGGTTCGTCCAGCAGCAGCACGTCGGGGCTGGACACCAGCGCACGGGCCAGCAGCACGCGGCGCTTCATGCCGCCGGACAGGCGGCCGAACTCGGCCTCGCCGTCGAGGTCGAGCTTGGTCAGGGTTTCGCTGACGCGCTGGTCCAGGCCCCAGCCGTTGGCGGCGTCGATCTTGGCCTGCACGTTGCCGAGCGCTTCGCCGTCGAAGACCTCGGCATGGCTGAGGTGGTGGAACTCGGCCAGCCACTGGCCCAGTTCGCCGAGGCCATCGGCGACGACGTCGAACACCGAGCCGGCGGCGCCGTGTGGCACTTCCTGCTCCAGGCGGGTGACGCGCACGCCCTGCTGCACGCGGACTTCGCCGTCATCGGGCTTGTGGTCGCCGGACAGCAGCTTGAGCAGGGTGGATTTGCCGGCGCCGTTGCGGCCGATCAGGGCGATGCGTTCGCCCGGCTCGATCGACAGTTCGGCCTTTTCCAGCAACAACGGGCCGCCGACGCTGAAGTCGACGTTCTGTAGGGTAATCAGAGGCATCCGGATATTGTACGGGTTGGGGGCGTCGGCCGGGTTGCACCCGGCACCCGCGGTAGTGCCGGCCGCTGGCCGGCAACCTCAACGGCAACGGCAGAAGCTGGTCTGTCGGAACGGCATTCTGCTCTGGTGGGTGTCGACCTTGGTCGACACGGTAGATCCACGCCATGCGTGGATGAGCGCTACAAGAAGGGTCGATGGAGGGAATCGACTGGGAATCTGATGGCTTACCCCACCTCCCCCAGCAACGCCTGCAACCCCGGCAGCCATTGCTTGCCGGGGTGGCGTACCAGCCACAGGGTGCGCTGCAGGGCGGGCAGCGGGGTCTCCAACACGCGCAGGCGGCCGAGGGCCAGGGGCTCTTCCAGCGCGTGGCGGGAGAGGCAGGCCAGGCCGAGGCCGGCGATGGCGGCCTGCTTGATCGCTTCGGTATTGCCCAGCTGCAGGGTCTGGGCGAAGCCGCGCAGGTGCGGCAACAGCGCCTGCTCCACGGCTTCGCGGGTGCCGGAGCCGGGCTCGCGCAGCAGCCAGCGGGCGCGGCGCAGTTCGTCCAGCGACCAGCGCGCGGCAGCGTCGGCGGCGCCGACGATCACCAGAGGATCCTGCTGCCAGGCGGTCACCTGCAGGCCACGTTCATGGCACGGGCCTTCGATCAGGCCGGCGTCGACGTCCAGGCGCTGCACGGCGGCAACCACGCCGGCACTGTTGTCGATGCGCAGGTCGACTTCGGCCTGCGGCGCCTGCCGCAGCAGATCGGCGATGCGCGGCGGCAACAGGTAGTTGCCGATGGTGGTACTGGCCGCCAGCACCAGCCGCAGCGGTGCACCCTGCGACGGGTCGCCGCCAGCGGCCAGCTGCCGCTCCAGGTCGGCAGCATTGACCAGCAACGTGCGCGCCGGTTCCAGCAGCGCGCGGCCGTGGCCGTTCAGGGCCAGGCGGCGACCGATGCGGTCGAACAACGGCGTGCCGAAGTGCGCTTCCAGCTCCTGCAGGGCGGCGCTGCTGGCCGACTGCGAAAGTGCGATGGCCTGACCGGCGGCAGTGGTGCTGCCGTGGTCGGCGATAGCGACGAAGACCTGCAACTGGCGCAAGGTCAGGCGCATGGCGCTTACCTTCTTGATGGGTAGGTTTCACCCATATTATTCGTTTTACAGGTCATCGTCCCAGGTGCACGCTTGCCCTATCACTCCAGCCCTACCCTTGCCATGAACGCCCCCGCTCTCTCCTCCTGGTCCCTGCCCGCCCTGCGCCAACGCTGGCAGCCGCGCCTGCCCGGCCTGCTGCTGGTGGGCCTGATCGCCGCGGCGTCGCTGTACCTGGCCGAGCTTCCCTGGCTTCAGGCGCACGGCCTGAGCGCGCTGACCGTGGCCATCGTCGCCGGCATCGTGGTCGGCAACACCTTCTACCCGCGGCTGGCACCGAGCAGCGCGGCCGGTGTCGGCTTCTCCAAGCACTGGCTGCTGCGCGCCGGCATCGTGCTGTACGGCCTGCGCCTGACCTTCCAGGACATCGGCCATGTCGGCGTCACAGGCGTGCTGATGGACGTATTGGTGGTCGCCAGCACCTTCGGCCTGGCCTGCTGGCTGGGCATGCGCGTGTTCAAGATGGAGCGCGAAGCGGCCATGCTGATCGGCGCCGGCAGTGCGATCTGCGGCGCGGCGGCGGTGATGGCCGCCGAACCGGTGGTGCGCGGCCGCGCTGCGCAGGTCACCGTCGCGGTCTCTACGGTAGTGGTGTTCGGCACGCTGGCGATGTTCCTGTACCCCGCCTTGTATGCGCTGGTGCAATCGCACGGCTGGCTGGCGATGGACGCGCAGCAGTACGGCCTGTTCACCGGTGCGACGGTGCATGAAGTGGCACAGGTGGTGGCGGCCGGCCGCGCGGTCAACGAAACGGCGGCCGATACCGCGGTGATCACCAAGATGGTGCGGGTGATGCTGCTGGCGCCGTTCCTGGTCGCGCTGTCGCTGTGGCTGGCGCGTGGCGGCAAGGCCAGTGCCGATGGCAGCAAGGCGCGCATCGTGGTGCCGTGGTTCGCGTTCGGTTTCGTGGCGGTGGCCGGGTTCAACTCGCTGCACCTGCTGCCGGCCGGCCTGCAGGCGGGGCTGGTGCAGCTGGATACCGTGCTGCTGGCGATGGCGATGGCCGCGCTGGGCCTGACCACCCACGTCTCGGCGCTGCGCCAGGCCGGGCTGAAGCCGCTGCTGCTGGCGCTGATCCTGTTCGCCTGGCTGCTGTTCGGTGGCCTGGCGATCCATCAGGGTGTGTTGGCGGTGCTTGGCTGATCGCCACTCCCCGCTTGCCGAATCCATCCGCAGATCGTAAAAGAACGCACCCTGCGCTGGTCGACACGGACGACATGACCATCCATCACCTTCCGAGCTTCCGTTACCATCCGGACCCGGTTGCGACGGGCAACGTGGCGCCCTCCACTACCACCTGCAGGGTCTGCCAGCAGGCGCGTGGGTATGTGTATCTGCACGATGCCATCCACGCAGGGCGCGTAGATTACTCAGAGCAGATCTGCCCTTGGTGCATTGCCGATGGCCGCGCCGCGTCGGCGTTGCATGTGGCGTTTGCCTGCCGCCTGGATATCGACGAAAGCGTCCCTGAAGCCGCGCTGGAAGAGCTGTCCCTGCGCACGCCGGGCTATGCCAGTTTCCAGGGGGAAACGTGGCTGGCACATTGCAGCGATGTCTGCCGATTCCTGGGCGACGCCACCCTGGAGCAGGTGACTCAGGCCTCGGCAGCGAGCATCGCGGCATGGTGCGCGATCAACGACGCCGACGAGGCGGCCTGGTGGGATCTGGCCAGCGACTACACGCCCGGTGCAGATATCGGCTTCTATATGTTCGAGTGCCTGCACTGTGGCCTGGTTCAGTTCCATGTTGACTCGGCCTGAACCTTCTCCTGCGCAGGCCCGACATGGGCCGCTAGACTTGAGGCATGCCCGCCTCCGCCGCCCTGCTGCAGATCCCCTTGCGCCTGCTGGATGACCGCTACGGGCCAGGCAATGTCGATGAAGCCGAAGACATGCTGATCGGGATCGTGCAGGCGGAGATGGGCGAGCAGGCAACCTGTTCGTTCGACTTCGACACGCGGCACGCCAACCCGTGGTTCCATCAGCTGCTGCTGGAACCCCGGGTCGCCGGAAAACCGGCCACCCAGGAGCAGCTGCAGGCGATGGCCGTACGGCTGATGGCCCTCGGGCTGCACTGAAGGATGGACAGTGTCATCCACGCATGGCGTGGATCTACTGGATCGCACGCCCTGAGCGGGTGAAAAAGGCCGAGGGGACCAGCCTTCCGGACGGGTACAATGCGCCATGACTGACTTCTCGACCCTGCCGCTGAGCCCGGCCCTGCAGCCCGGCCTGGATGCCCTCGGCTACACCACCCTCACCCCCGTGCAGGCGCAGAGCCTGCCGGCCATCCTCGATGGCCGCGATGTGATCGCACAGGCGCCGACCGGCAGCGGCAAGACCGCCGCCTTCGGCCTGGGCCTGCTGCAGGCCATCGACCCCAGCCTGATCCGCGTGCAGGCGCTGGTGCTGTGCCCGACCCGCGAACTGGCCGACCAGGTCGGCAAGCAGATCCGCAAGCTGGCCACCGGCATTCCCAACCTGAAGCTGCTGCTGCTGGTTGGCGGCGTGCCGCTGGGCCCGCAGCTGGCGTCGCTGGAAGGCCACGATCCGCATGTGGTGGTCGGCACGCCCGGCCGCGTGCAGGAACTGGCACGCAAGCGCGCGCTGAACCTGGGCGCGGTGCGCACGCTGGTGCTGGATGAGGCCGACCGCATGCTCGACATGGGCTTCGAAGAGCCGATCCGCGAGATCGCCGGCCGCACCCACAAGGATCGCCAGAGCCTGCTGTTCTCCGCCACCTTCCCCGACAGCATCCGCGCCATGGCGCGTGACCTGCTGCGCGACGCAGTGGAAGTGACCGTGGAGGGTGCCGACCAGGCCCCGGCCATCCGCCATCTGTTCTGCGAGGTGGAACCGGCGCACCGCCAGAAGGCGCTGGCTGGCCTGCTGCTGAAGTACACGCCGGAATCGGCGGTGGTGTTCTGCAACACCCGCAAGGACGTGGACGAAGTGGCCAACTCGCTGCAGCAGTTCGGCTTCTCGGCACTGGCCCTGCATGGCGACATGGAACAGCGCGACCGCGAGGAAGTGCTGTTGCTGCTGGCCAACCGCAGCTGCAACGTGCTGGTGGCCAGCGACGTCGCCGCACGCGGCCTGGACGTGGAAGAGCTGGCGGCGGTGATCAACTACGAGCTGCCGACCGATGTGGAGAGCTACCAGCACCGCGTCGGCCGTACCGGTCGTGCCGGTGCCAGTGGCCTGGCGATCAGCCTGGTGGCCGGCCGCGAGAAGACCCGCGCCGAAGCCATCGAAGCGCAGATGGGGCAGCCGCTGGACTGGCAGAAGACGCCGCTGGCGACCTCGCGCCCGGCCGAGCTGCCGCAGGCGGCGATGCGCACCCTGCGCATCGACGGCGGCAAGACCGACAAGCTGCGCCCGGGCGACATCCTCGGCGCACTGACCGGCGACGCCGGGCTGTCGAGCAAGTTCATCGGCAAGATCGCGATCTTCCCGACCCGCTCCTATGTGGCGATCGCGCGTGAGCAGGCCAACAAGGCCGTGGCGAAACTGGAAGCCGGCAAGATCAAGGGCCGTCGTTTCCGCGTGCGGATGATGTGATTGAAGCAGCGTTGCCAGCCACGGCTGGCAACGACCTGGCCTGGTAGCGGCCAACCTTGGCTGGCCCGTCCATGGCGTCGGTTGCGAAAGGCGATGCCAACCAAGGTTGGCAACCACCGGCTCCCGGCCATTCGCTCTGGTAGATGCCAACCTTGGTTGGCACCCGCCCTTCGATCAGAACACCAGTTCGGTATGCAGCGGCAGTTCCGCTTCCCAGCGGGCGCGGCCGCCGAGGCCGTCGAGCTCGACCAGCACGCCGGCACCGACCACCTCAACGCCCAGGCGGCGCACCAGCGACAGCGCAGCGACCAGCGTGCCGCCAGTGGCCAGCACGTCGTCGATGATCGCGACGCGGGCGCCGGCCGGCAGCGCATCGGCATGCACTTCGATGCAGTCGCTGCGGTATTCCAGCGTGTATTCCTCGCGCAGCACCTGGCCCGGCAGCTTGCCCGGCTTGCGCACCGGCACGAAGCCCACGCCCAGCTCCAGCGCCATCGCGGCACCGAGGATGAACCCACGCGATTCGATGCCGACCACGGCGTCCAGCTTCTGGTCGCGCCAGCGGTCGGCCATCGCGGTGATCGCGCCGCGGAAGTCCTCGCCGTGGGCGAGCAGCGGCATGATGTCCTTGAACAGGATGCCGGGCTTGGGGAAGTCGGCGATGTCGCGCAGGCGGGAGGCCCACTGCGGAGCGACGATGGCGTCGGTCATGTCACATTGGCTATCTGATGGCGGCATAGGGTACCTGTTCCGGGCGCCGCCTGCCTGATGGGGGTGTCGGCCGGGCTGCGCCCGGCACCTGCAGAGGCCACCGCGCAAGCAAAGGCGAAAGCAAAAGCCGCATTCCGAGGGATGGCGGGGTGGGTCCGGTTGCGGGGGACGCCGTAAATACATCCATGTAGGCTCGGTCGCCGCATCCATGCGGCTCACGCCCCCGCAACCGGACCCACCCCGCCTTCGACAGTTTTCTGCGATCTGTCGTAGATCCACGCCATGCGTGGATGGGTCTCTATCGAAATCAAATATTTCGAGAATTGAACGAAAAGCATCCACGCATGGCGTGGATCTACCGTGTCGACCAAGGTCGACACCCACCCACAGCAGCGGGAATCTGTCGGAGGTGGGGTGGTGTCGGAGTGCGGGGTGTCAGCCGCATGGATGCGGCTGCCAAGCCTACAGGGACGTACTTGCGGCGTCCCCGCACTCCGACACCGCCCCGCCAAACCACGGAATCCAGCTTTTGCTCTGGTCGTTGACCTGGCCTCTGCGGGTGCAGGGCGCAGCCCTGCCGAAACCCACCCTCAGGAGCTGCAGGACAGCATCGAGCAACCGGCCCGATTGTCCGCCCACGCCGGGCGCTTGCCGGCGAAGTGCTCCAGCCCGGCGCGCTCGGTGTACGGGTCGCGCAGCACGTCCTGCAGTGCGTGAACGCCATCGAGGTCGCCCTGCTCTGCACGATCGATGGCTTCCTGCGCCAGCCAGTTGCGCAACACATACAGCGGATTGGCCGCGGCCATCTTCGCCTGGCGTTCGCTGGCCGACAGCGGATCGCGGCGCAGGCGCGCCGCGTAATCCTGCAGCCAGTGCTGCAACGGCGCCTGCACCGCCTGCTGGCGCGCCTGGTCGTAGTACACCGCGTCCAGCAGCGCCGCATCCGGTGCCGCCGGATCGATACGCATCAGCGCGCGCCAGGCCAGGGTCATGTCCATCGCACCCTCCTGCATCAGCTGCTGCCAGCGCTGGTAGAGCTGCAGGTCGTCATCGTCGGCCGCACCCAGCCCCAGCTTCGCTGCAGCGTCGCGGCGCGTGCAGGCCACGAAGGTGGACTGGTACGCCGCCAGGCCCGCCTGCAGCGGTGCGACATCGGCAAACAATGGCGACAACGCCTGCGCCAGTCGGCTCAGGTTCCAGTACGCCACCTGCGGCTGGGTACCGAAGCGGTAGCGACGACCTTGTGCGTCGGTGGTGTTCGGTGTCCAGTCCGGATCGAAGTCCTCGACCCAGCCATAGGGGCCGTAATCCAGCGTCAGGCCGAGCACGGACAGGTTGTCGGTGTTCATCACGCCATGCACGAAGCCGACGCGCATCCAGTGCGCGATCATCTCGGCCGTGCGCACCGCGACCTGCGCAAACCAGTCGCCGTACAGCGCCTCGCCCTGACCCTCCAGCTCGGGGAAATCACGGGCGATGCAGGTGTCCACCAGCTGTTGCAGCAGGGCGGTTTCACCGCGCGAGGCCGGCAGTTCAAACGAACCGAAACGCAGGAACGACGGCGAGACCCGGCACACGATGGCACCAGGCTCGGCACGCGGGTGGCCGTCATAGAACATGTCACGCACGACGTCCTCGCCGGTACCGACCAGCGACAACGCGCGGGTTGTTGGCACACCCAGGTGGTGCATCGCCTCGCTGCACAGGAATTCGCGGATCGACGAGCGCAGCACTGCGCGCCCATCGGCGCCGCGTGAATACGGCGTCGGTCCGGCCCCCTTCAGCTGCAGCTCCCAGTGGTGGCCATCCGGTGCGACCAGCTCGCCCAGCGAGATCGCGCGGCCATCGCCGAGCTGCCCGGCCCAGTGGCCGAACTGATGGCCACCGTAGTTGGCGGCCCATGGCTGCATGCCTGCATACAGTGCGTTGCCACCGAATACACGCGCGAAACCTTCGCTTTCGACGTCAGCGGCATCGAAACCCAGCAGCGTGGCCACCTCCGGCGACCAGGCCAGCAGCGTGGGCGCCGCCACCGGGGTCGGCATCACCGGTGACCAGGCCACGCCCAGCACGTCGCGGCAACGCGGGCCGGACTCGGGGTCGCCCGGGAGGGTATGCAGCAGGCGGTTGTCGAAACGGGGGCTGTCGGTATCCATGGTGCTGAAGATGGGGGCGACGGCCGCCCGCCTCAATTGCCGCTGAGCGCCTGCAGGTGGCCGCCGTGGGCCTCGGCACGCTGGTAGGCCGGGCGCTCACCGATACGCTTGAGGAAGCCGCGCAGCGCCGGCTTGTCGTCGAGACCACCGCCACGCGCGGCAGCGGCCTGGATCGGGAAGCTCATCTGGATGTCGGCCGCACTGAAGCGCTCGCCGGCGAACCACGGGCTTTCGGCCAGACGGCGCTCCATCCACTCCAGGTGCAGCCGCCGCTGTGGACCGATGAAGCCGCGCTCGGCCTTGTCGGCAATGCTGCGTGCGATCGGGCGCGCGAAGAACGGCATCGGCGCGTTGCGGATGCGGCCCATCACCAGGGTCAGCAGCAACGGCGGCATCGCCGAGCCTTCGGCGTAGTGCAGCCAGTAACGGTAAGCGATGCGTTCAGCCCCGTCGGCCGGCATCGGTGACGGCGACAGCTGGCGTTGCGTGTCGTAACGGTCAGCGAGGTAGTCGAGGATCGCGCCGGACTCGGCCAGTACCAGCTCACCATCCTGCAGTACCGGCGACTTGCCGAGCGGATGCACGTTGCGCAGTTCCGGCGGCGCCAGCAGCGTCTTCGGATCCCGCGGATAGCGGCGCAGTTCGTAGTCCAACCCCAGCTCCTCCAGCATCCACAGCACGCGCAGCGAACGGGAGTTTTCCAGGTGGTGGACGATGCGCATGGGGGGTGATCCCTTGGGGAGACGCGCATCGTACCGCGCCGGCTGCATGTCCTTTGTAGAGTCGCGCCATGCTCGACTCTACAGAACGGCGGGCAATAAAAAACGCCGGAAGCTTTCGCTTCCGGCGTTCTGGCTACCCAACGGTAGCAGACGGATTAGACCGCCTGCACCTGGTCAGCCTGCATACCCTTCTGACCCTGGACGGCGATGAAGGTAACCTTCTGGCCTTCCTGCAGGGTCTTGAAGCCGGTGCCCTGGATCGCGCGGAAGTGCACGAACAGGTCCGGGCCGCTTTCCGGGGTGATGAAGCCGAAGCCCTTGGCGTCGTTGAACCACTTGACGGTGCCGGTCTGACGTTCAGACATTTTACTAACTCCTGAAACACATGTTGAAAAAAATCGCAGCCACCGGGTATCGGGGCCGAGACTGAGTTGCAGGCGTTGGTAAAGCGGATCGATGAGCGGATCGTGAGATCAACTGCACCAGGCCACGATTCACGGTGACCCTAGCAAACACAGTGGGTCGCACGATACGCGTGTTTTCTGCAAAAAGCGATAGTCCCGACGTTCATGGGAATACGTCACCCGCTAGGCGTGACAAGGGTTGGCAGCCTTTCGCGCCTAACTCCGAGTCCCCATTCAGGTTTTTCCTACCCTACACTGGGTAAATGACTGAAGCTGAAACCCCCGCTGAACACGCCTCCCCCCGCATCTGGGTGGATGCCGACGCCTGTCCCACCGTCATTCGCGACATCCTGTTCCGTGCAGCTGAACGGGTCGGGATCGAACTGACCCTGGTCGCCAACCAGTGGATCCGTACCCCGCCCTCGCGCTGGCTGCGCTCGATCCAGGTGCCGCAGGGGCTGGACGTGGCCGACAGCACCATCGTCGAGCGGGTCGCCGCGGGCGACCTGGTGGTCACCCAGGACATCCCGCTGGCCGCGCTGGTGCTGGAGAAGAAGGCCGTCGCGCTGAACCCGCGCGGCCAGTTGTACACACCTAACAACATGGCCGAGCGGCTGTCGATGCGTAATTTCATGGAGGAACTGCGCGGCGCCGGGGTCCAGACCGGTGGACCGCCGCCGCTGGGACCCCGCGACCGGCAGCTGTTCGCCGCCGAGCTGGACCGCTGGCTGGCGCGACGCCCGGCCCGCTGAGCGCCTGGCCGGCCTAAGCCAGCAGGCTCAGGCTGCGGCCGCTGCTGAACACCCGTCGTTCGCCGCTCAATGGGTCGTCGAAGGCCAGGGCCCGCGCCAGCAGCTGCAGCGGCGCCTCGGCGACGTTCGGCGGACGCTGCCGAAGCTGCGGGTACAGATCGTCACCCACGATCGGCGCCCCCAGCATCGCCATGTGCACGCGCAACTGATGCTTGCGGCCGGTCTCCGGCAGCAGCCGGTAGCGCCAGATCGGCCCTTCGGCCTCGATCAGCTCGATCCGGCTGCGCGCATTGGGCTCGCCGGACACTTCGGCCATGCGGAAGAACGGCTCGCCCGGCACCAGGCGGCTGTCCCGCTGCAACGGGAACTCCCGCGCGGGCAGCGCCGGTGCCAGGGCTTCATAGGTCTTTTCGATGCGCCGCTCACGGAACAGGCGCTGGTAAGCATCGCGCGACGCACGCTGGGTCGAGAACAGCACCAACCCGGCCGTCAGCCGATCCAGCCGGTGCAGCGGCACCAGATCGGCATTGCCGGTGCGGGCGACCAGCCGCGCCAGCAGCGTCTCGCGCACATGCCCACCCGCGGGTGTCACCGGCAGGAAGTGCGGCTTGTCGGCGACCAGCAGGTGCGCATCCAGATGGACGAGGGTTTCGGTGAAGGGGATCACCGGCTCGTCGGCCACCTCGCGGAAGTACTGGATTTCCAGCCCCACCTGCCAGGGCATGTCCGGCGCCAGTGCCCTGCCCTGCGCATCCTGCACGCGGCCACGGGCGAAACGGTCCTGCCATTGCACGCGGTCGATGCGCGGGAAACGCGCGCACAGGCCATCGAGCAGGCTGGGCCAGTGGCCGGGCGGCAGCTGCAGGCGGCTGGGCAAGCTCATGGCGTCCACTCCGGCCACGGAAAAGAGCGCAAGAGTGCCACCGTTGACGGCATGCAGACAGCCCAGCCACGGACACCCCCGGAGCAAACCTCTATCATTGTCGTCTTTAGTCCACGGATCCCCCATGGCTCTTACCGCCACCATCCGCAAGGCCGAACTGCAGATCAGCGACATGGATCGCGGCTATTACGCGACCCACAACCTGACCCTGGCCCAGCATCCGTCCGAGACCGACGAGCGCCTGATGGTGCGCCTGCTCGCCTTCGCGCTGAACGCCGGCGACCGCCTGGAGTTCGGCCGCGGCCTGAGCACCGATGACGAACCCGATCTGTGGGAACACGACTACACCGGCGACATCCTGCAGTGGATCGACCTGGGCCATCCGGACGAATCGCGCATCCGCAAGGCCTGCAACCGCAGCCGCCAGGTGCAGGTGGTCAACTACGGCGGCAACGCCTCGGAGATCTGGTGGGGCAAGCAGGGCAAGGGCCTGGCGCGCTTCGACAACCTCTCGGTGGTCGATCTGGACGGCGAATTCGTCGAGCGCTGGGGCCAGCAGATCCAGCGCGCCATGCGTTGGAGCGTGCTGATCCAGGACGGCGAAGTGCAGCTGCTCAACGACCAGATCCAGCTCGATGTGATCCCGAACTGGCGCAAGCGCGCCAAGGCATGAGCACCATCCGTTGCGATGTGGTGGTCATCGGTGCCGGCGCAGCCGGGCTGATGACCGCGATCACTGCCGGCCAGCGCGGCCGCCAGGTGCAGGTGATCGACCATGCCAACAAGGTCGGCAAGAAGATCCTGATGTCCGGCGGTGGCCGCTGCAACTTCACCAACACCGGCACCACGCCGGCCAACTTCCTGTCGGCCAACCCGCACTTCTGCAAGTCGGCACTGGCCCGCTACACGCCCTGGCACTTCATCGAGCTGGTGCACAAGCACCGCATCGCCTATCACGAAAAGGAACTGGGGCAGCTGTTCTGCGATGTCTCGTCCAAGCAGATCGTGAAGATGCTGGTGGACGAATGCCAGGCGGCGGGCGTGCAGATCCGTACCGACTGCAGCGTGCAGCGCATCGAGCATGGCAGCGATGGCTTCCGCGTGCACACCACGCAGGGCCTGTTCCACTGCGCCTCGCTGGTGGTTGCCAGCGGTGGCCTGTCGATTCCCAGCATGGGTGCCAGCGGCTTTGGTTATGAAGTGGCCCGCCAGTTCGGCCATCAGGTATTGCCGACCCGCGCCGGCCTGGTGCCGCTGACCCTCAGCGGCAAGCACCAGGAGCGGCTGGCCGACCTCAGCGGCGTGGCGCTGCCGATCGAGGCACGCTGCAACGGCAAGAGCTTCCAGAACTTCATGCTGCTGACCCACCGTGGCGTAAGCGGCCCGGCCATCCTGCAGATTTCTTCGTTCTGGCAGCCCGGCGATGCGCTGGAGCTGGACCTGCTGCCCGGCCAGGATGCCGGCGAGTGGCTGCGCCAGATGAAGCGCGACCGCCCCGCCGCCGAGCTGCGCACCGTGTTGGGCGAGGTACTGCCGAAGCGGCTGGCGCAGCGCCTGTGCGAGCACTGGCTGCCCGACCGCCCGGTGCGCCAGCTGGACGAGCCGGTGCTGCGCCAGGCCGCGCAGCTGCTGGGCGCATTCCCGCTGGTGGCCAGCGGCACCGAAGGCTACCGCACCGCCGAGGTCACCCTGGGCGGCGTGGACACCGCCGAAGTGTCATCCTCGACGATGGAATCCAAGCGCGTACCCGGCCTGCACTTCGTTGGCGAGGTGCTGGACGTGACCGGCTGGCTGGGCGGCTACAACTTCCAATGGGCCTGGGCCAGCGGCCATGCAGCGGGCGGCGTGGTGTGAACCACTTCGCCGTTCGACGCGCGCAAGGGGTGCGCGCATGGACGGTTCGCCGCGCATCGTGTATCTAGATTCGCAGATTGGGGAGCAGTGCATGCAGAACGCGAACGACATCACCATCCGCCTGCTGATCGTCGATGACAGCGGCGAGAATGCCGAAGCCATCGTCAGCACCCTGCGCAACAGCGGCATCGCGGTACGCCCGTGGCGCCCGCAGGACGCGGCTGAGCTGGCCCAGGTGCTGACCAGCCAGGCCATCGACCTGGTGCTGGCCTCGCCTTCGCAGGGCATCCCGCTGCAGCTGGCGGCCCAGCACATCGCCGCCAGCGGCAAGGACATCCCGCTGGTGCTGCTGGCCGAGCGCATCGACGAGGACGAACTGGTGCAGGCCAGCAGCCATGGCATCCGCGCCCTCGCCCTGCGCCAGCGCCCCGAGCACCTGCTCGCCGTGGTCCGCGACCAGTGGGTGGACCTGCAGGCGCGTCGCGGCCTGCGCCGCATCGAGGCGCAGATGCGCGAGACCGAGCGCCGCTGCGACGCGCTGATCGCCTCCTCGCGCGACCCCATCGCCTACGTGCATGAAGGCATGCACATCCGCGCCAACGACGCCTACCTGGAGATGTTCGGCTACGAGCATTTCGACGACATCGAAGGCATTTCGCTGCTGGACATGGTCGCCGCCCAGCACGTGGAGGGCTTCAAGCAGCTGCTGAAGGGCCTCAGCCGTGGCGAGGCGCCGCCGCCGCAGTACCAGCTCGACGCGCGCCACGAGGACGGCAGTGCGTTCCCGGCGACGATGGAGTTTGCCGCTGCCACCTACGAAGGCGAGTCCTGCCTGCAGGTGGTGCTCCGCCGCCGCATGGAGTTCGACCCCGAGCTGGCACGCGAGGTCGAGGACCTGCGCCAGCGCGACCAGGTCACCGGCCTGCTCAATCGCCCGACTTTCATGCTGCAGCTGGAAAGCGCGGTGGCCCAGGCCGGGCGCAGCGAGGGCCAGTTCGGCCTGCTGCTGATCGAGCCGGACCACTACGCGCGCCTGCTGCCGGACATCGGCCTGGCGTCGGCCGACACCCTGATCGGCGCGCTCGCTGGCCTGCTGGCCGAGGTGGTCGGCGAGGACGCACAGCTGGCCCGCTTCGGCGAGCACAATTTCGCTGTACTGCAGGCCGGGCCCTACGCGCAGACCGTGGCGCTGGCCGAGCGCATCCGCGAAGCCTACGCGGCACACGTCTTCAGCATCGGCGCACGCTCGGCCACGGTGACGGTCAGCATCGGTGGCGTGCAGGTGGGCGAGAAGATCGCCAGCATCGGCCAGGTGCTGGCGCGCGCCAGCGAGTGCACCCAGGCCGCCGCGGAGCTGGGCAACACCTGCCGCATCTTCGACCCGGCTGCCGCCGACCGCGTCGAGGAGGAACGTGTGCAGCGCTGGGTTGCGCGCATCCGCGAGGCGCTGGCCGGCGACGGCTTCCAGCTGCACTACCAGCCGGTGCTGAACCTGCAGGGCGAGCCGCTGGAGCTGTACGAGGCCTACCTGCGCCTGGAGAACAACGGCGAGCTGCTGAGCCCGACCGCGTTCCTGGGCATCGCCGAGGAACACGGCCTGCTGGCCGACATCAACCGCTGGGTGGTTTCGCAGGCCATCGCGGTGCTTGGCCAGCGCGCACGCGAAGGCAACGCCACCCAGGTGCTGGTGAAGGTGACGCCGGAGTCGTTCGACGATCCGCAGATGATCGCCACCCTGCGCCGCGAACTGCAGGCACAGGGCGTGCCCGGCGAACGGCTTTGGCTGCATGCGCCGGAGGCGAAGGTATTCACCCACCTGCGCAGTGCGCAGCAGTTCCTTGCCGAAGTGGCACCGCTGGGCTGCCGCATCGGCCTGGAGCAGTTCGGTTCGGGACTGGATTCGTTCCAGCTGCTGGCCCACTTCCAGCCGCAGTTCCTCAAGCTGGACCGCGGTTTCACCAGCGACCTGGCGGCCACGCGTGAGAACATCGACCGCATCAGCCAGATCACCGCGCGCGCGCAGGAAGCCGGCATCCGCACCATTGCCGAGTTCGTCAGCGATGCCAATTCGATGACGCTGCTGTTCAGTGCCGGCGTGGATTACGTGCAGGGCGACTTCGTCGGCCCCGCGCTGCCGGAGATGGGCTTCGAGTTCGGGTGACCGAGGGTAGTGCCGGCCGCTGGCCGGCAGCCTCTGGTACCCGGGGTTGCCGGCCAGCGGCCGGCACTACCAAACGAGAAGGCCGGCATTCGCCGGCCTTTTCGTTGATCAGGTCATGTCGACCAGATTTTCGATCTTCACGTCCGGATTGACGTCGGCCTCGTAGTCGACGCCTTCCACGCCAAAGCCGAACAGGCGCAGGAAGTCAGCCTTGTAGCCGGCCAGGTCGCTGATCTCGTACAGGTTCTCGTTGGTGACCTGCGGCCACAGCGCCACCACCTTGCCCTGCACGTCCGCAGCCATTTCCTTGTAGTCGGCACGCAGGCGGCCTTCCTCGTCGACCAGCGCGACGGTATGGCCCTCGCCGTCAACCAGATCGTGACGCAGGCGATCGACCGCCACGCCCTCGGCCTTGCCGCCGTAGAGGATGTCGTACAGCACGTCGAGCTGTTCAATGCAGCCTTCGTGAGTGCCCTTTTCCTTCATCACCTTGAACAGCAGCGACAGGTACAGCGGCATGGTCGGAATCGCCGAGCTGGCCTGGGTGACTACCGCCTTCAGCACCGATACGCGTGCGTCGCCGCCGATCCTGGCCAGCTTCTCGCGCAGGCCCAGCACCTTGGTGTCCAGGTCCTTCTTGGCGGCACCGATCGAGCCATTCCAGTAGATCGCCTGGGTGATCTCTTCGCCCACGTAGGTGAAGGCAGTGGTGGTGCAGCCGTTGGCCAGCACGCCGGCATCGGCCAGCGCATCGATCCACATCTGCCAGTCCTCGCCCCCCATCACCGCGACGGTGCCGGCGATTTCTTCCGGGGTCGCCGGCTGCAGGTGGGTCTCGGTCAGCACTTCCTTGTCGGTATCCAGGCCACGCAGGGTGATCGGCTCGCCGATCGGCTTCAGCGTGGAGCTGATGATCTCGCCGGTCTTCGGGTGCTTGCGGCGCGGCGCCGCCAGGCTGTAGACGACCTGGTCGACCTGGCCGAGATCGGCCTTGATCATTTCGATGGTCTTCGCCTTCACTTCATCGGAGAAGGCATCGCCGTTGATGCTCTTGGCGTACAGGCCGGCTTCCTCGGCGTACTTGTGGAACGCAGCCGAGTTGTACCAACCCGCAGTACCCGGCTTGGTCTCGCTGCCCGGGCGTTCGAAGAAGATGCCGAGGGTAGCGGCGCCGCTGCCGAAGGCGGCAGTGATGCGTGCAGCCAGGCCGTAGCCGGTGGAGGCGCCGATCACCAGCACGCGCTTCGGGCCGTTCTGGATCGGCGGGCGCGCGCGGATGTAGTCGATCTGCTGCTTGACCGCGGCCTCGCAGCCGGTCGGGTGGGTGGTGACGCAGATGAAGCCGCGGACGCGCGGTTTGATGACCATGGATACCTCGGGTTGGCAGATGCGGCGCACGGGGCGCTCAGCAGGAATACGGGTGCGCGCCTGCGCGCGCGAACCGCAGGATCGTAGTGCGCGGGGCACGAATGCACAACCGACGGCGGCGTAGGGTGGAGTTTGTTTTGCAGGGTTGCACCCTGCACCGGCCGAAGCAACGGCCAGGGCGGAAGCAACGTCAAAAGCTGGATTCCTGAGGATCGGCGGGGTGGGTCCGGTTGCGGGGGACGCCGTGAACCCATCCATGGGGGCTTGGCCGCGGCATCCATGCCGCGGACACCCCCGCAACCGGACCCACCCCGCCTTCGACAGTTTTCCGCGATCTGTCAGGACAGTTCTTGGGGTCAGATCCGTTTTCCTCTGGAAAACGGATCTGACCCCATCTGGATTGCTCGATATCTGACCGATGTGTCGACCAAGGTCGACACCTACCGACAGCACACGGAATCTGTCAGAGGTGGGGCGGTGTCGGAGTGCGGGGTGTCAGCCGCATGGATGCGGCTGCCAAGCCTACAGGGACGTACTTGCGGCGTCCCCGCACTCCGGCACCGCCCCGCCATCCCACGGAATGCACGCTGTTGCTGTTGCTGTTGCTGTTGCTGCCGGCCAGCGGCCGGCACTACCGCAGGTGCAGGGCTGCAAGCCCTGCCAACAAAAAACCCCGCTTGCGCGGGGTTCTCTGTGTGTTGCGTGCAGCGCGAATGCTTACGGGCGACGGGCCAGGGCCTCGACGTCCTTGGCCTTCGGCAGCAGGTCCTGCTTGCTGACGCGCAGGAAACCGATCGTCAGCATCGGCACCGCCACCAGGATCGAGGACAGCACCACGATCACCGCACCGATCATGTGCGTCTCGGCCAGGCCTTCCATCGAGCTGCCGCCGTACATGTACAGGGCAAGTGCCGACAGGAAGAACATCACCGCGGTGATCACCGTACGCGACAGCGTCTGGTTGATCGAACGGTTCAGCACTTCCATCGAGTCCACGCGCAGGCTGCGGAAGTTCTCACGGACGCGGTCGAAGACCACGATCAGATCGTTGATCGCAAAGCCCATCACCGACAGCAGGCCGGCCAGCACGGTCAGGTCGAACTCACGGCCCAGCAGGGACACGTAAGCCACCGTCACGATCAGGTCGAACATCGCCACGATGCTGGCGGTGACCGCGAACTTCCATTCGAAGCGCACCGCGATGTAGATCAGGAAGCCGGCCAGCATGAAGATGGTGGCATACAGGCCATTCATCGCCAGGTCCTTGCCGATCTGCGGACCCACGAACTCGTTGCGGAGCACGGTGGCCTGATTGTCGGCGGTGGACAGTGCCTTTACCACGGCGGCGGCGGTGGCCTTGTCCTCGTGCGCGGCGTCGCCGGTACCGGCAGCGTGCTCGCCATGCGGGGCCAGGCGGATCAGCAGGTCGGTGTTGCCACCGACGCTCTGCACCTGCGCGCCCTCAAAGCCGCTCTGCTCGAGCTTGGTGCGGACCTGCTCGACGTCCACGGCCTTGTCGAAGCGGGCTTCGATCAGGGTGCCGCCGGTGAAGTCCAGGGCGTAGTTGAAGCCCTTGACGCCGATGATGGCGACCGAGGCCAGGAACACGATGACCGTGACGACCATCGCGACATGGCGCCAGCGCATGAAGTCGATCTTGGTGTCGTTCGGGAGGATGTGCAGCGGAAACAGTTTCATGTGCGTGTCGTCCCGTCAGATGGCCACGTTCTGGAGCTTCTTGCGGCGGCCGTAGATCAGCGTCGCCAGCGCACGCGACACGGTGATCGCGGTGAACATGGAGGCGAAAATACCGATGATCATGGTCAGCGCGAAGCCCTTCAGCGGACCGGTACCGAATGCGAACAGCGCCACACCGACGATCAGGCCGGTCAGGTTGGCGTCGAGGATGGTGCCCGAGGCACGCTCGTAACCGGTCACGATCGCGGTCTTGCCCGGCACGCCGGCACGCAGCTCCTCACGGATACGCTCGTTGATCAGCACGTTGGCGTCCACCGACAGGCCGACCGACAACGCCAGGCCAGCGAAGCCCGGCAGGGTCATGGTCGCGCCGAACAGCGACATCACCGCCACCACGATCAGCAGGTTGAACAGCATCGCGATCGAGGTGATCACACCGAACATGCGGTAGTAGACGCTGAAGAACACCAGGGTGAACAGGAACGCGAACACCACCGCGCGCATACCGTTCTTGACGTTCTCGGCACCCAGGCTCGGGCCGACCACGCGCTCTTCGACGAAGTCCATCGGCGCGGCCAGCGAGCCCGACTTCAGCAGCTTGGCCAGGTCTTCGGCTTCCTTCTTCTGCAGGCCGGTGGTCTGGAAGTTCTTGCCGAACACGCCGTTGATGTTGGCCACCGAGATCACTTCCTCGTTGACCTTGAAGCCACGCACTTCCTGGCCGTCGACGACGGTCACGGTCGGCACGCGCTCGGTGTAGACCACCGCCATCGGCTTGTTCACGTTGGCGCTGGTGAAGTCGAACATGCGCTGGCCACCGACGTTGTTCAGCGTCACGCTGACGGCCGGGGAGCCACTGTTCGAATCCGTCACCGCCTGCGCGCCGACCATCTGGTCACCGGTGACGATCACGCGCTTGTTCAGCAGGATCGGACCACCGCCGTCACGACGCTGGTAGACCTTCGCTTCCGGCGGGATGCGGCCGGCGGTGATGGCGTCCTGTGCGTTGCCTTCAACCACCGCACGGTATTCCAGGGTGGCGGTGGCGCCGATCATGCGCTTGGCTTCGGCAGTGTCCTGCACGCCCGGCAGCTGCACGACCACGCGGTCGGCACCCTGGCGCTGGATGATCGGCTCGGCCACGC
This sequence comes from Stenotrophomonas sp. 109824_Sma, assembly GCF_056480025.1. NCBI lineage: Bacteria > Pseudomonadati > Pseudomonadota > Gammaproteobacteria > Lysobacterales > Lysobacteraceae > Stenotrophomonas > Stenotrophomonas sp. 109824_Sma. Next base: position 1,915,715 of record NZ_CM151078.1, on the reverse strand, counting down.
CGAGCTGGTTCACGCGGTTGCGCAGGGTGTTGATGTTCTGCTCGATGGCGCCATTGGAGATCTGCGCGATCTCGGTATCCGGCACGGTCACCGTGATGCGGTTGCCGCTGACGTCGTAGCCGAGGGTCGGCTGCGCCTTGACCAGGGCGGTACGCGCACGCTGCGCGGCGTCATCGCCGGCGGACGGGCTCAGGTTGGCGACGATGCTGTTGTCAGCGCGGCGTTCCACCGACTGGTAGGCGATGCGCGCGTCACGCAGGGTGCTGCGCACGTCTTCGGTGTAGGCGTCCAGGCGCTTGTCGAGGGCGGCCTTCTGGTCGACCTGCAGCACGAAGTGCACGCCGCCCTGCAGGTCCAGGCCCAGCACCATCGGGCGGCCACCGAGTTTGGCCAGCCAGTCCGGCACGGTCGAGGCCAGGTTCAGGGCCACGGTGTACTTCTCGCCGACGGTGTCACGCAGGACGTCGCTGGCAGCGGACTGCGCCTTCAGGTCCGGCAGGCGGACGATCAGGCTCTCCCCTTCCTTCTCGACACCGATGGTGGTGATACCGGCCGTCTTCAGGTCGGCCAGCACACGGTCGCGCAGCGCATCGTCGATCTGGCCGCCACGGTTGGCGGTGATCTGGAGGGCCGGGTCCTTCTGGTAGATGTTGGGCAGCGCGTACAGCGCACTGAGCGCCAGTACGATCAGGATGACGACGTACTTCCAGCGTGGAAATTCGAGCATTGCTTGGGTCCCGCGCGGCGCCATCCCCGGCGCCGCGGTTGTGCTTCGGAAAGGGAGTGGCTTACTTGGCCGAATCCAGGGTGCCGGTCGGCAGCACGCTGCCGACAGCGCCCTTCTGCACGCGGATGCGCACGTTCTCGGCCACTTCGATGGTGATGAAGTTGTCGCCGATGTCGGTGACCTTGCCGGCGATGCCACCGTTGGTCAGCACTTCGTCACCACGCTTGATCTTCTCCAGCATGGACTTGTGCTCCTTCTGCCGCTTCATCTGCGGGCGGATCATCAGGAAGTACATGATGGCGATCAGGATGATCGGGAACAGCAGCGTGGTCAGGCCCATGCCCTGCGGTTGGCCGCCGGCGGCCTGGGCGTGGGCGGCGGGAATCAGGAAGGCAAGCAGGTTCATCGTTGGTCCTTTGGTTGGGCGGCGCTCCGGCCCTTTCACGGGCACGGGGTGTCGACCGCGGATCTGGGTCAGCCTTGAAGTATGCCACGGCCCCGGGCGTTCGTCCTTGGGCCGTTTGGCAGGGGGCACTCGGGTTACAGCGGCGGGGCCACCGCCCCACGTACCGCGTAGAAGGACTCACGGAAGGCCAGGAAGGTTCCCGCCTCGATCGCCGCGCGAATGTCGGCCATGAGCTTTTCGTAATAGAACAGGTTGTGCAGGGTGCCCAGCATCGGCGCCAGCATCTCGTTGCAGCGGTCCAGGTGGCGCAGATAGGACCGGGTGTAGCCGCCGGTGCAGGCCACGCAGCCGCAGCCCGGCTCGATCGGGTCCATGTCGCGCGCGTACTGGGAGTTGCGGATGCGGACGGTGCCGAACGAGGTGAAATAGTGGCCGTTGCGGGCGTTGCGGGTGGGCATCACGCAGTCGAACATGTCCACGCCACGTGCGACACCCTCGACCAGGTCCTCCGGCCGGCCCACGCCCATCAGGTAGCGCGGGCGGTCGCCCGGCAGTTCCGGGTCCAGGTGGTCGAGCATGGCGTTGCGCTCGTGCTCCGGCTCGCCCACGGCCAGGCCGCCGATGGCGTAGCCGTCGAAGCCGATCGCCTGCAGGGCCTCGGCCGAGCGGCTGCGCAGGTCGGTGTGCACCCCGCCCTGGACGATGCCGAACAGGGCCGCGTCGTTGCCCAGCTCGTCATGCGCATTGCGGCTGCGCTGGGCCCAGCGCAGGCTCAGCTCCATCGAACGGCGGGCGACATCCTCGGTGGCCGGGTACGGGGTGCACTCGTCGAAGATCATCACCACGTCCGAATCGAGCACCTTCTGGATCTTCATGCTCTCTTCCGGGCCCAGGAACACACGGGCACCGTCGGTGGGCGAGGCGAAGGTCACGCCCTGCTCGGTGATCTTGCGGCGGTGAGCCAGCGAGAACACCTGGAAACCACCCGAATCGGTCAGGATCGGGCCATCCCAACGGCAGAAGCCGTGCAGGCCGCCGTGGTCGGCGATGATGTCCAGGCCCGGGCGCAGGTACAGGTGGAAGGTATTGCCGAGGATGATCTCGGCGCCCAGCGCACGCACCTGGTCCGGCAGGATGCCCTTGACCGAGCCATAGGTTCCCACCGGCATGAAGGCCGGCGTTTCCACCGTGCCACGCGGGAAGGTCAGGCGGCCACGGCGGGCACGGCCGTCGCGGGTCTTGAGCTGGAACTGCAGTCGGGACATGGAGCGGTCATTCAGGCAAATAGTCGCTCATTGTCTCCCAAAACCAGGGCGACCGCCCATTCAGGCCTGAACGGACCGGCAGTAGAGCCATGCCATGCGTGGCTTTCCTGCCACCCAGGTTCCGGCAAGTGCGCACCAACGGTGCGCACCCACCACAACCGGATGCAGGTGCCCTACCCCGCCTGCGGGAACAGCAGCATGGCGTCGCCGTAGCTGAAGAAGCGGTAGCGCTGTTCGATCGCGTGCTGGTAAGCCTCGAACACGCGCTCCTTGCCGGCAAACGCGGAGATCATCATCAGCAGGGTGCTTTCCGGCAGGTGGAAGTTGGTCACCATCGCGTCCACGCTGCGGATGCGGTAGCCCGGGGTGATGAAGATCTGCGTTTCACCCGCGAACGGCAGCAGCTCGCCATCGCGCATTGCACTTTCCAGCGCGCGCACCACGGTGGTGCCGACGCCGATCACCCGGCCGCCGGCGGCGCGCGTGCGCCGTACCTGCTGCACCAGTTCGGCACCGACGTTCAGCCACTCGCGGTGCATCACGTGGTCCTTCAGGTCGTCCGCGCGCACCGGCTGGAAGGTGCCCGCACCCACGTGCAGGGTGACGTGGCCGAAGTCCACGCCCTTGTCCTTCAGCGCGGCCAGCAGCGGTTCGTCGAAATGCAGGCCGGCGGTCGGCGCAGCCACCGCACCCACTTCACGCGCGAACACGGTCTGGTAGCGCTCGCGGTCGTCCACGCCCGGCTCGCGCTGGATATAGGGCGGCAGCGGCAGGCGGCCGGCGTGCAGCAACCACTGCTCCAGCGACTCGGGCACATGGAACTGCAGCACGTAGAACTCGCCGTCACGACCCAGCACCTCGGCTTCACCACCGGCATCCAGCGCAATGCGGCTGCCGGCCTTCGGCGACTTGCTGGCGCCGACCTGCGCGCGTGCCTGCTGGGCGCCGAGCAGGCGCTCGATCAGGATCTCGACGCGGCCGCCACTGGCCTTCTGCCCGAACAGGCGCGCCGGGATCACCCGGGTGTCGTTGAACACCAGCAGATCGCCCGGCTGCAGCAGCGACGGCAGGTCACGCACCTGCAGATCGGTGAAGGCATCGGGCGCGGGAGGCACCAGCAGCAGGCGGCTTGCGGAACGTTCGGCCAGGGGCGCCTGCGCGATCAGTTCAGCCGGCAGGTCGTAGTTGAAATCGGACTTCTTCAAGGCAGTGGGCGGCAACAGGTCGACAATGGCGCGCATTGTACGTCCAGCGTCTGCGAGCCGGCGTGCTTCGCGGCGAACGTCGCGCAAAATGCTGCTATGCAGCAGGTTTTTGCGGGGTTATCGCGCAAAAAAACAAGTGCTAGCATCGAGTCGGAAGTCCGCTGCACGAGCCTGCCCCCAAGCGCGCGTGATGACGCGCGTTTTGCTTTTGAAGGCCCGTGCGACCCATCGTTTCAGGAGATCTGCAATGAGCTTCATCGAACGCCTCGCCCCCCTGCGCACCCAGCCCGGCACCCGCCTCACCTCCGGCCTGGACGATGCCACCCTGACCGCCCTGTCCGCCAACCACCCGCAGCTGATCGCCGCGGTGGACGCCGCCGCCGAGGAATTCGCGCGCGTGCAGGCCGACCTGGGGCCGCTGCTGGCGCAGGACGAACAGGCGCAGATCGACGCGATGCAGGACGGCTTCGTCAATTTCTATGCCGATGATGCAGTGACTCCGTACGTGGCGCTGGCCGCGCGCGGCCCCTGGGTGGTCACCCTGAAGGGTGCGGTGCTGTACGACGCCGGCGGCTACGGCATGCTCGGCTTCGGGCACACCCCGGACGCCGTGCTGGAGGCGATGGCCCGCCCAAAGGTGATGGCCAACATCATGACCCCCAGCCTGTCGCAGCAGCGCTTCATCACCGCCCTGCGCGCCGAGATCGGCCACCGCCGTGGCGGCTGCCCGTTCGCCCGCTTCATGTGCCTGAACTCCGGCTCCGAGGCCGTTGGCCTGGCCGCGCGCATCGCCGACGTCAACGCCAAGCTGCAGACCGACCCGGGCGCGCGCCACGCCGGCGCCACGATCAAGCGCGTGGTGGTCAAGGGCAGCTTCCATGGCCGTACCGACCGCCCTGCCCTGTATTCCGATTCCAGCCGCAAGAGCTACATGCAGCACCTGGCCAGCTACCGCGGCGAGGATTCGGTGATCACCGTGGCGCCGTACGATGAGGCCGGCCTGCGCAAGGTGTTCGAGGACGCTGCACGCAACCAGTGGTTCATCGAGGCGGTGTTCCTGGAACCGGTAATGGGCGAAGGCGACCCGGGCCGCTCGGTGCCGCCGTCGTTCTATGCCGTGGCCCGTGAACTGACCCGTGCGCACGGCAGCCTGCTGCTGCTGGACTCGATCCAGGCTGGCCTGCGCGCGCATGGCGTGCTGTCGGTGGTCGATTACCCGGGCTTCGAAGGCCTGGATCCGCCGGACATGGAGACCTACTCCAAGGCGCTCAACGCCGCGCAGTACCCGCTGTCGGTGCTGGCGGTGACCGAGCATGCCGCGCAGCTGTACCGCAAGGGCATCTATGGCAACACGATGACCAGCAACCCGCGTGCGCTGGACGTGGCCTGCGCCACCCTGGCGCAGCTGACCCCGCAGGTGCGCGCCAACATCGCCGAACGCGGTGCTGAGGCCGTGCGCAAGCTGGAACAGCTCAAGAGCGAGCTGGGCGGCCTGATCACCAAGGTGCAGGGCACCGGCCTGCTGTTCTCGTGCGAGCTGGCCCCGCAGTTCAAGTGCTACGGCGCCAACTCCACCGAGGAATGGCTGCGCCAGCACGGCATCAACGTGATCCATGGCGGCGAGAACTCGCTGCGTTTCACCCCGCACTTCGGCATGGACAGCGACGAGCTGGACCTGCTGGTGGGCATGGTCGGCCGCGCCCTGCGTGAAGGCCCGCGCCGCGAGCAGGCCGCTGCGGCGTAAGCAGTTTCTGTAGGGCCGAGCCATGCCCGGCCCTACAGACAGCAACCGCAAAGGTCCATAATTGAGAGACACCCCGTCCCCTGACCGCTCTGCGGTCGGCGACGGGGCGTTTTCGTTTCCGGCCAAGAGACAGGAAGATCCATGAAGTCGATCTGTGTGTACTGTGGTTCCAACGCTGGCAGCAAGCCTGCCTACACTGAACGCGCCATTGCCCTGGGCGACCGCATCGCCCGCGACGGCCTGCGCCTGGTGTATGGCGGCGGCAACGTCGGCCTGATGGGAACCGTGGCCAATGCCGTGCTCGCCGCCGGCGGCGAGGTGACCGGCGTGATCCCGCGCCAGCTGGCCGACTGGGAAGTGGCCCACCGTGGCCTGACCGAACTGGAGATCGTCGGTTCGATGCATGAGCGCAAGTCGCGCATGTTCGACCTCGCCGATGGCTTCGTCGCCCTGCCCGGCGGCTTCGGCACCATGGAAGAGATCTTCGAGATGCTGACCTGGCGCCAGCTCGGCATCGGCAACAAGCCGTGCGCCTTCCTTGACGTGGAAGGCTTCTACGCCCCGCTGATCGGCATGATCGATCGCATGGTGGAAGAGCGCTTCCTGCATCCGGACCAGCGCCAGGACCTGTGGTACGGCTCGGACATCGAGGAAATGCTGGAGTGGATGCAGAACTACCAGCCGGCCCAGGCCTCGAAGTGGATCGACGAGAAGCGTCGCTCCGCCCTGCGCTGAGGCGCCCCGGCGCGGTGGCTCAGGCCACCGCGCGCTCCCACGGTGCCGGACGGCCCAGCAGGTAGCCCTGGCCGTAGTCGCAACCGAGTTCGCGCAGCGTCTGCCGCTGCGCCTCGGTCTCGATGCCTTCGCCGATGGTTTCGATGCCCAGGGTGCGGGCCAGCGACAGCACGCCCTCCACCAGCGCGCGCGTGCTCTGCACTTCCGGCCCATGCAGGCCGGCGATGAAACTCTGGTCGATCTTCAACGTGCTGATCGGGAAACGGTGCAGGTAGGACAGCGCCGAGAAGCCAGTACCGAAATCGTCCAGCTGTACCTGGATGCCACGTTCGCGCAGGCCCTGCAGGATGCGCAGCGTGTGCGGGCCATCGTCCAGCAGCGCCACCTCGGTGATCTCCAGGCGCAGCCGGCGCGGATCGGCGCCGCATGCATCGAGCAGACCGAACAGGCGGCCACTGAATTCGGCCGAACGGAAATGGCGTGGCGATACGTTCACCGAGACATAGCCGTGGCCGCCTTCGGCCAGTCCCGCGATGACCTGTTCGTAGATCAGCCAGTCGACCTGTTCGATCAGGCCGCTCTCCTCACCCAGTTCCAGGAACGCGCCCGGCAACAGCAGGCCACGACGCTCGTGCTGCCAGCGCAGCAAGGCCTCATGCCCCACCACCTCGCCATCGGACAGGCGCACGATCGGCTGGTAGAACGGGACGAAGTCGCGGTTGTTGATCGCACGGCGCAGGTCGGCTTCCAGATCGAGGCTGCGCATGGCCTGCTCGCGCATGTCCTCGTCGAAGATCGCGCAGCGGTCATGGCCCTGCGCCTTGGCCCGGTACATCGCCGCGTCGGCGTCGCGCAGCAGTTCTTCTCCGGTCCGGTAGCGCGGGTTCCACAAGGCGATGCCCAGGCTGCCGGAAGGGAACAGCTCGCGCCCGGCGATCCACATCGATTCCTGCAATGCCAGCAACAGCCGCTGGCCGAAATCCAGCGCCTGTGCCAACCCCTGCGGACACTGCAGCAGCACCGCGAACTCATCGCCGCCCAGCCGCGCCACCACGTCCTCGGTGCCGGCCATCGATACGATGCGCTTGGCCACCTCCACCAGCATGCGATCGCCGGCGGCATGGCCGATGCTGTCGTTGACCAGCTTGAAGCGGTCCAGGTCAAGGAACAGCACGGCGAACACCGGCCCACCCTCACGCTTGGCCAACGCCAGTGAATCCTGCAGGCGATCGAGCAGGTGCAGGCGGTTGGGCAGGCCGGTCAGTGCATCGTGCATGGCCTGATGGGTCAGGCGCTGCTCGGCACGCAGGCGCTCACCGATCTGCCCAAGCAGCTTTTCGTTGACCTCGGCCAGCTCGCGGGTGCGTTCCTCCACGCGCTTCTCCAGCTCTGCATGCGCCGAACGCAGCCGCTGCTGGTCGCGCTGGCGCGCCAGCCCGGTTCCGATGTTCTGCGCAACGAAAGTCAGCAGCCGCTGATCGTGCACGCTGAACGTACTGTTCTCGCTGTAGCTCTGCACCACGATCGCACCGACCACCTCGTCGTCGCGCAGCAGCGGCACGCCCAGCCAGCAATGCGAACGTGCGCCCGATTCGCGTACTTCGCCGCTGGCCAGCAGTGCGTCGATCTGTTGCCGCGAAGCCAGCAACGGGCGCCGGTTGCGCACGACATACTCGGTCAGGCCGCGGCTGAACGGGCGTGGCGCGCGGCTGGCGTTGTGTTCGTCCACCGAATAGACGAAGTCCAGGCCATTGCCGGCCCCGTTCACCAGCGCGATATAGAAATTGCGCGCGTCAAGCAGGCGCCCGACCACGCCATGCACCTGCCCGTAGAACTGGGCCAGGCTGTCGGCCGACATCGCCATCTCGGCGATGTTGTACAGCGCGGTCTGCAACTGTTCGGCGCGGCGGCGCTCGGCCACTTCATCCTGCAGGCTGCGATTGGCGCGCTGCAGCTCCAGCGTGCGCCGCTCCACCTGTTGTTCCAGCCGGACCTGCGCCTGGCGCCGGTCCATCGCGGTCTGCACATGCTGCGCGACAAAGCCCAGCAGCGCCCGCTCGGCCTCGCCATAGCGGGCCGCCAGCTCATAGCTCTGCACCACGATGGCACCGCAGACCCGGCCATCGCGCAGCATCGGCACGCCCAGCCAGTCCAGACTTTCAGGGCCACGCTGCGGGTCGTGCTCCTGCTCGACCACGCGCGCCAGCAGCTCGCGCGAGGGGCCACTGAGCGGCTTGCCGTGGCGCAGCAACGCCACGGTCAGGCTGCGCGGCATCTCGCCGGCATCATGGCTCTGCGACGGATCGGCGACGAAGTCGTCGACCTGGTCGGCGAAGTACAGGAAGCGGATCTGGTCGCGGACATCGTCGTATTCGACGATGTAGCAGTTTTCCGCGTACATCAGCGTGCCAAGCACGCCGTGCACGTGGCGCAGCATCTCCGACATCTCCAGGTCGGCGCCGGCCAGATCGGCGATCTGGAACAGCGCCTGCTGCAGCCGCTCAGCCTCTTCCAGCGCCTTGATCTGCCCGGCCTGGCGACCGCGCTGCAGCGCCAGCTCCATGGCCTGCCGGGCCAGCCCCCACCACGCCGCGGAAGGCACGGCACCTTCCACCGACAACTGCAGGCGGGCACCGTCGTATTCCCAGCCATGGCAACCGTCGCCAGCGCCCGGCGCCGTGACCGCCCCAGCCACCACGACAGCCGGCCAGCCGCCCTGGCCGCGGCCCAGCTGCGGGTCGTCCCAGCCAACGCGGACCACGGCCGAATCCGGCAGCAGCGCATGCAATGCGCGCACCAGCGCCGTGCTCAGCACGGCCTCGTGTGGTGGCTCTTCCGCCGATTCAACGTGCGTGGACAAATGACAATCTCTTGGCGCCGTCTGTGCGTCGCCTCCCCTGAGCCGCCGAGCATAGCGCGCCACCCGGGGGGCAATGGAAGCCCGTAAACCCCGAATCGTGCGCCCGTACGTTTTTCCTGCTGTCCGTAGCCGCTTCCACGCCATGAACCTCGCCCTGCCCGCCCCCGTCACCGGCTATGCGCCACCGCCTGCAGGCCTTACCCTGTACGCCGTGGAAGCCAGCGCACTGCCAACCGATGAAGCCTTGATGCTGGCCTGGGCCGGTGGCGACCTGCGCGCGTTCGAAAGCCTGTATGCGCGCCATCGCAAGCGCCTGTTCGGCTTCCTGCTGCGGCAACTGCGCGACAACGCGCTGGCCGAGGAGATCTTCCAGGATGTCTGGCAACGGGTGATCAGCGCCCGCGCGGGATGGCAGCCTGAAGCTGCATTCAGCACCTGGCTGTTCCGCATCGCCCACAACCGCCTGAACGACCACTGGCGGGCCGCCCGCCATCGCCCTGCCGCACCGGCCGACGCCGACCTGCGCCTGGCCGCGATCGAGGACGGGCAGACCCCGGAAGCCGAGCTTTCCGAATTCGAACAACGTCGCCGCATCCAGCTGGCGATGGAGCAACTGCCGCCCGAGCAGCGCGAAGTGCTGCAGTTGCGGCTGGATCAGGAACTGAGCCTGGAGGAGATCGGCCAGATCACCGGCGTAGGCCGGGAAACCGTGAAATCGCGGCTGCGCTATGCGATGGACAAGCTGCGTGCGGGACTGAACGCATGAACCGAGACGAACCGCTGACGCCGGAAGAACGCGAGCTGGCGCGCCTGCTCGGCCGCCGCGTCGAACAGGCCCCACCGGCTGCACTGGACGCCACCATCCTGGCCGCGGCGCGCGCTGCCGTGGACGCACCGGCTGCCGAGGCCGTCGCCTCGCCGGACGCGCCACGCACGCAGCGCAGACGTCCGCGTTGGCCGGCGGTGTTCGGCATCGCCGCCTCGATGGTGTTCGCCATCGGCATTGCCTGGCAGCTGCGCCCGGAACCGCCACCGGTTCCGGCAGGCGAGGCCGCTGTTGCTGCGGCACCGGCTGCGGCAGACGTCGCGGCCGCCAATCAGGTCGCTGAGAGCAGTGCAGCTGACAGCGCGGTTGCCGCTTCGCAAACCGCCGCCGAACCCGCAGTACCGCAGGCAGCCCCTGTTGCCGCCCCTCCGGCACCGTCCGCCGCGCGCGCACCCAAGCCTGCGCCGGCCGAAATCGCTGAAGCACCCGCCCAGGCTGCTCGTTCGATGGCGGCGGATGCGGCCACCGATACGTCCTTTGCCGCGCTCCCGCCCGCTCCGGCCGCAGCGCCGGCAGCAGCACCGCCCGCGCCACCCGCACCCGCCGCTTACTCGGTACCTGCACCTGCACCGGCATTGGCGCCAGCCCCGGCAGGGGCGCTGAAAGCACGCACTGCCGAGGCGCCAGTGGCCAACGCTGCCGATGCCGAACGGGCGCAGGCGCTGGATCGGGTAGAGATCACCTCGATGAAGCGCCAGGCCCCGAGCCGCTCCGCACCCGGCGTCATGCGCCGCGGCGCCGACGCGGGGCTCAGTGCGGATGCCGTGCAGGCCGAAGTGGACGCGGATGCACAGCTGCCGCGACGGCAGTGGCTGCAGAAGATCCGCGCGCGGCGCGACGACGGCCAGCGCGACCTGGCCCGCGCCAGCCTGGAGCGCTATGTGCAGCAGTATCCGGAAGCGCGCCTGCCGCGCGACCTGCGCCCGCTGCTGGACGACTGAAGCGGACAGTGACCTCCGGCAACCCCGTAGAATGGCGGGAATGCCCGATACCCTCGCCCAGCCGGTCAGCCACACGCTGGAAGTCAAACACAGCCGCTTCATTGCCCATGCCGCGCCGATCGATGGCGCCGCGGCAGCATTGGCGTTCCTGCAACAGGTGGCGGTAGCCGACGCGACCCACAACTGCTGGGCCTACCGGCACGGCCAGGACTACCGTTCCAGCGATGATGGCGAGCCCGCCGGCACCGCTGGGCGGCCGATCCTGGCTGCGATCGACGGCCAGGGCTTCGACCGGGTGATGGTGGTGGTCACGCGCTGGTTCGGCGGTATCAAGCTCGGCGCCGGTGGACTGGTGCGCGCCTACGGTGGCGCTGCCGCCGAATGCCTGCGCACCGCCCCGCGCGTGCCGCTGGTGGCGATGGCCCGGCTGCAGCTGCTGGCCGGCTTCGAGGATCTGGGCACCCTGCACGCCACCCTGCCCACCTTCGGCGCCGAAAAGCGCGATGAACAGTTCGATGCCAACGGCGTGTGCCTGCGGGTCGAATTGCCGGCCGATCAGGTCGATGCATTGAAAATCCGCCTGCGCGACGCCACCCGTGACCGTATCCGCATACAAGACGACGACCAGGATGACTGACAAGGACGACGCCCCCGCCTCGACCCCACCGCTGCGCCGCCTCGGCAGCCTGCGGACGTTGTGGCCGTTCGTGCGCCGCCACAGCGGGCTGTTCACCGCCTGGCTGCTGGCGCTGGCGGTGTCTTCGGCCGCCACGCTGAGCCTGCCCCCCGCCGTGAAGCAGATGATCGACCACGGCTTCACCAGCGGTGGCCAGATCAACCGCGCCTTCGCCCTGCTGATGCTGGTGGCGGTGGTGCTGGCACTGGCCACGGCCGCACGGTTCTTCTTCGTGTCGCTGCTGGGCGAAAAGGTCGTCGCCGACCTGCGCAGCCGCCTGTATGCACACCTGATCCAGCTCGGTGCCGGATTCCATGACCGCAGCCGCAGCGGCGAACTGGTCTCCCGCCTGACCGCTGACAGCGAACTGCTGCGCAGCGTGGTCGGCTCGACCATGTCGGTCGCGCTGCGCAGCAGCGTCACCGTGGTCGGCAGCCTGGCCATGCTGTTCGTCACCAGCCCGCGGCTGGCGGCATGGTCGCTGCTCGGCATCCCGCTGGCGGTGCTGCCGATCATCATCGGTGCGCGCAAGCTGCGCACGGTTGCACGCAGCAGCCAGGACCGCATCGCCGATGCCAACAGCCTGGCCAGCGAGACGCTGGGCGCCGTACGCACGGTGCAGGCGCATGCACGCGAGCCCTATGAACGCGGGCGCTTCGACAAGGCACTCGGCGATGCCATCGGTGCCGCGCGCCGCCGCATCGGTGCGCAGTCACTGGTCACCGCCAGCGCTATCCTGCTGGTGTTTGGCGCCATCGTTGGCGTGCTGTGGCTGGGCGCGCACGATGTCATCGACGGACGCCTCAGTGCTGGCACGCTGGGCCAGTTCGTGCTGTACGCGCTGATCGGCGGCGGCTCGGTGGGTGCGCTGGCCGAAGTGTGGAACGAACTGCAGCGTGCAGCCGGTGGCATGGGCCGCATTGGCGAGCTGCTGCAGGAAGACATCGAGATCCGCGCGCCAGCGCAGCCCCACGTTCTGCCGCAACCATTGCGCGGCGAAATCCAGTTTGACGACGTGGTGTTCCACTACCCGCAACGTCCGGACCAGGCCGCGCTGGACCACTTCAACCTGCATGTGCGCCCGGGCGAGACCGTGGCGCTGGTCGGCCCGTCGGGCGCGGGCAAGAGCACGGTTCTGTCGATGCTGCTGCGCTTCCACGATCCGGCCAGCGGCCACATCTGCGTCGATGGCATCGACGTGCGCCAGGTCGATCCGGCCGAGCTGCGCGCGCAGCTGGCGCTGGTGCCGCAACAGCCGACGCTGTTCGCGGCCAGTGCGCGCGACAACATCCGCTACGGCCGCCTGCAGGCCAGTGACGCCGAGGTCGAAGCTGCCGCGCGTGCGGCCGAGGCCGATGGCTTCCTGCGTGCGTTGCCGCAGGGCTACGACAGTGAGCTGGGCGAACGCGGTGCGCGCCTGTCCGGTGGCCAGCAGCAGCGCGTGGCGATTGCCCGCGCACTGCTGAAGGATGCGCCGATCCTGCTGCTGGATGAAGCCACCAGCGCGCTGGATGCGCAGAGCGAGCATGGTGTGCAGCAGGCGCTTGAGCGTCTGATGGCTGGCCGCACCACGCTGGTCATCGCCCACCGCCTGGCCACCGTGCTCAAGGCCGACCGCATCGTGGTGATGGACCAGGGCCGTATCGTCGCCGAAGGCACCCATGCCCAGCTTCTGGCCGAAGGCGGACTGTACGCTGAACTGGCACGACTGCAGTTCATCGATTGATGACGGCCGGCTAACATCGGCCGGACCAAGCTGGCCTCGCATCAGCAGCATCCGCTGAAGGAGGTACGTGATGTCATTCCGTCAGTTCCCTGCAGTCGACAGCAACGGCGAAAGCCACATCATCATCGAGTTCAAGCCAGAGGCGAATGGCAGCGGGCATCACTCTGAAGCCACGCCGCGTTACGAGCTGGATGACGGGCGTCATCTGGTACGCAATGGCCGGGAATTCACTACCAGCGGCGGCGAACTGCGGTTGATGATCTAGCGCTGCCACCCTGCCTGGTGGGTGCCCACCGTGGTGGGCGCTGGGTTTATCGTTGCGCCTGACGGGCGCGGCTGCGAAAAGCAGTCGAGCACGGCTCGACGCTACAAAAAGGCGTGATCAATTTTTCGCCAAGCATCTTGACAGCCTTGCCTGACAAGGGCTGCGCAGGGTTATCCACACGTTTGCTCAGAAACCATCCACACCGCCTGTGGATGAATTCAGCCCAGCACCCGCCCGATGCCGCTGGCGTCCACGTCGGCTGCCGCCCGGGTGATCGCCGCCGGGTCGCTGCCGGCCACGAATCCGATGCGGAAGTGCACTTCACCGCCGGGCGTACGCGAGGAATGGATCGAAGCCAGGCTGATGCCATGCTGCTCGAACACGTTCAGCAGCTCGCGCAGCGAGCCAGGCCGGTCCTCCGGCAGGTGCACCGACAGCGCGTTGCGCTCGGTCAGGTCGGCCAGCAGGTACCCCACGCGTTCGAACGTGTAGTTGCCGTCCGCCAGCGCCTGCTCGCCGAAGGCAGCGTGATTGGCCGACAGCAGGTGCTGACGGAATGCAGCACGTGCGCGGTCGTCGCCCTGCCCGACCTGCACCTGCAGAGCCTGCAGCTGCCCCACCAGCCGCTCCAGCATCGGTGCCACGTACGGGTTGCCGAACTGGATGTCTTCGTAGATCGCCGGATTCAGCGACAGGATGCGCGAGATGATCGCCGTATCCAGCTCGAACGACGCCGAACGGTACGGCATCATCGCGGCCAGATCGCCCAGCTGCGGCTGGTACTGGCGCAGCACGCCGGCCTGGGCCAGGTGGGTGGCATGCACCATCGCCTGCACCAGCGCCATCATCTGGTCGTGGTGCTGCGGCGTGGCGCGCGCGCACTCGGCCTGCAGCGCCGTGCACAGCGTATCGACCCACGGCTGCCAGTGCTGCAGGCGCGCTTCGCAGACCACCATCACCCGGCCCTTCAGGGTCGGCGCCTTCGGCGGCGCGGTCATCGGGTGCAGGCCGACCACTTCGGCCTGCGAGGCCAGCATCGCCTGCACCGGTGCCTCCTTTACCGAGGTCACATCCAGCCACAGCCTGCCCTGCTCGCGGCCCGCCGATTGCCGCACGTACTCGGCGATCAACGCCGGCGTGTGCCGGATCGGTGCCGAGAACACCAGTACATCGGCCTGCGCCAGCAGCTGTTCCGGCGTGTGCGAATCCGGGTCGGCCGGGTCGTGGCCGATCACCTGCAGCTGCAGGTGCTGCTGGAAGAAGCGGGTCAGCCAGCGCCCATAGGCACCGGCGCTGCCGATGATGCCGACCGTGCGCGGCGTGCGTGGATCCAGGCCGCTCATGCCACGCGTTCAGCGCGGAAGCGCGTTCCTTCGGCCAGCGCCGCCGGCGCAGCAGCGATCACGTCGAACTCCTCGAAACCGTTGTCCAGGGTCGCCTCCAGCGCCGCATGGGTGCCAGCGATGGCACGCGAAATCGCCTGCTGCATCGACTCACCGCGCAGCAGGAACGACACCACCAGCGACATCAGCACGTCACCGGTGCCGGCCACATCCACCGGCAGCAGCGGTGAGGTCCAGCGCCAGGTTTCCTCGCGACCGACCGCCAGGGTCACCAGTTCACCCGGGTTGCCGCCCACGCTGTGCGCGATCACCCAATGCGGGCCACGGTCCAGCAGCGTGCGCGCGGCGGCAATGGCATCGGCCTCGGCCAGTGCCGGCATGCCGGTCAGGCGATTCAGCTCGAAGGCGTTCGGCGTCACCAGCCAGGCATGCGGCAGCAGGCGCTCGGCGAAGATCGCTTCCAGGCCCGGTTCCACGTAGGGGCCGGTATGGGTGTCACCGATCACCGGGTCCAGGCAGTAACGCAGCTGCGGGCAGGCCGGCAGGATGTTGTCCAGCCAGTCGGCGAAGGCGGCACCGTTGGCGGTGCTGCCGAAGTAGCCGGAGACGAGCATCTTCGCCCGCTGCGGCAGGCCGCGTTCGCGGGCGCCGAGCAGCAGGTCGGCGAACCAGTCGGCGGGCAGCACGCGGCCGCGGGTGGTGTCGTAGAACGGCGCATTGCTCAGCAACACGGTCGGGATTTCCGCGACGCGCACGCCGAGTGCACGCATCGGCGGCACGGCGGCGCTGTTGCCGGCGTGGCCGTAGACAAGTTGCGACTGGACCGAGATGACATCGATCGGCGACGGGCCGTCGGGCCGCTGGCGGCGGCCGTGGACCAGGTGGTTATCGAGGGATTCGCTCATGCCCGCATTCTACGCCCAAGGGGGTTTTCGGCAGGGCTTGCAGCCCTGCACCTGCAGAATCAACGTCAACGTCAACGTCAAAAGCCAAAGCGGCATTCCGTGAGTTGGCGGGACGGTGTGGGTGGGCAGGACACGCCGTAAACCCATCCATGGGGGCTCGATGGCGCCATCCATGGCGCCAACGGTCCTGCCCACCCACACCGCCCCACCTCTGACAGACTCCGGATGTCTGTTGGTAGGTGTCGACCTTGGTCGACACATCTTTCAGATATCGATATACAAAAATGGGGTCAGATCCGTTTTCCTTCGGAAAACGGATCTGACCCCCAAGAGCTGTTCCGACAGATCACGGAAAACTGTCGAAGGCGGGGTGGGTGCGGTTGAGGGGGCGTGAGCCGCATGGATGCGGCGACCGAGCTTACATGGACGTACTTGCAGCGTCCCCCTCAACCGGACCCACCCCGCCAATCCACGGATAGCCAGCTTTTGCCGTTGCCTTGGCTTCAGCAGGTGCAGGGCTGCAAGCCCTGCAAACCCAAACCCCTCAGTGAGCAGCAGGCCGCGACGGCGGCAGCCACGCCGCCACGATGCCCAGCAGCGGCAGGAACGCGGTCAGCTGATAGACGTACTCGATGCTGGTCTTGTCCGCCAGCAGGCCCAGCACGGCCGCACCCAGCCCGCCCATGCCGAACGCGAAGCCGAAGAACAGGCCCGACACCATGCCGATGCGGTGCGGCATCATTTCCTGTGCATACACCACGATCGCCGAGAACGCCGAGGACAGCACGAAGCCGATCAGCACCGCCAGCACCGTGGTCCACAGCAGGTCCGCATGCGGCAGCATCAGCGCGAACGGGGCCACGCCGAGGATCGAGGTCCAGATGATCGGCTTGCGGCCGATGCGGTCACCCAGCGGGCCGCCGAGGAAGCCGCCAGCGGCGGACGCCACCAGGAACGCGAACAGGTGCAACTGGGCCTGTGCCACCGGAATGCCGAAATGGTGGATCAGGTAGAAGGTGAAGTAGCTGCCGATGCTGGCCATGTAGAAGTATTTGCTGAAGATCAGCACCAGCAGGATCGCCAGCACCTTGGCCACGGTGCGCGGCGGATGCCGCGGCACCATCGCAGCCGTGCTGACCGGTCGTGGCGTGCCCAGATGCAACGCGTACCAGCGGCCGACATAGGTCAGTAGAGCGATGCCGATCAGGGCGGCGCCGGCAAACCACGATGCGGCATGCTGGCCATACGGCACGATCACCGCCGCTGCAATCAGCGGGCCCAACGCCGTACCGAAATTGCCGCCGACCTGGAACACCGACTGCGCGAAGCCGTGACGGCCGCCCGAAGCCAACCGCGCAATGCGCGAGGCCTCGGGATGGAAGATGGCCGAACCGATGCCGACCATTGCCGCCGCCATCAGCACCACCGCGTAGTTCGGCGCGAAGCCGAGCAGCAGCATGCCGCACAGGGTCGAGGCCATGCCGATCGGCAGCGAATAGGGTGCCGGGCGACGGTCGGTGGCCATGCCGATCAACGGCTGGAAGATCGACGCGGTGAGCTGGTAGGTCAGCGTGATCAGGCCGATCTGGGTGAAGCTGAGGTTGAAGCCGCCCTTGATCACCGGATAGATGGCCAGGATCAGCGACTGCATCATGTCGTTGACGACATGCGAGGTGGAGATGGCGGCCAGCACGCCGGGAGCCACCGGGCGTGAGGTCGTTGCGGGAGAAGCCAGGGTCGACATGGACACAGTCAGGTTGGGGGCGAGCCACGCATGCTACGGTGGGCCCCCACTCCCTTCTGCCGCGTTCGGGTCATGGCATATCGCAAAAAGGACACTCCCTGCCCGATCCGCGAGACCGCGCCGTGGAACGAGGTGCCGGTACATCGCCCGGTGACCAGCCGCGCCCGCCACTACCCGCCCGGCACCCACATCGCGCCCCACCGGCATCGCCGTCACCAACTGGTCTTCGCCATGTCCGGTCTGATGGTGGTGCGCGCGGACGGCGGCCGCTGGGTCGTGCCCTCCACCCGCGCGATCTGGGTTCCGGCCGGCATGGCGCATGCGGTGGACTGCATCGCCGAAGTGCACATGCGCAGCCTGTACGTGGAACCGGACTTTGCACCGCAACTGCCGGATGGGGCGTTCGCAGTGCAGGTGGCGCCGCTGCTGCGCGAACTGCTGCTGGCCGCCAGCCTGATCGAGTCCGCGCACGTGGACGACAGCCGCGACGGCCGCGTGGTGCGCCTGCTGCTGGACGAACTGCACCGCATGGACGTGCTGCCGCTGCACCTGCCCTCGCCCACCGACCCGCGCCTGCAGCGGATCTGCCAGCACATCCAGAAGCATCCTGGCGACGATGCCACGCTGCAGGACTGGGCGCAGGCGCTGCAGGTGGACGTGAAGACCATCCAGCGCCATTTCGCCAGCGAACTGGGCATGACCTTCGGGCAGTGGCGGCAGCAGGCGCGGCTTCTGGCCGCCCTGGAGCGACTGGCGGTCGGCGACAAGGTCATCGATGTGGCGCTGGCGATGGGCTACGACAGCCCGAGCGCGTTCACCAGCATGTTCAAGCGGCAGCTGGGGCAGACGCCGGCGGCATTTTTCCGATGATCCCTTGAACGGCATCCACGCATGGCGTGGATCTACTGCACCACAAACGACAACGCCGGGCATGGCCCGGCGCTATCGTTCATCGCTTCCGTCGAAAAACTCAGGACGTCATCCGGTCCCAGAAGCCCTTAACGCCATCCATGAAGGTGGCCGACTTCGGCGAATGCTTGCGCGCTTCCTCGCCGACGAAGGTGGCTTCGAACTGTTCCAGCAGCTTGCGCTGTTCGTTGGTGAGGTTGACCGGGGTCTCCACCACCACGCGGCAGTACAGGTCGCCCTCGCTGCGGCTGCGCACCGAACGTACGCCCTTGCCACGCAGGCGGAACAGCTTGCCGGTCTGGGTCTCGGCCGGGATGCGGATTTCCGCTTCGCCGCCGAGGGTCGCCACGCGTACGGTGTCACCCAGCGCCGCCTGCGAGATGCGGATCGGCACCTCGCAGTGCAGGTCGTCGCCATCGCGCTGGAAGATCGCATGCTCGCGCACGCGCACTTCCACGTACAGGTCACCCGGCGGCGTACCGGCCGGACCGGCCTCGCCTTCGCCCTGCAGGCGGATACGGTCGCCCGTATCGACGCCCGCCGGCACCTTCACCGACAGCACCTTGTCTTCCTCGACACGGCCGTTGCCGTGGCAGGTCTTGCAGGGCTTGGCGATGATCTGGCCACGGCCACCGCAGTTGTGGCAGGCCTGCTGCATGGCGAAGATGCCGCGCTGGATGCGCACCTGCCCACGGCCATGGCAGACGTTGCAGGTCTCGACCTTGCCATCTTCGGAGCCACTGCCATCGCAGTCGCCGCACTCGGCCAGGGTCGGGATCTCGATGCGGCGCTCGACGCCGCGCACGGCCTCTTCCAGGTCCAGCTCCATCACGTAGCCGATGTCGGCACCGCGACGGGCCTGGCGCGGACCACCGCCGCCACCGCCAAAGATGTTGCCGAAGATATCGCCGAAGATATCGTTCATGTCCGGGCCGCCCGGACCACCGCCGCCCATGCCGTGCTCGAACGCGGCGTGGCCGTGGCTGTCGTACATGCGGCGCTTGTTGCCGTCGGACAGCACTTCGTAGGCTTCCTTGCACTCCTTGAAGGAGGCTTCGGCCGCCGCATCACCCGGGTTGCGGTCAGGGTGGAACTTCATCGCGCAGCGACGGTAGGCCTTCTTCAGCTCGTCGTCGGTGGCGGTGCGGGCAACGCCCAGCACTTCGTAGTAATCGCGCTTGCTCATATCGTGAATCGGGTTCCGGAAAGTCGGGATTCGTCAAAGCGGAAGAGCGGAACCAGGTCCGCTCTTGCGTCGGGCGCCCCGACACGCCGGTGGGCGGTCAGGACCCTGATGCGACAACGGGACGCTGATGGCCAGCGTCCCGTGTCGGTCCGGATCAGGACTTCTTGTCGTCCTTGACTTCGGTGAACTCGGCGTCGACCACGTCGTCCTGCGCCTTGCCGGCGTTGCCGGCGTCGGCACCCGGGGCACCGCCCTGGTCGGCCGAAGCAGCGGCGAACAGCGACTGGCCAGCTTCCTCCAGCACCTTCGACTTGGCTTCGATCTGCGCCTTGTCGTCACCCTTCATCGCGGTTTCCAGGTCGGCCAGGGCCGCCTCGACCTTGCCGATCACTTCGCCGCCGACCTTGCTGCCGTGCTCGGTGATGGCACTGCGGGTGCCGTGGATCAGGGCGTCGGCCTGGTTGCGGGCCTGCACCAGCTCCTGGAACTTCTTGTCTTCTTCGCGGTTGGCTTCCGCGTCGGCGACCATGCGCGCGATCTCTTCCTCGGACAGGCCCGAACCGGCCTTGATCTCGACCTTCTGTTCCTTGTTGGTCTTCTTGTCCTTGGCCGACACGTGCAGGATGCCGTTGGCGTCGATGTCGAAGGACACTTCCACCTGCGGCAGGCCGCGCGGGGCCGGCTCGATGCCGGACAGGTCGAACTTGGCCAGCGACTTGTTGAAGCGGGCCTGTTCGCGCTCACCCTGCAGCACGTGCACGGTCACGGCCGACTGGTTGTCCTCGGCGGTGGAGAACACCTGCGAGGCCTTGGTCGGGATGGTGGTGTTCTTCTCGATGATCTTGGTGAACACGCCACCCATGGTCTCGATGCCCAGCGACAGCGGGGTCACGTCCAGCAGCAGCACGTCCTTGACGTCGCCGCCCAGCACGCCGCCCTGGATCGCAGCACCCAGTGCCACGGCTTCGTCCGGGTTGACGTCCTTGCGCGGTTCCTTACCGAAGAACTCGGTCACCGCCTGCTGCACCTTCGGCATGCGGGTCTGGCCACCGACCAGGATCACTTCGCTGATGTCGCTCGAACGCAGGCCGGCATCGTTCAGGGCGACGCGGCACGGCTCGATCGACTTCTTGATCAGGTCTTCCACCAGTGCTTCCAGCTTGGCGCGGGTCAGCTTGATGTTCAGGTGCTTCGGGCCCGAGGCGTCAGCGGTGACGTACGGCAGGTTCACTTCGGTCTGCTGGGCGCTGGACAGCTCGATCTTGGCGCGCTCGGCAGCATCCTTCAGGCGCTGCAGGGCCAGCGGATCCTTGCGCAGGTCGATGCCCTGGTCCTTGTTGAACTCTTCAACCAGGTACTCGATGACGCGGTTGTCGAAGTCTTCGCCGCCCAGGAAGGTGTCGCCGTTGGTGGCCAGCACTTCGAACTGCTTCTCGCCGTCGACGTTGGCGATCTCGATCACCGAGACGTCGAAGGTGCCGCCGCCGAGGTCGTACACCACGATCTTGCGATCCTTGTTGTCGCCCTTGTCCAGGCCATAGGCCAGCGCGGCCGCGGTCGGCTCGTTGATGATGCGCTTGACGTCCAGGCCGGCAATGCGGCCGGCGTCCTTGGTCGCCTGGCGCTGGCTGTCGTTGAAGTAGGCCGGCACGGTGATGACCGCTTCGGTGACCTTCTCACCGAGGAAGTCCTCGGCGGTCTTCTTCATCTTTTCCAGCACCTTGGCCGAGATTTCCTGCGGGGCCATCTTCTTGCCATCGCTGGTCGACACCCAGGCGTCGCCATTGTCATGGGCCAGGATGCCGTACGGGACGTGGGCGATGTCCTTCTGCACTTCGGCATCGGTGAACTTGCGGCCGATCAGGCGCTTCACCGCGTAGAAGGTGTTCTTCGGGTTGGTGACGGCCTGGCGCTTGGCCGAGGCGCCCACCAGGACTTCGCCGTCCTTGGTGTAGGCGACGATCGACGGGGTGGTGCGATCGCCTTCCGAATTCTCGATGACGCGGGCCTTGCCGCCGTCCATGATCGCCACGCACGAGTTGGTGGTGCCGAGGTCGATACCAATGATCTTGCCCATGGGGGAGACTCCTGAGGATGCTTGTTGGGGTCAGTCCGGCCGTTCGGCCGGTGGATGAATACGATGTGGGGGAGGCTCGTGGAACATTCAAGCCATCTCCCGAACGCTGTGTTCAGCGCCTGGAAAACCTTGCCGGGCATGGCCCGGCACGATCGGGACCGGGCATCGCCCGGCCCGATCGATCAGTCGGCGGCCACCACCACCAGCGCCGGCCGCAGCAGGCGCTCGTTGAGCAGGTAGCCCTTCTGGAACACGGTCACCACGGTGCCGGGAGCGGCACCCGGCGCCGGCACCTGGCTGATCGCCTGGTGGTGCTCCGGGTTGAACGGCTGGCCGGTCGGGTCCAGCAGGACCAGGCCATTGTCGGCGGCAACCTTCAGCAGCTGCTTGTAGGTCAACTCCAGGCCCTCCCGCAGCGGATGCGGGTCATCGCCG
This sequence comes from Stenotrophomonas sp. 109824_Sma, assembly GCF_056480025.1. Lineage (NCBI taxonomy): Bacteria > Pseudomonadati > Pseudomonadota > Gammaproteobacteria > Lysobacterales > Lysobacteraceae > Stenotrophomonas > Stenotrophomonas sp. 109824_Sma. The sequence goes on along the minus strand of NZ_CM151078.1, from coordinate 1,893,740 downwards.
GCAGCCTTCAGGCCGGCATCCAGGCTGTCGAATACCGGCAGCAGCTCGCCCAGCAGCTTCTCGTTGGCGAACTTGCGGGCCTGCTCGATGTCACGGGCAACGCGCTTGCGCTGGTTCTCGAGGTCGGCGCGCTCACGCAGCGCATCGGCCTTGATCTGCTCGACTTCGGCGCGCAGGCGCTCCACTTCGTCGTTGACGCCGGCGGCGGCGGCCGCATCGGCGGCAGTCTGCTGGGATTCGATATCTGGATGTTCGTGGTTCATGTCTGGGTCCCTGGCGGTCAGTCTCCGCCTCCACCCACCCTAGTGTGGGCGGGATGCTGCGTTTCAAGCGTCGGATGTTCCGGGAGTGCGCCCGGCCGGCGAAAAGGCCGCGCCAAGCACATCGGCGGTGGCCTGGACCAGCGGGATCATGCGGTCGTAGGCCATCCGCTTGGGGCCGATCACGCCCAGCACGCCCAGCACCTGGCCATTGGCGGTGTACGGGGCGGTGACCAGCGAGACCCCCTGCAACGGCATCATCCCGGTCTCTTCGCCAATGAAGATGCGCACCCCCGGGGCCTGGATGGTGCGCTCCAGCAACTGCAGGATCTCGCGCTTGCTGGAGAACAGCTCGAACAGCTCGCGCAGGCGTTCCAGGTCGGACAGGTCCTGCACCCCCATCAGGCGGGTCTGGCCGGCCACCAGCATGTCGTCGGCCGCCGGCTGCAGGGCCTGCTCGGCCAGCTCGATGCTGTGCGCCAGCAGCTGCTCCAGCTCGGAGCGGGCATCGCGCAGCTCCAGCAGCAGGCGGGTGCGGATCTCGGCCATCGGCAGGCCGGCGAAGTGCGCATTGAGGTAGTTGGCGACCTGCTCCAACTGGCCCGGCGCGAACTCCTGGCGGGTCTCGATGACGCGGTTCTGCACCTCGTTGTCGGCGAACACCAGGATCGCCAGCACCCGGCGCCCATCCAGCGCCACGAAATCGATCTGGCGGAAGGCGAACTGCTCGCGCCGCGGCGCGCTGACCACGCCGACGAAGTGGCTCATCGCCGACAGCAGCTCCGAGGCGCTGCCGAGCAGGGCCTGGGTGCTGCCGCCGCCGGCCAGCTCCTGCCGCAACCGGGCCAGCTCACCCTCGCCCGGCGGCTGCATCTGCAGCAGGCTGTCGACGAACACCCGGTAACCATGCGCGGTCGGGATGCGCCCGGCCGAGGTGTGTGGCGAGGCCAGCAGCCCCAGGTCTTCCAGGTCGCCGAGGATGTTGCGGATGGTGGCCGGGCTGACCTCCAGGCCGGCCACGCGCGCCAGCGTCTGCGAGCCGACCGGCTCACCGTCCTGGATGTAACGCGCGATCAGCGTGCGCAGCAGATGGCGCGCACGCGGGGCAAGCTGGTCGGGAGAACCGTGCATGGAATCAACCTGTGAGACACGGACACTAGATAATGGCGGCGGATCACCTTGGCAAGTCATTGGACCTCCCTCGCCCGCGTGCTAGCGTTGCGCGGCTGCTGACACCCCCTTACCCATGCTCAGACATCTTTCGATCAAGGATTTCGCCGTCGTCCGCGCCACCGAACTGGAGTTCGGGCCAGGCATGACCGTGGTTTCAGGCGAGACCGGCGCCGGCAAGTCGCTGATGGTCGACGCGCTGGGCTTCCTGTCCGGCCTGCGCGCCGACAGCGGCGTGGTCCGCCATGGCGCCGCGCGTGCCGAGCTTTCGGCCGAGTTCGCGCTGGACCAGCTGCAGGCCGCGCGCCAGTGGCTGGCCGACAACGAGCTGGACGACGAGGAACAATGCCAGCTGCGCCGCGTGATCCGCGCCGATGGCGGCTCGCGGGCGTGGATCAATGGCCGCCCGGTGACCCTGGCACAGCTGGGCGACCTGGCCGCGCTGCTGGTGGAGATCCATGGCCAGCACGAGCAGCAGGCCCTGCTGGCACGCCCATCACAGCTGGCCCTGCTGGACGCCTATGCCGGCAACGAGGACGAGCGCCGCCAGGTGCGCCGCGCCGCTGCGGCCTGGCAGGCCCTGGTCGATGAATCGCTGGCGCTGTCGCAACAGGGCGACGTCAGTGACCGGATCGGCTTCCTGGAACACCAGCTGCGCGAACTGGACCGCGAAGACCTGGAACCGGAGTCGATCGTCGCACTCGGTGCCAGCCACCGCCGCCAGGCCCATGCCAGCGCCCTGCTGAGCGCCTGCCAGGCGGCCAGCAACCAGCTCAACGGCGACGACGGCAGTTCCGCGCTGGACCTGCTGCAGCAGGTGCGCCACGAACTGTCGCGCCTGATCGAACACGACCCGCGCCTGGGCGAGGTGGACGGCCTGATCGAGAACGCCTCGATCCAGCTGCACGAAGCCCTGTCGCTGCTGGACCGCGTGCATGACGACCTCGACGCCGACCCGGAGCAGTTCGAGGAGAACGAGCGTCGCCTCGGCCGCCTTCACGACCTAGCCCGCAAGCACCGCGTGCCGATGGACGAGCTGGGCGCGCAGCGCGAGCGCATGCATGCCGAAGTGGAACAGCTGCGCGGCGCCGACGAACGCTTGCAGCGCCTGGCCGGCGAGATCGACAAGGCCGCCGCCGCCTGGCGCGTACAGGCCGAGGTGCTGACCGCCAGCCGTCGCAGCGCCGCTGCCGAACTGTCGGCCACCACCACCGGCATCATCGCCGAGCTCGGCATGGGCGGTGGCCAGTTCCTGATCGAGCTGGAGCCACAGGACGCCGGCAAGCCCGACCCGCAGGGTGCCGAACGCGTGGAGTTCCTGGTGGCGGCCAACGCCGGCCAGCCGCCGCGCGCCCTGCGCAAGGTGGCCTCGGGCGGTGAACTGTCACGTATCTCGCTGGCCATTGAAGTGGCTGCGCTGGACCTGGATGCGGTGCCGACCATGGTGTTCGACGAGGTCGACTCCGGCATCGGCGGTGCAGTGGCTGACATTGTTGGCCAGAAGCTGCGCGCCCTCGGCGAAAAGCGCCAGGTGCTGTGCGTGACCCACCTGCCACAGGTCGCCTCCAAGGGTCATGCCCATTACCGGGTCAGCAAGGCCCCGGTGGAAGGCATGACCCAGAGCGCAGTGGAAAAGCTGGACAGCAAGGCGCGCGAGGAAGAACTGGCGCGCATGCTCGGTGGCGTGGAAGTGAGCAAGGAAGCGCGCGCCGCCGCCCGCAAGCTGCTGCAGGTGTAACGCGGGCCGGCTTCCGCGCGGTAGTGCCGGCCGCTGGCCGGCAACCCGATGGGGGTCGGCGAAGATCGTGAGGTTGCCGGCCAGCGGCCGGCACTACCCCCGTGGCTGCGTCAGATCGACGTTCTCCACCAGGAAATCGAGGAAGGCGCGCACCCGCAGCGGCAGGTAGCCGCCCTGCCCCAGGAACACGGCGTGCACCTCTTCAAGGTCACCGGGGTTGGCTTCCTCCAGCACCGGCAACAAGCGCCCGGCGGCAATATCCTGCTGCACCTGGAACGCTGCCAGCCGCGCCATGCCCAGCCCACCCAGCACCAGCTGGCGCAGTGCATCGCCGTTGCTGGCGCGCGCATTGCCACTGGGCAGCAGCATGCGTTCGCGACCGTCCTGCAACAGCGGCCAGCCCTGCATCGCCCGCGCATGGCCGATATCCAGCCGGTTATGCGACTGCAGCTCCTCAGCCGTGCGTGGCAGCCCGTGCTGCAGCGCGTAGGCGGGCGCAGCCACGATCATCATCCGCGTCGCACCCAGCCGCCGCGCCACCAGGCTGGAGCTCTTCAGGGGACCGGCCCGCACCGCCACGTCGGTGCGCTGCTCAAGCAGGTCGATCACCTCGTCGTTGAGGGTCAGGTCCACGCCTACCTGCGGGTTGCGTTCGAGGAACGCCGGCAGCAGCGGCAACAGGAAATGCTGGCCGAATGGCACGTTGGAATTGACCCGCAACCGCCCACGCGGCTCGGCATGGGCGCTGGCACAGCGCTCGGCCTCCTCCAGGTCGGCCAGCACGCGCAGGCCGCGCTCGTAGAACGCGCAGCCTTCCGGGGTCAGCTGCAACTGGCGGGTGGAGCGTTGCAGCAGGCGCGTACCCAGCCGCTGCTCCAGCCGGGCCACCAGCTTGCTCACCGCTGACGGCGTCATGTCCAGGGTGCGTGCGGCGGCGGAGAAGCCACCGGTCTCGATCACCCGCACGAACACTTCCAGTTCGCCGGATCGGTTGATGTCGGGTCGCGCCATGGCGATGAATCCAGTTCACAGATGATTATCCATGCGCAGTCTAGTTCACAGATCGATGGAGAATCACCATGGCCGTCCCTCCTCCCGGGATTGCCCGATGAACCGCTTCAGCCAGCTCACCGCGACCGCCTTGATCGCCCTGTCCAGCGCAGCCAGCGCCGCCCCGGACCCGCACTGGGTCGCCAGCTGGCAGGCCAGTCCGCAACCGGTCTGGGGCGCCGATTTCCTGTTCCCGACCCTGGTTCCGGCCACGCTGCAGGACCAGACCTTCCGCCAGACCGCGCGCATCAGCCTGGGCGGGCCCCGGCTGCGGGTGCGGCTGAGCAATGCCTACGGCACCGAGCCGCTGCGGATCGGGGCGGCCAGCGTGGCCGCACACGCGGGTGTCACCCCGCAGCCGCTCAGCTTCGACGGCCAGCCCGGCGTATCGATCGAGCCCGGTCAGGAACGGCTGAGCGATCCACTGGCGGTGGCCACGGAAGACCGCCAGGCGTTGCAGGTCAATGTCTTTGTGCCGGGGCCGACGCCACTGCAGACCTTCCATTGGGAGGGGCGCCAGACCAGCTGGATCGCCGGCGGCAACCAGACCCTGGCGCGCGACCTGCAGGGTGCCAGTTCCACTACCGCCCGCCTGTTCCTGACCGGTATCGAGGTCGAGGCCAGCGCCAGCGCGCGCAGCGTGGTGGTGATCGGCGATTCGATCACCGATGGCGCCACCGCCAGCCTCGACCAGGACCAGCGCTGGACCGACCACCTGGCCGCACGCCTGGCACCGCGGGGCGTGGCGGTGGTCAACGCCGGCATCTCCGGCGGCCGGCTGCTGCGTGACGGCATGGGCGAGTCGATTCTGGCCCGCCTGCAGCGCGACGCACTGGATCAGCCCGGCGTGGACAGTGTGATCGTGCTGATCGGCATCAACGACATCAGCTGGCCCGGCACCGCCTTTGCCCGCGCGCAGCCCCGGCCCAGCCTGGCCGAACTGCAGGCCGGCTATCGCGCCCTGGCCGAACAGGCCCATCGGCGGGGTCTACGCATCCTCGTCGCCACCCTGACGCCGTTCGCCGACGCCCTGCCCGGCACGCCGCTGGACGACTACTACCAGCCGGACAAGGAGGCCCTGCGCCAACAGCTCAATGCCTGGCTGCGCAGCGACAGCCCGTTCGATGCGGTGATCGACCTGGATGCGGCGCTGCGCGACCCGGCCGATCCATCACGGATGGCCGCCGCCTACGACTCCGGCGACCACCTGCATCCGGGCGATGCAGGTAACCGGGCCATGGCCGAGGCGGTGGATCTGGAGGTGTTGCTGGGCGCATCCGAAACCCCTGGGGTCAGATCCCTTTCCCAGGGGAAAGGGATCTGACCCCACCCAACGAAAAACCCCGGGCAAGCCCGGGGTTTCGTCGCATCCAGCTGGCCGGATCGGCTTACTTGCGCTTCTTGCGCACGTACAGCACCAGCGAGTGCTCTTCCAGCTCGTAGCCGTGGTCGGCCGCGATCTTGCGCTGCAGCTCCTCGATCTCGTGGCTTTCGAACTCGATGATCTTGCCGCTGTCCACGTCGACCATGTGGTCGTGGTGGCCGCCACGGTCCAGCTCGTAGACGGCCTGGCCGCCCTCGAAATTGTGCTTGAGCACGAGGCCGGCGGCCTCGAACTGGGTCAGCACCCGGTAGACCGTGGCCAGGCCGATCTCGTCGCCATGCTCCAGCAGCTGGCGGTAGATGTCTTCGGCGGTCATGTGGTGCTGGGCATTGCGCTGCTCGAGCAGCGCCAGGATCCGCATCCGCGGATGGGTCACCTTCAGGCCGACTTTACGCAGGTCGTGGGTTTCCATAGGTCTCCGTTCATTGGCGATTTAGCGCCAGCTGCCTCGGATTGGGTCGCGGTGGCACGCCGGGAGTGTATCATCGGTTTGATTTCCCCAACCGCCAGTCCCGATGCGCAATCTCCTGTTGGTCGCCGCCGTCGCCCTGTCCACCACCGGGTGCGGCATCATCTACAAGCAACCCATCTATCAGGGCAACCTGATCCGGGAAGATGCCGTGGCCAAGCTGCAGGTCGGGCAAAGCAAGCAGCAGGTCACCGCGCTGCTGGGCACCCCGTCCATTCCCGACCCGTTCCACGCCCAGCGCTGGGACTACACCTCCAGCCAGCGCGTGAACCGCCTCGGCCGTACCGAAGTGAAGAACTTCGTGGTGTTCTTCGAGAATGACGCCGTGACCCGTTGGGAAGGCGACTACTTCCCGGGCAACGACAAGGCCCTGGCCCAGCAGACCGTGCGCCAGTTCGGCCGCAACCTGCCGAAGGACAAGAAGAAGAAGGGCCGCTGAGGCCCCTGCCCGTCCGCAAGGACGGGTTGCCGGGATCAACCGCCGAGCGCGCGACGCCGGCGGTTGTCCTTGGGGTCGGCCAGCAGCGGGCGCAGCAGCTCGATGCGGTCCCCGTCCAGCAGCGCCTGCTGTGGACGTGCCAGCACGCCATGCACGGCGGCGGCCGGACAATCGGCACTGCCTTCAAACGCGGCGGCGGCGATGGCGTCGGCCACGGTCGCCCCCTCTTCCAGCTGCAAGTGGCGCGACAGTACGCGCTGCGGCCAGGCCAGCACCACCTCGACCTCGATCATCGCTCAGCCCTCGTCGGCGACGCGGACGAAATCGTTGACCATGCGATCGGCCAGCCCCTGGAAGCCGATCGCCAGTGCCGGACCGAGCAGGCGTGAGCTGGGTTCGAACTCCAGGGTCAGGGTGACCTTGCAGGCATCCTCGGCCAGTGCATGGAATTCCCAGCGGCCGTGCAGCTGCTTGAACGGGCCATCGCGCAGCTGCATGTCGATGCTGTGCGGGCGCTGCAGGGTGTTCTCGGTCTGGAACCAGGTACTGAACGAGCCCAGGCCCAGGTCCAGGCGCGCCACCAGGCGGTCCTCGCCCTGCTCCAGGATCTGGGCAGCCGAGCACCAGCGGAAACGGCGCGGATAGGCCTGGACGTCGTTGACCAGGTCGAACATGCGCGCGGCCGAATGTTCGACCAGGGCGCTGCGGCGGATAGTAGGCATGAATACAGGACGTTTCGGCAATCGACCGGGCGGGCCCGAATCGGAGACAATACGAAAATGAGCAAGAACAGCGGCAAGGATAAAGCAAAGAGCGCGACGGCCAACAAAACCATCGCGTTGAACAAGCGTGCCCGCCACGAGTACCACATCGAAGAGCGCTTCGAGGCCGGCCTGGCCCTGCAGGGCTGGGAGGTGAAGTCGATCCGCGCGGGCCGCGGCAACATCATCGACGCCTACGCCTATGTGAAACACGGCGAGATCTTCCTGATCGGCGCGCAGATCACCCCGTTGATCCAGGCCTCCACCCACGTGGTGGCCAATGATCGGCGCGAGCGCAAGCTGCTGCTGCACCGGAGCGAGATCGACAAGCTGGTCGGCAAGGTCGAGCGCGATGGCTACACGATCGTGCCCACCGCGATGTACTGGAGCAAGAACAAGATCAAGCTCGAAGTCGCGCTGGCCAAGGGCAAGCAGACCCACGACAAGCGCGATGCTGCCAAGGACCGCGACTGGGCGATCGAGAAACAGCGTGTGATGCGTCGCGGCAACCGTGACGCATGACCGCCCCCATCGGCGCCATGGTGACCGCCAGCGCCGATGAATCGCGCACGTTGTGCGCGCGCCTGTTGGCCTTCAACCAGGCCAACGGCGGCGATGCGTTCGATGAGATTCCGGTCCGCCTGGCCTGGCATGACCAGCACGGCGCGCTGCGCGGTGGCGTGCTGGCCGACGTCTGTGCCGGCTGGCTGCAGGTGCACGTGTTGTGGGTGGATCCAGAACTGCGCGGGCAAGGCATCGGCCAGCGCCTGCTGGCAGAGGCAGAAACCGCCGCGCGCCACCATGGCGCCCGCAACGTGATGCTGGATACCTTCGACTGGCAGGCTGAAGCCTTCTACCTGCGGCAGGGCTACACCGTCTATGGGCGGCTCCCCGATTGCCCGCCCGGGCACGAGCGGATCTACCTGCGCAAACAGCTGTCGGGCACGTAGTCGCGTCGGCGCTGGAGCCGCCGGCCGCTCAACCTGCCAGCAGGCCCCGCCCGCGCATACGTGGTGCCAGCGCCGCGTGCATCACGGCCAGGTGCATCACCACTGCCAGTTCCGGCGCATGACGGTCATCGCCCGCGCGCCACTGCTGCGCCATCCGGGCCGCGTCGGCCGGCAACAGGGCCAGCAGCTGGGCGTCATCCAGCGAATCGGCCGCGCCCTGCAATTGGCGCGCCAGCTGCCGCGACTGCCAGACATGCACGCCAATGCTGAGACTGGCCAGCGACATCAGGACCACGGCCAGGCCATGTTCGAACCACTGCGACAGCACCTCCGGCCCCCACAGCAGGGCCGCCATCACCGCCAGCGCCGGCAGGCGCCAGCCCAGCCAGTGGGTGCGGTCGCGCTGCGGCCAATGCACCACCACCGCGCTGGCCACCAGGGCCGCTGCCGCCGTGGCCGGCAGCTCGGTCAACCAGGTCGCCGCCAGCAGTGCGCCCAGCACGGCCCAGACCCAGCCGGGGGGCAAGGCCCGCCGCTGGTAGTCGGCCCCGACGGGTCCGACCAGCTGTCGCAGGCTGCGTTGTTGGCTTGCCTCGGTCACCCACAGTCTCCGTGTCTGTCCTGGCTCGGATGGTGGTCTTCAGTGTGTCGCAAATTCGTGCCAATGAAGTTACCAATCCGCTATGACCCCCGCAGTGCAACTTATTGCAGATTGACAACGCTGCGCGCGCGCCGCCAATCCCAACGCTCGTACCAGGCGCCGGATCAGCTCAAGCAGGGAGCGAGGGCTGCGCCACGATGGGCGGCTCCTGGCAGCGTTCATGCACAGAGTCGACCGATACAGCGCAGACAAGCTCACCGACGAACCGGCGGTACTCCCGGTTGCTATCCCCAGGCTGATCCAGCCCGGGAACCTTCAGCAGGCACAGCCCCCGCGACTGGGAAATCAGCTCTGCAGCCTTCACCATCGCCGTGGACCTGCCACCGAAGAAGGCGATACGCGATTCGCGCGAGTGCTCGGAGAACGTGTTGATCAGGTCCACGAGCGACCGCCCCAGGCCGACGACGTTCACCACCAGCAGGCTGTAGTGCCGCCATTCCACCAGCGTCGCCGCGCTGCACGCGTCACCGACCACTTCAACGCTGACCCGCGCATCGATCGACAGGCGCGACTCCATCGCAAGCCGCTCCATTGTTCGCTCTCCCACCAGCAGGACCCTGATCGAGGCCATCACGCACTCCTTCCCTATGTGTGCCCGCCGCCGAAAGCAGGGACTCCAGTGAAGGAGAAAATGGTAGGGAGGCGCATGCCGGCACCCAATAAGACAACCCCGAAAACAGCGGTGATTCCAGGTACTCCAGGCCTTGCAGCAGGGTGCGGCACGCCAGAATCGGAATGGTCTCATGCGGGCCAACGTGCTCCCCGCATTATTCTCGCCACCTCACAGTCGCGGCGTTCCTGCAGTGTCCGGGACCGCAACATGGAATGGATCGGGAGGGCAGAGGCATGGCGTTTCATGGCGACCTGGACGGCATCGACCTGGAAGACATCATCGTGCTGATTGGCGCACGGTCGGGCGTGCTTTCGCTCGGCCCGGTCCAGGGAAAAACCCTGAACCTGCATGTGGCCGCGGGACTGGTCGCATCGTTCTCCATCGAGCAGAACATCGAGGGCAAGGACCGGATCTTCAAACTTGCCCGGTGGTTCTCCAGGCACCGATGCAGTTTCAGTTTCGAACAGAAGCCGATCTACGCGACGCAGGCCCTGCACCTGGACCTGCTGCAGCTGTTTCCGCGCCGACAGCCGACCGTCTCAGCGACAGACCCGGCGACGGGCCCGCTATCGGATCCGGACACGGTGTTCATGCTGATCAAGGCCAAGAAGGCCGCGCTTCCACTGGAGCTCCAACGTTTCCTGGACCGGGTCGCGCCGATGCTGGAAAAGGGCGCCAGTGCGCACGACATCGCCCGGCGCACGCAGATGCGGCTGCAGGATGTACAGCTCGCACTGCACGGCCTGAAACAAGCCAGGAAAGCGTGGCCGGCGTTTGTCGGCACAACGCCACCGGCCCGCCCTGCCGGATATGGCGTGTTCTCGTGGCTGCTGCGCCCCCGTGCTGCGCGCGCTGCATCGGGGTGAACGGTTGCAGGATACGGGCTCCCAGACCGCTGCGACCGGCAAGACCGTGGTGGTGGCGGACGAGCATGCCATCTTCGTGCTCGGCATGGTGAGCTCGCTGCGGGTGCTTCCGCAGGTTGTGGTGACCGGCCAGACCACCCGTCACACCGTGCTGCTGGAACTGGTGGAACAGCAGCAGCCCGACGTGGTCATCACCGGCTACACCCTGCAGGTGGAAGGCAGCACGCACCCCGGCCACGCACCGATCACGGATATCGGTCGCTTGTCGCCGAGCACCCGCATCATCGTCATTACATCGCAACCGAGCGACGCGCTGCACCGGCGCATTCTGCGTGCAGGCGCCCACCTTGTGCAGGACAAGACCTGCCCCATCAACACCCTCATCCGGGACGTGATCGACACGCTCAAGGGCGGTGCTCCCGCTGCTGCCCACAACCAGCGTCCAGTGATCGTCGGCACCGGTACCCTGTCCACCTGCGAGCAGCAGGTCCTTCGGCTCTATCTTTCCGGCATGAACGTCACCGCCATCGCAACGCTGCTGCAGCGGAGCAAGAAGACCATCAGCGCGCAGAAGATCAGCGCCATGAAAAAGCTCGGGGTATCGAGCAACCAGGAGCTGGTTCTTCTGGCCACGACCTTCCCCGCGCCCGAATGGCCGGAGGCGGGCGGGCGTTGAGCTGGGCCCAGCCCTGCCGGCCGCCTGGCGTGGCAGATGGCTGCGTGGCTGCGTTCAGGCGGATCCACGTGCCGGGCGTGACTGTTCAGGAAGATTGCCGTAACATTCGCGTCGTTGGGCAGGCCCTGCCCGTGGCGACACGGAATCGGCCCTGTACCTTGCAGCACTGTAGAAACCGGGGGTGCATTGTCCCCGTGACGCCATCGGCGCCGGTTTTTAAAATGCAGAAATAATGATGCCCATCAATGTCTTAGCTTGATGGGCTTTTTCGTTCATAACTGCCGAATGGTCAGGAATGGGCATAGATTGGCAGCAAGTTGCCAGCTTTCTTGCCAGCTTTTGAAGCTGGCAAATCTGTCTGAACGATTTGACGAATTGATCAAATCGGCGATTTCTGCAAACCACCGGTGCAGCTGTCGGCATTCACTACATCCAACCGAACGGTGGATCAGTGTTCGCCCTGGCCAACCTGTTCGCGCGCACCGCTCTCTGCCAGCTCAGGATCTTGGCCACATCCTCCCGCAACCGAGCTTCGTGCCTGATGACCCAGAGCTCGGCGCCGGCCCGCCCCTGCTCGTAGCTGGTGCACTGCCGGCATGGTCCGCCACCAGGACCATGCCGATGGCGATCGAGGTGAGCCACCCAGATGTCGTCATCGACACGCTGGGTCATCGAGACGAGCCAGACGCCTTGGCAGGCGATCACGGTCAGCGGATCGCCCGGCCAGCTCGCAGAGCGTGTGGTCCAGTAGAAGGAATCGGGAAGCGGCATGGCCGGCAGGATACGAATGGCGGTCGCAGCGGCTGCGATTGTGAGCACTCTATTGCCACGCCGCAGTCGCTCCCCTCCTATGCTGCGAGCTGGTGCTCGTAGAAGGGGTGCCGCTTGTCGTCGAAGATCCGATACAGCGCGGCCAGGTCGGCCGGATCCGGATTGAGCCAGGCGTCGACGTGCTCAGGCTTGATGTTGATGATCGTCCGATCATGGCCAGCCGCGGCGACTTCAGGCTCGGGATCGTCGGTGATCGCGGCGAACGACAACAGGTCCGGCTCTTTCCCTGCGGGGTCCGTCCAGTGCGACCACAGGCAGGCCACCAGCATCGGTTCGCCCGTGCGCGGGGTGAACTGCACCACCTGGTTCTTGCCGTCCGGACCTTCCACGTTCTCGTAGAACGTCTCCACGACCATCAGCCCGTGGGTGTGGCCGAATGCCGGCGCCCAGAATTTCTCCAGGCTATCCCGGCGTGCGTTGTAGGTGCCCGGGAAGCGCTGGTCGTAGTTGGCCGGCTTCCCGGCCAGGCGGCACTGATAGCGCATGGGCTTGATGACCAGCTTCCCGCCCTCGGAAATGATCACCGGGGCATAGACCCCAGGGAAGATCCGGCTGTCGCGGTCCTTCGGTTCAGATCGCTTGAGGTCGGCCAGCTTGGCCAGGGCGCGTTCGATCTTGTTGCCGGCGATCCGCACGTCCTCCCGGGCTTTCTTGGTCTCCTTCACCTGCAGCGCGCGCTCTGCATCCGCCAGGCGCTTCCGGTTCGCGAACAGCTCCTGCTCCAGAATGGCCGCCTCGGCACGGTTCCACTGTTCGATCTCAGCCCATACCGCGAGCTCGGCCGGGCTTGCGCCGGCGCGGAACGCGTCATCCATCGCCTTCGGCGTCTTTGGCCGCTTCTTGCCCGGGTCATGGGCGTACAAAGCAGCGAACTCCTGCAGGGAGATCGTGGCGCCGGTCATGCGGACCAGCTTCTGATAGGCGGCGGTGATCTGGGCGGAGTAGCACATGGCCGGATTACAGCACGCCGGCCTTACGGCGCCGTGAGCATCCAGCCCCTCTGAAGGGGCCGCCGCGGCGGCCCCATGGACCTTAGAGGTCCGGCAGGCCCAGCCGCCTCCGCAGCGCCGCCACGAGCACCATCGAGGTCCGCACCAGCGCGTGCTGGTCACGGGTCAGCTGGTCGTACATCTCCAGCAACTCAGAGGGGATCTGCCCCACCCGGCCTGCCTTGAAGGCCTCCATCGAGACCACCTGAGCCTTATGGCGCTCATCTTCCATGCCCTTCTCCAGCGTCTGGCGGCGAGAGTGCCGCCCCCTGGATGCCTTGGGCCCCACATCCAAGCCTGTTGCAGGGGAAAGAAAACCAGCACCACCGTCCATCGGCTGGCCTTTCTCCTGCTTTCCTTCTCCAATGGCCACCAACTGCGAGTCCTTCTTGTCCATCGGTTACTGACCCCTGTTTCGGTAACGCCGGCATCATCACCGGCGTCTTCACATTGCTTTCATTCGGGCGGCCCGGATTGGGGATCAGCTTTTTTTCTGCAGTTACTCCGTCACTGCTTTGTTCAGCCGCGCGGCAAGCTTCGGGTTGAGCACGATGCCGGCCTCAGCCCTGGCGCTGTAGCGGGCCCGGTTCTTGATGGACTGCTGCAGACCGCTCGAGGTGATCGCCAGCTCGGGATTGGCCTTGTTGAAGGCGCCGATCTTGCTTAGCACCGAAGCCCGGTCGCTGGCGTCGCCGTTGCGCAGGGCCATGGCGAAGGCATTCACCAGCGACTTGCGACGGTCGAGGATGTGCTGCTCGTAGTTCTTCAGCGCGCGGGTGGTCTCGTACTGCCTGGACACCTTCTCCGGAGCGAAGCCGTTGGCCTGCAGCAGGATCTCCCAGGGCGACAGGTCCTCGACGACCGGGTCGCCGCGCAGGGTATTGACGCCCTGGGTGGCGTAACGGCCGGCCTTGATCATGTCCTTGAGCCCCTTGGGCAGCATGGTCTCCACGCCGCGCATGATGTGACCCTCGTCGACCTGCTGCTTGCCGACCAGCACGTTCTTCAGGACGCCGCCCATTGGCCCCGCGGCCTGCTCGAGCAGGTTGTTGAACATGCCGCGGCCGTCGAGCTCCCGATCGGCGTCGCGGATCCACAGGCTGTCCAGGCCGACACGGCCGGAAATGTTCGCGCCGGTCAGCTTGTCGGCCGGTCCGTGCAGCAGCAGATCCGCCCCGCCCTGCCCCAGCATGCCGGTGAGGAAAGCCCGCAGCTCGGTCTCGGCATCCCACGGCTCGTCGTCATCCCCGAAGGTGGCCTGGATGCCATTGAGCGCCCCCATGATCATGCCCATCATCGGCAGGCCCATGGCGCCGGAGAACAGTGCGCTCATGCCCAGCAGGCCGGTCAGGTTGCGACGTGCCACCCGGCGCACCTCGGGGTCCTGCCCCTTGGTGGCCTGCCATACCATCCGCCCGAGCGCCCAGGTCATGTTCAAGCTGTACTGCCGGAACATCAGCAGCACCTTGGCGGTACCGCTCTGCATGAAGCGGGCGCGGTTGGCGTTGCTGTAGTCGAAGTGGGTGTCGAAGATGGCGTCCCGGGCGAACTTCACCGCCTCGTCGAACGACTTGCCGTCGGCGCGGGCCAGGCGGTAGGCGGCCATGCCGGTCGCCTCACGGTTGACCACCTCGGTCTTGTGGAAGCCCCAGCCGATGATCTCCATGGCCTTGCTCCAGGCTGGGTTGTAGCCCGTCATGCCACCTTCGGCGATGCCGGCGAGATTGTGGGCCTGCGTCTTCTCGATGGCACCGGAGGCTTCAAGCGCCTGGTAGGCGCGGAGCTCGTCGGGGTCGGTCAGCGTCCTCTGGATGTTGCCCACGGTGCGCACGGCGTCGCGGCTGGCGGCCAACAGGTAGTTCATGGCCTTGACCCCGCCGTGCCGTGCGGCCAGGTAGGGGTAGCTGACCAGGGCGGTCTGGGTCACGTTCACCAGCGCCGCCGCCGGCGTGGCGCCCAGGTAGTAGGTAAAGCCGAACGACGAGATCAGGTTGGTCAGCGCCGAGTCGGTCGGATTCATGATCCATTCGTGCCGCTTGCCCAGCTCTTCCAGGAGGGCGTCGCCCGCCACGATCTTTCGCGTGTCGACGCTGGGGGTTGCCTGAATCTTCTTCTGCGCGTCCTTCAGGTCGGTCAGCACCCCCTGCAGCTTGTGGGCGTATCGCAGTCGGGCCAGCTGGTGCGACCCGTGCTGCATGTTGTAGGCGAAGGCACGCACGGCATCAGGGTCGAAGCCAGGCACCGACTTACGGTGGATCTGGTGCTTGCGCATCGACAGCTCCGGCATGGTCTGCAGATACAGCTGGTACACCTGGTCCTGGACCGCGTCGGACACATGCGCCGTACGCAGTTGGTCGATCACATCGGCAACGAAGGAACCGCTCGGTGCGTCCGTCGCCTTGCCCTCCGTCTTCATACCTCGGGCGGTAATAGCCCACTCCCTGCGCTCCAGGTCATTTACAGCCCGATCCAGCTCGTTCTGCGATTCGAACATCAGGAAGGTGTTGGTCCCGTCCTTCTCCGCCGCAACGAAGAACCTGCCGAAGCGCTGCAGGGGGAAGTAGACGCCCTGCAGGCGTGCGGATTCGAACTGTTCGCGAACCTTGTGCACCAACATGCGGCGACTGCTATCGCTTAGGGCCGTTCCTCCCACCATGTCGCCGCCCTTCAGGTCCTCAATGCGCTGGACCAAAGCCTCCTCCACCGCGTCGGACCTGGCTCGATAGGCATCCCGGAACTGGCTGTAGAACCTCCGCGCTTCGGGCGACAGCTGTGACCACTGCTCAACCAACGGAGCGTACTGCCGTTGCCGCCGTGGCTCTGCCTTCAGCATGGCCTTCAGCGCCTTGACCTCGTTCATGATGTTCGCCTTGGTGTCGCCGCTGCGCTCCCGCATCTGCTGCTGTTTCACCTTGATGGCGTGCAACACGTTCTTACGGTTGACCACCTGCAGGCCCTTCTCGCCGGGCATCCGGAACTGCAGGGGCTGGTACTCGCGCGACGGATCTACACCGTCCATGGTGGCCTGGTGCATGAGGTCGAACAGACGCCGGCTTTCCGCCTTGTTCTTGCTGGCCCACTGGCGCGCCGCCTCGGCAATCGTGTCGGCCTCCGCCTGCAGCTTGTTCCGATCGGCCTGCATTTCGGCCAGGTAGTCCGAATAGCGATCGATGGTCGGGAAGTAGTCGCGCCCCAGCTCCGTCAGGTGCCGGGTGGCCAGCGCACCGAGCCAGCTGGGGCGCAACGTGTCTTTCACCTTGCTCAGGCTGAGGTCCTCGAGCTTCAGCCGGGCACGCGCCAGTACGTCGTCGCCTTGGATGCCCTGCTGGATAGCATCAATGTCCGCGAGCGCGTCTGCCGGCGGCATGCTGAAGAGGCGGCCGCGGGCCGCCCGCGTCACCTCGGCACCGTTGGGCAGCACCACGCTCCAGGTGCGCGGCCCACGCTCAACCGGATCGGCCAGCACCTGGCCACCGGTGCGCTCGGCCTCAGCGTGCGCAGCGCCGAGGGTCAGGAAGTCAGCCGGGCGGCCCCGCTCGTCGGCGAGGTACCACTGATCGTCGCGGCGGAGAAATCGACCACCGTTCTGCTCGAGGAATGCCTCGCCGCGGCCGTCGATCTGCGGTTGTGCGAACGAGTAGGACCGCACCATTTCCCGCTGCGCCTGGGCCGACATGCCGGCACGCAGGAATCCATCGGCCTGGCTCAACAGGTCCCGAACCTCGGTCTCGGACCACTTCAGCGACGGCATGACGCGGCGCAGGAAGCGGCGGACCGCGGCGGCGACGCGGCTGGTGAAGCTGTTGCGGATGCCCCGTTCTGCCATGACGGCGATCGCTTCCTTGGCGAAGGTCTCGCGATCGACAGTGCCGTAGCGCCTGGTCACATCGGCCAGCACCGACTTCAGTGCGGCGGTGCCGGATCCGTCCGCTGCCAGCTTGTCGATCGCGTCTACGATCTGGGTCCAGTCCTTGGCACCCACCACGGACTCAACGCCGTAGTGCCCGATTGCCTCGTGCGCCAGCACCTGCGCGAAGCGCTGCTCGGTGGCGATGTTGCCAGCGTTGATCCAGACCGTAGGCCGCCCGTCGTACACACCCTCGGCGCGGCGATAGCCCGGATCTACCTTGGCGCTGGCCGGGAAGTCCTCGGCCGAGCGCACCACGACCACGCTGGGCGCGTTCTCGCCCCAATGTTGGGTCAGGTCGGTTTTGAGCTGCAGCGCGCGGTCGAAGTCCAGGCTGCCGCTGGCGGCAGGCGCAGCGGATCGGTTTACCCGCCCGCTGGGCCCAGGTGCTTCAGCTCCGGATCCTTGGCCAGCTGCTCCTTCGCCCACTTGCCGGAGGCCCGGTACTCGGCCTTCAGCGACTCGATCTCGGAGGGCGTCAGCATCGAGACGTCCCTTGTCGAGGGTGAGGATGGTGCGCGCTTCGGATTCGGTGAGGCCTTCGAAGCCGTAGCCGAACTGGTCGCGCCACCAGGGTTCGATTGATCCGAAACGTTCACGGACGTCGGCCAGGCTCTGGGAGTTGAGGGCGATTTTCCGCGAATAGTCCTTGCCGGTCAAAGCCGTGGCCAGCACCACCTTGCCGCCGTTGTCCTCGATGTGGGTCTTCAGCTGGGCCAGGGTGCCGCCCTGGGTCAGCGTGTCATCGATCAGGACGTAGTCGCGGCCCTTCTCCACCTTGCCGGTGAACGGGGGCTGGTTGGCCAGCCGGTGCAGGGCATCGCCGGCACTACGATTGACCTTGGCGGCCTGGACGATGTCTTCGGATACCTGCAGTCCCAGGCGCTGGGCCAGCACCTCGGCGGCCATGCGCGGGATGCGGTTGTTTCCCGTGGCTTCCTGGGACTGCACGGCCACCACCAGCGGCTTGCTGCCCTCCGGCAGTGCAGCACGCACGTCCTCGACAAACGCCGGGGTGATGACGTCGCGCGCCACGCGCAGGGCCGCCGCGTCGTCGCCAGCTTTGGCTGCAGCGTAATCCGCGTGCGCACTCAGGCGACCGGGACGGTGAGCCGTCACGACGTCGGGGAAGTCGGCCTCCCAGCCACGGCGGGAGAAGAGTCGGACACCACCGGTCGGGCTCTCTTCGTGCTTGACCTCGGCGAAGAAGCGGTCGAACGCGGCATTCATTGCCTGGCGCTCGGCGCCGCCGGGGAACGGCCGAGCGAGCTCGGTACCGACCGGCACCGCGAAGCGCGGGTCCGAACCGAAGGACATGAAAGCGCTGGCCCGGCCGGCATCCTGCAGGCGGTCCTCAACGTAGGAACTGAAGGCACGTGCCAGGAGCTCGTGCGGCGCGGTCCAGTAATTGCCCACGCGGCCATCGTCCAGCTTTCGGGCCTCGGTCATGAACGAGGTCGGCACGTTCTTGGTCTTCGCCTCGCCGGCGTCTGCCGACTGCCACAGCTCTACCCGGCGCTGATACATGCCCATCGCATCGCGCAATCGATCCAGCGAGCCGGTGCGCTCGGAGTTGAAGCCGGTACGGTTGGTAACGGCCTTCAATACGCCATCCAGCGCGTCCAGTTCTTCGTTGGTGAACCGTACCCCGCCACCCTTGGTCGGCTTCGCATCGGTGCTGAACGTCTCGCCGTTGAGCAGCCGATCCGCCGCGGCGTCGAACGTGGCCAGCTCCTGCTGTGTTGCCGGTCGCTTCCGCGATCCCCAGGCCCGCTCCTTCGCGATGTGGGCACGCAGGTCGCCCAGTTGCTTCTGCACCTGGTCACGGGCTTTGCCCAGGAAAGATTCGGCGCGCGCCGTGTCTTCGACATACTGCTCGGCACGGGTTCGCATGGTGTCCATCAGCTCCTGGAACGCCGCACGCAGCTCCGGACGCACGTTCCCCCGGAATCGGTTTGCATTGCTCAGGTAGTCGTCAACACCCGACGCCTTCATGACCTTGTCGCCGCGACTGTTGGTGATCTGTTCCGACCCCCGGCCGTCCTGCCGGCCGAGATAGTGGTCCAGGGCGTGCATCCACTCGTGGGCCAGCGACCCGGCACCCTTGAGCTTGGTCAGGTTGATCACCGCATAGTCCCGCTCGTAGTGCGCGCGGGCGCCGCTGAGGCCGTGGCCACGTGCACCGAACGCCAGGCCGATCTGGCCGTCCAGGCTCATCGCGCGCGGGGGCAGGTTCAGCAGCTCGGACAGGTCGACCAGCGCGTCGAAGGCGTGATTCATCACCTCCTGGCGCTCGTCCTGGTTGTTCCACTTGCCGAACTCGACACCTCGGAAGCCGAAGGTGTCCATGAACTGCTGGCCCTGGACATCACCTTCCCGCCGCGCCTCACCAATGCGCATGACCTTGTCCGGCCGCGGCAGAGCCTCCTCGCCCACGGTGGTCTTGGTGTCGATCAGTGCTGGCGCGTTCTCGGCCATGTACTGCAGCGCCGCCGCGCGGGTGTCGAACCCGTCCTTGAGATAGACGCGCTTGCGGTCGGTGACGTCGCGCGCGATCGCCCAGTTGCCGGGCTCACGCTCCACGGCGCGGTGATTGCGAGCCAGCTCGACCATCGGGATTGCCGCGTCGGCCTCGGCCTGGCTAGCAAAGGTCTGCCGGCTGGCCAGCGGGTTACCCAAGCGACCCTTTTTCGCCTTGAACAGGCGCCAGGTTCCCGGGTTGCGCGTGTCTTCCATCGCGACGTACTTCTTTGACCAGGCTGCACCGGTGTTCTGGTCACCGTCGGGGTCTGCCCGACGCTGCAGCCGGGAACCGGTCGGCTTGGCCAGGTCCTTGCGCGCACCGCCCAGCTTCTCACCCAGGTCTTCGATCACCGCCGGGCTGGCGGCCCCCTTCTGCGGCAGCGCAGGCACAACGTCGGCCGCTGCGGTGCTGTCCTGTGCGGGGGCGGCAGCCTTGCGCGCCTTTGCGATCGGCTTGCCGAGCACTTGCTCCAGGTCGTTCGGCGACGGGGTGGTGCTGTGCCAGCGCGGCTTCTCGCCAGGCAGCGGGTTGCCGGCGGAATCGACCTGCTGAACTTTCACCTGCCAGCGCTGATCCTTCTCCGGCGGTCGAAACTCGATCACTCGATCCCGGGTGTTGCCATAGGCTTTCACGACGCGTCCGGGCGTGAAGTAGGCGCCGAGCGTGCCAATGTCGCCGCGGTCGTACTGCGGAGAACCACCGATGCGTCGCACCTTGGGCGTATAGGCCGGGGGCTGGTCGGTCGTTGCCGGCGCTGCAGCTGCTGCAGCTGCTGCAGCTGCAGGTTCACTTTCGATCTTGGCCAACCCACCACCGGTTTCCGACGGCGCACCGACGCTTTCGGCTGCTGCGCTTACGCCCTGCCCCGTTCCACCTGCGGGCGCAGCGGCCTGCGGCGCCGGCGCGGGCTCCGCCTCCGCCTGCTGGGCCCGGGTGACGCGGCGCGTGGTCTTCTTCGGATCGCGCACCCAGGCCTTGAACTGCTCCTGTGACATTTCCTTGATGCCGCCGAGGCCCGTCCAGCCCTTCGAGTAGTTGGCCAGGTAGGTCTCGCGGGCTTCCTGCTCCGACGCGGTGCCCATGATGACCTTGTGCTCATCGAAGGAGCCGTCCTTGTTGACCTGGTCGACCACGTACACCGGCAGCGCCGGATCCTCAGCGCGGTCGGTCATGAAGACGTCGACGTGGTCCTTGTCCTTGCCGACGGTGCCCTTGAAGTAGCCGTAGTGGTTCTTCAGCGCGGGCCAGCGTGGATCCCGCTGGCTGCCGGCAGGGTTCTCGATGCTGATGTCGTGGCCGTTGATGCGGACGTGACCCTTCTTGTAGTTGCCGGCTTCCTTCTGTGCATCCGTGGGCGCAGGCAGATCGTTCTGCGGGTTCGTCGCCGCCTCAGCAGCCGCGGTGGCCACCTTTGGCACTTCGGCCTGCGCGGGCACGTTGGCCTGGCCAGCGCTCGCCTCGGCCACGGAATGCTCCGGAGCGGTCCCGGCCACACCGGTTGTCTCCGTCGCGCCGGCTGCACGCGGCTCGGCGACCGGTGCGCGAGACGAACCGGTGTCCAACTGCGCCGCCGCATCACCGGGCGCGCGCTGCAATTCGCTGGCCAGTGGCTCCGGGGCGGATCGATTGGTCGGCGCGGCACCATTCAGCTGCAGATCTGCAGACGGTGCGGCCTCCCTCAGCGACTGCTGCGCCGGCGATGCCGCGCCGGCGGCCTCACTCGCTGCCAGGTTGCCGGCAGCGGCTGGCGGCTCAGTGAGGCCGCGCCGACGCTCGCCCTTTACCTCGTCCAGCAGCGGGCGCACACGGGCGCTGGGCAGGCCGTACTGGTCACGCATGGAGCGCAGCAGGGTCGGCGTATTGATTCCGCCATGCGTCTCGACCTGGTACTGCAGGCCGCTGTGCAGCAGCTGCTTGATGTCCGTCGTGGTCGGCTCTCGGAGCGCTTCACCGGTCTGGGCATCTACCCACGGCGGCGCGACCGCAGGCGCCGGAGGCGCCGCCGCGGCCGGAACTTCCGGTGTTGCCAGAGCCGCCTGGCCTCCCTGGGCTTGCGGAGCGACCGGTTCTGCCTGCGCTGCCGCAGCTGTTGCGGTATCCGCAGGCTCAGTGGGCCGCCTGGCCTGGGACACCAGGTTGGCGATGCCGGCGATCGAGTCGGGAGTTGCATCAGGGAACGGTACCGTCGGCTGCGGACGCGCAGCGACGCGAGTCCCGTCGAAGGGAGCGGACATGCCGCGGCCCTGCGGAAAGCGCATCTCAGGTTCGGCCATGACCTCCGGGCGGACCCTGCCAGGCGTGATAGTGCCGTCCGGTGCAGCAGTCATCACTTCCGGCGGCGGAAGCGCCAGCATCTGGGGGATCGGCGGCGGTGGCAGCGGAGGTGGCGTCGGCGTCGGCCGGCGTGCCAGACGTTCCCGCTCCGCATCAGCTGCCACTGCGGCCTGGTTGTCGCCGCGGCTGGCGATCGCGCCGCCGGCGGCCATGCCGCCACCGAGCAGGCCGCCGATCGCCGCACCGGTACCGGCCGCTTCAGGGACACCTTCCCACGCTGCCTGGGTCGGATCGACCTGGCGCTGGCCAAGGTTGCCGGCCAGCTGCGAGCCGCCCTCCTGGATGCCTTCCTCCACGGTCTCACGCGCAGCACCTGCGAGCATCGCCTTCGGCTTGCGCGCCAGGCCCCGGGTGAAGACGTCGGCCTCGAACGGCGCCGCAATGCGGCCGGCGATCGCCGCGATCGGTGCGGTGATCGCCTGCGCTTCCATCGATGCGCCACGCGCGATGGTTTCCTTGACCGTCTGCGGGTCACCGCCGGCGGCGACCATGCGCTTGTATTCTGGATTGGCATCCCAGACCGACTGCGGCTGCGCCATAGCTTGCTGGTAGGTTTGCTGGCCAGCCGATCCGGTCTCCATGATCGTCGTCAGGCCGGTGGCAGCGGCAGTCGCCGCTCGATGACCAGCGGCGGTGGCTGCCGTTTCAGCGGCCTCAGTACCGAGACCCTTGGCCAAGGCACCCGCCAAGGCTCGTTCTCCCGCCCGCGCAGCCGCGAGGCGCGTGCCGGCGCCCATCGCGGCAACGTTTGGCACCTGCTCCGCCAGGAAGTTGCCGATCAGTCGGGGCGAGGACAGCACCTTGCCGGCACTGGCGAAGAAGCCCTTGGTGTCCTGCAGGTCCTGCTTTTCCTGCTTGAGCGCATCAGACTGGCTCTCGCCGAGGTAGTCGGTGGCCAGCTGCGTTGCCTTCGACAAGCCCGCGCTATCCGAGCCAGCCCGGCGCCCGCCGAAGATCTCGGATGGCGTGCCTGGTACCAGCGCGGCGGTCTCGGATGCGCCCTTGACCCCCAACCTGTCCAGCGCGCGCAGGCCCTGCCGCACGATGTTGGTCGGCTCCATGGAGTTCCGCTGCTCCACAGCGCCACCGAGGATGTTGGCGGCGCCGGAAGCAATGCCGAGCCCGGTGTCCTTGATCGCCTCACCCCAGGATCGCTCCGGGCGCTTGGCCACCTTCTGGAACGGGTCGCCCTGCACGGGGGACAGCGTCGGTCGGCGCGCAACCTTGTCGGTGGCTGTGGGGGTTGGCGCTGGCGCGGCGGCTGCGCCAAAGGGATTCCCATCGACCTTTTCGAACGTTGCCATCAGAGATTCACCTTCGAGTAGCTTCCGTCTTTGTTCTGCACGTACCAGTTCCCGTCTGGCGCCTTACGCGCTCCATCCACGGGCGGGGCTTCCTTCGGGCGCAGGCCCGCATACAGTGGATCCGCATCGAGCTGGGCCAGGGCGGCCGTCTTCGCGGCTTCGTCCATCGTGACGTTCCCGGAAATGGCGTTGAATCGATCGGTGTAGGACTTCAGCCGCTCGGCATCGGTAAGCTCCCCGGTCTGACGCGGCGCCTGGGCGGCGCGCACGTTCTTGCCGTCGGCGCCTGTTACCGCCCGCCAACTACCGTCGCCACCTACAACACCCATGCTGCCGTCGGCCGCCACCGAGATCTCCGGCCGGCGAGCGATGCGGGCGGTTTCCAGCGACGCCTGCCGGTTGGCGGCGTTGTCTTGCATCTGTGCGTTGAACTGACCGGCCTGCAGCGCGCGGTTGGCGTCGCCCTGTGCCGCGACCGCGTTGACCTGGCCAGCGGCAAGATCGGCCTCATCCTGGGTGCGGAGCGCAGATGCGCGCTCGGCCTGGCGCGCGCCGGCCTCGCCCAGGATTGCCTGCGCTACTGCGGCGCGGCCGCTCGGGCTGCCTTTCAGACTGGCGCTGCCCATAGCTCGGGTGAGCTTGTCCACCGTGGTGTCGGCGGGGTTCTCAATGATCCCGCCCTGGCGACCACGCTGCACGATCTGCGGCGTTGGCCGCGGAGCCGCCACCGTCGGCGCTGCAGGTGCAGCCGCGAGGGGGGACACCATGAGAGCCAGCGTGCCGCCGGCCGGTGCGACCGCAGCACCGCCGCTGGCTGCGATGGTTGCGGCGGACCCGGTGAACACCGAATTGCCGTTGGCATCTACGGTGCGGGTAATGCCTGCTGGCAACGTGGCAGTGCGGCCGTCCTGCGTCGTGTAGGTGCTCGGAGCAGGTGCTGCGGGGGCGGGGGACGCCCGGGGCGCTGCGGCACCTGCAGCGCCCGCCAGGGGCGCCGTGGAACTCACGCTGGAACTGACCCCGGTGAAGTCTGCCCCGATCGACGGCCGCGCAGCCACGCGCGAACCAGCGAGGCCTGCAGTCGAGTCAACGCTCGAGCTCACACCCCCGAACGTTGGTTTCGGCTTCGCGGCACCGCCGAACCGCAGCGGCGTCAGCCGGCTCACGGCCGCGGCTGCACTGCCGACGGGGTTGAGCTGAGTGGGTGCCCGCAACGGCTGGCCCTGCTCCGGCGAGGGAGAGGCGCCCGCGACTGCCCTGCCTGCATCGCGCACGAAGCCCGCCGCGTTGCGTCCAGGTGCCGTCACCGCGTCTGCAACGATGCCCGCACCACGAAGGCCTGCATTTCCAAAGTTCTTGGCCAGCGTGGCCGCCCGCTCGGCTCCGCCACGCACTGCCGAGCCAAAGGCTGTGCCAGCGCTCGGCCGGGTGGCAATGCGGGGCTGCACGGGCGCGGCGCCGGCAGGGTTCAGTTCGTCTCGATCGTTGATGGCCATGCGATTCCCCTTATGAAGTTGAGGCGGATCAGGCGTCCGCGATCTCGCCCTGGAAGCTGTAGTTCTGCGCGCAGGAGTTGGATTTGCTGCGGCCGCTGGAAACGCTGGCCCCGTAGTTGACGGCGCTCATCGTGCTGGCGGCGAGCTGGCTGGAGATCTGCGCCTTTGCCCGCTGGATCTCCGCCGACTGCGCCAGCAGGCCGAGCATTTGCTGGATGCGCATCTGGGCCTGCTGCAGCTGTACGTCGACGTCGGCGCGTTCCCGTGCCAGTCCGAGCTCGAAACTGCGATCGGCTGCGGCCGAGGCCGCCTGCTCCACGCCGGCGTCGGCGCTGTAGATCCGCGCCTTCGCGTCGAACGCCTGGCCGACAGCAGCCAGTCGAGCGCGCTCGCCGCTCAGCGTCGCGTCCCAACGAGTGATGCCGGCGCGCCACACGTCCAGGTCAACCCCGTGCTGAGCCATGCGCAGGCGCTCGGCCTCGAATTGCATGTTGTTGCTGGCCGCCCAGGCATCGACACGCTTTGCATTGGCATCGACCAGCGTGCGATACAGATCCGCCCGTTTGCCCTCGCCCTCCACACTGGCCGTGTAGCCCTGCCACTCGGCGACGTGGGCACGCCAGCGCGCCTCATAGGCGTCGACCTGCGCGCGGTACTTGTCGATGCCGAAACGGTTGATGTCCGCCTGCACCTTCACCGCCTCGACGCGGGTGCGGTAGAAGTCGGCCAGAGTGGTTACACCGCGCAGCTGCGACTCGTAGAGGCGCACCCGCTGTTCATTGATCTCACCCCGTGCCCGCTCCCCCTCGATCTGGGCCCGGAACACCTCGACCTTGGCCAGCTCCGCTTGGATGCGATCGCGCAGCACCTGGGCGTCCGTCTGGTAGGCCTGCAGGCGAGCGTTGAAGACCGAGATTCTGGCGTTCAGCACGGCGATCACGGTTTCGCGCTGGAACGTCGCCGCCTGCAGCATCAGCTTCTGCTCGTCGGTGTGCAGCTGCGCCAGCGTCCCTTCCAGCGCAGCGCCCTGAGCAATGGCCATGCGCTGGTTGGCCAGCGATTCTTCGAACTGCTTGATCGCCGCATCACGAGAGGCCTCGGCCACGGCACCCTGCCCGGTTTGCCGGACCTCCAGGATCCTCCCGGCCAGCATGCCCTGCGGCTCGGCAAAGCCACGGGCGGCGAACTCCGAAACCGCCTGGTCCACGTTCCGCTGGGTGTCCAGCTCGATGCGGCTGCGGGCGCGCTGGAAGATCGCGTCCTCGATGATCCTTGGCAGGGCCTGGCTGCCGACTATCATCGGCTTCAGCGTGGCGGTGAGCGTGTCCACCAGCGTGCTGACATACGGGGTGGCCTCGAACTGCCAGGTTTCGTTGAACGGCGGCTCGATGAAGATCGGTTTCTCCGCCTCGAACTCCGGCAAGACAATGTTCGGCACGTCGGGCAGGTTCAGTGCCTCGAACGTCGGCACCTGCGGCAAGACGTAGGTCGGCTCCGCCGGCAGCACAATCGGCGCCGGATCCACAGGAAGCGTCGGCTCGACCACGTTCGGCGTGGTCGGCTTCGCTCCGAAAGCGAGTGTCGGTGGTTGAGCGTCGAGCTCGGGCGCTTCGCTGATCGAGATCGGAGCAGCCACGAAGCCGGGCGCGCTGGGCAGCGGTACATCAGGAGCGCGGAATTCCAGCGCGCCTTCATCCAGGTCGGGGCGGCGCGGCCGCTGGAACGTGGCCTGCGGATCGGCGAAGCGGAAGTCGACGTTGAAGTCGATTGGGTCCAGCCGAACGCTGTTGAGACCCTGCAGGTTGGACACGGCCATGTTGTACGTGGTCGAGCCGAGCTCCATGAACTTGTCATGCGCGCTTCCAACCAACGTGATCGCGGCATCAGCCGACAGGTCAGGACACCAGGTAGTTGCCATTCATGCTTCTCCGGTCAGCTCCACAGGACGTAGACCGTTACGTCCCAACGATTTGCACCTTGTGTCGCCACGGCGGCAGCCCCATCGGGGCCGTTGTAGCTGGTCTGTTCGCCCATGTAGTAGGGCGCATAGCGGTCGCTGTCGATGCGATAGCGCATCTGGAGGGTGCGCCCGTCCACGTCGCCCTCGATCTTCAGCAGGAAGTCGGTGCCTACGGCGAATGCGGGGAGCTCGGATGCCTCTTCGGCTTCGACCATTCCGTTGTTGAAGGTGAGCATCCAGTCGCTGGGCTGCGGATCTTCGCCGCAGTCCTGAACAAGGTTGAATGGCTCGCGCCAGAAACAAGGTCCTGCCATGGTCATCCCCTGGTCCGGCGATCAAGATAGATCGGCCTGAAGTCGATGGCTGCGAGCTCGAAGTCGGCGCCGTCCACGTTCTCGATCACGAAGTCGAAGTCGACGGCCTTGATCCCCTTCCCCAGCTTCCAGCGGGTTTCCCGCTCACTCGACGCCGGCCGCTCCAGGATCCGGTAGATGGCCGCTTCCTTCTGGCCGCTCTGCTCGTTGACCGTGATCACATGCAGCAGCAGCGCGCCGGTGGCGGTGTAGCCGACAAACGCCTCGGGCAGCCGCTTCAGGCGGCGCGTGCCCAGTGCGGAAAGGCCCAGCCGCAGCCGCGCGGCAATTGGTGTGCCGTCGTCGTCATCGCCATCAAGCCGGTGCAGGCCGTCCGCAGCCGCGGCGTAGTAGCGACCGCCGATCTTGGCGAAGCTGTTGAACGGGTACTGGGTGTAGCGGCTCAGCGCGCGGCTTTCGGTGTTCATGACCCATGCCACGTACTCGCCGGTGTCCAGCGCCAGGCGGGTCACGAATCCCAGCCCGTCCTTCAGCAGCTCGGCCAGCTCGGCCGTCGCGCCGCCGGCGGCGCCGACGAGCAGCTGCTCATCCACCATCACCACGCCGGTACCGGCTTCGAATGCCGCGGCATCAGCCAGCATGCCGTCCACCACGCGCTCTGCGGCGCGCTGCAGGCTGGCCACCAGGTCCGAGCCCAGCAGTCCATCGGTGACCGTCTCCGTGCGCAGCGCCTCGGTCAGGGCGCCGAACCACAGGCCGCCGACCAGGGCGTTCAACGCATCGGCGTAAGACGTGGCCACCCCCAGCATCAGCAGGCGGTCGATGACGCGCTCCAGCCTGATCGAGTCAGCGCGAATATCCGGGCTGAAGGCAATCCCTTCTTCGACCAGCAGCATGAACACCACCGCTGCCGCATCTTCCAGGCTCAGCGTGTCCGCCGTCCTGCAGCTGGCCAGCAGCGCGCTGCGCCGGGTCTCGTCGATGGAGAGCACTTCGTTCAGCACGTGCGTTGGCAGGCTGCTTCGGGTCTCGCCGATAGCCAGCGATGAACGCGGCGACGCAAACCAGCGCCCACCGAACGCAGAGATCATGCGCGGTCGGGCAGACAGGCCTGCATAGGCAAGCGGCGTGGTGACCTGTCGACCGCTGCCATAAAGCGCCAGACGCGCGCCGCCCGCTCCACGGCCGGGGGCAGTCTGGAAGCCTGCAGCGCGCACGCTGATCGCCGCGGCACCGCCGCCGATGTCTCGGCCGTAGCCCTGCCCGGATGTGACCAGGTTCAATGCGGCGGCACCGTTGGCGGGTACCACCGGGTCTACGCCGCCGCCGAAGTAGATCTGCCCCTGTCCAGACGAGCCCAGGCGCAGCACGGCACTGCCGGCGGCACCGAGCCCTGAGCCAACCCCCACGGCCCTCAGTGACAACGTGACCTGGCCACGCCCCTCGATCTCCGCATGCTGCAGCGGCAGGAACTCGATGGTCATTCGATGAAATCTCCGGTCGCGTAGATCGCACAACCCACGACCACGAGCCCGTGGCTGGCTTGCTGCGACATGTAGAAGCGCTGTCCGTTGTGCAGGTAGTGGACAGTGCCGCCGATGCGCCTTACCTCCCAGAGGTCCTGGGGGTCATAGAGCCGGATCGGCGACACGCGGCGGCCGCGTTCCAGCACGCAGGCCTGCAGGCGGCCACCCTCGCTCTGATGGAAGTACAGCCCATGTCGGACCCGGGCCGGGTCAGACAGCTCCGCCTCGTCCAGGATCGCGAGCCCGACCACCACACCCACGGCGCGACTCATCGTCAGCCGCATCGCGACATCACCGTCGAGCTCGTCCGCGCTATCTGCGCCGGCGTCCCACTCGAAGACCGAGAGGTATTCCCTGCGCGGCGGAACGGCCGGCACGGCAGGCTCCGCCTTCTGCTCCGGATACGTCGTACAGGTGACGGGGCCAGGCGGCGAGGTCTGAACGAACACACTCCTGCAGAGCATGTAGCGCACGTAGGTGACCCCGTTCTGCTCTTCATAGCCGAGGATCGTTGCGCCCTTCGGCAACTGCACAGCGCCGTTGCTCGGCGCCGGCATCCGGCCTTCGCTGCACTCCTGCCGCCAGTAGCCCTTGGCCGGCGAGGCGCCGCAGACGGTATAGGAAGCCCGGTACGGCACCGCAGGTTTCGCGGGCTGGGGCGGGACGTACCTGGACACTGGCGGCTTGGACAACATGTCAGCTGGCCTGGTCGGCAACCACGTTGAAGATACTCACGCCGGTGCTGTTGCTGCCGTTGGCCGTCATCACGTCGCTGCTGAACAGCACGGCCGCATTGGAGGCAGGCCCGCCCGCAGTGCCCTGCAGGCGAACGCCGGTCGTGGAACCACGGCCATCGTCGGCTGCAGCGCAGAAGCGATAGAACGAGGGGGAAAGGCTCGTGGCGCCGGCATTGGCACCCTCAAACTGGATCAGGCCTTCCCATTCTTCGCTCGGTGCCTTCGGCAGAACATTGCCGACGGGAGCGGAGAAGGTCAGGCCGCCGCCGCTGACCGAGAGTTTCGCCAGCTGCGTGTGACTGCCGACCATATCCAGGGCATCGTCGGCCGATGCCGGTACCGGCCCAGCGAACACGTAGAGGAAGCCGCCGTCGAGGGCATTCTTGACCTGCCCAAGCAGGGCCTGTGCGAGCGGGATGGAGATCATCATGGTGCTGTTCCTTCGTCAGAGTGGGGGGATCGCAAACCACCATTCACCGATCTCGATGCTGGTGTCGGTGGCCATGGCCAGGGTGGGCAGGCGCATCTGGAAGTCGCCCGGGCTGTCGTCGTCCAGACCGATCGCGCCATCGATGCGGGGAGATTCGAAGGAGACTGCGCCGGCGTCGGGCGCATTACCGACCAGGCGGAACCAGCCCGCGGTGCCCGCGGCGAGCCCGCGAAGTACCCAGCGTTGGGCAGCATCCTTGTAGACGTATCGGCCGTTGCGCACGAAGCCCAGGCCATAGGCCGAAACGCCTGGCTGCCAGATGCCGCCGTCAACGGTGATTCGCGCCAGCAAGGCACCGGTGGCGGGCATATCTGCGGTGTCCGGCTGGGGTCCGGTGCGGATCTCGATGCTACCGGCGCGGAAGATCCCCTCGAATGCCGACGGGCCAAGGATCGACGCCTCGAACCCCGTGGAAGTGTTCACGGCCATGAAGGCTCCTAGATGGGCTTGGGTAGGACGGTCAGCGGGTAGAAGCGCCTGTCCTCGGCGGTAACGCCAAGCAACGCCCCCAGGTCATGACCCGTCAGGTAGTTCAGTGCACCGGTGTAGGCGCCAGGTATCGAGACGCAGTAGCGCCCCTTGTTGTAGTTCCAGCCCCCGGCCCAATCGAAGCCGAGGAAGTCCCTCACGCCCTGTCGATCCATCATCAGCGGCACCAGCATCGATGAACCGCTGAACGCGATCAGGCCCTCACGGGGGTGTTTGTTCCAGATCACACCCGTCTGGTTCGGTGTGCGTGGGCCCCATCCGGATCCGCTGGCGCCGACCCAGTAGCTGCCGAACACCAGGCCATCGGTGACGGTGCCCGGGGCACGGGTATCCAGGCCCGGGAAAGGCGCGCCGGTGCCGGAACTCGGATCCCATGCCACAGGCTCGGACTGGCCATACACCATCCGGCCGGCCATGTAGGCAAACGGCTGGATCGTGTGAGCGCCATTGAAGCCCTGGATCCGCCACCCGGAGAACAGGTTGTGGCGCACGTCCATGTACGCCAGCAGGTGATAGTCCTGGCGGTCATTGCCCACCGCGAAGTCTCGATCGATCAGAGAGATCTCGCCGCCATCGAACTCCAGCACCACGGAGACGCGCACCATTCCCTGGTAGTTGTTGGCCTCCACAGCAAACCGCCCCTCGCTCCGCCGCAGCGCCAGGTAGGCGTCTTTCCGCTCCATGCCGGCGAAGTCGGACACGACCAGGCCACGCGTGGGTGCGACCAAGGCGAAGTTGCCGCCGCTCCCCGCGTAGTTGCCCTGCAGGTAGGCAGCCTGGACCGCGGTGTGGGTGATGCTGCTGTCGGAGATCTCCACCTCTTGGGTCATAGTGTTGACCAACGCGACAGCGGCCGTCTGCTCGCTGTTGACGGTCCGAATCGCTCGGGTGCCATCGCCATTGAAGAACCAGGCCATGGCCGAATCGGTGAACGTGTTTCCCGACGTGCTGCCTTCGGGGTTGATCTGGCCAGGTGTCATTCCCAGCAGTCGATGGCTGCCGGGCTCGATGACCCAGTCACCCTTCTGCGGCGTCCCCTCGTTCCTATGCAACCTGAAGGCCACAAACGCCGACTGCGCGGTGGTGGGCTGGCCCTGGGTGTAGTTGGTGAACGCCACCACCAGCTCCTGGGCTCCGGCCGACGTCTTGCGCACGCAGGCGGAGTTGATCCGCCACGACAGGTATTCCGGGGGATCCTGCTGCAGCTCGTCGCGGTAGGAGATCCGGTCGAACAGGGCCTGGCCCTGCTGCAGCACCCAGCGCGCGCCGATGTCGAGCAAGGCAACGTCGTGCACGTACCTCGAGCAGAATCCGTAGAACGACAGCGCCAGGTCCTCGCCGTCCTTCCAATCGATGTTCCCGAAGAAGTACAGCCCATCGGGATACAGATCCGGCCGGTTGTAGCTCTCGTAGCGTGCGCCCTGGATCTGGTCGACCACGTCCCATCGGCGCCAGTAGCGGGTGACGACACGACTGCCGGCGAACTCCAGCCACCCGGTGGGGTCATTGCCTGTCGGATCCACCTGCGACCCGCGCTGCGCGGGGTCGCCGGTGGGCACGTCCCATCGTGGCCAGACGATGAAGCCGCCGCGGGGCTCTGGCGGTTCCTCCACCGGCGGTGGCCCAGGGGCAATGATGGTGACGCGTGGCAGTTCGCCGATCTTCTCGGCCAGCAGTACCGTGCCGTCCTGCAGCTCCCGGCGCAGGTTCGCGATCCCGAGGCCATTCCGTTTGGCCTCTTCGAGCACGAAGCCCAGCAGCTTCCTTGCTTCCGGGACGTGCTGGTCCGCAGCCACCCGATCGCCAACGACCACGATCGGTGTCCATCCGCTGTACCGCGGCCCGCTCATCAGGTGACGTCGCCCTCGTCCTTGGCCGACAGCACGTATTCCAGCGCCAGCTTGTCGCCGGCGAGCTGGTTGGTGCGCGGCGTTGCGAAGCGGGTGGCGGCGATCAGGATGTTCGCCGTAGCGCCCTTGGCCGAGCCCGTCAGCAGGCCGATGCCGTAGAGGTTGTAGGGCCCGCCTGCCGAGTAGACCAGCGTCGCGGCGGCAAGGGCGGCGCTATTGCCAATCGCCTCAGCCGTCGAGGGTGCGGTGGTCCAGGGCAGACGGCTGTTGTTGGTGTACCCCGTGAACTCGGTGGCCACGTCCTTGAAGGTTGATCCCTTCCAGTCCGCTGCCGGCGTCACGTTGCCCGCGAATGGCGCCAGGTAGAAGGCTGTCTGCTGGCTGGTGCCCCCGAGTGCGGTGTTGAGGATGTAGTTCAGGCCCTCCTTGACCAGTCGATTCGGGTCCACCTGCCACGGACCGAACTCCCCGCCTGCAGTGGCGTGGGCATGCCGGAACGTGCCGCCGATGGTCGCGCGCGCCGCGGGAATGTAGATGCCCGCCTCGGACAGCTCGTACTTGTGCCGGCGGATTGCGCGAATGGCGTCGCGCCCCACCGTGCCCAGGTTCTGCAGGGCCTTCATGATCTTCATCGGTTTGCTCCTTCGGTGGTTACCATTTGCCCGCGGGGCAGGAAGCCCCTTGGAATCGGGTCTTGCTTGCCAGGGGACAGCTGCAGAGGCTGCAGCGCAGGAAAAGGCGGCGTCCGAGCCGTTCGACGTTCGGACACGCACGGCAGATCTCCAGGCGACGCTTCACGTCGTCTGGCTTGGCCAACACAGCCATGGCTCAGGGGTCTCGGTGGATGACGTGGGCGACTGCCCGGTCGGTGACGGCCAGCGCCTGGCCCTTGGGTGCCCGCAGCGCGGCCACGAGCTGGCTCAGTCCGTCCTGCTGACGCAGCAGCAGCGCTGCATGATCGGCATCGTCGACGACTGCCTCACCCTTCTTCAGCACCTGCACCTGGCCGCCCGGCAGTCCAATGCAGAAGTAGCCGTCGCGGGCAAGCCAGACCAGCACCGGTGCCGCCGACTGCAGCCCCACCACGTCGCCATTGACGACCATGGCCGAGCCAGGCACCGCGCCGCTACCGCGCGCCACTGCCTGGCTGAAGTCCTTCGGGTCGGCGCCTGCGTACCAGTAGGTCCGCGCGCCGGCAGCGACGTAGAGGCCGGCGCCATCCTGCAGTCCGTCGCCGATGGGTTCCATCAGGTCGATCGGTGCGTTGAAGCGCATGCGGTTGGTCGACGGCCGGAACATGCCGTATCGCAGCGGCTCCGACCACAGCACCTCCTGGCCACTGGCTACGAACTGCCGGCCGTGCGCACCACGCACGATGTGGCCCGGCGGCAGCGGGCGGAGGAACTGAGTGGTCAGGGCCCTGCCCTCGCCGGCAGACAGCACCGGCGCCGAGCGGGTGCCGGCCGGCAGGATGACGTACTGCCGCAGCACCTGGTCGTTCGGCCCGGAGACGTACACCGCGACCGAAGCCGTGTCCGGCGCCACTGGCAGCGGAATGTCGCTCAGCTCGAACCCGCCGCCCTCGGCAATGTCGATCACTGCGGCCAGCGTGCTACCCGACTCACGGCCGAGCCGATCCATAAACGTCACCGCGACCTGGTACTGCCCAGGCGCCAGTGCACTTGCTGCGGACGGCGCCAGTACCGGCTGGCCCGCTGGGTGCTCAGGCGACCAGGAATGCACCTGCAGGTCGATGTCGAGCACACCGCAGGAACTGCTGTTGCTGTAGAAGACGCGATCGCCAATCAGCGTGTAGCTCAGCGGGTCCAGGCCGACGTCGATGCCAAGCGCTTCCACGCGTTCGTCCTCATGCAGGGCATGAAGCTGACCGCCATCGACGAAGAACCCGTACTGCAGGTGGTCATGGCTCCACAGCGAATGGGTCAGGGCACCGGGCCGGAAACGCTGATGCCCGCGCCGGCGTTGCGGCCGACCGGCTGCGTCCAGGTCGACGTTGTCCGCCTCACGCAGCGCGCGCGGGATCCCGTTCTCATCGGTCGGCAGCGCCCCTTCTCCGGCCACGTTGTTGATGCCCAGGGGCCAGGGGCCTGCTGGGCGGAGGTCGTCATCGCGAACGGGCATGTCAGAACCACATGGGTTGGGTGCCGGTGGCGGGATCGATCGATAGCTGCTGCAGCGCGCGCGCGGTGGGCCGCTCGCCGAAGTAGCTCTCGAACAGTGCGAGGTGTCGGTCGGCGTCCGCGGTGCTGCGCTGCTCCGAATCGCGCTTGTTCAGGGCCCGCCAGCAGGCCCAGTGCACCAGCTTCCGGTGGTGGATGGCATCGATTACCGGCTCGTCCTCGCTGTCTTCCATCGCCTCGGCGGCCTCCGGCACGCGCCAGAGCGTGAGCTGCAGGACATCGACTTCCGCAGGCACCGGGCTCACCGACACCTCGCGCGCCTGTCGATCGCGCACCAGGTATTCCGGGCGCCCTGCCTCGGTACGCCAGTGGTGGTGCCGTCCGTCCAGGGCGGCGCTGGTGGTCCTGCAGAGCGGGTCGGACAGGTTGCTGGCCAGCACCGCGCGCCGGACCACGTACACGGTCGGATGAAGCGGGTAGTCGGCCCGGCCCGGCTCCAGATTGATGTGGCAAATATCGGGGCGGCCACTCTCCACGAGCAGCCGCGCCCGAATGCACGCCTCTTCCACAGCTTCGTTGAGGTGCCGGGTCAGCACGGCGTCACTCCACAGGTAGGGAGCCACGTCGTCGTCGAGCTCTTCCCGGCATTCCTCGATCAACTGGCTGAGGGTGCGCGCCTCCACGTCAGGCTTCCTCGAGCGCCTGGCTCAGCACCTTCAGGGTGGTGCTGCGCTGGTCGGGCTCCGGCTTGGCCAGCTCCAGGTCGAGGGCAGCCTTGATCACAACCTTGGCGATGCCGCCCTTGGCCAACTCGGCCTTCAGCTTCTGCCAGCTCAGGCCGTTCAGTTGGGCCGCGGCCTCAACGATCTCCGGCGGCAGGGTGGCGGCCACGCTGGCGCCGGCCGGCGGTTCGTTGCTGCCGGCGTCGGTGCCGGTCGTGGTGTCCGATCCGCCGGCGTCGGTACCGGCACCGGTGCTGCCGCCAGCCGGCGGCGGCGGCGAATCCTGCTCTGCAACGGGGGCGACCGGCGGTACCGGCTTGGTGGCGGTCTGCAGGCTCTGGGCCCGGGCGATGTAGTAGGCCTCCGGGATGCCCAGCAACCGCTGGATGTGGTCGGAGTTCTCGACGTCGGCGACGTGCTCCGAATCGGCATTGGCGGGATCGATCGGCACGAAGAAGTACACGTTGCCGTCCAGTTCAACGGGTGCTTTCGGGCGCTTGAACTTGCATGCAATCAGCATGGGATGCTCCTGGTAGGCGGGGCTGCAGGCGCAGCCCCGCTACGGTTGGGGGCTCAGGCCGGGAAGGCAGCCAGGCGCAGGATCAGCTCGCCCTGCTGAGCTCCGGGGGCGGTATTGAGCTTCACGTAAACCGGGCGGTTCACCGGCTTCGAGCCCAAGCCCTCGGCGATCAGGTGCAGGGACATCGGGATGAAGGCCGCGGTATCGGCAACCACTGCGGTCGGCGCAATGACGGTATTGCCGGCCGCAGAGGCGCCGTCGATCGCGTCAGGGATGAAGACCGTGACGTTCTGCGCGGCCAGCTTGCCGCCGGCGTCCAGCTTGGCGAACAGGCCCGAGCCCTGGCTGTGCAGCTTGTGGTTGGCCGGCAGCTCACCGACCAACACCAGATCGCCATCCGCACCGGCTTCAACCGGCCAGCTGTAGTCGTTGACCACCAGCAGGCCGGCGGCCGGCGACGATGCGCCGCTGTTGCGGCCAATTGCGAGTTTCGTGGACATGGATTTCTCCTGCGAAGGATGTGAGTTCTGAACGCAAGAGCCCCGGCATGCCGGGGCTCTTGGTGTGAGGCTTACTGCGGGTTCGGATCGGCCGCGGCGGTATCCAGGGCGATCGTGCCGAAGTCCTTGCCGTTGAAGCGCGTCTTCTTGATGCCGAAGATGGCGCCGGCGCAGATCTCGATGTCGTTGCCGTGGTCGAGCGGAACCTCGGACCAGTCGAAGCGCAGGCCGTTGCCCGGCGAACCGAAGGCCAGCACCAGGGCCTGACGGCCCAGATACAGCGCGCGAGCCGCTGCAACGTTGCCACCGGCGCCGTAGTCCCCGAAGCGCACCACGGACTTGTGCTTGTGCAGGATCGTGTTGCCGATCATGCCCAGGTTGTCCTTGAAGATCGGGTTGCTGGCACCTTCGGCAGCTGCAGCCGCCTTCTGGATGTCCAGCCAGTTGCCCGGATCCGTGGAGGTCTTCAGGTCATGCGCCTGGAACGGGTGCATGACGGTGACGAAGTGCTCGCCGCCGGCAATGGTGATCGGCTGGATCTCCGCCACCTGGGTCGAGCCGCCGCCCTGCGAAGCGGCCTTGGTGTTGGCGCGCTCGATCAGGACACGGCTCATCTTGCCGGCCGCGGTCAGCGATGCCTTGCTGGCGCCGTCGCCGAACAAGATGTGCGAGCTGTCAGGCGTCTCGAACGGGTTGCCTGCGCGACCGGCGTAGTTCAGCGGGACGTTGTAATCCTCGTTGATGCCGCGGGCGCCCGAGCCGTACATGAAGAAGAGCTCGTCGTAGAAGCGCGCCCAGAATTCGGTCAGGCGGTTGCGGCCGACCTTGCGCAGGTCGTGGACGGTGCGCTTGCGGCTCATACGACCACCGCAGCTGACCGGCTTACGGGCCTGGTCGATGAAGACCTTGTCGGTGAAGAAGTCGAGCTTCTCGCCCTTGCCCTCGGCCTTCTGGTCGCCTTCGATGACGCCACCGGACAGCTGCACGGACAGGTCGTAGCTGATGGTGTCGCCCGCTTCCTGTTCCAGGTCGGTCTGCAGCATGACCGGCATCGAGGTCTCCGACCCCTTGCCCATCATCTTGCGCGTCCAGTAGGACTGTTTGGATACCGAAACCATGAGGTCCGCAGACCACAGCTTCCGGGCCTTGGGGTCGTTCAGACCCACGATCGTCTGTGCCATGTTGCTTCTCCAGGGAGATCACGGCACTTCTGCGCCTCTGTCGTTGACCCGCACTACTGCGCAGGTTTTGAGGATGTTCAGCCCGTAGTGGGCGTAGGCCGGCGCGCCACGCGCTGCAGCACGCCGCCAGTAGGTTGCTGCTCACCGGCTCGGGTGATGGTCACCGGGGTGTTGGATTCGATGATCACGCGCGAGCGCTTGCCGCTCTTCTCGGTGAAGGTGATCGACGCGCCTGACCCCGACGGGATCAGGACCACGTCGCCAGGCTCCAGGGTGGTGTGCAGCTTGGGCATGGGGCTCAGTTGTCCGCCACGAAGGAGCCCGGCACATCACGCAGGATGCGATCGCGCTCACTCTCCGACTTTCCGGCCAGGAACGACTCGATGTCCTCGATGTTGTCCATGCCAGCAGCAGCATCGGCGGTCGATCGGGAGGTCGGGTCAGCCGCCGCGGGCACGGTGCTCAGCGTGGCCGGCACATCGGCCAGCGGTGCGCTGCGGTCCGGCTTTGCCGGCGCCTGCGCCACCGGCGGGGCGGTCGCGGCAGTGGAAGCCTGCAGCAGGCCCTCGGTCACCAGCAGATCGCGCGCACCAGCCAGGATGTCCCAGTCGGTGAGCTGGCGACCAGAAGCTGCGGCGTCGTTGACCACCGACTGCATCGCCTGCTCCCACGCGGCGAAGCGGATCGGGCTTGCGGCGATCGCGGCATTCTCCGGGCGGGACAGGAACTGGCGCTGCAGGTACGCCCAGGACTGGTCGGCATTCTGCTGACTGAGCTGCTGCTGCAGGGCGGCGATGTCCTGGGCGCGCTCGACGCGGCTGCGCTCGTCGCGCAGATCCTCGTACTGCTGCTCGTAGGCCTCATCCTCCACGTCGCCGGCCTTGTACTTCTCCTTCAGGGCCTGCAGCTTGCCGTTGATGTCGCCGATTTCCTTGCCATAGTCGCGCTCGTCGGCTGCATACGTCGGCACGAAGGGGGTGGCCGGCGGCGGCTCGGCCGCTGCCGGCGCCGCAGCGACCGCCCCTTCCGCAGCGGCTGCCGCGGCAGCGGCGGCGTCAGGCTGCGCCGCACCGTCCGCTGGAGCGGCTGCTGGGGCAGCTGAGGCTTCGGCCGCCGGCGCGGCGGTTGCGGCAGCGGCGGCCGGCGCATCGGGGGTGCCCGTTGCGGCGGCGGCATCGCCAGGGGCGGCACCATCAGCGCTGGCCAGCGCCGCACGCTCGCCCTCCGTCATTTCCAGTTCGTTCGCGGCCAGCGACTGCTGGCCCGCGTTGTCAGGCTGCTGCATGAGAGGTTTCCTCGGGGGTCTGTTGGGTGCTCAGGAGGCGATCGGCCGCCGGAGCGAGTGGGAGCAGGATCTCGATCAACTCGGCAACGTTGAGCGCGTCACCCTTGGTCTTGATCTGCAAAGCCTTGGCCTTGGCCATGATCTCTTCGCGCTTGGCCTCGTCCAGTCCGAC
The DNA here is from genome assembly GCF_056480025.1 of Stenotrophomonas sp. 109824_Sma. NCBI lineage: Bacteria > Pseudomonadati > Pseudomonadota > Gammaproteobacteria > Lysobacterales > Lysobacteraceae > Stenotrophomonas > Stenotrophomonas sp. 109824_Sma. The sequence goes on along the minus strand of NZ_CM151078.1, from coordinate 1,855,431 downwards.
CTTGGCCATGCGCTCGCGCAGGGCGACCTCGCGGTCCTGTGCTTCCTGCTGCTGGCGGGCCTGCGCCTCGGGACTGTCGACGTCCTGGTCGTTGTCCGACTGGCCGGTGATCTTGCGGATACGCTGCACCACCTCGTCCTTGCCAGGCATATCGATCATGTCGAAGGCCAGGTCCAGCAGCTGGATGGACATCTCCGGTGGCAGCTTGCCCAGCATGTCGAAGAACTGCTCGGCAAAGGCCTGACGCATCGATTCGCGGAAGTCCTGCTGGTCGACGATGAAGTCGGCCTGGTTGCGACTGATGTCGTTGTCCACCACCCAGACGTTGTTGAGCGTGTCCAGGCGCAGCTGGTTGATCACCCGCCAGTCCAGCCCCTTGCGCTCCCCGACGATCCGGAACTGCCGTTCCTCAGTCATGTATTGCTCGGTGAGGGACAGCTGCTTTTCGCCGCTGAGCTGGATGCCCAGACGGTAGTTGTCGAACAGCTCCGCGGTGCTCACGGCACCTTCCTGCTGCTTGGCCAGGATCGCCCTGCCACTGGCCGCGTTGGTCTCACGGCCAAGCAGTTCCCGGTTCACACCGGAGCCGTCGTGGATATGCGCTGCATCCAGCTCCAGCAGCTTGATCTGAGCCTCGGCCACATCGAGGTTGCGCTCGACCTTGATCCTGGCAAGTCCATTGTTCTTCAGCGGGATCACGCCGTTGGGCTTGGCGATTTCGCGCTTCACTTCCTCGATGCGGTCCTCATCGATGGCGCCATCCTCATAGAACAGCTGATTCGTGCTCAGCGCCCAGAGCAACTTGCTCATGCGCTTGTTCAGGTCTTCCTGCGAGTCGCGCACGCCGCGGACCAAACCGTATTCCATGCCATCGCGGTTGCGGCGATAGCACCAGTACGGGGTGTAGGGGAACCGACCGTGTCGGAACGGGCTGCGTTTGAGCTGCAGCAGTCCGCCTTCGGTGAAGATCGCACACCACATTTCCTCGACCACGGCGTCGGAGAGCGAGTAGACCGGCGAGGCCTGGCCCTTCATTGCTGCCAGCGCCGCCTGGTGGTCGGGGTTGTTCGGGTCGAAGCGATCGCCCCGGAACTCGCCGCCCCACAGGCGCTTGTGTGCGACCGGGCGTTTGAACCAGCACTCGATCAGACGGACCCGCAAGCGGCAACGGCTATCCAGGGAGGCCCTGCCGGTGATGCGACGGCCGGTCACGGTATGGCCGCGGCTGTCGTAGCGGCGGAAGACCTGGGGAAGGTCCAGCTCTTCGTCGAAGGCGCCGTTGTCGCCGTCGTAGTGGTCCTGGGCCGCCCGGTTCACCAGTTCAATGCGGTCCGGGAACATTGCCTCGGCGTAGTCGAGGTCCGCGAACTTCTCCCGCAGCAGGAAACGACAGTCGCTCAGATCCAGCGCCCGGCTGACCGGATCCCGACGCATCTGCCGCCAGGGAATGTGGCCCACCATCACCGGCTCGTCCGCGCGGTCGGTCCGGATCGATTCCTCGGTCCAGCCGCACCCGGCGATCGCGGCATCCTTGAAGGCCTGGCTACGCGCCCAGGGCACGCGGTTGGTGTCGCTGAGGTACTTCATCAGCTCCGACTTCACCGCGGCAATGTCGACGTCGTCCTCCGCGCGGGGGTGCACCACGCCATCGATGCGAGTGCGTCGCTCCGTGCCGATGACCCAGTCGATGGCCATCTTGATCTTGTTGTAGGTCAGTGGAGCCTGGTGCCGGGCAGCCAGGACAGCGCGGTCTTCCTCCGACCACTGGATGTGGTCATAGAAGTCGTAGTCGAGCATCTGCTCGATGCGGTTGTCGTAGAACGCATCGAGGGCCGTGTACCAGTAGTCCAGGACCTTCGCGTGGAGGCGGCGGTTCTCCAGGCTGTCCAGCGGGTGGCCTTCCACGTCCGGCGGCGCCGCGGTGGCCACGTCTGCAGCGCCGGGGTCGTAAGCCGGCTCGCTGCGCAAGTTCTCGATCGTCTGCATCAGTTCACCTTCTGCCCGTTGATCTTGATCTGGATCCCCATCCGGGCCATCTCGCCGAGCCACTGCTCCCGCGTCTGCTCCGCCGGCGGCCGCAGATTCTTCACGTCCTCGCAGAATTCGAGGATCGCGTCGTGGATGCGGTGGCGGTAGGCCGGCACGTCCAGGCCGTAGAGCGCGACCGAGGCGTTCTGCAGGCGGGCGACCATGTCGCCGATGTGGTGGTGCCGGCCCCGATCCCTGTCCTCCGGCCGGAAGATCCAGAAGTCGCGGAACGGCACCAGGTAGGCCGGGCTGCCATAGGCGATCATCCCGGTCACGGGGTTCACACCCTCGACGCGGCGGTTTTCGTTCCGGATATAGAGGGCCGCATCGTCGTCGCCATCGCGCACGATGTGGGTCAGGTAGAGGGTGAGGTCCCCCTTCTTGCCACACCACACGAAGCCATCCGGGGCGAGCTCGACCCCGGCGCTCATGCTTCTGCTCCCAGCAGTTCCAGGGCTGCGTCCAGCTCTTCCACAACCGCCGCTGCGGCCTGGTCCGGTGACAGGACGTGGTCCTCGACCAGGCTGCCGTGGTTCTCGCCCCCTGGCAGGTACCGCGCGTAGGCGCGGGCCTGCTGCAGGTGGATGGCCAGCTGCTCGACGTCACGGTCTTCCACGTCAGTTCGCCTTCCTGGCCAGGTCGGAGGTGATCTGCGCGGCGATCGCCGGATGGGTGCCGGCAACGTCCTGGGCAATGCGCTGCAGGACGGTACGAGCGGTGAGCTCGCTCAGCTCGTGGTTACCGCGGTAGTCGACCATCGTGTCGCCTTCCGGCGATCGCAACATGAAAGCGACGCTTACCAGTTGCCCTTCATCAGCGGCGGCCACCAGCATCGACAGCAGGTCGACCAGCTCGACCGTGGTGGGTTGGTTCCGCTCGCGGGGGGAAACGCTCATGCAGTTCTCCAGTTGTCGTTGGTCGTGCCGCGCGACTCGCCCACGCGACGGCCGCTGCTGCTGACATAGCCCTGGGCCGCCTGCCGGAACGCGTCGGCAGGATTGCTGGCCCAGTTGTGGAATGGGAGGTCGGAATACGTTTCGGTCTTCTCGTTCCAGACCTTGGTGTAGCGTCGCAGGGCTTCCAGCCCTCCGCGGCCCTGGCCTGCCTTGGGTGGGCCGCACCGGACCCTGTCGAACCGGCAGCGCGGCAGCATGTTGCGCACCATGTCGATGCCCTCGGTGATGTCGTTGATCCGGGGCACCACAACAATCGGCTTGATCCCCAGCTTTCCGGCCACCTGAACCCGGTTCTCGTTGGCGGACCAGTCCTCGTTGGCACCGTCGTGGGGCCAGTAGTGCTTGCCGTACAGGTAACCGCGTTCCTTGAGCACCTTGGCGTAGTGCGCCACGCCGAAGCCGGAGTTCTCGTAGAAATCGACAAAGTCCAGCCAGGGGCCGTTCTCCTGCATGAACCAGATGCTCGTCGCATCGCTGCGCCCGATGTCCCAGAAGGTGTGGATGGGCACCTGCGGGTTGATCGGGAGATCGGTGATCCGCCCGCTGCTGTCGGCGGCAGCCATTTCCTTGCCGTAGTACGCACCTTCAGTGCTCGCCTGGAAGGCCTCTTCCGGCGTGCTGGGGTGCTCCCGCTTCATCTTGTCGCGCTGCTCGGCCGCCTTCTTGACGTACCAGGCCTTCTGCTCGGGCCGCAGCGTGTAGTTCATCTCCGCCTCGACCTTGGCGAAGTAGGCCTCGTCCTCGGCGGTGAGCGTGACGCCGTCCGGGTCGAGCTCGTTGATCGGATCCCGGAACCACGGATAGAAGTGGAAGCGGTAGTCCATCGCCGTCAGCTTGGCCGTGCCGGCGCGGATCTGCCGGTCCAGCTCGATCGCCGTCTGGCAGCGCTCGTAGAAGTCGCCGGCGGCGCCATAGGCGGTCGACTCGATCACCACGATGTTGCCGGAGGCGATCGCATTCAGCGCACCGGAAGCCACCTCCCCTGCCCGCTCCGGGTACATGGCGCACATCGGGCCGTACTCGGAGATATGCAGGAACGTCAGCGTGCCGCCGCGGTGGGAAACCGAGACCTCGATGCTGGATCCATTGGCCAGCTCCAGGACGCCGTCGCGCATGTCGCGCCGGACTGCCGGCCGGATCTTCTTCAGCCAGTCCGGCAGGTTGTCGTAGGCGTAGAGCACCTTGCTGCGGAAGAACTTGGCGGCATCGCCGGCGGTATGGGCGACCACACCGGCCTTGGTGTTCTTCTTGAACAGCGCCATGTCCAAGGCGCGGATGCAGGCCCAGGTCGTGATGCCGTGCTGGCGCGACTTCAGCGCCAGGTTCAACGTGTGCAGGTTGTCGTCGAGGTCCGCCTGCACCTCGTTCAGCTTGAACTGCACCCGTCGACCGAACTTGTCGGTGATGTAGTACAGGTTGTTCAGCCGCCACCACCGATCGCCCAGCTTCTCGATGATTCGGCTGGCGTCCTGGTCGCTAAGTTCCTCCACGGCCTACTTGCTCCGCGACGTCGCCGGGCCGGGGCCGGTATCTGATCCGTCGATGAGGTCCATCACGTCGCCCAGGATCCGCGTCTGGCTCTCGATCGGACCACCGTTCTTGCCGGTGTGCTCGACCTTCTTTGCGAACATGCCGAAGTGCGTACCCAAGGTCTTGACCGCATCGAGGCGGCTGACCAGCTTGATCTTCTTGGTCAGGCCGACGGCGCGCCGCTCGTCGCCTCGCCCCTCCCACTCTTCGAACACCTCCACACCCTGGACCAGGCTGGCCTCTTCCGCAGTGAGCTCGCTCATCGGCTTCAGGTTGCCGTGCTGATCGAACAGGGTGCGGATGTCACCCAGGGCCATGAAGGCCAGCCGGGCAAGCACCGCTTCCTGATCGACCCGCTGCGACAGCAGCAGCTCTTCTTTCCTGCTGGCCAGGTAGGCCTGCACTTTGGAGTTGGCCAGCAGCCTCGCTGCGGCGGCGCTGGCCGCGGCACCGGTGGCCTTGTAGCCGGCGCGCATGTAGGCCGCAGTGCCGTTGAAATCGACCAGGTACTCGTCCGCGAACCGCCGTTGCTGGTCCTGCAGGCCCGTCGCCGGGTCAATCTTTCCGGCCACAGGCTGGGTTCCTCTCAGATTGGATCAACGTTGCACTGCAGGGCCGTCACCTACCCCGAGCGGGAGTTCGACGCTGGACGGCCAGTTGAACTGGGACGGTTGGGGTAGCAGTGGTCGCACCTGCTCCCAGGTCTCGATACCTGCGGGCGGAGATACGACGAGCGCTTCCAGCGCCTGATTCACTGCATCGCGCCATGCCACCATGGCGTGGGCCTCCAGACGGTAGCGATCCACGCCACTGTTGAAGTAGCCAACGCACGTCTCGATGCTGTCGTATCCGCGATCCTGCACAACAGATGCCATCCACTCCCAAGCTGCAGCGCGGATTGCGCGGTAGTGCTCGGGCGAGTGCAGCTCGTAGGGCGGCGGGATCGGGAGTGGTGTATTGCCTTCGTCCAGCCACTGCTGATATTCGTCCCACATGCGATGGCCGCGTGGGATGAACGCGCCGGTTTCGATGCAGCGGATCACATCAGGGTTTTCAGTAAGCTGATACACGATCAAAGCTCCGCATCAAGTAGGACTTTGTACCCGCTTCCTCGCGAACCAAGGTAGGCGGACTGGCCGGAAGTCAGCCCGGAACTTTGCACGGTGACTGCCAATCGGTTAGTGCCTATGGGGATCAGGTTCTGAGCGACAAATGGGCGATTGCCGCCAGAAGCATCCGTCACGCTGGGGGTGTCCCCCACGTTCTGTGCGGATGGTGTCACACGCATGGGGATTGCAAAGTTAATGAACCCCAGCACCGTGGTTGGGTTAAGAACCATGGCGAGGGTAAAAGCGTTGCCCGAGTCCTGACTGTATAGATAGCAGTACCTGTAGCACAGCATCAGTTCGAGAGCGTCGGGGCGAAACTCAAAAGGCGTGGCGATGATGCTGTCTTCGACCTGTACTTCCGTAATGCTGACTGTCCCGCTTTTTTGGCCTGCGTTGAGAGAGCGTCCGGCGAGATTCGCGCCTGCGTCCAACCAGAAGCTGAGCTGGAGGTAGTCATTGTCGCCGATCGTTTTACCAACCACGGTCGGGACTGCGATCTGGACGGCGAATTGCTGCCAGTCAGTGCCAAGCGTGACCGACGCGTTCAAACTATCGACACCAGCAGAGCCGCCAGCGCCGAATGATTGCTGAAACTCTACGCCAACCTTGAAATCGGCGGCACTGGCCTTGGCTTTGAAGCTGACCGTCACAGTCTTACCGGACAGCTGGCGAACACCCTCGATACGCTGCTGAATCAGCGCGAAGTTGGAGGCCCCAGCGACGCTACTGACGATCGCTTGGAGCATGTGCTTCGACTTCTGGAGCATCGGCACAGTGCCGCCGCCAGGAGGAATGTCGACCCGCTGAATCCAAATAGTCGACCCGGTGGCGTTGGCCTGCCACCTATCCGACGTATATCGCTGTCCGGCTGCAGCCGGGAAATTCGCGCCACGCTGCCAGAAACGGAAGTCGCCGTTGATCAGCGCGTTTCGGCCGACCAGTCCTTCGATCATCGTACCGGGGATCGTGTCAGCAGCGGCCATCTCCTCGATACGGGCCGTGGTCTGGTTGAGGATGAGTGGAGTGCGGGTAGCCATCAGGTGGTCGCCTGTACGTTGAACGTGCCGCCTGCGCGCAAGCCGATCGTCATCGTGTAGGTCGAGGTCAGCGCGATGTTGAACACCCCGCCAGCCCGGAGCCCAACCGCGACCTGCAGTGGAACACCGATCAAGATGTCGTCGGCGGGCAGCTCCCTGGTGCGATTGCTCGCATCCAGCACAAGCGGGCGGCGCGCTGCCATATCAGGCCCTGACCACAGGGTTACCGATCTCGGCGTTGATCTCGCCCACGTCGGTGGCCACGCCCAGGACCTGCAGGATGTGACCCGCCGTGGTCGTCCCCGACGCCAGCGGCACAACACCGCCCGGCGTGGTGTGGCTCAGCACGTAGGTCGCCCCGGGGGACAGACCCGAAAGCGAGCTGTTCGGCCCTTCGAAGTAGACGGTGGCGTCGCTGCCGATGGCGCCGACGCCGGCGCGCACGAAGCCATGGGCGCGCTTGCCTGCGTTCGCAGCGCTGGCATCGGCCTTGCGCACCTTGGCCGTGCCGGCGTCGTCCCAGATGTTCACGTAGTCGCCGGCGGCCAGCACCTCGCTGGCCGGGTAGATCTTGGTGTCTGCGCCAATGCCAGCCGGCAGCAGCGAGTCGTCGAAGCGGCCATCCGGGCCCAGGGCCGCGATCTTGCCGGCATCGGCAGCACCAGCTGACGCGGTGACGCCTTCGACCTCAGTGGTGATGTTGTTCTTGAGCTGCAGGGTCTTGTCGGCCATGGGTTCAGATCCGCGCAATGGGTGAGTCGAAGTCGATCATCAGGGTGGTGGCGTTGAGCGCCCGGCCAACGCACAACAACCAGCCGGTGGTGCCCGGGGCTTGCGTGAGCGCGCCGTCGGTGCCGCACCACACCGCGCCGTCGCGCCAGGTCCAGCTGGCTTCCTCGATCGTGCCGGCCAGGCGCACCGCGACCTCGCCGCTGTTGGCCGACTGCAGGGCGATGCCAATGCAGGCCTGCGCGTGTTCCAGCACCGCCGTGTCCGGGTGATAGGCCTTGCCGTTGTCCAGGCGAACCACGCGGTGACCATGGATCGGCTGGCCAACTGGGTACGTCGCTTCTGGCGAGGTGCCGGCCGGACCGGCCGGGCCCTGCGCGCCGCGCGCTGCAACCTCGACCGTCCGCGTGTCTGCCTGGATTGCCTCGACCTGTGTCGGGCGGGCCGTTGCGACGATCGGTGTGCGGGGATCGCGAATGGCGACGGCACCGCGGCGCTCGACCACGATCACGCGGGCCGCGCCCTCGCTGGCTCGAATCACAGGCATCAGCGTGTCGTCTCGCCCTGGACCGTGACCTTGCCGGCCACCAGCGGGATCACGTACTCCGGATCCGCGCCCGCCGGCTTGAACAGCTCCAGGCTGTAGCAGTGCTTCACCTTGCGTGCGTTCGCCGGGTTCAGCACCTCGGTGGCCACCGCTGGCACGGTAATCGAGACCATCCCGTCCAACGGATCGGCAATGACCAGCGAACCGGCCGCGGTACTGAGCTCCATGACCAGGGTGTCGGCCTCGGTCAGCCCGAACTGGCCCGCCAGCGTCCGCACCTGCATCCGCGCCTGGTAGCCGGTCAGGTCGAACGGGCTCCCATCCGGGTTGGTGTAGGTGAAGTCGTCCTCCCAGGTCGCGCCGCGCACGACCGTGAGGCTGAAGCTGGCGGGCGTCCGGCTCACAGGGTCAGCTGGGCGTGCAGTGCGTTGACGAAGTCGAGGGTCTGCGCAGCTGCGTCTCGCCTCTTGAACAGATCTTCGAGCAACGGGGACGCACCGACGGCACGTCCGGTGGATGCCTGGGAGTCGGGCTTCGCCTCTGCCAGCGCCGGCGCGAGGCGAAGCGCCAGCTGCTCGACAGCGATGTGCAGATCCTGCTGGGCCCGCGCCAAGTCCTTCACGGCGGATTCGATCGGGGTCTGCGGGTCCGCCAGTGGGGTTGTGCCGGCTTGCTGGTTCAACATGCTGCTCTCCTATGGCGTCGGGATGGCGATCAAAGCTGGATTACGTTCTTGGCGTCGAGCCGGCGCAGGCACTGTTCGCAGGCCTTCCGTCGCACGTCGCAGGTGCGGAGCTTGTCGGCCAGCTGGCCGACCACGTCCCCGCCGATGCTGTCCCAGGCGTCCGCGGCGGCAGGATCGGCCGTCACACGCACGCCGGTGTCTTCGCCGGCGTCGACGCACGGCCGGAAGCACATCGCGTCGCACTGCGCCGGCACACGCTGCAGGTGCTGCGTGCAGCCCACCAGCAGGATCAGTGCCGCGATCGGGAGAGCCTGGCGCAGCTTCATGGCGTCAGCGCTGCGGCCAGTGCCAGCGGCCGGGGTGGCTGCCGGATTCCTCACTGGCCTCGTCACGGCTGGTGACCCACAGCACGTCATTACCGTCCAGGAACACCTGGGCGTTGACCTGGCCGTTCGGCTGGACCGCCACGACCAGGGCGGGCAGCACGTCGCCGGCGGCTGCCCGGTTGCCGACGTGGGCCTGTGCACCGACTGGCCAGGTGCTGTCGAGCAGCCGCTCCTGCATGGACGGACCGTCGGTCCGGCGCGCATTGATGCGCAGCGCGTCGGTGTCGCTCAGGGTGTAGTGGACGATCCGTCCGATCGAGGGCTTCTGGGTCACTTCCCGGTCCTGCTGGTCGGCCCGAGGGCCTGGTTGATGGCGTCGACCCGGGCCTGACCCGGGGCGCAGTTGGCTGGCAGTGGCTGCGCTGCAGCTGCCGCTCGGTAGATGGTTCTGGTTCGCTCGCCGCGTGCAGCGATCGCCTCGAGCCGCTGCAGCAGCTCGGCGCTGTCGGTCTGAGCCTGGCGTGCGATCCCGGCCGTCACCTCCAGCGTGTCTTCGAGGGTCGCGGCGCGAGCTGCAGCTGCAGCCTCACGGCGATCGCCGTACTGCCTGACGTTGAGCCAGAGCGACATGGCCAGCAGGCCGGCCAGGATGGCCACCCACTTCCAGGCTGCCCACCAGGCCCTGATCGCCGACCTGGTGATCACTGCAGGCGGCCTTGGCAGGTGGCCATTTCCCACTGCCGGCGATCGATGATGCCGCCGCACTTCGAACGCCACTGCGGAAGCGCGCAATCGCGCTTCACGCCGTCGATCCTGACGAGCCGCCACTTCCACATTTCGGTGCATGCGGCCTGGCGCTCGCCGGCGTTGAGCCGCTTCGCCGCGGTGCTGGCACAGAAGGCCGGCGTGCCGATGTTGTAGGCGAAGTGGCCCCAAGCCTTGATCTCATGGAATTCGAACTCACCACGGACGCACTGCCCCATGTGGCCGAGCATGGTCCGCACGTAGGCCGTCTCCAGCCTGGTGCACTCGTCGTCGGTGTAGCGCTTGCCCTTCACCACCGCCGGGCCAGTGATGCCGGCGCAGACAGTCAGGATGCCGGCCGAATCGTAGTACGGCGTATATCGGCGCCCTTCGTGCGCTGAGTCGTTCGTGCCCAGGGCAGCGACGAGCGCTCCGATCAACGCCAGCGGCGCGGCGGCGAAGCCGACGCGTTGCTTGGTGCTGAGCTTGGTATCAGCCACGGCGGCGGATCCACGCCCAGAATCGCTTGGCGTTGCCCATGCGGGCGGTCCACCAGGCCGACCAGTCACCCCAGTTCTTCACCATGACGGTGAAAGTCTGGACGATGGTGAAGATGATCGTGCCGATCAGGGCCCAGTCGCTCAGGGTGTAGCCCGGCGAGTAGGTTGCAGCGGTGACGCTGACGGCCGCTCCGATCTTCGAACCTGCGACCGCCAGGTCCGTCGTGATCTGCTCTTTGATGCTCACCGCGGTTCCCCCAATGAAAGGAGGCCGGCATGGCCCACCACTACCGCGGTTGCAAGGTCGCGCGGACACCAGCGGCGCGTCTCACGACGGCCTATGTGCTGGCTTGAGTGGTGGCCATGACTACCGGCCGTTTGGTAGCGGGAGGTGGATTCGAACCACCGACCTCGTGGTTATGAGCCACGCGAGCTGCCGGACTGCTCTACCCCGCAAACAAGAAGGCCGCTGATCGACCAGCGGACTCCCACGTCCTGGTCAATCAACGGCCTTTGAATGGAGGCGCCCATAAGAACGCCCACTGTAGGAATTCAAACCTACTTTCGGTTCCCGAGGCAACTGCGGTTCCTCATGAGGAAGATTTCTTCCTCATGAGGAAACAAGTGAGGTCAGCTAGGTGAACGTTTTACGCGCCGGGGCCACGCTCCAGCAGCGCCACAACGAGCCCACCTATCATCGACGTGTAGATAACCGACGTGCCGATGGCCACCAATGCCGCAGTGCGCCGGTGGGCGAATGTTCCCCCTAGGCTCCACCCCGCACCAATACAGATCCTCAACGCCAGAAAGGCAACGGCAATCGCTACCACGTAGTTCAGTCCCGGAATTGGGAACAACCGAGCCGGCGCAGCGAACATTGCACCGGCTGCGGTCACCAAGGCGGCAGTGATGGCCAGGGCCTCACCAAACTCGTACCACTTGTCCTTTCCGCTCAACGATCTACCCCTGTCGGCGCAAGCAATGGGCGCAGCCATGGGACTGACCATCAGCCCCTAACAAACCTTAACAAATGTGATAATCCCGGCCAATACAGGGAGGGTGTCGCAATGGTTGAGACCGTACTGGGCATGACCGATCTTCAGATCAAGCTCTTCACTGCAATCGGCCAGATCCTCGTGGCTGCAGCAGTCGGCATCATCGCCTGGCGCCAGTGGCGGACGGCGAGGAACAAACTTAAAGCTGATTTGTTCGACAGGCGATTCACGCTCTTCCGCAACCTCGAAGATGCGCTCGACGTCGCTATGACCGTCAGCAAGCGTCAGGAAGGTTTAGAGGAGCTTGAGTACTACGCCCGGGAGGTGAAGTGGGTGTTCGGCAAGTCTCTCGAGAAGAAGCTCCGGGAACAGGTGATCAAGCCAATCAAGGAACTCGTCGATCTTGTTTCCAAAGCGACTGAGCAGAGGAGATTGGAGAACATTGCCAAAGCCGCGAGGGCCCCTTTCAACGACACTCAGCTTCGAAAACTGAGAGAAAGGATTGCGACCATACGCAAGACTATAGAGAGTTCCCCGGGCAAGCTGCGTACCCTCTTTGATGAACAGCTCACCCTTAAGCACTAGCGCCGAGGGAGCTATCGGTCCGGCACAACCCATAGAGCGTTTCGGAAGCCCCGCCTGCCACCGTGAAGCGCTTCCTGCAGGGCAGCGCTGGCGCACTTGTGGGCCTTGATGTAGTTGCCCTTGCGCATCTTTGCCGACTTGGCCAGGCCAGCGAACGGCTGGCGCCGCTCCGGCCACACCAGTTCGTGGGCTGCGTCGTAGATCACCAGGCGAAGGCGCCACCGATCTGCCGGCTTGCCGAGATCCAGCGGCCGCGGGCGCATTGCGCGCACGTCCTTGGCCACCTGGCGGTAGGCAGCGAGGGAGAGCCTTGCGATCGCAGCGGGGCCCATCCGCGTCGCTACAGCCAGCGCGGTGTGCTTCTCCAGCGGGTTGCGCATGTAGCCGACCGCGCCGGCGATGTCGCTGCTGCCCAGCGGCGCCAAGGTACTGCGCCCCTCCACTGGCATACGGTAGCTCCCGCCAACCAGCAGGCGCGACAGCAGCTCCAGGACATCGCCCTTGCCCTCGTCATCGAATCCATCCGGGGCTGCGCCGCGGCGCCGCTGGCCTGCACCGTCGTCCGCCGGCGGCGGAAGAACCGGTGCACGGCGGCACCAGGCATCCAGCGCCGCCGCCAGGGCACCGGCAGGATCCTGGCCAACGAACACGGCTGAGGATGCCCCGCAGCTGCAGCACTGGATCTGTGCGCCACGCGGGAACAGGCCAGTCGGGGCGGTACCACAGCGGCCACACCGGACTGGCGCGCTGCTATCGAAGATGGCTCCCTGCGACCCGCAGTGCCGGCACTGGAACTGTACGAGCTGCGACTCCCGGCCAGGCCAGCACACCCTCGCCTTGCCGTTGCAGTTGGCGCAGGACGGGATCTTCTTCCCATTGAGGAACGCCACTTCGAGCTCGCGTGCGGCAGCGAGCGCGGTGGTACCGACTGCAGTTTCGTTCATGGCGTCTGTTCCAGGGTCTTCTTGGGATCCGCTGCAGCGCGCGCGGCGCGCGCCTGGGCCAGCACCTGGGCATAGGCCTCGGGGTGCTGGACCTCGAAAGCAGGGAGGGTTCCGCGGGCCCATTTCCCGCCGCCCAGTTGCTTCAGCCATCCGTCGGTCGCGCAGAAGCGGCGCGGATCTACGCCATGGGCCCGGACACCCTTCGCCGTCGTGAAGCCATCGAGCTCGAGATCTGCCAGCACCTTCAGCGCGCCGACCTTCCAGGGCGTCAACTGCAGCGGCGCCGGCACACCTGCGGCCACTTTCGGCACAAACTCAGGCAGCTCACAGCGCCTGGTGGGGTTCCAGTCGAACCATGCCGTGGGCCCCCACTCGCGGAGATCGCCGGATGCCCGGTCCCATGGGGCGGCCTGGTGCAGGCCATGCCGATGCACCTCGCGCTGGATCTGCTGCCCGGGCTCCGTCTTCCACCGGCCGGTGCAGCTGTCCGGCACCAGGACCTGCACACCTAGCGCATCGAGCATGCGTGCAATGCCGTAGTTTGCTGCCGTCGTACAGGGAACCAGCACAGCCCTGAAGTCCGGGCCCCGCTGGTCGGCGTTGCTCCAGTGCGCCGGCAGGATCTGGTCGGCCACCTTGGCGTTGAGCTGCAGCTTCGCCTCGATGCCGAGCTGGTGCCCGGTCGCCTTCCACACAGCGAGGATGTCGAAGCCTGCCGTCTCGGGGTAGATCTCCCAGCCGTCAGTCGCGGTCAGACAGTCGATCAGGCACGTGCACAGGGCAGCTTCGGTCGGGAACCGCGCCTTCAGCTCCGCAGGTTTCATTGGCCCTTCCTCTTGAATGCCTTGGCCATGCCGTCGTACTTGACGACGTCGGCGACCAGTTGCGAGTCCTGGGTGGAGCGGGCGGCGCGCTCGGCCTCGCAGGTCGGTACCGGCAGCGCGCGGAGCTCGGCAAGCCGGGCACGTGCCTGGTTGACCTTGTCCTCGGCCCAGAGCGCCTTGGTCGCGAATGGCCGGTCCTTCGCAGGGCGGTCGACCTTGGGCGGTCCGCCCGCCGAGCAGCGCCGTTCGATCTCCCGCAGCAGGTCGGTGGTGGCCACCGCACTGAGGTCGACGCCGGTACCGCCTAGGCGGCCACTGGATCTCCAGCCGCTCATGCCAGCAACACCTTGATCGGGTAGTGGTGCTCCACTTCGCGCTTCTTGATGCGGAATTCCTTCGTCTCCCGGCCCTTCACGTCCACGAAGTCGACATGCCCGTCGCGCAGGAACACCAGGAAGTCCAGGACGTACCTGGTGCCGCCGGGTAGGTGGATCGGTACCTGGCGCAGCCAGAAGTGCACCTCGCCGGCCTGCTGGCGCAGTTTCAGCTGCTCGTAGTAGCGGGCCTCGCGCTTCGAGTCGAAGCGGATCCCGTCCACCGTGGTGATCACATTGCCGTACTTCGGCCGCTTCTCCACCGGTGCGCGCGGCTGATGGTCGGCCGGCCCACGTGCAGGTGCAGCCTGGCCAGCCTTGTGCACCAGCTGCTGCATACCCTGCGGCATGTCCTCAATTCGGTTGTAGCGGAGCCCACGGTTGCTCATTGGCCACCGTCCTGCGGTAGACCGAGCAACCGTGCAGCGCGCGCTTCGAACGCCTCCAGCTGGTTTCGAACCCGGAGCTCGAACGCCGCATGTTCCTTTGTCACGTCCGCCAGCAGCGCCGCGCACTCGGCCTGCAGGAATGCCAGGCGCTGATCAATGGTGATCTGGCGGAGCTGGGTGCCCTGCCCCGCCATCGGTGACGCGGCAGCCAATGAGGCCGTGCTCCTGCCCGGGGCCGATGGCTGCAGGACCCGCGCCTGGCCAGCTGCGATCGACCAAGTCGGCTCGGCACGCCCATAACGGCGATTCGCCCTGTCGTCGCCCTGGGTGACCAGTTGCTCGCCGAGCATGCCACGCAGTATCCCGGCCACAGCGGCTGGGGTGATCGCTGCGCATTCCCTGGGGTGGCCCATGGCCAGCGCCAGGGTCGTCATGGCCTCGTGCACTTCGGAGGCCGTCATCGGTTCGCTGGCCTCCTGCAGGGCATACAGCACCTGCGACCGGTGGTAGCTGCGCAGTTGCTCCTGGTCGATCATCGATCCAGCCCTGCCGCTGCCATCTTGCCCGTCGCCGGCGGATGGTCGTCGTTGCCTGGCTCTGCAGATCCCTTGCCGAAGATCTCCGCGATCTCGCGCTCAGCACGGCGGAGTGCTTCAGGGCTGGCCGGTACCGGCGTGGCCACAGCGGCCTGGCCCAGGACCGCCACCGGCTCGTCCGGCAGCTGCCCGCCGCGCATCACGTATTCGCGCGCCTGGTCGTAGGCCTCCCGCAACAGGCGATCGCTCTTGTCGGCACTCGATGTGCGGTAGCGATGGCCGTCCAGGTACTGCCACACCAGGCGCGTGAAGCCGTCCCGGCGGCCGGTGTCGTTGCGGACAGCGGCGAAGCTCGGCACACCCAGGCAGCGCAGCCGGAACTCCGGCAGGGTCGGTGGCCACGGGTCGGCCGAGGCGATGCTCGAGCCCAGGCCCGCGGCCAGCTGGTCCCCGGTGAGCCCGGCAAGCCCTTTCGCCCAGGTAGCGGCAGCGCCGCCGCTGGGATCCTCGCCGTAGGCGCTGGTCCAGCGGTAGCCGTAGATCTCAGCCATGCGCACCCACAGCGTGCGCGTAGCCCGGGCCGTCAAGGGCGCCTGCTGTGCCGGCGGCGGCGTCTGCCTCTGCAGCGGCGTCACGGAGCTCGTCTGCCTCTGCGCGACGTCGGACTCGTTCGGCAGCAGAGCCTGAATTGTTGGCATGGTCGGTCCCCTCGGGTTTCGGTGTTACGGGCAGTGCCAGGCCTGCAGCCATCGTCTGGCGCAGGGAGCGATTGAGGTCGTGGCCGTCGGCCGTGAGCTGACGGAAGCGCGGCTGTAGTTCCAGCCAGCTGCTGATCGTCATCGGCTTGCCCAGCACACGGCGGTGCCGCACGAACCTGGCCAGGACTTGCGGGTCCAGACCCGGCGGCAATCGGGGGATGCCCATCAGCTCGCGCTTGACCTCGTCGTCGCTGAGCTGCGGCACCACCGCATCGTCGTCGCGCGCCTGCGCGTTTGACGGTTCAATGACCTTTACTGACCTTTCATGACCTTTAGGGTCCGTCTCGCGGACCGGTTGAGTACGCGAGACGGACCGGTCAGGTCCGCCAGACGTACCGGTCGAGTTCGCGAGACGTACCGGTCGTTCTTGCGCACCGGTACTTCCCGCGTACCGGTCGGAGCCTTCAGTCTCTTCCAACCCGTCCGTATCGCGTACCGGTTCGGCATTCGTACCGGTCTGCGTGCCGGACCGGTCTACACCTTCGCCGTTCTCCGACCGGTCCGTCGGGCGAACCGGTTTGGATGCACGCCGTGGCTTCGACGCGAACACCTCTGGGTCCAGGCGGCCAAGGTTGAGGCTGTACCGGTTGCTGTACTTGGTGCCGCCGGCATCACTGCCGCCGCGGCGGATGGTCAGCACCTGGTTGTCTTCCAGCCACGCGATCGCGCTGAGCAGCGCGGTCTTGCTCAGGCAGGTCTTCTGGATCAACGTGGTGAATCCCGGATAGGCCATGCCGAAGTCGTCCGCGTGCCACGCCAGCGCCATCAGCAACGCCTTTGCGGGCGGCGGCATCTGCAGCTTCCAGCAGAGCTCCGTGATTTTGTTGCTCATTGCGCAGGCCTATCCCGTTACGGGCAGCCCACGCTTTGGACGGCGTTGCCCCTGATGGGCGCGCTCCAATCGCTCGGGCTGGTGCTGAACTGCGCGCGACCCTGTCCATGGATGGCACCTGGGCGCGGCTCCGGCGCGGGCGTGTTGAGGCGTTCCAGCTGGCCGGCGGCGCGCTCCACGGCGGCTGCACACTGCGCCTGGACGTCGAGCAGCTGCTGCATCAGCTCCTGCCGGCGGTGCTCGGTCGGGATCGAGCGGACCTCATAACCAAGATCCGCGGCCATGGCCAGGAAGAGCTGGTGCCGGCCGAAGCGGCGCATCAGCGCCCACAGCTCGCCGATCTTGAAGAACTCGGCCTTGTTCGGGTTGAGGCAGCTGTTGAACTTGGCAACAGCGCTGGTCCAGTCCTTCAGCTTCTCCTGATCCCAGAAGCCGTTGTCCAGCAAGAACTGAATCATCGCGTTGCGGGTGTGTGCGTCGACATCGCACGTGGCCTTCAGGGCCGCCAGTGCGTCCTGCAGCCAGGTTTCATCGATCCAGGGCATGGGAGTCCTCGGTAGTAAGGGCGGGTCCTCCGGCTGGCAGAATGGCGGTGCAACCCAACCCAAACACCAACCGGAGACACCCATGGCAGATTTGCAGCAACTTGCAATTGACTTTGACGGCTTCCAGCACCGCGTCCGCGGACAGTTCGAGGCGGTCGCTCAGGACATGCACGTACTCCATGGTGAGAAGGCAGCCATGGACCTATGGATTCATGCGCTGATCGCTACTCATCCAAACCCAGCCGCTCTGAAGGCTCGGGTCCAAGACCTTGTCGGACAGGTAGAGAAAGCGGGTACGCCAGACTGGGCGGTTCAGAGACGAGATTCCCTGACCCGGATGCTTCAGCGGTATGGCGCCTTCTTCGATCAGATTCATCCGGGGGTCTGATTTCCCCGGAGTTGTCGTCGAAAACCGGCGCCCAATGCCCTGGTCGACTCGGATCTCGAGTTTCGGCGGTAAACACCAGGTCCGATGCGCCGACATGCTTGTCGGCCATCGGCTTGCAATCGCCAGACATCACTCGGCACCTCCAGATGAACGTGGCACACCCTTGTTCGTAGGCATCAGTTGCCGACTACTGACAGAATCGACCCCCGCCCAAAGGACAATCTCCCCCATGACCCCATCCGAGCTGGAAGCCCGGTTCGCCCAATACGACGAACGAATCGCCGCCTTGGAGGCTGAAAAGCAGGCGAACAGCTGGTTCACGCTGGCCGTCATTGGCAGTCATCCCGACACAGAAATGCTGCTGGAGGTGGTTCGCGCCGCCATCCAAACACTGCGCGGCAAAACCTCGCCCGAAGCCCCAGCCGGCGTGGCCGCTGCGACCGTGCTTCGCCTGTTGGAGATCGAGCGTCAGATCCTGAAGGCGCAGCAGAGCCGCCAGGAGCTGGCGGAGGCGGCGGAAGCGGAGCGGCTGTTGGAACAGCAGCGCGCTGGTTCTGAGCAGGAACGCTAGACGCCGGCTGCCGCTGCTCCAGCGCGCGCACTCGGCGCTCCAGCGCTCCGATGCGCTTCAGCGCCGCGGTCATGACGGTCGGCGTGCTCGCAGGCAGCGCGTTCGACCGGCCTGCGGTATTGCGGCCGCTGTTCATCGCGCCCCCTTACCGAACACCACCAGAAGGCGGCCCCAGAATCCGACCGGCGGCGGCGGCGCTTTCGTCGCGGTCCGCATGGAATCTTCGTGCTGCTGGACGCGCCAAGCGCTGAGGTCGTCGACCTGGCGCTGGAGGTCCCGGACCTGGTTGCGCAGCGCGCGCAGCTCACGGATCTCACGCCCGTGGCCTTGGCCCTCCCCTTCGCGAGGATTGCTGAGGTGTCGACGGGCCATCAGGCTGTCTCCAGCGGAACGATGCGGCCGGCGTCCACGTCGCCGCTCGGTTCGGTGCGCTGTTCCATAACCGGATCCATAACCGGATCGGCCTGCGCCACCACTTCGGCCAGGCCGCCCCGTTCCAGGCCTTCGAAGGCGTTCAGCGCCTCGATCAGCTGCTGCAGGCTGGCGATCGTCGGGTTCGTTATCTGCCCGTGCGCCAGCTTCGTCAGCCACGAATAGCCGATGTCCGGGTTCTGCCGGGCGATCTCGGCGTACTTCCCTTCATGCGCACGCAGGCGCACCACGGTTTGATGCAAGAGGGTATCGGCGTCCATGTCCGCAACCTATCATTCTAATGCTAGGCAATCAAGCATCGAAGAGCGTTCAGCCATCACTAGCATGGTAGCCATGGCAAGACGTCCCTCGAGCGCAGATGTCATCGCCGCCAATGTGCGGCGACTGATGAAGCACCTGAACCTCTCTCAGGCAGAGCTCGGCCGCAAAGCCGGGGTTGCGCAAACTCTGCTGTCGGGGCTGCTGAGCCCGGATGGCGCCTCCAAGAACCCGACCTCTTCGACCGTCGACAAGCTCGCCGACGCCTTCAAGATCACACCTTGGAAGCTCCTGGTTCAGGACATCACGCTGGATAGCCTCTTGGACGAGGAGGTCGAACGCCTGGTGGACGCCTTCGCCACGGTGCCACCAGAGGGCCGTTCGGTAATTCTGCGGGTGGCTGATGCTGAAGTTCGCTACTCCCAGGTGCCGGCGACCGTTCCGATCAAGGACACAGGGACATGATCAGCCATGGGAATACTCGACTTTCTTGGTAGTGCAGCAGGCGTCATGACGATGCAGACGGGCGCGGATGTATTCATTCACCGCCATACGCGCGTCATCACCTTCAACCTGCCGTCCCAATGGCGTGACCACGCCAACAAGCTCGTCAAGGAACGCTTCCAGGCGCAGCTCGTCCGGTCCGAAATGGATGCGGCGCTGCTGAAGCTCGCGGTGTTCTGGACCTGCGCGATGCAAAGCGATCCTGCTCGGGCAGAGCAAATCGCCGACGCCATGTACGACCTCCGCACTGCCGCGGGAGGCGGGATCACGCCTGGCCTGTCCCTTGAAGTCAGGGAATTCACCGGCCACTAAATCCTGATCAATCAGCTGCTTAGCATCAAGTCGGGACTATCTATCATTTTAGTGCTTGACTGTTCACCAACCTATCATTATGTTGCTAGCCATCCCAAGCACGGATGGTTGAGCACATGTCTGCACTGTCTTCGTCGCTGTACCTGGCACTTGGCATCGCCACTGCCACCGGCATTGGCGCCACCTTCTCCACTTCGTCCCCTTCCACAGACGAACCCGGCCAGACCGTCCGGGCACCAGCTGCACTGGTGATCACCAGCCCGCGCATCTGCGCGGCGCTGGAGGTCTACACCCTGGCCAACGAGAACGACTGGGGCCTGCGCACCACCATCGCGCAGGCAGTGCTCAACGGCTTCAACGATGCCGGCCGCGTGCCGGACTGTGCCGCCGGCGTCTCCGCCGCGTTGGCCAAGGACTTCTCCCCCTATCGCTGGCAGCTCGCGCTCGACGCCGTCGACGCGGTTGTCGCCGGTACCTATTCCGTTTCCCCCGACGCCTGCGCCCGGGCCAATACCGTCGTCCTCCTGTCGACGGAAGCCACCTCCCCAGTGGTGGCCCGGGCGCAGTGCGTCATCTATGACCTGGCTTTCGTGGAGGTGCACTGATGGCCTTCACCGAACGCCGCTGCCGCATCTGCGGCTGCACCGAGCTGCAGGCCTGCCGCGGCGGCTGCTCCTGGATCGACAAGGATCTCTGCAGCAGCTGCGGCGAGGCTGCCAGCCATACCGCGCCCGTCATCATGGGGCAGCGCCTGCTGATCGCCGGCAGCAGCATCAAGCTCAGCCGCACCGAGGCCGTGGTGATGCAGGTCCTGGTCGCGGCCCCGGATCGCCTGGTGGACGTCGACGCGCTGCACGCGGCGATGTACCCGGGCAGCAAGCCCCCGTCGCGGGAATCCAACGTCCTGCAGGTGCTGGTGTCGCGCGTGCGCCGCAAGCTCGCTGACGCTGGCCACAAGCACGCCATCGAGACCATCCGCCTGCGCGGCTACCGCTTCGTGATGCCCCAAGGGGGTGGCGCGTGACCGCCCAAGTCGACTTCACTGCCAAATGCTTCGGCGCGAACCTTCGCCTCACCCGGGAGAGTGACAGCTCCTGGCGCGTGTCGCTCTACACCTTCGTCGGCAAGAACAAGACGCTCCGAAACATCGCCTTCGCCTGTACCCATCCCGGCAAAGTGCCGCGCGTAGTTCCGCCCGATGCTGACGCCGACACGCCCGCCGCTCTGTGGCTTGGCTCTGCCGCCTTCGATCTACCGGACACCCTCGCCCCGAAGATCCAGGCCTTCCTCGCTGAGCATGCCAAAGGCGGTGCCGCATGAACGCGCCTGGTGAAGTGCTGGCGGCCAAGCTGGCCGGTCGATGTGCGAATGGCCTCGAGCGCGGCCAGGGCACCAAGCTGCACGCGATTCCCGCCGCCCAGGTGCGCCAGCATGCTGGTTTTGTCGAAGCCACTGGCAAGGCACTGTGCGGTGCACAGCCTGGTCGCCGGTCGGTGGGTTGGACCGTGTGCGAGCAGCATCTGGTGTCCTGCCCTCGCTGCCAGCGGGTCCTTGCCCGCGTCAAAGGCGGTGCAGCATGAAGACGGAAGAGATCATCGCCGAGGCCACCGGTGCGCTGTTCCGGCGCGTGCTGGCCATCGGCACCGCCGCCGGCTTCGTGCTGGGCGTGTTCGCAACCCTCGGATCCCGGGCGGTGCTGTCATGACCATCGTGAACATGACGGTCGACGCCGAGATCGACCTCGACGACCTGGTCGAGAACCTGGGACCGCAGAGCAAGGAATACCTCACGAACCTGCTGAAAGTCGACGGCGAAGCAGCGCGCGCGCCAGATGGCCGCACCTTCGAACAGATCATCGAAGCCGCGTTCTATGAGACGCGAGCAATGCCGTCAGTACCGCGGGCGTTGGTCGAGCTGTTCTGGGTAGTGCACGGGAGGGCCATGTCATGACGCCAGACCTGCACCTGCTGGGCCACGGCGTCGACGCGATCCTGCAGCACGACCTGGACCGCATGCCGCCGGCAATCACCCCCGCGGCGCGCGTGCAGCGCTACCAGCGCGCGGTGTCGATCGCACCGCCGGACCAGTGGCGCGCGCTGCGGATCCGCTTCGGCACGATCTTCCAGACCGCCTGGAGCGCGGGGATGAAGCCCGACCTGGCCACCTGGGCGCGGAAGTTCCAGCGCATCGCCGAGGCCTGCCGACCATGAGGCTCTTCCACGTCCACATCCCGGGCGTGGCTGGACCGCACAGCGTCATCGCAGAAGCCGAGCAGGCCGCGATCGACGACGCGCTCTACAGCCTGGGCCTTTCCGAACTGCCCGAAGGCAGCAGCGTCACCTCTGAACAGACCGGAGACACCTGATGTTCTTCCGCAACCTCACGATGTTCACCTATCCGCAGCTGCAGATGTTCGACTGGCAGGACGGCCTGCAGGCGCGTGCCCTGAAGCCGGTCGGCCCGCTGGAAATGTGCTCGGCCGGCTTCATTTCGCCATTCGGCCGCGAAGAGAAGGAGCTGCTGTCGCACGAAATCGGCCGCTGCATGTGGATGGCCATCGGCGCCGAAGAGAAGATCCTGCCGCCGGCGGTGGTGAACAACCTGCTCGACCTCAAGCTGCTGGAGATCGAGGAACGCGACGGGCGCCGCCCCGGCGGCCGCGAACGGAAGCGCATCAAGGACGACCTGCTGCACGAGCTGCTGCCTCGTGCCTTCGTCCGCCCCTCCCGCACGGATCTCTACCTGGACCACCAGCGCGGCGTTGTGTTCGTCGACACCAGCAGCCGTAAGACAGGCGAGGCCGCCATGAGCCAGCTGCGCAACGTGGTCGGCAGCTTCCCCGCCCTGCCCTTGAATGCCGAGGTTTCGCCGCGGGCGATTCTGACCGGTTGGGTTGCCGGTGAAGCCCTTCCCGATGGCCTCTGCCTGGGCGAGGAATGCGAGCTGCGCGATCCAGTCGAAGGCGGCGCAATCGTTCGCTGCCAGCACCACGAACTGCGCTGCGACGAGGTCGACCTGCACCTGGAGACCGGCAAGCAGGTCACCAAGCTCGCCCTGGTGCTGGACGACCACCTCTCCTTCGTCCTCGGTGACGACCTGATCGTCCGAAAGCTCCGTTTCCTGGACGGCGCAGTGGAGCAGCTGCAGCACGGCGACGAGGACGGCAGGCGCGCCGAGTTCGATGCCCGGTTCGCCCTGCAGATCGCCGAAGTCGGCCGGCTCTACGACCTGGTCCGCAAGCAGTTCCGCCTCACCACCTACGCATGAGGTTGCCATGCACCCGACTTCCCTGATCACCGGCCGTTTCCCTCTCAACACGTTGCTGGCTCATGCGCTGGCTCAGGCACGCGTGGCCAGCCCGGAGCTGGCAAGGCACCTGCGCCGCATTGCGCCACGCCATCGCACAACCTGGGCGCCGGCCGGTGGTGGCCACGCCGAGCGAGCGCGCCGCGTGCGCCAGATCCAGGCCGGCTCGCTGACCGCGGCCAATGGCCTGATCCCCACATACACGGGGGATCACTCATGAACCGCGTTCGCGCCTTCCTGTGTGCCCTGTTCGGCTGCGCGCGCGACTGGCCGGATATGGAGTCGTGCGCCCGCTGCGGCAGCTACATGGATCTGCAGGCGCCGCCCCGCACTGTGGGCCGGCGCGTATTGGACCGCGTCGCCACTGCACTGATCCAGCGCGGCACCCGCACGCCCTACTTCCACCTGGTCAACGCCGATGGCACGCCCTACATGGACCGCTTCTGGCTGCTGCGTATCGGCCGCGCCGGCGTCGACGACCGTGGTCAGCCCCGGCCCTGGTTGGCCCTGCGTCTGCACCACATCCGCAGCAGCGACCACGGCGGCGTCTTCCACGACCACCCCTGGTCCTTCTTCAGTCTGATCCTGCGCGGTGGGTACTTCGAGCATCGCCCCTTCGACGGGCCGCTGCCGGCGGTACCGGACGCGGTGCCCTCGGCGATCGCCGAGGAACCGTACTCGTCGACCTGGTATGGCGCTGGCCAGCTGCTGTTCCGCCGTGCTGAGGGCTGGCATCGCATCGCGCTGGCCGAGGACCTGCAGGCCGAAGGCACCTGGACGGTGGTGCTGACCCTACCGCCGCGCGCGCACAGCTGGGGCTTCCGAATCCGCGGTCAGAAGATCGAGCACGGCGAGTTCTTCCGGAAGGAAGCCATTCGGCAGCGCGCGCGGCGGCAGCCCCCCGCTCCAAGGCGTTCCGGGTGGAACCCGTGACCCATGACGCGCAAGTCACACCCCAACGCGCGCCGGCCCTGGACGGTCGACGAGGACGAGACGCTGCGGCTGAACTGGCCGCGGTTTCCCGCCTTTCTGATCGCCCACGTCCTCGAGCGGCCCAAGGCCGCGGTGTACCGACGAGCAGCGTTGCTGGGCCTGCAGAAGGCCGAGGACTTCCACACCCAGCCGATGGCCGCGCTCTGGAACGGGACGCAGGAACCGGGATCGATCGCGTCACGGATCAAGCCCGGCAGCACCCCACCGAACAAGGGCCTGCGGCGACCTGGCTGGTATGCCGGCCGGATGCGAGAAACCCAGTTCAAGAAGGGGCGCCCGGCCAGCGAGGCGCGCAACTACGTGCCGATCGGGACCGAGAAGGTCGATCCGAAACGGAAGGTGCTGATGCGCAAGGTCACAGACGACCCAGCCCTGTTCCCAGTCAATCGCTGGCGCCCGGTGCACGTGATGGTCTGGGAGGCGGCAAACGGCCCGGTACCGGAGGGACACATCGTGGTGTTCCGGCCCGGCCTGAAGACGCTGGTCGCCGCCGAGATCACTGCTGATCGCCTCGAGACCGTGACCCTCGCCGAGAACATGCGGCGCAACAGCTACCACAACCGGTTCCCGCCGGAACTGAAAGAACTTGTCCACCTGAAGTCCAGCATCACGCGCCGGCTCAAGAGGCGAATCAAGGAGCAAGAAGATGAAGAACAAGGTCAGTGACGTCCGCGACCACCTGGTCGCCATGCTCGAACGCTTGGGCGACGACGACCTGAGTGCCGAACAGATGGGCCAGGTCATCGAGCGCGCCAAGGCCTCGACCATCGTGGCCACCACCTACATCGGTGCGGTGAAGGTCGAGCTCGACGCGATCCGGTTGGCCCATGAAACCGGAAACCTGACGGCGGCAGTTGCCGAGCCCCAGCAGCTCCCCACGTTGCTGCCCGGCCAGAGGCGCTGACGATGACCGCAGATCGCCCCGTAGCAATCGAGGGCTGCGACATGGCCACCGGCCCTGACGTCACCTCCGTAGCGGACATCGTGGACGGCAAGGTCATCAACGTCCGCCATCTACCTCGGCAGGATCCGCTCACGAAAAAGTCGCAGGTGCTGCTGGTTCTGCGCGCCGGCGGCCGCATCGCAGCTGGCCATCGGCCCGGCCTGCTGCAGCTGCTCGGCGCCGACGACAGCCCGATACCCGCTTGGCAAACCGCCCTGAAGGCCGCCCAGGCCTCGTCCGCACAGTCCGGAGATACCAATGAGCCGCAGTGACGTCCTCCCTCGCTTCCTCGCCGATACGGCCTCCCATGAGCTGCGGATCGTGGTCGACGACGGCGTGCACCGCCACCTGCAGTTCCGGCGCCCTGGTACCTACTGCTACGGCTTCGACATCGTGACCTGGCCCGGGCACCTGGCGATCTCCGGCGACATGGGTACGGCCGTCTTCAGCCGCCTGCACGACATGTTCGAGTTCTTCCGCGCCAAGCCTGCGGAGCATGAAGAGGCCGGTGGCCTGTTCGTGAACGATGGCTACTGGGCAGAGAAGTGCGTGGCCAACGACGGCGAGAAGAAGGAATTCAGCGCTGACCTCTTCCGCGCGCTGGTGACCCGCCTGTTCAAGGAATACGTCGAGGAACGCGTGGATCCCGACGACCTGGCGGATCCGGACACGCCCCCGGAATGGGTGGCCCGGCTGTGGCAGGAGCTCGAGCTCGAAGTGCTGAACGACTCGGAAGATCACGATGCCCTGAGCAACGCGATCAGTGCGATGTCGGACTTCAGGCCGAACGACCCGGACTACAGCGACTTCCAGATCACCGACGCCTGGGAATACGCATCGTCTCTGCAGCAGTACACGTTCCACTTCCTCTGGCGCCTGTATGCGATCGCCCACGCGGTCCGTGCATACGACGATGCCGCCGGCGCGGACGAACCGACAGGCCTGCCCGGCGACATTGCCGCGCCGGCACCGCTGGCGGAGGTGGCCCATGCGTGAGCATCCCATTCTTTTCAACGGCGCCATGGTGCGAGCCATCCTGGACGGCGAGAAGACGCAGACGCGCCGCCTGTGCAAGGACATGAACGCGTGGGTAGACCAAAGCTGCCGAGAGGTGCGGCATGTTGACGGCGTGCCCCATCACTTCCTGCTCGGCGCGCAAATGCCCATCGAGAAACTGCGCTGCCCCTATGGCCAGCCTGGCGACCGACTGTGGGTACGCGAGACGACGGTGAACGTGGAAGAGCATGGATACGTCGGCACCGTCTACCTGGAGTCCAAAGAGGGCTACGCCACGCTGCAGGGCGGGTTGGCACCTGGGCCGGACGACGTGACCGAAGTCGAGCCGAACGAGATCACATTGCGGCCGTCCATCCACATGCCGCGCTCCATGTGCCGGCTGTTCCTTGAAATCACCGACGTGCGGGTCGAGCGACTGCAGGCCATCAGCGAGGCCGATGCCGCCGCCGAGGGCGCCAGCCCGGCCGTGCTGCTGGATATCCGACTGCGCCACGGCCAGCCACGCGCGGCAAAGCCGATGGTCTACGAGGACCGCCGGGAGATCTTCGCCGACCTCTGGGACAGCACCGGGGGCGACTGGAACAGCAACCCCTGGGTGTGGGTCATCACCTTCAAGAGGATCGAAGCATGAACGACGTCAACAAGGCCTGCTCCTGCCCGAGCGGCGGCGGCTCGCTGCGCCACCCGTGTCCGGCCCATCCGCCCCGGGCGGACGTGCAGCCCGGTGGGAGGATGAGGCAGGGAGATCAGGCCGAGCGGGGGCCGTGGCGCTCGATGGACACGTGCCCGCGCGACGGAACCGTGGTTCGTCTGCGGTGGGGTGAAGACCATGTATCGCCAGGCTGGTGGTCTGCGCCGGTGGCGCCGGTGCAGAACGACGATGGAACCTGGCCGACCGATACGGGTGGATTCCCCTGGGCATTCATTGATTTCAACAACGGCGCTGCGTTCGTCAACCATGCCGTAGACACCGAGTATGGGCCTACTCATTGGGCACCCTATGTCACCCTCTCCGCCCAGCCCTCCACGGGTGGTCAGGATGCGCCGTTCCCATGGGAGAACTTCCCGGCGTACCTGATCGACAAGTGCGAAGGCGACACGATCAGCGAAGAAGGCTTGCAGCACGCGTTGGCCGCGATGGCAGAGGATGAGCGCTACTGCCGCGCCGCCCGCCAGCCGACGGATGGACTCTCATGGGCTGACTACTGGATCGAACGTGGACAATCCGACGTGGCCCACGACTTCGAGGCGTTTTCCCGCGCTGAGGCTTGGGCGCTCCAGCGCTTCCCAGACGCTGGCCAGCCGGTGGGGCAGCTCACCGATGCCGAGATCGACGCCCGCCTCAACACCCTGTACCGCGACATGGTGGCCAGCGGCCAGCACAACGGCGGCATGTCGGGCGTTGCATGGGACCGGGCCGTCTATCGCATGGCATCAAACCAGTCGTCCGGAAATTCCGGAGAACTCACCGTTGATAGCCAGCCGGTGGGGGAGCCGGTGGCGTGGGTGAACGGCCGACACCTGGACGATTGCATTGCCACGCCGATGATCGAGAGCAACGATGACGCGACGATTCTTAAGCCGCGGAACATCGGCGCCAGCTCCCGGCCGGACGGCTATACGGACATACCTCTTTACCGTGCGCCCGCACGCGACGTCGACCTAGTGCCAGGCATTGTCCGTTGTGCGAAGTGCTCGTTCCAGCTTCATCGCACGAACCTCTACCTGCAGAGCGGCACGGTCGGCGCTGGCGATAGCCAGACCGAACCTTGCCCGAACGGCTGCGGCCCGCTGTGGCCGGTGACGTGGGAAACGTGGGCACGTGAGGGCTGGGCCGAAGTTGAGCGGCTGCACTTGGAGAGGGCCGACCTTTCCAACCAGCACTCCCCCACTCTCACGGAGATCGGGATCTTCCTGAAGAAGTGCGACCCGCGCCTCGTCTGTGAGTATGTGGATGACGACGTGAACCTGAAGGTCGCACTCCAGGCAAGCCTTGAGCAGCGTCAGCACGTTCCGCAGCAGCCGGTTTGCTACGTGCACCCGATGGACGCCGATCTACTACGAACCAAGGCAGTCGTGCTGCGCCGGGTCGACACCTACTGGAGCAAAATCGCCGATGCAGTCCCGGTCTATCTGGGAGCGCCCGCGCAGGCCGTGGACCCGGTGCCTGCCTCGTTCCCGGACACGCAGGAAGTGCGCGACATTCTCGGACGCCCCAACTTCTGGTGCAGCCCGTGGGCAAATGTCCTGCGCATGCGCGGCGACGAGATTCCGAACAAGGCCGAAGAAGAACAAGCGGCGGTGATCAGGTTCATGCTGAATCACTACCTCGCTAACGGTGCCGATTGGGCTGAAACCGCTGGTGCCGAGTTGGACGCGATCCGGAAGGCCGGCAGCCAGGCGGTGGGCAAATGAGCCTCCCCTACGAGAACGCCACCAGCGGCAACAATGCGATCAACGACATCCAGAAGATGCTGCGATCCTTCGGATGCCAGCGCTTCGCCACAGGTGAGGACTACGAGACCGGCGAGCTGTTCATCCAATTCGAGCACCGCGGCCGGCAGGTGCAGCTCAAGGCCAGCGCGCGCGGCTACGCAGCGGCCTGGCTGCGCGAGCACCCCTATGGCCCCCGGATCCGGGCCACTCGAGCCGAACACGAAGCCAAGGCGCTCAAGATCGGCGGCGTCGCCGTCTACTCGATCCTGCGCGACTGGGTGAAAGGCCAGGTCACGGCAATCGAGATCGGCATGCTGACCTTCGAGGCCGCGTTCTTGTCGCACATCCTGCTTTCCAGCGGGCAGACGGTGATCGAGCACGTGCAGCAGCAGAAGCTGCTGCCGCAGGAGGCAGACCATGGCTGAGGTCGCAATCGACATCACCGGCGAGGAAGGGCAGCTGACCATCGAGAACACGGTCGCTTTCGACCTGCAGCTGAGCGGCTGCGGGTTGTGCATCGACATGACCCACGACCAAGGCCATGCGATCTACCTGGCTTTGGCAGCCTTCTTCGGCCCGGGAGATACGACCAATGGCTGAGTGCATGACCCTGGTCGCCCATGGGGCAAAGGCCGCTCAAAACTTCGACCCTGACCCTCCGCGTTGCATGACGTGCGTCTATTTCCGCCGCGAGCCCCACACCCTTCACCGGTTTGTCTCCCGGCCGAATCGTAGGGGCAACATGGTTACGCGCAAGGTGCCACTGCGGAAGGATCCGATCTTGAACCCCATTGTGGACCGCTGCAGCTTCGGGAACTTCCTGACCAAGCCGCATGCCATCTGCGACGAATGGCGGAGCCGCAAGGGGGAGGTCATCGACCATGGCTGACCAGGCAGCGCGCGATCGCGCCACCGACCACAACATTCACCCAGATCTAGCCAGGGAGCTTCGCGCGATCGCCGCGGTCCCCATGGATCTCCGCCGGCCGGCGCTGCGGCACCTGGCCGAGAACATCGGCACCGCCGCAATGGTCGATCTGTTCGGCGAGTTCATTGGGCTGGCCAACCAGGTCGCTCGCAATGCCCGCGAGCAGGCCGAGGACCTGCTGGTGCTGCAGGGCCACGTGTGGCCGCACGAGGCCGAGCGCGTGAACATGCCCTGCATCCTGGGCGCCCTCAACGGCATCGTGCTGGCCGCCGGCATCGACCCTGGCCCGCTCTGCGGGGGCTGTGCGTTCCGCGCCGGTACCGTGGCCAACCAGTGCCTCCCGACCACCGAGGACGCTGACTACTGCTCCACCCCGGGCGAGCGCCCCTTCCTCTGCCACGAAGCCGTGGACGAGCACGGCAACGCCATCAGCGCCTGCCGCGGCTTCGCCCAGCGGCGCGCCGCCTTGAATGCTGCCGAGCGCAGCACCGAACACCAGGAGCCCGACGCATGAATACCTCTGACCGCCTGCCTGTGCACTACCACGTGCACCTGGACGTCGCCGGCGCACTGACGAACTTCACCGACCAGGATCTGGACGGGCTTTTCCAGCGCAACCCGCCCGGCGAGCCGGTGACTGCAGCCGAAGCCCGCCGAGTGCTGACCGACCACCTGGCCGGCGGCCGCAGGGTCATCCCGCTCGCGCCCTGCGAGGGCTTTGATTACAGCGGTACCGGCTGCCCGGGCCACCTGGCAGAAGCTGAGGCAGACCATGGCTGATGCAGGCACTGCCGACGGCACTGCCACCCGGATCCTGCAGCTGCTGCAGGAGGGGCCGGGCCTGGCCGGCGAGCTGGCCGCCGAGCTGCAGCTGCCTTCGAACCGGGTCAGCAGCTACCTGCACCAGCTGGCCAAGACCGGCCGTGTGCAGCGCGCGGCCTTCCACGGTCCCGACGAGCGCCCATCGGTCCTATGGAGCCTGCAGGCGGTGCCCCATGAGTAACCACGTCCCCTCAGCGCGAGGGTTGTCGAGGACCACATCCCCCGCGAACCTGCGCCCGGTCCGATTCGTCACGCTCAAGCAGTTCGAGACGCTGACCGGCTACACGGTCGATGCCATCAACTCGAAGATCAAGCGTGGCGATTGGCTGGAGGGCGCCGTGTTCATCAAGGCGCCAGATGGAAGAAACCTGATCGATTTGGAGGGGTACGAAGAGTGGGTAGTCCAAGGCAAAGCGGCGTCCGGCCAGTTTCACAAGGCAGCATCGAGATAACGTTCCACTACCGCGGCAAGCGCTGCCGCGAACGACTGAAGCTGCCCCCGACCGCTCGGAACCTGCGGTACTGCGAAAACCTGCTGGGCCAGATCAAGATCGAGATCGAGAAAGGCACGTTCGACTACGCCACCCACTTCCCCAACAGCAAGCGTGCCCGTCAGGTCGCCACCCGCCCTGCAGCCCTGGACAACCTGGAGCAGGTGCTGACCCGGTGGCTGGCGCAGAAAGAGCCCGAGCTCGAGCACAGCAGCCTGATCGGTTACCGGCGCATCGTCGAGAACATCCTGGTGCCGCGCTGCGGAGCGATCGCGCTGCGTGACTTCGACCGTATCGCCCTGAAGGAGCTGGTGGCCACGTTCGACGAGTCGACATCGGCCAAGCGCATCAACAACGTCCTGGGCCCGCTCCGCGGCGCCCTGGATGAGGCCGTGGCCGACGACCTGATCCCGAGCAATCCCCTCGACGGGTTCAGGGTGAAGCGGCGTGCCAAGGCCAATGCGCGCGAAGAGGTCGACCCCTTCACGCCGGAGGAAGTCCAGGCAATCCTGGCCTCCTGCCGCGAGGACCAGGTCCGCAACTACTGCCAGTTCAACTTCGCCACCGGCCTGCGCACCTCGGAAATGATTGGTCTCTGCTGGTCGGACATCGACTGGCGCAAGGGAACGGTCAAGATCCGGCGCGCCTGGGTCATGGGCAAGATGAAGGCTCCGAAGACCGAGTCCGGTGTGCGTGAGGTGCAGCTGCTGCAGCCGGCGATTGATGCCCTGAAGGCCCAGCGTGCCCATACCGCCACCGCCGGCGAGTTCGTCTTCCATGATCCCAGGACGAATGCGCGGTGGGGGTCGGATCAGAGCATCCGCGCTGGCGAATGGCAGCGCGCGCTGCGTAAAGCTGGGGTCCGGTACCGGTACCCGTATCAGATGCGCCACACCTTCGCCTCCCAGGCGCTCAGCGCCGGCGAGAACGTCATGTGGGTGGCGCGGCAGATGGGGCACCGAGACTGGACGATCACGGCGAAGAAGTACGGCCGCTGGATCCCCTCGATGGTCCCCGATGCGGGCGCTAAGGCTGCCGCGGTTTGGGGCGTGGTGTCCACACCTTAGTGGGCTATCCTGAGCTTCCTGAACGGCATGAGGAAGCGAATGAACGACGAATCGAAAGGTACGGATGCCGGCTCCGCCTCCCAGACAGACGCCGATGCGGACAGGGATACGCTATTCATCCGTTCCCCGGAGGACTTCACCTCCGACTTCTTGTCAGGTTGGATCGTAGACGGTCGTAGCGGAGGCTTGGTTCGCGGCCGCCTTCACGAAGAGGGGCATGTATCTATGATTGAGCATGTCGGTCCACTCGGAACGTTCGAATTCCGAGGGGTGATGGAGGGTGGGGAGTACATCATGAGCACCGACGCGACAGCGGCTCATTTTGATCGCCTTGTGCAGATCAACAGCGACAAGACCCCTTGCGACATCCCGCTACCGGATGCGCCGCCAGGGCGCGTAATTGACGTGGCCGCGGAACCACACGACAAGCTGTTGTTGATCCAACGACAATTCATCATCAACCGCGTTTCCACTCGCAGGCACCTCAGCGAGCTCGTCGCTCTTAACGCCTCCCACACCTATTACCGTGGCCAGTTCTTTAGTGACGATGTGGTTACCTATCTGAACGATCATCCTGAGCTCGGGGATGGTCCAGCCGTTGACGGCGACTGACGCGTGACTGTTCAGGAAGATTGCCGTAGTATTCGCGTCGTTGGGCAGGGTTAGTGCCAGCTTTTTGCCAGCATTGACCCCAAAAGCCTTGCAATACTTGAAGAAACCGGGGGTGCATTGGTTTCGACGGGGGTTGTGAAGTCGCCTGGCGCATGCCGAGGGGGTAGCTTTCCTCGTAAATCCAGCTGCAAAACTCTAGTTGCCAACGACGACAACTACGCTCTGGCCGCTTAAGGCCTAAGCCTCGAAACCGCTTGTGTCCATGCTCGCGGTGTAGAGTCACTATCATGGAATCGCGCTGGGTGGCTGCCTGTCAGTCCGGCACTAGAACACAACAGGCTGGTTCCCGGATGCGCTTTGCGCACCGTGCTGTTCGGGGACGAGATCCAACGGTGAGCTAAGCATGTAGTGCTGGGGATGGAGTGCCTTCGGACGGCGGTTCAATTCCGCCCACCTCCACCAACGAACGGTTCGTCAAGGACCGGAGAAGCCCGGAAACCCCCGCATCACAAGGGTTTCCGGGCTTTTTTACTTTCCGGCCTAGTTCGCGTCAGTTCGTTGCAGGCCGTGAGACGGTGGGGGCATATTTTGGGGCATCCGCCCGGACCTGAAAGACACATGCCCCCACTTACCGATCTGGCCATTCGCAAGGCCAAAGCAACGGACCGCACGCAGAAGATCTTCGATGGCGGCGGTCTGTACTTGGAGATCTCGCCCAAGGACAGCCGCTGGTGGCGGCTGAAGTATCGCTTCGACGGGAAGGAGAAGCGGCTCGCATTGGGCGTCTACCCAGACGTGACCCTGGCTCTCGCCCGGCAGCGGCGGGACGACGCGCGGCAGCTGCTGGCGCGCGGGGTGGATCCGGGCGAGCACAAGAAGGCGGCAGCCGTGGCTCGAGCGGAACTGGGAGCCAACACGTTCGAGGTCATCGCACGGGAATGGCTGGCCAAGCGCGATTGGGTGCCGAAGTACCGCATCAAGGTCGAAGCGTGGTTCGCCAATGACGTATTTCCGTGGGTCGGAAGCCGACCAGCGGCCGAGTTGGAAGCGACGGATTTCCTGTCGGTCGCTAGGCGCGTGGAGACCCGCGGCGCCATCGAATCGGCGCACCGAATCATGCAGAACTGCAGCCAGGTGATGCGATACGCCATCGCCACCGGCAGGGCGAAGCGCGACCCGGTTGCGGACCTGCGCGGCGCTCTTACCCCCTCGCCAGAGAATCACTACGCCGCAGTCACCGAGCCCGTCGAACTGGCGCCCCTGCTGCGTGCCATGTATGGCTACTCTGGGACGCTGACGGTTCGGATGGCCCTCCGCCTCGCTCCAATGCTGTTTCTGCGTCCTGGCGAGCTACGACAGGCCGAGTGGGCGGAATTCGACCTCGAGGAGCGGATGTGGACGATCCCCAAGGGAAGGATGAAGATGCGCCGACCGCACATTGTCCCGTTGTCGCTGCAGGCTCTCGCGATCCTTGAGGAAATCAAGCCGCTCACCGGACGGGGAAAGTACGTCTTCCCCTCGGCTCGTTCCAAAGCACGGCCCATGTCAGAGAACGCAGTGACTGCGGCTCTGCGCAGAATGGGGTTCGAGTCGGGCACGGTCACTGGACACGGCTTCCGCGCCACAGCGCGCACCATACTGGACGAGGTCCTGAAGGTCCGGCCCGACATCATCGAGCACCAGCTGGCCCATGAAGTGAAGGATCTGAACGGCCGTGCCTACAATCGTACGACCCACCTCGATGAGCGGGTTCGGATGATGCAGGAATGGGCGGACTACCTGGACAGGCTGCGCGATGGGAACGTGGTGCAGCTGCGGGTTGCTTGATGCCTACACGCCGCGACGCAGCTGCTGCAGCCCTGCCCTCACCCACGCCTTGCGCG
This sequence comes from Stenotrophomonas sp. 109824_Sma, assembly GCF_056480025.1. Classification (NCBI taxonomy): domain Bacteria; kingdom Pseudomonadati; phylum Pseudomonadota; class Gammaproteobacteria; order Lysobacterales; family Lysobacteraceae; genus Stenotrophomonas; species Stenotrophomonas sp. 109824_Sma. The sequence goes on along the minus strand of NZ_CM151078.1, from coordinate 1,821,495 downwards.
CGTCCTTCGGGCGGGGCTTGGTCGCCGGCAGGGGCTTGGCGGGCTCCAACGCTTCCTTGACCCGCGCTGTGGCGAGCGCGGTCGCCTCGGCCAGGCGCCGGGCCTGTTGCTGCTGCTCAGGTGTCGGTGGCAGGCCGGGCAGCGGTTCGAGCGGTTCGGCTGGCGTGGTGTCCAGCAGCCGGGCCACTGCCGCGCGCAGGCGCATGTCCGGGTAGAGCCGGACTGCGCACCACCGCTCGGCGTAGCGCTTGCCCTGGGCGATGCTGGCGGCCGGAACCTCCTTGATCTGCCACATCTTCCGAGCGTCCAGACGCACGCGCACAGCGCCATCCTTGCCGCATCTGATGTTGGCGATCTGCCGGCCGCTCCACCACAGCACCCACGTGTCGCCCAGCTGGACCCAGCCGGAGGGTGGTGGTGCGGTGCGGAAACCTTGATAGCCGTGCATGGGAAGCATGGCCGGAAGGATACGGCCGGCGGTCGCAAAGGATGCGACAAGGGATTGTTCACCGGCTGAACCGTTCGGCGAAGGAATTGTTAAGGCTTGCATCGGCGGTTTGACGAAATCGTCAATTTGCCAGAATGGCAGTGTCGAGCATGGCTCGCCTATGCGCGTCATGTTAGCGCGGCCATCGTCATGGCCCCGGCGTATCAGTCCTTCGTCGGCAGCATGACCGCGCCTGCTTCCGAATGTTCCTCCAAGCACATTCTGTAGTTCTCCTTCTGAGTACCACCGTAGTAGTCAGCGCGCTCGTACGACTCTTTGATACACGTCGCACGGGCCTCTTCACGCTCGGCTCGCCGACTCTCTCTGACCTGAAAGTAAGAGACGGCTAGGATCAGGAGGATCACAAGCCCCACTATCACGTCTTTTCTGCCCACTGCTGTTCCTACCATTGACGTCTAGCCCAGATCGTATCAGGCCCCGTGCCCTACACATTCCGGGCACAAGCAGGCGGGCTACGCTCCGGCCATGTGCGGCCGATTCGTCCAGCTCCCCGTTGTCGACTTTGGCCAGCCCGGTCTGGCTGACCTTGCCCCCGGACTGGCGGAGATCCAGCCCAGCTACAACCTGGCGCCGACGCAGCGCGCCTCGGTGATCCTGGACCGCGGCGAAGGCCGGCAGGTCACCCGGCTGGCGTGGGGCCTGCTGCCGTTCTGGGCCAAGGCCAAGGGCCTGCAGGGCTCGACCATCAACGCGCGGATCGAGACGGTGGCCACCAAGCCAGCCTTCCGATCGGCGTTCAAGAAGCGCCGCTGCGTGATCCCCATGGCCGGCTACTACGAGTGGTCGGTGAGCCCGATCGACGAGAAGAAGGATCCCTGGTTCATCCACGCCACCGGGCCGCTGCTGGCCGCCGGGCTGTGGGAGGACACCAGCCCGCTGCTGCCCGACGGCAACCTGGGGACCTTCACCATCATCACCGGCGACAGCAGCGGTGTCTCGGCCGACATCCACGATCGCATGCCGGTGTGGCTGCAGGCCGGCCAGCTAGACGAATGGATGGCCGCCAGCCCGGACGATGCCATGGCGATGCTGCTGGCCAGTGAGCCACCGGCGATGGAGGCTTACCGGGTCAGCCGCGCGGTGAACACGCCGCGGAACAACCGCGAGGACCTGCTGCTGCAGGTCGCATAGTCCCACATCATCCGAACCCCAGCGGCACCTCGGTCAGATCCACGATGAAGATCGTGGCGTTCTGCGGCCCCATCGTCACGCCGCCCACCGGGAAGGTGTTCGACGTAAGGGTATGCTGGGAAACGACCTGCTTCGAGATGAAGATCCGGTTATCGCTGGTCATGTGGAAGTAGTCAGCATTCATCGTGCAGCGATCCTGCGCCACGGACGAGTAGTAGAACCGCGGCGACGGGATGGCGATGCCGATTTTGGTGCCCGGGAAGAACTGCCCGATCTCCACAGGCGGCCCTGCCACAGACGGTAGCGCCACCACCTGCAGCACGCGCAGGCCCTTTCGCCGGGAGTCGTAGAAGACCGTCCCATCTTCACCGCGCATCCGCAGCCCCACCGGACCTGATGCTGCACGCTCAGCCGCGCTGAACGTGTAGTACTCCAGCGACTTGTTCGGAGCCGACCTCGACGCGTAGGCGAAGCACGTCACGCCGCTTTGCACCAGGCTGAAACCGGTATTCACCGACACCGAGTCATTCACATATCGGCAGACGTGCAGGTTGGACGTGCCGTTGGTGCTGGCCAGGAATCCGCGATCTGGCCAGGAGGCGAATGGCGGCGAACCGCCGGTGGCTCCGCCTGCAAAAGACCCGGAGTCGAGCGTCCCCGACTTGGCCAACTGCAGGTTTCGATACCCGATACCGATCTGGATCTGCCCGGTGCCCTGATTCCGTATGCGCAGCCCGACGGCCATCAGCTGAATACCCCATAGTGAAGCGTGATGCCGCCGACCGTGTTCGTCGTCGGCTGGCTCGGGAACATCTCCATCCTGACGTGGTAGTTCACCACGTCAGGGTCCCAGCTCCAGTTGATGCTGTTCCCCGAGATGGTCACCGAAGGGACCAGCATCCCGTACACAGATCGTTGCCCCTCGCAGGTGAAGTAGTAGAAGGGCTCACCGCCTGAAAAGTCATTGACGATGAGCCCACCGTTTGCCTCGGGCGGCGCGATCCACTTGTTGTTGGAATTGACCGGGTTGTAGAGCGGGAACGTGTACGACCCGATGATCTTGGTCAGCCGCGTGGTGACCGTGGTCTCCACGTACCCGCTCTCGCTCCTTACCCGCAGACCCACGTCGACCATTACTGCAGCACTCCAAGCTCTACGGCGAGATTGCCGTTCGGGTAGCGGATGTAGATGCCCTGGTTGGTGATGTTCAGCCGATACCCGCCGGCGACAGTGCCGTTGAACTCGAAGCCACCGCCCGCCGCCTTGTTTATCCGCCAGCCAGTTTGCCCTGACACGTAATCGTCGGACTGGATGGTGCCGCTGATCTTCGCGTTGGTGATCGCCGCATCGGCGATCTTGGCGCTGGTGATCCACGCGGTGCCGATCAGGGCCTGGTTGATGAACGTCTGCCCGCCCTGGATCACGAACGGCGCGGTCACGTTGCCGTTGACCACGTTGATGACGCCAAACCGGTCGGCCTGCATCAGGATCTGGCTCTGGTAGCTGCCATCGGGCTGCTGCTCGACACCCAAGCCCATGCCGGCCATGTAGATCTGACCAGCGCTGGTGATCTGCGCCTTCACCGTGTAGGTGGCGCTGATCCTGCCATTCACGTCCACCAGGGCCTGGCTTGTCGCCTGCACCATCGCGCGGGTTTCGCCTACCGATGCCTCGGTGGTATCCACACGCCGGCCCAGCGCATAGTCGCCGCTGGCAATGACCGTCAGCGTGGTGATCGTGCCCGCGAAGGAGTCTTCATCGCCTGCGTTCCAGTCCTCATCGCCCGCATGCTCTGCGCTGTACTGCGCCACCAGGCCATCTACTCGGTTGCCCACCGCGGTGACCTTGCCATCGATCTCCGTAACGTCCAGCTCCAGCTGATCGATCCGCCCGGCCAACGCACCGGCCTCGGCCACGGCATCGCCCACGCTCTTCCACTTCGTGCCCGGCGGCTCCTCGTTGCCGGGGTCGGCATCGGTCCACAACCAGATCTTGCCGTTATGCACCACCGTCTGGCCCGGCTCATACGTGGCATCTGCGACCCAGATCAACGGGACGATACTGCTGATGCTCTCGATTTCCGACAGCAGCTCATGCCCCAGCGCGCTCTTGTTGATAAGGCCGGAGAAGTAGGCGTCGTACTCGGTAACGTCGGTGCTCGATTCGCCCACGACACCCGCACCAGCTGGATACCACGGCCCGATGTTGCCGCTGCGGTCCACCAACCGGCCCCAGAAGTAGAACTTCGCACCTGCAGACAGGCCGTCGAGCCGGTGCCGGTTCTGGGGATAGGCGAAATCGCCGAGCTTCGTCGCGTTCTCCAGGTTCGGCCCAGCGCTGCGCCAGATCTCGGTGCGCTCGGTATCGGTCGCCCCGGGCGGAAATGCCCAGGCCAGCTGGATGCCGAACACCACCGAGGCTGCCGTCAGCGAGGTGAGCGCCGGCGGCGGCTCCGTCTTGCCCTGAATGTCGGTCAGGACGCTGAGAGCCGGCTGCGACACGGCATTGAGCGCGTTCACTGCACGCACCCTGGCCAGGTACTTGCCCGCGTAGATCCCGCGCACCTCCGCGCTGGCCGTGCCGACGCGACCGACACGCACCCAGTTCAGGTCGTCCCGACGCCATTCCACGTCGTAGGCGATCGCCTTGTCGGCCGCATCCCACTCGATGGTCAGTACCGGCGTGGCAATGCCCTGATCGATCACCACATGCGAGGACATGCGCACGTTGGCCGGTGGCGGCTGAACGCTGGGAGGGACGATGCTGATCGGCGGCGGCTCCAGCCTGGTGCCGTCGTCGATGGCCGCGAACTTGTCCGGGCGGTGCTGCAGCGCGGTGATGCGGTAGGTCAACCCGTCGTCCTCAGTGATGCTGATCACTCGGAACTGCTGCATCACCAGGTCGCTCGACTCCGTCGCCCAGATCGACTGCGCCACCGGCACCACGCTCCAGGGCGCCGAGACGGTCACCACACGCGTCACCGGGTTGACCCCGCTGATGGTGCGGGCTTCGGTCTTCCCGCTCGGCAGCGTGGCGCGCAGGAGGTCTCCGGCCTGCATCGAGGGTGGCACCACATCCAGGGTCAGGCTGCTCGCCGATGCCGCGCTGATACGACCAGAATTGCGCCGGCCGGCACGCTTGGCATCGGCGACCTGGATCACATCACCTGGCATGCAGTTCAGAGCGTCCAGACCGACCGCGAAGCTGACCGTCTCGGTCTCCAGGTTTTCGCTGTAGAGGATGTGCAGCCCCACGCGCTGGGCCTGCGACTTCGAGTGGCAGCCGAATGCCGTCACCTCGATCTGATTCACGCCGTAGCGCGCGATGCCCTCCTGCAGCTGGACCGGCTCGACCTTCTGCCGGCCGAAGTCGTCGGGATCAGACCATGAAACCAGAGCCACCGTGTGCCGCGCTTTGCTGCCGCTGCCGGTGTAGGTGAACTTCCCGTCGACCACGTTGGCCTGGCTGTAGGTGTAGACCGGGTCCTTCGGCATGTCCGCCGAGGCCATGATCTGCCCTGCCGCGTAGAAGCTGATGCCGCGGAACATGCTGGCCATGTCCTGCAGCACCTTGTGGGCCGACTCCCGGGTCTGCAGGTACAGGCTGCAGGTGAAGCGCGGCTCCATGCCGCCCATGCCGTCACTGACCAGCTGATCGCAGTACTGCGCGATCTCGTACAGGCGATACCTGTTCACCCAGTCCAGCGGGATGCGATCGCCCAGGCCGAAACGGTCGTTGGTGACCATGTCGAAGAACACCCACGCCGGGTTGTTCGTCCATGCCGACTTGAAGGTGCCATCCCACACGCCGGTGTAGGTGCGCGCGATCGGGTCGTAGTTGCTGGGCACGCGGATGATCCGGCCCCAGATGCGGTATGCGGTGGTCGGCTTACCCTGGAACTGGCTGCCATCGATCTGGATCGCGGCGATCGCGCAGTTGGGGTAGCGCAGCTTGACGTCGATGATCTCGGTCATCGAGATCACGTTCACGGTGTCGGCGACGGTCGAGCTGTTCGCGTTCGGCGTGAGGCGGCGGATCCGCACCTGCCACTGGTTGCCCGGCGGCAGGTCGATGCGGTGGCTGCGCTGATACTCGGTGGTGGTCTTGCCGCGAAAGGCGTTGGTCAGCACCGTGCTGAACGCACCACCGTCGGTGGATAGGTCGATGGCGTACTCGACGGCGTAGCCCTCGGTGTCGCCGTTCTCGGTGTTCTGTCGCTGCAGGGCAGGCACACCGAACCGGACCCGCACCGCGGACAGATCCTGCCCGGACGCCGTGCGCACCACCGGCGTATCGCGCAACTCAACGCCGACCCCGATCTCGTTCTCGACGGACGGGAAGCCGGCGATGTACTCCTGGTCCTGCGTACCCGAACGGGTCTCAATGCGAACGCCGTTGAAGTTGAAGGTGCCGTCGCTGTTCTGGATTGGCACCTCGTTGAGGTAGATGGACTGGTTACCGGCCACCAGGCCGCGGATCTCGCCCTCGCTGGTCAGGTCCAGGACCTTGGCGTAGGAGATCGAGTGCAGGCTATCGGCCGTCTCCACCGGCGTGCGGGCGTTGGTGCTGCTCTTGCCGCCGGCGCCGATCACGTCCGCGCACGCATTGGCCAGCGGGCCATGCTGATAGTTGAGGGCTCGATTCACTGCTGGTCCTCCGCGTAGATGCCGCCGCTTATCACCACGGATCCGACGACCATCCCCTTCGTGTCGTGGCCTCCGTAGGCGACGGGCACCGGGTTGCCTTGGGCCTGCACGTTCACAGGCCCGTTCATGCTGTAGTTCGGCGTGTTCTCGGCACTCTCCTTCGACCCCAGGCCACGCGGCTGGGGCGACAGCATCTGCACCACGCCGCCGATGGCCAGGCTCCAACCGGCCGCGCCGACCGCGCCCCAGAACTTGGCGACGCCAGCGCCGGCACCCGGACCGCCGTAGATGGTGGCCACCACGATCAGGGCGACACCGACGATGGTCTGCAGGGCGCCGCCGCGCTTGGAGCCGACCAGCACCGGTGCAATGCGGATATCGTCGGCACCCGGCGGATCGTGGAGCTGCGCCTTGCTCAGGTTCTCTCGGCCGATGAACACGGCGAACTCGATGCCCTGGTCCCTGCAGCCGGTCAGGAACTGCCGGAAGCCAGGCAACAGGATGCCGAGCGCGAAAATGGCCTCGGCTGGGCTGTTCACCGCCAGCTGGAACTTGCGGCCGAAGCGAGCGCCGAGGCGGCCGTAAAGCCGGACAGTGCGCAGGCGCTCAGTCATGGCCGGCCTCCTTATGGCGAACGATGTACCGGGTGCGCTCGGCCCACATGCCGCCGTAGACCACCGTCTCGGACAGGCGGCCGTGCATGTGGTGCAGCATCTTCCCGTCGCCCAGGTAGATGCCGGCGTGGTTCGTCACTGGCGAGCGGATCTGCATCAGCACCATGTCGCCGCGCTGCGGCTCGCCTTGGATGACCGCGAAGCCCTCCGCCTGCAGCCGGTCCAGGCTGTAAAGGTCCTGGCCCTTCTCCCACCAGTCATCTTCCCGCTCGTACTGGCTGAGCCGGATGCCCAGCTCACGGGCGTAGAAGTCCCGCACCAGGCTGTAGCAATCGAGCACGCCGTGGGCGAACTGCCGGCCCACCAGCGGCGCCTCGTAGCCGCAAGGCTCAAACGTCTGCAGGTCGCCGCACTCTGGATCGGTGCCGACACACTGCCCCACGCTCACGATGTGCCATGGCAGACCACTGGCCTCGCACATGACGCGGTCGGCATCAGAGGCGGCCGCAGAGGCGTTCGGGTGGCTATGCACGACGGCCAGCACCGCGCCGCAGTCCTCCGCATCGGCGAAGTCCTCCGCCGGCAGCCGGAAGTGCTCGCTGGGCGTGGTGGCCAGGTTGCGGCACGGGATGTACGTCTCCCCGTCGCGACCGGCCACGATCAGGCCGCAGCACTCGCGCGGGTACTCGGCCACGGCATGCGCCTGGATGGCCTGCAGGGTGCTCTGTTGCATGGATATCGCCCATAGAAAAGGCCCGCGCTGGGCGGGCCTTGTGGTGCTGCTGGAGCAGCGCGAAGTTGCGGGTGGTGTCGGCGGGCGGGTCGTCAGGTCCGCAACAGGCCGGCGGCCGGAAACCCACCATGCGGGATCGGCTTGTCCTGGCCGAACCGCAGTTGGCAGCTGCGAACCAGGCCGGCGCACACGTCCCTGGCCGGGTCGTCGACCGGCTGGTCGTTGATATCGAAGTAGACCGAGCCGGTGTAGCCGCAGTAAGGACCGCGATAGCCGCCATGCAGCAGGGCGCTGCAGATCCTGGTGCACTGCCGCGCGGGCAGCTCCCGCCCGTTGAAGTCGGCCACCGTGGTCAGCTCGAACTCGACCGTTTCGTCGTCCTCGCCCACCTTGCGCTCGATGTACCAGATCTCATCGGGGAAGTGCTCGCCCGGATCGGCCAGCGGGTTCCCCTCGGGGAAGTTGGCCGCGTCCAGGTACTTCACCAGCGTCTGCCGGCGAATCAGCTTGGCACCGGCCAGATCCTGGAACATGCGGCACAGGGCGCCGATACGGCCGTCGATGTTGCTGACCTTCAGCCGGGGATTGGGCTGCTGCTCGCTGGTGCGCTCGAAGCCGGTAGCGTTGATCGGCCACGGGCCATACTCCTGGCCCTGCCACCAGATCACCCCCGACTGCAGGTGCTGGTGGAAGAACAGCTGATCGGCACCGAAGCTGCTGCAATCCAGCTCGTAGACGGTGATCCGGCCTCCGGGCTCAAGCTGCTGCGCGTCGGCGGTGATCATTGAAGCGAGACCTCTTTTCGGCCATCGGCGTCAGCCGGTAGAACCTGTGGAAGGTCCACAACGACCGTAACGCGCACCGTCAGCATGTAGACAATGTCCTTCGGCTCGCCAGATGTCCGATCCGTACAGCGGTACTCGATGTAGCCGCTGCCTGGGGCGATCGACAGCCTGACGGTAGGCTCGTCGTTCTCATCACGGAACACGCTGGCACGCCATCCTTCTGGCAGGCCGATACCGCCTCCGTGTACACGATAGATGCCGACTGAGACGCGTTCGGAAGTAAGGCCAGCCACGTCGAAGGGGATGCCTGTGCTGGTCCCTGGTGAGTGATCACCGTCCAGCACGATCTCGCCCGTCGACCGCAGATTGAGCGCAATGCTGATTCTCTCGTCCATGGTCAGGCCCGCTTGATGAAGTTGTTGCCGTCGACAGTGGTGTTCGCAGAGGTCCATGGGCGTCCACCGTCGATGGTGACGCCGGTGTTCGTGCTGGGCTGACCGAACTCCAGAATGCCCTGCTGGAAGCCGTTGACGATTCGCCGGAAGCGCCAGATGACACCAGTCCAGCCGGACCCAGCTACTGTCCGAACCGCTAGCAGTTGCATCTTGTCGTCATCGCCGTTCGGCGCCCCAAACTCAAAGATGGTTCGAACGGCCCCGGCTCCCGTTTCCAGCGGTGTCTGGGTACTCGAAATCGTCCCCGTAAATGAGGGACTTGCCTTGGGTGCGGCAGCGTTGGCGGTGTTCTGGGCAGCCACCGCCTTGCCATCTGCAACAGCGGCAGCGTCGATGCCACTTGTTGCCACCCCCTCCAGATAGGTGTCGTTTGCGTTGATCTTCTGCGACATGACACGTGCGGGGTCGCCCTTCTTGCCGTTTGGCTGGACGGTGTCGATATCGATAGGCTGAAGTGCCATGTTCTCTCCTTACGGCTGGAACGTCTGTTCGAAGGTGGCCGTGACGCTATAGGTCAGGCCATTGGGGAATGGCTCGCCTTGGGCTGTGCACTCGAACAGCAGCAGGCCGCGCGGGCTCTGCCACAGGAACGAGCGGCCGACGTGGGCGTCGAGGAAGGCGATGATCTGGTCGATCGTCGCCTTGGTGCCGGTGAAGGTGAGCTGGTAGCTGCGGCTGCGCGGGTTGATTCCGTCCGGCGCCACCTGCCGGTAGCCGTCCCCAAACTGCACGCGGTGCACCACATCCTTGATGGTGCTCCCGCCTGTGCTGGTGGGCTTCCAGGTGAAGGTGTCGGTCATCGTCCTGCTCCCATCACCCGCATCGCACCGCCGTCCTTCATGGACCTGACCTGCGCCTCGTTGATCTTCATGTCGATCAGCTGCCCGATTTCCTTACCGAACCGCTGCCACACTGGGGTATCGGCAGAAACGTCGGTCGATCCGTCGCTGTTGACGATCACGCGCACGTTCACCACTGACCCGCTACCGGTCGCCGCTCCACTTCCCGCTGTCGGCGCCGCAGGGATCACCGCTCCATTGTCGCCGGGAATGAGGTATGTCCTGCCGTTCTGTCGGAACAACTCAGGCTTGCCACCCTCGCCCACCTGGTAGAACGAATCCGCTGCAACAGGTCCGCCGGTGGCCCTGCCTCCGCCAAAGTTGGACATGTTGTTGCCGAACCCGCCAATAGAGCCTGCGCCGGTGCCGTTGCCGGTATAGTTGCCAGCGCCGGCACCGCCACCCCATGCGCCAGCCACCGCATTGATGATGCCCACCGCCGCCTGCTTCGCAGCGATGCGTGCCAGATCCGCAACGATGGCGTTGGCCATGTCGCGGAACGACAGCTTTCCTGTCTGTGCGAACCGCACCCAGGCATCCTCCCAGCCGCCGAGTGCGCTGTTCATCAGACCGTTGGCTTGTTCCAACGCATTGCTGGCGGCGAAGGAGTAGTCCTCCCATGCCCGGCGCGCTCCTGCACGCCAGTCGCCCAGCATCGCCAGGCGCTGCTCCTGGAACGTGCGTTCCTTGGCCAGCTCACTGTCGCGGTACGCAGCTGCATTTGCGGCCAGCAAATCCCATGACGCCTTGTCGCTGGCCACATCGCGGCTGCCGATGCGCTTCAGCTCGTCCTGATACTCGCGCTGGATGTCCAGCTGCCGGCGAAGCATGCCCACCGCATCCGACCCACGTCCCATGCCCATCAGGTCCAGCTCGTTGGAGCGTGCCCGGTTGCTGCTGCCCTGCTCCAGGATCGCCTGCTGACGTGCCAACGCCTCCGCTGCTTCCTTCTCCTTGGCGTATGCCGCCGCCTTTTGGCCCGAGGTGACCAGCTCTTCCTTGGCAGCCGTCAGCAACGCCCTGGTGGACGCCGTCATGGTGTTCTTGCCCTTGGCCAGCACCTGCTCGATCGCCATCGCCTGGCGCTCGCTCTCGGTCACCTTGACGCCGGTCTCCACCAGCTGCTTGTTGGCCTCGATCTGCCGTTGTGCCGCTGCCAGCATGTTCTGCGCGGCGCTGTCGTCGCCGTTGCGCTTGCCTACGCCGTCGCGGCGGTTGAACGACTTGTCGACGTCGGCCTGGGCCTTCGCGATCAGCCGCTGCATGGACCCGTCGAAGTGCCGGGCATCGTTGTCGGCCAGCTTGTTGTACTGGGCGATGATCTTCAGCCGTGCCGCTTCCTTCGCGCTGGCACGATCGAGGCCGGCTACCTGGGCATTGATTGCCTCGGCGGCAGCCTGTTCGGCTGAGGCGCGCTCCTGCGTCACCGCAGCCAGGTCACGTGCGGTCTGCGGATCCAACGCGCCACCCTCATCGATGGGCTTGGGCAGCGGCGGCAGGCCTCGCATCGCGGCCGCCGCGCCGTTCAGCGCCTCGGTGACGGACGGCAGACCGAGGTTCTTAACCAGGGTGCCACCGGCCAATCCAAGGCCCAGCACGTCGCTCAGGCGCGGCAGACGGGCCAACACACCCCACTCCCCGGCGAGGTCCACCACGGCACTGGTGAAGTTGCCCAGCGCGCCCCACGCGCCCTCGACGTCGGCCTTGATATCGCGCCAGCCTTTGGCCATCCCGGGCATCACCGCCTCGGTGCGGTTCGCCACGTCGTCCAGGTGGCTGGCATAGATCTGGATCGCCTCGTTGGCGGCTTCCTGCGACCTCCCCTCATCCCGCAGCGTAGTGATGCGCTGCAGCTGCGCGGCGGTCAGGAACCGCTCTGCGTCGTTGAGCTTCAGCAGGCCCTCCACCGGTTCCTTTGCGATGGAGTCGAATGCACTGACCGTGGCCGATAGGGAGCGCCCGGTCGACGCTTCCATGCGCGCAGCAGCGGCGGCCACCATCTCGAACTGCTCGCCGGCATAGCGACCAGCCTTTGCCGTCTCCGTCAGCGCCGCAACAGCGCCACTGCGGGACACGCCCTGCAGGTGATCAATGCTGCTGGCCAGCTCCAGGAAGCCAGCGGCACCGACGGCGGCACCCTGCCCGCTCAGGATCTGAGCCTTCTGGAACTCGAACAGCTGGTCTTCCGACTGCTTTGCGGCGATGGCCAGAGCCGCCAGTGCTGCGGCAGTCAGGGTCAGGGGATTGATCAGCCCCAGCACGTAGCCACCCACGGCACGCGCGGCAGGCCCAATGCCACCGAATTGATCCTTCAGCTGCCCGCCCTGCTGGATCGCCACCATCCACGCCGGCTGGCCGCTGATCAGGCTGGTGGTGATGTCGGTCACCTGCATGGGGATCATGCGCAGGTTGTTCTGCAGCTGCCGCGCGGACATACCCATGCCGTTCTGCGCGCCGGTGGCGTTAAGCACCGATGCACGCATGGCGTCGATCTTGGTCTGGTACTGATCGAACACCGCCGGATTGATCAGTCCCGCCTTGTGCGCTCGCTCCAGGCGGTCTTCCATGGCCGCCAGCCGGTTCAGCGCACCCACGGTCGGGTCGATCTGGCCCAGCAGCTGCTTCAGGTTGATCTGCTGCGCCTCGGCAGCGGCAGCGGCCTGGCGCACCTGATTGGCGGCCCGCGCCTCAGCCTCTTCCAGAGCGCGCGCACGGGCGACCATGCGGTCTTGCTCGCTGCCGGCGCCGGCCAGCGCCCGCGCCTTGTGGTCGATGCCCAGGGCGGCGTCACGGGCAGCCTCGGCCAGGGCGCGCTCGGACAGGTTGGCTTCCCGATTACTTGCGGCCCATTCCATGGCGCGCTGGGCCACACCCTTCAGCCGTGCATCCTGATCGGCCAGCTGCTTCTCCAGCTGCTGGCTGGCCGTGGCCACCTGTGCCGTCGAGGCCGCTGCAGCAGCGCCTGCGGCGCCATAGGCCTGCGCCTGAGCCGCGGTGCTGGTCAGCTTCCCGTCGAGCGCGCCCAGCGAGGCCAGGATCTCGGTGTTGGTCCGGTTGAGCGTCTGCAGCTCGGTGATGACGGCGCCGGTGCCAGTGCCGATGCGGTCCAGCGCGCCGCCAAGACGGTCACCGAGCGCGCTGGAGGAACGCTCCACGGTCCGGGCCAGTGCCGAGTACTCGCGGTCCAGCCGGTCCGCAGCGCCGCCGGCGCGATCAGCCGCCGCAGCATTCTCGTCCAGGGCCTTGGTGCCCTCCACCAGGCCGCTGCTGTCGACCTTGTACCCAAGCTCTGCGATGTCCATCGGGGCTCCTGTGCTACTGCTGCTGGGCCCGCTCTCGCGCGGCCTTCTGGTCTTCGCGCACCGCGCGCAGGTATTGGTCGTCCATCGCCATCAGCATCTGGACCTCCTCCGGCAGCAGTTCGAGCTGCAGGAGAGAGGCCCATTGGCCGATGTCAGCAAAGGTCAACGCTTCCGGGCCGCTGTGCCTGCGCCCGGATAGCTCCCAGAACCAGCCCCATACGTGGCTGGCTGCCTCTGGGACTTCCAGCTCAGGCGATTCGGCGAGGCCGAAGCGCGCATTGCGCTGGCGCCGGGTCTCGCCGTTCTCATCCGCCATGTCGTAGCGGACGGCGATGTAGACGGCCTCAGCCGTCCGTTTCGTCAGGTCGGCGAAAGAACTCCGCCCGGTCGGTCAGGGCGACGTCGACCTGTTCCCCCACCCAAGGCAGTTCCTTCAGCAGCTGCTGCAAGGCCTGCTGGTTGAACTCGGGTTTCTCCCCGTGGAAGGTCAGCTCCCCCTGCCACTCCCAGCCACCGATCGAGGCACAGAGCATCCCGATACGGCTGGCCTCGATCTGCTCGGCACCCACCTTGCCGCGGTAGTTGATCCGGTCGTTGATCGACTTGCGTGCAGCGGTCTTCACCTGCGGGTGACTGTCGGGCAGCAGGATCAGCACCAGGCCCACCGGCTCCTGGTTGGCCGGGTGCACGATGTCCAGACGGCGCTCCGCCGCCACGATGTTGGTCAGTTCGGTCATGTTCGAGATCCTTGATGGCGATCCGGTAGAGAGCCCCGGGGGAAGCCGGCCGGATCAGTTCCGGCTTGTCAGGCGGCCGCCCTATCCCCCGGGGTGTTCGAGTTACGGGGTGACGGGCGCCGGCACGGTGATCGGAGCCTGGTTCAACGCCAGGGTGAAGGTGTTGAGGACGAAGTCCTCGTTGCGGCCGCCGGTCACGTTCGGGCCAGCAACCAGGCCGCGCAGGAACTCGATGGAGCCGTCGGCACGTTCCACCTTGAACGCGTAAGCGTCCGGTACGTTGGGCGCACCCGCAGCGCGCAGCGCCACCTGGCCCGGGTCGGTCAGATCCTCGGCCACCTCCACCTGCGGGTCGCCCGCATTGGTGATGCCCTTGCCTTTCAGCGCCACCAGGGTGTCCAGCGTGTCGTACTGGACGATGTTGGTATTGATGCCGCGCTCGCCGATGCTGCCCACCTTCTTCACCTGGACGAAGGTCAGGGCCGCAAACTCGGTTTCGGTCAGGTCGGCGTTCTTGGGGGTGACGCAGATGTAGAGCTTGGAACCTGCGTTGGTTTTTGCTTCAGCGGCCATAGCCGTATCTCCTCGCGATGGGCGTAAAAAAACCCGCCACGGGGCGGGGTCGTTGGAAAAGCGAAAGGCCCGCTGGTGGGCGGGCCCCTGGAATAGATTCGGGAATAATTTGCGGTCGGTTCTGTCTCTACTTCTTGGCTGGGCCCAGCTTTGCCGCCACAAGCTGCATGGCTTGCGGCCGGGTGAATCCCGCCTCCACATAGGCCAGGTATTCCGCCCGGACGAACCGCGCCTGTTCGGCGCAGAACTCGTCCAGCAGCTGCCGGTTCCGCTTCATGCGGGTGATGGCATCGCGCATGGCCTGCAGCTCACCCTCGTTCGGGATCTCGTTGCTGCTGACCAGGTGCAGGTTGGGCGGCTTGGGGCTCATGGCCGGAGTCTACCCCGAAACGAATCCCCGCCACGGGATGGTCACCGGATGCATGACCCGCTCCGGGTCCTGGATGATGCTGGAGGTCCAGGGCTTTCTCTCCACCCGCATGCCGGCGAAGGTAGTGCCCTTGGCGAAGGCGGCGATGATCTGGTCCGTGACCGCAGTACCGACCATGATCCCCTGCCCCGGCCGGTAGCAGGCCGACAGCTGGCCGAATCCCTGCATCAGGAACGGGCCATCATCTGCGATGCCGTAGTTCTCGGTCCGGTTGGGGAACCACTGCAGCTCCAGCCATCGAGCGCCGTTACCGGTGGGCGGCTTGAACCCCTGCCCCGGGTAGGAGCAGTCCAGCGTCTGCGCAGCAGCGAACTGCCCCACCAGCGTGGCGAATGCGTCATAGATCGCGGTGTCGCTCATCCCATCCGTCCTTTCACGTCGGCAGTGACCTCGGCCACGATGAAATCCCAGCGCTGGGCCGCCGCGCGCGCGAAGCCTTTGCCCGCTTGCGCGTAGGTTCTGCCCAGGCTGTCCTCGCCTTGGAAGCCGTGCTCCATGCGCATGGCGTACTTCGCGGTCCAGCCAGCCCACACGGTCTGCCCCAGCTCTATGGTGGCGAACACCACCTCCGGGGCTTGCGCGCTGTCCGATGGCATGCCCTCGACCGATGCAGCGGCAGAGTTGCGCAGGAAGCCGGTATCCACCGGCATCTTCCCGCCCTGCCCTTCGGGCGTGCCGGCTTCCTCCATCAGCTTGGTGGCCGACTCGCGAAAGATCACGCCCTGCATGGCCTTGGCCTTCTCTGTGAAGGCCCGGACCTGGGCTCCGAATTTATTGGCCACGCTTCACCTCCGCCGCCATGTTCACGCGGTACTGCTTCATGCAGCGGCAGCCGATGGTTTCCTCTGGCCCGGCACCGAGCGCGGTGTCGCCAGGGAACCGCATCAACGCACCGCTGGGCGTCTGGAACGGTTCACCGAACCGGCGAACCTGGCCGTTCATCGCCTGGTGGCTGTGGCGGGTCCTGTCGTCACCGGTGGCTGACCAGGTGCCCTCGACGTTCTCCGGCGCCAGGCGGCCGCTCTCGATCTGCTGCCGGAACGCCTCCTCGCGACCAGCGGCCATGGCCGTCAGCGATTCGGTCCGCGCGATCATCTCGCCGCGCAGCGCCAGCAGCCTGTCCGCGTAGCACGCAGCGATCTTCTCCACGTCTGCCGGCGCCACCGGCTGGCCAGCCTTGATGGCCCGGCTCACGATTCCGTCCAGGCGCTTGTCGCGCCGCTTGCGCCCGAAGTACTCCGCCATCTGCGCCGGATCACCGCTGGCAAGCTGCTGCCGGACATTGGCCACGAACTGCGCCTGCTGCGCGGTGAGCCCCACTATGCCGCCGGTTCTCCTGCCGGTCTCGCCCACCCTGCCGACCAGCTCCAGCGCCGTCTGGCGCGGGTTGGTGCCGGTGGCCATGCCGCGCACCAGGTGCTGGCGCACCAGCGTTCGCTGGTCCTCCACCATGCCGGTGATCAGGCGCGAGGAATTCGACTGCAGCCAGCTCTCCACACCGCGGTTGCGCATGTCGAACCCGAACCGCAGCAGCGGCGTGTCGTTGGCCGGGTTGTACCGCCCGCGCACCTGCTGGCGCAGCGACAGGGTGGGCAGCTCCTTCATGCCAACCTCAGCACCAGTTGCGAATGCCTGGCGCACCTGCTCGGCCAGCGGCGAGAAGCGCTCGCCGTCGAAACCCAGCGCCTCCAGTACAGCGTCCACCTGCCCGGCCTGCAGGAGGCTCGCAAGCAGGTCCAGCTGCACCTGCGAGCGCACGCCTGCGATGGCCTGCTCGAACGCACGGCGCATGGCCGGCTCCAGGCGTCGTGCCAGCAGTTCCAACTCGCGTGGTGTGAGGTTGGCCATCAGCGTCGGGCGTGAAACTCATAGAGAAGGACCTGGCCACCCGGGGAGAGCGGCTGCAGGTCGATGAGGTGATACAGCTGGCCACCCAGCAGCAGCCGGTCGTCCTTGCCGGGCTGGATGTCCACTGCAGTCGAGATCAGGCCCAGCTTGTCGCCTTGCTGCACCAGCGTGGTGTCGCGGTCGGTCAGGCTGTATTCCAGCTCCACCACCGTGCAGTCGTGCCGCGTCGGCTCGCCCGGCTGCGGGTTGTGCGGCGGGCCGGTCGGGGCACCGTCGCGCTCCAGCTGCGTGACGTAGCCGAAACGGGCAATCAGCCGCTCTGCTGTCGCCTGCATGCGGGCATAGAAGGCGCTCATGGCTTCAGGCCCAGTGCCGAACTTCGATGGCCTTGGTGATGTCACGCGGACACACCGGGCACTTGATGCGCAGATAGTCGCCGTCGCGCTGGTCGGCAACGTAGGCGGCCTCGGACTGCATGAACTCGATTTTCGTTCCGCAGTTCCTGCAAGTGGCGCGGTGCTTGTTGTCGCCCGGCGCGGTGCCGTGCTTCATGATTCTCATCTCAGACAACCCTCACTGCAGGGAACGTTGCTGGCGTCCGCAGCAGCGGCGCCAGGATCTCATCGATGGCCGGAACCACCGGCCTGTTCGGCACCTGGCCAGCGGCCGTGGAATCGGCGTAGGTGACCTCGATGGGGCCGACCTTCTCCTTGGTTACCGCCTCGGTGGCCACGTAGTCCGGCGACAGGCTGCCCGGACTGACCAGCTCGCGCAGGGCGGCCTCGTAGGCTGCGCGCTCCACCTCATCGGGCACCTCATCCGGCTGGATGGGGTCACCGTCATAGTCGATCGCACCGGTGCGGGGCCACTCGTTCGGCTGGCCCCGCCCGGCCGTACGCACGCCGGGGAACATCGACGCCCAGCGGCCAGATGCCAGCAGGATCCGGTACCGGCCGTCGATGTAATCCGTGGCGCGGATCAGCGCACCCTCGCGGGCCTGCTCCGTGCCGGCAGCCCAAGCGGCATTACCGCGCGCCTGGTGGTAGCTGTTCGCACCTTCCAGCGTGCCGTACATGGTCAGACCTCGCCCTTCTTGGCCTCGGCGTCGGCGATGGCGCCTTCCAGCTTCGCCACACCCCAGGTGCCCTTGGCATCGATGCCCAGCGCCTTGGCGCGCGCGATAAGCGCCTCCTTCTTGTCCTCCGCCGGCGGGTTCTGCGCGGTGCTGCCAGCGGTGCTGGTCACCTTGGCCTTCTCGGCTTCCGCGGCGGCGGCGGCTTCGCCCTTCTTGGCCTCGGCGTCGGCTTCAGCCGTGGCCTGCAGTTCGAGCACCGTCGCAGCCAGTCGTGCCTCGCGGTCGCTGTCGTCCAGCGCGTTCCAGTCGGCGATGCTTAGGCCCGAGGCTTCGTGAGCCTTACGGACCACATCACCCAGCGGCAGGGTGACGCCTTCTGCCAGGTCGACATTGGACGGCAGGACGTTGGAGCCGGTCAGGCTGGCCGGCGGCGGCGCGGCGGAGGTGCCGCCCTCGGCCTTCAGGATCTTCCCCTTCAGCCAGCCCTGCACTACCGCATTGCCCTTCAGGGCATCCCAGTTGGCGACGGTGGTCGCCTCGCCTGGCGGCAGGATCGTGCCATCCGGCAGGCCCAGCGGACCCTTGTGGTTGTTCGTGATCTTCATGCTTCGCTCCAGTGAGGCCCCGGCACTCGGCCGGGGCCATACAGATCAGATGCCGTCGAGGTAGACGACCTGCTTCGGCTGACGAACGTCCAGGCCACCCAGTCGCATCACGCCCGGCACGTCCACGCGCAGCGGGCCAGCAGGGTGCGGAGCCAGGAAGCGGTGCGGCATCGGCATGTGCAGCTTCAGCACGTTGGGGTCGTAGCGATAGGCGACCAGACGTGCCACACCGCCCACACCGGCAGTGTCCAGGCCGCGCTGGCCACGCACGGTCAGTGGCTGCCCGGTAGTTGCAGTGTAGACGTTGTTGGCCAGGAAGTACTGCAGGACGGTGAGGTCGCTGTACTGACTCATCTTCTTGGTGGAGATCAGCATGAACTTCGACCACGGCAGCAGCAGTCGGTCCGCCAACGCAGTCGTGTTGGTGCCGTTGAAGACATTCATCAACGACGCGTTCATGTCATCGACGATCTGGTCCGAGGTTGCGGTACCGGCGACCTGCAGCGTGCCCCAGGAACCAGTTGGCGCCGCAACCGGGGTGACATTGGCGGCGTTGAACAGGCCGCTGAAGCCCTTCGCCGTATCACCCAGCAGCGCCACGCGATCGACCATCTCCTCGGAGGCGCGGCGCGCGGCGGCAGCATCTTCGGTCGGAAGATTGATGCCCAGCAGCTGGGCCCGCCCGAGTTCCTCGAAGCCGAAGCCGTAGCCGATGCCGGCGGTGTAGACCGGGGTCTCGAACTTCGAACGGGTGGTGCCGGCCTTCGGGATATCGTCGGCATTGCCATTGATCCAGTCGGCCTTGCCGTACTGGTCCTGCGACATGTAGGTCACCGAAGTGGCGAACTCGCTGCCGCTGGTATCAACCGGGACCAGGCCGCGGTACTGAATGTCCGGGTATACGGTGCGGTAGATGCCCGGCTCGATGATCGAAGCCTGGGCGATCACGAAGCCCAGGGCTGCCTGGGCATCGATCAGGGGAATTGCGCTCATGTGGTGGGCTCCTTAGCCGAGACGGACGACGGCCAGCTGACCGGCGGCGGTGGTGCTGGTGTCCCAGCGGGCGCCAGGAATGGCGGTGTTGTCGGTTGCCACGTTGGTGAACGCGCCGGCGTCGGTCAGGTAGACGGCGTCGCCTGCGGCCACCGCCACTGCGGCGGTCACCCACAGGTCGCCCTTGGTGCGGACACGGGCCGACTCGCCCACGCCGAACGCGTCGGTGGCTCGGCCGGTTACCTGGCCCGCCGTGACCGTCAGGCCCGATGCCGAACGGTCCAGCATCGCGATACCGACGTACTTGCCGCCGGCGAAGGCCTTCACCGACTTGTCGGTGGCGCCCTGCTCCACGGCCTTGCCGAAGGCGATGGCGGCACCTTCGACGGTGCGGGAGATCTCGGTAGCCGGCAGCATGGTGGCCGGGGCGCCAGCAATGGCGGCCGGCTGGGTGTCCGGGTAGTTGGTCTGCAATGCCATGGCTTAGGCCTCCTTCTGGCCAGCGGTGCGGAAGTCCAGGCTGGCCACAGACGCGGCATAGCCGTTGTCCTGCACCGGCTGGCGGTGGGTGGAACGGTCGCCGAGGGCCAAGGCCACCGGATCGCGCGGCTTTGCCTGGCCAAACAGGCCATCGAACAGCGCTTCGACGTAGGCCTCATGCTTGCCGGCCACGGCTGCGTCACCGAGCCTGGCCACCACGGCCGCCTTGCGGACGTCGGCGTCGCTCTTGCCGCTGTAGTCAGCGTCGTGCACGGCCTTGGCCTTGGCGATCAGGTCGCCGCGCTGCTGGACGCGCTTGTCCAGGTCGGCGTCGCTGAGGACCTGGGCCTTCAGCGCGTCGCGCTCGCCCTGAGCCTTGGCGATGTCCGCATCCTTGGCGGCGATGGTTGCCTGGTGGGTCGCCGCAGCGGTGCCGGCGGCGGTGTGGGCGTCCTGCAGCTGCTGCTGCAGCTTGCCGATGGCGGCGGCCGATGCGTCGGTGCACTCGACGGGCAGGCCGTCGACCACGACGATGCGGGTCTGCTGGTTGCTCATGTGGTTCTCCTGCGATTGGGGATGGGCGCTCGGATCCGGTGCACCGGGGGTGCGCCCATCCCCGATGCGAAACTGGGAACCAGCCCGGCCACGGCGACACATGGCCAGGTGGTTGTTGCGGATGTTGATTTGCTTGGCTTGGTAGGCCTCGCCGTCGGGGGTTACGCCGTCCTCCCATACGATCTCAGCCGAGTAGCCCTGGGAGAGCTCTCGCTTGCCAGACTCCCAGTCGGAGATGGCCGCCTGGTCCATCAGCACCAGCGGCACGCGTACGCGGGTTTCGTCGTGCGACACCTCGTCGCCGGTTTGCCCTACCGCGTACTTCTTCCAGTTGTCGGCGGTGACCATCTCCGGCGGGTGGTCGTTTGTCATTGGCCGATGCGCAAAGCTGCGCAGCGTGGCGTCGGAGAAGACCTCCTCCGGTGGCCGGTACACCTTGACCTTCAGCAGGTCAGGTCGTCCCAGCTCCTCACCCAGGTATTCCTGGATGCCGGTGCGAGCCACGTAGGCATCGGCCACGAGATAGCCGTCCGCAGTGCGGCGGGGAGCCGACACCGAGACACGATCAGTCAGGAACACCATGGTCAGTCCTCGCGGATCTCTTCGAAGATTTCCGGGCCCAGCACGATGCGGCCGCGGTAGGGCTCGACCTTCGACAGGTCGACGGTCGCCTTCGTCAGGCTGATGTGCGGGGTGTAATCCGGGTAATCGTGCGACCCGCCCGCGCGGATGATGCTTTCGTGCCGCCAGCACAGCTGCCCCGACGCGAACAGGATCACCGCCGACATACCACCCAGCGGTTCAACCGCTCGCGGGCCGCCCTCGGGGATGACGAGCTCATCCTTGCCGCCGTTGCTCCACTCGTTGGCATTGCCGGCCTTGATCCAGTCGAAGGCCTGGCGCGAGTAGGCGACGGTGACATGCAGGTCATCCTGCAGCTCTCCGATGCCCTGCTCCTTCGCCCAAGCCGCGATCTCGTCGGTATTCACTACCTTGCGGCTGACATACAGCGAACGGGGCTGGGCGTCCTTCACCGGCGTTGCAGCGGCGCGCTGCTCGTCGTCGTCCTGTTCGTCGCTCTCCGCTGGGGCTGCTTCGCCGTACTTCAGCATCTCGGCTTCCAGGCCCGGCGCGACGCCGGCTTCAGTCAGCATGTTCACCGCCACGGTGGACATCACCTCATCCGGTAGCAGCCGCGTTTCGGAGATGGTCTTGATGGTCTCTGCAGTGGTCTTGCCAATGCCCGCGCGTTCGGTGTCGGTGGTCTGCCACAGGCTGCGCCAGTTGTAGAACACCTCTGCCGGCCGGCTACCGAGCGCCGAGCGGATCAGGCACTCATCCAGCACCTGCAGCGCCGGCTGCAGCACCAGCTCCTGGTTGCTGCTGATGCGGTCGTAGTAGTTCCGCAGGTCACTCTCGCCGCTGGCGTTCAGACCACCTGGCGACTGGCCTAGCAGGCGGGTCATCGGGATGTCCGACGCGCCCGACACCAGTTGCATGAAGCCCATCAGCAGGTCGACCAGACCGCCGAACTGGAGCTGCTTCTGATCGTAGTTTTCCTCGGCGTCCATCACCAAGGTGCCGTTGATCCCCTTGGCCATCGCAGCCAGCTGCAGCCGGTTGAGGACCTTTTCCTCGTAGCCCGGATCGGCCAGCTGCGCCATGAAGTTCGGAATCTTGATCACATCGACCTTCGCTTCGAACACCAGAGAGGCGATGTTCGCAGCGCTGGCGTCGGCGTCTTTGATTGCCTTGCTGATCGCCAACAGGACCGAGTCGCCCCAACCGTTGCTGGTGTCCAGTTCCGGATCGGGCCTCACCGCGCCCTGCAGAATCACCAGCCGCGAGGGATGGATCTGCAACTGCCCGGCGGTGCCGCTGCTCAGGGTGTAGAACGCAGGTCGACCATAGCCCGGCGACTCGGGATCGCGGTCCAACTCACCCGCCTGGAGCACGCGCTTCGACAGCACGTTCAGATGACGGATGCCGGCCTTGCCCAAGGACTCAGGCTTCAGCGGCAGCATCGGATCGGAGTGACCGGTACCGATGTAGAGCGCGGCTCCGCCGGTGAGGCGCGCACGGATCAGTGCTTCCAGCAGCTTCTGCTGCAGGCCCAGCCGCTTTTCCTCACCCTCGATCGCGGTGATGTTCGCCTGATCGGCGCTCCAACCGCGCCACTTCCTGCAGCTGTCCATCGCCGGGATGTCGATCACCTTCCGAGCCAGCCAGGTGCCGCGGTAGGCGTTGTCTGCCTCCTGCTCCGACAGGCTCGGAATACCGTAGAACGTCGAGGCCGCCTTGTCGCGCGGTGTGCCCAGGTTGGCCACCAGGTTGACCAGCCCGTCCTTGAATTGTGCGAGCTTGCCCATCAGAGCGCGTCCCCGAGGTTGTAGGTGCTGCCGTTGACCAGCTCAGCGAAAGCGCCCGAAAGGGCGTCCACCTGGTCGTCGTGCTTTGCGTTGGGGAATTCGGCGATCTCATCCAAAAACGCCGCCACCCATGGGCCATTCACCAACTTGATGTTTCCGGCTTCGGCCTGAGCCTCGACCGGCGTTGCCCGGACCTCCTTGGATCCGGATTCCAGCGCCGCCTTCACGTCCCAGCCGGCCAGCAGCTTGATCTGGTGCGCGGCGTTGCTCTTGCCGGCGGCGCCAGGGTCCTGCGGAATCCGGACCTTGATGGCCTTGCCGTCCTGCAGCGCGGTGTTCTTCAGCATCCGCTCGACGCCGGCAGGCGATTCCTGCCCGCGCACGATGTCCAGCACGTAGTAGATGCCGCCGATCTCGCCCAACAGCAGGCCAACCGTGTAGTCGGGGTCGCTGCTGGTCTTCTCTTTCGGATCGGTGGCGCCGAAATCCCACCGCCTGACCTTGCGCACCGCTGAAATGGCCGGCGCGGCATCTACTACCTCGAACCATTCCCGCTTGAAGGTGCCGCCATCGCGCGGCGTGGGCCGCTGCTGGTACTGGCCGGCGTAGGCGTAACTGCCTTTCGCCCGCTTCAGGCGCTCG
Organism: Stenotrophomonas sp. 109824_Sma; assembly: GCF_056480025.1. Taxonomy (NCBI): domain Bacteria; kingdom Pseudomonadati; phylum Pseudomonadota; class Gammaproteobacteria; order Lysobacterales; family Lysobacteraceae; genus Stenotrophomonas; species Stenotrophomonas sp. 109824_Sma. The sequence goes on along the minus strand of NZ_CM151078.1, from coordinate 1,798,175 downwards.
ATCTCCGCGCGGGGGAAGCGCTCGGGGAACAGCAGCTCGCCCTCCTCGGTACGTGGATCTTCGAAGAACAGCTCACCGTCGATATAGGTGCGGCACGGGCCGCCGGTCTTCTTGCCATCTTTGTCTACCCGCTCTGCCTCGAACTCCATAGGCAGGTTGAGGTGCACGAAGCCCAGGTCCAGCTCCATCGCCACCGCTGCAACGTCCTGCTGGTGCAGGCGCTGCATGATGATGACCATCGCCGACGATGTGATGTCGTTGAGGCGGTCGGTGATGCCCTCCCGGAAAATCCGAACAGCGGTATTTCGCTCGGCGTCACTCTCGGCCGTCTCGGTCGAATGAGGATCGTCCACTTTCACCCGGTCGCCGCGGCCACCGGTCATGGAGCTGAAGGGACGGGCCTCGCTGAAGCCGTTCCCGGTGTTCTCGAACTTGCCCTTGGCGTTCTGGTCTCCCCGCAGCTTCATCGGCCAGGCAGCCTGGAACTGGTCGCTCTCGATGAGGCGCCGCAGCTTCAGGTTGTCGCGCAGCACGTTCGGCTGGCTGTAGGAGGTGGCCAGCGTCTGCAGGTCCGGGCGGCCTACTGGACCCCATTCCCACGCCGTCCAGAACACCATCAGTAGCGACTTCATCATGCCCGGGGGCACGGTCATCAGCAGGAACTGGATGCGGCCTTCGGTGACTGCTTCCAGGTGCCGGCACATGGCCCGCAATGCCCAGCCGAACTTCAGCGGCCTGGCCGGCTCCAGCACCCTCCAGTGCTCCTTGATGAAGCCCTCCAGCGTCTGCGACCGCGCCCGTATGCCTTCGATATCCTCTGCGATGCGCGCGCGCTCTCGCTCAGCCGCCCTCCTCGCCCGCTCCGCCCGGATCTCCGCCAGCGTCGGCAAGCGGACCGAGGATCTGTTCAAGGCGGTCGAGTTCATGGTCTGAAAGCTTGCTCAGGTCGTAGGTGCCAATCGCACCGCTGTGCTTGTGCTTCTCCACCAGCAGGCCGGCCAGCTTCCCCTTGCCCATCGTGGCGGTGACCGCCGCGCTGGCCTGTTTCTCCTTCAGCGCGAGCATGCGGGCCTGCTCCAGCTCGGCCATCAGGCTGTCGACGGTCACCTCGGCTTTCTTGGCCACCTTCTGCTGGCCGGCGCGCACCGCAGCCTGGATACGCGGCTCGGTCAGGAGCCGTGACCCCTGCTGCTTGGCGGTCTTGTCGCTGTACCCGGCGCGGATTGCCGCCTGGGTCCCGTTGTGATCCTGCAAGTATTCCTGGACGAACCGCTGCTGCTTGGGGGTCAGCGGCGGCATCCGGGCTGGTTTGGTCTTGGCCATAGTCGGAGTGGAAATTCCGCAAGTGGAACGGCGGTGGGGCCTCGCCGACGATGTAACCGGCGGCGGAAATCGCGGAAGTGGAGATGTCGGCGGGCGTTGGACACCCTACCAACCAGCGTTCGAGAGTTTCGGTACACATGTAGCCAGAACGCGGGCCGAATCTGATTCGGTACCTATAGAACTCAGAAGAGGAAGCACCCCAACATGCAAATTGCTATCACCCCTGAACTCGTCACAACCCTCATCGGCTCGGCCGTTGCGGCTCTAGTACGAGCCATCATTCGTAGCATCCAAAGCCGAGGCACCTCCGGCCGGGGTTCCGGTCGCACCAACGTTGCGGTCAGCGTCGATCACGGCTTGGCAGGCGTGGACGTGGTCGTCCGCGTCTCGCCCGATTTGAATAAGAGCTCCCGCGACCTCTGCTCGTAGTTCGGCGTGCGCATCACGTTCGATGGCGCCGGCGACAGCTTCGGACAGGCGAGCGGTATTGCAGGTGGCGAGGTCGTCGCGCAGCTGGAGGCTGCCATCACGCACGCCAGCAGCAACAGCAGCAGGGACGGCCGTGGCCGCAGTGCGATCTTCTTCATGCTTGGCTCCGATGGTGGCCATGGTGTCGGCCTGCTGGTGCTCGACGGCGCGGGCCTGGTTGAGCTGCTGCACCTGCACGGCGCTGGCATTTGCCTGCTGTCGCGCCTGCCCGGTCTTTGCACGGTCACCACGCCAGGCCCAACCGGCACCGAACATGCCAGCGGACCAGGCGACGAACACCAGCAAGTAGATGGTGATCCGGTTCATGGCTCGATCTCCCTGCCGACGGTGATGGGTGAGACCAGTGCGCAGTCCTGCGGCAGCAGGCAGCAGGTCAGCTCCAGCAGCTGGTCGATCACCCAGCACCAAAGGTGCAGCGCTGGGATCTTCGGCGTCCCGGTGACCTGTTCCTCACTGTCCACGCGGAGCCAGGCAGGAACGCCGAACAGGGTTCCCTCATGGGTCATGCCATTTGCCAGCGCATCGTCCTTCGTGACGTAGATCAGCTCTCGCATATCAGCCTCCCGACCTGCGGGTCATGCCAAAGAAGTAGCCGATCACCATGCCGGTAGCGTTGTTCAGGCCGCCCACCAGCATGCCGAACGAGTCCTTGTTCTCGGCGGGGATCGCCACCGCTACCAGAGCGGCCATGGCCAGGCCGAGCATGGTCAGAACAAGCACGGCGATGCCGACGCGCGCAGCGCCGATGTTGCGGGTCGCGAAGGTCATGCGGCACCTGCCAGTGAGTGAATTTCCTCCAGCGCCCAGTGATAGAGCGGCTGGTCGATGATGGTCACGCGGGTGAGGCGCTTGCCGCGCACCACCTTCACCGCCACCTGGGTCGACTGCTGGACCGCCAGCAGAACAAACGCAATGCGCTGCTTGGTCGGGTCCGGCTCCTGCAGTACCGCCAGCGCATCGCTGACCATCTCGCGGATGGCCAGCAGCAGTTCGGCGGTCGGATTCTTGGCCTTATGGTTCTCCAGCACCACCAGCACGCCCTGCAGCTGGTTCACTGGTGACAGCTTCGCGGCCTTCTTCTTGGCGGCCGTCATGCGAGGCCGAACAGCTTCTTGGCCCGCGCCAGCCGGAGCTTGCGATCTTCCAGTCCGTTGGTGCCGCCGTTGATGCGCTTGGTGACCGCCACGACGTCGTCGCGGTCGGCCAGTGCGTTCAGGCCCTTGCGCTGCCAGAACCAGCCAGCCGCCACCGCCGCCCAAGGCAGTAGTGCCACCAGCTCCGGGGAGTGAACGAACACATCTCCCTGCCCCATGGCGTGGCTGAAGGTCGCGTAGTTCTCGCGCCCAGTGAGCTGGATCAGGCCGCGCCCCTTGTAGCGCACGCCATCGCCGGGCTTCACGTTCCCAAGATCGGCCCGGCCCTCGTAGGCCTTGCCCGAGGCGTACTCGGTTGCGGTGCGAAAGCCGTCCGATTCGTGCGCCACCTGGGCCAGGAAGTGCGCCTTCTGCAGCGCGGTCACGATGCCGAATTGGATGCAGACATCCTCCAGCGGTTTTGCGTACTGGCCGGCGCCCATGGCGGCGGCTACGGTTTCGGTGCTCACCATGGTCTCTCCTGCATAGGTGCCCGCCCCGCAACCGGCTGGTGCGCGAGGATGTGGTTGGTCCGGGGGGCTGCGGGCGTAGAGGGCCGATCACCACCGCTGCCTAGGCGTCTCCCCGCGCCGTGGCGCCAGGGATGCAAACCGCCCGGTTGCGTAGAAGCCAGCCCCAATCGCCTCACGGCGAGCGGAGGGGGGTTCGGCGCGGTGGTTGATCGGTGTTCGGGTCCCGGAAACGCAGAAGCCCCAGCGCAGGGCCGGGGCTTCAGGGACAATTCTTGACAGTGGCAGAATTAGGGCATCTGACTGTGCAACTTGTCAAGCGTCGCGAAATCCTACGGTGACCATGATCAGCGTCATCCCCTCGAAGGGTGGCACGTTGAAGGTTTCGTAGACGCGGCGCTGATCGAACTTCCAGCCGTCAAATTCTCGCCTCCAGGTCTCGGGATCTGCCTCACTTCGACGTACGAAGTTGTTCAGCCCGAAAGTCCTACGCAGGCCACCGCCGTCAGCACGCTCCCATTCGTGATCGGGGATCTCATTCAGCCATTCAAAGTTCGCCATGGCACCGTCCTTGTTAAGCGGCCAACCTACCGCCCACGAAGTCTACCCCGCGCTGTAGCTCACGTCGGTACTGCCAGACCGACAGGGTGCCTCCGTACTTTTCGGCCACCATGCGCGCCTTGACCGCCTGGCTGGCCGACACGGTGAACTCGGTCCGGACGATCAGGGCGCGCATCGGGTACTGCCGCTCCATCGATGCCAGCGCTCGATCGATCCAGCGCAGCTCGTCGGGGACACCGACATCAACCGCTATCTCCGGGTTGTCGTGAGGATGATCCGCGTCATTGGAGGCGCGAATCGGATCCGCCGCCCACAGTGGCACGACGCGCAGGCCCTTCACGCCGGTGCCGGCCGCCATCAGGCGCCGTCGATCAGTGCCATCCCGCCCAACCAGGTCATGAAGGGCACGCTCGCGGGTCAGCGGCGCGTGGTCGCGAACCTTGTCCAGGACATGGACGCTCCTGTCGGCGCGGCTCAGCGCAAACCGATTCACCTGGGCGTGGCCCCAGCGTCGCAGTTCTTCGGTCAGCGGATCAGTGTTGCGCATCGCGCATGCCCTCCAGTACGGCGTCATCGAATCGGAACACCGGCAGCTTTTGGTCGGTGTCGCAGGTCCCGGCCCGCTCCGGCCAGCCCTTGCAGTGGAAGCCAGCGGGGTCGCCGGCGCGGAACTGGCAGACCGAGCAGCGGCCGTGCTTCTGCAGGTAGGACCGGTAGCGCTTCTGCATGCGCAGCTCGGCGCCGGTCATGCGGCCGCCTGGCCCATGGCCAGCTGGTGCTCGGCCCACAGGGCGATCAGCAGCGCGTCGGCGCGGCCGTTGTCCTTCTTTCGCTGCAGCTGGCACGCGGCGGCCGGGAACCGCTGGATCGCCAGCAGCCGGGCGGCGTCCTTGTCCTGGCCGATCAAGCCGAAGCGGCGCTTCCACACCGCCGGAATGGCGCGCAGGTACGGCACACCCATCACCTGCAGCACCGCGCGGGCCTGGCCGTAGCTGTCGCCGAAGCGGAATGCGCTGGTGCCGCCGTCGCCCGGCCGCGCACCAACTTTCTCCAGCGCCGCCTTCAGCTCGGCGCCGGGATGGGCCTCCCGCTGGGCGCGGATGAAGGTCGCCACCGCGCGGGCGTCGACCTCCTTCCAGCCGTCCACCTCGCGGGTGGGCATGTCCAGAATTGGGCCGGGCGTGCCATCGATCAGGGTGGCTACCGCGCCGGAAAGGCCAGGGTCAATGCCAAAGGTCAGGCGGCTGGTCGCCATGAGGTCTTCTCCAGGTGCTTTTTGATCAGGGTGTTCTGCAGGTCCAGCAGGTAGTCGTCGGTGCCGACCTCCTGGCGGAACTTGCGGGGTTGGCGCGCATAGGACGGTCCGAACAGTTCCTCGCAGCGGGCAGCGGACATGCCGCCGAACGGTTCACCGCGGTGGGACCACGGATTCAGGCCGATGGTGTAGTCATGCCCTCGCCGCTTCTGGCCGTGCTTCCCGCCGACGGTCAGGTGGTGCTCCTCGGCCGGCACAGGCTTCTCGCCGAACCGGATCCCAAGGCTGTAGGCCACGATGCACCCGATGTCCTTTATGGCGTCGAGCCGGGCGAGCTGGGCCTTGGTTTTGTTGCCTGTGGAGCGCCCGTGCTTCATGCCGCTCTCTCCTGCCGCTGCCGGCCGTTGACCATCCGCCAGTAGTCCGCGCGCACGTCGTCCAGCATCACGTGCGCGTAGTGGTCACCGATCCAGGCGGTGATGCCCTTGAAGAAGGCAGCGAAGTCCTCCTCCTCCATCGAATCGAAGGCCAAGGACTGAGCTACCTTCACCGGAATGGTGCGAATCTCCGGCAGCACCGCCGACAGCACCTTCCGCGCGCCCGCGCCCAGCACCGTCTCTGCGGCATCCAGCAGCGCCTTCACCACCGGGCTGGCGTCCATCTCCACCATGTCGCAGCAGATGCCCGACTCCAGCTGCACCTGCTTCAGCGCGGCGTGCGCGTCCAGGTCACGGAACGCTTCGACGTTGTCCACCAGCAGGTGCCCGATGACGTGGGCAAGGCGATGGAATGCGGCATTGCGCGAGGCCTTGATCTCCAGCCGGTACTCATGGCCCACGCGGTAACCGCGGTCCTTGGCCAGCCTGCGGTCGATATCGTTGCTCGGGGCGAACGCGCCAATCTCCTCCCCCGTGGCCGGATCGACCAGGCGCAGGCAGAGGGCGTAGATGGGCCGGCTGGCCCGCTTCGCGCGGATCTTCCGCGCTGCTGCTGTCGATGCGGTCATGCGTCGTCTCCTGCGGCAAGGTCGCGGCGGCTGCGACGGCGGCGGCCCGAAGCCGGCACATCGAAGTCATCATCGCCACCGCCGACGATCGAGGTTCCCTTCAGGCTGTAGTTCGGCCGCGGGCCGGTGTAGTCATCGAAGGCGCTGCACTGCAGCCGGTGCTGCAGGTAGCAGGTGCCGGTTTCGCCCTGGCGGTTCTTCGCGACGATCAGTTCGGAAATCCCCGGCGCGCCGCAGGCGTCCTTGCTGTAGTAGTCGTCGCGGTACAGGAAGGCGATCACGTCGGCGTCCTGCTCGATGGCACCGGACTCGCGCAGGTCGGCCATGCCAGGGCGCTTGTCCGTGCGAGCCTCCAGGCCTCGGTTCAGCTGGGACAGTGCGATCACTGGGCACTTCAGATCCTTGGCAAGCCCCTTCAGCTTCCGAGAGATGTAGGAAACCTCAGCCGTTCGGTTCTCTGCCTTTGCTGGGCCGGTCAGCAGCTGCAGGTAATCCACCACGATCAGGCCCAGCCCACCGTCCACCTTGGCGTGCATGCGGGACGCCCGAGCGGCAAGCGCGTCAACGGACAGAGCGCCGCAGTCGTCGATCGCCAGCGGCAGTGTGTGCAGATAGTTCCGAGCCTGCGACAGCCGGGCCCATTCGTCGTCGGTCAGCACGCCCTTCGCGCGCATGCGACTCAGGTCGACGCCGGCATGCGCGGCCATCAGACGCATGCTCCACTGGGAAGCGGACATCTCGAGGCTGAAAGCCGCGACGTTCGTGCCACCGGCGGCTGCATACTCAGCCCAGTTCAGGGCGTGGGCGGTCTTGCCCATGGACGGACGAGCGGCCAGCACCATCAGGTCAGTCGGCTCCAGATACGGGATCTTCCGACGCACGCTGCTCCACTTCGGCACCAGTCCCGGCGTGCCCTCCCCGTGGTACCGGGCCTCCATTTCGTCCCAGGCCTTCTGGACGCCGCTGCGCACCATCACCAGGCCGCCGCTTCCGCTCGACTTCACGGTCAGGCTGGCCAGTTTCGTCGCCGAGGCTGACACGACCTCCTCCGCTTCGTCGTCGCTGGCGCCGTAGGCGCTGTCTGCGATGTCGGTGGTGGTCTCGATCAGCTGCCGCAGCAGCGCCTTGTTGCGCACGATCTCCGCATAGGCACGAACGTTGGCCGCCGATGGCGTACTGCCGGCCAGGTCGTAGATGGTGGCCACCAGCTCCTGGGCACCGATCTCGACGTTGGCCGTGATCCAGTCGCCCACGGTCACCACGTCGACCTCGCGCTTCAGGTCGGCCACGCCGCAGATGCCCTGGTAGATCAGATGGTGGTCCCGACGATAGAAGTCCTCCGGGGCCAGCTGGTCGCGGACCTGAGCCAGCGATTCGCCCACCAGCAGCAGCGCGCCGAGGACCGATTGCTCGGCCGGCACGGAATGCGGCGGCACGCGCAGATGGGCGACGTTGTCCAGGTAGTCGGGCACCGCGCTCATGCTGCGGCCCTCTCGCACAGGCCGAGATCGGAGGCGCAGCCGCCGCCAGCCTGATGCTGGAAGAACAGATCGAACTGCCTGCCACCGCGGCTGGTTCGGCTCCATTCCACAAGGGTGTCGATCCGCGAATAGGTACCGGGGCGGTCGACGTCGGTCGGGTCGGTCACCGCCGGGAAGAACGTTGCACTGCCGCGCTTGTTGGCAGCAGCCACCACCGCCTCCCAGCTCCGAATCCGGTCGATGTGATCGGGGAACAGGTCAGCGATGTTGCGCAACTCCGACTTTCGGCAGTTGATGCACGGCATGCAGCCGACTCGGCCCATGCCGAGCGCATAGAGCGGGTTGGGCTTGATGCCATGACGGCGGTGCTGTTCCCAAACCTGCTGGACCGTCCAATCGAAGATCGGCCTCCATACCATCGAGCCCGCCTCATGGCGGTTGAACCGCGGCTGCCTTGCACGGTTGGCCGATTCCTCGGCGCGGATGCCCAGCCACTGCAGCACAGGCCCAGCCTTCAGCATCGGCCCGACCACCTGGGTGGTGATCGGGATGGTCTTCAGTTCCTCGGTGCAGAACTGAGCCATGCGCGAGGGGAAGCGACCCTTGCTGATGCAAAGGTCCAGGAAGGGGTTGCCGGTAGGCTCATGCAGCGCGGCGGCCTCGCGCACGACTTCGTCGGGGATACCCTGATCCGGCCACTTCTGCAGGATGTATTCGCGGTGTTGCGCCAGCTGCCGGCTGAAGTCCGCGCGCACCGTCTCCACGACTGGGCCGCCGGTCAGGCGCGGCAGGTCGGCGACGTAGTCGTACACCCGCTGGTCCTCGTTGCCGGTGTCGGCGAACACGGCACGGAACGGTCGGCCCAGCTCGATGGCGCGCAGGTACACCGCAGTGCTGTCTTTTCCGCCGGAGACGTTCACCAGGTGCTGTATCCGGCTCATGCCGCCCGCTCCTGCAGGGCCAGCTGATCCTGCCGTTCACGTTCGCGCTCTGCGTCTCGCTCCCGCTTGACCTGCACACCAGCCGTGGTCAGCTCGCAGCCACCCGCAGGCGGGCACCACCAAAGCTTGAACCAGTTCCGGCGCACGGCATCGCGGAAGTGGGCACGCCAGTCTTTCTGCTGCTTGCCGCTATCCCGGTGCTTGATCGCGAACTCACGCCAGGCCAGCGCAACGAAGTCGCGTGGGATGCCGGCGTCCTCGGCGAAGTCGAAGAGCGGGTCGCCGACGCGGATCATCCGCTCGCCTGCAGCCCGGCAAGCCTCCACGAACTGCGGGAAGGTCATCAGCTCACGCTTCGGTCGCGTCGACTTGGGCTTGGCCTTGTCCCCGGACTTGGGTTTCGAACCCACGTCGTCGCCCCCCTTGGGGGGTATGGGGGGTTCTTGTGTTCCTTGGGGTGGTAAAGATGGGGTGTTAGGGTCGCCCTGTGCGACCACCCCTGGTCGTCCTGTGCGACTAGGGTGGTCGTTCTGTGCGACTAGGGGTAGTTGTTCTGTGCGACCACCCTGGTCGTCCTGTGCGACCACCGGGAAGGCAATCTGATACGTGTTCGAGTCAGCCTCGAGCCGACCGGAGGCACCCGCGAAGCGGATCCGGCTCTTCTTCTTCAGCCAGCCCTGAGACACGGCCGTCTCTACGTGGCGGATGACCGTCGCCCGGTTGAGGGAGGCGCCGGCGGCGATGGTGCGATAGGAAGGGAACGCGCCGTCACCGTGCTGGTTCATGTACGTGCCGATGACCAGCAGCACCAGTTTGGTCGTGCCCTCCAGCTCGGACTTCGTCACAGCGGACTGCCAGGAGAACTGGACGCTCATGCGCCCCCCTTGACGGTCAGGAGCGCGCCGGCGACGTACCACAGCTGTCGCACGATGATCATGGCTTTCTCGGTGGCGTTCATACCCCACCCCGCTCCGCCGCTGCCTCAGCGTGCTGGCTGACCTGCACAAGCGCGGCCATGACCTGCTGGCAGGCGCGCGAGATGGCATCAGCCTCATTCGGGGTGATGCGGTTGTCGGCCATCGCTTCCGAGACCAGCTCGGCCAGGTCGCCCTTCGCGGCGGCAGCCGACAGCAGTGCGGTGATCAGGGTGCCGGACTCAGGTGCATCGACACGCTGAGCGATGAAACCGTGCTCTGCGCACAGCGCATGCAGGATCCGGTAATCATCGGTGCGCGCCATTAGCGCATCCGCCTCCTGCAGGCTCAGTAGGTTGCGGTCAGTGTTCGGGTTGACCTTGCCGCGCAGGGTCGCGGCAGACATGCCCATCCTGGGCGCCAGGGCCTCACTGCCGCCCGGGTACTGGTGGACGGTGTCGTAGGCGGCATCAGTGACATTCATGGGCGGGTTACTCGATTGGAGACGGGGCGGCGACGGCGGCGCACCATCTGCGCCATGGACGAAATCAACTCAGGGAAGAAAGGGGCCGCTCTCCAGCTCCGGGCCCGCGGTCACCACACGCGCGGGATGGTTGGAGATCGGCCGGGACCGAGATCACGCTGCCGCCTCTCGCCGGTCGTCGTTGGCCGCCGGTGGGCCGAAGACGTCCGGGCGCAGCAGATGGCGGGATACCCCCGTCGCTGCCTCGATGGCGAGGACGTGCTCTGCAGGGACCTTCCCGCGCTTGCGCCAGTTGCTGACCACGTTCTGGGCGACGCCAATGGAGGCTGCGAGCTTTCCGACGCCTCCAGCTGCTTCGACTGCCTGGGTTAGTGTGTTCATGTCCGGCACTATCACATATCGTGATCCTTCAATCAACACGCATCGTGTTAGACTGGTATCACGCCCCGTGAAGAATGGCCGCATGGCCTTCTCCGACAACCTCAAACGTCTGCGCCTGGCGCGCGGAATGACCCAAGAACAGCTGGCCCTTGCCTGTGGCTGGTCTGGCCAGAGCCGCATTGCGAACTACGAGTCGTCAGCGGCCAGCGCCCGCGAACCGAAAGTTTCTGAAGTGCCATTGATCGCTTCTGCCCTCGGCGTTCCCGTCGCAGAACTGTTCGGAGAGTCCGCTGCCACGTCTCAGGTTCAGCGACTGGACTTTGAAAGGATCTCAGCCGCGGTCACCGTGCTACGGACCTACCTGGAGCTGATGGGCAAGCCCATCTCCATGGTCGAGGACCCGCTGCTACTGGAGATCGCGCATGAGGTGGTTCAGGAGTTCGGAGGGAACAACCCGGCGGACAACGTTCTGGACCTGACAAAGGTGCTTGCCGAGAGGATGAGGGGTGATGGGATTGAGCAACGATCGATTCGGAGAGCTGGCGCGACGTCTGGCCGCTAGGACTGCAGAAATTGAATCCCAACACGTGGCTAGGCCTCGCCTGCAAATCGTGAAGCGCCATCCCATGCCGGGGATGGACGCGATAACCAGGGAGTCACATTGCAAGATGATCCGTCACCTGCGGCGACGCTGGGGTTTCCCGATGCAGGTCATCATCGACCAAGCTACCTTTGGCCTTTCTTCCATTGATGCTTTGGAGGACGACGCACTGATGCAGCTACACCGTGACCTGGAAAGAGCGCAGGACTGCATGCGCGAGGGCATCAGCTTCGAAGACGCGGGCCTGCTGCGTTCGCAGTTCGGCTAGGAGGACACACGGATGAAACTCAAGCTTTTGCTATGCACTGCGCTACTCGCTGGCTGCACCAACTCGCATGAACCACCCGCGCCGGAAGCAATCAACGAGAGTTCAGCTCACGACATCGTCGGGATCAAGCTCGGTGCAGATGTCCAGGCCATCGCAGAGTGCAGCAAGCACCGCGAAGGGGAATTCAATGTGTACTCGATACCCTATGGTCCGCGCCCATGCACGGCGAATTCACACCTATCTCTGAACGCGCCGAACCCACCCGAGGCTGATCCAAGTATCAAAGCAGGCGCATCAGAGATCGAGGTCCAGATCGCACCGCCCTTCGGAGTGAAATCCCAGGCTAAAGTCAGCGTAGTTGACGGCCGTGTCGAGCGGGTCCTGATTTCGACGGCGCCGGTCGACGCACAGCGAAACGTGCTCGATGCCCTTACTGAGAAGTACGGTAAGCCAACCTCCTTGCGAGTAAGGCCGATGCAGAACGCGTTCGGTGCGAAGCTGGATTCCATTGAGGCAAGCTGGAATCTACCGCTCATGGATATCTCCTTCATTGGCGCAGTTAGCTTGGATGAAGGCGTGATAGTCGCCGCCATTCCAGGTAGGCCTTCTCCTTCGAATCCCGCGAAGTTCTAACCTCTGGCCCCGCCTTCCCGGGGCCCCTCTTCCGCGCTGTAGAACCTGCGCCCCAGCCGCACCCAGACCGCCTGCAAAGAAACATCACATACCGTGTTGACACACGGCATCACGCTATGTGATTCTAGCCCCGTCGCCCAGCAACCCGTGCTGGACCGCCGGAGCCCGAGATGGACCACACCGCCCTCAATTTAGCTTCCCACCGTGCCCAGGCAACCTGGGAAAACCGCGAAGACCCGCGAATCGCCGCTGAGGCCGCCGTCGACAGCACGGCGCTGGAGGCCCTTCGCGCCGCTCCGACCATGCTGGAGCAGACCTTCGGCCTCCAGTCGCCGGCCTTCTGGGCCAAGGCTGCCCGCCTTCTCGATTCCTGCCAGGACGCTGCCTTCGCGGCCCTGATCCGTGATGCCCGCGACGCCTACGTCAACGAGGAAGTCGAGGACACGGCCGACGACAAGGGCCTTTCCGCCAATGGCGCAATCGACCATCTGCTAGCGCAGGTGGCGGCATGAGCGCCACCGTCCTCCAGATCCTCGACGACGAAATCGAGGTCATCAGCCAAAGCCTCTCGCGCCACCGCAGCCGTGCTGACCGCACCGCCGCGCGTAAGGGCGAGCGCGACATCCACGCCGACCGGGTCTGCGATTGGGCGGAGTACCGCCGCGACCGGTTGCGCGCCGCAAGGGCCGAAGTTGCCCGCCTCATCGCCAGCAACCAGCACGCACCCGAAGGAGCAACCGCATGAACACCAACGTTCGCCAGATCCGCGAGTTCCAGGCCGTGCGCGACGCGATCGCCTGCACTGGCCTGAGCCCGGCGCCGCTGTTCCAGCGCCTCAATGCCGAGCAGCGCCGGGGCTATCGCGGCCTGTCTGTGGTCGACAACGCGCTGCGCCTGCGCCGCCAGTTCCGCGACGAGTTCAGCAACCAGCCCGATCCGGAGGCCGCATGAGCTTCGAACAGGCTATCCGGAAGGAGACGGTGCGCATGTCGCTGGAATTCATGGCCTATGGCGCGCTGATCGGCTTCATCGTCGGCGCGGCAGCCGTGCTGATCCTCCAGGCCATGTTGAAGGCGGTGATGTCGTGAGCCGCCGCCTCGCATACATCCTCGCGCCGGTCCTGATGTGGGGGCTGATCTGTGGCTTCGCTGCCGCCGGCGCGCTGCTGGCCGTGATGCATGGCAACTACCTGTCGCTGCTGATGGTCCGCGCGGTGCTGGCCGGCGCTGCCTATCAGACCGCTCTGGAATGGTTCCGCGCCGAGACGGCGCTGGCCGAACGCCGCAGCAGCATCCAGTCCCTGACCTCCGCCATGCCGGTACCGGCGGAAGACCTGCAGTAACCCACTGCCGGCCCGGCCGGCTCAACCGACGAGGTCCCAATGTTCAAGATCGAAAAGAAGGTCGCGACGATCACAAACCTCAACGTGCGCATCGAGAAGCACGGCGAGGAGCGGAATCTGGCGATCGACATCCACTTCGCTGTCAGCACCGGAAACAACGTGCTGGACCACTTCGACAAGGATCTGCGCAAGTCGCTGTTCCGCAAGGCTGGGAAAGGCGAGCAGCAGTCACTACCGACCATCGGCGAGACGCTGACCGAGATCAAGCATCCCGGCCTGGAGCCGATCAAGCTCAGCCACGAATTCAAAGGCTATGAGCTGCAGTTGGACGGTGAACTGGACAGCACCCAGCCGATCTTCCTCACCGACGTAAAGGTCAAGAAATTCGGCGTCGCCGCGAAAGAGGGCGGAACGGTCGACCTGACGTTCAAGGCCTCAGCCAACGTCACGCCCGACGAAGTCGCCGAGCTGACCGAGGCGCTGATCCGCCAGTCCGTGGTGCTGACCCTGCAGCAGGGCCAGGCCAACGAAGCCACGCAGCAGGACGACCTCGCCGCCTGATCCCCCTGCCCTGCGCCTTCCCCCTGTGGCGCAGGGCTGACAGCCCGGAAAGCACGGGCACCTCTCTACCCGCCCAGGAGAACACCCATGACCCGCACCATGCCGGAACGGAATCACATCGCGCTGTTCGACGTGCAGTCGAGCCAGATCCACAGCATCGGCCACGACGCCGACACCAACACCCTCGCCATCCGCTTCACCAGGGGCTATGGCGACAAGCGCGGCCCCGGCTCGCTTTACCACTACGCCAACTTCAGCGCCGAGGAGTTCCTGGCGTTCAAGGACGCCGACTCGCTGGGCAAGCACTTCGGCGCGTACATCAAGCCGTTCCCGGAGAAGTACCCGTACCACAAGGTCGCCGAGCAGCAGCAGGCAGCCTGATCGTCTATGGAGAGGAATGCGCAGGCTGATGCGCAGCTACGGTCCGCCTGATTTGCCCCCGGCACCAGATCGAGCCGGGCCACTGCCGAAAGGGTGACGTCCCTCCGGTCAGGACCAAGAAAACACCGCAGGCAAGCCGGAGATCAGCACCGGCCCTCTCCACCCCCTATTCCGTGCACGCCGGCCCTGCCGGCCGGAGATCTGAATCCATGAATGCCCAGGTACAGGAAGGCCAGCTCGTCCCCGAGGAGGGCATGGCCGCGATGATCAACCGCTCGGAAATCGAGCAGCAGATCAGCACCGCCCGCCGCTTCCCCCGCTCGCTGAAGAAGTTCCGCGACGAAGCCATCCAGATGGTCACGCTGAGCCAGAGCATCGCTGAGCAGTGTGTCTATGCCCTGCCGCGCGACGGCAAAACTATCGAAGGCCCTTCCGCCCGCTTCGCCGAGGTGATCGCCTCTGCGTGGGGCAACAACCGCGCCGGCGCCCGCGTCATCGATGACAAGGGCGAGTTCATCATCGCCCAGGGCGTGTTCCACGACCTGGAGCGGAATGTCGCCATCACCTACGAGGTGCAGCGCCGGATCGTGGACCGGCAGGGCCGCCGCTTCAAGCCCGACATGATCGGCGTGACCGCCAATGCGGCCTGCTCCATCGCGCTGCGCAACGCCGTGCTGAAGGGCGTGCCCAAGGCCTTCTGGGAGGACATGTACGTCGAGGCACGGAAGGTGATCATGGGCGACATCAAGACGCTGGCCAACCGCCGCGCCGATGCCCTCGCCCACTTCCAGCGCTTCGGCGTCACTGCCGAACAGGTCTGCGCGAAGTTGGGCGTCGCCGGCGTCGAGGACATCGGCTTGGAGCACCTCGTCCTGCTGCGCGGCATCGTCACCGCCATCAAGGAAGGCGACACCACCCCGGAAGACGCGTTTGCCACCGAGGGCGCGCCCACGGCCCAGCGCAAGACGCCGCCGGCCTACACCGATGAAGCCTTCGCCTTGGCCCTGCCGCAGTGGGAGGCCGCCATCAAGGCCGGCAAGAAGACGCCCGACGCGATCATCACGATGGCGCAGACCAAGGGCGCGCTCAGCGACGCGCAGAAGAAGCAGATCCTGGCGCTGGCCGCGAAGCCCGAAAGCGAGCAGCAGGCCGGCCCGGCCGTGGCTGAGGAGGTGGTCGAATGATCACCGTCGACCTGATCCAGGGCACGCCGGAATGGCATGCCCACCGCGCTACCCACTTCAACGCCAGCGACGCGCCGGCCATGATGGGCTGCAGCCCGTACAAGACCCGCAGCCAGCTGCTGCGGGAGTTCGCCACCGGCGCGACCATCGAGCACGACGCTGCCACGCTGCAGCGCTTCGCCGACGGCCACCGCTTCGAAGACCTGGCCCGGCCGCTGGCCGAGCGCATCATCGGCGAGGAGCTGTATCCCTGTGTTGGCGTGGATGGCAAGTTCTCGGCCAGCTTCGACGGCCTGACGCTGCTCGAGGACAAGGCCTTCGAGCACAAGTCGCTCAATGACGACCTGCGCCTGGCCATGCCGCTGGACGGCGGCGACGCCTGCCTGCCGCTGCACTACCAGGTGCAGATGGAACATCAGGCAATGGTCAGCGGCGCCGAGTGCGTGCTGTTCATGGCGTCGAAGTGGAACGGAGACGAGCTGGTCGAGGAGCGCCACTGCTGGTACACGCCGAACTCGGAACTGCGCGCCAAGATCGTGGCCGGCTGGGCCCAGTTCGATGCCGACGTGATGGCCTATGACCCGGCGCCGGTAGCCGAGCCGGTGGCCGCCGGCCGCGCCCCGGACCAGATGCCGGCCCTGCGCATCGAAGTGACCGGCATGGTCACCGCGTCGAACCTCGCCGAATGGAAGGAGCAGGCCATCGCCGTGTTCCAGGGCATCAGCACCGAGCTGGTCAGCGACCAAGACTTCGCGGATGCCGAGAAGACGGTGAAGTGGTGCGGCGACATCGAGGATCAGCTGAAGGCCGCCAAGCAGCACGCGCTCAGCCAGACCCAGAGCATCGACCTGCTGTTCAAGACCATCGACGCGATCGCCGAGGAAGCACGCTCCAAGCGCCTGGCGCTGGAGAAGCGCGTCAAAACCCGCAAGGACGAGCGCCGCACCGAGATCGGCAACGCTGCCCGCCGCGCGGTGCAGCAGCACGTGCTGGCCATCAACGAGACGCTGGGCGAGCACGCCATCCCGATGCCGGCCACGCTGATCGTCGATATCGGCGACGCGATGAAGGGCAAGCGCTCGTTCGCCAGCATGCAGGAAGCAGTGGACACGGTGGCTGCCAACGCCAAGGTCGATGCCAGTCAGTCGGCTGAGCGGATCCGCGCCAACATCCGCGTCATGGAGATGGAGGTGGGCACGCATGCCGCCCTGTTCCCGGACCGCGTGCAGCTGTGCTCCACGAAGTCGGCGGAGGATCTGCGCAACCTGATGGCGGCGCGTATCTCCCAGCACCAGCAGGCCGAGCAGGAACGCCTGGACGCCGAGCGCGAGAAGATCCGCAAGGAGGAGGAGGCGCGTGCGCAGAAGGCCGCAGCCGCTGCATCAGAGCAGCAGCCCGAGCCCGTGGCCTCGCCGGCAGCAGCACCGGTGCGCACCGCGCCGACGGCAGTGGCCAGCGTCCAGGCACCGAGCGCCGCACCGCGCGAGGTCGTCAAGATCAAGCTGGGCCAGGTCGTGGACCTGATCGCTCCGCTGAAGATCGACGCCGAAGGCCTGCGCCAGTTGGGCTTCGAGCCGGTCTCTACCGAACGCGGCTCGAAGCTGTACGACGCCAGCCAGATCGATGCCATGCGCGGCGCGATGATCCGCCACCTGCAGCAGCCGCTGCCCGACACCTACGCGCAGGCCGCGTGATGGAGTTCTGGCGCACCAGCGAACTGCGGGCCCTGCGCCAGATGGAGGGCCGCGACGCGATGACCGTCGCGGCTGCCCTCGGGCGCTCGCCCCGCGCAGTCCAGGACATGGCCCGCTGCCAAGGCATGCCGGTACCGCGCCAGCGTCACGCCCGGTATTGGCCGGTCACCACCAAACGCCGCGCCCGGCAGCTCCGGGCCAGCGGCAACACCGTCAACCAGATCAGCGCAGCGCTGGGTGTCCCGTTCGGGACCGTGCGTCGCTGGGTCTACGAAGGAGCAGCAGCATGACAAGCATCCACGTGAAGCCAGTCTTCAGCGGCGCCACTGATCGCGAGAAGGAGCAGCACCGGCAGAAGCTGGCCAGCGACCTGGCTCGCTTCGAGGCGGCCGGCGGCAAGGTCCAAGTCCTGGGCACCACCGGCATCGACAAGAGCACGATCAGCCGCCGGCAGGTGGTTGAGGGTGGCCACGGTCGCCGCGGCGGGAAGAAGGCGGCCAGCGCATGATCCGTCGCCGCCAGCTGTTCCGGCATGAGCCGCACAATGAGATCTACGGCGACTGCCACCGGACCGCCATCGGCTGCCTGCTCGATCTTGAGCCGTGGCAGGTGCCGCATTTCGTCCAACTCGGGCATACCGTCCCGGGCTACACCTGGGAGGCTGGCCAGGCCAAATTTTTGGCAGAGCACGGCCTGTTCGCCGTCGACCTCTACTTCGATGGCAGCTCGCTCGACGGTGTCCTGGGCTTCATGCAGAACCGCAACCCGACGGCGTACTACCTGCTGGCCGGCCAGAGCCCACGGAAGACTGACCACTCCGTAATCTGCTGCGGCGGCGCCTTCGAATGGGATCCTCACCCCGATGGCGGGTTCTTGGTAGGCCCGATGTCTCACGGCTTCTACGAGATCACCTTCCTGCTGCCGCTGGCAATGCAGATGCAGGAGGCCGCATGAGCAACTGTCCCTTCTGCCGGTGCGACCCATACCACTACGAAGATGTAGGCGTTGGGTACGTCGCCGTGGCCATTACCTGCTGCGACATGGGCATCTCCCTGTTCGCAGAGAAGAAGACCGAGCGAGATGCAGCGCGCCGCATCCTTCGCCTACGCGGCAGCCACTCCCCACGACGCAAGGCCCGCGCGCAGCGACTGTTGGCGCTGATGGAAGCCGGAGAGTACCCATGAGCCGCCACGTCGCACGCCGCGCTCCCAAGGAAACCATCGGTTTTGCCTGGGGCCGGTTCCCGACCGTCGACGGTAGTGCCATCACCTGGCGCCTGTACCGCCGTGACCACCGCCGTGCGCTGCACATGCACGTCTTGACGTTCTTCGCGCACGACGACCGCGCCGTGATAGCGGCTCGCCTGCGCAGCGCGCGCCGCTACCTGCGCGACAAGGTGGACGACATCGATCTGCAGGCGATGGGCATCACTGACCTGGAGCAAGCCGCATGACCTACATCCACCCGAACGACCGGGTCTACGCGCTGGAGCGCGCCCTGGCCGCCGCCATCGCCCAAGGCGAGGACCGCAAGGTGCAGGACGACCTGCGCGAGATCCTGGCCGAAGCTCGCCGCGAGGCCCGGGGGTGAGCGGCCTGGTGCTGGTGCCGGCGCCGGAGGTGCCCGGTATCCCTGCCCGCATGCGGCAGCCGACGAAGGACGCCTACCGGCAGTGGCTGACCCAGGCCAATGAGCGCATCGAGCAACTGCAGGCCGAGGTGGCCGAGCTGCGCGCCGGCGGCAGCACCAGCTCCAGCACCACCCGGCTCGCATTGGTCGCGGACCTGGTCACCGCCGCAACTGCCCTCGGGCACCACGAAACGCTGCGCTCGAGCAGCGACGAAACCATCGACTACTGGCGCACGCGCGTTGAGCAGCTGCGCGCCGAACTGACTGGAGAAAACCATGGCTGACGGCTCCCGAGCGCCAGACATTCGCATCACCCCGAAGTCCCGCACTCGCGCCGCGCTGGTCGGCGACCTGTTCTGCGGTGCCGGCGGCCTTTCGAACGGTGCGGCGCGCGCCATGCGAGAGCTGGGCCGGCCGGTGCAGCTGATTGCCGTGAATCACTGGCCTGTCGCCATTGAGACGAACCGCCGCAACCATGCGGACCACGCCGACCGCATCCACTGCGCGGATCTGGAATCGGCGCTGCCGCTCACGCTGGTGCCCGAGGGCCGGCTCGATCTGCTCATCGCTGCCCCGTCGTGCGTGTTCCACAGCCGTGCGCGCGGCGGCCGGCCGGTGCATGACCAGCAGCGCATGGATCCTTGGCACGTCGTCCGCTGGTGCACGGAGCTTCGGGTCGGACGCATCCTGGTGGAGAACGTGCCCGAGTTCATGGAATGGGGCCCGTGCAGCCTGGTCACCGGCCGGCCGATCAAGTCCCGCCGCGGCGAGTACTTCTGCGCATGGGTTGCCGCGCTCGAGGCCGTAGGTTTCAAGGTCGACTGGAAGGTCCTGACCTGTGCGGACTACGGCGACCCCACCACGCGTCGGCGCTTCTTCCTGATCGGCCGCAGCGACGGCAAGCGCCTGCGCTGGCCCGAGCCGAGCCATGACCGGGTGGGCGGTACCGACCTGTTGGGCAGCCGACAGCGCTGGCGCGGTGCGCGCGAGGTAATCGACTGGACCATGACTGGCAACAGCATCTTCAGCCGGAAGAAGCCCCTGAAGCCCAACACGCTGCGTCGGATCCTGGCGGGCGCGCAGAAGTACCGCTGGCCCCAGCCCTATAACGACGCAGTGCAGGCGCTGCTGGACGGCACCGTGCCGCGCCTAGTGTTCAACCGTGCGGACGCTATCGCCCAGGGCCTGATCGAGGTGGACCCGATGCTGGTGCACCTGCGCGGCACCAGCGCGCAGCACCTGCAGGCCACGGCGAAGTCCGCCGACGAGCCGCTGCCCACGCTCACTGCAGGCGGCGGCCATGTGGGGCTGGTACTGGCCACCAGCAGTGGTGGTGCAGCGCGTGATCTGGACCAGCCGCTCCCAACGATCACTACCGGTGGCGCTGGCAGCGAGCGCCCCGGCTGCGCACGGCCGCAGCTGGTCGAGCCGATCATCGTGCCCACGTCGAACACCAGCAGCGCCGGCGTGCCGCGCTCTGCCGCTGATCCGATCCGCACGGTCACCACTGCCAAGGGCGGCGACCAGGCACTGGCAGTGCCGCTGGTTGCCCCGTACTACGGCGGCGGGTCAGGGCTCACTGCCTCGTCCGTGGCCGAGCCGGTCCCGTCAGTCACCACCAAGGCACGATTCGGCCTGGCTGAGCCGGTGCTGATGCGCGCCTCGCACGGCGACAGCGACGGCAGGGACCCCGCAGGCCGAGTGCTGGATCTCGACGGACCGCTGCCGACCCTGACTGCAGCCGGTGGCGACATCAGCATGGCGCAGCCCATCGTCATGCGCGGCAACGTCGGCACCGGCCGCACCGGCGACATGCGGCCGGCCAGCGAGCCCATGCCCACCATTACCTGCTCCGAATCCCTGGCGCTGGCCGAGCCGTTCACCATGCCGGTGACCCACCACGGCGGCGAGCGCGTGCGCGGCTTGGATGAACCGCTGCCGACCATCACCGGTGCCAACCGGGGCGAGCTGGGCCTGGCCGCCGCTGCGGCAGACGGGGCCGACGAGATCCGCATCGATATCAACTACCGGATGCTGCACTGGCGCGAGCTGGCACGGGCCACCTCGTTCGATGACGAGGGCGAGGTCTACGACTTCGCCGGCAACGCCACCGAGATCACCAAGCAAATCGGCAACGCGGTCCCGAACCGCACCGCAAAGGCGCTGGTCAAGGCCCTGATGCAGGAGGCCGCATGAGCGCCCGTCGCCACCAGGTGATGCATGTGCGCCGGAAGATCACCGGCCGCCCGATGGTTATCGCCAAGGACGCGCGCACGGTTCGCGAGCTGCTGCGCCGCCACCTCCGAGAGGAGGGCATGCGGCTGATGGATCTGGCCCCGGCTTGGGGCCGCAGCGCGCACACCGTCTATTCCCTGTTCGCTGTCAACCGACCGCTCGCACCTGAGCATCTGGAGGCATCGATTCAGGCCCTCGGCCTGGATGAGTTCGACGCCAACGAGCTGCGCCTGCAGGGCGCCCGCGAGGCTGGCTGGCAGATCGATCCCACCTTCCTTCTGGAGAAGCACGCATGACCACCGACAAGACCCCCGCCACCCTGGCGACCGTAAAGCACGGCGGATGCGTGCAGTTGGGGGATGGGCTGCTGCCCTGCCCGTTCTGCGGAAACGGTGCCGAGTTCGTGCCCTACAAGAACAACGGTCTCACCCTGAAGTGCAAGAGCATGGGCTGCATCCAGCGACACCAGCGCACCCTCCGCTACGGCATCGAATGGCTGCGGACCTCGATGACAGAACACTGGAATACGCGCAGCCTCGCCGCCCTGCCCTCCCCGGCCGACGCGCTCCCAGATATCGAATCATGGTCCAAGGGATACGATTCCGGGTATGCGCGAGCAGTTGCCGACTTCGCCGCCAGCCAGCGGGTGGTGCAGATCACCGACACCGAGATCGACGCACGTCTCAACGCTTTGTACCGCGAGATGGTGGATAGCGGCCAGCACAACGGCGGCATGTCGGGCGTTGCGTGGGACCGGGCCGTCTTTCGCATGGCATCGAAGCAACACGCGCAGGCTGTGGACTTCGGGCGGTTCCGTCAGCCGGTCGAGTTCTTCATCGCGTACACCTTCCCGGGGACGCCGAGCCGCGCTGAAGGCGAACGCCTACTGGCCCTGATCGACAGGACGGCGGTGGGCAATGGCTGACCCCTACCGCGACTTCCTCGAGCGCAAGGTCCGCGTCGCGCCGTCTCTGGGCTTCGAATTGCAACCGGAGGATGTCTCCCCGATCCTGAAACCTCACCAGCGCGACAGCGTAGTCTGGGCCTGCCAGGGCGGGCGCCGCGCATTGTTCCAGCGCTTCGGCTTGGGCAAGAGCGTGCAGCAGCTGGAGATCTGCAGGCTCGCCCGGCAGCACCAGGGCGGCGCGGTCGGCATCGTGATCCCGCTGGGTGTTCGCCAGGAGTTCCGGCGCGATGCCGCGATGCTGGGCATCGCCACCCGGTTCGTGCGCTCCAGCGACGAGGTCGACCCCGAGTTCGACGGCGTGCACCTGACCAACTACGAATCGGTGCGTGACGCGAAGCTGGACCCCAACCTGTTCACTGCGGCCAGCCTCGATGAGGCTTCAGTCTTGCGCAGCTTCGGATCGAAGACCTACCAGCAGTTCCTGACGCTGTTCGATGACGTCCGGTATCGGTTCGTCGCCACCGCCACCCCGAGCCCGAACCGCTACAAGGAGCTGATCCATTACGCGGGCTTCCTGGGCGTCATGGACACCGGCCAGGCGCTGACCCGCTGGTTCAAGCGCGACAGCACCAAGGCGAACAACCTGACCCTGTACCCGCACAAGGAGCGTGAGTTCTGGCTCTGGGTGGCCAGCTGGGCCCTGTTCCTGCAGCGCCCCTCCGATCTGGGCTACAGCGATGAGGGGTATGACCTGCCCGCCCTGCAGGTGCATTTCCATGAGGTGCCGGTTGACCACGGCAGCGCCGGTACTGAACGCGACGGCCAGGCCAAGATGTTCCGCGATGCCGCACTGGGGGTCATCGATGCCGCCCGCGAGAAGCGCGACACCCTGCCCGCGCGCGTGGCGGCGGTTCAGGAGATCGTCGCTGCCCGGCCGGACGACCACTGGCTGATCTGGCACGACCTGGAAGCCGAGCGCCACGCCATCGCTGCAGCGGTACCGGAGGCGGTCAGCATCTACGGCGACCAGGATCTGGACGAGCGCGAGGCGGCGGTTGTGGCCTTCAGCGACGGCGAGACCCGGATCCTGTCGGCGAAGCCGGTCATCGCCGGCAGCGGCTGCAACTTCCAGCGCCACTGCCACCTGGCCGTGTACGCCGGCATTGGCTTCAAGTTCAACGATTTCATCCAGTCGATCCACCGCATCCAGCGGTACCAGCAGCAACACGGCGTCGAGGTGTGGATCGTCCACGCTGAAAGCGAGCGCGAGGTGCTGGCCAGCCTCATGGAGAAGTGGAAGCGGCACGAACAGATGGTGGAGAAAATGAGCGAGATCATCCGGGAATACGGCCTGAGCAAGGCCGCCATGGCGCAGGTGCTGCAGCGCTCGATCGGCGTGGAGCGGATCGAGGCCAGCGGCGAAGGCTGGACGGTAGCCAACAACGACTGCGTGCTGGAAGCGCGCGTCATGGCCGAGGACAGTGTCGACCTGATCGTGACCTCGATCCCGTTCGCCAATCACTACGAATACAGCCCCAGCTACAACGACTTCGGGCACACCGACGACAACGCGCACTTCTGGGCCCAGATGGACCACCTGGCGCCGGAGCTGCTGCGGGTCCTGAAGCCAGGACGGATCGCCGCCATCCACGTGAAGGACCGGATCCAGTTCGGCTCCGTCACCGGCGCGGGCGCGCCGACCGTGAGCCCCTTCCATGCCGAAACGATCTTCCATTACCGCCAGCACGGCTTCGACTACATGGGCCTGATCACCGTCGTCACGGACGTGGTGCGCGAGAACAACCAGACCTATCGCCTGGGCTGGTCGGAGCAGTGCAAGGACGGCACGAAGATGGGCGCCGGCTCCCCGGAATACATCGTGCTGCTGCGAAAGCCGCAGACCAACCGGTCCAAGGGCTATGCCGATGAGCCGGTGCGGAAGGAGAAGGCCGCCTACACCAGGGCGCGCTGGCAGGTCGACGCGCATGCGTTCTGGCGCTCCAGCGGCAACCGCCTGATGACGACCGAGGAGTTGGCCAAGCTGGGGCCCGGGAAACTGGCCAAGATCTTCACCCAGCACAGCCTGGCCGAGGTCTACGACTACGAGGCCCACGTGCGCATCGGTGAGCAGCTGGAGGCACGCGGGGCGCTGCCCTCTGACTTCATGTCACTGGCGCCCGGCAGCCACCACCCCGATGTGTGGCACGACGTGAACCGCATGCTGACGCTCAACGGTGACCAGACCAAGAAGGGCCTGGAGAACCACATCTGCCCCCTGCAGTTCGACATCGTGGATCGCCTGATCGAGCGCTATAGCAACCCGGGTGAGCTGGTGTTCGATCCCTTCGGCGGGCTGTTCACCGTCCCGTACCGCGCCCTGAAGCTGCGCCGGCGCGGCCGGGCCGCAGAGCTGTCTACCAGCTACTTCCTTGATGGGGTGAAGTACCTGCAGGCCGCCGAGCGGGAGATGTCGATGCCTGACCTGTTCGAAGGCCTGGAGCCGCCACTGGATCAGGCCGCATGAACGCCGACCTGCTGCAGGGCACCGACGTGCCCGACTACCGCGAGGTGGGGCACATTCTGGCCAGCCTGTCGGGGGTGGACCTCGCCAAGGCCAGCAAGGCCACCGTGCGCTCCTGGGAGGCCCGTGGCCTGGCCCTGATCGAACTCTCCCGTGGGGACCGGGCCGAAGCCGACCGGATCATGGCCCCCGTATCGAAACGCCGCCGCCGCGGCACCAATCTGGCCGCCGCCGGCGCGCCGAAGGAGGAAGCATGAGCGACAACATCATGGCGAGCCCAACCCCGCTCGTCTTCATTCGGATGCCGGAGGTCCGGCGCCGCACTGGCCTGAGCAAGACCACCATCTACAAGCGGATCCATGAACGGACGTTCCCGGCTGCGGTTCCTCTCGGAGAGGGCATGGTTGCCTGGGTTGAAGCGGAGGTAGACGCCTGGCAGGCCGAGCGTCTGGCGGAGCGGTCGCCACCCGACCCAGAGGAATCGAACCTGTTAAGGGCGGCGTAGGCGGGGGCATCATTGGGGGCATGCGTCTTCAGCGACGTGCCAAACCACTTTCCCTATCAACAACTTGCGGGCTTCGTGGGATAGAGCCCACCTCCACCATCTGTATGGCCTGTCGAGGCCGCAAGAAGCCGGATCTCCCGTCGATGGGGTTCCGGCTTTTTTGTGCCTGCTCGTCGTGCAGGAAGCGTGGCGCATAATCAGGATGAAGCTCCCCCTCCATCGCTGCATTCCCCCGCCCTGCTACCGCCAGAAGGATCTGCAATGAAAACCGCCACAACCACGCTCGCCCTGCTCCTCGCTGCTTTCGCCGCTGCCCCAGCCACACACGCTGCCACACCAGCCATCGCGCCCCCCGGCACCGCCACGCTCGAAGCGCTGCTGGCCTGCAAGGCCGGCTCGAACTTCAGTGCGGCCGAAGCCATCGATGCGCTGCAGGCGGCCGGCCTGGCCAAGAAGCCAGGCGGCACGTTCGAGCCGGAGGACAAGCCGGTCGCGCTGTTTGGCGGCACGGTCACCAGTGCCGATGTAAACGTGGCCGAAGGCGAGAAGAGCCTCTTCGTGTACTTGAACGGTGTCGATTCCAAGCGCCTGGCCAAGGCCTGGTCGGTGACCGAGGTCAACGAGCACGCCAGTACCGAAGAGCCGTCCTACGTGAAGCGCATCGACAAGCGCCACACCCTGCACGTGATCGCGGGTGACGACTACGAAGGCTATTCGGCAGCGGTGAAGTGCCAGATCAGCCGCTGATGGGGTAGCCGACGCTACAGCCAGCGCGGCACGCGATGACGGTACTGCGCGTACGCCTCGGGAAAGCGGGCCATCAGTGCCCGCTCCTCCGGCAGGATCTGCAGCCGGGTGATGTACACCAGGAACAGCGGCACCACCAGCAGCGCGATCAGGTTCTGCAGGTACACCATGGCACCAAACAGGACCAGCGCCTGGCCGAGATACATCGGATTTCGCGTGCGGCGGTAGATTCCGCTGGTAACCAGCGCGCTCGACGCCGAAGGCCGCAGAGGATTGACGGTGGTACCGGCGCGCTGGAACGACAGCTTGGGCAGCAGATTGAGCACGACACCCAGCGTCATCGTCACGCCTGCCAGCAGGATCGGCACCGGCACACGAAAGTGCAAACCCGGCAGCAGCCAGCGTGCTGCAAAGCCTGCAGCGGCGCACAGCAGCAGTACCACGGGCGGGGGAATGCGGGTTTCAAGCCAGGCCATCGCGATCACCGTGTCCCTTCCATTCACCGCAGTGTCACACGGCAATGGCTGAATCGCCCACGGCGGCCAGGCCCAAACCGACCGCCCGGTCTATTCCGCTTTGACAGGCCGGCCGCTAGAGTGGCGCCACCGCGCAGGAGGATCGTATGGCTACCACGGGCTTGGGCTTCATCGGCCGCACGACCCTCATCATCACCGTGCTGCTCACCCTGGGTGGCTGCGCGACGCTTCGCCAGTTCGGGCCGTCGGTGCAGGTCGCCTCGGTCACGCCCGGCCAGTACATCGCGCTCAAGCGCGGTGACATCCTCACCTCCGGCAAGCTCAGCGCGGCAACCACGGAGACCCTGCGGGTGGCCGGCCTCGACGAAGGCGTCTGTGCCAAACCCGGCCTGCCCTGCATCGAGGCGATGGAAGGTAGCATCGTGGTGCGCGAGGAAGACAAGCGCTCCAGCCTGGCCGAGCTGTGGCTGCAGTATGCGATGACCCTGCCGGCGCCGAAGCGCGAGTACTCGGCATCCGGCCGCGCCAAGACTGCGATCACCGAGCTGGATGCCGACTTCCAGCCGCGCCTGGACGCCTGGATGCAGGTTGCGCGCCAGGCCTATGCCTATCTGTTCTTCACCGAACGCACCGCCAACCAGCGTGGTTTCGAAGACCGCCAGACCCAGGTGCGCGACTACTACAACCTGGCTGTGCAGGAAGCCTCGGTGCAGCTGTACAACGCGTATGCCACCGGGCGCGTGCACGGCCAGGCCAGCCATTTCCAGCTGGGCCGCTGGACCTTCGTGCTGGCCCCTTCAGGCGAAGCATCGCCGCTGGATACGCGTACCCCCACCGAGCTGGTACCGGCGGCCTCGCTGTCGTTCACCGGCACGCTGCGCAGCGTGCATCGCCGCGATGGCTTCGGTGCCGAGCTGGTGGCGGTGATGGACGACCCTGCCGGCAGCACGGCCACCCCGCCTGCGGCAACGACGCCTGCCACGCAGGCAGGCACCCCAGCCCCGCAGAGCTGGAGCGAGATGCCCTCGCCTTCGATGACGGTGCTGCTGCGCTTCTCGGGCAAGAACCTGTGGGAAGTGCTGCATGACGACGAGCCGGAACTGGAGATCCACGATCCCTACCAGGTCTCGGAAGTGACCCTGCATGGCCAGCAGGTGCCGCTGGCGGCCAACTTCACTGCGGGCTATGCACTGTGGCTGGCACGCTCGAACTTCAGCCACCAGTCGCTGCGCTCGTTGTTTGGTGGCAAGGGCGGCATCGACACGCCGCATCTTTACATGATGCAGCCCTACGACCCGAACCGCCGCGTGCTGTTGATGATCCATGGCCTGGCCAGCAGTCCGGAGGCCTGGGTCAACGTGGCCAACGAACTGATGCGCGACGACGAGATCCGCCAGGACTTCCAGGTCTGGCAGTTCTATTACCCGACCAACATGCCCATCGCGATGAGCCACGATGCAATGCGCCACACGCTGGCCGAAGTGTTCAAGCACTTCGACCCCAGCGGCAAGGCGCAGGCCTCGCATGACATGGTGCTGGTCGGGCACAGCATGGGCGGGGTGATCGCGCGCTTGATGGTGTCCTCTTCCGGCGACCACCTGGTCGACACCCTGCTGGCCACCGCGCAGATGACGCCCGCCCAGCGCGAGCTGCTGCGCACCAAGGGCGCGCCGGTGCTGACCTTCCTGCCGGAACCGGAAGTATCGCGGGTGGTGTTCATCGCCACGCCGCATCGCGGCACCGACGTGGCCGGCACCCGCCTCGGCCGTTGGATTGGCCGCCTGGTACGGCTGCCGCTGACCGTGCTGGAAGACGTGACGACGCTGGCCAACGACGGCCAGATCGATCGCAACGATGGCAAGCACGGCTACCAGATGAACAGCATCCAGAACCTGGACAAGGACGATCCGTTCGTCCGCGCCGTCGCCGACCTGCCGATGTCACCGAAGGTGCACTACCACTCGATCATCGCCCGCGCCAAGGCCGATGGCCCGCTGGAAAAGACCGACGACGGGCTGGTGCCCTACTGGAGCTCGCACCTGCCGCACGCGGATTCGGAGAAAGTGATCGTGTCCGGGCACAGCGTGCAGGAAGCCACGCCGGCCATCATCGAGCTGCGGCGGATCCTGCATGAGGACATGCAGGAATACGGACGAACGGGGAAGTAAGCCGCCGGCCCCGGCAGATCAGGCACCTGCCGTGCGCCGCGAGAACGTACCGTGCAGCGCTGCCGGGATCGCGAAGCCCTCCATGCGCACCTCGGGCCGGTAGCCGGCGCTGGGGGTGAAACGGAATTCGCGCGCCAGCAGCCCGCACAGCAGTACCAGCTGCGCGTTGCCGACCGCCGATCCCACGCAGGAACGCGTGGGGAAGCCATAAGGCACATAGATACCAGCGGTGCGCTTGCGCCGCTCCGGCAGCCAGCGATCGGGATCGAACTGCAGCGGGTCATCCCAGTACTTCGCCGAGCGATGCTGGATGAACGAGCTCAGCTCGAACACCGTGCCCTCGGCGATGGCCTGCCCTTCCACCTGCAGATCGCAGGCGGCCACGCGACGGTTGTTGAAGGGCGTGGAGTACAGCCGCATTACTTCCTTCAGGAAGCGCATGGTGCAGGGAATCCTGGCCATCGGCAGCGCATGGATCTCCGCATCCGAGAGCGGTGCGAATTCCTCCTCGATGCGCTGGCGCCAGTGCGGATGCATCTGCATCGCCAGCAGCAGGCAGGCGGCCATCATGCCGGGCACGCCGGAAATGGCGATCAGCTGCACGGTGACCAGGTAGGTAACCTTGTCCAGGCCGATGCGCTCGCGCAGGCTCAGCAATGACTGCGCGTAGTCCAGCGGCACGCGCCCGTCGCGTACGCGTCGCTTCAGTTCGGCGGCGATCGCCCGCGATTCGCCGCGACCGATGAGGAAGTTGCGCAGCAGATGACGCCGATGGATGACCTGCTCGACCTGGGTGGTGTAGCGCAGATGCAGGGCGCGTTCGATGGCCGCGGTGCCGCGCGCGTCGAGTCCGTCGATCACCAGTGGCACCAGCGGATGCGCCATCACCTTCCACACGGCGGGCGTGGCATCCAGCTCGCGCCCGCACAGTGCGTCCAACGCCTGCCGCATGCGCGACTGCAGCGCCTCCAGGGTCTGCGCTCCGGTAAGCTCAGCACTGCGCGTGGCGATCAGGCTGCGTACTTCGGTCCAGCGCACGCGTTCGTGCCGGCGGAACAGGTCGGCCAGCGACTCGACCACGAACAGGTGCTCGGAATTCTTCTTGTCGACCTTGCCGGCCAGCTCCGGGCAGAACACCCCGATGCCGCCGGTTTCCAGTTTCAGCACCGGTCCTTCGCGCTCCACGCGCGCAGCCAAGCGCTCGGCAGCAATGGCGCTGCCTTCATTCGACATCCCTTGCATGCAGTGCGTCTCCGGCAGGAAGGGACTCGAAAGACGAGTCCCTTCGTCTTGCTACCGCTCAATCGCGGGGTTGCCCCGCAGGATCAGAACTCGACCCAGAGCGGCCAGGTATTCCACACACTGCTCTTCTCGTTCGGATGGATATTCAGAGTGACGCGCAATGCTCGGGCGAATCTTTTCATTTTCATTCCTTTGCTTGCTGTGTGGTTATGCCGGGATTATCCCGGCACCGGCTAGATAACACGACATAATCCTGCTGTCCAACCGGGCCGCTGCCGCGATGCAGCATCCGGGTGATGGTCCATTGAGGGGAATCCCTCATCGCGCCTGCGCACGCGGCCTCCTATGCTGGGCTCACTTTCCCCCCAACGGAGGTCCGCATGAACACGCAAGAGCCCAGCCGCCAGCCCAGCCCCGATCCGGCCGAGCGCGATGCCTTCTTCCCGTCGCCGTATTCGCTGTCGCAGTTCACCTCGCCGAAGAGCGACCTGTCCGGCGCCGACTATCCGGATGCGCGCCGCGATGGCCGCTGGAAGGTACTGATGATCGCCGCCGACGAGCGTTATCTGCCGACCGCCAATGGCCACCTGTTCTCCACCGGCAACCACCCGGTGGAAACCCTGCTGCCGATGTACCACCTGGACAAGGCCGGCTTCGATATCGACGTGGCGACGCTGTCCGGCAACGCCGTCAAGTTCGAATGGTGGGCCTTCCCGCGCGAGGACCGCGAGATCGGCGCCCTGTACGAACGCTACGAGGCGCGCTTCCGCCAGCCGTTGCAGCTGGACGAGGTGGTGGCTGGCCTGGGCGCCGATTCAAACTATGCCGCCATCTTCATTCCGGGTGGCCACGGCGCATTGATCGGCCTGCCTGAAAGCACGGCAGTGAAATCCGCGCTGCAATGGGCCATGGCCGGCCAGCGCCACATCATCACGCTCTGCCATGGCCCGGCAGCGCTGCTGGCGGCAGGTATCGACGAAGCCGGGGGTGGTTCGCTGTTCCGTGGTTACCGCATCTGTGCCTTCCCCGACGCGATGGACCGGCAGACACCGGAGATCGGCTACATGCCGGGGCAGTTGCGTTGGTTCTTCGGTGAACGCCTGGCCCAGCAGGGCGTGCAGATCGTCAACGAGGGCATTGATGGCAGCGTGCTGCAGGATCGCCTGCTGCTGACCGGCGACAGTCCGCTGGCCGGCAATGCGCTGGGCAAGCTGGCCGCGCGCACGCTGCTCGACGCGCTGGCCGGGCGCTGAGCCAATGCCTGCGCTGGTGCCCGCGCTGCTGGAACTGGAACAGGCGCGGTCGCTGGCCGCGGTGGGCGGCGTGCTGCGCGCCGCCGCCTCGCCACTGGGCTACGACCGGCTGCTGGTGTTCGCCACCGGAACCGGGCTGGAGCGCGACGCGCAGCGCGTGTACTGGATCGAGGGTGACTGGTTCGGCGACGGCAGCGATACCGATCTCACCCGCTACCTGCACGCCTGCCCGGTCAACCGCCATGTGCTGGACAGCAATGCGCCGTTCTTCTGGAGCAAGCGCCAGGGCGTGCGCGGCGAACGCTACCAGGTGGTGAAGCAGCCGCGCGGCGATGGCCTGCATGGGTTGCAGGTACCGGTGTTCGGCCCGACCGGCCTGGAAGGTGCGGTCAGCTTCGCCGGCACCTCGATTGATGCGTCCGCCAGCGCGCGCCTGCAGCTGGAAATGGTCGGTGCGTCAGCCTTCCGTGCGGCGCGGCGGCTTGCCGAAGCGCCGGCGGATGTTCCCGTAGGCGCTTTGAGCGCACGCGAACGCGAAGTGCTGCGCTGGGTTGCCGCTGGCCGGCGCCAGGCCGAAATCGCGGCCACGCTGGGGCTGTCTGCACGCACGGTGGAGAACCATCTGCGGCGAGCGCGGCAACGGCTCGGCGTGGCTACCACCGCGCAGGCGGTGCGCGCGGCAGCCCGCCGTGGCGAGATTGAAGACTGATCCAGGCACTGCCGTTGCCGTCACGCGCAGCGCGGCGTCAGCGTACCGATGAAGTCGACCGGAATGGCAAAGCCTTCCAGCTGCATCCACGGTGTTGGCTCATCCTGTACCGTCAACTCGAAATCGCGGGTCACCAGCGCGCAGAACAGCAGCAGCTGCGCGTGGCCGACCGCACTGCCGATGCAGGCCCGCGAGGAAAAACCGAAAGGTACGTAGGCGCCCTTGTTGGCCTGGCGTCGCTCCGGCAACCAGCGATCAGGATCGAAGCTGTCCGGGTTCTGCCAATACTCCGGGGAGTGATGCTGGAAGTAGGACGACAGCTCGTACGCCCCGCCCTTGCGGATGCACACGCCCTCGATATCGATATCGTGCGAGGCCGGACGGTGCAGGGCGAACAGCCCCGGCCACAGCCGCAGGGTTTCCTTGACGAAACGCGACGTGCACGGCAGCGACTTGATCGGCAGTGCGTACAGCTGCTCCAGGCTCAGCGCCGAGGTTTCCTCGCGGATGCGCGCCTGCCAGTGCGGAAAACGGTGCATTGCGTACAGCAGGCTGGCCGCAGTGATGCCCGGCAGGCCCGACATGCCGGCCAGCACCATCGATACCAGATAGGCCACGCGATCCACCCCCACCCGCTGCACCAGCGGCAGCAGGGATTGCAGGAAGTCCTCGCGCGGCACGGTCCCGCGTGCACGACGCCGGATGTGCCGCGACACCGTGCGGGCCGCGCGGCGGGAAAGATGGAAGTCGATGATCCGTCGCCAGAACGAGAAGTTCTGCAGCACGATGGCGTTGTATCGGGTCTTCTGCTCACCGATGAGCGCATCGACATCGGAACGACTGAGGCCATCGATCAGCAGCGGCAACAGCGACTGCGAAATCGTCCACCAGCTCAGTTCGCTGAGGTCGTGCGGCCTGTCCGCGCGCTGGGCAAGGAAGCCGTGCATGCGCGTGTAGAGGTCGCGCATGTGGCCGGGACTGGCCAGCCGCCCGGCCTGCTCGCTCAGCAGTGCCCGCACCTCGCGCCACGCAACCGGATCCCTGCCTCTGCGCAGCCCGAGAAAATCAATCAGTGAATCCGGTACGGTGTGCTGGTCGGTGTTGGCCTTGTCGATCCTGACCGCCAGGGCCGGATCAAAGATGCCGACAACATCATTGTTGAAGCGCAGTACCGGCCCTTCGCGACGCACGCGTTCGAGCAGGTCATCGATGGAAACCACTTCCGCATCCGCTGCCCGCTCATCCATGCCCTGCCTCCAATGCCAGGGAAGATCATCGACCTTCCCTGGCCATGTCATCGAATACGTGGAGTCCTTCCGGTCAGAAGATATTCCAGTAGCGATACTTGGAACGGATGCACTGCGTGGAATTGTCCGAACGCAGGTTCAGCGACACCTGCAGGGCGCGAATCAATCGTGACATGGCACAGCTCCTTGTGGTTCCGTTGATGGTTGCTGCGGCGCCGGATTCAGTGGCCGGCAGCGCCGTTCTAGCACGCAGGCCCGCGCGGGCGGGTCAATGCGCCGTCAAGGCCCTGCTGAATACGCCGCGGCGACCGGCGGATACCGCCAGCGCACGCACAGCCATGAACAGGCAATCCGTGCGATGCTCCGTGAAACCGTTTTCATGGAATGGAGGGATTCCACGATGTTGTCACGTTTCCGTCGCCCCGTACTGTGTGCCCTGCTGGCGCTTGCCCTGCCTGCGACCAGCGCCTGGGCCGCAGCCCCCGCGCCGTTGAAGGTGATGTCGTTCAATGTGCGCACCCCGGCCGATACCGAACCCGGCAAGCGCTGGCCCGACCGTCGCGATGCGATGGTGAAGGTCATCCTCGATGCGCACCCGGCGGTGATCGGCACCCAGGAGCTGGTGCAGGAGCAGGCCGAGTACCTGGCCGGCCACCTGCCCGGCTACCGCTGGTTCGGCGAAGGCCGCCGCGGTGGCAGCGGCGACGAGCACATGGGTGTGTTCTACGACAGCACGGTGCTGGCGATCGAGGAATCAGGCAACTTCTGGCTGTCCGACACGCCTGATGTGCCCGGCAGCATCACCTGGGGCAACCTGTACCCGCGCATGGTCACCTGGGCGCTGTTCCGCCGCATCGACGACGGCCGCCGCTTCTATTTCATGGATACCCACCTGCCCTACCGTGACGAGGACGAACCACGCCGGGTGAAGGGTGCCGAGCTGATCGGCAAGCGCCTGGCCAGCCTGCCGGCCGACCTGCCGGTGGTGCTGACCGGTGACTTCAACAGCGAGCCCGGCGGTGACACCTACAAGGCATTCACCCGTGTGCTGCAGGACACCCGTGCCCAGGTGAAGGCACCGCAGGGCCCGCGACTGACCTTCCACGATTTCACCGGCAAGGCCACCGTGCAGCTGGACTGGGTGCTGGTGCGCGGCTTCCGTGCGCGCAGCTTCCTGACCGATGACCGCCGCATCGACGGCGTGCTGCCATCGGACCACTTCCCGCTGGTCGTCGAACTGGACTGGCCGAAGCACTGAACCCCCACGGCAGGCGATACAGCGCCTGGTGCTGATCGCGCGCCTGGCAGATGCGGGCGCCGATTGCCAGGAACACGGCGACCCCGATCAGGCCCAGCCCCAGCATCGAATCCTGCAGGCGCAGGAAACCGACCGCGGCGGCCATCGTCGCCAGCACCAGCAGCACCACGACCGCCACCGACAGCCCCGCACCCGGTGGACCCGGATCGCCGAACAACATCCGTTGGGTATCCCGCCTTCCGTCCGCCATCGCCTGTCCTCCCGTGTGTCTGACCCACTAGTTACACGGCGGGCCGGCATTCCGGCAGAGTCAGAAACGTCACGACGATGGCAATGTGCACGGCATGCACCGCCCTTCCTGCGCCTGCCGCCCACGCAGGGAGCAGGACACACCGCTGCCGCGGGGCGTGAAAGCAGAAGAGGACGGAAGCCACTGCCTCCGTCCCCTGCGGTTACTGCACCTGCGCCACGCTCGGTTGCTGCGGTGATTGCCCCCAGCCGCCCAGCGCCTTGTACACGCCGACCACGCTGACATTGACTTCGGACTCGGCCGCCGCCAACGCGTCATCAGCCGCCAACTGCGTGCGCTGCGCATCCAGCAGGGTCAGGAAGTCTTCCGAACCCTCGCGATAGCGGATCTGTGCCAGCGATTCGGCACGCCGTGCCGCCTGCGCCTGCTCGACCACGATCGCCAGCCGCGCCTGCTGCTTGGAGTAGCGGGTCAGCGCGTTCTCGGTGTCTTCCAGGGCCAGCAGTACCGCCTGCTCGTACTGCGCGGCCACGCCTTCGGCTTCAGCCTTGCTGGCACGCAGGCGCGCACGCACGGTGCCGAAGTCGAATGCGGCCCAGCTCAGCGACGGGGTCAGCGACCAGGCCTTGTTGTTGCCATTGACCAGGCCGCTGGCATCGCCCCCCAGGAAACCGACGAAGCCGGACAGCGACAGCCGCGGGAACAGGTCCGCGGTGGCCACGCCCACGCGTGCGGTCGCGGCCGCCAGGCGACGCTCGGCCACGCGCACGTCGGCGCGCTGACGCAGCAGTTCGCGGGTATCGCCCAGCGGCAATGCCTTGGCGAAGGCCGGCACGTCATGCGGCGCGAGCATGTCGGTCAGCACTTCCGGGCGCTGGCCGAGCAGCACCGCCAGTCGGTTGCGCGACTGCGCCTCGGCCACTTCCAGCAGCGGGATGTCGGCCTCGATCGCCTTCAGGCGGGCGCGGCTGCTCTGCACATCCAGCTCGCTGCCGGCGCCCAGTTCCCAGCGCGCCTCGGTCAGCTTCTGCGTATCGCGCAGGTTTTCCAGGGTGTGCTGGGCTACGGCAATACGCTTCTGCGTGCCGCGCAGCTCGAAGTAGTTGCGTGCCACTTCGGCGGCGACCAGTACCTGTGCGTCGGCCAGGTTGGCCTGCTCGGCACCGAGGTCGGCACGCGCGGCTTCGGCAGCACGGCGCTTGCGGCCGAACAGATCCAGCTCCCAGCCGGCGTCGAAGCCGAGCTGGTAGCTTTCACTGAACACCCGCTGCCCACCCAGCTGCGGATCGGGTTGCTTGCGGCGGTCGTAGCTGCCGCCTGCGGTGATGTGCGGGGCCTGGTCGAAGCGGCTTTCGACGAACACCGCGCGGGCCTGGCTGACGCGGGCCACGGCCACGCGCAGGTCCAGGTTGTCCGACAGTGCGCCATGCACCAGCTGTTCCAGCACCGGATCATCGAACTGCGCCCACCAGCTGGCCACCGGCGAGACGGTGCTGAAGACCGGCTGCTGTGCGCTCTGCAGGACCACCGGTTCCTGCACCGGGGCCTTGTAGTTCGGGCCGACGCTGACACAGCCTGCCAGCACCAGGCTGGAGACGGCCATCGCCAACGTGCGGATCACCATGGCAGCACCTCGCCCAGGTAGGTGAAGCTGCCGTTCGGGCCTTCATGGCCGATCAGTGCCATCTGCACGCTGGAACGCGCGCCCTCGGCGATTTCGATTTCGCCCTGGCCACCGTTCATGTCGGTCTTCACGTAGCCCGGATGCACGGTGTTGACCTTGATCTGCGAACTGCGCAGTTCGTGTGCCAGGGCCAGCGTCCAACTGTTCACCGCTGCCTTGGAGGCGTTGTAGGCCGGGATCTTGAAATCGTAGATGCCCGATGCCGGATCGGCGTGCAGGGTCTGCGAACCGAGGATGCTGGAGACGTTGACGATGCGTCCGGCCTTGGCCTGCTGCAGCAGCGGCAGGAACGCCTGGGTCACCGCGACCAGTGCATAGACGTTGGTGTCGAAGGTGCGGCGCCAGGTATCCAGCGACTGCTCCGACGGCAGCTGCGCCGGGTTTTCCAGCAGCACGCCGGCGTTGTTGACCAGGATGTCGAGACGGCCGTGGCGTTCGCGCACCTGCTGCACGGCGTCGGCGATGCTGGCGCCGTCGGTGACGTCCAGCTGCAGCGCTTCCACCGGCAGGCCCTCGGCCTGCAGCTTCAGCGCCTGCTCCACGGCGGTCTCGCGCTTGCGGCCGGCCAGCAGCGTGTGCACGCCGGCCTGGGCCAGCTGGCGCACGGTCTCCGCGCCGATGCCACGGGTGGCGCCGGTGACCAGCGCGATCTTGTTCTGATGGGTATTCATGGATGCATGCCTTGTGAGGGGAAAGCCGCCGCCGGCCAGTGACCGGCGGCGACGGGGTTCCATGTCAGTGGTGGATGGTCGGCTCGCCGTGCTGCACCAGCTGGCCACCACCGTTGCGGGTGACGAACTTGCGCAGGGCCACGTAGAACACCGGGGTGAGGAACAGGCCGAACAGGGTCACGCCCAGCATGCCGGCGAACACGGTGATACCGGTCACCGAGCGCACCTCGGCGCCTGCACCGTGCGACAGCACCAGCGGCACGGTGCCGGCGATGAACGCGATGGAGGTCATCACGATCGGACGCAGACGCAGGCGGCAGGCTTCCAGCGCGGCTTCAACGATGCCCTTGCCGCCCATCTCCAGCTCTCTGGCGAATTCGACGATCAGGATCGCGTTCTTGCACGCCAGGCCCATCAGCACCACCAGGCCGACCTGCACGAACACGTTGTTGTCGCCACCGGTCAGCCACACGCCGAACAGTGCGGACAGCAGGGTCATCGGCACGATCAGGATCACCGCCAGCGGCAGCGACCAGCTCTCGTACAGCGCAGCCAGCACCAGGAAGGCCAGCATGATCGCCACCGGGAACACGATGAAGGCCGCCTTGCCCTGGGTCGCCTGCTGGTAGCTCAGGTCGGTCCATTCGGTGGTCATGCCCACCGGCAGCACCTTGCCGGCGATCTCGGTCAGCTTGTTCATCGCCTCGGCCGACGACAGCACGCGCGGGTCGGCTTCACCGGCCAGGTCCGCTGCCGGATAGCCATTGAAGCGCAGCACCGGGTCCGGGCCGAAGGTCTGCTTGATGGTGACCATCGAACCAATCGGCACCATCTCGCCGCGGTCGTTGCGGGTACGCAGCTTGCCGATGTCCTCGACCGTCTCGCGGAACGGACCATCGGCCTGGGCGATCACCTGCCAGGTACGGCCGAACTGGTTGAAGTCGTTGACGTAGGCTGAACCGAGGTAGGTCTGCAGGGTGTCGAACAGTTCGGTGAGCTGCACGCCCTGTGCCTTGGCCTTGACGCGGTCGACCTCGGCATCCAGCTGCGGCACGTTGGCCTGGTAGCTGGAAATCGGGAAGGCCATGCCCGGCGTCTGCGCAACGGTGCCCTGCATTGCCTGCACGGCATTCTGCAGCGCGCCGTAGCCCAGGTTGCCGCGGTCCTCGATGAACATCTGGTAGCCGTTGCCGTTGCCCAGGCCGAGGATCGGCGGCGGCATCATCGCGAACGCGAAGCCCTCCTGCAGACCGGCGATCTTCTGGTTGATCTCGGCATTGATCTGCGCGGCGGTGCGGCCATGGCGCTCGGCGAACGGCTTGAGCGGAATGAACGCCACACCGGTGTTCGGCGTATTGGTGAACTGCAGCGCGTTCAAACCCGGGAACGAGATGGTGTGGGCCACGCCATCGGTTTCCTGGGCGA
The DNA here is from genome assembly GCF_056480025.1 of Stenotrophomonas sp. 109824_Sma. Lineage (NCBI taxonomy): Bacteria > Pseudomonadati > Pseudomonadota > Gammaproteobacteria > Lysobacterales > Lysobacteraceae > Stenotrophomonas > Stenotrophomonas sp. 109824_Sma. The sequence goes on along the minus strand of NZ_CM151078.1, from coordinate 1,760,146 downwards.
TCTTGGCGACCTTGCGCAGCATTTCATCGGTACGCGCGATTGACGAACCTTCCGGCAGCTTCACACCGGCGATCAGGTACAGCTTGTCCTGGGTCGGGATGAAGCCCGGCGGCACCAGCTTGAAGATCACGCCGGTACCGACCAGCAGGATCGCGTAGACCACGAACACCGCACCGCGACGGCCAAGGATGCGGGCCACGCCACGCTCGTACTTCTCCGAGCTGGACTTGAAGAAGCGGTTGAACGGACGGAACACCCAGCCGAACAGGCGGTCGATCAGACGGCTCGGGCCATCCTTCGGCGCACCGTGGGCCTTCAGCAGGCGCGCGGCCAGGGCCGGCGACAGGGTCAGCGAGTTGATCGCCGAGATCACCGTGGAGATGGCGATGGTGACCGCGAACTGCTTGTAGAACTGGCCGGTGACACCGGACAGGAAGGCCATGGGCACGAACACGGCACACAGCACCAGCGCGATCGCCACGATCGGGCCGGACACCTCACGCATGGCCTGGTGTGCCGCCGCGGTGGGCGACAGGCCTTCCTCGATGTTGCGCTCGACGTTCTCCACCACCACGATCGCGTCGTCGACCACGATGCCGATCGCCAGCACCAGGCCGAACAGGCTCAGCGTGTTGATCGAGAAGCCCAGCAGGTACAGCGCGGCGAAGGTACCCACCACCGACACCGGCACCGCGATCAACGGAATGATCGAGGCACGCCAGGTCTGCAGGAACAGGATCACCACCAGCACCACCAGGGCGATGGCTTCCAGCAGCGTGGAGACCACGGCCTTGATCGAGTCGCGCACGAAGATGGTGGTGTCATACACCGCTTCGTACTTCACGTCGGCCGGCATGGTCTTCTGCATCTCGTCCATAGTCGAGATGACCTGGTCACGGATCTCCAGTGCATTGGCACCCGGCGACTGGAAGATACCGATACCGACCGCATTCTTGCCGTCCAGCTGCGAGCGCAGGGTGTAGTCGCCGGCACCCAGTTCCAGGCGGGCCACGTCGGCCAGGCGCACGATCTCGCCATCGGTGCCGCTCTTGAGCACGATGTCGCCGAATTCCTTTTCGGTCTTCAGACGGCCCTGGGCATTGATCAGGGTCAGGAACTGGCTGTTCGGCAACGGTTCGGCGCCGAGCTGGCCGGCCGAAACCTGCACGTTCTGCTCACGCATCGCGCGCACCACGTCGCTGGCGGTCAAGCCGCGCGAAGCCACCTTGTCCGGGTCCAGCCAGGCACGCATGGCGTAGTCGCCGCCACCGAAGATCTGCGCGTCACCCACGCCCGGAATACGCGCCAGCGCATCCTTGACGTGCAGGCGGGCGTAGTTGCGCAGGTACAGCGTGTCGTACTTGCCTTGCGGCGAGGTCAGGTGCACCACCATCAGGAAGGTCGGTGACTGCTTCTGCGTGGTCACGCCCTGCCGGCGCACGTCCTCGGGCAGGCGCGCCTGCGCCTGCGCCACGCGGTTCTGCACCTTCACCGCTGCCGCGTCCGGGTCGGTGCCCGGGCGGAAGGTGACGGTCATCTGCAGCACGCCGTCCGAGCCCGCCACCGACTTCAGGTACATCATGCCTTCGACGCCGTTGATGGCCTCTTCAAGCGGGGTAGCGACGGTCTCGGCGATGACTTTGGGGTTGGCGCCCGGATACACCGTGCGCACGACCACCGACGGCGGCACCACTTCGGGGTACTCGCTGATCGGCAGGATCGGAATCGTGATCAGGCCTGCGGCGAAGATCACGATCGACAGCACCGCCGCGAAGATCGGCCTGTCGATGAAGAAACGGGAAAAGTCCATGGAGGAATTCCTGGGAAAGGCATTCGGCGGGCAACAGCCACCCCGCCCCTCGCCGATATGACGAAGGCAGGGAAGGCTGCCGCTGGCGCCGGCAGCTAAGCGGGGACGCGGATCAGGAGACGGCGGATCAGTGGTTCAGTGCGGCGGTGGCATCGCGGCCCGGTGCCGGCGCAGCCTGCGGCTGCATCGCCACGGCCTTGGCCTGCACCGGCATGCCCGGCATGAAGACCTTCTGCACGCCATCGATGATCACCTTGTCACCGGCGGCCAGGCCGTGCTCGACGATGCGCAGGCCTTCAGCGGTGCGGCCAAGCTGGATGTCGCGGCGCTGCGCCTTGCCATCCTTGTCGACCACGTACACGTACTTGCGGTCCTGGTCGGTCAGCACGGCCTTGTCGTCGATCAGCAGGGCCTGGAACTGGCCGCTGCCGAGCAGCTGCACGCGGGCGAACAGGCCCGGGGTGAACTGGCGGTCGGCGTTGTCCAGCAGCGCGCGGACGCGGATGGTGCCGGTGCTGCGCGCCACCTGGTTGTCGAGGAAGTCGACCTTGCCCGCATGCGGGTAGCCCTCTTCGCCCGACAGGCCGACCTTCACCGGCAGTTCGCTGTCACGCTCGCTCGGGCGCTCGCCCTTGCGTGCCATCTGTGCGTAGCGCAGGAAGGTGCTCTCGTCGGCATCGAAGTAGACGAACACGGTATCCAGCGAGACCAGCGTGGTCAGTACGCTGGCACTGTCGCCGGCCGTGACCAGGTTGCCGGCGGTGACCATCGCGCGGCCGGCGCGGCCGTCGATCGGTGCGCGCACCTTGGTGAACTCCAGGTTGAGGCGGGCCGCATCCAGCGCAGCCTGCGCCGCCTGCACGGCGGCACCGGACTGGTCGGCGGCAGCGCGACGCTGCTCGGCGGTCTCGGTGGAGATCGCCTGCTGCTCGGACAGCCGCTTGGCACGCTCGGACTCGCTGCGGGCCAGCGTGGCCTGGGTGCGGGCGCGGGCCAACTCGGCGGCGGCACGATCGTATTCGGCCTGGTAGCTGCGCGCGTCGATGGTGAAGAGCACTTCGCCCTTCTTCACTTCCTGGCCTTCGACGTAGTTGACCTTGTCGATGTAGCCGGACACGCGCGGGCGCAGTTCAACGCTCTGTACCGCTTCGACGCGGCCGCTGAACTCGTCCCACTGGCTGACCTGCTTGACCAGCACCGGCGCGGCGCTGACCTGCGGCGGCGGCGGAGCACCGGCTTCATCGGCATGGCCGCCGCTGCAGGCTGCAAGCACGGCCGCGGCGAGGATCGACACGCCGACCATCGCGATGCGATGGCCGAAACGATGTGGGGTGGTGTTGGGGGAAGTCATGGCATGCATCCGTACGGAGGGGTGGTACAGCTATATGAGAAGGTGTTGCGAAAATCGGCGGCGCATACTGCGACCTCAACCTTGGTCGAGGTCAAGCGACGCCAGCGGTGTCGCGCCAAAGCGGAGGAACTTCCAGGTGCAGCAGGCCGCGCGGCAGTTCGGCATCACTGCTGTCGCAACGGACGATGGCGCGGTTGTCGCGGCACCCATCGAGCAGGGAGACCACGCGCCGGCCGACCAGCAGCGAGCTGGGCCACTCGATGCAGGCGTTGGCCGCGTTGGCCGGGGTACACACCGGGCTGCAGACTTCCAGCATCTGCGCGCGCACGCCGATCGCCTGCGCTTCCTGGTGCACCACCTGCGCGTACATGCGCATCGCCGCGGCGGTGATCGAGCTTTCGCCGTAACCGGCCCATGGCTTGACCGCGGCCGGGCTGCCGATCATCACGTAGCGGCGCGCATGTACGTTGTCCTGCAGCAGCGGCAGCAGGTGGCGCACCGCGTGCACGTGCGGCATCAGGTCGGCCTGCAGCGCGCCGAGCAGCTCGTCGCCGTTGCGGTCGACCACGCGGCCGCGACGGTAGGGGCCACCCATCGCGGCGATCACTGCAGCCAACGGACGCGGCCGCTGCGCGATGCGTTCGGCCAACGCCCGTGCCGAGCCGTCATCGCTGAGCGAACCCAGCACGGTTTCCAGGCCCGGCTCATCGGCGAACTGCTCATGCAGTGCCGCCAGCCGGCCCGGATCGCGCCCGACCACCAGCACCGGGCTGCCGGCCTCCAGCAGGGCGCCGACCACGCCCTGGCCCACGGCACCGGTGCCGCCGAGGACCAGAACTTCGGGCGTCAGTATCCCATTCACGGGACATTTCCTCCCAAATCCGGGATAGTCCCAATTCGACGCAGTCGGTCGCCCTTGTGTGGGACCAGGCGGATGACGCCGCCACGCTGCTGACGCATGGGCGCGGTAAACTCACGAAAATCCTTGTGTACCAAGGAACTCGGACGAGCTTCGACGGTCATCGCCAGGTCCAGGGCGTTCTGGCCGGCATGCCGGAAGCGGGCAAGAATGTTGCGCAGGCTCATGGCGAGGGGGCTCCATTTCACGAATGGCGCCACGATAGACCTCAAACCTTTACTTGATTAGTCCTGATTAAGGGGAATAATCATCCCGCTCCCGGTCCAATCGTTCTGTCACGATTGTCCCATCCCCGACGTCCAGGATCCCCGACCATGTCCCACGATCTCAACGAGACGCTGATCTTCGTCAAAGTGGTCGAGCAAGGCAGTTTCATTGCCGCTGCCAAATCGCTCGGCCTGCCCAAGACCACGGTCAGCCGCAAAGTGCAGGAGCTGGAAACGCGCCTGGGCGCGCGACTGCTGCACCGGACCACCCGCCGCCTCGGCCTGACCGAAGCCGGCTCGATCTACCACGAGCATTGCCAGCGCATCGCGCGCGAGCTGGAAGAAGCCGAGAGCGCGGTGAGCCAGTTGCAGTCCGGCCCGCGCGGCTGGCTGCGCTTCACCGTGCCCTATTCGATCGGCATCACCTGGATCGCCCCGCTGCTGGGCCAGTTCCATGCGCAGTATCCGGAGATCCGCCTGGACATGCACATGGGCAACGAGAAGCTGGACCTGATTGCCGGCGAAGCGGACCTGGCGCTGCGCGTGGGTGCCCTGCCCGATTCCAACCTGGTCGCGCGCAAGCTCGGCAGCCTGCGCACGCAGGTGTTCGCCAGCCCGGCCTACATCGAGCGCTATGGCGAGCCGCTGCATCCGGAAGAGCTGCAGTTCCATCGCATCCTCGCAATGCGCAAGCCGTACCACACCGGTAATTCGCCGCGCTTCACCTGGCAGCTGGGCGAGAACGGCGGCGAGCTGCGTGACTTCCCGGTCACCCCGCTGATGACCGCCAACGACATGTCCGCGTTGAATGGTGCACTGGTATGTGGCGAAGGCCTGCTGCTGACCGGTGATGTGATGGCCAAGCCGTTCGTCGAGTCGGGCATGGTACGCCGCGTGCTGGCCGGCTGGACCGGCCCGGAAGTGGACTTCAACGCCGTGTTCGCCGGTGGCCGCCTGGTCTCGCCGAAGGTGCGTGCGTTCGTCGATTTCCTGGTGGAAAAGCTCAACTTCGACGCCAACTACATGCTGGCGCAATGCCCGGGTGCGAAGCTGGCGCAGCAGCAGAAGGAAAAGGAAGACGCCGCGCTGGAGAGCAGCGGCAAGCGCATCCTGGAGAAGGTCGCTGCTTCGGCGGCGTAACCGGGTTTTGTAGAGTCGAGCTCGCTCGACTTGGTTTTTTGAACGGTGCCGACCTTGGTCGGCGCCATTCGGAGAAGCCGCGACCGGGAGCGCTATCGGCGTGCCGAGCAAGCTCGGCACCTACAGAAAATGCCGCCTGCAAGGGCGGCATTTTCGTTCCGGCTACGCCGGAACAGCAGTAACGCTATGCGTTACTGCTTGAGCGGAATCACGCGGATCTCGACGCGGCGGTTCTTGGCACGGCCGGCATCGGTGCTGTTGTCGGCAATCGGATACGACTTGCCGGCGCCCAGCGTTTCGATACGCACGCTCTGCACGCCCTGGCCGATCAGGTACTGCGCCACCGAGTCGGCGCGTTCCTTCGACAGGCGGTTGTTGACCGCGTCGCTGCCGATGCTGTCGGTGTGGCCGACCACTTCGATCATGGTCTGGTTGTAGTCACGCAGGGTGCCTGCCACGCCGTTGAGCGAGCCGTAGAACTGCGGCTTCAGGGTCGACTTGCCGAAATCGAAGGTGATGCCATCCGGCAGGTTCAGCATGATGTTGTCGCCCTGGCGCTGCACATCGATGCCGGTGTTGGCGGTGCGCTCGCGCAGTGCGCGTTCCTGGCGATCCTGGTACTGGCCGACGGCAGCGCCGCTGAGCGCGCCGATACCGGCACCGATCAGCGCGTGCTGACGACGCTCGGTAGCGCTGTCGCCGGTCAGCAGGCCGGCGGCCACACCAATCGCGGTGCCGATCAGCGCATTGCGGCCGGTGCGGTTCTGCTGCTCGGTCGGGTTGCCGTACTGGTCACTCTGCACGTAGGAGCCGCCGGTGGCGCAGGCCGACAGGACGGCCGCACTCATCAGGGCCAGTGCGACGTTGCGGGTGGTGTTGCGGATCATGTGGTTCTCCTTGGTTTCCGGTCGGGCCGGCGGCTTGCGGGCGCAGAGAGAATAAACAGCCCAATGCGATGTCGGGATGATGATGCGGCGCGGCGACAGGGCCGCGTTCAGCTAACTGACTGGATCGCTCAGCCCGCGCTTTACCCTGCCCCCGTCTGCCGGTAGGCGGCCAGCGCGGCGTCCCGACCGGCCGCCAGGTCCACCAGTGCGGTGCGCGGATAGCCGGGGGCGTGCGTGGCCAGCAGCAGTGGATGCTGCCACGGCGCGAAGCGCGCTTTCATCGGCAGCGCAGCCAGTTCGGGCACCCAACGGCTGATGTAACGGGCCTGCGGGTCGAACTTCTCAGCCTGGGTCACCGGGTTGAACACGCGGAAATACGGCGCGGCATCGGCGCCGGTCCCGGCCACCCATTGCCAGCCCATCGTGTTGTTGGCCAGGTCGGCATCGACCAGGGTGTCCCAGAACCAGCGCGCGCCATGCAGCCAGTGCGCACGCAGGTGCTTGCACAGGTAGCTGGCCACGATCATCCGCACCCGGTTGTGCATGTAGCCGGTGTGCCACAGCTCGCGCAGGCCGGCATCGACGATCGGCACGCCGGTGTTGCCGCGTTGCCAGTCGTGCAGCTGAGCGTCACTGGGCGTTGCCCATGGGAAGCGATCGAAGCGCGGGTTGAGGTTGTCGGTCGGCGTCTTCGGGAAGTGATGCAGCAGGTGATAGGCGAAGTCGCGCCAGCCCAGTTGCCGCAGGTAACCGTCGATGTCGGCGTCAGTGCCTGCACTGCGCAGCCCCTCCAGCGCATGGGCGATGCGCCACGGCGCGATCTCGCCGAAATGCAGGTGCGGCGACAGCCGCGAGGTGCCCACGCGATCCGGCAGGTCGCGCTGTTCGCGGTAGCCACGCAATGCACCGTCCTCGAACACGGACAGTGCCTCCAGCGCACCGGCCTCGCCCGGCTGCCAGTGCTCCCAGAAGCCGGTATCCCAGTCCAGCGTCGGTGCCAGCTGGAGATCATCCAGTGCGAGGCTGTCGACCGTGTGTGGCGTCAGTGCCTGCGGCGCGGCCTGCAGCGCCGGCAGGCGCCAATGACTGAGTACGTTGCGCCAGTACGGCGTGAACACCTTGTACGGCTGGCCCTGCTGGGTCGCGATGTCCCAGGGCTCGAACAGCAGGCTGCCATTGCAGCTCTGCGCGTCGATGCCCTGCTCGCGCAGCGTACGCTTGATGGTCGCGTCGCGTGGCTGGGTGGCCGGTTCGTACTTGCGGTTCCAGTACACCGCCTCGGCGCCGGTCTGCTCGATCAGCAACTGCAGGATCGGCAGGCTGTCACCGCTGCGCAGCACCAACGACGAACCACGCGCGCGCAGGTCCGCATCCAATCCGCCCAGTGAACGGTGGCGCCACGCATCGGAGGCCGCACCGGGCACCCACTCGCCTTCCTCGTGCGGCGCATGGATGTAGACCGGCACCACGTCGTGGCCCGCATCCAGCGCGGCCTGCAGGGCCGGATTGTCCTGCAGCCGCAGATCACGGCGGAACCATACCAACGCTACCGACACGTGCACCGCCTTCGTTGTGGAAGGCGCACATCATAGCCAGCGGCGGTGAAGGAGATGCGCGCAGACGCCGTCTGCTAGACTGCACGGCCGCTACCCGTTGGGCTCTGACATGGATGATCTGCACGCCTCATTCGCCCGCTTCGGGCTGCTGCATGCCCAGCACGAGCGTGACTGGCAGGGCCCGTTCCCGCTGCCCCCGGCACTGGCGTGCTTCTACGCGCAGGTCGGGCCGCTGGGCGAAGAGATCAATGCCAGAGTTGGCCGCGCCGGCATCACCGTTCCCGGCCTTGATGTCTGGATACCGCCACTGCAACGCCTGTGGAGCCAGCAGGCCGGCTATCGATGGCACGGCATCAGCGGCGAACGGATCAACGACTGGCCATCGAACTGGCTGGTGATTGCCGATCGCGGCGCTGATCCGTTCATCCTCGACCTGGACGACGGCCGTGTACTGTTCAGCCACCACGGTGCCGGCCTGCTGGATGCCGGCGAGATCACTACCGATGTGCCGACCTTGATGGCGGCTCTGGCTGCTGCAGGCACGGTGTACCTCGATGCCGGCGATGACCTCTACAACGACGATGACGATGGCGGCATCCGTCCTGAATACCAGGAGGCAGCCGTACAGGCGGTGGCCCGGGTACTGGGCGACCGCATGCAGGCCGAGTCGTTCATCGAGACGTTGCTGGACTGAATCCACGCATGCCGTGGATCTACTTTTCGAAGCGCTTCATCGCTTCGATGATCAGCGTGCGCGCCTCGGCAGCATTGCCCCAGCCGTTGAGCTGCACCGGGTTGCGACCGGTCGGCAGGTCCTTGTAGACCCGGAAGAACGCCTCGATGCGCTGGCGCTCGACCTCCGGCAGATCCGCCAGGTCACGGATGCTGGCGTAGGTCGGGTCGACCTTGTCGGTCGGCACACCGATGATCTTCTCGTCGTGCTCGCCGCCATCGATCATCTTCAGGTAACCGATCGGCCGGAAGCGCACGATCACGCCGGGATGCAGCGGCTCGCGGGTCAGCACCAGCGCATCCAATGGATCGTTGTCACCGGCCAGAGTACGCGGCATCGAGCCGTAGTTGGCCGGATAGGCCACCGGCATCGACTGGAAGCGATCCACGTGGACCAGGCCGTCTTCCTTGATCTCGTACTTGGTGAAGCTGCCGGCCGGAATCTCCACCGCCAGATTCACCTCCTGCGGGGCCTGCTTCGGCTGGGCGACCAGGAACGGATGCAGCACGGTATCGGCGGCCGTCACCGCACCGGCCAGCAACAGCAGCGCGGCGCCGATGGCAGCGAGAGGAAGGATGCGTCGGAGCGTGGTCATTGGCATCTCGTCATTCCCAGCAGCGGTCGGCGCGACCCTTGGCGGTCTGCGCACGCGGGCAGTCGCGCGGTGCGATGCGGCCTTCGGTCAGTTCCGTGCGTTGCTTTGCGCCCTTGGCATCGCGGCGCAGTTCGAAGGCGTCGTACAGACGCCCGGTCACGGTGCGCGCTTCGTAGCGCAGGTGCTGCGGATCGATGTTCAGCACCTGGAACAGCTGGGTGTCCTCGGCTACCGGATCCATCGTCTTCCGTGCCTCGTCGGAAAGGCGGTACTGCTTCGGCCCGGCCACGGTCACCACGTACTGCGGCGTCGCAGCCTGCCCTTCGCCACGACGGCCATAGGTGTGATCGTGGCCCTGCAGCACCAGATCGACGTTGTGGCGGCGCACCACCGGCAGCAGCACGTCACGCAGCGCGGCGTTCTCGCGCCTTTCGCGCGGCGAGTAGAACGGCTGGTGCAGCAGCACGATGGTCCATGGCTGCGGGTTGCCGGTCAGGACCGTGTCCAGCCACTGTGCCTGCGCCTTGGCCGTGCCGAGGTCGAGTGCCGAGGTACCATCGACCACGGCCACGCGCACGCCCTGTGCATCGAACCAGTAGCTGGTCTGCTGCGCGGCGGTGGCGCCATTGCCCGGCAGCGCGAAGGTCACCGGCCAGTGCCGGCCCAGCACGCGACGCTCCTGCGGGGTGTCCTCGAATTCCTCGAAGTACTCATGGTTGCCGATCGCGGGGGCCACCAGCGTTTCCTGCGCCAGCCAGCCGGTGGCGGCAAACCACTCGCCCCATTCGCTGTCGTCCATGTTGTCGCCGCCACTGACCAGGTCACCGGCGAACAGGCTCATGCGCGCCTGCGGCGCAGCCTTCTGCGCGGCACGCACCACGCGGCTGACATGGCTGACGTTCTTGTTCTGGGTATCGCCGAAGTACAGCAGGGTCAGCGGCTGGTCGGCGCCGGCCAGCGTGCGCAGCTGGTTCCAGGCGCTCCAGCTGCCATTGCCCTGCACGCGATAGACGTACTGGGTGTCCGGCTGCAGGCCATCGATGTCGGCACGGTGATGGTGCGACAGCCCGTTCTCGGTCTGCAGCGCACGCGTCGTCGCACGCACCTGGCGGATGCCCTCGATGGCCGGCGAATCTGCGGCCAGCGCGATCTCCAGCAGCGGCGCCTGCACGCTGCCATCGGTACGCCAGGCCACGGCGAAACCGTGGCTGGGATCAGCCGAGGGCGAGGCGACGATGCGGTCCGGCACCGACGTCGCTGCGTAGTGGCGGCTACCCGCCGGCACCTGGGTATTCGGTTCGGCCGCCGCGAACGACAGCGACGGCAGCGCCAGCAGCAGGCCCAGCGCCAGCGCGCGCATCACGCACTGCCGGCTCATGCGCCACACTCCAGCGGCAGCGCGAGCTGCTTGGCGATGCTCTCCCAGTCGAAGGCCACCACGCCCTGGTCGTCATGCACCGCATACAGCGCACCGTGCGGGAAGCGCGCGCTGGGCTGCTGCATCATCCAGATGCCATCGGTGTTGGCCACGGTGTTGCCCTGGAACGCGCCGACCGGCTTCAGCGTGTGCCGGTCGAACAGGTGGAACACGCTGCGCTGCTTGCCCTGCTCGGTGGTGATCCACCAGCCGTCCTTGCCGCAGGTGCGCAGGGTCACGCCTTCGGCCTGTGCCTTGAACACGTCGCGGCCGAAGGTAGTGCCAGTGAAGCGTCCGGCCAGGGTGTAGACCTTGAACTCGCTGGCGTAGCTCTCGTCCTCTTCGGCAATCAGCAGCCGGTCGTTCTCGGGGTCGCCCCAGATCGACTCGACCACTCGCAGCGCACCGGCTTCGGTGGTATCGCCGATGCTGGCCACCAGCTTCGCCTCGACCTTGGCGCCATCGCGGGTCACGTGGTACTGGCGCACGCGCTTGTCCAGCTCGGCCAGCGGCGGCAGGATGTCACGCCCCTGCGCATCCTCGCCGTTGTCCCAGGAGTCGGTGACGTAGACGCTGTAGCCATCGGCACGGCGGTCGACCCACAGCCCGTACGGCTTGCGCAGGTCGTCCGCAGCGAACGTCGCCAGCGGCGTGAAGTCCGGCAGGCTCAGCACCTGCACGCGGTGATTGTCGCGCTCCACGATCCACAGCAGGTCGTCGGTCACCGCGATGCCGTTTGGGCGGTCGAACTGCCCCGGTGCGGTGCCGCTGCTGCCGACGTCACGCAGGTGCTGGCCGGTGCTGCCGTCGTAGACCACCAGCTTGTCGGTGGCCTTGGCGGTGGCGATCAGCCACAGCGTGCCGTCCGGCGCGCGCCAGGCCGCCGGCGAGTCGATGTTGTCGGCCGGGGTCATCGGGGAAAGGAAGGCCTCGGCGATGGTGGTCACCACGCGCCCGCCGCTGGCGGCCGGCGCGACCGCTCCCGCAACCGGATCGGTGCCGGTGGCCGGCGTGCAGCCGGCGACCAGCGTGGCCGCCAGCGCGGCGGCCAGGACAGTGACGCCACGCCCCATCACAGCGCCACCTTCAGGCCCAGCGCATAGGTGCGGCCGTACTCTTCCATCTGCAGGGTGCGCGAACGCGTGCCCTGGTACAGCTCAAGCGGCTTGTCCAGCAGGTTCTGCGCTTCGAAGTACACGCTCACGCGCGGGGTGAACTTGTAATCCAGCGAGAAATCGAGCTGGGTGTTGGGTGCCACATAGATGTCGAATGCGCGCCCCTTGCCGATGCTGTCCAGGTACTCGCTGCGGTACACCGCCGCCAGGCGCGTGCTTACACCATATTTTTCATAGCCGATGTGCGCGCTGTAGACATGCTTGGAGGCACGCGGCAGGGTGAAGTCCTCGCCCTCCCGATCCTTGATGCCGGCATCGAATTTGGTATCCAGCCAGGTGCCACTGGCACCGACCAGCAGGCCATCCAGGCCGTCCGGCAGGAAGGCCAGCTGCTGCTGCCAGTTGAATTCCGCACCACGCACGGTGGCCTTGCGGCCATTGATCGGCTGGGTCACGTCGAAACCACCGTAGGCCGGATCATTGGTACGCACGGTTTCCACGATGTAGCCATCGATCGACTTGTGGAACAGGCCCAGCGAAACGATGCCGCTGCTGCCGATGTACTTCTCCACCGACAGGTCGATGTTCTTCGACTCGTACGGATCGAGTTCCGGATTGCCCAGGCGCACTTCCTCGTCACCCCGGCTGTAACCCACGCGCGGCGAGACGTCGCCGAAGGACGGGCGCGATACGGTCTTGTTGGCCGAGGCGCGCAGCACCCAGTCATCGGCCGCGTCATAGCGCAGGTGCAGGCCCGGCAGCACGTTGGTGTAGCTGCTGTTGGCCACGCGCGGGGTGACGGTGAAGCTGCGGCCGTTGGCGGCCACGTCCACCTGGTTGCCGACCGCCTTGAAGCGGGTGTTCTCCACGCGCACGCCGCCGATGATGCGCAGTGCGCCCACGTCCCAGGTACCCATGGCATAGCTGGCGAAGATGTCCTCGCTGGCCACGTAATCCTCTTCCAGCGACGTCATTGCATTGCCGCCGACGTCCTGCGGGCGGGCACTGTATTGGCTGCCGCTGGCCGCCCAGAACGCGCGCATCGCGGCCGAGTCCATGCCATCGCCCATGTTGCCGTGGCGATGCTCCGGCGAGGAAGTGGTCCAGCTCGACAGCGCCACCTTCGGGCCGACACGCAGTTCGCGCTCATCCACATTCACGTCGCGGTCGCGCCAGCGGCCCAGCAGGCCGAACTTGATGCTGCTGCTGTCGCCGTCGAAGCGCACGTTGACCTGTGCGCTGTGTTCCTTGTCGTTCACCTGCTTGGGCGAGAGCACGAAGCGGTCGAACGCGTAGTTGCTATTGTCCAGCCACTGCGGGTTGTCGAAGCTATAGCTCGGCAGGCGGCTGCTCTGGTCCAGGGTGCCGTTGAAGACCTTGCCGTTGAGCTTGAAGCGCGCTTCCATCTCGTCGTTCACGCGCTCTTCGGTACGGGTGTAGCCGATCCGGTAATCGACCACGGCGTTGGTCAGCTTGTTCTCGCCACCGAGGCTGGCCGCAAACGTGTTTTCCTTCTTGGTGCGGTAGCGCATGCGCTTGTCGATAGAATCCTTCGGCATGCCGTCCAGGCGGTACTGGTCGGTGCCGGTCTTGACCATCTTCGCGTCGTCGAAGTTGAAAATCACGCGCTGGCGGGTCTCCGCATCATCGAACTGGCTGTACAGCGTGCGCAGGTAGTACTTGCTGTCTTCGTTGGGACGCCAGTCGAGGTTGAGGTTGGCACCGATGCGCTTGCGCTCGATCTCGTACTTGCGGTGCTGCAGGTTGATCGCAGTCACGTCACCGGGGGCGGCATCGTCCTCGCCGTCGTACTCCACTTCGGTGTTGTCCGACTCGAACTTCCGCTTCTGGTAGTTCACGCCCAGCGCCACGCCGAAGGTGTCGTTGAACACCTCGCTGTAATTGAAGGCCGCCTTGGGACTGGTCTCGCCGGACAGCTGCTGGTAGCTGCCCTCGATCTTGCCGCGCAGGCTGCGACCGTCACGGTCGAAGGCCGACGCCGATTCCACCAGCACGGCGCCACCGATGGCATCACCCGGCATGTCCGGGGTCGGCGACTTGACCACGCGCAGGCGCTCGGTGGAGTCGGAAGGAATCACGTCCAGCGGCGCGGCACGGCTGGAATCTTCCGGCGTGCCGATGGCGATGCCGTCCACGCTGACACTGTTGAGATTGGCATCCAGGCCACGAATGACCACGAAGCGGCCTTCGCCCTGGTCGCGGGTCACGCTGACGCCCGGCAGGCGCTGCAGTGATTCGGCCACGTTCTTGTCCGGGTACTGGCCCAGGGCATCGGAGGACACCGCATCCTCGATGGCATCGCTGCTGCGCTTGAGGTCGACCGCGCGGATCTGCGATTCGAGCTGGGCACGCACTTCAATGCGATCCAGGTCGACCGCGTCGGCCGCCACGGCGCCGGTGGCGGCTACCGCCTGTTGCCCGGCGGCCTGCAGCGGGGCTGCGGCCCCCATCGCCAGGGTCAGGGTGATGGCAACGGCCAACGGAGTCTTGATATGCACTGGGAATCCCCATTCCTGTTAAGAATGGGTCTGCACGGTATGTCCGCAAGGTTGCATGGCCGTGACATGCATCTGCACATTTCATGTACGGCGGCTCGGGGCCCGGTTTGGGGTTCGACACGCCAATCCGGCAAAATGGCGTCCTCTCTCCTTTTCCCCCTTCCCGACCATGAAGATCGTCGAAGTGCGCCACCCGCTGGTGCAGCACAAGATCGGCCTGATGCGCAATGCCGCGCTCAGCACCAAGGATTTCCGCGAACTGGCCAACGAGCTGGGTACGCTGCTGGCCTACGAGGCCACCGCCGACCTGGACACCGAGCCGCACACCCTGCCCGGCTGGGCCGGCCCGGTCACGGTGCAGCGCATTGCCGGCGCCAAGATCACCGTGGTGCCGATCCTGCGTGCCGGCCTGGGCATGCTCAGCGGCGTGCTGTCGCTGATCCCCGCCGCCCGCGTCAGCGTGGTCGGCCTGCAGCGCGATGAGGAAACCCTGCAGCCGGTGCCCTACTTCGAGCGCCTGACCGGCCGCCTGGAAGAGCGCGACGCGCTGATCCTGGACCCGATGCTGGCCACCGGCGGCACCCTGATCGCCACCATCGACATGCTCAAGCGTGCCGGCGCACGCCGCATCAAGGGCATCTTCCTGGTGGCCGCGCCGGAAGGCATCGAAGCGGTCAAGGCCGTGCACCCGGACGTGGAGATCTACACCGCGGCCATCGATGCCCAGCTCAACGACAAGGGTTACATCCTGCCGGGCCTGGGCGACGCCGGTGACCGCATCTTCGGTACCCGCGTCGGTTGAACCGGCGAGCCGGGGTCAGAGCCCTTTCTGTGAAAGGGATCCGACCCCCGCGATGTTGGGGTCAGAGCCCTTTCTGCGAAAGGGATCTGACCCCATCCCGCATTCCGGCCTACAGCCCGGCTGCGAAGGTTTCCAGCTGGCCGATGACGGTGTTCCAGCCGTCGAAGAAGCCCAGCTGCTCATGCTGGTCACGCAGGGCCTTGTCCGGGTGCATCACCCGCGCCGTGTAGCGGCAGCCCTGCCCCTCGTCCTCCATGGTGATGATGGCGGTGAAGCCCAGCCAGGGTGACTGCGGCCGCCAGCCTGCGCCCAGCATCGAGGTGAACACCAGGCGCTGCTGCGGCACGATCTCCAGGAAGCTGCCCGGATTGTCACTGCTGCCGCCATCCGGGCCCTGCATGAAGGTGTGGAAGGCCCCGCCGGGGCGCAGGTCGAATGCGCGCACCTCGGTGGTCCACGGCTCCGGGCACCACCACTGGCGCAGCAGTTCCGGGTCGGTCCACGCCCGCCACAAGGCAGCGCGCGGTGCGTTCAACACACGGCTGATGACCAGATCGGTATCGGGGTTGTTACCTGCGTCTACGGCCACGGGCCTGCTCCTGTCGGTGAAGGGTTTCGACGAAATCGACCATGCGGTCGGCGCGCGCCTCCCACACGGCACGCTGTTCGGCCAGCCACTGCTCGGCCTGGCCCAGCCGCGCCGGCACCAGTTCGCAGGTGCGTATGCGCCCCTGCTTGTGGCTGCGCACCACGCCGCTGCGTTCCAGCACGGCCAGATGTTTCATCAGCGAGGGCAAGGCCATCTGGAAAGGCTCGGCCAGCACCGACACCGTGCGTGGCCCCTGCCCCAGCGCGGCCACGATCGCGCAACGGGTCGGGTCGGCCAGTGCGTGGAAGACGTCCTGGATGGCGGGATCATACTTACCCATATGGCTAAGTAATACGCCGATCTGAATGCCGATGCAAGCAGGCGCGACTGGGCAATGATTTTTCACGTGGTCTTGCCATGCGGAAGCGAATGCTCCGCGCACCCGCCACCGCTTGGAGCACCCTGAGATGAAAGCCTCATTCCTGCTGGCCGCCGCCCTGCTGGTCGGCCTGCCCCTGGCTGCCAACGCCACCACCCCGCAGCAGCAGCGCATGGCCGAATGCTCGGCCAAGAACAAGGGCTTGAAGGGTGATGCCTACAAGACCGCGCAGAGTTCCTGCCTCAGCGGCCACGCTGCCGACTCCAAGCCGGCCAATGCGCAGCAGGAACGCATGCGCAAGTGCAACGCCGACGCGGGCGCCAAGAAGCTGGCCGGTGATGCGCGCAAGACCTTCATGAGCAGCTGCCTGAAGGCGTCTTGACGTCTGTCTCTTGCAGGGCGCCATCCACGCATGGCGTGGATCTGCCGCGTCAGTGGAAGGCCGGGCATTGCCCGGCCTTTTCATTACCCCAGGGCGCGCGCCTTCAGCTCGCCCTGCTCGTGCAGGGTCACGAAACGCCCCTTGTCATCGCGCCCGAGCTGCGCCAGCGCGACCTGCGGGTCATGGGTGAAGAACAGCCGTACGTTGCGCGCCAGCTTGTCTTCAAGGAACTGCCGCTTCTCGTCGATCAGCAGTTCGGCGTTGCGGTCGTAACCCATGGTGATCGGCACGTGCACCCATGAACGCCCCGGAATCAGGTCGGCACAGAACACCACGCCACCGTGCGCACCCTCGCCTGCATGCGCGTGACCGACGATCTCGGCCAGCATCAGTCCCGGCGTATGCCCGTCGCTGTAGCTGAAGCGCACGCTGCGGCCGAGGATCTTCGAGTACTCCCCGTCCACCACTTCCAGCCGGCCACTGGCCTGCAGCAGGCCAGGCAGCTCCGGAATGAAGCTGGCCCGGTCACGCGGGTGCGGATGCACAGCGCGCTGCCAATGCTGTGCGCCGACCACATAGGTTGCGTTGGGGAACAGCAACTCGGGCTCACGCCCTTCGCTCCACGCCGCCAGCAGTCCGCCGGCGTGATCGAAGTGCAGGTGGCTGAGCACCACGACATCGATGTCCTCATGCTCGAAACCCGCTTCGCGCAACGAATCGATCAGCACGTGCTGGCTTTCCTGCACGCCGTAGCGCTCACGCATGCGCGGGTCGAAGAATGCACCGATGCCGGTTTCAAACAGCACCGTCTTGCCTTCCAGCGGGCTTGCAAGCAGCGCACGGCAGGCCAGCTCGATGCGATTGAGCTCGTCCGGTGCCGCCCATTTTTCCCATAACGCACGCGGTGCGTTGCCGAACATCGCACCGCCATCAAGGCGCTGCGAGTTTCCACGAATAGACCAGAGTTTCATGCGCCGATTATCGGCGCCGGCTCGTTAAATAATCGCTAGAAAGGAAACAGAAAACCCCGCCGACAAAGGCGGGGTTTCGATGATCTGCCAGATTGCCGGCCAGCGGCCGGCGCGACCGGATCAGCGCGCCGGTACGACCTGGGCGCTGCCCACCGGGTTGCGCGGGTCGCTGCCACCGAACAGTCTGTTCGCCTTGCGGTCCCATTCCACGGTCTGCAGGTTGCCCCACACGTGGCTGGAACCGCGGCCGCCTGCGGCGACGTCACCCGGCAGATCGATCTTGTGGCCCATTGCCTGCAGCTGCTTCACCGTCGCCGCGTCGAATGCATCGTCCTCGGCCTCGATCAGGTCCGGCAGCCACTGATGGTGGTAGCGCGGCAGCGCGGCCACCTGCTGTGCGTCCAGGCCGGCGTCGTAGCCGAGGATGCCCAGCAGCACCATGGTGATGATGCGGCTGCCGCCTGGGGTGCCCAGCACCACCACCTTGTCGGCGTTCTCCATGAAGGTCGGCGTCATCGAGCTGAGCATGCGCTTGCCAGCCTTCGGCGCATTGGCCTCGTAGCCCATCACGCCAAACGCGTTGGGCGTGCCCGGCTTCAGCGCGAAGTCGTCCATCTCGTTGTTCAGCAGTACGCCGGTGCCCTTGGGAATCAGCCCCGAGCCATACAGCAGGTTGACGGTCTGGGTGGCGCCAACGCGGTTGCCATCGCGGTCGATGATCGAGAAGTGCGTGGTCTCGTCGTCTTCCAACGGCGTCGGGTTGCCCGACAGCAGGTCGCTGGGCGTGGCCTTCTCCGGATGGATGGTCGCCCGCAGGCCCTGCGCGTAGTCCTTGCTGGTCAGCACTTTCTGCGGGATCTGCACGAAGTCCGGATCACCGAGGAAGAAGGTGCGGTCGCGGTAGGCGCGGCGCATCGACTCCACCACCAGGTGGGTGCGGTGCGCCGGGTCCATCTTCCTGATATCCCAGCCTTCCAGGATCTGCAGCATGCTGGCCAGCGCGATGCCACCGGACGACGGCGGCGGCGCGGTGGTGATCTTCCAGCCGTTGTAATTGAACACGATCGGCTCGCGCTGCTTCACGCGATAGCCGGCCAGCTCTTCGGCGGTCCACTTGCCACCAGCCTGCTTCACGCCGGCCAGCAGCAGCGAACCGGTCTGGCCCTTGTAGAAGCCATCGAAGCCACCGGCGGCCAGCCGCTCCAGCGTCTGCGCCAGCTCCGGCTGCTTGAACAGGTCACCGGTGGCGATCGGCTTGCCATTGCGCAGGTAGACCTCGCGCGTGCCGGGGTAACGCTCCATCACTTCACGGCGCGAGGCATAGCCCTTGGCCATGCGGTCGTACACCGGGAAGCCTTCGCGCGCGATGCGGATCGCCGGCTGCAGCGACGCCGACAGGGGCAGCTTGCCGTACTTGGCCGACAGTTCGACCAGCGCTGCGGGCAGGCCGGGAATACCCGCCGACCAGGCACCGTTGACCGAACGATCACGGTCCAGGTTGCCCTGCTTGTCCAGGAAAGCCTGCGGGGTCGCAGCGGCCGGTGCGGTCTCGCGTGCATCCAGCATCACATCCTTGCCGGTAGCCGCGTCGTGCAGCAGGAAGAAGCCGCCGCCGCCCAGCCCGGAACTGATCGGCTCGACCACCGCCAGCGTGGACGACACCGCCACCGCGGCGTCGAAGGCGTTGCCGCCCTGCGCCAGGATGTCGATGCCGGCCTGGGTGGCCAGCGCGTGGCCGCTGGCAATGGCCGCGCCGTCGGGGCGCTCGGCACGGGCCGGACTGTCGGCCCAGGCAATCGGGCTCAGCAACAGGCCGAGCAGCAACAGCGGACGGACGATCAGCGTCTTCATTCGGATGGAGGCTCCGCGTAGAGTTCGGGGTGATCGTGCTGCAGCTGGCGCAGCTTGGCCAGCAGCTGGTCTTCCGTTTCCACGATCTCCGGGTCCGGGTCGATGCACTCGACCGGGCAGACGACCACGCACTGTGGCTCGTCGAAATGACCCACGCATTCGGTGCAGCGCGCAGGGTCGATCACGTAGATGGTTTCACCCATCGCAATGGCCTGGTTCGGGCAGGCCGGCTCGCATACGTCGCAGTTGACGCAGAGCTCGTTGATTTTCAGTGACACGGCGATACTCCTCGCCCGCGCCCTGGGACAAAGGACCGGCCAGCGCGGGCGCGCGGGCCGGTCAGGTCATCAGCGGCGCCCCTGCAGGACGCCGCCCGGGCCATGCCGGAGCATGGCCGCCATGGCTCGGTATTACTTGGCTTCGACGAAAATGTACTCGGCACCGGTCGGCTGGATCGCAGCCTGCACGCGGGCATTGTCGGCCGACTGGCCGATGAAGACGACGCGCACGCCCTTCATCGAATCCGGCGACACGTCCTTGAACACGGCCTGGATCATGTCAGCCATCTTGCCCGAGGCCGACGAACCGAAGGCCAGCATGTTGCCCGGCTGCACGCCACGGGCCACGGCCTGGGTCGCGCTCTCGGTCTGGCGCTCGTACTTGGCCTGGAAGTCCGGGTCCGATTCCGGCGAGAGGTAGTACAGGAACGGGCTGTTGGTGATGTTGCCCATGTTCTGGATCGCCACTTCCTGCAGGTACTTCTTCCAGCCTGCATCGTCGTCCTTGGACGGAGCGACCAGGGCCTGCTTGGCCTCGTCGACCGGAGCGGCCTCTTCCTTCTTGCAGGCGGTGAAGGCCAGGGCCAACGAAGCGATCAGCATCGCGCGCATGGTGGTGTTCATGGGTTTCCTCCCGGAATGGTGCGTGGTGTTGTACGTAATGGGGTGCGGGTACAGCGGGGCTTACGACTGTGCCGACTTCGCTTCGCGGACCTTGCGCAGGGCTTCGAGCACCGCGGCCGGCACGAAACCGGACACGTCGCCGCCCAGGCGCGCGATCTCGCGGACCAGCGAGGACGAAATGAAGCTGTGCTGCTCGGCCGGGGTCAGGAACAGGGTCTCGACCTCGGGGATCAGGTGACGGTTCATGCTGGCCATCTGGAACTCGTACTCGAAATCGGACACCGCGCGCAGGCCGCGCAGCAGCACCCCGCCCTGGACCGAGCGTACGAAATGGGCCAGCAGGGTATCGAAGCCGATGACCTCGACGTTGCCGTGGTGGGCCAGCGCGCCACGCGCCAGCTGCACGCGCTGCTCCAGCGGCAGCGCCGGGCCCTTGGACGGGCTCTGCGCCACGCCGACCACGACCTTTTCGAACAGCGGCGCGGCGCGGCTCACCAGGTCGATGTGACCGTTGGTGATCGGGTCGAACGTGCCGGGATAGACGGCGATGCGGCGGTTGGCCACGGTCATGGGCGGATGCAGATGTTCAGATGAGGTCAAAGTGTAGCAGTGGCGCGGCGGTACAGGGCAAAGCGCACCTCGCGGGTGCCACCCTCGCGGTGCAGCAGCCAGTCCGGCGGCAGCACCGGCACGTGGCCGGCCGGCGATTCCAGGTACAGCCAGGCATCGGCGGCCAGGTGCCGGGGCAGCTGGGCCAGCACGTCCTGCCACAGGCCATCGGCGAATGGCGGGTCGATGAAGACCAGGTCGGCCTGCTGCGCGGGTGCGCCCTGCAGCCAGCGCAGGGCATCGGCCTGCACGACGCTGATCTGGTCGCCGGCCTGCAGCTTGGCCACCGCAGCGGTCAGATTGCGCCCCAGCTGTGCATCGCGCTCGACCAGGGTGGCGTGGGCGGCACCGCGCGAGACCGCCTCCAGCCCCAGCGCACCGCTGCCGGCGAACAGGTCCAGCACGCGGGCCCCGCCGAGCCTGGGCATCAGCCAGTTGAACAGGGTTTCGCGCACGCGGTCGCTGCTGGGGCGAAGCCCCGGCAGGGTCGGCACCGGCAGGCGGGTATTGCGCCAGCGCCCACCGATGATGCGGACCTGGCCGTCATTGCCCCCACGACCGCTCATCGGCGCCCCCGGCGGCGGGAGGTATTCGAGAAATTCAGCATGAGCGGGATTGTAGTTCGGCCGGGCGGCGCCCGGGGACGCGCCAACGCATGCGCGCTGTCGCTCCCACGCTTCGCTGCGCGAAACGCGGGCCCCACCTACCAACTTCCACACCCCCGCCGCTTCGCGGCCGCCCCCTGACTCAGGGGGCTCTACCCCAGACGCGATCCGATGCCCGACATACAGGTGGGGTCAGATCCGTTTTCCTGCGGAAAGCGGATCTGACCCTGGTTTGGATTTCGATATCTGAGAGATTCCATCCACGCATGGCGTGGATCTACTGGCCGCCGGCCAACTGTCGAAGGCGGGGCGGTGTCGGATTGCGGGGTGTCCGCGGCATGGATGCCGCGGCCAAGCCCCCAAGGACGGGTTCACGGCGTCCCCGCAATCCGACACTGCCCCGCCATCCCACGGATAGCCCACTGTTGCTTCGGCTGTTGCTCTGGCCTCTGCGGGTGCAGGGCGCAGCCCTGCCCGACCAACCCCTTGATTTCGGGACAATCAGCCATACCCCTTGGCGAGGCCGCACGCGCTGGCGCGGCATTGCACACGGAGCCTTATCGATGACCGAGACCACCCAGACCGAAACCCTTGGCTTCCAGACCGAAGTCAAGCAGCTGCTGCAGCTGATGATCCACTCGCTGTACTCCAACAAGGAAATCTTCCTGCGCGAGCTGGTCTCCAACGCCGCCGACGCCGCCGACAAACTGCGCTTCGAGGCCCTGACCCAGCCGGCTCTGCTGGAAGGCGACAGCGAGCTGCGCGTGCGCGTCAGCTTCGACCCCGCCGCCCACACCATCACCATCGAAGACAACGGCATCGGCATGAGCCGCGCCGAAGCCATCGCCCACCTCGGCACGATTGCAAAGTCCGGCACCGGCGACTTCCTGCGCCAGCTGTCCGGCGACCAGAAGAAGGATTCGCAGCTGATCGGCCAGTTCGGCGTCGGCTTCTACAGCGCCTTCATCGTCGCCGACGAAGTGGAAGTGACCTCGCGCCGCGCCGGTCTGGCTGCAGGCGAAGGCGTGCGCTGGACCTCGCGCGGCGAAGGCGATTTCGACGTCGCCACCGTCGACAAGGCCGAGCGCGGCACCCGCATCGTCCTGCACCTGAAGGACGGCGAGCACGACTTCGCCGATGGCTGGCGCCTGCGCAGCATCCTCAAGAAGTACTCGGATCACATCGGCCTGCCGATCCAGATGCCCAAGGAGGGCGGTGAAGAAGGCGCCGCCGGTGAGTGGGAAACCGTCAACCGTGCCAGCGCACTGTGGACCCGTCCGCGCACCGAAATCAGTGATGCCGAGTACACCGAGTTCTACAAGCACGTCGCGCACGACCACAGCGACCCGCTGGCCTGGAGCCACAACAAGGTCGAGGGCAAGCTGGAGTACACCTCGCTGCTGTACGTGCCGGGCCGCGCGCCGTTCGACCTGTACCACCGCGATGCGCCCAAGGGCCTGAAGCTGTACGTGCAGCGCGTGTTCGTGATGGACCAGGCCGAGCAGTTCCTGCCGCTGTACCTGCGTTTCATCAAGGGCGTGGTCGACTCCAACGACCTGTCGCTGAACGTCTCGCGCGAGATCCTGCAGTCCGGCCCGGTCATCGATTCGATGAAGGCGGCGCTGACCAAGCGCTCGCTGGACATGCTGGAGAAGCTGGCCGCCGACAAGCCGGAGCAGTACGCCACGTTCTGGAAGGAATTCGGCCAGGTGCTGAAGGAAGGCCCGGCCGAGGACTACAACAACCGCGAGAAGGTGGCCGGCCTGCTGCGCTTCGCTTCCACCCGTGGCGACGGCGATGCGCAGAGCGTGTCGCTGGCCGATTACCTCGGCCGCATGACCGAAGGCCAGGACAAGATCTACTACCTGACCGGCGAGAGCTACAGCCAGGTACGCAACAGCCCGCACCTGGAAGTGTTCCGCAAGAAGGGCGTGGAAGTGCTGCTGCTGACCGACCGCATCGACGAGTGGCTGATGGGCTACCTGACCGATTTCGACGGCAAGGGCTTCGTCGACATCGCCCGCGGCGACCTCGACCTGGGCGCGCTGGAGAGCGAGGCCGACAAGCAGGAGCAGGAAGCGGCGGCGAAGGACAAGCAGGGCCTGGTCGAGCGCCTGAAGACGGTGCTGGGCGATGATGTGGCCGAAGTGCGCGTCTCGCACCGCCTGACCGATTCGCCGGCGGTGCTGGCCATCGGCGAACAGGACCTGGGCCTGCAGATGCGCCAGATCCTGGAAGCCAGCGGGCAGAAGGTGCCTGACAGCAAGCCGGTGCTGGAAATCAATCCGGGCCACCCGCTGATTGCCAAGCTCGATGCCGAAGCCGATGGCGCGCGTTTCGACGACCTCGGCCGGGTGCTGTTCGACCAGGCCGCACTGGCCGCCGGTGACAGCCTGAAGGACCCGGGTGCCTACGTGGCGCGCCTGAACAAGCTGCTGCTGGAACTGTCGGCCTGATCGACAGATCGGGTGCCGGGCAAGGCTTGGCGATGCTCTGGTAGGTGCCAACCTTGGTTGGCACTGCTGCCCTGGTAGAGGCCAACCTTGGTTGGCGCCCACCAGGGGCAGCGGTTGGCACCTGCCAAAGCGGTGTTGCTCAGGCTTCCCGATCCAACAGCGAGCCCAGCATCTGGTCGTGGCGGCGGATCACCGCAGCATTGGCAGCGAAGGCCACCACCTCGGCTTTCGCGGCCAGCAGATCACCCAGCGGCGCGGGGGCATTGGCGCCGGTGGACGTCACCGAAGCCTGCACCCCACCCTGCTCGGTGGTATTGCGCTGCAACTGCAGGCGCTGGGCGTCCGGGGTCACCAGGTTGGCCACGTTGTGCGCGGCCACCTGCACGCCCTGCTGGGCCGCACGCATCCCGCTGAGGGCGATTCCCATCACGTTGTCCATGGCGGTCTCCGGGCCGCACGACGCAGCCCTCCGGACCGGTTAACGGCCGGTGGGCCGCGACCTTGAGTCCACATCGGCCGGACAGGCCCGAGTGGTAGCATATCCCTCTGATTTCAGCGCCTTTTGCCAATGCTCAGTTTTTTCCGCCGCAAGAAGCCCCAGGATGCCCCCGCAGCGGAGGCACCCAAGACCCAGCACTACTCGGCTGAAGAGCTGGCGGCGGCATTCCCGTCGGCCGCGCCGGTCGAGGACAAGGAACCCGCGCCGGTAGCTGCGCCGGCCGCACCTGCCCCCGTTGAGCCGCCCCCGGCAGCGGTCGCCCCGGTAACGGTCGAGCCCACCCCGGCGGCTCCCGCTCCGGTGGTCCCGGCCGTCCCGGCACCCATTGCCCCGGCCCCGATCGCGCAGATCGACGTCGCCCCTGTCGCTGCGCCGGCCATCGAGCCGATGCCTGCGCCACTGCCGGAACCTGCGCCTGCACCGACCCCAGCAGCGGTCTCCGACGACCTGCCTGCCGCCGCCTCGGTCGATGCCGCCCCGGCGCCTGCCGGCAAGCCCGGCTGGCGCGAACGCTTGCGCAACAGCGTCATCGCGCGCAGCTTCGGCGGCCTGTTCTCGCGCAACCCCAAGCTCGACGACGACCTGCTGGACGAGCTGGAAACCGCACTGATCACCGCCGACGTCGGCGTGGGCGCCACCACCGATCTGGTCGAGGGCCTGCGCAAGCGCATGAAGTCGCGCGAGTTCGCCGACGCCAATGCGCTGCTGGCCGCGCTGCGCGCCGAGCTGATCGCGATCCTGCAGCCGGTCGCCAAGCCGCTGGTGATCGACCGCAACGCCAAGCCCTTCGTGGTGCTCACCGTCGGCGTCAACGGCGTTGGCAAGACCACCACCATCGGCAAGCTTGCCAAGCGCTTCAAGGACGACGGCCACAGCCTGATGCTGGCCGCCGGCGATACCTTCCGCGCCGCCGCCGTGGCCCAGCTGCAGGCCTGGGGCGAGCGCAACGGCGTGGCCGTGGTCGCGCAGGGCCAGAACGCGGACGCCGCCTCGGTGGCATTCGATGCACTGCAGGCCGGCAAGGCCCGCGGCACCTCGGTGCTGATCGCCGACACCGCCGGCCGCCTGCACACCCAGTCAGGCCTGATGAACGAGCTGGGCAAGATCCGCCGCGTGCTCGGCAAGATCGATCCCACCGCGCCGCACGAAGTGCTGATGGTGATCGACGGCACCACCGGCCAGAACGCGCTGTCGCAGCTGCGCCAGTTCAATGCCGCGGTGAACGTGACCGGCCTGGTAGTGACCAAGCTGGACGGCACGGCCAAGGGCGGCGTGGTGTTCGCGCTGGCGCGCGAGTTCGGCATTCCGATCCGCTTCGCCGGCATCGGCGAGCGCCCGGAAGACCTGCGCGTGTTCGACCCGGAAGCCTTCGTCGATGCCCTGTTGCCCGAAGCGCTGGGCGCCTGATACACCGCGCAGCCACGCATGGCGTGGCTCTACTGCAGCCTGGTAGAGCCACCCCGCGGGTGGCTGCCTCCCTGGAATTCCAATGCCCCGCCAGCCGCACGCCAGCGCCGAGACTGCAGAACGGGACGGTTTCGTCGCCCGCCTGCTGCACTGGTTCGACGACCACGGCCGCCACGACCTGCCCTGGCAGCACCCGCGCAGCCCCTATCGGGTCTGGCTGTCGGAAATCATGCTGCAGCAGACCCAGGTGGCCACGGTCATCCCGTACTTCCAGCGGTTCCTGCAGCACTTCCCGACCCTGCCCGACCTCGCCGCCGCCAGCAATGACGCGGTGATGGCGCAGTGGGCCGGGCTCGGCTACTACGCCCGCGCACGCAACCTGCACGCCGCTGCAAAGCGCTGCGTGGAACTGCACGACGGCGATCTGCCACGTGACTTCGATGCACTGCATGCACTGCCCGGCATTGGCCGCAGCACCGCAGGTGCGATCCTCAGCCAAGCCTGGAACGATCCGTTCGCGATCCTCGATGGCAACGTCAAGCGCGTGCTCAGCCGTTACCACGGCATCGACGGCTTTCCCGGCCTGCCGGCCATCGAGAAACAGTTGTGGGCCATTGCCGAGGCGCACGTGGCGCAGGTGCCGGCCGGGCGCATGGCCGACTACACCCAGGCACAGATGGACCTGGGTGCGACGGTGTGCAGCCGCGCCAGGCCAGCCTGCGTGATCTGCCCGCTGCAGGACGCGTGTGTGGCGCGCCGCGAAGGCCGCACCGCTGAACTACCCACGCCCAAGCCCAGCAAGACCCTGCCCGAGCGCGAAGCAGTGGCCCTGCTGCTGCGCGATGCCCAGCAGCGCGTACTGCTGCAGAAGCGGCCGGACACCGGCATCTGGGGGCAGCTGTGGACGCTGCCGCAGGCCGACGCCGGCAGCGAGCTGCAGGACTGGTTCGACGTGCACGTTGAAGGCTCCCTGGAAGACGCCGAAGAGCTGCCGGTGCTGCAGCACACCTTCAGCCACTACAAGCTGCACCTGCAGGTACTGTCGCGGCAGGTACACGGCCTGCGCGTGGAAGAACCCACGCTGCGCTGGGTCGCCACCGACGAGCTTCCCGCGCTGGGCCTGCCGGCCCCCATCCGCAAGCTGCTCGATGGCGCCGCGATCAAGGCGCCGAAACGAACGTCCAAGAAACCCCGCAACCACGAGTGAGTGCCATGTCCCGAACCGTCTTCTGCCAGTACGAACAACGCGATGCCGAGGGCCTGGACTTCGTGCCCTACCCCGGCGAACTGGGCCAGCGCATCTTCAACAACATCGGCAAGCAGGCCTGGGCTGCGTGGCTGGCGCACCAGACCATGCTGATCAACGAGAACCGCCTGTCACCGCGCACCCCGGAGCATCGCGCGTTCCTTGAAGGCGAACTGGTCAAGTTCCTGTTCGAGAAGGACGCGGAAAAGCCGGCCGGCTTCACCCCCGAAGCCTGACACGCAGGTAGTGCCGGCCACTGGCCGGCAACCTGGCATCTGCACGATGCCGGCCAGCGGCCGGCACTACCACGCTATTTCGCGGTTTCCGCCTCGCGCTCCTGCACCTGCGCCTGGCGCAGCTCCTGCTTGGAAGTGCGCAACGCCTTCACGTCCAGCTTGCGGATGCTGTTGATGAAGCACGGCATGCGCGGGCCACCGGTCGGGTCGCGCACCAGCACCTTGTCAAAACGCGACGACACCCGGCCCATGCTGCTGGTCAGCCCGATGGCGGTGGCGTAGGACAGGTCTGGACACGGGCCACTCAGTTCCAGCAGGTAAGCCTCGCTCGGCCGGGTCCAGACCGCCAGGGCGCTGTCACCCAGCTCGGTCCAGCCATTGAGGCTGCCGAAGAACTGCATGTCGTTCTGCGGCGCGCCGGCGTGGGCACGGTACAGATCCAGCTTCTCGGTACTGCTGAGCCGGCCGGTGGTCGCGCAGGCGGCCAGCGCCAGGCAGAGTCCGGCGATCAGGATCGGGGTCTTCATGGCGATCTCCTCGGGGAACCTGCTGCGATCATGCGCCGGCCGATGTGCGGCCGGCGCGATGGCAGGTAAACCCGTTCAGGCGCCGGGAGGCGGCCGTTGCCGGCCGCTCAGACGTCGGCGTGGGCCAGTGCGTGCAGGCGCCCTTCGCGCAGCTCCAGCACCCGGTCCAGGCGCCGCGCCAGGCTGCGGTCGTGGGTGACCAGCACCAGGCTGGTATGGCGCGCGCGGTTGAGTTCCAGCATCAGCTCGAACACGGTGCCCGCGGTGCGGTCATCCAGGTTTCCGGTGGGCTCGTCGCCGAGCACGCAGGCCGGATGATTGACCAGCGCACGTGCCACCGCGGCACGTTGGCGTTCGCCGCCGGACAGCTCGCCCGGCTTGTGGTCCAGGCGATGGCCGAGGCCGACCGCTTCCAGCAGCGTGGTGGCCCGGCTGCTCGCTTCGGCCACGGCGGTGCCGGCCAGCAGCACCGGCATCATCACGTTTTCCAGCGCGGTGAACTCAGGCAGCAGGTGGTGGAACTGGTAGACGAAGCCCAGCGCCTGGTTGCGCAGCAGGCCACGCGCGGTGTCCGACAGCGCCGACATGCGCTGGCCGGTCACGTAGACCTCGCCCGCAGTCGGAATGTCGAGGCCACCCAGCAGGTGCAGCAGCGTGCTCTTGCCGGCACCGGAAGCACCGATGATCGCCACGGTTTCGCCGGCGGTCACGGTCAGGTCCAGGCCATCGAAAACCGGGGTCTGCATGCGCCCTTCGGCGTAGGTCTTGCCCAGTGCTTCGGCGCGGATCACTTCATCGCCGCGGTTGAAGACCTTATTCATAACGCAGGGCCTCCGCCGGCTGGGTGCGTGCTGCCCGCCAGGCGGGATAGAGGGTGGCCAGGAAGCTCATCAGCAGCGCGACCACGGTGATCGCCACCACGTCGCCGGTCTGCATGTCGGTCGGCAGGCCGGTGATGTAGTAGACGTCCTCCGGCAGCAGCTTGACGTTGAACACGCTCTCGATCGCGCCGAGGATGCGTTCCAGGTTGAGGGTCAGGGTGATGCCGCCGATCAGGCCGGCCAGCGTGCCGAAGATGCCGATCAGCGAGCCCTGCACCATGAACACCTGCATCACCCCCCCCGGGGTCAGGCCCAGCGTGCGCAGGATCGCGATATCGGCCTGCTTGTCGGTCACCAGCATCACCTGCGAGGACACCAGGTTGAAGGCGCCCATGGCGATGATCAGCGACAGCAGGATGCCCATCACCACCTTCTCCATGCGCAGCGAGTGGTAGAGATTGGCGTTCTGCTGGGTCCAGTCACTCACGCGGTACGCACCGCCAAGGCTCTGCGCCAGGTCCACGCCCACTTCCAGCGAGCGGTCCATGTCGTGCAGCTTCAGCCGCACGCCGGTGGCACCGTCGCTGCGCAGCACGCGCTCCAGGTCCTGCATGTTGGCGAAGCCGACGCCGCGGTCGACCTCGTTGTAGCCCGCCTCGAAGATGCCGCTGACGGTGAAGCGTTTCATTCGTGGTACCGCGCCGGCAGGCGTGCCCTGCACTTCGGCGAAGGTCACCAGCACCTGGTCGCCCACGTCCACGCCCAGCCAGATCGCCAGTTCCTTGCCCAGCAGCAGGTTGAAGCTGCCCGGCGTGAGGCTGTCATAGCTGCCCTTGGTGACCTTCTTGTCGATCACAGACACCTTCGGCTCCAGCGCCGGATCGATGCCCTGGATGATCGCGCCCTGCACGCGCGGGCCGCTGATCATCGACTGGATCTCGATGTACGGCGCGGCACCGGCCACGCGCGGATCCTTGCGGGCGATGTCGACCACGCGCATCCAGTCCGGCATCGGCTCGCCGTCGCGGCTGATGGTGGTGTGGGCGGTCATCTGCAGCAGGCGGCTGCGGATTTCCTTCTGGAAACCGCTCATCACCGCCAGGGTGGTGATCAGCACCGTGACGCCGAGCGCGATGCCCAGGATCGATGCCATCGAGATGAAGGAGATGAAGCCGTTGCGGCGCTTGGCGCGCAGGTAGCGCAGGCCAATGGCCACGGGAATGGGTTTGAACATGCAGGCACGCCGGTCAATTCAGCTTATGGTGCCATCGTACGGGGCCGACGGGAAACGGCACGTGCGGCCACGGCCAGTCGCAGTTCACGTCGCTGCCCGGAATCGAGCACATCGGGCCAGAACAGCAGGCGCCGGCGGCGCCGTTCCTCACGCCAGAGCAACAACAGCCATGGGCCACGCACGACGAGTTGTGGTGCATCGGCGTCCTGCCCGGCCACCTGCAGCGGCTCGGGCGGTACCGGCAGAAGCACCGGCACGCGTGGCCTGCGCTGGCGCCAGGCCAGTTCGGCCAGGCCCACGCACCAGGCCAGCACCACCGCGGGCATCAGCAGCCGTGAAGGCAGATCCGATGCGCGCAGCAGCAAGGGCGCAGCCAGCAGCACCGCCAACTGGGCGGCGGCCTGCAGCCGCGAGGGGCGCCACTCAAGGCTTGAGGGCGAGGATCTTCTGCATGAGGGGGATCGCGTGCGCATGCGGGCAGGCCTCGTAGCCCATGAACCAGCGCCACAACTTATCGTCCTCGCAGTCGAGCAGGAACAGGAAAACCTCGCGCTCTTCGGTCGGCGCAGTGCTCCACTCGTGGTCCAGGTAACGGCCGAACAGCTGATCCAGCTCACGCATGCCGCGGCGGCAGCGCCAGCGCAGCTTCTTCAGCAGAACATCTTCTTCCATCGTGTTTCTCCAGATACAGCAAAGCCACGCATGGCGTGGCTCTGCTGGGGTGGCAAAGCCACGCGTGGCGTAGCTCTACCGGGTACAGCCGGGCCCGATCAGGCGCGGCGTTCCATCATCAGCTTCTTGATCTCGGCGATCGCCAGCGCCGGGTTCAGGCCCTTCGGGCAGGTCCGGGCGCAGTTCATGATGGTGTGGCAGCGGTACAGCTTGAACGGATCTTCCAGATCGTCCAGGCGCGCACCGGTGTCCTCATCGCGCGAGTCGATGATCCAGCGGTAGGCCTGCAGCAGGATCGCCGGGCCCAGGTAACGCTCGCCGTTCCACCAGTAGCTCGGGCAGCTGGTCGAGCAGCAGGCGCACAGGATGCACTCGTACAGGCCATCCAGCTTCTTGCGGTCTTCCGGCGACTGCAGGCGCTCACGGTCCGGCGGTGCCGGAGTCTGGGTGCGGATCCACGGCTTGATCGAGGCGTACTGCGCGTAGAAGTGGGTCAGGTCCGGAACCAGATCCTTGACCACGTTCATGTGCGGCAGCGGGTAGATCGGCACTTCCTTCTTGCCGCAGTCCGAGATGGCTCGGGTGCAGGCCAGGGTGTTGGTGCCGTCGATGTTCATCGCGCACGAACCACAGATACCTTCGCGGCACGAGCGGCGGAAGGTCAGGGTCGGGTCGATCTCGTTCTTGATCTTGATCAGGGCGTCCAGGACCATCGGGCCGCAGGCGTCCAGATCGACTTCATAGGTATCGGTGCGCGGGTTGCTGTCGTCGTCCGGACTCCAGCGGTAGATCTTGAAGGTGCGCACGTTCTTGCCGCCGTTCTTGACGGGGAAGTGCTTGCCCTTCGTGATCTTGGAATTCTTGGGGAGTGAAAACTCGGCCATGGCTGCTCTCGTTGGCTCAGGCGGCCCGCGCCCGTGGGCGCGGATTGCATGGTAGGCGGGGTCGGATCAGTACACGCGCGGCTTCGGCGGCACCACGGACACGTCGTCGGTCAACGTGTACATGTGCACCGGACGGTAGTCGAAGCTGCACTTGCCCTTCTCGTCGACGCTGACCAGGGTGTGCTTCTGCCAGTTGACGTCGTCGCGGTCCGGATAGTCCTCGTGCGCATGCGCGCCGCGGCTCTCCTTGCGCTGTTCGGCCGAGTTGATCGTCGCCACCGCGTTGAGCAGCAGGTTGTTCAGCTCGTAGGTCTCGATCAGGTCCGAGTTCCAGACCAGCGAACGGTCGGAGACCTTCACGTCCTGGAACGAGTCGAAGATCTTGTCCATCTTCTCGCAGCCTTCCTTCAGCGTCTGACTGGTGCGGAAGACCGCCGCGTCGGCCTGCATGGTGCGCTGCATGCGATCGCGGATGACCGAGGTCGGGGTATCGCCGTTGGCGTGGCGCAGCTTGTCCAGCAGGCCCAGCGCCTTGTCGCAGGCATCGGCCGGCAGCGGCTTGTGCGAAGCGCCCGGCTTGATGGTCTCGGCGCAGCGGTTGGCCACCGCACGGCCGAACACCACCAGGTCCAGCAGCGAGTTCGAGCCCAGGCGGTTGGCGCCGTGCACGGACACGCAGGCCGCTTCACCGATGGCGTACAGGCCCGGCACCACCGCATCCGGGTTGTCGCCGACCTTGCGCACGACTTCGCCGTGGTAGTTGGTCGGGATGCCACCCATGTTGTAGTGCACGGTCGGGATGACCGGGATCGGCTGCTTGTGCACGTCGACCCCGGCGAAGATGCGGGCGCTCTCGGCGATGCCCGGCAGCTTCTCGTCGATCACGCCCGGGCCCAGGTGGGTCAGGTCGAGCAGGATGTGGTCCTTGTGCTCGCCGACGCCGCGGCCTTCTCGGATCTCGATGGTCATCGAACGGCTGACCACGTCGCGCGAGGCCAGGTCCTTGTAGTGCGGTGCGTAGCGCTCCATGAAGCGCTCGCCGCTGCTGTTGCGCAGGATGCCGCCTTCACCGCGGACACCCTCGGTGATCAGGCAGCCGGCGCCGTAGATGCCGGTCGGGTGGAACTGCACGAACTCCATGTCCTGCATGGCGATGCCGGCACGCATGGCCAGGCCGCCACCGTCGCCGGTGCAGGTGTGCGCCGAGGTGGCGCTGAAGTAGGCACGGCCGTAACCGCCGGTGGCCAGCACCACGCCCTGGGCGCGGAACAGGTGCAGGGTGCCGTCGGACATGTCCAGCGCCAGCACACCGCGGCAGGCGCCTTCGTCATCGAAGATCAGGTCGAGTGCGAAGTACTCGATCATGAAGCGCGCATCGTGCTTCAGCGACTGCTGGTACAGGGTGTGCAGCATCGCGTGGCCGGTACGGTCAGCCGCCGCGCAGGTACGCTGCGCCGCCGGGCCTTCGCCGTACTTGGTGGTCATGCCACCGAACGGACGCTGGTAGATCTTGCCTTCGGCGGTGCGCGAGAACGGCACGCCGTAGTGTTCGAGCTCGATGATGGCCGGGATGGCCTCACGGCACATGTATTCGATGGCGTCCTGGTCGCCCAGCCAGTCCGAACCCTTGATGGTGTCGAAGAAGTGGTAGCGCCAGTCGTCCTCGCCCATGTTGGCGAGTGCGGCCGAGATACCGCCCTGGGCGGCAACGGTGTGCGAACGGGTCGGGAAGACCTTGGTCAGGCACACGGTCTGCAGGCCCTTGGCGGCCAGGCCGAACGTGGCGCGCAGGCCGGCGCCGCCGGCGCCGACCACGACCATGTCGTACTTGTGTTCGGTGATCTTGTAAGCGGACATCTAATCTGGATTCCTGTGTTGGTGCCTGGGCTCAGGCAACGCCGAGGGCGATGCGGCCCACCGCAAACACACTGACGATCATGCCGAGCACGGCGACGAACTTCACCGCGGTCTGCAGCACCAGGGCCAGCAGCGATTCGTGGATGTAGTCTTCCAGCACGACCTGCATGCCGAGCTGCGCGTGCCAGAACATGGCGATCAGCAGGCCGATCAGCGGCACGGCGTTCCACGGCTTGGCCACGGCGGCGGCGGCGGTCGCGTAGTCCGAGCCCAGCAGGCCCAGCACGAAGACCAGGAACCAGATGCCCAGTGCCACCAGGGCGGCGGCGGTCAAGCGCTGGTGCACGAAGTGCTCGGTGCCGGTCTTGGCCGAGCCAAGGCCGCGCACGTTCTTCAACGGGGTACGGAACTTGCTCACGCGGCACCTCCGAACATCACATAGGCCCACACCAGCAGGGTGATCACCAGGCTGCCGATGACCGACAGCCAGCTGCTGCGGATGAAGGCGGGGATGCTGAAGCCGATGGCGAAGTCCTGCACCACATGGCGGATGCCATTGCACAGGTGATAGGCGAACGACCATGTCCACGCGAACAGGAACACGCGGCCATACCAGGCCCCGGCATGGCCGGTGAAGCAGTTCCAGGATTCGGGCCCCATCATCAGGGCCAGCAGGCCGGCGGCGATGATGAGGGCACCAACAGACAGAAAGACGCCAGTGGCTCGATGCAGGATCGAGGTGGCCATCTGAATCTGCCAGCGATACACCTGAAGGTGCGGGGAAAGTGGGCGTTGTCTGGTCGCCATTCGCTGGGCTCGTTGTCTCGGCTGGGCGGCACGCGGCCGCGTTGGCTCAATGCTGATCAGAAATCGATGCAGCGTCCGTTTTTCTCCCAATCGCCATACCGCACCGGATCAAGTCCGCCGCGGCCGCCGAATTCTTCTGCTTTTTCCTGTTCCACGGGCACGGGTGCCGCGGGGACCAGCGGGGCTTCAGATTCGTCGTCGGGAGTGGGGGTTGTTTGGCCTATCATGTTCGGTCTCGCAACGCACAAATTTTAGACCTCGTTCACGTGCCTGACAACCTGCCCCCTGCTTTCGTCGGATATCCGCGCCTGCCCGGCCACCAGCTGCTGAGCCTGCAAGGCCCGGATGCGGCTGTCTTTGCCCACGCCCAGTTCAGCAGCGATGTCACCGCCCTGCCCCTGCAGCACTGGCAGTGGAGTGCCTGGCTGAGCGCCAAGGGCCGCACCCTGGCGGTGTTCCAGCTGCTTCGGCTGGCCGACGACCACGTGATGCTGGTACTGGCCGACGGCGATGCCGATGCGATTGCGTCGCAACTGCAGCGCTTCGTGTTCCGCCGCAAGGTGAAGGTGCAGGTGCGCAGCGATCTGGCGGTGGCCGGCGCGTTCACCGCACCCGAGGCCGCCAGCGGCGCCGCCATTGCGCAGACCGCAGGAGACGGCTGGGAGCTGGACCTGGGCAGCGATGCCCTGCCGCGCACCCTGCGTATCGGCAGCGCCGATGCCTTCGCCGCCGGCAGCGAAGCTGATGAGGCCGCCTTCACCCTGGCCTGGCGCCAGGCCGACCTGCGCTACGGCCTGCCGCGGCTGGACGAAAGCCAGCGCGAAGTGTGGACCCCGCAGCAGCTCGGCCTGGACCGCCTGAACGGCTACAGCGTGAAGAAGGGCTGCTATCCCGGCCAGGAAATCGTCGCCCGCACCCACTTCCTCGGCAAGGCCAAGCGCGCGGTGCAGCTGCTGCATACCGCCGCACCGGCACGGGCCGGCGATGGCGTGCAGCAGGACGGCGCGGCGCTGGGCACGATCGCCAGCGTGGCCGGCGACCTGGCGCTGGCGGTGCTGCCGCTGGAGGCCAGCGACGCTGATCTGCAGGTGGGCGACGCGGTGGCGCAGCGCATGCCGCTGCTGGACGGCTTGGCGCGCTGAATCCGGTGGGTTCTCATCCACGCATGGCGTGGATCTACTGAACCCGGTGGGGGCGGACCGCTGGTCCGCACGCCTTCGGTGAATGAATGGTAGTGCCGGCCGCTGGCCGGCAACCACGCATGGTTGAGGTTGCCGGCCAGCGGCCGGCACTACCGCTTACAGGCGCTCGCCGGTTTCCGGGTTGAAGAAGTGCAGGCCCTGCGGGTGGATCGCCACGCGGATCTGCTCGCCCACCGCCGGCAGCGCCTGCGGCGCCACGCGCATGGTCAGCGCATGCTGGCCACTGCTCAGGTTGACGAAGATCTCGTTGCCGACCGGTTCGATGCCTTCAATGCGTGCGACGAACGCATGCGCATCATCGGCAGCCGCCGGTTGCAGGTGTTCCGGACGCACGCCCACCGCGATCGGCTTCTGCAGCCATGCCGGATCGATCGTGGCCTGGCCCAGCGGTGCGCGCCATTCGCCGTCGACCACGGTCACGCCGCCGGCATCGCCCTGCAGCGTGCCACGCAGCACGTTCATCGCCGGGCTGCCGAGGAAACCGGCCACGAACAGATTGGCCGGGCGGTCGTACAGCGCCATCGGCGTATCGATCTGCTGGATGATGCCGTCCTTCAGCACCACGATGCGCTGGCCCAGGGTCATCGCTTCGACCTGGTCGTGCGTCACGTAGATCATGGTGGTGCCAAGCTTGCGGTGCAGCTGCGCGATCTCGGTACGCACGCTGTGGCGCAGCTTGGCATCCAGGTTGGACAGCGGCTCGTCGAGCAGGAACACCGCCGGCTCGCGCACCAGCGCACGGCCCAGCGCAACACGCTGGCGCTGGCCACCGGACATCGCCTTGGGCAGCTTGTCCATCATCTCGGTCAGGCCCAGCGTCTGCGCCGCCTCGGCGATGCGCTTGTCGATGGTCGCCTTGTCATGACCGCGCAGCTTCAGCCCAAAGGCCAGGTTCTCGGCCACGGTCATGTGCGGGTACAGCGCATAGCTCTGGAACACCATCGCGATGTCGCGGTCCTTCGGCGCAACATCGTTGACCACGCGATCACCGATGGTCAGCGTGCCGCCGCTGATCTCCTCCAGGCCAGCC
Organism: Stenotrophomonas sp. 109824_Sma; assembly: GCF_056480025.1. Taxonomy (NCBI): domain Bacteria; kingdom Pseudomonadati; phylum Pseudomonadota; class Gammaproteobacteria; order Lysobacterales; family Lysobacteraceae; genus Stenotrophomonas; species Stenotrophomonas sp. 109824_Sma. Next base: position 1,723,930 of record NZ_CM151078.1, on the reverse strand, counting down.
ACCATCCGCAGCAGGGTCGACTTGCCACAGCCGGACGGGCCGACCAGCACCATCAGCTCGCCGTCGGCGACCTCGAAGCTGGCGTCCTTCACCGCGACCTGGCCGTTGTCATAGACCTTGCGCACACCCTGCAACTGCACTTTTGCCATATCACCTATCCGGTCCGCCCGAAGCCGGGCTGTCTTTTGGGACTGCCTCGGCCCTCCCGATGGCAGTGATGATTGCGCGCCTGCCGCATGACGGCGAGCACTGCAATCGAATACAGTTGCCCATTCTGCCATGTAAACGTTTTCACGTGGCACTATCCGATGATCGGTGCGCACCGATCTGCGTCGGCGGTTGAACGAAGGTTCCGCCGAGGTAGTGGTTTCGAATGGAACGGTCTTCCGCTACCCCGGAGAACGCCCCTGACGAGCCTCGGACAGGCAGTTGCGCGGATGTCCCCCGAACCCAGCCATGAAGCGATTGACAACGATGTCACCCGGATCTGAAACTCGAGCGATGCACGACACCCTCTTCCTGTTCGGTGCCACAGGTGATCTGGCCCAGCGCTACCTGTTCCCTTCGCTGCTTCGCCTGCTTGGCGACGGCCTGCTGCCGGAGGACTTCCGCATCCGCGCACTGGCCCTGTCCGGGCATGACACCGAAGCCTTCCATGACATCCTGCGGCCGCGCCTGCAGCAGGCCATGCCGATGGCCACGCAGGACGACATCAGCGCCCTGCTGCGCCGCATCGACTACCGTTCGGTGGACCTGCGCGACGTCGACTCGGTTGCCGCCGCGGTCGCCGACCTGGTGCACCGCAAGTGCGTCAGCTACCTGGCCATCCCGCCGGGCCTGTACATCTCCACCTGCGAAGGCCTGGCCAAGGGCGGCGCCCTCGCCGCGCCGGCACGCCTGATGCTGGAAAAGCCGATCGGCAGCGACAGCGAGAGCGCCGAGGAAATCATCAGCACCATCGGCCAGTGGATCGACGAGGACCGTGTGTTCCGCCTCGACCATTACCTGGGCAAGGCGGCGGTGCAGAACCTGATCGCACTGCGCTTCGGCAACACGCTGCTGGAAGCGGTGTGGAACCGCAACTACATCGAATCGGTGCACATCCTGGTGGCCGAGAGCGAAGGCGTGGATGGCCGCGATGCCTATTACGCCCGCTCCGGCGCGCTGCGCGACATGGTGCAGAGCCACATCCTGCAGCTGCTGTGCATGGTGGCGATGGAACCGCCGGCCTCGCTGGAAGCCGACCGCATCCGCGACGAGAAGGTCAAGGTGCTGCGCGCCCTGCGTCCGCTTGATGCCAAGCACGCCGCGCGTGACAGCATCCGCGGCCGCTACACCGCCGGCACCATCAACGGCCAGCCGGCACAGGCCTACCAGCCGCCGGAAGGCAGCGACGTGGAAACCTTCGCCGGTGTCACCGCGCATATCGACAACTGGCGCTGGAGCGGCGTGCCGTTCCACCTGGTCACCGGCAAGCGCCTGCCCGAACGCACCACCCGCGTGGTGGTCACGCTGAAGCCGGTCACCCACTGGCTGTTCGAGCGCCCGCAGCGCGCACAGGCCGCACCGAACCGCCTGGTATTCCAGCTGCAGCCGCAGGAAAACATCGAACTGGGCCTGATGAGCAGCCTGGCCGGCCCGGAATGGGGCGCGCTGGAGCTGCATCCGCTGGAACTGGAACTGTCGGTGCCGACCGGCCTGCACCGCCGCATCGCCTACGAACGCCTGTTCCTGGATGCCTTCAACGGCAACCACACGCTGTTCGTGCGCGACGACGAAGTGCGTGCTGCCTGGGCCTGGATCGACAGCGTGGCCGATGCCTGGAAGGACGCCAAACTGCCGCTGGAACCCTACCCCGCCGGCCAGTGGGGCCCGGCCAACGCGGGCGAGTTCCTGCCGCAGGGCGTGGACGCGCCGGACAGCGGAGCGTCGGCATGAGTGCCAGCTCGCAGCCGGTGCTGGTCGCCGACATCGGTGGCACCAACGCCCGCTTCGCCCTGGCCGACACCTCGCTGGACGCACCGCTGCAGAAGGACAGCATCCGCGAGTACGCGGTGGCGGAGTTCCCGTCGCTGGGTGATGCCGCGCGCCACCATCTGGAACAGATCGGCGCCACGGCAAGCCGCGGCGTGTTCGCGGTGGCCGGTCGCGTGGATGGTGACGAAGCACGCATCACCAACCATCCGTGGGTGATCTCGCGCAGCCGCACCGCCGCCATGCTCGGGTTCGACGAGCTGCACCTGATCAACGACTTCGCCGCACAGGCGATGGCGATTTCACTGCTGCAGCCCGAAGACGTGGTCCAGGTCGGCGGCGCCGCCTGGGTGCCGGGCAAGCCGGGCCAGCCACGCAACTATGCGGTGATCGGGCCGGGTACGGGCCTGGGTGTCGGCGGCCTGATCCTGCGCCACGGGCGCTGCTACCCGCTGGAAACCGAAGGCGGCCATGTCAGCTTCCCGCCAGGAACCCCAGAGGAGATCCGCATCCTTGAGATCCTGTCCGAACAGTTCGGCCGCGTCTCCAATGAGCGCCTGATCTGTGGCCCCGGGCTGGTCAACATCCACCGCGCCGTATGCGAGATGGCCGGGATCGATCCGGGCCAGCTGCAGCCGGTGGACGTGACTGCCCGCGCCCTGCACGGTGATCCGCAGGCGATGCGCACCGTCGATGTGTTCTGCGCCGTGTTCGGCGCCATTGCTGGCGATCTGGTACTGACCCAGGGCGCGTGGGACGGCGTGTTCCTGACCGGCGGACTGACCCCGAAGATGCTCGATTCGCTGCAGCACTCCGGTTTCCGCCAACGCTTCGAGCACAAGGGACGCTTCTCCTCGATCATGGCGCGCGTGCCCTCGTTGGCGGTGATGCATCCCCACGCCGGATTGCTGGGCGCCGCCGCCTATGCCACCGACGCCGAACGTGACGCACCTGGAGTTGCCGCATGAGCCCCACCACCTTCCACGACGACCGCATCGAGTTCATCAACCATGGCGATGCCGATGGCTGGATCGAAGCGGTAGCCGCAGAGATGGCGCAGACCCTCAACCACGACATCAACGAAGTGGGCCGTGCCCGCATCCTGCTGTCCGGTGGCACCACGCCGGCACCGGTCTACCAGGCCCTGGCCGAACTGGACGTGCACTGGGACCGGGTGGAGGTGAGCCTGGCCGACGAGCGCTGGCTATCCCCGCAGGATCGCGACAGCAATGCCTGGCTGGTGCGCGAACACCTGCTGAAGCGCGCCGAGGGCGCCCATTTCGATCCGCTGGTGCGGATCGGCAAGCCCCTGCCCGAATGCGTGTACACCGCCAACCTGCAGGCGCAGCACAGCCAGCCGCCGAGCCTGGTGGCACTGGGCATGGGCAACGACGGCCACACCGCCTCGCTGTTCCCGGGCTCGAAGGACCTGGCCCGCGCACTGGAAAGCACCCTGCCCTACGCGGCGCTGGATGCCACCGGCTGCCCCGGCGCGAACCAGTGGCCGCTGCGCATCACCCTGACCCCGCATGGCCTGCGCCAGTGCCGCCAGCGCCTGCTGCTGCTGCGCGGCAAGCAGAAGCTGCAGGTACTGCGCCAGGCGCTGGACAGCAACGACGCCCAGCAGTACCCGATCCTCAACGCGATCAACCTGGAAGGCGCGCGCCTGCGCGTCCACTGGGCTGATTGATGTCGGCGGCGGCGCCGTGCCGCCGCTTGCCTCTCGCCACCTCGAACGCCGGTAGCCAATGAGCCTCCATCCGCAACTGCAAGCCATCACTGAGCGCGTCATCCGCCGCAGCGCCGCTTCGCGCGCCGCTTACCTGGCCGCGATCGACGCCTCCCTGCGTGAGGGCCCGTTCCGCAGCCGCCTGAGCTGCGGCAACCTCGCCCACGGGTTCGCCGCCTGTGGCGGTACCGACAAGAGCCGCCTGCGCGGCGGCGTGACGCCGAACCTCGGCATCATCACCGCCTACAACGACATGTTGTCGGCGCACCAGCCGTTCGAGACCTATCCCGAGCAGATCCGCGAGATCGCCCGCGAGCTGGGCGCCACCGCACAGGTGGCCGGCGGCGTGCCGGCGATGTGCGACGGCGTGACCCAGGGCCGTGGCGGCATGGAACTGTCGCTGTTCTCGCGCGATGTGATCGCGCAGGCCACCGCGATCGGGCTCAGCCACGACATGTTCGACACCACCGTCTACCTCGGTGTGTGCGACAAGATCGTGCCGGGCCTGCTGATCGGTGCGCTGGCCTTCGGCCATCTGCCGGCGGTGTTCGTGCCGGCCGGCCCGATGACCCCGGGCATCCCGAACAAGCAGAAGGCCGAAGTGCGCGAGCGCTACGCTGCCGGCGAAGCCACCCGCGAAGAACTGCTGGAAGCGGAGTCCGCGTCGTACCACGGCGCCGGCACCTGCACCTTCTACGGCACCGCCAATTCGAACCAGGTGCTGCTGGAAGCGATGGGCGTGCAGCTGCCGGGTGCATCGTTCGTCAATCCGGGCACGCCGTTGCGCGACGCGCTGACCCGCGAAGCGACCGAGCGCGCGCTGGACATCACGGCACTCGGCGACGACTTCCGCCCGCTGGGCCGGATCATCGACGAGCGCGCGATCATCAACGCGGTCATCGCGCTGATGGCTACCGGCGGTTCGACCAACCACACCATCCACTGGATCGCGGTGGCGCGCGCAGCCGGCATCGTGCTGACCTGGGACGACTTCGACGAACTGTCGCAGCTGATTCCGCTGCTGGCCCGCGTCTACCCGAACGGCGACGCCGACGTGAACCGTTTCGCGGCCGCAGGCGGACCGGCGTTCGTGTTCGGCGAACTGATCAAGGCGGGCCTGATGCACGGCGACCTGGTCAGCGTCGCGCGTGGCGGCATGGCCGACTATGCGCGCGAGCCCCAGTTGCGCGACGGCCAGCTGGTCTACCTGCCGGGCCTGGAACGCAGCGCCGATGACGAGGTGGTGCGCGGCGTCGACCAGCCGTTCGAACACCAGGGCGGCCTGCGTCTGCTGCGCGGCAATCTGGGCAAGTCGCTGATCAAGCTGTCGGCGGTGAAGCCGCAGTACCGCACGATCGAGGCACCGGCGGTGGTGGTCGATGCGCCGCAGGTGCTGAACAAGCTGCATGCCGGCGGCCTGTTGCCCGAGCATTTCGTGGCGGTGGTGCGTTACCAGGGCCCGCGTGCGAACGGCATGCCCGAACTGCATTCGCTGGCGCCACTTCTGGGCCTGCTGCAGAACCAGGGCCGGCGCGTGGCACTGGTCACCGACGGCCGCCTGTCCGGCGCCTCGGGCAAGATTCCGGCGGCGATCCATGTGACGCCGGAAGCGGCGCGGGGTGGTCCGCTGGCCAAGGTCCGCGAAGGTGACATGATCCGCCTCGACGGTGAGGCCGGCACGCTGGAAGTGCTGGTGGACGCGGCCGAATGGGCCGCACGCCCGTTGGCGCCGAACACGGCGCCTGCCGCGCACGACCTGGGCCGCAACCTGTTCGCGATCAACCGTCGCGTGGTGGGCCCGGCCGACCAGGGTGCGATTTCGATTTCGTGCGGGCCGGCGGCGGCCGATGGCGGGCCGTGGGAGTACGACGCGGAATACGAGCTGGGGCACGATGCCGCGGCGGCGGCGGCGCCGCATGAGGCGAAGGACGCCTGAGGGTTGAAGAGCGTTGCGGGTATGCGTTGGCGGTGAGTGTGCTGGTGGCGGCGGAGGGCAGGCCGTCGCCAGGACACGCCGTGAATACATCCCTGTAGGCTCGGTCGCGCCATCCATGGCGCGAACGGTCCTGGCGACGGCCTGCCCTCCGCCGCATCACTCTCTCCGGCGCATCGACGCCGCGAAGTGATCACTGAAAATCAAATTCAAACGCAGAAGCAAAGGCAGAAGCAGAGCTATGGGTATCGAACAACATCAGGTGAAGGCGGCGGAGCTGTTGCATGCGGCGGGCATCCTGCCGGTGGTGACGATTCATACGCTGGACCAGGCGCGTGCGGTCAGCGCGGCGCTGCTGGAAGGTGGTTTGCCGGCGATCGAGCTGACGCTGCGCACACCGGTGGCGATGGAAGCGCTGGCGATGCTCAAGCGCGAGCTGCCGGACGTGGTGGTGGGTGCCGGTACGGTGCTGACCGTTGAGCAGATGCAGCAGTCGATCGATGCGGGCGCGGATTTCCTGGTGACCCCGGGTACGCCGCCGGCGCTGGCCGATGCGCTGGCCGCCGCCCCGCTGCCGGTGGTGCCGGGCGCGGCCACGCCGACCGAACTGCTGTCGCTGTATGCGCGCGGCTTCCGCGTGTGCAAGCTGTTCCCGGCCACGGCCGTGGGCGGGCTGGCGATGATCAAGGGCCTGGCCGGCCCGGTCGCCGATCTCAAGCTGTGCCCGACCGGCGGCATCACCGAAAACACCGCCGCCGAGTACCTTGAGCAGAAGAACGTGGTCTGCATCGGCGGTTCGTGGATGGTGCCGGGCAACTGGATCGCCGACGGTGCCTGGGACAAGGTCCGCGCCAGCGCCGCCGACGCCGCCAAGATCATCAAGCGCGTACGCGGCCACTGAGCCCGACGCAACTGTAGAGCCGAGCCCACGCCCGGCTCCGCGACACGGGGTCAGAGCCCTTTCCCGCAGGGAAAGGGATCCGATCCCAGGCTATGAGCGCGCACAGCGCGCGACCCGCTCCTGCTCTTCCTTCTTCATTCCGCGGTGGACGCGCACGGAACCTGTCCGTGGCCGGGCGGATGGGTTGTGCAGGGGCGTGAGCCGCATGGATGCGGCGACCGAGCTTACATGGACGTACTTGCAGCGTCCCCTGCACAGCCCATCCGCCCGGCCAACCACCACAATCCTGCCGCACACCGCGAGGGGCTCAGCCGTTGGCCGAATCCCTCACAGCGGCCGTGCCGGATCCACCAGCCCATACTGGCTGGCCATGCGCGCCAGCTCGATGTTGTCGTGGATCCCCATCTTCTCGAACAGCCGCGCCTTGTGCGTGTTCACCGTCTTCGCGCTCAGGCTCAGGCGCCGCGCGATGTCTTCCTGGCGCAGGCCCTGGGTCAGCAGCAACGCCACTTCCAGCTCGCGCGGCGACAGGCTGTCGAACGGCGAGCCATTGCCTTCCACAGTCGACAAGGCCAGGTTCTGCGCGATGCTGGTGCCCAGATAGCGACGGCCCATGGCCACGTCGCGCACCGCACAGAGCAGCTCCTGCGCATCGCAACCCTTGCCGATGTAGCCGGCAGCCCCGGCTTCCAGCAAGCGCTTCGGCAGCGGCCCGTCTTCCAGCACCGATACGATCACCACGCGGGTGTTGCGGTGACTGCGGACGATGCGCTCGGTCACTTCCATGCCACTCACGCCGGGCAGGTGCAGGTCGCACAGCACCACGTCCGGCAGCAGCTGACGGACATCGCGCAGCGCGTCTTCACCGGTCTCGGCTTCGCCCACCACCTCGATGTCGGTCTCCCCCGACAGGATCATCTTCATCCCGGTGCGGACCAGCGCGTGGTCATCCACCAGGTAGACTCGAATCGTCATTCACGTACCTCTTCGCATGCGGCCATTGCAGGTCAAGCTAGGCAGGGCGCCGATACCCCTGCAAGCGCGTTCGAGATGCGACCCAGGCGTTCTGCCTTGCGCATCACAGTACCGCGCGTTGTGCTTGCCCCCTGTCTTGCAGAACCTGCTGCAACGAAACAACTGATCTATTACGTAGACGCCCCGAAGGGGTCATCCACGTCAATCCCCCTGTGATGATGCTTCGCTGGCCGTCGCTGGCGGCGAATCCTGACGTCGCCAAGGATGCCGGCGACTGAACATGACCAGATAGCACCCTACCACCCAAACCAGCGCGGCACACCATCCGGCCAGGATGTCGGAGGGGTAATGCACCCCCAGATAGACCCGGGAGACGCTCACCAGCAGGCTGAACGAGGGCGCCAGCACGAGCACCGGCCAGCGCCAGCGGGTGTTCCAGGCCAGCAGCACCAGGGTCACGGCCAGGGTCATCGAGCCCATCGCGTGGCCACTGGGAAAGCTGAACGTCGATTCCGGCGCGATCGATTCCCACAGGCTGGGGCGCTGGCGCTGGAAGAACTGTTTGCTGCCCATGTTCAGCAGCGCCGAGCCGACGAAGCTGACCGCCACGAAAGTGGCCTCGCGCCAACGCCGGTAGCCCAGCAGCACGCCGATGATCAGCACGTCGGCCGGAATCAGGAACCATTCGTAGCCCAGCCTGGAAATGAGCACGAAGAAGCGGTCCAGCAGCGGTGAATGCAGGCCATGCATCTGCCACAGCAGCGGCGCATCGAAATGGAACGATTCAAACTCGTGCACTTCGTCAGCCAGGGCGACGAATCCCGCCAACGGCAGCAGCACGCCACCGAACAGCAGCACCAGGCGCCAGGCATTGCGCGCCATCCAGTGGCGGAAACCGGAGGCGGACTCCGGTGCGGCGAGGATCGCGGGCTTATCCGGCGCTTCGGACATATTTGTGTTCGACGTAATCGTCGATCAGGGCGACGAACTCCTGGGCGATGTTCTCGCCACGCAGGGTCACCTTCTTCTCGCCATCGACGAACACGGGCGCGGCCGGGGTTTCACCGGTGCCCGGCAACGAAATACCGATGTTGGCGTGCCGCGACTCACCCGGCCCATTGACGATGCAGCCCATCACCGCCAGGGTCATGTTCTCCGCACCCGGGTGGTGGATCTTCCACAGCGGCATCTTCTCGCGCACATGGTTCTGCACCACCTTGGCCAGTTCCTGGAAGAACTCGGAGGTGGTGCGGCCGCAGCCCGGGCAGGCCGTGACCAGCGGCGTGAAGGCGCGCTGGCCGGTGGTCTGCAGCAGCTCCTGGGCGACGATCACTTCCTGCGTGCGCGATTGGCCCGGCTCCGGGGTCAGCGAAATGCGGATGGTGTCACCGATGCCTTCCTGCAGCAGCACGCTCAGTGCCGCCGACGAGGCGACGATGCCCTTGCTGCCGATACCGGCCTCGGTCAGGCCCAGGTGCAGGGCAAAATCGGAGCGCTGGGCCAGGTCGCGGTAAACCGCGATCAGCTCCTGCACGCCACTGACCTTGGCCGACAGCACGATGCGGTCGCGCGGCAGGCCGAGCTCCACCGCCTGCTCGGCCGAATCCAGCGCCGAACGGATCAGCGCCTCGCGCAGCACCCGACCGGCATCCCAGGGCTGCTCGCGCAGGTTGTTCTCGTCCATCAGCTTCGCCGCCAGGGCCTGGTCCAGCGAGCCCCAGTTGGCGCCGATGCGCACCGGCTTGTTGTAGCGGATCGCGAACTCGATCAACTGGGCGAACTGCAGGTCCTTCTTCTTGCCGAAGCCGACGTTGCCCGGGTTGATGCGGTACTTGGCCAGCGCTTCGGCACACGCCGGTTCGGCGGTCAGCAACTGGTGGCCGTTGTAATGGAAGTCGCCGATCAGCGGCACGTCGATGCCCATCATCGCCAGCTTGTCGACGATGCGCGGGATCGCCGCAGCGGCTTCCACGGTATTGACGGTCAAACGCACCATTTCCGAACCGGCCCGCCACAGCTCGGCCACCTGCTTCACGCTGGAGGCCACGTCGGACGTGTCGGTGTTGGTCATCGACTGCACCACCACCGGCTTGCCTCCGCCTACGGTGACCCCGCCGATCTGCACGGCATGGGTCTGGCGGCGGGGCCAGGAGGTGGCATCGGAAGGAGGAGTCGGGCGGGTGACGGCGTCGTGCATGGGCGCATTCTACCGCCCGCCCCCGCATTCCGGGTGACTCGCATTCAGCCGGTGGCACGGCTGCGGCCTATTGTCGCAGGCACGGTAGCCCGTGAACGCATACGATGAGCGTGAATGACCGGTCCCGACGCCCCGTTTCTCCGTACCCTGTGCAGCCTGCGCTGGCTTGCCGTAGGCGGCCAGGCCGCCACCATCCTGGTCGCCACCTGGGTGCTGGGCCTGCCGTTGCCGCAGCTGCCGCTATGGGCCGGCGTGGCGGTGCTGGCCCTGTTCAACATCTATACCCAGCTGCGCCCGGAAGCGGCCGACACCGCGCCGCTGACCGCGTTCGGCCACATCCTGGTGGACGTGATCATCCTGACCTGGATGGTCGGCTGGAGCGGCGGCATGGCCAACCCGTTCAGCTCGCTGTTCCTGATCCTGATCGCGCTGGCCGCGTTCGCCCTGCCCCTGCGCTGGGCACTGGCGGTGGCGTTGGCCTGCCTGCTCGGCTACGCCGCCAGCGGCATCTTCGGCCAGCCATTGCCGGACGGTTACTTCCGCGCGCAGGACCTCAATCGCTGGGGCGTGGTCGCCAACTTCCTGATTTCCGCCGCAGTGGTACTGGCCTTCTCCACCCGGCTGGCGCTGGCCCTGCGGGAGCGCGAACTGGAACTGTCGGCACTGCGCGAGCGCTTCGCCCGCAACGAGGGCATCGTCGCGCTGGCCACCCATGCCGCCTCGGTGGCGCATGAACTGAACACGCCGCTGGCGACCATGACCCTGCTCGCCGACGACGTGGCCGAGCGCAGCGAAGAGCCGGAAGTGCGCGAGGACATGGAAACCCTGCGCGAGCTGCTGGTGCAGTGCCGGGAGCGCGTGCTGGCGCTGGCTGCTCCGGCCTCGGCCGACGCACCGGGCCGCAGCCACTCCAGCGCCCAGCAGGTGCTGGAGCAATGGCGCCTGGTGCGGCCGACCATCGACCTGCACCGCAACGACGATGCGCCGCTGCGACTGCCACTCGACCCGGGCGTGGGCCATCTGCTGATGGTCCTGCTCAACAACGCCGCCGATGCCGGCGAGAAGGCCGGCCGGCCGCGCGTGGACCTGGATCTGCGCATCGAAGGCGACGACCTGATCGGCGAAGTCCGCGACTACGGCCATGGCTTCGACGCCCGTGCCGCCGTGCTGCCGGGCAAGCTGTTCGGCAGCAGCAAGAGCGAGGGCATGGGCGTCGGCCTGGCCCTGTCCCATGCCACCATCGAACGCCTCGACGGCGAGATGTGGATGCGCCCGGCCCAGGGGGCCGGCAGCCGCGTCGGCTTCCGCCTGCCGCTGGCCCCACGCGAGGACACCCCATGAGCCTTCACCATTCCACCCAAGGCCTGCTGGTCGACGACGACGAGCTGTACCTGCGTACCCTGCAACGCAGCCTCGCCCGCAAGGGGCTTGAAACGCAGACCGCACAGGATGCCGCCAGTGCGCTGGCGCTGGCCCGCCAGCATCCACCGGCGTTCGCGCTGATCGACCTGAAGCTGGGCAGCGATTCCGGCCTGGCACTGATCCAGCCGCTGCGCGCGCTGCGCGCGGACATGCGGATCCTGCTGGTGACCGGCTACGCCAGCATCGCCACTGCGGTGGAGGCGATCAAGCTGGGTGCGGATGATTACCTGCCGAAGCCGGCCACGGTGCCGATGATCCTGCGCGCCCTCGGCGAGGAAGACGACGGCCCGGCCGACGATGGCGAAATGGAAGTGCCGGACGCGATGACGCCGATCAGCCGCCTGCAATGGGAACACATCCAGCAGGCGATGCACGAAACCGGAGGGAATGTTTCGGCGGCCGCGCGCCTGCTCGGCATGCACCGGCGCTCGCTGCAGCGCAAGCTGGCCAAGCGGCCGAGCCCGGAGCGCGACCCGAGCCGGTGACGTGGTAGTGCCGGCCGCTGGCCGGCAACCTCATGAACGGTGAAGGCATCGCCAGAATGCCGGCCAGCGGCCGGCACTACGAGAAGGCAGGACCACCGGTAGTGCCGGCCGCTGGCCGGCACCAGAACCTCAGCCCTTCAGCTGCGCCAGGATCTCGCGGGTCATCGGATCGGCAATCGCCACATCCTCGCCCTGCAGCGCCGGCAGCAGGCCACTGGCCAGCTGCTTGCCCAGCTCGACACCGAACTGGTCGAACGCGTTGATGTTCCAGATCACCGACTGCACGTACACGGCGTGTTCGTACATGGCGATCAGCGCGCCCAGCGCCTGCGGGGTCAGCGCGTCGAGCAGGATCAGCGTGCTCGGGCGACCGCCCGGGTAATCACGGTGCGGATCCTCGCTGCTCTGGCCGTTGGCCAGCGCCTCGGTCTGTGCGAGCAGGTTGGCAAGCAGGGCCTGGTGATTGATCGTGTAGGGATCATCGTTGTGCACGCAGCCGATGAAATCGGCCGGAACGATGCTGGTGCCCTGGTGCAGCGCCTGGAAGAAGCTGTGCTGCACATCGGTGCCCGCCCCACCCCACCACACCGGCACGGTGTCGGTGCTGACCGGCGCACCATCACGCTGCACGCGCTTGCCCAGGCTTTCCATCACCAGCTGCTGCAGGTAGGCCGGCAGCAGCGCCAGGCGCTGGTCGTAGGTCATCACCGCATGCGTGGCATGGCCCAGCAGGTTGCGGTTCCAGATGTCGGTCAGGCCGTGCAGCACCGGCAGGTTGCGCTCCAGCGGTGCATCCAGCGCATGCGCATCCATCTGCGCGGCGCCTTCCAGCAGCTGCTCGAAGCGCTCGAAGCCGATCGCCAGCGCGATCGGGAAACCGACCGCCGACCACAGCGAATAACGGCCACCGACCCAGTCCCACATCGGCAGTACGCGATCGGCGGCGATCGCGAAGGCCTTCGCGGCACGTTCCGGATTGGCGCTGACGGCATACAGGCGCTCGCTGCCGCCCAGCCAGTCGTGCAGGATCTGGCCGTTGAGCAGCGTTTCCTGGGTGCCGAAGGTCTTGGAGATCAGGATGCCGGCGGTCTTGGCCGGATCCAGCGTGGCCAGCGTGCGCTGCATGGCGGCGCCGTCCACGTTCGACACGAAATGCACGCGCAGGCGCGCACCGGTGACCGGGCGCAGCGCGTCGGCGACCAGGCGTGGGCCAAGGTCGGAACCACCGATGCCGACACTGACCACATCGGTCACGCCACTGTCTTCCAGCGCGCGCACCAGCACGCCCATGCGCTGGCGGATCGCGCGCGCGGTGGCATAGGCCTCGGCCGCCACCGGCGCATCGACCACATCGCCACGCAGCGCGGTATGCAGCGCGGCGCGCCCTTCGGTCAGGTTGACCTGCTCGCCGCGGAACAGGCGCGTGATGGCGCCGCCGACATCACGCTCGGCAGCCAGCGCCAACAGCGCCTGCAACGCTGCGGCATCGTACTTCTGCCGGGCGAAATTGACATACAACGGACCGACCCGCAGCGCCAGGTCCTGTACACGGCCGGGTTCGGCGGCGAGCAGGCTGGGAATGCTTGCGCCCTTCAGGCGCTGGGCGTGGGAATGCAGCGAGTCGAATCCGTTGTTCGTTGTCATGCGGCCTGGGTCGGGATCGTGTCGTTGGTGTGGGTGATCTGGTTGTTGCCATCAACGTACACCAGCTTCGGCTTGAAGCTGTCAGCTTCCTGCTCGGTCATGCTGGCGAACGCGGCGATGATGATGATGTCACCGACCTGCACGTGGCGCGCGGCGCCACCGTTGAGCGAGACAACGCCGCTGCCTGCTTCGGCGCGGATGGCGTAGGTCGAGAAACGCGCACCGTTGGTCACGTCCCAGATGTGCACCTGCTCGAACTCGCGGATGCCGGTGGCAGCCAGCAGGTTGTCATCGATGGCGATCGAGCCTTCGTAGTTCAGCTCGGAATGGGTGACGGTGGCGCGGTGGATCTTGGTCTTGAGCAGGGACAGGTGCATGGGGGCGCTGCAACGGCAAAGGAAAGAGCGGATTCTAGCACCCGCTTGGCCGTCATCAGGGGGCTGCAGCAGGACGCTGAAGGCCGTTCAGGCGCCCTCGCCCGGCAGCGCTGGCGGCATGGGGCCAACGCTACCTGCCAGCGACAGGCGGAACACCGCATGGAACGCCCAGCCGGCCACCGCACCGAACCCCCCGGCAGCCAGCACTGACAGGCCATAGCTGATCACGTCGAAGGTGTCGATGTAGCGCAGGCGCTGCAGCAGCGGGCCGCTGTCGTCGCCCGGCCAGGCACAGGTGGCCATGGCCAGCGCGCCCAGGCCGAACCCCACAAGGACGAAACCGACCCGGCGCAGGCGCTGCTGAGACTGCAGGATCAGCGCCATCGGCAACAGCACGGCAATGGCATTGCAGACCGCCAGTACGAACATCAGCCCGCCACCGATCAGGGCCGGCACCGGCGTACGCCCGAGGTCCAATGCGAACAGCAGGCCGCCGAACAGCTGCGCCGGCAGCATGCCGGCAGCCAGTACAGCGAAGATCGAGGCCTGGGCAAGGCGGCCGGCGTCAGTGGTGCGGGGTGTCATGTCCAGTCTCCCGTCCGTGGGATGTGAGAGGCGCCCATTGCGGGCGCCCCGGAGCCGCATGCGGCTCAGAACTCCAGGTTGTCGATCAGGCGGGTGGTGCCCAGCCGCGCGGCAATCAGCGCCACGCGGCCACCGCCGTCGAAGGTCGGCTCGGCCAGTTCCGGAGTGCGCAGCACGGCGTAGTCGACCTGGAAACCGGCGGCCTGCAGCGCAGCGGTGGCATCGGCCTCGATGCGCTCGCGCGCCTGCCCCGCGACGTAGCCCTCGCGCATCCCCATCAGGGTGCGGTGGAGGGTGGTCGCGACCGGGCGCTGTTCGGCGCTCAGGTACTGGTTGCGCGAACTCTTGGCCAGGCCATCCTCGTCCCGCACGATCTCCGCACCGACGATCTGGATCGGGAACGACAGCTCGGCCACCATCTGCTTGATCACGGCAAGCTGCTGGTAGTCCTTGCGGCCGAACACGGCCACGTCCGGCTGCACCTGCAGGAACAGGCGCGCCACCACCGTGCACACGCCATCGAAGTGTCCCGGGCGGCTGGCGCCTTCCAGTACTTCACTGACACCCGGCGCGTGCATGCGCGTGGTCCTGTCCACGCCCAGCGGATACATCGCCTCCACGCTGGGCAGCCACACGGCATCGCAGCCGACCTGCTCCAGCCCGGCCACGTCGGCCTCGGGCGTGCGCGGGTAGCGGCTGAAATCCTCGTTGGGGCCGAACTGGGTCGGGTTGACGAAGATGCTCGCCACCACCTTGTCGGCGTACTGGCGGGCCAGGGTCACCAGCGAATGGTGGCCCCCATGCAGGTTGCCCATGGTCGGCACCAGCGCCACGCGCAGCCCCTCGCGCTTCCACTGGGCGATCTGCTCGCGCAGTGCGCCGAGCTCGTTGAAGGTCTGGATCATTGGGCGTAGGCGTGCTGTTCGTCGGGGAAGCTGCCGTCGCGCACCGCGTCGGCATAGGCGCGGGTGGCACCGGCCACCGAGCCACCTTCGGCAAGGAAATCCTTGACGAACT
The DNA here is from genome assembly GCF_056480025.1 of Stenotrophomonas sp. 109824_Sma. Lineage (NCBI taxonomy): Bacteria > Pseudomonadati > Pseudomonadota > Gammaproteobacteria > Lysobacterales > Lysobacteraceae > Stenotrophomonas > Stenotrophomonas sp. 109824_Sma. Next base: position 1,708,691 of record NZ_CM151078.1, on the reverse strand, counting down.
TGGGACGGCGATGGCCACTGTCCAGGCCAAGGAAATCGTGCAGCACCAGCACCTGGCCATCGCACTGCGGGCCCGCACCAATGCCGATGGTCGGCACATCCACCGCAGCGGTCACTTCGGCAGCGACCGGGGTCGGCACGCATTCGAGCACCATGATGCTGGCGCCGGCAGCGGCCACGGCCCTGGCATCTTCCACCAGCTGGCGCGCGGCGTCGCCACGACCCTGGATCTTGAAGCCGCCCAGGCGCAGCACCGACTGCGGGGTCAGGCCCAGATGCGCGCAGACCGGAATCTCGCGCTCCACCAGGTAGCGGATGATGTCGACCTTGAAGCCGGCACCTTCGATCTTGACCATCTCGGCACCGGCCTGCAGCAGCTGCAACGAGGCATCCAGCGCGCGCTCCGGGGTGGCGTCGGCGCCGAACGGCAGGTCGGCCACCAGCAGCGCACGCTGCAGCACGCGGGCCACGGCGCGGGTGTGGTAGACCATGTCCGCCACGGTTACCGGCAGGGTCGAATCATGGCCCTGCACGACCATGCCCAGCGAGTCGCCGATCAGGATCAGGTCAACGCCGTTGGCGTCGAAAGTGCGGGCGAAGCCGGCGTCGTAGGCGGTCAACATGACCAGCTTCTGGCCATTGCGCTTGGCCTCGGCCAGGGCGGGAACGGTCCAGGGCTTGCTGTCTGCGTGGGTGCTCATGTGCTGATAACCGGGGGAGATAACCCGGTCATTATCACCCTATCGGCGCGATCCCGCAGGCATCGACCCGCATCACTGCATCCTGCACGCGTCCATGGCCAGGAATTGTCAGTTCCGGCGCGATTTCGGCCAGCGGCACCAACACGAAGGCACGCTCGTGCAGGTACGGATGCGGCACCTGCAGGCCGGGCTGATCGAGTACCTGCATGCCATACAGCAGCAGGTCCAGGTCCAGCGCGCGCGGCCCCCAGTGCATCGCCGGATCGCGCACGCGGCCAAAACCCTGCTCCAGTGCCAGCATCGCCTGCAGCAGCTCATCGGCCGGCAGCGTCGTTTCGACCGAGGCCACCGCATTGACGAACGGCGGCTGGTCTTCATTGCCCCAGGCCGGCGTTGCATAAAGCCGCGAGGCCTGGCGCAGGCGGGTCCCGGGCAGGCCGTCCAGCGCGGCAATCGCCGCGCCGACGGTGGCGGCCGCGTCACCAAGGTTGGCGCCGAGGCCGATCCAGGCAAGGGTCATCGCTTACTCGCCCGCTGCACCGGCCGTGGCACCGGGACGGCGACGGCGACGACGGCGCTTGCGCGGCGCCCCGCTCTCGTCATCCCCTTCTTCGCTGTGCATCGCATCCAGCGATGACTCCAGCTCACGACCGGACTGCGCCTGCGCTTCGCGCCAGAACTCGACATCGGCAGCATGTTCGGACGAAGCCACCTGACGCAGGCTGAGGAAATCGAACGCGGCACGGAAGCGCGGATGGGTCAGGGTACGGAACACGCGCTTGCGCTGGCGCGAGCTGAAGCGCGACTGCAGCAGCCAGATTTCCTGCATCGGCAGCGAGAAGCGGCGCGGCAGCGCGATGGTGCTCAACTGCTGCACGGTGACGCGGTCGGCGGCGCGGCGCTGCGCCTCTTCCGGTGCCACGCCCTGCTTGAGCAGGGTCGCCTGTGCGCGGCAGAAGGCCGGCCACAGCAGCAGCGCGAACAGGAACGCCGGCGACACCGATTCGTCGTTGGCCACCCGTGCATCGGTATTGGCCAGGCCCTCGACCAGCATGCGGCGCAACGCGCCGGTGCGGTTGGCCTTCAGCGCCTTGGCGCTTTCCGGGAACAGCACGTCGAGCAGGCCGTAACGCTCAAGGCCTTCGAAGCTGGCCACGCCATGCCCGGACAGGAACAGCTTGAGCACTTCCTCGAACAGGCGCGCCGGCGCGGCTTCGTTGAGCAGGCCGGCCAGGTGCGGGATCGGTGCGGCAGTGCCCTCTTCGATCTGGAAGCCGAGCTTGGCCGCCAGGCGCACCGCACGCAGCATGCGCACCGGATCTTCGCGGTAACGCTGCTCGGGGTCGCCGATCAGCTTCATCAGGCGCGCCTGCACGTCCTCGAAGCCGCCGGTGTAGTCGCGCACCGAGAAGTCCTCGATGGCGTAGTACAGGGCGTTGCAGGTGAAGTCGCGGCGGATGGCGTCGTCTTCGATGGTGCCGTACACGTTGTCGCGCACGAGCATGCCGTTTTCCATCTCACGGTCGCCGCTGCCGTCATCGCTGTTGGCACGGAAGGTGGCGACTTCGATGATCTCGCGGCCGAACACCACATGGGCGAGGCGGAACCGGCGGCCGATCAGGCGGCAGTTGCGGAACAGCTGCTTGACCTGTTCGGGCGTGGCGTCGGTGGCCACGTCGAAATCCTTGGGTTGGCCATTGACCAGCAGATCGCGCACCGCGCCGCCGACAAGGTAGGCGCCGAAGCCGGCATCGCGCAGGCGATAAAGCACGCGCAGGGCGTTCGGGCTGATGTCCTTGCGGGAGATCGTGTGCTGGTCGCGCGGGATGACGCGCAGGCTGAACGGTGATGTAGCAGAGGAAATGATGTTGGCGCTTCCGGTTGAAGTTTCGGGATTGCCCAATGGCATCGAGGTGCATATACTAGCGCTCCTGCCTCGGCAGCGACACAGTTACGCTCCCTTCGTCTAGTGGTTAGGACGTGGCCCTCTCAAGGCTAAAACAGGGGTTCGAGTCCCCTAGGGAGCGCCAGTCGCCGCAGCAGGAACCGAAAAAGCCCGCCTCGTGCGGGCTTTTCTGTTTTCCGGGGTTTGCATTGGCATCGGTCGACCTGGTCGCAGTAGCGCCTCCCTGTTCCTGCGCGGGAGGGGGCAGGCCACCCCGGCCTGGACACGCAAAAGCCCATCCATGGTGCTCGATGGCGCCATCCATGGCGCCAACGGTCCAGGCCGGGGTGGCCCGCCCCCTCCTGACAGTTTCCCGCGACGGCGGCGCGAACAGCCTCACTCCTCCGCAGCCAATTCAATTCCGACGCGCAGACCTGCGTCCGCCACCCTCAATGTGTCGAGAGGCTGCAGGCCAGCCGATCCAGGACCGTTGGCGCCATGGATGGCGCCATCGAGCCCCCATGGATGGGTTTACGGCGTGTCCTGGATCGGCTGGCCTGCAGCCTCCCCACGGAGAAAGGAGGCGCTGAAACACAGGCCGGCCGTCAGCCTTCCATCTGCTCCAGCTCCTTGCCCTTGGTCTCGCGCACGCAGCGGACCACGAAGAAGATCGAGAGGATCGCGGCGACCGCGTAGATGCCATAGGCGCCAGCCAGGCCGATGCCGGCCAGCAGCATCGGGAAGGTCACGGTGATCGCGAAGTTCGAGGTCCACTGCGCGGCCCCCGCCACGGCCAGCGCCGGGCCGCGGATCTGGTTGGGGAACATCTCGCCCAGCATCACCCACATCACCGGGCCCCAGGACATGTTGAAGAACACCACGTAGACGTTGGCCGCAACCAGCGCCAGCCGCCCCATGCCATCGGACAGCTGCAGGCGCCCATCGACCAGGCTGCCGCTGGCAAATGCCACCACCATCAGCACCAGCGCCACCGACATGCCGACCGAGCCGACCCACAGCAGCGGCTTGCGACCAATGCGGTCGATCAGCAGCACCGTCAGCAGGCAGGCACCGATGCTCAGTGCGCCGGACAGCACATTGATCAGCAGAGCATCGCTTTCCGAGAAACCCACCGCCTGCCACAGCACCGCGCCGTAGTAGAACACCACATTGATGCCGACCAGCTGCTGGAACATGGCCAGGCCGATGCCCACCCAGAGGATCGGGCGCAGCTTGCCGGTGACCTTGTCGCGAAGATCAGTGAAGCGTGGCTTGTGCTGGTCCTGGGCCAGGCTGGCCTCGATCTCGGCCTGCTTGGCCGTGGCAGCGGCCTCGCCATACAGCCGCGACAGCACCGCCCTCGCCTGCGCCTGGCGGCCCTTGAGCACCAGGAAACGCGGGCTTTCCGGGATCACCAGCAACAGCAGCAGGAACAACCCCGACGGCAGCGCCTGCATCCAGAACATCCAGCGCCAGGCCTCATGGCCCAGCCACAAGGGCTCGGTCGAGGCGCCGGCGGCGCGGGCCAGCAGGTAATTGCTGAGGAAGGCCGCGAACAAACCGCAGATGATCGCCATCTGCTGCACCGTGGCCAATCGGCCGCGATAGCGCGCCGAGGCGACTTCGGCGATGTAGGCCGGCGACATCACGCTGGCCGCCCCCACCGCAAAGCCGCCCAGCACCCGGGCCACGATGAACAGCCAGGAAGCATGGGCCGCACCGGCGCCCAGCGCCGAGACCAGGAACATCAGCGCGGACACGATCAGGACACCCCGGCGCCCCAGGCGGTCGCCCAACCAGCCGGCCAGGAATGCACCGATCGCGCAGCCCAGCAGCATCGAGGCGACCTCGAAACCCAGCGCCGCCTCGCTGGAGTTGAAGGCCTGGCGCAGGCCATCGACCGTGCCGTTGATGACACCACTGTCGAAGCCGAACAGGAATCCACCGAGCGTGGCCACGCAACTGATCAGGACGATGAACGCCGTGTTTTCACCACCGTGGGAGGCGGTGCCGGACTGGGCTTGGGACATGGATGATCCTGCTGGGAAGGGAGCCCGGCCACCAGGACCGGTTGCCGCGCAGCGTCGCACAGGCCCTGCCGTGCCGCCAATGACCGCCACGGCCGCGCCTGCCAGACGCCCGTTTTCCGTCCCGCGCCGACACCGGGGGCCAACCTGTTCTAGAATTGGCGGGTTCAGGAATCGATCCACCCCCAAGCCCATGCCCTTTGTCGTCACCGAAAACTGCATCAAGTGCAAACACACCGATTGCGTGGAAGTGTGCCCCGTGGATTGCTTCCACGAAGGCCCGAACTTCCTGGTGATCGACCCGGATGAGTGCATCGACTGCACCCTCTGCGAGCCGGAGTGCCCGGTCAATGCAATCTTCCCGGAGGACGATGTTCCTGCGGGCCAGGAGGGCTTCGTTGCCCTCAACGCCGAGCTGGCGAAGGAGTGGCCGGTGCTGACCGTGCGCAAGGACCCGCCCGCCGACGCCGGCGAATGGGACGGCAAGCCGGACAAGCTGAAGCTGCTGGAGCGCTGAGAAGCGCCCGCTGCGGCAACGAAAAAGGGCGCCCATGGCGCCCTTTTTTGTTCTCGGCAGGTGCCAACCTTGGTTGGCACAGAAGCGCCGACCAAGGTCGGCCCCTACCCGACCCGCCCTTACTGGGCCAGCTTCGCCTTCAGTGCGGCGATCAGCTTCACCGGCGCTTCTGCAGTGGCCGGCAGGCCACGCGGGTCGACCGCGGAGATGTAGGCGCCGGCATCGACGGCGACCACGCGGACCAGGAAGTTGCTGCCTTCGTAGGCCACGTCATACGAGCCCAGCAGCTGCGCGCGGCTGGCGATGGTCACGCCTTCCACGCCTTCCAGCGCGGTGCCGACCTTGGCGAAAGCCTCGTCCTTGCCGCCGGCGATGGTGAAACCGGTGTTGCCCACGGCCGGGGCCGCAGCCACCGGGGCCGCCGGCTTGGTCGCCGAGGCAAGGGTCGGCACCTTGTTGTCACTGGTGGCGTTGGGCAGGTTCAGGTCCGGCGGCACTTCCAGCGGACGCATTTCCGGGGCCAGTGCGTAGTCGCCCTTGACGCCACGCTTGAAGCAGCCGGTGGTGCCGGCGGCAACGGCCACCGCAAGCAGGGCGTAGGACAGCACGCGGACGGTGGATACGGATTGACGCATGTGAATCTCCTGGGTCAGACCAAGACGGAAGGTCAGTGGCTGGAAAGGGCTTCGAGGGCGGCGATGTCGCCGGCAAGATGATCGGCCGCCGGATGGTGCGCCGCCGACAGCGGCAGCAGCGGCAGGCGCAGGTCGTGACCGATGCCGATACGGCGCAGCAACGCCTTGACCGGAATCGGGTTCGGCTCAACGCCGCAGAAATCATGGAACGGCTGCAGGCGCGCATCCCAGGACCCGGTGGCTTCGTGGTCGTGGGCGGCAGCCAGCTCGCACATCCGGCGGTAGGCGCCGGGCAGCACGTTGGAGCCGACCGAGATCAGGCCATCGATGCCGGCCCGGATCGAGCGCGCCGCCGTACCGTCGTCGCCACTGAACACGGCAAACTGCGGACTGCGCAGGGCGAGCAGCGCCTGCACCCGGCCGGTGTCACCCACCGCCTCCTTGATGCCGACGATGTTGGGATGGCTGGCCAGTTCGGCCACGGTCTCCGGCTGCATGTCGCAGCCGGTACGGCCGGGCACGTTGTACAGCACGACCGGCAGCCCGCCCTGGTCGGCAACCGCGCGGTAGTGCGCGATCAGCCCGGCCTGGGTCGGCCGCACGTACGGCGGGGTGACCACCAGCGCGTGGCTGGCGCCAAGGGCGGCGGCACGGCGGGTCTGTTCGATGGTCTTGGCGGTGCCCGACAGGCCGGTGCCGGCCATGACCGGAATGCGGCCGCCGATGCGTTCGACCGCGCTGGCCAGCAGCTGGTCGTACTCGGCATCGGTCAGGGTCGCCGCTTCGCCGGTCGAGCCAGCCACGACAACGCCATGGACGCCACCCTCCAGTTGCAGGTGCAGCAGGCGCTGCCAACCATCGGGATCGAGGGCGCCGTCGGCCCGGAACGGGGTCGCCAGCGCGGTGATGAGGCCGGAAAGGGACAAGGACGTGCTGCTCTTGGCTGGAAAGGGAAACGCCCGCCACGAAAGGCTGGGGGCGACCTGAATGTTACTTGCGGCGCGAAAGCACGGGCAAGTATGCTGGACACCGGTGGATCCCCGCCTCTGGCGGGCATTCAGACTAACGCATGTATTACCCGGAATCGCCTTGACCGACACCACCCCGCGCCCCGCGCCGAGCGAAAACCACCTCCTGATCAACGCCTATACGACGCATCCGGAGTCCCCCCTGCTGTCCGTCACCCGCCGCATCGCCGACAGCGGTTGCAACCTGGTGGACGCACGCCTGGCCACGGTCGGCCGCGATGTCTCGGTCACCGCCCTGGCCACCGGCTCCTGGGACTCGGTGGCCAAGCTCGAGGCGATGCTGACCCGGCTGGAGCGCGAGGAAGGACTGAAGCTGGTCTGGTACCGCACCGCCGCCAAGCAGGCGCAGTCCAACCTGCTGCCGTACATCGTCGAAGTGATCGCCGCCGACAAGCCGGGCATCCTGTTCCAGCTGGCCGACTTCTTCGACCGCCAGGGCATCACCATCGAGAACCTGCAGAGCACGCGCTACCGCGCTATGCAGACCGGTGCGGAAATGTTCAGTGCACAGGTCACCATCGGCGTGCCGGCCAACATGCACATCGCCGCGCTGCGCGACGATTTCCTTGAGTTCTGCGACCACCTGAACCTGGACGCGATCATGGACCCGATGAAGTTCTGAATGAATTCCTGATTTTTTCGCGCGCCTCTCACGGGCGCGTGGCGTTTCATGCAATTGTCTTGGAAAGAACCCAGGCTCGACAGAAGGACCTCATGAACAACGGCGATACCCTGGACAGCACCACCCTCTCCCTGCCGCTGGCGCTGTCCGGTGGCGAACAGGCCACTCTCGGCGACTACGTCGGCCACTGGCTGGTGCTGTACTTCTATCCCAAGGACAGCACCCCCGGCTGCACCACCGAAGGCATCGACTTCAACGCACTGCTGCCGAAATTCAAGAAGGCCGGCGCGGTCGTGCTGGGCGTCTCGCGCGATTCGGTGAAGTCGCACGACAACTTCTGTGCCAAGCAGGGCTTCAACTTCCCGTTGGTCAGCGATGGCGACGAAGCGCTGTGCAGCGCCTTCGACGTGATCAAGATGAAGAACATGTACGGCAAGCAGGTACGTGGCATCGAACGCAGCACCTTCCTGATTTCCCCCGACAGCCGCATCGTGCAGTCCTGGCGCAAGGTCAAGGTTGCAGGTCATGCCGATGCCGTTCTCGCCGAACTGAAGGCCTCCCAGTCCAAGTGAGTCCCACTGCCTACTGTGTCTGCCATCACCCTGCCCCGCAGCAGGCCGTGGTGGTTTTTCCCTGTCCGTAACCAGGAATCGACGATGACCCGAGGCAAGCGCATCTACGTGCTGGATACCAACGTGCTGATGCACGATCCCACCGCGCTGTTCAAATTCGAGGAGCACGACGTCTACCTGCCCATGCAGGTGATCGAGGAGCTGGACAACGGCAAGAAGGGCACCTCCGAAGCGAGCCGCAACGCCCGCCAGGTGAGCCGCTTCCTCAACGAGCTGGTGCAGGAATCCGGCCTGGACAACCTGGCCGACGGCATTCCGCTGCAGCGACCCAATGGCCTGCAGCTGCGCGGCAAGCAGAGCGCCGGCAAGCTGCGCTTCCAGACCAGCCATTTCGACGCCGGCAAGAGCTTCGGCAAGGTCATCCCGGACAACGCCATCCTCGGCGCGATCCTGGCGCTGAAGGAAGAAACCCCGGACCTGCCGGTGGTGTTCGTCTCCAAGGACATCAACCTGCGGATCAAGGCCGCCATCGCCGGCATCGTGTCCGAGGACTACGAGAACGACCGCGCGCTGGACGATTTCAGCCTGCTCTACACCGGCGCCACCGAGCTGCCGGAAGACTTCTGGAAGCGCCACGGCGATGACCTGCGCAGCTGGAGCGACAAGGGCCGCACGCATTACGAAATCCTGGCGCAGGATGGCGAGGAGTGGTACCCGAACCAGTACGTCTACCTGCCTGGCGAAGATGAAGTCGAGCTACGCGTCAGCCGCGTGGTCGGCGACGGCAAGGTGGTGCTGTCACTGGTCGATGATTTCCGCCACGGCAGCCACGCCGTGTGGGGCATCAGCGCACGCAACCGAGAACAGAACTTCGCGCTCAACGCACTGATGGATCCGGAGATCGACTTCGTCACGCTGCTGGGTACCGCCGGCACCGGCAAGACCCTGCTGGCGCTGGCCGCCGGCCTGGCGCAGACGATGGACCAGCAGCGCTACCGCGAGATCATCATGACCCGCGCCACGGTCAGCGTCGGCGAGGACATCGGCTTCCTGCCCGGCACCGAGGAAGAGAAGATGACGCCGTGGATGGGCGCACTGACCGACAACCTGGAAGTGCTCACGCACAACCAGGAAGGCGGCACGTGGGGGCGCCAGGCGACCAACGACCTGCTGGCCAGCCGCATCAAGATCCGCTCGATGAACTTCATGCGCGGCCGCACCTTCCTGTCGCGCTACCTGATCCTGGACGAGGCGCAGAACCTCACCCCCAAGCAGATGAAGACGCTGATCACCCGTGCCGGCCCCGGCACCAAGATCGTCTGCCTGGGCAACGTCGAGCAGATCGACACCCCGTACCTGACCGAGACCACCTCGGGCCTGACCTACGCGGTGGATCGCTTCAAGAACTGGCCGCATAGTGCGCACATCACCCTGCGTCGTGGCGAACGCTCGCGCCTGGCCGATTACGCCTCGGAGGTGTTGTGAACCGCTGCACCCGCCTGCTGCTGCCCACGGCTGCGATCGCGCTCGCAGCCGCCCTGGGTGCCTGCACCACCACGCGCGGCCCGGCCAGCGTGCCGACCGCCGAGCGTACCGGCCAGTCCTGGGTGGTCACCCGCCCGATCATTGCCGCGCAGGTGCTCGACACCTGCTCGCGGCCCAGCCCCGGCCGCGAGGCCGGGCGGGTCAGCGGCTACTGGGCGCCCAGCCGGCAACAGGTCGACCAGCTGGAAGCGAAACTGTCTTCGCTGGAAGCCCAGGTGCCGAAGGTGCTCGACTTTGACCGCCAGTACGTCGGCATCGAAAGCGCAGGCCAACGGCTGATCTACATCAACGCCTTCCACCTGCCCGACGACAGCGGCATCAATCCGGCCCGCGAAGCGATCCGCGTCTGCGATGGCGGCGCGCAGTTCTGGGGCGCGGTGTTCGACCCGGCCAGCAACACCTTCAGCGAGCTGCAGTTCAACGGCGGCCTCGGCGGGCCCTGAGCGGCACCGCCGATGGGAATACGCCTGCCCACCTGGGTCTGGATCGGTGCGGTCGCGCTCTCGTGCGTGGCCGGCATGGTCAACGTGGTCGGCTTCCTCGGCTTCGAGCACCAGGCGGTCAGCCACATGACCGGCAGTACCAGCCAGCTCGGCATGGCACTGGCCCAGGGTGACTGGCGCGCGGTTGGCCACCTGTGGGGCCTGCTGATCGCGTTCTCGCTGGGTGCGATGCTCAGCGGCCTGCTGATCCAGGACAGCACCCTGCAGCTGGGCCGCCGCTACGGCGTGGCGCTGGCGCTGGAATCGGCACTGTTGCTGGTGGCCATTCCGCTGTTCGAACGGCACCAGATCTGGGGCGCCCTGGCCGCCGCCATGGCCTGCGGCCTGCAGAATGCAATGGCCACCACCTTCAGCGGCGCGGTGGTGCGCACCACCCACCTCAGCGGCATGTTCACCGATCTCGGCATCGGCCTGGGCCACCTGCTGCGCGGACTGCCGTTGCAGGTGCGACGACTGACCCTCAGCGGACTGATCATCAGCGGCTTCCTCGCCGGCGGCATGATCGGCGCCTGGCTGTTCATGCGCTGGCAGTACGACGCCCTGCTCGCCCCCGCCCTGCTGACCGGCCTGACCGGGCTGGGCTACGTGCTGTACCAGCAGTGGGCGCGCTGGCGGCATTGAATCAAGGACATCCACGCATGGCGTGGATCTACCTTCCCCAGCGGGACCACGGCACAATCGCTGGATGAGCCCGACCACTCCCGTATCCGCCCTCACCATCGCCGGCTCCGACTCCGGCGGCGGCGCCGGCATCCAGGCCGACCTGAAGGCCTTTGCAGCCCATCGCGTGCACGGCCTCTCCGCGATCGCCGCACTGACCGCACAGAACACCCGAGGCGTCATCGCCGTGCATGTGCCGCCGATCGATTTCCTGCGCGCACAACTGGATGCCTGCTTCGACGACTTCGACATCCACGCGGTGAAGCTCGGCATGCTGGCCAACGCCGAGGTGATCAACACCGTCGCCGACGCACTGGAGCGCCATCGCCCGCCGCACGTGGTGCTGGACCCGGTGATGGTCGCCACCAGCGGCGCACGCCTGCTGGAAGACAGCGCCCTGCAGGCGATGCGCGAGCGCCTGATCCCGCTGGCCACGCTGATCACCCCGAACACGCCGGAAGCAGAGCTGCTGGTCGGACGCAAGATCGGCAACGGCGATGACGCGGAGCGCGCCGCTTCCGCCCTGCTCGACCTCGGTGCCGGCGCGGTGCTGCTGAAAGGCGGCCACCTGCAGGAAGGCAACCGCGTGATCGACCGCTACTTCGACGGCGTCAGCAGCGAAGAATTCATCCACGCCCGCCTGCCACTGGATGCACATGGCACCGGCTGCACGCTGGCCTCGGCCATCGCCGCGCAGCTGTGCAACGGCCTGAGCCTGGCCAACGCCTGCGAAGCCGGCATCGACTACGTTGCACGCGGCCTGCAGCAGGGCTACGCGCCTGGCCGCAGCGAGGTGCTGGTGCTCGATCACTTCGGCGCGGCACCGCACGCATGAGCCTCGCACCGGACGTCATTGCCGTGCAGTGCACTGATGGCCATCGCTACGAGGTGATCGCCTGCGTGCCCGCACAGCCCATCGCGCGCCTGCTGTGGCTACCAGCGCTGGGCGTGGCCGCGCGCCACTACCTGCCGCTGGCGCAGGCGCTGGCGGCGAAGGGCGTGGCGGTGTACCTGCATGAGTGGCGCGGCAACGGCAGCAGCTCACTGCGCCCATCGCACACGCAGGACTGGGGCTATCGCGAAGTACTGGAGCAGGATCTGCCGACCAGCCAGGCGGTGCTTGTCGCGGCGGATGATGAAGCCGGCGCCCTGCCCTGGATCATCGGTGGCCACAGCCTCGGCGGTCAGCTGGCCTGCGTGCATGCCGGCCGCAACCCGCAGCACTTCAACCGCTTGTGGTTGGCGGCCAGCGGCTCACCGTTCTGGCGTGGCTTCCCGCCACCGCGCGGCTGGCTGCTGCCGCTGGTCTACCGCTTCCTGCCGTGGATCGCGCAGCGCCAGGGCGTGCTGCATGGTCGGCGCCTCGGCTTCGGCGGCACCGAAGCTCGCGGACTGATCGCCGACTGGGCGCGCGTGGGCCTGAACAACCACTACGCCGCGGCCGGCATGGACGAAGACCTCGATGCGCAGATGGCGCGCGTGCATGGCAGCGCGCAGGCGGTGCTGATGGAGCACGACTGGTTGGCACCGACCGGATCGATGCAGACGTTGCTGGCGAAACTGCCGAATGTGGACGCGCAGCTGCGCGTGCTGTCCGCGCAGGAACTGGGGACGCGCGCCGATCATTTCGCCTGGCTGAAGGCCCCGGACGCCGTGGCTGACAGCTTTTTCATTCAGTTGGATGAAAATTTTCACAAAACTATTGACGGTGCGCGCCGACATCCGCATAATTCCGCTCCTGTCGCAGGGCGCCCGTAGCTCAGTTGGATAGAGTACCTGGCTACGAACCAGGCGGTCGGGAGTTCGAATCTCTCCGGGCGCACCACTCGACAGGTTTCCAGCATCCGCCGCTGGAAATGCAGTAAAATTAGGCAGTAAGTTGATTGTGTACCGCGCGCCCGTAGCTCAGTTGGATAGAGTACCTGGCTACGAACCAGGCGGTCGGGAGTTCGAATCTCTCCGGGCGCACCATACACAGTCAGCACAACAAGTTTATGTAATTGGCGCCCGTAGCTCAGTTGGATAGAGTACCTGGCTACGAACCAGGCGGTCGGGAGTTCGAATCTCTCCGGGCGCACCATTACACCGAAACAGCAGGCCTCGGCCTGCTGTTTTTTTATGTGTGTTTTTCGGCAGGGCTGCGCCCTGCACCTGCACCTGCAGATGCCTCAAGCCAAGCCAAGGCAACGGCAACAGCAAAAGCTGGCATTCCCTGGGTTGGCGGGGCGGTGTCGGAGCGCGGGGACGCCGTGAACCCGTCCATGGGGGCTTGGCCGCGGCATCCATGCCGCGGACACCCCGCACTCCGACACCGCCCCACCTTCGACAGGTTCACGCGGCTGTTGGTAGGTGTCGACCTTGGTCGACACATCTGTCAGATATCGAATGAATTCATCCACGCATGGCGTGGATCTACCGTGTCGACCAAGGTCGACACCTACCAGAGCAGTACGCCGTTCCGACAGATCGCGGAAAACTGTCGAAGGCGGGGTGGGTCCGGTTGCGGGGGCGTGAGCCGCATGGATGCGGCGACCGAGCTTACATGGACGTACTTGCAGCGGCCCCCGCAACCGGCCCCACCCCGCCTCCCCACAGGAAACCAGCTTCTGCTCTTGCTGTTGCTGTTGCTCCAGCCCGTAGCGGGTGCAGGGCGCAGCCCTGCCGTACCCCTACCCCTTGGCCATTGCCTGCCACCACTGCGACAGCAGCTCCGGCCTGCGCAGGCGCTCGCGCCACCAGCGCAGTGCCGCGCCATCCTCGCCGGTGCGCCAGGCCAGCCAGAACGTTTCCTCCGGCTTGTGTTCCTCCACCTCGCGGATCACCAGCTGGCCACGCGCCACCGCCGCGCGCGCGCACGGCTCGGGCAGGAAACCGAAGCCCACGCCTTCGCACTGCAGCTTCAGCTTGCTGGCCATGTCCGGCACGGTCAGCATCTCCTGCCCCATCAACAGGCCCACCGTGCGCGGCAGCAACCGCCGCGCCGAATCGGAGACGGCGATCGCGCAGTGCTCGACCAGCTGCTCGCGACCAAGCAAGCCCGGTACGTTGGCCAACGGATGATCCGGCGCGACCGCGAACACGAACGCCACCGTACCCAGCGGCTCGACCACGTAGCCGCCGCCACTGGGCCCCTCGCCCGGTGCGCCGACCAGCAGGTCGGCGCGGCGGTCCAGCAGGGCCTCCCAGGTGCCGGACAGGGCCTCGCCGATCAGCCGCAGCCGGGTCGGCGCCTCCGCCTCACGAAACGCAGCGATGTCCGGACCAAGCAGCCAGGTCGGGAACACCGAGTCCACCGCCAGGGTCAGTTCGGTCTCCCAGCCCGACGCCACCCGGCGCACCCGCAGCTCCAGCTCGCGGGCCGCGCGCAGCAGATGCCGCCCCTCGTCCAGCAGGGCGCGTCCGGCCTCGGTCGGTTCGGCACGCGGGCCGACCCGGTCGAACAGCTGGACGCCGAGGTCCTCCTCCAGCTTGGCGACGGTGTAGGAAATGGTCGAGGGCACCTTGTGCAGGGCCTTGCCGGCGCCGGCGAACGAGCCGCGGCGGTCGATGGCGTCCAGGATCTGCAGGGCATCGAGGCTGAGCTTGAGCATTCGAATTTTTCGATGATGGCCGTCAAAACTATCCGTTTTTCAAACCCCGGGCGCAAGCGGATACTTCTCTCCAACGGGGAAACACGGCAACTACCGCCCTACCCCGCCCCATCGAAACCATCGAACAAGGAGATTCCATCATGCTGCAGATCCGCAAGAGCGCTACCCGTGGCCTGGCCGAGCATGGCTGGCTGTCCTCGCGCCATACCTTCTCCTTCGCCAACTACTACGACCCCCGCTACGTCAGCTTCGGCCCCCTGCGGGTGATCAACGAAGACAAGGTGATCGGCGGCCAGGGCTTCGGCACCCACAGCCACAGCAACATGGAGATCGTTTCCTATGTGCTGGGCGGCGCGCTGGAGCACAAGGACTCGATGGGCACCGGCTCGGTGCTGCGCTACGGCGACGTGCAGCGCATGAGCGCCGGCAGCGGTGTCAGCCACAGCGAGTTCAACCACTCCGCCGACGAGACCGTGCACTTCCTGCAGATCTGGATCTTCCCGGACGCGGAGAACATCACGCCGTCCTACGAGGAGACCCACTTCGCCCCGGAAACCAAGCGCGGCCAGCTGCGCCTGATTGCTTCGCCGGACGGTGCCGACGGTTCGCTGCGCATCCATCAGGATGCCCGCATCTTCGCCACCATCCTCGATGGCGGTCAGAAGCTGCATCACGCCCTCGGCAACGGCCGTGGCGCCTATGTGCAGGTGGCCCGTGGGCAGCTGCAGGTCAACGGCATCACCCTGGAAGCCGGTGATGCGCTGCAGGTCAGCGACGAAGCGCAGCTGACCCTGGAAAACGGCAACGACGCCGAAGTACTGGTGTTCGACCTGCCGCTGTAACCGTAGCGCCCGCGATGCCATGACGCACCGCGGGCGTTTTCGTGCAGCGACTGGCGTCAGAACCTGTACGTCATCGCCAGCCGCACATTGCGCGGCTCACCCCAGGTGTAGGTGCTGTACCAGCTGAAGATCGTGTAGTAACGCTTGTCCAGCAGGTTGTTGACGTTGAGCGTGGCCGACAGGCGATCGTTGAATTCATAGCGCGCCATCGCATCGAGCAGCCAATAAGGCTGGGTGCGATGCACCACCTTGGCCTGCGTGGCCGGGTTGGTGATCTCGCCGAAGGTGGAATCCTGCCAGCGCGCGCCACCGCCCAGCGTCAGCCCCTTCCAGTCGCCGCGCAGGCGGTAGCTGGTGTGCAGGCTGAACTGGTTTTCCGGCTCCAGCGTGGTCACCTTGCCACCGGCCTGGCGCGCGATCTTGTGCGAGAACCCACCCTGCACCTGCCAGCCCTCGGCCAGCTGGCCAGACATTTCCAGCTCGTAACCCTTGGTACGCACCCCCATCAGGGCGCGATAGGCATCCTGACCATCCGGTGTCTTGCCACCGGTGGGCTGGGCAAAGTTGTCCTGGTCAAGCTGGAACAACGCCGCACTGGCATTGAGGCGACCATCGAAGAACTCAGCCTTCAGGCCCACCTCGTAGCTGCGGCCTTCCAGCGGATCCAGCGCCTTGCCCTGCTCGTCGCGCTGCCCCTGCGGTTTGAAGATGGTGCTGTAGCTGGCGTACACCGAGTAGTGCTCACCCAGGTCGTAGACCACACCGGCATACGGCACATAGACGCCGGTCTCGCGCGTGTCCGGCGAGCGGTAGCTGGCCAGACGGCTGCCGACGATCAGCTTCAACGGATCGGCCACGTCGAAACGGCCGACCACGTACAGGCCGTTCTCACGCGTCACTTCGTTGTTGCTGTAGCTGCGCTGCCACTCCGGCTCGGGAATGTCGCCCTGCCATGCGCGGTAGTCGGGTACTTCCGTCGGGTAGCCAGGCTGCGGCGAGTAACCGGTATTGGTCCAGCGCTTGCGCGAAGCACTGCCGCCCACCACCAGCTCATGCTCGCGGCCAAACAGGCCGAAATGACCGCTCAGATAGAAGTCGGCAGCGTTGCTGACGGTCTTGCCGACATACTTGCCCAGCCACAGCGACACGCCTTCGCCAGTGACCGGATCAGGATTTCCACCCGCCGCCCCGGCCAGCGCGGCGTCATAGCCGTTGACCTGGTGGTTGAGCTGCAGCTTGGCGACCCAATCGTTGTCGAAGGTGTGCTCCAGCGTGGCAAAGCCGGTACGCACATACTGGCGCCAGCCACTCCAACGGGTGCCGTTGTTGAACGAGCGCGGCATGTCATTGAAGTTGCCTGCACTGTCCAGCAGCGGAATGCCGCCCCAGGTCGAGCCCTTCGGATCGCTGTCCATCGCATCGCCCCCCACGGTCAGCAGGGTGCGCTCGCCCAGATCGGCCTCCAGCACGGCGTAACCGACCTTGCTGGTGCGCTGGTAGTGGTCGAGGTTGGAATGCTTGTCCTGCCACGCACCGACCGCGCGGCCGCGCACACGCCCATCGGCGGTCAATGGGCCACCCACATCGATCTCGGCACGATAGTCGTCCCAGCGGCCGACACCCAGCGTCGCACTGCCGGCGAAGTCCTTGCCCGGCTTCTTGCGCACCAGGTTGATGGTCGCGCCTGGATCGCCCATGCCGGTCAGCAGGCCGGTGGCCCCCTTGAGCACTTCGATGCGGTCATAGATCGCGGTATCGCTGAGCGTGTTGCCCGCCGAATAGGCCGAGTCACGCGACATCGGGATGCCGTCGTACTGGAAGTTCTGCACGGCAAATCCACGTGCGTAGTACTCGGTACGCTCGCTGTCGTAGGTGACGATGCTGATACCCGGGGTCACCCGCATGACGTCATCGATGCCGTTCAGGCCGAAGTCGTCCATCTGTGCGCGGGTAATGACGCTGATGCTCTGTGGCGTCTGGCGCGGCGTCAGCACCAGGCGGGTGGCGGTGGCGATGGTACCGGGCGTGTACGCGCCGCTGCCCTCGGTGATGGTGCCGAGCAGGTTGGCGGTGACCTGGACGGTCTGCAGCGTCTGCGATGCCGGCGTGCGGGGGGCCTTGTCCGGTTCGGTGGTGGACTGCGCGGCTGCGATGCCGCTGCTGGTCAGTGCGGTGATCAGCAGGCCCTGGGCAAGCGCCTGCGGCAACGCACGGCGACGTGGCAATGGGGACGAAATACGGGCATCAGGCACAGACAGCACGACGGGACCTCCACGATCGGGTGGGATCCTCTGGCGGCGGCTGGAGGGAAGACGGGGACGCGGCCGGATGGCCGCAGGCGCAGGAGTGTACTCCCCTGCGCCCCGGCTGTCGTGCGATGTGCTTTGGTGCGGCGCGCTGCCGCAGGCTCAGCCGCCGATGGCGGCGCAGGCCTCCAGGATCAGCGCGGTCACTTCCTTCGGCTGCGAGGCCAGCGAGGCATGGCTGGCATCCAGTTCCAGCAGTCGCTTGGGCTGCATCCTTGCGGCCATGGCCTTCTGGTTCTCCGGCGCGATCATGCGGTCGTGGCGGGACAGCTGGTACCAGCTCGGCCTGTGCTTCCACGCCGGGTCGCTGACCGCGTCACCAAAGGTGCTGGCCAGCGGCGCCTTCTGGGTCACTGCCATCACCCGGCCTTCGTCGGCGCTCAGGTCCTGGCAGAAGCTCTCATGGAACTTGTCCGCACGCAGCCACAGGTAGCCATCGCTGTCCGGTGCGAGGTTCGGCGCCGCCTCCGGCAGGTGCTGCTGGGTGATGCCTCCCGGGCTCTCGCCGGCATCGGGCGCGAAGGCAGCGATGTAGACCAGGGCCTTCACGTTGTCCTCGTTGCCGGCCTGGCTGATCACCGCGCCACCATAGGAGTGGCCAACCAGCACCACCGGTCCATCGATCTGCCGGATCATCTTCTGCGTGCGTCCTGCATCATCGGCCAACGACGTGAGCGGCAACTCCACCGCCTGCACACGGTCATGACCATTGCGATGCAGTTCCAGGATCACCTTGGCCCAATGTGCGGCCCCGCCCCAGAATCCATGGACGAGGAGGATGGTGGGTGTCGTGCTCATGTACAGGTCTCCGGCAGCGGCCGGCGGAATGCCGACCGTGCAGCCACTGTCCGTGTGCAGCGTTAATCGCTGGTGACGCAATCGGGCCACTGCAATCGTATGCGTCGTTCGATGTCATGCACGGCACTTGCCGACTCTGCCTGAAAACGTTTTCATACTGATTCCCCGGAGCCTCGCATCACGCATGACGCCCTCATCCCCACGTGCCCAGCAGCACGCTACCCGTGCCGCTTTCTTCATTCCCGGATTCGCCACCGCTGCGTGGGCGCCGATGGTGCCCTACGCCAAGGCCAAGGCTGGGCTGTCCGACGCAAGTCTCGGCGCGGTGCTGCTGTGTCTTGGGCTGGGTTCGTTGCTGGCGATGCCACTGGCAGGTGCGCTGACCGGGCGGCTGGGCTGCCGTCGGGTGATGGTGATCACCTGCGCGATGATGCTGTGCGCTCTGCCCTTGCTGGTGCTGGCGCCCTCGCCGGTGGCGCTGGGCGCGGCACTGTTCGTGTTCGGCGCCGGCGTCGGTGCACTGGATTGTGCGATGAACATGCAGGCGGTGGCGGTCGAGCGCGACGCCGGGCGCGCGATGATGTCGGGCTTCCACGCCTTCTACAGCATCGGTGGATTCGTCGGCGCCGGCTGCATGACCGGGCTACTGATCCTCGGCACGTCGCTGTGGCTGGCCGCGCTGGTTTCGGTGGCCGCTCTGCTGCTGGTGGCCGTGCTGTCGGCGCCGCATTGGCGTCCGCAACGGATCCTGCACGAAGGACTTCTGCTGGCGCTGCCGCATGGCGTGGTGCTGTTCATCGGCGTGCTGGCCTTCGTGGTGTTCCTTGCCGAGGGCTCGATGCTGGACTGGAGTGCGGTGTTCCTGGCTGAAGTGCGGCAGGTACCGCGCGACCAGGCCGGGGCCGGCTTCGCGTTGTTCACGCTGGCGATGACCGCGATGCGCCTGTTTGGCGACGGTATCGTCGAGCGCCTCGGACGCACCCGCACCCTGGTCATCGGCGGCATCACCGCCGCAGCAGGCTTCACCTTGGCCACGCTGGTGCCCTCGTTCCCGGTGGCGCTGGCCGGCTACGTGCTGGTCGGGCTGGGCTGCGCCAACATCGTGCCGGCGCTGTTCTCGATGGCGGGCCAGCAGCGGGTGATGCCGGAGAGCATCGCCATCACCGCGGTCACCACGCTGGGCTATGCCGGCATCCTCGCCGGTCCGGCGGCGATCGGCGCACTGGCACATGCCACCAGCCTCGGTTTCGCCTTCCTGTGCGTGGCCGCGCTGCTGCTCGGCGTCGCGGCGTCTGCGCGCTCATTGGCACGACGCGTGGCCTGACAGAAAAAGGGGACGGAGGGGATTAAGTCGATTCTGCCCCGGGTGTGCTGCAAACGACTTAATCCCCTCCGTCCCCTTTTCTCAGCTGCGTGTCAGCCACTCGGCCTGGGCCGGCAGCTGCGGTGCCGGGCACGCGCTCTGCGGATGGTGCTCGTCGCGCGCCATCCAGTCATCGACCACCCCGGCCAGCAGGTCCAGCCGCAACGGCAGGGTGATGTGGTCTTCGCCGCGCATTTCGATGTAGTGCGCGCGCGGGTTGGCCTGCGCGAGCTCGCGGCCCTGGCTGACCGGAATGTGCTGGTCGCCCTGCCCGTGCAGCAGCAGTACGCAGGCGCGGGTATCGGCCAGCGCGCGCGCCACGTCCACGCGGTCCAGATCGACGTCGATGCGGCGGCTGGCGGCGGCGATCACCTGGTTGATGTCCTGGCCGCCGTAGCGCCAGCGCGCGTACGACGCCACCGCCTGCGCCTTCAGGCCTTCCGGCTGCAGCCCCATCAGGTGCGGGATCATGGTGCGGATCGCCACGCCGGCATTGGCGAACGATTCCATCGCCACCACGCCTTCCACCTGGTCGCCGAGCTTGTCGGCGGTGAACACTGCGGTGGCCGCGCCGTACGATACACCGAACAGGTACAGCGGCCCGGTCACCTCGCCACGTGCACGCAGCTCACCGATTACATCGACCACGTCATCCGATTCATAGGTGCCATAGCCGGACGGACCGGCGCCGGACTGGCCATGGTTGCGCAGGTCGAGGGTGATCACGCGATAGCCGGATTCGGCCAGCTGCAGCGACCACGGCAGCATCGAATCGCCGTTCATCATCCAGCCGTGCAGCAGCACCACGGTGCCGCGCGGCGCCTGCGCATGGAACGGCTGCGGCACGGCCAGGCTCAGGCCGGTATCCAGCGGCAGGCCGTTCTCGTGGCGCTGCGGCAGGTAGTGGTAACGCGCGCCGTAGTCGCCCGGATCGAACACACGCCAGAAGATCGGCACGCCATCACGGCCCGGCGCGAAGCCATGGCGGTTGGGCAGTTCGGCGATGGCCGCAGCGATGCGCGGACGATCGAGCAGGGTCGATACGCCACCCGGCGCGATCAGCCGATCGGCGAGCGAGGTGGATGCGGCATTGATCGAGGAGGAGCATGCAGCCAGCCACAGGCCGGCGCACGCCAGCAACAACAGCAGCAGGCGCTTCATATCACGTCATAGGGGTGAATCAGACAGGTTGGGACGTTAACGCCCCAATAGTCCGGCCATCTATCGCGCGTGGATGACGGCTTGATGACAACGCAGGAACGATTCAGCTTGGTGTACAAGCTGTATCCGTTCAGTCATTGATCCGGATCAATGAACGCGCGCGCGGGATTGCCCACAGTGCCGCCATGCGCACCTCGTTCAAGCTCGCCATTGCCCTGGCCGCCACGCTGGCCGCCGCCTACGGCATCGCCCGCAGCACGCCCTACTGGTTCGCACCGCGGCAGACCGCGCAGGTCGACATCCACGATCCGGCGCTGATCGCGCAGGGGCAGTACCTGTCGCGTGCCGCCGACTGCGCGGCCTGCCACACCGCGCCAGGCGGCAAGCCCTTCGCCGGTGGCCTGGGCATGCAGACGCCGATGGGCACGATCTATTCGACCAACATCACGCCCGATCCGGACACCGGCATTGGTGCCTACGACTACGCCGATTTCGAACGCGCGGTGCGCCGAGGCTTCCGTCACGATGGCCAGCCGCTGTATCCGGCGATGCCGTATGCCTCGTACGTGATCGCCAGCGATGCCGAGATCAAGGCGCTGTACGCCTACTTCATGGGCTCGGTGCAGCCGGTGAAGCAAAGCAACGCCGACAGCACGATTCCGTGGCCGGCCAACATGCGCTGGCCACTGGCCTGGTGGCAGCTGCTGTTCGCGCGACCACGCAGCTTCAGCCCCGATCCGTCGCTGGATGCCGGCCAGCAGCGTGGCGCTGAACTGGTGGAAGGCCTGGCCCACTGCGGTGCCTGCCACACGCCACGTGGCCTGGCATTCCAGGAAAAGGCGATGGCCGATGATGGCAGCCGCCAGTTCCTGTCCGGCTCGGTGCTGGAGGGCTGGTACGCGAAGAACCTGCGCAATGAGTCGACCGGCCTGGCCAGCTGGAGCGAGGGCGAGATCGTCGACTTCCTGCGCACCGGACGCACCGATCGCTCGGCAGCCTTCGGCGGCATGGCCGATGTGGTCGAGCACAGCACGCAGTACCTGTCCGACGCTGACCTGCTGGCGATGGCGCGCTACCTGAAGCAGCTGCCGGCGCGTGAGGGCCGCGACGCACAGTGGTCGCCGGGTACCGATACCACCACCGCCGCACTGCGCAATGGCGACTACCGCGTGCCCGGTTCGCTGGCCTATGCCGAGCACTGCCAGGCCTGCCACCGCGCCGATGGCCGCGGCATGCCCCGCGTCTACCCGGCCCTGGCCGGCAACTCGATCGTATTCGCCGATGATCCCAGCTCGCTGGTACAGGTGACCCTGATCGGCGGCCGCACGCCGCATACCCCGCACGACCGCATGGCCTTCACCATGCCCGGCTTCGAGCAGCTGCCGAATGCGCAGCTGGCACAGATCCTGACCTTCATCCGCAGCAGCTGGGGCAACCAGGCCAGCGCAGTGAGCGAGGTCGAGGTGGCGCGCATGCGCAGGGTGGTGCGTGACAAGCCAGTGCACTACGTTCCGCAGGAGGCCGCACGATGAAGCGCTCGCGCAGACGTTCCCGCCTGCTGTTCGGTAGTGCGATCACCGTGGTGCTGCTGGCCGGTGCGGGCACCCTGGCCTATCGTCACCTGCATCCGGACCTGGATGCTGCCGTAGCCAGCACGATCGATATCCTCGATGCGCAAGGCAAGGTGGTCGGGCACTACCACGCGCCCAGCGCCGAAGAGATCAGCGGGCTGGGCAACGCCGAATCGGTGATGCTCGGCCGGCGCATCCTCAACGAGACCGCGCGCCTGCTGCCGGACAACGTCGGCAACGATCTGAACTGCAATTCGTGCCACATGGCCGAAGGCAAGCGGCCGTTCGGCAACCATTACTTCAACACCGGTGGTGGCGCCTATCCGCGCTACATGCCGCGGCCGGGCAAGGTGATCGGGCTGGCCGAACGCATCAATGGCTGCCTGCAGCGTTCGATGAACGGCAAGCCGCTGCCGAAGGACGCGCCGCAGATGCGCGCGATGCTCGACTACATGGCGTGGCTGAGCGGTCCCGTGCCAGACGGTGCAAAGGTGGCCGCCCCCAGCGAGGGACCCATCGACAGCACGCTGACCCCGGACCCGATCCGTGGCCAGGCGCTGTACGCCGTGCAGTGCGCGGCCTGCCATGGCGACAACGGCGAAGGCCGGCGCGACGCCAGCGGTGACATCGCCTTCCCGCCGCTGTGGGGCGACCACAGCTTCAACATCGGCGCCGGCATGGCGCGCCTGTACAAGGCAGCCGGTTTCATCAAGCACAACATGCCGCCGGCGGTGACCCGCGAGCCGCCGCTGGGGCAGCAGGTGATGCCCGACCAGGATGCGGTGGACATCGCCGGCTATTTCATCAACCAGCCCCGGCCGGACTTCGCCAACAAGAGCAAGGACTGGCCGCGCGACCCGAAACCCAAGGACGCACGGTACTGAAGCAAGTGGCGGGTGCCGACCGTCGCACAACACGATTCCTGCATCGTCACGTCATGCCGATGTCATTGGCGTTGCCGACACTCCGGGGCTTCCCTCCTCTGAAGGTCCGGTCTCGATGCGAACGTCTGCGTGCTTTCCCCGTGTCTCGCTGCTTGCCCTGCTGATCGCCCCCGCACTGGACGCCCTGGCCGAAGCACCGCAGGGCGATGCCGCTGAAGCGCGCAGCAGTGAGGCCCGCACCCTCGACCAGGTGCAGGTGATCGGCCAGGCCACCAGCTACGCCAAGACCTCGGTGCGCGCGGAAACGCTGAACCGCCAGACGGTGATGAGCAGCGTCAACGACGCGCTCAATGAAGTGCCCGGCGTGGTGGTCAGCGAAGCTGATGCCACCGGCTCGTCGGTGTGGGGCACGCAGATCAGCATGCGTGGCTTCGTCACCAACCGCGACACCCAGCAGATCGGCACCACCATCGACGGCCTGCCCAACGGCGGTTCGGGTTACGGCGGCGGCTCGCTGGCCAACCGCTACATCGACACCCTCGACCTGGAAACGGTGGAAGTCAGCCAGGGCACCGCCGACATCTCCTCGCGCTCGAACGAAGCGCTGGGTGGCACGCTCAACTTCCTCACCAGCGATCCGCTGCAGGACAGCCGCCTGCGCTTCGTGGTCGGTGCCGGTGACAACGAAGCGCGCAAGTACTACGTGCGCTACGACACCGGCCTGCTCGGCGGCCATACCCGCGCCTGGGTGAGTGCCTCTTCGGCGCGCGTGCATGACTGGATCGATGGCAGCGGCAAGACCAGCAACGATCACATCGCCGGCAAGTTCATCACCGAGCTGGACCGCTGGACGCTGACCGGCTACCTGTCCTACAACGATGCCGACGAGCCAGAGTACACCAGCGTCTCGCCGAAGGGCTTCGCCACCAACCCGGACCGCGACAACCTGGTTGGTACCCTCACCGGCATCCCCTATCTGGACCAGAACTACCGTTCCGGCTCGCGTGCGCTGCGCGAGAACACCTTCGGCTACCTGCGCGCGGCCTTCGACGGCGGCAACGGCTTCAAGGCCTCGGTGGCGGCCTACGGGCACCGTATGGAAGGTCGTGGCGACTGGCTGCCACCGTACCTGGCACAGGTCAGCGATGATGGTGCCGGCCGCCCCGAGTCGGAGTACATCGGTGGAAAGACCGTGTATGGCGGCAGCAACCGCGGCCAGATCTTCTTCGTCAATCCCGACGGCAGCGTCGCGCAGCGCCTGGCCAGCTGCACGCCGCGGCTGGGCTTCACTGCCGAATACGATCCGAACTGCTATGCCGGCAACGTGCTGGGCGCGCAGTCGTATCGCCACACCCACTACGACAATGACCGCATGGGCGTGACCGCCGACGTCGAGTGGCGGCAGACCTTCGGTGCGGTCGACAACACGATCCGCGGCGGCCTGTGGGTGGAGAAGCTGGACCGCTCGGCCCGTCGCGACTGGCACCGCCTGCTCAACGTCGGCCAGGACATCGCCTTCGACCACCAGCCTTACTGGGTGCAGTTCGAGGACAAGTACAAGGTCGACGAGCAGATGTATTACGTCGAGGACGTGGCCCGCTTCGGGCCGTTCAGCGCGCGCCTGGGCGTGAAGCAGTTCTTCGTCGACCAGTCGCGCCGCCGCGTGATCGGTGCCAGCGAGCACGTCAAATCCGATTCCAAGTCCGATCCGCTGCTGTCCACCGGCTTCACCTGGGCACCCGGCGTGGAAGGCATGGAGCTGTTCGCTGGCTTCTCGCAGAACTTCGCCGCCATTCCCTCCGGCGTGCTCGGCGAGACCGACCCGCAACGCTTCCGCAACGTCGAGCCGGAAACCGCCGACAACATCGAAGTGGGCATGCGCATCAGCCGCTGGCCGCTGACCGCCTCGGTCACCCTGTACAACATCAAGTTCGACAACCGCATCGTCTACCTGCCGGCCGGTTTCGTCAGCGGCATCGACTACCTCGGCGAGACCGACGGTGTCTACGAGAACTTCGGCGGCGTGGAAAGCAACGGCCTGGAGGCGGCGTTCGGCTATGGCTGGGACAACGGCTGGCGCCTCAACGCCGCCTATACCTACAACCGCTCCAAGTACCTGGGCAGTGGCGATGCCGCACGTGATACCCAGTTGGGCATCGTCGACGGCGCCAAGGTGATCGGCCAGCCCGAACAGACCCTGGTGCTGTCGGCGGACTGGCAGGGTGAGAACTGGAACTTCGGCCTGTCCGGTCGCTACCTGGGCACGCGCTACCTCGATGCCGCCAACGTCAACAAGCTGCCTTCGGCCACCGTGTTCAACGCCAATATCGGCTTCGACCTGCAGGGCCTGTCGCCGCGCCTGAAAGGCATGGGCGCCAACCTGGTGGTGAGCAATCTTACCGACAAGCGGTATCTTGCAGGGGTGGACGGCCGCGACAACGCCTTCATCGGCGCCCCGCGCACCGTCGGCATCTCCTTCCGTGTGGACCTGTGAGTGAGCCCGTGACCGATATCGGCCGACGCCGGTTGTTGCAGGCCGGCGTTGCCGCTGGCCTTTCCCCGCTGCTGCCCAGCATCGCCCGGGCCGCAGCGATCGCCCCCGCCGCGCAGACGCGCAGCCTCGAAGACCTGCAGCACATCGTGGTGTTCATGCAGGAGAACCGTTCGTTCGACCACTACTTCGGCACGCTGCCGGGGGTACGGGGTTTCGGCGATCGCTTCGTCGCTCCGGCGCAGGCACTGCAGGCCGGCGGCCGCGCGCGCAGCCTGTGGCTGCAACCCGATGCCAGCGGCAAGCGCGCGATCGCGCCGTTCCCGCTGGATACCGCTGCGCACTTCGGCTACATGCGCGTGGAAGGCACGCCGCACACCTGGCCGGATGCACAGCGGGCCTGGGACCACGGGCGCATGGGGCAATGGCCGAAAGCCAAGCAGAACCACTCGATGGGCTACTTCCAGCGCAGCGACCTGCCCTTCCAGTTCGCCCTGGCCGATGCCTTCACCATCTGCGACGCCTACCACTGCGCGATGCAGGCCGGCACCAACCCGAACCGGGTGTTCCTGTGGACCGGCCACAATGATGCACACGCGCGTGCTGGTGGCCCGGTGATCGCCAACTCGCACGACAACTTTCCCGAGCACGGCGGGCACCCGGCGTCGTACCGCTGGACCAGCTATGTCGAACGCCTGCAGAAGGCGGGCGTGTCCTGGCAGATCTACCAGGACATGGCCGACAACTTCACCGACAACCCGCTGGCCGGCTTCGAGGCTTTCCGCCAGGCCTACCGCGCTGCGCCGGGGCATGACCCGCAGCTGCGCGCACGCGGGGTCAGCACGCGTGGCCTGGCGCAGCTGCGCCAGGACGTGGTCGATGGACGCCTGCCGCAGGTCAGCTTCATCATCGCCGACGCGGCCGGCAGCGAGCATCCCGGCCCCTCCAGCCCGGCCCAGGGCGCGGCCTATACCGCACGCGTGCTGGATGCACTGACCGCCGATCCGGAGGTGTGGAGCCGCACCGCCCTGCTGCTCATGTTCGACGAGAACGACGGCTTCTTCGACCACATGCCGCCGCCGGCACCGCCTTCGCCCGTGGACGGGGGGTGGGCCGGCGCCTCATCGGTCAGTACCGAAGGCGAGTACCACCGCCATCCGGCACCGGGCGACGAGAAGTACGATGTCGCCGAACTGCGCGGCCGCCCCTATGGGCTGGGCCCGCGCGTGCCGCTGTACGTGATTTCGCCGTGGAGCCGCGGTGGCTGGGTCGATTCGCAGGTGTACGACCACACCTCGGTCGTGCGCCTGATCGAACGCCGCTTCGGCGTGGCCGCACCGGACATCTCGCCCTGGCGCCGTGCGGTCTGCGGTGACCTGAGCAACGCCTTCGACTTCGCCCAGCGCGATACCCGTCCGTTCGTACGTGGCCTGCCCGATGTGAGCGCGGTGGCCGCACGTGCCGCCGCCCTGCCGGGACGCACCGTGCCGACGTTGCCTGACGGACTGAAGCCGGCGAAACAGGAAAGCGGCGTACGCCCGGCGCGTGCCCTGCCCTACCGGCCGCAGGCATCGATTGCTGCGATCGACGGCTCGGGCGTGGACCTGACGTTGTCCTGCGAAGGTGCAGCGGCAGTGCTGCATATCTACGATCGGCTGCGACTGGGTGCGGTGCCACGCCGCTATACGCTGGTGCCAGGCACAGCACTGCAGGAGCGCTGGCCGCTGGATGCGCACGGTCGCTACGACCTGTGGCTGCTGGGCCCGAACGGCTTCCACCGCCATTTCCAGGGGGCGGCCAAGGCACCCGCCGTACAGGCTGCGGTCGAGCCTGCGGACGGCCAGCTGCGGCTGCACCTGCGCAATCTGGGTGACAGCTCGCAGCAACTGCGCGTGCATGCCGGTGCCTATGCCGGGCACATGCCCGAGCAGACGCTGGCACTGCCCGCGCATGCGGAGACGTCGTTGGCGTGGGATGCAACCCCTACCGCCGGCTGGTATGACCTGCAGGTCAGCGCGGGTGAGAGCGTGCTGCGCCTGGCGGGCCGCGCCGAGGATGGTCGCCCCGGCACCAGTGATCCGGCGATGGGCAGCGAACCACTGCGGTTCGAGCACGATTGAAGGATTTCTGTAGAGCCGAGCCCATGCTCGGCTGCTTTTCCGGTCCATTATCGAAGAGCAGCCGAGCATGGGCTCGGCTCTACAGAGTAGTCCGGTAGATTCAGGCGTCCTGCAATCCCGGCCGGCCGTGCTCCACCGCGTACCGCTTCCAGCTCTGCACGATACCGTTCGGACGCATCACGGAATCCAGCGTCTTCATGTCGCCGATCCACGCATCACGGGTGACATCGCACAGCACATAGCCACGCTTGTCGGTGGTCGCCTTCAGGTAAGGGCTGTGCGCAAGCTGGTTGTGGGCGTACGCATCCACGCCCTGGCCGTCGGCGCCGGACGTGATCGAGGTGGCAAGGAACTCGCTGGAGACCACGCCCGAATCACGATGGTCCTGCACCAGGTCGCTGGCGTAATGCCGGTGCGCGTCGCCACAGGCGGTCACCACGTTACCGAAGCCGACCTTCTGGATGTGGTCGAGCAGGCGCCGGCGGCTGTCCAGATAACCCGACCACTGGTCATCGGACGACTGCACCGCGCCGTCCTTCTCGCGCATGTAGTTGCCCAGCGCCACCTGGTGGGCGATGGTGTGCCAACGCGGCGCGGCATCGGCCAGGCCGTCGAACAGCCAGCGCTCCTGCTTCGCACCCACAATGCTGCGCTGCGGTGATTCCACCTCCTCACGCAGCGCCATGTTCACCTGCTTGCTGCGGTACTGGCGTGTGTCGAGCAGGTGCAGGTCCATCAGCGTGCCGTAGCGTGCGCGCCGGTACAGCTGCATGTGGCCATCGCGCGGGAATGCCGAGCGACGCAGCGGCATGTTCTCGTAGTAGGCCTGGAACGCCTGCGCGCGGCGCAGCAGGAACACTTCGCTGGGCGTATCGTCCTGGTCTTCGGCACCGGCCCAGTTGTTGTCCACTTCATGGTCATCGAAGGTGACGAACCATGGTGCCGACGCATGTGCGGCCTGCAGGTCGGCATCGCTCTTGTACTGGGCGTAGCGGCGGCGGTAGTCGTCCAGCGTGTAGGTCTGCGGCCCGACATGATTGCGCAGGTTGGTGAACGGCTGGCCGTTCATCTTCCGCAGGCCCGGCTGGCTTTCGCCTTCATAGATGTAATCGCCGTAGTGGAAGACGAAATCCAGCGGTTCCTCGGCGATGCGCCGCCACGCGGTGTAGTGGCCCTCTTCGTAGTGCTGGCAGCCAGCCACCGCGAAGCGCACCCGGTCCACCGCCGCCGTGGCCGCAGGCAGCGTGCGCGTGCAGCCCACCGCACTGGCATGGCCGCCCACCGTGAAGCGGTACCAGTAGGGTCGGCCCGGTGCCAGCCCTTCCAGCTCCACGTGCACGGCATGGCCCAGCTCGGGATGGGCCATCGCCGAACCCTGGCGCACCACCTTGCGCATGCGCTCGTCCGCGGCCAGCTGCCATTCGACCACCATTGGCCGGGTGGGCATGCCGCCGCCGAACACCAGCGGCTCGGTCGCCAGCCGTGTCCACAGCACCATGCCATCGGCCGAAGGATCACCCGAGGCCACGCCCAGGGTGAACGGAGTGCTGGCGAACCGCGGCGAGGCCAGCAGGTTGCGCGGGTTCAGCGCAGCGGCATCGGCCTGTGCGGCCAGCGCGCGCGCCGTGCCCATCCAGGCGCCAGCAGCGGACAGGCCGGCCAGGGCCAGGAATCGCCTGCGATTGATCGTCTCCACGGCTGTGCCCTCAGTTGTAGATGATGTGGAAGTAGAAGAAGCGGCCGTAGTCGTCGATCTCGGTACGGAAGCGCCCGTTCGGACCGGTGCTGTAGGTCGGCTGGGTGTTGAACAGGTTCTTGGCCTCGTACTTCAGCGTCACGTGCCTGCTGACCTTGTGGCTGAAGGCCATGTTGAAGGTCATGTACGGGTCGTAGTACGAATCCAGCCACTGGGTATCGCCGAAGTCGACCAGCATCCGGCTGCGGTAGGTTCCGGACAGGCGCAGCTGCGCGCTCTTCCACGGCATGCGCCAGATCACCGAGCCATTGAGCGACCAGTCCGGCTGGTACAGCAGGCGATCCAGGCGGCGCTCAGTGCCATCGCTGATTCGGTAGTTGGTCTGGCCCTCCAGCCGCGTGGCGTTGAAGTACATGTCGAAGCGCTGGCGGCCCCACTGCAGGTTGCGGTTGGCCACCGCGAACTCGACGCCGCGCAGCCTGGACTCATCGGTGTTCATCGGCTGGGTGACCCGGTAGCGCGTGTCACCCACGTTCTCGAAGGTAGTCAGGGTGTAGATGTCGTCCTTGATCACCTTGTCGAACAGCGCGATCGAGACCAGGCCGTTGTTGCCGTTGAAGTACAGGTCCCACGCCAGGTCGATGTTGGTGGAGCGCCGCGGCTGCAGGTTGGCGTTGCCCTGCTTGATGGTGCAGAAGCCCCTGCCCTCCTCGTCATCGCCACAGCTGGTGGTGGTGGCCTGGGCGATGTTGCTTGGCGTCGGCCGGCCCAGTGTTCGGCTGGCGGAGAAGCGCAGGCGCTGGTCCTCGGTAAGCTTGAACGTCGCATTCAATGACGGCAGCAGGTTGTTGTAGCCACCACTCGTCTTGCGGAAGGCCGAGGTATAGGTGGTGCCGCCATCGTCGCTGAACGGGCTGTACGCATCGAAGCGGGTGTGGTCGTAGCGCAGGCCACCGATCAGCAGCAACCGGTCCCAGGCGTAGTGGGCAGAGGCATAGGCGTTGGTGATGTCCTCCACGTACTTGTAGTCACTGGTGAAGTTGGCATTCGGATAGGCCGCATTGTTGCTGCCCAGCGTCGGCGCCAGCTCCTCGTTCCACTTGCGGTTGTCGATCAACGGGAAGCCCGGCACGCTGCCCAGCAGGGTCGAACCCGGATACAGGTAATCGTTGAGCGTGGCACTGCTCTTGTAGTAGTCGAAGTCGATGTCCTGCCAGATTTTCAGGTGCCGGTACTCGGCACCGGCGGCCAAGCCGAAGCCACGCGCGTCGGCATCGATGTTGTAGCTGAAGTCGGCGCGCAGGTTGTCGATGCTCTCCTTGGCATCCCGCGGCGAGACATAGGCCTGTGCCGGGTTGAGCTTGAACGCCGAGCTGGTCAGCAGGCTGGAATCGGATACCGCCACCGCATTGGGAAAGCCGTGGCTGTCGTTCTCGTAGTCGACGAACAGGTTGCTCGGGTAGGCGCGTACCCCCCAGTAGACCTGGCTGTTGTGGAAGGTCTCTTCGGTGTGGCCACCGCGCAGGGTCAGCCGCGAGCGATCACCGATATCCCAGTTGAAGCTGGCGATGGCGCCGCGGTTGCTGCGGTCCCAGCGGTCGTGGCGGTTCTTGATGTAGATGCTGTTGATCTGGGTGGTGCCGCTGTCTTCGGTCTGGTTGCGGATCGGAAACTTGGCGTTGCCGTACAGGTCTGTCTTGTTCATCGTCGAGTTCTCGTAGAACCGGTACGAGTACAGCAGCAGCGACGCGTAGAACGGATCGTCCGACGGCTTCCATTCCACCTTGGCCGAGCCACCGAAGTTGGTGATGAAGTTGGTGTAGGTACCGGTGCTGAAATTGCCGGGCGCACGCAACCCGTTCCAGCCCTTGGCCTCGTCCGGCCCGGTGGTGCCGTCGGTGAGGTACTTGCCGGCGTCGTTGTAGTAGTAGTTCGACTCCACCCAGCGCTTGACGCTGTTGCGCGAACGCTGCTCATAGCGCGCCACCGCGACGATGCCGAATTCCTGGCCGGCACCGAACTGGTTGGAGAACACCATCTTGGCGCTCTTGCCGAAGTGGCCCAGGGTCTCGTGGTTGCCACCGGCGCTGCGCTCGACATTGGTCTCGGCCGTGGAATAGATACCGGCCACATCGGCGAACACGTACTTTCCGGAACGGTCGAAGGCGCTGCGGCTGATGATGTCGATCACGCCGCCGATCGCGTCCGGCGCCTGCTCGGCGCTGAAACTCTTGTAGATGTCGGTGCGGGTGCCGATGTCGCTGGGAATCAGCTGCAGGTTGTTCATGCGCTCACCCGAGCCACTGCCACCCACGCTGGCAATAGCGATGCCATCGATGGTGGTGTAGTTGAGGTTGGCCTGCACGCCACGCACCGTCACGTAACGGGGCTCGCCGGCATCCTCCACCGCACTCAGGCCCGGCGCGGCCATCAGGCTTTCGGCCAGGGTTTCGTCGCCATAGCTGTCCATCTCGTCGTAGACCACCGAATCCTTGATCACCGGCGAGGTCTTCTTCTGGTCGATCACCTCATGCGCGGCAATCACCTTCACCGTGTCCAGGGTCGGCGCCACCACCGCCTCGGCCTCGCGCGGCTTCGGCGCGGCCGGCTTCGGTTCGTTGCGTGCGGGCGCCGGATCGATGGCGATGACGTTGCCATCCACCACGGTGTAGCCCAGGCCGGTCCCTGCCAGCAGCGCGTCCAGTGCCTGCTTGACGGTGGCACCACGCGGCACCGCCCCGGCCATGTGCGCTTCACTGCTACCCGAATACAGGAACTGCACGCCGGAACTGCGCGACAACTGTTCCAGCGCACGCGCCAACGGCTGCGCCGCGATCGGCGCCGACACGCGGGCCTCCAGGCCATCGACGGTAGCCGCAGACGCCAGCGGAACGCTGCAGGGAGACAGGGCGAGGATGATCGACAGGTAGAGCGTGTTGCGCATCACGGGTCCTTGGAAGAGAGAATGCAGCAGGTGCCGCTGCGCGGATCGTCAGCGGCTTCTCCCAAGTAAGAGCCCGCTTCCACCGAAGTGGAGAACGCGGATTCGATGAATCTTTTTTGACAGTGCGCGGCCACGTCGCCTTCAGCGACTGCCGACCCGCACCGTGTCGCCTTCGCGACGGACGACAAAGCGTGGGTCGCGTTCGAGGAAGGCCTGCAGTGCGCCGATGCGATGCGCGTCCAGGCTGCCGGACAAGCGCGCCGACGCCGCGCCTTCATCCAGCACCCGCACCTGCACCTGGTTGTGCCGGTTGAACGCGGCAGCCACCTCATCCAGTCGCTCGTCCAGGAAGGACACCTTGCGTTGCTGCCAGTCCAGCAGCATCGACAGCGGCACATCCAGCGACTCCACGGCATGGCTGCGCGCGTCGACCTGCACCACCCGGCCTTCGCCCAGCTGTGCAAGGCGCCGCGCGTCCGTGCCCTGGCTCCATACTTCCACCTCGCCGTAAACCACGCCGATGCGCGTACCCTGCAATCGCCGGGATACGTCGAACACGGTGCCAATGTCGCGGATCTGCAACCCGTTCACCTGCACTTCGAACGGGCGCCGATCGCGTGCGATGTCGAACGTCGCCTCACCCTGCAGCAGTTCCGCCTTGCGGCTGAACCAGCCCATGCGTACCCGCAGTTGGCTGTCCGCATTGAGCCGTACCTGTGTCCGGTCGGGCAGCACCAGGTCACGCAGTTCACCATGGTCGGCGCTGTACAGCTGTTCGGTGGGCATCAGCTGCGGAACCAGGCCCACGCCGAGCAGGGCGATACAGGCTGCGGCAGCCATCACCCACCTGCGCGTGCGGTGGCGCTGCGGCGCTGCGTGCGGCGCGGCGGATGCGCTACCGAACAGAGGCACCACCTTGGCGGCCGCCTGCCGTTGCGGCACCGGCGCCTCTTCAAGCAACGGCGATTGCAGTGCCTCGGCGACCTGCCGGTGCAGCGCGAGGGCGTGCATATAGGCGCGCACGTGTTCGGGCGAGCGCTTCATCCAGTCCAGGAACGCAACCCGCTCGGCCTCGTCCAGCACTCCCTCGCGATTGCGCAGGAACCAGTCCATGGCCTCGCAGGCGATCGTGTCGTCGGCCACGGGCGATGCGTTCCGGTTCATGTGTGCTCCCTGGCGCCCAGCGCCTTCCTGCAGGCCTCCAGCCCCTTGCCGATGTGCTTGCGCACCATGTGCACCGACACCTGCAGCTGCTGGCTGATGGCCGGGCAATCCAGCCCGTCGCGGTAGTGCAGCTCCATCACCCGCCGCGTGGTCGCCGGCTGTCGTGCGATGGTGGTGCGGATATCGTTCCAGCGCTGCGCGCGCTCGAACTCGCCTTCGATGTCTTCTTCGCTTTTCAGCACTTCCGCCAGCAGATCAACGTCTTCCAGCGGCGGCAGCGACGAACGCGCGCGCGCGTGCTCGCGTGCCAGGTTGGCCGCGACCGTGAACAGGTAGGCCTCCGGGTTCTCGATCGCTGCGGCATTCTCGCCGGTGGTCCGCAGCAGCCGCAGGTACACCTCCTGCGCCAGGTCCTCGGCGTCTTCGCTGGCAGAACCGCGGCGCAGGAAAAAGCCACGCAGCAGCCGTCGGCGCAGCGCATAGCTCTTCTCCCAGATCCTCACGCTGTTCACGGCCGGCCAATCACCCCGAGGCTGGAAAGGCCAGCAGGGTGACGGCCATCGATGACAGTGGCGTTGCAGCAGGCGGCCAGGCCAGGCACTCCCCGCCCAGCACGCCCGCCCATGATACGGCGCACCGCGCCAACCCTTGCTTCCCATAGACCCAAGCCGGGCCCGCCTATCGAAGGCACAGGGCCAGGCCTACGCTTGCCTCCCCGGTGACCGCTACGGTCGCCCTTCGCGTCACGGCCCCGCCGTTGCGACCCCGCTCCAGTGCTGTGCGCCCTGCCGGTGTTGTCGCCCAGGCAGGAGTCCGACCGCGGCCCTTTGGAGACAGTCATGAACCAAGCCCTGATCCCCTTCGATACCGACCCACTGGAAACGCGGGAGTGGCGTGAATCACTGGAGGCGGTGATGCAGGCCGGTGGCCGGCCGCGCGCGCATTACCTGATCGACCAGCTCAGCGAGCTGGATGCGCAGCAGCACGGCGACCTGCATACGCGCGCATGGACGGCCTACGTCAACACCATCCCACCCGAGCGCCAGCCGGTCTACCCGGGTGACCTGGCCATCGAGCGCCGCCTGAACGCGATGATCCGCTGGAATGCGATGGTGATGGTGCTGCGCGCGGGCAAGCACTCCAACGTCGGTGGTCACATCGCTACCTACCAGTCGGCGGCGGTGCTGTACGACGTGGGCTTCGACCACTTCTTCCGTGGCCGTACCGACACCTTTGATGGCGACATGATCTACATCCAGGGCCATTCGGCGCCGGGCATCTACGGACGCGCGTACGTGGAAGGCCGCATCGATCCGGCACGGATGGACAACTTCCGCCGCGAAGCCGGTCGCGAAGGCCTGTCCTCGTACCCACACCCGCGCCTGATGCCGGAGTTCTGGCAGTTCCCCACCGTGTCGATGGGCCTGGGCCCGCTGACCGCCACCTACCAGGCGCGCTACATGCGCTACCTGGAATACCGCGGCCTGAAAGAACACCAGGGCCGCAAGGTCTGGGCCTTCCTCGGCGACGGCGAGATGGACCAGCCCGAATCGCTGGCGGCGATCTCGCTGGCCGGCCGCGAGCGGCTGGACAACATCGTGTTCGTGGTCAACTGCAACCTGCAGCGCCTGGACGGTCCGGTGCGCGGCAATGCCAAGGTCATCCAGGAGCTGGAAGGCACCTTCCGCGCGGCCGGCTGGAACGTGATCAAGCTGATCTGGGGCAGCGGCTGGGACGACCTGCTGGCCCGCGACCACAGCGGCCTGCTGCGCCAGCGCATGATGGAATGCGTGGACGGCGACTACCAGACCTTCAAGTCGCAGAACGGTGCCTACGTGCGCGAGCATTTCTTCGGCCGCTACCCGGAACTGCTGGAGCTGGTCGCACACATGAGCGACGACGACATCTGGGCGCTCGCACGTGGCGGCCATGATCCACAGAAGGTGTTCGCCGCCTACCAGCAGGCGGTGGACACCAGCGGCCGGCCGACGGTGATCCTGGCCAAGACGGTCAAGGGTTTCGGCATGGGTGAGGCTGGCGAAGGCCAGAACATCAACCACCAGCTGAAGAAGATGAGCACCGATGCGGTGCGCGCCTTCCGCGACCGCTTCAACCTGCCGGTCAGTGACGAGCAGCTGGAAGACATGCCGTACCTGCGGCCGGAACCGGGCAGCGCCGAAGCCATCTACTTTGCCGAGCGCCGCCGCATCCAGGGCGGCCAGCTGCCAGCGCGCGTGGCCAAGGTCGATCCGCTGTCGCTGCCTCCGCTGTCGATCTTCAGCAGCCAGCTGCAGGGCAGCGGCGATCGAGGCCAGTCCACCACCATGGGCTTCGTGCGCATCCTCACCCGCCTGCTGAAGGACCCGGAACTGGGCAGGCTGGTGATTCCGATCGTTCCCGATGAATCGCGCACCTTCGGCATGGAAGGCCTGTTCCGCCAGATCGGCATCCACTCCTACCTGGGCCAGCTGTATACCCCGCAGGACGCCGGCCAGCTGAGCTACTACAAGGAAGCCAAGGACGGCCAGATCCTGCAGGAAGGCATCAACGAATCCGGAGCGATCTGTTCGTGGATCGCTGCCGGTACCGCCTACAGCAATCACGGCCTGGCGACGATTCCGTTCTATATCTTCTACTCGATGTTTGGCCTGCAGCGCGTGGGCGACCTCGCCTGGGCCGCTGCCGATGCGCGCACCCGCGGCTTCCTGCTCGGTGCCACGTCGGGCCGCACCACGCTGATGGGCGAAGGCCTGCAGCACGATGACGGCCACAGCCACGTGCTGTCGTCGGTGATTCCGAGCTGCGTGTCCTACGACCCGACCTACAACTACGAGCTGGCGGTGATCATCCACGACGGCCTGCGCCGCATGTACGTCGATCAGGAAGACATCTACTACTACATCACCGTACTCAACGAGAACTACCCGCAGCCGGCACTGCCCCCAGGCGCCGAGGCGGGTATCCTGAAGGGCCTGTACCTGCTGCGCCCTGCAGCCGCCGACAGCACCTCACAGCCACGCGTGCAGCTGATGGGCAGCGGCGCGATCCTGCGCGAAGTGGAAGCGGCGGCCGCGCTGCTGCAACAGGACTTCGGCGTCGCCAGCGATGTCTGGAGCGCGACCAGCCTGACCGAACTGCGCCGCGACGGCCTGGCTACCGAGCGCTGGAACCTGCTGCACCCGGCCGAGGCACCGCGCGTACCCTACGTGCAACAGTGCCTGCGGGGTCATGAAGGCCCGGTGGTGGTGGCCACCGACTACATGAAGCTCGTCGGCGACCAGATCCGTCCCTTCATCAACGACCGTCGCTTCACCGCATTGGGCACCGATGGCTTCGGTCGCTCCGACACGCGTGAATCGCTGCGCACCTTCTTCGAAGTGGATCGCCACTTCATCGTGCTGGCCGCCCTGAAGTCGCTGGCCGATGAAGGCCGCATCGAGCGCTCGCGGATGCAGCACGCCATCGACAGGTACGGCATCGACACCGGCAAGCGCGATCCGGCCGCCGTGTAAGGCCGCTGCGTTCACCACGCCCGTTCGGCGGGCGTGGTGAATGCAGCATCGCTACGGCATGCGCTTGAACAGGTTGGTCTGCAGGATCGGCGTACCGTCGTGGCCGTAGAACGCCTTGGTCTCGGTCATCGTCGCCCGGTCATCCGCCACCGTGTAGATGCGGGTGGAGGCCGGCGTGCCATGGTCCACCAGCTGCATCACCAGCGTGTTCGGTGCAGGCAGTTTCAGGTTGGCCTTGTCCGCGCCATAGGTGCCGGACAGGGCGCCCGGCGTGCCATCCAGGGCCAGCGTGCCGTCGGACTTCATGGTCTTGCCGTCGTGCAGGACGATGTCCACGTGTGAACTCCAACGCCCGGCACCGGCGTCCTTGAACTCCAACACTACCTGCTTCGGGCGCTGCGCCTCGGGCAGCGCTGATGTGGTGATATCCAGCGACCAGCGTCCCAGCAGCGGTGAGGGCGAAGCCTCCACTGCCAGCGCCGGAACGGCGGGAAGTGAAAGCGCAGACAACAACACAGCGGACAGCAGCTTCATGGCTTGCTCCGTTCCAGTGAAGAAGGCGCTGCGTGAGGCGCGGTGGGGGGCAGCGCCTCGGATCGTGCACAGCATCGGCGACCCGCACAAGCAGTGCACTGAATGCAAGGCAACCGCATCTGCGCGTTCCGCGTTTCTGGCCCGCCGGCAAGGCCCAATCCGCCCTTGTTGATACAAAGAGTTACGTTATAACATTTCACTCCAACTTCACGGATTGTGTCATGCGCCGCCATCTCCTTGCTGCAGCCATTCTGTTCGCCGTCCACACCGCCCAGGCCGCGGACGAACCCACCCTCCCCACCCTCCAGGTCCAGGCCTCCCAGCCCTCGCGCATCGACAGCCGGGTCACCGTCGACAACCCACAGGCACAGAACCGCACCCTCGGCGGCCTGCTCGAACACGTCTCCGGTGTGCAGAGCACGGCCTTCGGGCCGAACGCGGGCGCCCCGGTCATCCGCAGCCTCAGCGGCAACCGCGTGCAGATCCTGCAGGACGGCCAGTCGATTCTGGGCATGAACGCGATCAGCGGCGACATCAACATTCCGTTCGATCCACTGTTCGTGCGCAGCGTCACCGTCAACAAATCCTCCGACACGGTGCGCTATGGGAGCAACGCGATCGGTGGCAGCGTGGAGATCGACTCGGGCCTGATCTCGCGAAGCATGGAAAACAAGGACCAGTCGATGGAACTGGTCCTGCGCAAAGGCTTCAACGCCGCCGACGCGCAGGGCTTCCGCATGAACTTCAACAACCAGCGCAATCTCTCCACCAACCTGCAGGTCTCGCGCCAGCGCATCTCGCACTACGACATCCCCGGCAACAGCAAGGCCAGTGTCTGCAACACCGGGCTGTTCCCGGTCGGCGGCGGCGTCAATTCAGCGCTGGCCGACAGCTGCCAGAAGGAAGCGCGCGTCCAGCAGATCTACAACAAGGCCTCGCAGCCGTACATCGACCAGTTCATGACCGAGAACCCGGACTGGGCTGACGGCGATTTCTCGTTCTACACCAACGCTCCGACCTCGGTCTGGCAGCGCCGCACCTACATCAATCCGGTCAACCCGGCCTACGTGCCCGGCACGCCGTCGTACGTGCAGAAGCAGATCAACAACGATGTCACCCCCGACTACCATCACCGGCTGGGCAACAGCTATGCGCGCAACAGTCAGGTGGCCTTCGGCTCGACCCTGTTCTTCGACCGCGGCTACGTCGGTGTCAGCATCGATGCCAAGGACAGCGAGTACGGCGTACCGGGCTTCTCGATGCAGAACCTTTCGTTCGGTTCCAACTATGCCGATGGCCTGCCGGTGGGCGTGGTGATCAAGCAACAGCGCTACGCGCTGGAAGCCCTGCTGCGCGATCCGCTGCCGTGGTTCGAGCGCGCGGAACTCCGCGTTTCCAGGCTGGACAACACCTCGGGCGAGCGGCTGGGCGCCACCAAGGCCAACGACTACGATTTCGAGAGCACCCAGGCCGAGTTGCTGCTCAGCCATCAACGCGTCGGCCCGCTCAGCGGCCTGCTCGGTTTCAGTCATCAGTCGCGTGATGTCACCGGCAGCGGCTCGCAGCGCTACCTGCCGGACGTGGACACGCGCAGCAATGCGGTGTTCCTGAAGGAGACGCTGGACTTCGGCTGGGCCACCTTCGATGCCGGCGTGCGCCACGAGCGCGTCGACCACGCACTGCAGCCCAGCCGCTTCAAGACCGCGCGCAATGCCGCCAACACCAGACTGCAGGACCGCGATTACCGGCTCAACAGCTACAGCCTCGGCTCGTACGTCGAGCTCGGCCCCTTGTTCGCGGCCAAGGTCCGTTACTCATCCTCACAGCGCGCCCCGGAGATCAACGAGCTGTATGCCAGCAACGCGCACTATTCGGTGATGACACAGGAAGAAGGCAACCAGAACCTGGAACCGGAGCGCGCGAAGAACCTGGAACTGACCGGCCTGTTCCACCTCGGTGGTTTCGAGCTGTCCGCCACCGCGTACCGGATGCGGTACGAGAACTACCTCTACCTCGGCTACTCCGGCCTGCAGACCGCCAACCGCCTGCCACTGAAGTACTGGAAGCAGACCGACACCACGGTGAAGGGCTTCGAGATCGACGCGTCGCAGGCACTGGACCTGGGCCGCTATGGCACGTTGAACGTCTCCGCCTTCGCCGACCTGGTCAAGAACAAGGCCGACCACCCCGATTCGCTGCGTGCCCACAATGACGGCGAGTACCTGCCGAACATGCCGACCAACCGCTACGGCGCCAACCTGCAGTGGCAGCGCGAAGGCTGGAAGGCACAACTGTCCAGCACCTACT
This sequence comes from Stenotrophomonas sp. 109824_Sma, assembly GCF_056480025.1. Taxonomy (NCBI): domain Bacteria; kingdom Pseudomonadati; phylum Pseudomonadota; class Gammaproteobacteria; order Lysobacterales; family Lysobacteraceae; genus Stenotrophomonas; species Stenotrophomonas sp. 109824_Sma. The sequence continues at coordinate 1,668,714 of NZ_CM151078.1, read as the reverse complement.
ACGACACGCAGAAGTACCTTGGTCGAAATGTCAGCGAGGAAGTGCCGCTGGATGCATTCAACCTGGTCGACCTGCAGGTCAGCCGCGAACTTCCAGTGCGCAACAGCTACATCGCCGGCATGGAAATTTTCGTCAACGGCAGCAACCTGCTCAATGAAGAAGCACGGCCGCACAACTCGCCACTGAAGTACATCGCACCACTGCCGGGGCGGGGCTTCCAGGTGGGGGTGACGGTGAAGCTCTGAGCGGACAATGGATCCGCCACCATCCACTGATCGATGATCGGTGGATGGTGATTCAGAGATGAGTACCGGAGCAAAGAAAAACGCCTGCAGATCGAGGATCTGCAGGCGCTTCTTTGTATCTGGCGGAGTGAGAGGGATTCGAACCCTCGATAGAGCTTTTGACCCTATACTCCCTTAGCAGGGGAGCCCCTTCGGCCACTCGGGCATCACTCCGGGGTTTTCTCCGCGTCTGGTGCGTTGCACCTCAGCGGGGCGTGAATCATAACGTTAATCGAGTGCGAAGGTAAAGCGTTATTCGGCAGAATTTTCGCTACCGGTGCCACCGGCTTCATCACCACGCTGGATGCGCTGGTAGATCTCTTCGCGATGCACAGCGACGTCCTTCGGCGCAGTGATGCCGATACGCACCTGGTTACCCTTGACGCCAAGCACGGTGACGCTCACCGAGTCACCGATCATCAGGGTTTCGCCGACGCGGCGAGTCAGGATCAACATTTTTGTAAGTCTCCATGGAACCGTGTGGAAGGGTATCCCCCACCGGCTTGACGCTCCGTCAAGAAGCGCTACCACGACAAAGGGAAAAGATTCGCAATGGTACCGTCAGCCGTCCCGCTCCTACAAGGAGGGGGACGGCAGGGTTCATCACAGGCGGGGGCTGACCCATTCGACGACTGCAGCCAGCGCAGTGGCAAGGGCGGGCCCGTCCTCGCCACCACCCTGGGCGAGGTCCGGGCGTCCGCCGCCCTTGCCCCCGATCTGACCGGCGATATGGGACAACAGTTCCCCGGCCTTGACCTTGCCCATTGCGCTGCCGTTCACGCCCGCGACCAGGGCCGCCTTGCCGTCCTGGGCGCCGGCCAGCACGATCACCGCGTTGCCGAGCTGCTGCTTCAGGCGGTCCATGGCATCACGCAGGGCCTTGGCGTCGAAGCCCTCCAGGCGGGCGGCCAGCACCTTCACACCGGCAACCTCGACGGCCTGGCCGGACAGGTCGGCCGTGGCGCCGGCGGCGACCTTGGCCTTCACGGCGTCCAGTTCGCGTTCCAGCTGCTTCTGGCGCTGGCCGAGCGCACGGATCTTCTCGACCACGTCGGCAGCGCTGCCGCCGAGCAGGTCGGCGGCCTCGGCCAGGCGGGCCTCTTCGGCGTCCACGTAATCCAGGGCGCCCTGGCCGGTGACCGCCTCGATGCGGCGCACGCCGGCGGAAACACCGCCCTCGGAGGTGATCTTGAACAGGCCGATGTCGCCGGTACGGTTGACGTGGGTGCCACCGCACAGCTCGGTGGAGTAGTCACCCATCTTCAGCACGCGCACGTGCTCACCGTACTTCTCGCCGAACAGGGCCATCGCGCCGAAGTCCAGCGCTTCCTGCATGGCCATGGTGTGCACTTCGGCGGCGTTGTTGGCACGCACCTGCTGGTTGACCTTGCGCTCGATCACCGCCAGCTCTTCCGCGCTGATCGGCTGGAAGTGCGAGAAGTCGAAACGCAGGCGGTCCGGCGCGACCAGCGAGCCCTTCTGCTGCACGTGGGTGCCCAGCACTTCGCGCAGGGCGGCGTGCAGCAGGTGGGTGGCCGAGTGGTTGAGGATGGTGGCGCCACGGCGCTCGCCATCGACCTGGCCGGACAGCACATCGCCGACCTTCAGGCCGCCTTCGGACAGGGTGCCGACGTGGCCATGGAACTGGCCGGCGAACTTCTGGGTGTCCTCCACCGCCAGGCGCACGCCGTTGCCGGTCAGTACGCCGGTGTCGCCGACCTGGCCGCCGGATTCGGCGTAGAACGGCGTCTGGTTGGTGATGACGATGACCGAATCACCCGCATCGGCCGACTGCACCGGACGACCGTCCTTGAGCAGGGCCAGCACGCTCAGGCCGTCGGCCTGCAGGCGGTCATAGCCCAGGAACACGGTCGGGCTGAGGGTGGCCACCAGCTCGGCCGGCAGGGTCACGCCGCCGCCGAACTTGCCGGCCGCACGTGCGGTCTCGCGCTGCTGTTCCATCGCGGCGTCGAAGCCGGCGATGTCGACCGTCAGGTCGCGCTCGCGGGCGATGTCCTGGGTCAGGTCGAGCGGGAAGCCATAGGTGTCGTACAGGCGGAAGGCGTCAACGCCCGGGATCACGCCATTGCTGGCCTTGCCGGCCACGTCCTCGAAGATCTTCATGCCGGCATCGAGGGTTTCAGCGAAACGCTCTTCCTCGGCCTGCAGCGCACGGGTGACGGTATCCACCGCCGCCGGCAGCTCCGGGTAAGCCTCGCCCATCTGCTCGACCAGGGTCGGCACCAGCTTGCTGAAGAACGGCTGGCGCACACCCAGCATCCAGCCATGGCGCAGGGCGCGGCGGATGATACGGCGCAGCACGTAGCCGCGGCCTTCGTTGGACGGCAGCACGCCGTCGACGATCAGGAACGAACAGGCGCGGATGTGATCGGCGATCACGCGCAGCGACTTGTTTTCCAGGTCGGCGGTGCCGGTCAGCTCGGATGCCTTGCGGATCAGGGCCTGGAACAGGTCGATCTCGTAGTTGGTGTGCACGTGCTGCAGGATCGCGGCCAGGCGCTCCAGGCCCATGCCGGTATCCACGCAAGGCGCCGGCAGCGGCACCAGGGTGCCATCCGGCTGGCGGTCAAACTGCATGAACACCAGGTTCCAGATTTCGATGAAGCGGTCGCCGTCCTCATCCGGGGAGCCCGGGGGGCCGCCAGCAATATGGTCGCCGTGGTCGTAGAAGATCTCGGTGCACGGGCCGCACGGACCGGTGTCGGCCATCTGCCAGAAGTTGTCCGAAGCGAACGGTGCGCCCTTGTTGTCGCCGATGCGCACGATGCGCTCTTCCGGCACGCCCACCATGTCGCGCCACAGCGCGTAGGCCTCGTCGTCGGTCTGGTAGACGGTGACCAGCAGGCGCTCTGCCGGCAGCTTCCAGACCTGGGTCAGCAGCTCCCAGGCCCAGGCGATCGCGTCCTTCTTGAAGTAGTCGCCGAACGACCAGTTGCCCAGCATTTCGAAGAAGGTGTGGTGACGGGCGGTGTAGCCGACCTGGTCGAGGTCGTTGTGCTTGCCGCCCGCGCGCAGGCAGCGCTGCACGTCGGCCGCGCGCACGTAGCTGCGCTTCTCCGCGCCAAGGAACACGTCCTTGAACTGCACCATGCCGGAGTTGGTGAACAGCAGGGTCGGATCATTGCCCGGCACCAGCGGCGCCGACGGCACGATGGTGTGGCCTTTGCCCTTGAAGAATTCAAGGAAGTCGCTGCGGATCTGGGAAGTCGTGAATTTGGCGGATGCGTTCATTGGGGGCTGGCAGTCGGCGGGCCGGCGGACCCGGACCACCGGCCGCGTTGGCCAGGGTCACGAGGGACCGCCGAAAACCTAAAGGGTATCAGGCCCGGCGCCGCCAGTCTCAGTCATCCGGGTCGTAGCGGGTTGCACGGCGGATGCTGTCGCCGTCGAAGCCCCTCCGGGCCAGCAGATCGGCGGCCTTGCGCCGCTGCGTCAGGTCCTGCGGACCGGCCTCGCCGAAGCGTCGGCGGACCAGATCACGGGCATTTTCCTGCCAGTCGCCTTCGTAGCTGTCCATCGCCGCCGCAATTGCGGCACTGTCCAGGCCATGGGTACCCAGTTCGGCACGGACATGGATCGGACCATAGCCGGTGTTGGCGCGCATCCGCACCAGGTTCTCGGCAAATCGGGTGTCGTCCTGCCAGCCGGCCTCGGTCAGCTTGGCGACGGCCGCCTGCGCGGCTTCGTCTTCGATGCCACGGGCCGTCAACTTGCGGGTGAGTTCCTTGCGCGAGTGCTCACGGCGGACCAGCAGGCCCAGTGCCCGTTGCACGGGCGTCTGCTCGCGCGGCCGACGTTTGCGGCCGGTGGGAATGTCGTCAGCGTCGGACATCGGTGCTCCAAGGGTGGCGCCATCCCTGGCGCCCTGCCCATCCCTGGGCGATTCGAACCTGCGGGACAGGGCGACGTCACTGACGGCGCCGCCCTGCCCCACAGCAAGCCTTATTCGTCGTCGCCTTCGTCGTCGCCTTCCTCACGGCTGGCTTCGGTCGGCTGGAACTTCTCGCGCAGCTCGGCTTCGAGCTTGGCGGCGACCGTCGGGTTGTCGCGCAGATAGCCGCGGGCATTGTCCTTGCCCTGGCCGATGCGTTCTTCGCCGTAGCTGTACCAGGCACCGGCCTTCTCGACCAGCTTGGCGTCCACGCCCATATCGATCAGTTCGCCTTCGCGGCTGATGCCCTCGCCGTACAGGATCTCGGTGATGACCTGCTTGAACGGAGGCGCCAGCTTGTTCTTGACGACCTTGATCTTGGTCTGGTTGCCGATGATCTCGTCGCCCTTCTTGATCGCGCCGATGCGGCGGATGTCCAGGCGTACCGAGGCGTAGAACTTCAGCGCGTTGCCGCCGGTGGTGGTTTCCGGGCTCTGGCCCGGCATCATCACACCGATCTTCATGCGCAGCTGGTTGATGAAGACCACCAGGGTGTTGGAGCGCTTGATGTTGCCGGTCAGCTTGCGCAGCGCCTGGCTCATCAGTCGGGCCTGCAGGCCCGGCAGCTGGTCACCCATCTCGCCTTCGATTTCGGCCTTCGGGGTCAGCGCGGCGACCGAGTCGATCACCAGGATGTCGACCGAACCGGAACGGACCAGCATGTCGGCGATTTCCAGCGCCTGCTCACCGGTATCCGGCTGCGACAGCAGCAGGTCGTCCACGTTCACGCCCAGCTTGGCGGCGTAGATCGGGTCCAGCGCGTGCTCGGCGTCGATGAAGGCCGCGGTGCCGCCCATCTTCTGGCATTCAGCGATGGCCTGCAGGGTCAGTGTGGTCTTGCCCGAGGACTCCGGCCCGTAGATTTCAACGACACGGCCCTTCGGCAGACCGCCAATACCCAGCGCGATGTCGAGCATCAGCGAACCGGTCGGGATGGCTTCGACGGGTTCGACCACGCGGTCGCCCATGCGCATCACCGAGCCCTTGCCGAACTGCTTTTCGATCTGGCCCAGAGCTGCAGCGAGGGCGCGCTTCTTGTTCTCGTCCATCGGATTGGTCCTTGCAGAGGTCGTGTCGTTGGGGGTGCTGTCTTTGGGGGTCTTCTTTGCCATGGGTTCACTTTAAGTCGGACGTATCGCACAGGCTGAGATTCTGCCCGGCGCTCTGAAAAGAATTATCGGACATCCGTACCAACCTCAGTGGAACCAGAGAATCGCCACAAAAGACCGCGGGGTAATGCGCTATGGAACAGGTCAACGGTTGGGCCGCAGCAGGCCGCAATAGAGGCCTTCGATCGCGAAGTCCTGATCCGGCAGCACCTCGATCGGCTTGTAGTCGGGGTTGCGCGGCAGCAGGCGGATACGATCCTTGGCGATCTTCAGCAGCTTGACGGTGATCTCGTCATCGATGCGGGCCACCACGATCTGCCCGGAATGGGCATCGCGGGTGCGATGCACACCGATCAGGTCACCGTCGAAGATGCCCTCGTCGATCATCGAATCGCCCTGCACCTTCAGCAGGTAGTCCGGCGCCGGCGAGAAGAACACCCGGTCCAGCACTACGAAATCGTCCGAGCCGATGTCGGCGCCGATCGGCAGGCCGGCCGCGACCCGGCCCAGCACCGGCAGGCGCAGGACACTGTCGGGCAGGCCCGGCTCGGCCAGCTTTTCGACCGGCGGTGCCTGCACCAGGCGGATGCCGCGGGCCTGGCCTGGGACGCGACGGATCGCACCGGCCTGCTCCAGGGCTTCCAGGTGGTACTGGGCCGCGCGTACGCCCTTGAAGCCGAACGCACGTGCGATTTCAGTCTGCGACGGCGGTGCGCCTTCGCTCTCGATACGCTCGGCGATCAACTGCAGGATCGCCTGCTGGGTGTCGGTCAGGTCCATGGTTAGTAGTATTACTACTAATGCATGGAACTGCAAGTGCCGGGGGCGACTCGGCGAGAGCTGTGGTGCCGAGCCGTGCTCGGCAATCGTCGCCGGCTTGGCCCGGCTGGCAGAGACAAAGGCGAGAGCAGAAGCACCCGACCAGCGGTCGGCTCTACAGGAATCGCGCAGCGATTCCGCGGTTCCCGCTGGGAACCGCTGCGGCAAGCACACTAGGTGTGCTTGCCGCTTCTCCATATCGAAACCAGGATCCATACGCCGCAGAAGCCGGCGCCGATGAATCCGCACACGCCCAGCGCCAGCAACCAGCGGCTGGAAACCCCGCCGACGCTGTGCATCACGATCGACGAGCCGATGATCAGCGCGGCCGTGATCACGCCCACCACCAGTCGGTTCGCGGCCCGGTTCACCTGCTCGCCGAAGCCCTGCAGCGCGCTGGTTTCCACCTTCAGCTGCAGGCGCCCACGGCGGGCTGCCTGGACCAGCTTGCGCAGGTCGCGTGGCAGTTCGCCGGCGAAGTCGACCAGGCCCAGCAGGCTGCGCCGGCCGCGCTTGAGCAGCGCCCTGGGCGCGTAGCGCTGCAGCACCACCCGCTCCAGGAAGGGGCGCGCAGCACTGGCCATGTCGAAATTCGGGTCCAACTGGCGGCCCATGCCCTCCAGGGTCAGGAACGCCTTGATCATCAACGCCAGGTCGGCCGGCAGGGTCAGGCTGTAGCTGCGCAGCAGCTGGGTGATGTCGCCCAGCATCAGGCCGATCCGCAGGTCCTTCAACGGCACGCCGCGGTACTGGTCGACGAACTGGCTGATGTCGTGCTGCAGCCGGTTCTCGTCCACCTCCACACCACCGGCCCAGTCCAGCAGCACGTCGGCCACGCCCTGCGGGTCCTGCTCGACCAACCCGTGCAGCAGCTGCGCGACCTGGAAGCGGCGCACTTCCGACAAGGCACCGACCATGCCGAAATCGATCACGCCGATGCGGCCGTCACGCAGGTAGATGATGTTGCCGGGGTGCGGGTCGGCGTGGAAGCTGCCGTCCTCCAGCACCATCTTCAGCACGATGTCGGCGCCACGCCGCGCCAGCTCGCGCCGGTCCAGGCCCGCCGCGTCGACGCCGGCCAGATCGCGCCCGGGAATGCCGTCAACGAAATCCTGCACATTCAGGCTTTCGCAGGTCCACTGCCAGTGCACGTCGGGAATCAGGATGTCGTCGCGGCCCTTGAAGTTGCGTGCGATGCGCTCGGCGTTGCGGCATTCGGCGGCAAAATCCAGCTCACGGCGCAGCGACACGGTGAACTGCTGCACGACTTCGGCCGGGCGGTAACGACGCAGGTCCGGAAGGCGCGCCTCGACGATCTCGGCCAGGCGGGCCAGCAGCCGCAGGTCGGCCTCGACCACATCGCGGATGCCGGGGCGCCGCACCTTCAGTACCACCTCGCGGCCATCATGCAGGCGTGCGCGATGCGCCTGCGCCAGCGAGGCGGCAGCCATCGGGGTTTCATCGAGGAACGCGAACACCTCTGCAGGCGATGCGCCCAGGTCGGCCTCGAGCTGCTCGCGGATATCCGCATACGGCAGCGCCGGCACCGCGTTCTGCAGTTCGGACAGTTCGGCGATCCATTCCGGCGGCAGCAGGTCAACGCGTGTCGCCAGCACCTGGCCCAGCTTGACGAAGGTCGGGCCGAGATCCTGCATCGCACTGCGCACGCGCACCGGCGCGGTCATCCGCAGCAGTTCCTGCCGCTCCTCGTTCCAGTGCAGCAGGCGCCCTGCCCGTTCCAGCGTGCTGGCCAGGCCGATGCGCCGCACCACGTCGCCGAAGCCATAGCGGATCAGGACGACGGCGATTTCCTGCAGTCGGCCCAGGTCACGGACCGTGCCCAGCGTTTCCCACATCATGCGTGCTCCGGACGATTACCGGAGCAGCATGTCACAGCTGGGCGTCGATACCGCGCAATGCCGCCGCCACGGTTTGCCGGCGGATGGCTTCGCGGTCGCCGTCGAACTGGAAGAGTTCGGCACGGGCGTAGCCGCCACGGCGCTTCCAGCCGATCCAGACACTGCCGACCGGCTTGTCCGGACTGCCACCGCCGGGGCCGGCGATACCGGTGACCGCCACGGCGATGCCGGCACCGGAATTGACCAGTGCGCCGGACACCATCTCCAGCACGGTTTCGCGGCTGACCGCACCGAACTGCTCCAGGGTCTGCGCACGTACGCCCAGCAAGCGCTGCTTGGCCTCGTAGCTGTAGACCACCATGCCGCAGTCGAAGAACGCCGAGGAACCGGCGATGTCGGTCATGCACTTGGCGATCCAGCCGCCACTGCAGCTTTCGGCGGTTACCAGCTGCAGCGAGGCCAGTTGCAGGCGCTGCCCGAGCGCGGCGGACTGGGCGTTGAGATCGGCGTCGGTGGGGATGGACATCGGCATGACGGTGGGGTGAAGAACCTGCACGTTGTACCGCAGATGACAGGTTGATGTCGCGGGCAGCCCCGATGGCAGCGGCCGGGCGTGGCCCGGCGCTACCTCACCACTCCGGCAGTTTCTCCGGCAGCAGCGCCCGGATCGGCGCGCCATCGGCACTGGCAGCCAGCTTCTCGGCTTCGGCGATCGGCAGGTCGACCTGCAGCAGCCAACCCTCCTCATCGGCCTGTTCGCTGCGGATCACTTCCAGCTGGTGCAGGCGAGCACGCAGGCGGCCGGCATCCGGCGGCAGGCGCAGTTCACCGGTCACGTGCTGCAGACCCAGGCGCTTGCCCAGCACTGCCTGCAGCAGCTCAATGCCCTGCCCGTCACGCGCGGAAATCCAGACGCGTTCACGACGCGACTCGTCGGGCACGCCATCCTGGCCATCGTGGCGGACGTCGGCACCGTCGATGCGGTCGATCTTGTTGAACACCAGCAGCTGCGGCAGGTCACCGGCACCGACCGCGGTCAGCACCTCATCCACCTGCGCGATGCGCTCCTCGCGGTGCGGATCGGCAGCATCGACCACGTGCAGCAGGAAATCGGCCTCGCGCGCCTCGGACAGGGTCGAGCGGAACGCAGCGACCAGATCATGCGGCAGATCGCGGACGAAGCCGACGGTGTCGGCCAGCACCACGTTGCCGCCCGGCACCGCGATACGGCGCACGGTCGGATCCAGCGTTGCGAACAGCTGGTCGGCGGCGTAGGCCTCAGCGCCGGTCATGGCGTTGAACAGGGTCGATTTGCCAGCGTTGGTGTAGCCCACCAGGGCGACACGCGGCAGCTCGCTGCGCACGCGCGCACGGCGCATCTGGGTGCGCTGCACTTCCACCTTTTCCAGGCGCTTCTGCAGCTGCTCGACCCGCTTCTGCAGCAGGCGGCGGTCGGTTTCCAGCTGGGTTTCACCCGGGCCGCGCAGGCCGATCGAACCACCGCGCTGGCGCTCCAGGTGGGTCCAGCCGCGCACCAGCCGCGTGGCCAGGTGGCGCAGCTGCGCCAGCTCGACCTGCAGCTTGCCTTCGTGGCTGTGCGCACGCTGGGCGAAGATGTCCAGGATCAGGCCGGTACGATCGATCACCCGGCGCTCGAGGAAACGTTCCAGGTTGCGCTCCTGGCCCGGGCTCAACGCATGGTTGACCAGGATCAGGTCGGCACCGCTGGCATCGGCCGCGGCCTTGATCTCGTCCAGCTTGCCGCTGCCGATCAGGGTCGACGGATTCGGACGATCCAGGCGCGCGGTGATCGTTGCGGCGATGCTGGCCCCAGCCGAGCGGGCCAGATCACCGAACTCTTCAAGCACATCGTCTTCCAGCTTGCCGAAATGGGGCTGGATCAACAGGGCGTGTTCGCCCTTTTTCGAGCGGTCAAACATTCACCGCTCCGGTATTACTCGTCTGCTTCATCACCTGCCTGACCACCTTCACCCGACTGCACATAACCACCGCCCGGACCGACCTTCACATTGCGTGCCGGAACCACCGTGGAAATGGCGTGCTTGTAGACCATCTGACTGACCGTGTTGCGCAGCAGGACCACGAACTGGTCGAACGACTCGATCGTGCCCTGCAGCTTGATGCCGTTCACCAGGTACACCGAAACCGGCACGCGTTCGCGCCGCAGTGCGTTCAAGAAAGGATCCTGCAGCGATTGCCCCTTGGACATTGCACACTCCTGATTATTGTTCTTATTGGGTTGCCGACGGTTGCCACGGCCCCCGAGCCGCCCGCCGACCGATGATGTTACACGGCTGGCGGGGGTTCAGCGTGCGACGAAGGTCGACACCGCGCCGGCTAGGCGCTCGTGGTCGATATGGGGGTCGAACCAGCGCGCATCAAGCTCGCCGCGCAGCCAGGTCAGCTGGCGCTTGGCCAGCTGGCGGGTGGCAAAGATCGCCTTGTCACGGAAACGGGCGGCATCGCCCTCCCCGTCCAGGTACTCCCAGGCCTGGCGATAGCCGACCGCACGCACCGCCGGCAGGTCCAACGGCACGTCCACGGCGGCCATTTCCGGCATCGCGCGCAGTGCCCGCACCTCGTCCAGAAAGCCCTGCGCCAGCATGGCGTCGAAGCGCGCCTCGATGCGCTGGTGCAGTACCGCGCGGTCACGCGGGGCCAGGACCAGCTTGAGCGTGCGCACCGGCAACGGCGCCACGCCCGGTCGGCGCTGCCATTCAGTGATAGGGGTGCCGGTCAGGCGATAGACCTCCAGCGCCCGCTGGATGCGCTGCGGGTCGGTGGCATGGATGCGTGCGGCGGCCGCCGGATCAACCTTGGCCAGTTCCGCATGCAGTGCCGCCCAGCCGCGTTCGGCGGCTTCGGCGCTGAGCGCTTCGCGCGTCGCCGGATCGGCCTCCGGCATCGGCGACAGACCCTGCAACAGCGCCCGGAAGTACAGGCCGGTGCCACCGGCCAGGATCGGTGTTCTGCCACGCGCCACGATGTCGGCCACGACCCGGCCGGCATCAGCGGCGAATTCGGCCGCCGAGTAGGTCTGCCAGGGATCGCGCAGGTCCAGCAGATGGTGCGGTGCCTGCGCGCGCTCGGCCGCATCGGGTTTGGCCGAGCCGATATCCAGGTGGCGGTACACCAGCGCCGAATCGACGCTGACGATTTCGCCGTCCAGCTGCTGCGCCAGGGCAATCGCGGTGGCGGTCTTGCCACTGGCGGTCGGCCCCATCACGGCGATCGCCAGCGGGCGCCGGTCGATGCCCATCAGTCTTCGTCCGGCCAACGGATCGTCGGCGTGGCGTCGGCGCGCGGCGTGGGCACCGCCTCGACCGCCTGCCAGACCTTCAACGCATCGACGGTGGCCGCCACGTCATGCACGCGCACGATGCGTGCACCGCGCTGCACCGCGATCAGATGCGCGGCCACCGAGGCCGCCACCCGCTCGGACGGCAGGTCGCGACCAGTCAGCTCACCCAGGCTGCGCTTGCGCGACAGGCCGGCCAGCATCGGCACGCCCAGTTCCAGGAAGCGTTCCGAGCGCGCCAGCAGGGTCATGTTGTGGGCCGTGGTCTTGCCGAAGCCGAAACCGAGGTCGACCAGCAGGTTCTTCTTCGCGATGCCGGCCATTTCAGCAGCGAACAGGCGCTGCACCAGGAAACCATGCACCTCGGCAACGACGTCGTCGTAGTGCGGATCAGCCTGCATGTGACCGGGTTCACCCTGCATGTGCATCAACACCACCGGCACGCCGGCTTCAGCGGCGGCATCCAGCGCACCGTCCTGGCGCAGGCCGTAGATGTCATTGATCATGCCCGCGCCGGCGGCCACGGCCGCACGCATCACCTCCGGCTTGAAGGTGTCGATGCTGATCGGAACCCGGGTACGGGCGGCCAGCTGCTCGATCACCGGAATCACCCGGCGCAGCTCGTCCTCGACCGATACCGGCACGGCGCCCGGGCGGGTCGATTCGCCACCAATATCGAGCAGGTCCGCGCCCTCGTCGACCAGCTTCAGGCCATGGGCGACCGCCGACTCGGTGGTTTCGTGCGCGCCGCCATCGGAGAACGAGTCCGGGGTGACGTTGACGATGCCCATGACCCGGGCACGGTCGAGGCGCAGGATGCGGCCGGCGCAATCGAGCTGGGGCGAGGTATCGAACATGGGCAATCCTGCAGGGACAACGGCGGGTAGTTTAGTTCGGCAGGGCGGCGCCCTGCACCCGCAGAGGCCAGAGCGACAGCAAGAGCCGGAGCAACAGCTGGCTTGCTGAGGAATGGCGGGGTGGGTCCGGTTGCGGGGGCCGCTGCAAGTACGTCCATGTAAGCTCGGTCGCCGCATCCATGCGGCTCACGCCCCCACAACCGGCCCCACCTCGCCTTCGACAGATTTCTGCGATCTGTCGGAGCAGCTCTTGGGGTCAGATCTGTTTTCCTCCGGAAAACGGATCTGACCCCATGCTTGTACATCGATATCTGACAGATGTGTCGACCAAGGTCCACACCTACCAACAGCTCCCGGAATCTGTCAGAGGTGGGGCGGTGTGGGTTGGCAGGACCGTTGGCGCCATGGATGGCGCCATCGAGCCCCCATGGACGGGTTTACGGCGTGTCCTGCCAACCCACACCGCCCCGCCATCCCAAGGAATGCCCGCTTCTGCTGTTGCTGTTGAGGTTGCCGGCCAGCGGCCGGCACTACCACGGGTGCAGGGCGCAGCCCTGCCGATACCCCTCAACGGCGGCGGCGCTTGCGGTCCACGTACAGGGTCTTGGCGATGCTCAGCACGATGCCGACCGCGATACCCACCACGCAGCCCAGCAGCAGGTTGTCGGCCCCCAGGCCCACACCCACGCCAACCACGGTTGCGATGACCATTTCGGCGGTGTGGGAAATCGGTTCGGGCTTCGGGGCGGACATGCGGGCTCCAGCGTCAGTTCGGTACTTCGGGATGGGCCAGCGGCCCAGAAACGACGAAGCCGGGTCGCCCCGGCCTCGTCTGGTGTCACGTGCAGCGGGCCGTCAGTGCGACTCGGCCGGCCCTGCGATCGGCGGCAGCGGACGGGCATCGCCGCCCTTGTCGTTGCCACCATCCTTGTTCGACTTGTTCCAGCCGGCCGGCGGCGGCGGATCGCGGCCTTCCATGATGGCGTCGATCTGCGGCGCGTCGATGGTCTCGTACTGCAGCAGCAGCTGGGACATCGCGTGCAGCTTGTCCAGGTTGGCCGTCATCAGCTCGGTGGTGCGTGCGTAGGCTTCGTCGAGGATGTTGCGCACTTCCTCGTCGATGCGACGCGCGGTGTCGTTGGACACGCTCTTGTGCTGGGTGACCGAACGGCCAAGGAACACCTCGTCGTCCTCTTCGCCATAGGCGATCGGGCCGAGCTGATCTGACAGGCCCCACTTGGTGACCATGTTGCGGGCCATCTTGGTGGCGCGCTCGATGTCGTTGGAGGCGCCGGTGGTGACCTTGTCGGCACCGAAGATCAGCTCCTCGGCCACGCGGCCACCGTACAGCGAACACAGCTGCGACTTGATCGCCACGCGGTTCATCGAGTACTTGTCGCCTTCCGGCAGGTACATGGTCACGCCCAGCGCACGGCCGCGCGGAATGATGGTGACCTTGTAGACCGGGTCGTGCTCGGGCACCAGGCGGCCGACGATGGCGTGACCGGCTTCGTGGTAAGCGGTGAGGGTCTTCTCCTCCTCGCTCATGGCCATCGAGCGGCGCTCGGCACCCATCAAGATCTTGTCGCGGGCACGGTCGAAGTGGTCCATGCGGACTTCCTTCTCGTTGCCACGCGCGGCGAACAGGGCAGCCTCGTTGCAGAGGTTGGCCAGATCCGCACCGGAGAAGCCCGGCGTACCGCGCGCGATCACCATCGGCTCGACGTCATCGGCCAGCGGCAGCTTGCGCATGTGCACCTTCAGGATGTGCTCGCGGCCCTTCACGTCCGGCAGGCCGACCACGACCTGGCGGTCGAAACGGCCCGGACGCAGCAGCGCCGGATCCAGCACGTCCGGACGGTTGGTCGCGGCGATCACGATCACGCCCTCGCCACCTTCAAAACCGTCCATCTCGACCAGCAGCTGGTTCAGGGTCTGCTCGCGCTCGTCATGACCGCCGCCCAGGCCGGCACCACGGTGGCGACCGACGGCGTCGATTTCGTCGATGAAGATGATGCAGGGGGCGTGCTTCTTGGCCTGCTCGAACATGTCGCGCACGCGGCTGGCGCCGACGCCGACGAACATTTCCACGAAGTCCGAACCGGAGATCGAGAAGAACGGCACCTTGGCTTCGCCGGCAATGGCCTTGGCCAGCAGCGTCTTGCCGGTACCCGGCGGGCCCACCATCAGCACGCCGCGCGGAATCTTGCCGCCCAGCTTGGTGAACTTGGAGGGATCGCGCAGGAAGTCGACCAGCTCGCCCACTTCTTCCTTGGCCTCGTCACAACCGGCGACGTCGGCAAAGGTGACCTTGATCTGGTCTTCGCCCTGCAGCTTGGCGCGCGACTTGCCGAAGGACATCGCGCCCTTGGCGCCGCCGCCACCGCCCTGCATCTGGCGCATGATGAACAACCAGAAGCCGATGATCAGGATGACCGGCAGGAAATTCATCAGGATCGCGCCCAGGGAGATGCCGCTGGACGGCTCCTCCTGCACGATCTCCACGTTCTTGGTGCGCAGCACGTTGATCAGATCACGATCGAACGGTGCGGTGATGGTGGACGACTGCCCACCCCGGGTGGTGTAGGTCAGCTGGCTGGTGCCGCCGCGCATGTCGCCGCCGAAGGCGACCTTCTGCACGTTGCCGCTGTCCACCTGGTCCAGGAACTGCGAGTACGACGCACCCTGCGCCCCAGCCCCGGAGGTCTTGGGCGAGAAGCTCTGGAAGACCACCATCAGCACGACGGCGACGACCACCCATAGCAGGAGGTTCTTGGTCAAGTCGTTCATCCTCATTGGCTCCGGTGTTCCTCTCAGTGCTGGCGTTGCGTTGGGGTCGAACTTGCGTACATTGCGAGCTTACTTCATGTGGGCGCGTTTTCCCTGACCCAAGGCATACACCTCGGGAGAGCGCTTGCGCGAGGCTTCCGGCTTGCGGATGGAGACCTTGTCGTACCGGCGGCGCATGTCGCGCACGTAGTCGTCAAAGCCCTCGCCCTGGAACAGCTTGATCAGGAATGCCCCACCGGTCTTCAGGTGGTTGTCGGCAAAATCCAGGGCCAGCTCCGCCAGGTGCATCATCCGCGGCTGGTCGACCGCGCCCACACCACTCTTATTGGGGGCCATGTCCGACAGCACAAGGTCTACCGGCTGATCCCCGAGCATGGCTTCAAACTGCGATAGGACGGCTTCTTCCCTGAAGTCACCATGAAGGAACTCCACGCCGGCCAGGGGCGGCATGTCCAGGATGTCCAGGGCCAGCACACGGCCGGTGTCGCCAATCTGTCTCCGAACCTGCTGAGACCAGCCACCCGGCGCCGCGCCGAGGTCGACCACCACCATGTGCGGCTTCAGCAACCGGTCACGTTCGAGCAGCTCCTCGAGCTTGTAGGCGGCGCGCGAGCGCATGCCTTCGGCCTGCGCCTTCTTCACGAAGGGGTCGGAGAAGTGTTCCTTGAGCCAGCGCTGGCTGCTTTTGCTGCGGGTAGCCATTGAAAATAGGGGCTGATGGGGTCCTCATGATACCCTGATCGCCCCATTCAACCGTGTTTTCCTGCATGTCCATCGCCCTGACCGCCTCCCAGACCCGTTTTCTGCGCGGCCAAGCCCACGACCTGAAGGCCCTGCTGCAGACCGGCGGCAAGGGCGTGACTCCGGCCTTCATCGCTGAGCTGAACGAAGTGCTGGAGCGCCACGAACTGGTCAAGGTGAAGGTCGCTGCCGAGGATCGCGACGCCCGTGACGTGATGATCGGCGAGATCGTCGAAGCCACCGACAGCGCGCTGGTGCAGCGCATCGGCCACGTTGCCGTGCTGTACCGCCCGAGCAAGGAACAGCGCCAGATCGTGCTGCCGCGCGGCTGATCGCCCTGACGCCATGCAGCTGAACCACGAACCGCCTGACTACGCCTACAGCCTGCGCGCCGCCGATGGCCGCTCGGCCAAGGTCAACGACCAGGTGCTGGGCAGCAGCTTTTTCCTGACCCCGGACCAGCTGGTCACGGACTGGCCGGTGGCGGGTGCCGCTGCGCTGCAGTTGTCGGACCTGGAACCCATCCTGGCGCTGAATCCGGCGCTGATCGTGCTCGGCACCGGTGACCGCCAGGTGTTTCCGCCGGCGGTAGTGATGGCCGCCTGCCTGTCGCGCGGCATCGGCCTGGAAGTGATGAACAATCCGGCCGCCGCACGCACCTTCAACATCCTGGCGGGCGAAGGCCGCAAGGTCGCGGCCGCCTTCATCCTGGAAGGCTGAGTTCGGGTCGCCGGGCGCGTCCCGGCGCTAGCCGCCCGAAGGTGTGCAGCGGAAGGCCGAAAACTGTTGCAGCCGTCCGATCAGGCTGCCGCCCTGCCCCCAGCGGATATCCATGACCTTCCAGTCCGGGCCCTGCCGCTGCAGCAGGACCCGGTCGGTCCAGCGATAGCCGCCCACCGCCATGTCGACGCGGACCCAGGTGGCGTCACGGCTCGATCCGGGCGTTCCCACCGTTATCGTCTCCGGCCGGTCCGGCGCCAGCAGATAGGGGCTCTGGTCAAGCATGTGCGGCTTCTCGTCGTGCGCAGCCAGCGCAGCGCAGGCCCGCTCGTAAGTGCGCTGCGCGTCGACGGCTGAGCGCAGGGCATCGCCCAGCAGCGAAGGAATGGCCGTTTCGTTCGACGCCGGTGCCTGGACTGCGTCGTAGAGACGGGTGACCACGCCACGCGGATCGCTGGCTGCAATGGCCAGCGGCGCGACGATGAGCAACGCGAGAGCGGAAGCAACGCGGAACATGGGGCACCGGGACGAATGGATCCGCTCAAGAATGCCGGGTATTCCCTACGCCGTGAAGGCGGGCCTGCGACACATAAGATCGCAAATGGCCGCATCTCTGCGGTACCCGGGTCGAGCATGGCTCGACGCTACAGGTCAGCAACGCCGGGCAAGGCCCGGCGCTGCCTGATCCAACAGCGATCAACGCGCCGGGAGGTACTGCTGCGGGTCGACCGGCTTGCCGTTGTAGCGAATCTCGAAGTGGACCATGTCGCGGTTCGCACCGGTGCGGCCCATCTCGGCGATCTGCTCGCCGGCCTTCACGCTCTGCCCTTCATTCACCAGGCGCTTGCGATTGTGGCCATAGGCCGACAGCCACTGGTCGCTGTGCTTGATGATGATCAGCTCGCCGTAGCCGACCAGGCCGGCACCGGAGTACACCACCACGCCGTTGGCGGTGGCCTTCACTGCCTGGCCGCTGGTACCGGCGATGTCCACGCCCTGCTTGGTCGCGTCACCTGCAACGTAGCGGCCGACGATCGCGCCATCGGCCGGCCAGCGCCAGGCGATGTTGCTCTTCACCGGGCCAACCGGCGCCGGGGCTGGCGCGGTGCTGCCGGCACTGCTGCCACCCGAGCGCGGCGGGGTGACCACCGTGGTCGGTGCGCGGCCGCCGCTGGCACCGGCCGGATACAGCCGGATCACCTGGCCCGGGTGGATGGTCGAAGGGTTGTCCAGACTGTTCCAGGCGATCAGGTCGGCCGGCGTGATGTCATGGATGCGGGCCAGCGCGTAGATGGTGTCACCCTTGCGCACCACCACGGTCTGCCCGGGCTTGGGCACCGAAGTCTTCGGCGTGGTGACGCCACCACCGGCACTGCCGCCGCCGGGACGGACCACGGTGGCGGTGCCGCAGGCGGCCAGGGTGGAAACCAGCAACGCCAGCGCGCCGATGCGCACTCCCTTGCTCAGACGATCAGGACTCATGCGAACTTCGACCTCCATACAAGCCAGGCGATCAGCACCACCACCAGCGCGGTGGCGATCCAGCCCAGCGGTTCAATCCAGCGACGCAATGCCGCTTCGGCACGCGCACCACCGATACGGATGACCGCGGCCAGCACGAACACGCGCTTGCCACGACCGATCAGCATGCTCAACAGGTACTGCGGCATCGGCACGCCGACGATACCCGATGCCCACGTGAAGACCTTCATCGGGATGGGCATGAAGCCGCCCAGCACCAGGAAGGTGAACACCGCCCACGGCGACTCAGCCATCTTCGCCTGCACGGTGGTGATGCCCTGCTCGATCGCCGGCAGCATGCCCAGCGCTTCGAACAGCGGCTTGATCGCCTCGAAGGCGTAGTGACCCAGCGCGTAGCCAACCACCGCACCGACCATCGAGCCGGCCAGGCTGAGGGTGGCAAACCACCAGCCTCGCTTGGGCTGGGCCACGCACATCGGTGCCAGCATCACCTCCGGCATCACCGGGAAGATGATCGCCTCGAAGAAGCTCAACACCGTCAGGTAGGTCGGCGCGCGTTCGTGCGCCGCCCACTTCATCGCCCGCTCGTACAGCGGCCCGAAAATCTTCATGCAACCCTGCTCCGTGGATTAGTCGAGCATGCCAGACAGCAACGGCACGAACGTGACCGGCGCCAGCACGCGTTGTTCGATGCTGCCATCGGGCCTGCGGTCCAGCTGCACCAGTGACTGCCCGCCTGGGCCACCGACCGGCGCCACCAGGCGCCCGCCTTCGGCCAGCTGCCCGACCAGTTCATCGACCAGTGCCGGCGCTGCGGCGGTGACCACGATGGCATCGAACGGGCCGTGCTCGGCCCAGCCGGCGCGACCGTCGTCATGCTTGGTACGGATGTTCATGCCCAGTGCGCGGAAGCGCTTGCGTGCCTGCCGCAGCAGGTCGCCGATGCGCTCCACGGTGTAGACCTCCAGGCCCAGTGCGCCGAGGATGGCGGCCTGGTAGCCGGAGCCGGTGCCGACTTCCAGCACGCGCTTCGGCGCGACCTGGAGCACCGCCTCGGTCATCCGCGCGACCACCCAGGGCTGCGATATGGTCTGGCCATGGCCGATCGGCAGCGCGGTGTCCTCATAGGCACGCGAGGCCAGCGCTTCATCGATGAACAGATGGCGCGGCACCACCCGGATCGCGTTCAAGGTGGATTCGTCGACAATGCCGACTTCACGCAGGCGGTCGACCAGACGATCACGCACGCGTTGCGAGGTCATGCCGATACCGACGGCTTCCGGCTGCAATCGCAGGCGTGGACTCATGCCGGCTGATCCAGCGCGGCGCTGAGGCCGCCCACCCAGCCGGCGACCTTCTCCAGCGCCTGGTAGCGGGTGAGGTCGACCTGGATCGGGGTGATCGAGATGTGGCCGGTGCGCACCGCGTGGAAATCGGTACCGGGACCGGAGTCCTGCTCACGGCCGGCCGGGCCGATCCAGTACACCTCGTTGCCGCGCGGATCCTTCTGCGCGATGCAGCCTTCGGCACGATGGCGGTTGCCGAGGCGGGTGACCTCGAAGCCCTTGACCTCGCTCCACGGCAGGTCCGGCACGTTGACGTTGAGGATGGTGTCGGCCGGCAGCGGATCGGCCTTCAGCCGGGCGACGATCTCCACCGCGGCACGCGCGGCGGTCTCGAAGTGCTTCGGATCGTGGTTGCGGCTGACCAGTGAGACCGCCACGGCCGGCAGGCCGAGGAAGCGACCTTCCATCGCCGCCGAGACGGTGCCGGAATAGATCACGTCGTCGCCGAGATTGGCGGCGTTGTTGATGCCGGACACGACAATGTCAGGCTCGAATTCAAGCAGGCCGGTCAGCGCCAGGTGCACGCAGTCGGTGGGTGTGCCGGCCACCGAGACGGTGTAATGGTCGATGCGCTTGAGCCGGATCGGCAGGTCCAGGGTCAGCGAGTTGCTGGCGCCGGAGCGATCGCGGTCGGGCGCAACCACCGTGACTTCGTGACCGGCCTCGCGCAGGACCGAGGCAAGCATCCGGATGCCTGCGGCGTCGACACCATCGTCATTGCTGACCAGGATTCGCATCTTCGATTTAACCGCTTGATTTTCCAAGAATTCGATTCCATCACCGTGCAGTGTGGGCGGGACCGTCGCGCTCCCCTGCGGAAGCGGTCGACCCTGCAAGGGCATCGTCTATTGTGCCGCATGCGAGCCGCCGGTCCTACCCTGTCGGCGGTCACGGCCGACATCGAACCGTCATAGGCAGACCTGCGCCGGCGGTTTACCCTGTGCGCATGTCGCACCCTGAAGACGAAGATCCGGCCGCATTGTTCCGTGCGGCCATCGGCGAAGTGACGCCGCTGCGCAAGGATGCCGAGCCGGCACCTGCCGCGCCCCGGCCGAAACCGCGTGCACGCATGGCCGAACGTGACGAGGCCGAAGCGGCCGGCGAGTTCGCCCGGCTGCTGCGCGACAGTACGCCACTGGAAGCCGGCGACGTGGCCAGTTATCGCCGCGACAACCTGCCACCACGCCTGTTCCAGCGTCTCAAGCGCGGCCAGTACTCGGTGCAGGACGAACTGGATCTGCACGGCGCCACCGCCGCGCAGGCCGAAGCCCTGCTGCGCCAGTTCCTGCTGGAAGCGCATGCACACGAGTACGGCTGCGTGCGCATCATCCACGGCAAGGGTCTGCAGTCCGATGGCGGTGCGCCGGTGCTGAAGAACCTGGTCGATCGCCTGCTGCGGCTGCGCAACGACGTGCTGGCATTCCATTCGGCACCGACCGGACAAGGTGGCACCGGCGCGGTACTGGTGCTGCTGGCACGGCGTTGAGGTAAACCATCCACGCATGGCGTGGATCTACTGTGGCGAGCGGAGGAAAGTAGGTCCACGCCATGCGTGGATGCTCTTCGCCTCCGTCCCCTTTTCCGTCAGGCCTGCGAGGCGTCTTCGACCGGGCCGAGCTCGTGCAGCACGGCGGTGGCGTAGCAGCCTGGCGGCAGCGCGAACGACAGTTCCAGCACGTCATCGGCCAGCCACTGATGCTGCAGCAGCGCCGGGCGCAGGCGCAACGCGCGGCGCTCCTGCTTCAGGCGCGCGTCTTCCAGGCCGGCCCGCAGTGCCTTCGACTCGTCGTCGGCCAGCGCGGCCAGCTCCAGCTCACGTGCCGCGTCGGTGCTGCGCAGCTCGCCTTCGCCCCACAGCGGTGCACTGGGATGGATGTCGAAACGCGCCAGCCGCTCGGCCAGCACATCGGTGTACGGCTCGGGGCCGAACACGCTGCGACTGCCATCGAGCATCCAGACTTCGCCATCGAGCGGCTGGTCCCAGTTGCCCTGCTCCACGCGTGCGGCCAGCACGCGGTTGAACAGCGCCGATCGGGCGGCAGACAGCAGCAGCGAACGCTGGTCCTTGCGCATGCGACGGCCGCCGAACATCGCCAGTGCGGCCGGAACATTGCCGCCGTCGCGGCCGAAGCGCTGCTCGCCAAACCAGTTCGGCAGGCCGCGTCCGGCAATCTGCTGCAGGCGTTCGCTGATTGCGGCGGCATCCCCCTGCACGTCACGCAGCACCAGCTTGAAGCGGTTGCCGGCCAGTGCGCCGCGCTGCAGCTTGCGGTTGTGCCAGGTGGCTTCGAGCACTTCGATCTCGTCGCTGGCCAGCTCGGCCAGGTCCGGCGCGACGCGCTTGGGCAGGTGCACGCTGAAACGCTGGGTGGTGACCGCATGGCGATCCTTCATGCCAGCGTAGCTCACTGCCATTTCCGGCAAACCGGCCCACGTGGCCAGCAGCTTGGCCACATGCACGGTGTTGGCGCCGCGCTTGCGGATGTGCAGCAGCAGGTGCTCGCCTTCACCGGTGGCCTCAAACGCCGGCAGTTCATCCACCTGGAAATCGTCCGGCGTGGTGCGGATGCGCGCCGTCAACAACGGCGCACCAAACGCCAACGGCAGCGGAATCATGCCGCCACCAGCAACACGACCGCCTGCGCGGCGATGCCTTCACCACGGCCGGTGAAGCCCAGCTTCTCCGAGGTGGTGGCCTTGACGCTGACCGCGTCCAGCGGCAACTGCAGCAGCCCGCCGATGCGCTCGCGCATGGCCAGCGCATGCGGGCCGACCTTCGGTCGCTCGCAGATCACGGTGATGTCGGTGTTGCCGACGCGCCAGCCGCGCTCACGCAGCAGGCTGTCACAGTGGCGCACGAAATCGCTGCTGTCGGCGCCCTTCCAGCGGTCGTCACTGGGCGGGAAATGCTGGCCGATGTCACCCAGCGCCAGCGCGCCGAGCATGGCATCACACAGGGCATGCAGGATCACGTCGCCGTCGCTGTGCGCGAGCACGCCGCAGCTGTGCGGCACGTTCACGCCGCCAAGCATGATGTGGTCGCCTTCACCGAAGGCATGGACGTCGTAGCCCTGGCCGATGCGGACGGGCGGGAACGGTGCGGTGCTCATGGATGCAACCCTTGCTACAGGGCCGCGCGGCTAATCAGCCGGCGCGGCGGGAAAGTACGAATTCGAACCGGTCCAGATCGGCCGGGGTGGTGACCTTGAAGTTGTCCTCGCTGCCCTCGACCAGCAGCGGGCGCTGGCCCTGGCGCTCCATGGCCATGGCCTCATCGGTGACTTCAATACCGGCGGCGGCGGCTTCGGACAGCGCGCGGCTGAGCTGGTGGCGGCGGAACAGCTGCGGCGTCAGCGCGCGCCACAGGCGCTCGCGCGGTTCGGTGCCATCGATGCCACCGTCGTCGCCCGCACGCTTGAGGGTGTCGCGCACCGGTGCGGCCAGGATCGCGCCGACCGGATCGGCACGGCCGACTTCAAGCAGGCGGCCAAGATCGGCCAGCGACAGGTTGGGTCGCGCGGCATCGTGGACCAGCACGAACTCATCGGCGCGCACCGAGTCCGGCAGCGCCTGCAGCCCAGCCAGCACCGAAGCGGCACGGGTCGCGCCGCCGACGCAGGTCAGTACCGGCTTGCCGGCCCATTCACTCCAGCCCGGCCAGTCGGCATCGTCCTGGCCGATCACTACCATCGCCCCGGCCACGGCCGGATGCGCCAGCAATGCGTCCAGGGTGTGGGCGAGCAGGATCTGCCCGCCCGCCTGCAGGTACTGCTTGGGCAGCGGCGCGCCGAAGCGGGCGCCACGGCCCGCGGCTGGAACCACCACCCAGATCGCCGCGCTCATGGCACGTCCGCCGGGTGTTCGCCAGCCTGGGCATTGACGCCTGCCGCGGGCTGCGCCGGGCGGACCGGCGCATCCTCGACCACGCGGTAGAACTTCTCGCCAGGCTTGATCATGCCCAGCTCGCTGCGCGCGCGTTCCTCGATGGCGGACTGGCCTTCCTTGAGGTCCTTCACTTCGGCAGCCAGCGCGTCGTTGCGCTGCTGCAGACCCTCATTGTCCCGCTCCTGGTTGGCGACCTGGGCTTCGAGCATCATCACTTCGCCCGAGTTGCCCGGACCGAACCAGAAGCGGTACTGCAGCCAGCCCAGCAACAGGGCCAGCACCAGCAGCATCCAGCGCCAGTCGCGCATCGGCTCAGCGCTTCAGCGAAACGAACGCGTCACGACCGGCGTAACGCGCGCCGGCACCGAGGGCTTCCTCGATACGCAGCAGCTGGTTGTACTTGGCCACGCGATCGCTGCGGCACAGCGAGCCGGTCTTGATCTGGGTGGCGGTGGTGGCCACCGCGATGTCGGCGATGGTGGTGTCTTCGGTTTCGCCCGAACGGTGCGAGACCACGGCGGCGTAGCCGGCACGGTCGGCCATGGCGATCGCTTCCAGGGTTTCGCTGAGGGTGCCGATCTGGTTGACCTTGATCAGGATCGCGTTGGCGGTGCCCGAGTCGATGCCTTCCTGGAAGATCTTCGGGTTGGTCACGAACAGGTCGTCGCCGACCAGCTGCACCTTCTTGCCGATGCGGTCGGTCAGCAGCTTCCAGCCAGCCCAGTCGTTCTCGGCCAGGCCATCTTCAATCGTGATGATCGGGTACTGCGCGGCCCAGTCGGCGAGGAAGTCGACGAACTGCTCGGAGGTCAGGCGCTTGTTCTCGCCGACCAGGTTGTACTTGCCGTTCTCGAAGAATTCGCTGGAGGCCACGTCCAGGCCCAGCAGCACGTCTTCACCGGCGGTGTAGCCGGCCTTGCCGATCGCTTCGAGGATGGTGTCGAGTGCTTCGACGTTGCTGCGGAAGTCCGGCGCGAAGCCACCTTCGTCGCCCACCGCCGTGCTCAGGCCGTGGCCCTTCAGCACCGACTTCAGCGAATGGAAGATTTCGGTGCCGGCACGCAGCGCTTCGGAGAACGAGGTGAAGCCGACCGGCAGCACCATGAACTCCTGGAAGTCGACGTTGTTGTCGGCATGCGCGCCGCCGTTGATGATGTTCATCATCGGCACCGGCAGCGACGGGGTCACGCCGGTCTTGGCAGCCAGGTACTGCCACAGCGCCTGCTTGTTCGATGCAGCGGCGGCATGCGCGGCGGCCATCGAAACACCCAGCAGCGCGTTGGCGCCCAGGCGGCCCTTGTTCTCGGTGCCGTCAAGGTCGATCAGGCGACGGTCGAGGCCAGCCTGGTCGGTGGCTTCGAAGCCCTTCAGCGCATTGGCGATGGTGGTGTTGACGTTGTCGACGGCCTTGCGCACGCCCTTGCCCAGGTAACGGGTCTTGTCGCCGTCACGCAGCTCGACCGCTTCCTTGGTGCCGGTCGAGGCGCCGGAGGGAACCGCGGCACGACCGAACGAACCGTCCTCCAGGATGACTTCGGCTTCCAGCGTGGGGTTGCCACGGCTGTCGAGGATTTCACGGGCGTGGATGCTGCGGATCGTACTCATGGTCGGGCCGGTTACCTGTATGGAGAGGGGGCGACAAAACGAATGCCGCGTGATTATCCCCGGCTGCCCGCCACTTGCCAAATGGCCTGGGCGGCATCAGCCCCAGCTGGACCCGATCACGATCAGGACCATCGACACCAGCAGCGTCAGCAATGCGCCTGCAATGGTGGCGCAGACCGCTCCCCGCCTGCGTCGCCAGGCCAGCACGATCGCCACCAGGCTGCCGAAGAACGACAGACCCAGCATGACCAGAGCAGCCAGAATCCAGTACTGCATGGCCCGCATGCCGTGGTTGCCGTCACCCGGTGAGCCGAAGCTGGCCGCGAAGGCCATTACACCCAGCAGCAGGGACGTCCAGGCGAGCACGGACAGCCCCAGCGCGATCAGGCCCCAGGGCCAGCCGCGCGCTGACGTGCTCGTATTCATCAAAGCAATCCGTAGAACAGGGCGCCAAGCCACAGCGAAAGCAGGATGATCGCCAGGCCAGCCGCCACCTTGCCGCGATTCAGCCGCCACGCAAGTACAGCGGCAGCGACGCAGCCCACGGCACCGAGCAGCTCCGCGACCAGCAGCGCAATGAAGTACGTCCGCAGATCGAGCGCGCTGCTGCCATCACCCGGGGGACGCACCGACGCCGCACCGATCAGCGCCAGGCCGAACATGCCCACGGTGAACAGCACGGCCAGGCCCAGTGCGATCAGGCCCCACGGCCACTGCTTCCAGTGCCGGCGGTGGCGCTGGTCTTCCAGCGCCACCCACGGGTCACGACTCACGCGAAGCGCGAGAAGCCGTGCTTCTTGGTCACCGCGTCAAGCTCCATCAGGGTCTCGAGCAGCGCTTCCATCTGGTCCAGCGGCCACGCATTGGGGCCATCGGACAGGGCCTTGGACGGGTCCGGATGGGTCTCGGCGAACAGGCCGGAGATGCCTACCGCCACGGCGGCACGGGCCAGCACCGGCACGTGCTCACGCTGGCCACCGGAACTGGTGCCCTGCCCGCCCGGCAGCTGCACCGAATGGGTGGCATCGAACACCACCGGGCAACCGGTATCGCGCATCACCGCCAGCGAACGCATGTCGCTGACCAGGTTGTTGTAGCCGAAGCTGGCACCGCGCTCGCAGACCATGATCTGCTCGTTGCCGGTGGCCTTGGCCTTCTCCACGACCGGCTTCATGTCCCACGGCGCCAGGAACTGGCCCTTCTTGATGTTGACCGGCTTGCCGGCCGAGCACACCTTGCGGATGAAGTCGGTCTGGCGGACCAGGAACGCCGGGGTCTGCAGCACGTCCACCACCGAAGCCACTTCGTCCATCGGGGTGTATTCGTGGACGTCGGTCAGCACCGGCACGCCGATCTGCTTCTTGACCTCGGCCAGGACCTTCAGGCCCTCTTCCATGCCCGGGCCGCGGAACGCGGTGCCCGAGGTGCGGTTGGCCTTGTCGAAGCTGGACTTGAAGATGAAGTTGACACCGAGCTTGTCGGTGACTTCCTTCAGCTTGCCGGCGGTATCGAGCTGCAGCTGCATCGACTCGATCACGCAGGGGCCGGCGATCAGGAACAGGGGCTGGTCCAGCCCGACCTCGAATCCACACAGTTTCATGGCGTTTCCTTGTTGTCCGCGGCACCGGCTGGGCCGGTGCGCTGGGGGTTGAAGCGTGCAAGATGGGGGCCGGCGGCCCCCATCACAAGTCAGGCGCGGGCTTCCTGCAGCAGCTTGCCGCCGGCCTTGCGCTCGCGCGCGGCACGGATGAAACCGATGAACAGCGGGTGGCCATCACGCGGCGTGGACAGGAATTCCGGATGCGCCTGGCAGGCCAGGAACCACGGATGCGCATCGCGCGGCAGCTCGACCACTTCCACCAGGGTGTCGTCCATCGACTTGCCGGCGATCACCAAGCCCGCATCTTCCAGCTGGGTGCGGTAGCGGTTGTTGAACTCATAACGATGGCGGTGGCGCTCGGCGACCACGTCCTTGCCGTACAGTTCACGGGCCAGCGTGCCCGGCTTCAGGCGCTGCTCCTGCAGGCCCAGGCGCATGGTGCCACCCAGGTCGCTCTTGTCGTCACGCTTCTCGACATCGCCGGTGGCGGTGCGCCATTCGGTGATCAGGCCGATCACCGGGTTCGGCGACTGGCGGTCGTTCTCGGTGCTGTTGGCGCCTTCCAGGCCGACCACGTTGCGCGCGTAATCGACGACGGCCGCCTGCATGCCATAGCAGATGCCGAAGTACGGCACGTGCTGCTCGCGGGCGAACTTCGAGGTCTGCACCTTGCCTTCGAAACCACGGTCACCGAAGCCACCCGGCACCAGGATGCCGTCGACATCGGCCAGTGCGGCCATGTCGGTGCCTTCCAGGTCCTGTGCTTCCAGCCACTTCAGGTTGACCTTGGTGCGCTGGCGCAGGCCGCCGTGCTTCAGTGCTTCGCCGACCGACTTGTAGGCGTCCTGGTGGTCGACGTACTTGCCGACCACGGCGATGGTCACTTCGTCCAGCGGGTGCAGGGTCGCATCGACCGCGTCTTCCCACATCGACAGATCGACCGGGCCGGCCTTGTCGGCCAGCTTCAGCTGGTTGACCACGATCTCGTCCAGGCCCTGCGCGTGCAGGCCCGACGGAATGCGGTACAGCACGTCGACGTCCGGCACGCTGATCACCGCGCGCTCGGAAACGTTGGTGAACTGGGCGATCTTGCGGCGCTCCGAATCCGGCACCGCCTGCTCGGAACGGCACAGCAGCACGTCCGGCTGGATGCCGATCGAACGCAGTTCCTTCACCGAGTGCTGGGTCGGCTTGGTCTTCAGCTCGCCGGCGGCGCCGATGTACGGCACCAGGGTGAGGTGCATGAACAGTGCCTTCTCCGGGCCACGCTCGGTGCGCACCTGGCGGATCGCTTCCAGGAACGGCAGCGACTCGATGTCGCCGACAGTACCGCCGATCTCGACCAGCGCCACGTCGTAGCCTTCGGTGGCTTCGTCGATGCAGCGGCGGATCTCGTCGGTGATGTGCGGGATGACCTGCACGGTCGCGCCCAGGTAGTCGCCGCGGCGCTCCTTGCGGATCACGTTCTCGTAGATGCGGCCGGTGGTGACCGAGTTCTTGCGGCTCAGGCGGGTGCGCACGAAGCGCTCGTAGTGGCCCAGGTCGAGGTCGGTCTCGGCGCCGTCGTCGGTGACATAGACCTCACCGTGCTGGAACGGGCTCATGGTGCCGGGGTCGACGTTGATGTACGGGTCGAGCTTCATCATCGTGACCTTCAGGCCACGGGCTTCGAGAATGGCGGCCAGCGACGCGGCGGCAATGCCTTTGCCGAGCGAGGACACCACGCCGCCGGTTACGAAAATCAAGGGAGTCATGGCTGCAAGCATCCTGTCTGGAAATGGAAAACGGCAGCACCACGCGCACCCGGAGGGCGGGCATGGTGCTCGGAGGGGGTTTTCCGGTTCGCTGGGACAGCGAGGGAGGTGCGGGTCCGTGCGGCGGCACGCGCCGGACGGGGACCATCGTGCGAGGTCGGGGTGGCCGTGCCGGTCAAATCGACCGTCACCTGCGACCCGCCATGCTGGAAGCCACGCTTGGCCGCTCCAGCCCATTCGCAAATGGTGGACACGCACTTACTCCCGGAAAGCCATAGTTTACAGATTGATGGCCGCCAACCCAAGGGGCTTGTGCGGCCGATCCAACAAAAAACGCCCCGCTGGGCGGGGCGTTCCGGTGCGCAACCCTTGTCACAAGGGCGCTTGGCAGGTTGCGGGATCAGCGCTTCTTCCGCGCCTCTTCCTCTTCTTCCTTCTGCGGGGCCGGCTGGCCCTGCGCCTTCATTTCGGCATTGGCCTGGGCCCGACGCTTGGCCTTGGCATCGGCCTCGGCCTGCGCCTTGTCGGCCTGGTCACCCTGCTGCGGGGCCGGCTGGCCAGCGTTCTGCGCCACCACCAGCGGCACTGCAACAGCGGCAGCGGCCAGGATTGCAATGGTCAGCAACTTCTTCATGAGGTCCTCCTCGCGGTATGGCTTGGACGTTTCGACCCAACGGGGGTCGCCGGCGTTCAGATTCCAGCGGCTGCCATTTTACCCCCTCCCCGGCGCCGAGGCTGAACCGCAGGCGTGCAAAATCGCCGTCCAGACCGCACACTTGCGCGTCGCTCCGCGCTTTAGAAGATAGATGAACGCCCGCTATAACGCCGCCGATATTGAAGTCCTGTCCGGCCTTGACCCGGTCAAGCGCCGTCCCGGCATGTACACCGACACCGCGCGCCCGAACCACCTGGCGCAGGAAGTGATCGACAACTCGGTGGACGAGGCCCTCGCCGGCCATGCCCGCTCGATCGAGATCACCCTGTACAAGGACGGCAGCGTGGAGGTCAGCGATGACGGCCGCGGCATGCCGGTGGACATCCATCCGGAAGAGAAGATCCCGGGCGTCGAACTGATCCTCACCCGCCTGCATGCAGGCGGCAAGTTCAGCAACAACAACTACACCTTCTCCGGCGGCCTGCACGGCGTCGGCGTCAGCGTGGTCAACGCGCTGTCGACCCTGGTGGAGGTGCACATCAAGCGCGAAGGTGCCGAACACCGCATCACCTTCCGCAATGGCGACCGCGCCACGCCGCTGGAAGTGGTCGGCACCGTCGGCAAGAAGAACACCGGTACCCGCGTGCGCTTCTGGCCGGACCCGAAGTACTTCGACACGCCGAAGTTCGCGGTGCGCGCGTTGAAGCACCTGCTGCGTGCCAAGGCCGTGCTGTGCCCGGGCCTGACCGTCAAGCTGACCGACGAAGCCACCGGTGAAGTCGATACCTGGTACTACGAAGACGGCCTGCGCGATTACCTGAAGCTGGAACTGGGCGAGCGCGAATCGCTGCCGGCCGACCTGTTCGTCGGCAACCTGAAGAAGGACACCGAGGTGGTGGACTGGGCCGTGGCCTGGCTGCCGGAAGGTGAGCTGGTCCAGGAAAGCTACGTCAACCTGATCCCGACCGCCCAGCATGGCACCCACGTCAACGGCCTGCGTACCGGCCTGACCGAGGCGCTGCGCGAGTTCTGCGACTTCCGCAACCTGCTGCCGCGCGGCGTCAAGCTGGCCCCGGAAGACGTGTGGGACCGGGTGTCGTTCGTGCTGTCGCTGAAGATGACCGACCCGCAGTTCAGCGGCCAGACCAAGGAACGCCTGTCCTCGCGCCAGGCCGCCGGCTTCGTTGAAGGCGCCGCGCACGATGCCTTCAGCCTGCTGCTGAACCAGAACGTGGAACTGGGCGAGAAGATCGCGCAGATCGCCATCGAGCGCGCCAGTGCGCGCCTGAAGACCGAGAAGCTGGTCGTCCGCAAGAAGGTCACGCAAGGCCCGGCCCTGCCAGGCAAGCTGGCCGACTGCATCAGCCAGGACCTGTCGCGCACCGAGCTGTTCCTGGTGGAAGGTGACTCGGCAGGCGGCAGCGCCAAGCAGGCGCGCGACAAGGACTTCCAGGCGATCCTGCCGCTGCGCGGCAAGATCCTCAACACCTGGGAAGTCTCGTCCAACAGCGTGCTGGCTTCGGAAGAAGTGCACAACCTGGCCGTGGCCATCGGCTGCGACCCCGGCAAGGACGACATCGCCGGCCTGCGTTACGGCAAGGTCATCATCCTGGCCGACGCGGACTCCGACGGCCTGCACATCGCGACCCTGCTGACCGCGCTGTTCCTGAAGCACTTCCCGGCGCTGGTCGATGCCGGCCACGTGTTCGTGGCGATGCCGCCGCTGTTCCGCATCGACGTGGGCAAGCAGGTGTTCTACGCCCTGGACGAGGAAGAGAAGCGCACGATGCTGGACAAGATCGAGCGCGAGAAGATCAAGGGCGCAATCAACGTGACCCGCTTCAAGGGCCTGGGCGAGATGAATCCGCCGCAGCTGCGTGAATCCACCATCCACCCGGATACGCGCCGCCTGGTGCAGCTGACCGTGGACGATGGCGAGCAGACCCGTTCGCTGATGGACATGCTGCTGGCCAAGAAGCGCGCGTCCGACCGCAAGGGCTGGCTGGAGTCGAAGGGCGACCTGGCTTCGCTGGAAGTCTGATCCCGGCGCGGGGTCGGATCCGTTTCCTGACAGGAAACGGCTCTGACCCGGTTGCCCGGTAGTGCCGGCCGCTGGCCGGCAGATCTGCATGAATCAACTGGATATCGAGGTTGCCGGCCAGCGGCCGGCACGACCGGTCCATGCGCCCCGGGACATTACACCCCCATCGGCAAACCCGGCGGCGCCATAATGCGCGTCCATCCGCGTGGACCACCGTATTGGCCAGCCACTCGCTGCTGTTCCCCGGCCTGCCGCTGCACAGCGCACGGCTGGTCCTGAGCCCGATCCGCCGTGACGACGCCGCCGCGCTGTTCACGCTGCAGTCCAACCCGGATGTGATGCGCTGGTGGAACCATCCGGCCTGGACGCGACAGGCCGAAGCGCGCGAGCAGATCGACGATGACCTCGCCGCCCATGCCATCGGCACCCAGCTGAAGCTGGCCGTGCGCGAATCGCTGGAAGGTCCGCTGCTGGGCATCTGCGTGGTATTCGCGGTGGACCGCGATGCGGCGCGCGCCGAGATCGGCTACCTGCTGGCCCCCGATCGCCAGGGCCAGGGCTATATGCATGAGGCCCTGCAACAGGTACTGGCCTACCTGTTCCGCACCCTGCACCTGCATCGCGTGGAAGCCGAGATCGACCCCCGCAATGCGCCCTCCGCGCACGTGCTGGAACGCCTGGGCTTCCACCGCGAAGGGGTGCTGCGCCAGCGCTGGCGCATCCAGGGGCAACTGGCCGACTCGGCCGTCTACGGCCTGCTGGCCGATGACGACGCGGCAGCCACCCTGCCCGCTTGACCCAATCTGGCCAGTGGCGGCCTCATCGCACGGCCATGCCTTTGGACACATACGGCATGGCCCGCCACCGGCCTAGCATCGGAACCCCCTTCCGCTGCCGATCCGGTGCCATGAAGTCCCTGCTGCACACTGCCGCGCTCTGCGTCGGCCTGCTCATCGCCCCTGCCAGCGTGCTGGCCGCGCCCGACGCCGAGGCCAAGCCCGATCCGAAAGATGACAAGACCGAAGCGCCTGCGCTGCCCGCCGACGCATCGGCCCGCCAGAGCATGCGCCTGGCCGGCCGCACCCTGGACTACACCGCCACCGTCGGCACCCTGCCGGTACGCGATGCCAAGGGCAAGGTGATCGCCGACGTGGTGTTCACCGCCTACACGATGCCGGGCAAGGACCGACCGGTGACCTTCGCGCTCAATGGCGGCCCCGGTGCGTCGTCGGTGTACCTCAACATGGGCGCGATCGGGCCGAAGGTGGTGACCTTCGGCTCCGAGGGTGACAGCGCTTCGGCGCCGGCCACCCTGCACGACAACCCGGGCACCTGGCTGGACTTCACCGATCTGGTGTTCATCGATCCGGTCGGTACCGGCTTCAGCCGCGCGCGGATCGGCGACGATGAAGCCAAGAAAGCGCTCTACAACCCCAGTGCCGACGTCGAATACCTCTCGCGCTCGATCTACGACTGGCTGCTACGCAACCAGCGCATGGCCTCGCGCAAGTACCTGACCGGCGAGAGCTACGGTGGCTACCGTGGCCCGCGCATCACCCACTTCCTGCAGACCCGGCTGGGCGTGGCGATGAACGGCCTGGTGCTGGTCTCGCCCTACCTGAGCCCGACCCTGGAAGACAACGCCGACGTCTCGCCGATGGCATGGATGCAGACGCTGCCGTCGATCGCCGCGGCGCACCTGGAGCGCCAGGGCAAGCTGACCGATGCGGCGATGCGCGAGGTGGTGGAGTACACCCGTGGCGACTACGCCACCGCGTTGATGAAGGGCCGCAGCGATCCGCAGGCTACCGAAGCCATGCTGCGGCGGGTGACCGCGCTGACCGGACTGGACCCGCAGTTCGTGCGCCGCGCCGGCGGGCGCCTGGAAACCCAGGCCTACCTGCGTGAAGTGTTCCGCGACAAGGGCACGCTGGGCAGCCGCTACGACTCCAACGTGACCGCGTTCGATCCGTTCCCGAATGATCCGGAGCAGCGCGCCAACGATCCACTGCTGGACAGCATCATCGCGCCGACAACCACGGCGATGGTCGACTTCGTGACGCGGGTGGTCGGCTGGAAGGTGGATGCGCGCTACCAGGCGCTGAACTACGACGTGAACCGGTTGTGGGACCGCAATGGCGAGCTGCGCCAGGGCGCGGTGACCCAGCTGCGCCAGGCGGTGGCGATCGATCCGCATCTGCAGGTGCTGATCGTGCATGGCTGGAACGACCTGTCGTGCCCGTTCATGGGCTCGATCCTGACCGTGGACCAGATGCCGACGATGGGCAGCAATCCGGACCGGGTGCAGGTGCGGAGCTATCCGGGCGGGCACATGTTCTACAGCCGGGCGGACAGCCAGGCGGCGTTCCGCAAGGATGTGCAGGCGTTGTTCCAGCGTAATTGAGGGGGTCGGCCGGGCCTGCGGCCCGGCACCCGCTGACTGCAACGGCAACGTCCAACGTCAAAAGCCGGGGTTCCGTGGGCTGGCGAGGTGGGGTGGGGTTGCAGGACACGCCGTGAACCCGTCCATGGGGGCTCGATGGCGCCATCCATGGCGCCAACGGTCCTGCAACCCCACCCCACCCCGCCGCTGACAGGTTCCTGCGGCGGTTGGGGAGGCGACCGTCCGCTGTCGGTGGGTGTCTACTTCCTGCTGATTTGGTGGGTGTCGACCTTGGTCGACACGCTGGATACCGAGAAACGATCTGCCCATGAAAAAAGCCCGCCGGAATACGGCGGGCTTTTTCGTTTGTCGGGGTCAGATCCTTTTCCCGCAGGGAAAGGGCTCTGACCCCAAGGCTGCGGGCCTCAGGTCCAGCCGAACAGCTCGAACAGCTTCAGGATCAGGTACGCACAGCCTCCGGCGGCCGGGATGGTCAGGATCCAGGCCCAGACGATGCGCTCGATCACGCCGAATTTCAGCGAGCGCGGGTTCTTGGCGAAACCGACGCCCATGATCGCGGTGGAGATGCTGTGCGTGGTCGAGACCGGCATGCCGAAGTGGGCAGCCAGGGTCAGGATGGTGGCCGAGCTGGTCTCCGCGGCGAAGCCGTGGATCGGGTGCAGCTTGACCATCTTGTGGCCCAGGGTCTTGATGATCTTCCAGCCGCCCGAGGCGGTACCGGCCGCCATCACCACCGCGCAGGTCAGCACGATCCACATGGCGATGCCGTCACCGGCATGCGCATCCGGATGCATGAAGGCCAGCCAGGACGGCAGGTCGTTCAATGCGCCGGTGGCTTCGGCACCAATCAGGGTCATGGCGATGATGCCCATGGTCTTCTGCGCGTCGTTATGGCCGTGGGCGAAGCCCATGTAGGCCGCCGAGGCGATCTGGGCCTTGCCGAAGAAGGCGTTGACGATGCGCGGACGGGCCAGGCGACCGATGGCACCACCGATCTTGGCCAGGCCGGCGATCAGCGCCCACAGCAGCACCATCACCACGATGCCGAGCAGGAAGCCGGCGATCGGCGAGGTGATCATCGGCACGAACACCTTCCACAGCAGGCCCTTGTTCTGCGCCCAGCTGCCCAGGCGCTCGGACCAGATCAGCGCGTCCCAGTTGTTGTGGGCGGCGGCCAGGCCGGCGCCGCAGAGGCCACCGATCAGCGCGTGCGAGGACGAGGACGGCAAGCCCTTCCACCAGGTGATCAGGTTCCAGATGATGCCGCCCAGCAGGGCGCACAGGATCACCTGCGGGGTGACGTCAACCACGTTGGTGTTGAGCAGGCCCGAGGCGATGGTCAGCGCCACCGCGGTACCGGTCAGTGCACCGATGAGGTTCATGAAGGCGGCCAGCATCACCGCCCAGCCGGGCGAGAGCACCTTGGTCGCCACCACGGTGGCAATGGAATTGGCAGTGTCGTGGAAGCCGTTGATGAACTCGAAAACGAGCGCGGCCAGGATCACCACCAGGACAAGGGTCAACATGCGGCGGCGTCCGTCAGCTGTTCTTCAACACGATCTGGTACGCCACCACGCCGGCCTCGCGGCAACGGTCGATGGCCTTTTCCAGGATCTCGAAGAATTCCTTCAGCAGGAACATCTGCAGGTTGTCCAGGCGGCCCGAATAGATGTCGCGGTACAGCTCGAGCATCAGGCGGTCGGCCTCGTTCTCCAGCGAGCGCAGCTTCTCGTTGAGCGCGGTCATCCGGTCCAGGTTCATGTGGCGCAGGTCGGCCACCATCTCCACCACCACGCCGGCAGCCTGTTCCAGCATCGCCGCGCGCGGCGCGAAGTCGATGTGCTCCAGGTGGGTCGTGGCCAGCGAATAGCGATCGGCGAACTTCTCGATCTGCTTGGGAATCTTGTACAGCGCCGAGCCCAGCGCTTCGATGTCTTCGCGCTCGATCGGGGTCATGAAGCTGTCCACCAGCGCCTGGCTGATCTTGTCCGAGGCCGCGCGTTCGCGCAGGCGGGCCAGCTTGAAGGCGTCCAGCGCGGGCTGGCGGTCGGCCTCGCGCAGCATGGAATGCAGCGCCTTGGCGGCGTCGGAAGCCGCGACGGCAGCCTCATCGAGCAGGGTGTAGAACTGTTTGCCGGAACCGAAAATGGTCTGCAGAGAGAACATTGAGAAACCTGTCAGCCGTCGCGGGAAGGACGGCACCAGACGGAATTATGACGGCTAGATGACCATCACGGGTATCCCCGCCCCCTTTCGAGGCCTTGGAACCCCCAACCTGAACAGGCGGTTGCCACCCTGCCATGCCCCTTTGCTAAGATGCCAGCGCGCCTTCGGGCGCACCTTATGGACGACGACCCTTATCCCCCTGCGCCGCGCCGGACCCTGTTCCTGAGCGCCAGCCGCCATCGCAAGCACCCGCCCTCCCTGCCACCAACCGGGGACGACGCCCGTGTTTGAAATGATCCTGATTGTCTTCGCGCTTGTTCTGCTGAACGGCTTCTTCGCCATGTCCGAGATGTCGGTCATGACCTCGCGCAAGAGCCGCCTGAAGCAGATGGCCGCCACCTCCAAGCGTGCCGCCAAGGCGCTGGAGCTGTCGGAGAAGCCGGAGAGCTTCCTGTCCACCGTGCAGATCGGCATCACCGTGATCGGCGTGCTGACCGGCTACCTCGGCGGTGAAGCGCTGGGTGAAGCCTTCGCCGGCTGGATCCAGGGCCTGATGCCCGGCTTCGCCTACGCCGGCAACATCGGTACCGCGCTGGCGGTCAGCCTGATCACCTTCATCACGCTGATCTTCGGCGAACTGGTGCCCAAGCGCCTGGCGCTGACCCGCTCGGAGGCCATTGCCGGCCTGGTCGCGATGCCGATGAGCTGGCTGGCCAAGCTGGCCCTGCCCTTCGTCTGGCTGCTGTCCAAGACCACCCAGCTGGTGCTGCGCCTGTTCGGCCTGGGCAAGGATGAAGTCGCCTCGGTGACTGAAGAAGAGATCCGCATGCTGGTGGCCGAGAGCCACGAGGCCGGTGTGATCGACGCCCACGAGCGCGACATGATGAACCGCGTCATGCGCCTGGGCGACCGCACCGCCGACAGCCTGATGACCCCGCGCAACCGCATCGCCTGGCTGGATACCCAGGCCGGGCTGGAGCGCAACCTGGAGATCATGGCCGAGCACGAGTTCTCGCGGTACCCGGTATACCGCGACAACGACATGGACGTGGTCGGCGTGCTTGAACTGAAATCGCTGGCCACGCGCATGGCGCGCGGTGACAACGCGCTGTTCCAGACCCTGCGCGAACCGCTGTACGTCTCCGAATCAACCCACGCGATGAAGCTGCTGGAGATCTTCCGCGAGGAACAGCAGTCGATGGCGCTGGTGGTGGACGAGTACGGCGAAATCCAGGGCCTGGTGACCATCAGCGACCTGATGGGCGCCGTGGTCGGCCGCCTGCAGGCGGTGGAGAACGCCGACGAAGATGCGCTGGTGGTGACCCGTGAAGACGGTTCGCTGCTGGTGGACGGCTCGCTGCCGATCGAGGACCTGCGCGAGCTGATCGGCAGCAACGATCTGCCCGATGCCGAGGATGGCGATTACTACACGCTGGCCGGCATGTGCATCCACTACTTCGGCCGCATCCCGCACGCGGGCGAGTACTTCGACTGGGCCGGCTGGCGCTTCGAGGTGGTCGACCTGGATGGTGCGCGGGTGGACAAGCTGCTGCTGCGCACGCTGTCCGACGAGCAGGCCGATGAGCTCACCGCCTGAGGCCGGCCAGGGTCCGGGCGTTGAGCGCCCGGCCTACCGCAACGAGGGCATCCGCACCCTGCTGGAGATGTTCGCCTCCGGCGACCCGGCCGAGCACATGCCGCTCGGCCAGAT
This sequence comes from Stenotrophomonas sp. 109824_Sma, assembly GCF_056480025.1. NCBI lineage: Bacteria > Pseudomonadati > Pseudomonadota > Gammaproteobacteria > Lysobacterales > Lysobacteraceae > Stenotrophomonas > Stenotrophomonas sp. 109824_Sma. The sequence goes on along the minus strand of NZ_CM151078.1, from coordinate 1,631,615 downwards.
CCTGTGCAACCTGCAGCAGAGCGCGTTCGGCGTGTTCCTGTTCGTGGCGATCCTGCCCTCGTTCATCCCGATCCCGGGCATGGGCGGCGCGGTCAGCGGCCCACTGGTGATCCTGATCGGCCTGCAGATGCTGTTCTGCCTGCGCCGCCCGTGGCTGCCTGGCTTCATTGCCCGCCGTGGACCGAAGCGCGGCACCATGCACCGCTTCCTGGACCGCATCGACCGCCCGCTGCGACGGCTGGACCGGATGCTGAAACCGCGCCTGCCGCAGCTGCTGACACCGCTGCCTGCACACGCCTTCACTGGCCTGCTGCTGGTGCTGCTTGGCATCCTGCTGTCGCTGCCGATTCCCTTCACCAACTTCCTGTTCGGCTTCCAGCTGCTGCTGTTCTCGCTGGCACTGCTGGAACGCGATGGTGCGCTGATGCTGTTCAACTGGATCGCAGCGTTGGCGGCGATCGCGTTCTTCGGCTTCAGTTCGGGACAGCTGGTGGGCTACACGGTGGAGCTGTTCCAGCGTTGGTTCTGAGCCGGAATCCGGTAGAGCCGGCCGCTGGCCGGCTGCCACGTTTCCAGGTTTGCCGGCCAGCGGCCGGCACTACCAATGCCGAGCATCGGCCATCATCGAAGGTCGATGAATCCATTGTCGGCCAACGGCGCGGGCTCGTCCTGCACGGCCGACAGCACGAAACTCAGCGCCGTCCCCAGCAGCGTGCCCGGGCCATCCCAGTATTCGGCCGAGTCGGCGCGCACCTGGATCAGGCGCAGGTTCGGGTCGTCCATGCCGCCCGGAAAGAACAGCTTCATGGCCGGCGACCACAGCTCTTCGATCTTCGCGCGGTCGTCGACGATGCGCGCACGCCCTGCCACCGACACATAGGTGTTCTTCGAAGGCGAGGCGTAGGCCACGTTGACGTATGGATCAAGTGCGATCTCGGCGACCTTGGGGCTGTCGGCGGTGATGACAAACCACAGATCACCGTCGAAGGTGACCTGCTGGGTGGCCAGCGGCCGGCTGTAGAGTCGTCCATCGACGCCGGTCGTGGCGAACATCGCCACCTCGACGTCCTTGATCAGCTCGGCCAGTTGGGCGATGTGTTCGGCGCGGGTATCAGCCATGTGGGGGCTCCATCGGTGTGAGCTCCCATCAGACGCGGTTCGGCCGCAATGGGCCGTGACGCAATTGTTCAGCCCGCGTGGCGGGTGTGCCAGGCGTGCATGGCCAATTCGAACGAGCGCAGGCGCGCGCGGTGGTCATACAGGTTGGCGGTAAGCATCAGTTCGTCGGGCTTGTGGCGCTCGACAAACGCGGCGATGCCTTCGGCCACCTGCTGAGGATCGCCCAGCACGGTGCAGGCCAGCGCCCGCTCCACACCCAGCTTTTCATGCGGTTCCCAGAAAGTCTCGATATCGTCGATCGGTGCCGGGATCTTGCCCGTTCGACCTCGGCGCAGGTTGACGAAACTCTGCTGCTGGCTGGTGAACAGGCGGCGCGACTCGGCTTCGCTGTCGCTGGCAACGACGTTCAGCGCCAGCATTGCGTGTGGCTGCTTCAACGTCGCCGAGGGGCGGAATTCGCGGCGATACACCGCCAAGGCTTCGTCCATCACGTCGGGCGCGAAGTGCGAGGCGAACGCATAGGGCAGGCCCATCGAGGCGGCCATGCGCGCGCCGAACAGGCTCGAACCGAGGATCCAGGTCGGCACCCGCAGGCCGCCACCGGGAACGGCCTGCACTGCCTGGCCAGGCTGCACCGGCTCGAAATAGTGCAGCAGCTCGCGTACGTCCTGCGGGAACTGGTCGGCGCTGTCGAAGTAGCGACGCAATGCACGCGCGGTTGGCTGGTCGGTGCCCGGCGCACGGCCCAGGCCGAGGTCGATGCGGTCCGGATACAGCGAGGCCAGCGTGCCGAACTGCTCGGCCACCTGCAGCGGCGCATGGTTGGGCAGCATGATGCCGCCGGCACCGACGCGGATGCGCTTTGTTCCACCGGCGACGTGGCCGATCAGCACGGCGGTGGCCGCGCTGGCGATGCCTGGCATGTTGTGGTGTTCGGCCAGCCAGTAGCGGCGGTAGCCCAGCGCATCGGCGTGCTGGGCCAGTTCCAGCATGTTGGCGAAGGCAGCGGTGGTGTCACTGCCCTCGCAGACCGGGGCCAGGTCAAGGATCGACAACGGGATCATCAGCGGTTTTCCGTCACAGGATCCCCCATGCATGGGGTCGGCCAGGCGCGGCGGCCAGTGACGGTGGCGGGATGCTGATTCCCGTGGGGCCGGTTCATGGCGGGTCGCGCTTGATCCGGTGGTGCCGACCGCTGGCCGGCAGGCAAAGTGCCCTGGCAGCCGGCCAGCGGCCGGCTCTACCGGGGAAGCGTCAGAAAGCGCTGGGGCGCGGCTCCGGTAGTGGCTGGTCGACCATCGGCTTCAGTTCGGCATCCAGCGCCACGCGCTCGTCGAACACGAAGCAGCGGCCTTCGTAACCTTCGCCGCCCACCTCCTCGAAGTAGCCGAGGATGCCGCCATCGAGCTGCAGCACGTTGTCCATGCCATCGTTGGCCATCCACAGTGCGGCCTTCTCGCAGCGGATGCCGCCGGTGCAGAAACTGACCACGGTGCTGTCCTTCAGCGCTTCGCGGTGCGGCGCCAATGCCTCCGGCAGGTCGGTGAACTTGTGGATGGGCAGCACCAGCGCATCCTTGAAGGTGCCGTACTCCACTTCCTGCAGGTTGCGGGTATCGAGCATCACCACCGGCTTGCCAGCGTCGTCATGCCCCTGCCGCAGCCAACGCTGCACGGTGGCCGGATCGATCGCCGGGGCGCGCGGATAGTCCAGCGGCTGGCCGTCATCGCGGCGGAAGCTGATGATCTCGTCCTTCACCTTGGCCTTCAGCCGCGCGAACGGCTGGTGCTCGCTCAGGCTGGTCTTGACCCGCATATCGGCAAAACGCGCATCGGCATGCAGCGCGGCGTAGAAGCCCTCGACCGCCTCCGGCGCACCGGCCAGGAACAGGTTCAGCCCCTCGCCGGCCACCAGGATCGTGCCGCGCAGCTCCGCCGCCTCGGCGCGCGCCAGCAACTGGTCGCACAGGGCCTGGGGGGCGTCAATGACGGCGAAATGGTAGGCAGCGGTATTGGCGATCATCCTGCCATTTTAGCGCCTCCTGCCCGCACAGACAGATTCAGGGGGTCAGAGCCCTCTGCGCGGCAGAGGGATCCGACCCCGGCAGGCACCCGGAACCTGTCAGAGGCAGGGCGGTGTGGGCAGGCGGGACCGTTGGCGCCATGGATGGCGCCATCGAGCCCCCATGGACGGGTTTACGGCGTGTCCCGCCTGCCCACACCGCCCTGCCCACCACGGATTGCCTGCTGTTGCTGTTGCTGTTGTAGTTGCCCTGGCATCGGCGGGTGCCGGGTGCAACCCGGCCAGAAGCCCCCATTACCCCCGCAACAGCATGAACGGCAGCAGCACCAGCGCCGCCGCGACTGCCATTCCCAGCAGTACCAGCACCACGAACACCGGCCGCCGCCGGAACAGGCTGCTGAACGTCTCCGCCGTGCCGTCGCGCAGCGCCTGTTCGCGCTCGGCGCGCACGCGCACACCGCGCGCCGCCTGGTACTCGGCCATCAGCGCCTTCGCACGCGGATGATCGGCATCCTCGCGCAGCCACAGGCCGCCATTGGAAATGCCCCAGGGGCTGGGTTCGGTGCGATACCAGGCGATGCCGTGCTGGTCGAGCAGCGTGCAGACATCGGCATATTCGTCGTCGCCGACATTGCGCAGATTGAGCAGGAGTTTTGCCATGCACCCATGATACCCGGCGCCGATGCGCTACCCTTGCCGCCCTCGCCCTGCGCCCTACCGGAGACGCCCGATGCGCCGCCTGCTGCTCCCCCTGCTGCTGTCCCTCGCCGCCGTTGGCTGCTCGAGCGAGCCCTCCGGCCCGCCGCCGGGCGGCACCCTGACCACCTTCGAACGCATCGATACCGTGCCCGGCACCGGCGCCGAGGCCGTCTCCGGCAGCAAGGTCACCGTGCACTACACCGGCTGGATCTACGACAACCGCACCGAGAGCAAGCACGGCAAGACCTTCGACAGCTCGGTCAGCCGTGGCGAACCGTTCACCTTCGCCCTCGGCGCCGGCCAGGTCATCCGCGGCTGGGATGAAGGCGTGGCTGGCATGAAGGTCGGCGGCAAGCGCACGCTGATGATCCCGCCGGACTATGGCTACGGCGACCGCCGGGTCGGCCCGATCCCGGCTGGCTCGTCGCTGGTGTTCGATGTCGAGCTGCTCGATGTCAAACCGTAATACCGCAACGCCCCATCGGGTCGCCGTCATCGGCGGTGGCCCGGCCGGCCTGTTCGCCGCCGAGCGCCTGCGCGCCGCTGGGCTGGACGTGGACCTGTACGAGGCCAAGGGTTCACCCGGCCGCAAGTTCCTGATCGCCGGCAAGGGCGGCCTCAACCTCACCCATTCCGATCCGCGGCCGCTGTTCGACAGCCGCTACCGCGAGCGGTCCACGGCCGTGGGCCGCTGGCTCGACGGCTTCGACGCGCAGGCGCTGCGCGACTGGGCCGCCGGCTTTGGCGTGGAGACCTATGTCGGCAGCTCCGGCCGCGTGTTCCCGGTCGACCGCAAGGCTGCACCGCTGCTGCGCGGCTGGGTGCGCCGACTGAAGGAACAGGGCGTGCGCCTGCATGCCAACCACCGCTGGACCGGCTGGGGCAACGACGGCGCGCTGCGCTTCACCACCGAAGCGGGCGAGATCGATGTCCACGCCGATGCCACCGTGTTGGCGATGGGTGGTGGCAGCTGGCCGCAGCTGGGCAGTGATGGCGCCTGGGTCGCCCCCTTGCAGGCACGAGGCGTGGACATTGCGCCGCTGCAATCGGCCAACTGCGGCTTCGACATCGACTGGACGCCGTTCTTCGCCCAGCGCAATGCCGGTGCACCGTTGAAGCCGGTGGTCGCGCACTGGATCGACCTGGCCGGGCAGCCACAGTCGCTGCAGGGCGAATGCGTCGCCAGCGAGTACGGCATCGAAGGCAGCCTGATCTATGCGTTGGCGGCCGACCTGCGCGAGACCATCAACCGCGATGGACACGCCATGCTGTGGCTGGACCTGGTGCCTGGCCGAGACGAGGCGCGCCTGCTGGGCGACCTGTCACGCCCGCGCAAGGGCCGCAGCTTCGGTGAGCACCTGCGCCGCCAGGCCGGCCTGGATGCGGTAAAGGCCGCGCTGGTGTTCGAGATCCTCGGCAAGGATGCGGGCAACGACCTGCCTGCCGTGGTCGCCACGCTCAAACGCCTGCCACTGCGCCTGCTGCGGCCACGGCCGATGGCCGAAGTGATCAGCACCGCCGGTGGCGTGCGCCTGGACGCACTCGATGATGACCTGATGCTGCGGGCAGTGCCCGGCGTGTTCTGTGCCGGCGAGATGCTGGACTGGGAGGCACCTACCGGCGGCTATCTGCTGACGGCGTGCTATGCCAGCGGCCTGCGTGCCGCCGAGGGCGTGATCGGTTGGCTGGCCGGGCGGTGACGCCTGCGTTGTAGCGTCGAGCAAGCCCGGCTCTACATCACCATGGCCTGCGCATGCTCACCGAGGCCAGCGCCACACCGCTGGGATGCGCATAGGCTTCCTCGCGCACGCTGACAAAGCCCTGCCGTTGATAGAACGGCACGGCATTGAGCGAGGCCGACAGAACCACCTCACGCTCACGATCGGCCATCGCCAACAGGCGCTGCATCAGCGCCTGGCCGATCCCCTTTCCGCTACGATCCGGATCGACGAACAGCGCGTCGACTTCATTGGCATCGGCATCGAACACGCCGAAACCGAGCAGGCCGCCCTGTCCGTCCTCGGCCACCACGCAACCACCCTGCCCCAGCAGCCTCGCGTACTGCAGCGGCGGTGGCGAGGCCGACCACGGCGCAATGACCGCCGGCGGGTAATGGCTGCTGCAGGTCTCGCGCACACAGCGCGTGCGCAGCGCCCACAACGTGGCGACATCTTCGATGGTGCCGATCCTGAACTGCATGGCGCCTCCTTGTAGGGTCGAGCTTGCTCGACTGCGTGGAAAAGCAGTCGAGCATGGCTCGACGTTACAGAATCGTTATCGCGACTTGCTGGCGCGCAGCGCCTGGATCTTCGGCGGCGGCTGGAACGAATCGCTGCGTGCATCGGCCCAGAATGCATGGAACACCGCATGGTCCGGCACCTTGTGCAGCAGCTCGCCCGGTTCCAGGTAGCGGTACAGCGACGCCAGCGAACGGATTTCCACCGGCGAGACGCGGCGCAGGATGTGCTCCGGCCCCAGCTCGGCCGGATCGTTCAGGCCCGCCGCACACAGCAGCTCCTTCAGGGCGTGCAGCGTGTGCTCGTGGTAGCTGTAGACACGGGTGGCCTTGTCCGGTGCATCCAGGTGCTTCCAGCGTGCCGGGTCCTGGGTGGCGATGCCGGTCGGGCACTTGTCGGTGTGGCAGCTCAACGACTGGATGCAGCCCAGCGCGAACATGAAGCCACGGCCGGCATTGCACCAGTCGGCGCCGAGCGCGATGGTGCGCGCGATGTCGAATGCGCTGGTGATCTTGCCCGCCGCGCCGATACGGATGCGCTCGCGAAGATCCAGGCCGACCAGAGTGTTGTGCACCAGCAGCAGCGCCTCGTGCATCGGCACGCCGACATGGTCGACGAATTCCGCCGGTGCTGCGCCAGTACCGCCCTCGGCACCGTCGACCACGATGAAGTCCGGCAGCAGGCCGGTTTCCTGCATTGCCTTGGCAATGCCGAACCACTCCCACGGGTGGCCAATGGCCAGCTTGAAACCGACCGGCTTGCCGCCGGACAGTTCGCGCAGGCGGGCGACGAACTGCAGCAGTTCGATCGGCGTCGAGAACGCCGAGTGACGCGACGGCGATACGCAGTCCACGCCCATCGGCACGCCACGGGTCACCGAGATCTCGGCGGTCACCTTCGGCGCCGGCAGCACGCCGCCATGACCGGGCTTGGCGCCCTGCGACAGCTTGATCTCGATCATCTTGACCTGGTCATGGGTGGCGTTGGCGACGAAGCGCTCTTCACTGAAACCGCCCTTTTCGTCACGGCAACCGAAGTAGCCCGAGCCGATCTCCCAGACCAGATCGCCGCCCATCTCACGGTGATACGGTGAAATCGAACCTTCGCCGGTGTCGTGGTAGAAGCCCCCCTGGCGCGCGCCTTCGTTCAGCGCGCGGATCGCATTGGCCGACAGTGAACCGAAGCTCATCGCCGAGATATTGAACACACTCGCCGAATACGGCTTGGCACAGTTGGCGCCGATCAGCACGCGGAAGTCATGCTTGGCGATGGCGGTCGGCGCCAGCGAATGGTTGATCCACTCGTAATCCACCGCATAGGTGCTGCGCAGCGTACCGAACGGCACCGTGTCCATCTCGTTCTTGGCGCGCTGGTAGATCAGAGCGCGCTGCTGGCGCGAGAACGGCACGTCCTCCAGGTCGCTCTGCACGAAATACTGGCGGATCTCCGGGCCGATCGACTCCAGGCCGTAGCGGAAGTGCGCCATCACCGGATAGTTCCGGCGCAGCGTGCTGCGCTTCTGCAGCAGGTCCCAGGTCCCCAGCGCCACCATCGCGGCGGTCAGGCCGACGCCCCAGTACCAGGCCGGCCAGATCGTGGCCAACCACAGGCAGATGGGGAACATCAGGATGGCGAGCAGGTAGACGATATACCGGTGCATGGCGTTCCTTGGTTGCAACTGCCTGCGAGTCTACCGCGCTGCCCGCCGCCCGGGTTTACAGGCGATCGTCAACCACGTTGCGTGGCCAGGCCGATTTCACGTCGTAGACCAGGCCGCCCGGTGCCAGCAGCGACCGGATACCGACCTCGTCCATCGCCTTGAAGCGGGCATGGGCTACCGCCAGCACCACCGCGTCATAGGTCCCTGCCACGGGTTCGGCCAGCCACTGCACGCCCTCATCGGCCAATGCCGCCGGGCCGACCCAGGGATCACTGACCTCGACCTGTGCACCGGCATCACGCAGGCGCTGCGCCAGCTCCAGCGCACGGCTGTTGCGCAGGTCCGGGCAATCCTCCTTGAAGGTCACGCCGAGCACCAGGATGCGCGACTGTGCAGGTACGCGACCGCGTTCGGCCAGCATCGCCAGCACCCGCGACGCCACATGCTCCCCGACGCGGTTGTTGACCTGCCGCGCGGTGTGGATCAGGTCCGGGTGGTAGCCCACGCTCTCGGACTTGTGCAGCAGGTAGTACGGGTCCACGCCGATGCAGTGGCCGCCGACCAGGCCCGGCCGGAAGGGCAGGAAGTTCCACTTGCTGCCCGCCGCATCCAGCACATCCTGGGTATCGATGCCGAGCCGGTCGAAGATCAGCGCCAGCTCGTTGACCAGCGCGATGTTGACGTCACGCTGGATGTTCTCGACCACCTTGGCCGCCTCGGCCACGCGCATCGACGGCGCCGGGAACGTACCGGCGGCAATGATGCGCTGGTACAGGCCATCGATCACCGCAGCCACTTCCGCTGTCGACCCCGAGGTGATCTTGCGGATGTCGGCCAGGCGCCGCTGGCGGTCGCCGGGACTGACCCGCTCCGGGCTGTAGCCGCAGTAGAAATCTTCGTTGAAGCGCAGGCCCGAGCCTTCTTCCAGCAGCGGTACGCAGACCTCTTCGGTAGTGCCCGGGTACACCGTGGATTCGTAGATCACCAGGTCGCCCGCGCGCAGATGGCTGGCGATCAGCCGCGTGGCCGAACGCAACGGCTCCAGATCGGGCTGCTCATAGGCATCGATCGGAGTCGGCACGGTAACGATGTAGACATTGCAGGCATCGAGCTGGGCCGGATCGCTGCCGTACTGCAGCTGCTGTGCACTGGCCAGCTCATCGGCCTCCATTTCCAGCGTGTGGTCCTGACCATCGCGCAGCTCGGCAATGCGATCAGCATCGATGTCGAAGCCCAGCGTCGGCCAGTGCCGGCCAAAGGCCACCGCCAGCGGCAGGCCGACGTAGCCCAGGCCGATCACCGCGAATCGCGGGGTTTCCGCTGCCGCAAGGGAAGCGCTCACTGACATGTCCTGCGCAACGGCATGCGTACCGCCATGGCTTCGGCCGACCTGATCATTCGCTGCACCACTCCGGGTAAATCCACGCCAGAAAGGCTACAGCCTAACGGCCCGAGTGCCTGGCCGCCAAGATGGGATCAGGAGCCCAGTGCGACCGCAGCCGGCTCCAGTTCGCCATCGGCGCCGGTCCAGGCCTGCAGCAGGCGCTCGAAGCCACCGCTGCCAAGCAGGAAGCCCGGCCACGCCGATTCGACGATCTGTGCCAGCAGCTCCGCATCGATGCGCCGGGTTCCCATCGACCAGCGCGGAAACGCCCGCTGCGCCACCGGCGCGCGGCAGAGCACCTTCAGCTGGCCATGGCTGCGCGCATTGACGATGCGCTGGTACACCGAATCGATGCCATCTTCGGGACCCTCCAGATACTGCAGAAAGCGCGAGCCGTCGAACATCAGCACACCGGTGACGCCGGCTACACGGTTGAATGCCGTGGCATCGGCCAGCAGGCGGTCAAGATCGGTTGTCTGCAGATCGGCGCGGGCCTCACTGGCATAGGCAATCGCGTGCAGCGACATCAGGTGGCTCCCCCCCTGGGAACGATGGCTGGGACTATGACATGAATAGGAACGACAGTTAAGCACGTCACTGCGCCGATGCAATCCAGCCGCCGTGCGGCGGGTGGGCTACAATCGGCGCCGCGCTGCAGGCCCGGATGGCGAAACTGGTAGACGCATCGGACTTAAAATCCGCCGGGGGCAACCCCATGCCGGTTCGATTCCGGCTCCGGGCACCATGCATGCACTGCGCGACGGAACCTCAGATCGCACGCGAGTAACGCGGCTGCTCGTGGGCGGCACGCAGGTACGGGTCGAAGCACATCGCCAGCAGCCGCAGCAGCGGCCGCCCCGGCTCGCTGGCGCGCACTACACCGTCCCGATATTCGGCCAGGCCATCTTCCTGCAACCGCTGCACCGAACGCAGGTCTTCGGCAAAGTACCGCTCGAAATCAACACCATGGCGCTGGCCCAGCACCGTGCCATCCACCTCGCCCTGGCACATCAGCTGCTGGATCAGTTCCGCACGCAGCTGGTCGTCGGCACTCAACGCCACGCCGCGCCAGACCGGCAGCTGGCCCTGGTCCACCGCATCCTCCCACGACGGCAGGTCGCGCGGATTCTGGCTGTAGGTGGCACCGATGTGGCTGATCGCACTCACGCCCAGGCCGAGCAGATCGGTATCGGCGTGGGTGGTGTAGCCCATGAAGTTGCGATGCAACTGGCCGGCACGCTGCGCACGCGACAGATCCTCTTCCGGCAACGCAAAGTGATCCATGCCGATGTACTGGTAGCCGGCCGACGAGAGCCTCTCCACCGCCAGGCCCAGCAGCGCCAGCTTGTCTTCCGGTGAAGGCAACCGGCTCTCGTCGATCTGCTTCTGCGCACGGAACAGATGCGGCAGGTGCGCGTAGCCGTAGACCGCCAGGCGATCCGGGCGCAGCGCCAGCACCCGTTCGAGAGTGCGGCCGAAGCCTTCCAGGCTCTGCCCCGGCAACCCGTAGATCAGGTCGACGTTGACCGAACGCATGCCGCTGTCGCGGCACGCGCGCAGGATGTCCAGCGTCTGCTGCACGCCCTGTATGCGGTTGATCGATTCCTGTACGTGCGGATCGAAATCCTGCACGCCCAGGCTGGCGCGGTTGAAGCCCAGCCGCGCCAGCATGGCGACGTCGCGGGTATCAATGAAGCGCGGATCGAGCTCGATCGAGAAATCGCGCTGCGGCGAATCGCTGAAATCGAAGCGCCGGCGCAGCCCCTCCACCAGCGTGGTCATCGCCTCGGCATCAAGGAAGTTCGGCGTGCCGCCTCCGAGATGCAGCTGGATGACCTCGCGGCCGTCCTCGAACTGCGGCGCCAGCAGGTCGGCCTCGGCCAGCACGCGCGAGACGTAGCTGTGGCCACGGCCGCGATCGCGGGTGATCACCCGGTTGCAACCGCAGTAGAAGCAGGGACTGGAACAGAACGGCACGTGCACGTACAGCGACAGCGCACGGGCCTGCTGGTTGCTGTCGGCGATCGCCTGGCGCAGCGCCGGCGCGTCGAAGCCATCATGGAAATGCGGCGCGGTCGGGTACGAGGTGTAGCGCGGGCCCGGCCGGTCGTGCCGGCGCAGCAGGTCGGGGTCGAAGGTCCAGGCCAGGCCACCGGCGGCGGGAGAGAACGTGTCCATGCCGCCAGCATCGCGCCGCGCAGACGTGACCGCCTTGACCCAGATCAATCCTTGGCAGGGATGCCCAGCACCGGCAGGCCCACCTGCGGCCAGCGCAGCATCTGGTAGCGCTTCCAGAAGGTGTCACCGATGCGTGCGGCCACGTCGTTGGCCAGCTCCTGCATCGGCGGGTTGTTGCACTCGGCGGTGGTGATCCGGAACAGCACCAGCCAACGGTCGAACAGGTCCTTGTCCAGCTCGATGGCCATGTGCTTGGACATCGGCGAGCCCTTGAAGCGGCGGGTACCGCGCAGCATCGCCGACCAGAAATCGACCAGCTGCGCCAGGTGCTCCGGCCAGTCGTGGACGTGCGCCTCGAACACCGGCCCCAACCGCTCTTCCTCGCGCACGCGCGCATAGAAGTCGTGCACCAGGCGGGTCACTTCCTGCTCGGTGCACAACTCGGGCGAGGCGACGGGAAGAACAGGCGGCTGCGTTGCGTTCATCGGGGTACCCAAAGCGTGCCGGCAGTGTGCCCCAGCCGGGCCGCACCACCGTTGATCCAGATCAATGTCGACGCAGTCCGCTGCACCTAGGCTGGCACGCTTGCAGGAAGCATGCCCTGCGGATGCTGCGCCGGCCTCGGCGGAGTATACGCGCCGCCCTCATTCCGATCCGGGACAGCATGAACAGACCCTCTCCCAGCCGCCGCCAGCAGCTGATCCAGCACTGGGGCGCCATCCTCTGGCCCAGCTTCATCGCCGCGGGCCTGGCCAGCGTGGTGTTCTTCGCCTTCGTCGACCCGTTGCGACTGCAGGCGATCAGTTTCCCGGGCACGGCGATCAGCCGCGAACTGGGCTATACGGCAGGGTTTTTCATGTTCTGGTCGGTGACGGCAGTGTCCAGCGCGGTCACCTGGTACCTGCAGCGCCCGATGCCCAGCGACGACGACGACGAGCTGCCGCTGGGATGAGCATGCCCTGCACTGGAACTCCACGCCCCTGGCGTTGGCGCGGCGCGCTGAGCGCGCTCCTGCTGGCACTGTTCTATGCGTTGCCATGGCTGCGCTGGAACGGGCAGCAGGCGCTGCTGCTGGACATCAATGCACGACGCTTCGACCTGTTCGGCTGGACATTGTGGCCCGGCGACGTCGGCGTGCTGATCGGTCTGCTGGCGGTGCTGGCCGTTGCCCTTGCGTTGCTTACCCACCTCGCCGGCCGTGTCTGGTGCGGCCACGGCTGCCCCCAGACGCTGTGGCGGCGTGCCTTCGACTGGATAGCACACGGCATGGCGCGGGTTTTGCCGGTGCCGGCGGTGCGCCCTGCCACCCAGCTGGCCTGGGCGTTGCTGTCGCTGTGGACCGGCATCACCTTCGTCGGCCTGTTCAGCCCGATCGGAGAACTGGTGGACGCTGCGCCACACGCCGGCTGGAGTGGCTGGGAAACGTTCTGGGTGGTGTTCTATGCCGCAGCGACCTGGGGTAATGCCGGCTTCCTGCGCGAACAGGTGTGCCGTTCGCTGTGCCCATTCGCGCGCATGCAGCCACTGCTGACCGATCCGTACACGCCCCGCATGTTGTACGACGCGCGCCGCGGCGAACCGCGCGGCATGCGCCCGTCGGGCCTGGGGGGCGTGCTGGGCCGCGGCCGCGGCCTGCTCGACCCGACCACCGCGCAGGACTACGTATTCCGTGCCGCGCATCCGCTGCTGGCCGGACCGATGCCCACCTTCAGCGCCGACCGCCTGGGCGACTGCACCGATTGCGCCGCATGTGTCAGCGCCTGCCCGATGCAGCTGGACATCCGCCAGGGACCGCAGGCCGATTGCCTGGCCTGCGGCGCCTGCCTGGACGCCTGCGCGCGGCAGCAGCACCAGGCCGGTTTCGGCTCGGGGCTGGTGCGTTACTGCAGTCCGCAGGCCATGGCCGGGCAACCGCGGCAATGGTGGCGACCGCGGACCCTGGCACTGCTTTCGATGCTGCTGGCGTTGTTGGCCTGTGGCGCCTGGCGCCTGCTTTGAATCAACGGATCAACGCGGCCCGTTGGCGTGCGGCGGTACCAGCTGCGCACGTCGGACAATGCCGAGCTGCTCGATGATCAGCGCCATTTCATTGGTGACCTCGGTACGCTCGGTCCCCTGCGGGACCAGGCGGTCCAGCACCTGCTGGTAGGTATCCCAGAACGCCGGACCGCATCCGTGTTTGTGATAACTGGCTTCCAGTTCGCGGCGTACCCGTTCAGCCAAGCCATGCATGCCGTATTCCATACGACCTCCGTTGGACTTGTTCTGCATCGTTGACGGTCTACCGACTCACTTGCGAGCTACTGAAAGACTCCCGGGCTTCACGCCCGGTTGATGCCAATTAGTCATAGATTTCACGACAGGTCAATTACATGCAGCGACTTTCGTGATCGAAATTATTAATCGTTCACGAAACCACATACGGGATGACAGGGTCCCCGGATGGGGCGGACCCGACACACTACCCGATCCCCCCACCCCCTGCTCCAGTAGGCATCACCGATGGCCGAGCCCCGTTCCATCGAAGTTTCCTATATTGCTAAGCATACTTAGCAAACCACGCTTAGAGTGCTATATGCGACAAAATGCGGCGCAGTTCAGACCTCTTCGGCCTCTGCGGCCTCAGTCGCCGGGAACAGATTGGGGTAGCGCTGATGCAGGATGTATTGGCGCAGCGCAGGAATCGGGAAGTCCCTGGGCCATTGCGACACCGCAGATCGGCTTATGCCAAAGAAGCGCGCCAGTTCGGCATCGGTCCGGAAACCCAGCCGGATGCGCACCTACCCCTTGCTCCAGAATTCGGTCACGGTCGGTCCTTCTGTTAACCAGACTTATTCTTGGAACAAGGGAACTTTGCGATCTACGCGTTAAGCTGGCTTGCATAGATGAATACTCTCGGCCAACGACTCGCCATTGCCATGAAGAAAGCCGGGCACCCTCGCCCGGCCGATCTGGCCCGCGCCGCCGATTCGACGACGGCAACCATCAGCAACTGGCTCAACGACCATGTCAGCCCCGCCCATGTGAAGGCCGAACAGCTGTTCCGCATCGCCGATGCGGCCAAGCTGGACGCGCGCGAACTGCTGTATGGCGTGAGCGGGCTTGGCGTCGGTGAACGGGGCAATACCTACATCCCCAGCCAGGCCCACCTGGACGTCTGGCAGGACGCCTACGAACTGGTCAGCCATCTGGTGGAGGAGAAGGGGCTGGAGATCGATCATCGCCGCCACGCAGCATTGGACCTGCTGGCCTTCGAACTGCTGATGGACGGCTTCAGCCGCAGCAAGGTCATCCGGGTACTGACGACCTCGATGACGTGAATGCACTGCCGCTGGTAGCATGGTCGTCGATGGGGATGGGGCTCCCCCGATAACCGCCTGAAAGGGCTGATGGCTCCTGCCAGGACGAACCGGTGTTCGTCGACGGCAGGCCGTGCCCGCCCTCGGCGTTCGCCATCGAATCAGCGAACCCCTACCCGAGGCACGTGATGCACGCATTGAACAACTATTTGCTGGTCTTCATCGGCGGCGGACTTGGTGCCTGCCTGCGCCACGCCTGCAACCTGATCGGTGCGCGCGTGGCGGTCGGCAGTCCGTGGCCCTGGTCGACCTTCCTGATCAACATCAGCGGCGCACTGCTGATGGGCGTGCTGGTCGAAGCCTTCGCCCTGCGCAATGGCGCCTCGCCGCAGCTGCGACTGCTGCTGGCCACCGGCGTCCTCGGCGGCTACACCACGTTCTCCACCTATGCACTGGAAATCGGCCTGCTGCTGCAGCGCGGCCAGCATGGCCTGGCAGCGCTGTACGCCGGCGGTTCGGTGGCACTGGGCCTGGTCGGCCTGTTCGGCGGCATGAAACTGGCGCGGCTGGTGCTGGGCTGAGGCTTAGGCAGCGCCGGCGCGGGCCTGTCCGCGCCACTCCCGCGGCGACTGCCCGGTGTGCGCCTTGAACGCGCGCGACAGCGCCGCTTCGCTGCCGTACCCCACATCGTCGGCAATCCGCTTGAGCGGTCTGCCCTGGCGCAGCGCCTGCTGCGCCAGGCCCACCCGCCAACCCTGCAGATACTGGCCCGGCGTGGTGCCCATCGCCTCACGGAAGCTGGCGGCAAACACACTGCGCGACATGCCGGCGACGTCGGCCAGGTCTTCCAGCGTCCACGCCTGCGCCGGCGCTTCATGCATCGCCACCAACGCCAGCCGCAGCCGCGGATGGCCGAGCCCGGCGAACAGGCCACCACGCATCTCGCCGCCTTCCATCAACTGGCGCAGCACCTGGATCAACACCACCTCGAACAGCCGGTTGACCATCGCCGCACGCCCGCAGCGCTGCTCGAAGGCCTCTTCGAACAGCAGCTCCAGTGCTGCGCTGCCGCCGTAGAGATCCGCCAGCGGCATGCAGATGAATTCGGGCAACGCGGCGCTGATCGGGTTCAGCCGGCCGCCCTCGAAATGCAGGTTGGCGCAGGCCATGTCGGCGCCCTGCTGCGGATCGGTACTGAACCGGTGCGGCATCGGCCGCGGGTACAGCAGCAGGCTGGGGACGTCGACCTGGAGGGTCTGCTGGCCGTGGCTGACCTGCAGCGGCCCCCGCCGCACCAGGTGCAGCTGGCCGGCCTCATCTTCCCCCTGCAGGGTGTTGATGCCGCACAGCGCGCCGGCATGGAACACCGAGGCGGTGACCGCGAAACGTTCGAGCAGGATGGCGAGACGGTCGACCACGATGGGACTCCAGATCAAGCGAATAGGGTTCAATGCGTCAGATCGTATCGGAATCGCCACCACCATGATCGACTGAACACGGCCATTTGCAGGAACTCACCCCTCCTGTGCATGACGGATCACCACGAAGCCCTCCTCCGGCACAGGTGCCACGAAGTGGCAGGTGATCTGCTCAAAGGCTTCATCGCTGGCCTGGAACGGGTGCTCACCGCGCGCGTTGCGGGCACGCAGACGCGCCTTGCAGATGGCGTCGGGAACATCGAGAAAATGCAGCTGATGGGCAACGCCGGCCGACTCGAACAGTTCGCGGCCCCAGGCGCGGGCGGCGGGCGTGTTGAACGGAACGTCGAGCACGACCGAGACGCCGGCCTGCAGGATCGCGCGGACATGCTGCGTCAGCGCAGCGCGCAGTGCTGCCGCGCGCTGCAGGTAGTCGGCGACGGAATGGATCTGGCAGGGATACAGCGCCGCCAGCCAGGCGTCTTCGCTGATCAGCACGTGGCACGGCTGCGCCACCAACCGCTGCGACAGAGTGGACTTTCCGGCGCCGATCTTGCCGCACACCAGGTGCAGGGTCGGGGCGTCGCCGGTCGATGAAAGAGGGTGCATCTGCGTTCTCCTCGGTGGATTCCAGTACCCGGGAGAGCGCCGCATGCAACCCGCCTTCCCGGGCGGGTTGCATGGCCATGACGACCGCGCGCTACCCCGCCTTCCCGTGGGGAATGCGGATAATCGACGCGGCAGTGTGCTGGGCCATGCCGCCAGCGTAGAGCGCAGCACGGCCGACCGGCAATCCCCTGCGGCAGTGCAGCGCGCGCAACAATTCGCGGGCATCTATGCTCGGCGCCATTCCCGGATGGAATGACCACGATGCGCCCCTTGCTTCGATGCGCCCTCGCCCTCGGCCTTCTGCTGCCTGCGGCATCGCTGCTGGCTGCGCCACCCACTGCACCACGCATGCTCAGCGGCGAGCTGCAGGGCGCCCCCTGGCGCCTGGACGTACCGGCTGGCTGGAACGGCGACCTGGTGATGCTGGCGCATGGCTATGAACCAGTGGGTGTGCCACGCTCTACGCCGATGACCGCCAATGACAGCACTGCAACGCTGTTGGCCGCGGGCTACGCCGTCGCGCAGAGCGCCTATGCCAGCCAGGGCTGGGCCGTGGCCGATGCGATCACCGACATGGAACGCCTGCGCCAGCACGCGCTGGGCGAACTCAAGCGCGTGCGCCACACTTGGCTGCTCGGATTCTCGATGGGCGGCGCAGTGACCTTGGCCAGCCTCGAGCGCTACCCGCAGCACTACGCCGGTGGCGTCTCGCTGTGCGGTGCCAACCTCAGTGGCGAACAGATCGCCACTGACCTGCTGACCACGCTGGTCGCCTTCGATTACTTCTTCCCCAACGCGGAAGGCCTGCCGGCCAGTGGACTG
This sequence comes from Stenotrophomonas sp. 109824_Sma, assembly GCF_056480025.1. Lineage (NCBI taxonomy): Bacteria > Pseudomonadati > Pseudomonadota > Gammaproteobacteria > Lysobacterales > Lysobacteraceae > Stenotrophomonas > Stenotrophomonas sp. 109824_Sma. Next base: position 1,614,168 of record NZ_CM151078.1, on the reverse strand, counting down.
GCATCGCATGAAGCGGCCGCGTTGCCGCAGGCAGCGCTCTATCAAGGCATCGCCGGCGCGCTGCAGCAGAACCCACAGCATGCCGAGGTACTGGCCAGGCAACTGCAGGTCGCTCCGGATGCGCTGGCCGGCACGATCAGCCTGCATGCACTGGTCCTGCACGAACTGGCGACACGTAGCGGCGGCATGCCGGTGGGTAACAGAGGCGTGGTCTACCGCGGCTTCGGCGACGACACGGCGTTCAATGCCGGCGTGCAGCGTGTCGACGCCGTGCCCGCGGCACAGGCCGATATCCGCGCCAAGCTGACACTGAGCGGCGCGTTGAAGCGACCGCTGGTGATCCAGTTCAACAACAACGACCCCACCATCGTGCCGCATATGCAGACGGTGTATCCGCAGCTGGCGGCCCATGCCGGCGCACGGCCGTTGCCGAAGGTGCTGCCTGCGGCAGGCGAAGGGCATTGCGGATTCGCTGAAGCCGACGTGGTCGAGGCGTTGAAGGCCGCCAGCTACTGAACTGACGATCAGCTGCGCAACAGCGGGGCGGCCTCCACCTCCAGCAGGCGCGCCGGTAACTGCTGCAGCAATGCGTCCACCGCCACCCGCGTCTTCAGCGGCAGGTGGGGCACCCGCGGCCACACCGCGTGGATCGGATAGATCGCACTGGAGGCGGCCGGAAGAACTTCCAGCAACCGCCCCTGCTGCAGGGCATCGCGCACCAGCCAGTACGGCAGCCAGGCCACGCCCAGCCCAGCCACGGCCGCATCGGCCACGCCCTGCAGATCGTCCATCTGCACGCGCGCGTCCGGCTTCAACACCAGCGGCTCGCCATCCACCCGCATCTTCCATTCCATCACCTGGCCACGCCGGCTGTAGGCCACCGCCTCCAGCCCACGCAGTGCATCGACGGTGTGCGGCAGCTCGCGCCCGGCCATGAATGCCGGCGAGGCGCAGATTGCCATGCGGTGTTCCCCCAGCGGCCGCGCCACCAGATCGCTGCTGTCGGGCAACGCGCCAATGCGGATCGCGAGATCGATGCCCTCTTCGCGCAGGTCGACCGTACGATCATTGAACTGCAGGTCCAGCGCCAGCGCCGGATGCTGGCGGGCCAGCTCCAACAGGATCGGTGCGATGCACAGGTGGCCGAACAACACCGGCAGTGACACGCGCAGGCGACCGGCAACCTGGGTGCGCCCGCCTTCGAGCGCGGCCTCGCCTGCACGGATTTCCTCCAGCGCGCGCAGGCAATGCTGGTAGTAGAGCGCCCCGGCCTCGGTCAACTGCTGGCTGCGTGTGGTGCGCAGGAACAACGGGGTGCCGAGCCGGGCTTCCAGCCGCGCAATGCTCTTGGCCACCGCCGAGCGGGTGACCCGCAGCGCGTCGGCCGCCTGCGCGAAGTTGCCGGCCTGCACCGTGGCCACGAACACGTCGATACCGTTCAGATCGGACAAGGCCACAATGTATCCAATCAGGAACCAATGGAAGGAAAAAATAGCGCCACTGGCGAAGTTTTTAAAGTCTAGAGTGGGCGCCCTCCCCTTCCACGCAGATCGACTTCCCGCCATGAGCAAGGTGCTTGTCCTCCACTCCAGCCTCAACGGCACCGCCTCGCGCAGCGCCGGCCTGATCAATCGTTTCCTCGCCGAGCGTGCCGCGCAGGGCTTCGATGACGTCGTCACCGTGCGCGACCTCACCGCACTGGACCTGCCAGTGCTGGATGAGGAGATCTTCCACGCACTGCGCGGTGCAGAGAACCCGGGGCCGCGCGCACGACAGGCCATCGCGCTGTCCGATGCGCTGATCGGCGAGCTGATGGACAGCGACCTGCTGCTGATCGCCGCGCCGATGTACAACCTCAACGTACCGACGCCGCTGAAAAACTGGTTCGACCTGGTCGCCCGCGCGCGCGTGACCTTCCGCTACACCGACACCTGGCCACAGGGCCTGGTCCAGGGCGTGGAAGCGGTGGTGTTCAGTCCGCGCGGCGGCGTGCATGTCGGCCAGGGCACCGACACGGTGACGCCCTACCTGCAATCGGTGCTGGGCCTGATCGGCATCACCGAGGTTGATTTCGTCTACGCCGAAGGCATGGACATCCGTCCACATGGCATCGAGCAGGGCATGGCCCGCGCGCAGGCACAATTGACCGCATTGGCGCAGCGCATGCCATTGCCGAACGCTTAGGATGCAGAGGCCGGCAACCGTCCTGCCGCCTCTTTCCCCGCTGAAGCAACGCACCCGATGGCCTTCTTCGAACGACTGAGCGACACCCGCTACCTGCCGACCGAGCATACCGGCGGCGCCTGGAACATCCGCGAGCAGCACATCGCACCGGCGATCGGGTTGCTGGCCCACCACCTGGAACGCGACGCTGCGGCGCGTGGCCATGGCTTCCTGATCGCGCGCCTGTCCTACGACATCCTCGGCACCATCCCGATCGAAGCGATGGAGGCTGAGGTGCAGGTGCTGCGCAGCGGTCGCACCATCGAACTGGTGGAGGCCACACTTCGGCACGGTGACCGTCCGGCGCTGCGTGTGCGCGCGTGGTTGATGCGCCCGAACGATACCGGGGCCATCGCCGGCACGCCGATCACCGGCATTGCGCCGCCGGAATCGATGCCGGCGTGGGACCCGGGCACGGTCTGGCCCGGTGGTTTCATCCAGAGCATCGAGATCCGTCGCCACGACCAGGGCCCCGGCCGCGCAACCTACTGGGCCCGCGCAACGCAGCCGCTGCTGGACGGTGAGGCGGTCAGCCCATTGGCCCGTGCCGCCACCCTCTTCGACCTGTCCAACGGCATGGCGGTACGCGCCGATCCGAAGGAGGTCGCCTTCCCGAACCTGGACCTCACCGCTCACCTGTTCGGCATGCCCGAAGGCGAGTGGCTGGGCTTCGACACGTCGGTGTCGTTCGGCCGCCAGGGCATCGGCCTGACCAGCACCGTGCTGCACGATGCACGCGGCCCGATCGGAACACTCGGCCAGGCGCTGACGGTGCGCCCGTAAACGCAACGGGCGGCGTCAGCCGCCCAGCGTGCCCATGGTGAAGGTGTAGCCGGAACTCATCAGGAACTCGCGCATGCGCATTTCCGCGCGGCGCGGTGAGGCCAGATTGGCCGGTGCGTACAGCGCGTAGACCACGCCGGCGCCTTCGATTGACTCGCGCCGCACGCCACAGTGGCGGGTCTCCGAGGCGACCACCCAGCCATCCTTCAACCGGTCCGGCCCGATCGATTGGCCGTTCATCAGCCGGAACGTCAACCAGCGTACTTCCGCAGCGGATTTGCTCATCGGCGGCATTCCGGTTGCGTACTGCGGTCCATCATGTCCTTGCTCGCCATTGCAGCTCCCTAAGACTTGGAACCTGACCATAGCGCCTCCGCATGTCGCGGGCGAATGAGACTGGTCGGGCGCTCAGGTCGCCAGGCCGAACCACTTCCACAACGCCTCGCGCCCCGGCGGGGTCAGCCGCAGTTCGCGACGGCCTTCAACACGCCGCAGCCAATCGTTGTTCACGAAGCTGTCCAGCATCGCCTCGCCGACCAGCCCGGCCAGATGCGGGCGCCGCTCGGTGCAGTCCAGGCATCCCCGGCAATAGCGCGCGGGCCTGGTCGTCACCGGCTGCTGCAGTACCTCGGCCAACGGCTGGCCGAGCTCCCGCAGGAACGCCGCCCCCTCTGCGCTCACCTGCCAATAGCCGTCGCGCTGCAGCACGTGCCCGGCCTGCAGCAGGTGATCGGTGATGGCCACCGCATGCACGCCGGCCAGGTGGCGATAGCACGAGCGCGCCTCGCGCAAGGCCGGCAGGCTGCGTGACGCGGCGGCGGTGCATGAGGGCGTGCGCTCGGCCACACGCAGGATGCCCTCCAGCATGTCCGCGACCTCGGTCGACGCCAGCCGATGGTAGCGATGGCGGCCCTGCGGGATGACCACCAGCAGATCGCCTTCAATCAGGCGCCGCAGGTGCGTGCTCGCCGTCTGCGGCGTCACCCCGGCCACCCGCGCCAGTTCCATCGCGGTGTACGCGCGGCCATCCATCAGTTGCAGCAACATGGCGGCGCGTGCCTGGTCACCGACCAGGGCACCGACACTGACAAGGGAACCGGAGGTGTGGACCATGCCGGCATTGTGGCATGCAGGGCCCGGCCGACAGTTCGATGCAGGCCGAAGCATTGCCGGCCTGCCCCGGCGCACAGTCACCGCCCCGCTCTTCCGAGAACCGCAGTGACGAACCCTTCGATCCAGCGTCGGCGCATCACGCCTTCGGTCCTGTACCCGGGCACGCCGGTACTGCTGATGACCACGCTCAATCCCGACGGCAGCAGCAACATCAGCCCGCTCTCTTCGTTCTGGGCGCTGGGCAACCGGGTGGTGCTGGGGCTCGGCACGCAGGGCCAGGGCTATTGCAACCTGCAGCTGCGCAACGAGTGCGTGCTGAACTTTCCGTCTTCTGCACAGGCGGCCCAGGTCGAGGCCATCGCGCGGGCGACCGGCCGCGATCCAGTTCCCGACGCCAAGCAGGCGATGGGCTACGTGCATGTGCGTGACAAGTTCGCGCTGGGCGGCTTCAACGCCATACCGTCATCGCAGGTGGCACCCGCTACGATTGCCGAGTGCCCGCTGCAGGTGGAAGTCACAGTGATGGCAATGCACGCGCCCAGTGATGACGATGGCCAGCACTTCGTGATCGTCGAAGGCCGCATCCGCTGCGTGCATGCGCATGAGGCGATCACCCATGCAGGCAGCCAGCACATCGATGTCGCGCGCTGGAAACCGTTGATCTATCTGTTCCGCCACTACCTGGGCGTGGGTGAACCGGTCGGGCGCAACTTCCGCGCTCAGACGCCGGCCCATGACCCGGCATAGAGGGGGTGATTCAAGGTGTCGGCGATGATGGGTGGCCGGTCACTGAAATCCAGTACGACACCATGTCCACATAGCGGCCGTCGCGCTTCACCGCGCGCGGCTCGACGCCGGATTCGGTGAATCCCAGCGATTCGTACAGTCCACGCGCAGCAGCGTTGTCCGCCAGCACCGTCAGCGTGAGCGACTCGATGCTGTCCATGCGTGCCGCCGCGAATGCCGCAAGGAACAGTTGACGGGCGATGCCATGACCACGATGGGCTGCGCCAACATGGACGCTGTGGATCTCCGCCGTGTGCCGCCGCGCCAACCGCACCGGGCGCACGTAGCGCAGGAAGCCAATCAGTGCCGCCTGGTCGAAGGCACCGAAGTAACGGGTATGAGGGTCATCAAGCTGCGCCCGCATCACCTGCGAGGAATCGCCGGCCGCCTCGGCCAGCGTGGACAGGAATGCAGCGGGCGACTCGCGCAGCGCCTGCAGGCGGGCCTCCCAGAGCATGTCCGCATCGTCTTCGGTCAGTAGCCGGATGATCATGTCGCGCGCCTGCCGCAATTTCTATGCTGGAGCCAGCGTAACAGCCCGGACATCATCAGCTACAGGCAGGCCATGCCCATCAGCGACATCGCCGGCGCCAGCCAGGCCATGCGCGGGGGCGCATCGGCACCCAGCGCTACCTGGAACAGCAGTGGCGTCAGGATCGAGAAGATGCCGACGGCATACATGCCGTGCAGCGGGCTGCCCGTGTTGTTCGGCGTCGCTGAACATGGCGACGCCGAACAACACGGAGGTCAATGCGGTCAACGCCAATCGGCGCTTACAAGCCAGACTTTGCATCGCGCGGTTGCCGTGGGGAAAAACAAAAAAGCCCTGACCGGAGTCAGGGCTTTTCAATTGGAGGCCTCAAGCGGAATCGAACCGCTGTAAACGGATTTGCAATCCGGTGCATAGCCACTCTGCCATGAGGCCAACGTACTGCGCGCCAGGAACAGGGCCCTGACAAGACAAAACCCCATGATGGGGCCTGTCGGAACATGGAGCGGGAAACGAGACTCGAACTCGCGACCTCAACCTTGGCAAGGTTGCGCTCTACCAACTGAGCTATTCCCGCGTAAGCCGACATGGTACCGGAAATCCGGAACACACACCAGCGATTTCACCTTTCTGACTGCGCGTAGAGCCTTGTGGCCCAACGTGCCCCGCCTTGCCGTGGTGGGAGAAAAACAAGGCCCCTACCGGGGCCCTGTAGAATCTGGAGCGGGAAACGAGACTCGAACTCGCGACCTCAACCTTGGCAAGGTTGCGCTCTACCAACTGAGCTATTCCCGCAGATTCCGTTCGACCTGCGTCGAAGGAGCGCTATTGTGTCCAAATTCCTTCACGCCGTCAACAGCCTTCACACGATGCGGTCACGGGCGTCCGCACTGGGGTACGCTGCCCCGCCCGGTCCCATTCGCCCATGTTCCTTCGCGGCACGCCCCTGTTGATCGCCCTGCTGCTGCATCTGCTGGTGGCGCTGCTGTACTGGGCACTGATTCCGCTGGGAATGAACGCGTATCGCGACCATTTCGGCTTCACCTCCCATCGCGACATCGGCCTGGGCATCGCCCAGTTCCATCTGTTCTGGATGTTCATTGGCGCCCAGCCGCTTATCGCGGTGTTGCGGCCATTGTTCGCCAAGGTGCTGGTGCTGGCGATCCCGTTGGTGTTCGCGACCTGGACGCTGATGCACAACCACCCGCTGCGCCTGCTGTACTTCACCATCGGGCCCGGCCTGCTGGCACTGGCCGCAATCGCGGTGAGCCTGCGCTATTCGTCGCGCGGAACCTCCCGCCCCACCACGGACACCGCCGATGCCTAGACGTTACATCCGCCTGTTCTGGCTGCTGGTCGCGCTGACCTGGCTGGCGCTGATCGCTGCGCTGGTCAATGCCGGCTTCACTCCGGACTACTGGCTGCTGCACCACCTGGAAGGCGCCGAGCTGCCCTACCCGACCAGCACCGTCATCGTGTTCGCGCTGCTGGGAGCCGTCGAGCTGGTGGTGGCCGCACTGATCGTGCAGCCCTGGAAACTGAGACGCCTGTGGCTGCGCCTGCTGATCGCGTTCGCGTTGCTGGTGGTGTGGTCGGTGCCGTGGATGCTGTCCGCGATGCACCAACCGCCGGTGCACGGCATGCACCTGCTGTGGTTGCTGCTGCTGGACGTGGGGCTGCTCCTGGCGCTGTGCGTGGTGTCTGCAGTGAGTGCGTGGCGAACCATCAGGCGTCGAGGGGCCCCATAGGTGGCCCCGTCGCAACACCAGGCTTACTTCCGGAACTCCACCCGCACGTGCTGGCCGAAGCGCGCCTTGGCCTCGCCATCGAACTCCAGCACGCACTCCACCACCTTGGCCACGCCGCGCCCGGCATCTTCGGGAAGGCGTGCCTGCGCGAACACGGGGCTGATGCGCACCACGCGTGCGGACGGCAGCGTGCTGGTGTTCTCGGCACCATCGCTGTCCGGCACCACGGTGGCCTTCATGCCCACCTGCACGGCATCGGCATAGGCGGCGCTGAGTTCGGCGCGCACCTGCAGCGGACGCGCCGGCAGCAGCGAGATCGCCGGCTTGCCAGCCTGCACGAAGGCGCCGAGGCCCGGCACCTGGCCGACCACGGTGCCGGCTTCCGGCGCGCTCAGCGACATCTGCTGCAGTTTCAGTTTTGCGTGTTCCAGCTTGTGCTGGGCCATGTCGACCTGCGCACCGGCCACGTCGACATCGGCGCGCACAGCAGCCAGCTGCTGCTTGGCCGCATCGGCCTGCTGGTTGGACGACACGCCTTCGCTGGCGCCCGTGGACAGGCGGGTGGCGTTGCGCTCCAGTTCGCGCAGCTGCGCCTGGCCGCCCTTCAGGCGGTCATTGGCCAGGGCGAGATCGGCGGTGGCCATCGCCACCTCCTGCTGCAGCAGGGCACCATCCAGCGACAGCAGCAACTGTCCCTTCTTCACCGTGGCGCCCTCCTTCACCGGCGCGGCGGTGATCGAGCCATCCACCGGCGGCGCCAGCGCGATCAGGCCACCCTCGACGTCGATGATGCCGCGCGCCACCGCGACCTTGCCGGCGGTGGCAGCGCTGGCTTTGCCTGCAGGTGCTTGGGCAGGCGCGTCCTTGGAACAGGCGCCGAGCAGCAGTGCCGCGGACAGGGCCAGGCTGAGGGGGAGCAGGTGCGACGTCTTGGTCATGGGGCGGACTCTACAGTTTCGTTCTGGCGGCGGTCATCACGGACCATGCCGTCTTCCATGGCGATCACCCGATCGGCATGCCGGATCAGGCGCGGATCGTGGCTCACGCACAGCACGGTGGCGCCATGCGCACGTGCGTAGCGGTGCAGGATGTCGATCACGCGCTGGCCGTTCTCGGCGTCCAGCGCGCTGGTGGGTTCGTCGGCGAAGATCAGCGTCGGTGACTTGGCGAAGGCACGGGCAACGGCCACACGCTGCTTCTCACCGCCGGACAGCTGCGCCGGGCGCATGTGGCTGCGGTGGCTGAGGCCAACCTCCTCCAGCGCCCTGCGGGCCAGCGGTTCGCTTTCGCGATTGCTCATGCCGCGGTAGCCCAGCGGCAACTGCACCTGCTCCAGCGCGGTCAGCGCCGGGAACAGGTTGAAGCCCTGGAACACGAAACCGACATGGTGCAGGCGGAAGCGCTCCACTTCACTGCGACTCATGTGGCCCACGTCCTGGCCGAGCGCGTGCACGCGACCGCCATCGGGCGATGACAGGCCGGACAGCAGCGACAGCAGCGTGCTCTTGCCGCAGCCGGACGGGCCCGACACCAGCGTCAGCTCGCCGGGATAGATGTCCAGCGACAGGCCGCGCAGCACCGGCACCTGTACATCGCCGGACATGAAGCCCTTTTCCAGTGCGTCGGCCTGCAGGGTCGGGGCGACGGCGCGTGTAGAAGTCATCGGCCGGTCCTCAACGCAGCAGCAACGATGGATCGGAGCGGACGACACTGCGTACCGCCATGATGCTCGACAGCATGGCCATCACCGCGACCAGCGCTACGCAGCCGATGATGACCATCGGCGTCAGCTGCACCGGCACGCGCTGGGTCTGTGCGATCAACAGCACGACGGTGCTGAACGCCGCCGCCAGCAACATGCCCACGCCGCCGATCAGCAATGCCTGCTCGAACACCACCCGCGCCAGCGCATAGCGGCCGGCACCGAGTGCATTGAGCGTGGCGTACTCGCGCACCGAGCCGGCCACTACGGAAGCAAACGACTGGTTGGTGATCACCGCGCCGACGAAGCAGACGATGACGGCCATGAACAGCACCGCGATGCCGGCGCCGGTATCGAACAGCCAGTATTGCTGCGAACGGCTGGCAAACTCCGGTGCGGTCCAGAACTCGACCGGCGTGGCCTGGCCCATTGACGCCGCCAGGCGATCACGCACGCGATCGGCCAGGTCGGGCGAGCGCAGGCCGGCCACGAAATAGGTACTGCCCTCATGCGGGTCGGTACCGGCGATGGCGCGCGCGGTATCCAGCGAGGCCAGCACGTTGACGCCACCGAGGCCACGCAGGCCGGGTTGCGCAGCGACCACGCGCACCGCCTTGCCGTTGATCCACGCACGGTTGTTCTGCAGGTCCACGCCCAGCGTGTCCAGGTCGGCGTTGTCGACGATCACCGCACCCGGCTCACGCAGCTGCGCGCGCAGGTCGGCAGGCAGGATGCGCGCGAACATCATCGCGTCGTCCCGGGTGGAGATGCCGGACAGGTACACCGACACGTTGCCGGTGCCCTGCGCGCCGGACCGCCATTCGCCATCGACCCACTCGTAGGGCTCGACGCGGGTGACATCCGGGTCCATGCGCAGATGGCTTTCGACATCCGCGCTGATTGCATGGCCGTAGTTGACACTCTGGGTGCCGGGGAAACCGGCCCAGATATCGGCGGATGAAGCCTTCACGTAGATCGCGGCGGTACCGAAGATGCCCAGCACCAGTGCCGCCTGCACGATCAACAGCACGCCGGCGAAACACATCGCCAGCACCACCGGCAGGAACCGGCGCCACTCGTAGGCCAGGGTCTTGCGGGCCAGTGCGATCATTGCGAATCGCCCTCAGCCTCGACCGGCAGCGGTGCGCCGCCCAGGGCGCGGTACAGCGAGGCGAACGCGAGCACGCGCGCGCCCTGCGCACCGATCAGATCGGCCTGCGAGGCCAGTGCGGCACGCTGCGTGTCAAGCCCATCGAATTCGCTGGACAGGCCAAGCTGCACCTGCCGCGCCTGGCGCTTGACCTGCTGGCCGGCGGCATCATCGGCCGCGCGCAGCGACTGGATGCTGCTGTCCTGGCGCGCCAGGCTGCCCAGTGCGCCTTCCACTTCGCTCACACCTTCCAACACCGCCTTGCGGTAGCCGAGCAGCGCGGCATCCAGCTGCTTTTCATCGGCATGGAAACGCGCGCGACGCTGGCCCCAGTCCCACAGCGGAATATCGATGTATGGGCCGATCGACGGACTGGAGTCGGAGTTGGAACGGGCGTTCTGGGTGAGGTTGTAGGCGTACAGGATCGAGCCACCAAGACTGACCCGCGGATACATCGCGGCGCGCGCGGAGCCCTTGCTGGCCGCGGCCTGCATCACCTCCGATTCGGCCAGCAGGATCTGCGGCCGATGGCGCAGCAGATCAGCCGGCACCTGCTGCAGCGAGAACGCGCCCAGCTTTGGCGGCGTGCGATAGGCGCGCCAGGACGGGTCCGGACCATCGCGTCCCAGCAGCAATGCCAACGCACGGGCAGCGTTGTCCGCATTTTCGCGAGCCTGCGCCGTGGCCGCCCGGGTCGCCGCCTGGCGTGCACGCAGGCGATCAAGTTCGCCGGGCTCATCCAGGCGCAGGCGCTGGCGTACCAGAGCCAACTGTTCGCCGCGATCGTCCACCGCCTGCTGGCGGGCCAGCAGGTCCTGCTGGGCCTGCGCCACGGTCAGATCCAGATAGCTGCGCACCACGTCGGCGATCACCGCCACCTGCGCGGCGCTACGCAGCGCCTCGGCATTGCCGGCCGAGGCCTGCGCGCTCAACTGGGCGCTCTCGGCGGCGCCGAACAGGCCCAGGTCCCAGATCGCTTCGATACCGGCGTGGAAATAGGTGTCGACCGCGGCGGCGTCCTGGACCTGCTTGGCGCTGGCCGAGATTTCCGGCAGGAAGCGCGAGTCCGAAGTGCCGGCGACAATCCGCACGGCCTGCAGGCGCAGCGTGGCCTGCTGCAGGTCGAGGTTGCCGGTGATGGCCTGATCGACCAGTCCATCCAGCGCCGGGTCGGACAACACTTTCCACCACTGCTTGGCGTCCACTGCCACGCCCTGGCCCTGCGGCACCTGGGTCCAGGTGCTGGGCGTGCGATCAGGCAGGTCCGGAACCGGCACCGACATGCAGCCCGCCAAGGCCAGGCTTGCGAGCAGCGCGCCGGGGCGCAGCACTGCCTGCAGGGAGAATCCGCGCCCGGTCCTGGGCACTGCCACTGGAGTGATACGCCTGACCACCAGCCCGCCAACGTGTAGAAGGAGCATGAAGGCTACCGTGCGATTGTGGAGCGAACATGGAGAATTGGTCGAAAAACAGTCACAACGCGCAATCGGTTCAGGCAATGCTGCCATGGCCCTTTCGTCATCCTTTCACTGCCGGCAAGGGATGGAACACCGGATGCGCCTCCCTGCGATTGCACATTTTTCCGACGAACCACGTCCGGACGTCCCCACGTCCATCGGTGCATATCATTCTGATTACGACATTGAATCTCGATGACCGTCGATGGAGTGCGCCCCCCGGCCCGCTTTCCGGTCACCCGCGATCACCTGGCACACAGTCCTATCACGCCGGCAATGAAGATGCCGTGGCGCGACTGTAGCGGCCCTTGCAGCCAACCTTATGACAAACGAAAAACGCCCCCTTGCGGGAGCGTTTTTCTTGAATCTGGAGCGGGAAACGAGACTCGAACTCGCGACCTCAACCTTGGCAAGGTTGCGCTCTACCAACTGAGCTATTCCCGCAGATTTCGTTCGACCTGCGTCGAAGGAGCGCTATTGTGTCGATATTGCTGCACGGCGTCAACAGGAATTTTCACGTGACGTCAGCGGCGGCGTTCAGGCGCCCCTGCCTGCTCCCTTCACGTGCGCAGGCCGCGGCGATGGAAGTAGATCTGCTCGGCGATGCGCCGCGTGGCAGCCGTGTGCAGCAGCGCATTGAGCGGCCAATCGGCCTGCAGGTGATCCATCGCCCAGCGCAGCAGGCGCTTGCCGCGGAAGGCCGGGGCGACCTGCTGTGCTACCCGTTCGGCGTCCGGCCCTTGGCCACGCAGATGGCGGGCAATCGCCTCGCCGACCGCCCAGCCGTGCCGCCACGAAGAATGGATGCCCCCGGCCGACAGCGGCGAGACGATGCCCGCCGCGTCACCGGTCAGGATCAGGCGAGGGCCGCTGATCGGGCCGTCCGGCCGGCCGCACGGCACCAGACCGGCGCGGGTGGCCGAAGGGCGCGCCGAGGGCGGAATGCCGACCACATCGCGCACATGCTCAAGGAAGCCATCGATATCTGGCGGTCGCACCCGGTCCGGGTCATGGCGCACCGCCACCCCGACCTGCAGGCCGGTTGGATTCTGCGCGACCCAGCCGATGTAGCCCGGCGCATAGCGCTTGCTGACGAAGCAATGCAACGCATCACCCTGCGGCAACTGGAGGCCGGCGAACTCACGTTCGACCCCATAGAGGTTGTCACGCACCTGGCCGAGGCCAGTGCGCTGGGCCACGCGCGAACGCGCGCCATCGGCGCCGACCAGATAGGCGCACCGCCCCGCCCCTTCCACCTGCCAGCCGTCACCATTGCGATGGGCGTCGGTGAAGGACTGCTGCAGGCGAAGGTCTACGCCATTCGCGCGCAGCTCACTTGCCAGCCAGCGCATCAGGTTCGGCGTATCGGTGGTGAGGAAGTAATAGCCCGGCGCGGCCAGCAACACGCTGCGCAGGTTCGGCGCATACAGGCGCACGTTCGCGATGCGCTGCACCAGGTGCTCGGGCATGCGCCCCAACCAGGTCTGCTCCATCACCTCCTTCACCACGATGCCGGTGGTGTGCAGGCGCTCGCCGGGATCGGATTTGCGCTCGAGTACGCAGACGCGCAGGCCGTATTGGGCAGCGGCCAATGCGCAGGCGGCACCGGCGAAACTGGCGCCGACGATGACCACATCGTGGTCGTAGGCGGAGGATTGATGAGGCATCGCGACATCGCCGGACTGGAACGGAGATGCAGCTTCGCGAGCGCGCGTGGTGAGGCGATGGGGTGGCGGTGAAGCAGGGATGAAGTACCCTGGACTCAAACGAAAAACGCCCCCTTGCGGGAGCGTTCTTCTTGAATCTGGAGCGGGAAACGAGACTCGAACTCGCGACCTCAACCTTGGCAAGGTTGCGCTCTACCAACTGAGCTATTCCCGCTTGGGAGGCGAAATTCTACCTGTTCCAAGGATGGCGTCAAGCGCTTTTTCTCAGGGTCTGCAGGGTGCCCGGCGGCGCGTATCCACGCATGGCGTGGATCTACTACAGCATCCGCGCAAACCGATGGATCCGCATCATCCGTGGATGCAGCGTTTCCAGTAGATCCACGCCATGCGTGGATGGGGCATCACCGTAGATCCATCCAGCGCGTCGAGTAGATCCACGCCATGCGCGGATGGTTGCACCGATGGGCTCAGAGCCCTTTCCTGCGGAAAGGGATCCGACCCTGGGGCTCAGTTGCCCAGCTTCTTCTGCCGCGCACGCTCGCGCGCCGCGCGCTCGTCATCGCGCAGGCTCGGCCAGGCGGCGTGCAGGTACTGCAGGCCCGACCACAACGTCAGCACGGCGGCAATCGCCAGCGTCCAGTCGCCGATGTGGAACACCGGCCAGCCCATCCAGATGTCCTGCACCGGCACGTTCGGAGCCACCGAGTACAGCAGGCACAGCAGTGCGACCATCTGTGCGGTGGTCTTGATCTTGCCAATCATCGCCACGCGCACCTTGGCGCGCTGGCCCAGTTCGGCCATCCACTCGCGCAGCGCCGACACCGCGATCTCACGACCAACGATGACCGCTGCCCAGAACGCCATCCACGGCGTCGGGTGACCCTGCACGATCAGGAACAGCGCCACCGCCACCATCAGCTTGTCCGCGACCGGGTCGAGGAAGGCGCCGAAGGCCGACTCCAGCTGGTAGCGGCGGGCGATCCAGCCGTCGAGCCAGTCGGTGATCGCAGCCAGGCCGAAGATCGCCGCCGAAGCGAAGTTGGTCCAGGTGTAGGGCAGGTAGAACACCAGCACCAGCACCGGGATCATCACGATCCGCAACAACGTCAGCCAGGTGGGCAGGGTCAACTTCATGCTTGCGTGCTTCTCTCTCTACTCGGCCGCATCAGGCGTGGCCAACCCGTGCAGGTTAGCGTAGATACGCGCCGCGAGGGCGTCATTGATGCCTTCCACCCTGGCGATTTCCGCTTCGCCAGCGGCTTTCAGGCCCACAAGACCGCCGAAATGCTTGAGCAGGCTGGCACGGCGGCGCGGCCCGATACCGGGAATGTCTTCCAGCTTGCTGGTCATCCGCGCCTTCTGGCGGCGGCCGCGGTGGCCGGTGATGGCGAAGCGGTGCGCCTCGTCGCGTACCTGCTGGATGAACTGCAGCGCCGGGTTGGCTGCGCCCGGGCGCAGCTCGCGGCCATCGGGCATCACCAGCGCTTCGTGGCCGGCGCGGCGCTCCACGCCCTTGGCCACGCCCACCAGCAGCACGCCTTCCACGCCCAGGTCGGCCAGCGCGGCCTGTGCCTGCGCCAGCTGGCCGGCGCCACCGTCGATCAGCAGCACGTCCGGCAGCACGCCCTGCTCTTCCACTGCGCGGCGGAAACGGCGGTCGATGGCCTGGCGCATGGCGGCGTAGTCGTCGCCCGGCTCGATGCCGCTGATGTTGAAGCGGCGGTACTGCGCGCGCACCGGGCCAGCGGCGTCGAACACCACGCACGAGGCCACGGTCGCTTCGCCCAGGGTGTGGCTGATGTCGAAGCACTCCACCCGCTTGACCGGCTCGGCCAGGCCCAGCATGTCGCGCAGCGCATCGCTGCGCGCGTGCTGCGCATTGCGGCTGTTGAGTTCAGTGGCCAGGGTCAGCTGCGCGTTGCGGCTGGCCAGTTCCACATAGCCGGCGCGCTCGCCGCGCACGTTCCACTTCAGCTGCACCTTGCGCTCGGCCGAGGCCGACAGCGCGGCGACCAGCAGGTCGGCATCGGGAATCTCCCGATCCAGCAGGATCTCGCGCGGCGGCTCGAATTCGATGTAGTACTGCGAGACGAAGGCCGCAAGTACCTCTTCCGGGCTCTCCTCGCCATTGGTGCGCGGGAAGAACGGGCGGGTGCCGAGGTTGCGGCCATCACGGAAGGCCAGCAGCAGCACGCAGGCCTGCGAACCCTGCATGGCCACCGCCAGTACGTCGAGGTCGGCGGCGCGGCCGTCCACGTACTGGCGGGTCTGCATGCTGCGCAGCGAAGAGATCAGGTCGCGCAGGCGTGCGGCCTGCTCGAATTCCAGCGCCTCGCTGGCGGCCTGCATCTGCTCGCCCAGCTCACGGATCAGCTCGTCGCTCTTGCCTTCCAGGAACAGTGCAGCGCGGCGCACCGACTCGGCGTAGTCCGGCGCCGGCACCAGCTCCACGCAGGGCGCGCTGCAGCGACCGATCTGGTACTGCAGGCACGGCCGCGAGCGGTTGCGGAACACGCTGTCCTCGCAGCTGCGCAGCTTGAACAGCTTGTGCATCAGGTTCAGCGTCTCGCGCACGGCGGTGACGCCGGGATACGGCCCGAAGTAGCGCCCGGGGATGGCGCGCGGACCACGATGCAGCGCGATGCGCGGCCAATCCTCGCGGGTCAGCAGCACATGCGGGTAGGTCTTGTCGTCACGCAGCGAGACGTTGTAGCGCGGCGACAGCGATTTGATCAGCTGGTTCTCCAGCAGCAGCGCCTCGGCTTCCGAGCGCGTCACGGTCACGTCCATGCGCGTGATCTGCGAGATCATCGACATGATCCGCGCGTTCTTCGGGCTGCCGTTGAAATAGCTGCCGACACGGTTGCGCAGCGCACGGGCCTTGCCCACGTACAGCAGGGTGTCGTCGGCGGCGTACATGCGGTACACGCCGGGGGCGGTACTGAGCTGGGCCGCGAAGGCCTTGCCGTCGAAGGCCGGGGCGGGAACGTCGGTCATTCGCTGATCGGGACTTCGCTGAGCACGCCACTATCGGGATCGAATCGCAGCACGGCATGGGCGTCGGTTTCGGCGATCCACACCGCACCAGCCCCCACCGCCAGGCCGGCCGGGCCATGCAGGCGGCGCGGCAGCGGCTGGGTGGTCAGTTCACCGCCGCCCAGGCGCAGCGTGCGCAGGCGACCGTTGCCGGTATCGGCAATCCACAACAGCGGCGCGTCCGCGCTCAATGCGATCGCCTGCGGATACTGCAGGCTGGCCTGCGCACGCGGGCCGTCTTCACTGCCGAAGCGCCAGGGCCCCTGCCCGACCAGCGTCTGCACCAGGTCGCCGCGCAGCTGCAGTGCACGGATCGAGGATCCCAATGCGTCGGCGACGTACAGCACCTGCTGCACCACGGCCAGCGCGGTCGGCTGGGCAAAGGCAGCCAGGTGGCCGCTGCCATCACGCTCGTCGATGGAACCACTGCCGGCGCGCCATTGCAGGCTGCGCTGGCCCAGGTGGTAGCTCCAGATACGGTTGTCGCCGGCCATCGCGATGTGCAGCTGGTTGTCAGCGATGGCCAGACCGACCGGATGGTCCAGCGAGACCTGCCGCGCCTGCGCCACCGGACCTTCCACCGGCGCACCGGGACGCCCGTTGCCACACAGCGTGTCGACGATGCCGGTCAGCAGGTTGATGCGGCGCACCGCGTGGTTGCCGGTGTCAGCGACGTACAGCGAATCGCGCTCCAGCACCAGCGCCTGCGGGCGGTGGAACGCCGCTTCGGCGAGGTTGCCGTCCATGAAATCGGCGGTACCGAGGCCGAACTGGCGCAGGATGCGGCCGCCATGGCTGCATTCGAGAATGCGGTGATGGCCACTGTCGGCGATGTACAGGCGTTCGGTGCTGACCGCCAGCCCCAGCGGGAAACGCAGCGCCTGGCGCGGTTCCGGATGCAGTTCGCTGCCGCCGCGCGGCGGCGCCGAAGGCGCGCCCTGGCACAGCGCGTTCAGGGCGCGCTCCAGTTCACCGGGTGCTCCCTGCCCGACCAGCCGCTGCTGCTCGCGGCCCTGCGCGTCCAGCAGCACCATGGTCGGCCAGGCGGTGACTCCGAAGCGGCGCCAGCCATCCCAGTCGGCATCGAGCAGCACGGGCATGGCCAGGCCCTGGCGGCGCAGCAGCTTCAGTGCGGCATTGGCATCGCGTTCGAAATCGAAGCGCGGCACCTGCAGCACCAGCGGCTGCAGCTTGCCGGGGTGGCGCGACAGCCATTGGCCGAATTCGGCCAGGCGTTGCGCACTCCAGGCGGAGGCCGCATTGACGAACAGCAGTGCGACCGGCCGGCCGCGCAGTTCGGTCAGGGTGCAGGGGGTGGCATTGAGCCAGGTGGCGAACTCGGGCAGGTCCGGGACGGGCTGGACGTTCATGACCCGATTATGCCGGAGTCGGCGTCATGCAACAGTCGTGCCACCGCACGTTTTGCAGCATCGTCGACCAGCGACCAGACCTGTTCGAAATGATCGCTGCCGCCGGTGTAGGGATCAGGGATCGCTACCCGACCCTGCCCGCCCGACCAGGGCAGGTACAACGCCAGCCGTTCACGCTGCGCCGCCGACGCCAGGCGCCCGGCATCACGCAGGTTGGCCTCGTCGGCACACAGGATCCAGTCGAAACGGTCGAAATCCACGGCCTGCAGCTGGCGTGCGCGCAGGCCACCGATGTCCACGCCGTGCCCGGCCGCGCAGGCGATCGCGCGGCGGTCCGGCGGCTCGCCCACATGCCAGTCGCCGGTGCCGGCCGAATCAACCTGCACCTGCCCGGCCAGCGGCGAGGCATCCAGGCGTGCGCGCAGCGCCCCTTCGGCCATCGGCGAACGGCAGATGTTGCCGAGGCATACGACCAGCAGCCTCATCGCGCCGCCATCGCCTGCAGCAGCCCCTCGGCGCGCTCCAGGTCCTCGGGCGTGTCGATGCCCGGCGGGAACGGCTCGGGCGAGATCGCCACGCTGATCGGGTAGCCCGCTTCCAGCACGCGCAGCTGCTCCAGCGATTCGACCTGCTCGAGCTGGCCTGGCGGCATCGCCGCGAACTGCTGCAGGAAGCCGGCGCGATAGCCGTAGATGCCGATGTGGCGCAGCCAGGCATGGCCGTCCGGCAGCGTGTCGCGGCTGCGCGCGAAGCCGTCGCGGTGCCAGGCGATCGGCGCGCGGCTGAAGTACATCGCCTCGTTGCGCACGTTGCGCACCAGCTTCACCACGTTCGGGTCGAACAGGGTGTGCGCGTCCTCGACGGTCGTGGCGAGGGTCGACATCGGCGCATTGCCAGCGACCAGCGCATCGGCCACCGCGCGGATGCCGGCCGCCGGTGCGAACGGCTCGTCACCCTGCAGGTTGACCACCACCGTGTCATCGGCCCAGCCGGCAATGCGCGCGCACTCGGCCAGGCGATCGGTGCCGGAGGCGTGCGTGGTCGCGGTCATCGCCACCTTCACTTCGGCCAGCCCGGACAGCGCATCGGCAATGCGCAGATCGTCGGTCGCCACCCAGACTTCACGGGCACCGGCCTGCAGCGCGCGGCGCGCCACATGCAGCACCAGCGGCTCGCCGCCCAGCGGGCGCAACGGCTTGCCCGGCAGCCGCGAGGCGGCATAGCGGGCCGGGATGGCGACGACGAATTCGGTCATGCGGGCGGTACTCGGCAGGCTCGTTACAACGGGAATGCGGCCAGCGGCGCGTGAATGCAAGCGCCGCCGCGCCACTCAGTTCGGTCGCAGCTTGTCCAGGCGATCGGTCAGCGCCACCCAGAACGCCGCGGGCAGCTCGGCGCGCAGCGGAACCGCGTAGTGCCAGTCGTTGCCGAACGCACGGCATTTCACCGCGTCCTTCTCGGTCATCAATACCGGCAGCTGGCTGCCGAAGGACAGGTCCTGCGGCTGGTAGGCCTGGTGGTCGGCGAACGCATGCGGCACCACGCCGATCCCGCGCGCGCGCAGCATGTCGAAGAAGCGCTGGGGATGGGCAATGCCGGCCACCGCGTGCACGCGCTGGCCCTTGAAGTACGCCAGCGGGCGGGCCCGGCCACCGGCCAGCGGCTGCGCACTGTCGATGTGCAGCGCCATCGGCCACTGGCCGAAGCCACAGGCCTGGGCTGCGGTTTCCTCATCGGCCTGACCGAGGTTGACCACCCGGAAATCGCATTCGCTGGCGCGGCTGACCGGCTCGCGCAACGGCCCGGCCGGAATCATCCGGCCATTGCCGTAGCGACGCTGCGCATCGACCACTTCGATCTCGATGTCGCGCGCCAGGCGGTAGTGCTGCAGGCCGTCGTCGCAGACGATCACATCGCAGCCGGCCTCGATCAGCGCCTTGCCGGCGGCGACACGGTCGCGGTCCACGCGCACTGGCACGCCGGTCTTCCAGGCAATCAGCACCGGTTCGTCACCGCCCTTGGCGGTTGGCGTATCGGCCTGCACCCACAGCGGCTTGTCGGCGTCTTCGCGACCATAGCCGCGGCTGGCCACGCCTGGCTTCCAGCCGGCCGCGCGCAGGCGCTCGACCAGGGCAATGGTCAGCGGCGTCTTGCCGGTACCACCGGCGGTGATGTTGCCGACCACGATGACCGGCACCGGCAGCGAGTGGCGCTTGCGCCAGCCACGCCGATAGGCGCGCCGGCGCAGTGCGGTGACACCTGCGTACAGGGGCGCCAGCAGGCGCATCGTCCACGGAACCGGGGTGCCGTCGTACCAGTACGGCGGGGTCTGGGTACCCTTGCCGGCCATCAGTCCTGCCTTTCGCGGAACTGCATGCTGTGCAGATGCTGGTACAGGCCGCCCAGTTCGAGCAGCTCCTTGTGGGTGCCGCGTTCAACGATGCGGCCATGGTCCATCACCAGCACCTGGTCGGCATGCTCGATGGTCGACAGGCGGTGCGCGATGACCAGCGTGGTGCGTTCCGGCATCAGGCGCTGCAGCGCATCCTGCACCAGACGCTCGGATTCGTTGTCCAGCGCCGCAGTGGCTTCGTCGAGGATCAGGATCGGAGCATCGCGCAGGATCGCGCGGGCAATCGCCAGGCGCTGGCGCTGGCCACCGGACAGCAGCGCGCCGTTCTCACCCACCGGGGTCTGCAGCTGCTGCGGCATGCGTGCGATGAATTCCCAGGCGTTGGCAGCTTCGGCGGCCGCACGGATCTGCTCGTCGGTCGCTTCCATGCCATAGGCGATGTTGGCGGCGATGGTGTCGTCGAACAGCATCACCTTCTGACCGACCATCGCCACCTGGCGGCGCAGGTCGGCCAGCGGGTAGTCGTCCAGGGCCACGCCATCGAGGGTGATGACACCGCCGCTGGGCTCGTAGAAGCGCGGCACCAGCCGGATCAGGCTGGTCTTGCCGCTGCCCGAACGACCGACGATGGCCGTCACCGTACCCGGCCTGGCAACGAAGCTGATGTCATCCAGGGCAATGCCACTGTCTTCGCGATAGCGCAGCATGACGTGGTCGAACGCCAGTTCGCCGCGTACGCGCTGCACGCGGTGCTGGCCCTCGTCACGCTCCACCGGCATGTCGATGATGCCGAACAGGCGCTCGGCGGCGGAAACACCGCGCGAAATCGAGGTCTGTACGCTGGTCAGGCGACGCAGTGAGGGAATGATGGCCATCATCGAGGTCATCAGGCCCATGAACTGGCCGGCATTGAGGCGGCCCGCGAGGGCTTCGCGGGTCGACACCCAGACGATCACCGCCAGCGCCAGTGCGGCCAGGAACTGCACCACGCTGGACGCGGCGGCGCGGGTAACCTCGACCTTCATGTTCAGCGCCAGCATGCGGTTGGCCAGGCGCGAATAGCGCGAGATCTCGTGCTGCTGGGTGCCATGCACCTTCACTTCCTGCTGCGCGGCCAGCGACTGCTCGGCGGTCTGGGCCATCGTGCCCATGCCGTCCTGGATGCCGCGGCTGATGCGCCGGTAGCGCTTGCCGACGTAGGACACGATCACGCCGATCAGCGGCACCACCACCAGCATCGCCAGGGTGACCTTGACGCTCATCTGCAGCATCACCGCCAGCATCGCGATGATGGTGAGGGTATCGGCCACCACGGTCTTCAGCGCGTCGGCGCTGGCCTGGGTGACCTGTTCCGTATCGAAGTTGAGGCGGCTGACCATCACCGGCGTCGCTTCGGTATCGAAGTGCGACGACGGCAGGTGCAGGTACTTCTGCAGCACCTGCTCGCGCAGGTCGCGGACCACGCTGCGGCCGGTCTTGGCCAGCGTGTAGTCGCTGACCCAGGTGGCCACGCTGCGCATCAGGAACAGGCCGAGGATGGTCAGCGGCAGCACCACGGCCGCGCGCGGCTGCGGATCGACGAAACCTTCGTTGACCAGCGGCTCCATCAGCTTGGTGAAGTGGTAGCCGGCCAGGGCTTCGACCACCATGGCGATGACCGCGCCCACCATGAATACCCAGTAGGTGCGGGTGTAGCCCAGCAGACGTTTGTAGATCGGCCACACCGGCGCGTGATGGGAACTCATGGACGCACCTCTGGCGCAGTTGCAATGGCGATACGACGGAAACCGAGCTGACCGAGCGCGTCCTGCGCAGTCACCACGGCCTGGTAGGGAGTACGCGCGTCGGCGCGCAGCAGCACGGGCTGGCTGCGATCACTGCCGGCGACGGCGGCGATGGTCTGCTTGACCGACTCGACATCGCTGCGCAGCACTTCCTGGTCATTGATGAAATAGCGTCCTTCGGCGTTGATCAGCACGCTGAGCGAACGCGGCGGCTCGTTGTTGGGCTGCTGGCTGGCGGTAGGCAGCTGCACCTGCAGCGTCGAGCGCGCATCGAAGGTGGTGGTGACCACGAAGAAGATGATCAGCACCAGGATGACGTCGATCAGCGGGACCAGATCGATATGCGGCTCATCCTGGGATCGGTCATTGCCGATACGCATCGATCAGGCCTTCGCCGTGGCGGCGTTGGCCGGGCGTGCCGACGGTGACGGGTTCATCACCCCCGGGCGACCGTCGAGCGTGTCCAGCAGGGCGCTGGCTTCCTGCTCCATCTCCACCACGTAGCCGTGGATGCGGCCCTTGAAGTAGCGATGGAACATCAGTGCCGGGATGGCCACGATCATACCGGTGGCGGTGCACACCAGGGCCTTGCCGATACCGCCGGCCAGCTGGTTCACATCACCCACGCCATGGTCGAGGATGCCCAGGAACATCTGGATCATACCGATCACGGTGCCCAGCAGGCCCAGCAGCGGGCCGGCCGACGCGATGGTGCCCAGCGCGTTGAGGAAACGCTCCATGCGGTGCACCAGATGGCGGCCGGTATCCTCGATGCGCTCGCGGATCTGGTCGCGCGGGCGGTTGCGGGCTTCCAGCGCGGCCGCCAGCAGTGCGCCCAACGGCGAGTTGGCACGCAGGGTCTGCAGGTGCGCCGGGTCAAGCTTGCCGCGCGCGGCCCAGTTGCGCACTTCCTGGCCGAGGCCGGGCGGCAGCACCTCCGTTCGCCGCAGGGACCAGAAACGCTCCAGGATGATCGCCAAAGCCAGTACGCCCAACAGCAGCAGCGGCACCATCGGCCAGCCACCGGCCTTGACCAGTTCCCACACGTTTCAACCCTCCGGCCCAACGGCCGCTTGTTCGATCGGCGATAGGATAGCAGCCGACCGCGCCCGCCCAGCGGCATCCCACCACCGGGATGCATGGATACGCTGTTCACGCAGCTGCAGCCCTTGTGCGCCAAGCCATACGCGGATCGCACCAGACTCCACGGTGGACACCACCTCGGCCCCCTGCGCCTGCCAGCGCCGGACCACGTCCCGGCGCGGGTGGCCGAAACGGTTCTGGTGCCCGGCCGAGACCAGCGCCAGCCGGGGGGACACCGCCGCCACCCAGGGCGCGCTGGAGCTGCCGCCGCTGCCATGGTGCGGCACCAGCACCACATCCGCCTTCAGCGCCGCCGGAGACGCCCGCAACAGCGCCTGTTCGGCCGGACGGCCGATGTCCCCCGGCAGCAGGACCACGCCATGGGCGCCGGCCACGCGCAGCACGCAGCTGTCCTCGTTTTCGGCCCGCCGGCTGCCGGGATCCGGGTGCAGCACCTGGAAATCGACGCCGTCCCAGTGCCAGCGCAGGCCGCGCTGGCAACGCCCGGCCCCGGCGATCGTACTGCCCGGCGGCGCCAGCAATGACAGCCCCGGCAGCTGAAGACGCAGGCGCGGCAGGTTGCCCGCATGATCGAGATCGTCGTGGCTGAGCAGCACCCGCTCGGGCGGAGCCTGGCCCAACGCCCGCAGTGACGGAACCAGGATCCGCTCGCTGCCCTCGCCCCCGTTCGGCGGCCCCACGTCGTACCAGAGCGCATGCCGCGCGGTACGCAGCAACACCGCCGTTCCCTGGCCAACGTCGTGCACCAGCAGCTCCAGCTCCCCCTCGGCAGGGCGCTCGCGCGCCGGCCACAGCAGCGGCAGGCACAGCAGCAGGCCAGCCAGCCCGCCCCCGGCACCGCGTGGCAGCAGCCCCCAGAACACACCCAGCAGCGCCGCCGGCACGGCCCAGGCCGGCGCCTCGGCCAGCCACCACATCGCCTGCGGGTGCGCCGCCAGCGGCTGCAGGGCCTGCCAGCTGATCTCGAACAGCCACGCCGCCGCACGCCACGCCCAGCACCCGCCCCCCTCATGCAGCACCTGCAGGGCGGTGCCCAGCAGCGACAGCGGCACCACCAGCAGGGTCCACCATGGAATGACCGGCAGGTTCACCAGCGGCCCCAGCCAGGCGGTGCCACCGAACAAGGCGATACCCAGCGGCAACAGGCCGACGCTGGCCACCCCCTGTGCGGCCAGGAACCCGCGCAGGTTGGCAGCCATCCCGCGCGGACGTCCCTGTGGCAGGCACCACACCAGCCACAGCACGCCACCGAAGCTGAGCCAGAAACCCGCTGACAGCACCGACAGGGGCGCCGGCAACAGCAGCGCCAGCGCCGCCAACGCAAGCCCCTGCACGGCACCGAGCGGGCGCCGCCCGCTGCGTGCCAGTGCGATCAACCCGATCATCAGCGCCGTGCGCACGGTCGGCAACTCGCCGCCGGCCAGCAGCGCATAGCCTGCTGCGGCCAGGGCCGCGGCGCAGGCCGCAGCCTGCGGACGTGGCCAACGGCAGGCCAGCAGCGGGCACAGCCACCACAGCCCGCGGCACAGCAGCGCCCCCAGCCCCGCGACCACCCCGACATGGAACCCGGAAATGGCCACCAGATGGGTCAGTCCCAGCGCCCGCAACTGATCCCAATCACTGTCGGACAGGCCACGCGTATCGCCCAATGCCAACGCCTGCACGAAGCGCGCGGCCGGATGGGCCACCTGCGCGGCAATGGCGGCACTGGTGCGCTCACGCCATGCCGGCAGGCCATGCGCGGCCTGCAGCTCACGCGCGCTGGCCGGCGCCCGCACTGTCCCACTGCCGGACACGCCTCGCAGCAACGCATGGCGCTCACCGTCGAAACCACCGGGATTGATCCGCGAACGCGGCGCCCGCACGCGCAGGGCCAGATGCCACTGCGCGCCGGCCAGGACCTGATGGCGCCCTCGCCCGGCGTCGCTGGGATCGGTGGTACGCCAGGCATCGTTCCAGGTGACCTGCAGGCGCTTGCCACGCAGTGATGGCAGGTCGGTGCTCTCATTGACCTGCAGCAGGAAGCGGGTGTGCGCGGCGCCGTGATCCGGCAGATCGATGACCCGGCCACTGACTACCACATTCCGTGGCGGCTGGCCCGGTGGAAGCTGCTCCTGCAGCGCCCAGTGCCCGTGCACCGCCGTCCAGCCGACACCGAACAGCACGACCGCAGGCAGACGCCCGCGCCAGCGCAGCCCCCACCCTGCGCTGCCGAGCACGATCATCAGCGTGCAGGCCCACAGCGGCGGCAGCAGCGGCAGCTGCACGCAGGCCAGCGCGCCCAGCGTCAGCGCCGCAGCGGCGCCACTGCCCAGCAAGGGAGACGCGGAACGCTCATCGGCCATGCAGCCAGCCTGCCGCCGCCGGCAGCAGGTTGCCTATCGGGACTTGCCCCGAAGCTGCGTCAGCGTCGAACGCTGCCGCGATGGAAGTTGACCCGGAAGCTCGCGCCGCCCCCCGAGGCTTCGCCGACACTGACCGAGCCACCGTGGTGCTGCACGATTTCCTTCACCAGGTGCAGGCCGAGGCCACTACCGCTGCCCGCCGCGCGCAGGCGATGGAACGGTTCGAAGATCGCCTCACGGTCGCCCACCGGAATGCCCGCGCCCTGGTCGCTGACTTCCAGCAACCCGCGCGTATCCAGCCGCACGCAGATGGTGCCTCGGCCACCGCCATGCACGATCGCGTTGTGTACCAGGTTGGCGATCACCCGCCCCAGCGCCAGGCTGTCGCCGTGGATCCACACCGGCGCTTCCGGCGCATCCACTTCGAAGCCATAACCGGCGCCAACCACCAACGGCGCCAGGTCCGCCGCTGCTTCACGCACCAGCAGGGCCAGGTCCAGCCGCTGCAATGCACCCACGTTGCGGTCCAGGCGCTGCAGGTCGAGCAGGTGCTCGGCAACATTGCCCAGCCGTGCCACGTCGGTCAGCAGCTGCGATTTCAGCTCGCCCTGCGGCAGCTGCGACAGGCGCGCCTGCACCACGGCGATCGGCACGCGCAGCTCGTGCGCGGCGTCGGCAAGGAACTTGTCGCGCGCGGCATAGCCCTGCTGCACTTTGTCGATGGCGTCGTTGAACGCTTCCACCAGCGGTGCCACTTCCGTGGAGACCAGCTGCGCATCCAGGCGTGCACCGGGCTGGCCGATGTCCAGTTCCTTGGCCTGCTGCGCGGAACGGCGCACGCCTCGCATCGCACGGTGGATCACGGTCGGCATCACCAGCAGGGTGACGACGATCAGTGGCAGGAAGAACCACAGGCCGATCAGGCGCAACACCATCAGCGCGCCATCCAGCAGCCCACCCTTGGGTGCGCCACCGACCATCACCGTGATGCGGCGCCCATCCTCGTTGCGGATCATCACCCGTGCTACGTCCAGATAGGGCGGTACCAGCGAACCCAGTTCAGTGGCACCCACGGTCGGCAGGCGGGCGAGCAGCGGCGCGTGGATTGCCGGAATGGTGCCGCGCTCCAGCCACATACCCTTGTCGTCCACAGCGGCGAACCAGAGATTGCCGCCGGCGTTGGCATCGAGCTTGTCCCAGCGCGCCTGGTCCAGCACCAGGCGGCCGCCTTCGCTGTGCACCGCCTTGGCCACGGCCTCGGCAACGAACATGTCCATGCCCCAGGAGTCCTTGTCCCCCCAGGTCAGGATCAGCGCGACCACCGCGAACAGCACGGTAAAGGCCTGCGCCAGGAACAGGCGCCAGGCCAGGCCAAGGGTGATCGAACGGATCGGACGGGCCATCTCAGGCCTCCGCCAGCAGGTAGCCGACGCCCCGTATCACGTGGATCTCCACGCCGGCACCGGCCTGCTGCAGCGCCTTGCGCAGCTTGGAGATGTGCGCGTCGAGCGCATTGGACTGGATCTCATCGTCGAAACCGTACACCGCAGCCTCCAACGCACTGCGGGTGACCGTGCGCCCCTGCCGCATCGCCAACGCCTGCAGCACCAGCACCTGCCGCCGTGGCAATGCCAGTGGCTGGCCCTCCACCTGTGCCTGCAGCGATTCGAAATCGAACTCGAGCCGCCCCAGCCGCAGGCTTGGCGTCACCATCGCCGAGGGCCTGCGCGAAACGGCGCGGATGCGTGCCATCAGTTCCTCGATCGCCACCGGCTTGACCAGATAGTCATCGGCACCGACGTCCAGGCCTTCGACCTTGTCCGACAGCGTGCCCTTGGCGGTCAGCATGATCACCGCCAGGTTCGGCCGCAGCGCGCGCGCCGTCGCGACGAAGCCGGCGCCATCGCCATCGGGCAGCTGACGGTCGAGCAGCAGCAGCTGGTGCACCGGTTCGCGCAACGCGAGCGCGGCCTCGGCCAGGCTGCCGACCACGTCGGCGACCACGCCCTGCCGCTCCAGGCCCGACTGCAGGGCACGGGACAGATCAGGATCGTCTTCGACCAGGAGGATGCGCATCAGGGACTCGTCAACCGGAAACGCTGCCGATCATAGTGCCTGGCGCCGTGATTTTGCGCCCATGCATGCCGAACGCGCGGGCGCAATGTTCTGACAATGTTGCCCCGTCACCATGCGCAGCCATCCTCTGCAACGTGGCTGATCGATGCCGTCGCTGTCCCCGACCCTGCTGCGCCCGCTGCTGTTCACTGCTGCCCTCGGCGTGCCGCTGCTCGCCCATGCTGCCGGGCAGGACCCGGGCGTGCAGGCCGGCATCAGCGCTGGCGCCACCTCCGGCGCATACGCGCACTATGACGTCAAACCGCTGGTGGTACCGGCCGTTGCCTGGCAGGGCGAGCGCTTCTTCGCCAGCCCTGGCTCGCTGGGCATGTACCTCTACAAGGGCCAGGGACTGCGCCTGTCGGCGGCGGTCACGCCCTACACGCTGCGCTTCAAGACCGACGATGTGAACGATGCGCAGCTGCGCCGCCTGCACAGCCGGCAGATGTCGGCCATGGCGGGGATCAACGGTGAGTACAGCGCCGACTGGGGCATGGTCGAGGCCAGCGTGATGCGGGAAGTCACCGGCCATGGCGGCGGTATCGAGTCGCGCCTGCATTACAGCTACCCGATCCAGGCAGGTCGCTTCACCTGGGTGCCGCGGGCGGGTGTGGTGCATTCCAGTGCACGGCTGCTCGACTACTACTACGGCATCAGCGACGAAGAAGCACTGCGCTCGGGCCTCGCCGCTTACCGCCCGGGCAGTACCACGTCGCCGAGCCTGCAGATCGCGGTCAGCACGCCGCTGGGCACGAAATGGCGCGCCACCGGCGTGGTGGCCAACCAGTGGTTCGGTGATGCAGTGAAGGACAGCCCGATGGCACGACGTGGCACGCAGACGTCAGCCTTCGTTTCCCTGATGCGCGCCTTCTGAGCGCGTGCCCCCTACGGACAAGGACCCCCCATGGCCTCCGTCTCCCCCGCCACCGAAGCCCACGCGATCCTGCGCGCGCCCGACCTGGACAGCGCCGAGCGCGTCTATCTGGGGCTGATGCCCGACCTTGAACACGTGAACGCACTGGCACGCCGTGCAGTGGGCCTGTCACGCGTTGCCGACGCCGCACGCGGCTATGCGCTGTCGATGACCCTGGTCGGACTGCGCCTGCAGGAGCTGGAGATGGGCGAACCGACGGCCCGGGAACATCGCCAGGCGACCCTGCGCAGCCTGCGCCAGGCCTTCAGCGCCTGACGACACACGCACGGACACTGCCGCCGCACCCTTGCGGCGGCACCCGCATTCACTGCATCAGCAGAGAAGCCCGCGCGGCAGCGTCGCTCAGCGCAGCGTGGTCCACGCCAGCAGCGCGCACAGGATCGCAACCCAGATCACTGCCTTGAACGTGCCTTCCAGCATGTTGCCGCCGAACAGGCGTTCCAGGAACGGATTGGGCCTGGACACCGGGACGTGATCGCTCATGCGGCAGCTCCTTGCAGTGATGGCGCGGTTGCGCGGTAGCGCCGAGTCTACGCCTGCGCGGCCCGGATTCATCGGCGCCTGCCTGCCTTTGGCGACGCAATCCCCGCCTTCGTCGCAGGCCGGCTGCGGTGCCCGGCCGGCCATGCCAGCCTGCATGCACTTTCCCGCTGGAGCACCGTGCCATGCCGATGCTTGCCCTGATCCTGCTGTTCTCCAGCCTGTTCGGCAACGGCAGCGGGCCCACCGAGGATGCCCTGCGCAGCCAGATCCTGCGCACCGAGGGCCCGCAGGACACGCATGAAGCGCTGCCCCTGCAGCTCTATCACCTGCGCCAGGACCGCGTGCTGCGCCTGGGCAGCCAGCAACCGGCAGGCGACCACGGCGGCAGCCCTCATGCTGCGCTGGCCCGGGTACGTGTGGCGCAGCTGTGGGAGCGCATCGATGGCCACTGGCGGATTCAGCGTTCGATCACCATCACCCGCTGATTTCACGCCACTGAACCGGTAGGGAGGCGGCTTCGCGGAAACGCCGGGGCACTGTCCCCGGAACGAAAAAAGCCGGCCCCGGGGCCGGCTTTCATCCTTTCCACCGCTACACCGGCAACGCCGGGAGCAGGTGGTGGGCGGTACAGGGTTCGAACCTGTGACCCCTACCATGTCAAGGTAGTGCTCTACCGCTGAGCTAACCGCCCATCTTGTTCTTGCCGCCCGAAGACTGGCCTTGTTACGTAAAAACCCGGCGCCAGGGCCGGGCTTTGCAGTTCACGACAGCCCTCCTGCGAGGACTTCGTGGTGGGCGGTACAGGGTTCGAACCTGTGACCCCTACCATGTCAAGGTAGTGCTCTACCGCTGAGCTAACCGCCCGTTTTGCTTCTGCATTTCCGCGATTGCGTAGGTGCAGGCCGCGTATATTACGGATGCCGGCAGGGAAGCGCAACACTTTTGTGAAGATGATGCTGCACTGCCGCGTTCAGCCCAGGCTGGCTTCCTTCAGCTGCCGGATCTGGTCACGCACGCGCGCGGCATCCTCGAATTCCAGGTCCTTGGCGTGCTGGTACATCTGCTGTTCCAGCGCCTTGAGACGGACCCCAAGCTGCGCCGGCGACAGCGAACGATAGTCGGCCGCCTCTTCGGCCACGCCCGCCCGACCCTTGCCCTTGCCCTTCTTGGATTCCTTTTCCGCGGCATCCGAACGCGCGCCTTCGAGGACATCGACGATCGGGCGCGCCACCGAGCGCGGCACGATGCCATGTTCTTCGTTGTACTCGACCTGCTTGGCGCGGCGACGGTCGGTTTCATCGATTGCCGCCTGCATAGAACGGGTGATCCTGTCGGCATACAGGATCGCCTTGCCACGCACGTTGCGGGCAGCGCGGCCGATGGTCTGGATCAGCGAGCCGGTGGAACGCAGGAAGCCCTCCTTGTCGGCGTCGAGGATCGCCACCAGCGATACCTCGGGCATGTCCAGGCCCTCGCGCAGCAGGTTGATGCCGACCAGCACATCGAACTTGCCCAGGCGCAGGTCGCGGATGATCTCCACGCGCTCGACCGTGTCCACGTCCGAGTGCAGGTAGCGCACGCGGATGCCATGCTCGGTCAGGTATTCGGTGAGGTTCTCGGCCATGCGCTTGGTCAGCGTGGTGACCAGCACGCGGTCACCCGCCTTGATGCGCTCGTTGGCCTCGCTCATCAGGTCGTCGACCTGGGTGCCCACCGGGCGGATCTCCACCACCGGGTCGATCAGGCCGGTCGGGCGCACCACCAGCTCGGTGATCTCGTCACCGGCCTCGCGGTATTCGTAAGGCCCCGGCGTGGCAGACACGTAGATCGCGCGCGGGCAGCGCTCCTCCCATTCCTCGAAACGCAGCGGACGATTGTCCAGCGCCGACGGCAGCCG
Organism: Stenotrophomonas sp. 109824_Sma; assembly: GCF_056480025.1. Classification (NCBI taxonomy): domain Bacteria; kingdom Pseudomonadati; phylum Pseudomonadota; class Gammaproteobacteria; order Lysobacterales; family Lysobacteraceae; genus Stenotrophomonas; species Stenotrophomonas sp. 109824_Sma. The sequence goes on along the minus strand of NZ_CM151078.1, from coordinate 1,583,628 downwards.
GAAGCCGAACTCGACCAGGGTCTCCTTGCGTGAGCGGTCACCCTTGAACATGGCGCCGATCTGCGGAATGGTCACATGCGATTCGTCGATGACCAGCAGCGCATCCGCCGGCAGGTAGTCGAACAGGGTCGGTGGCGGCTCGCCGGCGGCCTTGCCGGTCAGGTGCCGGGAGTAGTTCTCGATGCCGTTGCAGTAGCCGACCTCGGCCATCATCTCCAGGTCGAACTGGGTGCGCTGCGCCAGGCGCTGCGCCTCCACCAGCTTGTTCTGCGCGTACAGCTGCTCCAGCCGTTCCTTCAGCTCCACCTTGATCGTCTCGATCGCCGCCAGCACGCGCTCACGCGTGGTCGCATAGTGCGTCTTCGGGTAGACCGTGAAGCGCTGCATGTTGCGCAGCGTCTCGCCGGTCAACGGATCGAACAGGGTGATCTTCTCGACCTCGCCATCGAACAGCTCAAGGCGCAGCGCTTCGCTGTCCGATTCGGCCGGGAACACGTCGATCACTTCGCCGCGCACGCGGAAGGTACCGCGCTGCAGTTCGTACTCGTTGCGTGTGTACTGCAGCTGGGTCAAGTGGTTGATCAGGTCGCGCTGGTCGATGCGCTCGCCCCTGGACAGGATCAGGCGCAGCGACAGGTAGTCTTCCGGTGCACCCAGGCCATAGATCGCCGACACCGTCGCCACCACGATCGCATCCGGGCGCGACAGCAGGGTCTTGGTTGCGGCCAGGCGCATCTGCTCGATGTGCTCGTTGATCGAACTGTCCTTCTCGATGAAGGTGTCCGACGACGGCACGTAGGCTTCCGGCTGGTAATAGTCGTAGTAGCTGACGAAATACTCCACCGCGTTGTGCGGGAAGAACGCCTTGAACTCGCCATACAGCTGCGCCGCCAGCGTCTTGTTCGGCGCCATGATCAGCGTCGGCTTCTGCACGTTCTGGATGACGTTGGCGATGGTGTAGGTCTTGCCCGAGCCGGTCACGCCGAGCAGGGTCTGCTTGGCGATGCCGGCCTCGAAGTTGCTGGTCAGCTTCGCGATGGCATCGGGCTGGTCGCCCGCCGGCGAATACGGCGAGACAAGTTCAAAACTGTCGCTCATGGTGTTGCCAGTTCCCGGGAATGATGAGTATACGGGGCGAGGGGTGACGGCTGGCTGAGGGTTCGCCGGGCAGTCCGCCACGGGGATTCCCGATGGCGGCCGCACAGCCCGGCGCGGAGGCTGGATACATGTACTCGACCCATGCCCCCTGCCCCCTCGGCCCCCGCTCAGCGCGGGGCGTGCACCTGACTGAACTGCTGGTGGTCATCGCCGTGCTGGCGGTGCTGCTGGCCGCGTCCTGGCCGGCGCTGCAGCCCCTGCTGCTGCGGCAACGCGCCGATGCACTGCAGCTGACCCTGCACGCGAGCCTGTCCAGCGCGCGCAGCGAGGCAGTGCGCAGGCGTGAGCTGATCGGCCTCTGCGCCAGTGTCGACGGCCTGCGCTGCAGCGACGACTGGAGCGCAGGCTGGATCATCTACCGCAGTGGCGACCGGCGCGGGGAGCCGGCGTCGTCGGAGGTGATCCTGAGCCATCACACTGGGCGCTCGGACGTCTCGATCCATGCCCAGGCCAGCAGTGGGCGCCCGCAGCTGTTCTTCCAGGCAGATGGACGCAGCCCGGGGGCCAACCTGACCCTGCGCATCTGCGCAGGCAACCGGCTGCACGGTGCGCTGATCGTCAACAATGGCGGCCGCGCCCGCAGTGAGCGCGTGGACCGCGATACACCCTGCTGAATGCTCTCGCAGAAAAGCAAAAGCCGCGATTTCTCGCGGCTTTTGCAGTATCTGGCGCCCGAAGTTGGACTCGAACCAACGACCCCCTGATTAACAGTCAAGTGCTCTAACCGGCTGAGCTATTCGGGCGGGGAGGCGCATTGTACTGGTCGATTACAGGAAGATCAACACCTGTTTCACCAGCAGCTGGCAACGCCGCCGTCAGCCGTCTTGCGGTTGGCCTGGTCCACGCTCATCGTGCCGCAGCTGTCCTTGGCCTGCGTGCCCTGCGGGGTGGCGGTGATGGTGAAGCTGGTGCCATCCCCCTTGTAGTCCAGGTTGTAGCGCACGGTACCGCCATCACGCGGCGACACCTTGGTCGGCAGCGCGTAGCCGGTGTAGGAGTTGTTGCTGGTGTGGTAGCGCTCGGCACGCTGCGCGTACTCGGCCAGGTCCGCCTTCACCACCGCACGATGCGATCGGCGCACGTACTCCTGATAGGACGGAATGGCGATCGCCGCCAGGATGCCGATGACGATCACCACGATCATCAACTCGATCAGCGTGAAGCCAGCCGCGCGGCGAGGCATGGGAGTGTGCAACATGAGCGTGGATCCTCGCACTGGGGTTACTGGAGCTGGCGCCAGGACTGGCGACCGCACGGGTAAGGCAGATACAGCGACTGGCTGCCCGCCGCACCGACGGCCATCCAGCAGGTGCTGCCTCCGGGCGGCCCCTTGTTTTCCGTCGGACGTGGCAGCACGGACAACGAGACGTCACGCACCGGCGCGGTTCCCCCGGTCTTCAACGCGATCGCCGCGGTCCCTGATCCGGGCTGGCTACCGGCCGGCGAGCCGTAGCGGACGTTCTCCAGCATCGGCAGGCCGCTGATCGACGACAGTCCGAACAACCAGTTCGAGCCACTGGTCGAACAGCCGACCGTTTCCATGTTGGGCACATAGGTCGGCATGAAGACGATGCCACTGACCAGGGTCGGATTGCCAACCGCGCGCTCGCCATTGCCGGCAGGCAGCTGGATCATCCAGCCGCGCGCATTGGCTGGAGCCGCACCCGCCGTGATCTTGCGCTCATCGGCCCCTGCAGCGGCGGCTGCTGCCGTGTACGGAACCAGGTTGGCAGCGGTCACCGTCGAGGTCACCGTCTTGCCCGACAGATCGTTCACGGCATACAGCGCCTGCTGCGCCTTGTCATCCTTGTCGCTGGTGAACGAGAAGCTGCCGGTGCCGAAATACAGCATCACGCCACCGGAGGGCCCGGTCGCGGCGGTCATGCCACCGGTGATCGGCTGGCGGTAGGTCTTGTTGGAGGAGTCCTGGGCCGCCTGGCTGGTGAACATCGGCACGGTCAGCGTGGTATTCGCACTGCTGGTCAGGTCGAACTTCCACACCGCGCCACGCTGATCGGCTGCATAGACGGTGTCGGCCAGTCCATCACGGCCGCGCGCATCCTGGCTCGCGCCGGTCCAGCGATCGACCACGACCACATTGCCCAATCCATTGTCCCCGGAGATGCCGGCGCCTGAGGTGCCCTCGACCGCTTCGATCATCCGGATGTCGCCGGTGGCCATATCGACCACGAACAGCACCGCCTTGCCGTTGGCGCTGCCGTAGCCATTGCCGAAGATCGCCTTCCAGGCCACGCCGGTACCACTCTTCACCGGCACGATGACCGGCTTGCCCAGCACGAAGCCGATGTTGTTGCGTACCTCGTCCCTCAGCGACGAGTTGATGTCGCTGATTTCCCACAACACGTTGCCGGTGCCGAAGCTGTCCGGCGTGGTGACGTCCAGTGCGAACACCGAACGGCCACCGGCACCGGTGGTACCCACCAGGCTGGTCTGCCAGCTGCTGCCATTGAAGGTATCGGACACGGCAACCGGGCCATCGACGTAATAGCGATGACGGAACGTCTGATCGGCGGTGTCGGACTTATAGGGGAACAGCAGGTTGGCCATATGGCCCAGCGCGGTAGCCGGGATGTAGGCAAAGCTCTCCTTGCCACCCGTGCCATCCTGCTTGGCATCAGCCTTCATGCCGCCATCGAAGGCATGCAGCATGCCGTCGTTGGCACCGACATACACCATGTACCGCTGCGACTTGGCCTTGGTGGCCAGGTAGTCCGTATAGCTCTTGGCGTAGGTGCCACCGAGCTGGCGGTAACCGTAGTCGTCCAGCGGCGAGCTCACCACCGGCGCCGAATTGACGATGTCACCCAGCGGCGTGGTCCGGTCGCGGTACTTGCCGCCGTTGCGGACTTCGGTCGAGCTGTCGGCACTGAGATAGTTGATGGCGCTGGCCAGGTCGGCCTTGATCGTCGTCAGCTTGTCGCTGGAACAGACCAGCATCGTCGCGTACTTGCCGCTGGGCTTGCTGCACAGATCCTGCAGGCTGATGCGGGCGCTGTTGAAGTCCACCGGCGAACCCAGCTTGTTGGCCACGATCCGGCGACCGGACGATGTCAGGCGGCTGGAGGCTTCCCACACCTCGGTGAGTTCCGCCACCTGGTCGGCGTTGACCTTGACGCTGGATGCGGTCAGCTTGCTCGACCAGTCGGTGCCACTGTTGGTGATGTCATAGCGCGGGGTCACCGCCAGCGAGCCGGTGCCGATGCGCGCACCACTGATGCCGATCGTTCCCGACGGCGATGCACCACCGGTGATCGAAGACAGCACCCGGCGCATGGCCTCAGTGACATCTGCCGGGGTCTGTGCGTTGATGAATTCGCCACGGCTGTTCACGGCCGCGTGCCACAGTTCATCGATGACGGTACCGTCATCGACATTGATCGGGTTGCCGTTGCCGGCCCAGTTCGGCGGGTTCTTGTAGGGATCGTCGGTCGCTGCCTGGTTGACGCCATAGATCTTGCCCTGCGCGCCCAGGGTCACGCCGTAGAAATTCATGTGCAGGTCGGTCTGGCAGTCCAGGCGCTTCCAGTCCGGGCTGCTCTTGTCCAGCGAATTGCACTTGTCACTGACCGGCACCTGCCCGGCCGGGAAGCTGGTCCCGGTACGCAGGGGCGTGCGGGAACCGGCATAGGCCGCCGCCGCGATGTCGGCGATGGTATTGCTGTAGCCATCGGCGAACGGAATGGACGGCAGATGGGTCGAGTTCACCGAATCGGCATCACCGAAACCGCTGTTCGCCGTGTTGCCGGAGTTGGTGTAGCCGTCGGTGAACAGCATGCCGCCGTTGCGCTGGCAGGCCAGCTGGACCGGCGCGCCGCTATCGGTACGGCGGAACTGGTCCACCAGGTACTCCACGGCGCGACGATTGGGCGTGCCGCCACTGGCGGTCAACCCGTAGATCTGCGAGTACAGATCAGCACGGTTGGTGACCATGTCGTACATGGTCGCGTTGCTGAGCTTGTTGATGGTGAAGTAGCCCACGCGCATCGTGTCCACGCTGACCAGCGCGGCCGTCGACGAACCGACGATCGCCAGCACACGGTTGCGGTGGTACTGGAACCAGTTGGCAAAGTTCTGGATCGCGGCGTTGTAGGCCGCGGAACTTGAATAGTTGCCCGACTTGATCTGGTAGCGGCGCATGTCGCAGCCGGGGCCACATGCCCCTGCGATCAGCGGCCGGCTGGCATTGTCGGTCTTGTAGCCCGCCGGTGCCGGCGCCGCCGCTGGCAGGTAGAACGTGGCCGGGAAATAGGTCACCGCATAGGTGGTGTTGCCGGTGTTGCTGATCGCCGCCGTACTCCAGCCACGGCCGGTGTAATAGGAGTTACCGGTGCCGGACAGGTCGGGAATCCGCATGCCGCTGACGAACTGGAACTGCTCCGCCGTCGTGGAACGGTCGGTCGTCATGTTGTACACGGCGTTGTAACCGCGCTGGCCCGAACGCGGATCGGCGCGGGTCTGGGTGAGCACCGCGTCAGCCCAGAGCGTGCCATCGGCATTGGTCCACGGGCGGTAGGTCACGTCCGGGTTGAAGTAGCTGGCGTTGTAGACATGCGAACGGGCGAAGCCGTAGATGTCCAGCGGCGGAATGGCGCGACCCGGCGAATACTCCTTGTTGAAATCCGCGTGCGGGTACAGGTAGAGATAGCAGTCCACCGAGTTGTTGGCGCACGCCGTACCCACGCTGAAGAAGCTTCCATCGTTGTTGAAGAAGCTGCCGTTGCTGGAATTCCAGCGCATGCGGCCGTCACCACCGGGGAACATGCGCTCGAAGTTCATCGAACCCGAATCGTCCACCGCCATGATGAACGCCGGTGTCGCGCGCGTCTGCACGTTCATCGGCTCCTGCGCCAGCACGCCCTGCGCCTGTGCGGCAAACAGGGTATGCGCCAGATAGCCGCCAGCGGCCAAGACGGCAAGGCCAACGCCTGCCAGGATCCTGCGGTTGCGAGTGTTCATGGGCTCCCCACCCTCACAGCTTGAATACGGTATCGATCGCCGCACGCGACGTCGCATCACTGGTGGTATCACCGGCATACGTCGTGATCTGGTAGACCGGCGTTGGCTTCTCCACCGACTTGCCCATGTCCAGCGCACCCTCCCCCTGGATGCAGCCCTGGATTTCACGGACATAGATCGCCGGCTTGCTGCCCAGCTTGGTTTTCGCGACCCACCCCGAAGGATCGAAGCCGTCATCGCACTGCTGGCTGATGTCGGCGGACGTTACGGCCGGATTGGTACCGGCATCCTTCCGGTTGGCGATGTTCTCCACCGCGTTCTCGGCGCTGCGCGCCGCACCTTCGGCGTTCTGGAACGCCATGTTGGTCGCCCGGTAGCCGGCCGCCATGCGCTCCTGCATGCCGGCCACCTGCATGCCGATCACGCCCAGCAGGGCCAGCAGCACCAGCATGATCAGCGCGACGTAGAGCACGGCGCCCTGCTGCCGTGCCTGGGCAACGAAGGGACGGCGCCTGGAGGAAGGATGAGTGCGCATGGTCGTCAGTTCCCGAACAAGCGGTTGCGCAGCGCAACGGACGCTTCATAGGCGCCACGATGGCGCTGGTCGTAAGGATCGGCCGGGGCAAAACCCACCCCCAGGATGGCCGGATAGGTGGCCGCGCTGCCCGGCGCTTCGGCCGCCGCACGCTGCGGACTGCGCGCCAGCAGGCCCACCTGCACCATGCCGACGCGGCGCCACTGCCCCGCGGCGGCGGCATCGGTGCCGGTACTCACCGCACTGGCCACGCGCTGGTCCACGATGCGACCGGTCGGCGGCGTGGGCAGGGCAATGTTCGTGGTGGCATCCAGGCCATACAGGAACTGCATGTTCTCGATGCCTTCCACCAGCTCCTCGCCATCGGCGTAGCCGCCGGCGCCATTGGCGCGTGCCCGGTAAAGCGCCGGCTCGCCATTGGGATTGGTCGCGATGTAGTACGCCATGCCATCGGCGCGATACAGCATGGTCATCGCGTTGTTGACCGAATAGTTGCTCAGGTCGACCTTGTCGACCTTCACCGTCGAACCGGTGATGGTGGCGGGGAATACGTCCGCACGGGTGCAGTCGGCCACGCCGAAGACCGTCGGCGTGCCTGCGGCATTGGCCTTCAGTCGGGCCATGCCATCACTGGAGACGGTCAGTGTGGTCGCGCCCGCGGCCACGGATATGCCGGTGACGACGGCCCCTTCCGGACTCATCAGGCGCAGTACCAGGATGTCGCTGCCCGGCAACGGTGCCGGCTTGAGGTTGGCGATGCTCTTCGGAACCGACTGCGCCGCGCTCCACGCACGGCCCAGCGTCAGCGTGGCGCCCGGCGCCGTACCTGCAGCCTCGTATCCCTGCACGGGAACCGAGAAATCCTGCGGGTCGCCACTGCCCGAGCTGATGCCCAGGTGGTAGCCGACATCGCCGGTGTTCTTGACCACGTGGGCCTGGTCGTTGACGCAACCGAAATGGCCGGCCATGCGCAGGTCACGCTGCAGGAAATCCAGCGCGAAGCGCGCGTTCTCCTGGGTGCGGGCCGCGCCTTCGGACAGGCGTGACGCCGCACGCGAGGCGATGAAGATCTGGGTGACGCCAAGCATCAGGACCAGACCGATGACCATGGCGATCATCAGTTCGATCAGCGACAGGCCTCGGGCTCGCGAAATTGGACTCATGGGCGCGTTCACAGGAAGGTCGTCAGGCCGAAGGTGGTAAGGCTGTCGGGATCCTTCGGATCCCAGCGCTGGTCACCCCAGCTGATGGCCACGGTGACCTGGCCGGTGCTCTGCACGAAGGTCACCTGCGCGCTGGCCTTCTCGCCCAGCGTGCGTGCGACCTCGCACTGCCAGCGCGCCACGTTCGTCTTTGGCGTCACGGCGGCGCCGGTCGGCCAGGAACAGGCGCCGCTGGGCTTCACCGAGCCGGCCGAGAACGAGGCCGAGGAATAGGCGCCACCGGCCAGCGTGTCGGTACGCTGGGCGCGCATCAGCTCGATCAGATCGTTGGCCAGGTTGGTGGCCTGGGTACGGTAATTCGCGCTCTGCACGAAGCGGACGTTGGTGGTCTGCAGCAGGGCAAAGCCCAGCAGCCCGAATGCCAGGATCAGCACCGCCACCATCACTTCGATCAGGCTGAAGCCGCCCTGTGAAGACCGTGGGCGGGCCAAGTTGCGGCGGCTCATGAGCAGGTTCCCTTGGTCACCCGGACCTGGCCGGATTGGTTGATCGTCAGTGTGCTTTTCGATTCACCGGCCTTGCACGCATCCGGCGACAGCACCAGCGTCTGGTCAGCAACCGCCCGGCGTCGGCCGCGCCCGTCGAAGGCGATGACCGCACCCGGCGGACCCACCACGCTGAGCTGCGGGTTGCCCTGCGAAAAGCGCAGCGCGACATCATTACTGCCCATCTGGCCGTCGCCATCGAGGTCCGACCAGGCCAGTACGCCCTTGGACCAGTCGCCATCACAGGCCTTGCCATCGGCGCTGCCACAGACACCGCCACCGTTGCTGTTGCGGATGCCTTCACTGCGGGCCAGGTTGGCCAGCGCGATCAGTTCATTGTTGGCGGTCGCCAGCCGGTTCGAGCGGATCATCCCGCGGAAGCTCGGATAGGCGATCGACGCCAGGATCACGAAGACGGCCAGCGTGACCATCAGTTCAACCAGCGTGAAACCGTTTTGCCGGCGCAAAGACATTGGACGCTCCCCAGCGTGTTGGTGGCCACGATGGGCCATCGCCCCGCCACCGGCAAGCGGCGGCAGGATGAACGGTCAATCCGGGGCGACGGGCGTCAAAGGCTTGACGACCCGCCCTCCCCTGCCAGTGCCGGCGCGATCCCCATCGCGCCGGCCCGGATTCAGGCCAGCACCTGGTAGCAGGGCTGGTATTCGCCGGAGATCTTCATCCGGCGCTGCTCGACAAAGGCGCGCAACAGCGCATCCAGCGCCTGCATCATGTCCGGGTCACCGTGGATCTGGAACGGCCCGAACTGCTCGATGCGGCGCATGCCGTCTTCCTTCACGTTACCGGCCACGATGCCCGAGAACGCCCGGCGCAGGTCGGCCGCCAGCGCGTGCGGGGCGCGCCCGTGATGCAGGTCCAGCGCCGCCATCGCCTCGTGGGTCGGCACGAACGGTTGCTGGTACTCCCACGGGATCTCGATCGACCAGTTGAAGAAGAACGAATCCTTCTGCGCCAGGCGGTGCTCGCGCACGCGCTTGATGCCGTTGGCCATCTTCTTGGCCACCGCCACCGGGTCACCGATGATGATCTCGTAGCGCTCGGCAGCCTCATCGCCCAGGGTCAGGCGGATGAAGCGGTCGATCTGCTCGAAGTACGGCGCGGCCACGGTCGGGCCGGTCAGGATCAGCGGGAACGGCAGGTCCTTGTTCTCCTCGCGCAGCAGGATGCCGAGCAGGTACAGGATCTCTTCGGCGGTACCGACGCCACCGGCGAACACGATGATGCCGTGGCCGATGCGGACGAAGGCCTCAAGGCGCTTCTCGATGTCCGGCATGATCACCAGGTGGTTGACGATCGGGTTCGGCGACTCGGCGGCGATGATGCCCGGCTCGGTCAGGCCGATGTAGCGTGTCACGGTACGGCGCTGCTTGGCGTGGGCGATGGTGGCGCCCTTCATCGGGCCCTTCATTGCGCCCGGGCCGCAGCCGGTGCAGATGTCCAGGCCGCGCAGGCCCAGCTCGTAGCCGACCTGCTTGGTATACAGGTACTCATCGCGCGAGATCGAGTGGCCGCCCCAGCACACCACCAGGTTCGGATCACCCGGGTTGAGGATGCGGGCGTTGCGCAGCAGGCCGAACACCGCATTGGTGATGCCCTCGGACGACTCCAGCTCGGCGGCGTAGGCCGGGCCCATCTCGATGGCCATGTAGGCCAGATCGCGCACGACGGCGAACAGCAGCTCGGCGACGCCGCGGATGATCTCGCCGTCGACAAAGGCCATCGCCGGTGCGTTGACCAGGTCGATGCGCACGCCGCGATCCTGCTGCGCCACCTGGATGTCGAAATCAGGGTAGAGATCGCGCGCGGCGCGCGGATCGTCCGAGGCGCTGCCGCTGGTCAGCACGGCCAGCGCGCAGCGACGCAGCAGCTCATGCATGCCGCCCGCGGAGGCATCGCGCAGGCGTGCCACCTCGGCCCGCGAGAGCACATCCAGCCCACCGCGCGGGTAGATCCGCGCATCCTGCACCGGCAGTGCACGGGCCGATTTTTCGTTCGTGGTCATGTCCAATTTTTCGCTTCCTTCAAGGTTTCCGACTGTACTGCCGCCCCCTTAAAAAGCAAAACGGCCGGGAAGCCCGACCGTTGGATATGTGCTTCCCGCGTTCGCCTTTCCGGGACCGCATCGGCGGCGTTGGCGCCGCGCACATTTCTGGATGCTACGCCCTTGCCTTGCACCCTGCAAGGACTTTCGCCTGAACGGGAAACGGCCGGGTTTCCCCGGCCGTTTCCGTTTACAGCACAGCTACGTCAGTGCATCAGAACTGGTAGCGGAAGCCCAGCTGCATCGACCACTGCGACACACCGACGTCGAAGCCGTCAGCATCCGAGTTGGCGACGCTCGGCAGGTCCGCGCCACGGTAGTTGTAGACGTACTTGCCGTTGTACAGGCCCTGCAGGCTGGCAACACGAGCGTTGGCGTAGAAGCCGTAGTCGTAGATGTTGCCCCACTTCTTGTTGAGCATGTTGCCGACGTTCTGGATGTCCAGCCAGATCTCCGACTTGTGGCCCTTCATGAAGCCCGGCAGCTGCTGGCTGATGCGGATGTCGAAGGTGTTGATCCAGCCGGTACGGAACTGGTTGGCCGGAGCCACCTGGCCTTCGTACTTGGCCAGCTGCGGGTTGGCCGCCAGCCAGTCGAAGAACGACTTCTCCATCGCCGCATCGGCGGTGAACTTGCCGGCGTTGGACAGGGTGCCGAACAGGACCTCGCCGCGACGCGGCACGTAGAACAGGTCGTTGCCCGAACGGCCGTCGCCGTTGGCGTCGTTCACATAGATGTAGCTGTACGGACGGCCGCTGCGGCCTTCGTACACCAGACCCACCTTGGTCTCGTAGTCGCCGAAGAACTTGTGCTTCCAGTTCAGCGAGCCCGACAGGCGGTCGCGGATCTGGTAGCGCGAGGTGTTCAGCATTTCCTCGTTGGCATTGAAGGCGTACTGGTAGCCCCAGCCCGAGCTGGCGGTGGAGCTGGTCAGGCTGCCCACTTCCTTGGCATCGGTGTAGGTGTAGCCCAGGTTCCAGGACCAGTCGCTGCTGGCGCTCCACGGCTTGCTCAGCGAGACGGTGAACTGCGAGGTACGACCCTGGTCGGTGTTGTCGATCAGGTAGACGTTGTTGAAGCCCTGTGCGGCATAACCATTGCGCGCATCGTTGGTGCCCCACGCCCTGCCGTCAGCCGAAGGCACGTAGTAGTTCACGCGACCATCGGCACCGACCTGACGGCCCTTGCCCAGGTTCAGGTGCTGGTAGTACAGGCCATCCTTGACCTTGGTCACCAGCAGCTCGGCCGAGGCGACCATGCCGTACCACGGCAGCTCGTGATCGAAGGCCAGGTTGGCCTTGTACAGCGACGGCAGCTTGAAGTCGCGACCGACGAAGTTGACGTTCTGCAGCGCACTGCCCGGGGTGGTCGGGACCGGCTGTTTGTCCTTGTCCGGATTGAACTTCTGACCGTTGTAGCGGCTGATGTTGTACGAGTCGTAGTTGAAGCCGGTGGTGGAGTAGCTGTTGCTGATCCACACCTGCGGCGCATCACCCTGGAACAGGCCGATGCCGCCGCGCAGCTGGGTCGGGCGCTCGGTGTCGAAGGTGTAGTTGAAGCCGAAGCGCGGCTGGATCAGGAACTTGCTCGGGAACACCGCACTGTTGTCATAACCGAAGACAGTCTGCGCCTTCTGGTTGTACGCCGGCGCCGGGCTCACCTTCGGACGGTCGCCGCGCAGGCCCATGGTCAGGGTCAGGTTGCTGTTGACGTACCAGGTGTCCTGCACGAACAGGGCAAGATTGCTGTACTTGTAGTCAGCCGCGATCGAGTTCGCGCTCTTTTCCTTGTTCAGCTGGTAGGTCTGCCACTGACCCTTGGCGAAATTGTCCAGGCCATAGAAGGTGTAAGCACCCCACGAGCCAGCGCCGTAGTAGTTGTAGACATCGTTGGTGTCGTACGAACCACCGAACTTCAGGTCGTGGTTACCCAGGGTCAGCGTACCGGCGGCGTAGTAGTTCCACGCCTTGGTTTCCAGCACGTTGTTCTGCGAGTTGGTCTCGGTACCCAGGAACAGCGAGTCGCCTTCCGGCGTGGTCACATCGCCGCCGCGCGGGAAGTAGATGCGGATGCTCGGGGCATTGGTCGGCACCTGGCGGACGGCCGAGTACTCGCGGTACGAAGCCTTCAGCTCGGTCGAGAAGGTGTCGGACCAGTCGCTGAAGACCTGGGCGACGTAGCTCTCGTTGGTCTTGACGTGCTGGTACCAGTACGAGCTCAGCGACGCCTGCGAGGTCGAACCCATGCCGTTGATGCGCAGCTTGCTCTGCTCGAGCTTGCTGTAACGGATGTTGGCGCGGTGGTTCTCGTTGATGTTCCAGTCGAGCTTCAGTGCGTACTCTTCCAGATCGGTGTTGCCGTTGCTTTCGATACCGCCGGCATCGAAGCCATAGCCCTTGGCGATTTCCTGGGCACGGGTCACGTCAGCCATGCTGTAGTCAGCATTGGCCTTGCCCAGCGCAGTGCTGGACAGGTCGGCGCCCGGCGCGGACTGCTTGAACTTCTCGTAGTTGGCGAAGAAGAACAGCTTGTCCTTGACGATCGGGCCGCCCAGGGTCATGCCGTAGGTCTTTTCGTCGTTGAAACCGTTGAACTTCTTGCCTTCCGGGTTCTTGCCGAACCAGTCACCGTCACGGTAGGTGCCGTAGACCGAACCGTGGAATTCATTGGTACCGGACTTGGTCACCGCATTGACGGTGGCACCCGCAGCGCCAGCGATGCTGACGTCGTAGTTGGACAGGTTGATGTCCAGCGCTTCGATGGCTTCCATGGCGACCGGCTGGCGGCGGGTCGGCATGTTGTTGCCTTCCAGGCCGAAGGTGTCGCTGGCCGAGACGCCGTCGATGTTGATCGAGTTGTAGCGCGGGTTCTGGCCACCGGCCGAGATCGAGCCCGATGCGCGGTCGATGAAGGTCACGCGCGGGTCCAGGCGCATCAGATCCTGGATGTTGCCGCCGATGGACGGCGCAATCTCGATCTGCTCCTGGCTGATGTTGGTGCCCGAGCCCATCTTGGTGGCGCTGAACACTTCCGAGCCGCCGCCGACGGCGGTGACCTGCACGGTGTCCAGGTTGGTGGCCTTGGCCATGTCGCCGGTCAGGATGGCATTGATGGTGCCGGTCTGGTTCACGCCCAGGTAGACGCCATCTTCGGTCTTGGTGCCTTCACCCGGCTTGGTGATGGTGATGGTGTACGGACCACCCACGCGCAGGCCGCGCGCGTTGTAGCGACCCGCCGCGTCGGTCGTGGCGCGCGACACGGTGCCCGACTCGGTGTGGGTGATGGTGACTTCAGCACCGGCGACGGGCTGGCCGCCGCTGGTCACGACCTGGCCGCCGACACCGGCAGTGGTGGTCTGGGCGAAGGCGGGAGCGGCAGCAAGTGCAGCCACGAGACCAAGGGTAAGCTTGGACATCCGGAGTGGGTGGGTCATTTTTCGGTAGCCTCGATGCGAGTTGGCGATGGCGGAAAAAAAGCGCATCCAATCAGCCCTGCGGGTGGCTGGTCGGAGAGTTATCTGGGGTTCCCTACCGCTTGGCTGAAGGCAGCCATAACGGTTAACACTAGATTAACACGCTACGCCATCAATGTGACGGTTGTGCGACAAACGGCACCGGATCGCAACGCAATCGTGACGGGATCTTCATTCCGCCTTACGGTCGTCTTCACGCGTCGCCAGAGGCTCCGCTGGCATCGAGGATGCGGCCCCGCCAGGCGCTGCCGGCCGGGGAAAGCAGGGTCACCGCCGCGGCCGCCGCGGCTTCCGGAGCACGGGCAGCCGGGTCCTGATCGACGGAATAGGCGCGGGCCCGCAGCGCCGTGCGCAGCGGCCCCGGGTACAGACCGCTGACCCGCACCGGGCTGCGGCCCAACTCATCGTGCAGGCTGCCGATCAGGCCGCGCAGGCCATGCTGGGCCACGCCATAACCACCCCAATAGGCCTGCCCTACCCGCTCGGGCGCATCCACTGCGAATACCAGGGCGGCATCCTCGCGCTGCCGCAGCAGCGGCAGGCAAGCCTGGGCCAGCCAGGCCGGGGCGGTCAGGGTGACATGGACCGCGCGGGCGAAACTGGCCGGGTCGGCCAGCTCGAACGGGGTCAGGCCGGGGAAATGCGCGGCGCAGGCCAGCAGGCCATCCAGCCGCCCCAGCTCGCGCTGCAGGGCCTGGGCCAGTTCGGCATAGTCATCGGGGCCGGCGCCTTCCAGGTCCAGCGGGTACAGCAAGGGTTCCGGGCCGACCGCCTGGACCTGGGCATAGACCCGATCCAGCCGGCGCGGCTTGCGCCCCAGCAGGACCACGGTAGCCCCGGCCGCTGCAGCGGCAACCGCCGCGGCACTGCCCAGCCCGCCGCCGGCACCGGCAACCAGCACCACGCGGTCCTGCAACGGGCGGCCATCGAGCGCCCCGTCAGTCGGTGACGTCGACGGCCAGGCACTCATCCCTGGGTCGCCTCTTCGACGATGCGCTTGAGCTCGCCGGATTCAAACAGTTCCATGACGATGTCGCAGCCGCCGATCAACTCGCCGTTGATGAACAGCTGCGGGAAGGTCGGCAGGTTGGAGAAGCGCGGCAGGTTGGCGCGGATCTCCGGCTCTTCGAGCACGTTGACGGTGCGCAGGGTGACGGCGCCGGCAGCCATCAACGCCTGCACGGCGCGGCTGGAAAAGCCGCACATCGGGTACTGCGGGGTGCCCTTCATGAACAGCACGAGCGGGTAACGATCGACCTCGGCCTGGATTTGCTGCATTACCGCCACAACCACACTCCTTGCTTCGCCGGACAAACCGACCGTGATGGTCGGCTAGACTGCCCACGGTAGCCGCCATTGTAAGCGGATGGAACAGGCTGCCGCCGTCCCCTGGCCACGAACCTGTCCATGCCCGTCGAATTGCCCGCCCTGCCCTACCTCTCCGGCTCCCTGCAGCCCCACCTGTCCGCGCAGACCGTGGAACTGCATCACGGCCGCCACCACCGCGCCTATGTCGACGCGGTCAACGCCGGCACCCTCGGCACCGAGTGGGAAGAAGCGTCACTGGAAGAGATCGTGCGCCATGCCCAGGGCTCGCTGTTCGATGCAGCCGCCCAGGCCTGGAACCACGGTTTCTACTGGCAGTGCCTGCGCCCGCGCGGCGGCGGCGAACCGCAGGGCCGGCTGGGCGAGCTGGTGAAGCGCCAGTTCGGTGACGCGCAGCGCCTGCGCGAGGAGTTCAACCGCACCGCGCTGGGCCTGTTCGGCTCGGGCTGGGTGTGGCTGGTGCAGCACCCGGGTGGCCAGCTGGGCATCCAGGCCACCCGCAACGCGGGCACGCCCCTGACCGGTGACAGCACCCCGCTGCTGTGCTGCGACGTATGGGAGCACGCTTACTACACCGACTACCAGAATGATCGCGCACGCTACCTGGACGCGTTCTGGCAGATGGTCAACTGGGAATTCGCCGAGAGCCAGCTGCGCTGAAGCGGCGACTCGACCATGGGTAGTGCCGGCCGTTGGCCGGCATTCCCATAGGCGCTCATGAGGTGCCGAATCTGCCGGCCAGCGGCCGGCCCTACCGGGAAGCAGAGCGTGGCATCACGCGTTCTCGTGTGCGGCCACGGCGTCCATCACCCGTGCCGAATACACCAGCGCGGCGCCGGCGTTGAGCGACACCGCCACGCCCAGCGCCTCTGCGATTTCCTCGCGGCTGGCGCCATGCTTCAGCGCCGCGTCCACGTGCACGGTGATGCAGCCGTCACAGCGGGTGGTCACCGCCACCGCCAGCGCGATCAGCTCACGGGTCTTGGCATCAAGGTGGTTGGTCTGGGCACCGGCATTGGACAGGGTGGCGTAGCCCTTGACCGTGTCGGGCGAGAGCTTGCCGATCTCGCCGATGCGGCCCTTCAGTTCCCTGCGGTAGGCATTCCAGTCGAGCATGGTCGTGACTCCTGTGAAAGGAGCTCCACGCTACCACCGGGAATGTTGCGCCGATGGCTGCACCGGTGCGCCACACCGTTGCAGCCATACAGGGGGTGCCGGCAGCACGCCGGCGCACCCATGTTCAGCGGTTGCGCAGCGCATGCACCGCCGGTGCCACCTGGGCCTGGCGGCCCAGTTCCAGGCCCACCTGGTCCAGCGCGTCGGCCAGTGCTGCGGCATCGTCATCGCGCAATGTGGCATGGCCGACCTTGCGCCCTTCGCGCGACTCCTTGCCATAGTCATGCCAGTGGCCACTGGCCTGGGCCAGCACCGGCGCCGGGTCCGGCATCGCGCCCAGCCAGTTCAGCATGCAGGCGTGGCCGAGCATGCGGGTGCTGCCCAGAGGCAGGCCCAGCACGGCGCGCAGGTGGTTCTCGAACTGCGAGGTCTCGCTGCCTTCGATGGTCCAGTGGCCGGAGTTGTGCACGCGCGGCGCCATCTCGTTGGCCAGCAGCTCACCATCACGGCAGAACAGCTCCAGCGCGAACACGCCGACGTACTGCAGGTGTTCGGCGACGCGACGGGCATAGCCGATCGCTGCCTGCCGCTCGGCGTCGGACAGCACGGCCGGGGCCACACTGGCCGACAGCACACCGTCGACATGCCAGTTGCCGGTGACCGGCCACGCCTCGAAGCTGCCATCGCGGCCGCGCACGGCGACCACGCTGACCTCGCGCTGGAAGGCCACGAAGCCTTCCAGGATCAGGCCGGTGCGCTCGACCTGCGCACCCAGCGCGTCCCACGCAGCATCGATGTCGGCTTCGCTGCGCAGGCGGAACTGCCCCTTGCCGTCGTAGCCCAGGCGGCGGGTCTTGAGGATGCACGGCAGGCCGAATTCGGCGGCCTTCGCCGCCAGCTCGTCACGGCTGCGGATGTCAGCGAAGGCCGGCAGCGGAATGCCCAGCTGCTGGAACAGGGTTTTCTCACTCAAGCGGTCCTGGGCCACGGCCAGTGCGGCCGGCGGCGGATAGACCGGCACGCGGTCGGCCAGGAACTGTGCACTGTCGGCAGGCACGTTCTCGAAATCGAAGGTGACCACATCGACCTTGGCGGCGAAGTCCGCCAGCGCCTGGCGGTCATCGAAGGCACCGACGGTGAGCGGCGCCAGCGGGCCGCTGCAGGCGTCGGCGGCCGGGTCATACAGCTCGAAGCGCAGTCCCAGCGGTGCACCGGCCAGGACCATCATGCGGGCGAGCTGGCCGCCGCCCAGGATGCCGACGGTCAGGCTCATTGGCGCGGATCGTCGTGGGCCATCACGTCTTCGGTCTGGCGTGCGCGGAACGCGTCGAGCGCCTGGCCGATCGCCGGCTGGTCACTGGCCAGCATCGCGGCGGCGAACAGCGCAGCGTTGGAGGCGCCGGCATTGCCGATGGCGAAGGTGGCGACCGGAATGCCGGCCGGCATCTGCACGATCGACAGCAGCGAATCCACGCCGTTGAGGGCCTTGGACTGCACCGGCACACCCAATACCGGCACGGCGGTCTTGGCGGCGATCATGCCCGGCAGGTGGGCGGCCCCGCCGGCACCGGCGATGATCGCGCGCAGGCCTCGCGGGCCCGCCTGCTCGGCGTAACTGAACAACACATCCGGCGTCCGATGCGCGGACACCACCTTCACTTCGAACGGAACACCCAGGGCTTCAAGCTTCTGGGCGGCGTGCTGCATGGTTTCCCAGTCGGAACGGGAACCCATGACGATGCCGACAAGCGGCGCGATCGGGTTGGGGGTCATTGGCCGTCACCTGCCTTAAAGACGTATTCTAGCCGTCTTCCACGCAAGACGAAGAACCATGGATCGCAAGCTGCTCGACCTGCTGGTGTCGCCGGACACCCGCCAGCCCCTGTCCCTGCTGGATGGCAAGGGCCTGGAAGCCCTCAACAAGGCCATTTCCGCCGGCGCGGTGAACAAGGCCGATGGCAACCCGCTGGCGCAGCCGCTGCGCGAAGCGCTGGTCACCCGCGACCGCAAGCAGGTATTCCGCGTCGACGACGGCATCCCGGTGCTGCTGGCCGAAGAAGCCATCCCGACCGCCCAGATCGCCGACTTCCCGGCCGCATGAGCATGCTGCCGACGCCGGATGCGGCCGTTGTCGCCGCCGATGTCGCGCGTGCACTGGCCGAGGACCTGGGCAGCGGTGATGTCACCGCCGCCCTGCTGCCCGACCAGGCCGACAGCGCTTACCTGCTGTGCAAGCAGGACGGAGTGATTGCCGGCCGCCCCTGGTTCGACGCCACCCACCGCGCGCTCGACCCGGACGTGCGCATCGACTGGCAGGTTTCCGAAGGCGACGCGGTCACCGCAGGCACCGTGCTGGCCCTGCTGCACGGGCGCAGCCGCAGCCTGGTCAGCGCCGAGCGCACTTCGCTGAACTTCCTGCAGACGCTGTCCGGCACCGCCACGACCACCGCACGCTACGTGGCGGCCGTGGCCGGTACCGGCACGCGCATCCTCGACACCCGCAAGACCCTGCCCGGCCTGCGCCTGGCGCAGAAGTACGCGGTGCGCTGCGGCGGTGGCGAGAACCATCGTTTCGGCCTGTACGACACGGTGATGCTGAAGGAAAACCACATCCGCGCAGCCGGTTCGCTGGCCGCCGCCGTGGCGGGCGCACGCCGGCAGTGGCCCGCGCTGCCGCTGGTGGTCGAAGTGGAGGACCTGGCGCAGCTGCGCCAGGCGCTCGAAGCCGGTTGCGAACGCATCCTGCTGGACGACTTCAGCCCCGACCTGCGCCGCGAGGCAGTGCGCATCACGGCCGGCCGCATTCCGCTGGAAGTGTCCGGCAGCGTCGGCCTGGGCGGTCTGCGCTCGATCGCCGAGGATGGCGTCGACTGCATTTCCATCGGTGGCCTGACCAAGCACGTGCAGGCCATCGATCTGTCGTTGAAGCTCGGCCCGCCGCCGGGCTGAGGCCTGGCCCGGGGTCAGATCCCTTCTCAATGGGAAAAGGGATCTGACCCCGTTCTCACACCCGGCGTTCACGACAGCGCTGCGACGCTGCAGGCATCCCCCACAGGAGCCGCGCATGCGCCGGATGCTCTTGCCTGCCTGTCTGCTGCTGGCTGCGGCACCGCTGTCCGCAGCGGCCGCCGAAGCCTGCGATGTGCCGCCCCGCTTCGGCCTGAGCCCGTTGGCGGTGGCCATCCGCAATACCGCCTGCAATGAACACCGGCTCTGGTTCCGGCCCTTCATCGATCGTGATGGCCGCGCCGCCAGTCTCAGCGTCACCGAAGCCGAAAGCGATCACTTGGCCGACAACGGGCTGATCGCCTGGCAGCGCGTGGCCGGCTACTGGCGCAACAGCGGCACGCTCAACGCAATGGGCAGCATCGCCGGCGCCAGCAGCTGTCTGGCACCGCTGGGCACGCGCTACACCGACAGCGACTGCCGCGCCTTCCTGATCGACAACCCGTGGTCGGCCGCGTTCATTTCCTGGGTGATGGTGCAGTCCGGCGTTCCCGGCTTCAACACGTCGCCACGCCACATCGACTACATCCGCGCCGCGTACCAGGGCGGACCCTCGGGCGTGCCGTACCGGCTGGTCGACCCGGCCACGGCCAAACCCGCGCCTGGCGATCTGCTGTGCTTCCTGCGTGACCGCAGCAGCACGCTCAGTTACAGCGGACTTGTGCAGGCGCTGGGCAATGGCTCGGTTGGCCACTGGAAATCGCATTGCGAAGTGGTGGTGGCCGCCAACCTCGGCGGCGACCAGACCCTGTACCTGGTCGGTGGCAACGTGATGAACACCGTGGCGATGCGGCTGCTGCCGCTGGAGCGCACCGGACTGATCAAGCTGCCGCCGGCGCGCGAACGCAACAGCACCGGCATCGACCCCAGCTGCACGCCGGGCCGCGAGGACGAATGCAGTTTCAACCGCCAGGACTGGGCAGCGCTGCTGCAGCTGACTGCCACATCGCCCGTAGTGATGCCCTCGCCCACTGCCACACCGGCACAGACCGCTCCGGCGCCGCAACCGGTCGTCGTGCCCGCGCAGCCGGTGTCTGGCGAACCACAACCGCAGCGGTGAATGCAGCGCTTGATCCAGCGCGCGTTCGCCGCCATCTTTGCGGGATCGACCTCTGACGGCTGACGCCATGCCCACCCTGCTGCTGTTGCTGATTGCCGGCGGAATCATCTACTTCTTCTGGAACGCCGCACGCTCGGCCGCCGAGCGCGCGGTCGAGCTGGGCCGCAATGCCTGCCGCGCTGCCGATGTGCAGTGGCTGGACCAGGCGGTGCACGCCACCGGCCTGCGACTGTCGCGTGGCGAGGATGGACGGCTCGGTTTCGAGCGCACCTTCAAGTTCGAATATTCCTACGATGGCATCGATCGCCACGTGGGCCGCATGGTGCTGCGCGGCGACCAGCTGATCTCGTTCACCGGCCCCGGTGCCGCGCGGATCAGCCAGATCCGGCCGGATGCGGAGGATGCCGAGGACGTATAAGGGCTTTGAGTGCCGACCAACGGTCGGCACCCACCGGTAAATCCTGCAAAGAAAAACGCCGCCCATCGGGGCGGCGTCGGAATGGTTACTTGACCACGCGCAGGTTCGGGCGGCCCTTCGGCGGCGGACTGGCCGGCGGCGTATCGTCCGGCGGCGTGCCTTCCTCGTGCAGCAGCTCATCGCTGGTCGGTGCGGTTTCGTTGCCCGGAATGTCATCCGGCAGCGCCATGCCCTGCCCGGTCTCGCGGGCATAGACCGCCAGCACGGCACTGATCGGCACCTGCACCGGGTAGCTGGTGCCGGAGAAGCGGGCCGAGAAGCTCACCATTTCGTTGTCGATCATCAACCGCACGACGGCACGTTCGGCGATGTTGAGCACGACCCGGCCATCCTTGACCGCCGAAGGCGGGACCTGCACGCCGGGGACGCCGGCGTCGACCAGGATGTGCGGGGTCAGCTGGTTGTCGTTGATCCATTCCACCAGCGCCCGCAGCAGGTACGGGCGGTGGCTGGTCATGTGGAAGAAGTCTTCGGTCATGCGTGAAGTGTACGCGCCCGGCGCCCCGCCGGGGCGGATCGCCTGCACGCCGGTCGGCGTGCAGACGGGTTACGCAAGGTCGGATCAGACCGGCAGATCGCGCAGCTTCTTTTCCTGGTCGGTCAGGCTGCGGACGAAACCCGGGTGGCGGAAGATGCGGTTGCCATAGTCCTCGATCGCCTTGCCATCCTTCGGCAGCGGCACGTCCAGCGACTGCAGCCGCCAGATGATCGGCGCCATCGCGCAGTCGGCCAGGCTCATTTCCGGATTGAGGAAGAACTTGCTGGCCTTGAACAGCGGCAGCGAGGCGGTCAGCAGTTCCTTCAGGCGCTTGCGGCCGGCCTCGGCTTGGGTCTTGTTGCCCAGCTGGATGGCCTGCACCTGCGGTACCCAGTCGTGCTCGATGCGCAGCATGGCCAGGCGGATGCGCGCACGCGAGAGCGGATCGACCGGCATCAGCGGCGGATGCGGATAGCGTTCGTCCAGGTATTCGCTGACCACCGACGCGGCGTACAGCACCAGCTCGCGCTCGACCAGGGTCGGAACCGAGTGGTACGGATTGAGGTCGATCAGGTCTTCAGGCGGGTTCTGCGGATCGACCGGAACGAAGTCGAAGGTGACCCCCTTGGCCGCCAGCACCAGGCGTACCCGGTGGCACAGTACGTCGTCGTTCGAGGAAAACAGCGTCAGTGTATTGCGCATGCGTACGCTCGCCGCCATCAAAGGCTCTCCCACGACAGGAGACCGCCTGCCGCATCGGCGCCGCCGGCACCGTGCCAGCGGTCGACTCCTCCCCGAGTGTGCAACCGACCATCACAAAAGCCAATAGGCCCGTGCGATGGCCGGCGGCAGAATCAGTGAACGTCCTTCCAGTATTCCTTCTTCAACAGGTACAGCAGGAAGGTCAACAGGGCCAGGAAAAGGATCACCCAGACGCCCAGCTGCTGGCGCTTGAGTGCGGACGGTTCGCCGGCGTATTCGAGGAAGTTGGTGATGTCCCGCACGGCCTGGTCGTACTGGCCGGCATCCACCGAACCGGGCGTTTCGATGCGCAGGCCGGTCACCGGCGGGTCCATGCCGGGGGCCTCGGGCTTGCCATGCACGGCATGCTGCAGGCCCTGCATCTCCCACAACGGGTTGGGCATGGAGGCATTGGCGAACAACGCGTTGTTCCAGCCCAGGGGCCGGCTGCTGTCCAGGTAGAACGACTTGAGATAGGTGTAGACCCAGTCGCTGCCTCGTACCCGCGCGATCAGGCTGAGGTCCGGCGGCATCTTGCCGAACCACTTCTCGGCGTTCTCCTTGGGCATCGCCACCGGGATCGGGTCGCCGATCGCCGAGCCGGTGAAGTTGAGGTTGTTCATCACCTCTTCTTCGGTCAGGCCCAGGTCCTGCGCCATCCGCGAATAGCGCAGGTACTTCAGCGCATGGCAGCCGGAGCAGTAGTTCATGTACAGCTGCGCCCCGCGCTGCAGCGAGGCGCGGTCACCGAGGTCGTTGCCGGCCTGCAGCAGCTTGGTGCCGCCCTCGGCGGCGGAGGCCAGGAAACTGCCCAGCATCAGGGTGGCCGCCAGGGCCAGCCGGACCATCCAGCGCTCAGTCATGCGTGGTCACCCTCTCCGGTACCGGCTTGGTCTTGTCCAACCTTGTCCATAGCGGCATGGTGATGAAGAACGCGAAATACAGGAAGGTCAGCACCCGCCCGATGTAGGTCTCGTGCACGTCGGTGCCCGGGCCGGAACCAATCACGCCCAGCCACACGAAGCACACCGCCAGCACGCCCAGCATCACCTTCGAGATCCAGCCGCGGTAGCGCACCGACTTCACACGCGCCTTGTCCAGCCATGGCACCAGGAACAGGATCGCGATGGCCGAGAACATCACCAGCACGCCGCCCAGCTTGTTCGGCACCACGCGCAACATCGCGTAGTAAGGCGTGTAATACCAGACCGGCTTGATGTGCTCCGGCGTCACCAGGCGGTTGGCCTCGGTGAAGTTGTCATGCTCCAGGAACAGGCCGCCGAAACCGGGCGCGAAGAAGATGATGAAGGCGGCGATGATCAGCAGGAAGCCGGCGCCGACGCCATCCTTGAGCGTGTAGTACGGGTGGAACGGAATGCCATCGGCCGGGGCGTTCGGCGACCAGCGGTTGCCCTTCGGCCCCTTCTTGATCTCCACGCCATCCGGATTGTTCGACCCCACTTCGTGCAGCGCGCCCAGGTGCAGCACCACCAGCAACAGCAGCACCAGCGGCAGTGCGATGACGTGCAGCGCGAAGAAGCGATTGAGCGTGGCGTCACTGGGCAGGTAGTCGCCCATGATCCATTCGGTCAGGCCGTTGCCGATCACGGGTATCGCGCCGAACAGCGAGATGATCACCTTGGCGCCCCAGAACGACATCTGGCCCCACGGCAGCACGTAGCCCATGAAGGCTTCGGCCATCAGCACCAGGTAGATCAGCATGCCCAGGATCCACACCAGCTCGCGCGGTTTCTGGTAGCTGCCGTACAGCAGGCCGCGGAACATGTGCAGGTAGACCACGATGAAGAACAGCGAGGCCCCGGTGGAGTGCATGTAGCGGATCAGCCAGCCCCACTCCACATCACGCATGATGTATTCGATGGAGCCGAACGCCTCGGCGGCGTTGGTCTTGTAGTGCATCGTCAGGAAGATGCCGGTGACGATCTGGTTGACCAGCACCAGCAGCGCCAGCGAACCGAAGTAGTACCAGATGTTGAAGTTCTTCGGCGCGTAGTACTCGGTGACGTGCTTGCGGTAGACCGGCATCAGGCCCGGCGCGCGGGCGTTGACCCAGTCGGCCACGCCGCTGGCGGTACGAGCGAGGATATTGGCCATCAGGCTGCCCCCTGCGGATCGACACCGATGATGATGGTGTTGTCGTCCTGGTAGTGGTGCGCGGGCACCTTCAGGTTGATCGGCGCCGGCACGTCCTTGAAGACGCGGCCGGACATGTCGAAGCGCGACTTGTGGCAGGGGCAGAAGTAGCCGCCCTTCCACTGCGGGTCATAGGGTTCGGGCCGGATCTCGGCGACCATTTCCGGCGAGCAGCCCAGGTGCGTGCACAGGCCGACCAGCACCGAGATGTCCGGTTTGATCGAGCGCAGCTCGGGGTTCTGCTTCAGCACGTAGTCCGGCTGCTGGTCCTTCTCTCCGGACTCGGGGTCCTTGAGGCGGCCATCCAGCCCGTGCAGCGCATCGAGGATCGCCTTGGACCGCTTGACGATCCAGATCGGCTGGCCACGCCACTCCACGATCAGGCGTTGGCCTTCCTGCAGGGCGCTGATGTCGGCCACCACCGGTGCGCCGGCAAGCTTGGCACGGGCACTGGGGTTCCAGGATTTGATGAAAGGAACTGCGGTGAATCCGACGCCGACGGCGCCCACCACGGCTGTGGTGGCAGAAAGAAAACGCCGACGTCCGGTGTTGACTGGATCGTGTACCCCATCGTTGGCCATCCGGCACTCCGATATTGATTAGGTAGCTTTAAGGCTGCCAGCGGATCCGGTGGGGGCCAGAGCCGCATTGAATCATGGGCGAGTGTAGCGGAACCGTCGCGCGCCACACAACGCATTGCAACAACTTTAGATTGCGGGGTTGCCGGCCAGCGGCCGGCACTACCTTTCAAATGAGTGCCGACCAACGGTCGGCACCCACCCGTTAGCGGCACCTACTGGTGACTCAGGGCGGTGCGGTAACGCTCGGCCAGCTGCCCGACCCGGCGCACGTAGTACTGGGTCTCGCTGTAGGGCGGCACGCCACCGTGGCGGTCGACCGCGCCTTCGCCGGCGTTGTAGCCGGCGGCAGCCAGGGTCAGGTCGCCATTGAAGCGTTTCAGCAACCACGCAAGATACTGCACGCCACCGCGGATGTTCTGCCCGGCATCGTAGGAGTCGCTGACCCCGAAACGGGCCGCGGTCGGCGGCATCAGCTGCA
The DNA here is from genome assembly GCF_056480025.1 of Stenotrophomonas sp. 109824_Sma. Taxonomy (NCBI): domain Bacteria; kingdom Pseudomonadati; phylum Pseudomonadota; class Gammaproteobacteria; order Lysobacterales; family Lysobacteraceae; genus Stenotrophomonas; species Stenotrophomonas sp. 109824_Sma. The sequence goes on along the minus strand of NZ_CM151078.1, from coordinate 1,558,298 downwards.
TCAGCCCCTGCGCGCCGGCGCGGCTGAGCGCGGTCGGGTTGTACGCCGACTCGGCGTGGATGATGGCGCGAACCACGGCTTCGTCGACGCCGAACTCGCGCGCGGCCGAGGAGATCTCGGTCTGGAACGCGGTGGTGTTCAAGCGCACCGAACCAAAGTCCACGCGCGGGTTGACGCCACAGGCGTAGCAGCGCTCCATGAAACTGTAGCGGATGGTGCGCACCGGGCCGAGGTTGGCCACCTGGGTCGGCCGCGCACTGGTGTAGTGGCGCACGCCATCCTTCATGAAGGAATAGACCTGGCCGCTGACCATGCGCCCGCTGCGCGAGGCGACCGGGGTCGCGGGTACGGCGGCTGGCGCAGCCGTCGGCGGGGGCACAGCCGCCGGTGCCGCAGCGCTGGCTGCCACCGCCACCGGGTTGCGCTCGATGCTGGCCACGGTGGTCGGCGCCGGCTTCGGCGCGGCCACCACCGGGCGCGGTGCCGGGCGGAGGTCGCGGCTGTAGCTGATGGCGCTGCAGCGGGCCCCGGCCACGCGCTTGCTGACGTAGCTGGTGACGCCGTCGGCGCCCTGGCACTTGAACAGGGTGCCCGCGCTGGCCGGCGCAGCGGTCAGCGCAGCGATGATGATCGCCGTTGTCCCCAGTATCCCCTTCATGCCGGCGAGTGTCCCAGCTTCGCCGGGGCTTGCCAAGCGACGCGGCTCAGCCTGTGACCGGCGGCACAGCCAGCACCTGCCCCAATCCGGCCAGGCGCTGTGCCAGTTCATCGCGCAGGCCCGGCGGCGTGGTCCACAACGCCACCGGCACCCGGTCCAGGCTGAGGATCTGCGCCAGCATCATGCCGCGGCTCTCGGCGCCCATGCGCAGCAGGCAATGGTCGGGCCCATCGGCCTCCAGCACACCACACCAGGGCGGGATGCGGCCTTCCAGTTCGGCACGGCTGCCGGCCAGGCGGACGATGGCCTGCAGCGCGAACGGGGCCTGGCTGACCGCCTGCCGCACCATCACGTCCGGCGGTGCGGGCGTACGGCGGTGCATGCCCGGCTCGGCGCATTCGCGCACCGCGCCCATCCGGTCCACGCGCAGGGTGCGCCAGTCCTGCCGGCCGAGGTCCCAGGCCAGCAGGTACCAGCGCCGCCCGTAATTGACCAGGTGCTGCGCCTCGACCTCGCGCTGGGTCACCGCTTCCTGGGCACTGCGATATTCGAAGGCCAGCCGTGACGCCTGCCGGCAGTGCTGGGCCAGCCGTCCGAGCAGGCGTGCGTCGGTGGACGGGAGGTCGGACAGGGTGGCCGTTGCCGCATGCACCTCGCCGGCCTGCTGGCGGCGACGGGTCGGCACCAGCGGGTCGAGCTTGGACAACAGGCCGCGTGCGGTGTCGTCGATGCCGGCGACGGTCGCCGAGGCCGCGCGCAGGGCGATGGCCAGGGTGGTCGCCTCCTCCTCATCCAGCAGCATCGGCAGCACCGGCGCCCCTGCCCCCAACTGGTAGCCGCCGCCAACCCCGGACGAGGCCTGGACCGGATAGCCCAGTTCGCGCAGGCGCTCGATGTCACGGCGGATGCTGCGCCGGTCCACGCCCATGCGCTCGGCGAGCTCGGCCCCCGACCACTGGCGGCGGGCCTGCAGCAGGGCGATCAGGCGCAGCAGTCGATGGGCGGTATGGCGCATGAAGGATCGAGGACAGAAGTCGTCCGCAATAGTGCCTCAGGATGGCCTCCAGTTCACCACCTACCGCAAGGAGCAATGCCATGACCTCACGCCAGATCACCCTGTACCACGCCGCCCGTTCGCGCTCGAGCGGCGCCGTGGCCCTGCTCGAAGCGCTGGGTGCGGACTACCGCATGCAGGTGCTGGACCTGAAGGCCGGCGCCAACCTGGCCCCGGCCTATCTGGCCATCAACCCGATGGGCAAGGTGCCGGCCATCGTCCACAACGGTGCGCTGGTGACCGAACAGGTGGCGATCTACCTGTACCTGGCCGACCTGTATCCAGAGGCCGGTCTGGCACCGCCGATCGGCGATGCCCTGCGCGGCCCCTACCTGCGCTGGATGGCCTTCTACGGCGCCTGTTTCGAGCCGGCGATGATCGACAAGGCGATGCACCGCGAGCCGCCGCCGCGCCTGATGTCGCCGTACAACGACGCCGAGACCGTGCTGCAGGTGATCGAGGCCCAGCTGGCGCAGGGCCCCTACCTGCTCGGCGAAACGATGAGCGCCGCCGACGTGCTGTGGGGCAATGCGCTGGCCTGGACAACGGCCTTCGGCCTGGTGCAGCCTGCGCCGGCCACGGCTGATTACATTGCACGGATGAGCGCGATGACCGCCTTCGACCGTTCGCGGCAGATCGATGCGGAGCTGGCGGCGGCGTAATCGCGTCGCGCCACCGCCGGGGCCGACCAACCACCGGCGGACGGCGGAAGGGCCGGGATGCGGGTAGAATTGCCCGCTTTCCCGCCACCCGAATGGATTAAGCGCCATGACCGGGACGCCAGACGTCTTTCCGCCCGCCACGCCGGGCGGTACCCCGCTCGTTGCCCTGCCCGCCGGTCCGCGCAAGCCCGACCAGGTGAAAGGCAAGCTGTACATCAAGACCCACGGTTGCCAGATGAACGAGTACGACTCGGCCAAGATGGCCGACGTGCTTGCCGCCAGCGATGGCCTGGAACTGACCGACAGCCCGGACGACGCCGACGTCATCCTGGTCAATACCTGCTCCATCCGCGAGAAGGCGCAGGAGAAGGTGTTCAGCCAGCTGGGCGTGTGGAAGGGCCTGAAGAACAAGGGCCGCGAGGTCATCATCGGCGTCGGCGGCTGCGTTGCCTCGCAGGAAGGTGAAGCGATCATCAAGCGCGCGCCGTTCGTGGACCTGGTATTCGGCCCGCAGACCCTGCACCGCCTGCCGGAGCTGATCCGTGCACGCCGCGAGCAGAAGCGCCCGCAGGTGGACATCAGCTTCCCCGAGATCGAGAAGTTCGACCGCCTGCCCGAGCCGCGTGCCGAAGGCGCTTCGGCGTTCGTGTCGATCATGGAAGGCTGTTCCAAGTACTGCTCGTTCTGCGTGGTGCCCTACACCCGCGGCACCGAAGTCAGCCGCCCGTTCGAGGACGTGGTGGTGGAAGTGGCGCAGCTGGCCGCGCAGGGCGTGCGCGAGATCAACCTGCTCGGCCAGAACGTCAACGCCTATCGCGGGCCATATGGTGACGGCGAGTTTGCCGACCTCGGCCTGCTGATCCGCACCATCGCCGAGATCGATGGCGTCGGCCGCATCCGCTTCACCACCTCGCATCCGCTGGAGTTCAGCGATTCGCTGATCGACGCGTTCCGCGACGTGCCGCAGCTGGCCAATTTCCTGCACCTGCCGGTACAGGCTGGCAGCGACCGCGTGCTGTCGGCGATGAAGCGCGGCTACACCGCGCTGGAATTCAAGTCGAAGATCCGCAAGCTGCGCGCGGTGCGCCCGGACATCTCGATCAGCTCGGACTTCATCGTCGGCTTCCCCGGCGAGACCGATGCCGATTTCGAAAAGACCATGAAGCTGATCGAGGACATCGGCTTCGACCACAGCTTCTCCTTCATCTATTCGCGTCGCCCGGGCACGCCGGCCGCGGACCTGGAGGACACGATCAGCGATGCCGAGAAGCACGCGCGCCTGTCGCGCCTGCAGGAACGCATCAATGCGCACGCTGCCGGCATTTCCGAGAAGATGGTCGGTACCGTGCAGACCGTGCTGGTGGAAGGTCCTTCGCGGAAGAACCCGAACGAGCTGACCGGCAAGACCGAGAACATGCGTTCGGTGAACTTCCCGGCGCCGGCGCGATTGATCGGCCAGTTCGTGGATGTGGTGATCACCGAAGCGCTGACCAATTCGCTGCGCGCGCGGGTGGTGGCGGAATAAGGCGTGCCGACCAACGGTCGGCACCCGCCCGGGTAGATGCCGACCGTTGGTCGGCATTCCCTAATCCAGGCGTTTGCGGAAGCGCAGGATGGCCAGGGTCATCATCACCACGATGAAGGCCAGCAGTGCCAGTGCGTCGTGCCACAGCTCCCACAGCGAGGCGCCGCGCAGCATGATGCCGCGCACCAGGCGCAGGAAGTGGGTCAGCGGCAGCACCTCGGCCAGCCACTGCACCGGCCGCGGCATGCCGGCGAACGGGAACATGAAGCCCGACAGCAGGATCGACGGCAGGAACAGGAACAGCGTCATCTGCATCGCCTGGAACTGCGAGCGCGCGCGCGTGGAGATCAGCAGGCCCAGCGCCAGGTTGGCCAGCACCAGCAGCACCGCGGCCAGGTAGATGTCCAGCAGGCTGCCGCGAATGGGTACCTGGAACAGCCAGGTGCCCAGCACCAGTACCAGCGTGGTCTGCAGCAGACCGATGGCCGCATAGGGCAGCACCTTGCCGACCATCAGTTCGCTGCGCGAGACCGGCGTGGCGATCAGCAGCTCCATGTTGCCGCGCTCGCGTTCGCGCACCACCGCTACCGCCGTGAACATCACCAGGGTCATGGTCAGGATCACCCCGATCAGGCCCGGCACGATGTTCACCGCCGAGCGCCGTTGCGGGTTGTAGAAGCTGATCACGCTGACCGGACCACTGGCGATGCTGCCTTCGCGCAGCGGACGCGTGTTGCTGGTCGGACGCGTATCCAGCGGCACCTGTGCCAGCTGGATCGCCGCGCTCTGCACCACGGTGTCGCTGCCATCGACCAGCACCTGCACCGCTTCGCGACCGTCGAAGCGGCGACGCTCGAAGTCGGCCGGCACCACGATGCCGACACTGATCTCGCCACGACGCAGCGCCTGCATCAGCTGGTCCGGCGTGTAGGCTTCGCTGCGCGGCGTGATCACGCCGGTGGCCACCATGTCCTGCACCAGCGCACGTGACGCCGCACTGTTGGCCTGGTCGGCGACACCGGCGTCGAGATGGCGCAGGTTGAGATTGATCGCGTAGCCGAACAGCAGCAGTTGCATCACCGGAATGCCGACGATCATCGCCAGCGTGATGCGGTCGCGGCGCAGCTGCCGCAGCTCCTTGAGCATGATCGCCCACAGCCGGCGCAGGTTCATGCCGCCGGCTCCCGGCCACGGCCACGGGTGGCGGCCACGAATACGTCTTCCAGGTTCGGTGCGACGGCGTCGATCCTGGCCTGCGGATCGGCACTGGCCAGCGCTTGCCGCAATGCGGGCGTGTCGGCAGCCCCCTCGCTGCACAGCACGCGCAGCTGGGTGCCGATCTGCGCCACGCTCAGCACCCCGGGCAGTTCGGCCAGCGCGCGGCTGGCCTGGCGCGGCTGCGAGGATGTCACCTGCAGCGTGCGCCCCTGCAACCGCGCGCACAGCTCGGCCGGCGTGCCATCGGCCACCAGCGCGCCACGATCGAGGATCGCCAACCGGTGGCAGCGCTCGGCTTCGTCCATGTAGTGGGTCGATACCAGCACCGTGGTTCCGGCGTCGGCCAGCTCGAACAGGGCCTCCCAGAAATCGCGGCGCGATTCGGGATCGACCGCGCTGGTCGGCTCGTCCAGGAACAGCAGTTCGGGCGAATGCACCACGGCACCAGCCAGGGCCAGGCGCTGCTTCTGCCCACCACTGAGCGTACCGGCCAGCTGCGGCTGCCGGTCCTGCAGCCGGTACTGCTGCAGCAATGCGTCCACCCGTTGCCCGGCCTGCGCACGCGGCAGGTCCTGGATGGCGGCGAGAAACTCCAGGTTTTCGCGCACCGACAGGTCTTCATACAAGGAGAAACGCTGGGTCATGTAGCCGATGCGCCGGCGCAATGCCTCTGCCTGCTCGGGCACGGCCAGGCCCAGCACCTCGATCTGCCCCGCGCTGGGCTCCAGCAGGCCGCACAGCATGCGGATGGTGGTCGACTTGCCGGACCCGTTCGGGCCGAGGAAGCCGTACACCTGCCCGCGCGGCACGGTCAGGTCGACGTTGTCCACGGCCAGAAGATCGCCGAAGCGACGCGTCAGCCCGCGTGCGTGGACCGCGATGTCCTCGCCGGTATTCAGAAGCGCACCTGCACCGGCAGCCCGGCCGGAAGCCTCTGCATGTCGGCGGCCGCGTCCACTTCGATCTCGGCCAGATAGCTCAGCCGTTCGACGTCATCCCCGGTCAGTGCGTAGTACGGGGTGAACGAGGGCTCGCTGCGGATCGAGCGCACGCGCCCCTTCAGCACGGTGCTGCCGCCTTCCAGCTGTATCTGCGCGGCCTGCCCGACCTTGACCTGCAGGCGCAGCGGCTGCGGCAGGTAGACACGCGCGTAGGGGCGTTCGCCGACCAGCATCACTGCCAGCGGCGCCCCGATCGGTGCCTGGTCACCCTGCCGGTAGGGCAAGGCATCGACCACGCCATCGCGCGGTGCGCGCAGCTGCAGCTTCTGCAGGTTGACGCCCTGCACCACCTGCTGCGCCTGTGCGGCGTCGGCGGCTGCCTGGCCCTGGGCGATGTCCTGCGCGCGGCTGCCGTGCACCAGTTCCAGCCAGGCCTGCTCGGCGGCACGCACGCTGGCCTCGGCATTGCCGGCAGCGGCCCGTGCACGGTCCAGCTCGGCGGCGGCGATCAGGCGCTGCCGTGCCAGCGGCTGCACCCGGCGGTAGTAGGCACTGGCTTCGGCGGACTGCGCGCGCAACGCGGCCAGCTGCGCCTGGGCCTGTGCAATCTGTTCCTGGCGCGGGCCGATCTTCAGTTCTTCCAGCTGGGCCTGCGCGCGTACCGTGTCGGCCTGCGCTGCGGCGAACTGCGCGTCGCCGCGGGCGGGGTCGAGCTGCATCAGCACCGTCCCGGCCTTGACCTGCTGGCCCTCGCGCACGTCCACGGTGGCGATCACTTCGGCCGCCGGTGCCGGCACCGTGATCCGGTCCCACTCCAGCGTGCCGAGTGCTGCAGGCGGCGCCTGCCCGCATCCCGCCAGCAGGCCGATGCCCGCCAGTCCGATTCCACGCATCCCATTGCCGATGCCCATGCCATCCTCTCCTGCGACGGCGCCACGGTGCCATGCGCCCTGTGCACCCGCAATGATCCCGATCAGGGCTGACGGTTTTTTCACCACGCAGCGGCGAGCCGCTTGCCACAAGGCTCCGCGCCACCTATCCACAGGTTCGCTGCAACGCCGTCCACATCGCATGTGGAAAACCCGTTCGCGCCTGGCCATATTTTCACCACGGCATCATCTTCCTTGTGGCACAAGCGCTGCGAAGGACTATCCACAGCTTTCTGCAACGCCGGTCCACACCCGGTGTGGAAAACCGCGTGGCGCCACACCGTTCCGATGCCCGCGCTGGCCGCCCGCCCGGCACGCGCGTAACCTTGTCATCCCGAGTCCATCGCGGTGGACGGCGAACCCGCCCCACCCCAAGCAATGAAAAGCATCGAGCATCGAGACTTCACCCTGTCGCCGGAAGACAACGAGCGGCTGGCCAACCTGTGCGGCCCCTTCGACGGCCACCTGCGCCAGATCGAGCTGAAGCTCGGTGTGGAGATCGCCAACCGTGGCTTCGTGTTCCGCATCAGCGGACCCAACGAAGCCATCATCGAGGCGCAGAAACTGGTTGAAGCGCTGTACGCCGAAGCCGGCGAGACCGTCTTCGACAACCATGCCATCCACCTGCGCCTGGCGCAGGCCAATGTCGAGCAGATCGCCGAGCGCTCCTACGAAGCGCAGGACGTGGCGATCAAGGTCAAGCGCGGCACGGTACGTGGCCGCGGCGCCAACCAGGGCCGCTACCTGCACCAGATCGCCACCCATGACATCAACTTCGGCATCGGCCCGGCCGGTACCGGCAAGACCTTCCTGGCCGTGGCCAGCGCGGTCGAAGCCCTGAACGAATCACGGGTGCAACGCCTGATCCTGGTGCGCCCGGCAGTGGAGGCCGGCGAGAAGCTGGGCTTCCTGCCCGGTGACCTGAGCCAGAAGGTCGACCCCTACCTGCGACCGCTGTACGACGCCCTTTACGAGATGATGGGCGTGGAGAAGGTGGTCAAGCTGCTGGAAAAGAACGTCATCGAAATCGCACCGCTGGCCTACATGCGTGGCCGCACGCTCAACGATGCCTTCGTGATCCTGGACGAAGCACAGAACACCACCATCGAGCAGATGAAGATGTTCCTGACCCGCCTCGGCTACGGCTCCACCGCCGTGGTCACCGGTGACCTGACCCAGACCGACCTGCCCAAGCACGTGAAGTCCGGCCTGCGCGATGCCATCGACGTGCTGCGCGAGGTCGAGGGCGTCAGCTTCACCTTCTTCGAATCCCGCGACGTGGTCCGTCATCCGCTGGTGGCGCGCATCGTCAGCGCCTACGACCGCCGCGACCTGCATCAGATCCAACCTGGAGCAACTCCATGACCCGTGGTCCCGTGCGACTGGACGTCGCCGTCAGTTATGCCTTGCCGCGCACCGGCCTGCCGGCGGCGGTGAGTTTCCGCAAGTGGGTGGCCGCTGCGCTGAAAGGCCGCATCCGCGAGGCCGACCTGGCCATCCGCGTGGTCGATGCCAAGGAAGGGCAGTCGCTGAATCGCCATTACCGCGGCAAGGACTACGCCACCAACGTGCTCAGCTTCCCGGCCGAAGTGCCCGAAGGCCTGCCCAAGGGCGTGAAGTTTCCGCTGCTGGGCGACCTGGTGATCTGCGCACCGGTGGTCGCCCGCGAGGCCAATGAACAGGGCAAGGCGCTCAACGCCCACTACGCGCACCTGACCGTGCACGGCGTGCTGCACCTGCTCGGCTGGGACCACGAGGACGACAAGGAAGCCGACGCGATGGAACAGCTGGAGCGCGAGATCCTGGCCGAGCTCGGCATCGCCGACCCCTACGCCGGCGAGCGCTGAAGCCCACGCACACCGGGTTCTTCACGGAGGACGACCCCATCGCGCTGCTGCCCGCACTCATCGCCGCTCTCCTGCAGGTGACCACTGCCCCGGGCATCGACCCCGACCGGGAACGACCGTCGCCGTTCCCGGCCAGCGACAGCGCCGCCGACATTGCCGCCAAGGTCGCGGAGATGCAGGCCTTCTTTGATGTCAGCCAACAGACGGCGCGCCGAGCGGTCGCCGGGGCGCAGCAGTACGCTTTGATGGAACGTTTGAAAGCGCGCCACGCGGCACGCCTCGCCGGAATCTGGGTGGACAACGCGGCAGGTTGGAACGTCGTCGTTCGACTGACTGGTCCAGCACCCGCGGCCGATGAGACACATCCAGGGGCGGATGGCCCGCAACGCGTGCGCTACATCACCGGCGCTGCGCTGACGGAGGCCGAAATGCAGCACCGCCTTCATGCACAGCAAGGCTGGTTCGTGCCACAGCTGCCCGAGCTGATCGGCTATGGCCTGGACGTCATGACCGGTGAACTGGAGCTGGAACTCCGGGATACCGCAGGTGCACGCGCAACAGTGGCGGCCGTGCGCGACCACCTGCAGGCGCAACTGGGCTACCCGGTCAGGCTGCGCTGGCACCCAGCGGCATCGCACCTGCAATCCCGCTGACTGCATGAAGGCGCTCGCGATGGCTGACCGGGACCGGTACGATCACCGGCCTGCCTTCCGTTGCGGATCCCGTGCCCGTGCTGCGTATTGCCCTGCCCCTGCTGCTCGCCGTGTCCGCCCCGGCCGCTGCCCTGGACCTGCCGGCCCTGATCGAATGCCGTCAGGGCGTAGCCGATCAAGCTGCGCTGGCGCCGCTGCTGGCCGATCCGCTGAAGGCCGTCGCCCAGGGCCTGCAGCCGCTGCCACAGGGCAACCAGTTCATGAGCGAGTACCGGCTGGCCCAGCCGATCAGCGTGTTCGGCACCCGCACCGAACGGGTCGCCGTGGCCGGGTCCAGCGTCATGGCGATCCTCGACCAGGCCGATCCACGGCCGCTGGCCAAGCGGCTGGGGCTGGAGACCGGCTACGACCAGGACGGCAAGTTCATGGCCGGCCGCGAGCTGGTCAGCCGCGACGTGACCGACCCGAAGTCCGGTGAGGCCCAGATCGAGTCGATCATCCTCAGCGTCTCCACCGTGGCCTCCCATCCCGGCAAGACCCTGGCCGGCTGTACCTACAGCCTGGACCTGCCCGAGGAAGAAGCGCCCGCCCGGCCTGAGCTGGCCCCGCCGCCGATCACCGGACCGGGCAGCGACGGTCACTGACAGGCCGCTACATCCTGCTAGACTGGGGCCAACGCCCGGCCTGCCGGGTGCCTTTTTTCCAGAGATGTCAGAAGACGACAGTAGTAGCTCCGCACAGGAGCCCAGTGAAAAGAAGCGCGGCTGGCTTGAACGCCTGACCTCCGCCTTCTCCGGCGAACCCCATACCCGCGACGAGCTGGTCGCTGTCCTGCACACCGCGCAGGAAGAGGGCCTGATCGCCGCCGATACCCTGAAGATGATGGAAGGCGCCATTTCGGTGGCCGAGCTGACCGTGGGCGACGTGATGATCTCGCGCTCGCAGATGGTCTCGCTGCCGGTCGAAGCGCCCTTCCTGGAACTGATGAAGCAGGTGGTCGAATCCGGCCATTCGCGCTTCCCGGTGCACGGCGAGAACAAGGACGACATCCTTGGCATCCTGCTGGCCAAGGACCTGCTGCGCGGCGTGGTCGCCGACAACGGCCCGGCCAACGTGCGCGAGCTGCTGCGCCCGGCGGTGCTGATCCCGGAGGCGAAGAAGCTCAACGTGCTGCTGAAGGAATTCCGCCTGTCGCGCAACCACATGGCCATCGTGGTCGACGAGTACGGCGGTGTCGCCGGCCTGGTCACCATCGAGGACGTGCTGGAACAGATCGTCGGCGAGATCGACGACGAGCATGACGAGGCCGAGGACCCGTCGGCGCAGATCGCCATCCAGTCCGACGGCCAGTACGTGGTCGACGCGCTGACCCCGATCGGCGACTTCAACGAACGCTTCGGCGCGACGTTCTCCGACGAGGACTACGACACCATCGGTGGCCTGGTCACCGAGGCCGTGGGCCACCTGCCGGAAGTCGGTGACGAACTGGCGCTGGACCGCTTCATGTTCCGCGTGGCCCGCGCCGATGCGCGCCGGGTGCAGGCCTTCCACGTGACCGTGCTGCCGCCGGACGCGCAGGACGACGCTTGAAGCGCGGTGGCCCCCTCCTGGCACTGCGCCTGACGCTGTGGCTGGCACTGTGCGTGCTGGCCACCGCCCTGCCGCTGGCCGCCTTCGCGCAGCCGGCGGCAGCCACACCCGCACCTGTTGCGCCTGCCGCCAGCGCCGAGGCCCCCGCCCCGCGTATCGGCGTGGTGACCATGCAGCCGGGCACGGTGTTCTTCGAGCGCTTCGGCCACGACGCCATCGTCGTGATCGATCCGGTCAGCGGCGAAGCAACCTCGTACAACTTCGGCTACTTCGATCCATCCGAGGACGATTTCATCAGCCGCTTCGTGCGCGGCGACATGATGTATTACCTTGTAGCGCTGCCGCTGCAGCAGGACCTGTCGTACTACGACGAGACCGGCCGTGGCGCCAGCGTGCAGTGGCTGGACCTGCGCCCGGACCAGGCACGTGCACTGGCCGCCGACCTGGCCGAGCGGGCCAAGCCGGAAAACGCGCGCTACCACTACGACTACTACACCGCCAATTGCGCCACGATGGTGCGCGACACGGTGGACAAGGCGCTGGATGGCGGCCTGCAGTCGCAGCTGTCGGGGCGCTCGCGCGGCAATACCTACCGCAGTGAATCGGTGCGACTGGCCTCGCCGGCGCCGTGGATGTGGCTGGGCTTCGATGTCGGCCTCGGGCCGTTCGCCGACCAGCCGCTGTCGCGTTGGCAGGAAGCCTTCGTGCCGATGCGCCTGGCCGACGCACTGCGCCAGGCGCGCAACAGCGATGGCCGCCCGCTGGTGCAGTCCGAACAGGAACTGCTGCCGCACCGCATCGACCCGGAGCCGAAGGAATTCGCGCGCCGCTGGTGGCCGTGGCTGCTGTGTGGCCTGGTGATCGCCGCCGGCATACTGGCGCTGCGCAGCCGGCCGCGCCTGCTGGCCGGGCTGGCCCTGCCGTTCTGGCTGCTGTGTGCCATCGCCGGCAGCCTGCTGGTGTTCCTGTGGGTCTTCAGCACCCATTACGCCGCCTGGGCCAACCGCAACCTGCTGCTGCTTTCTCCGCTGGCTGTGCTGCTGCTGCCGGGTGCGATCAGCCTGCTGCGCAGGCGCGTGCCGGGCCGCATGTTCAGGATCGTGCTGTGGCTGCTGGCGGTGCAGGCGGTGGCCGCGCTGGTGCTGCACTGGCTGAGCCTGCAGGCGCAGTACAACGTGCAGTGGATCGTACTGCTGCTGCCGGTGCATGTGGCGCTGGCGTGGGTACTGGGGCGCCATCCTCACTTGTCCGAAACACGGCACTGACGCACGATGGCGGGCATGTCATTGCCCGCCTCCGCTTCCGCCCCTGCCTCGGCCAACCCCGCCTGCGTCATCAACTGCGTCCACTACGATGACGAGGGCAAACGCCACGACATCAGCCTGGATGCCATCAGCGATGTCATTGCCAGTGGCAACGGCTTCGTCTGGGTCGGTCTGTACGACCCCAACGACGATGTGCTGCTGAAACTGCAGGAAGAATTCTGCCTGCACGACCTGGCCATCGAGGACGCGCGCAACGCGCACCAGCGTCCCAAGGTCGAGACCTACGGCAATTCGCTGTTCGTGGTGGTAACCACCGCACAGATGGTCGACGAACGCATCCAGTACGGCGAAACCCACGCCTTTCTCGGCCCGCGCTTCCTGGTGACGGTGCGCCACGGCGCGTCGCTGTCCTACGCGCCGGTACGTGCACGGGTGGAGCGCGAGCCGCAGTTGCTGAAGATGGGCCCGTCGTACTGCCTGTACGCGGTGACCGACTTCGTGGTCGACAACTACCTGCCCATCGTGCACCGCTTCCGCGACACCCTGGACCTGCTGGAAAAGGACATCTTCGCCGACAACTACAAGCGCAGCACGGTGGTGCGGCTGTACGAGCTCAAGCGCGAACTGAACAAGATGCGGATGGCGGTGGCGCCGCTGCAGGATGTGCTGGCGCAGCTGCGCCGTTACCAGGGCGACCTGATTCCCGATGAAGTGAAGCTCTACGTGCGCGACGTGCACGACCATGCGGTACGCATCAGCGATGTGATCGACACCCTGCGCGAGATGCTGGGCACCGCACTGAGCGTGAACCTGTCGCTGGTGACGCTGGCGCAGGGCGAGACGGTCAAGCGCCTGGGTGCATGGGCCGCACTGCTGGCGGCGCCGACGCTGATCACCAGCTGGTACGGCATGAACTTCAGCCACATGCCCGAGCTGAGCGAGCCGTGGTCCTACCCGCTGATGATCATCGGCGTGGGCGGTGTGTGCGTGGGGCTGTACCGGTTGTTCAAGCGCGCGAAGTGGTTGTGAGGGGTATCGACCAACGGACGATACCCACCGGACCGGTAGGCCACGACCGTTGGTCGTGGCACATGACCCGCCTTGGGTAGTGCCGGCGGCTGGCCGGCAACCAGGCAATGCCGGCCAGCGGCCGGCACTACCGTTCGGAATCAAGCCACGTAGACGGTCTTGATGTTCATGAACTCATGGATGCCGTGGTCGGCCAGCTCCCGACCAAAGCCGGACTGCTTGCTGCCACCGAACGGCAGCCGCGCGTCGCTCTTGACGATGGCGTTGACGAACGCGGCACCGCATTCCATGCGCTGGGCGAAACGTTCGCCGCGCACCGGATCGCGCGTCCACACGCTGCCGCCCAGGCCGAAGCGGGTGTCATTGGCCACGCGCAGTGCCTCGGCCTCATCCTTGACCCGGATCACCGCAGCGACAGGTCCGAACAGCTCCTCGTCGTAGGCCGGCATGCCCGGGCCGACCTGATCGAGCACGGTCGCCGGATAGCCCGCGTGCGTGCCGGCAATGGGCTCGCCACCAACCAGAATGCGCGCGCCCTTGGCCACGCTGCCCTGCACCTGTTTGTGCAGCTCATCGCGCAGGTCCGCACGTGCCATCGGCGCCAGCGTGGTGCCACGTTCATTGGGATCGCCGTACTGACGCTCACCCGCGGCTTCAACGAAGCGCCGGGTGAACTCATCGGCCACCGCATCGACCACGATGAAGCGCTTGGCCGCGATGCAGGTCTGCCCGCTGTTGTCGAAGCGCGACTTCACCGCCGCCGCCACGGTCTTGTCGAGGTCGGCATCGTCGAGCACCACGAAGGCATCGCTGCCGCCCAGCTCCATCACCGATTTCTTCAGCTGGCCGCCGGCATTGGAAGCGATCGAGCGCCCTGCCCGCTCGCTGCCGGTCAGTGTCACCGCCTTCACCCGTGTGTCGCGCAGCACCTCGGCGGCCTGCTCGTTGTCGATGTGCAACACGTCGAACACGCCGTCGGGCAGGCCGCCATCACGGCACACCGCCAGGATCAGGTCGGCGCACTGCGGCACGTTGCTGGCGTGCTTGAGCAGGGCCACGTTGCCGGCCATGAACGCCGGCGCGAGGAAACGGAACACCTGCCAGATCGGGAAATTCCACGGCATCACCGCGAACACACAGCCGATCGGCTCGTAGCGCACATAGCTGCGCTGTGCTTCGGTATCGATCAGCTGCGGCTTCAGGTAGTCGGCAGCATGGTCGGCGTAGTACTCGCAGGCGGCCGCGCACTTGTCGACCTCGGCCAGCGCTTCGGCCTTGAGCTTGCCCATCTCATGGGTCATCGCCTGCTGCAGATCGTCACGGCGCGTGCGTAGTTGCGCGGCGATCCGGCGCAGGATGGCACCGCGATCCTGCAACGAGTGATCAGCCCAGCCGGGGAAGGCATCGGCAGCGGCCTGCAGGCGCTGCTCGATGTCGGCAGCACCCATCAGTTCATGGCGGTAGGTCACCAGGCCGGTGGCCGGGTCGACGATCTCGACGGTCATGGGGGATCTCCATCTGGAAGATCCCCATTGTGCGCGGTTGCCCGTGAGCCGGATGTTGCCGGCACTGTCGACAGGCCGTGTGCTCAGCCGTTTTCCTGCCGCGCCAGCTGAAGGTCGCGCTGGCGTCGCTTCTCGGCGCGGGCATTGATGTACCAGCCGATCACCGCGGCGATCGATACCGCCGACACCAGCAGCGTGGCCAGCGCATTGATCTTCGGGCTGATGCCCATGCGCACCGAGGCGAACACCTTCATCGGCAGCGTGGTCGAGCCCGGCGTGGCAACGAAGCTGGCCACCACCACGTCATCCAGCGACAGGGTGAACGCCAGCAGCCAGCCCGCCACCAGCGCCGGTGCGATGATCGGCAGGGTGATGCGGCCGAACACAGTCAACCGGCTGGCGCCCAGGTCCATCGCCGCCTCTTCCAGCGACAGGTCCATTTCCTGCAGCCGCGAGGACACCACCACGGTGACGAAGCACAGGGTGAAGGTGACGTGGGCGATCCAGATGGTGGTCAGGCCACGCGCCGGGAAGCCGGGAATCGCGCCCATCGAGGCCAGCAGCGCCATCAGCGAGAAGCCCAGGATCACATCTGGCATCACCAGCGGCGCGGTCACCAGCGCGCCGAACAGCGGCTTGCCACGGAAGCGCTTGAAGCGCGTCATCACCATCGCCGCCAGCGTGCCCAGCACGGTGGCCGTGCAGGCAGTCCAGAACGCCACCACCAGGCTGGTCCACATCGCATCCATCAGCGCGCGGTCGGCGAACAGGTCGCTGTAGGCACGGGTGGAGAACCCGGCCCAGACCATCGCCAGCCGCGAGCTGTTGAACGAATAGAACATCAACAGCAGGATCGGCAGGTACAGGAAGGCGAAGCCGAGCAGCAGCACGCCCAGCCCCAGGCCCTTGGCGGTACGCGGGCTCATGCCTGCTTCCCTTCCAGCAGGCGCTGCTGGGAACGGTTGAACAGCAGGATCGGCACCAGCAGCAACAGGATCATCGCCACCGCCATCGCCGAGGCGCCCGGCCAGTTGCGGTTGTTGAAGAACTCGTTCCACAGCTGGCGGCCCACCATCAGCGTCTCCGAGCCACCCAGCATTTCCGGGATCACGAATTCACCAATGGCCGGAATCATCACCAGCATGCAACCGGCGATGATGCCGGCCTTGGACAACGGCAGGGTGATGCGCAGGAACGCCTGCCACGGCTTGGCACCAAGGTCGTAGGCGGCTTCCAGCAGGCGGTGGTCATGCTTGACCAGGTTGGCGTACAGCGGCAGCACCATGAACGGCAGATAGCAGTAGACGATGCCGATATAGGCGGCGGTCGGGGTATCGATCAGCTGCAGCTTGGGCAGGCCCATGCTGGTCATCAGCGTCTGCAGGCCGGTGAACTGCAGGAACTGGTCGAGCAGGCCGTTGCGGTCCAGGATCGCCTTCCATGCATACACGCGGATCAGGAACGAGGTCCACGATGGCAGCACCACCAGCATCATCGCGACGTTGCGCGCGGCCGGCGACAGGCGGGCGATGGCATAGGCCATCGGGTAGCCGATCAGCAGGGTCAGGAAGGTCGAGATCGCCGCGATCTTGATCGAGCTCAGGAACGCCTGCGCATAGATCGAATCGCGGAACAGCGCCAGGTAGTTCTCCAGGTTCAGCTTCAGCGAGAAGCCGCCGTCGGCGTACTGCAGCAGCCAGGTGTACGGCGGCGAGCCGACCCGGCTGAGCGAGAAGCTGATCATCAGCACGATCAGGAACGGCACTGCGAAGAACAGCAGCAGCCACAGGTACGGAATGCCGATCACCGTGGCACGCAGCCCCGGCAGCCAGCGCTTCAGGCCGGCGACGCTCATGAGGTCAGCACCACGCCGTCGTTGTCGCGCCAGTGCACCCATACGCTGTCGCCCCAGGTCAGGCCATCGCTGGCCCAGCGCTGCGAGTTGGCGAAGTTGGCCAGCACCTTGGCGCCGCTGGGCAGGCGCACGTGGTAGACCGAGTGGCTGCCGAAGTAGGCAATGTCCTCGATCACGCCCTGCGCCTTGTTGGTATGCCCTTCCGGCTCGTCCTTGCCGATCATCACCTTCTCCGGGCGCAGCGCGAACGCGACCGGCTGCCCTTCATAGCCGGTGATGCCATGGGCGATGTAGATCGGCGCCGGGAACAGCGGCGAGCGTACGGTCACGTACTCCGGCAGGTCCTCGTCGATCACCCCGTCGAACAGGTTGACCGAACCGATGAACTCGGCGACGAAGCGGTTGGCCGGCTGCTCGTAGACCTCATCCGGCTTGCCGACCTGCTGGATCCAGCCGGCATCCATCACCGCGATGCGGGTGGCCATGGTCATCGCTTCTTCCTGGTCGTGGGTGACCATCACGCAGGTCACGCCCGACGACTCGATGATGCTGACCAGTTCCAGCTGCATCTGCGAGCGCAGCTTCTTGTCCAGCGCGCCCATCGGCTCGTCCAGCAGCAGCAGCTTCGGCCCCTTGGCCAGCGACCGCGCCAGCGCCACGCGCTGCTGCTGGCCGCCGGACAGCTGGTGTGGCTTTCGCTTGCCCAGGTGGCCCATCTGCACCAGCTCCAGCATCTCGCCGACGCGCTTGCTGATCGCGTCCTTGCCCAGGCCATCCTGCTTCAGGCCGAAGGCGATGTTCTGCTCGACCGTCATGTGCGGGAACAGGGCGTAGGACTGGAACATCATGTTGACCGGCCGCTGGTACGGCGGCAGCGCGTCCAGGCGCTGGCCATCGAGGGTGATGCTGCCCTTGGTAGGCGTCTCGAAGCCGCCCAGGCAGCGCAGCAGGGTCGACTTGCCACTGCCGGAGCCACCGAGCAGGGCAAAGATCTCGCCCTTGCGCACGTCCAGGTTGACGTCGTCGACGGCGACGAAACCGTCGAATTCCTTGCGCAGGTCACGAATGGAGAGATAGCCGGGCGCACCGGTCGTTTCGACGACGGCGGCTACCGGCTGGGCTTCAACGGGCATGGGGGCTCCGGGAGCGGGCGGTGGACAGCGGCCGCCATTCTACCGGCCGGGGGCCGATGGGGATATGACGGCAACGGGTGGCACCCACCGGGCCAGGGGGATCTGCAGATCTGGTGGGGGCCGACCGTTGGTCGGCCCTGCCGGAAAAGCATGCCGACCAACGGTCGGCACCCACCTGCCAGCCAGCCCTTAGCGCCCGGTCTTCACCTCGGTCCACAGCCGGGTGTAGAGCTTGTCGGTCTCCGGCGTGTTGATCGAATAGGTGAACATCTTCTCGGCCACGTCGGCCGGCGGGTAGATGGTCGGGTCGGTACGGATCGCCTCATCCACCAGCGGGGTCGCGGTCGGCACCGGGTTGGCGTAATGGATGAAGTTGGTGTTGGCTGCGGCAACCTTCGGCTGCAGCAGGTAGTTGATGAAGGCGTAGGCCGCCTCCGGATGCTTGGCATCCTTCGGGATCGCCAGCATGTCGAACCACTGCGGTGCGCCTTCCTTCGGAATCGAATAGGCCACGTGCACGCCATTGCTGGCTTCCTCGGCGCGGTCGCGGGCCTGGATGATGTCACCCGACCAGCCGACCACCAGGCAGGTACCGCCGTTGGCCAGCGAACCCACGTACTGCGAGGAGTGGAAGTTCTGCACGTACGGGCGGATCGACTTCAGCAGGTCGGCGGCCTTCTGCAGCTCGGCCGGGTCGCCACTGTGCGGGTCCAGACCCAGGTAATGCAGTGCGATCGGGATCATGTCCGCCGGCGTGTCCAGGATGGTCACGCCGCAGTCCTTCATCTTGCTGATGTTCTCCGGCTTGAACACCAGGTCCCAGCTGTTGGCGATGTCGGCGCTGCCGCCGAAGCGCTGCTTCAGCATGTCCACGTTGTAGCCGATGCCGGTGGTGCCGATCATGTACGGCACGCCGTACTGGTTGCCCGGGTCCTGGGTGGCGATGCGCTTCATCACCGCCGGATCGAGGTTGGCCAGGTTCGGGATCTTGCTCTTGTCCAGCGGCAGGAACACGCCGGCCTGGATCTGGCGGCCGAAGAAGTTCAGGGTCGGCACCACCACGTCATAGCCGCTGTTGCCGGCCAGCAGCTTGGTCTCGACCATCTCATCGCTGTCGAACACATCGTAGGTCACCTTGATCCCGCTCTCCTTCTCGAAGGTCGGAATGGTGTCCTCGGCGATGTAATCGCTGTAGTTGTAGACGTTCAGGACCTGGCTGTCCTGCGCGCCGCCGTTGCCACCGCTGCAGGCGGCGAGCATGGCGGAGGCCAGGCCGAGCGTGAGGATACGCAGCTTCATCGGGTGCTCCAGAATGCGGGAAGGGGGGCCGGCGGGGCCGGCGACGGGTGCCAGCCTACCCCCCGGCGGCGGATTTTTCTATTCCGGATGCTCAGACGTTCAGCAGCAGGAACTCGCGCTCCCACGAGCTGATGACGCGGAAAAAGGTCTCGTATTCCTTGCGCTTGACCGAGATGTAGGCCCGGCAGAAGCGCTCACCCAGCAGGGCCTGCAGCTCGCTGCACTGCTCCAGCCCGTCCAGCGCCTCGCCCAGCGAGCGCGGCAGGTTGTACCCCAGCTCTTTGGCACTGCCGGTCACCGGCGCATCCGGCGCCAGCCGCTCACGGATGCCGAGCAGGCCGCAGGCCAGGGTCGCGGCCATCGCCAGGTAGGGATTGGCATCGGACCCGGCGAAACGGCTCTCCACGCGCATGTTCTCCGGCGTATCCAGCGGCACGCGCAGGCCGCAAGTGCGGTTGTCGAAGCCCCAGTGGACGTTGCTCGGCGAGACTTCGCCGAACACCAGCCGGCGGTAGGAGTTCACGTTCGGCGCGAAGAACGCCATCGCCTGCGGTGCGTACTTCTGCAGGCCGCCCAGGTAGTGGCCGAACACCGGGCTGAACTCGCCCTCGGCATCGGTCTCGCCGGCGAACACGTTGCTGCCATCGCTCACCCGCACCAGGCTCTGGTGGATGTGCATGGCACTGCCCGGTTCGTTCTCCATCGGCTTGGCCAGGAACG
The DNA here is from genome assembly GCF_056480025.1 of Stenotrophomonas sp. 109824_Sma. Taxonomy (NCBI): domain Bacteria; kingdom Pseudomonadati; phylum Pseudomonadota; class Gammaproteobacteria; order Lysobacterales; family Lysobacteraceae; genus Stenotrophomonas; species Stenotrophomonas sp. 109824_Sma. The sequence continues at coordinate 1,538,415 of NZ_CM151078.1, read as the reverse complement.
TGGCATAGACACCGTGGCGCATCGCCGCCTCGCGCATGGTGCGCTTGAACAGGAACACCTGGTCGGCCAGGTCCATCGCATCGGCGTGGGTGAAGTTGACTTCCAGCTGGGCCGCGCCGGATTCGTGGATCAGGGTGTCCACGTCCAGCTTCATCGCATCGGCATAGTCGTACATCAGGTCGAGGATCGGGTCGAACTCGTTGACCGCATCGATGGAGTACGACTGCCGCGCGGTTTCCGGGCGCCCGGAGCGGCCGGCCGGTGGCAGCAGCGGGAAGTCCGGGTCGGTGTTCTTCTGCACCAGGAAGAACTCCAGCTCCGGCGCCACCACCGGACGCAGGCCCAGTTCGGCATAGGCCGCCAGCACGCGGCGCAGCACGTTGCGCGGTGCCAGCTCATGCGGCTCGCCGTTCTTGGTGTAGCAATCGTGGATGACCTGCGCGGTGGCGTCGGCCGCCCACGGCACCATCCGCACCGTATCCGGATCGGGGCGCAGCATCATGTCCGAGTCCGACGGCGAGGTCAGCTCGTAGTAGTCATCGGGAAACTCGCCGGTGACGGTGGTGGCGAAGATGCCTTCGGGCAGCCGCGTACCGTAGTCATGCGAGAACTTGTCGGCGGGAATGATCTTGCCGCGCGCGTTGCCGGTGATGTCCGGCACCAGGCATTCCACCTCGGTGATGCGCCGCTCCTTCAGCCAGCGCAGCAGCGTGCTTTCCTGCGGTGCGGGGGGCGTGGCCGTCTTGCGCGGGCGCGTTCGGGAACTCATCGGGAATCCAGTCGGTTCTGTTGGTGCTGCCGGCAAGCTTGGCCGAACGCACGGAAAATAGCGTGATAGAACGGCGCCTGCATGACACGCCACTCCGGGTGCCACTGTACGCCGAGCACGAAACCATGGTGCAGGCTGCGTGCCGCTTCGACCAGCCCATCGTCGGCCACGGCTTCCACCCGCAGCCCCTGCGCCAGGCGGGCGATACCCTGCCCGTGCACCGAATTGACCTGCGCGCGGCCACTGCCGTGCCACTGCGCCAGCCAGCCATCGGCGGCCAGGGTCACCGCATGGGCCGGCCCATACTGCACTTCCACCGGCGCCTGCGGGTCTTCGCGATGGTCGGCCAGGCCGGGCACCGCATGCACCTGCGGATGCAGGCTGCCACCCAGCGCGACGTTCAATTCCTGGAAACCGCGGCAGATCGCCAGCACCGGCAGATCCAGTGCCAGTGCCTCGTGCAGCAACGCAAAGGCATTGGCATCCCGGGCCGGGTCATGCGGATTGCCTGGCCAGCTGCGGCCACCTTCGTAGTGCTGCGGTTCGATATTGCTGACCGCACCGGTCAGCAGCAGGCCATCCAGCCCCTTCAGCCAGTTACCGGCCGGCAGCGGTGGCTGCAGGCTGGGCAACACCACCGGGGTCACCTCGGCCGCCTCGGCCAGCGCGCGCACGTACTTCTCGCCGGCCATCGCGAAACGGTGATGGCCGAGCACGGTGCTGTCGGTGGGCAGGCCCACCCAGGGCAGGCGGCGCATGGGAAAACTCCTTGGCGTATGGACACGTTACCCGTCGGCCAAAGAACGCGGCAAGTCATCACCGTCACGCCATGGCCGTCACGCATCGGCGAAACTACGCGGGTGAACACCGATCACCCTCCCCCACTCCGACCATCTGCTCAGCAAGCGCGAGGCCAGCAGTGAGCGCCGCCTTCCCGCCCAGCTGGTACGCCGCCAGTCTCCCCGAGCCGGCCGCGCTGCCCCCTTTGCAGGGAGATGTGCAGGCCGATGTGGCGGTGCTCGGCGCCGGCTACACCGGCCTGACAGCCGCGCTGGAACTGGCCGCCCGTGGCCAGCGCGTGGTGCTGCTGGAAGCGCAGCGGATCGGCTGGGGCGCATCCGGCCGCAACGGCGGGCAGGCGCTGGTCGGCTATGGCTGCGAGGTGGACGAGCTGGAGCGCCAGCTCGGCCGTGAAGACGCGCGCCATCTGTTCGACTGGTCGCGCGATGCGGTGCAGGCCATGCGTACGCGCATCGACCGCCATGGCATCGACTGCCATTGGGTGGAAGGCCATGCCAGCGTCGCCATCCGCGAACGCCATGAGCGCGACCTGCGTGCCAACTGCGAGCACCTGCAGCGCCACTACGACTACCCCATGCAGTGGTGGGACCGCAATGCACTGCGCGCGCAGCTGGACAGCCCGCGCTACCGCGCCGCAATGTTCGATCCGCTCAGCGCGCACCTGCACCCGCTGGCCTACGCGCGCGGGCTGGCCAATGCAGCGCGCGCGGCCGGCGTGGTGATCCATGAGAACTCCGCGGTGACCCGCGTGCAGCGCGGACCGCAGCCTGCCCTGCACACCGCACAGGGCAGCGTGCGCGCCGTGCATCTGGTGGTCGCCGGCAACGCCTGGCTGCAGGGCCTGCTGCCCGAGCTGGAGCGGTGCATCATGCCGGTCGGCACCTATATCGGCGCCAGCGCGCCGCTCGGCGCCGAGCGTGCCCGTGCCCTGATCGGCAACAACATGGCCGTGGCCGACACCGCTTGGGCACTGGACTACTTCCGCCTCAGCCACGACCACCGGCTGCTGTTCGGCGGCCGCGCCAGCTATTCGGCGCTGCCGCCGCCCGGTCTGCGCGGGGTGATGCAGCGGCGCATGCATGAGGTATTTCCGCAGTTGGCTGACGTGGCGCTGGACCAGGTCTGGGGCGGCTATGTGGACATTACCCGCAACCGTGCCCCGCACTGGGGCCGGCTGGACGGCAACCTGTACTTCGCGCAGGGGTTCTCCGGCCATGGGGTGGCCGCCGCCGGACTGGCCGGCGAGGTGATTGCCGCTGCCATCGCCGGGCAGAGCGAGCGCCTGGACGTGTTCCAGCGCCTGCGCCATGCGCCCTTCCCCGGCGGCCGGCTGCTGCGCACGCCGCTGCTGGTGGCGGCGATGTCCTGGTACAAGTTGCGGGATGCGTTGTGGTAGCCGAAGCCTTCCCGCCCCCATGACTTGATCCATGGCCGCTCTTTGTTTGCATAATCGGCCCAGGAGCTGGGGGAGCACGTGGATGCAGTGGTGGAAGGACGGCCTGCTGGTGAGGATACGGGTCAGCCCCGAGGGGCTGGCACTGGCGCTGGTCTATGCCCTCGCCTGCTGGGCTGCGCGCAAGCTGTCGCTGGACCAGTTCTTCCTACCTGCTGGCGTGCGGGTGGCCGCCCTGCTGCTGTGTCCGCCCCGTCTTTGGCCCTACCTGCTGATCGGTGAATACGCCTACTTCGCGCATCTGCGCATCCCCCTGATCAGCAAATACAACCTGACCTGGGTGATCCTCGCCTCGGTGTTCCTGATGCCTGCCGTAATGCTGATCGTGCGCCTGCACCGCAAGCTGCTGGCGCGCACCACGATCGTCGGCGTGATTTCCATTGCGATATGCGCCGCGCTGGTCATCAGCCTGCTCAACCTGGGAATTTCCTACCTGCTCTGGGAACCGTTGCGTGAAGCGTCATTCATCACCAACGTGTTGCGTTATGCACTGGGCGACTTCACCGGCATCCTCATCCTGGCGCCACTCGCACTGCTCTGGATCCGTCGCGCCGAGGAACAATGGATGCCCCGGTCCGTTGCTGCCGTGGCAGGAGCACTCGGAGCCATGCTGGTCATTGGCCTGCAGGCGACGCCGGTACCTGCGTCGATCACGGCCCCGGGCTCCCTGCAGCTGTTGTTGATCCTGCCTATTCCCGCGATCGCCCTGACCTGCCTCCTGGGATGGCGTGGAGCGGCCATCGGCGTCGCTGCCATGAACATGATCCTTGGCTTGAGTACCCCTTCGGACCACCCCGCGTCATTCGATCAGGCGACCTTCGCCACACAACAGGCCATGACCATCGCCAGCATCGCCCTGCTGCTGCTGGGCGCACGCATCACCCACTTCCAAAACCAGCATCGGTTGCGCGAGGAAGATGGCCGGGCAGCCCTGCAGCTTGCGCGGAATTCACACCTGGCCAGCGAGATGGACCTGCGTGAACGGGCGGCGCACCTGCGCCAGCTGGGCGATGGCATGGACCTGTCACTGAACGAGATGGTGAACTGGTTGCATGCGCAGGGGCATCACGCCGTGGCCGATAGCCTGCGACATACGTCGGAGGTGCATTCGCGCCTGTTCAGGGCCCAGGCCAGCATGATCTATCCCGCTGCGCTGGAACGACTGGGCCTGTACGTGGCACTGCAGGCAGGTGGGGTGCGCGAGGCGTGGGGCAATACCCACCGAGTCAATCAACCCTGGTTGATGGGCGATCCCTGCGCCCTCAGTCCCGGCTTGCAGTTGGCGGCCTACCGCTCGATCGTCGAGGCGATATCCATCCTGCTTGGCAACGAATCCGGCCAGCTCACTGTGCGGGCGCGCTGCGGCCGCCTTGGCACACAGCAAGGCATCTTGCTCGTTGCGGCCACGCTCAATCCACGCCAACGTCTTTCGCAGGCGACAATGGCCATGGTCACAGATCAGTTGACCGGCCGCGTGCTCGCATACCGCGGCACGATTCAATGCCGGAGCAATCGCGCCCGGATACACCTCATCGAGACGGTAGGCACTCCCCATACCGAGTCCCGCCCCGTTCGTGAAGCCCACCGGGACAGTTCGCTCGGCCCGATTGTCCCTCCCTCACGGACCTGACCCCCGGAGCAGAAAACTGAGATGGACTTCACAGCCGCTTGGTGACTTCCAACGGAGGCGTCTTCACAGCTGATGAGCGTGCGCCTGGCGTCCCCCAACATGCAAGATTGCACCCATCGGCATCAACAGATACTGTCGAGGCTGAAGGACGCATTCGGTGTCGCCGGGACTGCGATGGCGCGGGACGAGCAAGGGAGGCTTGAGTTTGAGTTGGTTGAAGAGTGGATTTGAACTGAGCTTCCGTATCCGACCGGTCGGCCTCGCTCTTGCTGTGCTGTATGCCGTCGCCTGCTGGGGGGCGCGTCACTTCTCCGTCGATCAGTTCTTTCTGCCTGCCGGCATCCGTGTGGCCGCTCTGCTGCTGTGTCCGCCACGGCTGTGGCCATACCTTATCCTGGGTGAGTACGCGTACTTCGCACAGTTGCGCTATCCCATGATCGATGAGTACGGGATGAGCTGGGTGATCCTCGGCTCGGCATGCCTGATGCCGGCTGTCGCTTTGATCGTCCATCTCCACCGCAAGGCGATGGGATCCACCAGCGAGAGCTGGCTGCTCTCCGTCGCGGCGTCGGCTGCACTGATCGCCAGCGCCCTCAAGCTCGGCCTTTCCCACGCGCTTTGGCCGGTCCCGCCGTCCATGCCGTTCTACACCAATGCAGCACTCTTTGTGCTGGGTGACTACATCGCCATCTTGACCGTGGCACCCCTTGCCTTGCTGTGGATCCGTCGTCATGCCGGCTACGACTGGTCAGCCTGGCGGATGCGGCCCACGATAGTGGCGCTCTGCGCATTGTGTGCGCTCAGCATCCTCATCGCCACGGTCGGCGCGCGCGATGACTCTGCACGGGCGATCCTGCAGTTGCTGATGACATTACCCGTGATTGCACTGACATGCCTTCATGGCTGGCGCGGTGCGGCTGTAGGCGTACCACTGATGAACATGATTCTCAGCGTGACCATGCCCAGCACCGGCCTGCCGGGGTCGTTCGACCAGACGACCTTCTTCACGCAACAGATCATCGCGATCACGGGCACTACCCTGCTGGCCCTAGGTTCCCGTATCACCCATCAGTACCATCAGTTCACACCAGCCCAGGTGCAGGAGCCGCAGACGACCATGCTCTCGCGTTCGGCTCATCTTGCCAGTGAAATGGACCTGCGCGAGCGGGCCCTCGGCCTGCGCAGGGTTGCCGACGAGATTGAAGCAGCCCTCGACGAAACGCTGAAGCTGCTCAGGACTCACGGCCAGGAAGGGCCGGCAATCGACCTGCTGCGGACATTTTCCTCACGCTCGCGCAAGTTCCGCGAGCTGACCAGCATGGTCTATCCCACCGAGCTCGAACACGCGGGGCTCTATGTTGCCCTTCGGGCAGGAGGCTTGAGCGAAGCCTGGGAAGACAGCCATCGCGTGGTCCGCCCGGTACTTCAGGGCGACCCCTGCCAGCTGGGCATAGGACTGCAACTTGCGGCCTATCGTGTCCTGGCCGAATCCGTGTCTCTGCTGCTCAAGGAAGAACGGGGCCAGATCCAGCTCCGAGCCCGCTGCGGACGCTCGGGACGACACAAGGGGATCCTGATCACGGTGGCGATGCTCGACCGCAGGAGCACATTGGCGTCCGCAACCGTCAGTCTGGCAATTGACCGTCTATCTGCACGTACACAGGCCTACTCAGGCTCAGTCGACTGCCTGGGCAACCGGATCCGGATAGTCATGCGGGATGCTCCCCGGGAGATGCTGGGCGACAGCGTGCAGCCACAGGCAGTTGCGCCGATTGATATGCCGGCCAAGTACTGATTCGCAGCACCGCCAGTACACATCATCGAGGCGGTAGGAAACGGTAACCTGCGACGGCTCCAGGCCGCCGCAGGCATCCTGTCTGCCAACCCGGGTCTTTCACTTTCCGCTGGCGGCAGGCTCTACGGACCAGATTGCCCCCTGACCTTCCCCATGGACGGCCAACGAGAAGTCCGATGCCTGGAATACCAGACGCCTGCGCGCCGTCGCCGGCACCGCCAACCGCTGCGACGGCAACGAGACGCGGACCGCCGCATTTCCTGCAGGCAGGGTCCAGAACGTGGAATCGATATTGCCGATGATCAGGACCACCTGGCCCACGGAATCATTGACCTGGTAGTACGTCACACCATCGCGCTGGAAGGCATAGACGAACCAGGCCGGATCCAAACTCGAATTGACAGCAACAGGCTGGCTTTCGCCCAGGCCGGCGTTTGCCGTCTGAACACCATTGCCTCCGGTCGTGCAGCAGGAGGCTGAAGCCAGCATAGGCAGGGACAACAGGACTGCAGTAGTCGCCGCAACGGAAAATCGGGAAAATCTCACAGGCATCTCCATGGTTGGATTGAAGTACTGCATCCAGGCGCTCCGCGTTGACCTCGGTCGAAGGGCGAAACACCACTTCCTGACCGGATGGAATCGTCCACAGAAACAGTCAAAGCCCAGATATCCGCAGCATACCGGTGCTCCCATGGGGGTGCCATCGCAGGCGTCGTGGCCAGTGTTCCCGAGGGAAGTGCCCACCGGGCCGTTGCACCGCTTGGCATCTGCCGATACCTTCGCGCTGGTCAAGTCATGCAGCGGCGGGACGATGAGTCTCAACTGAGCCGGGGGTCAACAGTGAGCTGGTGGAAGGATGGAATCCAGATAGACGTCCGCCTGCGTCCCACAGGCTTCTTCATAGCCGTCGTTTATGCCGTTGCCTGCCTTGTCACCCGGCAGATGTCGCTTGACCAGTTCTACCTGCCTGCAGGCGTGCGGATTGCCGCACTTCTGCTGACGCCCCCGCGCCTGTGGCCGTATCTACTACTAGGCGAATATGCCTACTTCGCGCAGATTCGCGTGCCGATGGCGACAACTCATGGGCTGGCCTGGGTCATTCTGGGCTCGATTGGCCTGATGCCCGTGGCAATGCTGATCGTGCATTTCCATCGCAGGCATATCCCTACCGCGGGCGGACTATGGCTGCTCTCCCTGTCGTTCTCCGCAGGCATTGCAGTCAGTCTGCTGAACATGGGACTTGCGCGTCTGCTGTGGCCAGGCCCAGACCCGGAAATGATGCTCGAGCGGGTGGGACGTACTCTGCTAGGCCAAACCACCGGCATCCTTACGCTTGCACCACTGGCACTGCTCTGGCTGCGACGTCACTCCGAACCAGCATGGAGCACCCGCTTCGTTGCTTTCACCGCCACAGCCATCGCACTGATCATGGCGCTTGGATTGGCAATGAAGCTGACACCGGCTGCGGCCAACACCACCCGCGAGCAACTCGTCCTGATGGCTTCGCTCCCGGCAATCTCACTTGCCTTCCTGCATGGTTGGCGCGGCGCGGCAATCGCAGTGCCGCTACTGAATCTGATCGTGCTCGCATCTACACCAAGCACTGGACTACCCGCTTCGTTTGATCTGGGAGCCTTCTCCACGCAGCAGAGCCTTTGCGTAATAAGCGTCGCGCTGCTCGCATTGGGATCTGGTATCAGCCACTACCAACGCAAGTACCAGGAGCATGAAGATAGTGGCCGGAACACGGTAGAACTGGCGCGCGCCTCACACCTGGCCGGTGAGCAGGCGCTGCGTTCACGGGCACTGGAGCTGAAATCAATCGGCGACGGCATGGATATGTCGGTGCAAGGTGTCGTTGACTGGCTCAAGACGCATGGTCACCACGATATCGCCGCAGATCTGGTTCAGACATCTGCAACGCATTCATGGCAATTCCGCCAACAGGCCAGCATGGTCTACCCAACTGCAATTGAGCAGATCGGGCTTTACCTCAGCTTGCAAGCCAGCGGCGTACGGGACGGTTGGGACTCCACCGGCCGCATGAGTCGACCACAATTCTCCGGCGACCCCTGCCAGTTGAGCGTGGGCCTGCAACTATCAGCCTTTCGCCTGCTGATCGATGCAGTGCCGGTGATGCTGAGTCATGAGCCGGGGCAGATGCACCTCCAGGCGCGTTGCGGCAGGCTCGGCCAGCGTCGCGGCATCATGTTGAACATCGCACTGTTGGATCGCGGCCGTCCATTGGCGTCGGCCACCGAAGCTGCACTGATTGATCGGCTCAGCGGTCGCCTGATTGCCTACGACGGCGTGCTGCAATGTCGTCGCCATCGAATCACGGTCATACTCAGCGAATCCCTGCCGTCCCTGCCCGTGGGTGACAGCGCGCGACGCTCCGAGTTCGCCTAGCTCCAACCTCCCCGGCGTGGCGTGCGCCGTTCGGTGCATTGGCCTAAAGTTGCGCCCGAAACCGCCGCTATCCGTGCCGAGCCCTCCCTCGTGAGCCACCGCATCATGCCCGTCCTGCCGCAGGCCGCCGTCGATGGCGACCTGGCCGATCCGCTGCCGCAGCGGATCCTGCTGGTCGAAAACTCCCGTGCCTTCACCGGCATGCTGCGCGAGGCCATCGAGCAGCGCCTGGAACTGCCGGTGGTGATCGCCTCCACCCTGGCCGAGGCCGATCGCCTGCTGAGCGAGGATGGGGGCTGGTTCCTGGTACTGACCGGGCTGGTGCTGGCCGATGGCGACCGCGATGCGGTGGTTGAGTTCTTCCTCAAGCGCGGCCTGCCCACCGTGGTGGTCAGCAGCGTCTACGACGAGGACCTGCGCAAGCGCGTGCTGCAGCAGCAGATCATCGACTACGTGCTGAAGAATACCCCGGGCAGCATCGACTACCTGGTATGGCTGGTGCAGCGACTGGAGCGCAACCGCCGCATCGCAGCGCTGGTGGTGGACGACTCGCCGTCCGCGCGCGGCTATGCCGCTGCCCTGCTGCGCATGTACGGCCACGAGGTGCACGAGGCCGCTGACGGCAACGAGGGCCTGGCCGCGATCGAGGCGCATCCTGCGATCCGCCTGGCGGTGGTCGACCAGGAAATGCCCGGCATGCAGGGCGTGGAGTTCACCCGACGCCTGCGCACCCTGCGCTCGCGCGACAAGGTGGCGGTGATCGGCATTTCCGGCAACACCGACGCCTCGCTGATCCCACGCTTCCTGAAGAACGGCGCCAACGACTTCCTGCGCAAGCCATTCTCGCGCGAGGAGTTCTTCTGCCGCGTCTCGCAGAACGTCGACCAGCTGGAACTGATCGGCACCCTGCAGGACCTGGCCACCCGCGATTTCCTCACCGGCCTGCCCAACCGTCGCTGCTTCCTGGAACAGAGCCAGCGCCAGCTGCCGCAGCTGCAGCTGCACGGCCAATGCGTAGCGGTGGCGATGATCGACATCGACCACTTCAAGCACATCAATGATACCTACGGCCACGAGGCCGGCGACGACGCGCTGCGTGCGGTCGCCGGTGCGGTGGCCGCGCACGCCCGCAGCCAGGACCTGATCGCACGCTTCGGTGGCGAGGAGTTCTGCCTGCTGGTGCCGGACATGGAACAGGACGAGGCACTGCAGTACTTCGAGGAACTGCGCCAGCGTATTGCCGCGCTGGAAGTGGACATCGGCACCGCCACCCTGCGCATGACGGTCAGCATCGGCCTGTGCTGCCTGCGCCCGCAGCGCGATGCACTGCATCGGCTGATCTCCGAGGCCGACCGCCAGCTGTACCTGGCCAAGGCCGGCGGTCGCAACCGGGTCAGCTGCACCACGGTGGCCAGCCCGCTGCGTCCACGCGAGCCTGCGCTGACCTGACCGGCTCGCTTTGATCCAGATCAACGCCGTCCCCGCACCGCAGCCCTACAGTCGACCCCGACATACGCATGAAGGGGAGCCGGGGATGGCACTACTGGTCTGGCAGGACGATCTGAACATCGGCATCGATGTGATCGATCAACAACACCGCCGCATCATCGAGATGCTCAACCACCTGCACGTGGCCCAGGCCAGCATGCAGCGTACGGCGGTCGGCGAAGTGATCGATGAAGTGGTCGACTACACCATGTCGCACTTCGCGTTCGAGGAAGAGCTGATGGAGGAAGCCGGCTATCCGTTCTGTGCCGCGCACAAGCGCGTGCATGAGGTCTTCATCAAGCGGGTATCGGAGTACCGCATGCGCTTCCAGGCCGGCGAGGACATCAGCGACGAGCTGCGCACCATGCTCTCGCGCTGGCTGTTCAACCACATCCGCGGCGATGACCAGGCCTACGCCGAACAGGTCAAGGCGCACCTGAACCAGTTCGCCCGCGAACACCAGGGCGGCGGCTGGCTGGGGCGCACGCTCAAGCGCTTCTTTGGCTGAGCCGCAGCGCGCGCCGGTGCAATGCCACCAGCGCGCACAGGGTCGCTGCCGCAGTCAGGCACAGGTAGTAGCCGACCGCGACCAGGCCGAAGCGTTCGGCCAGCCAGGTGGCCAGGTAAGGCGCCGGTGCCGCCCCCAGGATGCCGGCCAGGTTGAATGACAGCGAGGCGCCGGTGTAGCGCACTTCCACCGGGTAGATCTCGGCCAGGAAGGTGCCGCAGGGGCCGTAGGTCAGCCCCATCAGGAACAGGCCCAGGCACAGGAACGCCGTGACCAGCCAGGGGCTGTGCGGCTGGAACAGCGGTGCGAACAGCACGCCGAAACCAATGATCAGCACGCTGGCCACGATCATCGTGCGACGCGTGCCCCAGCGGTCGCCATAGCGCGCCGACAACGGGATGCCCAGCGCGAAGAACAGCATGCCGGCCATCTGCATCAGCAGGAACTGCTCGCGGCTGTAGCCCAGCACGGCGGTGCCATGGCCGAGGCTGAACACGGTCATCAGGTAGAACAGCACGAAGGTGGCGAACGCACCCAGCGTGCCCAGCAGCATCGGCACCGGGTGGTCACGCAGCACCGTCAGCATCGGCAACCGCACCGGCGCCTTGCGTTCCAGCGCCTTCTTGAAGTCGGGGGTCTCGTGGATGTTCAGCCGCACCCACAGGCCGAGGCCGACCAGCAGCGCGCTGGCCACGAACGGGATGCGCCAGCCCCACTGCAGGAAATCAGCCTGGCTCAGGCAGCGGCCCAGCACCAGGAAGATGCCGGCTGACAGCAGGAAGCCGAGCGGCGCACCCAGCTGCGGGAACATGCCGTACCAGGCGCGCTTGCCCGGCGGTGCATTCTCGGTGGCCAGCAGCACCGCCCCGCCCCACTCACCGCCCAGCCCCAGGCCCTGGCCGAAACGGCACAGCGCCAGCAGCGCGGGGGCCCACAGGCCAATCTGCGCGTGAGTCGGCAGCAAACCGATCAGCACCGTGGACAGGCCCATGGTCAGCAACGCGGCGACCAGGGTGGCCTTGCGGCCGATGCGGTCACCGAAGTGGCCGAACACCGCCGAGCCGACCGGGCGTGCGATGAACGCCACCGCGAAGGTCGCCAGTGACTGCAGCAGGGCCGCCTGTTCGCTGCTGTCCGGGAAGAACAGGTGCGGGAACACCAGCACCGCGGCCGTGGCGTAGATGTAGAAATCGAAGAATTCGATGGTGGTGCCGATCAGGCTGGCCAGCAGGACACGGCGGGGAGAATTCACGGGCGGTGCGGCAGCGGTGATCGTCGACATCGGCAACACGGGTAACGGCGGATCGCCCGATTCTGCCACGGGCCGGTGGCCGCACGGGACGATGGTTTCAGCCGACACCGATGCCAACGAGGGAGGCAGGCGCCATTCTTCTGTAGCGTCGAGCAGCCGCGTCGTTACAGCTGGATCCAGGTGGCCTTGATCTCGCTGTACTTGTCGAACGCATGCAGTGACTTGTCCCGCCCGTTGCCGGACTGCTTGTAACCACCGAACGGTGCAGTCATGTCGCCGCCATCCCAGCCGTTCACCCATACGCTACCCGCGCGCAGTTGGCGTGCGACGCGATGGGCACGGCTCAGATCGCGCGTCCAAAGACCGGCGGCCAGTCCGTAGCGGCTGTCGTTGGCCAGGCGCACCGCTTCGGTTTCGTCGTCGAAGCCCAGCACCGCCAGCACCGGCCCGAACACTTCCTCGCGCGCCAGTGCCTGGTCGGGGCTCACCTGATCGAACACGGTGGGCTGCACATAGCAACCGCCTGCCTCGACGTCGGCACGATGACCGCCCAGCAGCAAGCGGGCGCCCTCGCTTTCGGCGCGTGCGATATCCCCCATCACCTTGTCCAGATGCGCGGCATCCACCAGCGCACCCATCGGTGCGTCGGCGTCAAGCGGGTGGTGTGGCTGCATGTGCTGGCCGTAGGCAACCACCTGGTGCACGAAATCTTCGCGGATCGAGCGCTGTACCAGCAACCGCGAACCGGCGGTACAGACTTCGCCCTGGTTGAAGAAAATGCCCTGCGCCACGCCCTTGGCCGCCGCATCGAGGTCGGGGGCGTCGGCGAACACCACGTGCGGGCTCTTGCCGCCACACTCCAGCCAGACCCGCTTGAGGTTGGACCGGCCGGAATACTCCAGCAGCCTGGCGCCGGTGGCCGTGGAGCCGGTGAAGGCCAGCACATCCACATCCATGTGCAGAGCCAGCGGTTCACCGACGCGCGCGCCATGGCCCGGCAGCACGTTCAGCACGCCCTCCGGCAGCCCGGCCTCGGCGGCCAGCGCCGCCAGCCGCAGCGCACTCAGGGGCGAGCGCTCGGAAGGCTTGAGCACCACCGAGTTGCCCATCGCCAGCGCCGGCGCGATCTTCCAGCAGGCCATCAGCAACGGGAAATTCCACGGCACGATGGCCGCCACCACGCCCGCCGCCTCGCGGGTGACCAGTCCCAGTTCGTGCGGACCGGTGGGCGCGACCTCGCCATACAGCTTGTCCACGGCCTCGGCCGTCCAGCGCAGGCAGCGCACCACGCCCGGCAGGTCGATGCGGCGCGCGTCACGCACCGGCTTGCCCATGTCCAGGGTTTCCAACAAGGCCAGTTCATCGGCGTGCGTTTCCACCAGTGTGGCCAGCGCCAGCAGTACGCGCTTGCGGTGGGCCGGACTGGCCTGTGACCAGTGCCCCGCCTCGAAGCTGCGCCGCGCGGCCAGTACCGCACGCTCCACGTCCTGCGCGTCGCAGTCGGCAACCGTCCCCAGCACACGTCCGTCGATCGGGCTGATGCAGTCGAAACGGGCGCCGCTGGCGGCGTCGGCGTAACGGCCGTCGATGAAGGCCTGGCCGGGTATCGACAGCTGGAGGGCCAGCGCCTGCCAGTGGCTGCGGTCGGGGAAATTGGCCATGGGAAGCTCCAACATTCAACAAGCCTTGGTTATACCGGGGACGCCGCGACTCCGCCGTGACGCGGCTGCGCTACATTCGTCGCATCGGACCCGATGGAGCTGGCATGAAGCGTCCCGAAAGCGACCTGCACGAGCTGGCCACCCAGCGCCCTGAGTCACTGGACGCGTACTGGATGCCGTTCACCGCCAACCGCCAGTACAAGGCCGCCCCGCGCATGCTGGTACGCGCCGAAGGCATGCATTACGAAGATGTCGACGGCCGCCAGATCCTCGATGGCACCGCCGGCCTGTGGTGCTGCAACGCCGGCCACGCGCGACCGCGCATCGTCGAGGCCATCGTCGAGCAGGCACGCACCCTCGACTACTCGCCGGCCTTCCAGATGGGCTCGCCGCCGGCCTTCGCGCTGGCGCAGCGGCTGGCCGCGCTGGCACCTGCCCCGCTCAACCATGTGTTCTTCACCAGCTCCGGGTCCGAGGCGGTGGATACCGCGATGAAGATCGCGCTGGCCTATCACCGCCAGCGTGGCGAGGGCCAGCGCACCCGCTTCATCAGCCGCGAAAAGGCCTACCACGGGGTCGGTTTCGGCGGCATGGCGCTGGGCGGACTGCCCAACAACCGCAAAGCGTTCGGCCTGCAGCTGGGCGGCGTCGACTACCTGCGGCATACCCTGGACCTGCAGCGCAATGCGTTCAGCAGGGGCCTGCCACGCCAGGGCGCGGAGCTGGCCGACGACCTGGAACGGCTGATCGCGCTGCACGATGCCTCGACGATCGCCGCCGTGTTCGTTGAACCCATCGCCGGTTCGGCCGGAGTGATCCTGCCCGCGCCGGGCTACCTGCAGCGCCTGCGCGAACTCTGCGACCACCACGGCATCCTGCTGGTGTTCGACGAGGTCATCACCGGCTTCGGCCGGGTCGGCATGCCCTTCGCCGCGCAGCGCTTCGGGGTCACTCCGGACCTGCTAACCTTCGCCAAGGCGGTCAGCAACGGCGCGGTACCGCTGGGTGGCGTGCTGGCCAGCGACGCCGTGCATGCACCCCTGATGCAGGCACCGCCACAGGCCATCGAGCTGTTCCATGGCTATACCTATTCGGGGCACCCGCTGGCCTGTGCAGCGGCGCTGGCCACACTGGAGGTCTATGCCGAGGAGCGCCTGTTCGAACGTGCCATCGAACTGGGTGAGTACTGGCAGGAACGGCTGCATGCGCTGCAGGGCCTGCCCAACGTGATCGACATCCGCAACTTCGGGCTGGTCGGCGCGGTCGAGCTGGCGCCGCGCCGCGATACCCCCGGCAGCCGTGGCTATGAGGTGTTCCGGCGCTGCTTCCAGGACGGCCGGCTGCTGGTGCGCTGTACCGGCGACATCATTGCGTTGTCGCCGCCACTGATCGTGGACAAGGCGCAGATCGACCAGATCACCGGCACCCTGGGCGAGATGATCCGGGCCACCGCCTGAGCCCGGGCCGGGGGTGGCGAGCGGGTACAATGGGCGGTTCCGCTCCTGCTCGCTGCCGTGCCCATGGATATCGTCGTCAAAGAAGAACTCAAGGCCTACATCGACCCGCTGACCGCGGACGAACATGACGCGCTGGAGCGCAGCATCCTGGCCGAAGGCTGCCGCGATGCGCTGGTGCTGTGGGGCGATGTGCTGGTCGACGGCCACAACCGCTTCGGCATCTGCCAGAAGCATGGCCTGCCCTTCAACACCGTGCAGAACACCCGCTTCCAGAGCATGGAAGACGTGCACCTGTGGATGATCGAACAGCACCTGGGCCGCCGCAGCGTGTCCGACTTCCAGCGCGGCGTGCTGGCGCTGCGCAAGCGCGACATCCTGGCCGCCCGCAAGCAGGTCGAGCAGGCGCAACTGCAGCGCGAGAGCGACGGCACCGCCGAGGCCGTCGAGGACGCGGGTGAGGACAGCCCGCCGTGGGAACCGGCACCGAAGATCAGCCGCGCCGAGCTGGCCCGCGAGGCCAAGCTGAGCACCAGCCAGGTCGGCATGATCGAACGCATCCACGCCCAGGCCGCGGCCGAGGTGGTGGAAGCAGTGAAGGCCGGCATGATCTCGATCAGCGCCGCCGCCGCCGTGGCCGACCTGCCGGAAGACGAACAGCGCGCCGCTGCCGCCGGCGGCAAGGACGAGCTGAAGCAGGCCGCCAAGCGCGTGCGCGAATCCAAGCGCAAGCCGCGCGCACCGAAGCCTGAACCGGCCGAGATGGATTTCGAGGAGGCGGATGAGGACGAGATCGCCAGCCGCGATGCCGAAGTGCTGTCCGCACTGGAACAGCTGGGCGAGGATGCACCGGCCCTGCGCCGTCGCGTGGTCGCCCTGACCCGCGAGAACGACACCCTGCGCGCGCAGCTGGCTGCGTTGCGCAAGCAGCTCGAAGCGCTCTGAACCCGCGGGTAGTGCCGGCCGCTGGCCGGCAACCCCATGAACGTTCCGGGTGCGTTGCGGATGCCGGCCAGCGGCCGGCACTACCGGATGCTCATGCCGTGCCGGTTAGACTTCCGGCATGACGCCTGCCAACGATCCGCGCCGCGCTCAGCTGCGGCGCCTGAAAGCCCTCGCGCTGGGCCTGCTGCTGTTGATGCTGGCCGGTTTCGCGGTCAGCCACTGGCAGGGCGAACGCGGTATCTGGGCCTGGGTCTCGGCGTTCTGCGAGGCGGCTGCGGTCGGTGCACTGGCCGACTGGTTCGCGGTCGTCGCCCTGTTCCGGCGGCCGATGGGCCTGCCGATTCCGCACACCGCCATCATCCCGCGCAGCAAGGAACGCATCGGCGACAGCCTCGCCTTGTTCGTGCGCGACCAGTTCCTGGAACCGGGTGTGCTGCTGGCCAAGCTGCAGGTGTTCGATCCGGCCAGCCGCCTCGGCAGCTGGCTGGCCGACCCGGCGCGCTCGCGGATGCTGGCCGACATGGCCCGTGGCTGGGCCCTGCAGGCGCTGGACTTCTTCGATGAAACCGCGGTGCGCCGGCAGCTGCATGCCTTCGTGGTGCAGCAGCTGCGGCAGTGGAATGCCGCCGCCACCGCCGGTGAACTGCTGGCCCTGCTGACCGCCGATGGGCGCCACCAGCGCGTGCTGGACGAGGGCCTGCAGCGGCTCGGCCGCTGGCTGGAACAGCCAGAGGTCAAGGAACGCGCCTCGCAGCTGATCGTGCGTTACATCCAGCGCGAATGGCCGACGCTGTCGAGCACGGTGAACTGGGTGAAGCCGATCGATGAGATCGGTGACAGCCTGGCCGAGCGCCTGGCGCGGGCGGTGCTGGAAGAACTGCAGCAGGTACTGGCCGAGCCGCAGCATCCACTGCGCCAGGACTACGAGACCTGGCTGCAGAACTACGTGCAGCGCCTGCGCGAGGATCCGGCCCTGGCCGAGCGCATCGAACAGCTCAAGCAGGAAATGATCGACCACCCCGCCCTGCAGGAGTACGTGCAGGGGCTGTGGGCGCGCATCCATGCCAGCCTGCGCGCCGACCTGCAGCGCGAGGACTCGGCGCTGGTCGGCCACCTGCAGCGCAGCCTCGCCTCGCTGGGCAGCAGCCTGCAGGCCGACCCGGCCCTGCGCGATGCCCTCAACCAGCACCTGCTGGAAGGCGCGCAGCGCCTGACCGGCCGCCTGCGCGAAGGCGTGACCACGCATATCGCGCAGACCGTGAAGAGCTGGGACGAGCGGCACCTGGTCGAACAGCTGGAACTGAGCGTGGGCCGCGACCTGCAGTTCATCCGCTTCAACGGCACGCTGGTCGGCGGGCTGATCGGCCTGTTGCTGCATGCGGCGACGGTGGTGTTCAGGTTCTAGGCCTCAGCGCGCCCTCCGGGTCATCACGCTTGATTCATAAAATGCGAATGCCTATCATTTACTGATCGGTTGTACGCTTAGCCAATCGGGTGCGGAAGACGCGCCCATCGCCCGTGTACATCCCCGACCTCTGGATTGCCCGTCTGCGCGGGCAGTGCTTCGTCGATGGGACACGCTTGGCGACATGCGCAGGGCGCAAGGGGGCCGCGGACGCGTTCCATCCCCTCTCCTACCTGCAGGAACGCCGTGGACCGCTCGCCCGCAACCGCCAGCCCCCGCACCTTCTTCTCCAATCCGCGCTGGGGCGTGCTGTCACGCTCGCTGGCCGCGATCTTCGGCGGCTACGCGCTGGCCTCGGTGACCAGCGTGTTCTGCGCGGTGGCGCTGCCCGGCGCACGTGGCCAGACCGTGCTGACCGGCATGCTGCTGGCCATCCTGGTGGCCGCCTGCGCAGCGCTGTGGGCGTTCGCCACCCGCAGCGCGCTGCGTGCGTGGGTTGGCATCCTCGCGCCCGCGCTGCTGATGGCCGCCATGGCGCGCCTGCTGGGGGCCTGGGCATGAAGAACGGATTCCGACAGTCGATGGCCTGGCTGCACACCTGGACCGGCCTGCTGGTCGGCTGGTTGCTGCTGCTGATCTTCATGGCCGGTACGGCCAGCTACTACCGCGAAGAAATCAGCCGCTGGATGCGACCGGAACTGCCGTCCAGCAAGGTCAGCATCGATGTCGCCGCGCAGCGCGCGGTGGACTACCTGCAGGCCAACGCCACGCAGGCCGAGAACTGGTTCGTCACCCTGCCGCAGCCGCGCAACCCGGCGATGCAGATGTTCTGGCGGCTGCCACCGGAGCTGGCCGATCCCAGTCGTGGCCGCCGCGGTGGTTTTGGTGATGCCACGCTGGACCCGAACACCGGCCAGGCACTGAAGGCGCGCGAAACCCGGGGCGGTGACTTCTTCTACCGCCTGCATTTCGACCTGCACTACATCCCGGTGCTGTGGGCGCGCTACCTGGTCGGCTTCTGCGCGATGTTCATGCTGGTGGCGATCATCACCGGCGTCATCACCCACAAGAAAATCTTCAAGGACTTCTTCACCTTCCGCAAGGACAAGGGCCTGCGTTCCTGGCTCGATTTCCACAACGTCAGTGCGGTGATGGCGCTGCCGTACCACGCGATGATCACCTACACCGGCATCGTCACCCTGATGATCATGTACCTGCCGTGGGGGGTGAAAGTCGCCTACCCGCAGGACGAGGACAAGTTCTTCAGCGAAGCCTTCGGCGGCATGCCGGAGGTGACCGCGCCCGCCGAAGGCCGCGCCACGCCGCTGCCGATCGCGCAGCTGCTGGACAGCGCACGCGCGCATTGGCACGGCGTGGAAGTAGCCGGCTTCACCGTGTCCAACCCGGGCGCGGCCAATGCCGTGATCGACATCCGCCAGCGCGACGGCAAGCGCCTGTCCACCGACACCCCGGCGCTGCGCTACGACATGGTCAATGGCACGTTGCTGGAGGAAACGCCCCCTTCCGGCGGCGCCACCGCCACCCGTGGCGTGCTGTATGGCCTGCACCTGGCGCGCTTCGCCGACTGGGGCCTGCGCGCACTGTTCTTCCTGTCCGGCCTGGTCGGCTGCCTGATGGTGGCCAGCGGCGTGGTGCTGTGGGCAGTGAAGGAACGGCCCAAGCACGCCAAGAGCGGCCGTACCGGCTTCGGCCTGCGCCTGGTCGATGCACTGAACATCGGCACCGTGGCCGGGCTGCCGATCGCCTTCGCCGCCTACTTCTGGGGCAACCGCCTGCTGCCGCTGGACATCGCCGAACGCTCCAGCGCCGAGGCCAATGTGTTCTTCTACGCGTGGGGCGGTGCGCTGCTGGCCGCCTTCATCTGGCCGAAGCGGATGATGTGGGCCTGGCAGCTGTACCTGGGCGCGGCCGCATTCGCGCTGGTGCCGGTGGTCAACGCGCTGACCACGCACGCCCACCTTGGCGTCACCCTGCGCAATGGTGACTGGGTACTGGCCGGCGTCGATCTGTCGATGATCGCGTTCGGTGCGATGCTGGCGCTGTGCGGCTGGCGCATGCAGCGCTGGACGCCACCGCTGTCTGCAGCCGAGAAGAAGAAGCGTGCCGCCGCCGCGGCGGCACCCAAGGCCCCGGTGGACGCTGCGGACACCGCCGAAGCGGAGGCCAGCGCATGATGCTGCTGGCGTTGACCCTGTCGTTCTCTGCGTTCACCGCGTTGTCGCTGGCGATGGAAAAGCACCAGCACGACCTGCACGGCAAGGCTGCCGCCTCGCCGGCACGGCGCACGCAATGGCGGGTGCTGGGCTGGGCCCTGCTGACGGTGGCGTTCGCGCTGTGCGTGGTCGACCATGGCTGGGCGATGGGCCCGGTGCTGTGGCTGGGCACGATGACACTGGGCGGCGTGGCGCTGTCGTTCGGGCTGTACCCGTACCGGCCGAAGTGGATCGCCGCGCTGGCGATCGCACTGCCGGTGATGGGGCTGCTGGTGGCAGTGCTGTAGCAGAGCCACCGGGGTCGGATCCCTTTCGCGCAGCGCAAGGGATCCGACCCCGGGCGTCGCGTTACCCCAACCGCTTCAGTTCCCACGCGCGGTGGATGCGCGCGTTGCGTTCGAAGTCCGGGCCGATGGTGCGCGCGGTGATCTCGCGGCACTGGGCGAATTCGGCGATGGCGTTCTCTTCCAGCTTGAAGCGGCGGAAGTTGTTGGAGAAGTACAGCACGCCGCCCGGCGCCAGTCGCGCCACCGCCGCGCGCAGCAGCTTCAGCTGTTCGCGTTGCACGTCGAAGTCGTCGGCGCGCGCGGAGTTGGAGAAGGTCGGCGGATCGCAGAAGATCACGTCGTACTGGCCACGGTCGCCTTCCAGCCACGCCATCGCATCGGCCTGCACCAGCAGGTGCTGGTTGCCGCCCTGCCCGTTCAACGCCAGGTTGTCGTAGCACCACTGCAGGTAGGTCGCCGACAGGTCGACACTGGTGGTGCTGGCCGCACCGGCAACTGCCGCCTGCACACTGGCCACGCCGGTGTAGCAGAACAGGTTGAGGAAGCGCTTGCCACGCACCTGCTCGGCCATCATCCGGCGCAGCGGGCGGTGGTCGAGGAACAGGCCGGTGTCCAGGTAGTCGAACAGGTTCACCTGCAGCAGTGCGTGGTTCTCGCGCACCACGATGAATTCGTCACGCTGCTCGAAGCGGCCGTACTTGCTGCCACCCTTGCCGCGCTCGCGCGACTTCATCGAGACCTGCTCCGGCGGCACGCCGAACACTTCGCGCGCAGCGGCCAGCAGCTCGTTGCGGCGGCGGCGCACGTCGTTCTCCGGAATCGCCGCCGGTGCGGCGTATTCCTGCACATGCAGGAAGGTACGCCGCTTGCCACCGTCTTCCTCGTAGACATCGATGGCCGCTGCGTACTCCGGCAGGTCGGCGTCGTAGGCGCGGAAGCAGGTGATGTCCTCGCGGGCACGCCAGCTCTTGAACTTCTTCAGGTTCTTGCGCAGGCGGTTGGCCACCATCTGCGCACCTTCGCTCAGCTCGCGCGGCTGCGCCGGATCGCGGCCCGGCACGGCGATCGGGTCGCAGACGATCAGCGCGCATTCCAGCGCACCGTTGAACATCTGGTACTTCTTGCCCGCGCGCAGGCCGGTGGCGAAGGCCAGTTCGTCGTTGCCGCACAGCAGGCTGGCGCGCCACTGCGGCACCGCCTTCTGCAGGGCGTTGCCCAGCGCGCGGTACAGTGCCGGATCAGCGGCCAGGCGCTCGTCGTACGGCGGGTTGCAGACCACCGCACCGATCTCCTGCTCCGGCGTGGCCAGGTCAGCCACATCGGCGCGGGTGAAGCGGATCGCGTGGGCGACGCCCGCCACCTCGGCATTCTCGCGCGCCGCCTGGATCGCGGTCGGATCGATGTCGCTGCCGTGGATGACGGGCTTCAACGCGGCCAGGCCAGCCGCTTCGCGGTCACGCGCCTCGCTCTGGAGGGTCTTCCAGGCCGCCTTGTCGAAGCCCAGCCAGCGGCTCGGCGGCAGGCTGCCATGGCGCATCAGGCCGGGAGCAACGTCGGCGGCCATCAGCGCGCCTTCGATCAGCAGCGTGCCGCTGCCGCACATCGGGTCCAGCAGGCCGCCACCAGCGGCGTGCAGGCGCGGCCACTGCGCGCGCAGCAGCAGCGCGGCGGCCAGGTTTTCCTTCAGCGGCGCTTCGTGGGCGGCGCCACGCCAGCCACGGCGATGCAGCGGGCCACCGCCGAGGTCGATCGACAGCGACGCACGGCCCTTGCGCAGCGACAGGTTGACGCGCACGTCGGGCAGATCGGTGTTGACCGAGGGGCGTTCCAGGCCCTCGTCGCGCATGCGGTCGACGATGGCGTCCTTGATCCGCTGCGCAGCGAAGCGGGCGTGGGTGATCTTGTCGCCGGACACGTGCGCGTCCACCGCCAGGGTCATCTCCGGCTTGATGTGCTCGTGCCACGGCAGCGCACGCACGCCGTCGTACAGGGCCTGCTCGTCCGGGCACTCGAACTCGTCGATCGGCCACAGCACGCGGCTGGCCAGGCGCGACCACATCACGATCCGCAGCGCCTGCTCCAGTTCGCCCTCGGCGTTGACGCCGGCAATGGTGGCAGTGGCCTTGCCAAGGCCCAGGGCCGACAGTTCATCGGCAAGCAGGTATTCCAGGCCCTTGGCGCAGGAGACGAAGAATTTCACGGGATCGGTTCGCAGGTGGGCGGGCGCGGCACAGGGGCCGGGCCAGTCGGAAAGGAGGGCCGTAGTCACGGCCGGCAGGCCCGCGCCGGGGGCGGCGGGGCTGCCATTGTAGTCAAAGCGGGCGGGCGCGCCGTGCGCCCAGGCTTCACAGCTGGCGTAGCAGCCGCTCGAAGGCCTGCGCGGAGGCCTCCACGTGGTGCTCCAGGCGGTGGCCATCGTCGACCAGCAGCAGCTGCGCCGAGCGCGCCTGGGCCCAGGCGATCACTCCGGCGGCCGGGACCACGTCGTCATGCCAGGCCTGGACCACGGTGGTCGGTACGGCGGCGGCGTCCAGCGCCGGCATCGGGCCCATGGTGGTCGGCGGCACCATCAGGAACAGGCCGGCCACCGGCACCTGCAGCGAGGCGATGGCAGAGATGTAGGCACCCAGGCTGGAGCCGGCCAGCACCACCGGGCCCTGCCGGGCCGCGATGGCGGTGCGCTCGACCAGGCGGCGCAGCCGAGTCGGCACGTCACCTACGCGGCTGACCTCGCTCATCGCGTCCAGGTCGGTGTAGTCCGGGCGCTCGTGGGTCCAGCCCAGCCGCTGCGCCACGTCGGCCAGCGCGGTGACCTTGGTCGCCTCCGGGCCGCTCTCGAAGCCATGCGACAGGATGCAGTGGCCGCGGCTCATGCGCGTGCTCCGTGCGAGCGGGCCAACGAGGAAAGGGAAGGCAGGTTCATGCCGCAATGCTAGCATCGCCGGATGCCCAACCCGCTCCTGCCCGGCCTGCAGCTGCAGCCCCTGCCCTACGAAGACCGTCTGCCCCTGCGCGACCCGGCCACGCTGGAGATGGTGGTGATCCACTGCACCGAGCTGCCCGACCTGGCGATGGCCCGCGAGTACGGCGAGCGTGTGCTGTACGACAGCGGTGCCGGCAACAGCGGCCACTTCTACATCGACCGCGATGGCAGCGTGGTGCAGTACGTGGCGCCAGAACGCGTGGCCCACCACGTGCGCGGCATGAACGCGCATACGCTGGGCATCGAACTGGTCAACACCGGGCGCTACCCGCACTGGTTCGACAGCCGCCAGCAGGCGATGGACGAGCCCTACACCGAGGCACAGCTGCTGGCCCTGGAAGGCCTGCTGCAGGCGCTGGTGGCGCACTACCCGTCGCTGCGGCGGATTGCCGGGCATGACCAGCTGGACCTGGACCAGGTGCCGGCCAGCGACGATGCGACGCTGACGGTGGCGCGCAAGCGCGATCCGGGGCCGCTGTTCCCGTGGGCGCGGATCCTGGCGAAGGTGCCGTTGCAGCCGGTTGGGTAAGGGTTTGCAGGGCTGCGCCCTGCACCCGCAGAAGCAGAAGCCGAAGCCGAAGCCAGAGCAACAGCAAAAGCAGAAGCTGACTTCCTGAGGGGAGGCGGGGTGCGTCCGGTTGCGGGGGACGCTGCAAGTACGTCCATGTAAGCTCGGTCGCCGCATCCATGCGGCTCACGCCCCCGCAACCGGACCCACCCCGCCTTCGACAGATTCCTGCTGCTGTTGGTGGGTGCCGACCGTTGGTCGGCACGGGGTCGGATCCCGTTGCTACGCAACGGGCTCTGACCCCGATTTACGCTCGATGGGGTCAGAGCCGTTTTCCGTTGGAAAACGGATCCGACCCCGCGTTGCTCAGGCGCCGGTGGCGACCGGGCGGCTCCTGTCGCTCACCCAACCGCTCCACGAATCGGCGTAGATACGCGCGCCGGACAGGCCCGCCGTTTCCATCGCCAGCAGCAGGTGGCAGGCCGTCACGCCGGAGCCGCACATCAGCACCACCTGCTGTGGATCGCGATTGCCGATCACGCCCTGTAGTTCGGCGCGCAGCTCCTGTGGGTCGCGCAGGTGGCCGTCGAGTACGTTCAATGCGAACGGGCGGTTGACCGCGCCCGGCACGTGGCCGGCGACCGGGTCCAGCGGCTCGACCTCACCGCGGAAGCGTTCACCCGCGCGCGCGTCGACCAGCCAACCCGGCGCATGCTTCAGCCGCGCGCTGATCTCTTCGGCATTGGCGATCTGGGTGGTATCGAAACGGCCCGGGTAGGCCGGCAGCGACGCGACCATGCCCTGCCCGGCCGCCAAGGGATGACCGGCGGCCTGCCAGGCGGCGATGCCGCCGTCGAGCACGGCCACCTTGCTGTGACCGATCAGGCGCAGCAGCCACCACAGGCGCGAGGCGGCCATGCTGCCGTCGCTGCCGTCGTAGACCACCACCTGGGTGTCAGGACCGATGCCCCACGTGCCGAGCTTCGCGGCGAACGCATCGCTGTCCGGCAGCGGGTGCCGGCCATGGCCGGCACGGCCCAGATCGGACAGATCGCGGTTGAGATCGGCATGCACCGCGCCCGGAATATGCCCCGCAAGGTATTGGCCACCCGCGGCCTGCGGATCGGCCAGCGAAGCACGCGCATCCACCACGCGCACCGCGGTGCTGGCGGTGGCGCGCGCATCGACCACGCGCACGCCTTCGCCCAGCGCAGCGGCAAGGGTGGCGACATCGACCAGGGTGGTCCACGGCGGATCGATCGGCTTCATTGCACTTGCTCCAGGCGGCGACGCAGGTTGTAGAGGATGGCGGCGGTCGCGCCCCAGATGCGCTGGCCCGGCCAGCCATACTCGAGGACGTGGCGGACGCGGCCGCGATGATTGATTTCGACCTGGTGCAGGTTGTCGGCGGCCATCAGGTAGGCCAGCGGCACCTCGAACACTTCGGCCACTTCGCTGGGCTGCGGCACCGGCACGAAATCCGGATCGACCACCGCCACCACGGGCGTGACGCGGTAGCCGGTGATGGTGACGAAGGGATCGAGATACCCCAGCGCCTGCACCTGGCCGGGCGCCAAGGCGATTTCTTCCTGGCTCTCGCGCAGTGCGGCCGCCAGCGCGTCGCGGTCATCGGGTTCGGTGCGGCCGCCGGGGAATCCGACCTGGCCACCATGGGTGCGCAGTGTTTCGGTGCGACGGGTGAGGATCACCTGTGCGCCGTTGGCGCGCGGCACGATGCCGGCCAGCACCGCAGCCTCCACCGGGGGCCCGGGCGGCAGCAGGTCGATAAGCTCACTGCGGTTCCAGCCGTCGCCGGACGGCGGTTGCGCCAGGGGGTGCAGTGCGCGCATCAGTCGCTCGTGGTCGGCCAGTGAGCCACGCAGCGATTGCTGCAGCTGTTCGCGCAAGGGCTGCACGCGATGCAGGATGCGGCTGCGTTCCTCGTTGCTCATCGACGACCACCGCTCGATCTCATCGATATGCCGCCCGCAGCCGGTGCATTGCCGGTGCGGATCCAGCGTGCACACTCCGATGCAGGGACTTGCGACAACACGCGCCGTTTCTTCCATTGTTTGCACCCGGCAACAGTAGCGCGATCGGGCTGAATTTGCGCGCGATGTTGCGGCGCGCAGCGCACTGCGCAAACAAAAACGCGCCGGTGAGGTCACCGGCGCGTTTCGTTTGCTGCTTCGATTTACTTGACGCTGACCAGCTTGATCTCGAACTGCACAGCCACGTTCGGCGGGAACGGGGTGCGCGGGTCGGCACCGTAGGCCTGGTCCGGCGGCAGGGTGACTTCCCACTTCGAGCCTGCCGGCATCTGCAGCAGGGTCTCGCGCATGGCCTTCATTTCAACTTCGCTGACCTTGATCGACGGGATCTGCTGGGCCGGGCGGGCTTCGGTCGGGCGCTGGCCGTACGGGAACGGACCGGCCACTTCCAGCTGCACGGTGCTGGCCTGGGTCGGCTTGGCACCCTTGCCGGCTTCGATCACGCGGTACTGGACGCCGCTCGGCAGGGACTGCACGCCGGCCTTGGCCTTGTTCGCCGCGATGAACTGATCGCTCTTGGTCTTGTTTTCGGCAGCAGCCTTTTCGTACTCGGCCTTGGCGGCCTGGGCACGGCCCTGCTCGCGCTTCTGGAAGGCTTCAACGGCCGGCTTCAGCTGCTCGGCGGTGATCGCCGGCTGCTTCTTGGCGTAGGCATCCTGCAGGCCCTTCACCACCGAGTTGATGTCCAGCTGCTCACCACGACCGGTCAGCTCCGCCAGGTTGTTGCCGTAGTCGTAACCGAAGTAGTAGCTCAGCTTGCCCTTTTCGGACGAGACGTCCTGGGCGAAGGCATTGCCCGTCAGGGCCAGGGCCGCGACGGCGACCGCGATAGAACGCAACTTCATCAAACAGTTCTCCAGGGGTGGTAACTCAGGGACGTTCTGCGCCGCCCTGAGGCGACGGGTTAGGATAACGGGCGCAACGTGTAACCGCTACTCACGATGCAGGCTATGACCCGTCTGCGTTTGCAGAGTTCAATATCACTTTTTTTTAACGTTCCAGGAGTTTCCCCGTGGCCGATGCCCTGATCGCTGTCGCCGATGACGGCGCCATCCGCACCGTGACCGTCCAGCGCCCGGACAAGCTCAATGCCCTGAAAGCCGCGACCCTGCAGGCGCTGGCCGATGCCTTCAGGGACGCCGCTGCCGATCCGGAAGTGCGCGTGGTGGTGTTGACCGGGGCGGGCCCCAAGGCCTTCGTGGCCGGTGCCGACATCGCGGAAATGAACACCCTCAGCGCCGTTCAGGGACGTGATTTCTCGTTGCTGGGCCAGGCCCTGATGCGCCAGATCGAACGCATGCCCAAGCCGGTCATCGCGCGCGTGAACGGATTTGCGCTGGGCGGCGGCCTGGAACTGGCGATGGCCTGCCATCTGCGCATCGCCGCCGATACCGCCAAGGTCGGCCAACCGGAAATCAACCTCGGCCTGATTCCCGGCTTCGGCGGCAGCCAGCGCCTGCTGCGCCTGTGCGGCCGCGCCGCCACCCTGGAGCTGTGCCTGCTGGGGGCGCCGATCAACGCCGCGCGGGCGCTGGAACTGGGCATCGTCAACGAAGTCGTGCCGGCCGACGCGCTGGACAACCGCGTGCAGGACATTGCCCGCCAGCTGGCACGTTCGGCCCCGCTGGCCCTGCGTGGGCTGCTCGATGCGGTGCATGTGGGGGGCGAATGCAGCCTGGAGGCCGGCCTGGAGTACGAGAGTGCGCAGTTCGGCCTGCTGTTCGCTACCGAGGACATGCGTGAAGGCACCAGCGCCTTCCTGCAGCGCCGCCCGCCGGCATTCCAGAACCGCTGACGCCATGGCATCCCGACCCAACCCCGCGCAGCTGTTCGCCCGGGTCCAGGCAGACGATCTCGATGGCGCCCTGCAGGCCGGGCTGATGGACTACGTCGCCCGTGCCGGCGACGAACAGCTGCTGCCTGGCCACCCGGACCTTCCACGACGCCTGCAGCAGGCGCAACAGCAGCTGCATGCCGCCTGGGCTGCACGCGAACGCTACCGCGCCCGTGCGGTGCGCCTGGCCCGCCGCGAGGCCGAGCGCGATGCGCGCCGCACCCCGGCCCCGGCGCCGGACGTGAAGCCCGCCCTGCCCGCTGCGGCTGCCGCGATTCTCGCCCGGGCCAAGGCCCGCGCCACCGGCAAGGAGCAGTAATGGCCACCGCAAGGAAGACCACCCGCGCACCGGCGCGACGCGGCGGCCGCATGCCGCGCGCCGACGTGGTGGAAATGTTCACCCGCCTGCGCGAGCTCAATCCGCACCCGAAGACCGAGCTGGAGTACAGCTCGCCGTTCGAGTTGCTGGTGGCCGTGGCGCTGTCCGCCCAGGCCACCGACGTGGGCGTCAACAAGGCCACGCGTCGCCTGTTCCCGGTCGCCAACACGCCGGCGAAGATCCTCGCGCTCGGCGAGGATGGCCTGAAGCAGTACATCGCCACCATCGGGTTGTTCAACGCCAAGGCGAAGAACGTGATCGCCACCTGCGCGATCCTGCTGCAGAAGTACGGCGGCGAGGTGCCGCGCGACCGCGAAGCGCTGGAAGCCCTGCCCGGTGTGGGCCGCAAGACCGCCAACGTGGTGCTCAACACTGCCTTCGGCGAGCCGGTGATGGCGGTGGATACGCATATCTTCCGCGTCTCCAACCGTACCGGCCTGGCCCCGGGCAAGAACGTGCGCGAAGTGGAGGACACGCTGGTGAAGGTGATTCCCGCCGAGTTCCTGCTCGACGCGCACCACTGGCTGATCCTGCATGGCCGCTACGTGTGCAAGGCGCGCAAGCCGGATTGCCCGGGCTGCGTGATCGCCGACCTGTGCCGGTTCAAGGAAAAGACCCCGGCCGAGGCGTGACGCGGATCGTGTTGTGACGAAACGAAGACGGCGGGCACAAGGCCCGCCGTCCGCGTGTATGGACAAGGTTGCTTCAGGAGATCAGAACGACAGGTCGCCCCAGACGCCGAATTCCTTGGTCTTGTCGTTCTTCTTGTCGCCAGCGTTGGCCAGGTGCGTGTACTTGTACACGGTCGACAGCTTGAGGTTCTTCATGACCGGGAACTCGACGCCGACGTTCCAGTACTTGTCGCTCAGGGTCGGGTCCAGGGTCTTGCTGACGTCGGTGTCATCGTAACGACCGAACACGTTGATGCCGCCGTCGGTCACGCGCACGCTGCCCCACACCGACCAGCCACTGGTCTTGTCGGTGGCAACGGTCAGCACGTTGTTGAGGTTCTTGGCCTGGAAGTACTCACCACCGACGCGGAAGTTGCTGTCGGCGTAGGCCACCATCGCGTTGGCGCGGGTGTAGGTGTTCTCGGCGCTCTGGATGTCGGTTTCCTTGCCCAGCTTGCCGCTGTAGCCGCCGACGGCGACCACGAAGTTCTCGTTCGGGGTGTAGGCCACGCGGCCTTCCACGTCCATGCCCTTGCTGCGGGTCGGGTTCTTGTAACCGGCGCCGGACACCACCGAGACGGCGTAGTTGAAGTTGTTGCCCAGGTTGCCGAAGCCATGCAGGCCCCAGTCGGACGAGTTGCCGTACTTCAGGCGGTCGGTCAGGGTGTTCTCGACATAGCGCATGCCGTAGAACTTCTCGACGTACGGGATCCACGGCATGTCGGCGGCACCGACGCGCAGGTTGAAGGCCGGGTCGAAGCTGCCCTGCACGTAGGCCTTCTTGACGAACAGTTCGGTGTTGCCGATGGCCGAGCTGTACTGGAAGTCGGTGGTCAGGTTGGCCGACCAGATGTCGTTGAACTTGTGGTCGACGGTCAGGTAGAAGCGCTTGACGTCCAGGCCGGTGCCGCTGGCGGCGGTGTCCTTGCCGTTGCTGGTCTTGTCGATGTTGGTCAGGTCGAAGAACATGCGACCGCCAATCTTGTTGTCATTGACCAGCTTGGCCAGCTTGTCGACGCTGGTCTGGGTCTTCTGTGCACCTTCCAGGGCCTGCGCCTGGGTGATGTTCACTTCGGACTGCGCATCGGACTGCGCCTGCAGCGCCTGCGAATCGTTCTGCAACTGCTGGACCTGGGCCTGCAGCGCGGCGATCTGTGCCTGGAGCTGCTGCAGCTGTGCCTGGGATACGCCCGAGCTGGCGGGGGCTGCGAAGGCGTCGGCGGAAACCAGACCGAGGCTTGCAACGACCGCGGCGGCGAGCAAATGGGAACGCATTTTGGATTTCTCCAGAGGGTTGGAATGGCTTGGGCAGAACGCCACGCCGGCAGGCCGGTCAAGCGTTTTGCGAACGTTCCGTTAAAACCATGACAGCCGAATGACAGATTGAGCACCAACCACAGATTTCTTCGTGCGGTCATGCGTACGACTCATTTGCGGGCATATGCTTGTCGATCCCTTGCGGCATATGGCGTGCTGTATCCGCGCCGATACGCCAGCAGGCCGCCACACCGCCTTCGCCCGCCTCCCTGGTTTCGTGCGGATGACGCGGCATCGCTGCGGAATGCGCGGCCGCTGCGCCCGCCGGCACCATCACCGACATATAGAACGGCACCGGCATCCAACGCCCCGGTCGGCCCGCGGTCGTACCGGGGCAAGCGCACCCTCGGCGCGAAACATTCACGCGCACGGCGGCGTGGCCGCCCGCCAGCGCTGTAATGGATGCGTCATACAACGGTCCCTGCGCTGTCATCGAACCGTTATGGAATGTGCGCCGGGCGGGTAACCCCGCATCCCAATCAACCCAGGAGCCACCCCGTGATCCACGCCTTCAAGTCGCGCGTTGCCGTTGCCGTCTTCGCAGCGTCGTCCGTGTTCGCCGCCAACGCCGCTGAAATCACCGGCGCGGGCGCCTCGTTCATCTACCCGGTGATGTCGAAGTGGTCGGCCGACTACAACGCTGCCACCAGCAACAAGGTCAACTACCAGTCGATCGGTTCCGGCGGCGGCATTGCGCAGATCAAGGCCAAGACCGTTGATTTCGGTTCGTCCGACGCCCCGCTGAAGCCGGAAGAACTGGCTGCTTCGGGCCTGGCCCAGTTCCCGTCGGTGATCGGCGGCGTGGTGCCGGTGGTCAACGTGGCCGGTATCGCCCCGGGCGCACTGAAGCTGGACGGCACCGTGCTGGCCAACATCTTCCTGGGCAAGATCAAGACCTGGAACGACCCGGCCATCGCCGCGCTGAACCCGGGCGTGACCCTGCCGAGCGCCAAGATCACCGTCGTGCACCGTTCGGATGGTTCGGGCACCACCTTCAACTTCGTCAACTACCTGTCCAAGGTCAGCCCGGAGTGGAAGAGCTCGGTCGGTGAAGGCACCTCGGTCCAGTGGCCGGCCGGCATCGGCGGCAAGGGCAACGAAGGCGTTGCTGCCTACGTGAAGCAGATCAAGGGCGGCATCGGCTACGTCGAACTGTCCTACGCACTGCAGAACAAGCTGTCGTACACCGCGATGAAGAATGCCGCCGGCAAGTTCGTGCAGCCGAGCGACGCTTCGTTCGCCGCCGCTGCCGCCAGCGCCGACTGGGCCAGCGCCAAGGACTTCTACCTGGTGATGACCAACGCCCCGGGCGCCGAGTCCTGGCCGATCACCGCCACCAACTTCATCCTGGTGCACAAGAAGCCGAAGAACGCTGCCAACGGCAAGGCCACCCAGGAGTTCTTCCGCTGGGTCTACAAGAGCGGCGACGCCCAGGCCCGCCAGCTGGACTACGTGCCGCTGCCGGACAGCCTGGTCCGCCAGATCGAGACCTACTGGTCGCAGAACCTGAAGTAAGCAAGCGCGTTCCCCCGCAGGAACGGGATCGGCGGGTCCTCTCTCCCCCGCCGATCCCACCCGGGCGCGAGATCCTCGAGATCTCGCGCTCTTCTTGTTTTTTTGGGGTTGGTCGTGAAGAGCGCTGCGCCTTCGCTGATCCGTCGGTGAGTCGGTGGGCCAGGACGTGCAGGACACGCCGTAAACCCCGCTCCGCGGTCCGGCCCAGCCGCTGGCGGCTGTGCGTTCGTGCGCTTGCGAGGCAGTGCCTCGCAGGCAAACCGCCCTCACCCATGGGGGCTCGGCCACGGCATCCATGCCGTGGACGGTCCTGCACGCCCTGGCCCACCGCCGCTCGACAGTTCATCGCGGGCGCGGTGGGGTCATGAAAGGCAGGAGCAAAGGCAAGAGCGTTTGTAGAGCCACGGCCGTCATATCGGTGCGCAGATCCGGGGTCTCCGGGCGCCTCCCGGACCGCGGCCAACCCCGTGAAACCCTTGTCAGAACGTGATCCAGGACACCTCTGTCATGGTCGTAATACGGCTGTAACAAAAACATCATTTCATAGCCGCATCCGCCGACGACGTCGGCTCTTCCCCGCTATGGAGTGACCATGAAACTGCACTCGGCCGGCCTTGCCGCCCTTTCCCTGGCCATCGCCCTGGGCCTGTCGGCCTGCGGTGGCGACAAGCAGGCCGCGCAGCAGCCGGCTGCCGACGGTGCCGCTGCCCCGGCCGCTGCCGGTGCCGGTGCCAAGGTGACCGCCGAAGTGTCCGGCGCGGGCGCGTCCTTCATCTTCCCGCTGGTCTCCAAGTGGTCGGCCGACTACAACGCCACCACCGGTGCCAAGATCAACTACCAGTCGATCGGCTCCGGCGGCGGCATCGCCCAGATCAAGGCCGGCACCGTCGACTTCGGCTCCTCCGACAAGCCGCTGAGCAGCGAAGAGCTGGCCCAGGCCGGCCTGGCCCAGTTCCCGTCCGCCATCGGCGGCGTGGTGCCGGTGGTCAACATCGAAGGCCTGGAAGGCGGCAAGCTGCGCCTGAGCGGCGCCCTGCTGGCCGACATCTTCCTGGGCAAGGTCAAGACCTGGAACGACCCGGCCATCGTCGCCGCCAACCCGGGCGTGAAGCTGCCTGACGGCAAGATCACCCTGGTCCACCGTTCGGACGGTTCGGGCACCACCTTCAACTTCTCCAACTACCTGTCCAAGGTCAGCCCGGAGTGGAAGACCAAGGTCGGCGAAGGCACCTCGGTGCAGTGGCCGGACGGCGTCGGTGGCAAGGGCAATGAAGGCGTTGCTTCGTACGTGAAGCAGATCAAGGGCTCGATCGGCTACGTCGAACTGGCCTACGCGCTGCAGAACGGCATGCCGTACACCGCCATGCAGAACGCCGCCGGCAACTGGGTCGAGCCGAGCGCGGAAACCTTCGCCGCCGCGGCCGCCAGCGCCGACTGGGCCAGCGCCAAGGACTTCAACCTGGTCATCACCAACGCCCCGGGCGAGCAGGCGTGGCCGATCACCGCCACCAACTTCATGCTGATGCAGAAGCAGCCGAAGGACGCCAAGCGCAACCAGGACACCCTGGCCTTCTTCAAGTGGGCCTTCGAGAACGGCCAGGCACAGGCCAACGAGCTGCACTACGTGCCGCTGCCGGCCGAACTGGTCAAGCAGATCGAGGCCTACTGGGCGACCGACCTGAAGTGATGGACACGACGGTGCCCGCCCCCAGCGGGCACCGCTTCTTCCACGCCGTGCCGCCCCGCCCCTTCCTGGCCCTGCCGTCCCCATGAATGCCATCGCCCAGCCTGTAGCCGCCCCGTCCACGCGTGATGCGCGTGATGCCCGCAACGACAAACTGTTCCGATGGGTGCTGGTCGGCACCGTCATCTTCGTCCTCATCGCCCTGGCCTGCGCCGCGCTGTCGATGCTGTGGGGCGGCCGCCATGCCCTGCAGATGCAGGGCCTGAGCTTCTTCTTCTCCGCCGACTGGAATCCGGTCGAAAACAAGTTCGGCGCCCTCGCCCCGATCTACGGCACCCTGGTCACCGCGCTCATCGCGATGGTCATCGCCGTGCCGGTCAGCTTCGGCATCGCCTTCTTCCTGACCGAAGTCGCGCCGCGCTGGCTGCGTGGCCCGGTCGGTACCGCCATCGAACTGCTGGCCGGCATTCCCTCGATCATCTACGGCATGTGGGGCCTGTTCGTGCTGGTGCCGGTAATGACCGAGTACGTCACCCCGTTCCTCAACGAGACGCTGGGCGAATGGCCGATCATCGGCCCGATGTTCCAGGGTCCGCCGCTGGGCATCGGCATGCTCACCGCCGGTTTCGTGCTGGCCATCATGGTCATCCCGTTCATCTCCTCGGTGATGCGCGAAGTGTTCCTGACCGTGCCGACCCGCCTGAAGGAGTCGGCCTACGCGCTGGGCTCCACCAAGTGGGAAGTGAGCTGGGACATCGTCCTGCCCTACACCCGCTCGGCAGTGATTGGCGGCATCTTCCTCGGCCTCGGCCGCGCCCTCGGCGAGACGATGGCAGTGGCCTTCGTGATCGGCAACAGCGTGCGCCTGTCGCCGTCGCTGCTGGAGCCGGGCACCACCATCGCCGCGCTGATCGCCAACGATTTCGGCGAAGCCACTGAAACCTACCGCTCGGCCCTGCTGCTGCTCGGCTTCGTCCTCTTCATCGTCACCTTCGTGGTGCTGGCCATCGCCCGCCTGATGCTGATGCGCCTGTCCCGCAAGGAGGGCAACTGATGTCCACCACCGCTGATTCGCTGTACCTGCGCCGTCGCATCGGCAACGTCGTTGCGATCACCGCGTCCTGTGCCACCGCCCTGTTCGGCCTGTTCTTCCTGGGCTGGATCCTGTTCACCCTGGCCTCCAAGGGCCTGGCCGGCATCAACCTGGATCTGTTCACCAAGATGACGCCGCCGCCGATGCAGGAAGGCGGTCTCGCCAACGCCTTCTTCGGCAGCGCGGTGATGTGTGCGCTGGCGATCGGCATCGGCACCCCGCTGGGCGTGCTGGCCGGCACCTGGCTGGCCGAGTACGGCAACGCCCGCAAGGCCGGCACCGTGGTCCGCTTCGTCAACGACATCCTGCTGTCGGCGCCGTCGATCGTGCTTGGCCTGTTCGTCTACACCCTGTACGTGATGCAGACCGGCGGCAACTTCTCGGCGTTCGCCGGTGCGCTGTCGCTGGCCTTCATCGTGCTGCCGGTGGTGGTGCGCACCACCGACGAAATGCTGCGCCTGGTGCCCTCGCAGATGCGCGAAGCGGCCCTGTCGCTGGGCATCCCGCAGTGGAAGGTGATCGTGCAGGTGCTGTACCGCAGTGCGTCGGCCGGCATCATCACCGGCATCCTGCTGGCCCTGGCCCGCATCTCCGGCGAGACCGCACCGCTGCTGTTTACTGCCTTCGGCAACCAGTACTGGAACAACAACATCTTCCAGCCGATGGCCTCGGTGCCGGTGGTGATGAACCAGTTCGCCGGCAGCCCGTATGAATCCTGGCAGGTGCTGGCTTGGGCCGGCGCCCTGGTGCTCACCGTCTTCGTGTTGCTGGTCAGCCTTGCCGCCCGCGGCATCCTGCTGCGCAACCGTATCTCCCATGACTGACCTTTCCGTGGATAACGCCATGAATGACCTTTCCAACGCCGTGCCGATGCAGCGCATCGCCGTGCCGTCCTCGCACGAGAGCCTGCACACGCCGTCGCCGGTGAAGCTGGCTGCGCGTGGACTGGACTTCTACTACGACAAGTTCCATGCCCTGAAGGGCATCAACCTGGAAATCCCGGAAAAGCGCGTGACCGCGCTGATCGGTCCGTCCGGTTGCGGCAAGTCGACGCTGCTGCGCATCTTCAACCGCATCTACGCGCTGTACCCGAAGCTGGAAGCGCGCGGTGAAGTGCTGCTGGACGGCGAGAACATCCTGTCGCCGAAGTACCCGATGAACCGCCTGCGCAGCAAGGTCGGCATGGTGTTCCAGAAGCCGGTGCCGTTCCCGATGACCATCTTCGAGAACGTGGCCTACGGCATCCGCCACCACGAGAAGCTGAGCAAGGCCGACATGGCCGACCGCGTCGAGCAGGCGCTGCGCCAGGGCGCGCTGTGGGATGAAGTGAAGGACAAGCTGGGGCAGAGCGCACTGGGCCTGTCCGGTGGCCAGCAGCAGCGCCTGTGCATCGCCCGTGCCGTGGCCCTGCGCCCCTCGGTGCTGCTGCTGGATGAGCCGACCTCGGCGCTGGATCCGATCTCGACCAGCCGCATCGAGCAGCTGGTGGAAGAGCTCAAGCACGAGTACACGATCGTGATCGTCACCCACAACATGCAGCAGGCTGCGCGCGTGTCCGACTACACCGCCTTCATGTACCTGGGCGACCTGATCGAGCACGACCGCACCGAAGTGATCTTCTCGCAGCCGTCGCAGCGGCAGACCGAGGACTACATCACCGGTCGCTTCGGCTGATCGACGCTGTTCCTTCGCCACATGTTCCAGCCAGGCATGGCCTGGCTCTACCCGGATTGCAGACCATGAACCTTCCCAACGACCACATCGTCAAGAGCTACGACGAAGAGCAGCAGCGCCTGGTGGCCGAAATCGTGCGCATGGGCGAAATGGCCGTCGCCCAGCTCGAAGCGGCGATGGACGTGATCGAGAAGCGCGACGAGAACGCTGCCCATCGCATCATTGCCAACGACGAAGCGATCGATGCGCTGGAGCAGCAGATCAGCCACGACGTGATGCGCCTGGCGCTGCGTGGCCCGATGGCGCGCGACCTGCGCGAGATCCTCGCCGGCCTGCGCATTCCGGCCGACATCGAGCGCATCGGTGACTACGCTGCCAACGTCGCCAAGCGCTCGATCGCGCTGGGCAAGGTGCCGCCGCTGCCGCAGATCCAGGGCCTGCGTGCGCTGGGCCGCCTGGCCGCGCAGCAGGTCCGCCGTGCCATTGCCGCCTACCGCGACAACGATGCCGACGCCGCGCTGGAACTGCGCGAGGACGACGCCCGTCTGGACGCGCAGTACACCGCGCTGTTCCGCGAGCTGCTGACCTACATGATGGAAGACCCGCGCAACATTACCCCGTGCACGCACCTGCTGTTCATGGCCAAGAACCTGGAGCGCGTGGGCGACCACGCCACCAACATCGCCGAGAACGTGTGGTTCCTGGTGCATGGCGAGCAGCCGCTGCCGCCGCGTGAAAAGCGCGACGAGACCTCCAGCACCGGCCAGCCCTGACGCTGCGCTGCAACACCGGAGTCGACTCCAAGGTGGCCGCTGTCCTGGTGACAGCGGCCTTCTTTTTTGGGGTGTTCCACCCGTATTGTGGCCGCCGGGCCTGCCCGGTGCAGACCTGCCGGATGCTTCTGTAACAAATCTCACGAAAATTTGAGTTCTTGGCGAGGATTCGTTGAGTAGGATCGCTGCACCATCGATTCACCCCGGGCACCTGCCCACCACCCAGGAGTAAGACCGATGAGCAGTTCCAACAAGACCCTGTCCCTGCTGACCGCTACCGCCCTGGCCGCCGGCCTGGGCATGACCGCCAGCGCCTCGGCGCTGAGCATGAGCGACCTCGCCCAGGGCTACCTGGTGGCCGGCCAGGCAGCCAAGGCCAGCACCGACGCCAAGGCCGCCGATACCAAGATGGCCGCCGACGCGAGCAAGCACGCCGAAGGCAAGTGTGGTACCGATGGCAAGAGCGGCGAAGGCAAATGCGGGGCCGACAAGGGCAAGGCCGCCGGTGCAGCAGGTGCCAAGGCCAAGGCCGGCGACAAGAAGTCGGCGGAAGGCAAGTGCGGCGAAGGCAAGTGCGGTGGCAAGCACTGACGTCCGCGCCAGCGTCGTCCACCCGCGGTCGCCGCTTCGCGCGGCGGCCGCCGGGTTGGGCCTGCGTCGGGCGCTGCTGCAGGATCTGCATGACGCCCCGGCAGGCGACTTCGACTTCCTTGAATGTGCGCCGGAGAACTGGATCCATGTCGGCGGCCCGGCCGGTGATGCATTGGCCGAACTGGCACAGCGCCATCCGCTGAGCTGCCACGGCCTGTCGCTGTCGCTGGGCGGCAGTGCGCCACTGGATACCCAGCTGCTGGAGCAGGTCGGCCGGTTCCTCGAAAAGCACCGCGTGCCGCTGTACAGCGAGCACCTGAGCTACTGCAGCGACGACGGCCACCTCTACGACCTGCTGCCGATTCCCTTCACCGACGAAGCCGTGCGCCATACCGCGGCTCGCATCGCGCGCGTGCAGGACCTGCTCGGTCGCCGCATCGCGGTAGAGAATGTCTCCTACTACCTGGCACCGGAACCGGCCATGGACGAACTGGCCTTTACCAATGCGGTGCTCGCCGAAGCCGACTGCGACCTGCTGCTGGACGTCAACAACGTCTACGTCAACGCCTGCAACCACGGCTACGACGCCGATACCTTCATCGCCGGGCTGCCCGCACAGCGCATCGTCTGCCTGCACGTGGCCGGGCACCTGGACGAAGCACCGGACCTGAAGATCGATACCCACGGCAGTGCGGTCATCGATCCGGTATGGGCGCTGCTGGCACGGACCTATGCGCGCATCGGCGCGCGTCCGACCCTGCTCGAACGCGACTTCAATTTTCCGCCCTATGCAGAACTGCAGGGCGAGCTGCAGACCATCCGCCGGCTGCAGGCCACGCATGCCGGGGCTGCACATGACTGATGCCGCCGATACCCTGCGCGCGCAGCAGCACGCATTCACCGCACATCTGCGCGACCCGCAAGCAGTGCCTGCACCGGCCGGCCTGGATCCACGCCGGTTGGCGGTGTACCAGCACCTGCTGTTCAACAACCTGCTCGGGCTCCTGAGCAACGGTTTCCCGGTCTGCGTTCGCCTGCTGGGGGAACCGGCCTGGAGCGCGCTGGTGCGCCACTACTTCGCCACCCATCGCTGCCAGACACCCCTGTTCACCGAGCTGGCCGCCGAGTTCGTGCAGTGGCTGCAGACACAGCCGCAGCTGCCGCACCCGGCGCTGGCCGAGCTGGCGCACTACGAGTGGGTGGAAACCGCGCTGTACCAGCTGCAGGCCGAGCCACTTCCTGCCCCTGGCGATATCGATCCGCTGCGGGTGCCGCTGCAGCGCTCGCCGCTGGCGTGGCCGCTGCTGTACCAATGGCCGGTGCACCGTCTCGGTGCAGAGGATGCACCGACCCAGCCACCGCCCGAACCCACCGGCCTGCTGGTTCGCCGCGAAGCCGACGGTGAAGTGCGATTCGCCGCGCTCAGCCCACTGGCGGTGTACCTGCTGGCCAGCATCGGTGAACAGCCTGGCCAGCAAGGGCATCTCTACCTGCAGCAGCTGGCCAGTGCACATGGGCTGGCCGAGGATGCGCTGGCCGAACCCGGTGCCGCGCTGCTGCAGCAGTTCCTGCAGGCCGGCGTAATCGGCCCGCTCGCATCCCCACCCTGACGCCCCTTCCTCCGGAGATCCACCGATGAACCTTCCGCTCCTGGCCGCCGCGCGCGGCCAGCTGGACCGTCTCGCCCCCTGGTTGGCCCCGCTCGGCCTGCGCCTGCTGCTGGCCTGGGAATTCTTCGAATCCGGCCGCGAAAAGCTGCGCGGCCAGAACTGGTTTGCCGACCTGCAGGACGCCTTCCCGTTCCCGTTCGACCAGCTGCCGGCCGGCCTGAACTGGCAGCTCGCCACCTGGTTCGAACTGATCGGTGCGGCCTGCCTGCTGGTCGGGTTCGGTACCCGATTTGCTGCCGCCAGCCTGCTGGTACTGACCGTGGTGGCGACCTATGCGGTGCACTGGCCGATGGAATGGAACTCGCTGGCCGACCTCGCCATGGGCTATGCGATCAGCGACCAGGGCTTCGGCAACTTCAAGCTGCCGGTGCTGTTCATGGCCATGCTGTTGCCGCTGATCTTCACCGGTGCCGGCAGGCTGAGCGTGGATGCGTGGCTGGCGCGGTGGTCCGCGTCGGGCATGGTGGCGCAGCCTTCGGTTCGGTAGACGCCGCCGCTGGTCGCCGTGCACCGTGTGCCAACCAAGGTTGGCACCTACCGGGATCCTGGGCACCTGGGTCGACACGCTCCACCCGTGCACCGAGGGCTGGCGAGGCGCTCAGGGTCGCTCTGCTAGAATTCACGCATGACTGACCCCACCCCCGCACCTGCCGCCGCTCCCGATTCCGCAGTCCCCCAGGCGCAGCGCGCGATGTCACAACGCTTCCGCGGCTTCCTGCCGGTGGTGGTGGATGTGGAAACCGGCGGCTTCGACAGCCAGCGCAACGCGCTGCTGGAAATCGCTGCGGTGCCGATCGAAATGGACGAGAACGGCCTGCTCTACCCCGGCCAGACCGCCAGTGCCCACGTGGTGCCGGCCGAAGGCCTGGAAATCGACCCGAAGTCGCTGGAAGTGACCGGCATCATCCTCGACCACCCCTTCCGGCTGGCCAAGGAAGAAAAGGCGGCGCTGGACCACATCTTCACCCCGGTGCGTGCGGCGATGAAGAAGTACGGCTGCCAGCGCGCGATCCTGGTCGGCCACAACGCCCATTTCGACCTCGGCTTCGTCAACGCCGCAGTGGCCCGCACCGGCCACAAGCGCAATCCGTTCCATCCGTTCAGCGTGTTCGACACGGTGACCCTGGCCGGTATCGCCTACGGGCAGACCGTGCTGGCGCGTGCGGCCACCGCCGCTGGGCTGGGTTGGGATGCGAATGAAGCGCACAGCGCGGTGTATGACACCGAACAGACCGCGCGCTTGTTCTGCACGATCGCCAACGCCTGGCCGCGGTAAGGCAGCCAACGGCGGAGCCCCTCGTGGCGGGAAGCGAATCATCGGTTGGGCCGGGCAAGGTGGGTTCGCGGGGGACGCCGTGAACCCGTCCCTGGGGGCTTAGCCGCGCCATCCATGGCGCGGATTGATCTGGCCCCCCGTCCGCGGACGCCAAGAGGCGATACTTTGATCGCACTTGGAGGTCCCCTTATGTCCCGTATCACCCGTCGTAGCTACACCGATGAGTTCAAGCACCAAGCCGTGGAGTTGGCCGAGTCGCTCGGGCCTGCCGCAGCGGCCCGTCAGCTGGAGATGTCGGTCAAGACGCTGGCAAATTGGATTGACGCGGTCCGTGCTGGCCGGTCGTTGACCTCTGAGGCCCGCAGGCCGGCCACTGACCTGGAAAGCGAGATCAGCCGCCTTCGGGCCGAGAACGCCAATCTGAAGATGGAGCGGGAAATCCTAAAAAAAGCGGCGGCGTTCTTTGCCAGAGAGTCCAAGTGAGGTACGCCTTCGTCGCCAGTCAAAGGACTCGCTACCCGACCAGGTTGCTGTGTCGGCTTTTTGGGGTTTCTGTCTCTGGATTCCATGACTACCTGCGCCGCCAGTGTGCCCAAACGTGCGATGTCGATTCGGCCCTCCGTACCGAGCTTCGGGCCATCCATGTGGCCAGCAAACGCAGTTATGGGCGGCGTCGGCTGGTCAGGGCCTTACGAGCCAGGAATCATCCAGTTGGCCACAAGCGCGTGGCACGGTTAATGGCCGAGGAGCGAATCCAGGGCAAGACCAAAGGCCGATTCCGGCCCAAATCCTCCGGCGGCTCATCTCAGCTCGCCCCCAACCTGCTGGATCGGCAATTTGCCCCCGGAACCGGACCGACGGCGTGGGTCGGAGATATCACGTATGTCCCCACCCGCCAGGGATGGCTGCATCTGGCCGTGGTCATCAGCGTCCAGACCCGGCAGGTGCTGGGCTACAGCGTTTCCAGGCGCCTGACTGAAGAACTGGTAGTGAAAGCATTCGCCAATGCCTGGGCTCTGCATCCACAACGACCTGGCCTGATCTTCCATTCCGATCGTGGCGGGCAGTACTGGGGGAACGAGT
This sequence comes from Stenotrophomonas sp. 109824_Sma, assembly GCF_056480025.1. NCBI lineage: Bacteria > Pseudomonadati > Pseudomonadota > Gammaproteobacteria > Lysobacterales > Lysobacteraceae > Stenotrophomonas > Stenotrophomonas sp. 109824_Sma. Next base: position 1,497,222 of record NZ_CM151078.1, on the reverse strand, counting down.
TTCGCCAGCTGCTGCAGTCCCATGACGTGGTCCAAAGCATGAGCCGGCCTGGCAATTGCTAGGACAACGCCGTGGTCGAGAGCTTCTTTGCGACGCTCAAGACAGAAGAGGCTGCCGAGCCTTACGCCAGTAAGGAACAAGCCAGCCAGTCCATCGCTGCTTACATCCACGGCTTCTACAATCCAGCCCGGCTACACTCGGCGCTGGGCTACCACTCGCCTAACAACTACGCCCGGCAGCTCCGGGCTGCCGCCTGAAACGGCTTCATGGCGTCCGTTTTCAGGGGGCCAGATCAGATACCCCCGCGAACCCACCCTGCCCGGCCTTCGACAGGTTGCTGGCCGCCACGGAAAAATCAGAAAAAGCGGAAGCAACAGCGGGTCGCTGCGCTCGTTGGGGGCTGTCGATCACCGCTGTGGTGGGTCACTTCTCTTGTGGATGCCGACCGTTGGTACGGCAACACCCGTAGATCCACGCCATGCGTGGATGCTTTGCACTGGTTCAACCAATGCTCGTACGATCCCGGCCATCGCTCTTGGCGCGGTACAGCGCGCGGTCGGCGCGCTGGTACAGCAACGCCGGGGTGCGGTCGTCGGCATCCAGCTCCACCAGGCCTGCGCTGAAGGTCACGCGCAGGCCAGGCACTTCTGCCCAGTCGGGATGGTCATGGAACAGACCACGCAGGCGCGCGCACAGCTGCGCGGCTTCTTCCAGGCGGGTGTCGTTGAGCAGCAGCGCGAACTCTTCGCCGCCGGTGCGCGCTGGCAGGTCGGAGTCGCGGCAGGCCGCCGCGATCAGCGTCGCCACCTGCACCAGCACGGCATCGCCGATGCTGTGGCTGTGGCGATCGTTGACGTCCTTGAAGTGGTCGATGTCCAGCACCACCAGGCACAGCGGATGACCACTGCGCTGCGAACGGGCGAAGTCACGCGCCAGTGTCTCGTCGAAGCCGCGGCGGTTGGCCAGGCCGGTCAGCGCATCCTCGCGGGCCTGGCGTTCAAAGGCCTCGGCCTGCCGCGCCAGGCGCTCGGCCAGTTCGGTCTTTTCCTGGTTCAGCGCCTGCAGGTGCACGGTCTTGGCCTGCAGGTCGAAGGTCGCTTCGTCCACCCGCCGCGCCAGGCGCAGGTTGCTGGCCTTCAGCTGCTGCAGCAGCAGCCGGTACAACGCCACCAGCCCGGCCAGCAGCACCAGCCCGGCCAGCACCTGCACGCTGCGGCGCTGCCACCAGAACGGCTCGACGGTGAAGCTCCATACGGCTTCCTGCTGGCCCCAGGCGCCCCCCGGATGTGCGGCCGCCACGTGCAGGGTGTAATCGCCCGGCGGCAGGCCGACGAACTCGACGCTGCGCTGCGGGCCACGCTCGACCCAGCCAGCATCGAGGCCATCCAGCCGCGTGCGGTAGCGGATCCGGTCAGACATCAGGTAGCTCAGGCCGACATAGCTCACCGCCAGCCGGCGGCCACCGGGAATGTAGTTGCGATCCGGTCCCTCCCAGTGCACCGGCGCACCATCCACCTGCACGCTCTCGATCGCCGCCGGCGGCGATGGCCGCTCGCGGAAACGCTGCAGGCGCTGCGGGTCGACCGTGCTCAGGCCACCGGCGGTGACCACCCAGAACGTGCCGTCCTGGCGCAGGATCGCCGATGGGCTGGAGCTGCCATTGGCCTAAGCATTGGCCATGCCGTCGATCTCGTTGTAGCGCTCCACCACCACCCGCGGCGTGCGCCCATCGGCCACCGCATTGAGGGTGCCCATGTCGGTGCGCAGCACACCACGGTTGCTGCTGATCCAGACATTGCCGAGGCGGTCCGGCACCAGCTGGAACACCGCGTCCACCGGCATGCCCTGCTCCAGGCCGACCCGCGCCAGCGCGCCGTTGCGCCAGCGGTACAGGCCACGATCACTGCTGATCCACATCGCATCGCCCAGCTGGTGGAAGCCGAACACGCTGCGGCCGCCCCCCAGCGGGGCCAGGTCGATCGATTGCACGCGGTCGCCGCGCAGCACGCGGATGCCTTCGATGGTGCCGATCCACAGGTTGCCCTGATGGTCATGCTCGAGCGCGGTGATCAGGCCGCCGGGCATGCCCGGCACGTTCGAGACCTGCACCCGGTCGCCGTCGATGCGCACCACGCCCTTCTGCGTGCCGGCCCAGACCACGCCCTGCGGGTCAACGCTGATTGCACGGATGTTGCCGCCCGGCATGCCATCAGCCGCCGCATAGTTGTGGCGCAGGCGCCCATCGCAACCCAGCCGGTAAACGCCATCGCCGAAGGTTCCCACCCACAGGTCACCGTCCGGCCCCTGTGCCAGGCTCAGTACCGAGGGCGCCTTGCCGCCGCGGTTGTGCAGCGGTACCGCGCGGAAACGGCCATCGCTGGTCTGCAGGTCAAGGCCGCTGGCGCTGCCGACCCACAGCTGGCGGTCGCGATCCTCGAACACCGTGCGCACGTAGTCGCCACTGAGCCCATCGCGCTCGATGTAGCTGCTGAACAACGTTTCGCGCAGGCGGTACAGGCCACCATTGGCCCCCACCCAGATGCTGCCTTCGGCATCCTCGCGCAGGCTGACCACGCGTCCGCCCGGCAGGTTCAGGCCGGCCGGCAGCCGCTCCAGGCCATGCGCGGAGATGCGCAGCAGGCCCTGGTTCTCGGTACCCAGCCACAGGTCGCCATGCCGGTCCTGCAGCATCGAGGTCATGTGCAGCTGGCCCGGCAGGCGGTGCACCAGCACCAGCTGGTCGTCCTCCACCCGGTACAGGCGCTCGCCGGCGACGATCCACAGCGCGCCGTCCGGTGCCCGGTACGGCCATGACAGGCCACTGCCGGCGCCCAGCCCCCATGCGGCGGGCGCGCGCTTGAGCACGCCGTCGTTGTCGCGCAGCACCAGCCCGTCGAGCGTGCCGACCCAGACCCGGTCCTGTGCATCGACCACCAGCTTGGTGAAGCTCATCGCCATCGGCAGGTCCGCCGCCGGCGCCTGGTAGACGATGCCGGCATCCGGCGTCAGATAGCCGATGCCCTTGCCTTCGTACAGCAGCCACAGCCGGCCCTGGCTGTCCATCTGCATGGACTGGATCAGCACCTGCGGTGTACCGGCCTGGTGCTCCCAGACCCGCCATTGGCCATCGCTGCCGCGGTGGCTGACGTTGCCGCGCGAATCGCTGATCCACAGCCCGCCCTGGCGGTCGACGAACAGTGCGCCGATGCCGTTGTCGCGCAGGCCCGGGCGCGTGCTGCGGTCGAACACGGTGAAGTCCAGGCCGTTGTAGCGCACCAGCCCTTCCCAGGTGGCGAACCACAGATGGCCCTCCGGCGTCTGTGCGATGTCGCGCAGCGAGTTGTGCGGCAGGCCGTTGCGCGAGGTCCATACATCGATGGCGTAGTCGCGCAGCGGCGGCGCGCCTTCCTGTGCCGCCAGCGGCAGCGCAAGGGCCAGCAGCAGCCACAGCAGGCCCTGCCGCAGTGCCCGCCTGAATCCTGATGCGCGGCGCTCCACCCAGCGCCCCTCGTCCCCCTGCCCGCCCATCACCGCAACGGCGGCGGCCAGGTGCGGCTGCAGGGCGCGGCAGCGTGCGGGAACAGCCGGGCAGCGCGCAATGGCATGCCGGCGGGAACGGGCTGGCTCATCGGGGGGAGACTGGGGAGATGCGCAGATGATAGGCCAAACCCCGGCCCCGGCGTCACCGTCCGCAGCCCGCCGGCTCAGCCGGCGCGGCCGGGCGCCACCACCTGGGCACTGGCCGGCCACTGCACCACCGCCTCCAGGCCACCTTCGGCCCGGTTGCGCAGCCACAGCCGCGCGCCGTCCTTCTCGGCCAGGGCGCGGGCAATGGTCAGGCCCAGGCCGGCCCCGCCGGTTTCGCGCGAACGCGAGGTTTCCACCCGCACGAACGGATCGAACACCGCCTCCAGCTGCTCCTCGGCCAGGCCGGGGCCGTCATCGGCCACCACCACGGTGATCGCACCGCCACTGCGCTCGACCCGTACCCGCGCCCGCTGCGCATACATCACCGCGTTGTCCACCAGGTTCGAGAACAGGCGATGCATCGCCAGTGGCCGCAGCATCAGTACCGAACCACTGCCGCCCTCGAAAACCACGTCGGCGCCGCCTTCGGCGGTGTCCTCGACAATGCTCTCCAGCAGCGAATCCAGGTCGAGTGCGGCGCGCTGCTCGGCACTTTCGGCACTGCGGGCCAGTTCCAGGCCCTCGCGCACCAGCGCCTGCATCGCCGCCAGGTCGCCGATCAGGCGCTCGCGCAGGGCTTCGTCGCTGACATTCTCCAGGCGCAGGCGCAGCCGGGTCAGCGGCGTCTGCAGGTCATGGGTGATCGCCGCCAGCATCTGCGTGCGTTCGGCCAGGTGCCGCTGCAGGCGGTGCTGCATGGCATTGAACGCTTCGGCGGCACGCTGCACCTCGCGCGGCCCGCGCAGTGGCAACGGGTCGCGCTGCAGATCGTCGCCGAGATCCTCGGCAGCGGCCGCCAGTTCCTGCAGCGGCGCGCTGGCCATGCGCGCGACGATGTAGGCCAGCACCGCGATCGCCAGCACCAGCAGGGTCAGGAACCACGGGTCCACGGCGAGGATGCCGTTGTGTGCCACCGCCGGCGAGTCCAGCGCCAGCTTCAGCAGCGTGCCGTCGTTGAGGGTCACGTCCACTGCGCGGCATTTGGGCGGAATGAACGCCGGGTCGCGTTCGCGCGGCGGCCGCCGGTGTCCCGGCGGCGGCGGCGGCAACAGGTCCTGCAGCTTGGGAATGCAGGAGCGGAACGAAGCGAAATGCACATGCGCGCGCGACACCGGTCCGGGGCGGTCTTCCAGCACTTCCATCAGCGCCGTGTCGGCACGCCCGAGGCGGGCTCCGGGCTGCAGCGCGCGCACGCTCGGCCCGCCGATCGCCAGCAGGCGCTCGCGCAGCTCCGGATTGCCGTCCAGCAGGTTGACGTAGCCCTGCAGACGGTCGGCGATGCGGTTCAGGTTCTGCCGCTCGAACTCCTGCTGGCGCTTGGAAGTGGCCAGCATGGTCGCACCGATCGCAGCCACCGCCATGCCCAGCAGCAGGATCACGAACAACCGCCCGACCATCGAGGACAGGAAATGGCGCAGGCGCTTCATCGCGGCTTATTCCAGGTTGACCGAGGAGGCCAGCACGTAGCCTTCGTTGCGCACGGTCTTGATCAGTCCGTCCGGGCCACCGTCGTCGCCCAGCTTGTTGCGCAGGCGGCTGACCTGCAGGTCGATCGCACGATCCTGTGCCTCGTAGTTGCGGCCACTGCTGAGCGCGACCAGCTGCTCGCGCGACAGCACCTTGTTGGCGTGGGCGATGAACACCCGCAGCAGGCGGAACTCGGCGCCGGACAGCACCACCACGCGGTCATCCGGATCGACCAGGTGGCGATGCTCCAGGTCGAACACCCAGCGCGAGAAGCGTGCGCGGCGTACCGCCAGTGGCTCCAGGTTGGCCGGCAGCGCTTCGGTCCGGCGCAGCACGTTGCGGATCCGCGCCAGCAGCTCGCGCGGTTCGAACGGCTTGGCCAGGTAGTCATCGGCGCCCATTTCCAGGCCCAGCACGCGGTCGATCGGCTCGGCGCGCGCGGTCAGCATGATCACCGGCGTGTTCGAACGCGCACGCAGGTCGCGGCACAGGGTCAGGCCATCCTCGCGCGGCAGGTTGAGGTCCAGCACGATCAGGTCCACGTGCTCGCGGTCCAGCAGCTGGCGCATGGCCGTGCCATCGGCCGCCGTGCTCACCAGGTAGCCGGCGCGGCCGAGCTGCTCGGCCAGCAGCGTGCGGATGTCGTTGTCGTCGTCGACGATCAGCAGTCGATGCATCGGGTTTTCAGTCTCCATGGCGCGATCATCCCGTGTCGGCAGCTGAACCGCATCCGGGGCAATGCGTACCAGTGTATCCACCTACGGGCGGGATACCTGTGGTTACGCGTATTCACCGACAGTGTTACATACAGACATACCCCGAGGATTGAGCCGTCCATCGCCCGGTCTTCACAATGCCCACCAACGCCGCACGCGCGGCCCCGAGAGTGAAGCCACGACGTGACGTTCCGCCTGCTGCCCGCGACCCGACGGAGTCGCCTGATACTGATCGCCCTGCTTGCCCTGATCGTCGCTGCGGCCGCCTGGTGGCTGCTGCGCAAGCCTGCGGCCCCGGCGGTGGCGACCTCGCCGGTGAGCCGCGGTGACATCGAGCAGACGGTGGATGCCACCGGCGTGATCGATGCCTACAAGCTGGTCAGCGTCGGTGCGCAGGCCTCGGGCCAGATCAAGTCGCTGAAGGTGCAGCTGGGCGACACCGTGAAGGAAGGCGACCTGATCGCCGAGATCGACGCCACCACCCAGCAGAACCAAGTGCTCAACGCGCAGGCCTCGCTGGACCAGGTCACCGCCCAGCGTGCCGTGCAGCAGGCCACCCTGCGCCAGGCCGAACTGGAGTTCGCGCGCCAGCAGCAGATGCTGGCTGCCGAGGCCACCTCACGCCAGGAATACGATGCCGCCGAAGCGCAGCTGAAGACCGCCCGCGCCCAGCTGCAGTCCTACGAGGCGCAGATCAAGGGCCGCGAAACCGAGCTGGGCACCGCCCGCGCCAACCTGGCCTATACCCGCATCACCGCGCCGATGGATGGCACCGTGGTGGCGGTGGTGGCCGAGGAAGGCCGCACCGTGAACGCCAACCAGACCGCGCCCACCATCGTCATGCTGGCCCGGCTGGACGTGGTCACCGTCAATGCCGAGATCTCCGAAGCCGACGTGGTCAAGATCAAGGCCGGCATGCCGGTGTACTTCACCACGCTGGGCGACCCGGACCGCAAGTACCACGCCACGCTGCGCCAGATCAATCCGGCGCCGGCCTCGATCGCCAACGAGAGTTCGTCCAGTTCCAGCAGTTCGTCCAGTTCCAGTTCCAGCAGCGCGGTCTACTACAACGCGCTGTTCGACGTGGAGAATCCGGATGGCACCCTGCGCATCGACATGACCGCGCAGGTCTCGGTACTGCTGAAGCAGGCCAAGGGCGTGCTGATGGTGCCGGCGGTGGCACTGGGGCCGAAGCGCCGTGGCGACGAGCGCATGGTGCGGGTACTGGATGACAAGGGCCAGCCGCAGCCGCGTAAAGTCACCGTGGGCATCAACAACGGCGCCTCGGCCGAGATCCTGTCCGGGCTGAAGGAAGGCGAGCGCGTGGTGGTCGGCGAAGCCAGCGCCGCCGCGGCCGGTGCCGGCGGCGGCAACCGCGGCGGCATGCAGATGCGGGTCGGCGGCCCGGGCATGGGGCGCCGATGAGCACGACGGCGCCGCTGCTGCGCCTGCGCGACCTGCGACGCGAGTTCCCGGCCGGCGACGATGTGATCGCCGTGCTGCGCGACGTCAATCTCGACATCCACGCCGGTGAGATGGTGGCCATCGTCGGCCAGTCCGGCTCGGGCAAGTCGACGCTGATGAACATCCTCGGCTGCCTCGATCGTCCCACCCGTGGCAGCTACCAGGTGGCTGGCCGCGAGACCGGAAAGATGGAGCCGGACGAACTGGCCGAACTGCGCCGCGAGCATTTCGGTTTCATCTTCCAGCGCTACCACCTGCTGGGTGATCTGGATGCGCGCGGCAACGTGGAGGTGCCGGCGGTGTACGCCGGCAGCCCCGGCCCGGTGCGCAACGCGCGTGCCGAGCAGCTGCTGCAGCGGCTGGGCCTGAGCGACCGCATGCATCACAAGCCGGGCCAGCTGTCCGGTGGCCAGCAGCAGCGCGTGTCGATCGCACGCGCCCTGATGAACGGCGGCGAGGTGATCCTGGCCGACGAACCGACTGGTGCGCTCGACACGAAATCCGGCGAGGAAGTGATGGCGATCCTCGGCGAGCTGCATGCCGAAGGCCACACCATCATCATCGTCACCCACGACATGAGCGTGGCCGAACACGCACAGCGCATCATCGAAATCCGCGACGGCGAGATCATTGCCGACCGCGCCAACCCGAATGCGCCGACCTACCGCGCACAGCGTGAGGCCAGCACCGGCGTTGCCCGCGGCAACAGCTGGCGGGCGGCGCGCGACCGCTTCACCGAAGCATTCCGTATGGCCCTGCTGGCGATGAACGCGCACCGCCTGCGCACCTTCCTGACCATGCTCGGCATCATTATCGGCATCGCCTCGGTGGTCTCGGTGGTGGCGCTGGGCAACGGCTCGCAGCAGCAGATCCTGCAGAACATCAGCGCGCTCGGCACCAATACGATCGACGTCTATCCCGGCCGTGGTTTCGGCGACATGCGCTCGGCACGGGTGCAGACGCTCAAGGCCAGCGATGCCGACGCCCTGGCAAAGCAGAGCTACGTGGACAGCGCCACCCCCAGCGTGTCGACCTCGGTCACCGCGCGCTACCGCAACCAGTCGTCCACCGCCCAGGTCAGCGGCGTCGGCGAGCAGTTCTTCCGGGTCAAGGGCGTAACCCTGCTCAGTGGCAGCTTCTTCGACGCCGATGCGGTCAAGGGCCTGGGCCAGGTGGCGGTGATCGACGAGAACACCCAGACCCAGTTCTTCCCCGATGTCGATCCGGTCGGCCAGGTGATCCTGCTCGGCAACGTGCCGGCACGCGTGGTCGGCGTGGCCAAGCGCCAGAGTTTCGGCTTCGGCGGCAGTACCAGCCTCAGCGTGTGGGTGCCCTACACCACGGTGATGTCGCGCATGCTCGGCCAGAGCCACGTGTCCAGCATCACCGTGCGCGTGGACGACGCCACGCCGATGGATGCCGCGCAGGAAGCGATCACCCGCCTGCTGACCCTGCGCCATGGCACCGAGGACTTCTTCCTCAGCAACAGCGCCGAGATCCGCGAGACCATCGAGCAGACCACGCGCACGATGACCCTGTTGATCGGCGCCATCGCCGCCATCGCGTTGCTGGTGGGCGGCATCGGCGTGATGAACATCATGCTGGTGTCGGTGACCGAGCGCACCCGCGAGATCGGGGTGCGCATGGCCGTCGGTGCACGGCAGAGTGATATCCGCCAGCAGTTCCTGATCGAAGCGGTGCTGGTCTGCCTGCTCGGCGGCGTGCTCGGCATCGGCCTGGCGCTGCTGCTGGGCTCGATGATCGGCCGCTTCGCCAGCGACTTCCAGGTGCTGTTCTCCACCGCCTCGATCGTCGCCGCGTTTGCCTGCTCCACCCTGATCGGCGTGGCGTTCGGCTTCCTGCCCGCGCGCAACGCCGCGCAGCTCGACCCGGTGGAGGCCCTGGCCCGCGAATGAAGATGATGATGATCCGACTCCCCTTCCCTGCTCCCCCGCGCCTGCTGCTGGCAGGTGCTGTACTGCTCGCCTTGTCCGGCTGTGCGTCGGTCGGCCGCTATCCGGTGCACGACCCCGACGTGGCGGCCCGCTACGGGCGCGGCGATGCCACCCTCAACGCACCGGCCGACGACCCGCGCAGCAGCCTGGATACACCGGGCCGCGACATCCGCCAGGACACCTGGTGGACCGGCTTCGGCGATGAACGCCTGGACCGCCTGGTGGCGCAGGCACTGGCGGCCAACAGCGATCTCGCCGCCGCCGGCCTGGCCGTGCAGCGTTCGCGCCTGCAGGCCGGCCTGGCCAGCAACGCGCTGTGGCCGCAGCCTTCGTCATCCGGCGTCAGCGGCAACGCCAGCCGCGCCACCGACCAGGCCGACGACTGGCGCCGCAGCTATTCCACCGGCGTCTCGCTGGGCTGGGAAGTGGACCTGTGGGGCCGCCTGCGCACCCAGCGCGACATCGCCCGCTGGGAAGCCGAGGCCAGCGAGGAGGACCGGCAGAACACCGCCCTGCTGGTGATCAGCGACACCATCACCCAGTACTGGAACCTGGCCTACCTGAACCAGTCGATCGCCACCGGCCAGGCCAACCTGGAGCGGCTGGAACGCACCCGCGAACTGGTGCAGGCCCGCTTCGACGCCGGTGCGGTATCGCGGCTGGAAGTGCGCCAGGCACTGCAGAACCTGCAGTCGCAGCGGTCCTCGCAGAGCGCACTGGAGCAGCAGCGGGTGGAGGTGCGCAACGCGCTGACCGTGCTGCTGGACGGCACGCCCTGGCCCCAGCAGGATGAGCCACAGGACCTGCTGGGTGCACGCAGCCCAGGTATCAGCGAAGGCCTGCCGACCGACCTGCTCGGCCGCCGTCCCGACCTGCGCGCCGCCGAACTTCGCCTGCGCAACAGCCTGAAGACGATCAAGGTCACCGCCACCCAGTACTACCCGGCGCTGAGCCTGACCGGCAGCCTCGGTTCCAGCGCGACCTCGCTGGGCGATGTACTGCGCAACCCGGTGGCCACGCTGGGCGCCGGCCTGTCGCTGCCGTTCCTCAACCTGCAGCGCGCGCAGCTGGATACCGATATCGCCGGTACCGCCTACCAGATCGCCGCCACCAACTTCCGCAAGACGCTGTATACCGCGCTCTCGGAAGTGGACAACGCGCTGTCGGCACGCGAGCAGCTGGTGCGCCAGGTGGCCGCCTCACAGGCTTCATACGATGAGGCGGTGGAAGTGGAACGCGCGCAGGAAGTGCGCTACCGCGTGGGCGCCACCGACCTGCGCACCTGGCTGGAAGCGCAGCAGACCCGGCGTGATGCCGAGCTGTCGCTGGCGCGCGTGCGCCAGGGCCAGCTGAACAACGACGTGACCCTGTTCAAGGCGCTGGGCGGCAGCGCGGGGTGAGGCTTTGGGAGCGCCAACCAAGGTTGGCCACTACCCGGCAGGTGTCGCCCCTGGTCGACACGGCACATGAAAAAGGGGTCAGATCCCTCTCCAGCGGAGAGGGATCTGACCCCGATTACACGGCGCTGCCGATCAACCGCGCTGGCGCACGGCCTCGAACAGGCTGACGCCGGCGGCGACGGAGACGTTCAGGCTCTCGATCTCGCCCGGCATCGGGATCTTGACCAGGCCATCGCAGTTCTCGCGGGTCAGGCGGCGCAGGCCATCGGCTTCGCCGCCCAGCACCAGCGCGATGTTGCCCTTCAGGTCCAGCTGGTACAGCGAGGCGGTGGCTTCACCGGCCAGGCCATAGATCCACACGCCCTGCTTCTGCAGGTCCTTCAGGCAGCGCGACAGGTTGGTCACCGCCACCACCGGGATGAGATCGGCGGCACCGGCCGAGGTCTTGCGCACAGTGGCATTGACCGTGGCCGACTTGTCCTTCGGGATGATCACCGCAGTCGCCCCGGCGGCAGCGGCCGAGCGCAGGCAGGCGCCGAGGTTGTGCGGGTCCTGCACTTCGTCCAGCACCAGCAGCAGGGCCTTGCCCTCAGCCGCGGCGACCAGGCCTTCCAGCTCGTTCTCGCTGTAGGTGCGGGCGGCGGCATAGCGCGCAGCCACGCCCTGGTGGCGCACCGAACCACCGACACCGTCCAACGCCTGGCTGTTCACCTTGCGCACGTCGATTCCCTTGCGGCGGGCGTTCTCTTCGATCTCGGTCAGGCGCGGGTTCTTCGCACCGGCCTCGACCAGCACTTCGCGGACGTTCTCGGCGTCGTTCTCGATGGAGGAGGCGACGGCGTTGACGCCGACAATCCACTGGCTGTTCTTGCTCATGCGGGCGGGGACCGGAAAGGGGGTGGCTATGGTAGAGCATCGGCGGGCCCGGCGCTGCGGACGGCCGGCCCGCTGTAGCGCCGAGCGTGGGCTCGGTGCTTCAGGTGGGTCATCGGCTGCGCGGCGGCCAGTGCGGGGTGTCGTGGTCGGGGTGCTGGTGGGACACGATGGTGGCCAGGAACTCCAGCGCCGCGATGTCGTCCTCGGTGCGCCGCGCCGGCAGGCCGGACAAACTGTCGACGAACGGCAGCTTGCGCTCCACCCCGTACTGGATCGTCGGTGGCAGGCGTTCCGGCTCGTCGAAGGCACCGGCGGCCACGGCCACGCCATCCGGAGCTTCGTAGGTCAGGGGTGTGCCGCAGTCGGCGCAGAAGCCACGCCGCACCACGTTGGACGACTGGAAATAGCGCGGCTGGCCACGGGTCCAGCTGAACTGCGCGCCGCGCACCGACACCAGCGGCGCGTAATAGGCACCGAACGCCTTCTGGCACATCCGGCAATGGCAGATCGAGCTGTCGGTCAACTCGCCACGCGCCTGGAAGCGGATCGCGCCGCACTGGCAGCCGCCACTGTATTCGGGTTGGCCCTGCATGGTGAGTTCCTCCGAAACGTCGTGCCAACCAACGGTTGGCACCTACCGGGTGAGGTGGGCACCCACCGGGTGAGGTGGATGCCTACCGGGTGAGGTGGATGCCTACCGGGTGAGGTGGGTGCCTACCGGGTGAGGTGGGTGCCGACCGTTGGTCGGCACGCCTTTCAATATTGCTTCTTGGTGCGCTTGGCCGGCTTGCCACGCTCGGGCAGCGGCGGCAGGCCATCGCCCTCGTCTTCGCCCTTGTGCTCGACCAGGCGGAAGTCGATCTTGCGTTCTTCCATGCTGGCCTTCAGCACCAGGATGCGCACGCGGTCGCCCAACCGGTAGCTGCTGCCGCGGCGCTCGCCGGTCAGCGTCTTGCGGGTGGCGTCGAACTTGTAATAGTCCTGCGGCAGCTGGGTCACATGCACCAGGCCCTGCACCTTGGACTCGTCCAGTTCCACGAACAGGCCGAAGCTGGTCACGCCGCTGATGACGCCGTCGAACTGGCCGCCCACGTGCTTTTCCATCCACGCCGCGCGGTAACGCTCATCGACTTCGCGCTCGGCCTCGTCGGCACGACGCTCACGCTCGGAACACTGCAGCGCCAGGGCTGCCATTTCGCGCGCGTTGTAGGTGAACTTGTCCAGCGGCTTGCCGGACAACGCGTGCTTTATCGCGCGGTGCACCAGCAGGTCGGGGTAACGGCGGATCGGCGAGGTGAAATGCGCGTACGCCTCCAGCGCCAGGCCGAAGTGGCCGTGATTTTCCGGGCTGTAGATCGCCAGGCTCTGGCTGCGCAGCAGCACCGATTCCAGCAGCGTGGCATCGGGGCGGTCGCGGATCTTCTTCAGCAGCTTGGTGTAGTCACCCGGGCGCACCTTCGACCACGGCGGCAGGCTCAGCTTGAACTCCTTGAGGAATTCCAGCAGGTCGGCGTACTTGGTTTCCGGCGGCTTCTCGTGGATGCGGTACGGCGCCGGCACATGGCGCGACAGCAGGTACTTGGCCGCCTCGACGTTGGCCGCGATCATGCATTCCTCGATCAGCTTGTGCGCGTCGTTGCGCACCAGCATGCCGGCCTGGGTCACTTCACCGCGGTTGTCCAGCACGAATCGCACTTCACTGCTTTCGAACTCGATGGCACCGCGCTTGGCACGTGCCTTGGACAGCACCTTGTACAGCTGGTGCAGGCGCTGCACCTGCGGCAGCAGGTCGCCCATCCAGGCCTTGGTATCGGCATCGTCCTCGCCCACCGCCTTCCACACCTGGGTGTAGGTCAGGCGCGCATGCGAGTTCATCACCGCCTCATAGAAGCGCGAATGCGTGACCAGGCCATCGCGGTCGATCTGCATGTCGCAGACAAAGCACATGCGGTCGACCTTCGGCATCAGCGAGCAGATGCCGTTGGACAGCGTCTCCGGCAGCATCGGCACCACGAAGCCCGGGAAGTACACCGAGGTGGCGCGCTTCTGCGCTTCCTCATCCAGCGGCGTGCCGGGGCGCACGTAGTTCGAGACATCGGCGATCGCCACCACCAGGCGGAAACCCTCGGCATTCGGCTCGCAGTACACCGCGTCGTCGAAGTCCTTGGCATCTTCACCGTCGATGGTGACCAGCGGCGTGCTGCGCAGGTCGACGCGGTCGCCGATCATTGCCGGCTCGACCACCAGCGGCACCGAGGCCGCTTCGTCCAGCACTTCCTGTGGAAACTCGAACGGCAGCTCGTGGCCGTGGATGGCGGCCTCAACCACCAGCGAGGCGGTCAGCTTGTCGCCGAGCACGGCGATGATGCGGCCGATCGGCGGACGGCGGCTGTCCGGCGCCTGGGTCAGTTCGCAGACCACCAGCTGGCCGTCGCGTGCACCACCGGTCTGGTCCGGCGGCACCTGCACGTTGCGCTGCACGCGCTTGTCGTCGGGCACCACATAGTTGATGCCCATCTCAATGCTGAAGCGGCCGATCAGGCGGGTCATGCCGCGTTCGAGCACGCGGGCGATGCTGCCTTCGCGACGGCCACGGTGATCGATGCCGGTCACGCGGGCCAGCACCTTGTCGCCGTGCATCACCTTGCGCATCTCATACGGCGGCAGGAACAGGTCGTCGCCGCCTTCGACCGGGCGCAGGAAGCCGAACCCTTCCGGGTTGGCGATCACCACGCCGGTGACCAGGTTCAGTGTCTGGATCGGAGCGAAACCGCCCCGGCGGTTCTGCACCAGCTGGCCATCGCGGACCATGGCGCCGAGCCGGCGCGACAGTGCTTCGGCCCGGTCCGGCGCGGTCAGGCCCAGGCGCGCGCCCAGTTCTTCGGCGGTCTGCGGCCCTTCGCAGCGCTCCAGCAGGGCCAGGATGGCCTCGCGGCTGGCGATGGGCTGTTCGTATTTCTCGGCTTCGCGGGCGGCATAGGGATCGTCGATCACCTTGCCGGTCGGCGGCAGCTTGCGGCCCGGTGCCGGGCCGGGGGCGTCCGTACCGCGAACCTTGCGGCCACGCGGCGCGGTGCCACCTTCATTCAATTCGGGGAACCAGCCCGGCAACGGCTTGCCCGGCTTGGTGGTGCGGGCTGCGCCCGCCTTGGCGCCCTTGTTCGGGGCCTGGCTGCGGGACTTGCTCCCGCCCTTGCTTGGTTTTTTGGTAGTCATCGCCCTACATGGTAGCCGCTGACAGCGTGCAGAACGGGTCAGCGGCCGCCTTGAAGGCCTTGCATGAAAAATATTCAGGAAGTCGTTGACAGCCTGCGGATTCATCTTCACAATTGCGCCTCTGGAACGCCCAGGTGGCGGAATTGGTAGACGCACTAGTTTCAGGTACTAGCGGGTAAAACCGTGGAGGTTCGAGTCCTCTCCTGGGCACCAACGAAAAAACTCCTCGCTTCGGCGGGGATTTTTTTTGCCTGCGATCCGGCGCCGGGGTCGGATTCCTCTCCACAGGAAAAGGCTCTGGCCCCAACGCGAGCCCCATGGGGTCAGAGCCCGTTTCGCAGGCGAAACGGGATCCGACCCCGGATCCACGAAAGGTGTTGACACCCCCGTCACAGCACCCCATAATCTCGCTCCTCGACGCCCAGGTGGCGGAATTGGTAGACGCACTAGTTTCAGGTACTAGCGGGTAAAACCGTGGAGGTTCGAGTCCTCTCCTGGGCACCACGTCGAGAATGAGAAAAACCCGCGAAAGCGGGTTTTTTCATGCCCGGAATGCGGCATCAGAACAACGGCCGCAGCACCAGCTCCAGGCCGAGCAGCAGCAGGAACCCCAGGAAACAGGCGCGGAACACCCGCGCACTGATCCGCTGCCGGATCACCTGGCCCAGCCACATGCCCAGCAACGCCGGCAACACCGCCAGCGCACTCAGCCCCAGCTGCTGGATGCCGAACGCACCGTGCAGCACCAGGCCGGTGGTCAGCGCAATCGTCGACACGGTGAACGCCAGCCCGAGCGCCTGCACCAGCTCCTCGCGCTGCAACCCCAGCGACTGCAGGTACGGCACCGCCGGCATCACGAACACACCCGTCGCACCCGTCACCACACCGGATAGCGCACCCACCAGCGGCCCCAGCCAACGCTCGCGCCGCTGCGGTACGCGGAACACCGGCGCGAGCAGCGCATACACCGCGTAGACCACCAGTGCCACGCCCAAAGCCACGCGCGACCAGGTGCGATCGACCCGCACCAGCAATGCTGCCGAACCCAGCGTCACCACCACCACGGCCAGCATCATCGGCCACAGGCGTCGCACGATGTGGCCAAGTGACGGCCCGGACAGCAGCTGCCACGCATTGGTGACGAAGGTCGGGATGAACAGCATCGACGCCGCCGCCACCGGCGACAGCGCGCCACCGAGCAGGCCCATCGCCACCGTCGGCAACCCCATCCCCGTCACGCCCTTGACCATGCCGGCCAGCACGAACACCACCACCAGCAGCACGTAGAAGTACATCGATTCATTCATGCCTTCATTGGATCGGGCCGCCGCCCGGCGCACAATGCGGTCTTCCCGGCCGAGCCTTCGGCTGACCCGAAGGCGCCGGATCAGCAATGAGGCACGACATGCGGATGGACATCGCCGACCTGCGCCTGTTCCTGGCCATCGCCGAAGCGGGCAGCATCACCGCCGGCGCGGCGCAGGCAAACCTGGCATTGGGTTCAGCCAGTGAGCGCCTGCGCACGATCGAAGCCGATGCCGGTACCCCGCTGTTGAACCGGCACCCACGCGGCGTCAGCCTGACCGAAGCCGGCGCCGCCCTCGCCCACCATGCACGGCTGATCCTGCAGCAGCAGGCACAGCTGCGTGGCGAACTGCAGGCGTTCGCGCATGGCGCGCGCGGCACCCTGCACCTGTATGCCAACACCGCCGCGCTGACCAACTACCTGCCCGCGCGGCTCGCACCGTGGCTGGCCGAACGCCCGCGCCTGCATGTCGAACTGATCGAGCGCACCAGCCCCGAAGTCGTACGCGCGATCAGTGCCGGCCAGGCCGAGGCCGGCATCATCAGCGACGCGGTCGACGCGGCCGGCCTGCAGCAGCACGTGGTCGCCGAAGACCCGCTGGTGATGCTGCTGCCGGCCGATCACCGCCTCGCCTCGCGGCGCAGCGTGACCTTCGCCGAGGTTGCCGGCGAGACCTTCGTTGCCCTGGCCGATGGCAACGCACTGCAGAACTACATCGAGGACCAGGCGCGCGACATCGGGCGCCGCCTGGATGTGCGCATCCGCATGAAGACCTTCGAAGGCGTGTGCATCATGGTCGGCCACCACATCGGCGTCGGCATCGTGCCGCGGACCATTGCACGCCAGCATCGGCGCAGCACGCACACCGTCGCCGTACCGCTCGCCGATGCGTGGGCACAACGGCGCCTGTGCGCCTGCTTTGCCGAGTGGACGCGACTGTCGCCGGCAATGCGCAGCCTGCTGCATCACCTCGGCGTGCAGCCGCAGAAAAAAGTGTGAAATGTTGTTGACACATCTTCTGCCGCTCCCCATAATTCATCTCCTGAGTCGCCCAGGTGGCGGAATTGGTAGACGCACTAGTTTCAGGTACTAGCGGGTAAAACCGTGGAGGTTCGAGTCCTCTCCTGGGCACCACGACTCAAGATGATCAAACCCGCGAAAGCGGGTTTTTTCGTTTCCGGGGTCCGCCATGTCAACGCGATGGCGACGCTCATCCACGCATGGCGTGGATCTACCGAATTGCACAACGCTCCAAACAAAAACCCCGCCTTCCGGCGGGGTTTTGTTTTTCATCAACAACAATCGGTCAGTGCCCGCCACCGGCGGCCGCACCTGCACCTGCGCCGAACGGCGGCTTGGCCAGCCACAGGAACGCGATGATCGCCAGGAAGATCCAGCCCAGCAGGAAGAAGATGTCGTTGAAGCCCATCTGCGACGCCTGGTGGTTGATCATGTTGTTCAGTACCGCTGCGCCGTGTTGCAGGTCGCCCTGCCCCATCGCCGTGACCTGGTCCTGCATGCCCGGCTGATAGGCCGAGATGTGCTCGGTCAGGTCGGCATGGTGCACCTGGGTGCGCCGCGCCCACAGCCACGTCGTCAGCGACGCCGCGAAACTGCCGCCCAGCGTTCGCAGGAACGTGGCCAGGCCGGAGCCCGCCGCAATCTCGCGACCATCCAGGTCCGACAGCAGGATCTGCAGCACCGGCATGAAGAACAGCGCGACGCCGATGCCCATGATCAGCTGTACGCCAGCCACGTGCATGTAGTCCACCTGCAGGTTGAAGTTCGAACGCAGGAAGCTGGTCATCGACAGCACGATGAAGGCGACCGTGGCCAGCATGCGCATGTCGAAGCGCGATGCATACTTGCCCACGAACGGCGTCATGATCACCGGCAGGATGCCGATCGGCGCGGTCGCCAGGCCTGCCCAGATCGCGGTGTAGCCCATGTCACGCTGCAACCACTGCGGAATCAGCAGGGCCACGCTGAAGAACGCGGCGTAAGCCACCACCATCGCCAGCGTGCCGGCGCGGAAGTTGCGATGACGGAACAGCTTCAGGTCGACGATCGGATCCTTGTCGGTCAGCTCCCAGATCAGGAACACCGTCAGCGTCACCACCGCCACGCAGGCCAGCACCACGATCTTCATCGACGAGAACCAGTCCTCGTCGTTGCCCAGATCGAGCACCAGCTGCAGCGCACCGACGCCGATCACCAGGGTGATCAGGCCGACGTAGTCCATCTTCGGCTTCTCGATCTGCTCCGGGCGCCCCTTCAACTGGTTGCCCACCACCAGCGCGGCGAAGATGCCCAGTGGCACATTGATCAGGAAGATCCATTCCCAGCTGTAGTTGTCGGTGATCCAGCCACCGAGGATAGGACCGCAGATGGGCGCCACCACCGTGATCATCGCCAGCAGCGCCAAGGCCTGTCCGCGTTTCTCGCGCGGATAGATCGAGACCAGCAACGACTGCGTGATCGGGTACATCGGGCCGGCCACGAAACCCTGCAGCGCACGCGACAGCACCAGCATGCCCATGCTCTGCGCCAGGCCGCACAGCAGCGAGGTGATGACGAAGGCCAGCGTGGCCCAGACGAACAGCTTGCGTTCGCCGAAGCGGCGGCTGAGCCAGCCGGTCAGCGGCAGCGCGATGGCCGTGCTGACCGCGAACGAGGTGATGACCCAGGTCGCCTGCTGCGAACTGGCGCCGAGGTTACCGGCGATGGTCGGCAGCGAGACGTTGGCGATGGTGGTGTCGAGCACCTGCATGAACGACGCCATCGCCAGGCCCACGGTGCACAGGGCGACGCTGGGTGGCAGGAACCCGGAGGCCGCACCCGGCGCCGCCGGTGCGCCCGGAGCGCCGGGCGCGGCTGGAGCTTGTGCGGACATGGCGACCTCAGCCCACCTTCGCCTGCTGCGGCAGGTTGCCCTGGATGATCGTGTGGATCACCTCGTCGGCATCATGCAGCTGCTTGGCATACACGTCGGTGTCGAACACCGTGCCCTTGGCCGGGGTGCTCGGCAGCACTTCGCCCTTCTGGTCGCGCAGGCTCACTTCGGCCTTCATCGACAGGCCGATGCGCAGCGGGTGTTCGGCCAGCTGCTTGGCATCGATGGCGATGCGCACCGGCACGCGCTGCACGATCTTGATCCAGTTGCCGCTGGCGTTCTGCGCCGGCAGCAGCGAGAACGCCGAGCCGGTGCCCAGGCCCAGGCTCTGGATGCGGCCCTTGTACTTCACGTCACCGGCGTACAGGTCCGACTTCAGCTCCACTTCCTGGCCCAGGCGCATGTGGCGCAGCTGGGTTTCCTTGAAGTTGGCCTCGACCCACATCTGCTCGGTCGGCACCACGGCCATCAGGGCATTGCCCGGCTGCACGCGCTGGCCCACCTGCACCGAACGACGGGCCACGTAGCCGGTGACCGGCGCGACGATGCCGGCGCGGGCGTTGTTGAGGAAGGCCTGGCGCAGCTGCGCGGCGGCCGCCTGCACGTCCGGCTGGGTGGCGATCACGGTGTCGTCGACCAGCGCGCGGTTACGCTCGACGGTCTCGCGCGAACCGGCCACGGCCGCTTCGGCCGCAGCCAGCTCGTCGCGGGCGTGGGCCAGTTCTTCGTTGGAGATGGCGCCGGTGGCGGCCAGGTCCTTGCGGCGAGCAAAGTCGTCGCGCACGCGCTTCAGGGTCACCTGGCGGGCGTTCAAGTCCGCCTGCGCGCCTTCCACGCTGCGGTACAGGCCACGGGTCTGGCGCACGGTCTTGGCCAGGTTGGCTTCGGCCTGCTGCAGCGCCACCGACGTGTCGGACGGGTCCAGCTGCACCAGCAGCTGGCCGCGCTCCACGCGCATGCCGTCATCGGCATTGATGGCGACCACGGTACCGGCCACCAGCGGGGTGATCTGCACCTGGTTGCCCTGCACGTAGGCATCGTCGGTCTCTTCGAACCAACGGCCGAACATGAAGTACCACAGCGCCAGTGCGGCAAGCAGCAGCACGACGATCACGAACAGGCCGCGCAGCAGGTTGCCGCGGCGGTTGGGGGCGGCCGGGGCCGCGGTGTCTTGGGTCTGGCTCATGGCGGGCGTCTTCAGGAATGCGAGGAATCGGAATGGGAGGCGATCGGTGCGCGGTCGGCGTCAGCGGGCTGGAAACCACCGCCCAGCGCCTTGCTCAGGCGCACCGAGGTCTGCACCTGC
Organism: Stenotrophomonas sp. 109824_Sma; assembly: GCF_056480025.1. Lineage (NCBI taxonomy): Bacteria > Pseudomonadati > Pseudomonadota > Gammaproteobacteria > Lysobacterales > Lysobacteraceae > Stenotrophomonas > Stenotrophomonas sp. 109824_Sma. Next base: position 1,476,936 of record NZ_CM151078.1, on the reverse strand, counting down.
TGCGACTGCAGGCCGGCCAGCTGCTGCTGCGATTGCAGCAGGGTGGACTGCGCGGTCAGCACGTCCAGATAGCTGCCGATGCCGGCGCGGTAGCGCTGCTGGGCCAGGTCGAAGGCCGAGCGTGCGGTGTCCACGGCCTGCTGCTGCGCGTGCGCCTGCTGTGCCAGCGAGCGCACCGCGTTGACCTGGTCGGCGACGTCGCGCAGTGCATCGAGCACGGCCTGGTTGTAGTTGGCCACCGCCAGGTCGTACTGCGCGTCGGTGTTGGCCAGGTTGGCGCGCAGCTTGCCGCCTTCGAAGATCGGCAGGCTCAACGCCGGGCCGATGTAGGCGAAGGTGGAGCTGCTCTTCAGCAGGTCACCCACGTTCGGGGCAACCACGCCGGCCAGCGCGGTCAGGTTGAAGCTCGGGTAGAACCTGGTCTTGGCAACCTTGATCTGCTTGTCGGCCGCTTCCACGCGCCAGCGCGCAGCCACGATGTCGGGGCGACGGCCCAGCAGTTCGCTGGGCAGCACGCCCGGCAGCTGCAATGCCATCGGGTTCAACGGCTGCGGGCGCTGGATCGACAGGCCACGATCCGGACCCTTGCCGACCAGTGCGGCCAGCGCGGTGCGGGCGGCATCGATGCGCTGCTGCGCGGCCAGTACCTGCTGCTGCGCGGCCGGCACGCGGGCCTCGGCCTGGCGCACCTGCAGATCGCTGTCGATGCCGGCGCTGCGGCGTTGGCGGGTCAGCTGCAGCGACTTCTGCGAGCGGGTCAGTTCTTCCTCGGCCACGTCGTTGAGCTGCCACGCGTAAGCCAGATCGGCATAGGCCTGGGCAATGCCGGTGGACAGGTTCAGGCGTGCGGCCTGGGCTTCGACGGTGGCGGCATGCGCGCCATCCACGGCGGCTTCCCAGGCGGCGCGCTTGCCGCCCCACAGGTCCACGCCGTAGCTGAAATCGAAGGCGACCTGGCTGCTGCCGCCATAGCGGCCGCCCATCTCGCTGCCGACCATCGACTCGGGCAGGCGCAGGCCGGTGTAGCCACCGGACACCGACAGGCTGGGCAGCTCATCGGCACGCGCGGTGCCAACCTGGGCCTGGGCCTGGCGCAGGCGCGCATCGGCGGCGTCCAGGCTCGGGTGACCGGCCAGGCCCTCGGCAACCAGCGCGTCCAGCTGCGCATCGCCCAGTGCCTTCCACCAGTCCTGCGCCGGGAAGCCGGCGGCGCTCAGGTCGGTGTCGGCCAGCGTGCGTTCGCTGTGCAGGCTGTCCACATCAAGCACGTGGCCCTGCGGATTGAGGCCACGGCTGCTGGCGCAGGCGGCCAGGGCCAGGGCCAGCGCTGACACCAGCAGCGCGCGCCCGGACCGGCGGAGAGTGGAATGCGGGATCGGGTTCATGGGGTCGTCAGTGAATCGCGGATTCGGGTAAGGAGGGACAGCAGCAGCGTGCGCTCATCGGCGGAAAGATCGCGCAGGGCGTAATCCATCACCGCGTCGCCGCGCAGCTTCAGCCGCGCCCACAACGCGCGGCCTTCATCGGTCAGTACGATCTGCAGTGCCCGCCGGTCCTGCGCATGCGGCTCGCGGCGGACGCAGCCCAGCGCCTCCAGCTTGTCCAGCAGCCGGGTCACCGCGCTGGGCACCTGGTCGATGGCCTGGGCCAGTTCGTTGGCGGTGCACGGCGCCATGCTGGATAGCACCTTCAACCCGATGTAGTGGGTGAAGCCGATGCCCAGATCTTCTTCAGCCATGGACGCGTCGAGTTGGCGGACCAGGCCGTCGCGCACCTGGCGCAGCAGCAGGCCGAAGCTGGGGGGAGTGGTTGCAGGACAGATCATGGGGGAGCATTCTCTTCCAAAAAAAATATTTCTCAATGGAAATATTCGATCTGGCATCGAATGCTGTGTTGCAGCAGCGGGCTCGATCAGTGAAGGCGCCTACCTTAATGATCTGGTCAGGTGGCCCGGTAGTACAATCCAGCCAATGGATGACACATTTCAGCCAGTGGACATGATGAACAAGGCAGAAATTCAGGTTCCCAAGCGCCTGCTCAGGGATGACGCACTGGACTGGTTCGAGCGCAATGACGGCCCGCCGGTCATCGCCTTCCGCTTCGACAGCCAGCAGGGCCTGGCCCGTGAGGTGGACTGGCACCACCACCAGCGTGCCCAGCTGATCTGCGTCGAACGCGGCCTGCTGACCACCCGCACCTCGCATGGCACCTGGTCGCTGGCGCCGGGCTCGGCCGGCTGGATGCCGCCGCTGGAACCGCACACGGTCACCCTCGACGGCCCGCTGCGCGGCTGGGGCATGGCGTTGGCCGCACCGGCCTGCGCCACCCTGCCCGCCGACCCCTGCGTGCTGGGCCTGTCCAAGCTGGCGCAGGCGCTGGCCGACCGCGTCTGCGAATGGCCGCTGGGCTATGACACCACGCCCGAGCGCCAGCACATCATCGACGTGCTGCTGGACGAGATCCGAAGCGCGCCGCGGCAGCGCATGCACCTGCCGATGCCCCACGACCGGCGCCTGCTGAAGATCGCCTCGCAGTTGCTGGCCGACCCCTCCGACGAGCGCAGCCTGGCCGAATGGGCGCATTGGGCCGGCCTGTCACCGCGCAGCCTGACCCGTCACTTCCGCGACGAGACCACGCTCAGCTTCGCCCAGTGGCGGCAGCAGGCCCGCCTGTCCGAGGCGCTGCGCCAGCTGACCGACGGCCGCAGCGTGGCCGACATCGCCCACGCGCTGGGCTTCAGCAGCGCCAGCGCCTTCGTCACCGTGTTCCGCCGCCACTTCGGGCTGCCGCCCGGGCGCTACCTGGCACGGGCCGGGCACGGCCTGGAAACCGGGCTGGACCCTGCACGTGGCTTGGCATCCCCGGCCGCATCCGGATAATCACAGGATTGCGAGCGGCGACCGCCGTCGCCGCCTCCCGACAACAGGTAACAACGCCGCATGACCGAACTTGCCCGCCCCGTGTTCCACGGATTCGAACAACTGCCGCTGCGCGAGTACGCCGAACGCGCCTACCTCGACTACTCGATGTATGTGGTCCTGGACCGCGCCCTGCCGTTCATCGGCGACGGCCTGAAGCCGGTGCAGCGCCGCATCATCTATTCGATGAGCGAGCTGGGCCTGAACGCCGCGTCCAAGCCGAAGAAGTCCGCGCGCACCGTCGGTGACGTCATCGGTAAGTACCATCCGCACGGCGACAGCGCGTGCTACGAGGCGCTGGTGCTGATGGCCCAGCCGTTCTCGTACCGCTACCCGCTGATCGAGGGCCAGGGCAACTTCGGCTCCAGCGACGACCCGAAGTCGTTCGCGGCGATGCGTTACACCGAATCCAAGCTGACCCCGATCGCCGAAGTGCTGCTGGGCGAACTGGGCCAGGGCACCACCGACTGGGCACCGAACTTCGACGGCACCCTGCAGGAGCCGACCTGGATGCCGGCGCGGCTGCCGCACCTGCTGCTGAACGGCACCACCGGCATCGCCGTGGGCATGGCCACCGACGTGCCGCCGCACAATCTCAACGAGATCGTCAGCGCGCTGCTGCACCTGCTGGACAACCCCGATGCCAGCGTGCGCGACCTGTGCGAGCACGTGCAGGGCCCGGACTACCCGTCCAGCGCCGAGATCATCACCTCGGCCAACGACCTGCGGAACATCTACGAGACCGGCAACGGCAGCGTGCGCGCACGTGCGACCTTCACCAAGGAAGCGCACAACATCGTGGTCACCGCGCTGCCGTTCCAGGTGTCGCCGTCGAAGGTGATCGAGCAGATCGCCGCGCAGATGCGCGCCAAGAAGCTGCCGTGGCTGGAGGACATCCGCGATGAGTCCGACCACGCCAACCCGGTGCGCGTGGTGCTGGTGCCGCGTTCCAACCGCGTCGACGCCGACCAGCTGATGGGCCACCTGTTCGCGACCACGGACATGGAGCGCAGCTACCGCGTCAACCTCAACGTGATCGGGCTGGACGGCCGTCCGCAGGTGAAGAACCTGAAGATGCTGCTCAGCGAATGGCTGACCTTCCGCAGCAACACGGTCACCCGCCGCCTGCAGCACCGCCTGCAGAAGGTCGAGCGCCGCCTGCATCTGTTGGAAGGCCTGCTGGTCGCCTTCCTCAACCTGGACGAGGTGATCCACATCATCCGTACCGAGGACGAACCGAAGGCGGCGCTGATCGCGCGCTTCGGCCTGTCCGACGACCAGGCCGAGTACATCCTGGAAACCAAGCTGAAGCAGCTGGCCCGCCTGGAAGAGATGAAGATCCGTGGCGAGCAGGACGAGCTGGCCAAGGAGCGCGAAAAGATCCTCGGCATCCTCGACAGCAAGGCCAAGCTGAAGAAGCTGATCCGCGACGAACTGACCGCCGACGCCAAGAAGTTCGGCGACGCCCGCCGCTCGCCGCTGGTGCAGCGCCAGGCGGCACAGGCCATCGACGAGACCGAGCTGGTGCCGAGCGAGCCGATGACCGTGGTGCTGTCGGAGAAGGGCTGGATCCGTGCGGCCAAGGGCCACGACGTCGATGCGTCCGCCCTGTCCTACCGCGACGGCGACGCCCTGCAGGGCGCGGTACGTGCGCGCAGCACGCAGCAGGTGGCGTTCCTCGACAGCGAGGGCCGCGCCTACTCGACGCCGGTGCATACCCTGCCTTCCGCGCGTGGCAACGGTGAACCGCTGACCGGCCGCTTCTCGCCGGCACCGGGCACCAGCTTCGTGACTCTGGCCAGCGCCGAGCCGGACACCCGCTTCGTGCTGGCCTCCACCCACGGCTACGGCTTCGTCACCCGCTTCGAGAACCTGATCGGCCGCAACAAGGCCGGCAAGGCGATGCTGAACCTGTCGGCCGGTTCATCGGTGCTGACCCCGTCGGTGGTCGCCAACGTCGCCACCGATCGCATCGTGGCGGTGACCAGCTCCGGCAACCTGCTGGCGATCGCCGCCAACGACCTGCCGGAACTGGACAAGGGCAAGGGCAACAAGATCATCGAGATCCCGAAGGCCAAGCTCGCCACCGAACGCGTGGTCGCCGTGGTTGCAATCAGCCCCGGCCAGACCCTGCAGGTACGCAGTGGCCAGCGCACCATGGGCCTGAAGTTCAACGAACTGGAAGCGTACCTCGGCGCCCGCGCCACCCGCGGCCACCTGCTGCCGCGCGGCTGGCAGAAGGTGGAAGGGTTGTCGGTGGAGTGAGGGGTGCGGGGTCGGATCCCTTTCCAGGGGAAAGGGCTCTGACCCCGGGAATCCGCTCCTGGTAGGTGTCAACCTTGGTTGACGCACCTTGCCGGAGATCAGACACGAAAAAGCCGGGGCATTCCCCGGCTTTTTCGTTGTCGGCTGGCGGGCGGTAGAGCAGCTGGCGGGCGAAGGCTGGCTGGCGGTGCTCTGGTGCTGGCTGGCGACAGAACGCTGTGCTTTTTCTGGTAGAGCCGACCGCTGGTCGGCTGCTTTTTGCAGAGCAGCCGACCAGCGGTCGGCTCTACCGGGTGGTCACCGGGCATGGCCCGGCGCCACCTGCGGCTCAGTGCGCCGGAGCGCCGTTGCCGTCGATCTTGCTCAGCTGGTACAGCTCCAGGCCGATGCGCTTGATCAGGCCCAGCTGCTGCTCCAGCCACCAGGCGTGGTCTTCCTCGGTGTCCTTCAGCTGTGCAAGCAGGATGTCGCGGCTCACGTAGTCACCCTTCTCCTCGCACAGCTTCATGCCGGCGGCGAGATTGTTCCGAACGGCGTATTCAGTATCGAGATCCTTCTGCAGCATCTCCTCCACGGTCTTGCCCGGCTCGGTGGCATGCGGGCGCATGTCCGGGTCGCCGCCCAGGAACAGGATCCGGCGCAGCAGCGCATCGGCGTGCTGGGTTTCCTCTTCCATCTCGTGGTTCAGGCGTTCATACAGCGCGAACAGGCCCTGGTCCTCGTAGCGGCGGGAATGGATGAAGTACTGGTCGCGGGCAGCAAGCTCGCCGCGCAGCAGTTCCTTCAGGCAGGCGATGACGTCCGGGTTGCCTTTCATGGGGGGGCTCCTGTGAATCGATGTGACATAGGGTGCCGCATTTCAAAATACGGTGATCTAATCGGAATCAGTCGCAGTTGCGCCTGCGGCTACAATCAGCCCACGAGTTCGGAAAGGACGTGCGATGCGACGTACATGGCGTTGGGTGCTGGGCGTGTTGATCGCCATCATGCTGGTCACCGCCCTGGTGCTGTGGCTGCTGCTGCGCGGCAGCCTGGCCGACCTGGATGGCGAGCATGCGCTGCCGGGCCTGGCCAAACCGGTCACCATCGAGCGCGATGCGCTGGGCGTGGTCACCATTACCGCCAGCAGCCAGGCCGACGCGATGCGTGCGCTCGGCCGCGTGCATGCGCAGGAACGTTTTTTCGAGATGGACCTGATGCGCCGCAGTGCCGCTGGCGAGCTGTCGGCGCTGTTCGGGCCGAAGGCCATCGATGCTGACAAGCGGATGCGCGTGCATCGGCTGCGCGCGCGCACCGAGGCGAACATGCAGGCTGCGCTGGGCGACAACATCGAAGCCGTGAGCGCCTATATCGGTGGGGTCAATGAGGGCTTGGCCGATCTCTCCGTGCGCCCGTGGGCCTACCTGCTGCTGCGGCAGTCACCGCAACCGTGGCAGGCCAGCGACAGCGTACTGACCGGGCTGGCCATGTACGCCGACCTGCAGGACCCGGACAACCAGACCGAGCTTGCGCTCAGCCGCATCCGCGCGGTGGTGCCGCCGGCGCTGTACGCACTGATCGCCCACGACGGCACCGAATGGGATGCACCGCTGTTCGGCGAACCCACCGGCAACGCCGCCCTGCCCGATGCCAGCCAGCTGGACCTGCGCACGTTGAAGGGAAAAACGGGCACCGAGCAGGAAGAGGCCGACGTCATCGGCAGCAACAACTTCGCGGTGGCCGGTGCACTTACCGCCGACGGCCGCGCGATCGTCGCCGACGACATGCACCTGGGCCTGCGTGCACCCGGCCTGTGGTTCCGCGTGCGCCTGCGCTACCCCGACCCGCAGGCCGCCGGCGGCCAGGTCGATGTCACCGGCTTCTCGCTGCCCGGCCTGCCGGCAGTGATCGTCGGCAGCAACGGGCACGTCGCCTGGGGCTTCACCAACAGCTACATCGACACGGCGGACTACCGCGCGGAACCGGCCAACGCCGCGGTGACCGTGCACGAAGAACGCATCGCCGTGGCCGGCCAGGCCGACGTGCTGTTCCCGGTACGCGAAACCGCCTGGGGGCCGATCCTGCATACCCATGCCGATGGCAGTGGCGATGCGCTGCGCTGGGTCGCACACCTGCCCGGCGCCGTGCGCCTGGACTTCGCTGATCTGGCCCGCGCCGGTGACCTGGACGGTGCACTGCACTTCGCCGACCGTGCCGGCATCCCCGCGCAGAACCTGGTGGTCGGTGATCGCAGCGGGCGCATCGCCTGGCGCCTGATCGGCGCCCGCCCGGACCGTGGCCCTGGCTGTGCACCGGCCGGCTTCAATGCCGCCAGCAACAAGGACTGCGCGCCGTGGCCGATCCGCAGCGATGCCTCGCCGGCATTGATCGATCCCCCCAACCATCGCCTGTGGACCGCCAATGGACGCGTCCTCGACGGCGAGGCACTGGCCAGCGTCGGCAACGGCGGCTATGACCTCGGTGCCCGGGCGCGGCAGATCCGCGACCTGCTGGCGATCCAGGAGCGCTTCGACGAGCACGACCTGCTGGCTATCCAGCTCGACGACCGCGCCGTGTTCCTGCAGCGCTGGTGGGCTCTGCTGCACGACGTCATCGAACGCAGTGACGACCCTGCGCTGAAGCGTTTGAAGGAGGTCAGCCATCAATGGGGCGGGCGCGCCTCGGCCAGTTCAGTGAGCTACCGGGTGGTGCGTGAATTCCGCACCCAGGTGATGGAGACCCTATCCGATGCACTGCTTGCCCCGGCCAACGCGCAGCTGGGCGATGCCTATCTGGATCCGCGCCTGGCACAGCTGGAAGGCGTGGCCTGGCCGATGCTGCAGCAGCGTCCGGCCAACCTGCTGCCACCGGCCTTCGACAGCTGGGATGCGCTGCTGATCGACGCCGCGCGCCGTACCGAGCGTGAGCTGGCCAAGCAGGGGCCGTTGGCCAAGCGCAGCTGGGGCGAACGCAATACCGCGGCGATCTGCCATCCCATCGCGCGGGCACTGCCGGACATCGCCAAGCGCTGGCTGTGCATGCCGGCCGACCGCCTGCCCGGCGACCGGGACATGCCGCGCGTGCAGACGCCGAACTTCGGCGCCTCCGAGCGCATGGTGGTCTCGCCCGGCCACGAGGCCGACGGCATCGTGCACATGCCCGGCGGCCAGAGCGGCCACCCGCTGTCACCGTACTGGGGCGCCGGCCACGAGGACTGGGTGCATGGGCGCCCGACGCCGTTCCTGCCCGGCAAGGCGCAGCACACGATGACGCTGGTGCCGGCCCGTTGACGGACGGGGTCAGATCCCTTTTCCAGAGGAAAAGGGATCTGACCCCACCTCCACACCTGCGTGGATGCCGTCCAGCACTCAGCCCCTGCGCCGCTCGATCAGGTTCAGCAGCGGCCCGGTCATCGCCGTGGTCACCAGCGCCATGATCACCAGCACCGCAAACAGGCGGTCGCCGAGCAGGCCCAGCTCGTAGCCCAGGTTGAGCACGATCAGCTCCATCAGGCCGCGGGTGTTCATCAACGCGCCCAGCCGCCACGCTTCGCGCGTGGGCATGCCGGCACTGCGCGCGGCACTGAAGGTGCCCAGCAGCTTGCCTGTCGTGGCCACCGCGATCACCAGCACGCACAACACGATGTCGCTGGCCTGCAGCGCATCGGCGCGCATGCGCAGTCCGGTCATGGCGAAGAACAAAGGCAGCAGCAGGGTGACCGCGAACGGCTCGACACGGGCCATCAGCAGGTCACGCAACTGCGCATTGGACGATACCGCGACGCCCGCAGCGAACGCCCCGAACAGCGCGTGGATGCCCAGCATCTCGGTGACCAGCGCACTGCCCAGCGACAACAGCAGGATGCCGAGCAGGCAGCGCCCCTCACGGCCCGGCGCAACCTGCTGGCGCGCGAACCACGGCTTCACCAGCCCCAGCATCAGCGCCACGAACGCGACCACGCACAACAGGTTGAGGCTGGCCGGCAACCAGCCGCTGGCCTGGGCGGCGGCCACGATCAGCGCCAGCAGGCACCACGCGGTGGCATCGCCCAAGGCAGCGCAGGCGATCGCGGTCTGCCCCAGTGGCGTCTGTATGATCCCGCGATCGGCCAGGATGCGCAGCAGCACAGGGAAGGCCGTGATGCTCATCGAGATACCCACGAAAAGTGCGAATGCGGTGAAGCCCACACCCTGTGGTCCGTGCTGCGGATACAACCAGATCGCCAACGCGACGCCGAGCACGAACGGCACTGCAATGCCGGCATGGCTGACCGTGAAGGCGAAACGCCGGCGGCCACGCAGCGCCGCCAGGTCCAGCTCGGCACCGGCCACCAGCAGGAACATCAGCACGCCCAACTGGCTGAGCATGCCCAGCGGACCCAGCGAACTGGCCGGGAACAGCGCACCATGCAGCTGCGGCAGCAGGCTGCCGAGCACCAGCGGCCCCATCATCAGGCCGGCGGCCATCTCGCCGATCACCGCCGGTTGCCCGAAGCGCTTGAGCAGCGCACCCGCGCCCTTGGCCACCAGCAGCAGCACCAGCAGCTGCAGCAGGAACAGGCCCAGCGGAGACGCCAGATGCTGTGTCCAGCTGCCTTCGGCCGCAGCCGTGGCACGGGCAACCGCCTCGGGCGCCGCCGGCCCGGCATACCGCGCCAGCAGCACGCCAGCCAGCAACGGCACCCCGGCCCAGGCCAGGTAGCGCCATCCCCACTTGATCGGCGGCGCCCGGCCCCCGGTCTGTACGTCCATGAACATTCCCCAATGTGCAGGGGGCGATGATACAAAAAGGGGACGGAGGGGATTAAGGCGTTAATGGCACAAACGACTTGATCTCCTCCGTCCCCTTTTTGGCGCTTAGGCCAGTGCCTGCGCGTGCACGCCGGCGATCGCGCGACCCGACGGATCTGCAGCCGCGGCGAAGCTGGCATCCCAGGCAATGGCCGCCGGCGACGAACAGGCGATCGACTTGCCACCCGGCACGGTCTCGGCAGCCGCACGGCTCGGGAAGAACTGCTCGAACAGGTGGCGGTAGTAGTACGCCTCCTTGGTCTGCGGCGGGTTGTGCGGGAAGCGCTTGTCGGCCGCTGCCAGTACGCGGTCGCTCACCTGTGCTTCGGCATGTGCCTTCAGCCCATCGATCCAGCCGTAGCCAACGCCATCACTGAACTGTTCCTTCTGCCGCCACAGGATGCTGTCCGGCAGGTAGCCGTCGAATGCCTCGCGCAGCACCGCCTTCTCGATGCGACGGCCACCAAAACCGGCACCGACCATCTTGTGCGCGGCATCGAAGCGCATCGCCACATCGAGGAACTCACGGTCGAGGAACGGCACGCGCGGCTCCACGCCCCAGGCCATCATCGACTTGTTGGCGCGCAGGCAGTCGTAGTTGTGCAGGGCGTCGAGCTTGCGTACCAGCTCGTCGTGGAATTCACGCGCATCCGGTGCCTTGTGGAAGTACAGGTAGCCACCGAAGATCTCGTCGCTGCCCTCGCCGGACAGCACCATCTTCACCCCCATCGCCTTGATCCGCCGCGCCAGCAGGAACATCGGCGTCGAGGCTCGGATGGTGGTGACGTCGTAGGTCTCGATATGGCGGATCACTTCCGGCAGCGCATCGAGGCCTTCCTCGAAGGTGTACTCGAAGCCGTGATGCACGGTGCCCAGCGCTTCGGCGGCGATCGCAGCGGCGGCCAGATCGGGCGAGCCCTTCAAGCCGATCGCGAACGAGTGCAGGCGCGGCCACCAGGCTTCGGTCTGCCCCCCATCCTCAATGCGGCGACGTGCATAGCGTGCGGCCACCGCTGCCACCAGCGACGAGTCCAGGCCACCGGACAGCAGCACGCCGTACGGCACGTCGCTCATCAGCTGACGCTCCACCGCATGCTCGAACGCCTGGCGCAGTTCGGCCAGATCGGCCTGCCGGCCCTGCACGTCGGCGTAGTCGCGCCACGGTTGCTGGTAGTAGCGCACCAGCTCACCACTGGCACTGTCGAAGTAGTGCCCCGGCGGGAACTGCGCGACGTCGGCACAGGTATCGACCAGTGCCTTCATTTCCGAGGCCACGCGCAGGCGCCCCTGGGCATCGTGGCCCCAGTACAGCGGCACCACGCCGACCGGGTCACGCGCCACCAGCACGCGCCCGCTGTCGCGGTCCCACAGCGCGAAGGCGAAGATGCCGTTGAGCTGTTCCAGCCACTGCGCCGGCGCGCCCCCCTGGCGGTACAGCGCGTTGATCACCTCGCAGTCCGAGCCGGTCTGGAAGTCGTAGGCGGTGGTCAGTGCCGCCTTCAATGCCTGGTGGTTGTAGATCTCGCCGTTCACCGCCAGCGCCAGCTGGCCATCGGCCGACAGCAGCGGCTGCGAACCACCGGCCGGGTCGACGATGGCCAGCCGCTCGTGAACCAGCAGCGCACCTTCGTCGAGGTATACGCCGCTCCAGTCCGGGCCACGGTGGCGCTGGCGCTGCGACAGTTCCAGCGCATGGCGGCGCAGGGCTGGAAGATCGTCACCGGCCTGCAGGCCGAAGATTCCGAAGATCGAACACATGGGAGAGCTCCTGTTGGGGGATTTCACGGGTGGGAAGGTGTTCGACCGGCCATCCAGGCCCGGGTGGGGCTGCGCCCGGGCACAAAAAAACCCGCATCGGCTGATGCGGGTTTTCTGGTGTCCGGGCGTGTGTTGCTGTCTATCTACCCAGGGCGCAGTCCCGCATCGGCCGCGCACGATTATTCGCGCGCAGATTATTGCGGTTGTTGTTATTGACGGCGGTGGCCAGGCGGATCGACATGGCATCGACCCTACCCCGGTTTCCGGCACGGCGCAACCGTTGCGTTGGCAACCACTCCACGGCGCGCATAATGGCCCGCCGTGAAACGTGTAATGGAAATGCAACACCGCACTGGACGCAACGCGGCGCTGGCCGCCCTGCTCTGCCTAGGCCTGGCCGCCTGCCAGACCCTGCCCCCGCCGTCGCCCCTGCCGCCGGCTCAGCTGCAGGGCCTGGAACAACGCGGAACCGACGGCAGCTTCGAGGGTGCCTTTGATACCGCGCAAACCTTCGAGCGCTTCAACGATCCGCGCGCCATCGCCTACTACGAGCGTGCCGCAGCGGCCACACCCTGGACCTTCCACAACACCAGGGCGGAAGAAGCACTGGGCCGGATCTGGATCTCCGGCACGCTGCGGTATGCCGACAGCCCCCACATCAACCCGGCTCCGGTGCTGCGCGCGTCCTGGCGACGCGGTGAACGCTGGTCTCTGGCTGCCGCCAACCACGGCAATCCGTATGCGTTCTTTGACCTGGCCAAGGCCTATCGCGAGCGCGGTGATGCCCAGCGAGCACTGCGCTGGGACCTGCGCGCGATGGTCTACCAGCGCTATGCGTCGTCATCGTCGGGACTGCCCGGCGCGGTAGCGGCCACAGGCGATACCGTGCATCCGCTGGTGGCGAGGATCCAACGCCGTGCCGCTGCGGGTGACGCCGGCGCACAGGTCGATCTGGGCGCGCTGCTGGAAAGAGGCGTAGGCCTGCCACGCGATCCCGCGCGCGCGCTGCAGCTGTACCAGCGCGCCGGCGAGCAGGGCAATGTGTTCGGCCAGTACTTCGCCGGACTGCTGCTGGGCCGCGGTGCGCCGGGCGTGGAGAAGGACACCGACGCAGCGACGCACTGGTTCGCCAGGGCCGAAGCGCAGCACTTCTACATGGCCGCGCCGAGTTACTGGAAAAAAGCGGTCGAGCCGCCGTTCTTCATTTTTTCGGAGTAGAGAAGCGGCCCCGGCGGGAGGCGTGCCGACCAACGGTCGGCACCCACCCTCGCGGAATTCATTCCGTCATGGGGTTCCCACCAGCAGCCGTTCCACCAGCCGCTGGTACAGCCCCGGCAATGCCTCCAGATCGTCCACGCGCACGTTCTCGTCCACCTGGTGGATGCTGGCGTTGACCGGCCCCACTTCGATGCACTGCGCGCCCAATGGCGCGATGAAGCGGGCATCGGACGTGCCGCCACCAGTGCTTTCCTCCGGTGCACGGCCGATGTGCTCGGCCAGCACCGCACGCGCCGTGGCGCGCAGCGTGCCTTCCGGGGTGTAGAACGGCTCGCCGCTGCGATGCCACTTCAGCGTGTACTGCAGGCCATGCCGATCCAGCAGCGCGGTGATCTCCGCTTCCAGCTTCGGTGCATCCCAGTGCGGGTTGTAGCGGATGTTGAAATCCACTTCGAGCTCGCCGGGAATCACATTGTTGGCACCGGTACCGGCATGGACGTTGGAGATCTGCAGGCTGGTCGGCGGGAAACTTTCGTAGCCTTCATCCCAGCGCCGCGCACTCAACTCGGCCAGGGCCGGCGCCGCCTGGTGGATCGGGTTGCGTGCCTTCTCCGGATACGCCACATGGCCCTGCACGCCCTGCACCCGCAGCTTGGCCGACAGGCTGCCACGGCGACCCACGCGCAGCAGGTCACCCAGCGTCGCGGTCGACGACGGCTCGCCGGTGATGCACCAGTCGATGCGCTGGCCGCGCTCGGCGAACAGCCGTGCGACGTGGCGCACGCCATCGATGGCATCGCCTTCCTCGTCGCTGGTCAACAGCACCGCCAGCGTGCCGGGGTGATCAGGATGTGCGGCGATGAACTGCTCGGCCGCCACCACGAACGCCGCCACGCTGCCTTTCATGTCGGCGGTGCCACGGCCGTACAGCACGCCGTCACGGATCTGCGGCGTGAACGGGTCGCTGGCCCAGGCCTCGCGCGGGCCCGTCGGCACCACGTCGGTGTGGCCCAGCAACACCAGAACCGGCGCGCCCTGTCCATGGGTCGCCCACAGATTGTCGACCTCGCCCAGCCGCAGATGGTCGCAGTGGAACCCGGCCTGCTTCAGCCGTGCCGCCAGCAGCGCCTGGCAGCCGGCGTCGTCCGGCGTCACCGAGGGCCGAGCGATCAGCTCGCAGGTCAGGTCGAGAACCGCGCTCACGCGCCACCCACGCCGAAGCGTGCTTTGAAGCCGTTGTCACTGAAGCCCTGGCTGACCGTACCGTCGGAGGTGACCACCACGGGGCGCTTGATCAGTTGCGGATACTCGCGCAGCAGCAGCTTCCATTCGGCCTCGGAGTCGGCGGCCTTGCGGTTGTCCGGCAGCTGCCGCCAGGTGGTGGAGGACTTGTTGACCATCGCGGCCAGGCCACCCAGCTGCGCCGCCCATGCCAGCAGCGTTTCCGGGCTGGGCTTGTTGTCGCGGTAGTCGACGAAGGTGTACGGCACGCCGAAGCGGTCCAGCCACTTGGTCGCCTTCTTGCAGGTATCGCAGTTCTTCAAACCGTAAACAGTGGTGCTCATGGCCATCTGTGATGCTGGAAAACAGAGGGCCAGAATCTCACAACAGGCGCTCGGACACGACCCGGAACGGTACCCTTGGCAGCCGGAAGGCCAGCCCCTCGTGCAGCGCCACGCCCATTGCCTGCAGGCGCGGGCAATGTGGTTCGCCCTCCAGCTGCAGCGGTTGCAGCTGTGCGATGTCCACCGGCAGAGCGATGCGGGTGCTGGCCCAGCGCTGGTCGCAGGTACGGGCGATGGCCTCGTCCTGGCAGGTCAGGAAACGCAGCAGGGCCTGATGGCTGCCGAAGGCCGCCGCCCACCCGGCATCGTCCCAGCCCGCAGCGGCCTGCCACTGCAGGTGCAACGCCGGGGCACTGCCCTGCCCGCCCTCGATCCGCGTGTGGCCACTGCCTTCGGCATCCAGCGCATGCGTGAAGTGCACCGACAGGTGCGGCTGCATGGCATCACTGAAAGCGCGCGCGCCGGCGACGAAGGCCAGCTGGTCCATCACGTTGCGATCGAACAGCACCACCGGCGCCCCATCCGGAGCGTCGTCGCGACGCAGGTACCAGCGCCAGTTGCTCTGCCTGGGAGACGGCATCAGCGAGCGCAGCGGCCCGGCCAGCGCGGGCCCGAAGTGCCCGTGCCGGTAGCTGAGGATGGTGTAGGGCGTGCGTCCGGCGTGGACCACGTAGTGATGGCCTGGTGGTGGCATCGGCGCGTGGCGCACGTCGACCCACCAGCTCACGTAGACCACGTCGCGTACATCGCTGACCAGCGCCGGCATCGGCCAGCGCCGCGACAGCGCGCGGCGCAGCCGGGTCCAGCGCGGGGCGTGCAGCAGGCGCGGCAGCATCCGCCCGAACAGGGTGTCGGACGGATGCTGGTAGATCGCGGACTGCGCCAGATCCTCCGGCGCCGTCATCCTCAGTCGGCCAGGCCGCGCAGCAGGTCGTTGACGCTGGTCTTGCTGCGGGTCTTGGCATCAACCTGCTTGACGATCACCGCGCAGTACAGCGAATGGGTACCGTCCTTGCTCGGCAGCGAGCCGGACACCACCACGCTGTACGGCGGGATGTAGCCGTAGGTGATCTCGCCGGTGGCGCGGTTGTAGATGCGGGTGCTCTGGCTGAGGAACACGCCCATGCCGATCACGCTGTGGTGGCCGACCACCACGCCTTCCACCACTTCCGAGCGCGCACCGATGAAGCAGTGGTCCTCGATGATGGTCGGGCTGGCCTGCAGCGGCTCCAGCACGCCGCCGATGCCGGCGCCGCCGGACAGGTGGCAGTGCTGGCCGATCTGCGCGCAGGAACCGACGGTGGCCCAGGTGTCGACCATGGTGCCTTCGCCGACGTAGGCGCCGATGTTGGTGAAGCTCGGCATCAGCACCACGTCCTTGCCGAAGTAGGTACCGCGGCGGGCGATCGCGCCCGGCACCACGCGCACGCCGCCACGGCGGAACTTCGCTTCGTCATAACCGGCGAAGCGCGATTCGACCTTGTCCCAGAACGGCGCCGGGCGCGCATCGACCACCGCCATGTCGTTGACGCGGAAGTACAGCAGCACTGCCTTCTTCAACCACTCGTTGACCTTCCAGCCACCCTGGCCGTCCGGCTCGGCGACACGGAATTCACCGGTTTCCAGGCCATCGATCACGCGGTTGACCAGCGGACGGGTGGAACCTTCCAGCTCGTGCAGGGTCAGCGTCGCACGGCGCTCGAAGGCGCTCTCGATGCCGAACTTCAGCTCTTCCACGCCCGGTGCCGACGGCTTGCGCAGCGACTTGCGGGCGATGGTCTCGGCGCGGACCGCTTCGGCGCTCTTGGCCGGCGCCGGCTTCTTCACAGCACGCTTCACCGCGGCCGTCTTCTTCGCCGGGGCCTTCACCGCAGCGGCCTTCTTCGGCGCAGGGGTCTTCTTCGCGGCCGGTGCGGCGGCAGCAGGTTTCCGGGCCGCTGCGCTCTTGGGGGTCGCGGCGGTCTTCTTGGCGGGCTTGGTGGCCATCAGGCGGGGTCTCCGGCGTTTCGATCAGGGTCCAGGCAGGCCAGCATCGCGTCATGCAGCTGCTGCCGGGCAGGTTCAGTCAGGGGGAGGTCGTGTTCGTCACTGATCACGAAGGTGTCTTCGGCGCGTTCGCCGAACGTTGCAATGCGCGCATCATGCACGCGCAGGCCCTGGTTGCGCAGCACGAACGCCACATCGGCCAGCAGGCCGGGACGGTCGGGGGCGACCAGGGCAAAACGGGTTGCGCCTGGCTCATCGCGGAACTCGATGCGCGGGGCGAAGCGGAAGTGCCGCAGCTGCCGCGGCACGACCCGGCGCGACGGCCGCAGCCGCGACAGGTCACCGCTGAGTGCCTCGCGCAGGGCCGCCTCCAGGTTGGCGCTGCTGCCATCGGCAAAGGTGTCGGCCGGGTTCACTTCGAAGGTATCGAAGATGGTGTCGGCCGGACCGTCCAGCACGCGTGCGCGGTGGATGCCGTAGCCCTTGCGGTCCAGGGTCATCACGATCGCGGCAAACAGGCCGTCGCGGTCGGGCGAGTGCACGAACACTTCCAGCGCCGGGTCGTCGACGCTGATCCGGCGAACCTTCACCAGCGCCTGGCCCTGCTTCACCGGCACCAGCGCGGCAGCCTGCCAGGCAAGCTGCTCCGGGCGCAGGCGGATGAAGCCCTCATCGGGCATCACCGCGAACTGGCGGTCGATGGTGGCATCGTCGTAGCCCTGCTCGCGCACCAGTGCGCGCACGCTGTCACGTGCCTCGGCCACGCGCTCGGCGGCCGGTACCGGGTGCTCCAGCCCCTCGCGCAGCGCGCGCCGGGTAGCGAAGTACAGGTCGGCCAGCAGGCGATCCTTCCAGGCATTCCAGAGCTTCGGGCTGGTGCCGGCGATGTCGGCACAGGTCAGCAGGTACAGGTAGTCCAGGCGGTCGCGGCTGCCGACCAGGGTGGCGAAGCGGTGGATCACCACCGGATCGGCGATGTCCTGCTTCTGCGCGGTCACCGACATGCGCAGGTGCTGTTCGACCAGCCATGCCACCAGCTCGGTATCGGTGCCACTGAGCGCATGCGCCTGGCAGAACGCACGCGCGTCCACCGCGCCCAGCTCCGAGTGGTCGCCGCCACGGCCCTTGGCGATGTCATGGAACAGGCCGGCCAGCAGCAGCAGTTCCGGCTTGCGCAGGCGCGGCCACACTTCGTGCGCGATCGAGAAGCGCTCGTCGGCGCGGCTGCTGGCGAACTGGCCGATGTTGCGCAGGACCATCAGCGTGTGCTGGTCGACCGTATAGACATGGAACAGGTCGAACTGCATGCGCCCGCTGACCTGGGCGAACGCGGGAATCCACTGGCCAAGCACGCCCAGCCGCGCCATGCGCGAAAGCGTATCGACCGGACGCTGGCCGCGCAGCAGGGCCAGGAACTGCTCGCGCGCATCGGTGTCGGCCTGGTCGTAGGCCGGCAGCAGCGGCAGCGACTCGGCCAGTGCACGCGCGGTCAGCGAGTGCAGTCCGCGCACCTGCGGGTTGTTGGCCCAGCTGGAAAACAGTGCGAACACCTGGCCGATGTCGCCGCGCGGCCAGTCGGCCTCGTTGGCGGCCAGGTAGCCACGGCGCAGGGAAAAGCCCACGGTCAGCGGTTCCGGCTGGGCCTCGCCATCGAATTGTTCCTCGAAGCGCTGCAGCAGGCGGTCGCTGATCCGGCGCACCACCAGCGCGGCGCGGTAGAAGCCCTGCATCATTTTCTCGACACCGAGATTCTCGGCATCGTCCTCGAAGCCCAGGCGCGCGGCCAGGGTCTTCTGGTAATCGAAACGCAGGCGCTCTTCCGGACGGCGCGCGACCAGGTGCAGGCCGAAGCGCAACCGCGCCAGCACGGCACGTTCGCGCTTCAACGCCGCGGCTTCGTCAGCGCCCAGATGGCCGAGCCCGACCAGGGCCTCCAGGTCGCGCACGCCGAAGGCACGCAACGCCATCCAGCCCAGCGTGTTGAGATCGCGCAGGCCGCCGGGGCCATCCTTCAGGTCCGGCTCCAGGTTGTCGGCGGTATCGCCGAAGCGCTGGTGGCGGTTGCGCAGCTCTTCCAGCTTGGCCAGGAAAAAGCTGCGTGCCGGCCACAGCTCGCGGTCGTCGATGGCCTCGCGCAGCGCGCGGCGCGCGGCATCATCGGCCAGGATCGGACGCGCCTCGATCAGCGCGGTCAGCACGGTCTGGTCAGCTGCCGCCTCGCGGCACTGCGATGCCGAACGCACCGCATGGCTGACGGCCAATCCGCAGTCCCACAGCAGCGCGAACAGGCGCGCCAATGCCGCTTCGTGCGCCAGCTGTGCCGGCGGATCGCCGAACACCAGCAGGTCGATGTCCGAACGCGGGAACAGTTCACCGCGGCCATAGCCACCGACCGCGAACAGCGCCAGGCCACTGTCGGCCGGCAGGCAGCGCTGCCAGGCCAGGCGGATCAGATGGTCGGCAGCGCGCGCGCGCAGCGCCAGGAGGCGCTCGATGTTGTCGCCCTGGTCGAAGCGGCGGTACAGGCGCGCGTCGGCCTGCTGCAGCGCCTGGCGCGCGGCAGCAGCCCAATCCGGGTCGTTGAGCGACGCGGCCGGCGTGTCCAGCAGCGAACTCGCCGGCAGCATCTTCAGGAGACCTGCGACTCGCCTGGCGACAGGGTCAGCACGTCCACGCCGGTCTCGGTGACCGCGATCATGTGCTCCCACTGCGCCGACAGCTTGCGGTCCTTGGTCACCACGGTCCAGCCGTCCGGCAGCACCTTGTTGTAGCGGGTGCCCTCGTTGATCATCGGCTCGATGGTGAAGGTCATGCCCGGCTGCAGCACCAGGCCCTGGCCCGGACGACCGTAATGCACCACCTGCGGCTCGTCGTGGTAGACCTTGCCGATGCCGTGGCCGCAGTACTCGCGCACCACGCTGAAACGCTCGCCTTCGGCATAGCTCTGGATGGCATGGCCGATGTCGCCCAGGGTGGCGCCCGGACGCACCGCACGGATGCCGCGCCACATGGCTTCGTAGGTGGTTTCCACCAGGCGGCGGGCCATCACCGACGGGGTGCCGACGAAGTACATGCGGCTGGTGTCGCCGTGCCAGCCGTCCTTGATGACAGTGACGTCGATATTGATGATGTCGCCATCCTTGAGCACCTTTCCTTCACTGGGGATGCCGTGGCAGATGACATTGTTGACCGAGGTGCACACGGTCTTCGGGAAGCCGCGGTAGCCGACGTTGGCCGGAATGGCGCCCTGCACGTTCACGATGTGGTCGTGGCAGATGCGGTCCAGTTCCTCGGTGGTGACACCGGGCTTGACGTGGGGGGTGACGATGTCGAGCACTTCGCTGGCCAGGCGGCCGGCGATGCGCATCATCTCGATTTCCTGCGGGGTTTTCAGATTCACGCTCATGGCACCCATTATCGCCGATCCGGCCGCAATCTGAACGAACGCCACCCAACTGGCGATCCGGGCCATGCACGGTTCCGGCAAGGAAAGTGAAAGCGTGATGCCCTCCACTCTTTCGCCTGCCTATTTATCACGGATTACAGACACTTACGCCTCCTAAGCTGGACCCACTGTCGTCAAAGCGGCGCCGAACGTGCCGTCTTCGCCTTGTTCAACAGACCTTCGGGTCAGGGAGGTTGTCCATGCGATCCCCAGTTCGATCCCCGCTGACATGGGTCGTGGCCGGGCTCCTGCTGTCCAGCCCGGCGTTGGCCGCCGACACCACCACCTTCAACGTCACCCTGGTGGTCACCAAGGCCTGCACCATCACGGCGGCGGCCGCCACCAACGTCGACTTCGGCACCGCCGCCTCGACCACCGCCACGCCCACCCTGGGCCAGGGCACGGTGACCGCGCAGTGCTCGGCACTGACGCCCTACACCATCTCGCTGAATGCGGGCGCCAATGCCAGCACGGCCAATGACGTCACCACCCGGCGGATGAAGAACACCAATGCTGCGGTGACCGCCAACAACTACGTCGGCTACCAGCTCTACCAGGACGCCGCCCATACCCTGGTCTGGGGCGCCACGTCCGGCACCAATACCCAGGCCGGCATCGGCACCGGCCTGGCCGTGCCCTACATCGTCTACGGCCAGATCCTGAACCTGAGCACCAACAACCCGGCCACCGGTAACTACCTGGATACGGTTACCGCCACGATCACCTATTGATGGAGCACGCCCGCATGGCCGTACCCCGCCCGTGGCGCGCCACCGGCGTGGCGCTGCTCGCCCTGTGCCTGCTGGCCGCCGCCACCGCCGGGGCCACCAGCCTGCAGGTCGCCCCGACCAGCCTGCAGCTGGAAGCCCGCCAGCGTGCCGGCGAGTTGTGGCTGACCAACAGCGGCACCTCGCCGGTGAAGCTGCAGGTGCGCGTGTTCCGCTGGGTGCAGCAGGACGGCCAGGAACAGCTGCTGCCCACCGATGAAGTGATGGCCACGCCGCCGATGCAGGAACTGGCCGCCGGCCAGCAGCAGCTTGTGCGGGTGATGCGCCCGGACCGGGAACCGCCGCCGGCACAGCGGTACTACCGCCTGATCGTCGACGAGGTGCCCGATCTGGCCACGCGCGCCGGCGGCATGCAGTTCGTCCTGCGCTATTCGATCCCGGTCTTCGTGCAGCCCTCGGCCGGCACGCTGGCACCGCGGCTGCAGGCCCGCCTGGTGCAGTTGGCGGACGGCCGCAATGGCGTGGAGGTGGCCAATTCGGGCAACGGCTACGCGCAGATCGCCGATCTCGCGCTGGGCAGCGCCACGCGCCCGCGCATCGTCCACCCCGGGCTGCTGGGCTATGTGCTGCCCGGCCAGGTGATGCGCTGGCCGATCGAACGCACGGCAATCGACCGCGACAACGACCAGATCACGGCCAAGCTCAATGGCGAGTCGGAACAGACGCCACTGTCGCCCCCACCGGCTCGCTGAGGCGTTGATGGGCGCGCTGTTGGCTGCCCTGGCTCCCGCGGCGACCGAGGCCGCCGATGTGTCCGGCGCGGCGGCTGATGTATCCGGCGTGTCGGCAGATGCCATCCTGCCGCCACCGACCCCGCTGACCGCCAGCCAGGCGCTGTACCTGGATGTGTCGCTCAACAGCACGCCGCGCGGCCTGCTGCCGTTCACCGAGAACCGCGGCCGGCTGCAGGCCAGCCCCGACGTGCTGCGCCAGCTGGGCTTCAATGCCAGCGGCGACGCACCGGTCTACCTGGACCAGATCAGCGGCGCGGTGGTGCGCTACGACGCACACATGCAGACGCTGGCGCTGGACGTCCCGCTGGACCAGCTGACCCTGCCCACCACCGTGCTCAGCCGCCCGCAGACGCGCGCGCCCACCGGCAACGCCTCGCCGGGCGTGTTGCTCAACTACGACGTCTACGGCAGCCGGGTTGACACGCTCGGCAACCTCAGCCTGAGTTCGGAACTGCGGGTGTTCGGCATCGGCAACGGCACCTTCGAGAACACCGCCATCAGCCGCCGCTACCAGCAGCCCGGCGACCGCCGTTGGCGCGGCGAGAGCGTGCGCCTGGACACACGCTGGAGCCTGGATTTCCCGGACAGTGCAACCACGCTGGAGGTCGGTGACTTCTACAGCGGCTTCGTCGACTGGACCCGCCCGGTCCGCCTGGGCGGCCTGCAGATCGGCCGCAACTACGGCCTGCAGCCCTACCGCGTACTCACGCCCACGCCGAGCTTCCTCGGCCAGGCCGTGGTGCCCTCCACGGTCGAGCTGTATGTCGATGGCCTGCGCCAGTACAGCGGCCAGGTGCCGGTCGGGCCCTTCCAGCTGGCAGCGCAGCCCGGCATCAGCGGCACCGGCAATGCGCAGGTGGTGGTGACCGATGCGTTCGGCCGCATGCAGACGCTGGATTTCAGTTTCTACGGCACCCAGCAGCTGCTGGCCAAGGGCCTGTCGGACTGGTCGGTCGGCGTCGGCCAGCTGCGCAGGGATTTCGGCGAACGTTCCTTCGCCTATGACGATCGCACGGTGGCCAGTGCCAGCTGGCGCGGCGGTGTCACCGACACGTTCACCGGCGAAGCGCATGCCGAAGGCGGCGGTGGCCTGGCCCAGGCCGGCATCGGTGGCTGGTGGCTGCTCGGCGCTGCCGGCGTGTTCAATGCCGCCTATGCACACAGTGATTATCATGGCCTGCAGGGCGGGCAATGGGCGCTGGGCTACAGCTGGAACAACCGTCGCTTCAACGTCAATCTGCGCAGCGTACGCAGCCACGGCGACTACCGCGACCTGGGCGCGCTGCAGGGCAACCTGCCACCGAGCATCAGCGAGCAGGCCACGCTCGGCCTGGACCTGCTGCGGCTGGGCACGCTCAGCGCCAGCTATCTGCGCCTGCGCTACCCCGACGGCGACGACAACCGCTACGCGAGCCTGTTCTGGTCGCGTACCTGGAGCCAGCGCTGGTCGGCCTACCTGTCGGTGAACCAGAACCTGGACCGCAGCGACGACCGCAGCATCTACCTGTCGGTAACCGCCAGCCTGGGCAACAACCGCCAGGCCAGCCTTTCGAGCCAGCGCAACGGCGACAGCCAGAGCTGGGTGGCCGACGTGACCCAGCCGGTGCCGGGCGATGGCAGTGCCGGCGGCGTCGGCTGGCGCGCGCAGCTGCGCCACGGCGAGGACGGCAACGGCGGCCTGGCCGAGGTCGGCATCCTCAACGATGTCGGCCGCTATTCGTTCGGCGCCTCGCGCCAGGGTGGACTCAACTATGCCTACGCCAGCGCCAGCGGCAGCCTGGTGTGGATGGGCGGGCACGCCTTCGCCACGCGCGAGGTCTCCGATGCGTTCGCGGTGATCAGCACCAATGGGGTCGGCGGAGTCCCGGTGCGGCTGGAGAACCGCCTGATCGGCGTCACCGATGATCGCGGCCTGCTGCTGGTCAGTCCGTTGCTGTCCTGGCAGCGCAACCGGGTCTCGATCGACACCCTGGACCTGCCCGAAGACATGCGCGCCGACCGCATCGAGGACTGGGTGACCCCGCGCCAGCGCGCCGGCACCCGCGTGACCTTCCAGCTGCGCTCGCGGCCGTCACTGAGCCTGACCCTGCTGGCGATGGACGGCCAGCCTCTGGAGGTGGGCAGCGAGGTGCAGCTGCCTGACGGTCGCCAGGCCACGGTCGGCTACGACGGCCTGCTCTATCTGGAAGATGTCGCCGCCGGCAGCGTGCTGTACGTCACCACCAGCCATGGTCCCTGCCGGGTGAAGGTGCCGGACCTGCCCAAGGTGGTGGCGTCCGGCGCCCGGCCGAAGCCGGCACCGCAGCAGTGCATCCCGGAGGTCGCGCCATGAGGGTACTGCTGCTCGTCCTGCTGCTGTGGGCCGGCCTGCTGGCAGCGGCGCCTGCCAGTGCCACCGCGGTCTGCACGGCGGTCGCCAATCCGACCCTGCCGTTCGGCAACATCAACAGCAATGCACCCGGCCCGAGCACGGCCAACCTCAACATCACGGTGACCTGCACCACCGCTGCGCTGAGCCTGCTGGCCACCACCGGCGTGCGCGTCTGCGTGGGCATCGGCGCAGGCAGTGGCGGCGGCAGCAGTTCCACGTTCCGCACGATGGCCACCTCCACCAGCGACACGATGAATTTCCAGCTGTACAACAACGCCAGCTTCGGCCAGGTCACTGGCCTGGCTCCGCACGGCACGCCCCCGGCGCAGGAACTGACCATGAGCTACAACGTGCCGCTGCTGACCGGCGGCAGCGGCGCACAGACGGTGCAGCTGTTCGGGCAGATCCCGGCCAACCAGGTCCTGGCCTCCGGCGCGTACAGCAGCACCTTCAGCGGTGCCAGCGTGGTGCTGACCTGGGCCTGGAACGAAGTCCTGCTCGGCACCGCCACCATTCCCGCCACCTGCAACGGCGGCGCCACCGGTACCAACAGCGCGAGTGCGGCCTTCAGCTTCACCGCCACCGCCAATGTGCTGCCGCAATGCGGCAGCTACGTCACCACCAACATGAACTTCGGCAACGTCACCGGTGGCATCCCGGCCAACATCGACCAGACCGCAACCCTGACCCTGACCTGCCTGAAGAACACCGCCTTCCAGGTCGGTCTCAACAACGGCCAGAACAATCCCACCGCCACCACCACCCGGCGCATGGCCACCACCATTGGCGGCAGCACCTACTACCTCACCTACGAGCTCTACCGGGACGCGGCACGGAGCCAGCGCTGGGGCAACACGTTGACCGTCGATACGGCCAGCAGCACCGGCACCGGCAGCGCGCAGCAGCTGACCATCTATGGCCGGGTACCGCCGGTCACCGGCCAGCCTCCGGCCGGCACCTACAACGACCTGGTGCAGGTGACGATCACTTATTGACCTGCGTGCCGACCAACGGTTGGCACCCACCGGGGGCGATCCGCGTGCCGACCAACGGTCGGCACCCACCGGTGGATGCGGGCATACGGATGCCGGGCAAGCGCGACGCTACAGTTCCGGCGCATCCCGCCGATACCGCGCAGCGAGTCTTTCAGTACGGTGGATGGCAGGTGGTTCGTGCATTTCTGATCGGGGCGATGCTGGTCGCCAGCCTGCCGGCATGGGCCGAACCCAGCAGCAGCACCCTGCAGATCCGGCTGACCGTGGTCGAATCCTGCAGCGACGATGGCGGTGGCGTCCGCTGCCCGGCGCCGCACCAGCGCAGTGACGCGCCCCAGGTGCCGCCCCAGGTCCGCGAGCTCGCACCACCGGCAACGGACGAGAACGCAACCCCCTCCGTGACCCTCATCTACTGATGCGCGCGCTGCTGACCCTGCTGGCACTGCTGCTGGCACTGCCCGCCGCGGCGCTGGAGCTGTTGCCGACCACCCTGCAGCTGCCGGCCCAGGGCGGCCGCGCCGAGCTGTGGCTGCACAACCCCGGGCCCGGCCGCTGGCAGGGCCAGGTGCAGGTGCTGGCCTGGGATCAGCAGCTGGATGCCGAACGGCTGCAGCCAAGCGACCGGATCCGGGTCAGCCCGGCGCGCCTGGACCTCGCCCCCGGCAGTACCCAGCGCGTCTGGCTGCTGCCAGCCGAGCCGGCGGCGGTCGGTGAACAGGCCTATCGGATCGTATTGGCGCCGTCGCTGGCAGGGCTGCCGCGCTATTCCCTGCCACTGTTCCGCGGCCCAGCGGCAACACCGCTGCATGCCCGCCTGCAGGGCCGCGTCGAGGCCCAGGCGTCGCAGCCCGCACTGCGACTCAGCAATACCGGTACCCTGCACGGCCGCCTGCACGATCTGCGCTTCATCACGGCGGACGGCCAGTCAACGCTGCTGACGGCTGGCCTGGCCGGCTACATCCTGGCTGGCCATGAACGCCGCTGGCCCCTGCCTGCCCGCGCCGATGGCTATGCTGGAGGCCGCTTCCAGGCACGCCTGCAGGACGGCCGCGAGGTCGATCTGGCCACTGCTGACCCTGCAATTGCAGCAAGCGCCCCCAGCGGGCTATAATCGACCGGATTCCTGCCGCCAGCGTGCGCGGGAACCCGTCCACACCGGACGTCACCGGTGAATCCACACCTGCTGCCCCCATCCGTGCCGGGGTGCTCCGCAAGGAGTTCGGCCACGGAGGCAACAGGGAAGCCCAACCCCGGAACCGATCGCGCTTCCACGCGTCCCGCATACCTATCCCCGCGGGCGGAATCGCTGGTTCCATATCAGGAGTATTGCAATGCCCCAGGTCACCATGCGTCAGATGCTGGAAGCCGGCGTCCACTTCGGCCACCAGACCCGCTACTGGAACCCGAAGATGGCTCCGTACATCTTCGGCGCCCGCGGCAAGATCCACATCATCAACCTGGAAAAGACCGTCCCGCTGTTCAACGACGCGATGAACTTCATCTCGTCGGTTGCCCAGAAGCGCGGCACCGTCCTGTTCCTGGGCACCAAGCGCAGCGCCCGCGAAACCATCAAGGAAGAAGCCGAGCGTTGCGGCATGCCGTTCATGAACCAGCGTTGGCTGGGCGGCACCCTGACCAACTTCCGTACCGTCAAGCAGTCGGTTGCCCGCCTGAAGGAACTGGAAGCCGGTGAAACCGACGGCACCTTCGAGAAGCTGGTCAAGCACGAAGTGCTGGGCCTGCGTCGCGAGCGCGACAAGCTGGAAGCCTCGCTGGGCGGCATCAAGGACATGAACCGTCTGCCGGACGCCATCTTCGTGATCGACATCGGCCACGAAGACATCGCGATCAAGGAAGCCAAGAAGCTGGGCATCCCGGTCATCGCCGTGGTCGACACCAACTACAACCCGGAACTGGTTGATTACGCCATCCCGGGCAACGACGACGCCATCCGCGCTGTGCAGCTGTACGCCCGCGCCGCTGCCGACGCCGTGCTGGAAGGTAAGGCCGCTGCTCCGCACGCCGCTTCGGTGCGCGAGGAAGAGTTCGCTGAAGCCGCTGCTGAAGGCGAAGAGAAGCCGGCCCGCCGCGCTCCGGCCAAGAAGGCTGCCAAGAAGGGCGACGACGCCCAGGCCTGATCCAGGCCCCGGGGTGGACGCCCGGCGTCCACCCTCCCTGCACGCCGCCCTTGGCGCGTGACAGGACCGTGTCACACGGGCCGGCCACCATGCCGGCCCAACCCCTTTCTTTCGTGAGGTAATCCCGTGGAAATCACTGCTTCCCTGGTCAAGGAACTGCGCGAGCGCACCGGCGCCGGCATGATGGAATGCAAGAAGGCGCTTACCGAAGCCAACGGCGACATCAACGCTGCTGCTGAAGCCATGCGCAAGTCCGGCGCTGCCAAGGCCGACAAGAAGGCTGACCGCGTGGCCGCCGAAGGCCGTCTGGGCCTGGCCCAGGACGGCGGCAAGGCCGTGCTGGTCGAAGTCAACTCGGAAACCGACTTCGTCGCCAACGATGACAACTTCAAGTCCTTCGTCAACGCCGTCGCCGCCGCTGCCCTGGCATCGGGCGCCACCGACGTCGAAGCCGTGAAGGCTGCCAAGCTGGCCGACGGCCGCACCGTTGAAGAAGCCCGTGCCACCGCCGTGCAGACCCTGGGTGAGAACATCCAGATCCGTCGCATGGTGAAGGTGGATGGCAACAACACCATCGGCGCCTACGTCCACACCAACGGCAAGGTCGGCGTTCTGGTCGATCTGGTCGGCGGCGACGTCGAGCTGGCCCGTGGCCTGGCCATGCACGTGGCCGCGCTGAAGCCGCCGCACAACAAGGCTGCGGACGTCCCGGCCGAGTTCGTCGAGAAGGAAAAGGAAATCGAGCTGGCCAAGATGTCCGAGAAGGACAAGGCCAAGCCGGCCGACATCCTGGAAAAGATCATCAGCGGCAAGATCAACAAGATCGTCAGCGACGTGACCCTGTACGGCCAGACCTACGTGCTGGGCGACACCACCGTCGAGCAGGTGGTCAAGGCCGCTGGCGCCGACGTGGCAGGCTTCAAGCTGCTGATCGTCGGCGAAGGCATCGAGAAGGTGGTGGAAGACTACGCCGCCGAAGTTGCCAAGGCGATGCAGGTCTGATTCCAGCCTTCCGGCTGTGAAGCGACCAGAAGGAGCCGCGGGAAACCGCGGCTCTTTTTTTATGCCGGTGAACCTGTGGGTGCGCACCGTTGGTGCGCACAGCCTCCGTTGGTGCGCACAACCGGCACCTTTGCGTTGCGCGCGAATCAAGCCGATACTCGGCGCAGGGAATCCACAGTCACCTAGCAGGAACGAAAATCGCGGACTGTGATGCATTCCTAGGTATTCTTGTCCTAATGGAATTGAACGACCCGACATGCCTCCCGAGCTGACAGCTGCCCTGGCGCTCTGCCGCAACCTGCCTTCGCCACCCGGTATTGCCCTGCGCATCATCGAACTGGCCCAGGACCCGGAAGCGGACATCGCCACCGCCGCCGACATCATCGCCATCGACATGGCGCTGAGCGCTCGCATGCTGCGCATCGCCAATTCGCCGCTGTATGCCAGCCGCCGCCGCATCGAGAACCTCGGCCAGGCGCTGACCATGCTGGGCCTGAACGCCACGATCAGCCTCGCCCTGGGCTTCACCGTCACCCAGGGCCTGACCGGCGGCACCGGCGCCGACCATGACCTGCGCCAGCGCGCGTGGAAGCGCAGCATCCTCAGCGCCCTGGCCGCCAGCCAGCTGGGCCAGGCGCGCGGTCTGCGCCGGCTGGAGGAACTGATGCTGGCCGGCCTGCTGCAGGACCTGGGCGTGCTGTGCCTGGCCCAGGCCGAGTCGGAGCGCTACCTGCCGCTGCTGCGCGAGGCACGCGACAACATCGACCTGGTCGCCCGCGAGCGCGAGGAACTGGGCTGCAGCCATGCCGAGGTCGGCGCCTGGGTGGCCGAGCAATGGGGCCTGCCCCGCTACCTGGTCGAGAGCATCAGCCACAGCGAGGACGAGGACGCCGCCGAATCGCCGTTCCAGGCCTGCGTGCAGCTGTCCGGCGCGGTGGCCGACATCTGGCTGGATACCGACGCCGATGCCGCGCGTGAGCGCGCCCTGCAGCAGGTGCACGACCGCCTGGAACTGGACAGCGCGCGCTTCGACCAGGTCCTGGCCCGCATCAGCGAGGCCCTGCCCGATATCGCCAGCCTGTTCGATGCCGGCCTCAATTCACCGTCCCGGGTGCGCGAACTGATCGATCACGCGCAGGAGCTGGCCACGCTGCGCAACCTGCGCGAACTGCAGGATGCCGACCAGGCACGCCGCCGCGCCGACGAGTTCGAGGCACGCGCCAAGCGCCTCGCCGACCAGGCCCATCGTGACGCGCTGACCGGCGTGCTCAACCGCCGCCAGCTGGAAGCGGTGCTGGAGCAGGAGTTCCTGCGCGCCGGCCGTCAGGGCTGGCCATTGTCGGTGGCCTTCATCGACCTGGACGACTTCAAGAAGATCAACGACGCCCACGGCCACCTGACCGGCGACGAGGTGCTGCGCGCCTTCGCCGGCAAGCTGCAGGGCCAGCTGCGCAACAGCGACACCGTCGCCCGCTTCGGCGGCGAGGAATTCGTCGCGCTGCTGCCCAATACCAGCGAAAGCGTGGCCCTGGACGTGATCCGCCGGGTACTGGCCAACATCGTCGCCACGCCGATGGCCGAGCTGGAAGGGGGGCCGCTGTTCGTCACCTTCTCCGCCGGCGTGGCCACCCAGGGTGGCTACGAGCGCTTCGCCGACGTGCAGGACCTGCTGCGCGCGGCCGACGATGTGCTGTACCGCTCCAAGAACCTGGGCCGCAACCGGGTGATCGCCCGCTCACCGGGCGCCCTCGGCCACGACGAGCTGTCGGCCACCGCCGGCGCCGAACTGGGCTGAAGGGGAAGCCCCGGTTGACCGGGGCGAATCACCGGATTCTGCGCCGCAGTGCACAAAACACTTTGGCACGACGCCGCATGCGCGTAGAATCGCCCGCGATTTCCACGCACCCGAGGTCCCCATGTCCAAGCTCGCCTATCGCCGCATCCTTCTGAAACTGTCCGGGGAGGCGCTGATGGGAGATGAGGACTACGGCATCGACCCGAAGATCATCAATCGCCTGGCCCGCGAGGTCATCGAAGCCCAGCAGGCCGGTGCCGAAGTGGCGCTGGTGATCGGCGGCGGCAACATCTTCCGCGGCGCTGGCCTGGCTGCTGGCGGCATGGACCGGGTCACCGGCGACCAGATGGGCATGCTGGCCACGGTCATCAACGCCCTGGCCATGCAGGACGCCCTCGAGAAGCTGGGCGCCAAGGCCCGCGTGATGAGCGCGATCAAGATCAACGACGTGTGCGAGGACTACATCCGCCGCCGCGCCATCCGCCACCTGGAAAAGGGCCGCCTGGTGATCTTCGCCGCCGGCGTCGGCAGCCCGTTCTTCACCACCGATTCCGGCGCCGCCCTGCGCGCGATCGAGATCGGCGCCGACCTGCTGCTGAAGGCCACCAAGGTCGATGGCGTGTACGACAAGGACCCGAACAAGCACAGCGATGCGGTCCGCTTCGACAGCCTGAGCTACGACGAAGTGATCCGCCGTGGCCTGGAAGTGATGGACACCGCGGCCTTCGCACTGGCCCGCGACAGCGACCTGCCGATGCGCGTGTTCGACATGGGCCAGCCGGGCGAGCTGCTGAAGATCCTCAACGGCGCGAACATCGGCACCCTGGTCCAGGGCCGCGACCCGGCCTGAGCCTGAGCGCAAAGCGATGACCGGGCCGATTCAGGCCCGGCAGCGTCCCGTATTCGCCTATAATCGCCCGATTCCAGATACATCCAGGACCGGGCGATGCTCAACGACATCAAGAACAACGCGCAGACGCGCATGGCCAAGAGCATCGACGCTCTGAAGCACACCCTCACCTCCATCCGGACCGGGCGTGCCACGCCTGCCCTGCTGGACCGCGTGACGGTCAGTGCCTATGGCAACGCCAGCACCCCGCTGAACCAGGTTGCCTCGATCTCCAACGCCGACGCGCACTCGCTGCTGGTCACGCCGTTCGACAAGAGCATGATCAAGGAGATCGAGAAGGGTCTCTACAACGCCGAGTTCACCCCGAACACCCTGGGCACCGCGATCCGCATCAACATGCCGCCGCCGACCGAAGAGCGCCGCAAGGAGCTGGCCAAGCAGGTGCAGAAGGAAGGTGAAGGCGCCAAGATCGCGATCCGCAACATCCGTCAGGACGCGAACAAGGAAATCGCCAAGCTGGTCAAGGACAAGGCGATCAGCGAAGACGAGAAGAAGCGCGGCGAAGACGACATCCAGAAGCTGACCGACGCCAACATCAAGGACGTCGACAAGGTCGTCGCCGACAAGGAAAAAGAACTGCTGTCGGTCTGAAGTCGATGCCTTCAGTCCCGCCTCCATTGCCGGCCGCCCTGCCCCGCCACATTGCCATCATCATGGATGGCAATGGGCGCTGGGCACAGCAGCGCCGTCGCCCCCGCGTGATCGGCCACCGTGCCGGCGCGCGCGCGGTCAACCGCACCATCGAGCGCTGCCTTGAACTGGGCATTCCGGCGCTGACCCTGTTCGCCTTCTCCAGCGAGAACTGGGGCCGGCCGCAGGAGGAAGTGGATGCGTTGATGAAGCTGTTCCTCGGCGCACTCGACCGCGAAGTGGACGAGCTGCACCGGCGTGGCGTGCGCGTGCGCTTCATCGGCGAACGCGAGCGCTTCGGTGCCGGGCTGGTCAGCCGCATGCAGCTGGCCGAGCAGCGCACCGCCGACAACACCACCCTGACCCTGTCGATCGCCGCCAGCTATGGTGGCCGCCAGGACATCGCCCGCGCCGCGCGCGCCCTGGCCGTCGAAGTGGCGGCCGGTCGCCTGTTGCCCGAGCAGATCGACGAATCGCTGCTGGGCAGCCAGGTCGCCCTGGCCGACCTGCCGCCGCCGGACCTGTTCATCCGCACCGGCGGCGACACCCGCATCAGCAATTTCCTGCTGTGGCAGCTGGCCTACACCGAGCTGTGGTTCACCGAGGCCCTGTGGCCGGACTTCGATGCCGGGCAGCTGCAGCAGGCGCTTGACGCCTATGCCGGCCGCGAGCGTCGTTTCGGCCTGACCAGCGCCCAGATCGCCGCACTGGCCACCGAGACTTCCAGCCCATGACCAAGACCCGAGTCCTCGCCGCGCTGATCATGGCGCCGGTTGCCATTGCGGCGATCCTGCTGCTGCCCACGCAATGGCTGGCCGCCGCCGCCGCCGCGGTGCTGCTGATCGGCCTGTGGGAATGGCTGAAGCTGGCCGGTATCGAAGACACCCTGGCGCGCACCGTGCTGCTGGTGCTGAACCTGCTGCTGATGGTGCTGCTGGTCTGGGCCGATGGCAGTACGCTGGTGCTGTTCCAGATAACCACCCTGGCCGGCGTTGCCTGGTGGCTGGCCGCGCTGGTCTGGCTGCGCTTCTTCAACTTCGGTGCACAACCGTCGGCGCCCTCGCGCATCCTGAAGATGCTGGCCGGCACCCTGGCCATCGTCCCGGCCTGGGCCGCGCTGGTGCTGATCCATGCCGGTGGCGATCCGCCGGGCAAGCAGGGCCACCTGTGGCTGCTGGCTGCATTGGCGCTGGTGTGGGCGGCCGACTCGGGCGCCTATTTCGCCGGCCGGCATTTCGGCAAGCACAAGCTGGCCCCGCGGATCAGCCCCAACAAGACCTGGGAAGGCCTGTTCGGCGGACTGCTGGCCGGTGTCGCCGTGGCCGTCGGCCTGGGCTGGCTGGCCGGCATCGATACCGCACACCTGCCGGGCCTGCTGATCACCTCGGTGGTGGCCGTGTTCGCTTCGGTGCTGGGTGACCTGTTCGAGAGCCTCATCAAGCGCCACGCCGGCGCCAAGGATTCGGGCCACCTGATCCCGGGCCATGGCGGCGTGCTCGACCGTGTCGACGGCGTCCTGGCCGCCGTACCGGTGTTCGCGCTGGGCAAGGAAATCTTCGGGTTCTGACCATGAATGCTGCTGCAGACCTGCGCCGGGTCGCCGTATTCGGCGCCACCGGCTCGATCGGTGCCTCCACGCTGGACGTGATCGCTCGCCACCCGCAGCGCTACCAGGCCACCGTGCTCGCCGCCGGCCGCCAGGTGCAGGCGCTGCTGGCGTTGTGCCGCCAGCACAAGCCGGCGCACGCGGTGATCGCCGACGAATCGCTGTTCGCCGAGCTGCGCGATGGCCTGCGCGACGCCGGACTGGCCACCGAGGCCCATGCCGGCCAGGCCGCGCTGGACCAGCTGGCCGCCAGCGACGCCTGCGATACCGTGGTCGCGGCCATCGTCGGCGCTGCCGGCCTGTCCTCGACCCTCGCCGCGGCCGCCGCCGGCAAGCGCATCCTGCTGGCCAACAAGGAATCGCTCGTGCTGGCCGGCGAACTGCTGACCCGCACCGCCGAGCGTGCCGGTGCCGAAATCATCCCGATCGACAGCGAACACAGCGCGATCTTCCAGTGCCTGCGCTCGCGCGACGCCAGCGTCGACGGCGCCGGCGTGCGCCGGATCCTGCTGACCGCCTCCGGCGGCCCGTTCCGTGGCCGCAGCCGCGCCGAACTGGCCCAGGTCACCCCGGCGCAGGCCGTTGCCCACCCGAAGTGGTCGATGGGACCGAAGATCTCGGTCGATTCGGCGACGTTGATGAACAAGGGCCTGGAAGTCATCGAGGCCCACCACCTGTTCGGCGTGCCCGGTGAACGCATCGAGGTGCTGGTGCACCCGCAGAGCCTGGTCCATTCGCTGGTCGAGTTCGTCGACGGCTCGACCCTGGCGCAGATGGGCCTGCCGGACATGCGCACCACCCTCGCCGTCGGCCTGGGCTGGCCGCAGCGCATCGAATCAGGCGTGGCCGGGCTGGACCTGCTGGCCCAGGGCCGGCTGGATTTCGAGGCCCCGGACACCGACGCCTTCCCCTGCCTGGCCCTGGCCTGGCAGGCGATGCAGGCCGGCGGCACCGCACCGGCGGTGCTGAACGCCGCCAATGAAGAGGCGGTTTCAGCGTTTCTTCAGGGCCGGATCGGTTTCCTGACCATCCCGGAGCTGGTTGCTAACGCTCTTTCAACACTGCCGACGCAAGCAGCCGATACACTGGAGGTCCTGTTGTCCGCCGACCAGCGGGCACGCCAGCTCACCCTGAACGCCATCGACGCCGCCTGAACGACCGCCTCGCCCAGCATGACGCCGCCGCCCCTGCCCGCCACTGTGAGCCTGCATGACTGACTTCATCGGATCGGTCTGGTGGATGATTGTCAGCCTCGGGCTGCTGGTCACGTTCCACGAGTTCGGGCATTACTGGGTCGGGCGCCTGTGCGGGGTCAAGATCCTGCGTTTCTCGGTCGGCTTCGGCCGGCCGCTGTGGTCGCGCCGCGACAGGCACGGTACCGAATTCGCCATCGCCGCCATCCCGCTGGGTGGCTACGTGAAGTTCCTCGACGAACGCGAGGTCGAAGTCCACCCGCACGAGCGCGGCCAGGCCTTCAACCACAAGACCGTCTGGCAGCGCATCGCCATCGTCGCCGCCGGCCCGATCGCCAACCTGCTGCTGTGCATCCTGCTGTTGTGGGCGATGTTCGTGATCGGCAAGCAGGACTACTCGCCCACCATCGGCCGCGTCAGCGGCATCGCCGC
The DNA here is from genome assembly GCF_056480025.1 of Stenotrophomonas sp. 109824_Sma. NCBI lineage: Bacteria > Pseudomonadati > Pseudomonadota > Gammaproteobacteria > Lysobacterales > Lysobacteraceae > Stenotrophomonas > Stenotrophomonas sp. 109824_Sma. Next base: position 1,442,418 of record NZ_CM151078.1, on the reverse strand, counting down.
CAGTGCGGGCCTGGCCAGCGGCGACCGCGTGCTGCGCGTGGACGAGCGCCAGGTGGTCACCCTCGGCGAGGCCAGCATGGCGCTGACCGCCGCCGCGATGGACCGCCGTGACGTGAAGCTGGAAGTGCTGGATGCGGCCGACCAGGTGCGCATGCGCACCCTGCCGCTGTCGCAGCTGCCGGCCGGTTCCGATGAACGGCGGGTGCCGATCCTGGCCGGCCTGTACTGGCAGTCGTGGCTGCAGCCGGCGCGGGTCGATTCGCTCACCGCAGACTCCGTGGTGGCCGGGCAACTGCAGCCAGGCGACCTGATCGTGGCCATCGATGGCCAGCGCATCGACAGCGTCGACCAGGTGATCGGCGAGATCCAGGCCCTGGGCCGCGCCGGCGGACCGGGGATGATCGAGGTCCTGCGTGGCGGCGAGCGCCTGGCGCTGGAAGTCACCCCGCGCCAGGGCAAGGACGGCAAGGGCAACCCGGTCTGGCAGATCGGCGTCGGCTTCCCCACCACCTACAGCCCCGCCTACGACACCCTGCTGCGCTACGGGCCGCTGGACGCGGTGACCGTCGCGGTGCGCGAAACCGGCCGCCTGGCGGCCGACTCGCTGGGCATGATGGGCCGCATCGTCACCGGCAAGGCCTCGCTGCAGAACGTTTCCGGGCCGGTCACCATCGCCCGCGTGGCCAATGTCTCGGCCAAGCGCGGCCTGGACTGGTTCCTGCAGTTCCTTGCCCTGCTGTCCCTCAGCCTGTGCATCATCAACCTGCTGCCGATCCCGATCTTGGACGGCGGCCACCTGCTGTATTACCTTATCGAGTTGGTCAAGGGCAGCCCGCTGAGCGAGCGTGCCATCGCCGCCGGCCAATACATCGGCCTGGCGTTGCTGGCCGGGCTGATGGGGTTGGCGTTCTACAACGACATCCTCGGCCTGGTCCCGCGATGAACTTTTCCACGTTGTTGCCGTCTACAGCGTCGGCATCCCGCACCAATGAAATCGACCTTCCTACCGGACGTGACATGACGCGACTCCCCAATCGCCGCCTGCTGGCCCTCGCCCTCGCCGCCGTCACCGGCGCTCCCGCCCTGGCCCAGGCAGCCGAGCCCTTCACTGTCAGCGACATCCGCGTCGATGGCCTGCAGCGCATCAGCTCGGGCACGGTGTTCACCTACCTGCCGGTGGAACGTGGCGAGACGGTCACCGACAACAAGGTCGGCGAGACGATCCGCGCCCTGTACAAGACCGGCTTCTTCGAAGACGTGCAGCTCGACCGCCAGGGCACGATCCTGGTGGTGACCGTCAAGGAACGCCCGGCGATCAACAAGCTGACCGTGACCGGCAACAAGGACATCAAGTCCGACCAGCTGCTCAAGGGCCTGTCCGACATCGGCCTGACCGAAGGCGGCACCTTCGATCGCCTGAGCCTGGACCGCGTGACCCAGGAACTGCGCCGCCAGTACAACGACCGCGGCAAGTACAACGTCGACATCACCCCGACGGTGAGCCCGCTGGACCGCAACCGCGTGGACATCGCCATCGCCATCAAGGAAGGCAAGGCGGCCAAGATCCGCCACGTCAACCTGGTCGGCACCGAGAAGTACGAGAGCAAGGACATCCTGGAGACCTGGGAGTCCAAGGAGCACAACTGGGCCTCGTGGTACCGCCGTGACGACCAGTACTCCAAGGAAAAGCTGTCCGGCGACCTGGAAAAGCTCAACTCCTGGTACCTGGACCGCGGCTACGTCGATTTCAGCATCGATTCCACCCAGGTCTCGATCAGCCCCGACAAGCGCGACATGTTCCTGACCGCGGGCGTGACCGAGGGCGCGCAGTACAAGATCTCCGAGATCAAGGTCAGCGGCGACACCATCCTCCCGCAGGAGGACGTCGAGCGCATGGTGATCCAGAAGTCCGGCGACACGTTCTCGCGCGCCCTGCTGGAATTCAGCTCGGACACCATCACCAATTCGCTGTCCAACATCGGCTACGCGTTCGCCAAGGTGAACCCGATTCCGACCACCAACCGCGCCGAGCAGACCGTCGCCATCAACATGCAGGTCGTGCCCGGCCCGCGCGTGTCGGTGCGCCGCATCCTGTTCCGCGGCAATACCCGTACCTCCGACGAAGTGATGCGTCGCGAGCTGCGCCAGTTCGAGAACAGCTGGTACTCGCAGGCCGCGATCGACCGCTCCAAGATCCGCCTGCAGCGCCTGGGCTACTTCGAATCGGTGGAAGTGGAAACCCCGGCCGTCAGCGGCAGCAACGACCAGGTCGACGTCGTCTACAACGTCAAGGAAACCACCTCGGGCAGCTTCGTGTTCGGCCTGGGCTACTCGCAGTCCTACGGCATGACCACCTCGGTGCAGCTGTCGCAGAACAACTTCCTCGGCGGCGGCAACCGCGTGTCGGTCGAAGCCTCGCGCAGCAGCTACCTGCAGCGCTACGGCTTCAGCTACACCAACCCGTACTTCACCGATGACGGCGTGTCGCTGGGCTACAACCTGTCCTGGCGCGAACTGGACTACTCCGACTTCAACACCGCGCAGTACAACAGCACCAATGGTTCGGCGCAGGTGGTGTTCGGCGTGCCGCTGACCGAGACCGACACCGTCTCGCTGATGTTCGGCATCGACAGCAACCAGATCACCACCTACGAAGGCTCCACCCCGCCGTCGATCATCGACTACATCAATGCGGTCGGTAAGCGTACCTTCCATGCCTGGCGCACCGAGCTGGGCTGGGCGCGCGACTCGCGCAACGACTATTTCATGCCGACCCGCGGCACCTACCAGCGCATCGGCCTGGAAACCACGCTGCCGGGTTCGACCATCGAGTACTACAAGCTGAACTACCAGATCAGCAAGTACTGGCCGATCATGCCGTCGCTGGTGATCAACACCCGCGCGGAGATCGGCTACGGCGATGCCTACGGCAAGGACTACACCCGTGTCATCGACAACGGCGACGGCACTACCCGCACGGTCACCGCCAGCGGCCTGCCGTTCTTCGAGAACTTCTACGCCGGTGGTACCAACTCGGTGCGAGGCTTCGAGGACAACACCCTCGGCCCGCGCGAAGTCACCCGCGGCTACCCCGAAGGGCAGCCGCTGGGTGGTTCGCTGAAGACCGTCGGTTCGGTCGAAGCCTACTTCCCGCGCCTGTTCGACAGCCCGTCGGCACGCGTGTCGGCCTTCGTCGACTTCGGCAATGTCTACAACGGCACCAAGAACTTCAAGGCCAACGAGCTGCGCGTGTCCACCGGTGTGGCCCTGCTGTGGCGCGCCCCGGTCGGCCCAATCTCGATCAGCTACGCCTTCCCGCTGAAGAAGGAAGACGATGACAAGATCGAGCGTCTGCAATTCACGTTCGGTGGGCAGTTCTGACGAACCGCCCTGCGGTTCATCAGAACTGCACGCGCATCCCTCCTATCCCCCGCGCCGTTGGCGCGCCCCCCTTAATAGAAGGGGGGCTCTCCACCAGACGGGGGGCGAAGCGCCGGGCATTGCCCGGCGTTTTCGTTTGGCCTGGATGCCGGAAGCGCCCGCTCTGCTTTTGAGCTTTTGATCTTTTCTGTTTTTCCGTGGCTGGCACACGCGCCACGCCGCCGGAGGTCGGACGGGGTGGGGCTGCGGGGGTGTGAGCCGCATGGATGCGGCGACCAAGGCTACATGGACGTACTTGCGCCGTCCCCCGCAGCCCCGCCCCGTCCGACCCAGCCCATGGGACTGGCTCTGCCGGCCGCGAGGGGCCCTGCCGTTGGCTGCATGACCGCCCGCATGACCGCAATGGCGTCACACGTTAAACTCCCGCCGTGAATACTCCCACCTACACCGCCCAGCAACTCGCCGAGCAGTTCGGCCTGCAGGTCCATGGCGACCCCGCCACCGCCATCCATGGCGTGGCTACCCTCGCCCACGCCGGTCCTGGCCAGCTGACCTTCCTCGCCAACCCGCGTTACCGCGTCCAGCTGGCCGACAGCCACGCCTCGCTGGTGGTCCTGCGCGCCGACGACGTCGAGGCCGCCCCGGGCGCCGCGCTCGTGGCCAAGGACCCATACACCGCCTTCGCCAAGATCGCCGCGCTGTTCGACATCGCGCCGACCCGCCCGCCGGGCATCCATCCCAGCGCAGTGATCGATCCCGACGCCCAGGTGGCCGCCAGCGCCCACATCGGCCCGTTCGTCACCATTGGCGCACGCAGTGTCATCGGCGAGAACTGCATCGTCGGCGCCGGCAGCGTGATCGGCGAGGACTGCAGCCTGGATACCGGCTGTGAACTGATTGCCCGGGTCACCCTGGTCACCCGGGTCAAGCTGGGCAAGCGCGTGCGCGTTCACCCGGGTGCCGTGCTCGGCGCCGATGGCTTCGGCCTGGCGATGGACGCCGGCAAGTGGATCAAGGTGCCGCAGCTGGGCGGCGTCCGTGTCGGCGACGATTGCGAGATCGGCGCCAACACCTGTGTTGATCGTGGCGCACTGGAAGACACCATCCTCGCCGAGGACGTGCGCCTGGATAATCTGGTACAGATCGCGCACAACGTGCAGATCGGCGCCCACTCGGCCATCGCCGGCTGCACCGGCATCGCCGGCAGCGCCAAGATCGGCCGCTACTGCCTGCTCGGCGGTGCCGTGGGCGTGGTCGGCCACCTCGAGATCTGCGACAAGGTCGTGATCACCGGCAAGTCGGTGGTCCGCAATTCCATCACCGAGCCGGGCGAGTATTCGTCCGGCACCCCATTGACCGACAACCGCACGTGGCGCAAGAACGCCGCGCGCTTCAAGCAGCTGGACGCATTGGCTCGCCGCGTCCTGGCTGCTGGCAAGGAGAAAGAATGAACGATTCGCTGCAGCTTCCGATCGACGTCTGCCAGATCCAGGAACTGCTTCCACACCGCTACCCGTTCCTGCTGGTGGACCGGGTGCTTGAACTCGACGTCGAGGCCAAGCGCATCCTGGCGCAGAAGAACGTCAGCATCAACGAGCCGTTCTTCCAGGGCCACTTCCCGGGCCGCCCGATCATGCCCGGCGTGCTGATCATCGAAGCGCTGGCGCAGGCCGGCGGCGTCATGACCCAGCTCACGCTCGGCCGCGATGCGCAGTCCAAGCTGTTCTACATGGTCAAGGTGGAAAACGCCCGCTTCAACAAGCAGGTCGTGCCCGGCGACGTGCTGATGCTGGATGTGCAGATGAAGCGCCTGATCCGCAACATGGGCTGGTACTACGGCGAAGCCAAGGTCAACGGCGAAGTCGTCGCGTCGGCCGAGGTCATGTGCGCCGGCGCCAAGGGCTGATCCACTGGAGGCAGCAATGACTGACAACGCACCGCGGATCCACCCCACCGCCGTCATCGATCCGGCCGCGCGCCTGGCCGACGATGTGCAGGTGGGCGCCTTCACCCTGATCGGCCCCGACGTTGAAATCGGCGCCGGCACGGTGGTGGGCCCCCATTGCAGCATCCACGGCCCGACCCGGATCGGCCGCGACAACCGCTTCGTCGGCCATGCCGCGATCGGTGGCGAGCCGCAGGACAAGAAGTTCGCCGGTGAGCGCACCGAACTGGTGATCGGCGACCGCAACGTGTTCCGCGAGTTCGTCACGCTCAACCGTGGCACCGGCGGCGGCGGCGGCATCACCACCATCGGCAACGACAACTGGATGCTGGCCTACACGCACGTGGCGCACGACTGCCATGTCGGCAACTTCTGCGTGTTCTCCAACAACACCACGCTGGCCGGTCACGTGACCGTGGGCGACTACGTGATCATCAGCGGCTTCGCCGGTGCCCACCAGTTCTGCCGCATCGGTGCGCATGCCTTCCTCGGCATGGGCGCGCTGACCAATGGCGATGTACCGCCGTTCACCATGGTCGGTACCGATTCGCTGGGCCGCCCGCGCGGCATCAACAGCGAAGGCCTGAAGCGCCGCGGCTTCGACGCCGACCGCATCTCCGCCATCAAGCGTGCCTACCGCACGCTGTACGTGGCTGGCCTGCCGCTGGCCGAAGCCAAGGTGCAGCTGACCGAACAGGCGCGTGACAGCGATGACGTGAAGGCCATGCTGGACTTCATCGAGCACGCCGAGAGGCCCTTGCTGCGATGAGCAGCACGACCGGCCAGGCGCCGGCCGGCGCCGCGGTGATTCCGCTGGCCTCGATGGCCGGCAGCGTGCCCGCGCAGCGGGTGCTCAGCGAGCGCCCGTTGCGGATCGCGCTGGTTGCCGGTGAAGCGTCCGGCGACCTGCTCGGTGCGGGCCTGGTGCGTGAACTGAAGGCGCGCTTCCCGAATGCCGAGTTCGCCGGCATTGGTGGCGATGCCATGCGCAGCGCTGGCTGCCAGACCTGGCACGATGCCAGCGAGCTGGCGGTGATGGGCCTGACCGAAGTGCTGCGCCACCTGCCGCGACTGCTCAAGCTGCGCTCTGCGTTCCGCCAGCGTGCGCTGGAATGGCAGCCGGACGTGTTCATCGGCATCGACGCACCCGACTTCAACCTCGGCATCGAGCGCTGGCTGAAACAGCGCGGCGTGCGCACCGTGCATTACGTCAGTCCCTCGGTCTGGGCCTGGCGCGAGAAGCGCGCCGAGAAGATCGGCAGCAGCGCCGACCTGGTGCTCTGCCTGTTCCCGATGGAGCCACCGATCTATGCCAGGCACGGCATCGATGCGCGTTTCGTCGGCCACCCGATGGCCGATGACATTCCGCTGCAGGGCAACCGCGAGGAAGCACGCGCCGCGCTCGGCCTTCCGACCTCGGCCAAGGTGCTGGCGGTATTGCCGGGCAGCCGCCTGGGCGAGATCTCGCGCCTGGGCGAACCCTTCTTCGAAGCCGCCTGGCAGGTTTCCGAACGCATTCCGGGCCTGCATGTGGTGGTGCCGGCCGCCAACCCGGCCTGCCGGCAGCTGATCGAAGAACAGCTGTCGCGCTCGGCGTTGCCGGTGGCCTATTCGCACGTGCTGGATGGCCAGGCGCGCAACGCGATGATCGCCGCAGACGTGGTGGTGCTGGCCTCCGGCACCGCGACCCTGGAAGCCATGCTGGTGAAGCGCCCGATGGTGGTCGGTTACCGCGTCAATGAACTGACCTACCGGCTGGTCAAGGCGCTGGGCCTGATCAAGGTCGACCGCTTCGCCCTGCCCAACATCCTGGCCGGCCAGGACCTGGCGCCGGAGCTGATGCAGCACGACTGCACGCCGGACAGGCTGGCCGCGGCCATCCAGCAGTGGTTCGACCACCCGCAGCGGGTGATCGACCTGCAGGACACGTACGTGCGCCTGCACGAGCGCCTGCGCCGCAACGCTTCGGCGCGTGCCGCCGATGCCGTCGGCGAGCTGCTGATGCGCGACCAGGCGCAGGCATGAGCCGCCGTCACGCCGCTGCGGCCAGCCTGGCCCTGTTCGACGGCGCGACGGTGGTCGAGCCGGAGCGCCTGGTCGCCGGTGTCGACGAGGCCGGGCGTGGCCCGCTGGCCGGACCGGTGGCGGTGGCGGCGGTGGTATTCGATCCGTCACGGCCACGCATCAACGGCCTGGACGATTCCAAGCAGTTGACCGCGGCCCGCCGCGAGCAGCTGCATGACCGCATCGTCGAGCGCGCCCTGGCCTGGCATGTGGTGCTGGTGGACGTGGACACCATCGACCGCCTGAACATCTACCAGGCCACCCTGCAGGGCATGCGTGACGTTGTTGCAGCGGTGGCCCATGTGGCCGGCTTCGCCCGCATCGATGGCAACGTGGTGCCCAAGGGCCTGGTGCTGCCGGCGCAGGCGCTGGTCGGCGGCGATGGCATCGACCGCGCGATCATGGCCGCCTCGATCCTGGCCAAGGTCTCGCGCGACCGTTACATGCTGGACGTGCATACCCGCCACCCGCAGTACGGCTTCGAGCAGCACAAGGGCTACGGCACCCCGGCCCACCTGGCCGCCCTGCGCGAGCACGGCCCCTGCGCGGAGCACCGGCGCAGCTTCGCCCCGGTACGTGAATGCCTGGAAGCGGCGCAGGCGGCCACCATCGCGATCGCCTGAACGGCTGCCGTAGCCCAGCGGGGGAACAGTCCCCCCTGAGTAAGGGGACACGCCCCTGGCGGGAGGGTGTGGAAGCGTGGTGAGACGGGGCCCGCGGTTCGCCTGCGAACCGTGGGCAGCGAGAGCGCGAATGCGATATCGCGTGCCGTCAAGAGCTTGTCGCCTCCCCCTGCCCTCGCTACCCTGACCGGGCACTCCAGCGCATCCCGACCCCGGCGACGATCTTCCGTCAGCACCCGGGGCCCGCGCGCTCCAACCTGGTCCGGCATGTCCAACTCCCGCTTCGTACATCTCCACGTCCACACCGAGTTCTCGCTGGCGGACTCGACCATCCGCGTGCCGGCCAAGCCCGACCAGGCGGACCCGAAGAAGGCCAAGCAGGCCAACCTGCTGTCGCGCTCGGTCGAACTCGGCCTGCCTGCGCTGGCGGTGACCGACCTCAACAACCTGTTCGCCCTGGTCAAGTTCTACAAGGCGGCCGAAGGCGTGGGCATCAAGCCGATCGCCGGCGCCGACGTGCTGATCGCCGAGGAAGGCCAGGACCCGTGGCGGATGACTCTGCTGTGCCGTGATCGCGAGGGCTACCTGAGCCTGTCGCGCCTGCTGACCCGCGCCTGGATGGAAGGCCATCGCCCGGAAGGCGGCGTGGCCGTGCACCCGGACTGGCTGAAGGCCGGCAACGCCAACCTGTTCGCGCTGGCCGGCCGGCAGAGCCTGGCCGGGCGCCTGGCGCTGGACGGCAAGCATGAACTGGCCGAGCAGCAGCTGGCCGACTGGCAGCGCGTGTTCGGCGATGGCCTGCACCTGGAGCTGACCCGCACCGGCCGCGAGGGCGAGGAAACCTTCAACCAGTTCGCGCTGATGGCCGCCGGCCAGCGCGGCCTGCCGGTGGTGGCCAGCAACGATGTGCGCTTCCTGTCGCCGTCGGACTTCAGCGCGCACGAAGCGCGCGTGTGCATTTCCACCGGCCGCGTGCTGGACGACCCCAAGCGCCCGCGCGAATACAGCGACCAGCAGTACCTGAAGTCGGCCGAGGAGATGTGCGCGCTGTTCGCCGACATCCCCGATGCGATCGACAACACGCTGGCGCTGGCCGAGCGCTGCAACATCGAGATGCGGCTGGGCACCTACTTCCTGCCCAACTACCCGGTGCCGGACGACGAGACCCTGGACACCTGGATCCAGAAGATGTCGCGCGATGGCCTGGAAGAGCGCCTGGAGAAGAATCCGCTGGCGCCGGGCAAGACCCGCGAAGAGTACTTCGAGCGCCTGGAATTCGAGCTCAACACCATCATCAAGATGGGCTTCCCAGGCTACTTCCTGATCGTGGCCGACTTCATCCAGTGGGGCAAGAACCAGGGCATTCCGATCGGCCCCGGCCGTGGTTCGGGTGCCGGTTCGCTGGTGGCGTGGGCGCTGAAGATCACCGATCTGGACCCGTTGCCGTACAACCTGCTGTTCGAGCGATTCCTCAACCCGGAACGCGTGTCGATGCCCGACTTCGACATCGACTTCTGCATGGACCGCCGCGACGAGGTGATCGACTACGTCGCACGCAAGTACGGGCGTGAGCGCGTCAGCCAGATCATCACCTACGGCACCATGGCCGCCAAGGCGGTGGTGCGCGACTCCGGCCGCGTGCTCGGCTTCCCGTACGGCCTGGTCGACGGCGTTTCCAAGCTGATCCCGAACATCCTCGGCATCCACCTGAAGGATGCGCTGGGCAAGGGCAAGGAAGGCCCGAGCTCGGAAATGGCGTCGGCCGAACTGATCCAGCGCTACGAGACCGAGGACGATGTCCGCGACCTGATCGATCTGGCGCTGCAGCTGGAAGACCTGACCCGCAACGCCGGCAAGCATGCCGGTGGCGTGGTGATCGGTCCCGAGCCGCTGAGCGAGTTCTGCCCGCTGTACGCCGAACACGACGAGAACGGCCTCGGCAAGAACCCGGTCACCCAGTTCGACAAGAACGACGTGGAAGAAGTGGGCCTGGTGAAGTTCGACTTCCTTGGCCTGCGCACGCTGACCATCATCGACTGGGCGGTGAAGGCGATCAACAAGCGCCATGAGCGCGCCGGCATCCCGCCGGTGGACATCGCCGCGATCCCGCTGGACGACACGCCCACCTACAAGGACATCTTCGCCAACGGCAATACCGGCGCGGTGTTCCAGTTCGAATCCTCGGGTATGCGCCGCCTGCTGAAGGATGCGCGCCCCGACCGTTTCGAAGACCTGATCGCGCTGGTGTCGCTGTACCGCCCCGGCCCGATGGACCTGATTCCCTCCTTCAACGCGCGTAAGCACGGCCAGGAAGAAATCATCTATCCCGATCCGCGCACCGAAGCCATCCTGAAGGACACCTACGGCATCATGGTGTACCAGGAGCAGGTGATGCAGATGGCGCAGATCGTCGGCGGCTACTCGCTGGGCGGCGCCGACCTGCTGCGCCGCGCGATGGGCAAGAAGGTGCCGGCGGAAATGGCCAAGCACCGCGAGATCTTCCGCGAAGGCGCGGCCAAGGACGGCGTGGACGAGGCCAAGGCCGATGCGATCTTCGACCTGATGGAGAAGTTCGCCGGTTACGGCTTCAACAAGTCGCACGCCGCTGCCTATGCGCTGGTCAGCTACCAGACCGCCTGGCTGAAGCGCCACTACCCGGCCGAGTTCATGGCCGCCACGCTGTCTTCCGACCTCGACAACACCGACAAGGTGGTCGGCTTCCTCGACGAGGTGCGCAACCTCGGCCTGACCGTGCTGCCGCCGAAGGTGAACCAGTCCGCCTTCATGTTCGAGGCGGTGACGCCTGACACCATCCAGTACGGCCTGGGCGCGATCAAGGGCGTCGGCCAGGGCGCCTGCGAAGCGGTGGTCGACGAACGCCTGAAGGGCGGCGAGTACAAGGACCTGCTCGACTTCTGCACCCGCGTCGGTTCGGCCAAGCTCAACCGGCGCACGCTGGAAGCGATGATCAACTGCGGCGCACTGGATGAGCTCGGCCACAACCGCGCCTCGCTGATGCTGCAGCTGCCGGAGGTGATCAAGGCCACCGACCAGATGGCGCGCGAACGTGCGTCGGGCCAGAACTCGCTGTTCGGCGGCCCCGACCCGAGCGCGACCACGATCCAGCTGGACCTGCCCGAAGCCGAGGAATGGCCGCTGTTGCAGCGCCTCAATGGCGAGCGCGACACGCTGGGCTTCTACCTCAGCGGCCACCCGTTCGACCCCTGGCGCGACGACGTGCGCGACCTGGTCGGCAACGACCTGGGCGCGGTGGAGAAGATCTGGAGCGCCAACAGCGGTGGCGGTGGTGGCGGCGAAAAGCGCTGGCGCCCGGAAGTGCAGACCGTGCTGGCCGGCCAGGTGGTCGGCGTGCGCCGCAAGGGTGAGAGCCAGATCTTCATCCAGCTCGAGGACGGCCGTGGTCGCGTCGAGTGCAGCGCGTTCTCCGACGCGATGGCCGAGTTCGGCCACCTGATGACCAAGGACCGCATCCTGGTGGTCAAGGGTGGCCTGCGCGAGGACGAATTCAACGGCGGCTTCGCGCTGCGCATCCGCCAGTGCTGGGACTTCGACGAAGTCTGCGCCAACTACGCCACGCGGCTGTCGCTGCGCCTGGACCTGCGCCAGCAGCGCCCGGTCTGGGAGCGCATCGACGCCCTGCTCGACCGCCATCGCCCCGGGCGAACGCCGCTGCGCCTGGACCTGCTGCTGAAGGGGCCGCACGGTGGCGTCGCCGGCATGCTCGATGTGTCCGGGCAGAGCGCGGTGCGCATCGATTCCAAGCTGATGGAGGCGCTGCGCGCCGACCCGGCCGTGCGCACGCTGAAGGTGCGCTACAGCCCGCCCTGGGCCAGCTGAGGCTGGCTCCCTGGTTTTCCTGTCCCCCCTGTTTCCCCGTTCCAAGTATCAAGGACGATTGCCGATGAAGACCCTGCTGTTCCCGTTCGCTGCCGCACTGGCCCTGGCCGCCTGCTCCCCGTCGAAGATCGAGTTCCAGATCGACAACCCGACCGACACGCCGCTGGCGCTGAGCATCGACGGCCAGGACCTGCCGGTGGCCGCGCAGGGTTCGCGCCCGGTCTCGCTGGCCATCGGCGAGCATCGCCTGCACACCGACAAGCTCGGTGATGTGCGCTTCATCGTCTACGTCGACGGTCGTGGCGGGCTGATCAACCCGACCCTCAGCGAGTACGTGATCGCCCGCGAGATCTATGTCACCGACGAAAGCAAGGTGAAGAACTTCGGCGTCGGCAATTCCGGTATCCAGCTGGGCGGCGTCGACTTCGAAGGCCCGTTCGAGAAAAGCCACGCACTGTTCATCGACAAGACCTGGACCTACGGCGTGCGCGAACCGTTCCCGAAGGAAAAAGTGGTGGCCCATGTTGATTCCAGCGGCGGCCAGATCGTGGCCAAGGTGTTCACCGCGCCGGACTTCATCGCCTACGTCGAAGACGGCATGGGCGAGCCGGGCGCGTTCAAGCGTGAACAGCCGGCCGGCTACGTGGCCCCGGCCTTCAAGCTGGAACCGGCCCCGGCCAGCCTGCCCGCGCTGGTACCGGCCTTCGAGGCGCATGCCGCGCCGCTGCGCGAGGTCTATGCCCGCTGGCTGAAGGCCACCACCGCCGATGAACAGAAGGCCCTGCGCAAGCAGGATTTCGCCGCACAGATGGCCTTCACCTCGGCCACCGCCAGCCTCGGCAGCGGCCTGGGCCGGGAGGCCAACGAGGCCTACAACGACTTCGTCTCGCAGCGCAGCCAGCTGATGGGCCGCAGCGCCCTGGTGGTGCCCTGAGCTGACTGGCGCCCCCTGCCCGGCTGCGCTACCGTCGCCTTCCAGACGAGGGCGTACGGGCGGTTTGCACGCATTCGGCTAGAATTCCCCTCTTCTTTACACGACGGCTTCCGATGAATCCGAACTACCTCGACTTCGAGCAACCCATCGCCGACCTGGAAGCCAAGATCCAGGAGCTGCGCAACGCCAGTGCCGGGCCGGCGGTCAATGTCGAGGCCGAAGTGCACGCGCTGCAGGACAAGCTGCGCATGCGCACCGCGCAGATCTTCCGCAACCTGACCTCGTGGCAGGTGCTGCAGCTGGCCCGCCACCCGTCGCGCCCGTACACCGCTGACTACATCCGCATCATCTGCGATGAGTTCCAGGAACTGGCCGGTGACCGCGCCTTCGCCGACGACAAGGCCATCATGGGCGGCCTGGCCCGCATCAACGGCCGCGCGGTGATGGTGATCGGCCACCAAAAGGGCCGCGACACCAAGGAAAAGATCAAGCGCAACTTCGGCATGCCCAAGCCGGAGGGCTACCGCAAGGCCCTGCGCCTGATGAAGATGGCCGAACGCTTCGGCCTGCCGGTGCTGACCCTGATCGACACCGCCGGCGCCTGGCCGGGCATCGACGCCGAATCGCGCGGCCAGTCCGAAGCGATCGCGCGCAACCTGATCGAGATGGCCGAACTGAAGGTGCCGATCATCTGCACCGTGATCGGTGAAGGCGGCTCCGGCGGCGCGCTGGCGCTGGGCGTGGGCGACCGTACCGTGATGCTGGAATACGCGGTGTACTCGACCATCACCCCGGAAGGCTGCGCCTCGATCCTGTGGAAGGATGCCGGCAAGGCCAAGGATGCCGCCGAGCAGCTGGGCCTGACCGCGCCGCGCCTGAAGAGCCTGGGCCTGGTCGACAAGGTCGTGCGCGAGCCGACCGGCGGCGCCCACCGCAACCCGACGCAGATGGCCAAGCGCCTGAAGGCCGTGCTGCTGAACGAACTGGACGCGCTGGACAAGCTGTCCACCGAGCAGCTGCTGGAACAGCGCTACACCCGCCTGCGCAGCTACGGCACGTACGAAGCGGCCTGATTCATCGGCTTGTTACTTTCTTGCTCGTGCAAGAAAGTAACCAAAGAACACGCCGCCGAACGCGAGCCGGTGCCATGCACCGGTTCCCTGCGCTTCTCGGTGAATCAGGGGACGGCGCCGAACTCGCTGCGCTCAGACATCGGCGCCTCTTCGCCCCTGATTCGCCTGCGATGCTCGGCTCGCTCATGGCGGACCTGAACATCAAAAGCCACAGCTGCACCCAGTAGATCCACGCCATGCATGGATGCCTCTGCTTTGGCGAAGAATCACGCGAACCCGTAGAGCCAAGCATGGCTCTACGGATAGCGGGATCTCAGAACGGCTTGGCCAGCACCAGCCACACGATCGGAATGAACGCCAGCAGCGGGATCTCGTTGATCCAGCGCAGCGCGCGCGACGACGGCAGCGCCCTGCCCTTGGCCACGCCCTTCAGCAGCCGCCCGATCCAGATGAAGTACGCCAGCAACACCACGACCAGCCCCAGCTTGGCGTGCAGCCAACCGGCACCGCCCGGGGCGACCATGGTCGGGAAGTCCGGAATGACCTTGTAGCCCAGCCACAGCACCAGCCCGAGCAGGAATGCCAGGCCGAACATCGAGTGGCCGAAGCGGTACAGGCGCAGGCCCATCAGCTGCAGGCGCTCGGTCACCGCCGGCTGGCCTGCGGTCTCGGCCAGGTTGACCAGGATGCGCGGCAGGTAGAACACCGTGGCCATCCACGCCACCACGAACACGATGTGGAAGGTCTTGACCCAGTAGTAGCTCTGCATGCGCTCGCTCCGGCGGCTGGCGTAGGTTGGCGGCCATTCTCGCATGCCATGGCAAGGCGGCCGCAGGCACGCACGCCGCGACACATCGACGCATGGCGCGCCGCAACACCGTACGATAGGCGCCGTTTTCCCCGATCGCGCACCGCCCCATGGACAAGACCTACGACGCCGCCTACTTCCAACGCTGGTACCGCCGCGCCGACATCGGCGGCAGCGCCCGCCTGGCGCGCAAGGTCGCGTTGGCCGTGGCCAGCGCCGAGTACTACCTGGAGCGGCCGATCCGCAGCGTGCTGGACATCGGCTGCGGCGAAGGCGCCTGGCGCGCGCCGCTGCTGAAGCTGCGTCCGAAGGTCGAATACCTCGGCTTCGACAGCAGCGAGTACGCTGTGCGCCGCTACGGCCGCACCCGCAACCTGCACCTGGCCCGCTTTGGCGACTTCGCCTGGCTGCGGCCCTGCGCCCCGGTCGACCTGCTGGTCTGCTCGGACGTGATGCACTACGTGCCCGACCGCGAGCTGCGTGCCGGACTGGCCGGCGTGGCGGAGCTGACCGGCGGCGTGGCCTTCCTGGAGACCTTCGCCGCCGAAGACGCGTTCGAGGGCGACCACGAGGGCTTCCAGGCCCGCCCGGCGCGCTGGTACCGACGGACGCTGGCCCGCCAAGGCCTGCAGCCGGTCGGGTCGCACTGCTGGCTCGGCCCCGCCTTGGCAGGCGATGCGGCCGCGCTGGAACGGATGTGAATCCGGATTCATTATTTTCAGCCGACTTAACCTGCGGGACACCCGGATGGGATATGCTGCGCGGCAACATATGACCATACATATTCGGTCGTCATGCTCTATCAACTGCACGAACTGACCCGCAACCTGCTCGCCCCCTGGGTGCACCAGGCCCAGGCCAACGCCAAATTCTTCGCCAACCAGGGCCACTGGTGGTCGCAGATGCCCGGTGCCGATCGCCTGGCAGCGGTCAATGAACTCTTCCACCGCATCGGCAAGGATTACGAGAAGCCCGAGTGGGGCATCAACGAAATCGACGTCGATGGCGAGCGCGTGCCAATCGTCGTGCACGAGGAAGTGAGCAAGCCGTTCTGCAAGCTGCTGCGCTTCAAGCGCCACAGCAATGAAGCCGACCAGCTCCACACCATGCTCAACCAGCCGTTCGTGCTGGTGGTGGCGCCGTTGTCGGGCCACCACGCCACGCTGCTGCGCGATACCGTGCGCACGCTGCTGCGCGACCACCGCGTGTACGTCACCGACTGGGTGGATGCGCGCATGGTGCCGGCCAGCGAAGGCGAATTCGGCCTGGACGATTACATCGCCTACATCCAGGAGTTCATCCGCCACCTTGGCGTGGAGCGCCTGCACGTGGTGAGCGTCTGCCAGCCGACCGTGCCGGTACTGGCTGCGGTTTCGCTGATGGCCAGCCGTGGCGAACCGACGCCGCGCACGCTGGTGATGATGGGTGGCCCGATCGATGCACGCTGCAGCCCGACCGCAGTGAACAACCTGGCCACGCAGAACCCGCTGTCGTGGTTCGAGAACAACGTCATCCACACCGTGCCGGCCAGCTATCCCGGCGCCGGCCGCCGCGTGTACCCGGGCTTCCTGCAGCATGCCGGCTTCCTGTCGATGAATCCGAGCCGCCACTTCAGCTCGCACTGGGATTTCTACACCGACCTGGTCAAGGGCGACCTGGAAGACGCCGACGCGCACCGTCGTTTCTACGACGAGTACAACGCGGTGCTGGACATGCCGGCCAAGTATTACCTCGACACCATCCGCGTGGTGTTCCAGGACTTCCTGCTGCCGCGTGGCGAGTGGGTGGTCAACGGCGAGAAGGTCGATCCGTCGGCGATCCGCGATACCGCGCTGCTGAGCATCGAAGGCGAGCTGGACGACATCGCCGGCCTCGGCCAGACCGAAGCCGCGCAGGCGCTGTGCACCGGTATCGCGGCTGACCGCCGCGAGCATTTCATCGTCGAAGGTGCCGGCCATTACGGCATCTTCAGCGGCCGTCGCTGGCGCGAAGTGGTGTACCCGAAGGTGCGCGACTTCTTCGCCGCACATGCCGAAGCCCCGGCGGCGAAGGCCACGAAGAAGAAGAGCAACGTGACCCCGTTGCGGCGCAAGGCGGGGTAATGCCCCGCCCGACCCGGGGTCGGACCCCTTTCCAACGGAAAGGGCTCTGACCCCAGCACGATCGGATCCGGGGTCATAGCCCTGTTCTGCGAACAGGGCTATGACCCCTGACCGCTTACAACCGCACCAGCAGGTTCTTGGCGATCAGCCCATGCAGTTTGCCGATGCCGCGTGCCAGGTGCATCGTCAGCAGCAGCAGCAACGCGCCCACGGCGGCAACCACGATCGCTACCAGCGGCGAGGCCGCCATCGGCAGCACGTTCACGCCGTCGACGTAGACGCCCGGAATGTCGCCGCTGAAGATCGCCGCGACCGGCGCCCAGATCAGGCCCAGCGACAGTGACAGCAGGGTCACCGCGATGGTGAAGTAGACCACGCCCAGCGGCAGCATCAGCACGAAGTACAGCAGGGTCAGCCAGGTGCGGCCATCGGTGAACATGTCGCCGACGCGCTGCAGCCAGGTGCGGCTGCGGTCGGTATAGCGCGGACGGCGCGGCATGCGTTCGCCCAGCAGCGCTTCCACCAGCCGCCCTTCCAGCAGCGCCAGCCCGCGCACCGAGCCGAAGAACAGCACGGTCAGCGGAATGCCGATGATCAGGACCAGCAGGCCCAGCGACAATGACAGGCCGGTCACCACCCAGGTGAAGAAGAAGATGCCGGTGGCCAGCGACAGCAGCATGTAGAACAGCGCGCCATAGGTGTGCGGATCGGCCACCACGCCGAAGAAGCGGGCCAGCAGCGAGCGCTGTACCGGCGCCGGTGGCGGCGCGGCGGGCTCGACACCACTGGCTTCGGCCGCCGCACGCAGCACCGGCGCGGTATCCGCACGCGGTGTACGCAGCGCGCGGTTCACGGTCACTTCGGTCTCGCGGTAGATCTCGGCCACTTCGTCCGGTGCGCCATAGCTGCCGGCGACGTCGGCGATCACCTCGGCCTCGCTGCGGCCCGGCTGCGCGGCCAGCTCCGAACGCAGGTACTCCTCAGCGTCGTACAGCGCGTCCTGCACCATCGCCGGATCGGCGCCCTCCAGCGCCGCGCGCAGCTGCGTCAGGTACTGTGGAATGGTGGTCGGCAGGGCTCGGCCTGCCAGGCTCGGGTCGTTCATTGCGGTACCCCCTCCAACACGGAATCGACGGAATCGCGGGTGGCCTGCCAGGCCTGGCGCCACTGCGCCAGCACGTCGCGGCCACGTTCGTTGATGCGGTAGTAGCGCCGCGGCGGCCCGCTGCTGGACGGCTCCACATGGCTTTCCAGCAGCCCGGCGCCCTCCAGGTTGCGCAGCACCGGGTACAGCGCGCTCTGCTTGCCGCTCAGCACGCCCTCGCCCACCCGCTCCAGTTCCTTCGCGATCAGATACCCGTACAGCGGCTCGCCGGCCCGGGCCAGCACCGCCAGCAGGGCCAGCGACACCGTTCCGGCGCTCAGCTCCTTCTGGAACTTCTTCAGGTGGACATCGTCCTCGGACATGGCCGGCCCTCCACTACGTTGAAGTCCACACTAGTACGAAGTTCGGTATAGCGAATGTGTCGTTAGTCATCGTGCCGGTTGGCGTGGCCGGGCCGCTCGCGCAGAATCGAAGCCTCGTTCATGTTCCGGGGTTCCCATGCCGCACCGTCGTCGCCTTGCCCTGACCGCCCTCGCCTGCCTGCTGCCCGCCCTGGCCAGCGCGGCCACGCCCTACCGCAGCCCGCAGCAGATCCTCGACGCGTCGGCGGCCAGCGACTGGCGCACCCCGGACCCGGCCAACCTGCTGTACATGGACCTGCCGGCCGGGCGGGTGATCATCGAGCTGGCGCCCCAATTCGCCCCGCGCCATGTCGCCAACATCCAGACCTTCGCCCACGAGCACTTCTGGGACGGCACCAGCATCTACCGCTCGCAGGACAACTTCGTGGTGCAGTTCGGTGATGCCGACGCCGATGACGCCGCCAAGGCCAAGCCGTTCGGTAGTGCCGCGCGCAAGCTGCCGGCTGAATTCGAACGCGCCAGCGCCGGCCTGAAGGTCAGCGTGCTGCCGGATCGCGACGGCTGGGCCGCGCAGACCGGTTTCGTCGACGGCTTCCCGGTCGGCCAGGACCCGCAGGCCGGCAAGGCCTGGCTGGCGCACTGCTACGGTATGCTCGGCGCCGGCCGCAGCAACGAGGAAGACAGCAGCATCGGTGCCGAACTGTACGTGGTGACCGGGCAGTCGCCGCGCCAGCTGGACCGCAACATCACCCTGGTCGGCCGCGTGCTGAAAGGCATGGAACTGCTCAGTGCAACCCCGCGCGGCCCGGCGCCGATGGGCTTCTACACCGACCCGAAGCTGCGTACGCCGATCGTGTCGATCCACCGTGCCAGCGACGTGCCGGCAGCCGAGCGCACCCCGATCCAGGTGCTGCGTACCGACTCGAAGACCTTCGCCGATACGGTGGAGGCGCGTCGCAATCGCGTGGATGATTTCTACAAGCGCCCGGCGGGGCATATCGATCTTTGCAATGTTCCGGTGCCGGTGAAGTAGCGCCGTCGCAGGTTCTGCGCGTGGCGCGTGCTGAAGGCGCTTCATCGTTCATGGGCGTTACTTTTCTTTTCGCGCGAAAAGAAAAGTAACCAAAAGAAACGCGCCGCCAGGTTGCGAGCCGCCGTGCTTCGCACGCCGGTCCCCTGCGCTTCTCGGTGAATCAGGGGACGGCGCGAGGAAGTCAGCCGACTAACAGTCGGCTCTACAGGACATCGGCGCCTCTTCGCCCCTGATTCCCCTGCGATGCTCGGCTCGCTCAAAGCGGACTGGAAGGTCAAGATCAACCGCAAAAGCATCCACGCATGGCGTGGATCTACTGGGTGCAGCTGTGGCCTTTGATCTGGGTCCGCCTTGAGCGAGCCGAGCACCGCAGGTCCGGCGAGGGCGAAGAGGCGCGGGTGTCTGAGCGCAGCGAGTTCCCGTGCCGTCCCTCGACGGGCCGAGGAGCGCAGGGCACCGATGCGCAACGCGCATCGGCTCGTGACCGGCGGAACGTTTCTTTTGGTTACTTTTCTTTGCGCACAAAGAAAAGTGACGCCCATGAACGATGAAGCACCTTCAGCACGCGCCACGCGCAAAACGCCAACGCATCAGCCCTTCTGACTCACCGCCACGCTACCCAGAATCAACGCACCCGCAATCAGCATCTGCAGCGTCACCGGCTCACCCAGGAACAACCACGCAAACGCCGCACCGAACAGCGGAATCAGGTAGGTCACCGTCGACGCGCGTGACGGACCGATACGGCCGATCAAACGATAGAACATCAGGAACGCCAGCCCGGTGCAGGCCACGCCCAGTGCGATCGCCGCGCCCCACGCCTTCAGCGGAATTGCCGCCTGCGGCCAGTGGGTCACCGCCATCGGCAGCATCCACAGTGAGGCACACGACAGCGTCGCAGCCGCAGCTGCCGCCGACGGCAGGCCGGTCATGTGCCGCTTCACCAGGTTCACGCCCAGGCCGTACAGCAGCGACGCAGCGGCGCCGGCGAGTACGGCGGTGCCGATGCTCAGGCCCGAGACCTTGGCCGTGGCCAATACCACCACGCCGGCGAAGCCGACCAGCAACGCGCCAGCGCGGCGCATGCCGATCTTCTCGCCGAAGAACAGGAAGGCGATCAGCGCGGCGAACAGCACGGTCATCGCATTGCAGATCGCACCGATCGCGGCCGGTGCCTGTTCGGCGGCATAGGCGAACAGCACGAACGGCAGCGCCGAGTTGATCAGGCCGATCGGCGCCAGCCACAGCCAGCGCCGCGGCGGAAACTGTGCGCGGGCGCGCCACAGGAACGGCAGCAGCACCAGCGCGCCCAGCACCAGCCGCACCTCGACCAGCGCGAACGGGCCGAACGACGGCACCGCTACCCGCATGAACAGGAAGGAACAGCCCCAGATGGCGCCCAGCAGGGTCAATTCCAGCGGCGTGCGCCAGTCGCGCTCGGCCACCTGTGGGACCGCATTCATGCCCTGCCTCCGTCCATCGTCTGTTCCTCGCCAAGGCAGACAGGATCGGGCGCAGACGCCCGCCGCACAAGCGCGTAGTATCGCTGCCAGCCACAAATATGGTTTGAGGCTCAACATGCAGCTACGCCCTTCCCTGCTCCCCGCACTGGCCGTGTTCGCGGTCGCCGCGCGCCACCAGAACTTCGCCCAGGCCGCCCAGGAGCTGCACCTGACCGCAAGCGCGGTCAGCCATCACGTGCGCCGCCTGGAGGAGGTGCTGGATACCCGGCTGTTCCTGCGCCATGCCCGCGGCGTGCGCCTGACCGCCGAGGGCCGGCAGCTGGCCGACGCCGCCAGCGCCGCCTTCACCGATGTCGCGGCGGTCGCCCACCATCTGCACCCGGACGCGGACAGCGTGCCATTGCGGATCACCACGCTGCGCTCGCTGTCGTACTGCTGGCTGCTGCCGCGGTTGCCGCGTTTCACCCAGGCCCATCCGCACATCCGCATCGAGCTGCATACCGGCAGCGGCCTGGACCGCTACGACGACAACGGGCCGGAGGTCGGC
Organism: Stenotrophomonas sp. 109824_Sma; assembly: GCF_056480025.1. NCBI lineage: Bacteria > Pseudomonadati > Pseudomonadota > Gammaproteobacteria > Lysobacterales > Lysobacteraceae > Stenotrophomonas > Stenotrophomonas sp. 109824_Sma. Next base: position 1,421,120 of record NZ_CM151078.1, on the reverse strand, counting down.
ATCCGCTATGGCCTGGGCCAGTGGCCCGGCCTGCGTGCGCAGCACCTGATGGATGACTACCTGTTCCCGGTGGCCTCACCGGCGCTGGCCGGGGTCGAAACGCTGGTCGATCCGGCGCGCATCGCTGACCTGCCGCTGTTGACCGACCTTTCGCCACAGGGCTGGCGTGACTGGTTCCGTCATGCCGGCGTGCGCCCGCCCTCGCCGCTGCCGCCGATGCATACCTTCGCCGACAGTACCGATGCGATGCGTGCCGCGGTGTACGGCATGGGCGCGGTGCTGGCACGCACCCACATCGCGCAGCCCTACCTGCAGCGCTACGAGGTGGTGCGCCTGCCCGGCCCGGCGCTGAAAGCGCGCTACGCGTATCACGTGGTGCATGCCGAAGGACAACCGCCTAGCCACGCCGCGCGCCTGTTCATCGACTGGTTGCTGGAGCAGGCGCAGGACGAACGCACGCCGATTCCCGCGTTGCCGGAAAGCCTGCTCGGGCGCCCGGCCACGCACGGCTGACTGCGCCCTCACCCGTTCTTTGCTTCACGCTGGCTAGGCTGCAGGCAACCCCACACCGTATCGACGCCATGGCCATGCTGCGACTGCGCATCACCGGAACCGAAGACGACGCCCGCGCGATCAGCGACCTGCTGCTCGGCCTGGATGGCATCGAACATGTCGAGGAAACCGACGACCTGATGCCGCACATGGACGACGACGATTCCAGTTCGGCCGGGCTGTCCGATGACATTGGCCCGGGCATCCACGAACTGGAAGTGGAAGTCGGCAATGAAAGCACCGCGCAGAAGGTGCGCGATGCCGTGCAGGAACTGGCACTGGAGCTGGACGTGTTCGTGGAATACGAAACCGACGAGGGTTGATGCCAGCGGGTTGCCGGCATCAACCTTCACCTCAGAGGCTGGGCGGCAGCGTGCGGCGGCGGCGACGCCACCACGCCCGCACTCCCCAGGCCGCGATCAGGGCGAGCACCGCCACCGGCAGCAGCGCGGCCGCGGCGCGGATCAGGAACGCAATACTGGTGCTGAGGATGCTGCCTGATTCGCTCAGCGCCTCACCGATCTCGCTGCGGCTGCGCTGGCCCGAGGTGGTGTCGAAGTGGATCGTCACCAGCTGGGTATCGATGCGCCGGCGCTGCTGGGCGGCATCCTTGTTGGCCTGCTCGACGCCCGCTTCGATCTCCGACAGGCGCGTGGTGATCGCCATCAGGTCTTCGATCTTCAGGTCCTTGCGGTCCTGGTAGGACAGCAGCCGCGCATGTTCCTTCTCCAGCCGCGCCTTGGTCAGTGCCGTATCGGCCACGGCTTGCGCGAGATCTTCGGCGCGCGTGTTGCGCGACTGCAGTTTTCCACCTTCACCGGCCATCGCGATCAACGGCTCGGCGCCCTTCGGCGCGATGCGCACCTTGACCTCGCCGCTGGGCTGCTCGCCGCTGCGCTGGTCAACCTGCAGCACCGCACAGTCGCCGAACTTCGCACTCTGGCAGGCCTGTGCGATTTGCTGGATGCGCGGTGCGATCTGCGCCGCCTCCAGCTGCACCTGCACGTCATGTTCGTAGGCGAGGAACGCGCCTTCCGGCGACGCGACAGCGGCATCGGCCGCAGTCGCGCCGGCCTCTGCCGCGCGCTCGCCGTTCCTGGCGCAGGCCACGAGTGCCAGCAGCAGTACCGGCATCGCTATCACGCGCGTCCACGCGCGCAGCGACCTCACAGAGCGGCCCCGTTGTAGGAGGTCACCGAAAGACCGGCCAGATCCACCTGCGGCACGCAGCGCACGTTCACCGCCACCATCGGCGTACCGGTGCGCGGGTCGACCGCTTCGCTGTACGGCGCGATGCCGCACTCGCGGCAGTGGTGGTGATCGATGTGCGCCTTGTTGAAATGATAGGTCGCCACGTCCGCCGGATCGGTGGTCAGCTGGAACGCCTCGCGCGGGGCGAACCACAGCAGGCTGCCGCGGCGGCGGCACATCGAGCAGTTGCAGTCGATGACGTCGCTGATCGGCGTCCCGGCCTGTACGGTGAATGCGATCCTGCCGCAATGGCAGCTTCCCTGGTATTCCATGTCCTGCGCTCCGCTGGAGAGTCCCTGTCTGCGCCCATGGTAATCCTATGGCACGGGGACAAAGCAGCCCCGGGGGCCTATGCTCGGGGTTTGACCCTGTACAGGAACGCCGATGCGCCCGCATCTTCTTGCCCTCGCCCTGGTCGCCGCCCTGGCCGGTTGCCAGCCGGCCGACGCCCCGACCAACGGTTCCACCCCGGCCGCCAGCCAGCAGGCCGGTGACGCGGCGGTCGATGCCGCCTTCGCCGACCTGTCCAAGCGCGCCCTGGACACCTGGATGCAGCTCTCGCCGGTCAGCGCCACCCAGATCGGTGACCACCGCTACGACAGCGAGCTGGATGACCTGAGTGCCGCCGGCCAGCAGAAGACCGTGGCCGCCTACAAGGCATTGCTGGGCGAGCTGGACAAGATCGAGGTGGCCAAGCTGGGCCGCGAGAACCAGGTGGACGCAGCGATCCTGCGCAACCAGCTGCAGTCGGAGATCTGGAACGCCGAAGTGCTGCAGTCCGGCAAGTGGGACCCGCAGCTGTACAACGGCATCGCCGGCAGCGCGATCTACGGCCTGATGGCCCGCGAGTTCGCGCCGCTGCCGGAGCGCCTGAAGTCGGCCACCGCGCGCATGGAAAAGCTGCCGGCGATCTTCGCCCAGGCCCGCGAGAACCTGGATCCGGCCCGCGTGCCGAAGATCCACGCCGAGACGGTGGCCAAGCAGAACAAGGGCATCCTCAGCATCGTCGATACCTTCATCACCCCGCACATCGGTGAACTGCCGCAGGCCGACCAGCAGCGCCTGCAGGCCGCCATCGACGGCCTGAAGAAGGCCGTGGACGAACAGCAGACCTGGCTGGACAAGACCCTGGTGCCGAACGCCAAGGGTGACTTCCGCATCGGTGCGGAAAAGTACGACCAGAAGCTGAAGTTCGCGCTGAGCTCCTCGCTGTCGCGCCAGGAGATCGGTGAGCGTGCACGCGCCGAACTCAAGCGCGTGCGCGAAGACATGTACGGCATCGCGCAGACCGTGCTGAAGGACAAGCCGGGTGCGCCGGAAATGCCGGCCCAGCCGACCGACGAGCAGCAGCAGAAGGCGATCGAGGCGGCACTGGAACTGGCCTACGCCGACAAGCCGGCGCGCGACAAGGTAGTCGACGACGCCAAGGCCGCGCTGGAGCAGTCCACCGCGTTCGTGCGCGAGCACGATCTGGTGACCCTGCCCGATGCGCCGGTGGACATCATCCTGATGCCGGAATTCCAGCGTGGCGTGGCTGTGGCCTACTGCGATTCGCCGGGCCCGCTGGACAAGAACCTGAAGACCTTCTACGCCGTGTCGCCGATTCCGGACGACTGGAACGAGAAGCAGGTCGACTCGTTCCTGCGTGAGTACAACTCGCGCATGATCCACCTGCTGAGCATCCACGAAGGCACCCCGGGCCACTACCTGGAAGGCTGGCACTCGGCCAAGTTCCCCTCGACCCTGCGTGCGGTGCTGCGTTCGGGCCTGTTCGCTGAAGGCTGGGCGGTCTATACCGAGCGCATGATGCAGGAGCAGGGTTACCTCAACAACGACCCGCTGTTCCACCTGGTGCAGCTGAAGTTCTACCTGCGCACGATCTCCAACGCGATCCTCGACCAGGGCGTGCACGTGGACAACTGGGATCGCGAGAAGGCGATGCACCTGATGACCCACGACGCGTTCCAGCAGGAAAGCGAAGCCGCCGGCAAGTGGGTGCGCGCGCAGCTGACCTCGGCGCAGCTGCCGACCTACTTCGTCGGTGCTCAGGAACACTTCGATACGCGCAAGGCGGTGCAGGAAAAGCTGGGCGACAAGTTCAACCTGAAGGCGTACCACGACCAGGTGCTGTCCTACGGCGCACCGCCGGTGCGCTTCGCCCGCCAGCTGATGCTGGACCAGCCGATCGAGTGATCGCGCAGGTGTGAGTTGAACGAGAGCGGCCCGGGCAAACCCGGGCCGTTCTGTTTGTGCAGGATCGCCACGCCATCGCCGCATCACATGCCGGCAACATGGCCAGGCGCATCGTTCGCCGGGCTCCCCCTTCCGCCGGTTTCCATGTCGCTCCCCTTGCTTCGCCTCGCCCTGCTGCCCGCGCTGCTGGCCAGTGCGGGTGCCTGCGCTGCCTGCCCGCCGCCACCGGCGGGACAGCCCGACATCCACGCCCTGGGCTACTACACCGACAAGGCCGGCTCGGTGATCGACCCGGTACTGCACCAGCAGAACAAGGACGCCACCGCGCCGCTGGACCGCTATGCCGCCGATGTGGCGCGCATGAGCGATGACTACCTGCGCACCGGTGACCGGGCGGCGGCGCAATGCACGCTGGCCTGGCTGGGTGCGTGGGCCGACGATGGCGCCATGCTCGGGCAGATGATCCGGGTCAACAACGATCAGTCGTTCTACATGCGGCAGTGGATGCTCGATGCGCTAGCGATGGCCTACCTGAAGGTGCATGACCAGGCCAACCCGCAGCAGCGCGCGCGCATCGACCCCTGGCTGCAGAAGCTGGCACGGGCCAACCTGGCGTATTGGGACAACCCGAAACGGCGCCGCAACAACCACTACTACTGGGGCGGCCTGGGCGTACTGGCCACCGGCCTGGCCACGAGTGACGAGGCCTTGTGGCAGGCAGGCCACTCCGCCTTCCAGAAGGGCATCGATGACATCCAGGACGATGGCAGCCTGCCGCTGGAGATGGCGCGCGGGCAACGTGCCCTGCACTACCACGACTACGCATTGGCGCCGCTGGTGATGATGGCTGAGCTGGCGCGGCTGCGCGGCCAGGACTGGTACGCCAGCAGGGATCACGCCATCGACCGCCTTGCCCGCCGCGTCGTCGAAGGCAGCAAGGACCCTGCGTGGTTCAACCAACACACCGGCGTTGCACAGCTGCCCCTGCAGGCCAGCGGCTGGGTCGAGTTCTACCGGTTGCGATCACCGGATGGCGGCCTGTTCGACGCCGCGCATGCACGCGGCCCGTTCCACTCGCCACGGCTGGGCGGCGACCTTACGCTGATGGCCACGCATGGCATCGTGCGCGCGCCGCTGCGTTAGCGGCGTACCTCAGCGCGCTGCCGGATGCAGCAGGCGTTGGAACTCGGCGACGGTGCAGCCCTGCGCCGCGCACCCCGGCACACGAAGCGCGACGCGGCCCGGCGGCTGCGCGTTGGTCAGCGGCAGCGCATCGCGCAGCTGCGCGGTGGTCGGGTAGACGTAGGCCAGGCGGATCCGTTCCTCGCCGCGGTGGCGGTCACGCCAGCGCTCGAACTGCAGCAGGCCGCCGATCGGCGTCTTCTCGTACTGGCCCGGCAGGCTGTAGTCGCTGATGCCCAACGCCGCCAGCACCGAACCGATATTGGAATCGTGACCGACCAGCAGGCTCACTTTCGGCGATGCGGGATCTTCCAACAACGCCTCCACGCGTGCCAGCAACGGTCCGGCCACATCCCGCGCCACCTCGGGCGTTCCGAACAGGATGTCCTGGTAGCGGTTGCGGATCTGCGCCAACGCCTGCCATTGGCCTTCCGTGTTCAAGCGGCCCCAACCTTCGCGCGAAGTACCGCTTCCCTGGTAGTGCTCCATCAACAGGGCATCGACCAGTCCACTGGCCAGGGCCAACGAACCGGACGCGCGTGGCTCCTTGCCCGGTTCCGCATTGAAGGTCGTGTCGGCCAGCATCAGATGGCAGTCGCTGCGCCCCTTGCATGCCGCCGACTGCGGATAGCGGGTGATCGCCTCCACCACGGACAGCGCCGGAGCCAGATCGGATGCGGCCAGCGCCTGCTGCATCGCCGACACCGCACGTGCGCGGAACGCCGCGTCATCGCGGTGGATCACCGGATTGAACAGCGGGTCCATCGTGCCCAGCGGCATGCGCTGCTCGAACGCAAAATGACAGCCCGGGAAGGCACCGGCAACGAAGAACTGCGCGGTGGCCTGGGTGCGCTGCAGGCTGTTGGCATGGGCGTGGAAGTCATCCGGCTGCGGGCAATCCGACGGCGGCAGCAGCTGTGCCTGGCGCAGCCACTGGCCGATGTAGCGGCCCATGTAGACCTCCAGCACGCCGCCCTTGGTGGTCAGCGCGCCCGAGGCAACGTCCCAGCCTGGCCAGCGCTCTGGCGTGGCATTGGCCAGCGCGCCCGATGCCACCACCGGCGCGCGCAGGTTGTGGCGGCTGAGCAGGACCACCTGCTCGAGCTGGTCGCCTTGCATGGGGGCCGGCGCCGCAGTTGCGGCCGTGGTCGCCAGGCTGAGTGCCAACAGCAGCGCAATCATTGATCGGCGGCCACGAAACCACCGGTCTGCCGCGCCCACAACCGCGCGTACAGGCCACCGGCTGCAATCAGCTCGGCGTGGGTGCCGGTCTCGACGATGCGGCCCTGGTCCATCACCACCAGCCGGTCCATGCGCGCGATGGTCGACAACCGGTGCGCGATCGCGATCACCGTCTTGCCGCCCATCAGCTCGTCCAGGCTGTCCTGGATCGCCGCTTCCACTTCCGAATCCAGCGCCGAGGTCGCCTCATCCAGCACCAGGATCGGTGCGTCCTTCAGCAGCACGCGGGCAATGGCGATGCGCTGGCGCTGGCCGCCGGACAGCTTCACGCCGCGCTCGCCGACATGCGCGTCGTAGCCACGACGCCCCTGCCCGTCCACCAGCGTATCGATGAAGGCTTCGGCACGCGCCTTGGCCACGGCTGCGCGCAACTGCTCATCGGTCGCGTCGGGACGGCCGTACAGCAGGTTGTCGCGGATCGAGCGATGCAGCAGCGAGGTGTCCTGGGTGACCACGCCGATCTGCTGGCGCAGGCTTTCCTGGGTGACGTACGCAATGTCCTGGCCGTCGATCAGGATGCGGCCGCTTTCCAGGTCGTACAGGCGCAGCAGCACGTTGACCAGGGTCGACTTGCCGGCACCGGAAGGACCCACCAGGCCGATCTTCTCGCCGGGCTTCACCACCAGGTCGAGGCCGGCGATCACGCCGCCCTTCTTGCCATAGTGGAAGTGGATGTCCTGGAAATGCACGCCACCACGGGTCACCTGCAATGGCACCGCATCCTCGCGGTCCTGCACGGTCAGCGGCTGGGCGATCGTGGTGATGCCATCCTGCACCGTGCCGATGTCCTCGAAGATGCCGTTGATGGTCCACATGATCCAGCCGGACATGTTGTGGATGCGGATCACCAGGCCGGTGGCCAGGGTGATCGCGCCGACGGTGATGTGCCCGCCGTTCCACAGCCACAGCGCCAGCCCGCAGGTACCGGCGATCAGGAAGCCGTTGACGATGGCGATGGTCAGGTCCATGCCGGTGGTCACCCGGGTCTGCGCGCGGTGCTTGACCGCCAGTTCCTGGATCGATTCGGCGACGTAGGCCTGCTCGCGTCCGCCATGGGCGAACAGCTTCAGCGTGGGAATGTTGGTGTAGCCATCGACGATGCGCCCCATCGCCTTGGAACGTGCCTCGGACGCGATCCAGGCCCGTTCCTTCGCGCGCGGCACGAAGTAGACCATGATCACCGCATAGGCCAGCAGCCACAGGATCAGCGGCACCATCAGCCGCCAGTCGGCCTGCGCGAACAGGTACAGCGCGGTGCCGGTGTAGACCACGATGTACCAGAGCGAATCGACCATCTGCACCGCCGATTCGCGCAGCGAGGTGCCGGTCTGCATCACCCGGTTGGCGACGCTGCCGGCGAAATCGTTCTGGAAGAAGCTCAGGCTCTGCCGCACCACGTAGTTGTGCATCAGCCAGCGCGAGCGGTTGCTCAGGCCGGGCACGATGGCCTGGTTGACCAGCAGGTTGTGCAGGCCGACCAGGATCGGCCGCGCGATGACCGTGATGAACAGCATCCAGCCCAGTTCATTGGCGTGGCGCTTGAAGAAATCGGCCCCCGGTTGCTCGGCGACCATGTCGACGATGCGACCCAGGTAATCGAACATCGCCACTTCCACCAGCGCCAGCAGCAGTCCGGCGATCAGGGTCGCCAGCAGCACCGGCCACACCGGGCGCAGGTAGTGCAGGTAGAACGGCAGCACCTTGCGCGGTGGCATGCGCCCATCCACGGGCGGGAACACCGGGATCAGGGATTCAAACCAACGGAACATCGCACTCCCTCGCCTCTTGCAAGCGGCGAAGTATCCCACGCCGGATGTGTACGCCAGCCGATGATCGCCCCGGCTCCGGTAGTGCCGGCCGCTGGCCGGCACCCTTGCGACGCATCCGGGGATCATGAGGTTGCCGGCCAGCGGCCGGCACTACCCATCGGATTCGTCAAACGTCAGCGCCGGGCCACGCCCGGCGGCGTCATTTCACCGGGGTGAACAGCAGGTCCTGGAAATCGAAGCTGAAATCGGTCAGGTCGGAGATCGACTGCATGCGCACCTCGCTCACCTTGCCGTCCGGGTCCAGGCTGAAGTTCACGAACGCGTCGGCGTTGAGCGAACGGTCGTCCCAGCGCACGATGAAGGTGTCGTGCTGCCAGTGCTCCAGCCGGCCGCTCAGCTGCGCGGTCTTCATGAAGCGCAGGCGCAGCCCCCTGCCCTCGGCAGTAATCTGCATGTCGCCATACCAGCGGTCGCGGAACGTGCCGGTGTAGCCGGCCAGCGGCAGCGACGGCTTGCTGCCCTTGTCGCGCGCGCCCTGGTGCTTGGCCCAGGCCTCGTCGGCCTTGTCCTGGCCCTTGGCCACGGCCTTGGTATAGGCGTCTACCCAGTCGTGCTTCTCGCCGCCCAGATAGGCATCAAGCACGCTCAGGGTGATCGCGTTGAACGCCGCACCCACTTCCTGGTTGGTCAGCACCACCACCCCCAGCTTCTCGCCCGGCACCAGGGTCAGCCGCGAAACCATGCCCGGCCAGCCCCCGGTGTGCCAGACCAGCTTCTGCCCGCGGTAATCGCTCAGGCTCCAGCCTTCGCCGTAGCCGGCAAAGTTGGCCCGCGCCGGTGCCAGCTCCGGCACGCTCGGCGCCGGGATCGACTGCGGGGTGATCATCCGCCACATCTGCTGCTGGCTCTTTTCGCTGAACAGCGCGGTGCCGTCGGCCAGCTTGCCCTCGGCCAGCTGCACCTGCATCCAGCGTGCCATGTCGTGCGCACTGGAATAGATGCCACCAGCGCCGGCATTGTTCGACCAGGTCAACGGCGCGACGGTGCGCAGGTCCTTGAAATCGTACTTGGCGTGGCCGACCGCCGCCTTGTCGCCCGGCTTCAGGTGGTCGGCGTTGTAGCGCGTACCGGCCATGCCCACCTTGTCGAAGATGCGGGTCTGCAGGAACTGCTGGTAGCTCATGCCGGAGACGTGCTCGATCACCTGCTGGGCGACCGCGTACAGGATGTTGTCGTAGGCGTAGCTCTCGCGGAAGCCGCCTTTCAACGGCACTTTGCCCAGCCGCTGTACCACTTCGGCGTTGCTGTAGGAGGTGGTCGGCCAGAACAGCAGGTCACCGGCGCCCAGGCTCAGGCCGCTGCGATGCGACAGCAGGTCACGAATGGTCATCTGCCCGGTCACGAACGGATCGGACATGCGGAACGACGGCAGGTGGTCGATCACCTTGTCGTCCATCTTCAGCTTGCCGTCCTCGGCCAGCAGGTTCAGCGAGGTGGCGGTGAACGCCTTGGTATTGGAGGCGATCGCGAACAGCGTGTCGGCCTGCACCGGCTCCGGCTTGCCCTGCTCGCGCACACCCCAGCCGCGCTCCAGCACCACCTGGCCGTCCTTGACCACGGCCACGGCGATGCCGGGCACGTCGAACTGCGCGCGCACGCGCTCGACGGTCGCATCCAGGTCCTGCAGCGGCGGCGGGGTCGCCGCGCTCGCCATGGTCGTGCACGCCAGCAGCACGGCACCTCCGATCCAGGTTTTCATCCAGCACGATCTCCGAACAGGGGTAGCGGCCGTGTGCAGGCCGTCACCGGGGTTTCGCGGGATGGTAACGGTCCGCGGCGCACGCTGCCCTGTGCCATAGGAGGGGTGTCATGGGCGAGAACGGCCAACCCAGCAGCGGCTCCACCATCATTCCGTGCCTGCGCTACCGCGACGCGCAGGCCGCCATCGGCTGGCTGCAGCGCGCCTTCGGCTTCCATGCCCAGGCCGTCTACGCCGATGGCGATACGGTCTTCCATGCGCAGCTCACCTTCGGCCACGGCATGATCATGCTCGGTTCGGTCAACAAGGAAAGCGAGTGGAACCAGCATGCCGTGATGCCTGACGAGGTCGGCGGACGCCAGACCCAGAGCGCCTGCGTGATCGTCACCGATGCCGATGCGCACTATGCCCGGGCCAAGGCCGCCGGCGCGCGCATCGTCATCGACATCGCCGACCAGGACTACGGCGGCCGTGGCTACGCCTGCGCCGACCCGGAAGGCTACCTGTGGTGGTTCGGCAGCTACGATCCGTGGCGCGCGGACCACGGCCAATGACCACAGCTGCCGGCCAGGCGGCCATCCGCTGCGGCATCGGCGGCTGGGTGTTTCCCGAATGGCGCGGCGGTGTGTTCTATCCAGCAGACCTGCCGCAGCGCGAGGAACTGGCCCATGCCAGCCGCGCCCTGCGCTGCATCGAGATCAATGGCACGTTCTACCGCACGCCCACTGCGGCCCAGTGCGCACAATGGGCCGCACAGACTCCCGACGGTTTCCGCTTCTCGATGAAGGCGCCGCGCTACCTGGTGCAGCGCCGTGACCTGTCCAGCACCGTGGAGGCCGCCGCACCGTTCCTCGAAGCGGCGTTGGCGCTCGGTGACCGGCTCGGCCCGTTGTTGTGGCAGTTCGATCCGCGCCATCCGGCCGACGCCGATGCATTGGACGCGCTGATGGCGCAGCTGCCGAAGCAGCTTGAGGGGGTGCCGCTGCAACACGCGCTGGAGGTGCGCAACGCCGGGGCACATGGCCCGGCGCTGGTCGCTGCCGCGCGCCGCCACGGCGTGGCGCTGGTGATCGAGGACAGCGACGAGACGCCCCTGCACGGTGATGTCAGTGCCGGCTTCGTCTACGCGCGGATCAAGCGCAGCCAGGCCCGCTTGAACGAAGGCCTGCCGGCGCCGCTGCAGCAGCGCTGGGCCGAACGTGCCCTGCGCTGGTCCCGCGGCGAGCCGGTGGATGACCTGCCCTGCCTGGCCGGGCCGGCCCCGGGAACCCCGCGCGAGGTCTACCTGCTGTGCATCGGCGCAGGCAAGGCACGCAACCCGGCGGCGGCGATGGCCCTGCAGCGGCGGGTGGACGCCCCCCGCAATTCCTCACGCGGATAGCGCTGCGGTCATCGCCTTGCCTCACAATAGGCGGATGAGCACACCCGACACCCGCAAAGCGCTGTGGCAGATCCATTTCTGTGTCCTGCTGTGGGGCGTCACCGCCATCCTCGGCAAGCTGATCACGCTGCCCGCGCTGCCGCTGGTGTGGTGGCGCATGCTGCTGGTAACGGCGATGCTGGCCCTGCTGCCGCGGGTCTGGCGCGGACTGCGTACGCTGCCGCTGCGGCTGGTGGCCGGTTATGCCGGCATCGGCGCCCTGGTCGCCCTGCACTGGCTGACGTTCTACGGCGCCGTGAAGCTGGCCAATGCCTCGGTGGCCGCCACCTGCATCGCGCTGGCGCCGGTGTTCACCTCGATCATCGAGCCCTGGGTGGCCAAGCGGCCGTTCCAGCTGCGTGAACTCGCCTTCGGCCTGGCCGTGCTGCCGGGCGTGGCACTGGTGGTCGGTGGCGTGCCCGATGGCATGCGCCTGGGCGTGTTGATCGGCGCGATCTCGGCACTGCTGGTGGCGGTGTTCGGCTCACTCAACAAGCGCATGGTCAGCCACGCCGATCCGCTCACGGTCACCGCGCTGGAGCTGGGTGCCGGCACCCTCACCCTGACGCTGCTGGCGCCGCTGATGCCCTACCTGCTGCCAGCGCTGGCCAGCCCACTGTGGGTGGTCCCGAATCTGCACGACGGCATCCTGCTGCTGGTGCTGGCCGGGTTCTGCACGCTGCTGCCGTTCGCCCTGGCTCTGGTCGCACTGCGCCACCTGAGCGCCTACACGGTGCAACTGGTGACCAACCTGGAGCCGGTCTATGCGGTGGTGCTGGCGGTGGTGCTGCTGCGCGAGCAGCACGAAGTCACCCCGTGGTTCTACCTGGGCGTGGCGATCATCGTCGGCGCCGTATTCCTGCATCCGCTGCTGAACCGCCGCAAGCCGGTGCAGCACCCGGAGATCCTCGGTACGGCCGAGGCGCGCAACATCGCCGATTGAGTGCATCCACGCATGGCGTGGATCTACCGGGCGTGGATGGCCGTATCAACGCTGCGGCCAGTGCCATGCCGGGGCATCCAGCAGGCCCTGCCCGCTCAGCAACGTGCGGCCGTGTTCCTTGTGCAGGTGCAGCGAATGACAGCCGGGCGCCTGCTCCAGTGCTGCGATCAGGCGGCTGGCATGTGACACCACCCAGACCTGGCTGCGCGCACTGGCCGCGATGATCAGCCGTGCCAGCGCCGGCAACAGGTCCGGGTGCAGGCTGGTCTCCGGCTCGTTGAGCACCAGCAGCGGCGGCGGACGCGGCGTGTGCAGCGCGGCAGCAAGCAGCAGGAAGCGCAGCGTGCCGTCGGACAGTTCGGCCATCGACAACGGCCGCAGCAGCCCGGGCTGGTGGAAACGCAGCGCCAACCGGCCATCCAGTTCCTCGAAGCCGACCGAGGCGCCCGGGAACGCATCGTCGACGCTGCGTGCCAACGCAACCGGGTCACCGATCTCGAGGATGGTGACCCAGGCCGCGGCCAGATCCCGGCCGTCGTGATGCAGTACCGGCGTGCGCGTGGCCATCGCCGGCTGCCGCGCCGGTGCATCGGCATCGCTGCGGAAATGATCGTAGAAGCGCCAACGGCGGATGTACTCGCGCAGGCCAATGGTTTCCGGCATGCGCTGCGGATCACCGACCTGGGTGAACAGGCTGTCGAACAGCGACAACCGGTCATCCACGAGATCCCAGCCGCGCGCATGGCGTTGCCGCACCATCGCCCCACGGCGGTCGACCAGCAGGTTGGCGCTGCGCAGGAACGGGCCCGCCCAGATCGCTTCGGCCTTGATCTGCGGGTCCAATGCGAAGGCCGATCGGCTGGGCGGCGGGTAGCCCAGATCGATGGCGTAGCCGAATTCGTCAGTGGTGAAGCCCAGCTTCAATCCCACCGATTCCTGGCGTGGGCCGCCCTGCAGGGGGATCTCGCCGACAGCAACCCGACGGTCCATTTTTTCCGGGCCCGCCCACAGCGCCGAACCCAGCCCGCCTTCGCGGGCCAGCACCGCCGCGACGCCGCCCTGCGCGGTCTCCGCCAGCAGGCGCAGCGCGCGGTACAGGCTGGACTTGCCACTGCCGTTGTCACCGGTCACCACATTCAACTGCTGCAGCGGCAGTACCAGCCCGTGCAGCGAGCGATAGTGGGTGATGGCCAGGGTCTGCAGCATGGTCGGTGTCCGGGGAAACAGAGAGGTCATGCTGCCCGGTTCTGATCGCAGGAACTGCGACGCAATGTGAATCGGAAAAAGCATCCACGCATGGCGTGGATCTACCTGGGGGTGCTTCAGCCCGCCCGTTCCACCCGGTTGCGGCCATTGCCCTTGGCCCGGTACAGCGCCTTGTCGGCACGTGCCAGCGTGTCATCCACGCTTTCACCAGGCTGATGCTGGGCCACACCAATACTGATCGTGACCGGGAATCCCAGCGGCAGGTCAGCCACCGCCAGGCGCAGGAACTCGCACTGCAGTTCGGCGGTGTGCAGGTCGGTAGCCGGCATCACCGCCACGAATTCCTCGCCACCATAGCGCGCGGCCATGCCGCGACCGGCGAAATGGGAACGCAGCAGCACGCCCAGTTCGGCCAGCACGCGGTCGCCGGTGGCGTGGCCCTGGAAATCGTTGATGTGCTTGAAATGGTCGATGTCCAGCAGTGCGACGCAGGCCACACCGGGCTGGTCTCCGTTCACCGCCACCGCCTCTTCCAGCGCCGCCGCCATCGCACGGCGGTTCGGCAGGCCGGTCAACGCATCGGTGCGGCTCTGCTCGGCCAGGTCCGCATTCTGCGCCAGCAGCACGTCCTGGTACTCCGACAGCAGGCGCTCGTAGTCATCGCGCTCCAGCATGTGCTTCTGGATGTCGAGCGCGAAACGGCGCAGTTCCATCACCAGCATCACCTGCCGCGACAGCGCCGCCAGCGCTTCGGCCTTGTCGCTGGCCAGGTGCTGTGGCTGCGCATCGAATACGCACAGCGTGCCCAGCGGCAGGCCATCTGAACTGATCAGTGGCGCGCCCGCATAGAAGCGGATGTGCGGGTCGCCCACCACCACCGGGTTGTCGTGGAAGCGGATGTCCTGCAGCGCATCCTCGACCACCATGACCTGCTGCGGTTGCAGGATCGCGTGGCCGCACATCGATTCGCTGCGCAGGTTTTCTGCCGCATCGATGCCCTGGATCGACTTGAACCATTGCCGCTCGACATCGATCAGGGTCACCGCCGCCATCGAGGTGCCGCAGACCGCCTTGGCGATCACCACCAGGTCGTCGAAGGATTTTTCACGCTCCGAATCGAGGATCCGGTAGCGGTACAGCGCCTCAAGCCGAAGGGCTTCATTGGCAGGCTTGTCGGGCTTGATCATGCAGCGTCACGTTCCGGCAGGTCACCGCGAAGTCTAGCCGATGCCGGCGCGCAATCCGCACAACGGGCAGTGCCGGCCGCTGGCCGGCATCCCGGGTCCATCGCACGCCCATTGCAGCCGGCCAGCGGCCGGCACTTACCAGTCCAGCTGCTTCGGCAGCAGGCCCTGCAGCTCCTGCTCGGTCAGGTTGCGCCACTGGCCCGGCTTCAACGCGCCGATCTTGATGTTGTCGATGCGCACGCGGCGCAGCTGGGTCACCCGATAGCCGAACTCGGCCGCCATCAGGCGGATCTGCCGGTTCAGGCCCTGCTGCAGGGTGATGCGGAAACCGAACTTGGCGATGCGCGAGGTCTTGCACGGCAGCGTCATCTGGTCGTGGATGCGGACGCCACGGGCCATGCCACGCAGGAACTCGTCGGTGACCGGCTTGTTCACCGCTACCAGGTACTCCTTCTGGTGGCCGTTCTCGGCACGCAGGATCTGGTTGACGATGTCGCCGTTGCTGGTCATCAGGATCAGGCCTTCGGATTCCTTGTCCAGGCGCCCGATCGGGAAGATGCGCTGTTCATGGCCGACGAAGTCGACGATGTTGCCCTTGACCGACGTCTCGGTCGTGCAGGTGACGCCGACCGGCTTGTTCAGCGCGATGTAGACGTGGCGGCGGGCGCCGGGCTTGCGGGCCACGCGCGCGCGCAGCGGCTGGCCGTCGACCAGCACCTGGTCTTCCTCGCCCACCACCGCGCCGGTGCCGGCCGGATGGCCGTTGACGGTGACCCGGCGGGCGGCGATCAGGCGATCGGCCTCGCGGCGGGAGCAGAAGCCGGTGTCGGCGATATGTTTGTTGAGTCGGGTGGTCATCGCCCTATTATCCGGCATCGCCGCCCGCAGCGCTTCATGCCAGGCCGGGGGGATCGAGCTCTTCGCCGTCGAATACCCGGTTGCGGCCGGCACGCTTGGCCACGTACATGGCGTGGTCGGCCCGGCGCAACAGCGCAGCCAGGTCGTCCTCGCCCGGCCGCCACTGCGCCAGGCCGATGCTGGCGGTCACTTCCAGGCCGGGTACCTGCAGCACCCGGCCTGCTTCGGTGATGTGCTGGCGCAGGCGATCCAGGCGTGCCGACGCCGCCTCGCGCGGCATGCCCGGCATCAGCAGCAGGAACTCCTCGCCGCCCATCCGCACCACCTGGTCCTGGCTGCGGACCGCAGCGCGCAATGCACGTGCCACCGCCACCAGCACCTGGTCGCCCACGGCGTGGCCATGGCGGTCATTGATGTCCTTGAACAGGTCGATGTCGAGGAAGCCGATCACCAGCGGACCGCGCTCGCGATCGACCCGTTCCAGATGCCGGGCCAGCTGCTGCAGCCCGGCACGGCGGTTGGGCAGGCCGGTCAGGCCATCGGTCTCGGCCAGCTGGCGCAGTTCATCGCGCTGCTGTCGCAGGCGGCCCAGCCGCTGGTTCAGCGCATAGGCGGCCATCATCAGCAGCCAGGTCACCGACAGCTGCAGTGCCTCCACGCGGTACTCCAGCAACCACGTAGCGCGGCAGGCATCGGCCAGGATCAACACCAGCATCGGTGCCAGCGCTGCCAGCCCCGCCTGCGCCCAGCGGTCACCGCGCAGCCGTGCCCATACCCCGACCATCAATGCCAGGCCACAGCCCAGCAGGTAGGAGACCTGCAGGCCCTGCGCCACCCAGGCCAGGCTGTTCCACTGCAGCCAGGGCACCCATGCGGCCAGCGCCAGCAATCCCCACAGCGCCAGCAGCTGCACCGGGCGCGATCGCGGCAGCAGGCGGTCGCCACCGTTCAGACGCCACAGTGCCGGCAGCACCAATGCCTGCGACGCCGCGGTCAACGACAGCAGCCACCAGGCACCGCGCTCGCCCACCGGCAGCCACGGCTCCGGGTAGCCGCTGAGGCCACCGAGGATGGCCTGCCACAGCACCAGCACGGCGGTACCGGCGATGTAGACCAGGAAGCTGCGGTCGCGGGTGGTGAGGAAGGCCATCAGGGCCGACAACGCCAGCGCGATCGCCACGGCGATGCAGGCCGCGCGCACCAGCAGACGGGCGGTATCGTTCTGCTGCACGGGACTGGGCGCCCCCAGCCGCAGGGTCGGTACCCAGCGCGCCTTCAGCGGCGTCTGCCATGACACCAGGAACGGTTCATGGCTGCCCGCCGGCGGCACCGCGACCAGGCCGATGCCTGCGCGGAACCGGGAATCACGGGTACGGGCATCGTGCATGTTGCCGCAGATTTCGCGATCACCGTGCTGCACGCGCACTTCGCCGGCAAACACATTGAACACGTCCAGGGCCTGCGGCTGGCCCGACCAGCCGCCCGCTGGCGCCGACACCTGTACCTGTTGCCGTGGCCCCGCCAGCATCTCCGGCGTGCATGCGCGATGCGGGGTGGGTTCATTGGTGGCCGCACCGACCAGCAGGTAATCACGCCCGGCTTCGGCTACGGCCGCCGAAAGCGGCCACGGCGTTGCCAACCACACCAGCAGCACGACCAGCACCACCCCTGTTCCGTACTGCCACTGCCTGCCGCCCACGCCACGCCCTGTTCCTGCTTACGCCCGCGCCCACTGCGCGTCGCCCCTGCCGGCATTATCGCAGCCGCGGCGGCAGCGCACGTGTAGACCAAAGTCGCCGACGGGCATTCAGCCAGCGGCGGGCGGACCTTTCACCGCCACCAGGCGCACCGGCCGCAGATCGGCCAGGGTCATCCGCTCCAGCGGTTGCGGCCGCTCGACCGCGTAGCCCTGCAGGCCCTGCACCCCGAGCCGGGTCAGCGCGGCGGCGACGTCGGCGGTCTCCACCCATTCGGCCACCACCTCCATCTGCAGCTCGCGCCCCAGTTCAGTGATCGCGCGCACGGTGGCGTGGCTGACCGGATCGGTATCCATGTCACGCACGAAGGCCCCGTCGATCTTCAGGATGTCGGCCGGCAGCTGGCGCAGGTAGCCGAACGAGGACAGCCCGGAGCCGAAATCGTCCAACGCCATCCGGCAGCCACGCGCCTTCACCGCATCGATGAAGGCACGCGCCTGGCTGAGGTTGCTGATCGCAGCGGTCTCGGTGATTTCGAAGCACAGCTTGGAGGCCACTGCGCGGTTGCGCTCCAGCAGGTCGCAGACGAAGGCGAGGAAGCCCGGCTCGGCGATCGACTGCGCCGAGACGTTGACGTTGCACAGGCCCAGCTGCCGGACGTGTGCCGGGCACACCTGCAGATGCCGGAACAGCAGGCCGAGCACGTGCCGGTCCAGCGCCACGGCCATGCCATAGCGCTCCACCGCCGGCATGAACTGGCCCGGCAGGTGCAGGCTGCCATCGCTGCCACGCATGCGCACCAGCACCTCATAGTGCAGGTACGCGGGATCGCCGACGCGGGCGATGCGCTGCGCATACAGCACCATGCGGTTCTCGGCCATGGCCAGGCTGACGCCCTGCAGGCGTTCGGCTTCCAGGCGCCGTTCCTCCAGCGCCATGCGGTTCTCGTTGAAGCAGTGCACGCGGTTGCGGCCGGCCTGCTTGGCCGCATAGCACGCGCTGTCAGCGGCGCTCATCAGCCAGTTCACATCCGGTGCCTCGGCGCTGTCCTCGACCACGCCGATGCTGCAGCTCAGCTGCGGGCTGCCCTCGCTGACCGGGAACGTCGCCTGGCCCAGGTTGCGGATCACCCGCTGCAGCACGCGCTTGGCCTCGTCCTGCCCGGCATGGGCAAGGAACACCGCGAACTCGTCCGCGCCCAGCCGTCCCACCCAGTCGCCATCGCGCACCGCCGCCACCAGATAGTCGGCGAAGCTGCGCAGCATCTGGTCGCCGGCGGCGTGGCCGAAGCTGTCGTTGACCAGCTTGAAATGGTCCAGGTTGATGTAGCACAGCGCGTGCGTGCCGCCCTCGCTGCGCACCTGCAGCAGCGCGCGCTCCAGCAGCCGCTCGATCTCGCGGCGGTTGATCAGGCCGGTCAGCGGATCATGGCTGGCGTGGTGTTCGATCTCGCGCGCCAGTGCATGGTTCTGGCTGACGTCCTCGATGATCGCGAACACCGACAGGCCACCGCCGGTGCTGCGCACGCCGGTGCCGCTCCAGCGGCCCCAGACCAGGCTGCCATCGCGACGGCGGAAGCGCAGTTCGCTCGGCCGCAGCTGGCGGTCCCAATCGATGCGCCCCACCCCATCGATGACCAGTTCACCGTCCATCAGCAGGTCGCCCAGTTACAGCTGCAGCAGCATGTCACGACGGTGATCGAGGATATCGGCCATCGCCTGGTTGGCCTCGACCACCTTGCCTTCGGTATCGAGCTTGAGCATGCCGACGTTGGCCTGGTAGAACGCAGCGCGGAAACGGCTCTCGTGTTCGGTCAGGTCCTTGCCGACGCGACGCGCCAGCGCGACCGCCATCAGGCTGATCGCCAGCACCGACAGGCCCGCAACCATCAACGTGGCCAGCCTCACCAGCGTCGCCATCCGCAGCAGCGCCTGCGAGAACGCCTGGCTCTGCACCTGCATCCGCCGATCAAGGTCACCCAGTTGCTGCAGGTAGCGGTCACGCGCGGCGGTCGGCACCGGGCCACTGTCGTGCCGCAGCTGCAACTCATCGATCAGGCGCTGCACCGCCATCAGGTCGCCGTCGGTCTTCCGCCACAGCGCGGTTGCTTCGCGGAAGGCACCGATATCGCGCGCATAGCGGAACGAGAACACCAGGCGCGGGATATCGGCGCGCGCGTTGCCGCCCTGCAGGAAGCCCTGCCTGGCCTTGGCTTCGTCCGGCTCGGCCTGTTCCAGCGCCAACCGCGCCTGCAGATCGCCCAATGGCACCTGCAGGGCCTGGCGTGCGTCGTCCAGGTCCTGGGCATCCCCCCGCGCCAGATAGCGGCTGAGTGCGGCGGTCGCATCCTGCTGACCACGCGACCAGTAGCCCTGGCCGGCGATCCAGGCGGTGGAGGCCGCCTGCAGTTCCTGGATCAATGCGGACAGTGCGACCAATCCAATCGCCATGCCCGTCAACAACGCAAATCGCAGTCCCAGGCCGCGGGTCATCGGTACCCGCCGGCTCTGTTGGTCCGTGCCACTCCTACCCATCCCGGATCCCCCCGAATGTGCTGCGGTGACAACCTCCCTTGGAACCGGCTCAGCCTAGGACCGGCAATGTGTTGACCATGCGAAAAAGGGGACGGAGGGGATTAAGTCGTTTTCGGCATAAGCGCGTGGCCTGCCATATACGACTTAATCCCCTCCGTCCCCTTTTCCGGCCCCGGAACGGACAACGCCAGCCCGAAGGCTGGCGTTGTCATGGCTACGTTGCCGCTCAGTAGCTGCGCGGGCCGCGCGGCTTGAAGCCGTCACGACGCGGCGGGCGGCTGTCGCGGTCACCGCCGCGCTCGCCACCGTGGCCACCCGGACCGCCCGGGCCACCGCGACGCGGGCCACCCGGGCCGCCCGGACCACGCTTGTCGAAGCGCGGCTTGAACGGACGCGGGGCCGGGTTGGTGTCTTCACCCGGAGCCAGCGCACGCATCTGCAGCTGCTGGCCCGACACCCAGACCTTCTGCAGGTGCGACAGCACGTCCGGCGGCATCTGTGCCGGCAGGTCCAGCAGCGAGAAGTCATCGTGGATGTCGATGCGGCCGATGAAGCGGCTTTCCAGGCCGGCTTCGTTGGCGATGGCGCCGACGATGTTGGCCGGCTTCACGCCGTGCTGGTGGCCCACCGAAATGCGGTAGGTCTCCATGCCCTGCTCCGGCGCACCACGCGGCGGAACCTCGCGGCGCGGACGCTGCTCGAAACCACCTTCGGCGTCGTCGCGGCGCGGGCCGCGCTCGAAGCGCGGACCACGCTCGTTGCGGTCGAAGCGATCGCCACGTTCCGGGCGGTCGCCACGGTCGAAGCGTTCACGCGGTGCGCGCTCTTCACGCGGGGCACGCACCGGCGGCTGCAGCAGGAACGGGGTGTCACCCTGCAGCATCTTGGCCAGCGCGGCAGCCACTTCGATGGCCGGCACGTTCTGCTCGTTCTCGAAACGCTCCAGCAGCTGGCGGTAGAAGTCCAGGCCACCGGCGCCGAGGGTTTCGCTGATGCGCGAGGTGAACTTGTTGATGCGGGTGTCGTTGACCGCTTCCACGCTCGGCAGCTGCATCTCTTCGATCGGCTGGCGGGTGGCGCGCTCGATCTGGCGCAGCATGCCCTTCTCGCGCGGGGTGGCGAACAGGATCGCCTCGCCGCTGCGGCCGGCACGGCCGGTACGGCCGATGCGGTGCACATAGCTTTCGGTGTCGTACGGGATGTCGTAGTTCAGCACGTGGCTGATGCGCTCCACGTCCAGGCCGCGGGCGGCCACGTCGGTGGCGACCAGGATGTCCAGCTTGCCTTCCTTCAGCATGGCGATGGTGCGCTCACGCTGGGCCTGCTGCATGTCACCGTTGATGGCGGCAGCGGCCAGGCCACGGGCCTGCAGCTTGCTGGCCAGTTCTTCGGTGCCGGCCTTGGTACGCGCGAAGATGATCATCGCGTCGAACGGCTCGACTTCCAGGATGCGGGTCAGCGCGTCCAGCTTGTGCATGCCGCTCACCCACCAGTAGCGCTGGCGGATGTTGGCCGAGGTGGTGGTCTTGGCCGCGATGGTCACTTCCACCGGGTCCTGCAGGTAGGTCTGCGCGATGCGGCGGATCTGCGGCGGCATGGTGGCCGAGAACAGGGCCACCTGGCGCTGCTCCGGCAGCTTCTTCAGCACGGCTTCGACGTCGTCGATGAAGCCCATGCGCAGCATTTCATCGGCTTCGTCCAGCACCAGGGTCTTCAGCTCGGACAGGTCCAGGGTGCTGCGGTCCAGGTGGTCGATCACGCGGCCGGGGGTACCGACCACGATATGCACGCCACGACGCAGCGCCGACAGCTGCTGGCCGTACGGCTGGCCGCCGTACACCGGCAGCACGCGGAAGCCCGGGATCTTCGACGAATAGGACTGGAACGCCTCGGCGACCTGGATGGCCAGTTCGCGGGTCGGCGCCAGGATCAGGGCCTGGGGCTTGATCTGCTGCAGGTCGATGTTGGACAGTACCGGCAGTGCAAAGGCAGCGGTCTTGCCGGTACCGGTCTGGGCCTGGCCCAGCACGTCGCGGCCTTCCAGCATCGCCGGGATGGTGGCGGCCTGGATCGGCGACGGGGTTTCGTAGCCGATGGCGGTGACCGCCTGCATCACGGACTCGGACAGGCCGAGCTGCGCAAACTGCAGCGGCGCTTGGGAATCTTGGGACATGGGGAACTCCGAAGGCACTGCCGTCTTCCTGGCAGTGCGATAAAAAAGGGATGGTCCGCGCTTTGGGCGCCCTTCTTATCGCGTGCCCTGGCGCTGCTCGGTCGGAGGAGATTTCACTCGCTCAGAGCGGAATGATACCGCATTGATCCTGAACAACGCATACAGCTTTGCGTGCGCGTGCCGTCCTGCCCCGTGCTGGCGCACAATACGCGCCCTCTTTCCGGCCCGGCCGCTGGCCTGCGCCCTCTTCCCAGGAACCCCGCTCCATGCAGATTCTCGAATTCGACCTCGACGGTGACTACGTCGAACTCAAGCAGCTGCTCAAGCTGGCCGACCTGGTCACCAGTGGCGGCGAGGCCAAGATGGTCATCAGCGAGGGCCAGGTACGGGTCGACGGCGAAGTCGAACTGCGCAAGGCCTGCAAGATCCGCGCAGGCCAGGTGGTCGAATTCGCCGACAGCCAGATCCGGGTGCTGGCTGCCGGCTGATCTGAAGCTGTTCAGGCCACGCGCTGGGTCAGGTGCGAGGCGATCAGCTGCCTGAACGGTGCCACGCCCTGCGCCAGGCGCAGGCCCGCCGCACGCAGCAGGCGCGCCGGGCGACGGTCGTCGGTGTACAGGCTGGCGATCGCATTGGTGGCTTCGTACAACGGACGCGATGCCAGCCGATGACCGCGCTGGTAGCTGGCCAGCATGCCAGCGGCGGCAATGTCGGCACCACGGCGCTGCTGCGCGACGATGCCCTGCGCCAGCCGCTGTGCGCTGGCCAGGCCCAGGTTGAAGCCATGCGCGGTGACCGGATGCATGCCCACTGCGGCATCACCGATCAGCGCCGAACGCTCGCCGACAAAACGGTGCGCGTACACACCCACCAGCGGATACGCCTGCGGCGTGGCCACCGGCTGCATCCGGCCCAGGCGGTGTTCGAAGCAGGCACTGATGGCCTCACCGAACGCCACCTCGTCCATCGCCAGCAGCTCTTCGATCTGCCGCGGTGGCAGCGTGATCACCGCCGACGCCTGGCCCTCGTTGAGCGGCAGCAGCGCCATGGTGCGGCCGTAGCCGAACCACTCCCACGCGGTGTGGTGATGGTCGCGCTCGACCTGCATGCGGCACACCAGCATCGACTTGCCGAAATCGCGCATCTGCGCACCGATGCCAAGCATGCGGCGAGTGGCGGAGAAGCGGCTGTCGGCGGCCACCAGCAGCCGCGCGTGCAGTTGGCTGCCGTCATCGAGTTTGACCACGTGGCCCTGCGCATCGGCCTGCACGCCCTGCACCTTGCGCCCGTCGAACAGTTCCAGGCCGTCCTGGCCCTGTACGGCATCCCACGCGGCGCGACGGATCAGATGGTTGGGCACCAGCCAGCCCAGCGGCTGGCCATCGACCTGGCTGCTGGCGAAGGTCAGCGCGAATGGCGAGCCGCCGTTCATCACCTTGGCATCGCGCAGTTCAGCGACTTCGGCGTGCGGCAGGCGCTGCCACAACCCCAGCTGTTCCATGCTCTGTCGTGAGGCATGGGTCAACGCGATCTCGCGGCCGTCGAAGGCGGCCTCGGCCAGGGCCTGGCGCGGCTGCACTTCAACCAGCCCGACCTGCAGACCGCTGCCGGCCAGCGCGCGCGCGAAGCACAGACCTGCCGGTCCGGCGCCGACCACCACCACGTCCATCCTGCGCATGCGCGCCTCCTGCCGTTGATTCAGTCCGGGCCAGCATAGCGCCGCGCACCTGACCGGCCTTGATCTGGATCAGGCCGAGATCACAACAACGCGAACACCAGCGCCAGGATCGACAGCAGCGACACCGCCCACACCAGGCTGCGCACGTAGGGCACGCCCGCGGCATACAGTGGCAGGTAGACCACGCGCGCCCAGAAGTAGGCCTGCGCGGCCAGCGCCGTGGTGTAGTTGCCGCGCCCGGCCAGCACCACCGCGATCGCAGCCGCAGCGAAGAACGGGAAGGTTTCCAGGAAGTTGGCCTGGGCACGCTGCAGGCGACCGGCCAGCGGGCTGACCGGCTTTGCGTCGCCATCCCGTGCCGAGGCATTCCACTTCATCCCGCGCTCGCGGGTGACCACGGTGGAGGTGGCGAAGATGTAGACGAAGCCCAGCAGCACCGACCAGGCCAGCATCGTCAGTTCAGTTGCCATCGTTCATCTCCTCAGGGTGCCGACGCACGCAGGCTGTAACCGGCCAGGCGCCACACCTGGTCCTCGTCGAAACGGAACGAGACCAGCTCGCGCACCGGCTGCGCGCTGTTGGCGAAACGGGTCGGGAAGCTGACGTTGATGTACAGCCCTTCCGGCACCGCGGCACCGGCGCCGTACTTGACCCGGGTGATGGTCGGTTGGCCACGCCCGGCCAACGCCCCCAGGCGCGTGCGTTCGGTGGTCAGCTGGCTGACGAAGGCGGCCTTCGGTACCGCGCGGCGTGCGACGGCCGAAGCGCCATCCCACAATTCGCCGGCGCGGTTGGCATCGACCAGCTGCGCTGCCTTCACTGCGGCGGCGCCCATTTCCGCGTCCTGTTTCTGCACCTGCGCCTGCTGCGCGGCGGTCAACGCGGGGGTACCGGCGGTAGCGGGCTTCGCGGCCGCTGGCGAGGCAGGGGCCGGGCGTGCCGGAGCCGGTGCAGGCGTGGCCGGCGCAGGCGTCTGCGCCAACACGGTCAGGGGCAGCAGGGACAGCAGCAGGAGCACGCGCTTCATGGACACCGCCGGTTCTCGGGAAAGAACCGCAGTCTACGCCAGCGCGGTGAGCCGTTCGTCAGCGCGCGTGGGCGCTGCCTTCCACCACTGCGGCGTCGGCCTGCGCGGCCTGCGTGCCGGTTGCGGCCTGGGCCTGTTCGGCCACCGGCGGCGGCTCGGACGGCGCCGGTGGCAGCGTCGCCACATCGATTTCCGACAGCGGGCTCTCTTCCGGGCATACCGCATCCGGGAAGCCGAAGCGCTGCTTCAGGGCCTGGCCGCAGCTGTTGATCGATTCCATGTCGGCGCCTTCGCGCTTGCACTGCTGGTCGAAGGCGATCAGGAACGCATCCTTGCGCTGCACGAAGTCATCGCCGCAGGCGCGCATCTGCTTGATCCGTTCCAGATCGTCCTGCACCGCGTTGGTGCCATCCAGGCCGTACTGGCGCAGCTCATCCGGCGTCAGCAGGCGCAGGCTGCGGTTGGGCACGGTCATCATCAGATCGGCCACGCCCACCGCCACGCCATTGCGCTGCAGGTAATCCTTCACGTTGTCGTAGACCTCGTGCAGCTCGCGGTTGAGTTCCGCGCGCGAGGTGGCCTTGGAGCTGATGCGCATCATGCGGTGGATGCCGACCTTGCCCGACAGCAGGCGGTTGTCACCAGCGGCCAGCACGAACACGCAGGCGCTGTGGCAGATCGAGCCTTCGCGCACCCAGATGGTCCAGCCCGATTCACCGATGCTGTCACCGGCAACGATCGCCGACTCCACCTGGCCGCCGCTGGAGTCCAGATCGAGGATGCGCTTGTGGATCTTCTGCTCGTCAGCGACCACCGCCAGCCGCCACATCATTTCGGCGAAGCCCGGGTTGATCTTGCCGGCGTAACGCACGCGCATCAGGCCACGCTCGGCACACGGCGCCAGGGCCTGGGTGATCTGCTCGCGCTGCAGGCCTTCCAGCTCGGTACCGTCGCCGGCATCACCGGCATATTCCGTGCTGCAGCTGACCCAGGCACGACCATTTTCCAGCTGCGCCTGCGGCCACGGCCGATCCGCCTGACTACGCGGCGGAGCCGGCGGTGGCGGTGCGTCGGCGGCATTGATCGAGACCATGTTCTCGCCATCGCTGGCCGGTGCCCTCGCCGCCTTGTCGGCAGCAGTTACATTGCCCGGATTCTCCAGCTGACTGCAGCCCGCCAGGGCCAGGCACAACAGGGGCAACCAGCGGAGTTTGGCGGACATCGGGCAACCGGGATTGATGGGAGCAAGAGCCACAGTCTACCCGTCCAGGCCGCGCATTCAGCGCGTGGCACTGAACCCCTTCTGACCCTGGGCGAAAAGCGTGTCGACCAAGATCGACACCTACCAACAGCAAAGCATGCCGACCAACGGTCGGCACCCACCAACTGCAGCGACCAACTGTCAGAGGTGGGGCGATGTGGGCTGGCAGGACCGTTGGCGCCATGGATGGCGCCATCGAGCCCCCATGGACGGGTTTACGGCGTGTCCTGCCAGCCCACACCGCCCCGCCATCTCACGGACTGCCAGCTTTTGATTGAGACGTTGACGGTGACGTTGACGTTGCGGGTGCAGGGCTGCAAGCCCTGCCAGTACCCTCTCCAGCATCCATGTCCGAATGTGGCGAGTATTGCCCCCCTTACCCGCCTAGACTGGCGCCATGGACACCGCCCTCGCCCTCGACACCGCCGCCTGCGACCGCGCCCGCCTGGCCCGCGACGCACGCTTCGACGGCGTGTTCTTCACCGCCGTGCGCAGCACCGGCATCTATTGCCGCCCGGTCTGCCCCGCACCGCCCCCGAAGCCCCGCAACATCACCTACTACCCGACCGCCGCTGCCGCCGCCGCCGCCGGCTATCGCCCGTGCCTGCGCTGCCGCCCGGAGCTGGCACCACAGGCCCAGCAGGCACTGGCCGGGCAGACCGTGCAGCGCGCCCTGGCCCTGATCCACGGCGGCTTCCTGCAGGAGCAGCCGGTGGCCGATCTTGCAACGAAGCTCGGCCTCAGCGCGCGCCAGCTGCAGCGCCTGTTCGTCGAACATCTGGGCGCAACGCCGGGGCAGATCCATGCCACCCATCGCCTGCTGCTGGCCAAGCAACTGCTGACCGAGACCACGCTACCGGTGACCGACGTCGCGCTGGCCGCCGGCTACAACAGCCTGCGCCGTTTCAATACCGCGTTCCTGCAGGGTTGCGGCATGGCGCCCACCGCACTGCGCCGCCAGCATCAACCGCTGGCCGCCGACGATGGCGGCCTGGTGCTGCGCCTGGGCTACCGTCCACCGCTGGACCTCCCGCGCATGCTCGCGTTCCTGCGCAAGCGCAGCCTGCCCGGCATCGAACTGATCGGCGAAGACAGCTACCAGCGCGTGCTGGGCACGCCGGAGCGCCCCACCCTGCTGCGTGTCACTGCAGACCCGAAGCGCCCGGAGCTGCGCCTGCAGCTGGGTGCGGTGGATCCGCGCCTGATCCCGGACATCGTGCGCCGCGTGCGTCGCGTGTTCGATCTGGATGCCGACCTGCAGCAGGTGCATGCCGCGCTCGGCGAGGAACCGCTGCTGGCGCGCGGCATCGCCGAGCGCCCCGGGCTGCGCGTGCCCGGCGGCTGGGATGGCTTCGAGGTCGGCGTGCGTGCGGTGCTCGGCCAGCAGGTCACGGTTGCCGCAGCCACCACCTTCGCGCGGCGGCTGGTCGATGCCTATGGCGCGCACCTGCCGGGCATGCCGTCCGACTTCGATCGCCAGTTCCCGGCACCCGAGGTATTGGCCGAGGCGCCTCTGGAATCGATCGGCCTGCCGCGCAGCCGCGCCGCCACCGTGCGCGCATTGGCCACCGCCTGCGCCAATGGCCAGCTCGACTTCGGGCCCGGCCAGGCGCTGGAAGAATTTGTTGCCCGCTGCGTGGCACTGCCCGGCATCGGCCCATGGACCGCGCAGTACATCGCCCTGCGTGGCCTCGGCCAGCCCGATGCCTTCCCGGCCGGCGATCTTGTACTGCAGCAGGTGCTCGGCCACGCGCAGGGCCAGCGCCTGAGCGAACGCGCGACCGAAGCGCGCTCGCAGCCGTGGCGCCCCTGGCGCGCCTATGCCGTGCTGCACCTGTGGCACCTGTCCGGCACTTTCGTTGGAGAACCGACATGACCCTGTTGTTCGATCGTTTCGACAGTCCGATCGGCGTGTTGACCATCGCCGGCGACGAGCGTGGCCTTTCGCATGTGCTGTTCCCGGAGAACCGCCACCCCGCACGCGGGCGCGATGACTGGCACTACGCACCGGATGCATTGCCGGAAGCGCGCGAGCAGCTGCTGCAGTTCCTGCACGGCGAGCGCAACCGCTTTGACCTTGTGCTGGCGCCGCGTGGTACGCCGTTCCAGCTGCGCGTGTGGCAGGCGCTGGCACTGATTCCGTTCGGCCAGACCTGGAGCTACCTGCAGCTGGCGCAGCACCTGGGACAACCCAGCGCGACCCGCGCGGTGGGCGCGGCCAATGGCCGCAACCCGTTGCCGATCATCCTGCCCTGCCACCGCGTGATCGGCAGCAATGGCGCGCTGACCGGCTTCGGTGGCGGCCTGGAAACCAAGGCCGCGCTACTGCGGCTGGAACAGCGCCAGGCCCCGCTGTTCGCCTGAGAGGGCTGGCCGGGCTGCGCCCGGCATCCGCAGAGGCAACGGCAACAGCCGAAGCAACAGCAGCATTCCGTGGGATGGCGCGGTGGGTCCAGTTGCGGGGGACGCCGTAAACCCCGCTCCGCGGTCCAGCCCAGCCGCTGGCGGCTGGGCGTTCGGGCGCTTGCGAAGCAGTGCTTCGCAAGCAAAGCGCCCTCACCCTTGGGGGCTCGGCCGCGGCATCCATGCCGCGGACACCCCCGCAACCGGACCCACCCCGCCTTCGACAGATTCCTGCGATCTGCCGGGACGGCGTACTGCGCGGCCGCTGGTAGGTGTCGACCTTGGTCGACACGGTAGATCCATACGATGCGTGGATGGAGACATCTGGAATCTGTCTGGTGGAAAGCCCCCTTGTTGTTCAAGGGGGCGCGCCGACGGCGCGGGGATAAGGAAAAATGCGCGGACACGGCGCGCGATAGCGCGGCGTGTCTTTGGTACGTCATTGCACCGGCTTATCATGAGCAGATGACTTCCGTACGCCTGACCTGTTCGCTGGCGCTGCTGCTGCCATTGGCTGCCTGCACCACTGCGCCCGCCCCTACCGCCTCCGTTCCCACGTCCGTCGCCGCGGCTACGCCGCCGAAGCTGCTGCTGATCTCCATCGACGGCCTGCGCGCCGATGCGCTGGACCGCGGGATCACCCCGAACCTGCAGCGGATGATCGACGGCGGCGTGCGCGCCCGCTGGATGACGCCGTCTTATCCTTCCCTGACCTTCCCCAACCACTACACGATCGTCACCGGCCTGCGTCCGGATCACCACGGCATCGTCAACAACAGCATGGACGACGCAGCCCTCGGCCGCTTCGAACTGGGCAACCGTGAAGCGGTGACCGACAGCCGCTGGTGGGGGGGTGAACCGATCTGGGTCGGTGCGGAAAATGCCGGCGTGCGCACTGCCACCACGTCGTGGCCCGGCAGTGAATCGGAAATCCAGGGTGTGCGCCCCAGCCAGTGGCGCGTCTACGACGGCAAGGAACCGCTGGAGCAGCGCGCGGGCATCGTGCTCGACTGGCTGGCACAGACCGATGCCGATGCTCCCCGCCTGACCACGCTGTACATGGAGCACGTGGACAAGGCCGGCCACAACTACGGCCCCGGGTCGAAGCAGTACGCCGACGCGATCGTACGCGCCGATCTGATCGTCGGCCAAGTGCTCGACGGCCTGCAGCAACGCGGCCTGGCCGCCACCACCAATGTGATCGTGGTATCCGACCACGGCATGGCATCGGTGCCTGAAAGCCAGGTGATTTCCACCGAATCGATGGTCGATCCGGCCATCGCACGCAATGTCAGCCAGGGCCAGTCGGTGGGCTTCGCGCCAGTGGCCGGTCGTGAGGCGGAGGCCGAACGTGCCCTGCTCGGCCGCCACGCGCACTATGAGTGCTGGAAGAAGGAGAACCTGCCGGCACGCTGGCACTACGGCACCCACCCGCGCATTCCGGCCATCATCTGCAACATGGATGAAGGCTGGGACGCGCTGCACCAGCAGAAGCTCGCCAAGCGCGTCCACCAGGACCGGGGCTCGCACGGTTACGACAATGCCCTGCCGTCGATGCGTGCGGTGTTCGTGGCCAGCGGCCCATCGTTCCGCCAGGGCCTGGTGATCGACGGCTTCGACAATGTCGACGTCTACCCGCTGCTGGCCCACCTGCTGCAGGTGCCGGCCGCGCCGAACGACGGCAATGCGGAGACGCTGAAGAAGACGCTGCGCTGACGCTCCTGTAGAGCCGAGCCCATGCTCGGCTGCATTGCGCCAGCCGAGCATGGGCTCGGCTCTACAAGAACGTGCATAAAAAAACGCGGCGCCAGGCGCCGCGTTTTCCTTGGACCGGTCGGTCGGCCGGATCAGGCCTTGGCGACGGCCTTCTTCGCCACAGCCTTCTTCGCCGGAGCCTTGGCCACGGTCTTCTTGGCAACCGGGGCGGCGGCGCCTACGGCGACCTTGCTCGCGGTGTGCGAACGGGCGTTGCCGTAGCTGGCGTTGTAGCGCTTGCCCTTGGCGGTCTTGCGGTCACCCTTACCCATGTCTTCAACTCCTCAAGTGTGAAATCTGGTTACCCCGTACTGACACGGGTTCGGCGGGGCCGCCTTGCTGGGCGCCCCCGCGCACGATCGGAAATCCTATCACGGCGGGCCTAGTGCGCGCAGCTTGCGTCGTGCACGTGGCCGTGGTTGAGGCGCAGGTTGACCAGGTGGGCAACGCCCACCAGCAGGCCGCCGATGGTCATCACCACCGCATGTGGCACCGCATTGTGGTGCAGCGGGTCGTACAGCACGCCGGCCCACAGCGCGACCAGACCGGGGATCAGGAAGCCGAGCGCGCGCAGCGCACCGTGGCGGCGATAGCCCCAGACCAGGCTGAACAGCCCGAGCAGGGTCACGAACACCACCAGCGCCTGTTCCACGCCATCGCTCAGCCAGAACGACAGGCCCAGCGACGGCGCCGCCGCCAGCAGCACGGGGATCACCGCGCAGTGCACTGCGCACAGCATCGAACCAGTGGCACCGAAACGGTCGAGCAGGTGGCGCAGGCGTGAGGACAGGGACATGACTTCCAGCAGGGTCGGCGAATCGTTATGGAATAATATAACATCCCTCTCCGACCCGCACGGTTTCCCTCCCCCTGTCCCGTCGACGGGATTCGTGCGCCCCGTGATTGATACATTGTAACAAAGGACCTGCCCATGCCCGCCCACACCCCTCGGCTCAAGCCGCATTCCCTGGCCCTGGCCCTCGCCGCCCTGCTGCCGTCCGTTGCCTTTGCAGCCGGTCAGGACACCTCCCATCGTGACCGCCACCTGACCGAGCTGTCGTCGGTGCAGGTCACCGCGTCGCCGCTGCAGGGCGATGCCGAATCCCTGGCGCGCCCGGTGGACGTGCTGGCCGGTGAGCGCCTGGACGAGCAGAAGGCCGGCACCCTGGGCGATACCGTGGCCAAGCTGCCCGGCGTGCAGAGCACCTTCTTCGGCCCCGGTGTCGGCCGCCCGATCATCCGCGGCCAGGAAGGCCCGCGCGTGGCCGTGCTGTCCAACGGCATGGGCAACATGGACGCCTCCACGGTCAGCGCCGACCATGCCACCAGCATCGAGCCGTTCCTGGCCGACCAGATCGAAGTGCTGAAGGGTCCGGCCACGCTGCTGTTCGGCAGCGGCGCCATCGGTGGTGCAGTCAATGTGGTCGATGGCCGCATCGCGCGCGAGCTGCCGGAGCGCCCGCTCAGCGGCCGCGCCGAGCTGCGTGGCAATTCGGTGAACAACGAACGCAGCGGCATGTTCCGCCTCGACGGCGTCAGCGGCAATGTCGTGCTGCACGTGGATGGCCTCGTCCGCAACGGCGACGACTACCGCATTCCCGGCTACGCGGTGATCGACAGTCTTGAAGACCACCATGACCACGATCACGACCATGATGCGGCCGAGGGCGAAGAGCCGCGCCGTGGCCGCCTGGACAACAGCTCGATCCGCACCCGCGCCGGCGGTGTCGGCGCAACGTGGCTCGGCGACGGCGGCTACTTCGGCGTATCGGCCAGCACCTACCGCACCAACTACGGCATTCCCAATGGCGCGCACGTGCATGCCGATGGTGATGATCATGGCCATGATCACGGCCACGACCATGGCGATGAAGAGGAAGGCGGCGACGAGCATGATGTGCGCATCGACATGGTGCAGAACCGCTTCGAGACCAAGGCCGGCATCTACAACCCGGTCTCGTTCCTGAAGAACATCAACGCACGCGTGGCCTACACCGACTACGAGCACGTGGAGCTGGAGGCCGGCACGCCGTCCACCCGCTTCACCAACCGTGGCATCGAGGCGCGCCTCGAAGCCGTGCAGCAGCAGATCGGCGGCTGGGACGGTGCCTTCGGCCTGCAGTTCGGCAACAGTGATTTCGGCGCCAAGGGTGAAGAGGCGTTCGTACCGGATACCGGCACGAAGAACATCGGCCTGTTCGTGCTGCAGGAAAAGCAGTTCGGCCCGTTCAAGCTGGAACTGGGCGGCCGCCACGACCAGGTCAAGCTGGACCCGACCGGTGACTACCGCCGCCGCACCTTCGGCGCTACCAACCTGTCTGCCGCCGGCATCTGGAAGCTCAACGATGCCGTTGACCTGCGCATCGGCGTGGACAGCTCCGAGCGTGCACCGACCAACGAAGAGCTGTACGCCGCCGGCGCGCACATCGCCACCCGTTCGCTGGAAATCGGCGACGCCAACCTGAAGACCGAGCGCGGCCAGCGCATCGAGCTTGGCATCCATACCCACAGTGATCGCCTGGACTTCTCCGCGTCGGTCTACCAGACCAAATTCAAGGACTTCATCTACCTGGCCGACACCGGCGTCACCGAGAGCCTGCCGGTCCGCGCCTGGACCCAGCAGGACGCGGTGTTCCGCGGCGCCGAGGCCGAAGCGCTGGTGCACCTGTTCGAAGGCGGCGCCGGTGACTGGGACCTGCGCCTGTTCGGCGACTACGTGAAGGCCAAGCTGGATGGCAGCGGCAGCCGCAACCTGGACATCGCCGTGCCGCATGGCGACCACAACCACAACTACTCGGTGGAACTGGCCAATACCGGCTACCTGCCACGTATCGCTCCGGCCCGCGTCGGCGCCGACCTGCGCTGGTCGAAGGACGGCTGGCGCGCCTCGGTCGGTGCGGTGCGTTACAGCCGCCAGAAGGACGTCGCCCAGAACGAGGAACCGAGCGACGGCTACACCTTGGTCGATGCGCACCTGGCCTACCGTTGGGACCGCAACGCGAGCAACAGCTACGAGGTGTTCCTGGATGGCAGCAACCTGACCAACCGCGAAGTGCGCCCGCATACCTCGCTGCTGCGCGACTACTCGCCGCTGCCGGGCCGCGGCGTCGCATTCGGCATCCGCGCGTTCTTCTGACTATCCTCCATCCACGCATGGCGTGGATCTACTGCACCACGCCTGGGGTCGGATCCCATTCCGCAGGAATGGGCTCTGCCCCCCGCCTTGAGACCACGCATGGCGTGGATCTCCTTGCCACTCCTTCCACATGTACGCAGCGGGGGCCTTCGGGCCCCCGTTTTCATTTCGCCCCACGCCATCACACATCCGTCACAAAGATGTGCGTACGACAACAACCGGACAATCCCGTCACTCAAAGTCTCGCCAAACGGACACTTTTGTCCGAAAATAATTCCATGACCGCTCAACGTGCCGATGCTGCTGCCCGCCGTGCCCTCATCCTCGACGCCGCCGATCATGTGTTCGGCCAACATGGCGTCACCGCCCCGCTGGACCTGGTGGTCGAACGCGCCCAGGTGGGCCGCGCCACCCTGTACCGCAACTTCCCCGACCGCACCGCGCTGATCCAGGCGCTGCTGCAGCGTACGGTCGACCGTATCCGGCGCCAGGTCGAACAGTTGGGCGACCGCGACGACGCCCTGTTCGAGGTGTTCGAGGGCATGGCCCAGCGCATCATCGATTCGCCGGCGCTGGCCGATTACTGGCGCGCGGTCGATTCGGACGTGCCGGCCATGCGCACCGCGCGCGAGACCGTGCGCGACCTGCTGGAAGCGCCGATCGCCCGCGCCAAGGCCGCCGGCCTGTGCCGTGCCGACCTGGAGAAGACGGATATTTCACTGATCTCGGGCATGCTGGGCGCGGCCCTGCGCGGCAAGACCCGCGACGAGCGCGCCCACCTGGCCGGGCGCGCCCTGCAGCTGCTGCGCGGGGGTCTCCAGGGAGCAACCAGCGAGGCCCGCTGATGGTCCAGCCGTATCTGAAGCCGGTTCCGGATTGGGAGGAGCACGAAAAGCCGACCATGCCCGGTTCGGCATCGATGCCCTGGCATCCGCCCTATCGACGCGTGGCCTATGCCCTGGTGTCGCTGCTGGTGGCGATCACCGGCGGCCTCGGCAATGCGCTGGTCACCGCCAACCTGCCGTTCCTGCAGGGCCAGCTCGCACTCACTCCGACCCAGGGCAGCTGGCTGGTGGCCGCGTATGCGATGGTGAATGTCACCGCCAACCTGCTGGCCTTCAAATTCCGCCAGCAGTACGGCATCCGCCTGTTCGCGGAGATCGGACTGGGCCTGTATGCGGCGCTGGCGGTGCTGCACCTGTTCGTCGGCAGCTTCGAGACCACGATGCTGACCCGTGCTGCCAGCGGCTTCGCTGGCGCGGCCTGTTCGACGCTGGGCACGCTGTACATGCTGCAGGCGCTGCCACGGCGGTTCACCGGCAACCTGCTGGTGATCGGTGTCGGCCTCTCGCAGCTGGCGGTGCCGATTGCCTGGATCGTATCGCCGGGCCTGGTTGATACCGGTCAGTGGCACCAGCTGTACTCATTCGAAGCCGGCCTGGCCCTGTGCGCGTTCGCGGCGGTGGTGCTGCTGAAGCTGCCGCCGGGCATCCAGGTGAAGGCCTTCGAGCCATTGGACTTCCTCACCTTCGCCCTGCTTGCGCCGGCGGTCGCGCTGCTGGTGATCGTGCTGGCGCAGGGCTATACGCGCTGGTGGCTCAATACGCCGTGGCTGGGCTGGGCGCTGATCGCCTCGATCGCGCTGACCACCGTCGCACTGATCATCGAACACTACCGGCGCAATCCGCTGCTGCAGATCCGCTGGCTGTCGACACTGCCGGTGCTGCATTTCATCGTCGGCGCCTTCCTGATCCGCTTCCTCACCACCGAACAGTCCTACGGCGTGGTCAACCTGATGCGCACGCTGGGCATGGGGCCGGACCAGATGCGGCCGCTGTTCGTGGTGATCCTGGCCGGGGTGATCGTCGGCATCGCCGGCGCCTCGCTGACCTTCGGCCCGAAACGGCTGATCGCGCAGCTGTTGATGGCGATCCTGCTGCTGGGCGCCGCCGCGTTCTTCGACCAGCACCGCACCAGCCTGGACCGGCCGCACGACTTCTACGCCAGCCAGTTCCTGGCCTCGGTCGGTGCCGGCATGTTCATGGGCCCGCTGATCATGCTCGGCATCTCCGCCGCGTTGAAACAGGGCGTGGACCACATGATCACCTTCCTGGTGACACTGTCGATCACGCAGACCCTGGGCGGCCTTGCCGGTTCGGCGGTGCTGGGCACCTTCCAGCTGCATCGCGAGCAGCTGTATTCCAGCGCGCTGACCAGCCAGCTCGACCCGGCCGATCCGGTGGTGGCACAACGCCTGCGCCTCCAGCAGCAGCTGTACAGCGCGCAGATCACCGACCCGGTGCTGCGCAGCGCGCAGGGTAGCGCGCAGCTGGCGCAGACCGCGCGCCGCGAAGCCAACGTGCGCGGCTTCAATGATGTGTTCACGCTGAGCGGCTGGCTGGCGATCGGCTTCCTGTGCTGGTTGCTGCTGCTGACGCTGCGCACCGCCGTGCTCAAGCAATGGCGCAAGCGCCACCCCGCCCTTCCCACTGTGGCCACGCCGGCCGCGCCCCGTTGAGTCCCCCCATGCCTCCCGTCCCGCCCCGCCCCGACGACACCGACAACGTGACCCCACCGCCGCCGACCGACGCGGCGCCCGCGCCCACCCCGGCAGAACCCGCGGTCGCGCCGAAGTACCTCAAGCCCAGCGCGCGCAGCGTGGTGGTGATGGTGGTGGTGGCCTTGCTGGGCATCGCGCTGATCCTGCGCGCCTGGCACCTGTGGCCCTTCACCAGCAGCGTGATGGTGACCGACAACGCCTATGTGCGCGGCCAGATCACGGTGATGGCGCCGCAGGTGAACGGCTACGTGACCGAGGTGCTGGTGAAGGACTTCCAGCATGTGAAGCAGGGCGAGCCGCTGCTGCGCATCGATGACCGCATCTATGCGCAGCGTGTCGCCCAGGCGCAGGCGACGCTGGACAGTGCGCACGCGGCATTGGCCAACTCGGACCAGTCGCAGGCGCAGAACCGCGCGCAGATTGCCTCCGCGCAGGCCACGCTGTCGGCCGGGCAAGCCGAACTGCAGCGCTCGCGCAACGAGACCAAGCGCTACGAGGAGCTGGCCGCGCAGCAGCTGGTGTCGGTCAACGACCGCGACAAGTTCCGCACCACCCAGGCCTCGGCGCAGGCCAGCGTGCAGCAGTCGCAGGCGCAGATCCGCATCGCCGAGGAAACGCTGGTGTCGACCCGGGTGGCGCGCAAGAGCCTGGAAGCGCAGGTGGAAAGCGCACAGGCGCAGCTGGAACTGGCGCGCATCGACCTGGCCAACACGGTGATCCACGCGCCGCGCGACGGCCAGATCAGCGAAGCCAGTGTGCGCGTGGGCCAGTACGTCGCCGCCGGTTCGCAGCTGCTGTTCCTGGTGCCTGACACGCTGTGGGTGGTGGCCAACTACAAGGAAGGCCAGACCTGGGGGATGGCGATCGGCCAGCCGGCCACGTTCTCGGTGGACGCGTTCCACGGCCAGGTGCTGCGCGGCCGCGTGCAGGAAATCGCACCCGCCACGGGATCAGAGTTCAGCGTGCTGCGCCCGGACAATGCCAGCGGCAACTTCACCAAGGTGGTGCAGCGGCTGCCGGTGCGGATATCGATCGATGAAGGCCAGACGCTGGCCGCGCAGCTGCGGCCCGGCATGTCGGTGATCGTGCGCGTGGATACCGCGAGCAAGCCGATGGACTAGCCTTGTCATGAAACGGGGTCGGATCCCTTTGCCAATGGCAAAGGGATCCGACCCCAATCCCGTCCTGCCTTCAGCCTGCGCAGCGCGCGCAGAGGCCGTGCACTTCCAGGGTCTGCGCCTGCGGCTGGAAGCCCAGCTCCTTGGCGCGCTTTTCCAGCTGGGTGACGATCTCGCGGTCTTCCAGTTCCACCGCGCTGTGGCAGCTGTTGCAGATCAGGAACGGCACCGAGTGCGCGGCACTACTGGGGTGATGGCAGGCCACGAAGGCATTCACCGACTCCAGCTTGTGCACGAAGCCATTGGCCATCAGGAAGTCCAGCGCGCGGTACACGGTGGGCGGGGCATCTGCGCCCACGCCCTTGCCGTTGCGCACCCATTCCAGCAGCTCGTAGGCCTTGACCGGCTTGCCGGCCTCGGCGATCAGCTTCAGCACGTTGGCGCGGATCGGGGTCAGGCGCAGCCCGCGTTCGCGCGAGACACGCTCGACCACCGCCACGAAATCCGACGCGTCGTGGACGTGGTGGTGCGGGGCGGTACAGGCAGTGGCGGTCTTGGCGGGCATGCGTGTTCTCCGGTTCGGGCCTGGCAAGGATGCCTCAGGCCGTTGCTACCTTGTTGATGGCCACATCAATGCGTTTCAAGGCCTGCTCGCGGCCGGCCAGGTACACGGTATGGGAAATGTCAGGACTGACCTGGGTGCCGGTGATGGCCACGCGCAGCGGCTGGGCGACCTTGCCCATGCCGATCTCCAGCGCGGCGGCCGCATCGTGCAGGGCCACACCCACCGATTCGGCGGTCCACTCCGGCAGGGCGGCCAGCAGCTCGCGGGCCTTGCCCAGCGCCACCTCAGCACCGGCCTTGAAGTGCTTGGCCACCGCCGCTTCGTCGTACTCGGTCAGCGGCTGGTACCAGACCACGGCCTTCTCGGCCATTTCCTTCAGGGTCTGCACGCGTTCACGCAGGGCGACCACCACGTCCTCCGGGGCGGGGCCAGCGGCCACGTCCAGGCCCAGCTTCTGCAGCTGGTAGACCAGGTGCGGCACGATGGCGGCCACATCCTCGGTTTTCAGGAAGTGCTGGTTGACCCAGCCCAGCTTGGCCATGTCCAGGCGCGAGGCCTTGGAGTTGCAGTCCTTCACGTCGAACAGGTCGATCAGCTCCTGGCGGCTGAACAGCTCCTGGTCACCGTGCGACCAGCCCAGGCGGGCCAGGTAGCTCAGCAGCGCATCGGGCAGGTAGCCGGCGTCCTTGTACTGCATCACGTCGGCCGCGCCGGTGCGCTTGGACAGCTTGGCACCCTGCTCGTCGAGGATCATCGGCATGTGGCCGAACTTCGGCACCGGCGCACCGATGCCTTCGTACAGGTTGATCTGCCGCGGGGTGTTGTTGATGTGGTCGTCGCCGCGGATGACCTCGGTGATGCCCATGTCCCAGTCGTCCACCACCACCGCGAAGTTGTAGGTGGGGTAGCCGTCCGGGCGGAAGATGACCATGTCATCCAGCTCGCTGTTGGCGATCTCGATGCGGCCCTTGATCAGGTCGTCGAACACCACCGTGCCTTCCAGCGGGTTCTTGAAGCGGATGACCCGGTTCGGGTCGTCCTTGTACGGCAGGCCCAGTTCGCGTGCAGCGCCGTTGTAGCGTGGCTTTTCCTGCCTGGCCATGGCGGCCTCGCGCATCGCGTCCAGCTCTTCGCGGGTTTCGTAGGCGTAGTAGGCCTTGCCGTCGGCGATCAGCTGCTCGGCCACTTCCTGGTAACGGGCGACGCGGTCGGTCTGGTAGATCGGGCCTTCGTCGTAGTCCAGGCCCAGCCACTCCATCGCTTCCAGGATGGCGTCGATCGCGCCCTGGGTGCTGCGTTCACGGTCGGTGTCCTCGATGCGCAGCACGAACTCGCCGCCACGGTGGCGGGCCTCCAGCCAGCAGTACAGCGCGGTGCGGGCACCACCGATGTGCAGGTAGCCGGTGGGACTGGGGGCGAAGCGGGTGCGGCAGGTCATGGACGGCTCGATGAACGGGAATCCCCCGATTTTACCAGCCCGCCGCCCCCGACGGAAAAAGGGGACGGAGGGGATTAAGTTGCGATTGCCCAGCCGCTGGGCCTGCAACCGGGAAACGGAGGGGAGATACGACTTAATCCCCTCCGTCCCCTTTTTACGGTTCTACCTTGCGCGGGAAGGACTGCTCGCGCATCGCGGCGTTGTAGGCGAACGAGGCGACGATGGCCGCGGCCTGCTTCAGGTCTTCCGGTTCGGCGTGGTCCCAGGTGTCCAGATGGCTGTGGTGGACATTGGTGAAGTAGTCCAGCCGGTCCTGGATGAACTGGAAGCCCGGCAGGCCGATGCGGTCGAAGCTGATGTGGTCGGTGCTGCCGGTGTTGCGGGTGGCCACGGTGGTGGCGCCGACGTCATGGAACGGGGCCAGCCAGGCCTCGAAGATCGGCATCGCCGCCAGGTTTTCCTGCGCGTAGATGCCCCGGAAGCGGCCCGAGCCGTTGTCCATGTTGAAGTAGACCTGGAACCTGCTGTAATCGCGGGTCTTCTGCAGCGCGCCGGTCGGTTCGCGCAGCGAGGCCGGCAGCGCCTTCTGCGCCGGGTCGGTGGGCTCCGGGAACCGGCCGAAATGCTTGGCCACATAGGCCTGCGAGCCGATCAGGCCCTGCTCCTCGCCGCTCCACAGCGCCACGCGGATGGTGCGCTTGGGCCTGGCGCCGGTGGCCTTGAGGATGCGCATGGCCTCCATCATTACCGCCACGCCGGCGGCGTTGTCGGCCGCGCCGGTGCCGCTGTGCCAGGAATCCAGGTGCGCACCGATCATCACCACTTCATCGGGCTTGCTGCTGCCGCGGATCTCGGCCAGCGTGTTGTAGCCCGGCTGGTCGGCTTCATCGGTGAAGCGCGCGGCCACATCCACGCGCAGGCGCACGCTCTGCTTGGCCTTCAGCGCGCGCACCAGCGGATTGAAGTGCTCGCTGATCATCGCCAGCTCGGGGATGCCCACCGGCTCGCCGGCCTTGCGCGAGCCGCCGCCGGCAACGCGGATGATGCCATTGTCCCAGCTGCTGATGCTGATCGAGGCCAGCGCGCCCTCTTCGACGAAGAACGCATTGACCTTGGCCGCCAGCTGCTGGCGTTCCTGGTACTCCTTGACCCGCTTGGCGCGCTCGGCGGTGGCGTCCTGGTCCTTCGGCAGGGTGAACTCCTGCAGGCCTTCCAGCGAGGTCGCGTCATGCCGATGGGAATCCGGCTCGGTGCCGCGCTTGTATTCGCGCGCTTCGCCCAGCAACAGGATCTTGCCACGCAGCTTGCCGCGGTACTTTTCGATGTCTTCGGGCTTCTTGATCTCGACCTGCACCAGCTCGCCTTCAACCGGGCCCTGGGTGCCCGGCGTCCACGCCTTAGGCAGCGCGTGCAGCGGCTGGATGCGGTCACCCAGCATTTCCACGCTGGCCGAGGTGAACTCCCAGCCACGGCCGAAGTCATCGAAGGCTTCGTCGTGGACGTTGTCCAGCTTCCATTCGTTGAACTTGCCGCGGGTCCACGCGTTGGCCCGGCCCATCGCCGGCGAGTTGGTCAGCCGTGGGCCGATGCGTTCGGTGAGATAGCTGAAGGTGTCCATCACCTGCGAACGATGGAAGGCCTCCTGGCGGATGCGGCTGACCATGTCCAGGTCCACCGTTTCGCGCTGCTGCGCCGCTGCATTGCCACCCATCGCCAGCGCTACGGCCAGCACGCCCCACTTCAACACATCACACCCCTGCCTTCCGGCCTGCTCATCAACCCATCGAGTCTAGCCAGCAGGGGCGCGCCGATACCGTCCCATCGGTCATGGACAGCGACAGTAGATCCACGCCATGCGTGGATGAACTGCCGAATCACCCACTCCAGCCCAGCCACAACTGCGCCCGCTCCGGCAGCAGCAGCAACCAGTGCCGCCGGTCGATGCTGCTGCTGCCGTATACCGCCGCATGCGCCGGCCAGTCATCGGGCAGGCCACCGATGCCGATTTCGGTCAGTGCGTCCGCCCCGGCCTTCCATGGCCGGTAGCGCGGCACCTTCCCCGCCAGCGCACCGCGTCCCTGCCGCGCGCCCTGCAACCAGGCCAGGCCCTTGCCCTGCAATCCCTCGCAGGTCACCGCGGCCAGCTGGAAGCGGACCAGGCCGGGGGCGATCCGTGCCCCCGGCAGGGCCGCCAGCACGCCATGTGCCTGCAGCAGTGCATCCACTTCCAGCAGAGCCGGAATGCCCTGCCGTGCCCGTTGCCGCAATCCCTGGCGCCAGCTCATGGCGTGCTCCTTACTTCAGGTCCGCGCCAAGCGCGTACCAGTCGACCCGGCGGGTCACCCACATCGCCAGCGCCAGGATCACGAACAGCAGCAGCGACCCCATCAGCAGCGCGTTGTTCTCCGACACCAGCAGTCCGTACAGCGCGCCGTACAGCACGGTCAGCAGCGCAGCGAAGCCGAGGCCGCGCTTCCAGTGGCCCAGCACATTGGCCAGGTACACCGCCTGCAGGCCGATACAGGCCACGGCCGAGACCAGGTAGGCCTTCCAGAACGCGATGTGCTCGGACAGGCTGATCAGCAGCAGGAAGAAGATCGCCAGCGCCAGGCCGACCATCAGGTACTGCAGCGGGTGGATGCGCAGCGACTTGATCAGCTCGAACAAAATGAAGCCGACGAAGGTCAGCAGCACGAACAGCACGCCATACTTCGAGGCGCGGTCGGCCTGGGTATAGGTATCGACCGGATCGACCAGCGACACCGTCACCGCCTGCGAATCGATCGGCCCCTCGCTGCGCAGCTGGCGCTGTGCGTCGGAGGCCAGCGAGGACACGGCCCAGCGTGCATCGAAGCCCTGTGCATCGACGCGCCGCTCGTTGGGCAGGAAGGCGCCGCTGAACGACGGGTGCGGCCAGCTCGAACGCAGCGCGATGCGGGTGTCATCGCCCACTGGCACCACCGACAGCATGCGGCTGCCGTCCAGGCGCAGCTCCAGTTCGATGGTGCTGGCAGCCAGGGAGAGGCCCTGATCCGAGGCAAGACCGCTCACCGGCGCATGCAGGCCACGGCCGATTTCGCTGGCCGCACCAACGCCAGGCAGCAACCGCAGCTGCTTGCCGTCCACGCGCAGGTTCGGCGTGCCGACCAGGCCACGCACATCGGAAACACCCAGCGCTACATAGGGCTCGCCGTAGCTGCGGCCGCTCTTCGATGGATAGTCGTCTGCTGCGAAGGTGGCCTTCAGCTGGCCGTTCCAGCTGTACACCGGCACCTTGAACAGGCCGACTTCGCGCTGGCTCGGCAGCATCTCGCCGCCCACCTCCAGCGACGCTGGCATCTGCAGCCAGTGGCCCTCGGTGACCTGCTCCTCGATCTTCTTGCTGCCCTGGGCGTCAACCACCTCGACCTGCTTGCGTTCCACCCACGGCACCACCCGCACCGGGCCCACCAGCTGCTGCGTGCCGGCACGGCTGTCGGCCACCCGGGCAAAGGCCTCGTCGCGGTACTGGCTGCGCTCGGTGATGACCCCGCGGATCATCATCAGCGGCACCAGCAGCAACAGGATCAGCCCGCCGACAATGGCGAACCGCAGCAGCATCTTCAGGGATTTCATGGTCCATCCTCGTTGGAGAGGGCTGCAGGATGGACCGCTGCGGTGAGCAGGGTTTGTGGCGAATTTGAAGCGAGTGTGAAGTCAGCGGCGCGGACGCTGGCCCGGCAGTGCCAACGGCAGCCACAGGCTGGCCACGGTGCCACCGCCGTCGCGCGGGTCGAGGCTGGCGCGACCATCATGCAGGCGCGCGACCTCCTGCACGAACGGCAGGCCCAGGCCGGAACTGCGCCGGCCGCTGCCGGGGCGGGCCAGTGAATA
Organism: Stenotrophomonas sp. 109824_Sma; assembly: GCF_056480025.1. NCBI lineage: Bacteria > Pseudomonadati > Pseudomonadota > Gammaproteobacteria > Lysobacterales > Lysobacteraceae > Stenotrophomonas > Stenotrophomonas sp. 109824_Sma. The sequence goes on along the minus strand of NZ_CM151078.1, from coordinate 1,378,340 downwards.
GAAGCGTTCGAACACCCGTTCGCGCGCGTAGTCGGGAATGCCAGCACCACGATCCGCTATCTGCAGGCGCACGCCCTGCCCGTCCGCCTCGGCCTGCAGCGCGATGTCCGCGCCGGGCGGTGAGAAGGCAATGGCGTTGTCGATCAGGTTGTGCAATGCCTGCCGCAGCAGATAGGCATCACCCTGCACGCGCAGGTCGGGCACGCTGCCGACGCAGACCTGCACGCCGGCCGCCTGCGCACGCACCTGCGCCGCCGCTGCCGCGTCGGCCAGCAAGGTTGGCAGCGCGATCGGATCGCGGGTCTGCAGCCAACCGTGCTGTTCCACTTCGGCCAGCGCCAGCAGCTTGTCGATGGTCTCGGTCAGCCGCTCCTGTTGATCAACGATGCTGCGCGCGAAGTGCACGCGGTCGGCCTCGGGCAGCGGCTCCTGCAGCAGCTCGGCGGCACCGCGGATCGCCGCCAGCGGGCTCTTCATTTCGTGCGTCAGTGACTGCACGTACTGTTCGACGTAGGCCTTGCCTTCCAGCTTGCGGCGCATGGTTTCCAGCGCCTGGCCGAGGTCACCGATCTCATCACGGCGGCGCCGTGGCGGTGGCACCGGTTCGCCGGCGCTGACCGCGCGTGCATAGCGGCTGAGCTGGCCGAGGCCGGTGGTAAGCCACATCGTCACCAGCACGCCGACCAGCGCCGACAGCCCGATCAACCAGGCGCCGCGCTCGATGATGGCGCGCTGGCTGGCGGCGATGAATGGATCGATGCTGCGGTTGGGCTGGGCCAGGCTGAGCACACCGATCAGGGTGCGCCCATCGGCCGGGTCGTACACCGGCGCCGCCACATGCATCACCGTATCGCCTTCTTCGCCTGGCACTTCCGGGCTGGAGCGGGCGCCGTACTCGCCACGCAGGGTGCGGTAGACATCGTTCCAACGCGAATTGTCACGCCCGAGGTCGCGGCCCAGCGAATCGTAGATGACGATGCCCTTGGCATCGGTGATGGTCACCCGGTAATCCAGCGAGCGCTTGGGGAAACGCCAGACCATCGCCTTCAGGTCGCGCTGCCGCGCCTTGGCCAGGTTGCGGGTGAAGCTGCCGCTGCGGATGGTGCCGTCCTTGACGTCGGCGGCGGCCATCTCGGCCAGCACGTTGGCTGCATCGACCAGGGTCGATTCCATCGCCTGGCGCACCCCCGGCTTCACCTCGTTGACAAACACGCGCATCACGAAGAACGCGGCGATGCCGGTGATCAGGAAGAAGCCGAGGAACAGCTTCAGTACCAGGCGCATCGGCTAGACCTCCAGCGCGTAGCCGAGGCCACGGTGGGTACGGATCGGGTCGTCGCTGGCACCGGCCGCACGCAGCTTGGCGCGCAGCGTCTTTACATGGGTGTCGACGGTGCGGTCGGCGCTGTCGGCACTGCTGTCCCAGCCCCGGTCCATCAGCTGCGCGCGGCTGAGGATGGCACCGGGGCGCTGCAGCAACGCTTCCAGCAACGCGTATTCGTAGCGGGTCAGGTCCAGCGCATGGCCGCGGAAGCGGATGCGCCGGCCTTCGCGGTCGATGGCGAACGCCCCATGTTCCTGCCAGCCGGCGTCCGCGCGGGGCGCTGCGACGGCCGGTGCCGCACGGCGCAGGCGCGCACGCACCCGCGCCACCAGCTCGCGCGGCGAGAACGGTTTGGTCATGTAATCGTCGGCGCCCAGTTCCAGGCCCAGCACGCGGTCCACTTCATCGTTGCGGGCGGTCAGGAAGATCACCGGCAGCTGCGCCGCCGGCCCGGCCTGCGCACGCAGCCGCCGGCAGACCTCGAAACCGCCCAGGTCCGGCAGGCCCACGTCCAGCACCACCACGTCGATATCGCCGGCCTGCAGCCGTTGCAGGGCCTCGCCGCCCAGCAGGCAGTGGCTGGCGGCATAGCCTTCGCTGCGCAGCGCATAGAGCACGGTTTCGGCGATGGCGGCTTCGTCCTCGACCACCAGGACATGGGCAACGGGAACTGTCATGGCGCGCAGCATAGCCGCTGCGGCCGCCGCCCCGTACACTGCCGCCCATGAACTATCGCCACGCCTTCCATGCCGGCAACCACGCCGATGTGCTCAAGCACATCGTGCAGCTGGCCCTGATCGACAGCTTCAAGCGCAAGGACAGCCCGTTCTTCGTGCTCGACACCCACGGCGGTGCCGGCCGCTACCTGCTGGCCAGCGAAGAGAGCCGCAAGACCCTGGAGGCCGAATCCGGGATCATGCGCTTGATGGCCCAGCCCAAGCTGCCGGAGGTGGTCGAGCGCTACCTGAAGGCGGTGCAGGCCGACAACCCGGTGGGCGCGCTGACCAACTACCCGGGCTCGCCGCTGCTGAGCGCGCAGGCGATGCGCGCGCAGGACCGCATGGCGGTCTGTGAGCTGCAGGAAGCCGAAACGGCCACGCTGAAGGCCCTGTTCGCCCATGACAGCCGCGTCGATGTGCGCCCGGGCGATGGCTACGCGCTGCTGCGTTCGCTGCTGCCGCCGAAGTTCAACGGCAGCAAGATCGGCCGTGGCCTGGTGCTGATCGACCCGCCCTACGAGGCCCAGGACGCCGAATACCAGGCCGTCCTGGCCGCGCTGGCCGAGACCCTGGCGCGCTGGCCGCAGGCTACCTGCGCGGTGTGGTTCCCGATCAAGCAGCGCCGCACCATCCTGCACTTCCTGCGCAAGGCCACCGCCCTGCCGGTCAAGTCGGCGATGACGATCGAGTTCCTGGTGCGCCCGGACGACTCACCGCTGCGCCTCAACGGCAGCGGCATGCTGCTGCTCAACCCGCCCTGGCAGTTCGACCGGGTGGTCGGCCCGGCCCTGCCGGCGCTGCGCCAGCACCTGGGTGAACCCGGGGCCAGCACCCGCCTGGATTGGCTCAAAGCCCCCGAATAACGGCCTTCACGAGGCTGTACCGCCGTGAGCCTTTCGTTCACGGAATGCAGCCCCGGTGATGCCACAATCGATGGACCACCAAGGAATCACCCGGTATGGCCACTCGCAACCGCATGCCGCCCTGGCATGAGATCTTCAAGGCTCCCAGCGGCCACGAGCTGCTGATCCGCCCCATCCGCCCGGAAGATGGCGCACCGCTGCAAGCGGCGTTCAGCCTGTTCGGGCCGGAAGAAATCCGTGATCGTTTCCTGCAGGCGGTGACCGAGCTTTCGCCGGAAACGACCCAGCGCCTGACCCACCCGAATCCCAAGACCGAGATCACCCTGGTCGCAGCCGAATCCCTGCCCGCTGGCGAAGCGGTGGTCGGCGCGGTCGCCCGGGCCTCGATCATCCCCGGCACCCGTGAAGCCGAGTACGCGATCCTGATCAGCCGCTTCCTCATTGGCCAGGGCCTGGGCCGGCAGCTGATGCGCAAGCTGGTGAAGTGGGGCCGCGGCAAGTACCTGGACCGCCTGTACGGCGACGTTGCCGCCGAGAACGAGCCGATGAAGCAGCTGGCCGCCTCGCTGGGCTTCAAGCCGGTACCGCACCCGACCGGTGCCGAAGGCCTGGTGCGGATGGTGCTGGAGCTGGACAACTGAAGGCTGCGCCGGGCGTGGCCTGGCGACGCATTCCGGTAGTGCCGGCCGCTGGCCGGCATTGCGCTACCCCAACGGCGCATGAGGCTGCCGGCCAACGGCCGATACCACCCACCGGGCTTCGATCGGGCTTCTGCTAAAATCCGGGGTCCATGTCGCGTACCTCATACCCCGCCCCGCCGCTGCCGCGCGCCGGCCAGCTCCGCGCCTGGTGGCGCGCGCCCGCATCGCCGACCGCCCTGGCCTGGTACCTGGCCCAGGCCGCGCGTGCGCATGACGCGCCCCTGCTGGTGATCGCCCGTGACAACCACGGTGCCAACCAGCTCGAAGCCGACCTGCACACCCTGCTCGGCGGCGACCCGGCCCTGCCGGTGGTCGCCTTCCCGGACTGGGAAACCCTGCCCTACGACCGCTTCAGCCCGCATCCGGACATCATTTCGCAGCGACTGTCCGCCCTGCACCGCCTGCCCACGCTGAAGCGCGGCCTGGTGATCGTGCCGGTGCAGACCCTGCTGCAGCAGCTGGCCCCGCGCAGCTACGTGATCGGCGGCAGCTTCGACCTGAAGGTCGGCCAGCGCCTGGACCTGGAAGCCGAGAAGCGCCGCCTGGAAAGTGCCGGCTACCGCAACGTGCCGCAGGTGATGGACCCGGGTGACTTCGCTGTACGCGGCGGCCTGCTCGACGTGTACCCGATGGGTGCCGACGAGCCGCTGCGGGTGGAGCTGCTGGACGAGGACATCGATTCGATCCGTGCCTTCGATCCGGAAAGCCAGCGTTCGCTGGACAAGGTCGAGGCGGTGCACATGCTGCCGGGCCGCGAAGTGCCGATGGATGAAGCCAGCATCGCCCGCGTGCTGGCCACGCTGCGCGAGCGTTTCGATGTCGATACCCGGCGCAGTTCGTTGTACCAGGACCTGAAGTCCGGACTGGCGCCGGCCGGCGTCGAGTACTACCTGCCGCTGTTCTTCGAACGCACCGCGACCCTGTTCGACTACCTGCCCGACGGCAGCCTGCCGGTGGTCTGCGCCGGTGCCGGCGAAGCCGCCGAGGCATTCTGGGCGCAGACCGGTGAGCGCTACGAACAACGCCGCCACGATGTGGAACGGCCGCTGCTGCCGCCGTCCGCGCTGTACCTGTCGCCGGAGCTGCTGCGCGAGCGCCTGAACGATGCCCCGCGCATCGAGGTGTGGTCGGCTGACCATGCGCGCATCGCCGACGCGCACGCGCTGGGCGACCAGCCGCTGCCGCCGCTGCCGGTGGCCGCGCGCGAGGCGCCCGCTGGCGACGCGCTGAAATCCTTCCTCGGCCACTATCCGGGCCGGGTGCTGATCGCCGCCGATTCGCCCGGCCGCCGCGAGGCGCTGCTGGAAGTGCTGCAGGCCGCCGAGTTGAAGCCGCCGGTGGCGGCCGACCTGCCCAGCTTCCTCGCCGACGATGCGCGCTTCGCGATCGCGGTGGCGCCGCTGGAGGATGGCTTCGCGCTGGACGATCCGCGCATCGCGGTGCTGACCGAGCGCCAGCTGTTCCCCGAGCGCGCCGGCAGCACCCGCCGCACGCGCCGTGCCGGCCGCGAACCGGAAGCGATCATCCGTGACCTCGGCGAGCTGACCGAAGGCGCGCCGATCGTGCACGAAGACCATGGCGTCGGCCGCTATCGTGGCCTGATCGCAATGGACGTCGGCGGCATGCCCGGCGAGTTCCTCGAAATCGAATATGCCAAGGGTGACCGCCTGTATGTGCCGGTCGCCCAGCTGCACCTGATCAGCCGCTACTCCGGTGCGTCGGCGGAAACCGCGCCGCTGCATTCGCTGGGTGGCGAACAGTGGAGCAAGGCCAAGCGCAAGGCCGCCGAGAAGGTGCGCGACGTCGCCGCCGAGCTGCTGGAGATCCAGGCCCGCCGCCAGGCGCGTGCCGGCCTGGCACTGCAGGTGGACCGCGCGATGTACGAGCCGTTCGCCGCCGGTTTCCCGTTCGAGGAAACGCCGGACCAGCTGGCCGCGATCGACGCCACCCTGCGCGACCTGGCCAGCAGCCAGCCGATGGACCGCGTGGTCTGCGGCGACGTCGGCTTCGGCAAGACCGAGGTGGCGGTGCGTGCGGCATTCGCCGCCGCCAGTGCCGGCAAGCAGGTGGCCGTGCTGGTGCCGACCACGCTGCTGGCCGAACAGCATTACCGCAACTTCCGCGACCGTTTCGCCGATTACCCGCTGAAGGTCGAGGTGCTGTCGCGCTTCAAGACCACGAAGGAAATCAAGGCCGAGCTGGAGAAGGTCGCCGCCGGCACCATCGACGTCATCGTCGGTACCCATCGCCTGCTGCAGCCGGACGTGAAGTTCAAGGACCTGGGCATGGTCATCGTCGACGAGGAGCAGCGTTTCGGCGTGCGCCAGAAGGAGGCACTGAAGGCGCTGCGCGCCAACGTGCACCTGCTGACCCTGACCGCCACGCCGATCCCGCGCACGCTCAACATGGCGATGGCCGGCCTGCGCGACCTGTCGATCATCGCCACGCCGCCGCCGAACCGGCTGGCGGTGCAGACCTTCATCACCCAGTGGGACAACGCGCTGCTGCGCGAAGCCTTCCAGCGCGAGCTGGCGCGTGGTGGCCAGCTGTACTTCCTGCACAACGACGTGGAAAGCATCGGCCGCATGCAGCGCGAGCTGTCCGAGCTGGTGCCCGAGGCACGCATCGGCATCGCCCACGGCCAGATGCCCGAGCGCGAGCTGGAAAAGGTGATGCTGGATTTCCAGAAGCAGCGCTTCAACGTGCTGCTGTCGACCACGATCATCGAGTCGGGCATCGACATCCCCAACGCCAACACCATCATCATCAACCGCGCCGACCGCTTCGGCCTGGCCCAGCTGCACCAGCTGCGTGGCCGCGTCGGTCGTTCGCACCACCGCGCCTACGCCTACCTGGTGGCGCCCGACCGCCGTTCGATCACCCCGGATGCGGAGAAGCGCCTGGAAGCGATCGCCTCGATGGACGAACTCGGCGCCGGCTTCACCCTGGCCACGCACGATCTGGAGATCCGCGGTGCCGGTGAACTGCTCGGCGAGGACCAGAGCGGGCAGATGGCCGAGGTTGGCTTCAGCCTGTACACCGAACTGCTGGAGCGCGCGGTGCGCAGCATCAAGCAGGGCAAGCTGCCCGACCTGGATGCCGGTGAGGAAGTGCGTGGTGCCGAGGTCGAACTGCATGTGCCGGCGCTGATTCCGGAAGACTACCTGCCGGACGTGCACACCCGCCTGACCCTGTACAAGCGCATTTCCAGCGCGCGCGACAGCGATGCACTGCGCGAACTGCAGGTGGAGATGATCGACCGCTTCGGCCTGCTGCCGGACGCGGCCAAGCACCTGTTCGCCATTGCCGAGCTGAAGCTGAAAGCCAACACGCTGGGCATCCGCAAGCTCGACCTGGGCGAGAACGGTGGCCGCATCGTGTTCGAGTCCAAGCCGAACATCGACCCGATGGCGGTGATCCAGCTGATCCAGAAACAACCGAACCTGTACGCCATGGAAGGGCCTGACAAGCTGCGCATCAAGCACCCGCTGCCGTTGCCGGAAGACCGCTTCAACGCGGCCCGCGCCCTTCTGACCACCCTCGCCCCGGGTTGATCGCCCCCGAATACCCCGCACCGGTCCCCACCCGGTGCGGGCGGATGACCATGTTTCCTGACGCCGTACCCGCCCCCGACCTGCTGCACGCGCAGGCCTGCCTGATCGATGCCCTTTCGATGTCGCTGCAGATGCGCGACGCCTATACCCGCCACCACTGCGACCGCGTCGGCCTGTTCGCGCAGCGCCTTGCCGCGCACTGCGATCTCGATGACGAGGCCTGTGCGCAGATCGGCCTGGCCGCGCGCTTCCACGACATCGGCAAGATCGGCATTCCCGACGATGTGCTGCTGGCACCGCGCCGGCACACCGATGAGGAGCGCGCGATCATGCGCGAGCACCCGGTGCGCGGCGAGCATATCTTCCTGGCCACCGGCCGCAGCGACGCCGCGCCCGTGGCGCGACTGATCCGCGCCCATCACGAAGCCTTCGATGGCAGCGGCTATCCCGATGGACTGCGCGGCGAATCCATCCCGCTGGGCGCGCGCATCGTCACCATCGCCGATGCCTACGATGCGATGACCAGCGTGCGCCCGTACCGCGACGCGATGGAGCACGAAACCGCATTGCGGATCATCGAAGCGCAATCCGGCGGGCTGGTGGACCCCTACGTGCTGCAGCGCTTCCATCGCATGCTGGCACGGGAGCCGGAGCTGGCCTGAGATCCACCGGGCACCGCCCGGCGCCACCAACCGCGCAAACAAAAGGCCCGGCATTCGCCGGGCCTTCTGCATCACGCATCACGCATGATCGATTACCAGATCACCACGCGCTTGTCGTCGGCACGCACCATCGCGTCGCCGGCCTTGCACTGGAACGCAGCGGCATAGGACGGCATGTTCGACGGCGCGCCGTTGGCACGGAAGTTGGCCGGGGCGTGCGGGTCGGTGTTCAGGCGGACGCGCAGCTCACCATCGGTGAAGTTGCGGCGCCACACGGTGGCCCAGTTCATGAAGAAGCGCTGGTCCTGGCTGTGGCCATCCACTTCGACATTCGCCTTCGGGTCTTCCTTCAGCGCCATCTGCAGCGCGTCGTAGGCCACGGTCAGGCCGCCCAGGTCGCCGATGTTCTCGCCCAGGGTCAGCTTGCCCTTCACGAACACGCCCGGCACCGATTCATAGCCGTCGAACTGCGCGACCAGCTGGTCGGTACGCTGGGTGAAGGCCTTGCGGTCGGCGTCGGTCCACCAGTTGTCGAAGTTGCCGTTGGCGGCGAACTGGCTGCCCGAGTCATCGTAGCCGTGCATCATTTCGTGGCCGATGACCGCACCGATGCCGCCGTAGTTCAGCGCCGGATCGGCCTTGGCGTCGAAGAACGGTGCCTGCAGGATCGCGGCCGGGAACACGATCTCGTTCTTGGTGGCGTTGTAGTACGCGTTGACGGTCTGCGGGGTCATGCCCCACTCGGTCTTGTCCACCGGCTTGCCGATCTTGTCCAGCATGTAGCGGTAGTTGAACGCACGCGCCGCCTGCATGTTGCCCAGGTAGCTGTCGCCGTTGGTCTGCAGGCCCGCCCAGTCACGCCACTTGTCCGGGTAACCGATCTTCGGGGTGAAGCTGGCCCACTTCTCCAGGGCCTTCTTCTTGGTCTCTTCGCCCATCCACGGCAGCTGCTCCAGGCGCGCCTTCAGCGCCTGCGACAGGTTTTCCACCAGGTGCTGCATGGCCACCTTGGATTCGGCCGGGAACACGGCGTCGACGTACAGCTGGCCCAGGGCTTCGCCCATGCCACCGTTGACCGACTCCAGCACACGCTTCCAGCGCGGCTGCATTTCCTTCTGGCCACGCAGGGTGGTGCCGTAGAAATCGAAGTTGGCCTTCTCGAACTGGCTGCTCAGGTACGGCGAGGCGTCGTCGATGGTGTGGAAGCGCAGGTAGGCCCGCCAGGTGCTGGCCGGCACGTCGGCCAGCATCTTGTCCATTTCACCGAAGAAGCCCGGCTGGGCCAGCGAGAACTTCTGCGCGGCCGGCACCTTCAGGGTGTCGAACAGCGCGGTCCAGCTGAAGTTCGGGGTCAGCTTGTCGGCGTCGGCCGCGCTGAGCGGGTTGTAGCGCTTGGCCGGGTCACGCATTTCGATGCGCGACATCGAGGCCTTGGCCAGGCGGGTTTCGAAGGCCATCACGGCCTTGGCCTGCTCGGCGGCCTGCGCCGCGTCCACGCCGGACAGGGTCAGCACCTGTGCGATGTAGGCCACGTAGGCATCGCGGATCTTGGCCTGCGCGTCGTCGAAGTAGTAGCCCTTCTCCGGCAGGCCGAGGCCGCCCTGGCCGACATAGGCGATGACGTTGGCCGAATCCTTGTAGTCGGCATTGGCGAACAGCGAGAACAGCACGCCCTTGCCCTCGGCCTGGCTGTCGCGCAGGTACTGGGTGATGGCGGCGGTGTCGTTCAGCGCGGTGATCTTGTCCAGCTGCGGCTGCAGCGGCGCCAGGCCGGCGGCTTCGATCTTGGCTTCATCGTTGCCGGTCTTCCAGATGTCACCGATCTTGGCTTCCACCGAGCCGGCCTTGGCCTGGCTGGCCGCGGCCTGCTGCACCAGTGCGTGCTGCACTTCCAGCGAGCGCTCGCGCAGGATCTCGAAGCTGCCCCAGGTGGTCTGGTCGCCCGGCACCGGGTTGGCCTTCAGCCACTTGCTGTTGACGAAGCCATTGAGGTCGGTACAGGCCGAAATGGCCGGATCCAGATCGGCGCTGTTGAGCGAGATCAGCGGCGTCTTGATCTGCGACAGGTCGAAGGCCGGCTTGGCGTCGGCGCTGGCCGCCGGCGCGGTTTCATTCTTGCCACAGGCCGCCAGCGAGGCAGCGATGGCGATGGTCAGGCCCAGCGGGACCAGGTTGCGGACGTTCATGAGGCTCTCCTGCGGGTAATTTCACAGGGTAGCCGGGGGAACGGAGCTGGGGACCGGCCAAAGGTCACGAGCCCGTGGAGTCGCCAACCAACTGCATGCCGGTATTCTTAATCTTCCCGATCACCGGATCTCGCGCCCATGGACGACGCTGCGCTGCTACTGGCCCTCGACCGCTGCGAGTATCTATTCCTGACGGGTATTGGCGAACCGGAGGCCAACTGTCTGCGGCTGGTCATCGAAGAGGGACAGGTGAAAGGAGAGCCTCGCCCAGTGGACCTCGGCAATGGACGTTCGATCGAGGGCGTGCGCGCGATAGAGATAACCTCCCATTCGCAGCGGTTCGAGCTGGTTTGGAACGCCTACATCAGCTACGCCGTGCACAACGAGTCCTACCAGAGCTGGGACGACTCCGAAACCTGGAGCGGCAACCTGTTCCGCCGTTACAGCCGTTCGAAGTTCCTCGATTATCTGGACCGTGCCACCTTCGCCGACACCCGCTACCCCGGCCCATTCACGCACTATCAGGTGATATGCCAGGACCACGTCATCGACATTGCCGCGTTGCAGCCGCCGAGCGCGCGTCTGTTGGGTCCTTCGTAGCTGGCAGATGCAGCCACCCATGGGGTGGCTCTACTGGGGTGCGACAGCGTCAGTCGAGCATGGCTCGACTCTACAAAAGCGAAGGCCGGCTTGCGCCGGCCTTCTGCTTCTTTATTTCGCCTTGCCCTGGTTGGCTACGGCTTCAGCGGCCTTGCGCGCTGCTTCCGGGTCGCCCAGGTAGCGGAACGACTTCACCGTCAGGTCGTCGTTCAATTCGAACAGCAGCGGGATGCCGGTCGGGATGTTCAGCTCGAGGATTTCCTCGCGCGAGACATTGTTGAGGTACTTGTACAGCGCGCGCAGCGAGTTGCCGTGGGCGGTGACCAGCACGGTCTTGCCGTCCTTCAGCTGCGGCGCGATGGCGTCGTGCCAGTACGGCAGCACGCGGTCCAGCGTGGTCGCCAGCGATTCGGTGCCCGGCAGCGCGTTGCGGTCCAGGCCGGCGTAGCGGCGGTCATGGATCGGGTGGCCCGGATCTTCCAGGTCCATGGCCGGCGGCGGGATGTCGTATGAACGACGCCACACCTTGACCTGCTCCTCGCCGTGCTTGGCAGCGGTCTCGGCCTTGTCCAGGCCCTGCAGGCCGCCGTAATGGCGTTCGTTGAGGCGCCAGGACTTGTTCACCGGCAGCCAGTCCTGTTCCAGCTCGGCCAGTGCGCCCTGCAGGGTGTGGATGGCGCGCTTGAGCACGGAGGTGTGGGCGACGTCGAACTGCAGGCCTTCCTCGCGCATCAGGCGACCCGCGGCGGCCGCTTCCCGGCGCCCCTGCTCGGTCAGGTCGACATCGACCCAGCCGGTGAAGCGGTTGTCCAGGTTCCACTGGCTCTGGCCATGGCGCAACAGTACGAGTTTACGGGTCACTGCAGGGTCTCCAACGCGAGGAAAGGCAGGCTGCCATTGTAGCCCCGGGCGCCGCTCACCGGGCCGTGGCACCGCGCATGCGATGCTGTGACCAATGAATACGGTGATCGACCCCGGGCGCTGGGAAGGCAGCGTCGCCGCGGCACGCGCGCAGCAGCTGCAGCTGGCAGGCCGCGTGGAGCGCCAGGACCGCCTGCCCCGCAACGTGCGCTGGCTGGCCGGGCTGGATGTTGGCTTTGAAAGCGGCGGCGCCATCACCCGCGCCGCGGCGGTACTGCTGGACGCAGAGACGCTGCAGCCCGTGGTGCAGGAGATCGCGCGCATCCCCACGGTGATGCCCTACATCCCCGGCCTGCTCAGCTTCCGCGAGCTGCCGGCACTGCTGGCCGCGCTGGCGCTGCTGCCGCGCACGCCGGACCTGGTGTTCGTCGATGGCCATGGCATCAGCCACCCGCGCCGGCTGGGCGTGGCCGCTCACCTCGGTGTGGTCACCGACCTGCCGAGCATCGGCGTGGCCAAGTCGAAGCTGGTCGGCCGGTTCGTCGAACCGGGCGCCGAGGCCGGCGCACATACGCCGCTGATGGATGGCGATGAGCAACTGGGCTGGGTGCTGCGCAGCAAGGTGCGCTGCAAGCCACTGTTCGTGGCCGGCGGCCATCGGGTCAGTGCGGATACCGCGCTGGACTGGGTGCAGCGCACGCTGCGCGGCTACCGGTTGCCGGAGCCGACCCGGCTGGCGGACCGGCTGGCCTCGCGACGGGACGAATGACCGCACCGGGCACCGCCCGGCGCGGTCGTCATCCTCGATCAACGATGCACGTGGCCGCGATGGCCCTGCGCGTCCTCGCCATGGTCGTGGCCTTCATGGCCCTCGTGCTCGCTGCCCTTGGCCGGCGCCGGCTCACCACAGGCTTCGCCGCAGTGGTCCGCTTCGATCTGCAGCGTCACGTGCTCGATCCCGAAGTCATCGTGCAGGCGCCCGCCCAGCTCACGGCGCAGCGCATCGGCATCGGTGCCGTCGCGCATCACGATGTGCGCGGTCAGCGCCGGGGTGCTGGAGGCCAGCGCCCACACGTGCAGGTCATGCACGTCCAGCACGGCGGCATGGCCGGACAGGCTGTCGCGCACCTTGGCCACGTCCATGCCCTTGGGCACGCCTTCCAGCAGCACGTTGATCGCCTCTCGCATCAGCACGTACGTGCGCGGCAGTACCCACAGGCCGATCAGTACCGCCAGGATCGGGTCGATCGGCTTCCAGCCGGTCCACTTGATCAGCAATGCACCGGCGATCACGGCCACCGAGCCGAGCATGTCCGCCCACACTTCCAGGTAGGCGCCCTTCACGTTGAGGCTCTCGCCACTGCCCGCCTGCAGCAGGCGCATCGAGATCAGGTTGATGACCAGGCCCGCGGCGGCGATCACCAGCATGCCGGAGGAGGCAATCTCCTGCGGCTCGCGGAAGCGCCCGACCGCCTCCCACAGGATGTAGGCGGCAACCACGAACAGCATGGCGCCGTTGATCATCGCGCCCAGCGCTTCCAGGCGTGCGTAGCCGTAGGTGCGGCGCGCGTCCGGCGGGCGCCGGCTCAGCCGCACCGCGACCAGCGCGATCATCAGCGCCAACGCATCGGTGGCCATGTGCGCGGCGTCTGACAGCAGCGCCAGGCTGTTGGTCCAGAACGCGCCCACCACCTCGACGACGAGGAAGGTGGAGGTCAGGCCGAGTGCCCACCACAAGGGTTTCTCGTGACGGATCTCGGATGGCAGGTGATCGTGGTCGTGGCCCATGGCAACAGCTCCTTTGCGATGCGGTGCAGGCTACGCCGTGCTGGCGGGGGAGACTATTACGGTGTTTATAACATTGCAGGCCACGCGGTCCCTCACCGGGCATGGCCCGGCGCTACCGGAGCGTGGCCGGTAGCGCCAGGCCATGCCTGGCGAAGGCAGCGGACCGACGTCCGCGTGCGCTCAGAACCCGAAGCGCAGGCTGGCCCAGTACGCGCGGCCCGGCTCGTTGTAGGTCGCCGCGCCGGCATCGCTGCTGTTGGCCTCGCGGAACAGGCGCTTGTCGGCCAGGTTGTTCACGCCGAAGCCGAAGCTGACCGTCTCGGTCACCTTGTAGCGCGCGCTCACGCCCCAGATGTTGTAGGCGCCGCGGTCCTGCAGTGCGATCGACGCATCGCAGCTGCCGGTGCAGCGCGGATCATTGTTGATGTTGGTGGTGGCCGGCTTCTGCTTGCCGTAGAAGGTGCCGGTCAGCAGCACCGACAGCTTGTCGGTGGCCTGCCAGTCCAGCATCGTGTTGATCGTGTACTTCGGGATCACCGACAGCGGCTGGCCGGTGCTCTTGTTCTCGTTCTCCACCATGTACGTGAAGTTGTTGCTCCACTTCAGGCGGTTGCCCTGCTCGCCCAGCAGCGGAATCACCAGGTTGCCTTCAAGCCCCTGCACGATCGCCTTCGGCGCGTTCTCCCAGCGGAAGATGCGGCCCTTGGTGTCGGCGGTCAGCCCGATCTGGGTGTAGCCAGCCTGGATCTTGTCCTTGTAGTCGTTGTGGAAGTAGGTCAACGAGGCCTGCCAGCCGCTCTGCGGTGCCCACTCGATGCCCAGTTCCTTGTTCAGGCTGGTTTCCGCCTTCAGGTCTGCGTTGCCGCGCATGTAGCAACCAGCACCCAGGCTCGGCAGTGCATTCGGGCAACCATTGCCACGGGTGTAGTACAGGTAGTCCGGGTTCGACTGGTACAGGTTCGGCGCCTTGAACGCGCGCGCGATGCCGCCCTTCACCACCCAGTCGCTGTTGATGCGGAACTGCGCATTGAGGCTGGGGCTGGTGTTGTTGCCGAACTGGCTGTGGTGGTCGAAGCGCAGCCCCGGGGTAACGATCCAGCGCTCACCCAGGTAGATGTTGTCTTCCACGAATACGGCGGTGGTCTGCGCATCGGCCTTGCCGCGCGCACGGTCGGCCGACAGCCCCGGGAAGCCGCCGCCGCTGCTGCTGGACTGGCTCATCGAATACGGGTCGGTCAGGCGGCTGTCCAGGTATTCAAAGCCCAGCGTCCAGATGTTCTCGGCGCCACCCAGCGTGGTCGGGAAGCTCACTTCGCCATCCAGCTGGTAGTTGCGCAGGCGCGAGGTCGACCAGTCGGTGCCGTTGAAGCTGCCTTCCGGGCCACCGGCCAGGCCTTCGTTGATGCGCGAGTTGTTCACCGCTTCCACTGCGGCGGTCACCCGCGAGGTCACGTCGCCCCAACGGCCGCGATGGGTGATCGCGCCGGTATTGCGGTACATGCGGTTGGTTTCCGCCTCGCCCTCGGCCAGTGCCGCCAGGTCGACACCGGTCGAGGTACCGGTGGTGCTGACGGCGCGGTCGCCAGCGTAGATGTTGCCCTGGCGGCTGGTACCGGCTTCGAACTCCACCACCTGATCGGCGGTGATGTCCCAGCGCAGCAACGCGTTGACGTCGCGGTTCTTGACGCCCTCGCGGCCAGCCGGCGGCACCGCGTTCGGGTTGGTCGCGTACTGGCGGTTGAGGTCCAGCGAGTCCGCGTCGGTCTTGTTGAGATTGCCGTACAGGCGGAACGACAGGGTGTCGGTCATCGGCCCGCTCAGCTGCAGGCCGACGCGCTCGCTGCCGCCTTCGGCGCTGTGCTCGGGCACCAACCCATACAGGTCGACCGCACCGGTCAGGTTGCCGGTCGGGCGCTTGGTGATGATGTTGACCACGCCGCCGGACGCACCGGAGCCATAGCGCGCCGCCGCAGGGCCGCGCAGCACTTCGATGCGCTCGATCATTTCCGCCGGCACCCAGTTGGTATCGCCGCGCGTATTGCGCTCACCGCTGCGGCCCATGCGTACGGCGTCACGCGCACCGATGCGCTTGCCATCGACCAGGATCAGCGTGTTCTCCGGGCCCATGCCGCGCAGGTCGATCTGGCGGTTGTTGCCGTACTGGCCCGAGGCGCTGTTGCCGGTGAGGTTGACGCCCGGCATGGTGCGCAGCAGTTCGGCGATGTCGTTGGCCGGTGGGCGCTTGGCGATGTCCTCGGCGGTGATGGTCGAAGTGCCCAACGCCTGGCGGGCGATCTGCGAGGCGGTGACATGCACCGTGTCGATATCGGTGGCGTCGGTTTCGGCCTGGGCGGTCAGGGCGCTGCCCGCCAGCAGGGCGGCAACGGCGAGCGCCAGCGGGCGCGGCGAAAGGACAACGGCTCGGGACATGATCTGGACCTTCTGGCAGGGCAACGGGGCCTCTGGCAAAGGGCTTGAGGCAACGACGAGGGGGAGGCGGAGCAGTCCCGCAGTCACCTGCGGCCCGATCCGTGTGCGCATTCTCCCATTAATGCGAGTGATTCTCAAATGCGTTCACTCATTGCCGCAGCGACGCCGATGTGCTTTGCGCACCGTGCAACCCTGCACCGCGCGTAAACTGGCCGGCTAACCCGCCATCAACCGTATGCCGCCGCGGCCGATACCCGTGGTTTGCCGTACGCAGTCAGAGATCGACGTGGAACCACCCCAATTGGACGATGCCAGCCAGCCGCTGGCCGAAGCCTGGCAGCACTGCCTGCAACAGGCCGGCCCCGCCGCCACCGCGCTGCTGCGCGCCGCTGCCATCGACGCCCCGCCCGCGCTGGCCCAACGCTTCTACGAAGTACTGCTGCAGGACGGACGTGCACGCCGCTTCCTGTCCCACGATCAGGTCAAGCAGCGCCTGCAGCCGGCCATGCAGCGCTGGCTGGTGCAGCTGCTGACCACCGATGCCGACGGCATTGCCGCCACCGTCGCCTCGCAGCGGGTGATCGGCGATGTGCATGCCCGGGTCGGCATTCCGGTCGACCTGGTCACCCGCGGCGCACGCGTGCTCAAGCACGAGCTGTTCGTGCGCCTGCGCGATGATGCGCCCAACAGCGCCATTGCGTTCGCCGCCATCGACTGCCTCAGCGCGATCATGGACATCGCCATGGAAGGCATGACCCTGGCATACACCCATGCCCGCGAGCGCTCGACCCGTGCCGATGCTGCGTACCGGCTGTTCTCGCTGGTGCAGAACGTCGGCACCGAACGCGAGCGCCAGCGGGCACTGCTGCTGGACTGGGAGAACGCCCTGCTCTACGCGTTGGCCGGTCATGTGCAGGCCAGCGACAGCGCCAGCCTGGCGACATCGGAGTTCGGCCTGTGGTTCACCCACAAGGGCATCCCCAGCTTCGGCGAGAGCAGCGAGACCCAGCAGGTCGGCCAGCTGATGGCCCGCATCGACAGCAGCCTGCAACAGGCAAGCCATGATGCCCCGGCACAGCGACTGGCCGTGCTGCCGGCCATCCGCGAGGACCTGGCCGCCATCCGCACGCTGATGACGCTGCTGTTCGAGCGCATCGGTGAACTGGATGCCGGCAGCGATGCCCTGACCAACCTGCTCAACCGCCGCTTCCTGCCTACCGTGCTGCGCCGGGAGATCGAACTGGCCACGCGCAACCGCACGCCGTTCTCGCTGCTGCTGCTCGACCTGGATCATTTCAAGGCGATCAACGACGGCCACGGCCACGATGCCGGCGACCGCGCGTTGCAGCACGTCGCCGGCCTGCTCGGCCAGCTCACGCGCGGCAGCGACTACCTGTTCCGCTATGGCGGCGAGGAGTTCGTGGTGGTGCTGGTCGCGGCCAGCGAGTCGCAGGCCTCGGTGATCGCCGAGAGCCTGCGCCGGCAGATCGCACACTCGCCGGTGGCACTGGCCAATGGCCAGGTGCTGTCACTCACTGCCAGCATCGGCGTGGCCGGCCATGACGGCCACCCGGACTACGAGCGGCTGATGGCACGTGCCGACGCGGCGATGTACGAGGCCAAGCGCAGTGGCCGCAACCGCGTGGTGGTGGCCAGTGCGGACCTGCAGGAAGCCCCGGGGCGGCGTGCACTGCAACGCTGATGGCGCGCCGCCTCTACCGACAGCCGGCACTACCGATACGGGCACCAGCCGCTGCTTTCACCGCCACCACCCGCCACGCGGCCCACCACAGCAGCGCCAGCAACGCGATGCCTGCACCCAGCAGGCACACGGCAGGCCAGCCGTGCCGGGCCTGCATCCAGGGTCCGGCCGCCGCACCGGCGCCACTGCCCACCGCATAGAACAGCATGTACAGCGCCACCAGGCGCCCATGCTGTTCTGCCGGCGCGCGCAGCAGCAGCGCCTGGTTCGATACGTGCAGTGCCTGCCCACCGAGGTCGAGCACGATCACGCCCAGCAGCAGCAACGACAGCGACTGCGGCAGGCCCAGCAGCGGCCACCACGCGGCCAGCATCAGCAGCAGTGCGCCAAGACTGACCCGATCGGCGAAACCGCGGTCCATCCAGTGCCCGACCCGCGCCGCCATCAATGCGCCCACTACGCCGGCCAGGCCGAGCGCACCGATGGCCGCGGTGGACCACTGCAACGGAGGCGCCGACAACGGCAGCGGCGCCGCCGCCCAGAACACGTTGAGGCCAGCAAACAGCAGCAACGCCAGCGGCCCACGCTCGCGCAGACTGCGGTCCCGGCGCAGCATGCCCAGCATCGAACCCAGCAGTGCGGACCAGCGCGGCGGTACCGCCGGTACCGGCACCGCCGGCAGGCGCCGCCACAACAGCACGGCCAAGGCCGCCATCATCGCTGCCGACAGCAGATAGACCGCACGCCAGCCGATGGTGGCCGCGATCGCGCCCGATACCACGCGCGCCAGCAACAGGCCGATGAACACGCCGCCCTGCACCACGCCCACCACGCGGCCGCGCTGCTCCGGCGGCGCCAGCGTGGCGGTATAGGCGATCAGCCCCTGGGTCAGCGCGGTGCCCAGCAGGCCGGCCAGCAGCATGCCCGACAACAGCCATGCCGCAGTCCGGGCAGCCGTCAGCCACAGCAGGCCCAGCACCAGCGCCATCAACTGCAGCCGCAGCAGACGTCGCCGGTCACCGCGATCGGCCAACGGCAGCAGGCCAAGCAAGGCCAGCACACTGCCGGCCTGGGTTGCCGCCAGCACTGCGCCCGCCACGGCACGGTCCAGTGCGAAGCCCTGCGCCAGCCGATCCAGCAGCGGTTGCGCGTAGTAGACGTTGGCAACGCTGGCGCCGGCCGCGACCGCGAGCAGGATCAGCAATGGGCGGGAAATCAATGGAACGCTCATGATGTGGTTGCAATTTGAAACTTGGTGCAGGCTATCGCCATTGGTTTTAAACTGCAACCACATCCGGAGGCCCCAGCATGCACGCCAACAGTCCCTGCCCCGTCGCCCGCAGCGCCGACCTGCTCGGCGACCGCTGGGCGTTGCTGGTCATCCGCGATGCCTTCGATGGCATCACCCGCTTTGGCGACTTCCAGCGCAGCCTCGGCGCGGCGCGCAACATCCTCAGTGATCGCCTGCGCAGGCTGGTCGAGGCCGGCATCCTGCAGCTGCAACCGGCCTCCGATGGCTCGGCCTACCAGGAATACGTACTCACCCACGCCGGCCAGGAACTGTTCCCGCTGCTGGTCGCGCTGCGCCAGTGGGGAGAACGCCATCGCTTCGGCGCTGGTGAAGCTCATTCGCAGCTGATCGAATCCAGCACGCGGCGACCGCTGCCCTACATGCAACCGCACGGGCGCGACGGTCAGCCCCTGCAGGCCGCCGCGACCCGCGTGCGCAAGCTCAAGGACGACGGGCGCGGCGCCTGATCCACCCATTCGCGCACACCACGATCCGGCCGCGCCGGTTAGCATCGGATGTTTCCGCCGCAGGACGCCGCCAATGCCGCGCTATCGCCCTTCCCTGATGACCGTCCTGCTGCTGCCGCTGCTGGCCTGGGTCGCCGGAGCCACGCAGGCCCGCGAGGTTGCCGCGCCCGCCGACCACGTGCAGGCCGATGGCCCCTATGTATTCCGCGAGGGCACGCAGCTGCAGGCCAAGTGGATCTGCGACGACAAGGTCGAGTCGCGCACGCTTGCCACGCAGGCCGCAGGCACCGACATCGCCCCACGCTGCGGCTACGGGCACACCGTGCATGTGGCCGCGCCGAATGCACCTTCGATCTCCGTACTGCCGGCCGCGCCGCGCATCGTCGCGCTGTCCGACATCCATGGCCAGTACGGGCTGCTGGTGCGCCTGCTGCGCGCCCACCAGGTCATCGACGCGCAGGACCGCTGGGCACTGGGCAAGGACACCCTGGTCATCGCCGGCGATGTGTTCGATCGCGGCCCGCAGGTGACCGAGGCGTTCTGGCTGCTGTATGGCCTGCAGCAGCAGGCGGCCGCCGCCGGCGGCACAGTGCACTTCGTGCTCGGCAACCACGAAACCATGGTGCTGTACGACGACCTGCGCTACGTCAACCCGAAATACCTGCGCAGCGCCCAGCTGCTCGGCCGCAGCTATCCGCAGCTGTACGGCGCCGATTCGGTGATCGGGCAGTGGCTGCGCACCCGCCCGGTACTGCTGAAGATCGGCGACACCCTGTTCCTGCACGGCGGCATCTCGCCCGAGGCGGTGCAGCTGGCGCTGGACCCGACGCGCACCAACGCGGCCTATCAGGCGTCACTGGGCCTGCCCAAGGCCGAAGTGAAGGCCGACCCGGCCACCGCACCGCTGTATGACGGCAAGACCAGCCCGATCTGGTACCGCGGCTATTTCGATGGCCGCCTCGACACGGCGGGGGTACAGACCGTGCTCGATCGCCTGCAGCTCAAGCGCATCGTGGTCGGCCACACCTCGATGCCGCACGTCAGCAGCTTCCATGGCGACCGCGTGATCGCCATCGACAGCAGCATCAAGAACGGCGAGAACGGCGAACTGCTGTTCATCGAGGATGGCAGGCTCAGCCGCGGCCTGCTGGACGGCTCACGGGTGCCGCTGGCACAAGGCGAGCCCGGCCTGCAGGACTGAATGGCGGGACAGCGCGACGGCCCCCGGCGGTGTCGTCGCGCTCCACCTTCACCCGGTTTGCGGCTACCCTCGGCAACCGAGAGGCCCACCCCGTCCATCCGCTGGGCCCGACCGATACAGGAGCCCCCCGCGCATGCGCGTTCTGATTGCTGAAGACGACCCGGACATCGCCTCCGGCCTGTGCGCCTCGCTGCGCCGACAGGGGCACGTGGTCGACCACGTCGACAACGGCGCGCACGCCGACGCCGCGCTGGGTTCGACCCAGTACGCACTGCTGGTGCTGGACCTGGGCCTGCCGCAGCTGGATGGCCGCGACGTGCTGCAGCGCCTGCGCCAGCGCGGCGATGGCCTGGCGGTGCTGGTGGTGACCGCCCGCGACGGCCTGGCCGAACGCGTGCGCGTGCTCGACCTCGGTGCCGACGACTACCTGGTCAAACCGTTCGCGCTGGACGAATTCGAAGCGCGCGTGCGCGCACAGCTGCGCCGCGTGACCAGCAATGGCAACCCGGACCTGCGCATCGGACGCCTGCGCCTGGACCTGGCCGGGCATCGCGTGTGGATCGACGACCAGTCGCTGGAACTGACCGCGCGCGAGTTCGGCCTGCTGTCGGCGCTGGCAGTACGCGCCGAGCGCATCGTGTCGCGCGCGCAGCTGGTGGAGGCGCTGTGTGACTGGGGCCAGGACCTGACCGACAACGGCCTGGACATCGCCCTGCACCGCCTGCGCCGCAAGCTGCAACCCGGCGGCATGGGCATCCGCACCGTGCGCGGGCTGGGCTACATGCTGGAAGACGCGCAGGACGACAGCGCCCCGTGATCAGTGGACCACCCAGCCTGCGCCGGCGCCTGCTCGCCTTCCTGGCGTTGCCGATGCTGGGCCTACTCACCTTCAATACGATCCTGGCCTACTACGTTGCGCTGGACTATTCCAACCGCATCCACGACCGCAACCTGATCGACGACACGCACTCGTTCGCGCAGATGCTGAGCACCATGCCGGTGACCAGCGACCTGTCTCCGCAGGCGCGCTTCCTGATCGAGTACGACCCCGACGGCCATCGCTATTTCAACGTCGACAGCAGCCGCAAGGGCACCCTCAGCGGCAACGCGGACTTCAGCCCGTATGCCCCTTCGCAGGACTGCACCGGCGTGCATCCGGCGCTGTACGACGGCAACCTCAATGGCCAGCAGGTGCGCATGGCCACCGTCTGCACGCAGGCGATGAACGACCCGCAGGACCAGCTGGCGGTGACCGTGGCCGAAAGCATGGCCGACCGCCGCCAGCGTGCGCGCGAGATCCTGATGATCATCATCCCGCTGATGACCATGCTGGCGCTGGGCACCGCTGCGCTGGTCTGGTTTGGCGTGACCTACGGCCTGCGCATCCTCACGCCGCTGAGGACCCGCCTGGCGCAGCGCCGCGGCGAACTGGCGCCGATCTCCGATGCCGACGTGCCGGAAGAGATCCAGCCACTGATCAGCACCATCGACGATCTGTTTGCGCGCCAGGCGGAAATGATCACGCTGCAGAACCGCTTCATCGCCGATGCCGCGCACCAGCTGCGCTCGCCGTTGGCCGGCATGGCCCTGCACGTGGACCAGGCGCTGGCGCATGGCGACCCGGACACGGTACGCGAGGCGCTGCAGCACATCCGCCGGCTCAACCAGCGCACCGCGCGGGTCAGCACCCAGCTGCTGGCGCTGAGCCGTGCGCAGACCGTGCCCGATACCGTTGAAGCGCTGGACCTGTGCGAACTGGTGCCGCAATGGGTCGGCATGCGCGTGCCCGAGGCGATCCGCGATGGCATCGATCTGGGCTACCGCGGCAGCCCCCATCCACTGCGCGTGCTCGGCAACGGTGCCCAACTGCAGGAAGCACTGGACAACTTGATCGACAACGCGCTGCGCTACGCCGGCCGCGATGCGACCGTCACGGTCGGCGTGCATGCGCTGGACGACAATGACGTCGAACTGTACGTGGAGGACAACGGACCCGGCGTACCCGAGGACGTGATGCCGCGGCTGGGCGAGCGTTTCTTCCGCGCGCCCGGCACCACCGCCAGCGGCACCGGCCTGGGGCTGGCCATCGCCCACGAAGCGGTGGAGCACTTCGGCGGCCGACTGACCTTCCTCAACCGTGCCGGTGGGGGCCTGAAGGTCGCCATCACGCTTCCGCTGCTGAAGGCCCCCTGACCCGGACCGGGGCGCTGAAAGGCTGGCGAAAATCGCGCTTGCGATCCTGACCATCCCCACTGCCGTCCCGGAGCCGCCAGGTGACCGAATCGCACGACTTCTTCCTCCCCGGTGGCCCGCAGGGCGTGCTGCTGGTCCACGGCCTGACCGGCACCCCGGCGGAAATGCGCATGCTGGGCAAGGGCCTGAACAACGCCGGTTTCACCGTGCACGGCGTGCAGCTGCCCGGCCATTGCGGCACCGTGGATGACCTGCTGGCGACCACCTGGGAACAGTGGTACCAGGGCGTGGAAGATGCGGCGGCGAGCCTGCGTGGCAAGGTCGACCAGTTGTTCGTCGGTGGTCTGTCGATGGGCGCGGTACTGTCGCTGGCGCTGGCTGCACGCCGCCCCGAGTGGGTGTCCGGCGTCGGCGTGTATGGCGCCACCTTCCGCTACGACGGCTGGAACATTCCCGCCGTGGCCCGCCTGTCGTTCCTGCTGCCGTGGTTCAAGCGCTTCAACATCGGCCGCGACCGCATGTTCATGGAAGAACCGCCCTACGGCCTGCGTGACGAGCGCCTGCGCGCGCAGGTCAGCGCCGCCATGCTGTCCGGCGACAGCGCCGCTGCCGGCCTGCCGGGCAACCCCTGGCACGCGCTGGCCGAGATGCGTGCCCTGAGCAACTGGACCCGTCGCCACCTGCATCAGGTCACCGCGCCGTGCCTGGTGATGCACGCCCGCGAAGACGACGTGGCCAGCATGGGCAATGCCGAACTGGTGATGTCGCGGGTCAGTGGCCCGAAGGAACTGGTGGTGCTGGAAGACAGCTACCACATGATCACCATCGACCGCGAACGCCGCGACGTGATCCGCCGCAGCGCGCGCTTCTTCACCGAAATCGGTGAACGCAGCGGCGTCCTCAAGGCGGTGGCCTGAGATGGGGGCACTCGCCACGCTGCTGTGGCTGGCCAATGTCGTGCTCGATACCGGTGGCCAGCTCGCCTTCAAGGCCGCCGCCAGCGACCCGCAGGACGGCGAAGGACTGCAACGCTGGAAACACATGCTCAGCCGCCCCTGGCTGTGGATCGGCATCGCCTGCTACGTGCTTGAGTTCGTGGCCTGGATCGCGTTCCTGTCGTTGGTACCGTTGTCCAAGGGCGTGCTGCTGGGCTCGATCAACATCGTTGCGCTGATGATCGCCGGCCGCTTCCTGTTCCGCGAAAAGCTCACGCCGCTGCGGGTGACCGGCATGCTGCTGGTCACGGCGGGCGTGGCGGTGGTGGGGGCGGGCTCATGAGGCGCCTGTATGTGATCGGTTTTCCGCTGCTGATGGCCTTCGACACGCTGGCCCAGCTGTGCTTCAAGTACGCCGGTGACGCCGCGTTGCCGGTCGAGGCCAACACCGCCTGGCTGCTGCGCGTGCTGTCGCAGCCGTGGGTATACGGTGCCATCCTCGGCTACGTCGGCGCGTTCTTCACCTGGATGAGCCTGCTGCGCCACGCTCCGATCGGCCCTGCCTTCGCGGCCTCGCACCTGGAAGTGATCAGTGTGCTGCTGCTGTCGGCGTGGCTGTTGAACGAACCGCTGACCCTGCACCACCTGGTGGGCGCGGTGCTGATCGTGGCCGGCATCGTCTGCCTCGGCCGCGCCGAAGCGGATGACCCGCACAGCCCCGCCGAAAGCACCTCGTGAGCGGGCTGCGATGAGCCTGTTCGCGCGCGAACTGCCTCCGACCGCCGGCCTGCCGATGCAGGCCAGCGACTTCCTTCCCGGTGGCGGCGAGCTGCGTGACATCCTGGCCAAACAGCTCGGCACACCGCCGCTGCAGCTGACCTGTTCCGGCACCCACGCGCTGCTTATCGCGCTGCGCACCCTGCGCAAGCGTGCGCCCAAGCGTGATACCGTGATCCTGCCGGCCTACACCTGCCCGCTGGTGCCGATCGCGGTGCACAGCCTCGGCCTGCGCGTGCAGCTGTGTGATACCCGCCGCGGCCACTTCGACTTTGATCCGGCACAGCTCTCGCGCCTGGCCGACGCACGCACGTTGGCGATCCTGCCCACGCACCTCGGCGGACGCATCGCCGATGTTGAACTGGCCGCCGACATCGCGCATGGCGCCGGTACCTGGGTCATCGAAGATGCCGCTCAGGCGCTGGGCGCGCGGGTCGGCAACAGCAGCGTCGGCCTGCGTGGCGATATCGGATTCTTCAGCCTGGCCGCCGGCAAGGGGCTGAGCCTGCACGAAGGCGGCCTGCTGGTCAGCCGCGATGACGAACTGCGTGCCGCGCTGGCCGAACATGCGGCCGAGCAGGTCCGTTTCAGCCTGCGCTGGGAGCTGCTTCGCAGCGTGCAGCTGCTGGGCCTTGCCGCCTGCTACCGCCCCTCGCTGCTGTCGCTGGTGTACGGCAATCCACTGCGCAGCGCACTGCAACGCGGTGATCTGGAAGAAGCGGTCGGCGATGTTTTTCCGCTGGACATCCCGCAGCACCGGGTCAGCCACTGGCGGCAGAACATCGGTGCCCATGCTGCACGGCGGCTGCCGGCGTTCCTGCAGGCCGGGCGCCTGCGCGCATTGCAGCTGCGCGTGCAGCTGGCACAGCTGCCGGCGGTGGAGGTGGTCGATGGCCTGGCCGGTACCGGCGGCACCTGGCCGATGCTGATGCTGCTGCTGCCCAGCCAGCGCGCGCGCGATGCCGCACTGGACGACCTGTGGCCGCGTGGCCTCGGTGCCAGCCGCATGTTCATCCATGCCCTGCCCGACTACGCCTACCTGCGTGGCATCGTGCCGCAGGACGACATGCCGAACGCGCGCGACTTCGCCGCACGCATGCTGACCCTCGGCAACAGCGCCTGGCAGACCCGTGAAGAGACCGCGCAGATCCTGCAGGCGCTGGCCGCCGCGCAGCCCTGAAACGGCTATTTTCCGGGCATTGCGCCCATTCAGGATGTTCGATTCCTGAACACTTTCCCCACCCCGCAGTGCAGCCTTTCAACAGGAAAGGAACGAGAAAGGCTGCCTGCCTACATTGAGCCTGCCCCGGCACCGTGCCGGACGCCTTTCTCATCGACGGACCTGCCCATGCACTGGAGCATCCTGTGTGACTTCGACGGCACCATCAGCCTCGAAGATGTCATCGACTCGCTGCTGGAGAAGTACGGCCAGCCGGGCTGGCAGGAACTGGAAGACCAGTGGAAGTCGGGAAAGATCGGCTCGCGTGAATGCATGCAGGGCCAGGTGCGGCTGCTGAAGCTGGACCCGGCCACGCTCGACGCACACCTGGACCAGGTAAAGATCGATCCGGGCTTCGCCGCCTTCGTCACCCGCGCCGAGCAGCTGGGCCTGCCGCTGCGCATCGTCAGCGACGGCCTGGACTATGCGATCCACCGCATCCTCGCCAACCATGGCCTGCCGCCGCTGCCGGTGGTGGCCAACCACCTGCGCTGGTGCGAAGACCACTGGGAACTGGAGTCGCCCTACCAGGCCGAGGGGTGCCGCAGCGGTACCTGCAAGTGCACCTGCGCCGCGCAGGCGCGTGCCAACGAAGCGCCGCGCGTGCTGATGATCGGCGACGGCAGTTCGGACTTCTGCGTGTCCGAGGATGCCGACTTCGTGTTCGCCAAGCGCCGCCTGATCACCCATTGCACCCATGCCGGCATCGAGCATGCCGCCATCGATACCTTCCACGATGCAATCGCACTGTTGCCGCGCTTGCTCGATGGCAGCCTGCTGCAGCCACGTCGCCTCGACGCCAGCCCGCAGCCCGCCGCACTGCCACTGCTGCTGGCCACCGCCTGAGCACTCCCTTCCAGGCACGCTCCCCCGTTACCCCTTTCGAACGTCCTTCACGGAACCGAACTGCATGAACATTTTTGACAAGAACGCCGATTCGGCTGCCTCCGACGCGCAGCTGCTGGCCGACGAAGCCCGCTACAGCTCCTTCGGCGACACCGTCCACTACGTCGACCCGCCGAAGATCTTCCAGCGCGGCGAAGGCAGCTACATGTTCGACGGTGCGGGCGTGCCCTACCTCGACCTGCAGATGTGGTACTCGGCCTGCAACTTCGGCTACAGCAACAAGCGCCTGAACGACGCGCTGAAGGACCAGATCGACACCCTGCCGCAGGTCGCCAGCCAGTACCTGCACCCGACCCGCGTGCAGCTGGCCAAGACCATTGCCGTGGACATGCACGAGAAGTTCGGCCTCGACGGCCGCGTGCACTTCAACGTCGGTGGCGCGCAGGCCATCGAAGACTCGCTGAAGATCGTGCGCAACGCGCGCGGCGGCAAGAGCCTGATGTTCGCCTTCGAAGGCGGCTACCACGGCCGCACCCTGGGTGCGTCGTCGATCACCTCCAGCTACCGCTACCGCCGCCGCTACGGCCACTTCGGCGAGCGCGCGATGTTCATCCCGTTCCCGTACCCCTTCCGTCGCCCGAAGGGCATGACCCCGGACGAGTACTCCGACCACTGCGTTTGGCAGTTCGAGCGCCTGTTCGAAAGCGAGTACAACGGCGTGTGGGATCCCAAGGTCGGCCAGGCCGAGTACGCCGCGTTCTACGTCGAGCCGATCCAGGGCACCGGCGGCTACGTCATCCCGCCGCGCAACTTCTTCACCGGCCTCAAGCGCGTGCTGGACAAGTACGGCATCCTGATGGTGGTCGATGAAATCCAGATGGGCTTCTGGCGCACCGGCAAGCTGTGGTCGATCGAGCACTTCGGCGTGACCCCGGACGTGCTGGTGTTCGGCAAGGCGCTGACCAACGGCCTGAACCCGCTGTCGGGCCTGTGGGCGCGCGAAGAGCTGATCAACCCGACCGTGTTCCCGCCGGGTTCCACCCACTCCACCTTCAACTCCAACCCGCTGGGCACCCGCCTGGGCCTGGAAGTGCTGAAGCTGGGCAAGGAAATGGATTACGAGCGCACCGTGCCGGAAAAGGGCGCGTACTTCCTCGACGGCCTGCGTGGCCTGCAGAAGCGCCACCCGGAAATCGGCGACGTCGACGGTCTGGGCCTGGCCCTGCGTGCGGAAATCTGCCAGACCGACGGCTAC
Organism: Stenotrophomonas sp. 109824_Sma; assembly: GCF_056480025.1. Lineage (NCBI taxonomy): Bacteria > Pseudomonadati > Pseudomonadota > Gammaproteobacteria > Lysobacterales > Lysobacteraceae > Stenotrophomonas > Stenotrophomonas sp. 109824_Sma. The sequence continues at coordinate 1,350,766 of NZ_CM151078.1, read as the reverse complement.
ACCCCGAACAAGGAACTGCTGGACCGCATGGTCGACATCGGCCTGGCCGGTGACCTGCTGCACGACGGCAAGCGCATGGGCCTCGTGCTCGACGTGGGTGGCTGGTACAAGAACGTGATCACCTTCGCGCCGTCGCTGGACATCAGCTACGAAGAGATCGACCTGGCGATCACCCTGCTCGACCAGGCGCTGACCAAGGCCAAGGGCTGAGGTCGATGCGCTGCCGGTTCCCGTGCCGATGGAGATGACGTCACGCGCATCCAGCACCGCGCTGGAACCGGCCGCGCTGCTGGAGGGCTTCCTGGCCCACCCGCCGCTCGGATTCGAGGCGGGCCGCCTTCCCAGCGGCCTGCCGACCTTCCGTGCGCCGCTGGACCTGACCACCACGATGGATGACGACCTGCGCGGCAAGCTGCTTGGCCTGCCGCTGTCGCGCCTGTGGCGGCCATGGATCACCTGGAAGACCCGCTTCGTCGGTGCCACCAGCACCGAGTACACCCCGCTGCCCGCGCACGTCGCACCAGAGGCATTGGCCGAGGACGTGACGCGTCACGCGATCGGCGATACGCGGCTGCTGGTAGTCAAGGACCTGGCGATCGATTCGCCGCTGCTGGACGACGCCGCCAACGCACACAGCGGTGCCTTCCTGCAGGCGCTGCTGGCACGCGGCTTCGTCGAACTGGAAGGCATGCCGCTGGCCTGGGTGGCCATCGATTTCGATTCGATCGATGGCTATCTCGGACGCCTGTCGTCCTCGCGCCGCAAGAACATCCGGCGCAAGCTGCGCTCGCGTGACGAGCTGCAGATCGAGTGCATCGCCACCGGTGATCCGGCCCTGGCCGACCCGCGGCTGCAGGCCGAACTGTATGCGCTGTACCTGGGCGTGTACGCGCAGAGCGCGGTGCATTTCGACCAGCTCGACCTGCCCTATTTCCAGTACCTGCTGGCCGACAGCCTGGGCCAGGGACGGATGTTCCTGTACCGCCACCAGGGCCAGCTGATCGGCTGGAACCTGTGCTACGTGCATGCCGGCAAGCTGGTGGACAAGTACATCGGCCTGGCCTATCCGCAGTCGCGCGAGCACAACCTGTACGCGGTCAGCTGGATGCACAACCTCGAATACGCGCTGCAGCACGGCCTGAGCCACTACGTGGCCGGCTGGACCGACTCGCGGATCAAGGCCGAGCTCGGCGCCCGCTTCACCTCCACCCGGCACGCGATCCACGCACGCTCCCCGCTGCTGCGCGCCGCCCTGCGCAGGCTGGCCCCGTACCTGCAGGGCGAACCTGATGGAGGCGGTTGAACGATGCCGTTGCGTTCCCCGTTGATCCTGGACCTGGATGGTGGCGTGCTGCCGCTGCCCCAGGCGCAGACCCTGGCCTTGCCGCAGTGGCACGATCCACTGCGCTTCGCCTGCAGCAATGCCACCCTCGACCGTTTCGCCGCTGAAGTGCTGGCACCGCTGCCGGCCCAGCTCGGCACGGTGATGCTCGGCAGCGGTGATTTCCATCATCTCAGCCTGCCTCTGCTGCGTCGCATGCGCGCGCAGGAGCCGTTCCAGCTGGTGGTGCTGGACAACCATCCGGACAACATGCGTTTCCCGTTCGGCATGCACTGCGGTTCCTGGGTGAACGCGGCCAGCAAGCTGCCGCAGATCTCGCACATCCATGTGCTGGGCATCACCTCCAGTGACATCGGCCTCGGCCACGCCTGGGAGAACCACTGGCGCCCGCTGATCGGCGGTCGCCTGACCTACTGGTGCATGGACGTGGACGTGGGCTGGGGGCATCGCCTCGGCATGCGCCACGCCTTCCGCCGTTTCGAGCATCCCGAAGCGCTGGTGGCCGCGTTCGCTGCAGAGCAGGCGAAGTCGCCACAGCCGACCTACCTGTCGATCGACAAGGATGTGTTCGCCGAGGACGTCGCCCGCAGCAACTGGGACCAGGGCCGCTTCCAGCTGGAACATGCGCTGGTGGTGATCGAAGCGCTGCGTGCCGGCGGCCTGGTCGGCAGTGACATCACCGGCGAAGTGTCGCTGGCCAACTATCGGAGCCGCTTCAAGCGCTGGCTGTCCTCGCTGGATGGACAGCCCGACATCAGCGCCGACGATCTGCCGGTGTGGCAGGCACGGCACCAGCAGGTGAACCGCGAACTGCTGGCGGCGATGGCCTCGGTGCCGACGGCCTGCTGACCGCGTCCGGTCGTGCCGGCTGCTGGCCAGCCTTGGTTGGCAACGACCAGCCCCAGGCAGCGTCGGTAGTGCCGGCCGCTGGCCGGCAACCTCATTGTTCCCGGGCTCACGAGGATGCCGGCCAGCGGCCGGCACTACACTGGACGCCTGCCCCAGGAGCCCTCGCCATGCCCCAGACCGTCATTCCGCAACTGCGCATGCGCCATGCCGATACCACCCTGCCGTTCTACGTGCAGGGGCTGGGCTTCGTGGTCGACTGGGAACACCGCTTCGAACCCGGCTTCCCGCTGTTCGCCCAGCTCACCCGCGACGGCCAGACGATCTTCCTCACCGAACACAGCGGCGACTGCGAAGTCGGCGGCGCGGTGTACTTCATCGTCGAGGACGTCGACGCCCTGCACCGCGCCTTCAGTGCCGCAGGCGTCCCCATCGAACAGCCGCCGCATGACACCGAATGGGGCAGCCGCGAGATGCTGCTGCGTGACCCCGACGGCAACCGCCTGCGCTTCGCCACCGACGCCAGCTGAACCGGGCGGCCTTGAGCTGGATATACGAAACATATACGCTTCGTATATCCACTCCTCCAGGACCGCCCATGGGCATCGTCAACATCGATGACACCCTGCACGACCAGCTGCGTCGTGCCTGCACCGTCTCCAGCCGCTCGATCAATGCCCAGGCCAACTTCTGGATCCGGGTCGGCATGCTGTGCGAGATGAACCCCACGCTGAGCTTCCAGGACATCGTCGCCAGCGAACTGCGGGCGGCCGGCGTGCAGCCGCCGCTGCTGGCACCGGGGCAGGTCTGAGCAGATGGCGATCATCAAGCGCCCCGACGAGATCGCGCTGATGGCCGAATCGGGCCGCCTGCTGGCGCAGGTGTTCGCCGCGCTCGACCGGCTGCCGCTGCAGGGCCGCAGCACGATGGAGATCAACGATTTCGTCGAACGCATGATCGTCGATGAACTGCAGGCGCGGCCGGCCAGCAAGGGCCAGTACGGCTTCCCGTATGTGCTCAACACCTCGATCGACAACGTGATCTGCCACGGCGTGCCCAGCACCACCGACGTGCTGCGCAACGGACAGATCGTCAACCTCGACATCACCCTGGAGAAGAACGGCTACATCGCCGACTCCAGCACCACCTACCTGGTGGGCGAGGTCGACTACGCCGCGCGCAGGCTGGTGCAGACCACCTACCAGGCGATGTGGAAAGGCATCGCCGCGGTGCGCCCCGGCGCGCGCCTGGGCGACATCGGCCACGCCATCGCCCGTCATGCACGCAGCCACGGCTACAGCGTGGTGAAGGAATACTGCGGCCATGGCATCGGCCAGGAGATGCACGAGGATCCGCAGATCCTCCACTACGGCCATCCCAACACCGGCATGGTGCTGGAAGAAGGCATGGTGTTCACCATCGAGCCGATGCTCAACCAGGGCAAGCCGGCCATCCGCCAGCAGCCGGACGAATGGCCGGTGTACACCCGCGATGGCAAGCTGTCTGCCCAGTTCGAGCACACCGTGGCGGTTACCCGCAGCGGCGTGCGCGTATTGACCCTGCGCCCCGGCGAAACGCCATTGTGCGCGGTGGAAGCGGCCTAGAGCGGACGCAACAGCAGCAGCGTGGCCAGGCAGAACATGAAGATCGCGACGCCCGCATCCAGCACCCGCCAGGCGCCCGGCCTGCGGAACACCGGCTGCAACAGGCGCGCGCCATAGCCCAGCGTGCAGAACCAGGCCACGCTGGCGGCGCAGGCACCGGCGGCGAACGCCCAGCGCAGGTCACCGGGGTAGCGCGTGGACAGGCTGCCCAGCAACACCACGGTATCCAGATAGACGTGCGGGTTGAGCAGGGTGAAGGCCAGGCAGGTCAGCAGCACCTGCCGTCCGCTGCCGCCCTGCGCCTCGGCGGCGGCCAGCGCACTGCCACCGCGCCATGCGCGCAGCCCCGCCTGCAGGCCATACCAGAGCAGGAAGGCCGCGCCACCGAAGCGCAGCACCTGCAGCAGCAGCGGCCACTGCAGCACCAGCGCGCCCATGCCGCCGACGCCGGCGAGGATCAGCATGATGTCCGCGCCGGCACAGGCCAGCACCACCCTGCCCACATGGCGCTGCTGCAGGCCCTGGCGCAGCACGAACGCGTTCTGCGCACCGATGGCGATGATCAGGCCGGCACCTGCGAACAGGCCGGCGGCGGTAGCGGCGATCCACATCAGGACAGGCCAGGCAGCGAGGGGACGCGCAGGGTGCGGCCGCCGCCACTGTTTAGACAAACTGATTTTTCTTTATCCTGTGCAGGAAAACTGAAGAGACACCGGCATGGATCTGGTACATCCGCAACTGGCCGCCTTTGCTGCGGTGCTGGAAGAAGGCAGCTTCGAGGCCGCGGCACGCCGCCTGTCGATCAGCCCGTCGGCCCTGTCGCAGCGGATCAAGGCCCTGGAGGACAGGCTCGGCCAGGTCCTGGTCGTGCGCCAGGCACCGTGCCGGCCGACCACCGCGGGCGAAGCACTGCTGCGCCGGGTACGACCGATGCAGGCACTGGAAGCCGAGGCGCTGGCCGAGCTGCTGCCCGAGCGTGGCAGCGACGCTGCGCGCACGCCGATCCCGCTGGCGGTCAACGACGACTCGCTCGATACCTGGTTCGTGCCGGCCATCGCCGACCTGCACCAGCGCCACGGTTACCTGTTCGACCTGCGCATGGACGACCAGGACCACACCCTGCAGCTGCTGCGCGATGGCAGCGTACTCGGCGCGGTCACTGCCGAAAGCCAACCGGTGAAGGGCTGCAACGTGCACCCGCTCGGCGCGATGCGCTACCACGCCATCGCCTCGCCCGGCTTCGCCCGCCAGTACTTCAGCGACGGCATGCAGGCCGCAGCCCTGGCGCGCGCACCGATGCTGGTGTTCAACCGCAAAGATGAACTTCAATGGCGCTTCGTGCGGCGCCTGACCCGCGCGCGGCTGCAGCCGCCGCTACACTACCTGCCCTCCTCCACCGGTTTCGTCGAAGCCGCCGCGTGCGGACTCGGCTGGGGCATGGCCCCGGAAACCCTGGTCGCGCCCGCCGTGCGCGCCGGCCGCGTGGTGGTACTGGAACCCCGCCGCTGGCTCGATGTGCCGCTGTACTGGCAGCATGCCGCCGTGCGCTCAAGCACGCTGCAGCACATCACCCAGGCGCTGCGCACTGCGGCCAGCGGCACCCTTCGTTGAGGACAAACCGATGATCGCAGACCCGGGCTTCACGCCGCGCGCACTACCGTTTGCGCACTTCTTCACCATTGGGACGGCATGGGCGTGATCGGCCGACGTACAAGGATGCACCGCGCGAAGGCCGCGCTGGCGTTGACGCTGGCAACCTGCCTGCCACTGGCTGCGCCGGCGCAGACCCTCACCGATGCACCGGCTTTGGACTGGGAACAGGCACGGCAGCGCCTGGAACAGGTCTCCGATGCGCTGGCCGCCGCCGACGCCGCCGTGCGCAACAAGCAGGACCTGCAGGAAGCGACGCGTCTGCTGCGCCTGCCGGAAATCACCGGCGAAGTGCGCCGCCTGCAGTTCCAGAAGACCCTCACCCTGCCACTGGGTTCGCTGGCACCGGTGGCCGAGGCCTATGGCATCGACTCGCCGCTGTCGTTCACCGAACGCGACTGGCGTACCCGCCCGGTGGTGACCGCCGTGCTGCCGCTGTACACCGGCGGTGTGATTCCGGCCGCGCAACGTGCGGCCAGCGCCGCACACGAACAGGCCAGTGCCGAGCGCGAAGCACAGCGTCAATCGCTGACCGTGCAGCTGGCCCAGGCCTATTTCGGCCAGCGCCTGGCCGAGCAGGCGGTGGACGTGCGCCGCGACGTGCGTGATGGCCTCAACCGCCACCTGTCCGACGCAGAGAAGCTGGAACGCGAGGGCTTCGCCACCCGCGCGCAGCGCCTGCAGGCCACCGTGGCCCGCGACAAGGCCGAGCGCGAATACCAGAAGACGGTGAACGACCTGGCCACGCTGAAGGCCGCGCTGGCCACGCTGCTGCGCAGTGGTGGCGAGGTGCAGCCGGTGTCGCCGCTGTTCGTGCAGCGCGTGCCGCTGGAACCGGTGACCAGCTTCGAGCGCACCGCACAGGCCCGCCAGCCGCAGATCGCACGCCTGCGGGCGATGGTGGCGCAGGCCGAACAGGGCGTGCGCGTGCAGCAGGCCAAGCTGAAGCCGCAGATCTTCGCCTTCGGCCAGTACGACTTCCGCCGCCGCGACGAGATGCTGACCGATCCGGACTGGGCGTTCGGCATCGGCCTGAAGTACACCTTCCTGTCGCCGAACTCGCGGCCGGCGCAGATCAGCGCCGCGCGTGCGCAGCAGGACCAGGCCGAAGCGGGCCTGCGCGAGGCCGAGAACCAGGTCGCGCTGGGCGTGCGCAAGGCCTGGAACGAACTGGAAACCGCGCGCCAGCAGTACGTTCTGCTCGACAGCAGCATCGCCCAGGCTCAGGAAAACCTGCGCCTGCAGGAGCTGGCGTTCCGCGAAGGCCAGGCGACTTCGCTGGATGTGATCGACGCGCGGCTCGGCCTCGGCGGCGCCCGTGTCGAGCGCGCACAGGCCGCCTACCAATACGATATTGCGCTGGCACAGTTGCTGGAGGTCAGTGGACAGATGGACCGTTTCGAAGAGTTCCGGCGGCGTGCGGACGAGGTGATCGACCATGAGTGATGTGCTGCACGACGATGCGACGACGCCCCCGGGCAAGCGCCGGTTGGGACCGATCCTGATAGTGGTGCTGCTGGTCGTGGTGGTGCTCGGCCTGTGGCTGGCCTGGCGCAGCCCGGGCGACCAGATCCAGGGCATGGCCGATGCGGACACGATCAACGTGGCCGCCAAGATCACCGCGCGCGTGGCCGAGCTGAAGGTGCGCGAGGGTGACCGCGTGCAGCCCGGGCAGGTGCTGTTCCTGCTCGACAGCCCCGAAGTGGCCGCCAAGGAACAGCAGGCGCACGGCGCATTGGCCGCCGCACAGGCGGTGGCCGACAAGGCCGACGAAGGCGCGCGCAGCGAGGACATCCGCGCTGCCGAAGCGAACTGGAAGCGGGCCGAAGCCGGTGCGACGCTGGCTGAAGCCACCTACCAGCGCGTGCAGAACCTGTTCAACGAAGGGGTGATGACCCGGCAGAAGCGCGATGAAGCACATGCCCAGGCCACCAGTTCGCGTGAACTGGCGCGTGCCGCCCGCGCGCAGTACGACATGGCCCTGGCCGGCGCACGCGAGCAGGACAAGCGTGCCGCGCAGGGCCAGGTGCAGCAGGCACAGGGCGCGGTAGCCGAAGTCAACGCCGCGCGTGTCGAAGTGGAAGGGCGCGCGCCGGTCGCCGGCGAGATCAACAAGCGCATGGCCGACCCGGGTGAACTGGTGCCGGCCGGCTACCCGGTGTTCACCCTGGTCGACATCGACCGCATGTGGGTGGCGATGAACCTGCGCGAATCGCAGATGCAGGGCCTGAAGGTCGGCAGCAAGCTGCAGGGCAGCGTGCCGGCACTCGGCCTGGATGGCGAATTCGAGGTCTACTTCATCAATCCGGCCGGTGACTATGCAACCTGGCGGACCACCCGCCAGTCGTCCGGCTACGACGTCCGCAGCTTCGAGGTGCGGGTGCGCCCGGTACGCCGCATCGAGGGCTTCCGCCCCGGCATGAGCGTGCTGTTCGCATGGCCCCAGCACTGAGCCCCGGCCGCGGCGGCTTCGCCGCCAGCTGGCGGCGCGAGCTGTGGTCGCTGCGCGGCAACCGCGCCGACCTGCTGCTGGTCACCCTGCTGCCGCTGCTGATGCTGGTGGTGATGGCGTGGATGTTCACCCCTTCGGTGATGCGCGACATCCCGATCGCTGTGGTCGACCTCGACCACAGCAGTGACAGCCGCCTGCTGCTGCGCATGCTCGATGCCAGCCCCGGCGTGCGCATCGCCAGCCAGCCGGTGGACCTGGAAGACGCATGGTCGCAACTGCGCAGCCTGGACGTGTTCGCCATCGTGCTGGTGCCGCGCGATGTCACCCGGCAGGCGTTGCGTGGACGCCAGGGCACGGTGTTCGCCTATTACAACGCCACCTACATGACCACCGGGCAGTCCGCGGCGCGCGATATCGGCGACGCGGTCTCGGCCTGGAACGCACGCCTGCTGCGCGAGCGCATCGGACTGCAGGTCGGTCCGGGCAAATTGCGTGCGGCACCGATCGCGGTGCAATCGGACATCCTGTACAACCCGGCGCGCAGCTACGAGCTGTTCCTGCTGCCACTGATCTTCCCCGCGGTGCTGTCGCTGGTGCTGGCACTTGCGGTGGCCGGCAGCCTCGGCCGCGAGATCCGCGACGGTACCCTGCCCGCCTGGCTGGGCCGCACGCCTTGGCTGGCGATTGCCGGCAAGGTCGCGCCGTACATCCTGCTGTTCTCGGTGTATGGCGCACTCGGCATCGGCTACCTGGCCTGGCTGCGCGGCGATGGCGTGGCGGGCAGCGTGCTCCTGCTGCTGCTCGCACAGCCGCTGTTCTACCTGGCCACGGCCGCCTACGCGCTGTTCTTCGTCGGCGTCACCCGCGACATGGGCACCGCGCTGTCCGCGGTCGGCCTCAGCATCGGCACCGCACTGGCGTTCTCCAGCGCCACCTTCCCGGTGCTGGATGGCCCCCTGTTCACCCGCATCTGGCATCAGCTGCTGCCGCTCAGCGCCTACATCAAGCTGCAGACCCAGCAGCAGTTCATCGGTTCGCCGCTGCAGGTTTCGGTATGGCCGTTGGCCACGCTGCTGCTGATGGCAGTGGTGGCCGGTGGCATCGGTGGCCTGCGCCTGATCGCCTTTGCGCGTACGCCTGCCGCCGCGCAACCGGCAGGGGCCGACGCATGAGCGCACTCTGGCGCAGCCTGCGGCAGACCCTGATGGCGGTGCTGTGCGACCGCTATGCGATCGTGGTGATGGTCGGCGCGGTGATCCTGTACTCGTTCTTCTACCCGGCCGCATACCGCCACCAGGTAGCCGGCAACCTGCCGGTGCTGGTGGTGGATGAAGACCACAGCGCGACCAGCCGTGAGCTGCTGCGCAAGTTCGATGCACTCCGGGTGGCACGCGTGGTCGGGCAACCGGCAGACATCGACAGTGCCCGCCAGCAGCTGGAAGCCGGCCACGCCGAAGGCATCGTGCTGATCCCGGCCAACCTGGAACGCGACATCCTGCGCGGCCACCCGGCCAAGCTGGTGCTGCTCGGCAACGGCGCCTACCTGGGGCGTGCCAGCTGGGTGCTGGGCAGCGTGGCCGATGCACTGGGCGCGTTCGGGCGTGAGGCGGTAGTCGGCCAGGCCGCCTTCATGGGCGCACCGCAGGCACCACCGGTCACCCTGGTGCAGCGCCCGCTGTACAACACGCAGGAAGGCTATGGCAGCGCCATCGTGCCCGGCGTGGCCGAGCTGATCGTGCACCAGACGCTGCTGATGGGCATCGGCGTCCTGCTCGGCGGCCGCCGCCTCGCGCTCGGCCGGCGCCTGCGCTTCGACCTGCCGACCCTGGCCGGCATGGCGATGGGCTTCGGCCTGATCGGCCTGTTTGGCCTGTTCTACTACGCCGGTTTCACCGCCTGGGTGCAGGACTATCCGCGCGGCGGCAACCCGCTGGGCCAGCTGCTGGGCGGCACCTTGTTCATCGCCGCCACCGTGGCCTTCGGCCTGTTCGTCGGCAGCTTCTTCCGCACCCGCGAACGCGCCTTCCAGTACATCATCGCCACCTCGATCCCGCTGTTCTTCCTGGCCAACCTGTCGTGGCCGGCGGTGATGACGCCACAACCGCTGGTCTGGCTGGCGCAGCTGTTGCCGACCACCTCGGGCATCAACCTGATGGTGCGCCTGAACCAGATGGACACCAGCCTGGCCGAAGTCAGCCACGAACTGATCACCCTCACCGCCCTGCTGCTGCTCTACGGCAGCCTCGCCACCTGGCGCCTCCTCGCAAAAAAGGGGACGGAGGGGATTAAGTCGTAAGCGGCCGGTTGGGGGGGATTGCGACTTAATCCCCTCCGTCCCCTTTTCCTGCAACGAAGAACGCCGGCGCGGGGCCGGCGTTCGAGTGCTGCGATGTGGAAGGGGAAAACGGGGTCTGGCAGCGATCGATCAGCGATAGACGCGTTCGCAGCGGCGCTCGACCACGCGGTCGCCGTTCTTCTGCTGGCTGTTGCCCTGGATCTGGCGACCGGCCGCACCACCGGCAACAGCACCTGCCACGGTAGCGAGCTTCTTGCCATTGCCGCCGCCCACCTGGTTGCCCAGCAGGCCACCGATCACCGCGCCGGTGGCAGTACCGGCAATGCGGTTGGGATCGCGCGAGTTGCGCTGCACTTCCACGTTCTTGCAGACCACGCGGCTGCCATCGTTGAATCGGCGTCCTTCATCGCGCGGCCCGTAGGTCTGTGCACCGGCTACCGACGAAGCCGCCAGCAGGGTGCCCAGCACAAGCAGTCGGGTCGAGGTCTTCATGGCCATCTCCTGAGTTCCGGTATGGCGCAAGTGTCCTCCCGCGGTTGGCAACCGGAAGTGAAATGCGCGTGTCCGCCACCTCATCGGCCATCGCGCGTTCAGGAAGAAAATCCGCGCCCATCACGATCAGCCATCGTGATGGGCGCCGTCTCCCTACCGGCGTGCTGCCTTGCTAGAACTCTTCCCAGCCACCGGCGTTGGCCGCCAGTGTCGGTTCGATGCGGGGTGAAAGCGCAGCGGGCCGACGCACTGGAGTGACCGTCGCAGCTACCGCTGCCAATGCAGGGCGTGCCACCGCCGCCGCCGTCGCCGCACCCGTGCGGAACACCGAAACCGCCTCGGCCAGCAGGTTGGCCTGCTCTTCCATCGAGCGTGCCGCTGCACTGGCCTCTTCCACCAGTGCCGCATTCTGCTGCGTGGTCTCGTCCATCTGCACCACCGCCTGGTTCACCTGTTCGATGCCCGAGCTCTGCTCCTGCGAGGCGGCGGAGATATCGGCCATGATGTCGGTCACGCGCTGCACCGACGCCACGATCTCGCCCATCGTGGTGCCAGCCTGGCGAACCAGCGCCGATCCATCGGCGACCTTGCCGACCGAATCCTCGATCAGGCCCTTGATCTCCTTGGCCGCACCGGCCGAGCGCTGGGCCAACGTGCGCACCTCACTGGCCACCACCGCAAAGCCCCTGCCCTGCTCGCCGGCGCGCGCAGCTTCCACCGCCGCGTTCAACGCCAGGATGTTGGTCTGGAAGGCGATACCGTCGATGACCGAGATGATCTCGGCGATCTTCTTCGACGAGGCTTCGATGGCCGACATCGTGGTGACCACCTGTCCGACCACCTCGCCGCCCTGCGAGGCGACACCGTGCGCGCCGATGGCAAGCTGGTTGGCCTGGCGGGCATGCTCGGCGTTCTGCTTCACGGTAGAGGTCAGCTCCTCCATCGACGCAGCCGTCTCTTCCAGGTTCGCCGCCTGCTGCTCGGTGCGCCGCGACAGATCGGTGTTGCCCGAGGCGATCTCGCCTGCCGCCAGGTTGATGCTGGACGCGCTGGACTGGATGCGGCCGACAATCTGCTTGAGCTGGTCGACGGTGGCATTGCAGTCATCACGCATGCGGGCGAACACGCCATGGAAGTCGCCCTGCATGCGCACGGTCAGGTCTCCGCGCGAGATCGCCTGCAGCAGGGTCGACACCTGCACCAGGTTCTCGTCGGTGGTCTGCATCAGGCGATTGAGCTCGGTCACCATGTCGCGGAAATCATAGGCGAAGCGATCTTCATCGCCGCGCAGGCTGAAATCGCCCGCCGCCGCTGCCGTCGCCAGCCGGCGGATCTCGCTGTTGATCGCCGACAGGCTGGTCTTGGTCTCGTCCATGGCCTGGGTGATCGCCGCCTTCTCGCCCGGCAGCGGATCCATGTCCACCGACAGGTCGCCACGGGCGTAGTGCTTCATCACCTCGATCAACCGGTTCTGCACCTGCACGTGCGAGCCGACCAGCGCATTGGTCTCATGCACCATGCGCCCGTAGTCGCCGGGAAAGGCACTCTCGTCCATGCGGTAGCTGAGGCTGCCCGCATCGTGCTGGCGCGCCAGCTCACCCTGCGCCGCCATCACCGACTGCAGCTGCGCCTGCATGCGCTGCATCGACCGGAGCAACTGGCTTACCTCATCATTGCCGGAGGCGTCGATGCTGCTGTCCAGCCGCCCGTTGGCGATGCCATCGGCCAGCTTCACCGCCCCTTCCAGCGGACGGGTCAGGCTGCGGGTGATGGCCCACGCGGCCAGTGCGCCGAGAATCAGGCTGAGCACACCGAAGGCGATGGACAGGGTTCCCGTCCACGCTTCCGTGGCGCGGTATTCCTCTCGGCTGCGCGCGGTCAGCGCTTCCTGATGCCGCAGCAATGTCGAGATGGCCTCGTTCCATGCGGTTGCCAGCCCATGCTCGGCGAGCAGTTCCTTGGCCGCGCCGTCGAAATCACCCGCCTTCATGCGCTCGTGAAGATGCTGGGTGGAGGCATCGGTCGCCTTGCGTGCCGCGTCGATCTTCGCAACCAGGGCATCGCCGGTGGCGTCGCGTGGAATCCTGATGTATTTGGCCCAGATACCGTCGTAGGTCCGCGACAGCTCCTGCGCCTTCTGATAATCCTTGTCGAAATCCTCGCCACGCTTGATCACCATCAGCCGGCGGTGCATCAACACTGCGTTGTTGGTATCCAGCATGTCGTTCAACAGCCGCATCTTCACCATGTTGACGTCCACCACTTTCTCGAACTGGGCGGACTTCAGGTGATTCCCGTACAGCACCAGGCCGACGATGGCCACGATGAACAGCAGCAGCAGTCCAAACCCGGCACCCAGCCGGGATCCCACTCGGAGGTTGCGTAAGGCGAGCATCTCAATTCCCTTGATCATGGCCGTACGATCGATGGCGGCGCAGGCAGGGGAAACTTTATGGGTCGATATTATTATATCGATCCAAAACTCTGGAACTGTGCAGACAGATGTGAAATCAGACGACCCATGAAGGCGTTATATCCATAAGGTATATCGCCACGGGTAGCGCGAATGGGATCAGGCCGGGGACTGCCCCCCCGCTATCCGGCATTACGGTGCAGCAGGCCCCGGGAAGACCAGATCCTTTCCGAGCCTTGCCGCATAGACGCTCTCGAACTGGAACGAGAGCACAAATCGAAACCCACACGTCGCGGCGTAGCGCTTTGTGAAGCGGCAGATTTCCTCCCAGGTGCTTTCAAACCCGCTCGCGCGGAAATGAAACGAGCCGAGCAGGCCCACCTGCCACTCGGCTTCAATCCCTTCCGCTACGAGCGCCTCCGGCGGGTCGACGATGCCGAACCCGAAGCCGGTGTTGGACACTGGAAGATATCCATGCAAACCGTCAGCACCGTCGGAGTGCTCGGCCTGGATTGAATCCAGGGCGTGCAGTACGGCGCCCAGGTCGGCACCGGCTTCGACTTCCAGAAACAGCGAAATGCTCATTATCGAACCATCATTCTGAAGCCAACAGCTTCATGACTCGGCATGGCCGCTTTCGTCTTCGGCTTCATTTCTGTCCTGAAGAATTCCTGATTCATACGGACTGCCCCTGCCCACCTCACCCATGGGAGCTCGCAATAATCCGGCTACCGCTTCAGATCAGTGTAGGTAGCACCCATATCCTTTATGCCCTCCTCGCTGTTCCCCATGGACGCTCTCACCGCGTCCAACCAGTCCTCCCACGCACCTGGATCCGTGGGGCTTCGATCCTCCTTAAGACTCCAGCCAAGTGAACCCAGCAGCCCCCCCGATCTCATCGCTGGGGCCGCGGGAATAGTCGATCTGGAGGAAGTAGAACATCGCCATGTAGGCTTCCTCGATCGTCAAGAGCTGTTCTTTCACCAATAATCTCCCTGCATGCCCCATTTCCAGAGCGACTCTCGCCGGATGTCAGCGATCACAATCCAATGAGGGTATGCCGGTTGAAGAACCGCATCTTCCCCTCGATCGTGAAGTCCGTGCGCCTGATTTCACCCAGCATCATCTCGCGTTGGGCGTCGTTCAACGTACACGGCTCCAGGACATTGGCCTCCAGCACTTGACCTGGTGGCGCCAAACGCAACTCGACAATGCAGGCATTGCCCTCGGTTGGAACGCCCGCTGGCCACGCCGTCATTGCGATTGCACGCATTTGCTCCTGGTACGCCCCCCGCTCTGCTTCCTCTATCTGCGGGTCCGGCAGATCCGGCGGGTTCGCCGCCACGTACACAGCAGACTGCGTGGGCGTTGGCTCTGATAGCGAACGGACGATCAGATTGATCAGGGTGTTCTGTGAGGCCGTTACCGCCAAGGCGATCACCAGAGCTGTGTAGCTGACACCGCCAGCCTTCTGCAGTTCAAGGTGCCGCCGATGTGCCCCGCGATGCTCGGCATCAACCTTGCGGACAATCCTTCGACAGTGCGCCAGGTACAGCGGATTCGCCAGGATTCCAGCAAGCACGCGAAACACCACGAAAGAAAGCAAAGACAACCACGGCAGCCCCATCAGTACGAAGGCGGTCATCATCAACGGCGAAAGGATGAACCAGATCGCTCCCCACGCATGCATGCGCCGGAAGAAGAACCAGAGTGACGAGAACAGGAATGCCGGCCAGTTCCATCGCCTTGGCGCCCTTCCGGCAGCGTCGTCCAGGCTCCAGAAACGGCAATAGGTAGAGAACCGGTCCCTAACCAAAATCTCCAGTGCACTCTTTTCACTTGGCTCGTCAGCGGCCGAGCCTGCGTCTCGCTCCACACCAATTTCAGCGCGACTAAAAGCGGGCTCGATCTTCATTCGTTCTGATTCTTCATTCAAAAAACGCTGATACTTATTCAAAGGGTTGACTATTCTGGCGGGGCAACCGGGTAGCCGATCAATTGCCTGGCCCTGCATCGACTACCCGTTTCACACACTCCCACAAAAGCCGCATTCAGCGCATCAAATGAAGCAGATCATCGTCCGAACCGATGGCGATCTTTGGAATATGATTTCGAACACGCTCGGGGAGGTCGTCTTCGCGAATCGCAAGCTCCGGCTTGGCGATAAGGCGATAACCATCCCCACTTACGTCATGGCTAAAAATCCCGCGACTCGCCATTTCAAGGAAAGAGCGAAGATAGGCCTCGCGCTGAGCGAGTCCACTGAAATCAGGCAAACTCTCTTCAACCACGATGACGCCCGAGCAAACAGGAAGCGAGTAAATATAGTCACACGCCAATTGCCAGCTCTCGATGGACGACGCAACCTGGCTCGGAACGACACCACGCCCTCCCGTAGCAAAATGACAAACACACCCATCAGCACCAACCGCAAACCAATCAATGTCATTTACCTCAAGAAATTCTTCATCCATTTCCATATATTACTCATCTCCAAATATATTCCTGCAATTATCACACCTAGGAACAGGAAGGCCACTTCTCGGCCGAACAGCAGCAGTAAATTTGATATCCTCAAGCTTCAGACGTGGATTTGCCAGCATCAGTTCGTTTGCAGCTCTGAATTCTGCGCAACGACCAATAGTATTCCCACATGCTGTCTTGACGCCAAGGCCCCCGAGCGAATCAGCGTACGCCTTCAGGCCCGGCGCGATCACATCAGGAACAGGGCCACTCGACGTAGTCACAATTCTACCAGTTGTAGGATCAACAGCACCGATTGCGGTCGCTGGCGGGTTCCTTCCAATACCTGCGATGTACTTTATGAGCTGCTGTTCCGCATCGGCGATAAGTCTGACCTCCGAAGCGGCCGTCATGGTCCTCTTGGCGAGGAGTGCCTCCGGCCCGACCAAGGAAGTTCCGATGTCAAACGTGAGCTTTCCACCAATGTCAGCCGCCTGATCTACGTCTTCAAAATTCCACGAGTTCCTACCACCAGTCAGGTAGTACGCAAGGCCTGCCGTCTTCTCCATGTACTCATTGATGGCCTGACTTATCGCGCTGTTGCGTTTTTGGGAGAAGGCCTGCAAGCCAAGCTTGTCCATCTCCTTGTAATCCGAGACCAAGCCCAGCAGAACACTGATCTGGTTCATGCTTGCAGCACCCGCTAACAGGTCCTTTCCGCCGGTCCAGAGCCCGTTTACGAACGCAGTACCAGCGACCGATCGATTCGTCGACGACAGCCAGTCGGCTTCCGCACCGTAGCCTGCACCACGCAATAAATCGACAGTGTTCGAACCACACTCACCAACCAGCGAACAGTACACCTTCCTTTGCAGATCTTCGGTAGAAGAGTGAATGGCAATTTTTTCAAGGCTGACCCCAGAACCGGCATTCTTGCTCGCAGAGATGAGCTTATCGGCGTTTTCCGCCATCCATGCGTCATACTCCCCCTCATATATAGGTGAGTTATGCGATTCCAATGCAATTTTCGCAAGTGAACGCTGCTCAGCACATGCGGCAGATCCTGGCACTTGGCACGCCATCAACAACTTGTAATCGCGCTCCGCAGAGAGCCGCTCGAAGTTCTCCTTGATATCGCATTCTTTACCTGCATCAGAGCAGATAACAGTCGCCTGAAGGTACTCCATCCGCTCGTCATGATTCAGGTAGTTGTTCTCAACGGAGTTTCTCGCAATCCCCATGCTCAATGCCGTACCAGAAACTCCTCCACCAGAAATCCCTCCCGCCATTGCGCCGACTGCTTGCCCGAGCACCCTTACCTGCTCCGCCTGCTCAGGTGACAATTTGCCCCCATTCTGTTTGGCGTAGTAATCGCCAAGGAA
This sequence comes from Stenotrophomonas sp. 109824_Sma, assembly GCF_056480025.1. Classification (NCBI taxonomy): domain Bacteria; kingdom Pseudomonadati; phylum Pseudomonadota; class Gammaproteobacteria; order Lysobacterales; family Lysobacteraceae; genus Stenotrophomonas; species Stenotrophomonas sp. 109824_Sma. The sequence continues at coordinate 1,333,826 of NZ_CM151078.1, read as the reverse complement.
CTTCGCCGCCAGCTCACCACCACCAGCCGCCAACGCCCCACTTCCCGCCTTGCCACCATTGGCCTCTGCCAACAGCGCGCCCAGCAGCGCGTGCGACAGCATCTGCATGGCCTCGCTAGGCACAGCACTCTGCTTGTTCGGGTCAAACGTCTTGCCGATCAGTTCAGCCGCATACGGCGCCAGCGCGTTGGACCCCAGCTGACCCAGTCCCTGTCCTTCAACACCACCGACCAACGCGCTGGTCACTGCGCCGAGCGCGCGGCCATAGACGCCATCAGGGGCCCACTTCTGCTGGGTCACCAGTGCATCGGGGTAGGATGCATCGAACGCGACGAGGCGCTTGAACTGCTCGTCCGAAGGAAGCGCATCGAATGCCCGTCTCTCTTCGGGACTCATCGGCTCCCGATATTTATCCGTGATCTTCTTCGCATCTGCACTGCCAATATCCCAGGCAATCTGCTGGCTGGTGGCCATCACCGTCCCCGCCGCAGCCGCCATCGCCTGCTGGTCCGCCAGCAGCTTGCTCGCATCCGGCAATGCATCCAGCGCACGATGCGCTCCACTGGCGTCGGTGTTGATGCCCAGCTCGGCCGCCGACGTCTGTCTGCCACCGATCGTGATGTTGCCCTCGGTCAAGGTGGCCAGGGTGGAGCTGCTGTCGCTGCCCTTTTCCATCATCGGCAGGCCCGGACCACCTCGGGGTGCGGCAGTTCCCGGCTTGGGCGTCCAGCCATCCATCTCCCCGCCCGCACCACCACTGATGCTGCCGGAGCTGGCCGTGTAGTCCATGTGGTTCTGCAGGTCAGTGAACGTCAGCGAGTCCGCAGTCAGTTCACTGTTGCCCGCATCGGTGCTGGCAATCGCACCACCCACCAGGTTCACGTGGCCGGCATCGACGTGGTACCCGCCATTGCCGGCAAACAGGCCGCTCTGCTGGCCAACACCCTGATAGCTGCCGCTGGCCTTGCCTGCACTGGCGTAACCGTCGGCATTCCACGCGGTGCCGAGCGACACCTGCACACGCCCACCCACCTGGCTGTTCTTGGACATGCTCTCGGCGATGTCCTGCAACGACTCGATGGTCAGCGTGCCGCCGGTCTTGACGTCGATGCGGTCGGCGGTCGCCGTGGCGCCACGCAGCGTTGTATCGCCCTCGGCCTTCATCGAGATGTTCTTGCCGGTCAGCGTGGTGTTCTGCCAGGTGCTACTCTCGGCATTGGCCTTGCTGCTGCCAACACTCGCCTCGGCGTACACATACACGCCGGTCTGCGCGCCTACAGAGACCCCCACGCCGACTTCGGCGCCGGCATTGCTGCTCTTGCTGCGGTCGGCCACATGCGCCTTGCCAGCTTCCAGCAGGATATCTCCGGCCGAATCCAGGCTGAGGGTGTTGCCTGCACTCAGGTTGCCCTGAACAACATGGATGTCGCCCTGGGTGCTGGTGAGGTTGACGTTGCCGCCGCCCTGGATGGTGGAACCACGCGACACCATGCTGCTGCCATCGGCACTGCTGTTGGCGGTCTTGAAGCCGATGCCTGCTTCAGCACGGAACAGTTCGCCACTGCCGCCATGGCCGGAAAGCGCCGAGATCGCACTGGCTGCCTGGTACGCGTTGGCGCCCGCTGCCATGCCCTGCATCTTCTGCAGGCGATCATCTGACTGACGGGCCGCGTCCACGTTGTTGATCAGGTCGATCAACGGCGACTTCACCCGCGCGAACACGCCGATCTTCAGGTCCTTGTCGCTCTGCGAGTAGTGACCACTCTCATCAGCGGTCAGCAGCTCGATTTCGGCGGCGGTGATGTTCACGTCCTTGGCGGCCACCACGTTGCTGGCCGTCTGCGTGTACTTGCCACCGGCGGTCAGGTTCACGCTGCCGCCCAGACTGCCGATGCTGCTGGCCACCTGTGACACCTGCGCGCTGTCGTCCTGGTGCTGCTCGCGGTGCCAGCCGGAGAACTTCTCTGTATCCGATATCTGTACCGTGCCGATCGCCTTGCTGTCCGACGTATTGGCGTTACTGACCGTATCCTGCCCGCTGCGGACCAGCAGATCACCGGCCGCACGGATGCTGACGTCCTTCTCGGCGGCGATGTTGGCTGCGGTCAGGCTGATGTTGCCCTCGGTGGTGGCCATGCGCACGCCGCCGCCGACCGACAGCTGCGTGCCGGTGATGGTGTCACTGCTGCCGCTGCCCTGGCTCTGCGAGTTGTTGGTACCGAACGGCAGACCGCTGGTGTTGTTGGCAAAGCCCCAGCCCTTGCCGCGGCTGCTGCTGTCGCTGCGCTCGGTGTTGTGGGCCACCTCGAACACGATGTCCTTGGTGGCCAGCAGTACGGCGTTGCCCTCGGCTGACATCTGCGTGCCCTGGCTGAGGATCGAGCCGCCGTTGGCAATCACCGTGAGATCGCCGCCTGCAGCCAACTGGCTGACGCGTGCATCACTGGTCGAATGGCTCTGTTCGCTGTTGGTGCGCTGGCTGCCGGCAGTCACCACGGTCGAAGTGGTGGCCGCGCGCAGGCCGGAGGCTGCGCCTTCAGCGGTGCGGGTGATCCGCCCCATTGCCGAGCCACTGTCGGCCATGCCGTCGGTGGTCGAATCGCGGGCGCTGCGGTAGGCCTTGGTCGGGTCGTAGGTCACGCCCACCGAGAAGCCGCTGGACTTGCTGGCCTGGCTGGATTGGCTGTCCGTGGTGTCCTGTCGCGCCAGCAGCGCAATGTCCTTGCCCACCAGTGCCAGGTTCTCGCCTGCAGCGACGTCCGAGGCCTCGATCGTCAGTGTGTTGCCAGCATTGATCAGCACATTGCCGTCGCGCGAGGCGATCGCCGATCCCACCTGGGTGGTGGACTGCTCGGCATGAGTGCTGCTGTTCTTCGCGCTGCTGTAGCCAACCGATGCCACGCCGTTGCCGAAGCCTCCGGTAACGCCGGATTTCTTTTTGCTCTCGCTGGACTCACTGCTGTGATGGTCCTCGGCGGCAGTAATCAGCACATTGTTGCCAGCCCCCAGGATCACGTTGCCGGTGGCATCGACCACCGCACCTGCCGCAGTCAGATCGCGGCCAGCCGTGATGTTGATGCGCTCGCCCTGGATCGCCGTGCCGATGGCATAGCTGTCGCTGGCGTCGACGCTGCGCGTGGTGGTGGTGCTGGAGAGCGTCTTCTTTTTCTTGTCGTAGCTGTCCAGACTGTAGTCGTGCGTCTCGTTGGCCGAGAGCAGGTTGACATCGCGGCCTGCGGCCACGCTTACCGTGCCGTCATTGCTGTCGACCAACGCGGCGGTCAGGTTGACGTCCCGGCCAGCCTTCAGGAGCAGATTGTCCCCTGCCTGCAACGTACTGCCCCGCACCCTCTCATCACGCTGGCTGACCTGCAGCAAGCTGCGCTTGCCCCCATTGGCAGAATCGCTGCTCTCGCTGTCCACCAACGCCTGGCTGTTGATGTCCCCACCGGCCTGCAACGCCAGGCCGGCCCCCGCCTTGATCTGCGCGGCGGCCAGGGTGATGTCCTTGCCAGCGGCCAGCACCACGTCGCCAGCGCCCTGCACCGACGAGGCGGCGTGTGTCGTCCTGCTGCTGCGCTGGTGGTTGCGCTCGTCGAAGGTGGCGTCGCGGCGTTCCTCCAGCGCAATCGCGCCAACATCCAGATTGCCGCCTGCGGCCAGCTGGGTCAGGCCGTCAGTGCCGGCGTTGCGGAGCTGTGCGGCCTGCAGGCTGATGTCACCGCCGGCCACCACCGACAGCATGCCGTCGCCACTGGGGTTGGTTACATACAGGCCGGCGACCCGATCGATGCGGTTGGTCTCGTACTGGTTGGTGCCACCGCCCCGCTGTGTCTCCACCGTGGAGGCCACCGTGACGTTGCCCGCGGCCTTGACCGACAGCGCATCGGTGGCCGTCACGGCGGCACCGACAACGCGGATGTCCTTGTCCGACGACAGCCCGACGTACTGGCCGGAAATGCTGCCGCCGAGGTGCTCGATGTTGCCGGCATCGATGGTCACCAGCTTGCGGCCGGCGATATTGCCGGTGTTGACCAGGCCATTGCCCAGTTTGATATCGACATTGGCACCGGCCAGCAATGCACCGTTGCCGTCCAGGTCGCCCGGGCGCAGGCGCAGGTAGACCTGCGGCACCAGCGCGGTGGTGGTGCTGCCATCGGCCAGGGTGACGGTCTGCTCGACCAGCCAGACGATGTCACTGGTCAGCTGTGCCATCTGTGCTTCGGTCAGCGCCACGCCGGGACGCAGGCCCCATTCGCTGGCCACCGTGGCACCGGCCTCCAGCAGCGCGCGGTACTGCGCCTCGTCGCTGGCGTAACCATCGAGGAAGCGGCGACCGGTCAGCTGGCCGATCTGCTCTCGCACCAGTTTCTGCTCGTAGTAGCCATCCCCCAGGCGCTTGTGCACGGTATCGGGCGAGTAACCCATCTTGCCCAGCAGGTGGTCCGAGCTCAGCCACGTCTTGTGATCGGTGAAGCGCGGATCGGTCTCGACCAGATAGTGGCCACTGTTGGGATTGACGTTGAACAGGCTGGCGCTCGGCGCGCGCGTGTCCGGTGCGCCCATCGCGATGCGGTCCGGCGATCCACCACTGGCCGCGACCACGCGCGGCCCATAGGTGCCGCTGTTGCCGCTCACGCCGCCGACGCTACCGCCCTGCTGGGTGCCGGCGGCATCGGCCGCCGGTGCCAGCGCGCGTTCGGCACCGGTGCCGGTGGACTGGCCCGGCCCCTGCGCACCGCCGTGGCCCGGCCCATCCGGCAGGGTCTTGGGACCCTGCACGTTGAGGTTGGCCATGGCCGAACCGTTCTGCACGTTCGGCGCGTTTCGTCCCTGGTTGAGGTTGCTCAGGTCACCGACGTCGATGCTCAACGAGCCGCCGCTGACAATGCTGCCGCCAATTTTACCGGTCACCTCGGAAATGGCCGGAGTGCTCCAGGTCATTACGTCACCGCCGAAGGTATGGCTGACGTTGGAGAACTGATGCGTGCGATACAGCGTGGCCGCCAGGTTTTCCACCTTCGCCGCGCCGCTCAGGCCGACAATGTCCAGATCGCCGCCGGCGGCGATGCTGCCGTAGTGATTGCGCAGGCCATCGGTGCGGATGCGCATCGCGCCCCCGGACCGGATGACCGCATCGGCACCGACGCCCGGCTGCAACACGTCTTCGGTCACCGTGCGCGTGGCCAGGCGGTACTGCTCGTTGGCACTGGTTGAACTGCCGCCCGCAAACTGTGGACTGGTCAGAATGCGGTCGGGATCGTAGTCCTTGAAGGTCCACAACTGCACGCAATTGGTCGTGCAGGTGCCATACGCCGAGGAGTAGGTGAGTTTGTCATCGACATAGCGGAATGCCGGCGAATCGGGATGCAGGGTGCTCAGCTCGGCAAAGGGATCGTCGGCACCACCGGCAACCTGGTCCGGATTGACTTGGTTGTCCTGGCGGCCGACGTAGTACATCACCACCGTGCCATCCTGCACGTTCAGGCGCGCGCGCTCGCCCAGGCCGGCATACAGGCCACCGCGTCCGAAGAAGTAGGCACTGGTCTTCGAGCTCAGGCGCACCACCGCGCGATGCACGGTGAAGCCATCAGGCGTGATGTGCGGCGTGTCTTCGAGGATGTCGGCCGGGTCGAGGTAGTACACCTCGTGCGCGGAGTAGTGGCTGGTACTGCGGATATCCTCGGTGCCGTTCTTGCCGTTGCGCCACCATGCCGGGCGGTCCAGCCGCACCGGATCCATCACGGTCGTGGCCTGTGTGATGACCACGTTCTCGCGGATGTTGTTGACCACCTGCGCATCGATGGACAGGTTGCCGGTCACATCGATGACCGAGCTGATGTTGTCGATCCGCCCGGCAATGCCGCTGGCGATCCGGTCAGCGTCGAGCGTGCCGCCGATGGCAGCATCACCACCGCTGTAGATCAGGCCCTTGCCGGTGTTCTGCAGCTCGCGCACGCCCAGGTCCAGGCGCTCACGTGCGGCCACGGTGCCGACGCGGGTGGCACCACCGGCCTCTTCGGCGCGGTTCTTCAGCACGCCGGTGGAGATCGCCACGCGATCACCGTAGATGCGCCCGGTGCCGAGATTGTCGATTTCGCCGGCCTCCAGGTGGGTCAGCGCGCCATCGATCAGGCCCCGGTTGGTCAGCTGGCCACGGGCATTGAGGTGGGTCGTGCCCTGGCTGGAGATCTCACCCGAAGTCGCATTGGTGATGTTCTGGGCGTTGAGGTCGAGGTTGCCACCGCGCACCACACCCTGGTTGTCGAGGTCGCCGGACAGATTCAGCGACAGCGTGCCGTTGGCGATCCATTCGCCACGTTGGCGCATGCCCTGCTGCAGGGTGAGGCCGAGGTCACGCTGCGCATGCACCTGGCCGTCTTCGCTGAGCGCACGTGCCACCAGGGTCTGGCTGCCATCGGCGCGCAGCAGGCCACCGCTGTTGGCGACGTTGTCCGCCTGGCTGTCCAGGTTGCCGCCGGTGCTGATCACGCCGCCGGTGTTCTGCAGCTGGCCGTTGATCTGCAGCCGCGCACCGCCATCGGTGACGATCTGGCCCTGGCTGTTGTCCAGCCACTGGGCGCCGAACTGCAGCTGGCCCGCCTGCAGGCCACGCGTGCCGTCGCCGCCACGGGTGTTGCGGTTGTCCACGCTGGCGGCAGTGAGGGTCAACCGCTGCCCGGCCGCGATCGCGCCGGCGGCGTTGTCCAGGTGCCCGGCCAGGGTCAGGTCGAGGTTGCGCCCGGCCTGCACGCGACCACTGGCATTGGCCAGGCTCGCCGCCTGCAGGGACAGATCCGCGGAGCTGGCAAGTGTTCCACCGCCACTGTTGTCGACGCGGGCCAGCAGCAAGCGCGCATCGCCTTGTGCATTGACTGCGCCGCCACGGTTGTCCAGCACGCCACCATCCAGCTGCAGCTTCCCGGCTGCCAGCAATCCACCGCTGCCGGCGGTGGCGCGGTTGTCGATGTCCTGCCCGGCCGTGTTGATGGTCAGGTCGGCCGCCGACTGCACGCGACCACCCTGGTTGTCCATCGCGCCACTGCGAACGATCAGGTCGCCCTTCTGCGTGCCCAGCGTGCCGGCGCGGTTGTCCAGCCGCTGGCCGCGGGTATCGATGTCCAGCTGGCCGCCCAGCAGCGTACCGCGCTGGTTGAGCAGGCCATTGGCCTGCAACTGCAGGCGTTCGCCGGCCTGCATCGCACCGTCGCTGTTGTCCACGCCTCCTGCCGTGGTCACCGTCAGGTCCTTGCCAGCGACCAGGGTGCCGTGGCGGTTGTCGAGGCTGTCGGCGTCCAGGGTCATCGTGCCGGTGCTGGACAGCAGGCCCTGCTCGCCATTGTCCAGGCGACCGTCAACGCCCAGCACCAGCGCGCTGCCGCCCGCATGCACGGTGCCGCCCTGGTTGCCGAGGCTGGCAGCGGTGACCGTACCGGCACCGCCGAGCAGTATGCGGCCCTTCTGGTTGTCCAGAGCGTGGCCGATCGCCAGCGTGGAGTGACCGGTGCCTGCGCCCTGCAGCGTGCCCTGCGCATTGATCAGCTGCTGCGCGGTGACATCCAGCGCGCCATTGCTGGCGAGCGAACCACCGCGATTGTCCAGCACACCCTGTACGCGCAGGCGCAGCGCGTCTTCACCCGTTGCGGTAAGCGTGCCACCGGCGGTGGTCAGGGTGCCGGCAGTGATGTCGACGCGGCGCGCCGAGGTGGTCGCCCCGGTCAGATCGAGGTTGGCGCCATCCAGCGCAAAGCTGCCATTGCTGAGCACGCTGCCGCCCTTGCCCAGCAGGGTCTGCGCCGAGACCTGCAGCTGGCCGCTACCGGCGTGCTGGATCCTGCCTGCGCTGTTGTCCAGCGCCTGCGCCTGCAGCGTCAGGTCACCATTGCTGGCCAGCGTGCCACCGGCATTGCCCAGCGTCGTCGCCTTGATGCGGCTGGCGCCTTCACCGCTGGCGATGATGCGGCCACCGGCGTTGTCGAGCGTGGCGGCCTCAAGGTCGAAGCGATCAGCGCCCAGCGTCGCGTCACGATGATCCACGTCGTCGGCGCGCAGGGTCAGCGTGGCCGAGGAGACCAGCGTGCCCTTGCTGCCGTCCAGGCGGCCGGTGGTGATGTCCAGGCCCTGGTTGCCAGCCTGGCGGATGCTGCCGCCACTGTTGTCCAGCCGTGCGGAAGTGACCGCCAGGCGGTTGGCGTTGCTGGCGATCGTGCCTTCGTGATTGTCCAGCGCTCCGGCGATCTGCAGCGTGCTGTCAGCCGTACCGGCGCCGCTGAGCGTGCCCTTGCGGTTGATCAGTTCGCCGGCCTCTACCTCCAGCGCGCCATTGCCTGCAATCGTGCCGCCACTGTTGTCCACGCGCTGCGCCACGCGCAGCCGCAGCGCGCCGCTGCCGGTCGCGCTGAGGTTGCCGCCAGCGTTGTCCAGGCGCTGCGCGTCGATGGCAATGCGCTCGGCCTGGGTAATGCTGCCGGCCCCCAGCAGCAGGTCGCCGCCCTCAAGCTCCAGCGTCGACTGGCTGAGGATGCGGCCGCCCGCACCCTGCACGCTGTCGGCGCGGATCTGCAACGTGCCGCCGCCGGCGTGTTCGATCGCACCACTGCGGTTGTCCAGCCATGCCGCCTGCAGCCGCAGATCACCGGTACCGGCCAGGCGGCCGCCGCTGCCGTTGTCCAGACGTTCGCGGGCCTGCACCTGCAGCGCGCCGCTGCCTGCCGCCAGCACCTTGCCGCCCTGGTTGACCAGGCTGCCAACCTGCAGCTGCACCTGGCCATTGCCGGAGATGCCTCCGCCGCTGTTGTCCAGCGTGTCGCGCACCGTCAGCGCCACGCCCTGCGTGCCGGCCGACTGCAGCGTGCCCTGCTGGTTGTCGATGCGACCGGCGTCGATGCGCAGCCCGCCGTTGCCGACGATCTGGCCGCTCTGGTTGTCGAGCGCATCGCGCACGTCCAGTGCCAACGCCTGCGTTCCCTGCGCAACGATCTGGCCCTGGCGGTTGCGCAACACATCGGCCTGGATCTGCACGCGCTGCGCCGACGTGGTACCGCCACTCACGTCCAGCTCGCCGCCGGACAGCACCAGCGCGCCGTTGCTGAGCAGGCGCCCTTCGCTGCCACGCAGGGTCTCGGCCTGCACCCGCAGGCTGCCGGTGCCGGCCTGCTGTACCAGCCCCTTGCGGTTTTCCAGCGTGATCGCGGTGAGGCCCAGATCACCATTGCTGGCCAGCGTGCCGCCGGCGCTGTTGTCCAGCACCGTGGCCTTCACCGAACTGGCACCGGTGCCGAGCGACAGCAGGCTGCCACCCCGGTTGTCCAGCGTCCCGGCGACGATGTCGAACCCGGCCGCACTGAGCGAGCCGTTGCGCAGCTCGGCGTTGCCGGCCGTCCATTGCAGGCGGCCCAGCGTACTCAGCCGGCCACCGGCGCCAGCCCAGTCGCCCGTATCCAGCTGCAGGCCCCCCTCACCGGCATGTTCGATGCGGCCACCGGCATTGCCGACCTGGCCTGCGCGCAACGCCAGCTGCGTGGCATTGGTGGCCAGCAGGCCACCGTCGTTGTTGAACAGGCCATGCACCGCCCACGACGATGCGGCCTTGCCGGCGTGCCGCAGTTCACCGCCGCGGTTGTCGAGCGACTGCGCCTCCAGCAGCAGGCCGCCGGCCACGCTCAGCGCGCCCTTCTGGTTGGACAACAGGCCCACCTGCAGCGCGGCATCGCCATGCACCTGCAGCGTGCCGCCCTCATTGCGCAGCTCGCCCCCGGCCTGCAGCGCGCTCACTCCCAGGCGACCGCCGCGGTTGTCGAGACCGTTGCGTGCAGCCAGTGACACCGCGCCGCCGTTGCTGATGCTGCCGCCGTCGTTGTCCATCATGCCGGTGATGGCGATCAGGCCCTCGGCCAGCGGCAGCGCCGGCGACGTCGGCGTGCCGGTCGAGCCGCCATTGCCGCCGCCGCTTCCCGGTGTCCCCGGCGTGCCGGTTCCGGGCGTTCCGCCACCGCTGCCCGGCGACGCACCGCCGCCAGGGCTGCCCTCATTGCCACCTGACGCCACCGCATCCAGTGCGCCGAGCAGGCCGTTGCTGCGGTTGCTGGCCGTGTCGGCCTTGAGCACCAGGGCCTGCACGCCGGTCTGTTCAATCACGCCGCCCTGGTTGCGCAACCCCTGCGCCTGCAGCTGCAGGCGCTGCGCATTGAGCGTGCCGTTGCTGTTGTCCAGCGTGCCGCCAGACGTGATGGCCACCTCACGCGAAGCCGCGATGGTGCCGGCATTGGCAATGTCACCACTGGCCTGCACGCGCACGTTCTGCCGCGACTGCAGCGCGCCGGTGTTTTCCAGGCGGCCATTCACCGTCACCACCAGCTCGCCGGCCTGCGCGCCGATGTTGCCTGCATTGCGCACGCCCACGCCGTGCTCGTTGCCGACCAGCCAGATCTTGTTGGCGAACATGCCGCCCAGCGCGCCGACGTCCAGTGCGAACGTCGGTGCCTCGCCGCTGTCCGCGCTCGCGCTGGCCTGGCTGTGGTCGGCACTGACCACGTTGCTGCCCAGCGTCGCCTGCAGCTGGTTGGCCCAGATGCCGGCATTGACCTTCAACGAACGGGTGATCAGGTCGGTGTAGTCGGCACGGCTGCTGTCCAGGCCATCGCCATCGATCTGGATCGCACCGCCGGTGACACGGTAGCCCTCAAGTGCGCCTGCACCGCTGAACATCGGGGTGCCGGTGGTCAGGGTGACCCGGCTGGCATTGAGGAAGCCGCCACCGTTGACCTGGATGCCGGCCGGGTTGGCAATGATCACTTCTGCACGCTGCCCGGCCACTTCCACATAGCCGTTGAGCCGGCTGGCCGGACCATTCACTTCATTGAGGATGACCCGTGCACTGCCGGTGGCCAGCCATGGGTTGCCCTGCACCCAGCCGCCCAGCTGCGTCTGCACCTGGCCGCGGGCGTTGTTGAGGATGACGCCTTCGCGGCCCACGTCGAACTGCGAATAGCGGTTGCGCGACACACCCTCCGCCGACGGCGTGGTGATGTTCACCATCGGCACGCCGTTGGGTGCGGTCACCACCGTCGGCCGTTCACGGCCGGGCGCATTCGGATCGGAAATGATGCGCGCATCGGACTGCGCCAGCGCAGGTGTTGCCAGGCTGACCCAGCCCAGTGAGCACATCAGCGCGAAGCCCAGCGGCGACAGTGCCGCGCTCTGCCGGCCCGGCACATGGCCGACCAGGCCACCGCCGCCCTTCACCAGCTCCGAAGCCACCTGCCAGACGCGCAGCGCGCGGTTGAAAACCAGACGATAGATAGTGTTCATGTCACGTGTCCTTGTGGCAGATCAGTAGCGCCAGGCCAGGCTGAAGCCGAACGTGGTGTAGTCGGTGGGGAAATGGGCGGGCTTGTGCAGCGCCGAGCCCACGAAGCCATCCCAGGAAAGCTGCTGCCAGCCGCCGCGCAGGCCCAGCGCCATGCCGGCCAGGTCGTGGCCGGACTGCCATTGCGCGGATGGGCCGCCGATACGGCCGTAGTCGGCGGCCACGTAGAACTCCTGGCCACCGCCGATGCCCAGCGAAAGATCGTTGCGCAGCGACCAGCCACGCTCGCCGCTGAGCGAGCTTTCACCATCGAAACCGCGCACGGTATAGCGGCCACCGATGGCGAAGCGGTCCTGTGGCGAGAGCGGCGTGCGGTTCCACTGCGCCCGCCATGCGGCGGTGTAGCGCAGGCGCTGCCTGCCCAGCTGGAACGGCACGCTGAACTGCGCATCAGCGGTGATCAGCTTCATCCGCGAGGTGCCTTCCAGCGGCAGCGTCGGATCCCACTGCTGCGCCCTCTCTTCCGGCGAGCGCAGGGCGTGGAAGGCGCCCGTGCCACGCCGGTAGGCCACGCTGGCATCGAGCGTGGCAGTGCCGATGAACTGCTTGTGGGTCAGGCCCAGTTCCCAGCCGGCGGTGCGGCGGCGCTGCACTTCAATCTCGGTATCGTCGATGTAGTTCTTCGACTCGCGCTGCCAGCCGCGCGCATAGGCACTGAACTTGATCTTGGCATTGCGCAGCAGCAGCCGGTCCACCCGCGCTTCGGCGTTGCGGCTGCGACCGCTGTAGTCATAGCGTTCAAAGGCGCCGACCACGCTCTGGCTGTAGTCGTAGGCGCTGGCGGTGGCACCGAACAGCCAGTAGCCGTACGGCACGTCGTAGTGCGCCGTCCAGCTGTCGGTGTCCCTGCCGCGGCCGTTGAACACGCCACGCCCGGCACTGATGTAGAACAGCTCGTTCAGCCCCAGCGGATTATCCAGCGACAGCGTCGCGTTGGCCTGCAGCTTGCCGGTGCCGCGGCTGCCGGCATCGTCCAGGGTGACGCTGGCGCGTACCGGTGAACGCTGCGTCCAGTCGATCTGCAGGTCGCTCTGGCCCGGCGCCGCGCCCTCGCCGTCGGCCGGCGCGATCTTGATGTCGGCGCTGACGGTGGGCACGCGCTGCAGGTTCTCCAGCCCCTGCTCGATGTCACGCAGGTTGAGCAGGCCGCCGCTGCGGATCGGCAATGCATTGGCGATGGCCGGATGCCGGCCCTGCGGATTGGAGAACACGGCCTCGCGGAACCGGCCCGGCACCACCGACAACGTCAGCGTGCCCTGGTTGAGGTCCTGCGGTGCCGACAGCACCCGCGTGGTGACATAGCCACGGGCGATGATCGCGTTCTGCACGCGCTTCATCACCACGTTGATGCCTTCGGTCCCCAGGCAACGGCCGGTGGCCGGATCATCCACCGGGTCGGCCGCCGCCAGTGCCCAGCCGAAGCGCTGGCTGTCGTCGCCCTCCAGCACGATGCGATCAATACGCACGCAGGGCTGCTCCTGCGCCGGCAGGTGCTCGCCCTCCTTCTGCGCATCCCGCTCCAAGCGGACGTCGGGGCGTTGTTCCTGCTGCTCGCGCAATACGCGTTCGCGTTCCTGTTGCCGCAGCAGTTCCTGCGCGGCTGGATCACCGGCCTGCTGAGCGGCAACACTGAAGGTCATGCCAAGCAACACCCCCCACCCACCACCACGGCACACCTGCCGTGCCTGCTTCTTCCCTGACCGCACAGTCTTTTCCTGATATTGATGCAGGCCGTCGGGCGCCCTGTCCGGAAAAGGACAAGGCGTCGACGTGCCGGCTTGATTCGGGTCTGCCGTCGCACACGCGAGAGCACGCCGCCGCGCGAAGCGCAGAAAAGCGCAAAGGGTATCGGCCGCCACAGGAACTTCTATAGGGAAGATTGCAAATTCAGTCGGCTGCGGGGAAACACACCGCAAATGGCCCGGACGTATACGCGCGCGCCATGGCACGAACCCTGGTCGTTCAGCACGCCGGCTTTCGCCTGCTGACGCTACAGTCGGCGCATGACCATCCTCCTACAGATCGAAGGCGCCGCCATCGGCGACATCGCCAGCCTCTATGCCGAGATCAACCGCGTGTTCATGGCCGGAGAAGACTGGCAGCTGGCGCCCAGCCTGGATGCGCTGGATGACCTGCTGTACGGCGGATATGGCGCCCTGGCCGGACGGTCCACCCGCACCATCATCTGGCGCGATGTCGAACACAGCCGCGTAGCATTGGGCGTGGCTGCCACACGCAGCTGGCTGCAGGCCAAACTGGCCCATCCCGGCGCATTCAACACCGCGGCCATCGAGCAGCAGCTTGCGGCATTGGAGTGCGGCGAAGGGCAGACCTACTTCGAGATCGTGATGGAGATCTTCGCGGCCCATCCGGACATCACCCTGGTGCAGGCCTGAAGCAAGCGGCAGCCCACGCCTGCGAATGCGGCAGCCCCTGCCCCCACCAGTTACCATGGGCATCCCTGTACCCGCTCCGCCGCGCCGCCCTCCAGCGCGAACGGACGCCCCGGATTCACGAGCCCCATGTCCAAAGAAAAGTCCGCCGAACACACCCCGCTGATGAAGCAGTTCTTCGCAGCCAAGTCCGACTACCCGGACCTGCTGCTGTTCTTCCGCATGGGCGACTTCTACGAGCTGTTCTACGACGATGCGCGCAAGGCCGCGCGCCTGCTCGACATCACCCTGACCCAGCGCGGCAGCTCCGGCGGCGCGCCGATCCCGATGGCCGGCGTGCCGGTGCACGCCTACGAAGGCTACCTGGCACGGCTGGTGGCGCTGGGCGAATCGGTGGCGATCTGCGAGCAGATCGGCGACCCGGCACTGGCCAAGGGCCTGGTCGAACGCAAGGTGGTACGTATCGTCACCCCCGGCACCGTCACCGACGAAGCGCTGCTGGACGAGCGCCGCGATACCCTGCTGATGGCGCTGTCGCGCACGAAGCAGGGCTACGGCCTGGCCTGGGCCGACCTGGCCGGTGGCCGCTTCCTGGTCAACGAAGTGGAAACCGACGACGCGCTGGAAGCCGAACTGGCCCGACTGGAACCGGCCGAGCTGCTGGTACCCGACGAGGAGAACTGGCCGGAGTTCCTGCGCCAGCGCACCGGCGTGCGCCGCCGTGCGCCGTGGCTGTTCGACGCCGACAGCGGCCGCCGCCAGCTGCTGAACTTCTTCAAGCTGCACGACCTGAGCGGCTTCGGTATCGATGACAAGCCGTGCGCCACCGCTGCCGCCGGCGCCCTGCTCGGTTATGTCGAGGAAACCCAGAAGCAGCGCCTGCCGCACCTGACCTCGATCGCGATGGAAACCGCTGGCGAGGCGATCGCGATGAACGCCGCCACCCGCCGCCACCTGGAACTCGATACGCGCGTCGACGGCGATACCCGCAACACCCTGCTCGGCGTGCTCGACAGCACCGTGACGCCGATGGGCGGGCGCCTGCTGCGCCGCTGGCTGCACCGCCCGCTGCGCCTGCGCGAGGTGCTGGTACAGCGCCACCATGCGGTGGAAACCCTGATCGACCGTGGCAGCGACGCCGACATCCGCGAGCAGTTCCGTCGCCTCGGCGACCTGGAACGCATCCTCACCCGCGTCGCACTGCGTTCGGCGCGCCCGCGCGATTTCTCCACCCTGCGCGATGGCCTCGGCCTGCTGCCGGCGGTGCGCGACGTGCTGGCGCCGCTGGATTCACCGCGCCTGCAGGCGCTGCATGCCGCGCTGGGTGAACATGACGAATGCGCACAGCTGCTGGCCAGCGCCATCGCCGAGATGCCGCCGCTGAAGCTGAGCGATGGCGGCGTGCTGGCCGACGGCTTCGATGAAGAGCTGGACGAGCTGCGCCGCCTGTCCACCCATGCCGACCAGTTCCTGGTCGACCTGGAACTGCGCGAGCGCGAGAGCAGCGGCATTCCCACCCTGAAGGTGGGCTACAACCGCGTGCACGGCTACTACATCGAGATCAGCAAGGGCCAGTCCGACCGTGCGCCGGTGCACTACACCCGCCGCCAGACGCTGACCAATGCCGAGCGCTACATCACCGAAGAACTGAAGGCGTTCGAAGACAAGGTGCTGTCCGCGCGCGACCGTTCGCTGTCGCGCGAGAAGTACCTGTACGAGCAGCTGCTGGATACCCTTGGTGCGCAGCTGGAACCGCTGAAGCAGTGCGCCGCCGCACTGAGCGAACTGGATGTGCTGGCGGCCTTCGCCGAACGCGCGCAGGCGCTGGACTGGGCGCGCCCGGAGCTGCAGGCCGAGCCCTGCCTGAAGATCGAGCGTGGCCGCCATCCGGTGGTCGAGGCGGTACGCGAGCAGCCGTTCGAGCCCAATGATCTGGACCTGCATCCGGACCGTCGCATGCTGGTCATCACCGGCCCGAACATGGGCGGTAAATCGACCTACATGCGGCAGAACGCGCTGATCGTGCTGCTGGCCCATATCGGCAGCTTCGTGCCCGCCAGCCGTGCACTGATCGGCCCGATCGACCGCATCCTGACCCGCATCGGCGCCGGTGACGACCTCGCCCGCGGGCAGTCGACCTTCATGGTCGAGATGGCCGAGACCAGCTACATCCTGCATCACGCCACCGCCCATTCGCTGGTGCTGATGGACGAGATCGGCCGCGGCACCTCCACCTACGATGGCCTGGCCCTGGCCGACGCAGTGGCCCGCCACCTGGCCTACCAGAACCGCTGCTACACGCTGTTCGCGACCCACTACTTCGAGCTGACCGCGCTGGCCGACGAGCAGCACGAGGGCGGCCGCAGCGGCATCGCCAACGTGCACCTGGATGCCGTCGAGCACGGTGAAGCGCTGGTGTTCATGCACGCGGTGAAGGACGGCCCCGCCAACCGCAGCTTCGGCCTGCAGGTGGCCGCACTGGCCGGCCTGCCGCGCGCCACCGTGGCACAGGCACGTCGTCGCCTGGCCGAGCTGGAGCAGCGCGGCGGTGAGAGCCATGCCGCCGAGCTGGCGCCGCAGGCACTGGATGCGCCGCAGCAGTTCGGCCTGTTCAGTGCGCCGGCCAGCAAGGCGCAGGAAGCACTGGCAGCAATCGACCCGGACGAACTGACGCCGAAGCAGGCGCTGGAAGCCCTGTACCGGTTGAAGGCGCTGCTGTAACCGCAGCGCACGCCCAAGGCCTCCCGCCTGCCTTGCGGGAGGCCTATCGAAAGGCTCTGCAGATCCGATTCTGCGTTTCAATTGACAGAATCTATCAACCTGAACGAATCATTCGATTATTCATTTCATCCGGCCATAGCTAAAGTCGAGTGAAGATGTTTACCCACGTCTTCACCGCCACCAGGAGCCAGCCGATGAGCCAGTCCGACAACAACAACGCCAAGTGCCCGTATCACAGCGCACCGTCGCCCGAGGAAGGCGCCCAGCAGCAGCGCGAGCTGAGCACCACGCCGAAGCAGAAGCACGGCGATGATCCGGTCACGCCGATGACCACGGCCTTCGGCGCACCGGTGGTGGACAACCAGAACAGCAAGACCGCCGGCCCGCGTGGCCCGCTGCTGATGGAAGACGTGTGGCTGCTGGAAAAGCTGGCCAACCTCAACCGCGAGATCATCCCCGAGCGCCGCATGCACGCCAAGGGCTCGGGCGCGTTCGGTACCTTCACCGTCACCCACGACATCAGCAAGTACACCCGCGCCAAGCTGTTCGAGAAGGTCGGCAAGCAGACCGAGATGTTCGCCCGCTTCACCACGGTGGCCGGCGAGCGTGGCGCCGCCGACGCCGAGCGTGACATCCGCGGCTTCGCGCTGAAGTTCTACACCGAAGAAGGCAATTGGGACCTGGTCGGCAACAACACCCCGGTGTTCTTCCTGCGCGACCCGCGCAAGTTCGCCGACCTCAACAAGGCGGTCAAGCGCGACCCGCACACCAACCTGCGCAGCGCGCGCAACAACTGGGACTTCTGGACGCTGCTGCCCGAAGCCCTGCTGCAGGTGACCGTGGTGATGAGCGACCGCGGCATTCCGCGCAGCTTCCGCCACATGCACGGTTTCGGCTCGCACACCTACAGCTTCACCAACGCCGACAGCGAACGCTTCTGGGTGAAGTTCCACTTCGTCAGCCAGCAGGGCATCGAATCGCTGACCGACGCACAGGCGCAGATCCTGGTTGGCCATGACCGCGAAAGCCACGGCCGCGACCTGTTCGCCGCAATCGAGAAGGGCGACTTCCCGAAGTGGAAGCTGTTCATCCAGGTCATGCCGGAGCTGGACGCGGAAACCTACCGCGTGCATCCGTTCGACCTGACCAAGGTGTGGCCGAAGAGCGACTACCCGCTGATCGAAGTGGGCCAGTTCGAACTGAACCGCAACCCGGTCAACTGGTACCAGGACGTGGAGCAGTCAGCGTTCGCACCGAGCAACCTGGTGCCGGGCATCGGCCCATCGCCAGACAAGATGCTGCAGGCGCGCCTGTTCGCCTATTCCGATGCGCAGCGCTATCGCCTGGGTGTGAACCACCACCAGATTCCGGTGAACGCAGCGCGCTGCCCGGTGCACAGCAACCACCGCGATGGTGCGATGCGCGTGGACGGCAACTACGGCGGCCTGCCGCACTACGAACCGAACAGCTACGGCCAGTGGCAGGAACAGCCGCAGTACCGCGAACCGCCGATGAAGATCCGCGGCGACGCCGACTTCTGGAACTTCCGTGAGGACGACGCCGACTACTTCAGCCAGCCCGGTGCGCTGTTCCGCAGCTACAACCAGGCCCAGAAGGACCGCCTGTTCGCCAACACCGCCCGTGCCCTGGGCGATGCGCCGGACTTCATCAAGCAGCGCCACATCGACAACTGCAGCAAGGCCGACCCGGCCTACGGTGCCGGTGTTGCCGCGGCGCTGAAGGCGCTGGCCAGCCAGCCGTCGGATCCGTTCAAGCCGGCCCAGCCGGAAGCGGACTTCCCCACCGCCACCCCGGGCGCCGAAGACATCGAGCTCTGACCGCCCTCCCCCGTGAACGGCACGCCGCCTCCCCGTGAGGCGGCGTCGCCGTTTTAACGGTCCGCGGCGTACCTTCTGCACGCCCAACCCCAATCAAGGATTCCGCAGATGAGCCTGACCGACGAACTTCTCGCCAAATTGCAGGGCGCCCCGCTGCAGCAGGTGTCGCAGCAGCTCGGCATCAGCGATACCCAGGCTTCCGGCGCGATCAGTGCCGCGCTGCCGGTGCTGATGGGCGCGCTGGGCAACAACGCCTCGCAGCCGCAGGGCGCGCAGGCACTGCTCGGCGCCTTGCAGAACAACCACAGTGGACTGGATCTGGGCAGCGTGCTCGGTTCGGTGCTGGGCGGCGGCGGCGGCGGTGCCGCCAGCGACGGCGCCGGCATCCTCGGCCACATCTTCGGCGGCAGCCAGCAGAAGGTGGAAACCGGCCTGGCCCAGGCCACCCAGCTCGACAGCGGCCGCACCAGCCAGCTGCTGCAGATCCTCGCGCCGATCGTGATGGCCTTCCTGGCCCAGCGCCTCGGTGGCGGCCAGGCCGATGCCGGCTCGCTCAGCCAGGCGCTCGGCCAGGAAAAGCAGCAGGTGCAGCAGCAGGGCGGCATCGCCGGCGGCCTGCTCGGCAGCGTGCTGGACCAGGACGGCGACGGCCAGTTCGGCATGAGCGACCTGCTCAAGCTCGGTGGCAACCTGCTCGGCGGCAAGCGCTGAGGTTTGCGGGCGCCGGACCCGGTCCGGCGCCCTGTTACCTACAGCGCGTCAATATCACCCAGCGCGCGGATCAAGCGCCGTGCGCGCTTGTCCGGCTTGTGCTCCGGCGGCTGGAACCCATCGCGTGCGGCGATGCGCAGCGCACGCTGTTCAGCACGACGGGCCCTGGAGGCCTCGCTCTCGGCATACAGCTGCTGCGCCGTCGGCGCTGGCCCGCGCTGATCGCTCAGCCCCAGCACCTGGATCTCGAAATGCTCCTCGCCACGGTCGACCTGCAGCTGCTCGCCGACGCGCACCGCGCGTGAGGATTTCGGGCGCTGCCCCGCAACGCTGACCTTGCCGGTTTCGATGGCCTGCTTGGCCAGGCTGCGGGTCTTGAAGAAACGGGCCGCCCACAGCCAGATGTCCAGGCGGACACTGGGCGACAACGGGGAAAGCTCGGGCATTGTTCGCTACTACTCCGGTGGCTTGTTGAGAGGACGCGGGTTGTCCGGATCGGCCCGGCAGCCGGTGCCGCCGATCAGCGGCCGCACGCCGGAGGCCAGGTCCTGGCGCTGGCTGCCGACCAGGCACTCGGGCCGGTCGGTCGGCCGGATCTGGGTATCGCCCAGCCGGTCGTCCATCGAACATGCGGCCAGTGCGGCGCCGATCAAGGCCAGCGCCAGGCTCCACTTCACCTGCAGTCGTTGATGCATTGCCACATCCCGCAAACCGGCTTGGTGCTAGTGTGCGCCTCCCGGGATTCGATCACCACTCCATGGCCAAAGCGCCGCTTGACCTGACCTCCGGCCCGATCGGCCGCAATCTCCTGCTGTTTTCCCTGCCGATCCTGGCGGGCAACATCGCGCAGTCACTGAACGGTTCGGTGAATGCGGTCTGGGTCGGGCGCTTCCTCGGCGAGGCGGCACTGACCGCCACTGCGAACGCCAACAACATCATGTTCTTCCTGATCGGCTCGGTGTTCGGCTTCGGCATGGCCTCGACCATCCTGATCGGCCAGGCGATCGGCGCGCGCGACATCGCGCAGGCGCGGCGCGTGGTCGGTACCAGCGCCACCTTCTTCATCGGCCTGTCGGTGATCATCGCCATCGCCGGCTGGTTCATGGCCCATCCGCTGCTGGCGGCGATGGGCACGCCGGCCGCCTCGCTGCCATTGGCCGAGGCCTACCTGCAGATCATCTTCCTGGCGATGCCGACGCTGTACGCGTTCGCCTTCCTCACCGCCGCACTGCGCGGTGCCGGTGACTCGCGCACGCCGTTCCGTTTCCTGATGGTGTCGGTGGCACTGGACATCGTGCTGAACCCGGTTCTGATCTTCGGCATGGGGCCGTTCCCCGCGCTGGGTATCGCCGGCTCGGCCTGGGCCACGCTGGTCGCGCAGACGCTGTCGCTGGCCGGCCTGCTGCTGTACATGCGGCACAAGCGCCACACCCTGTGGCTGGGCCGCGCCGACATGCGCCTGTTCAAGCTCGACATGACCATCCTCAAGGCGCTTGTGCTCAAGGGCGTGCCGATGGGCCTGCAGATGGTGCTGATCTCGCTGTCGGTGATCCTGCTGATGACCATGGTCAACCAGTACGGCACCGACACCGGCGCCGGTTACGGTGCTGCCCTGCAGCTGTGGAACTACCTGCAGATGCCGGCGATGGCGATCGGTGCGGCGTGCTCGTCGATGGCCGCACAGAACGTCGGTGCGCAGCGCTGGGACCGCGTACGCGGCACCGCGCGCCAGGGCGTGCTGTTCAACTTCCTGCTGACCGGCGCGCTGATCCTGCCGTTGGTTGTGTTCGATCGCCAGCTGCTGGCGCTGTTCCTGCCGCCGGCCAGCCAGGCGCTGGACATCGCCCGCCACCTCAACCACGTGGTGATCGGCTCGTTCCTGTTCTTCGGCGTCAGCTTCGTGATCTCCGGCGTGGTGCGCTCCACCGGCGCGGTGATTCCGCCGCTGCTGATCCTGGCCGGCTCGCTGTGGGGCGTGCGCGTGCCGTTCGCCGAACTGCTGCAGCCGTACTGGGGCGCCGATGCGATCTGGTGGAGCTTCCCGGTCAGCTCGCTGGTCTCGATGCTGCTGTCACTGGCGTATTACCGCTGGGGTGGCTGGCGCAAGGCGAAGATGATGGGCAAGCCCTCGCACGCCGAAGAACTGGCCACGCCCTCGGAGATTCCCGCCTGCCCGCCCTCGCCGGTGGCCGACCCGGATGCCGCGCTGGAGTCAGCCCCGCCACGGTAGTGCCGGCCGCTGGCCGGCAACTTCATGGACCGGTGGTAGTGCCGGCCGCTGGCCGGCAACTTCACACATCTCCGGAAGCATCGCAAAACAGTCGGCCAGCGGCCGGCTCTACCGCTTCTTCTTCGCAGCGTTGAACGTCGCCGCCGCGCGCAGCAGCGCCTTCAACGCCGCGGAATCGGGCATCGCGCCTTCATGGATGTCGATCGCACGCCGCGTGTTGCCCTCGAGGCTGGCGTTGAACAGGCCCTTCGGGTCCGCCAGCGCCGCACCGTTGGCGAAGGTCAGCTTCACCGCCTGCTTATAGGTCTCGCCGGTGCACAGGATGCCGTTGTGCTCCCACACCGGTGTACCGCGCCACTTCCAGGTTTCCTGCACGTCCGGCAGCGCTTCATGGATCAAGGCGCGCACGTGTGCCAGCGCTTCGCCACGCCAGTCGCCCAGCTCGGCGATGCGTGCATCGATCAGTTCAGCGGCCGGAGTTCCGGCATCGGCAGGGTTCGGTGCATGCGTGGCCATCAGCGGCTCTCGTCGGGAAGGGAATCGGAACGTCAGGGTTACATGCGCTCGCCGGGCAACGCGGCGGCCTGGCGCACCCAGTCGAGGAACTGTGCTTCATCCAGCACCCCATCCTGTGCAATGTGCAGGTAGCGCGTATCGGCGCTCCTGGAAGGCTCGGGCGGCACCGGCGTCAGTGCAGCGCCGCGGAAGAACGCCACCTTGATGTAGCGGGTGAAGCAATGGAAGCTGAGAAACCAGCCTGCGCCGGGCGCCACCGCATACATCGGCGAATTCCACTTCACGGCCTTGTGCACGCCAGGCACCGCCTGCGCGATCAGCGCATCCAGCTGCACGCCGATCGGCCGCTTCCAGTCCGGCATTGCCGCGATATAGGCCTGCACCGGGGCATCGCCCTCGCCCTTGGCAATCTGCGGGTTGCCGCCGGACAACAGCGTGGGCGCGGCGGAAGGTGCGGGTCGCTTGGCAGGCATCGCACGGCACGTCCATCGGGATGAAGCCGCAGCCTAGCGCGGCGCGTGCCTGCCAGTCACGGCGCGGTGCGCCATCGGCTCAGTCCGCCTGTCGCGCCCGGAACTGCCGCCAGTCCGGCAACTTGCGGTGGCGGCGCAGCGAGCGCATCAGCGCCGCCATCACCACGCCGAACAGGGCACCGGCCAACAGTCCGGCCGCCAGCAGCAAGGCCAACGGGCGCTCGCTGCCCTGCCACAGCATCAGCCACATCAGCGCGGTCCAGAACAGCCCGAACAGCAGACCCTGCACCAGCGCATTGGTGCCGAAGCCGGCCAGGATCGGCGGTGGCAGCGCGATGCCCATGCGCCACAGCACACGATGCAGCAGCGGCGCCGACTGCACGCGCGCCAGCCCCTTGCCGTCGAGGAAGCGCAGCGCCGACTGGATGACAGCGGGATAGTGCCGGTTGATGTCGTTCATCACCCGATCGTGGCCGATGCGGTGCCGGAAACGCAAACGGCCACCCGAAGGTGGCCGTCGCGGCAACAACCGAAGTTGTTTATCAGGCCTTTTCGGCCAGACGGGCAGCCTTGGCGGCAGCAGCGGCAGCCAGGTCTTCCTTGATGCGGGCAGCCTTGCCTTCCAGGCCACGCAGGTAGTACAGCTTGCCGGCGCGGACCTTACCACGACGCTTCACTTCGACCGAGTCGATGATGGCGCTGTGGGTCTGGAACACGCGCTCGACGCCGTAGCCGTGCGAGATCTTGCGGACGGTGAACGAGGAGTTCAGGCCGGCATTCTTGGTGGCGATGACAACGCCTTCGTAGGCCTGCACGCGCTCGCGGCTGCCTTCCTTCACCTTCACGTTGACGACAACGGTGTCGCCCTGGCTGAACTTCGGCAGTTCACGGGTGATCTGGGCGGATTCGAATTCCGCGACGATGGACTTGTTCAGCTTGCTCATGGGTTACACCGATTCTTGTTCGGGTGGGCGTGTCGTATCGACAACGTAGGCTCATGCAGTCACCGGACTGTGCTGCACGTTTGTTTTGGGTACTGCGCGCGCCGGCCGGGGCCGACGGGAATTGGCCATGATAGCCGATAACGCCAGCCCTGCGCTAGGGGCTGGCCTTGTGTTTCTGGGCCTGACGGGCCTGCTCCAGCAGCTTGCGGTCGGCCTTGCCCAGCGCCTGTTCATCCAGCAGGTCCGGGCGCCGCTGGGCAGTACGGACCAGTGACTGCTGGCGGCGCCAGGCCGCGATGGCCGCGTGGTTGCCCGAGCGCAGCACGTCCGGCACGTCACCCAGCGGGTGCTGGGCCGGCTGGCTGTAGTGCGGGCAGTCGAGCAGGCCGAGGTCGCCCTCGAAGCTGTCCTGCGCCGCCGATTCCGCGTCGTTCAGGGCACCGTCCTGCAGGCGGGCCACGGCGTCGATGATCACCGCCGCGCCCAGCTCGCCACCGGACAGTACGTAGTCGCCGAGGGAGATTTCCTCGTCGACATTGGCCTCCAGGAAACGCTCGTCGATGCCCTCGTAGCGGCCACAGAGCAGGACCATGCGCGGCAGCGCCGCCAGTTCCCGCACCTTGGCCTGGGTCAACGGCGCACCCTGCGGGCTGAGATGGATCACCCGCGCCGGGGTCGGATCGGCATCACGGATCGCCTGCAGGCAGGCCTGCAGTGGCTCGATCAGCATCACCATGCCGGGGCCACCACCGAACGGACGGTCGTCCACCCGGCGGTAGTTGCCTTCGGCGTAATCACGGGGGTTCCAGCCATGCAGGCTGAACAACCCCTTCTCCTGCGCGCGCCCGACCACGCCCAATCCAGCGGACTGGGCGAGGAACTCGGGGAACAGGGTGATGACGTCGAAACGCATGCTCACACTCAGAACTCGGGATCCCAGTCGACCACGACCAGGTTGGCCTCGAAGTCGACCGACTTGACGAAGTCCGGCTGCACGAACGGAATCATCCGCTCGCGGTCACCCCGGACCACCACCACGTCGTTGGCGCCGGTGCTGAACAGGTGCGAGACCTGGCCCAGGGCAACGCCCTCGGTGGTCTTCACATCCAGGCCTTCCAGGTCCACCCAGTAATACTCATCGGGCTTCGGCGGCGGCAACGCACTGCGGGCCACGTAGATCTCGGTGCCGTGCATCGCTTCAACGGTATCGCGGTCCTCGACGCCGGGGAAACGGGCGACCAGGTGCTTGCCGCTGTCGCGGCCGCGTACACCTTCAATCGTGGTTTCCACGCCGGACGGGCTGCGCACGATCCACGGCTGGTAACGGAAAATGGCGGAACGTGGCTCGGTCCAGGACTCGAGCTTGATCTCGCCGCGCACACCAAAAGCGCCGACAACCCTGCCCAGCAGGATGCGGCGCTCGATATCTTTCATCTGCTTCAACCAAGAGGGCCACGCCGAAGCGTGGCCCGTCAGGATCAGGCCGCAGCGGCCTGGGACTTGGTCGCTTCCTTGATCAGGTTGCGGACCTTGTCGGTCGGCTGGGCGCCGTTCTTGACCCAATGGTCAACGCGGGCCAGGTCCAGCTCGATGCGCTTCTCGGCGCCCTGGGCGACCGGGTTGTAGAAGCCAACGCGCTCGATGTTGCGGCCGTCGCGCGCGCTGCGCACGTCGGTCACGATGATGTGGTAGAACGGACGCTTCTTGGCGCCGCCGCGGGTCAGTCGAATCTTGACCATGGTGTTTTTCCTATTGCCCAGTCGCCAGGATGGCGAGGTAAGCGGGCGATTATAGCGGCAGAGCCCGGCCGAGCCAACCCCGGGGGCTCGCCCGGGGTCAGATCCCTTTTGCGACGCAAAAGGGATCTGACCCCAGCCCCTGCCAAGCCACTCCCGCCAGCACCGCCCTGCCCTGTTCAGCCAGCGCCTGCGAGCCCGCCAGGACATGCCCGTCAATGGCTTCCAGCGCCCACAGGCCGCTGGCGTTGCAGGCAAAAGCGGCCTTCACGCTGTCCAGCTCCGCCAGCGCCAACGGCTGCGTCAGCTGCGCGCCGGGCCAATGCTGCTTCAGCAGCGCCTCGGCGGTACCGCGCAGGGCCGGCGCCTGCGGCCAGAGCAGCCGCTCACCATCGTGAACGGCCAGGTTCCAGGTGCTGCCTTCACTCACGTCGCCATCGGCGGTCACGAACAGCACATCGTCGAATCCTTCCGCCATCGCCGCGCGACGCTCGGCAAACAGGCCGAAGGTGCCGACGTGCTTGATCTGCGGCAGCTCGCGCTGCCACACCACGCTGCGCACCCGCTTCGGTGCGACCAACACCACCGGCGCGGATGCCGCCACCAGCACGTCCACCGGCACGGCCGCCAGCGGATTGCGGAAGTCGAAGCGGCGCGAGTACACCGACACCCGCAGCGAGGCATCGGCCAGGCCGGCCTGCCGCAGCGCCTGCGCCATCCAGCCCCGCACCTGCGCCGTATCCAGTTCGCTGCCGAACAGTTCGCGCGTGGCATGCGACAGCCGCGCCAGATGCAGGTCCAGTCCCTGTACGGCGTGGTCGCGTACCTGCAGCGAGGTGAAGTGACCGTAGTTCACCAGCGCCGGCAGCAGATCCTCCACCTGCGCCGGCAGGCCGTTGCAGGTCAGCGTCATCGCAGCAGTGCCTGCGCCTGTTCCCACATGCCGCGCAGCACGTCGGCGGCCGGCCGTGCCGGCGCCATCCACGCCGACTGCCCGGCCCAGGCCTGCATCGCCGCCAGGCGGTTTTCCTGCGCGGCCTGCCTGCGCATCGGCGCGGTCAGCCCGCGCTGCACCGGATACGGACGCGGCGCCGGGGCGCCTTCCGCAGCGGCGGCGCGTACATAGGGGGTCGCCAGGCCACGGCCCAGGCGGCCGCTGAAGGCGCGGGTCGGCCAGGTATCTTCGGGTTCGCTGGCCGCCAATCCATCGGCCCACGCTGAAGCGATCGCCGCTTCGGGCGTGCGCAGGAAGGCAGTGCCGATCTGCACGGCGCTGGCCCCCAAGGTGAGTGCGGCAGCAATGCCACGGCCGTCGGCGATACCGCCGGCGGCGATCACCGGAATCTGCAGGTGATCGGCCAGGCGTGGCAACAACGCAAACAGGCCGACCAGCTGGCGCTCGGCCATCGCCGGATCGAACGCACCGCGATGGCCACCGGCCTCCACGCCCTGTGCGACCACCGCGTCGGCACCGGCGTCCTGTGCCGCACGCGCTTCGGACAAGGTGGTCGCACAGGCGATCCAGGCAATGCCGGCATCCTTCAACTGCTGTACGTGGCGCGGCAGCAGCACGCCCATGATGGTCGAGGCCACCGCCGGGCGCGCCGCCAGCAGTGCGGCGAACTGTTCTTCGAAGTCGGCGGGCGTGGCATCGGCGGCGCTGGCCGGCACGTCCGGACCCCACTGCGCGAGGAAGGTGCGGCTGGCGGCTTCAGCGGCGACATCACGGGTCGGTGCCGGGTCCGGCACCCATAGGTTCACCTGTGCGGGGCCCGTCGAGGCAGCGCGGAAGTCATCCATCCAGTGGCCGATATCGGCCGATGACGACAGCACCGCGCCCATCGCCCCCATGCTGCCGGCATTGGCCAGCGCAGCCGACAACGGCACCGGGCAGGCGCCGGCCATCGGGGCCAGCAGGATCGGAACGGAAACGCCAAAGCGCCGGCAGAACGCCTCGACGCGGGAAGATACAGCGGAACTCTGCATGACGGCCCATCGTTTCGGACAGGCCCCCATGGTGCGCGCAGGACGGGGGTAGAGTCGAGCTTGCTCGACTCTACCTCGACCGGGGCACCGACAGAAAAGCAGTCGAGCATGGCTCGACTCTACAAAAAAAGCCGGTGTTCAACGCATCAACGGAACGGCATGCCGCGGCCGCCCATGGCGCCCATCATGCCCTTCATGCTGCGCAACATGCCCTTCATGCCGCCGCCGGCCATCTTGCTCATCATCTTTTCCATCTGCATGTACTGCTTCATCAGCTTGTTGACGTCGGCCGGGGTCACGCCCGAGCCCTTGGCGATGCGCGCGCGGCGCGAGCCATTGAGCAGGTTCGGGTTGCGCCGTTCCTTCTTGGTCATCGAGCCGATGATGGCGATCATGCGCGGCACTTCCTTGCCCTGGCTGACCTGCTGCTTCAGATGGTCGGGGATGTTGCCCAGGCCCGGCAGCTTGTCCATCAGGCCGCCGATGCCGCCCATGTTCTGCATCTGCTCGAGCTGGTCGCGCATGTCGTTCAGGTCGAACTTCTTGCCCTTGGCGACCTTCTCGGCCAGCTTGGCGGCCTTGTCCTTGTCGACCTGCTGCTCGACCTGCTCGACCAGCGACAGCACGTCGCCCATGTCCAGGATGCGGCTGGCGATGCGGTCCGGGTGGAACACGTCCAGGCCTTCCGGCTTTTCGCTGACACCGACGAACTTGATCGGCTTGCCGGTGATGTAGCGCACGCTCAGCGCGGCACCGCCGCGGGCGTCACCGTCGGTCTTGGTCAGTACCACGCCGGTCAGCGGCAACGCATCACCGAAGGCCTTGGCGGTGTTGGCCGCGTCCTGGCCGGTCATGGCGTCGACCACGAACAGGGTTTCGGCCGGGTTCACGGCAGCGTGCAGGGCCTTGATCTCGGCCATCATCGCTTCGTCGATGGCCAGGCGGCCGGCGGTATCGACCAGCAGCACGTCGACGAACGACTTGCGCGCATCGTCGATTGCGGCGCGGACGATGGCTTCCGGCTTCTGGTCGGCGCTGGACGGGAAGAACAGCACGCCGACCTGCTCGGCCAGGGTCTTCAGCTGCTCGATCGCGGCCGGGCGGTAGACGTCGGCCGAAACCACCATCACCTTCTTCTTGCGCTTTTCCTTCAGGTGCTTGGCCAGCTTGCCCACCGTGGTGGTCTTGCCGGCGCCCTGCAGGCCCGCCATCAGGATGATGGCCGGGGCGGGTACGTTGAGGTTCAGGTCGCTGGCTTCGGCGCCCATCACCGCGGTCAGCTCGTCGCGGACGACCTTGATCAGGGCCTGGCCCGGGGTCAGCGACTTCAGCACTTCCTGGCCGACCGCGCGCACCTTGATGCGCTCGATCAGGGCCTGCACCACCGGCAGCGCAACGTCGGCTTCGAGCAGCGCGATGCGCACTTCGCGGGTCGCCTCGCGGATGTTCTCCTCGGTCAGGCGGCCGCGGCCACGCAGGCGCTCGATGGTGCCGGAAAGGCGCTGGGTCAGGGACTCGAACATGCGGCGCAACCTGTCTGAAAGCGGGGGACAATAAGGCAGACAGTATAACGGGTCCGGCTGTCCGCCCGGACTGCGACCACCGGGCCGTCGCCAGCATCCCGGGGGTATGCGAAACTGCAACGATGACAATCGTTCTCATCGCCGTCCTGCTCTACCTGGCTGCCAGCGCCCTGCTGGTGCGCGCGCTCGGCCGCGATGAAAGCACCGGCTCTCCCACCTGGCTGTGGCCCGCCCTGCCGGCGATGCTGCTGCATGGCGGCTACCACGTGATGGTGGCGATGCGTACCAACGGCGGGCCGGACATGCACTTCTTCGCCGCGCTGTCGCTGGTCGGCCTGGGCATGGCCTGGCTGACCTCGCTGGTCGGCGCGCGTGGGCGGATGTCGGCGCTGGGCGTGGTGGTATTTCCGCTGGCCGCGGTCCTGCTGCTGGCCTACCACGGCTACGGCCACGAACCGAGCAAGGTGCTGGGCTGGCGCCTGGCCAGCCACGCCTGGCTGGCGCTGCTGGCCTACGCCACGCTGAGCATCGCCGCGCTGCTGGCGATCATGCTCTGGCTGCAGGAACGCGCCCTGCGCCGCCGCGAGTTCCGCCCGTGGCTGCGCGCGCTGCCGCCGCTGGCCGATCTGGAATCGCTGCTGTTCCGGGTGATCACCGTCGGCTTCGCGCTGCTGACCCTGACCCTGGTCACCGGCGTGCTGTTCGTCGACGACCTGCTGGCGCAGAAGCTGGTGCACAAGACCGTGCTCAGCGTGCTGTCGTGGATCGTGTTTGGCGTGCTGCTGATCGGCCGCCGGCGCTACGGCTGGCGCGGCATGAAGGCGGTGCACTGGACACTGGCGGCGATGCTGTTGCTGCTGCTGGCGTTCTTCGGCAGCCAGTTCGTGATCGAACTGGTGTTCGGGCATACGCGATAAAGGCGTGCCGACCAACGGTCGGCCCCCCCCCCGGTACTGCTAACCAACGGTCGGTCCCCAATCTGGTAGTGCCGGCCGCTGGCCGGCAACAGGGCGACGCCATGCGTGGATGCCGCAGCCGCCCCCCCCCCCCCACCATCAAGGGACAGGCTGGGCCAGGATCCGGCGCAGCGAGCGGCCGTTGTTGGAGATCAGGTCGTCGGCCTGCCAGCAACCCTTGCCCTGGCGGACCATCGGCACGCGCGACACGAACGCCTGCTTCTCCACTGCGTAGTGGATCTCGACCATGCCGGTATCAGCCGTGGCCCCCTTCCACTGGTAGGTCACCGGGCCCTCGATGTCAGCGTCCTGCGCGTCCAGCCACGGATCCCAGTCAATGTTGCAGATGCCCTGCTCGCGCGCCTGGCAGGCGCGCTCGCCACGCAGGGCTTTGCCAAAGCCGTCGCTGACCAGCGCCTGCGGTGCGTCCAGCACAAAGCCGTTGTCACCCGACGTCGCCTCGAAGAAGGCGCGGGCCACGGCGGTGGGTTCCTGGCAGGCCGGCCCGGCCTGCACGGTGGGGGCCAGCAGCAGCCCGGCGATCACGAACATCCCTGTCTTTCGCATGTATTTCTCCTTGAGGTAGTGCCGGCCGCTGGCCGACAATACAGGATATCCCGGCGCTGCCGGCCAGTGGCCGGCACTACCGATACCCGGCTTACAACCCGTAACGCTCGATCACATCCAGATGCGGCTGGCGATCCTGGTCGCAGGCTTCGGCCAGGCGCAGCCAGCAGTGCGGATGCGGCCACTTCACGGTTTCCTGCTGCAGGAAGCGGTGCAGCGCCAGAGGCGCATGGTCCTGCGGCTGGGCGACCGTGAACAGCAGGCCCGGCAGCGTGCCCTCTTCCGCGTCGGGATCGGTCACGGTGTAGTCCGGGCGGCTGTGCGACCACACCTGCCAGCCCTGCGCTTCGGCCGCAGCAACGAAGGCGTTCCAGGCTTCTTCGCCCGGATGCGCACCGTCGATCAACCAGCTGCGGGCGAAGCCACCGCGCTCCAGCACGTGCACCTGCGCATAGGTCGGGATGAAGTGCTCGCGCGCTTCCTCCTCCTCCGGTGCCGGATGCACCAGCGCGGCATCGAACACCACCCAGTCGCCCACCTGCTGCGCGCGGTTGGCCGGTGCGTTCTCGACGATGCGTGCGGTCACCGGGCCGCTGCGACGGGCGTAGTACTCCATCGGCTCGCCGTTCTCTTCGCTGCGGATGATCACCCAGCCCCACGGCTCTTCAACCACGCCGTCCTGGCTGGACAGCTCCATGCCGATCGCCGCCGCCGAGCGGCGCACCGCGTCCCAGTCACGTGCCGCGCTGGCTGCACTCATGTGGTCCCAATGCGCGGCGCTCGGCTCTTCCAGCAGCTCCACCAGCTGCGCATAGCAGGCCTGCGCCTCGCTGAAACGGCCGGTTTCCATGTACATCCGCGCCAGCGTGCCGCGCGCACCGTGCGAACCGGGCGATGCCGCCAGCAAGGCCTGCGCGGCCCGCTCCAGCGCCGGCCAGTCGGACACGCGGCGGGCGCGCTGCACGTCGCACCAGTGCGCGAACACCGGCACGCTGCCGCGATAGAGGTCGGCAAGCTGGCGCAGGCCATCATCGTCACCCTGCTCGGCCAGCCAGCGCATCAACGTATAAGCGGCCGGGCCATCATCCTGCGCGTGCGCGCGCACGAAGCGCCACAGCAATGCGCGCGCTTCGGTCTGTGCACCACAGGCGCTCAGCGCGGAGGCGGCCATCTCGGCCAAGGCCTCGTCATCGGGCAGCTGCGCCTGTGCCTGCAGCAGCCACTGCGCCTCACGCTCCGGATCGCGCGCCTGGTTCTGCTCGCCCTGCGCGTCCAGCCACGCCAGCAATTCGCCGGCCGGTGCCGGCAGCGGCGCCATCTCCGGCAATGCATCGATGCGTGCCGCCAGGCCGGCCACCAGCGCAGCCGCGCCCCGGTCCTGGCGCAGCTGTGCCAGATGGGTACGCGCCAGCTCCAGCTGGCGCAGCGCCACCCAGCGCGCTCCCCGCTGCAGCGCCAGCTCCAGGCTCAGCGCCGCGACTTCGATCAGCAGGCGATGCGAACCGACCCGGGCGAAGTGCTCGATGATCGTGTTGAAGCGCGTGCCCAGGTCCCACGTATTGCGCGCGGGGTCGCGCTGGCACAGCGCAGCGGCGGTGTTCGCCCACAGCCGCCAGTAGTTCGGGGTCAGCTCGCGCCACGGCACCAGCTGCTGCAGCGCCTCTTCGTCGCGGCCCAGCTGGGCCAGCGCCCACGCCTTGGACAGGCGGCGCGGCACCGTGCAGTTGGCCGGCTCGTACTCACCGGAAGCCGCCACTTCAGCCTCGCGCTTTTCGATCAGCACCAGTGCCTCTTCGGCCCGGCCCACGGCGAGCAGGATCTTGATCTGCATCTCCGGGAAGCTGTCGAACACCTCCTTGCCGCAGGCCTCGATCGCATCGGACTGCACCTGCAGGTAATCCAGCGCCTCCTGGCCACGGCCGTCGTCGAGCAGCGCATCGGCTTTCTCGCAGCTCAGGCACTGGAAGCAGGCCCAGCTGGGATCGATGCGGCCGAGGGTCTCGTCGCACACCTCGATGCGCTCGGGCACCCAGCCCGGGCCATCGATGTTGCCGTAGCAGGCGGCCAGATCCTGGGTCACGCAGATCGACTGCGGGCATTCCAGGGTGTCTTCGCGGTGTGCGCGCTCGAACAGCGCAACGGCTTCGCCAAGTGCGCTCTCGCCTTCAACCCTGTTGCCGACGCGGTTGCGCAGCGCCCAGTGGCCGACGTAGACGTCGACCCAGGGGTTGTCCAGCGCCTTGCCCAGCGCACGCGCTTCGGGCAGCAGTGCATCGACGCGGTCGATCTGCAGCTCGCTGACCTCGTCGGCGAGGCGGTTCAGCAGGTGCGCGTTCTGCGCCTGGCCGGCCTGGCGCAGGTCTCCCTGCAGTTTTTCGACCCAGTTCCAGATGTCCATGGGGTAAGTGCTCCTGTCTAGCGAAGGCTGGATGAGAGGGTGCAGTGCTCAGCGCAGCATCTGCTGCAGGGCACCGGCGATATCGGTAAAGGCGCCGTTGAGATCCGGGCCTGGCGTGGCGGTCGCTGCCCGGGCCAGGGGACGGCCCTGCGCAGCGACGATGATCTTCAGCGAGCGCAGCAGGCGTGCCGCTGCTTCGGCCTGCGGGTGGCCCTCGCGCTGGGCGCGCAACAGCGCCTGCACCGCCGGGTTGTCGAGGTTGAGGTACAGCCGCGAGGGTGCACGCGATTCGATGCGTGCGGTGAACTGCCGCGCCAGGCGCAGCGCCGCCATCGAAACGCGCTTGTCGTTCTCGTCGTCCTCCAGGCGTTGCTTCAGTTCGGCTTCGCGGTCGGGCACCACCACCACCGGCAATGCCTCCGGGCTGAAGCGCGCCGGCAGCAGCTGCTCGCCATCGCCCAGCTGCTCGCGCAGCCAGGCCAACTGCGCCTCGTCGAGGCTGTCATCGGTGCGGAACAATGCGCGATTGCCCTGCTCGGTGCCGAGTTCAACCAGGCGCAGGCCCTTGGCCTGGGCCCAGCGCCGCAGGAATGGCACCACGGCATAGCGATGGCCATGCGCGACCGGCACGCCCATCGCACGGAACAGCATTTCCTCGAAGCCACCGCCGTTGTCGAGGATCACGTGCACGGCACCGCGTGCGGGCAGCGCACTGGCCGGCAGGTCACCCTGCGAAGTCGGCACGCGCACGTGTTCCAGCAGCAGGTCGAACAAGCGGTCATCGCACAGCGCCGCGCCCAGCAGCGCCTCGTTGTGGCGGCTCAATACGCGTCGCCACGCCTCTGGCTGCTGCCGTGCAACGTCGGCCAGGCCATCAATCAGCGCCTCCAGCAAGGCATGTTGCACAGCGCGGTACTGGTCATCGCGCTGCAGGTCTTCGCGGCTGGCGGTGGGCGTCAGCCGCGAGGATTCGATCACCCCGCCGATGAAACCGGCCCACGGCGGCAGCAGGTCACGGGCGTCGTCATCCAGCAGCATGCCGCGCACGAACACCGACAGGTTGCGGTTGTCACTGGTGCCATAAGTGGCGCCGTCCTGCACCCACAGCAGGCCGGTGGCATCGCTGTTGCCGTCGGCACGCAGCGGCACGGTGACGATCGGCTCGAAATCGTGCTCGAAGCGCGCAGCGAACTGCAGCGCCTGGCGACGTGCCTGCACCGGATGCACGGCGACCTCTCCCTGGCCGCGCCACGGCGGCGGCTCGGGATTGAGCGCCTCGCCCGCAGCACCGATGAAGATCGGCTCGGACAACAGCGCGCAGTAACGGCCCAGCACCTCATGCAGGCGCGCCTCGTTGGCCAGCGGCAGGAAGTCCGGATGCAGCTCCAGTTCGACCTCGGTGCCGACCGCGCGTGCCGGCACTTCGCTGACGGTGTACTGCTCGGCGTTGCTGGACACGTACAGATGGCCCAGCTCCGGCGTCTGGTACGAGGTCGTGCGCACGCTGACCCGGCGCGCGAGCACGAAGGCCGACAGGAAGCCGAGGCCGAACATGCCGATCAGGCCATCATCGTCCTCGCCGCCCTGGCGCAGGCCACGGGTATAGCCGACGCCGACGGTGGCCAGGTAGTCGTGGATTTCCTGGCGGGTCAGGCCGGCACCGGTATCGATGATGCGCAGCACGCCGGCACCGGCATCGACCTGCACCGAAATGCGCGAAGGTACCTCGACGCCGGGCTGCTCGATGCGGCGGCGGATGATCGAGTCGTGCGCGTTCTGCACCAGCTCACGCAGCGCCACCACCGGGGTGGAATACAGGTGCTTGCCCAGCACCGTCATCAATCCATTGAGATCGACCCCGGCACGACGGATCTCGGCGTTGGGGGCAATGAGCGCGGTGTCCTGCATGTAATCGTTTACTCCTGGGCACGGAAAGACGCCAGAGGGCGCCTTCGTCGAGCGGGAAAAACTAGCACAGGGAAGCTGACCGTTGCCGTGCACACCGCCGCATTCCGCACGCGCGAAGGCAACGCCGGGCCACGCCCGGCGGGTGCGCGGCAGGCATCACGCCGCGTCGATAGCCTCGGACAGACGCTCCACCGCAATCACTTCCATACCCTTCACCGAACCGCCTTTGGGCGCATTGGCCTTGGGCACGATGGCGCGCTTGAAGCCATGGGTGGCGGCCTCGCGCAGGCGGTCCTCGCCATTGGGCACCGGGCGGATCTCGCCGGACAGGCCCACCTCGCCGAAGGCGATGGTCTTTTCCGCCAGCGGCCGATCCTGCAGCGAGGACAGCACCGCCAGCAGCACCGGCAGGTCGGCGGCGGTCTCCTGCACGCGGATGCCGCCAACGACATTGACGAACACGTCCTGGTCGCCGACCAGCACGCCGCCGTGGCGATGCAACACCGCCAGCAGCATGGCCAGGCGGTTCTGCTCCAGGCCGACCGCGACACGGCGTGGATTCGACAGCGGCGACGCATCGACCAGTGCCTGCACTTCCACCAGCAGCGGCCGGGTGCCCTCGCGGGTGACCATCACGCAGCTGCCCGGTTGATGGGTGCTGCCGCCGGACAGGAAGATCGCCGATGGGTTGGAGACCTCCTTCAGGCCCTTGTCGCCCATCGCGAACACGCCCAGTTCGTTGACCGCACCGAAGCGGTTCTTGAACGCACGCAGCAGGCGGAAGCGGCTGCCGCTCTCGCCCTCGAAGTACAGCACCGCGTCGACCATGTGCTCGAGCACGCGCGGACCCGCGATGCCGCCCTCCTTGGTCACGTGGCCGACCAGGAACACGGCGGTACCGGTCTCCTTGGCAAACCGCACCAGCCGCGCCGCGCTCTCGCGCACCTGGCTGACCGAGCCCGGCGCAGCGGTCAGGCTCTCGGTCCACAGCGTCTGCACGGAGTCGGCCACGATCAGCCGCGGGCCGGCCTTGGATGCATGCTGCAGGATCGACTCGACCCCGGTCTCGGCCAGCGCGTTGACCCCGTCCAGCGGCAGCTCCAGCCGGTGCGCGCGGCCTGCGACCTGCGCCAGCGACTCTTCGCCGGTGACGTACAGCACCGGCAGCTCGGCCGCCATCTTCGCCACCGCCTGCAGCAACAGCGTCGACTTGCCGATGCCCGGATCGCCACCGACCAGCACCACCGCGCCCTCGACCAGGCCACCGCCCAGCACCCGGTCGAACTCGCCGATGCCGGTGGAGACCCGGCGATGCTCGGTCTGCTCCACGTCCTTCAGGGCGGTGATCTTCGGCGGGTCGATCTTGCCGGCCCAGCCGGCCCGGCGCGAGGCCGGTGCCTTGGCCGCCGCCGCGCTTTCCAGCACGATTTCCGACAGCGAGTTCCAGGCGTTGCACTCGGTGCATTGGCCCTGCCACTTGCTGAATTCGGCGCCGCATTCATTGCAGACGTAGGCGGTGCGGGCTTTTGCCATCGGATGATTTCCAGCAACGGGAACAGGCGTGGCAGGATAGCCGAGCCGGGTCGCAGGTGCTGCGACCGCTCAAGTCCTGCCCACCCGCGCCGATAGGGGTCGCGGGCGTGCGCCTTGCGGGCGCCCCTTCCTCCCCCACTGGATTCAACATGACTGGCAGTTACAGTCAGAGCCTGGTCATCATCTCCCTGCTGGTGGCCATTCTTGCTTCGTACACGGCGCTGGACATGGCCGGGCGCCTGGCCACGGCCGAGGGCCGCGTGGCCCGCTGGTGGCTGGCCGGGGGGGCGGCGGCCATGGGCCTGGGCATCTGGTCGATGCACTTCATCGGCATGCTTGCCTTCGACCTGCCGATCCCGGTCGGCTACGACCTCGGCATCACCCTGTACTCGCTGGCGGTCTCGATCGGCGCCTCGGCCTATGCGCTGTGGCTGGTGTCGCGGCCCAGCCTGCCCTGGCGCCGGCTGCTGGCCGGTGCCGTGCTGATGGGCCTGGGCATCGCCACCATGCATTACCTGGGCATGGCGGCGATGCGCATGCAGCCGGGCATCGACTACCACCCGGGCTGGTTTGCCGCCTCCATCGCGGTGGCCATCGGTGCCGCCGGCGCCGCCCTGTGGATCGCCTTCCGCCTGCGCGCCGAGCACCGCCACACCCTGCTCCTGCGCGCGCTCGCGTCGCTGGTGATGGGCCTGGCCATCGTCGGCATGCATTACACCGGCATGGCCGCCGCGCGCTTCCCCGAAGGCAGCATCTGTGGCGCCGTCGGCAGTGGTGGCATCGACACGCGCTGGCTGGCGGTGCTGGTCATCGTCACCACTGTAGCCACGCTGGGCATCGCCCTGGTGGCCTCGCTGTTCGACCGGCAGATGCGTGTGCGCACCGGGCTGCTGGCCGACTCGCTGGCGCACGCCAACAACAAGCTGATCCAGGCCGCACTGCACGACCCGTTGACCCAGCTGCCCAACCGCATGCTGCTGCAGGACCGCATCGAGCAGGCCATCGAGAAGGCGCGGCGGCGCAACCATGCGGTGGCGGTGATGTTCTGCGACCTGGATGGTTTCAAGGCGGTCAATGATGCCTATGGCCACCAGCTCGGCGACCGCCTGCTGGTGGCGGTGGCGCAGCGCATCGGCGGGCTGCTTCGGCCGCAGGATACGTTTGCCCGACTCGGCGGCGACGAGTTCGTGATCGTGCTGGCCATCGATATTCCCGACGATGCGGTGGTGGTGGCCGAGCGCATCATCGCCGCCGCCGGCGAACCGTTCACGCTGGATGCGGCCGAACTGCAGGTCAGTGCCAGCCTGGGCATCGCCCTGTACCCGGACGACGCCAGCAACGAGCGCGAACTGATGGCGCACGCCGATGCGGCGATGTACCACACCAAGGAAACCGGACGGAACGGCTATACCTTCTTCACCCCCTCGATGCAGCTGAGCGCCAACCGCCAGCTGCGCCTGCTGCAGGACCTGCGCAAGGCGATCGCGCGTGGCGAACTGGTGCTGCACTACCAGCCCAAGTTCCCTGCCGCCGGCGCACCGGCCACCGGCGCCGAAGCGCTGCTGCGCTGGCAGCACCCGGAGCTGGGCCTGCTGGCGCCGGATGTGTTCATTCCCATCGCCGAGCGCAGCGGCCTGATCCTGCCGATCGGTGACTGGGTACTGGACCGCGCCTGCGCGCAGCTGCGTGCATGGCACCAGGCCGGGCATACGGAATGGTCGATGGCGGTGAACCTGTCGCCGTTGCAGTTCGCCTCGCCGGCGCTGCTGGACAGTGTGCGCGAGGTGCTGCAGCGGCACCGGATCGAACCCGCGCGGCTGACCCTGGAGATCACCGAGACCACGGCGATGAAGGATGTCGATGCCAGCCTGGCGATCCTCAACGACCTGACCGCGATGGGGGTGCACATCGCCATCGATGATTTCGGCACCGGCTATTCCAGCCTGCTGTACCTCAAGCGCATGCCCGCCACCGAGCTGAAGATCGACCGTGCGTTCGTGCACGACCTGGAACGCAACGACGAGGACGCCGCCATCGTCTCGTCGATCATCGCGCTGGGCCGCACCCTGCAGCTGCAGGTGGTGGCCGAGGGCGTCGAGACCCAGGCGCAGCGCGAATACCTGAGCGAGCTGGGCTGCGACCAGTTGCAGGGTTATCACCTGGGACGGCCGATGGAGGCAGAGGAGTTCCTGCGCCGGGTGGGGTGACGCGGCGGTTCATCCACGCATGGCGTGGATCTACTGATTGCCGGCCAGCGGCCGGCACTACCGGAGAACGGAAAACAAAAAGGCCGCCCGAGGGCGGCCTTTCTGCGTGGCAACGTCGCGAGGACGTCAGTGCATCATGTGCACGTTCATGTTGTGCATGACCCACAGGGTGCCGATCACGATGATGCCGATCACCACAACGGTGAAGGCCGCAGCGTTGACGTTCCAGCGGCTTTCCGAAGAGCGGTCCAGGTGCAGGAAGAACACCAGGTGGACCAGCATCTGCAGCACCGCGGTGACCGCGATCACCACACCGTTGACGGTGCGCGAGAAGTCGCCCGACATCACCATCCAGAACGGGATGACGGTCAGCACCACCGCCAGCACGAAGCCGATCAGATAGGACTTGACGCTGCCGTGGCTCTCGCCGCCGGCGGCGTGGTCGTGTGCATGGTTGTCATGTGCCATTACAGCGCTCCATTGAGGTAGACGACGGAGAACACGCCGATCCAGATCAGGTCCAGGAAGTGCCAGAACAGGCTCAGGCACGCCATGCGGGTCTTGTTGGTCGGGGTCAGGCCGTACTTCTTCAGCTGCACGAACATCACCAGCAGCCACAGCAGGCCAGCGCTGACGTGCAGGCCGTGGGTACCGACCAGGGCGAAGAACGCCGACAGGAAGGCACTGCGGTCCGGACCGTAGCCCTGATGGATCAGGTGCTGGAATTCATAGACTTCCATGCACATGAAGCCGAAGCCCAGCAGCCAGGTGACCGCCAGCCACAGGAACATCTGGCCGACCTGCTTGCGGTGCATGGCGATCATGCCCAGGCCGAAGGTCAGCGACGAGGTCAGCAGCAGCGCGGTTTCCCACGCCACGAACGGCAGCTCGAACAGGTCCTTCGCGGTGGGACCACCATCGGTACCGCCGGACAGCACCACGTAGGTGGCGAACAGCGAGGCGAAGATGAGGCAGTCGCTCATCAGGTACACCCAGAAACCGAAGACGGTATTGCCGCCGGTGTCGTGGTGCTCGTGGTCGTCATGGCCATGGGCCGCCGCGTGCGCGGCGTGCCCGTGGCTCAGGGTCGAGGTATTGGTGCTCATGCCTTCAGCTCCGACTTCACCAGGCCCTGGGCTTCCAGGTGCTTGCGGTGTTCGTTCTCGATGCGTTCCACCTCGGCGGCCGGGACCCAGTAGTCCACGTCCTGGTCGAAGGTGCGGTAGATGAACGTGGCGATCATGCCGACGAAGCCGACGATGGCCAGCCACCAGATGTGCCAGATCATCGCGAAGCCGAACACCAGGCTGAAGGCACCGATGACAACGCCCGTGCCGGTGTTGCGCGGCATGTGGATGTCGGTGTACTTGGCCGGCTTCGGCCAGGCTTCACCGCGCTGCTTGCGCTCCCAGAAATCGTCCAGCTCGGTGACTTCCGGCAGCGTGCCGAAGTTGTAGAAGGCCGGCGGCGAAGAGGTTTCCCACTCCAGCGTACGGGCGTCCCACGGGTCGCCGGTCAGGTCGACGGTCTTCTTGCGGTCGCGGATCGACACGGCCACCTGGATGATCTGGCACAGGATGCCGGCGCCAACGATGAAGGCACCTGCGGCGGCGATCAGCAGCAGCGGCTCGTAGGCCGGGTTGACCGTGCTCTGCAGGCGACGGGTCATGCCCATGAAGCCCAGCACGTACATCGGCATGAAGGTCACGTAGAAGCCGATGAACCAGCACCAGAACGCGCACTTGCCCCAGAACTCATTGAGGCGGAAGCCGAACATCTTCGGCCACCAGTAGGTGATGCCGGCGAACATGCCGAACACCACGCCGCCGATGATGACGTTGTGGAAGTGGGCGATCAGGAACAGGCTGTTGTGCAGCACGAAGTCGATGGCCGGAATCGCCAGCATCACGCCGGTCATGCCGCCGATGACGAAGGTGACCATGAAGCCGATGGTCCACAGCACCGGGGTGGTGAAGTGCACGCGACCGCGGAACATGGTGAACAGCCAGTTGAAGATCTTCACGCCGGTCGGGATCGAGATGATCATCGTCGTGATGCCGAAGAAGGCATTGACGTTGGCACCCGAACCCATGGTGAAGAAGTGGTGCAGCCACACGATGAACGACAGCACGCCGATGCAGGCGGTGGCGTAGACCATGCCCTTGTAGCCGAACAGCGCCTTGCGCGAGAAGGTCGCGATGACTTCGGAGAACACACCGAATGCCGGCAGGACCAGGATGTACACCTCCGGGTGACCCCAGATCCAGATCAGGTTGATGTACAGCATGGCGTTGCCGCCACCGTCATTGGTGAAGAAGTGCGTACCCAGGTAACGGTCCAGGGTCAGCAGCACCAGGGTGATGGTCAGCACCGGGAAGGCAGCGACGATCAGCACGTTGGTCACCAGGGCGGTCCAGGTGAACACCGGCATCTGCATCAGCTTCATGCTGGGGGTACGCATCTTCAGGATGGTGATGAAGAAGTTGATACCGCTCAGCGTGGTACCCAGGCCTGCGACCTGTAGACCCCAGATGTAGTAGTCCATGCCGACGCTTGGACTGTATTCGATGCCCGACAGTGGCGGGAACGCCAGCCAGCCGGTGGCAGCAAACTCACCGATCCACAGCGACAGCATGATCAGCACCGCGCCGGACACGAACAGCCAGAAGCTGAGCGAGTTGACGAACGGGAACGCGACGTCGCGCGCACCGATCTGCAGCGGCACGGCCAGGTTCATCAGGCCGGTGATCAGCGGCATCGCCACGAAGAAGATCATGATCACGCCGTGGGCAGTGAAGATCTGGTCGTAGTGGTGCGGCGGCAGGTAACCCTCGGAACCACCGACGGCGATGGCCTGCTGGGTACGCATCATGATGGCGTCGGAGAAACCGCGCAGCAGCATGACGAAGGCGACGATGAGGTACATCACGCCGATCTTCTTGTGGTCCACCGAGGTGAACCACTCCTTCCACAGATAGCCCCACAGCTTGAACTTGGTGATCAGGGCCATGACGCCCAGGCCACCCAGCACCGCGCCGACCAGGGTGGTCAGCACGATCGGATCGTGGGGGATCGACTCAAGAGAGAGTTTTCCCAACATGTTCATTCTCCCGAACCCGCGTGGCCGGCATGGCCTGCGTGTTCGTGTTCGTTGGCATCCAGGTTTTCACCCGATTCCTTGGAATCATGCGCGTCACTGGGGGCATGGCCCTCGTGCGCTTCATGGCTGGCGGCATCGGCAGCGGCGGCACCAGCGTGCGAGTGCTTCATGCCGTAATGCTTGTTGTCGCCCATGTGCTTGGCGATGACCCAGTCGAACAAGCCTTCTTCGGTCTTGCCGAAGTAGGTGACCGGGTACCACTCGGCGTTGCGTGCTTCACCCAGCGCCTTGAACGAGGCCTTGTCCAGGGTCTGCTCGCCGGCGCGGACCTGGTCCAGCCACTGGCGGTATTCGGCATCGGTGACCGAGTAGGCGGTGAAGTGCATCTTGGCGAAGCCCGCGCCGCTGTAGTGCGAGGACATGCCCGGGAATTCACCGGTCTCGTTGGCGATCAGGTGGAGCTTGGTCTCCATCGCAGCCATCGAGTAGATCATGCTGCCCAGGTGCGGGATGAAGAAGGCATTCATCACCGAATCGGACGTGATCTTGAAGTTCAGCGGCGTGTTGACCGGGAACTTGATTTCGTTGACGACCGCCACCTTCTCTTCCGGATAGATGAACAGCCACTTCCAGTCCAGCGAGATCGCCTCGATGGTGACCGGCTTGACGTCCGAATCCAGCGGACGATACGGGTCCAGTGCGTGCGACGAGCGCCAGGTCAGGACCGCCAGAACCAGCACGATCATGCAGGGAATGGACCACACCACCACCTCGATCGCCGTCGAGTGGGACCACTTCGGCTCGTAGCGGGCCTTGGTGTTGGAGGCGCGATACTTCCACGCGAAGGTCAGGGTCATGATGATGACCGGGATGACGACCAGCAGCATGAGCACGGTGGCCGTGATCAGCAGGGTCTTCTCATCCTGGCCGATCTGGCCCTTCGGACTGAGGATGGCCACCGCATCGCAACCGGTGAGCATCACCAGCAACGACAGCAGCAGGCCCGGGCGCAACCAGCGCCCAAGGGTTTTCAACGGAATCATCGGTCGATCCAATTGCGAGGGAATGCCGTTCCCCGTCCTGCCTGTTCCGGCCAAAGCCGGTCCCACCGGTCCGGAAGACAGGCAGGGAGGTGGGGTCGAGTCAGCCTTTCAATTTTAGGCCGTCACCCACCATTTAAGAAAGGCATTGACAATGATCGAGCGCAGGAAAGGCCCGATTCTGGCTGCGACACGTTGTCGCACCGCGCAGGCGCGGCGGGCAGGACGCCCGGGGGCGGCATCCTAGCATCAGCTGCTGGCCGGCGGTCCGCCCTCGTTCGGCAAAGTCATCTGAACATGTTCAGGCGTGCGGGCGGGTGCCCAGCATGGGATGCTCGGCGCAGGAGGAAGACCCGTGGACAAGATCGACTTCAGGAAGCGCGACCGGGCGCTCTATCAACCGCCCGCCGGCAGGTTCGTACGGGTCGATGTACCGCCCCTGCCCTACGTGATGGTCGACGGCCACGGTGATCCGAACACGGCCCCCGCCTACCTGCAGGCCGTGCAGTGGCTGTACTCGGTGAGCTATGCACTGAAGTTCGCACTGAAGGCCATGGGCCAGGACTACGTGGTGCCACCGCTGGAAGCACTGTGGAGCGCCGAGGATCCGGCCAGCTTCGTCGCGCGGCGGAAGGATGAGTGGGCCTGGACCGTAATGATCCGCACACCCGAGGGCATCGCCCCTGCACAGTGGCAGGCCGCGATCAGCAAGGCGCGCACCAAGCTGGGAGAGGCTCCGCCCAGCCTTCGCCATGAAATCCTTGCCGAGGGGCCCAGCCTGCAGACCTTGCACGTGGGCGCCTACGACGACGAAGGCCCCACCCTGGCGCATCTGCATGACGAATTGATGCCCGCACTGGGATACACCTTTGCCGGCCCCCATCATGAGATCTACCTGAGCGACCCGCGCAGGACCGACGCCGCGCGGCTGAAAACCGTGCTGCGGCAGCCGGTGCGCCCGATTGAGCCTGATGAGGACTCCTGCACGTGACACAAGGAACGCCATGCGCCTGATCAGCCGACTGCTGCACTGGACCACCCTGCCCGCCGGGCGCCGCCTGATGGTCGTGCTGGGTGCTGCGCTGGTGATCGTGCTGGCCTGCAATCCGGCGCTGTCGCCGTTGCTGCCGGTGGTGGACGCGCTCGGGCTGGACGTGCTGGTGCTGTTGCTGGGTGCGCAGATGGTGGCGGTACTGCCTTGGATGCGGGAGCGGGCCGCGCGCGGGACCAGAGTGCTTGCACGCCTGCTGATCGGCGCATCGGCGGGAGCAGCAGGTGGGTATCTCCGGCAGCTCGGGGGGTGGCTGGCTCGGGGTGCAGTGATCGTTGGACGTGAATGAAGCTGTGTTTGCATCGGTGACGTTGCCGACCGACCTTTCCCTTCGGGCACAAACAGAAAGCCCCGGCAACGGCCAGGGCTTCCTGTTGATGTAACTGCTCGTCTTGCGTGGAGTGCGTCTAGAACGCGGTCGGACCGATTTGAATCACACCATCATGGGTCAATGCGAGACGGATCTTGGTTCTGCCACCCGCCGTGACCACGTGGGAAATTTCGCGCCTGTGCGCCGATTCATCCCCCCACGAACAGAGCCCTTTGCCCGCGAAACTTGCGCTGACAATGCGATTGCCGGCAGGCACAGACAGCGAGACAGACTCTCCCCGCTGCAGATGGGCTGCCAGGGTGCCGTCGATATACAGTGCAAGTGGGCACGCCCCACCAACCGCGCCGACGTCGCGCGTGACGATTACCTGCCCGGAAGCACTGTCCCCCATCCCATTGAAGGCGAAAATCCGCTCGGCAGGCACCGGCTGCGCCTGTTCGGAGCTGATCTGACGGGTCGCACAGCCGGCGAGAACGACGCACGCCATCAGGCTCACCACGATCTTCTTCATGACATCCCCTGTTGATTGAAACTGACTTGCCCCGTCCAGCGCCGCAAGCAATCCACATCGGCAATGGTAATGACCTCGACCGAGCAGGTACATGCCCGCAGTTCCATCAGACGTTTCCGCCGGCCTTGGGCCCGCGCCCGGCAGCACAATCCAAACAAAAAGCCCCGACCAAGGCCGGGGCTTTTCATTACAACTGGTGCCGGAAACAGGAGTCGAACCTGCGACCTACGCATTACGAATGCGCCGCTCTACCAACTGAGCTATTCCGGCGGAGCCCGCGATTTTACGGGCTGGGCGCCCCGGCGGTCAATCCACCCGGCTCAGCCCGCCTCCACCCGGTTCGCACACACCCGCCCCTCGGCGAAGTCCTGCAGGTTCCCCAGCGTGATCGACGAGATCTCCTGCAGCGCCTCCACGGTGAAGAAGCCCT
Source organism: Stenotrophomonas sp. 109824_Sma (assembly GCF_056480025.1). Classification (NCBI taxonomy): domain Bacteria; kingdom Pseudomonadati; phylum Pseudomonadota; class Gammaproteobacteria; order Lysobacterales; family Lysobacteraceae; genus Stenotrophomonas; species Stenotrophomonas sp. 109824_Sma. The sequence goes on along the minus strand of NZ_CM151078.1, from coordinate 1,289,355 downwards.
GGTGGCCGGTCACCAGCACATTGGGGAAGGTCATCAGGCGCTGGAAGGCCTCGTCGTCGATGATCTCGCCCGAGAGGTCCTGGAAGAACAGTGCGCTTTCCTGCTCGTAGACATCGATGGCCAGATGGCCGAGCCGCCGCGACTTCAGCGCGCGGATCACCGCATGGGTATCCACCAGTGCGCCGCGCGAGGTGTTGACCAGCATCGCGCCGGTCTTCATCCGCGCCAGCGAGGCGTCGTTGATCAGGTGCTGGGTATCGGGCGTCAGCGGGCAATGCAGCGAGACGATGTCGGCGCGCGCCAGCAGTTCATCCAGGCCCACCCTGTCGCCCACGCCGGCGAAGGCTGGCGACGGATACGGGTCATGCCCCAGCACGGTGCAGCCCATGCCGTTGAAGATGCGCGCGGTGGCCAGCCCGATCTTGCCGGTGCCGACGATGCCGACCGTGCGCCCATACAAGGTGCGTCCGAGCAGGCCATCGAGCATGAAGTTGCCTTCGCGCACCCGGTTGTAGGCCCGATGGGTCTGCCGGTTGAGCGTCATCACCAGCGCCAGCGCATGCTCGGCCACGGCTTCGGGGGAGTAGGCCGGCACCCGCGCGACGAACAGGTCCAGCGCTTTCGCGGCTGCCAGGTCCACATTGTTGAAGCCGGCGCAGCGCAGCAGTACGGCGCGTACGCCCAACGCATGCAGCGCGTGCAGTACCGGCGCATCGAGACGGTCGTTGACGAACACGCAGACGGCAGCGCAATCCTGCGCAAGCGCGGCGGTATGCACGTCCAGCGCGGCATCGAAGTACACGAACGCGAAGCCCTGCCCGGCCGCATCGCGCTGGTTGGCCTCGTCCAGGAAGCGACGATCGTAGGGGCGGGCACTGAAAACGGCGATCTGCATGGACGGGCCTGGCTGGAGTTCCCTGCCGACCATACCGCAGCACCTGCCCTGATGGGATGGCCCCGGCGATACGGATATCGCCGGGGCCGAGTACCACTTAGAACCGATAGCCCAGGCCCAGCATCACGCCATTCTGGATCTGACCGTCGCGGCGCTCACCCACGTAGTCGGCCATGATCGACAGGCGCTCGCTGGCGCGACTGGTCACGCCCACGTTCCAGGCCAGCACCTGCTCGCCCACGGCCTGGCTGCTGGCACCAAACACCAGGTCCGGGGCCGCAGCGAAACCCGTGCTGTAGCGCGCCTGCGAATCGCCCAGCTCCTTCTGCCAGACCACGCGGGCACGCGGCGTGATGCGCTCGCCGTTGTTGCCCTCGAAGGTCTTGAACAACTGCAGGCCGGCACCCACGCGGATGCTCTCCAGGCTGCCGCCACGCCCCACCAGCGCACCGGCGCCCTGCCCTTCGTTGAAACGGGTGGCCGAGGTCCGCGCGTAATCCACCACCGGCAACAGCGGCTGGATCACCAGCCCCTTGCCGGTGGTGAAGGAGAACGCATGTTCGACCCGCGCCGAGATCGCATCGTTGCTGTACCGGGCACGCAGCGGCTGCTGCAGGCCCTCGATGGCGGAGAGGTTGCGGCGGGTGTCATGGCGCAGATCGGTATAGCGCACGGCCGCCGACAGGTAGCCACGCGAATAGGTCGCATCCAGGTACCCGCCCACGTCCAGCGCGCGCACGTCACCACTGAAGCCGGAGCCGTCGCTGGCCTTGGTCGACATGTCGGCCGCGGCCACGCTGACACCCAGGGTGACGCGGTCATCGGCCAGGCGGGTGTCGGCACCGACCACGATGCCACCGATGTTGTGGCTCATGCCGGCCACGCCACCGTCGGCGTCGATGCGGCCATGGCTGGCGAAACCGCGCGCCCACAGGCCATGGCTGCGTCCCATCGCACCGCCACCGCCAGTCACTTCGCCGGCCGGTTCGACCAGATGCATGGCCAGCTGGTTGAACAGGCTGCCATGGCGCATGCCCGGCTGCGCCGAGACCGACTGCGCCGCTTGTGAGGCCAGGCCATCGGCATCGCCGCCACTGCGCATTGCCGCCTGGTGCTGCTGCACCACGTTGCCGATGCTGCCCAGCAGTGCGTTGTCGGCCAGGCGCAGGCTGGCATGGGCATCCCCGCGCAGGGCGCCGGCTTGCTGTGCGATCACATCACGGTCGGTGAACTGCAGTGCGCCGAGCAGCGACTTCAGGCCGCTGTCCTGGCGGTCCGAAGCGGCTGCAAGCGCGCGCCCCAGCCCGTCGCCGGAGGTGCCGTTGGCAAACAGCCCCAGCTGGTCGAAGCCCGGGTTGGCGGTCAGCCACAGGCCGTCGGCCGTCTGGTTGACGTTGAAGCTGAGCAGCGAATTGTGGCGCGGGCGGAACACTTCACCGCCGGTGATGCTGGCGCTGTAGCCGGTATCCCCCAGCCGCACGACATCCTGGAAGCCGCCCTGGTAGATCGGCCCTTCCACCAGGTCGCGGCGGTAGGCACTGGCATAGAAGCCCTGGGCCACGTTCAACGCCAGGTGTGCACCCTGCGCGATCACCAGCGCGCCCTCTTCGGCGCCGTCATCGTAGAAAGTGCCGACGCGCAGGCGGCCACTGCCGGTGCCACCGGCCTCGGTAACGTCGAACAGCAGCTGGCCGCCGGGCATGATGTTGACGTAGCCGTGGGTCACCAGATCACCGCCGCGCGGCATCAGCGTGCCGAACACGCGCAGGCGGTTGAAGCCGTCCTCGCGCCAGGAGGGGCCGCTGCCATCCAGCAGTGCATCGGTGTCGATGCCCACCGATGCGATATCACCATGACCGACCACGACGCTGCCCGGCATCACCCGCAGCTCAGGGGTGCGCAGCGCACCGCCCTCCAATGCGATGGTGCCGTTGTCGACCAGCATGAAATCGGCGCCGGTGGTTTCGGCGGTGCGCCAGGTGGCGCCATTGCTGACGCGGATCACGCCAGCGGAGTTGGCCAGGGTCGAGACATCCAGATCGGCCAGCCGCAGCTGGCCGCGCAGTTCGTCCTGGAGGTCGGGGTCGGCAAGCAGCTGCTGCAACGACTGCGCGCCGATGCCGTTCGCCCCGCGCGTGGAGAAGTTGTACAGGCTTACCGCGTAGTTGATGTAGGTGCTGGCCCAGTCGGTGTTCCAGCGCGCGAAATCGTCGTCGACGAAGGCCTGCAGCTGGCGCGCGGTGCGCAGGTAGCCCGGATTGATGTCGCCACTGACGTTGCTGGTGACGGCCAGGGTGTCGCCCGGATCGCGGTAGCCTGCCGTATTGATGATGTTGTTGCTGCGGATGTCCTGGCCCGGGAATGACTCCAGCTTGCTGCCGCTGCCATCCGGATCGAACGTGACCGACGTACCCGTCGTACGCGCCGGGTCGCGGAACACCAGCAGGCCGTTGGGCGCCACCACTTCGTACATGGCCTTGTGCAACAGGCCGGCATCCATGCCGCCGCCATAGTTGCCGGTGTAGATCTGGGTCATGCGCGGCGACGGTGCGTAGGTGATCCTGCCACCACTGCTGGCAGCATGGATCTGCACCGAATCGACCACCGGCAGGTCGCCGCCGAGATAACGGTTGACGCCGCCGGACTGCATGATCGAGCAGGACGAAATGCAGTGGCCGGACACGATGGTATCCAGGCCCTGGGTGCGGATCATCGCCTGCAGCCACTCACCGGCGATCAGCGCGCCACCGTTGGACGTGCGCAGCACGACTTCGCGGATCGGACGGCCTTCGGCCTGCGCCTTGGCCAGCAGTGCGGGCAGCGCCACCACATCGGCAACGGTTACGCCGCCGCTGAGGAAGACGCGATCGTCCTGCACGTGATAATTCATTGCCATGACGTCATCAACCGCCGCCATGGCGGTGATGCCCAGCAGCCCTGCCAGGGCCAGGCTCAACTTCGAATGCTTCATGTGTTCTCTCTCTCCACCCGCAACGCACGGGTCGAAAGTTCAACGTCCGGACGGTGCGCTCTCCCCCAGTGCAGCGGCGCCCGAAACATGAACGCATTCACAATGGAATCATGGGTCACGCACACTCTTCCCCATCCGGTCATCGTCGCGTAAAACTCGGAGACGTACCCGCCACCGACGTCCGAGGCCAGCCCTGTCCGCCCCCTCTCCTCTGATCCATCGCGCGCCGGACCTGTCCGCGCCGGCGGACGCGTTCATTGCGTTCGTGCGGGAGGAACGCGCGCCGTTGTGTGCGTTCCTGCGCACGCGCGGCGTTGGGCCGGAAGATGCAGAGGACATCGCGCAGGACTGCATGGAGCGGCTGATCCGCTATCGCGCGCACAGTGCCGACGAGCTGCGGCTGCTGCTGTATCGTATCGCCCGCAACCGCCTGGCAGACCGCGGCCGATCGTCGCAGTCGCGGCCGCATCTGTCCCTGGCCGAGCATGATGGCGGCAACGAGCCTTCCAGCACGTCGCCCGATCCATTGCGCCAGGCCGAGTCCGGGCAGATGCTGTCCCTGCTGCGGCAGGCCCTGTTCAAGCTGCCCGAGCGCGCGCGCGAGGTGTACCTGCTCAACCGGATCACCGGCATGAGCTATACGCAGATCGCGCGGCACTGTGGAATTACTGCCAAGACCGTGGAAAAACATATCGCCCGCGCCCTGCAGGGCCTGCGCCAGGAACTCGGATCGGATCCGCTGCACAACGACAGGGACAACGGATGAGTCACGCCAGGCCCAGGGAAGACACCCAGCTGTTCGAACGTGCCAGCACCTGGGTGGCGCGACTGGAAGCTGCGGACTGTACGCCGGCCGAGCGCGAGACGTTCGAGGACTGGCTGGCCGAAGACCCGGCGCATGTCTCGGCCTGGATCCAGGCCGAGACGCTGTTCCAGCAGGGCGAGGAACTGGCCGCCGACCCGTGGCTTCGCACTGCCGCGGCACGCGTGGCGCGGCCGGTGCGGCGCCGCTGGCTGCCGGCGCTGGCCGCTGCCGCAGGCGTCTGCCTGGCCGTCGGGATCGGCTGGATGGTGGCGGTCGACGGCAACCCTGCGCCGCTGCGTTATGCCAACGATTCCCACCAGCCCCGGCAACAGACGCTGGCCGATGGCAGCGTAGCGACGCTGGATGCCGGCACCACCCTGCACGCCCGTTTCGGTTGGCGCCACCGCAACCTGGTACTGGAGCGCGGGCGCGTGCAGCTGCAGGTTGCGCCGTCGGGCAAGGCGCTGCAGCTGCGCGCCGGCGACAGCACCATCCGCGACATCGGCACCACCTTCCAGGTGGAACGCCTGCACGACGGCCTGGTCGAAGTCGCGCTGCTGGAGGGCGCGGTCGAGGTCAGCAATGGCGGGACCCAGCACACCCTGGCACCCGGCCAGCAACTGCAGGTGCTGCCGTCGGGCCGCATCCAGCCCGGCCCGGCGCTGTCGTCCAATACCGCCGCTGAAGGCTGGCTGCAGGGACAGCTGGTGTTCGATGCCACGCCGCTGTCGATCGTGGTCGAACGCATGAACCGCTACGGCCGCACGCCGCTGGTGATCGCCGATCCGGAGATCGCCAACCTGGCGGTGAGTGGCACCTTCCGTGCCGGCGACGCGCAGGAACTGCTGTCGGCACTGGAACTGGGTTGGTCGGTGGCTGGCCAGACGCGACCGGATGGCGCGCTGGAACTGCGCCGCACGTACTGAGGAGGCCTGCGGTGATGGCAGTACCGGGCGCGCTGCAGGGGGGGCTGCTCCGCACCCTGTTCTGCCTCGCGCTGAGCATCCCCGCGCTGCCGTCTGCGGGTGCCGCCGAGCAGGCGGGCACCCTGGAGGTCGATGTTGGTTCGGGCCCGCTGGCACCGGCCCTGCAGCAATGGGCGCGACAGAGCGGCATTGCCCTGCTGTTCGATGCGCGTGAGCTGGATGGCCTGCGCACGGCCGGCACCCATGGCCACCGCGATGCGGCCGCGGCCCTGAAGGAACTGGTTGCCGGCATGCCGGTGAGCATCCTGCGTACGCCTGCTGGCGGATTCGTCGTCCGCCGCACCCACCCCGCGCCACCATCGCCGCCGTCGGGCGCGGCACGCGCCACGCCTGCAGCACCTGCGCCACACAAGACCGCAGACGCTCCACCGCAGGTGGAACTGGCGCCGATCCATGTTACCGGCAGCCGGCTGCCACGCACCTCCGTGCAGACCACACTGCCGGTCACCATCATCGACCGCGATGACATCCTGCGCAGCGGCTACGGCAGCCTGTTCGACCTGCTGCGGCACTTGCCGGGCATGAACGGCCACCCGGCGATGAGTACCTCGCGCAGTGGCGATTCGCAGTACCTGCCGGTGGGTGCGGCCACCACCACCAGCCTGGACGGCATGGGCCCGCGTGCGACCTTGTTCCTGGTCAATGGCCGACGCCTGCCACGCTATCCCATGGTGTCGCTGGAACAGGGTGGGCTCACCGATCTTGGGGGCATCCCGCTCAGCTTCGTCGAACGCATCGAACTGGTGCGTGGCGGCGCATCGGCCATCTATGGTGCCGACGCGATGTCCGGCGTGGTCAACATCATCCTGCGCGACCAGGCCGACGGACCCGAAGCCATGCTGCAGACCGGCCTGAGCGGGCGCGGCGACGCAGGACAGTATCGCGTGCAGGCGGCCACCGGTGGCGTGCGCGAGGGAGGGGACCGCTGGTTCGCCGGCATCGACCTGCACCGCATCGACCACGTGGCCGGTGATCGCCGCCAATGGCATGCGGAAACCTCGCAGTACCTTATCGGCGCGTTCCGCGATGGACGCTACTGGCCGGCAAAACGCTGCGAAGGGCCCTTGAAACGGCGCGATGGTGCCTGCTGGTTCGACAGCGCACGCCCGCGTTCGCTGCAACCGGCCTCGGACACCGCCTCGGCCTACCTGCGCTACCGGCATGAACGCGGCGAAGGTCGCTATGCCTACGCCGAGGCGCGGGCCAGCCACAACCGGCAGCGCTTCGACCTCGGCCCGACCGCCGTTGCCATCGGCCTGTATGGGTTCACCTTCAACAGCGTGCTGCGCGAAGCCGGCAACGTGCGCCCGCATGTACGCGCCACCGACGCCGACGTCACCTTCGGCATCGGCCGCGACCAGGGCCGGCGCAGCTGGGATGCCGGCATCAGCGCACAGCGCAGCGATGTCACCCTGTCCACGTCGGGCACCGTACGCGCCGAGCCGCTGCTGCGCGCGGCGGAGACGCTGGACTTCCTGCCCGGCTTCACATCGCTGCCGGCAGGCGCGGCCGAGCAGTTGTTCCCGTCGATCCGCAATCGTGGCCGCACTGAACAATGGCAGGGCTGGTGGGGCATGCAGCGCGAGTTGATGCCGCTGGCCGGCGGCCACGCACAGCTGGCCACCGGCATCGACCTGCGCCAGGAACGCTGGACCTCGCATCCCGACGCACTGCTGAGCCAGGGTGACCTGGCGCTGGGCCTGCCGCAGGAGCAGCGCCACCTGGCGCGCCGCAGTGGCGGCGCCTACGCCGAACTCGGCCTGCCCCTGGCGCACACGCTGCGCATGGACCTGGCAGCACGCTGGGACCGCGATGGCGACTACCAGGCCTTCTCGCCCCGTGTGGGCCTGCGCTGGAGCCCCACGCCGCAGTGGTCATTCCTGCTTGCCAGCGGGCGCGGCTACCGTGCGCCCAGCCTGTTCGAACAGCGGCGACCACCGGGCTACTTCGGCGCGATCGAACTGCCCGCCTCCAGCGCACTGCCCGACTGTGCGCAGAGCACCGGCAACGGACGCTGCAGCGTCACCGTGGACGTGGTGGAGAACGATGCGTTGAAGGCCGAGCGGTCGCTCAGTCATTCCCTGGCCGCGACCTGGACGCCGACCGACACGTTCTCGCTGTCACTCACGCACAACATCGTCGAACTGCGCAACGAGATCCTGGCCCTGCAACCGACCGACGCAGTGTGGAACCGCGGCACCTGGGAGCTGGACGAGGACGGCCACCTGAGCAGCCTGCGCCTGTCCTTCGACAACATCGGCCGCACCACCTCGCGCAACTGGGTACTGCGCGGGGAGTACCACATCGACACCGGCAGCACCGGTCAGTGGCTGTTCTCGCTCGATGCGCTGAAACAGCAGGAACTGCGCCGCGAACGTGGCCATGATGCAACGGTGGACCTGCGCGGGCATGTCACGCCGACGATGGCTGCCGTGCTCAACGTACAGTGGCAGAACAGCAACTGGGACATCGCCCTGCGCGGCAACCAGGTTGGGCGCACGCGCGCCTGGCTGCCCGGTGCGGAATGCCCGGAGGAGCAGCGCGGGCAGAACCATTGCATGAACCCCCGCCAGCTGCGCTGGAACCTGCATCTCGCGCGACGCCTGGGGCCGCGCGTGGTCGCTGCGCTGGACGTGCACAACGTGCTCGACACGCAACCGGTGAACTATCTGGTCGGCAATGGCGGGCAGATGCCGGGGCTGGACGACCCACTCGGCCGCTACTTCCTGCTGACCCTGCAGATCCGCTGAGCGTAGTACCCTACGCGCCCTGTTCCATCGGTCCCCCACCACCCCATGAAGGCCTATCTCTGGTTCTGGGGCGCGTTCCTGCTGTTCTTCGCGTTGCCCTTCCCGTGCATTCTCTACTTCGGCACGTCGTGGCCGGTGCAGCTGGCCGACCGCAGCGCACCCTGGCTGGCACTGCTGTTGCTCGCCCTGTCGCTGGCCCTGTGGCTGGCGTTGCTGCTCGCCTTCCTGCACTACCTGCTGCTGGGCCCACCGCGCGCCCTGCATCGGGCGCGCTCGATCCTGGCCGACGGTGAGCTGCGTGATGCCCTGATCGAACAGGCCGGGCAGACCGGCGCGCATGTGCGTGGCTTCGCGCAGTGGAAGCTGCAGTTGCGCTTCCAGAACCTGTCCGGCACACCGATCAGCGAACAGATGCTGGTGGTCGACAGCAAGCCGCAACTGCAACGCTTCATCGCCGGCAAGCGCATCGAAGCACGCGTGAGCCGTGCGCCGGGTGAGTTCCCCAACGTGGTGCTGGAGGGCGCCGAGCCCGAACTGGATGTCGGCAGCCTCTGGCGTCGCGGCATCGGCGCGGCCATCGGCATCGTCGCAGTTGCCAGTGCCTACGTGTTCGCCTATCGCCTGCAGAGCGAAGGCCTGGGCTGGACCTTCCTGTCGTTCGACCATCCCCTGCTGGTGTGTCCGCTGGTGTTGTGCGGCTATGCGCTGGGCCTGCGCCTGCTGGGTCGCCTGCTGCAGGCCGATGCCCGCGGTGACGCCCTGAAGTATCGCGGCATCGGCGTGGAGGCGAAGGTGCTGAAGCTGCGCCAGACCGGCACCTACCTCAACGAACAGCCGCAGGTGGAGTTCCAGCTGGAGTACACCGACCGCGAAGGCGGCGTACAGCAGGTGAGCGTGCGCCGCTTCATCCCGCTGATCGAGCTGGCCAACCTTCCCCGCGAGCAGGTCACGCTGCTGTACGACCCGGAAGATCGCGGCAACGTGCGCCTGGAGGGTATATGAAGCAGCCGCCCTCGACCCGGCTGGTGTTCTCCGTGGTGCTGCTGGTGCTGGCCGGCGTTGCCGTGGCAGGGGATGCGCTGCAGACGCTGGGCGAAACGCTGGGCCATTCGGTGCAGGCCGATCGGTTGCCGCCATTCGTTTCGTCGCAGCCTCCGCGCGAACAGCCCGCATCGCTTGCGCCCGGCGTCACTGTGGCTGCCGGACCCCAGCCTGCGCCGATTCCCGCGCGCAGCAATCGCCTGTTCGATGCCGACCATCTGCTGGCGGCTCGCCAGGCACTCGAAGAACTGCCGGCACTGGCCGGGCATCGATTGACGGTGTTCCACAGCATCCACTTCTACGATGACGGCCGCATCAACCTGGACCTGGTCGATCCGCAGCACCCCTCGCGCGTGGACAGCTACCACTTCGAGCGCGGGCAGTGGCGCAGGGGCGACCCGGTCGATCCGCAACGCTTCGCCCCGACCATCACCCTGCGCCGCAGCAGCACGGCGCTGGCCAACATCGATTTCGAGGCGGTGCCACGCGTCGCCCAGGCGCTGCAGGCACAGCGCAACGCCTTGATGGGCACACCGGGTGAAGTCGGTCACGTCTATGTGATCGTGCGCAAGGGGGGCACTCTGGTCTGGCTGCCGGACGAGGTCGCCGGTGATCGCCAGTCCGCACGCCTCTCCTTCGACGCACAGGGTGCCCTGCGCAGCACAAGCCACCGATAGTCGACGCAAAAAGGGGACGGAGGGGATTAAGTCGTTTATGCCATGGGGCTGCCTGCGACTTAATCCCCTCCGTCCCCTTTTGCTATTTCACCGAGCGGGCGATGGCGTACTGCGCGCCGTAGTAGGTGGACAACACCAGCAGGCTGGCCAGCGGCAGGCCTCCTGCGAATCGATCCCAGGCCAGCAGTGAATCGCTGGCGACGAACAGCAGCGCACCGGCGGCAGCCCAGCGCGCGCTGCTGGCTTCAACGGTAGCGGGCTGTGGCCGGCGCCACTGGCGTGCCAGTGCCAGCACCGCCATCGAGGCCAGCACCACCACGTACGCCAGCACCGGAATACGCATCGGTGCAGGCAGGTGCGGCCACAGGCCAAGTACATTGAGTACAGCGAATGCGCCGAGCAGGACGCTGGCGGCGAGCAGGCCGCGCCCGGCACGCAGGCCATCGCGGAAGGCGACGATGTAGCAGAGGTGCGCCAGCAGGAACGCCACCAGCCCCGGTACGAACGCGTCCATCGGCAGCATCAGCGCGATGTCACCCACACACGACAGCAGCATGCCGGCCAGCACCGCGCGACGGTAGAACGGCTGCGCGGGATCACGCACCCGCCAGGCGATGGCGGCGATCAGCAGCGTGGTGGTCGGCTTGGCCAGCCAATGCAGCCAGCGCCCGTCACCGTGCAGGAACGCGCCGATGATGGCCAGGATCGCCATCAGCAGGATCAGACCATCGCGGGCGCGCGGCTTCATCGTGCCTTCCACAGATCCGCAAGGCGGTCAGGTTTGCCGGCGATGCGCTCCAGCACCGGATACTGCAGGCCACCGTGATAGTCGATGTTCATCGTTTCGATGCGGTCGAACTGCTTCACCAGCAGCACGATCGGCGCCCTGTCCTTCGCCGCCGTGGCTACTGCATCCTTCAAGCGCTGGCTGCTGTACTCGCGGCCGCCAACGGCAATCACCTTCATGCCCGGCGCCAGGCCGGCATTGAACGCCGGGCTGTCCCAGATCACGTCGCCGACCACGCCGCTGTCGAGCACGGTCGCGCCCAGCGAATAGGCGAGCAGCGCCGCCTTCGCGCGCTTTTCCTGCGCCTTGTAGGCGTCGTTCGGAGTATCGCGGTAGACCAGCTTCCAGCCGGCCAGTTCCAGGCCACCGGTCAACGAACCATGGCCATCCAGGCGACCGCGCAGGAACGTCGCCCAGTCGTACGGCGCGATGCCGTTCAAGGTCGCGACCACGTCGTCGAAGGTGTAGGGATTGACGTCCCAGTCGCCGTTGCCGACCCCGAAGAAGGCGCGCGCGAAATCATCCAGGCTGCGCCGGTTGCTGCTCAGTTCGCGCAGCTTGCCCTCCACTTCCAGCCACAGCATCTGGCCGCCGGAGTAGTAGTCCTCGCTCATCTGGTAGTTGCGGTAAGGCAGCGTGCGGCGCTGCGCGATGGTCGGGTCGTTGGTGGTGTCCTGCAGCGGGCGCCAGGCCAGTCCGGGGCGGCCACGATCATAGGTCGCGGCCACATTGGCCAGCATGTCGCGCGCCTGCGCGGTCGACCACAGGCCCGAACGCGCCGCCAGCACCTGTCCCCAGAACTGGGTCTGGCCTTCGTATACCCACAGCAGGCTGTCGCCCATCGGCGTGTTGAAGTTGGCGGTGGCGAGATCCGCGCCGCGACGGTACTTGCCGTTCCAGGAATGGGTGTACTCATGCGGCAGCAGGTCGCGCATCCACGCATTGCTGTCCCACTCGGTGAAGTACCCCGGGTCGGCGCTGTTCTCGCTGGAACGATGATGCTCCAGGCCGATGCCGCCGAGGCGGTCGGTCAACGCCAGCAGGAATTCATAGTGGTTGTAGTGACGCGCACCGTGGAGCTTGTCGGCCTGCTGCACCAGCGCACGATGCATGGAGATCTGTGCCTCGCTCGGCTTCAGCGACTTGGCCTCGTCGGCGAACACATTGAGGTGTACCGGCACCTTCGCGCCCGGATCGAGATCGATGCGCTGGTAGTGTTCGCCGGCAAACAACGGCGAATCGACCAGGTGGTCATAGGAGATCGGCTTGAACACCACGGTATCGCCATCGCGGCGCGCGGTCTCCAGCGCAGTGGCGAACGACCAGCCCTTGGGCAGGGTCACGCTGGCCTGCGCCTGCAGGTTGCGTGCATCCACCCCGGCCGGGTACAGCGAGTTGGCGTTCCACTGCAGGTTGAGCATCTCCGGGGTCATCACCACCCGGCCCTGGCTGCCGCCCTGCGAGGACAGGAAGTCGAAGTGCGCCACGATCTCGCTCACGCCCTCGGGCACGTCCACCTTGAACGCATAGACGTTGTACTGGTCACGCTGCCAGGCCAGCGGCTTGCCGTTGGCGGTCACGCGCAGGCCGGCCAGCTTGTCGATCGGGCCGGTGGGCGAATGGTTGCCGGGAATCCACTGCGGGTACAGCAGGGTCATCGGCCCGGGCTTGGCCGGTACGGTGGCAGTCACCTTGAAGATGCGCCGGGCCAGATCGCGCGCATCCACATCGATGCGCAGCAGGCCGGGAGCCGCCGCGGTCGCCGGTGGCGAGGTCTGCGCCAGTGCGGGCGTGACCGCCAGCGCGAACAGCAATGACATCGCCAGGGCTCGGGTCTTCATCGGGCAACTTCCAACAACGGAGAATCCTCCGATGCTAGGCCTGTGCGCTGCCCTGCCCCATGGCCAAAGGTCATGGGCGAGCGCCCATCCACCCATGCCCAAAAGCGTGCGAACCAAGGTTCGCACCCACCTTGTGCAGGTTCGCATCCACCAGAGCGGTTTCAGTAGATCCACGCCATGCGTGGATGGAATGCACCGAGAAGCAGTGCGGACCAAGGTCCGCACCCACCAGAGTCAGGCCCGGTCAGTCGACCAGGCGCAGACGCAGTTCCTTCGGCAGCGCGAACACCATCGATTCCGGTTCGCCGTCCAGCTCGCCGACGCCGGTCGCGCCCAGCTCGGCCAGGCGCGCCAGCACGCCATCGACCAGCACCTGCGGTGCCGATGCACCGGCGGTCACGCCGATGTGCTGTTTGCCCTGCACCCACTGCGGGTCAATCTCGTGCGCGCCGTCAATCAGGTACGACTCCACGCCCTCACGACGGGCCAGCTCGCTCAAGCGGTTGGAGTTGGAGCTGTTCGGCGAGCCGACCACCAGCACCAGGTCACAGCGCTTGGCCAGGTCGCGCACGGCGTCCTGGCGGTTCTGCGTGGCGTAGCAGATGTCGTCGTTCTTCGGGCCCTGCATCGCCGGGAAACGCTCGCGCAGCGCATCGATGATGCCGCGCGTGTCGTCCACCGACAGCGTGGTCTGGGTGGTGTAGGCGAAGTTTTCCGGCTGGTTGATGTGCAGCGTGGCGACCTGCTCCACATCTTCGACCAGGTAGATCTGGCCGGTGCCGGCTTCGCGGTTCCACTGGCCCATGGTGCCTTCCACTTCCGGGTGGCCGGCATGGCCGATCAGCACCACGTCACGGCCGGCACGGCAGTGGCGGGCAACCTCGAAGTGGACCTTGGTCACCAGCGGACAGGTGGCGTCGAACACCTTCAGGCCACGGCGCTCGGCTTCCTGGCGCACGGCCTGGGACACGCCATGGGCGCTGAAGATGACCGTGTTGTTGTCCGGCACTTCGTCGAGTTCCTCGACGAAGATCGCACCGCGCTGCTTCAGGTCGTCGACCACGAACCGGTTGTGCACCACTTCATGGCGGACGTAGATGGGCGCGCCCAGCGTTTCGATCGCGCGCTTGACGATCTCGATCGCACGATCGACACCGGCACAGAAACCACGCGGGTTGGCGAGCAGCACATCCATCAGTTCAATCTCCCGGCAGCGGCCGGCTTACGGTTTCGGGTTGGCATTATCCGCCTTTTTGGCGGACTTGCCGTCGAACAGGCCAAACAGGGCGATGCCGATGGCACCCGCCACGATGGCCGAGTCGGCGATGTTGAACGAGGGCCAGGTGTAGCTGCCCACGTACCACTGGATGAAATCGACCACGTGGCCGTGCACCTGGCGGTCGATCACGTTGCCGATCGCGCCGCCGATGATCAGTGCATACGGCACCGCGGCCTTCCAGTTGCCGCGGGCGGTACCGCGCAGCCACCAGGCCATCAGGCCGCTGATGGCGATCGCCAGCGCGGTGAAGAAGTACTTCTGCCAGCCACCGGCGTCGCTCAGGAAACTGAACGCCGCACCGGTGTTGTAGGTGCGGTACCAGTTCCAGAAGCCGTCGATGACCACCACCGGCTGGAATTCAGGCAGGCTCGACAGCACCCAGGCCTTGGACCACTGATCCAGGCCGATGATGGCGGCCGACAGCAGCAGCCAGACCAGGGCGTTCGGATGCGGACGTGCGGCGCTCATCAGAACCAGCTCCGCAGTTCGCCGGCGCCGGTGACGTTGCTCACGCAGCGGCCGCACAGTTCCGGATGGTCGGCGTTGCTGCCGACATCGGCGCGGTGGTGCCAGCAGCGCACGCACTTGGCCTTGGTGGTCGGCTGGGCGCTGACGAACACCTCGTCGGTGGTCGCCGGGCGCACCTGCACGTCGCCACTGATGAACAGGAAGCGCAGTTCATCGGCCAGCGGCTGCCAGCGCGCGGCCTGCTCTTCGCTGGCGGCGATGGTGATTTCCGCTTCCAGCGCGGCACCAATGGCGCCGTTGGCACGCATCGGCTCGAGCACCTTGGCGACCTGCTCGCGCACGGCCAGCAGCTGGTCGAAGTCGGCGGCGTTGAGCTGGGCATCGGCCGGCAGCGGCGCCAGGCCGTCGTACCAGGTGGTGAACAGCACGTGGCCGGCATGCTCGCCCGGCAGGTAACCCCACAGCTCGTCGGCGGTGAAGGTCAGGATCGGCGCCACCCAGCGGGTGAACGCTTCGGCGATGTGGTACATCGCGCTCTGTGCCGAACGGCGACCGTGCGAATCGGTCGGCATCGTGTACAGGCGGTCCTTGGTCACGTCCAGGTACAGCGAGCCCAGGTCCACGCTGCAGAAGTTCAGCAGCAGCTGCACGATCTCGGCCATGTTGTAGCCGTCGTAGGCCGCCTTGATCTTCTCCTGCAGCTCCCACGCGCGATGCACGATCCAGCGGTCCAGCGCGACCATCTGCTCGAGCGGTTGCAGGTGCTGGGCCGGATCGAAGCCGTCCAGGTTGCCGAGCAGGAAGCGCGCGGTGTTGCGCAGGCGACGGTAGGCGTCGGCGTTTCGCTTGAGGATCTCCTGCGACAGCGACATCTCGTTGCTGTAGTCGGCCGAGGCGATCCACAGGCGCAGGATGTCCGCGCCCAGCTTGTTCATGATGTCCTGCGGCTCGATGCCGTTGCCCAGCGACTTGGACATCTTGCGGCCGTGCTCGTCCACGGTGAAGCCGTGGGTCAGGCACTGCTTGTATGGCGCGCGCTTGTCGATCGCCACGCCGGTCAGCAGCGAGGACTGGAACCAGCCGCGGTGCTGGTCGGAACCTTCCAGGTACAGGTCGGCCGGCTTGCCGAAGCCTCGCGCGGCGAGCACGCCTTCATGGGTCACGCCCGAATCGAACCAGACGTCGAGGATGTCGGTGACCTTCTCGTAGTCGGCCGCTTCGGCGCCCAGCAGTTCGGCGGCATCCAGCGAGTACCACACGTCGATGCCCTCGGCTTCGACGCGGTCGGCGACCTGCTGCATCAGCTCCACCGAGCGCGGGTGGATCTCGCCGGTCTGGCGGTGGGTGAACAGTGCGATCGGTACGCCCCAGGTGCGCTGGCGCGAGATCGTCCAGTCCGGGCGACCGTCGACCATGCTCTGGATGCGCGCCTTGCCCCAGGTCGGGAACCAGCCGACGGTGTCGATGGCGGCCAGCGCATCGTTGCGCAGGTTGGCCTTGTCCATCGAGATGAACCACTGCGGGGTGGCGCGGAACACCACCGGCGTCTTGTGGCGCCAGCAGTGCGGGTAGCTGTGGCGGATCGGGTGAAAGGCCAGCAGCGAACCGTTGTCGCGCAGCACGCCGACGATGGCCTCCTGCGCCTTCCACAGGTGCTGGCCGGCCAGCACCACGTCACCGGCCGGCGGGGTCGATTCCAGGTACACGCCGCGCCCGTCGATCGGAGTCACCTGGCCGGCGTTGTACTTGTCCAGCAGGCCGTACTTCTGGCTGACCACGAAGTCTTCCTGGCCGTGGCCGGGCGCGGTGTGCACCGCACCGGTACCGTCCTCGTCGGACACATGGTCGCCATTGAGGACCAGGATCTCGCGCTCCGGGTAGAACGGGTGCGCCAGCAGCTGGTTCTCCAGCGCCGCGCCGGTGGTTTCACCGTGCAGCACCACTTCGTCCACGCCGTAGCGCTGCAGTGCGCGCTCGGCCAGGGCCGCGGCCAGCACCAGCCAGCGGCGCTTGCCGTTGTGCGCCGGGCCCTCGGCCAGTACGTAATTGATCTCTGCGCCCAGCGACACCGCCAGCGAGGCCGGCAGCGTCCACGGGGTGGTGGTCCAGATCGGCACGGCCACTTCAACGTCGGCCGGCACGCTCACGCCGAACGCCTGGCCGATGGCCTGCGCATCGCGCGCGGCGTAGGCCACGTCGATCGCCGGCGATTCCTTTTCCTGGTATTCGATCTCGGCCTCGGCCAGCGCCGAGCCACAGTCGAAGCACCAGTACACCGGCTTGGCGCCGCGGACCAGGTGGCCGTTGGCCACGACCTTGGCCAGCGCGCGGATCTCGTTGGCTTCGAAGTCGAAGCTCAGGGTCTTGTACGGGTTGTCCCAGTCACCGGTCACGCCCAGGCGCTTGAAGTCCACGCGCTGGATGTTGATCTGCTCTTCGGCGAACTCGCGGCACTTCTGGCGGAATTCGACGGCGTCGAGCTTGGTGCCGACCTTGCCCCACTTCTTCTCGACCGCGATCTCGATCGGCAGGCCATGGCAGTCCCAGCCCGGCACGTAGGGCGCATCGAAGCCGGCCAGGTAGCGCGACTTGACGATGATGTCCTTCAGGATCTTGTTGACCGCGTGGCCCAGGTGGATGCGGCCGTTGGCGTACGGCGGGCCGTCATGCAGCACGAACAGCGGGCGGCCGGCGGCGTTGTCGCGCAGCTGCTGGTAGAGCCCCTGCTCTTCCCACCGCGCCAGAATGCCCGGCTCGCGCTTGGGCAGATCGCCGCGCATCGGGAATTCGGTGGCTGGCAGGTTCAGGGTGGTCTTGTAGTCCTGGCTCACGCAGTGGCTCGCAATCTATGTTCGGAAAGGATGGCGCGCGCCTGTTCGGCGTCGCGGTGCATCTGGTCGGTCAGCGCCGCCAGATCATTGAATTTTTCTTCGTCGCGCAGCTTGGCGACGAACTCCACGTCGATGTGGCGCCCGTACAGGTCGCCCTGGAAATCGAACAGGTGGGCTTCCAGCAGCGGCTCCACGCCCTCCACCGTCGGCCGCGTACCGAAGCTGGACACCGAGGGCCACGGCTGGTCGAACACGCCGTGCACCCAGGTCGCGTAGATGCCCGACAGCGCCGGGGTCTTCGGGAAGCGCAGGTTGGCGGTGGGGAAGCCCAGCGTGCGGCCGAGCTGGCGCCCGCGCACCACCCGTCCGCTGATCGCGTACGGACGGCCGAGCAGGTCGCCGGCACGGGCGAAATCGCCCTCCTGCAGCAACTGGCGGATGCGGGTGCTGGAGATGCGGTCGCCATGCAGGTCCACCGCTTCGATCTCGCCCGCGGTGAAGCCGAGTTCGGCGCCCATCTTCTGCAGCAGGGACAGATCGCCGCGGCGGCGGTTGCCGAAGCAGAACTCCGGCCCGATCCACACTTCGCGGGCGCCCAGCCGGTGCACCAGCAACTGGCGCACGAAAGTCTCGGCCGGCATCGCCGCCATCGCCGCATCGAAACGCAGCAGGCCGATCGCATCGACGCCAAGCTCGCGCAGGATCTCGACCTTGCTGCGCGCCAGGGTCAGCCGCGGCGGCGGCGTGCCCTGGGCGAAGAATTCACGCGGCAGCGGCTCGAATGCCACGGCCACTGCGGCCACGCCCAAGGCGCGCGCGCGGGCAACCGCGTGGCGGACCAGCGCACGATGGCCCAGGTGGAGGCCGTCGAATGCACCGATACAGACCACGCTTCCGTTCGGGAACAGCTCCCCGCCCTCGACGCTTCTGAACAGCCTGCTCATCAACTCTCGTTCCGGCCCGACCGGGGCCGCCGCTTCAATGGTGTAACCCTGAAGTATAGCCGCCACGGGCCGCGATCAATGCCCGCGCAGGTCGCGCGGGCGGAAGCCCATCGCCAGCATGGCCACCGCATAGGTCGCGCCACCGCCGCCGACCAGCAGCGCCAGGGCACCGATCCGCTCCCACACGCTCATCGCCGAGAAGCCCGGCAGCCAGTGCAGCAGGGCCAGCAACACGCCAACCATGGCCGCACAGGCCAGCACCAGGCGTACCAGATAGCCGCCCCAGCCCGGCCGGCGCTGGTAGACCTCGGTCTTGCCCAGCCAGTACCAGAGCAGGCCCAGATTCAGGTAACTGGACAGCGCGCTGGCGATGCCCAGTGCCAGGTGCAGGCCCGGCTGCTTGCCGATGGCCGCCATCACGCCCTGTGCCTTCAGCGCGTCCGGCACCATCACCTGGTACAGCACGGCCAGCAGGATGAAGTTGAACACCATGTTGGCCACCAGCGCAGCCACACCGGCGCGCACCGGGGTCTTGGTGTCCTGGCGGGCATAGAAGGCCGGCAGCACCACTTTGAGCAGTGCGAACGCCGGCAGTCCGAAGCTGAGACCGTACACCGACAGCGCGGTCATGCGGGTATCAAAGGCGCTGAACTGGCCGTGCTGGAAGATGGTCGCGATCAGCGGCTCGGCCAGCAGCAGCAGGCCCAGCATGGCCGGCACCGAGATCAACAGGGTCATGCGCAGGCCCCAGTCCAGCGAGCGCGAGAAGCCCTCGCGGTCGGTACTGACGTGGTGGCGGGCCAGGGCCGGCAGGATCACCGTGCCCAGCGCCACGCCGAACACACCCAGCGGCAGCTCCAGGAAGCGGTCGGCCAGCGACAGCCACGACTGCGAGCCGTCGGTCAGCTTGGCCGCGATCACCGTATCCAGCAGCAGGTTGATCTGCGCCACCGACGAACCGAACAGGGTCGGCACCATCAGCGTCATCACCTTGCGCACGCCCGGATGGCTCCAGCCCCAGCGCGGCAGGGTCAGCAGGTTGATGCCCTTCAGCGAGGGCAGCTGGAACAGCAGCTGCAGGAGGCCGGCGGCGAGTACCGCCCAGCCCAGCGCCAGGATCTGCTTCTCTGGAGTGCCGCCCAGCCGCGGCGCCAGCCACAGCGCGCCGGCGATCATGCACAGGTTGAGGATGACCGGGGTCAGCGCCGGCATGGCAAAGCGCTGGAAGCTGTTGAGCGCGCCGCCGGCCAGTGCGGTCAGCGAGACGAACAGCAGGAACGGGAAGGTCAGGCGGAACAGGTCGACCAGCAGGCCCTGCTTGACCGGATCGGTATCAACACCGCTTGAGAAAACCGAGGCCAGCTGCGGCGCGAAGATCAGCGCCAACGCGGTGACCAGCATCAGCACCCCGCCCAGGGTGCCGGCAGTGCGGGCCATCAGTTCGCGCAGCTCGGCGTGGCTGCGGGTTTCCTTCACTTCCGTGAACACCGGCACGAAAGCGGTGGCAAAAGACCCTTCGGCGAACAACCGGCGCAGGAAATTGGGTACCCTGAAGGCGACCCAGAAAGCATCAGTGATGGCGTTGGTGCCGAACGTGGTGGTCACCACGAAGTCCCGGACAAGTCCGAGAACGCGCGAGACCATGGTCATGCTGCTGAACGACAGCAGGCCCCGCAACAACTTGGGTGAACTCACTCAGCGTCCCTCTTGACAATCGACTTGACGTGCATTTCTTACGCCATCATACTAGCTAGCTTGCTGTTCCCATAACACCGATTTTTTCAGGAAACCACCACCGTGGCCAATATCAAGTCCGCCAAGAAGCGCGCCAAGCAGACCGTCGTGCGCAACGCGCGCAACGTGGCTCAGCGCTCGATGCTGCGCACCGCTGTCAAGAAAGTGATCAAGGCGCTGGACGCCAACGATGCCGCCGGCGCCGAAGCCGCCTTCGCCGTTGCCCAGCCGATCCTGGATCGCTTCAGCGCGCGTGGCCTGATCCACAAGAACAAGGCTGCTCGCCACAAGAGCCGCCTGAACGACCGCATCAAGGCCCTCAAGGCCGCCTGATCCGGCGTTGCCGCCCTGCCCTTCGGGGTTGGGCTGCAGACAAAAGCCCGGCCCCGGCCGGGTTTTTTGTTGCCTGCGATCCGGTAGTGCCGGCCGCTGGCCGGCAACCCCGAGGAATGCCGGCCAGCGGCCGGCACTACCGGAAAACAAAAAACCCGGCCGAAGCCGGGCTTTTCGCATGGAACCACAACAGCATCACTGCGCGTTGCGGGCTTCCAGCTCATCTTCCTTCTGGCGATCGAAGAAGGCCATGATCCGGCTCATGATCGGGAAGGTACCTTCGCGACCCAGCGCCGACACCAGGAACCACGGCTCCTTCCAGCCCAGCTCGGCGACGATCTGCTCGGCCGCCGCCTTGGCCTCGTCTTCGAACATCAGGTCGGCCTTGTTCAGCACCAGCCAGCGCGGCTTGTTCAGCAGCTCCGGATCGTGCTTTTCCAGCTCGCGCTCGATCGCACGCACCTGCTCGACTGGCGAAATGCCTTCCACGCCACCTTCCATCGGCGAGATGTCCACCAGGTGCAGCAGCAGGCGGGTGCGCTGCAGGTGGCGCAGGAACTGCGCACCAAGGCCGGCGCCGTCCGCCGCGCCTTCGATCAGGCCCGGAATGTCGGCGATCACGAAGCTGCGGTAGTTCTCCACCTTCACCACACCCAGGTTCGGGTACAGCGTGGTGAACGGGTAATCGGCCACCTTCGGCGTTGCCGCCGAAACGGCACGGATCAGGGTGCTCTTGCCGGCATTGGGGAAGCCCAGCAGGCCGACATCGGCCAGCAGCTTCAGCTCCAGCTTCAGCGTGCGCTCTTCGCCCGGCTCGCCCGGCAGCGCCTGGCGCGGCGAGCGGTTGGTCGAGCTCTTGAAGTGCATGTTGCCCAGGCCGCCACGGCCCCCCTTGGCCACCAGCAGACGGTCGTTGTGCTGGGTCAGGTCGCCGATGACTTCATCGGTGGCGACGTTGATGACCACGGTGCCGACCGGCACGGTGATGGTCAGGTCTTCACCACCCTTGCCATAGGCCTGGCGGCCCATGCCGTTCTCGCCGCGCTGCGCCTTGAAGATGCGGTCATGGCGGAAGTCGACCAGGGTGTTCAGGTTTTCGTCGGCGCGGATGTACACGCTGCCGCCCGCACCGCCGTCGCCGCCGTCCGGGCCGCCGAGCGGAATGAACTTCTCGCGACGGAAGCCAATGCAGCCGTTGCCGCCGTTGCCGGCGAACACTTCGATTTCTGCTTCGTCTACCAGTTTCATTGTTTCGATGCCTGCGATGGGCGTGGCCTGCCGGCCGCCGCCTTGAATGTTATGCCTGCCGATGGCCGGCAGCCCGGCCTGGCCGGTCTTGCGTCCACTCTAACGAAAAGCCCCGCCGAAGCGGGGCTCTTCATGCAGCACTCCCATGCCGGGGCACGGGTGCCGGCGATGCCTGGATCAGGCGTCGGCCGAGACGATGCTGACGGTGCGACGCTTCTTGGCGCCCTTGACCGAGAACTCCACCTTGCCGTCCACGAGGGCGAACAGGGTGTGGTCACGGCCCAGGCCAACGCCCGAACCCGGGTGGAACTGGGTGCCGCGCTGACGCACGATGATGTTGCCGGCTTCGATGGCCTGGCCGCCGAAGATCTTGACGCCCAGGTACTTCGGGTTGGAGTCGCGACCGTTGCGCGAGGAGCCTACGCCCTTTTTATGTGCCATGACTGCTTCTCCTGATGCTTAGCCGGCGATGCCGGTGATCTCGATTTCGGTGTAGTACTGACGGTGACCCTGACGCTTCATGTGGTGCTTGCGGCGACGGAACTTGATGATCCGGACCTTGTCAGCACGCCCCTGGGACAGGACCTTGGCGGTGACGGCAGCGCCCTTCAGCGCATCGCCCAGCTTCACGCCGTCGCTGTCACCCAGCATCAGGATGTTGTCAAACTTGATCTCGCTGCCGACTTCGACTTCGAGCTTTTCAATGCGGAGCTTTTCGCCCTGCGCCACGCGGTATTGCTTACCGCCGGTGACCAGTACTGCGTACATGACCAGGCCTTCCTCTGTAGTTATTGTGGTCTGAGCTGCCGCCATCGAGGGCGGACAGGAGCGGGATTGTACGCAGATCAGCGGGCGCGGGTCAAGTCAACCCCTGAACGGCCGGGGGGCCCCGCAAAGGGGGGCGCCGGGATGGGGTCAGATCCCATTCCACCCCGTGAAAAGGATCTGACCCCTGCCTGACGGCCCGTCTCACAAGGTGAGACACCGGGCTGGCATTGTCGCCCATTGCCCCCATCTGGTCACCTCGGTAGGCTGACCGATTGCCGTTCCCTGCTGGCCCGGCACCCAGCCAACGCCCCCACAACCGGATCCCCCATGGCGATGGATTTCATCCGCATCCGCGGCGCGCGGACGCACAACCTGAAGAACCTCGACCTCGACCTGCCCCGCGACAAGCTGATCGTGATCACCGGCCTGTCCGGCTCGGGCAAGTCCTCGCTGGCGTTCGACACCATCTATGCAGAAGGCCAGCGCCGCTATGTCGAGTCGCTATCGGCCTATGCGCGCCAGTTCCTGAGCGTGATGGAAAAGCCGGACCTGGACCACATCGAGGGCCTGTCCCCGGCGATCTCGATCGAGCAGAAATCGACCTCGCACAACCCGCGTTCGACCGTCGGCACGATCACCGAGATCTACGACTACCTGCGCCTGCTGTACGCCCGCGTCGGCACCCCGCGCTGCCCGGACCACGGCTATCCGCTGGAAGCGCAGACGGTCAGCCAGATGGTCGACCAGGTACTGACCCTGGACCCGGAACAGCGCTACATGCTGCTGGCCCCGGTCATCCGCGACCGCAAGGGCGAGCATGCCCAGGTGTTCGACCAGCTGCGCGCGCAGGGTTTCGTGCGCGTGCGCGTGGACGGCGAGCTGCATGAAATCGACGCGGTGCCGCCGCTGGCACTGCGCCAGAAGCACACCATCGAAGCGGTGATCGACCGCTTCCGCCCGCGCGAGGACATCAAGCAGCGCCTGGCCGAGAGCTTCGAGACCGCGCTGAAACTCGGCGACGGCATGGCCTCGGTGCAGAGCCTGGACAAGGCCGAGACCGCGCCGACCCTGTTCTCCTCCAAGTACTCCTGCCCGGTCTGCGATTACTCGCTGCCGGAGCTGGAGCCGCGCCTGTTCTCGTTCAACGCGCCGATGGGTGCCTGCCCCGGCTGCGATGGCCTGGGCATGGCCGAATTCTTCGATCCGTCGCGCGTGGTGGTGCACCCCGAGCTGTCGCTGGCCGCCGGTGCGGTGCGCGGCTGGGATCGCCGCAATGCCTACTATTTCCAGCTGATCGCATCGCTGGCCAAGCACTACAAGTTCGATGTCGACGCGACGTGGAACTCGCTGCCGCAGAACGTGCAGCAGGCCGTGCTGTACGGCAGTGGCGATGAAGCGATCACCTTCACCTACTTCACCGAAGCCGGTGGCCGCACCCAGCGCAAGCACCGCTTCGAAGGCATCATTCCCAACCTCGAGCGCCGCTACAAGGAAACCGAATCGCCGGCGGTGCGCGAAGAACTGTCCAAGTACATCAGCGAACAGCCGTGCCCGGAATGCCATGGCGCGCGCCTGAACAAGGCGGCACGCAACGTGTTCGTGGCCGACCGCCCGCTGCCGGACCTGGTGGTGCTGCCGATCGACGAGGCGCTGAAGTTCTTCAGCGAACTGAGCCTGCCGGGCTGGCGTGGCGAGATCGCCTCGAAGATCGTCAAGGAGATCGGTGAGCGCCTCGGCTTCCTGGTCGATGTGGGCCTGGATTACCTGACCCTGGAGCGCAAGGCCGACACCCTGTCCGGTGGCGAGGCACAGCGCATCCGCCTGGCCAGCCAGATCGGTGCCGGCCTGGTCGGCGTGATGTACGTGCTCGACGAGCCGTCGATCGGCCTGCACCAGCGCGACAACGAACGCCTGCTCGGCACCCTCACCCGCCTGCGCGACCTCGGCAACACGGTGATCGTGGTCGAGCATGACGAGGATGCGATCCGCCTGGCCGACTACGTGCTGGACATCGGCCCGGGCGCGGGCGTGCATGGCGGCGAGATCGTCGGCCAGGGCACCCTGCAGGACATCCTGGAGGCACCGCGTTCGCTGACCGGCCAGTACCTGTCGGGCAAGCGTGCGATCGAGATCCCCGCGCGCCGGCACAAGCCGAACCCGAAGATGACCCTGCACCTGCGCGGGGCCAGCGGCAACAACCTGAAGGGCGTGGACCTGGCGATTCCGTCGGGCCTGCTGACCTGCGTGACCGGTGTGTCCGGCTCCGGCAAGTCGACCCTGATCAACGACACCCTGTTCTCGCTGGCCGCCAACGAGATCAACGGTTCCTCGCACCCGATCGCCCCATACAAGGAGATCGATGGCCTGGACCTGTTCGACAAGGTGGTGGACATCGACCAGTCGCCGATCGGCCGCACTCCACGTTCGAACCCGGCCACCTACACCGGCCTGTTCACTCCCCTGCGCGAACTGTTCGCACAGGTGCCCGAAGCGCGTGCGCGCGGCTATTCGCCGGGCCGTTTCAGCTTCAACGTGCGCGGTGGCCGCTGCGAAGCCTGCCAGGGCGACGGCCTGATCAAGGTCGAGATGCACTTCCTGCCGGACGTGTACGTGCCGTGCGATGTCTGCCATGGCAAGCGTTACAACCGCGAAACGCTGGAGATCCTGTACAAGGGCTTCAACATCAACGACGTGCTGGAAATGACCGTCGAGGATGCACTGAAGCTGTTCGAGCCGGTGCCGTCGATCGCACGCAAGCTGGAAACGCTGGTCGACGTCGGCCTGAGCTACATCAAGCTGGGCCAGAGCGCGACCACGCTGTCCGGCGGTGAGGCACAGCGCGTGAAGCTGTCCAAGGAACTGTCGCGCCGCGATACCGGCCGTACCCTGTACATCCTCGACGAGCCGACCACCGGCCTGCACTTCCACGACATCGAAGCGCTGCTGGGCGTGCTGCACAAGCTGCGCGACGAAGGCAACACGGTGGTGGTGATCGAGCACAACCTGGACGTGATCAAGACCGCCGACTGGATCGTCGACCTGGGTCCGGAAGGCGGCCACCGCGGTGGCACCATCCTGGTCACCGGCACGCCGGAAGACGTGGCGGCCTGCCCGCAGTCGTACACCGGCCAGTTCCTGGCCCGCATGCTGCCGTCCACCAGCGCGCGCCCCGAGCAGCCGGCCGCCGTGGCCAACAAGCCCGATGCGCGTCCGCCGCGCAAGGTGAAGCCTGAAAAGCCTGCCAAGGTGGCGAAGAAGGCCGTGGCCGCCAAGAGCACCGGCAAGGCCAGCAAGAGCACGTCGAAGAAGAAGGACGCCTGATGAGCAGCGAACACAAGATCCTGGCCCGCATCCCGATCAGCGTGCGCTGGCGTGACATGGACAGCATGGGCCACGTCAACAACGCCAAGTACATCTCTTACCTGGAAGAAGCGCGCGTGCGCTGGATGCTGGGCGTGGACGGCGTGTCGATGACCGACCGCATCGCCCCGGTGGTGGCCGCGACCAACGTCAACTATCGGCTGCCGATCGTGTGGCCCAACGACATCCTGGTCGAGCTGTTCGTCGAGCGCCTGGGCAACAGCAGCGTGACCATCGGCCACCGCATCGTCGACCAGCAGGACGAGTCGAAGCTGTACTCGGATGGCAACGTAGTGGTGGTGTGGATGGATACGCAGACCGGCAAGAGCGCACCGCTGCCGGACGCGATCCGCAACGCCTCTACCTGACGCGCTCTGGTAGGTGCCGACCTTGGTCGGCACGCTTCGGCGGCAATGAGGCTGCCGGCCAGCCGCCGGCACTACCGATCCAATTCAAAGGACTGACATGATCCACCAGACTGAACTGAGCGACCTGCTGCCCGGCATGGTCCCCTTCCCCACCGACGTCTTTCCCGCCGACCAGGCTTGGCTCGGCCAGCACCTGCTGCCGCTGCTGAAGATCGACCTGGGTGTGCTGCGCCCGGAACTGGCCGGCCAGGTGGCGACGATGCTGTGCCCGATCGAGCCCTACGACGGCTGCATCGGCGAGACCACCGGAGAACACCACAACGATTTCACCGGCACCAACTGGATCGCCTTCGAACTGACCGCCGGCAACGAGATGCGCTTCCTCGGCAACGAGGGCTATTTCATCGGCGACGCGGTGCAGGACAAGGACGCGCAGGAACACATCGCGCAGATGCGCGACAGCTACGCCAGGGCACGCGACTACCACGCCACGCATGGCCGCCTCGCCTGCTACTCGCGCTACGGCAAGGGTGAAGCCAGCGAGCGCGATTACCTGGATACGCTGGGTGGCCCGATCGGTTTCGGCAACTGGACCGAAACCGCAGAAATTCCCGCGGCCTTCGAACTGGGCTTTACCGAGGCTGCCGATGACCCCAATGCTGCGGACGATGCCGAAACGGTGATCATCACCCGCAATGGCAACAAGTTCTTCGCCGTGGCCGACGTAGCCGGCTACAACTGGTGCGCGACCGGCGCCGATGCGATCGTGATGCTGTACGAGCCGGAAAGCCGCACGGTGCTGTTCTCGTACGACTGGTCGTAAGACCCCATGGTCGTGCCGGCCGCTGGCCGGCATTTCCTGTGCTGCCGGCCAGCGGCCGGCACTACCCGATCGTCATTTCGCAGCCTTGCGCACGGTCAACGTCGCACTCGCTTCGCCGCCGCCTTCCAGCTGCAGCCGTAGCGGCACCACCTGCCCTTCCTTCAGCGCACCCTTGCCCTGCATCAACATCAGGTGCAGGCCGCCGGGCTTGAGCTCGGCACGTGCGCCCGGCGCCAGCGGCAGTCGCTCGATCGCGCGCATCCGGCTGACCCCATCCGTGATCGTGGTCTCGTGCAGCGACACATCGTCGAAGCTGCTGCTGGTCGCGCCGGTGATCGCCACTGCCTTGCTGCAGCCGTTGTGGATCACGCCGTAGCCGGCGGTCATCGGCATCGCCGGATTCGGCGGCAGCCGCGCCCAGCCCTGCTCCACCGTGACGCAGGCCGGTTCCGCCGCCGAGGCCGATGCTGCAGCCGCACACAGAACCCACAGTACGCCAACGAATGGTTTGGTTATCATCGCCCAGGTTCCTTCTTCGCAACGAGACCGCAGCATGACGACGCTCATCGAGGTGATCAACCATGGCCCCATCCGCGAACTGCGCTTGGCGCGGCCGCCGGTCAACGCACTGGACACCGAACTGTGCCGGCAGTTGATCCATGCCATCGAGCTGGCCATGGCCGAAGACGCGCACGGCATCGTGCTGTCGGGCAGCGAGCGCATCTTCACCGGCGGCATGGACGTGCCGCACCTGCTCTCGCATGGCGATGACAAGCACAAGCTGCTGGACACCTGGAACGCCTTCTTTGGCGCCGTGCGCACACTGGCCGAGAGCCGCATCCCGGTGGTCGCGGCGATCACCGGCCACGCCCCGGCCGGCGGCTGCGTGCTGGCGCTGTGCTGCGACTACCGGGTGATGGCGCGCAGCGCCGATCCGTCGCGGCCGTATGCCATCGGCCTGAACGAAGTCCAGGTGGGCCTGATCGCGCCGGAGGGCATCCAGCGCCTGCTGCGCCGTGCCGTGGGCGTGCACCGCGCCGGCGTCCTGCTGACCACCGGTTCGCTGGTGCCGGCCGAACAGGCGGTGCAGATCGGCCTGGTCGATGAACTGGCCGAGGGTGACCTGGTGGTCGCGCGTGCCGTGGCCTGGCTGCAAAACCTGCTCAAGCAGCCGCGGCAGCCGATGCTGCTGACCCGCGCCATCGCTCGTGCCGACCTGCATGTGGCGCTACAGCCGGACCTGATCCAGCTCGACCGCTTCGTCGAGGCCTGGTTTGCCCCGGACGCCCAGAATGCGCTGCAGGCGCTGGTGGCCAGGCTGGGCAAGTAAACGGTAGTGCCGGCCGCTGGCCGGCATCCGCAGGCACCCCAGGAGGATCATGAGGTTGCCGGCCAGCGGCCGGCACTACCGATGATGGGCCGGGCTGCACCGGTATAATCAGGCCCACTTTCACTGCTGTGGCCGCCCCCTTGAACGACACGCCCGAACCCGTCGTCTCCGAGCTGATCGACCTGCTCACGCTGGAGCGGCTGGAGGACAACCTGTTCCGCGGGCAGAGCCGCGACATCGGCACCAAGTACGTGTTCGGCGGGCAGGTGCTGGGCCAGGCGCTGGCTGCGGCACAGGCCACGGTCGACAACGGCCGCCACGTGCACTCGCTGCACGCCTACTTCCTGCGCGCCGGCAACATCGACCACCCGATCGTCTACGACGTGGACCGCACCCGCGACGGCGGCAGCTTCTCGGTGCGCCGGGTCACCGCGATCCAGCACGGCAAGGTGATCTTCTTCTGCGCGGCCTCGTTCCAGCAGGCCGAAACCGGTGCCGAGCACCAGCACAAGATGCCCGAAGTGCCGCAGCCGGAAGACATCGAACCGAACCGGCCGCTGCCGGCCGAAGTCCTGGAACGCCTGCCGATCAAGGTGCAGCGCTGGCTGTCGCGCGGCGGCCCGTTCGAGTTCCGCCACGTCTACCCGCGTGACGAACTGAACCCGCCCAAGCGCCCGCCCTACCACCAGGTGTGGCTGCGCCTGAGCGAGCCGGTCGGCGATGCCCCGGAGCTGCACCAGGCACTGCTGGCCTATGCCTCCGACTTCCACCTGCTGGGCACGGCCACGTTCCCGCACGGCATCAGCTACTACCACCCGCACGTGCAGATGGCCTCGCTCGACCACGCGATCTGGTTCCACCGCCCGTTCCGTGCCGACGACTGGCTGCTGTACTCGCTGGACAGCCCCAGCGCGCAGGATTCGCGCGGCCTGGCCCGCGGCCAGTTCTTCACCCGCAATGGCGTGCTGGTGGCCAGCACCGCGCAGGAAGGCCTGATCCGCGTGGTTCCCGACCAGGCAGCGGCCGCCGCCGTACCGGCCAAGGATTGATCCGATGCGCCAGATCTTCAGCAGCCAGCGCGTGGAAACCGTCGAAGGCGTGGCCGAGCTCCTGCGCGGGCACGGCATCGACGTCAAGGTGACCAATGGGCGCTCGTACAAGACCCGTCGCCGCGGCCAGTTCAGCTATACCGACCTGGGCAACGCCAACGCCTACCCGGCGGTGTGGATCGTGCGCGCCGACGACCAGCCGCGCGCGCGCGAAATCCTGCGTGAGGCGCGCCTGCTCGACACCACCCGCCGCGACCATCCGACCGCCGAATTCGCCTTCCGCGACGCACCGGAACAGGGCAGCGGTGGTCGCAGCTGGGCCTGGCGCATCCGCATCGCCCTGCTGGTGGTGATCGCCGGCGTGGCACTGGTGATCGGCCTGCGCCATCGCGGCGCCCCGGCTCCGGCAGCTCCGGACCCCGCCCCGCAGCCCCAGCCGCAGCAGACGCAACCGGCCCCGCAGGCCGCACCGGAAGAGGAAGAAGTCCGGGTCCGCATCCAGCCCTCGAAATAATTCGCGGGTGAAAAAGGGGACGGAGGGAATTAAGTCGTTTGTGCCACAAACGACTTAATTCCCTCCGTCCCCTTTTTTCGGTCACAAACGGCGCGCGGCTCCGTCATGGGACACAATCCCAGCAGGAGAGCCGCCGCCATGACGACGTTCGCCGCATCGATCGACCAGACCCTGGAACGCGAACTGCCCGCCGCCGCCAGCGGTTGCCAGCATGCCTACGGCCGCATCGTGCTGGCCTGCAAGAACACGGTCACCGCCATCGCCCTGGCCATCACCCGCGACCGCCAGGCCAGCGAGGACATCGCCCAGGAGGCCTTCGTGAAGGGCTGGCAGCAGCTGCACCAGCTGCGCAGCTCGACCAGCTTCCTGCCCTGGCTGCGGCAGATCACCCGCAACCTGGCCCGCGACTGGCTGCGTGCACAACGTGGCCGGCCGCTGACCGGCGAAGCGGCCGAAGTGGCGATGGGCATGGCGGCCGACCCGGCCCCGGGCGCGGCCGACCGCCTGCAACGGGTGGAAGAAGAGATCGCCGCCGAGGACATCATTTCCGCACTCCCCGCCGACAGCCGCGAAGTGCTGTTGCTGTACTACCGCGAAGGCCAACGCTCGCAGCAGGTGGCCGACCTGCTCGGGCTCAGTGACGCCGCCGTGCGCAAGCGCCTGTCGCGTGCCCGCGCCCTGGTGCGCGACGGCCTGCTGCAGCGCTTCGGCGAATTCGCGCGCAGCAGCGCGCCGAGCGCCGCATTCGCCACCGCTGTGGTGTCGATGGTGCTGGTGGCCGCGCCCGGCACCGCCAGTGCCGCGATCCTGCTCGGCACCGGCGTCGGCATCGGCGGCAGCAAGCTTGGCCTCGGCGGTGCCAGCGCTGCCGGAGGCACTGCGATGGGCTCGCTGACTGCCACGCTGGGCCAGCTGCACGTGCTGCCGGCCGAAAGCTGGGGGGCGGTGATCGGTGGCGTGGTCGGTGGTGCGATCGGCAGCTATCTGGGCGGACGCTTCCTGATGTCGTACACCGAAACGGCGTCCGAGCGCGCCGATGTTCGCCGGTTCCTCTACCTCAACATCCTCACCGGCATGTTCTGGTGCCTGGCGATCCTGCTGGCTGTGATGCTGCAGGCGCCGGTCTGGGCACAGCTGGCGGTGCTGGCGGTCGGCCTGGGCGTGGTCAACTACCAGTGTCTGGTGCCGCTGCAGCGGGTAATGGCGCCGATGATCGCGCGTGATTCGGCGCGGCGCGGCCGCAGCGGGACCAACTGGAAATACGAGTCCATGTATGGCCGCACCGGCATCATCGCCATGAACCTGATGGTCATCGCGCTGGTGGTGTACTCACTGATGCGCAGCGGCCGCCTGTAACGGACAACGCCGGCAGTGCGCCGGCGTTGTCATCAATCACTGCATTGAAACTCAGCGCTGCGGCTTCGGCGCGGCGCCATCGCGCGGACCGCCGTGGCGCGGGCCACCGTGCATCGGGCCCTTGGCCGCATCGAACTCGGCCTTGCTCAGCTGGCCATCCTTGTTGGTGTCGGCGGCAGCGAACCAGGCGTCACGGCGCTGCTTCATGCGCAGCTCGCGGTCGGCCTTGTCCAGGTAGCCGTCCTTGTTGAGATCGAGCGGGTCGAAGCGTGCGGCCAGGCGCGGGTCGGCCTTGGCTTCCTCGCGGCTGATGCGGCCATCCTTGTTGACGTCCAGCTTGGCCCAGCGCTCACCGCCGTGGCCACGGCGGCCATGCTGCCAGCGCGGCAGCTCATCGCGCGAGAGCTTGCCATCCTTGTTCTTGTCCAGCTCGTCGAACTTCGCGGCCAGGCGCGGGTTGGCAGCGGCCTCGCTGCGGTCGATCACGCCGTCGCCGTTGGTGTCCAGCTTGGCCGGGCGCTGCGCCGGCGTGGTCGGGGTGTCGGCCGCCAGCGCGATACCGGAAGCAGAGGTGCCGAGCAGCAGGGCCAGCAGCAGGGGGGTACGGATCATGAGGTCACTCCTGGGGATGGGAACAGCGTCGGGGTGATCACTTCACCCTCGGGGAACAACAACGCCCGGGCGCGACATCGGTTGACGCCACTGCCGGTTCCATTCATCCGGCGGACAGTCGCCGCCACTGCGACAGGCTGGGGCTATGCTGTGCCCATGGCGATACATGGCGACAGAGACGACGAACTGCGACTTTTCCAGACCGGCGAGCACCCCTGCGGGTACTGGTCGGACCGGGTGGCGCGCGACCTGGTGCTGGACCCGCACGATCGCCGCCTTGGCGGCCTGTACCCGCTGGCACTGAGCTGGGGCTTCCGCCGCAGCGGCGACCTGGTCTACCGGCCGCATTGCGCGCACTGCCAGGCCTGCGTGGCGGTGCGCATCCCGGTGGCGCGCTTCGCCCCGGACCGCAGCCAGCGCCGTTGTGCCGCCCGCAATGACGACCTGGAGGTGCGGATCACCGCCGCCACCGCCCGCGACGACCTGTTCGCGCTGTACCACCGCTATCTCACCCACCGCCACGCCAATGGCGGCATGGACGACCACGGCCCGCACGAGTTCGAGCAGTTCCTGATCGGCAGCTGGTCGCATACCCGTTTCATGGAGATGCGCCTGCCCGGCCACGACGGCCAGCCCAGCCAGCTGCTGGGGGTGGCGGTGACCGACGTCACCGAGCATGGCCTGTCGGCGGTCTACACCTTCTTCGACCCGGACCACGCCGCACGCGGGCTGGGCACCTTCGCGATCCTGCAGCAGATCGAATGGGCCCGCCGCGAGGGCCTGCCGCACGTGTATCTGGGCTACTGGATCCGCGGCCACCAGAAGATGGACTACAAGCGCCGCTTCCATCCGCTGGAGGCCTACGATGGCCGCCGCTGGCACGATTTCGACAAGGATCTGGACGGGCGCTGACAAACCGCTGACACCGGGCCGGGTGCACAATACGGCCCATGAACGCCAAACCCCTGATCCTCGCCCTGGCCCTGCTCTGCGGCGCCACCGCCCCCGCCTTCGCCACGTCCCCTGCGATGACCGAAAAGCCGTCCGGCGCGCTGCGCCTGGCCACCTACAACACCTCGCTGTACTCCGATGACGCCGGTGGCCTGATCAAGGAACTGGAAGGCGACAGCGAGCACGCACGCAAGATCGCCGCGGTGCTGCAGCAGGTGCGCCCGGACCTGGTGCTGCTGAATGAATTCGACTTCGACGATGCGCATCGCGCCGCCGACCTGTTCCAGAAGCGCTACCTGGACGTCGCCCAGCCCGGTGGCGGCAAGCCGCTGCACTTCGCCTACCGCTACCTGGCGCCGGTCAATACCGGCGTGCCCAGCGGCCTGGACCTGGACAACAACGGCATGGTCGGCGGCGAAGGCCGCAGCCGCGGCAACGACGCCTGGGGCTACGGCCTGCACCCGGGCCAGTACGGCATGCTGGTGCTGTCGCGCTACCCGATCGATGAAGCCAAGGTGCGCAGCTTCCAGCTGCTGAAGTGGAGCGCGATGCCGGGGGCGATCCGTCCGGTCGACCCGCGCACCGGCAAGAGCTTCTACAACGACCACGTGTGGTCGCAGCTGCGGCTGTCGTCGAAGTCGCATTGGGACGTGCCGGTGAAGACCCCGGCCGGTGTGGTGCACGCGCTGGTCTCGCACCCGACCCCGCCGGTGTTCGACGGCCCGGAAAAGCGCAACGCGGCGCGCAACCACGACGAACTGCGCCTGTGGCAGGAATACCTGTCCAAGGGTGACAAGCCGTGGCTGTGCGACGACAAGGGCCAGTGCGGCGGCCTGGCGCAGGACGCGCGCTTCGTGATCCTCGGCGACCTCAACAACGACCCGGTCGACGGCGATGGCCGCCATGAGGCGATCGTCGAACTGATCGAGAACGCCCGCGTGCTGCGCTACCCCACCCCACGCAGCGTCGGTGGCGAGCAGACCAGCCTGGCCTATGCGGCCAAGGGCATCGAGCGCAAGGGCGCACCGTTCCACGCCACCGGCGATTTCGGCCCGAAGTCCGGCACCATGCGCCTGGACTACGTGGTGCCCTCGACCGGTTTCGAATACGTGGGCAGCGGCATCTTCTGGCCGGCCAATGAAAGCCCGGAAGCGAAGATCGCCGACGGCAGCGACCACCACCTGGTGTGGGTGGATGTGAAGCCGTAGCCCCACACAAAAAGGGGACGGAGGGGATTAAGTCGTTTGTGGAAAAGCGACTTAATCCCCTCCGTCCCCTTTTTGCTTTACGGGCGCAGTTCGACGCCGATGGCGTCGGCGGCGTCACGTGCGATCGAACGCGCTTCGTCGATGGTTTCCGCGCGCGCCAGGGTCACGCCGACGCGGCGGTGGCCATGCACGCTCGGCTTGCCGAACAGGCGCACGGCGGTGTCCGGCACCTGCAGGGCGGCGGCGACGCTATTGAAGTACGGCACGCCCTCACCGTGTGCCAGCAGCGCACACGAGGCAGACGGCCCGCTCTGGCGGATCACCGGGATCGGCAGGCCGAGGATGGCGCGCGCGTGCAGCGCGAACTCGCTCAGTTCCTGCGAGACCAGCGTCACCAGGCCGGTGTCGTGCGGGCGCGGTGACACTTCGCTGAACCACACCTCGTCGCCCTTCACGAACAGCTCGACGCCAAACAGGCCCCAGCCACCGAGGTCATCGGTGATCGCGCGCGAGATCTCTTCGGCACGCGCAAGTGCCGCGCTCGACATCGGCTGCGGCTGCCAGCTTTCGCGGTAATCGCCGTCCTTCTGCAGATGGCCGATCGGCGCGCAGAACGAGGTGCCACCGGCATGGCGCACGGTGAGCAGGGTGATCTCGTAATCGAAATCAATGAAGCCTTCGACGATGCAGCGACCGGCTCCGGCGCGGCCACCGGTCTGCGCGTACTCCCAGGCCGGGGCGATGTCCGCCTCGCTGCGCAGCGTGCTCTGGCCCTTGCCCGAGGACGACATCACCGGCTTGACCACGCACGGCAGGCCGATGGCGGCCACGGCGGCGCGGTACTCGGCTTCGGTATCGACGAAGCGATACGGCGAGGTCGGCAGGCCGAGGGTTTCGGCGGCCAGGCGGCGGATGCCCTCGCGGTCCATGGTCAGGCGGGCGGCGCGCGCGGTCGGGATCACCCGCAGGCCCTGCTCCTGCTCCAGCTGGACCAGGGTCTCGGTATGGATGGCCTCGATCTCCGGCACCACCAGGTGCGGCTGCTCCTGGGCGATCAGGGCACGCAGGGCCATCGCATCGAGCATGTCGATCACGTGCGAGCGGTGCGCGACCTGCATGGCCGGGGCATCGGCATAGCGGTCGGCGGCGATCACTTCCACGCCCAGCCGCTGCAGCTCGATGGCCACCTCCTTGCCGAGTTCGCCCGAGCCCAGCAGCAGCACGCGGGTGGCGGAGGGGGACAACGGAGTTCCAAGCTTGGCCATGGCGGTTCCAGCAGCGATCTGAAGGCGGGTGGGCATTCTAGCTGGCCGGGCACCCCGGCCATGGCATCCGACGAACGGTAGTGGACAAGTGATATCACTTTGATATCTTCTCTCCGAACCCTCAAGGACGTACCGCCATGAAAGAGAAGTCACTGTCTTCCCTCAACGGCCTCGGCACGCTGGCCGGCGCCCTGCTCGTCGCCCTCGCCGGCGCAGCCCTGTTCGTACTGGGCGTGGCAGCCAAGGCCAGCACCGGCTCGCCCAACCTGCTGCTGATGCTGCTGGGCGCCCTGCTGGTGGCGCTGGGCGTGTTCATCCTGGCCGGCCTGTACACCATCCAGCCCAACCAGGCGGCGGTACTGAGCCTGTTCGGCAAGTACGTGGGTACCGTGAAGGACAACGGCCTGCGCTGGAACAACCCCTTCTTTGCCAAGCGCCGGGTCAGCCAGCGCGTGCGCAACTTCGAGAGCGGCAAGCTGAAGGTCAACGAGCTGGACGGCAGCCCGATCGAGATCGCCGCGGTGATCGTCTGGCAGGTGGTCGATGCCTCCGAAGCGGTCTACAACGTGGACGACTACGAGAGCTTCGTGCACATCCAGTCCGAATCGGCGTTGCGCGCGATGGCCACCAGCTATCCGTACGACCAGCATGAGGATGGCCAGCTGGCCCTGCGCAGCCATGCCAGCGAGATCTCCCAGCACCTGAAGAACGAACTGGCCGAGCGCCTGGCCGATGCCGGCGTGCAGGTGATCGACGCGCGCATCAGCCACCTCGCCTACGCCGCCGAAATCGCCCAGGCGATGCTGCAGCGTCAGCAGGCCAACGCGGTGATCGCCGCACGCACGCGCATCGTGGCCGGTGCGGTCGGCATGGTCGAAATGGCCCTGGCCGAACTGCAGAAGAACGGCGTGGTGCAGCTGGACGAGGAACGCAAGGCGCACATGGTCAGCAACCTGTTGACCGTGCTGTGCTCGGACCGCGGCACCCAGCCGATCGTCAACGCCGGTTCGCTGTACTGAACCACCCTCGCAACGGGGCGCCCCACCGCCCCGCCAGGAGCTTGCATGAGTGAGAAGAAAGCCTACCCGCTGCGCATCAACGCCGACGTCCTGGCCGCCGCGCAGCGCTGGGCTGACGACGAGCTGCGCAGCCTCAACGCACAGATCGAATACGTGCTGCGCGACGCCCTGCGCAAGGCAGGACGCCTGCCGAAACCCACGCCATCTTCGGAGGACAAGGAATGAGCAAGCGCTGGAGCTACCAGACCATCGAGGTCAAGACGTCCATGATGGGCCTGCTCAAGGCCGAGGACATCCAGAGCGAACTGAGCCGCCAGGGCCAGCTGGGCTGGGAGCTGGTCAACATCATCATCCCCGCACCGATGCGCCCGGCGATGCTGGTATTCAAGAAGGAGGCCTGAGCCATGGGCGCCAGCGATCCGAAACAGTACGAGGTGGCCGAGAGCTCGCCGTTGCGCGTGCTGTGGATCGTGCTGCCCCTGCTCGCCGCGTTCGTGGCCTGCCTGTATGCGCAGTTGTACAAGGCACCGGCGACGGCGCCCTGGATCGAAGTAACGCTGTCGCCGCCCTGGTTCCGGATGGGCGGCAGCGCCGCCTGGAGCCTGCTGGTGATTGCAGCGCTCGGCATCGGGCTGGGCGCGGCCTTCTTCCGCCGCCGGGTGGAGTTGGCCGACGACGTACTGGATGTGCGCTCGACGATGTACCGCCGCCGCGTTCCGGTGGCACAGCTGCGGCTGGACCAGACCGAGGTGGTCGACCTGCAGCGTGACCCCCGCTATGGCATCCGCTTCAAGACCAACGGCTATGCGATGCCGGGTTTCTATTCCGGCCACTTCCGCCTGCAGGGCGGCGGCAAGGGGTTTGCGCTGGTCACCGACCGAACGCGCGTTCTCGCCTTGCCGGTCAGCGATGGCAGCACGCTGCTGCTCAGCCTGGACCGGCCGCAGGTGCTGCTGGACGCACTGCGCAAGGTGGCCGCGCCGGCGCCACGGCAGTAAGCTGCGGCGATGCAACGACGCCCGCCCCTGCTGATCAATACCGAGGCCATCGAGCTGTGGCCGGCCCACCTGCTGCGTGCACGCAGCAACCTGGATGCACGCCTGCTGTCGCAGGCGCGTTGGGTACTGCGACGCAAGCGCGATGGCCGCTATCTGGCGGCCGTACTGCCGCACGGCGTGCATTCGATGGTGCCGCGCCTGCCGCGCGAGCCCGGGGTCGAGGACGCACTGGCGCTGCTCGACGCCACCGCTGCCCGCCCCTTCGGCGCTGCGCTGGAAGAACACTGGCTTCCGTTGGCCGGGCTGCAGCAGCGGCTACAGCAGCTTGGCCTGGATGTGCAGCGCTATGCCGATGACAGCGGCCTGCCCCTGGAACCGGAACCGTGCCTGCTGCACTTCGCTGGCCGCGACCGCTTCGCCCGCCCGCTATGGCTGCGCCGTGGTGCTGCACAGGGCTGGCGACGGATGCGCCTGCACGCCGCGCGGGATGGCATCGCACTGGATGCAATCTCCGGTTTCCGCAGCCATGCCTACCAGTTGGGCATCTTCGAACGGAAGCTTGCACGCGGGCTGAGCGTGACGGAGATCCTGAAGGTCAATGCCGCGCCGGGTTTCAGCGAACACCACAGCGGCCATGCACTGGACATCGGCACACCGGGCGATGCCCCGGCCGAAGAATCGTTCGAAGCCACAGACGCCTTCGCGTGGCTGCAGACCCATGCCAGCACGCACGGCTTCCATCTGAGCTACCCACGCGACAACCCGCACGGCATCGTCTACGAACCCTGGCACTGGTGCTGGAGACCGGCCAACGGCTGAGCCCCTCGTGGCGGCTGCACGGCGAAATTCATGGAGCTGTCCGGGCGGGTAGGCTGGGCAGGGGACGCCGTGAATCCGCCCCTGGAGGCTTAGCCGCGCCATCCATGGCGCGGATACCCCAGCCCAGCCCACCCGCCCGGCCTCTGACAGTTTCCGTGTGCGTCCGCCACGGAATGGAACAAGAGAGCAAAGACAAAAGCGGGTCGCTTCGCTCGAAGCCTCTATAACGGGTCAGCGCGCGGCTGTTGGGTCCGCCTTCAAGCGAGCCGAGCACCGCAGGTCCGGCGAGGGTGAAGAGGTGCTTGCGATTCTGTAGAGCCGAGCCATGCTCGGCTGCTCTCCGCACCGTCCCTCGACGGGCCGAGGAGCACAGGGTACCGATGCGCAGCATCGGCTCGCGGCCGGCGGCGCGTTTCTTTTGGTTACTTTTCTTTTCGCGCGAAAAGAAAAGTAACGCCCATGAACCATCACTATCGCATCGGTATGGATCGGAGCGACAGCCCTGCGACCCTCACCGCCTCAGCGCATTGATCGCCAGCAGCACCCAGCCGGCCATCATGCTGGTGCCACCGATCGGTGCCATCCGCGTCGGCCACTGCCACAGCGCCCCGCCCACCAGGCTGCCGGAAAACAGCAGCACGCCCAGCAGCAGCACGTACAGCGCCAGGTGCGCGATCGCCCCGTGCGCGCGCGGACCAAGCGCCACCAGTACCGCACCATGCGCGAACGCATACAGCGCCGCCATGTTCAGATGCTGCTGCGCCAGCGGATCGGCCACGCCGTGCGATGCATAGGCAGACAGGCCGATCGAGGCAGCGGCCAGCAGCGCACCCAGGCAGGCCAACAGGGACGGCTTACGCGCACGACGTTCGAGATTGAACATGAGGGCTCCTTGCGCAGCGCCCCTTGCCGGGCGCCAGATCAAAAAAACGCGCCGCAATGAGCGGCGCGTTTTCGTGTCCAACACTACATGGGTCAGCCGAGGCTTACTTGACGGCCCAGTAGATGTCGTAGGTCGCTTCCGGGGTGAACGACTTGTCGATGCCGTCCTTCCAGGTTTCGTACGGGCGGTCGATGACTTCGTTGCCCGAAGTCACGGCCCAGGCACGCAGGCCGTTGCGGGCCACGTCCAGACCCGCCATGTGGCCGGTGTAGGCCGCATGCGCCGAACGGTGCGGAGCAACGTGCACGTACTTGACCGGAGCGCCGCCGTCGATCTTGACGGTCAGCTCGTCGGCAGCAGCGCCTTCAGCACCCTTCTTCTTCACCGGCTGGGCGATGTCGAAGGCGTACTTCTCCTGGCCGAAGTCGGTGGTGATGATGCGGAACGGACCGGCGGCTTCAAGGCCATTGGCCTCCATCACGCGCTTGATCCACTCCTGGTTGTCCTTGATGGACTTGGTGATGGTGTCCTGGCCGCGGTCCACGTTGCCGGCGTTGACGACCAGCAGGTTCTCGGCCGGCACTTCAACAATGGCCAGGTCGGTCAGCGGGGCTTCCGGCGTGCGGTAGTCGACGTTCGGAACGCTGGCGAGCATGTTGGCCATGCGCGACAGACCCATCTTGATGTCGTCGCCGATCTGGCGGCTGACATACAGGCCTGCGTAACGGCCGAATAGGTCGAAGCCGTACTTCACCGAGTAGTCCTGGGTGATCTTGACGTTGCGACCGCCCTTGCCGGTCGGCTC
The DNA here is from genome assembly GCF_056480025.1 of Stenotrophomonas sp. 109824_Sma. Lineage (NCBI taxonomy): Bacteria > Pseudomonadati > Pseudomonadota > Gammaproteobacteria > Lysobacterales > Lysobacteraceae > Stenotrophomonas > Stenotrophomonas sp. 109824_Sma. Next base: position 1,249,637 of record NZ_CM151078.1, on the reverse strand, counting down.
CAGGCTGAAGGTGGTGACCTTGTCGTGACCCTTGGTGGCGTCTTCGATGGCGATCACAACACGCTTGTTCTCTTCGGCTTCGGTGATCTTCCAGGAACCGGTGCCCAGGTCCTTGGAGGTGAAGTCGAGGGTGGCACCGGTACCGGAGGCCGGGCCGGACAGCTTCAGTTCAACGGCGGGATCGCGCAGTACCAGCGGGTTCCAGTCCTTGAAGCGGCGCAGGCTGCTGACCGTGTCGTACACGATCGTCATCTTGCGGTTGGTCTCGATGCTTTCGGTGATGTGACGCTCGCCCGGCAGACATACGCCAATGATGACGAACAGGCCAGCCACGATCCCCAAGGCGATCAGGAACTCGATAATACGGGTCATTCAGAGAGTCTCCGGGGCCGATCCCACGGCCGGGTTGATTGAAGCGAAGCGCCAATCCTAGCAGGCTTCGCGGGCATTGTTTATCGGGATTGGCGCACCGGTTTCCCTGCCGGCTGCGTATTTGTATGGACAAAGAATTCGAAGGGTAACGCATACCGCTACCCGGCAAGTAGGGGGCAACCTTGGCGGAAACCCCCGACCACCATCCAAGTCGTTGTACTTGAACGATTTTCCTCAGACCAGCTGGAGTTCGAACGCCTTCAGTACGGCACGCGTACGGTCGCGCACGCCCAGCTTGGAAAGGATGTTGGACACGTGGTTCTTGATGGTGCCTTCGGCCACGCCCAGCGAATTGGCGATCTCCTTGTTGGAGAAGCCGCTGGCCATCAGCCGCAGGATCTCGGTCTCGCGGTCGGTCAGCGGGTCCGGGCGGTCCAGGCTGACGAACTCGTTGCGCATGTGCTCCAGGCCGGACAGCAGGCGCTGGGTCACCGCCGGCTGCACCAGCGAACCGCCGTCGGCCACGGTGCGGATGGCACCGACCAGCTGCGCCAGGGTGACATCCTTGAGCAGGTAGCCCTTGGCACCGGCCTTGAGCCCGGCCAGCACCAGCTGGTCATCGTCGAAAGTGGTGAGGATGATGGTCGGCGGCAGCTGCTCCTGCCGCGACAGCACCTGCAGTGCCTCCAGACCGGACATCACCGGCATGCGCATGTCCATCAGCACCACGTCGGGGCGCACCTGCGGTATCAGCTCGACCGCCTGCCGGCCGTCGCCGGCCTCGGCCACCACCTCGATGCCGTCGTCGAGCGCCAGCAGGGAGCGGATTCCCTGCCGCACCAGGGTTTGGTCGTCGACCAGGCAGACGCGAATCATCAACGCACTCCTTCAGGAACCTTGGTAAGGGCCGCCACCAGCACCGTTGCCGGCACCGTCGCCCGCAGCCGGAAGCCTTCGCCGGGACGGGTTTCGATCTGCAGCTGGCCACCACATTGTTGCAAGCGCTCGCGCATGCCGCGCAAGCCATTGCCCACATTGACCATATCCGCGCCGACGCCGTCGTCGCGGGCCTCCACCACCACCCGGTCGGGGGCTTCACGGTACACCCTGATCCACAGGTGGCGGGCACCGGCGTGGCGCACCGCGTTGGTGATGATCTCCTGGGTACAGCGCAGCAGCACGTGGGCCCGCTGCGGGTCCTCCACGTTCAGCGGATCCTCGATCTCCAGCTGGATGTCCAGCGAGGGCACGTTCTCGGTCAGCGGGCGCAGCGCCGCGGCCAGATCGATGGCACCGGTCTCGCGCAGCTGGCTGACCACCTCGCGCACGTTGCCCAGCAGCAGCTTGGCCAACGCGTGCGAGCGCTTCACGTGATCCAGCGCCTGGCCCTCGGCCAGGTGGCCGGCGACCTCCAGGTTCAGGGTCAGCGCGGTCAGCTGGTGGCCCAGCAGATCATGCAGCTCGCGCGAAATGCGGGTGCGCTCGTTGACCCGCGCGCTCTCGGCCAGCAGGGCACGGGTGGCCCGTAGTTCCGAATTGAGCCGGCGCTGCTCGTCGCGGGCCTCGGTCTGCTGCCGCGCGACCAGGCTGGTCACGAAGATGAACATGGAAAAGCCGCCGTACAGCAGCGACTGCATCACCGCTTCGAACAGCGGGAAGCGCAGCAGCATGTAGTAGACCGGCGCCACCGCCAGCTGGCTGACCAGCAGCCACAGCACCCCCAGCCGTACCGACAGCATCCACGGGATGACCCCGGCCGCCACCATCATCAGGATGCTGCCCAGGCCCGAGCCGCTGAGGAAGCTGACCCCCAGCGCCGAGACCGTCAGCAACAGCAGCAGGCCGCGGTCCAGCCAGCTGGTGTGGCTGTCGCTGCGCAGGATGCGGGTCAGCCAGTAGTAGGCGGTGCCGAAGGACAGGTAGGCGACGAACAGCAGGATCGCCCAGCCGCCCATGTCACCGCGGCTGTGCAGGTTCTCGAACTGCGAGTACGCCAGGGGCAGGCCGACCATGACCCAGGTGAACAGGCCGGCCAGGCGGAGGACGCGGGTATGGCTGAGGACTCCCAACATGCCAGCACTCTACGGGCCGCGCCTGCGCACCGCACCCCACGGAAGTCATGCCTGCCCGGTCGCCTGTTCATGCCGCAGCCCACCCCGGGCATGCAATAATCGTGCGCAGGGTCCCTTGATGGACCAACCGCGTTACCCCACGGAGTCACAATGTCGATTGTCATCCGCGACGTGCGCGAGCACGAGCTCGATTCCGTCCTGGCTTTGAACAACAACGCTGGCCTGGCCATCCTTCCCCTGGATGCGGCCCGCCTGCGCCTGTTCTATGAAACCGCTGAGTATTTCCGCGTCGCCGAGCGCGACGGCAACCTGGCCGGCTTCCTGATCGGCTTCGGCAGCGACAGCCAGCACGACAGCAGCAATTTCGCCTGGTTCAAGCAGCAGCTGGACACCCCGTTCTTCTATATCGACCGCATCGTGGTCGCCAGCCGCCGTCGTGGCGGTGGCGTCGGCCGTGCGTTCTATGCCGACGCGCAGAGCTTCGCCGAGCTGCGCTACCCGCAGATGACCTGCGAAGTCTTCCTCGACCATGGCGCCGATGCCGCCCTGCTCTTCCATGGCAGCTTCGGCTTCCGCGAGCTGGGCCAGAACACCATGCCGCAGGTCGATGTGCGCGCCAGCATGCTGGCCAAGGAACTGTGCAGCTACCCGTGGGTCCAGGAGACCTACGGCGACAAGCTGCCGGATGTGGCATGGACACGCGCCCGGCAGCTGCCGGCGCAGGCACAGCGGCCGACGGGGACCTGAGCGTGGCGGTGAATTTCGATTACGAACAGGCCGGTGAACTGAAGATCGGCCAGGTGGGCATCGCCAACCTGCGCATCCGTACCCTTGATGTCGAGCGCCTCGTGCAGGAAATGCGCGAGCGCGTGACCCGCGCACCGAAGCTGTTCGGCCGCGCCGCGGTGATCCTCGACTTCGGCGGCCTGAGCCAGGTGCCGGACGTGGCCACCGCGCAGGCGCTGGTTGATGGCCTGCGCAGCGCGGGCGTGCTGCCGGTGGCACTGGCCTACGGCACCAGCGCGATCGACCTGCTCTCGCAGCAGCTTGGCCTGCCGCTGCTGGCCAAGTTCCGCGCGCAGTACGAGCGTGCCGAGGCCGAGCCGGCCCCGCCGCCGCCCGCACCGGAGCCGCGCCGCGCGGCCCGTGCCGAACCGAAGCCGGCCCCGGCAACGCCGGTGGCCAAGGTGGCCGACGCCGCCGCACCGCAGCCGGGCCGCATGCAGCTGGGCAACGTGCGTTCGGGCCAGCAGCTGTACGCGGAAAACTGCGACCTGACCGTGATGGCCACCGTCGGCGCCGGCGCCGAAGTCATCGCCGACGGCAGCATCCATATCTACGGCACCCTGCGCGGCCGCGCGCTGGCAGGGGCCCAGGGCAACACCGCGGCACGCATCTTCTGCCGTGATTTCCATGCGGAACTGGTGGCCATTGCCGGCCACTACAAGGTACTGGACGATGTTCCGGACAACCTGCGCGGCAAGGCCGTCCAGGTGTGGCTGGAACAGGACCAGATCAAGATCGCTGCGCTGGACTGACGCAGCACCAAACTCATGCAGAACCAGGAGAAGTCCTTTGGCTGAAATCATCGTAGTCACCTCCGGCAAGGGCGGCGTCGGCAAGACCACTTCCAGCGCGAGCCTGGCCTGCGGCCTGGCGCGGCGCGGCAAGAAGGTGGCGGTGATCGACTTCGACGTCGGCCTGCGCAACCTCGACCTGATCATGGGCTGCGAACGCCGCGTGGTGTACGACTTCGTCAACGTCGTGCACGGCGAAGCGACCCTCAAGCAGGCCCTGATCAAGGACAAGCGTTTCGACAACCTGTACGTGCTGGCTGCCTCGCAGACCCGCGACAAGGACGCGCTGACCCAGGAAGGCGTGGGCAAGGTCCTGAAGGACCTGGCTGCCGACGGCTTCGACTACATCATCTGCGACTCCCCGGCCGGCATCGAGAAGGGCGCCTTCCTGGCGATGTACTTCGCCGACCGCGCGGTGGTGGTGGTGAACCCGGAAGTGTCGTCGGTGCGCGACTCCGACCGCATCATCGGCCTGCTCGACTCGAAGACCCACAAGGCCGAATCGGGCCAGGACGTGCCGGCCTTCCTGCTGCTGACCCGCTACACCCCGCTGCGCGTGGAAAGCGGCGAGATGCTGAGCATCGCCGACGTCGAGGAAGTGCTCGGCCTGAAGGCGATCGGCGTGATTCCGGAATCGGGCGACGTGCTCAACGCCTCCAACAAGGGCGAGCCGGTCATCCTGGATGTCGAATCCGCTGCCGGCCAGGCCTATGAAGACGCCGTCGCGCGCATCCTTGGCGAAGAACGCCCGATGCGCTTCACCAACGTCGAGAAGAAGGGCTTCTTCAGCAAGCTGTTCGGAGGGTAAGCATGGGCCTGTTTGATTTCCTCAAAGCGAAGAAGACCACCGCCGAAACCGCCAAGAACCGCCTGCAGATCATCATCGCGCAGGAGCGCAGCCACCGCGGTGGCCCGGACTACCTGCCGCTGCTGCAGCGCGAGCTGCTGGAAGTGATCAAGAAGTACGTGAACATCGACGTCGATGCGGTGAAGGTCGACCTGGTGAAGGATGGCCAGCACGACGTGCTGGACATCTCCGTGGCGCTGCCTGAAGGCCCGGACAAACCCTGATCCCCCGCCCCGCCCGTGCCTGCATGGGCGGGGCTGCCTGACCCGCATGACCGATACGACAACCGCCGTGGACATCACCTGCGTGGGCGACATCGCCTTCGCCGATGCGCAGTGCCTGCTCGCCGCGCACGGCCTTCGGCTGCACCACGTAGCGGCCGGTGAACCGATTCCCGGCAGCTACTGGGGCGAACCCGAGGCGGGCATCATCGCCAGCAACGTGTACGTGCGCGATGACACCCCGGTGCACTCGATGCTGCACGAAGCCTGCCACCTGATCGTGCTGCCACCGGAGCGGCGTGCGCAGGTGCATACCGATGCCACCGACTCGGTGGCCGAGGAAGACGCGACCTGCTACCTGCAGATCGTGCTGGCCGGGCAGCTGCCCGGTGTCGGCAGCCAGCGGCTGATGGCCGACATGGATGCCTGGGGGTATACGTATCGGCTGGGATCTACGAAGGCGTGGTTCGAGCAGGACGCCGAAGACGCGAAAGCGTGGCTGATCGAACGCGGCTTGCCGGTGGCGTAACGCATCGTGGACCGGGTCAGATCCCTTTTGCGGCGCAAAAGGGATCTGACCCCAACACCCATCAGCCCTGCCCGGCCAGCGCGCGCAGGGTAATGCCGACGATGTAGGCCAGGTAGGTGCCGGTGGCATAGCCCATCGTGCCCAGCAGCACGCCCACCGGCGCCAGGGCCGGATGGAACGCGGCCGCCACCACCGGCGCTGAGGCCGGGCCACCGATGTTCGACTGCGAACCGATGGCGAAATAGAAGAACGGCACCTTCAGCAGCTTGCCCAGGCACCACAGCAGCACGATGTGCACGGCAATCCAGATCAGGCCGAGCAGGAACAGCCACGGGCGGTCCAGCAGCGCCAGCAGATCCATCTGCATGCCGATGCAGGCGATCAGGAAGTACAGCAGCAGCGAGCCCAGCCGCGACGCGCCTGCGCCTTCCAGATTGCGTGCGCGGGTGAAGCTCAGGCTCAGGCCCAGCGTGGTCGACAGCACCACCACCCACACGAACGGCGCGTCCAGGCTGAACTGCGGGGCCCAGCTGACGTTGGCCTTGAACCAGGCCGCCAGCGGCGCACCGATCGCGTGCGACAGGCCGACACCACCGAAAGCCACCGCCACGATCAGCATCAGGTCGGTCAGGCTGGGAATGCGTTCGTGCTCGGCCTGGAAGCGCGCGATGCGCTCCTTCAGCTCATCGATGGCCGACGTGTCAGCACCGCTGCGCGCGTCGATCTTCGCTGCACGCCCGGCCAGGAAGATCAGCGCAGCCATCCACACGTAACCGACACCCACGTCGACCACGGCGAACTGGCCGAAGGTGGTCGCATTGACGTCGAACACTTCGCGCATCGCCAGCATGTTGGCGCCACCACCGATCCAGCTGCCGGCCAGTGCCGCCATGCCGGCCCAGGTATCACCGGCCACGGTGTCGGGATGGATCGCGCGCATCACCAGGAACGCCACCACCGCACCGAGCATGATGCTGGCCGAGGCGCCCAGGTACATCAGCACCAGCTTCGGGCCGAGCCGCAGGATGCCCTTGATGTCCACTGCCAGGGTCAGCAGGATCAGCGCCGCCGGCAACAGGATGTCGCGCGCGATCGGGTTGTAGAGCCTGGTGTTCTGGCCGTCGATCAGGCCGACGGTGTTGTAGATGCCGGGAATCAGGTAGCACAGCAGCAGTGCCGGCACGAAGGTGTAGAAGCGCTTCCACAGGCCCTGCTCGCGCGAGGCGGTCCAGAACACGGCGCCGAGCGTGGCGGCGATCAAACCGAAGACGACGATGTCGTTCTGGATCAGGGCGGTCGAGGGCATGCAGGCGCTCTGGGTGCGGGGTCGGATCCCTTTCGCCACGCGAAAGGGCTCTGACCCCGGGGGCGGTCAATGACGGGGTCGGAGCCCTTCCGCGTGGCGAAAGGGATCCGACCCCTGGGCGCTGAACCGGCTTATTCGCCGATGTGCTGCTTCAGCCAGGCGTTGACGGTGTCATGCCACAGGATGCTGTTGTTCGGCTTCAGCACCCAGTGGTTTTCATCCGGGAAGTACAGGAACTTCGATTCGATGCCCTGGCGCTGGGCGGCGGTGAAAGCGGCCAGGCCCTGCTCGACCGGAATGCGGAAGTCCTGCTGGCCATGGATGACCAGGATCGGCTTCTTCCAGTCCGCCACGTGGTTGACCGGGTTGAACTTCTCGTAGTTCGCGGCCTTCTGGTACGGGGTACCGCCCTGCTCCCACTCGGTAAACCACAGCTCTTCGGTGGCGTAGCCCATCATGCGCTGGTCGAACACGCCGTCATGGTTGACCAGGCACTTGAACGGGCTGTTCCAGTTGCCGGCAATCCAGTTGACCATGAAGCCGCCGTAGCTGGCACCCAGCGCACAGGCCTTGTCACCGTTGAGGAAGGAATACTTCTTCAGCGCGGCGTCCCAGCCCTTCTGCAGGTCTTCCAGCGGACGGTCGCCCCAGTGCTGGCTGATCGCATCGGTGAAGGCCTGGCCATAGCCGGTGGAACCGTGGAAGTCGATCATCACCACGGCGTAGCCCTGGCCCGCATAGGTCTGCGGGTTCCAGCGGTAGCTCCAGCCATTGCCGAAGCTGCCCTGCGGGCCGCCATGGATCAGGAACGCAACCGGGTACGACTTGCCTTCCTGGTAGTTGTGCGGCTTGACCACATAGCCATGCACGGTGTCGTTGTTCCAGCCCTTGAACTCGAACTGCTCGTAGTCGCCGAAGCTGACATCCTTGAGCACCTCGCCGGCAGCCGGGGTCAGCGCGCGCAGTTCGCCGATGGCTTCACCCGCGGCCGGCAGCAGGCCGACCAGCACCTGGTCGTTGCTCTTCAGGCTGTTGCGGGTGATCGCCACGCTGTTGCCGGCCACGTCGACCGCGGTCACGCTGCCGTCGCCGATCAGCTTGGTGGCCTTGCCGCTGGCCACGTCGATCTGGAACAGCGGGTGTTCGCCGAGGTCATCGGCAGTGGTGTAGATGCTGGCACCATCCGCGGACAGGGTGATGCCACCGGCCGAACGATCCCACTGCGGGGCGATCTCGCGGGTCTTGCCGCTGGCCAGGTCCATCGCCATCAGGCCGAAGCGGTCAGCCTCGAAGCCCGGGCGCTTCATCGCACGGTAGAACAGGGTCTTGCCGTCGGCGCTGAACACCGGGCCGGCATCCCAGGCCGGGTTGGCAGCGGTCAGGTTGACCGGCGCCTGCTTGCCGGCGGCGTCGAAGCGGTACAGGTCGAAGTTGGTCGACCACGGCTCCTGCTTGCCGGCAACGCGGATGCTGGCCACCACGCTGGCGCCATCCGGCGACCACGCGAAATCATCATTGCCACCGAACGGCTTGGACGGCGCATCACCGTCGATGGTCGCGCTCAGCGCCGACGCGCCCTTGACCGCACCGGCCTTGGCCGCCGGCAGCGGCGCCACGAACAGGGTGTTGCGGCGGCCGTCGTTCCAGGTATCCCAGTGGCGCACGAACAGCGAATCGAAGACCTTGCCGCTGGCCTTGGCGCCGGCCACGTCCTTGAGCTTCTTCTCGGTGCAGGCCAGGTCCGAGGCGCAGGCCTGGAACACGCCGGCGCTGAACAGCACGCGGTCGTCCTGCGGCGACACGTGGTAGCTGTCCACGTCCACCGGGAAGTCGGTCAGCTGGCGCGGGGTGCCGCCGTTGATCGGCTGCGCGTACAGCTGCTGGCTGCCGTTCTTGGCACTGAGGAAATACACGGTCTGGCCGTCGGCCGACAGCGACGCGGAATTGACGCTCCAGCCAGCCGGGGTGATCTGCTTCGGCGGGGCCGCGTCACGCGTGCGCAGGTTGCGCGCGAACAGCGCGGTGGAGGCCTTCAGGTTGGCGTCCACGCTGCGCTTGGCGAACACCACGGTGCCGCCATCGGCGGTCAGTACCGGCGCGGAGACGCGGTCCATGGCCACCATGTCGCGGACTTCCAGGCCACGGGCAGCGGCGACGCTGGGCAGGGCGGCCAGCAGGCTCAGTGGCAGCAGGGCATGACGCAGTTTCATCGGGGTCTCCGCAGGACGGCAAAAAACCGATGGTAGGCCCGTGCGGCCGGGGCTGCCAAGGCCATCGGTCATGGCCGGGGACGGGTCGATGCCTTCGCCAGAAAAGGCAAACCGCGCCGTAGCGCGGTTTGCGGTAGTGCCGGCCGCTGGCCGGCAATCTGTCTGGTTGCCGGTCAGCGGCCGGCACTACCGGGTCAGAGCCCTTCCCTGCGGGAAGGGATCCGACCCCGTGCATCACGCCACGGCGCGCTTGCCGGTGCGGTAGATCAGCCAGCCGACCACGAACAGCACGGCCAGGCCGATCCACTGTGCGCCCGGCAGGTGGAACGGCACGGCCAGCACGTCGGCGCGGCTGCTGACCACGATCGGAATCGCGATGGCGATGCCCATCAGTGCCTCGCCGGTGATCAGGCCGGCAGCAAACAGCACACCCGGCTTGTGCACGCGGTCGCGGCCTTCTTCGTCGTCGGCACGCACCTTGTGGAAGCGCTCGACCAGGTAGGCGATCAGGCCGCCGAGGAAGATCGGCACCATCAGTTCCAGCGGCAGGTAGATGCCGATGGCGGCGGCCAGCACCGGCACGCGGAAGCGGGCGTTGCGCGACTTCAGCCAGCTGTCGAAGGCGATGATGGCGGCGCCCACCACGGCACCGATCCCGATGAAGGTCCACGGCAGCTCGCCACCGAACAGGCCCTTGGCCACGGAGGCCATCAGGTTGGCCTGCGGAGCAGCCAGCGCGTTCGGGTGCAGCTCGGACTTCACGCCGATGCCGTAGGCGGTGGCCAGCAGGTTCAGCACCGGCGCCATGATCAGCGCGCAGGAGAACGCACCGATGCCCAGCATCAGCTGCTGCTTCCACGGGGTGGCACCGACGATGTAACCGGCCTTGAGGTCCTGCAGGTTGTCACCGCCGACCGCTGCCGCACAGCACACCACCGCACCGATCATGATCGCGGCCACCGCGCCCAGCGGCGCACCGAAGGCGCCGACCGGCTGCAGGCCATCCTTGCCCAGCAGCACGACCAGCACGGCCGAGGCGAACAGGATGGTGGAGATGGTGATGCCCGAGACCGGGTTGTTGGACGAACCGATCAGGCCGGCCAGGTAGGCCGAGACCGAAACGAACAGGAAGCCGGCGACGATCATGATGAGGGTCATCGGGATCGACACGTGCCACTGGCCGACGATGGCCTGGTACAGGGCCAGCAGCGGCAGCACGAACACCACCAGGGCGACCAGCATCCACTTCATCGGCAGGTCGCGCTCGGTGTGCGCCAGCACCGGGCCACCGCTCTTGCGGGCGGCGGCAAAGCCGCTCTTGACGCCGTTGAGCAGCGACTTGCGCAGCGAGATCAGGGTCCAGATGCCGCCGATCAGCATTGCGCCGACGCCCAGGTAGCGCATCTTCGCGCCCCAGATGGCGAACGCGGCCTCGGTCGAGGAAGCAGCGGCCACCGACGCGGCCAGTGCCGGATCGGTGTTCATGAAGAACGCCTGGTAGATCGGAATGGCGATGTGCCAGGTCAGGATCGAGCCGGACACCACCACGATGCCGACGTTGAGGCCGACGATGTAGCCCACGCCCAGCAGTGCCGGCGACAGGTTGGTGCCGATGAAGGCGGTGACCTTGGAGCTGCCGACGTAGGCCGAGGTGGCCCAGGCATCGGGAATCAGGCGCATGCCGCTTTCCGCGGCCAGCTTCACGAAGGCACCGATCACCGCCGAAATGGCGAGGATCTTCAGGCCCGGGCCCGGGTTCTCACCGGCCTTGAGCACTTCCGCCGCTGCCTTGCCTTCCGGGAACGGCAGCGGGTCTTCGACGATCATCGAACGGCGCAGCGGCACCGAGAACAGCACGCCCAGCAGGCCGCCGAGGCCGGCGATGCCCAGCACCCACCAGTACTTGAAGTCCGGCCAGTAGCCCATGATCACCAGCGCGGGGATGGTGAAGATCACACCGGCGGCGATCGACGAACCGGCCGAGGCGCCGGTCTGCACGATGTTGTTTTCAAGGATGGAGCCACCGCCCAGCAGGCGCAGCACGCCCATGGAAATCACCGCAGCGGGAATGGCGGTGGCGATGGTCAGGCCTGCGAACAGACCGAGGTAGGCGTTTGCGGCCGACAGCACCACCGCCAGCACGATGGCCAGGGCCACTGCGCGGAAGGTGAGCTGCTTGGGCGCAGCGTCGTGGTTCATGGAAGCCCCTGCTGGCAAAAAATCCCCTGCACGCTAGCGTTCAGGGGGCGGCAAGTCCAGTGCGCATGGTCACCGCCAGCCCTGGCCCACCCGGCCGCCCGACCGGTGCAGCAAGGCCAACCGGCCGATCCCGCAAAGCCGCGCAGCGCCTGCCGCAAAAAGGGGACGGAGGGGATTAAGTCGTATTTGTCATAAGCGCCGTGATGCGGCCCCTGCCCTTCTATAATCGCGCCCTTTCCGCTGTCCCCGCCGTCGATGACCGTTGCCGCTACCGCTTCCGACGACTTCCTGGGCCACCCCAAGGGCGTCTATGTCTGCTTCTTCACCGAAATGTGGGAGCGCTTCTCCTTCTACGGCATGAAGGCGCTGCTGCTGCTGTACCTGACCAAGTACCACCTGTTCGGCGACAAGGCCGGCCTGGACCTGCTTGGCGCCTACGGCGGCCTGGTGTACTGCATCCCGGTGTTCGGCGGCATGCTGGCCGACCGCTGGCTGGGCATGCGCCGGGCGGTGCTGTTCGGCGGCATCCTGCTGGTACTCGGCCACCTTGGCATGGCCTTCGAAGGCCACGCGGCGTACCGGGTGAACGGCGAAGTGGTGCGCGACACCTCGGCGCTGGCGGTGACCTACCTGTCGCTGGCCCTGATCATCATGGGCGTGGGCTTCCTGAAGCCGAACATCTCCACCATCGTCGGCAAGCTGTACGCCAAGGATGACCCGCGACGTGATTCTGGCTTCTCGCTGTTCTACGCCGGCATCAACCTTGGCGCGCTGTTCTCGTCGCTGGTGTGTGGCTTCCTCGGCGAGGCCTACGGCTGGAAGTACGGTTTCGGTGCAGCCGGCATCGGCATGCTGGCCGGCCTGGCGATGTTCCTGTGGGGCCAGAAGTACCTGCAGGGCCATGCCGAACCGCCGCAGCCGGCCGCGCTGAAGCAGAAGGTGCTGGGCCTGCCGCGCGAATGGCTCATCTATCTGTGCGCGGTGCTCGGCGTGTTGCCGGTGGCGTGGCTGATGTGGGCCGCCGGCAACGGCGCATTCGCGCTGGGCGGTGAAATCAGCCTGGCGCTGATGCTGATGCTGGTGGTGCTGGGCGGCGTGCTGGTCTGGTTCGCCTGGTTCACCGGCAGCAAGTGCACGCCGGTGCAGCGCCAGCAGATGATCGCGCTGATGGTGCTGATCTTCATGGCGCTGGTGTTCTTCACGATGTACGAGCAGTCGTACGGCTCGTGGGTGACCTTCACCGACCGCCTGCTGACCAAGGACATCGTGCCTGCGCTGGTGATCACCGGCGGTACGCCGCTGCCGTGGTCGATCATCTCGCTGCTGCTGGCACCGCTGGGCTTCGTGGTCAGCGCGCGCCTGTCCGAACGGCGTCCGGGTTCGGCCGCACCGCGCACGTTCTTCGCCGCCATCGTCGTGCTGATGCTCGTGCTGCTGGTGCGCGACTGCCTGGTGATTCCGCAGACCGCCGGTTCGCTGACCTACCTCGGCGGCCTGTTCCTGGTGCTGCTGGCGCCGGCCTTCGCCGCACTGTGGACGTGGATGGACCGCCGCGGCTGGGAGCCGGGCAAGCCGGTGAAGTCGGCCTGGGGCCTGGTGATCGGCGCGCTGTCGTTCGTGCCGCTGGCGCTGGCGGCGCAGCAGGTCGGCGCCACCGGCGAGATGGCCAGCGTGTGGTGGCTGGTGCTGGCCTACTTCCTGCTGGCCAGCGGTGAGATGTGCCTGTCGCCGGTCGGCCTGTCGGCGGTGACCCAGCTGGCCGTGCCGCGGGTGATGAGCCTGATGATGGGCACCTGGTTCCTGGCCACCGCATTCTCGGAAACGCTGGCCGCGCTGTTCGGCAAGCTGGCCGCGATCGAGGTGCCGGAAGGCGAATCGCTGGACATGGTGGCTGCGGCCGGCGCCTATGCGCACCTGTTCTGGCTGCTGATGTGGATCGGCCTGGGCTGCGCGCTGGCCGCCTTCATCGCCGCGCCGCTGCTGAAGAAGATGATGCACGGGGTGAAGTAAGCCCCGCGCCTGCGGAAAACCAGGGCGGCGGAAGGATCATCCGCCGCCCTTCGGCTCAGGGCGCCTTGTCCTTGCCGGCCGCAGGCGCAATCGTGGCGGTCTTGCCACCCAGGCTGCGCGCCAGGAACGCCAGCAGCTTGTCGTAGTACTCGCTGCGATGGGCCTCAGTGTAGAAGCCGTGGCCTTCGGTCTTGTAGTACAGGCTCTCCACCGGCGTGCCGGCACGCTTGAGCGCCGCTTCCATGCGCTCGGTGTGCTGGATCGGCGCGCGCTTGTCTTCGCCACCGGCCGCGAGGAACACCGGCACCTTGATCCGCTCGGCCAGGTTCACCGGCGACACCGCGCCCAGCTTGGCCGGATCCCCCAACCATTCGCGCAGGTAGGTCACGCCTGAACCGCGGTCCTGGATGTCGCCACGGGTATACATCATCGGCAGGTCGTAGACGCCGACATAACCGGCCGCGCACTGGTACAACCCGGGTTCGCGGGCGGCCCCCATCATCGCCGAGTAGGCCCCGTAGCTGGCGCCGTAGATGCAGATGCGACGGCCGTCGGCGATGCCCTCGCTGATCGCCCAGCGGGTGGCATCGGTGACGTCGTCCTGCATCGCCGCGCCCCACTGCTGCGCGCCGGCCTGGGTGTGGGCCCGGCCGTAGTTGCCCGAACCGCGGAAGTTGACCTGCAGCACGGCATAACCGGCGGCAGCCAGCATCTGCGTTTCGCGGTCGTACTGGCCGGAATCGAAGATGTCGAACGGGCCACCATGCGGCATTACCACCATCGGCAGGTTGCGCCCGTCGCTGCCGGCCGGCAGGGTCAGGAAGCCATGCAGCGGCAGCCCGTCGCGGGCCTTCAGTGCAATCGGCTTCACGCTGGCGCTGCGGTCCACGTCGATCCAGTCGCTGCGGCTGATCAGGTGGTCAGCCTTGCGCGCCACCGTGTCGTACACGTAGAAATCGCCGGGATTGGTGCCCGACCAGGTTTCCACCAGCACGACACGGCCATCGCGGGTGCTGGAGGTGATGTAGACCGCTCCGCCGAAGGCGGCTTCCAGACTGCGATACAGGCGTGCCTCCGGCGACTTCTCGTCGAAGAAGCGGGTCCGTGGCTTATCGCCCAGATACAGAGCGCCGACCGGCACATGGGTGCCGGGCCGATGGATGATGCGGTACGGGTTGACCACCTCGTCACGCAGCAGGGTGGCGCGTTCGCCGGTCTGCGGATTCCAGCTGACGATCGCATCCGGCCCCTGGGTCTGCTCGACGTTGAGATAGGCAAGGCTGTCGTCGGCCGAGAAGCCGAGGGCGGTTTCGATGCGCTTGCTGACCGCCTCGTCGTTGATCAGCTTCCAGCTGTCGCCGCTGCGTTCGCGGAAATACAGCTTGTTGATGTTGTCGCTGCCCGAGCCGTGCACGAAGCGGACCTCGCCCGCGCCGTCGGTGGTGAACTCGCCGCGCCGTACCGGTGAGGACGCCACGCGCGAGCGACGACCACTGGTCACATCCATGCGATCGACGCGGGTGAACGGATCCTCGGCCAGCGGCCACACCGTGACCAGCACGTTGCGCTCGTCGCCCGGCAGATCGTCGGCCAGGAAGGCGGCGACCGCCTCGACCTTCTTCGGCTGGATGCGGGTGCCCGGGCCCTTGCTTTCGACGCGGTAGCCGACCAGCAGTTCGCCACGGTTGCCGTTGGCATCGATGGCATAGAGTTCGCCGGTGGGATTGGGCTGGTCGAGCGCCCCCCACTTCTCGGCCAGGCCGATCAGCAGGCGCTCATTGCTGACCCAGTCGAATTCCTGCGCGTGGTTGCGGCTGGGTGGCCAGAAACTACCTACCAGCTGCTTGTCCTTCAAGCGCAGGATCGCGATCGCGGTGCTGTCTTCCTTAGGCACCGTTGCCGCCACGTACTCGCCCCCCGGCGAAATCTTGATGTCGGTGAAGGTCTCGCGACGCAGGTACTGCGTCAGGTCCACCGCCCCCACGCTGCCTGCGGCAACGCCCCCGATGACGGCCAGTGCGGCCGCCAGAATCGTCTTGTGCATCCTTCCCCTGCTCCTGTGGACACCTTGTCCTGGTGGCCGATTCTAGGCAGTGCCGTGCGTTTCCCGCCAGAGCCGGAAAAGACGACGGCACCGTTGCCGGTGCCGTCGTTGCCACTACCTTGGAGAGAGAGTCAGGACGTGGGTTCGGGGGGCGTGCGCCGGGTCAGTGGACCCCGCGCACCGCCAACATGAGGGCCAGGATGCTGAGGATCACGGCGATGGTGCCGTCGAGCACGCGCCAGGTGCTGGGCTTGGTGAACAGCGGCGCCAGCAGGCGCGCGCCGAGGCCCTGCGCGGTCAGCCACAGGCAGCTGGCAGTGACCACGCCAGCAGCGAAGGCCATGCGGGCGTTGCCGAAGTTCTCGGCGATGGAGCCGATCACCATCATGTCCAGCCAGAAGTGCGGATTGATCAGCGAGAAGCCGACCGCGGCCATCAGCACCGCGCGGCGGCTGCCGTCGTCGCTGTCAGCCTCGCCCATGCCACCGCCGCCGGCGATCGCACGGCGTGCCGACTTCATCGCATACCAGGCCAGGAACGCGACACCGGTCCACAGCACGGCGGTGGTCAGCCACGGCAGCGCCGAGGTAAGCGTGCGCAGGCCGGCCACGCTGGCGAAGATGAAGATGGCATCGATGGCCGCGCAGGTGGCGACCACCGGCACGATGTGCTTGCGCAGGATGCCCTGGCGCAGAATGAAGGCGCTCTGGGCCCCGACCACGGCGAACAGGCCGATGCCGGTGGCTGCACCAGAGAACCAGGCACCGAGGCCGGTGCTGGCGGAGATGACCGAGAACATGGGATTCACTGCCTTGTATTGCTGGGGGGACGGTGCCTCGCGAAGGCGGACAGCACCGGAACGAGCGCCATTGTCGCGCCGCAACATGAAAAAGACGAGCTAAACTTCCTAAACCAACATTAGCGGAACTTAATTCGATGCGTATCGACCATGCCCAGCTGCGCGCCCTGGCCGCAGTGATCCGCGAAGGCAGCTTCGACCGCGCCGCACACTCGCTGAATGTCACGCCCTCGGCCATCTCGCAGCGGGTCAAGGCGCTGGAGGACCGGATCGGGCGCCTGCTGGTCAAGCGCGGCACCCCGGCCACCGCCACCGCCGAGGGCCAGCTGCTGGTGCAGCTGGCCGAGCAGACCGCCCTGCTCGAACACGACGCGCTGCACCGGATGGGCCTGGCTGACGAAGACCTGCCCCAGGCCAGCATCCCGGTGGCGGTGAACCACGACAGCCTGGAAACCTGGTTCCCGCAGGCCGCCGCGCAGTTCGCGCAGGGCACCGGCACCACCCTGGACCTGCGCGTGGAGGACCAGGACCACACCGTGGAGCTACTGCGCCAGGGCACGGTGCTGGGTGCGGTGACCACGCTGGACGAGCCGGTGCAGGGCTGCCAGATCCACGCGCTGGGCAGCATCCGTTACGCGGCGACCTGTACCCCCGAATTCCGCGAACGCCATTTCGCCAAGGGCGTGACCGCGCAGGCGCTGGCGCAGGCCCCGGTGCTGGTGTTCAACCGCAAGGACGAAATGCAGTCGCGCTTTGCCCGGCGCATGGCCGGCGACGACCTGCCCAGCACCGCGCCGACCTGGTGGATTCCCTCCACCCGCGCCTTCGTGCAGGCCAACCTGGGCGGCATGGGCTGGACCATGAACCCATTGCCGCTGGTCAAGCGGCACCTGGACGCCGGCCGCCTGGTCTACGTGCGGCAGCGCGCGTGGGAAGACGTGCCGCTGTACTGGCAGCACTGGAAGGGCGACGTGCAGACCATGGCCCTGCTGACCCGCGCGGTGCTGGATGCTTCCTCGGCACTGATCCGGCGCAAGCGCTGACCCATGGCGCAGAAAGGGGACGGAGGGGATTAAGTCGTTCAAGGCCAATACGACATCCAAGGCAAATACGGCTTAATCCCCTCCGTCCCCTTTTTCGGGGCTCCATCCGATCTCCATCGAGCCTACACACCGGGTCCATGCGCGATGCGGATACTGGCGGGCCGACCATTACAAGGATGTCCGGCATGCCCGTGTACCTGCGCGACGCCCGCCCCGACGATGCCGCCGCCTGCATCGATCTGCGCGGGCGCACCCGCGAGAATGCCTTCAATGCGGCGCAGCTGGCGGAACTGGGCATCACCGTGGACAGCTGGGCGGCCGGCATCGCCCACGGCGATTCGATCGGCCGCGTCGCCTGGGAGGGTGAGCGCATGGTCGGCTACTGCTTCGCCGACCACGACAGCGGCGAGGTGCTGGTGCTGGCGCTGCTGCCGGAGTACGAGGGCCGCGGCATCGGCCGCCAGCTGCTGCAGGAAGTGGTCAGCCTGACCCGCGATGCCGGCCACCGGCGCCTGTTCCTTGCCTGCTCGGCCGACCCGCGTTCGCGCTCGCACGGCTTCTACCGCCGCCTGGGCTGGCGTCCGACCGGCGAGATCGATGAGGCCGGTGACGAGATCCTCGAGCTGGTCTGAGCCGGGCGTGGCCCGGCGCTTCGCGTGACGGTGCCGCGAAACGTCGGATGCTGCGTTGCATCAAAAACGGACCGGATCCGGTTAGAATCGCGGATGGATGCTGCAAGGCGTTGTTTCTTCACGCCCTTTCCCTGCCCCATGCGCATCCTGAACTCCTCCCCTCCGCCAACGATCCCGCCCCCATGAAGAAATTTGGCAAGGCCCTGCTCGCCCTGCTCGTGCTGCTGTTGCTGGCCGCCGCGCTGTTCCTGTACTGGCCGCTGACCCAGCGTTCGGTGCCCGCCGCCAGCAACGACAAGCCCGTCGATGTTGTGCTGGTCGGCGCCGGCATCATGAGCATCACCCTGGCCACCTACCTGCAGGAACTGCAGCCGGACTGGAACATCCAGGTCTACGAACGCCTCGACGGCGTCGCCGGCGAAAGCTCCGACGGCTGGAACAACGCCGGCACCGGCCATTCGGCGTTCGCCGAACTGAACTACACCCCGGAACTACCCGACGGCAGCATCGAGACCAAGCGCGCGGTCGGCATCGCCGAATCGTTCGAGGTCTCGCGCCAGTTCTGGTCGCACCAGGTGAAGGAAGGCCGGCTGAGCCAGCCCAGCGACTTCATCAACCCGACCCCGCACATGAGCTTCGTCTGGGGCGATGACAACATCGCCTACCTGCACAAGCGCCAGCAGGCCCTGGTGAAGAACCCGCTGTTCTACGGCATGCAGTACTCCGAGGATCCGGCACAGATCAAGCAGTGGGCACCGCTGCTGATGGAGGGCCGTGATCCGAAGCAGAAGGTCGCCGCGACCTGGATGCCGCTCGGTACCGACGTCAACTTCGGTGTGATCACCCGCCAGCTGACCACCGGCCTGCAGCGCAGCCCGAACTTCAGCCTGCACCTGAACCACGAAGTGAGCGCGCTGCGGCAGAACGCCGACAAGAGCTGGAACGTGACGGTGAAGGACCTCAAGGCCGGCACCGAGACCACCACCCACAGCCGCTTCGTGTTCATCGGTGCCGGTGGCGCCGCGCTGAAGCTGCTGCAGATGTCGGGCATTCCGGAATCGAAGGACTACGCCGGTTTCCCGGTCGGTGGCCAGTTCCTCGCCTTCCAGGGCCAGGACGTGACCTCGCGCCATGGCGTGAAGGCCTACGGCATGGCTGAGACCGGTTCCCCGCCGATGTCGGTGCCGCACCTGGATGCGCGCAAGCTGGACGGCAAGCCGGTGGTCCTGTTCGGGCCGTTCGCGCTGTACAGCACCAAGTTCCTCAAGCACGGCTCGTGGTGGGACCTGTACTCGTCGGTCACCCACAACAACGTTGGCCCGATGCTGGAAGTGGGCAAGGACAACCTGGACCTGGTGCAGTACCTGATGGGCCAGGCACGCCTGAACGATGCCGACCGCCAGGCCGAACTGGTCAAGTACTTCCCCAATGCCAAGCCGGGCGACTGGAAGCTGGTCACCGCCGGCCAGCGCGTGCAGATCATCAAGCGTGATCCGCTGAAGGGCCCGGTGCTGCAGTTCGGTACCGAGATCGTGACCGACAAGGACCACACCATCGCCGCCCTGCTCGGCGCGTCGCCGGGTGCGTCGACCTCGCCGCCGATCATGCTGGACCTGATGGCCAAGGCCTTCCCGGACCAGATGAAGGCCGGCTGGGAAACCCGCCTGCGCGAGATCGTGCCGTCGTACGGGCGCAAGCTCAACGACAGCGCCGCGCTGGTGAACGAGATCCGCACGCTGACCAGCCAGACCCTGCACCTGCCGTACCTGGAGGTGCCGGTGGACGCCAATGCGGCGGCTCCTGCCCCGGCGGTAGTGCCTGCAGCGGTTCCGGCACCGGCCAAGGAAAAGCGCAATGCCAACGAGGAACTGCAGGCGCTGTAAGCCCGCGCGTTCCTTTCGATGCAGACGGACGGCCACCTTCGGGTGGCCGTTTGTTTTTGTGCGAGATGGGTCGGATCCCTACCCGCACTGGAGGGCTCTGACCTGCGCCTGGGCGCCGATGATGGGGTCAGAGCCCATTGCCTGCGGCAACGGGATCCGCCCCCGGCCGCCACTGCTCTGCGCCGGGAAGCCCCTGCACAATGACGCGAATTGTAATGTTGTTAAGAATTATTTACATTTGCATCCTGCGCAGTGACCGCGCCATCTCCCCAGATGGACCTGACCGTGCCCGAAGCCGCCGCCCGGGTGCTGGACGACTGTTGCCGCCCTCCCCGCCTCCACGTTTCGAGCCCACCATGTCCCTGACCTTCCGTACCCGCCTGCCCCGCCGCGCGCTGCTGCCGGCCGCCCTGCTTTCGTCGCTGGCCCTGCTGGCCACGCCCAGCGCGTTCGCTGCCGCCGATGGCGCGGCCGACGCCAAGACCCTGGACCGGGTCAGCGTGCGTGCCGAGCAGTCGGCGCCGCCGGCCAGTACCACGCGCCTGCCGATCACCCTGCAGGAAACCCCGCAGTCGGCCACCGCGATCAGCCTGCAGCGCCTGCAGGACGAATCACTGTTCAGCATCAACGATGTGATGCGCAACGTCACCGGCGTCAGCGTGTCCTTCTATGACACGCAGCGCCCGCTGTACTACGCGCGTGGCTTTGCCATCACCGACTTCCAGGTCGATGGCATTCCCACCTACAGCGGCTCCACCAACCAGGAGTACGACACCGCCTTCTACGACCGCATCGAAGTGATCCGAGGTGCCAACGGCCTGCTCAGCGGCGCCGGCGTGCCGTCGGCCACGGTCAACCTGCTGCGCAAGCGCCCGGGCAAGGAATTCGACGCGTCGTTCGCGGTCAGCGCCGGCAGCTGGGACTACCGCCGCATGGAGGCCGATGTAACCGCGCCACTGACCGATGACGGCCGCTTCCGCAGCCGCGTGGTCGCCGCCTACACCGACCGCGGGCTGTATTACGACCGCTACAAGGAAAACAAGATGGCCGGCATGGCGGTGCTGGAAGGCGATGTCACCGACAGCACCACGGTCACCGTCGGCTACCAGACCCAGGACAACAACCCGACCGGTTCGACTTGGGGCACCGTGGCGTTCTTCGACAACCAGGGCAACTTCGCCCATCTGGCGCGCTCGACCAACCTGTCGCCGAAGTGGAGCTACTGGAAGCGCGAGAGCAGCACCGCCTTCGCCAACCTGGAACAGCGTTTCGGCGACAACTGGCTGCTCAAGATCAACACCGCCTACACCCGCGGCAACGTGCAGAACGTGCGCCTGTACGGCACCGGCAACCCGGACCCGGTGACCGGCTCGGGCATCTACCTGCGTGCCGCTGCCGGTGATTCGAAGGACACCCGCCGCAATGTCGATGCCTACCTGACCGGCAGCTTCCCGCTGTTCGGCCGCGACCACGACCTCACCGTCGGCGCGCAGTGGTCGGACCTGGAAGGCACCACCAACACCCTGGCACTGAACTTCCCGGGCGACTGGGCAACCTGCGGGCGTGAGCGCTGCTACTACATCCCCAACGTGTTCAACTGGAACGGCGACATCTCCGAGGTGACCTACACCCGTACCGGTGCACGCCGCGTGGCCAAGACCACGCAGAGCGGCGTCTACCTGGCCACCCGCCTGCGCCTGGCCGATCCGCTGTCGCTGATTGCAGGTGCACGCCTGAGCCGCTGGGAAACGCTCAGCCGCTCGTACAACGCCGCAGGCGTCTACACCGGCACCAGCGGTGCCTACAAGGTGAGCGATGAAGTCACCCCGTACGTGGGCCTGGTCTACGAGATCACGCCGAACGTGTCGGCCTATGCCAGCTACACCGAGATCTTCAATCCGCAGAACTACAAGGACCGCAACGAGAACCTGCTGGCGCCGGTACAGGGCTCGAACCTGGAAGCGGGCATCAAGACGCAGTGGTTCAATGGCCGCCTGACGGCCAATGCGGCGGTGTTCGAAGCCAAGCAGGACAACTACGCGGTGCGCGACATGAGCGTGCCGGAAGGCACGCTGAGTGATGGCAGCTCGGCCTACATCGGCATCAACGGCACCAAGGCGCGCGGCTGGGAGATGGACGTCAACGGCGAGATCCTGCCGGGCTGGACGGTCAATGCCGGCTACACCCACGTCAAGGTGACCCGCGCCGCCACCGACCTGCTGTACGCCAATCCGCCCGAGGACCTGCTGCAGCTCAACACCCAGCTGCAGCTGCGCGGCGCACTCAAGCGCCTGAGCATCGGCGGTGGCGTGCAGTGGCAGAGCAAGGTGCAGGGCTACAACATCGCCTACCCGCTGGGAGGCACGGTGACGGTGAACCAGCCGGCCTACTCACTGGTGCAGTTCAACGCCAACTACCGCATCAGCGACAACTGGACCGCGACCCTGAGCGTGCGCAACGCGCTGGACAAGACCTACTGGGCCAACCTGGACTACAACAACTTCGGCGAGCCGCGCTTCGTGTCGGCCAGCCTGCGCTGGAAGTTCTGAGCGACCTGAAACGGTAGTGCCGGCCGCTGGCCGGCTCCAAGCGATGCATCGATCACGCGGGGCCGGCCAGCGGCCGGCACTACCCCGATCGATGCGGGTCATCCTCCATTTCAATCTGAATGGGCCCGCCTCCGCGCGGGCCCTTTCATTTGCTGCAGCGCGGGTTGCACGGCCATCATAATTATGCCGTAATTATTTCAACGCCAATCGGAAGCCGGTCGATGAACCCGAGCTGGGATACGTTGGAACGCAGCCGCCAGGCCCGCCTGCAGCGGGCCGCGCCGTGGGCCCGGGGCCGCGAGGTGGCTGCCAGCGACGTCGGCGAACTGCTGCATGCGCTGCTGGAACCCGGCGACAAGGTCTGCCTGGAGGGCAACAATCAGAAGCAGGCCGATTTCCTCGCCCAGGCCCTGGCCGACCTCGACCCCGCCCGCGTGCATGACCTGCACATGGTGCAGTCGGTGCTGTCGCTGCCCTCGCACCTGGACGTGTTCGAGCGCGGCATCGCCTCGAAACTGGACTTCTCGTTCTCCGGCCCGCAATCAGTGCGCCTGGCCAACCTGGTGGCCGAGGGCCGCATCCAGATCGGTGCCATCCACACCTACCTGGAGCTGTTCGGCCGCTACTTCATCGACCTGACCCCGCGCGTGGCCCTGGTCGCAGCACAGGCCGCAGATCGGCACGGCAACCTGTACACCGGGCCGAATACCGAAGACACCCCGGTGATCGTCGAGGCCACGGCGTTTGGTGGCGGCATCGTCATCGCCCAGGTCAACGAGATCGTCGACACCCTCCCCCGCGTCGATATTCCTGCGGACTGGGTCAACTTCGTGGTGCAGGCGCCGAAGCCGAACCATATCGAACCGCTGTTCACCCGCGACCCGGCGCAGATCTCCGAGATCCAGGTGCTGATGGCGATGATGGCGATCAAGGGCATCTACGCCGAGTACGGCGTGAACCGACTCAACCATGGCATCGGCTTCGACACGGCCGCCATCGAACTGCTGCTGCCGACCTACGCCGAATCGCTCGGGCTGAAGGGAAAGATCTGCCAGCACTGGGCGCTCAATCCGCACCCGGCGCTGATTCCGGCGATCGAATCGGGCTTCGTCAAGTCGGTGCATTCGTTCGGTTCCGAACTGGGCATGGAGAAGTACATCGCCGCACGCAGCGATGTGTTCTTCACCGGTGCCGATGGCTCGATGCGCTCCAACCGCGCGTTCTCGCAGACCGCCGGCCTGTATGCGTGTGACATGTTCATCGGCTCCACCCTGCAGATCGACCTGCAGGGCAACAGCTCCACCGCCACCCGCGACCGCATCGCCGGCTTCGGCGGCGCACCGAACATGGGCTCGGATGCGCGCGGCCGCCGCCATGCCAGCGATGCCTGGATCAAGGCCGGCCAGCAGGCCGCACGCCCCGGCGAAATGCCGCGCGGGCGCAAGCTGGTGGTGCAGATGGTGGAAACCTTCCGCGAGCACATGGCGCCGGCCTTCGTCGAACGGCTGGATGCATGGGAGCTGGCCGAACGCGCGGACATGCCGCTGCCGCCGGTGATGATCTACGGCGACGACGTCAGCCATGTGCTGACCGAGGAAGGCATCGCCAACCTGCTGCTGTGCCGCACCCCGGAAGAACGCGAACAGGCGATCCGCGGCGTGTCCGGCTATACCGCCGTGGGCCTGGGACGCGACCGCGCGATGGTGGAGAACCTGCGCGACCGCGGCGTCATCCGCCGCCCGGATGACCTGGGCATCTCCGTGCGCGATGCCAGCCGTGACCTGCTGGCGGCACGTTCGGTGAAGGATCTGGTGCGCTGGTCCGGCGGCCTGTACGACCCGCCCAAGCGCTTCCGCAACTGGTAAGGGGCTGAGCATGGAAACCCTCGACTATCGATTCGAAGGACGCACCCCGGTGCAGTTCCCGCGCGATGCGGTGCTGGTCGGCGTACTGGCCTCGGGCAACCTGGAAATCCTGCTGGAACCGGCGGCATTGGATGGCGCGATGACGGTGCGCATCATCACCGCCGCGCAAGGCTTTGGCCGCGTCTGGGAAGCGGTGATCGGTGATTTCGCACAGCGCCATCCGCTGCGCGATGTACGCATCTCGATCAACGATGCCGGCGCCACGCCGGCGGTGGTCAGCCTGCGCCTGGACCAGGCGGTGGAAACGCTGCTCGCCGGAAGCACGCCATGAATCCGAAGCAGCGCCACAGCTACTACGAAGCCGACGCGCGCGAGCGTATCGCCGGCCTGGCCGACGCCGGTTCGTTCCGCGAGTTCCTCGGCCCGGCGCAACGGATGATGAGTCCGCACCTGGCGCAGCTCGATCAGCCCGCGGCGTTCGACGACGGCATCGTCGTCGGCGAAGCCACGCTGCGCGGCAAGCGCGTGCTGCTGGCCGCGCAGCAGGGTGAATTCATGGGCGGCGGCGTGGGCGAAGTGCACGGTGCCAAGCTGACCGGCCTGCTGCGCCGTGCAGCGGCGACCCGGCCCGACGGGGTGTTGCTGCTGCTCGATACCGGCGGCGTACGCCTGCACGAGGCCAATGCGGGGCTGATCGCCATTTCCGAGATCATGCGCGCCACCCTGGATGCGCGCGCTGCGGGCGTCCCCGTGGTGGCGCTGATCGGCAGCGGCAACGGCGCATTCGGTGGCATGGGCATCGTGGCCCGCTGCTGCAGCACGGTGATCATGTCCGAGGAGGGCCGGCTGTCGCTGTCCGGGCCGGAGGTGATCGAAACCGTTCGCGGCGTGGAAGAGTTCGATTCCCGCGACCGCGCGCTGGTCTGGCGGGTGACCGGCGGCAAGCACCGCTATCTGATCGACCAGGCGCAGGTGCTCGTGCCCGATGCCATCGAGGCCTTTGCGCAGGCGGCATTCGACGCGCTGCAACCGGACACCGCCAGCACCGATGCCGAGGCTGCATTGAATGCCCTGCAGGCTCGCCATGCCGCACTGAAGGCGCGCGTGCAGGCCTGGGGCGGGTGCCGCGATGGTCTTGAGATCTGGTCGCTGCAGGGCATCACCGAACCCGAGCGCCTGCCGCTGCTGGACACCGACGATTTCCTCGCCGCCACCGCCGATCGGAGCCTGCCATGAGCCTTCCGCTGCACGCCCTGCTCGATGCCCTGTTCCCGCGTGGCCACGCCGTTGCCGTGGAGGACTCGGTACTGACCGGTACCGCCACCACCGACGACGGCGAGGTGACCGTGATCGGTACCGCCGACAAGCTCGAGGTGGGCGTGGACCACGCGCTGGCACTGGCCGACACCGTGCTGGCCAGTACCGCCGCGCATCCACAGCAACCGATCGTGATGCTGGTCGACACCGCCGGCCAGCGCCTGGCACGCCGTGACGAACTGCTCGGCATCAACGGCTACTTCGCGCACCTGGCGCAGACGCTGGATCTGGCACGCCGACGGGGCGCACGGCTGGTGACGCTGGTCTACGGTGAGTCGGTCAGTGGTGGCTTCCTCTCGTTCGGCTTGATGGCCGACCACATCCACGCCCTGCCCGATGCCCAGGTGCGGGTGATGGACCTGCGCGCGATGGCCCGGGTGACCAAGCAGCCATTGGAGAAACTGCAGGCGCTGAGCCAGAGCTCGCCGGTGTTCGCACCGGGCGTGGAGAACTACGTGGCGATGGGCGCGGTGGATTCGATCTGGAACGGCGACCTGGCCGCATGCCTGCTGCAGGCGCTGCGTACGCCCGCCGATGGCGACTGCCGTGCCGTGCGCGGCGCCGAACGTGGCGGTCGCATGTTGGCCGCACGCGTGGCTGCAGCCGTGAGCCAGGGCGATGCCTGAGCGGCTGCCCCGCCATACGCTGGTCTGGTTGTCAGCGCACGCCGGCTGGCAGGCGGACATCGCCGCGCATGAGCCGCGCCTGGCCGACTGGTTTGCGCAGGGTCTGCCGGCCATCGTCGCCCGGCGTGCCGTCGACGATGCCGACCCCC
Organism: Stenotrophomonas sp. 109824_Sma; assembly: GCF_056480025.1. Classification (NCBI taxonomy): domain Bacteria; kingdom Pseudomonadati; phylum Pseudomonadota; class Gammaproteobacteria; order Lysobacterales; family Lysobacteraceae; genus Stenotrophomonas; species Stenotrophomonas sp. 109824_Sma. The sequence continues at coordinate 1,223,387 of NZ_CM151078.1, read as the reverse complement.
GCCTGCGCCTCGGCGTACCGCTGCCGCCCGCCGAGGGCAAACTGCGCCTGGCCCTGCGCGTGCCGGCACACGATGTGCTGCGCACCGCGCCGCCACCGGCACTTCAGACGGTGCTGGAAGGCGACCTTGTGCAAGACTGGCAGCGCCCCCTGCAGGCGCTGCAGGACATCGCAGCGGCACGCGTATTCGGAGCGTTTGCCTGGCAGTACCTCACTGGACTGCATTATGTGCACGCGCGCTCGGACATCGATCTGCTGTGGCGGATCGACACCACCGCGCAGGCCGATGCCCTGGCTGCAGAGCTGCAGACATGGGAAACCGGATACGGTCGCCGGGTCGATGGCGAACTGTGCCTGGCCGACGGCGCCGCCGTGAACTGGCGGGAGTACGCGGGACGCAGCCGCGAGATACTGGTCAAGCGCCCGGAAGGCGCCGCGCTGGAACTGCGCGAGTCCGTGTTCGCCCCCGCCGGGGTGAGCGCATGAACGCCGTCGCGCAACCGATTGTCCGGCCGGCAGCGGCCGTGGACTACGCGCGCCTGGGGCGCATCGCCGTCGCCAGCCTGCATGCGGAGCTGGCCTTGGCACCGAAGCCGGGACTGGTCACGCCGTTCGACCGCGGCAGCCATCACGACATGGATGCGGGCACGTTCCTGCGCAGCCTGTTCGCGCTGCGCCACTATTTCACCGCCGTGGCCCACCTCGGTGCAGCCGGGGCGGACTTCGATGCGCTGCGCCGGTGTGGCATTGCCGCCGAAGCGGCGATGCTGCGCGCGACCGCCGGCATCAACACCCATCGTGGCGCGGTCTTCAGCCTCGGCCTGCTGGTGGCGGCCGCCGCGGCCTGCCGCTCCCGCCTGGGCCATGCCGCCACCGGTGAGCAGGTCTGCCTGGAGGTACGTCGTTGGGCTGCGGATTTCGCACGGGCACCGCTGGATGCAGGCAGCCCCGGCCAGCGCGCGCGCGCCCTGCACAAGGTGCCAGGCGTGCGCGAACAGGCCGCCGCCGGTTACCCGCTGTTGCGCGAGGTGGCGCTGCCCAGCCTGCGCCACGCGCTGGCCAGTGGCCTGCCACGCGAAGCCGCGATGTGCCACACGCTGATGCAGCTGGTCGCACACACCGACGACCTCAACCTGCTGCATCGCGGTGGTGCGGAAGGCCTGGGCTGGGCGCAGCAGTTGGCCCACCGCTTCCTGGCCGAGGGTGGTGCCTTCGCACGCGATTGGCAGCCGCGCCTGCAGCACATTGCCGACGCCTTCGTTGCGCGTCACCTGAGCCCCGGTGGCAGCGCCGACCTGCTTGCCTGCAGCCTCTTCCTGTTGCAGCAGGAGGGCACATGAGCCTTGCCCTGCTCTGCCCCGGACAGGGCGCGCAACATGCGGCGATGTTCGATCGCGTGCGCGGCCTTGCTGCCGCGCGGCCGGTGCTCGATGCCACGGGCGAACTGCTGGGCCGCGATGTATTCGCCGCCGCGGCAGCCGGCGACCGCTTCGACAATGTGCAGGCGCAACCCCTGCTGTGCGCAGCCAGCCTGGCGCACTGGCAGGGCCTGCGCGAGGTGCTGCCAACGCCGGCGGTGATCGCGGGCTACAGCATCGGTGAGCTCGCCGCACATGCCATCGCCGGCAGCTTCGATACCGCCACCTGCCTGGCCCTGTCCGCGCAGCGCGCGCGCCTGATGGATTCCGCCAGCCCCGATGATGCCGGGCTCCAGGCAATCCTGGGACTGGACCGCATTGCCACGCAGCGCTTGTGCGATACGCATGGCGCCTTCATCGCGATCGCCAATGGCCACGACCACTTCATCGTAGGCGGTGCATGGCGGTCGCTGCACGCGTTGGCGGCAGGCGCGCAGGCGTGCGGCGCGGAAATCCGCCCGTTGCCGGTCCATGTGCCCGCGCACACGCCGCTGCTGGCCAGCGCAGTGGCACCGTTTGCCGCCGCACTGGACGCTGCGCAGGTGCAGGCGCCGCGCCTGCCCCTGCTGGCCGGCATCGATGCGCGCCCTGTGCGGGATCGCGCCGCCGTCGTGCACACGCTGTCGGCGCAGCTGGCACAGACCATCGAATGGGCGCAGGTGATGCGCCAGGCCTTCGAGCGTGGCGCGCGGGTGTTCCTGCAGCTGGGCCCGGGCAACGCCTTGGCGCGCATCGTCGCGCCGGCCTATCCGTGCTGCGAGGTGCGCGCGGTGGAAGAGTTCCAGAGCCTTGAAGGCGCCGCGGGCTGGGTCCGCAGTGCGCTGGAGCGGCTGCAATAGCGGGTTCGAGCAGTACGTATCACGCAACACGCCGTACGTCGCCTTACCCCGGGATGGCGGGTCTCCATCCGCGCTGTACGTGAGTCACGTGTCTGGGAGGGCGCATGAGTCCACAAATCGCAACGATCATCGGTCTGGTGATCATGTTCATCGTCGCCACCGCGATGCCGATCAACATGGGAGCCGTCGCCTTCGCGCTGGCCTTCATCATCGGCGGGCTGTGGGTCGACATGGGGGGCAAGGAGGTCCTGGCCGGCTTTCCCGGCGATCTGTTCCTGACCCTGGTCGGCATCACCTATCTGTTCGCCATCGCGCAGAAGAACGGCACCATCGACCTGCTGGTGCACTGGGCGGTGAAAGCGGTGCGCGGCCATATCGTGGCCATTCCGTGGGTGATGTTCGTGATCACCGCGGTCCTCACCGCGTTCGGTGCGCTGGGCCCGGCAGCGGTCGCGATCATCGGCCCGGTCGCGCTGCGCTTTGCCAAGCAGTACAACATCAATCCGCTGATGATGGGCCTGCTGGTCATCCATGGTGCCCAAGCGGGCGGCTTCTCGCCGATCAGCGTGTACGGCAGCATCACCAACGGAGTGGTGCAGAAGGCCGGGCTGGAAGTCACCGAGATGGCGGTGTTCCTGACCAGCCTGGGCTTCAACTTCATGATGGCGACGATCTGCTTCTTCGCCTTCGGTGGCATCGCGCTGCTGCGCCGTGGCTCGATCACCGCAGCAGGAACGCTCGGCAATGCCGAGCTGGCGATGGCCGGTGGCCCGCAGGCGTCGTCGCGGCAATTCGCGATCGAAGGCCATGGCGCGCTGGTCGCAGCAGGCGGCGGCACGCTCAGCAATGATCCGGCGGCACTGGATGCGGTGAGCCTGACCCGCGAGCGGTTGTTCACCCTGATCGGCCTGCTGGGCCTGGGCGTGGCCGCACTGATCTACAACCTCAACGTCGGCCTGGTGTCGATCACCGTGGCAGTGGCACTGGCATTGTTGTCCCCGCAGAGCCAGAAGGGTGCGGTCGATGGCATCAGCTGGTCCACCGTGCTGCTGATCTGCGGCGTGGTGACGTATATCGGCGTGCTGGAACATGCCGGCGCGGTGGACTTCATCGGCAACGGTGTCTCCGACATCGGCATCCCGCTGCTCGGAGCGCTGCTGGTCTGCTACGTCGGCGGAATCGTTTCCGCATTTGCATCATCGGCAGCGGTGCTGGGCGCGACGATTCCACTGGCGGTGCCGTTCCTGATGCAGGGCCACCTCAGCGCCGCCGGCGTGATCTGCGCGCTGGCGGTGTCATCCACCATCGTCGATGTCAGCCCGTTCTCGACCAATGGCGCACTGGTGGTGGCCTCGGCAGCGAAGGAAGAGCGCGAGACCCTCTTCCGCCGCTTCCTGGTCTACAGCGGCCTGGTGGTTGCGCTCGGACCGCTGCTGGCCTGGCTGGTGTTCGTGGTGCCAGGCTGGATGTAACCGCCATCGGGACGTGCCGGCCGCTGGCCGGCGCGACCTGGCGTTACACTCTGCGCATGGCCATTGCCCCTGCCCCGCGGTCACCGAAGAAGCGCGCGCCTCTGTATGAAGAGGTGGCCGAGCACGTGCGCGAGCGCATCTACGATTACCGACTGCCGCCGGGAGAGTGGATCGACGAGCCCGCGCTGTGCGAAGAACTGGGCATCAGCCGCACGCCGCTGCGCGAGGCGCTGAAGCTGCTGGCCGCCGAAGGCCTGGTGCAGATCGATGCCGGTCGTGGCAGCCGCGTCACCCGGTTGACGCTGGAAGACCTCAACCAGCTGTTCCCGGTGATGGCGATGCTGGAAGGCCGTTGCGCGCATGAGGCGGTGAAGCACATCGACGATGCCGGCGTGCAGCAGCTGGAAGACCTGCATGCAGCAATGGAAGCGGCGGCGGCCGAGGGCAACATCGCCGAGTACTACCGCAACAACTACCTGATCCACGAAACCGTGCAGCACTACGCGGGCAACCCGTGGCTGATCCGCATCACCCACGACCTGCACCGCATCCTGAAGATGCACCGTGGCCGCCAGCTGCTGACCCCCGGCCGCACCGCGCAGTCGCTGGCCGAACACCGCGAGCTGATGGAATGCTTCCGCCGCCGCGACGCGCAGGCTGCCGAACGCACCATGGAACGCCATCTGCTGAGCCAGGGCCAGGCGCTGGCCGCCTATGTGGCGGCGGGCGGGCTTCTGAACGTGCCGGCGCCGTTGCCGACCGAAGGCGGCGGCTGAGCTGTCGAGGTTGCCGGCCAGCGGCCGGCACTACCAGGGCGCGACCTCGGCTGGGTGGTGCCGGCCGCTGGCCGGCATCCAGAAGCGTCTCATCAATCGCCGCAGCTGCCGCCGTCACCCCCACCACCATCACTGCTGCAGTCGGCGCTGCTGTGGCTGTGATGGCTTTGGTTGTCACCGGAATAGCCACCTGAGCTGTCGTAGCTTGCGCCGCCCTCCCCCCGGCTGCCGGAGCCATCGGCCGTGGCCACCGCCATGCACAGGATCGCGCCGACCAGCGGCAGCAGCCAGACCAGCAGCAGCTGCACCGTCCGGCCGCCCGTCGACAGGCCGTCGCGCTGCGCGATCACCACGGTGGCCACCACGTTCAGGCCCAGCACCAGCAGGACCAGCAGTACCGCGAGGATCAGCATAGGGAGGCTCCGTGCCTGGACGGGGGCATTATGGCCTGCCACCCCGGCAATGGCCCTGCCTGTCATGAAGATGGGACAATGTAGGGCGCGCCGGCCTGCCCCGTGGCCGCCGGCGCCCCCCGCACCACACGGAAGAAGAAGAACAACAACATGCTGAAAGTCATTTTCGATACCGACCCGGGCGTCGACGACGCCCTGGCCCTGCTGTACCTGCACAAGCACGCCCAGATCGACCTGGTCGGCGTCACCACCACCTTCGGCAATGCCTCGGTGGAGTCGACCACGCACAACGCGCTGTACCTGAAGCAGGCTTGGGGCTTTGCCGCCCCGGTCGCGCGTGGCGCCGAAGGCCCGCTGCAGCCGGAAGCCACCCCGGAGGCCTGGCCGGTGCACATCCACGGCCACAATGGGCTGGGCAACCACCCGGTGCCGGCCAGCCTGGACGTGGCTGCCGATGCGCGCCCGGCCCATCAGCTGATCATCGACCTGGTCCGCGCCCATCCGGGCGAAGTGACCCTGGTCGCGGTCGGCCGCATGACCAACCTGGCCCTGGCCCTGCAGCAGGCCCCGGACATCGCCGGCCTGGTGCGCGGCGTGGTGATCATGGGCGGCGCCTTCCACGTCAACGGCAACATCACCCCGGCCGCCGAGGCCAATATCTGGGGCGATGCCGAAGCCGCCGACGTGGTGTTCACCGCTACCTGGCCGGTCACCGCGATCGGCCTGGACGTGACCACGCGTGTGGAAATGGACCGTGACGGCCTGGACACGCTGGCTGCGATCGGCGGTGCCGATGCCGAGCTGGTGCGTGCGCTGTCGCAGGACTACGTCGACTTCTACCTGCAGGCCGGCCACAAGGGCATGGTCGTGCATGACTGCTGCGCGTGCATCGCGCTGACCCGCCCGGAACTGTTCCAGTTCGAGCGCGCCAGCGTGCGCGTGGCCACCGACGGCGTCGCCCGCGGCATGACCATTCCCAAGCCGGAAGGCCTGGCATTCGGCCCCAGCGTGTGGGACGGCCACGTGGTGCAGTCGATTGCCATCGGCGTGGATGCGGCCGCGGTACTGGCCGACATCGAGCAGACCCTGAAAGTCTGACCGTCTAGCGCTTGGCCCTGCCCGGGACCGTCTCGGGCAGGGTCCACAGCACCGGCAGCACCAGCACCGCCACCAGCGCGATCATCGCGCCCGGCGCCGCTGCCCAGCCGCTGCGCTCCACCCACCATTGCGCCAGCCATGGCGTTGCGCCGCCGAAGAAGGCGGTGGCCATGGTCACCCCCAGTGCCAGCCCGCTGACCCGGCCCTCGCCCGGGAATTGTTCGGCCGTGGCCGGCGCAGCAACGGCACTTACCCCACCGGCCACGCAGGCCAGCAGTACCGCGGCCAGCGCGATGCCCAACGGCGCCGCCTGCGCCATCCACGCGAACAGCGACAACGGCAACAGCGCTGCCAGCACCGTCAGGCCCAGCAGCATCGGCCGCCGCCCGACGCGGTCGGACAAGGCACCACACAGCGGCGTGATCGCGATGACCGCCACCGCCGCAATCGTCGACAGCCACAGTGCGTCACCCTCGTCATGACCCTGCGCATGCAGGAATGCCGGTACATAGGTGATGCCGACGTAATAAGTGATCGAGCCCAGCGCCGAGATCGCGAAGGTGCGTGCCACCGCCAGCGGATGGTTGCGCAGTACATGGCGAAGCGGTGTCGCCGGAATGCTGCCCTCGCGGCGCTGTCGCTCGAACTCCGGCGACTCGTGCATGCCCGAGCGCGCGACCAGGATCACCAGTGCCAATGCCGCACCGACGAAGAACGGAATACGCCAGCCCCAGCTGTCCAGCTGTGCGGTGGGCAGCAGCGCAACCGTAAGCGCCGAGATCGCCACCGCCAGCAGTGCGCCTACTTCGCTGGCGGCCGAGGCCAGCGAGGTCACCAGGCCACGTCGCCGCGCCGGTGCGCTTTCCAGCAGGTACGCCACCACGCCGGTGTACTCACCGCCCACCGAAAACGCCATCACGCAGCGCAGTACCAGCAGCAGCACGCCCGCCGTGGTACCTGCGGTGGCCGCTGTCGGCAGCAGTGCGGTGGCCAGCATCGCCGCTGCCATCAAGGCCATCGATGCCAGCAGCATCCAGCGCCGGCCCAGGCGGTCACCCAGGTGGCCGAAGCACAGCGCGCCCAGCGGGCGCATCAGGTAGGACACCGCGAAGCCGGACAGGGTGACCAGCAGCGCCTGCTCGCCGCCGCCGAAGAACACGCGCGACAAGACCGTGGCGAAGTACAGGTACAGGGTGAAGTCGTACCACTCCACCACCGTGGACAGGCCCGCCACCCACATCGAGCGCTGCCGCGCCGCGGTCATTGCGTATTCGCCTTCAACAGCCTCGATCCCGGATGTACAGGTTCCGCGCAGCGTGGCATGGACGGGGTGAAATGCCGGTCATCAGCTATCCGCTGCCTGCATGTACTGGGTTTCATGGCCGGTGAAACGCTCACCGTCAAAGCCGAAACAGAAGCGCCCTTCCTCGAACACGCGGTAGACCAGCAACGCGCCATCGAGGCAGAACTGCTGCTGGTCCACGCCCGTTTCCAGTGTCCCGTAGCCGGTAGCATCTCCGCCTTTCCCTGCCGGCCCGGTGAAGGCATCGAACGGCAGTGGCGTCGCCCTGCCCGTGCGGGTATCGACCAGCACCAGCGTACGCTGGAAGTACTCGGGTCGATCATCAACCTGCACCAGCAGATAGTGCTGGTTGAAATTGGGTTTCTGGTGCTGGAGGGCATCTTCGATGGCGGCGCGGTGCTGCGCATCGCAGAAGTCGACCGGGCTGTAGCGGTAGCTGCAACCGTCGTGGTCGTAGGGCAGGTTCATGCCGGAATAGCTGATGCTTCCCTCGCTGTCCACGTCGTGGCCCAGTTCCGGGGTGCTGCACAGCAGCCACGAACGCTGCGCATCCTCCGGGTCGGCCAGCAGCTTCGGCTCGCGCCCCGCTTCGTAAGCCGCGCCCCCCGGGAAGTCCTGCCGCAGGTGCTGGCGGGCGATTGAACGCGCCTTCTCCAACGGCAGGCCGATCCTGGCCCCACGGAACGAGACGAACGTCATCGTCGGCAGGATCACCTCTTCCACCGGCAGCCCCTTCCACTGCCCCTGCACGCAGAACGTGGCGATCTCGTTCTCCTCGTCCTTTCTGCAGGGCCGTGGCGCATTCGCAGCCAACCAGGGGTGCGCCGGGCGGTCGGTTTGCTGATCGATGTACCAGCCATCCAGCGCGCAGGTCGGCAGGGCATCCAGCAGCGGGGAGAGATCGGTGGTGGCGGTCGGCATCACCGCCGGTGGGTCTGCAGGCGCGTGTTCGGCCGATACCTCCGGCGAGCGCTGGCAGGCCACCAGCAACCCTGCGCTGATAAGCAGCGCGACACGGCGTGCGTGCCAGATTGAAGAACGGCGTCCCTGCATTGCGTGGTGCTCCCTGGTTTCAACACTCGCTGGAGATGATCGCCGATCCCGGTGCCATGCAGGAACATCGCAAATCCCACATCGGGGTCAGAGCCCTTTGCTCCCGCAAAGGGATCCGACCCCGCCAATTACCCCGGCAGCTGCAGCTCCGCCCGCAAACCGCCGCCCTCGCGGTTGTGCAGCCGCAGTGAGCCGCCCAGCGACTGCGCCAGCTGTACCGCGATGGCCAGGCCCAGGCCGGTACCGCCGGTATCGCGGTTGCGCGAGCTTTCCAGCCGGTGGAACGGCGCCAGCACTGCCTGCAGCTGGCCCTCGGGAATGCCGGGGCCACGGTCGGAAATTCCGATCCACACCCTTCCGGCCTCATCGCGGCCCGCCTCGATCTCGGCGGCACCGGCGTAGCGCAACGCGTTGTCGACCAGATTGCCGACCACCCGGCGCAGCGGCTGCGGCCAGGTCTGCACGACCAGTCCAGCGGGCGCACCACCACTGACCGGCTTGCCCATGTCCTCGTAATCGCCGACCACACTGGCCAGGAACGCGCCCAGGTCCATCGACACCGGCGCGCCACTGGCGACGTGGCTGCTGCGCGCATAGGCCACGCCCTCACGCACCAGTTGACCCAGGTGGTCGAGGTCGGCCAGCAGCCGCTGCTGGGTGCTGTCTTCAGGCAGGGTCTCCACCCGGAGCTTCATGCGCGTGATGGGGGTCTGCAGGTCGTGCGAGATCGCGGCCAGGATCTGCAGGCGCTCACTGACATGGCCACGAATGCGTGCCTGCAGCGCGTTGAGTGCGGCCGCCGCACCGCCTACTTCCGCAGGACCATCTTCAGGCAGTGCCGGCCCGTCCTTGCCCGGCTGCAGCTGTTCCACCGCATGCGACAGCTGCTGCAGCGGGCGCATGGCCAGGCGCACCGCCAGCCATGCGCACACCAGCAACAGCGCCAGCTGCACCAGCAGCACGGCGGGCAGCCAGCGCGCCAGCGGCAGGCCCGACGGAGTGACTTCAATGGTCAACGGTGTGCCGTCATGCAGGCGCAGTTCCACCTCGAACCGCTCCGGCAGGCGAGCCACCTGGCGCGCCTGCAACGGATAGCGATGCTGCAGGCTGTCGTCGATGATCGCGGTGACCTGGCGTGCACGATCGGTCTGCAGCCCCGGCCCGGCCGCAGCCGGGCGCAGCAGGTAACGGTAGGTGCGCCGCTCCAGCCGCGGCACCCAGGCATCGCGCTGGTCCGCGGGCAGGTGCTCCAGCAACGCGACACTCACGGCCACGTCTTCATCGAGGTTGCGCAGCATCATGCTGCGGGTGGACTGGTAGCGTTCGAAGAACAGCAGACCGAAAGACAGTGCGTGGGCCAGCGCCAATCCACCCAGCAGCACCAGCAGCAGGCGCGCCGACAGCGTGCGCGGCCAGCGTGGACGGCGTGCGCCGGTGTTCATTCGTCCGGCCCCAGCAACTGCACCGGCACGCTGAACACATAGCCTTCGCTGCGCACGGTCTTGATGTAGGTCGGCTCGCGTGCGTCGTCACCCAGCCGTTGGCGCACGCGGCTGACCAGCAGATCGATCGAGCGGTCGAACAGTTCGGCATCGCGGCCCTGGGTGAGGCTGAGCAGCTGGTCACGGCTGAGCACCCGATTGGCGTGATCGAGGAACACGCGCAACAGGCGGAACTCGGCACCACTGAGCGGATACGCGGTGTCCTGTGCATCCAGCAGATGGCGTGCGGTGGTATCCAGCCGCCAGGCACCGAAGGCCAGTTGGCGACCGGCTTCGCTCACCTGCAGGTTCGGCGGCAGCATCCGGGTGCGACGGATCACCGCGTTGATGCGTGCCAGCAGTTCGCGCGAGGAAAAGGGCTTGGTCACGTAGTCGTCGGCGCCCATTTCCAGGCCGATGATGCGGTCGGTCTCGTCGTCGCGTGCGGTCAGCAGCACCACCGGCACCGCACGATGCTTGCCGGCACGCAGGTTGCGGCACAGGCTCAGGCCGTCTTCGCCGGGCATCATCACGTCCAGCACCACCAGGTCCACCGCGTGGGTATCCATCAGTGCGCGCATGGCCCGGCCACCGTCGGCCTGGCTCACGCGCAGGCCGTTGCGTTGCAGGTAGTCGGCCAGCATCTGGCGGATCTCACTGTCATCGTCGACGACAAGGATGTGCGGTACAGGGTTCATTGCGTTCTCGATGAAGGCAGGGGGACAGCGCCGCGCGGCGCGGCCATGGTAGCGCGGCTCAGGGGGTGGCCAGCAGGCGCTGGATCTCGCTTTCGGTACGTGCGTAGTCGCCCTCGCCGTAATGGCGGTAGACCACCCGCCCCTGCCGGTCGAGCAGGTACAGCGCGGGCCAGAAACGGTTGCCCCAGGCGTTCCAGATCCGGTACTGGTTGTCCTGCACCACCGGCCAGGTGATATCCAACCGTGCGATGGCCCTGCGCACGTTGCCGGGCAGCCCTTCATAGGCGAACTCCGGCGTATGCACGCCGATCACCTTCAGGCCCTGCGGCGCGTACCGTGCATGCCACTGGTGGACATACGGCGCCACGTTGAGGCAGTTGCTGCAGGTGTAGGTCCAGAACTCGACCAGCACCACCTGCCCCCGCAACTGCTTCAGTGTGAGCGGTGGGCTGTTGTGCCATGGCCCGCCACCGTCGAACCCCGCCACCGGTGCTGCGTCGAGCGGCTGCGCGCCAGCATCCGCGCCGGGCCATGCCAGCAACAGCGCAGCTCCACCCAGCAGGCCCAGCAGCAGGAGCAGTGCATACCCTCGCAGTGCGGCCATCGCTCAGCCCCCCTGCTCGGCCAGCGGCAGTTCGGCGGGCTTCACGCCTGCCGCTTCCAGGATGCTGTCGGCCACCTGCGCAGGATGCGAAAGCAGCGACACATGGCTGCTGCCGATCGATTGCAGCTGCGCGCCAATGCGCTTTGCGGTGGCGGCCTGCAGCTGCGGCGACAGCATGCGATCGTCACGGCTGAGCACGTACCAGCTCGGCTTGCTGCGCCACGCCGCAACGTTCACCACCTCGCCCAGCGCGCTGGCCTTCAGCGGGACCTGGGTGCTGTACAGCAGCGCAGCCGACTTCTTCATCACGTCCTGCGCGAAGTCCTGGGCGATCGCATCGGCCGGCAAAGTCAGGTAGCCATCCCTCTCCTGCAGGCGGGCCAGGCCCGGACCGACCGGGAAACCTTCGCCTTGCTGCGCCGAAGACTGCCCTGCATCCGGTGCGAAGGCCGCCACGTACACCAGCGCCTGCACCTTCGGGTCATTGCCCGCCTCGGTGATGACCGTACCGCCCCAGCTGTGGCCGACCAGCACCACCTTGCCGGGTGCAGCGGCAATCGCACGACGGGTGGCGGCAACATCGTCGGCCAGCGAGGTGAGCGGATTCTGCACGGCCACCGCAGGCAGCTTCCAGTCATGCAGCGTGCTGATGACCTTGCTCCAGCTGGAGCCATCGGCGAACGCGCCGTGCACCAGGATGACGGTGGGCGGTGCAGCGGTATCGGCCTGGGTAGCGAAGGCGGGAGCCGCGGTGCCGGCAAGGGCAAGAGCGGCAGCAAGCAACGAGGTACGGATCATGGGTGGCACTCCGGTGTTGGGAGTGGCCATTTCCGCCTGCCGGTGTATCGGCGCTGTTTCTCGGCGGCACGGAGTTGTACCGGAGTGTAGGGCGAAGGCGGGTTTCTACAGTGGGATACATGCGGCCGCCGGGCCCGGCCGGGCGCTACCGGGTGGATATCGCTCCCCGCACGCGGGCGCGCAACGCCCCGATGTGCGTCAACGCATCGTCTTTGTATCTGACTGTACGAAACCTCGCCGCGGCCACAGTCGCTGACAAAACCCCGGGCAACGGCACACGTTGCCGATACCTGCGCCGCCTGAAATGGCCTCCATCGACCACTGGCCCGCAGGACACCACCATGATCAGCACCGCCTCTTCCGTGTATACCCCCCGCCTGGACGCCGTCGGCCGCTGGCTCTCGCCATTGGCGCTGCGCACCCTGCTGGCCTGGGAGTTCTTTGAATCCGGCCGCGAGAAGCTGGGCGGCCAGAACTGGTTCGCCGACCTGGAAGGCCGCTTCCCGTTCCCGTTCTCCACCCTGCCCGCGTCGTTGAACTGGCAGCTTGCCACCTGGCTGGAACTGGTGGGTGCGGTGATGCTGCTGCTCGGCCTGGCCACGCGCTCAGTGGCCTACGTCTTCTGGGTGTTGACCTTGGTCGCCATCGCCGCCGTGCACTGGCCCGACCAATGGAACGGCCTGGGCGAACTCTGGCAGGGCTATGCGATCACCGACCAGGGCTACGGCAACTTCAAGCTGCCGCTGCTGTTCCTGGCCATGCTGCTGCCACTGATCCTCAACGGCGGTGGCGCACTCAGCGTCGACCGTCTGCTGGCCGGCTCGCAGCACGCCCCCGTTGGCAATGACGGCTTGGGTTGGGGCGTCAGCCTGATCGCCCTGCTGCTGCCGGTTGCCTCGCTGCTGCCCGGCATCGGCTTCGGCGGCGCCCTGCTCGGCGGTGTGCTGCTGGTGGGTTACGTACTGCGCCGTCGCCGCAACGCCTGATCCGCTTCGCCCCTTCACCGCGCTTCTACCCTTCGTTTCCGTCGCTTTCAAGCGGCGTCCATCCCGCACGCCCCGCGTGCTTTCCCAAGGAGTCACCACCATGTCCGTCTCGACCAAGAACACCCCTTCCTCCCGCCTGCCGCGCATCGGTGCCATCGGCATCGCCCTGGCCGGTGGCCTGCTGCTGGCCGGCCAGGCCGCAGCGATCCAGCCACTGGCGATCAGTGCCGTGGCCATGAGCGCTGCCGCCGAAGGCAAGTGCGGTGAAGGCAAGTGCGGGGCCAACAAGACCGCCACCGGCAAGCCCGCCGGCAAGGCCAAGGTGGCCGAGGGCCAGTGTGGCGAAGGCAAGTGCGGCGACGCCTCGTTTGCCCGCACCGACCGCGACCACGATGGCCGGGTCTCGCGTGCCGAGTTCAACGCCGTGGCCGCCAAGCGTGCCGCCGAGTTCGACCGCATCGACACCGACCACGACGGCTACATCAGCGAGCAGGAAGCACACGACTACCTGCGCAGCGTCTACACCGCCAACGGCAAGCCGATGCCGAAGGGCCTGTTCTCCCGCGTCGCCGATTGATCGACGTTCAAGCGGCGCCGCCTCCGAGGCGGCGCCCTCTCCCTGGAGCATCCGTCATGACCCTGCCCCTGCCTTCCAATGCCGCCGGTCTTGGCCTGCGCCGTGGCCTGATCGACGAACTGCTGGCCATGCCGGCCGGTGCCATCGACTTCCTCGAAGTTTCGCCCGACAACTGGATCGGCGTCGGCGGTGCACACGGTGCAGCGCTGCGCAGGTTGAGCGAACGCCACCCCCTGACCTGCCATGGCCTGTCCCTGTCGCTGGGCGGTCCTGATCCACTGGACCGCACCCTGCTGGCCCAGACGCGCGCCTTCCTCGACCTGCACCAGGTGCAGCTGTACAGCGAACACCTGAGCTACTGCGCTGCCGGTGGCCACGTCTACGACCTGCTGCCGCTGCCGTTCACCGCCGAGGCCGTGCATCACGTCGCCGGCCGCATCGCCCAGGTGCAGGACATGCTGGGCCGACGCATCGCCGTGGAGAACATTTCCTACTACGCCGTTGCCGGTGCCGAAATGAGCGAGATCGATTTCATCAATGCCGTGCTCGCCGAGGCGGACTGCGACCTGCTGCTGGATGTCAACAACGTATTCGTCAATGCCTGCAACAACGGCTACGACGCGTTCGAATTCCTGGCCCGCGTGCCGGCCCAGCGGGTCGCCTCGCTGCATGTGGCGGGCCACTTCGATGAAGACGATGGCTTCAAGATCGACACCCACGGTGCGCCGGTGAAAGGCGTGGTCTGGGCACTGTTGCGCGAGGCCTATGCGCGGGTGGGCGTGCGTCCCACCCTGCTCGAACGCGACTTCAACTTCCCGCCACTGGCCGAGTTGCTGGCCGAGGTCGCGCAGATCCGCCAGGCACAGGCCGAGGCACATTGGCCCGAGGTGGCCCATGGCTGAGTCGCTGGCCACCCTGCAACGGCGTTGGGCCGACCATGTGCGCGACCCATCAATGGCCGCGCCCGATGGCGTCGAGGCGCGCCGACTGGCGGTGTACCGCCGCCTGTGCATCGACAGCCTGGACACCTTGCTGGCTGGCACCCTGCCACGCCTGCAACACCAGTTGGGCACGCCGCGCTGGCGCGACACCGTGGAGCACTACTACGCCAGCCATACCTGCCGCACCCCGTTGTTCCCACAGATCGCTGGCGAATTCGCGGCCTGGCTGGCGATGCAGGACGCGCTGGCACTGCCGGCCTGGGCAGCGGAACTGGCGCACTACGAGAGCACGCAGCAGTCGCTGCACATTGAAGCGCGCGCCGCCGGGCGTTCGCTGCACCGCGTTCCGGTGGACAGTGATGTGCTGGCGGTCTCGCCGCTGGTGCGGGTGCTTGGCTACCAGTGGCCGGTCCATGTGGACGAGGTGCTGGAGCCGGTGCTGGATGCAGCTCCTGTGCTGCTGATGATGCGCCGCATGCCTGAATTCAGCCTGCAGGTCGAGGAACTGTCACCGCTGGCCTACGCGCTGCTTTCGGTCTTCGGTGACGACGGCGCGCCTGTGGATGAGGCACTGCAGGCGCTGTCCGAAACACATGACGTGGCACCGGACGCATTGCGTGCGGCCTGCATTCCCGTGCTGCGCGAACTCTGCACGGCCGGCGTTCTGGTTGCGTCGACCGATCCCGGGGAATGCCGGCCAGCGGCCGGCACTACCCCTTCTCCATTCTTCGAGGCCTGACCATGACTGTTTCCAACACGTCCTTCCTGAGCGGCTGGCGCCTGTTCGTAGCCATCGGCGTGGTCCTGATCGCGTTCGCGCTGGGCGCGTTCGCCCTGCATGCCGATGTGGCCGAGGGCAGCCGAGCTGCGATCCGGGTCACTGCACGCACATCGTTCCTGCTGTTCCTGGCGGCATTCACGGCATCCTCCTTCGCCACCCTGCTGCCCGGTCCGTTCACTCGTTTCCTCCTGCGCGAACGGCGCATCATCGGCCTGTCCTTCGTGTTCTCGCACCTGCTGCACGCAGTCGCCATCACCAGTTTCGGCATCCTCAACCCGGCGTTCTGGCCAGCACGCTCAGCGCTGGCCAACCTCCCGGGCACGGTGGGCTACCTCGCCATCCTGGCGCTGTCCATCACCTCGCACCGGGGGCTAGCCCGGCGCATGGGACCCACCGCCTGGCGTCACCTGCACGTGACCGGCATGTGGATCATCGCAGCGGTGTTCACCTACTCGTACTTCAAGCGTGTGCCAGGCAACTTCTGGTATGCGGTGCCGTCGGCGCTGCTGTTCACCGCCTTCGTGGTGCGCTGGATCGCCAAGCAGGCGCAAGCGCTGCGTCGAGGTGCGCATGCGCGGCCTCCGCTGCGGGCGGCCTGACGGGCCGGGGTCAGATCCCTTTGCCAAAGGCGAAGGGATCTGACCTCATCATGCCGTCCCCATCAGCCGTCACGTGTGGCGCGATAGGCAGCGTAGGCGTCGAGGATCTTCTGCAGCCGCGCGCGCTGTTTGATCCCCATGGGGACCCGTTGCACGCGCTTCAGCAGCGTCTTCCACATGTATCCGGATCGGAAGAAATACGGCCGCACTTCGAGAAAGGTCAGCGCGACATCCAGCGTATCTGGATCGTGTTCGGCCAGCCGTTTCAACGCGTTGGCATAGCCTCCCGGAAACGCCAGCCGCTCGTAGTGCTGGTGGAACTCGGCACAGGCCGCAGCGTGCCGTTCCCGCTCCTCCGGCCCACGCCAGCGCGCACTGGCACTCTCGTGGATGGCCTGCTGCAGCCGGTTGATCTCGTCAGCATTGGCACGGATCAGGCGCTCCATCGGGGCGCGGGGATGGGCCATGGTTCCTTCCATGTGGTTTGTCGGGTGCCAGATCCCTTTCCCCCAGGGGAAAGGGATCTGACCCCGCCTAAGGTCACGGCGCGCGGCGCAATGTTACCAAGGTGATCTCCGACGGCACGCCGATGCGCGCCGGGAAACCGGCCCAGAGGCCCGCACCGTTGCCCACGTACAGCGTCATCCCATCCACGTCGTAGCGCCCGGACACAAAACCGCCATTGGCTCGCTTCACCAGCTGGTCCATGCCGATGATCTGCCCGCCGTGGGTATGCCCGGACAGCTGCAGCTTCACCCCACGCGCCGCCGCCTCCCGTGCATTGCGCGGGCGATGATCGAGCAGGATCACCGGCGCGGACGGATCGGTACCGGCCAGTGCAGCATCCAGATCCGGCAGCGGCAGGCCGTAGCGTGCGGCCACCGGATCGGTGACACCGGCGATGGTCAGCGCCGCATCGCCGCGCCGCACCTGCATGTGGCTGTTCTCCAGCACCTGCATGTGCAGCGCGCGGAACGCCTGCATCCACGCCTGGTACTGCGCGTAGTACTCGTGGTTGCCGGTGATGGCGACGACGCCGTCCGGCGCCCGCAGGTCCGCGAGTGGACGCGCGTCGTCACGGCGGGCCTCGACACTGCCGTCGATCAGGTCGCCGGTGATCACGATCAGGTCCGGCGTCAGTGCGTTGCTCTCATCCACCACCTTGCGCACCCAGTCGCCGGTGAGCAGGCGACTGGCATGGATGTCGGTCAGCTGCAGCACGCGATAGCCGTCGAACGCGGCCGGCAATCCGGCGATGCTCACCTCGATCTGCCGGGGCTTGGGCACCGCCATGCCCTGGCTGACACCATAGCCACTGACCAGCAGTGCCAGCACGCCGGCCACCGGTCGCAGACGGCGCGTGCGCATTGCGGCTACCGCGCGTGGCCAGCGCAACAGGCGCGACAGCAGCAGGCCGGCGTCCAGCACCAGCATCACCAGCGCCAGCAGCAACACCGCGGTGGAGCCGGTGGCCAGCGTGGCGATGGCCAGCTTGGGGATCTCGGGCGACGCCGTCGTACCCCAGAAGGTGGCGACGATGCGCAACTGCACGGCAACGGCCACCAGCAGCAGCGACAGCACGACCTTCAATGCGGCGGGCATGCGCAGCGGCCAGAACAGGCGCCAGGCCACATACAGGCCCATCAACAAACCGATCGTACTCAGCACTGCAACCATCCTGGAAAGAAAACGGGCCGGCCATGGTGACGGTTGCCGGCCGTGTTGTGTAGAGCCGGGCACGTGCCCGGCTGCTCAGGAAGCAGTCGAGCATGGCTCGACTCTACAGAACCCCAATCGCGCGGGGCTCGACTCTACAGATGGCCCAGGCGTTCCACCCGCAGGCGGGCAATGCGGCGCTTCTCCATCGCCAATACGGTGATGCGCACGCCGGCCACCTCCACCGCATCGCCAATGTCCGGCAGCCGACCCAGCTGCTCCAGCACCAGGCCGGAGATGGTCATGTAGTCGGCACTGCGCGGCAGCGATATGCCGGCCAGCCGCTGCAGGTCGTCCAGGGTCAGCGCACCGTCGGCCTCCCACTGCTCCTCACCCTGCGCGACCACGCCATAGCGCTCGTCCTGGGTATCGACCAGGTCGCCGGCAATCGCCGCCAGCAGGTCGTTGGCGGTCACCAGGCCTTCCACGCTGCCGTACTCGTCCACGGCCACCGCCAGCGGCACCGGATGCTGGCGGATCAGCTCCAGCGCCTGCAGCGCACTGGCACTGGACAGCACGTACTGCGGCTCACGCAGGTTGCCTTCCAGCTGTAGTGGCTTGCCCTGCAGCAGCTCGGCCAGCAGGTCGCGGCTCTGCACCACGCCACGCAGGCTGTCCAGGTCACCGTCGCCCACCAGCAGGCGGGTGTGCGGCGACGCCACCAGGCGGGCCACCACATCCTCCTGGCCCCGCGCCAGGTCGATCCACTGCACATCGGCACGCACGGTCATCACGCTCGACACCGGCCGATCGGCCAGGCCCAGCACGCTGCGGATCATCTCGTGCTCGGCCGGCTGCAGGCGTTCTTCGGCGTCCACCGGCTCGTCCACGCCTTCGTCGGCGTGGCCGTTGGCCGGGCGCGCGCCCAGCATGCGCAGCACGGCATCGGCGGTACGCTGGCGGAATGGCTGGCGGCGCTCGTTGCGCTCGCGATTGAAGCGCACCCACTGGTTGAACGCCTCGACCAGGATCGAGAAGGCGATCGCCGCGTACAGGTAGCCCTTCGGGATCTTGTAGCCCAGGCCTTCGGCCACCAGGCTGAATCCGATCATCAGCAGGAAGCCCAGGCACAGCACCACCACCGTGGGATGCTTGTTGACGAAGCGGGTCAGCGGCTTGCTGGCCACCAGCATCAGCGCCATCGCGATGGTCACCGCGGCGTACATCACGCCCAGGTTGTCGACCATGCCGACCGCGGTGATCACCGAGTCAAGCGAGAACACCGCGTCGAGCACCACGATCTGTGCCACCACCATCGCGAAGCTGGCATAGACCTTCTTGCCATCCTCGTGATGCTCGCGGCCTTCCAGCCGTTCGTGCAGCTCCATGGTGCCCTTGAACAGCAGGAACAGGCCGCCGCCCAGCAGGATCAGGTCACGCCCGGAGAAGCTGTGGCCGAACAAGGTGACCAGCGGCTCGGTCAGTTTCATGATCCAGGCCAGCGCCGCCAGCAGCACCAGCCGCATCAGCAGCGCCAGCGCCAGGCCGATCACCCGAGCGCGGTCGCGCTGGTGCGGCGGCAGCTTGTCGGCAAGGATCGCGATGAACACCAGGTTGTCGATGCCGAGAACGATCTCCAGCACGACCAGGGTTGCAAGGCCCATCCATATCGAGGGGTCAGCCAACCATTCCATTTCAGGTCCGTTTCGTCAGTAGGTAAGGGAAAAGAGCAATCATTCAGTCTGCGTCCTGCAGCTGCGCCGGGTCATGCCCGAGCAGGTCGCCGGGCGTGCACTGCAGCTCGCGGCAGATCGCATCCAGCGTGGAAAAGCGGATGGCGCGCGCCTTGCCGGTCTTCAGGATCGACAGGTTCGCCAGGGTGATGTCGATGCGCCCGGCCAGCTCGGACAGGGTCATGCCCCGTTCCTGCAGCATGCGGTCGAGGGTGATGACGATCGCCATCAGCGCGTGCCCATCAGATCAGACCATCCAGGTCATCGCGCATCGCTGCGCCCACGGCGAACACGCGTGCCAGCACGAACAGCATCAGCACTGCCACCAGCCCGGTGATCGACATGCCGCCGCCGACCTCCATCCAGGTGAAGTCCGGGCCCATCCAGGCCGCATAGGCGCCGATCAGGATCGACAGCAGCTCCATCGCCAGCATCAGCCATGCCATGCGTTGCAGGCGCTGCGCATTGGCATGGGTGAACGGCCGCTCGCGCGCCGCCGACTTCAGCAGCCGCAGCAGATGGCGCAGGAACAGCAGGCACAGCACCAGCAGCGCGACGATCGCGCCCAGGCCCAGGCAGAAGTGCAGGAACAGGTCGTTGCCGTGCGCGGCGGCGGCATCGGCGTCGTGGACGCTGTCGAGCAGCCAGCGGCGGTCGTGAGCGACCAGTGGCACGGCCAGCAGTGCGGCCAGGATGCCCAGCCAGCACATCGCCCGGACGGCCTGTACGGCGGCCTGGGCCAGGGTGAACAAGCCTCGCGCGGGTCTGGCGCGGGCGGGACGAGCGGTCAAGCGGCCTCCGGCATTGGGGTGGCCTCGCCGCCCCGGGTGGATTTATCGATAAACGATATACCACATCCTGCGTGAAAGGCTGAATCGCGGGCATGGGTCACCGGCTGGGCTCCGGGCCCACAGGCGTTACCGGGTGGGTGCCGCAGGTTCCAGCATCGCTTCACCCGGCGTCACCGAAGCCATCGCCTGTACGCCGGCCTCGGCCGCCTGCCGCGTGACCAGCCGGAAGCGCGCCTGCAGCCTGGCCTGGCCGGGCGTGGCCCAGCCGTACTGGATCGCCACCTGGTCGGCCGACAACGGCCCACGGCCCGGCAGCGAGCGCGCCTGCAACGGCTTCGGCGCCGCCTGCACCAGCCGTGCGAAGCCCTTCTGCACCACCGCTGCATCGGCCTTCTCCGCATACACCGTGCAGGTTCCATCGTCGGCCCAGCTGACCGCATAGCGGCCGCTGGCCAACGGCACCATCCAGGCCACGCCTGCCTGCCCCTGCAGCAACGTTGCCGCCTCGGCCGGCTGCAGCGGTGCCAGCCCGTTGGTTTCCATCAACGACTGCAGGCGCGCCGGCGCACCGATGTGCTGCATGCAGGCGGTATCGAACAGCTCGCTGAAGGGATCCTGCGCCGGGGCCTTGGCCTTGGGAGTACGCGCGGGTTGCGCCACCGCCAGGGTGGGCAGCAGGGCCAGGATCAGCCAGAAGGCAGGGCGCATTGGAACTCCACGGTACGGAAAACAGCAGGGAGGATGGCAAAGCCCGGGCGCGGCGCGCAACGGGCGGCGCAACGGGCCATGGCTTGACAGCTGGCGCGGGGCGGAGGAGTATCAATTAACGAATTAGTTAATTAGCTAGCCATGGACCGTATCTTCGAAGCCCTCGCCTCCACCGCCCGCCGGCAGATCCTGGCCTATCTCAGCGCCGGCGAGCTCAGCGCGGGAGAGCTGGCCGGGCGCTTCGATTTCAGCAAGCCGGCGCTGTCCAGCCACCTGCGCATCCTTGAGGAAGCCGGCCTGATCGAACGCGAGAAGCGCGGCCAGTTCGTGTACTTCCGGCAGGTGCCCGACCGCCTGGCCAACACGTTGTTTTCCTGGGCGGCCGAAGTCTGTCCGGTCGGCGGCCCGCTGAAGCGCGAAGCACGCGCCCGCCGCAAGTCCCCTGCCCGCTGAACCACCCCGCCAAGGAGCATGACCATGCCTGGTTCGACCCGCGACCGCCGTTCGTTTCCAGGGGTGCAGCTTCCAGCGCTGGAGGGCGGCAGCCCCACCGAAGTCACCTTGATCGCGCAGCTCGGCATCGGTGCCGGTGATGCGCTGGTGACCGACGCCAGCCAGCGCCAGCGCCACCACCCGGCCTTCATCGATGCACTGGACGAGCCTTCCGCGCGCCTTGGCGGCATGCACCTGCAGCAGGGCGACGCCTCCTCGCTGTACAGCTTCACCGTCGGCGCCGGCGGCCATCCCTTCCATCGGCATGCCGGGCCGCGCATGTTCACCGCCATCGCCGGCAGCGCCGGCGCCGAACTGCGCTTTGCCACCGCGTCCGACGCGCAGCTGGCGCGCGATCCCGCTGCCTTCGCACGCACGCTGCGGCGCATCCGCATTCCACCAGACTGCCTGTTCACCGTGCGCTTCGGCGGCGGCACCTGGCACCAGTTCGCATCGAACCATCGCGCACATCCTGCGCTGTTCGCGTTGTCCTGCCACAGCAATGAGCTGGCCGGGGCGATGGATGAGCAGGCCCGTGCACAGGTTCAACGCAATGCCGCCGATATCCCCAGCCTGACCGAGGTATTGCCGGAAGCGCACTGGCCTTCGGCCGCAAGCCTCGCCGCCTCCCCCCTGCTGCAGTTGTCGCTGCAGGCCGCACCTCCCAGCCTGTGCGCCCACCTGTGCGCGCATACCCGCGCTCTGTTGGGCCCGCTGCGGAGGATTTCATTGCGGCGCTTGCGCGGCTTCGTCGAACGCGCCACGCCGGCCTATCCCGTCCACTCGCAGGCCGCCGCCAGCGATGGGCTGCTGCCCGCTGCACTGCCACACAGCCACTACCAGGACCAGACCACCCTGCGCCTGGACAGCACGCAGGTCACCCATCACGCCGCGTCGGCGCTGCTGGCCGATGTGCTGGAAGGCTTCCTGCGCAATCCACCTGCCGGCGTGGGCCACCTGATGGCGCTGCGCAACCGCCTGGTGGCGCCGTTGCGGTTGCGCACGTCGCCACTCGGCTGCCCGGTATCGTCGCTGCTGTCGACCGACCGCAGCCGCTTGTTCGCCGGCCGCTACCCGGTGCTGGACGCGCACATCGATGACGGGGACACCTGCGCCGAAGTGCTGCTCGGCGCCGATGATCGCCACCTGCGCTTCCGCAGCAGCGTGCGCGTGCAACGCTGTGCCGATGGCCACATCGAGATCAGCCTCGGCACACGCGTGCAGACCCGCAATGCGTTCGGCCGCCTGTACATGGCGCTGATCGATGCCGCGCACCGGCACTACGTCGCGCCGGCACTGCTGCGCCGCGCGGTCGAACATGCGCTGGCGCCGGAACTGGGCGATCTCGATGACTGGGCGGAATACTCCGCGTACAGATGATGCCGGCCCGTGGCCGGCACCACCTGCCAGGTCAGCTCACAGGTGCTGCCTGAAGAAGGGAACGACCGCTGACAGGGCCTCGCGCACCGGCTCCGGCTTGTCGTACAGGTCGTAATGCGACCAGCCTTCCACCACCTTCAACTGCTTGTGCTTCGACGCCGCACGACCATGGATCTCCAGGCCATCGCGGTAGGCGCCAAAGCCACCCGGCTTGTCACCGATCACCACCAGCAACGGTTGGGTCAGCAGGACTTCAGCCAGGTGGAAGGCATCCCAGCCCACCGCTGCACCGCGATGCGAGAACAACGCACTGACCACGCCGTTGGGCTGCGGCTCGCGCGTGCGGTAATAGTCCGTGGCCTCCAGCACGTCGATATCGGTGATGCCGGCGGCGCGCCCCTGTTCCACCGAAGGCGGCAGGAACAGGTCCACTCGGGCCTCGCCGCCGCGCATCTCGGCGGTGCGCTGGGCAGCGATGGCCTCCAGCGTGCCGATCGGATCGAAACCGCCAAAGCCCTCACGACTGAGCCGGCCGAAGTTGACACCGGTGATGCTGGTGACCGCCTTGATGCGTCGCTCGGTCATGGTGGCGTTGATCGCGTAGCCACCACCGCCACAGATGCCCAGTACGCCGATGCGTTCGGCGTCCACGTACGGCAGGGTGACCAGATGGTCGACCACGCGGCGTACATCCTCCACGCGCTGGGTCGGGTCTTCGACCCGCCGCGGCTCGCCGCCGCTGGCGCCCTGGAAGCTGGCGTCATAGGCGATCACCACGTAGCCCTCGCGAGCCAGGGCCTCACCGTAGATGTTGCCGGCGGTCTGCTCCTTGCAGCTGCCGATCGGATGCATGCTGATGATCGCGGGATAGACCCGGTTGCGGTCGAAGTCCGGCGGGAAATGCAGGTCGGCGGCGATCGGCCAGGCCATGTCCGGATTCTGGATGTTGATGGTTTCCATGCTGCGGCTCCTCGGTAGCGGCGGGAGGCGACGGATGTCGCCGTTGCAAGCACGATAGACCCGGGATTGGGACCGAAAAAGCGGCCAATCACAACCATAGTAGTAAGCTGCAATTACCAAATAGCGGCAGCTTGTGCCGCGATCTTCTCCCGCCCTCCTGCCGACCGAGCCCCATGAGCGCCCCCAGCCCGATCAACCCGGCCCTGCTGCCCCAGCTGGCCTGGTTTGCCCACATCGCCCACCACCGCAGCTTCACCAAAGCGGCCGTTGAGATGGGGGTCTCGCGCCCGGCGTTGTCGCAGAGCCTGAAGACCCTGGAGAAACAGCTGGGGGTACGCCTGCTGCACCGGACCACCCGTGACATGTCGCTCACCGAGGAAGGCCAGCGCCTGTTCGACGCACTGCGGCCATCGCTGAGCACCATCGAAACCGCAGTACGCGACCTGCGCGCCAGCCATGACGCTCCGTCCGGCCTGCTGCGCATCAACACCGCGCGCCTGACTGCCAAGACGCTGATCGAACCGCATCTACCGGAGTTCTTCGCGCGCTACCCCGAGCTGCGCATCGAGCTGGTGATGGACGACGGCCTGTCCAGCATCGTTGCCGACGGCTGTGACGCCGGCATCCGCCTTGGCGAGCGGTTGGCCGAAGGCATGATCGCCGTGCCGGTCACGCCGATGCTGGAAATGGTGGTGGTCGCCTCGCCGGCCTACCTGGCCCGCCATGGCACGCCCACCACGCCCGCCGAACTGGCCGCCCACGAGTGCCTGGGCTACCGGCAGACCGGCAGCGGCGGGGTCTATGCCTGGGAATTCAGCACGCCGGGCCAGCCCGGTCACGACTTTGAAGTGGAACCGCGCGGACGCTATGTCACCAACGACGATGAGGGCATGATCCGCGCTGCGCTGCAGGGATTGGGCGTGATGCAGCATATCGATCTGTCACTGCAGCCGATGCTGGCCGATGGGCGCCTGGTCCGCCTGATGCCGGCGTGGTCGGCACCGTTCCCCGGCTTCTACCTGTACGTGCCTTCGCGCGAGCAGATGCCACCGCGCGTGCGCGCCCTGATGGAATTCCTGATCGAGAAGCGCGAAGGCGTCGCCAAGGCGCTCGGCCGCACGGTACAGGCCCCGGCCACGGGCAGCTAGGCGTCAGCGCGGGTAGCGATACACCAGATCATCGGCATCACTGCGCACGGCGTGATCGTCCAGCACGCCGCCCAGCCGCTGTGCAACGGCCTGCGACGCCTGGTTGTCCGGTGCCATGTAGCTGACCAGGGTCGGCAGCTGCGCCACCACGAAGGCCCAGTCGCGCAGCGCGCCGGCCGCTTCGGTAGCGAAGCCCTTCCCTTCATGGCCGTCATACAGCAGCCAGCCCAGTTCCTTTTCCGGGAACAGCGGGCCGTGGTTGATCCCGACCTGGCCGATGCAGGCACCGGTATCGGCACGCTCGATCATCAATGCACCATGACCGAACAGATGCCAGCTGGCCAGGTCGTGGCAGAACTGGCCCCACGCCGCCACCTCACCGAACGGCCCCCCCATGCCACGCGCGCGCGGCGACGCCAGGAACGCGGCATAGACGTTGAAGTCGTCCAGCTGCTGCGGGCGCAGCCGCAGGCGCGCGGTATGCAGGGTGGGAATCTCGAGCATGCCGGGCAGCGACTCAGTACACGGCCAGGTGACCGCAGCCACGACGCTGCGGCTGCCCTTCCATCGTCACCTGCACGCTGGCCAGGGTGTCCACACCTTCGGCATTGCGGCACGACTCGCGCTTGATCTCGACGATGGCCGGCTGCCTGCCAAGCTCGCCGTTGAGCACGATCAGCGAGCTGGGTGCGTCGGCCGGTTGGCCGGGATAGCGCAGCGTGCCCTTGTGGGTACGACCTTCGGCACTGAGGCTGGCATCGTGGTTGCCCTGTCCAGTGGACGTGATCTCGATGCGCCACCCGGCGCCGCCACCGGTGAAGGCAGGCACCGGGCTCACGCCGGCAGCGATGGAGGGATGACGCGGTTCATCGGCAACGGTCTTCGGTGCAGGAGTCGCACAGCCGGCCAGCAGGCCAGTGAGCAGCACGGCGACGGCAATGGGTCGCATGGTCATGATGGGCTCCAGCAGCGGGCGGGCGTCCAGTCTAGGGGCCCCCACGTGCGCCGGTGATGAACGTCGTGCGTCAGCGCGCGATGCGACCACCGCCGGCCACGCGCACGCGATCGCGGCCCTGCGCCTTGGCCTGGTACATGGCCGCATCCGCAGCGCGCAGCAACGTGCGCCAGCCCAGCGCGTCGGTGCCGCCCTCGGCCACGCCGAAGCTGGCGGTGACCCGCAGCACCTTGCCACCGACCAGGGCGATGTCCAGCCGCTGCAGCGCCACCCGCAGCGACTCGGCCAGCTGGCGGCCACCGGCCAGATCACCGTCGGCCAGCAACACGAGAAACTCCTCGCCACCATAGCGGGCAATGCTGTCGCTGCGGCGCAGGTGGCGCTGCAGCAGCTGCGCCACCTGCACCAGCACCTCGTCGCCGGCATCATGCCCGTGGCCATCGTTGATCGCCTTGAAGCGGTCCACGTCCAGCAGGATCACCACCGCGCTGTTGCCGCCGTCGGCATGACGTTGCTGCACCATCTCGTCCAGTGCGCGCCGGTTCAACAGCCCGGTCAGCTCATCGGTGCCGGCCAGCTGGCGCAGCTCGCTGGTCAACGCCGAGCGCTCGCGCGACTTCTCGCGCAGCACTTCGATGGCATCGAACAGGCGCTGCATCTCGGCCAGCGGATGGGTCACATGCTGCTCCGGGCCCGGCGCTTCCGAGGCGATCTGGATGACCTGCTTCTGCGCCTGCAGCAGCGGCCGCAGGATCTGAAGATGTGCGATGCGCAGCGCCACGCCCAGCACCACCAGCGTGCCCAGCACCGTCGCCACCAGCACCACCAGGCGCGTCGCTTCGCGGTTGCGGGTGCGCTCGAAACGGGCGATGGACACGCTCAGGTAGCCATCGCGCAGCGCTTCCAGCGACTGCAGGGTCGGCACGTAGCGCGTGGTGAACTCGGCGGCGGTCCACGGCGGTGGCACGCCGCGCCGGCCATCTTCGATCAACTGTTCGATCATCGGCAGCGATTCGCCGAAGAACTGCCGGCGTGCCATGTCCCAATGCCAGGACAGCGCCGGATCACTGCGGAACACCGCTTCATGGCTGCCCGCCAGCCGCCACAGCTCCAGCAGGCGGCCTTCGGTCTGCAATGCCGCCCGCACCTGTTCGTCGCGCCATGCCCCCGGTACCGCCACCGGTGCCATCACGTTCGAGGCCAGGCGGCCGCCATGCTCGCGCAGGTCGATCAGCACCTGGCCCTGCATCGCCGGAATCGCCGCTTCGCGGTCGGCGCTGACCAGCACGTTGATCTGTGCCGAGGTCAGCACGTACAGGCGATCGACCACGGCGAACATGCTGCTGATCGCGCGCTCCACGTCCTCCACCCGGCGCGCATCGTGCGGCTGCGCCGCCACCCGGTCCACCGCGGCCCGCGCCGACTGCAGGCGACGTTGCGCGTCGGCCAGCAGCGCATGCTCGTCGACCACGCCCGGGTCGGCGTTGAACACGGTGTCCAGGCGTTGCAGGGCGGTATCGACCCGCTGGCGCGCGACCGCCAGCTGCGCCGCCAGCCGGGCCTGTTCGGCCGCATCGGCGGTGTTGGACCCCAGCAGGCTGTTGGCGGGGCCGCGCTCGGCCGACACCAGATTGGCCAGGTCAAAGGTCTGCCGCAGCTGGCGCAGGCTGACCAGGTTGTCCTCGGCGGCAGTGAAGCGCAGCGTGCCCTGCACCAGCGCGATGGCCATCAACGGCAGCGTACAGACTACGAACAGCCCGGCCAGGATCCAGACCCAGGTCCGCAATCCGATGGGCGACGCCTTGCGGGCCATGCACATTTCCCCTGTAGTGCAGAACACTGTAGCGGCCGCCTACACAGGCGCCAAGCCGCTACCGGACCAACCGTTGCCGTGGGTATACCGCGCCCGCCGCGAACGCACCGACAAAGCCGCGCGGACCGTGCAAATGGGGCAAATGCGTCACGCCCTGCCGCGTCAGATCCAGCGCTGGTCGACCAGTTCGCGCTTCACGTAGGCATAGAACACCGGCGCGGCGACCAGGCCCGGCAGGCCGAAGGCTGCCTCCATCACCAGCATGGCCAGCAGCAGCTCCCAGGCACGCGCCTGGATCTCGCCACCGACGATGCGCGCGTTGAGGAAGTACTCCAGCTTGTGGATCACGATCAGGTACAGCAGCGCCGCCACCGCCACGTAGAACGAGACCGACAGCGCAACGATGGTGATGATCGTGTTGGAGATGATGTTGCCCACCACCGGCAGCAGGCCGGCAAGGAAGGTGATCAGCACCAGGGTCTTGGACAGCGGCAGGTGCACGCCGAACAGCGGCAGCACGCCCAGCAGGAAAATCGCGGTGAACACCGTGTTGAGCAGCGAGATCTTCACCTGCGCGAACACCACCTGGCGGAACGCGGTGGCCAGGCGGCTGGTGCGCCCGATCAGCTCCTGCGCCAGCGGCCCCATCTTCGGCAGCGGCAGTTCGTCATACAGCGCGATCATCGCGCCCAGCACCATACCGATCAGTACGCGCACACCGACCTGCACCACCGAGGTACCGGCCACGCCCAGCTGGCGCTGATGCTCGGCGGCCCAGTCGTTCAGCGCCGTGCGCAGCGCGGGCATGTCTTCGGGAATATAGGGTTGCAGCAGCGCCGGCACCTGGTGGCGCGAGGTGTTGAGGATCTCCATCAGGCGCGCCAGCAGTGCATCCGGGCCGCCGGTCTCGTTGCGGAAGAACGAGGCCACGCCGATGCCGGCCAGTACCAGCCCGCTGATGATGATCGCCGACAGCACAATCACCGCGATCGCCCGCGCCCGTCCCGGCGGCAGCCTGCCCTCCACGGTGGCGGCCAGCACGTGCGTCAGCTGGAACACCAGCAGGCCGGACAGCAGGGTCACCACCAGGCCCAGCTTCAGCGTCAGCCACATGCCCAGCAACATCATCAGCCACGCCGCGATCCTTGGGATGGGGGGCTTGGGCTGGGCAACAAGGGCGTCTTGCATGGGAGCGCGTCCGGGCGGGGTGGCCCATGGTAGAGGATTGACCCGCCGATTCGGCGTGCAGGCTGAACGGGCGTTACGCTCTCATGCCGTGGCGGCCCTGCCGCCGCCCCATCGACTCACTCTCCGTAGCTGGCCGTGTTCTTGCCCTGCCGCTTGGCGTGGTACAGCGCGCGGTCGGCCAGTGCCAGCCAATCCTCGACACTGCCGCCCCGCGGCGTCGCGGCAATGCCGATGCTGACGCTGAACTCCACGGCTGGCGTGATCTGGCGCGCGGCCTCGAGCAGATGCAGGCGCACCCGCTCGGCCACGTGCATCGCATCAACGGGCGCACAGTCCTGCAGCAGCACCACGAACTCATCGCCACCCAGCCGCGCCGGGGTATCACCGGGCCGCGCAAACGTACGCAATGTTGCAGCGATATGCCGCAGTACCTCGTCGCCCGCGCGGTGGCCAAGCGAATCATTGATGCGTTTGAAGTCATCCACGTCGAGCATCAGCAGGCAGGCAAAACCGCCCTGCCCCTGCGCCCGGTCCAGTGCCTGCTGCGCACGCAGGATCAGGAAGCCGCGGTTGGCCAGCTCGACCAGCGGGTCCATCCGGCTCAGCCGTTGCAGCTGACGGTTCTGCGATTTGACCCGGCGCGCCAGCTGCCAGCTGAGAATGCTGAGACCGATGCCATACACGAACAGGAACGGCACGCTGAGCACGATCGTGCGCTGCGAGGAAACGGGTTGGTAAGGGAAGCCGAGCGCCCACCAGGTGATCGCGAAACCCAGCACCAGCGCCAGCGTGGCCCGCATCGCCAGGCGCACGCCACCGGCGGCGATCTTGTCGGCGACCAGCAGCGCGGCGAACAACGCGCTGGGGACCGCGCTCAGCGCCATGAAGGCGATCCAGCCGCCGCCGAAGAAGGAATCGGCGACCATGCAGCGGAACTGCACCTGTGCAGGCTGGCGGGCGCGCTGGGTCAGCACCAGCGCGAGTGCCGGCCACGCCAGCGCGTTGAGCAGCAACAGGCTCCACGCCAACCCGCCATCCTGGCGTTCAAGAATGATCGAGGCGATGGGAATCGCGCCCAGGCCATTGCCCACGAAGCGCATCCAGCCGATGCGCCGTGCCGCGCCGATGCCTTCGACCGCGACTTCCGTCGAGTCAGTCAAGAACGGCATTGCCGACCCCCTTGCGCGATCACACGTTCCACCCCGGCCCCTGCCGGGCTGTCCATGCCGAGTCTGACAGCTCGGCGTCAATTCGGGATCAAGGACTCACGGTGAAGGCGCTGCTCTCACCCACGCCGTGGCGCAGCCGTCGACCCCCGCAGCATGAAACTGAACTCCAGCGTCTGCTGCAGCGGCACGTCGACGTGTTCGATGATGGCGAGCAGCAGGTTGACCGCACGCTCGCCAATCTCCCGCATGGGCTGCCGGATGGTCGTCAATGGCGGCGTGAGGTAGCGGGAAGACGCCAGGTCATCAAAGCCGACGATGGACAGTTCGTCCGGCACGCGGATGCCCCGGTCCCGGCAGGCGGCCAGGGTACCCAACGCCATCTGGTCACTGAAGCAGAACACCGCGGTCGGTGCCGGCGTGCCATCCAGCAGCGCCAGGGCAGCCGCATGGCCGGATTCCACGGAAAAATCCCCCGGCACGATGCTCAGCTGGCGCAGGCGGCCACGCGCCTTGCCGGCCGCCCGCACCCCTTCCAGCCGTTGCTGGTGCAGGGGGTTGTCAGGCGGCCCGCCGACCACGGCGATCCGTTCGTGTCCCAGCCCGTACAGATGCTCCATCACCGCGCGTGCGGCGGCCGCGTTGTCGATGTGGACGCTGGGAATGCCCAGTGCAGGGTCGAACTCGCACCCGTTGACCACCGGCGCGGCGGCGCCGCGCTGCTCGACGATCTCGCGCGCCGTGGGTGGCAGGCGATGGCCGAGCACGATCATGCCGTCGGCCTCGTTGCGCCGGAGCATCTGCGCGTAGCGCTCCTCGCGGTCGGGTTGATGCTGGGTATCGCCCAGCAGGACCGCGTAGCCGACCGCCTGCGCGGCCTCCTCCGCGCCCTGCAGGATCTGCGCGAAGAACGGATTGGCGATGTCCGGGACGGTGACCAGGATCTTGCCGCTGCGCTGGGTCTTGAGCGTGCGGGCCACCGTGTTGGGCACGTAGCCGAGGGCGGCGGCGGCCTGCTCGATGCGTGCGCGGGTGGCGGGCAGGACCTTGTCCGGCCGGGAAAGCGCACGCGACACCGTGCCCGCGGAGACGCCGACGTGCTTTGCGATGTCGTAGATGGTGGCCATGGCGTTAGTTCTCCTGTCCGCTGTGCAGTGCACAACAGGTCCTGCGTGCGCCCCTGCTAGGATAATGCAATCGATTGCATCGAGGGCGAATCACGTTGAAGACGCTCAAGGGTCCAGCGCTGTTCCTGGCGCAGTTCATCGGCGACACAGCTCCTTTTGATCGGCTGGACACGCTGGCCGGATGGGCCGCGGGTCTGGGCTATTCTGGCGTACAAGTCCCCACCAGCGCGCCCCACCTGTTCGATCTGGCCGAGGCGGCGCGCAGCCAGGCGTACTGCGACGACGTCGCCGGCATGCTGGCCGGGCACGGCCTGCAGATCACCGAACTGTCGACCCACCTGCAGGGGCAACTGGTTGCCGTCCATCCTGCCTACGACAGCCTGTTCGACGGGTTCGCGCCGCCGGACAAGCGCGGCGATCCGGCTGCCCGCCAGGCCTGGGCGGTGGAGCAGCTGCGGTTGGCCGCCAAAGCCAGCCAGCGCCTGGGGCTGACCGCGCATGCCACGTTCTCCGGCGCATTGGCCTGGCCCTACTTCTATCCCTGGCCGCAGCGCCCACCGGGACTGGTGGAGGAAGCCTTCGCCGAACTCGGCCGTCGCTGGCGTCCGATCCTCGATGCCTTCGACGCCTGCGGCGTCGACCTGTGCTTCGAGATCCACCCCGGCGAGGACCTGCACGATGGTGCGACCTTCGAGCGCTTCCTCGATGTGGTGGATCATCACCCCCGCGCCAAGATCCTGTACGACCCCAGCCACCTGCTGCTGCAGCAGATGGACTACCTGGGTTTCATCGACCGCTACCACGCGCGCATCGGCATCTTCCACGTCAAGGACGCGGAGTATCGCTCCAGCGCGAGCAGCGGCGTGTATGGCGGCTACCAGGACTGGATTGATCGTCCGGGCCGGTTCCGTTCGCTCGGTGATGGCCAGATCGACTTCAAGGCGATCTTCTCGAAGTTCGCGCAGTACGACTTCCCCGGCTGGGCGGTGCTGGAATGGGAGTGCTGCCTGAAGCACCCCGAGGACGGTGCGCGCGAAGGTGCTGCCTTCATCCGCGACCACCTCATCCGCGTGACCGAACGCGCCTTCGATGACTTCGCCGACAGCGGCACGGACGCCGCATCACTGCACCGCATGCTGGGAATCTGAGCCACGACCGCCCCGGGAGGGCAAGCCATGACGCACGCCATGTCGCGCCTGGGCGCGATGATGTTTCTGCAGTTCTTCATCTGGGGGGCATGGTTCGTGACCCTCGGAACCTACCTGGTGCAGGGCCCGCTGCAGGCCAGCGCGAGCCAGGTGGCGACGGCGTTCCTCAGCCAGTCCATCGGCGCCATCGTGGCGCCGTTCCTGGTCGGCCTGATCGCCGATCGCTACTTCGCCGCGCAACGAATCCTCGCGGTGCTGCACCTGGCCGGCGCGGTGCTGATGTGGCTGGCGTCCACCGCCACCAGCTTCAGCGTGTTCTCGGCCTGCGTGATGGGCTACATGCTGCTGTTCATGCCGACGCTGGCGCTGGCCAACAGCGTAGCCATGCGCCACATGCAGTCGCCCGAGAAACAGTTCCCGCTGGTACGCGTGGCCGGCAGCATCGGCTGGATCGTTGCAGGTGTGCTGATCGGCTGGCTGGGC
Organism: Stenotrophomonas sp. 109824_Sma; assembly: GCF_056480025.1. NCBI lineage: Bacteria > Pseudomonadati > Pseudomonadota > Gammaproteobacteria > Lysobacterales > Lysobacteraceae > Stenotrophomonas > Stenotrophomonas sp. 109824_Sma. Next base: position 1,190,803 of record NZ_CM151078.1, on the reverse strand, counting down.
TGGGAGCAGGCGCATCGGCTTGAACTGACCTTCCGCATGGCCGCGCTGGCATCGCTGGTGCTGGGCCTGTATGCGTTCACCCTGCCGCACACGCCGCCACTGGCACAGCAGCGCGATGCCGGGCTGGGGCAGATCCTCGGGCTGGATTCGTTGCGGCTGCTGAAGTCGCGCGCCTACCTGGTGTTCTTCCTGGCCTCCATCGCCATCTGCATCCCGCTGTCGTTCTACTACAACTTCACCAATCCGTATCTCAACGACCTGGGCGTGCGCGGCGCCGCGGGCCTGCAGTCGCTGGGCCAGGTCTCCGAAGTACTGCTGATGCTGGCCATGCCGTTCCTGTTCGTGCGGCTGGGGGTGAAGACCATGCTGGCGGTGGGCATGGCCGCCTGGGTGGTGCGCTACGTCCTGTTCGCCTTCGGCGATGCGGGCGGCGGCTTCTCGCTGCTGGTGATCGGCATCGTGCTGCACGGCATCTGCTACGACTTCTTCTTCGTCACCGGCCAGATCTACACCGATGCCCATGCCGGCCCCGCCGTGCGCAGCAGCGCGCAGGGCTTCATCACCCTGGCCACGTACGGCGTGGGCATGCTGATCGGCACCTTCCTGTCCGGCGCGGTGGTGGAGCACTTCACCACGGCCGCCGGACGCGACTGGCAGCAGATCTGGCTGTTCCCGGCCGCTGTCGCGCTGGTCGTGCTGATCGCCTTCCTGCTGCTGTTCCGCGACCGGCCCGCCGTGGCCGCCGCATCTTCCACACCCTGAGGATTCGAGCCGATGCCAACGCTTGGAATCGCCATCGTCGGCACCGGCATGATCGGCGCCGTGCACCGCCGCGCGGCCTTGCTCGCCGGTGCCGAGGTACGCGGCGTGGCCGCTTCGTCAGCGCAGCGCGCGCGTGAGATGGCGCAGTTGTGGAATGTTCCGCGCGCCTACCGGGACATCGAAGAGGTGATCGCCGATCCGCAGGTGCAGGTGGTGCACGTGTGCACGCCCAACCATCTGCACCGCGCGATGGCACAGGCCGCACTGGAAGCCGGCAAGCACGTCATCTGCGAGAAACCGCTGGCGACCACGCTGGACGATGCGCAGGCGCTGGCGGCGTTGGCCGCCTCGACCGGCTTGGTTGCCACGGTCCCCTTCGTCTATCGCTACCACCCGGTGGTGCGCGAGGCGCGCGCACGCATCGCCCAGGGCGATCTCGGGCCGCTGCACCTGATCCACGGCAGCTACCTGCAGGATTGGCTGCTGGACCCGGCCAGCAACAACTGGCGCGTGGACCCGGCGCTGGGCGGCACATCGCGCGTGTTCGCCGACATCGGCTCGCACTGGTGCGACCTGGTGGAATGGGTCAGCGGCGAGCGCTTCACCGAGGTCAGTGCGGCCTTCTCTACCGTGATCGCTGAGCGCAGCGCCGTCAGCGGGCAGAGCTTCAGCACGCCGGCGGCAGGCGGCGCAACGCAGGCGGTAACGAGCGAGGACGTGGCGGCGGCGATGTTCAGGACCGGCGCCGGCACATTGGCGTCGTTGACGGTCAGCCAGGTCTCGGCCGGACGCCACAACCGCCTCTGGTTCGAGATCGATGGTGCCAAGGCCAGCGTGGCCTTCAACCAGGAGGACGCCGAGCGCCTGTGGATCGGCCTGCCCGACCAGCGCGAGGAGATCTTCGTGCGCGGGCCGGGCGCCGGCAGTGCCGAACAACGCCGGCTGTCGGCGCTGCCAGCCGGCCACGCGCAGGGCTACGCCCAGTGCTTCGAAGCATTCGTCGCCGACACCTATCGCGCCATCGAGGGCGAGCGGCCGCAGGGCCTGCCCACCTTCGAGGACGGCGTGCGCTCGGCGCGGATCGTCGATCGTGTCATTGCATCGGCCAGGTCGCGCGCCTGGACTGCCATCGGTTGAAACCCGGGAGGATCTGTTGATGAAAGCCCTTGTCCATGGAACTGCAAGCCTCGTCCTGCTGCTCGCTGCCCTGCCCGCTTTCGCAGTCGAAGCCGCCAGCACGCAGAAGCCGATCGCGGTGCAGATGTACAGCCTGCGCGATGCCGGCTCGCTCGAGCAGCAGTTGAAGATCGTCCACGACGCAGGCGTCCATGCGGTGGAGACGGTCGGCACGCAGAACACCAGCGCGGCCGAACTCAAGCAGCTGCTGGACCGGTATTCGATCAAGGCGATTTCATCGCACGTGCCGCTGGCCGAGCTGCGCAGCAACCTGGATGGCGTGGTGACCTTCAACCGGTCGATCGGCAACACGACGCTGGTGGTGCCGTACCTGGACAAGAAGGATCGCCCGAGCGATGCCGCCGGCTGGACCGCCCTGGGCCAGGAACTGGGCCGCATCGCGAAACAGGTGCGCGGCAAGGGCATGCGCCTGGCCTACCACAACCACGACTTCGAACTGGCCGACGTCGACGGCAGGACCGGACTGGAACTGCTGTTCGCCGCCGCCGGTCCCGACCTGCAGACCGAGCTGGACCTGGCCTGGGTCGCGCGCGCAGGCCTGGACCCGGCGGTGATGCTGGGAAAATTCCGCGGCCACGTATTCGCGGTGCACGCAAAGGACAACGCGCCCAAGGGCCAGGCCGAAGACGAAGGCGGATTCGCTGCGGTGGGCCAGGGCGTGCTGGACTGGAACGCGATCCTGCCTGCTGCGGCAGCCGCCGGCGTGCATTGGTACATCATCGAGCACGACCAGCCACGCGATCCGGCCAAGGTCATCCAGACCGGTGCGGACTATCTGCGTGAACACCTGACCACCAACGTGCCCGCCCGTGCGCGGCGCTGACGCATCAAGGAGCCCCACATGAAAATGATCCTGGCAATGGCGGTGGCGCTGGGCGGCATGAGCGTTGCGACAGCCGCCTGGTGCAAGGACGACCCGGCTGCAGGTGCGAAGCTCTACACCGCGAACTGCGTGGCCTGCCACGGCGCCGATCGTGCGGGCATGCCGGGCGCATTCCCGGCGCTCACCGATATCGGCAAACGCATGGCACCCGCGCAGATCAAGGAAAAGATCAGCAAGGGCGGCGGATTGATGCCGCCCTTCTCCCAACTGTCACAGCAGGAGATCGATGACATCGCCAGCTACCTGGCGAAGTAAGCGGCCGGCGATAACGCCGGCCGCATGCCCCTACAGTTCGCGCACCCAGATGTTGCGGTAGCTGACCCTGGCGTCATGTTCCTGCAGATAGAGCGGCGCGCACCCATGCGGCGCGTATGACGGTGCGCCGATGTACTCGGTCTTGCCCGCCAGCACCGTGTCGTCCTGCACCAGCACGCCGTTGTGCAGCACCGTGATGCGCGCGGGCGACACAAGCCCGCCGCCCTGCGAGAAACGTGGCGCCTTCCAGAGGATGTCGTAGGCCTGCCACTGTCCCGGTGCGCGCGAGGCGTTCACCAACGGCATGGCCTGCTTGTAGATCGAGCCCGCCTGGCCATTGGCATAGGTCGGGTTGTTGTAGCTGTCGAGCACCTGCAGCTCGTACAGCTCCTGCAGGAAGATGCCGCTGTTGCCGCGGTTCTGTCCGTCGAAGCCCTTCGTGCCGGTGGGCGTGCGCCACTCGACATGCAGCTGGACGTCGCAGAAGCGTTGCCTGGTGCGAATGCCCTTGCTGCCGGGCACGACGGTCATGGCGCCATCGGCAACCTTCCAGGGCACGCGTCCGCCCTGCTCCGACTCCCACGCGGAGACATCCTTGCCATCGAACAGCACGATTGCATCGGACGGGGCCTTGCCCTGCGGCGTAGCCACGGTCGCGGGCACCGGCGTCCACACCTCGGTCTTCTTCGGATCGCGCGCGGCGTCGGCACCGTTCTGCGCGAACACGGGTGCAGCGGCCAGCACGGTGGCCGCGATCAGCACCGGCTTGATCATTCTGTTGCGCTCCATCAGCTGGTCCCCCACGCCGGCGTGCCGGGAACATAGGCGAGGTCGCCGTCGTAGCGCCCCGGCACGGCGACGTACTGCAGCACCCCGGTCGCGCCGACCTTCGAGGTGAAGAAGCCAAAGATGGCCAACTGCTTGAGCATCGTGAAGTAGTGCGGCATCGCCTCGCCCTCTTCAGGCGTACCGGTCTCGGTGACCTCGGCCGTGTGTAATTTTGCTTTTGCTTCCGCATCCAGCGTGCGCAGCAATTCGGTTCGGGCTTCCGGCGTGAGCGACACGAAGCGGCCGCCGGCGCGTCTGTCGATGTCGGCCAGCCCTGCGCGGAACGTCGACTGCTGCCGTGCGGTATAGCAGTCGCTGACGAAGGTCGCCATGAACAGGCCGGCGCCGGCATCCTTCGCCCCTGGCGTCCGGGTCCGCGGCAGGATGGTCTCGGCGATCTCGTCCAGCGTGCCGATATCGGCATCGGAAAACAGGGTCTTCACCGGTGCCGCAGCGGCGTTTCCCTGCGCGAGCGCAGGCAGGCCGACCATGGCCGCGCCGGTAGCGGCGACGATCATCTTCAGCAGTTCGCGGCGATCCATCAGAGGTTCCCCGCTTTCAGTTCGCGTACCGCGTGGTCGGCCGCGCGCGCGGTCAGCGCCATGTAGGTCAGCGAGGGATTCACGCAGGCGCTGGAGGTCATGCAGGCACCGTCGGTCACATAGACATTGGGGGCATCCCAGACCTGATTGTGCTGGTTCAGCACCGAGCTCTTCCGATCACGTCCCATGCGCGCGGTCCCCATTTCGTGGATGCCCTTGCCCGGGGCGTAATCGTTGTCGTGCATCTTCACGTCCTTGACGCCGGCCGCCTCCAGCATCTCGGCGGCATCGGCGGCCATGTCCTTGCGCATCGCCAGTTCGTTGGCGCGCATGGCAACGTCCATCGCCAGCACCGGCAGCCCCCACTTGTCCTTGCGGTCGCGGTCCAGGCGGATCGTGTTGTCGTGGTGCGGCAGCATTTCACCGAACCCGGTCATGCCGATGCGCCAGTCACCGGGCACGGTCAGCGCCTCCTTCAGATCGGCACCGATGTTCAGCTCGGCGATCTCGCGCGACCAGCCCGTGCGGCTGGCACCGCCCTGGTAGCCGAACCCGCGCAGGTAGCCGCGCCTGTCGGCCGCGACGTTGCGGAAACGCGGAATGTAGAAGCCGCAGGGACGACGACCGAAGTAGTACTTGTCTTCGTAGCCCTCGACCCGGCCGGAGGCGCCCGCTCCGAAATGATGGTCCATCACGTTGTGCCCGAGTTCGCCCGACGATGAGCCCAGCCCGCCCTCCCACACATCGGTGGCCGAGTTCATCAGTAGCCAGGTCGAGTTGAACGACGATGCGTTGAGGAAGATGACCTTGGCGGTGTACTGGTAGGTCTGCCCGGTCTCCGCGTCGATGACCTCCACCCCGCGCGCACGCTTGCGGTCCTTGTCGTAGAGCACTTCCTTGACGATCGAGAACGGCCGCAAGGTCAGGTTGCCGGTCCTCATCGCCGCTGGCAGCGTCGCCGCCTGGGTCGAGAAGTAGGCACCAAAAGGACAGCCCAGGATGCACTTGTTGCGATACTGGCAGTTGACGCGGCCCTGCTCGGGCATCGGCTTGGTGATGTTGGCGGTGCGCGAGTGGATCATGTGCCGGGTGCCGCCAAAGGCCTTCTTTATCCGCGCGGCCACATCCTTCTCGACAATGTTCAACGGGATCGGCGGCAGGAACTCGCCATCCGGCAACACGTCCAGCCCTTCGCGCGTGCCGGCGATGCCGGCGAACCTCTCTACATGGTCGTACCACGGCGCGATGTCGGCGTAGCGGATCGGCCAGTCGGTGGCGATGCCATCCTTGAGGTTCGCCTCGAAGTCCAGGTCGGAGAAGCGATAGCTCTGCCGGCCCCACAGCAATGAGCGGCCACCGACGTGGTAGCCGCGGAACCAGTCGAAGCGCTTGGTTTCGATGTAGGGCGAGTCCTGTTCGTTGGCCCACATTCCTTCCAGGTTCTCGGCCAGCCCGTAGTCACGCATCAGCACCGGGAAGTCGGCCTTCATCGCCTGCGTTGGCCGGTTGCGGTGCGGGAAATCCCACGCTTCCTTCATCGCATTGACGTAGTCCTTGACGTGCTCGATGTTGCGTCCGCGTTCCAGCATCAGGACCTTCAGGCCCTTTTCGGTCAGCTCCTTCGCCGCCCAACCGCCACTGATTCCCGAGCCAACAACTATGGCGTCGTAGTGATTATCTGCCATGGGTTTCTCACCTGGGTGGATATCGTTTCAGACGTCGCAGAGGCGGATCGCCTCGCGCAATGAGGCAACGGGATCGGGCGCTGCAGGCGTGAACTCCTGCGCCAGATACCCCTTGAAACCGGTATCGCGGATCGCGCGACAGATGGCCGGATAGTGGAGCTCCTGCTGGTCTCCGATCTCGTTCCGGCCGGGCACGCCTGCGGTGTGGTAATGCTTGAAGCAGGCGTGGTGTTTCCCAATGGTGGCGATGATGTCGCCCTCCATGATCTGCATGTGGTAGATGTCGTAGAGCAGGCCGAAGTTGTCCGAGCCGAGCCGCTGGCACAGCTCCACGCCCCAGGCCGAGTGGTCGCACAGGTAGTCGCGATGGTCGACCCTGGAGTTGAGCAGCTCCATCACCAGCACGACGCCGCGCTTCTCGGCATGCCCGAGGATGCGCTTGAGGCCCGCCTCGGCATTGGCCATGCCGTCATGGGGATCCATGCCGTTGCGGTTGCCGGAGAAGCAGATCAGGTTGCGGTAGCCGGCGTCAGCCACCAGGTCGATGTGCCGCGTGTAGCGCTCCACCAGCTGGTCGTGGAATTCGCGGCCGGCAAAGCCCTTGGTCAGGCCCAGCTCTGCGCCGTTGCACATCGAGCTGTACACGCCATTGGCCTTCAGCGTCGGCCAGTCTTCCGGGCCGACCAGATCGATGGCGGCAAAACCGATGCCCTTCACCGTCGCGCAGAGCTGGGCGACCGACAGCTGCGGGAAGGTCCAGCGGGCGACGGAATGCTTCAGGTTGCCCTTGAGCGGCGCATCGGCGGCGAATGCGGGGAGCACGCCTGCCGCCCCCAGGCCAATGCCGCCAGCAACCGCAAGGCGCAACGCATCGCGCCGCGTGAGCCCTATCGCCGGGGCCGGTCTGATCGAATGGATGGACATCCACCTGCCGGCCTCCCAACCGGTATCAAACGCAACGATTCACAGCAATGCAATCGATTGCACCATAGGGGAGGAAATTGCCTGTTTGCAAGTCGCGGTGCACGAAAACTGATGCTGCGAAGCACAATGCCAACGACATCGCGCAGAAAGAAAAGCCCCGCATCGGCGGGGCTTTCTTTTCTAACCAGATCAGTCGCCTGAGATGAAATCCACTGGCTCTTTTCTCAAGCGAGCGAGCACAATCAGTAGAACTTCGACGCCCCGAGCCTATGCATTGGCCCTACTCTCATCAGGGGCATTGAATGATCACCGGGCGATCGTAGCCTCATGAACCATATCAACCAGCTCCTGGACGTCTTCGTTCTGAATCCGGGTGCACCCCGCCGCCAGGGTCCAGCCCTGCCTCGGAGCCGGCGCATTGCAGAACTGTATAGCTCGCGACGGCGAGCGACAGTAGTCAACCAAGCCAAGGCTTCGCGAAACGCGTACGTATCAGCTTTTTCCGACGACAGCCTCAGACACCGTCACAGTCACCACCTGCATTGGCCAGTAGGACAACTTCACGCAGGGAACCCTGGATGTCCGCCACTGAGCTGCAAATGTTCTCGGGCGCCACGTCGAACTTTGCAGGGCCGGCCCGACGTTTGAAAGCAGAAAGTTCGGACATGCATTGCCCTGCCAGCTTCTTGGCATCCAGCTTCGACGCGGCCTGAACCACTGAATTGCCCTGCGCAGCGAGGTAGCACTTGTAGTCCTCTGAAAGCGCTCCATCCATACGAAATCGCGACAGTTCAACCAAGTGCCGAGGAGCGGCAGCACTCCTGCTGCCCCCTATCAAGGCGAGACCAAGCTCAGCACCGTCTGCTCCTGCACAAGCATATGGCGTCTGAGAGCACAGTGACTTGCTCTCGGAACTTTTGTGCACCACCAGCGAGGCTAGAATAGAGTGTTCGGCCATCTCAATGTCCGCCGCAAGTCTCTCTGCAAGCGGTCGCGCGGACACGGAAAAACCGAGCAGAACACCAAGGACGAGGCACGAAATTGGCACAGTGGTATTCATCGACTCACCAGGAACGTGGGGGAAGACGTGTGAACTGATTCATCACCTGCAGAGTACTCCCTGGCTCATCGTCGATTGGCTCGTTGAGCCTTTTCAGATCCGCAGCGGTGCCAGTCACGCCCCCCTCGGAACAGAAGTGCGGCCCAAGGGACGGACCAAAGGCGTTTGCACAGCTGTGTGACCTTATCAGGAATCTGCCAAATGTATTGGTTCCTGGAGCGGGCTCCAAGGCTCGGCCATTGGGCTTGCTTTGGTGAAGAACGGCGCAATTGGGCATAGGCCCGCAGAGACCGTGTCCGTAGGATCTGCGACAGCCCCGCGCCAGCTCGCTAGGCCTATACCCGTCCTTCGCACGCCGTCATCAAGACCCGCCGAGACCATGCACAGATCGATAGTCGAAACGGGCCGATACTGATGATTGCTTCCGCGGCCAGCGATGGACTCGAGCAGACGTCTTCCCGTGTCGTTCTCCGTTCTCAAATCTGATTCGCTCAGGTGTGTCGCCAGTCATCTATCAACATCTCGCTGTAGGAGAAGGATGGATCACGGCGGGATTCTGCCAGAAACTGATGTTGCTAACGAAAAAGGCCCCCATCCATAAAGATGAGGGCCTCTATCAACACCAAAACCGTCGAGTAGGAATCAGAACGGAATATCGTCGTCAGCGAAGTCGTCCATCGGCGGCGCCTGCTGCGGCTGCGGACGCTGGTTGCCACCCTGGTTGCCGTAACCGCCGCCCTGGTTGCCGCCCTGGTTGCCATAGCCACCGCCCTGGCCGCCACGCTGGCCACCGCCGCCGCCGTACTCCTGACGCGGCGCCTGCTGGCGCTGCGGACGATCGCCGCCGTAGTTGCCACCACCGCCGCCACCGCCGCCGCCTTCACCGCGGCCGCCCAGCATCTGCATTTCATCGGCGATGATGTCGGTGGAGTACTTCTCCACGCCGTCCTGGCCGGTGTACTTGTCGTAGCGCAGGCTGCCTTCGACGTAGACCGAGCTGCCCTTGCGCAGGTACTCGCCGGCGATCTCGCCGAGCTTGCCGAAGAACACCACGCGGTGCCATTCGGTGCGCTCCTGCTGGTTGCCATCCTTGTCCTTGCGGACGCTGGTGGTGGCCAGGCTGATGCGGGTGATCGCCATGCCGCCCTGGGTGTACTTCACGTCCGGGTCGTTGCCGAGATTGCCGACCAGGATGACTTTGTTGATGCCGCGCGCCATAGGTACCTTCGTCCGTTGTCCAGGGGCAGACCGCCAGTGATAGCACAGCCCCGGCCGGGGGTGCAGTACGCTGGGCCGCCCCTGTTGAAATTTGGGGGAGTGCGAGAACGATGCATCTTAGCATTGCCGCCGCCGCCCGCCCGGTCAGAAGACACCGGCCGCACGGAAGGATTGGACTGATTTCCTTGTCCGGCAATGACTTACCTCCATCCCAGCAGGTGCTCGGCGGGGCATCCGCGTCGACCCATGGCATCATGCCCGGGCACCTTCCACCCTGCCCCTTCCGCGTGCCCATGACCATCAAAGGCAAAGCCACCTCCCTGGACATCGCCCACCTGGCCGGGGTTTCCCAGCCGACCGTGTCGCGCGCCCTGCGTGGCAGCCCGATGGTCAACGCCGAGACCCGCGAGCGCATCCTGCGCATCGCCCGCGAGCTGAACTACAAGGTCGACAAGAACGCCTCCAGCCTGCGCCTGCGCAATGCCGGCACGCTGGCCCTGCTGTTCTTCGAGGACCCGACCAACGACGACTCGCTGATCAACCCGTTCTTCCATTCGATGCTGGGCTCGATCACCCGCGCCTGCGCCCTGCACGGGCAGGACCTGCTGGTCTCGTTCCAGCAGCTGTCCACCGACTGGCAGGCCGATTATGAGGACAGCAACAAGGCCGACGGCATCATCCTGCTCGGCTACGGTGACTACCACGAATCGCGCGACCGCCTGCAGCGGCTGGTCGAACAGGGCACACATTTCGTGCGCTGGGGCGCCGCCCTGCCCGGCCAGCCCGGCGTGTCGATCGGCAGCGACAACTTCCAGGGCGGGCACGACATCACCACCCACCTGCTGCAGCAGGGCTGCCGCCGCATCGCCTTCCTCGGCCATGCGTCCAGCCACTACCCCGAATTCCAGGAACGCTACCGCGGCCATGTGGCGGCCCTGCAGGAACACGGCCTGGCGGCGGAGCCGGCGCTGCAGCACGATGCGATCACCACTGAAGCCTCCGGCCAGGAGGCCTGCCAGGCGCTGCTGGCGCGCGGCGAACCGATCGATGCGATCTGCGCGGCCAGCGACCTGATTGCCATCGGCGCGATGCGCGCCCTGCGCGAGGCCGGCCGACGAGTGCCGCAGGACGTGGCAGTAACCGGCTTCGACGACATCCCGCTGGCGGCTTCGGTGTCCCCGGCGCTGACCACCGTGCAGCAGGACACCAAGCAGGCCGGCCAGCTGCTGGTGGAGCGCCTGCTGGCACTGATCGGGCGGCAGCCGGTGGACAGCCAGAGCATCCCGGTGAAGCTGGTGGTACGGGAATCGTCGCTGCGCGGGTAGGCACCCGCAGGGCCGGTGCGCCGGCCAACGCACGACGGCCGGATTCTCCCCCCATGACCAACGGCGGATGCGCACGGACGCCGATGCGCGGATAACGCGCAGACATCGCCCAGGGAAAGGTGTACGTCGCATGCTGAAGATCGATTCGCTGTCCAAGACGTACGCCAACGGCGTGCATGCCCTCAACAACGTCACCCTGGACATCCCGCGCGGCATGTTCGGCCTGCTCGGCCCGAACGGCGCCGGCAAGTCCTCGCTGATGCGCACGCTGTCGACCCTGCAGGAGGCCGACAGTGGCACGGCCACCCTCAGCATTCCGGGTGAGGCGTCGATCGACGTGCTGCGCGACAAGGACGCGGTGCGCCGTCGGCTGGGCTACCTGCCGCAGGACTTCGGCGTCTACCCGAAGGTCAGCGCGCTGGACCTGCTGGAGCATTTCGCGGTGCTGAAGGGCCTGACCCAGCGTGCGCAGCGCCGCGAGGTGGTCGATGGGCTGCTGCAGCAGGTGAACCTGTGGGACGCGCGCAAGCGCAAGCTCGGCACCTACTCCGGCGGCATGCGCCAGCGCTTCGGCATTGCCCAGGCACTGCTGGGTGACCCGCGGCTGGTGATCGTCGATGAACCCACCGCCGGCCTCGACCCGGAGGAACGCAACCGCTTCCTCAACCTGCTGGCGGCGATCGGCGAGAACGTGGCGGTGATCCTGTCGACCCACATCGTCGAGGACGTGACCGACCTGTGCCCGACGATGGCGATCATGAACAAGGGCCAGGTACTGCTCACCGGCCGTCCTGCCGAGGCCATCGACGCCCTGCAGCACCAGGTCTGGCGCAAGCAGGTCGATCCTTCGGAACTGGCCGACCATGAAGCACGCTACGTGGTGCTGTCGACCCGCCTGGTCGGTGGCCGCCCGGTGATCCACGTGCACAGCGCCAATGATCCCGGCGACGGCTTCGTGGCCGTGGCGCCCGACCTCGAGGACGTGTACTTCCAGCGCCTGCGTCTGCAGGCCCGTGCCCGCGCGGCAGCCTGAGCGGAGCACGCCATGATCCTCGACTTCTTCCGATTCGAGCTGCGCGAGCAGCTGCGTTCTCCACTGCTGTGGCTGCTGGCCGGGCTGTTCGCCCTGCTCGCCTTCGCCGCCGCCTCCAGCGACGCCGTGCAGATCGGTGGCGGCAGCGGCAACGTGCACGGCAACGCGCCCACCGTGATCGCGCAGATGCTGGGCATCTTCACCCTGCTCGGCATGCTGGTCACTGCGCTGTTCGTCAGCAATGCGCTGCTGCGTGACTTCGAACTCGGCACTGCCGAACTGATCTTCGCCAGCCCGGTGAAGCGCCGCGACTACCTGGCCGGGCGCATCGCCGCTGCCCTCGCCGCCGGCCTGCTGGTCTACGTTGTGATTGCGTTCGGCCTGTGGCTGGCGCCGTTCATGCCGTGGGTCGATCCCGAACGCATGGGGCCGATCAGCTGGCGAGGCTATGCATGGACGTTCGCGGTCATCATCATTCCCAACCTGTTGTTCACTACGGCATTGCTGTCACTGCTGGCGGCGCTGACCCGTTCGATCCTGTGGGTCTACATCGGCCTGGTGGCCTACCTCGTGCTGTATGGCGTAAGTGCAGCCCTGCTGCGCGACATCGACAACACGTGGATCGCCGTGCTGAGCGAGCCGCTGGGCATGCGTGCACTGAGCCGCACCATCCGCTACTGGTCCACCGCCGAGCGCAACAGTGGGATTCCCGCACTGACCGGCTATCTGCTGGCCAACCGCGTCCTCTGGCTGGGCGTGGCCGCCGCGCTGTTCGCCGCCACCTTCGCGCTGTTCCGTACCGAGCGCAGCGGCAGCGGCCGCCGTCGCTGGGGCCGCAGGCAGTCGCAGCCGGTTGCCGACGCCAGCGCCGCCCGCCCGACCCGCGCAGCGCTGCCGCGCGTGGTACCGGCGTTCACCGCCACCACCGCGTGGCAGCAGTTCCTGCGCCAGGTGCGCTTCGATACGCGCGGTGTCCTGCGCAGCGTGCCGTTCATCGTGCTGCTGGTACTGGGCCTGACCAACTTCCTGCCCAGCGCACTGTTCCGGCAGACGCTGTACGGCACCCCGATCTGGCCGGTCACCTCGCAGATGATCATGGGCCTGCAGGGCGCCTTCAGCTGGCTGCTGGTGATCATCGTGCTGTTCTTCGCCGGCGAGCTGGTCTGGAAGGAACGCAGCGCGCGCATCAACGAAGTGACCGATGCGATGCCGGTGCCGAACTGGGTACCGCTGCTGGCCAAGTTCACCGCGCTGCTGGCGGTGATCATCTGCTTCCAGGCCGCCGGTGCACTGGCGGCGATGGGCGTGCAGCTGGCCAAGGGTTACACGCATCTTGAGCCGCTGCTGTACCTGCGCAGCCTGGCGCTGGATTCGGTGGTCTACATCCTGATGGGGGGCCTGGCGCTGGTGCTGCAGGTGCTCACCAACAACAAGTTCGTCGGCTACGCGCTGCTGATCGTGGTGATGATCGGCCAGGGCGTGCTCGGCCTGCTCGACTACACGCAGCACCTGTACAACTTCGGCAGCTGGCCCAACGCGCCCTATTCGGACATGAACGGCTACGGCCACTTCCTGCCGGGGCAGCTGGCGTTCCAGGGCTACTGGGCGCTGTTCCTGCTGGCGCTGATGTGCCTGGCCTCCGCATTCTGGGTACGCGGTGTCAGCCAGGGGCTGCGCCAGCGCCTGGCACTGGCCGGCCGTCGCCTGCGCGGCCCCACCGGTGCCTTCGCCGGGCTGGCGGCACTGGCCTTCATCGGCGTGGGTGGCTGGCTGTACTGGAGCACCAACATCCGCAACGAGTTCATCGCGCCCGACCGGCAGCTGGACCTGCAGGCCCGCTACGAACGCGAACTATCGAAGTACCGCGCCCTGCCGCAGCCGCGCGTCGTGGCGGTGGACAACCGCGTGGACCTGTTCCCGGAATCGCAGTCGATGGTGATCGACGCGAACTGGACGGTGCGCAACACGCATGCCGTGCCGATCCAGGACGTGCATCTCTCGATGGGCGACGACAAGCAGCTGGTCGCGGTTGACCTGGGTGGGCAAACCCTGTCGATGCATGACGCCGACCTTGGCTACCGTATCTACCGTCTGGCCACGCCACTGCAGCCGGGTGAAACCCGCAGCGTGCATTTCCGGGTGGTACAAAAGCCCAACGGCCTCACCGCCGGCCAGGCACCGAGCAACATCGTCGACAACGGCACCTTCTTCAACAGCCGCGTGCTGCCGTCCTTCGGCTACAACGAAGGTGCGGAGATCAGCGACCGCAACGAGCGTCGCAAGCGCGGCCTCGGCGAACCGCGGCGCATGCCCAAGCTGGAAGACGAAGCTGCACGTGCCAACACCTACATCTCCAACGATGCCGACTGGCTCGACTTCCGCACCACGGTCTGCACCGCGCCGGACCAGGTGGCGTTGGCGCCGGGCTACCTGCAGAAGGAGACCACGGTGAATGGCCGCCGCTGCTTCAGCTACGCCATGGACCGGCCGATGCTGAACTTCTATGCCTATCTGTCGGCACGCTGGGAGGTGCGCAGGGCGAAGTACAGGGACATCCCGATCGAGGTCTACTTCGACCCGGCGCACGGCTACAACGTGGACCGGATGATCGAAGCGGTGCAGAAGTCGCTGGCCTACTACGAGGCGAACTTCACCCCGTACCAGCACCGCCAGGTGCGCATCATCGAGTTTCCAGGCTATGCCCGCTTCGCGCAGTCGTTCGCCAACACCATTCCCTATTCCGAGGCCATCGGCTTCATCGCCGACCTGCGTGACCCGGACAAGGTGGACTACGTGTTCTACGTGACCGCGCACGAAATCGCGCACCAGTGGTGGGCGCACCAGGTGATCGGTGCCAACGTACAGGGCGCGACCATGCTGTCCGAGTCGCTGTCACAGTACTCGGCACTGATGGTCATGGAGCAGGAGTACGGTCGCCAGCACATGCGCCAGTTCCTCAAGCGCGAGCTGGACGGCTACCTCTCCGGCCGCGGTGGCGAAGCCATCGAGGAACAGCCGCTGGAACGCGTGGAGAACCAGCAGTACATCCACTACCAGAAGGGTTCGCTGGTGTTCTACCGGCTGCGCGAGGAAATCGGCGAGCAGGCGCTGAACCGTGCCTTGAAGCGCTTCCTGCAGGACAAGGGCTACCAGCAGCCGCCATACACCACCTCACGCGAGCTGCTGGGCTACATCCGTGCCGAGACCCCGGCTGACCGCCAGCAGCTGGTCACCGACCTGTTCGAGAAGATCAGCTTCTACGACAACCGGGTGATGGCCGCCAGCGCCCGCAAGCGCGATGACGGCCGCTACGACGTGACCCTGGACCTGCACGCCGCCAAGCAGTACGCCGATGGCAAGGGCAAGGAGAGCGACGCGAAGATGGATGACTGGGTCGAGGTCGGCGTGTTCGCCAACGGGCCGTCGGGCAAGGAGCGCGACCAGAAGGTGCTGTACCTGCAGCGCCATCACATCACCAGCGCCACGCCGAAGATCACGGTGACGGTGGATGAAAAGCCTGATGAAGCAGGCTTCGACCCGTACAACAAGCTGATCGACCGGGTGAGCGATGACAACCGGCGCAAGGTGACGATGTGAGGCAACGGGGCGCCGGCTGATGCGCCGGCGCTCCTTGCAACACGTGCGGGCTTGGCTCGGCCTTGCTGTAGTGCCGAGCCATGCTCGGCACATTGTCCACGACAGCCGCGAAGGTTCAGCGCACCGGGGACTTGGGCCCCAGCAACGCCAACAGCACATAGACCACGATCGAGGCGACGGTACCGAGCGCGGCCGGTAATCCGTAGGCCCACGCCGAACGGCCCTGCTGACGTGCCCACTGCGCCAGATGCCAGGCCGCGCCCAGGTTGATCAGCCAGGCAATGACGAACACCGGCCACAGCACCATGCCCACCGCACGCAGCACGGGCATGGACACCAGCGCGGCGACGATGGCCGCGATCAGGAAGATCAGCGCGGAGCGGGAATGGCGCGAGGATGCCGGTGCGTTCATGCGGCTAACCTGCGCACCATCACCAGCACACGATAGTGGCGGTTGTCGATTTCCTGCAGGGGATTCCAGCCGAGCCGTGCATACAGTCCACCATCCAGGGCCTCGGTCTGCAGGTACAGATCGGACACACCCATCCGCACCGCCTGCGCCGCGGCCTGCTCGACCAGGCCGCCAGCCAGCCCACGCCCGCGATGACTTTCGGCCACGAACACGCTGCCGAGCCAGTGCTCGTACTGCGGGAAGGCCTGCATCTCCCGGCGCTTGAGCTGCACCGCACCGACCACCTGACCGTCATCGAAGGCGGCAATCAGATGCGGAAAGCCTTCGGCATCCTGTGGCGGGTTCAGCCGCTGAAGTTCCTGTTCCAGCGACAGGCCAGCGTCGCGGCCCCATTCGGCGTGGTACCACCGGGCCAACTGCTGCCGTTCCAATGCATCGGCGGGTAGCACCCTGAATTCCATGGCAATGCCTCGATGGGGAAGCGTTCTGTAGAGTCGAGCCATGCTCGACTGATCTCGCACTGCGCGAAAGGCAGTTGAGCATGGCTCGACTCTACAAATATAGCGCGGTGACCGCTCAGCGCTGGGCGAAGTCCTTCAGGATCTCGCCCACGCCGCTGGGCGAGATCTCAAAGCCCAGCGAAGTACCTGGGTTGATCACCACGCCATAGCCACCCGGCACGCGACGCAGCACGTCCAGCATCAACCAGCGGATCTGGTGTTCGGCCTGCTGGCTGTAGATGCCCACCCGCGACGGATCGGTGAACACGGCCACGTGCAGGGTGCCCTGCTTGTCGAACAGCAGCGGGTCGAAACCGCTGCCGTCAGGGGTCACCAGGCTGCCGGTCAGCAGTACCACCTCCGAGGCGACGAAGGCCTCCATGAAGGCGCGGATCGGCACGGCCCCGTCCATCGCCGCCTTCAACAGGGTTTCAATCGGGGTCTGCGGTGCGAGGTCGGTCATGGCGGTACGGCAGGCTGCGGGGGGAGGCCATTGTAGAGTCGAGCTTGCTCGACTGCTCGAAAAGCGTGCCAACCAAGGTTGGCACCCACCAGAGCGGTAGGCAGGTGCCGGGAGTCCGAGGGTGCCGGCCAGCGGCCGGCACTACCGTCCCAACCGCTGGTCCCGCGCCTTCTGGTCGGCCATCGCCTTGTCCAGCTCGACCTGCAGCGCCGGCTGCTGCACGGCGGCATCCAGCACGTAGACCCTCACTCCGTGCGCCGGCACTTCGGCCTTCAGCGAGCCGTCCACCCGCAACGAACCTCCCTCCAGCGCGTCGCGCCAGCGGCCGTTCTGAACGTAACGCGCCACGGTGAAGGTCCTCGCCTGCTCGCCCTTGTTCAGCAGCACCAGCGCGGTCTGCGCCACGTCACCCTGCTGCAGCACGCGGAAGAACACTGCCTCATCACCCTGCAGGCGCTCGTTCACCTGCAGGCCGCGCTGCAGCGCCGGGGTGGCTGCGCGCAGCCTGGCAATGCGCTGCAGCGGCGCGAAGATCGGGCTCTGCGGCGCAGCATCCACACGCGGCTGGCCGAAGTAGGCACGATTGCCGGCATGCTCGGCGCGACCACGCATGAAGCCGGTTTCCGAGCCGTAGTAGACCACCGGAATGCCGCGCGCAGTGAACAGCCAGTTGTGTGCATCGATGAAGCCACTGTCGCTGGCCTGCAGTCGTGGCATGTCGTGGTTGTCGTAGAAGCTCATCAGCTCATACGGGTTGGCATACGGCCCACCGCTCAGATGCAGCGGCTCGGCGAGGGTTTCAAAACCCTTGCCGGCGGTGCCGAAGGTCTGTTCCAGCGCGCCACGCAACGGGAAGTCGAGCACGCTGACGTTGGCGTTGGCCGGCCAGGTGTGCTCGGCGATGCGCGCGGCATCGTAGTCAAAGGCTTCGCCGAACATGAACATGCCCGGATGCTCGGCGCGGATGCGCTTGACGAAGGCATGCCACCACGGGTGCGGCAGCCAGCCGATGGTGTCGATGCGCAGCGCGTCCACGCCCTGCGCGGTCCACTGCAGATAGGCACCCACCAGGTAGTCCATCACCGCCGGATTGTTCTGGTTGAAGTCGGACAGCTCAGCCAGGTTGCCATCGAAGATCGAGCCGTCCTTGCTGTCGACCGGGCCGATGTTGTTGTAGAACGCGTGCAGCGGGTTGTGCTTCGGATCCAGTTGCTGCGGCGGCAGGTTCTGGTGGTCGGCAATCAGCGTTCCGTCCTTGTCGAATATCTGCCCGAACTGCGGCTGCCGCGTCGGCATGGTCCAGGCCGGCGAACCGTGGTTGCCGACGATGTCCAGCACCACCTTCAAGCCAGCACCGTGCAGGCCCTTGGTCAGCCCGGCGAAGTCCAGGTCCTTGCTGGGCAGGTGCTCATCAAGTTTGTAGAAGTTGATGCCCCAGTAGCCGTGGTAGCCGGCCTTGCCGCGATCGGTCAGCGTGCTGGTGCAGCTGATCGGCTTGCTGCCGGTGAACGCCTCGTCCGGGTTGTCGACGATGGGGGTAATCCACACCGCACCGAAGCCGAGGTTGCGGATGTACTGCGCATTGTCGAGCACACCGCGGAAGTCACCACCGAGATAGCCGATGTTGCCGTCCACCTTGTCCGGGCACGGCACCGGAATATCGAAGGTGCGATGCGTGCCGCCCTGGTCGCGATGGTCGTTGGACGGATCGCCGTTGACGAAGCGGTCGGTGACCACGAAGTACACCGCATCACTGGCAAACGGCTCGGTGGTGCCCACATAGTCCGGGCGCGGCGCGGCCGCCGCATGGCCGGCCAGCAGTACCAGGGAAACAGCAACAGACAGCGCACCACGCATCACACCACCTCCGGACGGGACGGAACCCACAGCACGCACAGGCCGGCGATGAACAGGCTGCAGCCGCCCAGCACCAGTACATGCATCGGCTGGCCACCCAGCAACGTACGCAGGGCGAAGCCGAGCGCACTGGCGGCGACCAGCTGCGGGATCACGATGAAGAAATTGAAGATGCCCATGTACACGCCCATCTTCGATGCCGGTACGCTGTCGGACAGCAGTGCATAGGGCAGCGAGAGAATGGACGCCCAGGCGAAGCCGACGCCGACCATCGACAGCAGCAGCCAGTGCGGGTCGCGGATGAACATCAGCGAGACCAGCCCGGCACCGCCCAGCCACAGGTTGACCAGGTGGCTCCAGCGCAGGCCGATCATGCGCACCATCAGCGGAATCAGCACCGCCGCCAACGCGGCGAAACCGTTATAGGCGCCAAACAGCACCCCCACCCAGTTGGCACCCTCGTTGTAGGCCGCCGACTCCGGTTCGGTCGAACCGAAGTGGGCGCTGGCCACTGCTGCAGTGGTGTAGATCCACATCGCAAACAGCGCGAACCACGAGAAGAACTGCACCCACGCCAGCCGCCGCATGGTGACCGGCATCGCGCGCAGGTCGCCGACGATGGCGGCCAGCATGTGCGTGGCCGGCAACGTGCGCGCGAGCGCCAGCAGCAGGCCATGGCCGGCACACAGGCCAGCCAGCACATACAGCATCCTGTCGCCCTGCCGCCACGCGATCAGCAGCGCCAGCAGCACGCCCAGCCCCAGCCATATGGCCACCTGTGCCCAGGGGGCCGGACCGCTGATCGTCGCCGCCGCGTGATGTGCCGGCGGCTCGGCATCATCGAACCCGGCCAGCTCTACCGGTGAATACTCGCGGGTGCTGACCACCGTCCAGGTGATCGCCGCCAGCAGCACCACCGCACCGAAGTAGAACGCATAGCGCACGGTGTCCGGCACCTCACCCGCGGCAGCCGTATTGGCGACCCCGAAGTGGGCCAGGATGAACGGCAGGAAGCTGGCGACGATGGCGCCCACGCCGATGAAGAAACTCTGCATGGCATAGCCGGCCGGACGCTGGCGCGGCGCCAGCTGGTCGCCGACGAAGGCGCGGAACGGCTCCATCGACACGTTGATCGAGGCGTCCAGCACCCACAGCGTGCCGGCGGCGATCCACAGCGTCGGCGAGTTCGGCATCACCAGCAGCGCCAGCGTGGTCAGCACCGCACCGATCATGAAGAACGGACGGCGGCGCCCCCAGCGCGTCCAGGTGCGATCGGACAGGTAGCCGATCACCGGCTGCACCAGCAGGCCGGTCAGCGGCGCTGCAATCCACAGCCCGGGCACCGCATCGATGTCCGCGCCCAGCGTCTCGAAGATACGGCTGGCATTGGCGTTCTGCAGGGCGAAGCCGAACTGGATGCCGAGAAAGCCGAAACACATGTTCCAGATCTGCCAGAACGACAGCTGCGGTTTGGTCGTACGACTCATCGTGCGCCCTCTGCCACCGCCACCGGCGCCACCGTCAGCGCCTGCACCTGGGCCTGGTTGAGCACGCCGTCGCGGCCGCCCTTGCCCCCGGTGTAGTGCGCGAAGTGTTGCAGCGCGCTCATGTTGAAGCCTTCCTCAAGCGCGACCGAACACCGGCCCTTGGCCACGGTGAACGTCGCCGAGGTCGAGTCCTGCACGGCCACGCTGTGCGGCAGCGTGACCGTCCGCCGCTGCTGGGGAATGCCCGGGCACTGCAGCACCAGCTGCTTCACCGCGGCGGTGACGCCCGTGTTGATCGGCCCGTTCGGATTGCGGTACTGCAGGCGCAGGCGCACCTGCCCGGCCCTGGCCGAGCTGAACTGCCAGCGCTGCGCGCCCTTCAGCGCCTGCTGCGGACCGACGCAGACCGTCGGGCTGTGCAGCGATTCCAATGCGCCGTCGCGCCGGGTAAGGCTGAGGCAATGCTGCAGGCCGTCGTCGCTGATGCGTGCCTCGCCATTGCGGGCGGTGAGCGCCCGACCGTCCTGCCACAGCACCTGGTCGGCAGCGACCGCGACGCTCCAGCCCCTGCCCTTGCGTCGCGCCTGCGGTGCGGCCGGCGTGGCCGGTGCGCGTGCATTGGCGTCGGCCGTCATCACCTCGCTGCGTGGCGCCGCGGCGGCGGGGACCAGCTGCACGGTGGTGGTGGCACCGCGCGTCTTCACCTTGCCCGCTACCAGCAATCCATCACCCAGCTGCTTCGGGCGCTCCAGCACGTAGCGTCTGCCCGCAGCGTCCAGACGGATGCTGCGCTGGCTGCCGAACAGCTCCGGTACCAGCACCGCCGGCAACTTGGGCTGCACGCGGCCATCGTCCTGCACGCCGAACACGCCCTCGACCACCATCGACAGATAGCCGGCGACCGACCACAGCTGGCGTTCGGAGTTGACCACCGGGCCGCTCAGCGCGCCCTCGTCAACATGCACGGCCTGGCTGACCAGCTCGTAGTTTTCCATGTTGGAACCGGCCAGCGCGGCGCCCTGCATCAGCGAGCGGATCTCGGCGGCGATGCGCGGCGCATCGTCCAGCTGCCGCGCCGCACGCAGCGAGTAGGCGCTGACGAACGGCCAGATCGCACGGTTGTGGTAGATCGGCTGCTGCGCCTCCTGCGGCCAGACCACCGGGCTGCCGGCCGGCCCCATCGGGTAGGCAGCCAGTGCGCGGCGCGCGCGCTCGGGTGGCAGCACGTCGGCCAGAATTCCCAGCGACAGGCCAAGCAGATCGACCTTGGCGTACGGCACCGGGTGCGCGGCTTCGCCGATGTAGCTCATGTACTGGCCGATATCCTCGCGCCAGAAGCGTGCATCGATCTGCTTCGCCAACGCATCGGCCCACGCCTTGTAGTCGGCCGCGCGGGCGTCGCCGTGCTGGCCGGCCAGCCGCTCGGCCAAGCGCAGCGCCTGGTAGTGCAGCACGTTGGTGGACAGTGCGTAGGAGTCACCGATGAAGCGCACGTCCTCACGGGTCCAGTCCGGATAGGTCTGCTCGCGCCAGTCCAGGAACGAGGTCTCGCCACGGTACAGGCCCATCTGCGCGTCGAACACCATCGCGCGGTCCTGCGCCAGCGTACCCTGCAGTGCCTGCCAGACATGGTCGGCGAATGCGCGGTCGTCCAGCAGGTGGCGTGCGGCGAGGAACCACACCACGCGGTCGCTGCTGATCGGCCAGCTGCCGCCGGAACCGGTGTCCTGCGCGACGAACAGTCCGGGCGTATGGCCATCGCGGGCCGCCGACAGCTTGAACTGCAGCGACTGCCGGGTGCGCTGCGGATCCAGCCGCGCCAGCGCCAGGTCGGCGGCGAAGCTGACATCGCGGGTCCACACGTAGGGCCAGCGCGCGCCGGTCTGGAAGCACTCGCACGGCACCGGCCGGCCTTCGTCGAACGCAGGATCGCGGATCGCATCCACGCGGTCCTGGTCCATCTCCTGCTGGGCCAGCGCGAACAGGGCATCGAACATCACGCTGCCGGTCTGACTGCGCATCGGTGCGGCTGCGATCTGCACTGCGCCCTTCGGCGCATGCAGCACGAAGCTGCCCTTGGCAGCGGCTTCGGCGCGCGCATGACGGCCGTCGAATTGCAGGTCGGCCGCCTGCGCGGTCGATCCCAGCGCTGCCCCCAGGGCAGCGGTCAGGCAAATGATCTTCAGCATCGAAGCGGCGGACCGGCTTGCGCCCGTCGGCCTCCCTCCCTCTCTGCACGCGTTGTAGGTCCGCACCGTCGTTGCCGGCGGGCGGGCGCGGCCCCTCCCTCAAGGTGCCTTGGCCCCATGGTAGACGCGGGGCTGTCGGCTGCGTCCATCTGCATACGTATTCATGGCGTTGCGCGGTAGCGCGCCTGCCGCGCTGGCTTATGGTCCGGGTCTGCCAACGGCGCCTTGGGAGGGGAAATGCCGATGTCACCCACTGCTGTACGCGTGGTGTTCGCGCATGTGCTCGGACTGGCCCTGCTGGGCCTGGCCATGCTGGCACAGGCCGCGCCACAGGTGGCCAGCGTCGAGTCACCGGGCAAGGTACTCAAGGTCAGCCTCGTGCTGGACGGCGGCACCGCCCGCTATCGCGTCGAACGCTTCGGCGAGCCCGTGGTGGAGGATTCGAAGCTCGGCTTCGCCCTGCGCGACGGCCGCCTGGACCGCGATTTCGCCCTGCTCGGGCAGCAGCGGCGCAGCGTCGATAACCGCTGGGAGCAGCCGTGGGGCGAGCGCCGGCTCACCCGCAACCACTTCAACGAGCTGACCGTGCAGTTGGCCGAAACCACCGGCAGCAAGCGGCGGCTGGATGTGGTGTTCCGCGTCTACGACGATGGCGTTGGCTTCCGCTATGTGTTCCCCGAGCAGCGGAACCTGCACGAGGCGATCATCGATGACGAGCTGACCGAGTTCGCCATCGCACAGGATTCCACCGCCTGGTGGATTCCCGCCGGCGAACCGATCCACTACGAATACCTGTACCAGCGCACGCCACTGCGCGAAGTGCCGCTGGTGCATACGCCGATGACCCTGCGCAGCCGCGATGGCCTGCACGTGGCGATCCACGAGGCCGCGCTGGTGGACTATGCCGGCATGTGGCTGCGGCGAACCGAGGGCCAGCGCCTGCGCGCGCAGCTGTCGCCCTCCGCCGAAGGCTGGAAGGTGCGCCGTGCCCTGCCCTTTGCCACGCCCTGGCGCACGCTGCAGATCGCCGACCGCGCCGGAGGCCTGGTCGAATCGGACCTGATCCTCAACCTCAACGAGCCCAATGCGCTGGGCGATGTGAGCTGGGTGAAGCCGGCCAAGTACCTGGGCGTGTGGTGGTCGATGCACCTGGACAATGAGAGCTGGGCGACCGGCCCGAAGCACGCGGCCACCACTGCCAGGACGAAGAAGGTGATCGACTTCGCCGCCGCACACGGCTTCCGTGGCGTACTGGTGGAAGGCTGGAACCCGGGCTGGGATGGCAACTGGGTCGGCAACGGCTACGACTTCGACTTCACGCGCGCCACGCCGGACTTCGATATCGAAGCGCTGTCAGCGTATGGCCTGAAGAAGGGCGTGCATCTGATCGGCCACCACGAGACCGGCTGTGCCATCGAGCATTACGAGGACCAGCTGGGTGCCGCACTGGACCTGTATGCGCGGCTGGGCGTGGACCAGTTCAAGACCGGCTACGTCTGCGACGACGGCCAGGTCGACCGCCTCAATCCGGCCGGTGGCCCGCTGTGGCGCGAGTGGCACGACGGCCAATTCATGGCCCGCCACCACCTGAAGGTGGTGCAGGAGGCCGCGCGCCGGCACCTGTCGGTGAACCCGCATGAGCCGATCAAGGACACCGGCCTGCGCCGCACCTACCCCAACTGGATCTCGCGCGAAGGCGCGCGCGGCATGGAGTACAACGCCTGGGGCCAGCCGCCCAACCCACCGGAGCACGAGGTCAACCTGGTGTTCACCCGCATGCTGGCCGGGCCGATGGATTACACCCCCGGCATCCTCAGCCTGAAGGGCCGCCACGGCCAGGCCATTCCCAGCACGCTGGCCCGCCAGCTGGCGCTGTACGTGGTGCTGTACAGCCCGATCCAGATGGCCGCCGACCTGCCCGAGCACTACCTGCAGCATCGCGAGGCGTTCCGCTTCATCGAGGACGTGGCGGTGGACTGGAAGCAGAGCCGCGTGCTTGATGGCGAAGTGGGTGACTACGTGACGATCGTGCGCCGCGACCGCAACAGCCGCGACTGGTTCCTTGGCAGCATCACGGATGAACACGGCCGCGTGCTGCCGGTGTCGCTGGGCTTCCTGGAGCCAGGCGTGCGCTATCGCGCCGAGATCTACCGCGATGGCGAGGGCGCGGATTTCCGCAGCAATCCGTTCGCGTTCCTGCGTGAAACCCGCGAGGTGACCAGCGCCGATGCACTGACGCTGGTGCTGGCACCAGGCGGTGGGCAAGCCATTCGTTTCACGCCGCTTTGAATGCACCGGTAGTGCCGGCCGCTGGCCGGCAACCCGGTGATCGTGATTGCCGGCCGGCGGCCGGCACTACCGCACGAGGTACTTGAAAGCGATTACAACCCTGCAAACGCCATTGAATACGTATGCAGGGTGATTCCCGCGAAGAACGCGCTGCCTACCATAGCGGCGACGACAGCGGCCACCGCGTCGCACGTCCACGGTCACGCCGGGACGTTCACGAATCGATCTGCAACATTGCCTGGGAGGGGAAAATGTTGAACCACAAGCGCAGCGCGCTGAGCATCGCGCTGGCCGTTGTCCTGGCGCCGACGCTGGCGTCGGCACAGTCCACGCAGAACACCACCACGCCGGCCGGCACCGCCGCCACCAACCTGGATACGGTGCAGGTCACCGGCATCCGCCGCGGCATCGAGAGCGCGATCGCGGTCAAGCAGGACGCCACCTCGGTGGTCGAAGCGATCTCGGCCGAAGACATCGGCAAGCTGCCCGACGTCAGCATCGCCGAATCCATCTCGCGCCTGCCCGGCCTGGCCGCCCAGCGCGTGGCGGGCCGTGCGCAGGTGATCAGCGTGCGCGGCCTGTCGCCGGACTTCGCCACCACCCTGCTCAATGGCCGCGAAGTGGTCAGCACCGGCGACAACCGCGGCGTCGAGTTCGACCAGTACCCGTCCGAGCTGGTCAACGGCGTGACGGTGTACAAGACCCCGGACGCGGCGCTGGTCGGCCAGGGCCTGTCGGGCACCATCGACATGCAGACCGCGCGCCCGCTCAGCTTCGGCGAGCGTGTGATCGCGGTCAGCGGCCGCTACCAGAAGAGTTCGCTGGGCCGCGCCGCCAACGTCGATCCGTACGGCAACCGCTTCAGCGCCAGCTACATCGACCAGTTCCTGGACAAGACCCTGGGCATCGCCATCGGCTACGCGCACAGCGACATGCCGATCCAGGAAAACCAGGTCGGCCTGTACGAGCCGTGGACCACCGAGCACACCGACAAGGGCGACCGCCCGGGCGTTGCTGCCGGCACCTACTTCTCCGACGGCATCAAGGCGCTGCGTCGCACCGGCAACAACAAGCGCGACGGCGTGATGGCCACCATCCAGTTCCGCCCGAACAACAGCTGGACCAGCACCTTCGATGCGTTCCACACCGAAGCCGAGCAGATCGACACCGCCAACCAGTTCGAGCTGAACCTCAGCAACTACAACGGCAACTACACCCCGGGCCTGCTGGTCAGCAACCCGCAGATCAACGCCAATGGCTCGTTCACCGGCGGCACCGCCAGCGGCGTGTATCCGCTGGTGCGCGGCATGTACAACAAGCGCAAGGACAAGATCGATGCGTTCGGCTGGAACAACGAGTTCAACTTCGGCGGCGTCAAGCTGGTCGCCGACCTGAACTACTCCAAGGCCACGCGCGACGAGCTGAACCTGGAGAACAACCTGCAGCTGACCCCGATGCCGCAGCTGGATACGGTCGGCGTATCGATCCGCCAGGATGGTTTCTCGCAGATCAGCCCCGGCCTGAACTACTCCAACCCCGATGCGCTGTTCCTGACCAACACCATCTACGGTTCCGGCTACGGCAAGGTGCCGAAGGTGGAAGACCGCCTGAAGGGTGGCAAGCTGGCCGCCACCATCGCCCTGCCCGATGCGATCGCCTCGTGGGCGCCGGACATCGACATCGGCGTGAACTACGCCGACCGCCGCAAGGTGAAGACCCAGTCCGAAGGCAACATCCTGCTCGGCGCACAGGGCGACGCCAACATCGCCTCGGACCTGCAGTACCGCCCGGTCAACCTGGGCTTCGCCGGCCTCGGCACCATTCCGGCCTGGAACGTGCCGGCCGCGGTCGGTCGCTACATGACCTTCAACCCGGTCGACAACCTGGACTACCTGATCCCCAAGTCGTGGACGGTCGAAGAGAAGATCACCACCGCCTGGGCGCGCCTGAACATCAACACCGACATCGGTGAAGTGGGCGTGCGTGGCAACATCGGCGTGCAGATGCAGCACACCGACCAGAGCTCCGATTCGCGCTACTGGGACAGCTCGCAGTCGGCCGGCAACAACGTGCAGCCGTATTCGAACGGCCGCACCTACAACGACTGGCTGCCGAGCTTGAACCTGGCCTTCATGTTCCCGCACCAGCAGACGCTGCGCTTCGCCGCCGCCAAGCAGGTCGCGCGCCCGCGCGTGGACCAGATGCGCGCCGGCCTGGAATTCGGCGTGGACACCGGTACCGGCCGGCCGGGCGGCAGTGGCGGCAATCCACTGCTGGACCCGTGGCGTGCCACCGCGCTGGACCTGTCCTATGAGAAGTACTTCGGCGAGAAGGCCTACGTGGCCGCCGCGATCTTCTACAAGGACCTGAAGAGCTACGTCTACACCCAGTCGGTGGACAACTACGACTTCACCTCGCTGCTGGGCAGCTACGTGCCGCCACCGGGCATGACCTCGCCGGTGCTGACCACCGGCACCTTCTCCGCGCCGCAGAACGGCAAGGGCGGCACGTTGAAGGGCCTGGAACTGACCGCATCGTTCCCGCTGGAGATGCTGACCGACAGCCTGCGTGGCTTCGGCGTGCAGGCCAGCGCGACCTTCAACAAGAGCGACATCACCATCCTGGATCCGGAAAGCGCGTCCAGCGTGGGCACCGATCCGATCAGCCTGCCGGGCCTGTCCAAGCGCGTGTACAACTTCACCGCCTATTACGAGCGCAGCGGCTTTGAAGCACGCGTCAGCCAGCGCCGCCGTTCGGACTTCATCGGTGAGATCGGCAACTTCAACGGCAACCGCAGCCTGCGCTACGTGGTGGGCGAGAACGTGACCGATGCGCAGGTCAGCTACACCTTCAGCGACAGCAGCGCCCTGCGCGGCCTGACCCTGCTGCTGCAGGGCAGCAACCTGACCAACGAGCCGTACCGCACCTACGCCGGCAGCAAGGACCGCCCGCTGGAGTACATCGAGTGGGGCCGCACCTACATGCTGGGCGTGAACTACAAGTTCTGAGGTTGTGCCCGGCCGTGCCCGGCAACCCGGGCCCGGTAACGCCGGCCGCTGGCCGGCAACACGGACTCGGTAGTACCGGCCGCTGGCCGGCAACACAAGGGGAGCAGGACCGGAAACCCGCTGCGCAGGCAGCGGGTTTTCTTTTTCGCGCATGCCGGCCGTTGGTCGGCCAGGCCCATCCACACATGGCGTGGATAAGGGCCATCCCCAGTAGATCCACGCCATGCGTGGAGGCCCTTCACCGCAATTCCACCCACAAAAAAGGGACGGGGCGCTTCGGCCCCGTCCCCGCAAGTACCGCCACCGGAGAAAACGGTCAGCTGCGTCGGGCGCAATACACCGCACGCGGCGGCAGCTGGAGTTCATTGCCCTGCACCGTGCCCGCTTCCGGGCCCGGCACCGCCACCTGCTGCCAGTTGCCCGGCGGCAGCGGATGGCTCACCGCCTCGGCCGACAGGTTGAAGGCCAGCAGGAGGGTTTCATCTGCAAGCATACGCTCGAACAGCAGCACTGGCTCGGCACTTTCGATGAATCGGATGCTGCCATGCAGGAGCACCGGCTGGGTATGCCGCCAGGCCAGGTACGCCCGGAACGCGGCCAGGACCGAGCCTGGGTCGCGTTCCTGCACGGCTACCGCCGCGGCGCGGTGCTCGGCCGGGATCGGCAGCCACGGCTGGCCGGTGGTGAAGCCGGCCAGCGGCGCATCGGTCCACGGCAACGGGGTACGGCAGCCGTCACGGCCCTTGAAGTTCGGCCAGAAGGTGATGCCATACGGGTCCTGCAGGGCCTCGAACGGTACCTCCGCCTCGGCCAGGCCCAGCTCTTCACCCTGGTACAGGCAGACCGAGCCGCGCAGCGAGCACAGCATCGCCACCAGCATCCGCGCCAGGCGCGGGTCGGCCGGGTGGCCGCCCCAGCGGCTGACCGCCCGCTCCACGTCGTGATTCGAAACTGCCCAGCACGGCCAGCCTTCGGTCATCGCCGCTTCCAGGCGCGAGACCGTATCGCGGATGTAGGCCGCGCTGTAGTCGTCCACCAGCAGCTCGAAGCTGTAGCCCATGTGCAGGCGGCCATCGCGGGTGTACTCGGCCGTGGTGGCCAGCGAGTCCTCCGAAGAGATCTCGCCCAGGCTGACCGCCCCCGGGTACTCGTCCAGCAGCGCGCGCAGGCGCTCCAGGAACGGCAGGTTCTCCGGCTGGGTGTTGTTGTAGTAGTGGTACTGGTAGGCGTACGGATTGTCCGGGCTGAAGCCGCGCCCCACCCGCTTGTCGGCGGGCTTGGCCGGGTTGTCACGCAGCTGCGCGTCGTGGAAGCAGAAGTTGATCGCATCCAGGCGGAAACCATCCACGCCGCGGTCCAGCCAGAAGCGCACGTTGTCCAGGGTCGCCTGCTGCACGTCCGGGTGATGGAAGTTCAGGTCCGGCTGGTCGACCAGGAAGTTGTGCAGGTAGTACTGCTCGCGGCGCGGCTCCCACTGCCAGGCGCAGCCGCCGAACAGCGACAGCCAGTTGTTGGGCGGGGTGCCGTCCTCACGCGGGTCGGCCCAGACGTACCAGTCCGCCTTCGGGTTGCTGCGGTCCTGGCGGCTCTCGCGGAACCAGGCGTGCTCGATCGAGGTATGGCTCAACACCTGGTCGATCATCACCTTCAGGCCCAGGCCGTGGGCCTTGGCCAGCAGGCGGTCGAAGTCGTCCAGGCTGCCGAACAGCGGGTCGACATCGCGGTAGTCGGCGATGTCATAGCCGAAGTCGGCCATCGGCGACTTGAAGAACGGCGAGATCCAGATCGCATCCACGCCCAGCGCGGCGATGTGGTCCAGCCGCTCGATGATGCCCGGCAGGTCGCCCACCCCATCGCCGTTGGCGTCGAGGTAGCTGCGCGGGTAGATCTGGTAGATGACGGCTCCGCGCCACCATGGATAGTGCGACATCGACAGCCCCCCTCCGGGCATGCGGGACCCGCCGGCAGCGGGCCGAAATCCTGATCCGGCAAGCTTAGCGGGGGCCTCCCGGGCATGGCGCAACCTGCATACGTATTCACGCGGGCGGCCGCGCCGGCCAGGCTGGAAATGCCGCTCGGGCCGGTTTGCGCCCGAATTCACGGCCAGCGCCTATAATCGGCGGTGAGCCTGAAAGCCTGATCGCATGACCATCACCGAAGACACCCGTCCCGCCCTGGGCCTGCCCCAGATCCAGTCGCTTGCCGCGGCCGACATGGCCGCCGTCGACGCCCTGATCCGGCGCCGGCTGTCCTCGGACGTCGTGCTGATCAACCAGATCGCCGACCACATCATTTCCGCTGGCGGCAAACGCCTGCGCCCGATGCTGGTGATGCTTGCCGGCCACGCGGTCGGCCAGGCCGGCCCGGACCACCACCAGCTGGCGGCGATCATCGAATTCATCCACACCTCCACCCTGCTGCACGATGACGTGGTGGACGAATCCAGCCTGCGCCGCGGCCGCAGCACCGCCAACGCGCTGTGGGGCAACGCACCCAGCGTGCTGGTCGGCGACTTCCTGTACTCGCGCAGCTTCCAGCTGATGGTCGAGCTGGAACGCATGTCGGTGATGCAGATCCTGGCCGATGCCACCAACCGCATCGCCGAGGGTGAAGTGCTGCAGCTGCTGCACGTGCACAACCCGGATACCGACGAAGCCGCCTACCTGCGCGTGATCGAGCGCAAGACCGCGGTGCTGTTCGCCGCCGGCACCCGCCTGGGCGCGCTGGCCAGCGGCGTGGATGAAGCCACCCAGCAGACCCTGTTCGACTACGGCATGCACCTGGGCTACGCGTTCCAGATCGCCGACGACGTGCTGGACTACTCGGCCAACGCCGAGGAACTGGGCAAGAACCTGGGCGACGACCTCGCCGAGGGCAAGGCGACGCTGCCGCTGATCCACGCGATGGCCCACTCCGACGACGCCACCCGTGAGCGCCTGCGCACCATCGTGCAGGACGGCGATGCCTCGGCGATGCCGGAAGTGCTGGCCGCGATCCGCGCCACCGGCGGTCTGGAGTACAGCCGCGCGCGTGCCGAGGAATATGCCGAAGCCGCCGAGCGCGCGTTGGACGGTCTGGCCGACAACGATGCGGTTGCCGCCCTGCGTGGCCTGGCCCGTTACGCGGTGCAGCGCTCGCATTGACCGCATCCCGTAGTGCCGGCCGCTGGCCGGCATTTCCGATGACATCCGCAGCGCCATGAGGTTGCCGGCCAGCGGCCGGCACTACCGCGGCACGGATCAGCGTTTCTCGAAACGCTCCTCGAAGAACTCATCCAGCGCCTTCCACGCGCGCTTGGCCGCGCGCTCGTTGTACTGGCAGCCCGGCGGGCTGTTGGCATCGCGCTCGGCGAAGCAGTGCACCGCACCGCTGTAGTTGGTGAATTCCCAGTCGACCTTGGCGGAGTTCATTTCCTTCTGGAAACCGGCGATGTCCTCGGCGGTCACGCTCTTGTCGTCGGCGCCGTTGAGCACCAGCACCGACGGGTGGCTGCCACCGGCCTGCGCCGGCAGCGGCGAACCCAGCCCGCCGTGCAGGCTGACCACACCGGCCAGCGGCGCACCGGCACGGGCCAGCTCCAGCACCGTGGTGCCGCCGAAGCAGAAGCCCACTGCACCGATCCGGCTGGCATCGAGCGGCGCCTTGCCGGCCTGCGCCTTGAGCACGTTCACCGCTTCCAGCGCGCGGGCACGCAGCAGCGGCCGATCATTGCGCAGCTTGCTGGCCACCGGCCCGGCCTCGGCATCGGTCTTCGGCCGCACGCCCTTGCCGTACACATCGGCCACCAGCACCACATAGTCATCGCCGGCCAGCTGCTTGGCCTTCTCAACTGCCGATTCGTTCACGCCCTTCCAGTTCGGCACCATCACCAGGCCCGGGCGCTTGTCATGCCCGCCGTCGTCATAGACCAGCACACCACTGAAGGTCGTGCCCTGGTGCTTCCATTCCACCGGCTGCGTCTTCATCGCCGCCCACGCCGGCATTGCCGCCAGCCCCAGCATCACCACCACACCGCATCGCCAACGATTCATGCGTCTGCTCCGCAAAAAAGGGGACGGAGGGGATTAAGCCGTATTCGCCCCTCCCGCGTCGCATTCTGCATTGGCGACGTGACGCAGGTGTGGTTGGATACGACTTAATCCCCTCCGTCCCCTTTTTTCGCATGAATCTTGTTGATCGCTTCCTGTCTGGCCTTGTTCCGCGTCTGCCTGCCGATGATGCCGCCCAGTGGGCCTGGATCCAGGGCGCCAGCGCCGAAGACCTGCATCGCCTGCGCGCGCAGTGGCCGCAGGTGCCGGACAGCCTGATGGAATTGTTGTCGCGCGTGGATGGCACCCACTTCCGCGAGTATCCAGGCGGCGAGATGTGCGTGCTGATGCTCGGCTCCGATGTCGGCGACTATCCGTACTACCTGCGCTCGGTGGCCCAGATCTTCGAGGACCAGCAGCAGTGGGACGACAGCATCCGTTCCATCTACGAAGAGTGGCTGGATGACGAACCGGAGATCCTGGGTGAGGGCATCGACGCCGACCTGCCGATGAACCGCCGACTGTGTTTCTCGCACTGCATGAACAACGGCGGCACGTCGATGCTGTACCTGGATTTCGACCCGGCACCGGGCGGCACGGTCGGCCAGGTGGTGCGCTACCTGCACGATCCAGACAGCTACGTAGTCATCGCGCCCAGCTTCGATGCGTACCTGCAGCAGCTGATTGACGGCGACTACGCGTTCATCGACGAGGAACAGTAGATCCACGCCATGCGTGGATGAATTTCTCCGGAGGTTGCCGGCCAGCGGCCGGCACTACCTTCAAACGATACCCAGCCCGGGAATCGCGCTGATGCTGTCCGGGTCAAACCCGGCCAGCTCGGCGAAATGACGGCCACGCGCCACGTAGTCACGGTAAGCGCCGAAGCTCGGCGCACCCGGCGACAGCAGCACCACCCCGCCCTGCGCGCCCAACGCGGCACGTCCCAGCGCCATCGCTTCGGGCAGGTCAGCGGCTGCATGCAGGCCGAAGCGGCCGGCATCAGCCAGCGGCTGCAGCATCGCGTGGATGCGCGGGCCGTTGCTGCCCATGGTCACGATCTCCACCGGCGGCACATCGTGCGCCATGTGCTGCATGAAATCGGTCCAGTCCAGGCCACGGTCATGCCCGCCCACCAGCAGCGCGATGCGCTGGCCGGCGAAGCACTCCAGCGCGGCCAGGCTGGCATGCGGTGTGGTGCTGATCGAATCGTTGACGTAGGTCAGGCCATCGGCCACGCCGATGCGCTGCAGGCGGTTCGGCAACGGACGGAAGTCCTGCACCGCCGGCGCCAACGCCACCGCATCCAGTCCCAGCGCTTCCAGCGCGGCCAGCACCGCGCACAGATTGCCGCGGTTGTGGCGACCGGGCAGCGGCGTGTTGCGGGTATCGAACACCGCCTGCTCGCCCCGGTGCACGACATCGTCGCGCATGTGCCAGCCCTGCGGCTGGTTGAACCAGATCACCTCGCTATCGGGCAGTGACAGCGCGGCCAGGTGCGGATCGGCGGCATTGAGCACGGCGATGCGCGGCGCGGCTTCAGTCACCAGCCGCAGCTTGTCCTCGATATAACGCTGCTCGCTGCCGTGCCAGTCCAGGTGCTCCGGGAACAGGTTCAGCACCACCGCCACCTGCGGATGGGCGCCACTGCGCGCCACTTCGCCAGTCTGGTAGCTGGACAGTTCCACCGCCCAGTACTCGGGCGCGGGCTGCGGATCCAGTACTTCCAGCAACGGCAGGCCGATGTTGCCGACCAGGCCGGTGCGGTGGCCGGCAGCACGCAGCAGGTGCGCGACCAGCGCGGTGGTGGTGCTCTTGCCCTTGGTGCCGGTCACGCACACGGTGTCGTGCACGATGCCATCGGCACCCGCATGCTCGGCAAACCACAGTGCGGTGCCACCGATGAAGGTGGTGCCCTGCCCCGCCGCCGCCAGCGCGACCGGCTGGTAGGGGCTGATGCCGGGCGATTTGATCACGACGTCGAACGCGGCCAGCGCTTCAGCGGAAGGCTCGCCACGCACGTCCAGCACGCCCTGTGTTTCCGCACGCGCGGCCTCCACTTCGGCCGCCGGGCAGAACAGGCTCAGCGGCAGCGTGGGCAGGCGCTCGCGCAGCACCGCAAACGCGGCGCGGCCCTCACGGCCCCAGCCCCACAGCGCGACGCGCTTTCCTTCAAGCTTCGAAATCTTCACGCACCCGTTCCCACAGCGCAGCCGGAACGCGGTGCTCGCCCTGCAGCTGCAGCAGCGGTGCCAGTTCCAGTTCGGCGGCATCCAGCTGCGGCTGGATCTCATTGCAGAAGCGCTTCACCAGCACGTCTTCCTTCCACTCCGGGCGCTGCGCCAGGGTCGCCATCGCCGCGCGCGATTCACGGCCTTCGCCCACGCACTCGAACGGCTTGTGGTCCTGGAACTCCAGCAGCGCGTCGAAGCCGCCGGCCTGCTCGGCATCGTCCAGCAGGTTGCGGCCGAAGATGCGCACCAGGCGCGTCTTGGGCATGAACGGGGCCAGCGCCAGGAACACGAAATGGCACTTCGGGCAGACGCCGCACCAGCGGTTCACAGGACGCTCGCCGAGGATGTGGAAGTTGCGGTTGCAGCTGGAGAAGTGCGCGTCGTAGAAATCGGTCTTGGCGAACTGGCGGGCCACCGCCAGCTCGGACATCGGGCGCAGCAGCGAGTAGTACTGCAGGTCCGCCGCCACGTGCGTCTGCACATGGCTGCCGAACGCCTGCTCGAACGCCCAGCCCTTGGACCACTGGTGGTTCACTTCGCCGGTGCCCGGAATCTGGCTGCCGTAACTGGCCGAACGCTCATTGGAGAACACCACCTGGTCCACGCCCTGCAGCAGCGCGGCCAGCACCATGATCGCCGAGTTCACCGCGGTGACCGGGATATGGCCGTTCCAGGCGCCCTGGCGGTTGAGCTCGAACAGTTCCGGCGCCAGCGCGCGACCCAGGTTCAGCGTCGGCAGGCCGGTACGCTCGGCACAGGCGCGGATCAGCTGTGAGCCACCGATCCAGGTCACCGTCTCGTCCACGCCGGCACGGCGCAGCGCTTCGATGCTGACCAGCGAATCCTTGCCGCCACCGATGGCCACCAGCGCGTGCGGCTGCAGGCCCAGCACCGGCGCCTGCACCGCGTCGCCCTGCACCGGCAGGCGGAAGCGCCCGCGCAGGTTCAGGCCGTTGCGGTACGCAAACTCACCCAGGCCGTTGAGGTAGACCGTCTCCACCAGCGCAGCGGTATCGGCATCGATGGCATAGCTGTCGATGCTGACCGTCTCCGGCACGCCCGCCTTGTAGTAGCTGACACCGGCGATCAGGTGCAGCAGCTGCAGCGCGCGCTGCACGGCGGCGCTACGCGCTTCGTCGAGCACGAACGGGGCGCCCGGCACGGTGATGGTTTCCACCATCTCCGGGCCGTCATCAAAGGCGTAAACCAGCCTGGCCACGCCGGTATCCGCGGCGAATTCGCAGCGGACGAAGCGGAAGCGGGAAACCTGGTGTTTGTCGAAAGCAGTCATGGTGTATCCGGTCAGGCACGGGCCCGCGCGATGGCGCGGGGCGTGTCGGTGGGCGGGTGCAGGGCGCGCGCGGTGGTCATTCGATCACGTCTTCGCGCGGCAGCATCCGCTGGTTGTAGGTATTGGCCATCGAATAGCCGTAGGCGCCGGCGTCGGCGATCAGCATCACATCGTCCGGCGCGGTCGACACCGGCAGCTTGCGGCGCTTGCCGAACACATCGCTGGATTCGCAGATCGGGCCGACCACGTCGAACGCGGCTTCGGCATAGCCGCCCTGGCGGCTGAGATTCTCGATGTCGTGCCAGGCGTCGTACAGGGCCGGCCGCATCAGTGCGTTCATGCCAGCATCCAGGCCAACACGGCGCACGCCATCCTTCTCCACCACTTGGGTGACATGGGTCAGCAGCACGCCGGACTCGGCCACCAGGTAGCGGCCCGGCTCGATCGCCAGCCGGAACGCCGGATGCAGCGCCTTGACCTCGGCCAGGCCCTCGGCCCAGGCGTCCAGGTCGAACGGCTCGTCTTCGTCGCTGTACGGAATCGGCAGGCCACCGCCAATATCGATGGTGTGCACGCTGCCGATGCGGCGGGCGAAGCCGGCCAGCTCATCGCACATCAGGCGCCAGTGCTGCGCGGTTTCCACGCCGCTGCCCAGGTGCGCATGCAGGCCGACCACGCGGCTGCCCAGATCGGTGGCCGCGCGCACGAACTCATCGACGCGGGCGATCGGCAGGCCGAACTTGGAGTCCTTGCCGCCGGTACGGACCTTGGCATGGTGGCCTTCGCCACGGCCCAGATCCACGCGCAGCCACAGCTCGCGGTTGCGGAACAGGTCCGGCCAACGCTGCAGTGCTTCGACATTGTCGACGGTAACGGTCACGCCCAGCGCGAACGCGGCTTCGTACTCGCTGCGCGGGCAGAAGCTGGGGGTGAACAGCACGCGCTTGGGCGACAGTTCCGGCAGGTGCTGGAACACATGCTTCAGCTCGCCGTGCGAGACGCACTCCAGGCCGAAGCCCTCGGCTTCCAGCAGCTGCAGGATGGCCGGGTGGCTGTTGGCCTTGATCGCGTAGTAACGCTGATCGATCGGCTTGATCGCTGCCAGCGCGCGGGCACGGGCGCGCACGGTCGGCAGGTGGTAGACGTAGCGCGGCGTACCGGCGTCGGCCAGCTGCAGCAGGTGCGCACGCTGGCCCCGCCACCACGGCGTGCCACGCGGGCGCACGGTGCCGGCGATCTCGCGCCAGCGCGGGCCGAACACTTCGGTTTCTTCCACCGGCATCGCACCGCTGTCGATCAGCTCGGCGTGCAGGATCGGCAGCAGGCCATCGGCATCGGCTTCGTCGATGACGAAGGTCAGGTTCAGGTCGTTGGACGACTGCGAGATCATGTGCACGCGCTCGCGGCCGAAGGTGGCCCACACGTCCGACAGCTTGTGCAGCAGCGAACGCATGCCACGGCCAACCAGGGTGATCGCCGCGCACGGCACGATCACCTTCACCTTGCAGATCTGCGACAGGTCGGCCGACAGCGCGGCCAGCACATCGGTGTTGACCAGGTTCTCGGACGGATCCAGCGACACGGTGACGTTGGTTTCGGCCGAACCGATCAGGTCGACCGACAGGCCATGCTTCTTGAACAGGTTGAACACATCGGCCAGGAAGCCGACCTGCTGCCACATGCCGATGCCTTCCATCGACACCAGCACGATGCCGTTGCGGCGGCTGATCGCCTTTACGCCCGGTACCGGTGCAGCACTGCCGTCGATGCTGGTGCCCGGCAGTTCCGGGCGCTCGGTATCGAGGATGGCCATCGGCACGCCGGCATCGCGGCACGGCTTGATCGAGCGCGGGTGCAGCACCTTGGCGCCGGTGGTGGCGATTTCCTGCGCCTCGTAATAGTCCAGGCGGGTCAGCAGGCGCGCGTCCGGCACATCCTTCGGGTTGGCACTGAACATGCCCGGCACGTCGGTCCAGATCTCCACGCGGCTGGCGCCGAGCAGCGCGCCGAAGTACGCCGCCGAGGTATCCGAGCCACCACGGCCGAGGATGGCGGTACCGCCATCGGCATGCCGCGAGATGAAACCCTGGGTGATCAGCAGGCGGGTCGGCTGCGCGCGGAAGCGCTGCATCCACTCCGCATCGGCACGCCACTGGCAGTTCACCGACAGGCGCTGCGACCAGTCGCTCTGGTTCGGCTGCGGCGGCATCGCGTCCAGCCACTGGCGGGCATCCATCCAGCCCATGTCCAGGCCCGAAGCGTGCAGATAGGCCGCGCCCAGCGTGGACGACAACAGCTCGCCCTGGCCCAGCACTTCGGCCTGCCACTGCAGCGGACGGGTGGCCGCACGCGGGTCGTCGAGCAGGCCCTGCAGCGCCGCCAGGCGCTCGGCCAGTACTTCGCGGCCCAGGCCCAGTTCGACCAGGAAGCCTTCATGGCGTTCGACCAGCGCGGCCACGCGATCACGGCTGTCCGGCGCGCCATCGGCGATCGCGGTCAGTTCGTTGGTGACCCCGGACAGCGCCGACACCACCACCAGCACGCGCGAGCCGGTCTCTTCCGCGCGTTTTTTCGCCAGCTTCCCGATCGTGTCCCAGCGGTGACGACGCGACACCGAAGTGCCGCCGAACTTCAGTACGATCCAACGATCGACAAGGGGGGAAGCTGACATGGATTGGCTATGTAGAATGTGGGGAAGCCGCCCCTGGGGGCGGAACCTTTGATTCTAAGCGCAATATCCCCGTAGATGGCCGTCCTTCGTTACCTGCAGCTCGATGTCTTCGCCCCCCGCCCCGGCACCGGCAACCCACTGGGCGCCCTCCTGGATGCCGACGACCTCTCCGGCGAGCAGATGCAGGCCCTGGCCGCCTGGCTGAACCTGTCCGAGACGGTGTTCTTCCTGCGCCCCAGCGCGCCCGGCGCCGACTACCACATCCGCATCTTCACCCCGACCCGCGAGCTGGCCTTCGCCGGCCACCCCAGTGTCGGCGCGGCCTGGGCGGCGGTGAGCTGCGGCCTGGCCCAGCCGCGCGACGGCGCCCTGCTGCAGCAATGCGCGGCGGGAGTGCTGCCGGTGCGGGTGGGCGGCCCGGCCGAGGCGCTGGAGATCCAGCTGGCCAGCCCACCGGCCCGGCAACTGGACACAGCCGCGGACGGAGCGCCCGAAGCACTGCTGGCCCTCGCCGCCAACGGGCACGTGCCCGAACTCTGGGACAACGGCGCACGCTGGTGGCTGCTGCCGCTGCGCGACGCCGCCGCCGTGCGCAACCTGGCGCCGGACATGGCCGCGCTGGCCGACTGGAGCCTTGCCAGCGATGCCACCGGCGTGGCCGTATTCGCCGACGAGGCCGGCAGCGACCACACCCGTGTGGTGCGCGCCTTCTGCCCCGCCGATGCGGCCAGCGTGCCGGAAGATCCGGTCACCGGCAGTGCCAATGCCCTGATCGGTGCTTGGCTGCGGCAGCGCAACGCCCTGCCCGGCCGCGAGGGCCACTACGTGGCCAGCCAGGGCCGCGAAGTCGGCCGCGATGGCCGCGTGCAGGTGCAGGTCGACGCGCAGGGCACGGTCTGGATCGGCGGCCAGGTGCAGCCGGTCATCGACGGCCACATCCGCTGGTAGCGCACGGAAAAAAGGGGACGGAGGGAATTAAGTCGCTTATGGCACATGGGGCACAAGCGACTTAATTCCCTCCGTCCCCTTTTTTGTGCCCCGCGCTACGCTATGCCGCCTGTTTACTGGAGTCCTGCCTGATGCCCACCCGCCGTTTCCTGCAGCTGGATGTGTTCTCCCCGCGCGCCGGCGCAGGCAATCCGCTGGCCGTGGTGCTTGATGCCGAAGGCCTGGACGATGCCAGCATGCAGGCCATTGCGCGCTGGACGCGCCTGCCCGAGACCACTTTCGTGTTCCCGCCGCAGGTCGCAGGCGCCAGCTACCGGCTGCGCATGTTCAGCCCGCAGAAGGAGGTTCCGTTTGCAGGCCATCCCAGCGTCGGCACTGCACATGCGGTGCTGCAGGCCGGCCTGGCCGCGCCGGTCGATGGCGTGCTGGTGCAGGATGGCATCGCCGGTGCGCTGCCGCTGCGCGTCAGCGGTGAGGGCGCGCAGCAGCGCATCGCCATCCGCACCCCGCGCGCGCAGCTGGCCGAGACCGTCGAGGCCACCGATCCGCGCCTGCAGGCGGCACTGAGGGATTGGCCGCTGGGCTCGCTGCCGCCGGCACGCATGCAGGGCGGGCGCAGCTGGTGGGTGGTGCAGGTGGCCGATGAAGCGGCACTGCGCGCCCTGCGTCCGGACTGGGACGCGGTGGCCGCGCTGGCCGAGTCCACAGACAGCATGGGCGTGTTTGCCTACGCCTCCAGCGGCGGCAGCGAGGGCTTCGATCTGGCGGTGCGCGCCTTTGTCGGCAATGGCCGCCGCTTCGAGGACGCCGCCTCGGGTGCCGCCAATGCGGTGCTGGCCGCATGGCTGGACCTGCGCGACGCCCTGCCCCGAGGCCGTGCACCGTTCGAAGTCAGCCAGGGCCGCGAAGTCGGCCACGACGCGCGCCTGACCCTGCGGGTCGATGAAGACGGCGAGGTCTGGTCGGGCGGCCAGGTGCAGACGGTGATCAGCGGCACCATCGATTGGTGATCCGCAAGCTGCTGTAGAGCCGAGCCCACGCTCGGCTGCTTTACGGTCAGATCATTGCAGTTGCGTGAGCCGAGCGTGGGCTCGGCTCTACAGGTAGCGGCCGCTCAGCCCAGTTCGGCTTCCAGGCTGATCGGCACCGCGCTCAGCGCCTTGGAGACCGGGCAGTTCTGCTTGGCGTCATCGGCAATGGCACGGAACTGTGCGGCGTCGATGCCCGGCACCACGGCCTTCACCTTCAGCCGGATCTGCGACAGCTGCGGGCCGCCCTCCAGGGACAGATCGACCTTGGCCTCGGTATCCAGCGAGGTCGGGGTGAAGCCGGCCTCACCAAGCTTGGCCGACAGCGCCATGGTGAAACAGCCGGCGTGCGCGGCAGCGATCAGCTCCTCCGGATTGGTGCCTTTCTCGTCGCCGAAGCGGCTGTTGAATCCGTAGCGGGTCTTGTCCAGCAGCCCGCTCTGCGGCGTGCTCAACTGTCCCTTGCCCGACTTCAGATCGCCTTCCCAGTGCGCGGTGGCGTGTCGCGAGATTCCCATGTGCTGCTCCTGCGTGGCGGTGATGAACGGTCACCCTCGCACGGGACGCGTTAGCCCTGCGTCGCTCCGCCGCATGCCGCGCGTCCGCCGGAAACCGGACAACTGGTCACTTCTTCGCCAGGCCGGCACGCATTTTCCCCTTATTTTCAGTGGTTTCGCGCATTCCACCGATGGGCCGGCGCCGGCCATCGCGTGCGCTGCCACACCCCCTTTCCCCACTACCGGCCATGTACTGAATCGGCCTGGATATGAAAAAACATGCACTTTCCGCGCTTCGGGCTATTGGCGGCGCCCGAGAGTTGCCCTACATTGCGCTTGCCGACGGGGTTCGGCGCCGACCAAACAACCAACCGTTCACGGAACAGGAAACCATGGCAAAGACCGCTAAGAAGGCTGCCCCGAAGAAGGCAGTGAAGAAAGTCGCGACGAAGGCAGCCGCCAAGCCGGCCGCTCCGAAGCCGATCAAGGAAGTGCTGACCAAGTCCGGCCTGGTTGCACACATCGCTGAAGCCTCCGGCGTCATCGCCAAGGACGTCCGCGCTGTGCTGGCCTCGCTGGAAAGCGCCGTCGCCTCCTCGGTGCACAAGAAGGGCGCTGGCTCGTTCACCCTGCCGGGCCTGCTGAAGATCACCACCGTCAATGTGCCGGCCAAGCCGAAGCGCAAGGGCATCAACCCGTTCACCAAGGAAGAGCAGT
Source organism: Stenotrophomonas sp. 109824_Sma (assembly GCF_056480025.1). Lineage (NCBI taxonomy): Bacteria > Pseudomonadati > Pseudomonadota > Gammaproteobacteria > Lysobacterales > Lysobacteraceae > Stenotrophomonas > Stenotrophomonas sp. 109824_Sma. The sequence goes on along the minus strand of NZ_CM151078.1, from coordinate 1,149,875 downwards.
GGTTCGCTGCCAAGCCGGCCACCACCAAGCTAAAGGTGCGTCCGCTGAAGAAGCTGAAGGACGCCGCGCTGTAAGCGCGCGCCCCAACGCGGATTCCGACGGGACGGCTCTGGCCGTCCCGTTTTTTTGTACGGACCACACCCCCGCAACACAGCGTTGCCGCAGCTCCGGATATCCCCGTACAGGCCCGCCGCCATTGGCTGCCGGCGCTCCGCAAAGGGCGCGGAACGTACCGGGTGGAACACTGCGTGCAGCGCCGGCCGTCGCCGCAGGCCGTGGCCTTGCCTATGGTGGGCACATCCTCCACAGCTACGGCGAGCACACCCTCATGGCCAGCCCCTCCACCCGCTACCGGATCTCGGTGACCCCGATTGAAAAGGACGGGCTGCAGTGCACCGGGCGCTGCACCATCGAACTGGAACACCGCGCCAGCCGCGACCTGATGCGCCTGCTGGAGGCGGCCCCGCGTACCGCCGGCATCAGTGGCGACGAGCGGGCGACCCTGGTGATCGCCGCCCAGCTGCTGCGCGACATCGTGCAGCGCCACGCCGAGACCGACGGCCACGCACTGGCCGCCATCGCCGTCCAGGTGCTGCCTGCACTGGACGCGCTGGAGCAGCTGCCCTCCTCCCGCTGACACCGGCGCAACCGCTACACTGCCGCCCTCCAGATTGCCTCGGGGAGGAGGCAGGCATGCGCAGGATCCTGTTCCTGATCGCACCACTGGTGCTGCTGGGCTGTTCGCGTCCGGCGGCACAGACGACTGAGGGTATCGCGGCAGCGTCCGCTCCCGTCGCCGCCACCGCAGCAGCGGACACCGGCACCGGCCCCGATCCCGCAGCACTGCAGGCGAGCGACGTGCCGCTGCTGTCCGCCGTCGCCGACGATGCCGAGCCACCCTCGACGATGCTCAACCGCTACGTGGCGGCACTGCTCAACCACGACCGCGCCGCCAGCGACGCCGCCTGGGCGATCCCGCCCGGCGACCCACGGCATGCCGACGACGCCGCGATGCGGCAGCTGCAGGACCTGCGCACCCTGCGCCTGCACAGCGATACCCCGATCGCCCGCGACGAGCGGCAGCCACCGCAGCTGCTTGAGGTGCCGGTGCAGATCCGCGCAGTCACCGCCAACGGCACGTTCCGCTTCGGCGGCTGGTACCGCGTGCAGCCCAGCAGCAATGGCAGCGGCTGGCAGATCCAGTCGGCACAACTGCGTCCAACGCTGGACTGAACCGTTGCAGCGGCATGCACGCGCGATTCAGCCTGCGCGGCTACTCTTTGATCCATCCATTTGCTTCCCACCGGTCACCGCCATGCGCCTGCGTTCCCTGATGACCCGCCTCGCGGCCTCCACCGTGCTGATCGCCGCTGCGATCGGTGCACAGGCGGCTCCCTCCATCTCCGGCCGCGAACTGTCGGTGGGGGCCAGCGACGTGCAGCAGTACCTCGATGGCAGCTTCCCGCGCACCCAGGACGCCCTTGGCGGCCTGATCGCCCTGACCATGAGCCATCCGCAGCTGAGCCTTCCGGCCGGCGAACGCTTGAACCTGGGCATGGACGTCGCGCTGGCCACCGCCGGCGGCAACCCGGCCAGACTGGGCACGGTGAAGCTCAGCAGCGGCCTGCGCTACGACGCGCAGACCCAGGGCTTCCACCTGCAGCAGCCGAGCGTGGATGAGTTCACCCCGGCCAACCAGGGCGGCCGCCTCGACTCGCGCACCCGTGGCCTGCTCAATGCATGGCTGAGCGACTACGCCCAGCGCGAACCGATCTACAAGCTGGACCCAGCCGTGGCCGGGGTGCTCGGCGCCCTGCAGGTGCAGTCGGCACAGGTGAAGAACGGCAAGCTGGTGGTCACCTTCAACCAGAACCTGGGCAACCTGGTGCCGGCAGGCATGCTGGGCAAATAAGGTAGTGCCGGCCGCTGGCCGGCACTATCGGCAGAACATCACGCGGCCAGTGCTTTGACCACCGCCTCACTGAAGGCTGGGATGTCGTCCGGCTTGCGGCTGGTAATCAGGTTGCCATCGACCACGACCTCGGTGTCGCGCCATTTGCCACCTGCGTTGGACAGATCCTGCTGCAGGGACGGCCAGGACGTGACCTCGCGTCCCTCAGCCAGGCCGCTGTTGATCAGCAGCCACGGGCCATGACAGATCGCCGCCACAGGCTTGCCGGCTTCATCCACTGAACGGATGAAGGCCAGTACGGCATCATCGGTGCGCAGCGTGTCCGGATTGATGACCCCTCCGGGTAGAACCACGGCATCGAAGCGTGCAGGATCCGCCTCATCCAACGGAATATCCACCGCGACGGCGTCGCCCCAGTTCTTCTCCTTCCAACCCTTGATCGTCGCTTCCTTTGCGGGCGAGACCACGCTGACGCGCGCCCCCTCCGCTTCCAGCAAACGCTTGGGCTCGGTCAGCTCGGACTGTTCGAAGCCGTGGGTGGCAAGGATGGCAATCTGCTTGCCCTTCAATCGCTCTGCCATGGATGCACTCCGGTTTGGGGGAGCCCACAGAATGGAAGACCCCCCCTTGCGCGGCGGTGACCCTGTCGTGCACGGCAGGTGGAGAGCCTCCACGTAGTGCCGGCCAGCGGCCGGCACTACCCGCTGCGGGTCAGCGCTTGGGCTGCAGCATCGTGCCGGTGCACTTGGGCGAGCCGCAACGGCACTCCCAGATCTTCTTCAGCTTGGCCGTGTGGCGCTCGGCCAGGGTGATGCCGTAGTTGTAGGTCAGCTCCTCGCCGGCCTTGATATCGCGCAGTGCCTCGATGAACACCTTGTCGCCCCGGCTGTCGCCGTCCTCGTCTTCCTCGATCACCGCCTCGCAGTTCGGGTCGCAGCTGTGGTTGATCCAGCGCGCGTCGTTGCCCTTGTAGTTGGCATCGATCACCCAGTCATCGTTGAGGGTGAACAGGAAGGTATGGCCGCTTTCGACGTCGCCGCTGTCATCGGCATCGACATCGCCGTGGCTGCGCAGCAGGCCCTTGTACTGGATCACGCGCTCGCCCTGCTCGATCGGGGCCACGGCGAACACGCCGTTGCCATGGATGGCGGACTTGCGGGCTTGGATCTTCTTCGGCATCGGCACGGGCTGTTTGCAGCGGATGGAACGGGGATTCTCGCCCATTCCGGGTGATTGCGAAAATCACCCCGTTGGCGCAGCATTGCGCCCTGGCAACGGCCCCGGTGTGTCGTCCCGGCCCGGCCCCAGCGCCGGCTGAATGCCCGGGTTGGATGGCGGCGAATAAAAGCGTACAATTTCAGTCCGCTTTAAGAACCACTCGCATCCCCATGTTGCGCGTCACCAAACTCACCGATTACGCCACCGTCGTGCTGACCGTGCTCGCCGCCCGTCCGGGCGAAGTGCTGAGCGCGACAGAGCTGGCCGAATTCACCGGTCTGGAGCCGCCCACCGTCAGCAAGGTGCTCAAGCCGCTGGCCCAGGCCGGCCTGGTCGAAGGCCTGCGCGGCGTCCGTGGCGGCTACCGGCTGACCCGCCCGGCCATCGAGATCTCGCTGTTCGAAGTGGTCGAAGCGATGGAAGGGCCACTGGCCCTGACCGAATGCAGCCACGACCACCATCAGTGCGGCATGGCGCCCAAGTGCGGCGCGCGCAGCAGCTGGCGGCTGATCAACGACGTGGTCTCCGAGGCCCTGCGCGATGTCACCCTCGCCCAGATCCTGCCCCCTCTCCCCCTTGCCGATGACGAACAGCGCCGCACCATCGCTGTCGACGTCGTCTCCTGATCCGTAGGCAGCCCCCCATGGCCACCGAAACCATCGAAAACGTCGCCCACGACGACACCCCCAACCGCGAGATCCACGAGCAGCTCGGCCGCAAGTATTCGGCCGGCTTCATCACCGAGATCGAATCGGACTCCCTGCCGCCGGGCCTGGACGAGGACACCATCCGTGCCCTGTCGGCCAAGAAGGAAGAGCCGGAGTGGATGACGCAGTGGCGCCTGGATGCCTACCGCCACTTCCTGACCATGCCGATGCCCGACTGGGCCAAGCTGGAGATCGCCCCGATCGACCTGCAGGCGCTCAGCTACTACTCCGCGCCGAAGGGCCCGAAGTACGCCTCGCTGGATGACGTGCCGAAGGAACTGCTCGACACCTACGACAAGCTGGGCGTGCCGCTGCACGAGCGCGCCAAGCTGGCCGGCGTGGCGGTGGATGCGGTGTTCGACTCGGTGTCCGTGGGCACCACCTTCCGCAAGGAACTGGCCGAGAAGGGCGTGATCTTCTGCTCGATGTCCGAGGCCATCAAGGAACACCCGGAGCTGGTCCGCCAGTACCTGGGCACCGTGGTGCCGGTCGGCGACAACTACTTCGCCGCGCTCAACTCGGCGGTGTTCTCCGATGGCAGCTTCGTGTTCATTCCCAAGGGCGTGCGCTGCCCGATGGAACTGAGCACCTATTTCCGCATCAACGCCGGCCACACCGGCCAGTTCGAGCGCACCCTGATCGTGTGCGAGGACAAGGCCTACGTCTCCTACCTGGAAGGCTGCACCGCGCCGATGCGCGATGAGAACCAGCTGCACGCCGCGGTGGTCGAGCTGGTCGCGCTGGAAGATGCGGAGATCAAGTACTCCACGGTGCAGAACTGGTATCCGGGCGACGAGAACGGCGTCGGCGGCATCTACAACTTCGTCACCAAGCGTGCCGAATGCCGTGGCGCGCGCAGCAAGGTCACCTGGACCCAGGTCGAGACCGGCTCGGCGATCACCTGGAAGTACCCCTCCTGTGTGCTGCTGGGCGACGACTCGGTGGGTGAATTCCACTCCGTCGCGCTGACCCATCACCGCCAGCAGGCCGACACCGGCACCAAGATGATCCACGTCGGCAAGCGCACCAAGAGCAAGATCGTCAGCAAGGGCATCAGCGCCGGCCGCGGCCAGAACACCTACCGCGGCCTGGTCAAGGTCGACCGCAACGCCGACGGCGCGCGCAACTACACCCAGTGCGATTCGCTGCTGATCGGCAAGCAGTGCGGCGCGCACACCTTTCCCTACATCGAGGTGAAAAACCCGGGCGCCACCGTCGAGCACGAGGCGACCACTTCCAAGATCTCCGATGACCAGCTGTTCTACTGCCGCGCCCGTGGCATCAGCCAGGAAGACGCGGTGTCGCTGATCGTCGATGGCTTCTGCAAGCAGGTGTTCCGCGAACTGCCGATGGAGTTCGCGGTGGAAGCCAAGAAGCTGCTGGAAGTCTCGCTGGAAGGTTCGGTGGGCTGACCGCCCGCCCCTGCCCCTCGCAAACGCATTCTCTTTACCGGCGGGCCCTGGCCCGCCCCACGGAAACCCCCACCATGCTGAAGATCGAAAACCTCCACGCCCGCATCGGCGACAAGGAAATCCTCAAGGGCCTGTCGCTGGATGTGAAGCCCGGCCAGGTGCACGCCATCATGGGCCCGAACGGCGCCGGCAAGTCCACCCTGGGCAATGTCCTGGCCGGCCGCGACGGCTACGAAGTGACCGAAGGCAGCGTGCAGTTCGACGGCGTCGACCTGCTGGAGCGGGACCCGGAAGCGCGTGCCGCCGCCGGCCTGTTCCTGGCGTTCCAGTACCCGGTGGAGATCCCGGGCGTGAACAACACCTACTTCCTGCGCGCCGCGCTGAACGCACAGCGCAAGGCACGCGGTGAGGAGGAACTCGATTCCATGCAGTTCCTCAAGCTGGTGCGCCAGAAGCTGGCCGTGCTGCACCTGAAGGACGAACTGCTGCACCGTGGCGTCAACGAAGGCTTCTCCGGTGGCGAGAAGAAGCGCAACGAGATCTTCCAGCTGGCCGTGCTGGAGCCGAAGCTGGCGATCCTGGACGAGACCGACTCGGGCCTGGACATCGACGCACTGAAGAGCGTGGCCGACGGCGTCAACGCACTGCGTGGCGCCGACCGCTCGTTCCTGGTCATCACCCACTACCAGCGCCTGCTGGACTACATCAAGCCGGACGTGGTGCACGTGCTGGCCGATGGCCGCATCGTCAAGAGCGGCGGCCCGGAACTGGCGCTGGAGCTGGAAGCACACGGCTACGATTTCCTGAAGGACCGGGTCGTGCCCGAGGCGGCGGTCTGATGAGCGCCCTGCTTGATTCGATGGCCCAGGCCTTCTGCGGCAGCGATGCGCGCCGCGAAGTGCTGGATGCGGCGCTGCGCGACGGCCTGCCGGCCGCCCGCAACGAAGCCTGGAAGTACACCTCGCTGCGCCAGCTGGAACGCCGTTCGTTCGCCGCGGCACCGTTGCAGGGCCCGGCGCTGGAAGCCGCGCTGCTGGAAGACATCCCGGCCCCGCGCCTGGTGTTCGTCAACGGCCGCCTGGATGCCGCGCTGAGCGACGTGCAGGCGCTGCCGGCCGGCGTGCAGCTGCAGCCGTTGTCGGCCGCACTGGCCGCCGGTGAAGACGCCGTGCGTTTCCTCGGCCGCCGCTACGAGCGCAGTGAAGAGGTCTTCGCCCGCCTCAACGCCGCACTGGCCGACGAAGGCGTGGTGCTGCGCGTGGACGAAGGCGTGCAGGTCGAAGCACCGCTGCAGCTGGTGTTCGCCAGTGTGGCTGGCGAGACCGACCTGGCCTGGCACCACCGCCACCTGATCGAACTGCGTGCCGGCGCCAGCCTCGGCGTGGTCGAGCACCGCTTCAGCGTGGGTGACTCCGCCCACCTGGACAACACCGTGCTGCATGCCCACGTCGCTCGTGATGCCGTGCTCAAGCACGCCCGCGTGCAGGCCGGCAGCGCGCGCCAGACCAGCTTCCTGCGCACCGACGCGGTGCTGGCCCGCGACGCGCAGTACCACCGCGTCGACCTGGAACTGGGTGCCGCGCTCAGCCGCCATGAACTGAACGTGCGCCTGGAAGGCGACAACGCCCAGCTGACTGCCAACGGCGTGCTGCTCGGCAATGGCCGCCGCCACGTCGAAACCCGCCTGGGCATCGACCATATCGCACGCGATACGAGTTGCGAACTGCTGTGGCGCGGCGTCGCCGCCAACCGCAGCCGCGTGGTGTTCCATGGTGGCATCCAGATCCGCGAAGGCGCCGACGGCACCGACGCGAACCTGTCCAACAAGAACCTGCTGCTGTCGGCCGATGCCGAGATCGACACCCAGCCGACGCTGGTGATCGACGCCGATGAAGTGAAGGCCGCGCACGGTGCGACCGTCGGCCAGCTCGATGCCAATGCGCTGTTCTACCTGCGCTCGCGCGGCCTGCCGCAGGCACAGGCGCAGGCACTGCTGAGCGCTGCGTTCTGCCATGAACCGCTGAAGATCCTGCCCGATGCGCTGCGTGCGCAACTGGCTCGCCGCCTGGACAAGGCCCTGGCCGAGGCGGGTGTGGCATGAACCTGTCCACGCCGCGCCCGATCGAAGAACGCACCGGCGCCCCCGACTGGGATCGCGTCCGCCTCGACTTCCCGCTGCTGATGCGTGAAGTGCACGGCAAGCCGCTGGTCTATTTCGACAACGCCAACACCGGCCAGAAGCCGGTGCAGGTGATCGGCGCGGTGGACGAGTTCTATCGTCGCTACAACGCCAACGTCAGCCGCGCGGTGCATGCACTGGGCAGCGAAGCCACCGATGCCTACGAAGGTGCGCGCAACAAGCTGGCGCACTTCCTCAACGTGCGCCCCGGCGACCTGGTGCTGTGCAGCGGTACCACCTTCGCCATCAACCTGGTGGCGTACTCATGGGCGCTGCCGCGACTGAAGGCCGGTGACGTGATCCTGATCACGCGCATGGAGCACCACGCCAACATCGTGCCGTGGCAGCTGGTCGCGCAGCGTACCGGCGCCACCATCCGCGTGGCCGAGATCACCCCCGATGGTGCGCTGGACCTGGATGCGCTGCGCGCGGCGATGACCCCGGAGGTCAAGCTGCTGGCGGTCACCCATGTCTCCAACGTGCTGGGCACGGTCAATCCGGTGCGCGAGATCTGCCGCGAAGCGCGCAAGCGCGGCATCATCACCGTGGTCGATGGCTCGCAGGCGGTACCGCACCGCAAGGTCGACGTGGCCGCGATCGGCTGCGATTTCTACGCCATCACCGGCCACAAGATGTGCGGGCCAACCGGTACCGGCGCACTGTGGGCCCGTCGCGAGCACCTGGACGCGATGCCGCCGTTCCTTGGTGGCGGCGAGATGATCAAGGAAGTCAGCTTCGACGGCACCGTGTTCAACGATGCCCCGCACAAGTTCGAAGCCGGCACCCCGAACATCGCCGGTTTCATCGGCCTGGGCGTGGCTGCCGACTACCTGCAGCAGCTTGGCCAGGAGAACGTGGAAGCGCGCGAAGCCGAACTGCTGGCGCACTTCACCGAAGAGCTGCGCCGCGTCGACGGCCTGCGCATCATCGGCGAAGCGCCGGAGAAGGCCGCCGTGGTCTCGTTCCTGATCGATGGCGCGCATGCCCATGACCTGGCGACCCTGCTCGACCTGGAAGGCGTGGCCGTGCGCTCGGGCCAGCACTGCGCGCACCCGCTGCTGCAGTACTTCGGCGTCGCCGCCACCTGCCGTGCCTCGCTGGCGTTCTACAACACGCACGCCGAGATCGAGCGCTTCATGACCGCGCTGGCCAAGGTACGCAAGCTGCTGGGGTAAGCCCGCAGACCGGGGTCAGATCCCTTTCGCCCCGCGAAAGGGCTCTGACCCCATCAACGTTGCCGCCATCCGCCGCTGCGATTGCACCGCCTTCCGAATCGAAGAGAGATCCTGCGCAGGGATACCCTGCTCGATGAACTCGGCGTAGCACCTGCGCCGCTCATCCACATCGGTGGCAATCAATTCAAAGGCTGGATGCGGCACGAGCAATGCGTTCACCCTGCCCTGTGCATTCGCGCGATAGCTCGACCAGCGATAGTCACCAGGATGCGCCACCTTCCCCGCCCGAACCGGGTTGAGCTCGATGTAGCGCTGGCAGGCCAGCAGATAGCGATCCGTATCCACCAGCGTGGAGTGGAAGCGCCCTTCCCATAACGTGCCGGTGCGGCCCTGCCGATCATTCACCCGACGCACGTAGGTCCGGCTCACGGCCTGCATCATCCGCGACAGCCCGCCGCAGACATCAGGCGTTGCCAGAAGATGGACGTGATTGTCCATCAGCACATAAGCGTGGACCCGGCAGTGCTGCTGGTCTGCGTGATGACACAGCAGACGCAGGTAGGCCACGCGGTCGTCATCCGTGAAGAACACGGGCTGGCGATTGTTGCCACGTTGAACGGCATGTTGCGGGTATCCGGGCGCATCGATCCTTCGGGGGCGTGGCATGAGCGTTTCCTGGGGCTGAGGGGTCAGAGCCCTTTGCTGCACAAAGGGATCTGACCCCGAGCATCTGCCGATTCCGCACCCGTGCCAGTCGGTCCATGGCCTGCCGTTGGGTCAGTAGACATCGGGGTCAGATCCCTATCGCTTTGCGAAAGGGATCTGACCCCGCCCCCATTTGCGCCCGCCCCCGCCCCACCTAGAATGGGGCCATGACCACCCTGACCTTCCGCGCCGCCACGCCGGCCGACATCCCCGCCCTGATCGCCCTCGTCACCTCGGCCTACCGTGGCGACGCCAGCCGCGTCGGCTGGACCACCGAAGCCGACCTGCTGGATGGCGCCCGCATCGACGCCGAAGGCATCCAGGCCGACCTCGACCGCCCGCGCTCCACCATCCTGCTGGCCGAGCGCGAGGGCCAGCTGGTGGCCTGCGCCCACGTCGCCGATGTCGACGGCAAGGGCTACTTCGGCATGTTCTCGGTCGACCCGGCCCAGCAGGGCGGCGGCGTCGGCAAGCAGATGATGGACGCCGCCGAAGCGCACGCCGCGCACGAATGGAAGGTGCCGGTGATGCAGATGACGGTGATCGACGTGCGCGACGAACTGATCGCCTTCTACGAGCGTCGTGGCTACCAGCGCACCGGCATCAAGAAGCCGTTCCCGTATGGCGACGAACGCTTCGGCATCCCCAAGCGCGACGACCTGCGCTTCGAGGTCCTGGAAAAGCCATTGGCCGGAGCCGCCGCGTGAGCGAGGCCTGGACCTTTGTCTGTGCCGGCGCCGAGCTGTTGCCGGGTGAAATGAAGAGCGTGTTCGACGAGGTGACCGGCACGCCGATCGTGGTGTTCAACCTCGACGGCGAGCTGTACGCGCTGGAAGACCAGTGCACGCATGAGGAGTTCGAGCTGTCCTCGGGCGAGTTCAACACCGCCGAAGGCAGCGTGGAGTGCGTGCTGCACGGCGCGCGCTTCGACGTACGCGATGGCCGCGCCCTGTGCGCGCCGGCCTATACCCCGGTGCCCAAGTTCCCGGTGAAGCGCGAGCACGACGCCGTCTGGACCCGCGACGACCGCGATTGAGGCGGCGCACGGCCTGCAGGGATCGCCCCAGGGCGTCCCTGCCGAGGCGCATCCACCCATGGGGTGGATCTACCGGAGCGTCCTGAGCGGCGCACCAAGGCCCTTCCGGGCCCTCCAGTTGGCCCGCCTGATTGCGCATATGCGAATCATTATCGTTGATGTTATCCTACGTAACATCTTCGTAACGATCCGCCCCCCCGCGCCATGGCTTCGCCCGCGCCCACCGCCACGTTGTGCCAGCTCGCCCGCCAGGGATGGCCGCTGGCTGTGGCCGTGCTGCTGACGCTGCTGCTGGGCTGGTCGGCCCTGCACGAAGGACGCGGCCACGGGCCTGCCACCCACGGCTGGCAGGCACACGCCGAAGATCTTCACCAGGCCATGCCGTTGCCGGCCCCGCCGGCGGACGAATGCCCGCAGCACGCCGTACCGGCACCGGAGCCCCCGCTTGATGGCGAGGGCACCTCGCCCTGCACCGGCATGGCCCCCGCGCGCGCCACCCTGGTCGCGCATATCCCGCTGTGGCGCTCTGACGCCCTGCGCTGGCAGCTGCGCGATCCCGCACTGCGCTTGAACCCCGGCCACGCACCGCCCGCACCGCACGCCAGCTGAGGCGCCCTGCGGCCGTTGCCGTGCGCCTGAAGTCGTCCGCCGCGTAGCCGAGCATCGGCTCGGCTCTACAGAAAAAGCCCCTACGTGTCGTCGCGCTGCCTGCGCTTCGGCCCTCGCCCTTTCCCGATCCCAGCCACTACCACCCAAGCCATGACCCACATCACGTCCCGCAAGCACGCCCCGCGCGTTTCCCTGCTCGCCACCGCCACCCTGGCCGCTGGCTTCGCGCCGCTGGCCGCACAGGCTGCCGACAGCGCTGACGCCGCGTCCCGCAAGGCCACCGACCTGGACAAGGTGCAGGTGCGCGGCAGCTGGTTCAATCCGTCCTCGCCGAAGTTCACCGCCGAGCTGCTGGACACCCCGAAGTCGGTGTCGATCGTCTCGGAGAAGCTGATCGCCGAAACCGGTGCGACCAACCTGCAGGATGCGCTGCGCATGGTGCCGGGCATCACCTTCGGTGCCGGCGAAGGCGGCAACCCGACCGGCGACCGCCCCTTCATCCGTGGCTTCGATTCGCAGAGCAACATCTTCGTCGACGGCCTGCGTGACGTCGGCTCGCAGACCCGCGAAATCTTCGACCTGGAACAGGTGGAAGTGGTCAAGGGCCCGAGCTCGGCCTACGGTGGCCGTGATTCCGGTGGTGGCAGCCTGAACCTGGTGAGCAAGACGCCGAAGCTGAAGAACGAGACCAGCGCCAGCATGGGCATCGGCACCGACAGCTACGCGCGCGGCACCGTGGATGCCAACTACGTGCTGGGCGATGGCATCGCCGCCCGCCTGAACCTGATGAAGCACGAGTCGGACATCGCCGGCCGCGACGCTGCCAATGTCAGCCGCTGGGGCATCGCACCGTCGATCGCGTTCGGCCTGAACGGCCCGGCGCAGCTGATCGCCAGCCACTACCACATGCAGAGCGATGACCTGCCGGACGCGGGTGGCTTCCCGTATGGCAACCCGAACGGTGCACCGGCCTCGAAGTGGGTCGACGGTCGCCCGATGGTGCCGGACCGCAACAACTACTACGGCCTGGTCGATCGTGACTTCCAGCGCACCCGTGCCGACATCAGCACCCTGGATGCCAGCTACGACTTCGGCGGCCACAAGCTGCGCAACATCGCGCGACTGGGCAACACCAGCAATGATTACCTGTGGACCCAGCCGGACGACAGCCAGGGCAACCCGAACAACTACGGCACCTTGTGGCGCCGTACCAACACCCGCGCCGTCGACGTCAAGAGCTTCGCCGACCAGCTGGGCCTGACCGGTGCCTTCCAGACCGGCGCGCTCAAGCACAGCTACAGCGCTGGCGTGGAATACAGCGACGAGAAGATGACCCGCGGCAGCTACCTGATCGCCCCGGGCACCAGCAACCCGCTGACCGGCAACAGCAAGTGCCCGACCACGGGCGCGGCCACCGGCTACAACTGCACCGACTTCGCCAACCCGAACCCGCGTGATCCGTGGGCGGCCACCCATTCGGTGTACCGCAGCGACAAGGCACTGGACGTCGAGCAGCGCACCAAGACCAAGTCCGCTTATCTGTTCGACACCATCGAGCTCAACGCACAGTGGAGCTTCAACGTCGGCCTGCGTTACGACGACTACAGCACCACCCTGACCACTCCGGTGGCCGGTGCGGCACCGACCCGCGTGCGCAATGACAACGACTTCCTGAACTACCAGGCTGGCGTCGTCTTCAAGCCGCTGGAGAACGGCAGCATCTACCTGTCGTGGGGCACTTCCTCGACCCCGCCGGGCATGGACGGTGGTGACGGTTCGGACGGCCTGAGCGCCGCCGTGGCCGACCTCAAGCCGCAGGACACCAAGAACCTCGAACTGGGCACCAAGTGGGACCTGTTCGACAAGCGCCTGAACCTGACCGCGGCGATCTTCCACACCGTGATGAACAACGCACGTGTGACCATCGACAACGGCACCAGCCAGAACGCCGGCAAGAAGGAAATCAACGGTTTCGAGCTGGGCTTCACCGGCCAGCTGACCGACGCCTGGAGCCTGTATGGCGGCTACACCTACCTGGACTCGGAACTGAAGGACAACGGCTTTGTGTGCGCCGTGTCCGGCCGCACCTGCCCGTCCAACGTCTACGTGCCGTCGCCGTACAACGGCAACGTGTTCCCGAACACCGCCAAGCACAGCGCCAACCTGTGGACCACCTACCGCTTCCCGATCGGCCTGACCATCGGCGCCGGTGCGTTCTACTCGGACAAGCAGTACGGTGATGTCGCCAACACCAAGTGGATCCCGAGCTACACCCGCTTCGACGCGATGGCCAGCTACGCGATCCAGGACAACATCAGCCTGCAGCTCAACGTGCAGAACCTGACCGACAAGACCTACTTCACCAAGGCCTATGCCTCGCACTACGCGAGCATCGCCCCGGGTCGCTCGGCCACCCTGGCACTGAACGTGAAGTTCTGATGTAACTTCGCTCCACCACGGCGGCAGGCTCTCCTGCCGCCGTTTTTGTTTCCGGCGATACTCACCCCATGGTTACCCGCACTCCCATCGACAGCGACGCCCTGGCCGAGCTCCTGCAGCACGATCCGCAGGCCGCGTTCGCACGTGTGCGCGACGCCGCGCAGGCTGGACAGGTCGATGCACAACTGCTGCTCGCGCAGATGCACATGGAAGGCAAAGGCACCGCGCAGGACGCCTTGGCCGCGCTGCTCTGGTACGAAACCGCCGCCAACAACGGCGCGCCGATGGCGATGAACATGCTCGGCCGCTGCCATGAGCTGGGCCACGGCACCGCGGCCAACCCGACGCTGGCGGCCGTGTGGTACCGGCGCGCCGCCGACACCGGGCTGGACTGGGGCCTGTACAACCTGGCCAACCTGCTGGCCACCGGCCGCGGCATTCCGCAGGACCGCGCGCAGGCACTGGCCCTGTACACCCGTGCCGCGCACCTGGGCCACGCCAAATCGATGAACCTGCTGGCCCGCCACCTCGAAGACGGGCTGGATATCGCACCCGATCCGCAGGCGGCGCTCGCCTGGTACCAGCGCGCGGCCGAAGCCGGTGATTTCCGCGGCCAGGCCAACTACGCCTCGATCCTGCTGCAGGCCGGCCAGATCGAACAGGCCGTGCACTGGCTGCGGCTCGCACTGGCCCACGGCAGCCCAGCGTTCATGGCGCACATCGTGCCGGAACTGGCCGCGTCGCCGCATCCGCAGGTGCGCGCCCTGGTCGCACCGCCGTCCCTCTGAGGAGTTCCGCATGCTGCTGCACATCCCCGACATTCTCAGCGCCGACCAGGTGGCCGATTTCCGGCGCCGCCTCGACGCCGCCGACTGGACCGATGGCCGCGAAACCGTGGGGCATCTGGGCGCACAGGCCAAGCACAACCAGCAGCTGCCCGAGGCCTCGCCGCTGCGCCGCGAACTGGGCGAGACCATCCTTGTCGCGCTGGCCCGGCATCCGCTGTTCTTCAGCGCAGCGCTGCCGCTGAAGTACCTGCCACCGCGCTTCAACCGCTACAGCGGTGGCGGCACTTATGGCTTCCATGTCGATGGCGCGGTGATGAACCTGGCCAATGGCGAGCAGCTGCGTTCGGACATCTCCTGCACACTGTTCCTGTCCGAACCGGACGAGTACGAAGGCGGCGAGCTGGTCATCAGCGATACCTACGGCGAGCACGAGGTGAAGCTGCCGGCCGGCGACCTGATCGTGTATCCGTCCAGCAGCCTGCACCAGGTGCGGCCGGTCACCCGCGGTGCGCGCGTGGCCTCGTTCTTCTGGGTGCAGAGCATGATCCGCGACGACGTGCAGCGGCGCCTGCTGTGGGAAATGGATGGCTCGATCGAGCGCCTGCGGCAGACCGGCGGCGACGCCGAGGCGGTGCTGCAGCTGACCGGCGTGTACCACAACCTGCTGCGGCGCTGGAGCGAAGTCTGAGCCCCACCTGGCCGGCCTGCGATATTTTGGCAATCATTCTCATTTGCAACGGCTAACAGCTCTCATTACAATCACGCCCCGTTGATGCCGGCCGCTGCCGGCAGACCCTTGGGGACCCCCGCTTGTTGCGCCCGCTTCGCCCTCGTCCACTCATCCATCGCAAGATGGGCAGCGCCATGCGCGGCCAGCGTCCCGCGCTGGCCAGCCTGCTGGCGTGGGTGGCGATGCTGGCCTTGCTGCTGGGCACCCTGCCGCTGCTGCCACAGGCCCACGCCGGAATGGCCGTGCAGATGCCGCTGGAAGAGCGCGGGGGCGAGGCGCCCCTGCAGGAAGAGGCGCCAGCCAAGCTGCGCCGCTGCGCGTCCGCTCCGGTGACGTCGGCCGAGAAGGCACGTCCGCCACTGCTGCTGGCCAGCCAATGGCTGCGCACTGAACTCGAACTCGTACCCGCCACGCCGGCCATGCCCGGCGTGCGCCCGGACTGGCCGCTGGCCGCTCCGGACACGCCCTGGGCCGATGCGCCCGGGCGTCGCCAGCAACGCGGCCAGGCGCCGCCGCTCGCCTGATCCACGGCCCGACGTGACCGCCTGCGCGGTCGCGCCTGCACGCCGCTGCCTGCTTCATCCCTGCCGCCCCTGACCGGGCCTTCCGTGCCTGCCGCGCTCTTCGCGCACGGCGTCGCACCACCCTGCATCCTTCGAGGTAACTGCCATGGCCCAGCGCCATCGTGTCCGTTCGTCCCTGTCCCGCGCCCTGCTGACCAGCGCCGTGCTGGCAGCCTTCGCCAGCCCCGCCTTCGCCCACGGTGACGCCGCCGGCGCGCCGCAGACGCTGGACAAGGTGGTGGTCACCGCCTCCGGCTTCGAACAGAAAGTGATCGATGCCCCGGCCAGCATCAGCGTGGTCAGCCGCGAGGAACTGAGCAAGCGCCCGTACACCAGCCTGGTCGACGCGCTGCGCGACGTCGAAGGCATCGATGTCGGCCTGGAGGCGACCGACAAGAACGGCCGCGCCACCGTCTCGATGCGCGGCCTGCCGTCCGAGTACACCCTGGTGCTGATCGACGGCCGCCGCCAGAGCAATGTCGGCCAGATCTATCCGAATAACTTCGGCGGCGGCCAGTTCGCCTACCTGCCGCCGCTGGATGCGATCGAGCGCATCGAAGTGGTGCGCGGGCCGATGTCCACGCTGTACGGCTCGGACGCGATGGGCGGCGTCATCAACATCATCACCCGCCGCAACCAGGACAGCTGGCACGGCGCGCTGACCCAGGGCTTCACCGTGCAGCAGGATGACCAGTTCGGCGATGCACGCACCACCGACCTGTACCTCAGCGGTCCGTTGCTGAAGGATCGCCTCAGCCTGGCGGTGCGCGGCAGCTACTACGATGCCAAGGCTTCCAACCCGGAATGGGATGCGTTGCCCTTGCCCGACGGCACCCTGTGGGAGCGCAGCATCGGCTTCGGCGGTGGCGGCAAGTCGGTCGCCAACACCAACTGGAACACCGGGGTGCGCCTGGACTTCCGCATCAGCGACGACCACGAACTGTGGCTGGACTATGACGTGTCGCGGCAGAAGTTCGACAACAGCGAAGGCCAGACCGGCACCCTCGACAGCCTGGCCAGCCTGTGGCGCGTCGGCAATGCCGTCATTCCCAACCCGAACGGCAGCGGCACCGTCACCCGTCGCGTGGTGCAGCCGCGCGTGGGTTACACCGCCTACCAGCGCTACGAGCGCGACCAGCTGTCGCTGACCCATCAGGGCCGCTACAGCTTCGGCACCTGGCAGACCTCGCTGACCCACAGCAAGAGCAGCAACCTCGGCCGCTCGCTGCCGCTGACCCTGGACGAGCGCGCCAACCTGCAGACGCTGTGGAATGACGTCTGCCGCCGCACCGGTGCCGCCAACAACTGCGCGGCCGGCCGCGGCAATGCACTGACCGCCCTCAACCCGAGCGAGATGGCACGCCTGCAGGCATTCCTGCCGCGTCCGCTGCGCACCATGGAGCTGGAAGGCTATGTGCTCGACACCATGCTCGACCTCGACTTCGGCGCGCACAAGCTGACCGTGGGTGGCCAGTACAACGACACCGACATGGTCGACGGTGTGTTCGGCATGGACGGCGCCGGCTACCGCAGCAACGTCAAGCAGAAGCACCGCATGTGGGCACTGTTCGCCGAGGACAACTGGGCGCTGACCGACACCCTCACCGCTACCTTCGGCCTGCGCTACGACGACCACAACGTATTCGGCAGCCATGTCAGCCCGCGTGGCTACCTGGTGTGGAACGCCAGCGACGCATGGACCTTCAAGGGTGGCGTCAGCACCGGCTACAAGACCCCGCGTCCGGACCAGCTGTTCCCGGGCATCACCGGCTTCGGTGGCCAGGGCGTGCTGCCGCTGGTGGGCTCGCCCAACCTGAAGCCGGAAACCAGCACCAACTACGAGCTGGCCGCGTACTACGAGGGCCAGCGCTGGGGCTTCAACGTCACCGGCTTCTTCAACAAGTTCGAGGACAAGATCGCCAGCGGCGGTACCTTCCCGAACTGCGAAGTGGCCCGCGCCGGCAGCGGCTACTGCGCGGACATCGGCCCGGGCTGGGCGGCACTGGGCTACAGCACCTTCACCCATAGCGTGAACATCGACAAGGCCGAGACCCGTGGCACCGAACTGGCCGCGCATGTCGACCTGCTCGACAGCCTGCAGCTGCGCGGCAACTACACCTGGACCAAGAGCGAGCAGACCAGCGGCGCGCAGAAGGGCCTGCCGATCGGCGGCACCATGCCGGCCAGGCACATGGCCAACGCCAGCCTCAACTGGCAGGTCAACGAAGCGATCAGCCTGTCGCTGATCGGCGAAGGACGCTACGACCGCTATCGCGACACGCTGCTGGACGCCAACGGTGTCAGCCACACCCGCTATTACGAGGACTACACCATCTTCCATCTCGGCGGCAGCTGGAAGGCCACGCCATGGCTGACCGTGAACGCGCGGGTCAACAACCTGTTCGACAAGGACTTCGTCTCGCAGTCGTGCCTGCTGATCAGCCAGAGCGAGTTCAACTGCGTGGACGACTATGCGACCAAGGACCAGCGCCGCAGCTACTGGATTTCGCTCAACGCGAAGTTCTGACCTCTGCGCACCGGCATTGCCGGCCACTGGTCGGCATTGCCCTGCCCCGGTGGGTGCCGACCTTGGTCGGCACCGCTTCATCCACGCATGGCGTGGATCTACTGATCAGTGATGGTGCCGGCAGCTGACCGCCGCCGGCACTCCCCTCCAGGGATACAGAACGATACGCAATTGCGAGCTATTCTCATCAATGATGTAATGGGCAGTCCCCGTCCGCCCCGAACCGTGCCGTGAGCCGTCCTGCCTCCTCCACCGTGCAGCAGCAACAGAACCGTGGCTTCTGGCTGCGGACGCTGCACCAGTGGCACTGGATCAGCTCGGCGGTGTGCCTGATCGGCATGCTGCTGTTCGCGGTGACCGGTCTGACCCTCAACCATGCGGCGAAGATCGAAGCCAAACCCCAGGTGCAGAACCAGCAGCTGGAACTGCCGGCCGAACTTCTCGGCCAGCTCGGCACGCGCGAAGACGGCAACGCACCAATCCCGCGCCCGGCCCGGCAATGGCTGGACACGCAGCTGGGCATCGCCATCGGTGGACGCCCGGCCGAGTGGTCGGCCGAAGAGATCTACCTGTCGCTGCCGCGCCCCGGCGGCGACGCCTGGCTGAGCATCGACCGCGAGACCGGCGCGGTGGAGTACGAATCGACCTCGCGCGGCGTCGTGTCCTACCTCAATGACCTGCACAAGGGCCGCAATGCCGGCCCGGCGTGGGGCTGGTTCCTGGACCTGTTCGCCGTGGCCTGCCTGGTGTTCTGCATCACCGGCCTGTTCCTGCTGCACCTGCATGCGCGGCAGCGGCGCATGACCTGGCCGCTGGTCGGCCTCGGCCTGATGATTCCGCTGCTGATCGCCCTGCTGCTGATCCACTGACGTCCCCCATGAATTCCATCCGTTTCCCCGGAGCCGCCCCATGCGCGTCACCCTGACCATCGCCCTCAGCGGCCTGCTGGCCACCTCGCCGGCCTATGCCACCACCCTCGACATCAACGTCGAAGTGCCCAAGCTCAACGTGGCCGAGTACCACCGCCCGTACGTGGCAGTGTGGCTGGAAGGCGCCGACCAGAAGGTCGCGGCCAACCTGTCGGTCTGGTATCAGCAGACCAGCAACAGCGAAGGCCACGGCACCAAGTGGCTGCCCGACCTGCGCCAGTGGTGGCGCAAGAGCGGCCGCACCCTGCAGGTACCGGTGGATGGCGTGACCGGCCCGACCCGCCCGGCCGGCAAGCACGCGCTGTCGTTCAACGACAAGCAGCCGGCACTGAAGCAGCTGGCCCCGGGCAACTACACCCTGGTGGTCGAAGCGGTGCGCGAAGTCGGTGGCCGTGAACTGCTGAAGATCCCCTTCACCTGGCCGGCCACCGCCGCGCAGAACGGCAAGGCGCAGGGCGCCACCGAACTCGGCCAGGTCACCCTCGCCGTCAAACCGTAACTGCCTGAGCCGGGGTCGGATCCCTTCCGCAGGAAGGGCTCTGACCCCATCGCCCTATCCTTCGGGGTCAGAGCCCTTTCCGTTGGAAAGGGATCCGACCCCTTCCAACTGGAGTCTTCCGCATGAAGCGCACGCTCGTCCTCGCCGCCGCCCTGGCCGCTGCCCTTCCCTTCTCCGCCCTGGCCCACAAGGCCTGGCTGCTGCCCTCGCAGACCGTGATCGCCGGCAACGCGCCGTGGATCACCGTCGACGGTGCGGTCTCCAACGACCTGTTCTACTTCAACCACGTGCCGCTGCGCCTGGAGTCGGTGGTGATCACCGCCCCGGATGGCAGCACCGTACAGCCGCAGAACGCCGCCACCGGCAAGTACCGCAGCGTGTTCGACGTTGAGCTGAAGCAGCCCGGCACCTACCGCATTGCCTCGGTCAATGACGGGCTGTTCGCCACCTACGAGCAGAACGGCGAGCGCAAGCGCTGGCGCGGCAGCGTGGCTACCTTCGGTGAACTGCCGAAGGACGCGAAGAAGCTGGAAGTGAGCCAGTCGGTCGGCCGCGTGGAGACCTTCGTCACCAACGGCGCGCCGAACGATACCGCGCTGAAGCCGACCAACCGTGGCATCGAACTGGTCGCCGTCGGCCACCCGAATGACCTGTTCGCCGGCGAGGAAGCCACCTTCCGCGTGCTGGTCGATGGCAAGCCGACCGCCGGCCTGGAGTTCGAGATCGTGCGTGGCGCCACCCGCTACCGCAACGCGCAGGACGAGCTGAAGCTGACCAGCGACGCCAAGGGCGAGATCAAGGTGACCTGGCCGGAAGCCGGCATGTACTGGCTGGAAACCGGCACCGAGGACAACAAGACGTCGGTGAAGCAGGCCGCCAAGCGCCGCCTGAGCTACGTCGCCACGCTGGAAGTGCTGCCGCAGTAATGTGGACCGCGATGCCGGGCAATCCCCGGCATCGCCGCCGCAACGCATCACCATGACCGATTCCCTGCTCGACATCGCCCGCCTCGGTGGCACCACCATGGGCACCACCTGGAGTGTGTCGCTGGTCGCGTCGCGCCAGCGCGACCTACACCCGCTGCACGCTGGCATCCAGGCGCGGCTGGATGAGGTGGTCGCGCAGATGAGCACCTGGGAGCGCGGTTCGGATCTGAGCCGCTACAACCGCGCCGACGCCGGCCAATGGTGCGTGCTGCCCGCCGAAACGCGCCACGTCCTGGCCTGCGCACAGTCCATCGCTGCCGCCAGTGACGGCGCCTTCGATCCCACCGTCGGCCCGCTTGTGGCGCTATGGGGGTTCGGTGCACACGCAGGCGATCGCCACCTGCCCGATGCCAACACCCTGCAGGCCACCCGCGACCGATGCGGTTGGCAGCGCCTGCAGTGGCAGGACGATGCGCTGCTGCAACCGGGCGGGTTGGAACTGGATCTCTCTGCGATCGCCAAGGGCTTCGGCGTCGATCATGTCGCCGCTTGGCTGCGCGCGCAGGGCATCGCCGCGGCGCTGATCGAAGTTGGCGGCGAGCTGGCCGGCTACGGCCGCAAACCGGACGGCCAGCCGTGGCGCGTGCTGGTGGAATTCGCACCGGAAGAGGATGCGCACACCGATGCCCCGCCACGGGTGCTGGCGCTGGACGGCAAGGCGGTGGCCACTTCCGGCGATCGCTGGCACCAGTACCAGGCCGATGGCGAGGCCTACAGTCACAGCCTCGACCCGCGTACAGGCAGACCGGTGCGGCAGGTCGCCGCGGCAGTAACCGTGGTAGCCGACGACGCCATGCACGCCGATGCCTGGGCCACCGCACTGACCGTGCTGGGTCGCGAACAGGGCATGGCGCTGGCCGAACGCGAAGGACTGGCCGCACGCTACCTGCAACGCGCAGCGGATGGCCCCCGCGAATTCCTCAGCAGCGCCTTCCAGCGCCTGCTCGACGGGCAGGACGCATGAGCACTCGGCCATCGCGCGCACTGCTCGGCAACGCACTTGTACTGATCGTACTGGCGCTGATCGCCTGGGCGCTGCTGCGACTTCACCTCGGCGAAGCCTGGTGGCAGGGCGCACCGCCGGCACGGCAATCGCAGATCGCCATCATCACCACCGCGCTGTACGCGCTGGCCTGCGCAGCACTGTGGTGGCGCAGTCGTCCGCGCGACGATGCCACAACCGGTGACACGCCCCCGATCCTGCTGGTCTGGTCCAGCCAGACCGGCTTTGCCCGCGAACTGGCCGAACGCAGTGCCGAGGCCCTGCGCGGTGCCGGCGTGCCGGTGCGTGTGCGCGGACTGCATGAGGTCGATGCCGCGTTGCTGGCCGACAGCCAGCGCGCGCTGTTCATTGCCAGCACCACCGGCGAAGGCGATCCGCCCGACCACGCCCTGCCGTTCCTGCGCGGGGTGATGGCCACGCCGCCTCCGCTGCAGCATCTGCAGTACGGCGTGCTCGCGCTGGGCGACCGCAGCTATGGCCACTTCTGCGGATTCGGCCACCAGCTGGACCAGTGGTTGCGCCAGCACGGTGCACATCCGCTGTTCGATGCGATCGAGGTCGACAATGCCGATCCGGCGGCGCTGCGACATTGGCAGCAGTTGCTGGGACAACTTGGCGGCGGCGCCACTGAACTGCCCGACTGGAGCCCGGCCGAGTATCAGCCGTGGACGCTGCTGCAACGCGAGCATCTGAATCCGGGCAGCCCCGGCGGCCCGGTGTACTGGTTGCGCCTGCAGCCACCGCCTGGCGTCGATGTGCAATGGCAGGCCGGCGACATCGCCGAGATCGGCCCGCAGCACCCACGCCACAGCGCGCGCGCCTGGCTCGATGCACAGGGCTTCGATGCAGACACCGTGCTGGATGACGGGCAGGCGCTGCTGGCCCGTATCGAGCGCTCGCATCTGCCCTCGCTGGTCCCTCCGGGTGATCTGCCCGCGTTGTTGGCAACCCTGCAACCGCTGCCCCATCGCGAGTATTCCATCGCATCGGTGATGGCCGACGGCGCGGTGGAATCGCTGCTGCGTCGCCAGCTGCGCACCGATGGCACACCCGGCATCGGCAGCGGTTGGCTGTGCGACCACGCCGCACTCGGCGAACCGGTGCAGCTGCGACTTCGCCGCAACGACAATTTCCATGGCGCGCCCGCCGATGTACCGCTGCTGCTGATCGGCAACGGCACCGGCATCGCCGGCCTGCGCGCGCACCTGCACGAACGTGCCCAGCGTGGCGCGCGTCGTACCTGGCTGCTGTTCGGCGAGCGCACCGCCGCGCACGACTTCCATTTCGGCGAAGAATTGCAGGCGATGCTGGCCAACGGCGCGCTGACGCGGCTGGATGCAGTGTTCAGCCGCGACGGCGGTACGCATCGTTATGTGCAGGACAGGCTGCTGGCCGAAGCGGCAACGCTGCGGCAGTGGGTCGATGAAGGCGCGGCGATCCTGGTCTGCGGCAGCCTGCAGGGCATGGCCCCGGCCGTGGATGCAGTGATCGAGCAGGTGCTGGGTACCGCAGGCAAGGAAGCGCTGCTGCTGGCCGGACGTTACCGGCGCGATGTGTATTGAACGAACCATCGGGGTCGGATCCCTTTCCGCAGGAAAGGGCTCTGACCCCAACCACAGCCGCACCATGACGGCGTGTCCAGGCATGATGGCAACCGCACAGCAGTAGATCCACGCCATGCGTGGATGGCGCCCCATGACGCCGGGCGTGGCCCGGCGCTACCCGGCGCTCGTTACCCGTATCGCCAGCAATTCGCCACCGCCCTGCAACGCATGACGCTGCCTCTCGCCCGCCGCCAACCACGCGGTGTCTCCCGCCTGCAGCGCCGGCAGGCCGCTGTCGGCACCGAACTCCGCCTGTCCGGCCAGCAGGTGCAGCGCCCACGCAACGCCCGGTTCGCAGAAGAAGAACATCGTGCCCACCAGCGGCCGGTGCAGCAGTTCGGCTTGCAGCAGGTCGCGCTTCCACATCAGGTTGAAGTCGTGGGTGGTGCCATCGACCAGTTCGCCGTGCAGCGCTTCCTCACCGGCAAAGCGCACCCGACCGTGCGGCGGCAGCACCTCGGCCACTCGGCCATCCTCGAAACGCAGGCGCACGCCATTGCCCTGCAGCAGCACCAGTTCGCGCTCCACGCCGGGGAAGGCGGAAAACGCAGCGTCCTGCTCGATCTCGGCCACCGACAGGCGCAGCGCCCAGTCATCACCCTGTGCAGGCAGGCGCAGGATCTCGCGGGTCCAGCCAAGTCCATTCCGCCAGCGTTCGCGGCGATAGTCCAGGCGGGAGATCACCTGGCTCGGAGTGTGCAGCAGGGAGTTGATGTTCATCGGCGCATTGCATCACGCCGCGCGCCGTCGTGCATCACCGCGTGGCGAGCGTGCCCTGGCTACCGCACTCGCCGCCCAGCAACTGCGAGTGCTTCAGCCAATCCTGATCGGGGTAGTAGGCAAACACCATCGTGCCGCCACGCAACGCATCGATCAGCGGCTTGGCCACCGACAGCCGCACCGCCGGGCAACCCAGGCTGCGGCCCAGCCGCCCCTGCAGCTGCGCGGTAGCCGGGTTCACGTACGGCGCACCGTGGATGACGATCGCGCGTTCGCGCGCGCGGTCGTTGAAGCCCGGCTCCAGGCCGGCCAGGCGCAGCGAATAGCCGTTGCCGCCCATGTAGGTCTCCTGCGCAGTGAACGCGCCGAGGCTGGACATGAAACTGCCATCGCGGTTGGAGAAGTGCTCGGTGCGGTTCTCGCCGCTGTTGCGGCCATGCGCCACCCATTCCTCGAACAGCAGACGCTGGTGGGCCAGGTCGAACACCCACAGGCGCGGCTCGGTGGACGGCCGCGAATAGTCGATCACGCTCAGGCGATCACCATTGATGCCCAGCTCCGGCCGCTGCAGCGCACAGCGCATGGCATGCGCCGCCAGCTGCAACACGTGGCGATCGGCCTTGGGCGCACTGCGCGACAACAAGGCAGCCAGATCATCGGCACTGGTGGCGAGGGCGGGCGTCTGTGCCAGCGCCGGGGCGCTGGCGGAGGTCGCCAGCAGGCCGAACGCGGCCAGCCGGCACAGGCGGGATGCAGTCATGGGCACAACGAGGGGACTCAGTTGCCCTTGAGGGTGGACCCTGGCGGCTCGGATTCCAAGACAGGCTGCATTCCGGATTCAGCCGGGCTTGGGCGGACCGCCGGCAGCGAGGTGACCAGCAGGGTCGTGCCCGGCACCAGCACCTGGTACAGCTGGCGGGCGAAATCGGCCGGCAGTGCCATCGGCAACGAGGGCGTGGCCAGCAGGTCCGGGGTGGCCTGGGCACGGTCCTGGCCCAGCAGCGGATAGGCCGTCCACTGGTGCAGGCGCTGGTTCACGTCCAACGGGCTGGGCGTATCGCTGTAGCCCTGCCCCATCACGAACAGCGTGGTGCCCTGGAATGCCGGCAGGGCGTCGGCCTTCAGCGGAGACTCGCCGATCATCACGCCATCGCGCAGCACATACAGGCGCTGGTCATGCAGGCTGACCAGGATGCCGACCTGCCCGGCCGGGGCTGCGCTGTCGTCCCACCAGGCCTGCGCCGGCGCCCCGCCCTCGGTCTCCGGCAGGGCCTGGCCACGTGCGTTGACCGGTGCCAGCACCGACGGATAGGCCAGGGTCATCGGCGAGCTCTTGGCATCGGCCACCACCACCGTATCGCCGCGCTGGGTTTCGCTGAACAGCTTCTGCGCGAACGCCTGCGGCAGGCGCACGCAGCCATGCGAGGCCGGGTGCCCGGGCAGGCTGCCGCCATGCAGGGCGATGCCGTCCCAGGTCAGCCGCTGCATGTAGGGCATCGGCGCGCTGTTGTAGAGATTGGACTTGTGGTCCTTGTCCTTCTGCAGGATGGTGAACACACCGGTCGGTGTCTCGTGCCCGGCCTTGCCCGAGCTGATCGTGGTCAGGCCGATGGCAATGCCGTTGCGGTAGACGTAGGCGCGCTGTTCATCGAGGCTGACCACCAGCACGATCGGTCCGGTCGGCGAGATTTCCGGATGCCACAGGTACTCGCCCGGCTTCAGGTCGGTCGGCCCGCGTACCTCCGCGGTGTTGCCAGCAGCGGCCGTCGGCTTGGCAGCCGCAGCCGGTGCAGCGGCGTGGGCCAGCAGCGGCAGGGCCAGCGCCAGGGCGAGCATCAGGGTCGTGGGGCGATGCGGAAGCATCCAGCGGTGTCCTTTCCATGCAGAGCGGCCACCGTACACCATCGGCCCGTAGTGGCCGCGGCAAAACCAGGCGCCGGAAATGAAACTGCCCGGCGACACAGCCATGTGTCGTACCGGGCAATCGTTACGTCCTTGTCGGCCTGCTGCCGCCCCCTCGCATCCTGCGCTGTGGGGGTAGCGTTGCATCCTGCACGCGGCCGCGTCTGTCCTGTTTGTATCTCAGCCCCTTCCACAGGTCTGTGATGCCACCATCCTGGTGATTGGTGCCGCGTCCTGCGGCGGTCGGTGGTCACGGCCTTCCTGTCCGTGTCCGGTGAACCAGCCTCCTGCCGGTTCCGACGATTCCTGCTGTCAGCGCCTGGGTACGGTCCGCACCGGTACCGATCCGGGTACCGGATCCGCCGGCAACAACCTGTTGCCTACGGTGATCCGCTGTCGATTCCGTTCGACGATCGCTTTCCCTATCCCCTTCACCTGCGTCAGGTCCTCGACGCGATGAAACGGGCCGTGTCTGCGCCGGTGCTCGACGATCGCCTCGGCCTTGGCGGCTCCGACCATCGTCAATCCCTGCTGCAGCGCCTGGGCATCGGCGCGGTTGATGTCGATCGGTTCGGCGGCATGCGCCCCAGCGATCCCCACTACCAGCACCAGTGCCCTCAACACGACAAACCAAGGCACGACGTGTATCTCCCTGTGATTCTGGCCGTCCCGACCGGCAATCCCGTCGGTAGGAACAGTGTCCGTCACCACATGTGCACAGCCTATCGGTTTCCCGGATTTCCGTAAGCCAGCCAAATACCCGACGTGATGTAGGAAAAACCCTACCCTCAGCACAGGCGTAGAATGCGCGGATCAGCCCATGCAACCGGAGTTTCAGATGGACAGCGCCAAGCTCGGCCAATTCGTCAATGACAAGTGGGACAGCGAAATCGTCCCGCAGTTGGTCGACTACATCCGCATTCCCAACAAGTCGCCGATGTTCGACGCCAATTGGGTGCAGAACGGCTACATGGAACAGGCGGTCACCCTGATGGAGAACTGGGCCAAGGCTCAGCAGCTGCCCGGCCTGAAGGTTGAAGTGGTGCGCCTGGAAGGCCGTACCCCGCTGATCTTCCTGGAAATTCCGGCCACCGGCGCCGAAACCGGCGACGACACCATCCTGCTCTATGGCCACCTCGACAAGCAGCCGGAAATGACCGGCTGGGACGACGATCTCGGCCCGTGGACCCCGGTTCTGCGCGGCGACAAGCTGTATGGCCGCGGCGGTGCGGACGACGGCTACGCCATCTTCGGCTCGCTGGCCGCGGTGCTGGCACTGCAGGCCCAGGGCCTGCCGCACGCCCGCTGCGTGGTGCTGATCGAAGCCTGTGAAGAGTCCGGCAGCTATGACCTGCCGGCCTACGTCGACCACCTGGCCGACCGCATCGGCAAGCCGTCGCTGGTGGTCTGCCTGGATTCGGGCTGCGCCAACTACGACCAGCTGTGGTGCACCACCTCGCTGCGCGGCCTGACCGGCGGCAACTTCACCGTGAAGGTGCTCAACGAAGGCGTGCACTCCGGCGATGCCTCCGGCGTGGTGCCGTCCAGCTTCCGCCTGCTGCGCCAGCTGCTGTCGCGCATCGAGGACCAGGATACCGGCCGCATCCTGATCGACGGCATGAACGTGGAGATCCCGGCCGAGCGCCAGGCGCAGGCCAAGCGTGCCGCCGAAGTGGTCGATACCGAGATCTTCGAGAAGTTCCCGATGGTCGACGGCCTGCGTCCGATGAACGAGGACCTGACCGAGCTGGTGCTCAACCGCACCTGGCGCCCGGCGCTGTCGGTTACCGGCGTGGGTGGCATGCCGGCGCTGGAATCGGCCGGCAACGTGCTGCGCCCGCAGACCTCGGTGAAGCTGTCGCTGCGCCTGCCGCCGACCGCCGATGGCAAGACCTGTGGCGAGCTGCTGAAGGAAGCGCTGCTGCGCGATCCGCCGAACGGCGCCCACGTCACCCTGGACCTGGAAAAGGCCTCCACCGGCTGGAACGCCCCGGCGATGGCGCCGTGGCTGACCCAGGCCATCGACGACGCCAGCCAGGCCTTCTTCGGCAAGCCGGCGATGTACATGGGCGAAGGCGGCTCGATCCCGTTCATGGGCATGCTGGGTGAGAAGTTCCCGGGCGCCCAGTTCATGATCACCGGCGTGCTCGGCCCGCACTCCAATGCGCATGGCCCGAACGAGTTCCTGCACATCCCGATGGGCAAGAAGGTCACCGCCTGCGTGTCCAAGGTGATCAGCGAGCACTACGCCGCCAGCCTGCGCGGCGAGACCAGCGGTTCGCCGGTGGCTGCCGACAGCGGCACCCGCCACGGCGACCACGGCTGCTGCTGATCCGGCACCCGTGACGGACGCAGCCTGGCCTTGCTAGGCTGCGTCCACACTCAAGCGGAATCCGCGCGCATGAATGGTCTGTTCGGCAGCAGCAGCTGGCTGTACATCCTGCTGGTTGGCTTCTTCGTCGGCCTGCTCGGGCGGTTCTTCATGCCCGGCAACAACCGCATGGGCTGCCTGCTGACCATCGTGCTGGGCATTCTCGGTGCCCTGCTGGCCGGCTGGTTCGGCCAGTACATGGGCTGGTACGCCCCTGGCGAACCGGCTGGTTTCCTCGGTGCAGTGGTGGGCGCGGTGGCCGTTCTTGCCGTCCTGCGCCTGTTCAGCGGCCGCCGCTGACGCCGCTCCCCCTTCCCTTCCTGTTGCCGACGTTGGCGCGCCCGGCGCGCCCGGATATGCCTGCATGACCGAACCCGCCTCTGATCCCCAGCGCAGCGCGCAGCGCCTGCAGTGGGCCCGTACCCAGCTCGACGATGCCGACGCGGTGGTCGAACGCGCCTCGGTCGATGCCGGCATGCGCAGCTACTGGCGCACCACCAGTACGCGTGGCAGCCACATCGTGATGGACGCTCCTCCGAGACTGGAAGATCCGCGGCCGTGGCTGCGCATGCGCGGCCTGCTGCACGACCACGGCCTGCGCGTGCCCACGCTGCTCGCCCAGGACCTGGAGGCCGGCTTCCTGCTGCTGGAAGATCTCGGCGGCCCGACCCTGGCGAAGATCCTCGACGAGCGCAACGCCGATGACTGGTTCGGCCGTTCGATCGAACAGCTGCTGCGCCTGCAGGCGATCCCGGTGCCGGCCGACTTCGGCCAGTTCGGCGAAGCGCTGCTGCAGCGTGATGCCGGCCTGTTCGACGAATGGTTCCTGCAGCGCCACCTGAACCTGGAGCTGGACTGTGGCGAGATTGAAGGCCTGCAGCTGGTGCACCGCCGGCTGATGGACAATGCGCTGGGCCAGGCCCAGCTGATGACCCACCGCGACTACATGCCGCGCAACCTGATGCCGGTCGACGACGGCCCCGCGGTGCTGGACTTCCAGGACCTGGTGCGTGGCCCGATCGCCTACGACGCGGTGAGCCTGTTCAAGGACGCCTTCCTGAGCTGGCCGCTGCAGCGCGTGGACGAGTGGCTGGCGCAGTACCACGAGCGCGCACGCAGCGCCGGCCTGCCGGTGCCCGACCGTGCCACCTTCCTGCGCGATGCCGACTGGATGGGCATCCAGCGCCACGTGAAGATTCTCGGCCTGTTCTGCCGCCTGCGCTACCGCGACAACAAGGGCCACTACCTGGACGACGCACCGCGCTTCATCACCTACCTGGATGAAGTGCTGCCGCGCTACCGCGAACTGGCGCCGTTGCAGCAGCTGCTGGACGACCGCATCAAGCCGGCGCTGGCCGAACTGTCCGCACCGATGCGCGTGGCCCGATGAAGGCGCTGGTCTTTGCCGCTGGCCTCGGCGAGCGCATGCGCCCGCTGACCCTGCACACGCCCAAGCCGCTGCTGGAAGTGGCCGGCAAGCCACTGATCGTCTGGCACCTGGAACGCCTCGCGGCGCTCGGCGTGCGCGAGGTCGTGGTCAACACCGCGTGGCTGGCCGAACAGTTTCCGGCGACGCTGGGCGATGGCAGCCGGTGGGGCCTGCATCTGCATTTCCTGTACGAAGGGCAAACCCCGCTGGAAACCGGCGGCGGCATCCTCAATGCACTGCCGGTGCTGGGCGACGCCCCGTTCCTGGTGGTGAACGGCGACATCTGGACCGATTTCGATTTCGCCACACTGCCGCGCGAGCCGCAGGGCCAGGCGCATCTGGTGCTGGTCGACAATCCCGCGCAGCACCCTGACGGTGACTACCGGCTGGACGCACAGGGCCTGCTGCACCACGACCGCACGGGGCCGTGCCTGACCTATGCCGGCATCGGCATGTATCGCCCTTCGATCGTGGCCGACTGGCGCGCGGTGATCGGTGATGCGCCGGGCAGCGAGCTGCTGCCGCCGAAGTTCTCGGTGGTGCCGCTGCAGAAGCATTTCATGGCGCAGGGGTTGATGACCGGGCAGCACCATCGTGGGCGTTGGACCGACGTCGGGACGGTGGATCGCCTGCGCGCGCTGGATGCGGAGTTGGCAGCGAACGGCTGAGCCCCTCGTGGCTGGTCGTTTTCAGAGCAGATGCCGTGCTTGGCCGGGCGGGGTGGGTTCGCGGGGGACGCCGTGAACCCATCCATGGGGGCTTGGCCGCGGCATCCATGCCGCGGACACCCCCGCGAACCCACCCCGCCCGGCCTCTGACAGTTTCCGTGGGCGTCCAGCCACGGAAGAAAGAAAGAAAAGCAAAAGCGGGTCGCTTCACTTGCTCTGGTGTCGACCAAGGTCGACACCCACCAACAGCAGTGCAGTACGCCGTTCTGGCAGATCGCGGGAACCTGTCGAAGGCGGGGTGGCTCAGGTTGCGGGGGCGTGAGCGCCATGGATGGCGCGACCGAGGCTACATGGACGTACTTGCGCCGTCCCCCGCAACCTGAGCCACCCCGCCATCCCACGGATAGCCCGCTTTTGACGTTGACGTTGACGTTGCTTCGGCTTCGGCTTCGGCGGGTGCAGGGCGCAGCCCTGCAAAGCAAACCCCACCCTCAGTAACGCGGCCGGCCTTCTTCCAGCACCTGGCGCAGGAACGGCACGGTGATCCGCCGCTTCGCCGCCAGTGATTCGCGGTCCAGCCAGTCCAGCAGGGTGATCAATCCACCCAGTTCGCGACCGGTGTGCGACAGCAGCCACTCGATGGCCGCCTCGTCGATGGCGAGGCCGCGTCGCAGTGCACGCTCACGCAGCACCGCGGCCCGCCCTTCCTCATCCAGCGGCTGCAGCAGCACGCGCACGCACTGGCCCAGCCGCGAGCGCAGGTCCGGCAGCACCAGGCCCAGCTCGCCCGGTGCCTTCTGCGCGGTGTACAGCACGGTCACGCCCGCAGCGCGCGCACGGTTGTGGAAATCGAACAGCGCGATCTCGTCCTCGCGGTTGCCGGCAACCTCGTCCAGGCCGTCCAGCGCCACCAGTTCGCGCACTTCCAGCCCATCGAGCGCCGCGCGGACACGGCCGGCGGCGCTGGCCAGCGGCACGTAGGTCGGCAGGCGTCCGGCCTGCTCGGCGCTGGAGCACATCGCCAGCGCCTGGTGGGTCTTGCCGGTTCCCGCCGCACCTTCCAGGTAGACCCAGTCGTGGCTGGCGCCGACCGCGATCGCGCGCAGCTGCGCCAGCGCGCCATCCGGCGCGCCGATGAAGGTCTCCAGGCGCTGGTCCCGCGGGTAATGCAGGGCCAGCGGCAGTTGCGGCACACCCATCACTTCAGGTCGGAGCCCTTGTCGTCCGGAACGATGATATGGGGGGCGTCGACCACGCCATCAAGCACGATCGCCGGCTTCTCGCCCACGTACAGCTCGCTCTGGCGGTAGCGCTGGTGGGCATAGCGCAGCAGCACGTTGGTCACCGCCGCCACCGGCAGCGCCAGCAGCATGCCGAGGAAGCCGAACAGCTGGCCGCCGGCCATCACCGCGAAGATCACCGCCACCGGGTGCAGGCCAATCTTGTCGCCGACGATGCGCGGGGTCAGCACGTAGCTTTCCAGCAGCTGGCCCACGGTGAACACCACGCCGACCAGCAGCAGCAGCTTCAGGTCAAAGCCCTGCGCCTGCACCAGTGCGGCCACGATGGCCATCAGGATGCCGGTGGTCGCGCCCAGGTACGGGATGAAGCTGATCAGGCCGGCAATCAGGCCGATCAGCAGGCCCAGCTTGAGGCCGACCAGCGACAGGCCGCCGGCATAGATCACGCCCAGCGCCAGCATCACCAGGAACTGGCCGCGGATGAACGCCCCCAGCACTTCGTTGGACTCGCGTGCCAGCGCACTGATGGTGCCGATCTGGTTGCGCGGGATCACCGAGGCCACCCGCTCGACCAGCTTGTCCCAGTCACGCAGGAAGTAGAACGCCAGGATCGGCAGCAGCAGGATGTTGACCACCCAGGTCACCATCGCAAAGCCCGAACGCGAGACGTAGCCCATGAACGTGGTGGCGAAGCCGCCGGCCTGCTGCCAATGGCTGCGCACCCATTCGATCAGGCGGTCCGGATCCAGCCACTGCATCACTTCCAGGCCGGTCTTGTGCTCGAACCAGGGAATGCCGGTCTGCATAAGCCATGCCTGCGCCTGCGGCGCGACCGCGATCAGCGTGGTGATCTGGCGCTCGATCATCGGCACCAGCACCAGCAGCAGTGCCACGAGCACCAGCACCATCGCGGCGAACACCAGCACCACGCCGGTCATGCGCGAACGGCCGGTGGCCTCGATGCGGTCCACCAGCGGGTCACCCAGCCAGGCCAGCGCCAGTGCCAGCACGAACGGGGTCAGGATCGGCGCCAGCAGCCACACCACCCAGCCGATCAGGCCGGCGAACAGGATGTACTTCAGCCGGCGCAGGAACTGCGCGATTTCAGCTTCCGGGGTCAGGGTCATCGCAGGCGATACTCGTTGCTGACCGGCGCGGCCACCGGGGCACCGGTGCTGTCATCGATCGGGGTCGGCAGGGCCGGCAGCGGCGCGCTTGGCACCAGCACGCCGCTGTCGCCGAGCATGCGGTTGAAGCCGGCCAGGCCGGTGGTCATCTCCACGCTCAACTCCAGCTGGCCGGCCGAGGCGTGCAGCGGAGTGACATTGCGCACCACCGGCACCTCGCGCAGGCCGGCGGCCAGGCGCAGGTAGTCATCGGCGCTGTTGATGCCGATCACCACCAGGCGGTAGGTGCCGGCCTGGCCGGTGGCCACGCCGGCCTTGGCATAGCGCTTGACCAGCGCATCGGCGGCGCCATCGGCACCGGCGGCCATCGCGCGCATGGCGTTGGCGTCCTTGCTGGTCCACTTGTTCAGTTCGCGGCCGTTGTCGACGAACACCCAGTCCGCCTGCCAGCCACCATTGGCGCGGTACAGCTTGCCGATCAGCTGCATCGGCGGCGAGTAGCGCGAGGAAGCACGGGCCACGGCGGCACTGTCCTGGCGCCAGATGGCACCAGCCAGGGCCTGTTCGGCAGCACCGCCGCTGGGCAGGCCCAGCTTGTAACCCCGCTCGATGGCGCGGTTCAGCAGCGGGCGGGCGGCATTGGCCTGCTGCACGCTGACCAGGCGCGGGCCACTGCCGTCGTCGACGGCCAGCCACAGCACCGGCTTCGGTCGCGGCTGCGGCCACAACGGCAGGCCCAGCGCCGAGACCAGCGAATCGACGTCATCCTCGCGGAAGCGGGCCACCAGCAGGGTCCGGAAGCTCGGTGCGCCACTGGCGCCCACGCTCTGGTCCTGCTTGTAGTCGTAGCTGGCCACGTAGTCCTTGGCATTGCGCAGCGCCTGCACCACGCCGGGGCGTGACATCACGTTGCGGTCGCCGGACAGCTTGCCCAGCACCACGCTCAGGGCACGGGCCAAGGCGCCGTTGCGATCGGCTTCGGCCTGGCTGTTGACGGGCACTTCGGCCTCGTAGGCACCGGAGGCGGTGGCGACATCTCCCTCGGTGCGCAGGCCGCTCTGGGCCATCGTGGCCACCGGCAGGCTCAGTGCAAGGAGCAGGGTCAGAATCAGGCTGCGGCGCATCAGGACATCCATTGGCTCGACGAATCCGGGGGAATTGTTGCCCGAATACGGCCTTTGCGCCAATGCGGCCTGTTAAAATCGCTCGTTCAACCCCTGCCAGCGCCGACGCCCGTGACCAACACCCCGTCTTCCGCCCCCTCCCCCCTCACCTACCGTGACGCGGGTGTCGACATCGACGCCGGCAACGAGCTGGTCGAGCGGATCAAGCCCCTGGTCAAGCGCAGCTTCCGCCCGGAAGTGATGGGCGGCCTGGGCGGCTTCGGCGCCCTGTTCGACCTGTCCAACAAGTACCGCGAGCCGGTGCTGGTGTCGGGTACCGACGGCGTAGGCACCAAGCTGAAGCTGGCCCACCAGCTGAACCGCCACGATACGATCGGCATCGACCTGGTCGCGATGTGCGTGAACGACGTGCTGGTGCAGGGTGCCGAGCCGCTGTTCTTCCTGGACTACTTCGCCACCGGCAAGCTGGACATCGACACCGCCGCGGCGGTCGTGGGCGGCATCGCCAATGGCTGCACCGAGGCCGGTTGCGCGCTGATCGGCGGCGAAACCGCTGAAATGCCCGACATGTATGCCCCGGGCGAGTACGACCTGGCCGGCTTCACGGTCGCTGCGGTCGAGAAGAGCGAGCTGAAGGACGGCGCCAGCGTGGCCGCCGGCGACGTGCTGATCGGCATCGCCTCATCCGGCCCGCATTCCAATGGCTACTCGCTGGTGCGCCGCATCTACGACCGTGCCGGCCGCCCGGCCGACCTGGAGCTGGAAGGCGGCGTGAAGCTGGTCGACGCGCTGATGGCGCCGACCCGCCTGTACGTGAAGCCGATCCTGTCGCTGCTGAAGTCGCACGGCGAGGCCATCCACGGCATGGCCCACATCACCGGTGGCGGCCTGACCGAGAACATCATCCGCGTGGTGCCCGACGGCCTCGGCCTGGACATCCAGGCCTCGGCCTGGACCCTGCCGCCGGTGTTCCAGTGGCTGCAGAAGGAAGGCGCCGTGGCCGACAGCGAGATGTGGCGCACCTTCAACTGCGGCATCGGCTTCGTGCTGATCGTGGCGGCCGACCAGGTCGCCGCCGTGTCCGAGGCGGTCAAGGCACAGGGCCTGGAACACTGGACCATCGGCCAGGTGGTCACTGCTGAAGGCGCCGAACGCGTCCACATCGGCTGAACCCGGCCCCGAGGAGCCCGCATGGACGCAACGCCCCCCCTGCCCCCCGCCCCCGTGCCGCCGCCAACTGCGGCGGTACCGGCGTTCAGCAGCCAGGATGCTGACCATCTGCGCATGCTGTCGATTGCGCACTACGTGGTCGGTGGCCTGATCGCGCTGTTCTCGCTGATCTTCATCGTCCACATCGTGCTGGGCATCACCGCCCTCACCGGCAATCTGCCGATGAACTCCGGCGACCAGCCCTCGTCGCCGGCCGAACAGCGCCTGTTCGGCTGGATGTTCACCCTCATCGGCTGCGTCATCGTGTTCGGTGGCGTGACCCTGGGCGCGTTCGTCGCCTATGCCGGCCGCTGCCTGGCCCGCCGCCGCCGTTACCTGCTGTGCCTGATCATGGCCGGCCTGGCCTGCCTGTTCACGCCGATCGGTACCGTGCTGGGCGTGTTCAGCCTGATCACGCTGCTGCGCCCGCAGGTCAAGGCCGCGTTCGACACCGCTGGCACGGCGGCATGACGAGCCCGGGCGCACCTCCGCCGCTGCCGCAGCAGTCCCTGGCGCACCTGCAGCTGGCCAGCCACCTGCAGACGCTGAAGGTGCTGTTCTACGCGCTGGCGGTTTTCCACTGGGTGGCTGCGCTGGCCTTCCTCGGCTTCATCGGTCTGGTCGCCAGCTCGCGCGGGCTGGACGATGGCGCGGTACTTGCCACCGTGTACGGCGCCGTTTCAGTGCTGGCTGCCGTGCTGGGCTTCGTGCAGCTGCACACCGCGCGCCTGCTGTCGCGTCGCACCGGGCTGGCCTGGTGCCAGCGCGCGGCCTGGCTGGCGGTGCTGGCCGGCCCGCTGGGCATGGCCCTGACCGCCTACGCCTGGGTATTCCTGTCCAAGCCTGACATGGCCGCACTGTTCGACCGCGGCGACCATCTCAGCGTCTGAGCTTGCCGGCAGACGCCCCGCCCTTTCCTGATCGACTCCCCATGTCCGCGCCTGCCCTCCCCACGACCGCTTCGCCCACCGCCTTCCGTTTCTCGGGCCCCAAGAAGCTGGCCTTCGCCGCCGTACTGACGGTGTTCGCGATCAGCTGGGTCCACCCGCTGTGGCCCACCGAGCAGGCGCTGCACAGCACCCTGACCGTGATCGGGCTGGCTGCCCTGCTGTGGGTCGACCGCCGGGGTGGCTGGCTGGGCAACGGTGCCTTCATCGCGATCTGCGGCTTCATCGCCTTGCACTGCGTGGCCGCCCGCTGGCTGTACTCCAACGTGCCCTACGACGCATGGGCGCAGGCGCTGACCGGCTGGTCGCCGAATGCGGCGTTCGGCTGGCAGCGCAATCATTTCGACCGCCTCATCCACTTCCTGTTCGGCGTCTGCTTCACTCCGGCGCTGCTGCAACTGGCACGCCACGCGTGGCCGGCGCTGCGCCGCGGCCAGGCCTTCAGCCTGGCGGTGATGACGGTGATGTGCGCCAGCCTGGTCTACGAGTGGTTCGAATGGGCCATCGCGCTCGCCCTGTCACCGGATGCCGCCGAAGCCTACAACGGGCAGCAGGGCGACATGTGGGACGCGCATGCCGACATGCTGATGGCCACCATGGGCAGCCTGCTGACCTGGCCGCGGATCCGCCGGAGTACCCAGCAATGACCGCGCCTACCCGCATTGCCGTGCTTGCCTCCGGCCGCGGCAGCAACCTGCAGGCCATCCTCGATGCCATCGCCGCGGGCCGCCTGCCCGCCGAGGTCGTCGGCGTGTTTTCCGACCGCCCGACCGCCGCCGCGCTGCAGCGGGTCTCCGCTGGCCTGCGCTGGGCACACGCACCGAAGGAATTCGTCGACCGCGCGGCCTACGAGCAGGCGCTGGGCGACGCACTGGCCGCGGTCGCACCGGACTGGATCATCTGCGCCGGTTACATGCGCATCCTCGGCGCAGACTTCGTGCAGCGCTTCGATGGCCGCCTGGTCAACATCCACCCGTCGCTGCTGCCGCTGCACAAAGGGCTGGACACGCATGCGCGGGCGCTGGACGCCGGCGATGCCGAGCACGGTGCCAGCGTGCACCTGGTCGTGCCCGAGCTGGACGCCGGCGCCGTGCTGGCCCAGGTGCGGGTGCCGGTGCTGCCCGGCGATGACGCGGACAGCCTGGCTGCACGCGTACTGGCGGTGGAGCACCCCCTGCTGATCGCCACCCTGCAGCTGTTGTGCACCGGCCGCCTGGCTGAACGGGAGGGCCAGCCGCAACTGGACGGTCACCCCCTGTTTAGCCCGCTGGCCCTAGATTCCGCCGGGAACCTGAACCGGTAACTCCCATGCACACGCCCCGCTGACTGCGGGGCTGGCATCCTGCCCCCTCCTGCGGTCCCTGTCCTCCATGAAGACCACGACCCTGCTGTCCACTTCACTGCTGTTGTCGCTGGCCGTGCTCCCCGGCGTGGGCTGGGGCCAGGTGCAAGCGCCTGCGGCCCCTGCGCAGCCGGCACCCGTTGTACAGCCGCCCGCGGAACCGGCCGTGCCGATGCCTCCGGCGCTGGCCTGGGAGCCGCCGCCGCTGCAGCCGTTCACCGCTACCTACCAGGCCTTCTACAAAAGCAAGGAGGCCGGCGATGCCAGCATGCAGGTCACCCACACCGGCGGCAGCCAGTGGCGGGTGGACATGCAGGTGGTCGGCCGCCGCGGCTTTGCCAGCGTGCTGGGCCTGAACATCGAACAGAGCACGGTGTTCGAGGAGCGCAACGGCGTCTATGCACCGCTCAGCCAGAGCACGGTGCGCAAGGGCCTGTTCCTCGGCAAGAAGGCGGTTGGCACCTACAACTGGCAGGCCGGCACCGCGCAGTGGACCGGCGACGTCAAGAAGGACCGTGCACAGCCGATTCCGCTGCAGCCGGGCGACCAGAGCGCCCTGCTGATCAATCTGGCGATCATGCGGGATGCCCGTCCGGGTGCCACCATGCACTACCGCTACGTGGACATGGGCAAGGTCCGCCAGCATGACTACCAGGCCGCGCCGCAGACCGAGAACGTCGAGGTCGGCGACCTGTCCTACAACGCGCTGCGGGTCTACCGGACCAACGGCGGCAACAACGAAACCATCCTCTGGATCGCCAACGGTGTCCCCACCCCGGTGCGCATCCTGCAACGCGAAGACGGCGAAGACCGCGTCGATCTGCGCCTGATCGAATACCAAGGAGTCTGAGCATGAGCACCCTGACCCGTCCCCTCACCTGGATCGCTGCAGCCGCGCTGTCGGTGGCCAGCCTGCCGGCCATGGCCCTGCAGCCGTTCAAGGCCGATTACCTGGCCAGCTACATGGGCATGCAGGCCAATGGCAGCATGACGCTGAGCAGCGAGGGAGCCAACAAGTGGCGCTACACGCTGCAGGTGAAGAACCAGCTGGCCGACCTGAGCCAGAGCACCGTGTTCGAAGAGGTGCGCGGCCAGCTGCGCCCGCTCAGCAGCCAGGACCGTTCGGCGCTGCTGGTGAAGAAGCGCAACGTGCAGGCCAACTACAACTGGACCAGCAACCAGGCCACCTGGACCGGCGACATCAAGCCGGACCGCGCCGGCCCGATCGCACTGAAGTCCGGTGACATGGATGCACTGCTGATCAACCTGGCGATCGCCCGCGACCTGGCCGCCGGCAAGCCGCTGACCTATCGCATGGTCGACGAAGGCCGCATCAAGAACATGACCTACCGCGTGATCGGCAAGGAATCGATCACCGTGGGCGGCAAGAGCTACGAAGCGACCAAGGTGTCGCGTGCCGACGGCAACAAGGAACTGATCGCCTGGATCGTGCCGGAATTCCCGGTGCCGGCGCGCATGCTGCAGCGGGAGAACGACCGCGATGCGCTGGACCTGACCATCAAGGCGATGAACTGACCGGAGATCCACGTCATACACGCATGGCGTGGATCTACTGGAAACCTGAAGTAGATCCACGCCATGCGTGGATGGGTGTACCCCAAAGAAAACGCCCGCTTCCGCGGGCGTTTTCTTATTTCTTCGCTTCAGCCGGCTTCTGTTCCTCGGCCGCCTTGAACTCGGTGCGGCAGTCCACGCGGATCTGCTCGCCGGTGCTGCGCCAGACGAAGGTGCGGCAATGGCGGTTGCCGTCCTGGCTGTCATTCACCGCAACGGCATAGAACGACTCGATGATCTCGTCACGCGAGACCGTGCCATCGCCGTTCCAGTCCATGTCCTTCTGCTCGATGCCCTGAGTGATGGCGATATTGGCGTACCAGGCATAGCCCAGCCACGCCAGCACGATCAGCACCAGCGCCAGCAGCGCCTTGCGACGCGGGCTGAACTTGCCGCGCAGGATCATGGCACGCGCCGGATGGTGGCGCCGAGCGAAGACAGCTTCTCTTCGATGTTCTCGTAGCCACGATCAAGGTGGTAGATGCGGTCGATGGTGGTCTCGCCGCTGGCCATCAGGCCGGCCAGGATCAGCGAGGCCGAGGCACGCAGGTCGGTGGCCATTACCGGCGCACCGCTCAGGTGTTCGCTGCCACGCACGATGGCCGTGTGGCCTTCGACCTGGATGTCCGCGCCCAGGCGCAGCAGTTCGTTGACGTGCATGAAACGGTTCTCGAAGATCGTTTCGTTGATCACGCCCACACCGTCGGCCACGCAGTTGAGCGCCATGAACTGCGCCTGCATGTCGGTCGGGAACGCCGGGTACGGCGCGGTGGTCAGGTTGACCGCCTTCGGCCGCTTGCCCTGCATGTCCAGGGTGATGGTGTCGTCGGTGGTCTCGATCTTCGCACCGGCTTCGACCAGCTTGGACAGCACCGCGTCCATGGTGTTCGGCCGCGCACGGTTGACCGTGACCTTGCCGCCGGTCATCGCCGCAGCCACCAGGAAGGTGCCGGTCTCGATGCGGTCGGGCAGCACTTCGTGGCGGCCACCGGACAGGCGCTCGACGCCTTCGATGACCAGGCGGGCAGTGCCCAGGCCTTCGATCTTCGCGCCCAGCGCGATCAGGCAATGCGCCAGATCGGTCACTTCCGGTTCCATCGCACAGTTGTCGAGGATGGTGGTGCCTTCAGCCAGCACCGCGCCCATCAGCACGTTCTCGGTGCCGGTGACGCTGACCATGTCGAAGGTGAAATGGCCGCCCTTCAGGCGCTTGGCGGTGGCCTTGATGAAGCCGTTCTCGACCACGATCTCGGCACCGAGCGCCTGCAGGCCCTTGATGTGCTGGTCGACCGGACGCGAACCGATCGCGCAGCCGCCGGGCAGCGACACTTCCGCCGCGCCGAAGCGGGCCAGCAGCGGGCCCAGCACCAGGATCGAGGCGCGCATGGTCTTGACCAGCTCGTATGGCGCCACGTGCTGGTTCACCGAACGCGGGTCGACCACGATCGCGCTGCCGCGCGACAGCGTGCCCTGGTCGATGGTGACCTTGGCGCCCAGCTCGCCCAGCAGCTTCACCGTGGTGACCACGTCGTGCAGGTGCGGCACGTTGGTGATCTCCACCGGCGCATCGGCCAGCAGGGTCGCGCAGAGAATGGGGAGAACGGCGTTCTTGGCGCCGGAGATGCTCACTTCACCGTGCAGCGCAGCGCCGCCGGTCACAACGATCTTGGCCATGTATTCGGGATCTTCTGCGGTTCAGCCGGCTTCGGCCGGGGTCACGGTTTTCAGCGCCAGCGCGTGGATCGCGCCGCCCATCAGGTCGCCCAGGGTGGCATAGACCATCCGGTGGCGGGCCAGCGGCATCTTGCCGGCAAAGGCCTCGCAGACCACGGTCGCTTCGAAATGCACGCCATCGTCGCCCTGCACGTCGGCGCGGGCGCCGGGCAGGCCGGTTTCGATCAGGTTGCGGATGGTGTCGGCGTCCAACGGGCTTTCCTAATAAAATGTGCCTCCATTCTACTTCCGCTGCGTGGCGTCCGCATGGCCGAATCCCTGTTGCCCCCCCGTTCCGTCGACCCTGCCAGCCTGGTCGCCAGTGGCCGCCGCGTCTTCGAGATCGAGCAGCAGGCCCTGGATGCCGTGGCCGACCGCCTTGGCGAGGCCTTCCAGCAGGCCTGCCAGGCGATCCTGGCCAGCCGCGGCCGGGTGGTCGCCACCGGCATGGGCAAGTCCGGGCATATCGCCCGCAAGATCGCCGCCACCCTGGCCTCGACCGGCACTCCGGCGTTCTACGTGCACCCGGGCGAAGCCGGCCATGGCGACCTGGGCATGATCACCGAGGACGACGTGGTGCTGGCCCTGTCCTATTCGGGCGAGTCGGACGAAGTGCTGATGCTGCTGCCGGTGCTCAAGCGCCAGGGCAACGTGCTGATTTCCATGACCGGCCGCCCGCAGTCCAGCCTGGCCACCGCCGCCGACATCCACCTGGACGTCAGCGTTCCGGCCGAGGCCTGCCCGCTGGCGCTGGCACCGACCTCCAGCACCACCGCCTCGCTGGCGATGGGCGATGCGCTGGCCGTGGCCCTGCTCGACGCACGCGGCTTCACCGCCGACGACTTCGCCCGTTCACACCCGGCCGGCAGCCTCGGCCGTCGCCTGCTGCTGCACATCACCGACGTCATGCACACCGGCGAGGACCTGCCCAGCGTGGGTGCCGACGCCAGCCTCAGCGAAGCGCTGATGGAGATGAGCCGCAAACGGCTGGGCATGACCGCCGTGGTGGATGCCGATGGCGTGCTGATCGGCCTGTTCACCGACGGCGACCTGCGCCGCGCGCTGGACAGTGCACTGGACGTGCGCACCGCGAAGATCGCCGATGTGATGACCCGCAACCCACGCACCATCGGTGCCGACCAGCTGGCGGTGGAGGCTGCCCGGCTGATGGAGACCCACAAGATCACCGGCCTGATCGTGATCGACGGCCAGGGCCGCGCGGTCGGCGCCCTGAACATTCATGACCTGTTGCGGGCCCGGGTGGTTTAACCGACAGTCCGTAGACCCCATTCAGTCTGTACTGCCCCACCCGAACCTACCGAGCCCGCCGCCCTGATGCCCTGGTCCCCCCTGCCCGCCTTCCCCGCCCACCTGCATGCCGCCGCGGCCCGCGTCCGCCTGGCCTGCTTCGACGTGGACGGCACCCTCACCGACGGTCGGCTGTACTACGACAAGGACGGCAACGAGAGCAAGGCGTACTTCGTGCAGGATGGCCTGGGCCTGAAACTGCTGCAGCAGCACGGCATCCACCCCGTGCTGATCACCGCGCGCAACAGCCAGTCCGCGCTCAGGCGCGGCGCCGACCTCGGCATCGACACCCAGAT
Source organism: Stenotrophomonas sp. 109824_Sma (assembly GCF_056480025.1). Lineage (NCBI taxonomy): Bacteria > Pseudomonadati > Pseudomonadota > Gammaproteobacteria > Lysobacterales > Lysobacteraceae > Stenotrophomonas > Stenotrophomonas sp. 109824_Sma. The sequence goes on along the minus strand of NZ_CM151078.1, from coordinate 1,107,882 downwards.
CGCCGTGGGCGACAAGCTGGCCAGCGTGCAGGCGCTGTGTGCGCAGCACGGCATCGGCCTGGAGCAGGTGGCCTTCATGGGCGACGACCTGCCGGACCTGGCGCCGCTGGGCGCGGTCGGCCTGGCGGTGGCGCCGGCCAACGCCCACCCGTGGATCGCCGAGCGCGTGCACTGGCAGACCCGCGCCGATGGCGGACGTGGCGCTGCCCGTGAGCTGTGCGACATCCTGCTGGCCGCCCAGGGCCACGTGGACGCGGTCCTGGCGAGGTTCGGCGCATGAGCCTGCCGACCGTGAACTGGCGCACCCTGCTCGGCATCGGACTGCTGCTGGCGGCCCTGCTCAGCAGCTGGGCGGCCCTGCGCAACCGCGACAAGGGTCCGGCCAGTGCCGGCCAGGAAGTCGGCGTGGACTACATCCTGCACGACTTCCAGATCGTCGCCCTGGATGAGCACGGCAAGGAATCGACCACCCTGCGCGCACCGTTGCTGGAGCGCCAGCGTGGCGACCAGACCATCAACATCGCCACGCCGCTGTTCGAGATGCCGGACAAGGATGGCAAGCACTGGACCCTGCGTGCCGAGACCGGCTGGCTCAGCGCCAAGGGCGACGAGATGAAGCTGCGCGGCAATGTCGCCGGCGACAGCCCGGCCGACCCGGGCGTGGTGCCGACCACCTTCCGCACCGACCACCTGGACGTGTTCCCCAAGGAGAACCGTGCCCGTACCGATGCACTGGTCACCATGACCCGCCCCGGCATGGAACAGTCCGGTGTTGGCTTCGAGGTGGATTCGAAGAACAACACGTATCATTTCCTCAGCCAGTCCAAGGGCCGTTACACGCCCCGTCGCTGATTCCGCCGCCCTCCTGCGACGTCCCCGGACAGGCGCAAGGCAGGCAGCCCACCCACCCGCCCCCGGTTTCCCGGGCGGCCCCACCGGTAGAACGGACCCCGATGAAGATTCCCTTTGCAGCCGTACTCGCGCTCGGCCTGCTTGTTCCCAGCGCCGCCTTTGCCAAGTCCACCGACCGCAACGAGAACATGAACATCGACTCCGGTGCCCAGTCGGGCGTGCTCACCGGCGATGGCAAGACCGTGCTGTCGCAGGGCGTGACCGTCACCCAGGGCTCGCTGGACATCCGCTCGTCCGAAGCCGAGATCTACCTGAAGGACGGCGAGGCGGTGCGTGCGGTGTTCACCGGCAAGCAGGCCACGATGAAGCAGCAGCTCGACGATGGCACCTGGATGGACGCGGTGGCTGATCGCATCGACTACGACATCAAGACCGAGATCATCACCCTGACCGGCAACTACAAGGTCACCAGCGCGCGCGGCACCAATGCCGGCCAGCGCATGGTCTACAACACCCGCAGCGGCGAGATGAACTCCGGTGGCGATGGCAGCCGCGTGCGCACCGTCATTCCGCCGAAGAACAAGAACCCGGCGGCACAACCGGCTGCCACGCCCAAGGCGGCGGCGCCGGCCAGCACGCCGGCCAAGCCGGCCGGGAGCAAGAAGTAATGCTCGTCGCCAAGGGCCTGCGCAAGCGCTACAAGCAGCGCGAAGTCGTCAAGGACTTCGGGCTGACCCTCGACGCCGGCGAAGTGGTCGGCCTGCTCGGCCCCAACGGCGCCGGCAAGACCACCTGCTTCTACATGATCGTCGGCCTGGTCGCCGCCGATGCCGGCAGCATCGTGCTCGACGGCAAGGACATCACCAGCGATCCGATGTACACCCGTGCCAAGCAGGGCGTGGGCTACCTGCCGCAGGAACCGTCGGTGTTCCGCAAGCTGACCGTGGCCGACAACCTCCGCCTGGTGCTGGAACTGCGCGAAGACCTGGATTCGGCTGGCCGCGAACGCGAATTGAACAGCCTGCTCGACGAACTGCAGCTGGGCCATGTTGCCGACCAGCTCGGCGCCAGCCTGTCCGGTGGCGAACGTCGTCGCTGCGAGATCGCCCGCGCACTGGCCGCACAGCCGCGCCTGATCCTGCTCGACGAACCGTTTGCCGGTGTCGACCCGATCTCGGTGGGTGAAATCCAGCGCATCGTCACCCATCTCAAGCAGCGTGGCATCGGCGTGTTGATCACCGACCACAACGTGCGCGAGACCTTGGGAATCTGCGACCGCGCGTATATCCTCGCCGAGGGCACCGTGCTGGCCCAGGGCTCGCCGGAGGCGATCCTGGACAACGCCGACGTACGTCGCGTCTACCTTGGGGATTCCTTCAAGCTGTGACCGCAGGCGCCGGGTCCCTTTCCTTCCGTTCGGCACAGGCATGAAGACTCGGCTGCAGACATCGTTGGGACAGCAGCTGGTGCTTACGCCCCAGCTGCAGCAGGCGATCAAGCTGCTGCAGATGTCCACGACCGAGCTGGAGCTTGAAATCGCCCAGGCCGTGGAGAGCAATCCGCTGCTGGACTGGGCCGACAGCAACGACAGCAGTGCCGCCAATGAGGGCAGCGACAGCACGGATGCCGACGCCCCCGCCGAACGCACCGACAACGGTGACGACTGGGGACCGGCCGAACTCGACTGGAGTGCCGCCGGCAGTGGCGGCAGCTTCGACGATGACGATGACACCGGCAGTGCCGCCGAGCGCGTGGCCGAAACCGAAACGCTGGCCGACCACCTGCTGTGGCAGCTGCACCTGTCGCATCTTTCCACGCATGACCGCAGCATCGGCGCGGCACTGATCGATGCCTTGGACGACGACGGCTACCTGCGCGAACCGCTGGCCACCATCGCCGAAACCCTGCTGCCGGCGGTCCATGCCGATGAGGATGAAATCCTCGCGGTGCTGCATCGCATCCAGCGTTTCGACCCGGTCGGCGTTGCCGCGCGCACGCTCGGCGAATGCCTGCAGCTGCAGCTGGACGTGCTGCCTGGCGACACGCCGGGGCTGGCGCTGGCGCGACAGATTGCCGCAGGCCCGCTGGAACGGCTGCCGCGCAGCGGCGTCGCCGGGCTGGCCCATGAACTGAAACAGCCCCTGGACGAGGTCGAGACGGCGGTCGCGCTGCTGCGCTCGCTGGACCCGCGTCCGGGCACGCAGATCGCGCCGCTTTCGCAGGACACCTACGTGGTGCCCGACGTCGTGGTGTGGCGACAGAACGGCATCTGGCGCGCGGCACTGGCCGGCCATGCCGGGCCGAAGGTGGTGATCCACCGCGGCTACGAACAGTTGATCCGCCGCTGTGGCGAGGCCGACGCCGGCTACCTGCGCGCCCAGCTGCAGGAGGCGCGCTGGCTGCTGAAGGGCCTGCAGCAGCGCGGCGAAACCCTGCTGCGGGTGGTGCGCAGCCTGATCCTGCAACAGGCCGGCTTCCTCGAATTCGGCGAGCAAGCGCTGCGCCCGCTGACCCTGCGCGAGATCGCCGCCGAGCTGGGCCTGCACGAATCCACGGTGTCGCGTGCGATCGCCCGCAAGCACGTGCGCACGCCGCGCGGCACCCTGCCGCTGCGCGCCTTCTTCGCCTCGGGCATCGATACCGAGGGCGGTGGCGAGGCATCCAGCACGGCCATCCAGGCGATGATCCGGCGCCTGATCGACGATGAGAACCCGCGCAAGCCGCTTTCTGACGCCAAGCTGGCTGACCTGCTCAAATCGTCGGGAATTCCAGTGGCGCGACGCACCGTGGCGAAGTATCGTGAAGCCATGAACATCTCCGCCTCGCACGAAAGGGTCAGAATCGCTTGACGCGCCGCCGCGCCCGGCGGAGAGGTTCATTGGCACATCCGAACACAGGAGAAACCCGATGCGCATCGAAACGTTTGGCAAAGACGTCGAAGTCACCCCGGCCCTGCAGTCCTATGTAGAGGAGAAGCTGGCCCGGATCGGAAAACACTTCGACCAGCACTGCGAAGCGCGGGTGACCCTCAAGCTGCAGAAGACCGAACACCACGTCGACGCCAGCCTCAACATTCCGGGGCAGACCCTGCACGCCGAGGCCGGCGGCCAGACCATGTATGCCGCGATCGACCTGCTTGCGGACAAGCTTGACCGCCTGGTCATCAAGCACAAGGAGAAAAAACAGCAGCACGCACCGCTGCCGGTGGGCGACAATGGTGGCTGATCGCCACCGTTCCCCGCAGACATGCCCCTGACTGACCTCCTGGCGGCCGTGCAGACCCAGCTCTGCACGGCCACCGACCGTGACAGCGTCCTGCAGGCCGCCGCCGGGTTGCTGGCCTGCCGCCAGGCCAACGCCGAACAGATCTATCTGAACCTGTGCCAGCGCGAAGCCCTGGGCAGCACCGCGATCGGCCACGGCATCGCCATCCCCCACGGCCGCGCGCCGACCCTGGACCGCCCCCGTGGCGCGCTGCTGCGTCTGGCGACCCCGGTCGACTTCGGCGGCGATGAGCCGGTGGACCTGGTGTTCGCGATGGCCGTCCCCGCCCACTACACCCACCAGCACCTGATGCTGCTGTCCGAGCTGGCAGAGCTGTTTTCCGCACCGGACATCCGCCAGGCCCTGCGCGAAGCCGGCGATGCCCGGGCGCTGCGCGAAGCGCTGGACATGACCCCACCTGCGAGTGCCGCATGAATACCAGCATCACCGCCCGTGAACTGTTCGAACAGCAGCGCGAGCGGCTGGGGCTGCGCTGGGCCGCCGGCAAATCCGGTGAGAAACGCGAGCTGGAGGCCGGCAACACGGTCTCGCGGCGTCCCTCGCTGGCCGGCTACCTCAATGCCATCTATCCCAACAAGGTGCAGATCCTGGGCACCGAGGAACTGTCCTGGCTGGATGCGCTGGAACCGCGCCAGCGTTGGGAAACCATCGAAAAGATCATGCAGTCGCACCCGCTGGCGCTGGTGCTGACCCGCAACCAGGCGTGCCCGGAAGACCTGCGCGCGGCCGCCGATGAATCCGGTACACCGCTGTGGCTGTCGCCCAAGCGCGGCCACGAACTGCTCAACCACCTGTCCTACCACCTGGCGCGTACGCTGGCGCCGCGGGTGATCCTGCATGGCGTGTTCATGGAGATCTACTCCATCGGCGTGCTGATCACCGGCGAGGCCGGATCGGGCAAGAGCGAGCTGGCGCTGGAACTGCTCAGCCGCGGCCATCGACTGGTGGCCGACGATGCCCCCGAATTCACCCAGATCGCGCCTGATGTACTCGACGGCACCTGCCCCGAACTGCTGCAGGACCTGCTGGAAGTGCGCGGCCTGGGCGTGCTGAACGTGCGCGAGATGTTCGGCGACACGGCTGTAAAGAAGAACAAGTACCTTCGGCTGATCGTCCACCTGACCAAGCCGATGACCGAACCCACCCCGCATGGCTACGAGCGCCTGACCGGCGACTCGGGCACGCGCCATGTGCTGGACCTGGACGTTCCGCTGATCACCCTGCCGGTGATGCCCGGCCGCAACCTGGCCGTGCTGACCGAGGCCGCGACCCGCCTGCACATCCTGCGCACCAAGGGGATCGACCCGGCGGCGATGTTCATCGCCCGCCACAGCAATCTGCTGGAACGGCGAACACCCTGATTCCCCTGCCCCTCGAAGAGCCTGTCCATGAGCACCGCAACCCCCACCGCCCCGACCCTGATCATCGTCAGCGGCCTGTCCGGCTCGGGTAAATCCGTCGCCCTCAAGACCTTCGAGGACCAGGACTACTACTGCTCGGACAACCTGCCGATCCACCTGCTGCCGGACTTCGTGCGCAGCCTGCTGGCCAACCACGACGGCAGCGCACCGCGCCGGCTGGCGGTAGGCATCGACGTGCGTGGCCAGTCCGACCTGAGCCAGCTGGGCAACTGGCGGCAGCTGGCCACCGATGCCGGCGTGGAAGTGAAGGTGCTGTTCTTCGAGGCCAGCGACGAAACGGTGCTCAAGCGCTACGCCGACACCCGTCGTCGCCATCCACTGAGCCAGCTGGGCCTGTCGTTGCCCGAAGCGATCGCCCGCGAGCGCGAGCTGACCGCGCCGCTGCGCCGTGAGGCCGACGCGGTGATCGATACCAGCAACCTCAACGTGCATCAGCTGCGGCGGCGGATCATCACCGAGTTCGCGATGGACCATGCCACCGGCCTGTCGCTGCTGTTCGAATCCTTCGCCTACAAGCGTGGTGTGCCCGCCGAGGCGGACTTCGTGTTCGACGCCCGCGTGCTGCCCAATCCGCACTGGGACCCGGACCTGCGCGCGCTCAGCGGCCGCGAGCCGGGCGTGCGCGACTACCTGGAAGCGCAGCCGGACGTGCAGCGCTACCTGACCCAGCTGATGGATTTCCTCGATACCTGGCTGCCGAAACTGGGCGATGGCACCCGCAGCTACGTGACCGTGGCATTCGGCTGCACCGGCGGCAAGCACCGTTCGGTGTTCCTGGCCGAGCGCATGGCCCGGCATGCCCGCGAGATGGGCTGGGAAGACGTGGCCACGTACCACCGCGAACAGGATTGAGGGGGGCCCCGGCCGGGCTGCGCCCGGCACCCGCCGGTAGTGCCGGCCGCTGGCCGGCAACAGCAACAGCAACAGCAACAGCAAAAGCAAAAGCAAAAGCAAAAGCAAAAGCGGCTTCCGAAGGATGGCGGTGCGGTGTGGGTATGCAGGACACGCCGTAAACCCCGCTCCGCGGTCCGGCCCAGCCGCTGGCGGCTGTGCGTTCGGGCGCTTGCGAAGCAGTGCTTCGCAAGCAAAGCGCCCTCACCCCTGGGGGCTCGATGGCGCCATCCATGGCGCCAACGGTCCTGCCCACCCACACCGCCCCGCCTCTGACAGATTCCGTGTGCTGTTGGTGGGTGTCGACCTTGGTCGACACAGTAGATCCACGCCATGCATGGATGAATCCCGGTCAGGCATCGAAAAACGCATGGGGTCGGATCCCTTTTCCAGGGGAAAAGGGCTCTGACCCCGGTAACGCTGAATACGGGACACAGTGCCCCTCATCTGCTGCTATCGCCGATTCACCTTGACCTGTTAACGTGCAGTAATGACCTGTGGCATTCTCCTCGTAACACATCCCGGGGTCGGGACCGCCCTGCTTGACGTGGCGACCCGGCTCCTGCGGCAATTGCCGCTGAAAACCGAAGCTTTCGAAGTACCGTTCGACGCAGACCTGGACGCCCTGCTCCCGCTCGCCTCGGCCGCCCTGCGGCGGGTCGACAGCGGTGAAGGCGTGCTGATCCTGACCGACCTGTACGGCGCCAGCCCCGCCAACCTTGCCGGGCAGCTGGCCCGGCTGGGGACCCCGGTTCGCCGGGTGTCGGCGCTGAGCCTGCCGATGTTGCTGCGGGTGATGAATTATCCGGAACAGGGACTGGATCAACTGCCCGCCACAGCCGCGGCGGGTACCCGTAATGGAGCGATAGTCGACGATGCTTGAACGAGAACTCACCGTCAGCAACCGCCTGGGCCTGCACGCCCGGGCCACCGCCAAGCTGGTGCAGACCCTGGCGCCGTTCCGCTGCAACGTGACCATGGCCGCCAAGGGCCGTGAGATCAACGCCAAGAGCATCATGGGCGTGATGCTGCTGGCCGCTGGTCAAGGCACTCCGGTCACCGTGCGCATCAACGGCGAAGATGAAGCCGCCGCAATGGACGCGGTGGTCGGCCTGTTCGAACGCCGCTTCGACGAGGACAGCTGAGCGTGCCACGCGCACGCGCCGGCCAGGTCCCTTCCGGCCAGCGGCCGGTACAACTGCTGGCCGGGCACGGGGCCGCGCGCGGCACGGCAATGGGCCGGGCCCGCGTACGCTTGCCGCATGCGCTGGAAGTCGCTGAACAACGTGTCGCAACCAGCCAGGTCGAGGCCGAACTGGCTCGCCTGCACCGGGCGGTGGATGCCGCGCGTACGGAAATGCACGAACTGCGGCAGCGCCTGCAGGGTGCGCTGAACCAGGAAGTGGGCGAGTTCCTCGACCTGCACGCGCTGCTGCTGGATGACCCCGAGCTGCTGTTCGGGCTGGACGAACTGATCCGCAGCGGCCCGTACAGCGCCGGCTATGCGCTGCGCCTGCAGCGCGACCGCCTGGCCAGGGTCTTCGATGGCATGGACGATGCCTACCTGAAGAGCCGCATGGACGACCTCGACCATGTGATCGGCCGTATCCACGCCTTCCTGCAACCCGAACGCCCTCCGGTGATGAAGGGCCTGGCCGGCGAGATCCTGGTCTGCGACAACATCGCCCCGTCCGAACTGGCGCAGCTGCAGGCACAGGGCGTGGTCGGCATCGTCACTGCCGCTGGCAGCGCGCTGTCGCACAGCGCGATCCTGGCCCGCAGCCTGCACCTGCCCCTGATCGTCAACGTGCCGCAGCTGCTCAGCCGCATCGCCGACGGCGACGTGCTGATCATCGACGGTGCCGACGGCAGCATCACCGCCAACCCGCTGGCCGACAACCTGCGTGACTACCGCGCGCGCCTGAAGGAACACGCGCGCGAGCAGCGCGAGCTTGGCCGCCTGCGCAGCAAGCCCAGCCGTACCCGCGACCAGGTCGATATCGCCCTGCTGGCCAATGCCGAATCGCTGGAGGACGTCACCCAGGCGCATGCACTGGGTGCGCAGGGGCTGGGCCTGTACCGCACCGAATTCCTGTTCCTGCAGCGCAACGAACTGCCGGACGAAGAAGAACAGTTCCAGACCTACCGTGATGCCGCACTGGGCATGAGCGGTCGGCCGGTGACCATCCGCACGCTCGACCTGGGTGCGGACAAGGCCGATCGCACCGGCCTGACCCTGAGCAACGAAGAGAACCCGGCACTGGGCCTGCGCGGCGTGCGCCTGTCGCTGGCACGACCCAAGGTGGCCGACACCCAGCTGCGCGCGATCCTGCGCGCCTCGGCCTACGGCAAGCTGCGCGTGCTGGTGCCGATGGTCAGCACCCGCGAGGAACTGCTGGCGGTGCGCCGGCGCATGCTCAAGCTGAGCGAACAGCTGCGCGGCGAAGGCCACATGGTGTCCGAGCACGTGCCGCTGGGCGCGATGATCGAAGTCCCGGCAGCTGCACTGGCGCTGGAGAGTTTCATCGACCTGGTCGATTTCCTGTCGATCGGCACCAATGACCTGGTGCAGTACCTGCTGGCCGCCGACCGCAACAACGAGGCGCTGGGTGAGTTGTATTCACCGTTGCACCCGGCGGTGCTGCGGCTGTTGCAGATGGTGATCGAGACCGGCGCGCGCCACCGCATCCCGGTGGCGGTCTGCGGCGAGATGGCCGGTGATGCGCGGATGACCCCGCTGCTGCTGGCGCTGGGCCTGAGCGAGTTCAGCCTGCATCCCGGTACGTTGCTGGAGGTGCGCCGCGCAATCCGCGAAGCCGATCTGGGTGCGCTGCGCGCCCGTGCCCCGAAGTTGCTGGCCGCGCGCGACCGCCGCGCCATCGAACGCTGGCTGGCGCTGGTGGCGGATACGCCCTGAGCGCCCTGCTGATTCGCCAGGCATGCACGCGCGGGGTCAGATCCCTTTTCCTGTGGAAAAGGGATCTGACCCCAGCCTCCCGTCGGGGTATGCGTTGAAACATCCCCTTGCGATAATGACGCGCTGAACACCCCTGTTGCCGCATCCTTGCCGGGATCGCGGCTTTTCTTATCCCGCGGGAGCTGCGATGGCTGAAGCTGTACGCCACGACAAGACTGCGCGCCAACTGCGGATGTTGTCCGATGCACTGGACAGCGGCCGGCTGGGCCCGGTACGTCGGCTGGTCAACACCCTGGCCCCGGCCGAGATCGGCAACCTGCTGGAATCGCTGCCGCCAGGCAAGCGCGAGGTGGTGTGGGGCCTGGTCGACCCGGAAGATGACGGCGAGGTGCTGGTCCACGTCGGCGAAGACGTGCGCGAGAGCCTGCTCGCGGACATGGACCCGGACGAGATCATCGCCGCGGTCGAAGACCTGGACATCGACGACCTGGCCGACCTGGTCGAAGACCTGCCGGATACGGTCATCGACGAGGTCCTCAAGTCGATGGACCGCGAGAACCGCGAGCGTCTGGAACAGGTGCTGTCCTATCCCGAGGACAGCGCCGGCCGCCTGATGAACCCGGACGTGGTGACCGTGCGCGCCGACGTCAACGTCGATGTGGTGCTGCGTTACCTGCGCCTGCGCGGCGAACTGCCGGACCACACCGACCACCTGTTCGTGGTCAGTCGGCGCCACCAGTACCTCGGCCGGGTGTCGCTGGCGGCGCTGGTGACCCACGAGGACACCACCCCGATCAACCGCCTGATCGACGACGAGCAGCCGGCCATCGATGTCGGCGAGAGCGACCAGGAGGTCGCCCGCCAGTTCTCCGACCATGACTGGATCTCCGCGCCGGTGGTGGACGACAACAACATCCTGATCGGCCGCATCACCATCGATGACGTGGTCGACATCATCCGTGGCCAGGCCGAGCACCAGGCGCTGGGCGCCGCCGGCCTGGACGAGGACGAGGATCTGTTCAGCCCGGTCTGGCGCGCCATGCGCCGGCGCCTGATGTGGCTGTCGGTGAACCTGTGCACCGCCTTCCTGGCCTCCAGCGTGGTCGGCCACTTCGAAGGCACCATCGACAAGCTGGTGGCGCTGGCCGTGCTGATGCCGATCGTGGCAGGCCTGGGCGGCAATGCCGGCACCCAGGTGCTGGCGCTGATGGTGCGCGGCCTGGCACTGGGCCAGGTGGGCGCGTCCAACGCGCGCACGCTGCTGTGGAAGGAGGTGCGGGTCGCCTTGTTGAACGGCGTGATGCTCGGTTCGGTGCTGGGGCTGATCGTGCTGGCCTGGTTCCACTCGCCCGGGCTGTCGGCGGTGATCGCCATCGCGCTGACCTGCAACCTGCTGTTCGCCGCACTGGCCGGCGTGCTGGTGCCACTGACCCTGAAACGCTTCGGCTTCGACCCGGCGCTGGCCAGCGGCATCTTCCTGACCGCGGTGACCGACTCGATGGGCTTCTTCACCTTCCTCGGCCTGGCCACGCTGGTGCTGCTGCACTGAACCCTGCAGGGTCGGATCCCCGCCACGCGGGGCTCTGACCCGATCCCAACTGGAACACCCATGGCAACAACGATCGAAAACTACTTCCAGCCCGGCTGGCGCGACCAGCAGCACACCTGCCCGGCCTGCGAATGGAAGGGCAGCTCGCGCGCCATGGAGATGGAGCTGGACGAAGACGCCACCGAGTACGACTGCCCGGTATGCGAGAACCCGCTGCTGGTGGTGCTGCACCCGGACATCGCGCAGGTGCAGGCCGCCGCCGCCGACGGCAATGCCGAGGCGCAGGAGCAGCTGGACATCATCGCCAGCTTCCCACGACCGGAGTGACGCGGCGCATGATGCCGCGTTGACCTGCGGCGGACTAGGATGCAGCTGACCTCGCTGCCCCGGGAAACGCCATGCTCCGTTCGATTCCGCGCTGGCTGCCCTTGCTGGCGGTCCTGATGATGACCGGCTGTGCCTCGATGCCGGACAGCGCGCGCGGCCGCTTCGAGGGCCGCGCAGTGAAGGTGGACGGCGAGACCGCCTACTACCAGGTCTTCATTCCGGCGGGGGTGCGGGCGGGACAGCCGGCAGGCGCCGGCAACGGCAGCGGCGTCCCGGTGGTCCTGTTCCTGCATGGCTCGGGCGAACGCGGCGGCGACGGCATCAAGCAGACGTACTCGGGACTGGGGCCCTACCTGCGCGAGCATCCCGACTTCCCGGCGCTGGTGGTGTTCCCGCAGGCACCGCGCCATTCGGAATGGAGCGGCCGCAACAACCGCATGGCCGAGGCCGCACTGGACGCGACCATTGCCGAGTTCGGCGCCGACCCGGCGCGGCAGTACCTGACCGGCATGTCGATGGGCGGCTACGGCAGCTGGAACATTGCGCTGGATGACCCGCACCGCTTTGCCGCGATCGTGCCGGTATGCGGTGCCGTGTTCGCGCCGCGCGCCAAGCGGCCGACCCTGTTCGTCGAACAGGTGGCCCAGGAATCCGATCCGTACGCCGTGATCGCCAGGCGACTACGGCACACGCCGATCTGGATCTTCCACGGTGCCCTGGACGACGTGGTGCCGCCGGATGACGACCGCAGGCTGCACAGCGCATTCCAGGGCACCCACGCACGCGACGTGCGCTACACCGAGTACCCGGAAGGCAACCACAACGCCTGGGACGCCACCTACGCCGACCCGGCGATGTGGGCGTGGCTGTTCGCGCAGAAGCGCTGACCAAAGCGTCCGCTGGTTGCCCACCAAGGTTGGAGCCTGGTTTGGGTAGGTACCCACCTTGGTTGGCATTGACTGCTCTGGTAGTTGCCAACCTTGGTTGGCACTGGCCTACCCGAATCCAGACCATTCCCCGATGTTCACGGCAAGCAGGCCCGCCCATGCTTGCTCCATGCAGAACACCAGGCTCCTGATCGGCCGCCGCTCCAGCGTCGGCCTCAGCTACATCCTCACAACGGTGGTGACAGGCCGCGCGCCGCTGCTCGCCAGCGACGATGTCGCCGCCCTCGTAGTACGGGAGTTCCAGCGACTTGATCAGGAAGGCTTCACCCGCTCGATTGCCTACGTGGTCATGCCCGACCACATCCACTGGCTGGTCGAACTGCGCGCCGGGTCACTGGAAACCGTCATGAAGCGTTTCAAGTCGCGCACAGCCCAGCAGGCAAACCGGTTGCTGGGGCGAGTCGGGCGCTTCTGGCAGGCCTGCTATCACGATCATGCGATCCGCTCTGACGAATCGTTGCACCGGCATGCGATGTACCTGATGGGAAATCCGATCAGGGCCGGGCTGACGACGCGGTTGGGGCAATATCCCCATGCATGGTGCGAATGGGAGCTCGGGGCATCATGTGATCTGCCCGATGACATGAGCTCCGGTGGATAGTGCCAACCAAGGTTGGCATCTACCCAAGCAGGGCGCGCACGAACCGGGCGGTGACTGTGTCAACCAAGGTTGACACCTACCAGAGCGATCAGCCCAGCAGGGTTTCCAGCACGGCCATGCGCACGGCGACGCCGTTGGCGACCTGGCGCAGCACCCACGACTGCGGGCCGTCGGCCACGTCGTCCGTCACTTCCACGCCACGGTTGATCGGACCCGGGTGCAGCACCGCGGCATCCTTGCCGGCGCGGGCCAGGCGTTCGTTGGTCAGTCCGTACTGCGCGTGGTACTGCTCCAGCGACGGCACCAGGCCTTCTTCCATGCGCTCGCGCTGCAGGCGCAGCATCATCAGCGCGTCGACGCCTTCCAGCATCGCGTCGAAGTCATCGCCGACCACGCAGCCCTTCAGGGTCTCGTCGTCCGGCAGCAGCGACTGCGGGCCGCACACGCGGATCTCGCCCACACCCAGCGTGCGCAGCGCATGCAGGTCGGTGCGGGCCACGCGCGAGTGCTTCACGTCGCCGACGATCACCACCTTCAGCTTCGAGAAATCCGGGCCCTTGGCCTGGCGCAGGGTCAGCATGTCCAGCAGGCCCTGGGTCGGGTGCGCGCTGCGGCCGTCGCCGGCGTTGATCAGTGCGGTGCCCTCACCCGCGGCGTCGGCCAGCGCGGCCACGGCGCCATCATCCGGGTGGCGCACCACGAAGCCGCGCACGCCCATTGCTTCCAGGTTGCGCAGCGTGTCGCAGGCGGTTTCGCCCTTGCGCGTGGACGAGGTCGAGGCATCGAAGTTCAGCACGTCGGCGCCCAGGCGCTGCGCGGCCAACTGGAACGAACTGCGGGTGCGCGTGGACGGTTCGAAGAACAGCGTGCACACCGCCGAACCGGCCAGCACCTGGCGCTTGTTGCCGACGCGACCGACCGCGGCATCGCGGATCTGCCCCGCCCGATCAAGCAGCTGCAGCAGGGTTTCGCGCGGCAGGCCCTCCAGGGTCAGCAGGTGGCGCAGGCGTCCGGAGGCATCGATTTGCTGGGCGGTCATGGCGGTGTCGGGCAGTCAGGGAATGGGGGTGGCGTCGTCCGGCGACGACAGCCAGCGGTCGATGATCACCGCCGCGGCCACGGCATCGAGGGCGGCCGCATCACGGCGGCGCTTGCGCCCTTCGGCGCGCTCGACAGCGAAGCGGCGTGCGGCCTCGACCGAGCTGGAACGCTCGTCGATCATCACCACTGGCAGTTTGAAACGTTCCCGCAGCTGGCGGGCGAAGCCCTGCGCGCGCTTGCGGTTGGGCTGGTCCTGGCCGTCCAGGGTCAGCGGGTCGCCGACCACCAGGCCATCGGGTTTCCATTCCTTGAGCAGGCGTTCGATCGCGGTCCAGTCCGGGCCGTTGCCGTGCACATCGACCACGGCCACCGCGCGCGCATGCGCAGCGAAGGCACTGCCGATGGCCACGCCGATACGCCGCGAGCCGACATCGAAACCCAGAACGGTGCCGTCACGGCGGATGGCCGGGGCAGCAGGATCCGGCGCGGGCATGATGGGCTCAGACATGGCCGCTGTAGTCGGTCAGCCGGAACAGGTCCACGCCGATGCGCGAGGCCGCACCCTGCCAGCGCTGCTCCAGCGGCAGCTGGAACACCAGTTCGGCATCGGCCGGCACAGTCAGCCAGCTGTTCTCGGACAGCTCGCTTTCCAGCTGCCCTGCACCCCAACCGGCACAGCCGAGGGTGACCACGGCATTGGCCGGGCCTTCGCCGCGCGCCATCGCTTCGAGGATGTCGCGCGAGGTGGTCAGGTACAGGCCTTCTCCCACGGTCAGGCTGGAATCCCACGCCCGCGCGTCGTCATGGATGACGAAGCCGCGCTCGGGATGCACCGGGCCGCCATTGAGCACCATGCGCGCCTGCAGGTCGCCATCACCGGTGGTGATGTCCATCTGTGCAAGCACTTCACCCAGCGTGTATTCGGAAGGCTGGTTGACCAGCACGCCCATTGCCCCGTTCTCGTCGTGCTGGCAGATCAGCGCGACGCTGCGGGCAAAGGTCGCGTCGAGCAGCGACGGCAGCGCGACGAGCAGGTGATCGGCAAGGGAGGTCGGCGTTACAGGCATGCCCCCATTCTACCTGCTGGGGGCGGGATGGTCGCGCGATGGCGCGGAACAGCGATGGGCTAGGATGGTGCTTTGCCATGGAAGGTCTTCGATGCAGTCTTCATCGCCCCTGACCCTGCCGGCACGCAGCGCCATCGTCCTGCTTGCCCTGCTGCAGGGCCTGATGCTGTATGCCGCACAGGAACTGTCCGATGCGTGGCCGTTCCGCGATATCGGCTGGCGCTACTGCTGGTACGCCTGGGTGCTGGCCATTCCGAGCGCGGCGGCGCTGAGCCTGGTCGAGCTGGGCCAGCGCCGACTGTGGCTGCAGGCCGTGCTCGGCTCAGCGGTGGTGCTGGCGCTGGCCGCCTGGACCGGCTGGAACCTCACTGGCGAGACCGCACTGGAGTCGGGCGCGTTGCAGGTCCCGTTGACCCTGGGCATTGCCGTGGCGGTATTCGTGGCCTTGCCCTGGTGGCAGTTCCAGCTGCAGCATGGGCATTGGCGCGCCAGCTATCCGGAGCTGTTCGAGCGTGCCTGGCAGAACGGCCTGACCCTGGCCCTGGCTGCGCTGTTCACCGGGCTGACCTGGCTGCTGCTGTGGCTGTGGGCGGCGCTGTTCCAGTTGCTCGACGTGACCGTCTTCCGCGACCTGTTCCGCCAGGACGCGTTCATCGCGCTGGCCACCGGCAGCCTGGCCGGGTTCGGCGTGCTGATCGGGCGCACCCAGCACCGCGCGATCCAGATCACCCGCCAGGTGCTGTTCGCGATCTGCCGCGGGCTGCTGCCGCTGCTCTCGTTCATCGCCGTGCTGTTCGTGCTGAGCCTGCCGCTGACCGGGCTGGAACCGCTGTGGAAGACCCGTTCCGCCGCCAGCCTGCTGGTGGTGGTGTCGCTGCTGCTGGTGACGTTCACCAATGCGGTCTACCAGCAGGGGGAAGACAGTGCACCCTACCCTCTGGTACTGCGAAGGCTGGTCGAGGCCAGCCTGCTGACACTGCCGGTGTACGCCGCGCTGGCGCTGTATGCATTGGGCCTGCGCGTGACGCAGTACGGCTGGACCGTGGACCGGTTCTGGGCGGTACTCGTTGCATTGGCCGTGGCCGGCTATGCCGTGGGCTATGCGCTGGCGGTGCTGCGCCGGCAGAGCCGCTGGTTGCAGATGCTGGAGCCGGTCAACCGCTGGATGTGCTGGGCGGTGCTGGCACTGGCATTGCTGGGCAACTCGCCGCTGCTGGATCCGGTGCGGCTGACCCTGTCCAGCCAGCTGGCGCGCCTGCGTGCGGATCCGCCGGCGATCACCAGTAGCGACGTCAACGTGCTGCGCTTCGATCTTGGGCGCCGTGGCGTGCAGGCGCTGCGCGAGTTGCAGCGTGATCCAGCCATCACCACCGATGCCAACGCGCCACAGGTGATCGCTGCAGCACTGGCACGTATCTCACGCTGGGACGACGGCCACCGCCTCGACAAGGGTCCGCAGGACGTCGCCGCCCTGCAGCGCGCGCTGAAGCTGGCCAAGGGATCCAGCTCGCCGCCGGACGATTGGTGGCAGGCGCTGGCCACGCGTTCGATCAATGGCGAATCCTGCGCCCAGAGCGAGCGCGACTGCCTGATCGTGCATCGCGACCTGGACGGCGATGGCACCGGCGAAGTGCTGCTGTGCGAGCTGTACACCCACCGTGGGCCGGACTGCGTGCTGTATGCACGTGGCAGGGATGCCCACTGGCGCCGGGCCGGTTCGCTGTTCGGCACTGTCAGCGGCCAGGCCGAAGCCATCAACCAGGCCCTGCGTGATGGCGAGCTCACTCTCGAACCGCCGCGCTGGCCGATGCTGTCCATCGGCGGGCGCCCTGCGCTGGCCATCGATCCCGAACCCGAATCCAACGAGTCCTCCCCATGAGCGGTTACTGCCTCATCGCCCCGGGCCATCCGGTGCACGACTACTACCACGCCAACGAGTACGGCTTCCCGCAGCGTGACGAGCGCGAGCTGTTCGAGCGGCTGGTGCTGGAGATCAACCAGGCCGGGCTGAGCTGGGAAACGATCCTGAAGAAGCGCGAGGGCTTCCGCACGGCCTATGACGGTTTCGATGTCGACCGCGTGGCGGCCTATGCCGAGCAGGACATCGAACGCCTGCTGTCGGACGCAGGCATCATCCGCAACCGGCTGAAGGTGTTGGCGGCGATCCACAACGCGCAGGTGATCCAGCAGCTGCGGGCCAGCCATGGCAGCTTCGCGGCATGGCTGGATGCGCATCACCCGCGCAGCAAGGCCGACTGGGTCAAGCTGTTCAAGAAGACGTTCCGCTTCACCGGCGGCGAGATCACCGGCGAATTCCTGATGAGCCTGGGCTACCTGCCCGGTGCGCACGCCGCGGACTGCCCGGTGCATGCACGGCTGCTGACGCTGTCGCCGCCGTGGTTGAAGGCCTCCGGCGCTTGATCGGCGTCCGCGCCAGCCACGCATGGCGTGGCTCTACTGCATGCTGCGGGTGATCTACACGTTCACGGCGAACGCGGAAAGCGCGATCACACGCCCATGTAGCGGCCGGGGCGGTGGTTGAACATCAGCACCAGGCTGAGCACCACCGCGCCGATGGCCGAGTACAGCACCTTCGACGGTGACAGCACGAAGAACGCGGCCACCATCAGGCAGGCGTCGTAGGACATCTGCACCTTGCCGGCGCTCCAGCCACGGGTGCGCTGCAGGTACACCGCCAGGATGCCGATGCCGCCGAGGCTGGCGCGGTGACGGATGAAGAACAGGATGCCCAGGCCGGACAGCGCGCCGCCCACGATCGCCGAGTACAGCGGGTTGATATGCGAGAAGTCGATCCAGCGCGGCAGCAGGTCGGTCAGCACGCCACAGGCGGTGACCGCGGCGAAGGTCTTCAGGGTGAATTCCCAGCCCATGCGCCGCAGCGCCACCCAGTAGAACGGCAGGTTGACCAGCACGAACACCAGGCCGAAGTTCCAGCCCATCGCGTAGTGCAGCAGGAACGCCATGCCGGCCATGCCGCCGATCATCAGCCCACCCTTGGCGAAGATGGCCAGGCCCAGCGAGGCCACCATCGTGGCCAGCACCATGCCCTGCACGTCCTCGGCGATCGAGTGTCGCAGCGCTTTTTCGTCGGCGGTGGTGCCGGCACTGTCGGGCGGTGGGGTCAGCGGACCGGCGGTGACCAGGTGGCCGTCAGCGTCGTCGCACGGCGCGGGGCCATGGGAAGGAGGGGACATGCGGGTGGGGGAACAGCGGGTGGGGAGCGGTATTAGACACGATCTGCATGACAGTTGCAGATGAAATCGTTCAGCCACCCTCGCCCATTCAGATTATTCCAGACCCGCAACAGGCAGCACGGCCAGCATGTCCTCGCCATCGTCATCCATGCCGGTCTCGACGAACCCGAAGCTGCCGTAGAAGGCGCCGGCCACCGGATTGCGCGGGTTGTAGCAGATCTCGATCTCGGCCAGCCCGGGCGTGGCCCGGATCTGCGCCAGCGCCAGTTCCAGCGCGCGGCGCCCGATGCCTCGCCCCTGCCAGCGCTGGTCGACCATGAAGCGCCAGATCGAGATGCGCTGCGGCGTCTCCGGCACCCACATGAAGAACCCGACCAGCTCGCCATCGGCCTGGATGGCACGGGTCTGGTAGCCGGGATGGAATGCGGCCTGCACCAGCGACCAGGTGTTGCCGGCGACGAAATCCTGCTGCGCCTCACTGACCTCGAGGTCGCACACGGCTTCGTAGTTGTCGACGGTGATCGCGTCCAACGTGACCTGCATATGGGCGTCCTGCCTCGGGATGAACGCCCAGTCTGCCTGACCCTGGATGCCGTGTGGCCAGGCCCCACACGACCGTTCAGCGCAGCGTTGCCTGCCTCATCCCTTCTCGGCCAGATGGTGCGCCACCAGCGCGTTGGCGTGGCCATGGCCCAGCCCATGCTCGCTTTTAAGGAAGCTGACCAGTTCCATGTGCCTCAGCCCAGGCTGCTTCGCCAGCAGGCCGAACCAGTGCGCCACCGGCTGACCGTAGGCCTTCTCGATGGAGGGGAAATACGAGGCCGGGCCTTTCGGCTTGGTGTCAGTGCTCATGCGGAAGCTCCTTGCGTTGGATGTACCGGTACGACGAACCGGGGCGCCGGAAATCGACAGGCCCGTTCAATCCGGGAGCCTTATCATCCCGTCATGCCCCGTGAAAACCTCAACGACCTGCAGGCCTTCGTGCACGTTGCCCGCGAAGGCAGCTTCACCAGGGCCGCCGCCCAGCTCGGCGTGTCCCAGTCAGCGCTCAGCCATGCCATGCGCGGCCTGGAACAGCGCCTCGGCGTGCGCCTGCTGACCCGTACCACCCGCAGCGTGTCCACCACCGAAGCTGGCGCCCGCCTGCTCGAAACCCTCGCCCCACGCCTGGCCGAGATCGAGGACGAACTGGCCGCGCTGGCCGAGTACCGCGAGCGCCCGGCCGGCACCATCCGCATCAACGCCACCGGCCATGCTGCCGAGTACCTGGCCTGGCCGCGGCTGGCGCCGCTGCTGCAGCGCTATCCGGACCTGAAGGTGGAACTGACCACCGACTACGGCCTGGCCGACATCGTCGCCGAACGCTACGACATCGGCATCCGCCTCGGCGAGCGGCTGGCCCGCGACATGGTCGCGGTGCCGATCAGCCCGCCGCTGCGCATGCGCGTGGTCGGCGCGCCCAGCTACTTCCGCCAGCACGTGGTGCCGCAGCATCCGGACGACCTGGCCGGGCACAACTGCGTGACCCTGCGCCTGCCCACGCATGGTGGACTGATGCCGTGGGATTTCGGCCAGGACGGCAACGAACTGAGCGTGCGCGTGACCGGCCAGTGGACCTTCAACACCATGGGTATGACCCGCGCCGCGGCGCTGGCCGGCAGCGGCCTGGCCTGGCTGCCGGAAGACCAGGTGCAGCCGATGCTGGACGATGGTCGCCTGCAGTCGGTGCTGGACGACTGGTGCCCGCACTTTGATGGCTACTACGCGTATTACCCATCGCGCCGCCACGTCACCGTGGCGATGCGCACGGTGCTTGAAGCGCTGCGCGGGCCGATGGGAAGTTGAGGAGTGCGGACCAACGGTCCGCACCCACCGCACCCACCTGGTGATCAGCCCTTGGCCTGCGCCGCACGCTGCGCGTTGTAGCGCTCGCCGACGATCGACACTTCGTCCAGTGCCTGCGCGATGCGCTGCAGATCCTCCGGTGCCAACTGCAGGTCGGCCGCGCCCAGGTTCTCTTCCAGGCGATGGACCTTGGTCGTGCCCGGAATCGGCACGATCCACGGCGCCTGCGCCAGCAGCCAGGCCAGCGCCACCTGTGCCGGGGTCGCGCCACGCGCCGCAGCAATCGTGCCGATGCGATCAACCAGCGCCTGGTTGGCGCGGCGTGCTTCCACCTGGAAACGCGGCACGCTGTTGCGGAAGTCGTTAGCGTCGAAGGTGGTGTCGGCGTTGATCGCGCCGGTCAGGAAGCCGCGGCCAAGCGGGCTGAACGGCACGAAGCCGATGCCCAGTTCCTGCAGGGTCGGCAGCAGCTCGCGCTCCGGCTCGCGCCACCACAGCGAGTACTCGCTCTGCACGGCGGCGACCGGCTGCACCGCATGCGCACGGCGCACGGTGGCGGCGCTGGCCTCGGACAGGCCGAAGTGGCCGACCTTGCCTTCGGCGATCAGGTCGCGCACGGTGCCGGCCACATCTTCGATCGGCACGTTCGGGTCCACGCGGTGCTGGTAGAACAGGTCGATATGGTCGGTGCGCAGGCGCTTGAGGCTGGCTTCGGCCACCGCACGGATGTTCTCCGGGCGGCTGTCCAGGCCGGTATCGACGCGCGCGTCCTTGAAGCCGAACTTGGTGGCGATCACCAGCTTGTCGCGATACGGCGCCAACGCTTCGCCGAGCAGGTCTTCGTTGGTGTACGGGCCATACACCTCGGCGGTGTCGAAGAAGGTCACGCCACGCTCGACGGCGGCCTGCAGCAGGGCGATGCCCTGGCTGCGCTCCACCGGCTGGCCGTAGGCGTGGGTCAGGCCCATGCAGCCCAGGCCCAGGGCGGAAACCTTCAGGCCACTGCGGCCGAGTTCACGTGTCTGCATCGTCGTGCTCCAGAGGGGGAGCGCTGACGATACGCCTGCATTGGCGGTGGATTGAACCGGCTGGATGGCAGTCGGTCATGACTGGAATTCATCAATCGGCGGCGCGCGGGTCATTCCATGCCCGGCACGGTGTCAGTGCACCCCGCCAGTTCCACCATCATCCTGCCAGTGTTGCGGAACGCCGGATCCCGCGGCACCCATCGCGCGAACCAACGCTGCTCGCCGTCCACCACGGACTCGAACATCCACGTTGAGCCATCAAGGCCAGCGCTCGAGTCTTCGCCCTGCAAAAGCGCAAACGCGGCGGCGATGGCCTTCCATTCCTGCGTACTCAGCGCGCGCGGTGGCGCGCACGTGCCGCCCTTGATGACGGTGGATGGACGCCCGGGCGACGATCCGGGAATCTCGAAATCGCGTGCACTGCGCCCGACGATCCACGCCTGGCCGGCTGCGTTGCGCTGCGCGCGTACTACCACGCCCGGGAAGAATGGGGTATGCCAGACGAAGCGATACGCCTGGACCGGTACGCTGCCACAGCGGAACGACGGCTCCGGCAAGCCATCGAGATCCCGCAACGCGTCTCTGTAGGATGCCCTCGCAAACCCGGTGAAATCGAGGAAGGGAAGCGGGCCCCTGCTACGCCTCTGTGCAGGCGGTGGCAGCAGATACCAGGCATGCGCCTCCGGATCGTCGCAGCCCTCGGCCGGGGCAGCCGGTTCGGGGGTACGAGCACAACCGCCCTGCAGCAGCACGGCGATGGCCAGTATCACGCTCGCAGTCACACGCATGCACGCCTCCCTGGCAGGTGCACGCCGGCGTGCATCCGGCGCTGCGGTCATCCCGGAGCAGAGGGCGCCCGCAGGCGCCCGTCCAGTCACCGGATCTCGGAAATCTCCACGCCGTCCAGCCCCTGCGACAGGGTGCGCGCGTCGCCGCCCTGGCTGAGCTTGATGCGCAGGCGTACTTCGTTCTGCGAATCGGCGTAGCGCAGCGCGTCCTCGTAGCTGATCTCGCCGGCCTGGTACAGCTCGAACAGGCTCTGGTCGAAGGTCTTCATGCCCAGCTGGACCGAGTCCTTCATCACTTCCTTCAGCTTGTGGATCTCGCCGTCGCGGATGTAGTCCTGCACCAGCGGCGTGCCCAGCAGGATCTCCATCGCCACCTTGCGCGAGCGGCCATCCGGCGACGGCACCAGCTGCTGCGCGACCACGCCCTTGAGGTTCAGCGACAGGTCCATCAGCAGCTGGTTGCGGCGGTCTTCCGGGAAGAAGTTGACGATGCGGTCCATCGCCTGGTTGGCGTTGTTGGCATGCAGGGTGCACAGCACCAGGTGGCCGGTTTCGGCGAACGCGATGGCATGGTCCATGCCTTCGCGGGTACGCACCTCGCCGATCATGATCACGTCCGGCGCCTGGCGCAGGGTGTTCTTCAGCGCCGCTTCCCAACTGTCGGTATCGATGCCGACCTCGCGCTGGGTGATGATGCAGCCCTCGTGCTTGTGCACGAATTCGATCGGGTCTTCGATGGTGATGATGTGGCCGGTCGAGTTCTGGTTGCGGTAACCGATCATCGCCGCCAGCGAGGTCGACTTACCGGTACCGGTGGCGCCGACGAACAGGATGATGCCGCGCTTGGTCATCGCCAGCGTCTTGATGATCGGCGGCAGGCTCAGTTCTTCCACGGTCGGAATGCGCGTCTCGATGCGACGCAGCACCATGCCGACCTGGTTGCGCTGGTAGAAGCAGCTGACGCGGAAGCGGCCGACACCGGACAGGCCGATGGCGAAGTTGCATTCGTGGGTCTTCTCGAATTCCTCGCGCTGCGCCGGGGTCATCACGTTGAGGACCAGGTCGCGGCTCTGCTGCGGCGTGAGCGGGGTCTGCGTGATCGGCGAGATCTTGCCGTTGACCTTCATCGCCGGCGGCATGCCGGCCGTGATGAACAGGTCCGAGGCGCGCTGGTGCGCCATCAGCTTGAGGAACGAAGTGAAATCGATGGTGGTCGCGGTGGTGTTCACGGCGGGCTCCCAATGGGGCATGTACCAGGAAACGGTCGGTGGAGGAAACGGCGCGGGTACGGCGGCGCACTGGCGCACGCCGCCCCGCTGCTGCCCCGCCTTACTCGAACAGGCGCTTGTCCTTGGCGTACTCGCGGGCCTGGTTGCGGGTGATCAGGCTGCGCTTGACCAGGTCCTGCAGGTGCTGGTCCAGGGTCATCATGCCGTACTGCTGGCCGGTCTGGATGGCCGAGTACATCTGCGCCACCTTGTCCTCGCGGATCAGGTTGCGGATGGCCGGGGTGCCGACCATGATTTCCCACGCAGCGGTACGACCGCCGCCGACCTTCTTCAGCAGTGCCTGCGAGATCACCGCACGCAGCGACTCGGACAGCATCGAACGCACCATCGGCTTTTCGCCGGCCGGGAACACGTCGATGATACGGTCGATGGTCTTGGCCGCCGAACTGGTGTGCAGGGTGCCGAACACCAGGTGGCCGGTTTCCGCGGCGGTCAGCGCCAGGCGGATGGTTTCCAGGTCGCGAAGTTCGCCGACCAGGATGATGTCCGGGTCCTCACGCAGTGCCGAGCGCAGGGCTTCGTTGAAGCCATGCGTGTCGCGGTGTACTTCGCGCTGGTTGATCAGGCACTTCTGCGAGGTGTGCACGAATTCGATCGGATCCTCGACGGTGAGGATGTGGCCGTATTCGTTCTTGTTGATGTAGTCGATCATCGCCGCCAGCGTGGTCGACTTGCCCGAGCCGGTCGGGCCGGTCACCAGGATCAGGCCCTGCGGCTGCTGGATCACTTCGCGGAACAGCGGCGGGCAGGCCAGGTCCTCAAGGGTGAGCACCTCGGACGGAATGGTACGGAACACCGCACCGGCGCCGCGGTTCTGGTTGAACGCGTTCACACGGAAGCGCGCCAGCGACGGGATCTCGAAGGAGAAGTCCACTTCGAGGAATTCCTCGTAATCGCGGCGCTGCTTGTCGGACATGATGTCGTACACCAGCGCGTGGACCTGCTTGTGGTCCAGGGCTGGGATGTTGATCCGGCGAACATCGCCGTCCACGCGGATCATCGGCGGCAGGCCTGCGGACAGGTGCAGGTCGGACGCTTTGTTCTTTACGGAAAACGCCAGCAGTTCGGCGATATCCATGAGCGGCTACTCCCCAATAACGGCTTCGACTGGAAGGATCTTTCCCCGGGCGGCAGTATAGCCTCCTGATTCAACGGAACGCGTTACGTGGCCACTCCCCTGCCCCAGATCCTGAGCAACCTGCATGCTGCCGCCGAGGCGGCCGGCCGACCCGATCCGCGCCTGCTGGCCGTTTCCAAGACCCAACCGGCCGAGGCCGTGGCCGCGCTGGCCGCACAGGGCCAGCAGGCCTTCGGCGAGAACTATGTGCAGGAAGCGCTGGCCAAGATGCAGGCGCTGCAGCATCTGGCGCTGGAGTGGCACCTGATCGGCCACCTGCAGTCGAACAAGGCCGATGCCGTGGCCACCCATTTCGACTGGGTGCAGAGCGTGGACCGGCCCAAGCTGGTGACGGCGCTGGCGCGCCATCGCCCGGCCACGCGCGGCCCGCTGAACGTGCTGATCCAGGTCAACATCGACGATGAGTCCAGCAAGCACGGCTGTGCGCCGGAGGCCGTGGACGCATTGGCCGCCGCGATCGCCGCCGAGCCCCAGCTGCGCCTGCGCGGCCTGATGGCGATTCCGGCGCCGTGGCCGGAGGCCGAGCGTCGTCGGGATGCATTCGTGCGCATGCGCGCCCTTTTCCAGTCACTGGCCGCCCAGTATGAGCAGGTCGACACGCTGTCGATGGGCATGAGCAGCGACTACGCCGAAGCCATCGCCGAGGGCGCCACCCTGGTGCGCATCGGCACCGCCCTGTTCGGCGCGCGTCCGCGCCCGGCCTGATTTTCCAAGGAGACTTCCATGGCAGCTGATTCCATCACCTTCATCGGCGGCGGCAACATGGCGCGCAGCCTGATCGCCGGCCTGATCCGCCAGGGCGTGCCCGCCGCGCACATCCACGTGGCCGAACCGGTTGCCGCACTGCGCGAGTCGCTGGCCACCGATTTCGGCGTACAGGTACACGACAACGCCGCCGATGCCGCCGCACAGGGCCGCACCTGGCTGCTGGCGGTAAAACCGCAGGTGCTGCGCGAGGTCTGCCAGTCGCTGCAAGCACTGGCGCAGGCGAACCGACCGCTGGTGGTGTCCATTGCCGCCGGCATCACCAGCGCGCAGCTGGAACGCTGGCTGGGCGGCAACCTGCCGGTGGTGCGTGCAATGCCCAACACGCCGGCCCTGCTCGGCGCCGGCGTGACCGGTCTGTATGCCACGCCGTCGGTGGATGCACAGCAGCACGCGCAGGCCGAACAGGTATTGGCCAGTGCCGGCCGTACCGTGTGGATCGAGCACGAGGCGCTGATGGATTCGGTCACTGCCGTGTCCGGCAGCGGGCCGGCCTACGTGTTCCTGCTGGCCGAAGCGATGGAAGCGGCGGGCATTGCCCAGGGCCTGCCGGCCGAGGCCGCGCGCACGCTGGTGGTGCAGACCCTGCTGGGTGCCTCGCGCATGCTGGATGAGGCCGGTGAAAGCCCCGCCGAACTGCGCCGCCGCGTGACCTCGCCGAACGGCACCACCCAGGCCGCGATCGAGCGCTTCCAGGCCGGTGGTTTCGAAGCACTGGTGGATACGGCACTGCGCGCCGCGCAGGTGCGTGGGCAGGAACTGTCTGCGGCGAATGATTGATCTCCTGGGGTCAGATCCCTTTGCCGAGGCAAAGGGATCTGACCCCAACCACCCCGATGATCATTGCCCCAATGTGGCCATGACGAAATCGACGAAACACTGCAACCGCGGGCGCGGCCGTCGATCCGGCAGGTAGATCAGATGCATCGGCCGCGGTTCGGGCAGGTAGTCGCGCAGCAGCGGCTTCAACCGCCCGGCCGCGATCTCGCCGGCCAGCAGTGCGGTCGGCTGCAGCACCAGCCCTGCCCCGGCCACGGCGGCCTCGCGCAGCGCAACACCGTCGTTGCAGGTCAGCCGCGCCTCCCAGTCCACCTGTTCGCCGTTGGCCAGCTGCCAGCCATGGCCACCACGCCAGGCGAGATGGCTCAGGCAGTCATGCCCCTGCAGATCCGCTGGCGTGCGCGGCGTGCCGCGCCGGCGCAGGTATGAAGGCGCCGCGCACAGGCTCATTGCATAGGGCGGCAACGGCCGCGCCACCACCTCCTGCGATGGCAGCGGTCCGACCCGGATCGCCACGTCGAAGCCGTCCTCGATCAGATCCACGCGGCGGTTGCTCAGGTCCAGCTCGATGTTCAACTGCGGCTGCGCGCGCAGCAGGCCGGCCAGCTGCGGCGCCAGCACACAGCTGCCCCAGGTGGTCGGCGCACTGACCCGCAGCAGGCCACGCGGCTGTACCTGCAGGCCGGCCACGTCGGCCTCGGCCTGCTGCACCTGCTCCAGCACTTGCCGGCAGCCGGCCAGATAGGCGCTGCCGGCTTCGGTCAGGCGCTGGCGGCGGGTGTTCCGTTGCAGCAGCGCTGTCCCCAGGTGCGCCTCCAGCTGCTGGATGTACTTGCCCACCATCACCGCCGAGACCTGCAGCTGTTCGGCGGCGCCGGCGAAACTGCCACGCTCGGCCACGGCAACGAAGGCCTGCATGCATCGGAGGGTGTCCATTACTAACCCTGAGTTAGGAATCTGCGAAGCATACGCTTCTTACCTAACCCCACTGTGACGGCGCAGACTGCGCCCATTCCCACTCCCGCAAGGAACCGCCATGAAGATCCTCCTCGTGGGTGCCAGCGGCACCCTCGGCCAGGCAGTCGCCCGCCAGCTTGGCCAGCAGCATCAGATCCTCGCGGCCGGCCGCCACAGCGGTGAGCTGCGCGTCGACCTGACCGACGACGCCAGCGTTGCCGAACTGTTCGCGCGTACCGGCCCGGTCGATGCGGTGATCTCCACCGCTGGCAAGCTGTACTTCGGCCCGCTGCAGGAGATGACGCCCGAGCAGTTCAACATCGGCCTGCAGGACAAACTGCTGGGCCAGGTGCGGCTGGCACTGGCCGCGCAGCACCACCTCAACGCCGGCGGTTCGATCACCCTGACCAGCGGCATCGTCAGCGCACAGCCGATCCGCGATGGCGTCAACGCCACCTCGGTGAATGCCGCACTGGAAGGCTTCGTGCGTGCCGCCGCACTCGAGCTGCTGCCGCGCGGCCTGCGCATCAACGTGGTCAGCCCGAACGTGCTGATCGAATCGATGGCCGCCTACGGCCCCTACTTCCCGGGCTTCGAGGCGGTGAGCGCGCAGCGCGCGGCACTGGCCTTCCAGCGCGCGGTGGAAGGCATCCAGAGCGGCGAGACGATCACGGTCTGGTGAGAAAAAGGGGACGGAGGGGATTAAGTCGTTTGTGCACTTGCGACCTAATCCCCTCCGTCCCCTTTTTCACTCCCAGCGCATCGGGCCGTCGCCGCGTTCGCCGAGGACGTCGCCCGGGTTGGCCAGGCGGCAATGCTGCAGCGACAGGCAGCCACAGCCGATGCAGCCGGTCAGTTCATCGCGCAGCAGCTGCAGCATGTGGATGCGCTCTTCCAGCTCGGTGCGCCAGCGCGCGGACAGCTTGGCCCAGTCGGCCTTGGTCGGCGCGCGGCCTTCAGGCAGGCTCTCGAAGGCACGGCCGACCGCTTCCAGCGGCATGCCCACCCGCTGCGCCACGCGGATCACCGCCAGCCGGCGCAGTACATCCCGGCTGTAACGGCGCTGGTTGCCCGAAGTACGCAGGCTGCTGATCAGCCCCTTGCGCTCGTAGAAATGCAGTGCGGAAATGGCCACGCCACTGCGCTGGGAGACCTCGCCAACGCTGAGTTCCTGGGATGCCATTGCTTGACCTCAACTACAGTTGAGGTGTCATGCTGCTATCTTCGCCGCCCGTTGACAAGCGCGGCCTGCACCTGACCCGTATGACCCCGACCCTCTCTCCCGCCGACGCCCACCTGCCGGCTGACACCTCGATCCTGTCCGCGCGCTACCGCGCCACCACCATCGGCATGGTCGCGCTGGTCGCGCTGCATGCCTTCGAGGCATTGGCCGTCGCCGCCGCCATGCCCACCGTGGCCGAAGCGCTCGATGGCCTGCGCCTGTACGCGCTGGCCTTTGGCGGCACCCTGGCCACCAGCGTCATCGGTATGACCCTGGCCGGGCGCTGGGCGGATCGCCACGGCCCCGCGCGCCCGCTCTGGTACGGCCTGGCCTGCTTCGTGCTGGGCCTGCTGCTGGCCGGCTTTGCGACGCGCATGGGCATGCTGGTGGCCGGGCGCCTGATGCAGGGCCTGGGCGCGGGCGCGATTTCGGTCTCGCTGTACGTGATGGTTGGCCGCAGCTACCCCGAACACCTGCGGCCGAAGGTGTTCGCCGCGTTCTCCGCAGGCTGGGTGGTGCCGTCGATGGTCGGCCCGGCGCTGAGTGGCCTGATCGTGCAGCATCTGGGCTGGCGCTGGGTATTCCTGGCAGTGCCACTGCTGGCGATACCGGCCGCACTGCTGCTGCGCCCGGCATTGGCGCGCATGCAGTCTCCCGTTGCGCCCGGCAACGATGGCGAACGCGGCAACGTGGTGCGCTGGGCCAGTGGCGCCTCACTGGCCGCACTGCTGCTCTACGTCGGCGGCCAGCAACAGGGCATGGCCGCCCTGCTCTGCATCGGCGTGGCGATGCTGGCGCTGCTGTTCTGCGTGCACCGGCTGTTGCCGGCCGGAACGCTGATTCTGCGCCGCGGCCTGCCCAGCGTGATCGCGCTGCGCGGCATCGCTGCGGCGGCGTTCTTCGCCTGCGAAGCCTACCTGCCCCTGCTGCTGCAGCGCGAACGCGGGCTTTCGCCCAGCTGGGCCGGCGCGGTGCTCAGCCTCGGTGCGCTGGGCTGGTTCGCCGGCTCCTGGCTGCAGGGTCACCAGCAGCGCGGCTGGTCACGCCAGCAGCTGCTGCGCGTTGGCACGGTGATGATGACGGTCGGCATCGCCGCCACGCTGGCGGTGCTGTTCAAGCAGATGCCGCTGCCGGTCGCGCTGGTCGGCTGGGCCGTGACCGGTTTCGGCATGGGCATGATCTACGCCAGCCTGTCGGTGCTGACCCTGTCGCTGTCAGCGCCGCATGAGCAGGGTGCCAATACCTCGGCGCTGCAGCTGAGCGAGGCGCTGTCGGTGACCACCGCGCTGGCGGTCTCCGGTGCGCTGTTCGCCCTCTTCGTGGAAAGCGCGCCGCACACCGGCTACCTGCTGTGCCTGGCGATCACTTTCGGCCTGGCGGTGCTGGCCGCAGTGATCGCGCGGCGGGTGTAGGCCGCCGCATTACGGTGGTGCCGGCCGCTGGCCGGCAACCTCCACGCACGCAGGAATGCCGTGATGATGCCGGCCAGCGGCCGGCACTACCTGGCAGCGGCGCCCATGTCATCGATGTCCCGATGCAGGATGCGCCGCACTTCCAGCACGGCCTGTGGGGTCTCCTGCACGCTGTGGCCGGAAATGATCACTTTCTCCGACAGCGCCCCCGGCAGGTGCGCGCTCCAGTACGGCACCAGCCCGTCATCGGACTTTTCCACCGGCAACTCCGGCTTGCGCTGGGCGATGATCGAGTGGTACTTCAGGCCCGCTTCGATCGGCAGCTGTGCGGCGGCCTTCACGAACGGGTCGCTGGCCTTGAGGTTGTCGATGCTGTTGGGAATCTTCGGCTTGGCCGTGCCATCGACCTGCTGTTCGGCCTGTGCCAGCGCCATGAACACATCCTCGAACTTGCCGAGGATGGTCAGCGGCAGGCGCACCAGGCGACCGATCAGGCGCCCGACCTTGTTGCCGGCGATATCCGTTCCCTGGTGCGGCGCGGCGATGAAGATCGCGCGCTCCACGTTCGGCTGCGCCTTGAAATGCAGCAGCGGCCCCAGCTTGGTCTGCACCCGCTTCAGCCGCTCGCCCTTCAGATCGTAGTTGGCCAGCAGGTCATCCCACAGCACATCACCAGAGTCGCTCACCAGCAGGCGCGCGAGCACGCCGCCCATGCTGTGGCCGATATAGACCATGTCCTTCGACGCACGCGTGCTGCCGTTGGGGTCGAAATGCTTCAGCGTGTCGTTGAACGCGTTGGCGATCTCGTAGCGGTTCAGCGCGATCGGTGCATTGGTCGGGTAGTAGACCTGCCACACCTGGAACTGCTGGCGCAGCTCGGGATCGCCCATGATCTCGTTGGCCAGGTTCACCCAGGCTTCCGGGCTGCTGGCCAGGCCATGCAACATGAAGATGATGCGGCGGTTCGGGTCCCACGGCTGCATCAGGTAGATGTGCGGTTCGCCGATGCCCTCGCTCATGCCGAACAGGGTGCGCAGTGACTGCCGGGCGAAGCCACTCTGCGCCAGCCACAGGCCGTAGGCGGCGGTGAAATTGCCGGCCAGCGGTACCTGTTCGCCGTGCAGGGTGATGCGTTCGGTGGCTTCCGGCGAATAGGCATCGAGCTCGACCCGGCGCGTGCGCATCACATCGTCCAGGCTGCTGCCCTCGAACCGCAGCAACGCAGTGACGTTGATCGAGGACATCTCGCTGAACTCGGGCACCGAATCGTCATGGCGATGGCGGCGGCCACGACGCGCGTCGTCCTCATCCTCCGGCGGCGTATCGGCCTTCGGGCCATCCGGCGCGATCACCGGCGCGACCAGCTTCGGCGGGTCCATCACCATCACCAGCTCGGCGCCGAAACCATCGCGGCGATAGGTGCTGCGCAGGCCGACGAAGCTGACCGTGCCGGCCGGTACCAGCTGCGCAGGAATGCTCTTCAGGTTCAACTGCTGGTAGTTGGAGGCCAGCGACCAGCTGCCGACCGTGAGCGGTTTCGTATAGTCCTCGCCCGCCAGCGCAGCGGCGCGTGCGCGCACGAACAACACCACTGCCGCCTTCTCGGCCGCGTAGTTGTAGTAGTCGCGCACCTGCGTCTGCCGGTCCTCGAAGGCGCGGTCAGACGGTGAGCGCCCGCTGTAGAACAGGTAGGCATAGGCATAGCGCGCGGCTTCCAGCCAGGCGTCCAGCGCCGCATCGCTCATCGGCGGATCGCCGGCGGCGGTCTTCTTCGGCGTCAACGCCAGTGCGGCCTTCACCCACAGTTCGGACAGCGCCGACAACCGCTGCTCGACATTGAGGTCATCGGTCATCAACAACGTGCTGCGGCAGACCAGGAAGTCCTTCTCGCACTGCGACTCGTCCAGGCCCGCCGCGCTGAGCGTCTCGCGCGCGGCCGGGCTGAGCTTGCCGGTGTTGAGCACGTCGGCACGCTTGTTCACCAGCGAATCGCTGGATTTGACCTGCTTGACGGTCACCATCGCGCAGCCGCTGCTGCCCAGCAGCAGGAAGGCGGCGAACAACGCCGGCAGCAGGCGCTGCCAGCGGATCAGGAAGAGTCGGGTCATTACTGCGGGTCCTGCTCGGTGCCGGGCACGCCCTGGCGGATCACGGTGGAGAAGTGGTCGCCGCTGCCCAGGTCCAGCGCACGCTGGGTGATGCGGCCCTTGTCATGCAGTTCGGCGTACGGCACACCCGGAGTGAGCGCACCCACCTCCTGCGCGTACTCGGCCAGATACCCGGACAGCAGCAGGCGATAGTCCAGCGGCAGGCGCGGCGCGATGTGCCGGGCCAGGTCGAAGACGATGGTGGTGCAGTTGCTGGTGAGCGTGTTGTAGAAGCCCGGCTTCGCATCCAGTTCGCGCGCCTGCGCGATGTACGCGGCAAACAGCTCCTTCAGCTGCGCACGGTCCATGCCGTGCAGGCGGTACAGGTAGACATCCTCGCCGCGCGCGTTGGTACGGGTGCGGATGATGTCGGTCTCCTCCGAGGCCACCAGGGTCATCTCGAACTTGCGGAAGAAGCCGCCCAGCGCCGAGAACGATTCACCACGTTCCTTGCGGATCTCCAGCGAGAACACCACGTGGCGCCCATCCTCGAAACCGAACGAGATGAGGGTGTGGGCGATCGCCGGGCCCATCCAGTACGACAGCACCAGGTCGGCCGAGCGCAGCTGGTCCAGGTCGTATTCGCGGCGCACCCAGCGCGCGTCGTAGTCGGTTTCGCTGCGCCAGGTGAAATCACGCACGTTGTCGAACACTACTTGGCGCCCGTCGAAGGACACCACATGCAGGCGCTGGGCCACGTCATCGGCCCACACGCGGTCCTGCCGCGGGGTCAGCAGCAGCCACCACAGGCCAGCCAGTGCCAGCGAGGCGCCGAACGCCAGGCCCAGGCGACGATGGCCACGGCCACGCGCGACCCGCCACGACGCCCACAGCGCAAGCAGCAGCCACAGCACCGCAATGCCGTTCGCCAGCCAGCCCGGCCCCGGCATCTGATAGGCCAGCAGCCCGGTCACCCACAACGCTGCCAGCGCCATGGCACTTCCTGTCATCCAACGTCCTGCGGCTCTCACTGGCATCCTGTCGCGGTCCCGAAGCCGCATAGTTAGCCACAAGCGGGTTCACCGTGGCATCTACGGCCCGTTCAGGCACGCCGGCGCACCGTCTGCGGCGGTCCATGCGGCCAGGTTCATCTCACAGGAGCAACGATGGGCATCACTTCCGTGGCCGGCGTTCCGGTCCAACCCCAGCACCGCGCCACCTGCCATTGCGGCACGGTTGAACTGCTGCTGGACCTGCCGGACGGCATCGTCGACCCGCGCCGCTGCGACTGCTCGATGTGCCGGCGCCGGGGTGCCATTGCAGCCAGCGTTACCCGCGCGGGCCTGCAGGTGGTGCGCGGGCAGAACCACCTGCAGCTGTACCAGTTCAACACCCATGTGGCCGAGCACTACTTCTGCGGCGTGTGCGGCATCTACACCCATCATCGGCGCCGCTCCAACCCGGAACAGTACGGTTACAACGTGGCCTGCCTGGAAGGCATCGACCCGTTCGCGCTGGGTGTGATCCCGGTCAACGACGGGGTCAACCACCCCGCCGACCGCACCGGCTAGTGGCGCGCGCGCCGCGGCGGCGTGGCGACCTTCTGCCAGGGCGCCATGCCGCTGCGCCCGGCCCGCGCAGGGCGTTTCAGCCAGGAGCGGCGTGGCGGCGCCTGCGGCGCGTCCGCGACCGGGGGAGGAAGTGGTCTACGGCCGGGCCAGAGATGGTCGAGCAGCCACATGGCGGGTCTCCGTGGGGGACGGGGACGATCAAGGCTAGGCGCGGGCCGGCATAGGGAGCGTGATGCGAAGGCGACCGCCAGATGACACGATATTGATAATCATTTGCATCAATTCGAGGCAATCCCGATAATCCGCGGCGATCTTCCATGGACCGACCGCCATGCCTGCCCGCCACACCCTGCTCTCCCTTGCCCTGGCGCTGCCCGGTGCCCTCACCGCACCACTGGCTGTGGCTGCGGAAACACCGGACGCCCGGACCCTGGACCGCGTCAGCGTCGTTGCCGACCGCGCCAGTACCGCGACCAAGACCGATACCGCGCTGACCGCGACGCCACAGGCGATCAGCGTGGTCACCCAACAGCTGTTCACCGATCGCGGCGCGCACAACCTGCAGGAAGTGCTGCGCTACAGCGCGGGCGTCACCGCCGATGCCTGGGGCCTGGATACGCGCAACGACGCTACTTCGGTACGCGGCCTGGACCCGGTGCAGTACGTGGATGGCCTGCGCCGCAGCTACGGCTTCAGCCCGCTGGCGCGACCGGAGATCTACGGCCTGGAGCGGGTGGAAGTGCTGCGCGGACCGTCTTCGGTGCTGTACGGCGCCGGCGCCACCGGCGGCATCATCAACGCCATCAGCAAGCGCCCCACCTTCGGTGCGGCACGCGGCGAGCTCGCCGTGCAGCTGGGCAGCTTCGATCGCAGGCAGCTGCAGGGTGACGTCGGCGGTGCATTGAACGCGGACGGCTCCGTGGCCGGTCGCCTGGTCGGGCTGGTACGCACCTCAAACATGCAGACCGACACGCTCAAGGATGATCGCGTCTACCTGGCACCGTCGATCAGCTGGCGCGGCGAACGCAGCACCTTGACCCTGCTGGCCAGCTACCAGCATGACAGGACCGGCTCCAGCCAGCAGTTCCTGCCGCTGGCCGCGACCCTGCTGGCGCCACCCGGGCGCCGCCTGGATCCCTCCACCTTCATCGGCGACCCGGGCTTCGACCGCATCGACTCCCGCGTCTACAGCCTGACCGCACTGTTCGACCACAGCTTCAACGACGTGCTCAGCCTGCGCTCGGCCGTGCGCTACATCGATGGCAAAACGACGCTGCAGCAGATGTACGTGGACAGCTACAGCAACCCGGGCGATCCGTTCATCGACGCCGCACGTCGCGTGGTCAATCGCACGGCCTATGGCACCCGCCCGGACGTGCAGATCCTCAGCGCCGACAACGCGCTGCAGTTCGACTTCGCCACCGGCGCCTTCCAGCACCTGCTGCTGGCCGGCGTGGATTACAGCCAATACAAGGAACAGCTGCAGCGCCTGGATGCCACCGGCACGCCGATCGACATCTACGCCCCGGTATCTGTGGCGCCGACGCTGCGTGGCTGGGACCGCCAACCCGACCAGACCTCCACGCAGCTGGGTCTGTACGTGCAGGATCAGATCCGCTGGGCCGACCGCGTGTCGCTGGTACTGGGTGCGCGCCGCGACCATGCGCGCTCGAAGACGGAAGGCCAGCCCAGCCAGACCGACAACGCCACCACCTATCGCGCCGGCCTGATCGGCGAACTGGGCGCCGGGGTGTCGCCCTACCTGAGCTACAGCGAATCGTTCCTGCCGGTCACTGGCCAGGACCTGTTCGGCCAGGCCTTCAAGCCGATGCGTGGCCGCCAGAGCGAGGCCGGCATCAAGTGGCAACCCGCGCGCAACCTGCTGCTGACGATGGCGGCGTACCGCATCACCGAAACCAACCGGCAGACCAACGACCCGGACAACGTGTTGAACGTGGTGCAGACCGGGCAGATCCGCTCCAAGGGCATCGAGCTGGAAGGCCAGTTCCAGTTCGCCAACGACCTCACCGTCACCGCCGCCGTTGCGCGCAACGAGGCCGAGGTCAGCCGCAGCAACTTCGCATTGGAAGTGGGCCAGCGCCTGAACGACACCCCGCAGGACCTGGCCTCGGCATGGATTTCGAAGGGCTTCCAGCTGGATGATGCCGCACGCCTGCGCCTGGGCCTGGGCGTGCGCCACGTCGGCAATACCGTGTCGCTGGGCAATGGTGGGCGCATCATCACCCCCAGCTACACGCTGGCGGACGCCTTGGTGGAAGTACAGGTGACTGACTGGACGATGGCGTTGAACATCACCAACCTCACCGACAAGCGCTACTACGCGCCGTGCCGTACCTTCGGCGACTGCTTCGCCGGCTACCCGCGCGTAGTGACCGGCACCATCAGCTACCGGTTCTGATCACGGCCAACGCTGGCCGCCGCAGCAGCAGGTGCAACAGCACAGCGCATGCGGCGGTCAGCAGCGCCAGGACACGCAGCAGTATCGCCAGCGCCTCGGCACTGGCCTGCTGCAGCTGTGCGCCGCTCATCGCCGGAAGCAGTGCCTGCGCCTGTGCATGCGCCCCCGTCGCCAGATAGGCACCTGCACGCGCCAGCGATGCCGGCGATGCCCCCTGCAGCTGGTGGCCGATCAGCAGCGCAAGCAAGGCCGTGACTGCGGCCAATGCGATGCCCTCACCGGCCACGCGCACCGTTCCGAAGATGCCGGCAGCCATGCCCGCGCGCTGCACCGGCACCACGCTGACCGACAGCCCATCCATCAAGCCCCAAGGCAACGCCGTGCCCGCACCGATCAGCATCAGCAACGGCACCCACTGCGAGGGCGACGGATGCGATGCGTGGCGCGACAACAGGTACAGGCCAGAGGCACACACCAGCAGGCCCAGCATGCACAGCCGCGCACTTCCAACGCGCTCGGCCCAGCGTGCGGCCAGCATCGGTAGCATCAGCATCGGCGCGGACAGGGCCAGCATCTGCAGCCCCACCAGGGTCGCGCTCTGTCCGTGCACGCCCAGCAGCTGCAGGGGCAGCACTACCAGCAGCACCACGTAGCCGAAGCAGGTTGCGACCGGCAGCAGCTGGACACCCAGGAACGCCGGTTGCAAGAACAGTGAGAGGTCCAGCAACGGTGAGCGCTGCAGCCGTTCGGTGCAGACGAACACCGCGCCCAGCAGCAGCGCCGCCAGCAGCGCCAGCTGCACGCGCACGGCATGCAGGCCGAATTCCCCCAGCCACAGCAGGGCTAGGGTCAACGCCGCCAGCATCAGGCTGAAGCCCAGCATGCCGCCGACATCCAGCCGCCCGCGCTCGCCCTGGCTTTCGGGCAACACGCGCGCGCCCAGCGCGAAGGCCACCAACGTCAGTACACCGCCCGCTGCGAACACACTGCGCCATCCCAGTGCCTGCAGCAGCAGACCGGCGAGCAGCGGCCCCAGCGCCAACCCCGCTCCGAACGTGGTGCCCAGCAGGGCGAACACGCGGGCACGCACCGGCCCCTGACAGGCATGCGCCAGCGCCGCCGTTCCGGATGCCAATGCCGCTGCAGCGGCAACACCCTGCAGCCCGCGCGCCAGATCCAGCCACAGCAGCGTCGGCGCAAGGCAGACAATGGCGGTGGCGATGGTGAAACCTGCTGTGCCCAGCAGGAACAACCGCCGTCGGCCATAGCGGTCGGCCAGGCCACCGGCAGCGAGCAGCAGGCTGCCGAAGGTCAGCATGAACGCGTTGGTCACCCACGCCAGCGCGGTCGGCGACGCCGCCGCAGAAAGGGCCAGCGCGGGCACCACGACCGCCCCGGCCGAGAAGGACAACGGCAACGCCAGCGCGGCCAGGCAGACCGCGAGCAGCGTCCAGCGCTGATGTGTGCGGGAACGTACGGGGAGCATCGAAACCGGGGCCATGCGGGCCTCCATCCATCAGGGGCATTGATGATGGACAGGCCGCTATCCCAGAAAAACAGGCTCCATGGACGTTGATTGCGGCTGACTGTTCCGCAATCATGCCTCTCATGGACTCCATCTCTGCCCTGCTCGCCTTCGTCCGCACTGCGGAGGCGGGCAGCATCGTCGGTGCCGCCCGCGTACTCGGCCTGTCCGCATCGGCGGTCGGCAAGCGCATCGCCCGCCTTGAACAGGAACTCGGCACGCGCCTGTTCCAGCGCACCACCCGCCGCGTGCACCTCACCGATGAAGGCGAACTGCTGCTGCAGCGCTGCCGGCGTGCGTTGGATGAACTTTCCGAAGCGCAGGCAGACCTGGCGCAGCGACAGCACGCCCCCAGCGGGCTGCTGCGCATCGGCCTGCCCACCATCGGCTACCGCTTCCTGCTGCCGGTGCTGCCCGGCTTCCAGCAACGCTACCCGCAGGTGCAGCTGGAACTGGACTTCAACGACCGCATCGTCGATGTGGTCAGCGAAGGCCTCGATGCGGTGATACGCAGCGGTGAACTGGCCGATTCCAGCCTGACCGCACGACGGCTGGGTGGCTTTCGTTTCATCCTCTGTGCGGCGCCGGGCTATCTGCAGGCGCACGGTACGCCCGGTGATGTGAGCGAGCTGCGCATGCATACCGCGCTGCGCTTCCGTTACCCCACCACCGGAAAGCTGCATCCGTGGCAGCTGCCGGGCATCGAAGGCGATGCCGGGGCACGCCTTCCCACGGCGATGACCTGCAACAACATGGAAGCCGTGCTGGCCGCTGCGATCGGTTGCATGGGCCTGGCCTGGATGCCTGACTTCCTCGCCGCTGACGCGCTGGCCGATGGCCGCCTGCAACGGGTGCTGCCTGCGCTGCCCACGCACCAGGGGCAGTTCTCGTTGCTGTGGCCCGGTGGGCGCCATCCCAGTGCACGCCTGCGGGTGTTCATCGACTATGCCGTTGCCAACCTGTTCCGCGGCGACGAGGCGTAGCGGGTCCACAGAATCAGTTGGTGCCCGCCGCCTGCAGGAAATTGCGCAGCACCGGCGACGGTGATTCCGGCCGCATGCAGAACGGCAGGTCAAAGCGCGCTGCTTCGCTCTCCAGCACGCGATAGACGATCTCCTGCGGGCGGAAGCTGACCATGCTGGCCGGAACGATCGCCACGCCCGCCTCCACCGCCACCAGCGACAGCACCGCATGCATGCCCTGCGCTTCCTGCACCACGCGCGGGGTGAAGCCCGCAGCGGTGCACAGGCCCAGCACCTGCGCATGGAAGCCGATGCCCTCGCCTGCCGGCCATGAAACGAACGGTTCGTCAGCCATCATCGCCACACTGACCTCCGGCGCGTCGGCCAGCGCATGTGCACGCGGCAGCGCAATCGCCAGGCGGTCGTGGTCGAAGGCGTGCAGCAGCAGCTCGGCGGCGGGAATCGGTGGAATCAACACGCCGACATCAATGCGCTGCTCACGCAGCCACAACTGCTGCTGGCGCGACGTCGCTTCCTGCAGGTGCAGCTGTACCTGCGGGTATTGCTGGCGGAAGCGGCGAATCAAACCTGGCAGGCGTCCATACAGCGCACTGCCCACATAGCCCACGCGCAGGCTGCCGGACTGCCCCGCTGCAGCCTCGCGGGTGCGTTGCAGCGCCTGCTCGGCCTGCTGCAGCGTTGCCCGCGCCTCCACCAGCAGCGTCTGCCCCGCCACGGTCAGGCCCAGGGTACGGTTGCCGCGCACGATCAGTTCACTTCCGAGCGCGTCTTCCAGCCGTCGTATCGCCGCCGTCAGCGGCGGCTGTGACATGTGCAGGCGGGCGGCGGCGCGGTGGAAATGCAGCTCTTCGGCCACGGCCACGAACTGGCGAAGCAGGCGCAGGTCGATCATCACGGTGCAGGCAGTAGGAACCCGCCTAGGGTACGCCCTCAGCTGCGCACGTCCACGCTCGCGCGGGCGATGGCCGGCCACTGCAGTGCGACCGATTCGATGCTGTCAGCAGCCACCGCGCGCAGATCCCGCGGGTACGCCACATGCTCGGCTTCCTGCAGGCGCAGTGCATGGAACTGCCCGTTGCTGGCACGCAGTGCCCACCCACCCTCCTGGCAACGCGTGGATGCCAGATAGGCCACGCCTTGCGCAACAGCTTCCGGATGCAGTTCGTCGGGCTCGCCTTCGATGCCCCACATGCGCGTCTTTGCCACCGGCGAAACCGCGTTGACCACGATGCCATGCTCGGCACCTTCCAGCGCCAGCACATTGACCAGGCCCAGCGCCGCCAGCTTGCCCATCGCATAGGCGGACAGCCCGCGCTGCGCGTACTGTGGATACAGCGCGCGGTCGGACGTGGTGATGACGATGCGGCCACCGCCCGCTGCGCGCATGGCCGGCCACGCCGCCTGCGCCAGCCACAGCGGCGTCTTCGCCGCCAGGCACAGCATCCGCTCCAGCGCGTCGTCCTCGATCGCTTCCAGCGCCTGGTACTCGACCCAGCCCGCGTTGTGGATCAGGAAGTCGATGCGGCCGTGCGCCTGCAGCAGTTCCTGCACCAGCGCGTGGCAACCGGCGCGATGGTCGATGGGGTTGCTCCCCGCTTGCACCGAAAGCCCCTGCGCCTGCAGCACTTCGACGCTGCGCACGATCCGCTGCGGATCAACGCCTTGGCCATCGGTACCGGCACCGACGTCATGCATCAGCACCTGCGCCCCGCGCTCGGCCAGCAGGCGGCTGTAGGCCAGGCCCAGTCCACCGGCGGCACCCGTCACCAGGCCAACCTGGCCTTCAAAGGAAATTCGGGAAATTGGCTGCATCGGCACAGCTTCGGCCAAGCGCACCGCGTCCGGCCAATACCGTTGACCACAGCCCACGATACGCCCGCGCTATCACTGAAAAAGGGGACGGAGGGGATTAAGTCGTTTCAGGCACAGCAGGACCGATTACGACTTAATCCCCTCCGTCCCCTTTTTCGGTCCCCTTTTTCGCTCAGCGGCTGAAGCGGCGTGCGCCGGCGACGCAGATCACCGCGACCACGGTCACCAGCACCATGCTGAGGCTGACCGATTCGTGCAGCAGCAGCGCGGCCAGGGCCAGGCCGAAGAACGGCTGCAGCAACTGCAGTTGGCCAACAGCGGCGATGCCGCCCTGCGCCAGGCCGCGGTACCAGAACAGGAAGCCGACCAGCATGCTGAACACTGCCACGTAGCCCAGTGCCCACCACGCCGACGCACCGACGGCGGCGAACGAGGCCGGGCGCATCAGCACTGTCAGCGGCAGCATCACCGGCAACGCCAGCAGCAGCGCCCAGCTGATCACCTGCCAACCGCCAAGATGACGGGCGAGCCGACCGCCCTCGGCATAGCCCAGCCCGCACGCAACGATCGCCGCCAGCATCAGCAGGTCGGCCTGCAGCGAGGCCTCAATGCCGTTGCGCACCGCATAGCCGACCACGCAGGCACTGCCCAGCAACGAGAACAGCCAGAAGGCAGGACGCGGCCGCTCGCCGCCGCGCAGCACGCCGAATATCGCGGTGCTCAGTGGCAGCAGGCCGACAAACACGATGGTGTGTGCGGATGAGGCGTGGCGCAGGGCGAGCGCGGTCAGCAGTGGAAAACCGACCACCACGCCGAGGCTGACCACCACCAGGCCTGGCAGGTCACTGCGGCGCGGCCACGGCTGGCGCAGCAGCAACAACAGCCCCAGGCCGAGCACAGCGGCGATGGTGGCGCGTGCGGCG
Organism: Stenotrophomonas sp. 109824_Sma; assembly: GCF_056480025.1. NCBI lineage: Bacteria > Pseudomonadati > Pseudomonadota > Gammaproteobacteria > Lysobacterales > Lysobacteraceae > Stenotrophomonas > Stenotrophomonas sp. 109824_Sma. The sequence continues at coordinate 1,067,225 of NZ_CM151078.1, read as the reverse complement.
GTGACAAACCCGGCATCCAGTTCAAGCACCGCCAGGCGGGTGGCCGGCAACGAGCCCGCGAAAATCACCACACCGATGAAGCCATTGATCCAACCACTCGCCGACCGTTCCACGCCTGTACTCCTGCAATGCCGGGCGGTCCCGGCGGGATTTCCATAAGAGCACCTGTGCCCCCCCTCACCCCAGCTACAATCCAGTACAGTCACAAGTAACTGTACTGCCCACACTTCCACTACAGTCCGCCATGCCACGCCCCCTGACCCGCATCGAATCCGTCATCCAGGCGGTACGCACCCGCATCAACGCGCGGGTCGATGGCCCCGGCTCGCGCCTGCCTTCGGTACGGGCGCAGGCCGCAGCGATGGCAGTCTCAGTCTCCACCGTGGTCGAAGCCTACGAGCGCCTCGCGGCCGAAGGCCTGATCACGGCGCGCGCAGGATCCGGCTTCTATGTCAGTGGGCCCGCCGCACCACTGGCACTGGCCAAGATGGAGCCCCGGCTGGACCGCGCCGTGGACCCGCTATGGGTGTCGCGGCAGTCGCTGGAAACCCCGCCGGGCCACCTCAAGCCAGGGTGCGGCTGGATGCCCAGCGACTGGCTGTATCACGATGGCGTGCGCCGCGGCCTGCGCCGGTTGGCGCGTGCCGATGCCATGCATCTGGCCGACTACGCCGGCCCGCTCGGCCTGCCCGCGTTGCGCCAGCTGCTGCAACGGCGAAGCGCCACGCTGGGCATCGATGCATCGATGGAGCAGATCCTGCTGACCGAATCCGGGACGCACGCGGTCGACCTGATCTGCCGCTTCCTGCTCAAGCCCGGTGACTGCGTGCTGGTCGATGACCCCAGCTACTTCAACTACCACGCACTGCTGAAGGCGCACCAGGTACAAGCCGTGGGTGTGCCGTACACGCCCACCGGCCCGGACCTTGAAGCGTTCGAACGCGCATTGCAGGCGCATTCGCCGCGGCTGTACATCACCAACTCCGGCCTGCACAACCCGACCGGCGCGGTGCTTTCGGCCAGCACCGCGCACCGCCTGCTGGGCCTGGCCGAACGCAGCGAGCTGATCATCGTCGAGGACGATATCTTCGCCGACTTCGAATTGCAGCCGGCGCCGCGGCTGGCCGCGCTCGACGGGCTGTCACGTGTGATCCACGTCGGCAGTTTCTCCAAGACGCTGTCGGCGGCCTCGCGCTGCGGCTACATCGCTGCACGCCATGACTGGATCGAAGCATTAACCGACCTGAAGCTGGCGACCAGCTTCGGCGGTGGCCACCTGGCCGCGCAGCTGATGCACATCGCGCTGACCGACAGTGGCTATCGCCGCCACATGCAATCGGTGCGTTCGCGCCTGGCCGACGCGCGCCGGCACACGCTGCGCAAGCTGCACACGCTTGGCATCACGCCGTGGCTGCAGCCGGAAGCCGGACTGTTCCTGTGGTGCCAACTGCCGGATGGCCGCGATTCCGCCGTGCTGGCGCGGCAGTGCCTGCGAGAAGGCATCGTGCTGGCGCCGGGCAACGCGTTCAGCCAGTCGCAGCGCGCGGCCGACTATCTGCGCTTCAACGTTTCGCAGTGCCAGGACGCGAGGATCTGGCAGGTGCTTGCGCGGGAGTTGCGCTGAGCGGGATGCAAGCCGGTGAGCGCAGGCGGGAGTGTCCCGCGGCAAAGGCACTTGCATGCCACGGTACAGTGGTATGTCCCTGTTGCAGGAATGCACGCATGTCTTCGTTTTCCGATCCGCAGGCCGTTGCCCGCTATGCCGAGGGGCCGCTGCGCCAGGTGCCGGGCTTCCTCGCGTTGCAGCAGATGAGCCGCCTGCTGCTGGCCGAACGCGTTCCCGCACAGGGCCGCGTGCTGGTGCTGGGTGCCGGGGGCGGGCTGGAGCTGAAAGCCTTCGCCGAGGCGCAGCCGGGCTGGCAGTTGCTGGGCGTGGACCCGGCCGCGCCGATGCTGGCCCTGGCCGAGCAGACACTGGGCCCGTTGAACGCACGCGTTGAGCTGCTGGAAGGCTACATCGACGATGCCCCGGACGTGCGCTTCGATGGTGCCAGCTGCCTGCTGACCCTGCACTTCCTCGACGCTACGCAACGCCTGCATACGCTGCGCGAACTGCACAAGCGACTGCGCCAGGGCGCCCCTCTGATCGTCGCCCACCACAGCGTGCCGCAGGATCCGGCCGGCAAGCTGCGCTGGTTGCAGCGCTACGCAGCGTTCGCCGAAACCTCGGGCGTTGCCCACGCCGATGCACAGCGCGCAATCGACGCCATTGCCGAGCGGCTGCCGTTGCTGTCGCCCGAACAGGAGGTCGCGCTGCTGCAGGAGGCCGGCTTCGACGGCGTGGAGCTGTTCTACGCAGGCTTCAGCTTCAAGGGCTGGGTGGCGTACGCCGGGTGATGCCTACGGAACCACGGTGATGCCGATGCGCTGCATCAGCAGTGCCACCTGCTGCACATCCAGCGTGGCACCGCGCAGGTTGGTGCTGCGCAGGTCCAGCTCACCCAGCTCTGAGTGGGTCAGGTCGCAGTCGGTGAAGTTGGCGCTGTTCCAGTCGATGCCCTCGAACTGGCCACCGGACAGATCCGAGCCTGCGAAGCTGGCGCCGCTCACATTCGCGCCATCCCAGCGGTTTTCCCACAGTTCGCATTTCTCCAGCGTCACCCGCGAGAAATTGGCATAGCGCAGGTTCGACTTCTTGATGAAGGCGCTGCAGAACCAGCTGCGCGTGGAACGATGGGGGACATCAGGGATTCCATGCCAAGTGCCCCGCCATCATGCCGGGCCGCGAGGGCGATCCATAGACGTGGGCGCGGGCGAATTCACCAGCAGTCCAGCCGCCGTGTGTCCCCCCAACACCGAATGCACGTTGTTGCACGTTAATGCACGAACGTGCAGACTTGCGGCATGAGCACCGATCCCAGCCCCCTCCCCGCCCAGCGCACCCAGCAGATCCTCGACGAACTGCGCCAGCAGGGCCGCGTGGTCGCCGCCGAGCTGGCGCGCCGCTATGCCGTCTCCGAAGATTCGATCCGACGCGACCTGCGCGAGTTGGCCGCCCAAGGGCTATGCCAGCGCGTCTACGGAGGCGCCGTGCTGCCGCCGCCGCAGGAACGCCCACTGCGCGAACGACTGACCCGCGACCGCGGTGACAAGGCCGAACTGGCCGCACGCGTCTGCGCGCTGCTGCAACCCGGCCAGGTGGTACTGCTCGACGCCGGGTCGACCAATCTGGCGATCGCCCAGCAGCTGCCGGCCGCTCTCGGCTTGACGGTGATCACCAACGCGCCACAGATCGCCACCGCCGCAAGCGTGCATGAAGGCATCTCAGTGCAGCTGATCGGCGGTCGCCTGGCCAGCGGTGGCGGTGCGGTCGGCGCTGAAGCACTGGCCCAGGTGCAGCGCCTGCGCGCCGACGTGTACCTGCCCGGCCCATGCGCGGTGGACGGTGACACCGGCGTGTGGGCGATGGATGCGGAAGAAGCCACGCTGAAGCGCGCGATGGTGGCCTGCAGCAGCCGCGTCATCGTCGCCGCCACCACCGAAAAACTCGGTGCACGCGGCAACTGGCAGATCGCCAGCCTGGACGAGATCGATGACCTGGTGCTGACCACCACCGCGCCCCCCGCATTGGCGGCACGCTTCCGCGCCGCAGGCATCGCGGTATACCCCACTCCCCCCTGACCGTACCGCTCATGTCCCTTGCCAACCGCGCGCGTGCCGAACAGCACGCGACCCGCGCTGCGTTCTTCATTCCCGGCTTCGCCACCGCGCTGTGGGCCACCCTGGTGCCGTTCGCAAAGGCACGCACCGAGATCAACGACGCCACGCTGGGGCTGGTGCTGCTCTGCCTCGGTGCCGGTTCGCTGCTGGCGATGCCCTTGTCCGGCGTGCTGGCCGCGCGCCTGGGTTGCCGGCGGGTGATGGTGGCCAGCAGCCTGCTGATCTGCCTGACCGTGCCCGGCCTGGCGCTGGCTGGTTCGGCCTGGATTCTAGGGCTGGTCCTGTTCGTGTTCGGCGCCGCCGTAGGCGCGATGGACTGCACGATGAACGTGCAGGCCGTCATCGTCGAGCGCGAAGCACGGCGCGTGATGATGTCCGGCTTCCACGCCTTCTTCAGCATCGGCGGCTTCCTCGGCGCGGCCACCATGACCGTGCTGCTGTCCGCACAGCTGCCTCCCTTGGCATCCGTGCTGATCGGCGTCGGCGCCATGCTGCTGGTGATGCTGTTGTCGGCAGCGCACTGGCACAGCGAACGCATGCCACACGACACACCGATGCTGGCCCTGCCGCATGGCATCGTGCTGTTCATCGGCGTGCTGGCGTTCGTCGCCTTCCTCGGCGAAGGCGCGATGCTGGATTGGAGCGCGGTGTTCCTCAGCGATGTACGTCGCGTCGATGCCAGCCTCGCCGGTATCGGCTATGTAGTCTTCACCCTGACCATGACGGTCGCGCGCCTGGTCGGCGATGCACTGGTGGCACGCGTGGGTCGCCAGCGCGCGATCGTGTTCGGCGCATTGCTTGCCGCCGCGGGCGTGCTGGTGTTGACCCTGGTCACGCCGTGGCAGGCGTCGCTGATCGGCTATGTGCTGGTCGGCCTCGGTTGCGCCAACATCGCACCCGCGCTGTTCTCGCTGGCTGGCCACCAGACCCGCATGCCCGGCGCGCTGGCCATCACCGCCGTTTCCACGCTGGGCTTTGCCGGCATCCTTGCCGGACCGGCGCTGATCGGATTCGCTGCCAATCACTTCGGCCTGATCGCCGCCTTCATCGGCGTGGCCACGGCCTTGTTGCTGGTTGCCGTGTCCACGCGTTGGCTGCGGGTGTAGTCCAGGGCATCAGCGCCGCCTGCGCCGCAGCTTCATCCGCAAACGCCGATAGCCGATCACCGTCGCCGTGGCACACAGCGCGGTGCCAGCAGCGCTCAGCAGCAGCAACACCGCCAGCCGGGCACCTTCCTGGCGCAGCATCGCCGGCAGGTCCCAGCTGTGCAGGAAGTAGAACAACCAGCGCCCGACCCGCTCGCGATGCCCCACTGTCAGCAACGGGTCGCCCGTGGCGAGATCGAGGTAGACCCGCGTCGCCTCGGCATCGCCGAAATCCGCCACCGCCACCGGGAAGCGGCGAACTGCTGCACCATTCATGGCCTCGGGCGCACGCGGATAGAAGTAGGCATCCGCTGCCTTCTGCACCACGAAACCCTGCATCGGCGCATCGGACAGCGCATGCACCTTCTGCTGCAGCCACGCTGCCGGCAGCAACCGCGCAACCTGCAAGTGCCCATTGCCGCTGGACACGATGCGGGTCTCGCCCCGCCCGTCCAGCAGCACTGCGAACAGTTCACCCCTGATCCGTCGCCACTGGATCTCCACCGGCCGGAAGCGCCCAGCATCGGCCACCGCCAGAAGTGTCGCCGGCTCGCCAAGCGCGCCATCCACCGCCACCGCGTCACCGCGATAGCGCCCGCTGTCGATCGCCTCGCGCGTGCTGCTGAAGACGCCCAATGGATTCATCGACATCAGCCCACTGAAGATCCAGGTGAACACGAAGGCCGCAGCCACCAGCCCGATCAGATGGTGCCAGCGCATCCATGGTTCGACATAGGGCGTCTTCGCGCCGGAGCGGTAGCGCCCGCGGAAGCGCCAGCGCCACACCCCCACCACGATGCCGCTGACCGCCGCCAACGTGCACAGTGCGGACAGCACGATCACCACCCACGCCCACACCGGATCCACCGACTGCATGCGCAGGAAGTACAGCCAGTGCAGCCAGGCGCCCACATAGTTCCAGCGCTGCTGCACATGCGGTGCGTCCAGCACCACTTCACCGGTACGCGAGGACACATACAGGTCGCCGGGCTGCGCGCCCCCCACTTCGACGCGATACAGTGGCCGGTGCGCGTCCAGTGCACGCGAATGCGTCCAGCGGTCCTCGTCCACGCGCGTCGCACCCACGAAGGCCTGGCCGCCGGCGAACTGTGCAGCGGATGCTTCGGCACGCTGTGCCGATACGGGCAGCAGGGCCTGGCCGGTGTACGCCGACCAGGTGCCCACGTTGCTGCCATTGCGCACCACATACGCCGGCTCGCCACGCAGCGTGGTCAACGCCACGGCCTCCGGCTCGGCCTGCACCGCCGCAGGCAGTACCGACAGCCCCCGCAGATCGCGGGCCTCAGCCAGCACCGGCAATGCCGCCAGCCGCTCGCCCGGCGTCAGCTTCGGGTAGCCGATGAACAGCATCACCATGCCGCTGACGAACCACAGCAGCATCAGCAGGCATCCGCCGATGCCGAGCCAGCGGTGCACCAGGTAGGTCCAACGCTTGGCGGTGGATCGCAGCGACATGGTGCGCGTCCTCAGAAGCGATGGTCGACGGTGAACTCAACGCGACGGTCCGCACCCAGCAGCCACTGCGTGCTGGTGTAGTACGCGGTGGCGTAGTACGCCTTGTCGAACACGTTGAACAGGCGCGCGGACAATCGCGTGCGCGGTGCTGCCTGCCACGTCAGCGCCAGGTCGGTGGTGCTGTAACCGGGCAACTCCAGCGTGTTGGCATTGTCGGCGTAGCGCTTGCCGACATAGCGAACGCCACCCGCCGCACTCCAATCCGTCGCGAACTGCCAGCTCAACCACACACTGGCCAGGCGCTCGGCCACGTTCGGCGGCACGTTGCCATCGCGCGACACCAGCATCGGCGGCGAACCCGTGGTTTCAAGGAAGTCCTCGAACTCGGCCTTCAGCACCGTCGCGTTGGCATCCAACGACCAGTGCGGCGCGAAGTTCCAATTCAAGGACGCTTCAATACCGCGCGAGGTCTGCGCACCCACCTGCACGCGGCGGTCCGGCACCAGCGGATCGCGGCTGAGCAGCCCGGTCTTGCGGATGCGATACGCCGCCAGCGTCCACTCGCCGCCATCGAAGGCCTGCTTCAGGCCCACCTCGATCTGCCGGCCCTTGGCCAGGTCGAAGGCGCCGTTGGCCGGGCTGATCATCAACAGGCCACTGACCGGGTCCGCCGCCTGCGAGTACTGCGCATACAGGCTCAACGTCGGCTGCAGCGCGAATACCGTGCCTGCACGCCAGCCGATGCTGCTGTAGGTCTTCGAGAACGCGTTCTGGCCGCTGATCAGATCGGTACGGTCGATGCGCGCACGATCGTGGCGCAGCCCACCCAGCACCGACCAGCGCTCGCTCAGCGCCAACCGGTCTTCCACGAACAGCGCGTACTGCTCGGCACGGTTGCGGTAGCGCGGCAGGTTCGGTGCGTCGCTGGCGAACTGCCCCGGCACCGGATCGAACGGATCAACCGGGCCCGAGCTGCCGGCATAGGTGTTGTTGGTGTGCTTGAAGTGCGCGCGGTTGGCGTCCAGGCCCACCGCGAAGCTGTTCTGCAGGCCACCTGCGGTTCCCTGCACGCGCAGCGTCGAGGTCAGTCCGGTCTGGTCCTGGTTGTGGGTGATCTCGGTATTGCCAGATCGATCGATCAAGCCGGTAGCGCGGTTGTAGACATAGGCCTCGGCATTGCGCCAATCGCGCTGGCTGCCGATCTGGTAGAGGCGCGTGCGCCATTCGACATTCGCGGTCGGCGTCCACAGCGCATCGAGCTGGGTCCAGCGGTCGCGATAGCGGATCTCGCTGTCGTCCACGTTGTAGTTGCGGTGGCGCAGCGCCGCCAGCTGGCGGCCCTCGACCAGCGGCGTACCGAAGTAGCGCATCGGCTGCTGGTAGCCCTGCGCATGGGTGAGGGTCAGCTGCAGGTCCGCGCGCGGCTGCCACAGCAATGCACCGGAGATTGTCGCGTCACTGTTGCGCCCGCGGTCGACCCAGCCACCGCTGTAGTTGCCACTCACATCCAGCCGGTAGGCCAGCTCGGGCGTCAGCGCGCCACCACTGCCGAAGCCCAGCCGCGCGGTGTCCTCGCTGCCGACTGTTACGCTGATCTCGTTCTCGATGGCGCCGCGCGTGGGCTTCTTCGGCACGATGTTGATCACGCCGCCGATCGCACCGTCGCCATGGATCACCGAGGCCGGGCCGCGCAGTACTTCGATGCGCTCGATCGACCAGGTATCGAACGGGAACGTGATGCCCACGCCACCGTACTGGCGCAGCCCGTCGTACAGCCGCATCACCGAAGCACCGTCGGTGAAGCCGCGGCTGGACAGCGCACTCAGGCCATTGCCCGGGTGCGGCATCGCACTGATCGCACCCGCCCGGCTGATCGCATCGTTGAGGTTGCTGTCGCCGCGCTGCTCCAGTTGTTCGCGCGAAATCACCGTCAGGCTGGCCGGTGTCTGCAGCACGCTCAGGCCCAGCGCGGAACCGGCGTTGGCGGAGGACGACAGCTCACCGCTGCGGGTATCGACCACCCGCACGGTATCCAGCGTGGTCGGGGGTGCCGCGTCGGCGGCAAGCAGGGGCGCGGCATGCAGGAGCAACGCGCACAGGACAGGCAGCGTCGCCCGGCGCAGGCGCGCGGAGTTGGGGTTCGTTTTCATTTATTCACGGCATGCAAGGCCACCCCGCAATGGCAGGGCAGCAATCAGAAAGGGACAAACACGCGCGTGCGGGCACCGGCCGTGGCCGGCAACCTCATGGAAAAATGTTCAATGCAACGCGCGTGCGGCTCAGGCGGCCATCATGGCTGGCGGCCCACGCGCTCCCAATGTGCCGCTGATCCGTTGCGGCAACGTCTGCACCGCACCGCGCAGTGCGCGGCACACCGGTGCCATCGGCGCCAACAGCAGCACTGCCGCCACCAGCAGGGTGATCAACCGCGCTGCGATCAGGCAGTAATCGCAATCCACGCCCATCTCATGATCGGCGTGTGGATCGACGGCCGGCTTCTTTGCGGCCTCGCCGTGCGGCATCGCCATCGCGTGATGGTCGTGGTGCCCTTCCATCGCGTGCTGCGCATGCTCTGCGTGCATCGCGTGGTCCACGGCTGCCACCGGTACAGCGGCAGCCACGTGACCGTGCGCCAGCCAGCGGCTCACCAGCGGGGCGAGCAGCACCAGCAGCATGGCAAGCCATGCCAGGGCCTGGAACCGGCGGTGGAGAGCAGAACGGCGCACGCCGCCATTCTACGGGGCCATAGCCAACCTTGGACCCCGTTCAGGGTTTACCCCCTGCGACACGGTGACGCAGGGGCTCGCCTCGCGCGGCGACATGTGAATGCACCGCACCGCGGTCCCGGCGCTTGCAGGCTCCGCCTCGCCAACGTTAGGGTTCAAATGGCCACGGCAAGGAGCCAGAGGGATCCGCATGACCACCCGCATCACACACCCGCTGCGCATCAGCCTGCTCGGCCTGACCGCGCTGCTTGCCGCCTGCGCCGACAAGGGGCCGCCCCCACCGCCAGAGCCGCTGGAACTCTCACAGCCCATCGCCGTGGACGCGCCCGGCCAGCAGGTGCAGTTCGAGTTCGAAACCACGGCGCGCAATTTTGCCAGCTACCACACATATGCGGTGGAGCTGGATCTGCAGCACGTTTCCTCATCGCCAGATGCTGCTTCTCCGCGCGACCTGCACATTCCTTTACGCGTAGGACTTCAGCAATGGTCAGGCGGCACTTGGCAGCCGCTGGCAAGCCCCGACGCCTACCAGATCGCACAGTCGCAATCTGGCCAGCCTCTGCCAGACTGGCACCGCGGTAAGGGTCTGAACTACGCCCAGACCCAACGAGGCAGCGATGGGGCCTATCGACTCCATGTCGCGCTACTGCCGTTGCAGGCGCAAAGTCGCTACCGCGTACAGATCAGCACCGTTGAAGACATCGCACCACTTCGTGGCGCAAGCGCCAGGATACTGATTCACGAATCGCGTCCGCTCGCCAAGTAGCGCAGCGCCTTGGCACGTCCTAATGAGACAGCGTAGCGCACCTGCATCAACTCACGTACTGCGCCACGCCATTACCAAACGACCAGTTCTCCTTCTTCACTTCCACCAGATTGATGAACACATCCTCGCGGCGGACACCCACCGCCGCGTGCAGTCCATCGGCGATGCCGGCGTACAACGCCTTCTTCTGCTCCAGCGTGCGCCCCTCATTCCAGGTGATCTGGATGCAGATGAAGTCGTCGGTACGGTCCACGCCCAGGTAGCCGGGGTCGTAGATCAGCGTGCCAGGCGCGTGTTCCTGGAAGATCTGGAAGCGGTCGTTTTCCGGCACCCCCACCGCGCGCATGGCCTGGTAGATGGTTTCGCCGACGCGTTGCAGGTAGTCGGCGGATTTACCTTTGCGAAGATCGATACGGGCGAGCGGCATGGTGGCACTCCAGAGTGGATGGGCACGGCAACGGGCTGAGACTACGCCTGCCTGGGGCGGCGGGACAGCGCAGGGATGGAACCCTCTGGCCCCATGCGTGGCATGGTCCCGCCTCCGCCGCGCGGGGTGACGCGATTGCCGTGGCAGTGGCCCTCCGGAGTCGTCATATGCACGGTCGGTAGGGGCGGCGATGTGCGCCATCAGTGATGGGCGGCACTACTCGCGGGTGTCGGACGACACACAACGGGAAAGGCCTGGCCTGCCTAGGGACAGTTGAGAACTTTCCTTACAGACCGATGTGATTACCCGGCCTGAAGATCGCCGCGCCGAGGCAAGAAGCCTTGGCCGGGATTGGCGTCTCGAATAAACGAACAGGCTTCAAGGACTGCGAGAGAAATCGCAGTTGAGAGAATGCATCGACTGCCCTCAATGGCGGGCGGTGCGTGGGGATCGCAAGATCCGCCAGGCGTTCTTCTCCCTTGAAGCTTGTTTGCCTTGGCACGCCAACCCGCACCGTCCGCCACCTTCACTTTGGAAGGTGGCCCTACCCCAGTGAGGGTTTCGCCATGACCAACCAAACCGCCATCCATCCCCGCCTGCACGCGCTTATCGGCGACGTCGCCGCCGACGTGCCCGAGGACCTTGCGCGTGAGATCGAATGCGCACTGGCGGAGCGACTGCTGCCACCTTCGCGCCCAACGTTCCTTTCATGCCTCGATGCCATCCGCGCCGGTGATGACCAGGCCGGGCGCGCGTGTACCCCGCAGACACTCAGCGCCACAGGCTTCGGCTCGCTCGACCGCTCGCTGGTCGCATTGAATGCCGTACTGGATCTACTGCATGCTGCCGAACGCGCGCGCCTGGCTGGCGATCCACAGGATCAACTCGGTGACTTCCATCGGGACGGCTTGATCGTTGCCGCACGCCAGATCGCGCGGGCTGCACAGGATGGACTGGGTGATGCCCTGGCGCCGGTTGGCGCAAGGCCTCGCTGATTATGCGAGGCAACAAAAAAGCCCCCATTGCTGGAGGCTTCTTTCGTTCTGCAACATGGTGGGCGGTACAGGGATCGAACCTGTGACCCTTGCCGTGTGAAGGCAATGCTCTACCGCTGAGCTAACCGCCCGGTGTGTTGCTGAGCCGCTCATTATAGGGGCTTTTCAGAGGCCGTCAACAGTTTTTCACATTCGTGTTCACGGGTGTTTCGGCGATCGCCGCCGGGCATGGCCCGGCGCTACCAGTGGCGGTGATCCGCGCCCAGTTACATCGTATGGGTCGGCTTGTCCGAGCCGGTCAGGCCGGCCAGCAGGGTCTCGATCTTGTGACGCACGCCCTCGCCTTCGGCACCGTCGGCCAGCTGCACGCCGATGCCGGCGGTGCGGTTGCCCTGTGCGCCGGCCGGGGTCACCCAGATCACCTTGCCGGCCACCGGCAGGCGCTCGCTGGAATCGGGCAGGGTCAGCAGCAGGAACACCTCGTCGCCCAGGAAGTAGCGCTTGGGCGTGGGCACGAAGATGCCGCCATTCTTCACGAACGGCATGTACGCGCTGTACAGCGCGGCTTTGTCCTTCACAGCCAGGGACAGGATGCCCTGGCGGGCGTTGCTGGCACTCATCGATTTCCCCTTGCGGCAGGCCGCTCGTTCACCTTGTTCCAGGCCAGCAGCAACTCGACCACCGCAAGGTCTGCACGCACCGTGGTGCGCAGCAGGTCGCGGGTGCGGTTGGCCGCATCGAACCAGGCTGCAAGCTTGTGCAATCGCTCCGGCGTGGTCAAGGCATCGGTGCTGGCCTGGGCCAGCGCCAGGTCGGCGGCAAAGCGCAGGCGCAGCGCCGCGTTGTCATCGGCGCACCACTTCTGCGCCAGCTCCACCGCGCCGGTCTTGCCGGCGGCCAGCTGTTCCAGCTCGCGGCCCACTTCGCGGCGCAGGCTCAGGCCATCTTCGCGCAGCCAGTTGTCGGCCTGCCCGGGATGGCCACGCGCGGCGTCCAGCGCTTCGCGCGCCGATGCTTCGCTGTGGCCCTGCTGCTGCAGCCAGGCCAGCGCCTCGTGCTGCGGCGGCAGCTTGAATTCCAGGCGCTGGCACCGGCTGCGGATGGTCTGCGGCAGGCGCGCCGGGTCGCTGCTGATCAGCCACAGGTAGCGGCCGGGCTGCGGCTCTTCCAGCGTCTTCAGCAGCGCATTGGCCGCCGAGCGGTTGATCGCATCGGCCGGGTCGACGATCACCACCTGCGCCACGCCGTATTGCGGGGTCAGCGCCAGTTTGTCGGTGATCTCGCGCACCTGCTCGATGACGATCTCAGTGCGCAGCTTGTCGCCGCTCTTGTTCGGAATGAAGCTGACCAGCTGCAGGTCCGGATGGGTACCGGCGGCGATCAGCTGGCGCGTGCGCGTGGCATGCGCGGCATCGCCGCGCGCCAGCACGTGGTCGGCCAGGGCCAGCGCCACCTCATGCTTGCCCAGCCCGGCCGGGCCGCAGATCAGCAGGCCATGGCCGAGCCGATCGGCATCCAGCGCCGCCACGGTCTGGTCAAACGCGCGCTGCTGCCAGGGCGAGAACGTGCTCATGCGCCCTCCCCGTCCTGCAGCCAGCGCTCGACGCACGCGACCACATCGGCCGCCACGCGTTCCTGCACCTGCCCGGCGTCGATCAGCGCGAAGCGCTGCGGGTCCTGCTGCGCGCGGCTGCGGAACACGGCGCGCACACGCTGGAAGAAATCATCCTGTTCGCTTTCGATGCGGTCCGGCCACAGGTCGCGGCCATTGGCGCGTGCGCGGCCGACGGCCACGTCCACGTCCAGCAGCAGGGTCAGGCCCGGCAGCAGGCCGACGGCGCGGCGCTCCAGGTCGGCAATCCACTGCGGATCAAGGCCGCGGCCACCGCCCTGGTAGGCGTAGCTGGAATCGGTGAAGCGATCGCTCAGCACATAGGCACCGCGCTGCAGCGCCGGCTGGATCACCTGGCGCACATGCTGCGCGCGTGCGGCGAACACCAGCAGCAGTTCGGCTTCGGCGCTGAGCGGTTCGGCGGCGATCTCGGCATCGGGCTTCAGCACCAGGCCGCGGATGCGCTCGGCCAGCGGCGTACCGCCCGGCTCGCGGGTCAGCACCACCTCATGGCCATGGCTGCGCAGGCAGTCACGGATGGCATTGATGGCGGTGGTCTTGCCTGCGCCCTCGCCGCCTTCCAGGCTGACGAAACGCGGGTGGCGAAGCAGCGCGGGACTCATTGCGCCGGGGTCTCCTTGGTACGTTGCTGGCGCAGCTGCTGCAGGTAGCGGGCCACTGCGGCGTTGTGCTGATCCAGGCTGGGCGAGAACACGTGCGCGCCGCTGCCATCGCCCACGGCGACGAAGTACAGCGCGTCGCCCGGTGCCGGCTGTGCGGCCGCCATCAGCGCATCGCGGCTGGGCATGGCGATCGGGGTCGGGGTCAGGCCGGCACGGGTATAGGTGTTGTAGGGCGTATCGGTGGTCAGGTCGCGGCGGCGGATGTTGCCGTCATACGCAGCACCGATGCCGTAGATCACGGTCGGGTCGGTCTGCAGGCGCATGCCGATCTTCAGGCGGCGCATGAACACGCCGGCAATCTGCGGGCGCTCGCTGGCCAGCGCGGTTTCCTTCTCGATGATCGACGCCATCGTCAGCAGTTCGTAGGGCGTGTTGATCGGCAGGTCCGGCGCGCGGCTTTCCCAGGCCTCGTCCAGTGCCTTTTCCATCGCGGCGTGGGCGCGCTTGAGCACATCGAGGTCGCTGTCGCCGCGCTGGTAGACGTAGGTCTCCGGCAGGAAGCGGCCTTCCGGATGCTGGCCACCGAAACCGAGGCGTTGCATCAGCGCCGCGTCATCAAGATTATCGGTGGTGTGCAGCAGCGGCTCGGCGCGCTTGAGCGCGGCACGCAGCTGGCGGATGTTCCAGCCCTCGATGATCGTGACGCGGTGCTGCAGCACCTTGCCGGCGCGCATGCGCAGCAGCAGCTCGCGCGGGGTCAGGTCAGCGCTGAGCGCGTACTCGCCCACCTTCAGTTTGCCGGCAGCATCGAGCTGGCGCGCCAGCAGCTGCCACTGCGCGTCCTGGCCTTCATCCACACCGGCATCGCGCAGCTTGCGCAGCACGCTGTTCATGCCATCGCCACTGGCGATGACCATGCTCTCGGCGGACGGGGTGATGGGGGCGTCGGCGAACCGGGTCTGCTGGTAGAAGAACCACGCGCCCGCGCCGGCCACGACGGCGGCCAGCACCACCACCAGCGTTACCACGAACAGACACCCGCGCTTGGCTCCCGCCATGGACTACCTCTGAACTCGATTCCGTCGTGCAGGATACCGTGCCGGTGGATTGGGGTCATGACCGGGGTGGCGCCTGCGTGCCGACCAACGGTCGGCACCCACCCACATCCGTGCCGACCAACGGTCGGCACCCACCGTAGGGGAATGGGGTTGCCGGCCAGCGGCCGGCACTACCCCTGCTGGCCCAGCGCGCGCAGCAGGCCGCGGGCCTTGGCACGGGTCTCGTCCAGTTCCTTGTCCGGGTCCGAATCAACCACGATGCCGGCGCCGGTGCGGAAGCTCGCCTCGTAGCCATCCACTTCGGCGGTACGGATCAGGATGTTCAGGTCCAGGTCGCCATCGCGGTTCAGCCAGCCGAAGGCGCCGGTGTAGGCTCCGCGCGGCACCTGCTCCAGCTCGCTGATGATCTGCATGCAGCGCACCTTGGGGCAGCCGGTGATGGTGCCCCCCGGGAACGTGGCGGCGATCACCTCGCCGGGGGTGATTTCCGGGCGCAGGTGGCCGCTGACATTACTGACGATGTGGTGCACATGGGCGTAGCTCTCCACCGTCATCAGCTCATCGACCACCACGGTGCCGGGCAGGCAGATGCGGCCCAGGTCGTTGCGTTCCAGATCGATCAGCATCACGTGCTCGGCACGCTCCTTCGGGTGGCCGACCAGCTCCTGGATGCGCGCGGCATCATCGTCCCCCTCGAAGCGCGGACGCGTCCCAGCAATCGGGCGGGTCTGCGCGTGGCCGGCATGCACCGATACCAGCCGCTCCGGCGAGGAACTGACCACGTGGCGGCCGTGCGCGCTGAACAGGCCGGCGAACGGTGCCGGGTTGGCACGGCGCAGCTGCGCGTACAGCGCCTGCGGACTGACCGGCGCGGCGAACTGTGCGCTCCAGCGCCGCGACAGGTTCACCTGGAACACATCGCCGGCACGCAGGTACTCGATCACCCGGCGTACGCCGTCGGTGAAGCGCTGCGGCGCATCCTCGCCCACCGACTGCGGCGGCTGCCAGCCCTGCCCGGCTTCGGGCAGCGCGGCCGAGGCCAGTGCCACCAGCGCATCCAGCAACGCCTGCTCGCCGGCTTCGGCGATGACGAAGCTGGCATCGTTGTGATGGTCGTGCAGCACTGCGGCCGGGCAGCGCAGCGCCAGCGCGGTCGGGCGGCCGTCCTCGCGCGCGCGCGCCGGCAGCACCGGCTCGATCTGGCTGGCCACTTCGTAATCCAGCATCAACGCCCAGCCGCCGCGGAACGGCAGGCTGTGGCTGCCGTCGTGCGGCAGGCGTTCGCGCTGCCAGGCGCGATCCAGCACCTGCAGGAAGCTGCCGGCGTGTACCGCGTCGTGCTGGTCGCGCACCTGGCCATCGGCATCCAGCCGCAGGCTATCGCCCTGCGCGGCCAGCAGCAGGCTCCAGCGGCCCTGGGCGGTGCCCGAGGCGGTGGATTCCATCAGCAGCGGGAAGCGCGCCGGGTCGTGCTGCTGCAGGGCCAGCAGATCGATCGGGTGCGGCAGCGGGTGGATCAGCGGTGCGTGGGTCATGGCGGCCAGTTCGGGGATTCAGATGCACGGAAGCCGCCTTGCGGCGGCCTCCTCGTGCGTAACGCACGTTCAGTCGAGCATGGCTCGACTCTACACAACGGCGGAGTCGAGCATGGTTCGCCGCTACAGCTCGGTCAGACGCGCTTGAAGATCAGCGTGCCGTTGGTGCCGCCGAAGCCGAAGCCATTCGACATCACCACGTCGACCTTGGCCTGGCGTGCTTCGTTGGGCACGTAGTCCAGGTCGCAGCCTTCGCCCGGCTGCTGCAGGTTGATGGTCGGCGGAATGACGTTGTCCTGCAGCGCCATCACCGAGAAGATTGCTTCCACGCCGCCGGCAGCGCCCAGCAGGTGGCCGGTCATCGACTTGGTGGAGCTGACCATCATCTTGTAGGCGTGGTCGCCGAAGGCGGTCTTCATCGCCATGGTCTCGCCCAGGTCGCCCAGCGGCGTGGAGGTGCCGTGCGCGTTGAGGTAGCCGACCTGTTCCGGGGTCACGCCAGCGTCCTTCATGGCCATGACCATGCAGCGGGCGGCGCCTTCGCCGTTCTCGCTCGGTGCGGTCATGTGGTACGCGTCGGAGCTGGCGCCGAAGCCGGCCAGTTCACAGTAGATCTTCGCGCCACGCGCCTTGGCGTGCTCGTACTCTTCCAGGATCAGGATGCCGGCGCCGTCGCCCAGCACGAAGCCGTCGCGGTCCTTGTCCCACGGGCGCGAAGCCTGTTCCGGGGCGTCGTTGCGGGTGCTCATGGCCTTCATCGCGCAGAAGCCGCCCAGTGCGGTCGGCGACGAGCCACGTTCGGCACCACCGACCACCATCACGTCGGCATCGCCGTACTGGATCATGCGCATCGCGGTACCGATCGAATGGTTCGAGGTCGCGCACGCCGACACCGCCGAGAACGACGGGCCCTTCAGGCCGGTGATGATGCTCAGCTGGCCCGGCAGCATGTTGATGATGGTCTTGGGCACGTAGAAGGGCGAGATCTTCTTGCCCTCGTGGAACTCGATGGTCTGCTCTTCGATGCCGAGCAGGCCGCCGATGCCGGCGCCGACGATGGCGCCGATGCGCTCGGCATTGGCGTCGGTGATGTCCAGGCCCGAGTCATGCAGGGCCATGAACGAGGCACCGAGGCCGTAATGGATGAACGGGTCCATCTTCTTGGCATCCTTGCCGCTGACCCGGAACTTGCCGAACAGTTCATTGTCGGCAGTGATGTCGAATCCCTTGACCTCACCTGCAATCTTGGTGGTGAACCGATCCAGGTAGGCATCCGCAACGTTGGTCAGCGGACCGATGCCCGAACGACCCTGCGTGATGCCTTCCCAGCTGCTGGCCAGATCATTGCCCAACGGCGAGACGATACCCAGGCCGGTTACGACGACGCGACGCTTCATTGCTGATTCTCCTGACCCGGCTGATTTCAACGGGCAACTCGGTTTGCTTCGGTGTGATGCTCAAACACACGGGGCCGCAACTGCGGCCCCATGGGGTGCGGTGCGCGGCGAGCATGGGCCCGCGCGCGCACTGCCGTCTGACATCAGGCCTTGACGTGGGCCTTGATGTAGTCGATGGCGGCCTGCACGGTGCTGATCTTCTCGGCTTCTTCGTCCGGGATCTCGCACTCGAATTCTTCTTCCAGGGCCATCACCAGCTCAACGGTGTCCAGCGAGTCAGCGCCCAGGTCATCGACGAACGATGCGCTGTTGGTGACTTCTTCTTCCTTGACGCCAAGCTGTTCGACGACGATTTTCTTGACGCGTTCTTCGATGGTGCTCATGGGATCTCGCTCCAGATGGAGTTGTGGTTCAAAAGTGGTCGCCATCAAAGGCGATGGCCGTGGGATAGTGTAGTGGAAACCGGCGCGGCCTTGCATTGCAGCAAAAACCTTCGCAGATCAACCACTTGCGGCGCAATCCCTGCGCCCCTTGCTTACGGCATGTACATGCCGCCGTTCACATGGAGGGTTTCGCCGGTGATGTAACCGGCAGCCGGGCCGGCCAGGAAGGCCACCGCATGGGCGATGTCTTCCGGCGAACCCAGGCGTTCGAGGGCGATGTCGTTGATCAGCGCGGTACGCGCTTCTTCCGGCAACGCCTTGGTCATGTCGGTGTCGATGAAGCCAGGTGCGACAACATTGACGGTGACACCGCGCGAACCGATTTCCTTGGCCAGCGACTTGCTGAAGCCGATGATGCCGGCCTTGGCCGCGGCGTAGTTGGCCTGGCCGGCATTGCCGGTCACGCCCACCACCGATGCGATGTTGATGATGCGCCCCTTGCGCGCCTTCATCATGCCGCGCATCACCGCCTTGCTGGTGCGGAACACGCTGGTCAGGTTGGTGTCGATGATCGACGCCCAGTCCTCGTCCTTCATGCGCATCAGCAGGTTGTCGCGGGTGATGCCAGCGTTGTTGACCAGGATCGAGATCGGGCCGAATTCCTTGGCGATGTCCGCCAGCACGGCATCCAACGCGGCAGCGTCGGTGACGTTCAGCGCGCGGCCGTGACCGCCGTGGGCGGCCAGGCGCTCACCGATCGCGGCAGCGCCGGATTCAGTGGTGGCGGTGCCGATGACGGTGGCGCCCTGGGCGGCCAGCAGATCGGCGATGGCGGCACCAATGCCACGGCTGGCGCCGGTGACCAGTGCGATTTCACCCTGCAGGGGCTTGCTCATGATGTTTTCCTCAGGCTGGGACGGCCGCCGCACCCGTGCCGCTTGCAGCGGCCACCGGTACAGTCGGCAGGAACAGGGAAATCAGGCCGACCATGCCTCACGGGCGGCTTCGAAGTCGCCCGGCGTGGCCAGCGAACGGCCATCGATGGCCTTGTCGATGCGCTTGACCAGGCCGGTCAGCACCTTGCCCGGGCCGCACTCGGCGATCTGGGTGATGCCACGGGCGGCCAGCGCCTGCACGCACCCGGTCCACTGCACCGGCTGGTACAGCTGCTGGACCAGCGCGGTACGGATCGCGTCAATGCCGTCATGAACCTGGGCGTCGACGTTCTGCACCACCGGCAGCTGCGGCGCCTGCCAGGACAGGCCGGCCATCACTTCGGCCAGGCGGTTGGCGGCTTCGCGCATGAGCGGGGTGTGCGAGGGCACGCTGACGGCCAGCTTCACGGCCTTGCGCACGCCCTTTTCGGCCAGCAGCGCCAGCGCACGGTCAACCGCATCGGCGTCGCCACCGATCACGATCTGGCCCGGCGAATTGAAGTTGGCCGGCACCACCACCTGGCTGCCTGCGGCTTCGGCGCAGACGTCCAGCACCAGCTGGTCTTCGGCGCCGAGCACGGCGGCCATGGCGCCGACACCGGCCGGTGCGGCTTCCTGCATCAGCTGGCCGCGCAGGCGCACCAGGTGCGCACCGTCATGCAGGCTCAGCGCGCCCGCCGCGACCAGGGCGGTGTACTCGCCCAGGCTGTGGCCGGCCAGCACCGACGGGCGCGGACCGCCCACGGCGTTCCAGGCGCGCCACACGCCGATGCTCGCGGCCAGCAGGGCCGGCTGGGTATATTCGGTACGGTTGAGCATTTCCTCCGGGCCGCCCTGGGACAGCGCCCACAGGTCGACGCCGGCACCATCGGATGCCTCGGTGAAGGCTTCACGCACCTGCGGGTGCAGTTCGGCCAGCTCGGCCACCATGCCCACAGACTGCGAGCCCTGGCCGGGGAAGACAAAAGCGAGGGTGGATACGGTCACGCGGTCATCCGCTTGTTGCAATCGAAGCGGGCCATGATAAGGGGGAACATGCCGTGTCGTCTGTACGTGCGCGTATGCACGCGTATGGTGGGCGGCCGGGCAAGCGCAACGGGGTCATATCCCTTTTCCGCAGGAAAAGGGATATGACCCCTATCAGCCATCAGCAGAACAGCTGCAGGACGTCCAGATCGCCGTCGGCGAGGAAATCCACGCACAGGCCCACCAGCATCAGCACGCCGGCAGTGCTGGCGCCGTGGGCAATGAAAATCGAATGGGCCAGCGCGCGCGCTGAACGGCCCAGCTTCATGCACACCCGGGCCAGGCTGCGCAGGCGGCCACTGACCGCATGCACGTGCTCGCGCACAGGCTCCTGAACGTCGCCCATCGCTTCGGCCATCATCGCCTGCAGGTGCTCGGGGCGGTCGGCGTAGTACTTGGCCACGCCGTAACCGAACATCAGCCAGTCGCGGGCCTGCGCTTCGGACAGATCCATCACTTCCAGCGGATCTTCCTCGAAGTCGATGAAGCCGACGTTCTCGCCATCCCAGGTGAGGTTGCGCGGCAACGGCTGGCCGAAATAGGCACCACGGGCATGCGCTTCGGCAATGGCCTGCATCGCCGCCATCACCAGCCGATCGCGACCAGTCTCGTCGGCTTCGCGCAGACAGGTATTGAACGAGCTGCCGTTGTCACCGATCACCAGGGCGGCATGGCCGGTGCCCAGGACGTCAGGCACGTTCACACCCTGCGCCTGCAGTTCCGCGAGGCGGCGGGCTTCGGTTTCGCGTGCGGCGTCGCCACCGCGGTGCGGTGGCGGGCGCAGGGCATCGAGATGGAAACGGCGGGCAACAAAATTGAGCAGGCCCAGGGCCATTGCTCGGCTTCCCTTGCCGTACTGCTTCAGCCAGGCACGTTGCCCTTCGATGACGATGGGCTCAACCATGACAGGTCCTCCTTAAACGCGTTACGGCCCCAGAGGGGCCGCAACGACAAAGCTTCACATTGTCGTAACTTGCACTATCAATAGCGCAACAGGGCCGAACCCCAGGTGAAGCCGCCGCCAAAGGCTTCCAGCAGGAGCAGCTGGCCGCGCTCGACCTTGCCCGAACGCACGGCGGCGTCCAGCGCCAGCGGCACCGAGCCGGACGAGGTGTTGCCGTGCTTGTCGACGGTCACCACGACCTGGTCCATCGACATGTCCAGGCGCTTGGCGGTGGCTTCGATGATGCGCAGGTTGGCCTGGTGCGGGATCAGCCAATCCAGGTCGGACTTGTCCAGGCCGTTGGCGGCCAGGGTCTCGTCCACGACCGAGTCCAGCGCCTTGACGGCGTACTTGAACACGTCGTTGCCCTTCATGTTGATGGTGCCGCCACCGTTGGCGCCGTCCTTGAAGCCGGTCGAAACGCCAACCGGGTTCCACAGCAGCTCCTTCTTGCTGCCATCGGCATGCAGGTGGGTGCTGAGGATGCCGGTGTCTTCGTCGGCCTTGAGCACGACAGCGCCGGCGCCATCGCCGAACAGAACGCAGGTGGTGCGATCGTTCCAGTCGACCATGCGGGTCAGCGTTTCGGTGCCGATCACCAGCACGTGCTTGCAGTCGCCGGAACGGATGAACTTGTCGGCCACGCCCAGCGCGAACACGAAGCCCGAACAGGCGGCGTTGACGTCGAAGGCGGGGCACCCGGCCACACCGAGCTTGGCCTGGATCAGGCACGCGGTGGACGGGAAAATGAGATCAGGCGTGGTCGTGCCGACCACGATCATGTCGAGCTGCGAGGCATCGATGCCTGCGGCTTCAAGCGCGCGCAGGGCGGCGTTGTAGCCAAGGTCGCTGGTTGTTTCGCCTTCGGCCGCGATGTGCCGTTCACGAATTCCGGTGCGCGACTGGATCCACTCATCCGAGGTTTCGACCATTTTTTCCAGGTCGGCGTTGGTCAGGACTTTTTCCGGCAAATAGCTACCGGTGCCCGCGATCCTCGAATAGATCCGCTTGCTCATCATGTTTCCTGTTGCGCGGGCCGCCGATCACCGGCACGCCCGGGAAAGAAGGCAAAGGCCGCTGCCCGGAGGCAGCGGCCTTCCCGGCACATCAATCTTCTTCGACGGCCGAGGTCTTGGTCTGGATGACCTTCTTGCCGCGGTAGAAACCGTCGGCAGTGATGTGGTGACGCAGGTGCACTTCGCCGGTGGTCGGGTCGGTCGACAGCTGCTTGGCGCTCAGGGCGTCGTGGGCACGACGCATGCCGCGGCGGGACGGGGTGACACGGGATTTCTGCACAGCCATGGGATTGCTCCAAACTCGGTTCGATTTGCTTCGTCGTATCGTCGCGCAGGACGCCAGCGCCCAGCACACTTTCGCTTTCGCCGCAGCCGCCGACGACAATCCGGCTGCTATTGTTTCTTCAGTGCTGCCAACGCCGCAAACGGGTTGGCCTTCTTCGTTTCTTCTTCGCTCGGTGCCCAGTCCTTGTCGACTGCCTCACCGTCGGGCGACAGCGGCACAACCGGCACTGCCAGCACCAACTCGTCCTCGACCAGGTCCAACGGACGCAGCTGGCCGTCTTCCGGCACCAGCAACGCCTCGTATTCCTCCGGCAGGGACGATTCCTCGTCCTCGTCGCGGATCAGGCCAAGCCTCTGGGTCACCTTCACCGGCAACAGGAATCGCTGCATGCTGCGCTGACAGGTCAGCGGCAACGCGGTGTCGATGGTCAGTTCCACATAGGATACCCGCAAGACGTCGTCGCGACCGAATTCAAGCGAGTAGACACACTCGCCGTCGGTATCTGCGACCAACCCCTGCAGGCGGGTCAATTCAGCCAGGGAGACCTGACCGTCGAAGCGCCTTCGCGCTACAACCATCCGCCAGGCATCCAGCGTTTCGGGCACGTTCGCGGACATAAGCCGCTGAATACTAAGGATCGCGCCGCCCGCTGTCAAATGCCCGCCCTACAGGACTTGCCGCTGCCGCCGTGGAGGGGCCAGACTGCCGCGCCCTGCCCCGGTATTGTCACATGTCACTGGTCCTGGCCTCCACCTCCCGCTACCGTCGTGAACTGCTGGAACGGCTGGGCCTGCCCTTCGACTGCGCACGCCCGGACGTGGATGAGACTCCCCTGAATGGGGAAGCTCCGCTGGCCCTGGCCACGCGCCTGGCCGCCGCCAAGTCCGCCGAGGTGGCCGCCCGCTACCCCGGCGCCTGGGTGATCGGCTCGGACCAGGTGGCCGATCTGAACGGCCAGCCGCTGGGCAAGCCGGGCACGTTCGAGGCGGCCTGTGCGCAGCTGGCGGCGATGTCCGGGCAGACGGTGCGCTTTCACACGGCGATCAGTCTCAGGCGGGATGGAGAATCCCTCGCCGCCCTGGATCTGACCGAAGTGCGCTTCCGCGTGCTGGACCCGCAGGAAATCGCCCGCTACGTCGCCGCCGAGCGGCCCCTGGACTGCGCCGGCAGCTTCAAGTGCGAGGGCCTGGGCATCAGCCTGTTCGAGGCAATCGACAACCGCGACCCGACCGCGCTGGTCGGCCTGCCACTGATCGCGCTGTGCGGCCTGCTGCGCCAGGCGGGGTTCGAGGTGCCCTGAACTGTAGCGTCGAGCCATGCTCGACTGCTTCTCCAAAGACAGTCGAGCATGGCTCGACGCTACGAAAGCAGAAGCCTCAACGAACCTCGAACGGCTGCTCCTGCCACGCCTCCACACTGCCGTCGCGCCCGTGCAGGCGCAGGCCAAGCCAATGCCGCCCAGGCGCCAGCGTGGTGGTATCCAGCGATGCGTCGAAGCCCACCGCCGGATGCTGCGGATCGGTGCTGTCCGGCCAGGCCTGGCGGATGTCGAACACGCGCCCGTAGCGCGCATCACCGATCGAACGGCCATCGACCAGCACTTCGATGCGCGCCAATCCGACGCCATCCTTGAACGCCCAGCCCTTGATGGCGAGCGTTCCGGAGACCTTCTCACCGTTGGACGGCGCATCCAGCCAGGCCATCGCCGGCGTCACGCAGGGCCCCTGCGCGTGCTGCACCGGCAGCCGGAACAGCAGGAAGCGCTGGAAACCATGATCGCTGTTGACCACGCGTGGCGCCGGCAGCGGCCCCACCTGCTCGCAGATGGCGTGATAGCGCGCCAGCAGATCGCGGTAGCGCTGGTCGCTGGGTGACAGCACCAGCAGCATCGGCGTACTGCGCGGGCCTTCGTGCAGCAGGTCCCACTGCGCCAGCTGTGCGGTCCGCCCATGCTTGTCGTTGAGCGGATGTGGCAACACCTCGATATCACCGTTGCCCAGCTGGAAGCCCAGTTCGGCACCGACCTTGAAGTTGCCCGCCAGCACACGCGTGCCCGGCGGCATCTGCCGCAGTTCGTCACGCACCGCCACGGCCAGCGGCTGCCAGCCGGCAAAGTTGCGCGGGTAGTACTTGCTGCCGGCCATCTGCTCGCGCAGCGCCGGCGTGGACGCCATCAGGTAGTAGCCGAAGGCCAGCACGGTGCCTGCAGCCGCCAGCCACCAGCCGGTACGGCGCAGCCAGCGCGGCCAGCCATTGAGGACCACCGGCACGGCCACCAGCAGCGCCAGGTAGCCCGGCAATGGCCAGTGGAAACTGATCCGCTCGACATCGGTGAAGAAGCCCAGCAGGAAGATGCCCAGCGTCGACACGCCGCCCACCAGGCCGAAATAGCGCCACTGCACCCGCGCACCACCACCGCTGCGGGTACCCGCCAGGGCGACCTTCCACATCGCGATGCACAGGATCGGCGTCACCAGCATCGGCTGGATCACCAGGAACCACAGTCCGTCCCATTCGAACGTCCACGGGTGGCGCTCGACCACCTGGAACTTCAGGCCGGCATCATGGTTGTCCGCATTCCAGGCCAGCAACGGCAGCCAGGCCAGTACACCCACCGCCAGCGCCACCCACACGCGCGGGTCGGCCAGCATGCGGCGGCCCTGCGGCAGCGCCAGCAGCGCAATGAAGCCGACACCGATGACACCGATGAAACGGTAGTGGCTGAGCGCACCGATCAGCAGGCCCAGCGCCAGCTTCATCGCCGACGACGCATCTACGTTGTGCAGCAGGCGCGCACCTGCATGCAGGCAGATCACTGCGGCCAGTGCCATCGGCACATCCGGCACGGCCAGCAGGCCCAGCGTAGCCGACAGCGGCATCAGCAGGGTCAGGCTGCCCGCCTGCCACCCTGCGACGTTGCCAAACCAGCGTGTGGCGATGCGCACTACCAGCAATGGCAGCAGCGCACCGATGGCCAGGAACGGCAGGCGCAATGCCAGCACATGATGGCCACCGATCTCCACGCCCAGGCGTGCAAGCCACGCCGTCAGCCCTGGCAGGTCGGAATAGGCAGCGGCCAGGTGCTGGCCTTCCTGCCAATAGAACGCCTCATCGACGAACAGCGGCAGGCGCGCAGCCACCACCAGCTTGGCCGCTGTGATCAGCGTCCATAACCAGAGAAATATTGTCCGCGCGCGCTGTTCGCCTTGCATTGCTCTATGGATAATCGAATGGATTCCAGACCTGAGACGATCATGCCAGCCTCGTCCCCCAATCCCAGCATGCTAAC
The DNA here is from genome assembly GCF_056480025.1 of Stenotrophomonas sp. 109824_Sma. Lineage (NCBI taxonomy): Bacteria > Pseudomonadati > Pseudomonadota > Gammaproteobacteria > Lysobacterales > Lysobacteraceae > Stenotrophomonas > Stenotrophomonas sp. 109824_Sma. The sequence continues at coordinate 1,041,867 of NZ_CM151078.1, read as the reverse complement.
CGATCAACTGCGCCAGGCCCTGCGGGAGGCACAGGATCAGGTGAACGCACTGGTGCTGGGCAAGGTGCCGGAAGTCAGGCTGGCCTTTGTCGCCCTGCTTTCCGGCGGCCACCTGCTCATCGAGGATCTGCCCGGCCTGGGCAAGACCACGCTGGCGCATGCACTGGCCAGCAGCCTCGGCCTCAGCTTCCAGCGCGTGCAGTTCACCTCCGACCTGTTGCCGGCCGATGTGCTCGGCGTGTCGGTGTACGAGGCCGGCAGCCGCCAGTTCCAGTTCCACCCCGGCCCGGTGTTCACCCATGTGCTGCTGGCCGATGAGATCAACCGCGCGCCACCGCGCACGCAGAGCGCGTTGCTGGAAGCGATGGCCGAGCAGCAGGTCACCCTGGATGGACAGACGCATCCGCTGCCCGACCCGTTCTTCGTGATCGCCACGCAGAACCCGGTCGATCTGTCCGGCACCTTCCCGTTGCCGGATTCGCAGCTGGATCGTTTCCTGCTGCGGCTGGCGATGGGCTACCCGAGCGCGCAGGCCGAGCGCGAGCTGCTGCGTGGCAGTGATCGCCGCGACCTGATCGCGCGCGCGGTGCCGAAGCTGGACGACACCCAGGTGCGTGCGCTGCGTGAAGCGGTTGGCCAGGTGCATGCCAGCGACGCGCTGATCGACTACGTGCAGGCACTGTTGACCCGCAGCCGCCAGCATGCCGGCGTACGCGTGGGCCTGTCGCCGCGTGCCGGGCTGGCCCTGCTGCGCGCGGCCAAGGCGCATGCGCTGCTGCTCGGCCGCGGGCATGTGGTCCCCGAAGACGTGCAGACCCTGTTCGTGGCGGTGGCCGGCCATCGCCTGGTGGCGGAGGCCGAATCCAGCTCCGGGCCTGCACTGGCGCGGGCGATCCTGCAGACCGTCGCGGTGGACTGAAGGTGGCCACACGCTGGGCACGCATGCAGCTGCTGGCACGCCCACGCAGGCCCGAAGCCTTGCCGCAGCGGCTGGACCGCCATCGCATCTATGTACTGCCGACCCGCTTCGGCCTGTTCGTCGCCACCCTGCTGTCGGCGATGCTGCTGGGCGCATTGAACTACAACAACAACCCGGCGCTGCTGCTGGCCCTGTTGCTGGCCGCAGCGGCGATCGCCAGCGCCATCGCTGCGCACCTGCAGCTGTCCGGCATACAGATCGATGCAATCTCCGCCGAACCGGTTCCAGCGGGGCATCCCCTGCGCCTGCGCGTGGACCTGTCGCTGCGCGACCCGCGCGCGCGCCATGGGCTGCACCTGCAGCTGGGCGCAAGCGAGGCCTGGGTCGCACTGCCTGCACACGGCCGCGGCGAAGTGGAGCTGGATGTCCCCAGCGAGCGCCGCGGCTGGCTGGAACTGCCCCGCATCCGCCTGTCGAGCACGCAGCCGCTGGGGCTGGTGCGGGCATGGTCGTGGGTGTGGCCGGAGCAGCCGCTGCTGGTCTATCCACTGGCCGAGGCACTGGCACCGCCGCTTCCGGAAAGTGGCAGCGATCCACTGCACACCCGCGCCCACGCCAGTGGCGAGGAGCTGCACCAGCTGCGCCCCTATCGTGCCGGCGACGCCCCGCGCAGCATTGCCTGGAAACACTCGGCACGCCGCGACAGCCTGCTGGTACGCGAGTACGAAAAACCGATCGGCATCGAAGTGGTGCTGGACTGGCGCGCGCTGGCACCGCTGGGCCATGAAGCGCGCATCGCGCGGCTGGCACGCTGGGTCGACATGGCCGAGCGCGAAGGCCGACGCTACACACTGCAGCTTCCGGCCCATCCACCGTTCGGGCCCGGCCAGGGCGCCAGCCACCACCACCTGTGCCTGCGCGCACTGGCGCTGATGCCCCATGACTGAGCCTGCCGTCCTGCTCGATCGCAACGCACGCAGCTGGACCCTGGCCAGCGCAGCGCTGGCGCTGCTGCCACTCCTGCTGCAGCTGCCGCCGGTGCTGGCCATCGTGATCGCGATCGCCGCCGTGCTGACCGCTGCGCTTTCCCGGCGGCGCGTGCTGCCGATGCCGGTGCGCCTGCTGCTGGTGCTGGCCATGCTCGCCACCATCGTCTGGCAGATGGGCATGGTGCGGCCGGGCCGTGATACCGGTTGTGCGCTGCTGGCGGCGATGCTGGCAATCAAATCCAGCGAACTGCGCAACCTGCGCGACGCGCGCAGCCTGCTGGGATTCGCGCTGTTCTCGCCGTTCGCGGCCTTCCTGCTCGACCAGGGACCACTGACCACCGGACTGGCGGCGCTGGCCGCGGTTGCCGCACTGCTGGCGCTGCAACGCCTGGCCCAGGACGAGGGCCACAGCCCTCGCCTGCCGCTGCGCGGGCAACTGCGTGGTGTCGGCCGACTGCTGGGCATCGGCCTGCCGCTGGCTCTGGCCTGCTTCTGGCTGTTCCCGCGCTTGTCCGCGCCGCTGTGGGGCGTACCCGAACGAGCGGTGGGTACACCCGGCCTGGCTGACAGCATGGCGCCTGACCAATGGCTGGACCTGATGGCCGACGACACCCCGGCGCTGCGCGTGCAGTTCTTCGGCGCGGTGCCCGAGCCCGCACAGCGCTACTGGCGCGGTCCGGTGCTGACGTCCTTCGATGGCCACCGCTGGAGCCGCGATCGCGCGACGGCCCGGCGCCCGGCCCCCGTGGTCGAAGCCGCCGCACAGGGATGGGACTACCAGATCGACTACGAGCCCACCGACCGTCGCCTGCTGGTGGCCCTGGACCTGCCCAGCCGCGCACCGGAGGGCAGCAGCTTCGATGCCGACATGAGCCTGCGCAGCGACCGCACGCTGTCCGCGCTCAGCCGCTGGCGGTTGCATTCGGCGCCTCCGCAACGGTTCGACACCGATCTGTCGCCCTACCTGCGCCGCGCCGCGTTGCAGCTTCCGCCCGGCTTCAATCCGCGCACCGCCCAACTGGCACAGCAATGGCGGCAGGAGGCCGGCAATGATGACGAGGCCATCGTCCGCCGTGCGCTGCAATGGATCACCCGCGACTTCTCCTACACGCTGGAAACGCCGGTGGCCGGGCGCGATCCAGTCGACGATTTCCTGTTCAACTACAAGGCAGGCTTCTGCCAGCACTTCAGCTCGGCCTTCGTTGTGCTGATGCGCAACGCCGGCATTCCGGCCCGGGTGGTGACCGGCTTCGCGGGCGGCACCCGCAACCGCATCGGCGACTACTGGGTGGTGCGGCGCATGGATGCCCACGCCTGGGCCGAAGTCTGGCTGCCGCAGCGCGGCTGGGTCCGGGTCGACCCGACTGCGGCCGTGGCGCCGGAACGCATCCTGGACACGCTGGACGACCGCCTGCAGGCCGGCACGGAGACCCCGCTGCAACAGCGCTGGCTGCAGCTGGGGCAGATGGGTGACTGGCTGCGCCGCGGCTGGAACGACCTGGTGCTGTCCTTCGACGCACGCCGCCAGCAGCAGCTGCTGAAGCCGTTCGGGCTGGATGATCTCGGGCCGGCACAGCTGGTGGCCGGCTTCGTGGTCGCGGCGCTGCTGGCACTGGCGTGGATGGCCTGGCTGCTGGCCCGCGGCGAGCGCGAGCGCGACCCGCTGCTGCGCGCCTGGCACCGGCTGGGGCAGCGCTATGCACGCCTTGGCCTGGCCCGCGAACCCAACGAGACAGCATGCGACTGGTCACGGCGGGTACACGCCCAGCGCCCCGACCCCGCCCTGCTGGCACTCAGCCAGCGTTTCGCCGACGCGCGTTACGCTGGAACTTGCACCGACCTCGCTTCATTATTGCGGGACCTGCGCAGGCATCGCCCGACTTCCGGAGCCTCCCCATGAACACCAAGTTCCTCCTCACCGCTGTGGCCACGCTGGCCCTGTCGGCCTGCGCCACGGCCCCCAAGCCGCTGCAGGGACAGTTCAGCCTGGTCTCCCCGCGCGACTCGGTCGCCACCCAGCAGGTCGGCACGCCGGTCCGTTGGGGCGGTCGCATCATCGAAACCAAGCCCGGCCAGGGCGAGACCTGCTTCCAGATGATCTCGCGCCCGCTCAACGCCAGCGGCCGCCCGAACACTACCTCGTCCGACGCCAGCGACGGCCGCTTCATCGCCTGCCGCGCCGGTTTCTACGACCCGGCCGTGTTTGAAGCCGGCCGCGACGTGACCTTCATCGGCAAGATCGACGGCTACCAGAACACCCGCATCGGTGAGTACGACTACCGCCTGCCGAAGCTGTCGGCCGATGTGATCTACCTGTGGCCGGAACAGCGCCAGGTCGATGTGGTGCCCTACCCCTATGGCCCGTGGGGCCCGGGCCCGTATGGCCCGTACTGGGGTGGTTACGGCCGTTGGGGCTGGTGGTGATCGCCATCCGCCATGCGTGATCGAAAAAGGCCGCCTTCGGGCGGCCTTTTTTCATCCACGCATCGCGTGGATCCACTGCGGGCAATGATGGATGCCGGGCGCTCAGCGCCCCGGCGTACCGAAATGCCCCAGCGGCGCACCCGCCAGCAGGTGCATGTGGATGTGGAACACGGTCTGCCCGGCATGCTCGCGGCAGTTCATCACGATGCGGTAGCCATCCTGCGCGAAGCCTTCGCGGCGCGCATACTCGGCGGCGGCCAGGGCCAGCTTGCCGATCAGGTGCGCCTGCGATGGCTGCAGGTCGTCCAGGGTCGGGATGATCTCGTTCTTCGGAATGAACAGTACGTGCACCGGCGCCTGCGGTGCGATGTCCTTGAAGCCCAGCACCTCGTCGTCCTCGTAGACGATGGTGGCCGGGATCTCGCGACGGATGATCTTGCTGAAGAGGGTTTCGTTGCTCATGGTCGGCCTCGGCGGGATGTCTTCCGCATTGTAGGCCGGACACGCCGGGCGCTGCCCGGACAGCGCTCAGTCGCGGAATTCGCTGCGTGTGCCGAACGCGTGCGACAGCGTGCCGCGGTCAACGTATTCAAGCTCGCCGCCGAGCGGCAGGCCCTGCGCCAGCCGGCTGGGCTGCACCTTGCGCGCGCGTGCCAGCTGCGCGAGGTAATGCGCGGTGGCTTCGCCTTCGACGGTGGCACTGGTGGCGATGATCAGCTCCTGCACCTCACCTTCGGCCAGCCGTTGTTCCAGCTGCTCCAGGCCCAGCTCGCGCGGGCCGATGCCATCGAGCGGCGACAGCCGGCCCTGCAGCACGAAGTAGACACCGCGGAAGCCGGTGGCGTTCTCGATGGCCAGGCGGTCGGCCGGCGATTCGACCACGCACAGCTGGCTGCGCTCGCGGCTGCTGTTGGCACAGGTCGGGCACAGCTCGGTTTCGCTGAAGTCGCGGCATTGCGCACAGTGGCCGATGCGCTCCACCGCCAACGCCAGGGCTTCGGACAGTCGCTGGCCACCTTCGCGCTCGCGCTCGAGCAGGTGGTAGGCCATGCGCTGTGCGGTCTTCTGGCCGACGCCAGGCAGCACCCGCAGTGCGTCGATCAATTGTTCAAGCAGGGGTGCGGACACGGCTTCATGCTTTCATGGCGTCGAGCAGGCTCGACAGCTACGTGTAGAGCCGAGCCATGCTCGACTGAGGGTTGCAGCGGGCGCCTGCAGCGACAGGCGCCCCGCCACGAATCAGAACGGCAGTTTCATGCCCGGCGGCAGCTGCATGCCGGCGGTGGCCGAACCCATCTTCGACTTCGACTCGGCATCGATCTTGTTCGAGGCATCGTTGAAGGCGGCCGCGATCAGGTCTTCCAGCATTTCCGGGTCACTGGCCAGCGACGGGTCGATACGCACCTTGCGGCATTCCTTGGCGCCGGTCAGGGTCACGCTGACCATGCCGCCACCGGCACTGCCGGTCACTTCGATCTTGGCGATTTCTTCCTGGGCCTTCTGCAGGTTTTCCTGCATCTTCTGGGCCTGCTGCATCAGTTGGGCGATATTGCCGCGCATAGTGTCTTACTCGTCAAAAGAACGGATGGAATCGGAAACAACCCGTGCGCCGTGCTGTTGGATCAGCACCTGCACTTCCGGGTCGTCCATGAAAACAGCCTCTGCCACCTGCTGCCGCTCGCCACGCTGGCGGTCGGCCCGCTGATGCAGGGTCTCGGCCGGAACGTGCTCGGTTTCCACGGTCTCGACCACGATCTTCGGCGCCTGGCCGAGGGCCTTCTGCAGCATCTCGCCCAGGGCAGCCAGCGCGCGCTCCGAGCGCAGGTATTCAAATCCGGGCGAAAGGCCCAGTTTCAAGGTCCCGTGCTGGCAGCTGATGAACGCGGCATTGGCGGCCAGTTGCCGCGAGGGGCCGCTCAGGCCGCTGTTGGCGACCAGATCCAGCCAGTCTTCGGCAGTGGCCAGCTCGCTGACACCTTCCTGCGGCGCGGCAGCACGCGCCGGGGCCAGTTCAGCATGTTCGGCCGGCGCAATGGCAATGCCTTCGGCGCGGAACGGGCGCTCGGGCGGCGCAGGCTCGCTGGGAGCCGCGACGGGAGCCGGCGGTTCGTGCCAGGGCGCGACCATGGCGGCGTCCGGGCCGGACATCTCGGCCGCCAACGCCTCGTCACGCGCCTCGGCTTCGTCAGTGGCCCACGGCGGCAGGTCGTCGCTTGCCTCTGCAGTGACGGCAGGCGCCGGCGTCTCTGCCGCGGCCTTCACTGGCGGCGGCGACACGGGCTCTTCCACCGGAACCGGCTTGGGCTCAGGCGTCGGATCCGGTTCCGGTTGCGGGGCCGGCTCGGGTTCGGGTTCAGGTTCTCGCGGCGCAGCCTGCACCGGCGCGGCGACCTGCGCCGCCACGGCCGGGCTGGCCGAAGCGGCGGCAGCGGCCGGCGTCGTGTCGTGGCTACCGGTACCGGCGCCACCACCGCCAGCGTTGCCGCCCGGCGCGCCGCCCACCGCACCGTCGACGGCCTTCGGCACCGGCGGTACCGCTGCGGCCGGACGGAACGCCAGCATGCGCAGCACCGCCATTTCAAAGCCGGCGCGCGGGCTCGGTGCCAGCGGCAGGTCGCGGCGGCCATTCAGGGCCATCTGGTACCAGAGCTGCACCACTTCCGGGCGCAGGCGCTCGGCGAATGCCGCGACATCCAGGCCTTCCGCGGCGGCGGCGCCCGGCACCAGCTGCTGCACCTGGATGCGGTGCAGCCCTTCGGCCAGCGCTTCCAGCACACCACCCCAGTCCGGCGAGAACTCAGCCAGCGCGGCCACCACCTGCAGCAGGCGCGGGCCATCGCCCTCGGCCAGCGCATCCAGCATCGCCGCCACCTGGGTGCGGTCCACGGTACCCAGCATGGTGCGCACCACGTCCTCGCGCAGCGCGCCGCCGGCATAGGCGATCGCCTGGTCCAGCAGCGACAGGCCATCGCGCAGGCTGCCATCGGCGGCCTTGGCCAGCTGCACGATGGCGCTGCCGTCGGCCTCGATCTCTTCCGCCGCCAGGATGCGGGTCATCTGGCCCTGGATCTGGTCTTCATCCAGGCGCTTGAGGTTGAACTGCAGGCAGCGGCTGAGCACGGTGACCGGCAGCTTCTGCGGATCGGTGGTGGCCAGCAGGAACTTCACATGTTCCGGCGGTTCTTCCAGCGTCTTCAGCAGCGCGTTGAACGCCGCCTTGGACAGCATGTGCACTTCGTCGATCAGGTAGACCTTGTACTTGCCGCGCGAGGGCATGTACTGCGCGTTCTCGATCACCTCGCGCACGTCATCCACGCCGGTGTTGGACGCGGCGTCGATTTCCAGCAGGTCGATGTAGCGGCCGGCGTCGATGTCCAGGCAGGCCGCGCACTGGCCGCACGGATCCGCGCTGGTGCCCTGCTCGCAGTTCAGCGACTTGGCGAAGATGCGCGCGATGGTGGTCTTGCCCACGCCGCGGGTGCCGGTGAACAGGAACGCGTGGTGGACCCGGCCGCTGTCCAGCGCGTTGCTGAGCGCACGGACCACGTGTTCCTGGCCCACCAGCTCGGCAAAACGCTTCGGACGCCACTTGCGGGCAAGGACGAGATAGGACATCAGGCCACCGTTTTCCATCGGATGTTCCATTGTGCCATGCTTGTCCAGCCCCCTCGCCAACAATGCCCCTGGATGCGACCCGGAACTGGGTGCTTGTGTCCGGCCGCGCCGCCCGCTAGAATCTGCGCCCCTGCTGAGGCGTTTGCCGATGGCAGGGATCCGGAGAGGTGTCCGAGTGGTTGAAGGAGCACGCCTGGAAAGTGTGTAAGCGTCTAAACCGCGCTTCGGGGGTTCGAATCCCCCTCTCTCCGCCAGACAAATGAAGAAGCCGCCCTCTGGGCGGCTTTTTTATTTGGCTGGCGGAGAGCATCGGGCGAGAGAAGCCCTGCCGGGGTTCGACGGTTCTGCAGGAGCAGAACCGGACCGCCGAAGGCGGGTCCCGGGGCGCAGCGCGCACCGGGATCGGGTGCATGGATGCACCCGACAATCCTCCTCTCTCCGCCAGATAACTGAAAAAGGCTGCCTTCGGGCAGCCTTTTTCAGTTATCTGGCTGGGGACGCGAAGTGCGCTGTGTGCGCTTCGCCCCAAACGTTGCTGCGCAACGTTTGGGCCCCTCCCCTTGCCGGCCTCTCCCCGCCCCTGTCGGGGCAGCCCCTCAACAGAGGGGCTTGTTGCTCCAGATCCATCAATGGATCTCCGCCATGCAGGGACGTCAGACCCATCAGTAGATCCACGCCATGCGTGGATGCCGGGCCGGCCACCCCGCTTCCACGTTTGACGGCCGTCCAACACAGGATCTGCCCTACGTCGCGACACCCCGCCCTTCCTGTCCACGCCCTGACCACTGACCGTGCCGTCGCGATGCAACGACACGCTGGCACTCACTGCCTGTTGCTATGCTCGGGCCACAGGGGATTGATGCCCGCCAACGGGCCGGATGAGGAACATCAACATGCGGTATTTCATGACGAAGCTAGTGATCACCTCCGCCTTGCTGATCGGCAGCGGCACCGCAGTCGCACAAGGCGGCGGCGCGGCGCAGTTCGGCGCATTGGGCGGCACGCATGCAGGCAACGCCCTGGCGTGTGGTGCAACCCCGGAACAGGCGGCCAAGCTGCGCGCGAGCCACAAGGCGCAGGCAAAAACCGTATTCGGCTCAGAAGCGGGCTTCGACCAGGCCTATGACGCGGCCGAAGCGCAGACGCAGAAGAAGATCACCGATGCCTGGAAGAAGGGCCAATACAAGCCCACCAACGAAGTCTGCAACGAATTGATGAAGCAGGTGCGTTCATGATGCAGAAGCACGGATCGACGATGTCCGCAGTTCGCGCGAGCCTGTTGGCCGCCAGCCTGGTGCTGGCACTGGGCGCCTGCAAGCGCGCTGGCGAAGCGCCCGCAGAGGGTGGCGCTTCCCCGGCCGCACCTTCCGGCGCCGCAGTCGAACCACCGCAGGCTGCCTCGGCCGGGGGTGGAAGCCAGAAGGCCGCAGCCTTCAATGTTGCCGAGCTGCCCGTATCGCAGGCAACGATCGGCAGCTTCCCCTATCTCGGTCTGCCGCAGGGCTACACCAGCCAGGACGTCGTGGACAGCGAATTCGATCGCGTACCGTTCTGGACCGGTGATCGCGTGGAATGGATTGAAGGCAAGGTTCATTCGTCTGTACTGCAGAGCAGCAGCGATCACCCTTACTCGCAACTTGAGCTCAGCCGCAATGTGCAGAGCCTGGTCGAGGCCCTGGGTGGCAAGCGTATTTTCTCCGGCACCATTCCCGCCGATGCATCGCGTGACATCGGCAACAGCAAGGCCGCCACCACCTATGTCGGCGGCATCGGCGACATCTACAACGAACCCGCAGAAACCTATGTCATCCATCGCGAAGATCGCGATATCTGGATTCACCTGGGCTCGGGTGGAAGCTCCGGCGGCCTGCTCGTCGCAGAGACAAAACCGGTGCAGATCACGGCCAAGGTCATTGAAGCGGACACCCTGAAACAGGCACTGGACAGCAGCGGAAAGGTGTCCATCCAGGTGAACTTCGCAACCGACGCCGCCGAGATCCTGCCCGATTCGGAACCACAGATCGCACAGGTCACCCAGCTGTTGAAGGCCGACCCGCAGCTTCGTCTTTCCGTGGAAGGACACACCGACAACAGCGGCAGCCAATCGCACAACCAGACGCTCTCGCAGGCGCGTGCGGAGTCGGTACGCACACGTCTTGTCGGCAGCGGAGTCGCCGCTGATCGCTTGACGGCCAAAGGCTACGGCCAGAGCCAACCGGTCGCCGACAATTCAACCGAAGAAGGGCGTCGTGCCAATCGTCGCGTGGAGCTGGTCAAGCGCTGATATCACGACGACATTACTGCGCTGAAGCGATACGAAAAAAGCACATGCCCTGCATGTGCTTTTTTCTTTTTCGCGCTGCACGACCATCCGTTTCATCGCGAATCCAGCAAAGTAAATGCATTCGAATCCATCGTTCGATTTGACTACGAACAAGGCTCTCCACAAGTCACCGGGCGCGCCAGAATTCCGACATGTCCAGCCACCTGCGTGACATAAATGTGTCAGTTGAATGTTAATTTCTTTGACGAAAATGGGCGCATCTAGCTCAAAATTGACGCGTTTATGTGCAGACAATTGTTAATTTGCAATACGCATCACATTTTCAAATATTTCATTGCATATCGGAAAAACCTGACTTGTATCGTCAATTTTCTGTCGATAGGCTTGGCCCCGTTCTCGAACGAGCGACAAATTTTCGACGAACCAGGGTGTGAGCTTCCTGTCTTTACCTCGCCCTGCCATTAATCAGGATCCCCCAGCGGACACGCCGAATATCCCGCACATCCGGGAGGATTCCTGCCATCAAGGAGGAAATACATGGAACGCAGCCGTCGTCACATCCGTTTTTCCCGTAAGCAGGCCGGTCAGGGCATGACCGAGTACATCATCATCACCGCGCTGATCGCCATCGCCGCGATCGGAGCCGTCACCTTCTTCGGAGGCACGGTTCGCAGCCAGGTGGCAGGCATGTCGAAAGAACTGTCCGGCCAGAGCGCAACGCAGTCGATCAACCGCGCCAAGAACCAGGCAAACAGCGCCCAGCAGGAAGCTGACAAGACCAAGGGCATGGACGCGTACAAGAACAAGTAATACCCCAGCCCTGGCGGCATGAAGCCGCCAGGGCCCTCCCAGCATAATCTCCCTGCGCGCACCGCACGCGGCGCGCGACGGGCAGCCATGGCCTCCGGCCCAGGAATTCGTTATGCGCAGCGCATTGGCTTTGGCACGAAGCCGTGCGGCCCGGGGCGTTTCCAGCCACCGAACGGTCGCCGGCCAAGCAATGGTTCTCGGGCTGGCACTCATTCTGGTTCTGTGCATCGGGATTGTCCTGCTGTTCAACACGGGGCAGGTGGTGAACAAGAAGGTGGAGCTGGTCAACGCGGCGGACGCAGCCGCCTACAGCGTTGCGATCCAGCAGGCACGCGCACTGAACTACGCGGCCTACATGAACCGTGCCCGGGTTGCCAACGAAGTGGCCGTGGCACAGACGATCAGCCTCTATTCGTGGCTGAACCAGATGCACACCACGTCGATCGTCATCCGCACCACGCTGGATGTGCTCTCCGCCATTCCCTACATCGGCGTGGTGTTCAAGGCACTGGCAACCGCCTTCAAGGTCGCCGAACGCATCCTCAAGGCCACCCGCCAGGCGTTCCAGCCTGTCGCGCAGGCGGCCATCATCGCCATCGACAAGCTCAACATGATGTTCGCTGCCTCGGTGCAGCTCGTCATCGAAGGCGTATCACGGCTGGACAGCTACACCATCGCCAAGGATGTGCTGCAGCGGAACTCACCGCAGGCACAGCTGGGCACCATTGGAACCGCGGTGCTCGGCACGCAACTGGCCACGGCCGAGAACCGGCTGCTGCAGCGCTACAGCATTCCCCGCACCGCCAACGGTGGCTCGGCCACGCAGCGCCAGGGTGCCGACCGCTTCCGCAATGTGGTGATGCAGTCGCGTGATGGCTTCAGCAAGAGCCGCAGCGATGATTTCCTCGGCTTCCTGGTGCAGTCCGGCGGCACCGACATGGTCGACTACAACCGATGGGCGGCGCTGGACACCATGGCCGTCGAGCTTCCGCTGCCCTGGCCGCTTTCCGATATCGATATTCCGGTCGGCTGGGGCGGCGCGCAGGCCGTGGAAAGCTATCGCAACCAGCGATTCCTCAATGGCTTCGGCAACGGCAACGGCTGGTACTCGGACTGGGACCGTCGCCGCTACCGCCCGTATGGCGAAGCGGTGCGCCGCAATCGTGGCGCGGCGTGGATTGTCGACCGCAGCCAGGATGCCAACGTGCGCTTCGCCAACGGCCAGCATCGCAAGGCCTTCTTCACCGGCTACAACGGCCTGCGCGACTATCACGATGTCAAGGCCGGGCAGGCACTGCAGCCCTACGCAGACAATGATCGTGACCGCGACAAGGTCGGCCCGGTCTTCACCATCTATGCCGAGACCGCCGGCGCCAGTGCGCGCACCACCTCCGGCGCCGGCATCGGCGCTCCGGCCGGCTCGCAGATGGAACTGCCGGACAAGATGGCCAACAACAAGATCGCCGCACTTTCCTCCGCGCAGGTGTTCTTCGACCGTCCGGTGCAGCTGCGCATGTTCAGCCGCGATGACCGCAAGCGTGAAACCGGAAACCTGTTCAGCCCCTACTGGCAGGCGCGACTGGTCAAGACCGATGCCACCACCAAGGCTGCCCTGGCGGCAGCCGGAGCCCTGATGCCATGACGTTTGCTGTATTCAATCGCCTGCACCTGTCGATCGCCACACTGCTGATCAGCGGGTGTGGCAGCGCGGCGGACAACGGTGAGCCGGCCGCTGCCAAAAACATGCCCGGCATCCATCTTGACCAGATTGCCGAGACCCTGGTGGATGGCCGCAATGCGGCACGCACCAGCTACCAGCAGGCACTGAGCGACTGCCAGGCGGCCGGGCTGCCGACCCGCGCGCTGGATGACGCCGACGTCGCCCGCCTGGGGACCGTCCGTTACGAAGCCTGGCTTTCCAGCAAAGAGGAAGTGTTCCGTACCCGCGAGTGGCGCCTGCTCAACGATGGCCCGTCGACCAGCTGCCAGTTCCGCCTGGAGACCACCGGCCTGCAGGAGACCCAGAGCGCCTCCGGCGTGGAGCAGGTCGATCTGGCAACGGGAGAGCGCAGCCAGTCCCCTGCCGACAGCGACGGGCTCACCCGCTTTGCCGCCGAAGCCGATGAAGGCAGCGCCTCGCCGGGCTTCCAGCGCGCGGGCAGCCGCAGAGTCGCCGGCCAACCGTGCAACGCGTGGAAAGACGAGAACGGACGATTCAGCCAGTGCGTGTGGTCGGCCGGCGCCAGCTGGGGCTTCACTCCCGGTGCGCTGAACGACTACCGGCCGAGCCGCTACGCCATTGTCCTGGAGCAGGAACCCCTGGACGGCAATGGCACCCGCCTGACCACGCAGCGCATGACGGTGGGCCAACCCTTTGAACGCGGCGACCTCGAGGTACCGCGCGAACCGTCCTCCCAACGATGACCTGCTGAGGTAGCCATGGACAGGGAACGCCCAATCCGCGGCGCGCGTCGCCAGCGCGGCCAGAGTCTCACCGAAGTCGCCGTGCTCTGCGCCGTGCTGGTGCCGATCTTCCTGCTGATCCCGATCCTCGCCAAGTACATCCACGCCCGCCAGGCCACCCAGCAAGCCGCGCGCGCGATCGCCTGGGAAGCCACCGTATCGCCGGACTACAAGTTGCCGGCCAGCGGACGCCAGCGCGATCTCGCCGTCGACCGCTACTTCGGGCGTGCCAACGACCCCATCGTCAGCCAGGCGCAGACCGGCGCACGCGATGCCGCCGTCGGCGACGTACTGATGAACACCTTCTCCAACCAGCCGCTGGTGCGGCGCGGTGACCTCGCCCTGGTCTCCTACACCAGCACGTCGGCAGGCGGCATGATGAAGAAGATCGGCGATGTGACCTCGATGTTCGGTTCGTTCCCGCCCAACCGCAACGGCCTGACCCAGGCCCAGCTGCGGTTGGATGTGCAGGATCTGAAAAGTGCCAATGGCAGTGCTGCCGCCTACCTGGAACCCTTCGATTCGCTGGGCCTGAAGCTGCAGGCCACCCATGTGGTGCTGGCCGACCCCTGGAATGCCGCCGGTTCCGGGCTCAAGGTCAACTCGTCACGCTCGGTGATCGCGCAGGTCAAGCCGTTGGTGCCGTCCCAGCACATGGCGGGCATCGCCAAGGCGTTTGACGGCCTCTCCGGCATCCCGATGATCGGGACGCTGAGCAGGCTTGATCCCGGTTACATCGCACCCGACGTGGTGCCTGTCGACAAGTTGCCTGCCTATGCGCCGTCGCGTTGACCTCCTGGCGGCACTGGCCGCGCTGCTGTTCGCCTGGCCTGCGCTGGCCGCGTCCTGGCCCGACATTCCCGAGCCCGAGGGTGCGGAGAGCGAGTGGGTGGCCAAGGACATGCTCTACAACGGCCTGCCCATGCGCATCTCGCGCTTCACGTCCACATTGCCGGTGTCGTCCATCGTCAGCTACTACAACCGCGAATGGCCTGGGCAGACCGTGATCAACGAGGTCGGCGGCAAGACCGTGATCGGCCATGCACACGGCGAGTACTACGTGACCATCGAGGTATCGGCCAAGGGCAGTGGCAGCCAGTCACAGATCGGCATTACACGCCTGCTCAAGCGCAAGCCCGATGCGGCGGCCGGCGCCGATTTCCCGAAACCGTCCGGAACGCAGGTGATCAATGACATCACCTACCTGGACACGCCCGGGCGCAGCCTGTCCATGGAAAGCACGCTGTCTCCCTTCCAGACCGATGCCTTCTACGCCAGCCGCCTCCCAGCGGATGGCTGGAGCCGCAGTTCCGGCCCAGCAGGGTGTTCGATGATCGCGCTGCAGTGCGTTGTCCGCTACAGCAAGGGCAGCCAGGAAATGACCATGACCTTCAACCGGCACGAGCAGGGAACCTCGATTGTCGTCAACCAGTCGCAGCACTGAGACCACCGCCATGAGAAAACGCATTCCACCGTCCCTACGCCGCCAGCGCGGGGCCGCACTGATCGAGTACGCCGTGGTCGCTTCCGTCGGTGTCCTGGTCCTGGTCGCCGAACCGAACATCGTGCTCGAGCTGATCGCTTCACTGCGCAAGGCGTACCAGGGGTTCACCTACATGCTGTCGATGGGAGTCGTATGAAGGCGCTCCCGCTGAAAGCCAACCGCAACGTCGTCTTCATCATCATCGCCCTCGCCCTTGGCCTGTTCGCGGCCCTGGTCGCCGTGCGCTACGTGCAGAAGGCGGTGAACGAACGTGCCGCACCGCCGGTGGAAATGGTGCCGGTGGCCGTGCCCAAGACCGACATGGAACCGGGCAGCATCGTCACCGTTGCCGACCTTGCAGTGCGCGAAGTCCCCGCCGACCTGCCGCCTGCCGATGCGATCACCCCCGACAACGTGTCCGAATACAGCGGACGCATGCTGCGCGCGCCGATCCGCGAAGGTGCACCGCTGGGTGCCAGTGCGCTGGTACCGCTGTACGACCAGTTCTCACGCGTGATCGCCAAGGGCAACGTGGGCTACACCCTCCAGGTGGACGAGACGAACTCGATCTCCGGCATGATCGCCCCCGGGGATCACGTCGACATCCTGCTGACCGTCGAGCAGGAACAAACCGGTGCCCGGGTGCTGCCGCTGCTTGAGGACATCAACGTACTGGCAACCGGCAACCGCGTCGGTGAAACGCCGGCCTCGGAAGACCAGCAGGGCTATTCGAACATCACTCTGGAACTGACACCGGCGCAGGCGCAGCGACTCACGGTCGCTGCCAAGGCGGGTTCGATGCGGGTGATGCTTCGCCAGGTGGAGGATCGTGGTGCGTTCGGCCTCAGTGGCATGACGCAGAGGGAACTGCTCGGCAACGGCACGCAGGGTCGTGCTGGCGTGCAATTCATCATTGGGGGCAAAGGGTCGACGAATGCGCAGCAATAATGGAATCCGCAGCCTCATCGCCGCCACCGCGGCCATCGCTGTTGCCACCGCACCACTGCTGGCCGTGGCACAGACCACTGGCACCCAGCTGACCCCGGTGCCGATTACGGTCGCACCGCGCCCCGCCGTCCAGGCACAGCCGCAGGCAAGCACCAACCATGCACCGGTACCGGGCGGGCAGAGCGCCTTCCCGGCGCCGGTTGCCGATCCCGCCTATCGCACCAGCGCATCGGCCATGCCTGCGGTGCCGCTGCCCACCCGCGCCCGGATCTATGCCGGCCAGGCTGCGGTCTACACGCTGCCCAGCGGGCTCAAGCGCGTGGCCGTCGGTAGTGGCGAGATGCTCGAAGTCACCAACGTCGGCCCACGTGACCTGATCATGATGGGCATGAAGGCCGGCTCCACCACGGTTCACCTGTGGCTGCAGAACGGCAAGCAGTTGCAGGTGCAGGTGGACATCTCCGAGAACGATGCGGTCAGCCTGGCCGAAACCATCCGCACCCTGCTGGCCGATGTGGAAAAGATAAACGTGCATGCCGTCGCCGACCGCGTGGTCATCACCGGCCAGGACATCAATCCGGGGATCGGCAGCCGCATCGATGCGATCCAGAAGATCTACCCGACGGTGTTGAACTTCACTACCGCCGACCCGGTGGGCATGCGCCCGATGGTGCAGATGGACGTGAAGATCATGGAGTTCGACACCAATGCGCTGGAAGAACTCGGCATCCAGTGGGACAACGTGATCCGCGGCCCGGTGGCCGGCATCGTCAAGGATTTCACCAACAACAACTACTACCGCATCAACCCCGAGCAGAGCCCGGCCAACGGCGTGCTGTTGCCGAACAAGCTGCAGGGAACCCAGGCCTTCTTTGGCATCGCCACGCAGATCGGCTCGGCGATCAACCTGATGATGAACAAGGGCAAAGCGTTCCTGCTGGCCTCGCCCCAACTCAGTGCGCGCAGCGGTGGGCAGGCGAAGTTCCTGGCTGGCGGCGAAGTGCCGATCCCGGTTCCGCAGGGCTTTGGCCAGGTCACCGTCGACTACAAGGAATACGGCATCAAGCTCGACATCGAGCCACTGGTCAACTTCAACGAGGACATCTCCACCCGCATCCTGGCCGAGGTCAGCCGTGTCGATCCGACAGTGACCGTGCAGGGCGTTCCGGGCTTCACCACCCGCCGCACCGAGTCGGAAATCAACGTCCACGCCGGGGAAACCATCGTCATTTCCGGACTGATCGACTCCAGCGCGCAGCAGGATGCCAAGCGCCTGCCGCTGCTGGGCGATATCCCGATCCTGGGAAAACTGTTCCGCTCCGATGGCTTCCGTGGCAACCGTACCGAGCTGGTGATGTTCGTTACTCCGCGCGTGGTGACGCCGGGCTCGCAGGAAAACCTCGATGGCCTGGAGCGTGCGCGACAGATCCAGGAGCGCGGCCAGCAGGCCATGCCGCGCCGGAACAAAGATTTCGTGCAGTAACCGGGGCCGTCGCATGTTCAACATCCTCATCGACACACCCAATCGCGACCAGCGACGTGTCCGCTGCCTGCACCGTGAATGCGGGATCGGCCGTGGCGATGGCAACCTGGTGGTGCTGCAGGGTTGGAGCATCGCCCAACGCCATGCGGCGCTGAAGCGCGAGGACCAGGGCATCTTCATCGAGAGCCTGGGAGGCCGCTCGCCGGTACTGGTGAATGGCGAACAGGTCAAAGGCAGCCGTGGCCCACTCACCAGCCGTGACCGCGTGCAGATCGGGGACTACCTGCTGCAGGTGGTGGACGACGACCCTCCAGCCGAACCCACCGCCGATGCCGGCAGCTTCAATGCGGGCGCGGCCAACGATGCGCCGGTGGACTCCACGCCTGCACCGACGCCCGCGCCGGCGCAGCCATCCAGCGAACGCCAGTTGGCACGACCGGAGCAGCTGCCGCCGGACATGGCCGTCTATCGTGCAAAGCTGCATGCCTCGCTGGTCAAGCAGATGGACCTGCGCCGGCTCGATGTGCGCAGCATGGACGATGAGTCACTGCGCAACGCCACCATCAAGCTGATCGATGAAGTGATGCAACGGGAGTTCTCCGAGCTGCCCAAGACGATCAACCCGCGCAGGCTGGCCAAGGAAGTGCTCGATGAGGCCATCGGCCTGGGCCCGCTGGAAGACCTGATCGACGATGCGACGGTGACGGAAATCATGGTCAACGCGCACGACCAGATTTTCATTGAACGTGCCGGCAGGATCGAGCGGTCCCCCATTGTTTTCACCAGTGACCGCGCGGTGTTGTCGGCCATCGAACGCATCGTGACGCCCCTCGGTCGTCGCATCGACGAAAGCTCGCCGATGGTCGACGCGCGGCTGAAGGATGGCTCCCGCGTCAACGCCATCATTCCGCCGGTGGCGCTGCGCGGCCCGAGCATCAGCATCCGAAAGTTCGCCAAGCGCAAGCTGGAAGGAAAGGACCTGCTCACGTTCGGCTCGCTCAGCCAGCCGATGCTGGAATTCCTGATCGTTGCGGTGCGCGAACGGCGCAACATCGTCGTTACCGGCGGCACCGGCTCCGGCAAGACCACCCTGCTCAACATCCTTTCCAACTTCATTCCCGATACCGATCGCATCGTCACCATCGAGGACGCGGCCGAACTGAAGCTCGTCCAGCCCAACCTGGTCGCCCTGGAAGCGCGTCCTCCCAACATGGAAGGCAAAGGCCACATTTCCATCCGCGACCTGGTGCGCAACGCGCTGCGCATGCGCCCGGACCGCATCGTGGTCGGCGAGTGCCGCGGCGGCGAAGCACTGGACATGCTGCAGGCCATGAACACCGGCCACGAAGGATCGCTGACCACCGCCCATGCCAACAATCCACGCGAGGCGCTGTCGCGCCTGGAAGTGATGGTCATGATGTCCGGCATGGAACTGCCGATGACGGTGGTGCGCGAGCAGATCTCGTCGGCGGTGGACCTGATCGTGCACCAGAAGCGCTTCCCCTGCGGTTCGCGCAAGGTCAGCCACATCACTGAGCTGACCGGCATGGAAAGCGGCACCATCCAGCTGCAGGATGTATTCCTGTTCAAGGCACGTTCCAGTGCCGGACGCGATGGCAAGGTGGTGGGCGAATTCGTCGCGACCGGTGCAGTGCCGGAGTTCTATGAAGAGCTTGCCGAGCGCGGCGTCGCGGTTGACCTGGACATCTTCCGCACCGGGGGACGGCGGAATGAGTGACATCCTGCTGATCGCCCTGCTGTGTTTTGCCTGCGTGACAGGCTCGGTACTGCTGCTGGCGCGTGCCAGCTCCGGCTTCATGGACCGCTACCGCGCCAACTTCATGGACCAGGCGCGGGTCAATCTGGCCGACATGTTCCTGTTCGTCGATCCGCGCGTGCTGTTCAGGACCAATGTCCTGATGCTGCTGGCGATTCCCGTGCTGCTGTGGATCGTCACCGGCGGCAACCTGCTGCTGCCGATCCTGGCCCTGATCCTGCTGGCCGTAGCGCCCCGCAAGATCTACCTGTGGCTGAAGCAACGCCGCCTCGACCAGATCCAGCAGCAGTTGCCCGACGGGCTGCTGATGCTGGCCGGCAGCCTCAAGGCCGGCGTCGGCTTCAATCCCGCGCTGGAGGCACTGGCCCATGACGGCCTGCCTCCGCTGGCCCAGGAGCTGGCACTGGTGCTGCGCGAGCAGCACATGGGCGTGCGCACGGAGGAGGCGCTGGACAACTTCGCCGCCCGCGTACCCATCGCCGACGTGAAGCTGTTCGTGGCCGCCGTCAGCATTTCGCGCGAGGTCGGTGGCAATCTCGCCGAAAGCCTGTCCACGCTCGCCGAAACGCTGCGGCGCAAGCTCATCATGGAAGGCAAGGTCAAGGCACTCACCGCGCAGGGGCGCCTGCAGGGCATCGTCATGGCAATGCTCCCGGCCGGTCTTGTCGGCTTCCTCGTGCTGTTCTATCCGGAAACGATGAATCCCATGTTCCATACCTTCATCGGCTGGTGCGTCATGGGCCTGATCGGGGTACTGGAATACCTCGGCTACCGCATGTGCCGCAAAATCATGACGATCGATATATGAACGCCCTGCTCATCCTGGTCGCACTGCTTGCCGCTGCCGCTGTTGGGCTGCTTGCATTCGCGCTGCGCGGACTGGTGCAGTCGGTCGAGGTCGACCAGCGCAACTACCAGGATCCGCTGCCGCTGCTGCTGCGCATCCTGTGGCCCTTGATCACGGTCGCTACGCGCCTGGCCGGGCCGCGCCTGTCCTCGGCGCAGCTGGAGCGCGCGCACCGCAGCCTGCAATCGGCCGGCCAGGACTTCGTGCTGTCACCGGAAGAACTGTATGGCGCACGCATCGTTTCCGCCGCCGTGGCCAGTACCTTCCTGCTGCTCACCATCATCCTGCTGGGCCGGTTCGGATTCGGCTCCGTGCTGATGGCCCTGGCGTTCGGCGCACCGTTCGGCTGGATGTATCCCACGCTGTGGCTGGGCGAACGGCGCAAGGCGCGCTCCAAGCACGTGATCCGCGACCTGCCCATCTTCCTCGACTTCATCACCATGGCCGTCGAGGCGGGCCTGAACATCACCGGTGCGATCGAGCAGTCCGTCGACAAGGGGCCGCCTGGACCGCTGTCACAGGAGTTCTCGCGCATGCTGCGTGACCTGCGTGCGGGCCTTCCGCGCGCCGAAGCACTGCGGCGCATGTCCGATCGCGCCGACATCTCCCAGTTGACCAGCTTCACCAGCGCCTTGATCCAGGCCGACCGGGTGGGTGCCAGCCTCAGCGACACACTGCGCTCGCAGGCCATGCAACGCCGCGAAGAGCGCTTCCTCCGCGCCGAGAAGCTGGCGCTGGAAGCACCGGTGAAGATGATGCTTCCGCTGGTGCTGTTCTTCTTCCCGCTGATCTTCGTCGTCCTGGCCTACTTCATCTTCCTGCAGATGAAGCAGCAGGGAATCCTGTGAGGCCCCGCGCATGAGAACCGGCGCCCTGATCCGCGACCACCAGCAACTGCTCAGCTGCGTCTGGCATGCCGATCGCTGGCACCAGCGGCTGCGCGGCCTGCTGCTGCGCGCGCCATTGCAGCCTGGGCAGGGCCTCTTGATAACGCCCTGCTCGAGCGTGCACACGCTGGCGATGGGGTACCCGCTCGACCTGTTGTTCCTGGACCGCGACCAACGGGCCGTTGGCTGGCGCGAGGCCGTGCGCCCCTGGCGCGGCGCCTGGTGTCGCGGCGCCTACTCCACGCTGGAGATGCCGGTGAACAGCCTCAGGCATATCGCTCCGGCGCTGGGCGAGGCGTTCCAATGGTGCCCTTCCCCGCCTGAGGCACCGCCATCCACGAGGGCGCTGCAATGAAGCACATCCGCACATCCATCGGCCGTCAGCGTGGCCAGTCGCTGCTTGAATTCTGCATCGTGGTTCCGGCCTTCATCTTCCTCATCCTGGTCATCTTCCAGTTCGTCCTGATCTATCGCGCCAAGTCGCTGCTGGATTTCGCCACGCTGCAGGCCGCGCGTGCCGGTGCGATCAGTGGCGTCAGTCATTCAGAGATGCGCAGCGCGCTGGAAATGGCGATGGCTCCCCTGTACGCGACCTCACCGGATGCCGCCGGTGCCGTCGCCGCCCGCGCCAAGGTCGCCCTGCTGTGGAAGAACCCGTTGCTGTCGCCGAAGATCGAAGTCATCTCGCCCAGCCGCGCGGCGTACAACGAATTCCGCGAGCGCCAGTTCGATGGGCGCTATGCATTGCCGAACGACAACCTTGCCTTCCGCGATGCGCGCGTCGGCAGCAGCCGTGTCAGCGTGCAGGACGCCAACATCCTCAAGATCAAGGTCACCTATCCGATGCCCCTGATCGTTCCCTTTGCCGACCGGGTGATCGCCGGGCTCTCGGACCTGGTCAGCGGAGGCGACAGTTTCCGCCCGGCCTCGATGCTGATCGAGGACCCGATCACCGGCCATCGCCGCATGCCGATCGAGTCCTATGCGATCGTCCGCATGCAGAGCCCCGTGCATGACAGCAACAACCTGGCGCGCTGACATGCGGGTGCTGCTGGCCAGCCTGTTGATGGCAGCAACCTGGGCCGTCGCCGCGCAATCCACGGACGCTGCCGAAAGCGAACCTCCACAGGCGCGATTGCTGGCGCGCGCCTACGGACTCGGCCCGCTCGGCCCCAGCGCACCTGGCGGTGAGGTCGAGGTCGAGATCCGTTTGCGCGGGCCTGCCATCCGTATTGATTTCCGCGGCAACAATGCACCCGATGCATGGCTGACCACCCAGGGCCAGCGCGGCCGGGCATGGCTGGTGAGTGAAAGCGGCAACTACACGCTGCCGGTCGCCGACGCCAGTGGTCCCTACTGGTACGATCCCGCCGCCCCATGCCAGACGATCGGCGGGCGCTGCTCACCCGCACCCGGCGAGTTCATCCTGGGCCGCCTCGCTGCCGGCTGGCGCTATGACAACGCGCACGGCCCTGATGGCACCACCTCCGGCACGTTGTGGATCGATACCCGCACCGGCCTGCTGCTGGGTTACCGTGGCCGCACCGGCAACCAGCGTACCGAGCGCGGCCTGCGGGTTACCCAGGTCGCTTTCGATGAAGTGCCCTCGAGCCTGTTCGACCCGCCCGCCGGGTTGCGTCGACGCACGCAGGATGCGGCGAACTGAGCGACGAGGTCGCAGTGCCGACACTATGGAGCGGTAGGTCTCCCCGCCGCACCGGTAGATCCACGCAGCGCGTGGATCTACCGCTGGCCCGCTCCCCTTAGAAGCCTACCCGCAGGTTGATCTGCCCACCCACATCGCGGCGGCCATCACCATGCTGGCCCTGCACGAACATCGACAGCTGGCTGCTGCGACCGAGGCCGACCGCCACACCCACCTGGCTGACCAGTGCGTTGCGTGCCATCACCGCGCTGTAGACATCGAAGGCATCGCCACCGACCGCGAAGCGGTTGCGGCTGGCCACATCGGTGTCACCCGACGCATGCTGCCAGCCCAGGCCGACGGTCAGCTGCGCCGGGAAGCGCTCGCCGCTGCCCACGTCCCAGCGGCCCCGCACGCCCACCGTGCTGACGTTGAGCGTGTCCTTGCCGCCTTCCAGCACCAGCGCGGCACTACCACCCTGCTCCAGCGCACGATCACTGTCGACCCAGTGCTTGGTGAACTGCACGTACGGCTGCAGCTGGGTCCTGCCGTGGGTCCAGGTCCAGCTGCCCTCCACCTGCGCGATGGTCACATCCGAATCCTGGCGGCTGTACAGGGTCTGGCCCAGCAGCGGCACTTCACGCGTGGTGCGCGTGCGGTAGTCACCGCGCGACACGCTGCCACCGACCGCAAAGCCGTTGTTCCACTGTCCCTGTGCATACAGGCCGAACGTGTTGCCACGCAGGCGGGCGCGCGAACTGCGATCGTACAGGCGCGTATCCAGCCGTTCGTTGCCGGCCGCTGCACCCAGCACCACGTGTTCACCCAGCTGCCAGTCCACGCCCGCCATCACCGCATTGCGGTTGGAACGGATCTCATCACCGTTGCCATCGCCATCCTGCTTGAACACCTTGCCACTGCCGGCCAACCAGGCCGAGGCACGCTCGCCACGCACGGTCGGCAACTCACTGCCCAGGCGCTGGCGGATGCCCTCTTCCAGGTAGTTGTCGTACAGCAGCACCGCGCGGCTGGCCGCGTGCACTTCACCGGAGAGCTGGTCGAACGCGCTGCGCGCAGTGCCGGCGTCATACATCAGCACCGTGTTGTACAGGCCCAGCGCCGCGCCACTCTGCGGCAGGCTGTCCAGCGCCGCGGCGGTGTTGTACTGGTTGCGCGTGTTGGCCACGGTGGTGAACGCCGCCGTCTGCGCCACGTCGATCTGCAGGTTGGCGGTGTTGGCGGTGTAGACCGGGGTGATGGTCAGGAAGGCCGACGGCGAGGTTGCCGAGGCGAACTGCCCACTCACGCCACCGCCAGCATTGACCACCGTGTACTGCTGGCCCTGCTGGTAGCTGGTGCTCGGCGAAATAGTGTTCACCTGCACCGTGCTGCCACCCACGTTGGCGCTGCCCCCCACCTGCACCGTGTCGCTGCCACTGGCACCCAGGTCGATACCCAGCGTGCTGCCCGGCGACAGGGTCAGGTTGCCACCCACCGTGATCGTACCGGTGCCATTGCCTGCGCCGCTGCCGTTGCCCGGGCCATTGCCCGGCGACAGCACGCCACCACTGGACACCGTCACGCCACCGCCAGTGCCACCAATGGTGCCGGTGCCGGACAGCGTGGTACCGCTGCCGATGGTCCACTGGCCGCCGATGGTGCCGGTGACATTCAGGCCACCACCGGTGACCTGGCCGGTGCCGCTGAAGCCACCACTGTTGCCACCCAGGTTCAGCGTGCCCGGGCCGGCCTGCACGATGCTGCCGCCGCCGCTGATGCTGCCGCCCAGCGTGGTGGTGCCGCCGGTGTTGATCACCAGGCCACCATTGTTGGTGATGTTGCCGGTGATCGAGCCGCTGGCCCCACCGTTGCCGACCTGCACGGTGCCACCGGCATTGATGGTGGTGCCGCCGGTGTAGGTGTTGTTGCCGGTCAGGGTCACGGTGCCGGTGCCGGTCTGGGTCAGGCCGCCGCTGCCGCTGATGGTGCCGCCCACCGTGGTGTTGCCACCCACGTTGAACACCAGGCTGCCGTTGTTGCTGACGTTGCCGGTGATCGCACCGCTCGCGCCACCATTGCCGACCTGCAGCGTGCCACCGGCGTTGATGGTGGTACCGCCGGTATAGGTGTTGTTGCCGGTCAGGGTCACGGTACCTGCGCCGGCCTGGGTCAGACCGCCGCTGCCGCTGATGGCACCACCGACGGTGGTGTTGCCCCCCACGTTGAATACCAGGCTGCCGTTGTTGGTCACACTGCCGCCGATCGCACCGGTGGCGCCGCCATTGCCGACCTGCAGGGTGCCACCGGCGTTGACGGTGGTCGGGCCGGTATAGGTGTTGTTGCCGGTCAGGGTCAGCGTGCCGCTGCCAGCCTGGGTCAGGCCGCCACTGCCGCTGATGGTGCCGCCCAGCGTGGTGTTGCCTGCCACGTTGGACAGCAGCGTGCCATTGTTGGTCACATCGCCGACGATCGAGCCCGTCGCACCGCCATTGCCCAGCTGCAGCGTGCCGCCGGCATTGATGGTGGTACCGCCGGTGTAGGTGTTGTTGCCGGTCAGCAGCAGCGTACCGCTGCCGGCCTGGGTCAGGCCGCCACTGCCGCTGATGGTGCCGCCCAGCGCGGTGTTGCCGGCCACGTTGGAAATCAACGCACCATTGTTGGTGATGTCACCGGCAATGGAGCCGGTCGCACCGCCGTTGCCCACCTGCAGCGTGCCGCCGGCATTGATGGTGGTGCCGCCGGTGTAGGTGTTGTTGCCAACCAGGGTCAGCACGCCGCTGCCGGCCTGGGTCAGGCCACCACTGCCACTGATCGCGCCGCCGACGGTGGTGTTGCCCGCGACGTCGAAGACCAGGCTGCCGTTGTTGGCGACATTGCCGGTGATCGCGCCGGTCGCACCGCCATTGCCCACCTGCAGCGTGCCACCGGCATTGATGGTGGTACCACCGGTATAGGTGTTGTTGCCGGTCAGGGTCAGCGTGCCACTGCCGGCCTGGGTCAGGCCACCACCGCCGCTGATGGTGCCGCCCAGCGTGGTGTTGCCGGCCAGGTTGGATACCAGCGCGCCGTTGTTGGTGATGTCGCCAACGATCGCACCGGTCGCACCTCCGTTGCCGACCTGCAACGTGCCGCCGGCATTGATGGTGGTGCCGCCGGTGTAGGTGTTGTTGCCGGTCAGCACCAGGGTGCCGCTGCCGGCCTGGGTCAGGCCGCCGCTGCCACTGACCACCGCGCCCACGGTTGCCGTCGTGCCCAGGTTGTAGACCAGGCTGCCATTGTTGGTGATGTCGCCCAGCACCGAACCGGTGCTGCCGCCGTTGCCGATCTGCAGCGTACTGCCACCATTGATGGTGGTGCCGCCGGTATAGGTGTTGGCGCCGCTCAGGGTCAGCGTGCCGGTACCGCTCTGAACCAGGCCGCCGGTGCCACTGAGCACGCCGCCGAAGACGGTGCTGCCATTGTTGCCGCCGGTGGTCAGGGTTGCACCGCCCAGCACCACGCTGGATCCGGTCACACCCGCCAGGCCGCCGATGCTCTGGCTGCCACCTGCGCTGATATCCAGCGTACCGGCACCGGTCAGGTTGACCGTGCTGGCACCGGACAGGCTGCCACCGGCCGCCACCGCCAATGTGCCGCTGTTGATGGTGGTGGTGCCGGTGTAGGTGCTGGCACCGCCCAGGGTGACCGTTGCCGCGCCATCCTTGAGCAGGCCGCCGGCACCGCTGATTGCACCATTCAACGTCAGCGGATTGCTGCCCGCCAGGGTCAGCGTGCCGCTGCTCAACTGCACGGTGTTGGCCAGCGTCAGCGCGCTGGTGGCGTCCAGGCTGGCGTCGCCGCCCACGGTCAGCGTGCCGGTGCCCAGTGCAGCGTTGTCGCCCAGGGCAAGGCCGCCGGCGTTGAGTGCCACGCCGCCGCTGAACGTATTGCTGCCACTCAGGGTCTGCACACCCGCGCCGTTCTTCACCAGGCCACCCGTGCCACCAATGGTGCCGGCGAACGTCGTATTGCCGACGCCGCCGAGGGTGAGCGTGCTGGTGCCCAGCGCCACGGCCGAGCCAGCCACGCCGGCCAGTGAACCGATCGTCTGCGCGCCGCCCGCGCTGATGTCGAAGGCGGTACCAGCATTGGCCAGGTTCACCGCGCCGGTTGCCGCCAGGCTGCCGCCTGCGCCGATCGCCAGCGTGCCGGCGTTGATGGTGGTACCCCCGGTGAAGGTGTTGGTGCCGGTCAGCGTCTGGGTCCCCGAACCTTCCTTGATCAGGCCGCCGGAGCCGGCCACCGAACCACTGAACGTGCCGTTGGTGGCGTCTCCGATCGTCAGCGTGTTGGCGCCCAGGTTCACCGTACCGTTTCCGATCAGGGTGCCGAACTGCTGCGTGCCGCTGCCCGCCGACAGGTCGAAGGTCGCCCCCGAAGCCAGGTTGACGACGCCGCTGGCGTGCAGGCTCGCGCCCGCGCCCAATGCCAACGTACCGGCGTTGATGTTGGTGCCACCGGTGTAGGTGTTGATGCCGTTCAAGGTCAGCGTTGCGGCACCTTCCTTGGTCAAGCTGCCGGTGCCACTCAGGCTGCCGTTGAGGGTGAGGTTGTTGCTGCCGAGTACAGTCAACCCATTGTTGAGGATGAAGTTGTTGGCGAGCGTCACCGCCGTGTTCGAATCGAGCGTGGCATTGCCCCCCACCGTGACCGCGCCGGTGCCCAGCGCAGCATTGTTGCCGACCACCAGGCCACCGGCATTGAGCGTTACCCCACCACTGAAGGTGCTCGCGCCATTGAGCGTCTGCACGCCGGCGCCGTTCTTGATCAGGCCACCGTTGCCGCTGATCGCGCCGTTGAAGGTGCTGTCCACCGTGCCGCCCAGGCTCAGCGTGCTGCCACCGAGTGCCACCGTGCTGCCGGCCACGCCGGCCAGCGAACCGATGGTCTGGTTGCCCGCAGAGATATCGAGGGTACCGGCACCTGCCAGGTTCACCGCACCGGTCGACGCCAGGCTGCCGCCGGCGCTGATCGCCAGCGTGCCGTTGTTGATGGTGGTACCACCGGTGTAGGTGTTGGCACCGCTCAGGGTCACGGTGGCTGCACCGTCCTTGACCAGGCCGCCGGTACCGGAAATCACGCCACCCAGCGTCAGCGCCTGGCTGCCGAGCAGGTCGAGGTTGGCGCCCGCTGCAAGCCCGATGTTGTTAGCCAGATTGACGCCTGTCGATGCATCCAGGGTCGCGTTGCCGCCCACCGTCAGCGTACCGGTGCCGAGCGCAGCGTTGTTGCCGACCACCAGGCCACCGCCGTTGAGTGCAACGCCACCACTGAACAGATTGGCGCCACCCAGCGTGAGGATGCCGGCGCCATTCTTGACCAGGCCACCGGTGCCGGAAATCGCACCGTCGAACACGCTGTTGGTGATGCCGCCGAGAATCAGCGACTGCGCGCCCAGGCTGACCGTGGAGCCGCTCACGCCGGCCAGCGAACCAATCGTCTGGCTGGCGCCGGACGACGAGATGTCGAAGCCGGTTCCCGCCGCAGTGAGCGTCACCGCCCCGTCCGCAGCCAGGCTGCCACCCGGGCCAATCGCCAGCGTGCCGGCGTTGATGAAGGTGCCGCCGGTATAGGTATTGGTACCGGTCAGCGTTTCGATGCCCGAACCGACCTTGGTCAGGCCACCGGTGCCTGCGATCGAGCCACTGAACGTGCCATTGGTGGCACCGCCGACTTCGATCGAGTTGGCACCGAGGTTCACCGTACCGTTGCCGACCAGGGTGCCGAACACCTGCGTGCCGCTGCCGGCAGACAGATCCAGCGTGGCGCCGGTGGCGAGGTTCACGGTACCGCTTGCCGCCAGGCTCGCACCGGCACCCAGCGCCAGCGTGCCGGCGTTGATGTTGGTGCCACCGGTGTAGGTATTGATCCCGTTCAAGGTCAGCGTCGCGACGCCATTCTTGGTCAGGCTGCCAGCCCCGGAAAGGACGCCGTTGAGTGTCAGCGCATTGCTGCCGAGCACGGTCAGCCCGGCATTGAGGGCGATGTTGTTGGCCAGCGTTGCCTGGCCGGTGGTGTCCAGCGTGGCGGCACCGCCGACGGTCAACGCACCCGTACCCAGCGCCGCGTCATTGCCGAGCACCAGCCCGCCTGCATTGAGCGTCACGCCGCCGCCAAACGTGTTGGCACCTGACAACGTCTGCACGCCTGCGCCCACTTTCACCAGGCCGCCGCCACCACTGATCACGCCATCGAACGCGGCGTTGCTGGCGGTTCCGAACGTCAATGAATTTCCGCCCAGCGCCAGCGTGCTTCCGCCCACGCCATTGAGTGCACCGATGGTCTGGCTGCCACTGGCACCGGAGATATCGAAGCCAGCGCCTGCGCCCAGCGTGACATCACCCGCCGCGGCCAGGCTGCCGCCCGTGCCCAGCGTCAGCGTGCCGGCATTGATGGTGGTACCGCCGGTGTAGGTGTTGGCACCGGACAACGTCAGCGTGGTAGCGCCGTTCTTGATCAGGCTGCCGTTGCCACCGATCACACCCGACAACGTCAGCGCATTGCTGCCCGGCAATGTCAGTGCGACACCCGAGCCCAACGTGACCGCATTGCCGAGCGTCGCTGCAGCACTCGCGTCCAGCGTGGTGCTGGCCGTCACCGCCAGCGTGCCGGAACCCAGCGCTCCGTCGGCGCCGACCACCAGGCCACCACCGTTCAAGGTCAGGCCGCCACCGAAGGTATTGGTGTTGTTGAGCGTCAGCAGACCCGTACCGTTCTTGATCAGGCTGCCGCTGCCGGACACCACGCCTGCAAGGGTGAGATCGTTGCTGCCCTCCAGCGTCAGCTGCGTTCCCCCGCCGAAGTTCACGGCGTTGGCCAGAGTCAGTGCCGTCGTTCCGTCCAGGCTGACGTTGCCGCCGATGCCCAGCGTGCCCGTGCCCAGCGCCCCCGAATTTCCAAGGATCAGGCCACCGGCATCAAGCGCGACACCGCCACTGAAGGTATTGGCACCGGACAGCGTCTGCACGCCAGCACCGAGCTTGATCAGCCCACCGCTGCCATCGATGACACCGGCAAAGCTGCCATTGCTGGCGCCACCGAAAGTGAGGGTCTGCGTGCCCAGTGCCACATGGCTGCCGGCGATGCCGTTCAACGCGCCAATGGTCTGCCCGGCACCGGCCGCGGAGATGTCCAGCGTCGCTCCGGCACCGGCGAGGTCCACCGCACCGGTTGCGGCCAGGCTGCCACCGGCGCCAAGCGCGAGCGTGCCGGCATTGACCGTGGCACCGCCCAGGAAGGTATTCGCACCGGACAGCGTCAGCGTCGAGGCGCCATTCTTGATCAGGCCACCGGCTCCTCCCACCACGCCGGTCAGAGTGAGGTTGTTGCTGCCCGGCAGGGTCAGCGTGTTGGCGCCCAGGTTCACCGCATTGGCCAGCGAAACCGCGGCTCCCGCATCCAGCGAAACATTGCCGCCGATGTTCAGCGCCCCCGTGCCGAGCGCACCGTTGGCGCCGACCGACACGCTGCCCGCGTTCAACGCAAGGCCACCACTGAAGGTATTGCTGTTGTTCAATGACAGAATGCCGCTACCGGTCTTGACCAGGCCACCGGTGCCGGTGATCAGTCCGCCCAGCGCGACGTTCTGGTTGCTCACCAGGCTCAGCTGCGCACCGGTGTCGAGATCGATGGCGTTGCCCAGGTTCAACGCCACCGAACTGTCGAGGGTGGCGTTTGCACCGACTGCAAGCAGTCCGGTTCCCAGCGCGCCGGCATTGCCCAGCGTCAGGCCGCCGCCATTGAGCACCAGGCCGCCGGTGAATGCATTGGCACCGTTGAGCGTGAGCGTGCTGGCACCGTTCTTGACCAGGCCGCCCGCACCGGAAACCACCCCGCCGAGCGTGATCGCCTGCGAACCCGGCAGCGACAACACGGCCCCACTGCCCAGGGTCACATTATTGGCCAGGTTCAGCGCCGCGCTACCATCGAGCGACGCACTGCCGCTCACGTTCAGCGCACCACTGCCAAGCGCGCCGCCATTGCCAAG
Organism: Stenotrophomonas sp. 109824_Sma; assembly: GCF_056480025.1. NCBI lineage: Bacteria > Pseudomonadati > Pseudomonadota > Gammaproteobacteria > Lysobacterales > Lysobacteraceae > Stenotrophomonas > Stenotrophomonas sp. 109824_Sma. The sequence continues at coordinate 1,011,267 of NZ_CM151078.1, read as the reverse complement.
CAGCACCCCGCCCGCGTTGAGATTCACTCCCCCGCTGAAGGTGTTGGTGCCATTCAAGGTCAGCAGCGAGGCACCGTTCTTGGTCAGGCTGCCAGTGCCGGTGATGTTGCCGCCCAAGGTGAGGTTCTGGCTGCCCGGCAAGGCCAACGCCGCCCCCAGATTGATGCCATTGGCCAGGTTCAATGCCGCGCTGCCATCGAGCGAACTGTTGCCGCTGACCGTCAACGCCCCGCTGCCGATCGCACTGTTGTTGCCCAGCAGCAGGCCGCCCGCCGTCAGATTCACGCCGCCGCTGAAGGTGTTGGTGCCGCTCAGGGTCTGGATGCCCGTCCCCTGCTTGACCAGGCCGCCGGTACCACCGATCACGCCCGCGAACGTCTGGTTGGTGGCATCACCGAAGGTGAGCGTGCTGCTGCCCAGCGTCACCGTGCTGCCGGCGATACCGGACAGCGCGCCGATGGTCTGGTTGCCGCCGAGCGAGATGTCCAGGTCCGCGCCAACGCCGGCCAGGCTGACCGCACCGCCGGCCGCCAGGCTTCCGCCACTGCCCACCGCAACCTTGCCGGCATTGATCGCCAGGCCGCCGGTGAAGGTATTCGCACCCCCCAGCGTCAGCGTGGCGGCACCGTTCTTGACCAGGCTGCCGGTGCCACCGATGGCGCCGCCCAGCGTCAGCGCATTGCTGCCCAGTACATTCAGCAGGCCACCTGCACCGAGGTTGATGCCATTGCCCACGCTCAGCGCCGCGCTGGCATCGAGCGTTGTCGCACCGCCGACATTCAGCGCGCCGGTTCCGAGCGCGCCGGCATTGCCCAGGACCAGGCCACCGGCATTGAGCGCCAGCCCACCACCAAAGGTATTTGCACCGTTGAGTGTCAGCGTGCTCGCCCCACTCTTCACCAGGCTGCCGGTGCCACCGATCACGCCGTTGAACGTCAGCGCCTGGTTGCCGAGCAGATTCAGGCTGGCACCCGAACCGAGGTTGACTGCATTGGTCAGCGTCAGCGCCGTAGTGCCGTCGAGTGTAGTGTTGCCGCCAACCGAGAGCGCACCGCTGCCCAGCGCGGCAGCATTGCCCAGCAGCAGGCCACCGGCGTTGAGTGCTACGCCGCCACTGAGGTTGTTCACGCCCGACAAGGTCTGCACGCCGGTGCCCAGCTTGACCAGGCCACCCGTGCCTGCGGCGAACGTGCCGCTGTAGCTGGTATTGCCCAGCCCGGCGAGGGTGAGCGTGTGGCTGCCCAGGTTGACCGAACCGCCGAGGCCCGCCAGCGAACCGATGGTCTGGTTGGCGGCTGCCGACAGGTCCAGGGTGGTGCCGACGCCGACCGTGATCGCACCGGTGGGCGACAGGCTGCCGCCCGCGCCCAGCGCCAACGCGCCCCCGGCCAGGTTGAAGTTGCCGGTCAGCGAATTGGCGCCGTTCAAGGTCAGCGTGCCAGCACCGTTCTTGGTCAGGTTGCCGGCACCGGAGATCGAACCGTTCAATGACAACGCATTGCTGCCCAGCAGGTTCAACGAGCCCCCGCCATTGATCACCAGATTGTTGCCCAGGCTGAAGCCCGCCGTCGTATCCAGCGAAGCGCTGCCACCGACGGTCAGGTTGCCGCTACCCAGTGCACCGGCATTGCCCAGTACCAGCCCGCCGGCATTGAGGTTGACGCCGCCGGAGAACAGGTTTGCGCCGCCGAGAGTAACGATGCCGGTGTTGTTGACCGTCAGCCCGCCAGCGCCTGAAAGCACTCCGCCCAGACCGAATGCATTGGTTCCGGACAGAGACAGATTGCCACCGAGGCTGAAAGCGTTGGCCAGGTTCAGACCGGCCGTGGAAGATGCGATGGCACCGCCGTTGGCGGTGAACAGCCCTGTGCCGAAGGAAGCGGCATTGTTGAAGTTGACCAGGCCATCGTTGAGCGTCGTCGGCCCGGTTCCGCCCCATGCGCCCTGCAGGTTCCACGTGCCGCTGTTGACGGTCAGCCTCTGGAAATTGAGGTACTGGTTCCAGCCCAGCGTGGTCACTGCACCGCCGGTACCGGCCCCCGGACCGCTGACGACGTTCTGCAGCACCAGCGTGTTGCTGGCGGCGCCGGCGCCCACGCCGGCATTGACCGTGCCTGCGGCGGCGAGCGAAACCGAAATACCACCCAGTACATCAATTCCCGCCGAGGCCCCGGCCCCGTTCGCCACACTGGACCCGGACACGGCGGTAAAGGTATTCCCCTGCGCTGAATCACCGAGGTAGACACTGCCGGTGATCGTGCCACTGTTGTTGACCGAGTTGCCCAGCGTCGAGCCGGCCAATCCGACCCGCCCGGTAATCCCGCCGCTGTTGCTCAGGACCGTCTGTGCGCCACCGTAGCTGACGATGGCCGGCGCGTCGGCCGTGCCGAGCCCGCCCAGCAGGAAATTCATGTTGACGGTGCCGGCATTGTTGATCGTGGTGACACCGCCTGCGCCATTCTGCACGGACAGCGCGCGGCCATTCGCGCCCAGCAGGGAGCCAATATCAATGAAGCCCTGAAGCGTGCCGGTCGCGCTGTTGGTAACGCTGATCGCCTGGCCACTGGCATTGCCCAGCACCGCGCCGGAGGCAGCAAAGAGGCCGACATTGGTGCCGATCGTGCCGTTGTTGGTGAGCTGGATGCCATTGCCGCTCAACGTCATCGAATTCCCCAGGCCAGCGGTACTTCCTACGTTCGCGCCAGCTGCCACGGTCACCTGGACACCATTGGTGGCGTCGACGAAATTGTTGGTGGTTCCGGTGCAGGTGATGGTCGGGCCCGGTGTCGTGCACGCCGCGAATGCCGATCCACTGGCCAGCGTGGCCGCCAGTGCCACCGCCAGCTGATGCGCCCGCAGTCGCGGTGGCCGCTTCGCGGTAGCCGCACTTCCGCCAGGATTCTGGGCGACCTCCGAAGCAACCTGCATTACGCCGAGGGCGCGATTGAAAACCAGACGGTAAATGCGGTTCATCGGTAAATCTCCCTGAAAAGACCGGATGGCACTGCGGGCAGTTTTTTTGAAGACGATGCGACCCATCCCGGCTCCCGACACGGAAACAAGGCCTGGCGGCATTAACTCCTGAAAATCTTCACATCTTCACGCGACGCCCCTTGGAAAGGGCGCGCCGGCGTGTCCGTCAAGGCGAAAACTCCCCGGTTTCGCCTGACGAATGGCGGCACTGTGCGACCGGCGGCGCCAGCGGCATGTGAATCACGCTCGTTATTTTTATGACGTACGTCAAATAAAACCGGCGGACAAAATGGTTTTGCCGAAAATGCATATACCTGCAGCAAGCGGAGATTCCCTTCCCCGCCATAAGTAAATGGATTCAGCTGCTCGAGAGTTTCATCAGCACCAGGCCGGAAACGATCAATACCGCTGCACCGATCCGCATCGGGCTGACCTGCTCGCCGAGAAACACGATGCCAACCACGAACGCCCCGACCGCGCCGATGCCGGTCCAGATCGTATAGGCGGTGCCCAGCGGCAGACTGCGCATGGCCACCGCCAGCAACCAGAAGCTGGCGATCATGCCGATGATGGTGACCACGGTGGGAGTGAGCTTGGTGAAGCCTTCGGACTGCTTCATGGACACGGCCCAGACGATTTCCAGCAGGCCGGCGAACAACAGATAGATCCAGGCCATGACGGCCCTCCTCTTGGTAGGGCCAGGCCGTCCTGGTCTTTGATTCCCGATGTGGGGGAGGTCGTTCCTCCTGGCCGGCATTCTAGCAACGGGGGCAGCCCCCGGCCGCCGCCGCCGGCAACGGGTTACAGCCGATTCAGTGCGCGAAGCTGGCGTCGATGGGCCTGCCTGCGCTAGAATGCGCGTCTGCCATCGGCCAGCCGATGTGCAGTCCGGCTGTGGTCTCCGGCGCGACGCGCGCTGCTTCCCCTGATCCGTGAACTGGCCGCCCAATGGGCGGCCGACGTCTCTATGGTGGCCCCGTCGGCCCCTCGCGACGCTAGGTCGAAAACCCCGCCAGGGCCGGAAGGCAGCAACGGTATCGATCGACGCGGGCGCCGAGGTCAGCCGGCGGGGCCACCGCCTTTTCTGCACTGGGGTCAGATCCCTTTGCCCGGCAAAGGGCTCTGACCCTTAAGCCGTTCGTACCAGGCAACACCCGCCGCTACCCTGCCTCTGGCGTGCCCTGGTGGAACACCATGCGCCATCCCTCCCCGTGCCGGCGCCACAGCGAACTGCGCAGCACCCAGCGTTGCGCCTGGCCATCGAGGTGATAGCGACTGCGATAGCGCACCTGGGCCAGGTCCTGCGACAGCAGCCAGATCGCGTACTGCTCCGATTCGATCTGCACCTGCGCACGCTCCAGCGGAATCTCCTCCAGCGCGGCCGCGCGGTCATAGCACCGGCCGGAGCTGCCGATCTCGCTGAATTCCTCATCCAGCAATGCCGCCAGTTGCTCGCGGCCGGCCCGCACGGTTGGCGCATGCAGTGCACGCTCCAGCGCCTCCAGTTCGGCAGCCAGCGCCGCGTCTGCGGGCTGGCCGGTACCACTCACGGCGGATCCTGGGCCAGCACGTGCGGCGCGGTCGGGCTCGCCAGCGGCACGCACTGCCCCGGCTGCGCCACGCGGTGCCCACGCGCGGCCAATGCCAGGCCATCGGCCGCGCTGGCGTAGTGGTACAGCATCATTCGCGCCTGCAGTTCGGCGCTGTACTCACGCTCCAGGTCGTCCACGCCGGTATGCGACGGATTGCCGTGCAGGCCGCAGTCGTGGGCGATCAGTTCGTTGTCGTTGGCGAAGCGGGCCAGCATCTCCGGAATCGGCCGGGTATCGCCGCTCCAGGTCAACGCGCCCTGCAGGCGCAGGCCATAGGCCGTCTCCGGCCAGTGATGGCGCACCGGAAACACTTCCAGGCGCACGCCCTCGTGCCAGAACGCCTCACCGACCACGATCAACTGGAAGGCATCCCAGAAGTTCGCACCGCCCTCGGCCAGCACGTTCGGGTAATCCCCGATGCGCTTGTGCAGCAGCGGCACCACCGTGGCAGGCACGTACAGGCGCACCTTGCCGCGCCGGTGCGCATTGAAGAAGGTATCCACGAACAGGCGCTCGAAGCCGGCCACGTGGTCCAGGTGCACATGGGTGACGAACAGCGCCTGCGGCATGTGCCCGTAGTGCGCCTTGAACGCGGTCAGGCCTTCACCACCACAATCGATGGTCAGCCACGGGCGCCCCTCCCGCTCGATCACCGACATCGGCGACCCCAGCTCGACCGCCGACGCATTGCCGACGCCGAGGAAACGCAACGACCAGTCCATCAGGTGCCCCGGTTCCAGGCCATGTCATAGGCGCGGCGCAGCCGCGCGTAGTCCTTCTGCACGTCTTCCACGCTGCGCTCGCCGCGCAGCTTGATCAGCGAGCGCAGCAGGCGCTTGAGGTTGCGCTCGCGCCAGGCGGTGGCCGGGATGCGGATCACGCCGCGATCGAAATCGATCAGCCAGCCATGGCCGCTGCCATCGAACAGGATGTTGTGCGCGTTGAGGTCGGCATGGTCCAGCCCGGCACGGTGGAAGCGGGCGATCAGGCGCCCGGTCTCCTCCCAGGGAGCACCCCGGCCGGCCACCAGTGCGCGGTCGGCCAGCGAGCGCACGCCCTCGATCCGCTCCATCAGGATCGCCGCCCGGTAGCGCAGGCCCTCGCGCATGTAGAAGGCCGCCAATGGTCGGGGCACCGGCAGCTTCTTCTCGCGCAGCGCGCGCATCAGCCGGAATTCGGCGAAGCTGCGGGTCCGGTCCGCACCGCGCCAGAGGTACTGGTCATGGCTGATACGGGCCGCCATGCCGCCGCGCAGGTAGTGGCGCAGCACGCTGGCACCGAACGGCGCATCGACGAACCAGGCACTGCCACGGCCGCCCTCGCCCACCGGCCGGGCCCTGCTGCCCCAGTGCTGGGGCGAGAACAGGCCGATCTCGGCTTGCCGCAGCCGCTCGCGGTCGAACAGAATGGCCCCGATGCCGCGACCCTCGCGGCATGGCGTCAGCGCTTCATTGGCGTCGAATGCGACCATTTCATTGAGTCTAACAACACATGGCATCAGCGTCCTCCTCCTTGTGCCTCCTGCGCCTGTCCGCACTTGGCGATGTCACCCACGTGGTGCCCCTGGTGCGTACCCTGCAGGCCGCGCGCCCGGACACGCCGATCCACTGGATCATCGACAAGGTCGGCCACAAGCTGCTCGACGGCCTGCCCGGCGTCACCTTCCATGCCTACGACAAGAAGAGCGGCATGGCCGGGGTCAAGGAACTGCGCAGGCAGCTGCCGCCGGGGCGCTTCGAAGCGCTGCTGCAGATGCAGGTCGCGTTCCGCGCCAACCTGCTGTCGGCCTTCATTCCGGCCGAGCGCCGCATCGGCTACGACCGCAGCCGCTCGAAGGACCTGCACGGGCTTTTCATCAACGAACGCATTCCCGACCGTCCCGGCATCCACGTGCTCGATGCCATCGGCAGCTTCTGCGAACCGCTGGGCCTGCGCCAGGCCGAGGTCAGCTGGGACCTGGCCGTGCCGCAGTCTGCGTATGAGTGGGCCGCCGCGCAGTGGCAGGACGATGGTCGCCCGGTGCTGATGATCTCGCCGTGCTCCAGCCACGTGCGCCGTAACTGGTATGCCGACCGCTACGCCGCAGTGGCCAACCACGCGGTCACGCGCGGCTGGCAGGTGGTGCTGTGCGGTGGCCGCAGCGAACTGGAACGCAGCATGGCCGACGCCATCCAGGCACAGCTGCACACACCGGCACTGGACCTGGTCGGCAAGGACACGCTCAAGCAGCTGCCTGCCCTGCTGGCCCGCGCCAACCTGGTGATGACACCGGACTCGGGCCCGATGCACATCGCCAACGCGATGGGCGCCAAGGTGCTGGGCCTGCATGCGGCCAGCAATCCGAACCGCAGCGGTCCCTACTCGGACCGTCGCTACTGCGTGGACCGCTACGACGATGCTGCACGCAAGTACCTCGCCAAGCAGGCCACCGATCTGAAGTGGGGCACCAAGATCGAGTTCGACGATGTGATGGAACTGATCACCGTTGAAGACGGTATCGCTGCCTTCGAACGCTACGTCGCCGACCATCTGGGGTGAGCAGCGGGCTCCATCCACGCATGGCGTGGATCTACTGCATCGGCATCCCCGGGATTACGCGCGCTGCGCGTAATCCTGATACGACTTCTCTTCCACGTACGCCGAACCCAGCGCCAGGTTGATCGCCTTCTTGATGCGCGCGCGTTCGTCATTGCGCAGGTAGACGCTGCGCGCCAGGTCGATGAAGCCCTGGTCGAACGCCTGCGCCTTCTCCTTCAGTCGGATGTCGTCCTCGATATCCCACAGCTGCTCGTTGACCGCCTTCAGCTCGGCACGCAGCTTGGCGATGTCCTTCACCGCCGCCGGGTGCGCCATCCAGGTCTGCTCCAGCGCCGACAGCTCCCTGCGCACGTTGGCCAACTTGCCCTCGTCGCTGATGCGCTCGGACTTGATCTGCAGGATCGAGATCTTGTCCAGCAGCTCGCCGAAAGAAACGGGGACGAGGATTTCAGCGGTCATGGGGAAAGCTCCAGCAGGTGATGCAGGCAGTTTAACCCGCAGCTCGCGATGGAATGGGTAGATCCACGCCATGCGTGGATGGTTCAGCTCGGCAGGAACAGCATCCACGCATGGCGTGGATCTACTGATGCACCTGCCCCGACAGGGGCGGGGAGAGGCCGGCAAAGGGAGGGGCCCACGCGTTGCGCAGCAACGTGTGGGGCGACGCGCAAAGCGCGGCGCGTCCCGCGCCAGATAAAGAAAAAGGGCTGCCTTTCGGCAGCCCTTTTTCTTTATCTGGCGGAGAGGGGGGGATTCGAACCCCCGAGGCGCTATAAACGCCTGCCTGATTTCGAGTCAGGTACATTCAACCACTCTGCCACCTCTCCGGGTGGTCCCCGGCGGACCGGGGACGCGCATCATACGAGGAAGTGAGGCCGACGACAAGTCATTCCGGTCAACGAAGTGAAAATTTCCTGAGTGCATGCCTTGCCGGATGCCTGCAGCCCCCCGATGATGCCTGTCTCCCCAGCAATACCCCGCCCCCGCACACCATGATCGAATTCGGACACCTCACCCACCCCGGCCTGCGCCGCGAGCTCAACGAAGACACCTATTACGGTGACAGCGAGCTGGCCCTGTGGCTGGTGGCCGATGGCATGGGCGGCCACGCCTGCGGCGAGGTGGCCAGCGCGCTGGCCCGCGAAACCATCGTGCGCGAGATCCGCCGTGGCGCGCCGCTGGCCCACGCCATCCGTACCGCCGACGAAGAGATCATCCGCGCCTCGCGGCGGCGCAACGACACCCTGCCGATGGGCACCACCGTGGTCGCCGCACGCGTGCAGGGCAATCGCTATGAAGTGGCATGGGTCGGCGACAGCCGTGCCTATCTGTGGCGTGACGGCCAGCTGGCCCAGCTCAGCCAGGACCACAGCGTGGTGCAGGAGCTGGTCGCGCAGGGCAACCTGACTGCCGAGCAGGCACGCGCGCATCCGCATCGCAACGTGGTCACCCAGGCGCTGGGCGTGACCGATCCGGCACACCTGAACGTGGCCACCACCAGCGGTGAACTGCGCCCCGGCATGCAGCTGCTGCTGTGCAGTGACGGCCTGACCGAGGAAGTGGACGACCGCGGCATCGCCCGCACCCTGGCGTTCGAGGATGCAAGCGCGCAGGAATGCGTGGACACCCTTGTCGCCGCCGCGCTCGACGGCGGTGGCCGCGACAACATCAGCGTGATCCTGGTGCGCTGCCATTAACCCGTAGATCCACGCCATGCGTGGATGCGGCAGTGCCGGCCGCTGGCCGGCTCACCGGGAACCCGCGTATCACGCAGATGCCGGCCAGCGGCCGGCACTACCCCGGTGTATTACGCGCTGGCGGCTTCTTCCGCCTTCGGGCCATCCCACAATGCGTGGCCGGCCTTCTTGCGCAGCCGCTCCAGCCGCGCGGTATGCGCTTCCAGCTCCGACGGCGTCGCCACCACGCGCGGGCGCGGCAGCAGCTTGCTGGTATCGAAGGCCTGCAGCGCCGCACCGGCGCCACCGCCATCGTCATCGCCCAGACCGAAGCCGATTTCCTCCTGGCCCGAGGTCAGCGCGATATAGACGTCGCCCAGGATCTGCGCATCAAGCAGGCCGCCATGCAGTGCACGGTGCGAGTTGTCCACACCCAGCCGCTTGCACAGCGCATCCAGCGAATTGCGCTGGCCCGGGAAGCGCTCGCGCGCCATCACCAGGGTATCGATCACCGTGCAGCGGTCAGTGATCTTCCCGTACTGCGGGCCCAGCAGCGACAGCTCGTTGTCGAGGAAGCCGAGGTCGAATGCCGCGTTGTGGATGATCAGCTCGGCGCCATCGATGAACGCCAGGAACTCATCGGCGATCTGCGCGAAGTCCGGCTTGTCAGCCAGGAACTCCAGGGTCAGGCCGGTGACTTCCTGCGCGCCCTGTTCGAACTCGCAGTCCGGCTTGATGTACTGGTGGTAGTTGTTGCCGGTCGGGCGGCGCTTGAACAGCTCCACGCAGCCGATTTCAACGATGCGGTTGCCCTTCTTCCATTCCAGGCCGGTGGTTTCGGTATCGAGGATGATCTGACGCATGGGCTCAGTTTACCGGGCTCGAGTCGCGGATCTGGATGGCTGCGTTGCGCGCCAGGGTATCCACCCGCTCGTTGTCCGGGTCACCGGAGTGGCCCTTCACCCAGCGCCAGTCGATCTGGTGCCGCAGCGTCGCGGCATGCAGGCGCTCCCACAGTTCGCGGTTCTTCACCGGGTCGCCGCCGGCGGTCTTCCAGTTCTTGCGGATCCAGCCGGGCATCCACTGCGTCAGGCCCTGCCGCACATACTGCGAATCGGTATAGAGCACGATGTTGCACGGCTCGGTGAGCGTCTCCAGCCCGGAAATGGCCGCCATCAGCTCCATCCGGTTGTTGGTGGTGTGCGCTTCGCCGCCGCTCAGTTCACGTTCGTGGCCCTTGTAGCGCAGCAGCGCAGCCCAGCCGCCGGGGCCGGGATTGCCAAGGCAGGAACCGTCGGTGTGGATTTCGATGGTTTTCAATACAACTCCAGATCAGGTAGCAACGGTGCCGTGCCAACGCACCGGCAACGGTTTCGGCCCGGGCAGGGCCAGCGTGCGCTTTTCAGCATGGAACAGGCAGGCCGCACGCAGCGGCGCCCAACCGCCCGGGCGGCGGCTGCCGGCGCCGCGCCAGAGCGGGCCGAGGTAACGCATATCGTCGCACTCCAGCCCGTGGCGGCCGAGCAGCAGGCGGATCCGCTGTGGCGTGCGCACCACCAGTCCGTGCTGGCGCCAGTGCGTGCGGTAAGGGCTGAACGGGTTGAGGCTGCTCAGCCACAGGTGGCCACCCGGCATCAGTACGCGTTCGCACTCGTCCAGCAGCTGGTCGGCATCACCCGTGGTGACATGCTGCAGCACGACCGCGTTGACGCTCTCGTTCGCCAGCGGCAGCGGCAGCGCACAGCGGGTGTCACCGGCATAGCCCTGCCCCTGCCGGAACAGGCGAAGGCCACGCCCGCCCAGCTGCGCATCGTCCAGCCAGGCAGCACTCGGCGCGATCCACAGCCAGGGCTGCGTCGGCAGCACCGACAGCTGCGGCAGCAGCAACTGCCGCTCCAGCACGCGCAAGGACTCCGCCGGTTCACTGTCGAACCACGGGGTCTGGCTCGCTTGACGGGTGCTCTGCAGCGCGGGCATGGTCCAATTCTATGCGACTGACTGCCCTGCCCGCATTTGCGGACAACTACATCTGGACGTTGATCGACGACGCTGGCGCCGCCGTGGTCGTCGATCCCGGCGATGCCGCGCCGGTGCTTGCGCTGGCCGATCAGGGCCTGCGCGTGGACACGATCCTGCTCACCCACCACCACGATGACCACATCGGTGGCGTGCCCGCGCTGCAGGCACGTTTTCCCGGTGTACGGGTCATCGCGCCGGTCGAAGAGCGCATCCCCACGGCAACCGAGCGGGTCGGCGAAGGTGAACGCGTTCAGGCACTGGGCCGGACGTTCCACGTACTATCCGTGCCCGGGCATACCCGCAGCCACATCGCGTTTCACACTGCTGAACATCTTTTCAGCGGAGATTCGTTGTTCAGCCTGGGCTGTGGACGCCTGTTCGAAGGTACGCCGTCCCAGCTTCTGGCATCGATGCGCAAGCTGGGTACCTTGCCCGCGCAACTGCTGCTTTGTTGCGCCCATGAGTACACCGTGTCAAATGCCGTCTTCGCGCGGCATGTCGACCCCGCCAACGCTGCCTTGTGGCAGCGCCAAGAGGAGGCTTTGGCCATGCGCCGCGATGACCGTTCCACCCTGCCGGTAACCCTGGCCAACGAATTCGACTGCAATCCGTTCCTGCGTGTGCACACTGCGCCGATCCGCGCGGCAGTGTCGGCGCACCTGGGCCGCGACGTCGTTGACGACGTCGACGTCATGGCCGGCCTCCGGCACTGGAAAGACGGCTTCCGCGCATGATGCGCCGAAGTCTGCCGCTGGCCCTGGGCCTGGTCCTGGGGCTGGCCGGAACCGCCGGTGCCCAGTCGCTGGGCGCCGGCATCAGCCAGAACCTGACCGCCGCCGCGGCCCTGCCGCTGGATCCGGCCGCGTTGCCGGCCGCGTCGGTCCGCAATGGCCAGGAGATCTTCTCCAGCTTCCGCGACGGCCTGGCCGAGCCTACCTGCAACGCCGACGCCACCAGCCCGCGCTGGCAGAAGCAGTTCGCCCACGCCCCGTCGCGCCTGGCCAACCAGGATGACGATGCGCTGGTGCTGTTCGGCTACGTGGTCGAAGAGCTGCGCAAGGCCAACCTGCCTACCGAATTCGCACTGATTCCGTTCGTGGAAAGCGGCTATCGGCCCAACGCCCGCAACGGCAGCGGCCCGACCGGCCTGTGGCAGTTCATCGCCACCACCGCGCGCAACCACCGCGTGCCCATGGCCAACGGCTACGACGGCCGCCTGTCGGCGGTCGATTCGACCCAGGCTGCAGTGCGCTACCTGAAGACCCTGCACGGGATGTTCGGCGGCGACTGGCGCCTGGCCACCATGGCCTACAACGCTGGTGAGTACCGCGTGCTGCAGTCGCTGCGCAAGGCCGGCATGAATGCGCAGAACGCCAAGCCGTCGGCGCTGCCCGGCCTGTCGCCGGTCACCTACGCCTACGTCGAGAAGCTGCATGCCCTGGCCTGCGTGCTGGAAGACGTGGAAGACCAGCCGGGCGTGATGGCCTCGCTGGACCGCACCGTGCCGGTGCTGAAGGACCACACCCTGCCGGCTGGCACCAGCGTCCAGCAGTGGGCCGCACAGCGCGCCCTGGACCCGGCCAGGATCGCCCGCCTGAACCCTGCCCTGGCTGGGGGGGGTCGCGCCTCGTCGGGCACCACCCGCGTGCTGGCACCGGTCTCGGCCGCCAATGCGACTGTCGCGGAAGCAGCCACTGCGCTGGTCGCCAGCGCCGCACCGGCTGCCGCCGCCACGCCAACGCCGCAGGTCGCCAAGACCGTCGCCGCGATTGCTGATCGTCCGCGCAGCCGCCGCCACACCGTGCGTGATGGCGAGTCGGCCTGGACCATTGCCCGCCGCTACGGCATGCCGGTCAAGGCCCTGCTGTCGCTGAACGGCCTGAGCGGCAGCAGCGTGCTGAAGCCGGGCGCCGTGCTGCGCGTCGAAGACTGAGTCAGGCGCGGCACCACCGCGCCCTGCCCTGTTTCCTGTAGAGCCGAGCCCATGCTCGGCTTTTTCATGCCTGCGCCCAGCAGACGCAGTCGAGCATGGCTCGACGCTACAAAAGGCGGTCGAGCAAGCTCGACCACTACCAAAGCTCAAGCGCGCCACAAGCAAGGCGAAGGCACAAAAAAGGCCCGGCATTGCCGGGCCTTTTCGTACCTGCTGCCGGCGAGGCTTACAGGTTCGCTTCGGTGGTCTGGACCACGAACTTCTTGCGCATCGCCTCGATGTAGGCCTTGGCCGCGGCCATGCCGTCGATCTGGCTCAGCTGTTCCTTCAGCTGCTTCTGCTGCTCTGCAGTCACTTCCTTGATGTCGCCCGGATTGACCTTGTTCACCGCGAACAGCAGCGCGTGGCCATTGACGTCGACCTTGCCATAGCTCGGCTTGCCTTCGGCCGGCACTGGCGCACTGAAGATCGCGCGGTTGATTTCCGGGGTCGGCACCGGCTGGCTGCGCGGCAGGCCCGGCATCGGGCTCAGCTGCAGCTTCTCGCTGGCAGCCAGCGACTGCAGGGTGGCGCCCGCCTTCAGCTTGGCCAGAATGGCATCGGCGGCCTTGTCGCTGGCCTGGCGCTGGCGGTCAGCACGGATCGCGGCGATCACCTGCTCACGGGCCTTGTCCAGCGGCAGCGCCTGTTCCGGAGTGTGCGCAGCCACGCGGATGACCACGCTGTGGTTGGTCGCGCCACCCAGGGCGATCGGGTCGCTGGCGGTACCGTCCTGCACCAGCACGTCGGAGAACGCTGCACGCAGCACCGCCGGGTCAGCGGCAATGCCACTGGCGGTCGCGCGGGTGATCGGGCCCAGCGTCTGCAGCGGCAGGTTCACTTCCTTGGCCGCAGCGGCCAGGTCGCTCGGGCTCTTGTTGATGGCATCGACCAGGTGACCGGCCAGCTCGTTGAAGCCACGCTCACCGTCCGCCTTCAGCTGCTCGGCGGCCAGCGTGTCACGCACTTCCTCGAACGACTTGCCCTGGCCACCGCGCACAGCGGCCACCTTGATGATGTGGTAGCCGAACTCGGTTTTCACCGGGCCGATCACGTCACCGGCCTTGGCCGCAAACAGTGCGTCCTCGAACGGCTTCACCATCGCACCGCGCTCGACCCAGCCCAGGTCACCGCCCTGGTCCTTGGAGCCCGGATCTTCCGAATTGGCCTTGGCCAGCGCTCCGAAATCGGCACCGGCGGCCTTGGCTTCGGCAGCAATCTTGTTCGCCTTGGCTTCGGCGCCATCACCGGTGATCAGGATGTGTGAGGCCTGGCGCTGCTCCGGCGAGGTGAACTTCGCCTTCTCGTCTTCATAGCGCTTGCGCAGGGTCGCTTCATCGGCCGCGGTCGGTGCCGGCAGGTTCGCGCCGTTGATCTCGACGTACTCCAGCGACACGCTCTCGGCCTCGCGGAAATCCTTGCCGTGGCTGTCGTACCACTTCTTGATCTGCTCATCGGTGACCGGCGCGGTATCGGCCGGCACGGGCGGCAACGCGGCCAGCTCGACGTCGCGGGTTTCACCCAGCAGCTTCAACAGGCGCTCGGTCTCGGCCTGGGTGACGAAGCCGGAGCTCTGCAGGCCCGACGGGATCACCGACTGCTGCAGGCTCTCACGCACCAGTTCCTGGAACTGGGTCGGCGTACGCGGCGGGTTGCTGCCGGCCAGCGCCAGGCGATAGTTGTTCTCGTTGAACTTGCCGTTCGAATCGAGGAACGCCGGCATGGTCGCGATGTACTCGCGCACCGCACCGTCGCCGATCACCACGCCGGCCTGCTCACCGACCAGGCGCACGACCTGCTCGTCGATCAGCTGGTCGAGCACGGCCATCTTGTTCTCGGTGCTCTCGAACGCGCGCGGGTCGAAGTTGTCGCCCTGCTGCTGGCGCTCACGCATGCGCTCCTGCTCGAAACGCGTGCGGAAATCCTGCGAGCTGATCTCGTGATGCTGCCACAGCATGCGCACCGGCCACCACGACGGCGCCGAACGCCACCAGGTCGGCGGCGCGGAAACCTTGGCCACGTTCTGTGCGCCAACGCCACCGAGGTAGCTGTTGTCGATCACGAACAGGAACGGAATCATCAGCAGCCCCAGGATCACGGTGACGATCCAGCCTGAGGTCTTGTCGCGGAGTTTCTGCAGCATGGTGAGGAATCACAAGGCCTGATTGGCGAGCCCGGCAGTGTAACCCGCTTCGCCGCAGGGACCAAAAGCAGCACCGGCGTGGCCTGCGCCCATCTCCGCCGGCGATGCGCCACCCGCGGCATCGGCAACGTTCGGCGCGCCACAAAGAAAAAGCCCCCGGCTTGCGCCGAGGGCTTTTGAAGTTGGCGGAGCGGACGGGACTCGAACCCGCGACCTCCGGCGTGACAGGCCAGCATTCTAACCAGCTGAACTACCGCTCCGCGCTTGAACTTTGCAGGTGCCCAGTATATCCGAAGACTCTCTGGAAACCCAGCCCGATGAACACTTTTTTCAAAGTTTTTTCACAGGGACTTAAGAATTCTGCAATGGCGGAGCGGACGGGACTCGAACCCGCGACCTCCGGCGTGACAGGCCAGCATTCTAACCAGCTGAACTACCGCTCCGTTCTTGCAAAAACCTTTTCGTCTTCCTCCCGAACCTGTCGGTGAGAAGACAAGGCCCCCAGCTTTAGGCCGGGGGCCTCGATGTAATGGCGGAGCGGACGGGACTCGAACCCGCGACCTCCGGCGTGACAGGCCAGCATTCTAACCAGCTGAACTACCGCTCCGCGTTGTTGCTTTTTTTGCTTTCAGCCGGCCTGGACCGGGGAGAAAACAAAGCCTCCAGCTTTTGGCCGGAGGCCTCGTTGAATGGCGGAGCGGACGGGACTCGAACCCGCGACCTCCGGCGTGACAGGCCAGCATTCTAACCAGCTGAACTACCGCTCCACACTCAAACTTTTACCGCGGTGCTGTGGTGGGTGCTGAGGGTTTCGAACCCCCGACCCTCTCCGTGTAAAGGAGACGCTCTACCGCTGAGCTAAGCACCCCAGCGAGCCGCTTAGTTTACAGCATCCTTCAGGGCCTTACCAGCCTTGAACGACGGATTCTTCGAAGCAGCGATCTTGATGGTGTCGCCGGTCTTCGGGTTGCGGCCGGTGCGGGCAGCACGGTCGCGGACCTGGAAGGTACCGAAGCCAACCAGGGTGACCGCATCGCCGTCCTTCAGCGCCTTGGTGACGGCAGCAACGACGGCATCGACAGCGCGGCTGGACTCGGCCTTGGTCAGGTCTGCAGCTTCAGCAACGGCATCGATCAATTCGGTCTTGTTCATTCTCTACAACTCCTTTGGCGGTGGGTTCCGCTTATTCGACAGGGAAGCAACCGCACGCGCTCTGCATGCGGCCGCCATGTGGAAACGGTTCGCCGAATTCAGCGATCGCCAGACTGCGATCACTCATTCGCGAGTGCTGCTTTTATACCAGCGGCCCTACCCCCACGCAAGCTGGAAAGCCAGCAACGACGCGGGTTTCGGGCCATTGGACAGCGCGCGTCAATGCTTGACGCGCGCGTTTCCACTCGGTTTGGCCTTGCTGCGCACCGTGACACGTTGCGCACTCTTGCGCGCCTTCTTCGGTGCCAACGGACGCTCCAGCGCCAGGTCCAGGACTTCTTCGATGTACTTCACCGGCACGATCTCCAGATCGCGGGTGACGTTGGCCGGGATGTCGGCCAGGTCCTTGCGGTTCTCTTCCGGGATGATGACCGTGCGGATGCCGCCACGCAGTGCAGCCAGCAGCTTCTCCTTCAGGCCACCGATGGCGGTGACGCGACCACGCAGGGTGATCTCGCCGGTCATCGCCACATCGGCGCGCACCGGCACCTTGGTCAGCATCGACACCAGCGAGGTGACCATCGCCGCACCGGCACTCGGGCCGTCCTTCGGCGTGGCGCCATCGGGCACGTGCAGGTGCACGTCGTGCTTCTGCAGGAAGTCGCTGTCGATGCCGAAGCCGACCGCGCGCGAACGCACCACCGACAGCGCCGCCGACGCCGATTCCTTCATCACGTTGCCGAGCTGGCCGGTCAGGATCAGCTGGCCCTTGCCCGGCACCAGCGTCGATTCGATCTGCAGCAGATCGCCACCGACTTCGGTCCAGGCCAGGCCGGTGACCAGGCCGATCTCGTTCTCTTCCTCGGCACGGCCGAAGTCGAAACGACGCACGCCCAGGTACTTGTCCAGGTTCTTGCTGGACACGCTCACCAGCGCCTTGGACTTCTTCGCGCCCTTCTTCGCCTTCACCGGCTGCGGCCCGGCCAGCGCGATCTCCTTCACCACCTTGCGGCAGATCTTGGCGATCTCGCGTTCCAGGTTGCGCACGCCCGATTCGCGCGTGTAGTAGCGCACGATGTCCTGGATCGCATCACTGCCGATCTCCAGCTCTTCCGGCTGCAGGCCGTTGGCCTTGATCTGCTTCGGCACCAGGTAGCGGGTGGCGATGTTGAGCTTCTCGTCCTCGGTGTAGCCGGGGATGCGGATCACTTCCATGCGGTCCAGCAGCGGGCCCGGAATGTTGAGCGAGTTCGAGGTGGCCACGAACATCACTTCGGACAGGTCCAGGTCCACTTCCAGGTAGTGGTCGTTGAACGCGTTGTTCTGCTCCGGATCGAGCACTTCCAGCAGCGCCGAAGACGGATCGCCACGGAAGTCCATCGACATCTTGTCGATCTCATCGAGCACGAACAGCGGGTTCTTGCTGCCGACCTTGTTGAGGTTCTGCACGATGCGGCCCGGCATCGAACCGACGTAGGTACGACGGTGGCCACGGATCTCGGCCTCGTCGCGTACGCCGCCCAGCGACATGCGCACGAACTTGCGGTTGGTGGCCTTGGCGATGGACTGGCCGAGCGAAGTCTTGCCCACGCCCGGCGGACCGACCAGGCACAGGATCGGACCCTTCATCTGCTTCACGCGCGACTGCACCGCCAGGTATTCAAGGATGCGTTCCTTGACCTTCTCCAGGCCGTAGTGATCGGCATCGAGGGTGTCCTGCGCGGCCTTCAGGTCCTTGCGCACCTTGCTGCGCTTCTTCCACGGCACGCCCAGCAACCACTCCAGGTAGTTGCGCACGACGGCCGCTTCAGCCGACATCGGCGACATCTGCTTGAGCTTGTTCAGTTCGTTGCGCGCCTTGGCTTCAACGGCCTTCGGCATGCCGGCTTCGGCGATCTTGCGGGCCAGTTCTTCCAGTTCACCCGGCGCGTCATCCAGGTCACCCAGTTCCTTCTGGATGGCCTTCATCTGTTCGTTGAGGTAGTACTCGCGCTGGCTCTTCTCCATCTGCGACTTCACGCGGCCGCGGATGCGCTTCTCCATCTGCTGCACGTCGATCTCGCCATCGACCAGGCCGACCAGCATCTCCAGGCGATCGCTCACGGCCAGCGTTTCCAGCAGGCGCTGCTTGTCGGCCAGGCGCACGCTGATGTGCGCGGCGATGGTGTCGGCCAGGCGCGCCGGCTCATCGATGCCCGACAGCGTCTGCAGCAGTTCCGGCGGCAACTTGCGGTTGGTCTTCACGTACTGCTCGAACAGCGACATCAGCGAGCGGGCGATCGCCTCGACCTCGCGCGCTCCGCGCTCATCGCTGGCGTCGATCTCCACGGCCTGGCCGTGCAGCGAGCCGTTGCGCTCGTCGACGTGGGTGACCTGCACGCGCGACAGGCCTTCGACCAGCACCTTGATGGTGCCGTCGGGCAGCTTCAGCAGCTGCAGCACCTGCGCCAGCGTACCGACCTGGTAGAGGTCGGCCGCATGCGGGTCGTCGGTCTCGGCCGACTTCTGCGCCAGCAGCAGGATGCGCTTGTCCGCTTCCATTGCCTGTTCGAGCGCGTGCATGGACTTGTCACGGCCGACGAACAGCGGGATGACCATGTGCGGGAACACCACTACGTCGCGCAGCGGCAGGACCGGCAGGTCGAGGGTTTCACTTGGGGAACGGGCCATGGGGGCTCCAGGGAAGGGGAAAACCGCCTCCGGGAGGGCATCTTCCGGAGACAAAAAAAGCCGATGGCCCCGTTATGGGGCCATCGGCTTTCAGATGCAAGGCATTCCTTGAAAATCCTTTCCAATCAACAACCTGGAAGGATCACTCGGCGCCTGCGGCCTTCTGTTCAGGGGCCGCCGGGGTCTGGTAGATCAGGTACGGCTCGGACTTGTGCTCGATCACCGACTCGTCCACCACCACCTTGCTGACGTTTTCCTGCGACGGCAGGTCGTACATGGTGTCCAGCAGGACCGATTCGACGATGGTGCGCAGGCCACGGGCACCGGTCTTGCGCTTGAGCGCCTTCCTGGCGATGGCCGACAACGCGTCCGGACGGAACTCCAGCTCGACGTTCTCCATCTCGAACAGCTTCTTGAACTGCTTGGTGATGGCGTTCTTCGGCTCGGTCAGGATCTTGATCAGGGCCGGCTCGTCCAGCTCCTCCAGGGTCGCCACCACCGGCAGGCGGCCGACGAACTCGGGAATCAGGCCGAACTTGATCAGGTCTTCCGGCTCGACTTCAGCCAGCACCTTGCCCACTTCCTGCTTGCGCTCGCTGCTCTTCACCTTGGCGCCGAAGCCGATGCTGCCGACGTCGGTGGAACGGGCCTGGATCACCTTGTCCAGCCCGGCGAACGCGCCGCCGCAGATGAACAGGATGTTCTTGGTGTCCACCTGCAGGAATTCCTGCTGCGGGTGCTTGCGGCCGCCCTGCGGCGGAACGCTGGCCACGGTGCCTTCGATCAGCTTCAGCAGGGCCTGCTGCACGCCTTCGCCGGACACATCGCGGGTGATCGACGGGTTCTCGCTCTTGCGCGAGATCTTGTCGATTTCATCGATGTAGACGATGCCCTGCTGCGCCTTCTCGACGTCGTAGTCGCACTTCTGCAGCAGCTTCTGGATGATGTTCTCCACGTCCTCGCCCACGTAACCGGCTTCGGTCAGCGTGGTGGCGTCGGCCATGGTGAACGGCACGTTGAGCAGGCGGGCCAGGGTCTCGGCCAGCAGCGTCTTGCCCGAACCGGTCGGGCCGACCAGCAGGATGTTCGACTTCGCCAGTTCGACGTCGTCGTTCTTCTGCCGGCTCTCGATGCGCTTGTAGTGGTTGTACACGGCCACGGCCAAGGTGCGCTTGGCGCGGTTCTGGCCGATCACGTACTGGTCGAGGACCTCGAGGATCTCGCGCGGCTTGGGCAGCGAACTGCGCGCCGACTGCGCCTTTTCCTCGAGTTCCTCACGGATGATGTCGTTGCACAGCTCCACGCACTCATCGCAGATGAATACGCTCGGACCCGCAATCAGCTTGCGCACTTCATGCTGGCTCTTGCCGCAGAAAGAGCAGTAGAGGATCTTGCCGGTGTCCGTGGAACGACCTTGGCGGTCTTCGCTCATGCTTCGCTTACCCAGTTACCCCACCCGCTGAACGGGGGTTCGATTCGAGAATAGCACAGGGCCGAGGGGACGCCAGTCCCGCCCGACCCTGCAGGAACGGGGCCTCCATGGCCCCGTGAAGGCCGGTCAACCGGCCTGGATCGACTCATCCGGACGACGCTCCAGGACCTGGTCGACCAGACCGTAGGCCTGCGCCTCGAAGGCGCTCTTGAAGTTGTCGCGCTCGGTGTCGCGGGCGATCGTCTCCAGCGACTGGCCGGTGTGCTTGGCCAGCACCTCGTTCAGGCGCGAACGCAGGGTCAGGATCTCGCGCGCGTGGATGTCGATGTCGGTGGCCTGGCCCTGGTAGCCACCCAGCGGCTGATGGATCATCACGCGCGAATTCGGCAGCGCATAGCGCTTGCCGGCTTCGCCCGCGGCCAGCAGCAGGGCGCCCATCGAGGCGGCCTGGCCGATGCAGGTGGTGCTCACATTCGGCTTGATGTACTGCATGGTGTCGTAGATCGCCATGCCGGCGGTGACCACGCCACCCGGCGAGTTGATGTAGATGTTGATGTCCTTTTCCGGGTTTTCCGATTCCAGGAACAGCAACTGCGCCACCACCACATTGGCCATGTGATCGTCGATCGGGCCCACGAGGAAGATCAGGCGCTCCTTCAACAGGCGCGAATAGATGTCGTAGGCACGCTCGCCGCGGCTGGTCTGCTCGACCACCATCGGAACCAGGTTCAGGGCTTTGGTTCGGTTGTCCATTACGTGAGGTACCTATCTTGGGGGGCAACAACCCCGCGCCGGCAAAGGCGCGGGGCATCCGGTGATCCGCCCGGGATTACTGGCGGATCGCGTCCTGGAACGACAGCTTCTCTTCGGTGTGCTGGGCACGCTCGGCGATCCAGTCGATCACCTGCTCTTCCATCACGCGGTTCTGCAGGCCAGACATCAGCTGGGGGTCGTTGCGGTACATCTCAATGACCTGTTCCGGCTCTTCGTAGGTCGAAGCGATCAGACGCATCGTTTCGTTCAGGCGCTTGGCTTCCAGGCGCAGGTCGTTGATGCGGGCCACTTCACCGACCAGCAGGCCGACCAGTACGCGCTTGGCGGCGGCGTCCTTGAAACCTTCATGGGCATCTGCCGGGATTTCGCCGACGTTCTGGCCATTGCGGCGGATCTGCTCGACCTGCTGGGCCAGCATGGCGCGGGCTTCGTTCTCGACCAGGCGCGGCGGCATTTCCACCGAGGCGTAGGCGGCGATCAGCTGCTCGCCCACTTCACGGCGCAGGCGGTTCATCAGCGCGCCCTTCAGCTCGCGCTCCAGGTTGGCGCGGATGTCGCTGCGGAACTGCTCGACGTCGCCGCCCTTCACGCCGAAGCTCTTGATGAAGGCTTCGTCGACCGCCGGCACGACCGGCTCGGACACTTCGGCGACCTTGACGGTGACCTGCACGGTCTTGCCGGCCAGCACCGGCACGCGCCAGTCAGCCGGGAACTCGACGTCCAGGGTCTTTTCTTCGCCCTTGGCCAGGCCGACCAGGCCCTTTTCAATGGTGTCGAACATCATGCCCTGGCCGAGCACGATCGAACCCTTCTCGGTGCCTTCGGCCGGCAGGCGCTCTTCGCCGGCCTGCGACCAGGTTTCCACCGCGACCAGGTCACCGTCCTGCGCGCCACGGCTGACCGGGGCCCAGGTACGACGCTGGTTCTGCAGGTTCTCGATCATCTGGTCGATGTCGGCGTCGGTGATCTCGGCGCTGTGGCGCACGACGGTCAGCTTGCTGACGTCGATGTCGCCGAAGTCCGGCACCACTTCCACGGTGGCCACGAAGGAGAACTCACCCTCGTCGCCCTTGTCGATGCGCGGGCTGCCGACGATGCGCAGGTCGTGCTCGCGCACGGCGGCATCGAAGGTCTCGCGCAGCAGGCCGTCCAGCGCCTCGCCACGGACCTGCGCGCCGAAGCGCTGCTCGATCACCTTGGCCGGCACCTTGCCCGGACGGAAACCCTTGATGCGGGTGGTGCGGGCGATTTCGCCCAGGCGGCCGACGATGTGGCTCTGCAGACGCTCTTCCGGCAGCGAGAAGCTCAGGCGGCGTTCCAGGTTGCCGGTGGATTCGATCGAAGCTTGCATGTTAACTCCTGCCACCGGTGGCCCAGGCCCCCGGCTCGATGATTGGGATGAAACGGTTGTAAGGACACGACGTCTGGGACGCGCCTGCTTGCCGCAGCCCTTTAGTTTCGCCCAATTCGGCCTGCACTGCCAGCGCGTGCCGGTCAAGGGGGCGCCGATGGCCCGATCAGGGCGGGGACAGGCCGGCACTGGTGCGAAAGGGGGGACTCGAACCCCCACGCCTTGCGGCACTGGAACCTAAATCCAGGGCGTCTACCAATTCCGCCACTTTCGCGTGGCCGGCACAGGCTTTCATTGTCGCAGGCGGCGACTGGAATCGGAAGGCCTGCACAAAGCTGAATCCACTAAGCTCCGCGCCATCGCTGCATCGCAGCCACCCCGGCGGGCGCGCGACCCGCCGGGGCGGTTGCAGCCTACTGCTGCGGCACAGCGCGGGCCGGCGCCGCGCCTGTGCCAGGGTCGACGGTCGCATCCACCTTCCGGACCTCCACGCCCCCATCGTCGGTACGACGCAGGGCCACCGACTCCGGCGCAGCCTTGCGCACATCCACCGAACCGTCCGCATTGCGCTGCATGTCCACCGCGTCGGGCAGGACCTCCCCTTCCGCAGGCTGGGCCGGCTGCATCTGCATGGCGTCACCGACCGGGCGCGCCGGAATGCTCTCCGCGCTCGCATCGCGCTCGACGGTCTGCGCGGGATCATTGCCCGGCGTGCAGGCCGCCAGTGCCATCAACGCGAAGGGAACCCACAGCGTGCGGTGCAATCGAGTGATCTCAGCCATCAACATCTTCCTTCGTGCATGCGCCATCGGCGCGGAAGATCCATTGGGTGCGATGCAGGACGCGATGCGGTGAGAAGCAGCGCACAGCATTGAAAACACTGATGACGCGTATGCCCCTGATTTCAGCACCGCTTCAGTAGATCCACGCCATGCGTGGATGACGCTCAACCCGGCGCGCAGACAAGAAAAAAGCCACTTGGCGAACCAAGTGGGAAGCTGCCGCGCATTCGCGCCGCAGCCCCACGCTTTGCGCGGCAAAGCGCGGACCCCACTTCATCAGCCCCCACATCCCCGCGGCTTCGCCGCACCCCCTTGACTCAAGGAGGCTCCACGCCAGCCAGCGCACTGACATCCGCACGCTCAACCCGGCGCGCAGACAAGAAAAAAGCCACTTGGCGAACCAAGTGGCTTTCGTCTGGTGGGCTGTCAAGGATTCGAACCTTGGACCTATTGATTAAGAGTCAACTGCTCTACCAACTGAGCTAACAGCCCGAAATCGGGGCGCGAATTATTACCCGATCCGCTCGGTGGGTGCAAGCACTTTCTTCAACATCGTTGAAACCAGTACTGCGATCCCGCTGCGTTGCAGATCCACACCAGGCGGGGCCCTGCAACGTGTGACCCATCGAAACGAAAGGGTCACACTTATAAGAAAAAAGCCACCTGGCGTACCAGGTGGCTTCCGTCTTGGTGGGCCGTCAAGGATTCGAACCTTGGACCTATTGATTAAGAGTCAACTGCTCTACCAACTGAGCTAACGGCCCGTGAAACTCAGACGCACATTGTAGCGTGCTTTCTGTTTATTGCAATACCGTTTCGGCTGCGCCGATGCGGTTGAATCAGTGGGGTGGCTGAGGGGATTCGAACCCCCGACCACCGGAATCACAATCCGGTACTCTAACCAACTGAGCTACAGCCACCACTGAAACTTTCGTTCCCCGCCGATGCCGCTGGCGATGGAACCTCAAACCTTTGCCTGGAGACTGTCACCGAAGTTCCGGTCCGCCGAAGCGAGTCCGATATTCTGGTGGAGTCTTTACGCTTTTGCAAGCACTTCTTCACATCCGCCGATGCGACCCCGCTGTCTCGCCGATGGCGCGCCCGACAGGAATCGAACCTGTAACCGCCGGCTTAGAAGGCCGGTGCTCTATCCAGTTGAGCTACGGGCGCCCGAACCGGAACGGTGTCCAATCCGACGTGACGTGGGATTGGTCGGGGTAGAGGGATTCGAACCCCCGACATCCTGCTCCCAAAGCAGGCGCGCTACCAGACTGCGCTATACCCCGGTCTTGCAATCCCCTCGGGCCAGGCCCGGGGAGTCGTTCATTGTCGCCAAGCACATCGCGAACTGTCAACGCGGGCGGCTACAACCTGAAGTCTGCCACAGCGCCGTGCGTGGTCATCCGCTATGCTCGCGGTCATCGGCCGGATGGCCGTCCCGACCCTCATTCGCACGGAGAACACGCATGCGCAGCGGCAACCCGGCTCTTTCCGAGTCGACCTTCCTCGACCTCGCCAGCGGTTCGGTGGTGACCAGCCCCGACCAGGTGATGACCCTCAACGGCACCGCCAACAAGACCGGCATCCTGCTGCTGTTGACCGTGCTGACCGCGGCATTCGCCTGGAGCCAGTCGGTTGACGAGTACGGCCAGATTTCCGGCAGCGCGAGCCTGTACGCCATCGGTGGCGCGATCGGCGGCCTGGTGCTGGCGCTGATCACCATCTTCAAGAAGGAATGGTCGCCGGTCACCGCGCCGATGTACGCGCTGGTCGAAGGCCTGTTCCTGGGCGCCGTGTCGGCCCTGTTCAACATGAAGTACCCGGGCATCGTGTTCCAGGCCGTGCTGCTGACCTTCGGCACCCTGGCCGCACTGCTGTTCGCATACCGCAGCGGCGTGATCAAGGCCACCGAGAACTTCAAGATGGGCGTGGTCGCTGCCACCGGCGGCATCGCCCTGCTCTACCTGGCCTCGTTCGTGCTGGGCTTCTTCAACATCAATGTGCCGGTGATCCATGACTCCAGCTGGCTGGGCATCGCCTTCAGCCTGTTCGTGGTGGTCGTGGCCGCGCTGAACCTGGTGCTGGACTTCGACTTCATTGAAACCGGCGTGGCCCAGCGCGCGCCGAAGTACATGGAGTGGTATGGCGCATTCGGCCTGATGGTGACCCTGGTCTGGCTGTACGTGGAATTCCTGCGCCTGCTGTCGAAGATCCAGCAGCGCTGAGTCCAGCCACGCCGAAAACGACAAGCCGCGATCCGCAAGGGTCGCGGCTTTTTTTGTGGGCCGCGCCTGCTCGACTGTTTCAGGCGGTAGAGTCGAGCACGCTCGACGCTACGGAACACGCCCCCATGACCGACACCTTCCACAGCTACCGCCCGGCTGAAGGCCACCGCCTGCCGCATGACCCGTTCAACGCCATCATCGGCCCGCGCCCGATCGGCTGGATTTCCAGCTGCGACGCGCAAGGCATGTTGAACCTGGCGCCCTACAGCTTCTTCAACGCCTTCAACTACACCCCGCCGATCATCGGTTTCTCCAGCCAGGGCCGCAAAGACTCGCTGCGCAACATCGAAGCCACCGGCGAGTTCGTCTGGAACCTGGCCACGTTCGACCTGGCCGTGGCCATGAACGAAAGCTGCCGCGCGGTCGCACCAGATGTCGACGAGTTCGCCCTCGCCGGCCTGACGCCGCTGGCATCCACGCAGGTCGCACCCCCACGTGTTGCACAGAGCCCGGTGAGCATGGAATGCCGCTGCACCCAGATCGTGCGCCTGCGCGATGCCGCCGGCCAGGACACCAGCGGTTGGCTGGTGCTGGGCGAAGTGGTGGCGGTGCATATCGATGCACGGCTGCTGGTCGATGGCATCTACGACACCGCGGCGGCGGCCCCGATCCTGCGCGGTGGCGGGCCCGCCGACTACTTCCGCATCGGCGCCGAACAGCGCTTCCGCATGTTCCGCCCGGCCTGAAGTTCAACTGGTTACGGTCGCGCGAGCAGCACCGGCAGCGACGACGCCAGCAGTGCGATGCCCGAGGCGGTCAACAGGCTCAGAACGATCTGCCGGAAGCGCGCCTCGCTGATGCCGATGTAGACGCGCGCACCCAGCAGGGTCGGCACCAGCATCGCCGGTGCCACGATGGCGAAGTACGACAGCATCTGCCGGCTCACCAGGCCGCTGCCGACATAGGTGGCCATGGTCACTGCCAGCATCGCCAGATTGAAGTTCTGGATGACCGCGCGCTGCTCGTCCTTGCCGAAGCCACGCAGCGTGCTCCACAGCGTCGGCACCGGTCCAGCGAAACCACCGATGCCGCTGAGCACGCCACCTGCCATGCCGGCGATCGCGTCACCGATACGACCGCCCACGCGGATCGGCGGCAATGATCGCGCCATCAGCATCACCGGGCACCACAGCGCAAGGAAGCCGCCCAGCAGCGCCTTGAACCAGTCCATGTCCAGTTGCGGCAACACCATCACGCCCAGCGGGATGCCCGCCAGCCCACCCAGCACGAACGGCAGCAGCAGGCGCAGATTGAACCCGCGGCGCACGGTGAACACTGCCACCAGCTGACCAACCAGCGCGCCGAACACCGACAGCGTAGCGGCCAGGCGCGGCTCCAGCCCCCACGCCCAGAACGACATCGCTACCATCCCGAAGGCGAAACCGGACAGGCCCTGCACGAATCCGGCGACGATCGCGCCGAGCGCGACCAGCAGATACACCGACTCCATCACCACCTCGGTTGCAACCGCGCGACTACCCTGCCGCGCTCACCTGTGCAGCGTAGTGCGCCGCGAGATGCTCGACCAGCGCACGCACCTTGGGCGCCAGCGCACGCGCATGCGGATACAGCGCGAAGTAGCACCGCTGGCCGGCATGCCAGGCCGGCAGTACGCGGATCAAACGACCGGCGCGCAGATCCTCCTGCACGGTCAGCGCGGTGAACAGGCTGATGCCCATGCCGGCCAGCGCGGCAGCGTACAGTGCGGGCGTGGCATCCACGCGCAGGCGCTGCCCGGCTTCGACGCTCGCGGTTGCGCCGCGCGGCCCCTGCAACTGCCAGGGCGGCATTGACGGCGTGGGACTGAAACCCAGCAGCGTGTGCTGTGCCAGGTCCGCTGCCTGCCGCGGCAGGCCGTGGCGCGCCAGGTAGGCCGGTGCGGCGACCAGGATGCGCGGGCAGCTGGCCAGTTCGCGCGCGACCAGCTGGCTGTCCGGCAATGAAGCCGCGATGCGCAGGGCCAGGTCGAAACCACCGCCCACTACATCGACCAGCTGATCATCTGCCGACAGGTCCAGCGTAACCTGCGGATAACGCTGCAGGAACGACGGCAGCCAGTGCGGCAGCTCCTGGCTGGCCACCACCTGCGGCACGCTGATACGTACGCTGCCACTGGGTTGCGCCTGCCCGGCACGGGCACGGTCGTCGGCTTCCTGCAGGCGGTCCAGCAGCGTCGCCGCCTCACGGTAGTAATCGCGCCCGGCCTCGGTCAACGACAGCCGACGGCTGTTGCGATCGAGCAGGCGCACCTGCAGGTGTTCTTCCAACTGCCGCAGTTGCCGCGACATCGCCGAATGGGTGGTCCCCAGGCGTTCGGCGGCCGCAGTAAAGCTGCCGGCGTCGACGATGGCGCGCAGCGCACGCAGGGCGGCGAAGTGATCCATCGGCGGGCAGCTCCAGGTGGCGGGGCCCGCGGCATGCGGGCCCCGCCAGCTTATCAAGCGCCGTCGCCAGCCTTGCGCACCGGCAGTGCCAGGATCGCGTCAGTCGTCATGACATCGCCGAAGGTGTCCTCGATCTGGGCCAGAGAAGCTTCATGCAGCGCGCGATGGCCGATGCGCTGGCCGCCGGCCAGGTCCAGGTCACGGCTGGCGCTGGCATCGGACGAGACGATCACCCGGTAGCCACGTGGCGCGGCCGCCGCATCGCGCGCAGCACCGGCCACGCAGGCATGGGTCTGCAGGCCGGTGACGATCAGGGTGTCGATGCCGGCGCTCTTCAGCACCTGGTCGAGCGCGGCGGCGGACGCGCCGGCGAACACACTGACGTTGTCCTTCTGCACCACGGTCTCGCCCTGGCGCGGCTGCAGGTCGCGATGGAAGGCAGCATTGACGCTGCCCTGCGCGAACAGGGGTGCGCCGGCCGGCAGCACGTGCTGCACATGGATCACGCGGATGCCGTGGGCGTCGGCAAATTCGACCACCCGCTTGGCCTGCCGCAGCGCGGCCACGCCATCGGGAATGACCATGCGGCCACCGGCAAAGCCCGGTGCGGCCTTGGCATCGAAGTACTCATTCTGGAAGTCGATCACCAGTACGGCGGTCTTCGCCGCATCCAGCGAGGTCGCGACCGGCGCGCCGGCCATGTGGCGGATGGTGGGATGGGCCGGCTCGGCAGCGGCAACGGAGGTAGCGGTGGCCATACCGATCAGGCTGGCCAGACCAAAGGCGGTGAGGTTCATGTTCAAGCTCCTGTGCGGTGGAAAGTGGGCACATGATGCGGAGCGGATGGCGCACGAACCAGCCGCCAAGCCGCACATGATCTGTGCGATATGCGCACAGACAACCCCCTGTAGAGCCAGCCCATGGGTGACTGCGTACCAACGCCGGCCATCCACGCATGGCGTGGATCCAACGAGCCAGTCCACAACGCAACGGGGCGCCCGAAGGCGCCCCGCTGTGGATCCAACCGAGGTCGGCCGGCCGCTTACAGGCGGCTGGCGATGGCCTGGGCAAAGCTCATGGTGGTGCCGGTGCCGCCCAGGTCGCCGGTCAGCGAGTCCTTGGCTTCCATGGTCGCCACGATGGCCTTGCGCAGGCGCTCGGCGTTTTCCGGCTGGCCGACATGGTCCAGCATCTGCGCGGCTGCCAGCAGCAGCGCGCACGGATTGGCCTTGCCCTGGCCGGCGATGTCCGGCGCGGTGCCGTGCACGGCTTCGAAGATCGCCGCGTCCTTGCCGATGTTGGCCCCCGGGGCCAGGCCCAGGCCGCCGACCAGACCCGCGCACAGGTCGGAGATGATGTCACCGAACAGGTTGGTGGTGACGATCACATCGAACTGCTCCGGACGCATCACCAGCTGCATGCAGCAGTTGTCGACGATCATTTCCTGGAACTCGATCTCCGGGTACTGTGCGGCGACTTCACGGGCGACGTTCAGGAACAGGCCCGAGGTCGACTTGATGATGTTGGCCTTGTGCACGGCGGTGACCTTCTTGCGACCGGTGCTCTTGGCCAGCTCGAAGGCGTAGCGCACGATGCGCTCGGAGCCCTTGCGGGTGATGCGGGTGCCGGAGAAGGCGGTCTCGCCGTCGGCCGACACTTCCTGGCCTTCGGCCAGGTAGGCACCTTCGGTGTTCTCACGAACGGTGATCAGGTCGACGTTGTCGAAACGCGACTTGGTGTTCGGGAAGGTGTGGGCCGGACGCACGTTGGCGTACAGGTCGAAGTGACGGCGCAGGCTGACGTTGATCGAGGTGAAGCCACCACCGACCGGGGTGGTCAGCGGGCTCTTCAGCGCGACCTTGTTGCGCGCGATCGATTCCAGGGTCACCGCCGGCATCAGGTCGCCGTGCTTTTCCAGGGCCACCAGGCCGGCGTCGGCGTCTTCGTACTCCAGGCCAGTCTTGAGCTGGTCGAGCACGAACAGGGTGGCGTCCATGATTTCCGGGCCAATGCCGTCGCCGCGGATGACCGTAATTTTCTGCGTCATTGATCGATGTTCCGAACAGGGGGAAAAACGCCGTCCGGACGTGCCCGGAAACGCCGGCGCAAAGGAAGTTTCACCGGCAATTATGCCTGAGCCGGGGCCGAGGTCCCAAATAGACCATGGTCCCAGTACCCGGCCCAGGCAGAATTGCCCGCGCATCCCACCTTATCCCCGCGCCTGTCGGCGCGCCCCCTTGAACAACAAGGGGGCTCCTGGGTTGATGGATGGATCCCGGGGAAAGCCACGGCACTACCCGAAGGGCCGCGCGGGCCCGCTTCCCGGCCCCGGCAGACAACAAGGGGGCTCCTGGGCTGTTGGATTGCGGGGAAAGCCCCTCGCGGGCGCGGTAGTGCCGGCCGCTGGCCGGCAACCTCGGCCATGTCGGGTTCAGGGGATGCCGGCCAGCGGCCGGCACTACCCTCAATGCGCGTGCGCTTCCGGGGCGGCGGCGCCGCCTTCAAGCTGGTCGAGGAAGTCGACCGCGCGGCGCAGGTGCGGGATCACGATGGAACCGCCCACCACCAGGCCAACCGAGAAGGTCTCGAAGAACTCCTCGCGGGTCACGCCGGCGTCCTTGCACTGGGCCACGTGGTAGCTGATGCAGTCGTCGCAGCGCAGCACCATCGAGGCCACCAGGCCCAGCAGTTCCTTGGTCTTCACGTCCAGCGCGCCGGCCTGGTAGGTCTGCGTGTCCAGCGCGAAGAAGCGGCGCACCACCTGGTTCGGCTCACCCAGGATCCGCTCGTTCATGCGCTTGCGGAACTCGGTGAACTCGGCGATGCGGTCCTTGCTGCCGTCGTCGGCCGCGCTCATGCCTGGCCCTGCCCGGCCAGCAGCGGCTCGAGCTTGCCTTCACGGTGCAGGGCCATCATGTCGTCGTAGCCGCCGACATGGACGTCGCCGACGAAGATCTGCGGCACGCTGGTGCGGCGGGTCAGCGCCATCATCTTCTCGCGCTCGGCCGGGTCCAGGTCGATGCGGACCTCGGTCCACTGCTGGCCCTTGCTCTTCAGGAAGTTCTTGGCGGCCACGCAGTACGGGCAGACGGCGGTGGAATAGATGGTGATGGCGGGGGCACCGCCGGCGGTCTGGGCTGTCACGGGAAACTCCACGATGGATCGACGGTCTACATATGGTACCGGTGCGCTGGAATTTCCACGCCACGGCCGCAACACTGTGGATTAACGAATGGTTGCCCCCTGCCCTGCCACGCTTGGCGCGCCCCGCCCGAGGACCTTCTGCTTGCGAGCCCTGCTGCTGACTACCGCCGTCACCCTGGCCCTGGCCATGCCGCTGGCCCAGGCCCAGGAGAAGCTGCCCGACATCGGCTCCTCGGCCGGCGAGCTGCTGACCCCGGCCCGCCAGGCCGAGTACGGCGCGATGATGCTGCGTGAGCTGCGCAACTACGGCTACCTGCTGGAGGATCCGCTGGTCAACGACTGGCTGCAGACCATGGGCACCCGGCTCGGCTCCAACAGTGACCAGCCGCGGCAGCCATACACCTTCTTCGTGATGAACGACCGCCAGATCAACGCCTTCGCCACGCTGGGCGGCTACATCGGGGTCAACGCCGGCCTGGTGCTGACCGCCGAGCGCGAGGACGAGGTCGCTGCGGTGCTGTCCCACGAAATCGCCCACGTCACCCAGCAGCATGTGCTGCGCGGTGTCGAACGCGCACAGCGCGACCAGATCCCGATCCTGCTGGGCATGCTGGCGGCGGTGGTGGCCGCCCAGGCCAGCAACAGCACGTCGTCCGGCAACGCGACGATGGCCGCGATCAGCTCGGGCATGGGCCTGATGCAGCAACGGCAGATCAACTACACCCGGTCCAACGAGTCCGAGGCCGATCGCCTTGGCATCCGCACCCTGTCGCGCAGCGGCTACGACGTGGATGCCATGGCCGGCTTCTTCGAACGGATGTCGGCGGCCATGCGTGGCAACGAGGGGGGCTACAGCGTGCCCGAATTCCTGCGCACCCACCCGGTCAACATCACCCGCATCAGCGAAGCCAAGGCCCGCGCCGAGCAGATGAAGAAGGATACGGTGCTGCTGACCACCAGCACCCCCACCGGCGAGCGCAAGGAGCGGGTGGACCCGGCCGATCCCAGCCTCGGCGAGCCGCTGCTGCGCGGCAACAACCCGCTGCTGCCCAGTAGTGTGCTGCGCCTGCCGATCGGCCAGCTCAACCGTGGCGCCAGCGGCGACTTCGACTGGGCGCGTGAGCGCCTGCGCGTGCTCAGCGCGGATTCCACCCCCGAGCTGGAACGCGAGTATGCCGACCTGGCCAAGCGGCAGAAGGACGGCCTCAACGATGCGCAGCGTTATGGCCAGGCGCTGGCCGTCATGCGCGGTGGCCGCGCGGGCGCCGGCCAGGCCCGGCAGACCCTGGCCGGCCTGCTGCAGACCCATCCCGGCAACCTGTGGGTGGCGCTGGGCCTGGGCGAAGCGGAGTCGCGGGCAGGCCAGGCCGCCCAGGCCAACAGCCGCTTCGAGCAGCTGCTGCGCGAACACCCCAACAGCCGCCCGGTGGCACTGACCTATGCCGAGATCCTGAACGAACAGGGCAACCGCGAGGCCGGCCAGCGCGCGCAGGCGATGCTGCGCCCCCTGTTGTCGCAAAGCGGTAACGATCCGGTCTTCCAGCAGCGCTTTGCCCGCGCCAGCGAGCTGGCCGGCGACAGCGTGCGTGCCAGCGAGGCCTACGCCGAGGCGGCCTTCCTCAGCGGGCGGCCGGAACAGGCGCTGATGCAGCTGCAGGCGCTCAAGCGCAATCCGGCGCTGGATTACATTGGCCGCGCGCGGGTCGACGCCCGCATCGAATCGATCACCCCGACCGTGCTGGAGCTGCGCCGCCAGGGCGTGCAGGACCCGGACCTGGACCGCCGCTGAGCGCTGCATGACCGGCCGATGGCAATCCAGGCCGGTTCCGGCCGGGTAGTCACAAACATGTCATCAAACCGTAGTCTACTGGCACCACTCCAGTAACCGAGCCCTACGGTGTCCTCGTGCAGAAACGCATCCTGATCGTCGATGACGAGCCCGCGATCCGTGAAATGGTCGCCTTCGCCCTTCGCAAGGGCGATTACGAACCGGTCCACGCCGGCGATGCCCGGGAGGCCCAGACCGCGATCGCCGACCGCGTTCCGGACCTGATCCTGCTGGACTGGATGCTGCCCGGCACCAGCGGCCTGGACCTGGCCCGCCGCTGGCGCAAGGAAACGCTGACCCGCGAAGTGCCGATCATCATGCTGACCGCCCGCGGCGAAGAGAACGATCGCGTCGGTGGCCTCGAAGCCGGTGTCGATGACTATGTGGTCAAGCCGTTCTCGGCGCGCGAACTGCTGGCCCGCATCCGTGCGGTCATGCGCCGTGCCCGCGAAGACGACGAGGACGGCAGCGTGGCCGTTGGCCCGATCCGCATCGACGGCGCCGCCCATCGCGTGTTCGCCAACGACCAGCCGGTGCCGATCGGCCCGACCGAATACCGCCTGCTGCACTTCTTCATGACCCACCCGGAGCGCGTCTATACCCGTGCCCAGCTGCTGGACCATGTGTGGGGCGGCAGCGTGTACGTGGAGGAGCGCACCATCGACGTGCATATCCGCCGCCTGCGCAAGACGCTGGAGCCGTTCAACGCCGAGAACATGGTGCAGACCGTGCGCGGCGCCGGCTACCGCTTCTCCACTGCCACCTGAGTCTCGTCGTGCCGGCACCGCGCACCTGCGGGTGCCGGTGCCGGCAACTCTGCTATAACCCTCGGTTCACCCCAGTGAACCGCCGCACCTCAACGACGAGATCGCAATGCCCCGCCACATCCGCTCTGCCTGGTTGAAGACCCTGGCCACCGTTGCCGCGGTACTGCTGTTCGCCGGACTGGTGGGGTGGTTCACGGGCCACCTGTGGTTGTGCATCGCACTGGGCGCGCTGGCCACCCTGGCCTGGCATTACTGGCGACTGCGCAGCGTGCTGCGCCGGCTGACCGCGCGCCAGCGCTGGGACACCGCCGAAGAAGGCACCGGCGTCTGGAACGAACTGGACCGCCTGCTGTATCGCAACCAGGTGGAAATGCGCGTGCGCAAGCGCCGCCTGCTGGACATGCTGCGCAGCTACCGCGCTGCGGCGGCCGCGCTGCCCGACGCGGTGGTGGTGCTGGACCGCAACAGCCAGCGCGTGCAGTGGTTCAACGAAGCGGCCACCGCCCTGCTCGGCCTGCACCATCCCGGCGACCTCGGCGAAGCCCTGGTCGAACGCCTGCAGCCGATGCCGCTGGCCCACTGGCTGGCCGGGGGCCGCAACGCCGAACCGATCCTGGACGTGCCTTCGCCGGTCGACCCGGCGATCCGCCTGAACCTGCGCCTGATTCCCTATTCGTCGGATTACTGGCTGCTGATCGCCCGCGACGTCAGCAAACTGCTGCGCCTGGAACAGGTGCGCCGCGACTTCGTCGCCAACGTTTCACACGAACTGCGCACGCCGCTCACCGTGGTGCACGGTTACCTGGACATGATGGACCCGGAGGATTTCCCGGGAACCGGACCGATGCTGGAAGAAATGCGCAAGCAGAGCCAGCGCATGGCCCAGCTGGTGGAAGACCTGCTGACGCTGTCGCGCCTCGAATCGCAGGAACACAGCGAGGAAGAGACCGTGGCCATGCAGCCGATGCTGGCGACGCTGCGCCGCGAGGCCGAGGCGCACAGCCAGGGCCGCCACCAGATCAGCATCGACGACCTCGCCGGTGTCGACCTGCAGGGTTCGACCAAGGAACTGCACAGCGCCTTCTCCAACCTGGTCACCAATGCGGTGCGCTACACCCCGGCCGGCGGCCGCATCGCGGTGGAGTTCCGCCGCGAAGGCGACGGCGCGGTGCTGGCGGTGCGCGATTCCGGCTATGGCATCCCGGCCACCCACCTGCCGCGCCTGACCGAACGTTTCTACCGTGTGTCCAGCAGCCGCTCACGCGAGAGCGGCGGCACCGGGCTGGGCCTGTCCATCGTCAAGCACATCCTCGGCCTGCACCACGCACGGCTGGAGATTGAAAGCGAAGTCGGCAAGGGCTCGGTGTTCTCCTGCCATTTCGATGCCGACCACGTGCGCCCGCGCGAGTCTGCCCCCCTGACCTCCATCGAAGAATGACGCCATGAGCAGCCTCGGATCCCTCCCCCTCCCCGTGAGCCCGGACAACGATCCGTTGCGCGACCCGGCGCTGTACATCAACCGCGAGCTGTCGCAGCTGGATTTCAACTTCCGCGTGCTGGCGCAGGCGATGGACCCGCAGGTGCCGCTGCTGGAACGCCTGCGCTTCATGTGCATCTCCTGCACCAACCTCGACGAGTTCTTCGAGATCCGCGCCGCCGCCGTGCGCCACGCGCAGGAATTCGGCCTGCCGCCGGCCCCGGACGGAATGAGCCCGCAGACCATCCTCAACGCCATCCATGACCGCGCTGCGGAACTGGTGGACCAGCAGTACCGCTGCTGGAACGAGACGCTGCGCCCGGCGCTGATGGACGCCGGCATCGGCGTGCTCGGCCGCCATTCCTGGACCGACCGCCAGAAGCGCTGGCTGCGTGCGTACTTCCGCAACGAGATCATGCCGGTGCTGTCGCCGCTGGGCCTGGACCCGGTGCACCCGTTCCCGAAGATCCTCAACAAGTCGCTGAACATCGTGGTGGTGCTGAAGGGCACCGACGCGTTCGGCCGCGCCGGCCACCTGGCCATCGTGCGTGCACCGCGATCGCTGCCGCGCATCATCCAGCTGCCGGAAAAGCTCGGCGGGCCGCAGAACTTCGTGTTCCTGTCCTCGGTGCTGTCGACCTTCGTCGATGAGCTGTTCCCGGGCATGGAAGTCCAGGGCGCCTACCAGTTCCGCGTCACACGCAACTCCGAACTGGTGGTGGATGAGGAGGAAGTGGAGAACCTGGCGCTGGCACTGCGTGACGAGCTGGTCGATCGCGGCTACCGGCCGGCGGTGCGGCTGGAGATCGCCCACGACATGCCGCGCGAGATCGTGCGCACCCTGCTGCAGAATTTCGGCCTGACCGAGAACGCGGTGTACCGAATCGATGGCCCGGTCAACCTCAACCGCATCATCCAGCTGTACGACCTGATCGCGCAGCCGGACCTGAAGTACCCGCCGATGACCCCGCGCACGCTGCGCGACAGTGACGGCATCTTCGAGACCACGGCGCGCCAGGACCTGCTGCTGCACCACCCGTTCGATGCCTTCACCGCGGTGCTGGACCTGATCCGGCAGGCGGCGATCGACCCCAACGTATTGGCGATCAAGCAGACCCTGTACCGCACCGGCAAGGATTCGCTGATCGTCGACGCACTGATCCAGGCCGCGCGCAACGGCAAGGACGTGACCGTGGTGGTCGAACTGCGCGCGCGCTTCGACGAAGAAGCCAACCTCGGCCTGGCCGATCGCCTGCAGGAGGCCGGCGTGCAGGTGGTGTACGGCGTGGTCGGCTACAAGACCCACGCCAAGATGCTGCTGATCGTGCGCCGCGAGGGCCGCAAGCTGCGCCGCTACGTGCACCTGGGCACCGGCAACTACCACAGCGGCACCGCCCGTGCGTACACCGACATCAGCCTGATCACCGCCGATGCTGACATCGGCAACGACGTGCACCTGCTGTTCCAGCAGCTGTCCGGGCTGGCCTCGAAGATGAAGCTCAAGCGCCTGCTGCAGTCGCCCTTCACCCTGCACACCGGCATCCTCGGCCGCATCGAGCGCGAGACGCGCATCGCCGCCGCCGGCCGACCGGCGCGGATCATCGCCAAGATGAACGCGTTGAACGAACCGCAGGTGGTGCGCGCGCTGTACGCCGCCTCGCAGGCCGGCGTGCAGATCGACCTGATCATCCGTGGCGCCTGCACCCTGCGCCCGGGCGTGCCGGGCGTGTCGGACAACATCCGCGTGCGCTCGATCGTCGGCCGCTTCCTGGAACACAGCCGCGTCTACTGGTTCGGCAACGACGGCGCACCGGAAATGTACTGCGCCAGTGCAGACTGGCTGGAACGCAACCTGCTGCGCCGGGTCGAGACCTGCTTCCCGATCCTCGACCCGGAACTGGCCAAGCGTGTGTACCGCGAGGTCCTGCAGAACTACCTGGACGACAACCTCAACGCCTGGGAACTGGACGCCGACGGCGTCTACCACAAGCGTGCGCCGGCGCACGACGAGGCACCGCATTCGGCACAGATGGCGTTGATGCAGGGTCTGTAACCCGGTGTGTCGACCAAGGTCGACACCTACCAGGAGCGGTAGGCACCCACCATCAGATCGCAAAGAACTGTCGAAGGCGGGGCGGGTCCGGTTGCGGGGGCGTGAGCGCCATGGATGGCGCGACCGAGGCTACATGGACGTACTTGCGCCGTCCCCCGCAACCGGACCCACCCCGCCATCCCACGGATAGCCCGCTGTTGCTGTTGCCGTTGCCGTTGCTCTGGCCTCTGCGGATGCAGGGCGCAGCCCTGCCGCACTCCCTCCTACAAAATGTGAAGGCCGCGCGGTGACGAGCACACCGCCCCTTCGGCTAACATTCGTCCATGCCGCATACCACCACGACTCCGCCCGCATTGCAGGATGGCGACCTGCTGGCCGCCATTGACCTTGGCTCCAACAGTTTCCACATGGTCATCGCGCGCTACACGCTAGGCCAGCTGCGGGTGATCGACCGCCTGCGCGAGACCGTGCGCATGGCCGATGGGCTGGATGGCAAGGGTGGACTCTCCGCCGCAGCCCGCCAGCGCGCACTGGAATGCCTGGCCCGCTTCGGCCAGCGCATCCGCAATGTACCGCCGCACCGGGTGCGCGCCCTGGCCACCAACACCGTGCGCCAGCTGCGCTCGCCGCAGTCGTTCCTGGTCCCGGCCGAAACCGCACTGGGGCATGCCATCGAAGTGGTCAGCGGCCGCGAAGAAGCGCGCCTGATCTACCTGGGCGTGGCCCACGCGCAACCGCCCAAGCCCGGCCAGCGCCGGCTGGTGATCGACATCGGTGGCGGCTCCACTGAATTCATCATCGGCATGGGCATGCAGACCCTGGAGCGCGAAAGCCTGCAGGCCGGTTGCATCGCCAGCACCCGGCGCTTCTTCCCCGGCGGCAAGCTGAGCAAGAAGCGCTGGAAGGACGCGCTGGCCGAGATCGGCCGCGAGTTCCAGCCCTTCGCCAGCAAGTACCGCGCGCTGGGCTGGCAGGAAGCGCTGGGGTCTTCGGGCACGCACAAGGCGATCAGCGAGATCTGCGCGACGATGAAGCTGAGCAAGGGCGCGATCACCGCCGAGGCCCTGCCGCAGCTGCGCGATGAACTGCTGAAGGCCAAGAAGATCGACGACATCCAGTTGCCGGGCCTGTCCAGCGACCGCCGCCCGATCATCGCCGGCGGCATCCTTGTGCTGGAAGCGGCGTTCCAGGCGCTGGGCCTGCAGAAGCTGCTGGTCAGCAAGGCGGCGATGCGCGAAGGCATCCTGTATGACATCGTCGGCCGCGCCGGCGAGAACGACCTGCGTGATGAATCGGTGGCTGCGCTCAGCCAGCGCTATGGCATCGATACGGTGCAGGCCGACCGCGTGCAGGACACCGCCCTGTCACTGCTGGAGCAGGTGCAGGAACGCTGGAGGCTCGATGCCGACGATGCGCGCATGCTCGGCTGGGCCGCGCGCCTGCACGAGCTGGGCCTGATGATCGCGCACAGCGGCTACCACGTGCATGGCAGCTATGTGCTGGAACACTCCGATATCGCCGGCTTCTCGCGCCAGGAGCAGCAGATGCTGGCGGCACTGGTGCGCAGCCACCGCCGCAGCGTGACCAAGACCGCTTTCGACGCCCTGCCCGAACGCCTGCTGCTGACCGCACGCCGGCTGGCGGCCCTGCTGCGCCTGGCGGTGCTGCTCAACCGCGCGCATGAGGACGACCCGCTGCCCGCGCTGGAACTGACCGCCGACGACAACCGGCTGTCGCTGATCGTGCCGCAGGCCTTCATCGATGCCCGTCCGCTGCTGCGCGCAGACCTGATCGGCGAGACCGACGGGATCGCCGGGCTGGGCATCCAGTTCCGACCGTTCGTGGCCTGAATACGCTGTCCCCTGTTGTCCACAGGTCAGCAGGAGTGACGCACTTCGCACCTCTGCTTTGCGCAGTCTGGCGGTTTTTTGTGCTGCTTCGCAACACAACGGCGCGGTACGGGGAGTCGCGACCATCACGTAAGCGCCTGCTTTTGTTCACGTTTCGTGAAGGTTCGCGCCGACCCACGACATAAATTGATACGAACCCTTTACAGAGCATTAACTAACGAGACTACTATCGGGTCACCGGCTCGGTCATCGACCCTGCTGGCTCCTTCGACGCCCACTTTGGCGTCTTGTGCACGACCTGAGAGAGAGAGCTCGCCATGACTTCACGCACCACCGCACTGGGGCAGGCCATCCGCTACGCCCTGGCTACCACCGCAGCGCTGGCCGCCCTGCCCGCGTTTGCCCAGGACGGCAGCAGCGCCACTCCCACCAACCTCGATCGTATCGAGATCACCGGCTCGCGCATCCGCCAGGTGGACGTGGAAACCGCCCAGCCGGTGTTCGCGATCACCCGTACGGCCATCGAGCAGCAGGGCTTCAGCTCGGTCGCCGACATCCTGCAGAACGTCACCGCGATGGGCAGCCCGGCGATCAGCCGCGCCAACGCGCTGACCGCCGGTGAGAACGCGGGTGGTTCGTATATCGACATGCGCAACCTGGGCACCCAGCGCACGCTGGTGCTGATCAACGGCAAGCGCCTGGGCATCAGCACCTCGGGTTACCAGGACATCTCCACGATTCCGGTCTCGGCGGTGGAGCGCATCGAAGTGCTGAAGGATGGCGCGTCGGCCATCTACGGTTCCGATGCCATGTCTGGCGTGGTGAACATCATCACCCGCTCGAATGTCACCGGTGTGACCGCCAACGTCTACCACGGCCAGTTCAGCCAGGGCGACGGCGCGCGCGACCGCTTCGATGTGGTGGCAGGCTGGAGCAATGACCGCATCTCGCTGACCGTCGCGGCCGAACATGCCGAAGAAAAGGCGGTGTGGGCCAAGGACCGCGGCTTCAGCGCCTACGGCCTGACCGACCGCCATGCCGACAACCTGACCAACTGGACCACCATCAGCCAGTACGGCCAGTTCACCGGCCTGAAGGGTCGCCCGGGCTGCACCAACGCGAAGGACGGCTGCAACTATTCGCTCAACCGTGGTGCCGACCCGACCAACCCGGCCAACTACCACATCACCGATCCGTCGGCGTTCACCGGCGACGTCAGCAACGCCAACGAGCAGATGCACCTGAACTTCCCGCTCAAGCGTGATTCGGTGTACTTCGACGGCCGCTTCAAGATCACCGACAACGTCAACTTCCGCACCGAGCTGGGCTACAACAAGCGCAAGGCCGTGCGCCAGATCGCCGGCTACCCGCTGCAGTCCAGCACCGCTGGCGTGGGTTCGATGTCGATCGACAGCTACTTCAATCCGTTCGGCCGCCAGCATGGCTACGCCACCCCGACCGCCGTGGCCTGGAACCGCCGTACCTGGGAAGTGCCGCGCGTGACCACCAGCGAGCTGAAGACCTACCGCGCGGTGGCTTCGTTCGACGGTTCGTTCGAGATCGGCAGCCGCTTCTTCGACTGGGAAGCGGGCTACCAGTACAACCGCAACGAGCTGGAAACCATCGCCACCGGCAACCTGCACAAGGCGCGCGTCGCTGGCGGCGTCGGCCCGTCGTTCTACAATGCGGCCACCGGCAAGGTCCAGTGCGGCACCGCTGCCGCGCCGATCTCCTATGACGTGTGCAAGCCGTGGAACCCGCTGGTGCCGTACGGCACGATCGATCCGAACGGCATCGATGGCAACGCCGACCTGCAGGCCTGGCTGTTCCCGCCGGAAGTCACCACCGGCAAGACCACCAGCAAGAACTTCTTCGCCAACATCGCCGGTTCCATCGTGACCCTGCCGGCCGGCGACCTGGGCTTCGCGTTCGGTGTGGAAAGCCGCAAGGAAACCGGTGAGTACCGTCCGGATCCGCTGGCGCAGGCCGGCGCCACCACCAACCTGGCCGCAGGCCCGACCGGTGGCGGCTACAAGGTCAACGAGGCGTACCTGGAAATCAACGTGCCGGTGCTGGCGGACCTGCCGGGCGCGAAGGAACTGACCTTCAACGGTGCCACCCGCTTCTCCGACTACGACACCTTCGGCAACACGCTCAACAGCAAGTTCGGCTTCAAGTGGAAGCCGTTCGACCAGCTGCTGGTCCGTGGTACCTGGGCCGAAGGCTTCCGCGCCCCGACCATCAGCGATCTGTACGGTGGTGGCTCGCAGACCTTCGCCCAGTTCAGCGACCCGTGCGATACCGTGTTCGGCTCCTCGCGCACCAGCGCCGAAGTCCGCGCCCGCTGCGCCCGTGACATCGCCAACGCTGCAACCTTCCGCCAGCTGCGCCAGGGCAACCAGCCGGTCGCCACCTCCGTCGATGCGACGCCGGTGCCGTTCGTGTCGGGCTCCAACCCGACCCTGACCCCGGAAACCTCGACCAGCAAGACGCTGGGCCTGGTCTGGAGCCCGAGCTTCATCAAGAACTTCAACGCCTCGCTGGACTGGTGGAAGATCCGCATCGACAACACCATCGTTGCCGACAGCCCGACCCAGATCCTGATCGACTGCTACGAGCAGGGCATCGACGCACGTTGCCAGCGCTTCACCCGTGACAAGTCGACCGGCCCGACCGCCGGCATCGTCGATACCCTGCAGTTCGGCAGCCGCAATGCCGGCTTCATGGAAACCGAGGGCTACGACCTGGACCTGAACTACCGCCTGGACACCAGCGTCGGCAAGTTCAACGCCGGCTGGGCCACCACCTATGTCAGCAAGAGCGAGTTCCGCTCGACCAACGACAGCACGGTGGTGCCGACCGTCTCCAACGGCATCGGCAGCAACTTCCGCGTCCGTTCGAACCTGGTGCTGGGCTGGGACCTGGGCAACTTCGGCGTCAGCTGGACCGCGCGCTACTACTCCGGCGTGAAGGAACAGTGCGTGGACATCCGTGCCTATCCGGACGAGTGCTCCGATCCGGGCGTGTATGCCCCGTGGTACAAGGGCGCACGCAACTACAACGAGCGTGGTTCGGTCACCTTCCACGACGTGCAGTTCCGCTACTCGCTGCCGTGGGATGCCACCGTCTCGGTCGGTGCCAACAACGTGTTCGAGAAGACCGGCCCGATCATGTACACCAAGCCGAACTCGGCTTTCTCGTACTACGGTGGCTACGACATCGGCCGCTTCGTCTACATGAAGTACCAGCAGCGCTTCTGATCCATCGCGCTGTGACGTGAAGCACGATGACCACGGCCCTTCGGGGCCGTGGTTTTTTTGTGGGCGCCGGCCTCCATACGGTGACTGGCGCCGCCGTCATCTGATGGTCGCAAAGCGGTCATGTCGGCTACATCGCCAGGCCCGAGCATGCCGGAAACCCGGAGGCCCGCCATGCGCTATGCCATCGTCACCGAGACCTATCCGCCGGAAGTGAACGGCGTCGCGCTCACCGTGCAGGGGCTGGAACAAGGTCTGCGCGCAGCCGGGCACGAGATCGACCTGGTCCGCCCCCGCCAGTCCAGCGAAGCGCTGGATTCGGCGCCCGGCACCCTGCTGGTTCCCGGCGCCGCCCTGCCCCGCTACCCCGGCCTGCGTTTCGGCCTGCCGGCGCCGATCCGGCTGGGCCGCCACTGGCAGAAGCAGCGCCCGGATGCGGTCTACATCGCCACCGAAGGTCCGCTCGGCTGGTCCGCTCTGCGCACCGCACGCCGCCTCGGCATCCCCGTCGCCAGCGGCTTCCACACCCGCTTCGACGAGTACCTGCCCGACTATGGCGTGGCGTGGCTGCAGGCCGCCGCCATGCGCTGGATGCGCCGTTTCCACA
Source organism: Stenotrophomonas sp. 109824_Sma (assembly GCF_056480025.1). Lineage (NCBI taxonomy): Bacteria > Pseudomonadati > Pseudomonadota > Gammaproteobacteria > Lysobacterales > Lysobacteraceae > Stenotrophomonas > Stenotrophomonas sp. 109824_Sma. The sequence goes on along the minus strand of NZ_CM151078.1, from coordinate 968,541 downwards.
ACCAGGCGGACGCCACCCTGGTGCCGACCCGCGAACTGCAGCAGTTCCTCGGCGAACAGGGCTTCGAGCGTGTGCGCCTGCTGGCCCGCGCGGTGGACAGCCAGCAGTTCGATCCGGGCCGGCGCGATCCTGCGTTGCGCGAGGAATGGGGCGTGGATGGCAATGGCCTGGTGGCGATCTATGTCGGCCGCATTGCCGCTGAAAAGAATCTCGGCCTGGCAGTGAAGGCGTTCCGCCGGTTGCAGCAGATCCGGCCCAAGGCACGCTTCGTGTGGGTGGGTGATGGCCCGGCCCGCGAGAAACTGGCACATGAAAATCCCGACTTCATCTTCTGCGGCATCCAGCGCGGCGATGCGCTGGCCCGGCACTTCGCCAGCGGCGATCTGTTCCTGTTCCCCAGCCGCAGCGAGACCTTCGGCAACGTGACTCTGGAAAGCATGGCCAGCGGTGTAGCCACCGTGGCGTTCGACTATGGTGCTGCACGCGAGTACCTGCGCAATGGCGAGAACGGCGCGGCGGTGGACAGCGACGAGCAGTTCATCGAGGCCGCGGTGCAGCTGGCTGCCGATGACGCGCAACGCCGCGAACTGGGCGGCAACGCCGCGCGCGCGATGAAGCGCCTGCATCCACAACAGGTGGTGGCCGAGTTCGATGCCCTGCTCGCCGAACTGGCGCAGTCGCGGAGGAGCGGCCATGCGCACCACGCGGCTTGAGCTGCTGGCCGATCGCGAAGCGCGCCTGTGCCGACGGGCCAACCACTACTGCCGGCGCCGCCGCGTGCGCCGCCTGTTCTCGGTCATCAGCCGGCTCGGCGATGGCGTGTTCTGGTATGTGCTGATGGGCGCGCTGGTGGTGCTGGACGGCTTCGATGGCCTGCGCGCCTCGGTGCACATGGCCGCCACCGGCCTGGCCGCGCTGCTGCTGTACAAGGGCCTCAAACGCTGGACCCGGCGCCCGCGGCCCTATGCGGCCGACCTGCGCATCCGTGCCTGGGTGGCACCTCTGGACGAATTCAGTTTCCCCTCCGGGCACACCCTGCATGCGATGTCGTTCACCATCGTCGCACTGGCCTACTACCCTTGGCTGGCGCCGCTGCTGGTGCCGTTCACCGCCGGCGTCGCGCTGTCGCGGGTGGTCCTGGGCCTGCACTACCCCAGCGACGTATTGGCCGCGACGGGCATCGCGGTGCTGCTGGCGTCGGCCAGCCTGGCCTGGCTGCCGTTGCCGGTGTAGCCCGGGGTCAGATCCCTTTTCCTTCGGAACAGGGATCTGACCCCCACGATGCCGGCGGCGCTACCGTCATCGTTGATGGCCTAGAATGCGGGCATGACCACGCTGTTCATTTCCGACCTGCACCTGGACCCCAGCCGTCCGGAGATCACCGACCTGTTCCTGCGCTTCCTGCGCGAGCAGGCGCCCGGCGCCGATGCGCTGTACATCCTCGGCGACCTGTTCGAGGCCTGGATCGGCGACGACACGCCCTCGCCCGCCGCCGATGCGGTGGCCGATGCGTTGAAGGTGCTGTCCGACAGCGGCGTGCCGGTGTACTTCATCCGCGGCAACCGCGACTTCCTGCTCGGTGAGGACTACGCGCGCCGTGCCGGCCTGCGCATCCTGCCCGACCCGTGCATGATCGAACTGTACGGCCGCCCGGTGCTGCTGCAGCACGGTGACCTGCTGTGCACCGATGACATTCCTTACCAGCAGTTCCGTGCACAGACGCGCGACCCGGTGTTCCAGGCGCAGTTCCTGTCGCAGCCGCTGGCCGCACGCATCGCCTTCGCGCAGAAGGCGCGCGAAGCCAGCCAGGCGCGCCAGACCGAGATGAAACAGGACGATCGCGCGCAGTTCGAGTCGGTGACCGACGTGGCCCCTGCCGAAGTCGATGCCACCTTCGTGCGCCATGGCGTGGACACCATGATCCATGGCCATACCCATCGGCCGGCGATCCACACGCTGCAGGCCGGTGGACGCGAGCGCACCCGCATCGTGCTGGGTGACTGGTACGAACAGGGTTCGGTGCTGCGCGTGGATGCCAGCGGCTGGACGCTGGATACCCTGGCGCGCGAATAACGGATCGCAAGGTGCCAACCAAGGTTGGCATCTACCAGAGCAGGTGCATCCGCCCCGGTAGACGCCGCCCTTGGTCGGCGCTTGGACTCAGCGGAAGGCCGCGATGGTGGCCTTGGTGTTGACCAGCACGCGCTGGTTGTCGGCGGTGCTGGCATTGCCCATCGGGATGCCGTTGTAGCTGATGTTAGGGTTGGACCAGTAGTTCAGGCGCGGGCAGCTGCGGGTGCAGTTGTAGGCCATGATCGTGCGCCAGCCGGTGCCGGTGGCCGGCTCGTAGCGGTAGCCGTGGCCATAGGCATACGGCGAGGTGCTCGAGTCGGTGGCGATGTCATGCCGCGCACTCTGCAGATGGCCGATCTCGTGCGCGAACGAGTAGTAGCCGGTCGCGCAATCCCAGTACACCGCCGCGAACGCCGTCGACGCGGTCGAGCCGATCCCCGAGGCCAAGCCACAGTAGGCGGTGTTGTTGATCAGCAGCACGCCCACGTCGGCCGCGTAGGTGTTCCGGCTGGTGTGGATGCTGTCCATGTAGCCGTCGCTGGTACCACGGAAGCGCGCCAGGTCGGTATCGAAGCTGCCCGATTCGGTGTAGCTGGTGGTCTCGTAGCGGGCCAGTTCCATGGTGATGCCGACGTTGCTGTTGACATAGCCCTGATTGGACTCGGCCACTGCAAGCTGCACCAGCGACTGCATGTTGCCGCCATAGGCGGTGACGGCGGCATTGGTCGCCACCACCAGCACGCGGATGGTGGCCGGCGTACCGGACGAAGCCTGGGCGATACCGAGACGATCGTTGTTGCCCATCGGGATCTTCGGCAGCTGGTTGTAATCAGCCGGATGGTCGGCCGGCATGCGCGACTCATCCACTTCCACCAGCACGTGGCGGTTGCCCAGCGGGCGCAGGCGGTACAGCTTTCCATCCTTGCGGATCGAGCCGGTGATGGTATCGCCCGAGCGCACCAGGATCAGCGAATTGCCGGGATCGTCCTGGCCGTTGGAGGTGGCCGCGGTCAGCTTGTCCGAGGGCGAACGGAACTGGCCGTACCAGATGCTGCCGCCATCGGGCAGCGCCTGGACCTTGCTGCGCACCGCCTGCACGCGCTGGCCAAGCAGTTCGAATTCCAGCTGCGGCTGTGCAGTGGCGGCTGCATCGACACGCACTTCCTGTACCGTCGCCGTGGACGGGGTGGCCAGCAGCTTGCCGAGTGCGGGCTCACTGCTTGCCGATGCGCGGCTGATGACCGTCACCGGCTCGAACAACGGTGCCGCATGCGCGGCCGCTGCCACCGACAAACCCAACACCAGGCCACCTGCCGCTTGACCAATCGATCTGGACAACATTGCGTCGCTCCTTGAATGATGTGAACAGCGTTGATGCAGCACGACCCGGTTTGCCGGGTTTGGCCATATGGCCTGCGTGGGTCGTGTGAATTCAATAGGCGAGTGGAATGAAAGTCAGGATTTGTGATCGACCGCATCTACGTTCAGTCAGGTCAAAAGCGTCACTACACTTCGCCAATACACCGCTTTCGCGCTACCGTGACGCAGCCACGACGGGGAATGCACATGGCACCATCGCAGGACACGGACGAAGATGTCGGCTTGCTGCGGATCGGCCTGTTCTTCGATGGCACCCGCAACAACGCACACAACCTGGCGCGTGGTCGACCACAGCTGCCGCAGCCGCGCCCGGCGCAGCTGCGTGCCGATGATGATTCGACCTACCAGAGCCGGCTGACCAGCAGCTACGACAACGGCCCGACCAACATCGCGCGCCTGCAGCAGCTGTACCCGGACAGCCGCCGCGATGCGATGGCCGCGCCTTCGCTGTCGATCTATGTGGAAGGCGTGGGCACCCGCGATGATGCCGATGATGATCTGATCGGCCTGGCCTTCGGCATCGGTGCCAGCGGCGTCCGCGCAAAGGTGCAGCGTGCGCTGCAGGTGCTGCTGCCGGCTGCGCTTGCAGAACTGTCCACGCGTTGGCGGCAACCGCTGCGTCGCGTGCAGCTGGATCTGTTCGGGTTTTCGCGAGGCGCTGCCGCGGCACGTGATATCGCCAACCAGCTGCAGGGCTGGGATGCCGCTTGCTGGCGGCAACTGCTGCAGTCGTCCGGCCTGGCCTGTGCCGCGGACTTCGCCCCTGTCCTGCCGGTGCTGCGTTTCATCGGCCTGTTCGATACCGTGGTTGCGGTCAGCGGTGGCCGCGCCGACGAACAACCGCAGCTTGCCCTGCGCAGCGGCATCGCTGCACGCGTGGTGCAGCTGACCGCGCGCGACGAACATCGCCAGCACTATCCGCTGACCACGGTGGCACCGCCGTTCACCGAGATCGCACTGCCCGGCGTGCACGCCAACATCGGCGGCGGCTACAACCAGCTGGAGGAAGGCCCCAAGCTGCTCAGCCGCCCACGCCGGCAGCAGCTGCGCCGCCCCGCCGTTGCCGACTACCAGATTCCCCCGCTGGCGATGCTGCAGGCCACCACGGCCTACGCTGAAACGCAGGCCGATGCCGAACGCTGGCGGCAGCAGCTGGGCGTGGACGAAAAGGAAGTCTGGGTGGATGTCTGGCACCAGTGGCAGCAGCAGCGCCGTGCCGGCAGCCGCAGCGTGCTGCTGTCGCCGGTGCTGTACGTCACCGCCGCCGTGGTGCTGCGCCGGCGCATCGATTGGCGCTACCAGTTGATCGCGCTACAGGTGATGCAGCAGCACGCCATCGATGCCGGCGTGCAATGGCACACCAACGCCGCCGAGGTTCCCGGCTGGGAACTGCCCGCCGCCCTGCAGCCGATCGCACGGCGGCTGGTGGCAGGACAGGCGCTGACCCAGACCCAGGAGGCGTTGTTGCGGCGACGCTACCTGATGCAGTCGGCGCACTGGAATTTCGATGCAATGGGCGATACCGCACTGACCTACGCCGCCGATGCCGGCGTCAGCGAGCTGCCCTACCGGCCCGGTCCCGGCCTGTTCTACATCAATCGGCCCACCGTGGATGGCAAGCGCGTGGTGTTGCCGAACGCATGAAAAAAGGGACGGAGGGGATTAAGTCGTTTATGCATAAACGACTTAATCCCCTCCGTCCCCTTTTCTGTCAGCCGGCCTGTTCGACCAGGTTGGCGAGCTCGTCGGCATCGAAGCCGGCCAGCAGGCGCGCTTCGATGTTGAATGGCCCATGCAGGTAGCCGCCGGCGTATTCCACCAGCAGTTCCTTGAAGCGTGCGCGCGGCTCGACGCCGACGCGATCGCAGTACCAGCGGTACCAGCGCGAACCGGCAGCGACGTGCGCCACTTCCTCGCGCAGGATCACTTCCAGTACGTCGGCGGTTTCACCATCGCCGACATTGCGCAGCTTCTCGATCATGCCCGGTGTCACGTCCAGGCCGCGCGCCTCCAGCACGCGTGGCACCAGCGCCATGCGTGCCAGGCCATCATGCGCGGTCTTTTCGCACATCTCCCACAGGCCGTTGTGCGCGGGGAAATCGGCGTAGTCGTGGCCGTGCGCCTGCAGGCGCTCGCGCAGCAGCATGAAGTGCCGCGATTCGTCATCGGCGCAGCTGACCCAGTCGGCATGGAACGCCGGCGGCAGGCCGCGGAAGCGGTACACCGCATCCCAGGCCAGGTCGATCGCGTTGAGTTCGATGTGGGCGATGGCGTGGATGAAGGCCGCTCGCCCTTCCACGCCGCCCAGGCCGCGCCGCGGCACCTCGCGCGGATGCACCAGCACCAGCTGCGCCGGCCGGCCGGGCATGCGGATCGGTTCCGGCGGCGGCGCATCGGCGGCCACCTTCAGGCGACCGGCACGGAACGCGGCCGCATACGCCTGGGTCAGCGCCACCTTGCGCAGCGGATCGGCTTCGGCAAGGCACTGCTGCGCCGCGCGCAGCAGGTCACCTCCAACATCGGGCACCGCAACCACGCCTGGACCTCAGGCGCGGCGCTTGTGCTTGGCGTCGTCCGAACGCAGCTGCTGGATGCGCTCGAAGTAGCCCGGCTCGATACCCGTCGGGTAGTGGCCGTTGAAGCAGGACGAATCGAAGTTGCGCAGCGCCGGGTTGCCCTCGCTCACCGCCGCTTCCATGTCTTCCAGGTCCTGGTAGATCAGCCAGTCGCAGCCCAGGTGGGCCTCGATCTCTTCCACGGTGCGGTTGTGCGCGACCAGCTCTTCGGCCGCCGGCATGTCGATGCCGTAGATGTTCGGGTAGCGCACCGGCGGTGCCGCGCTGGCCAGGTAGACCTTGCGCGCGCCCGCATCACGGGCCATCTGCACGATCTGCTGGCTGGTGGTGCCACGCACGATCGAGTCGTCCACCAGCAGCACCACGCGGTTGCGGAACTCCAGGTGGATCGGGTTGAGCTTGCGGCGCACCGACTTCACGCGTTCGCCCTGGCCCGGCATGATGAAGGTGCGGCCGATGTAGCGGTTCTTGATGAAGCCTTCGCGGTACTTCACCCCAAGCACGTTGGAGATCTCCAGCGCGGCATCACGCGAGGTATCCGGGATCGGGATGATGGTGTCGATATCGTGGTCCGGGCGCAGGCGCAGGATCTTCTCGCCCAGCTTGATGCCCATGCGCATGCGCGCCTTGTGCACCGAGACGTTGTCGATCATCGAATCCGGACGCGCGAAGTACACGTACTCGAAGATGCACGGGGTGTGCTCGGCCGGCTCGGCGCAGATTTCCGAGAACAGCTCGCCGCGCGCGGTGATCACCAGCGCTTCGCCCGGCTGCACGTCGCGCACGCGCTGGAAGCCCAGCACGTCCAGCGCTGCCGACTCGGAGGCGACGATGTACTCGTCGCCCTCGGCATGGCTGCGCTTGCCCAGCACCAGCGGACGGATGCCATGCGGGTCGCGGAAGGCAACCAGGCCCAGGCCCAGCACCACGCTGACCACCGCATAGCCGCCCTTGCAGCGGCGGTGCACGCCGGCCACTGCGCGGATCGCGGCTTCCGGGCTGAGCTGGCGCTGCTGTTCCAGCTCATAGGCGAACACGTTCAGCAGTACTTCGCTGTCCGAATCGGTGTTGACGTTGCGGCGGTCCTGCTCGAATACCTGCTGGCGCAGTGCCTCGGTGTTGATCAGGTTGCCGTTGTGGGCCAGCGCGATGCCGTACGGCGAGTTGACGTAGAACGGCTGCGCCTCGTCCATGCCTTCCGAGCCGGCGGTCGGGTAGCGCACATGGGCGATGCCGACGCTGCCTTCCAGGGTGGACATGGTGCGTGCATCGAACACATCGCGGACCAGGCCGGTGGCCTTCTGCACCCGCAGGCGGCTGCCATTGGCCGTGGCGATGCCCGCCGCATCCTGGCCGCGATGCTGGAGAACGGTCAAGCCGTCATACAACTGCCCGGCGACGTTCTGGTTGCCGACGATTCCGACGATGCCACACATGGTGCGAGGTCTCCGCTGGGCTGTGCCCAGTTACAAGGAAGGTGGCCGTACCTGGCCGCGGTGGTCGCCGCGCCTGCGGTCGACATTGGCCGGATCGCCCGGCTCGATACTGTCTGGCAGTGCTGGGGCGTCCGGGCGCACTTCGGCCGGATCGTATGCGTCGCCCTGTTCCGCTTTCGCGGGCCGCAGCCATCCGCTGCCCGCCACTACCTGGTTGAGGATGCCATTATCGCCTGCCGCGCCCGGCTTTCCCAAATCGGCGCCGGCGCTCTTTCCCAACTCCATCAATGCAGATGGGGACAGCATGTCGGTCGGCAAGGTCTTGGGCAGCAGGTCGGCGCCGGGCACCTGCCAGTGCGGCAGCTTCCCGTTCATCCAGGCCACGGCCGGGTTCAGCACCGGGCGGACCGCCGAGCGCTTCCAGGAGGGTTCGGCGGTCAGCGGGGTGAAGCCGGCCAGCAGCACCAGGATCGCTGCGATCAGGCCGCCACGCACGGCTCCCAGCACGCCGCCCAGCAACCGGTCCAGGCTGGTCAGCATGCTGCGGTGGATCATCGCCTTGATGACCATGCCGATCACCGCGACCACGATCATCACGCCAATGCCGACGCCCAGGTAGCCGCCGACGAAGTGCTCGCCGCCGGGTGCAGCCGGGGCCGCCCACCAGCGTGCCGCATCGTTGCCGAAGGCGAAGGCCGCCCACGCGGCCAGCAGCCACGACAACGTGCCGATGACGATTCCCACGAAGCCACGCAGCATCCCGAGCAGGGTCGAGGCGGCGATCACGATCAGCAGCACCACGTCGATCATGGCGCCCCGCTCCTTCGGCGGCGCTGGCAACGGGCCTGCGCGTGGGTCATGGGTGCGGTCGGACCATGCCGGCCACGCCGACCTTGGCGGCGACCTGCGCCTTCAGCTGCTCGGCGTCAGCGCGGTTGGCCACCGGTCCGACGCGTACGCGATGCAGGGTGCCCTTTTCCGTGCGTACCTGCTCGACGAAAGCACTGAAGCCGGCGGCACGGACCTTGTCGCGCAGCGCATCGGCATCGTTGGCCTGACCGAACGCGCCCAGCTGCACGGCGAAGCCGACGCCACTGGCCGCCGGTGCGGCCGGCGTGGCCGGGGCCGTCGCCGGCTTGCTGGCAGTAGCCTCCGACTTCGGCTCGGGCTTGGCCTCCGGCTTCGGGGTCTCGGGCTTTGGCGCCGGCTTGGGCGGCTCCGATCGGGTGGTCGCCGTCGGCGTGCTTGGTGGCAGGCTTTCGCTGCGCACCGGGTTGCTGGTAGCCGACGGCGTGGTGGCCGCGGCCGGGGTGCTGGTGGTCGGCGCCGGCGTGGCGGCGACCGCCGCACTGCTGCCCGCCGCCGCATCCAGGGTAATGACTTCGGCCTTCACATCGGCGCGGATCTTCACAGCCTGCAGCCGGGCAGCCTCGGCCTGGGCACGGTCGGCATACGGCCCGACGCGCACACGCCACGCCTGGCGCCCGCTGATGGTGGTGGTTTCGGCGAAGCCCGGCATCTGCGAGCGCTTCAGGTAGGCGATCACCGCATCGGCGTCGGCCTTGCTGCCGTAGGCACCAAAAGTGACCGCATAGTTGCCGGCGGCAACCGCCGGGGACGTGTCCACGGTCGGCGGCGTGGCCGGCGCGGCGGCCTCCTGCAGTGGCTTGGCCTGCCCGGTCTGCAGGCCGGTGGCACCACCGGCCGGAGCAACCAGCGGCAGCTCACGGGTTTCGAACTGGCCATCGGCCGGTGCGTCCGGCGCGGCGATCGGCACCGACGCCACACCGCTGTCCGGCGCCGGTCCCTTGACCAGCATCGGCAGGAAAATCACGGCCAGCGCCACCAGCACGATGGCACCAATCAGACGCTGTTTCAGAGGCGTATCCACGTGAGGCGGCAACTGTCCGGAGGTTGCGGTCGATTATACGGGTGCCGGACCGGACGGCGTCGGCATTGGCTGAACGCGGATCAGGCGGCGTCCTGCAACCATTGCAGCGCGGCAGCAGCGGTATGGAAGGAGCCGAACACCAGTACGCGGTCACCGCGCCCGGCCTGGGCCAGGACCTGTGCCAGCGCCTGTTCGACGGTATCAGCCCGCTGGGCCTTGGCCGCTGCCGTGCCGGCCAGGCGGGCCTGCAACTGGGCAGCGCTCTGACCGCGCGGGCCGTCCAGGCCAGCCAGGGTCCACTCGCCGACCACGTCCTGCAGTGCCTGCACCACGCCCACCGCGTCCTTGTCCTGTAGCGCGGCGTACACCGCCAGGGTGCGCCCGGCCGACGCTTCGGACTTGAGCGCGCGCGCCAGCTGGCCCGCCGCCTGGGGGTTGTGCCCGACGTCGACGCGGACCTGCACACCGTCACGCTCGAACGCCTGCAGGCGGCCGGAGATGCGCGCCGCCGCGATACCGGCAGCCCACGCCGCACGCGGCACCGGCTTGTCCAGTGCGCGCAGCGCAGCGATGGCGGCACCCGCGTTGGCCAGCTGGATCGGGCCGGCCAGCGCCGGTGTCGGCAGTTCCATGCGCAGGCCGACGTCGCGCCAGCGCCAGCGCTGGGCATCGATCGGCTCGTAGAAATAATCGCTGCCACCCCGGATCGCATTGGCACCGACCAGGTAGGCACGCGCCAGCACGCTGGACGGCGGATCGGTCTCGCCCAGGATCACCGGCTTCCAGCCACGGATGATGCCGGCCTTCTCGGTGCCGATCGCTTCGCGGTCTTCGCCCAGCCATTCGGCATGGTCGATGTCCACGGTGGTGATCACTGCCACATCGGCATCGATGATGTTGACCGCATCCAGTCGACCGCCCAGGCCCACTTCCAGTACCGCCAGGTCCAGCCCGGCGTCGGCGAACAACTGCAGCGCGGCCAGCGTGCCGTACTCGAAATAGGTCAGCGTGATGTCGCCACGCGCGGCTTCGACCGCATTGAACGCAGCGACCAGCGCGGCATCGTCCACGTCCTGGCCGTCGATGCGCACGCGCTCGTTGTAGCGCAGCAGGTGCGGCGAGGTGTAGGCGCCGACCTTCCAGCCCGCCGCGCGTGCAATGGCTTCGATGAAGGCCACGGTGGAGCCCTTGCCGTTGGTGCCACCGACCACGATGGTGCGCTGGGCCGGCGTACCCAGGCCCATCGCTGCAGCCACGGCGCGCACGCGCTCCAGGCCCATGTCGATGGTCGCCGGGTGCTGGCGTTCAATGTAGTCCAGCCAGTCGGCCAGGGTGGTCGGGGTGTTCGTCACGGCAGCAGTTCCAGCAGAAGCAGTTGATGCGAGGGGATGGATCAGAGAGCGCGGTGCTTGGCTTCGCCGAAGAACGGCGTGTGGTGGGCGCAGTCGTTCAGGCGCACCACTTCCAGGCTGTCCAGGTCGGCGCCTTCAAGCAGGTTGAGCGTGGTCGGTGCCTGGCGGAAGGTCCACAGGCGCGAGATCGGCAGGCCCAGCACCTTGCACAGGATCACGCGGTTGACCGCGTCATGGGCGACCACCAGCAGGGTGTCGTGCTCGCCAAGGCCTTCGGTGGCGCGGGCCAGGCCGCGCCAGCTGCGCTCCAGCACCAGGCGCAGCGATTCGCCGCCGGGCATCAGCACGGTATCCGGCTCCTCGCGCCAGGCCTGCAGGCGCGACGGATCCTTTTCATTGATTTCGCTGGCCAGCAGGCCTTCCCACTCACCGTGGGCGATTTCCTGCAGCTCCGGCTCGGTCAGCAGCATGTCGGCACGGGCGGCGCCAAGCGCCAGCTGCGCGGTGCGCTGCGCGCGCGACAGCGGCGAGGCGACGGCACGGGTGATGTCCACCGAGGCCAGGCGGGCACCCAGTGCCTGGGCCTGGGCCTCACCGATCGGCGAAAGCGGAATATCGATCTGGCCCTGGTAGCGGCCTTCGGCGTTCCACGGCGTTTCGCCGTGGCGGGCAAGCAGGATGCGCATGCGTGCAAGGGGTCCTGGGGGGAGGAGGTTTCCGCGTTTCGTTCACATCCTGTGAAGTACGCGGAACAGGGATGATACCTGTTCGGCGCACCGGGCCGGGCCGGGCATGAAAAAACCCCGCGACCTGCGTCGCGGGGTTTAGGAGTTTCCAGCCATCGGGTCGAGGTTGCCGGCCAGCGGCCGGTACTACCGCAACCGAGTTACTTGGCCAGGTTCAGTTCCTTCAACAGCTGCGGCGCCGGCGCCACTTCCTGCATGATCCACTGCATGTAGCGGCTGTCGACGGCGATCATGCGGGTCATCACCGGGTCGAACACCCAGTTGGAGCTGACCGATTCCCAGTTGCCATCGAAGGCCAGGCCGACCAGCTTGCCGTTGGCATCCAGCACCGGCGAACCCGAATTGCCGCCGGTGATGTCCAGGTTGGACAGGAAGTTCACCGGCACCGAGCCAATGCGCTTGTCTTCCAGGCCACCGTAACGCTTGGCCTTGACCGCATCGAGCAGCGCCTTCGGCGAATCGAACGGATCTTCGCCGGTTTCCTTCGCCGCCACGCCTTCCAGGGTGGTGAACGGGGTGTACTTCACGCCGTCCTTGCCATAGCCCATGACGTTGCCGAAGGTGATGCGCAGCGACAGGTTGGCGTCGGGGTAGACGAACTCGCCCTGGCTCTTCTTGTAGTCAGCCACGGCCTGCAGGTACAGCGGACGTGCGGTCAGCGATTCGCCTTCGCGGATCTTCTTCTGCTCTTCCTGCTTCAGCAGTGCCGGCATGACGGCCACGGCGTACTGGATGGCCGGATCGCTGCTGGCTTCGAACGCGGCACGGTCGGCCTTGAACCACTTCAGGCGGGTGTCCAGGCTGCCCAGCTCGGTGCCGCTCAGCTTGTTCACCAGCGACTTGACCGCAGCGGCATCGCTGCCGGCCAGCCACTTGTTCAGCACTTCGTTGTCGCGCTGCGCGGCCGGCAGGGCCACGTACTGGTCCAGCCAGTAGGTCTGCAGCTGCTGGTCCATCTTCGCCACGTAGCGGCGGTCCATCTGCTTCAGGCCACCTTCGATGGTGGTCAGGTCGCGTTCCTGGTAACCGGCTTCGCGTTCGGCATCCGGCTTGCTGCGCTCGATCGACAGGCGGTACAGGGTGATCGCTGCGCCAACGGCCGAGGTGTTGTTGAACTGGCCGACGAACAGGTCGCGTTCGCGGGTCGACTTGCTGGTATCCAGATGCTTGAGCAGCTGCGCGTGTGCAGCCAGGGCCGGCTTGCCGGCAGCGCCCTGCTTCTTCAGCCACGCCAGCACGGCGGCTTCTTCAGCCTGCTTCTGGCCAGCGGCGTCGATGCGCTTGAAGCCTTCCAGCTGGCCCAGGTAGTTCTTGGCCACGTTGTTCATGCTGGCGGCGGTGGCGGCGTACTTCACCTTGACGTCGGCGTCGGCCTTGCCGGCGTCGGCGATCATCTTCAGCACCGCGTTGTAGTGCTTGGCGATGGTCGGGTAGGTGAAGCTGGCGGTTTCGTTGAACTCACCGGCCAGTGCGTAGCGGTTGGTGCGGCCTGGGTAGCCAGCCACCATCACGAAGTCGTCGGCGCCCAGCGGCTGGTCGGCGAACTTCAGGAAGTGCTTGGGCTGGTACGGCACGTTGTCGGCGGCGAAGGCAGCCGGCTTGCCGTCCTTGCCCACATAGGCGCGGTAGAACGAGAAATCGCCGGTGTGGCGCGGCCACATCCAGTTGTCGACGTCACCGCCGAACTTGCCGACGCTGCCCGGGGGTGCGTAGACCAGGCGCACGTCCTTGATTTCCATGTTGCGGAACAGGCGGTAGGTGTTGCCGCCAGAGAAGCTGTACAGGCGGCAGCGGAAGCCGGCGTCGGCTTCACAGGCGGCCACCTGGGCCTTGTCGAAGGCGTCCAGCGCGCGGCTGCGGGCCAGCGGGTCGTTGCCGGCGGCAGCGATGGCGGCCTTGGCCTGGGTGGTGACGTCGGTGATCTGGTCGAGCACGAACACGCGGGCGTTCGGTCCGGCGCTCAGTTCGTCCTTCAGGGTCGGCGCGTTGAAGCCGTCCTTGATCAGGTTCTTCTGCGCGGTCGAATTCAGCTGGATGGCGCCATACGCGCAGTGGTGGTTGGTGACCACCAGGCCCTGCGGCGACACGAAGCTGGCGGTGCAACCGCCGAGGGCGACGACCGCGCCCATCGGGTCGCCGGTGAGGTTGGACAGCTGCTCCGGGGACAGCTTCAGGCCAGCCTTCTGCAGCGGACCGGCGATTTCCGGCAGCTGCTGCGGCACCCACATGCCTTCAGCGGCATGGGCGACCTGGGCCAGCCCGAGGCTGGCGACGATGGAGAATGCAAGCAGGTTCGAGCGCATGGAGCGGCCCCTGGTAGTGGAACCCTCGATTGTAGCCCGCCGCCCTGCCCCGGCCCGAACCCCGGAAGTCATGCAATCAGGTGCTTCCACCGTTCAGCCTCTCCATTGCGATCGGTCAGAGGCGAGAGGCCAGGCCGATGCAGGACACGCCGTAAACCCATCCATGGGGGCTCGGTCGCGCCATCCATGGCGCTCACGGTCCTGCATCGGCCTGGCCTCTCGCCTCCCCACAGTCCCCTGGCCTCGGACGGTAGCGCCGAGCCATGCCCGGCGAGCGAAGCGACGCCGCTGTTCGCAGTACGTTCGAAACGCCCGCCGGCGCACGCCTTTCGTTCCGCCATTGCACCCGCAGCGCAACATGGGAAATCCGCGCGGCACCCTATAATCCGCGCTTTCCCCCTGACGAGTTCCACCCCGATGGCGCAGCAAACGATGAAGGCCCTGGTCAAGCGCGAAGCGGCCAAGGGCATCTGGCTGGAAGAAGTTCCGGTTCCGACCCCGGGCCCGAACGAGGTCCTGATCAAGCTGGAGAAGACCGCGATCTGCGGCACCGACCTGCACATCTACCTGTGGGACGAGTGGAGCCAGCGCACCATCAAGCCGGGCCTGACCATCGGCCACGAGTTCGTCGGCCGCATCGCCGCGCTCGGCTCGGCGGTGACCGGCTATGAGATCGGCCAGCGCGTCTCGGCCGAAGGCCATATCGTCTGCGGCCACTGCCGCAACTGCCGTGGCGGCCGCCCCCACCTGTGCCCGAACACCGTCGGCATCGGCGTCAACGTCAACGGCGCCTTCGCCGAATACATGGTGATGCCGGCCAGCAACCTGTGGCCGATCCCGGACCAGATCCCGTCGGAACTGGCCGCGTTCTTCGACCCGTACGGCAACGCCGCACACTGCGCGCTGGAATTCGACGTGATCGGCGAAGACGTGCTGATCACCGGCGCCGGTCCGATCGGCATCATCGCCGCCGGCATCTGCAAGCACATCGGTGCGCGCAACGTGGTGGTGACCGACGTCAACGACTTCCGCCTTAAGCTGGCCGCCGACATGGGCGCGACGCGCGTGGTCAACGTCGCCAACCAGTCGCTGAAGGACGTGATGAAGGAACTGCACATGGAGGGCTTCGACGTGGGCCTGGAAATGAGCGGCAACCCGCGCGCGTTCAACGACATGCTCGACTGCATGTACCACGGCGGCAAGATCGCCATGCTCGGCATCATGCCCAAGGGCGCCGGCTGCGACTGGGACAAGATCATCTTCAAGGGCCTGACCGTGCAGGGCATCTACGGCCGCAAGATGTACGAGACCTGGTACAAGATGACCCAGCTGGTGCTGTCCGGCTTCCCGCTCGGCAAGGTGATGACCCACCAGCTGCCGATCGACGAGTTCCAGAAGGGCTTCGACCTGATGGAAGAAGGCAAGGCCGGCAAGGTGGTATTGAGCTGGAATTGACCCTTCGCCGCGCGCGAAGGGTGGGTGCCGAGCCTGCTCGGCACGCCTTGAAACTGAAAAAGGCGCCCGATGGGCGCCTTTTTCTTTGCCATCCCGATGTTGCCGGCCAGCGGCCGGCACTACCGGTAACGCCTGCGGCGTTACTTGCCGATGGCCACGGTCAGCAGCACGCGGCTGTGTGCCAGCTTGCCCGAGTTCTCGCGGCCATTGCCGTCGGTACCGTAGTAACCCAGGCCGACGTTGAACAGGCCGAACTGGCGGCTGACGCCGACGTTCCAGTCGGTGTAGTCCTTGGCCAGGCCCTTCTCGAAGCTGCTGCGGCCGACGTTGGCGTTCAGCGTGAAGTCCTGCGGCAGGCCCCACTGGCCGCCGACGCCGTAGTACCAGCCATCGGTGCCGCTGTTCCACTGGTCGTTGGTGTAGGCCACGGTCAGCTTGTAGGTGTCGTCGAGCGTGGTGGTGGTCACCAGCTCGTTGTAGTTCTGGTGGCTGGCACCGATGTAGGTGTAGCGGTTCAGCAGCACGTCGAAGTTGACGCGCGAAGTGACGTCCACGCCGTAGCCGATCTGGTAGTCGATCTCGGTGTTCGGGTCACCCGGACCGAAGTCCACGCCCGAACCCCACACACCGGCATACAGGCCCACCGGCGAGGTGTAGGTGAAGCCCGCCTGCAGGGTCGGCTTCTCGTCGGTCTGCGACACGCCACGGAACAGGTAGTCGGAAACGGCGGTGACATTCCAGCTGTACGGCGATTCGTCCTCCTGCGCGCTGGCGGCGAACGGGGCGGCCAGGGTCAGGGCAGCGGCAATGGCGAGGCAGGCACGGGCGTGCTTCATGAGCGTCTCCGGTGGGGGCGGTGGCGTGACGTGGAAGGCGGGAGCGGCCGGAGCGCGACAGCTCCGGTTCACGAATTCTTAACCACTTTGCTATTGCGATGCAACATGTGCCGGCCGTGGCGATGCCCCATCCGGCCCGGTTGGTGACCGACGATGCCCGGTAGAATCAGCGGTTTCCCCGTTCAGAGCCGTGCCCACGCCATGACCGACGCCTCCTCCGCCCTGACCCGCCACTACGCCGAGGAACTGGACGCCATCCGCGCCCAGGGCCTGTTCAAGTCCGAGCGGATCATCACCAGCCCGCAGTCGGCCGAGATCACCCTCGACGACGGCCGCAAGGTGCTGAACTTCTGCGCCAACAACTACCTGGGCCTGGCCGACCATCCGGACCTGATCCAGGCCGCCAAGGACGCACTGGATACCCACGGCTTCGGCATGGCCTCGGTGCGCTTCATCTGCGGCACCCAGGACCTGCACAAGCAGCTGGAGAAGCAGATCGCCGATTTCTTCGGCAAGCAGGACACCATCCTGTATGCAGCCTGCTTCGATGCCAACGGTGGCCTGTTCGAGCCGCTGCTCGGCGAGAACGACGCGATCATTTCCGACGCGCTGAACCATGCTTCGATCATCGACGGCGTGCGCCTGTGCAAGGCCAAGCGCTTCCGCTACGCCAACTGCGACATGGCCGATCTGGAAGCCCAGCTGCAGGCCGCCGATGCCGCCGGCTGCAAGACCAAGCTGATCACCACCGACGGCGTGTTCTCGATGGACGGCTTCATCGCGCCGCTGGACGAGATCACCGCGCTGGCGAAGAAGTACAACGCACTGGTGCACATCGACGAATGCCACGCCACCGGCTTCCTTGGCGCCACCGGCCGTGGTTCGGCCGAGGTCAAGGGCGTGCTGGAGAAGATCGACATCATCACCGGTACCCTGGGCAAGGCCATGGGCGGCGCACTGGGCGGCTTCACCTGCGCCAGCGCCGAAGTGATCGAACTGCTGCGCCAGCGCTCGCGCCCGTACCTGTTCTCCAACTCGCTGCCGCCGCATGTGGTGGCCGCCGGCATCAAGGCGTTCGAAATGCTGGCTGCCGCCGACGACCTGCGCAGCACCCTGGCCGAGAACACCGCCTACTTCCGCGAGAAGATGACCGCCGCCGGTTTCGACGTGAAGCCGGGCGTGCATCCGATCAGCCCGGTGATGCTGTATGACGCACCGTTGGCGCAGAAGTTCGCCGAGCGCCTGCTGGAAGAAGGCATCTACGCGATCGGCTTCTTCTTCCCGGTGGTGCCCAAGGGCCAGGCCCGCATCCGTACCCAGATCAGCGCCGCGCACAGCCGCGAGCACCTGGACCGCGCGATCGATGCCTTTACCCGCATCGGTGTCGAGCTGGGCGTGGTCAAGGGCTGAACCCACCGGTCAAAGCGTGCCGACCAAGGTCGGCACCTACCGGGGCTTGAGGGCGTGCCGACCAGGGTCGGCACCCACGGGCATTACTTCTTTTTCTTCTTGCCCTTCGGCTCTTCCTTGCTGGCCACCACCACCGGCTTGGCGGCAGCGTCCTGGCCGTTGCCCTTGGCAACGCGGATGCCGTTTGCCTTCATCCAGGCATCGAACTCATCGGCGGTCATTTTCTTGTCGCCGTCGCTCATCAGGAAGCGGTAGCTGCCGCGACCATCCAGCTCCGGGGTCTTCACTTCCACCACCGGGGTCTCGGCAGGCGTTTCCGCCTTGGCCACCTTCTTGTGGCCGCCACAGGCGGTCAGCAGCACCATCGGCAGCAGCAGGCCTGCACAGCGCAGGGTTTGGTTGAGGGTCGGGTGGTACATGGCAGGCTCCGTTCGGGAAATTCAACAACCAGGCGCCCCCTACGCCTGGAACGGTGGCCGGCAACTGCCGGCCGCGGGCGATGATCAGCCCGGTGCAGCGGCCCCCAGCCGCTGCTGGTCACTGACCTCCAGCACCCGCCATTGCCCCTTGCCGAGATCGCCGAGCAGCAGCCCACCGATCGCGACCCGGACCAGGCGCAGCACCTGCAGGTCGAAGGCCGCCAACAGGCGGCGGATATGACGGTTGCGGCCCTCGTCGAGGACCACCTCCAGCCATGCGGTCTTGTCGCCACTGCGCAGCACGCGCACGGCCTGGGCGACGAGGAACTCGCCCTCGTCCTCGACACCGGCGCGCAGCGCGGCCAGGGTGTCCTCGTCGGGCAGACGATCCACCTGCACGTGATAGGTCTTCTGCGGGCCGGTCTCTGGATCGGTCAGGCGCGCCGCCCACTGCGGATCATTGCTGAACAACAGCAACCCTTCGCTGGCCTTGTCCAGGCGCCCGACCGGCGCGATCCACGGCAGGCCGGCACCATCAAAGCAGCGATACACGGTGTCGCGACCACGCTCGTCCTGCGCCGTGGTCACCACGCCGCGCGGCTTGTTGAGCATCAGGTACAGGCGCTGCGGCGCATCCATCGGCTGGCCATCGACTTCGATCGGTGGCGCAGGCTGTCCAATCGGGAATTCGGGATCACGGACGATGCGGCCGGACACGCGTACGCGGCCCTCGGCGATCCAGCGCGCGGCCTCGCTGCGCGAGCACACGCCGGCCTTGGACAGCACGCGCGCCAGCCCATGGCGCACGCCACTGGAGACATTCGGAACCGCACGCCCACGCGGTGCGTGGGAGCGGGCGGCGGGGGCGGCAGGTGGGCGGCGCGTGCGCAAGCCTCTGCTCCCCGCAGCGCTTACTTCTTGTCGACCGGCTTGGTCTCAGCCGGTGCTTCGGCCGCAGCCGGAGTAGCGGCCGGAACCGGACGCGCCTTGACCACGCGCACACCGCGCGCCTTCATCCAGGCGTCGAATTCTTCAGCGGTCATGCGCTTGCCGTTCTGGCTCATGTCGAAGCGCCACGGCGTGTTGTCGAACTCGGTCTGCGGCTTGTAGGCCGCCGGATCGTTCGGCTTCACTGCCGGCGCGCTCGGGATGGCCTTGGCGATGTTCTGGCAGCCATCGATGCGCAGGCGCTGCAGCACCTGGTCCAGCGACTGCGACGGATCGTAGTTGCTGCTCAACACGCCAGCCGGCATGCCCAGCTGGTTGCCACGGATGTACAGCTCGTCGGCCACCGGTGCGATGGTCGTGGCGGGCAACGGCAGCGGCGACGCGCTGGTGTTGACCGAGCAATCGACCGCAGCGTGGGCGGCGGGAACCAGGGCCAGCGCCACGAAGGCGGCCGATGCAGAGCGCAGCATGAGGGACATCCACGAAAGGAAGTGACGCGGCGAGTTTAGCAATGCCGCGTCAGCTTTCAAGCGCCACTTTCAATGAATACGGCAACTCATTGGTTTTACGAGTAAAGTTCCGACGAACGGTTGCTCTCGCGCACGAAACGCCGGGTTCCGGGCCGCAGAAACAACAAGACCCGGCCGAAGCCGGGTCCTGCTGTGTCCTACTGGCAGAGCGTCAGAACTTAGTTCTGGACGTTCAGCTCGGTACGACGGTTCTTGGCGCGACCTTCCGGGTTGTCCGAACCATCCGGGTTGGTGTTCGGAGCAATCGGACGGCTCTCGCCGTAGCCGATCGGGCCGACCAGACGACCGGCGTCAACGCCGTTCTTGGTCAGGTAGTTGTACACGGCGGTAGCGCGACGCTCCGACAGCTTCTGGTTGTAAGCGTCGGTACCCTTCGAGTCGGTGTGACCGGCAACTTCAACGCGCAGATCCGGGTAACGCTTCAGGATCTCGGTGGCTTCGCTCAGGATCGCCACGGCGTCCGGACGCAGGTTCGACTTGTCGAAGTCGAAGTTGACGCCCTTCAGGTCGATGGAGACCGGAACCGGGCAACCGTCCGGACCGATGGTCTGACCCGGCTGCGAGTTCGGGCACTTGTCGTCGCAGTTGTTGACGCCGTCACCGTCGTCGTCCAGGTCGGCGCAGCTCGGGGCAACCGGAGCCGGAGCCGGAGCAGCCGCGACCGGAGCCGGGCCCAGCGGGATCACGACACCGACCGAAGCCAGCACGTCGCCGAACCAGCTTTCGTCCTTGGCGGCGATGCTCTGGTCGTCGAAGTCAGCGCGGTAGGCCACTTCGGCGCGGACAGCAACACGCTTCTCGAAGGTGGTCTGCAGGCCGACGCCCAGCTTGGCGGCAACGTTGCCGTCCTTACGCTTGCGCGGACCGTTGTTGTCCAGAGCAGCGTACTGCTCTTCCGACTTCTGGTAGCCCAGGCCACCGACGATGTACGGGTTCCAGCCGCGGCCTTCCTTGATGAAGTGGCGACGCAGGTCCAGCGAGACGCCGTACTGCGACCAGTTCAGGTCCTGGTTGCTGTCGAAGTTCGGGTTCTGGTAGTTCAGCTCACCGTCCAGCGACCAGTTCGGGCTGATGAACTTACCCAGGCCCAGGGTCACGAACGGAGCGTCATTGGTCAGACGGTCGCTGTCCTGGAAGTTGAAGCCGGCCGAACCGGTCAGGTACCAGCGGTCATCGAACTCCTGCGCCGAAGCTGCCTGGGCAAAAGCCAGGCCGCCCAGCAGCGCGGCAGTAAGGATCTTCTTGTTCATTGAGTACAGCTCCTATTTCGGGGGTATGAAACCGGTAGAGGCATGGGCCAGCACTAGTGCGTCGATGTACGACAGCCGATTCAGCACGCCACCGCCGCGAACATTATGCTCAGGCGGGTGAAGGCCATGTTAACAGTCCCGTAACATGTGAAGTGTTGCGCCCGACCGTCCACCGGTCCGACGTTGAAACCCTATACAGGATGATGAAAATCCGCAAGACCCCCACGCTGCAAGGGTTTGACGGGGTTTAAGCGGCAAAAACGACATATTGCGCAACATACTGCATCACACGGTTCAGCAGGTTTGCGGAAACGTGAGGAACCTTATGATGGGATCACGAACCCAGCCGGAGCCGTGATGAAAGCCGTCGCCCTGAGTCGTGAATACGCACCTTCCCTGCGTGATGTCCTGCTGCCACCGCCGCTGCCGCCACGCGGCCGCGACCTGCTGGTCCGGATCGAAGCGGTATCGGTCAACCCCGTCGACGGCAAGCAACGGGCCGCCACCGATCCGGCCACCCTCGAGGTTCCCCGGGTGCTGGGCTGGGACGCCGCCGGTGTGGTCGAAGCCATCGGTGACGAGGCCAGCCTGTTCGCCTCCGGTGACGAGGTCTACTTCGCCGGCGACGTTACCCGCCCGGGCTGCAACGCCCAGTACCAGTGGGTGGACGAGCGCCTGGTCGCCCGCAAGCCGACCACGCTCGATTTCGCGGAAGCCGCCGCGCTGCCCCTGACCA
Source organism: Stenotrophomonas sp. 109824_Sma (assembly GCF_056480025.1). Lineage (NCBI taxonomy): Bacteria > Pseudomonadati > Pseudomonadota > Gammaproteobacteria > Lysobacterales > Lysobacteraceae > Stenotrophomonas > Stenotrophomonas sp. 109824_Sma. Next base: position 947,200 of record NZ_CM151078.1, on the reverse strand, counting down.
CGCTGACCGCCTGGGAGCTGCTGTTCCAGCGCATGCCGCTGCACCTGGATGATCGCCGCCATGGCGGCCAGCACCTGCTGGTGATCGGCGGCGCGGGCGGCGTGGGCTCGATGGCGATCCAGCTGGCCCGCCATGCCGGCTTCGAGGTGATCGCCACCGCCTCGCGCGAGGCCTCGATCGACTGGTGCCGGCAGATGGGGGCCACGCATGTGATCGACCATCGGCAGCCGCTGCAGCCCCAGTTGCAGGCACTGGGCATCGATGCGGTGCAGGTGGCGCTCAATCTGGCCGACACCGATCACTACTGGGACGAACTGGGCCAGCTGCTGGCACCGCAGGGCCATGTCGGCCTGATCGTGGAGCCGCGTGGCGCACTGCGCATCGGCGATCCGTACAAGGCCAAATGCATCGGCATCCACTGGGAATTCATGTTCGCGCGCTCGCGCTTCGCCACTGCCGACCGCATCGAGCAGCACCGCATCCTCAGCCGCGCCGCCAGCATGATCGATGCCGGCCAGCTGCGTGGCACGCTCAGTGAAACGCTGGGCACGATCAATGCGGCCAACCTGGATATCGCGCATGAACGTCTGGCCAGCGGGCGCACGGTGGGCAAGCTGGCGCTGGTGGGCTGGGACGACTGACGCTTCATGTAGCGCCCCACGTGCAGGATCGGCGCTGCCTGTACCGACGGATTGACCGGCATCTGTATCTATGGATGAAGCGAAAACGGGGATACGGTGGAAACAGATCCCCTCCCCTGTGCCCGCCATGCCTACCGCCCTGCCCCTGCGCCTGCTGCAACTGATCACCGGCCTGTTCCTGTATGGCTTCGGTGCCTCGCTGATGATCCGTGCCGCCATCGGTGTGGCGCCCTGGGACGTGTTGTCACAGGGCATCGCCGCACAGACGCCGCTGTCCTTCGGCCTGGCGACCAATGTCATCGGTGCGCTGGTGCTGTTGCTCTGGTGGCCACTGCGCCAGAAGCCGGGCGTCGGCACCGTGCTCAACGTGATGCTGATCGGTCCCTCCGCACAGTTCGGGCTGTGGCTGCTGCCGCCGGCCCTCGGCGTGGGCTGGCAGCTGGCAATGTTCTGTGCCGGCATGCTGCTGGTCGCGCTGGCCACCGGCCTGTACATCGGCGCCCGCCTCGGCCCGGGACCACGCGATGGCCTGATGACCGGCCTGCATGCCCGCACCGGCTGGCCGATCTGGAAGGTGCGCAGCCTGATCGAAGGCAGCGTATTGCTGCTGGGCTGGTGGCTGGGCGGCAATGTCGGCCTCGGCACCCTCGCCTTCGCCCTGCTGATCGGTCCGCTGTGCGGGATCACGCTGGGCTGGTTCGGCATCGGTCGCACCCCGGTAGTGCCGGCCGCTGGCCGGCAGCCGCAGTCGCCCTGAGCTGACCGGGCTACCGGCCAGCCGCCGACACTGCCCACCAGGCGGCCCTTGCCCCGGCCGCCGTTTCGCGGCACGCTTCGCGCTTCCGTACGCAAGCGTATCGACCATGTCGCCAGCCAACGAAAGCGCCTATCCCCATCTGTTCGCCCCGCTGGACCTGGGCTTCACCCAGCTGCGCAACCGCGTATTGATGGGCTCGATGCACACCGGCCTGGAAGATCGCGCCCGCGATTTCCCACGGCTGGCGGCCTACTTCGCCGAGCGCGCCGAGGGCGGCGTCGGCCTGATCGTCACCGGCGGCTTCGCGCCGAACGTGGTCGGCTGGCTGAAGCCATTCGGCGGCAAGCTGTCCTGGCCCTGGGAAGTGCGGCCGCACCGCCAGCTCACCGCCGCCGCGCACCAGCACGGCGCGAAGATCTGCCTGCAGCTGCTGCACGCCGGCCGTTACGCCTACCATCCGTTGTCGGTGGCACCGTCGAAGCTGAAGGCACCGATCAACCCGTTCACCCCGCGCGCGTTGTCGGCCAGCGGCGTCGAGCGCCATATCGCCGACTACGCGCGCAGCGCGAAGCTGGCCCGAGAGGCCGGCTATGACGGCGTCGAAGTGATGGGCTCGGAGGGCTACCTCATCAACGAGTTCATCGCCCCGCGCACCAACAAGCGCACCGACCGTTGGGGCGGTGACGCCAGCCAGCGCATGCGCTTCGCGGTCGAGATCGTGCGCCGCATCCGCGAGGCCTGCGGCCCGGATTTCATCATCATCTATCGCCTGTCGCTGGTGGATCTGGTCGACGACGGCAGCAACTGGGAAGAGATCGTGCAGCAGGCGCAGGCCATCGAGGCGGCCGGTGCGACGATCATCAATTCCGGTATCGGCTGGCATGAAGCGCGCATCCCGACCATCGCCACCTCGGTGCCGCGTGCTGCATTCGCCGGGGTCACCGCCAAGCTCAAGCCGCATGTGAAGGTGCCGCTGGTGGCGACCAACCGCATCAACATGCCCGACGTCGCCGAGCGCATCCTCGCCGATGGCGGCGCCGACATGGTGTCGCTGGCGCGCCCGCTGCTGGCCGACCCGCAATGGCCGAACAAGGCCCGTGCCGGCCGCGCCGAGGCGATCAACACCTGCATCGCCTGCAACCAGGCCTGCCTGGACCACGTGTTCGAGAACAAGCTGGCCAGCTGCCTGGTCAACCCGCGCGCCGCGCACGAGACCGAGCTGGTCTATCGCCCCACCGCCACGCCGAAGAAGATTGCCGTGGTCGGTGCCGGCCCCGCCGGCCTGGCCTGTGCCACCGTCGCTGCCCAGCGTGGCCACCAGGTCACCCTGTTCGATGCCAACGAGGAGATCGGCGGCCAGTTCAACGTGGCCAAGCGCATCCCGGGCAAGGAAGAGTTCCACGAGACCCTGCGCTACTTCCGCCACACGCTGGCCGAAACCGGCGTGCAGCTGCGCCTCGGCACCCGCGCCGACGCCGCCACCCTGGCCGGCTTCGACGAGGTGGTGCTGGCCACCGGCATCACTCCGCGCAAGGTCGACTTCCCCGGTGCCGACCACGCCAAGGTGGTCAGCTACCTGGACGTGCTGCTGGGCCGGGTCGAAGTGGGTAGCAATGCGGCGATCATCGGCGCCGGTGGCATCGGCTTCGATGTCGGCGAGTTCCTCAGCCACACCGGTGAGTCACCCTCCCTCGACCCGCAGCGCTGGATGGCCGAATGGGGCGTGGACAGCACCTTCGAGGCCCGCGGCTCACTGGCCAGGCCCGAGGTTGAGGCCTCGCCGCGCCGGCTGTGGCTGCTGCAGCGCAGCCCGGGCAAGCCTGGCACGCGCCTGGGCAAGACCACTGGCTGGATCCATCGCGCCACGCTGAAGGCCAAGGGCGTGCGCATGCTCGGCGGCGTCGAGTACCTCGGCGTGGATGACGAAGGCCTGCGCATCCGCGTGGACGGTAGCGAACAGCTGCTGCCGGTCGACCATGTGGTGATCTGCGCCGGGCAGGAACCGAACCGCCTGCTGCAGGCCGAATTGCAGGCGGCCGGCATCAACGCGCAGCTGATCGGCGGTGCCGATGTGGCCGCAGAACTCGATGCAAAACGCGCCATCGACCAGGGCAGCCGGGTCGCTGCCGCGCTCTGATGAGCGCCTGAATGGGGGACGGAATGTGATTTCCGTCACCCCCGTTGAACCTGAATGTCAAGCCGAGCGGTTCACGATGCGTTCGGCTATGCCCCCCTACCTTGCGCCATCTTTCCGCTCACCAGCCAGTTTCCGGTGAGCCGGCGCAGCCCCCACGGTCGGTACTGATCGTTTCTTTTGGGGCTGCCCACGGGGCGGCCCCGATGGCCGCCTCCCCATGACGCCAAGTCGTCCCCCGCCTCCTGTCGCCCCGCGGCCGGAACCGGAGGGTGCGGCCCATACGGAGCAAGGAGTTATATGAAACTGGCCTGGATTCTCTGGCTGTCGCAGTTGTTGCCGCAGCCGGCCGCTGATTCACTGTGTCTGAGCACCACCGTTTACCTGGAAGCCCGCGACCAGACCCTGCGCGGCCAGCAAGCCGTCGCCGAGGTCGCCCTGCGCCGTCTCGACAGTGGCCTGTGGGGCGACTCGATGTGCCAGGTGGTCACCGCACGCAAGCAGTTCGCGCCGACCATCGTCTCCCCCGGCACCCAGCTGGGCAACGACGCCGCCTGGAGCGAAGCGATGAACGTCGCCTTCGACGCCGAGCGCAACTGGGCGCTACCGGCCGGCGAGCGCCGCGAAATCGTGCCCGGTGCCAGCCACTTTGCTGCGCTGTCCATCGCCAGCCCGAACTGGCGCAATGCCTACCAGGTGGCCACCATCGGCGATCACACCTTCTATAAGGTGCAGAACCTCAAGCCGCGGCAGTCGTAACGATCCGTGCTGGCGGCAGCGTTGCCGCCCGCCGCCAGGCTCTGGGATAGTGGGGGCTTCCCGCCCGCATCACCTGGAGTTCCCATGAAGCTGTACAGCAAGCCCGGTGCCTGTTCCACCGCCGACCACATCGCCCTGCAGTGGACCGGCCAGCCGTTCGAGGTTGAACTGCTGAACAAGGACACCCTGAAGGGTCCGGAATTCCTCAAGATCAATCCGGCCGGCGCCGTTCCCGCACTGGTCGACGGCGACTTCGTGCTGCTGCAGAACGCCGCGATCATGGGCTACATCGCCGACAGCTTCCCGCAGGCCGGCCTCGGCGGCGACGGCAGCCCGCGCCAGCGCGCCGAAGCCACCCGCTGGCTGGCCTTCGTCAATTCGGACGTGCATCCGGCCTTCTCGCCGCTGTTCTCGCCAGGCAAGTTCATTGCCGACGAAGGCCAGTACGACGCGATCCGCGCCGCCGCACACAAGCGCCTGCGTGGCCTGTTCGAGACCGCCGACAAGCAGCTGGCCGACAAGCCCTGGCTGGCCGGCTTCCGCAGCTTCGCCGACCCGTACTTCTACATCACCCTGCGCTGGGCCGCCGGCACCAAGGTCGACCTGTCCGGCCTGGACAACCTGGCCGCGTACAAGGCGCGCATGGATGCCGATGCCGGCGTGCAGGCAGCACTGAAGGCTGAAGGCCTGGCCTGACGCCACCGGCTACCAAGCGGGGTCGGATCCGTCTGCGCAGCAGGCGGCTCTGACCCCCTCGGCTCCAACGGGGTGATCAACCGATCTGGCGGATCACTTCACCCTTGGCATCGCGCAGGTAGGTCGGCACCACTTCGATGCGCAGCGCCCCGGCCACCGGATAGATCCCGCGCTCGGCACGCACGCCTGCCAGGGCCTGCAGGCCCATCTCGTCCAATGCCCAGCGCGCGCTGTCGGCCGATACCTCGCCGGTTTCACCGCGCGCGGCCGGAATGAACTCCCACTGCCGCTCGCGGCTGACCAGTTCCAGCGATTTGCCGTGGCGCAGGCGCAGCGGCAACAGTTCGCACACGCTGGCGACCTGGCCGGCGCCGAGCACCAGCGTGGTGACGCCCGCCTCCTGGCGCCAGTCCAGGGTCTCGATGAACAGCATGCCGGTGCTGGAGCCCTCGCGCTCGCTGCCGGCCTGCACCTGTGCGGCCAGTGCCGGATCGTCCAGCAGAGTGCCGCGATGCAGATCGCTGATCCACAGCGCCATCGCCGGCAGCAGCGCCTGCAGCACACCACGCGTCGACCAGCGCTTGACCGCCTCCATCTCCTCATCGGTCAAGCCGACCAGCTGCAGGAACTGCAGATGGCCGTTGGCCGTGTCCCGCGCCGGCAACTGCGGGTCGGCAATGAAGGCCAGATGGCACAGCCGCGTGCCGGTCTCCAGCGCGATCGGGCCGTTGGCGTTGAGGTGGTGGCCATCCTCGAACACATTGCCGCTGCCGAACACATAGCGCGCCAGGTTCTGCAGCAGGTTCATCGGCCACACGGGTGGCGTGCTGCCGGCGTTCTCACCGGCGTCGGCAGCGAGGCGGAAGGTCAGCTCGAAACCATAACCGCTGGCATCCGCATCACGGCTCTCCTTGGCGTACAGCTCGGAGAAGCCGTAGGTGATGTAATGCCAGTGCGGGACCGGCGTATCCGCCCAGTACACGCTGATGCCATCCAGCGGATCCTGGCCCCCAAGCGTATAGGGAAGCGCGGTGCCGAAGTGGCGCGGCTCCTGGCCGGCATACAGCGGCGCCAGCGCCGCATTGATCGCGTCCCAGCCTGGGGTGTCGGTGTCGTCGTGGTGGTCCTGCACGCGGGACTCCTTGTGGGGAAGTGAACCGATCACTTTACGCGGTGGCTCAGGCCTGCACGACCTCACTGCCAGCGTTCACCACGGCCGCCTGGGTTTCCTGCCACCAGCGCTGCGCCAATGCAGGGCTGCGCGCCTTGCCCACCGCCGCCAGCAGTTCCGGGCACAGGCGCTCCAGCGCCAGCGCATCGGTGCAGCGTTCGATCTTCAACTGCATGAAGTAGCCCTTCAGGCCCAGGTGACGGCGCACCGCCTCGCTCATCGCGTCGTACAACTGCTGGTACAGCGCCGGATCCTGTTCGCGGCCGGTGCTGATGCCACGCGCCGGTGCCACCTCTGCGCTTCCGCCGATCACTTCGATCAGGCCCTGTGCTGACAATTGCTCCAGTGCGTCCGGTGGTGCGCGCAGGCCTTCGAACAGGCCGCGCAGTTCGGCGTCGTCGCGATGGCCGTCGACCATCAGCAGGATTGAACGCAGTGCCGCCGGCAGGCGCCGGCTACGGTCTTCGATTTCCTGACGGCCAGCAGCCGTCTTGGCGTGCAGCAATGCCATTGCCTCCCCCTCCCTTGATGCGCAATGCCGGCGCACCCTCGCGGGCACGCCCCCCTGGGTGCCATCCCCGTGCGGCACGCGCGTTCCCCGGCGCGCGCCGCGTGTTGCAGGTCGATGACAGGCCGAGCTTAGCGCAAGTGCGCAGGGGAGTGCCGGCCGCTGGCCGGCAATCTGGGGATTGATGGGGGTGCCGGCCAGCGGCCGGCATTAACGGGTCAGCGGCCCAGCGCCCGGCGGATCTCCTCCAGCGCGCTGGGGTCGTCCAGCGTCGACAGGTCACCCGGGTCGCGCTGCTCCGCCAGCGCCTGCAACGATCGCCGCAGCAGCTTGCCCGAACGGGTCTTGGGCAGTGCATTGACCACGTGCACGTGCGCCGGGCGCGCCACCGCGCCGAGCGAGGTGGTCACCGTGGCCATCATCTCGGCCACCACCGGCGCCGGATCCTCGCCATCCAGACCCTGCTTGAGGGTGACGAACACCAGCGGCACCTGCCCCTTCAGCTCATCCTTGACCCCGATCACGGCGGCCTCGGCCACGCGCGGGTGACTGGAAATGGCCTCCTCGATCTCGCGCGTGCCCAGGCGGTGCCCGGCCACGTTGATCACATCATCGGTGCGGCCGAGGATGAAGGTGTAGCCATCATCATCGCGGATCGCCCAGTCCAGCGAGCTGTACAGCAGTTCCTTGAAGTGGCTGAAGTAACTCTGCAGGAAACGGCTGTCGTCGTTCCACACCGTGCTCATGCAGCCCGGCGGCAACGGCGGCGACACCACCAGCACGCCCTTCTGCCCCGGGGCGACTTCCTCGCCGGTGTTCTCATCGATCACCTTCATCCGGTAGCCGAGGTTGGGGAAGCCCGGCGAACCGAAGCGCACCGGCTTCATCTCCAGGCCCGGCAGCAGGGTCAGTGCCGGCCAACCGGTTTCGGTCTGCCAGTAGTTGTCGATGATCGGCTTGCCGAGCGCTTCGCTGATCCAGTGCGCGGTGGGTTCGTCCAGCGGCTCGCCGGCCAGGAACAGATATTTCAGCGCGCGCAGGTCGTGGCGATGGATGAAATCGGCGTCGTGCTTCTTCAACACGCGGATGGCCGTGGGCGACGAGAACATCGTGCGCACGTTGTACTGCTCGCACAGCGCCCACCAGATGCCCGGGTCCGGGTTGGTCGGCAGCCCCTCGTACAGCAGCGAGGTGCAGCCGCCGATCAGCGGGCCGTACACATTGTAGGAATGGCCTACCGCCCAGCCGACATCGGACGTGGAGAACATCACCTGTCCCGGCCTGCAGTCGAACACGGTCTCCATCGACTGTGCCATCGCCACGGCATAACCACCGACATCGCGCTGCACGCCCTTCGGCTTGCCGGTGGTGCCGGAGGTATACAACAGGTAGCTCGGCTCGCTGGCTTCCAGCCACTGCACCGGCACATCGACTTCACCGATCTGCGCACGCAGCTCGGCGTATTCCACATCGCGGCCCGACACGCGAGGCTCGGCTGCATCCAGTCCGCGCGACACGATCAACACATGCGGTGGTGGCGAAGCCGCTTCGGCGCAGGCCGCGTCGACCATCGGCTTGTACGGAATCAACTTGCCACCGCGCATGCCGGCATCTGCCGCGATCAGCAGCTTGGGCTTGGCGTCGTCGATGCGCAGCGCCAGGTTGTGCGCGGCGAAGCCACCGAACACCACCGAGTGCACCGCACCGATGCGCGCGCAGGCCAGCATCGCGAACACGGCTTCGGCCATGTTCGGCATGTAGATCACCACGCGGTCGCCGTGGCCAACGCCGAGATGCTTGAGCACCGCGGCGAAGTCGTTCACTTCGCGATACAGCTGGCGATAGGTGATCTCGCGGGTGCTGTTGGTCTCGGTGGAAATGGCAACCAGCGCGAGCTGGTCGGCGCGCTCGGCCAGGTGGCGATCGACGGCGTTGTAGCAGAGATTGGTTTCACCACCGACGAACCAGCGCCGGAACGGCGGGTTGCTGTAGTCGAGCACCTGCTGCGGCGGTTTGTGCCAATGGATGCGCTTGGCTTCCTCGCCCCAGAAGGCCTCCGGCTCGTCGATCGAGCGACGGTAGGTTTCCTCGTAGTTCATGACGCAGCCCTCCCAGACAAAGTCATGGGTTCGAGGATAGTCCGGCGCTGCCGCGCGGGCCGTCCTACCTTGGTAGGGGGTGGGGTTTTGTTCTGCAGGGCTTGCAGCCCTGCACCTGCAGAGGCCGAAGCCAAAGCCAAAGCCAAAGCCAAAGCCAAAGCAACAGCAGACTATCCGTGGGAGGGCGGGATGGGCCCGGTTGCGGGAGACGCCGTAAACCCCGCTCCGCGGTCCGGCCCAGCCGCTGGCGACTGTGCGTTCGGGCGCTTGCGAAGCAGTGCTTCGCAAGCAAAGCACCCTCACCCATGGGGGCTTGGCCGCGGCATCCATGCCGCGGACACTCCCGCAACCGGACCCACCCCGCCTTCGACAGATTCCGCGATCTGTCGGAACGGCGTATTGCCCTGGTGGGTGTCGACCTTGGTCGACACGGTAGATCCACGCCATGCGTGGATGATTCATTCGATATCTGACAGAAAAATCGTGTCGACCAAGGTCGACACCTACCAACAGCGGCGCAGAACGACGGCCGCAGTTATCAACAGCCGCAGGAACCTGTCGAAGGTGGGGCGGTGTCGGAGTGCGGGGTGTCAGCCGCATGGGCCCGAGGCATGCCTCGGGCGGGTTGGGTAGGACGCCCAACCCCGGTCTTGCCGTGTGCGCAGGACAGCGCACACGAGCAAGCGGCTGCCAAGCCTACACGGACGTACTTGCGGCGTCCCCGCACTCCGACACCGTCCCGCCAACCCACGGATAGCCCGCTTTTGACGTTGACGTTGATTCTGCGGGTGCAGGGCTGCAAGCCCTGCCGAATCCCTAGAACGGCGTCGCGGACTCGAACGCGAGTGCTTCGCCTGTCACCGGATGGGTGAACCGCAGGCTGCGCGCATGCAGATGCACGCGCGGCGCAGGCGCGGCGTCATACAGCACATCGCCAACGATGGGATGGCCGAGACTGGCCATGTGCAGGCGCAGCTGATGGCTGCGGCCGGTGACCGGCTCCAGCGCCACGCGGGTACGCTGCCCTTCAACATCACGCGCCATTACGCGCCAGCGCGTCAGTGCCGGCTTGCCGCGTTCATGATCGATCATCTGCTTCGGCCGGTTCGGCCAGTCCACGATCAGTGGCAGGTCCACTTCGCCGGCATCGCCTTCAAGCAGCCCCACCACGATCGCTTCATAACGCTTGCCAACCTGGCGCTGCTCGAACTGCATCGACAGCGCCACCTGCATGTCCTTGCCGCGCGCATGCAGCAGCAGGCCGGAGGTCACCTGGTCCAGGCGATGCACGGTCAGCGCATCCGGGTACAGCGCCTGCAGGCGCGCGACCACGCAGTCCTGGTTCTCGGCGCTGCGGCCAGGCACGGACAGCAGGCCGGCCGGCTTCTCGGCCACCAGCAGCGCGTCGTCGATGTAATGCAGGTGGATCATGCGGCTCCGTATCCGTCCAAACAGAAACGGGGAAGCCGAAGCTTCCCCGTCTTCTGCGTACCGGCTAACGGCCGGTACCTACCTCGATGGAAGACGTACCGGCCAGGGCCGGTACCGCCTGCATCAGCCCAGCAGGTGGGCGACGCCAGCGCGCTCTTCTTCCAGCTCGGCCAGGGTCTTGTCGATGTACTTCTGGCTGAAGTCGTCGATCGGCAGATCCTTGACCAGGGTGTACTTGCCGTTCTCGGTGGTCACCGCGAAACCGAAGATCACGCCTTCCGGAATGCCGTAGGAACCGTCGGACGGCACGCCCATGGTGACCCACTTGCCGTTGCTGCCCAGCACCCAGTCACGCACGTGGTCGATCGCGGCGTTGGCGGCCGAAGCAGCCGAGGACGAGCCGCGGGCTTCGATGATCGCCGCGCCGCGCTTGCCGACGGTCGGGATGAAGGTGTTGGCGTTCCACTCCTGGTCGTTGATCGCATCGGCGATCGACGCACCATCGGCGGTGGCGAAACGGTAGTCCGGGTACATGGTCGGGCTGTGGTTGCCCCACACGACCAGCTTCTCCATGCCACCGACCGGCTTGCCGAGCTTGGTCGACAGCTGGCTCAGCGCGCGGTTGTGGTCCAGGCGCAACATGGCGGTGAAGTTTTCCGGCTTCAGGTCCGGGGCCGACTTCATGGCGATGTAGGCGTTGGTGTTGGCGGGGTTGCCGACCACCAGCACCTTCACGTCACGGCTGGCGACCTTGTTCAGCGCCGCGCCCTGGGCGGTGAAGATCTTGGCGTTTTCCAGCAGCAGGTCCTTGCGCTCCATGCCCGGGCCACGCGGACGTGCGCCAACCAGCAGGGCGATGTCGGCGTCCTTGAACGCGACTTCGGCATCATCGGTGCCGACCATGCCGGCCAGCAGCGGGAAGGCGCAGTCTTCCAGCTCCATCATCACGCCCTTCAGGGCGGCCTGGGCCTTGTCGACCGGCAGTTCCAGCAGCTGCAGGATGACCGGCTGGTCCTTGCCCAGCATTTCGCCGGAGGCGATGCGGAACAGCAGGGCATAACCGATCTGGCCGGCGGCGCCGGTCACGGCAACACGAACGGGTGCTTTCATGGGGGTTTCCTCTTGCTTGCAAGCGTTTGATGGGACGCCGCGGGCATGGCCACGCAGGCCGGGCGGGCGGCGGGGAACAGGGAAACGGCCACCCGTGGGTGGCCGTTTCGAAGGGGGTCAGGCGGCGAGGTGCTTGTTCCACTCCGCGACGCGCTCGGCCTGGGCGGCCAGCACGGCGTCGACGTCGCCTTCCAGGGTGATCGAATGGATCACGTCACCCTGCTTGACCGAATCGACGATGGCCTGGCCTTCCAGGACCTTGCCGAAGACGGTGTGGCGGCCGTCCAGCCAATCGGTCTTGATGTGGGTGATGAAGAACTGGCTGCCGTTGGTGTTCGGGCCGGCGTTGGCCATCGACAGCGAGCCGACCTCGTGCTTCACGCCATTCTTCTCGTCTTCGAACTTGTAGCCCGGGCCGCCGGTGCCACGACCCTGCGGGCAGCCGCCCTGGATCATGAAGTCGGCGATCACGCGGTGGAAGATCAGGCCGTCATAGAAGCCGTGCTTGACCAGGTTCACGAAGTTGGCCACGGTCAGCGGCGCCTTGTCGGCGAACAGCTCGACCTTGATCGGGCCCTGGGTGGTGTCGAAAGTGGCGATGAGGGACATGAAGATCCTTGATGCAAAGGGGAATGCGTCTAGCCACCTAGTTTACACCTGCCTCGTGGCAGCGGCGGCTTCGACCATCGGCGCAGAGCCCGGCTTCAGCCGCCGGAAGGGAGCCCCGCCGACCGGCGCTGGCGACCTCGGCCTGCGCGGCGGACAGCCAGCTGAATGGGCCCCGTGACCGGCGTGAAATCGACCTTTTCGCGAATCGTCAAGTTCGACGTATAATGTTGGACTTCTTTTTCCAAATCCGGCGCCGACTGGCCCCCTTTCGTATGTCCATCGAAAATCTTCGCAACATCGCCATCGTCGCCCACGTCGACCATGGCAAGACCACCCTGGTCGACCAGCTGCTGAAGCAGTCCGGCACCCTGTCCGAGCGCACCGTCCTCGCCGAGCGCGTGATGGACAGCAACGACCAGGAAAAGGAACGCGGCATCACCATCCTGGCCAAGAACACCGCCATCACCTGGGAAGACAAGAAGACCGGTATCAAGAACCGGATCAACATCGTCGACACCCCCGGCCACGCCGACTTCGGCGGTGAGGTCGAGCGCGTGCTGTCGATGGTCGACACCGTGCTGATCCTGGTCGATGCGATGGACGGCCCGATGCCGCAGACCCGCTTCGTGACCCAGAAGGCCTTCGCGATGGGCTTCAAGCCGATCGTCGTGGTCAACAAGGTCGACCGCCCGGGTTCGCGCCCGGAGTGGGTGATCGACCAGGTCTTCGACCTGTTCGACAAGCTCGGCGCCACCAATGAGCAGCTGGACTTCCCGATCGTCTACGCCTCGGCCCTGAACGGCTACGCCGGCCTGGAAGACACCGTGCGCGACGGCGACATGACCCCGCTGTACGAAGCGATCATGCAGCACGCCCCGCGTCCGGAAGTGGACCCGGAAGGCCCGTTCCAGATGCGCATCAGCCAGCTGGACTACAACAACTTCGTGGGCGTGATCGGCATCGGCCGCATCCAGCGCGGCACCCTGAAGAAGAACATGCAGGTCGCCGTCATCGACCGTGAAGGCAAGAAGCGCAACGGCAAGGTCGCCCAGGTGCTGGGCTTCCTGGGCCTGGAGCGCATCGAGCAGGACACGGCCGAGGCCGGTGACATCGTGGCCATCTCCGGCATTCCGGAGCTGACCATCTCCGACACCCTGTGCCACCCGGAAAATCCGGAAGCCCTGCCGGCACTGACCGTCGACGAGCCGACCATCTCGATGACCTTCCAGGTCAACAACTCGCCGTTCGCCGGCAACAAGGACCTGTCCGGTGGCAAGTTCCTGACCAGCCGCCAGATCAAGGACCGCCTGGACCGCGAACAGGTCCACAACGTGGCCCTGAAGGTCGAACAGCTGGAAGACGCCGACAAGTTCCTGGTCTCCGGCCGTGGCGAACTGCACCTGTCGGTGCTGATCGAGAACATGCGTCGCGAGGGCTACGAGCTGGCCGTGTCGCGCCCGGAAGTGATCATCAAGGAAATCGACGGCCAGATGATGGAGCCGATCGAGCAGCTGGTGGTGGACATCGAAGAAGTCCACCAGGGCGGCGTGATGGAAAAGTTGGGCACCCGCAAGGGCCAGCTGAAGAACATGGAACCGGACGGCAAGGGCCGTGTGCGCCTGGAGTACCAGATCCCGGCCCGTGGCCTGATCGGTTTCCAGAACGAGTTCAAGACCCTGACCCAGGGTTCGGGCCTGCTGTTCCACGTGTTCGACCATTACGGCCCGAAGGAACAGGGCGCCATCGCCAAGCGCATCAACGGCGTGATGATCGCGAACGCCCCGGGCACCACCCCGGCTTACTCGCTGGGCCCGCTGCAGGAGCGCGGCAAGCTCTTCGCTGCTGAAGGCGACAACGTGTATGAAGGTCAGCTGGTCGGCATCCACTCCAAGGACAACGACCTGACCGTCAACGCGATCAAGACCAAGCCGCTGACCAACATGCGCGCTTCGGGCAAGGACGATGCGATCCAGCTGACCCCGGCGATCAAGTACTCGCTGGAACAGGCCCTGGACTTCATCGAAGACGACGAGCTGGTCGAGATCACCCCGAAGGAGATCCGTCTGCGCAAGAAGTTCCTGACCGAAAGCGACCGCAAGAAGGCTTCGCGCGGCGGCTGAGCCAGCACCTCGTGAACCAGAGCGGCTACAACCCGGATCCGCACCGGCATCCGGGTCTCCACGTCATCGCCCTGCTCGAAGCGAGCAAGGCGATGCTGGCGCTGTTGGCCGCCACCGGGCTGGAAGTGCTCGGACCGCAGCCGCTGCGGCACGGCATCATGGTCCTGATCCGGCGTTTCAGCCTGGATCCGGACCATGGCACCCTGCCCTCGCTGCTGCACATGATCAGCCCCGACGCGGTGCACCTGGCCGCGGCGGGGATGATCGGCTACGGCCTGCTGCACCTGGTCGAAGCCTGGGGCCTGTGGCGGGCCAAGGCCTGGGCCTCCTGGCTGGGCTGCCTGACTGCCTCGCTGTACCTGCCCTTCGACATCTTCGCGATCATCCGCCACCCCGGCTGGCCGTCGTGGACGATCCTGGCGATCAACCTGATCGTGGTCTACGTCCTCGCCCGCGACCTGCGCAAGCGCCACCGCTGAGCACCGGCTACACTGGGGATTGGAGCCGACCAAGCCGCCCCATGCGCCCGTCCTTGCCGCCTCTGCTGACCTGCCTGCTTGCCGCGCTGCCTGCGCTGCTTTCGGCTGGCTGCAGCCCGGCCACGTCCAGCGCGCATGCGGCCGAACCCGCGAGCCGCAACGTGCCGTTCCCGTACGCCGAAACCGATGTCGCCGACCTGCAGGCGCGGATGACCGCCGGCGAGCTGGACAGCACCACCCTGACCCAGGCCTACCTGCAGCGCATCGCCACCCTGGACCGCACCGGGCCGCGCCTGCGCGCGGTGATCGAGCTCAACCCGGATGCACTGAAGGAAGCCGCTGCGCGCGACCGCGGGCGCCGTGATGGACGCCTGCGCGGCCCGCTGCACGGCATTCCGGTATTGCTGAAGGACAACATCAACGCCGCGCCGATGGCCACCAGCGCCGGCTCGCTGGCCCTGCAGGGGTTCCGCCCGGACGACGCCTACCTGGTGCGCCGGCTGCGCGACGCCGGTGCGGTGGTGCTGGGCAAGACCAATCTCAGCGAGTGGGCCAATTTCCGCGGCAACGATTCGGTGTCCGGCTGGAGCGCGCGCGGTGGCCAGACCCGCAATCCCTATCGCCTCAGCCACTCGCCCTGCGGCTCCAGCAGCGGCAGCGCGGTGGCGGTCGCCGCCAACCTGGCCAGCGTAGCGATCGGCACCGAAACCGACGGCAGCATCGTCTGCCCTGCAGCAATCAATGGCATCGTCGGTCTCAAGCCGACCGTCGGCCTGGTCAGCCGCGAGGGCATCATCCCGATTTCCTTCAGCCAGGACACCGCGGGGCCGATGACACGCAGCGTCGCCGATGCTGCAGCCGTACTGACTGCGATCGCCGGCCGCGACGATGCCGACCCGGCCACGGCCACCATGCCCGGCCGCGCGGTGTACGACTACACCGCGCGCCTGGACCCGCAGGGCCTGCGTGGCAAGCGCATCGGCCTGCTGCAGACACCGCTGCTGAAGTACCGCGGCATGCCGCCGCTGATCGAACAGGCGGCCACTGAGCTGCGTCGGGCCGGTGCCATCGTGGTGCCAGTGGAGCTGCCCAACCAGGGCGCGTGGGCCGAGGCCGAACGCACGGTGCTGCTGTACGAATTCAAGGCCGGGCTGGAGCGTTACTTCAGCACCCATCGCGCGCCACTGCGCAGCCTGGCCGAGCTGATCGCCTTCAACCAGGCGCACAGCAAGCAGGAACTGGGCCTGTTCGGCCAGGAGCTACTGGTGGAGGCCGACGCTACCGCTGGCCTGGCCGACCCCGCCTATATCCGCGCACGCAGCGATGCACGGCGGCTGGCCGGCCCGGAAGGCATCGATGCTGCCCTCGCCGCCCACCAGCTCGATGCCCTGGTGGCGCCGACCACCGGTGTGGCGTGGCCGATCCGCAGCGAAGGCGACGACTTCCCCGGCGAGAGCTACGGCGCCGCCGCCGTGGCCGGCTATCCCAGCCTCAGCGTGCCGATGGGCCAGATCGATGGCCTGCCGGTCGGCCTGCTGTTCATGGGCACCGCGTGGAGCGAACCGAAGCTGATCGAAATGGCCTACGCCTATGAACAGCGCACCCGCGCGCGGCGCCCACCGCACTTCGACACCGACATCCTGATCGACGCGGGCGAGCCGTGAACCGATAGTGCCGGCCGCCGGCCGGCCGATCCGGGGTTCCCGGCCAGCGGCCGGCGCTACCGTTCGGGTTCCGGCTCCACCGGCAGGATTGCCGCCTCACCATCTTCCGCCCCTGGCGAACGCACATCTGCAGTGCGTGCACGTGGACCGCGCGGCATGTCCAGTTCGTCTGCATGCTGCAGCCGCGCACGGACCTGCGGCAGCGACTGCGGATGCTCGCGCGCGAGGAAATCGAGCATGCGTTCGCGCACCAGGCAGCGCAGATCGAAGGCATCGCCAGAGCTGCGCGCACTGACCAGCAGGCGCACCTGGATCGCACGCTCGCTGGTCTCGGTCACCTGGGTCACGCAGACCCGGCCGTCCCACAGCGCTTCGCCACGGCAGATGCGCTCCAGCTCAGCGCGGATCGCCGCGATCGGGGCACGATAGTCCAGCCAAAGAAATGCCGTGCCGAGAAGATCGGCGCTGCGCCGCGTCCAGTTCTGGAACGGGTTTTCGATGAACCAGGTCAGCGGCACCACCATGCGCCGCTCATCCCAGATACGCACCACCACGTAGCTGCTGCCGATCTCCTCGATGCGCCCCCACTCGCCCTCGACGATCACCACGTCATCCAGCCGGATCGGCTGCGTCACCGCGATCTGCAGGCCAGCGATCAGGTTGCCGAACACCGGCTTGGCGGCGATACCCGCCACCAGGCCGATCAGGCCCGCCGAGGCCAGCAGCGCGGTGCCGATCTTCTGCACCATCGGGAACGTCAGCAGTACCAGCGACGCGCCCAGCACGATGATGGCGCCCATCAGAACGCGGCTGAGCACCCGGGTCTGGGTCTGGATGCGGCGTGCCTCCAGATTGTCGGAGACATCGATGGGATGACTGCGCAGGATCGCGCGCTCACCCGCCGCCACCGCGCGCACCAGCAACCAGATGAAGCATGCGGTCAGCGCGATGTGCAGCATGTGCTGCAGATTGCCCAGCAGCGGATCCTGCAGCGGCGTGGCCTGCAATGCGGGGATCAACAGCAGCAGCGGCCATGCGGTCGCCATCGGCAGCCCGAGCACACGGCCGATGCGCGCGCGCCGGCGATCACGCCCTTTCAATCGATGGTAGATCCACAGGATCAGCCACGCGCCGATGCCGCCCACCACTACGGCCAATCCCAACGGCCATGCGTATGCCTGTGCGCTTTGCCAGTGCACCGTTGCCACCTCCACTCGAACAGCCAAGCGGACAGCCTCGCGCATGGCGCATGAGCGTCACGTCAGTCGTTCGTAAGGAGGGTGTTGCTCGGCAGGGCTTGCAGCCCTGCACCTGCTACGAGCTGGAGCAACAGCAACAGCCGAAGCAGAAGCGGGTTTCCTGTGGGATGGCGGGGTGGGTCCGATTGCGGGGGGCGCTGCAAGTCCCCCTCCGGGGCCCGGCCCAGCCGCTGGCGGCTGTGCGTTCGGGCGCTTGCGAAGCAGTGCTTCGCAAGCAAAGCGCCCTCACCCATGTAAGCTCGGTCGCCGCATCCATGCGGCTCACGCCCCCGCAACCGGACCCACCCCGCCTTTGACAGATCTGCGCGATCTGCAGTAGATCCACGCCATGCGTGGATGAATCTCCATCGGAATCGACTATTTCGAATGGGAATCGAAAAGCATCCACGCATGGCGTGGATCTACCGTGTCGACCAAGGTCGACACCTACCAACAGCCGCCGGAATCTGTCAGAGGTGGGGCGGTGTCGGAGTGCGGGGTGTCAGCCGCATGGATGCGGCTGCCAAGCCTACATGGACGTACTTGCGGCGTCCCCGCACTCCGACACCGCCCCGCCAACCCACGGAATGCCCGCTGTTGACGTTGACGTTGACGTTGACTGCAGCAGGTGCAGGGCTGCAAGCCCTGCCGAAAAACCCTTACCGCACTTGTTCCTGCTTGCGCACGATCGCCATCGCGATCTCCAGCGACTGCTCGTAGTTCAACCGTGGGTCCACCGTCGAACGATACGCGCGCTCCAGGTCACGCTCGGTCAGTTCGCGCGCACCACCGGTGCATTCGGTGACATCCTCGCCCGTAAGTTCCAGGTGCACACCGCCCAGTCGCGTGCCTGCGGCCGCATGCAGATCGAACGATATCTCCACTTCGCCACGCACGTTGTCGAAGCGGCGCGTCTTGAAGCCATTGGCGGTGCTTTCGGTATTGCCATGCATCGCGTCGCACACCCACAGCACGCGACGGCCATCGCGCTTGACCGCGTCCAGCAGCGGCGGCAGCTTCTCGGCAATCTGCGCTGCACCCATGCGGTGGATGAAGCTCAATCGGCCCGGCTCGTCATGCGGGTTGAGCACATCGATCAGGCGCAGCAGCTGGTCCGGCGTCACCGACGGGCCCACCTTGATCGCAATCGGGTTGCGCACGCCACGCAGGTATTCCACGTGCGCGCCATCGAGCGCAGCCGTGCGCATGCCGATCCACGGGTAGTGCGTGCTCAGGTTCAACCAGCCCTGCTGGCGCGGCACCTGCCGGGTCAGCGCCTGCTCGTAGGGCAGCAGCAGCGCTTCATGCGAGGTGTAGAAGTCGATGCGGTTGAGGTTGTGCACGCGGGCCCCGGCCAGGGTTTCCATGAAGTGCACCGCATCACCGATCGACGCCACCATCTTCTGGTACTCGGCGGCCAGCGGCGAATGCCGCACCCACTCCAGGTTCCAGTACTCCGGATGGTGCAGGTCGGCGAAGCCGCCATCGATCAGCGCACGCACGAAGTTCATGGTCATCGCCGAATGTGCATGCGCCTGCAGCATCCGCTTCGGGTCGGGCAGGCGCGCCGCCTCGGTGAACGCCGGCGCATTGATCACATCGCCGCGGTAGCTGGGCAGGGTCACGCCGTCGCGGGTCTCGGTATCGGCCGAACGCGGCTTGGCGTACTGGCCGGCAAAGCGCCCAACGCGGATCACTGGCTGGCGCAGGCCGTGCACCAGCACCAGGCTCATCTGCAGCAGCACTTTCAACCGGTTGGAAATGGTGCCCGATTCGCAGTCGCTGAAGTTCTCGGCGCAATCGCCGCCCTGCAGCAGGAAGCGCTTGCCTTCCTGGGCCTCGGCCAGCTGCTGCTTCAGCGCCAGGATTTCCCACGACGTGACCAGCGGCGGCAGCCGCTTCAGCTCGTGCAGGGCGGCGTCCAGCGCCACCGGGTCCGGGTAGGTCGGCATCTGCAGCGCGGTCTTGCCACGCCAGCTCTCCGGCGACCAGGCAGCGCCAGCGGCGGTCGCGGCAGGATCGGGGACAGGCGAAACGGCGGACAGGCTCATTGCAGACTTCCGGGGGTGGGGGACGATCATGGTCGCAGAGCCGACCGCTGCCGCAAAGGGCCGGGCGCCGTCTGCACATGACTGAACGCCGGGGAAAGCGCATCGCGATCGGCCACAAACCGCATGGCCACGGCCGCCCGGACAGGCGCATGATGCGCCACGCACTGTTACGAAGTAACACTCCATCCCCACCGGCCCCTTCCACAGCCCATCCGCCATGAAGCCTTCCCTGCTCGCTACCGGCATCACCTTCGCCCTGACCCTTGCCAGCCTGCCCTCCCCCGCCGCGGCTGCCGATGCCGCCCCGGTGAAGGACCTCGACACGGTCACCGTCAGCGCCCAGCTCGACCAGGCCCGCAACGCGCTGTCGCCGGACATCGGCAGCAGCCAGTACCAGATCACCGCCGAGGACATCCAGAAGCAGCCGCTGGGTGCCTCTGCGCCGCTCAGCCAGGTACTGCTGCAGGCACCCGGCGTGGTCCAGGATTCCTATGGCGGCGTGCACGTGCGCGGCGACCACGCCAATCTGCAGTACCGCATCAACGGCGTGTTGCTGCCCGAATCGATCTCCGGCTTCGGCCAGACCCTGGACGCCCGCACCATCAAGAGCATCCGCCTGATGGATGGCGCACTGCCGGCGCAGTTCGGCGAGCGCACCGCGGCGGTGGTCGACATCACCACGCGCAGTGGTGCCGAGCTCGGCAATGGCGGCAGCGCCGGGCTGACCGCAGGCTCGTTCGGCAAGATCAATCCGAATGCCTCGTGGTGGGGCAACCAGGGACGCTGGAGCTGGTTCCTGACCGGCAACTACGACCAGAACGAGGTCGGCCTGGAGAATCCGACCAGTTCGCGCAAGCCGCTGCACGACGACATCCACCAGGGCAAGGCCTTCGCCGACCTGACCTACCTGGTCAACGAGAACACCCGCCTGAGCGTGTTCGCCGGCTTCGCCAACAACCGCTTCCAGATCCCGGTCAACCCCGGGCAGACCCCGCAGTTCGGTTACCTGGACACCACCACCTTCGACTCCAGCCAGCTGGATGAAACCCAGCGCGAAACCACCCGCTTCGGCGTGCTGGTGCTGCAGGGTACGCTGGGCAGCACCGCCTACCAGCTGTCCGCCGGGCAGCGCTACAGCGACGTAGCGTTCAACCCGGATGTCATCGGCGATCTGGTGTTCAGTGGCGTCGCCTCGCAGGTCCAGCGCAGCAACCGCGCCAACACCCTGCAGGCCGACTTCTCCACCCCACTGGGCAACGACCACACATTGCGCTACGGCCTGTACGGCAACTACGAGAACGCGCGGGCCAGCAACAGCAGCTGGGTGTTCCCGGTCGATGACACCGGCCAGCAGTCCAGCACCACGCCGCTGCTGATTCCCGACCGCAGCGCCTTCCATGCCAGCACGCTGGCGTTGTACGTGCAGGATGAATGGAAGATCGGCGACGACTGGACCGTGAACTACGGCCTGCGTGGTGATCGCTACAAGGCCTTCGGCCACACCGAGGGCCAGCTCAGCCCGCGCGTGGGCGTGGTCTGGAATGCGAGCGACAGCACCACCGTTCACGCCGGCTATTCGCGTTACTTCACGCCACCGGCCAGTGAGCTGATCGCCAGCAGCGATATCGCCCTGTATGACGGCACCACCAACCAGCAGCCCAGCGGCGGCAACAACGTACCGCTGGCCGAACGCAGCGACTACTACGACATTGGTGTCTCGCAGCAGCTGGGTGAACACCTGACCCTGGGCCTGGACGCGTACGACCGCCGCGTCGCGCGCCTGCAGGACGAAGGCCAGTTCGGCGCCGCCTACATCTACTCGACGTTCAACTACCGCCGCGGCCATATCCGTGGCCTGGAGTTCAGTGCCGACTACAGCAACGGTCCGTTCAGCGCCTACTTCAACGCGGCGTACAACAAGGCCATCGGCACCCAGGTCATCACCGGCCAGTACAACCTCGATCCGGACGCGCTGGCCTATGTGGCCGACCACTGGATCCACCTGGACCACGACCAGAAGCTGACGTCGTCGGGAGGCTTCAGCTACGCCTTCGCCGGGCACAACCGGATCGGCGCCAACTACGTGTTCGGCAGCGGCCTGCGTTCGGATATCGAGGGCGTGCCCAACGGCGGTGAGCTGCCGTCCTACCTGCAGGTGAACCTCAGCGCCGGGCACGACTTCAACGCCGACAGCGGACATCCGCTGCACGTGCAGCTGGCGGTGATCAACGCGCTGGACCGCAGCTACCAGCTGCGTGACGGTGGCGGTGTTGGCGTGTTCGCGCCGCAGTGGGGGCCGCGCCGTGGCGCCTATCTGAGCCTGCAGCAGGATTTCTGAGGACGGACCGTGGTAGTGCCGGCCGCTGGCCGGCATCTACAGGAACGCTGCCATCGTTCATGGGGTTGCCGGCCAGCGGCCGGCACTACCGCTGCTTCAGCGCTTGACCTTGCGCAGCGACACCACCAGCGCCCACAGCGCAAGCAGCACGAACCACACGCCCGACCACATCGGCATGGTCAGGCCCAGGAACGTCCAATCGATGTTGCCGCAGTTGCCGGTACCGGTCAGCACCGTGCGGAACACTTCCAGTGGCCCCATGGTCTCGCGCAGGAAGCTCAGCGGCGGGCCGCAGGTCGCGCCCATCTCCGGCGGCAGCATCTGCACGTAGACGTGGCGCGCCGCAATGCCAACGCCCACTGCGGCGGCAATGAAGGCCAGCACGCCGTAGGTCGCGCGGCCGGGGCGGTTGGACGGCCCATGCAACGCACCGATCAGGAACAGCAGGCCCAGCGCAGCGAATGCCAGGCGCTGGAAGATGCACAGCGGGCACGGCTCCAGGCCCATCTTCAGCTGCAGGAAGATCGCGTAGCCGAGCAGGCCCGCGCAGATCAGGAAGCCCAGGAAGAACTGGGCGCGGAAGGGCCAGCGCAGTGGATTCATCGTCAACGCTCGAATGGATCAAGGCGCCAAGCGTAACCGAGAGTGCGTGCCATTCGAACCGCCACAGGTGACGCCTGTCGGAACGGTGCGGGTCAGAGCCCTGTCCTGCGGAAAGGGATCCGACCCCGAAAACGCAAAAGCCCGGCAGAGGCCGGGCTTTCGCTGTGTCGCGTTGGAGCGGTCCGATTACTCGGCCACTTCCTCGGCCACGACCGGACGGTCAACCAGCTCGACGTAGGCCATCGGCGCGTTGTCGCCGGCGCGGAAGCCGCACTTCAGCAGGCGCAGGTAGCCGCCCGGACGGTTCGCGTAGCGCGGGCCCAGGATGGTGAACAGGTTGCCCACGGCTTCGTTGTCGCGCAGGCGGGCGAAGGCCAGACGGCGGTTGGCGACGGAGTCGACCTTGGCCAGGGTGATCAGCGGCTCGGCAACGCGGCGCAGTTCCTTGGCCTTCGGCAGGGTGGTCTTGATCAGCTCGTGCTTGAACAGCGAGGCGGCCATGTTCTTGAACATCGCTTCGCGGTGGGCGCTGGTACGGCTGAACTTACGGCCAGACTTCTGGTGACGCATGGTGATATTCCTTGGTTAATGATGAGGCTGTGCGGATCGTTGTCGCCATCCTGGCGTTGCTGCGCGGACTGCGGATGGTCCTGGCCGTCCGTCCTGGACGACCTGCCCCGCGAACCTGCGGTTCGTCGTGGCATGGTGTGGTGCGTTGAAGGCCCCACCGCGAACGGTGGAGCCTTCAGGCATTACCGATATCAGCCCAGCATGCCGTGGCTGGCGACGCCGGCCGGCGGCCAGTTCTCCAGCTTCATGCCGAGCGACAGGCCGCGCTGAGCCAGCACTTCCTTGATCTCGGTGAGCGACTTCTTGCCCAGGTTCGGGGTCTTCAGCAGCTCCACTTCGGTCTTCTGGATCAGATCGCCGATGTAGTAGATGCTTTCAGCCTTCAGGCAGTTGGCCGAACGCACGGTCAGCTCCAGATCGTCGATCGGGCGCAGCAGCACCGGATCCACGCCGTTGTTGGCCGGCTTGGCCGCACCGCGGTCACGGTGGGTGAAGTCACCGAACACCGACAGCTGGTCGCTGAGGATGTCGGCGGCGGTGCGCACGGCTTCCTCGGCGTCGATGGTGCCGTTGGTCTCGATATCGATGACCAGCTTGTCCAGGTCGGTACGCTGTTCGACGCGGGCCGCTTCCACGGCATAGGCGACGCGGCGGACCGGCGAGAACGAGGCATCCAGGACCAGGCGGCCGATGGCACGGGTTTCTTCGTCCGGACGACGACGCGCGGCAGCCGGCTGGTAGCCGAAACCACGTTCGATCTTCAGACGCATGTTGATCGCCGTATCCTTGGTCAGGTGGCAGATCACATGGTCGCCGTTCAGGATCTCCACATTGTGGTCGACCTTGATGTCGGCAGCGGTGACAACGCCCGGGCCCTGCTTGGACAGGGACAGGGTGGCGCTGTCGCCGGAGTGCATACGGATTGCCACGTCCTTCAGGTTCAGCAGGACTTCGAGCACGTCCTCCTGCAGACCTTCGACCGTGGTGTACTCATGCAACACGCCGTCGATTTCGACTTCCGTGATGGCGAAGCCCGGGATGGACGACAGCAGCACGCGACGCAGGGCATTACCCAGCGTATGCCCGTAACCCCGCTCCAAAGGTTCGATAACGACCTTTGCACGGGTGTCGGTAAGGCGTTCGATCTGCGGACCGCGAGGACGCAGAACCTGGTTGGCGGTAACCGTCATGTTGCGGGTTCTCCTAGTGAACCCCCGGCCGTCGCCGGGGGCTCTCCAATGATGAATTACTTCGAATACAGCTCGACGATCAGCGCTTCGTTGATGTCCGCAGGCAGATCCGAACGATCCGGAACAGCCTTGAAGATGCCGGTGAACTTGCCGGAATCCACTTCAACCCACGACGGGCTCAGGTCATGCTGGGCGGCGACGGTCAGGGCTTCCTGGACGCGCAGCTGCTTGGCAGCCTTTTCGGACAGGGCGATGGCGTCGCCAGCCTTGACCTGGTACGAAGCCAGGTTGACCGACTTGCCATTCACGGTGACGCCGCGGTGCGACACCAGCTGACGGGCAGCCGGACGGGTCACGGCGAAGCCCATGCGGTAGACGACGTTGTCCAGGCGGGTTTCCAGCAGCTGCAGCAGGTTCTCGCCGGTGTTGCCCTTCTTGGTCGAGGCCTTCTTGTAGTAGTTGCGGAACTGACGCTCCAGCAGGCCGTAGATACGCTTGACCTTCTGCTTTTCACGCAGCTGGGTGGCGTAGTCGGACAGCTTGCCCTTGCGGGCAGTGGCGCCGTGCTGGCCGGGCTTCTGCTCCAGCTTGCACTTCGAGTCCAGCGCACGCGCCGGGCTCTTCAGGGACAGGTCGGCGCCTTCGCGACGGGCGAGCTTACAGGTAGGACCGATATAACGAGCCATTTCTTATCGCTCCCTTTAGACGCGACGCTTCTTCGGCGGACGGCACCCGTTGTGCGGGATAGGCGTCACGTCGATGATGTTGGTGATCTTGTAGCCGACGTTGTTCAACGAACGCACGGCCGACTCACGGCCCGGACCCGGGCCCTTGATGCGGACTTCCAGCGACTTCACGCCGTAGTCCAGCGCAGCACGACCGGCCTTTTCAGCAGCCACCTGGGCAGCGAACGGGGTCGACTTGCGCGAACCGCGGAAGCCAGCGCCACCGGAGGTCGCCCACGACAGAGCGTTGCCCTGGCGGTCGGTGATGGTGACGATGGTGTTGTTGAACGAAGCGTGGACGTGGGCAACGCCGTCGGTGACGACGCGCTTGATCTTCTTCTTGGTCTTAGCAGCGGGCTTAGCCATTTCTCAGTCCCTTACTTCTTGATCGCCTTGCGCGGACCCTTGCGGGTGCGGGCGTTGGTACGGGTGCGCTGGCCACGCAGCGGGAGGCCACGACGGTGACGCAGGCCGCGGTAGCAGCCCAGGTCCATCAGGCGCTTGATCGCGATACCGATTTCACGGCGCAGATCGCCTTCCACGATGTACTTGCCGACTTCGGCGCGCAGGCGCTCGATTTCCGGCTCCGACAGATCGCGGATCTTGGTGGTCGAAGCAACGCCTGCGACTTCGCAGACCTTCTTCGAACGGGTACGGCCGATGCCGTAAATGCTTTGCAACCCGACCCAGACGTGCTTCTGGGCTGGCAGGTTGACGCCTGCAATACGCGCCATGACGCGGTTCTCCAGCTGAGTGATGGCCGACAGCGCGCCTCGGGCACGCCGATCCGGCAGGATGGATCAAAAAAGTGAACTAGCGATACTAACAAGGTTCCGGTTTACATGGAAGCCCGTGAAACCATTGGTTTCATGAACCCGGCCTGGGGAGTGTGCCCAGGCTCCGGCGCCGGATGGGGTTGGACCTGGAGTTTCCCCCGGGGCCGCCCGCGCTACTCCAGCGCGGGACCACCTCATCACACCCCCACCCGGAACCGCTGCGGGGGCCGCCCTTCGTTTGTGTGGCCGGAGTCCGCGAAGCGGAGGGACCATCACGTCAGGAAGACGAAAGTATAACAGGCCTATCAGCCGCGGGCAAAACCGCCGCGGTTGCCACCCTTCAGGTTGGCCTTCTTCAGCAGGCTCTCGTACTGGTGGGACATCAGGTGCGCTTGCACCTGGGCGATGAAGTCCATCACCACCACCACCACGATCAGCAGCGACGTACCACCGAAGTAGAACGAGGCGTTCAGCTGCGTGCGCATCAGTTCCGGCAGCAGGCAGACGATCACCAGGTACGCCGAGCCAGCCGCGGTCAGGCGGGTCAGCACGCCGTCGATGTAGTCGGCGGTGGCCTTGCCCGGACGGATGCCTGGAATCAGCGCGCCGGACTTCTTCAGGTTGTCGGCGGTTTCCTGCGAGTTGAACACCAGCGCGGTATAGAAGAACGCGAAACCGGTGATCAGCGCAGCGAACACGATCATGTGCAGCGGCTCGCCCGGGCCCAGGGCGTTGGCGACCTTCTGCAGGACCTGGCCGAAGCTGCTCTGGTTGGCGGCCTGGCCGGACCACATGGCCAGGGTGGCCGGGAAGGCCAGCAGGCTCGAGGCAAAGATCGCCGGGATGACGCCGGCCATGTTGAGCTTCAGCGGCAGGAACGAGGTCTGGTTCATGTACGCGTTGCGACCGCCCTGGCGGCGCGCGTAATTCACCGTGATCCGGCGCTGGCCACGCTCGACGAACACCACGAAGAAGGTGAAGGCGAGCACGACGATGGCGATCAGCAGCAGCTGGATGAACTGGATGTTGCCGTCGCGGTAGGCGTCGAAGGTGTGGATGACCGCACCCGGCAGGCCCGCAACGATACCGGCGAAGATGATCAGCGACACGCCGTTGCCGATGCCGCGCTCGGTGACCTGCTCACCGACCCACATCAGGAACATGGTGCCGGCGGTCAGTGCGACCACGGCGGTGAGCACGAAGCCCATGCCCGGCGCATACACGACCGGAGCGCCCGACGGCGAGACCTGGCCCTGCAGGGCTAGTGCGATCGAGCCGCCCTGCACCACCGCCAGCAGCACGGCGCCGATGCGCGAATACTGGGTGATCTTGCGGCGACCGGACTCACCTTCCTTCTGCATCGCCTTCAGGGCGGGGAAGATGTGCACGGCCAGCTGCATCACGATCGATGCCGAGATGTACGGCATCACGTTCAGCGCGAAGATGCTGAAACGGTGCAGGGCGCCGCCCGAGAACATGTTGAACATGTCCACGATGCCGCCGCCCTGCGTTTGCATCATGGCAAGCATGGCATCGGGATTGACGCCCGGCACCGGCACGTAGCAGCCGATGCGATAGACGATCAAAGCCCCGACGACGAACAGCAAACGTTGGCGAAGTTCAGTGAACTTGCCCATTCCGCCCGCGAGGTTACCGATGCCAGCTTGCGCCATGATTTTCTTACTCCGTTACGCTGCCGCCGGCAGCTTCGATCGCGGCCTTGGCACCAGCCGTGGCAGCAATACCCTTCAGGGTGAACGCCTTGGTCACTTCGCCCTTGACGACGACCTTGGCCTTCTTTGCGGTGCTCGGGACCAGCTTGGCAGCACGCAGGGCGGCGAAGTCGATCTCACCGGCCGGCAGCTTGTCCAGCGCGTACAGCAGCACTTCAGCGGTATCCTTGGCGATCGGCGAACGGAAGCCGATCTTCGGCAGACGACGCTGCATGGGGGTCTGGCCGCCTTCGAAGCCAGCCTTGATCTTGCCGCCACCCTTACGGGCGAACGAACCCTTGTGGCCGCGGCCGGCAGTCTTGCCCAGGCCCGAGCCGATACCGCGACCGACGCGGGTGCGCTCGGTGCGGGCGCCCGGTGCCGGGCTCAGTTCATTGAGACGCAGAGTCATGGTCGATTACTCCTCAACCTGGACGAGGTACTGAACCTTGTTGATCAGGCCGCGTACCTGCGGGCTGTCCTTCAGTTCACGCACATCGTTGAGCTTGTTCAGGCCCAGGGCACGCACCGACAGGCGGTGACGCGACTGGGTACCACGCAGGCCACGCACCAGGCGGACCTTCACAGTCTTGTTGGACTCATTAGCCATGGTTGAGTTCCTCCACCTTCTTGCCGCGCTTGGCCGCGATGCGAGCCGGCGACTGCGCAGCAGACAGGCCCTTCACGGTGGCACGCACCAGGTTGATCGGGTTGCGCGAACCGGTGGCCTTGGCCAGCACGTTCTTCACGCCAACGGCTTCCAGCACGGCGCGCATGGCACCGCCGGCGATCACGCCGGTACCTTCCGAAGCCGGCTGCATGAACACGCGGGCTGCGCCGTGACCATCCTTGATGGTGTGCCACAGGGTGCCGTTGTTCAGGTCAACGCTGACCAGGTTCTTGCGGGCCTGCTCCATCGACTTCTGGATGGCAACCGGCACTTCGCGGGCCTTGCCATAACCGAAACCGACCTTGCCTTCGCCGTCGCCGACAACGGTCAGGGCGGTGAAGGTGAACTGGCGGCCACCCTTGACGGTCTTGCTGACGCGATTGACCGCGACCAGCTTTTCGATCATGCCGTCGTCGATCTTCTCTTCGCGGTTACGGTCGCGATCGCGACCCCGCTGCTGACGCTCTTCTGCCATGTTGATTCCTTGGTTGTTTGGGTATGTACGGCTCGGGGCCGCTTATGGTTGTGGAGTGACGCGTCGTTCCGGTGGACCGCTGCAGAAGAGCGGCGCCGTCCAGCCTCACTCAGGCTGGCGAGCAGGCGGGCAGGAGGCCATCAGCCCCCTGCCCTTATCCCTTAGAACTGCAGGCCGGCTTCGCGGGCGGCTTCTGCCAGGGCCTTGATGCGGCCGTGGTAGCGGTAACCCGAACGATCGAAGGCAACCTTCTCGACGCCGGCGGCCTTGGCGCGCTCAGCGACGATGCGGCCAACCTTGGCAGCGGCATCGGCGTTCTTGCCGTTCTTCAGGCCTTCCATGACGTCGGTCTGGGTGGTGTTGGCAGCAGCCAGCACCTTGGAACCGTCGGCGGTGAAGACCTGGGCGTACAGGTGCTGGCCGGTGCGCAGCACCGACAGGCGGGCGACGCCGAGCTCACGGATGTGGGCGCGGGTCGACTTGGCGCGACGCAGGCGGGCGATGTTCTTGTTCATGATGTTTTTCCCTTGAAAGCGGAAGCGCCTATTAGGCCTTCTTGGCTTCCTTACGGATGATGACTTCGTCGGAGTACTTCACGCCCTTGCCCTTGTACGGCTCCGGCTTGCGGAACGCACGGATCTTGGCGGCAACTTCACCGACGACCTGCTTGTCAGCGCCCTGGACCAGGATCTCGGTCTGGGTCGGGGTGGTGATGGTGATGCCTTCCGGCGCCACGAACACGACCGGGTGCGAGAAACCGAGCGACAGGCTCAGGTCCTTGCCCTGCATGGCAGCACGGTAACCCACGCCGACCAGTTCCAGCTTGCGCTCGAAGCCTTCGGACACGCCCTTGACCATGTTGGCCAGGATCGCACGCACGGTACCGGTCAGCGCGACCAGGTCGGCGCTCTCGGTGCTCAGGGTGGCAACGCCGCTGTCGACGTTGATGGCAATACCGGCCGGCTTGACCAGCGACAGGGTGCCCTTCGGGCCCTTGACGGTGATGCTTTCCGACTGGACGTTCAGTTCGACCTTACCCAGGGTGATGGGCTTCTTGGCTACGCGGGACATAGTTCTACTCCTTTCGCCTTAGGCCACGAAGCACAGGACTTCGCCGCCGACGCCCAGCTGGCGCGCCTGCGCATCAGTCATGATGCCCTTGGAGGTGGAAATGATGGAGATACCCAGGCCATTCATGACCTTCGGCAGCTCGCTCTTGCCGCGGTACTGGCGCAGGCCCGAACGCGAGAAGCGCTTCAGGGTCGCGATGACCGGCTTGCCTTCGAAATACTTCAGCACGATTTCCAGCTCGGACTTGTTGTTTTCCAGCTGGGTCACGCGCAGGTCGGTGATGTAACCCTCGTCCTTCAGGACCTGGGCGATCGCAACCTTGATCTTGGACGACGGGGCTTTCACCGTCTGCTTGCCAACCGCGGCCGCATTCTTGATGCGGACCAGCAGGTCGGCGATGGGATCAGTCATGCTCATATGAGTACCTTTGAGTGCACCGATATCCGCTTTCGCGAAAATCTGTTGTCTCCTGGAAACGGGCCAGGTCCCTTGATGCAGCGGGCCAGAAGCCCACTCCCACAACCCCGTCTGCACAGGGCAAGACGCGGGAGTATACGCCAAAAGAGCCCGACTTGCGTCGGGCTCTTCGGGTTTTTTCACAGAAAGGAAGCTGAACGCCTCCCCTCCCCGGTTCAGCGGCCCCCGCAGGGGCTGCTGATCGCAGGGCCGACTGGGATTACCAGCTGGCCTTGCGCAGACCCGGGACGTCGCCACGCATGGTGGCTTCGCGCAGCTTGTTACGGCCCAGGCCGAACTTGCTGTAGACGCCACGCGGACGACCCGACAGCTCGCAACGGTTGCGCTGGCGGCTCGGCGACGAATCGCGCGGCAGCTTGGCCAGCTTGGTTGCGGCGTCGATCTTCTCTTCGTAGGTCGCATCCACGGAGGACACGATCTTCTTCAGAGCCGCACGCTTCTCAGCGTACTTCTTGGCCAGCTTTTCCCGCTTGATGTCGCGGTTGACCATGGAGGTCTTTGCCATTTCGGTTTCCTCGACAGATCAGTTACGGAACGGGAACTTGAACGCTGCCAGCAGCGCCTTCGCTTCCGCGTCGGTCTTCGCAGTGGTGGTGATGGCGATATCCATACCGCGGATCGCGTCGACGGCGTCGAAGTCGATTTCCGGGAAGATGATCTGTTCCTTCACACCCATGTTGAAGTTGCCGCGGCCGTCGAAGGAACGACCGGAAACACCACGGAAGTCGCGCACGCGCGGCAGCGAGATGTTGATCAGACGATCCAGGAACTCGTACATCTTGTGGCGACGCAGCGTGGTCTTGCAGCCGATCGGCCAACCATCACGGATCTTGAACGACGCAACCGAGATACGCGACTTGGTGACAACCGGCTTCTGGCCGGAAATCTTGGTCATGTCCGCGACGGCGTTTTCCAGGATCTTCTTGTTGGTGGCAGCCTCGCCGACACCCATGTTCAGGGTGACCTTGACGAGCTTCGGTACTTCCATCGGATTGGTGTAGCCGAACTGCTTCATCAGCGCCGGCACCACTTCTTCCTTGTAGATCTTTTCGAGACGGGAAGTCATCTTCACATTCCTCAGGCGTCGAGCGCCTCACCGCTGGAGCGGAACACACGCAGTTTGCGTCCATCCTCCAGCACCTTGAAGCCAACGCGTTCGCCCTTGCCCGAAGCCGGGTTCAGCACGTTCACGTTGGAGATATGGATCGAAGCTTCGCGCTCGACCACGCCGCCGGCAACACCTGCCTGCGGGTTCGGCTTGGTGTGGCGCTTGACGATGTTCACGTTGGCGACGACCACACGGTCGCCGTCGACGCGGACGACTTCGCCCTGCTTGCCCTTGTCCTTGCCAGCGTTGACGACAACCTGGTCGCCCTTCTTGATACGGTTAGCCATGATTATCTCCTGTCGCTCACAGCACTTCGGGAGCGAGCGAGACGATCTTCATGAACTTCTCCGAACGAAGTTCACGGGTCACCGGCCCGAAGATACGGGTACCGATCGGCTCCTGCTTGTTGTTCAGCAGGACGGCAGCGTTGCCGTCGAAGCGGATCAGCGAACCGTCGGCGCGACGCACACCCTTGCGGGTACGCACCACGACGGCGTCATACACTTCACCCTTCTTGACCTTGCCGCGCGGAATCGCATCCTTCACGGTGACCTTGATGATGTCGCCGATGCCGGCGTAACGGCGCTTGGAACCACCCAGCACCTTGAAGCACATCACCTGCTTGGCACCCGAATTGTCCGCGACGTCAAGGTAGCTCTGCATCTGGATCATGATTCAGACTCCTTATTCAGCCGCACGCGTGATGACTTCCACCACGCGCCAGTTCTTGGTCTTGGACATCGGAGCAATCTCGGTCACGCGGACGACATCGCCTTCCTTGCAGGCGTTGTCGGCATCGTGGGCGTGCAGCTTCGTCGAGCGCTTGATGTACTTGCCGTACAGCGCGTGCTTGACCTGACGCTCAACCAGGACGGTAACCGTCTTGTCCATCTTGTTGCTGACGACACGGCCTTCGACCGTGCGCAGCGTCTTCTTTTCAGTATTGTCGCTCATAGCGGCCATCCTTACTTCGTGCTGCCGAGCA
This sequence comes from Stenotrophomonas sp. 109824_Sma, assembly GCF_056480025.1. Lineage (NCBI taxonomy): Bacteria > Pseudomonadati > Pseudomonadota > Gammaproteobacteria > Lysobacterales > Lysobacteraceae > Stenotrophomonas > Stenotrophomonas sp. 109824_Sma. The sequence goes on along the minus strand of NZ_CM151078.1, from coordinate 915,033 downwards.
GGGTCTTGACGCGAGCAATCTCGCGACGGACCCGGCGAATGTCGTGGGTCTTCGGCAGCTGGCCGGTGACCTGCTGCATACGGACAGAGAACTGTTCCTTACGCAGGTCGATCAGGTGGGCCTTGAGTTCGTCAGCCGACTTTTCACGGAGAGTTTTGATATCCATCAGCGCACCGTACGGGTCACGAAAGTGGTGGTGACCGAGAGCTTGGCGGCGGCCAGGCGGAACGCCTCGCGAGCCACTTCCTCGGAAACACCCTCGATTTCATAGATCATGCGGCCGGGCTGGATCTGGGCCACCCAGTATTCCACGTTACCCTTACCAGAACCCATTCGGACTTCGATGGGCTTCTTGGTGATGGGCTTGTCGGGGAACACGCGGATCCACATCTTGCCGCCGCGCTTGACGTAGCGGCTGATCGAGCGGCGGGCCGCTTCGATCTGACGCGCGGTCAGCTGACCGTGTGCGGTTGCCTTCAGGCCGTATTCGCCGAAGCTGACAGCGTTGGCGCTCCAGCTCAGGCCATCGTTACGGCCCTTGTGTACCTTGCGGTACTTGGTTCGCTTGGGTTGCAACATTGTCGTTACCTCGCTTCACGGGCCGGGCGCTGACGGTCACCACGGTCGCCGCGATCGTGACGATCGTTGCGCGACGGGGTGTCGTCCTGCTTTTCCTGGCCAACCTGGGAGAAATCGAAGACCTCGCCCTTGTAGATCCAGACCTTGATGCCGATGATGCCGTAGGTCGTCTTGGCTTCAGCGAAGCCATAGTCGATGTCGGCACGCAGGGTGTGCAGCGGCACGCGGCCTTCGCGGTACCACTCCGAACGGGCGATTTCTGCACCGTTGAGGCGGCCACCGACGTTGACCTTGATACCCAGGGCACCCAGGCGCATCGCGTTGCCGACCGAGCGCTTCATTGCACGGCGGAACATGATGCGACGCTCCAGCTGCTGGGCGATCGACTCGGCAACGAGCTGCGCGTCCAGTTCCGGCTTGCGCACTTCGGTGACGTTGATGTGCGCCGGGACGCCCATCATCTCGCTCACTTCCTTGCGCAGCTTCTCGATGTCCTCACCGCGCTTGCCGATCACCACGCCCGGACGGGCGGTGTGGATCGTCACGCGAGCGGTCTTGGCCGGACGCTCGATCAGGATCTTGCTGATGCCGGCCTGGGCCAGCTTCTTGCGCAGCATTTCGCGCACTTTCAGGTCGGCTGCCAGGTAACCGGCGAACTCGGCCTTGTTGGCGTACCACTTGGAGTTCCAGTCCTTGGAAATGCCGAGGCGGATACCAATCGGATGAACTTTATGACCCATGGTCTTTTCCTTATCCGCTTACTTGGCGGCGCCCACAACCACAGTGATGTGGCTGGTGCGCTTGAGGATGCGGGTACCGCGGCCTTTCGCCCGCGCCATGAAACGCTTCAGGGTCGGACCTTCATCAACCATGATGGTCTGAACCTTCAGCTCGTCGACGTCGGCGCCCTGGTTGTTCTCGGCGTTGGCAATTGCCGACTCCACCACCTTCTTGATCAGGTGGGCAGCCTTCTTGTCCGAGAACTTCAGCAGGTTGACCGCACGTTCGGCCGGCAGACCGCGCACCTGGTCAGCGACCAGACGAGCCTTCTGCGGGGAGATGCGCGCAGTGCGCAGGATGGCTTTCGCTTCCATTGTCATCTCTCCTTACTTGCCCGACTTCTTGTCACCACCGTGACCCTTGAAGGTCCGGGTGATGGCAAATTCGCCGAGCTTGTGGCCGACCATGTTCTCGTTGACGAGAACCGGGATGTGGTTCTTGCCGTTATGCACGGCAATGGTGATGCCTACCATGTCAGGCAGGATCATCGAACGGCGCGACCAGGTCTTGATCGGCTTCTTGCTGCCCGCAGCGGCCTCCACCTTCTTGACGAGGTGGTGATCGACGAACGGGCCCTTCTTGAGTGAACGTGCCATGGTCGATTAGCCCCTACGATCGCGGACGATGAACTGCTGAGTGCGCTTGTTATGGCGCGTCTTGTAACCCTTGGTCGGAACACCCCACGGGGTGACCGGATGCGGGTTACCCTGGCCGGCCTTGGCCTCACCACCACCGTGCGGGTGGTCAACCGGGTTCATGGCAGCACCACGAACGGTCGGGCGGACGCCGCGCCAACGCTTGGCACCGGCCTTGCCCAGCTTTTCCAGGCTGTGCTCGTCGTTGCCGACTTCGCCGATGGTGGCGCAGCACTCGACCGGAACCTTACGCATTTCACCCGAGCGCAGGCGCAGGGTGGCGTAGATGCCTTCGCGAGCCACCAGCTGCACGGCCGCACCGGCGGCGCGAGCGATCTGAGCGCCCTTGCCCGGCTTCAGTTCGATGCAGTGGATGGTGGTGCCGACCGGGATGTTGCGCAGCGGCAGGGTGTTGCCGGCCTTGATCGGGGCGTCCGAACCAGCGATCACCTGATCACCGGCCTTCAGACCCTTCGGGGCGATGATGTAGCGACGCTCACCGTCGACGTAGCACAGCAGGGCGATGTGGGCGGTGCGGTTCGGATCGTATTCGATGCGTTCCACGCGCGCCGGAATGCCCAGCTTGTTGCGCTTGAAGTCGATGATGCGGTAGTGCTGCTTGGCACCACCACCGACGTGACGCACGGTGATGCGGCCATGGTGGTTACGACCACCCGAGCGGCTCTGCGACTCGACCAGTGCGGCGTGCGGAGCACCCTTGTGCAGGTCGGGGGTGACCACGCGCACGGCCGAACGGCGGCCGGGGGAGGTGGGCTTGAATTTCATCAATGGCATGGGATGTACCTCAGGCCTTGGCCGTTACATCGATCGACTGGCCGTCGGCCAGGCGAACGTACGCCTTGCGCCAATCGCCGCGGCGGCCAGCACGGTTACGGAAGGACTTGTTCTTGCCCTTGACGTTGACCACGTTGACGGCTTCGACCTTGACGTCGAACAGCTGCTCAACCGCGGCCTTTACATCGGCCTTGGTGGCTTCGTTCGAAACTTCGAAGACATACTGATTGGAGAGTTCCTGCAGGCGCGCGGTCTTTTCGGAGACACGCGGGGCACGCAGCACGCTGAAGATTTTTTCGTTGCTGTTCATGCCAGCCACTCCTCGACCTTCTTGACCGCGTCAGCGGTGATGACGACCGTGTCGGCACCAACCAGCGAGACCGGATCCAGACCCTGGACGTCACGCACCTGCACGTACGGCAGATTGCGGGCGGACAGGTACAGGTGCTCGGACGCTTCTTCGGTGACGATCAGCGGGCGCTTGCCCACTTCCAGGCCGGCCAGCTTGGCGATCAGACCCTTCGTGTTGGTCACTTCGACATCGAAGGACTCCACGATGGTCAGACGGCCCTGACGGTTCAGCTCGGACAGGATCGCGCACATGGCGGCACGGTACTGCTTACGATTGACCTTCTGCTCGAAGCTGCGCGGCTTGGCCGCGAAGGTGACACCGCCGCCGACGAAGATCGGAGCCGTCAGTGCGCCATGACGCGCGCCGCCGCCCTTCTGCTTCTTCGACTTCTTGGTGGTACCAGCCACTTCGGAGCGAGTCTTCTGTGCCTTGGTGCCGGCGCGACCGGCGTTGCGGTAGGCAACGACGACCTGGTGGACCAGATCTTCGCTGAAATCGCGACCGAACACGGCGTCGGAGACCGAGACCTTGTTGTTGCTACCCGTGATAACGAGTTCCATCGTCATCTCTCCTTATGCCTTGCTCGCCGGACGGACGATCACGTCGCCACCCGCCGCGCCCGGAACGGCGCCGCGAACGGCGATCAGACCGCGCTCGACGTCGACCTTGACCACTTCCAGGTTCTGGGTGCTCTGCTGCACCGCGCCCATGTGGCCCGACATCTTCTTGCCCGGGAAAACGCGACCCGGGGTCTGGCGCTGACCCAGCGAACCCGGCGCGCGATGCGACAGCGAGTTACCGTGGGTTGCATCGCCCATACGGAAGTTGTGGCGCTTGATGGTGCCCTGGAAGCCCTTACCCTTGGTGACACCCTGGACGTCGACGATCTGGCCGACTTCGAAGATGTCCGCCTTGACTTCGCCGCCAACGGCGAAATCGCCGAGCTGCGCGTCTTCAACGCGGAATTCCCACAGGCCACGACCCGCTTCCACCTTCGCCTTGGCGAAGTGGCCGGCTTCCGGCTTGTTGACCAGGGCAGCGCGACGCGCGCCGACGGTCACCTGCACGGCGCTGTAGCCGTCGGTTTCGACGGTCTTGATCTGCGCGATGCGGTTCGGGGTTGCTTCGATCAGGGTCACCGGGATGGAGCGGCCATCTTCAGTGAACACGCGGCTCATGCCAGCCTTGCGGCCCACGAAGCCCAACGAATACTTCTTCGTCATGGTCGTAGTCCTCAGGTCAGCTTGATCTGAACGTCGACGCCGGCAGCCAGTTCGAGCTTCATCAGCGCGTCCACGGTCTTGTCATTCGGGTCAACGATATCGAGCACGCGCTTGTGCGTGCGGGTCTCGTACTGGTCACGCGCGTCCTTGTCGACGTGCGGGGAGACGAGAACGGTGTAACGCTCGATCTTGGTCGGCAGCGGGATCGGGCCACGCACTTGCGCGCCGGTCCGCTTTGCCGTTTCAACGATCTCGCTGGCCGAACGGTCGATCAGACGATGATCGAACGCTTTCAGCCGGATCCGGATCTTTTGGTCCGCCATGGCGGTAGGTTCCTTCGTTAAAAGAGCGACAGACAAAGCCTCTGGGTTGCTTTGCCCCATGAAATTCCTGAATACGGACGGCCCGCACTCCTGCAGGCCGACAAGGTCACTCCATAGACCTCAAAAACGTAGGCAGACCAGTTTCCCGGCCTGCCCAGACGTAGAAGCATAATGGCACGCAAGGCAGCTGTCAACAGTCGCCTGTTGACGCCGCCTGAATGGCATTGACCCTTCCTGGTCCGGGGAACACAAGGCACGTCCTGTGCCTGCTTTCCCATTTGATACGCCCCGATGCCCTACCCAGGCAACATCGGGGCGCAGATACTACCAGATTACTCGATGATCTTCGAGACCACGCCGGCGCCGACGGTACGGCCGCCTTCGCGGATGGCGAAGCGCAGGCCTTCGTCCATGGCCACCGGGTTGATCAGGGTGACGACCATCTTGACGTTGTCACCCGGCATCACCATTTCGACGCCTTCCGGCAGTGCAGCGGCGCCGGTGATGTCGGTGGTGCGGAAGTAGAACTGCGGACGGTAGCCGTTGAAGAACGGGGTGTGACGGCCGCCCTCGTCCTTCGACAGGACGTAGACTTCGCCTTCGAACTTGGTGTGCGGCTTGATCGTGCCCGGCTTGGCCAGCACCTGGCCACGCTCGACGTCGTCACGCTTGGTGCCGCGCAGCAGCAGGCCAGCGTTGTCGCCTGCCTGACCCTGGTCCAGCAGCTTGCGGAACATTTCAACGCCGGTGACGGTGGTCTTCTGCACCGGACGGATGCCGACGATTTCGATTTCGTCGCCAACCTTGATCACGCCGCGCTCGATACGACCGGTCACCACGGTGCCGCGGCCCGAGATCGAGAACACGTCTTCCACCGGCATCAGGAACGGCTTGTCGATCGCACGCTCCGGCTCCGGAATCCAGCTGTCCAGCGCGTCGACCAGCTTCAGGATGGCCGGCACGCCGATGTCGCTCTGGTCGCCTTCCAGCGCCAGGCGGGCCGAACCGGCGATGATCGGGGTGTCGTCGCCCGGGAACTCGTACTTGCTCAGCAGTTCGCGCACTTCCATCTCGACCAGCTCGAGCAGCTCGGCGTCGTCGACCATGTCAGCCTTGTTCAGGAACACGACGATGTACGGCACGCCGACCTGGCGCGACAGCAGGATGTGCTCACGGGTCTGCGGCATCGGGCCGTCAGCGGCCGAGCACACCAGGATCGCGCCGTCCATCTGGGCGGCACCGGTGATCATGTTCTTGACGTAGTCAGCGTGGCCCGGGCAATCGACGTGGGCGTAATGACGGATCGGGGATTCGTATTCGACGTGCGCGGTCGAGATCGTGATACCACGCGCCTTTTCTTCCGGCGCGGCGTCGATCGAGGAGTAATCCTTGAACTCGCCACCGAAGCGCTCGGCACCGATCTTGGTCAGTGCGGCGGTCAGCGTGGTCTTGCCGTGGTCGACGTGACCGATGGTGCCGACGTTGACGTGCGGCTTGGTGCGCTCGAACTTACCCTTTGCCATTGTTCTATACCTTGATTGTTCGTAAGTGGTTTCAAGAGAGGCTGAGCGAGGCTCAGCCCTTCTTCATGACGGCTTCGGCGATGTTGGTCGGAGCCGGCTCGTAGTGATCGAATTCCATGGTGAAGGTGGCGCGGCCCTGGGTCTGCGAACGCAGCGCAGTGGCGTAGCCGAACATTTCACCCAGCGGGATCATCGCGTTGATGATGCTGGCCGAACCGTCACCGGTGGTGTCGGAACCCTGCAGCACGCCGCGACGACGGCTGACGTCGCCCATCACGTCACCCTGGTAATCCTCCGGGGTCACGATCTCGACCTTCATGATCGGCTCCAGCAGCACCGGCTTGGCCTTGGCGAAGCCCTGCTTGAAGGCCATCGACGAAGCCAGCTTGAACGCCATTTCCGAGGAGTCGACGTCGTGGTACGAACCGAACACCAGCTTCACCTTGACGTCCACGACCGGGAAGCCAGCCAGCGGACCGCTGGTGATGGTTTCGCGCAGGCCCTTTTCAACCGACGGAATGAATTCCTTCGGGATCACGCCGCCGGTGATGTCGTTGATGAACAGGAAGTCGTCCTTGATGGCCGGAGCCAGCTTCGGATCGGCACGGTCGGCAGCGGTGATCGGCGACAGCTCGATCACGACGTGACCGTACTGACCCTTACCACCGGACTGCTTGGCGTGCTTGTAGTCCGACTTGACGTCAGCCAGGGTGATGGTTTCGCGGTAGGCCACCTGCGGCGCGCCGACGTTGGCTTCAACGTTGAACTCGCGCTTCAGGCGGTCGACGATGATGTCCAGGTGCAGCTCGCCCATGCCCGAGATGATGGTCTGGCCGGATTCTTCGTCGGTCTTGACGCGGAACGACGGATCTTCCTGCGCCAGGCGACCCAGGGCCAGACCCATCTTTTCCTGGTCCGACTTGGTCTTCGGCTCGACGGCCATCGAGATCACCGGCTCCGGGAACGTCATGCGCTCCAGGATGATCGGGGCGTCCACGGCGCACAGGGTGTCACCGGTGGTGGTGTCCTTCAGGCCCACAGCCGCGGCGATGTCACCGGCCAGAACTTCCTTGATTTCCTCGCGGTTGTTCGAGTGCATCTGCAGGATGCGGCCGATGCGCTCCTTCTTGCCCTTCACCGAGTTCAGCACGGTGTCGCCACCGTTCAGGGTGCCCGAGTAGACACGGAAGAAGGTCAGCGCGCCGACGAACGGGTCGGTGATGATCTTGAAGGCCAGCGACGAGAACGGAGCCTTGTCGTCCGACTTGCGGGTCATTTCGACGGTGTCGTCGTCAACGTCCACGCCCTTCACGTCCGGCACGTCGACCGGCGACGGCAGCAGCTGGATCACGCCATCCAGCATGGCCTGCACGCCCTTGTTCTTGAAGGCCGAGCCGCAGTACATCGGCACGATCTCGGTGGCCAGGGTGCGGGTACGCAGCGCGCTGATGATTTCGGCCTCGGCCAGCTCTTCGCCGCCCAGGTACTTTTCCATCAGTTCTTCGCTGGCTTCAGCAGCGGTCTCGACCATGAACTGGCGAGCCTCTTCGGCAGCCGCCTGCAGTTCGGCCGGGATGTCGCTGTACTCGAACTTCATGCCCTGCGAAGCCTCATCCCAATGGATGGCCTTCATCTTCAGCAGGTCGACAACGCCCTTGAAGTTGTCTTCAGCGCCGATCGGCAGCTGCATCGGCACGGCAACGGCGCCCAGCTTGGCCTTCAGCTGGCCGACGACCTTCTGGAAGTTGGCACCAGTGCGGTCCATCTTGTTGACGAACGCGATGCGCGGCACGTGGTACTTGTTGGCCTGGCGCCACACGGTTTCCGACTGCGGCTGCACGCCACCGACGGCGCACAGGACGAAGACGGCACCGTCGAGCACGCGCAGCGAGCGCTCCACTTCGATGGTGAAGTCGACGTGCCCGGGGGTGTCGATGATGTTGAAGCGGTGCTCCGGCAGGGACTTGTCCATGCCCTTCCAGAACGCGGTGGTGGCAGCGGACTGGATCGTGATGCCACGCTCCTGCTCCTGCTCCATCCAGTCCATGGTGGCGGCGCCGTCGTGCACTTCACCGATCTTGTGGCTCTTGCCGGTGTAGAACAGGATGCGCTCGGACGTGGTGGTCTTGCCGGCATCGATGTGAGCCATGATGCCGAAGTTGCGGTAACGCTCGATGGGAGTGGAACGGGCCACGGGAGCCTCTCAGATTTCTTGGATTTCGGATGGCCGAACGCCGCCTTTCGGCGGCCTTCGGATTGGCGCAGTCCTTCTGGGACCGCGAGGCAGCACGCACCTAAGTGGAGCTGCCCTGCCTGTTTTACAAGGCCGTCAAACTCACCAGCGGTAGTGGGCGAAGGCCTTGTTGGCTTCGGCCATGCGGTGGGTTTCTTCGCGCTTCTTGATGGCGCCGCCACGGTTTTCCGAGGCGTCGATCAGCTCAGCAGCCAGCTTCTTCGGCATGGTGTTCTCGCCACGCTTGCGCGCGGAGTCGATCAGCCAGCGCATGGCCAGGGCCATCTTGCGCGACGAACGCACTTCGACCGGCACCTGGTAGGTGGCACCACCGACGCGGCGCGACTTGACTTCGACCGCCGGAGCGACGTTGTCCAGAGCCTTCTGCACCAGTTCAATGGCGTTGGCGCTGCTGTTCTTCTCGGTGATCACGTCCATGGCGCCGTACACGATCTTTTCGGCGACGGACTTCTTGCCGCTCTGCATGACCATGTTGATGAAGCGGGCGATGGTTTCGCTTCCGTGCTTCGGATCGGGCAGGACGGAACGCTGCGGAGTATTACCCTTACGCGACATAGTGCTCTCTCCTTATGCCTTCGGACGCTTGGCGCCGTACTTGGAACGGGCCTGGCGACGCTTGGCAACGCCGGCGGCGTCGAGCGAGCCACGAACGGTGTGGTAACGCACACCCGGCAGGTCCTTGACGCGACCGCCGCGGATCAGGACCACGGAGTGCTCCTGCAGGTTGTGGCCTTCACCACCGATGTAGGAAATCACTTCTTCCTGGTTGGTCAGGCGGACCTTGGCAACCTTGCGCAGAGCCGAGTTCGGCTTCTTCGGAGTGGTGGTGTAGACACGGGTGCAGACGCCACGGCGCTGCGGGCACTTGTCGAGCGCCGGCGAGGCACTCTTGTAGGTGGTCGCTTGCCGCGGCTTGCGGACCAGCTGGTTGATCGTCGCCATCAGTAGGTTCTTCTGATTGGTGGCCGGAAAATCCGACCAGAGATGCGGAAATGTTAAAGCAGGCCGAAATTTTGGCCTGCTGAGACAGACGATTGTAGCAACCCGCCAGGAAAGCAGTCAAACGCCTCCTGTCAAGCCCGTCCCTGATCCCGGGACGTTACTGGGGGGCCTCCATGTACCCCGTTCAGGTTGACAGGGTCGATCGCGGACGATCTCCCCTGCCCTTTCCCAATCCCATCAATGGACCGATGGGGTGGTCCGGCCTTGCGGCCGGACCGGATACCTCATTCTTCGCCCGACGCCTGTTCAGCTTCGGCTTCAACCACCGGCGCCTCGACCGCAGCCGGGGTGCCGGCCAGGGTCTGCATTTCCGACTCGGTGAGACCGGAAGCGCCGCGGCGGCGGTTGCTGTGGTACGCCAGGCCGGTACCGGCCGGAATCAGGCGACCCACGATGACGTTTTCCTTCAGGCCACGCAGGTTGTCCGAGGTGCCGCGGACGGCCGCTTCGGTCAGCACGCGGGTGGTTTCCTGGAACGAAGCGGCCGAGATGAACGATTCGGTCGCCAGCGACGCCTTGGTGATACCCAGCAGGACCGGATCGAAGTGCGCCGGCAGCTCGTTGCGGGTCGACAGGCGCGCATTTTCCTCGATAACGCGCTGACGCTCCACCTGTTCGCCGTTCAGGAACTTGCTGCTGCCCTGATCGGTGATCTCGACCTTGCGCAGCATCTGGCGGGTGATCACCTCGATGTGCTTGTCGTTGATCTTCACGCCCTGCAGGCGGTACACGTCCTGGATTTCCTTCACCAGGTAGGCCGCCAGCGGTTCGACACCCAGCAGACGCAGGATGTCCTGCGGGCTCGGCTCGCCGTCCACGATGGTTTCACCCTTGGTGACATGCTCGCCTTCGAACACGATGACCTGGCGGTACTTCGGGATCAGCTCTTCGTGCTCCGAACCATCGGTGTCCTTGATGATCAGGCGCTGCTTGCCCTTGGTGTCCTTGCCGAAGCTGATGATGCCCGAACGCTCGGCCAGCACCGCCGGATCCTTCGGCTTGCGCGCTTCGAACAGATCGGCCACGCGCGGCAGACCACCGGTGATGTCGCGGGTCTTCGACGCTTCCTGCGGGATCTTGGCGACGACGTCGCCCACGCCCACCGGGGCGCCGTCCTGCAGGTTGACGATCGAACGCGGCGGCAGCAGGTACTGCGCCGGCAGGTCGGTACCCGGGATCGACAGGTCGTTGCCCTTGGCGTCGACGATGCGCACGATCGGGCGCAGGTCCTTGGCCTGGGTACCACGACGCTTCGGATCGGTGATTTCGCGCGAAGCGAGGCCGGTCAGCTCGTCGGTCTTCTCGATGACGGTGATGCCGTCGACGAAGTCGATGAAGCGGATGAAGCCGGCCACTTCCGACACGATCGGGTGGTTATGCGGATCCCAGTTGGCCACGGTCTGGCCAGCCTTGATCGCATCACCGTCCTTGGACGTGATGGTCGCACCGTACGGCAGCTTGTAACGCTCACGCTCACGGCCGTGGGCATCGAGCACCGAGATTTCGCCCGAGCGCGACACTGCCACCAGCGAGCCGTTGGCGTGCTCGACCGACTTGAGGTTGCTGAACTTGACCGAGCCGGTGGTCTTGACGGTGATGTTGTCGACCGCAGCAGCTCGCGACGCCGCACCACCGATGTGGAACGTACGCATGGTCAGCTGGGTACCCGGCTCACCGATGGACTGCGCGGCGATGACGCCGACCGCTTCACCGATGTTGACCAGGTGGCCACGGGCCAGATCGCGGCCGTAGCAGCGCGAGCAGACACCGAAGGCCGATTCGCAGGAGATGGTCGAGCGGACCTTGATGGTCTGCACGCCGGCATCTTCCAGCTTGGCGACCCAGGCTTCGTCGAGCAGGGTGTTGCGGGTGACGATCGGATCTTCGTCGTTGCCCGGCAGGAACACGTCCTCGGCAACCACGCGACCCAGCACGCGATCCTTCAGCGGCTCGACCACGTCGCCGCCTTCCACGATCGGGGTCATGATCAGGCCTTCGGTGGTACCGCAATCCACCTCGGTGATCACCACGTCCTGCGCGACGTCGACCAGACGACGGGTCAGGTAACCCGAGTTCGCGGTCTTCAGCGCGGTATCGGCCAGACCCTTACGGGCACCGTGGGTGGAGTTGAAGTACTCCTGCACGTTCAGGCCTTCGCGGAAGTTCGCCTTGATGGGCGTCTCGATGATCGAGCCATCCGGGCGGGCCATCAGGCCGCGCATGCCGGCCAGCTGACGGATCTGCGCCTGCGAACCACGCGCACCGGAGTCGGCCATGATGTACAGCGAGTTCATCGACTTCTGGTCGATGGTCTCACCCTTGGCATTGACCACCTTCTCGGTACCGATGGTGTCCATCATCGCCTTGGCGATGCGCTCGTTGGTGCGCGACCAGATGTCGACCACCTTGTTGTAGCGCTCGCCGGCGGTGACCAGGCCCGACTGGTACTGCTCCTGGATTTCCAGCACTTCGGCTTCGGCCTCGGTGAGGATGCCCTTCTTCTCGTCCGGGATCAGCATGTCATCGATGCCGATCGAAACGCCGGCGCGGGTCGCGTAGGCGAAGCCGGTGTACATCAGCTTGTCGGCGAACACGACCGTGTCCTTCAGGCCCAGCTGGCGGTAGCTGGAGTTGATCAGGCGGCTGATGTTCTTCTTGGTCAGCTCGGTGTTGGCCAGCGCGAACGGCAGGCCTTCCGGCAGGATTTCAGCCAGCAGGGCGCGACCGATCGTGGTGTCCACGATCGAGGTCTTGTTCTGCTTGTTGCCATCTTCGTCGGTCACCACTTCGGTGATGCGGACCTTGACGCGCGCGTGCAGTTCCACCACGCGGTTGTCGTAGGCACGCTTCACTTCGGCGATGTTGGCGAAGGCCATGCCCTCGCCCTTCTTGTTTTCCAGCGAGCGGGTCATGTAGTACAGACCCAGCACGACGTCCTGCGACGGCACGATGATCGGCTCGCCGTTGGCCGGCGACAGGATGTTGTTGGTCGACATCATCAGCGCACGCGCTTCCAGCTGGGCTTCCAGCGAGAGCGGCACGTGGACGGCCATCTGGTCACCGTCGAAGTCGGCGTTGAACGCGGTGCAGACCAGCGGGTGCAGCTGGATGGCCTTGCCTTCGATCAGCACCGGCTCGAACGCCTGGATGCCCAGACGGTGCAGGGTCGGCGCACGGTTCAGCATCACCGGGTGCTCGCGGATGACCTCTTCCAGGATGTCCCAGACTTCGGCTTCTTCGCGCTCGACCAGCTTCTTGGCGGCCTTGATGGTGGTGGCCAGGCCACGACGCTGCAGCTTGGCGAAGACGAACGGCTTGAACAGCTCCAGCGCCATCTTCTTCGGCAGGCCGCACTGGTGCAGACGCAGGTACGGGCCGACCACGATGACCGAACGGCCCGAGTAGTCGACGCGCTTGCCGAGCAGGTTCTGGCGGAAGCGACCCTGCTTGCCCTTGATCATGTCGGCCAGCGACTTCAGCGGGCGCTTGTTGGTGCCGGTGATGGCACGGCCACGACGGCCGTTGTCCAGCAGCGCATCGACCGATTCCTGCAACATGCGCTTTTCATTGCGCACGATGATGTCCGGCGCGCTCAGTTCGAGCAGGCGGCGCAGGCGGTTGTTGCGGTTGATGACGCGGCGGTACAGGTCGTTCAGGTCGGAGGTCGCGAAGCGGCCGCCATCCAGCGGGACCAGCGGGCGCAGGTCCGGCGGCAGCACCGGCAGCACGGTCATGACCATCCATTCCGGACGGTTGCCCGATTCCAGGAAGGCTTCGATCAGCTTGATGCGCTTGGTGAGGCGCTTGAGCTTGGTTTCCGAACCCGTAGCGGCGATTTCCTCGCGCAGGCGGGTCATTTCCGACTGCAGGTCGATCGTGCGCAGCAGTTCGTACACGGCCTCGGCGCCCATGGCGGCGTCGAAGTCGTCACCGTGCTCCTGGCGGGCCTGCAGGTACTGTTCTTCGGTCAGCAGCTGGCGGCGTTCCAGGGCGGTCAGGCCCGGCTCGGTCACCACGTACGCTTCGAAGTACAGCACGCGCTCGATGTCACGCAGGGTCATGTCCAGCATCAGGCCGATGCGCGACGGCAGCGACTTCAGGAACCAGATGTGCGCGACCGGCGACGCCAGGTCGATGTGGCCCATGCGCTCACGACGCACCTTGGCCAGGGTCACTTCGGTGCCGCACTTTTCGCAGACCACGCCGCGGTGCTTCATGCGCTTGTACTTGCCGCACAGGCACTCGTAGTCCTTCACCGGGCCGAAGATGGCGGCGCAGAACAGGCCGTCGCGTTCCGGCTTGAAGGTACGGTAGTTGATGGTTTCCGGCTTCTTCACTTCGCCGAAGGACCACGAACGGATCAGGTCCGGCGAGGCCAGCGCGATCTTGATCGCGTCGAAGTCCAGCGTCTGGCGCTGCTGGTTGAAGAGGTTGAGCAGGTCTTTCATGGTGTTCTCCAGAAGGAGGAATGCTGTGTCGATGGGCTTTCAGTTGACTGCCAGCGGCGCGGCGGCGGAGGCCGCCGCGCCGGCATGGATCAGTTGTCTTCCAGTTCCATGTTGATGGCCAGCGAGCGGATTTCCTTCACGAGCACGTTGAAGGATTCCGGCATGCCCGCGACCATCTCGTGCTCACCGTCGACGATGTTCTTGTACATCTGGTTGCGGCCCTGCACGTCATCGGACTTCACCGTCAGCATTTCCTGCAGGGTGTAGGCCGCGCCGTAGGCTTCCAGCGCCCAGACTTCCATTTCACCGAAGCGCTGGCCGCCGAACTGCGCCTTGCCGCCCAGCGGCTGCTGGGTGACGAGCGAGTACGGACCGGTCGAACGGGCGTGCATCTTGTCGTCGACCAGGTGGTTCAGCTTCAGGTAGTGCATGTAGCCAACGGTGGTGTGGCGATCGAAGGCTTCACCGGTGCGGCCGTCGTACAGCTGGGTCTGGCCACTGCTCGGCAGGTCGGCCAGTTCCAGCATGCGCTTGATTTCCGCTTCGGTGGCACCGTCGAACACCGGGGTGGCCATCGGCACGCCGTCGGTCAGGTTGCGGGCCAGGCGCAGCAGTTCCTCGTCGCTGAACTGCGACAGGTCGACACGGTTGGCCACGTTGGTGTCGTCGTGGTTGTAGATGTCGTCCAGGAACTTGCGCAGGTCGGCGACCGCCGCCTGGGCTTCCATCATCGCCTGGATCTTGCGACCCAGGCCCTTGGCGGCCCAGCCCAGGTGCACTTCCAGGATCTGGCCGATGTTCATACGCGACGGCACGCCCAGCGGGTTCAGCACGATGTCCACGGTCTCGCCCGAGGCCATGTACGGCATATCCTCGACCGGCACCACGTTGGAGACCACACCCTTGTTGCCGTGGCGGCCAGCCATCTTGTCGCCCGGCTGGATGCGGCGCTTCACGGCCAGGAACACCTTGACCATCTTCAGCACGCCCGGGGCGAGGTCGTCGCCGGCGGTGATCTTGCCGCGCTTGTCGGCGAAGCGACGCTCGAATTCCTTCTCGTGCGCCTGGATCTGCTTCTGGGCGCGCTCGATGGCTTCCGAGGCGTCCTCGTCCTTCATGCGCAGGGCGAACCAGTCGGCCTTCTTCAGGCCGTCCAGGAAGGCGTCGGTGATCACGTCACCCTTCTTCAGGCCAGCGCCACCGTTGACCACCTTGCCCACGATCTGCGAACGCAGACGCATGTAGATGGCGGCTTCCAGGATGCGGAACTGGTCGTCGAAGTCCTTCTTGACGCGCTTGATTTCAGACTCTTCGATCTGGCGGGCGCGCTTGTCCTTCTCGATGCCGTCGCGGGTGAAGACCTGCACGTCGATGACGGTGCCGTCCATGCCCGGCGGAACGCGCAGCGAGCTGTCCTTAACGTCCGAAGCCTTCTCGCCGAAGATCGCGCGCAGCAGCTTCTCTTCCGGGGTCAGCTGGCTTTCGCCCTTCGGGGTGACCTTGCCGACCATGATGTCGCCGGCGCGGACTTCCGCACCGATGTACACCACGCCGCTCTCGTCCAGGCGGTTCAGCGCCTGCTCGGAGACGTTCGGGATGTCGGCGGAGATTTCCTCCGGCCCCAGCTTGGTGTCACGCGCGACGCAGGTCAGCTCTTCGATGTGGATCGTGGTGTAGCGATCCTCTTCCACCACGCGCTCGGAGAGCAGGATGGAGTCTTCGAAGTTGTAACCGTTCCACGGCATGAACGCGATCAGCATGTTCTGGCCCAGGGCCAGTTCGCCGATGTCGGTGGACGGACCGTCGGCCAGCACGTCGCCGCGGGCGATGACGTCACCCACCTGGACCAGCGGACGCTGGTTGATGCAGGTGTTCTGGTTCGAACGGGTGTACTTGACCAGGTTGTAGATGTCCACGCCTGCGTCGGTGGCGCCAACGATCTCTTCCTCGTTGACCTTGACCACGATGCGGGCCGCGTCGATCTGCACGATCTCGCCACCACGACGGGCGTTCACGGTCACACCGGAGTCACGCGCCACGGCGCGCTCGATGCCGGTACCGACCAGCGGCTTCTGCGCACGCAGGGTCGGCACGGCCTGACGCTGCATGTTGGCGCCCATCAGTGCGCGGTTGGCGTCATCGTGCTCCAGGAACGGAACCAGCGCGGCCGCGATCGACACGGTCTGCATCGGCGAGACGTCCATGAAGTGGACTTCCGCCGGCGGCTTCAGCAGCGATTCGCCCTGGAAGCGGCACGGAACGAACTGCTCGGTCAGCACGCTGTCGGCATTGGTCAGGGCGTTGGCCTGCGCAATGACGTACTCGTTCTCTTCGATCGCCGACAGGAACTCGACTTCGTCATAGACCTTGCCGTCCACGACCTTGCGGTACGGGGTCTCGAGGAAACCGTACTGGTTGGTGCGGGCGTACACGGCCAGCGAGTTGATCAGGCCGATGTTCGGGCCTTCCGGGGTTTCGATGGTGCAGACGCGGCCGTAATGGGTCGGGTGCACGTCGCGCACTTCGAAGCCGGCGCGCTCACGGGTCAGACCGCCCGGGCCCAGGGCCGAGACGCGACGCTTGTGCGTCACTTCCGACAGCGGGTTGTTCTGATCCATGAACTGCGACAGCTGCGAGGAGCCGAAGAACTCCTTGATGGCAGCGGCGACCGGCTTGGCGTTGATCAGCTCCTGCGGGGTCAGGCCTTCCGACTCGGCCATCGACAGGCGCTCCTTGACCGCGCGCTCGACGCGGACCAGGCCGACGCGGAACACGTTCTCGGCCATTTCGCCGACCGAACGCACGCGACGATTGCCCAGGTGATCGATGTCATCGACCACGCCGCGACCGTTGCGGATCTCGGTCAGGACCTTGATCACGTCCAGGATGTCGGAGCTGTCGCCGTGGGCAGCGACCAGGCGCTTGGACTCTTCGTCGTTGCGCTCACCGAAGTACTTGCTGTCGTACAGCACGGCTTCGCCGGTGGTTTCCTTGCGGCCCACGCGACGGTTGAACTTCATGCGGCCGACCGCGGACAGGTCGTAGCGCTCGAAGGTGAAGAACAGGTTGTGGAACAGGTTCTGCGCGGCATCCTTGGTCGGCGGCTCGCCCGGACGCATCATGCGGTAGATCTCGACCAGGGCTTCCAGCTGGGTCTTGGTCGGGTCGATGCGCAGGGTGTTGGACAGGTACGGGCCACGATCCAGATCGTTCACCCACAGGGTGCCCACGGCATCCACACCGGCCTTGCGGAAGGCCTGCAGCTGCTCGTCGGTGATCTCGTCATTGGCCTGCGCCAGCAGTTCGCCGGTCGAGGCGTCGACCACGTCGTGCGACAGGATGCGGCCGACGATGTAGTCGTCCGGCACGGCCAGGGCAGCGATGCCCGAGGCTTCCAGCTGCTTGATGTGGCGCGCGGTGATGCGCTTGCCGGCTTCCACGATGACCTTGTCGCCGTCGGCGAGGTCGAAGCCCAGAGTTTCGCCACGCAGGCGCTCCGGCACCAGCTCCAGCTGGACGCCTTCATCCGGGTTGATGTGGAAGGTGTTGATCTCGAAGAACTCGGCCAGCATCTCTTCGTTGCTGTAGCCAAGCGCGCGCAGCAGGATCGACACCGGCAGCTTGCGGCGACGGTCGATACGGGTGAACAGCGCGTCCTTCGGGTCGAACTCGAAGTCCAGCCAGGAACCGCGGTAAGGAATGATGCGGGCGCTGTACAGCAGCTTGCCCGAGCTGTGGGTCTTGCCGCGGTCGTGGTCGAAGAACACGCCCGGCGAGCGGTGCAGCTGCGAGACGATGACGCGCTCGGTGCCGTTGACGATGAAGGTGCCGTTTTCGGTCATCAGCGGGATTTCGCCCAGATAGACCTCCTGCTCCTTCACGTACTTGATGGCCTTGGTCGACGACTCACGGTCGTAGATCACCAGGCGCACGGTCACGCGCAGCGGGGCGCCGTAGCTCATGCCGCGCTGGCGGCACTCACGCTCGTCGAAGACCGGTTCGCCCAGCTTGTAGCCGACGTATTCCAGGGCGGCATTGCCGCTGTAGCTGGCGATCGGGAAGACCGACTTCAGCGCAGCGTGCAGGCCGTGGTCCGTGCGCTTGGCCGGATCGACGTTTTCCTGCAGGAATTCACGATAGGAATCCACCTGGATGGCGAGCAGGAACGGCACTTCGAGAATCGAGCGCTGCTTGCCGAAATCCTTGCGGATACGCTTTTTTTCGGTGAACGAATAGGACGTCATGAGGTCTTCCACCTTGTTGTGCGGATCGTGCGCCCACGATCCGAAGGGAACTTGAAATTGTCAGTTGGAAGTCGCTGGTATTGCCGGCACCAGCACGCCTTCTCCCGCTACTTCCAACTGCCAACTCGTCTGCTACCACTCCCCCGCTGCCGCGCCGTGCGCTGGCCTGCCGGGGTTTGACTGCAGCCCGTGTTGGGCTTTTTCCTGCTGTTTTTCACACCCACGCAGAGCGTGGATCTACAACACCGCAACAACGACCAAAGGCCGGGGGCTTACGCCCCCAGCCTTGGCTGCATCGCCGTGAATCGGTGACGATGCAAGGTAACTGCTTACTTGACTTCGACAGTCGCGCCAGCAGCTTCCAGGTCCTTCTTCATCTTCTCGGCTTCGTCCTTCGAAGCGTTGTCCTTCAGGACGCCGCCGGCTTCGGCCAGGTCCTTCGCTTCCTTCAGGCCCAGGCCGGTGATGGCGCGGACGGCCTTGATGACTTCGACCTTCTTCTCGCCGGCAGTCTTCAGGGTGACGACGAATTCGGTCTGCTCTTCAACAGCAGCAGCCGGGCCAGCGGCAGCAGCCACGGCGACCGGAGCAGCGGCGGAGACGCCGAACTTCTCTTCGATGGCCTTGACCAGCTCCATCACTTCCATCAGGGACTTCTCGGCGATGGCGTCGACGATCTGTTCGTTGGTAAGGGACATGATTAATACCTTTGGATGATTTTCTGGGTTGAGGTTCCGTCAGGAACCACGGTAAGTCGAAACTCAGGCGGTCTCGGCAGCCGGCTCGGCAGCGTCGGCGGCGACATCGCCACCACCCTGCTTCTCGCCAACGGCCTTGATGGCGCGGGCAAACATCGTGACCGGCTCGGTCAGGACGCGGGCCAGCATGGCCAGGGCCTGGTCGCGGGTCGGCAGCGATGCCAGCACGTCGACGTGGCTCGCCGGGAACACTTCACCACCGATGGCGACGACCTTAGCCTTCAGCTTGTCGTTGCCCTTGGCGGCTTCCTTGATCAGGCGACCGGCAGCGCCGGGCTCCTCGAGCGAGAACGCGTACAGCAGCGGACCAACCATCTGGTCCTGTGCGACTGCGAACTCGGTGCCTTCAACGGCGCGGGAAGCCAGGGTGTTCTTGACAACCTTCAAGAAAACACCGGTTTCACGAGCCTGCTTGCGCATCGCGGTCATCTGGGCGACCGTGGTGCCAGCGTATTCGGCTGCGATCAAGGAGTGGGCCTTGGCGGCGACGTCTGCCAGCTCGGCGACTACTTCTTGCTTCTGGGACAGATTGAGAGCCATTGCACTCCTCCTATTGAACTCCGCTTACGGCTCCTGCCGTGTGCGGTCCTGTGCGGCATCCGTCCTGGACGCCGGGAACATCGGGATGATGTTCCGGGGGTGGGCCGTTCTAGACCTGGAGTGGGCCAACCTGGGAAACCCAGACGTGCGTGAACCAGAAAAACTCCAGAAGGGCACCATCTACGCAGGGTGATTCCGGGGAATCGATTAAGCGCTCATGACTGCTCCGGCGGCGACTCCTTGCCAGATCGAGCTTCCGTGCCCGTCGCCGGTATTGCCACGACCGCGCCTGCGGTCTTTGACGGCTACCGCGGGCGATGCACTGCCAGCGATGCCTTCAAATGTCACGGTCACGGCACCGAAGGTACCGTGACCGCTTGAAACAATTACTTCAGGGTCAGCGACGACTGGTCGACGGTGACGCCCGGGCCCATCGTCGAGCTGACCGAAACCTTCTGCAGGTAGGTGCCCTTCGAGGTGGCCGGCTTGGCCTTGATCAGGTCCAGCAGCAGCGCGGTCAGGTTCGACTTCAGCGCGTCTTCGGCGAAGTCGGCCTTGCCGATGGTGCAGTGGATGATGCCGGCCTTGTCGGTGCGGTAACGGACCTGACCCGACTTGGCGTTCTTCACGGCTTCGCCCGGGTTCGGGGAAACGGTGCCGACCTTCGGGTTCGGCATCAGGCCGCGCGGGCCCAGCACGGTGCCCAGCTTACCGACGACGCGCATGGCGTCCGGGGTCGCGATGACGACGTCGTAGTTCAGATCACCGGCCTGCATCTTCTCGGCCAGGTCATCCATACCGACGGCTTCGGCGCCAGCGGCCAGGGCTTCGTCAGCCTTGGCACCGGCCGGAGCGAACACGGCGACGCGGACCGACTTGCCGGTACCGGCCGGCAGCACGGTGGAGCCACGGACCTGCTGGTCGGACTTCTTCGCATCGACGCCCAGGCGCACGGCAACGTCGATCGACTCGACGAACTTGGCCTTGGTGGCGCTCTTCAGGATGTTGATCGCGTCCTCGAAGGCGTACGCCTTGCCCGGAACGACGGCGGCCTTGATGGCCTTCTCACGCTTGGTCTGTGCCATCTTATTAACCCTCCACCACGAGGCCCATGGAACGGGCAGAGCCAGCGATGGTACGCACGGCGGCGTCCAGGTCGGCGGCAGTCAGATCCGGTTCCTTCGCCTTGGCGATCTCTTCCAGCTGCTTACGGGTGACCTTGCCGACCTTCTCGGTGTTCGGGCGCTTGGAGCCCGACGAGATGCCAGCGGCCTTCTTCAGCAGGGTGGTAGCCGGGGTGCTCTTGGTGATGAAGGTGAACGTACGGTCCGAGTAGGCCGTGATGATCACCGGAACCGGCAGACCCGGCTCGAGCTTCTGCGTGGCAGCGTTGAACGCCTTGCAGAATTCCATGATGTTCAGACCACGCTGACCCAGCGCAGGACCGACCGGCGGCGAGGGGTTGGCCTGACCGGCCTTCACCTGCAGCTTGATGTAACCGACAACTTTCTTTGCCATGTGAGTGCTCTCCGGGTGCTAGCGCCTTTCGACAACAGGCTCCCCATCGGACCGGGAATCACGCGTCCCGGCATCGCGTTTTGAAATCATGCTGAAGGCCACCTTGCGGCGGCCTCGTCCTGCTGGCCTTCCCAGCGGGAAGCCGCGCACTATAACAGGTTTTTTCTTCACATGCCTGAAGCGGCAGGTAAACGAACGAAACCGGGCCAGGCCCGGTTTCTGGTCCGGAGTCGAGCATGGCTCGACTCTACAGACGGGTCAGACGGCCTTTTCGACCTGGCCGAACTCGAGCTCGACCGGGGTGGCACGA
Organism: Stenotrophomonas sp. 109824_Sma; assembly: GCF_056480025.1. Lineage (NCBI taxonomy): Bacteria > Pseudomonadati > Pseudomonadota > Gammaproteobacteria > Lysobacterales > Lysobacteraceae > Stenotrophomonas > Stenotrophomonas sp. 109824_Sma. The sequence goes on along the minus strand of NZ_CM151078.1, from coordinate 893,749 downwards.
CCGAAGATCAGCACCGAGACGCGCAGGCGGCTCTTCTCGTAGTTGACTTCTTCGACGACGCCATTGAAATCGTTGAACGGACCGTCGGTGACGCGGACCATCTGGCCCGGCTCGAACAGCACCTTCGGACGCGGCTTCTCGACGCCTTCCTGAACGCGATTCAGGATGGCCTCGGCCTCGGAATCGGCGATCGGCAACGGACGATCGGCAGTGCCGCCGATGAAACCCATCACGCGCGGGGTTTCCTTGACCAGGTGCCAGCTTTCGTTGTCGATGCGCGGGATGCCGGCTTCTTCGTGGGTCTCGATCTGGACCAGCACGTAACCCGGGAAGAACTTGCGCTCGGAGCGGCGCTTCTGGCCAGCGCGCATCTCGACCACTTCTTCGGTCGGGACCAGGACGTCGCCGAAGCGCTCTTCCATGCCGTCACGGACGATGCGATCGCGCAGAGCCTGCGCCACCGACTTCTCGAAGCCCGAATAGGCGTGAACGACGTACCAACGCTTCATGCAATTCTCCTTAGCGGCTCAGGAACCACTGAGTCAGTTTCTGGATCAGGAAGTCGAAGCCACCCAGCAGCAGGCTGAGGATGAGCACCACGACGATCACGACCCACGTCATGCGGATGGCTTCCTGGCGCGTCGGCCAGACCACCTTGCGCAGTTCGAAGCGCGACTCGGAGAGGAATTCGCGGGTGTCGCGCCCCTTGCCGGTCAGCATGAACACGCCGATACCGCCAACCAGACCGACCACGACCGCCAACGCACGCAGCTGACCTGCCCACGCACCCAGCTGGGCGGCGCGACCAGAGTCGGCAGAGAACCAGAACCAGACGAACAGACCGGCCAGCACCAGCAGCGATGCGGCGACATACTTGACGATATCCCCACCGTGGGCGGAGTTGTCCTTGGAGTGTTCGATCTTGCTATTCATCCGGCTGTGTCTGCTTTAGCGGCCCAGGCCGCTGGATAAGGCGGGCAGATGGCACGCCAGGAGGGACTCGAACCCCCAACCTGCGGTTTTGGAGACCGCTGCTCTGCCAATTGAGCTACTGGCGTACGTTGAAAACTTGCCTTCCCTTAGACGGCGAAGGCGGACCGAGGTTCCCGGCCCGCCATTCGCGTAACCGGCGGCGCTATGCAACCACCGGTACTGCAGGCTTACTCGATGATCTTCGAGACCACGCCGGCGCCGACGGTACGGCCGCCTTCGCGGATGGCGAAGCGCAGGCCTTCGTCCATGGCCACCGGGTTGATCAGGGTGACGACCATCTTGACGTTGTCACCCGGCATCACCATTTCGACGCCTTCCGGCAGTGCAGCGGCGCCGGTGATGTCGGTGGTGCGGAAGTAGAACTGCGGACGGTAGCCGTTGAAGAACGGGGTGTGACGGCCGCCCTCGTCCTTCGACAGGACGTAGACTTCGCCTTCGAACTTGGTGTGCGGCTTGATCGTGCCCGGCTTGGCCAGCACCTGGCCACGCTCGACGTCGTCACGCTTGGTGCCGCGCAGCAGCAGGCCAGCGTTGTCGCCTGCCTGACCCTGGTCCAGCAGCTTGCGGAACATTTCAACGCCGGTGACGGTGGTCTTCTGCACCGGACGGATGCCGACGATTTCGATTTCGTCGCCAACCTTGATCACGCCGCGCTCGATACGACCGGTCACCACGGTGCCGCGGCCCGAGATCGAGAACACGTCTTCCACCGGCATCAGGAACGGCTTGTCGATCGCACGCTCCGGCTCCGGAATCCAGCTGTCCAGCGCGTCGACCAGCTTCAGGATGGCCGGCACGCCGATGTCGCTCTGGTCGCCTTCCAGCGCCAGGCGGGCCGAACCGGCGATGATCGGGGTGTCGTCGCCCGGGAACTCGTACTTGCTCAGCAGTTCGCGCACTTCCATCTCGACCAGCTCGAGCAGCTCGGCGTCGTCGACCATGTCAGCCTTGTTCAGGAACACGACGATGTACGGCACGCCGACCTGGCGCGACAGCAGGATGTGCTCACGGGTCTGCGGCATCGGGCCGTCAGCGGCCGAGCACACCAGGATCGCGCCGTCCATCTGGGCGGCACCGGTGATCATGTTCTTGACGTAGTCAGCGTGGCCCGGGCAATCGACGTGGGCGTAGTGACGGATCGGGGATTCGTATTCGACGTGCGCGGTCGAGATCGTGATACCACGCGCCTTTTCTTCCGGCGCGGCGTCGATCGAGGAGTAATCCTTGAACTCGCCACCGAAGCGCTCGGCACCGATCTTGGTCAGTGCGGCGGTCAGCGTGGTCTTGCCGTGGTCGACGTGACCGATGGTGCCGACGTTGACGTGCGGCTTGGTGCGCTCGAACTTACCCTTGGCCATGGCTGCTTATCTCGAATTCGTCTGAGAGGTGATGCTTAAGATGGTGCTCACGAAAGGAATCGAACCTTCGACCTCTTCCTTACCAAGGAAGTGCTCTACCGACTGAGCTACGTGAGCCGAGTTTTGCATTATGACATGAACTCGATAAGATTCAAAGTTCATTCAATGGAGCGGGAGACGGGAATCGAACCCGCACCATCAGCTTGGAAGGCTGAGGTTCTACCATTGAACTACTCCCGCGCCGGGAATGTCACAACGTGAAACTGGTGGAGGGAGGTGGATTCGAACCACCGAAGGCGTAAGCCAGCAGATTTACAGTCTGCCCCCGTTGGCCGCTTGGGTATCCCTCCTTACCACCCCATTCCGTTGCCGCCGAAGCGTTGCGGTGTGTGGTGGTGAGCCGCTTATTCTGCTGATGGGACGGGGGCCTGTCAACGCTTTTTTCCATCTTTTTCACACGTTGTCGCAAACCCATTGATACGCAAGGTTATTGCCCGGGGAGCGGCAGGGTCTCGCTGGCGAAAATTGCGACATGAGGGACACCGTCGGCGCCGATCCAGCCCCGATACATGCCCTGGGTGTTGAAGGGCGTGGCCATTTTGCCGTCTGCGGCGAGCACGATCGCACCGCCGTCGCCGCCCATCTGCGGAATCGTCTCGTTGATGACGCCCTTGCCGGCCTGCTCCGGGGTCTGCCCCTGGTAGCGCATGCGCGCGCAGATCTCGTGCGCGGCCGCGGTGCGGATGTAGTACTCGCCCCAACCGGTGCCCGATACCGCACAGCGCGCATCGGCCCAGGTGCCGGCGCCGATGATCGGCGAGTCACCCACCCGGCCATAGCGCTTGTTGGTCATGCCGCCCGTGGAAGTACCGGCGGCCAGCTGCCCCTGCGCATCCAGCGCGACGGCACCGACGGTACCGAAGTGCTTTGCGGTCTCCAGGTCTGCATGCGCCTGGCCATTGGCCTCTTCCTTCAACGCACGCTGCAGCTGCTGCCAGCGCTTCTCCGTGCGGAAGTACGACGGATCAACCAGGGTAATGCCCTGCTCCACCGCGAAGGCTTCGGCGCCCTGCCCGACCATCATCACGTGGCTGGACTTCTGCATCACGGTCTGCGCCAGCAGGATCGGGTTGCGCACCCGCTGCACGCCGGCCACCGCACCTGCTGCCTGGGTGGCGCCGTCCATTACTGCGGCGTCCAGCTCGTTGTGGCCGTCATGGGTGAACACCGCGCCCTTGCCGGCGTTGAAGGTCGGATCGTCCTCCAGCACGGTGATCGCCGCAGTGACCGCTGCAAGCGCCGGGCGGCCGGCCGCCAGTTCGGCATGGCCCTTCAGCAGTGCGGCGCGCAACGCTTCGCGCGCGGCCTTTTCTTCTGCCGGCGACAGGTCCTTGCGCTCGACGCCGGCGCCGCCATGGATGACCAGCAGCGGCGACGTCGCCGGTGCGGCCTGGGCTAGCAACGGCAGGGACAGCAGCGCGGAAAGCGCCAAGCGCAGTTTCATCAGGTACGTCTCCAGCAGGACGAGGGAATGGATTGCAGGGTAGTGCCGGCCGCTGGCCGGCAAGGGGCGCATCAGGAAAGGTGAGTTGCCGGCCAGCGGCCGGCACTTTCGGGAAGATCATTGACGGACGACTTCAATCTCGCCGTCACTGACGTCGGCCACGGCCTGGTAGTCGGCCTCGGCCTGGAAGTCATCCAGGCGCATGCGGCTGCCGCTGGCGACCACGGTCACCGGAACAGCATGGAAGCGCAGTGGTTCGCCCTCGACCAGGCGGTCGGCATCGCGACCGGGGCTGACCACCCAGACCTTGCCTTCCCCATCTGCGCTGTAGACCTGGGCCTGGCCATCAGGCTCCACGCAGAGGGCGGTGTCCTCATCGACGCCGATGCCGACGATGTCGGGGTCGCCGCTGTCCTGCGCAGCGCGTGCCACGAACACGATGAGGCGGCCAAGGCGGTCACGCTTGTCGAAATGGGTGTCGGTGACCACGCGCTGCAGGTAGGGCATCTGCAGGAAGCCACTGTCCATGGTGACTGCGCTGCCCATCGGATCGGCCAGCGCACCGGCCGAGCTGATGCTGCCGCCATCCATGGCGCCATAGGCATAGCCGCCGAGGATGGCCAGGCCAGCGCTGGTACCGGCAATCGGCTTGCCGGCGCGCACATGGGCGTTGAGCGCGCGGTTGAGTGCGGTGCCCTTCCAGAAGCGGATGTAGCGCGACTGGTCACCGCCGGCGATGAAGATGGCATCAGCTGCAGCGACCACGCGCAGCACGGCTGGATCATCGGCGCCACGGCGGCTGTCGAAGACCAGGGTCTGTACCGCGGTGGTGCCGCCGATCTCGCGGTACAGGCGGTCCTGCAGTTCATCGCCGCCGGAGGCACGCAGGATCAGCACACGGCCATTGCCAGCCTGCTTCAGCCACCACTGGAAAGCATCTGGCACCCACTCGCCACCGCCCATCAGCATCATCGCGGGCGCACGCGGGCCGGGGCGTGGCGCCTCCAGGTCGCCGACTTCGTAATAGGCGAAGCCGGGGCCCTGCAGGTCCTGCGCGGGCGTGGCCAATGGCCAGGCCAGCACCAGCAGCGCCAACCAGGCAACGGGGGTACGCAGGGTCCGGTGAAGGCGTCGCATCTTGATCTCCCTGAACAAAATCGACTTGCAAGCGTTTTCACTCTTTGCCAGATAGGAACCCAGTAGTCAAGGACATAAAAAAGGCGTTAAATGCGCGCGCCCATTCCGGAAATCTGAATGGGGGACAGGGCCCCTCCTCTGCGGGCCGGCTTCATTTCCGAGAATTCCTCATGCGTAGAAAGGCGATGGCGTGGTCGATCCAGCTGGCGTTGATGGGTGTGGCTGCTTCCGCGGCCGCCCAGGCTCCGGCGTCCTCTTCGGTACAACAACTGGACGCGGTGCAGGTCACCGGTTCGCGCATTCCGCGCGCCCAGGTGGAAGGCCCCGCCCCGATCACGGTGATCAACGCCGAACAGATCCGCTCCAGCGGCTTCACCAGCGTGCCGGACGTGCTGCGTGCGATGACCCAGAACGGCGGTGAGACGCAGAGCCAGCAGTCTTCCAGTGGCGCCGACTTCTCGCCGGGCGCCCAGCAGGTGGACCTGCGCGGCCTCGGCCCGAACCACACGCTGGTGCTGGTCAATGGCCGCCGTATCGCCGACTTCCCGATGCCGTTCAAGGGCCGCAGCAACTTCACCGATGTCTCCAACATTCCGCTGGGGATGATCGAGCGCATTGAAGTGCTGACCGGCAGCGCCTCGGCCATCTATGGTTCGGACGCGATCGCCGGCGTGGTCAACTTCATCCTGAAGAAGAAGGCCGACGGCACCACCATCGACATGCGCATGGGCACCACCACCGAAGGCGGTGGCGAGTCGTTCGACATGAGCATCGCCAGCGGTTTCAGCCGTGGCAACTTCAACGCGGTGTACAGCGTCGAACTGCAGTCGCAGACCCCGCTGTGGGCCTATGAGCGCGACATCCAGGACTCGACCCAGGACGGCCCCACCGAGGGTTCGCGCATCGCGCGCCGTGCCTACCTGCGCACCGACTACAACGATGACTACCTGGACCCGGGCGCCGCCACCTGCGAAGCGCTGTCCGGGCAGAACCAGGGCAGCACCTACCGCGCCTACCGCCCGAAGTATGGCTACTACTGCGGCAGCGACAGCTCGATCGGCTACGGCACCATCCTCAGCAAGCGCCGCGGTGCCAACGGCTACGCGTCGCTGAGCTACGACTTCGACAATGGCCAGCAGTGGTTCGCCGACGTGCAGCTGGGCTACCACACGATGTCGCTGATGCGCGACGTCACCAAGTGGGGCCGCATGGATGCCAACGGCGATGAGTCGGGCTATTTCAACAACGAAGCCACCGGCGAGATCGAGTTCTGGCAGCGCCAGTTCTCGCCCGAGGAAATGGGTGGCCTGCGCAACGCCATGGTGCGCAGCACGCAGAAGACCTTCAGCGTGACCACCGGCTTCAAGGGCAACCTGACCGGCAACTGGGACTACGAAGCGGCGCTGAGCCATTCGCAGTACCAGTCGCGGATCAGCTGGGCGCAGATCATCGCCGCCAAGGCCAATGACCTGTTCCTCGGCCCGCAGCTGGGCGTGGATGACGACGGTTTCCCGATCTACAACGCCGACCCGTCACGCCTGTACCGGCCGCTGACCCGCGCCGAGTACGATTCGATCGCCGCGCGTACCACCTACACCCCGAAGTCGCGCACGGAGACCGCCGCCTTCACCCTGACCAATTCGGCGCTGTTCGGCCTTCCGGGGGGCGACGCCGGGTTTGCCGCGACCGTGGAAGTGGGCCAGCAGGCCTACTCGCTGAACCCCGATCCGCTGGCGACCGAGTACTACTACTACAGCTGGAAGGATTCGGACGGAAAGGGTTCGCGCAACCGCTGGGCGACCGCTGCGGAGCTGCGCATGCCGCTGCACGAGACGGTCAACCTGAGCGTGGCCGGCCGCTACGACCAGTACCGCTATTCCGGCCACACCATCGGCAAGGCGACCTGGAGCGGTGGCCTGGAATGGCGCCCGATCGACACGCTGCTGGTCCGCGGTTCGTATGGCACCGCGTTCCGTGCGCCGGACCTGCACTACGTGTTCGCCGGCCCGGGCAACGATGAGACCACCGCCGAAGACCTGTACAGCTGCCGCGCGGACGGTGCCACCGACTGCGCCGACTACGAACGCAACCTGATCCGCAGCCGTACCGGCAACCGCCAGCTCGACCCGGAAACCAGCACCTCGTGGAGTGCCGGCTTCGTCTGGTCGCCGGCGATCGGCCTGGATCTGTCGGTGGACTGGTTCGACATCGACATGCGCAACCAGGTGCAGGACATGGACGTGCGCACGATCCTGGCCAACGAAGCGAACTGCCGCCTGGGCAGCGCCGACATCACCTCGCCGACCTGCGTGGATGCGCTCGCCCGCATCACCCGCAGCAACGACGGGCGCCTGTATGGCGTGCGCGTGGAGCCGATCAACGTCGCCCGCGAGTCTACCTCCGGCATCGACGTCGGCCTGCGCTACCGCCTGCAGACGGGCATCGGCGACTTCATCTTCAACGGCACCCACACCTGGGTGAAGAAGCATGATTTCCAGCGCTACCCGGGCGACCGTACCGAAGACCAGTTCGCAGTGAACAGCGGCTTCGACATCCCGCGCACCAAGACCAGCCTGAGCGTGACCTGGGAGAAGGATGCATGGTCGGCAACGGTGTACGGCTCGCGCCTGGGCAAGCTGCCGACCTCGGACAGCTACGACCAGGTGTTCGACTGGGACAGCGGCGACAGCCCGTACGTGAAGGCAACGTATCGCTACAACGCCTCGCTGCAGTACCGCTTCGACGACCACTCGCGCCTGTCGCTGTCGGTGGTCAACGTGTTCAACAAGATGCCGCCGAAGGACCGTACCTACACCGCCTACCCGTACTACGACGTGTCCTGGTTCGACAGCGTCGGCCGCACGATCAACCTGCAGTACACCCACAAGTTCGGTGGCAGCGCGCTGTAAGCGCCGGGCCAGCGCCGATACAGGAGACCCCCGCTTCGGCGGGGGTTCTTTTTTCCACCGCCTGAACGGTTTCCAGGCAGGAGCTGCCGCCTGGCCGGTCCGCGGCGGCTTTTTAGGAAACGGCTGATTCCGCGCCATCCGCGCCGCTCCCTAGCATGTTGCATGTTCCGCTTCCCCCGCCCTTCGCTGCAGCAGGCCGTGCCACCGACCACCGCGTCGGTGCTGCTGCGCTGCCTGACCGTATGCGTCTTCATCTGCCTGGCCGCCGCGGCCGGCTTCTACCTGCTCACGGCATTCACCGAAGACATCTCGACCCATCGCCGCGAAATGAATGCAGCGGCCTACAGGGCACAGATCTATTTCGACCAGCGCGAAGCCCTGCTGCGCTACCTGGGCGATTCGGTGGTGACGGGCAACCCGGATGCACCTGCGACGGACAGCGAAGGCATGCGCCAGGTGCCGCTGGATGGTGCTGGCGGCCAACCGGGCCAGCGGCTGCTGTTGTCAGCGCGCGCCGAGCACACGCTGCAGGCGCTGCAGACGCACCTGCTGCTGGTCGACGCACGGGGCGCGCATTGGCTGGCCGGTGGCGAGGTCGATGTCGACCTGGCGCGCCTGCCATCGCTGCGTGTGCTGCAGGCGCGCAACGGCAGTGTGGAAGGGGCCGACCCGGTGTACTGGCTGCGCCCGGGTGACAGTGGCGTTGCATTGGCCCAGCCGGTACAGGCGGGCCCCCATCCGATGCAGTGGCTGGTGCTGCTGCTCGATGGCGCGGCGGCGGCGAGCATGATCGACGGCCAGGGCATCGGCGGCTATGCGCTGCTCGACCGTGCGGGGCAGCCGGCATTGTCGAGCCAGGCGCCGCGACTGGATGGTGCGGGCTGGAAGACCCTGCGGGAGCGCCAGGACGACAGCTTCGGCACGCTGTGGAGCGGCGGGCTTCCGCGCGGCGTAGCGCTGGTGAAGGGGGTTGGCAATGATGGCTGGCGGTTGGTCTACCACCTGCCGCCGCAGCTGCTGCTGGGCGACCTGGCGGTGCCCCTGCTGATCTGCATGCTGTTGCTGCTGCTGGCCGGCGTCGCGCTGCGCCTGCTGCGGCATCGCGTGGACCTCCAGCTGATCCAGCCGGCCCTGCAGCAACACCGCCGGCTGCTGGAGAACCTGGATTTCAGTTCGACGGTGATCGACATGGCGCCGGTCGGCATCTGCGTCCTGCGCCGCAGCGACCGCGCGCTGCTGCTCTCCAACCAGCTGCTGCGCGACTGGCTTGGCGAAGAAGGCGAACACAGCGACTGGCAAGCGCCATGGCGCGGACATGCCGGGGAGCGCGGGCGTGGACTGGAATTCACCACCCGCGATGGTCGTCAGCTGCAGGTGCTGCACGCGGCCTGCCGCTACCAGGGCGACGACGTGCTGCTGTGCGTGTTCCATGACATTTCCCGGCACCGCCAGGCGCAGGCCGCGCTGTCGTCGGCACGCCAGGCCGCGGATGCGGCCAACCAGGCCAAGAGTGCGTTCCTGGCCACCATGAGCCATGAAATCCGGACTCCGCTCTACGGCGTGCTGGGCACGCTGGAGCTGCTCGGGCACACCTCGCTGGACGCCCGGCAGTCGCAGTACCTGCGCACGATTGAGAGTTCCTCGTCGGTCCTGCTGCAGTTGATCAGCGATGTGCTGGATGTTTCCAAGATCGAGTCCGGGCAGCTCAGCCTGGAGCCGGCGGCGTTCTCGCCGCGCGAGCTGACCGAGAGCGTGCTGCGCAGCTTCGCCGCGTCGGCCACCTGCAAGGGCCTGCAGATCCTGGTCTGTACCGATCCGCGCCTGCCGACGCGGGTGCTCGGTGATGCCGACCGCATCCGCCAGGTGCTGGGCAACCTGCTCAGCAACGCGATCAAGTTCACCGAGCATGGCCGGGTGGTACTGCGCGTGCGCCAGGTGCAGCGCGAAGGCGAATCGAGCGTGCTGGCCTGGCAGGTCACCGATACCGGCGTGGGCATCGCTGCGGAGGAACAGGCGCGGTTGTTCGAACCGTTCCGCCAGGTCCGAGGCGCGGCCAGTGCGCAGGGCACCGGGCTGGGCCTGTCCATCAGCGACCGCCTGGTGCGCCTGATGAGCGGTGAGCTGCAGGTGGTGAGCGAACCCGGCCTGGGCAGCAGCTTCAGCGTGCGCCTGCCCTTGCCGGTGCTGGCCGCTGCCGAGGATGGTCCCGCGCTGCTGCCGGAGCCGCCGATCCTGGTCCGCGGCCGTGATCGCGAACTGGTCGACAGTGCCTGCGGCTGGCTGCGTCGGTGGGGCGCCAACGCGCAGCCCCTGCAGGGCGACCCTGCACTGCTGGACCACGACGGCGCGATCCTGATGGACGGCGAGGCCGGGATGCCGTTGGCCTGGGCAGGCCCCCGCGTGGTGGCATCGATCGACGGCGGTGACCAGCCCACCGTTGCCGCCGATGGCAGCCTGGTGGTGACCCTGCACGGGATGACCGCGATCGGCAATGCACTGGCCAACGTGCAGCAGCAACGTGCGGCGCTGCCGGAAACATCGCGCTCGGCAACGCCGATGCCGCTGGGCCTGCACGTGCTGGCCGTCGAAGACAACCCGATCAACCGGGTGATCCTGGCCGAGCAGCTGCGCACCCTCGGCTGCGACGTGGAGCTGGCACAGGACGGTGTGGAAGCCCTGCAGCGATGCCGCGAGCAGTCTTTCGACCTAGTGGTGACCGACATCAACATGCCGCGCATGGACGGCCACGCGCTGGCCCGCCAGCTGCGCGATGACGGCAACCCGGTGCCGGTGATCGGCGCCACCGCCAATGCCACCGCCGAGGAGCGCGAGCGCTGCCTGGCCAGTGGCATGCAGGGCTACCTGAGCAAACCCATCGACATCGCCCGCCTGCGCAAGGCGCTCAACGCCCTGCGCCAAGGAGACCCCGCATGACCCAGCGTATCCTGATCCTGGAAGACCAGCCCTTCCAGCGTGGCTTCCTGGCCAACCTGTTCGGCAGCCGCGCCGGCGTGCAGGTCGATGCCTGCGAGGACGTGGATGCGGCCATCGCGCTGTGTGCGTGCCAGCCCTACGACCTGGTGGTCAGTGACCTGCTGATGCCCGGGCAGGACGGCATCCAGTTCATCCAGGCGCTGGCGGCACAGCCGCGCCCGCCCCGCCTTGCGGTGGTCAGCGCCGCGCCGCGCCGGATGATGACCTCGGCACGGCTGATGGCCGAATCGCTGGGGCTGGATGTGATCGGCCTGCTGCCCAAGCCGGTGGCGGCCGCCGATGTGGACGCCCTGTTCGAGGCCCTGGCGCAGGCCCGTCCGGCCGCCGGCGAGGCCCCCACGCGCGCGGCGGCTGCGCCCGAACCGGATGCATCGCAGCTGCGCCAGGCCATGGCCGATGGCAGCCTGACAGCCTGGTTCCAACCGAAGAAGTCACTGCAGTCAGGACGGGTCGTGGCGGCCGAGGCACTGGTGCGTTGGCGCCACCCGCAGCTGGGCACGCTGGCCGCTGGCAGCTTCCTGCCGGCAATCTGCCGCTATGGGCTGGAGGGCGATCTGCTGCGGATGATGCTCAAGGCCAGCATCAGCGCACAGGCACGCTGGCGCAAACAAGGCTTCCGGGTACCGGTATCGATCAACCTGCCCCCTCACCTGCTGGAGCAGTCGGACCTGCCCGACGAGCTGCTGGCGCTGACCCTGGCCAACGGCGGTACGCCCGGTGAATTGTGCTTCGAACTGATGGAAAACAGCACCACGCGGCACGTCAGCGACTTCTATGCCGGCGCCTGCCGCCTGCGCATGAAGGGCTTCGGCCTGGCCCAGGATGATTTCGGGCAGGGCCTGAGCTCGGTCCACAACCTGGTCAATACCCCCTTTACCGAGGTCAAGATCGACCGCGCCCTGGTCAGCGGATGCGCGCGCGACCCGGCCCTGCACCTGACCCTGTCGACGGTGATCGCGCTGGCCAACCAGCTGGGCCTGACCATCGTGGCAGAGGGCGTGGAAAGCGATGCCGACCTGGCCGCCCTGCGCCAGCTGGGGTGCAGCCAGGTGCAGGGTTTCCTGATCTCGCAGGCGCTGCCGTCGGATGAATTCACCCGCCTGCTGGACGAGGAAGCGCCCCAGGTGGACGAGTCGCCGCGGGCCGCCCTGCGCTGACACGGATTCCACGTCGGCTTCACGAAATCATCAAGTGGCATTGACGATCCTGTCTGTGCAGTGGCGGCGGACTTTGCGCTGCCGCCACCGGTGCCGCTGACCGCCCCCTGCTCCGAGACCTGCCATGCCGGCCGAGGCCGCTCCTGTACGCCGACTCGCTCGCCGCTCGCTGCGCGTCCACGCCCTGCTGATCGGCGTGGTGGTGCTGGCGACCCTGCAGGCCGGACTGCTGCTGTCGGCCGGCTCGCAGCTGGTGAACGAAGAGCGCAGCAAGATCGAATACCACTTCCGCCGCCTGGACGGCACGCTGCGCGAGCAGGAGCGCTTCCTGCGCCAGTGGCGGCTGCATGATATCGGCACGCGGGGGCAGCCGGTGGCCGATGCCAGCGTGGAGCTGCAGCGCGGGCCGTTGTTCGCCAACTTCGCGGTGATCGGGAGCGACGGGGCCAGCCTTTCGCCACCGACCGAACTGGGCGACCGCTTCCTGCGCTTCTACGGCACGTTCTGGTCGGCCTCGCGCTATCCACCGCCACAATGCCTGCTGGTCGATGGCCAAGGCACGCGCGGGCTGCTGGCACCGGTACAGATCGCCGGTACCGATGCGAGCCAGAACAGCCCGCATCACCTGCGCCCGGCGATCACCGGCATCCATCAGGTCATGGGTACGCGGCCGGCGCTGCAGCGCGGTGGCATCGTCTGGGTGGGCGTGCCATGGCGCGACCGGCAGACCTGGCTGCTGGCCATCGCCCACGCCCCGCAGGATGCGCGCCTGTGGGGTGAGGACGACAAGGATTCGCAGGCGGCGTTGGCCTGCCTGCTCGATCCCGGCCGTGTCGATGACTACCGGCAGGTGCTGGGCGTCCCGGTGTTCCAGCGGCTGTCGCTGTTCGATGCCAATGGCCAGCGCCTGCTGGGCGATGCGGCCGATGCCAGCGACGCCGGCACCTCCTGGCAGGCCGGCCTCGATGGCCTGCAGTTCCGCATGCGCAGCGAACGCGGCTGGCTGGCGGTCTACCACGTCGGCTGGCGGCAGGTGTTCCAGCACCCGCAGGGGCCCTTGCTGGGCGCGACCGTGGTCGCCCTGCTGCTGGCACTGGGTGGCACGCTGGTGCTGCGCGCGTACCGGCGTTCGGTCATCGAGCCGCTGCGCAGCAACCACGCGCGCCTGCTGGAAAGCGAAGCCTTCAGTCGCACGATCCTGGACAACGCGCCGATCGGGCTGTGCCTGCTGCGCCGTACCGATGGCAATGTGCTGCTGGACAACGCCCTCGCCCGTCGCTGGCTGGGCGAGGACTACCATGCCGGTGGCTGGCATGGCCCGTGGCGGCGCAGCGTACTGGCTGCCGGCGGCACCACGCTGGGCGATGGCCTGGCCTACGCCACGCCCGAAGGCCGCCACCTGCTGGTAACCGCGACACCGGCGCGCTATCGCGGCGAGCCGGCGGTGCTGTGCCTGTTCATTGATCTGAGCAGCCAGCATGAAGCCGAGCAGGTGCTGCAGCAGGCGCGCCGCGCCGCCGACCAGGCCAACCGCGCGAAGAGCCAGTTCCTGGCCACCATGAGCCATGAGATCCGCACGCCGCTGTACGGCGTGCTCGGCACGCTTGAACTGCTGGGGCTGACGCCACTGGATGCGCGGCAGCAGGACTACCTTGCAACGATCCAGCGTTCATCCTCGACCCTGATGCAGCTGATCAGCGACATCCTGGATGTCAGCAAGGCCGAGGCCGGGCAACTGAGCCTGGAGCCCAGCCCGTTCGATCCGGTGCGGCTGACCGAAGACGCGCTCGACTCGTATGCCGCTGCGGCCGCCAACAAGGGGCTGCAGTTCTACGCCTGCATCGATGCCGACGTGCCACCCATGGTGTGTGGAGATGCCGCACGGATCCGCCAGGTGCTCAACAACCTGATCAGCAATGCGCTGAAGTTCACCGACAGCGGGCGCGTGGTGGTCCGCGTTTCGGCACGCTGGCAGGAGCAACGCTGCTGGCTGCAATGGCAGGTGGCCGATACCGGTATCGGCATTGCCAGCGAACACCAGGCGCATCTGTTCGAGCCGTTCTTCCAGGCCAACCCGGGCACCGATGCGATGCGGGGCACCGGCCTCGGCCTGGCCATCTGCGCGCACCTTGTGGCGTTGATGGAGGGGCAGCTGCGCGTGGTCAGCGAGAGCGGCCTGGGCAGCAGTTTCAGCGTCGAACTGCCGCTGCCATCGGCGCCGGCGGATCCGCAACAATCCCCCCCGCCGCAACTGCCCGCCGGCCTGCAGGTACAGGTGCGGGGCAGCGTGCGCGAACTGGTGCAATCGCTGTGCGAGCGCCTGCAGCAGCGCGGTGCACAGGCCAGCGTGTACCGGGAGGACAGCGCAGCAGGCCTGCCATCGTCCGGCGTGCTGCTCGAGCTGGTCCTGGACGACTCGCTGCCCGCATGGGCGGGTGGACCGCGCGTGGTCGCCTGCCGCGAAGGCGGCGTGCGGCCACGGCAGGTCGATGGCGCCTGGCAGGTTGGCCTGCATCGGTTCGACGCGATCGTGCTCGCCCTGGCCGCGGCCAGCGGCCAACCGCTGGCCGCCAGCGCCGAAGGGCGCTTGCCGGCGACGCGCCATTTCGGCCTGCAGGTGCTGGTCGCCGAGGACAACCCGATCAACCAGGCGATCCTGCGCGACCAGCTGGAACAGCTCGGCTGCCGCGCCGTGGTCGCCAGCGATGGCAATGAAGCGCTGGGCTACTGGCAACAAGGGGCGTTCGCGCTGGTGCTGACCGACCTGAACATGCCCGGGCTGGATGGCTACGGCCTGGCCCGCGCCTTGCGGGCACGTGGTGTCAGCGTGCCGATCCACGGCGCCACCGCCAATGCCGACCCGGCCGAACGCCAACGCTGCCAGGAATCCGGCATGCAGGGCGTGCTGGTCAAGCCAATCACGCTGGAAGCCCTGCAGCGCCTGCTGACCCGGATCACCGACGGCGATGCGCCGGCCCCTGCGATGCAGGAGCACCCTGTGTCCACCTCGTCGCACGACAAGGATCCCCCGCTGCAGGTTCCGGCGAAGATGCAGTCGCTGTTCGTACAGACCATGCAGGCCGACCTGGACAGCCTGCGCCAGGCGATCGCCGCTGCCGATCCCGCCCGCGTGGCGCAGGTTCTGCACCGCATCCGCGGCGCACTGGTGATCGTCGGTGCACCTGCGCTGGTGGACAGTGGCCTGCAGATCGAACAGCGCCTTGCCGGCGGCGATGACCTGGCCACCCAGGCGGCCGCTCTTGCCGGGTTCCGCCAACGCCTCGAACAGCTGCTGCATCCGCTGCTCGACACTGCATCCCCCT
The DNA here is from genome assembly GCF_056480025.1 of Stenotrophomonas sp. 109824_Sma. NCBI lineage: Bacteria > Pseudomonadati > Pseudomonadota > Gammaproteobacteria > Lysobacterales > Lysobacteraceae > Stenotrophomonas > Stenotrophomonas sp. 109824_Sma. The sequence goes on along the minus strand of NZ_CM151078.1, from coordinate 878,374 downwards.
CCCTTCCTGACGACCCGACCCTGCCATGACCACACGGATCCTCATCGCCGACGACCACCCGATCGTGCTTGCCGGCATCCGCGACGTACTGGCCGGGGAGCTGGACCTGGACATCGTGGGCGAAGCGGCCGATCCGGCTACGCTGATCGAGCTGATGACCCGGACCCGGCCACAGGCGGTGATCACCGACTACAGCATGCCGGGGGGCGACCGCTTCGGGGACGGCATCAAGCTGATCTCGTTCCTGCGCCGCAGCTTCCCGGAGACGCGCCTGCTGGTGCTGACGATGGTGTCCAATCCGTCGTTGGTTGCGGCGATGTATGCCGCCGGCGCGGGCGGCGTGGTGCTCAAGAGCCATGGATTGGGCAGCCTGGTACAGGCCCTGCGCGTAGTGCTGGCCGACCGCGTCTACCGCCCCCCGGGACTGCTGCCGGTAGCCGCGAGCGAACCTGCCGATGCCGATGCGGTCCGTGCGCGCCTGTCGCCGCGCGAGCTGGAGGTGATCCGCCTGTTCACCAGCGGCATGAGCGTGGGCGACATCGCGCGCCAGCTGCAGCGCAGCGCCAAGACGGTCAGCACGCAGAAGATCAGTGCGATGCGCAAGCTCGGCGTGGACAGCGACCAGGCGCTGATCGAGTACTGCCTGCAGGCCTCGCTGTTCGGCTGAGGCCCACTCCCGGCTGAATCCTGCTGGCCCTGCAACGGGGCCTGCAATGGCTTTAGGAAACGCCTGATTCCATCGGACAAGGACGATTTCTAGGCTGGAGACATCCCGCCAAGGTGCACCTGCCGGCTGTTGCCGCATCGCCATGGGGGACGGAAGTCCGATGGCGCCTGCAGGCGCCGTCGCGTGGGACTTCCGCAGCGACGCGGCCCTGCCGCGTCAGTCCGTGCAGCCTCGCTGCGCCCTGCCACAGGAAGTCCATCAGCATGAACGCCTCCCCCACACGGCACCGCCGTGCGTACGGGCGCGCGCGCGCCACGCGTGTGCCCCTCATTCCCAGCCTGCTGGCCACTGCCCTGTGGGCAGCCCTGCCGGCGCATGCCGCAGACCTCACCGGCCCGCTGCTGGTCAACGACGGTGACAGCCTGCAGCTGGGTGCCGACGATGTCCTCAACCACAGCGCGGGCAGCTTCGCACTTACGGTCACCGGTACCGGCAGCAATGCGCTGATCGACGGCAGCCGCATCCACGTGACCGGCAATGGCAGCGGCGTGTCAGCCGCCAATGGTGGCCAGGTGCAGCTGCGCGGCGCAACGCTGTCGATCGCACCGGCGACCGGCACGGGCTTCTATGCGCTGTATGCCAATGGTGCCGGCAGCGTGATCGACGCACGCGATGTCGACATCGATACCACCCGCAACGGCAGCGGCTATGCCAGCGTGCAGGCATCCAACGGTGGCGTGATCCGCTACACCGGAGGCCGCATTGCGATGACCGGCGGCGTCGGCACCCTGGCCGGCGCCTCCGGCAAGGGCAGTGAGGTGCATCTGGATACCCTGCAGATGAGCGCCGACAGTGGCGCACGCCTGCGCGCCGAAAGCGCCGGCCTGCTGACGATCCGCAACAGCCGGATCACCCTGGCGCCCGGTGGCATCCTCGCCGGCGTCGCCGTCGATGGCGCGGGCAGCCGCGCCGAGTTGTACGACACCTACCTGGACGGCGGCTGGTTCGACATCGGCAGCGGCGGCAGCGTGCTGCTCGAGAACGTGGAAGCGCACTCCGTAGGTGGCAGCATGCGCCTGCTCGGCAGCAGCATCAGCAAGACCTATTCCAGCGCGGTGATCAACGGCGGCAGCTTCTATACCGTTGGCGGCTATGGCGTGAACATCAACAACTGGGGCCAGCTGACCGCCCGCGATGCAGCGTTCGACGTGCGCGACGGCTTTTCCGGATTCTGGCTGGCCAGCGACGAGTCGCGCCTGCAGCTGACCGACAGCACCATTGATACCTGGACGGACACCTACGGCTACGGCGTGGAGATCGCCGGCGGCGTCGCCACCGTGCAGGGTGGCCGGATCACCACACACGGTGATGCGACCTACGGCGTGCGCGTGACCGGCTCCACCGGCAGCACCGCCAGCCGCATCGAAGCCAACGGCAGCGTGATCGACGTGCGCGGCAACGGCGGTGGCGGCGTGTTCATCGGCGGCTCCACCGCCACCGCGCTGCTCGACAACGTTGCGATCCGCAGCGACGGCGAGAATGTGTTCGGCATCGTGCACATGAACACCGCGCGGCTGACCCAGGCCGACCGCCTGGACATCCGCATGACCGGCAGCAACAGCGGCGGCTACCGCTCCTACCTGACCGCGTTCGGCCCGTACTGGAACCGTGCCACCCTCAACGACAGCCACATCGAGACCGCCAGTGGCGCCGCGTTCTGGCTGCAGGGCAGCAACCACGCATTGACCGTCAATGGCAGCGACGTGACCGCAGGCGACGGCAGTGGCCGCTTGCTGCGGGTCAGCGACACCGTGTTCACCGACGGCAGCAGCGTGGCGACCAGCCGCATCGACTTCAGTGCCGACGCCAGCACGCTGCGTGGTGACGTAGTGGTCGACAGCGCAACGGCCGACGTGCACATGCTGCTGGGCAACGGCACCACGTTCAGCGGTGCCCTGCGCAACGACTCCGGCTACCAGGTCGCACAGCTGGCGCTGGATGGCAGCAGCCAGTGGAACGTACGCGCCAGTTCCAGCGTCGGTACGCTCGAACACGCCGGCACCATCGCCTTCGATGCGCCGGCGGCGGACGGCTTCAAGACGGTCACTGTCAGCGGCGACTACGTGGGCAATGGTGGCCAGTGGATCTTCAACCGGGCGCTGGGCGACGACACTTCGCTGGGCGACCAGCTGGTGATCAACGGCAACAGCAGCGGCACCGCCAGCGTGAGCGTGCGCAATGCCGGCGGCGCCGGTGCACTGACCCAGGAAGGCATCCGCCTGATCACCGTGGCCGGCCAGTCGGATGCACAGTTCAGCCTGCAGGGCCGCGCGGTCGCCGGGGCCTACGACTACTTCCTGTTCAAGGGCGGTGTGTCGACCCCGGATGATGGCAACTGGTACCTGCGCTCGGAATACGTGCCGCCGGTCGATCCGCCGGAACCGCCGGATCCCCCGATCGACCCGCCGCAGCCGCCGGAACCGCCGGTCGACCCGCCGTCGCCGCCGGGACCGCCGATCGATCCGCCGTTGCCGCCGGAGCCGCCGATCGATCCGCCGCGGCCGCAGGTGGAACGCCCGGAACCAGCGGCCTACCTGGCCAACCGCAGCGCTGCGCTGGGCATGTTCCGGCACAGCCTGCACGACCGCGCCGGTGATCCCGCCGCCCAGGCCGGCACCAGAAGTGACGCCGTGGCCTGGATCCACCTTCGCAGCGCGCAGCCCGACAGCCATGACCGCAACCGCCAGGTGCACGTCGATGGCCAGATCAGCAGCGTACTGGTCGGCGCCGGACGCCGCTTCGAGGTGGGTGGCACGGGTGAACTGCAGGCCGGTGCGATGCTCGGCCATGGCCGCGCGCGCAATGACAGTCGCTCGCAGGTGACCGGCTACACCGCGCGTGGCGTGGTCACCGGCACCAGCGTGGGTGCCTATGCCACCTGGCTGCAGGATGCGCGCATGGAAGGCGGCGCCTATGTGGATGGTTGGCTGCAGTACGGCCGCTTCCGCAACAGCGTGCAGGGCGAAGGCCTGCAGAAGGAGCGCTATGACGCCCGCAACTGGAGTGCGTCGGCCGAGGCCGGCTATGTGCTGCCCCTGCGGCGCACCGCGCAGCGCGGCATCTACCTGGAACCGCAGCTGCAGGTGGTGCACAGCCGTTATGACAGCGACCGCGTGGTCGAGGCCAACGGCACGTTGGTCGAAGACCGCGGTGGCGCCGAGACCAGCACCCGCCTCGGCCTGCGCCTGTACAGCCGTGGATTGAGCGCGGCGCAGGGCCAGGTGCACCCGTACGTAGCGGTGAACTGGTGGTCCGGCGGCAATGGCGCGGGCCTGGCAATGGACGGCGAGCGGCTGCAGCGACAGCTGCCGCGCGACATCTACGAAGCCAAGGCCGGCGTGCAGGTGGATCTGTCCGGCGGCTGGCGCGGCTGGGGTGAACTGAGCCGGCAGAGCGGTGGCATGGGCTTCCGCGACGTCGGCGCCCAGCTGGGCGTGTCGTACAACTGGTGATGCGGGACGTGCCCGGCAAGGGAGTGCCGGGCACTTTTTCCACATGCGGCGTGGAAAGCGATGGGGGTTTGGTGTGGACAAGTGCCTGCGAACCTCACGCAGCAAGCGTTTCAGCACGTGGCTGTTTTTTGTCCACGCCCCTTCGCGGTTTTCCACACCCGTCGTGGAGAGTGGTTGGGATTTGATGTGGACAAGTGGGTGGGAGTGTTGCCGCGCAGGCGTTTCGAAGCGTGGTGAAAATTTGTCCACACTGCACGAGCAAGCCGTGTAAGGCCATGTAAAGCCGAGCATGGGCTCGGCTCTACAGAGGCGAGCGCGGTTTTCCACATCCGCCGTGGAAAGCGATGGGAGTTTGCTGTGGACAAGTGACGGCGAACATCACACCGCAAGCGTTTCGCACTGTGGTGTTTTTTTGTCCATTACCGGAAACGCGAACGCCCCGCACAGGGCGGGGCGTCCGGGGTCGATCCAATGCCGCTGGATCAGACGTTGAAGCGGAAGTGCAGGATGTCGCCTTCCTGCACGCGGTATTCCTTGCCTTCCAGGCGCAGGCGACCGGCTTCCTTGGCACCGGCTTCGCCCTTGTACTTGATGAAGTCGTCATACGCGATGGTTTCAGCGCGGATGAAGCCCTTCTCGAAGTCGGTGTGGATGACCGCGGCAGCCTGCGGGGCGGTGGCGCCCTTGCGCACGGTCCACGCACGGACTTCCTTCACGCCGGCGGTGAAGTAGGTCTGCAGGCCGAGCAGGCTGTAGGCCGCGTTGATCACGCGGTTCAGGCCCGGCTCGCTCAGGCCCAGGTCGGCCAGGAAGGTATCGCGGTCTTCGTCGTCGAGCTGCGACAGCTCTTCTTCGATCGCGGCCGACACCGGCACCACCTGCGCGCCTTCGGCGGCAGCATGCGCGCGCACGGCTTCCAGGTGCGGGTTGTTCTCGAAACCGTCTTCCAGCACGTTGGCGATGTACATCACCGGCTTCAGGGTCAGCAGGAACAGGTCGCGCACCAGCGCCTTCTCTTCCTCATCCAGGCCCACCGAACGGCCGGACTTGCCGTCCGACAGCGCCGCCTGCAGCTTAGCCAGCACCGGCTTGCGCGCCGCGGCGTCCTTGTCACCGCCCTTGGCCGCGCGCTCGGCACGGTTCAGCGCCTTCTCGACGCTGTCCAGGTCGGCCAGCGCCAGCTCGGTATCGATGGTCTCGATGTCCGAGATCGGGTCGACCTTGTTGTTGACGTGGATGACGTCGGCGTTCTCGAAGCAACGCACCACGTGGGTGATCGCATCGACTTCGCGGATGTGCGCCAGGAACTTGTTGCCCAGGCCTTCACCGCTGGCGGCACCGGCGACCAGACCGGCGATGTCGACGAACTCGACCGCGGTCGGGATGACCTTCTGCGGGTTGATGATCGCTGCCAGCTCGTTCAGGCGCGGATCCGGCACCGGCACGATGCCGACGTTCGGCTCGATGGTGCAGAACGGGAAGTTCGCCGCGGCGATACCCGCCTTGGTCAGCGCATTGAACAGGGTCGACTTGCCGACGTTGGGCAGGCCGACGATGCCGCATTTGATACCCATGGGTGACAGCTCTCTGGGGTGAAAGTGATTGGTGAAACAGCGCGCGCGCTGCTTGGCCAATCCATCTCGGTGTCGATCATTGTGTGCCAACCAAGGTTGGCACCTACCCGAAGCGGGTTATTTCGGGGTATGAAGCCGCTTCATCGCTTCGCTGAAATCGCCCTGCACTGCCAGCGGCAGCACGTCGATGGCATCGTCGATGGCGCGCGAAATCAGTACGTCGTCATCCTTGGAAGGGCGTCCCAGAACCCAGCCCACCACGCGGTCCTTTTGGCCGGGATGGCCGATGCCCACGCGCAGGCGATGGAACTTGCCGTGGCCGAGCAACCGGATGGTGTCGCGCAGGCCGTTCTGGCCGCCGTGGCCGCCATCGAACTTCAGCCGCGCCACGCCGGGCGCCAGGTCCAGTTCGTCGTGGGCCAGCAGGGTTTCTTCCGGCTCGATCTTCCAGAACCGCTGTGCGGCGGTGACCGACTTGCCGCTGAGGTTCATGAAGGTGGCGGGCTTGAGCAGCCACACCGTCTGCCCGGCGATCTCGACCTTGGCGGTCTCACCGAACAGCTTGCTGTCCACGTTCCATCGCGCACCGGCTTTTTCCGCCAGGGCCTCAACGAAATGAAACCCGGCATTGTGCCGGGTCCGGGCGTGTTCCGATCCGGGGTTGCCCAGACCGACGATCAGTCGCAGTCCTGCCATGGTTCCTTCCAATACGGTGCCTGCCCGAAGGCAGGCACCGTAGCGGTATTACTCGGCGGCAGCCGCTTCTTCGTCAGCCGCGTCGGCCTTGCCGGCCTTGGCGGTGACGATGGCGTCGTCGTGGTCCTTGCCCAGCGCCAGGGCCGGGATTTCCACGCCCTTCGGCAGCTTGATGTTGGACAGGTACACCACGTCACCGGCCTTCAGCTCGCCCAGGTCGACTTCGATCGACTCCGGCAGGTCCTTCGGCAGGCAGGTGATGGTCACTTCCTTCAGTTCGTGGGTGACCACGACGTCGGCAGCCTTGCCGGCCGGCGAGGTGTCTTCGTTGATGAAGTGCAGCGGGACCGAAGCGGTCAGGGCTTCGTTCTCGTTCACGCGCTGGAAGTCCAGGTGCATGATCAGCTGCTTGTACGGATGGCGCTGCATGTCACGCAGCAGGACCTTCTGCACCTGGCCGTCCAGGTTCAGGTCCAGGATCGAGGCATAGAACCACTCGTTCTGCTGGGCCAGCCAGATTTCGTTGTGGTCCAGGCTGATGGCGACCGGCTCGGCGTTGCCGCCGTACACGATGGCCGGGATCACACCAGCGTGACGCAGGCGGCGGCTCGCACCCTTACGCTGCAGTTCACGCTTGGTGACCTTGATTTCATGGGTCTTCGACATTTTCGACTACTCAGGTTGTTGCCGCGCCTTGCGGCGTGGCGGTTGAAGATGCTTCCGCGACCAGAAGCATCCGGGGTATGTCCCCGCCGTTGCCGGCAGGGACGAAAAACTCAGTCGACGTACAGCGAGCTGACCGACTCGCCGAAGGCGATGCGGCGCATCGTTTCGGCCAGCATTTCCGCCACGCTCAGCTGGCGGATCTTGCTGCACACCCGCGCTGCGTCCTTCAGCGGGATGGTGTCGGTCACCACCAGCTCGTCGAGCTGGGAATTGGTGATGTTGTCCACCGCCGGGCCCGACAGCACCGCATGGGTGCAGTAGGCGGCGACCTTGAGCGCACCGCGCGCCTTCAGGGCAGCGGCAGCGGCGCACAGGGTGCCGGCGGTATCGACGATGTCATCGACCATCACGCAGGTCTTGCCTTCGACGTCACCGATGATGTTCATCACGGTGGAGACGTTGGCGCGCGGGCGGCGCTTGTCGATGATCGCCAGATCGGCGTCATCCAGGCGCTTGGCGACCGCACGGGCGCGGACCACGCCGCCCACGTCCGGCGACACAACGATCAGGTTCTCGGTGCCGTAGGCGCGCCAGATGTCGGCCAGCAGCAGCGGGGACGCATACACGTTGTCCACCGGAATATCGAAGAAGCCCTGGATCTGGTCGGCGTGCAGGTCGACGGTCAGCACGCGATCAGCGCCAGCGGTGCTGAACATCTTCGCCGCCAGCTTGGCGGTGATCGGCACGCGCGAGGAACGCATGCGGCGATCCTGGCGCGAGTAGCCGAAGTACGGCACCACGGCGGTCACGCTGGCCACCGATGCGCGCTTGAGCGCGTCGATCAGCACCAGCAGTTCCATCAGGTTTTCCGCGCTCGGCGCGCAGGTCGGCTGGATCACGAACACGTCCTGCTTGCGGACGTTCTCTTCGATTTCCACCTGCACTTCACCATCGGAGAAGTGCGAGACCAGCGCCTTGCCCGGGCGGACCCCCAGTTCCTTGCAGATGTTCTGCGCCAGACGTTTGTTGGCGTTGCCGGAAAAGACCAGCAGGTTCGGGGACTCTTGCATCATGATTGTCTCGGGCGGGGACGAGTGGCGGGGATCCGGGGTCGGCAAGGACCCGATGGACCCTTGCTGCTGACAACACCGCGGTTGTTTCCACGTCCCGCGCAGGTGATGCGCTGGAAGGCGCGGACACAGCCGCTATTGGCAGGGGCGGTAGGATTCGAACCTACGAATGCCAGGATCAAAACCTGGTGCCTTGGGCCTCTTGGCGACGCCCCTGCATTGATAAATCTAGTGTTGCTCGAGTGCATCCAGCAGTGGCGAACGCGCAACGCCCGCTGCCACCCTTGCCCGCAACTCCTTCGGCAATTTCGACCGTCCCTGCTCTGCAGCAGACTGCGACGCGAACTCGACGAAACAACCACTTCCCGAACCGGTCAGCCGCGCCGCGCCGATGTCGCTCAACGCGGCAAGCGCCGCCTCGACGGCAGGCTCACGGCGGCGCAGCACCGGTTCGAACGCGTTCCCGACCAGGGTCCCGGAAGCGAAGTCCTCTATTTTCGCCACTGGGCTGTCGCGCGTCAAATCCGGGTCTGCAAACAGGACCGGCGTAGGAACATGAACGCCCGGTTCAACCACCACATACCAGGCCGGGGCCAGCGTGATCGGCTGCAGGCGCTCGCCCACCCCCTCGGCCCAGGCATTGCGGCCACGCACGAACACCGGCACGTCGGCGCCCAGGCGCAGGCCCAGCGCCGCCAGCGCGCCTTCGTCCAGGCCCGCCTGCCAGAGCCGGTTCAGCACTACCAGCACGGTGGCCGCATCGGACGAACCACCACCGAAGCCACCACCGGCAGATACATGCTTTTCAACGATGATGTCCGCACCTTGCGCGACATTCGCTACTTCTTTAAGCAGGCGCGCGGCGCGCACCGCCAGGTCATCGGCCTCGGCCACGCCGGCCAGGCCCTCGCCCTGCCGACGCACCTGGCCGTCTTCACGCAGTCGCAGGCCGATGCGGTCCCCCCAGTCCAGCAGGCGGAACACGGTCTGCAGCTCGTGGTAGCCGTCGGCCCGGCGGCCGGTGATGTGCAGGAACAGGTTCAGCTTGGCCGGGGCCGGCCACCAGGACCAGCCCGCGTCGTCGCGCCCGGCACTCATGGCGTGCCCTGCCCCCACTGGTCCACCAGCAGGCGCACCTTGGCGTCGCCATTGCTGGCTTCGATCCGGCGCGGCAACGCCGGGCGCCCGGCCTCGGCCGGATACCAGTCCAGGTACTGCACCTGCCAGCCTATCTGCTGCATGCGGCGCGGCCGGCCTTCACCGTCGCGCTCGACCTTCTCCGGACCGGCAGCATCGCCGGCCACCAGGCCACGGATCCACTCCGGCAGCTGGTTGACCGGAATGTCCCAGCCGGTCGCCTCGAGCAGCAGCTGCTGGGCATCCTCACCGTCACGGGTGCCACCGGCCAGCCCTTCCAGGCGACCGGCTTCGGAATGGGTATCGCCAGTCAGCTTCCAGCTCTGCCGGGTCACCGGCGCGCTCAGCTCGACCACATAACGGCGCCCGTCCTGCTTCCAGTCGATGCGACCGCTGCCACCGTCCTTGCCTTTGCTGACCGCGACCCGACCCTGGAAGGCCCAGTCCGGCTGTGCCTGCAGCGCGGCCACGCGCGCTGCCTCGGCCTGCGCCGCTTCGGCCGAAACAATCTCGACCACCGCTGGCGCCGGGGTTTTCTGCGTGCCGACGCTGGTACAGGCGCTCACCGCCAGGGTCGCGGCCGCCAACAGCAGCGGCCGGATCAGGGAACCACTCATGGATTGAATTTCTCGCGGGCGCGCAGCAGCGCGCGGTTTTCAGGGTCGAGCTTGGCCGCTTCGTCGAAGAAGTGGCGGGCCTCATCATGCTTGCCCAGCACCCACAGCACTTCGCCGACGTGGGCGGCGATCTCCGGGTCCTTGGCCAGGGTCCAGGCCCGGCGCAGCTGCACCAGCGCTTCTTCCTTGCGACCCAGGCGATACAGCACCCAGCCATAGCTGTCGACGATGGCGGCGTTGTCCGGCTCGGCCACGCGGGCGCGGTCGATCAGCTCCAGCGCCTCCTGCAGGCGGCCGGTACGGTCAGCCAGGGTGTAGCCCAGCGCGTTCAGTGCCGGCACGTTTTCCGGGTCGGTCACCAGGATCTTGCGCAGGTCGGCCTCGGCGCGCGGGATGTCGTCGCGGCGCTCCCAGGTAAGCGCACGGGCGTACAGCAGGCCGTTGTCGTCCGGGTAGGCGGCCAGGCCGCGGGCCAGCGCATCCAGTTCACCGGCACTGTCGTCACCGCGTTGGCGCAGCTCGGCCTCCAGCAGGTAGGCGTCGCGGCGTACATCGTCATCGACCACCGCATCGGACTGGATCGCGTGCACTTCCTCCAGCGCCAGCGGCAGGCGCCCGGCCAGGGCCTGGGCATTGGCGGCGCGCAGGCGCGCTTCGCTCAGTTCATCGCCACCGGGCACGCTGTGGTACCACTGCACCGCCTCGGGGTAACGCTTCAGGTATTCGGCGATCTTGCCCAGCAACAGGCGCTGCGCCGGATCCGGCTTGGCCGCCTGCCGCGACAGCTCGTTGTAGAGATTGGACAGCGCTGCCTTGTCGCCCTGCTTGGCCAGCAGCGAGGCGCGCATGCCCCAGGTCTGTACGTCCTGCGGGCCGAACGCCAGTACGCGCTCGGCCGCAGCCGGCTGTCCCAGGCTGTCGTAGGCGATGGCCACCGCATTGCGCAGCTCGGGGTCCTGACGGGTCTTCGGCTCGACGTCGTGCAGCAGCGACAATGCCTTGTCGGTCTCGCCCGCCTGTTGCAGCTGGCTGGCACGCAGCAGCGCCACACGCGGCTCTTCCGGGAAGCGCTTGACCACTTCATCGATCATGCGCCGCGCCAGCTCGGGCTTGTCCATGCGCAGGGCCAGGCGACCGAATTCCTGCCAGGCCTCGATCTTGGGTGGAATGGCATTGGCATCGACCAGCTCGCCCAGCACCTGCGCCGGTACCGCCGGGTCGCGGCCACCGCCGATCAGTGCGGCCAGGGCGAACTTCCAGCCACGCTCGTCGGGGTCGGCCAGCAGCGCCTGCAGCTCGGTGCGGGCGGCCTTCACATCGCCCTGGCGCATGGCCAGCGCACCGGCGGCGCTGCGCATGGTCAGCGAGCGTGGGGCGCGTTGCTGCCACAGCGCCAGGCCCTTGGCGGCGCTGGCATCATCGTTGGCGAGCATGGAAATGCGGGTCGCGCGCTCGGCCAGGCCGGCGTCGCCGTCGGTCTGCTGGGCCGCCTGCAGGTACCAGCGCGCGGCCTCGGCCAATTTGCCGGCCTGCAGGGCGAACTCACCGGCCATCACCGGTTCCAGCGCCAGTTCCTCAGTGGCCGCGGCCCGCACGGGGGCCTTGGCCGGCACCGCCGCCAGGGCCTGGGCGCAGGCCAGGGACAGCAGCAGAACACTGGGGATGCGAATCAATGCGGGCATCGTCGGCATCGGGGCCTTAAAATGTCGTCCAATGGCCAGCAGCTTATCGCAAGCAACTGAACAATGACCCTGTGGGTGCTCGGACTGAATCACCAGACCGCACCGGTGGAGCTGCGCGAGCGCGCGGCCTTCGCCGGTGAGGCGTTGCCGCGTGCGCTGGGCTCGCTGCGCGATACCCCGCAGATCGCCGAGGCAGTGCTGCTGTCCACCTGCAACCGCACCGAGCTGTACGCCGTGGCCGAGTCGGCACAGGCGCTGGACCAGTGGCTGCACAGCCAGGCCGGCGACCTGCAGGGCTACCTGTACCAGCATGCCGATGCCGAGGCCGTGCGCCACCTGTTCCGGGTCGCCACCGGGCTGGACTCGATGGTGCTGGGCGAACCGCAGATCCTCGGCCAGGTGAAGGATGCCTGGTCGACCGCGCGTGACCATGGCCTGCTCGGCCAGCGCCTGGACCGCTTGTTCCAGCAGACCTTCTCGGTGGCCAAGCGTGCGCGCACCGATACCCAGGTCGGCGCCAACCCGGTGTCGGTGGCCTCGGCGGCGGTGCGCCTGGCGCAGAACGCGTTCGCGCGACTGGACGACTCCACCGTGCTGCTGGTCGGTGCCGGCGAGACCATCGAACTGGCTGCACGTCACCTGAGTGAAGGCAAGGTGCGGCGACTGCTGATCGCCAACCGCACCCTCGCCCACGCGCAGGAGCTGGCCAGCCGTCATGGCGGCGTGGCCCTGCCACTGACCGAACTGGACCGCCACCTGGGCGAGGCCGACGTGGTGTTCTCGGCCACCGCTGCGCGCGAGCCAGTGATCCACCGCGAGATGGTGGCCAAGGCCCTGCGTGCGCGCCGGCACAAGCCGATGCTGCTGTTCGACCTGGCCGTGCCGCGCGACATCGAGGCCGAGGTCGGCACGCTCAACGACGCCTTCCTCTACACCGTCGATGACCTGGAACGCGCGGTGGAAGACAACCGCCGTGGCCGCCGCGAGGCCGCCGCCGAGGCCGAGGCGATCATCGACCTGCAGGTGTCGCGCTTCGTCGAGACCCAGCAGGCCAGCGCCCACCAGGCACCGCTGCGGCAGCTGCGTGCGTTCGGCGAAGCCACCCGCGCCGAACTGCTGGAGCGCGCGCGCCAGCAGCTGGCCAACGGCAAGCCGGCCGACGAAGTGCTGGAACTGCTGGCCCACGGCCTGACCAATCGACTGCTGCATCCGCCGACCGCCGCACTGCGCGCCGCCGCGCTGAGTGGCGATGCTGACCTGACCCGCGCCGCCGAGCGCCTGTTCCCGGCCACGCCGGGTTACCGCCACCCACCCGTGAGACCCGATGACGCCGACCCTGCGCCGTAAGCTGGAAGCGCTGGCCGAGCGCCGCGAAGAACTGGAACGCCTGCTCGCCGAACCCGATGTGGTCGCCGACAACACCCGTTTCCGCGACCTTTCGCGCGAATTCGCCCAACTTGAACCGGTCGCCACTGCACTGGCCGATGAAGCCCGAGCCAAGGCCGACCTGGCCGCCGCCGAAGGCATGCGCGCCGACCCCGACCTGCGCGAACTGGCCGACGAGGAAATCGCCGCTGCGCAGGCGCGCCTGCAGGAACTGGAAGAAGAACTGGCCCTGCTGCTGGTGCCGCGCGATCCGCGCGACGAAGGCAACCTGTTCCTGGAGGTGCGCGCCGGTACCGGCGGCGACGAAGCCGCGATCTTCGCCGGCGACCTGTTCCGCATGTACGCCCGCTATGCCGAGCGCCAGGGCTGGAAGGTCGAGATCGAATCGGACAATCCCGGCGAGCATGGCGGCTACAAGGAAGTGGTGGCGCGCGTGGTCGGCCGGGGTGCGTTCTCGCGCCTGAAGTTTGAATCGGGCACGCATCGCGTGCAGCGCGTGCCGGCCACCGAGTCGCAGGGCCGCATCCATACCTCGGCGGCCACGGTGGCGATCATTCCCGAGGCCGACGAAGTCGACGACATCGTCATCAACCCGGCCGACCTGAAGGTGGATACGTTCCGCTCGTCCGGTGCCGGTGGCCAGCACGTCAACAAGACCGAGTCAGCGATCCGCATCACCCACGTGCCGACCGGCGTAGTGGTGGAGTGCCAGACCGAGCGCAGCCAGCACGCCAACCGTGACAAGGCGATGAAGCGGCTGAAAGCGCAGCTGCTCGATGCCGAGCGCCAGCGACAGGACGCCGCGCAGGCCGAATCGCGGCGCCTGCAGGTCGGCAGCGGTGACCGTAGCCAGCGCATCCGCACCTACAATTTCCCCCAGGGCCGGATCACCGACCACCGCGTGGAAGGCCTGACCCTGTACGACCTGCCCAACATCCTTGCCGGCGACCTCGACCCACTGCTGCAGCGGCTCAGCCACGAGCACCAGGTCGACGCCCTGGCCCAGCTGTCGGCGGGCTGAGCACGATGTCGGCCTGGCAGCAGCGACAGCACCTGCAGCAGGCGATCGCACGCCAGCCCGGCGATTTCGTCGCCTGGGTGATGCTGGCCGACCTGGAACTGGAAGCCGGCGACATTGCCGCCGGCGAGCAGGCCGCACGACGTGCGCTGCAGCTGCGCCCGAACCACCCCGAAGCACTGGCACGGCTGGGTCGCGTGGCCTGGATGGCCGGCGCGCATGCCGACGCGGCCAGGCTGCTTGGCCAGGCCTCGGCACTGGCCCCGCAGCACCCGGGCATCGCGCTGTGGCTGGGCCATGCACTGGAAGATGCCGACGATGCCGAAGGCGCGGCGGCGGCCTATCGCCGCGCACATACGCTGATGCCGGACGAACCCTACATCGCCGCCCAGCGCCTGGCCTGGCAGCGGCGCCTGTGCGACTGGCAGGACGTGGACGCGCTGGCCACGCAGGTACGTGCCGCGCTCGCTTCCGGTCAGGGCGCGGTGGAGCCGTTCGCCTTCCTCAGCGAAGACGCCAGCGCTGCCGAGCAGCTGGCCTGCGCACGTGCGCGCGCCTCGCTGATCGCCGCCTCGGTTCGGCCCTTGCCGGCGGCAACGGTACGCGCGCGCGGCCCGTTGCGCGTCGGTTTCCTCTCCAATGGCTTCGGCGCCCACCCCACCGGGCTGCTGACCGTGGCCCTGCTCGAACACCTGCGTCATGACCCGGCGCTGCAGCTGCACCTGTTCGCGTTGAACCGCGCCGATGGCAGCCGCATCCGCGATCGCCTGCAGGCCGCGACCCGGCTGCATGAGGTAGCCGCACTACGGCATGCCGACATCGCAGCCCGCGTCCGCGCACAGGGCATCGACCTGCTGTTCGACCTGCGCGGCTGGGGCGGCGGCGGCACGCCCGAGGTGCTGGCAATGCGCCCGGCCCCGCTGCAGCTGAACTGGCTGGCCTACCCCGGCACATCAGGTGCACGCTGGCTGGATGCCGTGGTCGCCGACGAATTCGTGCTGCCCGCATCGCTGGAACCTCACTTCAGTGAACGCGTCCTGCGCCTGCCACGCGCCTTCCAGCCCTCGGACAACACCCGCGTAGTGGAACCGGCGCCGTCCCGCGCCGAATGCGGGCTGCCCGAACACGGCGTGGTGTTCTGCTGCTTCAACAACAGCTACAAGCTCAACCCACGCAGCATGGGCCGCGCCTTCGCAGTGCTGCAGGCCGTGACCGGCAGCGTGCTGTGGCTGCTGTCCGGCCCCGGCCAGGCCGACGCCCGCCTGCGCACCGCCGCGCAGGCGGCCGGCCTGGACCCGGCCCGCCTGGTGTTCATGGCCAAGCTGCCGCATCCACAGTACCTGGCCCGCTATCAGCTGGCCGACCTGTTCCTCGACACCCATCCCTACAATGCGCACACCACCGCCTCCGATGCGCTGTGGGCCGGCTGCCCGATACTGACCTGCCCGGGCGACACCTTCGCCGCGCGCGTGGCCGGCAGCCTCAATCATCATCTGGGGCTGGCCCGGATGAATGTCGCCGACGACGCGGCGTTCATCGCCACCGCCAGCGCGCTGGGCAATGACCCTGCGGCACTGGCCGCGCTGCGTGCCGAGCTGGCGCAGGCGCGCGACCGCAGTGGACTGTTCGACATGGCCGGGTTTGCCCGCGACCTGTCGGCGCTGCTGCAGCAGCTGGCAGGTGAACAGGGCTGGCAGGGTGTCGACAATACCTGAGCGATCCCTGCGTTACGCTCAGGCTTCCTCCACGCCTGGTGTGATGATGGCCAAGCTCAAGCGCAAGGACTACGACGAACTGCTGCTGCCGCTGCAGCTGGAACTGACCGCGATGGCGCGTTGGGTGCAGCACAGCGGGCAACGCCTGCTGGTGCTGTTCGAAGGACGGGATACGGCAGGCAAGGGCGGCGCGATCCAGGCCATCAGCCAGCATCTCAATCCACGCCAATGCAGGGTGGTGGCACTGCCCAAGCCTACCGACCGCGAAGCCACGCAGTGGTATTTCCAGCGTTACGCCTCGCATCTTCCCGCCGCCGGCGAGATCGTGCTGATGGACCGCAGCTGGTACAACCGCGCCGGCGTCGAGCGGGTGATGGGCTACTGCAGCGAGACCGAGTACCAGCAGTTCCTGCGCCAGGCGCCGGTGTTCGAACAGCTGCTGGTGGATGACGGCATCCTGCTGTTCAAGTACTGGCTGTGCGTGGACCAGGAGCAGCAGGAGAAGCGCTTCGCCGAGCGCCATCTCGATCCGCTGAAGGGCTGGAAGCTGTCCCCGGTCGACCTGAAATCGCGCAGCAAGTACAGCGCCTATACCGAAGCCCGCGAGGCGATGCTGCGCGCGACGCATCG
The DNA here is from genome assembly GCF_056480025.1 of Stenotrophomonas sp. 109824_Sma. Lineage (NCBI taxonomy): Bacteria > Pseudomonadati > Pseudomonadota > Gammaproteobacteria > Lysobacterales > Lysobacteraceae > Stenotrophomonas > Stenotrophomonas sp. 109824_Sma. Next base: position 862,004 of record NZ_CM151078.1, on the reverse strand, counting down.
CGAGGCGGCGCCGTGGACGCTGGTGGATTTCAACGACCAGCGGCTGGGGCGACTGACCCTGGTGCGCAACCTGCTGGACCGGTTGCCGGACACGCGGGTGGATGCGCCACTGCCCGAGCTGCCGAAGCTGAAGGGCAAGCTGCATCGCGAGCACTACGATGTACTGAAGCCGATCGAGGAGTTCCCGGTCGAGGAATAGGGTTGTTCGGCAGGGTTGCCCCCTGCACCTGCTCAACGCAACGGCAACGGCAACGGCAACAGCGGCCTATCCGCGGGATGGCGGGGCGGTGTGGGGGGCAGGACACGCCGTAGACCCGTCCATGGGGGCTCGATGGCGCCATCCATGGCGCCAACGGTCCTGCCCCCCACACCGCCCCACCTCTGACAGATCCCTGCGGCTGTTGGTGGGTGTCGACCTTGGTCGACACATCTGTCAGATATCGAGATTCATTTGGGGTCAGATCCGTTTTCCTTCGGAAAACGGATCTGACCCCATGCCGTCCCGACAGATCGCGGAAATCTGTCGAAGGCGGGGTGGGTCCGGTTGCGGGGGCGTGAGCCGCATGGATGCGGCGACCGAGCTTACATGGACGTACTTGCAGCGGCCCCCGCAACCGGACCCAGCCCGCCATCCCTCAGGAGACCCGCCTTTGCTTCGGCTGTTGCCGTTGCCGTTGCTCTGGCCTCCACGGGTGCAGGGCCGCAGGCCCTGCCGACCAACCCATTACTTGGCAGCCGCGATCTGCTTTTCGATGTCGGCGGCGGTCACCGGGCCAAGGAAGGTGTGCGCCAGCTTGCCCTGCGGATCCAGCAGATGCGTCAACGGCAGGCCTCGCGGCGTGGCGAAGTCCGCCGGCGGATCGAACGGGTCCACGATCACGATCGGATAGGTCACCGGATGCTTGGTCAGGAACGACTGCATTTCCTGCACTTCGATGTCCTCGTAGGCCAGGCCGACCACTTCGATGTTGCTGCGCATCGCATGCAGCGCCGACAGCTCGGGCATTTCCTTGCGGCACGGGGCGCACCAGGTCGCCCAGAAGTTCACCACCACCCACTTGCCGCGATGCGCGGCCAGGTCGTAGTCGCTGCCATCCACCGCCTTCATCTTCAGCGTCGGGAACTCGGCGGTAGTGCGCTCGGCCGGGGTTTCCTCGACCGGCGCCGGAGTGGTCGGCGTCGGCGCCTGTGCCGGCGGCTGGCTGCTCGCCGGGGCTGGCTCCTGGGCCGGCTTGCAGGCCGCCAGGGCCAGCAGCAGGGTCAACGGGAGCAGCAGCGGCAACGGGGTCTTGCGGGTCATGGCATGTCTCCGGAATCGGTGTAGATGTCGCTGACCTTGCGCTTGAGGCGTTCACGCAGGGGCAGTCGCAGATCGTCCAGCGCCGCCAATGCGGCACGGCCCAGGCTGTCGTCGCGGTACGGCAGGTGCTGCTCGGCTACCGGGATGCGCAGCTGGGTGCATTCGTACAGATCGGCCAGGCTGACCTGGTCCAGGTCGCGCGCGAGCAGCCACTCGCCGCGTTCATCGCGGCGCAGCAGGCCGATCTCCTGCAGGTTGCAGGCCAGATCCTGCAGCAGCGAGTCGGTCAGCAGCGGTTCCAGGCGCAGGATTTCATCGTCGGCCAGGCCCTTGCCCTTGGCACGGGCATGGTGGAAACGACCGAGCAGGCGCAGCAGGCCGTAGAACTCGTACCCCTGCGGCAGGCGCAGTTCAACCGGCTGGTAGCGGAAGGCCGCCATCGATGAGGCCAGCGACGCGCCCAGCAGCACCGCCACCCAGCACAGGTAGATCCACAGCAGCAGGATCGGCACGAAGGCCACCGTGCCATACAGCTTCTGGTAGGACTGGAAGCTGCCCAGATAGGCGCCGATGCCCCACTTCACCAGCTCCAGGATGACCGCCGCCAGGATCGCGCCAGGCACAGCGTGCCGCCATTTCACCGTGTGATGCGGTACCACCCGGAACATCAGCGTGATGCAGACGAACTCGATCAGGATCGGTGCCAGCCGCAGCGCCAGCTCGGCCAACCAACGGCCCTCCTGGGTACCGAACAACGGCATGGCGAACACCCGCGCCGATACCGCAAGCGATGCGGCGGCGAGCATCGCGCCCAGGGTCAGTACGGTCCAATAGACCAGGAAGCGGGTCAGCTTGGGCCGGGTCGAGCCGACCCGCCAGATCTGGTTGAAGGTCTCTTCCACGCTGTTGAGCGTGATCAGCAGTGAGACCACCAGTGCAATGAAGCCGGCCGCCGTCAGCTGGCCGGCACTGGCCGAGAACTGCCGCAGGTAGCCCTCGGCCGCACGCGCTGCGGAGGGCACGAAGTTGGAGAACACGTAGTCGCTGAGCTGATCGCTCCAGCGGTCGAAGACGGGGAAGGCCGACAGCACACCAAATACCACGATCGCCAGCGGCACCAGCGCGAACACCGTGGTGTACGCCAGCGCCGCCGCTGCCTGGAACAGGCGGTCGTCGAGGAAGCGATGCCACAGGAAGCGGCCGAAACTGATGGCCCGTGCGCGATCCCGCGCGCGCTCCATCCACAGGTTGAGCGTATCCAAAGGTTCCATCGGCGAAAGGGTACCCGATGCGGAATGCTCGCAGGATAGCCATACTGGCAGCCACACGACGAGGAGAAGCGGGCACGATGGGCGAGATTCTGGTGCTGTACTACAGCCGGGGCGGTTCGGTGGCACGGCTGGCGCGCCAGATCGCGCGGGGCATCGGCGAAGTGCCGGGCATGACCGCGCGCCTGCGCACGGTACCGCCGGTGGCCGCCGTGACCCAGACCGCACAGCCGCCGGTACCCGACGATGGCGCCCCCTATGTGAGCGTGCAGGACCTGGTCGAATGCCAGGGCCTGCTGCTCGGCAGCCCCACCCGCTTCGGCAACATGGCCGCGCCGGTCAAGCACTTCCTGGACGGGTTGGGCGCCGAATGGGTCAATGGCACCCTGTCCGGCAAGCCGGCCGGCGTGTTCACTTCCACCGCATCCATGCATGGCGGCCAGGAATCGACCCTGCTGTCGATGCAGGTGCCACTGCTGCACCACGGCTGCGTGATCGTCGGCATCCCGTTTACCGAACCGGCGCTGAGCCACACCACCAGTGGCGGCACGCCGTATGGCGCCAGCCACGTGGCCGGCGCCGCCGACGACCCGCAGCCGACCGACGACGAAGCCGTGCTGGCGCGCGCGCTGGGGCGCCGGGTGGCCGACATCGCGCAGCGGTTGGCCCGATGAGCCGCGCGCCGCGCACGGTCCTGCTGCTGGCCCTGATGGGGCTGGCCGCGCTGTTCGCAGGCTGGTTCATCAATGACAAGCACTGGCTGGCGACCCAGCTGGTGTTCACCGCACCACCGCTGGCACTGGCCGTCGCCCTGCGCCTGGGCTGGAGCAAGGCCGGCTTCTGGGCCTCGGTGCTGGCCCTGGGCTGGTTCAGCCACGGCGTGATGAGCGCCTGGAGCCACCCGGAAACGCGCTGGCTGGCGCTGATCGAGATCGCGCTGGCGCTGCTGGTGATCTTCAGCGCCAGCCTGCCCGGCCTGCGCGCCCGCTTCGGCAAGCGACGCTGACGCTGCGGCCGCAGGGCCGTATCATCTGCATTCCTGGCCCCGCGCCGCAGTACCTGTCCTGGTTTCGCGCATGCACATGATGGAAGAGCTCCTGGTCGTCACCACCGGTGGCACGATCGACAAGATCTATTTCGACGACAAGTCGGACTACCAGATCGGCGATCCGCAGATCGGCATGATCCTGCGCGAGCTGGGCGTGACGTTCCGCTTCAACGTGATTCCGATCCTGCGCAAGGATTCGCTGCACATCAACGATGAGGACCGCGAACTGATCCGCGCCACCATTGCCGCGCAGCCGACCCGGCACGTGCTGGTGACCCACGGCACCGATTCGATGGTGCAGACCGGCAAGGTGCTGGCGACGATCCCGGACAAGACCATCGTGATGACCGGTGCACTGAGCCCGGCACGCTTCCGCGGCTCGGATGCGGAGTTCAACATCGGTTGTGCGATCGGTGCGGTGCAGTCGCTGCCGAGCGGCGTGTACATCGCGATGAACGGGCGGATTTTCGACCCGCAGCACGTGCGCAAGAACGTGGCGGCGAACCGCTTCGAGTCGGTCTGAGGAACAGTGTGCCGACCAAGGTCGGCACCCACCCAGACAAAAAAACGCCCCGGCCGAAGCCAGGGCGTGCCCTTGGAGAGGGACTTGGGCTCAGTACTGGGCGTTGAGGGTCAGGCCCGAGAAGGTGCTGTACGCCTTCACCCGCACATACCAGGTGCCGGCGGCAGGGCTGTTGATGGTGCAGGTCTCGCTGTTGCCGCTCAGGTACGGACGGCAGGTGTAGGTGGTATCGGTCGGGGCACTGCCCTGGCGCACGTACAGGTCGGCATCACCGCTGCCGCCACTGATCGACACGCGCAGCTGGGTGCTGCCGGCTGGAACGGCGACGGTGTAGTTCAGCTCGGCACCGGTCGCGGCGCCCAGGCCGGTCACCGGCACGTTGTTCTGCAGCACGTTGCCGCCCGGGTTCGGGCCACCGCCATTGATCGCCGCGGCCACGGCCGCGTTGGCGTCGACGATGCCGGCGCCGCAACCACCCGAGCAGGCGCCCGGCAGCGGGCGTGCGGTGCTCTTGATGATGCTTTCGACCTGCGCCGGACTCAGCGGGCTCGGCGCCACCGACTGCATCAGTGCAACCACGCCGGCCACATGCGGCGCCGCCATCGAAGTGCCGTTGTAGGACGCATAGGTGGCGCTGCCCGGCGTGGTGGTGCCGGTGTTGAGGGTGGACAGGATGCTCTGGCCCGGGCCGGAAATGTCGATGCCGGCACCATAGTTGGAGAAGCTGGCACGCGCACCGGCCGAGGTCGTGGCCGCCACCGCGATCACGTTCGCGCAGTTGGCCGGCACCGACGAGGACACGTTGGTGTTGCTGTTGCCGGCGGCGACCACCACGGTGGTGCCGCGGCTGACCGCGCCGTTGATCGCATTCTGGTAGGTGGCCGAGCAGGTGCCACCACCACCCAGCGACATGTTGATGACTTCGGCCGGGTTGGCATTGGCCGGCACGCCACTGACGGTGCCGCCGGAGGCCCACACGATCGCGTCGGCGATGTCGGAGGTGTAACCGCCGCACTTGCCCAGCACGCGCACCGGGACGACCTTGGCATTGAACGCAGTACCGGCCACGCCGGTGCTGTTGTTGGTCACCGCCGCCACGGTGCCGGCGACGTGGGTGCCGTGCCAGCTGGAGTTGGAGGCCGGGATGCCCGAGCCGCACTCGTTGGCGCCGTACCAGTCGCCTTCGTCGTTCGGGTTGTTGTCGCGGCCACCGCCATCGCGTGCCATCGCGGCGTCGCTGATGAAGTCATAGCCGGGCAGGATGTTGGCGTTGAGATCGGGATGGTTGGTGATGCCGGTATCGATCACGGCCACCACCACGCCGGTGCCGGTGGCCTTGTCCCAGGCCGGCTGCACGTTGATCGACGCGTTGGAGGTACCGAAGCCCCACTGTTCGCTGAAGCGGGTGTCGTTCGGGGTCAGCGTCGCACGCATGATCTGGTCGACTTCGACGTATTCCACGTTCGGGTCGGCGGCGAGCTTGCGCATCAGCAGCTCGGATTCGGCCTGGTCCAGCGGGCGGTCGGTCCTGACCAGGGTCGGGCCGACGGCCAGCTTGCGGACCTCCTGCAGGCCCAGCGCACGGCCCTGGCTGCTGGCCAGGCCGGCGGCGGCACTCTTCAGCGAAGAGGCCAGTGCGGTGGTGTTGGCCACCGGCGCACTACCGTCACGGTACTTCACGATGAAGCGCTGGTGCGTCGGCGCGGACTGCAGGCCGCTGAGCTGGACGTCACCGGCCAGCGCAGGCGTGGCCAGCAGCAGCGATGACAGAACGGACGCACCAAGGACCACCCACACTCGACGCACACGCGGTTGCGTTACCTGGGACATCGTATTTCCCTTTCTAGTGGTGTGAATGCCGGAATCGGCAGAAGCACCGGCCCGAACCATGGGCTGGCTTGCGTTGGCGAGGTTCGAAGTCCGGCGAATCAGCGGATCCCCCTATCGATCCGCCGTGCAGATGACGCTAATGACCAAAACCGGACACCACAAGATTTTCAGCGTCTTTTCAGCAAGATGAAATGTCTGATCTGAGACTTTTCGGGTCGAGGGTTTGTGAAGGTGAAGGAACTTTCTCGCAGCCTGCACGCACCTGACTGGGTCATCACGTGTCCTGAGATGACTTTGCCGACATCGGCGTCCACTGATTCGGGGTCAGATCCCTTTTCCATGGGAAAGGGATCTGACCCCCAGGCCCATAACGCAGAAAGCCCGTCACGGGGACGGGCTTTCCAGAGGAGCCGCCGGGCATGGCCCGGCGCTACCCGTTCAACGCGGGCGATCAGCCCAGCTTGACCAGCCAGTTGTGGCGGTCCGGCAGGCGGCCGTACTGGATGTCGGTCAGTTCCTTGCGCAGCGACATGGTCACTTCGCCAGCTGGCGCGTTGATGTCGCCCACCGAGAAGCCCTCGCCCTTCAGCTGGCCGATCGGGGTGACCACCGCGGCGGTGCCACAGGCAAACACTTCGCTGATCGCACCGGAGGCCACGCCGTCCTTCCATTCGTCGATGCTGACCTTGCGCTCTTCGACCTTCATGCCACGGTCGCGCGCCAGCTGCAGGATGCTCTCGCGGGTGATGCCCTCGAGGATGCTGCCGGACAGTTCCGGGGTGACCAGCGTGCCGTCCTTGTAGACCAGGAACACGTTCATGCCACCCAGTTCTTCCAGGTACTTGCCCTCGACCGGGTCGAGGAACAGCACCTGCGAGCAGCCCTGTGCCTGTGCCTTCTGCTGCGGCAGCAGCGAGGCGGCGTAGTTGCCACCGCACTTGGCCGCACCGGTGCCGCCCTTGGCCGCACGTGCGTACTCCGTCGACAGCCAGATCGACACCGGGGCGACGCCCTTGGCGAAGTACGGGCCGGCCGGGCTGGCGATGACGTAGTAGCCGGCCTTGTGCGCGCCGCGCACGCCGAGGAAGGCTTCGTCGCCGATCATGAACGGACGGAAGTACAGGCTCGACTCATCGGCCGACGGCACCCAGGCGCTGTCGACGGCAATCAGCTGCTTCAGCGATTCGACGAAGATCTCCACCGGCAGTTCCGGCAGCGCCAGGCGCTGCGCCGAACGCTGCAGGCGACGGCCATTGGCGTCGGGGCGGAAGGTCCAGATCGAACCGTCGGCGTGGCGGTAGGCCTTGATGCCTTCGAAGATTTCCTGGCCGTAGTGCAGGACTGCCGCGGCCGGGTCCAGCTGCAGCGGGCCGTAGGCACGCACGTTGGCGTTGTGCCAGCCGGCATCCTTGTCCCAGCGCACTTCCACCATGTGATCGGTGAAGTGCAGGCCGAAGCCCGGCTTCTCCAGGATCTTGGCGCGCTCTTCAGCGCTGCGCGGGTGGTCCGAACGGGTGACGGCGAAGCTGGGAATGGACTGGGACACCGGAGGATTCCTGTTCTGGTTGCGGGTAGTGCCGAGCCCGCGTCACTGCGGGCCCTGGGTCAAAGCATGCCGGTCTCGAGCCGCGCCGCCTCGGACATCATGTGCTGGTTCCACGGCGGGTCGAACACCAGGTCGACGTCGGCCTCGGCCACCGTCGGGATCATTTCGAGCTTGCTGCGCACGTCGTCGACCAGGATCTCGCCCATGCCGCAGCCCGGTGCGGTCAGGGTCATCTTCACGTCGATCTCGCGCTTGCCTTCGTCCAGGTGCTTGATCTCGACTTCATAGACCAGGCCCAGTTCGACGATGTTGACCGGAATTTCCGGGTCGAAGCAGGTACGCAGCTGCTGCCACACCAGCTGTTCCACCTGCTCATCGGTGGCGTCGGCCGGCAGCTCGAGCGGTGCAGGCGCCTCCTTGCCGATGGCGTCGCCGTCCTTGCCGGCGATGCGGAACAGGTTGCCCTCGACGAACACCGAATAACTGCCGCCCAGCGCCTGGGTGATGTACCCATAGCTGCCGGCAGGCAGGGTCACGGTATCGCCCTGCGGGACCATCACGGCCTCGCAATCGCGTTCGAAGTGGACAGGTTCGCTGCTACGGGAATACATGGGGACCGATATGGGGCCGTGGCCGGGGCCACGCAAGACGGCATTCTAGCCCAGCCGCCCCGGCACCGCCGGTGCACTGCGGCAAACCACAGTATCCTGTGGGTGATCTTCAGGGAGCTTCGATGTCCTCCAATGCCGCGCGTGCCAGGACCGTCACCTGGCTCTGGCCCCTCATGCTGTTGCTGGGTCTGCTTGTTGCTCCCCTCGCCTGGATGGTCCTGGCGCTGATGACCGGCCGACAGGTCGGCTGGATGGCGGTAGTGTCCGCCCTGGAACTGGTGTTCATGCTGCGCCTGGGCACACTGGGCCCGGGCCGGCTGCGCATCGCCCTGGTCGTGCTGGGCACCCTGCTGGTGGCCGCCGTGGCCAACTGGGCCATCGCCAGCGCCTGGATGGGCGGCTCGATCGGCCTGGACCTGTGGGACGCCACCACGCGGATGGGCCCGCACCTGGCCTGGACCCTGGTCACCCTGGCCAACGGCGCGATGGAATGGCTGTGGCTGGCCGTGGCCGTGGTCTTGGGCGCCTGGCTGGCGCGCTGAGCGCGCAGATCCACGCCACGCGTGCGATGCGGTAGTGCCGGCCGCTGGCCGGCAGAAGCATGCGGTCCCAGGTCCGCACCTACCGGGCGCAGCCGCCGCTCAATGCCCGCCGTCGAGCGCCTTCAGCTCGCTCACCAGCGATGCGGCCGCTTCAGCGCCGTCGCCGTACAGCATGCGGGTGTTGTCAGCGTAGAACAGCGCATTCTCGATGCCGGCGAAGCCGGTGCCCTTGCCGCGCTTGATCACCACCACGTTGCGCGCATTGACCACATCCAGCACCGGCATGCCGTAGATCGGGCTGGCCGGATCAGTACGCGCGACCGGATTGACCACGTCGTTGGCACCGATCACCAGCACCACGTCGGTGTTGGCGAACTCCGGGTTGATGTCGTCCATGTCGGCGATCAGGTCGTAGGGCACACCCGCTTCGGCCAGCAGTACGTTCATGTGCCCGGGCATTCGCCCGGCGACCGGGTGGATGGCGAACTTCACCTTCACCCCGCGCTGGCCCAACCGCTGCGCCAGCTCCCAGATCTTGTGCTGCGCCTGTGCCACGGCCATGCCGTAACCCGGCACGATCACCACGCGTTCGGCGTAGGCCATCATCGCCGCGACGTCCGAGGCTTCAATCGGCTTCTGCGCGCCGGTGATCGCCTGCGCTTCGCCACCGGCGCCGCCGCCGAAGTTGGAGAACAGCACGTTGCGGATCGGCCGGTTCATCGCCTTGGCCATCAGCCGGGTCAGCAGGATGCCGGCCGCGCCGACCATCATGCCGGCGATGATCAGCGCCTCGTTGCCCAGCACGTAGCCTTCGAACGACACCGCCAGGCCGGTGAATGCGTTGTACAGCGAGATCACCACCGGCATGTCGGCGCCACCGATCGGCAACGTCATCAGCACGCCCAGTGCCAGTGCCAGCACGAAGAAGGCGACGATCGCCCAGGTGTCGAGCGTGCTGGCCGCGATGATCGCCAGCACCACCACCGCCAGTGCCACCACCAGGTTCATCACCTGCTGGCCGGGCCAGGTCACGCGCTTGTCGAGGCGGCCATCGAGCTTGGCCCAGGCGATCACCGAGCCGGACAGCGACACCGCGCCGATCGCCGCACCAACCACCGCCAGCAGCAGCACCGTGCCCGACGGCTGGCGTGCGGCCAGGTCGGCCAGCGCCTGTGCGCTCCAGTGGCTGGTATCGCGGTTGGCCAGGAAGGCGTAGCGCAGCAGTTCCACCGCGCCGATCGCCGCCGCCGAGCCACCGCCCATGCCGTTGTACAGCGCCACCATCTGCGGCATGTCGGTGATGGCGACCTTGCCGGCCGACCACCAGGCCAGGCCCGCGCCCAGCAGCAGTGCCACCAGGATCAGCGGCACGTTGTGCAGTTCAGGCAGGAAGAAGGTCGCCGCAGTGGCCAGCAGCATGCCCAGCCCGGCCCAGCGGATGCCGCTGCGCGCGGTCAGTGGCGAAGCCATGCGCTGCAGGCCCAGCAGGAACAGCGTGGCGGCGACGAGGTAGCTGGCCTTGACCAGCCAGTCGAGCAGTTCGACGGTGCTGATGTTCAAGCCTGCGGCTCCTTCGGTTCGTCCTGGCCGCCCTTGGGCGCGCTCGGCTTGAACATTTCCAGCATGCGCGCGGTGACCACGTAGCCGCCGGCGGCATTGCCGGCACCGAGCACCACGGCGAGGAAGCCCAGCGCCTTCTCCAGCGGCGTCTGCGCATGCCCCAGCACCACCATCGCGCCGATCAGCACGATGCCGTGGATGAAGTTGGAGCCCGACATCAGCGGGGTGTGCAGGATCACCGGCACCCGCGAAATGATCACGTGGCCGGCGATGGCCGCCAGCATGAAGATGTACAGCGCCACGAACCCGTCACTCACTGGCAACGCTCCCGCTCTGTCTTCGTCGCCCCATCATAACCACGGGCTGAACCCGTGCGCACCCGGCGTCAACCGCGGCGGCGCTCACGCGTTGTCGATGGTGACCCCGAGCGAGGAACCGTACCCTGTGCTGGTGAGCAGCCCCCTCTCCCCAAGCGCCGAGACCGATGCCCTGCCGGCATCGCTGGAAGCGTTCCTGGCCAGCGTCGGCCCGCGAGCGTTCCGCTTCGCCGAGGCCGGCCTGCGCCAGCGCGAAGACGCCATGGATGCGGTGCAGGACGCGCTGCTGCGCATGCTGGATTACGCCGACAAGCCGGCCGCCGAATGGGCGCCGCTGTTCTGGAGCATCCTGCGCCGCCGGGTGATCGACATGCAGCGCCGGCGCCGCTTCCGCCTGCCGTTCTGGCGCGACAACCAGGACGCGGAAGGTGGCGAGATCGACTGGGCCGACCCCGGCCCGGACCCGGCGCAGGCGCATGAGCAGCGCCAGCAGTACCAGCAGCTGGTGGACGCATTGCGCACCCTGCCCGCTCGCCAGCGCGAAGCCTTCACCCTGCGCGTGCTGCAGGACCTGGACGGGGCCACCACTGCCCGCGCCATGGGCTGCAGCGAAGGCGCGGTAAAAACCCATCTGGCACGCGCCCGCCAGGCGCTGCAGGACTATCTGGAGATCCACCCGTGAACCGCTCCCTGCCTTCCGATGACACCCTGCGCAGCCTGCACGCGCAGTCGCTGCAGGCGCTGTCGCCGGCCACGCTGGCACGGCTGCGCCTGGCGCGCCACGGCGCCACGGCCGCCCATCGCGGACGCTGGCGCTGGTGGCTGGCCAGCGCCTGTTCACTGGTCGTGGCACTGGGCATTGGCCTGCAGTTCACCGGCCATGGCACGCTTGCGGGTCCGGCGCCGGCCCCCGTGCTTGCTTCAGTGGAAGACAACGGCGCGCTCTACGACGAGAATCCCGATCTGTACCTGTGGCTGGGCGATACCGACCTGGCGATGGAGTGAATCATGTCCCGACTGCCTACCCTGCCGCTGCTGTTGACCCTTGCGCTGCTGCCGGCCGTTCCGGCACTGGCGCAGAACGCCACGCCCGCCCCTGCCGCACGTCCCGCACCGGCCACACCGTTGCCTGCGTGGGAGCAACTGAGCGAACCCCAGCGCGAATCCCTGCTGGCGCCGCTGCGCGACCGCTGGAACAGCGCCGATGCCGGCCAGCGCCAGCGCATGCTGTCGCACGGCCAGCGCTGGCAATCGATGAGCCCGGAGGAGCGCGACAAGGCCCGCCGTGGCCTGCGCCGCTTCGAGCACATGAGCCCCGAACAGCGCGAGCAGGCCCGCGCCCTGTTCGGGCAGATGCGCAACATGCCGCCGGCACAGCGCGACGCGCTGCGCGAGCGCTGGTCGCAGATGACGCCGGAACAACGCAAGGACTGGGTGCGCGACAACCCGCCGCCGGCAAAGCCGCGGTAAGCCTTCCGGATACCGGGGTCAGATCCCTTTGCCAGAGGCAAAGGGATCTGACCCCATGTCACTCACGCCTGCCAGCGCGTCTTCGCCAGCAGCTCGTCGTCCCAGTCGAAACCGAGCTGCCCCTCGCGCACGAACAGCGCAACGAAGTTGAGCAGGTTGCGCGCATACATCTCACTGGCCTGGGTCGCGCCGCGACTGGCCAGGCCCAGCGGGCCATCGATGGTCACGCCCTGGTGTTCGATGCACTGCCCCGGCTGGGTCAGCGCGCAGTTGCCGCCGCTCTCGGCCGCCAGATCCACGATCACGCTGCCGGTGGCCATGCCCTCCACCATTGCGGCAGTCACGATGGTCGGCGCCGGGCGGCCCGGCACCGCAGCCGTGCAGATCACCACGTCCACGCCGCGCAGGTGGTCGGCCAGCCGACGCTGCTGCTCGGCGCGCTCCTCATCGGTCAGCGCCCGCGCATAGCCGCCCTCGCCCGCCGCGCTCACCCCGAGGTCGAGGAAGCGCGCGCCCAGTGACTGGATCTGCTCGCGGGTTTCCGGGCGCACGTCGAAACCTTCCACCTGTGCACCGAGACGACGTGCGGTGGCGATGGCCTGCAGGCCCGCTACGCCGGCACCGATCACCAGCACCTTGGCCGGCCGCACGGTGCCGGCGGCGGTGGTCAGCATCGGGAAGAAGCGCGGCGCGCGTTCGGCGGCGATCAGCGCGGCCTTGTAGCCGGCCATGCCGGCCTGCGAACTGAGTACATCCATCGCCTGCGCACGGGTGGTGCGCGGCAGCTGCTGCAGCGGGAACAGCTGCAGGCGATCATCGGCCGCCAGCGCGGCCAGCGCCGGATCGTTGGCCGGGGCCAGCAGGCCGACCACGCTGGCACCGGGCCTGAGCTGCTCCAGCACCGTCGCAGGAGGTGCCTGCACGCACAGCAGGATATCGATCTCGGCCCAGCGGCCCGCGTCGAAGGCACCTGCGCCGGCATCGTCATAGGCGGCATCGGTGAAGCCGGCGGCCAGCCCGGCGCCGGCCTCGTACCAGACCGTAATGCCGAGGGCACCGAGCTTGCGCGCGGTTTCCGGCGTCAACGCCACGCGCCGTTCACCCGGCGCGGTCTCCTTGATCCCCAGCAACGCCACGGCCATGCAGGTCCCCGCTGATCGGTGAGTTTTCCCGATCCTAGCAGGCAGCCCGCACTCAGTGCAGGGTGGCGCTGCCCGGGTCGAGGCGGTCGATCACGCCCTGCATGGCGCTGTCGAAGGCCCCATCGTCAACGTGGGCACGCAGGCGGCCCAGCCGCACCATCACCGCCAGCTCTTCCGGCGAGGCCACGCAGAAGCGCACGCCGCGACGGTTGACGAACAGCAGGCGCGAGGAAATCGGGCTGACCCAGGACAGCTTGCCCGCCTGGACCTTGCCGTCCTTGTCGACGAAGTCCAACCAGTTGCCGATTTCCATGCGTCGGAAGCGGTCGGCATCGGCGTTGTCGAAATCATCGGCGTCGATCTGCCCGCTGAGCTCCACCGCTGGCGATTCAGCCACCGGCGGTGCCGGCAGTGCGACCTGCGGCAGCTCGGGCAGCGCGCGCTGCAGTTCCGGCCGCGACTCGGCGATGCCCTGCAACGTGTCATGCAGGGCGTCAATCGCCCCGGTAGCCGCATCGCCGTGCACGCCGACGCTGGCAAACACCTTGGCCAGCACCGGCTGCCAGGCCTGCAGCCACGGCTTGCCGACAATCTGCCGGCGGGCCTCGGCCACTTCCTCCAGCAGGCCGTCGCCGAGGCTCAGTGCCTCGGCCACCGACGCGCCTTCTTCGCCCTCGCGCAGCAGCGCCAGGGTCAGGTGGTGCTGCCAGGGCTGGCGCAGGAACTCGGCAATGGCCGGCGGCAGGGTGGCATCACCGATGCGACGATCCAGTTCCGCACTGGCCCGGCTGCGGGCCATTTCCAGCTTTTCCTGCCCGCGCTGCGTTTCCGCGGCACGGCGCTCGGCGATTTCCACGCGGCGGCGATGCTGCACCAGAAACTCGCGGAATTCTTCTTCCAGGGTCAGGAAGATCGCCAGGTTCTCGTTGAACTCGGCCACCAGGCGCTCGATGATCTCCTCGACCTTGGCCATCAGCATGCGCTCGGCCTGGCTCTCGCCGGTGTTGCCCTCGCAGGCCTCGGCCAGCGAGTTGAGCAGCTTGCGCGCCGGATGGGTCTTCTGCACGAACATGCGGCGGTCGAGCATGGCGACCTTGACGAAAGGCACCACCAGGCGCCCGATCAGTTCGCGCGAGCGGCCTTCCAGTTCACGTTCATCCAGCATCACGTCGAACAGCATGCCGACCAGGTCGATCGCATCCTCGTCCTGCGGATCCAGGCGGGTCTGGCCAGGATCCACGCCAAGCTGGGTGGCGCTGGACAGCACTTCGCTCTTCAGCCGTTGCGCCAGCGATTCGCCGTCCTCGCCGATGGCTGCACGCAGCGTCGCACTGGGCGTGGCCTGCAGCAGCGACAGCACCGACATCATTTCGCGCTGGCTGAGCGGACGCTGCTGGCCGATCGCCACCTGTGCGGCCGACGTCGCGTCCTCACGCACATGGCGGGTCTGCTGCAGCAGTTCGTGCAGCGCTTCCAGCAGCATGCCCTGCTGGCCTGCGTAGGCCTCGCCGGCGCCACCTTCCTCGCCCCCCAGGTGCTGCTGCATGTGGCCGCGGCGCTCGGACCAGCGCGCGGCAAAGCGCTGCGCCCAGGCCGGTGCGGCCTGTTCGTCGTCGCTGAGTCCGGGATCGAAGCCTGCAGCCTGTCGCTGTTCGACCAGATCATCCAGCACCCCGGCCATGCGCGGATCCGGCGCGGCCGACAGCGGGCGCTGCGGCGCACCCATCTGCGACATCACCCCGGCCGCGGCCAGCTGCTCGTCCAGCTTCTCGTAGATGCGGCCGACCGGAGCGCGCAGGTCGCGCTCGCACAGCTTGATCAGCACCAGATGTACTTCCGGGGCCAGTTCGCAGCCGGCAAAGGCCTCGTGGATGGCCACGCCCAGATGCTCGGGGCTGATCGGATTGTGGTCGGCGTCCAGTTCCGCGCTGCCGATCAACCGGCCCAGGCGACGGTCCAGCCGCGCCAGCACCGGCTTGAAGTCGCGCAGCAGCACAGTGGCGAAATTGCGCACCGCCAACCGCGATTCCAGTACGTGTTCGGCCAGCAGGCTCAGGCCATCCTCGGCGGGTCCGGACAGGGTCGCCTCGGCCGACAGCGGCTCACCGGCCGCCAAGGCGGTCCAGGCCTGCTGCAGGTGGCCGGCAAAGGCCGCAGCGATGTCCTCACGGCGGCGGCGCAGTTCGCGCATCGCGTCCAGGAACAGCAACTGCGACGAGCCGGCATTGCCGGCACGGTCGAACAGGGCATCGTCGAAACGCGCCAGTGCGGCCCCGAAGGCCTGGCACAGCGCCGGCAGGACCATGTCCCGGGCAAGCTGGAGCTGGGCCGGGTCACGGCCCGGCGATCCCATCGGTGTGGGCACGCTCATCATTCGGGAAGGCTCCCCACCTTCTCTGGTACGACAGACAGCATGGACATCGCGACGACCGGCACACCCCATGTACCGGAACGTCGATGGTAGGCCGGCCAGCCCGTCACGGACAGTGAAACAGTCCTCACTTCAAACCTCATGACCGGCGGCCCGGCAAGACAGATATCGTAAGCCGTGCAAGGCCCACGAGGCGAGGGGAAGCGGCTGTCCGTTTCCCGCCAGTGGCATGATGTTCATCACAGTTTGGTATTCAGGGGCCGGACGCGACACAGACGGCGTCATTGACCACCCCGACTATAATCAAACACCCGTGATGACCGGTTCAGACTCCATGCCCGACCCCGCTGCCCTGCTCGCCCTGGATGCCCGCCGCTCGGTGCCCTCGCGGCAACTGGGCGAGCCCGGACCGGACCCAGCCACCCTGCAGCGGATACTGGCCTCGGCGGTGCGCGTGCCCGACCACGGCAAGCGCGTGCCGTTCCGCTTCCTGAAAATCGCCGGCGATGCACGTCACACTCTGGGCGACTTCCTGGCCGAACGCAGCCGCCAGCGCGACCCGCATGCGGGCGAGGCTGTGTTCGAGAAGGACCGCCAGCGTTTCAGCCACGCCCCGCTGGTGATCGTAGTGGTCGCCAGCCCGCGCCCGGACCCGAAGGTGCCCGAACAGGAACAGCTGATGACCGCCGGCTGCGTCTGCTTCGCCCTGCTGCAGGCCGCGCAGGCGATGGGCTTCGGCGCACAGTGGCTGACTGCCTGGATGGCCTTCGATCCGGCCGTGCACGCCTATCTGGGGCTGTCCGAGGGCGAAGGCATTGCCGGTTTCATCCATATCGGCACGCCGAAGGCCGCCGTCCCCGAACGCGAGCGCCCCGACCCGGCGGCCCTGCTGCGCGACTGGACGCCGCCGGCATGACCCTGCCGGCTCCGCCGCCGTCGCTGTACCTGGTCGACGCCAGCATCTACGTGTTCCGCGCCTGGCACTCGCTGCCGGACCAGTTCCAGGACGCCCAGGGCTGGCCGACCAATGCAGTGCACGGCTTCGCCCGCTTCCTGCTGGACCTGCTGGAGCGCGAGCGCCCGCGGCACATCGCCATCGCCTTCGACGAAGCGCTCGACAGCGGCTTCCGCCACCGGCTGTATCCGGCCTACAAGGCCAACCGTGATCCGGCACCGGAGGCGCTCAAGCGCCAGTTCGTGCACTGCAAGGCGCTGTGCGCGGCGTTGGGCCTTGCCGTCCTGGCCCACCACGAATACGAGGCCGACGACCTGATCGGCAGCGCCCTGCACGTGCACCGCGGCAGCCATCGCGGGGTGATCATCTCCGCCGACAAGGACCTGTCGCAGCTGCTGCTCGACCACGACGAACAGTGGGACTACGCGCGCAACCAGCGCTGGGACGTGGCCGGCGTGAAGGCGCGACATGGCGTGCACGCACACCAGATCGCCGACTACCTGGCGCTGTGCGGCGATGCGGTGGACAACATTCCCGGTGTCAGTGGTGTCGGCAGCAAGTCCGCCGCCGTGCTGCTGGCCCACTTCGGCAGCATGGATGCGCTGTACGAACGCCTGGACGAAGTGCCGTTCCTGCGCCTGCGCGGTGCCGCGCAGATGGCCGTGCGCCTGCGCGAGCAGCGCGAGCATGCCCTGCTCTGGCGCCAGCTGACCACCATCGCGCTGGACGCGCCGCTGGAAGGCAGCCAACCCGGCCTGCTGCGCCAGACCGCCGATCCCGAGCTGCTCGGTGGCCTGTGCCAGACCCTGCGCTTCGGCCCGATGACCCGCCGCCGGCTGTTCGATGCCGCTGGCGTGGCCGATCCCGTTCCCACTCCATCCTTTTCCAGTTCCAGCGAGCCCGCATGAGCCAGCGCAACACCGAAGCCCCGCGCGTCGTCTATGAAGGCAAGTACCAGCGCATGCTGGTGCGCGGCACCTGGGAATACAGCGAACGTACCCATGCCGGTGGCCTGGCCGCGATCATCATCGCCGTCACCCCGGAGGACAAGGTGCTGTTCGTCGAGCAGTTCCGCGTACCGCTGCAGGCCCCCACCATCGAAATGCCGGCCGGCCTGGTCGGCGACATCGATGCGGGCGAATCGATCGAAGTCTCGGCCGTGCGCGAGCTGGAAGAAGAAACCGGCTGGACCGCCGACCACGCCGAAGTGCTGATGATCGGCCCGACGTCTTCCGGCGCCAGCAGCGAGAAGATCGCCTTCGTACGTGCCACCGGCCTGCGCCGGATCGGCGAAGGTGGCGGCGATGACAGCGAAGACATCACCGTGCACGAGATTCCGCGTGCACAGGCGGCGGCGTGGCTGGTGCAGAAGATGGGCGAAGGCTACGAGCTGGATGCCAAGCTGTGGGCCGGCCTGTGGATGATCGAGCACCACCTGGACGGGCGCCCGCGTGGCTGACGCCGACCTGCACGCACTGCCGGCGCTGCTGGACGCCGACGATCCGGCGATCTACAGCCTCCACCGGCCGCAGGGCGCCTCGCCGTACCTGCTGCTGGCTGACCACGCCGGCCAGCAGGTGCCGCGTGCTCTGGGCAGGCTTGGCCTGGCGCAGGCCGAACTTGACCGCCACATCGGCTGGGACATCGGCATTGCTGGCACCACTCGTGCACTGGCCGAACGTCTGGATGCCTGGGCGATCGAACAGACCTATTCGCGGCTACTGATCGACTGCAACCGCCCACTGGCCTCGCCGACGCTTATTCCGGAAGTGAGCGACCACACCGTGGTCCCGGGCAATGCCGGGCTGTCGGCAGCACAGCGGCAACAGCGCATCGATGCGATCCACGCGCCCTACCACGCGCGCATCGACGCGGAACTGGATGCACGCCGCGATGCCGGCCGCCCCACCCTGCTGGTGATGATGCACAGCTTCACCCCGGTGATGAACGGCATGCAGCGGCCGTGGCATGCCGGTGTGCTGTACCACCAGGACACGCGCTTTGCGCATGCGCTGCTGCAGGCACTGCGCGATGAAGGCGACCTGGTGGTGGGTGACAACGAACCGTATTCGGTCAGCAGTACCAGCGACTACGCGGTGCCGGTGCATGGCGAAGGCCGTGGGCTGGTGCACGTGGAACTGGAGATCCGCCAGGACCTGATCGCCGATGCCGCCGGGCAGCAGGCGTGGGCGGAGCGGCTGGCGCGGATCTTCAGCGCGTTGCAGCCGCAGTTGCTGGGCCTGGCGTGATCCCATCCACGCATGGCGTGGATCTACTGGCCGGGTCTGGCATTCAGTAGATCCACGCCATGCGTGGATGGTGTTGTTCAACGCAGTGCAGGCGCATCCATCCACGGGAATGGCTTGAAACCGCGCACCTGCAGCGTTGCGCCAATGGCCGCGAAGTCATCCTTGATCGCCTGCGCACGCTTGCGGTCCAGTGCTTCTCCCAGCATCAGCGGCAACCCACGACAGCGCGGCAGCGCGTCGCCCACCGGAATCTCCAGCAGGCGCGCCACGCGCTGGGCCACTGCCTTGACCTGCGCCTCCGGACACGCGACCAGCACCAGATCAAACGACGCGAAGATGCCCGCACCAATGCCGGCCTCGCGTGCCGCCGCCTGTTCCCCAACACCCGCTTCGCCCAGTGCCTCGTCGATACCTTCAACCTGCTGGAAGGCATCGTACTCGGCGTAGTACGCCAGCGCCCGTGCATGGTCGGCCAGCGTGGACAGCGGCCGCTGCCGCTTCTGCACGTCGAGCACGTCGGCGAAAGTCGCCGGTTCAAGAAAGGTGGACAGGCCCAGCGCGCGCGCTTCGGCGGGGACATCACCGCCGTCGTCGAACGCCGCGTCTTCATCCGCCGGCAACCAGAAACGCGCCTGCAGCAGATCGCCCCCGGTGGCGTGCACCCAACCGAAGGAGGCGTACACCGCATCGTCATCGTTGCAGGCCGCAAAGGCGCACAGAGTCTGTTGAAGGTCCAGCAGTTCGATCATGCGTCGTTGCCCAGGCAGGCGGTCACTGCCGAGTCTACCGGTGCCGGGCGCAGGCCCAGCGCGATCACCACGCCGAACGCGGCGAACAGCGCGGCGCCGTACTGTGCATTGACCATGCCCTGCAGCGCATCAGGACTGGTTGCCGCCTGCGTGCCGCGCGCGGCGTTGGCCACCATCACCAGTACCGCCAGTCCCAACGCGCCGCCGATCTGCTGTGCGGTGGCGGTCATGCCGGACGCCACTCCCTGCTGCGGCCCCGGCACGCCCTGCCCGGCCACGATCCACATCGCCGTCCAGCTCATGCCCTGGCCCACGCTGAGCACCACGATGCCCGGCAGCAGCGGCCAGTAATCTGTGCCATGCGGCATCACCAGCGCCACCGCGGTGATGCCGATGGCACCGGCCGCGAAGCCCCAGGCCAGCACCTGCCGTGGCGAACGGCGCCGCAGCATCCGTTCGGCAACGCGGATGCCGAAGGTGCACACCAATGTCGGCAGCAGGAAGGCCAGGCCGGCCTGCAGCGGGCTCCAGCCATAGCCATCCTGGAAGTAGAGCGCCAGGAAGTAGTACTGCACGCCATAGCTACTCATGAAGGCGAAGGTCAGGCCGAGAGCCGCGCGCAGGCCAGGCAGGCGCAGCAGCGCGAACTGCATCAGCGGGTCACGGCTGCGCTTTTCGATCTGTACGAACACCGTCAACAGTACGGCTGAAAGCAGCAGGCAGATGAGCGTGGCCCGCGCCGTCCAGCCCCACTCCGGGCCCTGCACCAGGGTGGTGACCAGCAGGCTGCCGCCGGCGGTGACGGTGAGGCAACCGGCCAGATCGAAGGAACGGCCCTGCACGCGTGGGCCATCGGCCGGCAACCACGCACCGGCAGCGACCGCGCACGCCGTGGCCAACGGCACGATCACCGCCAGCACCGCCGGCCAGCCGAACGCCTGGGTCAGCACACCACCGAGCAGCGTGCCCAGCGCCAGGCCGACCGCGCTGGCCATGCTCCAGATCGCCAGCGCGCGGTTGCGCACCGGGCCTTCGGCATACAGCGTGTTGATCAACGCCAGCGTGGCCGGGAACAGCAGTGCAGCGCCGATGCCCTGCGCCGCGCGCGCGATGATCAGCAGGGTGGCATTCGGCGCCAACGCACCGAGCAGCGAGGCCAGCGCGAACAGCAGCATGCCCAGCCGGTAGAAGCGGCGGCGGCCGATCAGGTCGGCAGCGCGCCCACCCAGCAGCAGGCTGCCGCCGAAGGCCACGGTGTAGGCGCTGACCACCCATTGCAGCTGCTGCGCGTTGATCTGCAGCGCGCGCCCCATGTCATGCAGGGCAACGAAGATGATGGTGGCATCCAGGGCGATGATCAGCTGTGCGGTGGCCAGCAGGGTCAGCGCCCAGCGCGGGTATTTGAGGGGAGGCATCGGCAGTCTGGCGCGGTGGGGGAGCGCAGTCTCATTGATGCGAAGCAATCAATAAACCCCCTTCCAGCCATATCTGTCATGATTTTCAGCATGAATGGAACCTCGATGGACCTCAATGCGGTACGCATGCTGGTACAGGTAGCCGAAGCCCGCAGTTTCACCGTCGCCGCCGGACAGCTGGGCCTGAGCCAGTCCGGCCTGTCGCGCGCGATCGGTCGGCTGGAGGCCACGCTGGGGGTGAAGCTGCTGCAGCGGAACACCCGCAACGTGGCGCTGACCCCGGATGGCCGCCAGTTCGTCGACCAGGTCGCGCCGCTGCTGTGTGGTTTCGAGGATGCCGAACGCCAGTTGGCCGACCGTCCCTGCACGCCCGCGGGCACCCTGAAGATCAGCGCGCCATCGATGTTCGGACGCAAGGTGCTGGTGCCGATGCTGGCGCCGTTGCTGCAACAGCATCCGCAGCTGCAGGTGGAAGCCGTGCTCAGCGACCGCCTGGTCGATCTGGTCGAGGAAGGTTTCGATGCCGCGCTGCGCACCGGCGTCATCGCCGACCAGCGCATCGTCGCGCGCCCCCTGCGTCCGCTGCGTTGGGTGACGGTGGCCAGCGCCGCCTATCTGGCGCGCTGTGGCGCACCGGACGATGTGGCCGCACTGCAGGATCACGCGTGCCTCGCGGTGCGCAACCTGCGCAGTGGCCGGCTGGTGGACTGGCAGTTCCTGCAGGACGGACAACTGCGCGAGTTCACCCCACCGACGCGGATGGTGTTCGACAGCGGCGATCCGCTGGTGGAAGCGGCCATCGCAGGCATCGGCATCGTGCAGGTGATGGATTTCGCGGTGGCCGACGCGTTGGCTGACGGCCGCCTGCAACGCGTGCTGCAGCCGTTCGAAGGCCGCAGCCGCGCGCTGTCGTTGATCTACCCGCCGTCGCGCCAGCACTCGCCGAAGCTGCAGGTGCTTGCCGACGCGTTGCTGGCCGGGGAGTGGTAGCGCCGGCCGCTGGCCGGCGCCTACGCCGATCCAATCGTTTCGGGGTTGCCGGCCAGCGGCCGGCACTACCGGGCTGTGGTAGATCCACGCCATGCGTGGATGAGGGCAGGTAGCGCCGGGCACGGCCCGGCGCTACCGATCAGGCGAAGCTATCGGTGGCGCGCACCAGCGCGTCCACGTTTTCGGCTTCGAACGCCGAGTGGCCCGAGGCCGGCGTGATCTCCAGCTTCGCCTTCGGCCACACCTTGGTCAGGTCCCAGGCGTTGGCCAGCGGGCAGACCACGTCGTAGCGGCCGTGCACGATCACGCCGGGAATGTTGGCGATGCGGTGGGCGTCGCGCAGCAGCTGGTCTTCCACCTCGAAGAAGCCGCCGTTGACGAAGTAGTGGTTCTCGATGCGGGCAAACGCCAGCGCGAAATGCGGGTCTTCGTGGCTGTTGATGAAGTCGTCATCGACGTGCAGGAAGCTGGTCGCGCCTTCCCACACCGCCCACGCCTTGGCCGCTTCCAGGCGGGTGGTTTCGTCGTCGCTGGTCAGGCGGCGGTGGAAGGCCGAGATCAGGTCATGACGCTCCACCGACGGAATCGGCTTCAGGTAATGCTCCCACGCATCCGGGAACAGGCGGTTGGCGCCTTCCTGGTAGAACCATTCCAGCTCCCAGCGACGCAGCATGAAGATGCCGCGCAGGACCAGTTCGGTCACGCGCTGCGGGTGGGTTTCGGCATAGGCCAGGGCCAGGGTCGAGCCCCAGCTGCCGCCGAACACCTGCCAGCGATCAACCTTGAGGTGCTCACGCAGCTTCTCGATATCGGCGACGAGGTCCCAGGTGGTGTTGTCCACCAGGTCCGCGTGCGGAGTGGAACGGCCGGCACCGCGCTGGTCGAACAGGATGATGCGGTACTTGGACGGGTCGTGGAACTGGCGCATCTTGTCGCTGCAACCACCGCCCGGGCCACCGTGCAGCATCACCACCGGCTTGCCGTCCGGGTTGCCGCACTGTTCGAAGTACAGCGTGTGGCGGTCGTCGACCTTCAGGGTGCCGACGTCGTAGGGGGTGATGGCGGGGTACAGCGTACGCATGCTTGCAGCTCCAGGGTGATGCCCTGCCGGGGCAGGAGAACCTCCATTCTAGGCCGGACGCCGGCCCAGGGTGATCCGGTCGCGCTGCTCCAGGTCCTGCACGGTCTGCACCTCCGCAAAACCCGCGGCGTCGAACAGCGCGCGGATCGCCGCGCCCTGGTCCCAACCGTGCTCGATCAGCAGCCAAGCGCCGGGCAGCAGGTGGGCCTGGCCACCGTCGACGATGCGGCGGATGTCATCCAGCCCGTCCACGCCGGAGGCCAGCGCAGTGGCCGGTTCGAAGCGCAGGTCGCCCTGTGCCAGGTGCGGGTCGTCGCTGGCGATGTACGGCGGGTTGCTGGCGATCAGGTCGAACCGCACGCCCTGCAGCGGCGCATACCAGTCGTGCCCGCCCTCGGCGAAGCGGACGTTGCGCAGTTCATGGCGCTCAGCATTGCGCGCGGCCACGGCCAGCGCGCCCGGGCTGGCATCGGTGGCCAGCACCTGCGCCTGTGGCCGCTCGCTGGCCAGCGCCAGCGCGATGGCGCCGCTGCCGGTGCCCAGGTCGGCCATCCGCAGCGCACGGTCCTGCGGCAGGCGCTCCAGCGCCAGCTCGACCAGCAGTTCGGTTTCCGGACGCGGGATCAGCGTGGCCGGGTCGACCTCCAGGTCCAGCGTCCAGAAACCGCGGCGGCCGGTCAGGTAGGCCACCGGCTCACCGGTTACGCGGCGGGCCAGCAATGCCTCGAAGGCGGCCTGGTCATTGGCGTCCAGCGGATCGGTGGCATGGGCGAACAGCCAGCTGCGCGGGCGGTCCAGTACGTGCAGCAGCAGCAGTTCGGCCTCATGGCGGGCCTCGACGCCGCCGAGGCGGGCACTGGCCTCGGCCACGATCTGGCGCAGGGTGGGTTCGGGTTGCAGAGACATTCCGCAATTGTAGAGCCGAGCCCATGCTCGGCTGCTCCACCCGCAGCCGAGCATGGGCTCGGCTCTACAAAAGCTGCAATCCGTTCAGGTTCTGGCGGAGGGAATAAGGAGGGGCTATCGGCCACATTCTGCGCCTCCGGGGGCTTTCCCTTGTCACACAGGCAGTTGCAGGATGAGGGCGGCAAGGTTCAGTGCCGGCTCATGGGTTTTTGATAGACTCCATCTATCAAATAGATGCAATCAATGGATTGTTCTTATCGCGAGCGAATCGGTAACCTAGCTCCTGTCGATTCACCCACTCCCCTTCACCAGAGGAAAAATGATGTCCCTCATCAACACCCAGATCCAGCCGTTCGAAGCCAACGCTTACCACAATGGCGAGTTCATCAAGGTTTCCGACAACAGCCTGAAGGGCCAGTGGTCCGTCCTGATCTTCATGCCGGCCGCCTTCACCTTCAACTGCCCGACCGAGATCGAAGACGCCGCTGACCACTACGCCGAGTTCAAGAAGGCCGGCGCCGAGGTCTACATCGTCACCACCGACACCCACTTCTCGCACAAGGTGTGGCACGAAACCTCGCCGGCCGTCGGCAAAGCCCAGTTCCCGCTGGTCGGCGACCCGACCCACCAGCTGACCCGCGCTTTCGGCGTGCACATTGAAGAAGAAGGCCTGGCCCTGCGCGGCACCTTCATCATCAACCCGGAAGGCGTGATCAAGACCCTGGAGATCCACTCCAACGAGATCGCCCGTGACGTCGCCGAGACCCTGCGCAAGCTGAAGGCTGCCCAGTTCACCGCCGCCAACCCGAACCAGGTGTGCCCGGCCAAGTGGAAGGAAGGCGAGAAGACCCTGACCCCGTCGCTGGACCTGGTCGGCAAGATCTAAGGCAGTACCGGCCTGCCGTGGCCCCACGCCACGGCGCGCCCTTCATCCCCGTGCCGGTCCCCCCGCCGGCGTGGGGGTGAACCCAAGACAGCCAACGCTCGCCCGCCTTGGCCAGCCAGCCCCTTCCACGGTCGCTGTCTTGGGTTCACCCCTACCCCCTGCTGGTCCGCTACCTTCTACAGCGGTGCCACGCCCCCTGTTTGCCTGAAGCCAGGAGATGACCCGATGTTGGACGCCAACCTGCAGTCGCAGCTGAAGACCTATCTGGAGCGCGTGACCCGCCCGATCCAGATCACCGCGCACGCCGACGACGGCGCCAAGTCGCAGGAAATGCTGGAACTGCTGCAGACCCTGGAAACCCTGTCGGACAAGATCTCGCTGCAGGTGCTGCGCGATGGCCAGGGCCGCGTGCCGTCCTTCGACCTGGGCACCCCGGGCCAGGACATCCACCTGACCTTCGCCGGCCTGCCGATGGGCCACGAGTTCACCTCGCTGGTGCTGGCGCTGCTGCAGGTTGGCGGTCATCCGTCCAAGGCCACCGCCGAGCTGATCGAGCAGGTGCAGAACCTGGAAGGCGAATACCGCTTCGAAACCTACTTCTCGCTGTCCTGCCAGAACTGCCCGGACGTGGTGCAGGCGCTGAACCTGGCCGCGGTGCTCAACCCGCGCATCCAGCACGTGGCCATCGACGGCGCCCTGTTCCAGGATGAAGTCGAGCAGCGCGAGATCATGTCGGTGCCGACCGTGTACCTCAACGGTGAAGTGTTCGACCAGGGCCGCATGACCCTCGAACAGATCGTGGCCAAGCTGGATACCAACGCCAGCAAGCGCGATGCCGAGAAGATCGCCGCCAAGGACGCCTTCGACGTGCTGGTGGTCGGCGGTGGCCCGGCCGGTGCTGCAGCGGCGATCTATGCCGCACGCAAGGGCATCCGCACCGGCATCGCCGCCGAGCGTTTCGGTGGCCAGGTGCTGGACACGATGGCGATCGAGAACTTCATTTCGGTGAAGGAGACCGAAGGCCCGAAGCTGGCCACGGCGCTGGAACAGCACGTGCGCGAGTACGAGGTGGACATCATGAACCTGCAGCGCGCCAGTGCACTGGTGCCGGCCGGTGAAGACGGCCTGGTGCAGGTGCAGCTGGAGAACGGTGCGGTGCTGAAGTCGCGCTCGGTGATCCTGTCCACCGGCGCGCGCTGGCGGCAGATGAACGTGCCGGGCGAAGACCAGTACCGCAACAAGGGCGTGGCCTACTGCCCGCATTGCGATGGTCCGCTCTTCAAGGGCAAGCGCGTGGCGGTGATCGGCGGCGGCAACTCCGGCGTGGAAGCGGCCATCGACCTGGCCGGCATCGTGTCGCATGTAACCCTGCTGGAGTTCGATTCCAGCCTGCGCGCCGATGAAGTGCTGCAGAAGAAGCTGCGCAGCCTGGCCAACGTCACCGTGCTGACCAGTGCGCAGACCACCGAAGTGCTGGGCGACGGCAGCCGCGTCACCGGCCTGGTCTACAAGGACCGCGTCGGCGGCGATGCCCACCGCGTCGAGCTGGAAGGCATCTTCGTGCAGATCGGCCTGCTGCCCAACACCGAGTGGCTGAAGGATGTGGTGGCGCTGTCGCCGCGTGGCGAGGTCGTCATCGACGACCGCGGCCAGACCAACCTGCCGGGCGTGTTCGCTGCTGGCGATTGCACGACGGTGCCCTACAAGCAGATCATCATCGCCATGGGCGCCGGTTCGACCGCCGCACTGAGCGCGTTCGACCACCTGATCCGCTCGTCGGTGAGCAACAGCAGCGGTGCCGTTGCTGAAGCAGCCTGATCCACCGTTCCCAGATCACCGGGAACATTGTCTGCCTGTCGGGTAACCACGCCGTCAGCCGGTCCGTTACCCCTGGGGTGTAAGGATGAACCTACGTGATCTGAAGTACCTGGTAGCCCTGGCCGACCACAAGCATTTCGGCCGGGCTGCCGCCTCCTGCTTCGTCAGCCAGCCCACGCTGTCGACGCAGATCCGCAAGCTGGAAGAAGAGCTGGGCCTGCCGCTGGTGGAACGCGCACCGCGCAAGGTGATGCTGACCCCGGCCGGCCAGGAAGCGGCGGCACGGGCGCGGGTGATCGTGTCCGAAGTGGAACAGCTGAAGGAAGCGGCGCGACGCAGCCGCGATCCGGAAGCCGGTACGGTGCGCCTGGGGATCTTCCCGACCCTCGGCCCGTACCTGCTGCCGCATGTGATCCCGCGCATCCGCGAGCGCTTCCCGGAGCTGGAACTGCTGCTGGTCGAGGAAAAGAGCGACGTGCTGCTGGATCGCCTGCGCGAAGGCAAGCTCGACGCCGCGCTGCTGGCCCTGCCGGTGATCGACGACCAGCTGCATGCCGAATTCCTGTTCGAGGAACCGTTCCTGCTGGCCGTGTCCGGGCGCCATCCGCTGGCCCGCCGCGAACACCTGGACGTGCAGGAACTGGCCACGCAGAAGCTGCTGCTGCTGGAAGACGGCCATTGCCTGCGCGACCAGGCGCTGGAAGTCTGCCGCCTGTTCGGCGCCAACGAGAAGTCCGAGTTCCGCGCCACCAGCCTGGAAACGCTGCGGCAGATGGTCGCCGCCGACGTCGGCATCACCCTGCTGCCGAGCCTGTCGGTGCAGCCGCCGGTGCCGCGCTCGAACAACATCCGCCTGCTCGACTTCACCGGCGAAGGCCGTCCCAGCCGCCGCATCGCCATGATCTGGCGCCGCAGCTCGGCCATGAACGACTTCCTGATGGAGCTGGCCGACCAGTTCAAGCGCCTGCCGCAGGCGCTGTTCACGCTGGAGGCGCTCGATGCCGGCAGCGATGCACCGGCCCTGCCCGGCCCCGCGCTGAACGGCTGAGCCCCCGCAGTACCGGCCCGGAATCGGCAGGAGTCGATTCCGGCCGCATTTGTCCCCACAATACAGACAGGCGGCGCCAGCAGGTGCCGCCTTTTGCATGGCTTTCAACCAAGGAGCTTCACCATGAACACCGCCAGCGGCCTGCCGCCGTCGATCACCGTTTCTACCTTCGACATGGACCGCCTGGACGCCATGCTCGAATCCCCTGCGCTGAGCCAGACGCCTGCCGCGCTCGCGCTTGCTGAAGAACTCAACCGGGCCACCGTGCTGGCGCCGGACCAGATTCCCGAAGGCATCGTCATGATGCATTCGCGCGTGGAGTGCGAAGATGAAGTGTCGGGCGAGAAACACGTCCTGACCCTGGTCTTCCCCCGCGAAGCCAACGTCGATGAAGGCAAGGTGTCCGTGCTGGCCCCGGTCGGCAGTGCCCTGCTCGGCCTGGCCATCGGCCAGAGCATCGACTGGAACGCGCCCGGCGGCCGCAAGCTGCGCCTGCGCGTGACCGCGGTCCACAACGACCGCCCCTGATTACCGCTGCGCACCGCGCGCGATTCGATCCCCCTGCACCAGGAGCCGTAATGAGTACCCCGTCCAAACTGTCCCAGCTGCGCGAACTGTCCGTGGTCGTTGCCGATACCGGTGACTACGACGCCATCAAGCGCCTGCAGCCGGTGGACTGCACCACCAACCCGACCCTGGTGAAGAAGGCGCTGGACCTGCCGGTCTACGCCGAGCTGATCGAACGCGAACTGGCCTGGGGCCGCCAGCAGACGGGCGACCGCGAAGCGGTGGTGCACGCCGTGGCCGACCGCCTTACCATCGGCGTCGGCGCGCTGCTGAGCACGCTGGTGCCGGGCCGCGTGTCCACCGAAGTGGATGCCGACCAGGCCCACGACACCGCCGCCACCGTGGCCAAGGCCCGCCAGTTCATCCAGATGTACGCCGATGCCGGCGTGCCGCGCGAGAAGATCCTGATCAAGATCGCCGCCACCTGGGAAGGCGTGGAAGCCGCGCGCATCCTGCAGGCCGAAGGCATCGACTGCAACCTGACGCTGATCTTCAACCCGACCCAGGCCCTGGCCTGCAGCGAAGCCGGCGCGTTCCTGATCTCGCCGTTCGTCGGCCGCATCCTGGACTGGTACGTGGCCAACGGCCAGACCCCGGCCAGCATCGACGAAGACCCGGGCGTGAAGTTCGTGCGCGGCGTGTACGCCGAATTCAAGCGCCGTGGTTCGCCGACGGTGGTGATGGGCGCCTCGTTCCGTTCGACCGCGCAGATCGAAGCACTGGCCGGCTGCGACCGCCTGACGATTTCGCCGGACCTGCTGGAGAAGCTGGACGCCGACCACGGCGAGCTGCCGCGCAAGCTGGTGGCCGGTGCGGCGGATGGCGTGGCGGTGACCCCGATCGATGCGGCGAAGTTCGCAGCCGACCTGGCGGCCGATCCGATGGCGACCGAGAAGCTGGCGACCGGTATCGATGCGTTTGCCAAGGATCTGGAAGCACTGCGCGCGCGCATTCGTTCGGAACTGTGAGGATTCCGGCCAACGGCTGAGCCCCTCGTGGCGGGGGGCTTGGTCGCGAAGAGCGGGTCATGCGGTTGGCAGGGTGGGTAGGCCGTGCAGGGGACGCTGCAAGTACGTCCATGTAAGCTCGGTCGCCGCATCCATGCGGCTCACGCCCCTGCACGGCCTACCCACCCTGCCTTCGACAGTTTCCGGCGGCCGCCCGCCACGGAAGAAAGAAAGAAGAGCAACAGCGGGTCGCGCGCTTCGCTTGCTCGGAGCGGAGCATCGCTCCGCTCTACAGAAAGCACTGCAGGACCAAACAAAAAGGACGCGGCGAAGGCCGCGTCCTTTTTGTTTTCCAACAGTTCGTCAGTAACCCAATGCTCTTTCCCACCGTCACCGGGAAACTTTCGAAGGTGGGACGGGGGCGGCTGGCAGGACCGTTGGCGCCATGGATGGCGCCATCGAGCCCCCATGGATGGGTTTACGGCGTGTCCTGCCAGCCGCCCCCGTCCCGCCAAACCATCAGCAACCCAGAGCCGCTTTGGCTTTGGCAGTTGCTTTCAGCTTCTGCCCGCCGCAGGCGGACCACCGCGCGTCAGCGCGGCGCCTCCACATCCAACCCGATCGGGCAGCTCACGCCGGTGCCGCCGATACCGCAGTAGCCGTTCGGATTCTTCGCCAGGTACTGCTGGTGATAGTCCTCGGCGTAGTAGTACGCCGGTGCCGGGTACACGATCTCGGTGGTGATCGGGCCGTAGCCGGCCGCATCCAGCTGGGCCTGATAGGCCTCGCGGCTGGCCAGCGCAGCGGCGTACTGTGCCTCGTCGGTGGCGTGGATCGCCGAACGGTACTGGGTGCCGGTGTCGTTGCCCTGGCGCATGCCCTGGGTTGGGTCGTGGCTTTCCCAGAACAGCTGCAGCAGCCGCTCCAGGCTCACCACCGCCGGGTCGAACACCACCTGCACCACTTCGGTGTGGCCGGTCAGGCCCGAACAGACCTCTTCATAGGTCGGGTTCGGGGTGATGCCGCCGGCATAGCCGACCGAGGTGCTGTACACGCCCGGTTCGGTCCAGAACTTGCGCTCGGCGCCCCAGAAGCAGCCCAGCGCGAAGCGGATCTGCTGCAGGCCGGCGAAACGGTCCTTCAGCGGATGGCTGTTCACGAAGTGCTGGTTGCTGTGCAGCGGTAGCGGTTGCTCGCGCCCCGGCAGTGCTTCTTCCGGGCGCGGCAGGCGCTGCTTGAAGGCGCCGATGCCAAGAATGCCCTGGCCAATTCCCAACATGATGCGCTCCTACGCCGGAAGGCCGGCTATGTCGTCTGCATCGGAAATGGGGGCGTCCGGCGCGTGGCCCAAGTCCAGCGCCGCCACGATGTCCTCGGCCTGCGGCCGTGCCGCATCAGGGATGCCCACCCGCAGCACGCCGAACAGTGGCAGCTCGCCCATCCCGCCCAACAACGACTCGCCGAACACGAAGGCCGGGATGCCGGCATCCTCCAGCGCGTGCTTGACCAGGTGGGCGTCGAACAGATTGTCGGCCTTGTACACGATGTGCATGCGGCGGCTCCTCGGGGCAGGGGTCCAGCATACGCCCGAGGGCTGAATGCCGCCGGTGACGGCGAATGACCGTTCTGCCGGCCAGCGGCCGGCACTACCCATCTGCACGTCGATCCACGTTCCGCCGGCCGGCGCTACCGGAAAGTGGGCTGGTAGTGCCGGCCGCTGGCCGGCATCCCCACGCCCCACCGGGCAGCCCTGCCCCGTACGCGCTAGACTGTTGGTCTTTCTGCCTTTCTTTTCGCCGACTCATGTCCGAGCACACCCCCGCCAGCCCCGAGACCCCCGCCGACAGCCACGAAAAGCGCGATTTCATCCGCCAGATCGTGCGCGAGGACCTGGCCAGCGGAAAGCACCAGGCGATCAAGACCCGCTTCCCGCCGGAGCCGAACGGCTACCTGCACATCGGCCATGCCAAGTCGATCTGCCTGAACTTCGGCATCGCCGGCGAGTTCAGCGGCGTGTGCAACCTGCGCTTCGATGACACCAACCCGGCCAAGGAAGATCCGGAATACGTGGCCGCGATCCAGGACGACGTGCGCTGGCTGGGCTTCAGCTGGAACGAGCTGCGCCACGCTTCGGATTACTTCCAGACCTATTACCTGGCCGCCGAGAAGCTGATCGAACAGGGCAAGGCCTATGTCTGCGACCTGTCGGCCGAGGAAGTGCGCGCCTACCGCGGCACCCTGACCGAGCCGGGCCGCCCGTCGCCGTGGCGCGACCGCAGCGTCGAGGAAAACCTCGACCTGTTCCGCCGCATGCGCGCCGGTGAATTCCCGGATGGCGCTCGCACCCTGCGCGCCAAGATCGACATGGCCAGCGGCAACATCAACCTGCGCGATCCGGCGCTGTACCGCATCAAGCACGTCGAGCACCAGAACACCGGCAACGCGTGGCCGATCTACCCGATGTACGACTTCGCGCACGCGCTGGGCGATTCCATCGAAGGCATCACCCATTCGCTGTGCACGCTGGAGTTCGAAGACCACCGCCCGCTGTACGACTGGTGCGTGGACAACGTCGATTTCGCCCACGACGACGCGCTGACACAGCCGCTGGTCGACGCCGGCCTGCCGCGCGAAGCGGCCAAGCCGCGCCAGATCGAGTTCTCGCGCCTGAACATCAACTACACGGTGATGAGCAAGCGCAAGCTGATGGCACTGGTCACCGAGCAGCTGGTGGACGGCTGGGAAGACCCGCGCATGCCGACCCTGCAGGGCCTGCGTCGACGTGGTTACACCCCGGCCGCGATGCGCCTGTTCGCCGAGCGCGTGGGCATCAGCAAGCAGAATTCGCTGATCGATTTCAGCGTGCTGGAAGGCGCGCTGCGCGAAGACCTGGACAGCGCTGCACCGCGCCGCATGGCCGTGGTCGACCCGGTCAAGCTGGTGCTGACCAACCTGCCGGAAGGCCACGAAGAACAGCTGACCTTCAGCAACCACCCGAAGGACGAGAGCTTCGGCAGCCGCGAAGTGCCGTTCGCACGCGAAGTGTGGATCGACCGCGAGGACTTCGCCGAAGTGCCGCCGAAGGGCTGGAAGCGCCTGGTGCCGGGTGGCGAAGTGCGCCTGCGCGGCGCCGGCATCATCCGCTGCGACGAAGTGATCAAGGACGCCGACGGCACCATCACCGAGCTGCGCGGCTGGCTGGATCCGGAATCGCGTCCGGGCATGGAAGGCGCCAACCGCAAGGTCAAGGGCACCATCCACTGGGTCAGCGCCGTGCATGGCGTGCCGGCCGAGATCCGCCTGTACGACCGCCTGTTCTCGGTGCCGAACCCGGACGACGAATCGGAAGGCAAGACCTACCGTGACTACCTCAATCCGGAATCGCGCCGCACCGTCACCGGCTATGTCGAGCCGGCCGCGGCCAGCGCCGCCCCGGAGCAGTCGTTCCAGTTCGAGCGCACCGGCTACTTCGTCGCCGACCGCCGCGACCACACCGAGGCCAAGCCGGTGTTCAACCGCAGCGTGACCCTGCGCGACACCTGGTCGGCCTGAGGACCTGCGCGGGCGCCAGCATGGCGCCCGCACGCCCCCGATGATGATCACCGCCCTCTCCGCCCTGCTCTGGTTCATCTCGCAGCATCCGCTGCTGACGTTCTTTGCAGCGATGGTGCTGGCCGGGCTGGTCTCGTGGTGGCGGCGCTTTCCGGGCTACGCCATCGTGGTGTTCCCGCTGGCGATGCTCAACATCTTCCTCGGCCACTTCCTCAACGCTACCTTCCTCAACGTGGTGGGCGAACGCGGTGAAGCGGTGATCGTGAAGTCGGAGCGGACCAGCTCGACGCTCAACGAGCAGTACATCTGGCGGTACGAAGCGGTGCTGCGCACGGCCGAGGGCCGCGATGTGGAAGTGGTGTTCCACACCAACACCGCCTCGCTGTGGCCGCTGGAAAACGCCATCCGCATCCCGGCGCGCGACCAGCCATTCGTGGTGAAGTACACGCCGGGCTTCGCGCGCAACTTCGTCATCCTCACCAACGAATCTCCGCACGGCATCGCCCAGGCCCGTGCCAGCGCGCGCGAGCGCGTGGAGGTAGCGGCGCGCAAGCTACACTTCAGCCCCGGCAATACCGATTTCCGCGCGGACTATCGCCGCGAGCTGGAAACCTGGCTGCGCGACCACGGCAACGATCCGCAGCAGCAGCCCGACGCGCAGCGATATCGCGCCGAACTCGACGCGCTCGAGCGCTAGTTCCAGGCCCTGCCTGGATGTTCCGCCCCATCCATCCACAGGCCTGACATGACCACGACCTCCACCGCCCTCCTCCCGCTGCTGCAGCAGGTCCTGCAGGGCGCCAGCATCGCCAGCCGCGCCGACGGTGGCGCGCTGCTGCTGGACAGCGGCCTGCGCCTGACCCCGCATGCGATGGCCGCGCACGCGCGCGACAACGGCGGCTGGCAGACCTCCACCGTCATCGAGGCCCAACATCCGGTGTTGTTCGCCGATGGCCTGTTCGAGTACCAGCACGCCAACGGTGCCGATGAGCAGGCGTCGCTGTTGTCCGGCTTCCAGGCCTGGGTGCGGGTGGACCTGGCGACCCTGCAGACCGCGATCGGCGCCGAAGATGCACAGGGCCTGCCGATGATGGGCCTGACCTATCCGGCCGGTGACGATGGCGAGGAACATCAGCGCACCGTGGTGCTGGGGCCGTTGGCGCACTACCGTGCGCAGGAAGTGGATGCATCCACCTGCAGCGAGGACGACCACGGCTCCTGCCCCTGCTGCCTGTTCACGCGCAGCATGGAGGCCTTCGATGAGCTGCTGAAAGCCCGCCAGTTCCTCGCCATCCGCCTGTTCGCCTCGCGCGATGCCGAGGGCCTGTGCGAGGCCGATTGCCGGGTCAACGGTCACGACTTTGCCGCCGCCCTGCCCCTGCTGCGCGCCTATGCCGCCAGCTGGCCGCAGGCCGGGCTCGAGTTCCGCAAGCAGTACGTGGTGATCCGCACCGGCTCGCCGGACTAACCCACCGCCACACCCGATACAGGCCGGTGCAGCTACACTGCGCGCCGGTTTCCCAAGCAACCGCACCTTCTTCCATCCCATTACGAGGCACCCCCGCGATGCTGTACGCGCAAGTCCACCTGACCCTTCCCGCCTGGATCCACGACCAGATCGACCTGGATCGTCGATATCCGGGCGATGAGGCCAAGGTCGCGCTGGCGATCGAGCTGTCGCGGCTGAATGTCGAACACGCCAGTGGCGGCCCTTTCGGCGCGGTGGTGTTCGGCCCGGATGACAAGGTCATCGCCGCCGGCGTGAACCGGGTGATGCCGCACGCGACCTCGCTGGCGCACGCCGAGAACATGGCCTACATGCTGGCCCAGCAGCGCCTGCAGACGCCGCGCCTGAACGCAGTGCTGTCGCCGGTCACCCTAGCCACCAGCTCGCAGCCGTGCTGCCAGTGCTACGGCGCCACCGTGTGGGCCGGCATCGACCGCCTGCTGATCGGTGCCAACTCGGCCGACGTCGAGGAACTGACCCCGTTCGATGAAGGCCCGCTGCCGGCCGACTGGGTGGGCGAACTCAACAAGCGCGGCATCGAAGTGGTGCAGGGCCTGAACCGCGACGCCGCACGCAGCGTGCTGCGTGCCTATGGGGAAAGCGATGGCGCCCGTTACTGAGGCCGGCATCGGCCTGCTGTGCCTGTGCCGGCAGGGCTTCGAGCCCGAGCTGGCCGGCGAACTGCAGTTCCGCGCCGGTGAAGCCGGTTTCGCCGGCTACGCGCGCACCCAGCGCAATGACGGCTATGTGCTTTTCATGTGCGACGAAGCGGCTGCCCTGGCGCCGCGCCTGCGCTGGCGCGAGCTGATCTTCGCGCGGCAGAAACTGGTGGTGCTGGCCGAGCTGCCGCAGCTGGATCCGGCCGACCGCATCACCCCGATGCTGGAGGTGCTGGCCGATGCGCCGCGCTTCGGTGACCTGTGGGTGGAGCACCCCGATTCGGAGGCCGGCAAGCCGTTGTCCGGTCTGGCGCGCGCCTTCGGCAACGCGCTGCGCCCAGCGCTGCGCAAGGCAGGCAAGCTCAGCGACAAGCCGAACAACCGCCTGCCACGCCTGCACGTGGTGTTCGTCGACGGTACCCATGCCTTCGTCTGCGTGGCCGACCCGGCAGACAGCGCGCCGTGGGCACTGGGCATCCCGCGCCTGAAGCTGCTGCCCGAAGCACCTTCGCGTTCGGCGCTGAAGCTGGACGAAGCGTTGCTGACCCTGCTGACGCCGGAAGAGCGCGAGACGCTGGCCAGGCCGGGCATGCGCGCGGCCGACCTCGGCGCTGCACCGGGTGGCTGGACCTGGGTGCTGACCCGCCAGCACATGCACGTGCTGAGCATCGACAACGGGCCGCTGCGCCAGCATGTGCTGGATACCGGCCTGGTCGAGCACCTGCGCGCCGATGGCTTCCACTGGCATCCGGAACAGCCGCTGGACTGGATGGTCTGCGACATGGTCGAGCAGCCGCGCCGCGTGGCCGAGCGCATGGCCACCTGGTTCCGCGAAGGCTGGTGCCGGCATGCGATCTTCAATCTGAAACTGCCGATGAAGAAGCGCTGGGACGAAACCCGGCTGTGCCTGGACCTGTTCCAGGACCAGGCCGGCAAGCCACTGGTGGTCCGCGCCAAGCAGCTCTATCACGATCGTGAAGAGATCACCGTATTGGCTTCGCCGCTGCGCTGACCCGTCATCGGCGGCACAGGTTGCCGGGAGTACGCTCCCGGTACCCTCTGGCAAGGAGCCTGTCATGAACATTCCGCGTTCCGCCCTGCTGTTGGCCACCCTGCTGGCAGCCGTGCCGGCCATGGCCCAGCACGGCCCGTCCACACCGGCGCAGAGCCAGCCGCTGGGCCCGACCGGCGGTGCCATCCGCCAGCAGCCGCTGGGCGCCGGCCAGGTCACCGGCAGCGTCGACATTCCGCAGCCCGCCGGCGAAGCACACGTCACCGTTCGCTCGCTGGAGCCGAGCAGCGTGATCGGCCAGTACCGCATCCGCTTCAGCGACCTCGACGTGAACGGCGATGGCTTCATCAGCCGCCAGGAAGCACAGGCCAACCCGGCACTGGCCGATGAATTCAATTCACTGGATCGCAGGCACCGCGGCAAGCTGGACCGTGCCGACCTGGCCGGTTGGCTGGTTGATTGATCCGCCGTCGCGATCTTCATCCACGCATGGCGTGGATCTACTGACGCCGGGCACACGACCCGCGCTCGGTGGGTGCCAACCTTGGTTGGCACAATGTCGGAGGCGTGCCAACCAAGGTTGGCACCTACCAGAGCGGTCTGTATTCCGGTCAGACGCCGGCGGCGCGCTTCCAGAACGCCTGCACCAGCGGCGGCCATCTGCCGACGCAGCCCAGTGCGCGGCCGCGGGCCAGGGTCAGGTGCATTTCGTCGTTGGAGAACAGGCGGTTGATCGCATCGAAGCTGTAGGCGGCGATCTGGTTGTCGCTGCGCCGTTCGCGTGCCCAGCGCTGCAGGCGCTGCGGCGACAGCCGCGGCTGGCCGCGGCGTTCGGCCGACGGCGCCAGCCACTGCTGCAGGGCGGCGACATCGCGCAGGCCCAGGTTCACGCCCTGCCCGGCCAGCGGATGCACCACATGCGCAGCATCACCTAGCGCCAGCACGCGGCCGGCCACGTAGTGACGGGCCAGTTGGCGACGCAGCGGGAAGGCCGCACGCGGTGACGCCAGCCGCAGCTCACCCAGGCGCGCCGCGAAGGCGCGGGTCAGTTCGCGGTTGAACGCATCTTCGTCCAACGCCAGCACGCGAGCCGCTTCATCTTCGGGCAGGGTCCAGACGATCGAACTGCGGCGCTCGGCCACCGGCAGCAACGCCAGCGGTCCGCTCGGCAGGAAGCGCTGCCAGGCCGTGGCCTGGTTCGGCAGCTCACTGTCCACGTAGGCCACCACGCCACGCTGGTGGTAGTCATGGCGCTCGACCTCGATCCCGGCCAGCTGGCGCAGGGTAGATTCGGCGCCGTCGGCGGCCACGGCCAGCGCCGCTTCCAGGCGGCGCCCGTCATCCAGCCGCAGGCGCACGCCATCCTCGTCCTGCTCCAGCGCTTCCACCCGTGCCGGGCAATGCAGCTGCACGCCCGCCGCCGGCAGCGCCGACCACAGGCGATCCTGCAGCAGGCCGTTCTCGACGATGTAGCCCAGCTCACGCCGACCGAAGCGGTCAGCGTCGAACAGCAGATC
Source organism: Stenotrophomonas sp. 109824_Sma (assembly GCF_056480025.1). Taxonomy (NCBI): domain Bacteria; kingdom Pseudomonadati; phylum Pseudomonadota; class Gammaproteobacteria; order Lysobacterales; family Lysobacteraceae; genus Stenotrophomonas; species Stenotrophomonas sp. 109824_Sma. The sequence goes on along the minus strand of NZ_CM151078.1, from coordinate 824,618 downwards.
CTCGCCACCGGCCGCATCCCATACCTGCATGCGCCGGTAGGGCCACGCGCGGGCCTGCGCGATGGCCGGCCACACCCCCAGGCGGTTCAACAGCTGCACGTTGTCGGCGGCGAAGGCGAACACCCGCAGGTCCGGCTGCGCGGCCTGCCACGGTGCCGGTTCGCGGCCCTCCACCAGCGCAACCGACAAGCCGGCATCGGCCAGCGCCAGCGCACAGGCGGCACCGACCACGCCGCCACCGACAATGGCCACGTCCAGGCGCGTGCGCCGGCTCATGCGGCTTCTCCACGGCACAGGCGCGGCACTTCACCACGGAAGCCCATCGCACCACCAACCAGCATCGACTGCACCGAGGCGCGTTGTGCGGCCACCAGGCCGAGGCTGCGCAGCGGCCGCATCAGCGGTGCCGGGTTGCTGGTCAGGCGTGCCAGGCCACCCGAGAACGCCACCGTCTGCCGGCGGTCTTCCTGGCGGCGAGCGACATAGGCCTGCAGCAGCGCATCGCTGCCGGCATCCTCATGCGCATCCTCCAGCAGCTCGGCCAGGGTCAGCGCATCGCGCAGGCCCAGGTTGAAGCCCTGCGCACCCAGCGGATGGATGGTCTGCGCGGCATTGCCCAGCAGCACCGTGCGTTCACCGGCCAGCGCGCGCGCCAGCACCTGGATGAGCGGGTAAGCGCTGCGTGGGCCGGATTCGAGCAGGCGGCCGGCACGCCAGCCGATCGCATCCTGCAGCCGCTGCAGCCAGGCCGCGTCGTCCAGCGCCATCACCGCATCGGCCTGGTCGCGCGCCACGCCATGCACGGTGCCGAAGTGGCGGTCGCCGCGCGGCAGCAGGGCGGTCGGCCCGGTATCGGTGAAGCGCTCCCAGGCCGTGCCATCCGGCGCGCGCTGGCTGCGCACGCGGGCCACGAACAGGGTCTGCTGGAAATCATGCCGGTCGACCTCGATGCCCAGTGCGCCGCGCACACCGCTGGTCGTGCCATCGGCACCGACCACCAGCCGTGCCAGCAGCACGCGCTCGCCGGTCTCGTCGGCCACCCGCACCTGGCGGTAGCCGTCGACCACCTCGCCCAGGCCCAGGAACCGCATCGGCCGGTAACGGCGCAGCTGCGGCAGCTCCTGCAGGCGCGCTTCCAGCGCCTGGCCGAAGTCACGCGCCACCACCACCTGGCCGAACCACGGCCGGTCGTAGTCGGCCGCCTCCAGCTGCACGCGGCCGAAATCACCGGCGCGGCTGACGTGGATGCGACGGATCGGGCCCGGCGCCATCGCCAGCTTCTGCATGACCCCCAGCGCGGTCAGCGCGTTGACGGTAGCCGCAGCGAAACTGAGGTTGCGCTGGTCGAACACCGCCGGCAGCTCGCCGGCCGGGCTGGCTTCGAGCAGGCCCACATCGCGGCCCAGCCGGTCCAGGGCGATGGCCAGGCTGGCACCGACCAGGCCGCCACCGACGATCAGCACGTCATGTCGTTCACTCATGGTGTTCATGATACGCGCTCGCCCCGCCCGAACACCCAACGCCCCCGACCTGCGCCAACCGGCGTGGCGGGCTAGAATGAAACCTGAATCCGCTCCGGGCCCGCTGCCATGTCCGCCACCGCCAACCGTGCCTTCGTCCTGTCCGTACTCGTGCTGTTGCTGGCGACGACCCGGGTCAACCACTTCGCGGCAATCCCCGATGCCTCCTGGGCGGTGTTCTTCATCGGTGGCTTCTACCTGGCCGGCTGGACCCGCTGGGCGTTCCCGCTGCTGATGGTGTTCGCGGTGCTGGTGGACTGGATCGTGATCCGCAGCAGCGGCCTGGATTTCTGGCAGCACTACTGCGTGTCGCCGGGCTACTGGCTGCTGCTGCCGGCCTACTTCTCGCTGTGGGCCGGCGGCATGCTGCTGGGCCGCAACTACCAGGGGGCACGCTGGCCGGTGCTGGCCAAGGGCGCGCTGCTGCTGGTGGCCTCGGTGGCGGTCTGCCACCTGCTGGCGCAGGGCGGCTTCTACTGGACCAGCCGCAACGTGGCCGAACCGACCCTGGCCGGCTGGGCACAGAACTACGCACAGTGGTTCGGGCCGTACCTGCGCACCACCGCGATCTACGTGGCGCTCGGCGCCGCCCTGCAGCTGGCCGTGGAGCAGGTACTGAAGCTCCAGCAGGCACGCCGCGACATCCGCCACTGAGCCGCGCCATGGGTCATCGCCTCTCGCGCATCTACACCCGCACCGGCGACGACGGCAGTACCGGCCTTGGCGACGGCCAGCGCGTGGCCAAGGACGACGCCCGCGTGGCGTCCTACGGTACCGTCGACGAAGCCAATGCCGCGCTCGGCCTGCTGCTGGCCACGGCGCTGCCCGAGGATGTCCGCGCGCTGGTGGTGCATCTGCAGCACCAGCTGTTCGACCTGGGCGCCGAACTGTGCATCCCCGGCCACGCCGCGATCCACGCCGCCGATGTCTCGGCACTGGAACAGCAGCTGGACCACTACAACGCCAGCCTGCCGATGTTGAAGGAATTCATCCTGCCGGCCGGTGGCGAGGCCGCCGCACGCTGCCACCTGGCCCGCACCATCGTCCGCCGCGCCGAGCGCGAGACGGTCACCCTGGCCCGTCACGAGGCCGTGCGCAGCGAGGCGCTGCAGTACCTCAACCGGCTGTCGGACCTGTTGTTCGTGCTGGCCCGGGTGCTGGCCCGTGCCGATGGCCACGGCGAAGCGCTGTGGCAACCACAGCAGCGCCAGCGCTGAGTCGGCACGATGCTGGTCTTCACCCATCCGTCCTGCCTGCTGCATGACCCCGGCCCCGGCCATCCGGAGTGCCCGCAACGCCTGCAACATGTGCTGGATGCCCTGCACGCCGCATTCCCCAGCCAGCTGGACTGGCGCGAGGCGCCGCCGGCCAAGTTCGGCGAACTGACCCGGGTCCACGACAGCGCCCTGCTCGACTTCGTGCTGCAGCCGCAGACCGTGCCGCTGCGCCAGCTGGACATGGACACCTGGACCTCGCCCGGCTCGGCCAGTGCCGCCGTGCATGCCGCCGGTGCCGGCGTGGCGGCGGTAGATGCGGTGATGCTGGGCGAAGACCCGCTGGCGTTCTGCGCGGTGCGGCCGCCGGGCCACCACGCCACCAGCAGCACCGCGATGGGCTTCTGCCTGCTCAACAACATCGCCATCGCCGCCGCCTACGCCCGTGACCGTCATGGGCTGGAGCGCATCGCGGTGGTCGATTTCGATGTCCACCATGGCAACGGCACCCAGGACATCTTCCAGCACGACGCCCGGGTCTCGTACTACAGCACCCACCAGGCCGGCCTGTTCCCCAACTCGGGCCTGCGCCGCGACCGCGGTGCCGGCAACCTGATGAACATCCTGCTGCCACCCGGCAGTGGCGGTTTCCGCTTCCGTAATGTGTGGGCCGACGAGATGCTGCCGGCCATCGACGACTTCCGGCCGCAGCTGCTGCTGATCTCGGCCGGCTTCGATGCCCACCTGCGCGACCCGCAGGCCGACCTGATGCTGGAAACCGACGATTTCGCCTGGATCACCCGCGAACTGCATGCGCTGGCGCGCCGCCATGCGGCCGGCCGGGTGGTCTCGATGCTGGAAGGCGGCTATGACCTGCAGGCTCTTGCCGAGTGCAGCGTGGCCCATGTCCGGGCCTTGATACCGGCCCCTCCGGACAGCGTCTCCGGATGAACCCGAACCGGCAGGATCCGACGCCCTTCATTGCCCCTATGCAAGGGATGGGGCAAGCTACCGTCCGTTTTCGCCCGAATCCGAACCGCGTGCGCCGAGCCCTCCGCCTGCTTCCCCTGCCTCTGAGCATCGCCATCTGCCTGCCGGCAATGGCCGATGAAAAGCCGCTCAACTGGGGCCTGTGCCCGGCTACCGACGTGATTCCCGCGTTCACCGATGCCCCTGTCCCGGTCCCGGGGCAGGACAAGGCCGCCGCCAGCGCCGCGCGCGAGCAGCAGCCGACCGACATCGAGGGCGACCAGCTGCTGGGCACCACCACCGTGCCGCAGTACGAAGGCAACGTGGCCCTGCGCCGCGGCGACCAGTTCGTCGGCACCGACAAGCTCAGCTTCGATACCGAGACCGGCAACTACATCGCCGACGGCAATGTCCGCTACCAGGACTCCTCGATCCGCATGGTCGCCAAGCGCGCCGAGGGCAACCAGGAAAGCGACACCCACAAGATCACCGACATCAAGTACCAGCTGGTGTCGCGCCGCGGCAACGGTGATGCCGAGTCGGTCGACCTGCAGGGCGCGGTCGGCCAGATGCACCGCTCCACCTACACCACCTGCGACCCGTCGCAGCCGGTGTGGAAGCTGTCGGCGCCGCAGATCGAAGTGGACAACGACGAAGGCTTCGGCACGGCCCGCAACGCCGTGCTGCGCATCGGCAAGGTGCCGGTCCTGTGGGCGCCGTACTTCAAGTTCCCGATCGACGACCGCCGCAAGACCGGCCTGCTGTTCCCGCAGCTGGGCATGTCCGGCCGCAACGGCTTCGACTACACCCAGCCGATTTACCTGAACCTGGCGCCGAACTACGACGACACGCTGATGCCGCGCTACATGAGCCGGCGTGGCCTGATGCTCGACAACGAGTTCCGCTACCTCTACAACGGCGGCCGCGGCGAGCTGCTGACCGCCTACATCCCCAACGACAAGCTGCGCGACCGCGACCGCGGCCGGGTGATGTTCAGCGGTTACCACAACGTGGACAGCCACTGGCAGGCCCGCGCCAACCTCGCCTGGGTCAGCGACGAGCGCTATGTCGAAGACTTCGCCAACCGCCTGGTCGGCGTGACCGCCTCGAACCTGCAGAGCACCGTGGGCCTGTACGGCACCGGCAAGAACTGGACGGCCGGCATCATGGCCGACCGCTGGCAGCTGACCGACTACACGCTCAATGAAAGCGCGCTGCCCTACAACCGCCAGCCGCGCCTGTACTTCAACTGGGACAAGCCGGTCCTGCCGTGGCTGGAAACCGGCGTCTACGCCGAAGCCGTGCGCTTCACCCACGACGACATCAACTACAAGTACGACGCCAGTGCCGGCCCGGACCTGCAGTACACGCGCAATGGCCAGACCCTGCGCATGTACGGCGGCTCGCGCCTGGACGTGAAGCCGTATGTGTCGTTCCCGATCAGCGGCGCGGCCTGGTACGTCACCCCGACCCTGGCCTACCGCTACACCGGCTACGACCTGGACCAGGGCCTGGCCGACAGCGTCCGCCGCAACGTGCTGGTTTCGCAGGGCATCGACCCGAACACGGCCACGCCGGAGCAGCTGCGCGGCAACAAATCGCCCAGCCGCAGCCTGCCGATCGGCAGCATCGACGCCGGCCTGTTCTTCGATCGCGAGACCACCATCGGTGGCAAGTCGTTCCTGCATACGCTGGAGCCGCGCCTGTTCTACCTGCGCACGCCCTACCGCAACCAGGACGACCTGCCGATCTTCGATACCCGTGACTTCACCTTCAGCTGGGGCCAGCTGTTCCGCGACTCGCGCTATACCGGCGCAGATCGCCAGAACGATGCCAACCAGCTGACCCTGGCACTGGGTACCCGCTTCATCGACCAGACCACCGGCAAGGAACGCTTCTCGGCCTCGATCGGCCAGATCCAGTACTTCGACGAGTCGCGGGTGACCGTCACCCCGGGCGGCGCGCCGGTGGAAAAGGGCAAGTCGGCCTGGATCGCCGACGGCAACTACATGATCAACGACCGCTGGACCCTGGGCGCCACCTACCAGTGGGACCCGAAGTACAAGCGCGAGGATCTGGCCAGCGTCCGTGCCCGCTACCTGATGCCCAACGATGGCGTGATCAACCTCAGCTACCGCTACCGCATCAACTCCGGCGCCCCGGCCACCGCCAACAAGCATGACCGGACGCTGCTGGAACAGGCCGACCTGTCGTTCCTGTATCCGCTGAATGCGCGCTGGAGCCTGGTCGGCCGCTACTACTACTCGCTGCAGGACAAGGAACCGCTGGAAATCATCGCCGGCGTCCAGTGGGACAGCTGCTGCCTGGCCGTGCGTGTGGTCGGCCGCCGCTACGTCCGCAACCGCGAAGGCGAGATGAACAACGCCATCCAGCTGGAGTTCGTGCTCAAGGGCCTGAGCTCCCTGGGGCAGGACACGGACCGCACCCTGCGCCGTGCTATCCTCGGCTACAACCGCGACGACCTCTATCTCGTGCCGCCGAGCAACACCGGGGCGACCCGGGATGACTACGATCCGAACCTGATCCCATGACCAAGCGCTTCCCCGTTCTTCTCGCCTCGCTGCTGGCGGTGTCCAGCGTGTCCGCCCCCCTGCAGGTGCTTGCCCAGGAGGCGCAGCCGCTTGACCGCATCGCCGCCGTCGTCGATGAGGACGTGATCCTGCAGAGCGAGCTCCAGCGTGCGATCGCCAACATCAAGGCGCAGTACGCCGGCCGTGAAAACCAGCTGCCGCCGGAAGACGTGCTCAGCCGCCAGGTGCTCGAACGCCTGGTGCTGGTCAAGCTGCAGGTGGCCCGCGCCCAGGGCAGTGGCATCCGTGTCAGCGACCAGGAGCTGAACCAGGCGATGAATTCCATCGCCCAGCAGAATGGTTCGAACCTGGATGCCCTGCGCCAGCGCCTGGCCCATGACGGCATCGACTTCAACGATTTCCGTGCTTCGGTGCGTGACGAGATCACCGTGCAGCGCCTGCGCCAGAGCTTCGCGCAGAGCCGCATCAGCGTCAGCGAGGGTGAAGTCGACGCCGCGCTGAAGCAGCAGGCCACGGTGGGCAACCAGTACCACCTGGCGCACATCCTGATCGCCCTGCCCGACGGCGCCAACGCCGACCAGATCGCCACCGGCCAGAAGAAGGCCGATGGTGTGAAGACCCTGCTGGACAAGGGCGAGCTGGACTTCAACGCGGCGGCCGTGCGCTATTCGGACAGCCCGAATGCACTGGAAGGCGGCGATCTGGGCTGGCGCAGCCTGGATGAAATCCCGCAGGCCTTCGCCCAGATGATGGAAAAGATGAAGCCCGGCGAAGTGGTCGGCCCGATCCGTGGCCCGAGCGGCTTCCAGCTGCTGAAGCTGGTGGAAGTGCGTGACAGCAGCTCCGCCGCCGCCGGCGAACACACGGTCACCGAGTTCCACGGCCGCCACATCCTGGTGCGCGTGGACGACCACCAGACCGACGCCGCCGCCAAGGCCAAGATCGACACCCTGCGTGCCCGCATTGCCGGTGGTGCCGAGTTCCAGACCGTTGCCAAGGAGTCCTCCGAGGACAACAACAGCAAGGGCCAGGGCGGTGACCTGGGCTGGTTCCCGGCCGACGCGTTCGGTCCGGCCTTCGGCCAGCAGGTGGAAGGCCTCCAGGACGGTGGCGTCAGCCAGCCGTTCCGCACCGATGCCGGTTGGCACATCGTGCAGCGCGTGGCGACCCGCCAGACCGACGTGACCACCGACAACCAGCGTGCCCAGGTCCGCGAGACCATCGGCCGCCGCAAGCTGGAAGACGAGTACAACCGCTTCCTGCAGGAACTCCGTGGCGAAGCCTACGTCAGCTTCCGCAGTGGCGACCGCGCGGAAAACACCGCCACCCCGCCGCAGTCCTGACCGATGCGCCCCGAGCTCGCTCTGGTACCGGGCGAGTCCGCCGGGATCGGCCCGGAGCTGTGTGTCCGCCTCGTCCAGCAGCCGCGTGAAGATTGCCGGTTGCTGGCCTTCGCCGACCCGGACACCCTGCACGCGGCCGCGGCCGCGCTGAACCTGCCCCTGCAACTGCTGCCCGAGGACGCCGAAGCACGCGTCCCCGGCGATCTGCGCCTGCGTGCCGTCCGCAACGCCGCGCCCAGCCGCTTCGGCCAGGCCGATCCGGCCAATGCCGGCGCGGTCATCGGTGCCCTGCTCGGCGCCGGCCAGGCCTGCCTGTCCGGCGAACTGCACGGCGTGGTGACCGGCCCGGTGCACAAGGCGGTCATCAACGAAGGCGGCATCGCCTACAGCGGCACCACTGAACTGCTGGCCGACCAGGCCGGGGTGAAGGTGGTGATGATGCTGGCCAACCACATCGTGCGCGTGGCCCTGGCCACCACCCACCTGCCGCTGCGCGAGGTGGCCGATGCGATCACCGCACCCGGCCTGGAGCACACGCTGCGCACCGTGCATGCCGCACTGCGCCGTGAGTTCGGCCTGGCTGCGCCGCGCATCGCCGTGCTCGGCCTGAACCCGCACGCCGGCGAAGACGGCCACCTGGGCCGCGAAGAACTGGATCTGGTCATCCCGCTGCTGCAGCGCCTGCGCGCGGAGGGCATGGACCTGGTCGGGCCGCTGCCGGCCGATACCGCCTTCCTGCCCGCCAAGCTGGCCGGCTTCGACACCGTGCTGGCGATGTACCACGACCAGGGCCTGCCGGTACTGAAGTATTCCGGCTTCGAACAGGCGGTGAACCTGACCCTGGGCCTGCCCTACCCGCGCGTGGCGGTGGACCATGGCACCGCGCTGGACCTGGCCGGCCGCGGCATCGCCGATCCCTCCAGCCTGCAGGCGGCAACGACGCTGTGTGCGCAGCTTGCGCGGCAACGTACACTGGGCGCATGAATTCCCCGCATTCCCCCTCCGGCCCGGTGTTCACCGCACCGGCCAAGAAGCAGCTTGGCCAGCATTTCCTGGCCGACCGCCACTACATCGACAAGATCGTGATGGCGGTCAATCCGAAAGACGGCGACCGCCTGGTCGAGATCGGCCCCGGCCAGGGCGCGATCACGCTACCGCTGCTGCGCGTGCACCCGAAGCTGACGGTGATCGAGTTCGACCGCGACCTGATCGCGCCGCTGACCGCCGCCGCCGAGCCGCTGGGCGAGCTGACCATCGTCCACCGCGACGTGCTGCGCGTGGACTTCACCGAGCTGGCCGCCGGCCAGCCGATACGCCTGGTCGGCAACCTGCCCTACAACATCTCCTCGCCGATCCTGTTCCATGCGCTGGAGCATGCTGCGGTCATCCGCGACATGCACTTCATGCTGCAGAAGGAAGTGGTCGACCGCATGGCCGCCGGGCCCGGCAGCAAGGTGTATGGCCGCCTCAGCGTGATGCTGCAGGCCTACTGCCAGGTGACCTCGCTGTTCGTGGTGCCGCCGGGCGCGTTCCGGCCGCCGCCGAAGGTCGATTCGGCCGTGGTGCGGCTGGTGCCGCGTGACCCGGCCTCGATCAACATCAACGACCACAAGCGCTTTGCCGACGTGGTCAAGGCCGCCTTCGGGCAGCGCCGCAAGACCCTGCGCAATGCCCTGAACAACGTGGTGTCCGCCGAGCAGTTCATCGCCGCCGGCGTGCGTCCCGATGCCCGCGCCGAACAGCTGGACGTGGCCGAATTCATCGCCTTGGCCAATGCCTCCTGATTACACTGCTGGTATGGAAGACGCTGACGTTTATGCCATCTCCGTCGAAGTCGCGCCGCGCTTCCTCGACGATCAATCCGCCCCGGAAGACGGTCGCTTTGCGTTCGCCTACACGATCCGCATCCACAACCAGGGGCGGGTCGCGGCGCGCCTGGTCGCACGCCACTGGCGCATCACCGATGCCAATGGCCGTGTCGAGCATGTCGATGGCGACGGGGTGATCGGCGAGCAGCCGCGGCTGCGCCCCGGTGAAGACTTCCGTTACACGTCCGGTGTCATGCTGGGGACCGATCACGGGACCATGCAGGGGCACTACGACATGGTCGCCGACGATGGCACCGAATTTGCCGCGCCGGTCGCACCGTTCGTGCTGGCCGTCCCGCGTACCCTGCACTGACACGGAGGCCGAACGATGAGTGTGTGGGCGATCGGCGACCTGCAGGGCTGCTATGACGTCACCCAGCGATTGCTGGAGAAGATCCGCTTCGACCCGGCGCAGGACACCCTGTGGTTCTGTGGCGACCTGGTCAATCGCGGCGGCCAGTCGCTGGAAACGCTGCGGCTGGTGCATTCGCTGCGCGAGCACAGCGTGGTGGTGCTGGGCAACCATGATCTTTCGCTGCTGGCCGTCGGTGCACGCACCGAAGAGGAACAGCGCAAGGTCAACCCGGACCTGCTGCGCATCGTGCAGGCCGAGGACCGCGACGAACTTCTGGACTGGCTGCGCCTGCAGAAGCTGGTGCACGTGGACCGCGAGCTGGGCTGGATGATGGTGCACGCCGGCCTGGCGCCGAAGTGGACCACGCAGATGGCCGAGAAGCATGCCGCCGAGGTCGAGGTGCAGCTGCACGGCGCCGGCTACCGCAAGCTGTTCCGCAACATGTACGGCGACAAGCCGAGCTGGGCCCCGAACCTGTCCGGCTACGACCGCTCGCGCGCGATCATCAACGTGCTCACCCGCATGCGCTACTGCACCCCGCGGGGGCGCATCGGCATCGAGGACAAGGGCACGCCGGGCACGCAGGAACAGGGGCTGTATCCCTGGTTCGAAGTGCCGGGCCGGGTCGAGCGCGACCTCAAGGTCGTCTGCGGCCATTGGTCGGCGCTGGGCCTGACCATCACCCAGGGCGTGCACGCCATCGACACCGGCGCGGTGTGGGGCGGCAAGCTGACCGCGATCCAGCTCGATACCGACGAACTGCGCGTGGTGCAGGTGCCGGGCCGCGATGTACCGGCACCGGTGCCCAACGCCCGCCCGCCGGCGCGACCGGCGCACGAGCGCCTCGCCACTGCGGCGCAGGGCAAGGAACAGGGCGGCGGCAACGCCGCCGCTGCCAACCCGGGCAACCGTGGCCCACGCCGTCGTCGCCGTCGTGGTGGCGGCGGCACGGGTGGCGGCAACAACAACAGCACCCCGCCGCAGGCATGACGCGGCGCAGCTGGGCACCATGGACGGTGCTGCTGCTGCCGCTGGCCCTGGCCAGCGGCTGCCAGCCCGGCTCGCCGCCTGCTCCCACGGCTGCGGATAGTGCTGCACATGCGCCGACGCAGCCGCAGGCCCCTTCGCCGCCACTGGTGGCCGCAGCACGCGCGCAGATCGGCGTCACCACCCGTTACGATCCCGCCTACCAGGTGCTGGCCTATCCCGGCGGTGATGTGCCACTGGATCGCGGCGTGTGCACCGACGTGGTGGTGCGCGCCCTGCGCAGCCAAGGCCTGGACCTGCAGGCACGCGTGCACGAGGACATGCGCGGCAACTTCAGTGCCTATCCGGCGATCTGGGGCCTGTCACGACCGGATCGCAACATCGATCATCGTCGCGTACCGAACCTGATGCGCTGGTTCGAACGGCAGGGCTGGCAGCAACCGATCACCGCCCTCGCCACCGACTACGCAGCCGGTGACATCGTTGCCTGGAAGCTCAACGGCAACGGCCTGCTGCACGTGGGCATCGTCTCCGACCGGCAGCTGGCCGATGGCACGCCGCTGGTACTGCACAACATCGCGCGCGGCACCCGCGAAGAGAACCTGCTGTTCCAGCACGCGATCATCGGGCATTACCGGATGCCGTAGGCAATCCTGTAGAGCCGGGCCATGCTCGGCTATGGGATGTGTCCGCGGAAAGCAGCCGAGCATGGCTCGGCTCTACAGGTGCGTTGCGATCAGCGGCGCACGTAGTGCACGAAGCGGAACGCGTAAGCGTGGCGTTCGTCGGCCGGGTGCGGCTCGCTGCTCACTTCCTGCCAGTCCTGCGCATCCACTTCGGGGAAATGCGTGTCGGCGGGCACTTCGGCATCCACCCAGGTCAGGTACAGGTCACTGGCCTGGTCGAGCAGCTGGCGGAAGATCTCGCCGCCGCCGATGATGCACAGCTCGCTGGTGCCCTCGCCTTCGGCAATCGCCTTCGCCTCGTCCAGCGACGCCACCGCGCGCATGCCCTCGAACGGCACCTGGCCGCTGCGGGTCAGCACCAGGTTGGTCCGCCCCGGCAGCACGCGGCCGATCGATTCGGCGGTCTTGCGCCCCATCAGGATCGGCTTGCCGAGGGTCAGCGCCTTGAAGTGCTTGAAATCATCCGGCAGGTGCCAGGGCATGGCATTGCCCTGGCCGATGCCGCGGTTGCGGTCCAGCGCCACGATCATCGAGAGCTTCATTGCGCTCACACCGCCACCGGCGCCTTGATGGCGGGGTGCGGGTCGTAGCCGTCGATGCGGATGTCGTCGAACTGGAAGCCGAACAGGTCCGTCACCTCCGGGTTCAACCACAGCTTCGGCAGCGCGCGCGGCTCACGCGACAGCTGCTCGCGGGCCTGCTCGAAGTGGTTCGAGTACAGGTGCGCGTCACCCAGCGTATGCACGAAGTCGCCCACGCCCAGGCCGGTGGCCTGCGCCACCATATGGGTCAGCAGCGCGTAGCTGGCGATGTTGAACGGCACGCCGAGGAAGATGTCGCCGCTGCGCTGGTACAGCTGGCAGCTGAGCTTGCCGTCCACCACGTAGAACTGGAACAGGTTGTGGCACGGCATCAGCGCCATCTGCGAAAGCTCGCCCACGTTCCAGGCGCTGACCACCAGCCGGCGCGAATCAGGATTGCGCTTGATCTCGTCCACCAGCCACTGCATCTGGTCGATCTCGCCGCCGTCGGCAGTGGCCCAGCTGCGCCACTGCTTGCCGTAGACCGGGCCGAGGTCGCCGTTCTCGTCGGCCCACTCGTCCCAGATCCGCACCTGGTTGTCCTTCAGGTAGCCGATGTTGGTGTCGCCCTTCAGGAACCACAGCAGCTCGTGGATGATCGAGCGCAGGTGCAGCTTCTTGGTGGTGACCAGCGGGAAGCCTTCGTTGAGGTCGAAGCGCATCTGCCAGCCGAACACACTGCGGGTGCCGGTACCGGTGCGATCGCTCTTCTCCGCACCGTGTTCCAGCACGTGCGAGAGCAGGTCCAGGTAGGGCTTCATGCCTTGCCCTCGGCAGCCACCGGCAGCTGCGGCTGCAGTACCGGCGCGCGGCGCGACATCACCAGCAGCACCAGGCCGAAGGCGATCAGCGGCAGGCTGAGGATCTGGCCACGGGTCAGCCAGTCGAAGGCCACGTAGACGCCGTTGTCGGGCATGCGCACGAACTCGACGGCGAAGCGGAACAGGCCGTACATCAGTGCGAACAGGCCACCGACCAGATAGCGATGACGCGGCTTGGCCGACACCGTCCACAGCACCACGAACATCACCAGGCCTTCCAGGAACGCCTCATACAGCTGGGAGGGATGGCGAGCGAACTGATTCAGCGCGCCGGTCGCGAACTGCGCCTGCAGCGTTGCGTGGTCGAGCTGGTTCAGTGGGGCCGGCAGGCCGGACGGGAACACCACGCCCCAGGTACCGTCGGTGTACTTGCCCCACAGCTCGGCACCGATGAAGTTGCCGATACGGCCGAAGCCCAGGCCCAGCGGCACCAGCGGCGCCATGAAATCCATGGTGTCGAAGAAGTGCAGCTTGTGCTTGCGCGACCACCACCAGCAGGCACCGAGCACGCCCAGCAGGCCGCCGTGGAAGCTCATGCCGCCATCCCACACCTTGAACAGCAGCAGCGGGTTGTGCAGGAAATCGCCCAGCGCGTAGAACAGCATGTAGCCGATGCGCCCGCCCAGCACCACGCCGAGCATGGCGTAGAACAGCAGGTCGGAGAAGCCGTTGGCATCGACGCCCGGCAGGCGCCCGTCGGCGATGCGCTTGCGGCCCAGCAGCCAGGCCGCAGTGAAGCCGAGCAGGTACATGATGCCGTACCAATGCACCTTGATCGGCCCCAGCAAGAGGGCGATGGGGTCGATGTCGTGGAAATAGATCATGGAAGGTGCCTTGCGGTTGAACGCCTATTCTCGGGCCAGTGCGGCCCCGGCTCAACCAAGGAGCTGGGGCGTGTTGGGCAGGCCGTCATCGTCTGACCGCATCGAGGCCGGAAAGTGCCCCTCCACCAGGGTCGAGACTTCCTCAATGGCGCCACGCAGCGCCTCGACCGGGTTCGGCCCGCGCAGCCCCTCGCGCAGGTGGGTGCAGACCCGCTGCCACTGCGCCTGGCTGACCCGGCCCTGCAGGCCACGGTCGGCGACGATCTCGATCGCGTGGTCGGCCAGCAGCAGGTAGATCAGTACACCGTTGTTGTGGGTGGTATCCCAGGTGCGCAGGCGCGCAAAGGCATGCTCGGCGGCCTGGCGCGGGGTCACCCTGTGCCACAGCGCACCCAGCGGCAGGTCCGCTTCCACCGCGAACATCACCTGCCCGCCGTGGCGCTGCTCACCGGCCGCGATGGCCTCGGTGATCGCCTGCAGCGTGGCGGGTGGGAACGCGCGCCGCACCGATGGCGAAAACACGTGGCGACACAGTCGTTGGATCATCACCAGCCTCCCGAAGCACCGCCGCCGCCGGAACGGCCACCACCGCCGCCCCAGCCGCCACCACCACCGAATCCACCGCCGCCGCCGAAACCGCCTCCCCCGCCCCAGCTGCCGCCGCCCCAGCCGCCGCCACCGGCAAAACGGCCCGGATGGCCGGAGAGCATCGCCACGATCAGGCCCACGATGCCGGCCACACCACTGGCCAGGACGGTGGAGGTGAACACGAAGGCCAGCAGCGCTGCACCGGCGCCGCCGAGCAGGCCACGCAGCGGACGCGGCACGCGCGAGAACACACCGCGCAGGATGCTGCCGGCGAACACACCGATGAACAACGCCAGGAACCAGCTGTCGCCGCCACCGCCAGGCTCCCGCCCGCGATGGCCGCTGACCGGTGCCGGCAGCGTTTCGCCATCGATCAGCTTGACCAGCACCGCTGTGGCATCGGTGATGCCGCCGGCGTAGTCGCCACTGCGGAAGCGTGGGACCAGGTATTCCTGGATGACCCGGTTGGCGATGGCATCGGGGATGGCGCCTTCAAGACCATAGCCCGGCTCGATGCGCACGCGCCGGTCATCCTTGGCCACCACCAGCAGCACGCCGTCATCCACGCCCTTGCGGCCGATCTGCCATTGGTCGAAGACCCGCGTGGTGTACTGCGCGATGTCCTCCGGCTGGGTGGTCGGCACCACCAACACCTGCAGCTGGCTGCCCTTGCGCTGCTGCAGGTCAGTCGCCTGCTGCACCAGCGCCTGCTTCTGCGTGGCGTCCAGCGTGCCGGAGGTATCGACCACCGGCGAATCCAGCGCCGGAATCGGCGCCAGCTGCTGCGCCTGCGACGCCAGCGGCAGCCACAGCAGCAGGGCCAGCAGCGCAGTGGCCAGGCGCATCGGTCAGTGGCCCGGCTGCGGTGCCGGCTGCTGCGGCGCGTTGCCGAAATCGACCGCCGGCGCGTTGGAGATCTGCGCTTCGTTGTCCACGGTGAAGTTCGGCTTGGTCTTGTAGCCGAAGATCTTGGCGGTGATCACCTGCGGGAACGAGCGGATGTAGGTGTTGTAGTCCTGCACCTGCTGGATGTAGCGGCCGCGCGCGACGGTGACGCGGTTCTCGGTGCCTTCCAGCTGCGCCTGCAGGTCGCGGAAGTTCTGGTCGGACTTCAGCTGCGGATAGTTCTCGCTGACCACCAGCAGCCGCGACAGCGCGCTGCCGAGTTCACCCTGGGCCTGCTGGAACTGCTTGAGCGAGGCTTCGTCGTCGGCGTTGACGTTGATCTGGCCGACACGCGAACGGGCGTTGGTGACTTCGGTCAGCACGCGCTCTTCCTGGCTGGCGAAGCCCTTCACGGTCTGCACCAGGTTGGGCACCAGATCGGCGCGGCGCTTGTACTGGTTGATGACCTCCGACCAGCTGGCCTTGACCGCTTCATCCTTCTGCTGGATGGCGTTGTAGCCGCAGCCGGACAGCAGGGAGGCCAACAGCATCAGGGGCAGGACGCGGGTGAACAGGCGCATGGCGGAGGTTCCGGGTGGGCTTGGCGCCGAGCATGCCATGGTTCGGGTGAAAGACCGGCCATCGGGCGCCGCCCCCTCCGCGGTGGGGCGTGCTCATGGATCGCCTGGGTAGTCCGGGCGGGTGGGCATGGCGGGGGACGCCGTGAATTCGTCCGTGGAGGCTTAGCCGCGCCATCCATGGCGCGGATACCCCCGCCACGCCCACCCGCCCGGCCACGGACAATTTCCTGCGCACCGCGGGAAGATCAAAAGAAAAATCAAAAGCAAAAGCCGGTTCTTCAGGCATTTGTGTCGACCAAGGTCGACACCTACCGGAGCAGGACGCCGTTCCGGCAGACTGCGGGAAACTGTCGAAGGCGGGGTGGGTCAGTTTGCGGGGGCGTGAGCGCCATGGATGGCGCGACCGAGCCTACATGGACGTACTTGCGGCGTCCCCCGCAAACTGACCCACCCCGCCATCCCACGGAATGCACGCTCTTGCTGTTGCAGTGGCCTCAGCGGGTGCAGGGCTGCAAGCCCTGCCGGAACCCCACATCACTCAGCAGGCTTCGGCCACCGCAGTACGAGGACGCCCCAGCCACGCCAGCAGCAACCCCGAGGCCGCCAGCAGGCCACCGGCTACCGGAATCGCGGCATAGCCCAGGCCCGAGCTGATCACCGCACCGCCCAGCGCCGCACCCACGGCATTGCCCAGGTTGAACGCACCGACGTTGATCGACGATGCCAGGCCCGGCGCCTCGCTGGCCGCCTGCATCACCCGGATCTGCAGCGGCGGTACGAGGGCGAAGGTCGCCGCGCCGAACAGCAGCACACCGAGGGCAGCGGTGGCGTGGCTCATGAAGGCCAGCGGCAGCACGAACATCAGCACCGCCAGGACGGCCAGCAGGATGCGGGTGGCGCCATCCAGCGACCAGTCGGCCATGCGCCCACCGATGCCGTTGCCGAGGGTGAAGCCGATACCGATCAGTGCCAGCGACATCGCGATGAAGCCGTTGGAGGCACCGGTCAGTTCGGTCAGCACCGGCGCTACGTAGGTGTAAAGGGTGAACATGGCACCGGCGCCGAGCACGGTGGTGGCCATCGCCAGCAGCACCGGCGGCTGCAGGATCGCCTTCAGTTCGCGGCGCACGTCCGGGCGCGGCCCCGGTGCGGACGCCGGCAGCGCAAAGCCCAGCGCGGTGATCGCGACCAGGCCCAGCACCGCCGTGCCGGCGAAGGACAGGCGCCAGCCGAGCTGCTGGCCCACCCAGGTGGCCAGCGGTACACCGCCGATGTTGGCGATGGTCAGGCCCATGAACATGGTGGCCACGGCCGCGGCCTGCTTTTCCTTCGGCACCAGGCTGGCGGCGACCACCGCACCGATGCCGAAGAAGGCACCGTGGTTGAGGCTGGTGACCAGGCGCGACAGCAACAGCAGCCCGTAGTTCGGGGCCAGCGCCGACAACAGGTTGCCGACCACGAAGATCGACATCAGCAGCATCAGCGCGGTGCGCTTGCCGAAACGGCCCATCAGCAGGGTCATCACCGGTGCGCCCAGCATCACGCCCACGGCGTAGGCGGTGATCAGCATGCCGGCGGTGGGAATGCCGACACCCACGCCGTCGGCGATGACCGGCAGCAGGCCCATCGGGGCAAACTCGGTGGTTCCGATGGCGAAGGCGCCGACGGCAAGCGCCAGCAAGGCGGCTCTGGAATTCATGGAGGTTTCCTGGGGGGCGGGAATCGGGAGTGCGTAGCCTGCGCGCTTTGCCACACCGGATTAAGCCTCGCCCCGGGAAAACACTGTTGATCCTGATTCACAAGTGGAGGCCGGAACCCCGCTGCAAGTGCAAAAACCGCAGTGCCGTTGTAGAACCGGGCCCCCACAACGCAGAACCCCCGGCCAGGCCGGGGGTTCTGGGTGACACACGTGCCAGTGGCGCGCTTACCAGTTGCCGGCGCCCGGCACGTTGTGTTCGCGGGCGCGGCGGCGCATCAGCAGGTTCAGCCATTCCACCAGCACCGAGAAGCCCATCGCGGCGTAGATGTAGGGCTTGGGCACGTGCACGTCCAGGCCGTCCAGGATCAGCACCGCACCGATCATCAGGATGAAGGCCAGGGCCAGCATCTTCACGGTCGGGTTGGCGTCGATGAAGCGGCCCAGCGGGTTGGCGGCCAGCAGCATCACCAGCACCGACAGCAGGATGGCGGCCACCATCACCGGGATGTGGTCGGCGATGCCGACAGCGGTGATCACCGAGTCCAGCGAGAACACGATGTCGATCACCGCGATCTGGGCGATCACATAGCCGAACACGGCCGAGGCCTTGGTGGTGCTGGGATCTTCGTCCTCGCCACCGCTGATCAGTTCCTTGATCTCCATGCAGCCCTTGATGATCAGGAACAGGCCGCCGACGATCAGCACCAGATCGCGGATGGAGATGCCCATGCCGGCCACGGTGAACAGGTTGGCTGCCATGTGCGCCAGGTAGGCCAACGACACCAGCAGGCCGATGCGGGTGATGCAGGCCACCGCGATGCCGAGCTTGCGGGCGAACGGGCGACGCTCTTCCGGCAGCTTGCTGACCGCGATGGAAATGAACACCAGGTTGTCGATGCCGAGCACGATTTCCAGCGCGCTGAGCGTGAACAGGGTCACCCAGGCATTGGGGTCGGCGAGGAACTCAAAGGACATGGAAACTCTTCAAGGCAGTGGGGGAATGGGGTTTCAGCCGTAGTTGCCGGCCAGCGCGTGCGGAACCACGACCAGCGCCCAGCACAGCAGCACGTTCATCATCAGCACGAACACCGCCGCCGAGCCCATGTCCTTGGCGCGGCCGGCCAGCTCGTGAATCTCGCTGCCGTAGCGTTCGATCACCGCTTCGATGGCCGAGTTGGCCAGCTCCATCGCCAGCACCAGCAGCATCGAGCCGATCAGCAGCGCGCGTTCGACCGGGGTCTGGCCCAGCCAGATCGCGACCGGAGTCAGCATCACCAGCAGGTACACCTCCAGCCGGAACGAGGACTCGTGCAGCCAGGCGGCGCGCAGGCCCTGCCAGGACCAGCGGGCGGCCTGGAAGATGCGGCGCGGGCCGCGGGGCATGTGGCCGAACTGATCAGCCACGGGTGGAACATCCAGCAACAGGGGCGCGGCGCAGCGACCGCTCAGACGCACGGCAGGGAATCATGGGTGCACAGGAATAGGCAGATGGCCGCCATTTTGCCACAAGGCCGCCAACCGCACCCCGCGCCGGCCCGCTGAACGGCCTGCCAGGGGCAAGCACCGGGCTGGGCTGTGCTCCTATGATGGAGGCCCCCTTGCCTGCTGGAGCGCCTGATGTCCCGTCGCCGTACCTGCCTGCTGATGCTGGGCCTGCTGACTGCCGCACCGCTGGCCCAGGCCCTGAGCCCGGCCAAGCCGCCGCAGGTGCCCGAACAGGTGTCCAACGTGGCCTGGGCCGGCGACATGGCCCGCTTCGCCAGCGCCGACCAAGCCAACCCGCCGCCGCGTGGTGGCATCGAGTTCATCGGCAGCTCCTCGATCCGCTTCTGGGAGAGCCTGGCCACCGACTTCCCCGGCCAACCGGTGTTCAACCGCGGCTTCGGCGGTTCGGAAGTGCGCGACAGCACCTGGTACGCCGACCGCATCGTGGTGCCCTATGCGCCGTGCAAGGTGTTCTTCTACGCCGGCGACAACGATCTCAACAGCGGCCGCAGCGCCGTGCAGGTGCGCGACGACGTGGTCGCCTTCGTGCAGCGCGTGCATCGCGACCTGCCGAAGACCAAGGTAGAGTACCTGTCGATCAAGCCGAGCCCGTCGCGCGCGCACCTGCTGCCGGCGATCAACGAAGCCAACACCCTGATCAAGGCCGCGCTGGCCAAGCTGCCCAATACCGGCTTCACCGACATCTACACGCCGATGCTCGGCGCCGATGGACAGCCCGACGCGACGCTGTTCCGCGAGGACATGCTGCACATGACCCCGGCCGGGTATGCGATCTGGACCAGGGCGTTGGCGCCGAAGGTCAACTGCAACTGAGGCGGACGTGCGCCGGGCATGGCCCGGCGCTGCCGCAACACTATCCACGCATGGCGTGGATCTACTGAATTCATCCACGCATGGCATGGATCCACTGCGGATCGCGGGGAACTGTCGAAGGCGGGGCGGTGTGGGTGTGCAGGACCGTTGGCGCCATGGATGGCGCCATCGAGCCCCCATGGATGGGTTTACGGCGTGTCCTGCACACCCACGCCGCCCCGCCACTCCTCGGAATGCCCGCTTTTGATGTTGATGTTGCCTCGGCGGGTGCCGGGCGCAGCCCGGCCAAAGCCCACTACCGGAAGATCACCGTGGCTTCGGTGCCCTTGCCCGGCTCGCTGGCCAGGCTGACTTTCCAGCCGAAGCGGTCGCACAGCCGACGTACGATCGACAGGCCCAGGCCGGTGCCCTGCGGGCGGCTTGGCTCAGCGCGGTAGAACGGCTCGAACGCGCGCGACAGCGCCTCGGCGGACATGCCGATGCCGGTGTCGCGCACCACCACCCGGTCATTGAGCACGTACACGTCGATACGCCCTTCGTCGGTGTAGCTGCAGGCGTTGCGCACCAGGTTGCTGACCACCACCTGCAGCACCCGCGGCGGCGCGTGCAGCTGCACCGGGCCCTCGCTGTGCAGGTGCACAGATACCGGCCGATTGCCCAGCAGCTCGTTGGCGTTGTCCACCTCGTAGCGGACGATGTCGTTGACGTCGAACAGCTCGATCTGCGGTTCGACGTCGGCCTCGCGGGCCAGGATCAGGAACGCATCGATCACCGCCTCCATGTCACGGCCGGCACGCTGGATGCGCTGCAGGCTGCGGCGCAGGCGCGGCTGCAGGGTTTCATCGCCCAGGGCCATGTCGCTGGCCACGCGGATGACGGTCAACGGCGTGCGCAGCTCGTGGCTCGCATCACGGGTGAAGTTGCGCTCGCGGGCCACATGCGCGCTGACCCGGTTGGCCAGCGAATGCAGCGCGGCCGCCAGCTGCCGGGTCTCGCCCTGCATGTCCGCGGGCAGCTTGTTCGGCTCCAGGTCGGCCGCCTCCGGGTGGCCAGGGTCCCAGCGCGAGACGCGCCGCGCCAGCCAGTTCACCGGCGACACCAGGCGCTTGGAGGCCCGGTAGGTGACCCAGCTGGCGCCATACACCGCCAGCAAGGTCAGCAGCACCGGCACGATGCCGAACCAGAAGGCCAGCATTTCCGCGCGCGATCGCAGGAATACCAGGTACAGGCGGCCGGCCGGGCGCACATCGACCAGCACCAGCTGGTCATCCTTGGGCAGTTCGTGGAAACCGGGTTCCAGGTTGCGCAGGTTGGCCGGCAACGACAGCGCCGACTGCCCGCTTTCCAGCAGGTAGCCGCGGATGTTCTGGGTGTTGGGTGGCGGCTGCACCGGCGAGGCCTCGTGCAGCGTCCAGTAGTACGCCGCTTCCTCGCGCAGGGCCGCGCCGACCAGGCTGTGCTTGATCACCAGCGAGACCAGCCAGGCACCGAGCAGGATGCCCAGGCTGGCCAGAACTGCCTGCAGGATGAAGGCGATACGGATCTTGCGCGGCAGGCCGTGCGGCATTGCGGGGTCCCGGTCAGAGCGCTGCGATTATAGGCAGCGCACTGCGCCGTAGTCGTGCACGGACGATGACCGGCGGCAACGCCGGCCGGTCATCCCCTGCTCCGTGCATGGCCGTTGCCCGGCCGGGCCTGCAGCTGCACCGGCACGGGCCTCGATCAGGCCATCGGCTGGGCGATATCGGCAATGCGGTAGCCGGCGCTCTGCACGGTGTGCAGCAGCGGACGGTCGAACGGCTTGTCGATGATCTTGCGCAGGTTGTACAGATGGCTGCGCAGGGTGTCCGAATCCGGCAGGCCATTGCCCCAGATCTCGCGTTCGATCTCCTGGCGGGTGACCACGCGCGGCGATTCGCGCATCAGGATGGTCAGCAGGCGCAGGCCGATCGGCGACAGCTGCAGCTCGGTGCCGGCACGGGTCGCCCGCATGCTGACCGGGTCGAGCACCAGGTCGGCCACCTTCAGCACCTCCGAACCGACCTGGCGACGTTCGCGACGGATCAGCGCGCGCAGGCGGGCTTCCAGCTCCTGGATCGCGAACGGCTTGGTCAGGTAGTCATCGGCGCCGAAACCCAGCCCGGTGAGCTTGTCGTCCAGGGTGTCGCGTGCCGTGAGCATCAGCACCGGTGTGGACTTGCGCGCATCGTTGCGCAGGCGACGGCATACTTCGATGCCATCCAGGCGCGGCAACATGAGATCGAGCACCACGACGTCATAGCTGTTTTCCGCCGCGAGGCGGTAGCCATCCAGGCCGTCCTGTGCATAGTCGACTTCGAAGCCGCGACCTTCCAGGTATTCCCCGATCATCTCGGAGATGTTGCGGTTGTCTTCGACCACCAGCACCAAGCCGGAAGTCTCCTTCGTCTGACGCATGTGATTCCCTCTAACTTCAGCTTTGTGAAACATGCCGGATCGACGGTGGACGTGATGTGAAGTTCCGTCAAGAGGAAATCAAATGGTTCAGAGCAGCGGCCTGAGCAGCGGCCAGACGTTGTCCAGCACCTTCGGCTGCGCCTGTGCCGTGGGGTGCAGGCCATCGGCCTGCATCATGCCCGGCTGCAGGGCCACGCCCTCCAGCAGGAACGGCAGCAGCGGCACCTTGTACTGCGTGGCCAGCGCCTTGTAGGCCGCCGCCAGGCGCTGGCGATAGGCCGGCCCATAGTTGGGCGGTACGTCGATGCCCAGCAGCAGCACCTTGGCACCGGCCTTCTGGCTGGCCTGCACCATTTTTTCAAGGTTGCCCTGCACCTGCGCCGGGGTCAGCCCGCGCAGCGCGTCATTGCCGCCCAGCGCGATCACCACCACGGTCGGCTTTTCCTTCGCCAGCAGGCCCGGCAGGCGGGTCAGCGCGCCGGCGGTGGTTTCCCCGCTCATGCTGGCATTGACGATCCGCGCCGGGGTTTTCGACTGCTGCCTGACCCGCTGCTGCAGCAGGCTGACCCAGCCGGCGTCGGCAGGGATATTGTGGGCAGCACTGAGGCTGTCGCCGAGCACCAGCACGGTGCCGGCCGGACCTTTGGCACAGGCCAGCCCGGGCAGCAGCAGGAACCCTAGCAGCAGCACCATCATCGCGCCGGCTCGCCGGCTCCATCCCGTCTTGCGCATTGGAGTCTCCTCATCGACAGCCTGTCCCCCCGCAGCGCGTCCGTCGCCATCGCCGTCGACCAGGTCGGCAAATCCGTGCAGGGCCCGGAGGGTGAAGTCCACATACTGGACAACATCACCCTGACCGTCCATGAAGGGACCAGCGCGGCCATCGTCGGCGCCTCCGGTTCCGGCAAGACCACCCTGCTCGGCCTGCTGGCCGGGCTGGACCTGCCCAGCCGCGGCCGCATCGCGCTGTCCGGCCAGGATCTGGGCGATCTCGATGAAGAGGCGCGTGCGCAGCTGCGCGCGCGCGAAGTCGGCTTCGTGTTCCAGAGCTT
Organism: Stenotrophomonas sp. 109824_Sma; assembly: GCF_056480025.1. NCBI lineage: Bacteria > Pseudomonadati > Pseudomonadota > Gammaproteobacteria > Lysobacterales > Lysobacteraceae > Stenotrophomonas > Stenotrophomonas sp. 109824_Sma. The sequence goes on along the minus strand of NZ_CM151078.1, from coordinate 801,338 downwards.
CCACCTGCTGCCGGCACTGACCGCCGCCGAGAACGTCGCACTGCCGCTGGAACTGGCCGGGCGCGAGGACCGCGTGCGGGTGGACGAGGTGCTGGCGCAGGTCGGCCTGGCCCATCGTGCCCGCCACTACCCGCGCCAGCTGTCCGGCGGCGAGCAGCAGCGCGTGGCGTTGGCACGTGCCTTCGTCACCCGCCCGCGCATCCTGTTCGCCGACGAACCGACCGGCTCGCTGGACCACGCCACCGGCCAGCACATCAGCGACCTGCTGTTCGAGCTCAATGCCGGCAGCGGCACCACCCTGGTGCTGGTCACCCACGACCTGCGCCTGGCCCAGCGCTGCCAGTACATCCACCGCATCGACGACGGCCGCCTGTTGCCGGTCGAGCGTGGGGCACAGGCATGAACGTGCTGCGCCACGCGTGGCGCGCGCTGCGCCGCGAGGCCCTGGCCGGCGACCTGCTGACCGTGTTCGCCGCGCTGGTGCTGGGCGTGGCGGTGATGACCGCGGTGGGCACGCTGGTGAACCGGGTCAACCTGGCGCTGACCGGCAGTGCAGCGGAAATGCTTGGCGGCGACCTCGGCATCGCCGGCCGCGACGACCCGCCGCAGGCATTCGCCGAAGAGGCACAGAGGCGTGGACTGGCCTACACCCGCATCGCCAGTTTCGGCAGCGTGCTGTTCAACGGCGATGCCAGCCAGATGGCCAGCATCAAGGCCGTGCAGGCGGGCTATCCGCTGCGTGGCACGCTGCGGGTACGGGCCACGCCCGGCGGTGCACTGATCGCCGATGCCGGCATGCCGCCCAAGGGCCAGGCCTACGCCGACCCACGCCTGCTGCAGGGGCTGGGGCTGAAGGCCGGCGATGACCTCGAATTCGGCGCCGGCACGCTGCGTATCGCCGGCATCATCGAAGCCGAGCCGGACAGCGGTGGCGACCTGCTGACGCTCTCGCCGACCCTGCTGGTCAATCGCGCTGATGTGGAAGGCACGGGACTGCTCGGGCCCGGCAGCCGCATCAACTACCGGCTGATGTTCGCTGGCGCGGCGGAGCCGATCGCGGCGCTGCGCCAGTGGCTGCTGCCGCAGGTGAAAGGCCTGCGCCTGCTGAGCGTGGACGACACCCAGCGTGGCGTGCGCCAAGCCTTCGACCTGGCCGGGCGCTTCCTCGGCCTGAGTGCACTGCTGGCCGTGCTGCTGGCCGGTGTGGCCACGGCGCTGGCGGCCAACCGCTTCGCACTGCGCCGCATCGACCAGGTGGCGATCCTGCGCTGCCTCGGCGCGCGCCAGCGCGACATCCTGCTGGGCCTGGCGCTGCAGCTGCTGATGCTGGCGGTACCGGCCTGTGCGCTCGGCATCGGCCTGGGCATGGCCGCGCAGGAAGGTCTGGTGCAGGTGCTGGGCAGCCTGGTACCGCAGCGGCTGCCGCTGCCGGAAGCGATGCCGGCGCTGACCGGCGCCGGCATCGGCCTGTTGCTGCTGTTCGGCTTCGGCCTGCCGCCGCTGCTGCGCCTGCGCGGGGTGCCGCCAATGCGCGTGCTCAACCGTTCCTTCGCCGCGCTGCCGCCAGCCTCGTTGCTGGCCTATGTGGCGGCGTTGGCCGCCAGCCTGCTGCTGGCGGTGCAGGTCACCGGCGACCTGAAACTGGCACTGTGGGTGCTGGGCGGCCTGGCCGCACTGGCGGTGGCAGCCGGTGGGGCCGGCTTCGTGCTGCTGCAACTGCTGCGCGGCCTGCAGCACCGCCTGCATGGCAACTGGCGGCTGGGCCTGGCCGCGCTGACCCGGCGCCGGCTGCTGGCGGTGATGCAGCTGGTCGGGCTGTCACTGTCGTTGTGCGCGCTGTTGTTGCTGGCAGTGACCGGCCCCGGCCTGCTGCAGCAGTGGCGCGAGCGCCTGCCCGCGGATACCCCCAACTACTTCCTGATCAACATCCAGCCCGAGCAGCGCGACAGCGTGCTGGCCACGCTGCGTGGACTGGGCGCCAGCGACGCCAGCATCGAACCGATGGCCACCGGCCGCCTGATCGCGATCAACGGCAAGCCGCCGCTGCGCGTGGACCGCTCGCCGGAACAGAACGGGCAGCCGGCGTCCAGCGAGGCCCAGCGCGACGACGATGACGAGAACCGGCCGTTGAACTTCAGCTGGCGCAGCACCTTCCCGCCGGCCAACACGCTGGTCAACGGCACCTTCTGGAAGGCCGACAGCACCGCGGCAGAGGCGTCGGTGGAAATCGGCTGGGCCAAGCGCTACGGCGTGTACCCGGGCGACCGCATCAGCATTGCAGTGGGCGAGCAGGAACGCGAATTCACCGTGACCAGCGTGCGCAAGGCCGACTGGAACACCTTCCGGCCGAACTTCTTCGTGCTGCTGAACCCGAATGCGGTGGGCGACACCCCGCACAACCTGTTGTCGGCGTTCCATCTGCCGGCCGGCAAGGCGGCCGGACTGGGCGAGCTGGTACGCGCGCAGCCGAACCTGTCGCTGCTGGACGTGGACGCAGTGATCTCGCAGGTGCGCGATGTGATGGAACGGGTGGCGCAGGCAGTGCAGCTGGTGATGGTGTTCAGTCTGCTGGCCGGCGTGCTGGTGCTGCTGGCCGCGCTGCAGGCCACGGCCGGCGAACGCCGCTACGACAGCGCGGTGCTGCGCACGCTGGGCGCGACCCGTCGCCAGCTGCGCGGCGCGGTGCTGGTGGAGTTCGGCGCGCTGGGCACGCTGGCGGCGTTGCTGGCGGTGGGCGCCGCCGCGGCTATCGGCGTGGCGGTCTCGCAGAAAGTGTTCGAGCTGCCGTTGCTGCCGCCGTGGCCGGGCCTGCTGATGGGCGGCGTGGCCGGCATCGGGTTGAGCCTGCTGGCCGGCTGGTGGGGCACGCGGACGATCCTGCATACGCCGCCGGCACTGGCACTGCGCGAAGCCTGACGCGGCCGTGACACGCACGGGGTGGGGCCGGCGCTATGCTGCGCGCCCCACCCCACGAGATCGCCCGGATGCCCGGCACGTCGTTCGCCGCTTACCTCTACCCGGTGTTGCTGCTGCTCGGCAGCAACATCTTCATGACCTTCGCCTGGTACGGCCACCTGAAGTACAAAAGCGCGCCGCTGATGATGGTCATCCTGGTCAGCTGGGGCATCGCCTTCTTCGAGTACTGCCTGCAGGTGCCCGGCAACCGGCTGGGCAGCGCGGTGTATTCGGCGCCGCAGCTGAAGGGCATGCAGGAGGTGATCACGCTGCTGGTGTTCGCGGTGTTCTCCGCGTTCTACCTGGGCCAGCCGCTGAAGTGGAACCACTACGCCGCGTTCGGGCTGATCGTGGTGGCGGCGTTTCTGATGTTCAAGGAATAGCAATGAGACACGGCTTCTGCCTGCGCGCGCTTCTCGTCGGCGTGCCGCTGGTGTTGGCGATGCTGCCCGCATGTGCCCGTACTGCGGTGGGCCATGTCCTGGACCCGGTGCAGGCCTTCGTGCTGGAAACGGTACTGGCCGATGAGGTGCGCGCCTTCCATGAGGGCCGCCAGACCTATCTGGTTCCGGCCGATGCAGCGCACGCGCGTGGTGATGCCGAGGTGCTGGCCGACCTGCGCGCGGAGTTCGACCGCTTCTACCGGGGGCAACCAACGCCGAGAAAGGAAGTGGCGCACATGGCGATCCTGGTCGCGCAGACCGCGCTGCTGCTGCCCGACCCGCAGGCGTGCAGCACGGACCGCGCGCGCTGCAGCGACGCCATCATGGGCGTCCGTACGCGCGATGACGAGGCGAGCCTGCAGGCCACCCTGCGTAGGTTCCAGGACGCCGGACTGGACCTGACCACGCTGGGTGGACCGGCGTCCTGAGTGCGAGGCAAAGGTCAGTAGATCCACGCCATGCGTGGATGCGGTGCCGGGCAAACCCGGCACCCACCGGCGCCGTGGCGATCAGCCTTCCTTCGGCGCCTTCTCAACGTACTTGGCGAACACCTCGTCGATCTGCTTGTCCTTCACCTTCTTGCCGGACTGGATCTCTTCAGCCTGGGTGAACAGCGGGATGATCATCGCCATGCCGTCGAGCTTGGTCTTCAGGTGCACGCCCGGGGCCTGGCCGAGGAAGCCGTCCCAGCGCTGGCGCACCTTGGCCCAGTAACCGGCGGTGGCCTTCCAGTAGTCGCGGGCCGGAGTGAAGTCGATCTCGGTGGTCTTCACGTAGTCGTTGAAGCCGAACTCGCGGGCGATCTCCACCTGGCTGCCGTCGGCGTTACGCTGCACCTTGGTGTTGAACTGCTCGTGGGTCCAGCCATTGGGCGTGAGCGTGTGGCGGTTGACCACGGCCAGCGCGTTGTAGTCGCTGCGCTTGGTGTATTCACGACGCGGCAATGGGCGCCAGCTGAGGTCGCTGGTCCAGGTCGGCACGTTGTTGGTGTAGGTCCAGGTGCCGGTGCCGCAGTAGCGCGGTGCATCGCTCACTTCGTACACGCACTGGGTCCAGGCGCCCTTGTTCACGGCTGCCGGGATGCTGCGCACCTGCCAGGTCTGGTCGGCACTGAACTCGAAGCGGTTCGGCGCTTCGTAGACCCAGTCCTGGCGCCAGTGCTTGGTGATGTGGCCGCTCTTCTCGTCCAGCAGCAGGTGCTGCAGCACGATGCGCCTGGGGGTGTCCTCGACCACGATGACCAGCTCGTTGCCGCCGCTGCGCATCGCCGGCGCACGCTCGTAGCCGGGCTTGAGCAGCACGGTCTCGTCGAAGGCGAAATCGACGGTGTACTCGCCCTGCATGGCGAGGATGCTGTCGTGGTCGCGGGCGATGTCGGAGGGCTGCGCGCTGGCCACGCCGCTGGCGGCGAGCAGCAGCATGACGCTGGCTGTCTGGAACTTCATCGGGGTCTTCCTTCGGGGTTGCAGATGTAGTGAGAGGCCGTCCGTGGCCGACAGGCGTTCCATCAGGAAAGGGTCACAGCCGGATCAGCGGCAGGTCGCCGGGAACCCGCGGCGCCGGGCGACGCGCGGCGTCGGCGCAGCAGCAGTCGTCGATGGCCAGCTCGCCCTCGGCGCCTTCCAGCCGCGCGATGCGACGCGCAGTGGCTGCGCCCAGCGAGGACAACGTCGACAGGCTCGCAGCGAGGGTGCGGCCATCGTCGGCGGCATGCAGGCGCAGCGTGCACAGGCGCCAGCGCTGGCCGCCGAGGTGCCCGGCCAGGCGCCGCCACAGGCGTTCGCCGACACTGCCATCGCTGTCATGTTCCGGGCCCGGCGGCAACGCCGCGACCAGCCGGTCCCAGGCCAGGAAATCGCTGTCGGGCAGCAGGTACAGGCGCCACACACAACGGCCGCGGGCATCAAGGAAACACAGGCTTTCGCGCACGCCCTCGCTGTCCACGCCCTGGCAGGCATGCACGCGTACTGCCTGGCGCCAGCCACCGAGCTCGTTGCCGTCGGCGCGGTACAGGCACAACACGGTGCCGAGCGTGGCCAGCTGTGCCGGCGTCGGCCAGGCCGCGCTGCCCTGCGCGGCGATGGCGTCGTTCCTGCGTGCGGACAAGGCTCGGCTCATGAGGTCACCAGGAAACGGCAAGGCTTGCGGAGAGGGTGCGGCCCGGGCTGGTATAGCGGTCCAGCACGCGGCTGGTCGGCGACAGCGTCGAACCCACGTTGGACCAGTCGATGTAGCGCTTGTCGCCCAGGTTGAACACGCCGACGTTGAAGGTCGCGCCCGGGGCGAAGTTCCAGTGCGCCATCAGGTCGGCCACGCCGTAGCCGGCCGGACGGTACACCGTGGCCGCGGTGACGCGGTCCTTGCGCTTGACGAAGGTACCGGCCAGTTCGACGCCCCAGGTATCGGTGTCGTACATCAGGCCGACGGTGCCACGCAGCGGGTCGACCGAATCCAGCGGCGTGTCTTCGGTCTTGTTGTCGCCGCGCGACCACGCCACCGAACTGCGCAGCGCCCAACCCTGCAGCGCCGGGCTGATCTGGCCGAAGTCGACGCCGGCCTTCATCTCGGCACCGTAGATGCGCGCATCGGCGATGTTGCGCGACTGGAACACCATCAGGCCCTGTGCGTTGGTACCGACCAGCGACTGCGACTCGATGAAGTCCTTGTACTCGTTGTAGTAGCCGCTGAGGCTGACGTAGGCCGCCGGCGACAGGAAGCGCAGGCCCAGTTCCATGCCGTCACTGGTTTCCGGCTTCAGGTCCGGATTGGGAATGGCGGTGTAACCGAAGGCGAAGTTGGTGAAGCCCAGGTTGACGTCGTTGTACGGCGGCGAGCGGAAGCCATGCGAGTAGCCCGCGAACAGCGACCATTCGTCGGTGAATCGATAGACCATGCCCAGCTTCGGCGACACGCTGGTCTTGGTCAGCTTGGCCACCGCAACACCGGGATTGTCTTCGGCAAAGATGCTGTCCACCTCCGGCTTCAGTTCGTAGCGGTCCACGCGCACGCCCGGCACCAGCGACAGCTTGCCGTTGGCCATGCGCATTTCATCCTGTGCGTACAGGCCCAGCTCGGTGGTCTTGCTGATCGGGAAATCGCGGACCGGGAAGGCGTCGGGCAGGATGGTGGTGCTGGTCTGGCCATTGGCCAGCACCTGGTAGCCGTCGCGCTTCTGGCGGATCTCGGTGCGCGCGCCCTCGAAGCCGTAGGTCAGCGCGTGTTCGACGCTGCCGGTACTGAACGCTTTGTTGAACTGCGCCTGCAGGCCGTACACGCGCTGGTCGAAGTTGAACTCGCGGTGGCGGCGACTGCGGTTGGCGCGGTCCTCATCGGTGATCTGGGTGGTTTCACTGTGCTGGGTATACAGCTGCCAATGCAGGCTGTCGGCGAAGCCCTTGTCCAGCGCATCCATTTCATGGGCGAACGACACGCGGGTGCGGTTCTGCGTGTCGCGCGCCTTCATGCCGGTGGTGGTGGTGCGGTCGATCGAGGACAGCACGTTGGTATCGGTGTTGTCTTCGTTGCCTTCCACGGTCAGCCGGAAGCGCTGGTCCTCGCTGGGTGCATAGACCAGCTTGGCCAGGCCACTGCGGCCATCGCGGTCCTGCGGGTTGGGCGCGGTGCGGGTGTTGTCGAGGCTGCGCACGTCGCCCTTGTTGTCGGTTTCCTGGCCCTGGCGATGGTTGATGTTGACCATGCCACTCCAGTGTTCGCCGCCGAACGCGCTGGTCACGCCACCGAGCAGGCCCTTCCACTCACCGTCGTAGCCGAACTTCAGGCCGACGTAGCTGTCCTTGCCATCCTTCAGGTAATCGGCCGGATCCTTGGTGACGAAGGCGACCACACCACCGAGCGCATCGGACCCGTACAGCGAGCTGGCCGGGCCGCGCACGATCTCCACGCGCTTGAGCGTGTCCAGATCGGTGAAGTTGCGGTTGGCGTTGGAGAACGAGCCGATGTTGAAGCTGGTCGGCATGGCGATGCCATCGGTCTGCACACGCACGCGGTTGCCGTCCAGGCCACGGATGCGGATGCTGCCGAGGCCGAAGCGCGCGGCGCTGCGGCTGACCGACAGGCCCGGCTCGTAGCGCAGCAGATCCTTGATGTCCTGCACCAGGTGCCGGTCCATCTGCTCGCGGTCGATGACGTCCACGGTGGCCGCCACATCGCTCACCGCCCGCTCGGTACGGGTGGCAGTGACCTGCACGCGGTCGAATTCGCGCGCGTCGGGTGCGGCGGTGGCCGCGGCAGCAGCGTGGGCGGACAGCGGCAGGGCCATCCAGACGGCAAGGCAAAGGGCGGTTTGGCGGGTCATCGGGTTCGTTCGGTCAGGCAGGGGAACCCCCGGTTACCGGCACACCCGGAGGGTGTACGCGGTAGACCGAGGGGGAGAGAGCGGGAGCGGACGGGTCGCCCACCCTGTCGGCGCAGCCGGCAGGAGGGAGGGGGGCGGGCGACCAGGCCGCGATTACTTGGTCAGGATCAGCTTGTCGTTGCTGGTGTGCCGCAGGCGGTAGAAGCGGTCGCCGTGCTGGATCAGGATTTCACGACGGCCCTTGAGCAGGGCTTCGCTGTCGATGACCTCTTCCGGCGGAACGACACGGACCGGACGATCGCGGAGGGTCAGCGTTTCGGGGCGCAGCAGTACAGGTTGAGCATTCATGAGCATCTGGACTCGTGCGAGGGACGAGTTAAATGATAATGATTCTCAGTTGACAATCAACAACCATTCTCAATTTCATTGATGAGATTAATGATCGAATCCGCGAATTCGATAGATATCATCAATCAAATGGTGGGCACGGTGCCTTTGTAGCGCCGAGCACGGCTCGACGCTACAAAGGGTTGTCAGGCGAAGACGGCTTCGACCTGCGCCCAGCCGGCGGCGTCGACCTGCTCCAGCACGTCCAGCGCCTGCAGGTTCTGCAGCAACTGGCTGACCCGACTGGCGCCCAGGATCACGCTGGAGACGTTCGGGTTGCGCAGGCACCAGGCGATGGCCAGCGTGGCCGGGGGGTACCCCAGTGCGCGCGCCAGTTCGCTGAAACGGCGCACTCGGGCCAGGCGGGCCTCGGTGTCGTCACCCAGCACCAGCGCCTGCAGCCATTCCATGCCCTCGCGGCCCAGCCGCGCGTCGGCCGGAATGCCCTGGTCGTACTTGCCGCTCAGCAGGCCCGAGGCCAGCGGCGAGAAGATGGTGGTGCCCAGGCCGGCACCGGCATACAGCGGCGCGTACTCGACCTCGACCCGTTCGCGGTGCAGCAGGTTGTACTGCGGCTGTTCCATCGACGGGCCCTGCAGGTTGCGCGCCTCGGCGATGTCCAGCGCCTGCTGGATCTGCACCGCCGACCACTCCGAGGTCCCCCAGTAGAGGATCTTGCCCTGCCGCACCAGGGTATCCATGGCATGCACGGTCTCGGCGATCGGCGCGTCCGGATCCGGGCGATGGCAGTAATAAAGGTCCAGGTAATCCACCCGCAGGCGCTTGAGCGCAGCGTGGCAGGCGTCGGTCACATGCTTGCGCGACAGGCCGCGCTGGGTCGGCCGCGGGTCCTTGGCGCTGCCGAAGAACACCTTGCTGGAGACGCAGATGCCATCGCGCGGCAGGCGCAGGTCGGCGATCACATCGCCCATCACCTGTTCGGCGCGGCCGTTGGCATAGCCCTCGGCGTTGTCGAAGAAGTTGACGCCATGGTCCCAGGCGGCAGCCACCAGGTTGCGGGCCTCGTCGCGCGGGATCTGGTCACCGAAGGTCACCCAGGCGCCGAAGGACAGGGCGGAAATCGGCAGGCCGGTGGAGCCCAGGCGACGGTATTGCATGCAAATCTCCTGCTGCGGGCCCGCATCCGGGCCGGGATCGAGCCCCATTCTACCTGCCGCCGCCGGCCGCAAGCCCTTGCCGTTGCTGGCCTGATCGGTACCGATGGGTGCGCGCACGCTGCTTTTTCTTGCCCCGGCCCCTGCCCTGCACTAGGCTTCCCGTTTTTCGCGACGCCCCAGGGGAGTCACTCACATGGTCGAAGGTTTGGGCAGGATCGGCTTCGGCCTGTTCGGGTTGGCGGTGCTGATCGGCATCACCTGGTTGTTTTCCAACAACAAGCGCGCGGTTGACTGGAAGCTGGTTGCCACCGGTATCACCCTGCAGATCGCGTTCGCGGCGCTGGTGATCCTGGTGCCGGGCGGCCGCGACGTGTTCGATGCGCTGGGCAAGGGCTTCGTCAAGGTTCTCAGCTTCGTCAACGAAGGTTCGGGCTTCATCTTCGGCTCGTTGATGGACACCAAGAACTACGGCTTCATCTTCGCCTTCCAGGTGCTGCCGACCATCATCTTCTTCTCGGCGCTGATGGGGGTGATGTACCACCTCAACGTCATGCAGGCGATCGTGCGCGTGATGGCATGGTCGATCACCAAGGTGATGCGCGTGTCCGGCGCGGAAACCACCAGCGTCTGCGCCAGCGTCTTCATCGGCCAGACCGAGGCGCCGCTGACCGTGCGCCCGTACATCGCCAAGATGACCCAGTCCGAGCTGCTGACCATGATGATCGGCGGCATGGCCCACATCGCCGGTGGCGTGCTGGCGGCCTACGTGGGCATGCTCGGCGGTGGCGACCCGGCGCAGCAGGCCTTCTACGCCAAGCACCTGCTGGCGGCGAGCATCATGGCCGCACCGGCCACCCTGGTCGTGGCCAAGCTGCTGATCCCGGAAACCGGCACCCCGCTGACCCGCGGCACCGTGAAGATGGAAGTGGAGAAGACCTCCAGCAACATCATCGACGCGGCCGCCGCCGGTGCCGGTGACGGCCTGAAGCTGGCGCTGAACATCGGCGCGATGCTGCTGGCCTTCATCGCCCTGATCGCGCTGCTGAATGCACCGCTGACCTGGATCGGCGATGTGACCGGCCTGGCCGCCGCCATCGGCAAGCCGACCAACCTGTCGACCATCTTCGGTTACGTGCTGGCCCCGATTGCCTGGGTGATCGGCACCCCGTGGGCTGATGCCACCACCGTCGGCTCGCTGATCGGCCAGAAGGTCGTGATCAACGAGTTCGTGGCCTACACCGAGCTGTCGCAGATCGTGAACGGCCAGGTGGCCGGCGTGAGCCTGTCCGAAGAGGGTCGCCTGATCGCCACCTACGCGCTGTGCGGCTTTGCCAACTTCAGCTCGATCGCGATCCAGATCGGCGGCATCGGCGGCCTGGCTCCGGAACGTCGCCACGATCTGGCCAAGTTCGGCCTGCGCGCGGTGCTGGGCGGTACCATTGCCACCTTCATGACGGCGACCATCGCCGGCGTGCTGACGCACTTCAGTTGAACCCTTGGTTGAGAAAAGATTCCCTATGAGCAGCAGTGTCGTTGTCGTCGGTTCCTTCAATGTCGATCACGTGTGGCGGTGCGAGTCGCTGCCGGCACCGGGTGCGACCATTGCCGGCCGCTACAGCACCGGCCCCGGTGGCAAGGGCTTCAACCAGGCCGTGGCCGCCTGCCGCGCCGGCGCCGACACCCACTTCGTGTGCGCGTTGGGCGATGACGCCGGTGGCGCCACCGCGCGCGAACTGGCCGCACAGGATGGCTTCGCGCTGATCGCCGAGGCCAGCAGCGAGCCGACCGGCACCGCAGGCATCTACGTCGATGCCCGTGGCCGCAACACCATCGTGATCGGCCCGGGCGCCAATGCCGCGCTGAGCACCGACTTCCTGCAACAGCAGCAGGCCCTGCTGACGGCCGCCAAGGTGGTGCTGGTGCAGCTGGAATCGCCGGTACCGACCATCGAAGCGGCGCTGGCCACGGCCCGCGAAGCCGGTGTCACCACGGTGCTCAACACCGCACCGGCCGACGCACCCTCGACCATCGGCCTGCTCAAGCTGGCCGATGTGATCACCCCGAACGAGACCGAGTTCGCCGCCCTGCTCGGCCGCCATGTCGGCGAGCGCGTGGAAGCCAACGACGTCGCCGCGCTGGATGGCGCCAGCCTGCACGCGCTGTGCCGCAAGCTGGTCGGCAACGGTACCGTGGTGGTGACCCTGGGTTCGGTGGGCGTGTTCGTGTCGCATGCCGACGAGAACCTGCGCGGCGATACCCAGCCGTACTACCGCGTGGGTGCCGAACAGGTGCAGGCGATCGACACCACCGGTGCCGGTGATGCCTTCAACGGTGCGCTGGCCGCATCGCTGGCACAGGTGGCCGACGCCCCGTTCGCCCGCCACGTGCGCTTCGCCAACCAGTTCGCCGGCCGTTCGACCGAGAAGGAAGGCGCCGCTGCGGCAATGCCGCGCTTCACCCCGGCCGATTCCGAAGCAAAGTAGATTCACGCCATGCGTGGATGAGAGGGCCCGGATGTGCAGGCACCCGGGCCTTTCTTTTGGCCAGTTCCCAGCGGCTGCGACTGCCGGTCGCATTGCCCATACCCTGCCCCTCGCCCACCATCCGCGCAGCTTCCTTGCACGGGCAGGACATGGACGGATTCCCCTGGTTGCTGGTCGCGGCCGCCGGCAGTGCCATCGCGGCCCTGCTGCATATCGGCTGCATCGCTTTTGGTGCCCCCTGGTACGGGTACTTCGGTGCCGGCCCGCGCATGGTCCAGCTGGCACAGGCCGGGCATTGGTGGCCGCCGCTGATGACCGCCGGCATCACGGCCGTGCTGGTGGCCTGGACCCTGTATGCACTGGCCGCCGCGGGTTGGCATTCACCGCTGCCGGCCAGCCGCCTGGTCCTGCCCGCCATCGCTGCCTTGCTGCTGCTGCGCGCGGCAATGGGCTTCGGCCTGGCGCTGTTCCGCCCCGGCTACAACGGCGTACGCTTCTGGGCGGCCAGTTCGCTGGTCTGCCTGGGCCTGGGGCTGGCCTTCGCCGTGGGGACCCGCCAGGCCTGGCAGAGCCTGGGGTAGCCGCCCACCATCGCCCGCCCCTGGGGGCGGCGGAAGCAACCGTCAAGCATCTGCTGATGCCGGTACGGCATGAGGTCGGTGCCGATCGGCCTGAACCGGACCGTGCCCGACACGGCCGTACCGCCGCCCGCGCCCTACAATGGGCGCATGCAGATCGGCCCGTACACCATTGCCCCCAACGTCGTGCTGGCGCCCATGGCCGGCGTCACCGACAAGCCCTTCCGCCTGCTGTGCAAACGGCTGGGTGCGGGACTGGCCGCCTCGGAAATGACCATCAGCGACCCGCGCTTCTGGAACACGCGCAAGTCGATCCATCGCATGGACCATGAGGGCGAACCGGCACCGATCAGCGTGCAGATCGCCGGCACCGAGCCGCAGCAGCTGGCGGAGGCCGCGCGCTACAACGTGGACCACGGCGCGCAGATCATCGACATCAACATGGGCTGCCCGGCCAAGAAGGTGTGCAACGCCTGGGCCGGCTCGGCACTGATGCGCGACGAACAGCTGGTGGCGCGCATCCTCGAAGCCGTGGTCAACGCGGTGGACGTGCCGGTCACGCTGAAGATCCGCACCGGTTGGGATTGCGACCACCGCAATGGCCCGGTGATCGCCCGCATCGCCGAGGCCAGCGGCATCGCTGCGCTGGCCGTGCATGGGCGCACCCGCGACCAGCATTACACCGGCCAAGCCGAGTACGGCACCATCGGCGAGATCAAGGCGGCGCTGCGCATCCCGGTGATCGCCAACGGTGACATCGACTCGCCGCAGAAGGCCGCGTACGTCCTGAAGGAAACCGGCGTGGATGCAGTGATGATCGGTCGCTCCGCGCAGGGCCGGCCGTGGATCTTCCGCGAGGTGGCGCACTACCTGGCCACCGGCGAGGAACTGCCGCCGCCGTCGCTGGCGGAAGTGCGCGACATCCTGCTTGGCCACCTGCATGCGCTGCATGCGTTCTATGGCGAGCCGCAGGGGGTGCGCATCGCGCGCAAGCACCTGGGCTGGTACGCCAAGGACCGGCCGGAGAACGCGGCCTTCCGCGCAGTGGTCAATCGCGCCGAAGACCCGCAGAGCCAGATCGCACTGACCACCGAGTACTTCGACCGCCTGATCGCCGGGGAACCGGCGTTGCCCTCTGCTGCCTGAGCGTACTGCCACGCCATCGAGTCGAGCCTGCTCGATTCCTCAAACCGTAGCGTCGAGCTTGCTCGACTGATTTCCCGGAGCCGTCGAGCACGCTCGACGCTACAAGAGCCCGCCCCCATGACCCCGCCGATCTCCTCCCCAACCTACCTGCACGGATTCTCCGGCACCGAACAGCAGCGCCTGATGACCCAGGCCCGGCTACTGGAATCGAGCATCTTCGGCCAGATCGACTACAGCGGCGCGCGGCGCCTGCTGGAAGTCGGCAGCGGCGTCGGCGCGCAGACCGAGATCCTGCTGCGCCGCTTCCCGGAGCTGCACGTCACCGGCGTGGACCTGAGCGAAACGCAGCTGGCCACCGCGCGCGAGAACCTGGCACGCACGCCGTGGTGCAGCGACCGCTACACCCTGCAGCAGGCCGACGCCGGTGAGCTGCCGTTCGAAGCGCGCAGCTTCGACGCGGCGTTCCTGTGCTGGGTGCTGGAGCACGTCCCCTCCCCTGCCCGGGTGCTGAGCGAAGTGCGCCGCGTGCTGGCACCGGGTTCGCCGGTCTACATCACCGAGGTGATGAATGCCTCGTTCCTGCTCGACCCGTATTCGCCGCATATCTGGCGCTACTGGATGGCCTTCAACGATTTCCAGTACGACCACGGGGGCGACCCGTTCGTCGGCGCAAAGCTGGGCAACCTGCTGCTGGCCGGCGGCTTCCGCGACGTGCATACCGAGATCAAGACCATCCACCTGGACAACCGCGAACCAGCCCGTCGCAAGACGATGATCGCGTTCTGGGAGCAGCTGCTGCTGTCAGCCGCCGACCAGCTGCTGCAGGCCGGCTCGGTGGACGAGGAAACCGTGGAAGGCATGCGCCGCGAGTTCCGCCTGGTGCAGAACGACCCGAACGCGGTGTTCTTCTATTCGTTCGTGCAGGGCCGCGCCACGGTGTATTGAGCCGTACGGTGTTGATTCGGTAGAGCCACGCCATTCGTGGCTGCTTTCGCCAATGTCCCCGCCATCCCTGCATGGCGTGGATCTACGGGTGCGACACTGCGCTGCCGATGGAGGCAGTAGAGCCACGCCATGCGTGGCTGCCTTCGCCGATGCCCACGCCATCCACGCATGGCGTGGATCTACGGGTGCGACACTGCGCTGCCGATGGAGGCAGTAGCGCCACGCCATGCGTGGCTGCCTTCGCCGATGCCTACGCCATCCCTGCATGGCGTGGATCTACGGGTGCGACACTGCGCTGCCGATGGAGGCAGTAGAGCCACGCCATGCGTGGCTGCCTTCGCCGATGCCCACGCCATCCACGCATGGCGTGGATCTACGGGTGCGACACTGCGCTGCCGATGGAGGCAGTAGCGCCACGCCATGCGTGGCTGCCTTCGCCGATGCCTACGCCATCCACGCATGGCGTGGATCTACGGGTGCGACACTGCACTGCCGATGGAGGCAGTAGCGCCACGCCATGCGTGGCTGCCTTCGCCGATGCCTACGCCATCCACGCATGGCGTGGATCTACGGGTGCGCGGCACCCGTCGCGGAGGCTGCCGGCTCCTGCCAGATCCGCTGCCACATCGCGGCCAACCGGCGACCGGCGTCAGCGCGGGCGGCAGGACTGCTGTAATCCACCCGCACCTGCTCGGGCGTGATCGCCCGCCACTGCCCATCAGCCTGTTCGGCCACGACGAAATTGAAGGTGTAGTCCGGTTCCAGGCCCATGCGCAGGTCACTCAGCACCAACCGGCCGTCAACCACCTGCGCACGCATGAAGCCGCGGTTGAACCACTGCAGCTGCTGCACCGCCGGGATGGCCGTCGCTTCGCGCAAGGCCTGCACGTTGGACGCATGGCCTTCGAACCGCATCGGCCCGTGGTCGGCCACCAGCGAGCGGTCGCCCACCACGTAGCCGCTGGGCGTCATCGCCACCACCCGCCACAGCAGGGTGTTGAACGGCATCGGCACCGAGAAGCGCGGCGCATCACCCAGGCCCATCGCGGCCAGGCCCTGCTGCGCGGCACGGTCGACCTGCGCCTTGGCGATCAGCCCCCAACCCAGATAGCCACTGCTGAGCAGCAGGGCCATGCCCAGCACCTTACCCGCCCAGGGCCGGGCGCGACCGAACCAGGCCAGCACGCAGCCCAGCAGCAGCCACACGGTGTAGCCCGGATCGATGATGAAGACACTGGAGCCCATGGTCGGGTGTGGGCGCAGCGGCCACCACAACTGCGTGCCATACACAGTGAACGCATCCAGCACGGGATGGGTGACCAGTGCCAACTGGATCGCCCAGAACCAGCGCACCGGTGACTGCGCGACGCGGCCATTGCCGAAGCGCTTGAACAACCACCAGATCAGTGCAGCCACCCAGGGCAGCACCAGCAACGAGTGACTGAAACTGCGGTGCTCGATCATGTTCGCCACCGGGTCGGCGGCGGTGAAGCCGAGCCACAGGGCGTCGAGGTCCGGCAGGGTGCCAAGCGCGGCACCGGCCAGCAGGGCCGCACGGCGATGGCCGGGCGGGGCGATGGCAGCGGCGACGGCGCCACCGAGCACGATCTGGGTCAGGGAATCCATTGGCCGATGCTAGCGGCTTGCGGGCACGCCGTCTCGATGGCACACCTGCTGAAGAGCGCCGCTCGCGTTTTTTGTAGCGTCGAGCCATGCTCGACTGCGGTACGGGGGGCAGTCTGAGAAGAGCAGTCGAGCATGGCTCGACGCTACAAGAGTAGGTCAGGCCGCTTGCTTGATCCGCGCGCCCGGTAGTTCCACCAGGGTCTGGCCGTTGTGATCAAGCAGGCGCAGCGCACCATCATGGTCTTCGGCCAGTGCGGTCAGGCTCTCCACCCAGTCGCCATCGTTGGCGTAGACCAGACCATCGCGTTCGACCAGCGCCGCGCGGTGGATGTGGCCGCAGACGATGCCGTCCAGGCCGCGCCGACGCACGTCATCCAGCCCGGCCTGCACGAAACGCTCGATGTAGCGTTCGGCGGCGCCGCTGCGCTTCTTCAGGAACTCCGACAGCGACCAGTAGCGCATGCCCAGCCGGCGCCGCACGGCGTTCAGCGCCTGGTTGCCGGTCAGGATGCGGTAGTACAGCCAGTCGCCGAACTTTTCCTGCAGGCCGCCGAAGTGGGTCACGCCGTCGTAGTCGTCGCCGTGCGCGACCAGCAGCCGACGGCCATCGGCGGTCACGTGGATGGCGCGGCGGCGCACCTGCATGGCAGGCAGCATCAGCCCACATACATGGCGCAACGATGCGTCGTGGTTGCCGGGAATGTAGATGATCTCGGTCCCTGCACGGCGCAGCGCGTGCAGGGCCTGGATGACTTCGCTGTGCGACTGCCGCCAGTTGGCGCGGCGATGCGCCATCCACCACAGGTCGATGATGTCGCCGACCAGGTACAACCGTTCGCAGCGCAGCTGCGAGAGGAACCGCGCCAGCTCGGTGGCATGGCAATGACGTGAGCCCAGGTGCACGTCGGAGACGAACACTGCGCGCCGGTGTGGCGACAGGTTCGCCAGCGTGCTCATGCCGGCGTCCCCGCGTCGCGCAGGTAGCGTTTGCGCTTGTTTGGCCGTATCGCGCACAGGTCCACTTCGATCAGGCCGTCGATCGAATCACTGAAGTCAGGGTCGACGCCGAAGGCGAGGAAACGCGCGCCGCCGGGTTCGCACAGATCGGTGTACTGGCGGTACAGCGTCGGCACGCCGGTACCCAGTGCAGCCAGGTTGGCCTTGAGCACATCGAACGCGGCACCTGCATCCAGCTCGCCGAAACTTGGCGGTGCGGCGAAATACTGGAAGGGGCGGTTCGATTCGGCCAGTCCCGCGGTACCGCTGAAGTAGCGCTGGTAGTACGCCACCAGCTGCTCGCGTGCATCACGCGGCAGCGCCGCGCTGATCGACACTGCGCCGAACAGGTAGCGGATGCCCGGCCGGCACTGCAGGTAGGCACCAATGCCCTGCCACAGGTAGTCCAGGCTGCGGCTGCCCCAGTAGTCGGGTACCACGAAGCTGCGACCCAGTTCCAGGCCTTCGGCAATGTGGGTGATGGCATCGTCGGAATAGCGGAACAGCGACGCGCTGTAGAGCCCGGACAGGCCGTGCCGGGCCAGGGCCTGCGCACCGCGCATGATGCGGTAGGCACCGGCGATGCGCTGCGCGGCGGCGTCCCAGATCACGATGTGCTCGTACTGCGGATCGTAATCGTCCAGGTCACGGCTGCGCCCGGTGCCCTCGCCCACCTGCCGGAAGGTCAGCTCGCGCAGGCGGCCCAGTTCCAGCAGCAGCGGTGAATCGGCGGTACAGGTCGCCAGCAGGATCTGCTTGCCGTCGGCGGTCTGGCCCAGCTGGGTGGCGGCAGCGATGCCGGCGGCGACCTGCGAAGGTGGCACCGGGGACGCCAGCGGCTCGGGGCCCGCAACAGCAGCGGCATCGCCCGCCGCCCCATTACGGCCCAGCGCATAGAGCGCGCGGCGTACCGCCAGCAGTTGGGCGCCCGGATCACCGCCCTTGCCCAGCTGCATCGGCTCGCCGATGCTCAGCCGCAGCGGACGGCCACGACGGGTGAACATCTCGCGCGCCAGCAGCGCGGTGCCCGCCGGCTTGAACAGGGTCGAGGCGCCGTAGAACAGTGCCGAGTTGCGCGCCTCCACCCGCACCGGCAGCACCGGTGCACCGGCCGCGCGGGCAAAGCGGACGAAACCGCGCTGCCAGCGGCCGTCGCGGATGCCGCGCAGCGACAGCCGCGAGACCTCGCCGGCCGGGAACACGATCACGCACTGCTCGGCGGCCAACGCCTCCTCGACGGCATGCAGGCTGCCGCGCTGGGCCTTGCCACCGAGGATGCGCACCGGCAGCAGCAGGTCCTGCAGTGGCGCGATCGCCCCCAGCAGGTCGTTGGCCACGATGCGTACGTCGCGGCGGATGCGGCCGACCGCGTCCAGCAAGGCCAGCGCGTCCAGGGCACCGGAGGGGTGGTTGGCGACGATCAGCAGGCGGCCGGTGGCCGGGATCTTCGCCAGCGCGGCCGGGTCCACCTGGTACTGGCCGTCGATGAACTCCAGGCCGGCGGCGACGAAACCGAAGCCACGCAGGCCTGAGCTGCGCTGCAGGAAGGCTTCGATCTGGTCCAGCCGCGACCAGCGACCGACGCTGCGCAGCAGCGGCCGCGCCAGTTGGCCACGACGGCCATGGAACCAATCGGGGAAGCGTTGCTGGAGACGCTGTTCAAGTTCCTGCATGGCAGATCCACTCATGCCCGGCGGCCGGATTGGCCGACAGCCTGCGCCCGGCAGGCGGCAGCCAGATGGCGGTTTTGGGGCAGAACGATGACGGCCGAACAGCCGCTGCCGGGCTGCTACCGGCCCGCGCAGTCGGGGCCGGTAGCAGCCCGGTGCGTTGTCACGCTGGTGGAACACTGGGCCTCGAGGCTGGGCCCCAATCCCGGCCGGACGGCCCCTGCCGGGCCTACGCGGGCTTAACCACCGGCAACCGGTACAGGTTCACAATGCACAGGCGGCGCACCCCGTGTATCATTCGCGCCCATCTTTCCATCCGAATCAAGGGATATTACGCCTGATGTCCAGCTATCTCTTCACCTCCGAGTCGGTCTCCGAAGGCCATCCGGACAAGGTTGCCGACCAGATCTCCGATGCGGTGCTGGACGCGATCCTGACCCAGGACCAGCGCGCCCGCGTGGCCTGCGAGACCATGGTCAAGACCGGTGTTGCCATTGTGGCCGGTGAAATCACCACCAGCGCCTGGATCGACCTGGAAGCGCTGACCCGCAAGGTCATCACGGACATCGGCTACGACAGCTCCGACGTCGGCTTCGACGGCGCCACCTGCGGCGTGCTGAACCTGATCGGCAAGCAGTCGCCGCACATCGCCCAGGGCGTGGATCGCAAGAAGCCGGAAGAAATGGGCGCTGGCGACCAGGGCCTGATGTTCGGCTATGCCACCAACGAGACCGACAGCTACATGCCGGCCGCGATCCACCTGTCGCACCGCCTGGTCGAGCAGCAGGCCAAGATCCGCAAGAAGAAGAACTCGCCGCTGCCGTGGCTGCGTCCGGACGCCAAGAGCCAGGTCACCCTGCGCTATGAAAACGGCGTGGTCTCGGCCATCGACGCCGTGGTCCTGTCGACCCAGCACGCCCCGGGCATCAAGCAGAAGGACCTCATCGAGGCCGTCCGCGAAGAGATCATCAAGCCGGTGCTGCCGGCCAAGTGGCTGCACAAGGGCACCAAGTTCCACATCAACCCGACCGGCAAGTTCGAGATCGGCGGCCCGGTGGGCGACTGCGGCCTGACCGGCCGCAAGATCATCGTCGACACCTACGGCGGCTGGGCCCGTCACGGTGGTGGCGCGTTCTCCGGCAAGGACCCGTCCAAGGTCGACCGTTCGGCTGCCTACGCGGCCCGCTACGTCGCCAAGAACGTGGTTGCCGCTGGCCTGGCCGACCGATGCGAAGTGCAGGTCTCCTACGCCATCGGCGTGGCTGAGCCGACCTCGATCTCGGTCACCACCTTCGGCACCGGCAAGATCAGCGACGACAAGATCGAGAAGCTGATCCGCAAGCACTTCGACCTGCGCCCGTACGGCATCATCAAGATGCTGGACCTGGTGCACCCGATGTACCAGCAGACCGCGGCCTATGGCCACTTCGGCCGCAAGCCGAAGGAGTTCAGCTACCTCAACGGCGAAGGCGAGACCGTCAACGCCACGGCCTTCTCCTGGGAGAAGACCGACCGCGCCGCCGCCCTGCGCGCCGATGCGAAGCTGAAGTAAGAAACACGAAGGGCCGCGCAAGCGGCCCTTCTCTTTTCTGGTAGAGCCGACCGCTGGCCGGCTTTTTCATGGTCTCCGGAGACAATCGCGTGGTTGCCGGCCAGCGGCCGGCACTACCGGTTGCCGATACAATCGCCGCATGTCGACCGAACTGAAAACCCACCAGCTGTCCATGACCGTGCTGATGTCGCCGGAGATGGCCAATTTCTCCGGCAAGGTCCACGGCGGCGCCATCCTGCGCCTGCTCGACCAGGTCGCCTACGCCTGCGCCAGCCGTTACGCCGGCAGCTACGTGGTCACCCTGTCGGTGGACCAGGTGATGTTCCGCCAGCCGATCGCAGTGGGCGAGCTGGTTACCTTCCTCGCCTCGGTGAACCATACCGGCACCTCGTCGATGGAGATCGGCATCAAGGTGGTGGCCGAGGACATCCTCAAGCGCAGCGTGCGCCACGCCAACAGCTGCTTCTTCACCATGGTGGCCGTGGATGAGGAAGGCCGGCCGACACCGGTGCCGCCCCTGCAGCCGGTCACGTCGGACGAGAAGCGCCGCCAGGCAGCCGCACTGATCCGCCGCCAGCTGCGCCAGGAAATGGAGCAGCGCCATCTGGAACTGCTGGCGTCGAACCCGCCGTCGCCGGAAGAATGAGGGCGTGCGGGGCAAGCCCCGCACCCACCGAGGCAGATAGCGCCGGGCCATGCCCGGCGGATGCGGATCAACCCGTGTTCTGCACGCCCTGCGAAACACCGTTCACGCAGGCCACCAGCGCGCGCAGCAACTCGTCATCCTCGCGCCCGCTGGCCCGCCATCGCTGCAACAGGTCCACCTGCAGCACGCTGATCGGATCGACGTAGGGATTGCGCAGGCGGATCGACAGCGCCAGCCGCGCATCGTGGTCGAGCAGCGTCTTTTGGTCCATCAGCGCCAGCAGCCAGTGCCGGGTCAGTTCCAGTTCGCGTTGCACCTGCGGGAAGAAACGCTCGTGCAGGTCGCCCGACAACAGCGAGAACTGCTTGGCAATGGTGATATCGCCCTTGGACAACACCATCGCGATGTCGTCCAGGAACGTACGGAAAAACGGCCAGTCTCGCGCCATGTCGCGCAGGGTCTGTTCGTGGCCGGCATCAACCGCAGCTTGCAGGCCACTGCCCACGCCATACCAGCCGGGAATCACGGCGCGTGCCTGGCTCCAGGCGAACACCCACGGAATCGCACGCAGGTTGCCCAGTGCAGCGTCCTGGCCGAGCCGGCGCGATGGCCGCGAGCCCAGCGTCATCCGCTCGATCACGTCGATCGGCGTGGCGGTGCGGAAGTAGTCCATGAAGCCGGCCTGGCCAACGAACGCGCGATACACCTCGCTGCTGGCAGACGCCACCGCGTCCATCACCGGGCGCCACTCATCTTCGCGGGGTTCGGCGGCGCGCGGCCGCAGGCTGGCGCGCAGCACCGCACCGGTGGCCTGTTCCAGCGAGCGCAGCGCCAGCGCACGAATGCCGTACTTGCGATGGATCACCTCGCCTTGCTCGGTCACCCGCAGGCGGCCATCGATGCTGCCGCGCGGCGAGGCATCCACCGCGTGCGTGGTCTTGCCGCCACCGCGGCTGATCGAACCACCACGGCCATGGAAGAAGGTCAGGCGGATGCCGGCCTCGGCCGCCACCTCCAGCAGTTCCACCTGCGCTCGCTGCAGGCCCCACCGCGAAGCGGCGATGCCGCCGTCCTTGCTGCTGTCCGAATAGCCCAGCATCACCATCTGCACGTCATCACGTGCGTGCAGGTGTGCGCGGTACACCGGGTCGGCCAGCAGGTCGCGCAGGGTCGCGGTGCCGCGCTTGAGGTCGTCCACGGTTTCGAACAATGGCGCAATATCCAGCGGCACCGAACCGCCCTCTTCCACCAGGCCGCCACGGCGTGCCAGTGCCAGTACCGCCAGCACATCGCTGCGGTCATGCGCCATCGAAATGATGTAGCTGCCCAGCGCATCGCCACCATGGCGCGCACGGGCATCGGCCAGTGCGGCGAACACGGCATCCAGTCGCCGGTTGCCTTCGTCGTCGCCCTTCGGCAACGGCGCGTCACCACTGGCATGCGGCGCCAGCAGCCGCGCGCGACCCAATGCATCCAGACCGTCCCACGCTGCGTCGCCGCCCAGCACGGTGGCCAGCGCGCGCGCGTGCACGCTCGATTCCTGGCGCACGTCCAACCGCGCCAGGTGGTAGCCGAACGTCTTGACCCGCCATAGCAGGCGCTGCACGGCGAAGCCACCGGCATGTTCGCCGCGGTTCGCGCGCAGGCTGTCGAGGATCAGCTGCAGGTCGTCGATCAGTTCGTCAGGACCGGCGTAGGCGCCTTCGCCGTCATCCAACGTGGCCTGCAGGCGTGCGCGCATGCGGTCGTTGAGCAGGCGGTACGGCATGTCGGCGTGGCGCGGACGCGACTGCACCTGCGGCAGCAGCTGCTGGTAGTGCGCCACGCGCGCCTGCAGCGCCTCGCTCACGCCCACCCGCTCGGTGGACTGGCTGAGCAGGCTGGCCAGCTGCAGCAGTTCCTTCTGGTAGCGCCCGAGTACCGCCTGCCGCTGCGCATCCAGCGTATTGCGGATGGTGTGGGCATCCACGTTCGGATTGCCGTCCATGTCACCGCCCACCCAGGTGCCGAATCGCAGCAGGCGTGGCAGCGGCAGTTCCTCGCCGTAGGTATCGCGCAGCGCCTGCTGCAGCGATTCGTACAGCACCGGGATCACCCGGTACAGCACCTGCACCAGATAGAAACCGACGTGCTCGCGCTCGTCATCCACGGTGGGCCGCACCGGCGAGGAATCGGTGGTCTGCCACGAAGCGGTCAGCGCCATGCGGAAGCGCGCGGCATCGGCGGCCGCTTCCCCCGGCGTGCGCCGGCCGTCGAGGTTGTCGACCAGGCTGGCCACCATCAGCTGCTCTTTCTCCAGCAGCGCGCGGCGCACGGCCTCGGTCGGGTGCGCGGTGAACACCGGCTCGATGTCGATGCGGGGCAGCCACTGCGCCAGCTCGTCCAGGCCCACGCCCTGCGCCTTCAGGTGCTGCAGCGCATCCTGCAGGCCGTCGGGCTGCGCCCCGGCGGTACCGGCACGCTGGTAGTCACGGCGACGGCGGATGCGATGCACGCGCTCGGCGATGTTGACCACCTGGAAGTAGGTGCTGAAGGCCCGCACCATGGTCTCGGCCTGCTGCGGCGTGCGCCCGGCCAGGCCTTCGGCCAGCTCCGACAGTGGCGCCTGGTTCTCGCGCCGGGCGATGGCGCGGGTGCGCACGTCTTCGACATCGTCGAGGAAGGCTGCCGATACCTGCTCGACCAGCAGGTCACCGACCAGTGCGCCGAGCCGGCGCACGTCATCGCGAAGCGGAAGATCGGGGGAAGCAAACTCGATGCTGCTGCGGTACTCGTTCATCGGCGACGCACAGGCCTCGGTCAACGGATCCAGACCCCAAGCCTAAACCAGAACGGGCGTCGTGCTGCGATGCAAAAATGGTTTCATCTGGTAGTGCCGGCCGCTGGCCGGCAACCTCAGGTTGTGTAGCTCCATGAGGTTGCCGGCCAGCGGCCGGCACTACCGGGTCCGGTCAGCGCTTCTTCTTCGCCTTGCCCTGCCCAGCCGGGCCGATGGTCTGCTCCAGCCAGCGCTCGCTTTCGGCCAGCATGGTCATGATCGATTCGCGTGCGCGGTAGGCATGCGACTCATTCGGCAGCATCACCAGACGCGCGGTGCCGCCCAGGCCCTTCACCGCCGCGAACATGCGCTCGCTCTGGATCGGGAACGTGCCGGAGTTGTTGTCGTCCACGCCGTGGATGAACAGGATCGGATCCTTGATCCTGTCGGCGTAGTTGAACGGCGCCATCTTCTGGTAGACGTCCTGCGCCTGCCAGTAGTTGCGCTCCTCGGCCTGGAAGCCGAACGGGGTGAGCGTGCGGTTGTAGGCGCCGCTGCGCGCGATGCCCGCCTTGAACAGGCGCGTATGCGCCAGCAGGTTGGCGGTCATGAACGCACCGTAGGAATGGCCACCAATGGCGATGTGATCGCGGTCGGTCACGCCACGGCGCACCACTTCATCCACGGCGGCCTGCGCGTTGGCCACCAGCTGTTCGATGTAGGTGTCGTTCGGCTCCTTGTCACCCTCGCCGATGATCGGCATCGACGGGCTGGCCAGCACCACATACCCCTTGGCCAGGAACGCCTGCGGGCCCCAGTAGCTGACCGCATTGAAGCGGTACGGCGAATCGGTCACCTGGCTGGCCGCGGCCGCGCTCTTGAACTCACCCGGGTAGGCCCACATCAGCAGGGGGCGCGGGCCGTCGCGCTTCGGGTCGTAGCCCGGCGGCAGCAGCAGGGTTGCGGTCAGGTCGACGCCGTCCTTGCGCTTGTAGCGGATCTGTTCCTTCTGCACGCCCTTCAGCTGCGGCAGCGGATGCGCGAAGTGGGTCAGCGCACGCGGCGCAGCACCGGCATCGGCCAGCGACTGCACGTAGAAGTTGGCCGGCTCGTCCGGGCTCTCGCGGCTCAGCAGCAGCGAACTGCCCTGGTTGTCCAGCAATGCCGCCGGCAGCGAATAGCTCGGCGCCTGCGAGTGGAACAGGCGCGTTGCCTTGCCCGTGGCGATGTCGAAGCGGTCCACGAACGGACGGTCGCCTTCCGGCGAAGCACCGGCACCGGCCAGGTACAGGCTGCTGCCATCGGGGCTGGTCTGCAGCAGCGAACGGCCCCGCTCGTCACTGGCCAGCAGCGGCCGGCCCGGATCGGCATAGCGGTCTTGCGCATCGCGGTCCCACAGCAGGCGCGGTTCGGCGCTGGCATTGTCCGGGGCGATCAGCCAGGTCTTGGTCTTGCGGGTCTTCCACCACGATTCGGTCAGCAGGGCCAGGTCACCGCGGCCCCAGCTGATGCCGGCCAGGCGGCTGCCAAGCTGGGCCAGCGTCACCGGCGGCGTGTCGAACGGCGCGGCCTGCATCAGCACCGCATCGCGCACCTTGGCGTCCTTGTTCGGGTCGCCACCATCCTGCGCTTCGGCCCAGACCAGGGTCGCTTCGGCATCACCACGCCAGCCGATGTCACGCACGCCGGTCACTTCGGCATCGTTGCCGGTCGGCAGGCCTTCCACCAGCGGTCGCACCGCCACGGTGTGCACCAGCTTGCCGCTGGCACGGTCGATCACTTCGATGCGGCGCGGGAAGCTGCTCACCGGCACCACGTAGGAATGCGGACGCTGCACCGGTTGGCGCAGCACGAAGCGGCCATCCGGCGACACCGAGAAGCCCATGAAGATGCCGGCCGCGCCGATCGCCCGGGTGGTGCCATCCAGGCTGACTTCCACCGGCTGGGTGGTGGCGTAGTAGTCGAACTGGCGCGCGTCGGCTTCGTTCTTCAGCAGGTCCTGGTAGGTACGGATCGACACCACGCCATCGCCCTGGCGGGTCTGCTGTACGGCGGGGCCGGTCGGGATGCCGTCGGCGGCCGGGGCCGCACCGAGGTTGGCCGGGCGGGTGAACACCACCAGCCCGCGGCTGTCCGGCAGCCACTGGTAGCCGCTGCCGATCACCGTGTTCAGGCCGGCAACGAGGCGGCGGGCACTGCCGCCGGCCACGTCCACCAGCCACAGTTCGTTGGCGCCGCTGGCGGCGTCGACCTGGTTGAAGGCCAGCCACTTCTGGTCCGGCGACCACATCACACTGGCGATCGACAGCTTGGCCGGCAGGCCGCCGATCGGCCGTTCCTTGCCATCAGCCACGTTCATCAGCCACAGCTTCTCGCCGAAGCTGAAGCGGCTGTCGGAGAACGTGCGCGGGTTGATGCGCAGGCCGGCCAGCTTCAGTTCCGGCTGCGCCACCACCTGGATCGACGGCAGCGACGGCATCTGCATCAACGCGGCCACGTCGCGGCGTGGCGACAGGTACAGCGACGGCGCGCGCGGTGCATCGACCACCGCCTGCAGCGCCGCCGACGGCAGTTCGTAGCCGTTGACGCCCTGGGCTTGCGTCGCCGCAGGCTGCGGGGCCACCGCCCAGGCCAGCGGGGCCACGGCCAGCAGTCCCATCGACAGGACCAGGCCGGTCCAGCGCCGCGTACGGCGCGCGTGCATGCTCATCGTTCCACCTGTGTGATGCGTGAAAACACCGACCTTAACAGGCCGTGCACGCCCGCCCATCTGCCGATGGTTGGGTCATCCGGATGTCATGCCGGGGCCGCGATATAATGGGGGTTCTCCCCTGCCGAGGGGCGCTGCGACCGGATCCGATGAGGCCCGGCCAGGCTCGGTGAGGTGGCTTTGTAACAACGGCGCCCGGCTAGATGCGAGCACCCGCTCGCCCACAACCGGAGCACACGAATGAATGCTGTTGCCAAGACCTTCTCCACCGAAGGTGATTACAAGATCCGCGATATCACGCTGGCCGACTGGGGCCGCAAGGAACTGGACATCGCCGAGCACGAAATGCCGGGCCTGATGTCGATCCGCCGCAAGTACCAGGCCGAGCTGCCGCTGAAGGGCGTGCGCGTGACCGGCTCGCTGCACATGACCATCCAGACCGCGGTGCTGATCGAGACCCTGAAGGACATCGGCGCTGACGTGCGCTGGGCCTCGTGCAACATCTTCTCGACCCAGGACCACGCGGCTGCCGCCATCGCCGCCACCGGCACCCCGGTGTTCGCCTGGAAGGGCGAAACCCTGGAAGAGTACTGGGACTGCACCCTGGACGCGCTGACCTTCACCCTGGCCGACGGCACCCTGACCGGCCCGGAGCTGGTGGTCGACGACGGCGGTGACGTGACCCTGCTGATCCACAAGGGCTACGAGCTGGAAAACGGCAGCGACTGGGTCAACACCGCCTCGTCCTCGCACGAAGAACAGGTCATCAAGAACCTGCTCAAGCGCGTCGCCAAGGAGCGCCCGGGTTACTGGGGCCGCGTGGTCAAGGACTGGAAGGGCGTCTCGGAAGAGACCACCACCGGCGTGCACCGCCTGTACCAGCTGGCCCAGGCCGGCACCCTGCTGATCCCGGCGATCAACGTCAACGACTCGGTCACCAAGAGCAAGTTCGACAACCTGTACGGCTGCCGCGAGTCGCTGGCCGACGGCCTGAAGCGCGCGATGGACGTGATGCTGGCCGGCAAGGTGGCCGTGGTCTGCGGCTACGGCGACGTCGGCAAGGGCTGCGCCGCTTCGCTGCGTGCCTACGGCGCGCGCGTCATCGTCACCGAGATCGACCCGATCTGCGCCCTGCAGGCGGCGATGGAAGGCTATGAAGTCAACACCATCGAATCGACCCTGGGCCGTGCCGACCTGTACGTCACCACCACCGGCAACAAGGACATCATCCGCATCGAGCACCTGAGCGCGATGAAGGACCAGGCCATCGTCTGCAACATCGGCCACTTCGACAACGAGATCCAGGTCGACGCGCTGGTGTCGTTCGCCGGCATCAAGCACGTCAACATCAAGCCGCAGGTGGACAAGTACATCTTCCCGAACGGCAACGCGATCTTCCTGCTGGCCGAAGGCCGCCTGGTGAACCTGGGCTGCGCCACCGGCCACCCGAGCTTCGTGATGTCCAACAGCTTCGCCAACCAGACCCTGGCACAGATCGACCTGTGGGCGAACAAGGACAGCTACGAGAAGAAGGTCTACCTGCTGCCGAAGAAGCTGGACGAAGAAGTGGCCCGCCTGCACCTGGAAAAGATCGGCGTGAAGCTGACCACCCTGAGCCAGGAACAGGCCGACTACATCGGCGTGCCGGTGGAAGGCCCGTTCAAGCCGGACCACTACCGCTACTGATCGTGCCGGGGTCGGATCCCTTTCCGCAGGAAAGGGCTCTGACCCCAGCAATTGAAGCAGAAAGAACGGGCGCCTTCGGGCGCCCGTTCTGCGTTCGCGTGTGGCCGTACACCACGTATCCACGCATGGCGTGGATCTACTGATCGTCCGGCCCCAGTAGATCCACGCCATGCGTGGATATCCCCGGCCAACCCCCGGTAGATCCACGCCATGCGTGGATGCTCCACCCGCAATAGCCTCGGTCAAGGCAACACCCCTGCCCCGCGCTAGGATGCACCCATGACCCCGGCCATCAACCTGCTCAAGCGCGAGAAGATCGCCCACACCGTGCGCAGCTACGTGCACGACGCCCACGCCGAATCCTATGGCGGCGAAGCCGTCGACAAGCTCGGCCTCGACCCCGCCCAGGTGTTCAAGACCCTGCTGGCCAGCACTGAAGCACATGAACTGCTGGTGGCAATCGTGCCGGTCGCCGGTCAGCTCGACCTGAAGGCGCTGGCCGAAGCCGCCGGCTGCAAGAAGTGCGAGATGGCCGCTGCTGATGCCGCACAGCGCGCGACCGGGTATCTGGTCGGTGGCATCAGCCCGCTGGGGCAGAAGAAGCGCCTGCGCACCTTCCTGGACGCCAGTGCCGAAGCGCTGCCCACGCTGCATGTCAGCGCCGGGCGCCGCGGCCTGGAAGTGGAATTGGCACCGGCCGATCTGCTGCGCCTCACCGCCGGCCACTACGCTGCCATCGGCAAGTCACGCTGATGCGCTGGCCGTGGTCTGCAGCGCCGATACCCCGGCTCGACGATGCACAGGCCGACGTGCTGCTGCAGGACCTGTTGTCGCGCGACGGCACGCGCATCACCGACGCCGCACGCACGGTCGCACGGCTGTTCAGCGCGCCCTCGCTGGATGCATTGGCCGCATACGCGGAATTGATTGAACAGCGCTGCCAGGGCGTCGCGCTCGGCGGCATGCTGATCAGCAACCAGGCGCATCTGAAGGCGGCCCTGCGTCGGCTGCATTACTGGCACGCGCGCGAGGGGTGCCTGTGCGCGCTCAATCCCGGCTACCCGTTCTTCGATCCGCGTCGTCTGGTTGAACAGGGCCAGATGCAGCTGCGCTCGGTGGAAGAAGCCGAAGACGGCTGGGGGGATTGCCACATCGTTACGTGCGAACAGTGCGGCCAGCATTGGCGGGCCATCGACCGCGAGTACCACTACCCGTGGTGGGAATGGATAGCCGCCTGACGGGACTGCAGCCACGCATGGCGTGGCTCTACTGCGGCCCGGTAGATCCACGCCACGCGTGGATGGCATGACCACGCGGAACCGCACCTTCATCAACCGCATTGCCACACGTAGATCCACGCCACGCGTGGATGGCGGTCACTCCACCAGCGCGTACCGCATCGGCACCCGCACGATGGTCAACTCCGGCACTGTGCTCTCTGCTTCGGCACGGACGAAAGGCCAGCCACGCAGCTCGTCCACCGCCGCTTCATCCAGCAGCGCATGGCCGCTGGATGTCTCCACGATCACGGCGGCAACCGTCCCCTGCGCATCAATCAGTGCCTTCAGCAGGCTGCGCCCGGAAAGTCCCTGCTGCACGGCCGCCGGCGGATAGTGCGGCGACACGCCGCGTGCCGGCTTCCACGCAACACCCTCACCCGCGAACAGATCGCGGCTGCCGCGCGCCGCGCAGTGCTTCGGCAGGCGCAACTGCAGGGAAAGCCGCGTGTCGTCCACGCTCACCTCCGCCGGCGCCGCGCAGGCGTGTTGCGTGAGCACCTCCAGCATCCGCTGCTGCCGAAGCAACGCCTTGCCGTTGGCCGCCTCCACCTCCACCACGCAACGACCGCCCTCGGGCTGCATCGACAATGCGGTCACCACCGCATCGCGCAGCGCGGGAACGGCTGCCAACGACGAGCATGCAATGTCGACAGATGGCTTCGCTGCCAGTACAGGGGTGGCGGGCAACGTGCCCGCCAGCAACACCAGGACCATCCTTGCCCAGATAGCCATGCCTTGCCCTCCATGGGTTTGCCTGGCCCGATCATAGAGCAGCCAGGCATGATCGGCCGATACGTCCCCTCCAGGTTCAGGGTCGCCAGTTGGCGTTGTTCTCCCAGAACGCCACCGAGCGCTGGTAGGCCTCCCGATCCAGTGGCACGCCGGAACCGCCCTCCTCCACGCCCAGCGCATTGCGCATCATGGTGATCGGCGCCATCGGTACCTCTTCCGGTTCGGCGGTGTAGATGCAGCCGACAATGCCCCAGTCGGCCTCGATCGGTGAACCTTCCTTCGCCAGCTGCCCGGCACTGTACAGGATCACCACCAGGTAGTTCGCACGCGGCGATTCCACGCCCTCGAACCAGCGCACCAGTACCGGCAGTTCCTCGCGGTTGCGCGCTTCGTAGCCGCTGCGCAGCTGGTGGCGGTTGGCCTCGGTGACCGGCACCGTCAGGCAGCGCGTGCTGGTCCAGTTCTCGTAGACGAACAGCTTGCAGAACGGCGCGTAGCCGTCGAGCACCTTCAGCGGCGCGTGCGCATTGAGGTGTGCCTCGAACTGCTCGGCAGTGCAGTCCTGGATGGTGTTGCCGCGCGGCACGCGCGGGAACAGGCGGGGACGGGCGAAATCGGTGAGGACGATGGACATGGCATGGCGTGGTCAGGAGTTCCACCGCACAGGGTAACCGCCCCGGAGGCAGGCAGGGCCGGATGCCGATGGTCACTGGCGCCCGCGTCCGGCTTGCAGCACTCTGCGGGCGACCCAATGCAAGGATCGCCGGCTCATGGATGCAGCACGCGCGTTGCCCCGTTCCGCCCGCCGTCGGCGATGGCCGATCGCCCTGGCCATCCTGCTGCTGGCGCCGCCAGTGCTGTTCGCCGCCGCCCTGCTCTGGCCGCTGTCGGCACCGCCGTTGCCCGAGCCGGGCAACAGCCGCGTGATCGTCAATGCCCGCGTAGTGGATGTCGAGCGCGGCCACGTCAGTGAACCGACCACGGTGACAGTGCGCAATGGCACGATCACCGCCATTGGCAAAGTGCCACGGGACACAACAATGCCCGTTCTTGATGCCGGTGGCCGCTGGCTGCTGCCCGGTTTCTGGGACATGCACACCCATGCACTGCAGGTGTCGCCGCAACTGCAGTTCCCGCTGATGCTGGCCAACGGCATCACCGGCACCCGCGACATGATGGACTGCCCGCAGGCCACCGATCTGTTGATCGCCTGCGTGGCCGACAAACGCCGCTGGACCGCACAGGCCATTGCCGGGCAGCAGGTTGCGCCGCGCTTCGTGCAGATCGCCAGCTTCTACTTCGAAGATCCGTCACTCGCGCCGGAGGCCGCCGCTGCGCGTGCACGCACGTACAGCGCGCGCGGCATCGACGCGTTGAAGGTCTACAACCGGCTGCGTGCGGATACCTACCAGCGGCTGGCTACCGAGGCGCAGCAGCTGCGTCGCCCGCTGGTCGGCCACCTGCCCAAGGCCGTGCCTCTGGAAGACGCGGTGCAGGCAGGCCAGCGCAGCTTCGAGCATGCCCATCTGTTCGTACGCCACTGCTTCGACAACGCGGCGGCGTGGCGGGGTGGCACGCTCGACAGCGAGGATCCAACCGCGCTGGCCGAACGCATGGTCGGCGGCTACCAGCCCGCGCTCTGCAACGAGGCGTTCGGTGTGATGCAGGCCAGTGGTGCCGCGTTCGTGCCGACGCACGTCACCCGCGAGGAAGACGCACGCGCACGCGACCCGGCCTTCGTCGACGATCCACGCCTGGCCTATCTGGATCCACTCTCACGCTGGGCGTGGCGTGATGACCTGCAGGCCACCGTGGCGCGCTACCCCGGCCTGCGCGGCGAAGACGCACTGAAGGCCTACTTCGAGCACGGGCTGGCGCTGACCGGCGCCGTGCATCGTGCAGGCGTCACCGTGCTGGTCGGCACGGATACTGGGCTGGGCGGCTTCCGCTACCACGATGAACTGCAGTGGCTGCGGCAAGCCGGCCTGAGCCAGGCCGACGTATTGCGTGCAGCCACGCTGCAGGCTGCGCGCCATCTGCAGCTGCAGGCATCGCACGGCAGCGTCGAGGTCGGCAAAGCCGCAGACCTGGTGTTGCTGGATGGCAACCCGCTGCACGACACCGCCAATACCCGCCGCGTGCATGCGGTGCTGCTGGCCGGCCATCTCTACGACCGCCCGCGGCTGGATGCGCTGCTGGCCTATGCGCGCAGGCAGGCACGTTCGCCCGCCGTGATGGCGCGGTTGTTGTGGGGCTTCCTCACCAGCCCGGTCAGTGCCGAGCTGTAGCGGCAGCTACAACGCCATCCGCTCGCGCAGTTCACGCGCCTGCCGCCGCGACACCTCCACCTCGCTGCCATCATCCAGCGCCAGGTCGTAGCCGTCGCCGATGCTGGGCGACACGCCACGGATACGGCGCAGGTTGACCAGCGTGTTGCGGTTGGCGCGGAAGAACAGATCCTGCGGCAGGCGTGCTTCCAGCGCGCTCAGGCTGCGGGTCAACAGCGCGTTCTGGTCGCGGAACCACAGCCGCGTGTAGTTGCCATCCACCACCAGCCGACGGATCTCGGAGACCGCCACGAACCAGCAGCGTTCACCCTCGCGCACGAACACCTGATCCTGCGCACCCAGCGTGCTTCGCAGTTCCGGCGCGCCGCTCGCCACCACGTCGCGCTCACGCGCCCGCTCCAGCGCTTCCAGCAGGCGCGGTGCCTCCACCGGCTTCACCAGATAGTCCAGCGCGTTGGCCTGGAATGCGCGTACCGCATAGGTGTCATAAGCGGTAACGAACACCACCGCCGGCACCGTCTCCAGTCCATCCAGCACATCGAAGCCGCTGCCGGAGGGCATCTGCACATCCAGCAGCACCAGGTCCGGCGCCAGCGTGGCGATCGCCTCGCGTGCGGCCGGCACATCATCGGCCTCGCCTACGCACTGCACCCAGGGCAGCGCTGACAACAGCGTACGCAGCTCCTGCCGCGCCAGCCGTGCGTCATCGACGATCAACACGCGCAGCATGCCACTCATTGCGGAACCTCCAGCAGGGCCTGCATGCGGTCACCGACCGGCTGCAGCACGAATCGGCCACGCGCGCCCAACTGCGCACGCAGGTAGGCCAGGCCGACACCATGGCCATGGGTGGGTTCGCTGCCGGTTGAAAGTGGATTGTCCACCTGCAACCGCAGCACGTCATTGTCCAGCGTGGCGCGGATCTGCACCTCGCCGCCGCCGGGGCGACTGGCGATACCGTGCTTGATCGCGTTCTCCACCAGCAACTGCAACGCCATCGCCGGCAGCTGTGCCTGCATGGCATCGCCATCGATCTGCTGCCGCACCTGCAGGCGCTGTTCGAAATGGACCGCCTCGATGGCCAGGTAGTCGTCCACCACCGCCAGCTCCTCGGCCAGCGTCACCTGTTCGCTGCGGTTGTGCGCCAGCGCCTGGCGCAGCGTGCGCGACAAGCGGGTGACCATGTCACGGGCCCGTTCCGGGTCTTCCAGGATCAGCGCACGCAGGTTGTTCAGCGCATTGAACATGAAGTGCGGGTTGAGCCGCGCACGCAGCGCATCGCGCTCCAGGGCGCTGCGTTCGGCCTCGGCGCGCAGGCGTTCGAGTTCCGCGCGGCGCGCCTGGCGCAGGCTGTGCAGGCCTGCCCACAGCGCGGTCCACAGGCCCAGCAGCAGCACGGTGTTGAGCAGATAGGCCAGCCGTGCCACCGGGCGGAAGTCACCCGGCTGTCCACCGAAATCCACCCAACCCAGTGCCAGCGCCGGCTGCAGCACGGCCATCAGCAGCAACTGTGCCAGCAGCGCGCCCAGCAGCACCGCCAGCGCAAGCCGCAGTACCAGCGCGCCAAGCTCCCGCTGCCACCAGCGGCGCCGCAGGGCCAGTGCACGCACGCCCGCACTGATACCCCACAGCAGCACGCCCAGGCCGACGCTGATGAGCGTGCCACCACTGCTGGCACCGCCGCCGAAGGTGCTGGTCATCGCCAGGCTGAGCGCGCAGAACAGCGCCCAACCGAGGGTGTTGATCAACCAGAAGCGCAGTGTGGAAGTCGAATCGGGCATGGCCATGGCCGGAGCGGTCGGAAGGATCAGCGGTGGCTGTCCAGGAATGCCTGCACCTGCCCACGCAGCCACTGCGGATCATCCCACATCAGGAAGTGGTGGCCGGTCGCGCTCAGTTCGACGCGCACACCGGGCAGCGCGGCGTACTGCGACTGGAAGATCGCACGCGCCGATGATTCGGTCGCACCGAGTGCCTGGTAGGACGCCCAGGCGCCCAGGACCAGCGTAGGCGAGTGGATGCCGGCCACTTCGCTGCGCAGGTCGGTCACCAGCAGCGAGTACATCGCATCGGCAGTGGTGGCGCGATCGCTGTCATGGCCCCAGCGCTTCAGTTCGGGCAGGCGCGCGGTGCTGTTGGTCAGCGGGGCCAGCGCCGCCTCGGCCTGCGCCTGGTAGCTGGCCGGGTCTGCAGCCAACATCGCAGTGCGCATCTGTTCGGCCATCGGCTGCACGCTCCGTGCGGTCGCCTGCGGGTTCTGCATGCCTGCATAGAAGGGCAGCGAATCGACGATGACCAGCGGCCCCAATGCGTCCGATTCCTTCACCGCCATCTGCAGCGTCAGCACGCCCCCCAGGCTGTGGCCGATCACCGCCGGATGGTCCAGCTTCTGGTCATGCACATAGGCCAGCAGCTGGTCGCGCATGGCCGAAAGGAAATCCACCGGCCGCGGGTCTGCCGGCACTGCGCCGGCAAACCCCGGCAACTGCACCAGGTGGCACTGCACGTCCTTCAACGCGCGGCAGGTCTCGCGCCAGACCTCGGCGCTGCTGTTGAGGCCGGGAATCATCAGCAGCGGGCGGCCCTTGCCGACCACCTCGACCTGCACCCTGCCAGCGGTCGAGCCGGTGGCGGCATGCGCGGAACCGGAGCCGAGCACGGCCATCGCCATGCCGATCATTGCCAGCCGGGCCAGGGCCTTCATCGCGTACCAGAGTGCCAGGAAGATCTTCATCGTCTGCTCCTTCATCAGGTGGGTGGTGCCGGGATGGGATCAGCGTGCCGCCGGCCACGGCATCCGGGTTGCGATTCCGGAGCAGCGGCCGGTCAGCAGGGCGAACGGTCGCGCTCCACGGATGACCTGCCCTCACGCCTCAATCGCACATCCATCTTGATGAAGCGATATACTGATCCGCACCCGCCGCTGCCGCCCGTGCCATGACCGCCATCAGCTTCGAGTTCTATCCACCCAAGACCGACGAACAGCGCAGCCAGCTGGACCGCGCCGCGGCCAGGTTGAAGGACTACGGCCCCGAGTACGTGTCGTGCACCTTCGGTGCCGGTGGCTCGACCCTGAGCTACACCTCCGAGACCGTGCGCCACCTCAACCAGCACCATGGCTTCGATGCCGCACCGCATCTGTCCTGCGTCGGTGGCACCCGCCAGGAAATCCGCGAGCTGCTCAAGCTGTACCGCGCCATCGGCTGCCGCCGCCTGGTCGCGCTGCGCGGCGATCTGCCGTCGGGCATGGGCTTCCCCGGTGACATGCGCTATGCCGCCGAACTGATCGACTTCATCCGCGACGAGCACGGCGATGCGTTCCATATCGAAGTGGGCGCGTACCCCGAAACGCACCCGCAGGCTTCCGACGCACTGGCCGACCTGAAGCACTTCAAGGCCAAGATCGACGCCGGCGCCGACGCGGCGATCACCCAGTATTTCTACAACCCCGATGCGTACTTCCACTTCGTCGATGCCGTGCGCCGGCTCGGCGTGCAGGTACCGATCACGCCCGGCATCATGCCGATCGCCAACTTCAGCCAGCTGCGCCGCTTCTCCGAGCAGTGCGGTGCGGAAATCCCGCGCTGGATCAGCCGCAAGATGCAGGCCTATGGCGATGATGCCGAATC
The DNA here is from genome assembly GCF_056480025.1 of Stenotrophomonas sp. 109824_Sma. Lineage (NCBI taxonomy): Bacteria > Pseudomonadati > Pseudomonadota > Gammaproteobacteria > Lysobacterales > Lysobacteraceae > Stenotrophomonas > Stenotrophomonas sp. 109824_Sma. The sequence goes on along the minus strand of NZ_CM151078.1, from coordinate 765,395 downwards.
GGTGCGGGCGTTCGGTACCGAAGTGGTGGCCAAACTGTGCCAGCGCCTGATCGAGGGCGGCGCGCCGGGCCTGCACTTCTACACATTGAACCTGGCCAAGCCGACCACGTCGGTGTTGAAGCTGCTGCACGGCTGAAAGCACGCCATGCCACCGCGATCGGCGCTACCCTGCGTCGATGAAACGGTTTTCCTTCCTGCTGTTGCTGCTGTCGTTGTGTTCGGCATCGAGCGTGGTCCATGCGCAGTCCCCACGCTTGAACCGCTGCACCGACGCGCAGGGACAGAGCGTGTATACCGACCGTCCCTGCGACAGCGTTGGCGCCCAATCGCGACTACCACCGCCCGCGCCCACAGGCAGCACCCTACCGCGCGACACCCTGGGTGCGCGCTGCCCACGGCGCCTGAGCGAGCTGGTGGAGGCACTGCGCACCGGTATCGTCAGCCACGATGTGAACCGGCTGTCCTCGCTGTACCTGTGGGGTGCGGTCTCCGATGCGGGCGCGCAGCGCATCCTCGGTCAACTCGAATCGCTGGCACGACGGCCGCTGGTGGACGTGGTGCCGGTGTATCCGTCACAGGGGCTGGCGTCCTCGCAGGAGGAGGGTCAGAGCCCTGCGGCGCAGGGATCCGACCCTGAGCCGCCAGCGGCACGGCATCCGGTCGGCCTGCGCCTGGAGCAGACCTTGCCCGGCAGCGTGTCGCGCGCTTCGACCGTGCTGGGGTTGCGCCGGCAATACGGGTGTTTCTGGATCACGTTGTGATCGGGAGGGGTCGGATCTCGGCCATGGGGTCAGAGCCCTGCTGCGCAGGGATCTGACCCCGCGTGCGCGGCGTTACCCTGGCCACAACCCGCGAATCGCAGCGATGCCCTGCCCGCCATGCCGGCGCGCTTCGGCGATGTGGCCAGCGGCCATGCCGCCCAACGCGTAGATCGGCAGCGACACCTGCGCGCGCAGTGCGGCGAAGGCCTCCCAGCCCAGCGGCGCCGCTTCGGGATGGCTGGCCGTGGCCTGCACCGGGCCGAGCACCGCGAAGTCGCAGCCCAGCCGCTGCGCTGCCTGCAGCTGCTCCAGATCGTGGCAGGACGCGGCGACCAGCTGCCCTTCCGGCAAGGGCCGTTCCTGCAGGGCCAGCAATTGCTCGCTGCCCAGGTGCACGCCCACGCCCAGTGCGCGTGCCAACGCGATATCACGGTTCAGCAGCCACTGCACGCCGCGGCGATGCGCGCGCACGGCCTGTTCGATCATGGCCTGCCGCTGCGGATGTTCCGGCGGCAGGCGCAGCTGGATGCGCTGCTGGCCCGCCGCCACTGCCTGCTGCAGCCGGTCATGCCAGTGCTGCACGCCGCCGGCATCGTCGGCCGGCGCTGGCGTGATCAGGTAACGGTCCGGTTGGCGCAGTGCGGCCACCACCGGCAGGTCGGCCGGCGGCATCGAATAGCGGCCCAGCTTGTCCTGCGCCACCCAGGTGATCGCCTGGCCTTCGCGCCCGCGCGGTGTGCCCTTCCAGCTGCGCACGTGGCGCACTTCCAGGGTCAGGAGCTTGTCTGGATAACGCTGCGGCACGTCCATCAGCCAGGGCCCGACATCGGCCTCGATGCCCAGCTCTTCGCGCAGTTCACGCACCAGCGCCTGTTCGGAGGTCTCGCCGGATTCGCGCTTGCCGCCGGGGAACTCCCACAGACCGGCCATGTCGCGATTCTCGGTACGGCGGTTGAGCAGCACGCGGCCACGGGCGTCGGTGATGACGGCGGCCACGACATGGATCGATCGGGTGGGGGAAGGCATGGGGGAAGCATGCCCAGAACAGGGCGGGCCACGCAATCTCGGATCCGGCCGGATCAGCCCCGCGAAACAGCCGCCATGAAAGAAAAGCCCCGCTTGCGCGGGGCCTTTCGGGGTCAGCTCAGCTGGCCGTGGCAGTGCTTGTACTTCTTGCCACTGCCGCACGGGCACGGATCGTTGCGGCCGATCTTCGGCTCGTCGCGCTGCAGCGTGGCCACGCCCTGCTGGGCGGCTTCGACCTGCGCGGCTTCCTCGTCGGCGCTGTAGCCGCCCGCATCCTGGTGCTGGAACTGCGACTGGCTCAGGCGCGCCTGCACCTGCTGGCGCTCGGCCGCTTCCAGGGCCTGCACTTCCTCGTCGCTGCGGATACGCACGCGGGCCAGCAGGGTCACCACTTCGCGCTTGACGTTCTCCAGCATGTCCGAGAACAGCTCGAAGGCTTCCTTCTTGTATTCCTGCTTCGGCTGCTTCTGCGCGTAACCACGCAGGTAGATGCCCTGGCGCAGGTAATCCATGCGCGCCAGGTGCTCCTTCCAGCTCTGGTCCAGCACGGTCAGCATCACGTGCTTCTCCAGCGCGCGCATGGTCTCTTCGCCCAGGCCGGCTTCCTTCTCGGCGAAGTGCTGGTTGACGCGCTCCTGGACCTTGGTGGCGATGGCCTCTGCGTCCAGCTCTTCGTGTTCCTTGACCAGGTCGGTCAGCGACATCTGCAGGCCGAAGTCCGACTCCAGGGTCGCTTCCAGGCCGCGCAGGTCCCACTGCTCGTCGATCGAGTTCGGCGGCACGAAGCGCGCAACGATGTCGAAGATCACGTCGTCGCGGATGCCATCGACATTCGCCTTCACCGACTCGGCATCCAGCAGCTCGTCGCGCTGGGCGTAGATCACCTTGCGCTGGTCGTTGTTGACGTCGTCGAAGTCCAGCAGGTTCTTGCGGATGTCGAAGTTGTGGGCCTCGACCTTGCGCTGCGCCTTCTCGATCTGGCGGCTGACAAGGCGGTCCTCGATGACGTCGTCTTCCTTCATGCCCATCATGCGCATGGCCTTCTGCACCCAGTCGGAGGCGAAGATGCGCATCAGGTTGTCTTCCAGCGACAGGTAGAAGCGGGACGAACCCGGGTCACCCTGGCGGCCCGAACGGCCACGCAGCTGGTTGTCGATACGGCGCGATTCATGGCGCTCGGTGCCGACGATGTGCAGGCCGCCCGCGGCCTTCACTGCATCGTGGCGCTTCTGCCATTCGGCCTTGACTGCGGCCTTCTGCTCGTCGGTCGCGTCCTCGCCCAGGGCGTGGATCTCGGCTTCCAGCGAACCGCCCAGCACGATGTCGGTACCACGGCCGGCCATGTTGGTGGCGATGGTCACGGCGGCCGGACGGCCGGCATTGGCGACGATGGTCGCTTCGCGGTCATGCTGCTTGGCGTTGAGCACTTCGTGCTTCACGCCGGCCTTGCTCAGGTGCTCGGACAGCATTTCCGAGGTTTCGATCGAGGTGGTACCCACCAGCACCGGCTGGCCGCGCTTGGCGCACTCTTCGATGTCGGCCAGCACCGCATTGAACTTGCCCTTGCGGTTGAGGAACACCTGGTCCGGGCTGTCCTTGCGGATGGTCGGGCGGTTGGTCGGGATCACCACCACTTCCAGGCCGTAGATGCTCTGGAATTCGAACGCTTCGGTATCGGCCGTACCGGTCATGCCGGACAGCTTCTTGTACATGCGGAACAGGTTCTGGAAGGTGATGCTCGCCAGCGTCTGGTTCTCGCGCTGGACCGGCACGCCTTCCTTCGCTTCCACCGCCTGGTGCAGGCCGTCGGACCAGCGGCGGCCGGCCAGGGTACGGCCGGTGAACTCGTCGACGATGACCACTTCGCCGTCGCGCACGATGTAGTCCACGTCACGCTGGTAGATCGCGTGCGCGCGCAGGGCGGCATTGAGGTGGTGGACCACGGTCAGGTTCTGCGCCGCGTACAGGCCTTCGGTCTCGCCGTCGAGGATGCCGGCGTCGACCAGCAGCTGCTCGGCGTGCTCCATGCCCGCTTCGGACAGATGCACCTGCTTGCCCTTCTCGTCCACCCAGAAATCGCCTTCGCCGTCTTCCGCTTCCTGCTTGACCAGGTGCGGCACGACGCGGTTGACGCGGATGTACAGCTCCGGGGAATCATCGGCCGGGCCCGAGATGATCAGCGGGGTACGCGCTTCGTCGATCAGGATGGAGTCGACTTCGTCGACGATGGCGTAGTGCAGGCCGCGCTGGTAGCGGTCGGCCTTGGACAGCGCCATGTTGTCGCGCAGGTAGTCGAAACCGAATTCGTTGTTGGTGCCGTAGGTGATGTCGGCCGCGTAGGCTTCGCGCTTGTCGCTGTGCGGCATGCCCGGGTACACCACGCCCACGCTCAGGCCCAGCCAGTTGTACAGCTTGCCCATCTGCGCGGCGTCGCGGCGGGCCAGGTAGTCGTTCACGGTGACCACGTGCACGCCCTTGCCTTCCAGCGCGTTGAGGTACACCGGCAGGGTCGCCACCAGGGTCTTGCCTTCACCGGTGCGCATTTCTGCGATCTTGCCCAGGTGAAGCACCATGCCGCCGATCAGCTGCACGTCGTAGTGGCGCATGCCCAGCACGCGGCGACCGGCTTCGCGGCAGACCGCGAACGCTTCCGGCAGCACCTTGTCCAGGGCTTCACCGCCGGCGATGCGCTGCTTGAACTCCGGCGTCTTGGCCTGAAGCTGCTCGTCGGAAAGCTTCTCGATCTCCGGCTCCAGCGCATTGATCTTGGCGACGATGCGGTTGAGCTGGCGCAGCTGTCGTTCGTTACGACTGCCAAATACGCGGGTAAGCAGGCTGTTGATCATTGAAGGAACCGGGTTGGATGGACACGACGCCCGGCCTCCCCCTTGGGATCCGTCCGCCGCAAACGAAACAGGGCGCCTGGCGCCCTGTCGATGGCAACACCCATTGTAGCTTGGGACGGCCGCGAGGGGTTTCAACCCCGTGGGGTAGTGCCGGCCGCTGGCCGGCAACCTCGTTCGGGCCCCGCAAAGGAATTGCCGGCCAGCGGCCGGCACTACCAGATCAACCGCATCGGGTCAGAGCCCGTCCGCGGCGCGGAAGGGATCCGACCCGGGCATCAGCCGCGGCTGATCCGGCCGACCGGCGTGTTGCCGCCGTCGCCGAGGAACTTGCGCGGGTTGACCACGTTGCCGTTTTCCCACACTTCGAAGTGCACGTGGGCACCGGTCGAACGCCCGGTGGAACCGGCCTTGGCCACTTCCTGGCCGGCACGGACCAGGTCACCGGCCTTCACCACCAGGCGCGAATTGTGCGCGTAGCGGGTGACGTAGCCGTTACCGTGGTCGACATCGACCACGTTGCCGTAGCCGCCCTTCACGCCGGCGAAGCTGACCACGCCTTCGGCGACGGCCATCACCGGGTCACCGACCTTGGCGTGGAAGTCCATGCCCTTGTGGGTGGCGGCACCGCGGCCGAACGGGTCGGCACGGGTGCCGAAGCCGGAGGTCACGTAGCTGTTGCGGATCGGCATGCGCGAGGGCACGGCGTTCTGCTGCAGTTGGTGGTCGAACATCAGCGATTCCATCACCGACAACTGGCGGCCTGAAGCAGCAAAGCGCTGCTCCAGCACCTGTAAGTCGGCGTTGACGTCCTTGACCGGGATGTCACTGGTCGGGCCGCCTGCGTCGCCGTCACCGAGGCCGGGGGTCTCGTTGAAGTCGAACTCGCCGTCTTCCAGCTTGCCCATCTGGGTCAGCCGTTCGCCGAGGGCGTTGAGGCGGGTGGCCTGGGCCTGCAGCTCGCCGAGGCGGGCGGCCAGCGCGTTGACCTGGGTCTGCGCATCGCGCTTGACCTTGGCCAGCTCCGCATCCTGGCGGTCGACCTTGGCCTGCAGGCGCGAATCATTCAGCGCACTGGCGCCAATGCCGCCGGCAAGGCCGATAATGCAGCCTACCCCGAGCACGCTGCCCAGCAGGGCACGGGGGCGGTCCTCGAAATAGAACCGCAAACGCGCGATCGGCGACGCCTTGGCCTGTCCTTCACGCGTTTTGATTACGATCTTTTTGAATGCCATCAGTGAGTTTTCATGTCTGAGCCGAAATCCAGCGTTCGCCCCGCGTCAGTGCCGAAACCGGCGCTGGATGCGGTGATGGCGGACAAAAGCGGGAACCCGCTGCGGCGTGCCTTGTGGCTCGACGCGCTGGACCGTCAGTTGCGCCCCCAGTTGCCGCCACCTCTGCGCAGCCGTTGCCGGCTGGCCAATGTGGACGGGGAACACCTCGTTTTTCTCGTCGAGTCCCCGGTCTGGCATGCCAAGTTGCGGCTTGCCGAAGCCCAGTTGCTCGACGCGGCCCGTTCCATCGGGCTGAAGGCCACCAGGGTGACCATCAAGACTGCGTCCACCACTCCCTCACGCTCCCCAGCGATCGACAACCGGAATGGCCCCCACGCAGTTTCAGCCGCCACGCACAAAGGGCTACGCGACGCCTTGGCTTGCCTGCAGGACATTCCCTCGAAGCCGAAGAAACGGTCCTGATGGCAACGGAGCATCCGGCTCCGCTCCCCGTCGCGCGTGTCACCACGGCGTGAAACATTTCGGGGGCCGGGTCGCATCCTAGCTGCCATCCGGGGGCCTGTCGTTAGATTGGAGTTAAAACTTCGTTAAATTCAGGCTTCCGATCCAACAGGTTCACAAAACCGTGACCTTGAACCGGCCTTGACGCCTTTCAAGCACGCTGAATGCGTCGCCGGCGCCGGAAACAACAACGCCGCCCTGGAAGGCGGCGTTTTTATCTTGAAATTCAACGATCTACGGAATCAGGCGTAGGCCGGGGTGGCATATTCCACCGGATCCGGGGTGGCCGGCGAGTCGAAGCTGACCCATTCCCAGGCGCTGGCGTCGGCCATCAGGGCCCGCACCAGCTTGTTGTTGAGCGCGTGACCGGACTTGAAGCCCTCGTAGGCGCCCAGCACCTGGCCACCGGCCAGGTAGAGGTCGCCGATGGCATCAAGGATCTTGTGGCGCACGAATTCGTCGGCGTAGCGCAGGCCGTCTTCGTTGAGCACGCGGAACTCGTCCAGCACGATGGCGTTGTCCATCGAACCGCCCAGGCCCAGGTTGCGCTCGCGCATGTATTCCAGGTCGCGCATGAAGCCGAAGGTGCGCGCGCGGGAAATTTCCTTGGTGTAGGCCAGCGTCGAGAACTCGATTTCCTGGCGCGACTGCTTGGCCGGGATCATCGGGTGGTCGAACTGGATGGTGAAGCCCAGCTTGTAGCCCTCGTACGGGGTGAATCGGGCCACCTTGTCGCCCTCGGTCACTTCCACGGTCTTCAGCACGCGGATGAAGCGCTTGGGCGCATCCTGCTCCACGATGCCCGCCGACTGCAGCAGGAACACGAACGGGCCAGCCGAACCGTCCATGATCGGCAGCTCGGCCGAGGACAGCTCAACGATGATGTTGTCCACACCCAGGCCGGCCAGCGCCGACATCAGGTGTTCGACGGTCTGGATCTTGGCGTCGTTGCAGGTCAGGCCGGTGCACAGGGTCACTTCGGTGACCAGTTCGGCCTTGGCCGGCACTTCCACGACCGGGTCCAGGTCCACGCGGCGGAACACGATGCCATGGTTGACCGGTGCCGGGCGCAGGGTCATGTAGACCTTGTCACCGCTGTGCAGGCCAACGCCGGTGGCGCGGATCGTGTTCTTGAGGGTGCGTTGCTGGATCATGGGGGATGGACCGGAAGTGACACATTAGATTAACACGCGCACTCCCCTACCCTGGCTGAAACGCCAGTTGCAGCCACCGGCAGGACGCACCGGCACGCCGCTGGGACGCGCGTGAAGCAGGGCGGCCGGGCCCATCCTGGCCCGGCGCCCGCGTTTTCAGGACATGGTGACGCAACCCGGGGAGGACAACCCCGGGCCGCCCCGCTTAGTCCGCCTGGCGGCGCAGGAACGCCGGGATGTCCAGGTAATCGTTCGGCAGTTCCGCCGCTGCCGGGGCCGAAGCGGCCGGGGCCGACGGTGCGGAGGCCGCTGCGGTATCGCTGCTGGCGCGACGCAGGCCCAGGCCCATGCCGCCCACCGCCTTGGAGACGGCATCGCCGCCGTTGTCGAACTCGCCGAACTCCGGCTGGCCGGTGGTGGCGTTGCGGACCAGCTTGATCGGCGCACGCTCGCCCGGACGCTGGGTCTTGCTGGCCGAGACGCGGTTCAGGCCAGTGGCCACCACGGTCACGCGCACTTCGTCCTGCATGTCCGGGTCCAGCACGGTGCCGACCACCACGGTGGCGTCTTCGGAAGCGAAGCCATCGATGGTGCGGCCGATCTCGTCGAACTCGGCCATGGTGAAGTCGGCACCGGCGGTGATGTTGACCAGGATGCCGTTGGCGCCGGCCAGGTTCACATCGTCCAGCAGCGGGTTCTGGATCGCCGATTCGGCAGCGGCCTGGGCGCGGTCATCGCCACGGGCGGTGCCGGTACCCATCATCGCCAGGCCCATTTCGGACATGACGGTGCGCACGTCGGCGAAGTCGACGTTGATCAGGCCCGGACGCACGATCAGGTCGGCGATGCCCTGCACGGCGCCCTGCAGCACGTCGTTGGCAGCGCGGAAGGCCTGGATCATGGTCGCGTTGCGACCCAGCACGGTGATCAGCTTCTCGTTCGGGATGGTGATCAGCGAGTCGCAGTGCTGGCTCAGTTCCTCGATGCCCTTCAGCGCCACCTGCATGCGGCGACGGCCTTCGAACGGGAACGGCTTGGTGACCACGGCCACGGTCAGGATGCCCATTTCCTTGGCCAGCTGTGCCACCACCGGCGCGGCGCCGGTGCCGGTGCCGCCGCCCATGCCGGCGGTGATGAACACCATGTCAGCGCCCTGCAGCGCGTCCATGATGCGCTCACGGTCTTCCAGCGCGGCCTGGCGGCCGACTTCCGGGTTCGCGCCTGCGCCCAGGCCCTTGGTCACGTTGGTACCCAGCTGCAGCTGCAGCTTGGCACCACAATTCTTGATGGCCTGCGAGTCGGTGTTGGCGGTGATGAATTCCACGCCATCCACCGCCGAGTTGACCATGTGCGCCACGGCATTGCCGCCGCCGCCGCCCACGCCAACCACCTTGATCACCGCATTGGGTGCCATCTTTTCGATCAGTTCAAAATGCGCCATGTCCGTGTCCTCGTTGTATCCGCTTTGGCTGGCATGGGCATTCGGGCGTCCTGCCGTCCTGCTGCATGCCGACGTTGCGGCTGTGTGGGTTGTGTGTTGCCGGTATTGCGTTGTGATGCGGGTACTGCGGGTGTTGCGCCCGGGCGAGGCCCGGGTTTACGGGTTCCGCGTCAGAACTCGCCGCGGAACCAGGTCTTGAGTTTCTTGAACATGCTTCCGGCGCGCCCGGTCGGCAGTGACGGCCGCCGCGGATGCTCGATCTGGCTGCCCATCAGCAGCAGGCCCACGCCAGTGGCGTGCACCGGATTGCCGACCACTTCGCCCAGGCCGGTGACGTGCTGCGGGATACCCACGCGCACCGGCATCTGCAGCATTTCCTCGGCCAGTTCGACCACGCCTTCCATCTTCGAAGCGCCGCCGGTCAACACCATGCCGGCGCGCACCAGTTCCTCGAAGCCGGAGCGGCGCAGTTCGGCCTGCACCATCTCGAAGATTTCCTCGTAGCGGCCCTGCACGGCCTGCGCCAGCGAGTGACGCGGCATGCGGCGCGGCGGGCGGTCGCCCACCGACGGCACCTGGATGCTCTCCTCGGCCGTGGCCAGCTGGGCCAGGGCGCAGGCATAGCGCACCTTGATCTGCTCGGCTTCCGGGGTCGGCGTGCGCAGCATGTGCGCGATGTCGTTGGTCACGTGGTCGCCGGCGATCGGCAGCGAGGCGGTGTGGCAGATCGCGCCCTGCACGAACACGGCGATATCGGTGGTGCCGGCACCCATGTCGACCAGCACCACGCCCAGCTCGCGCTCGTCGGCGGTCAGCACCGCCACGCTGGAGGCCAGCGAGGACAGCACCAGGTCGTCCACCTGCAGGCCGCAGCGCTGCACGCACTTGCTGATGTTGGCCGCGGCCGACTGCGCGCACACCACCAGGTGCGCATGCACTTCCAGGCGCACGCCGGTCATGCCGACCGGGTTGCGGATGCCTTCCTGCGAATCGTCCAGCACGTACTCGCGCGGGATCGCGTGCAGGATCTTCTGGTCGGCCGGGATCGCCACCGCCTTGGCCGCGTCGAGCACGCGATCCAGGTCGCCCCAGGTCACTTCACCGTCGCGGATCGGGACGATGCCCGGCGAGTTCTTGCACTGCACGTGGTTGCCGGAGATCGAGGCGTACACCGAGCGGATCTCGCAGCCGGCCATCAGCTCGGCTTCTTCCACCGCGCGCTGGATCGACTGCACGGTCGATTCGATGTCCACCACCACGCCACGCTTCAGCCCGCGCGATTCGTGCGAGCCGATGCCGATCACTTCGATCGGGTTGCCCGGCGAATACTCGCCCACCAGCGCCACCACCTTGGAGGTGCCGATGTCCAGGCCAACGATCAGCGATTTGTCACCCTTGCGATTCATGTCCTTTCCTGCGTGCTTCTGGCCGGGGTCGCCGGCGTTTTCGCCGGCGTGGCCGGGGTACCCCAGCTCAGCGTGAAACCATTGGTGTAACGGAGGTCGGCGCGCTCGATCGGCGCGTCCTGACGGTTGAGCTGCGGCAGTACCTTGACGAAGCGCTGCATGCGCGAGCGCGCGTCGTCACGGCCGACCACCACTTCGGTGCCGTTGCTCAGCACCAGCGACCAGCTGCCGCGTGCATCCATCGTCACCCGGCGCACATCGACGCCGGCCGGTGCGAACAATGCACGCGAGTCGCTGTACAGCTTCATCACTTCTTCGGTCTGGCTGTCCGGGCCATCCAGTTCGGGCAATGCCAGGTCGGACAGTTTCTTCGGCGTGGGGAACAGCTTGCCCTGCTCGGACACCAGGCGGTCGGTACCCCAGCGTGCGAATGGCTTGTGCTCGACCAGGGTCACTTCCAGCACGTCCGGCCACTGCTTGCGGACCTGCGCGCTTTCCACCCACGGCAGCTTTTCCAGGGCGTCCTGCGCGTCCTGCAGCTTGACCGCGAAGAAACCGGCGCGCGCATACGGCAGCAGCACCTGCTGCAGCTGTTCGGCCGGCACCCGCTTGAACTCACCATGCACGCGCAGCTTCGCCAGCGGCCAGCGCTCGGCGCCGACCCAGCCATTGACCACGGCCACCACCGGCAGTGCAACCACCGACAGCGCCAACAGCCAGACGAAGATGCGCAGCACTGCGTTCATGCGTGCGAGGCCTCCAGGGTCTGTTCCAGCACGCGCCACACCAGTTCCTCGAAACCGATGCCGGCCTGGCGGGCCGCCTTGGGCACCAGCGAATGGCTGGTCATGCCCGGCGCGGTGTTCACTTCCAGCAGGAAGAAACGGCCGCTGGCACGATCACGCATCACGTCCACGCGGCCCCAGCCACGGCAGCCAGCAGCGCGGAACGCGGCCAGCGCGATGCAGCGGATCTCTTCTTCGTCGTCACCGTCCAGGCCCGGGCACAGGTACTGGGTGTCCTCGGCGATGTACTTGGCGTTGTAGTCGTACCACTGGCCCTTGGGCACGATGCGGATCGACGGCAGTGCGACGTCGCCGAGGATGGCCACGGTCAGTTCGTCGCCGACCACCATCTGCTCCATCAGCAGCTGGCCGTCGTAGCGCGCGGCCAGGGCCACCGCTTCATCCAGGCCGGCGTCATCGGTGACCCGGCTGATGCCCACGCTGGAGCCTTCGTTGGCCGGCTTCACCACCACCGGCAGACCGAGTTCGGCGGCATTGGCGTGCACGTCTTCTGCAGTGACCTTGCGGTACTGCGGGGTCGGCAGGCCCAGCGACAACCACACCTGCTTGGTGCGGATCTTGTCCATGCTCAGCGCAGAACCCAGCACGTCAGAGCCGGTGTACGGAACGCCGAAGGCGTCCATCAGGCCCTGCACGATGCCGTCCTCACCGCCACCGTTGTGGCCGTGCAGGATGTTGAACACGCGGTCGATGCCACCGGCGGCGAGCGCCGTGGCCAGCGCCGGGATGCCATCCACCGCGAACGCATCGACGCCACGCGACTGCAGGGCTTCGAGCACGTTGCGGCCGGAGTCCAGCGACACCTCGCGTTCGCTGGAACTGCCGCCCAGCAGCACGGCGACGCGGCCGAACCCGGCCGGGTCGGTCACGCGCAGCGGCGGGAAGGTCAGCGTGCTCACGCCTGGCCCTCCCCCTTGAAACCTTCCACCGCGATATGGGTGGCCACGGCACCGATGTCGCCGGCGCCCATCATCAGCAGCAGGTCACCGTCCTGCAGCACGTCCGGCAGCACGCTGGCCAGCTCGGCGGCCTTGCCCACCACCACCGGCTCGCTGCGGCCGCGCGCACGGATGGCACGGGCCAGCGCGTGCGAGTCGGCGCCAGCAATCGGTTCTTCGCCGGCCGGGTAGACCTCGCTCAGCACCAGCGCATCAACGCTCGACAGCACCGCGGCGAACTTGTCGAACTGGTCGCGGGTACGGCTGTAGCGGTGCGGCTGGAAGGCCACCACCAGGCGCTTGTCAGCCCAGCCGCCACGGGCGGCGGCGAACACCGCCTCCAGCTCGCTCGGGTGATGGCCGTAGTCGTCGATGATGCGGACCTTGGCACCGCTGGCGGTGGTCACCTCGCCCAGATCGTTGAAGCGACGGCCGACACCGGCGAAGCCCTCCAGCGCGCGTGCGATCGCGTCCGGTGCCACGCCCAGCTGCCAGCCCACCGCAGCGGCGGCCAGCGCGTTGAGTACGTTGTGCTTGCCCGGCAGCGCCAGCACCACTTCCTGGCTGGTGCCCTGCGGCAGGCGCAGGGTGAAGCGCATGCGCGACCCTTCCTGCACCACGTTCTCGGCGCGCACGTCGGCCTGCGGGCTCATGCCGTAGCTCATCACGTGGCGCGGGGTCTTGGCAGCCAGTGCCGCCACTTCCGGATCGTCGATGCACAGCACCGCCAGGCCGTAGAACGGCAGGCGCTGCAGGAACTCGGCGAACGCCGCCTGCACGCGGGCGAAGTCGTTGCCGTAGTTCTCCAGATGATCCGCATCAATGTTCGTGATGATCGACATCAGCGGGTTCAGGCGCAGGAAGCTGCCATCGCTTTCATCGGCCTCGGCCACCAGCCACTGCCCGCCACCCAGCTTGGCGTTGGCACCGGCGGCCAGCAGCTGGCCGCCGATCACGAAGGTCGGGTCCAGGCCACCTTCGCTCAGCACCGCAGCGGTGAGGCTGGTGGTGGTGGTCTTGCCATGGGTACCAGCCACGGCGATGCCGCGGCGGAAGCGCATCAGTTCGGCCAGCATCGCCGCACGCGGCATGATCGGAATGCGCTGGCTGCGCGCTTCCATCAGTTCCGGGTTGTCTTCGCGGATGGCGCTGGAGACCACCACGCAGTCGGTGCCCAGCACGTTGGCCGCGGAGTGGCCGCGCATGATGCGCGCACCCAGGCTGGCCAGGCGGCGGGTCGCCACGTTGTCGGCGTTGTCCGAGCCGGACACTTCATAGCCCAGCGTCAGCATCACTTCGGCGATACCGCTCATGCCGGTGCCGCCGATGCCGACGAAATGCACGCGCGGGAACGCGCGCACCAGGTCGTTGGTGTCGTGCAGGCGACGGATCATGCGCGGCCTCGCGCAGGGCAGGCGCGGTGGCATGCCTTCTTCATACAGCTTCCTCGAGAATGATATCGGCGATGCGCTCGGCGGCATCGACCTTGGCCAGGGCACGCGCGGCTTGCGCCATCTGCATGCGGCGGGCGGGATTTTCGGACAGATCGCGCAGCAGTGCGGCAATGCCGTCGGCCAGCGTTCCGTCCTGCTTCAGCAAAACCGCCGCGCCGCGCTCGACCAGGTACTCCGCGTTGCGGGTCTGGTGATCGTCGACGGCGGCGGGGAATGGCACCAGCACGCTGCCGACACCGACCGCGCACAGCTCGGCCAGCGTGGATGCGCCGGAGCGGCATACGACCAGGTCGGCCCAGGCAAAGGCCTCGGCCATGTCGGCGATGAACGGGGTGATTTCAGCCTGCACGCCGGCCTTGGCGTAAGCCTCGACCGCTTCGGCATGCATCTTCTCGCCGCTCTGGTGGCGCACCTGCACCGGCACGCCGGCGCCCAGCGCGGCAATCGCCTGCGGCACGCCGGTATTGAGGGCACGCGCGCCCTGGCTGCCGCCCACCACCAGCACACGCAGCGGGCCTTGGCGGTCGGCGAAGCGCTGTTCCGGCGGGGCAATGGCAGCGATTTCCGCGCGCACCGGGTTGCCGACGAATTCCTCGCGCTTGGCGAAGGTGCCCGGGAAACCGGTCAGCAGGCGACGCGCATAGCGCGACAGGATGCGGTTGGTCAGGCCCGGTGCACGGTTCTGCTCATGCACGATCAGCGGCAGGCCATGCAGGCGCGTGGCCATGCCACCGGGGCCGGAGGCGAAGCCACCGAAGGCGACCACCGCGCGCGGCTGGCGCTGGCGGATGATCAGGCCGGCGGCGCGCAGCGCGCGCATCAGCCGCCACGGTGCAGCCAGCAGGGCCAGCTTGCCCTTGCCGCGCAGGCCGGTGATGGCCAGCGTGTCGATGGCGATGTCGTGCTGCGGCACCAGGCGGGTTTCCATCGCACCGTCGGCGCCCATCCAGGTCACCGGCACGCCGCGCTCGCGCAGCACGCGGGCCACGGCCAGGCCGGGGAAGATGTGACCGCCGGTACCACCGGCCAGGATCATCACCGGACGCCCACTCTCGGTGGCTGCAGTCATGACAGCCTCCCGAAGGTGGGTTCGATGCGCGACTGCAGGCGGCTGGTGCCGCGTGCGGCGTTCGCTGCAGCTGACGCGGAGGCGACCGGCTCGGCACTCATCGGCACGCTGGCGGCCACCGGTGCGGCGGGCTCGTCCATCGGCTCGGCAGCGGCGTCTTCGGCGCCACCGATGCGCACGGCCTGGCGGCGCTCGGCGCGCTTGAGTTCATACGACACGCGCAGCAGCAGGCCCATCGCCACGCAGGTCATCAGCACCGACGAACCGCCGGAGGAGATCAGCGGCAGGGTCAGCCCCTTGGTCGGCAGGATGCCCAGGTTCACGCCGATCGAGACGAAGGTCTGCATGCTGATCCACAGGCCGATGCCGAAGGCGATGTAGCCGGAGAAGTGGCGCTTCATTTCCACGCAGCGCATGCCCAGCCAGAAGGTGCGGCCAACCAGCAGCGCGTACAGCGCCACGATCACGCAGGTACCCAGGAAGCCGAATTCCTCGGCGGTGACCGAGAAGATGAAGTCGGTATGCGCTTCGGGCAGGTAGTAGAGCTTCTGCACGGAGTTGCCCAGGCCGACGCCGGTCCATTCGCCACGGCCGACCGCCATCAGCGCGTTGGACAGCTGGTAGCCGTCACCCTGCTGGTCGGCCCACGGGTCCAGGAAGGAGGTGATGCGGCGCATGCGGTACGGCTCGATGATCGCCAGCGCGCTCATCCCGACCAGGCCGATGATCACCGGCATCGACATGCGCGGCATGTTCACCCCACCCAGCACCAGCATGCCGGCAGTGATCGCCAGCAGCAGGGTCGAGGAACCGAAGTCCGGCTGCAGCAGCAGCAGCACCACCAGCGCACCGGCCACGCCCAGCGGCTTGAGCATCGCCGGCCAGGTCGCATTGACCTCGTCGCGGAAGCGCACCAGGTAGCTGGACAGCCAGACGATGTAGAGCACCTTCACCGCTTCGACCGTCTGGAACTTGGAGATGCCCAGGTTGATCCAGCGGCGCGCACCGTTGACGGTGCTGCCCAGGCCCGGCGTGAACACCGCCAGCAGCAGCACGAAGCAGCCCAGCAGCAGCATCTGGTTGTACTGCTCGATCGACTTCAGCTCGGTGCGGGCGGCAATGACCGCCAGCACGATGCCCACCGCCAGGAAGATCAGGTGGCGGTTGAGGTAGTAGAACGGGCTGCTCATCAGTGCGATCGAGCTGGACGCCACCATCACCACGCCGACACCGGTGAGCGCGATGATCGCGCCCAGCAGCCACTTGTCGTAGCTGCCTTCGATGGCTTCAAGGCGTGTTGCCTGGCGGGACAGGTCGTTCATCTCAGCGCACCTTCAACGTGGCCAGGCCGATCAGCACGAGCACGACGGAGATGATCCAGAAGCGCACGATCACGCGCGGCTCCGGCCAGCCCTTCAGTTCGAAATGGTGGTGGATCGGCGCCATGCGGAACACGCGCTTGCCGGTCAGCTTGAACGAAGCGACCTGGATCATCACCGACAGCGTTTCGATGACGAACACGCCGCCCATGATCACCAGCACCAGCTCCTGGCGGGTGATCACCGCGATCGTGCCCAGCACCGCGCCCAGCGCCAGCGCGCCGATGTCGCCCATGAAGACCATGGCCGGATAGGTGTTGAACCACAGGAAGCCCAGGCCCGCACCGGCGATGGCCGCGCAGATGATGACCAGCTCGCCGGCGCCCGGGATCTGCGGGATCTGCAGGTAGTTGGCGAACACCACGTTGCCCGAGGCGTAGGCGAACACGCCCAGCGCGCAGGCCACCAGCACGGTCGGCATGATCGCCAGGCCGTCCAGGCCGTCGGTGAGGTTCACCGCGTTGGAGAAGCCGACGATCCAGAAGTAGGCGATGGCCACGAAGCCGATGCCGGCCAGCGGCAGCGCGATCGACTTGAACATCGGGATGTAGAAGGTCAGCGCTGCCGGCACGTCGGCCGTGTAGAACAGGAACAGGCCCGCAGCCAGGCCGAAGATCGACTGCAGCAGGTACTTCCAGCGCGACTTCAGGCCATTCGGGTCACGGCGGACGATCTTGATCCAGTCGTCATACCAGCCGATGGCGCCGAAGCACAGCATCACCGCCAGCACCAGCCACACGTAGCGGTTGCGCAGGTCGGCCCACATCAGCACCGACAGGGTGATGGTGAGCAGGATCAGCGAACCGCCCATGGTCGGCGTGCCGGCCTTGGAGAAATGGGTCTGCGGACCGTCCTTGCGGATCGGCTGGCCGCCCTTGAACTGGGCAAGCTTGCGGATCATCGCCGGGCCGAGCCACAGCGACAGGAACAGGGCCGTCAACGCGGCAAGGATGGCGCGGAACGTCTGGTAGTTGAACAGCCCGAACAGGCTCTCCAACTGCTGCAACCATCGAGCCAGTTCATACAACATGCGGGGATTCCTCTCCTTGCGCCAGCAGCGCTTTGACAATCGTGTCCATGGCGCTGCCACGGGACCCCTTGACCAGGCAGCGCACGCCAGCGTGCAGCTCGTCCTTCAGCGCCTGCGACAGCGCGTCATGGGTAGCGAAATGACGACCGCCGTCGCCGAAGGCGGCAGCAGCAGCGGCGCTGAGCGGACCCAGCGCATACAGGCGCTTCAGGCCAGCGGCACGTGCGCGCAGGCCGGCCTGCGCGTGCAGCGCCTCGGCATCCGGGCCCAGCTCACGCATGTCGCCCAGCACCAGCCAGCCCTCTTCCGGCGCGGCGGCCAGGGCATCGATGGCGGCGGCCAGCGAGCCCGGGTTGGCGTTGTAGCTGTCGTCCACCAACACCGCGCCGTTGCGCAGTTGATGGGCGATCTGGCGACCCGGCACCGGCTGCGCTTCGGCCAGGCCAGTGGCAATCAACGCCAGATCGATACCGGCGGCCAGCGCCAGGCTGGCGGCGGCCAACGCGTTGCTGACGTTGTGGCGACCCGGCAGGCCCAGCACCACGCGGGCTTCGCCGGTCGGTGCGACCAGGGTGAACTGGCTGCCCTGCGCACCGGCGCGGATGTCGCGCGCGGTCACGTCCGCCGAGTGTTCCAGGCCGTAGCGCAGCACGCGGCAGCGCGCCGGGGTGCTGATGAAATGCTGTTCGAACCAGCGGCCATAGGCATCGTCAGCGTTGATCACCGCCACGCCATCGGCCGGCAGCGCGGCATAGATCGCGCCCTTGGTCACCGCCACGCCGAGCAGGCTGCCCATCCGCTCCAGGTGGGCGGGGGCGATGTTGTTGACCAGCGCATAGCGCGGGCGGGCGATGTCGGTCAGGTAGGCAATGTCGCCCGGCTTGCCGGCGCCCATCTCGTAGACGGCGTAGTCGGCATCTTCCGGGGCATCGATCACCGCCAGCGGCAGGCCGATCTCGTTGTTGCGGTTGCCCGGGTTGGCGTAGACCACCTTGTGCGCGTGCTGCGCCACCTGCTGCAGGATCGACAGCAGAAGGCTCTTCACGCTGGTCTTGCCATTGCTGCCGGTGATCGCGAACACCTCGGTATCGCGGTCGCGCTGCATGCCGGTGGCGATCTTCGCCAATGCCAGTTCGCTGTCGGCCACCAGCACCTGCGGCAGGTCGATCGGCAGCAGGCGCTCGACCAGCAGCGCACTGGCACCACGCGCCTGCGCGTCGGCAGCGAAGTCATGGCCGTCGAAACGCTCGCCGCGCAGCGCCACATACAGGCTGCCCGGGCCCAGGTTGCGGGTGTCATTGCTGACCGCATCGATGGCCACGTCGTCGCCATGGATCTCGCCGCCGGCCCAGTGTGCGATCAGCGAAAGCAGGGTGCGCTTCATGCGATGCCCTCCCCGGCCTGCGCAGCCAACACGCCAGCCTTGGCAGCCAACGCAGCGGCAGCCACTTCGGTGTCGTCGAAGTCATGACGAACGCCATTCACTTCCTGGTACGGCTCGTGGCCCTTGCCGGCGATCAGGATGATGTCGCCCGCGCCGGCACGCTTCACCGCCAGGCCGATCGCGCGCGCGCGGCTGCGCTGCACGGTCACGGCATCGGCGTTCTGGAAGCCGGCCAGGATGTCGGCGACGATCACATCGCCATCCTCGCCACGCGGGTTGTCGTCGGTGACGATGACCTGGTTGGCCAGGCGCTCGGCAATCGCCGCCATCTGCGGGCGCTTGCCGGTATCGCGCTCGCCACCGCAGCCGAACACGCAGAACAGCGCACCGTGCAGGTGGCCATGCAGGCTGTCCAGTGACTGTTCCAAGGCGTCCGGGGTATGCGCGTAGTCGACCACCACGGTCGGCAGGCCGTCTTCGCCGCCCAAGCGGTTCATGCGGCCACGGATCGGCTGCAGCGCCGACAGCACGTCGGCGATGCGCGGCAGCGGCTGGCCCTGCGCATGCAGGGTTCCCGCCACGGCCAGCAGGTTGTCCACGTTGAAGCGGCCCAGCAGCGGCGACTGCACCGCCGCACGCTGGCCGTCGATGACCAGCTCGAAGGCGATGCCACGGCCGTCCAGCTGCAGCGCCTCGGCGCGCACGCTGGCGTCGCTGGCACCGCGCGAGCTCAGGCCGATCGGCTGCACGCCGGCCGGCAGGCCAGCGAACAGCTGGCGACCGAAGGCGTCGTCAAGATTGATCACCGCGGCCTTCAGGCCCGGGCGGTGGAACAGCCGCGCCTTGGCCGCGCCGTAGCTGGCCATGTCACCGTGGTAGTCCAGGTGGTCGCGGGTGAGGTTGGTAAACACCGCCACGTCGTAGTGCACGGCATCCACGCGGCCCTGGTCCAGCGCGTGCGAGCTGACTTCCATCGCCACCGCGCGTGCGCCGGCGTCGCGCAGCTGCGCCAGCAGCGCATGCATCTGCAGCACCAGCGGCGTGGTGAAGCCGGTCGGTTCGACCGCGCCATAAAGTCCGGCGCCCAACGTGCCGATACTGCCACTGGGCGTTCCGAGCAGGTGCCAGGCCTGGGCCAGCAGCTGCACGGTGGAGGTCTTGCCGTTGGTGCCGGTCACGCCCACCATCGCCATCGCCCGCGACGGTGCGCCATGGAACTGGTCGGCCATCGCACCCATGCGTGCGCGCAGGCCCGGCACGGCGATCGCATCGCCCGGTGCCGGCAGTTCGGCAGGCGCCGGCGGTTCGAACAGGATGGCGCTGGCACCGGCGGCGCGGGCCTGCTCGACAAAGCCCAGGCCATGCGCGCCGAAACCGGCGATGGCGACGAAGGCATTGCCGGGGCGCACGGCACGGCTGTCCAGCACCAGGCCGGTCAGAACGGGATCGTGCCCTGCCAGGGCCACGTCCGGAAGCAACTGCGAAAGCAACATCGAAGGACTCATTGCGTGCCTCCCGTAGCGGGCGGCGTCTGGGCTTGCGCGCTCGGCAGCGCAGCATCGAATTCGGCAGCGGCATCGACCGGCAGCGCGGCCTCGGCCGGCGGCGCCGGCAGGATCGACGCCGAATGGCCGACCTTGCCCGACTGCTGTGCGGCCAGCCACGACTGCAGGTCGTCCAGCGGCACGTCCATCAGGCGCAGGGTGCCTTCCATCACGTTGTGGTAGACCGGCGCCGACACCAGGCCGCCGTAGAACTTGCCGGCCTGCGGGTCGTTGATGACGATGACGGTGGCGAAACGCGGGTTGGTGGCCGGCACCACGCCAGCAAACAGCGCGTTGTAATGGCCGCGCTCATAACCGCCCGGGCCGGCCTTGCGCGCGGTGCCGGTCTTGCCGGCCACGCGGTAACCCAGCACCGCCGCCTGCTTGGCGCCGCCCTGGGTGACCACCGTTTCCATCATCGCCACCACCTGCCGGGCGACGTTCTCGTCGATGATCTGCTGGCCTTCGTTGCGCTGGCCCTTGACGAAGGTCGGCGCGATCAGGCGGCCGCCGTTGGCCAGCGCCGAGTACGCGGTGGCGATCTGCAGCGGCGTGACCGACAGGCCGTAGCCGTAGGACATGGTGGTCTTGGTGGTGCCCGACCAGCGTGCCGGGCGCATCACCACACCGGCCGATTCACCCGGGAAACCGCTGTGCGGCGCCGAGCCATAGCCGAAGCGGCGCACGCCGTCATAGAAGGTCTGGTCCGGCATCTTCGCCGCGACCTTGGCTGCACCCACGTTCGAGCTGCGGGTGATCACGCCGGTCACGTTCAGCACGCCGTTGTTGCGCGGCACGTCGCGGATGGTGAAGCGGCCCAGGGTCATGTAGCCCGGGTTGGTATCGATGATGGTGTCCTTGGTCACCGCACCGGCCTGCAGCGCGGTGGCGATGGTCAGCGGCTTCATCGTCGAGCCCGGCTCGACCAGGTCGGTCACCGCGCGGTTGCGGCGCGTATCGGGGATCGCGCCGGTCAGCGAATTCGGGTTGTAGGTCGGCAGGTTGACCATGGCCAGGATCTCGCCGGTGGTCACGTCCATGATCACCATCGAGCCGCCGGCTGCCTTGTTGGCCACCAGCGCGTTGCGCAGTTCCTTGAAGGCCAGGTACTGGATGCGGCGGTCGATGCTGAGGGTCAGGTCCTTGCCCGGCTCGGCGGCGCGCAGCAGATCGCTCTCGACCGTCTCGCCCTTGCGGTTGCGGATCACCCGCTTGGCGCCGGCCTTGCCGCGCAGCCATTCGTCGAACGCCAGTTCCAGGCCTTCCTGGCCGCGGTCGTCGATGTTGGTGAAGCCCAGCACGTGCGCCATCGCTTCGCCCTGCGGGTAAAAGCGGCGGAACTCGCGCTGCGCGGCCACGCCCGGGATCTTCAGCGCGACCACCTTCTCTGCCTCATCCGGATTGATCCGGCGGCGCAGGTACATGAATTCCTTGTCCGACTTCTGCGACAGGCGGCTGCTCAGCTCATCCACCGACATGCCGACCGCCTGGGCCAGCTCCGGGATGCGCTCGGGCGAACGCAGCAGGTCCTGCGGGTTGACCCAGATCGAGGCAACCGGCGTGGACACCGCCAGCGGCTCGCCGTTGCGGTCGGTGATCATGCCGCGCGAGGTCTTGATCGGCAGCTCGCGCAGGTAACGGGCCTCGCCCTGGCGCTGGTAGAAATCGCTGTTGATGATCTGCACGTAGGCCGCACGCCCCACCAGCGACACCGAGCACAGGCCAAGCGCCAGCGCGACCCAGCGCAGGCGCTGGCGCAGGTTGAAGGCGTTGCGCGGGCGGTTGCGACCAGTCTTGCTCATGGGCGCACCACGACGATGTCACCGGCCTCGGGGAACTTCATGCCCAGCTTCTCGCGGGCAATGCGGTCCACGCGATTGGCTTCGGCCAGGGTCGCCTGCTCCAGCTGCAGGCGGCCGAATTCGAGGTTGATGTCATCGCGCGTGCGCTCGGCACGCGACAGTTCGATGAACGTCTGCCGATGACGGTGACGCACGAACACGACGCCGATCGCCGAGGCCACGGTGCAGGCCAGCAGGATGATCAGCAGCAGCCGGCTCATGCATCGGCCTCCCGCTTCTGTGCCACGCGCAGCACGGCGCTGCGGGCACGCGGGTTGGCGGCCAGCTCCTCGTCGGTGGCCTTGATGGCGCCCCCGATCAGGTCCAGCGTAGGCACGAACGCAACGGCCTCGGGCAGGCGGCGGTTGGCCGGCGGCGCCTTGGCCAGGCGGTTCATGTACTGCTTGACGATGCGGTCTTCCAGCGAGTGGAAGCTGATCACCGCCAGCCGGCCACCGGGCTTGAGCCGTTCCACCGCCGCATCGAGACCGGCTTCCAGATCGGCCAGCTCGCGGTTGATGTGGATGCGGATGGCCTGGAAGCTGCGCGTGGCCGGGTGGATCTTGTCCTTGCCGCGCGGCATCACCGAGGCGATCAGCTCGGCCAGTTCGGCGGTACGGGTGAACGGCTGCTTCTCGCGGCGGGCCACGATGGCGCGGGCGATGCGCCGGCTCTGGCGCTCTTCGCCGTAGGTCCACAGCACGTCGGCGATCTCGCGGTCTTCGACGCGGTTGATCCACTGCGCGGCGCTTTCACCGCTGTCCGGATCCATGCGCATGTCCAGCGGGCCGTCCTTGCCGAAGCTGAAGCCACGTTCGGCCACATCCAGCTGCGGCGACGACACGCCAAGGTCGAACAGCACGCCGTCCAGGCCTTCGGCCGTCGCATCCCACTGCAGCAGCTGGGCGAAGCTGCCACGGAAGATGGACACGCGCGGGTCCGGCGCGAAATCGCGCTCGGCAACGGCGATGGCTTCCGGATCCTTGTCCATGACCAGCAGGCGCCCCTCGGGACCGAGCTGGGTGAGCACGCCACGTGCATGACCGCCACGACCGAACGTGCCATCCAGATAACGTCCGTTTTCGATCACCCTCAGGCCTTCAAGGACCTGGGTGTACAGGACCGGCAGGTGCACCGCCGGCGACTGCGACACCGGAAGGTGACCGGCCTGCGCTTCTGGGCGCATCCGGGCACCCCGGCTCACAACTTCAGGTCGAGCAACCCATCACCCAGATCCTCGTCAGACAACGTCTGCTGGATCAGGGCCCGATGCGCCTGCTCGCTCCACAATTCGAACTTGTCGCCCATACCGAGCAATACCGCCTTCTTCTCAATGCCCACCGCACCGCGGTGGCTGGCGGGGATGCTGATGCGACCGTTGCCGTCCAGCTCCAGATGGGCGGCCGAGCCGACCAGCTTCTGCTGCAACAGGCGCACGACGCGCTGGGTGTTGGGCTTGGACATCACATCGTCGCGGACCCGCTCCCATTCCGACTCTGCGTACAGCCACAGGCAGCCGGCTTCGAACGGGTTGTAGGTCAGCACGAGACGGTTGTTGCTGGCGCGCGCGACGAGGTCGCGGTAAGCGGTGGGAACCGCCATGCGCCCTTTGTCGTCAACTGTGATGGCCGTCTCGCCCTGGAACACGACGCCTGCACCTTGTCCTTCGCCCGGTGAAACATTGAACCACGAAAACCCACAAAACACCCGGATTTCCCTCTGATGCCCACCTTAGCAGCGGGCCGAGGGTTGTCAACAACTTTTCAGCAGGGAAATCGCCAGCCGCATCAATGGCTTGCAACAACCTTTAGAGAATTGTTCAAGGCTTATCCACAAGTTGCTGATCCGTCTCAATTTTTGAGATTGAACGGAAGTTCAGGGGCGTGGAGAGGGCGTGAAACATCGGCCGCGCATTCATCCGGAACGGGCCGGAAACGGCGCCAGACTGCGCAAACCGTGCACAATGAAGCCATGTGCCTGCTCGCTCTTGGCTGGATGCACCACCCGCGCTGGCGGCTGGTGATGACCGGCAATCGTGATGAGTTCCACGCCCGCCCGACGGCGGCGCTGGCCCCCTGGCAGGATGAGACGTCCGTCATCGGGGGGCGCGACCTGCGCTCCGGCGGTGGCTGGGCCGGCGTCGGCGCCTCGGGCCGGATGGCGGTGGTCACCAACGTCCGCGACCCGCTGGCGGCCCAGACCGGCCCGTCGCGGGGCGCGCTGGTGGCCGACTTCCTGCGCGGCCGCGACCCGGCCGCCGTGCATATCGACCGCTTGGCGACCGTGGCTGGCGCCTACGCCCCGTTCAACCTGTTGCTGGCCGATAGCGACAGCCTGGAGTACCTGGGCAACCACCCCGCCGAACGGCAGAGCCTCGGCCCGGGCGTGCACGGCATGTCCAACGGCGCGCTGGACGCGCCCTGGCCGAAGACCCGGCGACTGATGGCGGCGCTGTCGGCATGGCTGGAAGAAGACGGGGTCAGATCCCTTTCGCAACGCGAAAGGGATCTGACCCCGGATCTGGCCCCGCTCTGGGCCGCGCTGGCCGACGAACACCGCCCTGCCGACAGCGACCTGCCCGACACCGGCATCGGCCTGGAACGCGAGCGCTGGCTGAGCCCGGCCTTCATCCGCGGCGACGACTACGGCACCCGCGCCAGTACCGTGCTGCTGATCGACGCCAACGGCCACGGCGAGATCCACGAACGCCGCTTCGGCCCACAGGGTGCCCCCAGCGGACAGAGCCGCGTCATTTTCTGACCGGGTAGTGCCGGCCGCTGGCCGGATTCTCTTGCCAGCGGGGTAGTGCCGGCCGCTGGCCGGCAGCCTCTGGATCTTCGGATGCGCCATGAAGCTGCCGCCCAGCGGCCGGCACTACCGGGTATCGCGTTGTCGCGATCCACGCGACGGCAGTCGTCATCGCAGCGGGCCTGAAACGTCATTCAGCTTCCAGCCGCGACCACGATCCGTCCGCGCCACAGGGATTTCAGCATCGCAGCCACCCGACTGTGCCCTTTTCGCAATCGGCACTGTGTCTATAAATGTCGCCCCTGACCTCCCAGGGTGGTGGCGCCCGGCACCCCGCCGCGCGATCGACCGCAACCCCCAAGGAGGCCCCATGCGCCGCATCCTCATCCTGCTCGCCACCCACCTGCTCACCCTCGGCCTTGGCTTCGGCCTGGGCGTCTACCTCCTGCCCGTTCTGATCGCCCCCGACGACCCGCCGGTCGCGCAGGTGCAGGCCGCCATGAACGACGCCACCTACCGCACCACCTTCCGCCGCGACCTCAAAGGCAGCGACGCGGTGCACTGGGCCGAAGGCAAGGTCAGCGTCAGCGCCACCCAGGTCGCCTTCGACGGCAAGATGGGGCCGGGCCCGGACTACAAGGTCTACCTGGTCCGCGATTTCGTCGACAACAAGGCCGACTTCCTGAAGATCAAGGCGCAGGCCCAGCGCATCGGCGAGGTGAAGAGCTTCAACCGCTTCCTGGTGGACGTGCCCGCGAACGTGGACGTGGATGACTACACCACGGTGGTGGTGTGGTGCGAGCGCTTCTCGCAGTTCATTTCCGCCGGGCAGTACCGCACGCCGGGCTGACCAGGGCATGGGGTCGGATCCCTTTCCTCCGGAAAGGGATCCGACCCCGCAATCACGGTAGATCCACGCCATGCGTGGAAGAAGAAAGAGGCGGAGCCGGCCGATAAGCCGGGTTCTGTCGTGGACAGTCATTCCTCTAGGCGTTACGTCACCGCAACGCTCAAGCAACCTACCCGGATCCAACGCGGGCCGCGCCAAAGGATCCCTATTTGGTCTTGCTCCAGGTGGGGTTTGCCGTGCCGGTCTGTTGCCAGACTCGCGGTGCGCTCTTACCGCACCATTTCACCCTTACCGGCCTTCCGAAGAAGACGTAGGCGGTATCTTTCTGTTGCACTTTCCGTCGGCTTGCGCCGCCCAGGCGTTACCTGGCACCTTGCCCTATGGAGCCCGGACTTTCCTCGGCACCCCCGAAGGGATGACGCGACTGTCTGGCCGGCTCCGCCAGCGCGTATTCTAGCGTACGCACGCCTTTCCTGCCGTGCTGATCGCGGCATCCGGTTCATCCATCCATGCATGGCGTGGATCTACCGGTTCCGCTGCTCTGGTGGGTGCGGATTCCGCTTTAGTGGGTGCGGACCTTGGTCCGCACGATCGATCAACTGCCGTACAACGCCTTGCGCGGTGCGCCGGTCAACTCGGCGGCCAGCTTGGCGGCGGTCGACGGCGGCAGGTGCTCACTCAGTTTGGCGTACACGCGGCGACCATGGGCCAGCTGCGCTTCTTCATCATCACCCGCGCCCTGCACCATCACCACGAACTCGCCCTTGCGCTGGTTGTCGTCGGCTTCCACCTTGGCCAACAAGCCGGCCAGGTCGCCATCGAGCACGGTCTCGAACAGCTTGGTCAGCTCGCGGGCGAGCACCGCCGGGCGTTCGCCACCGAAGATCGCCGCCATGTCGGCCAGCGATTCGGCAATGCGGTGCGAGGATTCGTAGAACACCATCGTGCGCACTTCGCCGGCCAGCGTCTGCAGCCGGTCGCGGCGACCACTGGCCTTGGCCGGCAGGAAACCCTCGAAACTGAAACGGTCGCTGGGCAGGCCGGCCACGCTCAGCGCGGCGATGGCGGCGCAGGCACCGGGAACCGGGCTGACCTTGATGCCCGCCGCGCGCGCGGCACGCACCAGCCGGAAACCGGGATCGCTGACCAGCGGGGTGCCGGCATCGCTGACCAGCGCCAGCGACTCGCCGGCCTGCAGGCGCGAGACCAGGCGCTGCGCCAGGGCCTCTTCATTGTGTTCGTGCAGGGCCACCAGTGGTTGCTGGATGCCGAAATGGGACAGCAGCTGGCCGCTGCGGCGGGTGTCCTCGGCACAGATGGCCGCCACCGAACGCAGCACCTCCTGCGCGCGCGGGCTCAGATCGGCCAGGTTGCCGATCGGGGTGGCGACGACGTACAGGGTTGGGACACTCATTTCAGCGGTACTCACGGGGCAAGGGTAGAATCGTAGCGTGTACCCGGCCAAGGCCGCTGCCCTCATCGCATGGACCCGATCATGAACAAGCCCGCCGCACGGATCTCCGCCCTGTCGTTGTCGCTGATGCTGCTGGCCGGTTGTGCCACCACCAGCCTGACCAGCACGCCCGATTCGCCGGCCCAGAGCCAGGCGCTGGCGCTGATCGAACAGGGCAAGCCGCGCGACGCCGCGCTGCAGCTGGAAGGCCTGGCCGCCACCCTGCGCGGCGGCGCCCGCAGCAACGCGCTGGCCGATGCGGCCTGGGCCTGGCACCTCGCCGGTGACAGTGCCCGCGCGCGCAGCCTGCTCGGCCAGCTCACCGCGCGCCAGCTGTCCGGCGCCAGCCTACAGCGCTACCAGCTGACCGGTGCCGAGCTGGCCCTGGCCGACAAGCAGCCGGCGCAGGCGCTGGCCCTGCTGAAGGATCATGCCGACAGCGTTGCGGTCGGCCTGCGCACCCGCTGGCTGCTGGCCCGCGCCCAGGCCCTGCAGGGCACCGGCGATGCCTTCGGTGCCGCCACCGAGCGTGCCCGCGCTCACGCCAGCCTGACCGGCAGCGCGCGCAGCGAGAACCAGGCCGCCATCTCCGGCCTGCTCGGCACCCTCGACGACGCCACCCTGCACAGCCGTGCCGCCGCCCTGCCGGCCAACGACCCGCTGTACAACTTCGCCGGTCGTGCGCTGATCGCGCGCGGCCTGCCGCTGCCGCGCCCGTTCGACCGCGATGGCGCGGCCCAGTTCGACACCAGCAAGCGTCCGCCGGCGATGAGCGACGGCTACCGCCCGCCGGCCAAGCTGGCCGTGCTGCTGCCGCTCAGCGGCCGCCTGGCCACCGCCGCACAGCCGGTGCGCGATGGCCTGTTGAGCGCTTACTACGGTGAAAGCCGCCGCCGCCCGGACATCAACTTCTTCGACACCGCCGGCACTCCGGCCGGTGCCCTCGCTGCCTATGACAAGGCCGTCGCCTCCGGTGCCGACTTCGTGGTCGGTCCGCTGGGCCGCGACGAAGTGGACGCCGTGTACGGCCGCCAGCAGCTGCAGGTGCCGGTGCTGGCCCTGAACCGCGGCAAGGACGCACCGCCGGCCGGCAGCGCCGGTTTCTCGCTGGCGCCGGAAGACGACGGCATCGTCGCCGCCGAATACCTGCGTGGACGCGAACGCAACCGCGCACTGGTGATCAGCAGCAATGACGACACCGGCCGCCGTTCCGCCGCCGCCTTCGCGCAGCGATTCGCGCAGCGCGGTGGCCAGGTGGTAGCGACCGTCGGCGTCAGCGACGCGGTGGGCGACATCGGCGCCCAGGTGCGCAATGCCGGCCAGGTCGATGCGGTGTTCCTCGCCGTGCGTGCGCCGCAGGCCCGCCTGCTCGCACCGCAGCTGGCGCTGGCCGGTGCCGGTGGCGCCACCCGCGTCGGCACCTCGCAGCTGACCGTCGGCAGCGGCAAGGTGGAAGAAGACGTGGCGCTGGACGGCATCGTCTACCCGAACGAAGCCTGGAACGTGCGCAGCGTGTCCGGACTGCCTTCGGCCAGCCAGGTGGCCAGCACCCTGCCGAGCGCACGCGGTGCGGCCGGCCGCCTGTTCGCCTTCGGCGCCGATGCCTGGAAGATCACCGCCTATTTGGACAAGCTGTCCAACGAAGGCGGCCTGGACGGTGCCACCGGCACCCTGTTCCTGGACAGCAACGGCAACATCCTGCGCCAGCCGGCATGGTCGACCTTCAATGGCGGCCGGCCGATGCCGATCGTCGGTGGTCGCTGAGCGCAGCCAACGCGGCTCGGCGGTGGAAGCCGCCGCCGAGCAGCATCTGCAACAGGCCGGACTGCAGCCGCGTGCGCGCAACGTGCGTTATCGCGGCGGTGAACTGGACCTGGTGATGGACGATGCCGGCACCGTGGTGTTCGTGGAAGTGCGCTATCGCGCGCGCTCCGATTTCGGTGGCGGCGCCGCCTCGGTGGATGCGCGCAAATGCCGGCGCCTGGTGCATGCCGCGCAGCTGTACCTGCAGGACCACCCGGCGCTGGCAAATGCGCCCTGCCGCTTCGACGTGGTCGAAGCCAGTGGCGAACCACCGCAGCTGCACTGGCTGCGGGATGCATTCCGGCTGGATGACTGCTGATGATTTCCGTCCGCTCTGGTAGAGGCCGACCTTGGTCGACGCTTCTGTGCCAACCAAGGTTGGCACCTACCAGAGCGCAGCCAGGCCGGCACTACCACGGTGCGTGACTGATGCCGTCGATCATCACCCATGCCGCTGTGCCGTTGGCGCTCTGGTGCGCCGCTGATCGTGGCCGCATCCCGTCGCGCCTGCTGGTTGCCGGCGTGATTGCAGCGATGCTGCCGGATGCCGATGTGCTGGCCTTCGCGCTGCACATTCCCTACGCCGATGCGTTCGGCCATCGCGGTGCCAGTCATTCACTGCTGTTTGCCGGCGTGCTGGCGGCATTGGCCGCGGTGTTGGCGTTCTTTGGTAGTCGCCGACCTTGGTCGGCGGTTTCGTGCCAACCAAGGTTGGCACCTACCAAGGCAGGGCCAACGGTGGCATCGACCGTACAAGCGGCGGTGTTCGTCTTCGTCTGCGCCGCCAGCCATCCGCTGCTGGATGCGATGACCTCCGGCGGCCTCGGCGTCGCGCTGACCTGGCCGTGGAGTGAACACCGCTTCTTCGCACCGTGGCGACCGATCCGCGTTTCACCGTTTGCCCCACAGTTCTTCAGCGCACGCGGCGTGGCTACCCTGCTCTCCGAACTGCGCTGGGTGTGGCTGCCGCTGGCCGGCGCCGTTGTCGCCTGGAAACTTATCCAACCCGCTCCCGCTGCCCCACGAGATCCGTCATGAGTCCTGCCCTGCCCGCCACCCTGGTTGCCGAACTGTCCGCCCTGCTGGGCGCGGAGGGCTGGCGCATGGATGACGGCGCGCTGGAGGCCAACGCGCAGGACAACTCGTGGCGCCACCAGCGTCCGGCGGCGGTGGCGCTGCCTGCCGACATCGAACAGGTGCAGGCACTGGTGCGCGCCTGCCGCGCGCATGGCGTGGCCCTGGTCGCACGTGGCGCCGGAACCGGCACCACCGGCGCAGCGGTCCCGCAGCCGGGCAGCATCGTACTGTCGTTCACCCGCATGGACCGCATCGTCGAAATCCGCGCCGGTGATCGCTGCGCGATCGTGCAGCCGGGTGTGCTCAACGGGACCCTGCAGCAGGCACTGTCCCCGCACGGCCTGTTCTGGGCGCCGGATCCATCCAGCGCCGAGATCTGCAGCATCGGTGGCAACCTCGCCTGCAACGCCGGCGGCCCGCGCGCGGTGAAGTACGGCACCAGCCGCGACAATGTGCTGGGCCTGGTGGCGGTGACTGGCACCGGCGACGTGATCCGCTGCGGTGGCGCCTACACCAAGGACGCCACCGGCTATGACCTCACGCATCTGCTGGTGGGCAGCGAAGGCACGCTGGCACTGATCGTGGAAGCCACGCTGAAGCTGACCCCGTTGCCGGTCAGCCAGGCCGGGCTGCGCGTGTTGTACCGCGATGCCGATGCCGCCGCCGCTGCCGTGTCGCGGTTGATGTCGCAACCGGTGGTACCCACCCGCCTGGAATTCATGGACGCGCGCAGCCTGGAGCTGCTGCGGCTGAATGGTGCCGACGTGCCGGAGGCCGGTGCGATGCTGCTGGTCGAAGCCGATGGTGACCACGACACCCTGCCCTATCTGCTGCAGGCATTGGCTAGCGCCGCCGAAGGCGACGGCATGATCGAGCTGGACGTGGCGATGGAAGGCCGTGCACGCGACCAGCTGTGGGCCGCACGCAAGGCACTGTCGCCTGCGCTGCGCAGCGTTGCGCCGGGAAAGATCAATGAAGACGTGGTGGTCCCGGTATCGCGCATCCCGGAACTGGTGGGCGGCGTGCAAGCATTGGCACGCGACTACGCGCTGACCATCGTCACCTTCGGCCATGCCGGCAACGGCAACCTGCACGTCAATATCCTCTATCACCCGGAGGATGCCGACGAGAACGCGCGCGCGCATGCCGCGCTGCCGAAGATCTTCGAACTGACGCTGGCGCTGGGTGGCACGCTGTCCGGCGAACACGGCATTGGCCTGGCCAAGCGCGATTTCATGGTGCAGGCGTTCACTGCGGAAACGCTGGCGACGATGCGCGCGATCAAGGCCGCACTGGACCCGGACGGCATCCTCAATCCGGGCAAGGTGCTGCCGCCGGTTTAGGCCGCGCACCTACCTGTAGAGCCGAGTCGTGCTCGGCTCTACAACAGCTTGTCGCTCGCGATATCGATCAGGGTCTGACGGAAGCTGGGCAACAGCACGCGGTTGCCATGCCCGCTCAGATGGTCATTGTCGAAGAACAACGGCTCACCGTCTTCCACTGCCGAGCAGGTCTGCGGCCCGCACAGCAACGGCAACGGGTCCCACACAGTCAACGCGGGATAGCGCGCAGCCAGCTCCGCCAGCAGTGCCATCTGCGGCACGCGCAGCATTTCCAGATCCGCACGCGGCATGCTCAGACCGCCGGCACACGCTGGATTGCGGCGATTGAACCAATCCGAACAGCGGTACGCACCCGCCTTGAACAACGGCAGCGGTGCATCCACAACCACGTGCACGCCCAGCTTCTGCAAACGCCCAAGAACACGATCAGCCTCATCACGCGCCGCCTGCGCATGGGCCGGCGTGCGCTCGTCCAGTAGTTGTTGATAGATCTGCTGTGCGTC
The DNA here is from genome assembly GCF_056480025.1 of Stenotrophomonas sp. 109824_Sma. Classification (NCBI taxonomy): domain Bacteria; kingdom Pseudomonadati; phylum Pseudomonadota; class Gammaproteobacteria; order Lysobacterales; family Lysobacteraceae; genus Stenotrophomonas; species Stenotrophomonas sp. 109824_Sma. Next base: position 733,806 of record NZ_CM151078.1, on the reverse strand, counting down.
CTGCTGCTGCCAATCGAACCCACGCAACTCCGGCATGCGCAGTGCCGCCAGCAGCACGATGTCACCGGCACGTGCCTCGTTCTCGATGGTCGACAACGCGTCCTCAATGAAGTCCTGGCAGTCCGGCGGGCTGGCCCGCAGCAGGTTGACGAAGCTGCAGCCGCCACGATCCTGCTGCTGCACCTCCATGCCGGTCTGCCGCGCGACCATGCTGGTCATCGTGCGATACGCCGCCGCGTGCGAGTCGCCCACCACGAACAGGCGCCGCCCGTCGAGCGCTTGCGCACTCACCGGCTCCAGCGGTCGCCAGGCCGGATAGCGGCGCGCCTGCCATGCATAACCGTCGCGGGTCACGCTCAGCGAGACCTGCTCGTGGTACTCCACCGTGGCCCAGGCGCCTGCGCCGCATAGCGCCACCACCGGCAGCGCCGTCGCCAGCACCTTGCCCGGTGCCAGGCGCAGCAGCGGCGCCGCACTGCGCAGCGGGCGCTCGATGAAGTGATACGACGCAGCGGATACCGCCAGCAGCAGCACCGGATACAGCCACAGCGCCGGGCCATGCAGCCCGTACGTCCAGCGCAGCAGCACCAGCAACGGCCAATGCCACAGGTACAGCGAATACGAAAGGCGCCCCAGATAGGCCAGTGGCGCCCACCCCAGCGCGCGACCGATGCGGGACGTGCCGCTTACGGTCACGCTGGTCAACAGCAGCAGGGTACCGGCCACGGTCGCCAGCACGCCCGGCACCGGCATCGCCAGCTGCGGTGCGATCACCACGCCTGCGGCCAGCAGCGCCAGGCCGGCCGCCGCAACCATGCCACCGTTCTGGCCCGGCGTACGCGTACGCATCCACTGGTACAGCAGCGCGCCCGCGGCCAGCTCCCAGAATCGCGCCGGCAGCAGATAGAACGCTGCCGCCGGTGCCGATTTCGCCTGCCAGCCCGCCCACGCCAGCGACAACACGGTGAGCACCGGCAACAGCCAACGCGACCACGGCCAACGCTCACGCCCGCGCATCCACACGAAGAACAACAGCGGGAAAATCAGATAGAACTGTTCCTCTACGCCCAGCGTCCACGTATGCAGGAACGGATTGAGTTCAGCACCGGGTGAGAAGTAGTCGTCCTGCTGGCCGGCCAGCACGATGTTGCTGAAGCCGACCAGCGCGGCCCAACCGGTCTGGTCGAACTGCTCATTGCGCCACGCGCGGGGGATGAACAGTGCCGACAGCACGAAGGTCGCCATCAGCATCACCAGCAACGCCGGCAACAGGCGCAACACGCGGCGACGGTAGAAGTCGAGCAGCATGGCACCCAGCGATGCATGGGTGCGCGAGGCCAGCGACTGGCTGATCACGAAGCCGGACACCACAAAGAACAGGTCCACACCGGTGAAGCCGCCGGGCAGCCACGTCGCATTGGTGTGGAAGACGACGACAGCCAGCACCGCCAATGCGCGCAGGCCATCGATGGCCGCGTTGTGGGAACGTTCGGGAGGGGACATATGGGCAACGGGTGGAGAACGACCTAACAGCATCACCACCGCTGCCGCAGTCATTCAATGGATGATCGCGACAGACGTGGACATTGTTCAGTTCCTGTCCCAGCTCGGCTCTAAAGGAATGTCGCAATTGCCACACTGAAGCGCGCGCCGCACATCTGTAACGTTTTCGAATTTTCAAATCTTTCTCATTGGCATACGTGGCCCTTCATGCAAATCATGTAGCGCCACCGACAACGGGTGGCACGGGCTTCCAATCCCGTTTGGTTAATGTTGTTTACGCTTGCCTGCCGGCGTCGCTCTTTCCTTGTTGGGTGGCGTCGGCAGGCAATCTGTCCGTGCATCTATGGCGGGCGGTGCGTGGGGGCCTCGTGCCCGCCGGCATTTGACGACGTTAACCACCGGTATTGGAACCACGCACCGTCCGCCACCCTCGCTGTTAAGCGGGGTGGCCCCTTGCCGCTTGCACAAGGACGCCGCCATGACCGCCTCCCCCTACCCGCACCTGTTCGCCACCCTGGGCGACGCCGCCACGCGCCTGCCGGATGATCTGGCGCGCACACTGGAAGACACGTTCGTTGCACTACAGAGCGGCAACAGCGCCGGGGCCATCACCTTGCAGGCCTGCCTGCAGTACATCCGCCAGGGCGATGCGGCCGATGGCCAGCCGTGGCCCGGCAACAACCGCACGCCCGGGCAACGCCTGGCCCTGGCGCGCATCGACCGCGCCAATGCGGGGCTGAGCTTCCTGCTGGAACTACTGCACGCCACCGAACGCGTCCGCGTGGACGGTGATATTGACCAGCAGATGGGCGATGGCGCGCGCGAGGGCCTGCTGCTGGCCTGTCGAGGGCTGGCCGAGTATGTGGATGTGCAGTTGCGGGCGGCGTGAGCTTCCAACGACGCGAACTGCGGGCAAGCGCCCATTTCAGTCGCACGCTGCGCGCAATTGCAATGATTACGATGGTTCATCATTACAGGCGCACCAATAGTGGGCCCTTCTTTTCAGGGAGTGCCCAGATGCACAAGATGATGATTCCGCTTTCCCGCTATGCGCAGTTCAGCGGGCGCGCCAGCCGCAGTGAGTTCTGGTGGTTCCAGTTGTTCATCGTGATCGTTTCGATCCCGTTGTACATCCTGAGCTTCTATGCCGGTTACAGCGATTCGCAGGGCCTGGCACTCATCGCGACCGGTCTTAGCGTGGTGATGTGGCTGGTGTTCGCCTTGCCTTGTATTGCGGCGACCATCCGCCGCCTGCACGACACCGATCGCTCGGGCTGGTGGATGCTGCTGGCATTCGTGCCGTTCGTCAGCCTGGTGCTGCTGGTATTCCTGCTGCTGCCCAGCACGCCGGGCGACAACCGCTTCGGTGCGCCGGTTCCGCACGCGTAACCTCCCCGCTTCGGTAGGTGTCGACCTTGGTCGACGCATTCGTGCCAACCAAGGTTGGCACCTACCAGAGCAATGCCGAGGTGCCTCTGCGTTGGTAGGTGTCGACCTTGGTCGACACGGTGTTGCCACGGGTGGCTGACACATTCGTGCCAACCAAGGTTGGCACCTACCAGAGCAATGCCGAGGTGCCTCTGCGTTGGTAGGTGTCGACCTTGGTCGACACGGTGTTGCCACGGGCGGCTGACACATTCGTGCCAACCAAGGTTGGCACCTACCAGAGCAATGCCGAGGTGCCTCTGCGTTGGTAGGTGTCGACCTTGGTCCACACGGTGCTGCCACGGACGGCTGACACATTCGTGCCATCCAAGGTTGGCACCTACCAGAGCAATGCCGAGGTGCCTCTGCGTTGGTAGGTGTCGACCTTGGTCGACACGGTGTTGCCACGGGCGGCTGACACATTCGTGCCATCCAAGGTTGGCACCTACCAGAGCAATGCCGAGGTGCCTCTGCGTTGGTAGGTGTCGACCTTGGTCGACACGGTGCTGCCACGGACGGCTGACACATTCGTGCCAACCAAGGTTGGCACCTACCAGAGCAATGCCGAGGTGCCTCTGCGTTGGTAGGTGTCGACCTTGGTCGACACGGTGTTGCCACGGGCGGCTGACACATTCGTGCCCACCAAGGTTGGCACCTACCAGAGCAACATCGATCTGACCCCACCCCGAAGGTCGGCACCCACCAGAGCAGTACCGCTGCGGCTACGCGAAGTGCTGGTAACCGCCGACGGCGGCTTCGCCATCCACGTGCACGCCCTGCCCTTCGGCAATACGACCGATGCGGGTGAGCGGCACGTCCAGCGATTCGGCCAGGTAGTGCAGCGCGTCGCGCTGGTCGGCGGCGGCGGTGAAGCACAGCTCGTAATCGTCGCCACCGCGCAGTGCGCAGTCGCGTGCACCGTCGCGGCCGAGCAGCTCACGCAGCGCGTGCGAGATCGGCAGCGAATCGGCGTCAACATGCGCGGCCACGTTGCTGCGCGTGGCGATATGACCGAGGTCGGCCAGCAGGCCATCGGACACGTCCACCGCCGCATGCGCGAAGGCACGCAGGCGCAGGCCGAGCGTTACACGCGGCGTCGGCCGCAGCAGGCGCAGGCGCAGGCTTTCGTAGTCGGCCAGCAGCGTGGCGGTGGTTACGCTCAGCGCGCCCTGCTGCCACAGGCGCAGCGCACCGGCGGCGTCACCCAGCGTGCCGCTGACCCATAGGTCGTCCCCCACCTGCGCGCGATCGCGGCGCAGCGCCTGGCCACGCCCGACCTGACCCATCGCGGTCACCGACAGCGACAGCGGGCCACGCGTGGTGTCGCCGCCGATCAGCGTGATGTCGTGCTGGTCGGCCAGTGCGAAGAAGCCATCGGCAAAGGCCTCGATCCAGTCTTCAGAGGCCTCCGGCAGTGACAGTGCCAGCGTGCACCACGCCGGGCGCGCGCCCATCGCGGCGAGGTCCGACAGGTTGACCGCCAGGGTCTTCCAGCCGATGTCGAAGGCCGGGGTCTCCACCGGAAAGTGCACGCCGCTGTTGAGCGTATCGGCGGTGACCACCAGTTGTTCGTTGGCGCGCGGCTGCAGCAGCGCGGCATCGTCACCGATGCCGAGCAGGATGTCGTCGCGCTCGAGAGTGCGGGCACGGATGCGGTCGATGAGGGCGAATTCGGCCAGGGACATGGGGCGTTCCCGCTGTTGTACGTGCCGCGCAAGGCGCGGTGGGCGGTAGTGCCGGCCGCTGGCCGGCAACCTCAGGATCCCTGCAGCTGCCGGCCAACGGCCGGCACTACCACAGGTGGGTCAGTGACCCGATTCGACCTTGCGCCATTCCACGGCGGCACGATCCAGCACGCCGTTGACATAGGTGTGGCCGTGTTCGGAACCGAAGCGCTTGGCCGATTCGATGGCTTCGTTGATCACCACGCGGTACGGCACGTCCAGGCGGTAGCGCAGTTCGTAGGCGGCCAGGCGCAGCACCGCGCGCTCGATCGCATCCACTTCCTCGATGCCACGGTCCAGGTACGGGCCGAGCGCTTCGTCGATGTCACGACGGTTGTCGAGCACGCCGTGCAGCAGCGCCTCGAAGTACGCCAGGTCAGCGATCTCGCGGGCCTGCTCGTGGGCGAACTGGGCGATCAGCGACTGTGCGTTGCCGCCGGAGATCTGCCAGGCGTAGATGGCCTGGACGGCACGACGACGGGCGCGCGAGCGCAGCACCGGATCGACGCCATCGCGGCGGACGGGTTTACCGGAGGGCTTGCCCTGGGTGTTCTTGTTCATGGCAGCTGCTCCAGAAGATTGACCATTTCCAATGCGGCGAGTGCGACTTCCTCGCCCTTGTTACCGTGGCTGCCGCCGGCACGTGCCTCGGCATCCTCAGCGCGTTCGACCGCCAGTACGCCGTTCAGCACCGGCACGCCGAAGTCCAGCTGCACGCGCATCAGGCCTTCGGCACAGCGGTCGGCCACGTGTTCGTAGTGGCGGGTGTCGCCACGGATCACGCAGCCCAGGGTGAGGATGGCGGCGTGTTCATGGGCGGCGGCCAGGCGTGCGGCCACCAGCGGCAGTTCCCAGGCACCCGGCACGCGGATCACGTCGATGTTGGCTTCGGTGATGCCGTTGCCGGCCAGGCTCAGGCGGGCGCCTGCGACCAGCGCGTCGGTGATGCGGGCGTTCCAGCGGCTGGCCAGGATGGCGAAGCGCGCCGATTCGGGAGTGCGAAGATCGCCTTCGTAGTGGCTCATATGCGGCTTGGGGGACTCGATAAGGGGGTAATTCTAGCGTGGATGGGCCCCGGCCGTGGCCGATGGGGGCCTGGGGGCGTGCCGACCAACGGTCGGCCCCCACCGGTGGCACAGGGTCGGCACCCACCGGGATTGCCGGCCGCTGGCCGGCAATCCCGGGGATGCGGTTGCCGGCCAGCGGCCGGCACTACCGATTACAGGGTGACCGTCTCCACCACTTCCAGGCCGTACCCGGCCAGGCCGATCTGGCGGCGCGGGGTGCCCAGCACGCGCAGCTTGCCCAGGCCCAGGTCGGACAGGATCTGTGCGCCGGCACCATTGCGGCGCCACTGGCCCACGTCCTTGTCCTTGCCCGGCACCACCGGCGCCGGCTGCTGGCGCAGGCGGGCCAGCAGGGCTTCGCCATCGCGCGGGGCCGACAGCACCACCATCACGCCGGCGCCCTCGGCATCGATCGCACGCAGGGCATCGGTGGCGGCCACGCCGAAATCATCGCGGCGCCAGTGCAGCAGGTCGGCCAACGGATTTTCCACCTGCACGCGGACCAGGGTCGGCGTTTCGGCATCCGGGTTGCCACGGACCAGCGCGAAATGCAGGTCGTGGGCGATGCGGTCGCGGTAGGTCACCAGCTTGAACGGACCGAATTCGGTATCGATCTCGCGCTCGTCCACGCGCTCGACGGTCTTTTCGGTGGCCAGGCGGTAGGCGATCAGGTCGGCGATGGAGCCCATCTTCAGGCCGTGCTCGCGGGCGAACACTTCCAGCTCCGGGCGGCGCGCCATGCTGCCATCCGGGTTCAGGATCTCCACAAGCACGCCGGCCGGCTCCAGCCCGGCCAGCATGGCCAGGTCCACGCCGGCTTCGGTGTGGCCGGCGCGGGTCAGCACGCCGCCCGGCTGGGCGATCAGCGGGAAGATGTGGCCCGGCTGGTGCAGGTCCGACGGCTTGGCATTGGGCTTCACCGCGGTGCGGATGGTGTGGGCGCGGTCGTGCGCCGAGATGCCCGTGGTGACGCCCTCGGCGGCCTCGATGCTGACCGTGAAGTTGGTCTGGAACTGCGCGGTGTTCGCCTGCACCATCGGCGCCAGGCCGAGGTCGGCGGCGCGGGTGCGGGTCAGCGGCAGGCACACCAGGCCACGGCCGTGGGTGACCATGAAGTTGATGTCCGACGGCTTGACCAGCTCGGCGGCCATGATCAGGTCGCCTTCGTTCTCGCGGTCTTCGTCATCGACGATGACCACCATGCGGCCCTGGCGGATGTCTTCCAGGATTTCCGGAATGGGGGCGAAATTCATGCGCGTGCTCCTTCGCCCAGCAGGCGTTCGACGTAACGGGCGACCAGGTCGATTTCAAGATTGACCGCACTGCCCACGCCCGAGGCGGAGAAGGCGGTGTTGCCCACGGTGTGCGGGATCAGGGCGACTTCGAAGCCCTCGTCGTCCACTTCGTTGACGGTGAGGCTGACGCCGTCCACGCAGATCGAGCCCTTCTTGGCGATGTAGCGGCGCAGCGAGGCCGGCGCGGCGAAACGCCAGCGCTGGGCACGTGCGTCTTCGTGGATGGACAGCACCTGGCCGAGGCCGTCGACGTGGCCGCTGACCAGATGGCCGCCGAGGCGGTCGGTCGGGCGCATGGCGCGCTCCAGGTTGATGACCGCGCCCTCGCCCAGCTGGCCCAGCGTGGTCAGTCCCAGGGTCTCGGTAGAGGCATCGGCCTGGAAGCTGCTGGCGTCGAACGCGATGACGGTGAGGCAGACGCCATTGATGGCAATGCTCTCGCCCATCTGCACGTTGTCGAACGGCAGATTCCCGACATTGAAGGTGAAGCGGACATCGCCGCCGATGGATTCGCGTGCGGCCAGACGGCCGACGCCTTCGATGATTCCAGTAAACAAGAAACGTTCTCCGCGAAAAGTGAGCGAAAAACGCCGCAAGGCAAACAGGCGCACGCAGGGCATGAGCCCTGTGGCACCGTCTTCTTTCATCCGGACTATGACCGTCGGCTCCGGCATTGGACCGGATCTGCTGACCCCCGGCCGTGGGCCGGGGCGCTCGCGGGCTCGTGCTTGCGCACCTACCGCCGGTGGGGAATTGCACCCCGCCCTGAAGACGTTTGTGTACCGGCGAACCGGCGCGGCTAGTGTACCAGCCCGGGCTGAACGGGGTGGATGACCGGGGTCGATCCCTTTCCACAGGAAAGGGCTCTGACCCCCGGGACGGGTGGCGCAGCAGCACTGGGGTCAGAGCCGTTTCCCGATGGGAAACGGCTCCGACCCCCAACCCCGGCCTGCCCCGGCCTGTGATGGTCGTCTCTCGCATTCCGTGAAATTTTCATTAAACTCGACCATCGGACGACATGAGGTCGTCACGGGTCGCCCGGAGGGCAGCCCGCCAATGGACTGAAACTCACAGGAATTCCCATGCGCAAGATCCTGATCGTGGCCGCCCTGCTGGCCGCCGCCCCGTTCGCGGCTTCGGCCGACGCCCTGAGCTACACCTACGTTGAAGGCGGCTGGACGCAGCTGCAGCTGGACAATGGTGGTGGCTCGAAGCCCAGGCTGGACGGCGGCTACATTCGTGGTTCGGTAGCCATTGCCGAGCAGGTGCACGTGTTTGGCGGCTACACCGCTGTCACCAAGACCTACAACCACAACTATTACGACATTGCGGTGCGCATCAAGCAGAAGGTGCAGTCGCCGGAACTGGGCATCGGCTATCACATGCCCTGGACCGATCGCGTGGATTTCACCGCTGATGCTGCCTGGGTGCGTCTGGACGAAGAGTTCAAGATGTCGTTCGACGGCCGCCAGGTGGATCGCCTGAAGGATCACACCAACGTGGGCCGCGTCACCATGGGTATCCGCGGCAAGCCGTCGCGCATGACCGAAGCCTGGGCCAAGGCCGGCTACATGGATGGCGGCAACAACTTCAAGGGCACCTGGGTCGGCACCGTCGGCGGCCAGATCAACTTCACCAAGACCTGGGGTCTGGTGGGCGAGATCTCGGGCTACCGCGACGTCACCCAGTACTCGGCCGGCGTGCGCGCCAGCTTCTGATCCAACGATCGCTCCTCGTCGTGCGATCGAACGGGCCCCGCAAGGGGCCCGTTTTTTGGCCGGGGTACACCGCTATGTGACCTCTGGTCGCCATCGAAAGTAGCGCTGGATGCGCTAGGCTTGCGCGCCTCTGGAACAGGAAAGCTCCGTCATGAAGACCCCCTTGCGTACCCTGCTGGCCAGCGCCCTGCTGTCTGCCCCGCTGCTGGCCAGCGCCGCCCCGGCCACGCTGACGCCCGAACAGGCCTTCGACCTGTATGCGCGCGTCCTGCTGGAAGACGACGCCGCCGCGACCCGCACCCTCAACGATGCGCTGAAGCCCGCCTTCGACGGCCAGGATGCGGTAACCCCGAACCCGGGCGCATTGGCCAAGGCGCTGGCCGAACCGTGGCAGGTCGTGCTTGCCAGCAGCGGCGCAAAGGCCGACGCGGCCGCCACCGAAGCGCTGTATGCCAAGGCCCTGCGTGATTCGAAGTGCCGCGCGACCAAGAGCGTGATCGAAGACAACGAGTACGTCGAAGACCAGAAGCTGGCGCGCATCACCTTCAGCTGCCAGGTGCCCGACCTGGGCAAGGTGCGCCCGCTGTTCGCCGCCAGCCTTGCATCCGACGCCAGCCCGGCCTCGCGCAAGCAGTTCACCGACGCCTACACCCAGGCGCTGCAGAGCGGTGCGCGCGTACCGGTCAGCGGCACCTTCACCCTGTACCCGGCCAAGGACAACGGCTACTGGTACAGCGGCAACTTAGACGATCTGGTGGGCACCGTGGCCGGCGCACTGGCACCGTTCGAGGACTGGATGCAGGACGCGCAGGCGGCCAACGCACCGAAGGTGACCGGCGTACCCGGCTGCGACCTGCTGCTGCAGCAGCACCGCGCCTGCGTGACGAAGATCGCGCCGGACCAGCTCAGCGGCGTGGATGCGATGGCCGAGGAACTGAAGGCCAAGGCCCAGGTGCAGTCTGCCGATGAGATGACGCAGGAGTGCAAGGCGCTGCGCCCGATCGCCGAGATGATGTGGACCGACGCGTGCGCCTGAGATGGTTCCGCTGAAACACCTGGGGCTGGCCGCACTGCTGCTGGCTCCCGGCAGCGCGCTGGCCGGTACCGGGGCGGCATCGCCGGCGCAGCTGTTCGATCTGCATGCACAAGTGATCCTGCATGGCGATGCCGCTGCGCAAAGGGCGCTGGCCGCGCAGCTGGAGACGGATGACGCAAAGGCCTTCGTTGCCGCGTTGACGGCTGCAAGCCAACTGGATGAAGCACCCGAGCTCGCGGAATGGCCCGCTGCTGCGCAGGCGCTGCGCAAGCGGCAGGCCTCGGCGCAGTGCAAGGCCGTGGCGGTGCGTTGGCCACAGGGCCACGACGGCGACGTTGCCGAAGTGGCTTACCGCTGCCATTTGCCGGATCTGTCGGGCCTGCTACCGCTGTATCGCCAGCATCGTGTGCCCTTCAATGGGCCGCATCCGCCGCAGATGTCCGCGCCCCTGGCGGCCGCTTACACGACGGCGATGCACAACGCACCCGACCGCGTACGCAGCGGCACGCTGATCTTCCAGCGCAATGGCGATCACCGCGCATGGCGCGTGCGCGATCCGGGCCCGCTGATGGCGCTGGTGGCCGACGCCTTCCTGCCGTTCTTCGAATGGAACGAGCACCTGCCGGACGATTCCGGGTAGCGCGGGGCCGCATTTCGGCTCACGGCCGCGGATGACGACTGCATCCGCACTTTCAGAACCGTTGCATGGCCCTATGCGGCCTTCATGATCAATGCTGTTGCCCTCTTCCACCGGGGCACCCGCATGAAACATCGTACGACGTCGACCACGGTCATGCTGATGGCGCTGCTGACGCTGACGGCGTGCGGGGAAGCCAAAGTACCCAAGTCCAGGATTACGACCTTCTCGGTCCGCCCAGCAGTTGCCTTCGAGTCAACCCTGCTGAGCGACAGGCAGCTGGATGCGTGGATGAGCGAAGACGACGACTGCCACGCGTTCCTGATGTACCACGATCAGTGCGCCGTGTTGGTATTGCCCCATGAGTACGACGACGGTTTTACCCGTCACCAGCTGCGATTGAAGGCGAAGAAACTGCCGGGCGAGGCACTGGGTGCGTACTGCCGCAACCTGCATGCGCTGTGGAAGCAGCAGTGGAAGGGCCAGTGCCCCGTCGGCGAAGAAGACGACGAAGACGCCTGACGACAAGGGCGTCGCCCCCGTTCCGCGTCATTCCATCACGGGCGCAGCAGCAACCTGATGTCCTCGCCGACCTGGCGCTGATCGACCACGCGCAGGCGGCGCTGCTGGTCCATGGCATCGATGCCGAGGCCAGCCAGCAGCGGGCGACCGTTGTCGCCCAGCAGCGTAGGCGCCTGATACAGCAGCAGTTCGTCTACCCAGTCGCCGCGCAGCAAGGCGCCGGCCAGGGTGGCGCCGGCTTCGGTATGCACTTCGTTGATGCCACGCTCGGCCAGCAGCGCCAGCACCGCGCCCAGGTCCAGCCGCCCATCAACGCAGGGCACGCTGGCGAATTCGGCGTCGGCCGCATCCGGTACACTCACTGCAGCATCGTGCAGGTACAGCGTCGGTGCCCCACCCTCGCGCACGCGGCTGCACTCCAGCGAGCGCAGGCGCGAATCCAGCACCACACGCAGTGGCGGCATCACCTCGGTATCGGCCAGGCGCACGGTCAGCATCGGGTCGTCGGCCAGCACCGTGTCGGCGCCGGTCAGGATCGCACCCGCGCGCGCACGCCAGTGCTGCACGTCTTCGCGCGCGGCCGGGCCGGTGATCCACTTGGAGCTGCCATCGGCCATCGCGGTACGGCCATCGAGGCTGGCGGCCAGCTTCACCCGCAACCACGGCCGATTGCGCTCCACGCGCGACAGGAAGCCCTTGTTGAGCTCACGTGCCTGCGCCGCCATCAGGCCTTCGGCGACCTCGATGCCGGCATTGCGCAGCAGATCGAAGCCACCCCCATCGACCTTCGGGAACGGATCGCGCATTGCCGCGACCACGCGCGACACGCCTGCTTCGATCAAGGCCAGCGCGCACGGCGGCGTGCGCCCATAGTGCGCGCAGGGTTCCAGGGTGACGTAGGCGGTGGCACCGCGGGCCTCGCTGCCGGCCTCGCGCAACGCGAACACCTCAGCGTGCGGTCCACCGGCGCGCTGGTGCCAGCCCTGCCCGACCACGCGTTCGCCGTGGGCGATCACGCAGCCGACCATCGGGTTGGGGCGGGTGGTGTAAGCGGCGCGCTCGGCCAGGCGCAGTGCGTTGGCCATGTGCAGGTGGTCGAGGACGGAGAACGTGGTGGTCATGCGGCCATGGTAGCGCCGTTGGTCGCGGTGTAGATCCACGCCATGCGTGGATGAAGCGTACGGCGCCAACCAAGGTTGGCATCTACCGGGGCGATCAGCCCTTCTTCTTCTTGGTCAGGGCGATCACATCGCCCAGCAGCTGCAGCTGTTCGGTACTGGACGGCAGGTCGCGCTCGAGCTTCTCGATCTCCTCGCGGAAATCGGCGACGTCCTCGAAGCTGCGGTAGACCGACGCGAAGCGCACATAGCCCACATGATCGAGCTTGCGCAGTTCGTTCATCACGAACTCGCCGACCTTGATCGAGGGCACTTCGCGCTCGCCGCTGATGCGCAGCTGGTGAACCACCGCACGCACCGCCGCTTCGATCTTGTCTTCGGGCACCGCGCGCTTCTGCAGCGCGCGGTCAAAGCCAGCACGCACCTTGCGTTGGTCGAACGCCTCGCGGGTGCCATCGCTCTTGACGATGGCAGGCAGTTTCAGCTCGACCGTTTCCAGGGTGCTGAAGCGCTCGCCGCAGGCTTCGCACTCACGCCGACGGCGAATCGTCGCGCCGTCTTCGGAGACGCGCGAGTCGATGACCCGGGTATCGGCATGTTGGCAGAAGGGGCAGTGCATGGAACGCCTGGCTCAGGAAAGTACCTATTGCCACGGTCATGGCAGCGTCGCAAAGGTACCTGAGAAGGGGCGCAGCAGCAAATGCTGTCTGCGCGCAAGCGCCTGCATTTCGGCCAATCAGAGCATCCCGGGGTATCTGGACTACCCGCTCAACCAGGTGCGGGCGGCAGCGTGGCCGCGCGTGCCCAGCGCAGCCACGCCAGATGTGCCGCCGGCAGCAGCAACGGCGGGCCGAGGAAGAGATAGGCCAGCACAATCAGGTCCGGATCGGTAAACACCCGATGCACCGCGACGGCGACCATCCCCACGGCGGCCAGCACGCCCAGCCCGAGGCCTCCCCAAAGGGGCCAGGGTGCCGCGCACAGCGCGGCCTGACCGCGCCACAGGAACAGGCCAGCCAACACCCCCCAGGCAAGCAGCCCGATGAGCCCAGCGCCTGCCCACAGCAGCTCGATGGCGGTCAGGCAGTCGGGAGCCACCACCAGCCCAAGCACCGCCAACGTGCCTGCGGCGGCGATGATCGGGATGCCCAGCAGCAGGGACAGCCCGACCCGGCGCTTGTGCACGGCTTCATCCACGGTGAGAGGACTCCTGGACAGAGCGCCGCCCACGCAGACACAGAAGCATCAGCATGCCAGCAGGCACCCACAGGGACGGCCCGGCGAACAGCCCGCTCAGCACGGATGGACCAAGCTCGGTGAAGTAGTACAGCGCCATCGCCAGCAACGGCAGGGCCGCCAGCACACCCATGCCCAGCAGCCACCACCAACGGCGCGATGCCATGCGCAGGCCCCGTGCCCCATCGCGCAGCCAGAAGATGCTGAGTGCAACCCAGGCCACCAGACCGGTAATCGCGGACACGCCCCACGCGAACATGCCGGCAGCAAACCAGAGTTTGTCCGCGTCCAGGGAGATCAGTCCGATCACGCCCATGACCAGGGCGATGCAGGCGCCCGCGCCGCCGAAGAACAGGCTGGGCAGGCCAAACAGCACCGCCAGCGCGGTGTACAGGTACTTGAGGCGGCGCTCATCCATGCGCGGTTGCTCCGATACGGGGGTCAGAGCCCTTTCCGTCAGGAAAGGGCTCTGACCCCTGCTGCGATCAGCCGTAGACCGGATACTTGCGGCACTGCGCGCTGACGGCATCGCGCACGCGGGCGATGACGGCGTCATCGTTCGGTGCGTCGAGCACGTCGGCGATCCAGTTGGCCAGTTCCACGCAATCCTGTTCGACGTAGCCACGGGTGGTCACCGCCGGGGTACCCAGGCGCAGGCCCGAGGTCACGAACGGCGAACGCGGGTCGTTCGGCACCGAGTTCTTGTTGACGGTGATGTGGGCCTTGCCCAGCGCGGCTTCCGCGTCCTTGCCGGACACGTCCTTGCCGATCATGTCGACCAGCATCAGGTGGTTCTGGGTGCCACCGGAGACGATCTTGTAACCACGCGCAATGAGCGTGTTGGCCATCGCCTGGGCGTTCTTCACCACCTGCTGCTGGTAGGCCTTGAAGCCCGGTTCCAGCGCTTCCTTGAAGGCCACGGCCTTGCCGGCGATGACGTGCATCAGCGGACCGCCCTGGATGCCCGGGAACACGATCGACTGCAGCTTCTTGACCAGGTCTTCGTCGGCGCCCTTGGCGACGATGATGCCGCCGCGCGGGCCGCGCAGGGTCTTGTGGGTGGTCGAGGTGACCACGTGGGCGTGCTCCAGCGGGCTCGGGTAGACGCCAGCAGCAACCAGGCCGGCGACGTGGGCCATGTCGACGAACAGGTAGGCACCGACCTTGTCGGCGATGGCACGGAAGCGCGCCCAGTCGATCACCTGCGAGTAGGCCGAGAAGCCGGCCACGACCATCTTCGGCTTGTGCTCCAGGGCCAGGCGCTCGACTTCGTCGTAATCGATCAGGCCCTGGTCGTTCACACCGTACTGCACGGCGTTGAACAGCTTGCCCGAGGCGTTGACCTTGGCACCATGGGTGAGGTGGCCGCCGTGGGCCAGGCTCATGCCGAGGATGGTGTCACCCGGCTGCAGCAGGGCGAAGTACACGGCCTGGTTGGCCTGCGAACCGCTGTGCGGCTGCACGTTGGCGTAGTCCGCGCCGAACAGCTGCTTCAGGCGGTCGATCGCCAGCTGCTCGGCGATGTCCACGTATTCGCAGCCACCGTAGTAGCGCTTGCCCGGGTAGCCTTCGGCGTACTTGTTGGTCAGCTGGCTGCCCTGGGCTTCCATCACCGCCGGGCTGGTGTAGTTCTCGCTGGCGATCAGCTCGACGTGGTCTTCCTGGCGCTGGGTCTCAGCGGCGATGGCCTTGGCCAGTTCGGGATCGTAGGATTCGATGCGGACGTCACGCGGGAACATCGGGTACTCCAGCAGGCAGGGAAAAGGGGTACGACTCAGCCCTCGATTGTAGCCCCGCACCGGCCCGCTGGGGCCGAAACAGACGGGGCCGGCATCCCCGAAGGAATCCGGCCCCGTATGGTTTCGATTGATGGTGTGGGGTCAGAGCCCTTTCCGCTGGAAAGGGATCCGACCCCGGCCGCGATCCTCAGCGGCTGCTGAGCACGTACTGGGCGATCACGCCGGTGGCGATGGCGACCAGCAGCATGTTGCCGCGGTCATCGCGGATCCACTGGTGCCCATAGGGCGGGCGACGCAGGTGGTAGCGCGGGTAGTCGTTCACCACGTAGACCGGTCCGCGGTAGTAGTCGCGATAGCGATGGCCGACCTTCCAGCCGTAGCCGGGGCCATAGGCCGGGCGATAGACCACGCGCGGCGGTGCCGGGCGGTAGTAGCGGTCATGATCGCGGTGCCATTCACGGCGGTCCTGGCGGTAGTCGTGCCGGGCCTCGCGGCGGTCGCGCTCCCAGTCACGGCGATCCTGGCGCCACTCGCGGCGGTCCTCGCGCCACTCGCGGCGATCATGGTCGCGGCGGTGGTCGTTGTCGGCGAAGGCCGGGGCCACGGCGCCGAACGCCAGCACAGAGGCCACGGCGCCGGCCATTACTCGATTGATGCGCATGTCAGACCTCTGCTTGGGTGGGTGGTGAGCCCATATTGCGCACCCGAACTGAACCGTTTCCGGCTGGAAACGCTTCCCGCTGCGGGACTGTGACGAAGTATTCAGCCCACGGCCAGCCCGGCGACGCCTGCCCGGCGCGGCCGGGAACCGGTTCCGGCTATAATTGGCGGTATTCCTTTTCAGTCTGTGCCCGCTGCCGCAACGGGATGTTCCCGTGACGGGCCGGGCGCAGGGCCGCGCCTACGGAGACCTCATGTCCTCGCAATACATCTACACCATGAACCGCGTGTCCAAGGTGGTCCCGCCCAAGCGGCAGATCATCAAGGACATCTCGCTGTCCTTCTTCCCGGGCGCGAAGATCGGCCTGCTGGGCCTGAACGGCGCCGGCAAGTCCACCGTGCTGAAGATCATGGCCGGCGTGGACACCGATTTCGAGGGCGAAGCCCGCCCGCAGCCGGGCATCAAGGTCGGCTATCTGGCGCAGGAGCCGGAACTGGACCCGACCAAGACCGTGCGTGAAGCGGTCGAGGAAGGCGTGGGCGAAGTGCTGCAGGCCCAGGCCGCGCTGGACGCGGTGTACCTGGCCTACGCCGAGGAAGGTGCCGACTTCGACGCGCTGGCCAAGGAACAGGAGCGCCTGGAGGCGATCCTGGCCGCTGGCGACGCGCACACCCTGGAAAACCAGCTGGACGTGGCCGCCGATGCGCTGCGCCTGCCGCCGTGGGATGCCATCGTCGGCAAGCTGTCCGGTGGTGAGAAGCGCCGCGTGGCGCTGTGCCGCCTGCTGCTGCAGAAGCCGGACATGCTGCTGCTCGACGAACCGACCAACCACCTCGACGCCGAGTCGGTGGAATGGCTGGAACAGTTCCTGGCGCGCTACACCGGCACCGTGGTGGCGGTCACCCACGATCGCTACTTCCTGGACAACGCCGCCGAGTGGATCCTGGAACTGGACCGCGGCCGCGGCATTCCGTGGAAGGGCAACTACACCGACTGGCTGACCCAGAAGGATGAGCGCCTGAAGCAGGAAGACAACCAGGAAAAGGCTCGCCAGAAGGCGATCCAGAAGGAACTGGAGTGGTCGCGTCAGAACGCCAAGGGCGGCCGCACCAAGGGCAAGGCCCGTCTGGCTCGCCTGGAAGAGCTGCAGTCGGTCGATTACCAGAAGCGCAACGAGACCAATGAAATCTTCATCCCGCCGGGCGAGCGCCTGGGCAATGCGGTGATGGAGTTCAAGAACGTCTCCAAGAAGTTCGGCGACCGCCTGCTGTTCGACAACCTGAACTTCCTGGTGCCGGCCGGCGCCATCGTCGGCATCATCGGCCCGAACGGTGCCGGTAAGTCGACCCTGTTCAAGATGATCACCGGCCAGGAAAAGCCGGACACCGGCGAGATCGTGGTCGGCCCGACCGTGAAGCTGTCCTATGTGGACCAGAGCCGCGACGCGCTGGAAGGCAACCACAACGTCTTCCAGGAAATCGCTGGCGGCCTGGACATCCTCAACATCAACGGCATCGAGATCCAGTCGCGCGCCTACATCGGCCGCTTCAACTTCAAGGGCCAGGACCAGCAGAAGATGGTCGGTTCGCTGTCCGGTGGTGAGCGTGGCCGCCTGCACATGGCCAAGACCCTGCTGCAGGGTGGCAACGTGCTGCTGCTCGACGAACCGTCCAACGACCTGGACATCGAAACCCTGCGTGCGCTGGAAGATGCGCTGCTGGAGTTCCCGGGCAACACCTTCGTCATTTCGCATGACCGCTGGTTCCTGGATCGCATCGCGACCCACATCCTGGCGTTCGAAGGCGACTCGCACGTGGAGTTCTTCCAGGGCAACTACCGCGAGTACGAAGAAGACAAGCGCCGCCGCATGGGCGACGACGCTGCGCCGAAGCGCCTGCGCTTCAAGGCGCTGAAGTAAGGCAACAGGAAAGGCCGCGCTCGCGCGGCCTTTCTCCTTTTGCAATGTGTACCGACCATGCATGCCGGCCAGCGGCCGGCATCTACCCATGAGCGACCCCATGTCCCTGTTCGAGCGCCTGTTCCAGCTGCAGCAGCACGGCACCACCGTGCGTACCGAGCTGCTGGCCGGTGTCACCACCTTCCTGACGATGTCCTACATCGTCTTCGTGAACCCCGAGATCCTCGGCACCACCGGCATGGATGCGGGTGCGGTGTTCGTGGCCACCTGCCTGGCCGCTGCGTTGGGCTCGGCAGTGATGGCGCTGGCCGCCAATTTCCCGGTTGGCATGGCACCGGGCATGGGCCTGAACGCGTTCTTCGCGTTCACCGTGGTCGGTGCCGCCGGCCTGCCATGGCAGCAGGCTCTGGGGGCGGTGTTCATCTCCGGCCTGGTGTTCCTGGTGCTGTCGCTGACCGGCGTGCGGGCATGGTTGGTGTCGGGCATTCCTTCGTCGCTGCGCTCGGCGATCGTGGCCGGCATCGGCCTGTTCCTGGCGATCATCGCGCTGCAGAAGTCCGGCGTGATCGTCGGCAATGAAGACACGCTGGTGGCGCTGGGCCCGTTGAACACCGCGCCGCCGCTGCTGGCGCTGGCTGGTTTCCTGCTGATCGCGGTACTGGAAGCACGCCGCATCCGCGGTGCGATCCTGATCGGCATCCTGGCGGTGACCGGCGCCGGCTGGGCGCTGGGCGACGTGCAGTACCAGGGCCTGGTCTCGCTGCCGCCGAGCCTGGCGCCCACCTTCCTGCAGCTGGACCTGCCAGGCCTGCTGCACCATGACGGCGGCGCGCCGATCGCGGTGCTGCTGCAGGTGGTGCTGGTGTTCGTGCTGGTGGAAGTGTTCGATGCCACCGGCACCCTGTACGGCGTGGTCGGCCGCGCCGGCCTGCTGAAGCTGCCAGGCGCGCAGAAGCGTTTCGGCCGCGCTCTGCTGGCCGACAGCACGGCGATCGTGGCCGGCTCGATGCTCGGCACCAGCAGCACCACGGCCTTCGCTGAAAGCGCCTCGGGCGTGCAGGTGGGCGGCCGTACCGGCCTGACCGCGCTGGTCGTATCGGCGCTGTTCCTGGCCGCGTTGCTGTTCTCGCCATTGGCGGCGATGGTGCCCAGCTATGCCACCGCGCCGGCGCTGCTGTTCGTGGCCGGTCTGATGCTGCGCGAACTGGTGGAAGTGGACTGGAGCGACCTGACCGAATCGGTGCCGGCCGCGCTGTGTGCGCTGGCGATGCCGTTCACTTACTCCATCGCCAACGGCCTGGCGTTCGGCTTCATCGCCTATGCCGCGCTGAAGGCCGGCACCGGCCGCTGGCGCGAAGTGCACCCGGCGGTATGGCTGGTGGCGGTGCTGTTCACCCTACGCTACGCGTTGGAATAAGCGGTAGGCGATGCCGGCCAGCGGCCGGCACTACCAGAGCACGCTTCGGCCTGCGGCCGGTGTGGTTCACCTGCCGCGCACGGTGCTCTGGGATGATGCAGGCATGGTTCCGCCTGTCCTTCCCGCTGATCCGTCTTCGCCGTTGCGCCGCCGGTTGCTGCGCGCGGCAGTGCTGGCACCGCTCGCCGGTACGCTCGCCACCCTGCCCGGCTGTTCGCTGCCGGTGCAGGTGGATGGCACCTTCCTGCAGCCCTGGCGCAGCCACCTGCAATGGGGCCTGGCCGACTGGCAACGTTCGTTGAAGCTTGCCCATACGCTGGGCTGCCGGCAGCTGGTGCTGCAGTGGACCGGCATCGTCGGTGGCAGCGACGGCGACTGGTCGTTGCCGGACAGCAGCCTGCAGCAGCTGTTCACCGCCGCCAGCGAGAACAACCTCCGCATCCGCGTCGGCCTGCCCTTCCAGCAACGCTGGTGGCAGGCCATTGGTGCCGACGATGCCACGCTGCAGGCCTTCCTGGCCGACAGCCTGGCGCAGGCACGCCAGTGGTTGGCACAGGCGCCCTGGGCGCAGCAACCCGCCTTCGGGGGCTGGTACCTGCCCTACGAATTGGAGCAGTACCACTGGGCCGATCCGGCACGCCAGCAGTGGCTGGCACGGTGGCTGCACGGCCTGGTGCAGGCCGCCAGTGCACGCGGGGGCGACTGCGCGATGTCCTGCTACTTCAGCCGCCTGCAGACCGACGGCAACCTGGTCACGCTGTGGCAGGCAGTGCTGGCACAGGCCGCGCTGCGGCCAATGGTGCAGGACGGCGTGGGGGTTGCCGGCGCCGGCAACGTGCAGCAGCTGCAACCGCTGCTCCATCATTTCCACGCGCACGGCATCGGCTTCGATGCGATCGTCGAACTGTTCCGCGAACTGCCCGGCAGCGCCGCCGACGGCAGCGCGTTCAAGGGCGAGACCGCCGATGCCGCGCGCATCCAGCGGCAGCTGGCGTGGGCACGCGACAGCGGTGCGCAGCACGTGCTGGTCTATGCACTGGAGCCGTGGCTGACCCAGGACACGCCGCAGGCCGCGGCGCTGCGACGACGTTGGGGCGTGCCTCAGTAGTAGAGGATGGCGGTGGCGAACAGGCCCTTGGCGCGCTGCGTATCACCGCCGCCGATCGCGAAGCGATACTGCACGGTCAGGTCCAGGTAGGAGCGCGGTGTGTTGTAGTGGTCCTCGCGGAACCAGTAGCGCACGCCCACGCCCGGGCCCGCGCCAAGGGACCAGCTGCGCTGCGTATCGTTGAGCGCGAACGACTGCGCCGGGAACAGCGGGTAACGGATGTTGCGCACGCGCGAGCGCTGGTCGAGCCAGTCCGCCCCCACCACCACGTACGGCGTGACCACCCAGTGGGTCTGCCCGGCACCAAAGCGGAAGCTGCGGCCAACACGCAGTTCACCGGCAGCGAACCACTGCTCGCGATGCAGGCGCCCGTTGGCATCGCCGATCCGCCGCACCGGTGTGCCGTTGGCATCGAGCGCGTCAAGGGTGAAGTGGGCGCTGTTGTCGTCCCAGGTGTAGCCGCCCTGCGCGTAACCGCTGACCATCCACCACTGGTTCACGTCGGTGCGCAGATCAGTGCCGTGGTAATAGCCGTAGGTCAGGTAGGACATCCAGCCGCCGGAACCGCTGGCCAAGCGGTAGCGGGCCAGTGTGCTGGCTTCCAGTGGTGGGTTCAGGGACAGCTGCAGGCTGCATTGCACGGCCGCCGATGCGGGATAGACATCGCCCGTGCGGGTGGCGCTGCCAAGGAACTGGCGGCGCTCGATGCCGGCGCTCAGGCCGGTCTGGCCGAAGGCGTAGCGCATGCCGAACGAGGCGATGGTGGACGGCCAGCCGGTGGTGGAGCGCGAATGGCTGAGACGTTCAGCGCGTGCGCGTGCATCCGGTGTCGATTCACCAGTGCACGGATCCACCGCGCGGATCGATTCGTAGGTGCCGCCCTGGTCGTACAGGGTGTTGAGCAGGCGTGCATAGAGTTCCAGCGTGCCGTGCCGGTCGTTGAAAGCCGGGGGCCGCCAGAACGCCTCCAGCGTACTGAACACCGAATCACCCGGCGTGCTGATCGCCGCGCCGCCGACATTGGTTGCGGCCTGGCGCGCACCCCGGAAACCGGCCGAGGCGATCACGCCCCACTCGCGCGAATAGTTGGCGATGGCATTGCGCACGTTGTAGCGCTGATGCTCATCCAGCGGCAGCTCACCGGCGTCGGCGCGGTCGATGGCGCTGCGCAGCAGTGACACCGCCTGTGGATGATCGCCATTGGCCGCACTCGCGTACGCCTGGTCGAGCACAACGCTCTTCGGTGCCTTGCCGGTGGCCTCGGCGGCGCGGAAGTCCGCCAGTGCCTGCGCCGGTTCGTGTGCCTTCTGGTTGAGGTAGCCGCGCTGCATCAGCGCCTCCGCATCGTCAGGGCGCTGTGCCAGCGCCGCATCCAGGCGCTGCCGTGCTTCGTCCTGCTGGGCGCGGTTGCCCGACGCCAGCGTGGTGGTCAGCAGGCCCTGCAGCTTCGCGTCGTCCGGCGCGCGCTGCACGGCCTGCCGCGCCTCACCGATGGCCTCGGCGTAGTCCTGGCGCGCGTAGGCAGCGTAGGCACGCTGCGCGGCACCACCATCGCCCTGCAGGTCGGCCGGCATCAGCTCGCAGACATTGCCTGTGTCGCCCGACTGGCAGTGCTGGAACGGTGCCGGGTAGGTCTGGGCGCTGATGCGGGGGAGCGCGCGACTGGAGCGGATCGCCCGGCCGCGCTGCTCGATGGCCTGCTGCAGCAGCTGCTGCGCGCGTGCATCGCCCGCATCCGTTGGCAATGCCGACTGCAGAGGTGCCAGCAGCGCTGCGGCGCGCGTGCGGTCGGCACTGGCCAGCGCCGCATCCACCGCCAGCAGGCGCACGTTGCGCTGCTGCGTTGTTGACCCCGGCGCAGCGAGTGCGGTGTCGAAGTCCTGATTGGCGAGCACGGTATTGCCCTGGCGCTGGCGCAGGTAGCCGCGCATCACCCGTGCAT
Organism: Stenotrophomonas sp. 109824_Sma; assembly: GCF_056480025.1. Taxonomy (NCBI): domain Bacteria; kingdom Pseudomonadati; phylum Pseudomonadota; class Gammaproteobacteria; order Lysobacterales; family Lysobacteraceae; genus Stenotrophomonas; species Stenotrophomonas sp. 109824_Sma. Next base: position 711,740 of record NZ_CM151078.1, on the reverse strand, counting down.
TGAGATCCTGGCCGTCGGCCTGCAACGCCTGGTCGGCACTGCGCTCGGCGTCGGCCAGCTGCCCCTGCTGCAGCTGCGCGGTAATCAGCAGCAACCGGTACGTGGCCACCTCCGGTGCCAGCTCGACAGCTGCACGTGCCTGCGCAACGGCCGCGGCATCATCCTGCGTGGACAACGACCGATACGCCTGCTGCGCCTGCAGCAGCGCGCGCTGGCGATCCAGCGCCACGCGCCGGTCCTGCAGCGCCTCGGCATTCGGCGCGCCCAGCTGCAGTGCGGTGGCAATGGCGGCGTCGGCCTGTTCGGGCTGCTGCTGTGCCTCCAGCGCAGCCACCCACAGCAACGCCCAGGCCCCCTGCGTCGGCTGCTGCCGGAAGGCCTGTTCGGCCTTGCCGGCCGCCTCTCCCATCCGCCCCGCGTCATAGGCCACGTAGGCTTCGGTGGCCAGCGCGTAGGCCTGTTGCCTGCTGCGGTCCGCGGCACTGCCGACCGGACGCGATGGGGATGTCGTGCGCGCACCTTCGCCGCCAGTCGCCGCGCTGCGTGCAGCGGTGGCAGCCGCCAGCGCCGGCAATGCCGGATCCTTCAACCCCGCATCCAGTGCACGACGTGCCTGCTGCTGCGCCTCCGCACCCCGCCCCAGTTTCTGCAGCGCATAGATCTGCAGCAGGCGCAGCCGCACCACGTCCGGGCGCAGCCGGATCGCTTCCGTGGACTGCTGGTAAGCCGCCGGGTAGTCGCCGCGCTCATAGGCAGCAAACGCCTGCTCGGCAATGCGGTAGGCCGCACCGGACAGCGGCAGTGCTGCATCAGCCTGTGCCAGGACCGGCGCGGCGGCGCTGGCCAGTGCCACGGCAATGACGGTGGACAGCAGCGTGGTCTTCATGCCGGCAAGGCTCCGGGAGGCGGCGACTGCAGCGCGGCCGCACGCCGGCGCTGTTCCTGCATGGCCTGGGCCACCGCGTCTTCGGTGGTGATGCCCTGCTTGACCAGGTAATCGCCAATGCGGCCATCGCGCTGCGGCTTGTACGCGTCCAGCGCGATCTCGAAGCGCGCGTGGTCGATCAGGCGCATCTCCACCAGCAGGTCACCCAGCAAGGGCACGTTGTCCAGATGCCAATGCCGGTCGCCGCCGATCAGGCGCAGACCGGCGTTGATTTCGCTTTCGCGGGCAATGCTCTGTTCGATGTGCTCGCTGCGGGTTTCCTGCTTCAGCAGTGCCAACGCCTCTTCGGGCAATGGGCTGGCCACGGCCAGCCGCAGGGTGCCCTGCTGGCGCGGTGGCAGCGGCAACATGCGCCATTGCACGCAGGCATCGGCACTGACCGGGAACTGGCACGCGCGCAGGTAGTCCACGTCGATCACCGCGCGTTGCAGGTCGCCCTGGAAGGCGATCGCCTCGGCCAGCGTTTCATCATCCAGCCAGCCCTGGGTGAGCAGGATGCGGCCCAGTGGCTGCTGCCGGCCGGCATGCTGCTGGTCCAGCGCCTGCTGCAGCCGCTCGGGCTCCACTGCCTGCCAGGTGGTCAACAGCTCGCCCAGCTGCTTGCGGGTCTGCACCAGCTGCGCGGCATCCGGGAAGTCGTGCATGGTCTTGTCCCAGACCATGCGCTTGCCGAACAGCAGGTAGGCCAGGAACACCTTCCACGCGCGTGCGGTGGCCATGAAGTTGATCATGTTGCCGACCACCATGCGCGGGATCGACATCAACGCATGCTCCCAACCATACAGCCGGTTGACGAAGTAGAAGCGCTGCACGACCCGGGTCGCCAGCGCCGCCGTGGTCAGCAGCGCCACGTTCATCTGCCAGGTACCGGCCTGGAACACGCTGGGGAACTGCATCGTCCATACCCCGGTCATCTTCAGCAGCCAGAACAGCAGCAGCTGCAGGAAGATGAGGTAGGCGATGATGCTGACGAACGAGGTGATGATGCCCTTGCGGTCGCGCGCCAGCAGGTACTTGGTGGCCAGCGAGCCGCGCCAGCCCAGCGACTCCCAGCTCTGCAGGCCGATGCCCAGCACCCAGCGCGCCTTCTGCCGGTACGAGGCACGGAAGTTGTCGGGGAAGTATTCGCGCACGCACAGCGCCATCTGCTGGGTGCGCTCGCGTACCGGCCCCCAGCCGAACCATGACGGGCGACGCACGCGGAACTGCACCGGGAAGCGCGCGAAGATCGACTGCATGCCCATCGCCGCCAGCCGCGCACCAACGTCGTAATCCTCGGTGAGGCTGTCGGTGTTGAAGGGCTGGTTGTCGGTCTGCGCGCTCAGTGCCAGCAGCGCGCGCCGCGAGAAGCAGGTGCCGACGCCCGCCGACGGCACCATGCCGGAAACACTTTCACGCACTACCAGATCCTTGGCGTGCCATTCGGCGAATTCGTCCATGTAGACACCGGCCACCAGCTCGTACCACTCGCGGTCCAGCGAGGTGACCGGCAGCTGGATCATGTCCTTGCGCGGCAGCAGGTAGTTGTAGAAGCGCAGTTCCATCGGGTGCAGCACGTCCTCGCTGTCGTGCAGGATCACCCCGGCGAACTCGATGTCGTGGCGCTTCTCGTAATCGAAGATCGCCAGGATCAGCCAGTTCAGGCAGTCGGCCTTGCTGGTCGGACCGTCGTGCGGCACCTCCACGCGGCGCAGGCGCTTGTAGCGGCGGCGCATGCGCTCGACTTCGTCGATGGTCTGCTGGTCGTTGGGATAGGTGCCGACGAACACGACGTACTCGCGGTAGTCGAGCACGTTGATCATGTTCTCCACCATCTGCGCGATGACGTCGTACTCCATCCACGCCGGCACCATGATCGCCAGCGGCTGTTCCGGCCGCTGCAGCAGGTCGTCCTGGGTCAGCGGCCGGTACGCATCGCGGCGCTTGATCGTCAGCGCGCGCCAGCTCTCGCGTACCCAGTACCAGACATCGATGAACAGGTCATCGAGGCTGGAGATCAGGATCAGCACGGCCACCGCCGCCGCCGTGGCTTCCAGGGCGGCGTAGTAGTTGGCCAGCTGGATGTTCCAGAACAGACCGTCCACGATGGATCAGTGCCCTGCGTTGGCGGACTTGCGGCGGCGCACCTGGGTAACGCGGGCGGCCAGCAGCGCGAACACGATCACGCCGACCAGCAGCAGCAACCACACCATGTGCCGTTCCCACTTCGATTGCGGATTGCCGTCCTGCGCGATACGCGTGCCATAGGGATCCTGGCGGTCGAATTCGCGCACGGCATCACTGCCGTCGAGCACGGCAAGATCGCCCCGCAGCAGCCGGAACGGCGCGCCGAACGACGGTGCCTGCGCACCGAGGTCGCTGTAGAGCACGCCCAGCTGGCCGCCGGACGACCCCACCTGCACCACGGCAGCACGATCCAGCCCGCTGACATCCAGCAGCGGCTGCGACGTGCCGCCGATCAGCAGGTGGCCATCCTTCAGGCCGGCCACATCGACACCGGCCGGTACCACGCCGAAGGCCAGCCACGGTGCGCCCGGGCTGACCGCGGCACCGGCGTCGACCACCTTCAGTTCCGACGCTTCCGGCAAGGCGCCCACTGCACTGGCCACCGCGATGACCTTGCCCAGCGAGGCCGGCGCATCCTGCAGCCAGGTGCCGGGCACGAACACCTGGTTGCCGCGCGACAACTGGCTGCTGGCACCAACGAAGTCACTGCCCAGCGAACGCTTGGCCAGGGTCAGGTGGCTGCTGGGCAGGATCGAGACCGGGTAGCCGGTGGCCGGATCGTGGCAGTACGGCCGTGCCGGCTGGCGCAGGAAGCTGACACGGATCTCGTTGCGCGCCGACAGGGCGTAGGCCGGCACCTTGGCCACCAGCCGTTGCGGCTGGCCGTTGGCCGACAACACCTTGCCACCCAGCAGGTAATCGTTGAAGTAGATCGTCGCCACCGCGCCCTGCCCGGCCGCGTTGGGTGCCGCCGAGACATCGATCACCACTTCCTCGGGCAGGCGCCCATCGGCCGACAGCGCGCCGAGGTCGAAGCTGGCACTGCGATCGGCGCGGGTCACCACCTCCATCGTGCCGGCGATGTTGCCGAGCCGGCTCAACAGCACCTGGTCTCCGTCGAGCTTCGGCGTGCCCGCTTGGCTGACCTGCAGGCTGCGGCCCAGCGCGTAGCTGCGCCACTGTTCGGCGAACAACCCGGCGACCTTGCCTGCCGCCGCCGGGTCGACCACCAGCGTCGGACGGCCGGCAACGGCAACCACGCTGACCGAGGCGTTGGCGGCGGGCTTTTCCAGCCCGCCCATGTCCGCGCTGCGCCAGGCACTGAAGGCCGTGCCCGCATCGGCACCCGCGGCGCCGACCTGGGTGGCCAGTGCATCCAGCGCCGCGCGTACGCCTGCGCGCAGTGCGTCACTGCCGATCATCACATCAGCCGCCAGCGGCCCACTGTCACGCAGCGACAGCAGCGCGCCGACTTCGGCCAGGTCCTTGATCGCATGCGCGCGCTCACCCGTGGCCAGCGCGGCGTAGGCCGGCACGCCCTGCAGGCTGGCCGGGATGCTGATGCCGGCCAGGTCGACGCTGTCACCGACCTTGGGCAGCGCCACCACCTGCACCTGCTTGCCGCCGGCCTGCAACGCGGTACCGATGCGCCAGGCGGCATCGTAGGTTGGCGCCTGCAGCGCCTTGCTATCCACCAGCAGGCGCACCTGCGGTGGCAGCGCGCCCCAGGCCTTGGCCACGGTATCCACGGCACGCCCATCGAAGCGGTAGCTGAAGCGCGAGTCCGGCGACAGCCGCAGCACGTTGGCCGGTGCGCTCTGGTCGGCACACTGATAGTCGGACACGATCGACCACCAGCCGACGCCGACCCGCACGAAGCCGTTCTGGCGGGGTTCGCCATCGATGGCCAGCAGCTGGCTGGCGTCGCCCTGCGCGTCGGTGATCGAACGCGCGGCGATCGGATCGCCATCGACCGACCACAAGCCCGAGGTGCGCCCGGCGTGGCCGCGCACATAGCGCCCGTCCAGTTGCAGCTGCGCATCGCGGGTGGCCACGCCGGCCGGCACCGGCAGGTAGATCTCGCGCTGGCTCTCCTGCCCGCTCAGCACCAGCGGCTGGCGGAAGCCGAGTTCGCGCAGGGTCATCTGCCGGTTCACCGTGCTGTCGCCACTCCATTCGGCGAACTGGCCGGCGACGCTGTCGGCGGCATGGGCTGTGCCGACCGCGCCCGACAGGACGAACGCGGCAGCGGAAGCAAACAGGGAAGAGCGGCCGGTCTGGGTCATGGCATCACTTCATGCGGATGGAGGTGGGCGGCACCGCCACAGCGGAGACCGGGCGAGAATTCGGGAAGGGGCGCACCGCGCAGGGCGGCGACGATGCGGGCGCTGGCGCGGCCATCGCCGTAGGGGCTGGCATCGGGGTCGAAGCGGGTCGGCTGCGGGGGCTGTGCCAATACCGCGCTGACCGCATCGATGATGCGCGAGGGCGTGGTGCCGGCCAGCGTCACCACGCCGGCCTCGACCGCCTCCGGCCGTTCGGTGACATCGCGCATCACCAGCACCGGTTTCGCCAGCGCCGGCGCTTCTTCCTGCACGCCACCGGAGTCGGTGAGGATGACGTCGGCGCGCTGCATCAGGCGCACGAAGCGCAGGTAATCCTGCGGTGGCACCAGGTGCACGTTGTCGAGGTGGCCGAGGTGGGCGTTGACCGGGCCCTGCACGTTCGGGTTGAGGTGCACCGGGTACAGCACCTGCAGGTCCGGCCGCCGCGCCAGCTCAGCCAGCGCACGGCAGATGTCCTCGAAGCCCTGGCCGAAGCTCTCGCGGCGATGGCCGGTGACCAGCAGCAGGCGGCGCGCGGGGTCGAGCATGTGGAAGGGTTGGTCGGCCTGCGCGCGCAATGCCGCATCTGCATCCAGCCGCTGCACGGTCTGCTGCAGGGCATCGATGACGGTGTTGCCGGTGACCAGGATCTGCCCGCCCAGATGCTCGCGGGCCAGGTTGGCGCGCGAGCCTGGGGTGGGTGCATACAGCTGATGGCCGACCACATCGACCACCCGCCGGTTCATCTCCTCCGGCCACGGCCGGTTGATGTCGCCGGTGCGCAGGCCGGCCTCGACATGGCCGATCGGGATGCGGTGGTGGAACGCGGCCAGGGCCGCGGTCATCGCCGTGGTGGTATCGCCATGCACCAGCACGTAGTCGGGGCGGACCTGCGTGTAGAGCGCGTCAAGCCGCTCGAACAGCCTGGAGCACAGGCCATTGAGGGTCTGGTTGGGCACCATGACATCCAGGTCATGGTCGGCGGTGATCTCGAACAGCGACATCACCTGGTCGAGCATCGCGCGGTGCTGCCCGGTGATGCAGACCACCGATTCGATATCCGCAGCCTGTGCCAGGGCGCGCACCAGGGGCCCCATCTTGATGGCTTCCGGTCGCGTGCCGAATACCGACAGGACCTTCACCGGAGCGCTTCCGAAGGCCGGCGCGGAAGGGGGCAAACAGCAGTAGCCACGTCTGGATCCTTTCGGCGTTGCCGTCCAATACCCGCAGGCAGGAGACGGTCACCTCATGAGGAAACTCCAAATTCGCGACATACATCACACTAAGGCGTCTGCATGCGCGTCGTGGCATCGATCTTCATCGTTGCAGGATCAAGACGCAGTCAACGCCGCCCGTGGAACGGGCGACGTTGCGGTGGAACGCAGCAGGGGCGTGGCCTGGAGCCGGCTTACTCGTACTGGATGGTGAACGTGGCCTGGCCGTTCGCGACACCGGCGCCGACCGTACCGGCCTGGGTCTGCACGTAGCGCGCGCGCAGCGGCAGCGCCATGACGCTGGTACCCGGCGCCGTGGTGCCGACGTTGATGGTCTGGCCGAAGCGCACTTCACGCTCGGTGCTGCCATCGCGCTGGACCATCTGGATACCGATGCGGGTGGCACTGTTGCTGGCCGCGCTGAGCTTCAGCACGCCCGGCATGTTCGAGCTGTCCTGGTCGGCATCGAGGCGGATGCCGATCTTGCTCTGATAGGCGGCGACGTTGCTGCCCTGGCAGTTCAGGCGGATCTCGAAGTCGCGATCAACGGCCTTGGAGCCGACACCGGTGAAGGTGGTGTTGGGCACGCTGCCGAAATCGACGGCAATGTTGCGGCTGCCGGCCTGCACTTCACAGGTCGGGCTGACCACGGTGGTGCCCGAGCCCTTGAAGGTCGAGGTCAGGACCGGGCGCCCGGGGCCATCGCCGTCGAAGTAGTACGTAGTGAAGCGGCCGTTCGGCGCGATCACGCCCGAGCCGGTCTGCGCAGCCGTCTTGATCAGCTGGATGCGGAACTGGCCACCGATGAGGCTGACCACGGAACCGCCACCGAAGTTGATCGAGTGCGGGTAGTAGGTCTGGATCGCGCCCGAATCGCGGTACAGGCGGATGCCGACGCCTGCCACATCGGTTTCATAGACGTTCGAGAAGCCGGCCACCGGGCGCTTCTGCGCCGCATTGACGTACTCACCGATCGAACGACCGCCGGTCCAGGAATCGCAGCGGGCAACGCTGTTCTGCTGGGTGATCGGTTCGCTGATTTCCTTGATCACGCCACCGACCGGGGTGCTGGGCAGGATCACGATCTGGCCCATGTCCATGGTCACGTCCTGGGCGATGAACCAGCTGTTCTGGATGCGGCAGGCGGCGCTCGCCTGCTGTGCCAGCAGCACGCCGCCCAGTACGGCCAGCGCGGCCAGCGCCTTGCGGCCACGGGAAGAAATCATCGGCATGCTGCCTCCAGCGGGATGAAGCCGGTCTTGGACGCATCAGCGCCCGCCGGAACCTGGTAATCGATGGTGCAGCGCTGGTCGGCACCGGCGCCCCACTCCACCAGCAGGCGGCCCTGGGTGTGCTCGCTGCGCACGTACAGGCGGCCGCCCTGGCTGACCATGCCCACCGGCTGGCCCTGCTCATCCTTGACCTGCGCACCGAACGGCATGCTGCGGCCATCGGCGTTGCGCACCTGGATCAGCAGCGCGTTGCCCTTGCGGGTATCGAAGCGCAGGTAGCTGATGGCACCGGCGAACGGCGCGATCGACTGGCTGGTGCTCTCCAGTTCGACGTCGTGGGCCATGCCCTGCGGATCGAGGGTGACGGTGTTGAGACGGTACGGAGACACGTACGGCACCACGGCGTAGCCGCGGCCATCGACGCGCAGGCCCGGCGCGTTGCTGACGATCGCATCGCGCGCGCCCGGCGCTTCGACCAGCACCATGGTGTCGCCACGCTGCGGGGTGAAGGTGAAGCCACCCGGATGCACCACCACGCTGCCGTTGGCGCCGACCGACGCTTGGCGGAAATCACGCGAGTGGCTGTAGGTGGCGTTCAGCGCGGAGTAGCGGCTGCGGTATTCGGCATTGGCGATCGCGGTGGTGCCACCCTCGCGGGAATCGGACAGGGCTGCGCCGTAGCTGAAGTTGTTGTCGATGCCGGCCGAACCGGTGATGCCGACGCGGCTGTTGTCGTAGCCACCGCGGTCGCGCGCGCCGAGGTCGGCGCTGAACGACACCGGGTGGGTGCCACGGCCCAGCGGCACGCTCATCGACAGCAGGTACTGGGTGTCGGAACGGCCGAGCACGCCTTCTTCGGTGCGCAGCGCCGAGAAGCCGTAGTTCACCGAGCGCCAGGCGTTGTTGTAGCCCACCTGGTACTGCTTGGAGGTGCCGGAACGGTCGTAGAAGTCACGCACCGAACCGGTCACGTACAGCGCACCGCCACGGCGGCCCAGCGGCTGGTTCAGGGTCACCTGGAACTGGCTGCGCTGACGGCCACGGGTGGTCGGATCGATGCCGCGCTTGTCCGAATCACGGCCATACAGCGCGTCCTGCAGGCTGTAGAAGCCTTCGGTCGAATAGCGGTAGGCGGCCAAGGTCAGGTTGGTCCCGGTCTCGCCGATCATGTTGCTGTAGCTCAACCGCACGCTGGCGCCGGTATGGTCGCCGTAGTGGTCGAACGAGGTCCGTGCGTGGGTGACGTCGGCGGCGAAAGCACCGATGCGCGTGGACAGGCCCACGCCGTACAGCAGCGACAGGTAGCCTTCGCTCAGCGCACTGCCGCCGTACAGGGTCAACTGGTTGCCGATGCCACGCTGGTAGGTGCCCTGCACCAGCCACGGCTCATCGGCCAGCAGCTTGTTGCGCACCTGGCCGGCGGTCAACGAGTAGCGCGACACGCCTTCGCGCAGCATCTGCGGCACCGAACCGAACGGCACCTTGAATTCGCGGCGGCGGCCGTCGGCCTCGATCACGCTCACTTCCAGGTCGCCGCCGTAGCCGGTCGGGTACAGGTCGTCGATGACGAAGCTGCCCGGCGATACGGTGGAGGAGTAGATCAGCTGCTGGTTCTGGCGCACTTCGATGCGCGCGTTGGTTTCGGCAATGCCGCGCACGACCGGCGCGTAACCGCGCAGCGAGTCGGGCAGCATGCGGTCGTCGCTGGCCAGGCTGGCACCACGGTAGCCGATCGAATCGAACAGTTCGCCAGTGGTGTAGGCCTCACCAATGGTGAGCATGCCGCGCACCTGCGGGATGCCGCGCTGCGCATAGGTGGCAATGCTCTGCCAGTGGCGGCCGTTGCCTTCGGACCAGGTCAGGTTGGAATCGTGGCGGAACTGCCAGCCCCCCAGGTTGAGGCCGGCGTTGAGGCCGAGGTAGGCGCTGCGGTTGCGCTGGCCACCTTCGACGCGGCTGTCGCTGTCGATGGCATTGAAGCTGTAGCCGACGAAGCCCGCATTGATGCCGCGGTCCCACAGCGACGGATTGACGTAGCCGCGCGCCTCGCGGCGCAGGAACACCTGCGGAATGCTGAGGTCGTAGCGCAGGTTGCCGCTGTCATAGATGCCGTAGGCATTGGCCATGCGCTGCTGCACCGGCACGCAGCTGGTCTTGTCGGTCGGCAGCGTCGGGTCCTGCTGCAGCAGCACGGCCTCGCTGTCCACACCCATTTCTTCCAGCATCGGCAGCGGCAGGCAGGCGTCGACGCGGCCCTGCTCATCGGCCTTGAACTGCAGATCGCGACGGCCCTGCCAGCCACCGTTGACGTAGACGTCGACGCGGTAGGTGCCGGCCACCATCGGGTTGCCATTGGTGAAGGACGCCAGATCGACCTGCTTGGCCTGGCCGGAGAGGAAGCTGGAGTTGAACTGGGCCGACTCGGGTGCACGCGCATTGGCCGCACCGCTCTGCGCCATCAGCGCCTGTTCGCCGAGATTGGCCGGCGCAGCCAGCGCCCATCCTGGGCAGGCCACGCCAGCAACCAGCAGGCAGATCGCCTGGTGGATCGACAATGTCAATCTGTTTCCGATCACACTGACATTCCTTCAATTCGCCGCACGGCGGCGGTGGCGGGATGCGCAGGCCCATGGCCGGCGCGGCGCGTTCAGCCCCCGGTACTGCCGAGGCGGACCTTGTGCTCCACCCGACCGCCGTAATCGTTGATGGTGATGAAGCGCACCTGGTCGGAGCCCGCCGGTGCGGTGAACTCCAGGCTCTGCTTCGGCGCGACCATGGCGCCCTTGTCCTCGACGGTCTTTTCACTGCTGCCGGTCACGGCATGCACTTCGGCCAGCGTGACGTGGAAGGGGCTGGGGTTTTCCACCCGCAGGCGATCGCCAGTGCGGGTCCAGCGCAGCGCTGCCGGCGCGTCGTTGGCGACGCCCTTCAGGCCCTGCGGCCGGTAGAACAGTTTCAGGCGCGAACGGAACGCGACCTGCAGGTAATTCTGGTCGCCGCTGTCGGCGTTGTCGGGCGACGGCGGCACATCCAGCACGTTGAGCCAGAACACCGACTCACGGTCGGTCGGCAGCTGCGCACCGGAGAAGATCACGCGCAGCGCCTGGCTGCGGCCCGGTTCGACGCGCGCGATCGGCGGCGTCAGTACGAACGGGGCATCGCTGTTGTCGGCGGTCTGGTTGGCGTCGCCACTGTCGATCCAGGCCTGGACCAGCGCCGGCGAATCGCCCACGTTGTCGACCTGCACGGTGACTTCGCGCGCCTGCGCCGGATAGATCACTCGCGTGCCGTTGACCACCACGCCGGCCAGAGCGTTCTGGCAGAAGGGCAGCGTGAACGCTGCCAGCAGCAGCGCCCGGGGAAAGATTGCTTTCATCGGAAGTACTACGCTCGAGGGGTGTGGCCAGGGGCCGCGAAGCACTGGCCGGCGCGTACGCCGGCCAATGCGGGTACGACGACGATCAGTTGTAGATGATCGTGTACTTGACGCTGCTGGTGACGTCGCCCGGGGTGGCGGCGGCAGTGGCGTAGTACTCAGCGTAGTAGTTCAGATCGGCCGAGCCGTCGGTGCCGACGGTGACCCACTGCGAGTTGGTCTGGGCCAGGCCAGCGCCGGCAGCCTTGATCGGCAGGAACTGGTTGTTCGAGCCCAGCAGCTGCAGCTGCACGTTGGTGGCAGCGTTGGCCGAGGCCTGGTTGACCAGGCGGCCGCTGTTGAAGTCGACGGTCGAACCCGGCTCGAAGTAGGTGGCGACGTTGCCGGCGCTGCACTTGGTCAGGTTGATGGCGAACGGGGTACGGCCCGCAACGGCACCGGCGGTGGCCAGGGTGTTCTTGGACACGGTCGGCAGGTTGACGGCGAAGTCCTTGCCGCCCGGGGTCGAGATGGTGCAGGTCTTGTCGGTCACCTTGCCATTGAAGGTGATGGTGCCGTCGGCGGCGTTGGCGGCCAGCGGAGCGGCGGCCAGCATCAGAGCGGCAATGAGATTGATCTTGTGCATTCGCTTTTACCTAACCCTACTGAAGAGATGAGAAGTAGAGGAGGAAGCAAGGAGCACTGCCGGGCTAACAAGACCCATCCTTGCGTCTCACCTGTGGCCGGACTCGGACATACCTTCCCCTGAATCCGTGACGCAAGTATATGCACAACTGTGATGAAAGTCTCATTATTTTTCTGAACGCCAATTCATTGACGCCCTAAATGTGACGTGGTAGGCGGAATCGGAGTCAGAGGCGCGTGGACGATTTGACGGCGGGGCGGCCAGGTCACAGACGACCGTGGATGACGCGTTGAGCGGCGCGTTCGGCAGGCGCGGAAACAGGCCTTTTTCAGGTGGAAATCAGCTTATTTGATGCGCATCACTCTTTCTTGGTGATGGCCCTAGCAGATTCGGATTTGTCCTATTAAAGGCGGATCGAACCTGTCGCTAACTAGGACACACCGAACCAGAGAACGTGTCATGAGGAATTCCATTCTGCTGTGCGTGGCCCTGATGTCCGTCAGTGCGCTGGCCCAGGCCAGCAGCGGCAGCATCCGTTTCAGCGGCCGCATCGCCGAGCCGGGCTGCACGACGAACCTGTCCCAGGGTGAGCTGAGCCTGGCGGCCTGCCCGCCGTCGGCCAAGGGCTCGACGGTGGCCGTAACGGCGCTGGCCGATGGCCAGGCCGCGACGCTGCGCGATGGCAAGCGCCAGGGCCAGAAGCTGTCGGTGTCGGCCAGCGCGATGCGTGCCGGCGATATCGCCTTCTCCGAGCGCTACAGCGTGCAGGCTTCGAAGCAGCAGCCGCTGCAGGGCGCTTACCTGGTGGTCGTCGACTACCTGTAAGCCCTGCAGGCCGGTCTTACTCCGGCTGCGGCAACTCGAAGACCTGGCGCAGGTAGGCCAGGTAACCCGGGTCGTCGCACATGCTCTTGCCCGGCGAATCGCTGAGCTTGGCCACCGGCTGGCCGTTGCAGCGGACCATCTTGATGACGATGTTGAGCGGCGTCGGGCCCAGATCATTGGTCAGGTGGGTGCCGACGCCGAACGCGACCTGGCAGCGACCGCGGAAGTAGTCGTACAGGCGCATCACCTTGGCGATGTCGAGCCCATCGCTGAACACCAGCACCTTGCTGCGCGGATCGACCCGGCGCTGCTGGAAATGCGCCAGCATGCGGTCGCCCCAGTCGAACGGATCGCCGGAGTCATGGCGCACGCCGTCGAACAGCTTGCAGAAGTACATGTCGAAGTCGCGCAGGAACGCGTCCAGGCCGACCACGTCGGACAGCGCGATGCCCAGATCGCCGCGATACTCGCGCGCCCACGATTCCAGTGCCGCCACCTGCGAATCACGCAGGCGCGGGCCGAGGGCCTGGAACGCCTGCAGGTACTCATGGGCCATGGTGCCGTGCGGCGTCATGCCGTACAGGCGCGCGAAGTGAACGTTGCTGGTACCGACCAGCTGCGGGCCGAGCGCGTCGCGCAGCAGCGGCAGCAGACGGGCATGCCAATCCCGCGAGTAGCGGCGGCGGCTGCCGTAGTCGGCGATGCGGCACTGTTCGAAGCCGGGGGTATCGCGCAGCAGTGCAGCCTTGGCCTGCAGGCGGCGCTCGCCTTCGGCAAAATCGGCCGTGGTGGTGTTGCGGAACCAGACTTCGTTGATGATCGCCAGCAGCGGCACTTCGAACAGGATGGTGTGCAGCCAGGGGCCGGTGATGTCCAGTTCGATCTCACCGGGCACGGCCTTCGACGCGCGCAGCTGGATGTACTTGCGGTCGAGGTGGAACAGGCCGAGGAAATCGGCGAAGTCCGGCTTCACGAAGCGCAGGCCACGCATGTAGTCCAGCTCTGCGTCGCTGAAACGCAGGTTGCACAGGTGGTCGATTTCTTCGTCGATCTGGTCGATGTAGCTTGCCAGGTCGATACCGGGCGTACGGCACTTGAACCGGTACTGCACCTGGGCGCCGGGGTGCTGGTGGAGCACCGCCTGCATCATGGTGAACTTGTACAGGTCGGTGTCGAGCAGGGACTGGATGATAGGCATGGGGCGGATTATGCGCCCGGCAGGGTGAACCGGGGTGGCTGCGGCCACGCTCGGCTCACGGGGAACAGCATTGGTAGATCCACGCCATGCATGGATGCTCCTGGGCGCTACAGCGACCTGCGCAGCAGCCTCGGCACCAGCATCAGCGCATGCGCCCAGATCGCAGCCCATACCGCCGCGCGCACCGGCAGCGAACGCTGCCCGGCCTCGAACTTCTGGAAGTAACGCCACAGGCCCCTGTGCTTGTGCCATTCCACGAAGAACGGCCGTGAGCGGCTGGAGACACCGCGCACATGGGTGACCTGCAGGTCGTTGGCGATCGCCACCACCGCACCGGCCTCGCGTGCGCGCCGGCACAGGTCCAGGTCCTCGGCGTGCAGGCGATAGCCCGCGTCCCAGCCACCGATACGGTCGAACAGCGCGCGCGGCATCATCAGCAGTGCGCCGGACAGCGCAGGGACCCGCTGCAGCGGCTGGTGCGGTTCTCGCGGAACCGCCAGCTTCGAGCCCTTTCCGGGCGAACGCAGCATCATCAGGAAATCCGGGTCGCGGCGGCGCACCGCCTCGTCGGCATGACCATGCTCGTCCACCTGTTCAACGCCCAGCAGGCAGTCGCCCAGCGCTTCGGCGCGGGAGCGCAGTTCGGCCAGTGTGTCCGGCTCGACCATCAGGTCCGGGTTGATGAAGGCCAGCCACGGGCTGTGCGAGTCGGCCACGCCCTGGTTGTTGGCGGCGGCGAAGCCGGGATTGTCCGGGTTGCCGACGAAGCGCACGCGTGGATCGTGGCTGGCATGCCGCTGCACGATGTCCAGCGTGCCATCCAGCGAACCATTGTCGATCACCCGGATCTCGGCGACATCCTGCGCCTGGCGCAGGCGCGAGAGGCAGGCATCGATGGTGCTGCCACTCTGGTAGGTGACGACGATGGCGGCAATGGCAACATTCAAACGGATGGCTCCGGCGCGGACGGGACGAACAGGTCGCCCTGTTCCTTCGGCATTATCGCCTGCCGCATGCGCTGCTGCAGGTCGGCGCGCAGCCCGTGCAGCGGGTCGTGCATCAGGAAATCGGCCAGCCGCGGGACCCAGGCCGGCCAGCGCGCGGCCAGGGCCTCCAGATCGCCATCGCGACTGATCGCCTCCCCTGCCCGGCTGACGAAGGCGGTCTCGCACAGCACGTTGCGCCACCCCAGGCCGGCCATGCGCAGGCTGAGGTCGACCAGTGCCGCGTTCCAGCCGGCATAGCTGTCCACGTCCAGGCCACCGGCACGACGGCGCGCGTTGCCGCGCACCAGCACCGCGTGGGTGACCGCCGATGGCAGCTCCGGGTGCAGCGTCGGCAACGTGGCGCAGGTGTGCGCCAGCAGGGCCGGGTCCTGGGGCTCGGGATTGATCTCGCCCAGCCGTGGCCACGCGGCGGTCTCGCCGGCATTGCACCAGGGGGTTGCGGTGGCGATCGCGGCATCGCGGGCGAAGGCATCCTGCAACTGCTGCAACCAGCCGGGTGATGGCACGCTGTCCGGCGCCAGCACGGCCACGTCCAGGCCATCGCAGGCGCGCAGCATCTCGTCCAGATGGGCGACTTCGCCCAGTGGCCGCGCGCGCCGGGTGTACTCGGCCTGCAGCGGCGTATGCGCCAACCAGTGTTCCACCACCGCCTGCGCGCGCGGCCCGGTCTGCGCGTCATCGGCCAACCAGACCGCGGTCCCTGGCGCCGTGCCGGCATCCAGTGCGGCCAGGCAGCGGTCGAGCGCGGCATCGTCCACGCACAGCGGCAACAACACGATCGCCCCCATCCCGCCTCCGTGGTTGTCGGTGGCCACAGCGTAGCACCGGGAGGGTATCGGCCGGGTTGCACCCGGCACCTGCAGAGGCCAGAGCCGAAGCAAGAGCGAGAGCGGGTTCCTGGGGAATGGCGGGGTGGGTCCGGTTGCGGGGGACGCCGTAAACCCATCCCTGGGGGCTTGGCCGCGGCATCCATGCCGCGGACACCCCCGCAACCGGACCCACCCCGCCTTCGACAGATTTCTGCGATCTGCCGGCAAAGGCTGGGGTCAGATCCGTTTTCCAGAGGAAAACGGATCTGACCCCATTTCCTGATTTCGAAATCTGACAGACATTCATCCACGCATGGCGTGGATCTACCGTGTCGACCAAGGTCGACACCTACCAACAGCCGCGGGAATCTGTCAGAGGCGGGGCGGTGTGGGTTGGCAGGACCGTTGGCGCCATGGATGGCGCCATCGAGCCCCCAGGGACGGGTTTACGGCGTGTCCTGACAACCCACACCGCCCTGCCCTCCCTCAGTAAACCCGCTGTTGCTGTTGCTGTTGCTGTTGCTGTTGCTCCAGCTCCGGCCTCTGCGGGTGCCGGGCGCAGCCCGGCCGTAAACCCCTTACTTCTTCGCGCGCGGCTGGTTCAGCGGCTCCATCGCGCGGAAGCGCTTGCTGTACTCGTCGGTCAGGTTGCGCGATTCCTGGCTGTTGCGGACGATGGTCGGGGTCAGCAGCACGATCACTTCCGAACGACGGCTGGTGCGGGTCTTCTGACCGAACAACGCACCGACCACCGGAATCTTGCTCAGCCCCGGGATGCCGCTGCTGCCGTCGGTGGCCGAATCGGTGATCAGGCCCGCCAGCATGATGGTGTCGCCGCTCTGCACCGCCGCTTCGGTGGACAGCTTCTTGGTCGAAATGCGCGGGTTGCAGTTGCGCTCGGTCGGGTTGCAGGCTTCCGGCACGTCCGAGGCGCTGCTGACTTCCTGCACGATGTCCAGGAACACGGTGCCGTCGCGGGTCACGCGCGGGCGCACCTTGAGGATCACGCCGGTGTCGATGTACTGCACCGAGCTGTAGGTGCTGGTGCCCACACCGGTGTTCACCGTGGTGGTGTTGATCGGCACCTTGTCGCCGACGTTGAGCGTGGCTTCGGCATTGTTGCGCACGAACACCGATGGCGTCTGCAGCAGGCGCAGGTCGGTCACCTTGTCCAGTGCGCTGACCACGGCGGCGGCGTTGTGGCCGGTGAATGCCCAGCCCACACCGTCATTGCCGGTCACGCCACCCGCGAAGGTATTCCAGGCACCCGCAGCGGCCGGCGGCAGGGTCAGGCCGCTGAGCGCGCCGGTCAGTGTGCGACCGGCCACGGCATTGTCGAAGAACCAGTTCACGCCGTACTTCAGGTCACCGGTCAGCGCCACTTCGGCCACCTGTGCCTCGATGTGCACCTGCAGCGGCATCACGTCCAGCTTCTCGATCACCTCGCGGATCGAGCGCCAGGCCTGCGGCGTCGAGCGCACCAGCAGGGTGTTGGTTTCCTCCACCGCCGACACGCCGACGCGGTCACCTTCCACTTCCAGGCTGACACTGACGTTGCCGGGCTGGCGCTGCGGCAGGTTCAGGCTGCCATTGCTGCTGCCACTGCCACTGCTTCCGCCCAGCGTCGACCCCAGGTTGCTGTTGGCGTTGTCCATTCCACGATCGCCGTCACCGCCCAGCTGCGACGGGATGGCGCCCGGTGCCAGCGAGGCCGGGCTGGAGCCGCCGCGGTTGCCACTGCTGGCGAAGGCCTCGCTGAGGCGCTCGGCCAGATCACGTGCCTTGATGTAGCGCAGCTCATAGGAGAACAGGCGGGCGCTGCCACCAGCGGTGTCGATGCGATCCAGCCACTGCTGGATCTGGTCCAGGTAGCGCACCTGCGGCGTGATCACCAACACGGCGTTGGCATTCTCCAGCGGCAGGAAACGGAACATGCCGGCGCTGGGCGTCTTGCTCTCTTCACCGAACACCTTTTCCAGGTCGGCCGCGACCTGCTCGGCCTTGCCCGACTGGATCGGGAACACGCCCACCGACATGCCGGACAACCAGTCGACATCGAAGATCTCGACGGTGCGCAGGTAGTTTTCCAGTTCGGCGCGGGTACCACCCAGGGTGATCACGTTGCGGCCGCTGTCCACGTTGACGATGGCGTTGGGACGCGCGTACGGCTCCAGCACCTTCTTCATTTCGGTGGCGGAGATGAACTGCAGCGGGACCACGCGGACTTCGAAGCCGCGCGCGCTGGCTGCCGGCGCGGTGCTCGGCGCGACCGTGCCGGCCAGCGCCTGGTCGGCGGCGACAATGTTGTAGCGCCCACCGCTGTAGACCATGCGCGCGTTGTTCCAGCCCAGCACCATCTCCAGCAGGTTCAGTGCCTGCGCCGGCGAGACCGGCTTGGGCGTGGCCAGGGTGACCGTGCCCTGCACGCCCGGTGCGATCACGTAGTTCTGGCCAAGCATGTCACCAAGGATGGCCTTGACCACCGCATGCAGCGATTCGCCTTCGAAGTTGAAGGTCGCCTCGCCGGTACTGGCACCGTGCAGCGCCGGTGCCGGCGCACGCGCGGCCTCGCGGTTGATCATCGTGCCGGTACCGCGACGGATCACCGCCTGCGGTGCCCCCTGGCTTTCACGGGCGGCATCGGCAGCGACGTCGGCCGCCTGGCCGGCGTCGGCGCTGGGCGACAGGTTGCCGTTGCGCTGCACGTGCGGCGCGGACACCGTACTGCAGCCGACCAGCAGCGCGAGGGCAAAGGACCAGGGAAGAAAACGCAGGTTCATGCATTCACTCTATCGGTTGGTGCCATCGCCCGGGGGCGGCGACGGTTGTTGCTGCTGTTGCTGCAGCTGGCGGCGACGGGCCTGGATGCGTTCGCGGATGGCCTGCATCTGCGCTTCGCTGGGACCGTTGTTGTTGGCCGGTGGTGTTTTTGCAGCGGCCGCCGCAGGCGCTGGTGCATTGCCAGCGGGCGACGGCGATGGGATTGCGGCGGCCGGTGGCGGCGCCGGCGGAGCGCCCGCCGAGGGCGGCACAACAATCGCGCCTGCAGGCGGTGCACCATTTGCTCCGCGCAGCACCGTCGGCGGCTCACCGCCCTGGCCGTTGAACACCGCCAGTTCGAGGACCTGGTTGCCACCGGGGCCGATCACCGTGGCCTGGCGCGGCTGCAGCGCCACCAGCTGCCAGCCATCCACGGCTTCGCCGTTGAGGCGCAGGCGCAGCGAGCGGTTCTGTTCGGTGGTGAACGTGGCCATGCCGAAATCGCCGGTCAGCAGCACACCGGTCAGGCGCAACGCGGCGCTGGCCGCCGGTTCGCTGCCACCCAGCAGATAGGGCCGCGGCCTGCGGTCTTCGGCGAACAGCGGGCGCTCACCGATGGCGCTGTAGCTGTCGGCGCTGGCCATGCGCTCGGCCGCCAGCGGCGGCAGCGATGGCAGCGATGGCGCGGCATCGGCATCACCGCCGGCACCCGGCAGATGGCTGCCCAGCCCGAAGCCGGTCGCCAGCCAGACGGCGGCCGCCCAACCGGCCAGCGCCAGCAGGAAGCCGGTACGCAGGCTGATCTGCTCAAGCTTCATCGGCCACCTCCTGTCCTTCGGACGGGGGCGCCGGGTGGGGCGCAGGTGCGGCCTCGGCCGGCGACGCAGGCGGTGCCGGTGCCGGTACCGGTGCCGCAGCGGGTGCCGGTACCGTGCCATCGGCGGCGGCGCCTGGCAGCAGGTAGCCGGCCAGCTCGAAGGACACGTCCAGGCCCAGCCCCGATTCGTTCGGCGATTGCTGGAAGCGCTGCGCGATCAGGTTGAGGTTGTCGACGAACAGGCGTGGGCTGCCGGTTTCCAGGCTGTGCAGCACGGTGGCCAGTTCGGCCACGCCACAGCGCAGGCGCACCTGCATGGCGACGCGCACGAACTCGGCATCGCGCCGGTTGTCGGTCAGCGGCGTGCGGTTGCTGATGGTGCAGCTGCGGTTGCCCGGGCTGGCCATCGCCACCGCATCCTGCAGCCGGGCGCCCAATGCAGCGGCGGCAGCTTCGGCAGTGGCTTCGCGCAGGAAGCCCGGCCGCTGCTGCAGTGCCTCGCGGGTAGCGCGAAGGCGCTGTTCGATCTGCGGCTGCTGCTGCAGCTGCGCCTGCACGCGCGACTCGCGTTCGCGCAGGGCGGCGACATCGGCATCGATCGCACGCAGCGGCTGGGTGAACCAGGGGTGCACCAGCAGCAGATAGGCCAGGCCCAGCACTGCCAGCAGCAGTGCCAGCGCCAGCCAGCGGTCACGGCGTGCGCTTGGCATCGGCATCGGCCGCCTCCGGGGTCGGTGCGGCGGCCGGCAACGGCTGCAGTTCGGCGGTCATGGTGAAGCGGTCGCGGCCACTGGCGGCGCCATCGGCCTGCAGCACCCCGGTCAGGTTGACCTTGCGCCACTGCGGTGCGTCCTGCAGCAGCTGCACCAGCTGCGATGCCTCGCGGCTCAGGCCGATCAGCTGCAGGTTGTTGTTCTCGATCGCCAGCTTTTCCAGGTAGGTACCTTCCGGCAGGCGCCGGGTCAGTTCGTTCCAGATCTCGACGGTACCGGCGCGCTGGCTGCGCTGCTTCTCCAGGAATGCGGCGCCATCGATCAGCGCCTGCAGCTGCGCGCGTTCGCTGGCCACGCCACGCGCACTGCGCGCGCTGCGCTCGACCTGTGCACGCAGCTCGTCGGCCGCGGCCTGGCGGTTGTCGAGCAGCTGCACCGCGGCCAGTACCAGCATCACGACGGCAGCCACTGCCAGCAGCAGGTTCCAGCGCCGCATCGGGTCTGGCCGCAGTTGGCGCTGCGGGGGCGGCAGCAGGTTCACCTGCAGCACGTTGCCCTGCGCATCGATGGCATCGACGCCCGCCAGCGCATCGGCCCATGGGCCCACGCCGGTGCGCCATGCTTCCAGTTGCCGCAATGGCCACGCCACCAGTTCGACCTGCAGCTGGCCTTCGCCGCCCGCGCCGAGTTCACGCACGTCATAACTGACCTGGGACGATTCGAACGGGGTCTGCCGGTCGATCTCGAAACCGACCACGGCACGCAGGCGGTCGGCCGCTGCAGCGGGCAGGCGCAGGCTACGCCGCAGGACATCCGCCGCCGGCAGCAGCCACACCCGCGGCAGAGTGCGCAGGCGAGGCTCCAGCACGCGGTCCAGGTCCGCCGGTGACAGCGGCCACGGCAGGCGCGCCACCGCTTCGCGGCGTTCGCCGGCTTCACGCCAGACCTGCAGCTGGTCGCCCTCGTGCTGCAGCAGCAGGCGTGCCTGGCCCCAGCCCAATGCCCATTGCCAGCGCACCGGCACCCAGGCCAGCAGCGACTGCCGCCACCAGCGCAGGAAACGGCCAGCGCCCGGGCCGATCCGGCCCTGCACCTGCCGCAGACTGTCCTGCCACGCCGTCATCTTGCCGTCATTCCCTGCTCCCAGCGAAGCACTGTGTAGGTCCGCCCGGGAACCCCGCCCGAGCCACTGCGTACCACTGCCTGCAACACCGACCTGCGTCCACTGCTGTCGATGGCACCGGACTCGATACTATAGGTGCCGCTGCTGCTGGCAAGCGTTGTCGTGCCACCAGCGGAATCTGCATCACGCTCCTGCTGTGCGCGCTGCGCCATCACCATGTCCGCATCCAGGCCCAGCGCGGTCAGCACCGGCGCGCTGGCGAACTGCGGATCCGGCCGTGCCTGGCGGCTGTACAGGGTCAGGTGCGGCAGCATCGCCCGGTACAGCGGGCCGCGCATGCCCAGTACCCGCTGCAGCTCGCCCAGGGTCTCGAACCGCTTGTTGCGCGGGCCGTAGGGCAATCCGGCTGCGGCGTAGTCCTGCGCTTCGGCGCCACCGCCCGGCTGCAGCAGGCTGTCCTCGTCGCGCCAGTCGATGATGGCCCCGGCCAACTGCCGGGCCTGTGCATCGTCTTCGCCAAGCGCCTTGAGGAAGGCGGTCAGCAGCGCCGCATCGGCCAGGTTCAGGTTGATCTTGCCGTTCTCGTCCAGCACCTTGATCTCGATGCTGGCGTCGTCGAACTGCCAGCGGTAGGTACGGCCATCGGCACGCCAGGGCGCCCGTTGCGGATCGGCTGACAGACGCAGGAGGGCGTATTCGAGGCCGGCGCGCGCACGTTCCTGCCCGCGTGCATCGTCGTCCAGCACGCGCTGCTGCAGGTGCTCGACCCGTGCACTCAGCGCGAACGCACCGACCAGCGCCGTCATCAACGCGATCAGCCACAGCACCAGCACCAAGGCCGCCCCACGCTGACGGCTCATCGTGCGCCTCCACTGCCACCGGCACGCGGCGCTACCACCAGCGGCGGCCACGGCGCGCCCCGGGACGGCACGATCTGGATTTCCACCAGCATCGGCAGGCGGCGGGTGTCATCCCAGCGCGGCAACCAGTCGGTCACCTGCCCGGTGCTGGCGTCGATGCCGCGATAGCGCAGCTGCACCGACTTCAGGTTCTCCACCAGCACCTCGGGCGGGCGCGGCGGATTCTCGGCGATGCGCTCGCCTTCCTGCAGCAGCACCAGGTCCAGCAGCAGGCGCTGTTGGCCATCGCGTCCGTCGACCTGCAGCGCGTGCAGGTAGGGGCCGCCACGGCCGAGGTATCCGGGCAGGTCGGCGGCGAACAACATGCGTTGCTCCTCCCCCTGGAAGAAGATCGGTTCGCGGGTGGGGTCCGGAACCTCCAGCGGGGTGCGCAACGCGCCCGCCAGCTGCCTGCGCAGCAAGGACTCGACCGCGCGCATGCGTTCGCTCTCGGCGGCGATCTGCTCGCCGCGCTGGCTGACCGCCATCGCCGAGCGCACGCTGGCAAAGGCCAATGCCAGGCCGCCGGCCAGCAGCACGGTGGCCAGCATCACTTCGACCAGGGTGAAACCTGCGGTGCGGCGCCTCACCGTGCATTCTCCAGGTCGGGCGGTAACAGGCGCAGGCTGCGCCAGCGCAGCTGCTCGCGCTCGCTGTCACCCCAGCGCACCTGCAATTGCAGCTCTGCCAGCCATGGTGTGCCCGGTGACGTGGCCTGCACGACATTGCCGGCGCGTGGTTCCACCCACGGCTGAACCTGCAGTTCCCAGTGATAGCGCCCCTGTTCCCAGTCACCCTGCTGGCTACCCACCTGCAGCGGTGCGTCGATGCCGGCCTCGGCCAGCAACGACTGTGCATGCAGCACCGCGCGCGTGCGCAGCTCGGCATCACGTACCTGTTTTGCGCCGCCGGACAGGCTGCCCAGCAGCAGGGTCAGCGCCAGGCCCAGCAGGGCGAAGGCGATGATCACTTCCAGCAGGGTGAAGCCACGCGCGCGCCGCTTCATTGCGCCCGCCAGGGACCGGAGCGGACCTCGCCGGTGAGCCAGCCGACGTCGACGCGCCATTCGGCACCGTCGCGCTGCAACCGGATGCGGCCACCGCTGGAGCCGCCATCGGGATGGAATTCGATCACCCCCTGCCCCGGCGCGGTGGCCAGCTGGGCGGCACCTTCGAACTGCACCTGCAGCTGTGCCGGCACCTCACCGTGGCGATTGTTGGCCCCCTCCCAGCGCCGCCGTGCCGGTTCGATCACGAAGCGCTGCGGCTCGCCGCGGGCGATTGCCTGCGCGCGCACCATGCGCAGCTGGTTGGCGATGTCCTTGCCGGCGGCGCGCAGCTGCATGCCGGCGAAACCGCGCGACAGGCCGGCGGCCGTGATCAGGCCGATCGCCGCGATCAGGGCGATCACCAGCAGCATTTCCAGCAGCGACAGTCCGGCCGCGCGCCTGCCGTGCAGGCGCGGGCGTGGCACCCGGCGCGGCAGGAAATACGTCATGCGTGGTTACGGCTGGTAGCGGATGTCAGCGTCGACGCTGCTGCCGCCGGCCTTGCCGTCCTTGCCCAGGCTGACCAGCTCATAGGGCTGGCCTTCGCCCGGCGCGCGGTACTCCAGCGCGTGGCCCCACGGGTCATTCAGGTCGGCCGGCTTGGCGTACGGGCCGAGCCAGCCGCCGACACCGGCCGGCGCCGTCACCAGGTCGTTGAGCGTGCCCGGCAGCTTGCCGG
The DNA here is from genome assembly GCF_056480025.1 of Stenotrophomonas sp. 109824_Sma. Classification (NCBI taxonomy): domain Bacteria; kingdom Pseudomonadati; phylum Pseudomonadota; class Gammaproteobacteria; order Lysobacterales; family Lysobacteraceae; genus Stenotrophomonas; species Stenotrophomonas sp. 109824_Sma. Next base: position 688,138 of record NZ_CM151078.1, on the reverse strand, counting down.
TATCGATCTGGTAGTTGTCGATCTTGGACGCGACGGTCTGCACCTGCGCCTTGGCGATGTTGGCCTTGCCACGGTCGGCGCCGCCCAGCACGCGGCTGGCGACCAGGGTCAGTACCGCGCCGATCAGCACGATGACGATGATGATTTCCAGCAGGCTCATGCCCGACTGGTTGCGCGCGGCGGTGAAGGAAAGGCGGATCGGTCGGCGACGGGCAATCATGGACGGTCCTTTCAGTTGCGGAGTGTCGGGGTTGCAGGGAGTGCCATCGTCAACCGATGGCGTTGGTCAGGTCGTACAGCGGCACCAGCACGGCCACGATCACCGCGCCGACCACCGAGGCCAGCACCAGGGTGATCGCCGGCACCATCGCCGCCAGCATGCGGTCGATGCGCCGGGCGCTGTCCTGTTCGAACGTATCGGCGGCTTTCAGCAGCATGGTATCGAGCGCGCCGGATTCCTCGCCGACCTGGATCATCTGCAGGGCCAGGCGCGGGAACCGCTTGCCGCGCGACAGTGCCAGCGACAGGCCGGCACCGTTTTTCACTTCATCGGCGGCCGTTTCCACGTCGGCGGCGAGTGCGCGGTTGCCCAGCACGTTGCGGGCGATGCCCAGCGCACCCAGCAGCGGCACGCCATTGCGCAGCAGCGTCCCCAGCGTACGCGCCAGCCGCGCGGTTTCCAGCTCGCCGACGAGGCGGCCGATGCCACGCCGCTGCAGCAGCCAGCCATCCAGCGCCAGCCGGAACGCGGGTTGCCGCGCCTTGCGCTCGAAGAACAACACCACCAGCGCCGGCACCACCAGCAGCAGCACCCACCAGTCGCGCACGAACAGGCCCAGCTGCAGCACGGCGTTGGTGAACCACGGCAGCGCCACGTCCAGGCTCTCGTACATCTGCGCGAACTGCGGCACCACATAGCCGAGCAGGAACAACAGCGCACCACCGACCACCACCAGCAGGATCGCCGGGTAGACCAGTGCGTTGATGACTTTGCCCTGCAGCGCGCGGCTGCGCTCGAGGTAGTCGGCCAGGCGCTGCAGGGTTTCATGCAGGCTGCCACCGGCCTCGCCGGCGCGCACCATGTTCACGTACAGGCGCGAGAACAGCCCATGCTGGCGTTCCAGCGCGGTGGACAGCGGTGCACCGCCGCGCACTACGTCGCGGATGTCGGTGATCGCGCGGCGTGATCGTTCGTCCTCGGGCAGGCCCAGCAGGATCGACAGCGCGCGATCCAGCGGCTGGCCGGCACCGAGCAGGGTCGCCAGCTGCTGGGTGAACTGCAGCAACGCAGCACCCTGCAGCGGGCGCTGCTGCAGCAGGTTGCGCCAGCTGCTGCCACCGATCGCGCCGGCATCGGCCAGCTGCGTCTCCATCGGCAGGTGGCCCTGGTCCTGCAGGCGCGCGATCAGCTCGGCCTCGCTGGCCGCTTCCATCTGCCCATCGAAGACCTCGCCATGCGGATTGAGCGCCTTGTAGCGATAGTTCGGCATGTCAGCCCCGGCGTCCTGCGCGCATCAGCTTTCCTCGGTCACGCGCAGTACTTCCTCGATGGTGGTCTGCCCGCTCAACGCCTTGGACAGGCCATCCTCGTACATGGTGCGCATGCCAGCCTCGCGGGCGATGCGCTCGATCTCGCCCATGCCATCGCGACGCATCACCGCGCGGCGCAGCGCATCGTTCATCACCAGGAATTCCATGATGGTGGTACGCCCCAGATAGCCGGTCGGCGCCAGTGCCGACGGCTTCGGGCGGTACAGGTGGATCGGCCCTTCCGGCTGCAGGCGGCGCAGTTCGAACCGCTCGATCTCTTCCGGCGAGGCTTCGTAGCGCTCGGCGTGGGTCGGTTCCAGCCGGCGTACCAGGCGCTGCGCCAGGATGCCGTTGATGGTGGAGGTGAGCAGGTAGTCTTCCACGCCCATGTCGAGCAGGCGGGTGATGCCACCGGCGGCATTGTTGGTGTGCAGGGTGGACAGCACCAGGTGGCCGGTCAGCGCCGACTGGATGGCGATGCGCGCGGTTTCCAGGTCGCGCATTTCGCCGATCATGATGATGTCCGGATCCTGGCGGACGATGCTGCGCAGCGCGTTGGCGAAGTCCAGGCCGATCTGCGGCTTCGCCTGGATCTGGTTGATGCCCTCGATCTGGTACTCGACCGGGTCCTCGACCGTGATGATCTTGACGTCGGCGGTGTTGAGCTGGCTCAGCGCGGTGTACAGCGTGGTGGTCTTGCCCGAGCCGGTCGGGCCGGTCACCAGCAGGATGCCGTGCGGCTGCTCCAGCACCTTGCGGAACTGCGGCAGGAAAGCGTCGGTGAAGCCGAGCCGGTGGAAATCGAACACCACCGTTTCGCGGTCGAGCAGGCGCATCACCACGCTTTCGCCGTGCGCGGTCGGCACGGTACTCACGCGCAGGTCCAGCTCCTTGCCCTGCACGCGCAGCATGATGCGGCCGTCCTGCGGCAGGCGGCGCTCGGCAATGTTGAGCCTGGCCATGATCTTGATGCGGCTGATCACCGCGGCGGTGAGGTTGGCCGGCGGGCTTTCGCCCTCCACCAGCACGCCATCGACGCGGTAACGGACCTTCAGCCGGCTCTCGAACGGTTCGACATGGATATCCGAAGTGCGCAGCTCCACCGCACGCTGGATCACCAGGTTGACCAGGCGGATCACCGGCGCTTCCGAAGCAAGGTCGCGCAGGTGCTCGATATCGTCGACCGCACCGCCCTCGCCATCCGCGGTTTCCACGATCGCGCCCATCGCGCTGCGGCCCTGGCCGAACCAGCGCTCGACCAGGTCATCGATCTCCGCGCGCATGCCCAGCACCGGCGTCACCGGAACCCCAAGCGCCAACTGCACGGCCTGCTGTGGATAGGCATCGTGGGCATCGGCCAGCCACAGCCGCACCCCGTGTTCATCCAACTCCAGCGGGCACACATGGAACTGCTTCAGGAAGCGCAGCGACAGCGGCAGTCCCTCGGCCAGCGCCTGCGGCGGGGCCTCCGGCACCTGCTTGCCTTCCAGCAGCGGCAGGCCCAGCACCTCGGCGCTGGCCTGTGCCTGGTCGCGTTCAGACACCAGGCCCAGGCGCACCAGCAGGCCCAGCAGGCTGCCACCGGCCTCGGCGTGCAACGGCCGCGCGCGTGCCAGGTCTCCTTCCTTGAGCCGGCCGCGCGCCAGCAGCGCATCCAGGATGCGGCCTTCGGCGTCGTCGGTAACGGTTGCAGCGAGCGCGTTCACGTGACTCTCCTGTCAATCGGCCCGACTTTAGCAGTTAAGCCGTGATTTCCGCCGCCCTGCGGCCACCTTTCGTAAAAAGACGAAGCCCGTCACACAGGATGACGGGCTTCGGCCATTCAACTACGACACAAGGTACTTACTGCGTGGCGAGAATGCTCACACCGTTGTAGGCGGCTTCGCCCACCACCTTGATGTAGTAGGTGCCGGCGGTCGGTGCCGTCACCCGCACCGTTTCCGAGGTGCCCGGACGCGTCGAGCGGGCGTCGCTGTCAGTGGCGCTCGGCTCGCGGCCCTTGGCCAGATACACCGACACGTTGCCGGTACCACCGTAGGTGATCACGCTGAGCTGCTTGCCGGCGACGGCTTCGAAGCTGTACAGCTTGCTGCTGCCGGCGGCGCCGTTCAGGCCACCGACCGCGGCCTTGTTGGTCAGCGGCGTGGCCACCGGCCCGCAGTTCTCGGTGCAGGGCTCTTCCAGTGCCTTGGCCAGCGCGGCCTTGGCATCGACGATACCGGTGCCGATCGGGGTGGCGGCCGGGATCGCGACCGGGAACGGACGCGCGGTTTCCTTCAGCAGGGTACGCATCGCGGCCGGGGTCAGCGGATCCTTGCCCTTGGCGATCAGCGCGCTCTGCACCAGTGCAGCGACGGCCGCGACATGCGGCGACGCCATCGAGGTGCCGCCCAGGCCCATGTAGCTGGGCGTACCCGACTCCGGCGTGGTGGCGGCGTTGGAGCCAGCCTGCCAGATGTAGCCGCCCGGATTGCCGTCGACGCTGCCGCCACCGCCCGGACCGGACAGGTCCACGCGGGTGCCGTAGTTGGAGTAGTAGGTGATGCCGCCGGTGATGCGGGTGGCACCGACGGTCACCACGCCGTCGCAGCTGGCCGGCTGGTACTTGGACGCGTTGTCGGTTTCATTGCCGGCGGCCACCACCACCGTGGTACCGCGCGAGATCGCGCCGCTGATCGCATCCTGGTAGGTGCTGGCGCAGGCGCCACCGCCACCCAGGCTCATGTTGATGATCTCGGCCGGATTGGTGTTGGCCGGGATGCCCGATACGGTGCCGCCGGAGGCCCAGGTCACGGCGTCGGCGATGTCGGAGAGGTAGCCACCGCACTTGCCGAGCACACGGACCGGCAACACCTTGGCCTTGTGCGCGACACCGGCCATGCCGACACCGTTGTTGGTCTGCTCGGCGACAGTGCCGGCCACGTGGGTACCGTGCCAGGAGCTTTCCTCGGCCAGCGAGCCGTCATAGCACTCGTTGTCGTTCTCGACCCAGTCACCGTAGTCCTGTGCGCCCGGCACGCGATCGTTGGTCGGGCGCCGCGAGGTCTCCGCATCGCTGATGAAGTCGTAGCCTTCCAGCAGGTTGCCGACCAGGTCGGGGTGCTGCGGCAGGATGCCGGTGTCGATCACCGCCACCACGATGCCCTCGCCCTTGGAGACATCCCACGCCGACGGCGCGTTGATGCCACCGGTGGCGTTGTAGTAGTGCCACTGGTACTGCTGGTACAGCGGGTCGTTCGGCACCAGCGCCGGCTGCACGTCACCGGCACGCAGTTCGGTGCGGCGCAGCTTCACGTCGGCTTCGGCGTACTGCACCGACGGATCGGCCTTCAGTTCCTTCAGCACACGCTGCAGTTCGGCAGGCGCCAGGCGGCCCTGCACACGGATGAGGTCCGCACCGGTAGACAGCTTGCGGACCACCTGCGGGCCGAGCGTGCTGGCGCGGGACGTACCGCCGGAGAGGCTGGCACGGCTCAGTGCGGACTGCACGGTGGACAGCTTCGCCGAGCGGTCGGTGGCGGCAGCAGCACCAGCCCGGTACTTGACGATGATGCGCTGGGTGCCCGGCTCGGCGGTGCTGGCCTGGCGCACCGGTTCACGGGTCGGCAACCCGGCGGCGTGGACGGCACCGACCGCCGTCATCGACAGCACGGCGGCGGCAAGCACATTGATGCGAAGGTTCTGCTTCTTGATCACGTCGAATTCCTCTTCTGGGTCATGGATCGAACCAACACTGCGGCCATCATTCCTTGACGACTCCCGGCCGGCCCAGCCGGGATTGCCGTGACCTCCCCCCAGGCCCTCACTGCAGGTACGGCGCCGGCGTGGGTGGCCGCCGGCGCAATGGAGTGGCTTACCAGCCGAAGCCAGCACCGACGCCGACCGAACTGTCGTCGCTGCTGAAGGCACCGCCGAAGGTGACCGTGGCGCGATCGCTGATCGCACGCTGGTAACCCAGCGACAGCGCCGATTCGCCGCCCTGGAAACCGATGCCGACACCAACACGGTTCTGGGTGCGGATACCGGCGGCACTGGTGGCCATGTTGAGCATCGCTGCGCTCATCGCGCCCTGGCGGTCGATGCGGCGGTCCATGTGGCGCAGGCGTCCATCGATCTCGCCCTTGAACACATCGAAGCTGTCAGCAACGGCTTTGACGCGGCTGTCGGTGTAGCTGTTCGCCGTTGCCATGCCGCGGTCCAGCTGGCCCTTGTTGACGGCGTCGGTGGCGGTGGTGCCAGCGGCGACGTTGGTGACCTGGCGTTCGTTGCCTTCGCTGCCCACCGAGACCGTGTTGGCACGATCGGCGACCGAGCCCTGTCCCAGCGCAACGGCATTTGCCGCAGTCGCATTGGCGCCCTGGCCGATGGCCGTGGACGAAGCGCCGCTGGCCACTGCGCCATCGCCCATGGCCACGGCGTTGAAGCCGGTGGCCGGGGTGCCAACCGGAATGCCCGCCCCCGCCGCGGCCACCGTCGGCGTGCCCTGCACGCGTGCGGTACTGGCCGGTGCGGCATCGGCCGTTGCCGGTGCGTCGGCCACGCTGGCCAGCGGGCTTTCATCCAGCGACGCACTCATTGCACGCAGGCTGGACGCGCCTGCGCGGGTGCCACCCGCAGTACGACGGTCAATCTCGCTGACCTTGCGGTCCAGCGCCCCCAGCGCATCGCCGACGTTGCCGTAGGTGGCGCCCTGGATCACGTAGTTCGGCGCCACGAACACACCCTGCATGCCGACGCTGGCGCCACCGCCGAGGAAGCTGGCGGCATCGCTGAGCGACTGGAACAGCTGCCCGCCATTGATCGCCTGGCGGCTGCCGGCGGCAATGTTGCCCGCGCCGACGTTGTCGATGGTGGTGCCCTGGAAGCCGGACAGGGTCAGGCGGTCACGGCTGGCGTCGTCATAGCCGACTGCACTGGCCGCCGTGGTCTCGACCGTGGCGATGCGCGAGTCGAAATCACCGACGCGGGTTTCCACTGCGCCCACGCGCTGGTTGGTGACGTTGAGCTGCGAACCGGTGATGGCATCGCTGCTGCCGGCGGCGATGCGGCCATCGGCCACATTGACGATGCGGCGCGTGGCCGGGCCGTCGGTGCCGTTGCCACCACCGACCGACACCACGTTGGCATCGAGCGCTCGCGAGCCCGCACCCAGCGCCACCGAGTTCGCACCGGACGCGCCGGCACTGTTGCCCAGTGCAAGCGCACCATTACCGATGGCCATCGCGTTGGCACCCAGCGCATTGCTGCGTGCGCCGCTGGCACTCGCGGCCGAACCGATCGCGGCGGCATCACTGCCGCTGGCACTGGCGGTACCACTGCCGGTGGCCTTGATGTAACGCGCCGTGCCATCAGCCGTTGCGGCAACCGCATCAAGCTGGCCGCGGTTGACCGCATCGGTGCGCTCGGTACCGGCGGCGACACGGGTGATCTGACGATCACTGGTGCTGCTGCCCACCGACACGGTATTGGCACGGTCGGCCACCGAGCCAGCGCCCAGTGCGATGCTGCCGGCCGCAGACGCATTGGCACTGACACCCACTGCGGTGGCATTCGCGCCGGTGGCCTTGCTGCCGTAGCCGACCGCCGTACCGAGGCGGCCACTGGCTTCGGCATAGCTGCCCAGCGCCGAAGCGCCATCGGCCGAGGCAGTGGCGCGGAAACCACTGGCCTGCGACTGCGTGCCGCTGGCCGTGGCCTGCGCACCGCTTGCCGTGCTGTAGGCGCCCTTGGCCTGGGCGCCAGCACCACTGGCGCTGGAACCGAGTTCGCTGGCGCTGGCGCCGCTGCCCACCGCCACGCTGTCGACACCACTGGCCTGTGCGTTGGTGCCCAGTGCCGCCGCGTTGTTGCCGGTCGCCAGGGCATCGACGCCTACCGCCGTGGCGTTGGCGGCCATCGCGTTGGCACCACTGCCCAGCGCGGTGGCGCCATTGCCGATGGCGTTGGCCGCGTTGCCGGCGGCCAGTGCGTTGTCACCGTCCACCAGGGCACCGGCCTCGCCATCGGCGTTGCCGCTGGCCTGGAACTGGCGGCTGGTCTTGTCGGCGACGCTGGCAACGGCATCGAGCTGGCCCTTGTTCACCGCGTCGGTAGCGTCGGTACCGGCTGCCACATGAGTTACCTGGCGTTCGCCACCGGCTTTGCCGACGGCCACGGTGTTGTCACGGTCGGCCTTGGAGCCGGCACCGAGGGCGACGCTGTTGCTGCCGTTGGCGGTGGCATTGGCCCCCAGGGCCGTGGCATTGCTGCCGGCGGCCCACGAGTTCCAGCCGATTGCAGTGGCGTAGTCTTCGGTCGCCCATGCGCCGGCACCAAAGGCAGCGGCACCGGTGCCGCTGGCACGCGACGGGATCAGGCCGAAGAAGGTACTGCCACCGATGGCCACGCTCTCCTCGCCGCTGGCCTCGCTGGACTGGCCCACCGCCACGGCACCGGTACCGGCTGCAGCAGCACCGAAGCCGACGGCGGTCGTGTTGGCACCGCTGGCCGCCGAGCCGTAGCCCAATGCGGTGCCGAGGCGTCCACTGGCCTCGGCATAGCCACCGACGGCAGTGGTGCCATCGGCGGAAGCGGCACTACGGAAGCCGCTGGCCAGTGCCTGCGTGCCGCTGGCGTTGGATTCGGTGCCGGTTGCCGTGCTGTACGCACCGCTGGCCTGTGCACGTGCACCTACCGCGCTTGCGCCCAGTTCACTGGCGCTGGCGCCAGTGCCGAGCGCAAGGCTGTCTTCACCGGTGGCCTGTGCCGTGCTGCCCAGCGCCGCCGCGTTGTTGCCGGTGGCCAATGCATCGATGCCCACGGCCGTGGCGTTGGCAGCCAGCGCGTTGGCACCGCTGCCAAGTGCGGTGGCACCGTTGCCGATGGCGTTGGCCGCATCACCGGCCGCCAGCGCGTTGTCACCCTCGACCAGTGCTCCCGTTTCGCCATCGGCATTGCCGCTGGCCTGGAACTGCCTGCTGGTCTTCTGCGCCGCGGCGGCCACCGCGTCGAGCTGGTTCTTGTTGACCGCGTCGTTGCCCTGCGTGCCATCGGCCACGTTGGTGATCTGGCGGGTGTTGCCACCACCGCCTACCGATACGGTGTTGTCGCGGTCGGCGATCGAATCCGCACCCAGCGCCACGCTGTTGGCACCGCGCGATTCAGCGGCGTTGCCCAGCGCGGTGCTGTTGATGCCGCCGGACCAGGCGCCGCCACCGACGGCGGTGGAGTAGTTGCCCGATGCCTCGGTGGCCAGCACGCCGAACAACGAACCACCGACGGCGACGCTGTTGGTGCCGGTGGCCAGGCTGCCCTGGCCGGTGGCCGTGCTGTAGGCGCCCGACGCTTCCGAGTCGCCACCCAGCGCCACGCTGTTGGAGCCGGAGGCATTGGCGAAGTTGCCGAAGGCGGTGGCGTTGAAGGCCGATGCCTGTGCATAGCCACCGATGGCGGTGCTGTAGCCGCCGGTCGCTTCGGCGCCGATGCCGAACGCTGCCGACGCGGTGCCACTGGCCACGCTCTCGCTGCCGACCGCAGTGGCGCCACTGCCACTGGCGTTGCTGAAGTAACCCACCGCCACGGCCTCCTCGCCGGAGGCTTCGGACAGCACGCCGGTAGCGGTGCTGCCTGCGCCGCTGGCGATGCTGGCCGCACCGAACGCCGCACTCTGCTCGCCACTGGCCTCGCTTTCCGCACCCTGCGCGGTCGCATATTCACCGGTCGCCTGTGCGTTGGCACCGACCGCACTGGCGTTGGCGCCGCTGGCCAGGGCGTTGAAGCCCAGTGCCTGCGCGTTGTTGGCCAGCGCGTTGGCGCCGCTGCCGAGTGCGGTGGCCCCGTTGCCGATGGCGTTGGCTGCATCACCGGCGGCCAGCGCGTTATCACCGTCCACCAGTGCACCGGCCACATCACCGCCGTTGCCGCTGGCCTGGAAGAAGCGGCTAGTGGTGGCTGCTGCGCCTGCCACGGCATCCAGCTGCGCCTTGTTCACCGCATCGGTAGCCTGGGTACCGGCAGCGACATTGGTCACCTGGCGTTCGTTGCCAGTGCTGCCCACCGACACCGTGCGCGCACGGTTGGCGACCGAGCCGGCGCCCAGTGCGACGGCGTTGCTGGCGCTGGCGTTGCTGCCGGCACCGAGTGCGATCGCGCTTTCACCGCCAGCCACCGTGTTGGTGCCGATGGCGATGCTGTTGAGGCTGTTGCCCAGCGCCTGGAAGCCAAGCGCCACGCTGTTGTCGCCATAACCGAATGCGCCGCGACCGACGGCGGTGGAGCTGGCGCCGTTGGCCCAGCTGTTGTAACCGATGGAGGTCGCACCACTGCCACTGGCCCAGGCCGCGTTGCCGAATGCCGAGGCATTGGTGGCCGTCGCCCATGCGCCGGAACCGAACGCACTCGCGCCGCTGGCGGTGGCCCAGCTGTAGCCGCCGACGGCGGTGCTGTCGTCACTGCTGGCGAAAGCGCTGTCGCCGACCGCGACCGCGTAGCTCCCGGTCGCACGCGATTTGCCACCGGCCGCGAAGCTGTTGTCTCCGCTGGCCTTGGCGGCATTGCCGAACGCACTACTGGCAGCGCCGGTCGCCTGCGCACCGCTGCCGACCGCCGTGGCGTCGGCAACGGCGGTGGTACCCACCTGCTGCGCCGTGCCGTCGGCACCGATGATCGGCTGGTTGTATTCGTCGTAGGCCTGGCCGAGGCCACCGATGGCGACCCCGCCATTGCCGGTGGCGTTGCTGTTGCGACCCACCGCCACGGCGTCATCACCGATGGCCGAGGCCGCTGCGCCATGCGCGACCGCGCCGGCGCCGATCGCATTGCTCGACGAACCCGCCGCAACCGCACCTTCGCCCTCGGCCAATGCACCGGCATCGCTGCCTGCTTCCGGCTGCGCCTGGAAGAAGCGCGCGGTGCTGTCGGCGGTGCTGGCCACGGCATCGAGCTGGGCCTTGTTCACTGCATCCGTCGCTTCGCTGCCAGCGGCAACGCTGGTGATCTGCCGTTCGTTGCCGGCGCTGCCCACCGCCACGCTGTTGGCGCGGACGGCTTCGGAGTTCGCGCCCAGTGCAACGCTGTTGGGACCGCGTGCGGTGGCGTAGTAGCCCACGGCGGTGCTCTGCGCGCCGCTGGCCCAGGTCTGCGCGCCGAGCGCGCTTGCGTTCTCACCCGGGGCGTAAGCGAAGTAGCCGACGGCGGTGGATTCCGCACCGGACGCTTCGGTCAGGCTGCCGTTGGCCACCCCGCGATCACCGCTGGCGATGGCGCCGGCGCCGACGGCGGTGGCCGCTTCGCCGCTGGCCTGGGTCTGCACGAAGAAGCCCAGGCCCGGAATCAGATCGGCCGGGCCGCCGATGGCCACGCTGCTGGTGCCGGTGGCGTTGCTCTGCGTGCCCAGCGCAGTGGAGTAATCACCGATGGCATTGGCAACCGCACCGAACGCGGACGACTGCGCGCCGGCGGCATACGCACCAACGCCATAGGCCGACGCGGCGAATCCACCGGCCTCGGCACTCGCACCCACGGCCGTACCGCCGACACCGGCACTGGTGGCGCCGGTTTCCACCGGCACGCCGCCACTGGTGATCAGCGGATTGCCATTGGCATCCACCGCAGCACCACCCACGGCGACACTACCCGGGCCGTTGGCCTGCGCGTTGTTGCCGAACGCGGCACTGTTCTGGCCCGTGGCCAGCGCGTTGTTGCCAACGGCGGTGGCGTTCTGCGCGACGGCGGTAGCACCGGCGCCCACGGCCGTCGCGCCCTTGCCGATCGCATTGGCGGCCTCGCCGGCCGCCAGCGCCTCGTCGCCCTCGGCCAGTGCACCCGCATCACTGTTGCTGCTGCCGTTGGCCTGGAAGCGCTTGGCGGTGGCATCGGCCACGGCGGCGACGCCCTTCAACTGGCCGACGTTGACCGCATCGGTATCTTCAGTTCCCGCGGCGACGCTGGTGATCTGCCGGGTCAGGCCGTATTCGGCGGCGCCGACAGAGACGGTATCGACGCGGTCGGCCAGCGAGCCGGCGCCCAGCGCCACGCTGCCGGTAGCAACCGCGGCCGAGTTCGAACCCAGCGCTGTGCTGTACTCACCGACGGCGGTGCTGAACGCACCCACCGCGATCGATGCTTCGTTGGCGGCGGTAGCGCCGCGACCCAGTGCGGTGCTGCCCGGGCCCATCGCCACGGCACCGCCGCCGACAGCCGTCGCGCCATCAGCAGTGGCTTCGGACAGCGCACCGAGTGCGGTGGCCGCGCCGTTCTCGCTGGCTGCGGTAGCGCTTGCGCCGACCGCGGTGTCGCCGAGACCGAATGCCGCCGCGCTCTGCCCGACCACCACGCTGGCGTCGCCGATGGCCAAGGCACCCTGGCCGAAGGCACTGGCACCGAGACCGGCGGCAATGGCCTGCGTGCCAATGGCGGTGGTGGCGTTGGCCAGCGACTGTGCACCGGCGCCGGCCGCGACTGCGCCCTGCCCCTCGATCTTCGCCGCGTCGCTGTCATCGCCTGCGCCGTCGGCCTTGAAATAGCGGTTTCCATCTGCGGCGACATCCGCCAGCGCGGCCTGCGTGGCGCGCGCCTGCGCATCCAGCTGCGCCTTGTTGACCGCATCAGTGCCCTGGGTACCCGCGGCCACGTTGGTGATCTGCCGTTCCTTGCCGGCATCGCCGACGGATACGGTGTTGGCCCGCGTGGCCTTGGAGCCAGCGCCCAGCGCCACGCTGTTGGCGGCGCTGGCACTGCTGTTGCTGCCGATCGCCACCGCGTTGCTGCCCTTGGCCGTGGCCGAGCCTTCGATCAGGCACTTTTCCAGCAGCTTGCCGCTGAATGCAACGCAGGTGGCGCTGCCGCCGATCTGCACCGACTGTGCCGTCGCGCTGCCGCTCATGCCCAATCCCAATACCAGGCCCAGTGCCACCGCCAGCAGTGCGGGCGTGGCCTGTGTCGCATCGCGGCGCTGGTCGACGACCCCGCCACTGCTGCTGTCGGAGGAGGCCAGTTCCGAGGCCACCACCAACTGACCCAATGCTTTGTTCCAGACCTTGCGATAAATCCGATTCATCGGTACGGCTCCTGATTGGACTGGTTTTGGGCAAAGCAACGCCACCGCTGGGCTTTCCGGCCCAACGTCCCCTGGGGGCGTTTATTCGCGTGATTTACTGCGGGGTATTGCCGAACGGCGCGCAGCGACAGAAAACCGAGCGCGTGCGCCAACCGGTTACTGCGAAATGAATGATTCTGAAACGGGGTTCAAGTGTTAACGGCAACTTTGCAGATCGTCAAGACTTTGACACGACAAATCCTATTGCCGTGAAGCAGTTCACTATTTCACGTGTTTATAAAAGTATTTTGTTAGGTATACGTGACGAACTGTTGGCGCATGAAAACGGATGTAACTAGCGGGCAGAACAGGAATTTCACGCACGCAAAGAAAAACCCGCCGACACAGCGGCGGGTTTCTCCATACGCGATGGCATTGCGGCCTGCGCGGAACGATGCGATCAGCCGCACCACACCCGCGCGTTGCGGAACATGCGCATCCACGGCGAATCACCCTGCCATTCAGCCGGTGCCCAGCTCAGGTTGAGCGCGCGCGGGGTGCGCTCCGGGTGCGGCATCATGATGGTGACGCGGCCGTCGCTGCTGGTCAGGCCGGTGATGCCGTCGGGCGAACCGTTCGGGTTCAGCGGATACTGGCTGGCGATGTTGCCATGGCCATCGATGTAGCGCAGCGAGACGCGGGCGGCAGCCTGGTCGACGGCGTTGTCGAACACGGCCTGGCCTTCGCCGTGCGCCACCGCTACCTGCAGGCGCGAGCCGGCCATGCCACGCAGCAGGATCGACGGCGATTCCACCACTTCCAGCAGCGCAGTGCGGGCTTCGAACTGCTCGCTGGCGTTGCGGCGGAACTGCGGCCAGTGCTCGGCACCCGGGATGATGTTCTTCAGCTGGCTCATCATCTGGCAGCCATTGCACACGCCCAGCGCAAAGCTGTCTTCGCGCGCGAAGAACGCGGCGAAGGCATCACGCAGCGCGCTGCGCTCCAGGATCGAGGTGGCCCAGCCACGGCCGGCACCGAGCACGTCGCCGTAGCTGAAGCCGCCGCAGGCGACCAGGCCAGTGAACTCCTGCAGCGCCACGCGGCCTTCGATCAGGTCGCTCATGTGCACGTCGAAGGCGCGGAAGCCGGCACGTTCGAAGGCGTTGGCCATTTCGATCTGGCCATTGACGCCCTGTTCGCGCAGCACGGCCACGCGCGGGCGCGCACCGGTGCTGATGAAGGGTGCAGCCACGTCTTCGTTGAGGTCGAAGCTGAGCTTGGGCTTCAGGCCCGGCGCAGTGAAGGCACGGGCGACCTCGCGCTCGGCATCGGCGTTGGCCGGGTTGTCGCGGCGCTTCTGCATCGCGTGGGTGACCGACCACCAGGCGTCGAACAGCGCGTCCCAACGCCATTCGGCCAGGTTCTCGCCGCCCAGCGACACGCGCACCACCGGCGCGGTGGTCGGCTTGGCGATGCGCTGTGCGCATTCGGTCAGTGCGTGGCGCTCGACCAGGTCGGCGAAGGCAGCGCGGTCTTCGCGCGCGATCTGCACCACCGCCCCCAGTTCTTCATTGAACAGGCTGCGGAACGGATCATCGCCCCAGGCATCAAGGGTGATGTCCAGGCCCAGGCGCGAGGTGAACGCCATTTCGCACAGGGCGGCGAAGGCACCACCGTCGCTGCGGTCGTGGTAGGCCAGCAGCAGGCCGGACTGGCGTGCATCGCGGATCAGTTCGAAGAAGCCACGCAGGCGCTGCGGGTCGTCCAGGTCCGGAGCGGCACCGGCGAAGGCCGGCAGGTCGCCGTGGTCGGCATGCACCTGGGCGAGGATCGAACCGCCCAGGCGCTGCTTGCCGGCGCCGAGGCCGATCAGCCACAGCTCGCTGTCCACGTCGCGGTCGAGCAGCGGGGTCAGCTGCTGGCGCACGTCGGCCACCGGCGCGAACGCCGAGATCACCAGCGACACCGGCGACACGCTCTTGTACGCTTCGCCCTGGTCGTGCCACTGCGCCTGCATCGACAGCGAGTCCTTGCCGACCGGGATGCTGATGTCCAGCTGCGGGCAAAGTTCCATGCCCACCGCCTTCACCGCGTCGTACAGCAGCGCGTCTTCGCCCGGGTGGCCGGCCGCGGCCATCCAGTTCGCCGACAGCTTGATCTCATCCAGCGCATCGACCGGGGCCGCGCACAGGTTGGTCAGCGCTTCGCCCACCGCCATGCGTGCCGACGCAGCGGCGTCGAGCAGGGCCAGCGGGGTGCGCTCGCCGATCGACATCGCTTCACCGGCCACGCCATCGAAGTCGGCCAGGGTGATTGCCACGTCGGCCACCGGCAGCTGCCACGGGCCGACCATCTGCTCGCGCGCGGTCAGGCCGCCGACGCTGCGGTCACCGATGGTGACCAGGAAGTTCTTCGAGGCGACGGTCGGGTGCGCGAGCACGCGCAGGCCCGCTTCCTGCAGGTCCAGGCCGCCGGTCTTCAGCGCCGGCCAGCGCGGGGCCGGCGGGTGCGCGGTGTCGCGGTGCATCTTCGGCGGCTTGCCGAACAGCACGTCCATCGGCAGGTCGATCGGCGCATCGGCCGGGGTGTGGCCCGGCACGGCACCGTAGGCCACCACCAGGTGTTCCTCGGCGGTGGCCACGCCAACCGCGGCGAACGGGCAGCGCTCGCGGGCACACAGCGCGGCGAACTCGGCCAGGCGCTCCTGGGCCACGCCCAGCACGTAGCGCTCCTGCGACTCGTTGCACCACAGCTGCATCGGCGACAGCGACGGATCGTCGGTGGGCACCTTGCCCAGGTCGATGACACCGCCGACCTTGGAGTCGTGCAGCAGTTCCGGGATGGCATTGGACAGGCCACCGGCGCCGACGTCGTGGAAGAACTTGATCGGGTTGTTGGCCCCCATCGCCACGCAGCGGTCGATGACCTCCTGGCAGCGACGCTCCATTTCCGGGTTGTCGCGCTGCACGCTGGCGAAGTCCAGGTCCTCGGCGCTCTCGCCCGAGGCCACCGAACTGGCCGCACCGCCGCCCAGGCCGATCAGCATTGCCGGACCGCCCAGCACGATCACCGCGTCACCGGCCTGCAGCTGGATCTTGTCGACCTGCACGCGATCGATCGCGCCGAGGCCACCGGCCAGCATGATCGGCTTGTCGTACGCACGCACCAGATCGGCGCCTTCCGGCAGCTCGAAACTGCGGAAGTAGCCGAGCAGGTTCGGGCGGCCGAACTCGTTGTTGAACGCAGCACCGCCGAGCGGGCCATCAGTCATGATTTCCAGTGCCGGCGCCATGCGCGGGTTCAGCGCGCGCGGCGCTTCCCACGGCTGCGGCAGCTCGGGAATGCGCAGGTGCGAGACCGAGAAACCAGACAGGCCCGCCTTCGGCTTGCCGCCGCGGCCGGTCGCGCCCTCGTCGCGGATCTCGCCACCGTTGCCGGTCGATGCGCCCGGGAACGGCGCGATCGCGGTCGGATGGTTGTGCGTTTCCACCTTGATCTGGAACGCGCTGGGCACCTGCGGCTCGCGGCGGTATTCGCCACTGGCCGGATCGGGGCGATAGCGCGAGGCCGGATGGCCTTCGATCACCGCGGCATTGTCGCTGTACGCGCTGAGCGTGTGCTGCGGGGTCTGCTGGTGGGTGTTCTTGATCATCCGGAACAGCGAGCGGTCCTGTTCCTGGCCGTCGATGGTCCAGCTGGCGTTGAAGATCTTGTGGCGGCAGTGCTCGGAATTGGCCTGCGCGAACATCATCAGTTCGACGTCGGACGGCGCGCGTCCGAGCGCGGTGAAGCGTTCGCGCAAGTAGTCGATCTCGTCCTGGGCCATGGCCAGGCCGAGGCGCTGGTTGGCGGCCTCCAGCTGGTCCACCGGCACGCGCTCCAGTTCACCCCGGGCCGGCGCCGAGAACAGCGCCTGGCCCTGTTCCACGGTCTCCAGCACCGACTGCGTCATCGGGTCGTGCAGCGCCTTGACCAGCGCCTGCTGGGCGGCGGCATCGGCCGGCCAGCCCTGCACGTCGATACGCAGGCCACGCTCGACCCGGCTGACCGGCTGGCCGGCACCGCGGACCAGTTCGGTGGCCTTGCTCGACCACGGCGACAGCGTGCCCAGGCGCGGCACCACGATGCGGCTGACCGCGCCGTCGGCCACGGCTTCGGCCTGCGGCGCCGCTTCGAGGATGCGGCACAGGGTGGTCAGGTCGGGGGCGGCGCTGCCTTCGGGCTGCACGAAGTAGACGTGCCAGGCGCCGCTGATGCGCAGGGAGGGAGCGATGGACTGCAGGCGGGATTCAAGACGTTCGCGGCGGAACGGCGACAGGGCGGGCGCGCCCTCGAGGACCATCATGTCCGGGGAACCGTAGTTGGGAAACGGGCCCGACATTGTACCGGAAGCGGGGGAAGGGCTCTGGCCGGGCGGCGCCCGGCACCCGCCGAGGCCAAGGCAACGGCAACGGCAACGGCCAAAGCAAAAGCGGGGTTCCCGTGGGATGGCGGGGTGGGTCCGGTGGCGGGGGACGCCGTAAACCCATCCCTGGGGGCTTGGCCGCGGCATCCATGCCGCGGACACCCCCGCCACCGGACCCACCCCGCCTTCGACAGATTTCCGCGATCTGCAGTAGATCCACGCCATGCGTGGATGCTCCCCGGTAATGCCGGCCGCTGGCCGGCAACCAGGGAACATCGGAAATCAGGCATTGAAGAGCGAAGCGACCGGCTTCTGCTTTTGATTTCTTGTTCTGTCTTCCGTGGCTGGCCGCGCAGGAACCTGTCAGGGGCCGGGCGGGTGGGCATCGCGGGGGTGTCCGCGGCATGGATGCCGCGGCCAAGCCCCCATGGACGGGTTTACGGCGTCCCCCGCGATGCCCACCCGCCCGGCCAAACCCATGAATTCGCGTGCCGACCAGCCACGAGGGGCTCCGCCGATGGCCGCCGACCGCGCGCAGCGCCGCCCTCCGCCCGAATCCCCGAACCATCCGCTTGCTCACGGATTGACCACACGATTGATGACAACGTTGTCCCCACCTGGCGCCGGACTCTCTCCCCGGCCTCCCAGGTACCCCGTCCGCCCCCTCCGTCGCCTTCCCGGGCGACGCCCGGACCTGCGTCACGCGCGGCGCCATCGGGGCCCGCGCGCCTTTTGATCGGAGACTTACCCATGTACGACCCGATTGTGCGCAGTGCCGAACGTGCGACCCGAAGCTGTCGTCCCCGCCGCCTGGCCTGGCTGCTTGCCCTGGCCGCCGGTACCGCCGCCCTGCCCGGCCTGGCGCAGGCCGCCAGCTGTGCCGGCGTGGCCCAGTGGGACCAGGCCAAGATCTACCGGGCCGGCGATACCCTGCAGAAAGGAGGCGTCCTCTATCGGGCGAACCAGGACATCTGGAACGCGCCGCCGGACCATCCGGCCGGTGCGCCCTACTACACCAACCTCGGTGCCTGCGATGGCAGCGGCAGCAACCAGCCGCCGGTGGTCAGCCTGACATCGCCGGCCAACGGCGCCACCTTCAGTGCCGGCAGCACGGTCAACGTGACCGCCACCGCCAGTGATCCGGACGGCAGCGTCGCCAAGGTCGAGTTCTTCCGCGACGGCAGCTCGCTGGGGGTGGCCACCAGCGCGCCGTATGCGGCCAGCTGGGCCAATGCCAGCGCCGGCAGCCACACCCTGCGTGCGGTCGCGACCGACAACAACAACGCCACCACCAGCACCCCAACCATCACCATCACCGTCAACGCCGCCGGTGGCGATACCACCGCGCCGAGCGTGCCGGGCGGGCTGGCGGTTGGTACCCGCACCGCCAACAGCATCGCGCTCAGCTGGAGCCCGTCCACCGACAACACCGGTGGCAGCGGCATGGCCGGCTATGACGTGTACCGCAACGGCAGCCTGGTGGGTTCGCCGTCCAGTGCCAGCTATGTGGATGGCGGGCTGACCGCGTCGACCACCTACCGCTACCGCGTACGTGCCCGCGACAACGCCGGCAATGCGTCGGCACAGGGCACCGAGATCAGCGCCACCACGCTGGCCGGTGACGGCGGCACCACCGGCAAGCGGGTCATCGGCTACTTCACCCAGTGGGGCATCTACGGCCGCAACTACCGGGTCAAGAACATCGACAGCAGCGGCTCGGCCGCACGCCTGACCCACATCAACTACGCGTTCGGCAACGTGCGCAACAACCGCTGCGAAGTGGGCATCACCCAGCCGTCGGATCCGAACAGCGGTGCCGGTGGCGATGCCTTCGCCGACTACACCAAGGCCTTCAGCGCCGCCGAGAGTGTCAGCGGCAGCGCCGATACCTGGGACCAGCCGCTGCGTGGCAACTGGAACCAGCTCAAGCAGCTCAAGGCCAAGTACCCGGGCATGAAGGTGCTGATCTCGCTGGGTGGCTGGACCTGGTCGCGTGGTTTCTCCAGCGCAGCGCGCCCGGAAAACCGCCAGGCCTTCGTCGCTTCGTGCATCGACGCCTACATCAAGGGCAACCTGCCGGTGACCGACGGTGCCGGTGGTGCCGGAGCCGCGCTGGGCGTGTTCGACGGCATCGACATCGACTGGGAGTACCCGGTGGCCTGCGGCATCGAATGCGGCAAGCCGGAAGACAACGCCAACTTCACCGCGCTGATGGCCGAGTTCCGCCGCCAGCTCGATGCGGTGCGTCCGGGCCTGTTGCTGACGGTGGCGGTGGGTGCCGGCATCGACAAGATCCGCGTCACCGATCCTGCCGCGTACCACCCGTACCTGGACTACATCAACGTGATGACCTACGACTTCCACGGCGCGTGGGATGCGAAGACCAATCACCAGTCGGCGCTGTTCGATTCGCCGAATGACCCGTCCACCGGCGACCAGAAGCTGTACAACAGCAACGACGCCATCGAGGCCTTCATCAGCCGTGGCGTGCCCGCCGCCAAGCTCAACCTGGGCATCGGCTACTACGGGCGTGGCTGGACCGGCGTGGCCAATGCCAACAACGGCCTGTACCAGACCGCAACCGGTGCCGCCCCGGGTACCTACGAGGCCGGCATCGAAGACTGGAAGGTGCTGAAGAACCTGGCGTGGCCGGGCTACACCGACAACACCGCCGGTGCCACCTGGATCTACAACGGCAGCACGCTGTGGAGCTTCGACACCCCGGCCAACATCACCCGCAAGATGGGTTACGTGAAGACCCAGGGCCTGGGCGGCGCGTTCGTCTGGGAGTTCAGCGGTGACGATGCGCAGGGCACGCTGACCAAGGCGGTCAGTGATGGCCTGAAGTAAGCAAAAAAGCCGGGGATGCGATACGCATCCCCGGCCTCGAATCTGTAGAGCCGAGCCATGCTCGGCTGCCTCATGCGGAACCGCAGTCGAGCATGGCTCGACGCTACAGTTCCGCGTCAGCGCTTCTCGGACAGCTTGTCCAGCGCCGCACGCAGCTGCGCCGGCGGCAGGTAACCGCCCAGCTGGGTGCCATCCGGCGCGAAGATCGCCGGCGTGCCATTCACGCCCAGCTGCTGGCCCAGCGCGTACTGCATCGCCACCGGGTTGGTGCAGTTCTTGGCCGGCACGCTGCCACCGCGCTTGGCGTTGGTCAGGGCCTGGCGACGATCCGCTGCACACCAGACCGAAATCATGTCGGTGTAGTCCTTGCTGCCCAGGCCCATGCGCGGGAACGCCAGGTACTCGACGGTGATGCCGTTGCGGTTGAGCTCGGCGATGTCCTGGTGCAGCTTGCGGCAGTAACCACACTCGATGTCGGTGAACACGCTGATGGTGTACTTGGCGTTCGGCGCGGCGAACACGATGCGATCGCCGTGGTTGGCCTTGGCCAGCAGGCCACGACGGTAACCGAGCAGGCCTTCACTGTTGGCCGGGCCCTTGGCGCGGGTGTCGTAGGGCTGCGACTGGAACAGGTAACGACCGTCATCGGACACGTACAGCAGCTGTCCGGAGACCACCACTTCGCGGAAGCCGGGGAACGGCGCGGCACCGATGTAATCCACCTGGAAACCCGGATTGAGCGCGGTCAGCGCGGCACGTACCGCCTGGTCGGCCGGCGCGTTGGCGGCCGGGCCGGCCTTGGCCGCAGCGGCAGGTGCCTTGGCGGCCGGCGGGGCCGGCTGGGCGCAGGCGGTCAGGCTGAGCGCACCGAACACGGCGGCGATGGCAAATCGGAGCATGGAGCGATCCGCAACAGAAGAAGATCCCGGATTCTGACACAGCCACCGGAACCGGGCCGCGACGCCCGGCACGGCCCCGGGCAGCGATTCAGCCCGGCGCTCAGCCGCGCGGATGGTGGCGGGCGTGCAGCTTCTGCAGATGCTCGCGCGCCACCAGGGTGTAGATCTGGGTGGTCGACAACGAACTGTGTCCGAGCAGCATCTGCAGCGCGCGCAGGTCGGCACCGCGGTTGAGCAGATGGGTGGCGAAGCTGTGGCGCAGGCCATGCGGGCTGATCCGCGCCGGGTCGATGCCGGCCACCTGCGCGTGGCGCTTGACCAGGTGCCAGAACGCCTGCCGGGTCAGCGCATGCAGCGTCGGCTCGATGAACAACGGCGTCTGCCCATCGGCCAGCGCGTGCACCTTGCCCTTGCCGACCAACAGCGGGCGCGACTGCTGCAGGTAACGCTCCAGCCAATGCTGCGATTCCTCGCCCAGCGGCACCAGCCGTTCCTTGCTGCCCTTGCCGGTAACCCGCAACACGCCCTGGCGCAGGTTCACTGCTGTCGCCGGCAACAGCACCAGCTCGCTCACACGCAGGCCGGCGGCATACATCAGTTCCAGCATGGCGCGATCGCGCAGGCCCAGCGGACTGTCGATGTCCGGTGCCGCCAGCAGCGCATCGATCTGGCTTTCGGCCAGCGCCTTGGGCAACAGCCGTGGCAGCTTCGGCGGGTCGAGCAGCGCACTGGGGTCTTCGCTGCGTTCGCCACGGCGCACGCCATCTGCAAAGAACGCCCGCAAGGCCGACAGCAGGCGCGCATTGCTGCGCGGCGACCAGCCATGCCGGGTGCGCCAGGCCAGATAGTCGAACAGCCCGGGACGTTCGATACCGGCCAGGCCACCGTCGCGTCCATCCATCCAGCGCGCCAGTCCTTCCAGGTCGCGCCGGTAGCTGTCGAGGGTGGCGCGGGCCAGGCCGTTCTCCGCCCAGATCGCATCGAGGAAGCGCTGGATGCGCATGCTGTCGTCGGCGCGCAGCTCGGGCAGTTGCTGGACCAGCTGGCGTCGTTCGGCGGGGGTGGAAACAAGGGCCATGCGTGCAGGATACGAGGGACACTGCGGGCACGGCCAGCTTTGCGTATGCTCGGCGCATGTCCCGCCCTGCCACCGACACGGCCCCTGCGGCCGCTACCGAAATGCCCCGCCCACGTGCCTTGTTGGCCTGGCGCGTGCTGGCGATGGTCTACGACGCACTGCCGGTGCTGGCGCTGTGGATGCTGGCCGGCACGCTGTTCACCCTCGCCTACACCTTCAGTGGCCACGCGCAGCGCGAGAACATCGCACCGTTCAGTGCCTGGCAGTGGCTGCTGTGGGCGGTGTGCTGGGGAATCACGGGGTGGTACGCCACGGCCAGCTGGCGCCGTGGCGGACAGACGCTGGGCATGCGTCCGTGGCGGCTGAAACTGCAATCGAGCGATGGCACGCCGCTGCGGCGCGGCCAGCTGTGGCTGCGCTACGCAGTGGGCACGCTGTCACTGCTGCTGGGCGGGCTGGGATTCTGGTGGGCCTGGGTCGACCGCGACCGCCTGACCTGGCATGACCGCGCCAGCGGCACCCGCGTGGTGCGCATGCCGAAGCGGTAAAGCGCTGTCTGTAGAGCCGAGCACGTGCTCGGCTGCTTTCCGCACTGTACGCGACAGCCGGGCACAGGCTCGGCTGCTCTACAACAACCAGAATCAGCCCGATTTGCGCCGGAACAGCAGGCCGGACACCGCCAGCATCACGATCGGCGGCAACGCATAGGCGATGCGGTAATCGAACTTCAGCGCACCGGCCATGCGGCCGAAGAACAACTGCAGCAGCCAGAAGCCCAGGGCGAACAGGATGCCCAGGAACAGGCGCTTGCCCATGCCGCCGCTGCGCAGCGACCCGAACGCGAACGGCACCGCCGCCAGGCACAGTGCCAGCACGTTCACCGGGTAGAACCAGCGGCTCCAGTACACATCCTCGAAATCGCGCGCATCCAGTCCGTTGCGCTGGCGGTAGGCAATGCTGGTGCTCAGCTCG
The DNA here is from genome assembly GCF_056480025.1 of Stenotrophomonas sp. 109824_Sma. Lineage (NCBI taxonomy): Bacteria > Pseudomonadati > Pseudomonadota > Gammaproteobacteria > Lysobacterales > Lysobacteraceae > Stenotrophomonas > Stenotrophomonas sp. 109824_Sma. Next base: position 665,390 of record NZ_CM151078.1, on the reverse strand, counting down.
GCCACGCTGAGGTTTCGCGGCTTGGCGATGCCGGTGGCCAGCGCCGCCGCATCCAGCTTCGAGTTCCACGGCTCGCGCGCCACTTCCTGGCGGGCCGCCGAGCGCTCGCCGAAGGTGTCGCGGCGCACCCCGGTCAGCACCCAGCCGTCCTTGTCGTGCTCGGCGGTGGCGGCATGGGTCAACGAGGCGATATTGCCGTCTTCGGCGATCCGGTACAGGCGCACGTCACGCAGGATCAGCCTTGTGCCCTTGTCGCCCACCAGCTGTTCCTCGCCGCTCTGGGCGTTGAGGAAGGTGTCGCCTTCGCGTGCCCACAGCCCCGAGTAACGGGTGGTGGCGATATCCCGCCCCCACTTGGCACTGGACTTCAGCGCATCGGCGCGGTCCTGGCCCCACGGGCCCAGTGTCTCGGCGCTGAGCACCATCACCGCGGTCAGCAGCGACAGCGCGATCGCCACCGACACGCTCAGGCGCTTGCGCGACAGGCCCAGCGCACGCAGTGCGGTCAGCTCCGAGGTCGCGGCCAGCTGGCCCAGGCCCATCAGTGCGCCGATCACCGCGGCGGTGGGGAACATCGTGTAGGCGCGGCGCGGCACCGTGTACAGCACCCACGCGGCGGCATGGCCCAGGGTGTAGCCGTTCTTGCCGATGTCCTTGAACTCGCCGGAGAAGGCCATCACCACGTCCAGGCCGACCAGCACCGCCCAGGTCAGCAGCACCGTGGTGAACACCGACTGGCCCAGGTACAGGTCGAAACGCATCGGGCGCAGCCTCATGCGCGGGCTCCCTTCGGGCGGCCCAGGCGGCCATCACGTGCATACATCCAGATCGACAGCGCCAGCAGCGGCAGGGTCAGCCACCACAGGCCCAGCGCAGGGGGGATCTTGCCGTTGGCGATCCAGCCGCTGCCGATGAACATCAGGTTGGTACCCACCATGTAGGCCATCAGGGCCAGCATCATGCGGCCGTAGCGCTGCTGGCGCGGCGAGCTGCGGCCCAGCGGCACGGTCAGCAGGGCAAAGGCCAGCGCGATCAGCGGCGGTGCCAGGCGGCGGTGCAGCTGCGCCTGCGCCTGCGGGCGCTCATCGCCGATCAGCTTCAGGGTCGGCATTAGTTCCGGGTCGTCCTCGGTGCGGGTCTGTGCGCCATCGGGCAGGGCCACGTCGTTGCGGGCAAAGGTCGCCAGGCGGTAATCCAGCGCGCCGGCCACCGGCCCTTCCACCTGGTGGCCGTCGTCCAGCTCCAGGAAGCGCTGGCGGGTGCCCTCGAAGTACATGCGGCCGCTGTTGGCCGACACCACTTCCAGGCGGTCGTCCTTCTGCCGCTGCAGGAACACCTTGCCCAGCTCGGTGCCGTCGGGCGAGATCGAGGACAGGTAGACCACGCCGCCATTGGGCAGCGGCGTGAACCGGCCCGGCTCCAGCCCGGCCATCAGCACGCTGCGGTTGGCCTCGATGATCATCTGCTCGGCCACCCGGCCGGCCCACGGGCCCAGCCACAGCGAGCAGGCGCCGACCAGCAGCACCACCGGCACCACCAGCATCAGCAGTGGCCGCAGCAGCCGCTTGGGCCCCACGCCGATGGCGGTGATGACCGCCATCTCCGAGTCGCGGTACAGCCGGGCCACGGCCAGCAGCAGGCCCAGCATCAGCGCCAGCGGCAGGATCAGCGGCAGGTAGGCGATGAACTGCAGGCCCAGCTGCGAGAACAGCAGCTTGGCCGGCAGGCGCCCGTCGGCGATGTTGCCGAGGATGTCCACCAGCACGCCGCCCACGCTGACCACCAGCAGGACGATCAGGGTAGCCAGGAAACTCTGGACGAAATCGCCCAGCAGGTATCGGTCGAGCTTCAGCATGGGGCGGTGGTTTAAACTCTGGGGTTCGTTCGCGGTGCCGCCCAGTCTACTGTCTGGGCGTAAACGGCCTGCGATTGTACGGACTCGCCAATGGAATCTGCTCAATGGCCCTCGAATTCACCCTGAACCACGTTGCTCCGGCCGCCGCCACCGTTGATTGCCTGGTGGTCGGCGCGTATGCCGACCATACCCTGACCCCGGCCGCGCAGGCCCTGGACGCCGCCAGTGGTGGCCGCCTGGCCGCCCTGGCCCAGCGCGGCGACCTGTCCGGCAAGACCGGCGCCACCACCCTGCTGCACGACCTGCCGGGCGTGACCGCCCCGCGCGTGCTGGTGGTCGGCCTCGGCGAAGCTGCCCGCTTCGGCGTGCCGCAGTACCTGAAGGCCGTCGGCGACGCCGTGCGCGCGCTGAAGGCCGGCGCCGCCCGCAGCGCGCTGCTCACCCTGTCCGAAGTGGCCATCAAGGACCGCGACGCGGCCTGGGCGATCCGCCAGGCGGTGATCGCCGCCGATCACGCTGCTTACCGCTACACCGCCACCCTGGGCAAGAAGAAGGCCGACGATGCCGGCCTGGCCCAGCTGGCCGTTGCCGGTGATGACGCCCAGGCGCTGGCCCAGGGCCAGGCCATCGCCGCCGGCGTCGAGTTCGCCCGCGAGCTGGGCAACCTGCCGCCGAACTACTGCACCCCGGCCTACCTGGCCGAAGTGGGCGTGAAGTTCGCCGGCGAACACGACGGTGCCGAGGCCGAAATCCTCGACGAGACCCAGATGGAAGCGCTGGGCATGGGCTCCCTGCTGGCCGTGGCCCGCGGTTCGGCCAACCGCCCACGCCTGGTCGTGCTGAAGTGGACCGGTGCTGGCGACGCCAAGCCGTACGTGCTGGTCGGCAAGGGCATCACCTTCGATACCGGTGGCGTCAACCTGAAGACCCAGGGCGGCATCGAGGAGATGAAATACGACATGTGCGGTGGCGCCAACGTCATCGGCACCTTCGTCGCTGCGGTCAAGGCCAAGCTGCCGCTGAACCTGGTGGTGGTGGTGCCGGCGGTGGAGAACGCCATCGACGGCAACGCCTACCGTCCGTCCGACGTGATCACCTCGATGTCGGGCAAGACCATCGAAGTCGGCAACACCGACGCCGAAGGCCGCCTGATCCTGTGCGACGCGCTGACCTACGCGCAGCGCTTCGAGCCGGCCGCGCTGGTCGACGTCGCCACCCTGACCGGCGCCTGCATGGTCGCCCTCGGCCACCAGACCGCCGGCCTGATGAGCAAGCACGACGACCTCGCCAACGAGCTGCTGGCCGCCGGCGAGCACGTGTTCGACCGCGCCTGGCGCCTGCCGCTGTGGGACGAATACCAGCCGATGCTGGATTCGACCTTCGCCGACGTCTACAACATCGGCGGCCGCTGGGCCGGTGCGATCACCGCCGGCTGCTTCCTGTCGCGCTTCGCCGAAGGCCAGCGCTGGGCCCACCTGGACATCGCCGGCGTCGCCAGCGATGAAGGCAAGCGTGGCATGGCCACCGGCCGTCCGGTCGGCCTGCTGAGCCAGTGGCTGCTGGACCAGGTCGCCCGCGCCTGATGCCGTACCCGACCCTGGCCGGCCTCCGCCGGCCAGGGCCTCGCCCGGCACTGCCGGGCCCCTGCCTGACCCGGACCCTGCCATGCCCCGCGCCGACTTCTACCTGATCGCCAAGCCCCGCTTCCTGACCGAGCCGTTGCGCCTGGTCTGCGAACTGGCGCGCAAGGCCAACGACGCCGGGCTGTTCACCCTGGTGCTGGCCCGTGACCAGGCCCAGGCCGAGGAACTGGACGAGCTGCTGTGGGCGTTCGACAACGATGCCTACATCCCGCACCAGATCGCCGGGGAAGACATGGACGAGGAAGAGGCCCTGGTACTGATCGCGGTACCCGGCACCGAGGCACCGGCGCGTCCGCTGGTGATCAACCTGCGCGACGAGCCCTGGCTGGGCCAGTGCGAGCGCGTGCTGGAAGTGGTTCCGGCCGATCCGGAAGCGCGCGAACCGCTGCGCGAGCGCTGGCGCCAGTACAAGGCCGCCGGGTACGACCTCAACAAGCACGACATGTAAGCCCAGCGAGGACCCCTTGATGCGCCTGCTGATCGCCCTGATTCTTCCCTGGCTGTCCTTCTTCACCATTGGCCGACCGCTGGCCGGCACCGTCTGCCTGATCCTGCAGATCACCCTGATCGGCTGGCTGCCCGCCGCCATCTGGGCCGCCTACGCGGTCAGCCAGTACCACACCGACCAGAAGATCCGGCGCGCCCTCGGGTCGCGCTGATCTCCCTTCCGCCTTGATTACCGGTTCCCCCGCATGACCCAACTCGCCTCCAGCTACGACCCGAAGTCCTTCGAGACCGACCTCTACGAGGCCTGGGAGAAGGCCGGCCACTTCAAGCCGTCCGGCACGGGCGAGCCGTACACCATCCTGCTGCCGCCGCCGAACGTGACCGGCACCCTGCACATGGGCCACGCCTTCCAGCAGACCCTGATGGACGCGCTGGTGCGCTACCACCGCATGCGCGGCTACGACACGCTGTGGCAGGTCGGTACCGACCATGCCGGCATCGCCACCGAAATGGTGGTCAGCCGCAATCTGGCGCTGGAAGGCAAGGGCGAGACCCGCGATTCGCTGGGCCGCGAAGGCTTCATCGGCAAGGTCTGGGAGTGGAAGCAGCAGTCCGGCGACACCATTGAACGCCAGATGCGCCGCCTTGGCACTTCCGCCGACTGGTCGCGCAGCACCTTCACCATGGACCCGCAGCCGTCGGCAGCGGTCAACGAAGCCTTCGTGCGCTGGTACGAGCAGGGTCTGATCTACCGCGGCCAGCGCCTGGTCAACTGGGACCCGGTGCTGAAGACCGCCATTTCCGACCTGGAAGTGGAGAGCGCCGAGGAAGACGGCTTCCTGTGGTCGATCGCCTACACGCTGGATGACGGCCTGAGCTACGAGCACGTCGAGCGCGATGCCGACGGCGTGGAAACCCTGCGCGAAACCCGCGACTACCTGGTTGTCGCCACCACCCGTCCGGAAACCCTGCTGGGCGATACCGCGGTGATGGTGCACCCGGAAGACGAGCGCTACGCGCACCTGATCGGCAAGAGCGTGGTGCTGCCGCTGACCGGCCGCCGCGTGCCGGTGATCGCCGATGACTACGTGGACCGTGCGTTCGGCACCGGCGTGGTCAAGGTCACCCCGGCGCACGATTTCAACGACTACGAAGTCGGCGTGCGCCACAGCCTGCCGATGATCAACCTGTTCACCCCGGTGGCGGCGCTGAATGAAAACGCGCCGGAACGCTTCCAGGGCCTGGACCGCTATGCCGCGCGCAAGGCCGTGCTGGCCGAGCTGGAAGACCTGGGCATCCTGGTCGAGACCAGGGCGCACAAGCTGCAGGTCCCGCGCGGCGACCGTACCGGCCAGGTGATCGAGCCGTACCTGACCGACCAGTGGTTCGTGAAAATGGACGACCTGGCCAAGCGTGGCCTGGAACTGGTCGAGGACGGAAGCATTTCCTTCGTGCCGCCGAACTGGATCAACACCTACCGCCACTGGATGAACAACATCCAGGACTGGTGCATCAGCCGCCAGCTGTGGTGGGGCCATCGCATTCCGGCATGGTTCGATGCCGCCACCGGCAGCTGCTACGTCGGTCGCAGCGAAGAGGAAGTGCGGGCAAAGAACAACCTGGGCAGCGACGTGGTGCTGAACCAGGAAAGCGACGTGCTGGAGACCTGGTTCTCCTCGCAGCTGTGGCCGTTCTCCACCCTGGGCTGGCCGAACGAGCAGGCCATGGCCGAGCGCGGCTTCGACCGTTACCTGCCGTCGTCGGTGCTGATCACCGGCTTCGACATCATCTTCTTCTGGGTGGCGCGCATGATCATGGCCACCGACAACCTGGTCGGGAAGATCCCGTTCAAGGACGTCTACTTCACCGGCCTGATCCGCGACGGCCAGGGCCAGAAGATGTCCAAGAGCAAGGGCAACGTGCTCGACCCGCTGGACATCATCGACGGCATCACCATCGACGACCTGGTCGCCAAGCGCACCGGCGGCCTGATGCAACCGAAGATGGTGGAGAAGATCGAGAAGGCCACCCGCAAGGAATTCCCGGACGGCATTGCTGCCCACGGTGCCGATGCGCTGCGCTTCACCATCGCCGCGCTGGCGACCCACGGCCGCGACATCAAGTTCGACATGAACCGCGCCGAGGGCTACAAGAACTTCTGCAACAAGCTGTGGAACGCCAGCCGCTTCGCGCTGATGAACACCGAGGGTGCTGCGTTCACCGGCGTGCCGACCCCGCGCACCGATGCCGAACGCTGGATCCTGGCGCGCCTGGCCGCGGTGTCCACCGAGGCGCAGGGCCACTACGCCAACTACCGTTTCGACCTGCTGGCGCAGTGCCTGTACGAGTTCGCCTGGAACGAGTTCTGCGACTGGTTCCTGGAACTGAGCAAGCCGGCACTGAACGGTGCCGACGCCGCCGACGCCGAAAGCACCCGCCACACCCTGCTGTACGTGCTGGAAGCGCTGCTGCGCCTGCTGCACCCGCTCACCCCGTTCATCACCGAACAGCTGTGGCAGCAGCTGGCCCCGCGCCTGGGCCTGGCCGAAACCACGCTGTCGCTGCGCCCGTACCCGACCGCCGCCGAGTTCGAAGGCGATTTCGCCCAGGCCGAGGCCGACGTGGAATGGCTGAAGGCGGTGATCAGTGCGGTGCGTCGCGTGCGCAGCGAACTGAACGTCGCCCCGTCCAAGCAGGTGCCGCTGCGCCTGCAGGCCGGGCTGGAGCAGGATCGCGTGCGCATCGAACGTTTCAGCGCCTCGCTGTCGTTCCTGCTCAAGCTTGACAGCGTCCAGTGGCTGGCCGAGGGCGAAAGCGCACCGCCGGCCGCCGCCGCGATCGTGGGCGAGCTGAAGCTGCTGGTGCCGCTGGAAGGCCTGGTCGATCTCGATGCCGAGCGCGCGCGCCTGGACAAGGAGATCAAGCGCGTGGAAGGCGAGCAGGAAAAGAGCGAAGCCAAGCTGGCCAAGTTCACCGACAAGGTGCCGCCGGCGGTGGTCGAGCAGGAGCGCGTTCGCCTGGTCGACTGGAACACGCAGCTGGCCGGCCTGCGCGAGCAGCGCGCGAAGCTGTAACGCCGCGCTCTGGTGCGTGCCAACCAAGGTTGGCACCTGCCACGGCGGGAGAGGTTGGCACCCACCGAAGCGGAATCGGAAACGCCGGGCGATGCCCGGCGTTTCCATTTGCCCCGCATGGCATCATCGGCGGATGCCGCTTTCCATCTTCCTGCTTGTCCTCGCTGCCGCGGCGCTGCATGCCAGCTGGAATGCGATCGTCAAGCGCGGGCCGGACAAGTTCCTCGGTACCGTGCTGGTGACCGGCAGTGCCGCGCTGCTGTCGGCCGCTGCCCTCCCCTTCCTGCCCTTCCCGGCTGCGCACAGCTGGCCCTGGCTGGGCGCGTCGGTGCTGTTGCAGGTGACCTATTACGGGCTGGTCGCACGCTGTTACCAGCAGGTCGACATGAGCCTGGCCTACCCGCTGATGCGTGGCAGCGCGCCGATCCTGGTCGCGCTGGCGGGCACCGTGCTCGGTGAGCCATTGCCCGCCGCAGCGTGGCTGGGTGTGGTGCTGGTGAGCACCGGCATCCTGTGCATGGCACTGGGTGCACGCGGCGGCCAGCTGCGCCTGCCGCTGCTGACCGCGGCGATGATCGCCACCTACACACTGGTCGATGCGCAGGGTGCGCGGCAGTCAGGCAGCGCGCTCAGCTACACGCTGTGGCTGTTCCTGCTGTCGGGCATTCCGCTGCCGCTGTGGGCGTTGTACACGCGCGGCGGCGCGGTGCTGGACTATGCGCGGCAGCATTGGCCACTGGGCCTGGCCGGTGGCGTCGGCACCACGGCCTCCTATGCGATGGCGTTGTGGGCGATGACCCAGGCACCGGTGGCGATGGTCTCGGCGCTGCGCGAATCGTCAATCCTGTTCGCGCTGCTGATCTCGGTGTTCCTGCTGCGCGAACGCATACCACGCGCGCGCTGGCTGGCAGCGTCGCTCATCGTGGGCGGCGTGCTTGCACTGCGGATGGCGTGAGGAAAGCGTGCCAACCAAGGTTGGCGGCTACCGGTAGTGCCGGCCGCTGGCCGGCAACCCTTCTCCGCTACAGCGGCGGCATTGTCTGCAGGTCGCCGTCGACCAGTTCGATCGCCATCACCACCGCATCCTCGCGGCCCTGTGCCGCCGGGTAGTAGCGCGGGCGGCGGCCGATCTCGTTGAATCCTTCGCTGTGGTACAGCGCCAGCGCCGGCGCGTTGGACGGACGCACTTCCAGGAATACGCGCTGTGCGCCGCGGTCGGCGGCCAGCTGCACCAGTGCGCGCAGCAGCTGGCGACCCAGCCCGCGCGACTGCGCCAGCGGATCGATGCAGATGTTCAGCACGTGCGCTTCATCGGCGGCGATGCTGAGCACGCCATAGCCGATCAGCAGGCCATCGCGCTCCATCGCCAGGCCGGGATAGCCGGCGCGCAGGCAGTCGATGAAGATGCCGCGGGTCCAGGGGAAAGGGTAGCCGCGCAGTTCGATCGCCATCACCGCATTGAGGTCGCTCTCGCGCAGCGCACGCAGGCTGACCGGGCCGGGACGGGCGACCGCACTCATGGCGTGCCTCGCTTGCGCAGGGCACGCAGCTGCGGCCACAGCGCACGCTTGGCGGCCGGGTCGTGGCGCAGCTGGTCCAGCGGCCAGCTGTCCATCAATCGCTGCGTTGCCGGGTCGTTTGGGTTGCAGCCGGACGCACGCAGCAGCGCAATCTGCAGGCGATCCGGCAGGCGGACCACCGGCTGGCGTGCGTTGCCGCTGGGCATCGGGCGCTCAGCCGCCGGTACGGTGTCCGGGGAGCTGACCGGCGTTTCGCGGCGCGGCGGTGCCGGGCGTTCCGGGCGGGCTGCGGGCGCCGGCCCGGCATGCTGTTCGCGCGACGGCACGGCGGCACGCACCGGTTCCGGCGCGGCGACGCTGGCCTCGGCTTCGGCCACGCTCAACTGCAGCGCGGCATCCAGCTCGGCAGCCAGCTGGCCGTCGTGATAGACGGTATAGCCCATGGCCTGCAGCCAGGCCTGCTGGGCCGGTGACCACAGCACGGGCAGGTCCTCGCTCACGCCGCCTCGGGCTTCTTGCGCAGGCGCTGCACGGCCCACATCACCGGGCCGGACAAGGCGTACAGGATGCCGACCGCGAACAGCACGCGCGGCAGGTCGATGACCGCAATGGCGATGGCCACCGGCACCAGTGCCAGCACCAGGAACGGCACGCGGTCCGACCGGGTGCCCTTGGCAGCGCCGCCCTTGAAGCTCCAGAAGCGGATGCGGCTGACCATCAGCAGCGCAGCGATGATCGTCACCGCCAGTGCCACGTAGCGCAGCTGGTTGCCGTCCCAGCCCAGGTTGCCATCGGCGAACGCCCAGACGAAGGACATCATCAGGCCTGCGGCAGCCGGGCTGGCCAGGCCGACGAACCAGCGCTTGTCGACCACCGCCACCTGCGTGTTGAAGCGGGCCAGGCGCAGTGCCGCGCAGGCCGCATACAGGAAGGCCACCGCCCAGCCGACGCGGCCGAGCAGCGGATCGTCGAACTTCAGCCACGACAGCGACCAGTGGTACATCACCAGCGCCGGGGCCATGCCGAAGCTGACCAGGTCGGCCAGCGAGTCGTACTGCACGCCGAATTCACTGCTGGTGCCGGTCAGGCGCGCCACGCGCCCGTCCAGGCCATCCATCACCGCCGCCACGAACACGGCGATGCTGGCATTGACGAAATCCCCGTTGGCCGCGGCGATGATCGCGTAGAAGCCGGCGAACAGGCCGGCGGTGGTGAACAGGTTGGGCAGCAGGTAAATCGTGCGCGAGCGCGGCGGCGGTGTGATCGGGTCCATGGAATCCAGTTTAATCGACTTGCCAGCGGTCGGCGCCAATGCTGCAATCGGCGTTCTGCGCCCATTCCGTGGAGTTTGCCATGCGTGCCCTGTCCTGCCTTGGATGCCTGCTGCTGTTGGCCAGTGCCAACGCCGTGGCCGGCCCCGTCTACAAATGGAAGGACGCCCATGGCGTGACCCAGTACTCGGAGACCCCGCCGGCGGGCAAGAAGTTCGAGACCCGCGAGCAGGCCCGCACCCCGCAGGCCGCGGCCAGCACCGAGACCCCGGCCGCGCCGGTCCCCGAGCAGTGCAGCACGGCCCGGGCCAACCTGGCCCTGCTGGACGGTGGCGGCCAGGTGATGCAGGACACCGATGGCGATGGCAAGCCCGATACCCCGTTGACCCCCGAGCAGCACACCGCGCAGAAGGGATTGGCCGAAGCCGCCATCAAGGCCTACTGCCCAGCACAGTGAGGGTATCGGCAGGGCTTGCAGCCCTGCACCCGCAGAGGCAACAGCAAGGGCAACAGCCGGCTCTGGGCTTTCTGTGGGTTTGGCGGGGCGGTGTGGGCTGCCAGGACACGCCGTAAACCCCGCTCCGCGGCCCGGCCCAGCCGCTGGCGGCTGTGCGTTCGGGCGCTTGCGAAGCAGTGCTTCGCGAGCAAAGCGCCCTCACCCATGGGGGCTCGATGGCGCCATCCATGGCGCCAACGGTCCTGCCACCCCACACCGCCCCGCCCCTGACAGACCGCTAGTGACGGTCAGTAGATCCACGCCATGCGTGGATGAAATCTGTCAGATATCGAATTGAATCCGGGGTCAGATCCGTTTTCCTGCGGAAAACGGATCTGACCCCACGAGCTGTTCCGACAGCTCGCAGGAAACTGTCGAAGGCGGGGTGGGTCCGGTTGCGGGGGCGTGAGCCGCATGGATGCGGCGACCGAGCCTACATGGACGTATTCACGGCGCCCCCCGCAACCGGACCCACCCCGCCATCTCCCAGGAAACCCGTTCTTGCTGTTGCCGTTGCCGTTGACGTTGCTTCAGGCGGGTGCAGGGCGCAGCCCTGCCGATACCCCTCCCCCCGGCCGGGCTGGCAGAATAGACGTCTCTGCCGTTATCCGAAGCCGACGATGCGCCTCTCCCAGTTCCACCTGCACACCACCAAGGAAACCCCCAGCGACGCCGAGCTGACCAGCCATCGGCTGATGCTGCGCGCGGGCATGATCCGCAAGCTGGCATCGGGCCTGTACACCTGGTCGCCGCTGGGCCTGCGCGTGCTGCGCAAGGTCGAACGCATCGTGCGCGAGGAAATGGACCGGGCCGGTGCCGTGGAATTCCAGATCCCGACCATCCAGCCGAAGGAACTGTGGGAGCAGACCGGCCGCTGGCAGAAATTCGGCCCGCAGCTGCTGAAGATCAAGGATCGCAAGGACCAGGTGTTCTGCTACAGCCCGACCGCCGAGGAAGCCGCCTGCGACTTCGCGCGCAGCGAGCTGTCCAGCTACAAGCAGCTGCCGGTGAACTTCTACCAGGTGCAGACCAAGTTCCGCGACGAGATCCGCCCGCGCTTCGGCGTGATGCGTTCGCGCGAGTTCCTGATGAAGGACGCCTATTCGTTCCACCTGCACGATGAGTGCCTGGTGCGCGAATACGAGAACATGAAGTCGGCCTACAGCCGCATCTTCACCCGCCTCGGCCTGGATTTCCGCATGGTGCAGGCGGACTCCGGTGCGATCGGCGGCGATGCGTCGCAGGAATTCCACGTCATCGCCGATTCCGGTGAGGACGCGCTGGTGTTCTCCACCGGCTCGGACTACGCAGCCAACATGGAAGCGGCGATCGCCGCCGATCCGGCACCGCGTGCGGCCGCCACCGAAACGATGCGCAAGGTGGATACCCCCACCCAGAAGACCTGCGAGGACGTCGCGGCCCTGCTCGGCATCGACCTGCAGCGCACGGTGAAGTCGGTGGCGCTGATCGCCGGCGAAGGCAAGGCACAGCAGTTCGTGCTGGCGCTGGTGCGTGGCGACCATGAGGTCAACGAGATCAAGCTGGCCAAGGTCGCCGGCCTGGACGAGCAGCGCTTCGCCAGCGAGGCGGAAATCGCCGAGCACCTGGGCAGCGTGCCGGGCTTCCTCGGCCCGGTCGCCCCGGCCAAGGCCATCCGCGTGGTCGCCGATCGCGAAGTGGCGGCGATGGCCGACTTCGTCGTCGGCGCCAACGAGGCCGGTTTCCACCTGGCCGGCGTCAACTGGGGCCGCGACCTGCCGGAACCGGAAGTGGCCGACATCCGCAACGTGCGTGCCGGCGACCGTGCCGTGGACGGCGGTGAACTGAAGATCGCCCGTGGCATCGAAGTCGGCCACGTGTTCCAGCTCGGCCGCAAGTACGCCGAAGCGCTGGATGCCACCGTGCTGGATGAAAACGGCAAGGCGGCGGTGATGGCGATGGGCTGCTACGGCATCGGCATCTCGCGCGTCGTGGCTGCCGCGATCGAACAGAACCATGACGATGCCGGCATCATCTGGCCGGACGCGATGGCGCCGTGGCAGGTGGTGGTGTGCGTGATCAACCCGAAGGGCGACGCCGCCGTGGCCGACGCCGCTGCCAACCTGCTGCAGGAGCTGCGCGACGCGGGCCTGGACGCGGCACTCGACGACCGCGGCCTGCGCCCGGGCGCGATGTTCGCCGACATGGAACTGATCGGCATCCCGCACCGCGTGGTGGTCAGCGAACGCGGCCTGGCCGCTGGCACCTACGAGTACCGCTCGCGCCGCGCCAGCGACGCGGAGAGCCTGGACAAGGCGACCCTGCTGCAGCGACTGCAGGGCTGACGTGGAAAGACCGGGGCCTGCCCCGGTCTTTTTTTGCCTGCGCCAGCGCGGGCCGATATTGCAGCGGACATAATCCGGTCAAAATCACCGCGACAGCGTCGGCATGCCGCCACGGCATGTCCTGCCTGCATTTGTGCTTGGATTAATTCATCTCTATTCTGTCCGCCGACGCCATGGACTGGCTTGTCCCGTCCACTTATTAGTTTCCGGAGTAACCGTAAATGAGCATTGACCTGACCGGCCTGTCGGCGCGCGAGCTGGGCGCCCTGATCCGCACCGCGAAGAAGCAGCAGACCATCGTCGCCAAGCGCCGGCCGATCACCAAGGTTCGCGCCCAGCTGACCAAGCTGGCCAAGACCGAGGGTTACACCATCGAGGAACTGTTCGGCGACGCCCCGGCCCCGCGCGCGCGCAAGGTGGCCAAGGTCACCAAGGCACCGTCGAAGACCGCCGGCCGCAAGCTGGGCAAGGTTGCCCCGAAGTACCGCAACCCGGCCAACCCCAAGGAAACCTGGACCGGCCGTGGCAAGCAGCCGCGCTGGATGGCTGAACTGACCGCCAAGGGCAACAAGAAGCCGGAAGATTTCCTGATCAAGAAGGCCTGAGGCCGGATCGGGATGCACTGAAAAACGCCGGCGAAAGCCGGCGTTTTTTCATTCCCCGGAAAGGTGTGTGGACCAATGGTCCACATCTACTACAGGGTTTTGCGGGCCGGCATCAGCAGGTTGCCGAACAGCAGGCCCGCCACCAGCGCCATCACCACGTTGAGCACGGTGAGGAACACGCTCTGGCCGGCGCCCACGTCCTGCTGCTGGACCAGGGTCAGCACGCCGCGCAGGCTGGTGCTGCCGGGCACCATCATGATGATGCCCGGGAGGCGGATGATCGCGCCCGGACGCCCGACCAGGCGACCGAACAGATTGCCGCCGGCGGTCAGCAGCATCGCCGACAGGAAGATGCCAGCCGGCGCGCCCCAGGCGTGGCCGCCGAACTTGGAGATCGCATAACCGGCCACCGAGGCGGCGATCACCCACGGGTAATCGCGGCGGTTGGCCTTGAACAGCATCGCGAAGGCGAACGCCGCCGTCAGCAGCGACCCCCATTCCACCCATGGCCCCTGCGGCCGCGTGGCGCGGATCACCGGGTCCAGGCCGAGCACGTCGGCCAGGGTCACTGCGATCATCGCGCCGACGCTGAGCTTCATGATGGTGGTCAGCGCACCGGCAAAGCGCGCGGTACCCGACACCCAGTGCTGGCTGGCCAGCTCATTGACCGCATTGGTCAGCGACATGCCGGGCAGCAGCACCACCAGCGAGGCGATGATCACCGTGTTGAGGTTGAGCGCGCCAATGAAGGACGCCACCAGGGTGGCGACCATGCCGGCCAGCAGCGCCGCCAGCGCCTCGGCCGCTTCGCGGGTGGCCGGGCGACGATCGGTGACCATGCCGAGCAGGCCGATCATCAGGCCGATGACACCGGCCGTGGCAATGTCCAGCCACGGCAGCTTCCACATCCCGGCCACGCCGGCCGCGCCGAGGCTGAACGACAGGATGGTGCGCAGCTTGCCGCGCCGGCCCGGATCCTTGTCCAGCTGGCGCAGTGCAGTGTGGCCCTGGGCGATGCTCATCCGCCCGTTGGACACTTCTTCGGCGATATGGTCGGCGACGCTGAGCTTGTGCAGGTCGTTCTCACCGGGCGCCAGGCGGATCACGCGGGTGATGTCGCTGGAGCCGATCGCCTGCGCCGGATCGCTGAAGCTCAGGATGATACCGGTGGGATTCGACCACGGTTCACAATCCAGATCGAGCTGGCGGGCCAGTGCCACCACCGCCGTTTCCAGGCGCTGGGCCGTGGTGCCATAGCTGTGCAGGCGTCCGGCGATCTCGGAAACAAAGGCCACGCGCTGTGCGTAGGTGGCCTGGGGCGTGGGGATCGTGTGAGCGTCTGCGGACATGCGCCGTAGTATTACCTACGCTGGGGCCCACCGGAGAAATTCATCCGAGTTCGACGCGAAGCCCGATACAGAACGGTTATGCTGCGATCCGAATGGCCCAAGTGACCCCGAACCACGCCCCCCAGCTCGAACAGGATGCCCACGACCCGGGCCTGATCCGCCTGTCCGGTACCTGGACCTTGAAGACCGCGCTGGCCGCGGCCGAGGTCCTGCACGGCGTTCCCGACAAACTGACCGGCATCGATGCCACCGGCATCGAACAGCTGGATTCGGCCGGCGTGCTGCAGGTGCTGCGCGTGGCCCATCGTGCCGATCTGCACGAAGACGCACTGCAGTTCCGCGCAGACCACCAGGCGCTGGTGTGCACCATCGAGGAAGTGGCCGACGACCGGCCCAAGCCCAAGCGCGATTTCGGCGTGCTGGCCGCGCTGGAACGGCTGGGCGTCAGCGTCCACACCACCGGCCACAACATCAAGGCGCTGTGCAGCTTCCTCGGCGAGAACCTGGTCAAGGCGGCCCGGCTGGTCAAGGAACCCCGCCGCTTCCGGCTGACCGCCACCGTGCACCAGATGGAGCAGGTCGGGCTGGACGCGGTACCGCTGGTGGCGTTGCTGTCCTACCTGGTCGGCGCGGTGATCGCGTTCCTCGGTTCGACCATCCTGCGCGACTTCGGCGCCGAGATCTACGTGGTCGAGCTGGTCAACATCGCCTTCCTGCGCGAGTTCGCGGTGCTGCTGACGGCGATCGTGCTGGCCGGCCGCACCGCCAGTGCGTTCACCGCGCAGATCGGTGCGATGAAGGCACGCGAGGAAATCGATGCGATGCGCACGCTGGGCCTGGACCCGGTCGACCTGCTGGTGCTGCCACGCTTGCTGGCGTTGCTGGTCACCCTGCCCCTGTTGACCTTCATCGCGATGGTCGCCGGCCTGGCCGGCGGCATCACCGTCGGCGCGTTCGACCTCGACATCCCGCCGCAGATGTACATCGCGCGCATGCACGAGACGATGGAAGTGCGGCACATGCTGGTCGGCCTAGCGAAGGCACCCGTGTTCGCGCTGGTGATCGGCCTGATCGGCTGCCTGGAAGGACTGAAGGTCGAGGGCACCGCGCAGTCGGTCGGCGAGCGCACCACCTCCAGCGTGGTGCAGACGATCTCGCTGGTGATCATCATCGACGCCTTCGCGGCGTTGTGGTTCATGCACATGGACTGGTGACATGAGCACATCCGCCCTCCCCGAACCCATCGACATGCGCGACGACCAGGGCCACGAACTGGCCATCCGCGTGCGTGGACTGGTCAACCGCTTCGGCAGCCAGACCGTGCACGAAGACCTGGACCTGGACGTACGCCGCGGCGAAATCCTGGGCGTGGTCGGCGGCTCCGGTACCGGCAAGTCGGTGCTGATGCGCTCGATCCTCGGCCTGCGCGTGCCCGATGCCGGGCAGATCGAAGTACTCGGCCGCGACGCGCGTGCCGACGATACCGAGAGCCGCCTGCACATCGAGCGCAACACCGGCGTGTTGTTCCAGGACGGCGCCCTGTTCTCCTCGCTCACCGTGGGCGAGAACGTGCAGGTGCCACTGAAGGAACACCATCGCGAGCTGCCCGAGCGCTGGCACTACGAACTGGCGCTGTTGAAAGTGAAACTGGCCGGCCTGCCCGCCGACGCGATCAACAAGCTGCCCTCGCAGCTGTCAGGCGGCATGCGCAAGCGCGCCGGCCTGGCCCGGGCACTGGCGCTGGATCCGCCGCTGCTGTTCCTGGACGAACCCACCGCCGGCCTCGACCCGATCGGCGCGGCGGCGTTCGACCGCCTGATCAAGACCCTGCAGGAAGCACTGGGGCTGACCGTGTTCCTGATCACCCACGACCTGGACACGCTGTACGCGATCTGCGACCGGGTCGCGGTGATCGCCGACCGCAAGGTGGTGGCCAACGCACCCTTGCCTGACATCGAGAAACTGGATCATCCGTGGATCCAGGAATACTTCCACGGACCCCGCGCGCGCGCCGCGCGTGGCGAACAGATCGAGAGTGCCTGAGCCATGGAAACCAAAGCCAACTACGTGCTGATCGGCGCGTTCACCCTGATCACCGGCCTGGCCCTGCTGGCCTTCGGCCTGTGGGCCGCCAAGTACTCCTCCGACCGCACCTGGCAGGAGTACCGCGTGGTGTTCCGCGAAGCGGTGACCGGCCTGTCGGTGGGCAGCCCGGTGCAGTACAACGGCATCGCGGTGGGCTCGATCACCGAGCTGAACCTGGTGCCGGACGACCCGCGCCAGGTGGTCGCGCGCATCCGCCTGAACTCCAACACGCCGGTCAAGACCGATACCCGCGCCAAGCTGGCGATCACCAGCCTGACCGGCCCGTCGATCATCCAGCTCAGCGGCGGCACGCCGCAGTCGCCGGCGCTGACCACGGTCAACAAGGACCCGGCGCCGATCATCCCGACCACACCCTCTGCGCTGCAGAACATCACCGACGTCGCCAACCGCATCGTCGAGCGCATGGACCAGATCCTCAGCGACCGCAACGTGGCCTCGATCAACGCGACGCTGGCCAACCTGGAGACAATCAGCGGCGGCCTGGCCGACCGTGACCAGGGCACGCAGGCGCTGCTGCTCAGCGCGCGCGACGCCGCCCGCAGCCTGGACACCACGCTGAAGACCACCAACGGCACCATCGAGCGCCTGGACAAGAACCTGGTGCAGCAGCTGCCCGGCATCATCGACAAGCTCGACGGCACCCTGGCCAAGCTCGATTCGGCCGCCGGCAACGCCGATTCGATCCTTGGCGAGAACCGCGCCGCGATCAACAGCTTTGCCAACGATGGCCTCGGCCAGCTGGGCCCGACGCTGACCGAACTGCGCGGCCTGATCCGCGACCTGCGCCGGGTCAGCGACCGTCTTGAGAACAACCCCGCGCGCTACCTGCTGGGCCGCGACGCACCGAAGGAGTTCGAACCCAAATGAGCCCGACCACCCTCCCGCGCCTGCTGCTGGCCGCTTCGATGGTCACCCTGCTGGGCGGCTGCTCCATCCTTGGCAGCAGCGAGAAGACCGCGGTGACGCTGTACTCGCCGTCCGTGCAGGTCAAGGCAGACCCGGCCTGGCCGCAGGCCAGCTGGCAGCTGGTGCTGGCCAAGCCCAGCGCCGCGCGCATGGTCGACAGCCCGCGCATCAACGTGCGGCCGACACCGTCGCAGCTGGAGATCTACAAGGGCGCCAGCTGGGCCCAGCCGGCCACCGACATGATCGAGGACACCCTGTTGCGCGGCTTCGAGGATTCAGGTCGCATCCGCGGCGTGGCCCGCAGCACCGCCGGCATCCGCGCCGACTACAAGCTGTCCACCGACGTGCGCCGCTTCGAATCGGATTACCAGGGCCAGGCCACGCCGACGGTGGTGATCGAGGTCAACGCCAAGCTGATCCATGTCGCCGACCAGCGCGTGGTCGCGGACCGCACCTTCCGCCAGGCGCAGCCCGTCGGCAGCACCGATGTACCGGCGGTGACCGCGGCCTTCGAGCGCGGCCTGCAGCAGCTGGCACAGGACATGGTGGGCTGGACGTTGCAGAGCGGGCAGGCCGACCAGCCGACCGTCGCGCGCTGATCGCCGCAGTCGCCGGGCATGGCCCGGCGCTGCCGCCGCCAGATTCAGGTAGCACCGGTCCATGCCCGTCGGCGCTGCAGCAGGTGCGTGCGATAATCACAGGCCACGGCCCATTCCCTCGCTGATGCCCGCATCCGTCTCCATCGCCGTCTGCACGTACAACGGTGAGCGCTTCCTGCAGGAGCAGCTCGACAGCCTGCTGGCACAGACACGCCGACCGGACCAGATCGTGATCCGCGACGACGTGTCCTCCGATGGCACGTTGGTGCTGCTGCGGGCCTTCGTGCCACGCGCCGAGGCTGCGGGTATCTCGGTTGACCTGCAGGTCAATCCACAGAACGTGGGTTATC
This sequence comes from Stenotrophomonas sp. 109824_Sma, assembly GCF_056480025.1. NCBI lineage: Bacteria > Pseudomonadati > Pseudomonadota > Gammaproteobacteria > Lysobacterales > Lysobacteraceae > Stenotrophomonas > Stenotrophomonas sp. 109824_Sma. The sequence continues at coordinate 646,845 of NZ_CM151078.1, read as the reverse complement.
GGCGCAATTTCGATGGCGCACTGCGCGCCTGCACCGGCACGCTCATTTTCCTGTGTGACCAGGACGATGTCTGGCATCCCGACAAGGTCGCACGCTTCTGCACCGAGTTCGATGCACGCCCTGGCCTGCGCGTCCTGCACTGCGACGCTCGCTTGATCGATGATGCAGGTCAGCCCATGCCGCAGACCCTGTTCACCGCGCTGCACTACGGCACCGCGCAACAGGCACGGATGCATGCCGGCGACGGGTTCCGATTGATGCTCAAGCGCAAGCTGATGACCGGTGCCGCAATGGCCTTGCACCGGTCGGTCCTGGCCGACGCACTTCCGCTGCCGGCATCGGACTGGGTACACGACGCCTGGATCGGCACACTGGCTGCCATGCGCGGGGAGATCGACAGCCTTTCCGAGACGCTCATTGATTACCGCCTGCACAGCAACAATCAGTTGGGCCTTGGTGGCAACGATGCCACGCCACGCGCGGTACGACGCAAGCGCCAGCTGGAAAGCGAGCGGGTGGAATGCGGCCAGCTGCTGGAGCGCGCGCGCGCGCGCGGCCTGCCCGCTACCCAGCTGGCCTGGATCGAACGCAAGCGACGTCATATCGCCGTGCGCGCCAGTCTGCCGAGCTCGCGCCTGCGGCGTATCCCGACAGTGTTCGGTGAACTGCTACGCGGCAACTATGGCCACTTCGGCCGCGGCGTGCTGTCTGCCGGCATCGATCTGCTGCGCGCCTGACACTTCGGCCCAGGATCAGCCGGGCTGGATCCACCGGAACGTCAGGTTGATCCGCTCTCCCTGCACCCGCGCCATCTTCGGCAGCGCGTGCTGGTAGAAGCGCTGGGTCTGCCCGGCCATCAGCAGCAGGTCACCGTGGCCAAGCACGAATTCAGCCTTGCGCGCCGGGTCGTCGCGTCGGCGCAGCAGGAAACGGCGTGCGGCACCCAGGCTCAGCGAAGCGATCACGGGGGCCGGCCCCAGCTCCGGCTCGTCATCGCTATGCCAGCCCATGTAGTCACCGCCACTGCGATAGCGGTTCAGCAGCACGCTGTTGAAGTGGCCGTGTCCTTCGGCCTGCAGGTGCTCGCGCACGGCCAGCAACACAGGCGGCCACGGGTGCGGCACGAACTCGGCACCAGAGTAACGGTAGCGGGCCTGCGGGTCGCCGATCCAGCAGCTCAGCCGTGGCGAGTCCACCCAGCTGCCGAACATGCGGATGCGGTGGACCTCCCACGGCACGCCGGCCTGCAGCGCCTCCATGAGCCGGTCGGCATCGGTCGCGGCCAGCCAGCCCGGCAGGTGCAACACATCGGCATCGGGCAGCGTATGGGGAAACAGCATGGCACCCCCTCAAGAAACAGGGCGGCCCTGGGCCGCCCTTGCACCTTCAGCCGCGAAGAAACGCGACGCCGGTCTTTTCCTGCAGTTCCTCATCACTGACACCTGGCGCGGCTTCCACCAGCAGCAGGCCCTTGTCAGTCACGTCGAACACGGCCAGGTCGGTAATGATGCGGTCGACCACGCCCACGCCGGTCAACGGCAACGTGCATTCGGCCAGGATCTTGTGCTCGCCGTTCTTGGCGGTGTGCTCCATCAGCACCACCACGCGCTGCACACCAGCGACCAGGTCCATCGCACCGCCCATGCCCTTGACCATCTTGCCGGGCACCATCCAGTTGGCCAGGTCACCCTTGTCGGTCACCTGCATGGCACCGAGGATAGCCAGGTTGACGTGGCCACCGCGGATCATCGCGAAGCTGTCGTGGCTGCCGAAGTAGCTGGCGCCCGCACGTGCAGTGACGGTCTGCTTGCCGGCATTGATCAGGTCGGCGTCGACTTCGGCGTCGGTCGGGAACGGGCCGATACCGAGCAGGCCGTTTTCCGACTGCAGCCACACGTCCACGCCTTCGGGAATGTGGTTGGCCACCAGCGTCGGCAGGCCGATGCCCAGATTCACGTAAGCACCATCGGTCAACTCGCGCGCCGCGCGTGCGGCCATCTCATCACGGGTCCACGCCATGTCAGTTGCCCTCCGCGCGGATGGTGCGCTGTTCGATTCGCTTCTCGGGATGCGCGTTGTGCACTATGCGGTGCACATAGATGCCCGGCAGGTGCACCTGGTCCGGGTCGATGGCGCCGACCGGCACCACCTCTTCCACTTCCACGATGCAGACCTTGCCGGCCATCGCGCAGGCCGGGTTGAAGTTGCGTGCGGTCTTGCGGAACACCAGGTTGCCGGCCTCGTCGGCCTTCCAGGCCTTGACCAGCGCCACGTCGGCGCGCAGCGCAGTCTCCATCACGTAGTGCTTGCCGTCGAATTCGCGGGTTTCCTTGCCCTCGGCCACCACCGTGCCGTAGCCGGTGGCCGTGAAGAACGCCGGAATACCCGCGCCACCGGCACGCAGGCGCTCGGCCAGGGTGCCCTGCGGGTTGAATTCCAGCTCCAGCTCGCCGGCCAGGAACTGCCGCTCGAATTCCTTGTTCTCGCCCACGTAGGACGAAATCATCTTCCTGATCTGCCGCGTTTCCAGCAGCTGGCCCAGGCCGAAGCCATCGACGCCGGCATTGTTGGAGATCACGGTCAGGCCCTTGGCGCCGCTGTCGCGCAAGGCAGCGATCAGCGCCTCGGGAATGCCACACAGGCCAAAGCCGCCCACGGCCAGGGTCTGGCCATCGGCGACCACCCCCTGCAGGGCCTCCGCCGCACTGGCGAAGCGCTTGCCGCGCTTGCCGCCGGTCGTTGCCGGGTTGCTCATCTACGCCCTCACCTGGTTGATGTAATCCGCTCATTCTAGGCCAGCGCGCCGGCCGGTCACGTGGCGTTGCGGCATGGAGACGATTCCCATACCGGGCTGGCGGTACAATCAAGGGCTGTGCCCACATTGGACCTGATCAATGCCCCTGCCCGCCTTCAAGGCCTATGACATCCGTGGCCGCGTCCCGGAAGAACTGAACGAAGACCTCGCCCGCCGCATCGGCGTCGCCCTGGCCGCTCAGCTCGCCCCGGGCCCGGTGGTCCTGGGTCATGACGTCCGGTTGACCAGCCCGGCACTGCAGGACGCGCTGGCCGCCGGCCTGCGTGGTGTGGGCCGCGAAGTGATCGACATCGGCCTGTGCGGCACCGAGGAGGTCTACTTCCAGACCGACCACCTGGGCGCCGCGGGCGGCGTGATGGTGACTGCCAGCCACAACCCCATGGACTACAACGGGATGAAGCTGGTCAAGGAAAACGCACGGCCAATCAGTTCCGATACCGGCCTGTTCGCGATCTCCGACGCGGTGGCCGCCGATGCCGGCAGCGCACAGCCACCGGTTGCGGCGCAGACCGCGCGCCACGACAAGAGCGCCTACATCGATCACCTGCTGGGCTACGTGGACGCCAGCAAGCTCAAGCCGCTGAAGCTGGTGGTCAACGCCGGCAACGGCGGCGCCGGTGCCATCGTCGACCTGCTGGCGCCGCACCTGCCGCTGGAATTCATCCGCATCTGCCATGAACCCGATGGCAGCTTCCCCAACGGCATCCCCAACCCGCTGCTGCCGGAGAACCGCGCCGCCACCGCCGAGGCCGTGCGCGAACACGATGCCGACTTCGGCATCGCCTGGGACGGTGACTTCGACCGCTGTTTCTTCTTCGATCACACCGGCCGTTTCATCGAAGGCTATTACCTGGTCGGCCTGCTGGCAAAGGCCATTCTCGCCCGCCAGCCCGGTGGCAAGGTCGTACACGATCCGCGCCTGGTCTGGAACACGGTGGAAATGGTCGAAGCCGCCGGCGGCGTGCCGGTGCTGTGCAAGAGCGGCCACGCCTTCATCAAGGAGAAGATGCGCGCGGAAGATGCGGTGTATTGCGGCGAGATGAGCGCCCACCACTACTTCCGCGAGTTCGCCTATGCAGACTCCGGGATGATCCCGTGGCTGCTGATCGCCCAGCTGATTTCGGAAAGCGGACGTTCACTGGCCGACTGGGTCGAAGATCGCATGGCGGCCTATCCGTGCAGCGGAGAGATCAACTTCAAGGTGGCCGATGCCAAGGCCGCCGTGGCACGCGTGATGGAGCACTTCGCCGCGCTGGCGCCCGCACTGGACTACACCGATGGCATCAGCGCCGATTTCGGCGACTGGCGCTTCAACCTGCGCAGTTCCAACACCGAGCCGCTGCTGCGCCTGAATGTCGAAGCCCGCGGTGATGCCGCGCTGATGCAGGCGCGCACCGACGAAATTTCCCACCTCCTTCAGCAATAACCAAGGAAGACCATGAGCATCATTCAGCCCGTCATTCTCTCCGGTGGCTCCGGCACCCGCTTGTGGCCGCTGTCACGTGAGTCCTACCCGAAGCAGTTCCTGCCACTGGCCGGCGAGCTGACCATGCTGCAGGCTACCTGGCAGCGGGTGGCCCCCATTGCCAGCCGTGGTCCACTGGTGATCGCCAACGAGGAACACCGCTTTGTCGCCGCCGAGCAACTGCACCAGGTCGGTGCCGAGCCGGCTGCGATCATCCTTGAGCCAATGGGGCGCAATACGGCGCCGGCCATCGCGGTAGCGGCATTGGAAGCGACCCGCGACGGCGCCGATGCGCTGCTGCTGGTGCTGCCTTCGGACCACGTGATCAGCGATGAAGCCACCTTCCGCAGCGTCGTCCAGGCAGCCACCAGTGCTGCCGAGGCGGGCAAGCTGGTGACCTTCGGCATCGTGCCCACGGGCCCTGAAACCGGCTACGGCTACATCAAGGCCGCCGACGGCCAGGGCCTTCGTGCCGTCGAACGCTTCGTCGAGAAGCCGGACCTGGACACCGCTACCGGGTACGTGGCCAGCGGCCAGTACTACTGGAACAGCGGCATGTTCCTGTTCAAGGCATCGCGCTACCTGCAGGAGCTGGAACGCTTCCAGCCGGAGATGCTCGCCGGCAGCCGCAGCGCATGGCAGCTGGCCCGCCGCGACACCGACTTCACGCGCCTGGACAAGGCCGCCTTCGCCGCCGTCGCCTCTGATTCCATCGACTACGCGGTGATGGAGAAGACCGCCGATGCGGTGGTGATCCCGCTCGACGCGGGTTGGAATGATGTCGGTTCGTGGACCGCACTGCGCGACGTCTCGCAGCAGGATGGTGACGGCAATGCCCACCAGGGCGATGTGATCGCCATCGACTGCCGCAACACCTATGCCTATGGCCAGCGCCTGGTGGCGATGGTCGGCCTGGACGATGTGATCGTGGTGGAGACCGACGATGCGGTACTGGTCGGCAAGGCTGACCGCATGCAGGAGGTCAAGACAGTGGTGTCACAGTTGAAGACCGAAGGCCGCAGTGAAGCGACCTGGCACCGCAAGGTCTATCGTCCGTGGGGCGCCTACGATTCGATCGACAACGGTGCCCGCTTCCAGGTGAAGCGGATCACGGTCAAGCCCGGCGGCACGCTGAGCCTGCAGATGCACCACCATCGTGCCGAACACTGGATCGTGGTCAGCGGCACCGCCGAGGTGACCCGGGGTGACGAAGTCATCCTGCTGAGCGAGAACCAGAGCACCTACATTCCACTGGGCGTGACCCATCGCCTGCGCAACCCGGGCAAACTGCCGCTGGAACTGATCGAAGTGCAGTCCGGCAGTTACCTGGGCGAAGACGATATCGTTCGCTTCGAGGACACCTACGGGCGTAGCTGACGGGTTCAACTCTCAGCGCCGCTGAGCTCCGGCGCCCTCCAGGGGCGCCGATCCGGCACGGTCTACAGGAAGGATCCGGCGCAGGACCGGATCATCCAGATAGGACTTGAGGCGGTTCGTGTCGGGATACGGCAGCTCGAACTCGCCCGCCTGCGGCGCACGGAGGTCAGCGCCCGCAAGGTAGCGCCGGACATTGTCCTGTTGCAGCCGCGCTGCCGCGCTGAAATGCTGGAGCTTGGCAACATCCTTTCCGATCCGGCCCAGCAGTGGATATGCAACGACAAGCGCGAACAGGAGCACCGCCGTACGCCTTGCCGTGCGCAGTCGCGGGCCCTTCGAAGCCAGGCCCCACAATTGGATGGCAAACCACGCGTTGGCAAACAAGCCAGGCACAAACAGTTCCGTATAGCGGGACATCGGCGCCCTCATGTCATGGCCGCGGCCATAGGCGATGGCCAATGCCTGAAGCGCAGACCAGATGCAGAGTCCTGCCATCAGCAGGTCGGTGGGCGATGCTTGCCGGCGGATCACCATGCGCACGACCATCACGGTGGCAGGCAGCCAGATGACCAGTGCGAACCCACCTGACCGCATGGGCCACGCCAGAACCCGAGACGCGGCGTAGATGAACTCGCCTGCGCTCTGCGCACGCAAGACCGTATTGACCTCGATCACGGGAACCTGAGCGTAGGCGACCATCGCGACGGCCGCCAGCACTGCTGTTGCGCACAACGCCGGCACTCGTCGGCCGGGAAGGCAGATGCAGGCCAGGACACAGGTCGCAGCTGTTGCCACTGCGGTCAGCAGGCCCGATGCCATGGTGACACTCGCAAACACGCTCAGTGCGATCGCAGCAGGCAATGCCACAATATTCTGATGGTGCCTGGCCACCAGTGCGATGGCCACGATGCTGGACAGGATCAGGAAGTAGAACTGCGACTGGAAGCCAACGAGGAAGTTCTCCCACGCGAACGGCAGGACTGACAGCAGAATCGCCAACAGCAGCAGCATCCAGCGACCCACAGCAGCGCCCGCGTCGCGAAACGCGTGCCAGACCAGCAATGCGGGGATGAAGCAGAACACGACCGCCGCGACCCGTGCTTCGTAGACGTTGTTCCACTGCCCGGTGACGGCATACGACAGCAGGGTGACCAGGCGCGTGGGCAGGATGCGATGCTCATTGTGCGGCGCGAGCAACATCTGCCACTGCAATGTTCCTTCCAGCCATGGTTTGAGCGCAGAGGCCCACTCCCCATCCCATTGATCCATGTAGGGCATCGGCGTAGCGAAGAACTGTACGTACAGCAGTCGTGCCAGCAGCGCCAGCGCACCGACACCCAGTGCCAGCATGAGTGGAGACCACTTTCGCGATGCGCGGGCGTGCAAAGCAGGCAGATTCATGGAGCGTCCTTCCAGGTACAAGCGCAGCAACTTCGACGCACTGCGCGGGAGAATCCAGTTGCGCATGGTAGTTCAGCAGCACCGGATTCGCGCGTACTCACGCTCAGCAATGCCTGGTTCGAAACGTTGCACAGCGCGAAAAAGCAGAAACCCGGCCAAGGCCGGGCTTCCGTCATCCGCCGCACCGCGCGGCCGGCGATCAGAACTGTGCGATCACCCGCTTCAGGCCGTCCCGCCACTCCGGCAGCACGATGCCGAAATCCTGCTGCAGCTTACGGTTGTCCAGCACCGACCAGGCCGGGCGCTTGGCCGGAGTCGGGTACTCGGAACTGGCAATCGCTTCAACCGACGGCACCTTGGCCAGTACTCCCGCCGCCAGCGCCTCGGCAAAAATCGCTTCGGCAAAACCGTGCCAACTGGTCTGGCCACTGGCGGTCAGGTGCCAGGTCCCCGAAAGCTGGCCCGGATGCTGCAGTGCCTGCGCGGTGACATCGGCGATCAGCGCCGCCGGCGTCGGCGTACCGATCTGGTCGGCCACCACACGCAATACGTCACGCTCGGCACCCACCCGCAACATCGTGCGCAGGAAGTTGGCGCCGTGCGATGCATACACCCACGCCGTGCGGAAGATCAGGTGACGGCCACCGGCAGCGCGCACCGCATCCTCGCCATCGCGCTTGCTGGTGCCATACACGCCCAGCGGTGCGGTCGGCTCGTCCTCGCGGTAGGGCGCGCTGCCCTGGCCATCGAACACGTAGTCGGTGGAGTAATGCACGAGCGGCACGCCATGCGCCGCACACCAGCGCGCGATCACGCCCGGCGCCTGCGCATTGGCAGCAAAGGCAGCTTCGACCTCCTGCTCGGCTCGATCAACTGCGGTATAGGCGGCCGCATTGACCACCAGCGACGGCTGCACGCGGTCCAGCAATGCCGGCAGGCTGTCGGGCTGGCCGAAATCGGCCGTTTCGCAGGCACTTCCGTCGGGCAGGACGCCGCTGCGGGTGGTCGCGACCACCTGGCCCAGCGGTGCCAGCGCGCGCAGCAGTTCCTGGCCGACCTGGCCGTTGCCACCAAACACCAGCACCGTCATGCGACGTAGACCGGCAGACGGTCTTCGGCGATGTCCTTCAGGAACGGCGCGTTCTCGTCCTTGGCCGACAGGGTCGGTGCGCTGACCGGCCAGTCCACTGCGATGTCAGCATCGTTCCAGCGCACGCCGGCATCAAAGTCCTTCAGGTAGACCTCGGTGCACAGGTAGCTGAACACCGCACGCTCGGACAGCACGGCGAAACCGTGGGCGAAGCCCTCCGGAATCCAGAACTGCTTCTTGTTCTCCGCGCTCAGCACCACCGCTTCCCACTGACCGAAGGTCGGCGAGCCCCGACGGATGTCGACGGCCACATCGTAGACCTCGCCTTCGAGCACGCTGACCAGCTTGCCCTGCGGGCGCGGCCACTGGTAATGCAGGCCGCGCAGCACGCCCTGCGCGGACGTCGACACGTTGCTCTGCACGAAACGATCCGGCAGGCCCAGCGCAGCGAAGCGCTCGGCATTCCAGGTTTCGAAGAAATAACCGCGGGCATCGCCGAACACCGCCGGCTCGATCACCACGCAGCCGGGCAACTTGGTTTCAATCACTTTCACGGAACGACTCCACGCAGAGCGAGTTTATGCAGGTACTGGCCGTAGCCATTCTTGATCAGCGGCGCCGCCAGTGCTTCCAGCTGTTCAGCGTTGATCCAGCCCTTGCCGAAGGCAATTTCCTCCGGGCAGCAGACCTGCAGGCCCTGGCGGGTCTGGATGGTTTCGATGAAGTTGGATGCTTCCAGCAACGACTGGTGCGTGCCGGTATCCAGCCAGGCATAACCACGACCCAGCGCCTCCAAGTGCAGCTGCCCTTCGCGCAGATAGTGCTGGTTCAGATCGGTGATCTCCAGCTCGCCACGCGGCGAAGGCTTCAGCTCGGCCGCATAGTCGCTGGCATTGCCGTCGTAGAAGTACAGGCCGGTCACCGCGTAGTTGGAGCGCGGATTCTCGGGCTTTTCCACCAGGTTGATGACCTTGCCGTTGTTGTCGAACTCGGCCACGCCGTAGCGTTCCGGATCATTCACCCAGTAGCCGAACACGGTGGCGCCCTGGTCACGCTGGTCGGCGTTGCGCAGCACCTCGCGCAGGCCGTGGCCGTGGAAGATGTTGTCGCCCAGCACCAGGCAGCTCGGCTTGCCGGCGACGAACTCACGGCCGATCAGGTAGGCCTGGGCCAGGCCATCCGGACTTGGCTGCACTGCGTACTGGATGTCCATGCCCCACTGCGAACCGTCGCCCAGCAACTGCTGGAACAGCGCCTGCTCGTGCGGGGTATTGATGATCAGCACTTCGCGAATGCCCGCCAGCATCAGCACGCTGAGCGGGTAGTAGATCATCGGCTTGTCGTACACCGGCAACAGCTGCTTGCTGACGCCCTTGGTGATCGGATACAGCCGGGTGCCGGAACCCCCGGCTAGGATGATGCCCTTGCGCTGGGTCATGAGATCTCCTGGATTCAGGCTGCGGTGCCGATGCGCTGCAGACGGTAGCTGCCGTCGAGCACGCCGTTGACCCATTCCTGGTTGTCCAGGTACCAGTCGACGGTGAAGGTGATGCCCTGCTCGAAGGTGTAGGCCGGTTCCCAGCCCAGGTCGTTCTTCAGCTTGGACGCATCGATCGCATAGCGGCGGTCATGACCAGGACGATCGGTGACGTAGGTGATCTGGCTGCTGCGCGGCTGGCCGTCCGCACGCGGGCGGCGCTGGTCCAGCAGCGCGCAGATGGCCTGCACCACCTCAATGTTCTGCTTTTCCGAGTTGCCACCGACGTTGTAGGTCTCGCCGACCTGGCCCTTGGCCAGCACGGTGCGAATCGCTTCGCAATGGTCGGACACGAACAGCCAGTCACGCACCTGCTTGCCATCGCCGTACACCGGCAGCGGCTCGCCGGCCAGCGCCTTGGCGATCACAAGCGGGATCAGCTTCTCCGGGAAGTGGTACGGACCGTAGTTGTTCGAGCAGTTGGTGGTCAGCACCGGCAGCCCGTAGGTGTGGTGGAAGGCGCGGACCAAGTGGTCCGAAGCGGCCTTCGACGCCGAATACGGGGAATTCGGAGCGTACGGCGTGGTTTCGCTGAACTTGCCGGTCTCACCCAGGGTGCCGTACACCTCGTCAGTGGACACATGCAGGAAGCGGAAGGCGGCACCCGGCCCGGCCGGCAGCGCCTTCCAGTAGTCGCGCACCGCTTCCAGCAGGCCCAGGGTGCCCACCACGTTGGTCTGGATGAACGCACCCGGGCCATCGATGGAACGATCGACATGGCTTTCGGCGGCGAAGTTCAGCACCGCGTCCGGCTGGTGCTCGGCCAGCAGGCGGGCGACCAGATCACGGTCGCCGATGTCGCCTTGCACGAACACGTGGTCGGGGTTGCCCTCCAGGCTGGACAGAGTCTTCAGGTTGCCGGCGTACGTCAGCACATCAAGGTTGACGACCTTGATGCCGCGGGCGACGGCTTCGAGGACGAAATTACCGCCAATGAATCCGGCGCCGCCGGTGACAAGCCATGTGGGCACTACCTGTTCTCCTGATCGAAATGTCATCCATGGGGCGCACTTGGGCGCTCCCGCACAGCGGCACAGCATACATGTCCCCCGTCTTCACGACTGCCAGCGTGTCGTGAATGGCGCACTTGCTCCGTCCGTCCCATGCCGCGCCGCAACATAACCATACGCATTCGCATGGTCCCCTCAAGCCAGCTAGAATCGGGATCCCACCCCCGAACCGGTTGCTGTGCGAGGACCGGACGTTCTCCCCGTTATTGAAGGACCCCGTACCAGATGAAAATCCTCGTCGCGTACAAGCGCGTGGTGGACTACAACGTCCGCATTCAGGTCAAGCCGGACGGTTCCGGCGTGGTCACCGACGGCGTCAAGCTGTCCCCCAATCCCTTCGATGAAATCGCTCTGGAAGAAGCCCTGCGCCTGCGCGACAAGGGCATCGCCAGCGAAGTCGTGGTCGCCACCATTGCTCCGGCCGATGCCCAGGCGCATCTGCGCAACGGCCTGGCCATGGGTGCCAACCGTGCCGTCCATGTGGTCACCGACCAGGCCATCCAGCCGCTGACCGCCGCACGCACCCTGCTCAAGCTGATCGAGAAGGAACAGCCGGACCTGGTGATCCTGGGCAAGCAGGCGATCGACGACGACGCCAACCAGACCGGCCAGATGCTGGCCACGCTGTGGGGCCGTCCGCAGGCGACCTTCGCCAGCAAGCTCGAGATCGCAGACGGCAAGGCCACGGTCACCCGTGAAGTCGACGCCGGCCTGGAAACGCTGGAAGTCGATCTGCCGGCGGTGGTCACCACCGACCTGCGCCTGAACGAGCCGCGCTTCATCAAGCTGCCGGACATCATGAAGGCCAAGGCCAAGCCGCTGGAGGCCCTGCAGCTGGCCGACCTCGGCGTTGAAGCCGCCGACACCTTCAAGACCACCCAGTACGCCGCGCCGTCCAAGCGCAGCAAGGGTGTGATGGTCAAGGACGCGGCCGAACTGGTTGCCGCACTCAAGCAGAAGGGGTTGCTGTAATGAGCAGGATTCTCGTCATCGCCGAGCACCACGACGGCAAGCTCAACGCCGCTACCGCCAAGACCGTCAGCGCTGCTGCCGCCATCAGCGGTGCCAGCATCGACGTGCTGGTGCTGGCCGCCGACCCGGCCGCCGTTGCCGCCGAGGCCGCGAAGATCACCGGCGTCGCCAAGGTCCTTACCGTGGCCAACGCTGCCAATGCGCAGGCCATCGCCCAGGTGCTGGCGCCGCAGATCGCGCAGCTGGCCAAGGGCTACACCCACGTGTTCGGCCCGTCGACCACCTTCGGCAAGGACCTGATGCCGTGCGTGGCCGCCCTGCTCGGCGTCAACCAGGTCTCCGACCTGATGAGCGTTGAAGGCAGCCACACCTTCAAGCGCCCGATCTACGCCGGCAACGCGATCATCACCGTGGAAGCCCCGGCCGACCAGATCGTGGTCGCCACCGTGCGTGCCGCGTCGTGGCCGGAAGCCGCCCAGGGCGGCAGCGCCGCCATCGAAGCGGCCAGCGTCGATGCTACCCTGCCGACCCACACCCGCTTCGTCGGCCTCGCCGCTGGCGCCAGCGACCGCCCGGACCTGCAGAGCGCCAAGCGCGTGGTCTCCGGTGGCCGTGGTGTCGGTTCGGAAGAGAACTTCAAGGTCATCTTCCAGCTGGCCGACAAGCTCGGTGCCGCCGTCGGTGCCTCGCGCGCCGCGGTCGATGCCGGCTACGTGCCCAGCGACCTGCAGGTCGGCCAGACCGGCAAGATCATCGCGCCGGAACTGTACGTGGCCGTAGGCATCAGCGGTGCGATCCAGCACCTGACCGGCATCAAGGATGCCGGCACGATCGTCGCGATCAACAAGGATGGCGACGCGCCCATCTTCGAGATTGCCGATATCGGCCTGGTGGGGGATCTGTTCGCGATCCTGCCCGAGCTGGAACAGGCGCTGTAATGACGGACTGCTCGTCCCCGGCGCCGGTAAAGCCGGTGCGCCGGGGGCGCGCAGGCTCATGGGTCGTCGCCATTGCGGCTGCATATCTCGCTGCACTGTGGTACATCGACCGCGAGCGCAACATCCTCGCGCAGCTGAGCAACCTCAACGGCACTCTAGCCCTTTGCGCCGGGCTGGTACTGGTCAGCTATGCCTTCCGCTACCAGCGCTGGCGATCGGCGCTCTCCGCGCAGGGGCTGCGACTGCAAGGCTGGCGCCTTGGCGCCTTGGCCTACCTCGCCGGCTTCGCCTTCACCGCTTCGCCTGGCAAGGCAGGTGAACTGCTCCGTATCCGTTACTTCGGCTGGCAAGGCGTACCGGCTGGTGCCACCTTGGCGACATTCATCTTCGAGCGCGCACTGGATCTGCTGGTGATCACCGTACTGGCTATCGGTGCGGCCCACATGATCCCTGCGTTCGGCGTGCTGGCCACCATCATTCTGGGAGTCCTTCTGATCCTCGGTTTGCTGGCCTGCTGGCCACCTCTGGCTCGCGGCGCGCATCGTCTCATCGAGTACCTTCCGGGCTCGCCGGTACGCCGACTTGGCCATTTCCTGATCGCTGGCACCCGCGCGCTCGACCCACTGCTGTGCTGGCGCCTGCTGCTTCGCTCCGCCCTGCAGGGCGGAGCGGCGTGGCTGCTGACTGCCCTGGCCTTTACCTTGCTATGTCAGGCCATGGGCATCAGTCTGCCCTGGCTGCTGATGCTGAGCATCTATCCGCTGGCCATGCTGATCGGCGCACTGTCCCTCGTCCCCGGTGGCGTAGGGACCACCGAGGCGGCCATCGTGCTGATGCTCGGTGCTTCCGGGGTCGAGGTGGATGCTGCATTGACCGTGGCCATCGGCATCCGACTGGTCAGCCTGTGGCTGGCGGTCATTGTCGGCATGCTGGCCATGGCACGCCTGGAGCTGGCGGCCAGACCACGTCCCGCGCCCTGATCCATGGCTGCGCGCTCAACATGGTTCCCTTATCATTCAGGATGATTTCATCCGTGCGAAAAAGTACCTACATGCAGAACCATGCCGCCTTCTGCGACGAGGCACCTCGGCTGTGACCTCTTCTCGTGCCCTATGCGTCGATCTGGATGGCACCCTGCTCCGCTCGGACATCCTGTACGAATCGTTGCTGGCCCTGCTGGCCCACAACCCGCTGTACCTGTTCCTGGTGCCGTTCTGGCTGCTGCGGGGCAAAGCCTACGTAAAGCGCCAGCTGGCCTCGCGCGTGCAACTGCCCGCCGAGACCCTGCCCTATGACGAGCGGGTGCTGGACATACTGCGCACCACCACCCAACGCCCCCGCGTGCTGTGCACCGCCTCCGACCGCCTGCTGGTCCAGCCCATCGCCGACCATCTGGGACTGTTCGAGGAAGTGATGGCCAGCGATGGCCAGACCAACCTGTCCGGCAGCAACAAGGGGCAGGCACTGGCAGCGCGCTTTGGCGAACGAGGCTTCGACTACATGGGCAACGGCACGGTCGACCTGAAGGTCTGGGCCCATGCTGGCGGCGCGATCGTGGTCAACAACGGGGCCGGGCTGGCCAGTGCTGCGGCAAAGCAGACCGAAGTGCTTGCCCACCTGCCCTCTCAGAATGGCGGTCTGATCACCTGGATCAAGGCGTTACGCGTCTACCAGTGGCTGAAGAACCTGCTGGTGCTGGTACCGCTGCTGACTGCCCACCGCTTCTTCGATCTCACCTCGATCATCGATGCAGGCACGGCCTTCCTGGCCTTCGGTCTGTGCGCGTCAGGCGTCTATCTGCTCAACGATCTGCTGGACCTGACTCCAGACCGGATGCATCCGCGCAAGCGCAAGCGCCCATTTGCCGCGGGCACGCTGCCGCTGCTGCATGGCCTGCTGGTGGCGCCGTTGATCACCCTGGCCGGCTTCGCCCTGGCGCTGGCCTGCAGCCCGGCCTTCGCGGGCGTGCTGCTGTGCTACTACGTGATGACCCTGAGCTACTCGCTCAAGCTCAAGCGCATTGTAATGATCGACGTGGTGATGCTGGCAGCGCTGTACACGGTGCGCATCATCGGCGGCGCGGTGGCGATCAACTCTGAACTGTCGTTCTGGCTGCTGGCGTTCTCGATGTTCGTGTTCCTCAGCCTGGCCATGCTCAAGCGCTACACCGAACTGGCCTCGGCACTGGCCAGCGGCAAGGAAATGGCGATCGGCCGCGGCTACTCGGTGTCCGACCTGCCGCTGGTGCAGTCGCTGGGCGCGGCCGCCGGCTACATTGGCGTCGCGGTTTTCGCGCTGTACATCAACAGCCCGGAAAGCCTGGAGCTGTATACCAGTCCCAAGCTGCTGTGGCTGCTGTGCCCGATCCTGCTGTACTGGATCAGCCGCATGTGGATCGTCTCGCACCGGGGCGACATGCATGACGACCCGATCGTGTTCGCGGCGATGGACCGCGGCAGCCAGATCGTCATCGCACTGTGCGTGCTGATCGTCCTGATCGCCATATGAGTGCAGCGGTTGGCCAGTCCTGGGGGCGCTACCCGCGGGTAGAGCAGCGGATCCTTCCGGTGCTCGACCGCGCTGCTGCCCTGCCGCTGCCCGCAGAGGGCGGCACGGTGCTGCCCCACGGCAATGGGCGCAGTTACGGCGACAGCTGCCTGAACCCAGGCGCGACCCTGCTGACCAGCCGCGCTCTTGACCGTTTCATCGATTTCGATCCGGCCACGGGCATCGTGCGCTGCGAGGCAGGGGTAACCCTGGCCGACATCCTGGACATCGCGCTGCCGCGCGGCTGGTTCCTGCCGGTCACCCCCGGCACCCGTTACGCCACCGTGGGCGGCGCAATCGGCAACGACGTGCACGGCAAGAACCACCATCGCGCAGGTACGTTCTGCCACCACGTGCTGCGCCTTGAACTGCTGCGCAGCGATGGTTCGCGCCAGCAACTCACGCCGGACGACAGCAGCGGCCTGTTCGCCGCCACCGCAGGTGGGCTGGGCCTGACCGGCTTCATCACCTGGGCCGAGCTGCAGCTTCGTCGGGTACCAGGCCCATGGATCGAAACCGAGTCGATCCGTTTCGACAACCTGGACGAGTTCTTCGCGCTGTCGCGCGAGTCGGCCAATGATTTCGAATACACCGTTGCCTGGATCGACTGCCTGGCCAAGGGCCGCGCGCTTGGTCGTGGGCATTTCCTGCGCGGCGACCATGCACCCGGCGACGCCCACGCGGCCACGCCCAGTTCGGCCCCTCGCCGCAGCATGCCCATCGTGCCGCCGGTTTCGCTGGTCAATCCGCTGACCCTGCGTCCGTTCAACACGCTGTACTACTGGCGCCAGCCGGCTCGCCGGGCCCGCCACGTATCGCACTACCAGAGCTATTTCTATCCGCTGGACGGCATCAACCACTGGAACCGCATGTACGGCCCGCGCGGCTTCCTGCAGCACCAGTGCGTGCTGCCGCCGGCCACCGCGCGCGACGCCACCGCGGCACTGCTGGGCGAAATTGCCCGCAGCGGGCGCGGTTCGTTCCTGGCGGTGCTGAAGGAATTCGGCGACCGGCCCTCGCCGGGCCTGCTCTCCTTCCCGCGCCCGGGCACCACTCTGGCGCTGGATTTCCCCAACGACGGTCCCGAGCTGTTGAAGATGCTCGACCGCCTGGACCACATCGTCAGCGAAGCGGGCGGTGCCGTATACGCGGCCAAGGACGCGCGCATGTCCGGCGCGTTGTTCCGCCAGGCCAACCCGGCCTGGGAAGCCTTCTCCCGCTTCATCGACCCTCGATTCTCATCCGGCTTCTGGCGCCGGGTGATGGAGTAACCATGCAGAAGATCCTGATCATCGGCGCGACCTCGGCCATCGCCGAATCGGTTGCGCGCCTATACGCCGCACGTGGCGCCGCGCTCTACCTGGTGGGTCGCAGCGCCGGCAAACTGGACGCCATTGCCGCCGACCTGCGCGTGCGCGGTGCCCCGCACGTGCACAGCGGCGTGCTGGACGTGAACGATGTGGCCGCCCATGGCGCCCTCCTGGACAACGCATGGGCCGCGCTGGGCGGCGTCGATACCGTCCTGATCGCCCACGGCACCCTGCCCGACCAGGCTGCCTGCGATGCCTCCGTGGAGCTGTCGCTGCGCGAGTTTGCCACCAACGGTACGTCCACCATCGCCCTTGCAGCGGCCCTGGCACAGCGCCTGCAGTCCGGTGCGAGCCTGGCCGTCATTTCTTCGGTAGCCGGTGATCGTGGCCGCGCCAGCAATTATCTGTACGGCAGCGCCAAGGCAGCGGTCACCGCCTACCTGAGCGGCCTGGGCCAGCGCCTGCGTCCGGCTGGCATCAACGTGCTGGTCATCAAGCCCGGCTTCGTCGATACGCCGATGACCGCCGCGTTCAAGAAGGGCGCCCTGTGGGCGACACCGGACAAGGTCGCCGCCGGCATCCTCAAGGCGATCGGCAAGCACAAGGCCGTTGCCTACCTGCCCGGCTTCTGGTGGGCCATCATGATGATCATCAAGAACATCCCCGAATTCGTCTTCCGCAGGATCAAGCTCTGACATGACCGACAAGCACGCCAAGATCGTCATCACCGGTGCTGCCGGCCTGGTGGGGCAGAACCTGATCGTCGAGTTGAAGCAGCAGGGTTACACCCAGCTGGTCGCCATCGACAAGCATGCCCACAACCTGGATATCCTGCACGGCCTGCACCCGGATGTCCGCGTGGTGAAAGCCGACCTGGCTGAACCTGGCGCGTGGGCCGGTGAATTCAACGGTGCCGCCTGCGTGGTGCAGCTGCACGCGCAGATCACCGGCAAGACCACCGACCTGTTCGTGCGCAACAACATCACCGCCACCGGCCACGTACTGAAGGCCACCCAGGACGCCTCAGTGCCCTACATGGTGCACATCAGCTCCTCGGTGGTGAACTCGGTGGCCAAGGATGACTACACCAACACCAAGCGCGAGCAGGAAGAGATGGTGGTCGCCAGCGGCCAGCGCCACTGCGTGCTGCGCCCGACGCTGATGTTCGGCTGGTTCGACCCCAAACACCTGGGTTGGTTGTCGCGTTTCATGGCACGCACGCCAGTATTCCCGATCCCGGGCGATGGCAGGTTCATGCGCCAGCCCCTGTACGAACGCGACTTCTGCCGCTGCATCGCCAAGTGCATCGAAACCGAACCGGACGGCGAGGTCTTCGACATCGTCGGCGATACCCGCGTGGATTACGTGGACATCATCCGCACCATCAAACGGGTCAAGAAGCTGCATACGGTGATCGTGCACATCCCGATCGGCTTCTTTGGCTTCCTGCTGAAGGTCTACAGCCTGTTCAGCAGCAAACCGCCCTTCACCGCCGACCAGCTGAAGGCACTCAGTGCCGGCGATGACTTCAAGGGCATCGACACCGAGGCCGTGTTCGGGGTGAAGCAGACGCCGTTTGAAGAAGCGATTCGCGAGAGCTATACCGATCCGCGCTACGCGAAGATCGTACTGGAGCGTTGACGCGTGCGGGAAGGACGCTGGTATCTGGGCCAGGGACTGGCTGCGGCATGCCTGCTTGTGGCGTTGCTGCTGTGGATCCGACCGCCGGTATCGGAGCTCCCAATGGGCGCTACAGCCCCCAAGGGTGGCTGCCCGTCGTCGGCATCGTCGTTCCTGCGTGCCGATCCGGACATCCACCATGCCGCCATCACCTACTGCGCAAACGGCGACGAAGCGCGTGGCACGATCGAACTGCGACTGCCTGCCAACCACGCCATGCGCCCACGACTGGCGGTGGCCGGCTACATCGATGGACACGCAGTACGCCTGCGCATCGCCTTGGAGGATGATGAGGAATCACTGTATGTGATCCAGCGTGCGGGCGAGCAATGGCAGCCGTTGAACATCCGGGTGCCGCAGAGTTGGGCGGGACGGCCCCTGCGCGTGGTCCTGGATGACCAAGGGACTGGATTCCAGCAGTGGGCGGGCATTGGCATGCTGCCCGAGCCTGGGCGTCTGGGCATTCCGATCATGTCACTGCTGTTGGCCAGCATCCTGCTGAGTGCGCTCGCTCTGCCGCCCCCACGGAGCGAAGGCGTGCCTACACCTCCCAGGAAAACACCTGTCCGCCGCACCGTTTCACTGGTTCTTCTGGCTGCATCGGTAGCACTGCTGGCCGCGAAGCTCTACCAGGGCGACGTCGCTGGTGTCTGGCATCATCCTGACCAATCCATTCCGGTGAAAGTCATGGTCGCCATGCATGAACATGGCGATCTGAATACCGATTGGGCTCGCGCTGACCTTCCTGAGTTCCATGCATTCCGCTACAACTTCTCCGGGTACATTCAAGCGGTCTACCTGACCATCAAGGCGATTGCACCAGCGGCATTCAAAAGCGAATTCGACCTGCTGCACTACCTGCTCGAATTCTCGCGCTGGTCCGCCGCCCTCACCTTGGCAGTCTGCCTCCTGCTGCTCGTACGTACGTTGGGTGTTGGTTATGCGCTGGTCGGGGTGCTTCTGGTCGCGACCACCCCCCAATTCCTGCAGGACGCGCATTACGCCCGGCCAGAGGCATGGAGCACGCTGCTCTCAACGCTGGCGTTCGCGCTCGCATGCCTGAAGCCTCAGCAACGCTGGGCCCAGTTCGGCCTCCTGGCCCTTCTGGGCATGTTGGCTGGCGTGCTGACGACCATAAAGTTCACCTATGCCGTTTTCAGCCTGTACTGCGTCGCTGCCGCATGGCAGCCTGTACGCCAGTTACCGGGATTGACGCGGAAGCTCCAGCATCTTGGCATGTTCGGCGGCGCATCGCTGGCAGGTGTTGTCTTCGGCATCTGCGTCGGTTCACCGGCCATCGTGGCTGACCTTCCCGGATTCCTGGCGGGCATCCAGGCGCTGGACCACCAGTACGGCGGGGGCCATCCCCCGTTTGGGCCGATGACGCACGGGCTGGTTCCGCAATGGCATTGGATCACCGGTTACTACCTGGCCACCCTCGGCTTGCCCTTGGTGGTGCTGCATGTGATGGGCTACTTCCGCACCTCGCTGGCACCAGCCAAGGCCGGCTTCCTGGCGGTCTTCGCCATTACGTTTGGCGCCTTCCTGGTCCAGTCGGTGTTCTTCGAACGCAATCTGACCGCATTGATACCAGCCTTCATGATGGTTGCCGTGGCTGGCGCTGCCAACATCGAGCGGTTCGCCGCGGCCCGCCTCGCGCTGCAGCGCCCCTTGGCCCGCAGGCTGCTGCACCTGGCCTGCATGGGGCTGCTGGTACTGGCAGGCGCTTGGGGCATGTCGGTCAGCGCCCGACTGGCCCCCTATTTCGACCGCATCCACCTGCAGCAGATACTGGATGAACGCACCGACCGACTGCAGGGCATCGCCGCGGAAGTGGGCGCCGTACGCACCGAGGTCATCACTTACCCCCAGGTATTGGGCATGGACCTCCCGCCACCATCGACGGACTGTGTGCTGTTCATCGGCACCTCGTTCAACGACGACTGGTCAAGGCGCTATTATTCCCAGATGGATCAGTCATTTATCCGCATTGGCAGAATCGCCTCGGATTTCAACGACGTCCCGACCGGTACCCTGCACATCTACCACAGCCCGGCGTACGAATTGTTCGCCACGCGCCCGGGGTGCCGTCTCACGGCGCTCCCCACTTCCTTCCATTGATACGATTGCCATGACCCAGAAGCGATTTGCCATCATCGGCGCAGGCCCCATGGGCCTGATGGCCGCCGTGAAACTCCTCGACCAGGGCCACTCGGTCACGATCTACGAGCGTGACGATCGCATTGGCGGCATGTCGGCCAACTTCGATTTCGACGGCCTGTCGATCGAGCGCTATTACCACTTCATCTGCAAGACCGACTATCCGCTCTTCGCGCTGCTGGAGCGCTACGGCCTGTCCAAGGCGCTGCGCTGGACCGACACCAAGATGGGCTATTTCTACAAGGGAAAGCTCTACAAGTGGGGCAACCCGTTTGCACTGCTCGCCTTCCCCCACCTTGGGCCGATCAGCAAGTTCCGCTATGCGCTGCACGTGATGTACACCAAGGGCATCAAGGACTGGACGGCGCTGGACAAGGAAGAGGCCGGCGCATGGATCCGGCGCTGGGTCGGCCAGAAGGCCTATGACGTGATGTGGAAGGATGCCTTCCGCCTGAAGTTCTTCGAGTTCAAGGACAACCTGTCGGCCAGCTGGATCGGCACGCGCATCAAGCGCGTGGCACTGTCCCGCCGCAACCTGATGAACGAGAGCATGGGCTACCTGGAAGGGGGCTCGATGACGCTGCTGGAACGCATGGTGCAGGACATCCAGGCGCGCGGCGGCCGTATCGAGCTGTCGCAGGGCATCGATGAAGTAGTGTCCGAGAACGGCAAGGTCACCGGTGTATCGGTGGGCGGCGAATTCACCGCTTACGACGGCGTGATCTCCACCGCACCCATCCAGTACGTGCCGGCGCTGGTGCCGGGGCTGCCGGAGGACTTCCGCGCCAAGGTCGCGGCGGTGCAGAACATTCCCGTCGCCTGCGTGATCCTCAAGCTCAAGCACGCGGTGAGCGAAAACTTCTGGATGAACATCAGCGATCCGGGCATCGAGATCCCGGGCGTGATCGAGTACAGCAACCTCAACCCGGGCCACGACCCGGGCCAGAAGATCCTGTACGCACCGTACTACATGCCCAAGACCCACCCGAAGTGGCAGCAGTCCAACGCCGAGCTGATCGAGGAAGTGCTGGGCTACCTGGCACGGATCAACCCGGCCTTCAAGCGTGACTGGGTGCTGGCCTCGCACTGCCATCGCTATGAGTTCGCGCAGACGATCTGCCCGCCGGGCTTCCAGGACATGCTGCCGTCGATGCGCACGCCGGTGCAGGGCTTCTTCATGGCCGACACTGCGTATTACTACCCTGAAGATCGCTCGATCAACGAGAGCATCAACACGGCCGAGGCCCTGGTGAACGAGGCGCTGCGCGCATGACCCCCAGATCAGGTGCCGTGCGTACCCGATTGTTGCAGTGGTTCCATCCGCAGCACCCGGTGTTCCTACTGGCCATCCTGCTGGTCCCGATGATGGCCGTGCGCGCCTATCTGGTGCTCCGTTTCGGCAGCAGCAGTCCGTTCTGGGACCAATGGGATGCCGAGCTCGACAACCTGTTGTTGCCTTATCTGCGGGGCGAGCTCCACTTCAGCCAGTTGTTCGCGGCACACAATGAACACCGCATTCTTTTCACACGGCTTGTTTCACTCGGCTTGTTTGCAGCCAATGGGAACCAGTTCGATGCCAAGGTGGAAATGCTGTTCAACATCGTCCCGTACGCGGCCGCGTTGGGCACTATGGCTTGGGTCGGCATGCGTACGCTGGTGCCCGCTGCCCGTCCGTTCCTCATCCTGGGCATTTTTGCGTTGGCCTCTGCGCCTTTCGGCTGGGAAAATCTGATCGCTGGGTTCCAGAACCAGTTCTTCATCCTGGCACTTCTGTCATTGATCACCATCTGGCTGGCATCGGCTGAGGTACTGGATCGCAGGCGCCTGCTGGCCATTCTGATCTGCTCGGTACTCGCCCTGTTCACCATGGCCAGCGGTATCTTTGCCGCTGCGGCAGCGGCGGGTCTGCTCGTTTATCGCCTGCTCGCCGCTGATGTTGACCGCCGTAGGGGCGGTCTTGCCCTGTTGCTGATGCTGGCGGTCACCGTCGTGGGTCTTGTGACCCTTCCCGCACCACCACATGGCGACACCTTCCATGCTCGTTCCATCGGCCAGTTCCTGGAGGCCTTGCGCAATACCCTTGCCTGGCCGTTGCGACCGCGCTGGATCAGCGTAGCGGTGCTTTGGCTGCCGACGGTCGCTCTTACCCTCGCAATGCTGCGCCGCACGCTGACCCGACAGAGCATTTCGCGGGGAGAGCGTTTCGCTTTCGCAGTCGCAGGTTGGGTGCTGGTGCAGGCCGTAGCCATGGCCTACTCGCGGGGCACAGAGGTGCACAACGTGGTGACCTCGCGCTACACCGACCTGCTGGCCATCGGTGTGATCAACAACCTGTGGCTGGTACTGCACGCTTGCTTCGGCAATGGATCGCGGCTCCCTTCATGGGGTCGCACCACAGTACCTGCGGTATTCATCGGCTGGATCGCGCTTTCCTCGTTCCCGACCTTCGTCGCCGCCAAGGGCAGCATGCAGGAGCGCTCGATTGCTGGCGCCATGCAGGAAAAGTTACTGGCGACCTACCTGCGCGATGGTGATCTCGACGCGCTGCGCGACACCCCCGGTCGCTTCCCCTATCCAGACGCCGAACGCATCGATCACGTCCTGAGCCGCTCAGACGCAGCTTCCATCATGCCCATCGAGATTCGCCGGCCATTGGCGTTCCCGACGGACCACTGCAGCGGACTGGAGCACCCCGGCGCCTTCGCGGGGTTGCCCAACCGTCCACAGGCCATCGGTACTTATCTTGTCGATGGCGGCGACGCCAACATCATCGACTGCAGCAGTGCGCCGGTGCTGGTGAAGGGCGGCAGGATGCTGTACTTCCAGGGTGGCTACGGGCCACCAGGGGTGGCCGCCACCCTGGTCGGCAAGCAACACACCATAGAATTGGTGACCCAAGGCGTAGCCGGCGATCGTTGGAGGCCGCGTCTGCTGGATCTGCCTGCGGATGAGTACCAATTGCATATCGTGGACAACGATCCCCACGGCTGGGTCGCGGTAACACCGCCGATCGAAGCGGGCCGTCTTACCCAGTTTCGCGTCGTAGCAGAAGAACGTTGCGGCCCCGGCCTGTACATCGCCCTGGTGCTGACCCTCATGATGCTGATCGCCGCCGTATCCGGCGCAGCCAATCGCCACCGAGAGACGCAGGCATGAGTCGCCAGTTCCTCCTGTTTGTTATTTGTGGTGGCACTGCGGCGGCGGTCAATGTCGGTAGCCGCGTCCTGTTCAGCCTTGCTTTCCCTTTCGAGGTGGCGGTCTGCCTTGCCTATGGGCTGGGCATGCTGACGGCTTTCATCCTCAATCGAGTCCTGGTGTTCAAGGGTTCGAACCGGCCTATCGCACAGCAGGTCGCCTGGTTCGTCGGCATCAACGCAATCAGCCTGCTGCAGACCTTGGGCATCAGCATCGTTCTCAAGCGCTGGGCCCTGCCTGCACTGTCGTGGCCATTGGATATCCCACTGAGCGCCCATCTGGTCGGCGTAGCCGTCCCGATCGTAACGGCTTATCTCGGTCACAAACACTTCACATTCGCACGCCGCGGGGTCGATTGAACCTGAACGATAACGCTGCACCCCCCTCCGGCGCGAAGTAAACTAGGGGGTCGTCCCCTTTGTCACCGATGAATGGAAGCCTACCCCAGTTCCCCGCTGCATCTACTGCGCAGCCTGCGCCATAATCGCGGCTTGGTCGTAGCCTTGGCCGCCCGAGAAATTGCAGCCCGCTACCGGGGGTCCCTGCTGGGACTGGCTTGGGCGCTGGTGCAGCCAATTTTCATGCTGGCCATCTACACCTTCGTGTTCAGCGAGGTCTTCAAGGCGCGTTGGCCCGGTGGCAGCGGCTCGCGCACCGAGTTCGCCCTGGTCCTGTTCAGTGGCCTGCTGGTGTTCAACCTGTTCTCGGAAGTATTCAACCGCGCTCCCACCCTCATCGTGGGCAACGCGAACTACGTGAAAAAGGTCGTCTTCCCGCTCGAAGTGCTGCCATGGGTGAGCGTGCTCACGGCCATGTTCAGCCTGGCCGTGAACCTGGTGGTGTGGCTGCTGTTCTATCTGGTCTCGACGGGCCTGCCGCCGGTGACCGCCCTGCTCGCCCCGGTGGTCATGCTGCCGATGGTCCTGTTCATGACCGGCGTCGCCTGGCTGCTGTCGGCACTGGGCGTGTTCCTGCGCGACACCGCACAGATCACGGCGATCATCACCACCGCGGTGATGTTCCTGACCCCCATCTTCTATCCGATCGACGCGATCCCGGCCTCGCTGCGGCCGTTCCTCAACATCAATCCACTGGCGCCGATCGTCGCTCAGATGCGAGATGTCCTGATCTGGGGCAAGGGCCTGGACCCGGTGCTGTACCCCGTCTGCCTACTGGTTTCAGCATTGGTTTTCATCGCCGGCTTCGCCTTCTTCCAACGCACGCGCAGGGGGTTTGCCGATGTGCTCTGACATCGCGATCCAGGTGCGTGACCTGGGAAAGTGCTTCAACATCTACGAAAAACCCGCTCACCGCTTGATGCAGATGCTCTGGCGTGGCCATCGGCAGTACTACCGCGAGTTCTGGGCACTCCGCGAAGTGGGCTTCACGATCCGTCGCGGCGAGACGGTCGGCATCATTGGCCGCAACGGCGCCGGCAAGTCCACGTTGCTACAGATGATCTGCGGCACCCTCACCCCGACCGAGGGCGAGATCACCGTCAATGGCCGGGTCGCGGCGCTGCTGGAACTCGGGGCCGGCTTCAATCCGGAGTTTTCCGGCCGCGAGAACGTCTACCTGGCCGCTTCGCTGTATGGCGTCGATCGCGAGACGGTGTCCAAGCGCTTCGACGCCATCGCGGCGTTTGCCGATATTGGCGCCTTCATCGAACAGCCAGTAAAAACCTACTCCAGCGGCATGTACGTTCGGCTGGCGTTCGCGGTAATCGCGCACGTGGACGCCGACATCCTCATCATCGATGAGGCGTTGAGCGTGGGTGATGCCTACTTCCAGCAGAAGTGCATGCGTTTCCTGGCCGGCTTCCAGCGCCAGGGCGGCACCCTGCTGTTCGTCAGCCATGACATGGGTGCGGTCAACGCGCTGTGCGCGTCCGCCGTGCTGCTTCGCCGTCAGGCAGGGCACTACCTCTGCGATGTAGGCAGCGCCCGTGAAATCTCCGCTATCTACCTCCGGGACCTTTACGCTGACCGCATGGAGGCTCCTGAAGCCGTGGGCCCGCAATCAGCGCGACCGGGCAACTATCAAGCAGCCAACGTGCAGGCCACCCGCTTCCATGCTGGCAGCTTCCGCACCGAGGCCGATGGATTCGGAGCAGGCGGCGCGGTGATCGAGCACGCTGTGTTCACCGATGTGGATGGAAATGCGCTGACCGAGTTCACCTCCAACGATGACGTTCACCTCTCCATCACTGCACGCGCAGGCAAGACGCTTGCCTATCCGGCAATCGGCTTCATGCTGAAGGATCGCAAAGGGCAGTTCGTCGTTGCGGAGAGCTCGGACAGCTACCTGCGGGAGGAGGCCATCTCAGTCGAGGCCGGCAGCACATTCACGGTCGCCTTCCAGATGCGCCTGCCGCGGCTCGTCCGTGGCGAGTACAGCCTGGATGTAGCCTTAGCCGAAGGCCCCGGCGATGATCACGTCCAGCATCATTGGCTGCACGACGTAATCGTGCTGACGGCCCTCAATTCCCAGCTTGTTCACGGCATTTCCGGTGCGCAGCCGCTGGATGTCTCGTTCCGAACGTCGCACAGCACATGACCACGATCAACGGGCGCCATGGCGTCTTCGAAACCCTTCCGGGCGACTCTGTCGTCGCTGATTCGCTCCGCTGGTATGGCGAATGGGCTGAAACAGAGCTGGACCTTCTGCGTCGTTTTGTCCCGACGGGCGGCGTGGTGGCCGATGTGGGCTCCTTTATCGGCACCCACGCCGTCGCACTGGCGCGCGCAACTGGCACGTTGGGGCAGGTGCTGGCGTTCGAACCCCGCCGCAATACGTTCGCGGTGCTTGGCCGCAACATCCATCGCAATGCCCTGGATGCTGTCATCAAGGCCCGGAATGTGGGGGTATCCGACCAGCCGGGCACGATTCACCTCCTTGATCCGGAGGAAGGCAGTCAGAACCTGGGCAGCTTGGCTCTGGTAGATCAGGGTGGCGGCTACGAGGTTGAACTGATAACCCTCGACATGCTTGAACTGCCGCGACTGGACCTGATCAAGATCGACGTCGAAGGCATGGAGGCAAATGTCATCCGCGGCGCGCGACAAACACTCGAGCGCTGCCGGCCAGTGGTGTTCGCCGAATGCAACTCGGTCAGCGGCGCTGCGTCAACGCTGGCTGCATCGGAAAACTTGGGCTATCGCGCATTCGGATCGATCTATCCCGCGTACAACCCTGACAATATCAACGGCTGCCCGGATAACTTCTTTGGTAGCAACGCCGAATGCGCGCTGTTCCTGGTGCCAAAGGAGCGCGTGGATGACCTGCCCCTGCAGGACATGCGCGTGATCAACACTCTGGAGGACGTGGTGGCTCTGCTGCTCGAAAAGCCGCAGTACCTGCCAGAGATGCTCCCGGATGCCCCGGAGGTGGAAGCCGTGCACCGGCAGGCACCGCACGCCGTCGACGCAGAGGCGCAGGTTCACCCGCCACTGCACGTGGTGGTCCCCTTCTATCGCAACGAACAGCTCGTCGCACCGCTGATGCGTGGACTGCGCAGTGTCTCCGGAGAGCTGATCGCCGCACGCGCATCAGTCTGGTTCTACAACGACAGCCCTGGCCACGAGGGCCTGGCGCTTGCCCTGGATGAAGCACTGCAGGCCGGCCTGGAGGGCGTACCGCTCGAGGGCATCGCCAACGAGGACAACCTTGGCTTCATCGGTACCTGCAACCGCGCGTTTGCCCGCGCGATCGAAGAGGGGGCCGACGTACTTCTGCTCAATTCCGATACCGAAGTGATGCCCGGTGCAATCGCCGAAATGCTGGCCGTCGCCGGGTTAGATCCCATGTTCGGTTTCGTCTGCCCTCGCAGCAACAATGCCACCCTGGCCAGCCTGCCCCACTCGTTCGAGCACAAGGATGTCACCGCCGACGAAGCCTTCGCCCGCTTTGCGCCGCTGGCACGAAGGCTGCCACGCTGCACCCTGGCACCGACTGCCATCGGCTTCGCGCTCTGGATCCGTGGCACGTTGCTCTCCGAGTTCGGCGTATTCGACACAGCGTATGGCAAGGGCTACAACGAAGAGAACGACCTGATCATGCGCGCCAATCGCGCAGGCTATCGGGCGGTGCTGGCCAACCATGCCTTCGTATGGCACCAAGGCGAGCAGTCCTTCGCCACCACCCAGCAGCAGCGAAGCGAGCGTGACGCACACAACGGAGCGTTGCTGCGCGCGCGTTATCCGGAATACCCGAAGCTGGTCGAACGCTACTATCATTCACCCGAGTACCGTGCCGAGACGCTGCTTGAGGCGCTCGAACCAACGGATTCGCCGCGAACGATCGCGTTCGATTTTTCCTCGTTCGGCGCCTTCCACAACGGCACGTTCGAGTCGGGGGTGAAGCTCGTCGCTGCGGCACTACGCTCCTGGCCCGACGAAGTGCGCATCGGCGTGATCATGACTCTGGAGGCATGGGACTTCCACGGCATGCCGCGTCTAACTGGCCTGACCCGGCTTGAGCCCGGACAGAGCAATGGGCAGGCGGCAGCCGTCGTGCGCATCGGCCAGCCCTACCAGGTGGACGTACTCACCCGGCTGTTCAGCACGGCTCCAGTAGTGGGCATTTTCATGCTCGACACCATCTCCAGCGACTGCGGATATCTTGCGCTGGACATGGATGAAGACATCTGGCGCTTCGCGCTGGAGAACATGAGCGTGCTGTTCACCAACTCTGCGTTCACGCTGGATCGCATCCGCCAGCGCTACTCGATCGCCCCCCACGTGATGCAGAGCGTGTCGCGCCATTCACTGGATCCGGCTGATTATGCCGAGCACGAGCCGGGTGCGGCAGCTGGCAACCATATCCTGGTGATCGGTAACCACTACGCACACAAGTTCGTGAAGGAAACGGCAGACGCATTGGCCGATGCCCTACCGGGCCGCAGGATCATCGCCATCGGTTACCCGCAGGATGTGGAGCGATCAAAGGACATCGAAGCATTCCAAGCCGGCCATATCGATGACCAGACGTTCCGTGCGTTCTATCGCGATGCCGAGCTGGTGGTGTTCCCGAGCCACTATGAGGGCTTCGGTTTCCCGGTCCTGCACGCACTGGCGCACCACCGCCCGGTGTTCGTGCGCGATACCGGGCTGAACCGGGAGCTGGCCGGGCAGATAGCCACGTCAGCCAACATCCACCGCTATGAAACCACCCGCGAACTGGTCACACGCCTCAGCGCCGGCATCCCGGCCTGGAGCAACCAACGACGGCCAGGCGAAGCGGATGGATGGCGGCGTTCAGCTCTCGAGGTCTACGCCACTCTCAACGAGGCAATGCGTCGCGTCGATGCGAAGCAGGTCGCCACAGCCCTGCGCCGACTGGATGGACTGGCCGCGACATTGCCTCCTCCGTCGCTACGTACCACCGGCCAGCGTACCGGCGTCCGCTTGGGTCGCATGATTGACAGGCTGTTGCGTGTTCCGGGAATGTCCAAGCTGGCGCGCGGACTTGCTCGGGTGTATCGCGGCACACGTGGCTGATGATGGATCGTGCCAGCACCCATGCTGGCACGATTACTGGCAGATGAAAGCATCGCCGCCGACAGGCGGAGGCGGATGTGGTAGCTTTCGCTAGCCTGTCCCACAGCTACCACCCCTTCCATGTCCCGGATAGACCTGATCCATGGCCCTTGCTGAAAAGCTGCTACCTAATCCGGACAAGAACATTCCCTTCCTCGACGCGGTGCGCGGAATCGCCGTGCTCTTCGTTCTGGTGCGTCATGCATGGGGCCTTTCATGGTCGCCATCGGCAAGCATCGCAGGCGTCGAGCTGTCACGCATCATCGTAATGATGTCCTCGGGTGTGGACCTGTTCTTCGTCCTCAGCGGCGTCCTGCTCTCCACCCGCTTCCTTCGCGCTGATGCAAATGGCAAGCCGGCGCCCGAATACCTACCCTACATCAAAGCACGCATCCTTCGGATCGGCCCGCCCTACTGGCTGGTGCTGTTCCTCGTGGTCCTGTTCTACACCCCGGTGTTCATTCCACAGGAGAAGGTCTGGAGCACGGCCGGCGCAGCCATATTCATCAGCCACCTGGCATTCGGCCAATCGCTGTTCCTGTTCTCCTTCGGCGCTTACAGCGTAGGGACGCCCTTCTGGACGCTGACCATTGAGATGCTCTTCTATCTCGTGCTGCCACTGGTGGTCCGTGCCTTCTACCGCGGCCGATGGTGGCAGGGCATTCTTGCTGCCTTCCTGCTCAGCAGCGTGTGGCTATACCTGTGCCGCTACCACCTCGATGGCTTGGTTGATTTCCTCCAGCGGCATACCTTTGGCCTCGGTTGGTCGAGCGAGGGCGTCCGCTTCTTCCTCAGCCACCAGATCCTGGGCTATCTACCTCACTTCGCGATCGGCATCGGCATCAGTGCGCTGCTGCTGAAGCCACGCACGCATCCCTTGCTGACCGAAACCGCCGGCCTGCTTTATGCACTGCTTGGGGCTGCGCTGCTGCTTGCGCTCATGTTCAAGCTTGGTGGCCTGTCTCTGGCCTACGGATTCCAGGATCCCACGGCCTACTTCCGAGCAGACGATCGGGCTGCACGGCTGTTCTACTACTTTGAATCAATGCCATTTGCCGTCGCGTACGGCCTCATCATCCTGGGCCTTTCGCTTGGCAGCAGCATGCTCAAGCGCAGCTTCGCCAGTATTCCAGGACTGGCATTGTTCGGCGTGCTGGGGTACTCGATCTACCTGATTCACATGCCGCTGCTGTACACCATGAACAACCACTACTGGATCGCTGCGGAAACGCATCCCTGGTGGCATTTGGCGAAGTTCCTGACCGCGGGAACCGGCGTGATCCTGCTGCTTTCGCTGATCCTGTTCCTGACCGTCGAAAAGCCTTCGATGATATGGTCCGCACGCGCCAGCCAACGCGTGCGGACGCCCCCACGGCCCAGTGCCACAGGGCATTGAGCCGCAAAGACCGCGATCCGGCGATGTCAGATCGTCGCCGGATAGTTTCCAAAGCCGGGGCGAGCCACCGAAGCGAATTCGGCCGACAGGGACTCCGCCACGCTCCCGCGGTCGAACAGGTTCAATACAGAGGGCTCCGCGCCAAACACGGAGCGGATCTGCGCCCCCAAGCCTCCGGATGCCAGCTTCATGGGCAGACGGAAGCCGCGGAACGATGCCACTACCTCGCCCTGCACTGCGTCGGGTGAGAACTGAACAATGACCTGGCTCTCGTCACTGCGATCGCGCGCCACCCAGCCTACATCAATGCCGTAGCCGAACTGCCGGCCCGCGCTGATCACCAACTTGCGAATCGCATCCTCGTGCGCCCTGGAAAGGACACCGGACTGTACGAACGCGTCCACCTGCTGGCGGAACAACGGATAGCGCAGATCGATGATCGCCTCATTCCCGGGTACCGTGGTCGCATTGAGCGACACGATGCCCGCGTCCAGATTGGAACCACGTCCGTGGTGGAACACGTAGGTCCCCGGCGCCAGTGCAATGCGGTACCCAGCCGCCAGGCTTCGCAGGCTCCAGTCCGTTTCTTCGCAGTAACCACGACCAAAACAAGGATCCATGATCCCGACCTCGCGCACGACATCGGTTGAGATCAGGATGCAGAAGGAAATACCTGCCGGAATATCCATCGCTGCGTTGCCGAAATGACCCGCCAGACCCGCATGCACCCAATCCACCACACCCTGGTCATGCAGGAAGCGGTTGGGATCTTCATTCGGCAACGAATAGATCGAAACGTTGTTGGACCAGGCAGTGACCGAACCGACGCCTGGCTGCCGGGAAACCTCCAGCATCTGCCCCATCAGGTCGCGCGGATACAGCACGTCCGAATTGCTGATCACCACGTAGTCATAGCCACGCTTGACCGCAGTCAGCATGCCAAGGCTCACGTTGCGCGGAATGCCCAGGTTGCGCGGCGTCCGGTAGTACATAACGTCGCGCTCACGACAGAACTCAGCCAGTTCCTCGCTCCAGCCCGGCTCAGGGCTGGCATCGTCCAGCACCAGTACGTCGATCTGTGCGTGCGTCTGGTCCATGCGAATCGCACTTTCGATGGCTGCGGGCACAAAGGCCCGTCCGTTGTAGACGGTGATGCAATGGAGAATGCGTGGCCGCGCCATCAGAGGAACCGCCGCAGCTTGCCACTGAAGATCGCCGCAATCTGCACCGCGCGCGACGACCGCACGCGCTCGAACCGCTCCTGCAGTTCAGCATGCTCGGCAACGAGAGCTGGCGGAACCACCGGTGCAACCCGATGTGTGGCCTGCTCCACCTTGATGCGCTCCAGTTCGGAACGTGCGCTGATCAGTTCACGGCTCATTGACGTCAAGCGCGAGGTCAGGTCCATTACACGGGCGTTGGCGACTTCGAAGTCGATCAGCGCCTGCTCCAGGGAAATTCCATCTAGGTCAGTGGTATTCATGCGTTCAATCTTCCATTAATGGCGCGGTGCGCCAGCCAGGATCTGGCGGTAGGCGTGGACCAGGTCAGTGGCGGTTGCGTCCCAGGTCAGCGGGGCACCACTTGCAAGGATGTGACGGATGTTGCGTGTGCCCTGCTGCGGATCTTCCAGCAACTGCTGGCAGTAGTCGGCCATGTGCTCCGGGTCCCAGTCGCGCGGCAGTTCCGGTGAGTCAATCAGCTCACGCAACGGCCCGAAGTTCACATGGGCCGTGGGCGTGCCCATGGCTGCGGCCTCAAAGGGCACCAGGCCGAATCCCTCGGCGGATGTTGGATACAGCACGATGGCCGCATGGCGCAGCAGCCAGTTACGCGTGGCACTGCTGACGTCCGGCAGTACCAGCAGCGCATCTTCGTCCGACGTCCGCCTTGCCAGAGCCTCTTCCTGTCGGGACGATCCCTTGGCAACGACGGCACCTGCCAATACCAGCCCGATGGCATGCCCACGCTTGCGCAGGGTGTTCCAGGTACGGATGGCCAGGTCACGATTCTTGTGCGAGTAGCTGGCGCCAAGCACGAGCAGGAAGGGCATCGCGGCCATGCCACGAGCCACCAGCTCCGCCGGAATCTGTTCCACATCGGTATCCGCCAGGTGATCGCCGCCATTCTTCGCAATGTGGATACGCTGGAGGTCGATCGGCAGCCGCTCTTCAACGAGGGAATCGCGGGTGTCGGCAGAAATGGCGATGATCGCATCAGCGTTGCGCGAAGCAGTCTCGATGTTGCCTCGGTACTGCAGCCAACGCTCGCCGCTGTCGTGGTAACTGCCGATGCGATAGGCAATCAGGTCCTGCAGGGTCACCACCGTGCGCTTGGCGAGTTGGCGCCAACGATCCCACGGGATCAGGCTGTCGGGCTGGAAGGGGCGATGCAGTATGTCCACTTCGTCAGCACCCTCGAAGCGAAGGTTCGCCGCATTGCAGAGGTTGACCTTCGGCTGCAGCATCAGGTCGGCGGCATATACTGGGAGATGACCGTGCGGCACGGCCAGGATCACCCGACTGACATCTTCGCGGCGCAGCAAAGCGCGCACCAGCGCCAACGTTTGCACCTGGGTTCCCATCTCCATCGGCCCCAGACAGGAGCCATCGATCAGAATGCGCAGCCCCTGCACCTTCGACCTGGCAACATCCAGGGCGATTGCCAACGGCGATTTCGCCGATGCACGAAGCTCGTCATGCAAGGCTGGGAAACTGGCATCCGCAGCATGCAACGACGCGCGCGACGCCGGATCTTCGGTCGCTTCCACGGGAGCACCCGTACCCGTCCACTGCGCGGTCACATAGCTGCCAGCGTCAAGCACATGGCGGAAGCCGCGGCGCGCACTGCGCAGACCGAACTCAGCCAGTGACAGCGAAACCAGATTGTCGCGCTGGTCGTCCAATCCCCCCAACGCACGCAGAACAGACGCGTTGACCAGCACGACCGGCCCCACCGGAACCTGCAGCGACACCGGCCCACTGTCCGGCAAGGTCTGCCGGAGGCGCTCGCACACTGCCGCTTCATCCATACCACCGATTCCATAGGGCGTGGGCGAGTTACGGTAGGGGAAGCTCAGCGTTCCAGCAGCATTGGACAGGAACGATACCGATGCGATACGCGGATCGTCGCGCATCCAGGCAAGCGCCCGCTGCAGCAATGCGGGCGGCACCGCCACCGGAGAGCCGGCCACGAGCACCGCTTCGAGGCCAGGATGCTGTTCGAGCACAACGGCCATGCCCGCCGACAACGTCCACGTCGGCATGAGCTGTGCCTTGGCACCCTTGAAGCAGCGCTCTGCGTTTACGTTGTCCCAGGCAGCAATGAAGCAGCCGTTGCTGTCATGCAAGTTCTCCAGCGAACGTACCGAATCCAGCCAGTCCCTCGGTGAGCCCGTGATCGCCGCCAGGGTGACGACAGCGCAGGGCTCGTCCATGGACGCAGACTGGCTCATGCGTACCCCCGCTCGATCAGCCACTGGCCAACGCGGCGCGCACCTTCGTCGAAGGACACCTGGGCATGCACATCCAGAGAGGCTGCCAGCGGCGCCGCATCGGCAACCGCCCAGCGCACGTCGCCATCGCGGAACTTTCCGCAGACCACCGGGGCCGGAGCGTCGTGCATGGCTGCGATCGCCCGGGCGGCATCGGCAATGGTGGTGACCACGCCGCTGCCAACGTCAAGAGTACGTACACTCGACGGCGGACTGCGCAGGCCTGCGATCAAGGCAGCCACCACGTCGTCGATGTAGACGAAATCACGCCCGATCAATCCATCTTCATAGATATCCAGCGCCTGCCCCTTGCGCGCCAGACGGTGGAACAGCGTGATGATGCCGGTATAGGCATTGAAGGGTGACTGGCCCGGCCCATACACGTTCTGCAGGCGGAAGACCGACAGCGGCACCTGCATCGCACCACACCAGGCTGCAAGGATGTGCTCCTGCGCCAGCTTCGTGCCGCCATACACGCTGGTCGGGGCCGGGAACACAGCGTCTGCGCGATGCGGCAGGGGCTGCGCCGGACCGGTGGCCGAAGGGGAGACCGCGTCCCACTGTGCCCGTGCCAACACGGCATGCGAACGCGGCGGCGGATAGAACGTCGTGCCATCGGCATCCAGCCATGCGCCTTCGCCATACACCGCGCGACTGGAGGCCAGCAGCACATGGTCAGGCACCAGATTGCGGGCCGAGAACGCATCGATCATTGCCGTGGTTCCCACGACATTGACGTGCGCGTGACGCGACGCCTCGGTCAATGACTGCCCAGTGCCGGTTTCTGCCGCAAGGTGAACCACGATGGACGGATGCCAACGGTCCAACACCTGCTCCCACGTCTGCATTTCTGTCACATCGCCAATGTAAAGTTCGGCGCTGGGGTCAAGAGCATCCGGGCGACGGGATTCTGCGTGAATCTGCGGATGCAGGTTGTCCACCGCAACGATCGGCAATCCAAACTGCTTGAGGTGCGCGGAGAGTGCGCACCCGATGAAACCTGCGCCGCCTGTGACGATTACTGCTTTCTGCATTGTCATCAATTCCTTGTTCGTTCTAGTGGCCGTTGCCACGCAACATCTTTCAGTCGCGGGATAGCAACAGATCTACCTGGCCCGACGGGCCGGCAGTTGCGCAGTGGCGAAGAATCTCGCCGTTGTTCAATTCCTGCAGCGAGCCATCCCCTATCACCAGCAGGCGCAGGCCGAACGCGCGATAGGCATCCAGCGCCTGCAGGGGGTCGATGTGCTCGGCACGCAGCAGCGCCGGGCTGAATTCCACGACGATGCGTATGCCCGGCGATCGCGCGATCACGCCGGTCATGCCACGCAGCACCTGCAGCTCGTACCCCTGCACGTCGATCTTGACGACGTCGGCCTGCAACTCCGGATACAGGGCATCCAGGCTGATGCAGGGCACCAGCATGTCCACGGCATCGTCATCCACGCCACGGGTATCGCCCAGGTTGTTGGGCGAGCTGCGCAGCCCGATGACACCACGTGCCTCACCCAGCGCACAGGCATGCACGCGGACGCGATCACCGTGCGGCCAGACGTTGAGCCGAAGCAGATCACTCATCCTCGGCTGCGGCTCGAACGCCAGGGTGCGCAAGGCGGGATACCGCTTCGACAGCAGGCAGGAGAAATAGCCCACATTTGCGCCGACATCGATGAACACGCCCTCGGCGCGGTTCCTTGCTGCGTCAAGCAGCACCTTGCCAACCTCGGCGTCCCAGTGCCCGCTGTTGCGGGCATGCTCGCGCATCACCTGATCTTCCACTGGAAACCAAAGGTCGCCAGCATCGGTGGCAACGCGCTCCACGCGCCAACCCTGGATACCTTTCGGCACGCGCGACGCTATGCTGTCCCCGTCTCCACGGTCAAATGCGCTCATTGCTGCTCCAGGTTGCAGTTGCACCATGTCACGCCCACAGGTGGGGGCCTATACCGCCAGCGCCCTCTCCAGATCCACCTGCAGGTCCCCCAATTCTTCAACACCCACGCTCAGCCTTACCAGCGCATCGCTGATCCCCAGCTGCTCCCGGCGCGCCACCGGAATCGAAGCATGGGTCATCACCGCCGGGTGGTTGACCAGGCTTTCCACGCCGCCCAGCGACTCGGCCAGGGTGAACAGCTCGGTCTTCTCGCAGAAGCGCTTGGCGGCCTCGAAACCGCCCTTGAGCACGATCGAGACGATGCCGCCGTAGCCGGCCATCTGCTTGCCGGCCAGCTCATGCTGCGGGTGCGAGGCCAGGCCCGGGTAGATCACCTTCTCCACCGCCGGGTGCTTTTCCAGCCACTGGGCCAGCGCCAGCGCGTTGGCGCAATGCGCCTTCATGCGCAGCGGCAGGGTCTTCAGCCCACGCAGGGCCAGGAAGCTGTCGAACGGGCCCTGCACGCCACCCACCGAGTTCTGCAGGAAGGCCATCTGCTCGGCCAGTTCGGCGTTGTCGCCGACCACGACCATGCCACCGACCATGTCCGAGTGGCCATTGAGGTACTTGGTGGCCGAATGCAGGACCAGGTCCGCGCCCAGTTCCAGCGGGCGCTGCAACATCGGCGATGCGAAGGTGTTGTCGACCACCACGATCAGGCCATGGCGCTTGGCGATGGCGGCGACCGCGGCGATGTCGACGATCTTCAACATCGGGTTGGTCGGGGTCTCGATCCAGACCATCTTCGTCTTCGACGTGATGGATGCCTCGAACGCGGCCAGATCGGTCAGGTCGACGAAGCTGAAATCCAGCCCGGCGGTGCGGCGACGCACGCGCTCGAACAGGCGGAAGCTGCCGCCGTAGATGTCATCCATCGCCACCACATGGCTGCCGGCGTCCAGCAGCTCGATCACGGTCGAGCTGGCCGCCATGCCCGAGGCGAAGGCGAAGCCGCGGGTGCCGCCTTCCAGCGAGGCCACGCAGCGCTCATAGGCGAAGCGGGTCGGGTTGTGGGTACGCGAGTACTCGAAGCCCTGGTGCTCGCCCGGGCTGGACTGCGCATAGGTCGAGGTGGCGTAGATCGGCGGCATCACCGCGCCGGTGCTGGGGTCGGGCGACTGGCCGCCGTGGATGGCCAGCGTGGCCAGGGCCAGCGCGCGGTCCGGGGAAGAAGCGTTGGACATGTCGTTTCCTGATTGGCGCCGATGACCGGCGCCGTCGAAGGAGCGGGAGTCTATCAGCGCGGCCTTAACGAGCTTTGACGCGGATAAACCGGGATTCAGCAGCGATCTGCGGCGATAAACGCCTTACTGAACGCGCCGACGCAGGTAATTCAGCAGGTCGATGCGGGTGATCAGGCCGAGGAAAGCGTCGCCGTCCATCACGATCGCCACCTGGCCGCGGTCGAACACCGGCAGCAGGGCCTCGATCGGCGACTTCACGTCCAGCCGGTCCAGCTTGCTGACCATCGCGGTGGCGACGGTGTCGCGGAAGCGCGCTTCATCGCCATAGACATGCAGCAGCACGTCGCTTTCGTCGACGATGCCGACCAGCTGCTCACCGTCCATCACCGGCAGCTGCGAGACGTCGTACAGCTTCATGCGCTGGTAGGCGGTGGTCAGCAGGTCGTTCGGGCCGATCACCACGGTGTCGCGCTGGCCATACGGGCGCAGGATCAGGTCACGCAGGTCGCCGTGCTGCGGGCGCTGCAGGAAGCCGTTGTCCAGCATCCAGTAGTCGTTGTACATCTTCGACAGGTATTTGTTGCCGGTGTCGGGCACCAGCACCAGCACCTTCTTCGGCGTGGTCTGCTCGCGGCAGTACTTCAGGCCGGCGGCCAGCAGGGTGCCGGTGGACGAACCGCCCAGGATGCCTTCCTTGCCCAGCAGTTCGCGCGCGGTGTGGAAGCTCTCGGCATCGCTGATGGCATACGCCTTCTTGACGCGGCTGAAATCGGAGATCGACGGCAGGAAGTCTTCGCCGATGCCTTCCACCAGCCAGCTGCCCGACTTGTCGTTGAGCACGCCGTCATTGATGTACTCGGCCAGGATCGAGCCGACCGGGTCGGCCAGCACCAGCTCGGTCTTCGGCGACAGCTTGGCGAACGCGCGCGACAGGCCGGTCATGGTGCCGGAGCTGCCGCAGCCGAACACGATGGCGTCGAGGTCACCGCCCATCTGCTCGAGGATTTCCGGGCCGGTACCGAACTCATGCGCGGCCGGGTTGTCCGGGTTGCCGAACTGGTTGATGAAGTAGGCGCCCGGGGTCTGCTCGGCAATGGTCTTGGCCAGGTCCTGGTAGTACTCGGGGTGGCCCTTGGCGACGTCCGAACGGGTCAGGCGCACTTCGGCGCCCATCGCCTTCAGGTTGAAGATCTTTTCCCGGCTCATCTTGTCGGGAACGACGAGGATCAGCTTGTAGCCCTTCTGTTGGGCCACCAGGGCCAGGCCGAGGCCGGTGTTGCCGGCCGTGCCCTCGACCAGGGTCGCGCCCGGCTTCAGGTCACCCCGCTGCTCCGCCGCCTCGATCATCGACAGGCCGATGCGATCCTTGATCGATCCGCCCGGGTTGGCGCTCTCCAGCTTCAGGTAGAGCTCGCAGACGCCGGTGTCCAGGCGCTGGGCCTTGACGATCGGGGTCTGGCCGATGAGTTCGAGGACGGAAGAATGAATGGGCATTCGGAGGACTTTCGATTCGCGCCACGCAGGGCCGGACCGATGATTATCCGACGGATGGCGCTGATTGTCAGGTCGGTGCAGGCATGCCGCCCGCCTGCCCCATGAAGGGATGCGGGCGGCCCCGGATCGACGAGGAGACCGGTACCGCCCGCATCGGTGAGTTGTGCCTGCAGGCCAAGGCACCACCGCCTGTGGTGCCTTGGCGCGGCCGCCTCATCGGCGGTGCCGCGATGCCGGGGCAGGAACGCCCGGCGGGGCCATCGATGGCCGGGTCACGCCGTTCCGGGCGCGACGGGGTGCGTCAAAGCGTGGGGGACGTCGTTGGGAGCGGTGTTTCGTACATTCGCAGAAGTCGTTGCTTGGCCAGCAGCTTCTCACGCTTCATGCGACCCAGGGTGACATCATCGATCGGGAGTACACCCAACTCCGCGTCCATGCACTTCTTGTTCAACTTGCGGTGCTGGTCATGGAGTGCCCTGAACTCCGGATCACGCGCGCGACGGGCGTCGATCTCGCTCTGGGGCTGATCTTCAAACATGATGGACCTCCTTCGACAGATACACGAACGCCCCGGCCGCAGGGCACGGGGCGTTGTTCATGGAGGAGCGCCGGTCGATGGCCACCTGGACGCCTGCAACGACCTGCGGCACTGGCCTGCGCACGTCGATCTGCTGCGGTTCGCGCCCTGCTTGCATCGGCCCGGCTCTCCCATCGTCCGGTCCGCGGCATTGCGTCCCGGACGATTGACCCTACGCCTGCTCAAGGCGGGGTACAAGACCCCTGCGTCAAAAAGACCGAACCCCGCCGGGGCGGGGTTCAGGCTGAATGCTCATCGCAACGAAAAACAAACAATATCAATGCATTACGGGGCGATGATGACCTCGGCCGAGCGCGCCCGGGTGGAGGCGGCCTTCTTGCCACTGACCTGGATCCGGTTGCTGGCGACACCGGCCGAGACCAGGGCATCGCGCAGCGCTTCGGCACGCTTCTGGCCCACGCCATTGGCGTTGTCGTAGGCCTCGATGCGCAGGCGGCCCTTCTTGCCGATGTTCAGGTACTCGGCCAGCGCCTTGGCCTGGTTGCGGGCGCCACCGGACAAGCTGGAGGCGCCTGCGGCGAACGCGTCGCCATTGAAGGTGAAGACTTCGCCACGGCCATCGAACTTCGAACCCGGCAGCTTCTGCCCGGACACCAGCTCGGCTTCCTCGCGGGCCAGCTTGGCGGCGTTCTGCTGGGCGGCGCTGAGGCGCTGCTGCTGCTTGCCGGCCACGCTGGTCAGGGCGTTCTCGGCGTCCTGGCGGGCCAGGGTTTCGGCTTCGGCCGCCTGGCGCAGGCGTTCGGCCTCCTCCGCCTGCATCTGCGCCTGCATGCGCAGCTGCTCGGCTTCCTGGCGGGCACGGGCGGCGTCGCGGCGGCTGGCTTCGATCAGCAGGTCGCTGCGGGTACGTTCCAGGCGGTCGACCTCGCGCGCGGCCATCGCGGTGCGCACGGCGGTCTCGGCAATCTCCACCCGGCGCTCGGCCAGGTAGGTGGCCAGCTCCTGGTCGCGGCGCTTGGCCTTGTCCAGGGTTGCGATCGCCTGCTGCGCCTGCATGCGCTCGAAGGCGCCCAGCTCAGCGGTGTCGGGGTTGGCCTGGATGGCCATCAGGCGCTGGCTCAGCTGCGCCACCATCGGGTTCTCGGCGGCCATGGCCAGGGTCGGCAGCGCCAACAGCGCGGCCAGGGTTGCGGCGGTCATCGGCTTCACCGGCGATCCTCCCCGGTCGACAGCTGGCGTTGCAGCTGGTTGACCTCGTTGCGGCGCAGCTGCAGCTGCGCGGTGACGGTGGCTTCCTCGCTGCGGACGCGGGCCAGGTCGGCATCGGCGGCGGCGCGCAGGGCTATCGCCGGGGCGTTCTTGCGCTCGCGGCGGTCGCCGGCGGCGCGCTGGGCCTGCTCCAGCCCCTGCCGGGCCAGCCCGATCAGGTCCGGGGCGTACTGGTCGGCATCGGCCTGGGTGGCCTTGTCGACCGCCTGCCGGGCCTGCGCCAGCTCCAGGGCGGCGTCCTGCGCCCAGGCGGGGGCAGACAGTGCGAATGCAAACGCCATCACATACAGGCCATGGCGCATTCGTGCGAAGCTAAGTCGTTTCATTGGGGAGGCCGTACCGGTTGTCGGTTCACGGCCATTGTCGTCAAGCCGACACCGTGCTGGCAACGGGCGTCGGCCGTTTCGTTGGGGAAAATTCGCAATGGATATCGGCTACTTCCTGAAGCTGATGACCGAAAAGAACGCTTCGGACATGTTTCTGACCACCGGGGCACCGGTCTACATCAAGATCGAGGGGAAGCTTTATCCGCTGGGCAACACCGGCCTGCCGCCGGGCATGGTCAAGAAGATCGCCTACTCGCTGATGGACGAAGGCCAGGTGCCGCAGTTCGAGCGCGAGCTGGAGCTCAACATGGCCATCGCCCTGCCCGATGCCGGGCGCTTCCGCGTCAACGTGTTCAAGCAGCGGGGCGAGGTCGGCATGGTCATCCGTGCCATCCGCAGCCGCATCCCGAGCATCGAGGAGCTGAACCTGCCGCAGGTGCTGAAGGACGTCATCATGACCCCACGCGGGCTGGTGCTGGTGGTGGGGTCCACCGGTTCCGGCAAGTCCACCTCGCTGGCGTCGATGATCGACCACCGCAACAGCACCACCACCGGTCACATCCTCACCATCGAGGACCCGATCGAGTACCTGCACAAGCACAAGATGTCGATCGTCAACCAGCGCGAGGTCGGGCTGGACACCCATGCCTTCCACAACGCGCTGAAGAACGCGATGCGTGAAGCGCCGGACGTGATCCTGATCGGCGAAATCCTGGATGCGGAAACGATGGAGGCGGCGATCGCCTTCGCCGAAACCGGCCACCTGTGCCTGGCCACACTGCACTCCAACAACGCCGACCAGACCATCGAGCGCATCCTCAACTTCTTCCCGGAAAGCGCGCACAAGAACGTGCTGATGAACCTGGCGCTGAACCTGCGCGCGGTGATCAGCCAACGCCTGGTGAAGAACAAGGAGGGCCGCCGCCTGCCAGCCACCGAGGTGCTGATCAACACGCCAATGATCCGCGACCTGCTGCGTCGCGGCCAGGTGCACGAGATCAAGGCCGCGATGGAAGGCTCGTTGGAAGAAGGCATGGAGAGCTTCGACCAGTGCCTGTTCCGGCTGGCCAAGGCGGGCATCATCGAGCAGGAGGAAGCGCTGCGCGCGGCCGACTCGCGCGATGGCCTGGCCCTGAAGTTCCGCCTGTCCGAAGGCAGCAGCGGCGAGCACGACCCGTACGCCGACTTCTCGGCGGGCGCACCCAGCATCACCCACGGCTTCTGACCGCACGAAAAAGGGGACGGAGGGGATTAAGTCGTATATGCACTTGCGACGCCCCTCCCTCCGCCCCCTCTTCTGAAGCGTTCAGGGGCGGTCTCATCCAATGAGACCCCTCATCCGTAGGTTTCCTCAATGGAAACCATCCGCAAGCTGGCCATTCTGGCCGACGCCGCCAAATACGACGCCTCCTGCGCCTCCAGCGGTTCGGGCAAGCGCGATTCTCGCGCCAGTGGCGGTATCGGCAGCACCGAGGGCATGGGCATCTGCCACAGCTACACACCCGATGGCCGCTGCGTTTCGTTGCTGAAGATCCTGCTGACCAACTTCTGCATCTACGACTGCGCTTATTGCGTGAACCGGGTTTCCAGCAACGTGCCCCGAGCACGTTTCAGCGTGGACGAGGTGGTCGCGCTCACCCTGGACTTCTACAAGCGCAACTACATTGAGGGCCTGTTCCTGTCCAGCGGGATCATCCGCAATGCGGACTACACCATGGAACAGATGGTGGAGGTTGCCCGGCAGCTGCGCGAAGAACACCGTTACGCCGGCTACATCCACCTCAAGACCATTCCCGAGGCCTCGCCGGAACTGCTGGCCAGTGCCGGGCGCTATGCCGACCGCCTGTCCATCAACGTGGAACTGCCGACCGAAGCCGGCCTGAGCGCCTTGGCGCCCGAGAAGACGGTGCATTCGATCCGCGGCGCGATGGGCGAACTGCGCTGGCGCATCGAGGAAGCCAAGGAGGCACGCAAGGCCCCCGCCGCGGTGGCGCCGACGGCAAGCCGCAGCGCACGCCCGCGCCCTCCCCGTTTCGCACCGGCCGGACAGAGCACCCAGATGATCGTCGGCGCGGACGGGGCAAACGACCAGCAGATCCTGGCAAGCGCCGAGAGTCTGTACGGCAACTACCGCATGCGCCGGGTGTATTACTCCGCGTTCAGCCCGATTCCGGACGCCAGCCGGCAGCTGCCACTGCAGCCACCGCCGTTGCAGCGCGAACACCGCCTTTACCAGGCTGACTGGCTGCTGCGCTTCTACGGGTACGGTGTGGATGAGATTACCGATACCACCCAGGACGGCATGCTCGATCTGGACATCGACCCGAAGATGGCCTGGGCGATCCGCCATCCCGAGCGCTTTCCCGTGGACCTCAACCGCGCACCGAAGGAAATGCTGCTTCGCGTACCCGGGCTGGGCGTGCGCAATGTCAAACGCGTGCTGATGGCGCGCCGCCACGCGCGGCTGCGCGTGGCCGACATCGCCCGCCTGAAGGCACCGATGAGCAAGCTGCTGCCGTTCGTGCAGCTGGCCGACCACCATCCGCGCAGGGCGCTGGACGATCCGGCGGCGCTGCGCGCGCAACTGGCCCCGCCTCCGCGACAGGGTTCGCTGTTCGATGCACCGTCTGCGGCCTGACACGCAGCGCTGGTCGCTGCGGGTGGATCCGCCATGGTCGCTGGAGGCCTGGCGCAACGGTGCGCGTGAAGCCCTGCTGCGCGACGTCGCGCCGGAGCAGCTGGACTGGCTGGAGGGCAGCGACGCATCACTGCTGGATGCGCCCGCGGTCACCTCGGCGCCTGTGCAGGCCGATGCTGGCGCACCGAACGTACCGCGCGACTTCCTGGAGCTGGCGGCCACCTGCCTGTGTCATCGCGACGGGCAGCGCATGGCCCTCCTGTACCGGTTGCTGTGGCGCATCACCCATGGCGAACGCTCGGTGCTGTCAAACCCCGCCGATGCCGACGTACTGCGGGCGATGGCCATGGCCCAGGCGGTCCGCCGTGACACGCACAAGATGAAGGCATTCGTCCGCTTCCGCGAGGTGCCTGGCCAGCCTGATGCGTTCATCGCCTGGTTCGAGCCACAGCACCACATTGTCGATCGGGTCGCGCCGTTCTTCGCGCGCCGCTTCACCGGCATGCGCTGGGCCATT
This sequence comes from Stenotrophomonas sp. 109824_Sma, assembly GCF_056480025.1. Taxonomy (NCBI): domain Bacteria; kingdom Pseudomonadati; phylum Pseudomonadota; class Gammaproteobacteria; order Lysobacterales; family Lysobacteraceae; genus Stenotrophomonas; species Stenotrophomonas sp. 109824_Sma. The sequence goes on along the minus strand of NZ_CM151078.1, from coordinate 603,023 downwards.
CTCACGCCTTCGCGCAGCGTCGCCTGGGATGGGCAGGCGCTTGCTTTCGGCCCCGGCGCACGGCGCGAGAATGCCCCGGCCGAGGACGCACGCGAGTCGCTGTGGCAGACCTACTACGCGAGCATCTTCAATCCGGCACGGCTCAACACACGGATGATGATGCAGGAGATGCCGGCAAAGTACTGGCGCCACCTGCCTGAAGCACAGTTGCTGCCACGCCTGGTGAGGGACGCGTCCGACCGCGTGCAGGAAATGCATGACCGTCCCGCGCAGGCACCGCAACGCCGGATTCCCCTGCGAGCGAACGCTGCGACATCGGCGACCGATGCCAGCAGCCTGGAGAATCTGCGCGGACAGGCCAGCGCCTGCCGCCAGTGCCCGCTCTGGGAGCAGGCCACGCAGACCGTGTTCGGGCATGGGCCAGCAGGCGCCGCGGTGATGCTGATCGGAGAACAGCCTGGCGACACCGAGGATCTACGTGGACAGCCGTTCGCAGGACCTGCCGGCCAGGTGCTGGACCGCGCACTGGCGGAACTGGGAATCGATCGCGCCCAGCTGTACCTCACCAACGCGGTGAAGCACTTCCACCATGAACGGCGCGGCAAGGTGCGGCTGCACAAGCGGCCGGAGAGCCACCACGTCCAGGCCTGCCGCCCTTGGCTGATGGGTGAGATCGCACGCGTGCGGCCGCAGGTGATCGTGTGCCTCGGCGCGACTGCGGCAGCCTCGGTATTTGGTCGTGATTTCGACCTCTCACGCGACCGCGGACGCTGGCACACCTTCGAGGATGGCACGCGCGGCTACGCCACGGTGCACCCGGCATGGGTGTTGCGGCAGACCGACGATGCGCGCCGCGAGGATGCCTACCGGTTGTTCCGCGATGACCTGGCCCGATTGCAGCAAAAAGGAGACGGAGGGAATTAAGTCGTAAGTGCATTTACGACTTAATTCCCTCCGTCCCTTTTTCTTTCAGGCGGCGTCGGGCTGGTTTTCCGGGCGGGCGCGATCGAAGGCGTCCACTGCCTGGCACGCCGCTTCAATGCGGCGCAGGGTCGGGTACGGCGTCAGGTCCAGGCCGAAGCGATGCGCGTTGTACAGCTGTGGCAGCAGGCAGATGTCGGCCAGGCCGGGACGGTCGCCGTGGCAGAAGGTGCCGGTGTCACTGCTGTTGGCCAGCAGTGCTTCCATTGCCTGGAAGCCCTCGGCGATCCAGTGCAGGGTCCACTGCGTGCGGGCATCGGCCGGCAGCTGCAGGGTGCGCTCCAGGTACTGCATCACCCGCAGGTTGTTGATCGGGTGGATGTCGCAGGCCACCAGCTGGGCCAGCGCGCGCACCCGCGCGCGGCCAGCGGCGTCGGCCGGCAACAGCGGCACCTGCGGGAAGCGCTCATCCAGATACTCAAGGATCGCCAGCGACTGGGTGAGCGCATGCCCATCATGCAGCAGGGTGGGCACCAGCTGCTGCGGATTGAGCGCGCGATAGGCGTCCAGGTGCTGTTCGCCGCCCTCGCGCACCAGGTGCACCGGCCGCGCGTCCCAGGCCAGGCCCTTCAGCTCCAGGCCGATGCGCACGCGGTAGGCGGCGCTGGATCGCCAGTAGGTGTACAGCACGATGCCGTCGTCGACCGGGATCTCCATCGCCGCCTCCCTGCTCAGGGCTTGGCCGCCTGTTCGATGCGCTGCTCGATCGCACCGAAGATGCTGTTGCCTGCGGCATCGAGCATCTCGATGCGGACCACATCGCCGAAGGACATGAACGGCGTGCTCGGCTTGCCGTCACGCAGGGTTTCGACCACGCGCTGCTCGGCGAAGCACGATGCGCCCTTGCTGGTGTCCTCGTTGGCGATGGTGCCCGAGCCGACGATGGTGCCGGCGCCCAGCGGACGGGTCTTGGCCGCATGTGCGACCAGCTGGGCGAAGTTGAACTGCATGTCCACGCCCGCTTCCGGTGCACCGAACCACTGGCCGTTGATGTGGGTCAGCAGCGGCAGGTGCACCTTGCTGTCCTGCCATGCAACGCCCAGTTCGTCGGGAGTGACGAACACCGGCGACAGCGCCGAGCGCGGCTTGGACTGCAGGAAGCCGAAGCCCTTGGCCAGCTCGCCCGGAATCAGGTTGCGCAGCGAGACATCGTTGACCAGGCCGACCAGCTGGATGTGGCCCGCCGCCTGTTCCGGGGTGGCGGCCATCGGCACGTCGTCGGTGATCACCACGATCTCCGCTTCCAGGTCGATGCCGTAGTCCTCGCTGACCACCTTGACCGCATCGCGCGGGCCGTAGAAGCCTGCGCTGGTGGCCTGGTACATCAGCGGGTCGGTGTAGAAGCTCTCCGGCACCTCGGCGCCACGGGCACGGCGCACGCGCTCGACATGCGGCAGGTAGGCGCTGCCATCGACGAACTCATAGGCACGCGGCAGCGGTGCGGCCAGCGCCTGCGGATCGAGGTCGAACACGCCATCGGCGTCGCCGGCATTGAGCGATTCGTACAGAGCGTTCAGGCGCGGCGCGATGTGGCTCCAGTCCTCCAGGGCCTGCTGCAGGGTGGCGGCAATGCCGGTGGCGCGCACGCCGTGGCGCAGGTCACGCGAGACGACGATCAGGGTGCCGTCGCGGCCGCCTTCCTTCAAAGAACCAAGCTTCATGGGTGGGTGTCCGGAGTCGTGGGCAAACAAGTTTCAAGTGTAATCAAATCTGCGGCGGCGCCAAGCTGCAGCGCGGCATCGGCCCACCCTACCGCAGGAGGGGGTTCGGCAGGGCTTGCAGCCCTGCACCTGCTTCAAGCCAAGGCAACAGCCGACGCAACAGCAACAGCGGACATTCCGTGGGATGGCGGGGTACTGTGGGTTTGCGGGGACGCCGTAAACCCATCCATGGGGGCTTGGTCGCGGCATCCATGCCGCTCACACCCCGCAAACCCACAGGACCCCGCCTTCGACAGTAGGCCGGTGGCCAGTAGATCCACGCCATGCGTGGATGAATCTGTCAGATATCGAATGAAACTCCGGGGTCAGATCCGTTTCGGGAGGAAAACGGATCTGACCCCAAGCCGTTCCGACAGATCGCGGAAAACTGTCGAAGGCGGGGTGGGTCCGGTGGCAGGGGCGTGAGCGGCATGGATGCCGCGACCGAGCCTACATGGACGTATTCACGGCGTCCCCTACCACCGGACCCACCCCGCCTACCCACAGGAACCCGGCTTTTGACGTTGCTCTGGCCTTGGCTCCGGCCTCTGCAGGTGCAGGGCGCAGCCCTGCAGAGAGACCCCCTACCTGAACAGGCCTTTTTGCGTGAAGTCTCAAATATCGTTTAGACTTGCGGGGTCTGCAGCGGCCGTCCGTTTCCCTCCGGGATCGCCGGCGACCTGGGTCCGCCCTCTTCGCCCGCCCCCACTCCGACGCCGTTCGTCACGCATTCCAGCCTGCGCTTCGTGCCGGCTGCACCCAATTCTCGCAGCGCGGTTCACGGGAACGCTCCGAGTCAGCCGATCAGTTTGATCTGCCCCCGTCTGTCCGTTCGGACAGGCGTTTCTTGTACTTGGAGCAAACTCAATGTCTTTTGAATCGCTGGGCCTGGCGCCCTTCCTGCTGCGCGCGCTCGCCGAGCAGGGCTACGAAAACCCGACCCCGATCCAGCAGCAGGCGATCCCGCTGGCGCTGGCCGGTCGCGACCTGCTGGCCGGCGCACAGACCGGCACCGGCAAGACCGCTGCGTTCGGCCTGCCGCTGCTGCAGCACCTGGGCACCGCCTCGCAGGAAGTGCGCGCCGGCCCGCGCAAGCCGCGCGCGCTGATCCTGGCCCCGACCCGCGAGCTGGCCACCCAGGTGCATGACAGCCTGCGTGGCTACAGCAAGTACCTGCGCATCCCCAGCGCCTGCATCTACGGCGGCGTCGGCATGGGCAACCAGCTGGACATCCTGCGCCGTGGCGTGGACCTGCTGGTGGCCTGCCCGGGCCGCCTGATCGACCACCTTGAGCGTCGCAGCGTCGACCTGTCCGGCATCGAAGTGCTGATCCTGGACGAAGCCGACCGCATGCTCGACATGGGCTTCCTGCCGTCGATCAAGCGCATCCTGGCCAAGCTGCCGAAGCAGAACCGCCAGACCCTGCTGTTCTCGGCCACCTTCGAGGACAACATCCGCCAGCTGGCGCTGGAGTTCATGCGCAACCCGGAACAGATCCAGGTGACGCCGAAGAACACCGTGGCCGAGACCATCACCCACCGCGTGCACCCGGTCGATGGCAGCCGCAAGCGCGACCTGCTGCTGCACCTGCTGGCGCAGGACAGCCGCGAGCAGACCCTGGTCTTCGCCCGTACCAAGCACGGCAGCGACAAGCTGGCCACGTTCCTGGAAAAGTCCGGCATCAAGACCGCGGCGATCCACGGCAACAAGAGCCAGGGCCAGCGCCTGCGTGCACTGGGTGACTTCAAGGCCGGCCGCGTGACCGTGCTGGTGGCCACCGACATCGCCGCGCGTGGCATCGACATCAATGAGCTGCCGAAGGTCATCAACTTCGACCTGCCGATGGTGGCCGAGGACTACGTGCACCGCATCGGCCGTACCGGCCGTAACGGTGCCACCGGCCAGGCGATTTCGCTGGTGGCGCAGGATGAAGTGAAGCTGCTGCGCGCGATCGTGCGCCTGCTGGGCCGCGACATGGACATCCGCGATGTGCCGGGCTTCGAGCCGCAGACGCCGATCCGCTGGGGCAACAGTGCGCCGGGCAAGGCCGAGCACGATACCGGCGAGCGCGCACCGCGCAAGAGCCACGCGCGCCGTCCGCACGGTGATGCGCCGCGCCACGCGCATGCCGGCCCGAAGAAGGCCGGTGGTGGCCGTCGCGAGGGCGGTGGCAATGGCCAGCAGCGTGCAGGTGCAGGCGCCGGTCAGGGCCAGCGTCGTGGCGGTGGTGGTAATGGTGGCGGCCGCGGCCGCGGCCAGGGCGGTAACGGCGGCGGTCGCGCCGGCTGATCCTCCGCACCTGCAACGCACGAAGGGGCGCAGCGCAAGCTGCGCCTTTTTTTTGCGCGTCAGGAATCAGGCACTTCCTGAATGTAGCGATACCCGCTGTCAACGTCGTCACGGGCGGCGTATACGTCGCGTGAAATTTCGCTAGACTCGGCCGGCGACATGACGTCGCAGCCGGGCCACGTCCCTGCACGTCCCGGTCTGGATGGCTATCTGATTAAGGACAAGCATGATGCGCAAGATTTTGCTGGTATCCACGCTGCTGCTCAGCGCTCCACTGACTGCCATGGCCAGCGACGGCATGAGCTACACGTACGTGGAAGGCGGCTGGAACCAGCTCCAGATCAGCTCCAATGCCCTCAACGATCCAAAGGCCGATGGTGGCTATGTACGTGGCTCCTTCGCCATCGCCGAACAGGTCAACGTGTTCGGTGGCTGGTCGCGCGTGACCGATACCACCCGCTACGCCTACTCCAGCGTCAAGACCACGTTCGACCAACCCCACCTGGGCATTGGCTACCACATGCCAATCAGCGAACGGCTGGACTTCACCGCCGACCTGGCATGGAACCGCCGCAGCGGCAAGGACGAAGTCAGCTTCGATGGCGTGACCTACACCAACAAGGCATCCGTCAATACCGCCGTCGGTAACGTCGGTCTTCGCGGCAAGCCTTCGGCAAAGACCGAAGCGTGGATCAAAGCAGGCTACATCGACGGAAACAACAACTTCGACGGCACCTGGACGGGCACCATCGGTGGCCAGGTCAGCTTCAACCGCACCTGGGGCGTGGTTGCCGAAGGCCAGTTCTACGACGACTTCGCCGAGTACCGTCTGGGCGTTCGCGCAAGCTTCTGATCGGAGCCTTTGTTCACCCGGTGACTGCACGGACTGGCGCTGCGGCATGGGCCGGCAATTCACCGCGCTCCCGCTTCACACAAGGACTTGAACGATGCGCAAGATGCTCCTGCCAACCTGCCTGCTGCTGGCGACACCGCTGCTGGCGTCGGCCAGCGATGAGCTCAGCTACACCTATGTAGAGGGTGGCTGGAACCGACTGGAGCTCGATGCCGGTAGCACCGCTGACTTCACCACAGATGGCGGCTATGCCCGCGGTTCGTTCGCGGTCACGCCACAGTTCCATGTAATCGCCGGCGCGTCACGCGTCAGCGGAAGTGACCGCCGGGGCGCTGCGCGGGTGAAAACCACGCTCGACGTTCCGTACCTGGGCTTGGGATATCACGCACCGATCAGCGACCGTCTGGACTTCACCAGCGAGTTTGCCTGGAATCACCGTTCGGCGACGTCGGACTACCGCCTCGGCGATGCACGTTCCCGCCAGACCTCTCGATTCAACGAGGTAGTGGGCATGGTGGGTGTGCGCAGCAGGTTCACCGAGCAGATCGAAGGCTGGCTGAAGGGCGGCTACGCCAATGGCGGTGACGGGCAGGATGCCCGCTGGTACGGCGTGGTGGGCGGACAGCTGAACTTCACCGATAGGTGGGGGGTGGTACTGGAAGGCCAGTTCGACAAGGACACATCCGAGTACAGGGCGGGCGTACGCGCCAGCTTCTAGTTGCTGCCCGCTGTGCGGGGGCGTGGCCTAGGAACGTTGTCTACGCCTCGCCCCTCTTTTGCCAGTTTTCCGCATGGTCCTGGAGTGAACGGTTGACGCGGCGCAGGCGCAGGGGTGTGGAGCCTGCGCCAAACGCCTCACCCCCGCGCCTTACTCGGATTCACCAGATTCCCGAAGAAGATCGCGTTGATCAGCAACCGATCCGTCCCGTGCCAGTACTTGCGATGCGCCGGGTCATCGGCAAACAGCACCACGTTGCCCTGCCCCTGCGCCGACACCAGCAGCCACGCGCTGCCCGCCACCCGCGTGCGATTGCGCTCGGACAGATAGCCATTCACCCGCGGTGGCGTGTCGATGCGTACCACGGTCGAGAACGGGTTCGCGCTTGGCTGCAGCGTCACCGTGTTCTCCTTGTTGATCGCCAGCTGCCGGCGTGGCACGCCAAATGCCAGCGGATGGCTGGTATCCACGTCGGCACTGAGGATGTTGCCGCTGACCCGCTCGATCGCGGCGATGTCGCGCTGGTCGCCGAATGCACGGCGGCTCTCGTCAGCTGCATCTTCTTCCTTGCCGAGCTTCTCGCCGTCGGCCAGCTTCTGTTCGATCGCCCACTTCGAGGCACTGCCGTAGGTCACCAGTGAACCACCGGCCTGCACCCAGCGCTTCAGTGCAGCCACCGCCGTGGCATCGACGCCGGTGTAGGTGCCACCGGACAGCACGATCGTGGTGTAGCGGTCCAGCGGCGCCTTGCCCAGCTGCAAGGGATCCAGCTTGCTGGCCGGCAACCGCAGCTGCTGGTCCAACAGGAACCAGGCCGAGCCGATCTCGGTGGCGGCCACGCCCTCACCCATCACCAGCGCAACCGCGGGTTTGCGCAGCGCTTTGACGCCATCACTGCCGAGGTCGATGCCCTCGCGGCTGCGGCCGCTGGACAGCGCGTGCACCTGCACGCCGGCAGCACGCGCGGCGGACGTCACTGCTTCAAGCAACGCCGTGCCCTGCAGTGGTTGCCCGGCCACCGGAATCACCAGGCTGCCGGCGGCGAAGCTGACCTCGCCCTGCGTGGTCGCGGTGGTGAACGGCTGGAATGCCGCGCGTGCAATCACGCCCTTGCCTTGCAGCGCGGCCAGCGCGCGCCCGGCGTTGTAGTCGCGCCAGTCGATCGCGTACGCGAATCCAGCCTGGCCACCCAGCACCGCGCCCTGTTCCGCCGGCAGCGCGGCCACGCGTGCGCCGCCATCGATACGGCTGCGGCTACCGGCGAAGGCCACGCCGTAGGCCGGTGCGATCGCGTAGCTGGTGCTGCCGTAGAACACATCGCCCTTGATCGGCGGCGTCTCGGCAAAGATCGAATGCACCAGGCGGAACTGCGCCTGCTGCACCGGCACCACGTAGGCACTGCCGGCATCGAAACGCTGGCCATCGACAGTGACGGCACGATCCAGCGCGCGCACCTCGATGCGATGCAGCAGCAACAGTTCCAGCAGGCGGCGGGTCAGTGCCGGATCATGCGCATCGCCAAACACGAAGCTCTTCACCGGCTGCTGTGCGGCCTGCTTCAGCGCGCTCTGGAAGAACTGCTTCTGCAGATCGAACAGGCCGCTGCGCTCGGTCACTGCACCACGCACCGTGCCCAGCCCGGTTGCGACCTGGTTGCGGATGGTGAACGGGAAGGTCAGCAGGCCATTCACCGATTCCTGCACGCGGCCGCGCGAGCTGGCCTGCTCGACGGTAACGCCGACAGCGCCATGGAAGTCCGGGTAGGTGGAGCCGTAGACCGGCGAGAAGTTGTCGAAGTTCTCGCCGGTGTAGTACAGCGAGCCCAGCGCATCCAATGCCTGCGCGTGGTACTTGGCCAGGGTCTTGTTGAATTCATACGACGCCGCCGGAATCAGCGGGCTGTGCATGCTCTTCGGCGACGGTTCGAAGTAATAGGTGCTGTCCTTGCCCATCTCGTGGAAATCGATCTGCACGTTCGGGTACCACTGGTGGAACACCTCCACCTTCGGCCGCGAGTCCTGCTGGGTCAGGGCCAGCCAGTCGCGGTTGAGATCGGTGAAGTAGTGGTTGGTGCGGCCCTGCGGGAACGGTTCGACGTGTTCCTTGTCGGCCGGGTCGGCCGAGGCCGGATCGGAGGCCCACGCGTTGTGCCAGTTGGCGGCACGATCGCGGCCGTCCGGGTTCTGCGCCGGGTCGAACAGCACCACCGCCTGCTGCAGCCACTGCTGGGTTTCGGCGCTGCGGTTGGCTACCAGATAGTACGCCGTCAGCATCGCCGCCTCGGCACTGGAGGTCTCGTTGCCGTGCACGCTGTAGCCCAGCCACACCACCACCGGGCTGTCGCCCGCCGCGCTGCGCGGCTGTGCCGGATCGGCCAGGGTCGCGTGCTGCTGGCGGATCTGCTCCAGCCGCGCATGATTGCCCGCAGCAGTGACGGTGGCGATCAGCAGCGGACGGCCTTCATAGCTGCGGCCGATCTCGCGCACGCTGATCTTGTCCGAGCGTTTCGCCAGTTCCTGGAAGTACGCCACCAGCTGGTCGTGCCGGGTGTAACGGCTGCCGATCGGATAGCCGAGGAACTGTTCCGGCGTGGGCACGGCGGTATCGAACGCCGCTGCGTCGGCCACCTGCGGAAAGAAGTAGGCGCTCTGTGCCTGCACCGGCTGCGATGGGAACAGTGCGGTGGCGGCGGCGATCAGCAGCGGAAGAACGGCACGACGATGCAAGGACACGGTGACTCCCCTGGAGCACAACGGCAGGCGGTCGCGCGGCCGGCCCCCTGGGGAGGCCGGCCGCAGCGGGTGGATCAGAAGCGGTAGTCGAAGCCGAGCGTGAAGTAGCGGCCACGCAGGTCGTACTGGCTGAAGTCGTACGGCGCGCGGATGCCCGGGAACGAGGCGTCGTACGGCGGCGTCTTGTCGGCCAGGTTCTGCACCTTGGCATACACGGTCAGCTTGTCGATGCCGGTGTAGGCCAGGTACAGGTCGTACTGGCTGTAGCTGCCGACGCGCTGCTGCACGGCCTTGGCGGCGGTGCTGGCTTCCTGGCGGTAGCCGCTGGTGTAGTACCAGGTCACCGCTGCGTTGAAGTCGCCGTACTTCCAGTCCAGCGTGGTGGTGGCCTTGTCCTTGGGCAGGGTCGCACCGAGGTTGCTGCCGGCGTAGTCGACCAGCGGGCCGCCGACCACGGTCGGGCGACGGTAGTCGCGCACGTGGGTGTAGGCCGAGGACACGGTGAAGTCGCCCAGCGCAGCGGTCGGGATGCGCTGGCGCAGCTCGACGTCGATGCCCGAGGTCTTCAGCTCGCTCAGGTTCTGGTAGCGGTTGTAGACCGCCTGCAGCTTGCCGCGCTCGTCGCGCTGCACGGCGCCGGCCACGTTGTCGTTGACCAGGGTCTGGGTGTTGTTGGTGCCGACCAGGTTGTCCAGCTGGATGCGGTAGTAGTCCACGCTCAGGTTGGTGTTGGCCCACGGCGACAGCACCACGCCGAAGTTCACGCTCCTGGTGCGCTCGGGCTTCAGTTCGTTGTTGCCAACGGTGAAGAAGGTCGGGTTCTGGCGCGAGCCCGGCACATCCGGATCACGCGGATCGACCACGCTGCCGTAGGCGATGCTGGTGCTGTTGGAGTTTTCCGACAGCGACGGTGCGCGGAAGCCCTTCGACGCCGAGGCACGCACCAGCAGGAAGTCGAGCGGCTGCCAGCGAAGGCCGATCTTCGGCGAGAACGCATCGCCGAAATCATCGTAGTGATCGGCACGCGCGGCGGCGGACAGCTCCAGGGTCGACGCCAGCGGCACGTTCACTTCGGCGTAGGCGGCGCTGACCTGGCGCTGGCCATGTACTTCGGCGATGGCCGGGCGCACCTGCAGGCCGGCATCGATCTGCCACGGGTTGTTGGAATCGAGCTTCTCGCGGCGCCACTCGGCACCAGCGGCGAAACCAATTTCGCCGGCCCAGGTGTGGCCGAGGCTTCCGGAAATCTTCGCGTCGACGCCCTGCAGCTTGGACTCGGCCGGGCGCAGCGTGGCGATGTTGATCGAATCACGTACCGACTGCGGCGTGGCCGCCGGGTTCAGCAGGTTGTAGCTGCCGGTGGCCAGTGCGTTGGCCAGCGCCCAGCGGTTGGCGAAGCCGCCGGACACACTCTCGCGCTCGCTGCTGCGCGCACCGAATGCGGCCACTTCCCAGTCCCAGTTGGCAGTGGTGCCGCGCAGGCCGAACGCGCCGCGATAGGCGGTGGAGCGGTTGGTCTTGATCGTGCCGCCGAGGTCGAAGAAGGTGTATTCGATCGGGATCGCGCGACCGTACGGGTTGTACGGATTGTTGGCCGGCAGCAGCGATGACACCGGCTCGGCCAGGCCGCTGTCTGCGTTCAAGGCGAAGCGGCCACTTTCCAGGGTGAAGAACGGGCTGCTGCCGAACCACGCGGCGCTCTTGATCTGGCTGTACAGCACTTCGCCGAAGGCTTCGACATTGTCGTTCAGGCGGAAGGTGCCGTTGGCATAGGCCTGGTAGCGCTTGGTCGAGGGGATCAGCGTGGTGAACGGTGCCTGGTTGAAACCACAGGTGTCGCCGGCCAGGCCGTCGATCGGCGCGCTGGCGACGCGGGTGGTACCGGTCGGGCAGTTGCCGTTGGCGTCGAGCATCGGCACCGACACGCCGTTGACCAGATAGCGCGCGCCCTTGGCCGACCAGCCGTTCCAGCGGCCACCCGGCGCATCGGTGTAGATGCCGCTCTTGGTCAGGTTGCGCTCGTCCTGGTCCAGGCGCTCGCGGTTGTAGCCCTGCAGGCTGAAGAGGATGTTGTAGCCATCGGTATCGAGATCACCGAGGCCGCCGACGAACTTCAGGTTCTGCTCGTGCAGGCCGCCCTGGTCGGCACCGCCGAAGCTGCCGCCGATCTCGGCGCCTTCGAAGTTCTGCCGGGTGATGATGTTGACCACGCCGGCCACGGCGTCGGAGCCGTACACCGCGGAGGCGCCGTCCTTGAGCACTTCGATGCGCTCGACCGCAACCAGCGGCAGCGCGTTGAGATCGACGAAGGTGTCGGACAGGCCACCGGCCGGGAAGCCGTAGTTGGCCAGGCGGCGGCCGTTGAGCAGCACCAGCGTGTTCTTCTGCGACAGGCCACGCAGGCCGATGCCGGCCGAGCCGGAGGCCCAACCGTTGTTGGTGGTTTCGTTGCTTGCGTTGCCGGTGTTGGCCGAGATCGAACGCAGCACATCGGCCACGGTGGCCTTGCCGGTCTGTTCCAGCTGCTGGCGACCGATCACCTGCACCGGGTTGGAGGCCTCGGTATCGGTGCGCTTGATGTTGGAACCGGTGACGCGCACGGCGGCCAGGGTGCTGGCTTCGCCACTGGCGTCGGCGGAGGTTTCGGCGGCGGCGGACAAAGGCGCGGCCAGAGCGACGGCCAGGGCCGCCACGAGCAGGGTGTGCTTGGGCATGACGATGTGGGGGAGGTGGTAAGGGCGACGAAGTTCCGCAGTAGTCCATGCCTGGCCGTGGTCCGGCCAATAACATCTCTTCATACGGATATAAGAGAAGCTATCATCTCTTCATCCGGATGAAAAGACTTTCTTCACGAAAGCCCAACCTCCGCTCAGGCTGCCCGGCGGCCTGCGGCGTACAATCGCGGCATGGAAATCTTCAAAGTCTTCATGCTCGAGGCGGCGCACCGCCTCCCCAACGTGCCGCCGGGGCACAAGTGCGCGCGCCTGCACGGCCACTCGTTCCGGGTGGAACTGAAGGTCGAGGGCGAACCCGGCGCGCAGACCGGCTGGATCATGGACTTCGGTGACGTGAAGGCGGCCTTCCAGCCGATCTACGACCGCCTGGACCATCACTACCTCAATGACATCCCCGGCCTGGAGAACCCGACCAGCGAGAACCTGGCGGTGTGGATCTGGAACGAGCTCAAGCCGAGCCTGCCGGCGCTGAGCGAGATCACCGTGCACGAAACCTGCACGTCGGGGTGCCGTTACCGCGGCCCGGCGGCCTGATCAACCCATTGATCTGAAAGGTTTTTCAGAGGCGTCTTGGGCGCCTTTGTTATTTTTGTTGCATTGCCGCATCAAGGGCGTATGCTGCATTGCATCAAGCCACTCCCTGATGCCCCATGGCCGCCGCCTTCAGCGATCGCTTCAGTGATGCCACCCGCCAGCTCGCCGCCGCGGCAACGCGTGCGAACCGGTTGGCGTTGGAGAACGCGGAAAGCATGTTCGGCGTGCAGCTGAAGGTGATGGAGCGCAACCTGACCGCGACCGGCGGTTGGCTGGGTGAACTGGCCCGCGGCGAGGATGCGGCCGGGACGCTCTCCAAGGGTGCGCAGCTGTGGCAGGACAACCTGCAGCGGCTGGGCCAGGCCCAGCAGGACGTGGTCGGTCTCGGCCTGCAGGCCAGCAAGGCCTGGTCCGAACTGGTGCAGGGCTACAACGAATCAACGGCGGACGCGAACAACCACTGACGCGACGCAACGCTCATTGCGTGGGTCCCTCCCCCCACGCAATCCGGACCCGGCAGATCCCTCCCTCTGCCGGGTCTTTTTTTGCCTGGCGTCTGGATTGAGGAGCGCTTCTTCGTCTGGACTCTCTGCGAACTGATGGGCCCCGCCGGGGTGGGCAGGGGTCTGGGCAAATGTCCCCCGGCGCCGGCCGTTGGCCGTCACCTCCTCCTTTACTTTGCCCAGACCCCTGCCCACCCCGACGAGGCTCGGCGTGCGGTGAGGAGAGCGCAACGCGCGCGGGCGACTTTCAAGGAGGCGCCGACGAACTCCGAACGCAGGGCGGAGGCCCTTGCGTACGAAGTAAAGGGGGAGGTGACGGCCAACGGCCGGCGCCGGAGGACATTCGTACGCAAGGGCATCCGCCCTGCGCCACGCAGAATGAACCCGCCGCACGCGATGCAGGAACGGCTCAGCGCCCGCGACCACCGTGCCAATGCTGGTGCCACGCCTGGAACATCAGCACGTTCCACAGGTGCGTGTGCCACTTGCGCTCGCCACGCAGGAACGCCTCCCAGATGCCACGCACGCGCGCCACATCGAAGCAGCCCTGGTTGCGCAGCAGCTGCGGGTCCAGCAGCGCCTCCGCCCAGTCGCGCAGCGGACCGGCCAGCCAGCGCGCCATCGGCGGACCGAAACCGCGCTTGGGGCGATACACCAGCGGTTCCGGCAGGTAGCGCGCCAGCAGGTGCTTCAGAATCCGCTTGTGCTCGCCATCGTGGTACTTCAGGTGCTGCGGCAGCCGCCAGGCCAGGCGCACCACCTCCATGTCCAGCAGCGGCGCACGGGTTTCAACGCCCGCCGCCATGCCCGCGCGATCAACCTTGGCCAGGATGCCCTCGGCCAGGTCCATGCGGAAATCCAACAGCTGGATGCGCGCCTCGGCCGGCAGCGCCGTGTCCTGCTGCTGGAAGATCGTCACCGGCTCACGCGCGCCCAGCACCACCTGCGCCGGTTGCCGCCAGCGGGTCACGCGCTGCAGGTAATGACCTTCCACATCGTTGGCAGCCACCTCGGCCACCAGTGCGCGCCAGCCACCGAGGCGGCCGCGTTCGACATTCATGCGGTTGCCGCTGCGCCGCGCCAGGTCGCGTACCCAGTCCGGCAGGCCACCACACAGGCGCGCATTGCGCAGCGCGCGGCCATAGCTGGGGTGGCCGAAGAACAGTTCATCGCCACCGTCACCGGTCAGTGCAACCGGCTTGCGCGCCCCCAGCAGTTCACTGGCCAGCAGCGTCGGCAGCTGCGAGGCGTCGGCGAAGGGCTCGCACCAGACTTGCGGCAGGCGCTGCAGCAGGTCCAGGCCCTGGCGCGCGTCCATCCGGTGCAGGTGGTGCTGCACACCAAGGTGGCGCGCGACCTGCGACGCCCAGTCGCTCTCGTCATGCCCCGGATCGTCGAAGCCGACCGTCCACGCCTCGATCGGCAGGGTCGATTGTGCCTGCATCATCGCCGTCACCAGCGAGGAGTCGGTGCCGCCGGACAGGAACGCGCCGCACGCCAGGGGCGAGTGCATGCGTGAAGCGATGGCCTTCTGCAGTACCGCTTCGAGCTGGTCGGTGGCCTGTTCCAGGCTCGGCGCCGGTTGCAGCGGCTCCTGCAGTGCACTCTGCATCGCGTCGCGTGCGCACCAGTAGCGCGTTCCCCCCTGCGCGGCCTGGCTGGAGCAACCCGCGGCATGGTCGCTGAGATCGATGCGCAGCATCGCGCCCGCCACCAGCTTGTGGATGCCACGGTAGATGGTGTGCGGCGCCGGCACATAGTCATGGCGCAGCAGCAGGCTCAGCGCATCCTGGTCGATGCTCGGCGCGAAACCGGCGAAGGCCTGCAGCGCCTTCAACTCGGAGGCGAACAGGAACTGGCCCTGGTACCAGCCGTAATACAGTGGACGCTCGCCCACCGGATCACGGGCCAGCCACAGCACGCGCGACTCGCGGTCCCAGACACTGAAGCCGAACGCACCTTCGATACGGGACAGTGCCCGCTGCACGCCCCATTCGACGATCGCCTGCAGCAGCAGCCGCGCATCGCTGCAGCTGCGCGGCAGATCACGCAGCTGCGCCTGCAGGTCGCTGCGGTTGTACAGGCGACCGTCCAGGCACAGCACGTAACGGCCACAGTCCGAGCTCAGCGGCTGCAGCGGCGTATCGGTCGGCGCCCGGCAATGGCCCAGCGCGAGGCCGGCCTCGGCGTCGGTCCAGTAGCCGATGCGGCCACGCCCACGCTGCTGCAGGGCGCGCAGCATCGGGGCCAGCTGCTGCAGCAGCTGCTCGTCTTCGGCGGGCGGCAGCCAGGCCCCGACCACGCCGCTCATCGGAAGCCTCCGCACTGGCAGTGGCGGGACGGGTTCGGCAGACAGGGGGCGGCGGGCGACATGGGGACGGCACGCGGAGCGGAGGAGACTCCATGCTCGGCCCCGGGCTGCGCGGCGTCAGTCGCTTTGCTGTCAGCGATCGTCACCAGCCGTATCACGAAGGTAACGTTTTGTAACAGCAACAGGCTATGCTGGACGCCAAGTTGTTGCCGGGACTGAGACCCGGCCCGTGCGCCAGCAACCCCGGCTGAATGGCGCCCGCCCCCGGGACCCGGGCGGCCCGAAGGCTGGGATAGCATCGCCGCGCTCGTGCCGTGGCGGTACGTTTGCGCCCACGGAGGCCTTGGAAATGCTGGATATCGTACTGGTCGAAGACGATGCCCGCCTGGGAACGATGGTCAGCGACTACCTGCAACGGCATGGCTACCAGGTGGCCCACGAGCGCAGCGGCGAGCGCGCAGTGGCCCGGATCCTGGCCGAAAAGCCGGCCCTGGTGCTGCTCGATGTCGGCCTGCCCGACCAGGATGGTTTCGAAGTGTGTCGGCAGATCCGGCCCCACTATGACGGCATCATCTGCGTGCTGACCGCCCGCACCGACAACATCGACCAGGTGCTGGGCCTGGAACTGGGGGCCGACGATTACATCGGCAAACCCATCGAACCGCGGGTGCTGCTGGCCCGGCTGCGTGCCCACCTGCGCCGCCATCGCCGGGTCGAGCCGCGTGACGGCAGCCTGCGCTTCGGCGAGCTGAACATCGACCCGTCCACCCGTAACGTGCACCTGCAGGGCGGCCTGCTGGAGCTGACCACCGCCGAGTTCGACCTGCTGTTCCTGCTGGCCAGCAACGCCGGCCAGATCCTGGACCGCGACGCGCTGCTGCGCGGCCTGCGTGGCATCGCCTTCGACGGCCTGGACCGTTCGATCGACGCCCGCATCTCGCGCCTGCGCCGCAAGCTGGGCGACAACCCCGAGCAGCCGGAACGGATCAAGACCGTCCGTGGCCGCGGCTACCTGTTCAGCCGCTCGGCATGGGGATGAAGCGCACGCCTTCGGCGATGCGCGGCCACGCCTTCCACTTCCTGCGCTACGGCATCGGTTTCCTGGTCGCCCACCTGTTGTTGATCGTGCTGGGCCTGTGGGCCTGGGACGCCTTGCTGGAAGACCGCACGGAAGCCGGTCTGCAGGCCGAGATGCGCGGCACCCATGCGCTGCTGCAGCACCGCTTCGCCGAAACTCCGCGCGAGCAGTGGCCGGCACTGGCGCGCGAACTCGACGCCGATTTCGCCTACGCGCTGCGCATGGTGCCGCTGGCCGAGGCGGTGAAGGAGCTGCCGGCCAGCCAGCGCCCGCCGTTCAACAACGGCCGCGTGCAGATCGACCTGGAGCACATGCGCAGCCTGCAGCGGATCGGCGACAGCGACTACGCCGTGATGCTGGGCCCGTTGGACGAAGCGCTGCCGGATGAAGGCTGGCAGGACAGCGAAGTGTCCGGCGTGGCGATCCTGCTGCTGATCCTGATGGTGGCGGTGGCACTGCCGATGTACGTGATGGTCTACCGGCTGTGGCGCGACGTCTCGCAGCTGGCCCAGGCGGCGCGGCAGATGCGCGACGGCCAGCTGGATACCCGCGCGCCGCGCGCCGGTACCGCGCTGGTGCGGCCGTTGGCCAACGCCTTCAACCACATGGCCGAGCAGCTGCAGCAGCTGCTGGAAAGCCAGCGCGTGCTGGCCCAGGCGGTGGCGCACGAGGTGCGCACGCCGTTGGCACGGATGCGTTTCGGCCTGGCCGACCTGGAAGACACCGCGCTCGACGATGTGCAGCGCGATGCGCTGGGCGGGCTGCGCACCGATGTCGATCGGCTGCAGCACCTGACCGATGCCGGCGTCGAATACGCCGCACTGGGCCGCTGCCATCAGCTGACCCGCCAGCGCCTGCAGCTGGCGGCGCTGGTGCGCGGCGTGGTGGCCCAGTTCGCACCGTTGCCGATGCCGGTGCAACAGGTGCTGTCGCCGGTGGGCCTGGTCAACGTCAACCGGCACATGCTGGAGCTGGCGCTGCGCAACCTGCTCGGCAATGCACTGCGTTACGCACGCCGGCAGATCCGTATTGCCAGCACGGTCAATGACGGCTGGCTGTGCGTGCAGGTGGAGGACGACGGCCCCGGCATCGCGCCGGAACTGCGCGGCCAGGTACTGCAGCCCTATGTCCGGCTGGACCCGGGCAGCCCCGGTTTCGGCCTTGGCCTGGCGCTGGTGCAGGTGGTCGCCGACAAGCATGGTGGCCACGTCGAGGTGACCGATTCGGAGTTGGGCGGTGCCTGTATCCGCCTGCACCTGCCGCTGGAAACCGGTGGTGTCGTGGAGGGCGAGGCGGCCTGCTAGACCGCCGGTTCCGCGCGCGGCAGGGCAAATACGAACAGCGCGCCTCGTTCGCTGTCGCGCAGTTCGATACGGCGGCCATGCAACTGCACGATGCGTTGCACGATCAACAGGCCCAATCCGCCGTTGTCGCCACGCCGCGCGCCGAGCGCGGCCGGTGCCTGGAACAGCTGGGTACGCAGCCCCGGGGCCACCCCGGGGCCATCATCGGCAACGCTGACCTCCACGCTGTCGGGGGTCGCGCGCAGGCGCACCTCGATCTGGCCACCCTCGGGCGCATGCCGCAGCGCGTTGTCGAGCAGATTGGTCAGTACCCGCTCGACCAAGCCCAGGTCGGCGCGGACCAGCGGCAGGCCGGGCGGAAACGCCGCGTGCAGCTGCTGGCCGCGCGCCTGTGCCGCCAGTTCGAACTTCTGCAGCACGTCCTGCAGCAGCTCCGGCAGCGCGAACACCTCCCACTCCAGCCGCACTTCGCCGTGTTCCAGCCGCGCCAGCTCGAACAGCGCGCGCGCCAGCCGGCCGACCTTGGCGCTCTGCGCCAGCGCAATGCCGAGATAGCGTCGGCGCTCGTCCGGTGACAGCGTAGCGTCCTTCAACGCCAGCGTTTCCAGGTAGCCGTGCAGCGACGACAACGGCGTGCGCAGGTCGTGCGAGATGTTGGCGACCAGCTCGCGGCGCTGCAGGTCCTGCTGGCGCAGCTGCTGCCACTGCTCGCCCAGCCGCTGCGCCATCTGCGCGTGCGCATGTTCGAGGATCACCAGTTCGTCGCGCTCACCGGGGCGTAGCGGCTCGGGTGGCGGCAACGGTGTCGGCGCATCGATGTCGAAGGCCTGGATCCGCCGGGTCAGCCGCCGCAGCGGGCGCGTCACCCAGTAGAACGCCACCAGCCCGGCAAACAGGCCGAGGCCGCCGACCAGCACCACCGACCACAGCGTGGTGTTCCACTGGCTGCCGGCGGCAAGATCATCGGCGAGCATCTGCCGGTGCTCGCCGACCAGCACCACGTATACATAGCCGGCCGGCCGGCCCTGCACGATCAATGGTGCGGCGCTGAACACCTTGCGGCCGTCCGCGCTGCGCGGGTCATCGCCGAGGATCGGCAGTGGCGCACCCGACAGCAGGCGGCGCAGCGGTGCTACGTCCACCTTGTTGCGCACCAGATGGCCACTGGGCGCATCGTGACCGAGGATGCGGCCCTGGTCGTCCAGCAGGTAGACCTCGACGCTGGGGTTGACCGCCATCAGCTGGCCGAACAAAGCGCGCACCGCGGCATCGCGCATGCCGCTGGTGTCCATCAGTTCGCTGCGCTGGGCGATGTGCTCGGCCAGGCCCAGCGACAGCCGCTGCACCACTTCCTGCTCATGGCGGGTATTGGCGCGCATCTGCAGCGCCAGCAGCGCCATGCAGCACATCAGCATCAGCGCGGCGGTCACCACCGCCAGCTTCTGCCACAGGTTGGGCTTGATCATGCCGCCGCCCCGGCCGGGTCGACCAGCTTGTAGCCGCGGCCCCACACCGTCAGCAGCCGCCGTGGGTTGGCCGGGTCGGGTTCGATCTTGCTGCGCAGGCGGTTGATGTGGGTGTTGACCGTGTGCTCGTAGCCATCGTGCTGGTAGCCCCAGACCTGGTTGAGCAGTTCCATGCGCGCGAACACCTGGTCCGGATGACGGGCGAAGAACAACAGCAGATCGAACTCGCGCGGGGTCAGCTCCAGCGCGTTGCCATCCACCGAGGCCGTGCGCGCGACCGGATCGAGCTGCAGCCCACCCAGCTCGATCGCGCCGGCATCGATGCGTGCGCTCTGCGCCATCGCCTCGGCGCGTCGCAGCAGCGCGCGCACCCGTGCCACCAGTTCCGGCATCGAGAAGGGTTTTGCCAGGTAATCGTCCGCGCCCAGTTCCAGGCCGACGATGCGCTGCGTTTCGCTGCCGCGCGCGCTGATGATGATGATCGGTACATAGCGCGCCATCGCGCGTGCACGCTGGCACACCTGCAGCCCATCCACGCCGGGCAGCATCACGTCCAGCACCAGCGCATCCCACGGGCCGTCCTGCTCGAGCAGGCGCAGGCCGGCATCGCCGCTGGCGGCATGGGCGACGTCGTAACCCTCATCGCCCAGATGCATGCGCAGCAGGTCGGCGATGTGGGCATCGTCTTCAACGATCAGCACGCGTTTGGTGGACATCGGCAGCTCGGGGCCAGTGGGGAGGCTGGCTGCATTGTGGCGCGGGACGGCCGCCGATACCTCACGAAAAATTGAATCCTGCGTGAGGATTCGTTGACCCGGGCGGGCGCAGCATGGCCCCGTCGCCCCTTCCCGGAGTCCGCCATGTCCCTCTCCCGCCGCCATCTGCTGGGCCTGGGCGGTGTTGCCACCGCCGCCGGGCTGCTCGGCCTGGGGGCGTGCAGCCGCGCCGCCCCGGCCGCCGCCGAAGCGCGTCCGTCGCGACAGTTCGAGGTCATGCACAGTGATGCCGAGTGGCGCCAGCGCCTGACCCCGGCGCAGTACGCGGTGCTGCGCCAGCAGGCCACCGAACGGCCGTGGAGCAGCCCGCTCAACAAGGAACACCGGCAGGGCACCTTTGCCTGCGCCGGCTGTGCACTGCCGCTGTTCTCCTCCTCCACCAAGTTCGAGAGCGGCACCGGCTGGCCCAGCTTCTGGGCGCCGCTGCACAACGCCATCGGCGAAGACCGCGACGTCACCTTCGGGATGCTGCGGGTGGAGGTGCATTGCCGCCGCTGCGGCGGCCATCTCGGCCATGTGTTCAACGATGGGCCACGCCCGACCGGGCTGCGCTACTGCATGAACGGTGCGGCGATGGTGTTCGTTCCCGGTGCCACTGATGGCACTGCCGACGGCTGGCGGGTACCGGTCGGTTCTTCCACTGCTTCCGGAGCCTGACCATGCTGCTGTTGCTGCTTGCCTACCTCGGGGGCGCACTGACCCTGCTCAGCCCCTGCATCCTGCCGGTGCTGCCGTTCGTGTTCGCGCGTGCCGACCGTCCGTTCCTGCGCAGCACGCTGCCGCTGCTGCTGGGCATGGCGCTCACCTTCACCGTGGTCGCCAGCCTGGCCGCGGTGGGCAGCCAATGGGTGGCGCAGGCCAACCAGGTGGGACGCTGGATCGCCCTGCTGCTGATGGCGCTGTTCGCGATCGCCCTGCTCTGGCCACGGCTGGCCGACCACCTGCTGGCACCGTTCCAGCGCGTGGGTGCCCGCCTGAGCGCACGCGCCGATGCGGCGGATGCCGCGGGGCACGGCGGCGCGTGGACCTCGCTGCTGATCGGCATCGCCACGGGTCTGCTGTGGGCACCGTGCGCCGGGCCGATCCTTGGCCTGGTGCTGACCGGCGCCGCCCTGCATGGCGCCAGCGTCGGCACCACTGCGCTGCTGCTGGCCTATGCGCTGGGTGCGATCACCGCACTGGCGCTGGCGGTATGGATCGGCGGCCGCGTGTTCCGCGCGATGCAGGCGCGGCTCGGCCTCGGCGATGTCCTGCGCAAGGTACTGGGTGTGGCCGCGCTGCTGGCCGTGGTGGCGATCGGCCTCGGCTGGGATACCGGCCTGCTGACCCGCTTGTCCACGGTCAGCACCGCGCGAATCGAGCAAAGCCTGCTGGATGCGGTACCCGGCGCGCAGCCGGCGGCACCGCCGATGATGATGATGGCTGGCGCCAATGCCGGTGCCGATGGACCGCTGCCGGTGGAGGGCACCCTGCCCGCGCTGGACGGCGCCACTGGCTGGCTCAACAGCCCGCCGCTGAGTGCACAGCAGCTGCGCGGCAAGGTGGTGCTGGTCGATTTCTGGACTTATTCCTGCATCAACTGCCTGCGCGCGATGCCGTTCGTGCACGAATGGGAGCGACGCTACCGCGACCACGGCCTGGTGGTGGTCGGCGTGCACACGCCGGAGTTCGCCTTCGAGCGCGACCCACGCAACGTGATGAAGGCGGTGCAGCAGCTGAAGGTCGAGTACCCGGTGGCGCTCGACAACCAGTACACGATCTGGCGCGCCTTCAACAACCGCTACTGGCCGGCACAATACTTCGTCGACGCGCAGGGCAACATCCGCGGCCACCAGTTCGGCGAGGGCAACTATGCGCGCTCGGAACAGATGATCCGTCGCCTGCTGGCCGAAGCCGGGCAGACGAATCTGCCGCCACCGGCCGATCCCGCTGCCGCCGACCTGAAGGGCGTGGCCGTGCAGGCCGACATGGGCAACCTGCGTTCGCCGGAAACCTACCTGGGCCACGCCCGCGCCGAGCAGTTCGCCTCGCCCGGCGGGCAGCGCAGCGACGCCGCGTTCGACTACACGCTGCCGGCCACCCTGGCGTTGAACCAATGGGGACTGTCCGGGCGCTGGACCGTCACCGACGAGGCCGCACAGCTGCACCAGGCCGGTGGCCGCATCGCCTTCCAGTTCCACGCACGCGACCTGCACCTGGTGCTGGCACCGAGCGAGGACGGCAAGCCAGTGCGCTTCCGCGTCTGGCTTGACGGCAAGCCGCTGCCCGCCGCCGATGCCGGCAGTGATGTCGGCACCGATGGCAGCGGCGTGGTCGACGAGCACCGCCTGTACCAGCTGGTCCGCCAGCGCGGCACGGTCGGCCCGCACCGCTTCGAGATCGAATTCCTCGACGCGGGCGTGCAGGCCTATGCCTTCACCTTCGGTTGAACCGGGAGGACATGATGAAACTCTCCTTTGAACAGGGCATCGCCGCCGGGGTCGCCGGATTGGTGGCTGCCGCATTGATCACCGGCGTGCTGCTGGTCGACCACAGCGCGGTCGCGGCACCGGTCGAGGCCAGCGCGCAGGCCAAGGCACTACCGGCGCCCAGCGGCGACGCCGCGTTCCGCGATGACGCCACCCATGCCAGCGTGGTGTTCGCCGGCGGTTGCTTCTGGGGCGTGCAGGGCGTGTTCCAGCACGTCAAGGGCGTGAGCAATGCGGTATCCGGCTACATCGGCGGCAGCGCGGCCAACGCGCGCTATGAGCGCGTCAGCAGTGGCCAGACCGGTCATGCCGAAGCCGTGAAGGTCGACTATGACCCGCGCCAGGTCAGCTATGGCCAGCTGATGCAGGTGTTCTTCTCGGTGGTGCACGACCCGACCCAGCTCGATCGACAGGGCCCGGACCACGGCAGCCAGTACCGCTCGGCGATCTTCAGTGACGACGCACGCCAGCAGGCTGCCAGCCGCGCCTACATCGCCCAGCTCGGCCAGGCCGGCAGCTACCGCGCGCCGATCGTCACCCAGCTGGTCAGCGGCCAGCGCTTCTACCCGGCCGAGAGCTACCACCAGAACTACATGACCAATTACCCGCAGGCGGCCTACATCCGCTACTACGACGCACCGAAGCTGACCGCACTGGGCAAGCAGTTCCCGGCACTGTACCGGCGCGACGCGGCGCTGGTGCCGATGCGCTGACGCCCGGGTGGTGCCGGCCGTTGGCCGGCAACCGCGCCGTTCCGGATCTGGGGATTGCCGGCCAGCGGCCGGCACTACCTGGAAAAAAGACGCACGGCCATCCAGCCGTGCGCTTGGGAAGTATCGGCCGTGCCCCGATCAGGCCCGGCCGACAACGACATGCTAGGCTCGCCATCATCATGGGTACAGCACCAGATGGCGGGAAATTCGATGGATACAGATGACCAGAGCGCGATGATCCCACCCCGCTACCAACGGCTGTCCGACGAACTGGCCGAGGCCATCCACGGCGGACGCCTTCCGGTCGGCAGCCGCCTGCCTTCGCTGCGGCAGATGGCCCTGCAGCGCAGGCTCAGCCTGAACACGGTGATTGCCGCCTATCGCCAGCTGGAGGACGCCGGCCTGGTCATTCCGCGGCCCAAGGCCGGCTTCGAGGTGGCGCCGCGATTGTCGGTGCCGGAGCGTTCGCTGCGTGATACCCCGTCCGCACCCACCGCACCACTGCAGCAGGTGCTGATGGCGCGCGTGCTGGAAGCACAGCGCCGCCCCGGTGTGATCGACCTGGCCTTTGCCGGTCCGCGCGGGCGCCAGTTCTATCCGGGCGCGCAGCTGGCCCGGCATACCGCGCAGGTGCTGCGCCACGGCCAGCAGACGGTGGAGACCTACGCGCGCCCCAACGGCTCGCCACGGCTGCTGGCGCAGATCGTGCGGCGCGGGCCACGCATGGGCCTGCATACCCACAGCGAACGCCTGCTGCTGACCCATGGTGCGATGGAGGCCCTGCAGCTGGCGCTGCGCGCGGT
Source organism: Stenotrophomonas sp. 109824_Sma (assembly GCF_056480025.1). Classification (NCBI taxonomy): domain Bacteria; kingdom Pseudomonadati; phylum Pseudomonadota; class Gammaproteobacteria; order Lysobacterales; family Lysobacteraceae; genus Stenotrophomonas; species Stenotrophomonas sp. 109824_Sma. Next base: position 579,059 of record NZ_CM151078.1, on the reverse strand, counting down.
CACCCAGCCCGGTGATGCGGTAGGCATCGAGGCGCCATCCTACTTCAACCTGTACCCCCTGCTGGCCAACCTCGGCCTGCAGGCCATCGAGCTGCCCACCCATCCGCAGCACGGGCTGGATGTGGATGCGCTGGATGCGCTGCTGGAACACACGCCGCTGGCCGCACTGGTGGTGATGCCGACCGTGCACAACCCGCTGGGCTGCACCATGCCGACCGCCGCCAAGCAGCGCCTGGCCGAGCTGGTCAACGCACGGCAACTGCCGCTGATCGAGGATGCGGTGTACGCCGAGCTGCAGTTCTGCGAACCGCCGGCGCCGTTGCTGAAAGCCTTCGATCGCGACGGCTGGGTGATGGTGGTCGGAGGTTTCTCGAAGACACTGGCACCGGACTACCGCATCGGCTGGCTGGATGGCGGCCGCTTCGCCGAGCGCATCGCGCTGCTGAAATTCCAGTCCACCGGTGGCGAGCCTCAACTGCTCGGCGATGCAGTGGCGGCGTATCTGGAAGCCGGCAGCTACGAGCACCACCTGCACCGCATGCGCCGGCTGTATCGCGAACAGGTGGGACGGCTGCGCCAGCTGGTGGCCGAACACTTCCCGATAGGCACCCGCGCCACCGAACCGCAGGGCGGCTTCCTGCTGTGGCTGGAACTGCCCGGCGTGGATACACGCGAGCTGTTCGAGCGTGCATTGCAGGAGGACATCGTGTTCATGCCCGGCCAGGTGTATTCACGTGGCGCGCGCTACCGCCACTGCCTGCGGCTGTCGTGCTGCCAGACGCTGGATGCGCGCTTCATCGGCGCGGTGGAGCGGCTGGGTGCGATCGCGCGGGAGCTGGCGGCTGCAGCACGGTAGTGCCGGCCGCTGGCCGGCAATCCTGGGAGCGCCGGGTGGATGCAGTTGCCGGCCAGCGGCCGGCACTACCCAGGATCAATCGAGCAGATGCGCCGACAGCGCTTCGCCTTTCGCACCCGGCAGATGCGGCAGCCGTCCCCAGCACGGCATCGGCAGGCGCTGCTGCAACGTGGCGATGTTCTCGTCCTGGCGCTGCATCGCCGGGTCGATGTGGTTGCCGATCCAGCCCAGGCACTCCACGCCACTGGCCTGCAGCGACTGCGCAGTCAGCCGTGCGTGGTTGACGCAGCCCAGCCGCATGCCCACCACCAGCAGCACCGGCAGCCGCAGTGCACGTACCAGGTCCAGCTGGTCCAGCGTGGCCGAGACCGGCGCCAACCAGCCGCCAACGCCCTCCACCACCACGACATCGGCCTGCGCGCGCAGCCGCGCGAACGCGGCCACGATCGGTGCCAGCTCCACCTGCACGCCGTCCTCGGCAGCGGCCAGTTCCGGTGCCAGCGGCTGCCGCAACGCGTACGGATTCAGATCGGCATAGTCCGGCACCGGCCAGCTGGCCGCCTGCAGCGCCAGTGCGTCCTCGTTGCGAAGGCCCTGTCCCAGATCCTCACTGCCGCTGGCCACCGGCTTCATGCCCACCGCGCGCAGGCCACGCCGGCGCAGCGCATGCAGCAGCGCGGTGCTGGCCGCGGTCTTGCCGATCTCGGTATCGGTGCCGGTGACGAACAGGGCGGGCGGCAGCGTAGCGGGCAATGGCATCGATGGGCTCCAACGGGACGACAGAGCGTGCATTATCGCCGGCCCGGCGTGCTTGCTAGACTGCGGGCATGTTCGCCAATGCCTCGCTCACCGGCAGCAAGCCGGAACAATACGCCCAGCTGCTGGAACAGGCCCGTGGCCTGGTCTACGCCGAGTCCGACCGCATCGCCAACGCGGCCAACCTCTCCGCACTGGTCTACCACGCCCTGCCCGACCTGAACTGGGTGGGCTTCTACCTGTATGACGGCAAGGAGCTGGTGGTCGGCCCGTTCCAGGGCCTGCCGGCCTGCGTGCGCATCCCGCTGGACAAGGGCGTGTGCGGTGCCGCCGCCAGCCAGCGCGTGACCCAGCGCGTGGACGACGTCGATGCCTTCCCCGGCCATATCGCTTGCGATTCGGCCTCGCGTTCGGAACTGGTGGTGCCGCTGCTGCGCGGCGATGAACTGATCGGCGTATTCGACATCGACAGCCCGAAGGTCGGCCGCTTCGACGCCGACGACCAGGCCGGCCTGGAAGCCATCGCCCGCGTGTTCGTCGAGGCACTTGGATGAGCGCGCCGAAGCTGCGCAACATCGGCCCCAAGAGTGCAGCCTGGCTGCGCCAGGTCGGCCTGCGCAGCCGCGAGGACCTGGTTGCGATCGGCGCGGTCGGCGCCTTCGTCAAGGTCAAGCGCGCGGGCTTCAAGCCCAGCCTGAACCTGTTGTACTCGCTGGAAGGCGCGCTGCTGGACTGCCACTGGCAGGAACTGAGCGAGCCGCAGCGTGAGGCTCTGGTGCAGGATTACGAAGCACGCATCGCCGCGCACCCTCTGAAGGCGGCCGGCCCCGCTTCGGGCCCGGTGCATGAGCAGCGTTTCGATGCCGACGATGACGCGGAAGACAGCGTGGCCGAGCACACCGACGAGGATTGAGGCCCCCGCGTTCCTGGGCATGCCGGCCAGCGGCCGGCACTACCGTCGGGTCAGGGCTGCTGCAGCTCCAGCAGCTCGCCCACCAGCCCGACCTCGCCGCGCTCCAGCCACACCCGCAGACGGGTGCCGTGGTCGATGCGCAATGCCCAGCACAGCGACATCGGCAGGCCACAGACCTGCGACAGCACCATGCGCAGCGGGCCGCCATGACTGACCACCAGCGTCGGCACCGGATCATCATCATCGAGCAGGCGATCCAGCGCGCGCGCGATGCGCCGCTCGAAGTGGCCCCAGCTTTCACCGTTCGGCGGCGGGAATGCATGCGGATCGGCATGGAAGGCCGCCAGTGCGTCCTCCGGCAGGTCGAACAGCGACTGCCCGTCCCAATCGCCGAAATCCAGCTCTTCCCATTCCTCGTCCGCTTCCACGTCCAGCCCACGCGGGGTAGCCAGGGCCATCGCCGTGTGCAGCGAGCGGAGCCGTGGCGAACTGATCACCCGCTCCCACGGCTGCGCGGCGTAGGCATCGACCAGTTCCTGCGGCAGGCGGGCCAGCTGCGGTGGATCGCTGCGGCCATCGAGGAACTCATCGCGACCGTTGCCGGCGTGGCGGACCAGGTCGAGGATCATGCGTGCGTCCTGTACAGGCAACGCGGGAACAGCGGAAAACGGGCGGACATCGGCAACGGCACCACGGGATCGAGGGACCATTCTAAGGGCACAGCAAAGGCAGTCGAGCAGGCTCGACGCTACGGGCCGCCTGTGATGCCGTAGACTGCGCGCACTTCCAGGTGACCTGCGGCCACGGCCGGCAGGTTGAAACGGGAAGCCGGTGACGCGTGATGCCACGCCAGGCCGGCGCTGCCCCCGCAACGGTAAGCACGTCAGTTCCAGGCAACAACGCCACTGTGCCGCAGGCATGGGAAGGCGCCTGGACGGTGGCCTCGCGCCACCCGGCGGCAAGCCCGGAGACCGGCCAGGAAGCCTCAGGTCGCGATGCGGTGGGCATGGCGCTGGATGACCGCAGCCTGCGCTGCGGCGTCGGCGCATGCCCGCCTTCGCGGCTCCTCCCCTTCGCCACGCGGGCGTGCGTGGCACCTGGAGTCCCCCATGAAGCTGCAGTCCCGAATACTGTCCCTGGCCGTGCTGGCCGCCCTGCCCGCGCTGGCCCAGGCCGCCGATGACACCACCGCGCTCGACCAGATCCTGGTCACCGCCACCCGCACCCCGATCGCCCTGCAGGACAGCATCGCGCCGGCGCAGGTGATCGACCGCGCGCAGATCGAATCCAGCCAGGCCACCTCGCTGCAGGAGCTGCTGCGCGGCCGTGCCGGCATCAACCTGACCAATGCCGGCGGCCTCGGCAAGCAGAGCTCGCTGTTCCTGCGCGGCACCAACTCGGGCCACACCGTGGTGCTGGTCGATGGCGTGCGCATCAACAGTGCCGACCTCGGCCTGGCCATGTACCAGGACCTGCCGCTGGCGCAGATCGAACGCGTGGAAATCGTGCGTGGCCCGCAGTCCAGCCTGTACGGCGCCGACGCCATCGGTGGCGTGATCCAGATCTTCACCCGCCGCAACCAGGGCGATTTTGCTCCGCACTTCCAGCTCGGTGGCGGCAGCAACGGCCTGCGCGAAGCCAGCGGCGGCATCGGTGGTGGCACCGAACGCGGCTGGTTCGGCGCCGACATCGCCTACCAGCATTCCGATGGCATCGATGCCTGCCGTGGCTCGGCGACGCTGTTCGCCGGCTGCTTCGCCGATGAACCCGACCGCGACGGCTACCGCAACCTGTCCAAGAGCCTGCGTGGCGGCTACACCTTCAACGACCAGTGGACCGTGGAAGGCAGCGCGCTGCGCGCCGACGGCAAGAACCACTACGACGGCTATTACAACTACTCCGAGACCCGCCAGCAGGTGCTGGCCGGCAAGGTGCGCTACACCCCGTCCGAGCGCCTGGCGTTCACCGCCAACGTCGGCCGCAGCGACAACGAGTCGGACAACTTCGGCGACTTCGGCGCACGCGGCAGCGCACAGACCCACCGCGACAGCGCCTCGCTGCAGGGTGACTTCACCTTGGCCGAAGGCCAGCTGCTGAGCACCGGCGTGGACTGGAGCGAAGACAACCTGGATGGCAGCAGCGCGGGCTACCTCGTCGACAGCCGCCGCAACACCGGTGTGTTCGTGCAGTACCAGGGCCGCTTCGGCCGCCACCAGCTGCAGGCCAGCGCACGCAACGACGACAACCAGCAGTTCGGCAACCACGCCACCGGCAGTCTCGGCTGGGCGATGCAGCTGGACCACGGCCTGCGCCTCAACGCCAGCTACGGCACCGCGTTCAAGGCGCCGACCTTCAGCGACCTGTACGACCCGTGGAGCGGCGTGCCGACGTTGAAACCGGAGAAGTCCAAGAGCGCCAACCTCGGTGTTTCGCAGCAGGGCCAGGGCTGGCATTGGGGCCTGGATGTGTACGAGACCCGCATCGATGACCTGATCACCTACGATGCGTCCACGATGAAAATGCAGCAGGTGGAGAAGGCGCGCATCCGTGGTGCCGAGCTGACCGGTGGCGTGCTGTTGGCCGGCTTCGACATCAACGCGCAGCTGAGCTACACCGACCCGCGCAACCGCACCCATGGCAGCACCCAGTTCGACAACTGGCTGCCGCGCCGTGCACAGCAGACCGCACGCCTGGACGTCGACCGCCGCTTCGGCGATTTCCGCGCCGGCCTGACTGTGCAGGGTGCGGGCAAGCGCTATGACGATGCCGCCAACGCGGTGAAGGTCGGCGGCTACGGCACGCTGGACCTGCGCGCCGAGTACGCGCTGACGCCGGAGTGGTCGCTGCTGGCACGTGCCGCCAACGTATTCGATCGCCGCTACGAGACGGTGGCGTGGTTCAACCAGCCCGGCCGCGAGTACCAGCTGAGCGTGCGTTACCAGCCGAAGTGAAAGAGCGCGCCGGGCATCGCCCGGCGCCGCCGGATGCCATCGACGCATGGCGTCGATCTACTGTAGAGCCGAGCGTGGGTTCGGCTCTACACCCGAACGCCCGCGGCCAACCCCGGCAGCTCACGCAGGTCGTCAATCACTGCCACCGCCTCTGCGGTGGCCAGGTCCAGGCCACGCGGGTAGCCGTAACGCACCAGCGCGATCGGCATCCCTGCATCTTCGGCGGCGCGGTAGTCGGTCAGCGAATCACCCACCATCAGGCAGGCATCGGCCGGCAGCCCGAAGTGCGCAGCGATATGCCGCAGCGGCTCACCGCTGGGCTTGCGCTGCGGCAGCGAATCACCACCCAGCACCAGCGCGAACGCATCACCGATGCCCAGGTGCTGCAGCAGCGGCGGCACCAGCGCTTCGGGCTTGTTGGTGCAGATCGCCAGCGGCACATGGCGTGCACGCAGCTGCGTCAGCGCATCGGCCACGCCATCGAACAAGCGCGGGCTGCGCAGCAGGCACTCACGGTAGTGCACCATGAACACCGGCATCACTTCGGCCAGGTCGACCTCGCGATCGGCGGCATGCACGGCCTGCTCGACCAGGCGGCGCACGCCATCGCCGATCCAGCCCAGCACCGTGGCTTCCGGCACGCGTGCTACACCGATGTCCTCCAGCGTGCGGTTCAGCGCTTCAGCGATATCAGCCGCGCTGTCGACCAGCGTGCCATCGAGGTCGAACACGACCAGCGGATAGGGATACGACAAGGGACGGCACCTAGGGAACGTGGGGCCGTCCATTGTACGCCGCCGCTTTTTCCGCAGATCCTCCTGCCGCTGCGCCTCAGCCGATCCTGCGTGCGCGGGTGGCGAGGAAGGTGGGCAGATAGCGGTCGATCAGGAAGCGCGGCTGCGGCTGCCAGTCTTCCATGAAGCGGTCGATGACGAAGCCGGCATCCAGCTGCCCACCGATCAGTTCGGTCAGGCTGTGGCCGAAGGTCAGCGCATCGCCGCGGGCCAGCTTTGCCTCGCGCTCGGCCGGCGCGAGGTCTTCCAGGTCCGAATAGGGAATGGCGTACTGCGGCCGGATCAGACCCTGTGCATCCAGCTGCGGATCACGCGCACCGACGAACAGCACCGGGTTGTAGAAGCTCGCCATCAGCATCCCGTCGCGTGCCAGCACACGGCGGCATTCGGTCCACACCGGGCGCACATCAGGCACATACAGGTTCGAGATCGGGTGGAACACCACATCGAAACTGTCGTTGGCGAATACGTGCAGATCGCGCATGTCGCCCTGCACCGTGCGCAGCTGCAGGCCATCGCGCGCAGCGACCTGGCGGTCCTGCTCCAGCTGCCCGTCGGACAGGTCGAACACGGTGACGTCGGCGCCGGCCGCCGCAAGCACTGGTGCCTGCTGGCCACCGCCCGAGGCCAGGCACAGGATGCGGCGGCCGCGCACGTCGCCCAGCCAATCCAGTGGCAGCGCACGTGGGGTCAGATGCACCTGCCAGCGGCCTTCGCGCGCGGCGGCAATGGTTGAACTTTCCACCGGGCGCGACCATTCGCGCACTTCGCTGGCCTGGCGGTCCCAGGCAGCACGGTTGTGGTCGATCAAGGCCTGTCCATGGTTCATGTGTTCTCCTTGCCCGGTGGGCGCCAATCCAGATCCTGGAAGGCCGGGCTGGCGAAACACTCGGCCAGGTAGTCCAGGAATCGGCGCATGATAGCGGGCTGCTGGCGCCGTGATGCGTACACGGCATGAATGCCGAGTTCGTCCAGACTGAATCCGGGCAGCAGTTCGATCAGCTCGCCACTGCGTAGCAGCGGCGCCACCTGGTAGGTCGGCAGCATGGCGATGCCGGCACCGGCGCGCACCGCCTCCAGCAGCAGCGAGGCCTCGTTGGCACTGATGTTGCCGCCTACCGCCACCGACAGCGAACGACCGTCGCGGTGCAGCTGCCACAGGCTCTTGCCGACGTAGTGATGGGTCAGGCAGTTGTGCGCGGCCAGGTGCTCGGGAGCGGTCGGCGTGCCGCGTGCCTGCAGGTAGGACGGCGTCGCGCACAGCACCGAGCGGCAGGTGGCCAGCCGCCGTGCGATCAGGCTGGGGTCAATCTGGCGCGCGATACGCACCGCCAGGTCCACCCGCTCCTCCACCAGGTTCACCGTGCGGTCGACCAGCAGCAGTTCGATGCGTGCCGCCGGATGACGCGCAACAAAGCCGGCCACCGCCCGCGCCAGGTGGCTCTGCCCGAACGAGACGCTGGCAGTCACGCGCAGCGTGCCGTGTGGCTCGGGATCATCGCTGGCCAGCTCGCCCTGCAGTTCTTCGCCGATTGCCAGCATCTGCCGGAAGCGCGCCAATGCCGCTTCGCCCGGACCGGTCAGGCTGACCCGGCGCGTGGTCCGGTGCAGCAGCCGTGCACCCAGCCAGCCCTCGACCTCGGCCAGGTAACGGCTGACCATCGCCCGCGACATGTCCAGCACCTCGGCGGCGGCGGTGAGGCTGCCGCGCTCGGCGACCTCGACGAACACGGTCATGGCGGTCAATCGGTCCATATGCTCGATCCATGCAACAAACAAGCGCGTTATACGCTGTTTTTCGAGCGACTGCAGCGGCCTAGAGTGGCCCCATTCCCACCCCAAACCGCCCCACGGAGTCCTGCCATGAAGATCGCCCTCGTTGGTTCCACCGGCAACATCGGCCGCCAGATCGCCCGCCACGCGCTGGCCCGCGGCCACGAACTCACCGTCATCGTGCGCAGCGCACAGGACCTTCCGGCTGAACTGGCCGGTGCCCATCCGGTGATCGCCTCGCTGGATGACCCGGACGCGCTGGTCGCCGCCATCGCCGGCCACGACGTGCTGGCCAGCGCCTACGGCCCGCGCCCGGGCGATGACATCGGCCGCGTCGGCGAGGTCGCCGCACAGCTGGCCGCCGCCGCACGCAAGGCCGGTGTGCCGCGCCTGGTCGTGGTCGGTGGCGCCGGCAGCCTGGAAGTCGCGCCCGGCGTGCAGCTGGTCGATACCCCCACCTTCCCGGAGGCCTACAAGCCGTACGCACTGGCCCACCGTGAGGCGTTCAACCGCCTGCAGGCGGTGGATGACCTGGACTGGACCTTCTTCTCGCCGGCCGCCGAGATCGGCCCGGGCGAAGAGCGCGGCCAGTACCGCGTGCAGCCCAAGGCGTTCCTGGCCGATGCCAGCGGCCACAGCCGCATCAGCTACGCCGACTACGGCGCGGCGTTCGTCGCCGAGCTGGAAGCGCACGCGTATCCGAAGCAGATCATCACCGCGGCGTATTGATCCACGTGCGTCCCTTGTAGCGCCGAGCCCACGCCCGGCGCTACGCGAACCTGCAGCCGGGCATTGGCTCGGCTCTACACAAGGAATTCCGATGCGTACCGCTGCCCTGCTGCTTCCCCTCGCCCTGGCCGCCACCTTCACCAGTGCGCCGCTGCTGGCCGCGCCGGCCACCGCGGCGCCGGCCACGGCGACGAAATCCCAGCTGCAGCTGCAGACTTTCCATCCCGGCCCGCAGGCGATGTTCTCGGTGTCCTCGGTGCTGATCGAAGGCCGCCACGACGCGATCCTGGTCAATGCGCAGTTTGGTGCCAGCGACGCGCGCAAGCTGGTCGAGCTGATCCGCGCCAGCGGCAAGCAGCTGACCACGATCTACATCAGCCACGGCGATCCGGATTACTACTTCGGCCTGGCCACGCTGCAGGACGCGTTCCCGCAGGCACGCATCGTCGCCACCGCGCAGACCGTCGCCCACATCCAGCAGACCCAGGCCGGCAAGCTGGCCTACTGGGGACCGAAGATGGGTGCCGACGTGCCGGCACGCATCGTGGTGCCGCAGGTACTGGACGGCGACGCCCTGCAGCTGGAAGGCCAACGCCTGCCGCTGATCGGCCTGGATGGGCCGACGCCGGACCGCACGGTGCTGTGGGTACCGTCACTGCGCGCGATCGTCGGTGGCATTCCGGTGGTGGCGGGCGAGCACGTGTGGATGGCCGACACGCAGACGCCGAAGTCACATGCCGACTGGCTGCAGACCCTGCAGCGGCTGCAGGCGCTGAAGCCGAAGGTGGTGGTGCCGGGGCATTACGCGCCGGGTGCGGCGCTGGATGCCAGTGCGTTGCGCTTCACCGCGGACTACATCCGCGCGTTCGATGTCGAGACGGCAAAGGCCAAGGACAGTGCGGCGCTGGTGAAGGCGATGCAGGCGCGCTACCCGAAGCTGGACGGCGTGGCATCGCTGGAGCTGAGTGCGAAGGTGGCCAAGGGCGAGATGCAGTGGCCCTGAGGTAGGGGGTTTTCTTTTGCAGGGCTGTGCCCTGCACCTGCGGTAGTGCCGGCCGCTGGCCGGCACCCTCAACATCCAAAGCCAGCCTGAACGTCAACCGCTGTACGATGGATTGCGTAGGTGAGTAAACCGATGGAACGGAGAATTCACGATGAAGATCAAGAGTGTGTTGGTCAAACTCCTGCTGCCCATCACTGTACTGGCCGCGCACCCCGCGTTCTCTCAACAGGTGACGCCCTCCACCGACCCCGTTGTTCAGGCCTTTGCCCAGCATGAGGGATTGTCCACCCAAGAAGCCGACAGGCGGCTCAGACTTCGAATTGCGGCAGGGGAAGAGCTTGGGCGTATTCTGGAAGGAATGCCTGATCGCTTCGCTGGCAAGAGCTTCAGTGAGAATCCGATGATCGTGACGGTCCGTTTAACCGGGACCGAGCCAGTGCCATCCCGAACCGTGAGCACTGTCCATGGCACCATCACCTACCGCTTCACGGTCGGGGCAACCCACTCTCTGACGCAACTGAAGCAGATAGTGACGTCGGGAAAGGTGGCAGAACTTTTCCCGAAGCATCAGGGAATCATGATCGACGGACAGCGCGGTGTGATTGTTGTGGAGCTGCCCAGCACAGATTTCGAAAGAACCCATGTCGATGAGGAGCAGAAAGCGCGACGCATTCTATCCGCCCCCATTGAACTGAAGAAGTCCTAGGGGCGCTCCAAACTACTGTCAGCGCCACAGGTTCGTGCGGGTGGGAGCGCTGTTTGGCGAACGATCAATTGCCTGCAGAATCGCTCGATCCGTGCTCGAACAGCTCCCCCTGCACCACCGGCTCCTTTTCACGGAAGCCACCAAGTCCGACACCCACCAGCCGGTAGCGGGTCTCCGCCGGCAAGTCGACGCGGGCGCGCAGGGCCAAGGCGATGTCGCGCAGTTCTTCCATCGACTCGGGCGGGCGCTCGGGGGTGAAACTGCGGGTGAGGATGCGGAACTGCGCGGTCTTCAGCTTCAGCACCACGGTGTGGCCGACGCGCTCGGTCTTGCGCGTGGCATTCCAGGTCTTCTCCGCCAGCTGCACGATCGCCTCGCCCAGGTCTTCCAACGGCAGGTCCTCGGCGAAGGTGTCCTCCGAGGAGATCGACTGCACCTGCTGGTCCGGTTCCACCGGGCGCTCGTCGATGCCGCGTGCGCGGTTGTACAGGCTGCGGCCGAAACTGCCGAACGCCTCTTCCAGGTCGATCAGTGCCCACTGCCGCAGGTCGCCGCAGGTGACGATGCCGCGCGCGGCCAGCTTGCCTTCCATCACCTTGCCGACGCCGGGTACCCGGTTCACCGGCAGTGGCAGCAGGAAGGCGTCCACCCGCTGCGGTGGAATCACGAACTGGCCGTCGGGCTTGCGCCAGTCCGAGGCGATCTTGGCCAGGAACTTGTTCGGCGCGATCCCGGCTGAAGCAGTCAGCCGGGTTTCCTCGCGGATCTGGGTGCGGATGGTACGGGCGATGTCGGTGGCCAGTTCGATGCCGCTCTTCGGCTCGGTCACGTCCAGGTAGGCCTCGTCCAGCGACAACGGCTCGACCAGGTCGGTATGGCGCAGGAAGATCTCGCGCACCTGCTGTGACACCGCCTTGTAACGTGCGAAGTCCGGCGGTACGAAGATCGCATCCGGGCACAGCCGCTCGGCACGCACGGCCGGCATCGCCGAGCGCACGCCGAACACGCGCGCCTCGTAGGACGCCGCGCACACCACCGAACGCGCGCCACGCCATGCCACAACCACCGGCTTGCCCCGCAGTGACGGATCGTCGCGCTGCTCCACCGACGCGTAGAACGCGTCCATGTCGACGTGGATGATCTTGCGCAGTCGGGTCATGTCAGGCGGAAAGGGCGGGGGCGGGCCGGGCGGGCCACACGCCGAAGTATGGTCGTTGCACATCAACAGGATGCGCGTATTCCCTTGAAAACACTACGGTTGCGTACGGTTGAAATGTTTGATCGGGGCAGTTTCCACGGGCATCCTCGAGCGCTTGTTTCCCGTTTCCCCGCTTCCAGGATTGTGCTTCATGACCCGTCTCCACGCGTTCAACCGCGAACAGCTGCTGGCCAGCGCACGCGGTGAACTGTTCGGCACCGCTGCCGGCCGTTTGCCCAACGATCCGATGCTGATGTTCGACCGCATCACCGACATCCACGAGGACGGCGGACCGCACGGCAAGGGCATGGTACGCGCCGAGCTGGATATCCGCCCGGATCTGTGGTTCTTCGGCTGCCACTTCATCGGCGACCCGGTGATGCCCGGCTGCCTGGGCCTGGACGCCATGTGGCAGCTGACCGGCTTCTTCCTGACCTGGCTGGGTGCCCCCGGCAAGGGCCGCGCACTGGGCTGCGGCGAGGTAAAGTTCACCGGCCAGGTACTGCCGGACGCCAAGCTCGTGCGCTACGAGATCGACATCAGCCGGGTCATCAACCGCAAGCTGGTGATGGCCCAGTCGGACGCCCGCATGTACGTGGATGACCGCGAAATCTACAGCGCGCGCGACCTGCGCGTCGGCCTGTTCACTGAAACCGGGAGCTTCTGATGCGTCGCGTTGTCATCACCGGCATGGGCATCACGTCCTGCCTCGGCAATGATCTGGATACCGTTTCGACCGCGCTGCGTGAAGGGCGCTCGGGCATCACCCTGCTGGCCGACCATGCCGATGCCGGGCTGCGCAGCCAGGTTGGCGGCCGTGTCGACCTCGACCTGGACGCATTGATCGACCGCAAGCAGAAGCGCTTCATGAGCGATGCGGCAGCCTTCGCCTACCTTTCCATGCGCGATGCCATCGCCGACGCCGGGCTCAGCCCCGAGCAGGTCAGCAACCTGCGTACCGGCCTGATCGCCGGTTCCGGTGGCGGCTCCAGCGAGTGGCAGATTGGTGCGGTCGACCTGCTGCGCGAACGTGGCGTACGCAAGGTCGGCCCGTACATGGTGCCGCGCACGATGTGCTCGACGGTCTCGGCCTGCCTGGCCACGGCCTACCAGATCAAGGGCGTCAGCTACTCGCTGTCGGCCGCCTGCGCCACCTCGGCGCACTGCATCGGCGCCGCCGCGGACATGATCCGCCACGGTGCGCAGGACATCATGTTCGCCGGTGGTGGCGAAGACCTGCACTGGTCGATGAGCGTGATGTTCGACGCGATGGGCGCACTGTCGACCAGCTTCAACGAAACCCCGGCCAGCGCCTCGCGCCCGTACGACAAGGACCGCGACGGCTTCGTCATCGCCGGTGGCGGCGGCATGCTGGTGCTGGAGGATTACGACCACGCCGTCGCGCGCGGTGCGCACATCCACGCCGAGCTGATCGGCTATGGCGTGACCTCCGATGGCGCCGACATGGTCGCCCCGTCCGGTGAAGGCGCGGTGCGCTGCATGAAGATGGCGCTGCAGGGCGTCGATCGCCCGCTGGACTATCTCAACACCCACGGCACCTCGACCCCGCTGGGCGACGTCACCGAGCTCAACGCGATCCGCGAAGTGTTCGGCGACGCGGTGCCGCCGCTGTCCTCGACCAAGGCGCTGTCCGGCCATTCACTGGGTGCGGCCAGCGTGCACGAGGCGATCTACTGCCTGCTGATGATGCGCGATGGCTTCGTCGCCGGTTCGGCCAACATCGGTGAGCTGGACCCGAAGGTGGTGGATTTCCCGATCCTGCGCGAGAGCCGCGAGCAGAAGCTGGACACCGTGATGTCCAACAGCTTCGGCTTCGGTGGCACCAACGCCGCGCTGGTGTTCGGGCGCGTGTGACTGGGCAGGTGTGCCGACCAACGGTCGGCACCCACCTTATTTCGGCAGCAGCGGCAACAGCAGCGCGTGCGCGTCCACCAGCGAGCCGACGATGCGGTGGCCCAGTGCGCGCAGCTCTTCATCCGGATGCACCAGGTCCGGCACCTGGATCACGGTCATGCCTGCGGCCAGCGCTGCACGCGTACCGGCCGGTGAATCCTCCAGCGCCAGGCAGCGCTCGGGCGCCTGGCCCAGCCGCTGCGCGGCCAGCAGGTAGATGTCCGGCGCCGGTTTCGGCCGCGCCACGTCGCCACTGGTGATCACGGCATCGAAGTACGGCAGCAGGCCGGCAGCGGCCAGCTTGCGATTGGCGCGCGGCTGCCGCGTGGTGGTCGCCACCGCACGCGGTACCGCATGCGCCTTCAGCAGCTCCAGCAGCTCCAGGATGCCCGGCCGCAACGGCAGCCCGGTCTGCGTGCGTGCTTCGTACAGTTCATGGCATCGTGCCGCCACCGCGTCGATCACGCTGTCCTCGATGCCCTGCGCGCGCAGCAACGCATGCGTATCGCGGTCGCCGAGGCCGACCATGCGCAGGAACACCGCCTCGTCCAGGCCCAGCCCGAATTCGTCGGCGGCCTCGCTCCAGCAGGCCAGCGAGACCCGCTCGCTGTCGATCATCAGGCCGTCCATGTCGAAGATGACGGCGTCGGGGAGGAACGGCAGCGCAGCGATGGTGGTCATGGAGCGAACAGCGTGTCCAGGTCGGTGGAAGTGAGCTGCCGCCATTGCCCTTCGTCCAGTCCCTGCAGGTCCAGCCCGCCGACGCGGCTGCGGTGCAGGGCCTGCACGTGGTTGCCGGTGGCGGCGAACATGCGGCGTACCTGATGGTAGCGGCCCTCATGCAGTACCAGGCGCGCACGTCGCGTATCCAGCACTTCGAGTTCAGCCGGCAGCAGGGGGGTCTTCTCGGACTCCAGCATCAGCGTGCCGCTGGCGAACAACGCCACTTCGTCGCCGCGCAGGTCGTCGCTCAGTTCCACTTCGTAGACCTTGGGCAGCTTCGACTTCGGCGAGATGATCCGGTGCAGCAGGCCGCCATCGTCGGTCAGCAGCAACAGGCCGCTGGTCTCGCGGTCGAGGCGGCCCACGGTGGACAGCACCGGATCGCGGTCGCGGAAGCGCGGCGGCAGCAGGTCGTAGATCAGGCGGCCGGTGTCCTTGGTCGAACAGGTGTAGCCGGCGGGCTTGTGCAGCGCGATCGACAGCCCCACCGGCGGGTCCAGCGGCTCGCCATCGACGCGGATCGTCTCGTGCGGCACCTGGTCATCGGCGTACAGCACTTCGCCGTCGGCGTCGGTGACGCGGCCTTCGCGGAACATCCACTGCACCTGCTTGCGGCTGCCATAGCCCAGGTTGGCGATGAGCTTGACCAGCTTCACTTGCCCTTCCCCTTCACTGCTTCAACCAGCTTGAAACCGTCGCGCTCGGCAACCACGCGCACCGCACCGAAGCTGTCGTTGAGGGTGTGCTCGTACGGCAGGTGGCGATTGGCCACCACGTACAGGCGCCCGCCCGGGCGCAGCGCCTGCGCGGCCACGGCGATGAAGCGCTGGCCGATGTCCGGGCGGTCGGCACGCGACGGCGTGTGGAACGGCGGGTTGCTGATGATGACGTCGTAGCCCGGCTCGATGCCGGCGGTGACGTCCTGCCACAGGAAGCGCAGCGGCAGCGCGCGCGGCGGCGGCGCCAGGTTCAGTTCGGCCAGGGCCAGCGCGCGCTGCTCGGCCTCGTACAGATCCAGCGCGGTGATCTTCGGGCAGCGTTCCAGCAGCTCGCGCGACAGATAGCCGTAGCCGGCGCCAAGGTCGGCGGCGCGGCCGGCCAGGTCGGCGGGCAGGTGCTCGGCCAGCAGCGCCGACGCCGGATCGATGCGGTCCCAGGCGAACACGCCCGGGCGGCTGAGGAAGCGGCCGCCCATGATCGGGCGCACCGCATCCAGCGCCGACCAGCGCTTGGCCAGGTCGGCGTCGTGCTGGCCCTGCAGCGGGGCGGTCCAGTACACGCGGCAGTGGTTCTTGGTCAGGCAGCCACCGAGGCCGGTCAGCTGCTTGAGATCGCCTTCACCGGAGCACGCGCCTTCGTTGTTGGACTGGCAGGCAACGATACGGCCGCCTTCGGCGACCAGCGCCAGCGCGCGGGCGAACAGCGCACGGGCTTCTTCACGCTGGCGCGGGGGCAGCACCAGCACCAGCGGGTAACGGCCCTTGCCGGCCCCATCGTCCAGCTGGCCGCTGACGGTCCAGCCGTCGGCCTGCTGCAGCGGCTGCGCGAACGGGGCGAAGCTCTGTTCGCAGTGCACCTCGTGGTTGCCGGCGGCTTCGTGCAGCGGCCAGCCATCGCGGGCACGCAGGAAGGCCACCGGGCCCTCCGGCCAGCGCAGGGCGCCTTGGGAGAACGGCAGGAGCAGGGTCTGCAGGGGGGCGTCGTCGCTGGAGGCCATCGGCGCGGGTACTTCAAGCGTGAGGGCCGTCCATTGTACCGGCTTGGCCGGGCCGGCCCCGGCAGGCCGCTTTGCGAAACCCGAACGGGGCCTTGATCCGCCAGAAACATTGAAACGTTCAGGGTAGAGGTTCCCCCGGAAACCCAGGAGAACCTGCATGCGAGCCTTGTTCGTCGGTGGCGTGGTCGACAACAGTGAAATGGATCTGGAAGGCAGCCATCCGCCCGTGCATTACCCCGAGGACACCGGCGGCGGCCACTCGCGTTACCGGCTGCACCAGGTCGGCCATGGCGCCGATGGCAGCGTGGCCTATGCGGTATACGGCGCGCCGGACCTGGCCGATGACGAGGTGGCCCGGGTCGCTGAAGAACGCGCCTACGCGCGCCGGTTCGAGGCGACGCCGACGTTGTTCGAGCACTGATCCCAACAGCCACGCATGGCGTGGCTCTACTGCAACCCCTGGAAAATCCACGCCATGCGTGGATGGCATGAGGCCAGGCCGATGACGAGGTCACGCATATCCATGCGTGGCCCTTTCCAGTAGATCCACGCCATGCGTGGATGGGGTTGGCAGGTTGCCGTCAGACCCTGGGCGGCAACCTGCGGATGCTGGCGATCTCGTCCAGCCACACGTGGTGCTGCTGCACCGGCGTGTCGTAGTCATCCAGCCGCAACTGGCCGTTGCTGCCTTCGTCGCCAGCCTCGTTGCGGTACTGCTGCACCGTCGGTTTCACCGCGACGGTGCCGAGCAGCCGGCGACCACCGTGCAGGGTCAGTTCCACCTGCGTTTCGCCTTCCAGCTGCGGCAGCAGGGCTTCCAGGCGCGCGATCTGCGCCGGGTCGGTATGGATGCGGGGAGCTATGCGGGACATCGGCGACCTCCTGCATGCAGGGTCGCCGATCGGCCGTGAATGCTCAGTGCAGCGCGCTGTCCGCGCGTGGCACCTGCACCTTGCGTACCGCAGCCACCAGCTGTGCCACCGAATACGGCTTGGCGACATGCTCCTGGAAGCCTGACGCCAGCGCTCGGCGCCGGTCATCGGCACGCGCCAGCGCGGTCACGGCTACCGCGGGCAGGGTCATGGCATCCACGCCCATGTCCTCGCGCAGCGTGCGCACCAGGCCATAACCGTCCATGCCCGGCATGCCGATGTCGGTCAGCATCACGTGGTACTGCAGATGGCCGGTGTCGGCCAGCAACGCCAGTGCCTCGCCGGCCGAACTGGCCGCGGACACGCTGGCGCCCTGCTCTTCCAGCATGCGCCGCAGGTACTCCAGTACTTCCGGCTGGTCTTCCACCGCAAGCACGTGCATGCCGCGCAGCGGATACGGCTCGACGATCACCGGCTCCAGGATCGGCCCGCTGATCACTTCGCGCAGCGGGCGCCGCTCGGCATCGGGAATGTGCTGCGGCAGGCGCACGGTGAACGTAGCGCCATGGCCGTGGCCCTCGCTGGCCGCGGCGACCGTGCCGCCATGCAGTTCGACCAGCTGCTGCACGATCGCCAGTCCCAGTCCCAGTCCGCCATGGCGGCGGGTGGTGGTGCCATCGGCCTGGCGGAAGCGGCTGAACAGATGATTGAGGAATTCGGGCGCGATGCCATCACCGGTATCGCGCACGGTGATCTCCCAGTGGTTGCCGTCGGCCCGCAGCTGCAGGTCGATGCGGCCTTCAGCCGGGGTGAACTTGATCGCGTTCGAGAGCAGGTTCCAGAACACCTGCTGCAGGCGCGTGGCATCGCCCAGCACCAGGCTCGGTTGTTCGGGCAGCTGCAGGTGCACGTCCAGCGCCTTGCCTTCGGCCACCAACTCCTGCGCGCCGATGGCCTCGCCCAGCAGCGTGCTCAGGTCCAGCACTTCCACCTCCAGCTGCACCTTGCCCAGCAGCATGCTGCTGAGGTCGAGCATGTCCGAGATCAGCCGCTTCTGCGCACCGGCGCTGTTGGCGATCACGTTCAGGCCCTTGTACAGCGGGCTGGTGTTGTCCACGCGCTGCAGCAGCAGCTCGCTCCAGCCGAGAATGGTGGTCAACGGCGTACGCAGCTCATGCGACAGCGTGGCCAGGAACTCATCCTTCAGCCGCGCCATGTTTTCCGCAGCACTGCGCGCAGCACGCTCGGACTGCAGCAGTTCCTCGCGGGCCAGTTCGATCTCGCGGCGTTCGGTCACGTCCGGGCTGCTGCCGGCCAGGCCGATGAAGCGCCCCATGCGCGAGAAGCGCGGGCGGGCGTTCATCTCCAGCCAGCGCCACTGGCCATCAGCACGGCGCGCACGCACCAGCGCATGCATCGAGCGCTGCGCCTTCAGCGCTTCCTGCAGTTCGTACTCGAATACCGACGCATCATCCGGATGCACCAGGCCACGCCAGACGTCTTCCGGCACACGCGTCTCGTCACCGCCGAAGAACTCGCTGAAAGCGCTGTTGACGAAGCGGGCATGGCCGCGCTCGTCGAGCACCCACACCGGCATCGGCAGGCCATCGGCCAGCGCACTGAAGCGGGCTTCGCTCTCGCCCAGCTCCACTTCCATCTGCTTGCGCGCGGTGATGTCGAAGAACAGGATGCCGACCTTGTCCTCGCCCGGCCGGCCCACGCGCACCGCGTCAACCGCGAACGAGCGGCCCAGCGCGCGCGCTTCCATCTCGAACTGGGCGGGGCGACCGCTGCGTGCGACCTCGCCGTAGATGCGGAACCAGTCTTCCTCGTGGTGCGGCTCCAGCAGGCTCATGCGCTGGCCGCGCGCATCCTTCAGGCCGGTGTGGCGCTCGAAGGCGTCGTTGACCTCGATGAAACGATAGTCGACCGCACGGTCGCCCTCGAACAGCACCTGGATCACGCAGAAACCGGCGTTGATGCGCTCAAGCACGCCATGATGCAGGTCGGGTTCGGGCGCCGGCACCATCATCGGTGGGCGCTCCACGAGGGGCGGCAGTGTGGACAAGGGCGTCTGTGCAGGCCGGGTTGGAGGCACAGCATCTTCCAAAGGGCGTATTCACAGCGTCAAGCGCCGTCAGTCATGGTTGACGACGATGAATTGGCGGCAACCACTCTTGCGGATGTCGCAATCGGCCGTTGCGGCCACGGGAAAGCGGGATCACACTCGATCTGTAAACCGCATCGTCCCCATCGAAGGGGCGCAGGAGACCGTCATGAACCGCTCATTGGCCACTGCCCTGCTGCTGGCAGGCGCCCTCATGGCGGGCAGCGCGAACGCCGCGCCGCGCGCCGTCACCGATCCGGATGCGCCCCGTGCGCTGCAGGCCAATGGCCCGGTCAGCGTGAAGTGGGACGATCCGGCCAAATTCACCGAAATCCGCCAGAGCACCAACCGCTTCGAGGCCGAACGCGGCAACTGGGTGCAACAGCTGGCCAGCTACGTGCAGACCACGGCGGCCAAGCCGCTGCAGCCGGGGCAGACCCTGGACGTGACCCTGGTCGACATCAAGCGCGCCGGCGACTACGAGCCCTGGCACGGCCCGCGCGGCAGCGACATCCGGATCATGCGCGACATCTATCCGCCGCGGATCACCCTGCAGTACACGCTGAAGGACGCCAGTGGCCGTATCGTCGATGAGGGCGAAGCCAAGCTCAGCGACACCGGCTACCTGCACAACCTGGGGCTGAAGAGCGACAGCGACCCGCTGCGCTACGAGAAGCGCCTGATCGACGACTGGGTCAAGCGGCAGCTGACAACGCAGGCCACTGCTGCACGCTGATCCCGGGCGGCGCCACCCACCGGTAGGTGTCGACCAGTCCCTATCGGTAGGTGTCGACCTTGGTCGACACGCATTCAAAGCGCCGACCAAGGTCGGCCGCTACCAGAGCCGAGCGTGGGCTCGGCGCTACACGTACACCTTCGCCACGCGCTTGACCGCGCACGGCAGCTGGTAGGCACTCACGCCACAGCGCGGCGCCAATTCCGACAGCGTCGGCGCAGAACCCCACAGCTCCACCACGCTGCCGATGCCGGCCTGCGCATGCGCGGTCAGGTCCACGGTCAGCATGTCCATCGACACGCGCCCGATCAGTCCGCCCGGCTGGCCGTCGATCAGCACCGGCGTGCCATTCGGTGCGAACTGCGGATACCCGTCGGCATAGCCGAGCGCGACCACGCCCACGCGGGTGCGCGCCTTGGCCACGAAGCGGGCGCCATAGCCCACCGGCTCACCGGCCTCGATCCAGCGCTCGGCGATCACCTTGGACTGCATCGTCATCACCGGGCGCAGGCGCTCGGTCAACGCGGTGTTGTCCGGCAGCGGGTTGGCGCCGTACAGCATCAGGCCCGGGCGGACCCAGTCGCTGCGCACATCCGGCCAGCCCAGCAGTGCCGGCGAGTTGCACACGCTGGTCTCGCCGTGCAGGCCGTCGATGGCCCGCGCGAAGGTCGCCGCCTGCTCGTGCGTGCGTTCGCTGTCCAGCTCGTCGGCGCGCGCCAGATGGGTCATCAGCACGATGCGCTCGACCTGCGGCAGCGCCGACAGGCGTGCATGCGCCGCGCGGAAGCTGTCCACGTCCAGGCCGAGGCGATGCATGCCGCTGTCCAGCTTCAGCCACACCGTCAGCGGGCGCGGGCTGTCGAACGCGACCAGCGCTTCCAGCTGCCACGGCGAGCCCACTGCGAACCAGAAATCGTGTTCGGCCACCAGTGCCATGTCACTGGGTTCGAAGATGCCTTCCAGCAGCAGGATCGGCGCACGGATGCCGGCCTGGCGCAGTTCCAGTGCCTCTTCGATGGTGGCCACGCCGAAACCATCGGCCTCGCCTTCCAGCGCCTGCGCACAGCGCACCGCGCCATGGCCATAGGCATCGGCCTTGATGATCGCCAGGGCCTTGCCACCGCCCAGTTCACGAGCAAGCCGGTAGTTGCTGCGCAGGGCGCCCAGATCGATCAGCGCGCGGGCAGGACGCATGTGCGGTTCTCATGTTGCGGGGCGTGACCGTACTGGCCGTAGCGGAAAATATCCAGGCCTTCGGTGCTGATCTGCGGCTGGCGCGCGCTCATCAGGTCGGCCAGGTAGCGACCGGAGCCGCAGGCCATGGTCCAGCCCAGGGTGCCGTGGCCGGTATTGAGGTACAGGTTGCGGAACGGCGTGGCGCCGATCACCGGCGTGCCGTCTGGCGTGGCCGGGCGCAGGCCGGTCCAGAACTGCGCGCGCGACAGGTCGCCGCCCTTCGGGTAGAGGTCGCTGACCACCAGTTCCAGGGTCTCGCGGCGGCGCTGCGACAGCGACAGGTCGAAGCCGGCCACTTCGGCCATGCCACCGACACGGATGCGGTCGTCGAAGCGGGTCACCGCCACCTTGTAGCTCTCGTCGAGGATGGTCGAGGTCGGCGCCATCGCCGGGTCGGTGATCGGCAGGGTCAGCGAATAGCCCTTCAGCGGGTACACCGGCAGGCGCATGCCCAGCGGTGCCACCAGCGCCGGCGAATAGCTGCCCAGCGCGACCACGAAGCGGTCGGCGGTTTCCAGCTTGCCGTCGATGCGCACGCCAGTGATGCGGTCGCCATCGAACTCCAGGCCAGTGATGTCCTGGTCGAAGCGGAATTCGACGCCGGCATCCACGCACATCTGCGCCAGGCGGCGGGTGAACAGCTGGCAGTCGCCGGTCTGGTCACGCGGCAGGCGCAGCGCGCCGACCAGGCCATCGACATGGGCCAGGGCCGGTTCGGCCTGGATGATGCCGGCGCGGTCCAGCACCTCGTACGGCACGCCGTACTGGGCCAGGATCTCGATGTCCTGCGCCGAGGCATCCAGCTGCTGCTGGGTGCGGAACAGCTGGGTCGTACCCAGGTCGCGGCCTTCGAACTCGATGCCGATCTGCGCGCGCAGCTCGTTCAGGCAGTCGCGGCTGTACTCGGACATGCGCACCATGCGCGCCTTGTTGATCGCGTAGCGCTCGTGGGTGCAGTTGCGCAGCATCTGCCACAGCCAGCGGTACTGGGCCAGGTCCATGCCCGGCTTGATCGCCAGCGGCGCGTGCTTCTCGAACAGCCAGCCGATGGCCTTCTTCGGCACGCCCGGGGCCGCCCATGGCGAGGTGTAGCCGAACGACAGCTGGCCGGCATTGGCGAAGCTGGTCTCCAGCGCCGGGCCGGGTTGGCGGTCGATGACCGTGACTTCAAACCCGGCTTGTCGCAGGTACCAGGCACTGGTGGTGCCGATCACGCCGCTGCCGAGAACTAGGACTCGCATGGGACTTCTCCAACCCGATCATTCCCTGCACTGGAGCGTGCCGGGACCATAATTGGGGAAGTATAGACAGCCAATACCAGTTGATTTGCCTGATTTGAAATCAACCGGCAGGATGTTCTCCTGCAATTCATTCCCCAAGGTTGACGGCCATGGCCACCCGTACCCGCGAACTGGACAAGATCGACCGCAAGATCCTGCGCATCCTGCAGGCCGAGGGCCGTATTTCCTTCACCGAACTGGGTGAGCGGGTCGGCCTGTCGACCACCCCGTGCACCGAGCGCGTGCGCCGGCTCGAGCGCGAAGCGGTGATCACCGGCTACCACGCCCACCTCGACCCGGCGGCGGTGAAGGCCAGCCTGCTGGTGTTCGTGGAGATCAGCCTGGCCTACAAGTCCGGTGACATCTTCGAGGAGTTCCGGCGCGCCGCCCTTAAGCTGCCCAACGTGCTGGAGTGCCATCTGGTCTCGGGCGACTTCGATTACCTGCTGAAGGCGCGGATCAGCGAGATGGCCTCCTACCGCAAGCTGCTCGGCAGCACCTTGCTGACACTGCCGCATGTGCGTGAGTCGAAGAGCTACATCGTGATGGAAGAGGTGAAGGAGACGCTGAGCCTGCCGATTCCGGATTGAGGCCGGCGAACGGTTGGGGTCAGAGCCCGCAACGCGGGCTCTGACCCGGAGTCCGTCTCAGCGCTGCTGCGGATGCTT
Organism: Stenotrophomonas sp. 109824_Sma; assembly: GCF_056480025.1. Lineage (NCBI taxonomy): Bacteria > Pseudomonadati > Pseudomonadota > Gammaproteobacteria > Lysobacterales > Lysobacteraceae > Stenotrophomonas > Stenotrophomonas sp. 109824_Sma. The sequence goes on along the minus strand of NZ_CM151078.1, from coordinate 556,127 downwards.
CTGCGAGCGCTGTTCCTGCTGCTTGCCACCCTTGTGCGGCTGCTGCGGCTCCATCTGCTGCTGTTGCTGCTGTTGCTGCTGCGGGTTGCGGCCCTGCGGTTCCTTGCCGGGATGACGGTTCTGCTGGTTTTTCATGATCGCGATCCAGTGGACGAAGGACATGCGGCGGCGGGATGCCGGCGCAGGGCCACGGTGGTCCCGGAACGGTTAATCGCAGGCGAAAAAGCAGTGATTGGCAGGAAGCCGTTTTCGTGCGTTCAGCCCGCACGGCGCGCAGTCGCTGCCAACCTTGCCTGGCACCCGAGGTCAGCGCTTGATCTGCTGGCCGTCGCCGGCCGGCACGCTGTCGTAATAGCGGCCGGTGCGTGAATCGAACACGCGGTTGGGGCCGGCCGGGCGCACGCCAGGCACGATGCGGCCATTGCGGTCATAGACCTTGTCGGCCGGCTTCGGCGCCGGGGTGGGTGCGATCGGGGCCGGACCGGTGGATTTGATCGGTTGCGCCGGCTGCGGCGACGGCAACACCTGCGGCTGCGGGCGGGCGGCCTGCGGCGGCGGTACCACCGGCGCCGGTGCCACGGTGGTCGCACTGCGGGTGGCGGTGGGGTCGGCGGTAGGCACCTGGGCCAGCGCCAATGCGGGCAACAGGGCCATCAACAGCAGGGGAAGGGTCGGTTTCATGGCACGCTCCGGCGTGGATCACATTCACCTTGCGCCTGTACCTGTGTGCCGCCCATGAACGGCCGTCACACTTGCAAGCGCGCGCCGGCACCCCCACGTTTTCCGGCATCCCCAGGCCATCGACCCCACGGAGAGCCGGCATGACTGCCTTCGACCTGACGCCCCCCACCGCCACCCAGACCGAGGCGCTGATTGCCGGCCTCAGCAGCGAAGAGCGCCGCGTGCTGCTGCAGCACGGCACCGAAGCGCCATTCTGCGGGGTGTTCCTCGACAACAAGCGCGAGGGCGTCTACTGCTGCCGGCTGTGTGCGCTGCCGCTGTTCCGCTCCAGCACCAAGTTCGATTCCGGTACCGGCTGGCCCAGCTTCTTCGCCCCGTTCGACCCGGCGCACGTGCGCGAGATCCGCGATACCAGCCATGGCATGGTGCGCACCGAGATCACCTGCGCGCGCTGCAGCAGCCACTTGGGCCATGTGTTCCCGGACGGCCCGCCGCCCACCTACGAGCGCCACTGCCTGAACTCCGTCTCACTTTCGTTCACCGGCAATGGCGAGCCCTGGCCCGACCCGTTGCAGCGTGGCGGCGCAGAAAGCGGCGTGGCGGGCTGAAACACCCCGCTGACCGATTTCACAGAATTCCCTCTTCAGAAAACCGGGTGACGGGCCGACAAGGAGATATCCCCTCTCCTTGCGTCGCCCCATGCTCATCATCGTTGGATTCCTGGTCGTCATCATCAGCGTGATCGGGGGCTACCTCGGTGCCCACGGCCGCCTGGGTGCCCTCTGGCAGCCCTACGAACTGGTCATCATCGGCGGCGCCGCGCTCGGCGCCTTCCTGGTCGGCACCCCGGCCAAGACGGTCAAGCAGACCCTGCAGGCCATGGTCGGCGTGTTCAAGGGCCCGCGCTACAAGCAGCAGGACTACATCGATGTCCTCAGCCTGCTCTATGAACTGCTCAATAAGGCCCGCCGCGAAGGCTTCATGGCGCTGGAAGACCATGTGGAGCGCCCGGCCGAGAGCGCGCTGTTCGGCAACTACCCCAAGGTGCAGGCCGATCACCACCTGATCGACTTCATCACCGACTGCCTGCGCCTGATGATCGGCAGCAACATCGAGCCGCACGAGCTGGAGCCGCTGCTGGAACTGGAGCTGGAAAAGCACCATGCCGAGGCGATGGCACCGTCGCAGGTACTGACCAAGGTCGCCGACGGACTGCCCGGTTTCGGCATCGTCGCGGCGGTGCTCGGCATCGTCATCACCATGGGCTCGATCGGCGGCGACATCGTCGAGGTCGGTGGCCACGTGGCTGGCGCGCTGGTCGGTACCTTCCTCGGCATTCTGCTGGGCTACGGCTTCGTCGGCCCGATGGCGGCCGCGATGGAGGCCCGCGCCGAGCAGGACAGCCGCATCTACGAATCGGTCAAGACCGCCCTGCTGGCCTGCCTGCGCGGCTACAACCCGAAGATCGCGCTGGAGTTCGCCCGCAAGACGCTGCCGTCGAACGTGCGCCCGGCCTTCTCCGATTTCGAGCAGCACCTGAAGACGGTCAAGTAAGCCATGGCCGAGACCAAGCCCACCGTCATCGTCCGCCGGGTCAAGAAGACCGGCCACGCCGCCCATCATGGCGGCTCGTGGAAGGTGGCCTATGCCGACTTCGTGACCGCGATGATGGCGTTCTTCCTGGTGCTGTGGCTGATGGCCACGACCAACAAGAACGACCGTGCGGCCATTTCCGAGTACTTCCGCAACCCCAGCCCGCTGAGCGGGCAGAACGCCACGCCGGCGCCCGGCATGGCCGGCCCGGGCGGCGCCAGCACCTCGATGATCAAGCTGGGTGGTGCCACCGACATCTCGCGGGGCAGCAGCAACGATCCCTTCCAGAACCAGAAGGAAGCGGTGCCGCAGCCGGTGGACCAGCAGCAGCGCGACAAGCAGCAGCTGGAAGCACTGATGAAGGAACTGCAGGAAGCGATCAGCAAGAGCCAGGCACTGGAGCCGTTCAAGGACCAGCTGCTGCTGGACCTGACCCCGGAAGGCCTGCGCATCCAGATCGTGGACAAGCAGAACCGGCCGATGTTCGACCTCGGCAGCGCCACGCTGAAGCCGTACACGCAGCAGATCCTGCACGAGCTGGCCAACTACCTGAACCACGTGCCGAACCGGATCAGCCTGACCGGCCACACCGACATCACCGCCTATTCGGCTGCGCGCGGCTACGGCAACTGGGAACTGAGCGCCGATCGTGCCAACGCCGCACGCCGCGCGCTGGTGGACGGCGGCCTGGAGGACAGCAAGATTACCCGCGTGGTCGGCCTGTCTTCGTCGGTGCTGTTCGACAAGGCCGACCCGCAGAACCCGATCAACCGCCGCATCAGCATCGTGGTGATGACCCAGGCCGCCGAAGCAGCCGCCCTGGCCGGTGCCGGCCCGCAGGTGGGGCTGTCGGCCCCCGCCGCCGACCCGGACGTGCAGGCCGCGCAGGGGCCGGCGCGCTGAATCGGGGTCAGATCCCTTTCCATGGGAAAGGGATCTGACCCCACCTGCACGCGGCCGCTACAATGGCGGTCTTTCCGTTTCCAGGTGACCCCACCCCATGTCCCAGAACTCCAAGGCCAAGCGCGACAAGCGCAAGAAGCAGCAGGCCAAGCGCCCGTTCCTCCGCCTGAACGCCCAGCAGCAGGTGCAGAACCATGCCGTGCTGACCAACGAAGACGGCCAGGTGGTTGCGGCCATCGGCCTGCAGGGCCGTGAGTGGCTGCTGGCCATCGGCGGCCAGACCATGGGCAACGCCGAGAATCCGGTGCCGATGCTGGCCATGCTCAAGCACCTGGCCAACGTGCAGGAGAAGGAAGGCCGCAAGGTCAACCTGGAATACTCCGAACTGCTGCAGAAGCTGCTGGACACCCTGGCCGCCGAATCCGAGCAGACCGCTGACGAGTACCTGGACAAGCTGGTCGCCGAGTTCGAAGGCGTCGACGCTGCAGAGGGCGAGGAAGGCGAAGCCGCCGAGGGCGACGTGGCCGAAGACGCCGCTGCCGAGGCCACCCCGGCCGCTGACAGCGACAGCAAGCCGCAGGCCTGAACCGGCCGCGGCGGTGACGGTCTACGTCGATGACGCGGTGCATCCCTGGCGCGGACAGCGCTGGGCGCACCTGATGGCCGACACCCTGGCCGAGCTGCACGCGATGGCGGCGCAGCTCGGCATTCCCCCGCGGGCCTTCCAGAACAAGGCCAGCGGCGCCCACTACGATGTCACTGCCGAGCTGCGCGCGCAGGCGATCGCGCTCGGTGCGCGGGCGATTTCCCGGCACGCCGACCGCGAGCTGGTCAAAGCAGTGATCGCCAACGCCAGGGCGCAATACCGGCCGTAGGCAGGCGTGGGTGGCTACCGCTTGCTGTGCTGGGTGGGGCTACCACTTGCTGTGGTGGGTGCGGACCTTGGTCCGCACATCAGGCACAGGGCATGCCGAGCAAGGTTGGCATCCCCCATAGGCGGGCTCCGCACCCACCTGCCCTGCTCAGAACGGGTCGCTGCCCAGCCGGATTTCCACGTTCAGCAGCGAGCACAGCGCCAGCATCGCGTCGTCGTCGCGGGTCAGCGCCATCACGCCGGTGAAGCCGTCGCTGCCGGCATCCACGCTCCACAGCGTGTAGTTGTGCTCGCGCAGGCGGTCGAAGGCGGTGGACATCAGCTGCACGCCGTCCAGGTCTTCGGTGAAGTCCTCGTCGTCCAGGTCGCCGCCCCAGTCCAGCTGCAGGTTGAAGCGTGCCGACAGCTCGTTCACCGCCGACTGCAGCGATTCCAGGTCGTCACGCTCGACCTCGAAACCGGACTGCCAGGCAATGGCCGTGAACAGCGCCGGCAGCCAGTCGCTGTCCGCTTCCAGCGGCTGCCCGTCCTCGGACAGGTGCTCGCGCCAGCGGTTGAACTGCTGCAGGGCCAGCTCTTCGTCGCCCGGGTTGATCAGCACCAGCAGGTTCCAGACCCGCGCCTCGAAGCCCTCCTCGTCGAAGTCGTGGATGTCTTCCTCGAAGTCGAAATAGTCGCTGTTGTCGGGCATGGCGGAACTTCCTCTGGGGCAGGCCGGCATTCTACGGTTTATCCTGTGCCGCTGAAGCCGGCCTTGGTGGCCGCCACTGTGAATGAAGCGATGAGCGATACCCCTCCCGACCACCTGGCGATCAACCCGGCCAGCCCCTTCCATGATGCGCAGGCGCTGGAGCGCGGCGTCGGTGTGCGTTTCAACGACGTCGAGCGCGACAACGTCGAGGAATACTCGATCAGCGAAGGCTGGATCCGCGTGCAGGCCGGCAAGGCCCGCGACCGCCGCGGCAACCCGATGACCATCAAGGTCAAGGGCAAGGTCGAGGCGTATTTCCTGGAAACGAAGCCGGAATAAGCACGGCTCCCGGATCCTGGGGTCAGGTCCCTTTCCTGCGGGAAGGGATCTGACGCCGATCGACGGCGCCCAACCGCAGCGTCACTCGCGCTTGCGCGATTCCAGCAGGTCCAGGTTGCGGATCAGGCGCCGCGAGATCTCGTCGGAAATCACCCCGCGCCGGGTCAGCCGGAACAGTTCCTCGCGCTCGGCATTCAGGCCCGCGCTGCGCAGCTGGCGGTAACCCAGTTCCATGCGCCGCACTTTCTCCGGGTCCACGTCGGGCCCGTCGTTGTCCTTCTCCAGGTGCCGCTGGTACAGCAGGCTCACCCGCGAGGCAGCATCGTTGTACAGCTGCACGTTCTCGGTGTTCTGGTTCATCACCAGCTGCTGGCGCATGCGTTCGACCCCGGCCAGCGCAGCCTTGGAGGACAGCTTGCGTGCCAGGTCCTCTTCCTTGCGCTCGCCCGAATCGGCTGGCAGCTGCAGGCCCTTCAGCAGCTGCGGCAGCGCCACGCTGGCGCCGATCAGCGAGAACAGGATCACCGCCGCGGCCAGGAAGATCACCAGGTCGCGCGCCGGGAACGCACTGCCATCGGGCAGGAACAGCGGCAGCGTCAACACACCGGCCAGGGTGATCGCGCCGCGCACGCCGGCCACCGAAGTCGCCACCACGATGCGCCAGTTCGGTGCCTCGCCCCGCTCCAGGCCACGCCGACGCGCGCGCAGCAGGTTCCAGCGCAGCGACAGCCATACCCACAACAGGCGCAAGGTAATCAACGCCAGGTTGATCACCACCACGTACACCACCAGCCACCACGCACTCTGGTGGCCGGACTCGTTCATGGTGGTGGTGGCGCGTTCTACGATGCCCGGCAGCTGCTCGCCCAGCAGCACGAACATGATGCCGTTGAAGCTGAACTGCAGCATGTTCCAGACCCCCGCACGCTGCACGCGCATGCTGCCGGAGACACGGCCGGTCAGCTCGACGTAGCTCATCGCGATACCGGCGGCGACTGCGGCGAGGATGCCCGAGGCATGGATTTCTTCGGCCAGCAGATAGGCCGCGAACGGGATCAGCAGGTTGACCAGCATCGCGGCACCCGGCTCTTCGCCGAAGCGGCGCCACAACCAGCGCTGGAACGTGGACACGCCGAGGGTGACCGCCACGCCCACGGCAAGGCCAGCCACCGCCACCCACAGGAAGGTCAGCGAGGCCGTGGCCAGCGAGAAGGAGCCGGTCATCACCGCCGCCACCGCGAAACGGAAGCAGACCAGGCCGGACGCATCGTTGAGCAGCGACTCGCCTTCCAGGATGTGCATCAGCCGCTTCGGGATCGGTGCCTTGGAGGCGATCGCCCCGACCGCCACCGGGTCGGTCGGCGACACGATGGCCGCCAGCGCGAAGCACACCGCCAACGGCATCACCGGAATCATCCAGTGGATCAGCAGGCCGGCACCGATCACGGTGAACACCACCAGGCCGAACGCCAGTTCGAGGATCGCGCCCTTGTCGCGGAACAGGCCCTGCTTGGGAATGCGCCAGCCATCCAGGAACAGCAGCGGTGGCAGGAACAGCAGGAAGAACACCTCCGGCTCCAGCGCATGGCCGCGGTTGAACACGCCGGCGATCACCGCGCCCAGGCCGATCTGCACCAGCGGCAGCGGCAACGAGAACGGGAGGACGCGAACCAGGTAGCCGCTGGCGACAACGGCCACCAGCATCGCCAGGACGACTTCAATGGTATGCATGCTTCTTCCAGGAAGCGGCGCGCGGGGAGGCTCGAGGGCCAGCGCCGGAAACCCGGAAAAAACTACCACATGCGGCCATGACCGCGACGGCCGGGGCCGTCGCGCGTCAGCCCCGGCTCATGCCCCGTCGAAGCGGTACAGATCCATGGCGAGGAAGCCAGCATCGATGCCGGCGTCGATGCGGCGTGCACCGAAGCCGCCCTCGCCGGCCGCGCCCATCGCGAAGAACAGCGGCAGCAGGTGCTCGTCGGTCGGGTGCGCACGTTCGGCGAACGGCGCCTGCCGGCGGTAATCGAGCAGGGCCTGGCGGTCGTCGGCGGCCAGGCGCTGCTCCACCCACTCGATGAAGGGCCGCACGTACGGCGCTTCCTTGCCGTCCTGGTAGTCGCCCCAGTCGTGCAGGTTGTGGGTGATGCTGCCCGAGCCGACCAGCAGCACGCCCTGCTCGCGCAGCGGTGCCAGCGCGCGGCCCAGCGCGAACTGGTGCTCGGGGCCGAGCAGCGGCTGGATCGACAGCGGTACCACCGGGATGTCGGCCTGCGGGCGCAGCAGCCGCAGCGGCACCCACGCGCCATGGTCGAGGCCACGCTGCGGGTCGAGTGCCACCGGCAGGCCGGCGGCGGCGATGCGGCCGGCCACCTCTTCGGCCAGCGCCGGATCACCCGGCGCCGGGTACTGCAGTTCGAACAGCGCGCGCGGGAAGCCACCGAAGTCGTGGATGGTGGGCGGCTGCGGATGCGCGCCGACCAGCGGCTGCCGGCCCAGCCAGTGCGCCGAGGCCATCACGATGGCGCGCGGCGTCGGCAGGTCGCGCGCCAGCTCGGCCAGGCGCACGCCGACCTGGCCCGGCTGCAGGGCGGTCATCGGCGAACCATGGGAGATGTACAGCGAAGGCAGGCGGGACATGGAATTCTCCAGTTGCAGGGTCAGGCGGCGATCAGCGCGAACGCAGGGTCCACTTGCCGTCGCCGACCAGGAACAGCACCACCAGCGCCAGTGCCCAGAACGCCGGGTATTCCCAGCCGCCGCCGGCATTGGCGAAACCGAAGCCGTTGGCACCATGCACGGTGACGATGGTGCCCAGCAGCAGCGGCACGCCGACCAGGCCCACCCAGCGCGCGTAGATACCCAGCAGGAGCGCGACGGTGATCACCAGCTCCACGCCGATGGTGAGGTAGCCGAGCACGCCGGGCAGCCCCAGCGACTCGAAGAACGCCGCCGTGCCGGCCGGGGTGAATACCAGCAGCTTGATCAGCGCATGCACCAGGAACAGCACACCCAGGGCCAGGCGCAGCAGGGTGGCGCCGTACGGGGCCAGCGGCGAAACAGGAGCGGTCGTGGTGTGCATGGGGAAACACCTTGAAGGGAGTGGGCACAGGTTATTGCGCCTTCGCGAGCCAATAAATACGATGGATTGACCGTATTTATTTCAAAAGGCGCAACAATGGACACCCTCGAGGCGATGCGCGTGTTCGTGGCGGTGGTCGAGCGCAACGGCTTCAGTGCCGCCGCCCAGGCCCTGGACATGTCCACCGCCGGCGTCACCCGCCAGGTCGCCGCGCTGGAAAAGCGCCTGTCCACCCGCCTGCTCCACCGCACCACGCGCCGGGTCAGCCCGACCAGTGCCGGCGCCGCCTACTACGCCCAGTGCGTGCGCCTGCTGGCCGAGTTCGATGCACTGGAAGCCAGCATCGGTGCGCAGGCGCTGGAGCCTTCCGGCACGCTGCGCATCAACGCACCGGTCAGCTGGGGCATCGCCCGCCTCGGCCCGCTGCTGGCCAGCTACCGCGAACGCTACCCGCAGGTGGAACTGGACCTGGCCCTGTCCGACCGCCTGGTGGACATGGTCGAGGAAGGCTACGACGTGGCCATCCGCATCACCCGCGAGCCCGGCCCCACCCTGATCGCGCGTCGCCTGGGAGAGTCGCGGGTGAGCCTGTGCGCCGCGCCGGCCTACCTGGCCGCACGCGGTACGCCACAGACGCCGCAGGAGCTGCAGGCACACGCCTGCCTGAGCTACAGCTACTGGGCCGCCGGTGACCACTGGCCGCTGCAGGGGCCGGGCGGCGAAGTGAAGGTCTCGGTGAGCAGCCTGCTGCATGCCAACAACGGCGACGTGCTGCGCGAAGCGGCGATCGCCGGCATGGGCGTGATCCTGCAGCCCGACTTCCTGCTGGAAGACGCGCTGGCCGATGGCCGCCTGGTGCGTGTCCTGCCCGAGTGGGAGGCCTCGCCGATCGGCATCTTCGCGGTCTATACCAGCCGCAACCACCTGGCACCGAAGGTGCGCAGTTTCATCGACCATCTGGTGGAAGCCGGGGTATAGCCGAGTCTGGCGCCTGCCGGTAGTGCCGGCCGCTGGCCGGCAATCCGACACATCCCGGTCCTGGGCGAATGCCGGCCAGCGGCCGGCACTACCACTTAGGCGGCCACTTCATCCAGCGCGTCGATGATCCGTTCCAGCGGCGCCGGTCGCCCCAACAGGTAGCCCTGCACCTGGTCGCAGCCGTGCGCAGCCAGCCAGTCCAGCTGCCCCGGCGTTTCCACGCCCTCGGCGATGATGGTCAGGCCCATGCTGTGGCCCAGTGACAGCAGCGCACGGCAGATCGAGGCATTGCGTGGATTGGTTTCCACGTCAGCGACGAAGCTGCGGTCGATCTTCAGGATGTCCAGCGGCAGGTGCTGCAGGTAGGACATGCTGGAATAGCCGGTGCCGAAATCATCCAGCGACACACTGATGCCCTGCTCGTGCAGGCGCTGCATGGTCTGCATCGCCTGCGCCGGCTTGCGCATCAGGCTGCTCTCGGTCAGCTCCACGTGCAGCGCACCGCGGGCCAGGCCGAAGTCCTGCTGGGCGCGGGTGAACTCGGCCACCAGGTCGCTGTTGAAGAACTGCACCGCCGATACATTGACCGCGATCGGCAGCTCACCCCAACCGGCCTCGACCAACCGGCGCTGCGCCTTCGCCGCCGCGCGGATCACCCAGCGGCCCAGCGCCAGGATCAGCCCGGTGTCCTCGCATAGTTGGATGAACTCGTTGGGCGGAATGAAGCTGCCGTCGGCCTGTGGCCAGCGCAGCAACGCTTCCAAGGCCGCCGGGCTGCCATCGCTGGCATGCCGGATCGGCTGGAAATACAGCTGGAACTCGTTGTCGATGGCGGCGTGGATGCGCCCGGCCAGGCGCAGCCGGTCGGCCAGCCGCGTGGTCACCGCCGCATCGAACCAGACCACCACGTTGCCTTCGGCGCGTGCCGCGTGCGCGGCCTGCGCGGCCATGCCGATCACCTGCTCGGCGCTGTGGCCGTCACCGGCGATGTGCACGGCCACACCGATGCGTGGTTCGAACTGGTGCAGCGAATCCTTGCCGCGCATCGGCGCCGACACGATCTGCAGCAGGTCGTCCAGCACGCGCTGGGTATCGTGCTCGGCACCGATGGCGAACACGAAGTCCTCCGCCGGCTGGAATGCCAACGTGCCACAGCGCGCGCCCAGGCCACCGAGCCGGGTCGCCATCGACTGCAGCACCGCATCGCCGATCTCGCGGCCCAGCGTATCGGCCACCAGCTGCAGGCCGCGCAGCTGCACGAAAGCGATGGTGTAGCCCTCCTGCTGCTCGTCCAGCTGCTCGGTCAAGGCGCGCACGTTGAGCAGGCCGGTGGCCGGGTTGTGCCGTGCCTGGTAGGCCAGGTCACGCTCGTAGGCCAACCGTTCGCTGACATCCTCGGCCAGCACCAGGCACGCGGGCTGTCCGTCGAAATCGAGCCTGGACAGGTGGGCGCGCACTTCGAACACGCTGCCGTCCTTGCGCCGGTGCAGGCGCACGGTGGCGTCCTGCAGCTCGCCGACGCGGGCCTTGGCGATCGCCCCCTTCACCTCATCCCAGCCTTCGCGCGGGCGGATGTCGAGGATGCTCATCGCCAGGAACTCGTCGCGGCTGTAGCCGTACTGGCGCACCGCCGCATCGTTGACCTCGATGAAGCGCAGCGTGTCCGGGTCGAACACCCAGAACGGCGCCGGGTTGCGGTCGAACAGCAGGCGGAAGCGGCGTTCCACCTCGCTCACCTGTTCGCGGGCCTGGTAGCGCTCACTCAGGTCGGTCAGCGCACCGATCATGCGCCGCTCGCTGTCGGCCACTTCCACCCGCTGCCCACGCGCGCCCACCCAGCGCACCTCGCCCCCGGGCAGTACCAGGCGGAACACCTGGTCGAGCACGGCGCTGCCGGCGAAGGCCTGGTCAAAGGCCTGCTGCAGGCGCGCGGCATCATCGCGATGCACGCGTGCAAAGAAATCGGCAACCGGCAGGGCATCGGTCTGCACCCCGAAGATCTCGCGCGCCAGCGGTGACCAGCGCAGCAGTGCGGCGTCCTCGTCAACGTACCAGGTACAGACGCGCCCGACCTGGTGTGCAAGGCGCAGCTCGGCGTGGCCTGCCTTCAGCTCCTCGGCCATCGCCTGCTGGCTGCGGGTGCTGCGGCGCACCGCGTACAGCAGCACCAGCAACACCGCGATGTAGGCCAGTACGATCGCCACTGACGCCTGCAGGTACGGCCACCACGGCGCCAGTACGTCTTCGTCGGCCAAGCCGACCTGCACCGCCAGCGGGCTGCGTTCCAGCGTGCTGATGGTGATGATGCGCGGCACGCCGTCGACGGCGCCGGGCAGGCTGCCCAGCTCGACCACCGCCTGCTTGCCGAGCAGGTCACGGCGCGGCAGATCATAGCGGCGACCCACCGTGCCGTGCGGATCGGGCACGCGGGCCAGCATGTAGCCCTCGGCATCGCTGATCGAGACCAGTCCGTTGGGGCCGACATCGAGGCCACCGACGATGCGCTGCAGTTCGCCACAGCGCAGCCGCGCCAGCAGCCAGCGGTCGCCGGCCATCGGCAACGCCAGCGGGACCACCCAGCCGCCATCACTGGCCCGCTGCGGCGGGCCGATATACAGCGCGCTGCCCTGGCCGCGGCGCTGCGGGTCGGTCCACAGCGGCAGCTGCAGGTCGCCCTTGCCGGCCGTCAGCGGTCGGCCATAGCTGTCGAGCACGACGATGCTGTGCAGCTCGGCATGCCGGCGCAGCACGCCGCCGATGGAGGCATCCAGCAAGGCCGGCGCCTGTGCCGGCACGCTGCGGAACAGTTCGGCGGCGTCGGCGGCGATGCCGGACATGGCCCGTTCCAGGTTGCGCAGCTCCAGCGCCAGCAGGCGCTCGCTGCCCACCGCCAGCGCACGGCTCTGCCGCTGCGCCGCTTCCAGGCGGCGGTGGTGGTCATTGACCAGCATGGTGGTCAGGCCGGCCACCAGCAGCACGCCCAGCAGCACGCCGCCCCAGGTGATGGCGCGCAGCGGCCGGGCCAACGCCCGTTTCAGCGCGGGCATCGGTTGATCTTCCTTGTGCAGTCGGCTGGCTTCATGCGCGAACGAATCCTCCACGTCCCCGACCTCAACGGCCGGCGGACGCCATTCTTGACGCCTGACCCCGTCCTGCATGGCCACCTCCCCGTGTCCGCGCAGGGCTCCAGGGTCCAGCATGCACCACCCCGGTGACGGCGTGAAGATCGCGTCTGCGCGTTCAGCCAGATCCTGCACAGGGCGGGCCGCCCAAGGGGGCGGCCAGTGGCGCTGGAGCGGATTAGACTTGGGGTTTTCCGCTGCAAGAGAAGTCCATGTCCAAGCTGCGCCGTCCCACCCTGGCGCTGGCCATCGTTGCCAGCCTGTCCCTGGCCGCCTGTGACCGCCCGGCCGACCCGGCCGCCGGTGCCACCGCGCCGGCCGATGCCGCCCCCGCTGCGGCCAAGCCGATGCTGGGCAGTTTCGGCTTCGATGCCAGCGGCATGGACCGCAGCATCGCCGCCGGCGATGATTTCTTCGGCTTCGCCAACGGCACCTGGGTGAAGAACACCGAGATTCCGGCCGATCGTTCGCGCTTCGGCAGCTTCAACGTCATCGCCGAGAAGACCCTGGCCGATACCCGCGCGATCCTCGAAGGCGCCGCCGGCAACACCCAGGCCAGCGGTGACGACAAGCTGATCGGCGATTACTACGCCGCCTACATGGACGAAGCCGGCATCGAGCAGCACGGTCTTGCGCCGGTGCAGCCGCAGCTGAAGGCCATCGATGCGATCGCCAACAAGGCCGGGCTGGCCCGTGCCCTGGGTGGCGACCTGCGCGCCGACGTCGACCTGCTCAACGCCACCAACTTCTACACCGACCGCCTGTTCGGCCTGTGGGTGTCGGTGGACATGCTGCAGCCGGACCGCACCGCGCCGTACCTGGTGCAGGGCGGCCTGGGCATGCCCGATCGTGATTTCTACCTGGGCGATGGCCGCATGGCCGAACTGCGCAAGCAGTACCAGGCCTACATCGCGCAGATGCTGCAGCTGGCCGGCGTCGCCGATCCGGCGGGCAAGGCGCAACGCATCCTCGCGCTGGAAACGAAGATCGCGCAGGCGCACGCCACCCAGGAAGAAACCAACGACGTGACCAAGGGTGCCAATCCGTGGACCCAGGCCGACTTCGCTGCGAAGGCACCGGGCATGGACTGGAACGCTTTCCTCGACGCAGCCGCGCTGGGTAACCAGCAGGACTTCATCGTGTGGCAGCCCAAGGCCGTGGCCGGCCTGTCCAGGCTGGTCGCCACCGAGCCGCTGGACGCCTGGAAGGACTACCTGGCCTTCCACGCGCTGGATCGTGCCGCCGCCTACCTGCCGAAGAAGTTCGCCGATGCCCGCTTCGCCTTCCACGGCACCGCGCTGAGCGGCACGCCGCAGCAGAGCGACCGCTGGAAGCGCGCGGTGGACGATGCCAACCATGCGGTCGGCGAAGCGATCGGCAAGCGCTACGTCGAGAAGCACTTCGATGCGAAGACCAAGGAGCGTGCGGACGAGATGGCGAAGAACATCATCGCCGCCTTCGCCAAGCGCATCGATGCACTGTCGTGGATGTCGCCGCAGACCAAGGCGCATGCCAAGGCCAAGGTCAACGGCCTGACCGTGGGCATGGGCTATCCGGAAAAGTGGCGCGACTACACCGGCCTTGAGATCCGCCGTGATGATCCGCTGGGCAATGCACAGCGCGCCGAGCTGTTCGAGTATCAGCGCAACATCGCCAAGCTGGGCAAGCCGGTCGACCACAGCGAGTGGGCGATGCTGCCGCAGACCATCAATGCGATGAACGTGCCGCTGGAAAACCGCCTGGTGTTCCCGGCTGCGATCCTGCAGCCGCCGTTCTTCGACGGTGCGGCCGACGACGCGGTGAACTACGGTGCGATCGGCGCGGTGATCGGCCACGAGATCAGCCACGGCTTCGACAACGCCGGCGCCCTGTTCGACGAGACCGGCAAGCTGCACAACTGGTGGACTGCCGAGGACCTGAAGCAGTTCAATGCTGCCGGTGATGCGCTGGCCGCGCAGTTCAGCAGCTACGAGCCGTTCCCCGGCGTGCACGTGAACGGCAAGCTGACCCTGGGCGAGAACATCGCCGACGTGGCCGGCCTGGGTACCGCCTACGACGCTTACCAGCTGTCGCTGCAGGGCAAGCCGGGCCAGACCCTGGAAGGCTTCACCCCGGATCAGCGCTTCTTCCTCGGCTTCGCCCAGGCGTGGCGCAGCAAGAGCCGCGAGCAGGCGCTGCGCAATTCGCTGCTGACCGATGTGCATGCACCCGGCCAGTTCCGCGCATTGACCGTGCGCAACATCGACGCCTGGTACCCGGCGTTCGAAGTGAAGGAAGGCCAGAAGCTGTACCTGGCCCCGGACAAGCGGGTCAAGGTGTGGTGATGTAACCGGAACGGGCGCCGCAAGGCGCCCGTTTCATTTCCGGGTAGCGGCCAACCTTGGTTGGCACTGCGTGGATCTACCGACGCGTTGTGGCAATCACCAGCGTGGCGACCATGGCAAGCCCGGCCGCTGCCCACAGATTCGCATGCTGGCCCACGCCATCGAGCAGCCGGCCACCGCCCCATGCACCCAGTGCGATGCCGATGTTGAACACCGCGACATACAACGCCGTGGCGATCTCCACGGCCTGCGGCGCCGCCTTCATCATCCAGCTCATCAGGCCCACCGATACGCCGCCGTAGGCCAGGCCCCACAGCAACAGCACCGCAATGCCACCGGCCGGCGTGCCACCCAGCCACAGGAACAACAGCGGCGTCAGCAGCAGGCCCGATGCGATCGCCAGCAACGTGCCACGTGGATGCCGCGCGGCCATCGGCCCGGCAATGAAGTTGCCAGCGATGCCGGCCAGGCCATAGGCGAACAGCAATGCACCGATCCACGACGCATCCACGCTGGAGGCGGATGTCAGCAACGGCCGCACATAGGTGAAGGCGATGAAGTGCCCGGCCACCAGCAGCAGGGTCAGCCACAGGCCCCGCTGCAGGCTGCGATGTCCGAGCTGCTGCACGAACTGGCCTGGCCGCACCGACGAGGTGACCGGCAACGCCGGAACAACGCGCAGATGCAGCAGCATCACGGCCGCGCTGAACAGCGCCATCGCCGCAAACGCGCAGCGCCAGCCCAGTGCATCGCCGATCAGCGCGCCCATGGGCACGCCCAGCACGGATGCCGCCGCCACGCCACCGAAGATGATCGAGGTGGCCAGGCCGATACGGTGCGCAGGTGCCAGCCGCGCTGCCAGCCCACCGGCGATGGCCCAGATGCCGCCCATGCAGAACCCCACCAGTACGCGCGCGGCCAGCAACCAGCCGATGCCCGGTGCCAGCGCCGAAGCGATATTGGCGACCAGCAGCAGGCCCAGCAGCGTGCACAGGATGCGACGGCGATCGATGCCACCGGCCGCGATCACCACCAGCGGTGCGAACAGCGCCGCCAGCAGGGCCGGCAGCGAGATCATCAGCCCGGCGGTGCCGTTGGAGGCGCCGAGATCGTCGGCGATAGGGGTCAGCAGGCCCACCGGCAGCATTTCGGTGGTGACCACCGAGAACGTGGCGAGGCCGACAGCGGACACCGCCCACCAAGAATGGCGGGGCACAGGCGCGGCATGCGCAGGCGATGAAGCGCTCACGGGATGATTCCTTCAGGGGATGTGGATGCAGCAGACGGGTGCAGTGCACGTTGCGCGAGCACGGCGAACAGCAGCACGCCACCGCCTGCCACCAGCGCAACGACAAAGCCGCTGCGCACGCCACCGGCGTCGATGCTCTGTCCGGACAGCGCAGCCCCCAGCGCCACACCGATGTTCAGTCCGGCCAACAACCAGGTCATGCCTTCGGTAAGACGCGTTTCGGGCACGCGCTGTTCGACCAGCGACATCGCCACGATCATCGTCGGCGCGAAGAACGCCCCGGCCAGCAGCACCGCCACGGCCAGCGCCGGCAGGCTGCCGACCCACAGCAGCGGCAGCGTGGTCAGCGCGGTGGCTGCAGCGCCCAGCAGCAACAGCCGCTGCAACGGCACCTGCAGCTTCAGCGCACCGAACAGCAGGCCCGCCGCACAGCTGCCCAGCGCATAGGCCGACAGCACGACGCTGGCGGCAAGCGGCTGCCCCCGCTGTTCGGCGAAGGCCACGCTGGTGATGTCGACAGTGCCGACGATCACGCCCATTGCCAGCATCAGCAACGCGAGCAGCCGGATCTCCGCTTGCCGCAGCAGTGAGCGCGAGGGCGTTGAACCTTCGCCGTTCTGCAGCGGCGGTTCGGTGCCACGCTGCAGCACCAGCGCAGCCACGCCTACCACCAGCAGCAGGGCGGCCGCCAGCACGCCGGCCTGCGGCCATACCGCCACCGACAACCCGACCGACAACGGCGGGCCGGCAATGAAGGTGACCTCGTCGAACACGGTCTCCAGCGAGTACGCGGTCTGCAGTTGCGGGCGACCGCGGTGGATCGCGGTCCAGCGCGCGCGCACCATCGCCGACACGCTGGGCATGCAGCCGGCCAACATCGCTGCGACGAACAGCATCCAGTCCGGCGCGGCCAGCAGCGTGCACGCGAGCAGCAACAGCAGGCCGGCCGCACTGGCCGCCGTGGCCCACGGCAGCACCCTGCGCTGCCCACGCCGGTCGACCCAGCGCGATACCTGCGGCGACAGCAGTGCGTAGGTCAGCACGA
This sequence comes from Stenotrophomonas sp. 109824_Sma, assembly GCF_056480025.1. Taxonomy (NCBI): domain Bacteria; kingdom Pseudomonadati; phylum Pseudomonadota; class Gammaproteobacteria; order Lysobacterales; family Lysobacteraceae; genus Stenotrophomonas; species Stenotrophomonas sp. 109824_Sma. Next base: position 539,249 of record NZ_CM151078.1, on the reverse strand, counting down.
AGGTGGCCGACACCGCACCGGCCAACGCGTAGCTGCCGCGCAACTGCGACAGCAGGGTGATGATGCCGATGCCGGTCATCGGCAGCGGCAGGCGTGCCAACAGGCCCGCGAGGGCAAGGCCAGCGGTGCCGGGGGCGGCGAACAGGTCGCGGTAGGGGGTAGCCATCGAATTCTCCAGGGCAGCGGCTTGCCTGGCGCACGCGGCGCCACGACAATACATACAGAGCGTATGAATAAGAGGCTACATTCATACGCACCGTATGTAAATAATCATGCACCGCGTATGTAAGGAGCTCCGGATGGTCCGCCGCACCCGCGCCGAGATGGAAGAAACCCGCGCCAGCCTGCTAACCACCGCCCGCCGGGTGTTCAGTGAGCATGGCTATGCCGCGACCTCGATGGATGACCTGACCGCCCAGGCCGGTCTGACCCGGGGTGCGCTTTACCACCACTTCGGCGACAAGAAGGGCCTGCTGGCGGCCGTGGTCGCGCAGCTCGACGCCGAGATCGACCTGCGCCTGCAGGCGATCAGCGACGGCGCAGACGATGCCTGGGACGGCTTCGTGCAACGCTGCCGCACCTACCTGGAATTGGCGCTGGAACCGGAGATCCAGCGCATCGTGCTGCGCGACGCGCGCGCGGTGCTCGGTGGCGCCTCACCGGAATCGCAGCGCCACTGCGTGCACTCGATGCAGCAGTTGATCGAACAGTTGATCGCGCAGGGCGTGGTGGCAGCGGTGGATGCGCAGGCACTGGCGTCGCTGATCTACGGCAGCCTGGCCGAAGCCGCGTTCTGGATCGCCGAGGGCGAAGACGGTGGTGCGCGCCTGCGGCGGGCGACGGCAGCGCTGGAGATGTTGTTGCGTGGGTTGAAGGTCGCCGGGTAACGCCCATCCACGCATGGCGTGGATCTACTGCGGAATCCGCTCTGGTAGATGCCAACCCTGGTTGGCGCTTCTGTGGCATCGCGAAGTGCGTGCCAACCAAGGTTGGCACCTACCAGGCAACCGCGGGCCACTCGCGCAACACCGCCACCGGCACGCCCATGCGCGCGCAGGCGCGGCTGGCCAGGCCATCGGGTAGCGCCCGGCGGAACAGCGGCGCCATGCCCTGCATCAGCTTCGCCGACGCCGCCGCCTGCGCGCGCTGGCGCGCACTGCGTTCAAGCATGCCTTCGGCCCAGTCCGGCAGCAGTGCCGCGCCCGCACCCAGGAACACTTCGCGCGACAGCCCCGGCACCGGTACCGGCAGGCGCACCCCGGACAGCACCTCCAGCACCTCGCGCGAGCGTTCGTCGACGCGCAGCTCCGGCTGCCGCGCACAGAAGTACGCCGCCACTTCCGCTTCGCTGCGCGGCACGTCCACCGCGCCCAGCGCCTCGGCCACGCAGCGGTATTCGTCGTAGTAGCGATCGGCGATGTGCGCCGGCACCTCGCGTCCGTAGCGGCGGAAGCCCTGCAGGAACCCGAACGCCTCGGTCACATGCACCCAGGTCAGCAGCTGCGGATCATCGGCGGCGTAGGGTTCGCCCTGCGCGGTCTGCCCGAGGATCTGCGCATGGATGCGGCGCACCTTGGCCACCAGCGCCTCCACCTCGCCGCTGGGCGCATAGCTGGTGCCGGCCACGAAGGCCGTGGTGCGGCGCAGGCGACCCACCAGGTCCTGGCGGAAATTGGAGTGGTCATAGACCCCGGCCAGCGCGCGCGGGTGCAGGGTCTGCAGCATCAGCGCGCAGAGGCCACCGGCGAGCATCGAGGGGAATTCGGCATGCAGCCGCCAGGTGACGCTGTCCGGGCCGAACCAGCCCGGATCGCCCTGCGGATGGTCGTAGTCGATGCCGCTCTGGCCACGCGGGAAGGCCTCCAGTACCCAGCGCCGGATCGGCGCGGTGACGGGGCGGGAGAGTCGCTGCAGCAGAGCCGGCATCGCAGGTCCAGGAAAGGCGGAAGAACGGCCGCAGGTTGCGCGGTCGCCCCCGATTCTGGGCGATCACGACGGCGGCGGCGAGTCTCCGCGCTCAGCCACGGTTCCATGTGCGGCCGCAGCACGTTTCACCCTGCGACATCCTGTCGCAGGCTGCGACCACGATGCTGCGCCGCACCAAGATTCACCCATTCAGACAAAACCCTTACGCCGCTTGGCATTGCGCCCATTGCACGGCTCGCTGGAAGTGCTAGAACTGAACCCGCCACACCGTCCAACGCTGATCGACGCACGTTCCACAAGGAGCCAGCCATGATTGCTTTGTTCAAGGGTTTGGGACTACTGCTTCGCGACAACGAGCTCTACAGCAGCCCGTTCGAAAAACAGGTCGCGCACTGGCGCAGCCTCAGCGAGCAGCAGATCCGCGATGAAGTGGCTGTGCTGGCCCAGGCCAAGTGCCAATGGCTGATCGCCTCGATCGTCGGCTGGCAGGCGGCCTCGCTGCTGATCCTCGGCCTGATCACCAACTACCTGTGGCGCGACGACTACCACATCACCTTCACCCGCGTGGTCGTGGTGTTCGGTTCGTGGATCTCGATCCTGTTCGTGATCTGGTTCATGGCCAACATGTTCGACCGCACCGCCGGTTTCGAGCGCTGGATGAAGGCCTTCAACAGCCGCGCCCGCATCAGCTCCAAGGCTGACAGCGTCGAGCACGTGGCCGAGGCGCTGGACCTGGCCGAGCACTACCCGGAAGTGCTGGACTACAAGCAGGCGGTTACCGCCAAGCGCGAACTGCGCCACGAGGACATCCGCATCATGACCGAGATCGGGCGGATGAAGCAGCACTCCGAACTGGTCGGCCGCCTCAACCATGTGGGCGAGACCGAACACCACCATGACCTGACGCTGCAACCTGCCTACTGACCCTTCAGGGAAGCGGGGGACCCACAATGCCACCGTGATCACTCACGGTGGCATTGTTCTATCGGGTCCTGGCTGACGCACTGGCGGAAGCCGTTGGGCAGGCCACGCATGGCCTCGGTCTTTCCCACCGCCACTGCGAACCGGCGCAGCGGCGGCGTGGCACACGCGGCGTCGGGGCTGCAGGCCGGATCAAGCACCAGGTAGTGGCAGGCGCCACTGCTGCTGGCAATGCACTGGAAGCGTGCCTCGCCATCGACGACGGTGCCCTTGCTGTACAGCGTATCCACGCCGTTGGCCTGGGTGCGGGTGATCGAGGTGTTGCGGGATTTTTCGCAGCCGGCCAGCGCCAGCACGACGACGCACGCAATCAACAATCGGGGCATGTTCGTTCCTCGGTGCAAGGGCGATGCTGCTGCGGCTACATGCCGCGGAACAGGCTCATGAACGGCTGGCTGACCACCAGTGTTTCCGTGCGCCCGCGCAGGCGCAGCACGCCGCGCCCGGTATCGTCGCGGCTCACCGCCGCCACCGCCTTCATGTTGACGATGGTGGAGCGATGGATCTGGCGGAAGTGCTGCGGATCGAGCACTTCCAGCAGCTCACGCAGCGGTGTGCGCAGCAGGCTTTCGCCGGCGGCGGTGACCACGGTGGTGTACTTGTTGTCGGCGCGGAAGTAGGCCACGTCTTCCAGCATGATCAGCTGCGTCTCGCGGCCGTTGCTGGCGGTGATCCAGGCCAGCGGTGGGCGCTCCACTGCACCCTGCGATGGGCCCAGCCGCTGCAGCAGGCGCTCCAGCACGGCATCGTCCTGTCGCGTCGATGGCAGCCGCGACAGGATGCGCTCGCGGGTGGCCAGCAGGCGCTCGTCGCTGACCGGCTTCAACAGGTAATCCATCGCGCCCTGCTCGAACGCATCGATGGCGTACTGGTCGTAGGCGGTGACGAACACTACCTGGGTGCGCGGGCTCAGTTCGGACAGCGAGCGCGCGACCTCGATGCCGCTGATGCCGGGCATGCGGATGTCGAGGAAGGCGATGTCCGGCTGTTTCTCGGCCAGCTGCTCCAGCGCGCTGGCACCGTCCTCGCACTCGGCCACCAGTTTGAGGTCCGGCCACAGCCGGCCCAGCTGCTCCACCAGTGACTGCCGCAGCAGTTCTTCGTCTTCGGCGATCAGGGCTTCAAGCGGCATGGCTGCGCTCCTTGTGCGACTGCGGCAGGGTCATGGTCGCGGCCACGCCGCTGGGAAAGTTGGCAACGATTGCCACGCCGGCCTGCTCGCCGCAGGTCAGGCGCAGGCGTTCGCGCAGGTTCTTCAGGCCGATGCCGGTTCCGCTGGTGCCCTGGCCGAAGCCGAGCCCATCGTCGGCCACGGTCACGGTTACATGGTCATCGAAGCCGCGCGCCAGGATCCAGATCGTGCCACCGCCGGGCTTGGGTTCCAGGCCGTGCTTGATCGCGTTTTCCACCAGCGTCTGCAGTGCCATCGCCGGCAGGTGCACGCCGTGCAGTTCGTTCGGCACCTGCACTTCCACCGCCAGCCGTGCGCCCATGCGGATGCGCAGGATTTCCAGGTAGGCACGGGTGCGGTCCAGCTCCACGCCCAGCGTGGATACCGATTCGTCCACCTGCGGCAACGAGCTGCGCAGGTACTGGATGAGGTGGCCGAGCATCTGCTCGGCACGGGCCGGATCGGTGCGGGTCAGCACCTGTGCGTTGGCCAGCGTGTTGTAGAGGAAGTGCGGTTCCACCTGCGCGTGCAGCAGGTTCAAGCGCGCCACCGACAGCTCCTTTTCCACCTGTGTCTGTTCGGCGGCGGCCTGTTCGTCGCGGCGCTGGTCGGCGACACGGCGGCTGATGGCACGGGTGACCGCTTCAGCGTTCTCGAAGTTGCTGCCCTCGTCCAGCGCCAGCAGGTCGGCCCACCAGCCGGCATCGGGTTCGAACAGCAGGGTGACGGTGCTGGTGCCCTGCCCCGGCGTGACCGTGGCCAGCACGCTGTTGCGCTTGATCGCCAGCCGCGCCGGCAGGTTCCAGCGCGACGGCTGGCGGCCGTTCCAGAGGTCGACCCGGCGAACATAGGCGCGCACCTGCAGGCTGCCGGCCGAGCTTTCCACATCCTCGACGCGTGGCAGTTCGGCGATTGCCGCTTCCACCACGGCGTAGGCCTGGCCGGCATCCATCGGCAGTTCCACCTGGCGGCGCTGGCGCCCGGACAAGGTGGTCGAATCCAGCCGTCCGGCGACCAGCCAGACCCGGCGTACATGGGTGATCGCGCTACCCAGCGCGGAGATCATCAGGAACATCGCCAGCAGGCCGAAGACCCAGCCGGGGCCATCGTTCATGCCGCTGAAGATGCCGCTCCAGACCATGCCGGCGACAACCAGCGCGGCAGCCCAGGCCAGCAGGTGGCGGATCAGGAGAGAGAGGCTGGCAAACACGGCGGCGCCTTGGAGGAAGGGGGTGAGCCGAGCATAGGGCGGCCCGCCGGGCAAGCAAGCGGGCTGCGACGAAGGCCGGGAAAGTGGGGATGGAAGGCCATCTGGTAGTGCCGGCCGCTGGCCGGCTCCCCATGACCTCCGCAAGCATCACAAGGTTGCCGGCCAGCGGCCGGCACTACCCGGGAGGCGCCGGGCGAACCCGGCGCATTCCCTTACTTGCGCTGGTCGGCGCTGGCGTCACGCACGGCGCGGAACGACTCGTCCTTGCTCCAGTTCGGCCAGCTGCGCGAGTTGGCCAGCTGGTTGCCCAGCGTGTACAGCACTTCCAGGTCGCGGGCGGCACCGGCGAACACCCAGTCCGGCTGCCACTCGTCGCCCTGCTGGTGGTAGCGCTTGGCGGTGTAGTCCTCGGAGGCCTTCTTGCCTGCGGCCACGCCACCATCCACCCAGTCCTGGCCGGCCGACCAGGACAGCGCCGGCACGCCGCGCTTGGCGAACGGGAAGTGGTCGGAGCGGAAGAACAGGCCCGCTTCCGGCTTCGGGTCCGGCGTGTAGCGGATATCCCAACCCTTGGCCACGTCCTTCAGCTGGTCCAGCAGCTCGAAGCGCGCGGCACCGTAGATGCCGAAGTCACGCGATGGGCCGAACGGCGCCATGCCATCCATGTTGATCACCGCCACGGTCTTTTCCAGCGGGTACAGCGGATGGGTGGCGTAGTACTCCGAACCCAGCAGGCCCTTCTCCTCGGCGGTGACCGCCAGGAACAGCAGCGAGCGCTGCGGGCGCTTTTCCTTGGCAAAGCCACGGGCCAGTTCGATCAGCGAGGCAGTACCGCTGGCATTGTCCAGTGCGCCGTTGAAGATGCGGTCACCGCGCGCGTCCGGCTCGCCCACGCCGATGTGGTCCCAGTGCGCGCTGTAGATGATCGTCTCGTCCGGGTGGCGGCTGCCTTCCAGGCGCGCGGCCACGTTGTGCGAGGTGATCACTTCGGTCTTCACCGCGTACTTCGCGTCCAGGCTGGCGCCGGTCAGCGGCACCGGGGTGAAGTCGCGCTGCTGCGCCTTCTTCTTCAGCGCCTCGAAGTCCTGCCCGGCGGAGCGGAACAGTTCCACCGCCAGGTCACGCTGGATCCAGCCTTCCAGCAGCGGATGGCTCTCGGCCGGGTTGTCGCGTACCACGTCGAACATGGTGTTGGTGTTGGAGCCGGCCACGGTGGCCCAGCCATACGACGCCGGCGCGGTCTCGTGCACGATCAGCACGCCCAGCGCACCCTGGCGGGCGCCTTCCTCGTACTTGTAGGTCCAACGGCCGTAATAGGTCATGCCCTTGCCGTCGAAATCACCCTGTCCGGTTTCGAAGTCCGGGTCGTTGATCAGCACGACAGCGATCTTGCCCTTCAGGTCCACGCCCTTGAAGTCGTCCCAGTTGCGCTCCGGGGCTTTCACGCCGTAGCCGAGGAACACCAGCGGGGCCTTGCTGATGTCGACGTTGCTGGCGCCGTTCATGGCGGCGCGCACGGCGATCTGCTTGCCCTGCTCCAGCGGCACGGTCTTGCCACCCTGGTGCAGTGCCAGCCGCGGTGCGCCGACGATGTCGCCCTTGCGCAGCGGCACGGCCTGGGTCCACAGGCGCTTGCCGTCCTTGAGATCGCCGCCCGGCTGCAGGCCGGCGTCGGCAAACTGCTTGCTGAGGTAGGCGATGGTCTTCTCTTCGCCGGCAGTGGCCGGCGAGCGGCCTTCGTAGGCGTCGGAGGCCAGTTCCTTGACGTCGGCGGAGATCCGCGCGCCATCGAATTTCGGGGTGGCCGCCATCAGTGCGCTCGACACCGACAGGGCCAGCACGCCCAGTACCACTCGTTTCATTGCTCTCTCCAGCAGGGAAATCCTTCTGGAGTGTAAGGGGTTCGGCAGGGCTGCGCCCTGCACCTGCAGAAGCCAGGGCAACAGCAACAGCCGAAGCAACAGCGGGAGCTGGCTTCCTGAAGGTAGGCGGGGTGGGTCCGGTTGCGGGGGACGCCGTAAACCCTTCCTTGGGGGCTTGGCCGCGGCATCCATGCCGCGGACACCCCCGCAACCGGACCCACCCCGCCTTCGACAGTTTCCCGCTGCTGTTGGTGATTGTCGACCTTGGTCGACACGAACGGAAACAGGAAGGGGTCAGACCCCTTTCCCGGCGGGAAAGGGCTCTGACCCCATCTGTGTGTTGCTTGAGCCTGTTACCAGTTCGGGTCTTCGGCCGGGGCGGCCGCAGCCTTGGGCTTCGGCTTGGCCGCCGGGCGCGCGGCGGCGGCCGGTGCTGCCGAGGCCGTTGCGCCAGCAGCGGCGGCAGCCGGCTTGCTGCCCAGCTTCTGGCGCAGTTCGATCTGGCCCGGACGGAAGCCGCCGCGCATCGCGTCGACACCGTCTTCGATGGTGCCGTACGAGGTCTGTGCAGCGACGCGGTCGATACGGATGGTGCAGCACGGGTGTTCACTGCGGCCCAGCGAGCGGCCGGTCTGCGGGTCCTTCAGTTCCTCGCCCAGGCGCACGGCCTGCCAGCGCTGGCCGGCCTGCAGGGTTTCGCCCCCCTGGCTCAGCACCACCTGGTCACCGTCCACCGACACCACCGACACCGGGAACAGCGTGGTGACGATGGTGGTGCCGATCTGGCCGGACAGCGATTCCATCATCGCCGCGGCCATGTTGCGGCCGTTGACCACGCGCGGCAGGGTGCTCGGGCCGGTCGAGGCCAGCTGGTGATCGAAGCTGTCGGACATCACCACCTGGCCGGTGGTGGCGTTGATCAGGCGCAGGGTGATGCGGCCGCCACCGGAGTACGAGGTCACCTGGCGGTCGGACATGCGCAGGTTGCGTACGCTGCGCGGGTACTCGAAGCGTTCGATGGTCGGGATCAGGATCAGGTCGGTCGCCAGCTGCTGGCCGACGCGTGCGGTGTCCTGCAGGCGTACGTTACCGCTGTTGATGTGGTCGATCTCGGCCTGCAGTTCGTCGCCGAACTCGCGGTCCAGCACGATGAAGCGCTGGGTCTGGGTCAGCGTGTCGGACAGGCGCGCGCGGATCGCGTCGGCCACTTCATCGGCACTCACGCGGCCATCGCCCACGGCATAGCTGCCGGACTTGGTGCGCGGCAGCGCGACCACGATCTTCGGCTTGCCCTGCTCGTCCGGTGCGCGGTACTGGGCAATCTGTGCACGCACGCGCACCTTCCAGTAGCTGCGCATGCTGCGATGGGTCACGTCGGAGTCGAACGAGCTGGCGCCACGCTTGGCATCGACACTGACCTTCTCGTCGTAGCTTTCCCTGACGCTGGCCGAGCCGCCGGCGCCCTTGGCGGTGGCTTCGCCGGAAGCGCTGGCGGATGCCGAGCCCTTGAAGCTCCAGCCTTCATCGCTGGCGCGCACGCGCGCGATGGTTTCCTCGTCCAGCTGCCGCACTTCGTCCTGCGACAGGATTTCATAGCCCAGCACCGCGCCCTGCGAGCCGGCGATCATCTGCTGGGTGAACGCGTCGGCGCGGATATCGCCGACGTGTTCGTCATCCACATCCACATGCAGGCCTGCACGCAGGCTCTGCATCTGGCTGGCCACGCGTACGCCGTTGACCTGCGCCACCGCCGACTGCAACGCCGCCAGCACCGCCAGTTCCGGGGTGCTGCCGATGCCGTCGGCCTCGCGCGCGACCTGGGTGGTGCCGCCGAAATCCGGCGTGCCACGCAGGGGCGCTGCTTCCACTGGCGCATTGCTGGCCAGTGCACTGGTTGCCTTGTCCTTGGCGGGTGCGGGCGCTTCGGCCGGGGTGTCCTGCTTGCCGCAGGCTGCAAGCAGCACGGCAGCCAGGCCCAGGCCGATCAAACGGGGGGTCGTACGCATGGGGATTCGCCTCGGATCAGTTCATCTTGTCCAGCTGGCCCAGCATCGAGTCGGCGTTGGACGGCACCTTCACCTTGCTCTTCTTGGCGAAGGTCACGGCCGACTTGGTCGAACCGTACAGGCCCTGGATGAAGCCCGGCGATTCCTTGGCCACCCATGCACCGGCGGCCAGCTTGCGGCCAACGGTAGCCATCTGGGTCGCGCCCAGGTTCTTCATGCCGGCGGTGAAGTTGCTGGCTTCGCCACCCAGCTTCTGCGCTTCGGCAGCCGAGGACAGCAGCGAGACCAGGCCTTCGGCGTAGTGCTGCTTGGATTCAGCGTTCAGCTCCGGCTGCGCGGCCTGGCGCTCGTCGATCGCGGCCTGCGCGGCTTCGCTGACCGACACCGACTTCTTCATCGCATCGACGCTGACCGAACCCGACGACAGCGCCTGGCGCTCGGCTTCCAGCAGCTGCACCTGCTCGGCCAGGCCGAAGGCACGGGCGAACGAGGTCTGGGCCTGCAGCGAGTGCGACTGCGAGCTGACGAAACGACGCACCAGTGCTTCCTGCGCAGCTTCGTTCGGCGCGGCGGCGCTGGAAGTGCTGCTGGAGGAGCCGGTGGAGGCGCCCGTCAGGTCCTTCAGCTTGCCCAGGCCAGCGTGGGCCGGCATCGACAGGGTGGCGGCCGCGATGGCCAGGACAAGAGCGGTATTGCGGATCATGTGAGAGTCCTTTGGGAGAGACGGCCGCGGTGCGGCACGTGGGGAATCGGTAACCCCGGGCGATGCCGAGCTCGGCACCCACCGGGGTGGCGGATCAGCGGACCGCCTTGACGTTCAGCTCGTTGATCATCTGCTGGGCGGCCTTTTCGGCAGCCAGCTGCAGCGCATTGGTACGGGCCACGGTTTCATTCGGGCCAGTGCCGGAGAACTGCACCGGGCCGACCGACGACACGGTGCGCGGGAAACGACCGGTCACGTCCAGCACCTTGCCGGTGACGGTGACGAACACGCGGGTGTTGCCGCTGGCCGGATCGCGGTCACGCATGCCGACGTCGAGGGTGCCGACGGCGATGTACGGGATGTTGGCTGCACGGATGCCGTTGGCGGTGTCGCGCAGGGTGGCCGGGGCCAGGTCGTTGCCGGTGCTGAAATCCTTGCGGATGCGCTCGATGCTGAGCAGGCCGCGCGACTCACCTTCCACGTATTCGGCTTCAACCACTTCGTAGCCGGCGGCACTGAAGGCGCCGGTCATCGCGGTGTTGACCTCGGCGGCGTTGGCCACCTTCCAGGTGATGTTGTCGGCACGCGCGGTGGTGCTGCCGCCGCTGGTGACCGACACCGAACCGTTCTGGTTGATGCTGCCGCTGGTGCTGACCGAGTTGCCGCGGAAGCTGTCGCCTTCACGGGTGTTCTCGCTGTAGCTGCTGCTGGCGTCGACGCGGCGGTATTCCTTGTCCTGGAACGACTGCACGGTGTCCTGCGAGCGCGCCATGAACAGGAAGGTCAGCAGCGAGCGCTGCGCGGCGGTGGCGCCGGCCACGGCCGAACCGGCGTCCAGCTTGGTCTGCAGCAGGGTGGTGTTGATCTCGGCGCGGACGGTGACGCTGTAGGTCTTGGCCTTCTTGTCTTCGGTGTCCGACAACTGCACCGCGCTGAGCACGTAGCGATCGATCTCGCCGATGAACTCGGCGCGGCGTGCTTCGAACAGGCGCAGCTTGGCTGCACCGGTTTCGGCGATGTACGCCTCCAGGGCATTGACCTTGGCCTTGTTCAGGGCCTGGGCGCGGGTGTCGGCACTCAGGCGCAGGCCGTAGCTGGCCGAGCCGGTACCGCGCGAACTCGCGGTCTGCGCAGCGACCGGCGAGGCCACCACCAGCGCGATGAGGATGAGCAGGATGGTACGCATCAACGACATGACTTGATCAACTCCTGGAGGGCTTGGGTCTGCTGCTGCAACGGGCGGCCGCCCGGCTTCTGTTCGTCCAGCCAGGCGCGCGAGTCGGCACGCTTGGCGGCGGCGCCGGCGAAGGCGTCGAAGCCGGCCAGCAGGGTTTCGTAGCTGGCCGACCACTGGTCGACCTGCCACTGCGTGACCGGCACCACCTTGGTGGCACCCTTGCGCAGCGGCTGTTCGAAATAGACCTTGCCCGAGAACGGCTCGGTCACCTTGGCGGTGAAGAAGGCGCCGAACAGCATCGTCTTCATTGCCGGGGTTTCCTCGATCACGCCGTTCTTCAGTGCATCGACCTGCAGGTTGATGACGTAGTCGGGTTCGGGAATCTTCAGCTGGTAGACCTTGCCGTCGGCAAAGCGGGCGGCCATCGCGCCACCGATCGCCTGGCCCGAGGCCGGCGGCAGCAGGCCGACGCCGGTGTTGGACGACAGCGTCTTGGACAGCTCATGGGCCAGGGTGGCGCGCAGCGGCGCGTCCCACTTCGGGTCGGGCAGCTTGGCGCGCACCGCGTCGGACAGGGTCACCCCACCCACCTGCAGGCGACGCACGGCGGCGTCGGGCAGCCGGGCCTGCGCCAGGCTGGCCGCCAGTACCTGCGACAGGCTGGTATCGGCGCCGCCGTACAGCAGATCGGCGACGATCGCGTCGATATCGTCGTTGTCCGGACGGTAGTCCTGCACGTCGATGCGCTGCAGGGTGAGCGGATAGGAGGCGATCACCTGGCGCTCGCGGAAGTCGAAGAACAGCGCCTGCAGCGCCACTTCCACCAGCACCTTGTACTGGTCGCCGATCGGCTCGACCGAGACCAGTTCACGGTCCAGCGCTGCGGCCAGCACGGTGGCGCTGGTGGTGCCATCGAGCATCGCCACCGGCTGGTCGATCAGCTCCAGGTGCGCCGGTGCGCGGCGCTTGAGCGACTGCGCCAGCGTCTGGTTCAGCGGGACCAGGCCACGCCGTTCCAGCACCGCATGCGCATGCGGCGTGGTCGCCTGCACGGCGGCGGCGTCAGCGGTATAGGCAAAACCGGCCCAATAGGCCTGCTGCGATTTGTCCGCGGCCTGCACGGCCATCGGCCACACGGCCAGGCACAGGGCACAGGCAAGCAGGCGCGCAAAAGCGCGCGATGCGCTCTTCGTCCTTGAATACATCCAACCGCTCCTCGGTCAATACGCACGGATCGCGGACGCTCATGCGTCCGCTGGGCGCGAAACATAGCCGCTCACGGGCCCGCCGACAAGTGCTGCCTTTGTCGGTTCACTCCGTGGGGGGCAGGCCCGCCCGTTGCCGCAGCAGTCCGCGCTCGGCCTGGTTCTGGCTGAGCCGGAAGGCTTCGGCAAATGCATCGCGCGCGTCCTGCTCCCGTCCCAGTGCCTGCAGCAGCTCGCCGCGCACCACCTGCAGCGGCGCGTAGTCGCGCAGGCGCGGATCGACCAGCAGTGGCTGCAGTTGCGCCCACGCGGCGAAGGCACCGTCGCTGCGCAGGATCGCCACCACCCGGTTCAATGCCACCACCGGCGAAGGCTGCACCTGCAGCAGCTGTGTATAGAGCGCAGCAATACGCGGCCAATCGGTGGCGTCAGCGCGACGCGCAGCCGCATGGCAGGCCGCGATGCGCGCCTGCAGCACATAGGGGTCCTGGTCGCCACCGAGGGCCAACGCGCGCGCCAGCACCTGCTGCCCGCGGTCGATCTGCAGCCAATCCCAACGCGCACGATTCTGCTGGTCCAGCAGCACCGGTGCACCCTGCGCATCCACGCGCGCTGCTGCGCGCGAGGCCTGCAGTTCCATCAACGCCAGCAGGCCCAGCACCGGCGCCACCGGCAACCGATGCGCCAGGATGCGGGCCAGCCGCAGCGCTTCCTCGCACAGCGCCGGGCGCATCCAGTCATCACCGGCACTGGCCGCATAGCCTTCGTTGAACACCAGATAGATCGCCTCCAGCACCGAGGCCAGGCGCTCCGGCATCGCCTCCGCGCGCGGCACTTCATAGGGCACCTGCTTCTGCGCCAGGGTGCGCTTGGCGCGCACGATGCGCTGGGCGATGGTCGGCTCCGGCTGCAGGAACGCACGCGCGATCTCGATGGTGGTCAGGCCACCGAGCAGGCGCAGGGTGAGTGCCACGCGCGCATCGGCCGGCAGCACGGGATGGCAGGCCACGAACATCAGCCGCAACAGGTCATCGCCCAGGTCATCCTCCAGCGCCTGGGTGTCATCGGGTGCCGGCAGCGCCGCCGGATGCAGTTCCTCGCCCCATTGCGCGTGCTGCTGCGCCACCCGCTGGTGCTGGCGCAGCACATCGATGGCACGGTTGCGCGCGGTGGTCATCAGCCAGGCTCCGGGGTTTTCCGGGATGCCCTGCTCCGGCCAACGCTCCAGCGCGGCCAGCCAGGTGTCCTGGGCCAGTTCCTCGGCACGGCCGACATCGCCACCGAGCAGCCGCGCCAGGCGCGCGATCAGCACTGGCGACTCCATCCGCCAGAGGGTTTCCAGACGCTGCGTCAGTGCGGGCTCGAGCATGCGCCGATCACAGCACGCACGCCCGGCCCGCACAAGCGCCGCAGCTCACGCTTCAACAATCGGCTTGAAGCCGCCCCAGAACATGCGCCGGGTATCGAACGGCATGTCCTTCGGGCCCAGCGACGCCAGCCGCGGGTCGGCCATCACCTTTGCGTTGATGCGGTCGCGTGCCGCGCGCGAGCGGAACACCACGAAGGCGACGATCACCGTTTCACCCGGCTTCGCCTTGACGGCGCGCGGGAACGAGGTGCTCTTGCCCGGTTCCACATCGTCGGCTACGCATTCCATGTACTGCAGCGCGCCATGGTCCTTCCACACCGCGCCCGCCTTGCGGGCAAGGCGGCGGTAGGCCGCCACCTTGTCCTGCGGGCACGGCAGCACGTAAGCATCCACGTAAGCCATGCGGGTTCTCCCTGCGGCGGCCGTCAGCCCGGCTCGCCGTCCATGTGTGCGATTTCCCAGAGATGGCCATCCAGATCCTGGAAGCCACGCTGGTACATGAAACCGTAGTCGCGCGCGGGCTGCGGTTCGCTGGCGCCGGCCGCCAGTGCCTTGTCCACCATCACGTCCACGGCCTTGCGGCTGTCGGCCGACAGGCAGGTGATCACCTCGGTCTGCTGATGCGCGTCAGCAATCGACTTGGTGGTGAACTGCTTGAAGAACGGCTGGGTCAGCAGCATCACGAAGATGCTCTCGCTGATCACCATGCAGGCCGCATCGTCATTGGTGAAGGTCGGGTTGAAGCTGTAGCCCAACGCGGCGAAGAAGGCCTTGGACGCGTTCAGATCCTGCACGGGCAGGTTGACGAAGATCATCTGCGGTTGCGGTGCACTCATCGGTAAAGCTCCTGGGTGGATGAAAGAGACGGGATCAGGGCTGCTTCATGCAGTTGACCATCCACGGCTTGCCGTAGCGGTCAATCAGCATGCCCCAGCGGTGTGCCCAGAACGTTTCGGCGATCGACATCTGCACCTGGCCACCCTCGGCCAGCGCGGCGAACACACGTTCGGCTTCTTCAATGCTGTCGACGTCGACATTGATGGTGGTCGAGCCACCCTCGCCGCCGCCGGGGCCATCGGCCGCCATCACGATGGCGTTGCCGATCTCCAGCTGGCTGTGCGCAACGTGGTCCAGGGTCTGCGCCGGCATCTCGTTGCAGCCGGGCATGCCATCGGACGGCGGCATGTCGCGGTACTTCATTTCCGAGGTGACCTGGCCACCGAGTGCCTTGGCGTAGAACGCCATCGCGTCGTGGGCCTGGCCGCTGAAGCCGAGGAAGGGAATCAGTCTCATGGCAATACTCCGTGGTGTGGTTCAGGGCAGTAGCGCCGGGTCGTGCCCGGCAGGGAGATGAATCGGGTCAACCTTCCAGCTGTGCACGCAGACGCTGTTCCTGCTGCTGTAATTCAGGGGTGAAGGCTTCGCCGAAGTCTTCAGCGGAGATCAAGGGACGCAGTTCGAGGGTGCCGCCACTGCCGAACGGCGCACGGCTGGCCCACTCGACGGCCTCGTCCAGCGACCGCACCACCCACAGCCAGAAGCCGGCGATCTGTTCACTGGCAGGACCGAACGGACCGGCCTCGACCATGGGTGCCGCGCCGCCGAAGTGAATACGGCGGCCGCGCTGGGTGGCGTGCAGCCCTTCACCGGCCAGCATGATGCCGGCGGCCACGAGTTGTTCGTTGAAGGTGCCCATTTCGGACAGTTCCTGTTCGCTGGGCATGCGGCCGGCTTCGGAGTCGGCGTTGGCCTTCACGATCACCATCACTTTCATTGTGGTCTCCCGTGGGGACGCGTGGTGCGTGCCCTTCACTGGGTACAACGAACCAGGGTCATCGGAATCGACACGTTTCCGGAAGTTTTTTTTCTGCGTGGAAAGCACGCCTTCGGCGGGAGTCGGCGAACGGCGGAGCCCCTCCGTGGTGGGGTGGGTTGGTCGCTGAAAGCTGGGTTTCTGAGGATGGGCCGGGCGGGTGGGATTGGCGGGGACGCCGTGAACCCGTCCATGGGGGCTTAGCCGCGGCATCCATGCCGCGGATACCCCGCCAACCCCACCCGCCCGGCCCCAGACAGATCTCTGCGGCTGACCCACCACGGGAAGATCAAGAGAAAAGGCAGAAGCAAAGGCAACAACAACGGCGGTTGGCTGGCAGCCTCGGCTTTGCGAGCGAAGCGACCCGCTTTTGCTCTTGCTTGTGATTTTCTGTGGTGGACGCCGCAGGAACCTGTCCAGGGCCGGGTGGGTAGGCGGGGCGGGGGTGTCCGCGGCATGGATGCCGCGGCCAAGCCCCCATGGATGGGTTTACGGCGTCCCCCGACCCGCCTACCCACCCGGCCAAGCCCAAGAATCACGCTGTAGCTCCACCACGGAGGGGCTCCGCCGTTCGCCGATCCCCGCCGAAGGCGCGCCTCCCGCGCTGCAACATGCCCACGCGCCATCCTGCGCCATCATGGGCACCCCGCCCCCGCCAGGACCGTGCCATGCAGCAGTACCTGCTTCTGATCTATATCGAGCCTGCCCTGCTGCAGGCGCTGCCCACCGAAGAATTCAACGCGCTGATGCGCGACTGCCTCGCCCACGCCGACAAGCTGCAGGCCGAAGGCACGCTGCTGGCCGCGCAGAAGCTGCAGCCGGTCGACACCGCGCAGACCCTGCGTGTGCGCGATGGCCACAGCCGTGTGCTCGATGGCCCGTTCGCCGAAACCCGCGAACTGCTGGCCGGCTTCAACCTGATCGTCGCCCGCGACCGCGACGAAGCCATGCGCATCGCCCGCGACTTCCCCTGGGCGCGCTTCGGCAGCATCGAGGTGCGGCCGCTGGAAGACATGGACGCCGAACGCGAACGCTGCGGCGCCCCGGCTGCCGCTATGGCAGCAGCCGTACTCTGATCTCGCGCGGGCCGACGCCTTCGTTGCCGCTGTAGTCGCGCACGCTGGCGCGCACGATGTACTCGCCCGGCGGCAGCGCCGCCGGCTGCCAGCGCCCGGTCTCCATCAGGCCGTCACGCACGGTGTTGGTGGCCAGGTAGCGGAAACGGGTGACCGCGCTGCCATGCACGGTGATGCCGCTGTCCGGTGCGTAGGCCACGCGCACCGCTTCCTTCTGCGGCGGCATGCGGTTGAACACGATGTTCCAGCGCGGCTGCTCGTAGCCCTGCAGCGGCTGTCCAGCGGCATCGAGGATCTGGTAGCCCACCTGGTACATGCCCAGGCGGCGACGCGGCAGGTTGTTGTCGACCTGGTCCCAGGCCTCGATCACGATCTGCACGCCGCGGCCCTGGCGCGCCACCATCACTACGCCGTCGCTGCCCGCCGCCATCGGCTGGTCGTTGTCGTCCAGCAGGGCCACATCGGTGATGCGCGGCGCGAAGTGGTCGGCGTAGTTGTGGAAGCCCAGCGCCACCGCGTTGGTCTCGAAACCGCCGGTACCCACCGCCAGATGCACGTGCGCCTGGTTGTTGATGCTGCCCAGGCGGTCACCGACGTGGATGCGCATGCCACGGCGCACGCGCATCCGTTCCAGCTTGCCCTGCTCGTCATACAACGCCTGCCAGCGCGCATCGAACGGCTGGTCGCGCGGGCTGCGGCCGACCCGCATGTGGATGTACTTGAGACGATCCACGGCCAGGCCCTCGGCCTGCTCGCCCAGGTTCCAGGCCGCCACCGGGCTGCTGATCTTGCCGTCGGCGATCGCCAGCACGGTCTGGCCCACATCACCGCGCACGTCGAAGCCGCCGTGCAGGTGGTGGCGGCTCTCGCCGCTGAAGTTGCCACGCACTTCGCCCAGCGTGCCGACCACTTCGTGCCAGCCCTCCTGCGGTGCCAGCGGCCAACGGCCCCCGGTCTTCGGCAACGCGGCATCGGCGGCCGGGCCGACCAGCGCCGGCGCCGGCAGGTCACCCACCGGCAACGGGCGCAGGCGGTGCAGGCGGTAGCTGGCGGCGTCGGCCACCAGCACGCTGCCATCGGCATCCATCGCCAGGCCACTGGGGCGGGCCAGGCGCGGCAGGCGGCCGTTGCCGACCAGCGCGATCTGGTGGCCCTGTGGCGTCACCTGCACGATGCGGCCATCCAGGTCACCCACGTACAGCACGCCGTCGTGGGTGGTGGCCAGTGACAGCGGCCCATTGACCACGCCACCGGCGGCGACCACGGTGCTGACCGTGCCATCGGCCCCCACCCGGCGAACCGCGTTGTTGAACAGGTCGGCCACCAGCAGCGCACCGTGTGCATCGAAGGCCAGCGCCACCGGCGTATCAAAACGCGCGGCGGCACCCACGCCGTCGGCAAAGCCTGCCCGATCGCCACCGGCCAGGGTGCGCACGCTGCCATCGGTACCGATCACCCGGATGCGATCGTTGAACGTATCGGCCACGTAGACCTGGCCCTGCGCATCCACTGCGATGCCCATCGGCGCATCGAAGCGGGCCTGCGCGGCGGGGCCATCGTCATGGCCCTGTTCGCCACCGGCCAGCGTGGTCACCTGGCCATCGGTGCCGATGCGGCGGATCGCGTGGTTGCCGGTGTCGGCCACATACAGGTTGCCCTGCGCGTCGGCGGCAATGCCCGAGGGCGTATTGAAACTGGCCTGCAGTGCCGGGCCGTCGACGCGTCCCTCGCCCTGCCCGGCCACGGTTTCGATGCGGCCATCGGGCAGTCGGCGACGGATGCGGTTGTTGTCGCCGGCATCGGTGAAGTAGATGCTGCCATCGGCACCGCGCAGCAGCGCGTAGGGATCGGCGAAACGCGCCTGCGCGGATCCACCGTCCCGGTCACCGGGATGGCCGTCACCGGCCAACGGCTCGATCTGTGCGGTCCAGGCCAATGGCGTGGGCGCCGGGCCCGCAGGCTCGGCCAGCGTGTGCAGCGGCGTCTCCCACCAGGTCGCTGCCAATGCCACCGCCGTTGCAGACGCCACCCCTGCCACCATCCATTGCCACCGTGCCATCGTGCTGCGCTGCTCCTGCCTGAAGAGGCACCGACAATAGACGGTGAAGGTGCGATCCGCCACGGCCAATCGTACGGGGGAACAGCAGAGTTCCATGCGCCCTGCTTGTTCTCACTGGCTGCAGCAGGTTCAATGCGGTTCCCACGGATGGAGATCCTCCATGCCCCGCATCATCCCCCTGGCCGCCCTGCTGCTGGCCGCATTGGCCAGCGCGTCCGCCTCCGCCTCGATCACGGTGGCCCCGCAGAAGCCCTCCGCCACCGCCGATGCAGTACACGCGGCGTACGCCACGCGCTGGGATGAAGCGATCCAGCAGGCACGCAGCGGCAATACGCTGGGCGCACTGATCAGCATGGAGCGGCTGATGGAGGATCCGCTGCTGGACGACTTCGATGCCGAGCATCGTGGCCGCGCCGCGCAGGTGGCCGGCTGGACCGCGCTGATGCAGAAGAAGCCGGACCAGGCCCGCCGCTACCTGCAGCGGGCGCAGGAGGCCCTGCCGGAGGATGCCCAGGTCCTGCTCACCCAGGTGTCGGTGGAACTGTCGGACAACCAGCCGGCCGCAGCCACCACCTTCCTGGTGAAGGCACTGCAGCATGCCGACGCACCGCTGCCGGTCGATCACCACGCCATCAACTACCTGCAGTACCGCCTGCGTGACCAGCCACAGAAGCGCATGGACCTGCTGCAGGCGCTGTTCGACAACGGCTGGAAGAGTGGCGGCCTGGAACCCACCGGGCTGTGGCTGGCGCTGGCCACGCTGCAGGCCGACAACGGGCGTGGTGACGGCATCCCAGCCACGCTGGCGCGCATCGACAGCCCGGCCGAGATCATCCGCCTGCGCAGCGACAAGCGCTTCGACCGCTATGTCGATCGCGGCGATGCGCGCTTCGATCCGGTGCAGGCGGCACAGCGCCACCTCGATCAACTGCGCGTCTCCGGCCTGCTCGACCGCGCACTGGATGCGCGCATGGCCGAGTTCAGCACCACCCTGCTGATGCTGGACCGCAACGAGGAAGTGCTGTCGTTGACCGAGGGCATGGCCGGTGCGGCGAGCAACGGCGAATCACCTTCCGCCGCCGAAGCGGAATGGGTGGCCTGGCTGCTCAACAGCCGGCTCACCGCGCTGCGCCGGCTGGGCCGCACCGATGAGGCACTAGCCACTGCAAAGCAGGCCGCACGCATCGGCGTGCTCGGCCCGGATGGTGTCGAGCACCAGATGAATGTCGGTTTCGTGTTCAGTTCGCTGGGCCGCATGCAGGACGCTGCGCAGGCCGTGAATGACATGCCGGGCCTCGCCGGCTACGGCAAGGCCGCGCAGGCGCTGCTGCAGTTCGCCGCCGCCCGCGAGCGTGGCGATGCCAAGGCACGCGATGCGGCGCGCGCGGTGATCCTGGCCCAGCGCGATGATGCCCGCCTGTTCCATCGCGAAATGCTGCTGGAGGAAGGCAACCTGGACGGGGCCGCCGCCGTGCTGATCGAACAGCTGCGCTCGCCGGTTGAACGCGGTGAAACCCTGGCCAGCCTGCAGGACATGCGTACCTATCCGTCACTGCCGGGCGACGTACGCATCGATGCCGCCTGGCGCGCACTCAAGCAGCGCGCGGATGTACAGGCCGAGGTGGCACGTGTCGGCCGCATCGAACGCTACGACCTGGTCAGCACTTCCACCTCGCGCTGAGTGCCTGCTAGCGCGCCGGCACCTCGGTACGGATGCCCATCGCTTCACGGTAGCGCGCGTACAGCGCCATCACCTTGTCCACGTAGGCCAGGGTTTCGGCGTAGGGCGGCACGCCCTTGTAGCGGGTGACCGCACCGATGCCCGCGTTGTAGGCGGCCGCCGCCAACGGGCGGTCGCCGTTGTAGCGGCGCAACAGCGCGCGCATGTAGCGCGCGCCGCCCTCGATCGACTGCTGCGGCGAGAACGGATCGCTTACCCCGTATTCCAGCGCGGTATCGGGCATCAGCTGCATCACCCCCTGCGCGCCCTTGCTGGATACCGCCAGCGCATCGAAATTGCTTTCGGCGTGGGCGATCGCACGCAGCCAGGCATCATCGACGCCGGTGGCCTTGGCCGCGGCCTTGAACTGCCTGGCGTGCTGCGCCAGCTGCGGTTTGCCGACCTTGCCCAGGCCTTCGTGCGCCGGCTCGCCCGGCGGCGTGGCCACGGTGAACTTCAGGAACACCCGCGAGCCGGGCAGGTTGCGCGTGGAGTAGACCAGCGCCCCGTCCTGTTCGCGCTCGTACAGCACGCCGCTGAACACGCCCATGTTGCCCCACAGGTTCGGGGTCTGGATGGCGTTGTCGTCGATCTCCCTGGCGGTACAGCGCGAGCCCGGTTCCGGAGCGGTGGCCAGGCTGACAGTGTTGCCCTGCACGCAGCGATAGACGGTGCGCGCGGCGGCCAGCCCGGGCCACAGGCTGGGCAGCAGCAACAGCGCGAGCAGGAGGGGGCGACGGGACATGGCGGCCGGATGATCCGGCCGCGTCCGCTAATGTTGGGTGAATGGGGGTCGGCAGGGCTGCGCCCTGCACCTGCGGTAGTGCCGGCCGCTGGCCGGCAACCTCAACAGCAACAGCCGTTTTCCTGCGAGGAGGCGGGGTGGGTCCGGTTGTGGGGGACGCTGCAAGTACGTCCATGTAAGCTCGGTCGCCGCATCCATGCGGCTCACGCCCCCACAACCGGACCCACCCCGCCTTCGACAGTTCCCAGCGGCGGGCAGTAGATCCACGCCATGCGTGGATGAAACGTCCGGAGACAGTGGATCAATCAATGGAACGAAAACGCCGGGTTACTTCGCAGCCCTCCGCCGCACCCAATACCCCACGCCCAGCAGCACGAACCACGCGGGGCTGGCGATCAGCGCCTGGCGGGTATCGCCCTGCAGGCTCAGCAGCACCAGCACGCCGGCGAAGAACACCAGGCAGGCCCAGCACATCGCAACGCCGCCGGGCATCTTGAAGATCGATGCAGCATGGCGCTCCGGGTAGCGGCGGCGATAGGCCATGTAGGCCACCAGGATCAGCGACCAGACGAAGATGAACAGCACCGTCGCCAGCGTCGTCACCAGGGTGAAGGCGGTCACCAGGTTGGGAATCAGGTAGATCAGCAGCGTGCCGCCCAGCAGGCACAGGCATGAGAACAGCAGGCCGCGGGCCGGCACCGCGGCGCGTGACAGCTTCGACAGCCCGCGCGGGGCGTGGCCCTCTTCGGCCAGGCCGTACAGCATGCGGCTGGTGGAGAAGATGCCGCTGTTGGCGGAGGACGTGGCCGAGGTCAGCACCACGAAGTTGATCAGGCTGGCGGCGGCGGGAATGCCAGCCAGTACGAACAACTGCACGAACGGGCTCTTGTCCGGCACCACCTGGCGCCACGGTGTCACCGCCATGATCGCGATCAGCGCCAGCACGTAGAAGATGATGATGCGCACCGGGATCGAGTTGATCGCCTTGGGCAGGTTGCGCTCGGGGTCGGCGGTTTCGGCGGCGGTGGTGCCCACCAGCTCGATGCCGACGAAGGCGAACACCGCAATCTGGAAACCGGCGAAGAAGCCGACCAGTCCCATCGGGAACATGCCACCGTCATTCCACAGGTTCGACAGCGATGCGGTGTGACCACTGGGCGAGGTGAAGCCCCACGCCACCAGCCCGGCGCCGGTGATGATCAACGCGCAGATCGCCACGATCTTGATCAGCGCGAACCAGAATTCCATTTCACCGAACAGCTTCACCGTCACCAGGTTCAACGCCAGCAGCAGCATCACGCAGGCCAGCGCCGGTTTCCAAGCTTCAAGCCCGGGGAACCAGAACTGCGCATAGGCGGCGATCGCGATCACGTCGGCAATGGCGGTGACGATCCAGCAGAACCAGTAGGTCCATCCACAGAAGAACCCGGCCCACGGGCCGAGCAGGTCAGTGGAGAAATCGATGAAGGATTTGTACTGCAGGTTGGACAGCAGCAGCTCGCCCATCGCGCGCATCACGAAGAACAGCATCGCGCCGATGATCAGGTAGACGAAGACGATGGACGGGCCGGCCAGGCTGATGGTCTTGCCCGACCCCATGAACAGGCCGGTGCCGATGGCACCGCCGATGGCGATCAGTTGCAGGTGGCGGTTGGACAGGCTGCGGCGCAGGTGCTCGGGGGGCGTTGCGGGCTCGGTCATGGGCGCGGGCTAAGGGACGGGCGAAGCATCCGACGGTAGTCCTCCACGGCGCCAAGCGCCAGCGCCGGACGGACCTATTACGTCAAAGTCGGCCGCTTTCACCACAATGTGACCGAATACCGTATTGATCCCATTCCGCCCGGCCCGGCGCCATGCTCAGATAGCCGCACCTGCCCAAGGACCGGCCCGACCATGCGCCCTGCCCCGCCCGCCCCGCTGGAGCCCCGGCCATGAGCCGCCTGCGCGTCATCATCGGCGGCACCGCGCTGGCGCTGCTGGCCGCTGCGGTGCCGATCGCGGTCATGGCCTATGCCACCTGGGACCGCGCGATCAGCGTCGAACAGCAGCGCCTGCGCGACATCGCCGACCGTACCCTGCGCCGCTCCGACCTGTCCTACCAGGAAGCGCTGGCGGCACTGAAATCGGCCGAGGCCGGTGGCTACGTGCCCTGCAGTCCCGAGCACATCCGGCGCCTGCAGACCCTGGTCATGACCACCCCATCGATCGACCAGATGGGCTACTTCGAAGGCGGCAAGCTGCGCTGCACCTCCTGGGGACCGTTCCTGTCCGACGTGGATCAGCCCACGCCGGACCACGTCACCAGCGATGGCGCCGGCATCGCGGTGGATGTGCGCCCTGAAAACAGCGGGCGCCGCCAGGTGCTGGCGGTCCTGTATGGGTCCTACGACGCACTGGTGGACCCGCGCCGCTTCGTCGATGTCATTGCCGACCCGAACGTGCGGCTGGCGCTGGCCAGCCCCGATGGACGTCTGTTGGCCAAACAGCCAGGCCTGGATCCGGACCTGCTGCAGGCACTGCTGCGCGACCCCGGCGAAGGCCTGGATCACAGCACCCTGTTCGCCACCGCGCGCAACGAGGAATGGCTGGCCATCGCCACCACGCCGCGCACCGCGCTGGCCGCGGCGTTCCGCCAGCAGGCGTGGCTGTACGTGCCGGTGGGCCTGCTGCTGGCCGCCGCCGGTGCCGGCCTGGTGATCTGGCTGTCGCGGCGCCGCCTGTCGCTGCGCGGTGAACTGGCCACCGCCATCCGCCGCCGCGAGCTGTACCTGCATTACCAGCCGATCATCGAACTGGACACCGGCATCTGCGTCGGCGCCGAGGCACTGGTGCGCTGGCAACGCCCGGATGGCACCCAGGTGCGGCCCGACCTGTTCATTCCGCTGGCCGAAGAGGCCGGCATGATCGCCGACGTCACCGACCTGGTGATCGAGAACGTGGTGCGCGACATGCGCGAGCTGCTGGTGGCCGACCGCAGCGCGCACATCGCGATCAACCTCGCCGCCGAGGACATCAGCAGCGGCCGCGCCCTGAAGATGATTGCCCGGCACATGGCCGGCAGCGGCATCCTGCCGCAGCAGATCTGGATGGAGGCCACCGAACGCGGCTTCCTCGACCTGGACCGCGCACGCACCATGCTCGCCGCCGCCCGCCGCGCCGGCCACAGCGTGGCCATCGACGATTTCGGCGTCGGCTTCTCCAGCCTGCAGTACCTGGAGCAGCTGCCACTGGACGCGCTGAAGATCGACAAGTCGTTCATCGATGCGATCGGTACCGAAAGCGCGACCAGCCCGGTCACGCCGCACATCATCGACATGGCCAAGGAGCTGGGCCTGTGGGTGGTGGCCGAGGGCGTGGAAACCGAAGCGCAGCTGGCCTACCTGCACAGCCGGCACGTGGAATTCGGTCAGGGCTGGCTGTTCTCGCGGCCGCTGCCGCGTGATGAATTCGTCGCTTTCCATCACAAGCGGCAGCAGCAGTACGGCGCAGCACGCGAACACATGCAGAACCCGCGCAGCGTGCCGATCGAGCGTGAGGGGATCGAGTAGGACGGCCAACGGCAGAGCCCCTCGTGGTGGTTCGCGTACAGCTATCCCGGAGTTGGCCGGGGCGGTCGGGTTCGCGGGGGACGCCGTAAACCCATCCATGGGGGCTTGGCCGCGGCATCCATGCCGCGGACACCCCCGCGAACCCGACCGCCCCGGCCTCTGACAGGTTCCGGCTGCGTCCCACCACGGAATCAACAGAAGAAAGCAAAAGCAAACGCGGGTCGCTGCGCTCGGTAGTTCCACGCCATGCGTGGATGGCGCGGACCACGGTAGTGCCGGCCGCTGGCCGGCACCACGTGACACTGATCGGCCGCCTACGCCCACGCCTTCGGCCGTGCCAGCAGCCACGCCACGGTCACCGCCAGCAACAGCAACGGCAGCCATCCCAGCTGGCGTGGGCCGCTGGCCTGCAGCAGCACCCCGCCCGCTACACCGCCGGCGGCTATGGCCAGGTTCCAGCCGGTCACCAGCATCGACTGTGCCAGGTCTGCGGCGGCACCCGCACGGCGTGCCAGTGCGGTCTGGAACAACGTTGGCACCGCGCCGAACGCCACGCCCCACAGGATCGTCGCCAGCAGCAGCGCGGTCGCCGCACCCGGCCATACCAGCAACGTCAGTACCGGCACGATGAAGCCGATCACCGCCGCCCACACCAGCGCACGCAGGTGGCGATCCACACCCCAGCCAGCAATCCCGATGCCGGCAATCGCCGCCACGCCAAACGCCAGCAGCAGCCGGTCCAGCCACGCACCGGCACCCGCATCGACCGCCAGCGGTTCGATGTAGGTGTACAGCACGTTGTGCGCCAGCACGTACAGCACCATCACCAGCAGCGTGCTGCGCACGCCGGGCATCCGCCAGACCGTAGCCAGCGAGGTGCGCTGGCCGGCACCGGCCGCCGGCAGCGCCGGCAGTGTCCAGCGCGCGTATGCCAGCAGACCCACGCCCAGCACGCTCATCAATGCGAACGCCCAGCGCCAGCCGATCTGCTGGCCGAGCAGCGTACCTGCCGGCACTCCCAGTGACAGCGCCAACGGCGAACCCACCATCGCCACCGCGATGGCCCGCCCCTGCAACGACGGCACCACCATGCGCGCGGCGTAACCGGCTACCAGCGACCACAGCAGGCCACCGCTCACGCCGGCCAGGAAGCGCGCGGCGAGGATCAGCGCGTAACTGCTGCTCAGCGCGGTCAGCGTGTTGACCACCACGAAACCGGCAATGGCGGCCAACAACAGCGGACGCCGCGGCATGCGCTGGGTCAGCGCGGTCATCGGCAGCGCGGCCATCACCGAGCCCAGCGCATACACGCTCACCAGCTGGCCGACCGCCGCATCACTCACGCCCAGGCTGTCGCCCATCGGACGCAGTACACCGGCCGGCAGGGTCTCGGTCAGCAGGGTGATGAAGCCACCGCCGGCCAACGCCAGCAGGCCCGCCCATGGCAGACGCGTGGCCTCACCGGCCGGGCTGGCCGCATCGATGGCATGGCCGCTCATCGCACGGTCTCCAGATCGGCGTACACCGCATCACGCAACTCATCGACGAAGGCCCCATCCATGCCTTCGTACAGCGTGTTGGTCAGTGCCACCACGCTCAGCCCACGCGACGGGTCGACGAACCAGCTGTGCCCATAGGCGCCGCCCCAGCGCCAAGTCCCTTCGCGCTGCGGCGTTCCGCTGGCAGTGGCATCGCGCAGCAGCGCAAAGCCCAGCCCGAAGCCCCAGCCGGCCGGTTCCGGCGGCCCCTGCTCGCCCACCTGCGGGCTGGCCATCTCTGCCGCCAGCGCGGGCGGCAGCAGGCCGGAGCGCTGCACATCACGCAAGGCCTCCAGCACCACCATCACCTCATCGGCAGTCCCCACCAGGCCGGCGCCGGCGGAAGCAAAACGGCTGGCATCAAGGGCACGCGCAAGGCTGTACTCGATGCCGACCGTACCTTCGAACGGCGCGACCACCTCGCCTTCGCGCAGGCGATGCGGCTGCGGCGTGTCGCTCACATAGGGCGTGGCCAACCGCGCACCCTCGCGCGTGGCGAACGCGGTATCACGCAGGCCCAAGGGGGCGGCCAGCAAACGCTCGAGCAGCACCTGCAGCGTTTCACCGGTCGCCGCTTCGGCCACCGCACCGGCCACATCCACGCCCAACGAGTACAGCCATTGGCTGCCCGGCTCGAACAGCAGCGGTGCCTGCGCGATCCGGCGTACGTTCTCGGCCAGGGAAAGCGGGTTCGCATCCAGCCCATCGCTGACCCCAGCGCGCGCATAGGGGCCCTCCGCATCGGCTTCCAGGAAGCGGTAGCCCAGCCCGCTGCTGTGGCTGAGCAGCTGGCGCAGGCTGATCGGCGGCATGCGGCCATCGGCCAGCGCCGGGCGGAACTCCGGCAACCAACGCTGCACCGGTGCATCGAGGTCGAGCACGCCTTCGGCCACCAGGCGCAGGAACACCGTGGTCAGCAGCGGCTTGCTGACCGATGACAGCCGGAACAGCTGGTCGCGCCGCATCGGCATCGCCGACTCGCGATCAGCCAGCCCGGTCGCGCTGGCATGGCGCAGCACGCCGTGCTCGCGCACCAGCACCACCGCGCCGACCAGGCGCAGCGGGTGGACCTGCTGCAGCAGCCGCTGCACCGAAGGCAGCGTCGGCGCGGGTTCAAGGGAAAGAACGGCATTCATCGCGGTGATCCGTGGGGAGAGGCCCGCCACGTTAGGCAGCACGGCACGGCGCAAAAAGCCGGTTGCCGCTCCGGGCATCATGGACCGTGCAGTCCGCAATCGGCATCATGCCCGGAACTGCAAGGCCGCAACGGCCGGCGACCCGCCCCGCACCACAGTGTTGCGGTGGCGGCGCCGCCCGTCGCGATCACGCGCCCCTACCCTGCTGCTTTCATTGCCCGTACGCCCATGTCAGTCCTGGACAACCTCGCCAACCTGCAGACCTTCGTGCACGCCGCCGACACCCGCAGCTTCGTCGAGACCGGGCGCCTGCAGGGCATCTCCGCCTCGGCCGCCGGCAAGTGCGTTGCCCGGCTGGAGCATGCACTGGGCGTGCGCCTGTTCCATCGCAGCACGCGCAGCATCACCCTCACCGCCGAGGGCCAACTGTTCCTGGCGCGCTGCCGGCGCATCCTCGACGAGCGCGATGCCGCGCGCACCGAACTGGCACAGCCGCACGCCACGCCTCGCGGCACGCTGCGCATCGGCCTGCCGTTGGTGGGCGACCTCACCCTGCCGTTGATGGCCGAATTCATGGCGGCGTATCCGGACATCCGCCTCGACCTGGATTTCAGCGACCGGCTGGTCGACGTCATCGAGGAGGGTTTCGACGCCGTGCTGCGTGTCGGCGAGCCCAGCGATTCACGCATGAACGCACGTCGCCTGGGCGTCTTTCCACGCCGCATCGTTGCCTCGCCGGCGTACCTGCAGCGCCGCGGCACGCCACGCACGCCGGCCGACCTGTTGCAGCACACGTTGCTGCACTACCGCTTCCCCAGTACCGGCAAGCTGGAACTGTGGCCGATCCACTGGCCCGATGAGGAAACCCCGCAGGAGCTGCCGGTACACATGGTGGCCAACACCATCGAGGCGCGGGTGGCGCTGGCGTTGCGCCACGTCGGCCTGGCCTTCGTACCGGTGCACTCGGTGCGCGATGCGCTGGCCGACGGTCGCCTGGTCACCGTGTTGGACGAACACGTGCATTCCTGCGGCATCTTCCACCTGCTGTGGCCCTCGGGCCGCCACGTACTGCCGAAGCTGCGGGTGTTCATCGATTTCGTCAGCGCCCGCCTGGAAACCGTGCCCTAGTCGCGGTCCCCCCATGTCCGGCCCACAGTAGATCCACGCCATGCGTGCCTCGTGCAGTAGATCCACGCCATGCGTGGATGCCTTGTAGCGTCGGCCATGCCTGGCGGTGCCACACCCGACCATTCAGCCAGCCCCGCTATACTGCCCGCTCATTCCTCCAAGAGGCTCGCGACCAATGCGCCATTGATGCCGCCGTCTTCCCACTAGACGGCCTGACTCTTCCCGCCCCTGCGCGCAGGGGAGAACCCGGCATCCATGGAGGTCGCATGACCACACATTCCCTCACGCTCGATCGCGTGTCGTATCGGCTGGCCGACGGCCGCCCGCTGTTTTCCGATCTGTCGTTTTCCTTCGAACCGGTCGCCACCGGCCTGGTGGGTGCCAATGGCACCGGCAAGAGCGTGCTCGCACGCCTGCTGGCCGGCCACCTGCTGCCCGACAGCGGGCAGATACGCAGCAGCGGCCGCGTGTTCCTGCTGCCGACGCCCGGCTATCCCCCCACCGGCACGGTTGGCGAACTGGCCGGCGTAGGCCCGGAACTGGCCGCACTGCAACGCATCGAAGCCGGCAGCGTGGACGAGACCGACTTCGCCTGTGTTGGCGAGCGTTGGGATCTGCGCGAGCGCCTGCAGCAGCAATGGCAGGCGCTACGGCTGCCCGACGATCTCGATCCCGCCCAACCCGCCGCGCGCCTCAGTGGCGGCCAGGCCATGCAGGTGGCGCTGTCCGGCGCCTGGGCCAGCGGCGCCGATTGGCTGATCCTGGACGAGCCCAGCAACCACCTCGATGCACGCCATCGCCAGCAGCTGTACCAACAGCTGCAGCAGTGGCGCGGTGGCCTGCTGGTGATCAGCCATGATCGCGAGCTGCTGGCGCAGATGCAGCAGATCGTTGAGCTCGACGCGCGCGGGCTGCATCGCTATGGCGGGCCGTGGCAGCACTACGCCGACGCGCGTGCCGCCGAACGCGAAGCCGCTGCTGCACAGCTCGACCATGCGCGCGCCCAGCACCGGCAGCAGCAACGCAGCGCGCGCGAACAACACGAACGCCAGCAGCAACGCCAGGCACGTGGCAACCGCGATGCAAAGCAGGCCAACCAGGCACCGATCCTGCTTGGCCGGCAGAAGCAGCGTGCCGAGGCCAGCCACGGCCGCGCGCAGCAGGTACAGGCCGAACGCCTGCAGGTCAGCGCAGACCAGCTGCGCGCTGCAGCCTCGGCGGTTCAGGCCGCGCCGGAACTGGCACTGTTTGCCGGTGAGGGTGAACGCGGCAGCGCACGCCTTCTGCAGGTGGACTCGCTGGTGTTGCCGCATGGCTGCAGTGCACCGTTGCAGCTGGAGATCCGTCGAGGGCAGCGCATCGCCGTGGTCGGTGACAACGGCAGTGGCAAGTCCACGCTGCTGCGCGTGCTGGCCGGCCAGCTGCCTGCACGCAGCGGCACTGTGCAACGCCATGCACCGCTGGCGCTGCTCGACCAGCAGCTGCTGGGGTTGTCCGGCGAGTGCAGCATTCTCGACACCGTGCAGGCCGCCAACCCCGCGGCTGATACCGGTGAACTGCGCACCCGGCTGGCCCTGCTCGGGCTGGACGCACAGCGTATCCAGCGTGCAGCCCAAAGCCTCAGCGATGGTGAACGGGTGAAGGGCGCGCTGGCCAGCGTGCTGTATGCCGATCCCGCACCGCAGTTGCTGCTGCTGGACGAGCCCGGCAATGCGCTGGATCTGGGTGCCTTGCAGGCGCTGGAAGAACTGCTGGTGGCATGGCCGGGTGCCCTGGTGATGGTCAGCCACGACCGGCACCTGCTGCAGGCGTTACAGCCGACGCAGGTGTTGCAGGTAGGTGCCGATGGTTGGCAGTGGCGCGACGCCTTGTAGATCCACGCCATGCGTGGATGGATGCATGGCGGGCAGTGCCGGCCGCTGGCCGGCACACCCCGCACCCTCAACGCCCGCTCAGCGCTTCCACACCGGGAACGCCTGCGGCAGCTGATGCCACAGCAACGGGCCGGCACGCAGCTCCTGTTCGTTGAGCAGGCAGGCATCCAGTTCCGCGCGCACCGCACGCTCATCCATGTGTACGCCGATCACCACCAGCTCCTGGCGGCGGTCGCCCCACAACGGGTGCCACAGCCGCTGCATCGCCGAATGCGCGGCCGCATCCGGGAATTCTTCCAGCCCCGGCAACGGCGCGCTCCAGCAGTCGGCCTGCTGCCGCGCCCACCCCAGGTCGCTGTAAGGCAGCGGCGTCGGCGGCAGCAACGGCGCGGTGTCTTCCAGCCCGGCGCGCACGCGATCGCGCGCGGCGTACCAGAATCCCGCCGCCTGCGTCCGCGTCGCGGCACCCACAGTGTTCAGCTCGCCCACCCAATCCATGCGGTTGGCCAGCCAGAACCAGCCCTTGCTGCGGATCACGCCGGGCATGCCCGACTGCAGCGCGCGGGCGAAGCGCGCAGGATGGAACGGTCGCCGCGAGCGGTAGACGAAACTGGCGATGCCGTACTCCTCGGTTTCGGGTGTGTGCTCGCCACGCAGTTCCTTCACCCAACCCGGCGCACGTTGCGCACGCTCGTAATCGAAGCGGCCGGTGTCCAGCAACTCGGCCAGCGGCACATCACCGAAGCTGGACAGCAACAGCTTCGCGTCGCGGTTCAAGCCACGCAGCACGGCCAGCGTGTCCTGCAGCACTTCGTCATCCACCTGGTCGACCTTGCTGACCACGATCACATCGGCGAACTCCACCTGCTCGCACAGCAGGTCGACCACGCCGCGATCGTCGTCTGGCCCGGCCTGTTGCCCGCGCTCGGCCAGGCGCAGCGTCGAACCGAAGTCGGCCAGGAACGCGCTGCCATCCACCACCGTCACCATCGTGTCCAGGCGCGCGATGTCACTCAGGCTGAAGCCCTGCTCGTCGCGTACCGCAAAGGTGGCCGCCACCGGCATCGGTTCACCGATTCCGGTCGACTCGATCAGCAGGTAGTCGTAGCGACCGGCATCGGCCAGCCGCCGCACTTCCTGCAGCAGGTCGTCGCGCAGCGTGCAGCAGATGCAGCCATTGCTGAATTCCACCAGCGTCTCTTCGGTGCGGCGCAGTTCGGCGCCACCCTCGCGCACCAGCTGCGCATCGATGTTGACCTCGCTCATGTCGTTGACGATGACCGCCACGCGCAGGCCCTCGCGGTTGCGCAGGATCTGGTTGAGCAGGGTGGTCTTGCCGGCCCCGAGGAAGCCGGACAGCACAGTGACCGGAAGGCGACGGTCGGCGCGGGAAACAGTGTTCATGTCGGAGCGGGTTGGCTGCGGAACGGAAATGTTACTGTATAACAATTGTCGCGCAAGGAACCTCCCCCCGATGAAGTCGCCTTCTGCCGCCCTGCTCGATGCCGGCGCGGTCGCCCTGTCCAGCCTGTGCCTGCTGCACTGCCTGGCGCTGCCGCTGCTTGCCGCCGCGCTGCCACTGCTTGGCACCTGGGCCGAAGCGGAATGGGTGCACCTGCTGTTCGTCGCCATCGCCCTGCCGCTGACCGGCTACGCGCTGTGGCGGGCCGAGCGCCGTCACCCGCTGCCGGTGCTGGCCTGGGCCACCGCCGGCGCCGGGCTCGGCCTGCTGCTGGCCGGTGCGTTGGCGCTGCCCTCGCACGACTGGGAGACACCGATGACGGTCACCGGCAGCCTGCTGCTGGCCGCCACGCACATCTGGAACGCGCGGCACCGGCACGGGTAGTGCCGGCCGCCGGCCGGCAACTCCATGAACGCCGCACGCAACCTGCTGGTGCCGGCCAGCGGCCGGCACTACCCGGTCATTTGCCGTAGCGACGAAGCAGCTCCACCAGCACCGCGGCCTCGTCCGCCCGCTGCTGCGGATCTTCGGCGCCCACCACGTGTTCCTGCAGGTGCTCGTGCAGCAGCTCCATCAGCAGGCTGTGGGCGGCACCGCGCACGGCGGCAACCTGCACCAGCACGTCCGCACAGTCGCCGGCCTCACCCTCCGGCCTGTCCAGCGCCTGCTCCAATGCCGCCACCTGGCCGCCGATACGGCGTACCCGGGTCAGCAGCTGCTTTCGATTCTTGTGTACATGGGCCATGGATGGATCGTATACCCTATGGGGGTATCCTTCCACCCTCTGGTCTTCCCATGCACCTGGACGCCCTTGCCGCCGCCCGTCGCCACGAACACCGCTTCGACGACGGCAATCCGCTGGCCGAACGCAACACCCGCCGCGCCCTGTGGCTGACCGTCAGCATGATGCTGGTGGAGATCGTCGGCGGATGGTGGTTCAACTCCATGGCCGTGCTCGCCGACGGCTGGCACATGAGTTCGCACGCGCTGGCGCTGGGCCTTTCGGTGTTCGCCTACCGCTGCGCGCGCCGCTACGCGCACGACCCGCGCTTCGCCTTCGGCACCTGGAAGATCGAGATCCTGGCCGGCTATACCAGCGCCATCGCCCTGCTCGGCGTCGCCGCGCTGATGGCCGTGCAATCGCTGGAACGGCTGTGGGTGCCGGCGCCGATCCACTACAACGAAGCCATCGCCATCGCGGCAGTCGGGCTGGGCGTGAACCTGCTGTGCGCCTGGTGGCTGCACGACAGCCCCGGACACGCGCATCATCATCACGGTCATACCCATGGCCATGGCCATGACCACGGGCATGGCCACGATCACCACGACCACAGCCACGCACACGGCCACGACCTCAACCTGCGCTCGGCCTACGTGCACGTGCTGGCCGACGCCGCCACCTCGGTGCTGGCCATCGTCGCCCTGCTCGGCGGCAAGCTGCTGGGCCTGACCTGGCTGGACCCGGTGATGGGCCTGGTCGGCGCCGTGCTGGTGACGGTCTGGGCGATCGGCCTGCTGCGCGACAGCGGCCGCATCCTGCTCGACGCGCAGATGGACGCGCCGGTGGTGGCCGAAGTGCGCGAAGTGATCGAACAGGGCCCGTGGCCGGCACGCCTGGCCGACCTGCACGTCTGGCAGGTGGGTCGCGGCAAGTACGCGGTCAGCGCCAGCGTGGTCACCAGCGACGCCAGCCTCGATGCCGATACCGTGCGCAACGCGCTGGCCATCCATGAGGAGCTGGTGCACGTGACGGTGGAGATCCACCGCAGCGCATGAATCACATCGGGTAGTGCCGGCCGCTGGCCGGCAAGGCTTTCTCCGGCCACCGCTGCCCAGTAGAGCCAGGCCATGCCTGGCTGGTCCTATCCATGAGTCGAGCATGGCTCGACTCTACCGCTACAGCTTCAGCATCATCCGCAGCAGGTACATCAGCAGCGGCAGCGCGCTCAGCACTGCGCCAGCAATGCCGATCCACGGCCAGCGCTCACCGCGCACGCGCGCGGCCACCGCCAGGCCGCAGCCCACCAGCGCCGCACCCAGCACGCCCACGCCCAGCCCTGCGGCCATGCCATTGCCGCCTGCAGCCACCGCTGCCTGCGCTGCCACGGTGCCTGCACCCCACCCCACAGCGATCCCCAGCCAACTGCCCACGCCGCACCACGGTGCCTTGCCCTGCGCCATCCGAAAACCCCTGTGTTCTTGCCGAATTTCTGTACGGGCCGCGCCCGCGTGCTGCCTACACTAGCCGCACCTGCCCTGTAGGGACATCCCATGCGCACGCTCCGCCTGCTGCTGCCCGGTGCCCTCCTGCTGCTGACCACCGCCTGCAGCGGTGACGCCGGGCTTCCCTTCTCCGCCGACCCGCTGCAGGGCTGCTTCGCCACCAGCGCGCGCAAACCCGCCGACTTCCGCATCGACAAGGAAGGCGGCCAGTACTTCGTCTCCTTCAGCCGTGGCGAGCAGTGGCAGCGCGAGCCCAATGCCCTGCACAAAGCCAGCCGCAGCGAGATCAGCCGCTACTTCCGTGATGATGCCGATCAGATCGACAGTGCCCTGATCCGCATGGCCGGCGGCTTCGGTATCTTCCACTTCAACAAGGGCGCGACGCTGAAGGGCAAGGCCAGCGACAGCGACTACATGGCGCTGATGCTGATCGGGGCTGGGCCGGTGTATGCGGTGAAGTGCGATTAGCGACAGCAATTTTTGAGGAATGTTTGAAATCCCAACAACTGCGTGATGCTACCCAGTGCACCACTGGGTAAGTAGAGAAGATGGAGCCTCACCCAGATTGGAGAGGTCCAGATGAAATCGCAGCTAGCCGCTCTCATGTTCATCGTCTCAGCATCCATGCAGGCGGCAGATGGAATGCCGGCTGAAGGACAGACCGGTGACGAAGCGAAGTCCCCAGCGAGAATTGTTCGCAGCGCAGAATGGCCTGACTCCATCGGGGGAACGGTCAGTGTGGAGCAGTCCCTCACCCGCAACTCGAAGGGTCAGTATGTATATCGCTACGATGATCAATCGGAAGCAACGAAGCGGTACCACGAGGCTTCCTGCGCAGATATCGGGATGAATCCCGCCAAGGGAGAGTCAATCACGGTGGGGCCAGGAAGCGCTGCATGGCATTGCTCAAGCATCGAGTCGAACGGTGCTATTGACGCAAAGAGTACTGACTATGTATTCGCCTATGCACCAAATGGACAGGTATCAGCCGGCCAGAACTTCGTTTCCTACGGAACCGTGAGATTCAACAGCTCTGTCAGCGGGAATATCCAAGGTAGCGCGCAAATCGACAACGGAAGGTGCCAAACCTTCTATAGCGAGTACTACCCACCGAATACCGTGGGAAACCACACCGCAAGAGTACTCTGCTTCGCTCATACTCCGCAGACCATGAATACGTTGATGGAGGGGTGCGTACCGCGCGCCTGCGCAAGCGATCGCGGTTCCATCAGGGCCGACTGATACCAGGCTCCTGCCACGGAGGAAAGGGCGCCAAGGCGCCCTCTCCTGCTCGGGCTTAATGATTCGGCTTCAATCATCACTGACATCATTCAGTTCATGATTTCACCAGCTGGCCCTTGGCTTTCGGGCGGTCTACGCATCGACAAGGAAAGCGGCCAGTACTTCGTCTCCTTCGGTCGCGATGGCCAGTGGCAGCGCGGCCCGAGAGCCCTGCACAAGGCCAGCGACAGCGACTACATGGCGCTGATGCTGATCGGGGCCGGGCTGGTGTATGCGGTGAAGTGCGATTGAACTGTAGAGCCGAGCCCACGCTCGGCTACGTTTGCAGTAGATCCACGCCATGCGTGGATGCAGGCATGGTGGAGCCATGGGAAGACTCGGCTCTGCAACAGCTGCGGTACCATGCCCTCCCCCGAACCGCCCCGGTACCCGCCGTGCCCCATTACACCGGCCCCCTGCTGACCCGCGACAGCGCCGATACCCTGCGCCGTGCCCATGACAAGGGCGCCGCCGAATGGCAGGGCTCGCTCGACCTCGGCCGCAGCCAGGACACCGTGGTACTGCACACCGACGGCTTCCACTTCCGTGGCCAGCCCTACCCGTGGCCGGGCAAGCTGAAGGACCGCACGCTGTACTACTGGGATGGCGATGCGTTCGAGCCGATCTCGCGCTACAGCGGCTCACTGATCAAGCTGGTACCGACCGAATGGGGCGCACCGACCTTCGAGATCGACGGTATCAAGATGCTGCCGACCTCGAAGCTGTCGCCGTTCGAGGATGCGCGCCGCAAGGTGGAGCTGGTCGCCCCGGCGGGCAAGGTCATCCTCGATACCTGCGGCGGCCTGGGCTACTTCGCCGCGTGCGCGCTGGAGGCCGGTGTCGGCCAGATCCGCTCGTTCGAGAAGAACGCCGATGTGATGTGGCTGCGCACGCTCAACCCATGGTCGCCGGATCCGGACTCGGCTGCCGCCGGTGGCCGCCTGCAGTTCAGCCACGGCGACGTCTCGCAGCAGATCGAACAGGTGGCCAGCAACAGCGTCGACGCGATCCTGCACGACCCGCCGCGCTTCGGCATCGCCGGCGAGCTGTACTCGCAGGTGTTCTACGACCACCTCGCCCGCGTCATCCGCAAAGGTGGCCGCCTGTTCCATTACACCGGTGCGCCGAACAAGCTGACCAGCGGCCGCGACGTCCCGCGTGAAGTCGCCAAGCGGTTGGAGAAGGCCGGTTTCAAGGCCGAGCTGGCGCTGGACGGCGTGCTGGCCGTCAAGCGCTGAGCCTTACTCCGAATCGACCTTTGCCAGTTTCATCACCCACGCCGGCACCTCGGGTTCGCCGGCGTAGAAGTCCTTCGGCTTTTTCTCCGCCATCGCCCAACGGTGCAGCCAGCTCGGGCCGTAGCGGCCGTTGTAACCCTCGGCACCGCGTGCGTAGGCCGGGTCACGCATCGCCTCGTCCAGTGAAATGAAGCGATAGCCTCGGCGCCTGGTAGCCGCCACCAGTTCGGCGAACGTCGCCGCATTGAGCTCGTTGGCGTGCATCAACCACACCTGCGGCAGCGCGTAACCCAGCAACGCCTGTGACTGGTTCTCGTAGTAGTCCAGCTTGTTCAGCATGTACGGCACGTAGCCCTTGCGCAGCTGCGCCAGCGTCGCTTCGCGTGCAGGTGAGTCCGCCTGCTCGTTCATCACGTTGGCATAGGCGAACGCCCACACCCACTCGCCGTTGTCCACCGTCACCGGCGCCACGCGGTAGCCGTGCTGCTTGAAGAACGCGTCCATCTGCGCACGCTCATCCGGGGTGCGCCCGGCGCGCAGGTAGGGATGGCGCATCCACTGCGGCGCCTGCCCCTTCTCGGCCAGCAGCGGCCGCAGCACCGTTTCGCCGCGCAGGAAATCCTGCTGGAACGCCGGCACGCCCTTCGCATTCAGATCCATGTGCGAGTACGTGTGGTTGCCCAGCACATAGCCCGCATCGCGCCAGTCGCGCAGCATCTGTACCCGCGCCGGCTGCGCCTGCCCGTCCACCTCAAGCTTGTTCTCGTTGACGAAGCCGACCACCGGCACGCCCGCCTGATGCAGCTGGGCCATCAACGCCGCATGCCGCGCCTGCAGGTCCGGCGGCGTAATCTGGTCCAGCCGTGCCCATGGCAGGTCATCGATGGTCACCGCAATCCGGCGGTCCACCTCGGCGGCATGTACCGCCAGCGAACACAGCAGCAACGGCAACGCACGCAGCAAGCATCGCATCGGGTCTTCCCTGGAGTGGCGAGGCGTCGACTGTAGCGCGATTGCCGCGCGCCGCCGAGCGTGTGCTCAGCCGGCGATGTACTGCGGCGGCACGTGCGCGGTCAGCCACACGCCATTGGCCGAACGGTGGAACACATGACCATCGGCATGCATGCGCCCGGCATTCACGCTGAGGATGACCGGCGCACCGCGGCGTGCGCCCACCTGCTGCGCGGTCTGGCGATCCAGCGACAGGTGCACGTGCTGGCGCTCGCCAGGCCGCAGGCCCTGCTCACGGATGGCACCGACGAAGCGAGCCACCGTGCCGTGGTACAGCCATGCCGGCGGCTGCAGCGCCTCCAGGCCCAGATCCACCTGGATCGAATGCCCCTGGCTGGCGCGGATGCGCAGACCGTCGTCGCTCAGCGCGAAGCGCTGCTTGTCATTGGTCTCGACCACCGCCTGCAGGGTGTGCCGGTCCAGCGCCACGCCATGATCGGCCATCCGCTGCAGCAGATCATCGACATCGGCCCAGCCCTGCGCATCCAGCTGCAGGCCGATCTTCTCTGGTTCGTGGCGCAACACCAGGCTCATGAACTTGCTGGCCTGCTTGTGTGAAGTATCCGTACTCATCGGCATAGGCTGCCGCAGATCACCGCCGGATGCCAGTTACGCCCCTGCCGATCGTGCCGCCCGGGCCCGTGCGATCGCGCGCCACAGGGCCACGCCGCCGGCCATCGCGGCCAACAACAGCACCGCCAGCACCAGCGCCAGATCATCCGGGTTGCGCAGCAAAGGAGCGTTCACCCGCGTCAGGATGTGGAATACCACGCGCTGCGACTGCTCCAGCGGTACATCGCCCTCCGACACCAGCTCCACCAGGCACGCCGTGGGTGACAGCCGAGCCACATTGCGCCACGCATTCTCGTACAGGTGCAGCACCCATCCGGCCAAGGCCAGTGCGCCACCGTGCAGCAGCATCAGCGCCAGGTTCGCCGTGCGTAGCCGATCGCGCAGCCACAGCGCGCGGCTCGCGCATACCGCCATGGCCCCCAGCAACGCCAGCACGATGCCTGCCACCGGAATCCAGCTCAGGGGTTGCCAGTCATCCAATGCGCCGGCACGTGCCATCACCTGTTCGGCCACCTGCAACCGTGCCTGCTCATCCGGGCCACCGCAGGCTGCGTTGATCGGCTCCAGCAGCAGGTCGACCCGATAGTGGAAGAAGCCCGCTGCCAACGCGACGGACAGCAGCGCGACCAGTTGCAGCATCATCAGGATCGGGCCCTGCCCAAAGATGCGGCGGATTCGGGACGTGGCAGGGCTCATCGGTTCATCCATGACAGCAAAGAGCCATCCTAACCAAGCGCCCCGTGCGTGTCGGCTGGCGGATGCGACACGCACCACGCAGCACCGTTACGATGGCACGGTTGTTTGGATCCGAAATTTCCCTGGTAATCCTGATGGTGATGCTGTATCTGGTCGTGCGGACGCTGCTGCCACTGCTGGCGTTCGTGCTCGCGTGGTGGCTGCTGTCGCGCCTGATCAAGGCCCGCGTCGCCCGGCTGCCACGCGTCCCGTTGAACCTGCCCGAGCACAGCAGCAGCCCCCGCAGGAAGGATCGCCGCATCTACGCACGCAAACTGCGGCGCAAGCCAGGCCTGCGCACGGCGATCGGTTATCCGGGAACCGTCGTCGAGGTGCAGGTTCCCGTAGCCGCACAGTCCGTCGTGCTGCAGGCATGGCAACCCGCGCTCGCACAGCTGGGGCGGCCCACGGCGATGCGCTACCCGATCGCTCGCACCGGCGGCGAGCATGAAGCCCATGCCGTCGTTCCCGTGCAGGTACGACTGCTGGGCGATCGCATGCAGGTGGCCATCGCGCGACCGGTGGACGCTGAAATGCTGCGTGCAGAACTGGCACGACTGGCAGGGTTGCCGGTCGAGGCAATCAACGTGCAGCAGCGCGACATAGCGCCGTGGAGGGAGGCAGGCTGGCAGCCACTGTCTCGCCTGTAGCGTCGAGCCATGCTCGACTCAATGAAAATCACGCCCCACGCGGCAGCTTCGACGCCCACATACTTCGGCAGTAGATCCACGCCATGCGTGGATGAACGCATGGCGAAACCGTGCAGTGCGGAGTCCACGCTCAGCTCAGGAAGAATCACGCACCACGCGGCAGCTTCGACGCCCACACACCGCGGCAGTAGATCCACGCCATGCGTGGATGAACGCATGGCGAAATCGCGCAGTGCGGAACCCACGCTCATCTCAGGATGCATCACGCACCACGCGGCAGCTTCGACGCCCACATGTTGTCCACCAGGTTCGGATACCGCCGCCCGTTCTCCTCCGCCCGCTGCCGCGCCGCTGCCTTCTGTGCATCGGACAGCGGCTGCGGCGCCTGCCCCTTGGGCTTGGGCTTCTTCCACGGAGGTGTATTGGTCTGGCGCATCGCAGCAGCTTACCGCTTCAGGAAATTCAGCAGCGCCAGATTGAAATGATCCGCGTGGCTGGTGTTGCAGCCATGCGGCGCGCCTTCCAGGATCACCACCTCGCTGCCCGCAATCGCCTCATGGGTGCGCTGGCCGGAGCCCTCGAACGGCACGATGGCGTCACTGTCGCCGTGCAGGATCAAGGTTGGCACCGTGATCTTCTTCAGGTCATCGCGGAAATCGGTGGTGGCGAACGCCTTCATGCAGCCCAACGCCGCCGCCTGGTCGGATTGATGGCACAGCGCGATCGCCGCCTGACGCGTCTCTTCAGTCACCATCAACTGGCCGTTGGCGCTGAAGAAATCGCGGGTAAAGCCGTCGAAGAAGGCTTCGCGGTCGTTCTCCAGCCCACTGCGCATGTCATCGGCCTTGTCCTGCGTCAGCGGGCCGTCCGGATTGTCGTCGCTGCGCAGCAGGAACGGCGGCACCGCCGCGGCGAACACCACACTGTGCAGGCGCTCCTGGCCGTGGTTGGCCACGTAGCGCGCCACCTCGCCGCCGCCCATCGAGAAACCGACCAGGGTGACGTCACGTAGGTCACGTTCCTCGATCAACCCCGCCAGGTCCGCCGCCAGCGTGTCGTAGTCATAGCCTTCGGCCGGCTTGTCGGAGCGCCCGAAGCCGCGCCGGTCGTAGCTGATCACCCGGTGCTGTGCATCACGCAGGATCGACACCTGTGGCTTCCAGGCATCGGCGGACAGCGGCCAGCCGTGGATCAGGATCACCGGGCGGCCGTCGCCACCACTGTCTTCAACATGCAGGCGGATGCGGGAAGCAGGCATGGGAGCTCCTGTGGAAGGGGAGGAGTGCAGGCTAGCGGCCACGACCTATGGCAGCCGTGAGGGAATCGCGCCCGCCCGTGACATCGCCTGCACACGCCGCCGCACGGCGCCGCACCGGCATTCCCGGCCTTCGCACCGCGCCTTCCCGGTTTCGTCGCAGCGCCGTACCGCCGTGGTCACCGGCATGCCAGCCTGCGCACATCACTCCCGGGAGTTTCGCCATGTTGCTGCTCACCCTGCCCCTGCTGGCTGCCGGCCTCGCTGCCGCACCGTCGCCCGCCGATGACCTGCGCGAACAGATCCGCCAGGCCGATACCCAGCTGTTTGCTGTGGCCTTCGAGGCCTGCGATGCCGACAAGGCCGCCGCGATGACCACCGAAGACATGGAGTTCTTCCATGACAAGGACGGCAAGTCGGCCAGCAACCGTGAGGACTTCCGCCGCAGCGTGGCCAGCATGTGCGACAACGCGCGCAAGGGCGGCTGGCACCTGCGCCGCGAGCTGGTGGATTCCTCACTGCAGGTGTTCCCGCTGCACGATGAGCGGGCGCTGGAAATCGGTGACCACCGCTTCCACGAACGCGGCAAGGACGGCGTGGAGCGCTGGGTGGGCCAGGCCCGCTTCATCCAGGTCTGGCGTCGCGTGGACGGGCGCTGGCTGGCCGAACGGGTGATCAGCTACGACCATCACGCAGCGGACTGACCCATCGGGCGTGCTTCACGGGCCGGATCTATACTGGCGGGGTCCACCACGACCCACCGCAACCGTTCGATCGCCATGGCAGAGATCACCCCCAACCATCCCGAGTACGGCCTCAACCAGCAGATCCGCCAGGGCGTGGCCGCGCTGGACGCCCAACATGGCCGTCCGTTCGACCAGACCAGCGAGCGCCTGACCGCCAGCCTGACCGTGCTCGCCCGCGAGCAGGGCCTGCAGCAGGTCGACCATGTGCTGGTCAGCAATGCGACGGCCCAGCACCCGGCCGGGCACAACGTCTTCGTGGTGCAGGGCGACCCGGCCAACCCCGCGCACCTGCGCGCGATGATGCCGACCGCTGTGGCGGTACAGACACCGGTGGAGCAGTCGCTGCAGAAGCTGGGGCTGGGTGTACAGCCGGCGGTGCACGCCGAGCAGCAGACGCTGGATGCACAGGCGCAGGACCCGCAGCAGAATCCCGTGCATCGCCTGGGGTGAATGCCACCAGACGTCGATGCCATCGACGCCTGTGGAAAACCCTGTATCAGCCCATTCGCGGCTGAGCGTGCTGCGTCTGCTGCTGCAGCTGATCGTCCTGCGCGACGCGGCTGGCCTCGCGGCCCTGATGCTGCACGCTGGCGAGCTGGTACACCTCTTCAACCGTGCCCTGCTGGGTATCGGCCAGCGAAAGGCGCTGGCGGTTCGCCGCCGGGTCCGGTGATGCGGTCTCGCCCATGCGCTGCAGAAAGACATAGCCCGGCGAATCCGCTGCACCGCCACTGCTGAAGGCCACCTGCAAGGTATCGCGTTCGGTGTAGCCACCCTGCACCGCCAAGCGCGTCAGGTGACCCGCCAGCAGTTCGGGCTGCTGTCCCGGCGGCAGCCCCTGCCGATCGGCGGCCTCACCCAGCGCCGCACGCACGCGCTGGTCCAGCGGATGCAACGCATCACCCGGCGCACGTGCGTCGTTGGCCAATCGCTCACCGCTGCGCTCACCCATGTCGTCGGTCTCGCTCAGCAGGTGCTGCTTCCACGTGCGATCGGGCATCGGGTTGGTCTTCGTACGGTTGAGCTCGCTGTCGGGGAACGGCGGATCGATGCTTTCGACGCCGTGGATGTTGCGCAGCGGGCGATAGGCGTCCTTGCCTTCGCCCTTCATGCCCAGGGGAATGCGCACATCCGGAAGAAGCTGCGCGGCAGGACCGACCAGCCCGTTCACGTCGATACTTCTCTTCCGCTCGATGCCGGCGTGATTCAGTGCTTCCCAGGTGAAGTCCACGCAGTTGTGGCGCACGTCCTTATATTGCAGATCGAAGCCGTACTTGTCCGGGTGCGCGCCGAACGCCTCAAGCTTTTTGTACTGTTGCTCGCTGATCTCGAGCGTGCGGCTGTAGTGCGGGTTCTGGTACTCGGCCGCATCGGTCTTCATGACCTCGCCCGGCCCGTTCATGCTTCCATGCTCGGAAGGCGCGAAGCCGAAACTCCGCGTGGTCTTGTCCGGCCCATGGAGCACGTAGAACATGTGCCCGGGCCCGGATGTCTGCGGAACCCCGTCCACAACTTTCTGTACACCTCTCTCGTCCACCAACGGCGTACCAGGTGCGGCAATGACGATTTCTACGGTGTAGCGCGGCTTGTCCATAAGAAGAATCCTTCAGTTCCTTCCAGCGGTGGGATGGTGACTATTTTCCAGAGAGTGGGTCTGCATGAACCCGCAGCTGTGCCGGGTAATGCTGGAGCGCAGCGGTGGGCTGCACCGTGCGTACATCCAGGCGGTAGCGGGCACCCGTTTCCAGCGGCAGCGGGACGATGCTCAACCTGTATCGGTTGGCGTCCATCGATACTTGCTGCGCGTAGCGCCAGTCTGCCGATGCATGCCATTCGGGGAGCGGCTCACCCAGATTGCGCGCCCTTGCCTGATGGACATCAGAGGTTGCAACGTCCTGCCAGGCACCTGCGACCCAGCGCTGCAGGAACAGCTGGAAGGGAACATGAACACTGTCCATGTCTGGCTCACTGCCGGGCCCGGGTCCATGTCGCTGCACTTCAAGATCCAGCACATAGGGTCGACCGGGATAGAAGTTGCGGGCATTCGTCTCGAACTCGAACCGCACCGCCTGGCCGGGTTCGGCCACGTCGATCGGCTTGACCAGATCCAGCGGCTCCGGCGCGTCCGGTACGCGATTGCTGCAGGCGCCGAGTGCGCTCGCCAGCGTGAAGAACAGGCCGGCGCGCAGCCAGCGATGGATACCCAGCATGATTCAGACCCTTTGGCTCCCTGCCATGGGCTTCAACCCTAGCGGGCGGCCTCCGGCACTGCAACCGGACAAAGAAGAAGGCAGGGTCTTCACCCTGCCTCCTTCACGCGTCACGTCGGCGGGCGGGGCCCGGCGTCAGCGCCTTACAGCTGGATGCGCGCCACGCTCTCGTCAGCGCCCTTGTCATCCTTCTCGCCGTTCTTGATGCTCACGAACAACACGTTGTTCTTCGCATCCAGCGCCAGGCTGTTCGGGTGGGTCGGCACCGTGTAGGTCGCCACCTTCTGGTAGCTGTCACTGTTGTAGGCGGTCACCGTGCCCGCCTCGCGGTTGGTCACGTACAGGCGCTTGCGCGGTGCATCCAGCAGGATGCCCAGCGGGCCGGCGTCGGTCGGGATGCTGGCCAGTTCCTTGCCGGTGCTGCGGTCGAGCACCAGCACGCGCTGGCCCGGGTGCTTGCTGACCAGGCCGCTGCTCTTGGCCTGGTAGCCACGCAGGAATTCCGAGCCCTGGTCGGTCACGAACAGGCGCTTGCCGGCCGGGTCCAGCGCGATGTTCATCGGCTGCTCGGCGGCGATCTTATGCTGCGCCACCACCTTGTTCGAATCGGTGCCCACCACCACCAAATCAGCCAGCAGGTTGCTGGTGTAGACGCGCTTATTGGCCGCATCCAGCGCCAGGCCCGGTGCCTTGGCATTGCCCAGGCCATCGATGGTGTTGATCACCTTCAGCGTGGTGGTATCGATCACGAACAGCACGCTGCTCACGTCCGGCTGGCTGCTGTGGCCGGTCACGTACAGGCGGTTGGCCGCGCTGTCGACCACCAGCTCGCGCAGGTCGTGGGTGTAGGCAGCCTTGCCGTCCTTGCCGGTCTTCTTCTCC
This sequence comes from Stenotrophomonas sp. 109824_Sma, assembly GCF_056480025.1. Lineage (NCBI taxonomy): Bacteria > Pseudomonadati > Pseudomonadota > Gammaproteobacteria > Lysobacterales > Lysobacteraceae > Stenotrophomonas > Stenotrophomonas sp. 109824_Sma. The sequence continues at coordinate 494,736 of NZ_CM151078.1, read as the reverse complement.
ATCAGCTGGATGGTGCCGACGGCCTTGTTCTGCGCGGTGTCGACCACCGTCACCGACAGGTCCACGGTGTTGCCCACGTACAGGCGGTTGTGGGCGTCATCCAGCACCACGCCGAACGCCTTGCGCTCCAGCGGGATGCGGGTCTCCACGGCCAGCGTGGCCGGGTTCAAGCGCAGCACCTGGGCCGGGTCGGCGTCATCGCCGAAGCCGCCGGACGAGGCTACGAACACGGCGTTCTGCTTCGGGCTGTAGGCCAGCTCGTACAGGCCCTTGGCCACGGCCTGGCGCTGCACTGCGGTGGTGGCGCTGGCGGCAGGTGCGTTGTCGGCGAACGCCGAAGGCACGCCGAGGCTGAGCGACACAGCGAGGGCCAGGGCGGCCGAACGGAAGAGAGGATTACGGAACATGCGAGCGTCCTTGAATGGGCACGGGAAGGTGTCCTGGCTCGCTGGGCCGTACTGCGACGGCCCGACCTGCATCTGTCTGCGCGGGTGGGCTGGCTGGGGTTGCCGGGGAATGGTAGCAGGTGGGGGGCGTGGCGTGCGTCTGCGCGCGCATGGCAGACGCGCGGATTACTGCTCCTTCAACCGCAGCGAATCAGCCACATCGGTCTTGGCCGCCACCTCGGTGGCGATGCTGGCGCGGCGGTGCCCCGGGTCGTTGCGGTCACCCTGCACGATGAAGATGCTCTCGGCGGCATGGCTGTTTTTGGTCGGCTGGCTGAGCAGCACGTGGTCCACGCGCGAGAGATTGTTCTGCTTGGCCAGCACCAGCAGGCTGGCACTGATGCGCTGGCTGGCGGCATCGAATGGACGTCCATGCGCGGCGTCCAGCTCGGCCACCTTCTGGATCAGCTGCGAGAACAGGCGATGGTCCGGATGCGAGGGGTCCAGCAGCGTACCGGCCACCTCAATCGGCGTCGGCGGCGGCTCATCGCTGGCACGGTCGCCCTGGCGATGGTGTTCGGCCTCGCGCTCAGGCATCGCATGGTGGGTTTCGGCATTCAGATCACTGCCCGGGAACGGCGCGGCAATGCACTGGATTTCCGGCAGGTTGAACAGCACCGCGAACTCGCCCAGGTTGCTGCCGCCATCCAGTGGGGCCGGCAGCGGATGCAGGCCGGCGTAGTGCAGGGCGGCCCAGACGAAATCGCTGCAACGGTTGATGGTGGCCGGGCGATCCACATCGAATTCGAACTCGGCCGGTTCCTCGGCGAAATCACGCAGGCAGCCGTAGTGCTCCTCGGTGATTTCCAGGGTGCGGCTGTAGTACGGGTCCAGATGCTGGTCGGCATCGTCGTGGCGCACCTGCGCGTACTGCACGCCGGTGCGGGTTTCACCCGGCGCCTGGCGCGGTGGTGCGAAGCCGTAGCTGTGGGCCTCGTCGCCTGCCGCCACCTGCAGGTACATATGGCCGCGCGGCGAGATGCCTCCACTTTTCAGCGGGGTGCCGGGGGCGGCCAGATAAAGCGTTGCCGTGTAGCGTGTTGCCTGCTCCATGCCTGTTCAGCCTTGATGGGTACTGCGGTCCTGAGCGGATGATGGCATAGGTGGGATGGGGGGCAGGTGGAGGAATAGAGGAGGCCGATCGCGGCTTGCTGAATATGTGAGCCAGCATGCAGTACCAGCGCCCCGAAAGCTCGCGGGTGGCGGTACTAGCCCATCTGCATGCCGCCAGACGTCTGCGCCGCCGCCTCGCGCTGCTGCGTTTCCTGACGGGTCTGCTCAGTCACTCGCGTGTCGATCTGCTGACTACGGGCCAGCCCCTCTTCAAGGCTTTGCTGAGGCTGGTTCAGATCCACCATGGCCCTGAAGCCAGGCGTCGTGCCCATCACGAAGATCTTCTCTTCCTGCAGCACCACATCGCGCAGCTGTTGCGGCTGGTGAATGCCGTTCTCCCGCGCAGCAACCATCGCTGACATCACCTGCGCATCGCTCACCTTCTCAGGCAGGCCCGATCGCATGCGGTCAAACAGCTGCTGCGATTCCGGCGAAAGTGCAGCTACCCGCTCCCGCGGCGGCAGTTCGCCCTCCACCTCGGTCAACAGCTTCTGCAACGTGGTTTGCTTCTTGGGAAGGGGATTCTCGTGCGTCGAATTGAGTTTGCTATCGGGGAACGGCTTGGGAATGCTCTTCAGCGCATCGATATTCGGAAGCACCTTCATCGTCCCTTCGAAGCTGGGATCGGGCTTCTCCAACTTGGGCCGCAGGCCGGCCTGACCAAGGCCTGTCCACACATAATCGACGCAGCTGTTCGACCAACCCTTGTAATGGAGATTGAAGCGGCTCTCATCCCTGTTGACGCTTGCCTCGCCGTACTCCTTCAGTTTGTCGTACTGATCCTTGGTGATCTCGAGGGTGTAGGAGAACCGAGGGTTCTGATAGGTCTCGAATTCACCCTTGACCACGTGCCCAGGCCCGGAGATCCCAGTTTTTATCGGCGAGAACCCATATCCGTCTTTCTTTTCACCATCGGCAACCATGAAGTAGGCGTGGCCCGCCGAAGATGGGTGGGTCGTCCCATCCTTGCCTGCAACAGGTGTCCCCGGGGCAGCAAGGTAGACCGTGACGGTGTAAGGCCCCTTCTTGCCGTCCTGGGGTGCGGCTGCACTATTCGATTGACTGTCCATAGTCCTATTTCACGTTGTAGTTGGCGACGAGAAGCTCGAAGTTGAGATGTGCAACTTCTGGGTTGCCCTGAAGGTTGGTCACCTTCAGACGGTACTTACCGGCGGTCAGATCCCCGGAATCGGCACGGGCCACCTCGTATTCCCTGTAGGCCAGGGACATGTCGTACTTCCCTGCGTTGACCAGGCTGTTCGAATCCGCGCCGACGGCGCTCCTATACTCGTACACATCGCCCTTGGCCGGTTGATATCGGCTGCCCTGCCAGACAGCAGGCAGATCGCGATTCAATACCTGTAGCGCTATGGGCGTTTCGGTTTCGCCCTCCAGCTTCCACAGCTGCACCTTCAAGGGAATCCGGGCGTCTTCAAGGAAGTCGACATCGCCCGGTTTCATATCCGGGCGCTTGGCTGGCCCGCCGGTACGGAACCCAATCAGGAATGTGCGCGGCTTGGGATCCTTCTCCCAAGGTGGTGGCAGTTCAAAACGCGCCTCTACCACCGCACCTGCATGGACCAGGTCCATCGGCTTGGCGACAGGGAAACCATCGCCATACATCTGGGGTGTCTGCGTACCACAGCCGCCCATAAGCAGGAGCAGCAGTACCATCCATGGCCTCAGTAGGTGTCGCATCCGTTCCTCACATTCGGGCACTCACTTGTCGGCAGTTTATACACCGCACCGGCCGGCAGGACCTGAACTGGCTTCACAAAGCCCCAGGACGGGATGGGGATTCCTGCCGATGAACATTGCACGGGCCAGTTCTGGTGTTAGCAAGCACGCGATAGTGCAGGCACTATTCCTGCACTCAGGAGAATGACCATGACCAAGATCCACCCCGCATGGCTGGATGCCTTCGACAAGGAACTTCTCCACCTGTTCGCCATCGACCATCGCGATGCCGGCATGGATGAGTATCTGCTGGGCTGCTACGCAGACCTGCCGCCGCGCGAGGCGGCGTTGGCGTTCGGCAGCGACTACGACCTGGAGCGCGACGATGTGCTGTGGCCACGGCCGGGCGTGGCGTCGGAAAGTTAAGCTGTGTCGCAATCGGCATACTTCGTATCTCAGACCTGCAGGCGGATTGTCGCTTTTGAGACCCCGACCCTCTGCAAACCGTGCTTTTCAATGCGCATTCGGGCCGTAACTTAACACCGGCCGAAACCACTGCACCGCAAGGGTTCTGCCACGCGCGCCCCATGCAACAATGCCGTAAGCGTCAGCATTTGCGGCCTCTGCGGCCTGCGGTTTCTTGGCATCTCGCAACCATGCGAGTACACCTTGGCGTGCCACCGGAAAAGGGTGGCGCGGGACTCGAAAACCCGTCTCTGTACCAGATGTATGCGCTTGCCGGCCGGCGTCACCTTTTGTGTGGCGCCGGCTGGCAATCCGTTCGCGTTCCATGGCGGGCGGTGCGTGGGGATCTTCGGATCCGCCGGTCTGGTACATACCGGTTTTCGAGCCCGCACCGTCCGCCACCTTTATCGGTGGCGCTGCTATCTGTCCTGTACGGAGCATTGCCATGAACACATCGGACTTCCGTTCCCTGCACGCGCAGTACGATCCGGACAACGCCGAAGCCGAGCGCGAACCTTCCGTCGATCCCAACGCCTTCGTCGCCACGCTGCGGCGTATCGGATCTGGTGCGGCTGCGGATGGCCAGCCTTGGCCGGAGCGGCATCAACTGCCTGGGCGTTGCCTTCAGCTGGCGGATGCGGATTGCGCGCTGGCTGGTCTGCGCGTGGTGGCGGAGCTGATGTTGGCTGCGGAGCGCACACGGCAGAACGGCGCGCCCGAGGAGTATCTGGGGGATCGGATGATGGAAGGGCTGAAGATGGCGTGTGTGGCGTTGACTGCGCAGGCTATTGAGCTGTTGCAGGTTCGGGAATAGAGCGTGCTTCGCTACGCACATGGAATGCAATGCGCCGGATCGTATGCACGGCCCTAAGCATTCGCCGCTGTCTGAGCCCTTTAGCCTCCAACACTGGCCTCACTATGCCGAGCCGGACTTTACTTGCCCTGACGGCGGCTGCACTACTGGGATTGATCATCGGCAGGGCCCATGCGCCGGCCAACACGATGAATTTTGAGGTCTACCCAAGACTCACCGACTCGGAGTTTGCCCTGTTTCGGGCCGACGCCGAGAGCTTTGCCGAAGCGTTGTCTTGCCAAGGCATCACCATCGGAAAGCATGATTTCGGTAGACGCTTCTTTGATATAAGCGTACGTGGCGATGCCATTCTGTTCGTGGACAACTCTGGGCCAAGTCTTCTGATAGTCACCATATCCACGGTTGCAAGCGATGCAATACAGCTACAGCGCTGGAAAGATGGATGGGGCTCACCCGAGGAACGTAGGAGGTACTTGAGCCCACCTGAGAACGGCTGCCCTAGACCTGCGTCCCAATAGACCCCATCTGCACCCCGTCCTAGTGCCAAACCCGTCAACCAATGACACAAAGAACCTGGTTCTGGCTAGAATCCTGGGCACTTAGCTACTGGGACAGGGATCTAGGATGGAACTCCCATTCGAGGTGGGCGCGCTTTACAACCGTCAAAAGCAGATCCACGGTGTACTTGGCGGGCAACAGCAAGGCGGCATTTCGACACCCAAGGAGCATCCGCTAGTCATCGCGTTCACTGGCGAGGCCGGCGTGTCTCATGGCTACCATGATTTCTGGGACGACGACGAAGTCTTCCATTACTTCGGCGAGGGTCAAGTCGGAGACATGAAGTATGTGGCGGGCAACCGAGCGATTGGCGAGCACGTGAAGGATGGCAAGACGCTCGTAGTGTTCCAGATGATGGGCAAGGGGCGGCCCTACCGGTACCTTGGTAGGTTCATCTGCCAGTCCTCCTACGTTCGGCCTGGCACGCCAGATCGAGAAGGGCAGCCTAGATCTGCGATCGTGTTCCGCTTGAAATCACTGGAAGCCTCGCTGGGCCTCACGGCGGGTGAGTCGGATCAAGCAGAAATCGATGCTGCACTAGATGACGTTGGCGCGACGAGCGCAAGACGCGAAACCGAAGTGCGGACGAAGCAACGCCTGTTCCGCGAGCGTCTGATTGGCATTGAGAAGGGTTGCCGGTTGACCGGCATTGAGGACCTTAGATTCCTACGCGCGAGCCACATCAAGCCATGGGCAGATAGTACCCATAGCGAGCGCGTTGATGGCGAGAACGGCCTGTTGCTGGCTCCACATGCAGATCTGCTGTTTGATCGGGGATGGATTAGCTTCTCGTCGAGTGGTCGCCTACTCGTTTCGAGCAAAATCCCTATCGATGTTAAAAATAGAATCGGCCTAAGCTTGAACGCATCTCTTCGGTGCGGAGTCTTCTCCCAGAAACAGCAGAGCTTCCTAGATTTTCATAGAGACATTGTTTTTGACGAGCCCTACACTCGCGAGGTCCGATGACCCAGAGATCAATGATTTCATGCCTATATACTGCACGTTCCGAAAGAAGCACTGCGGAGCCAAGAGATAGAGGCTGTTTCGCATCCGATATCTAGAAACTTCAGCACTCCGACCGGCCACGAATACGCACAGGGCGTAGCCGCAGCGCAAGAAAATATTTGTTTACGCCACTCCACCCATAGCAATGTGAATGCTGTGAATCTTTGTTGCGAACAGCACCTCGATCACTCGCCACAAACAATCGCACCCGGCATTGGACGCCGAGCATTCTGATATGGATATCCTACATCACTCATCTCAGCAGCATGAGCAGAAGGACAAAGCATTTCAATGCTCGGCGTCGAATTCCTGGCCGCGCGATCGGATAAGCCCAGCAGCAACTGACTCGAGAAATTAATATATATTAACTAACTCACTATAAACTTTACGCACTTGCACCAGATATCATAGACTCACCGCACTCTTGTCAAGCTCATAAACATCCCCATCCATAACCTTACGGAGAACATCAACAGCAGCATCAGTGTATCGATGCCCCAACATCGTTGATTTATGACCCAACTTAATTGCAATATGATACTTATTATCGGTGGCGCGCATATCAAAACCAGATTGACTTTGAAGCAAATTAATCAGCTCGCTCGCCTTATGCCACGTCTTAAATCCAAGCTTCTGGGCCACGCCGGTTAGAGCATATTTATAGTCAATATTAACCTTGGAAGGATCCGCGATGGAAGTGACGCCAAAGAGCTTCGCAAAACTCTCGCCGGATTCAACGGTCTGCTCAAGCTGCTGAAAGTCGACCTCGACGTGCTTCTTTGGAATGTTTGATCGAACAAGCTCCACCGAGCGCGCCATCAATGCGCGCAACAGCTTCGTATTGATCTTCTCCAAATTTCCCGCTTGCCCAAAGGCTTTGAACACCCACTCAAAACCTGAAGCGACTATGCATTTAACTCGCATATTTACGTCTGGCGCAACTGATATTACTTTATCTCGCGGCGGGTATGAAGAAGCATCAACAGACTCATCCCATTCTAGAATGTATATATTTGGAATCAAGCCGCCCCCAGCGCGAGTCATTCGATAGACATCATAGAGAATTGATTTTATATTCGGATCCTCTGCACGGTATCCAACAAATAACAGCGGATGCTCCACAAAATAAGTGAGCAACTTCGCGCTCAGGTACTTGTGATCCTCATTAAAGCGATCGTAGTCTTCCTGGTGAAAAACAAGAGTGCCAGGTTCAGACCGGCAGCCATGAATCTTAAATATCTCCCCAATGGAAAGATAAGCCTTTCTTAGAACTTGCTGGCCAATTACTCTTTCGTACTCTGGGAATAATGGCTCGATTAACTCATCGTAATTAGTTGTAATTATCGCATGGGCACTTATATTCCTAAACGCCTTTATTTCTTGATCAAGCGCCTTTGAGCCATACCCTCCTTTCGTGGAGCCAAGCCCAGCCAGAAGCTCTGCAATCTTCGTTTTCACAAAGATATCGGGCGGTGCATTCTCACCAAAGCACTCTTCTGGAAATTCAGCACGCCCCTCCGCCCAGGCCCATTCTCGAAAGGCATCGGCAAACACAGAGCCAATTCTCTTAAGATCGCCAGAGTATGCCTGCTTATAATAAGCAAATTCACGATCTATCCTGGGGCATATACCTGCCAACTGCCGAAGAAGCTCCTCCCAGTTGGGGCCGCCAGCGTATCTACGGCTAAATCCTGAACCGATGAATACTATGGGTTGACACTCAGCCTTTGCCAGGACTGAGCCAACATCCATGACAATTTCATCCTGATATTGCTTGTAGTCCATCGGCATAATCATTTACTCCCTAGGCTCAATCGTATAACTATTTATCATGAATCCTGACAAGTCCGTCTTCTACAATCCTAGAGAGGGCAAGTTGGATCTCCGATTTGGGAAAGCTATTCCTTCGATAGGCACCCAGCGAATGGACTGAATCAACGATCTCACTTTCCCCTTGCGGGCCTAGCCTCGAGCTATACCAATGAATGGTAGATAGGAGCTCAAGACCATAGGGGCTTTTGAACCCTTCCAGCAAGTGGGCGAGATTCGCGACGACCGCATCTGCATCGCCTGCTATCGCAATATTAGCCTGAATGAATTCTTCAGAAGCAGCGAACCCAGAAGGGGTAACGGTGAAAAAACGCCCATCGCTTTCAGTACTTGATATCTGTCCATTTTTTGCCATGGAGAACAGAGATTTCTTGAGCGCCTCTGAATATGGCCCATAAAGACTATCCTCATAGCTTAGGTTTAACCTAACCCCGAGAACCTGAAGAAAGTATGCAACCTTTTGTAGAGAAAGACGATCGATAGCCCCACCAAAAGCCGGCTCGAGATTCGCGAGAGCTTTTAGAAAAATGGCGCGAGAGGGACTCATAAAGGCACCACCCTCCCTAAACTCAGGCGTCGCAACCTGGCTAGCCGATGGGCCGAATATATGGAAATCAACATTCGACATTATCGAAACTTTTTCGACAATTAGCGGCCGCACCTCATCCCACTCCAGCCCCCCATTTCCACACCCAAGCGGCGGAAGAGCGATTGACCGAATTGATAGCCGTTCAATTTCTTCCATCATCGAATCAAGCCCTTTATCGATAAAATCCAACTTCGACTTCGAACGCCAATGATCTTTGGTAGGGAAATTGAATAAGTATCTAACGCCATCATTCCCAAACATTCCGCCTCGATCGAACACCAAAACACGGCCGGGCCTCAGCCATTTTGTTTCGCAGTGCCTCTTGTAAAACTTAAAGTTCTCTGGCCAGCGCCGCTTAAATTCTAGAGCGACGCCTTTACCCATAACACCGACGCAATTTACCGTATTTACCAATGCCTCAGCACCGGATTGAAATAGGTCACCATTTTCAAATTTTATCGCCATTAGATAAAGCACTCCGGCCTGCAGACCATGACCCCCTGATACCCATTCTCTCTCGCCAGCGCCTGAGCTGCAATCAGTGCTCTTTGCGTAGGCAGAACGATTGCACAGAAATCACTAATCGAGACGGCATTCTTAACAAGTAGCTCCGCCATTCTTTCAGTGGACCGATGATGCCTTGGCCCTGGAGTAGGGGAGCTATTGAAGTAGCGACATACTCCCTCGTAACCTATCTCCGGAATGTCGGCAGTTCGCGGTGTATCATCAAAATGCAACCAATTTATATGGGTTTCAAATTGGCTCTGATCAGCCACTACCACAGGCAAAGGGACATTGGTATTTAGAGCATAATTACTGAAGCAAACCTGCGGATAGTTCCTGAAGAGCGTCGGCACACTCGCGACAAGAAATGCGCGCTGAGAAGCATCTGACATACCGAGCCGATTGGCGGTTGGCGACAAGACCACCACTGAGCCTTGATGGATCGCATACGTAAATGCCGTCACCGGAGATAGATAGAAAGCAACGTAATCGTTAACCACCCCCCCATGTGGCATTTCTACCAAATCCGAGTTCCGCCTTTGGACGATGTGGACGTGGCTCGTTTGATGGCACGCTTGCGGATCTTCATGAAGCTTCGCACGAACCTCACCATCCCTAAAGAAAGTCGCAAGATCGCGTTGATCCACTTGTCTAAATGCAAATCGGTTGGGCATTCGCTCCCCCTGAGCTCGTTCAATTAGACTCGATGCAATTCCCTTGCGCATGCTGCCCAAGGCCATAGAAAAAAGGGCGGCCTATGGCCGCCCTCTTAATCAATCAAACCCCAACAGGATTAGCCTTCTCCGGATCAATCTTGTACTGCTTGATCGCCCGAGCCACATCCTTCGCGGTCATCTTCCCTTCCTTCGCCAGCGCCGCAATCGCGGCATGGGCGATGTAGTACCGATCCACCTCAAAGAACCGGCGCAGGTTCGCACGCGTATCCGAGCGGCCGAAACCATCGGTACCCAGCACGGTGTACGACATCGGCACGAACGCGCGGATCTGGTCCGCATACGCACGCACATAGTCGGTGGCGGCAATCGCCGGGCCCTGGCGGCCTTCCAGCAGCTCGGTCACGTAGGCCTTGCGCTGCTCACCTTCCGGATGCAGGCGGTTGGCACGCTCCACGTCGAAACCATCGCGACGCAGTTCGTTGAAGCTCGGGCAGCTCCAGATGTCGGCGGTCACGCCGAAGTCCTTGTCCAGCAGCTCGGCAGCAGCAATGGCTTCGCGCAGGATGGTGCCCGAACCCAGCAGCTGCACGCGCAGCTCGCCCTTCTTCGGCTTGCCGGCGTCGGTCAGCAGGTACATGCCCTTGACGATGCCTTCGGCCGCGCCTTCCGGCATTTCCGGGTGGGTGTAGTTCTCGTTCATCAGGGTGACGTAGTAATACTCGTCCACCTGGTCTTCCATCATGCGCTTGGTGCCGTGCTGCAGCACCACGGTCACTTCGAAGCCGAAGGTCGGGTCGTAGCTGCGCACGTTCGGGATGCCACCGGCCACCAGGTGGCTGAAGCCATCTTCGTGCTGCAGGCCTTCACCGTTCAGCGTGGTGCGGCCGGCGGTGCCACCCAGCAGGAAGCCGCGGGTACGCATGTCCGCTGCCTGCCAGGCGATGTCGCCCACGCGCTGGAAGCCGAACATCGAGTAATAGATGTAGAACGGCAGCATCGGCACGTTGCTGACCGAGTAGCTGGTACCGGCGGCCATCCACGAGCTGATCGCACCCGGCTCGCTGATGCCCTGCTGCAGCACCTGGCCGCTCTGGTCTTCGCGGTAGAACATCAGCTGGTCCGCGTCCACCGGCTTGTACTTCTGACCAAACGGCGCGTAGATGCCGATCTGGCGGAACAGGCCTTCCATGCCGAAGGTACGGGCTTCGTCGGCCACGATCGGCACGATGTGCGGGCCCAGTTCCTTGTCACGCAGGGTGATGTTCAGGCTCTGCACGAAGGCCATGGTGGTGGAGTAGCTGCGCTCGCCGCTGCTCTTCAGCAGGCGGTCGTAGGCTTCCAGCTTCGGCGCCACGAAGGTCTTGTCGGCCTTGCGGCGGCGCTGCGGCAGGTAGCCGCCCAGCGCGGCACGGCGTTCCTGCAGGTACTGCACTTCCGGCGAATCCGGGCCCGGGTGGTAGAACGGCACCTGGCCGTCGGCCAGCTGCGCGTCGGTCACCGGAATGTTGAAGCGGTCGCGGAAGTGGCGCACCGCTTCGTCGTCCAGCTTCTTGGTCTGGTGGGTCGGGTTCAGCGCTTCACCGGCGCTGCCCATGCCGTAACCCTTCACGGTCTTGGCCAGGATGACGGTCGGCATGCCCTTGGTGTTCACGGCCTGGTGGTAGGCGGCGTACACCTTGTGCGGATCGTGGCCACCACGGTTCAGGCGCCAGATGTCGTCGTCGCTCAGGCCGGCCACCATCGCAGCGGTTTCCGGGTACTTGCCGAAGAAATGCTCGCGGGTATACGCGCCGCCGAAGGCCTTGCAGTTCTGGTATTCGCCGTCGACGGTTTCCATCATCAGCTTCTTCAGCACGCCGTCGCTGTCCTTGGCCAGCAGGGCATCCCAGTAACCGCCCCACAGCAGCTTGATCACGTTCCAGCCGCCGCCACGGAACACGCCTTCCAGTTCCTGGATGATCTTGCCGTTGCCGCGCACCGGGCCGTCCAGGCGCTGCAGGTTGCAGTTCACCACGAAGATCAGGTTGTCCAGGCCTTCACGGCCGGCCAGGGCGATGGCACCCAGGGTTTCCGGCTCGTCGCTCTCGCCGTCGCCGATGAAGCACCACACCTTGCGGTCGGACTTCTCGATCAGGCCACGGTTTTCCAGGTAGCGCATGAACTGCGCCTGGTAGATGGCGGCCAGCGGGCCCAGGCCCATCGACACGGTCGGGGTCTGCCAGTACTCCGGCATCAGCCACGGGTGCGGGTACGAGGACAGGCCACCGCCGTCCACTTCCATGCGGAACTTGTCCAGCTGCTCTTCGCTGATGCGGCCTTCCAGGAAGGAACGCGCGTAGATGCCCGGGGCGCTGTGGCCCTGGATGAACAGCAGGTCGCCCGGGTGGTTTTCGCTCGGGGCGCGCCAGAAGTGGTTGAAGCCCACGTCGTACAGGGTGGCGCCGGAGGCGAACGAGGCGATGTGGCCGCCCAGGTCACCCGGCTTGCGGTTGGCACGCACCACGGTGGCCATCGCGTTCCAGCGGATGATCGAACGGATGCGCCATTCCAGCTCGGCATTGCCCGGGCTCTTGGCCTCGAGCTGCGGCTCGATGGTGTTGACGTACTCGGTGGTGGGAGAGAACGGCAGGTAGGCGCCCGAACGACGGGTCAGTTCCACCATGCCTTCCAGCAGCTGATGCGCGCGCTCGGAGCCCTCGACATCAATAACGGCCTTCAACGACTCGATCCACTCCTGGGTTTCCACAGGATTCGGGTCGTTGTTCAGCACCTCGTTCAACCAGTTCATTAGCGCTCCCATAACCGCACGCACGCGCGCGACTGTTGTATAGATTTCTAGACCGCAAAGTGTAGCGCACCAAGGGCTTTCGTCACTTGGCTACGCAGGCGTATGGATGCAACCGGCCAGTGTCCGCAAGGGGCTTGCCGGGCCCGCTGAAGGCCCTGCGGCGGGCCTTGGCGGCTGCGCGGGCTGTCGCTTGCGGGCCGCTGCGCCCATGTGCAGGACGCAGTGTTACCGCTGCCGATGACGGTTGTAGGGCAACTCCGGCACCGCCGTAGGTGCGCCCCGGGCGGGAGTACTGAACCGGCGACAACATGTCGCATCTGCCTCTGGAATGGTGCCGGCAGCGGGTCCAGCGTGGGCCGCGAGTGAGGGGCCTGACGGCCCTGCTCCCTTCCACAGCATCGCCGGGGCGCCCTGCAAGGGGTGCCCCTTTTGCTGTGGGCCCACGGCCAGCCGTGGCCCAAAACGGACCTGCTTGTGGCCGGATCGATGATTGCCGGCTTCGATATATCGATATATCGTTTGCACACTCGTTTACCGATATATCGAAATGAGCCGTACCGCTTCTCCCAGAGCCCGTTCCACCGATCCGGCGGTGCCCCGCCGCAACGGCCAGCCGCGTGTGCTCAGCCGTGGCGACCTGCGCCTGCTGGTGCTGGCCCTGATCGGCGAACAACCGCGCCATGGCTACGAGCTGATGCAGCTGATCAGCAACCAGTTCATGCAGGCCTACACACCCAGCGCCGGCACCATGTACCCGCTGCTGGCCAGCTTCGAGCAGGCCGGTTGGATCGAGGCCGAGGAAGTGGACGGCAAGCGGATCTTCCGTATCACCGCCGCCGGCGAGTTCGAGCTGAAGGTGCAGCGCACCCAGGTGCGTCTGGCGCAGCGGCGTGCCTTCGACCGTGCCCGCGAGATCACCAAGGCTTCGCTGCCGCCGCCGCTGGCCACGGCCCTGCGCGAGTTCAAGCGGGCGCTGGTGCATCACCACGGCCGCTGGGCCGAGGGTGAGGCGGACGAGGTGGCGGCGCTGCTGACGCGGGCGTCTGCCCTGCTGAACGGTACCGCCGGTAGCGAGGCATCACCACTTTCAACGACCCAGCCAGACTGACTCCAGCCAGGTCCTCCCCCATGCCGCGCGCCCCCGCGCGACACCTTTGCAGGTATCCCCATGACCGAACACAACAACACGCGCCTGCGCCTGGACGTGCGCTTCCGTGAACTGACCGTGCTGCGCACCGAAGACGTCACCCCGCACATGCGCCGCGTGGTGCTGGGCGGCGACGATCTGGCCGGCTTCGATTCGCCCGGCGCCGACGACCACATCAAGCTGTTCTTCCCCAACGCCAGCGGCGAGATGGTGCTGCCGGTGCTGACCGCCGAAGGCCGCAGCTACCCGGCCGGCAAGGAGCCTTCGCCGTCGCGCGACTACACCCCGCGCTGGTGGGACCACGAATCCGGCGAGCTGGCCATCGACTTCGTGCTGCACGACCAGGGCATTGCCGGGCCGTGGGCCGAGCAGGCCCAGCCGGGCGACGTGCTGGTGATCGGCGGCCCGCGCGGCTCGTTCGTGGTAGCCGACAGCTACGACGCCTATGTGCTGATCGGCGATGAAACCGCGCTGCCGGCCATCGCCCGCTGGCTGGACGTGCTGCCGGACGGCGCCGAGGTGCAGGCCTTCATCGAAGTGAGCGATGAAGCCGAGCGCCAGGACCTGCCGCAGTACGAGAACGTGCGCATCCACTGGCTGGAGCGCAACGGCTTCCCGGCGGCCAGCAGCACGCTGCTGGAAGACATGCTGACCGACTTCGAAGCGCCGGACGGCGATGTCTTCTACTGGATCGCCACCGAATCGCGCCGCGCACGGATGATGCGCAAGTTCATCGAAGGGCATCTGGGCGTGCCGCGCGACTGGATCCGCTCGACCGGCTACTGGAAGGCCCACCCGGACGAAACCGACGGCGATTGAGCAGAATACGGTAGGTGCGGACCGTTGGTCCGCACGCCTTCGAATGGGTAGTGCCGGCCGCTGGCCGGCAACCTCATGAACCTTCGGCAGGAACCTGCAATTGCCGGCCAGCGGCCGGCACTACCCCGCCGGATGCCACCTGCCGCGTCCACCCGAACCGCTGCGCGGCCCAGATCTCCAGCGCCACCAGCAGCGCGATGATCAACAACGGCAGCAGCAGCCCGAAATACACGCCGGGCATCATGCCGTTGATCTGCGCCTTCACCAGCCGCAGCACGCCACGGGTGTGCAGCAGCTCATCGACGTGCATGGTCAGCGCTTCGCGCACCACCTTGGGCTCCAGGCCAATCGTGCCGGCCCTGTCCACCAGCGTGTCTTCCACCATGCCGCGCAGCAGGCCTTCGCGCACCTTGCCGATCACCCAGCCGGTGCCGCGTGCCAGCGGGCCATCGCCAAGACGGTCGAGGCCAGGCAACGGATGTTCGCTGAGGTACGCCGAGGCGATGGTGTCGGCCACATCGCCCACCGTGCCCTGGCTGCGCAATGCCTCGCGCATGCGCGGGTCGTCCAGCGAGTCGGTGAAGCCTTCGCTCCAGCCTTCCACCAGGGTCTGCAGGTGCGGCTGGAAATGATCGAGCTGCTTGAACAGCGCGCGGTGCGCACCGGCAGTGAAGCCCAGCTGCAGGCCGAAGAAGGCGGTGGCCAGCGGCAGCAGCACCACGTAACTGGCCAGCAGCCAGTGATGCCAGCGCTTGCGCCGCTGCAACCAACCACGGCGGTGCAGCCAGCGCCAGGCGACGATGCCCAGCACCAGGCCCAGCAACGTGCCGAGCAGGCTGCCGCCCAGCAGATCGAGCACGCTGAGGCCCGTCCAGAATTCGTTCAACCAGTACTGCGCGTCCTGCATGGATCTTCCTTCCATGGGTGGTACAGCGGACCATTGTAGAGCCGAGCCCACGCTCGGCTGCTCCGCCTTCGGTGGGTGCGGACCGCCATCGACTGGTGGGTGCGGACCGTTGGTCCGCACACTCCCATGCAATTGCCGGCCAGCGGCCGGCATTACCCGGCAAGCAATGCGACAATCGCGCTCCTTTCCTGCAGCAACGAGGCCCACATGGCCAAACTGACCCTGGCCAGCGTGGATGCGCTGCGTACCCGCTTTGCCGATGACGCCGCCTGCGATGCGGCCCTGGCCGCCTTCGCCGACACCGCTGCGCTGCGCGTACCGCTGCGTGAGCTGGTGGAGGCACAGCACCGTTACCTGCAGGCCGAATTCGAAGTGGCGCAGGTAGCCGATGTGCTGCGCCGCGACCAGAAATATGCGCCGGTCGGTCGGCCTTCGATCAACATCGTGCAGCTGCGCAAGCAGCAGGCCGCGACCAAGCAGGCGGCGCTGATCGCACGCCAGGTGGTGGCGCAGGCCGCGCAGACCTTCGTGCGGGTGAGCGGGATGACAGTGAAGGCCAAGCAGAGCCCGAGCGAAGCGTGTGGGGCGTGGTTGGGCACGTTGCGCTGATGGATCGTGCGGACCAACGGTCCGCACCCACCAGATGCAGGTCCGCACCCTCCCAATGCAGGTTGGCACCTACCGGGTAGTGCCGGCCGCTGGCCGGCAACCCCATCGGCATCGGGCACCTCGCATGCAGCACCCAAAAAGAAGGCCCGCTTTTCAGCGGGCCTTCTGCCTTCTCACGACGAGTGAGTGGGGTGCATCAAGCGGCCGGCTTTTCGCCGGTGGCTTCGGTGGTGATGCGGATCTTCACTTCATCGCTGACGTTCGGGGCGTAGGCGCCGACGCCGAAATCGCTGCGCTTCAGGGTGGTGGTGGCATCGAAGCCGGCGGCCGGAACCTTGGCCATCGGGTGCTCGCCGCCGCCGTTGACGGTGACGTCCAGGGTGACCGGCTTGGTGATGCCCTTGATGGTCAGGTCGCCGGTGACGGTCAGCTTGTTGGTGCCAGCGGCTTCCACCTTGGTGCTCTTGAAGGTGGCATCGGCGAACTTGGCGGCGTCGAAGAAGTCGGCGCTCTTCAGGTGCTCGTCGAACTTGGCGGTGAAGCTGTTCAGGCCGCTCAGCGGCAGCTTCACTTCCACGGTGGACTTGGTCACGTCTTCGGCGTTGTACACCAGGGTGCCTTCGACGTTGCCGAAGTGCGCGCTCGGGTTGGAGAAGCCGAAGTGGCTCCACTGCGCCAGCACGTCGGTGTGGCTCGGGTCCAGCTTGTAGGTGCCCGAGGCGATCTTGATCGCTTCGGCGGCCGGCGCAGCGGCGGCGGCATCAGCAGCCGGGGTGGCGGCCTGCTCGGTGGTGGCCGGGGCGGCGGCGTCGGCCGCCGGGGCAGCGGTGTCGGCCGGCTTGGAGCAGGCGGCGATGGCCAGGGTCAGGGCCAGCGGCAGCAGCAGTTTACGGGTGGCGCTCATCTCAGGAACTCTCCGGATCGTAGGGTGGGTACAGCAGGGACCGCCAAGGGGGCGGCCCGGAATCGATACAGCGACTTACGCGATGCGCGCCGCTTCGTCGAACGACAGGCGCGGCAGACGCGGGAACAGGCCCGCCGGGTCACCGTAACCCAGGTTGACCAGGAAATTCGACTTGATGGAGGTGCCAGCGAAGAAGGCTTCGTCCACCTTGGCCGCATCGAAGCCGGACATCGGGCCGGCATCCAGGCCCAGCGCGCGTGCGGCCAGGATCAGGTAGGCACCCTGCAGGCTGCCGTTGCGGATGGCGGCTTCGTGGCGGCCTTCCTGCGGGCCGTCGAACCATGCCTTGGCATCGGTGTGCGGGAACAGGTACGGCAGCTTTTCGTGGAAGTCCAGGTCGAAGCCGATGATGGCGGTGACCGGGGCGGCCATGGTCTTGGCCAGGTTGCCTTCGGACAGGGCCGGGGCCAGCTTGTCCTTGGCTTCCTTCGAGGTGACGAAGACGAAGCGGGCCGGCGTGGTGTTGGCCGCGGTCGGGCCCCACTTCACCAGGTCGTACAGTTCCTGCAGCAGGCTGGCCGGGACCGGCTTGTCGAGGAAGGCGTTCTGGGTACGGGCAGTACGGAACAGCTGATCGAGGGCAGCAGCGTCGAGCGCGTGGGACATCGGTGGATCTCCAGGGCGGCGAAAGGAAGTCAGTGCCCGCGGGCGGCGCGGGGCGAATCGACGAGCCGCAGTGTAGAGTGTCGCGACTGTTGCAACACCCAGCAGGGCTGAAACGAATTAATGCCAATGGTGAAACGATCGAGCGCGCCCTGGACGGTCACCGACGGCCGCGCGGGCAATGTCCGCCAGGCGGTCGCGCTGGCCTCGGCGCTGCGCCAGGGCACCCATCAGCCGCTGGTCCTGCAGCCCCGCGCGCCCTGGCGCTGGCTGTCGCCGCGCCGCCTGCCGGGCGATGTGAATGGCTATGGCGAGGCGTTCGCGTCACTGGCCGCCGAGGCCCCGGCGCTGGCGATCGGTTGTGGCCGACAGGCCGCTGGCGCCCTGCGCGTGCTGCGCGCACGTGGCAGCCAGGTGGTGCAGATCCTGGACCCGCGCATCGGCGCGCGTCACTGGGACGTGGTGGTGGTGCCCGAACATGACGCCCTGCGCGGCAGCAACGTGCTGACCCTGCTCGGCAGCCTCAACCCGGTGGACGATGACTGGCTGGCCTGGGGCCGCGCCGCGTTCGCCGGCTTCAGTACCCTGCCCGGCCCGCGCACTGCGCTGCTGGTGGGCGGGCCGACGCCGCTGGCGCCGTGGGATGAGACGGCGATGGTCGGTGTGTTCCAGGAACTGGCCGACCAGATCCGCAGCGAAGGCGGCAGCCTGCTGGCGACCACCTCGCGACGCACGCCACCGGCCTTGGCCGAGATCCTGCGCGCGAAATTCGCCGACCTGCCGCACGTGATCTGGGGCGATGGTGGCGACGGTACCAATCCCTACGGTGGCCTGCTCGGCTGGGCCAACCGCGTGGTGGTCTCGCCCGATTCGGTGAACCTGCTCTCTGAAGCCTGCGCCACGCGCATGCCGGTGATGGTGGCGCTGGCCGATACCGTGCAGGGGCGGCTGGCGCGCTTCCAGCAACAGCTGCGCGAGCGCGGGCGATTGCAGGCGCGCTGGCTGGACTGGCAGTACGACCGCATCGAGCCACTGCGCGAAACCGCACGGATTGCGGCGGAAGTGAAAGCGCGGCTGGCATTGGGGTAGTGCCGGCCGCTGGCCGGCACGTCCCGACCGCCCAGCGATTTCTGAACATTTCGATCCAGCTGCGCGGTTAGAGTCCAGCTTCCCCCATCACTCTGAACGTCTTCATGCGTACCCTGCTCCTGCTGCCCCTGGCCCTGCTCGCCGCGTGCTCCACCGCGCCCACCGAGCTGGACCCGATCTCCTATCAATGCCAGCAGCAGCTGGACGCCTACCGCGAACAGCCGGCGCTGCGCGATCCGAAGACTGGCGAGCGCCCACCGCTGCCGATCGCCCCGATCAGCGATGCCTGCGACAAGGAACTCAAGCGCAAGGGCGTGGATCGCCCGCTGCGCTGAGCAGCGTATGATCGGCGCGCGGGCCTGCCCGCCGTTGAAGGTACCGACATGGATCGTTTTTCCCGCCTGCCCCGCGCCGCGCTGCTGATCGCCAGCCTGCTGGCGACCGCACCTGCATGGGCCAACAGCACCGAGTGCCGCGAGCGCTACCCCAGTGTGGCGTCGCAGGCGGCAATGCTGGACGTGGCCTGGACCACCGCCGAGCGGCTGGACGCGCTGCCCGATGTGGACGTAGTGATCGCCGCGCGCGGTGGCCAGGACCTGAGCCGCTACGGCCTGCGTCACAGCCACCTGGCGTTCCTGCTGCGCGAGGACGACGGCCGCTGGCGCGCGATGCACCTGCTCAACCGCTGCAAGACCGACAGCTCGCAGCTGTACCACGAGGGCCTGGGCAACTTCGTCGGCGAGAGCGGCGGCCACACCGACCTGCGCATCGGCGTGCCATCGGCGCCGTTGCGTGCGGCGTTGAAAGCGATGCTGGTGTCGCCCTCGATCCAGCCCAAGGCGCTGCACGAAACCAGGTACAACGTGGTCGCCTACCCGTTTGCCACCGACTACCAGAACTCCAACCAGTGGGTGCTGGAGGTGCTGGCGGCAGCAATGGCGCAGGCCGAAGGCGCGCCGGCCATCGTCAAGCGCGAACAGGCGCAGCAGTGGCTGCGCCAACAGAAGTACCAGCCCAGCGTGCTGCATATCGGCCTCGGCAAGCGCGTAGGAGCGCGCCTGTTCGTGGCCAACGCCACCACCACCGACCATCCGGCCGGCGAGCGCATCTCCGGCAACTATTCGGTGGTGACGGTGGAATCGGTATTCGACTTCCTGCACCAGCGCAGCCAGCTGCAGCAGGAACTGGTGATCCCCCACATGCCGGTGGCCGGTGCCGCCGCAGCCTCGCCCTGAATCCCGCAAGGAGAACGACATGCGCGCCCTGCCTGTTTCCCTGATGTCGATGGTGATCGTCGCCGGCCTGGCCTGGTCGACGGCCGCACACGCCGAACGCCGCATCGTGATCATCCATGACCCGGGCCCGCAGGGGCCGAGCCTGGAGATGTCCACGCAGATGGTGGCCTCGGCCCGCGCAGCGGCGGCGCAGGAAGCCCAGGATGCCGCCGAGGCGGGCCAGCCGCTGGCCCGACCGCAGCAGATCAAGCTGCCACAGATGGAGGTGAGCGGGATCGCCACCACCGTCGATGGCCGCCGCGAAGTGCTGCTGCGCGATGCCAACGACCCGCAGAACACCGCATCGATGCAGTACCCGCGCGGCATCGGCGATCCCGCCGTGCAGTTCACCGTGGGCCAGACCGTGAACTTCGAACCGACCGGCGCCGACCAGGGCTGGCAGTTGAAGGACAACCAGGGCCGTGCGCTGGAATACCTGCCCGAGGCCACCGGCCCGCGCGACATTTTCGATAACCGGCGCTGAGCCGCCGTCCCCACCCTGACCAGGAGGTCTCCATGTTCCGTTGCCTGCGCGTTCCCGCTTCTGCCCTGCTGCTCTCGGCGCTGCTGGTGCCCACCGTCCATGCCGGCGCCGCGCCGCAGTTGAACAGCAGTGAGGCGAGCGTGCTGATCACCTCGCTGATCGTGGTCTCGGTACCCCTCGCTGCATCGGCGGGCCTGTCCGAACTGTCGAAGGCGCCGTTCAAGGCCAGCGAACGCAATGCCCGGGCTGCCCGCACCAAGGCGGTACCGCTGCCGCCGATGGAAGTGAAGAAGGTGGAGACCACGCCGGCAGGCGAGCGCCAGGTGCAGCTGCAGGTGCCCGACAAGGCCGACCAGACCGCTACCCTGCGCTGGCCGGCGCGCGTGCACGAAGACCAGACGGCGGCGTTCGTGGTCGGCCAGCAGGTGCATTTCGACCCCACCGAGGCCGGTGCGGGCTGGACCGTGAAGAGCGCACAGGGCCAGGCGCTGGCCTACGTGCCCACCGCCTACGCCGCTGGCGATGTGATGAGCGAAGCGCTGTAAAGCTGAACGACCGGTTTTGGCTTTGCCGCGGGCCGGGCGGATAATGTGGGATTCCCTTTGTCCCCCTGGCTCGCCATGTCCGTGCGTCCTGCCCCTGTGTTTGCCCCGTTGACCGCCCGCGCCCTGGTGCTGGCGGTACTGGCCATGGGCGCGGTGGTGCTGCTGTCCAACGTGCTGGTGCAGTACCCGATCAACGACTGGCTGACCTGGGGTGCCTTCAGTTATCCGGTCGCGTTTCTGGTCAGCAACCTGATCAACCGCCGCTTCGGCCCGGGCCCGGCGCGCCGCGTGGCGTGGATCGGTTTCCTGGTGGCGGTGCTGCTGTCGATCTGGGTGGCCACGCCGCGCATCGCCATTGCCTCGTGCTCGGCCTTCATCGTGGCGCAGCTGCTGGACATCACCGTGTTCGACCGCCTGCGCCGTGGCAGCTGGTGGCGCGCACCGATGGTGGCCACCACCTGCAGTGCGACGGTGGATACCACCATTTTCTGGTCGATCGCGTTTGCCGGTTCCACCCTGCCGTGGGTGAGCTGGGCCGCCGGCGACCTGGCGGTGAAGCTGGCGATCGGCGTCTGCCTGCTGGCCCCGTTCCGCGCCCTGCTGTGGAAGATGGCGCCGCTGCGCGCCACCAGCTGACCGCCGTCGCCCTGGTAGGTGCCAACCTTGGTTGGCACGCTGTTGCCGGGGTCATGAACGCTGATGGGTTGTGCCAACCAAGGTTGGCACCTACCAACAGCAGGTCATCGCCAGGCCATAGCCCTGGTAGGTGCCAACCTTGGTTGGCACGCTGTTGCCGGGTTCATGAACGCTGATGGATTGTGCCAACCAAGATTGGCACCTACCAACAGCAGGACAACGGACAGCTCATTGATCCGGCGGGTCATCGCCGGGCCATTGCTCTGGTGGGTGCCAACCTTGGTTGGCACGCTGTTGCCGGGGTCATGAACGCTGATGGGTTGTGCCAACCAAGGTTGGCACCTACCAACAGCAGGACAACGGCCAGATCATTGCTCCGATGGTGCTTTGTGCTGGCTGTCAGGCGAACGGCAGCGCTGCAGCACTACACGCCGCCGTGATCGCCGCGCAGGCCTCTTCAATGGCCGGGGTGGTCGGTGCCAAACGTGGCCGCCGATCCAGCGTGCAGGCCAGGCCAACCTCCAACAACGTCGCGTGCGCGGTGTGCAGCGCCTGCGCGGTGGCATCGGGCAGGAAACCGGCGGCGCCCAGCGCATCGATCAACGACGGTGTGTCGCGCGGCTGCAGCAGCGCGGGCACCTGCGCGCTGCGTGCCAACACACCGGTCTGCAGCAGGAACTCCAGGTCCACCACGCCGCCAGCACCCTGCTTCAAGTCCAGCCGCGCGGCATCGCTGCGGTCCAGTTCGGTGCGCATGCGCCCACGCATCTTCAACACGTCGGCATACAGCACACCGGCATCGCGTTCGCGGCCCAGCGTCTGCGCACGCACCTGCTCGAAGTCGGCCAGCAGGCTGGCATCGCCGGCCACGCCACGCGCGCGCACCAGCGCCTGGTGTTCCCAGGTCCACGCCCGTTCGCGCTGGTATTCGGTGTAACTGGCCAGCGAAGACACCAGCGAACCCTTGCCGCCATCCGGGCGCAGGCGCACGTCGATGTCGTACAGGCGCCCGGCAGCGGTGACCGCACCCAGCAGCGCCATCACCTTCTGCGCCAGGCGCGCATACCAGCGCCCCGGCTCCAGCGGACGCGTGCCATCGCTGGCATCCACGCCGGCCGGGTTGTCGTGCAGGAACACCAGGTCCAGGTCGGAACCGAAGCCCAGTTCAAGCCCACCGAGGCTGCCATAGCCGATGATCGCGAAGCGCCCGCCAGGGATCTCACCGTGCGCGGTGCGCATGTCCGCCTCGGCCATCGCCAGCACGGTGACCACCACCGCCTGCGCCAGCTCAGCCAGTTGCCGCGTGCTGTCCACCGCGCCCTGGCGGCCATCCAGCGTGGCCATCGCCATGCGGAAGCTGAGTGCCAGTCGCGTTTCATTGAGCCAGCGCAGTGCGGATTCGGGATCTTCCACCGCCAGCACCTGCTGGCACTCGGCCAGCATGCCGGCGGCATCGGGCATCGGCCCGGACACGCGCACGTCCAGCAGTTCGTCCAGCAGCAGCGGGTACGCGGCCAGGCGCTCGGCCAGCAGCGCACTGCGCGCCAGCACATCGACCAGACGCGCCAACGCACTCGGTTGTTCGTCCAGCAGTGCGAGATAGCTGGTCCGGCGCAGCACCGCCTGCAGCAGGCCAAGCACGCGCTTGAGCGCGGCATCGGGCTGTGGCGAGCGCGTGGCCGCATGCAGCAACGCGGGCAGCACGCGATCCAGTCGCGCACGCGCGGCATCGGACAACGACTTCACGCCGGTGCCCTGCGCGAAATCGCGCAGCGACTGGTCGGCGCCATTGGCATCGAGGAAACCGGCTTCGGCCAGCAGCGGCGCATTGCTGCCCTCGGGCAGGCTGCGCCAGTAGTTGGCCAGTGCATCGGGCGCGGCCTGGCCCTTTCGCGGCGCCAGCAGCGCGGCGAATTCGGTACTGACCCGCTGCTGCTGCACGGCCAGTGCCGCGCGCAGCACGTCCCAGTCAGGGTAGCCGAGGCCGACGGCGATGCGCTCGCGGTCCAGCGCATCGCTGGGCAGCACGTGGGTCTGTGCATCGCGCAGCATCTGCAGGCGGTTTTCCAGCCGGCGCAGGAACAGGTAAGCCTCGCGCAGTGCGCTGCCATCCTCGGGCGCGATCTGCCCGGCCGCCACCAGCGCGTCCAGCGCCACCAGCAGCCGACGCTCGCGCAAGGTTGGTTCGCGGCCGCCACGGATCAACTGCAGCGCCTGGCACAGGAATTCGATTTCGCGGATGCCGCCGGCGCCGCGCTTGATGTCCTCATGCAGTTCGCGGCGCGCGACTTCGGCGGTGATCGCCGCCTTCATCTCGCGCAGGCCGTCGAGCGCGGTGAAATCCAGGTAGCGGCGATACACGAACGGGCGCAGGGTCTGCAGCCACGCTTCACCGGCGTCGATATCGCCGGCCACCGCGCGCGCCTTCAGCCACGCATAGCGTTCCCAGTCGCGGCCTTCGCGCTGGAAGTACTGGTCCATCGCCGCGAACGAGAGCGCGACGCGACCAGCGCTGCCGAACGGGCGCAGGCGCAGGTCGACGCGGTGGCTGAAGCCATCGACGGTGGTTTCGTCCAGCAGCTTGGCCAGGCGCTGGCCGAGGCGCGCGAAATACTCCTCGGCAGCCAACGCGCGCGGACCGTCGGATTCGCCGCCGTGCGGGTAGGCGTAGACCAGGTCCACATCGGAACTGAAGTTGAGCTCGCCACCACCCAGCTTGCCGAGGCCGAACACCACCAGTTGCTGCGGCGTGCCGTCGCCATCGCGGACCACGCCGTGGCGCTGGGCGAATTCCTGCTGCAAGGCGTCCAGTGCCAGCCGCAGGCAGTCTTCGGCCAGAGCGGTGGCGCCGGCCAGGGTCTGCGCCACGTCGTCCAGACCGGTCAGGTCGCGCCAGATCAGCCGCGTCGACATGGCGGTACGCCAGCGCCGGATCTGCGCCGGCCAGTCGCTGGGCTGCAGCGGATCGAGCACCGGCGCCGGGATCGGCGGGCAGCCGGGCGCGGCCAGCTGTGCCAGCAGCGCCGGTTGCCGCACCAGGGTGTCCAGCGCGAAGTCGCTGGCCACCGCCAGGCGGGTCAGCAGCGGCAGCAGCTCGGCAGGAACGGGCTCGGGCAGGCCCTGGGCCAGGCGCGCCAGGGCGCGGTAGACAAGGGGCTGCAGGGACGCGGAAAGGTCTGCGGGGGCGAGGGTCATGCCTCGATTCTCGCGGGGTCGGATCCCTTTGCCAACGGCGAAGGGCTCTGACCCCGGATTGCTGGCACTGCGCGGGTCAGAGCCTTTTGCCCATGGCAAAAGGATCCGACCCGGTGTGTCGCGCGTATTCATACTGGGCGACAGGCAATAAAAAAGCCCGCTTGCAGCGAACTGCCAGCGGGCTCTGCTCCCTCCCCCACGTCGGGATGCAGGGCCATCGTGCGGGCTGCGAAAGCACTTTGCACGCTGCACTGCAAAACAAAACCGGTGGGTATGGGTGACCCCTGCGGGGAAAAGCCATTCCACGAAGGTAGAACCCCCCGTACGGATGAGGATGGCCGATAATCGGAATTCCCCCCAGCAACACGTGTCGTCATGTCTGTTGATCGCATCGCCAACGCGCGTCTCCGTGACCGCGTGGTCTCCGCAGAGGCCGCAGCCGCGCTGATCCAGCCCGGTGAAACCGTGGCCATGAGCGGCTTTACCGGCTCCGGGTATCCCAAGGCCGTTCCCGTCGAACTGGCGCGCCGCATCGAAGCGGTGCATGTCCAGGGCCAGCCCTTCCAGATCAAGCTGATGACCGGCGCCTCCACCGCGCCGGAACTCGATGGCGCGCTGGCCAAGGCCGATGGCATCGCCATGCGCATGCCGTTCCAGAGCGACCCGGATGCGCGCAACCGCATCAACGAGGGCAAGCTGGATTACATCGACATCCACCTCAGCCACGTCGCCCAGCACGTGTGGTTCGGCTTCTACGGCGAGATCGATACCGCCGTGATCGAAGTCTCGGCCATCCGCGAGGATGGCTCGCTGGTGCCCTCTACCTCGGTCGGCAACAACAAGACCTGGCTGGACCTGGCGAAGAAGGTGATCGTCGAGGTCAACGAATGGCAGCCGGCCGGCGTCGACGGCATGCATGACATCTACTACGGCACCGCGCTGCCACCGCACCGCAAGCCGATTCCGCTGGTGAACGCCAACGACCGCATCGGCGACACCGCGCTGCGCTGCGACCCGGACAAGATCGTGGCGGTGGTGCGCACCAACGGCCCGGACCGCAACAGCCCGTTCAGCCCGATCGATGCGACCAGCGAACAGATCGCCTCGCACCTGATCGAATTCCTCAAGCACGAAGTGAAGAAGGGCCGCCTGCCACCGAACCTGCTGCCGCTGCAGTCGGGCGTGGGCAACATCCCGAACGCGGTGCTGGCCGGCCTGGCCAAGAGCGGTTTCCGCGACCTGGCCGCGTTCACCGAAGTGATCCAGGACGGCATGCTCGACCTGCTGCGCGACGGCGTGCTGAGCTACGCCTCGTGCACCGGCTTCGCGCTGAGCCCGCAGGCCAACGAGACGTTCAAGGAACATATCGATTTCTACCGCGAACGCATCATCATGCGCACGCAGGAAATCTCCAACCATCCGGAACTGGTGCGCCGCCTTGGCTGCATCGGCATGAACGGCATGATCGAGGTGGATATCTACGGCAACGTCAATTCGACGCACGTGATGGGCACGCGGATCATGAACGGCATCGGCGGTTCCGGTGACTTCGCCCGCAACGGTTTCCTGTCGGCGTTCCTGAGCCCGTCCACGGCGAAGAACGGCACCATCTCGGCGATCGTGCCGATGGCCAGCCATGTCGACCACACCGAGCACGACGTGTCGGTGATCGTGACCGAGCAGGGCCTGGCTGATCTGCGTGGCCTGACCCCGCGCAAGCGTGCGCAGGTGCTGATCGACAACTGCGCGCATCCGGATTTCCGCGCGCAGCTGCAGGATTACTTCGACCGTGCCAGCCGCGAGAGCTACGGCAAGCACACCCCGCACTTGCTGCCGGAAGCGCTGTCGTGGCACCAGCGCTGGCTGGATACCGGCACGATGAAGGGCTGACTGTGTTGGGGGTCAGGGCCCTTTTCTACCGAAAAGGGATCTGACCCCGGTCATGCGCAACGTCGGGGTCGGATCCCTTTCCGCAGGAAAGGGCTCTGACCCCAGGCACGGACATCGGGTAGAGCCGGCCGCTGGCCGGCTTCCCAAAACAGCCGGCCAGCGGCCGGCTCTACCTTCACGCGATGCGCAGGCTCGCCAGCGATTCGGCCTGCAGCCGCTCGTAGATCTCGAACTCGTCATTCACCGCCACGCCCAGCGCCTGCTCGAAGGCCTCGCGGTTGGCATGCGCGGCATAGGCTCGCTGCTCTTCGCCACCCAGGTTCGACTGGAAGATGCCCGCCGCACTGACCGGCAGGAAATCCTCGTAGACGATCGGGTCGGCCGTGGCCAGGCCCGCGGCCACCAGCACTTCAGCCGGCAGATCGGCCACGCGCTCCGGTGCGGCGCGGCCGGCGTCGGTCAGCTGGTAGCGGTAATAGCCCAGTCCTTCCTGGCGCAACGTGTCATGGTCATCCGGGAAGCTGGCGAACACCGCCTGCAGGCGCTGGCCGTAGTCGCCACCGGTGCTGCCTTCGCCACCGGCATCGCGTGCCTGCGACAGCAGCTGGTCGTACAGCGCGCGGCCCTTCGGGGTCAGCGCAAGGCCACGTTGTTCGATCTCGCCGAAGCGCGCGGTATGGGTGCCGGCATCGCCACCCTCGCTGTCCGGGAAATGCACGGCTTCTTCCAGCGCCTTGAAACTGGTCTGGCGCAGCAGGATCGGGCAGGCACGGCGCGGCGGGCCCTCGATCACCGCCTTGGCCGCCATGCCGTGTTCGATCATCGCCGCCTGCGCAGCGTCGATGTCCAACGTGCGCGGCGTCAGGTGATTGATGTGCGGGCCACGGAAACTGACCACGTCGGCCACCAGGCGATGCGCGTTGTGCAGGGCGTGGTAGGTCGGCAGGTCGACGGTGGCATCGCCGTGCCAGCGGAAGGTTTCCAGTGCTTCCTCGACGAAGCGCTCGGCATCGGCCTGCGACAGGCCACCGTCACGCTCGGCCTGGTCGATCAGCGCCAGCGCGCCGTCGGTGAAGATGCGGCGACGTGCCAGGATCTTTGCCGACTCGGCACGCAGGGTTTCGTCTTCGATCAGCTCCAGGCGCAGCAGCGAGGTGAACACGCGGAACGGGTTCTGCGCCAGCGCGGCGCCGGTCAGCGGCCGGAACGCGGTGGAGTGCACCGGCACGCCAGCCACCGACAGGTCGTAGTAGCCGACCGGGAACATGCCCATCACCGCGAACAGGCGGCGCAGCGTCGCCAGTTCCTGCACGGTGCCGACGCGGATCGCGCCATGGCGCTCCTCGTCCAGCCGCGCACGCTCGTCGTTGCGCAGCAGCTGCGCGGCCAGCGCCGGGTCCTGGTCCAGCACCTGCGCGTTGATCCGCTCCACCAGTTCCACCAGCGTGCCGTACAGCGGCACTTCGGTGCGGTACATGCGGGACATGGCCTGCGCGAACAGGCGGCGGATCACATCAGGCGAAACGAAAGAGGCGCTCATCAGTCACTCGATTACGGGAACGGGGAACAGCTCGAACCCGTATTGTCGCCGGAGCGCGCGGCGGCGGCGATATGCAGAGCAACATGAAAGAAACCGGTAGTGCCGGCCGCTGGCCGGCAACCTCCGGATGCCTGGAAGGGTGCAGTTGCCGGCCAGCGGCCGGCACTACCGCTTGAGCTGGCGCTTCAGGGTGGCATCCAGGGTGATCGGCCGGTCCCAGTGCTGGTAGCTGGCCACGATGGCGTGGCGCACCGCCCGGTAGTGCAGGTTTTCCGGCGTGGCGGGCATGCGCTTCACCACCGCTTCCCAGCCGCCCTCCGGGTTCTGGCTGAAGGCGCGCACGCTGTCGCGGCAGGTCTGGCCGCTGGCCTTGGCCCAGAAGCAGGCGAAATAGATGTCCCCGGCCTGCCAGCCATGGGTGGTGAACAGCGCACTGACATATCCGCGTGGTACGTCGGCGTAGCGCGACACCTCGTCGAGGAAGGCGTCGGGGTAGCGCTCGGCGTAGTGGTTGATGTCCTGCAGCTGGGCATCGACCCAGCTGTCACCGGTTTCCACCGTGTAGTCCGCCGAACGCTCGGCGGTCTGCTGGGCCAGCACGGTGGCCGGCACCAGCAGCAGGGACAACAACAGCGCGCGCAGTCGGACGTTCATGCCCCGATTCTGCCGCAGCCGCCGGGCCCTGTCAGGCCGCCGCAGCGGCCTTGGCCTCGATCGCGGCCAGAGCGGCCGGCCAATCGTGGGCGGTATCGGCAGTGACCATGCGCGGTTCGTCGTCGGCCACGCCGTGCTGGGTCTCGTGTGCCCAGGTCACTGCGTATGGCGTATGCACGCCCCAGCCGCCGAGGGTGACCACCGGCTCGATATCCGAACGCAGCGAGTTGCCGACCATCACGAAGCGCTCCATCGGCAGGTCGAATTCGGCCAGCACGCGGGCGTAGGTTTCCGGATCCTTCTCGGAAACGATCTCGATGCGCGGGAACAGCTCGGCCAGGTTGGCCACCTTGATCTTCGCCTCCTGGTGGAACAGGTCGCCCTTGGTGATCAGCACCACCGGGTAGTGCTCTGCGATGGCCGCCACCGCTTCGCGCACGCCGTCGATCAGCTCGACCGGGTGGCGCAGGGTGTCATGGCCGATCTCCAGGATGCGCTGGATGTCCTTGGCCTCGATGCGCTGGCCGGTGATGTCGATGGCCGCTTCGATCATCGACAGCGTCATGCTCTTCACGCCGTAGCCGAAGGTGCCCAGGTGGCGCTGCTGCACTTCCAGCAGGTGGCGCGCGGTCTGGGTGTCATGCACGTCGACGTAGCGCGACAGCAGGTCAAGATAATCCTGCTCGGCCTTGCGGTAGTAGTCCTCGCTCTTCCACAGCGTATCGTCACCGTCAAAACCGACCAGGCCGATGGCGCGCGACGGCGCAGGCGTGGGGGTAGTCATCGCACAAGGATACCGCCGTCCCGGCACGTGGGACACCGGGCAGGCTCAGTCGCCGTGCTGGCGCTGGTAGACCAGCAGGTCCAGTGCCGGGGCATGGCCAGTCAGCTGGGTCAGCAGGGTATGCACCTGGCCGCGGTGATGGGTCTGGTGGTTGAACCAGTGCGCCAGCCCGGCGTCCACCCGTTGCAGCTGCGGTTCGGGCGTGGAGACGCGCCGATAGGCGACACGGGTCGCCAAGGCCGCGTCGGACAGCCCAAGCACGAACGCGACGATGCCGGCATCTTCCTCGATCCGCGCCTGCTGCAGCCGGGT
The DNA here is from genome assembly GCF_056480025.1 of Stenotrophomonas sp. 109824_Sma. Classification (NCBI taxonomy): domain Bacteria; kingdom Pseudomonadati; phylum Pseudomonadota; class Gammaproteobacteria; order Lysobacterales; family Lysobacteraceae; genus Stenotrophomonas; species Stenotrophomonas sp. 109824_Sma. The sequence goes on along the minus strand of NZ_CM151078.1, from coordinate 464,818 downwards.
GAAATCGGTGAACAGCAGCGTGTCGAGCGCATATCCGGTATCGCCTTGCCCGGCCAGCCGGCGCAGCCAGATGCGATCCGTCACCAGCAGGTGGTTGAGCGTACCTTCGACGGAACCGAAGAACGCCCCGCACGGCCTACGGTAGTCCTCGTCGGGCAACGGCTCCACGGCGGCGTACAGGCGCTGGTTGGCCCAAGCGTTGTAACGGGCCATGGTCTCGAAATGGCGCTTGAGGGTTGCCATGCGCGGATGGTCGTGCCCGGCGCGGGCGCCGTCAATACAGCAAAAACCCGGGCGGCCGCAGCCGCCCGGGTCCCCATGCACCGGTCTTCCCGAATCAGGTCTGGATCAACGGCCCTGCGCCGCGCCGGCACCCGCACCGGCCTGCTGCGCGGCCACGTAGGCCTTGTACTCGTCGGCGCTCAGCTCGCCGTCCTTGTTGGTATCGGCCTGGTCGAACACCTGGGCCAGGCCGGCGTTCACCTGCGCCTCGGTCTTGCTGATGGTGCCGTTGCCATCGGTATCGATGCTGGCCCAGGTCTGGCCACCGCCGTTGGCCTGCGCCGAGGCCGCTGCGGCCGCGTCGGTCGCCTGGTCAGCCGCCTGCCCGGCCTGTGCCGCCGCCTGCTGGGCCTGCGCCGCTTCATTCTGCGCATGCGCGGCCTGCTGCTTGGCCGACTGGGCCATCGCCGGGATGGCCAGCACGCTGCCGGCGGCGACGATCAGGGCGATCAGGGGCTTGCGGTTGCGAATAGTCATCAGGGGTGTCTCCTACCAATTGGGTGGTGTTGCGCGGCCTGTTGTTTCCGCACGGCACCTACCCTGCCACCGCCTTTCTGAATCGATTTTGGGCCGCGACCGGCCTCCACACGCACGATTAACCACTCGCCTCCACGCATGCTTTAGCGCGCTGGTTAGCGTCGAGTGAGCGGCTCATAAGATGCGCATTCAGCGCCTCTGGATTTAACCGGCAGGCAACGAAAAACCTGCGTCAGTCGACGGTTTTTTCCAATGACCGCGAACTGAACAACACCCATCCCAGGGCGACACCGGCGAGCGCCCCGGCGATTTCCAGCACGACACGGCTGCCAAGTTCGTTCGGATCGTGGATGGTGGCCAGGAACAGGCGCGCGTACAGCGGCGACTCCAGCCGCACGATGCCCATGTAAAAGAGCTTCCACGCATCGATGCCGGCGGAGGCCACCACCGAAATGACGCAGGACCAGCCAATCGCATGCCCCACCGTCCAGTGCAGCAGCCGGCACAACCGCGACCACAGGAAGTACACCAGCAGGCCGACCAGCAGCGCGATGGCGCCGGCCTCCAGGGTGCCGAGCAGGCCGAAGTGCAGGGGAAGGTTCATCGGGCGGGCTGGGATGAGAAGGCGGCCAGTGTAAGGGATCTGCCCCGGACCCGATCCGGTGGCCACGGTAGATCCACGCCATGCGTGGATGAATCTCCATCGAGATCGAATATCTCGACGATTGAAAAAAGAGCAGCCGAGCATCGGCTCGGCTTTACAACGGACTCCGCGGGAAACTGTCAGAGGCGGGGCGGTACCGGAGTGCGGGGTGTCAGCCGCATGGATGCGGCTGCCAAGCCTCCATGGACGGATTTACGGCGTCCCCGCACTCCGGCGCCGCCCCGCCAACCCACGGAACGCACGCTGTTGCTGTTGATTCGGCCGTTGCCTCTGCAGGTGCAGGGCGCAGCCCTGCCGAAACCCCCTAGAGCACCGGAACGTCGTACGCGGTGCCGGGATCCGGTTCGGGCTGCAGGGTGTAGTGCCACCACTCCTGCGGATAATTGACGAAGCCCCGCCGCGCCATCGCGCGCACCAGCTGCTGGCGATTGGCCTGCTGTGCATCGCTCAACCCGCTGGCCTGCGTATGCGCGCGTGGTCCGAAGAAATCGAAGTCGGTGCCCATGTCCAGCGGCGTACATGCACCGCTGCGGCAATCCAGCAGCCCCAGATCCACCGTGGCGCCGCGGCTGTGTCCGGAACGTTCGGCGATGTAGCCGTCGGCCAGCAGCCGCGGCTTGTCCAGATCCGGGTACTGCAATGCCTTGCGCGAGCGCTCGCGCGGGTCGTTCACCCAGGCCATGAAGGCCTGCACCGAGCGCACCGGGCGGTAGCAGTCGTAGATCCGCAGGCCGAATCCATCCGCACGCAGGTCCTGTTCCACCTGCGCCAGCGCCTTCGCCACCGGCGCCAGCAGATAGCACGAGGGCGCCTCGTAGCCCGGTACGCGCGCGCCGGTGAAGTTGTTGGCGCCGGCGTAGCGGATATCCATCTCGATGCGTGGCGACAGCGAACGGATCTCGACCAGACCGGCACTGGCGGCGTCGATCGCCGGCGAAACGCGCGGTGGTTCAGCGGCGCTGGCGCTCGCTGCCAGCGCAGTCGCCAGTACGAGTGAAATGCAGGTCCTGGAAGTCATAGCTGAAGTCGATGTCCGGATCGATGGCACGCAGGTCCAATGTGGGCGGTGCACCGTCACCGGGCTGCAGCCAGGCCTGTGCATCTTCGCTCAGCGTATCCCAGCGCAGCAGCCAACGCCCCTGCAACTGCAGCACCGTGGCCTGCAGTCGGGGCGACTTGTCGACGCTGAAACGCAGGCCGTCCTCGCCCGGGCACAGTGAGGCCGCACCCAGCCACGGATCGCGGTAGCGGCCCTGCCAGCGTGGCAGATCAGTACGGCTCGTCTCCTGCGCCGCTGTGGTGGATGGCCGCGAATGGCCTGTCGCCGCCCGCGTTGCCTGGTCCGCCTTCAGTTCGGCCAGGTACTCCATCGCCGGCTTCGCATCGTCGCGTGTGGTGAAGCGCTTCAGCGCTGCCTGCATCAGCGCGGTGCGCGCATCCTCGCCTTCACCGTTGATCAGCATCACCACGCCCACTTTCCGGTCAGGCAGCAGCGCCAGCGACGAGTACATGCCCGACAGCGTGCCGGTGTGCGCTACCTTCCACTGCCCATCCATGTCGGACACGCGCCAGCCATAGCCATAACCGTAGAAGTGCGCGTTGTCCCAGCGCTGCTGGCGCTCACCCAGCGGCATCGGCATGTGCAACGTCCACAGCGTGCGGCGCTGTTCACTGTTCAACCAGTCAGGCACCACGGAAGGATCCAACAGCACCTGCATCCAGCGCGTCATGTCGCGCAGCGAGCAACGGATGCCACCGGCCGCCATCGACGGCAGGTCCGGGCTGATGTCAGCGTCGGCGTTCACCACCTCATTGCGGTCACCACGCCATGCATGCGGCTGCGCCACGTTGCCCACGCGCTTCAGCGACCACGCGCCCACCTGACAGCGTGACAGGCCCAGCGGCTCGAACACCTGCTCGCGCATCAGCTGGTCATAGGGTTTGCCACCGGCCGCAGCGGCCACTTCCCCGGCCACCACGTACATCAGGTTGTCGTAGGCGTAGTGGCTGCGGAAGCTGCTGACCGGTTTCAGGTGCGCCAGCCCTGCGATGATGTCGGCGCGGGTGAACATGTTCGGTTCCGGCCACAACATCAGGTCGCCAGCGCCCAAGCCAAGACCGCTGTTGTGGATCAACAGGTCGCGCACCTGCATCTGCTGGCCGACCCATGCGTCCTGCATGCGGAACCCGGGCAGGTGCCGCTGCACCGGATCATCCCAGCGCAGCCTGCCCTGCTGCACCAGCCGCGCCAGCAACGCGGTGGTCATCGCCTTGCTGTTGGAGGCGATCTTGAACAAGGTGTCCTCGTCGATGCGGCCGCCATCGCCACGCGAACCCTCGGCGCGCTGGTAGACCACGCGCCCCTGTTCGACCACGGCCATGGCCAGCCCGGGCAGATGCTCGTGCTGGACCACGGCCGCGACGTCGGCATCGATCGAGGCGGTCGCGCTCGTCTGCGCCGCCGCAACCGGAAAAACCGCCAACGCCGCCATGCAGAAGCTGCGTCGAGCGTGCTGGGCTGGCTTCAGTACGCCCATGTCACGGTCAACTGCGCATAGCGCGGTGACTGGAAGCCGGTGCCGTAGCGGTACAGCGGGTTGGGCGAACCAATACCGTTCTGCGGCTCATAGTCCTGGTCCACGGTCACCACGCGCTGCTGGTTCAGCACGTTGTACACCGCCAGCTTCAGGCGCAGGTCGGTGGGAATCGGCACCTTGTAGGAGACGCTGACATCGAGATCGTAGGTCCACGGCGTGCGCCCATCACCGCCGCGCGGCGAGTGCACGAACACACGTTCGGATGGCACCGTCGCCTGGCAGTTGGACACGCAGACGTAGTAACTGTGGAAATCGGTCGCATCGAACGGATTGCCGGCACCGAAGCGGGTGATCGGGCTGCCCGACTGCACGCCCAGGGTTGCGGCCACACTCAGGTTCTCGGTCAGCGCATAACTGCCACGGAACTTGAACTGATGGCGGCGATCATTGGCCAGGTAGCCATAGCCCCGGTAGTTCACCCACGGATTGTCGAAGTTCTCGGTGCGACCGGCATCGGCGAAGTCGGTATCGGAGTTGACCGGCCCCTCGGCGTTGCCGCGGCCATAGGCCAGCGTGTAGGACGCATTGAAGCCCCACTTGCCGTCCCATGCGCGGTCGACCTGCAGCTCCAGTGCCTTGTAGTCGCGCTTGGGCTTCACCCAGCCGCGCTGGCCGACATAGTTGCCGTTGTCGTCATACAGCGCCCAACCTTCCTTCGAGGTGTCGATGCTGATCCAGCCATCGTTGCGGCCATCGCAGTCGGTGTCGCCCCACACGGTGTTGGTGCGCCCCGGGTTGCCCATGATCCACACGCTGTCGATGGCACCACACTGCCCGGTGGCGGTGATGTTCATGTCATCGATGGCGTTGTGCAGGCGCCGGTAGGTCACGCTGGCACCCACCGACCAGGCCTCGTTGATCATCTGCTGGAAGCCCAGGATGGCCTCATCCTGGTAGACCGGGTCCATGTCCCGGTTCACTTCCGCGCGCAGGTCCGGCACGCTGCCGTCGCCCTGCGAGTTGTCCACCGGGCCGATCTGCGCACCCAGGTTGGGGATGTTGTTGGCTGCGCCGGTGTAGCCGAGGAACTCGTACCAGGTGCGCTCGTCGAGGAAGCCACCGGCCTGCTTGATGTTGATGACGTTGGCAACCGGCAGGAAGTAGCGGCCGAGGTTGCCGAACACCTTGGTGGTGCCATCGCCGCGCACGTCCCAGGAGAAGCCGGCACGCGGGGCCAGCATGTTGTCGATCTTGATGTAGCTGTTGCCGTCGCCGCCCTTGTTGTCGAACGCCTCCATGCGCAGGCCGAGATTGAGCAGCAGGTTCGGCGTGACCTGCCAGTTGTCTTCCAGGTAGTAGGCCGAGTTGATGGTCTTGAACGCACCTTCCACTTCATAGCGGCGGGTGCGCACGACCACGCCGCTGGCTGGCACCACGCCACCGTTCAGCGAGCTGCCGGGGGTACGGTAGTAGATGTCGTAGCGGAAGCCGCCCGGGCCAGGGTAGGCGCGGCTGTAGTCGGACGTATTCTCTTCCCGGTCCAGGCCGAACCGCAGCAGGTGGTTGCCCAGGGTCCATTCGAAGTCCGCGCGCGCCGCCTTGCGCGTATCCAGCGCCGACTCCAGCTGCGAGCTGCTGGTGCAGCTGCGGTCGCCCTGCAGCGACGGTGGCACGCCCTGTCCGGCCGTACGATTGTCGAAGACGCGGTTGCAGTTCTCGTCCATCAACGAGCTCTGCACGCGGTTGCGCTTGTTCTCGCCGTACATCAGCTTCATGGTCAGATCATTGTTGACCTGCCAGCTGTAGGTGCCCGACCAGTTGCGGCCACCCACGGTGTTCATGATCTGGTTGGCACGCTCGCCCACGCTGCTGCCAAGGTCGTAATCGTAGGCATAGACGTCGGTGAGCGTCTTGTTGCGATCGGAGAAGCCGAACAGCGAGAACATCTGGTTGTCGGTGATGCGCCAATCGATCTTGCCGCCCCAGAACGGGTCATCGGCCTTGCCCTGGTTGAAGCGGGTGCCGGCGTCGTTGGTCGATGTCGGGCGGTAGTCGCGGGCTTCGTACATGCCGAAGAAGAACAACCGGTCCTGCACCAGCGCACCGGAAGCGAATACGTTCAGCGCGCTGCGGCTGTAGTCGTCGCGGCTGGCGGTGATGTAGCGGCTGCCGTTGCCGTCGTAACGGTCACGCGCCTGCGACTGCCATGCGCGCGGCTCGAACACCAGCTCGGCACCGGCCTTGAAGTCATTGCTGCCCGAGCGGGTCACCGCATTGATGACACCGCCGGTGCTGCGCCCGAACTCCACCGAATAGCCGCCAGTCTTGACCTGGAACTCCTGGTAGAACGAGAACGGCACCGACGAGAAGCCGACCCGGTTGTAGAAGTCGGTGACGTTCAGGCCATTGATGTAGACCGTGTTCTCGGCCACCGACGAACCGCCGAAGGAAATGCCCTGGCCACCCAGCGACCCCTTGCCCTTCACCGCACCCGGCGCCAGCAGCGCCACGGCGGTGATGTCACGGTCCACCGGCAGGCGCGAGAGTTCCTCGCGGGTGATGTTGGTGGCCGACTCGGTGGACTTCACATCGACCATCGACACCACCTGCGGCGCCCGCACTTCCACCGTGCCCAGCGTGCTGACCGCGCCGAGCGGTACGTTCACCGTGGTCGCGCTGCCGAGGCTGACGGTCACCTGGCCAACACGGCTGGCGCCGCCACCGGGCAGGCCGACCTCCATCTCGTAGGTGCCTACCGGCAGCAGTGGAATGCGGTAGCTGCCGTTGGCCTCGGCCTGCACCGAACGGACGAAACCCGTTGCCGGATTGCGTACGGTCACCGTGGCACCGGCCGGCACCTGCCCGGCCTCGCTGACCAACCGGCCAACCACCGAACCATCCTGTGCGAATGCGCTGGGCGCGATCACGCCCAGACACGCCCCGAGGGCGACGCACAACGCCGCCCGCTTGATGCTGTAAGCCTTCATCCCCTGCTCTCTCCTGCAAGAATTGAATGGTGTGGTGTGCGATGTGTCGCGCTAGCGTTGCCTGGCTGGCAGTACCCGCCACTGGAAGTCGTAGCTCCATTGGTCGGAGTACAGGTTGTCGCCTGCCCACTCGGCCTCGCCACGCTGCGAGTCGACCGTTTCCGAGCGGTAATGCTGTTTGGCCGGCACGATGGGCTGGCCGAAATCATCGTTGAAGGCGATGCGGTAGCCGTCGAGGCCACCCAGGTAGAAATCACGCAGTGCAGGCACGTCGCTGGCCAGCGCCCCGGTGGTCACGTCCATTGGCAGCCAACCATACGGCGCCAGGTAGACCTGGCCCCAGTCATGCAGGTTGTTGTAACCACTGCCATCGTCGGAAAACACCATGCCCGACTGCCAGCGCGCGGGAATGCCGTTCAGGCGCAGCAGCGCGATCAGCAGCAGGGTCTGCTGCCCGCAGTCAGCATGGCCGGCACGCAGCGCGTAATCGCTGATGTTGCTGATCGTTGAGTACTCGCGCGCGCCGGCCCAGGGAATGCGGTCAACCGCAGCAAACAGCTTGCGCACCACTTCATACGGGCGCGTCTCGCCCTGCAGCACCTGGTCGGAGAACAGCTTCAGTGCAGGGGTGAAGCGCACATGTGGCAGCTGCTCGGCCAGATACGGCTTCAACGCCGGATCAGCCGGGGTCGGCTGCACCCTGGCCGGATCAATCGCGGTATGCCGGGCGAAGATCGTGACCGCATAGCGGACCTCGAAGCGGGTCGGCTGCCCGGCCACCGCTTTGGCTTCCAGATAGGCCGTGCGCTGCAAGGTGCTGGCCGGTGCCACCCGCGCCTTGCCCGGGCTGCCGCCCAGCCACTGCACCTGCTCCTGCTGGCCCGGGATCTCGCGCGGGTACGGAATCCAGGCGCGTACGGTTTCGCCGGCCGGCACGGCATCGGCCTTCACCGTAAGCGATTGGGTGAATTCGATACGCTGCGGCAGCACCGACGCCTGGCCACTCTGTTCGGCCGCGGCAACCACGCGCGCGTGGTGTGCGTTAAGCACTTCGTTGGGGCCCGGAGACGGCATCGGTGCATCCGCGCGGCGACGTGCACGTGCTTCGTCGCTGAGCAGGAACAGGTTCGATGGTGCGCGCTTGAAGTACCAGCGCTCGCCATCGATATCGAGATGCTCGATCAGGCCAAGCTGGTCCCAGCGCGCGAATTCCTCGTCGGTCAGGTCGGGAATCCAGCGGCGCACGGCCGCCTTCGCGGCTGCCTGGTCCAGGCTGAAATCCAGACGGATGCGGCGCATGCGCTCGAACTGGAAGTCGGCCGGCGGGAAGACGCCTTGCGTGGCAAACGCCATGACCACGCTGTTGAACTGGCCACTGTCGACCCAGTCGATCAGCTGCCATTCCCGCTCACGATCGATCGCCAGATCAAGCGCACTGCGGGGATCCTTTGCCCCCGCCGACCACGCCCACAGCAGCAGCGCGGCACACAGGCCGGCGGTGGCAGGCAGACGCGGTTTGCGAACGGCAGGATCCACAGCGACACTTCCCCAGCGCGGGTGGTAACGGCTGTGTAACACGGGCCGGGATGCCGGTCAATAATTTATTCTTGCTTTCGATGCCAAAAGGAATAAATATTCCAACAGGCATTCGAGGAGGGTGTGCAGCGCATGATCCTGGCTTCCCGCGAACGGCATCGGCATTGGCCACGCCGCTTGACCCTGGCCCTGTGCCTGCTGGCCGCACCGGCCTTTGCACAGGCGGCACCGCTGCCCGACCCGGGCGCGCCGCTGCCCTATGTGATCGGCCTGCACGAGGCCTACCTCACCCCGCAGTACTGGGCCGCGCGCCTGGACAACGCCGACGTGCCGATCCTTGACCGCGGCCAGATCGAGGCACAGAACGTGCGGATGCAGGCGCAGGACAGCCACATCCAGGACATCGCCGCATTGCCAGCCCAGCTTGATGCGGCGACGGTGCGTGCCAGCATCACCGCGCTGTCGAGCTGGCCCAGCCGCACCCTGTACAACGACAAGGGCCAGGCCATCGCGCCGGCAGTGCGCAGCATGATCGAAGCCAACCTCGGCCTCGATGCGATTCCCACGCAGGTGGCACCGCAGTATGGGCTGGTGGTAAAGCGCGCGGCACTGCGCACCTTCCCCACCCGCGAGCGCGTGTTCAGCAGCATCGGCGACACCGACATCGATCGCTTCCAGGAATCGGCGCTGTTCCCCGGCGACAAGGTTGCCGTGGTCCATCGCAGCGCCGACGGCCGCTGGCTGTTCGTGCACAGCGAGCGCTACAGCGCGTGGATCGAAGCCGAGGCCATTGCCAGCGGCGACAAAGCCACCGTGCTCGGTTATGGCGCCAAGGGGCCGTACCGGATCGTCACCGGCTCCACCGCGCAGACCGCCTACACCCCGGAAGAGCCGCGCGTCTCGCGCCTGCAGCTGGACATGGGCGTGCGCTTGCCGGTGCTGGCCGACTGGCCGGCCGCCGAACCGGTGAACGGTCAGCAGGCGCATGCGTCGTGGGTGGTGCAGTTGCCGGTACGCGAAGCCGATGGTCGGTTGAAGCTGGTGCCGGCGCTGCTGCCACGCTCGCAGGACACCGCCGCCGACTACCTGCCGCTGACCCCGCGCCTGCTGCTGCAGCAGGCCTTCAAGTTCCTCGGCGAGCGCTACGGCTGGGGCCACGACTACGACACCCGCGACTGCAGCGGTTTCGTCTCCGAGATCTACCGCAGCTTCGGCGTGCTGCTGCCACGCAATACCAGTGCACAGGCGGTCAGCCCTGCCCTGGATCGCCTGCCGTTCACCGGCAAGGACGGCAAGGCGGTGCGCGACCGCGCCGTCACCGACCTGCAGGTGGGCGACCTGGTCTACATCCCCGGCCACGTGATGATGGCCATCGGCCACGTCGACGGCCGTACCTGGGTCATCCACGATACCGCGGGCGGCAGCTGGTTCGGTGCCGACGGCACGCGCGTGCAGGCCCATCTCAATGGTGTTTCGGTCACTCCGCTGGAACCGATGATGGCCAGCGATACCGTCCGCTACATCGACCGCATCACCAACATCCAGCGCCTGCGGGCCAAGACTCCTGAATGAAGATCACCGCCATCGAACTGGGCATGCTGCGCGTGCCGTTGAAGACACCGTTCAAGACCGCCCTGCGCACGGTGGAGACCGTGGAAGACGTGGTGGTGCTGATCCGCACCGACACCGGTCACACCGGCTACGGTGAAGCCCCGGCCACCGCAGTGATCACCGGCGATACGCACGGCTCGATCATCGAAGCAATCCGCCACTTCATCGCGCCGCGCCTGATTGGCCAGGACGTGGTCAACCTCAACCGCCTGTGTGGGCTGGTGCAGACGGCGATGGAGCGCAACACCAGCGCCAAGGCCGCGGTGGAAATCGCGCTGTATGACCTGTGGGCGCAGCTGCACGGCGCACCGCTGTACCAGATGCTCGGTGGCGGCGACCCGGTGATCACCACCGACATCACCATCAGCGTGGACTACATCGACAAGATGGTGGGCGACTCGCTGTCGGCGATCGAACGCGGCTTCGAGTCGCTGAAGATCAAGGTCGGCAAGGACATCGGCCTGGACATCGAACGGGTCAAGGCGATCCACGCCGCGGTGGAAGGCCGCGCCCTGCTGCGGCTGGATGCCAACCAGGGCTGGACCGCCAAGCAGGCGGTTCACGCGATGCGCACGCTGGAGGAAGCCGGCGTGGTCCTTGAGCTGCTCGAGCAACCGGTGAAAGCGGCCGACATCAGCGGCCTGAAGTACGTCACCGACCGCGTCAACACGCCGGTGATGGCCGACGAAAGCGTGTTCAGCCCGAGCCAGGTGATGGACCTGATCCAGCAGCGCGCGGCCGACATCATCAACATCAAGCTGATGAAGACCGGCGGCCTGTCCAACGCGATCCGCATCGCCGACATCGCCGGCATCTACGGCGTGCCGTGCATGATCGGCTGCATGATCGAGTCCAGCATCAGCGTGGCTGCGGCCGTGCACCTGGCCGTGGCCAAGAGCGATGTGATCACCAAGGTTGACCTCGACGGCCCCTCGCTGGGCCAGTTCGACCCGGTCAGCGGCGGTGTGCATTTCAACGAATCGGAGATCAGCATCAGCGACGTGCCGGGGCTGGGCATCACCGAAGTGCGTGGGCTGGAGATGCTGGGGTGATCTCTGCCTTGCGGCTGACGCTGCGTGTCACTGACGTTGGGTCGCGCGTTACTTTTCTTTTCGCGAAAAGAAAAGTAACCAAAAGAAACGCTCCGCCATCCGCGAGCCGACGTGCTGCGCACGCCGGTGCCCTGCGCTCCTCGGTCCGTCGAGGGACGGCGCGGAACTCGCTACGCTCAGACACCCGCGCCTCTTCGCCCCCGCCGGACCTGCGGTGCTCGGCTCGCTTGAAGGCGGACTCAACGTCAAAGGCAACAACCGCACTCCATATCCTCTTCGCTGCTGGCACCCGCCCGACCCATCCCATGACACGCTCCACGCAGCCAACCGCAACGCGCCTATCCATGCCCGGACACCCCGCATGCCGCCCCTGCTGAAGATCCGTTCCGAGCGCGGGCAGATGTCGGCCATCGAGCGCCGCATCGCCGACTTCATCCTCGACAATGCCCACCTGCTGCGTGACTACTCGTCCCAGCAGCTGGCCAGCGCACTGGGCATCAGCCAGTCCAGCGTGGTGAAGTTCAGCCAGAAACTCGGCTTCAAGGGCTATCCGGACCTGAAGTACTCGATCGGCCAGGATGTGGCTCGCGCCGGTGCCGATCCACAACAGGCCCCCAGCGAACCCGACAGCGGCGACGACTACCTGCGCCTGGGCGAGGCCCTGCGCCGCAGCAAGGCGCAGGCCGAAGAGGAAACACGGCAGGCCAATCCACGCGATGAAATCGAGCGCATCGTGCAGCTGCTCGACGGCGCGCCCAAACTGTTCGTCTACGGCCTGGGTGACGACGGCCTGTATGCCCGTGAGTTCGCCATGCGGTTGTCGCTGCTCGGCCTGCTGGTGGTACCGCACACCGACCCGATCCTGATGCTGGCCAACCTGTCCGCCGCGCGCCCCGGCGATGTGCTGCTGGTGTTCTCCGAGTTCGGCAACCTGCCCCAGCTTTCGCAGCTGTCGCGCCAGTTCCAGGACATGGGTGGCAAGGTGATTTCCATCACCCGCCACACCGCCAACCCGCTGCGCGCGCATGCTGATGCGGCACTGGTGGTGTGTGCGCACGACCGCACGCCGCAGGTCGCGCAGCTGCTGTACCGTAGTGCCATGCACGCCCTGCTCGATTTCCTGTTCGTGCTGCTCTGCCACGCCAATCCGGACCGCCAGCAGCAGCTCGCGGTGAACCTGGAGCGGATCGACCACCTGCTGGATTCCTGACCGGAGCGCATGTTCATGATATCGCTGGTCCGCCTTGCCACCACCGCGCTGCTGCTTGCCGCGGCGGTGTCCGTCCACGCCGCGCCACTGGACGGCGCGCGCCAGCTGATCGTGGTCACCAGCGAAGGCTGGGACAGCACCGAGGGGCAGCTGCAGGCCTATGTGCGCGACGGCAAGGGCTGGCACACGCATGGACAGGCGTTCCCGGTGGCGCTCGGCCGTACCGGCAGCGCCTGGGGCCTGGGCCTGCATCCGGCACAGGCCGATGGTCCGCAGAAACAGGAAGGGGATGGCCGCAGCCCGGCCGGCATATTCGCGCTCGGCAGTGCATTCGGCTATGCCGTCACTCGTGCTGGCACCGCGATGCCCTACCAGCCGATGCTGGACAGCAGCTACTGCATGGACGTGCCCAGCTCGCCGTTCTACAACCGCATCGTCGATGAGAAGAAAGTCGGCAGTGCGGCGGTCAAGGGCTCCACCGAGCCAATGCGGCTGGACCTGCACAACAAGGGCGACGTGCGCTACCGGGAAGGCTTCGTCATCGCCCACAACCCGGACAACCAGCCCGGCAAGGGCAGCTGCATCTTCGCCCACCTGTGGCGCACGCCCGGTGAGGCCACCGCCGGCTGTACGGCCATGCCACAAGAACGCATGCAGGCGCTGATGAACTGGCTGCGCCCGCAGGACGCGCCGCGCTTCGTCCTGCTGCCGCGTGCCGAGTACAAGCGCCTGCAGGCGCAGTGGCAACTGCCCGCGCTGGCCGGAGACGCCCGTTGAGCGCGCAGGACGAACCGCAGCTGCAGCGCGCGGTCAGCCGCTGGCAGATCGTCGGCCTGTCGATCAACGATGTGATCGGCAGTGGCATCTACCTGCTGCCGGCCGCCACCGTCGCTCTGCTCGGCCCGTTCAGCCTGTGGGGCGTGGTCGCCGCTGGCATCGTCGTCGCGCTGCTGGTGCTGTGCTACGCGCAGGCCGCCAGCTATTTCGACGAGCCCGGTGGCAGCTACCTGTATGCACGCGAGGCGTTCGGGCGATTCGCCGGGTTCGAGATTGGCTGGATGATCTGGCTGACCCGCATCAGTTCGGCGGCCGCACTCAGCAATGCGCTGGCCGATGCGGTCGCGCGCTTCTGGCCGTGGGCCGGCGCCGGCATGGGTCGCATCGCGGTGATCGTGGTGTCGCTGGGCTTCCTCACCGGCGTCAACATCATTGGCGTGCGCTCGGCTGCGCGCACCGGCGTGGTGCTGGTGATCGGCAAGATGCTGCCGCTGCTGCTGTTCGTGGCCATCGGTGCGTTCTACATCGATCCACAGCTGGCCTTCTCCGGCCAGCGCCCGGACCCGCACGACCTGCAGCGCATGGGCGAAGCCGCGTTGCTGCTGCTGTACGCCTACGCGGGCTTCGAGAACATCCCGGCCGCCGCCGGCGAGTACCGCAATCCGCGCCGTGATATTCCGTTCGCACTGATCACCATGATCATCACCGTCACCGTCATCTACGGCGCGGTGCAGGTGGTGGCGCAGGGCACGCTGGCCGGCCTGTCCAGCTCGGCGACGCCGCTGGCCGATGCCGCCGCCGGCTTCGGTGGCGAGGCACTGGCACTGATCCTGACCATCGGCGCCACCATCTCCATCCTCGGTACCAACAGCAACACGATGATGATGGGCCCACGTTTCCTGTTCGCACTGGCGCGCGATGGCTACGGGCCGAAGATCCTGGCGCAGGTGCATCCGCGCTTCCACACCCCGGCAGCATCGATCCTGTGCCAGGGCCTGATCGCACTCGGCCTGGCCCTGTCCGGCTCGTTCGTGCAGCTGGCCCTGCTGTCGATGACCACGCGCCTGTTCGCCTACATCGGCACTGCCGCGGCGGTACTGGTACTGGCCAAGCGCTACGCCGACCGCCCCGGTGCGTTGAAGTTGCCGGGTGGCCCGCTGATTCCGGTGCTGGCGCTGCTGCTGTGCCTGGCGCTGTTCGCCAGTGCCAGCTGGCAGAACATCGCTGCTGCACTGGTCGCGTTCGCCATCGGCGCGGTGATCTACAAGCTGCCGCGCAAGGATGCCGACGCTGGGTGAGCGTAGCGCCGGGCCATGCCCGGCGGATTGATCTGGCGATCACGCTGCGGGACCGGGCCGTTAACCGCCACGCAGGCACGATCAGGCTTCGTCCACAACGGAGCCCTTCCATGACCGAGTACCAGATTCCCGGCCGCGTACCGGACGACAGCACACCGCGCGACGCGGTCAGCAACTACTGGCGTGAGCGCTACACGGCCGAGCCTTACTACGACGACCAGTTGTTCTTCGAGGACTACGAGCCGGCCTACCGGATCGGCCACGCAGCGCGTGCGCAGGACATGATCCGCGCCTACGAGGAAGTGGAACGCGAGCTCGAATCACGTTGGGCCAGCGAACGTGGCCGCAGCCGCCTGGACTGGGTGCAGGCACGCAACGCGGCGCGTCGTGGCTGGGAGGAAGCTCAGCTGGCGGATCCGCGGTTGAAGCGATAGCGCCAGGCTGCTTTAGAGCCGAGCCTACGCTCGGCTCCACACCGGATCGATCAATCCTGCTCCGGCAGCGGCTGCACGATCGCACTGCGCTTGATCTCGCCGCCACCGGCGGCGATCAGGTCGCGGGTGTTCTTCTGCACCGCCACCGCACCGAACAGCGACAGCGCGTACGCCATGCCATAGAAGCCCTTCTCGCTCGGCGCCAGCGTGGCATTCCACAGGCCGACCAGCAGCAGCATCAGCGCCGACAACAGCGCGAACCAGCACAGCGCGTAGTACAGGCCACTGACCGGAATGCCCTCGACGCGGTCGCGCACGCTCTTCTGCAGCGACACCGCCGCGAACAGGCCGAACAGCAGCAGCGTCAGGTAGTAGCCCTTCTCGTTGAGCGCCATCGTGGCGGCGTTGAACAGGCCGATCAGGTAGGCCGCCGCACCCAGCAGCAGGGCCACCCAGGAGGCGGCAATGAAGGCGGTGGACGGCTTGTGGGGCATGGCAGTGTTCATTGCAGATCCTTGGCAGGCAGACGGGCACGCTTTGCCCGGGCGTGCCCACCCTAGACGATCCCGCTGCCGTCGCACAGGGGGGCGCAGGACCTTCGGGCCACGACGGTCACCGCTGCAGTGGTATACAAGGGACAGCCCGGCCATCCGCATCCCCGCCCTGGAGATACCCATGACCCGCACGCCCCTGCTGCTCGCCCTCGGCCTCGTGCCGATCCTCGCCACCTCCGCCTGCAATGCGGCCGACCCCGCCGCCAACGGCGGCGCCCAGGCTGCTACGCCGGCAGCCACACCGGCTGACCAGCGCCCATTCACCGCCACCGAGATCAGCCGCTTCGACCAGCCGTGGGCAATGACCTTCCTGCCCGATGGCAGCCTGCTGGTCACCGAAAAGCGCGGCAAACTGCAGCACCTGGACCTGGCCAGCGGCCAGAAACAGGAAATCACCGGCGTTCCGAAGGTTGCCTACGGTGGCCAGGGTGGTTTCGGCGACATCATCCTGCACCCGGACTTCGCCCGGAATCATGTCATTTACCTCAGCTACGCCGAGGAAGGCACACTGGATACCCGCGGTGCTGCCGTGGCCCGGGCCACGCTGGCGCTGGACGCCAGCGGCGCTGGCCAGCTGAAGGACCTGAAGGTGATCTGGCGGCAGAGCCCGAAGGTCAGCGGTGAGGGCCACTACGGCCACCGCCTCGCCTTCGGCCCGGACGGCAAGCTGTGGATCAGCTCCAGCGAGCGGCAGAAGTTCGATCCGGCCCAGGACATGGGCAGCAACCTCGGCAAGATCATCCGCCTCAACGACGATGGCAGCCTGCCCGCCGACAACCCGTTCGCCTCGCAGGGCGGGGTTGCCGCACAGGTGTGGTCGCTGGGCCACCGCAACATCCTGGGCATGGCCTTCGATGCCAACGGCAAGCTGTGGGCGCACGAGATGGGCCCGGCCGGCGGCGACGAACTGAACCTGATCGTGCGCGGCGCCAACTACGGCTACCCGATCGTTTCCAACGGTGACCACTACGACGGCCGCCCGATTCCCGACCACGATACCCGGCCGGAATTCGCCGCCCCGAAGGTGACCTGGACGCCGGTGATCTCGCCTGCCGGCTTCGTGATCTACAGCGGCAGCCTGTTCCCGCAGTGGAAGGGCAGCGGCTTCATCGGCGGCCTGTCGTCCACGTCGCTGGTGCGCGTAGCCTTCGATGGCGACAGCGCGCGCGAAGCCGAGCGCTTCAACATGGGCGAGCGCATCCGCGAAGTGGAACAGGGCCCGGATGGCGCGCTGTGGCTGCTGGAAGATGGCAGCAAGGCACGCCTGTTGAAGCTCACGCCGAAGACCTGATGCTCCGGTAGTGCCGGCCGCTGGCCGGCATGTTTGTCCGCAACGGCCCCGCACGCGGGGCCGTCCGCATTCACTGGATGGTGATGACCTTCACTTCGGTCTGCGCACAGGCCTTGTCCAGGCACTGCCCGTTCAACCACACCTGGCCATCACCGATCATCACGCCCTGCTGGTTGACGAAGACCTTGCCGAAGTCCTGTTCGGACACCGCCTTGACCACCGCCGGGGTGATGATCTTCTCGTAGTTGCGCTGGAACTCACCGGGGCCGGTGATCTTCTTTCCGCCGCTGATGTTCAACGGGAAGCGCACCTCTTCCACCACCGCAGCGCGATCACCGCCGACCACCGCGGTCTTGAACGCGTTGAAGACCTTTTCATACTGCGCGGCATCACCGAGCACGCTCTCGATTCGCGCACGTGCATCTTCAGCAGGCGCGTCCGCTGCAGGGGTAGCCGGTGCAGCTGCAGCGGGTTCAGCAGCAGGCATCGCCGGTTCAGCCGCAGGCGTCGCAGCAGCACCGACCTCCATCGGCGGCGGCGCATCCACCGCAGGCTCGGCCGGCGGCGCCGGCTGCGAACAGGCCGCCAGCAACAGGGCGGGAATCAACACAGCGATCGTGCGCATGCGGGGCCATCCATCGGTTCAAGAACACCGATGGTAGCGCCGCCGCAGTGAGGACAACAAAAAGGGGACGGAGGGGATTAAGTCGTTTTGGCACAAACGACTTAATCCCCTCCGTCCCCTTTTTGCGTTGGTCAGGCCTTCAGCAGCTCGAACTGCACGGCGTCACCTGCCGCCGACGAGGCGCAGACCCACAGATCGAAGTGGCCCGGCTCGGCACGCAGCACGCCGTCGCGGCCGGTGAAGGCCAGCTGCTCGCGGGTCAGGGTGAACACCACCTCAGCCGACTCACCCGGCTGCAGCGCCACCTTGCGGAAGTCCTTCAGTTCGCGCACCGGACGCACGCGGCTGGCCACGCGGTCGTGGATGTACAGCTGCACCACTTCCTCGCCAGCCACGTCGCCGCTGTTGGTCAGCGTGGTGGTGATGGTCAGGGTATCGTCCCAGCCAAGCTGGGCTGCACTCAGCTGCGGCACGCCATAGGCGAAGCTGGTGTAGCCGATGCCATGCCCGAACGGATACAGCGGCTCGTTCGGAATCTCGCGCCAGCGGGCCTTGAACTCCGACATCGTCGGCAGTTCCGGGCGACCGGTGCGCGGGTGGTTGTAGAAGTAAGGCTGCTGGCCGGACACCTGCGGGAAGCTGACCGGCAGGCGGCCGGACGGGCTGTAATCGCCGAACAGCACATCAGCCACCGCATGGCCGGTCTGCGTGCCCAGGTACCAGGTCACCGCCACGGCCTGTGCATTGCGCACCGCGCCCTGCAGTGCCAGCGCGCGACCATTGCGCAGCAGCACCACCAGCGGCTTGCCGGTCATCGCCACGGCCTCGGCCAGCGCCTGCTGTGCCGGCGGCAGGGTGATCTCCACGCGCGACTGCGCTTCACCGCTGTAGCGCTGCGGTTCGCCCAGCGCCAGCACCACCACGTCGGCGCGCAGCGCGGCCGCCACGGCCGCTTCGGTGCCGCCCGGAATCGCGGCTTCCAGATCGCAACCCGGCACGATCTCCAGCAGCGCCTCGTCGCCGATGGCGGCACGCACGCCGGTTTCCAGGTCCACATAGCGCTGCTTGTCGCCGAACAGCGTCCAGCAGCCTTCGATGTTCTCGCGGTCCTGCACGAAGGGGCCAATCAGCGCGATCTTCTGCCCGGTCTTCTGCAGCGGCAGCACGTTGTCACGGTTGTTCAGCAGCACGATCGAACGGCGCGCGGCATCGCGCGACAGTGCGTCATGTGCGGCAATGTGCGAGGTATCCGCTTCGCGCGCCGGGTCCAGCGAACGGTACGGATCGTCGAACAGGCCGATGGTCTCCTTCAGCCACAGGATGCGGCGCACGCCTTCATCCAGCACCGCCATCGGCACGTCGCCGCTCTCGACCAGGCCCGGCAGGTGTTCGGCGTAGAAGCCGCTCTGCATGCTCAGGTCGAGGCCGGCGGTGAACGCCTTGGCAGTAGCATCGCGGTCATCGGCGGCATAGCCGTGCGCGACCAGTTCCATGTCGGCGGTGTAATCGGAGATCACCACGCCCGGGAACTTCCACTCACCGCGCAGGATGTCGGTCAGCAGCTCGGCATTGGCGCTCGCCGGCACACCATTGATGTCGTTGAACGAGGACATCACGGTGATCGCGCCCGCATCGAAGGCGGCCTTGAACGGCGGCAGGTGCACGTCGCGCAGGGTCTGCGGCGAGATGTCCACCATGTTGTATTCCATGCCCGCCATCACCGCGCCGTAGGCGGCGAAGTGCTTCGGCGTGGCCAGCAGCGAATCGGCGGCGCGCAGGTCGCTGCCCTGGAAGCCACGCACGCGGGCGGCGGCGAACGCACACCCCAGCACCACGTCCTCACCGGCACCTTCGGCGCCACGGCCCCAGCGCTGGTCTCGGGCGATGTCCACGGCCGGGGCATAGGTCCAGTGCAGGCCAGCAGCGGTGGCTTCGATGGCGGTGGCGCGCGCAGTGCGCTCGGCCAGCTCCGGCTCGAAACTAGCGGCCTCGCCCAGCGGAATCGGGAACACGGTACGCATGCCGTGGATGACGTCGGCGGCCAGGATCACCGGAATGCCCAGGCGGCTCTCCTCGGTGGCGACCTGCTGGATGCGGCGGCCCAGCTCGGCGCCCACGCCATTGAACAGGGAACCGACCTTGCCCTCGCGCACCTGCTGCAGCACCTGGTCGGCATTGCGCACGTTGGCTTCCGGGTTCACGTCCGGGGCGAACGGGCGGACCATGTCCGCGAAGACACCCAGCTGGCCGACCTTTTCCTCGACGGTCATCTGGGCAATGAGGGATTCGATGCGATCGGAGGCCACCAGCAGTCCTTGATGAAAACGTTTACAAGCCCGGCATTCTAGCGATCCCGAGCCATTTGGCGAGAGGTTTCGTCGTTCAGTTTCAGCCACCAGCGGGGTCCGTATGGCCCCGCCGGGGGCACCGCAGCTTACTCCGAGCCGCCCAACTGGCGCTGCCCGGCCATCAACATGGCGTCGCTGGAGGCCTGGAACACCCGCAGGCCGAACGCCGGCAGGATCGCCAGCAGGTGGTCGAAGATGTCCGACTGCACCGCCTCGTACTCACCCCAGGCGGTGCTGCGGGTGAAGCAGTAGAGCTCCAGCGGCAGGCCCTCGGTGGTCGGCTGCAGCTGCCGTACCAGCAGGGTCATGTCGGTATGGATGCCCGGATGGCTGCGCAGGTAGCGCTCCACATACGCACGGAAGGTGCCCAGGTTGGTCACCCGGCGGCTGTTGACCTCGGCCACGCCCTGCTCGCGCAGGCGCCCGTTCCACTGCCCCAGTTCCTGCTCCTTGGCCTGCAGGTAGTCACGCAGCAGCGCGAATTCGCCGAGGAAGGCCAGGTCGCCCTCGTCCAGGAAACCGACGCTGTGCTGGTCCAGGTACAGCGCGCGCTTGATCCGGCGGCCCCCGGCCTCCTGCATGCCGCGCCAGTTCTTGAACGACTCGGTCACCAGCTTCTTGGTCGGGATGGTGGTGATGGTCTTGTCGAAGTTCTGCACGGTGATGGTGTGCAACGCGATATCGATGACGTCGCCATCGGCGTTCTGGCTGGGCATCTCGATCCAGTCGCCGATGCGCACGCGGCCATCGCCACTGATCTGCACGCTGGCCACCAGCGACAGGATGGTGTCCTGGAAGATCAGCATCAGCACCGCCGTGGCCGCGCCCAGGCCGGTCACCAGCGGGCCCAGCTTCACCCCCAGCAGGGTGGCGACGATGGACAGGCCGGCGGCCACGAACACCACGATCTTGACCACCTGCAGGTAGCCCTTGATCGGCTTGTTGCGCGCATCGGGCTTGCGCTCGTACAGGCTGTTGGCCGCGTCCAGCGCATGCGAGAACGCCATCGACACCGTCAGTACGGCCCACACGATGCACAGCTTGATGATGACGTTGACCAGGCTGGGCGGCAGGTCGGGGATGAGGGTGATGCCCGAGGCGATCACCTGGCTGGGCACCACGTTGGACAGGCGCGAAATCACCCGCATCAAGTGGCTGCCGCGGCCGGACTCGGCGCCCGGCAGGCGCTGCAGCAGGCGCCGCAGGCCACGCACCAGGATGCGCTTGGTCACCCAGTTGGCCAGGCCCGCTGCGATCAGCAGGGCCGAGATCATCAACGCCAGGTAGGCGCCGGGATAGGGTTCCAGTGTGTTCTGCAGCCGTTCCAGCCACTGTACCGCCACCACCGCGTCCACCATCCGTTGTCTCCTTGCTTTGTCGTTGTTGTTGGGGTTGCCGGCCAGCGGCCGGCACTACCGGGTCAGTCCCGCGAGCGCTCGATGATC
Source organism: Stenotrophomonas sp. 109824_Sma (assembly GCF_056480025.1). NCBI lineage: Bacteria > Pseudomonadati > Pseudomonadota > Gammaproteobacteria > Lysobacterales > Lysobacteraceae > Stenotrophomonas > Stenotrophomonas sp. 109824_Sma. Next base: position 443,690 of record NZ_CM151078.1, on the reverse strand, counting down.
ACGCCCACCGCGCGCGCGCCGCGCACCGCGCCCGGCTTGCTCAGCTTCAGGCGCAGCCACTTCACCTCGAATTCGTCCAGCACGATCTGTGCGCAGCGCTCGGCCAGGGTCTCGACCAGACCGAACTCCGATTCGCGCACGAACTGCTCCAGGCGCTTGCTGACCGCCTTGTAGTTCAGGGTGTGGGCGATGTCGTCGGTGGCCGCGGGGCGACGGTTGTCGAAGCCCATTTCCAGATCGAACACCAGGTCCTGGCGGATCCGTCGTTCCCAATCGTAGATACCGATCAGGGCGTCGATCGTCAGCCCCTCGATGAAAACCTTGTCCATTGCGCTTACCAGCCCGAGTACAGGGGGCCATGGTAACGGCACGGCGGTGAGCCTGCCCGGAACGGGCGGTGGGTGGCCGGCAGGGGCGCGGCTCCAGAAAAGACAAAGGGCCCTGCTAGCGGGGCCCTTTGGTACTACCGTTTGTCCCCGGGGGGAGCTGTTGAACAGCTGCGGGTCCCGGTGGCGCAGGCACGCAGATTAGGCAAGGACCCGATCGCCGGTCAAGGCCAATTCCGACAGGGCAGGTCAGGTAGTCGTCCGAGGCCAAACGCAGAGAATCAGCCGCGCGGACAACGACGTTCCCTGATGGTGGTCGCCGCCCACTCTCGCGAACATCGATTCCTCCTTCACCACCGCACATGACGATGGCTCCACACGATGTACTGCGGCGCGCGTTGTCAGCGGAGCGTCTGTCCACTTACGAGCGAATCGCATCGACCTGCAGCCCCGACGTCACAGCCGAATCCCTGTACCTCTGGAACATGCGGATGTGCGGTGCACTGATGATGCCGGTCCATCTGTGCGAAGTGGTCACCCGTAACGCCGCTGCTACCGTGCTCGCCCGGCAGCATGGCCCGCGTTGGCCTTGGAATGATGCCTTCCGACGCAGGCTGCCAACCTCGTCCTGTACTTCCGCACGTGCAGCACTGGAACAGGTTGCTGGCCGCACGACCGATACACCCGAAATCGTCGCCAAGCTGCCGATGGTGTTCTGGCAGCAGCTTTTCACCTGTCGCTTCGACGCCACGCTGTGGATACCCGCACTCAACGGAGTTCTGCGGCATGCACCCTCAGCTCATCCCAGCGTCATCAGAAAAGCCATCCACGCTGACATCGGACGCATTCGCCTCCTGCGCAATCGGATCGCCCACCACGAACCCATCCTGGAACGCGATATCGGTGCCGACCTGGCGGCGATCGGGCGGCTGATCCATGCGCGCTGCCCGCATACGCTGGGCTGGTTGCAACGCCATGAGCGGGCGACGACGGTATTGGCGGCGTCGCCGTTGGCAGGGCGCCCGTAATGCGTCCGCCGGGTATGGCCCGGCGCTACCGGTTCCGGGGCTCACACCGCCGGCAGGGTCGCCATGTCCCAGCGCGGGGTCACATCCACCTTCGGCGGGCTGTGCTGGCCGGCCTGCAGGCGCAGCGCACCGGCGAAGGCGATCATCGCGCCGTTGTCGGTGCACAGTGCCGGCCGCGGGAAGCAGGCACGGCCGCCGAGACGCTCGGCCATCTGCTTCAGGCGCGCACGCAGGCGCGTGTTGGCACCGACGCCACCGGCCACGACGATCACGTTGGTGCCCGCCGCTTCCAGCGCGCGCTCGCACTTGATCGACAGGGTCTCGACCACCGCGTCCTCAAAGCCACGGGCGATGTCGGCACGGGTCTGCTCGCTCTGGTCACTGTCGCGCCAGGCCATCAGGACCTGGGTCTTCAGGCCAGAAAAGCTGAAATCCAGCCCCGGGCGGTCGGTCATCGGCCGCGCGAAGCGGTACGCGCCCGGCGTGCCCTGCTCGGCCAGCCTGGCCAGCTGCGGGCCACCCGGGTACGGCAGGCCCATCAGCTTGGCGGTCTTGTCGAAGGCCTCGCCGGCCGCGTCGTCCAGGGTCTCGCCCAGCAGGCGGTACTGGCCGATGGCGTCCACCGCCACCAGCTGGGTGTGGCCACCCGATACCAGCAGCGCCACGAACGGCGCTTCCGGCGGATCGTCCTCCATCAGCGGGGCCAGCAGGTGGCCCTCCATATGGTGTACGCCCACCGCCGGGACCTCCAGCGCCCAGGCCAGCGAGCGGGCCACACCCGCGCCGACCAGCAGCGCGCCGACCAGGCCGGGGCCGGCGGTGTAGGCCACACCATCGATATCGCCCACGCCCAGGCCGGCGTCAGCCAGGGTCTGGCGTACCAGTGGCAGCAGCTTGCGGACGTGGTCGCGGCTGGCCAGCTCGGGCACCACACCGCCGTATTCGGCGTGCAGGGCGATCTGGCTGTAGACCGCATGGGCGCGCAGGGCCGCGCTGCCGGCCAGGTCGGTGTCATACACCGCCACGCCGGTCTCATCACAGGAAGATTCGATGCCAAGGACTCGCATGCCTGCTATTATGACGCCCCTGCCGCCCCCTCGGGGGACGTGCAGATCTCACTGCTTTCGAACCCCCGGCCCGTATTCAGGGTTGGCCGCTTGCAGTTTGTCGTTTCGCCGCTATAATGTGCGGCTCGCCGGGCGTGACCCGGTTCTACTGTGTCCCGGAGATTCCATGCCCAGCGTCAAAGTCCGCGAGAACGAGCCCTTCGAGTTTGCTCTTCGCCGCTTCAAGCGCACTTGCGAAAAGGCCGGTGTGCTGGCCGAAACCCGCAAGCGCGAGTTCTACGAAAAGCCGACCCAGGAGCGCAAGCGCAAGGCCGCCGCTGCTGTGAAGCGTCAGCTGCGCCGCTCGTCGCGCGACGTCACCAAGCGTCAGCGCCTGTACTGATCGGACGCATCTTCATTGCGACGGGCTTGCCTGTCGCGATGGAGCCGAAGCCGGCACGCGCGAGCGTCGCCGGCTTTTTGCGTTTCCGGGTTCGGGCATCCGCCCCGCCCCACCTACCACCACGAGGTTCCTCATGAGCATGAAGCAGCAGCTCACCGAAGACATGAAGGCCGCCATGAAGGCGGGCGAGAAGCACAAGCTGGGCGTGATCCGCCTGATCAACGCCGCCATCAAGCAGCGCGAAGTGGACGAGCGCATCGAGCTGGATGACACCGCCGTGATCGCCGTGCTCGACAAGATGGTCAAGCAGCGCAAGGACTCGGTCAGCCAGTTCGAAGCCGCCAACCGCGAAGACCTGGCCGAGATCGAGCGCGCCGAGATCGTGGTCATCGAAGCCTACCTGCCGGCCAAGATGGGCGAAGCCGAGATCGTGGCCGCCATCCAGGCCGCCATCGCCGAGACCGGTGCCGCCGGCCCGGCCGACATGGGCAAGCTGATGGGCGCGCTGAAGCCCAAGCTCGCCGGCCAGGCCGACATGGGCCTGGTCTCCAAGCTGGTCAAGCAGCAGCTGGCGTAAGCCATTGCCGGGGTCGGATCCCTTTCGCAACGCGAAAGGGCCCTGACCCCAATGTGGAACTGGCAGGGTCGGATCCCTTTCGCTCGCGAAAGGGCTCTGACCCCATCGATGCACCCGCTTCACCGCCTCTTCGACCCCCGGCTGCTACAACACCCTCATGGTCGAGCAATCGCACTCCCCCGACGACACGCGCCCCCACGGTTTTCCCGCCCGGCTTCGCCACTACGCTGACCGACTGCAGGACAGCTTCCCGATGGCCGTCGCCAAGCGCTTCGTCGAAATCGACGTGCTGACCCAGGCCGCCTCGGTCTCCTTCTACGCCCTGCTGTCGATGGCACCGTTGCTGGTGCTGCTGCTGTGGCTGACCGCCTCGCTGTACCCACCGGCACAGCAGACATTGATCAGCCAGATCGGTTCGGTGGCCGGTAGCAGCGTGGCGAGTGTTGCCGATACCGTGCTGCATAACGCCAACAGCCAGCCCAGCGTCGGTTCGCTGGCCGGGCTGTGGAGCACCCTGCTGCTGTTCGTCGGCGCCACGGCGGTATTCGCCCAGCTGCAGAACGCGCTGAACCGGATCTTCCACACCAGCGGCCAGCGCCTGGAAGGCGTCAAGGCCTGGCTGCGCAAGCGCGTTTTCTCGTTCGGTGTGGTGCTGGCGCTGGGTTTCCTGCTGATCCTGTCGATGACCGCCACCACCGCCCTGCAGGTGGTGTTCGCGCAGCTGCCTTCGGTACTGCCGGCGATCGGCTACCTGACCTCGCTGCTGCTGTATACGCTGGCCTTCGCCTTCCTCTACCACTACCTGCCGGACCGCCGCGTGGCCTGGCGCCAGGCCTTCATCGGCGGCGCCATCACCTCGGTGCTGTTCACCCTCGGCCGCTACGGGATTGGCGTCTACATCGCCACCGTGGCCCCGGGCAGCGCCTACGGTTCGATGGGCGCGCTGGTGATCTCGCTGGTCTGGATCTACTACGCCACTGCCGTGTTCTTCGTCGGTGCTTTGATGACCGCGGTGATCGACGAACGCCAGCACGCACGGACGCAGCTGGCCAGGGCCGGCGTCGACGCCGAACAGGCCAGCCCCGGCACCGCCAGCGAGTAAACTAGGGGGAATCCGCCGCCCCTGCTGCGCGCCCTGGCGGCCGCGCCCTGCCCTGTTGCCCATGGCCCGTATCCCCGACGCTTTCATCGACGATCTGCTGGCCCGCACCGACATCGTCGAGGTGGTGGGCAGCCGCGTGCCGTTGAAGCGCCAGGGCAAGGAGTACGCGGCGCGCTGCCCGTTCCATGATGAGCGCTCGGCCTCGTTCACGGTCTCGCCCACCAAGCAGTTCTATCACTGCTTCGGCTGTGGCGCGCACGGCACCGCGATCAGCTTCCTGATGAACTATGACCGCCTCGAGTTCCTCGACGCGGTGGATGAACTGGCCAAGCGCGCGGGCATGGAAGTGCCGCGCAACGAGAACCCGCGCAGCCCGCAGCAGCAGGACGACAGTCGCGAGCTGTATTCGGCGCTTGAGGCGGCCACCAAGTTCTTCCAGAACAACCTGCAGGGCAGCGACAAGGCCCGCAGCTACCTGGATGGCCGTGGCGTGGATGAAGAGAACCGCGCGCGCTTCCAGATCGGCTACGCACCGGATGGCTACAGCGGCCTGCGCGATGCGCTGGGCAAGGACGAGCGGCGCATGAAGCTGCTCGACCGCGCCGGCCTGTTCTCCAAGAACGATCGCGGCCACGTCTACGACAAGTTCCGCGACCGGGTGATGTTCCCGATCTTCGACCGCCGTGGCCGGGTGATCGCCTTCGGCGGCCGCGTGTTCGAGAAGGACGACGGCCCCAAGTACCTCAACTCGCCCGAGACCGCGCTGTTCCACAAGGGCCGCGAACTGTACGGCCTGTGGCAGGTGCGCCAGGCCAACCAGAAGATCGAGCGGCTGATCGTGGTCGAGGGCTACATGGACGTGGTCTCGCTGTTCCAGTTCGGGGTCACCCAGGCGGTGGCAACGCTGGGTACCGCGACCACGCCGGACCATGCCGAGCTGCTGTTCCGCAACGCACCGGACGTGTTCTTCTGCTTCGACGGCGACGCCGCCGGCCGCCGCGCCGGCTGGAAGGCGCTGGAGTCGGTGCTGCCGCGCATGAAGGATGGCCGCCAGGCCTTCTTCCTGTTCCTGCCCGATGGCGAAGACCCGGACACCATCGTGCGCAAGGAAGGCGCCGAAGCGTTCAACGAGCGCCTGAAGCAGGCCACGCCGCTGTCGCAGTTCTTCTTCGACGAGCTCACCCGTGAGATCAACCTGGGCACGCTGGACGGCAAGGCACGCCTGGCCGAGCGGGCCAAGCCGATGCTGGCGCAGATTCCCGACGGTGCCTTCGGCGACCTGATGAAGCAGCAGCTGGCGCAGCTGACCGGCCTGGGCGGCAATGCCCCGTCAGCGCGCGCACCGATGCCGCAACGGCAGCCGCAGCGGACGATCCAGCCGGTGGCCAAGCGCAGCCTGGTGCGCGGCGCGATCGCCGTACTGCTGCAGCAGCCGTCGCTGGCGCTGACGCTGGGTGGCAAGCACCACTTCCAGGGCCTGCGCCTGCCCGGCGTGGAACTGCTGCTGGAACTGCTGGGCCTGGTCGAACAGCGCCCGGACATCAGCACCGGCGCCCTGCTGGAGCACTTCGACGGGCGCGAGGAACAGACGTCGCTGCACACCCTGGCCGCGCAGACGTTGCCCGGCGACGACGCGATGTGGACCCAGGAACTGCACGATGCCGTGGCCCAGCTGGAGAAACAGCTGCTGGTGCAACGTCTGGAGGAGTTGTTGGCAAAGCAGCGCCAGCAGGGCCTGGACGATACTGACAAGTACGAACTGCGCGAGCTGCTGAAGGCGCGCGCCGGACTGCGCCTGTAGCGGCAGAACGTTTTCACGGAGAGGACCATGCTGCTGCGCCTGACCTGCCTGCTGTTGTTGTCGCTCTGCCTGCCACTGACGGCCCTGGCCGAAGACGCGCCCCTCAACGAAGTCCGCCCCGGCCTGTATGCCGGCGGCCAGCCCAGCGCCGCACAGCTGCAGGCCTTGGCCGCACAGGGCGTGCGCACCGTGATCGACCTGCGCCAGCCCGGCGAGGACCGGGGTTTCGATGAAACCCGTGCCGCCGAATCACTGGGCCTGCGCTACGTGCGCATTCCGGTGGCCGGTGCCGAGGGGCTCGATGCGGCCAACGTACGCGCCGTGCACCAGGCCCTGCAGCAGAGCCAGGGGCCGGTGCTGCTGCACTGCGCGTCCGGCAACCGCGCCGGCGCCGTTCTCGGCCTGGTCAACGCACGCTACGAACACGCCAGCCCCGAACAGGCACTGCAGCTCGGCCAGCGCGCCGGCCTGAAGTCGCTGGAGGCCGCTACCCGCCAGCGCCTGGCCACGCCGGTCACTTCGCCCTGAACCCTCCGCACCAAGGACTCTGCCCACCATGACCCGCTGGTGGTCGCGCCTGCGACCGGACAATTTTACCCTCGCCCTGCTGTGCACCGTCGGTCTGGCCTCGCTGCTGCCGATGAAGGGCGCCGCCGCCATCGTCCTCGATGATGTCACCACGGTCGCCATCGCCGCGCTGTTCTTCCTGCATGGCGCACGCCTGCCGCGCGAATCGATCATCGGCGGCATGCTGCACTGGCGGCTGCACCTGACCATCCTGGCCTGCACCTTCATCCTGTTCCCGCTGCTGGGGCTGATGTTCAAGCCACTGTCGGGCTGGCTGCTGACACCGGAGCTGTACCTGGGCGTGCTGTTCCTGTGCACCCTGCCCTCCACCGTGCAGTCGTCCATCGCGTTCACCTCGATGGCACGCGGCAATGTACCCGCAGCGGTGTGCAGCGCCTCGCTGTCGAGCATCCTCGGCGTGTTCCTGACCCCGCTGCTGCTGACCGCATTGGCCGGCACCTCCGGCGGCATCCATGACCCCCTGCATGCAATCGGCGGCATCATGCTGCAGCTGCTGGTGCCGTTCGTGGCCGGCCACCTGCTGCGGCCGTGGATCGCCGGCTGGGTGGAGAAGCAGCGCGCGCTGCTGCGCTACACCGACCAGGCCACCATCCTGCTGGTGGTGTACTCGGCCTTCGGCGAAGCCGTCACCGAGGGCCTGTGGAGCAAGACGCCGCTGCTGTCGCTGCTGGCCGTGGCGGTGGTTGCCGCCGTGCTGCTCGGCATCGCCATGCCGCTGATCACCTTCATCGCGCGTCGCCTGCGTTTCAACCGCGAGGACGAGATCGCCATCGTGTTCTGCGGCTCGAAGAAGAGCCTGGCCACCGGTGTGCCGATCGCCAAGGTGCTGTTCGCCGGCGGCAGTCTCGGCGCGATCGTGCTGCCGGTGATGATCTACCACCAGATCCAGCTGATCGTCTGCGGCGTGATCGCGCAGCGGTATGCGAAGCGCGCGCCCTGATTGGGCGCGCGGGTTGTTGTGGAGAGCCCATCCACGCGTGGCGTGGCTCTACTGACACCATCCACGCATGGCGTGGATCTACCAAACCGCGGATGGCGCTAACCCGCAGTAGATCCACGCCATGCGTGGATCGGTTGCCTGGCGCTACGGATCCACGAGCGTGCCGACGCTCAGATGCGGCATCCAGACCCACAGGTCGTATTGGCGTCCGGCTTGGGTATCGACCCGTGGGCCACGCACGGGCTGCTCGGGAATTGAGCGCGCCACGCAAGGGTCCGCGCATCCCCACGCCTCGCCACGCAACGCGCCCAGCCGCACGCTGTAGATATCCAGATCCCGCAGCAACGAGCCCATCGGCTGTGTCTGCATTTCCGGCGGTGCACCTGCCGGCCGCTGCAGCATGGCGTGCACATTGCCGGTCAGCACCAGCATGCGTGCGCCAGCCGGCGCGCGCCGGTACAGACGCCGCAGCTCGGCCGCCATGCGGCTGTCGCGTGCCTGGTTGCCGCCATAACTCTTGTCGACGTCGTAGCCGACCACGTCGATGACGCGGCCCTGTGCCTTCAGCGCGCGCAGGTCTTCGATCATCGCCAGCATGTCGCGGCTGCGACGGCCATCGTGCTGGTCATCACGCACGGTCCAGAACCCGCGGCCGTGCAGGCGCTGGCGTGCCGCGGCCCCGCCATCGGAAGCCAGGTAATCGCGCAGCGTGGGGTTCTCGGCACGTGGCAGTTCCAGCGCCAGCAGTACCGGCGCGCCATCGCGGCTGTAGTCGTCCACCAGCTGCCGCACCAGCAGTGGCGTCTCGCGTGTGCCGTGGAATTCGCCCAGCACCAGCATGCGATGGTCAGCGGCGTATTGGCGGATCTGCGCGGTAGTGTCGTCGGCATGCGCGGTCACGGCCATGCCCAGCGCCAGCATCAGCGCGGTGGTCCAACGGAAGATCGAATGCATCCCTGCTGCTTCCTTTCCCTGGGGTCAGGAACAGCAATGGCGACGCCGAGACGGCGGTTCAAGGGATCCACGCCATGCGTGGATGTCCGCGCGATCAGGTGGGGTCAGAGCCCCTTCGGGGATCCGACCCCGAGGTCACAACCAGGGCAGGATCCAGTGGTCCACCAGCAGGAAGGCGAACAGCGCCATCAGGTAGACGATGGAGTAATAGAACATCTTCATTGAGAAGAGTTCGTCCGGCGGGTCCAGCATGCGCCAGGCGTACCAGAGGAACACGGCATTGAGCACAATCGCGCCGCCCAGGTAGAACGCACCGCTCATGCCCACCAGGTACGGCAGCAGGCAGACCAGCGCCAGCACCACCGAATACACCATGATCTGCTTGCGGGTGTGCACCACGCCGTGGGTTACCGGCAGCATTGGGATCTCGGCCTTGGCGTAGTCCTCGCGGCGGAAGATCGCCAGCGCCCAGAAGTGCGGCGGTGTCCAGATGAAGATGATCAGCACCAGCAGCGACGAGTACGCCCAGTCCGACGAACCCTGCATGCCGGTCACTGCAGCCCAGCCCAGCATCGGCGGCATCGCGCCGGCCAGGCCACCGATGACGATGTTCTGCGAGGTCGCACGCTTGAGGTACACGGTGTAGATCACCGCGTAGCCGATCAGCGAGGCAAAGGTCAGCACCGCGGTGATCAGGTTCACCCACAGCACCAGCATGGTCATCGACAGCACGATCAGCACGCCGGCGAACACCAGCACCTGCCACGGCTTGACCTTGCCCACCACCAGCGGGCGCCACGAGGTGCGGGCCATCTGCGCATCGATGTGCGCGTCCAGCAGCTGGTTGATCGCGGCGGCGGCCGAAGCCGCCAGCCAGATACCGAGGAAGCCGAGCACGCCGGCGCGCACCTGCTCCCAGCTGGGCACGCCGGGGATGGCCAGGACCATGCCGACCAGGGCGGTGAAGACAATGAGGGCGACGACCTTGGGCTTGGTCAGGTCCCAGTACTGGCGGTAATTGGAAAACATGGAATCAGTCCGGGGCACGCAGGCGGGCCAGCAGGCTGACCAGCACGAACAACAGGGCAACGGCCACGCCGTTGTGGGCCACCGCCACTTCCAGCGGCAGCGCCAGCTTCACATTGAGGATGCCGAGGGTGACCTGCAGCACCAGCAGCGTGATCAGCGCGCTGGCCCAGCCACGCATGCTCGGCAACCGGAACAGGCGCACGCCCAGCCACAGCAGGTAGACGGCCACCACCACCGCGAACAGGCGGTGCGCCATCTGGATGGCGATGCGCGAGGCGCCATCCAGCACGCCGCCTTCGTAATCCACGCCGATGCCGCGCCACAGGGTGAAGCCTTCGACGAAGTTGTGCTGCGGCCACCACTGGTTGGCGCAACGCGGGAAGTTGTCGAGCGAAGCGCTGCCACCGCCGCAGGCGAGTGCGGCGTAGTTGGCACTGACCCAGCCCCCCAGCGCGATCTGGGTGACCAGCACCGCCACGCCGATGCGCAGCAGCCACTTCAGCTTCGGCGCTTCAGCCAGGGTGATCGGCATGTGCGTCGCGCGCCAGGCCATCCATACCAGCAGGCCGAACATCAGCATGCCACCCAGCAGATGGCCCATCACCACGATGGGTTTGAGCAGCAGGGTCACCGTCCACATGCCCAGCAGGGCCTGGAAGATCACCACGGCCAGTGTCAGCAGCGCCGCACGCGCCAGGTCGATGTTGCTCCAGCGCAGCGCGGCGATCAGCAGGATCGCCTCGCCGATCAGCGCCAGCACGCTGGCCGTGCCATGCCAGCCCATCATGTACAGCGGTATGCCGGCGGCCACCAGTACGCAGGCGGTCACCACCGCCGTGCTTCCGAATCGCCGCTTGCGCGTGGCCAGCAGCGCCAGGGTCAGGATCTCGATGCCCAGCGCGCCGGCCAGGAAGCGGTGCACCTGCTCACGCCAGGCCTTGTGGGTCTCCAGCGGGCGGATCTCCGCGGCAGGGTGCCCGATGGTCTCTTCCACGTGCTGCGGCCAGGTGGCCTGGCCATAGCAGGTCGGCCAGTCCGGGCAGCTCAGGCCGGCATCGGACAGGCGCACGAACGCGCCGAACATGATCGTGCTCGCGGTCATGATCATGGCGAACCACGCCAGGCGGTGGAAATTGCGGTGCAGCGCCGGACGCGCGGAAAGGCTCATCAAACGGGACTCACTTCAGTTTCAGCAACGTGGCCATGTCCTTGCGCAGGCCACCGAGGTCGGAACCCGGGGCATGGCGCATGATCACGAAGCCGTTCGGATCGATCACGTAGACCGGCAGTCCCGCCGGATCATCGACGCCCGGCAACGCCGCGCGCAGGGCTGGCGACGGAGCCAGCGGCCGCAGCGCGGGCAGCGAGGCGATCGACGCCGGTGGCGTACCCAGCCACAGGATCTCGACATTATCGGCGTTATGGCCGAACAGCTGCCACACCTTGCCCAGTCCCTGCGACAAAGTGACGCACTGCGCGTCGCAGGCGCCAGGCGGGGCCACCAGCAGGCGCCAGGTGCGGGCCTCGGGGTTCCAGGGATACGGCTGGCCGCTGGCCAGGGTCGGCGCCTGCTGGCGCAGGTCCACCGGCGGCTTCAGCAGCTGGCCGGCATTGCGGTGCCCGGTCGGCTGCCAGCCGGAGAAGCGCAGCACGGCGGCCAGCGCCATCGCCCCGAAGAACACGGCAAACAGCAGCACCAGGGTCCGGCGGCCGGAACCGCGCGCCTGCGGGGACGTAGCAGTATTCATGCGGGGCATTTTCTCATGGTTGGGTAGGGGTTGCGGGTGTGGTGCCCCGGTAGTGCCGGCCGCTGGCCGGCATCCAGGAATCCGAGGGCGTGCCGGCCAGCGGCTGGCACTACCGGGCGATGGGGCGTCTCCTGCGCCGCTCCAGCACTACGGCCACCACCAGCACGGTCAGGGCCAGCCCGAACCACTGCACGGCGTAGCCCAGATGACGCTGCGGCGGCAGCGTGTTCGGCAGCAGGTCCAGGTCGCGCTCATCGCCGAATGGCAGCGCCGGGTCCAGGCGCAGGACGCGGTCGGGTAGCGCCTGCAACCCCAGCGCGCGTGCCAGGCCTTCTGCCGGCAACCGGCTGGCCAGCCAGCGCCCGGCCTCACCGGTGGCGGAGAACGCGGGGCCCAGTACCAGTCCCGCCGACGGCGGCGGTGCCAGCAACCCACGCACCGCCACCGGCGAAGGCGGCGCCGGCACATCCGGCAACGTGCGATCTGGCGGCAGCGCACGCCAGCCGAGGTCGACCAATAGCACGCTGCCGTCGTCACTGCGGAAGGGGCGATAGATCTTCACCCCGGCGCGGCCATGCCGGGTCTGGTTGTCCAGCAGCACCACGCCGGGCAGGAAGCGGCCGTGGTCGGCCACGCCGTGCAACGCGCCGGGCGCCGCCAGGGCCTGCGACAGCGGCAACGCCTGTGCCACGGCTGGACCCTGCGCATCCAACATTGCCTGTTTGGCATGCATGCGCTGCAGCTGCCACAACCCCAACGCGCTGAAACCCGCCATCACCAGCACGGCCAGCAGCCATCCGATCACGCGCGTGTGCTGGCGCATCATGACAAGTCCGCGCAAACGCGGTCAGATAGGCACATCCACCCTGCCCTCGAGCCGCGCATGAGTGATTCGCTGAAGACCCTGCTGGTAATCGCGTTTCTGATCGTCATCGTCTGGAACCTGGGCGCCGGCCTGTACTACCTGGTGGTCGACCGCGGCCAGACCAAGCGCACGGTCAACGCACTGACACGTCGCATCTCGGTGTCGGTGGCGTTGATCCTGCTGGTGATCGTGAGCATCTACATGGGCTGGATCAAACCGCACGGCATCGGCGGCTGAAGCCACCGCTGCCTGCGCGGTCAAAGCACGTAGACGAACAGGAACAGCATCAGCCACACCACGTCGACGAAGTGCCAGTACCACGCGGCCGCTTCGAAGGCGAAATGGTTGTCGCGGGTGAAGTGCCCCTTGGCCGAGCGCAGCCACATCACGATCAGCATGATCGTGCCCAGCAGCACATGCGCGCCGTGGAAGCCGGTCAGCATGAAGAACGTCGACCCGTAGATGCCGGAGCCGAGCGTCAGGTTCAGTTCCTTGTAGGCGTGGATGTACTCCTCTGCCTGCAGGGTCAGGAAGCCGAGGCCGAGCACCACGGTCAGGCCCAGCCAGATCAGCAGCTGGCGGCGGTTGCCGGCCTTCAGTGCGTGGTGGGCAATGGTCAGGGTCACGCCGGAGGTCAGCAGGATCAGCGTATTGATCAGCGGCAGGCCCCAGGCCGGGATGGTCTGGAACGCGCCACCGATCGCCGCCGGGCCATTGGTCGGCCATCCCGCGGAATAGCCCTGCCAGAGCAGCTCGTTGGTCATCACCCCGCGGCCTTCGCCACTGAGCCACGACAGGCCCAGGTTGCGGGTGTAGAACAGCGCGCCGAAGAACGCGCCGAAGAACATCACCTCGGAGAAGATGAACCAGATCATCCCCATCCGGAATGATCCGTCGACCTGGTGGTTGTAGTTGCCGGCCTGCGATTCGCGCACCACGTCGCTGAACCACCAGAACAGGGTCAGCACCAGCATCGCGATGCCGATGTAGAACGTCCAGCGTCCCCAGCTGGCATCGTTGAGCCAGCTGGCCACGCCCACCATGGTCACCATCATCGCGATGGAACCCACGAACGGCCATTTGCTCTGGGCCGGGACGAAGTACACGTTGGCGTCGGTCGGTGTCTGGGCCATGTCGGTATCCGGGTCAGGGTGCGGCGTGCGCGCCGTCCGAGGTGGCGGCCGGGGCCAGCCGATCGGACAGCGCGTCGTTGCGGTAGAAGGTGTAGGACAAGGTGATCGTCTTGATCTCCGGCGGCAGGTCCGGATCGACGATGAAGCGCACCGGCATGTCGCGCTTCTCGCCGGCCTGCAGCGTCTGCGCGGTGAAACAGAAACACTCGGTCTTGCTGAAGAAGCCCGACGCACGCGCCGGCGCCACCGAAGGTACCGCGCTGCCGACCACGGCCGCCGCGCTGTCGTTGCGGGCGAAGTACAGCGCCTCGTTGAGTTCGCCGGGCACCACGTCCATGGTCAGCTGCTCAGGATGGAACGACCACGGCAGGCGCGAATTGACGCCGCCATCGAACTCCACGCGCACGGTGCGCTTGCCGGCCGCGGCACCTGCACTGGCTTCGCCACCGGGGCCGCGCTCCAGGCGCACGCCGAACACCTTTTCGCAGGCGATGCGGTACAGCGGCACCAGCGAGAACGTCAGCAGGAACACCGCCACCGCCACGCCGATCAGGCGCGGCAGCCCGGCGCTGCGGGACGGTGTGCTGGCCGGTGCCTCGCTCATCGGCCGATCACCCCGCTGAGGATGAAGCCGACGTAGACCAGCACGGCGATGGCGCCGACCCACATCGCCGTGCGCTTCGCACGCTGGCGCTGCTGCTCGATGCTTCCGCCCTGGTAGAGCCGACCGCTGCTCGGCTGCTTTTCGTCAGTCGAGCCTGGCTCGACGCTACTGATCGGAAGCGGGCTCTCGTTATGCATGCCCCACCTCAATGCGTGATGTCGTCATGCGCCAGATCCCCCGGACGTATGGTCGGCGGCGTGGTGAAGGTATGCGCCGGTGCCGGCGACGGCAGCGTCCACTCCAGGCCACGCGCGCCTTCCCAGGAACGGGCCTCGGCCTTCTCGCCGTTGCGCAGCGAGGACAGCAGGATCGCCGCCATCATGAACGGGGTGACGAACATGCCGAACGCACCGATCGAGCTGATCAGGTTCCAGTCGGCGAAGGCCACGCTGTAATCGGGAATACGGCGCGGCATGCCGGCCAGGCCGAGGAAGTGCTGCGGGAAGAACAGCAGGTTGACGAACACGATCGACCACCAGAAGTGCACCTTGGCCCACTTCTCGCTGTACATCCGCCCGGTCCACTTCGGCCACCAGTAGTACACCGCCGCGATCAGCGCGAACACCGCACCGGTCACCAGCACGTAGTGGAAGTGGGCGACCACGAAGTAGGTGTCGTGGTACTGGAAGTCGGCCGCCACGATGGCCAGCATGAGGCCCGAGAAACCACCGATGGTGAACAGGATGACGAAGGCCACCGACCACAGCATCGGCGCCTCGAACGTCAGCGAGCCACGCCACATGGTGCTGACCCAGTTGAACACCTTCACGCCGGTCGGAATCGAGATCAGCATGGTGGCGAACATGAAGTAGATCTCGCCGCCCAGCGGCATGCCCACGGTGAACATGTGGTGGGCCCAGACGATGAACGACAGGAACGCGATCGCGGCGGTGGCGTACACCATCGCCTGGTAGCCGAACAGCGGCTTGCGGCTGAAGGTCGGGATGATCTCGCTGACCACGCCGAAGGCGGGCAGGATCATGATGTAGACCTCGGGGTGGCCGAAGAACCAGAAGATGTGCTGGAACATCACCGGGTCACCGCCACCGGCAGCGTTGAAGAAGCTGGTGCCGAAGAACTTGTCGGTCAGCAGCATGGTCACCGCACCGGCCAGCACCGGCATCACCGCGATCAGCAGGAAGGCGGTGATCAGCCAGGCCCAGCAGAAGATCGGCATCTTCAGCAGGTCGATGCCCGGCGCACGCATGTTGAGCACGGTGGCGATGATGTTGATCGCGCCCATGATCGAGCTGATGCCGGCCACGTGGATGGCGAACACGGTGAACGCAACGTTGTAGCCGCCCTGCAGCGACAGCGGCGGGTACAGCGTCCAGCCGCCGGCAGGCGCACCGCCAGGCAGCAGGAAGGTCAGCAGCAGCAGGCTGAAGGCCACCGGCAGCAGCCAGAACGACCAGTTGTTCATGCGCGGCAGCGCCATGTCGGGCGCGCCGATCTGCAGCGGGATCATCCAGTTGGCCAGGCCGACGAAGGCCGGCATCACGCCACCGAAGATCATCACCAGTGCATGCACGGTGGTCAGCTGGTTGAACACCTCCGGCCGGATGAACTGGATGCCGGGCTGTGCAAGCTCAAGCCGGATCAGCACGCTCATGAAAGCGCCGATGACGAACATGATGAAGCTGAAACCCAGGTACAGCGTGCCGATGTCCTTGTGGTTGGTCGAGAAGAACCAACGCTCGAAGAAACTCTGCTGGTGATGGTGATCGTCGTGCCCAACTGCCGAGTGCGCCATTGCAAAACACCTCTCAGAATCGGTTGTCACCACGGCCGCGGGCGGCCGCGGGCTTTACATCACGCGCCGCTCGCTGCGGTGGCAGGCGTGCTGCCGGTTTCGGCAGCGGCGGGGGCGGCCGGCGCTGCCGGAGCCTCGCCCGCCGGTTCGGCCGGTGCCGCAGGCGTTGCCAGCGCGGCAGGCGGCGCCGGCTTGCGCTGCGCCAGCCACTGCTTGAACTCTTCCTTGGACACCGCCTCGACCACGATCGGCATGAAGCCGTGGTCCTTGCCGCACAGTTCGGCGCACTGGCCGCGGTACACGCCGGGCTGCTCGATGCTGGTCCAGGCCTCGTTGATGAAGCCCGGGATGGCGTCCTGCTTCCAGCCCAGCGCGGGCACCCACCAGGCGTGGATCACGTCATCGGAAGTGATGACGAAGCGCACCTTGGTATCGACCGGCAGCACCAGCCGGTTGTCGACATCCAGCAGGTAGTGCGGATGGCTTTCGCGGGTCGGCACCTTGCCGCTCTGCCGCATGCGGTCGGACTCGCGGTCCAGGCGGCTGGTGAAGGTGACGTTCTCGCCGAGGTATTCGTACTTCCACATCCACTGGTAGCCGGTGACCTTCACCGTCATCTCGGCATCGCGGGTGTCGTACATCTTGATCAGGTTGGCCGTGGCCGGCCACGCCATCACGATCAGGATGATCACCGGGATCACCGTCCAGATGATCTCGGCCTTGGTGTTGTGGCTGAAGGTGGCGGCGACCGCGCCCTTGGATTTGCGGAACTTGAAGATGGCGTAGGCCATCGCGCCGAACACGATGACGCCGATCACCGTGCAGATGATCAACGAGAGATTGTTCGATTCCCAGGCCAGGCGTGAGGTCTGGGTCACCCCCTTGCCCATGTTCAGCTGCCACGGCTTGGGATCGGCCGCCTGGGCCCAGGCCAACGCCGGCATCAGTCCCTCGGCCACCATGGCGGCGACCGCTGCAACGCACTTCGTGCCCCACCTGCTGCTTTGCTTCATTGCCTAGACCCTTAGCGTCGTCGGTTGCCGCCATCGCTGGCGGCGAGCAAGCTTTCAAGTGTCTCTGCGAGCGTCTGACGTTCGGCCGGCGCGAGGAAACTCCCCACCTCCACCTGCCGGCCGCTGGATGCCAGCCGGACCCTCTCATCGTCGGTGAGCAGGCGCACCCAGTGGGGGTGGGCCCGGAACACCGGCGATCCACCGGGTACGGGGATGACCTCCACGTACGCCGGCACTACCCGGATCTCCTCCTGCCGTTCACCACTGCGCCACAAGGCACGCAGCGCCGCCGCCAGCACCAGGCTGTACAGCAGCGCGAACAGGGGGGCGAATGCATTGCCGGCCAACCACCCGAAGGCGGACACCAGCCACATCGCACCCGACAACACGGTGAACAACAGGACGAACTGCCGGGCATCGAGCGCCCGTGGGGGACGCAGCCGCAGCTGCGTACCTGACCCATCCGGAGCTGGAAGCACCTCGATCATGTCGCAACCGCGTTCCTGCCGCGGGAAACGTCTCGATGGTAGCCCCGCCCTCTCGCCGGTAGCAAGGGTGCATTCACACTTTTTCCAATGCTGCAACACAGCATGAGGTCGGCGGAACGAATGACGAATTCAGCACAAATATTGCCGGGCTTGCTGAACACGCTGAATCCACCACCGTTAGGGGCTATCAGCCCTTCACGAAGGTGGCTGCGGGGCACTTCCGCAACCCGCAAAAATGATTAAAATCGCCAAGTTTTCCATTGGCCGGACCGGCATGAACGCACCTTCCTCCTCCCCTGCCGCCAGCGACGCCCTGCGTCCCGGCGCGCTGCTGTCGCCGGAACTGCCGGCGCCCCCCAACCCGTTCCGCCAGGCCATCACCGATGCCTGGTTGAAGGACGAGGCCAGCCACGTCCGCGAGCTGCTGGCGCAGGCCCGCCTGCCGGCCGAAGAGCAGGCCAGGGTGCAGGCGCTGGCCGCCGACCTGGTCGGCCGCGTGCGCGTGCGTGCCAAGGACCAGGGCGCGATCGAAGCCTTCATGCGCCAGTACGACCTGGGCAGCGAAGAAGGCGTGCTGCTGATGTGCGTGGCCGAAGCGCTGCTGCGCATTCCGGACCAGGACACCGCCGACAAGCTGATCCGCGACAAGCTGGCCGACGCCGACTGGGAAAAGCACCTGGGCGGCAGCGACTCGGTGCTGGTCAACGCCTCCACCTGGGGCCTGATGCTGACCGGCAAGCTGGTGCAGATGAACGACGCCACCCGCGCCGATGCGCCCAGCGCGTTCAAGCGCCTGGTCGGCCGCGTCGGTGAGCCGGTGGTGCGCCTGGCCGTGCGCCAGGCGATGAAGATCATGGGCCACCAGTTCGTCATGGGCCGCACCATCAGCGAAGCGCTGTCGCGCTCGCACAAGGGCGACAACGCGAACTACCGCTACTCCTTCGACATGCTCGGCGAAGGTGCGCTGACCATGAAGGACGCGCTGCGCTACCTGGAAGACTACCGTCGTGCGATCCACGCCATCGGCGGCGATCACAAGGCACGCGGCGGCCGTCCGGACGGCGACGTCAACAATGCCCCGGGCATCTCGATCAAGCTGTCGGCGCTGTACCCGCGCTACGAGCACGCCAAGCGCGCGCGCGTGTTGAAGGACCTGGTGCCGGGCGTGCTGGAACTGGCGCAGCTGGCCAAGAGCTACGGCATCGGCTGCACCGTCGACGCCGAAGAGTCCGACCGCCTGGAACTGTCGTTGGACATCATCGAGCAGGTGTTCTCCGATGCCTCGCTGGCCGGCTGGGATGGCTTCGGCGTGGTCGTGCAGGCCTACCAGAAGCGCACGCCGTACACGATCGACCACCTGGCCGACATGGCGCGCCGCGCCGGTCGCCGCCTGCAGGTGCGCCTGGTCAAGGGCGCCTACTGGGATGCCGAGATCAAGCGCGCGCAGATCGAAGGCTATCCGGGCTACCCGGTGTTCACCCGCAAGCAGAACACCGACGTGTCCTACCTGGCATGCGCGAAGCGCCTGTTCACCCATGCCGACGCGATCTATCCGATGTTCGCCACGCACAACGCGCACACCATCGCCGCCGTGCGCAGCATCGCCAACGGTGGCGTGTACGAGCACCAGAAGCTGCACGGCATGGGCGACGACCTGTACGCCGAAGTGGTGCCGGCCGATCGCCTGGGCCTGCCCTGCCGCGTGTACGCGCCGGTCGGTTCGCATGAAGACCTGCTGCCGTACCTGGTGCGCCGCCTGCTGGAAAACGGCGCCAACTCCAGCTTCGTCAACCGCATCACCGACGAGCGCGTGCCGATCGCCGACCTGATCCGCGATCCGGTCGAGATGGTCGCCTCGTTCGCTTCGATTCCGCATCCCAAGATCCCGCTGCCGGTTGACCTGCTGCGCAGCCAGAACCACGACAGGAAGAACTCCATGGGCGCCAACCTCGCCAACGACAACGAACTGCGCGCCCTCGCCGAGCAGCTCAACGCGGCCGTGAAGCCGTGGCAGGCCGCCCCGCTGGTACCGGGTGCCAACCCGGCCGGCGCCGCGCTGCCGGTGATCAATCCGGCCGACACCCGCGAAGTGGTCGGCCAGTGGCTGGCCGCCGATGCCGCCACCGTGCAGAAGGCCCTGGCCAATGCCGTGGCCGCGCAGCCGGCCTGGAACCGCACCCCGGCCGCCAGCCGCGCCGCCATCCTCGAGCACGCCGCCGACCAGCTGGAAGCGCGCATGCCGGAGTTCATGGCACTGTGCGTGAAGGAAGCCGGCAAGAGCCTGCCCGACAGCATCGCCGAAGTGCGCGAAGCCGTGGACTTCCTGCGCTACTACGCCAAGCAGGCGCGCGAGCAGTTCAGCCACGCCGAGAAGCTGCCGAGCCCGACCGGTGAGTCCAACGAGCTGCAGCTGCATGGCCGCGGCGTGTTCGTCTGCATCAGCCCGTGGAACTTCCCGCTGGCGATCTTCCTGGGCCAGGTCGCTGCTGCACTGGCCGCCGGCAACAGCGTCATCGCCAAGCCGGCCGAGCAGACCAACCTGATCGGCTACTACGCGGTGAAGCTGCTGCACGACGCCGGCGTGCCGGCCGAGGTCGTGCAGTACCTGCCGGGCGACGGCGCCACCGTCGGTGCCGCGCTGACCGCCGACCCGCGTGTGGCCGGCGTGGCCTTCACCGGCTCCACCGACACCGCCCGTGCAATCAACCGCGCGATGGCCGCACGTGACGCCGCCATCGGTGTGCTGATCGCCGAGACCGGTGGCCAGAATGCCTTCATCGCCGACTCCTCGGCGCTGCCGGAACAGCTGGTCAAGGACGCGATCGGTTCGGCCTTCACCTCCGCCGGCCAGCGTTGCTCGGCCGCGCGCGTGCTGTTCGTGCAGGACGACATCGCCGACAAGGTGATGACCATGTTGGCCGGCGCGATGAAGGAACTGAAGGTCGGCAACCCCGGCCAGCTGTCCACCGACGTCGGACCGGTGATCGACGCCGACGCGCTGAAGATCCTGCAGGACCACGCCGAGCGCATGGACCGCGAAGCGCGCCTGATCGCCGCCGCCGAGCTGTCCGCCGAAGCGGCCAACGGCACCTTCTTCGCGCCGCGTGCGTATGAACTGAAGGACCTCGGCCAGCTGCACAAGGAAATCTTCGGGCCGGTGCTGCACGTGATCCGCTGGAAGGGCGACCAGCTCGACGCAGTGATCGACCAGATCAACGCCACCGGCTACGGCCTGACCCTGGGCGTGCATTCGCGCATCGACGAGACCGTTGATCGCATCAGCAACGGCGTCCACGTCGGCAACGTCTACGTCAACCGCAACCAGATCGGCGCGGTGGTCGGCGTGCAGCCGTTCGGCGGCCAGGGCCTGTCCGGCACCGGCCCGAAGGCCGGCGGCCCGCACTACCTGCTGCGCTTTGCCACCGAAAAGACGGTGACGGTGAACACCACCGCCGCCGGCGGCAACGCCTCGCTGCTGACCCTGGGCGACTGATCGCCTGCGTCATGCGGCGAACGAAAAACCCCGCGAAAGCGGGGTTTTTTGTGCTTTTTATTCCTGTAGAGCCGAGCACAGGCTCGGCTCTATAGCGGCGAGGCGACACTGAACCGGTTGTCCGCCCGCTTCGCCAGCTCGCCCTGCACGCGTGCGATGCGCGTCTCCAGATCGCCTTCCAGCAGCACGTACTCGACACCCTCTGCCTGCAGCTGCGCCAGGTACCACGCATGCTGCTGCGACCGGAAGGCTTCGCCCACGCGCGTGCCATCCTGGTCGAACGGAATATCCGGCGCGCACAGGAACAGCAGGTCGTAGCGTCGTCGTGCCGCCTGCCGCAGCGGCTCCGGCGCCGTGCCGAACATCCAGCCGCTGTACCCCAGCGTTACCCACGGCGTGGTATCGCAGAACAGCCAGCGATGCGCGCGCCGCGCGGCCTCGTCTTCGTGCTGTGGCTGTGTCATTGCAATGCGAAGCAGATCGTCCGGCGTCAGTTCTCCGCCCTGCTGCTCCCACAGGGTGCGGCCATACTCCGGCACCCAGGCGGTCTGCAGGCGCTCGGCCAGCACGCGCGCCAGCGTGGTCTTGCCACTGGACTCGCCACCGATGAACGCCACGCGCTGCACGTAGTCCGGATACACCTCGGCGGAAAGGCTGTGCCGATGCGCATGTGGATCGGCACGCAGCTGGGTGCCGCAGGCCTGTCCGACGTCCAGCGCGCGCTCCAGCCGCTCATGTCGCACCGGAGTGCCGAAGTGCGTGGCCAACGCCTGTGCGAAGCCGTCTCCATAGTCCTCACCGGTGTACACCGCCTGCACCGGCCCACCGAACAGGTTCAGGCACAGCCAGGCGGTGAAGTCGCGCTGCACCTGTTCGTCATCACTGTCCTGCGGCAGCGTGCGCACGGGCAAACCGTGCTGCGTGCACAATGCCGCCAGTCGCGAGTCATCCAACACCGCCACCGTCGCCTGCGGGAAACGCGCACGCAGCCAACGCTCGCGGCGCTCGGCACTGTAGCCGGCAAAGCCCGGCTGCGACCAGCCGATCACCAGCAACTGCTGGCAGCGCGTGGCGGCGAAGTCGATCAATCGTTCATGGCCGAGGTGCAGCGGGCAGAACTTGCCCACCACCAGCCCCCGCGCAGCACGCTCAGGCAGCGGCATCGGCCGCACTGGCCTCGTTGCGCATCAGGTGCCGCCAATGGCGCAGGGCCACCAGCGCGTTGATCCAGAAGCCCACGTACAGGATCGAGGTCAGGTGCAGGCCACGGCTGTAGTACAGCGGCACTGCAACGGTGTTCACCAGCAGCCACACCCACCACGATTCCAGCTTGCGCCGCATCATCAGGATCTGCGCGATCACGCTCAGCACCAGCACCGCCGAATCGATGTACGGCGCATAGGCATTGGTCAGTCGGGTCAGCATCCAGCCGTAGCCGAAGGTGGCCACCACCGCCAGCGGCGCCAGCCAGGCCCATGCCCGCGGCCGCAACGAGGTGATCGGCAGCGGCGCGCCATGGTCGCCGCGCAGCCACTGCCACCAGCCCAGCACACTGATGGCGATGAAGAAGAACTGCAGCACCATGTCCGCGTACAGGTGCGATCGTTCGAACACGGCGGCAAACAAGGCACAGCCGACGATGCCCAGCCACCAGGTATGCACGTTGTTGCGGCCGGCCAGCAGGATCGAGCCGGCGACGGCGATGTTGGCAGCCAGCTCCAGCTGGAAGCTCGGGTCGGACAGGTTCATGGGGCTATTGTCGTGGATCCGCGCGCTGCGTGGACAACTCGGCAGAACCACGCCATGCGTGGATGCCCCACAGACCACCCCACAAAAAAGGCCCCGCTCGCGCGGGGCCTCCTTCGTACTGCTTCAGGCAATCGCCCGAATCAGAACTTGTACTGCATCGAAGCTGCCAGCACGTCGCCGCTGACCTTGTACTTGCCGGTCACGGTGTTGCCGGTGGCCGAGGTCGAGGTGACGTTCGGATCCTTGGTGAACAGGTGGGTGTAGCCCACGCTGTATTCCATCTTGTCCGAAGCCGCGTAGGTCAGACCCAGCGACAGCCACTTGCGGGTGGTGTCCGGCACGCGCACGTCGCGGTGGGCGTCGGTGGTCGGGGTCTGGTCGTAGGCGAGACCGCCGCGCAGGGTCAGCTTCTCGTTCATGCGGTACTCGGTACCGATCGACGCGAAGGTGGTGTCGCGGTAGTGGAACGGCAGCACGCTGTCCGGCTGGTTGGAGTCATAGTCGACGGTAACCTGGTCGAACTTGCTCCAGGCGGTACGCGTGACTTCGGCCATGATCTTCCACTGGTCGTCCACGCGGTGGGTGAAGCCGATGGTGGCGCTGGCCGGCAGGGTGATCGAGGCACGACCCTTGCTGTCGATGAAGGTGCCCGGTGCGGCGGCGGCCAGGAAGGTCGCGGCATTGCCCGGAATGGTGAAGTCGGCCTTGCCGTCGTTGATCTTGTGCTTGACCTGCGAACGGTAGCTGAAGGCGATGTTGGTGCCTTCCACCGGGCTGACGGTCATGCCCAGGGTGTAGCCCATCGACACTTCGTCACCCTTGATGCGCAGGTAGCCATCGGCGGTGCCCGGAGCAAAGCCCTGCTGGGCCATGGCCACGGCGGCCTGACGCGAGGCGGCGGCAGCCTGGGCGGCGGTGCCACCGGCGGCCAGAACGGCAGCGGCGGCCTTCTGCTGGGCGCTGGCGTTGATCGCGGTGCCGGTATCGACGGCACTGGTCAGGTCGACGTTCAGGCGCTCGGCGAACACCGAAGCACCGAACGACAGGTACGGGTTGATGTCGTAGGAGAACGCGACGCCCAGGTCGATCGCCTGCAGCTCGGTCTTGACGCCGTTGTAGCGGCCGACCCAGTCACGGTCGTATTCGGTCTTGAAGCCGAACGGCACGGTCAGCGATGCGCCGAAGTGCATGTTGTCGTTCTCGCCGAACGGCAGGTGGAAGTAGGCCGCCGGAACCGGGGCGATCATGCCGGCGTCGCCGCCGTTGCCGCCGGAAATCGGAGCGCCGTTGGCGTACTTGCCCTGGCCACGGAACTTGGCGCCGAAGCTGATGGCGCTGACGTCGCCCTGCAGCATGGTGCCGTCGAGCAGGCGCATGGAGGCCGGGTTGGTGGCGATGACCGAGGCGTCGCCTTCGGTCGAGGTGGAGCCGGCGAACGCACGGCCGAGGCCCTTGGCGCTGTTTTCCTTCAGCTGGAAGGCGGCGGCGTTGGCATCGGCGGCGGCCAGCGCACCGGCAACGCCGACGGCCAGCAGGGTCAGACGGGCAATGGTGGAAGCGGTTTGCATCGTAGTTCTCTCTCCGGTAAGCGGTGATGTTGCTCTGAGTGCGCCTGCGCCCGGCCGGCCCTGGGGCCCTTCGGAGCGCGCCGGATTCCCCTCCCGACATACGACGCCGTATGCGAGTATTACCCAGAGCTGTTAATGAAACAATAACAGCACCTGCGCTTTTTTCGTCTCAAAAGCTGAACAGGACAATCCCCGCCGCAGGCGTCGTCACGCTAGGCTTATGCCCATGTTCGTCTCCCTCCCGTCGCGCAAGAAGGCGGCCCTGCGCTGGGCCACGCCCGTGCTGTTCGCGTCATTGTGGCTGGCATTCCTATGGTCGATCTCGCGCCCGGACGATGCCCGCGGCAGCCTCTGGCTGGACTGGGGCGCCCTGTCCACCGGACTGACCCACCCGCTGGACTGGTGGGCGACCCTGCAGGACGGCAGCGTACTGCGCCTTTTCACCGCGCTGTTCCTGCACGCCGACTGGTCGCACCTGCTGGGCAACCTGGTGTTCCTGCTGATCTTCGGCCTGCCCGCCGAGCGGGTGCTGGGGCCCTGGCGGTTGCTGCTGTTGTTCCTGGTGGGCGGCGCGGTGTCCAACCTGGTGGCGATCTACACCATGGGCAGCCCGGACCAGATCATCATCGGCGCCAGTGGCGCGGTGTCGGCGCTGATCGGCGCCTACCTGGCCCTGTTCCCGGGCGCGCGGCTGGGCGTGGTGATCCCGCTCGGCCTGTTCCTGGAGTTCGTGCGCGCCCCGGCCTACCTGCTCATCGGCGTCTGGGCCGCGCTGCAGGTGGTGTTCGCCCATATCGGCCCCAGCTTCGGCATGGTGGCTTGGTGGGCGCACATCGGCGGCTTCCTGTTCGGCCTGCTGTATGGCGTGTACGTGCGCGCGGCGATCGCGCGCCGGCTGCGCAAGCGCCACGGGTTCTGACACTGGGTAGTGCCGGCCGCTGGCCGGCTCCTCGCTCACCCGCTCGTTCGTAGATCAGTCGAGCATGGCTCGACTCTACAGAATCAGGGCTTGGCCGGGACCGGAGCGGGCTTGGCTTCCGGCGTGCTGTCCGCCTTCGGTTCGACCTTCGGCTCCGGCTTGGCTTCGGGCTTCGCCGCAGCGGCCTTCGCGGCCTTGGCCGCATCCGCTTTCGCCGCTTCGGCCTTCAAGCGTGCAGCCACCGAACCCGGGTTCTTCAGCTCGGCCAGCGCGTCGTTGATCGGGCCATCGCCCGGCAGCACCGCACCGGCGTGGTAGCCCTCGGTGCCTTCGTCGTCG
This sequence comes from Stenotrophomonas sp. 109824_Sma, assembly GCF_056480025.1. Classification (NCBI taxonomy): domain Bacteria; kingdom Pseudomonadati; phylum Pseudomonadota; class Gammaproteobacteria; order Lysobacterales; family Lysobacteraceae; genus Stenotrophomonas; species Stenotrophomonas sp. 109824_Sma. Next base: position 418,164 of record NZ_CM151078.1, on the reverse strand, counting down.
CCGCGCAGATGGCCCGGCAGGGTCGCTTCGCTGTAGTCGCTCAGGCTGGCCGGCAGTGCATCCTCGGCCGGCGTGGCGACGGGCTTCAGTTCGACGTCCGGCACGATGCCGGTGGCCTGGATCGACTTGCCGCTGGGCGTGTAATAGCGCGCGGTGGTCAGCTTCACCGAATCACCGTTGTCCAGCGGCAGCACGGTCTGCACCGAGCCCTTGCCGAAGGTACGGCTGCCAACCACGCGCGCACGCTTGTTGTCGCGCAGTGCGCCGGCAAGTACTTCCGATGCGCTGGCCGAACCGGCATCGGTCAGCACGACCACCGGTGCGCCCTTCAGCAGATCACCCGGGGTCGCGTCGAAACGGGCATCGCTGATGCTGATGCGACCGCGGGTGCTGACGATGTTGCCCTTGTCGAGCAGATCATCGGCCACCTGCACGGCGGCGGTCAGCAGGCCACCCGGGTTGCTGCGCAGGTCCAGCACCAGGCCCTTGAGCTGGCCACCGGACTGCTTCTGCAGCTGCTGCACGTGCTTCTGGAAGTCCGAACCGGTATCGGCCTGGAAGGTGCTCAGGCGGATATAGCCATAGCCGGGCTCCAGCAGGCGGCTGCGCACGCTGGTCACGCGGATGGTCTGGCGGGTCAGGCTCACGTCGAACGGCTTCGGCTTGCCTTCGCGCACGATGGTCAGCACCACCTTGCTGCCGGCCGGGCCGCGCAGCGGCTCGCTGGCGTCGATCGCGCTGATCGGCTTGCCGTCGATGGCAATGATCAGGTCACCGGCGAGGATGCCGGCCTTGGCCGCCGGGGTGTCGTCGATCGGCGAGATCACCTTCATGCTGGCGTTGTCTGGCTGCTGCTGCAGCTCCACGCCGATGCCCTCGTAGGCACCATTGGCCTGCTCGTCGAAGGCCTGCGCGTCTTCCTTGTTGAAGTAGGTGCTGTGCGGATCGAGATCGAGCAGCAGGCCACGCACGGCCGACTGCATCAGCTTCTTGTCATCGACCGGGTCGACATAGGCGGCGCGCACCGCGTTGTACACGGCCACGAAACGGCGGATTTCCTCCAGCGGCACCTTCGAGGTCACCGCCTCCTCGCTGTTCGCTGCCTGCCCGCTGGTTTCCTGGCTCGGGGCGGGCGCGGTCTGCTGCGCCCAGGACAGCGCTGGCAACAGGGCCAGCAAGAGGGTGGCGGTACGGGCTGCGCGCATGGATCACTCCTGTCGACGTTGGCATCGTGCCCAAGGCACATGCACCGATTATGCGCGAAGCACAGCTAAATTCCCGTTGAATCCGGCCCGCATCCGGCAGGCCTGGATTCAGCGCCGCTGCAGCCAGCTGTCCGGGTTGACCGGCTGCCCGCCACGGCGCAGCTCGAAGTACAGCGCGGTGACACCCTGGCCACCGGAATTGCCGACCTTGGCCACCGCATCACCGCGGCTGACCCGTGCGCCGGCATCCTTCAGCAGGGTGTCGTTGTGGGCATACAGGCTCATGTAGCCATTGCCGTGGTCGACGATCAGGATCATGCCGTAGCCGGTCATCCAGTCGGAGAACACCACGGTGCCGTCGGCCACGGCCGTGACGGTGCTGCCGGCCGGCGCGCCGATCAGCACGCCGCTGCTGGTACGGCCATCGGGCAGCTTGCCGCCATAGCGGGCCAGCAGGTTGCCGGACAACGGCCAGCCCAGGCCACCGACCTTCGGTGCCGGTGCCGATGCCACCGCAGGCGGAACCTTGGTGGGCGGCGGCGGTGGCCGGCCCTGTGCGGCGGCCTGGCGTGCGGCCCGCTCGGCAGCGGCCTTTTCGGCGGCGGCCCGACGCGCCGCCGCGCGACGCTCGGCTTCGGCCCGGGCGGCCGCGGCACGCAGGTTGGCCAGCAGCGTTTCCAGCGCCTTGGCATCCTGCCCCAGTGCCTGTTCCTTCTCGCGCCGGTCCTTGAAGCGTTCGTCCAGCGAGGCCACGGTCTGCGCGCGGTCGCGGCGGTCGGCCGCCAGCGTCGCAGCCTGCTGCTTCTGGTCCTGCTGCGCCCCCTGCAGCTTCTGCTTGCGCTCGGCGATCTGCGCCTGCAGCGCTTCCAGTTCCTTCAGGTCGGCGGTGAGCGTGGTGATGCGCTGCGCACGTTCGCGCTGCAGGTAGCGGTGGTAGGCCAGCGCACGATTGGCATCAGCCACCGTGTCCTGCGACAGCAGCAGCTTCAACGGTGCATGATTGCCCAACTGGTAGGCCGCGCGCAGCAACCCGGCCAGTTCGCGGTGCTGCTGGGCCAGGTTGGCCTGCAGCGTGCTGCGGTGCTGTTCGGCTTCGGCCAGCGCCTGGTTCTGCTCGCGCAGGGCCGACTCGGTCCGCGCAAGGGCGCGGCCACTGCGGGCCACCTTCTCGTCGGCCTCGCGCAGCTGCTGGGATGCCTGGCCACGCTGCCCCTCGATCTGCCGTCGTTCCTGCGCCACGCCCTTCAGCTCGGTGCGCAGTTTCTGCAGCTTGCGCTCGGTCTCGCGGGTGGTCTGCGCGGCGCCGGGCAGCGGCAAGGCCAGTGCCAGGACCAGCCCCAGCAGCAGGCAACGCCCGCCGCGTACGGCGGCGATGTGATGTCGGCGTGATGGGAAGGCGTTGTCGCGCAAGGGCTTTCCAGTGACTTCAGGCAGTTGCGGGGGGTACCGGGGAATGGTGACATCTCCGCACGCGGCCTGCCAGCCGCACATCCATCGAGGTCCCCATGAAAACTCTATCCATTCCGCTGCTGTTGGGCGTACTGCTGGTCACCGGGCCGGTCTGCGCCCAGGAGAACATCAGCAAGGTCAACGGCAGCATCAGCGCCGAGCCGGGTCAACGCTACGGCAAGCTGGACACCGTCAACGGCGGCATCCGCGTCGGCGAAGGCGTCGAGACCGGCAGCATCGACACCGTCAACGGCGGGGTGAAGGTCGCCGACCGTGCGCGCACCGGCAAGATCGAAACGGTCAACGGCGGTGTCCGCCTGGGTCGCGAAGTGATCGCCAGCGGCGGCGTCAGCACCGTCAACGGCAGCATCTTCACCGATCGCGGCAGCCAGATCGAAGGCGGCGTCGAGACCGTGAACGGCGGCATCGGCCTGGTTGAAAGCCGCGTCGGCAAGGACGTGGAGACCGTCAACGGTGACATCACCGTCGGCATCGGTTCGCAGGTCAACGGCAGCGTGCATGTGCGCAAGCCGAACTTCAGTGTCTCGCTGACCGCCAGCCGCAAGCCGCGCGTGATCATCGGCCCCAACGCGGTGGTCAGTGGGCCGCTGCAGTTCGAGCGCGAGGTGGTGCTGTACGTGCATCGCACCGCGCGCATCGGCCCGGTCACCGGTGCCGAGCCGATCCCGTTCGATACCGAAACCGCGCCAGCCGACTGAATCCATCGAACCTGCCGGTTCGGTGATACTCGCGTTTACCGGTCGCGCATGAGGTGCGACCGCCCTTTGTTCTCCAGGAATCGACGATGCCCCGCAAACTCCTCCTGTGCCTGGCCGCCGCGGCCGCGCTCAGTGCCTGCAAAGGCGAAGACACCCCGGCAGCCACGCCGGCCACCGATACCGCTGCCGCGAAGCCGGCCGCCCATCAATTCTCTCCGGAGATCAACGCCGGAGACTTCGCCGAGATGGTCAAGACCCTGGCTTCGGATGAGTTCGAAGGCCGCGCCCCGGGCAGCAAGGGCGAAGAACTGACGGTCAACTACATCCGCGACCAGATGCAGCGCATCGGCCTGCAGCCCGGCAACGGCGACAGCTGGTTCCAGGACGTGCCGATGACCGAGACTACGGCCGACGAATCGACCGTGCTGACGATCACCCAGGGCGGCAAGACCACCGAACTGAAGTTCGGCACCGACATGGTGGTCGGTACCCGTACCGGCCAGGCCGAGGTGAAGGTCGATGCCAGCGACCTGGTGTTCGTCGGCTACGGCGTCGATGCGCCGGAGCAGAAGTGGAACGATTACGCCGGCCAGGACTGGAAGGGCAAGACGGTCGTCATGTTCGTCAACGATCCGGGCTTCCATGTTGATGACGCGAAGCTGTTCGACGGCAAGCGCATGACCTATTACGGCCGCTGGACCTACAAGTTCGAGGAGGCCGCCCGCAAGGGTGCTGCTGCCGCACTGATCGTTCACGACACTGCCGGCGCGTCCTACGGTTGGGACGTGGTGAAGAATTCCTGGGCCGGCCCGCAGTACGACCTGCCCGCCAAGGATGACCCGGAGGCCCGGATCCCGGTGCAGGGCTGGCTGAGCGCCGACGCCGCCAAGGCGCTGTTCGCCGGTGCCGGCCTGGACCTCGCCCAGGCCTACAAGGACGCCAGCAAGCGTGGTTTCAAGCCGGTGCCGCTGAAGGCCACCGCTGCGGTCGACCTGAAGAGCCAGATCGCACAGAAGCAGTCGCGCAACGTGGTCGGCGTGCTGCCGGGCAGCAAGCGCGCTGACGAAGCCGTGCTGTACATGGCGCACTGGGACCACCTGGGCAAGCATGAGGGTGAGACCGGCGACAACATCTACAACGGCGCAGTCGACAACGCCACCGGCGTGGCCGGCATCCTCGAGGTGGCCGAAGCCATGGCCCACCAGGAACCGAAGCCGGAGCGTTCGGTGGTGTTCCTGGCGGTGACCCTGGAAGAGTCCGGCCTGCTGGGTTCGAAGTACTACGTCGCCCACCCGACCTTCCCGCTGGACAAGATCGCCGGTGTGATCAACATTGATGCGATGTCGGTGGCCGGCCGTGCCAAGGACGTGACCGTCACCGGCTTCGGCAGCTCGGAGCTGGAGGACATCCTCAAGCCGCTGGCCGCCGCCCAGGACCGTACCCTGCACGGTGAGACCTCGGTGCAGAGCGGCTTCTACTTCCGCTCCGATCACTTCAACTTCGCCAAGGCCGGTGTGCCGGCCCTGTACGCCGATGGCGGCGAAGACCTGCGCGAGGGTGGCGTGGAAGCAGGCCGCAAGGCTGCGGCGGATTACGGCGCCAACCGTTACCACGGCCCGAAGGACGAGTTCGACGCGGCCACCTGGAAGCTGGACGGCACCGTCGAAGACCTGCAGCTGATGTACGGCGTGGGCAAGGAACTGGCCGGTGGCGATCGTTGGCCGAACTGGTATGCAGGCAATCCGTTCAAGGCGGCCCGCGACGCGATGATGAAGGACAAGGCCCCGGCCAAGTAAGTCGGGCCATGCTCGACTGAACATCGTTTGGAGCAGAGCGGCGCCCCACGGGGCGCCGCTTTTTTTGCGCGCTGCCATTGGTGGGTGCCAATCTTGGTTGGCACCTCTTTACACGGCGAGCGCCCCATCCACGCGTGGCGTGGATCTACTGGTAGTGCCGGCCGCTGGCCGGCAAACGGCAGCGGGTGCATCGACTCATCCGCCAGCCAGCGGGCGCCACCACCCGCATTTCCTGCGCACAAAGAAAAACCCCGCTGCATGAGCAGCGGGGTTTTGGGTGTAAACCCTGGCGATGACCTACTCTCGCATGGCTTGAGCCACACTACCATCGGCGCAGCTGCGTTTCACTTCCGAGTTCGGGATGGGATCGGGTGGTTCCACAGCGCTAATTTCACCAGGGAGACGGTTGCAGCAGCGCTTGCAGCGCCAGCTTCGCGATCTTGCCCGTGGGGCGGAAGGGACCCGGAAAATGCAGTGCCTTCACTTAATAAGAAAAACCCCGCTGCGTGAGCAGCGGGGTTTTGGGTGTAAACCCTGGCGATGACCTACTCTCGCATGGCTTGAGCCACACTACCATCGGCGCAGCTGCGTTTCACTTCCGAGTTCGGGATGGGATCGGGTGGTTCCACAGCGCTAATTTCACCAGGGAGGCTTTTGGAGAGTCGCACTCGTCCCGGGGGACAAGGCGCCAGCCTCGCATAGTTCTTGTGACGTAGCGTGCACTTGGATGCTCTTACGACGTTGTCGTAAAGCCAAGGCAACTTGAGGTTATATGGTCAAGCCGCACGGATCATTAGTATCAGTTAGCTCAATACATTGCTGTACTTACACACCTGACCTATCAACCACGTAGTCTACATGGTTCCTTCAGGGGGCTTGTGCCCCGGGAGATCTCATCTTGAGGCGCGCTTCCCGCTTAGATGCTTTCAGCGGTTATCGCTTCCGAACATAGCTACCCGGCAATGCCACTGGCGTGACAACCGGAACACCAGAGGTTCGTCCACTCCGGTCCTCTCGTACTAGGAGCAGCCCCTCTCAAATCTCCAACGCCCATGGCAGATAGGGACCGAACTGTCTCACGACGTTCTGAACCCAGCTCGCGTACCACTTTAAATGGCGAACAGCCATACCCTTGGGACCGACTACAGCCCCAGGATGTGATGAGCCGACATCGAGGTGCCAAACACCGCCGTCGATATGAACTCTTGGGCGGTATCAGCCTGTTATCCCCGGAGTACCTTTTATCCGTTGAGCGATGGCCCTTCCATACAGAACCACCGGATCACTAAGTCCTAGTTTCCTACCTGCTTGATCCGTCGATCTTGCAGTCAAGCACGCTTATGCCTTTGCACACAGTGCGCGATGTCCGACCGCGCTGAGCGTACCTTCGAGCTCCTCCGTTACTCTTTAGGAGGAGACCGCCCCAGTCAAACTACCCACCATACACGGTCCCCGACCCAGATAATGGGCCCAGGTTAGAACGTCAAGCACGACAGGGTGGTATTTCAAGGATGGCTCCGCTGCAGCTAGCGCCACAGTTTCATAGCCTCCCACCTATCCTACACAGACGAACTCAACGTTCAGTGTAAAGCTATAGTAAAGGTTCACGGGGTCTTTCCGTCTTGCCACGGGAACGCTGCATCTTCACAGCGATTTCAATTTCACTGAGTCTCGGGTGGAGACAGCGCCGCTGTCGTTACGCCATTCGTGCAGGTCGGAACTTACCCGACAAGGAATTTCGCTACCTTAGGACCGTTATAGTTACGGCCGCCGTTTACTGGGGCTTCGATCAAGAGCTTCGCCTTGCGGCTGACCCCATCAATTAACCTTCCAGCACCGGGCAGGCGTCACACCCTATACGTCCACTTTCGTGTTTGCAGAGTGCTGTGTTTTTGATAAACAGTCGCAGCGGCCTGGTTACTGCGACCCTCTTCAGCTATAGCTCGCACGAGCCACCAAAAAGGGTGCACCTTCTCCCGAAGTTACGGTGCCATGTTGCCTAGTTCCTTCACCCGAGTTCTCTCAAGCGCCTGAGAATTCTCATCCTACCCACCTGTGTCGGTTTACGGTACGGTCTGCGTAAGCTGAAGCTTAGGAGCTTTTCCTGGAAGCGTGGTATCAGTGACTTCGCCATAAAGGCTCGTCTCGGTGCTCGGTCTTAAAGGATCCCGGATTTGCCAAAGATCCAAACCTACCGCCTTTCCCCAGGACAACCAACGCCTGGTACACCTAACCTTCTCCGTCCCTCCATCGCACTTACGCGAGGTGCAGGAATATTAACCTGCTTCCCATCGACTACGACTTTCGTCCTCGCCTTAGGGGCCGACTCACCCTGCGCCGATTAACGTTGCGCAAGGAAACCTTGGGCTTTCGGCGTGCGGGTTTTTCACCCGCATTATCGTTACTCATGTCAGCATTCGCACTTCCGATACCTCCAGCAGACTTCTCAATCCACCTTCAACGGCTTACGGAACGCTCCTCTACCGCGCATAACAAAGTTATGCACCCCAAGCTTCGGTTCACTGCTTAGCCCCGTTAAATCTTCCCCGCAGACCGACTCGACCAGTGAGCTATTACGCTTTCTTTAAAGGGTGGCTGCTTCTAAGCCAACCTCCTGGCTGTCTGTGCCTTTCCACATGGTTTTCCACTTAGCAGTGAATTTGGGACCTTAGCTGTGGGTCTGGGTTGTTTCCCTTTTCACGACGGACGTTAGCACCCGCCGTGTGTCTCCCATACAGTCCGTCTCGGTATTCGGAGTTTGCAATGGTTTGGTAAGTCGCGATGACCCCCTAGCCATAACAGTGCTCTACCCCCGAGAGGATACATATGAGGCGCTACCTAAATAGCTTTCGAGGAGAACCAGCTATCTCCGGGTTCGATTAGCTTTTCACTCCTAATCACACCTCATCCCCTACCTTTGCAACGGGAGTGGGTTCGGGCCTCCAGTGCGTGTTACCGCACCTTCACCCTGGGCATGACTAGATCACCCGGTTTC